>NZ_CP146605.1:0-4800000 GCF_037094675.1 Pseudomonas sp. KK18
GTGTCAGTGGAACTTTGGCAGCAGTGCGTGGAGCTTTTGCGCGATGAGCTGCCTGCCCAGCAATTCAACACCTGGATCCGTCCGCTACAGGTCGAAGCCGAAGGCGACGAGTTGCGTGTCTACGCACCCAATCGTTTTGTTCTCGACTGGGTCAACGAGAAATACCTGAGCCGCGTTCTCGAATTGCTCGACGAACACGGCAACGGGCTTGCTCCGGTGCTCTCCTTATTAATAGGCAGCAAACGTAGCTCGGCACCTCGTGCTGCGCCGAATGCACCGTTGGCAGCCAGTGCCTCCCAGGCTCAGGCCGCTGCGGCACCTGTTAATAACTCGCCAGCCCCGGTCGCCCAGACGCCTTCGAAATCCTCGTCGCAGAAAAACGCGCCTATAAATGAAGAGCCGTCCCGCGACAGCTTTGACCCAATGGCCGGCGCCAGCTCACAACAGGCCCCGGTTCGTGCCGAACAGCGCACCGTCCAGGTAGAGGGTGCGCTCAAGCACACCAGCTATCTGAACCGCACGTTCACCTTTGAGAACTTTGTCGAAGGTAAATCCAACCAGCTGGCCCGCGCGGCTGCCTGGCAGGTCGCCGACAATCCCAAGCACGGTTACAACCCGCTCTTCCTTTATGGTGGCGTTGGCTTGGGTAAAACTCACTTGATGCACGCCGTGGGTAACCACCTATTAAAGAAGAACCCGAATGCCAAGGTCGTGTACCTGCATTCGGAGCGCTTCGTGGCCGATATGGTCAAGGCGTTGCAGCTCAACGCCATCAACGAGTTCAAGCGGTTCTACCGTTCCGTTGATGCCTTGCTGATCGATGACATTCAATTCTTCGCCCGCAAGGAACGTTCCCAGGAAGAGTTTTTCCATACGTTCAACGCGTTGCTCGAAGGTGGCCAACAGGTCATCCTGACCAGTGACCGTTATCCGAAGGAAATCGAAGGCCTGGAAGAGCGCCTGAAGTCGCGCTTCGGCTGGGGCCTGACCGTAGCGGTAGAACCGCCGGAGCTTGAAACCCGCGTCGCGATCCTGATGAAAAAGGCCGACCAGGCCAAAGTCGACCTGCCGCACGACGCCGCGTTCTTTATCGCCCAGCGCATTCGCTCCAACGTGCGTGAACTGGAAGGCGCACTCAAGCGGGTCATCGCTCACTCGCACTTCATGGGTCGTGACATCACCATCGAGCTGATTCGCGAATCCCTGAAAGACCTGCTGGCGTTGCAAGACAAGCTGGTGAGTGTGGATAACATCCAGCGCACCGTGGCCGAGTATTACAAGATCAAGATTTCCGACCTGCTGTCCAAGCGCCGTTCGCGCTCGGTAGCACGTCCCCGCCAGGTAGCGATGGCGCTCTCCAAAGAGCTGACCAACCACAGCCTGCCGGAAATTGGTGATGTGTTTGGCGGTCGCGACCACACCACGGTCTTGCACGCGTGCCGCAAGATCAACGAACTTAAGGAATCCGACGCGGATATTCGCGAGGACTACAAGAACCTGCTGCGTACACTGACTACTTGATGAACACCAGCGCAGCTTATTAAGGCAAGGGACTAGACCATGCATTTCACCATTCAACGCGAAGCCCTGTTGAAACCCCTGCAACTGGTCGCAGGCGTCGTCGAGCGCCGACAGACCTTGCCGGTGCTTTCCAACGTATTGCTGGTTGTCGAAGGCCAGCAATTGTCCTTGACCGGTACCGACCTGGAAGTCGAGCTGGTCGGTCGCGTCCAGCTCGAAGAGCCCGCCGAACCCGGCGAGATCACCGTGCCGGCGCGCAAGCTGATGGACATCTGCAAGAGCCTGCCCAACGACGCGCTGATTGACATCAAGGTTGATGAGCAAAAGCTGGTGGTCAAGGCCGGTCGCAGCCGTTTCACCCTGTCGACCTTGCCGGCCAACGACTTCCCGACCGTGGAAGAAGGCCCAGGCTCGCTGACCTGCAGCCTGGAACAAAGCCGACTGCGCCGTTTGATCGAGCGCACCAGTTTCGCCATGGCCCAGCAGGACGTGCGTTATTACCTTAACGGCATGCTGCTGGAAGTCTCCGAAGGCATCATCCGCGCCGTAGCCACCGACGGTCACCGACTGGCCATGTGCTCGATGAAAGCCGATATCGGTCAGCCGGATCGCCACCAGGTGATCGTGCCGCGTAAAGGTATTCTGGAACTCGCGCGCCTGCTGACTGAGCCGGATGGCAATGTCAGTATCGTGCTGGGCCAGCACCACATCCGCGCGACCACTGGCGAGTTCACCTTCACTTCCAAGCTGGTTGACGGCAAGTTCCCGGATTACGAGCGCGTTCTGCCTAAAGGCGGCGACAAGCTGGTGATTGGTGATCGTCAGGCCCTGCGTGAAGCGTTCAGCCGTACCGCCATTCTTTCCAACGAGAAATACCGTGGTATCCGCCTGCAATTGGCCAACGGCCAACTGAAAATCCAGGCGAATAACCCTGAGCAGGAAGAAGCGGAAGAAGAAGTGGGCGTCGACTACAACGGCGGCAACCTGGAAATCGGCTTCAACGTCAGCTACCTGCTGGACGTGCTGGGCGTGATGACCACTGAACAGGTTCGCCTGATTCTGTCTGACTCCAACAGCAGCGCCCTGGTACAAGAATCCGACAACGATGACTCGGCTTACGTTGTCATGCCGATGCGCCTGTAATCATGTTCAGCAGAAGCTAGATGTCCCTCAGTCGCGTCTCGGTCACCGCGGTGCGCAATTTGCACCCGGTGACCTTCTCCCCCTCCCCCCGCATCAATATCCTCCACGGCGCCAACGGCAGTGGCAAAACCAGCGTGCTGGAAGCCATTCACCTGCTGGGGCTCGCTCGTTCCTTTCGCAGTGCCCGCTTGTTACCGGTGATTCAGTACGAACAACTGGCGTGCACAGTATTTGGCCAAGTCGAATTGGCCGAAGGCGGTCATAGCAGCCTGGGGATTTCTCGTGATCGTCAGGGGGAGTTTCAAATCCGCATCGATGGGCAGAATGCTCGTAGTGCTGCGCAGCTGGCAGAAATCCTGCCGCTGCAACTGATCAACCCGGACAGCTTCCGCTTGCTGGAAGGCGCGCCAAAAATCCGCAGGCAATTCCTCGACTGGGGAGTGTTCCACGTGGAACCGCGTTTCATGGCCACTTGGCAGCGCCTGCAGAAGGCCCTGCGGCAGCGGAACTCATGGCTGCGGCATGGTACACTTGACGCCGCTTCGCAAGCTGCTTGGGACCGGGAACTGTGCCTGGCCAGCGCTGAAATAGATGAATACCGCCGCGCCTATATCAAAGCCTTGAAACCAGTCTTTGAGCAGACCTTGAGCGAGTTACTTGAACTCGAGGGGCTGACGTTGAGCTACTACCGTGGTTGGGACAAAGACCGGGAACTGAGTGCAGTGCTCGCGACGTCCTTGCAACGGGATCAGCAAATTGGTCACACCCAGGCCGGACCACAACGGGCTGATTTGCGCCTTAGATTGGGCGCACATAATGCTGCGGATATCTTGTCCCGCGGTCAGCAGAAGTTGGTGGTCTGCGCTTTGCGTATCGCCCAGGGGCATCTGGTTAGCCAGGCCCGGCGCGGGCAATGTATTTATCTGGTGGATGACTTGCCGTCCGAACTGGACGAGCAGCACCGCCGCGCGTTATGCCGCTTGTTGGAAGACTTACGCTGCCAGGTGTTTATCACCTGTGTAGACCACGAATTATTGAGGGAAGGCTGGCAGACGGAAACGCCAGTCGCTTTGTTCCACGTGGAACAAGGCCGTATCACCCAGACCCACGACCATCGGGAGTGAAGGCATGAGCGAAGAAAATACGAATACGTACGACTCGACCAGCATTAAAGTGCTTAAAGGTTTGGATGCCGTACGCAAACGTCCCGGTATGTACATCGGTGATACCGATGATGGCAGCGGTCTGCACCACATGGTGTTCGAGGTGGTCGATAACTCGATCGACGAAGCTTTGGCCGGTCACTGCGACGACATCAGCATCATCATCCACCCGGACGAATCCATCACCGTACGCGACAACGGTCGCGGCATTCCGGTAGATGTGCATAAAGAAGAAGGCGTTTCGGCGGCAGAGGTCATCATGACCGTGCTCCACGCCGGCGGTAAGTTCGACGATAACTCCTATAAAGTATCCGGCGGTTTGCACGGTGTAGGTGTTTCGGTAGTAAACGCCCTTTCCGAAGAGCTGATCCTGACTGTACGTCGTAGCGGCAAGATCTGGGAACAGACTTACGTTCATGGTGTTCCACAGGAACCGATGAAAATCGTCGGTGACAGCGAAAGCACTGGTACGCAGATTCACTTCAAGCCTTCGGCTGAAACCTTCAAGAACATCCACTTCAGCTGGGACATTCTGGCCAAGCGGATTCGTGAACTGTCTTTCCTGAACTCCGGTGTGGGTATCGTCCTCAAGGACGAACGCAGCGGCAAGGAAGAGCTGTTCAAGTACGAAGGCGGCCTGCGTGCGTTCGTTGAATACCTGAACACCAACAAGACCGCGGTCAATCAGGTGTTCCACTTCAACATCCAGCGTGAAGACGGCATCGGCGTAGAAATCGCCCTGCAGTGGAACGACAGCTTCAACGAGAACCTGTTGTGCTTCACCAACAACATTCCTCAGCGCGATGGCGGTACTCACCTGGTGGGTTTCCGTTCTGCACTGACGCGTAACCTGAACACCTACATCGAAGCGGAAGGCCTGGCGAAGAAACACAAAGTCGCCACCACCGGTGACGATGCCCGCGAAGGCCTGACCGCCATTATCTCGGTCAAGGTTCCGGATCCGAAGTTCAGCTCCCAGACCAAAGACAAGCTGGTGTCCTCCGAAGTGAAGACAGCGGTCGAACAGGAAATGGGCAAGTACTTCTCCGACTTCCTGCTGGAAAACCCGAACGAAGCCAAGCTGGTTGTCGGCAAGATGATCGACGCAGCACGGGCTCGTGAAGCGGCGCGTAAAGCCCGTGAGATGACCCGTCGTAAAGGTGCGCTGGATATCGCCGGCCTGCCGGGCAAACTGGCTGACTGCCAGGAGAAAGACCCTGCCCTCTCCGAACTGTACCTGGTGGAAGGTGACTCTGCTGGCGGTTCCGCCAAGCAGGGTCGCAACCGTCGCACCCAGGCCATCCTGCCGTTGAAGGGTAAGATCCTCAACGTCGAGAAGGCGCGTTTCGACAAGATGATTTCCTCGCAGGAAGTCGGCACCTTGATCACCGCCCTGGGCTGTGGCATCGGCCGCGATGAGTACAACATCGACAAGCTGCGCTATCACAACATCATCATCATGACCGATGCTGACGTTGACGGTTCGCACATCCGCACCCTGCTGCTGACGTTCTTCTTCCGTCAGTTGCCGGAGTTGATCGAGCGTGGCTACATCTACATCGCCCAGCCACCGTTGTACAAAGTGAAAAAAGGCAAGCAAGAGCAATACATCAAAGACGACGACGCCATGGAAGAGTACATGACGCAGTCGGCCCTGGAAGATGCGAGCCTGCACTTGAACGACGAAGCCCCGGGCATCTCCGGTGAAGCGTTGGAGCGCCTGGTAAACGACTTCCGCATGGTGATGAAGACCCTCAAGCGTTTGTCGCGCCTGTACCCCCAGGAGCTGACCGAGCACTTCATCTACCTGCCATCCGTCAGCCTGGAACAGTTGGGTGATCATGCTCACATGCAGGCTTGGTTGGCCCAGTACGAAGTCCGCCTGCGTACCGTTGAAAAATCCGGCCTGGTCTACAAAGCCAGCCTGCGTGAAGACCGTGAACGTAACGTCTGGCTGCCAGAGGTCGAACTGATTTCCCACGGCCTGTCGAACTACGTCACCTTCAACCGCGACTTCTTCGGCAGCAACGACTACAAGACGGTTGTTACCCTCGGCGCGCAACTGAGCACCCTGCTGGACGACGGTGCTTACATTCAGCGTGGCGAGCGCAAGAAAGCGGTCAAAGAGTTCAAGGAAGCCCTGGACTGGTTGATGGCGGAAAGCACCAAGCGCCATACCATTCAGCGATACAAAGGTCTGGGCGAAATGAACCCGGATCAGCTGTGGGAAACCACCATGGACCCAGCCCAGCGTCGCATGCTGCGCGTGACCATCGAAGACGCCATTGGCGCGGACCAGATCTTCAACACCCTGATGGGTGATGCGGTCGAGCCTCGTCGTGACTTCATCGAGAGCAATGCCCTGGCGGTTTCCAACCTGGACTTCTGATCAGGTTGCAGCGCAAAAACAAAAAAGGCCAACGCTTAGCGTTGGCCTTTTTTATGGGCTGGATATGAGCATTTTATAAATGCTCCACGTGGAACATCTCAGTCCTCGGAAGCCGCCGTCACACTCTCCAACCGATATCCGTACCCATAGATCGTCAGCAACTGCCAACCCCGATCCGCCGTCAGCCCGAGCTTATTCCGCAGCCGATAAATATGCGTATCCAGCGGCCGCGACGACACCATCTCCTCATGGGTCCAGAACCGTTCATACAGGTACTCTCGAGACAGCGGCCGCGCCAGGTTCTCAAACAGGCACCGCGCCAGGCGGTATTCGCGCTCCGTCAGGCTGATGGGTTTTCCCGCCCTGCTCACCGTGAGTTCAGCATCATCAAAGGTCAGGTCATTGAAGGTATGCACCTCACTGGCTGCAGACTTCTGCAACCCGTGGCGACGCAGAACGGCATTCACCCGAGCCTTAAGCTCGTTGGGACGAAACGGCTTGCTGACGTAATCATCGGCACCACTGTTCAGCGCCTGGACGATATCGCTCTCGGCATCGCGGCTGGTAAGCATGATGGCGGCTGGCGGCGCTTCCATGTGCTCGCGGGTCCAGCGCAGCAATGCCAGGCCACTGAGGTCGGGCAGTTGCCAGTCAAGGATCAGCAAGTCGAAGGTCTCGCGGCGCAGTTGTCGCAGCAGGTCTTCTCCACGCTCGAAGCAGTGCAGGGTCCATGGCTGATCCGCAGCGCTGGGGATTTGTCGCAGTGTCTGTTCCACCCGCCGCAGTTCAGCAGGTTCGTCATCCAATATTGCGACACGCATGGCAGGGTCCTTTCTTATTGAAGAATGCGGGCATCGAATCTGAACAATTATGGCCAGATTCTCAGGCCCTCTGAATCTCTCGGTACGCTGATATCAAATGGCCGCAAGCCATTGGAAATCGTCAACACCCAAGCTGGGAAGATACCGGCTCGAGACCTTCAGGAAAAGGATCAATGGCAATCTGGTTTTATGCTGTTTCGAGACGTATGGCCGTTCTGGGGAAGGTTGATGTATGGGGAAGACTGGTATTGGTGGTGATGGTTGCTACGCTGGGCACGGAAACGGTCGGGGCCAATAAGCCGGCGATACCTATGCCGTTCGAGGAACGGCAGACTTTGAGTGAGCCCGGCAATGGCATGGGCTTCGCCCGTTCACCGTTTCAGCAACTCAGCGAACAGCAGCAGACCCAACGTTGGGTATTTTAAGTACCCGCAAATCTGAACAAATGTTGCGAATCGGTCCGATGCACCTATGTTGTAGGTAAATTCGCTCTCGCTGGATGACACACGGATTGGAGCGACGGAAGTGCTCCGACACAGGGACGTGTCATCTTCTGCAATGGATCTCACGCCCCCAGATATTTCGGCTATCGACTGGATACCTCATCGAGTATCGTAGACGGTACTCAAGGTCTTCCCGCTGCAAGACGCTGCCTGAAAGTGCTTTCTGATGACCCATTAGAACTAGAATCTTGATGAGCGCCATGACCTTTTTCCCCTGCCGATTCCGCTCTGCCGCTTCTACGCTGTTGAGTTCGGGCCTGATCGTTACGCTTGGCGTAGTGAGTCTTCCGGCCTTGGCACGCCCTGCCCCTCCCCGTGCACCCTATATCGACGACAACCGGATGTGCCGCGCGCAACCGCTTCCGGCGGTGGTGCAGCACCTCACGGGCGAAGCCTGGAAACTGGATGCCAAGGGTGTGTCCACGGCCCTGGAAGAAGGCATGTTCATTGATGAACAAGAAAGCGTAAAAACCTCATCGGGCGCATTTGTCAGCCTGTTGCTGGGGGACGGCTCGCGGATTGTCTTGCCCTCCAGCTCCCAGGTCCGATTGCATCTGGTCGAGGAGCAATCCATTCCCCAGGTGATTCTTGAAGAAGGTCAGGTCGAGGCTTACGTGATCAAGCGTGCCAGCGACTATGACCGTTTCCAGATCATGACCCCGGTGGGCGTTCTGGGGGTACGCGGCACGCATTTCCGTGTACGTAACGATGGCGAACAATCGCTGGTGGAAGTACTCAACGGGCAAGTGGCGGTCAATCGTGATGACGCTCCACCGACCCCGCGCCCTATCAAGAAGAAGCCCATTACCGGTCCAGTCTCTGGTGAAGTAAAGGTTGGTGCGCGGCAGGGCCTCGCGTTCAAGAAACAAGGCGAACTCAAACCCGTGGAACTGCTTGATGCGCCACGGTTGGTCGGCCAGGACGGTCAAAAGGGCGATGCGCCTGTCTGGACCCTGTTCCTGCGGCCATTGGCCGGGGCCCAGCGCTACCGGGCCCAGGTCGCGACCGATAAGGAGTTTCTGAACATCAAGCAGGAAAACTTCTCCGACAAGCCGCAAATGCGCTTCACTGGGCTGAAAGCATCGTTCTATCACGTTCGCTTGTCGGCATATGATGAACACGGGCTTGAGGGAGAAACCGGGGTTTATGACATTTTCTATTACCCACCCGCGAACCGCGTGCAGTAGTGCCCTGGACGCGAGCCGGTGAGGCTGTGGCACAGGGCTGAAAAGCGCCAACCGACTCAGGCTCAGCGGCTGTTCAATGGCCTGGTGCGCGAATGGCTGTGGGTCAGCCTGTTGCTATTACCCATCACGGCCTTCCTGTCCCTGAGCCCTGGCCTGGCCCTCAATAACCTGCTGTATGACAGCCTCCGCCGGCTGGCGCCTTTATCGGTGGATCCACGCATCCTGCTGGTCACGATCGACGACCGAAGCCTGAAGGAGCTCGGCCAATGGCCGTGGTCCCGACGTATGCATGCCGACCTGCTTGATCGGCTGAGCGCCGCCAAGCCTGCCGGCATCCTGTTTGATGTGATCTTCAGCGAGCCCGCCCGGGAGCCAGCCAATGACCTGCGCCTGGCCGAGGCTATGTGCAACGCTGGCAACGTCCTGTTGCCTTTGATTCGTGAAGGCTCGCCGCGCTACGGCCAGCCTGTGGCGCAAATCCTGCCCGTGTTGCCCTTGCGTGATTGCGCCCGTAGCGTCGGCCATATCAACGTGGAAGCGGACAGCGACGGCATCGTTCGAAGCCTGTATTTGCGTGAAGGTCCACCAGGTAATTTGACACCGCAGTTAGCCTGGCTGGCGTTTGAACTGAGCGGCCAGCCATCCGGAATGCCGGGCGCACCTGGTCCGTCGGAAAGCTCCAGCTGGCAGCGGGAAAATGCCATTCGAATTCCTTTTATTGCCAGTCATGCCGGCTTTCCCAGCGTGCCGTATATCAGTGTCTTGCGCGGGGAGGTGCCATCCGAGTTGCTGCGCGACCGCTTGATCCTGATTGGCGCTACGGCACCGGGCATGGGCGACCGTTATGTCACGCCGCTTTCGGCCAGTGTCGGCACCACCCCGGGCGTGGAGATCCAGGCAAATATTCTCAATGGCTTGCTGCAAGGGCGCAGTATTGTCGATCTGCCCGTGTGGATGGCGACGCTACTGGCCACCGCGATGGTCGCGGTGCTGTTGGGCCTTCTGCTGTTTCGCCCGCGTTATGCACTGTGGCTGACCCTCGGTTGCATGGTGGCTGCGCTTCTGGGTTCATGGGGCCTGTTGCGCCTGGGCCATTGGTGGTCGCCGGCAGCAAGTCTGATTGGCATGCTGCTCAGCTACCTGATCTGGAACTGGCGGCGCCTGAGCGTGATCCTGGCCTACTTCGGCTGGGAACTGGCACGCCTGGACAACGAACCCAAAGTGCTCCCGGAGCGCCGTCGAGCGCCCGCCAGCCAGGGTGATGTATTGCAGGGACGAATCTTCGCCCTCGAACAAGCGGTCAGCCGTACCCGGGACACTCGTCGCTTCATGGCCGATGGGCTGGAATGTTTGCCTGTAGCAACCTTGATTACCGACCCCAAGGGCAACGTCCTGCTGGCCAATCGAATTGCCCGCGATGTGTTCGGCAATGAACTGGTGGCCGAAAACCTCTTGGATCAGCTCGCCGCATTGGGTTATCCACCGCTGCAGGACGGTGTTCGCCCTGCCCTGTCGACGCTGGATATTGTCGAGTTCCGCGACACCCTTGACCGCAGCCTGCGCCTCGACCTGGCGCCGCTGCTGCCTGCAGACGGTGACGTGGCCCTGGGCTGGCTGCTGAGCCTCACAGACCTGAGCATTGAGCGTGATGCCCAGCAGCAACGGGAGACCCTGCTGCGCTTTCTGTCCCATGACCTGCGTGCGCCGCATTCGGCGATCCTGGCCCTGTTGGATGTTCAGGACTCCGCCGCGCCGATATTTGCGCAGATCGAACAACAAGTCCGCCGTGCCCTGAACCTGACCGAATCATTCGTGCAGTTGGCGAAAGCCGAATCCGATGGCTACCAATTCCAGCCCAGCCTGTTCGCCATGTTGGTACTCGACGCATTTGATCAAGTCGCAGTGCACGCCCAGTTGAAAGGCATTCGCCTGGTCCATCACCTGGATGAAGTCGGCGAAGAAATGGTGTGGGCGGATCAATCGCTGCTGACCCGCGCCTTGTTCAACCTGTTGGAAAATGCGGTGAAATACAGCCCATCGGGCACCACCGTTACGTTAAGCCTGACCCGCCATGAAGACGCTTTGGAGTGCCGTATCAGCGACCAGGGGCGAGGAATCTCCCCGCAGGATTTGCCCGAACTCTTCGCTCAATACCGGCGCTTCGCCTCGGCTCAGGGCAGTGAAGGATTGGGGTTGGGGCTGACCATGGTCAAGGCCGTCGTGGATCGTCACGGTGGGAGAATTCGCTGCGAAAGCGAGGTGGATAAAGGTACGACCTTCATGCTTCAGCTGCCATTGTGGCGAGACTGAATCGCGGCTTTTCACCTGTGCATAAAAAACCGGTCTCAAGGACCGGTTTTTTAATGCGGGAAAAACTTATGCACCTTTTCCGCTGTTTTATGAGCTTGGGAAATATGTAAGTAAATCAGCAGCCTATAAGCTAAAAAGCGCAATTCGCCAACAAACCGTACACAGGTTATCCACAGAAACTCAAATCACCGGCGTGTCGACCACAACCGGCTCCGGCGGCAACGAACCCATGGCCCGTTGTTGCGCTTCATTCCATGCCTGGGCACGGTCGTTCAGCGCTGCAATGGCACGTGGGCCTTCGCCCTCGGCATACATGGGCTCGCCAATGATTACAGTGATGGTGCCTTCACGCTTGGCCCAGCCGGTCTTTGGCCAGAACTTGCCGGCGTTGTGGGCAATCGGCAGCACCGGCAGCCCGGCGTTCACCGCCAGGGCCGTACCGCCACGTGAGAACTTGCCCACAGTGCCGTAGGGCACGCGTGTGCCTTCAGGGAAGATCAGCACCCAAACCCCATCCTTCAACAGCTCATCGCCCTTCTTGGCCACATGCTTGAGTGCGGCCTTGGGGTTGTCGCGGTCGATGGCGATCGGTCGCAGCATGGCCATGGCCCAGCCGAAGAATGGTACGTACAGCAGCTCACGCTTGAGCACCTGGCTCAGGGGCGAGAAATACGCAGACAGGAAAAAGGTTTCCCAGGTGCTCTGGTGGTTCGACAGAATCACACAAGGCTGGTCCGGGACGTTTTCGGCGCCCTTGATCTCGAAACGAATGTTCAGGAACACCTTGGTCAACCACAGCGCGCAGTTGCACCAAAAGACGTTGATGAAACGATAGCGCGCCTTGAACGGCAGGAAAGGCGCGATAAAAAAGCTCAGGGTGCACCAGAGAAAAGAGCTGGTGCCCAACAGCAGGTAAAAGAAGAAGGTTCTGATGGCCTGCAAAATCGACATGGCGGCATTTACCGTTGCGGGACAACGCCCGCCTGTTAAAAGCGCGCTCCCGAACAGTCCTTGGTCAGGAAGTCAGAAGGGCTGCTAGTTGTTGATAAGTTCTGCGGCAACCGCCGCCAGATCGTCAAAAATCAAGGTACCTACCGGCAGGGTTTTAGCCTGGGTCTTTTCGCCTTTCCCGGTTTTTACCAAAACTGGCTGAGAGTCGACGGCTTTGGCGGCTTCCAGGTCACCGAGGCTGTCCCCGACAAACCATAGCCCAGCCAACGGCACGTTGTAATGTTCAGCAATAGTTTTAAGCATACCCGGTTTGGGCTTGCGGCAATCGCAGCCTTCATCCGGGCCGTGCGGGCAATACACCACCAGCCCTACTTCACCGCCCTGCTCGGCCACCAGCGTGCGCAGGCGCGCGTGCATGGCGTCGAGGGTGGCGATGTCGTAGTAGCCGCGGGCGATGCCGGACTGGTTGGTGGCGATGGCCACCGTCCAGCCCGCTTTGCTCAACTGCGCGATGGCCTCGATCGAGCCGGGCAGTGGAATCCATTCCGCCACCGATTTGATGTAAGCGTCGGAGTCGTAATTGATCACTCCGTCCCGATCGAGAATCAGCAGTTTCAACATGGTCAGCTCAGTACGGAAATGTCAGCGATATTGATGAACAGGCCGCGCAGGCGCGCCAGCATGGCGTAGCGGTTTTTCCGCACGCCCGCGTCTTCGGCATTGATCATCACCGCTTCGAAGAACGCATCCACCGGCTCACGCAAGGTGGCCAGGCGCGCCAGTGCTTCGGCGTAGTTGCGTTCGGCGATCAGCGGCTTCACTGCGTTTTCCGCCTTGGCGATGGCCGAGTTCAGCGAGAACTCCTTGGCATCGGCAAACAGGCCCGGGTCGACTTCGGCATTACCGAGGTTGTCGGCCTTGCTCAGCAGGTTCGACACACGCTTGTTCACGGCGGCCAGGGCACCGGCTTCCGGCAGCTTGCGGAAGGCCTGTACGGCCTGCACACGCTGGTCGAAGTCCAGCGCCGAACCTGGTTGCAGGGCACGTACCGACAGGTACACCGAAACGTCCACGCCTTCGTCTTCGTAACGCGCACGCAGACGGTCGAACACGAACTCCAGCACTTGCTCGGCCAGGCCCGCTTGCTTGACCTTGGCACCGAACTGGCCAACCGCAAACACCACGGCCTGGGTCAGGTCGAGGTCGAGCTTCTTGTCGATCAGGATGCGCAGCACGCCCAGGGCCGCACGGCGCAGCGCATACGGGTCTTTGCTGCCGGTAGGCAACATGCCGATACCGAAGATACCGACGAGGGTATCCAGCTTGTCAGCGATGGCCACGGCCGCACCGGTGAGGGTGGTCGGCAGCTCGGCGCCAGCACCGCGCGGCATGTACTGCTCGTTCAGCGCGAGGGCGACATCCTGCGGCTCGCCATCATTCAGGGCGTAGTAGTAACCGGCAACACCTTGCATCTCCGGGAACTCGCCGACCATCTCGGTGGCCAGGTCGCACTTGGACAGCAGGCCGGCACGCGCAGCCCAGGCAGCATCGCCACCAATGCGTGGCGCGATGTAGGCCGCCAGCTTGGAAACCCGTACGGCCTTGTCGTAGACGCTGCCGAGTTTTTCCTGGAACACCACGTTCTGCAGGCGCAGGTTGAAGTCTTCGAGCTTCTGCTTCTTGTCTTGCTTGAAGAAGAACTCGGCGTCAGTCAGGCGCGGGCGAACGACTTTTTCGTTACCGGCGATGATCTGCTGGGGGTCCTTGCTTTCGATGTTGGCCACGGTGATGAAGCGCGGCAGCAGCTTGCCGTCGACGTCCAGCAGGCAGAAATACTTCTGGTTGTCCTGCATGGTGGTGATCAGCGCTTCCTGCGGCACGTCGAGGAATCGTTCCTCGAACGAGCACACCAGCGGCACTGGCCATTCAACCAAAGCGGTCACTTCGTCCAGCAGGCTTGGCGGCACGATGGCGGTGCCTTCCTGCAGGCGGGCCAGCTCTTCGGTACGCTTGCTGATCAGCTCGCGGCGCTCATTGGCATCCGCCAGCACATAGGCTGCACGCAGGTCATTGAGGTAGTTGGCGGGCGCGGTGATGCGCACGGCTTCAGGATGGTGGAAGCGGTGGCCACGTGAATCACGGCCGGCCTTCTGGGCGAGGATGGTGCAGTCGATGACCTGGTCACCGAGCAGCATCACCAGCCATTGGGTCGGGCGCACGAACTCTTCCTTGCGGGCACCCCAGCGCATGCGCTTGGGAATCGGCAGGTCGTTCAGCGAGTCTTCAACGATGGTCGGCAACAGGCTGGCGGTCGGCTTGCCGGTGATGACCTGGCTGAAACGCAGCTTCGGGCCGCTCTGGTCGATTTCGCTCAGCTCGACGCCACACTTCTTGGCAAAACCAAGGGCGGCTTGAGTCGGGTTGCCTTCAGCATCGAAGGCGGCCTGGCGTGGCGGGCCGTCGAGGTTGATGCTGCGGTCCGGCTGCTGGGTTTCCAGTGCGGTGAGCAACACAGCCAGTCGGCGCGGCGCGGCGTAGACTTTTTTTGCGGCGAACTTCAGGCCAGCGGTTTGCAGGCCTTTTTCGATACCGGCCAGGAATGCGTCGGCCAGGGTATTCAGTGCCTTGGGTGGCAGCTCTTCGGTGCCCAGTTCAACCAGGAAATCTTGAGCACTCATTGTGCAGCCTCCAGCTTAGCCAACACTTCATCACGCAGGTCCGGGGTGGCCATCGGGAAGCCCAGCTTGGCGCGAGCCAACAGGTAGGCTTGGGCGACGGAACGCGCCAGGGTGCGTACACGCAGGATGTATTGCTGGCGCGCAGTTACCGAGATGGCACGACGGGCGTCCAGCAGGTTGAAGGTGTGGGATGCCTTCAGAACCATTTCATAGCTTGGCAACGGCAGCGGCTGATCCAGTTCGATCAGGCGCTTGGCTTCGCTTTCATAGAAGTCGAACAGTTCGAACAGCTTCTCGACGTTGGCGTGCTCGAAGTTGTAGGTCGACTGCTCCACTTCGTTCTGGTGGAACACGTCGCCGTAGGTCACCTTGCCGAACGGGCCGTCAGCCCACACCAGGTCGTAGACCGAGTCCACGCCTTGCAGGTACATGGCCAGGCGCTCGAGACCGTAGGTGATCTCGCCGGTCACCGGGTAGCACTCGATGCCGCCGGCTTGCTGGAAGTAAGTGAACTGCGTCACTTCCATACCGTTGAGCCAGACTTCCCAGCCCAGGCCCCAGGCGCCCAGGGTTGGCGATTCCCAGTTGTCTTCGACGAAACGGATGTCGTGGACCAGCGGGTCCAGGCCGACATGTTTCAACGAGCCCAGGTACAGCTCCTGGAAGTTGTCCGGGTTTGGCTTCAGAACCACCTGGAACTGGTAGTAGTGCTGCAGGCGGTTCGGGTTTTCGCCGTAGCGGCCGTCAGTCGGGCGACGACTGGGCTGCACATAAGCGGCGTTCCAGGTTTCCGGGCCGATGGCCCGCAGGAAGGTAGCGGTGTGGAAAGTGCCGGCGCCTACTTCCATATCGTAGGGCTGAAGTACCACACAACCTTGCTCGGCCCAGTATTGCTGGAGGGCGAGGATCAAGTCTTGGAAGGTACGCACGGCTGGCGTAGGCTGGCTCACGAAATTCACCTGTTACTTGGGCTGCGATTTAAAGAGCGGGAGTATACCCGATTCGGCCGCGCCACCATCCCCTGGAGCCTTATGCCACGCTGCTTTTGGTGTTCTGAAGATCCGCTGTACATGGCTTATCACGATCAGGAGTGGGGAACGCCGCTGCGCGATGCGCAGGGACTGTTCGAGTTGCTTTTGCTCGAAGGGTTCCAGGCGGGCCTGTCCTGGATCACCGTTTTACGCAAACGCGAGCATTATCGAAAGGTCTTGTTCGGCTTTGATGCGCAGCGTCTGGCCCAACTGAGCGATGCCGAGATCGAAGCGCTGATGCTCGATCCGGGCATCGTGCGTAACCGCCTGAAACTCAATGCCACCCGGCGCAATGCCGCCGCCTGGCTGGCGCTGCAGGACCCCGTGGAGTTTCTGTGGTCGTTTGTGGGCGGCGTGCCCAAGGTCAATCATTTCAAGGACCGCAGCCAGGTTCCGGCCATTACGCCGGAGGCTGAGGCCATGAGCAAAGCCTTGAAAAAAGCCGGCTTCACCTTCGTCGGGCCGACCATCTGTTACGCGTTCATGCAGGCCTCGGGCATGGTCATGGACCACACTCAGGACTGCGACCGTTACGCGGACCTCGCCAACGCCGGTTAGAATGGCGGCTTTGCGCACCACACACGATCAGGAGTGACCTGTGGAAAAGTTTAAAGGCGCCTTGCTGGTAGGCGCTCTTCGGTTGTTTGCCCTGCTGCCCTGGCGCGCGGTGCAAGCGGTCGGTTCGGCAATTGGCTGGATCATGTGGAAAACCCCCAACCGTTCCCGCGAGACGGTGCGGATCAACCTGTCCAAATGCTTCCCGGACATGGATCCGGCCGAGCGCGAGCGTCTCGTTGGACGCAGCCTGATGGACATCGGCAAGTCCCTGACCGAAAGCGCCTGCGCCTGGATCTGGCCGGCCCAGCGTTCCATCGACCTGGTGCGCGAGGTCGAAGGCCTGGAAGTGCTGCACGAAGCCCTGGCCTCGGGCAAAGGCGTGGTCGGTATCACCAGCCACCTGGGCAACTGGGAAGTGTTGAACCACTTCTATTGCAGCCAATGCAAACCGATCATTTTCTACCGCCCGCCGAAGCTCAAGGCGGTGGATGACTTGCTGCGCAAACAGCGGGTGCAACTGGGTAACCGCGTGGCGGCGTCCACCAAGGAAGGCATCCTCAGTGTCATCAAGGAAGTGCGCAAAGGCGGCCAGGTGGGCATTCCTGCGGATCCGGAGCCGGCGGAATCGGCCGGGATCTTCGTGCCGTTCTTCGCCACCCAGGCGCTGACCAGCAAGTTCGTGCCGAACATGCTGGCGGGGCACAAGGCGGTCGGGGTGTTCCTGCATGCCCTGCGGCTGCCGGATGGCTCGGGCTACAAAGTGATCCTGGAAGCGGCGCCGGAAGACATGTACAGCACCGACACCGCCACTTCGTGTGCGGCGATGAGCAAGGTGGTGGAGCGCTATGTGGGGGCTTACCCGAGCCAGTACATGTGGAGCATGAAACGCTTCAAGAAACGCCCGCCGGGTGAGGCGCGGTGGTATTGATTTACGGCTGACTCAAGGTTGGCACAAAACAAAATGTGGGAGCGGGCTTGCTCGCGAAGGCGGTGTATCAGACACAAATTCGGTGACTGACACGACGCCTTCGCGAGCAAGCCCGCTCCCACATTGGGTTCTGCTTAAACTTGGCGGTCGAGTTTCTTCAGGAATACGGTCATTTCCTTTTCGGCCTGCTTGTCGCCATGTGCCAGGGCCGCTTCAATACCCTTCTCCCAAGCTAACCGCGCTGCAGCGTTATCACCCTGCCCCAACTGCGCCTTGCCCAACAGCTTCCACGCCGCCGAATACTTCGGGTCGAACTCGACGCATTTCTGCAAATGCTCGGCCGCTTTGGCGTTGTCCTTCAGATCAAGATAACCCTTGCCCAAACCAAACCGCAGCAGTGAGTTATCCACGCCCTTGGCGAGCATTTTTTCCAGGGATTCGAGCATGTCGGTCACTCCGTTTGATCAGAAAAAGCTCAGGCCCACGTGGAACAGCTTCTCCACATCGCGGATATGTTTTTTATCCACAAGGAACAGAATCACGTGGTCGCCCGTGGCGATCACCGTGTCGTCGTGGGCGATGATCACTTCTTCATCGCGAATGATTGCGCCGATGGTGGTGCCCGGCGGCAGGCCGATATCGCGGATCGCCTTGCCAATCACCTTGCTCGATTTTGAATCACCGTGGGCAATCGCCTCGATGGCTTCCGCCGCACCCCGGCGCAACGAGTGCACACTGACGATATCGCCGCGCCGCACGTGGGCCAGCAAGGTGCCGATGGTCGCCAGTTGCGGGCTGATGGCGATGTCGATATCGCCGCCCTGGATCAGGTCGACGTAGGCCGGGTTGTTGATGATGGTCATCACCTTCTTCGCCCCCAGCCGCTTGGCCAGCAACGACGACATGATGTTGGCTTCGTCATCGTTGGTCAGGGCCAGGAAGATATCGGCGTCGGCGATGTTTTCTTCCAGCAGCAGATCACGATCCGAGGCGCTGCCCTGCAGGACCACGGTGCTGTCGAGGGTGTCGGACAAATACCGGCAGCGTGCCGGATTCATCTCGATGATCTTCACCTGGTAGCGGCTTTCGATGGCCTCGGCCAAGCGCTCACCGATCTGCCCGCCGCCGGCGATGACGATGCGTTTATAGGTCTCATCCAGACGGCGCATTTCGCTCATCACCGCGCGAATGTTCGCTTTGGCGGCGATGAAAAACACCTCGTCGTCAGCCTCGATCACCGTATCGCCCTGGGGCAGGATCGGCCGGTCGCGACGGAAGATCGCCGCCACCCGCGTCTCGACGTTGGGCATGTGCTCGCGTAGCTGGCGCAGTTGCTGGCCCACCAACGGTCCGCCGTAGTAGGCCTTGACCGCCACCAGCTGTGCCTTGCCTTCGGCGAAGTCGATCACCTGCAAGGCGCCCGGGTGTTCGATCAGGCGCTTGATGTAATGGGTCACCACCTGTTCCGGGCTGATCAGCACATCGACCGGGATCGCGTCGTTGTCGAACAGTCCGGCGCGGGTCAGGTAGGCCGCCTCACGCACTCGGGCGATCTTGGTCGGAGTGTGAAACAGGGTGTGGGCGACCTGGCAGGCAACCATGTTGGTCTCGTCACTGTTGGTGACTGCCACCAGCATGTCGGCATCGTCGGCACCGGCCTGGCGCAGCACTGTAGGAAACGAGGCGCGGCCCTGTACGGTACGGATGTCCAAACGGTCGCCCAAATCCCGCAGGCGCTCCGCGTCGGTGTCGACCACGGTGATGTCGTTGGCTTCGCTGGCCAAATGCTCGGCCAGCGTACCGCCAACCTGCCCTGCGCCGAGGATGATGATTTTCATCCGGTCACTCCCTTAAAACCATTCAGCCGCGAGCGGCGGCAATCTTGATCAGCTTGGCGTAATAGAACCCGTCGTGGCCGCCTTCCTGGGCCAGCAACTGGCGGCCATGAGGCTGCTTGATCCCGGCCTGGATGTCGAGGTCCAGTTCCCGTGCGCCGCTGGTGCGAGCAAGGAAGGCTTCGATGACTTCAGTGTTTTCGGTAGGCAGCGTCGAGCAGGTGGCGTACAGCAGGATGCCGCCTACTTCGAGGGTCGGCCACAACGCGTCCAGCAACTCGCCTTGCAGCACGGCCAGGGCGGCGATGTCGTCGGGTTGGCGGGTCAGCTTTATGTCCGGGTGGCGGCGGATCACGCCGGTGGCGGAGCACGGTGCGTCCAGCAGGATGCGCTGGAACGGCTTGCCGTCCCACCAGGTGGCGGTGTCGCGGCCGTCGGCGGCGATCAGGTCGGCGCTGAGGCCCAGGCGCGCGAGGTTTTCCCGCACACGCACCAGGCGCTTGGCTTCCAGGTCGACGGCGACGACACCGGCCAGGTCTGCTTGCACTTCCATGATGTGGCAGGTCTTGCCGCCGGGGGCGCAACAGGCGTCCAGTACGCGTTGGCCCGGGGCCAGGTCCAGCAGGTCGGCGGCCAGTTGAGCGGCTTCGTCCTGCACGCTGATCCAGCCTTCGGCGAACCCGGGCAGGTTACGTACATCGCCCGGTTCTGTAAGAACGATGCCGTCCTGGCTGTAGACGCAGGCCGTGGCCGCTACACCGGCTTCGCCAAGCAATGTGAGATAAGCGTCGCGGGTGTGATGACGGCGATTGACCCGCAGGATCATCGGCGGGTGCGCGTTGTTGGCCGCGCAGATGGCTTCCCATTGCTCGGGCCAGAATGCCTTCAGGGATTTTTGCAGCCAGCGCGGGTGGGCGGTGCGCACCACCGGGTCATGTTCCAGCTCGGCCAGCAGCGCTTCGCTTTCGCGCTGGGCGCGGCGCAGCACGGCGTTGAGCAGGGCCTTGGCCCAAGGCTTTTTCAGCTTGTCGGCGCAACCGACGGTTTCGCCGATGGCCGCGTGGGCCGGCACGCGGGTGTAGAGCAGTTGATACAGGCCCACCAGCAGCAGCGCCTCGACATCGGCGTCCGCCGCCTTGAACGGCTTTTGCAGCAGCTTGGCCGCCAGCGCCGATAAACGTGGCTGCCAGCGGGCGGTACCGAAGGCCAGGTCCTGGGTAAAGCCGCGATCGCGGTCTTCGACTTTATCCAGTTGGGTCGGCAACGAACTATTGAGGGAAGCCTTGCCGTTGAGCACGGCGGCCAGGGCCTTGGCGGCGGACAGACGTGGGTTCATTGCGCGTCCACCGCTTGGCCGAGGACGATGCCAACGGCAAATTTCTCACGGCGGCTGTTGAACAAATCGCTGAAGTTCAGCGCCTTGCCGCCGGGCAATTGCAGACGGGTCAGACACAGCGCCTGTTCACCGCACGCTACCAACAGGCCGTCCTTGCTGGCGCCGATGATCTCGCCGGGGGCGCCCTTGCCTTCGGCCAGGGTGGCGGCCAGTACTTTCAAGGCCTCGCCATTGAGCGTGCTGTGGCAGATCGGCCACGGGTTGAAGGCACGCACCAGACGCTCCAGCTCAACGGCCGGGCGGCTCCAGTCGATGCGGGCTTCATCCTTGTTCAATTTGTGGGCGTAGGTGGCGAGGCTGTCGTCCTGCACTTCACCTTGCAGAGTGCCGGCAGCCAGGCCTGCGATGGCCTGGACGACAGCCGGCGGGCCCATTTCGGCGAGGCGATCATGCAGGCTGCCGCCGGTGTCTTGCCCGGTGATCGGGGTGGTGACTTTCAGCAGCATCGGCCCGGTGTCCAGGCCTGCTTCCATGCGCATCACGGTCACCCCGCTTTGCGCATCACCGGCTTCGACGGCACGCTGGATCGGTGCCGCGCCACGCCAGCGAGGCAGCAGCGAGGCGTGGCTGTTGATGCAGCCCAGGCGCGGGATATCCAGCACAGCCTGGGGCAGGATCAAGCCGTAGGCCACCACCACCAGCAGGTCTGGTTTCAGCGCAGCCAGTTCGGCCTGGGCATCGGCGTTGCGCAGGGTCGGCGGCTGCAGCACCACAATGTTGTTTTCCAGTGCCAGCTGCTTGACCGGGCTGGGCATCAGTTTTTGCCCACGACCGGCCGGGCGATCGGGCTGGGTGTAGACCGCCACGATTTCATAAGGGCTGGCGAGCAGGGCCTTGAGGTGTTCGGCGGCGAATTCGGGGGTGCCGGCAAAAACGATGCGCAGTGGCTCGGTCATAGGAAACGTCTCACAAAAGAAAAAGGCTTGCCGGAGCAAGCCTTTGAAAGAAGGGAATCAAGCTTGCTGGCGATGCTTCTTTTCCAGCTTCTTCTTGATCCGGTCGCGTTTAAGCGTGGACAGGTAATCGACAAACAGCTTGCCGTTGAGGTGGTCGCACTCGTGTTGGATGCACACCGCCAGCAGGCCTTCGGCAATCATCTCGAACGGCTTGCCGTCACGGTCCAGGGCCTTGATCTTGACGCGCTGGGGACGGTCGACGTTCTCGTAGAAGTCGGGCACCGACAGGCAGCCTTCCTGGTACTGGCCCATCTCGTCGGTCAGGGTTTCGAACTCAGGGTTGATAAACACCAGGGGCTCGCTGCGGTCTTCGGACAGGTCCATGACCACGACGCGCTGATGCACGTCGACCTGGGTCGCGGCGAGGCCGATACCCGGGGCTTCATACATTGTTTCAAACATGTCATCGACCAACTGACGAACCTTGGCGTCCACTACGGCCACTGGCTTGGCGATGGTGCGCAGGCGTGAGTCCGGAAATTCGAGGATGTTCAAAATAGCCATAAGCGTAATTGCTGCACATGTGAGGTAAAGGCAAGTCGGCGCCGGGGATGGACCCTTGATGTGCCGGGATAAGTGCCGTGGGAAAACGTCCGAAAGCCGCGAAGGCCAAGGCGTTTCACGCGAATGCACATAATAAAGGAGATTCACCCCATGAGGAAATCGCTACTCGTCTTGCTGCTGTGGGCCCAGGCCGTTATTGCCCAGGTTCCCGAGAGCTATCCACAGCCCGGCCAACCGTTGCCGCTTCATACGCAGCAGGCCATCCAGCGCTTTTTACTGCACAACCGCATTCTCGATACCCCCCAGGAACTGGAGCACGCTCCCTATATTGTTGCAGCAGATGCCGGACGAGTATTGGGCGCCGATGGCGAGCGTATTTATGCGCGAGGTGCCCTGAACCCTACCGCCGAAAGCTACGGGATCTTCCGTCGCGGCAAGGCCTATACCGACCCGCAAAGCCAGGAATTGCTGGGTATCAACGTCGACGACATTGGCACCGCACGTTTTGTGACGGCGGGCGATGTCAGCACGTTGGGTGTGCAGCGCGTCACCCAGGAAGTGCGGCCCGGCGACCGATTGCTCAGCCAGCAAGCGCCCACCGACCTCGCCAGCCTGGTGATTCAGATGCCTGCTCGCGCCACTGCCGGGCACATCATCGACGTGCCACGGGGCGTGACGCAGATCGGCGTGCTGGACGCGGTGACGCTGAACAAGGGCCGTCGTGACGGCCTGACGGAAGGCCATTTGCTGGCCGTGGTGAAAACCGGGGAAACCGTTCGGGACCGAGTAACCGGTGCTCCGGTGAAGATGCCCGACGAGCCGGCCGGGACGCTATTGGTGTTCCGCACCTACGAAAAGCTCAGCTACGGCCTGGTGCTCAGCGCGTCGCGTTCGCTGGCGGTAATGGACCGTTTTGAGGCGCCTGAACGAAGACAATAATTAGGTTGCTAAATAAGTTACCAACAGAGTTATCCACAGCTTGTTCCGATCAAGGACGATCATATGTTACCGACGAATGACCGTGAAATTTCCCCGGCAGAACTGGAAGCCCGACTACGCTTGCACAGGCTGCCGGAACTGGGTCCCAAGGGCTTTAAAAAACTTATCGAGGCCTTTGGTTCTGCGTCAAAAGCCATCAGCGCACCGGCCAGTGCCTGGCGCTCCCTGGGGCTCAAGGTGGCCAGCGCCGATGCCCGGCGTTGCGAGGAAGTACGTGATGGTGCCAGTGCGGCATTGGCCTGGTTGGAGCGTCCGGCCCAGCATTTGCTGATGTGGGACCAACCCGACTACCCGGCATTGCTTGCAGAATTGGATGACGCACCCCCGCTATTATTCGTCGCCGGCAACCCGGCGATTCTGGAGAAACCGCAGCTGGCGATGGTCGGCAGCCGTCGCGCCTCCAGGCCAGGAATGGATACCGCCGCCGCGTTTTCCCGCAGCCTGGCGAGTGCCGGTTTTGTCATCACCAGTGGCCTTGCCCTGGGTATCGACGGTGCTGCTCACCAGGCGGCTTTGGATGTTGGTGGACATACAATCGGCGTGCTGGGCACCGGGCTCGAAAATTTTTATCCACAGCGCCATCGACGCTTGGCCGAGGCGATGATTGCCCAAGGCAGCGCCGTGGTTTCCGAGTTTCCGTTGGACGCCGCGCCCCAGGCCGGCAACTTCCCGCGCCGCAACCGTATTATCAGTGGCCTGTCGCTTGGGGTACTGGTGGTGGAGGCCAGCATGGCCAGCGGTTCGCTGATCACCGCGCGGCTGGCGGCGGAGCAAGGGCGCGAGGTATACGCCATCCCCGGCTCCATCCATCACCCCGGGGCCAAAGGCTGCCATCAACTGATCCGCGATGGCGCGGTGCTGGTGGAAACCATCGAGCACATTCTCGAAAACCTGCGTGGCTGGCAGGCCCTCTCCCGCCCGGCGCCGATTGCGGTCAATCATCCGCTGGTGGCGCTGTTGCACGCGGCGCCCCACACCAGTGAAGCCCTGGCGATTGCCAGTGGCAGGGCCTTGTCCGAGGTGCTGGCCAGCCTGACGGAGCTGGAACTGGAAGGCCGGGTGATCTGCGAAAGCGGGCGCTGGCTTGCGCGCGGCTAGGTTTTGTAACGAAGATCGGTAAACTGCGCAGAGCTTTAGTCCGGAGAGTGAGTAATGGTCAACAGGTGGCGTGTGCGAGAAGCCGCACGAGAAATTCGCGCAGGCGCAGTGATTGCCTATCCAACCGAGGCGGTCTGGGGCCTGGGCTGTGACCCTTGGAACGAAGAAGCGGTGGATCGGTTGCTGGCGATCAAGGGCCGGTCTGTGGATAAGGGGCTGATCCTGATTGCCGACAATATCCGTCAGTTCGATTTTCTCTTCGAAGACTTTCCCGATGAGTGGATGGACCGCATGGCCAGTACCTGGCCTGGTCCGAATACGTGGCTGGTGCCCCATCAGGACTTGCTGCCCGAGTGGATTACCGGGGTGCATGACACGGTGGCGTTGCGGGTGACTGATCATCCGCAAGTGCGGGATCTGTGCTCGCTGGTCGGGCCACTGATTTCCACCTCGGCCAACCCGCAGGGCCGCCCGGCGGCGCGCACGCGGATTCGTGTGGAGCAGTACTTCCGCGGGCAGGTGGATCTGGTATTGGGCGGGAATCTGGGTGGGCGCAAGAACCCGAGTCTGATTCGGGATCTGGCGACGGGTGAGGTTGTGCGGCCTTCCTGAGACCGAGCCGCCTGCTTTCGCGAGCAAGCCCGCTCCCACATTTGACCGAGTCCAACTTTTGGAACGCGGACAAATGTGGGAGCGGCGGTGCGACGATTCGACTTGCTCGCGAAGAGGCCCTCAAAGCCGCTGAAAATCCAACGCCCTATGGCAACAGAATGGTCGACCCAGTCGTCCGCCGCGCCGACAACTCAATTTGCGCCTTCGCCGCATCCCCCAACGAAAACCGTTGGTTAATATCAATCTGCAGCTTCCCGCTGATGATCATCGAAAACAGATCATCCGCCATCGCCTGCAGGTTTTCCGGGTTGTTGGCATAGGTCGCCAATGTCGGCCGGGTCACATACAGCGAGCCCTTGGCCGCCAGAATCCCCAGGTTGACCCCATCCACCGCCCCCGAAGCATTACCAAAACTCACCACCAAACCGCGTGGCGCAACGCTATCCAAGGAGGTGAGCCAGGTGTCCTTGCCTACGCCGTCGTACACCACTGGGCACTTCTTGCCGTCAGTCAGTTCCAGCACGCGTTGTGCGACATTTTCCTTGCTGTAGTCGATGGTTTCCCAGGCGCCGAGGGATTTGGCCAGCGCGGCTTTTTCCGGCGAACTCACGGTACCGATCAGCTTCACGCCCAGGGCCTTGGCCCATTGGCAAGCCAGGGAGCCGACGCCACCGGCAGCGGCGTGGAACAGAATGGTTTCGCCGCCCTTCAACTCATAGGTCTGGCGCAACAGGTACTGCACCGTCAGGCCCTTGAGCATCGCGCCGGCGGCCTGTTCGAAGCTGATGTCGTCCGGCAGGTGCACCAGGTTGGCAGCCGGCAACACATGCAATTCGCTGTAGGCGCCCAGCGGGCCGCTGCCGTAGGCCACGCGATCGCCGACCTTGAATTGAGTGACTTCGCTGCCCACCGCATCAACCACGCCGGCACCTTCCGCGCCCAGGCCCGACGGCAAGGCCGGTGGTGCATACAGGCCGCTGCGGAAATAGGTGTCGATGAAGTTCAGGCCAATGGCCTTGTTCTGCACGCGAACCTGCTGCGGGCCGGGTTCTGCCGGGGTGTAGTCCACATACTCAAGCACTTCGGGGCCGCCATGGGCACGGAACTGGATACGTTTGGCCATCTGCACTCTCCTTAAGTCATTTCGCGTAGCCCCCTATCGGACTCCTAAGCTTGATCTTCGTCAACTGTGGCAGCAGTGGGTGCAGTGGTATCCTGTGCGCCCATTTGCCGCCGATGCCCAATGGCCTCGTGTAGCGTTGCCCGATTCAAGGTGATGTCATGACTACCCGCACCGAGGCTGTCAAAGCCTACCTGCTTGACCTGCAAGACCGCATTTGCAGCGCCCTGGAAACCTTCGAGACGGACACTCGCTTCATCGAAGACGCCTGGACCCGGCCTGCCGGCGGCGGCGGTCGCACCCGTGTGATCGAAAACGGTTCGGTAATCGAGAAAGGCGGCGTTAACTTTTCCCACGTGTTTGGCAGCGGCCTCCCACCGTCCGCCAGTGCCCATCGCCCGGAATTGGCCGGTCGCGGTTTTGAAGCCCTCGGCGTGTCGCTGGTGATCCACCCGCACAACCCGCATGTGCCGACTTCCCACGCCAATGTGCGTTTTTTCATCGCTGAAAAAGAAGGCGAAGAGCCTGTGTGGTGGTTTGGCGGCGGCTTCGACCTGACGCCCTACTACGGCAACGAAGAAGACTGCATCCACTGGCACCGCGTCGCCGAACAGGCCTGCGCGCCGTTTGGCCCGGACGTTTATTCACGCTACAAGGCCTGGTGCGACACCTACTTCCACATCAAGCACCGCAACGAACCGCGTGGCATCGGCGGTTTGTTCTTCGATGATTTGAACGAGTGGGACTTCGACACCAGTTTCGCCTTCATGCGCGCCATCGGCGACGCCTACATCGACGCCTACCTGCCGATCGTCCAGCGCCGCAAGGCCATGGCCTATACCGAGCAGCAGCGCGAATTCCAGGAATTCCGCCGTGGCCGCTACGTCGAGTTCAACCTGGTCTACGACCGTGGCACTTTGTTTGGCCTGCAATCGGGCGGGCGTACCGAGTCGATCCTGATGTCGCTGCCACCCCAAGTGCGCTGGAGCTATGACTGGAAAGCCTCCCCCGACAGCGAAGAAGCGCGCCTAACCGACTACTTCCTGCAAGACCGCGACTGGCTGGGTGTGCTGCCCAAGGCGGCGGTCTGATGGATCGTTATGTCGTCTTCGGCAACCCCATCGGCCACAGCAAGTCGCCGCTGATTCACCGTCTGTTCGCCGAACAGACCGGCGAGCAACTGGACTACAGCACCTTGCTCGCGCCGTTGGAGGATTTCACCGGCTGTGCAAAAGCATTTTTCGCACAAGGCCGTGGCGCCAACGTCACCGTACCGTTCAAGGAAGAGGCCTATCGCCTGGCCAACGCCCTGACCGAACGCGCCCAACGGGCCGGCGCGGTGAATACCCTGAGCAAGCTCGGCGATGGCAGCCTGTTGGGAGATAACACCGACGGCGCCGGCCTGGTGCGGGATTTGACGGTGAATGCCGGGTTCAGCCTGCAAGGCAAACGCATCCTGCTGCTGGGCGCCGGTGGTGCGGTGCGCGGCGCGTTGGAGCCATTGCTGGCTGAGCAGCCGGCTTCGCTGATCATTGCCAATCGCACCGTGGAAAAAGCCGAATTGCTCGCCGAGCTGTTCGACGATCTCGGCCCGGTGTCCGCCAGCGGTTTCGACTGGCTGCGTGAACCGGTGGACCTGATCATCAATGCCACGTCCGCCAGCCTGTCAGGCGATGTACCGCCGATTGCCGGCAGCCTGATCGAACCCGGAAAGACTTTTTGCTACGACATGATGTATGGCAAAGAGCCTACGGCTTTCTGCCGCTGGGCCGGTGAGCAGGGCGCGGCGGTGGCAATGGATGGCCTGGGGATGCTGGTGGAACAGGCCGCGGAAGCGTTCTTCCTGTGGCGCGGTGTGCGCCCGGATTCGGCGCCGGTGCTGGCTGAATTGCGTAGCCAACTGGCCTGACGCAATCCGAATGTGGGAGCGGGCTTGCTCGCGAATGCGGTGGATCAGTCGATACATACGGCGACTGTCACACCGCATTCGCGAGCAAGCCCGCTCCCACAGTTTTAACCGCATTCAGTCTTCGAAATGGATGGGGCATTGGTCGGCCCCTTCCAGTTTCCTCAACTCTTCCACCACCTGTGGCCGGGCCTTGCGCAACGCCAGGCTGCGCCCCACTCCATTCAATCGGCGCGCTTCCTGGTGCAGCATTTCCACCCCGGAATAGTCGATGAAGTTGATCTGCTGCGCCTCGATCACCACCCGCTGGCCGTGCAGGCTTTGCAGCCGCACCTGCAGGTAATGGCTGGCGCCGAAAAAGATCGACCCGCCGACCCGCAGCACATCGTCCTCTCCGTCACGCCATTGCTGGACCCGCGGCTGTGAGGTGCGCTTGAGGTAGAAAAACAGCGACGCCAGCACCCCGGCGTAAATGGCCGTTTGCAACTCCAGCAACAGCGTGGCGATGCAGGTCAGGCTCATCACCACGAACTCTGCGCGGCTGACCCGGAACAGCGCCCGAATACCACGATGGTCGACCAACCCCCAGCAAATCAGCAGGATGCTGGCGGCCATGCTCGGGATCGGGATATGCGCAATCAATGCCGCACCGAACAGCGCGAACAACGCCACCCACAACGCGGAAAACACTCCCGCCAGCGGCGAACAGGCGCCTGCCTCATAACTCAGGCCCGACCGTGTGAAGGAACCCGCCGACAAGTACCCCGAGAAAAATCCACCGACGATGTTGGATAAACCCTGGGCGCGCACTTCCTGATTTGCATCGAGCAATTGTTGGGAGCGGGCCGACAGTGAGCGCGCAATCGACAGGCTGGTCACCAGCCCCAGCATGCCCACCGCCACGGCACTCGGCAGCAGGCGCAGGACCATGTCCAGGTCCATCGGCAGCGGGCTGAACGGTGGCAGCTTGCCGACAAATGAACTGACCCGCGCCACCTCCCCGAACATCGTCGGCCACAGCCACGGGATGAGGCTGCCCAGGGCCAGCGCGATCAACAGGGTTGGCCAGCGCGGTACCCAGAGTTTCAGCAGCACCCCCACCAGCAAGGTGCCGAGCCCGAGCACCAGTGAAGGACGATTCCACTCCCCGGCATGGTTGATCAGCGCCAGCAGACTGTTGATCGCCGTGGCCTGGCTGGGCAGGTCCAGCCCCAGCAGGTTGGGCAGTTGGCCCAGGGCGATCACCACCGCAGCGCCGAGGGTGAAGCCGAGCACCACTGAATGCGAGACGAAATTCACCAGGGCGCCGAAGCGCAGCATACCCAACAGCCATTGGAAGACGCCGGCCAGGAATGTCAGCAACAGGATGAGTGTGATGTAGTCCTGGGAGCCGGGCACGGCCAACGGGCTGACGCTGGCGTAGAGCACGATAGAGATGGCTGCCGTGGGGCCGCAGATCAGGTGCCAGGAAGAGCCCCACAAGCAGGCGATCAATACCGGGATGATCGCGGCGTACAGGCCATACTCCGGTGGGAGACCGGCGATCAGCGCGTAGGCAATGGACTGGGGTAATGCCAGGACTGCACCGCTCAGGCCGACGACCGCGTCCCTTCCGACGCCGGCGCGGGTTTGGCGCGGGAGCCAGCTGAGGAAGGGAAAGAGTGTATGGCGGTTGGGCCAGGGCATTGGAAACTCGGTTGAAGAGGTTTGAATCAGAGTATCAGGCTCATGATGATCGTTCCCACGCTCTGCGTGGGAATGCCGTCCTGGACGCTCTGCGTCCGCTCTTGAGTCGTGACGCGCAGCGTCACCGGATGCGTTCCCACGCAGAGCGTGGGAACGATCAGTGCATCAGAGTTTGGCTTTTACAGCGGCCAGTGCATCCTGGCCATCGACGGTTTTAACCCCGTCCAGCCACTTGTCCAGCACCGCCGGGTTCGCCTTGATCCACGCCTTCGCCGCGTCCGCATTACTGAGCTTCTTGTTCACCACCTCAGCCATGATGGCGTTCTCCATCTCCTGGGTGAAACTCAGGTTGGTCAGCAATTTCCCCACATTCGGGCACGCCTGTGCATAGCCCTTGCGGGTCAACGTATACACGCTGCCGGTGTCACCAAAGTACTTCTCCCCACCCTTGAGGTAATGCATCTTCAACTGCACGTTCATCGGGTGCGGCGTCCAGCCGAGGAAGGTCACGAACTTCTGCTTTTTCACCGCCCGGGACACTTCGGCCAGCATCGCCTGTTCACTGGACTCGATCAGCTTCCACTGGCCCAGGTCGAAGTCGTTTTTCTTGATGATTTCCTGCAACGAGAGATTCGCCGGCGCACCCGAACCGATGCCGTAGATCTTCTTGTCGAACTTGTCGGCAAACTTGTTCAGGTCGGCAAAGTCATGCACCCCGGCGTCCCAGACATAGTCCGGCACGGCCAGGGTGAACTCGGTGCCGTCGAGGTTCTTCGCCAGTTGCACCACATCGCCATTGGCCACGAACTTGTCGTAGAAGCCCTGCTGCGCCGGCATCCAGTTACCCAGGAACACGTCCACCTGGCCGTCCTTGAGCCCGCCAAAGGTGATCGGCACCGCAAGGGTATCGACCTTGGCCTTGTAGCCCATGCCGTTCAACAGGAAACCGGTAATGGCATTGGTGGCGGCGATATCGCTCCAGCCCGGATCGGCCATCTTCACGGTGTCGCAGCTGGTGTCCGCGTAGGCGCCGGCACTGCTCAATGCCAGCAGCGCAACGCTCAACACGGTGGATAACTTTTGCATGGCCTTCCCCTCAGTTTTATTGGTTTTGGCAGGGTTGTGGAAAACGTGCCTTGCGCTCCAGATCGTCGAGGTCGATATGGTTGCGCATGTATTGCTGACTGGCGTCTACCAGTGGCTGGTGGTCCCAGCTCTTCAGCTTGCCCTGGGTCAGCGCCTCGAACACCAGGCGGCGACGGCGTTGGCTGGCGAGCACCTGCTGGTGGATCGCCGGGATGTCCCATTTGGCCCGCGCTTCATGCAAAAACGCCTCGAACAGTGGCCGGTGTTCCGGTGACTGGCTGAGGTCCTCCCGCTCGTGCGGGTCGTTGTGCACATCGAACAGCAGGCACGGATCGTCCTCACTGTAGATGAACTTGTAGGCACCACGGCGGATCATCATCAGCGGGCTGATGGTGCCCTCGGCCATGTACTCACCGAACACTTCGTCGTGCCCGCCCTGCCCTTGCAGGTGAGACACCAGCGAGCGGCCGTCCAGCGCCAGCCTCGGGTCCAGCTCGCCGCCGGCCAGTTCCACCAGGGTAGGCAGCAGGTCGGCGGTGGACACGGCGGCGGTCACCCGGCCGGCGGCAAACTGCCCCGGCGCGCTGATCAGCAGCGGCACCCGGGCGGCCATTTCAAACCAGTGCATTTTGTACCAGAGCCCGCGTTCGCCGAGCATGTCGCCGTGGTCGCCGGAGAAGATGATGATGGTGTCATCGGCCAGGCCCGTGTCTTCCAGGGTTTGCAGGAGCTTGCCGACGTTGCTGTCAATGTAGCTGCACGCGCCGAAGTAGGCGCGGCGTGCATCGCGGATCTTGTTCAGCGGCAGCGGCTTGTCCCACAGGTCATAGACCTTGAGCAGGCGCTGGGAGTGAGGGTCGAGGTCAGCCTGTGGCGGTGTTGCAGGCAGCGGGATGTCGTTGTCGTCGTACAGGTCCCAGAACGGTTTGGGAATGGTGTAAGGGTCGTGTGGGTGCGTCATCGACACGGTCAGGCAGAACGGCTGGTCGCCATCTTCGCGGATATGGTCGAACAGGTACTGCTGGGCCTTGAACACTACCTCTTCGTCGAAATCCAGCTGGTTGGTGCGCACGCACGGCCCGGCCTGCAGCACCGACGCCATGTTGTGGTACCAGGAGGGGCGCACGTCCGGCTCATCCCAGTTCACGGCCCAGCCATAGTCGGCCGGGTAGATGTCACTGGTCAGGCGTTCTTCATAGCCGTGGAGCTGGTCGGGGCCGCAAAAATGCATCTTGCCCGACAGCGCTGTGCGGTAGCCAAGGCGACGCAGGTAGTGGGCATAGGTCGGCACGTCGGCGGGGAAATCGGCTGCGTTGTCGTAGGCGCCGATCTTGCTCGGCAACTGGCCGCTCACCAGGGTAAAGCGCGATGGCGCACACAGCGGACTGTTGCAGTAAGCGGCGTCGAACACCACGCCCTCAGCGGCGAGGCGACTCAAGTTTGGCAGTTTGATAGGCGAAGGACCGTAGAACGGAAGCATCGGCGCGGCCATTTGATCGGCCATGATAAAAAGAATGTTCTTGCGCTTCATGGTTTTCGCGGCATTCCATAGTCGATGTTTATGCGAATGAGCATGCAGGCCATGGAAATCGTGGTAAAGCCCATGAGAAGCAATGTCTAGGATAAGCCCAGCTTATGTATGAATCCCTCGGTCACCTGTCACTCGACCTGCTGCGTGCCTTTGAATCCGCAGCGCGCCAACGCAGCTTTACGGCAGCGGCGATGGAGTTGGGCACCACTCAGCCGGCCATCAGCCAGCAGATCAAGCGCCTGGAAGAACAGCTGAAGGTGCGCCTGTTTGATCGCATCTACCGTGGCATCGAGCTGACCGACGCGGGCGCCTTGTTATTCGAGCAGGTACAGGCCGGTTTGCAGAGCATCAACCAGGGCCTGAGCGCGATTGCCGAGCAGGACCAGCATGAAGTCCTGCAGGTGGCGACCGACTTTGCCTTCGCCGCGTATTGGCTGATGCCACGCCTGCATCGTTTCCATGAAGCCAACCCGCAGGTGGACGTGAGCCTGGTCACCAGCGAGCGTAACCACGCCACGTTGCGCAGCGATATCGACGTAGCGGTGCTGTTCGGTGACGGCCGCTTCAAACAGGGCGACAGCCTGTGGCTGTTCAACGAGGAAGTGTTCCCGGTGTGCAGCCCGCAGCTACTCCAGGACCGAGTCGCGCCACCGTCGGTGCAGAGCCTGCTGGAGTTCCCCTTGCTGCACCTGCGCCAGCAAAACAACAACCAGTGGTTCGACTGGAGCGGCGTGTTCCGTGAGTTGGGCATCACCACGGCGCCCACCCCGGGCCAACTGCGTTTCGACAATTACACGCTGTTGATCCAGGCCGCGATCGCGGGCCAGGGCGTGGCCATCGGCTGGCGTCACCTTGTGGATAACCTGCTGGAGCAAAAATGGCTGTGCCGGCCGATTGGCGACACGGTGATCTCGCGCTTCGGCTATTACGTGGTGCTGCCCCAGCGCAAACGCCGCAGCCAGTTGATTGAGCGTTTCGTCGACTGGCTGATGACCGAACAGGCCAGCAGCGCACAATCGCTGACCGGTCTGGCCCTGCCGTCCATTGCGGTCTAGGATTTGCCGATCAATGAGTCCGGAGCCTGTCATGCAACGTATCAAGGGCTACCACGCCCATATCTATTTCGACGCCAACACCATCGACCAGGCGCGCAAACTCTGCGAAGACGCCGCGCAATTGTTTCCGCTGCGCATGGGCCGAGTGCATGAACGCCCGGTGGGCCCGCACCCGGACTGGAGCTGCCAGCTGGCATTCGAACCTGAATACATCGGCGTCGTGCTGCCTTGGCTGGCCCTCAACCGCAACGGCCTGGTGGTGTTCCTGCACCCGACCACCGGTGATGACCTCAAGGACCACACCGAACACGCGATCTGGATGGGGGCGATGCGCACGCTGGATCTGTCAATATTTTAAGCCTTTAATTTCCCTATATATGGGACTGATATTTATATATTGAGACTTTGCCGGTCTTGGGTTTATATTCGCCTCATCCGCTCAGAACACTCAGGTGAAGCGATGCAGGCGCAATTGATCGCGCTCGATTGGGGAACCAGTTCCCTTCGTGCTTACAAGCTCGGCCCGGCAGGCGTCGTGATCGAACGGCGCACCTTGGCGTCGGGGATCATGCACCTGCCCACTGAAGCCCGGGAAATAGCCGGTGTTCTCTGCAGCAACGGGTTCGAGCTGGCATTCGACGCAGCCTGCGGTGACTGGCTCGACACCCAGCCCGACCTTCCCGTTATCGCTTGCGGCATGGTCGGCAGCGCCCAGGGCTGGAGCGAAGCGGCTTACCGCGACACCCCGGCCGACGTCTCTACCCTCGGCCAGGCGCTGCATGTGGTGCGCAGCCTGCGGGGCGCAGCGGTGCACATCGTGCCCGGCGTGATTCAACGCGGCGCGTTGCCCAATGTGATGCGCGGTGAAGAAACCCAGGTGCTCGGCGTGCTGCAAAGCCTGTCTGCCCATACCGGGCGCGACGTATTGATCGGCCTGCCGGGCAGCCATTCCAAGTGGGTGGAGGTGGTGGAAGGCTGCATCACTCACTTCGATACTTTCATGACCGGCGAGTTGTTCGCCGTGCTCAGTCAGCACAGCATTCTGGGGCGCACCCAGCGCCCTTCCGAACAGTTCCAGGTGGCCGCTTTTGATCGCGGTGTTCAGGTTGCGCTGTCGGCAGACGGCCAAACGGGCCTGTTGTCGAACTTGTTCAGCGCACGCTCCCTGGGATTGACCGGCGAGCTGGCGCCTGACGAGCAACCGGACTATCTGTCCGGGCTGTTGATCGGCCACGAACTGACCGGCCTGCGCACTCGCAAGCCCAGCCAGCAGCGCGACATCGTCCTGGTCGGCACACCCCAACTCTGCACCCGCTACCAGCGTGCACTCCAACTCTGTGGCTTCCCCCACGTGACCCTGGCGCAGGAGGCTACCGAGCGTGGCCTTTGGCAACTGGCAATGGCGGCGGGGCTGCTGCCTGCAACCTGACGAGAGGCCCGACATGCTCAAGCAAGCACTGACACACAACGGTTTGATCGCGATCCTGCGCGGCCTGCGACCGGAGGAGGCGCTGGCAATCGGCGAGGTGTTGTACCAGGCGGGCTTCAGGGTGATCGAAGTGCCGCTCAATTCACCGGACCCTTATTCCAGCATCCGCATCCTGCGGGACAGCCTGCCCGCCGATTGCCTGATCGGCGCCGGCACCGTGCTGACCCCGGAACAGGTTGATCAAGTCAAAGCCGCCGGCGGCCAGGTCATCGTCATGCCCCACAGCGATGCCAAGGTACTGCGTGCCGCCAAGGCTGCGGGCCTGTATCTGTCGCCGGGTGTCGCCACGCCCACCGAAGCCTTTGCCGCGCTGGCCGAAGGCGCCGACGTGCTGAAACTGTTCCCCGCCGAGCAAATGGGCCCGGCGGTGGTCAAGGCTTGGCTTGCGGTACTGCCGGCGGGCACGGTGTTACTGCCGGTGGGCGGCATTACTCCGGACAACATGCAGGTATTTTTCGACGCGGGCGTCAAAGGCTTCGGCCTGGGCTCCGGGTTATTCAAGCCGGGCATGAGCGTCGCCCAAGTGGCGAGCAACGCCCAGGCCTACGTCGCGGCCTGGCACGCCTTGGGCTGATCAGCGTTCTCCATCTACAAGAGAGATAAGAAGATGAAAATCACCAAACTGACCACCTTCATCGTCCCGCCGCGCTGGTGCTTCCTCAAGGTTGAAACCGACCAGGGTGTGACCGGTTGGGGCGAACCTGTGGTCGAGGGCCGCGCCCACACCGTGGCTGCCGCCGTCGAAGAACTGTCCGATTACTTGATCGGCAAAGACCCACGCAATATCGAAGACATCTGGACGGTGCTCTACCGCGGCGGTTTCTACCGTGGCGGCGCGATCCATATGAGCGCCCTCGCCGGCATCGACCAGGCGCTGTGGGATATCAAGGGCAAGGCCCTCGGCGTGTCGGTCAGCGACTTGCTGGGTGGCCAGGTGCGCGACAAGATCCGCGTGTATTCGTGGATCGGTGGCGACCGCCCGGCCGACACTGCCCGCGCCGCCAAGGAAGCCGTGGCCCGTGGTTTTACCGCGGTGAAAATGAACGGCACCGAAGAGCTGCAATTTCTCGACAGCTTCGAAAAAGTCGACCAGGCCCTGGCCAACGTCGCCGCCGTGCGGGATGCGGTCGGGCCGAACGTCGGCATCGGCGTCGACTTCCATGGCCGGGTGCACAAACCCATGGCCAAGGTGCTGATGAAGGAACTCGACCCCTACAAACTGATGTTTATCGAAGAGCCGGTGCTCAGCGAAAACTACGAAGCGCTGAAAGAGCTGGCGCCGCTCACCAGCACCCCGATTGCCCTCGGCGAGCGCCTGTTCTCGCGCTGGGACTTCAAGCGCGTGCTCAGCGAAGGCTACGTCGACATCATCCAGCCGGATGCTTCCCACGCCGGCGGTATCACCGAAACCCGCAAGATTGCCAACATGGCCGAAGCCTACGACGTGGCCCTTGCCCTGCACTGCCCGCTCGGCCCGATTGCCCTGGCAGCGTGCCTGCAGCTGGATGCGGTTTGCTACAACGCGTTCATCCAGGAACAGAGCCTGGGCATTCACTACAACGAGAGCAATGACCTGCTGGATTACGTGCGCGATCCGGGTGTTTTCGACTACGACCAGGGCTTTGTGAAAATCCCCAACGGGCCAGGCCTGGGCATCGAGATCAACGAGGAATACGTGATCGAACGCGCGGCCATCGGGCATCGCTGGCGCAATCCGATCTGGCGGCATGCCGATGGCAGTTTTGCGGAGTGGTAAACACCGCGAATTTGAGATGAAAACCCGATCAATGTGGGAGCGGGCTTGCTCGCGAAGGCGGAGTGTCAGTCAACACCTCCTCTGCTGGTAGACCGCTTTCGCGAGCAAGCCCGCTCCCACATTTGATTCGGTTTCGTCAGTAAGACCTGTCCTCAATAACCATAAGAAGAGGCAACCCCCATGCAATCCGAGTCCTTCACCGGGCAGGCTTCTTTAGTCACGCCCAGCCGAAAGCGTTTCTTCATCATGGTGCTGCTGTTCATCACCGTGGTGATCAACTACCTGGACCGCAGCAACCTGTCGATTGCCGCTCCGGCCCTGACCAGCGAGCTGGGGATCGACCCGGTGCATGTCGGGCTGATCTTCTCCGCGTTCGGCTGGACCTACGCGGCCATGCAGATTCCCGGCGGCTGGCTGGTGGACCGGGTGCCGCCGCGCATTCTCTACAGCGTCGCCCTGCTGCTGTGGTCGGTGGCCACGGTGATGCTCGGTTTCGCCGCCAGCTTCATCGCGCTGTTCGTATTGCGCATGGCGGTGGGCGCCCTGGAGGCCCCGGCCTACCCGATCAACAGCCGCGTGGTCACCACTTGGTTCCCCGAGCGTGAACGGGCCACGGCGATCGGCGTTTATACCTCCGGGCAATTTGTCGGGCTGGCGTTTCTCACGCCGGTGTTGGCCTGGCTGCAACACACCTTTGGCTGGCACATGGTGTTTGTCGCCACCGGCGGCGTGGGCATTGTGTGGGCGTTGATCTGGTACGCGGTGTACCGCGAGCCACGGGATTTCAAAGGCGCGAATGCGGCGGAAATCGAGCTGATCCGCGAAGGCGGCGGGTTGGTGGACATCCAGGCGCAGGCGGCCAAGGCGCCGTTCAGCTGGGTCGACCTCGGCATCGTGTTGAGCAAGCGCAAGCTGTGGGGGATCTACCTGGGGCAGTTCTGCCTGAATTCCACGTTGTGGTTTTTCCTGACGTGGTTTCCTACCTACCTGGTGAAATATCGCGGCATGGACTTCATCAAGTCCGGCCTGCTGGCGTCGCTGCCGTTTCTGGCGGCGTTTGTCGGGGTGCTGTGTTCGGGGCTGTTTTCCGATTGGCTGATTCGCCGGGGAGCGTCCGTGGGGTTTGCGCGCAAGTTGCCGATCATTGGCGGGCTATTGATTTCCACGGCGATCATCGGCGCCAACTTTGTTGATTCCACGGCGTGGGTGATTGCGTTTCTGGCGGTGGCGTTTTTCGGCAATGGCCTGGCGTCGATCACCTGGTCGCTGGTGTCGACCCTGGCGCCGGCAAGGCTGCTGGGGCTGACCGGTGGGGTGTTCAACTTCATCGGCAATCTGTCGGCGATTACCACGCCGATCGTGATTGGCTTTCTGGCGACCGGGGATTCGTTTGCGCCGGCGATTACGTACATCGCGGTGCTGGCGTTGTTGGGTGCGTTGTCCTACATCTTGTTGGTCGGCAAGGTCGAGCGTATCGAGATTTAGGCGACTGCTGCGGCGAGGGAGCTTGCGGTGGCGAGGGAGCTGGTGTGGCGAGGGAGCTTGCTCCCGCTGGAGTGCGCAGCGCTCCCAGGATTTTGGGGCCGCTGCGCAGCCCAGCGGGAGCAAGCTCCCTCGCCACACCAGCTCCCCAGCCACAGCAAGCTCCCTCACCACAAAAGCAGTGCGGCTCTAGTACAGCGCGCCATCCAGAATCTGATAGACGATGCTGGTGCCAACGGCGATCAACACGATGTCCCCGCCCGAACGGCGCCATTCATAACCAGGGTATTGCGGCAGATGGCCCAGCGCCCGTGGGTCCAGACGCTCACCATAGTAGTTTGGCGGCAGGCGCTGGCCGCGCACCAGGTGGATGCCGGGAGGCGGCGGCGCGCCACGGCGGAAGTCGCCATGGTTGTCGCGGATGACCTGTCTCACAGGACCAAAGTCCTGAGGCGGCCCGCCACGGTGGTTGTCCTGCGGCCCGCGATGGTCATCGCCACGTTGATCGTGCTGGCCCTGTGGGCCACCACGGTCAGGTCCGCCACCCTGATCATAGGGCGCAGCTTGGACCAGGGCGCTGGCGCCAAGCACCAGCACGCCTACACCTGCAATCAAACGTTTGGGGATTTTCATGGGGCTGTTTCCTCAGTACTGCACGAACAAAAAAGGGATTTCGAACCGGGTTCGAAATCCCTTGGTCTTGTTAGCTTAGGTGCTGATTTGCCAGCATGATTCCTCTGTATCAGGAACTTTACCTACCGCTTACGAGCCGCTTACTTACGGGCGTTGCGTACACCTTCCGACAGCGCCGAGCACAGGGTCAATACACCGTCAATGGCCTGTTGATCATTGCTGGCGTTGGCGATGTGGTCGATCAGTGCCGACCCCACCACCACACCGTCTGCCAGGCGGGCGATTGCAGCGGCCTGCTCCGGGGTGCGGATGCCGAAACCGATGCTGATCGGCAGGTCGGTATGCCGACGCAGACGGGTCACGGCCTCTTCGACGTGTTCCAGGGTCGCGGCGCCGGCGCCGGTCACACCGGCCACCGACACGTAGTACACAAACCCTGAGCTGCCGTTGAGCACGGTCGGCAGGCGCGCGTCGTCGGTGGTCGGCGTGGTCAGGCGGATAAAGTCGATACCGGCAGCCTGGGCCGGGTCGCACAGCTCGCCGTTATGTTCCGGCGGCATGTCGACCACGATCAGGCCGTCGACGCCGGCTTCTTTCGCATCGCTGATGAAGCGTGGCACGCCGTACATGTGGATCGGGTTGAAGTAGCCCATCAGCACCAGCGGCGTGTCGCTGTTGCCCTCGCGGAACTCGCGAACCATTTGCAGGGTTTTCGTGAGGTTCTGCTTGGCGGTCAGCGCGCGGATGTTGGCCAGTTGAATGGCCGGGCCGTCAGCCATCGGGTCGGTGAACGGCATGCCCAGTTCGATCACATCGGCGCCGGCCGCCGGCAATCCTTTGAGGATCGCCAGCGAGGTGTCATACCCCGGGTCGCCAGCGGTGACGAAGGTCACCAGGGCGGCGCGGTTTTGTTCTTTCAGTTGCGCAAAACGTGTTTGCAGGCGGCTCATTTAGTGTTTCTCCTGCTTGGACTGTTCCATGTGGTGCATCACGGTTTGCATGTCTTTGTCGCCACGGCCGGACAGGTTGACCACCATCAGGTGATCTTTCGGCAAGGTCGGCGCGCGCTTGAACACTTCGGCCAAGGCGTGGGCGCTTTCCAGTGCAGGAATAATCCCTTCCAGGCGGCAGCATTTGTGAAAGGCGTCGAGGGCTTCGTCGTCGGTCACCGAGGTGTACTGGACGCGGCCGATGTCGTGCAACCAGGCGTGTTCAGGGCCGATGCCTGGGTAGTCGAGGCCCGCGGAGATCGAGTGGGCGTCGATGATCTGGCCATCGTCGTCCTGCAGCAGGAAGGTACGGTTGCCGTGGAGCACACCCGGTACGCCGCCGTTGAGGCTGGCCGCGTGTTTGCCGGTCTCGATACCGTAGCCGGCCGCTTCAACGCCGATGATTTCGACGCTGGTGTCATCCAGGAACGGGTGAAACAGGCCCATGGCGTTGGAACCGCCGCCGATGCACGCCACCAGGCTGTCGGGCAGACGGCCTTCCTGGGCCTGCAGTTGGGTACGGGTTTCCTTGCCGATCACGGCCTGGAAGTCGCGAACCATGGCTGGGTACGGGTGCGGACCGGCCACGGTGCCGATCAGGTAGAAGGTGCTGTCGACGTTGGTGACCCAGTCACGCAGGGCTTCGTTCATCGCGTCTTTCAGGGTGCCGGTGCCGGCGACCACCGGGATCACTTCAGCGCCCAGCAGCTTCATGCGAAATACGTTGGCCTGCTGGCGCTCGATGTCGGTGGTGCCCATGTAGATCACGCATTGCAGGCCGAAACGCGCGGCGACGGTGGCCGTGGCCACACCGTGCATGCCGGCGCCGGTCTCGGCGATGATGCGTTTTTTACCCATGCGCCGCGCCAACAGGATCTGGCCGATGCAGTTGTTGATCTTGTGGGCGCCGGTGTGGTTCAGCTCTTCGCGTTTGAGGTAGATCTTGGCGCCACCGCAGAACTCGGTCAGGCGCTCGGCGAAGTACAGCGGGCTTGGGCGTCCGACGTAGTCGCGCTGGAAGTAGGCCAGTTCTTCGTTGAAGGCCGGATCGATCTTGGCCGCTTCGTATTCGCGGGCCAGATCAAGGATCAACGGCATCAGGGTTTCCGCCACGTAGCGGCCGCCGAACGAACCAAACAGGCCATTGGCATCCGGGCCGTTGCGTAAATCGGTCTGGGTCTGAGTCATGGGACGCTCCAGGTAGAAAATGTGTAAGAGGCAATGACGGTCACTCTACCCCTGACGCTTCCACGTGAAAACCGATAAGATCGCCACAACCTGTCAGGAAAACTCACAGATGAGCCGAGACCTCCCACCGCTGAATGCCTTGCGCGCTTTTGAGGCGACTGCGCGCCTGAACAGCGTTAGCCAGGCCGCTGAGCAACTGCACGTGACCCATGGTGCGGTCAGCCGGCAGCTCAAGGTGTTGGAAGAACACCTTGGTGTAAGCCTGTTCGCCAAGGACGGGCGCGGCCTCAAACTCACAGATGCCGGCGTTCGTCTGCGGGATGCGAGTTTCGAGGCGTTCGAGCGACTGAGGGACACCTGCGCCGAGCTCACGCAAAGCAGTGCCGATGCGCCGTTTGTGCTCGGCTGCTCCGGCAGCCTGCTGGCGCGCTGGTTTATTCCGCGTCTGGGGCGCCTGAACGCCGAGTTGCCGGATTTGCGCCTGCATCTGTCGGCGGGTGAAGGCGATCTTGACCCACGCCGCCCCGGCCTGGACGCGCTGCTGGTGTTCGCCGAACCCCCATGGCCGGCGGATATGCAGGTGTACGAATTGGCCAGCGAACGCATCGGCCCGGTCATGAGCCCGCGTTTTGCCCATTACGAGCGATTGCGCCAGGCGCCTCCCGAGGCGCTGCTGAATGAGGCCCTGTTGCACACTACCTCACGCCCGCAAGCCTGGCCCAGCTGGGCGCAGCACCATGAGATCGACGCTGGCGCGTTGAAGTACGGTCAGGGGTTTGAGCATTTGTATTATTTGCTGGAGGCGGCGGTGGCCGGGCTAGGGGTAGCAATTGCGCCTGAGCCGCTGGTGGCAGAGGACCTGCGAGCGGGTCGCCTGGTTGCGCCGTGGGGTTTCAGTGAAACCCCGGCGCAACTGGCGTTGTGGCTACCCAAGCGCGCCGCAGATGGGCGCGCCGGGCAACTGGCGCAGTGGCTCAAGGCTGAGCTTGCGCGCCAGGACGTTTAATCGCCGCGTTTGCACAGCAAGTAGGCCGCCAGCAGACCCAGCGCGCCGACGGCAACACCGGCGGTAGTCCATGGATGCTCTTGCGCGTAGTCCCGTGTTGCAACACCGGTTTCGCGGATTTTGACTTTGCTTTCTTCGTAGGCATCGCTGATCAGGTGGCGAGAATGCTTGAGGGCGTTCTCGGCATTGCTTTTCAGGGCCTTCAGGGTTTTGCGCGACTCGTCAGACGCATCGTCCTTGAGGCTTTCCAAAGATTTGAGCAGGCTCGAAATCTCGGCTTCCATGCTTTCCAATGACGCTTTGCGTAAAGAGGTGTTGGCCATGTGGGCTCTCCTGGAGTGATTGAGTGGCGTGTGTTGTTTCCGACTGCGGCGGTTTCAGAAAGTGCAGTAAATCTGAACTTTCACATCGCAATAGCCGCCAGAAGCAGTACGAGAATTCACTGCTAGTCTTGATTAACGACCCCAGGAGAAAAACTTATGAGTGATCATCACACCTACAAGAAAGTCGAACTGGTGGGCTCTTCCGCGACCAGCATCGAGGAGGCCATCAACAATGCCCTGGCTGAAGCCAGCAAGAGCATCAAGCACTTGGAGTGGTTTGAAGTGACCGAAACCCGTGGCCACATCAAGGACGGCAAGGCTGCGCATTTCCAGGTCACCCTCAAGGTGGGGTTCCGAATTGCCAGTAGTTGATTGAGCCGGTTGAACTTGCGCGCTGGCCGATTGCCATAAACTCCGCTACAATCTTTAGGCACGTCGACGTGACGAGCGTCGGCGTGCTTCCTTTCGATCAACCCAAGGAAGTGACGGATGAAGAACTTTTTGTTGGCGGTAGGTTTGTTGAGCATTGCGGGCACGGCCCTGGCGGCGGGCAAGCCTTGTGAAGAGCTGAAAAGCGAGATTGCGGCGAAAATCGACGCTAAAGGCGCTTCGGGCTACTCCCTGGAAATCGTGGACAAAGGTGCTGCACCTAGTGACCACACGGTTGTCGGCAGCTGTGAAGCCGGTACCAAGGAAATCGCCTACAAGCGCGGGTGATCCCGTGTTGCAGACGTAAAAAACCGACGCGAGTGCGTCGGTTTTTTTATGCCTGCGATCCCTCGCTCCGCGTGGGAATGAAGCCTGGGATGCTCTGCGTCCCGCCTCACTCCTGGATTCAGCCCTTCATGACCTGCGCCAGCAGCTCGTAGGAATGAATCCGGTCGGCATGCTCGTACAGGTCACAGGTGAAGATCAGCTCATCCGCGCCGGTCTGCTCCACCAGCACTTCCAGCTTGGCGCGGATCTTCTGCGGGCTGCCCACCATGGCCAGGCCGAGGAAACTGCCGACCGCGTCTTTCTCATGGGGCAGCCACAGGCCGTCCATGGTCTTGACCGGCGGGCGCTGCACCAGGCTTTGCCCACGCATCAAAGCGAGAATTCGCTGGTACACCGAGGTGGCCAGGTAGTCGGCTTGCTCATCGGTGTCGGCGGCCACCAGCGGGATGCCGAGCATCACATAGGGCTTGTCCAGCACGGCCGAAGGCTTGAAGTGGTTGCGATAGACGCGAATCGCTTCATGCATCAGGCGCGGTGCGAAATGTGAGGCAAAGGCGTAAGGCAAACCGCGTTCGCCTGCCAGTTGCGCACTGAACAGGCTTGAACCCAGCAGCCATACCGGGACGTTGGTGCCGGTGCCGGGTACGGCGATCACTCGCTGGTCCGGAGTGCGCGGGCCGAGGTAGGCCATCAGTTCAGCCACGTCTTCCGGGAAATCATCGGCACTGCCGGAACGTTCACGGCGCAGGGCGCGGGCGGTCATCTGGTCGGAGCCGGGCGCGCGGCCCAGGCCCAGGTCGATACGGCCTGGGTACAGGCTTTCCAGGGTGCCGAACTGCTCGGCGATCACCAACGGCGCGTGGTTGGGCAGCATCACGCCACCGGAACCGACACGGATCGTCGAGGTGCCACCGGCCAGGTAACCCAGCAATACCGAGGTCGCCGAGCTGGCGATGCCGTCCATATTGTGGTGTTCGGCGACCCAGAAACGGTTGTAGCCGAATTTTTCCACGTGCTGGGCCAGGTCCAGGGAATTGCGCAGCGACTGCGCCGGGCTGCCGTTGGCGCGCACGGGCACGAGGTCGAGGGTCGAGAACTTTACGTCGGACAGCGATTTCATAAGCCTGCTTCTCCAATGGGGGCGCAGGCTTCTTAGACGAACCAAAACCTGCCGCTTCATGTGCATGTCCTATGCAATGAGGGCATATACCCGAGATTCAATAGCGATGGTGAAATTTCCTACTTAATCGCTAGGTTTCTCCGACAAGATGAACTTTGCCGTGGCGTCTATCCTCAGAACCCTTACTGACGCAAAACCACCGTTCGAGGAGACCGCTATGAGTATTGTTAAAAAAGCATCCGCGCATTGGGAAGGCGACCTGAAGACTGGCCTGGGTTCCATTTCCACCGAAACCGGCGTTCTGCGTGAAGCGCCTTACGGCTTCAAGGCCCGTTTCGAAGGTGGCAAGGGCACCAACCCTGAAGAACTGATCGGCGCAGCCCATGCCGGTTGTTTCTCCATGGCGTTTTCCATGATTCTCGGCGATGCCGGGCTCAAGGCCGACAGCATCGACACCCAGGCCGAAGTGACCCTGGACCAAGTGGACGGTGGCTTTGCGATTACTGCCGTGCACCTGACCCTCAAGGCGAAGATCCCGGGCGCCAGCCAGGCGCAGTTCGATGAGCTGAGCAAAAAGGCCAAGGAAGGATGCCCCGTGTCCAAGGTACTGAATGCAACCATTACCCTGGATGGCACGCTGGTTAGTTGATGCAACCCCCTTGCAGGGGTGAGCTTGCTCGCCCCTGCAGGTGCAAATGTGGTCGAATAGCCGATTGCAGACTCAGCGCACACCCGTGCGCGTGCATTCAGGGAGCTTCACACATGAAACGTATTGCCTTGGCGGTTATCTGCTGTGCACTGGCCACGTCGGCGCTGGCGGCGCCAAAAGATTGTGAAGAGCTCAGGAAGGAGATCGAGGTCAAAATCCAGGCGAATGCCGTTCCGTCCTACACCCTCGAAATCGTCACCAAGGAAGAAGCTGACAAGCACGACAGCGCCATGGTTGTCGGCAGCTGTGAGAATGGCACCAAAGCCATCGTCTACCAGAAGAACAACGACTGATCAGATGCAGTTGACGCTACGTTCTTCGGCCAGCAATTGACCCGCTTTGTTGTACAGCCGGATATTCGGGTTGTAGCCCAGTGAGCGCCCTTCCAGGCGATAGCGCTGGCCCGCCTCGAAACGGTCGTATTGCAGGGTCATGAAGCAGGTACGGTCAGTGGTTTGGCCAAACCCGCCGAAACTGCCGCCGGTAGGCACCTCGAAATCAAAACGTACCATCAGCTCATGGCTGCCAGGCGGCACCTGGAAGAAGCGCCCGTCGTTCAGGTTTTTCCCGTCCAGGCGTTGCGCCATTACCAGCTTGGCGCCGGGTGTCGGGGTAGCGAAGTCGACCCAGGCCTGGTGTGGATCAACCGGCGGTAGTGGCGTCGACGCACAGGCACTGAGAAAAATCGCGGCGACGGGAAGCAGTAGCTGACGCATGTTAAGCACTCAACTGTAGGAATGGTTTTTTGAACGGCTGCGTTCGGCAGCACGCTCCCTATGAGTATAAACACGCCACGCCATGGAAAAATTCCCCACAGGCGAGATAGTCTGGCGGGATGGTTACCGGCGAGAGGTTTTAATGGTCAGGCGTTTGCTTCCCGGCTTGATGCTGCTGTTGCTCAGTGGCTGTTCCAGCGTCAGTTATTACAGCCAACTGGCAGACGGCCAATGGCAATTGCTGCGTGCCCGGGAGCCGGTCTCCGCGGTCGTCGCCGACCCGTCCCGGCCACAGGTGCTGCGCGAGCACTTGGCGCAGTCGCAGAAAGCCCGCACCTTCGCCAGCGAACACCTGCACCTGCCGGATAACCAGAGTTACCGGCTGTATGCCGATATCGGCCGTCCTTACGTGGTCTGGAACGTGTTCGCCACGCCTGAATTTTCCCTGTCCCCGCAAACCCACTGCTTCCCGATTGCCGGTTGCGTGGCCTATCGCGGCTACTACAACCAGGGCGCCGCACGCGGCCAGGCGGCGTTGTTGAAGCAGCAAGGGATGGATGTGTCGATTGGCGGCGTGGAGGCCTATTCCACCCTCGGCTGGTTCAACGACCCGATCATGAGTTCGATGATGAGCTGGGGGGACGAGCGCCTGGCCACGCTGATTTTTCATGAGCTGGCGCACCAGCGGTTTTATGTGAAGGACGACACCGAGTTCAACGAGTCGTACGCCACCTTCGTCGAGCAGGAAGGTACCCGGCAATGGCGCGCCGCCCAAGGCTTGCCGCCTGCCAGCGAGTCGGCGCTGAAACAGCGCGACCAGTTCACCCGGCTGGTGCTCGATACCCGCAAACGCCTGGAGCAGTTGTATGCGCAGCCGCTGGCGGCAGATGCCATGCGCCAGGCCAAGGCCGCTGAATTCGAGCGCCTGCGCCGTGACTACCGGCACATGCGCGATAGCCAGTGGGGTGGCGACAAGCGTTATGACGCCTGGGTCAACCTGCCGATGAACAACGCAAGGCTGTTGCCGTTTGGGCTGTATGACCAGTGGGTGCCGGCGTTTGCCGCGTTGTTCCGGCAGGAAGGCGGGGATTGGGCGAGGTTTTTTGTCGCGGTGGAGAAGCTGGGCGGGTTGCCGGTGGATCAGCGCAAGGCGGCCCTGAGGGCGTTGGAGGGATCCGGGCAAGTGGTTGGCCGGTAGGGCCTCATCGCGGGCAAGCCCGGCTCCCACATTTGACTGAGTTGTCTTGGCCGACCGTGATCAAATGTGGGAGCTGGCTTGCCTGCGATAGCGCATTCAAGGCCGTTGCAAAAACGCCTGATGCATCTCGGCCAACGTTTCGAAATGCCAGGTCGGCGCCTCGGCACTCAGCTCTTCACGGCTGCCAAACCCATAACCCACCGCCGCCGAATCCAGCCCATTGCTGCGGGCCCCGATCAGGTCGTGCTTGCGGTCGCCAATCATCAAGGTGCTGGCCGGGTCCAGGCTTTCTTGCGCCATCAGGTGGGCGATCAACTCGACCTTGTTGGTGCGCGTGCCGTCCAGCTCGCTGCCGTAGATCATCTTGAAGTGCTTGGCGAAATCAAAATGCCGGGCGATTTCCCGGGCAAATACCCAAGGCTTGGACGTGGCTACATACAGCTGGCGGCCCTGGCCATTCAATTCCTCAAGCAGCGGCATCACGCCGTCGAACACGCGGTTTTCGTACAGGCCGGTGACCTTGAAGCGCTCGCGGTAGAAATTCACCGCCTCCCAGGCCTTGGCTTCGTCGAAGCCATAAAACTGCATGAACGCTTGCAGCAGCGGCGGGCCGATAAAGTGCTCAAGTTTGGTCAGGTCCGGCTCATCGATCCCCAGTTTGGCGAGGGCGAACTGGATCGAGCGGGTGATGCCTTCGCGCGGGTCGGTGAGGGTGCCATCGAGGTCGAACAAAACGGTCTGGTAATGCATGGGTGTCCTTGTCATTGGTCGAAGCCTTCGGCCAGGTGCAGGTCTTTGAGCTTTACGTAGTTCGCGGCGCTGTAGGTGAAAAATGCCCGTTCCTTGTCAATCAGCGGGCGGATTTGTTTAACCGGGCTGCCAACATACAAAAAACCGCTCTCAAGTTTCTTGCCCGGCGGCACCAGGCTGCCGGCGCCGATGATCACCTCGTCTTCCACCACGGCGCCGTCCATCACAATGCTGCCCATGCCGATCAGGATCCGGCTGCCTACCGTGCAGCCATGCAGCATGACCTTGTGGGCAATGGTCACATCGTCGCCGATCAGCAGCGGGAAACCATCAGGATTGAAGGGGCCTGCGTGGGTAATGTGCAGCACGCAGCCGTCCTGCACGCTGGTGCGCGCACCGATGCGGATGCGGTGCATGTCGCCGCGAATCACCGTCAGCGGCCATACCGAGCTGTCGGTGCCGATTTCGACGTCGCCGATCACCACCGCCGATGCATCGACGAAAGCCCCGGCGGCCAGGGCCGGCGTGTGATTCTGGTAGGTGCGAAGGGTCACGATAGGCTCTCTCTCTTCTGCTGATAGCTGCGGTGGGCGTTGATTGTAATTAAGATGGCCCCATCTTTGTTCTTACATGTTTCTTCAGCCAAGGTGCCAACCGTGAGCGCGAACAACCCTCTTCTGCAGTCCTACGACCTGCCGCCGTTCTCGGCGATCCGTGCCGAGCACGTACAGCCGGCCATTGAACAGATCCTCGCCGACAACCGCGTCGCCATCGAAGGCATCCTGCAAAGCCAGGGTAAAAATCCGACCTGGGCCGGGCTGGTCCTGGCCATGGACGAACTCAATGACCGCCTGGGTGCCGCCTGGAGCCCGGTCAGCCACCTGAATGCCGTGTGCAACAGCGCCGAACTGCGGGAAGCCTACGAGGCGTGCCTGCCGGCACTGAGCGCCTACTCCACCGAGATGGGCCAGAACCGCGAGTTGTTCCAGGCCTTCGACGCCCTGGCCAACAGCCCGGAAGCCGCCGGCTTCGACGTGGCGCAAAAAACCATCCTGGAACACTCCCTGCGGGACTTCCGTCTGTCGGGTATCGATTTGCCGCCTGAACAGCAAAAGCGTTATGCCGAAGTGCAGAGCAAGCTCTCCGAACTGGGCAGCAAGTTCTCCAACCAATTGCTCGATGCCACCCAGGCCTGGACCAAGCACGTCACTGACGAAGCAACCCTCGCCGGCCTGACCGATTCCTCCAAGGCGCAAATGGCTGCGGCTGCCCAGGCCAAGGGCCTCGACGGCTGGCTGATCACCCTGGAATTCCCAAGCTACTACGCGGTGATGACCTACGCCCACGACCGCGCCCTGCGTGAAGAAATCTACGCAGCCTACTGCACCCGCGCGTCGGACCAAGGCCCGAATGCCGGTCAGAATGATAATGGCCCGGTCATGGAACAGATCCTCGACCTGCGTCAGGAGCTGGCGCAACTGCTGGGCTTCGCCTCGTTCTCCGAGCTGAGCCTGGCCACCAAAATGGCCGAGTCCAGCGACCAGGTGCTGAGCTTCCTGCGTGACCTGGCCAAGCGCAGCAAGCCGTTTGCCACCCAGGACCTGCAACAGCTCAAGGCCTATGCCGCGGAACAAGGCTGCGCGGACCTGCAAAGCTGGGACAGCGGTTTCTACGGCGAAAAACTGCGTGAGCAGCGTTACAGCGTTTCCCAGGAAGCCCTGCGCGCCTACTTCCCGATCGACAAGGTACTCAGCGGTCTGTTCGCCATCGTGCAACGCCTGTATGGCATCGAGATCGCCGAGCAGAAAGGCTTCGACACCTGGCACCCGGATGTTCGCCTGTTCGAAATCAAGGAAAACGGCCAGCACGTCGGCCGCTTCTTCTTCGACCTGTATGCCCGCGCCAACAAGCGTGGGGGTGCCTGGATGGACGGCGCCCGTGACCGTCGCCGCACGGTTGATGGCGTGCTGCAAAGCCCGGTGGCCAACCTGGTGTGCAACTTCACCCCGGCCGACAGCGGCAAGCCTGCCCTGCTGACCCACAATGAAGTGACCACGCTGTTCCACGAATTCGGCCACGGCCTGCACCACCTGTTGACCCGTGTCGAACACGCCGGCGTGTCCGGCATCAACGGCGTGGCCTGGGATGCGGTGGAGTTGCCGAGCCAGTTCATGGAAAACTGGTGCTGGGAGCCGGAAGGCCTGGCGCTGATTTCCGGTCACTATGAAACCGGTGAGCCGCTGCCACAGGACCTGCTGGAAAAAATGCTCGCGGCGAAGAACTTCCAGTCCGGCCTGATGATGGTTCGCCAGTTGGAGTTCTCGCTGTTCGACTTTGAGCTGCACGCTACCCATGGCGATGGCCGCAGCGTGCTGCAGGTGCTGGAAGGCGTGCGTGATGAGGTGTCGGTGATGCGTCCGCCCGCCTACAACCGCTTCCCCAACAGCTTCGCGCATATCTTCGCTGGCGGTTACGCTGCGGGTTACTACAGCTACAAGTGGGCGGAAGTGCTGTCGGCCGATGCCTTCTCCAAGTTCGAAGAAGATGGCGTGCTCAATGCCGAGACTGGCCGGGCGTTCCGCGAGGCGATCCTGGCCCGTGGCGGTTCCCAGGCACCGATGGTGCTGTTCGTCGATTTCCGCGGACGGGCGCCGTCGATTGACGCACTCTTGCGCCACAGCGGCCTGAGTGAGGACGCGGCAGCATGAGTGAAGCACCTGTGAAAACCAAAAAACGCTTTATCGCCGGGGCAGTCTGCCCGGCGTGCAGCGAGCCGGACAAGTTGATGATGTGGAGCGAGGACGATGTTCCGCACCGCGAATGCGTGGCTTGCGGCTATTCCGACACGCTGAATGAACAAGGTCTGTCAGTGCCCAAGGAATTGGGTACGCGGGTCAATACGTCGGCGTTGAAAGCACCGGACCCCAAGGTGCAGGCGGTGCAGTTCTTCCCTAATCCGAAGCTGAAAAAAGACTGACCGAGAAGCGCTCCCTGGGTTGATGGCTCAGGGAGCGACCACCCAGGCGGTTTTTTCCTCGGCCGGGTCTTTGGCGTTGTCCGCGGTATTCAGCCAGCTTTTCATCGAGCACAGCGCAAAGGCGCTGGTGCTGCACTCGCCGTTGGCCAGTGCAGTGCGTAACTTGTCGACATCCGCCTTCATCATGTAGCGAACGCCGTCCTTGAAGCCGCTACTGGCGCCGAAGCCGCCCAAGGTCATTTCGTTCAGCGCGTCTTCCTTGCTCCATCCCTGAATCACCACCCGATACATCGCCGCCATCAGGCCCGTGCGGTCGGAGCCGTGTTTGCAGTGCATCAGCACCGGGCCGTTGGCTTCGGCATCCTGAATCGCACGCAACGCTGCGAGCACATCGGCGTCATCGACATGGTTGGTGCGATAAGACAATTGCACTTGGTTGATACCGGGTGATTTCAGCCACTTGGCATCGGACTCGGGCAGAAAGTTGATCACCGTACCGATCTTGAGCTTTTCCAATACAGGAACAGCACCGCTATCCGGCAGCGCGCTGCGATAGAGCGTGGGCGTCATTTGATACAGGTTGTATTGATTGCCCACCGGCTGGGCCCATTCCAACGAACGAATGGGCGTGAGCTCTTCGGCCTGGGACGGTGCGGTGGTGAACAGCGCCATGAACACGAGGCTGACGGCAGGCAGCAATTGATTCTTGAACATGCGCGATGTAACCGAATAGGGAAGGGGCTGATGGGGCCCAGATTCGCCTACAGGGGGTCAATGCCGTGTGAGGTACTCGTCAAAGAATCGTGAATAAGCCGGCTCCGGGCAGATTTTTTCGCGCTGAAACGATTTTCCCCAATCCTTAGCCTGCTATCCTTTGTAACTATTGATTGCTGCTGTGTTCTATCCCCTTGGGTCCTTTGGATCCCATTTACTGCCAAAACTATAAGTCGTTCCTCGAAGCGGCTGATAAATCCGTGACCACATGATGAGGTGCCACCATGTCTGATCAAGATCAAGACAACCCCCGGCGTGAGTTTTTACGCAAATCCTTGACCTTGATCCCCGTGGTCACTGTCGCCAGCACGGGCCTGGGCGGTTCGATGCTGATGGCGGTTCCCGAACCGGCTCAAGCCAGCCCGGAGAAGGCGCCCGTCAGCAGCAAGGCCTATGAGCCGAGCTATTTCACTGCCGAGGAATGGGCCTTTATCAACGCGGCCGTTGCGCGCCTGATCCCGGCGGACGACCAGGGCCCAGGCGCCCTGGAAGCCGGCGCGCCGGAATACATCGACCGTCAGATGAACACGCCGTACGCGGCGGGTGCCCTGTGGTTCATGCAAGGCCCGTTCAATGCCGACGCGCCGCCTGAAATGGGCTGGCAGAGCAAATTGGTGCCCAAGGAGATCTATCGCCTGGGCATCGCTGCCACGGATGCCTGGTCGAAAGCGATGAACGGTAAGCTATTTGCCGAGCAAGACAGCGCTACCCAGGAAAAGTTGTTGCAGCGCCTGGAGGCCGGCGACGCGCAGTTCGACAGCGTCCCGCCGAAGATTTTCTTCAATCTGTTGCTGCAAAACACCAAGGAAGGGTTCTTTTGCGACCCGGTCCACGGTGGCAACAAAGGCATGGTCGGCTGGACCATGATCGGCTTCCCCGGCGCCCGCGCCGATTTCATGGATTGGGTTGAACGCAACGAGCAATACCCCTTCCCGGCTGTTTCGATCCGTGGCGAGAGGGCGTAAACGTGGCGACCATCATGAAGAAAGTGGATGCAGTGATTGTCGGCTTTGGCTGGACCGGCGCGATCATGGCCAAGGAGCTGACGGAAGCTGGCCTCAACGTGGTAGCGCTGGAGCGCGGCCCGATGCAGGACACCTACCCGGACGGCAACTATCCCCAGGTCATCGACGAACTGACCTACAGCGTGCGTAAAAAGCTCTTCCAGGACATCTCCAAGGAAACCGTGACCATTCGCCATAGCGTGAATGACGTGGCGATGCCCAACCGCCAACTGGGCGCTTTCCTGCCTGGCAACGGTGTCGGCGGTGCAGGCCTGCACTGGTCCGGCGTGCACTTTCGGGTGGACCCGATCGAGTTGCGCATGCGCAGCCATTACGAAGAGCGCTACGGGAAAAACTTCATTCCCAAGGACATGACCATCCAGGATTTCGGCGTCAGCTATGAAGAGCTGGAACCATTCTTCGACTATGCCGAAAAAGTCTTCGGCACCTCCGGGCAAGCCTGGACGGTGAAGGGCCAGTTGGTGGGCGAAGGCAAGGGCGGCAACCCTTATGCGCCGGATCGCTCCAATCACTTCCCGCTGGAATCGCAGAAGAACACAGTCTCCGCACAGCTGTTCCAGAAGGCCGCCACGGCCGTGGGGTACAAGCCCTACAACCTGCCTTCCGCGAATACATCGGGGCCGTACACCAACCCTTACGGCGCCCAGATGGGCCCGTGCAACTTCTGCGGCTTCTGCAGCGGTTATGTCTGCTACATGTATTCCAAGGCTTCGCCGAACGTGAACATCCTGCCGGCCTTGCGCCAGGAACCCAAGTTCGAACTGCGGCCCAATTCCCACGTGCTGAAGGTCAATCTCGACAGCACCAGGAGCAAGGCGACCGGCGTGACGTATGTCGACGCCCAGGGGCGGGAATGCGAGCAGCCGGCGGACCTGGTGATCCTCGGTTCCTTCCAGTTCAACAACGTGCGCCTGATGCTGCTGTCGGGCATCGGCAAACCCTACGACCCGATCTCCGGTGAGGGCGTGGTGGGCCGCAACTTCGCCTACCAGAACATGGCCACCATCAAGGCGTTCTTCGACAAGGACGTGCACACCAACAACTTTATCGGTGCCGGCGGCAATGGCGTGGCGGTCGATGACTTCAACGCCGACAACTTCGACCATGGGCCTCACGGCTTTGTGGGCGGCTCGCCGATGTGGGTCAACCAGGCGGGCAGCCGGCCGATTGCGGGTACCTCCAACCCGCCGGGCACGCCGGCCTGGGGCAGCGCGTGGAAGCGCGCCACGGCTGATTACTACACCCATCAGGTGTCGATGGATGCCCATGGCGCCCACCAATCCTACCGTGGCAACTACCTCGACCTGGACCCGGTTTACCGCGATGCCTACGGCCTGCCGCTGCTGCGCATGACCTTCGACTGGCAGGAAAACGACATCAAGATGAACCGCTTCATGGTCGAAAAAATGAGCAAGATCGCCGAAGCGATGAACCCCAAGGCGATTGCCTTGCTGGGCAAAAAGGTGGGCGAGCACTTCAACACCGCGTCTTACCAGACCACCCACCTCAACGGTGGCGCGATCATGGGCACCGACCCGAAAACCAGTGCCTTGAACCGCTACCTGCAGTGCTGGGACGTACACAACGTGTTTGTCCCGGGCGCTTCCGCGTTCCCACAAGGCTTGGGCTACAACCCTACGGGCCTGGTGGCGGCATTGACCTACTGGTCGGCGCGGGCAATTCGCGAGCAGTACCTGAAAAACCCCGGCCCACTGGTTCAGGCATAAGGAGCGATGACCATGAAAGCATTTGTTATCGCGTCCCTGGCTTTGTTCAGCAACTGCTCGGTGAGTGCGGCTGAAACCGATCTGGTCAAACAGGGTGAATACCTGGCGCGCGCCGGTGACTGCGTGGCCTGCCACACCGCCAAGGGCGGAAAACCGTTCGCCGGTGGCCTGCCGATGGAAACCCCGATCGGCACCATCTACTCCACCAACATCACCCCGGATAAAACCGGCCTGGGCGACTACAGCTTCGAAGACTTCGACCAGGCCGTGCGCCATGGCGTCGCCAAGAACGGTAGTACGCTTTACCCGGCGATGCCCTACCCGTCTTACGCGCGGGTCAGCGAAAGCGACATGCAGGCGCTGTACGCGTACTTCATGAAGGGCGTGGAGCCGGTGGCGCAGGTGAACAAGGACAGCGACATTCCCTGGCCGTTGAGCATGCGTTGGCCGTTGGCCGGGTGGCGCTGGATGTTCGCCCCCAAGGTCGAGGACTACCAGGCCCAGGCGGGCGCCGATCCGGTGATCAGCCGTGGCGCTTATCTGGTAGAGGGCCTTGGCCACTGCGGTGCCTGCCATACGCCACGGGCCCTGACCATGCAGGAAAAATCCCTGAGTGCGTCGGATGGCAGCGCTTTCCTGTCCGGCAGTGCGCCGCTGGAAGGCTGGATTGCCAAGAGCCTGCGGGGCGACCACAAGGACGGCCTGGGTAGCTGGAGCGAGGAGCAACTGGTGCAATTCCTCAAGACCGGGCGCAGTGATCGCAGTGCGGTGTTTGGCGGCATGAGCGACGTTGTGGTCCACAGCATGCAGTACATGTCGGAAGAGGACCTGACGGCTATCGCCCGTTACCTCAAGACCCTGCCGGCGGTGGATCCCAAGGACCAGCCGCACCAGTACGACAAACAAGTCGCCGACGCGCTGTGGAAGGGCGATGACAGCAAGCCGGGGGCCTCGGTGTACATCGACAACTGCGCGGCGTGCCACCGTACCGACGGCCACGGCTACACCCGCGTGTTCCCGGCGCTGGCGGGCAACCCGGTGCTACAGACGGCGGATGCGACGTCGCTGATCAACATCGTGTTGAACGGCGGCACGTTGCCGGCGACGCATACGGCACCTTCGACCTTCACCATGCCGGCGTTTGCCTGGCGGCTGTCGGATCAGGAAGTGGCGGATGTCGTCAGTTTCGTTCGGGACAGTTGGGGTAATAAGGGAGAGCCTGTAAAGGCTTCGCAAGTGAAAGACTTGCGAAAAGATGCAGTAACTACCGAAGCTGATCAAACTTCAGAGAAGTAGTGTCAGTTGCCAGGTTTATAGTTTTATATATAAGCCTGGCAACTAGCCGATCAATTATCGAGGGGCGCAGGTTTTTACAAAGCTATTCGCCATGTTCAGGAAGATGGTCTTGTCCTGTTCATCGAAGTCGCCGTCGTTATCCAGGTCGGTGGTGGTGGAGGTGGTGTCGTAGTGCCCGTCCCTGTTGGAGGAAGAGGCATACATGGCGTAGGACAGTTTACCGTCGGTAAAGCGCGCCATTAATACTTCCGGGCTGTTATCTTTTTCAAAGTCTTCGCATGTAAAGCGTAGTTCATCCTGAGACATAAATATCCTGTAGGTGGTAATGAGTTAAGTTGTGATCATAGCGATGTGTTAATAACTTTATCCATGTCACATATGTCGCGATTTATTTCTTGTTTGGTTACATGTAGGAAGGTGTCATTCCGTTCGTGCGAAGGTCGATGCTAGACCGCGCCGCCCAGTGGTGCTGGTGAAAAGCGATCTTCTCGAATACTGTATATGGATACAGTTTATGAGGTCTGACTATGAATGTCCCTTTGCCGCCTCGCGGGCGCGGCACGGCCACCAACCTGCACAACCGTTTTGCGCCCACCGTCAGCGTGGCGGAAGACGACGGTTGGTATCAGGAAGTGCCACAGACCCAGGGCACCGAAGTCCGTATCGAAACCGCGAAAACCATCATTACCCGCAACAGCTCGCCGGATATCCCGTTTGACCGGGCGATCAACCCGTATCGCGGCTGCGAGCATGTTATCGTCGAAACAAAAATGTATGGCCAGACTGTCTAGTGATGCTTGATATTGCTGGCTAAAGACCCAATCCAATTGGAGGTCAGATGCCACGCAAACCCTTCTCCAAGTCTGCCCTTGAGTCGAGTGAACGACCGCTCCTCCAGCGCAAGCTGCCAGAAAACACCCCCCAAGCAATCCAAAAAAGAAGCACTGCAAGGGGACAAGTGGATGTTTCAGCTCAAGGGTTGCTTGTCCGAAACAAGACCACTGGCACCAAGGACTTCGTCCGTGACTTCACCGATTTTGTCAATGAGTATCCGCACCATAAATTAATTGTTCAGCAGTTACTCATAGGTGCGCAGCTCCATGCCGCAAAAAGATTGATCACGTATCAATCCCATCAAGACATCTATTACTCAATCCAAGAGTTTGTGCTGTTTCTAAATAGCGCTGAGCCGATCAATAAATCAGTCAAAGGTGTTGCTGATGTCGATGGGCAGGTATGCATGAATTTTAGGTCATTTTTAATTCGTTCGTATCCAGGCCGCACCGTAAATAGAAAAAGATACGGTGCATTAAAAAATATATTCATCTCGTTGAAAAATAAATATAAAGGGCAGGGCTGGGTCGGCAAAGAGTTTCAATGGCCACTTGGACCGGCGATGAACGAGCAAGTAACAGAAGGATATAGCAGGGAGATTCATAATAAGCTTGTAGAGGGATGCCTGGTTGATATTAAGTTTATTATGAAGTGGATGGAGAGTTACAAAGGTCTAGTGAAAGACGGGCAACCAATGCTGGAATACGATCTTTCATTAGAAAACTTGATGTTTGATCTAGTTATGAATGAGCAGGCCAAAAGATCCAATGGGTCGATCAAGGCGACACATGTTAAGGGGTTTGAGTGGGTCATACGCATCACTGGAGATGTTAAATATTACATACGGGAAAATGGAATAAGTATAGAGAAGTTTCTGGGCATTTACCGAGCCCGCGCCCATGAACTGGCGGCTAAAGGTCGCCCTGTAGTTGGTACTGAGGTCAGTGAACGGGGGATGGTGTATGGCTGTGATCGAGAAGAATCTGGGCGAATTGCAACTGCAAATGTAGGAAGACTTTATCCTGATTGGCCTATGCAAGTGAGCTTCGAGGAAGCTGGACATCTCTTTTCCTCTGAGTGGAGTAAAAACACCGCTCACGGAACAAACAAAAAATATTCTACGCTGGAAAAAAGATTACGGTCGGCCTTGATGTATATGAGGGTCGGGCCAGAGCACCTACCCTATGAAGTAGGTCAAATGGCATACTTCAGCAGAGTAGCTTTCACAATGGGAACTATATTCCCATTCTTTCTCTTCGTGATGTTGCAGACGGGCTGGAACTTTGAGGTTGTGGTATCGATAAGCGATAACCTAGACGACCACATTGAGGAGGACCTTCTGGATGATGACTATGTGATTATTTATGGGTACAAGGGACGGTCCGACAAAAGCCAAATGCATAGATCAAACAAGCGAGATAAGTTTGGCGCGTATCAGGTCTTGCGCTTTGTTGCCGCTGAAGTAACCAAGCATTTGTCGTCGCCTCATTATTTAAAGGGTAAATTATTCCAGTGTGTCATTTCGAAGAATCTTTGGAATAAGTTTGGTCGCTTATGCGCGCCCGTAACCACTACGAATTTTGGGCACGCTTCAACGGAGTTTCTACTTCGCCACGGCATAAAATTGGATACGGATACCAAGTCCCCCAGAATTGAAACGAAACGTCTTCGAACTACCTATGAAACTCGACGGAGAGAACAGGGTTTAGATATTGACGAGGTTTCGGCAATGATGGGGCATTCGAATCTCGATACCACAGTAAATCATTATGATAGTGACTGGGGGGCGGCAGAAATATTAAATGGTCGTCTAAGGAAGATTCAGAGAAAACATGAAGAAGATTTTAGAAGTTACTCAGCAAATCTTCTTACAGATGTGTCTTTGGTTGAGCTGCGTGAAGCCACTCTACGTTGCGGTAGCAAAGAAGAACTAAGGTCAGTTGTTGCACCATTAGTCGGTAGGCTGAATTCTTCTGAAGATGCGGTAATACAGTTGCTTTCTCCGGAAGGTCAGACATTCATTGCAAGTTGTCTAAACTCAAGGCGACCAGATTGGCCAGGCGCTGAAAGTTTTCTTAGGACGGATACGCCGTGCAACTACTTCAATCGTTGTCCGTTATGCTCACAGTGTGTGATCTTCAAAGAAGCATTACCTTTTATTGCAAGAAGAATTTCCGACCTTGACGGTCTGAGGGAGCGGTTAAATCCCTTAGAATGGGAGAAAAGCTATCGGGCTGAGTATTTAGGGTGGAAGGGGGTTATAGAGGGCTGGGGGGACCCGATTGAGATTGCGGAGGCAATAGATCAATCGAAACATCACTGCTATGCACTGCCATTGACAATGATAGGGCTCTCATGACAACTCCAACACGTGACCAATTAAAAGCAGTTTTAGAAGAAATAAGAAGTGGACTGGGTTATTACGAGGAAGAGTCAGAGCCTATCTCTGCTGAAGAAGATGATGAGGCTCTGAGTGGCGACTCTTCACTTGGGCTCATTTTCGATAATGTAAATATACTCAATCTTTCAAAAATAGATAAGAGCGAGTGGAGTTATATTAGGGTAAGTCCTAGAAGCTCTTTCGGCGATCCGGTTTGGGATTTTGGGGATTACCCCTCACCCTATGGATACCCCATACGAATCAATTTTGATTATGATAATATGTATGGTGTGAATGTTTGTGGCGTAGGGCACGAACATTGGGTGAATATTGCTAGGGCGCTGCTATTTTACCGTGTACCGCATTTCGGAATTCATGGTCGTGTTAATGCTTATACATCTCTAGAGACAGATAAAACTAAAGTATTAAGACTTGTCGGGTTGTTTCATGCCGAGGGTCTATATTTAGGTTCTGATAATTCACCAGATTATAGGACGGTGAATGATTTGGCCAAGTCGAGTGTGGAGCACTATATAGAGTCGCTTCCCACCTCTGGAATTAAGTGGGAGTTCTGTTACTTAATGTCCTTCTGGCAGGGCATGTCATCGATGGGTATGCTTCCGCCAGAGTACTCACTATACGATTCATACGTAACTAAAGATCTTGTCGCCAAATATAGAAGAGAATACGACGAGTCCTCTCGACCTTTCGAACCAATTCCGCTCGATGACTATGCAGAAATATTTAAATACTGCGTGGGATTTGTTGAAAACTATAGCGCTGATGTCCTATGGTTGTATAAAAACTTTGCACCAACGATAGTAGGCGCTTTTGAGACTCCCGAAAAGCTTGCCGCGATTAATTTTGGTGTTTCAACGGCGTCCGTTGAGGGGGTTGAAAGATTTAGGGATTATAAGCCAAAGTTGCTAGATAACGGTATGCCCTGGTGGGGAATAGTAATCAAAGAAAGAACGCATGAGAATGATGAGGGGCAGTATTTAAATCAAGCAGCTGTAATTAGCGTCGTTGTAGCTCTGATAGATGCGTGTATCGTACTTCTTCTTTGTCTGACTGGCATGCGTCGATCAGAGGTCATTGGACTTAAGGTGGATTGTCTTTCATTTAAGGCTGATGGATATTGGCTTACTTATACTGTTTTCAAAACTTCGATTTCTTCACAGGGCGATATTAAAACAATACCTATTCCGAAAATTGCTGCGGACGCAATTGAAGTCGTAGTAGAAATGGGACGTGATGCTCGTGCTTATGGTAAGCACGACTATCTGTTTGCCAAGATACCAAAGTTCAGTTTTGGAAACATTCCGCAGACCACTGGGATTGAGCGATCTTGCAATCGAGTGGCAGGCAACCTAGGTATTCAATATAGAGTACACCCACATCGTTTTCGGAAGTCTCTAGCCCTTTATATAATTCATCAAGACTCGCGTAATCTAGAAATTATTAAACGCCTTTTTTCTCACCGTAGCTTAAAAATGACGCTAAAGTACATCCTTTCTTTACCTGGCGTGAACGATGAAGTCAAAGCTACCTTGATTGAGGAAAATACGGAGATTCTTGTCGAAGTTTTGCAAGGAGTCATTTCTGGTCAAATTGGGGGCATTGGCGGGAAAAGGTTGGCCAAGACTGCTAATTCTTCTCCAATACTCAGGGCTAAATTGCAAAACGCGGGGAAAGAAAGCTTAAGTCAGTATGTCGCATCTTTGCTTGATGAAGGTGTGAAGCTTTTGCATAGAACGAATCTTGCAATCTGTTTGCGAACGCCAGGACTTACCAGCGAGTCACCTTGTGATGCTAAGAATGATAGCCCTGGGTCGAGGCTTCATCCAAATTTGTTTGCGTGTGACCCATATAATTGTAGATATGCTGCATTTGTCGAGGCTAATGTTCCATCATTAAAGAATGAGATAATTTTCCACGATAATATGATTAAGCATAGGTACTGTGGAGCGACTCAGAAGGAGTATTCGCAGAAACGAATCGCTGAAGCTTTTAAGAGGCTTCACGAGGTTGTAGGGGATGAGGCACATAATTTCCTTAAGCAGGTAGCGAATGGCTAAGCAAGAACTGCTCAACCGGGTATATGGGACTATTTCAGCGCTCCACAGAGGCGGCCGAAAAAAAATATCCGTGATGGAGGTTGCTAAATTATCTGGTGTCGCTCGGGCAACAATCAATCAAAAGCATGATCCTGACTGGGTGAAGGTCAGGGAAGTCATAAAAAGAACAGTTCATTCGGGGGGGGATGTAGAGGATTCAAGTGTGGTTTTCGAACAACCACTCAAAAACTCTCAAGAAATACATCATCGACTGAAAGAGTTGGAGGAGCAGTTATCCCTACTAAGGGAGAGAGCTAACACCACATATAATCAGTTGATCGAGAGGGTGCAATATTACTTTGCGTTGGCTAGTGAAAAGCCAGCTAAGCAAGTTGAGAAGGCTAAGGTCCTTCAAGAGCTAACTCATCAGAAGAATCAGAACGCAATTTTGCGTGCAGATCTCAAGGCGGCTCTTGCTGAATCATTAACTCCTGCGGTATCAGGAATTATTACTTCAAAAATTATTTTGGAAGTGCCTAATGCAGTATCAGAATCTGAGGCCATTCTGAATTTTTTGGAGAAACTGGACTCGTTATCTAATCAAAATCGATCTTCACTTGTTACCACAGTCTACATAATGTTCGGTCTTCCAATGTGCGGCAAGTCATCTTGGATTGAAAACCACAAGCCATCTACTCCAGGTGTATCCTTATATGTTAGTGGAGCAAGTGATACAGTTTCAATTCGGAGTTTGTTAATTTCTAGAATTAGGAAGGAATTTAACGTGCCTGTGCACTGTGTTCGATTTAGTATAGGCCTTGATGTCTGTATCTCTAGGGCCGAAAAACAGTTCAATGGTGCGGCTCTTGAATTGAATATTTTATCCATTAAAGGTGCGGCTGCGCGGCTCGAAGAAATACAATTCAGCGAAAATTTCGACTCAATCATTTTGGCATGAAATCAGTGAATGGTCTGAAGCGTTTCCAATCGTTTGTTGAAGAGCGACGTCGCTTGGGAGACTGGGCGGAATACGGTTCAGCAGATATGACTAGGCTTTCAAGAGTAAAGCTTGTTGAAGCATGTGGGATTAAGCGGAGCTTAATTTATCAAAATTCACAGGTAGTAGCTCTGCTTCGTGACCTAGAATCCGAATTAAGAGCACATGGTGTTCTATATGCGCGCAGTGCGGATAATAATTGTGTTCCCCAGAATGGTTCAACTCATGACGAGGAATTTGAGCTACGGTTAGTTGATTTATCTGCTTCGCTTTGTCAGTTTAATCAGTATTTAAGTGATGTTTCTAAGTCACTTCTGATGTACCCCTTATCGAGGCCAAAATAATTGTGTGTATCCTTCATTTTGGAAACGGTTTGGCCAGCCACTCTGGCTATATGCGAGCGCGCGTAGGAATTTATTTTGATGATAATCACAACGTCCTTGAAGCACCGACCATGTGGGCGATGGCTGTCTCGAAGATACGTTCAAGGAGTGATGAAACGACAAGAAACTATGCGAATATCCTGAGAAGGTTTTTGCAGTGGTTGGACGATAGCCCAATCGAAGGGGGTGAAGTTGTATTTGGTGCGCAGAACTGGCAGTTGGTGGATGAGGATGTTTTTGATGCCTTCCTTGTTCACATAGCATCTCCAACGGATGCGCTTCCTGATGGTCCGTCTCACAAAACCATGTATCACATTGCGGCAAGGGTCTGGAGCTTCTATCAGTGGGCCGAAAGGCAGGGCTATAAACACTATTTGGATATCAGTAGGACTGATATCCGATACATGCTGAAAGACCAGAAACTCCTGGCCCATATCAACCCAGGGGTTAAAGTTACTACCTTGGGATTTAATCTGCCCAGTGGTAGACCAGCAATGCATCAACGAGAAATGCAGAAATTTGTAAGGCAAACTGATTATGAAATAGCTCTCGGTGTGATGAATGATCCTGTTTATCAAATTATCGCAGCGATCATACGAATTACCGGGCTTAGACCGATTGATCTTTTTCAATTGCCCTACCGAGGGAAAAATGAAAATTATGGATTCATTCCTTATGATGAGGGTGAGTACCCAGAAGGGTTAGATAATGGAGCTATCTATTATTATTTTAGGTCCAAGGGAAAATGGCGTTCCATAGACTTTCCAGGGAAGCTGTGGAGAGTTATTTGCGAGTATTATTTACCCTTAAGGCGGCAACGAGCGAAGCTATATGAGGCTAAGCATGGCATTCCACCAAGGAATAGCGACTTGTTTCTTTCCGCTCGTGGTGATGTTGTTACTCATGGAATGCTTGGTTATAACTTTAGCAAGGTGGTTTCTGCAGCGAAGAACTCCGAGAGCGCTACTGATTTTAAAGCCATACGATTCAATGCACGAATGCTCAGGCACACCTGTGCGACATATTTTGTTTATGAGGCGTTGAAAGCCCAGAATAGACTTGGAAGGAGTTTTGTTTACGATGCAGCGCTCGACGAAGATCTCAGGAAAATGCTGGGCCACACTAATGTTAGAACTACACTCGAATACTATGTTCATCTAGTCAACCGATATGTGCACGACAATCTTCTGACTGATCTTCATCGCTCACGCGTTGATGCTGGTTTGTCCGCTATTTTAGACCGACATAATTACTCTGAGATTGTGGTATAGAACAGGCACTAGAGATGCTGCCTTCTTGGTGAGCAGCTCTGGACACGTCGATATGGTCCGCCTTCAGTCTCTTGGGGCGGCATTGGCCTGAACCCGCAGTCCAAGCTTGCCGCAATTTCCCCAATAATTTTCCTACCTGATTCCTGCGTTGGGAGGGTGTTCCGTGTGTTCTTTTTAGCGCAAGGCAGCTCGCGCGGTGAAATTATGTATTTTCACATAATTGCGCATAATTTAGAAATCTTGGCAGCAACGGCTTGATTCACCGCCCGGTTAGCAACTTTTCCATAGGTATTTGTTGGATAGGCGGAAATATTTGCGTGACAGGTGGAAGCTGGAACTATCTTCCGTCCTGGCCAAGTGACAGTATGCTCAATGTCTTGAGCACCTGGTTACTATGCCGAGGTGTCCTTATCTTCAGTAACTGGGCGGCCGCATGGAGGCACCATGACCACAGACCAGATCCCTGCTTCCTCTCTCACCGATAGCCCACCCTTGATCCCAGCGGGGCCTTCCCCCAAAGCAGCTGCAGCTATCGACACCCCACCGATCCGGCTCGCCTGCCTTGAGGTCTGTAATTTTCGACGCCTGGCCAAGACCCGACTTGAGCTCGACGAGGTCACTACCATTTTGGTAGGTGCCAACAACAGCGGCAAAACTTCCCTTCTTACAGTCCTCCGCAACTTCTTGAGCGAGTCACCCGGATTCCGCGCGTTCGACATTAGCCTTTCGCAGTGGGCGAAGCTGCGCGAGGTATGCCACCGCTGGGAGGCACTTGATGAGGATCCCACGACGGACTCCAAGGATGCCGAATCATGGGAGGCCGAGTATCAGGAACTCCAGGCGTGCATGCCCTTCATTGATCTTTGGTTCGACGCTAAGGAGGGGGCGTACAGCCATGTTGCGCCGTTCATCACCTCGCTGAAGTGGTCGGGTGGCGCAGTTGGTGTACGGGTACGGCTCGAACCTGTTGCAGACGCGAACGAACTTCGCAATCTGGCTTGGCGCTACCGTGAGGCGCGCGCCCCGGTCCGAGAGCTTCCGAAGGATGGCCATGCCTGGCCGATAGATCTGCTTGACTACTGGCTTAGACATTCTGCGGATCTGCGACGCATAGCCGCTTACCGTCTCGACCCCGTGAAGGGCCCCTTGGCCGATAAATCGCGCCGTGACTTGCAGGAGCTGCCACTTGGATCACAACCGATCGAGTTGCAGCATCTGCGCAAGCTCATTCGTGTGGATTTTGTACCGGCTCAACGAGGACTCGGTGCCGAAGAAGACGAAATGCGGTCAGAGTCCGCAAGTTCTCGGCCCGGATTGTTCTCAAGCCAACTCATGAAGTTCGCTCGGCAACACTTGAACGTAGCCCCATCCGGTCACGGACATCGAGAAGACTTGGTCAAGGCCGTTGCTAATGCACAAGCAGACCTCGACAAATCTATCTACAAGGCGTTAAAGCCAGCGATGGAGGACGTGGAGATTCTGGGTTACCCAGGCCTGCATGACCCTCACCAGTTCCATTTTCGTACAAGAATCCAGACCGCAGACCTTCTTGCTCACAGCACGGCCGTACAGTACCTCCTGGACAAAACTGCTGTTGATGAGTCCTTGCCTGAACACTCTATTGGCCTCGGCTATCAGAATCTGCAGTCGCTGAGCTTCATGCTCGTGTCATTCCGCGCCGCACGCCTCAATCCGCCGCAGGGCAGTCCGGCGGCAGTTCACCTCGTGATGGTTGAAGAACCTGAGGCCCATTTGCACGTTCAGGTTCAACGAAATTTTTCGAAGAACGCCCACGAGCTCATTCGTCCAAAGGAGCAGGTGCATAGCTACCTCCGCAGTCAGCTGCTGATCAGCACGCACTCGAGCCATCTGGCTCATGGAGACAACTTCACGCGTCTGCGGTACGTGAGGCGGGTGGCCAGCACGGTGCTTGGCGCAAAACCCAGCACGCAGGTCGTTAACCTGGGCGATGCGTTCGGCGAAGACGCTCCAACCAGGACGTTCGCCGAACGCTACTTTCAGGTGCAACACACCGACCTGCTTTTCGCTGACGCCGCCATCTTCGTGGAAGGAACAGCAGAGAGAATGCTGGTGCCACTTTTCATCGAGCGGGATTTCCCCAAACTTGCCAAGAAGTATGTTTCTTTCCTCGACATCGGCGGTAGCCACGCTCACCGCCTTAAACCCCTGGTGGAGCGATTGGGGATTCCGACGATCGTTATCACTGACTTGGATCCGGTTCTGCCAACCCGAACCGATAAGGGGCGCCTAGTCCGGGCAGCGGTGCACATCGCCGGCCAAGAAAAATTGGAGTGTGGGAATGACACATTGACCTCATGGCATCCGATGCTGGCGGAGTTTCAAGCTTTTGGTAAGCCGACGCCTGCCCAGCTGGTGTGGACATCCGACACAGGCGTTCAAGTCCGCTTCGCGTGGCAGCTTCCGGTTGCGGCTGCCAGCGAGCAGTGGCCCAGCTCGTTTGAGGACTCTCTAGTTCTCTCCAACATCGATTGGTTCAAAGCGTTGGAAGAGGAGGTTGACCCAATCACCGCTGCCAAAGTAAAGCACCGCGGCACCTTGGCAAAGGTGATAGGTCTTGTGCTCGACTACCCAGACCACGCCGAGCTGCTCAAGGAACTCCATGCGATGCTCCGCGGGAGCTTCAGTAAAGGAGATTTCGCGGCAACCCTGTTCGAACGGCTAAATGCTGGCCAAGACCTGAAATGCCCCGCATACATCACAGACGCGCTCACCTGGCTGAGCGGGCAACTCAACGTCACTGCGGGAGAGACCCCTTGAGTACCGCTCTGCCATCGTTTGGAAACGATCGCGACGCTCATGTCGTCGAAGATATCTGCGGCTACATCACGACAACCCCGCCTCGGAGTTTCTTTCTCTTCGCTGGCGCAGGGTCCGGAAAGACTCGCACGCTAATTGAGGTTTTGCGTCGAGTTACTGGAGTGATAAAGCATGAAGCGGGGGCTCACTATGCCGAACGACTTAGGTCTCGTGGACAGTCGGTGCGTGTTATCACCTACACCAAAAACGCGACCGCCGTCGTCAACGGTCGTCTCGGCGAAAATTACCTGACCGAAGTATCGACCATCCATTCCTTTTGCTGGGAACTCATCCAGGGCTTTGATGATGACATCCGGGAAGCCTTGCTTGCGTTCAATGCCGAAGATCTTGTGGCTGCCAAGGCCCATGCGATGGGTAAGAAAAGGGGCGAGTCCGACACCGACCGGCGGAAGTATGCGGAGATCGAGGCAGAGGCGGAGGAATTACGAAAGACTGATGAATTTAGGTATAGCCCGGACAGAAACACATTCGGTCCGGGGGCGCTATCGCACACCAACGTCCTGGACGTGACCGCATGGCTAATTGTTAAACGCCCAACGCTGCAGCGCATCCTAGAAGACCGTCACCCCCTCATCCTTATTGATGAATCCCAGGACACGATGAAGGGAGTACTTGATGCACTATTTGAACTCTCCAAAAACCGTCCGGATCGCATCACATTGGGGCTCCTCGGGGATCATCGGCAGCGAATCTACCCTGACGGTCACCACGACTTACCGTCACACGTGCCGGAAGATTGGGCGCGCCCTGCATTGCAGATGAATCATCGTAGCCAAAAGCGCATTGTTGAACTCATTAACAAGATTTGGGACTCGGACATCGAGGGCCGTACTCAGCCCAAGACTGGTGTCCCCCAGCACCCTAGGACAGAGAAAAACGGTGGAACCGTTCGAATCTTTGTCGGCGATGCTAAGACCGATTCCGCCGAAAAGATCCGGAGGGAAACGGAATGCGCGTTGGCCATGTCGGCCGAAACTGCCTTATCCGCCTGGCAAGAGCGTGGGAGTGGCTACAAAACCCTCGCCCTTGAACACAAACTTGCCGCCAAACGAGGCAATTTTTACGAGGCATACCGCGCGATGGAGCTGCTGGACAAGGATGCCGCAGTGCCTAAGAGCAATGGCGAGCGGACGGGGCCCACTATGGTGAGGCCGCTCCTCGGCCCAATGGTTGAACTTGCAGAATGTCTGCAGCCTGATGGTTCAGTGAACGAGTTCGCCGTCATGGATGTGTTGCGTAGGCACGGCGCACTTGCAAAGGTCCCGGAATCTCGCGCCGAGCGTCAGGCCGCGCTGGACAAAGCTCACGCTGCAGTTATGAGGTTCGCATCCGCCGCCACCAAGCCCGGAATAACCGTGCGAGAAGTCTTGGAACCGATCATCGAAGCCAGCCTCTTCGAAGTGGATAGTCGCCTAGTTGAGGCCTACGGTGATTCGTCGCCTCCTCCTCCAGAGCCAAAGACAAGGAGCAAGGAAGCGAAGGAGGACCGACGTAAGCGTGGCTGGCACGCCCTCTTCGGCACGCCCTGGCAAGAAATTGCTCGTTATCACGCCTATCTTGGGGGTGAAACCGAACTCGCGACGCATCAAGTCGTTAAAGGCTCTGAGTTCAAGCATGTCATGGTCATCATGGATGATGAGGAAGCTGGCGGCACGTGGTTCTCCTACGACAAGCTCTTCGGCGCTGAGGAATTGAGCCCGACTGATCTTGAGAACGTTGAAGGGGGAAAAGAGACCACTATTGATCGGACCCTAAGGCTACTTTATGTCACCTGCAGTCGAGCCGAGGAAAGCCTCGCTCTGGTTCTTTGGGCGAAGAACCCCGCTACAGCGCTCGACGCAATCAAACAGTCCGAATGGTTTACCGAGAACGAGCTTACCGCTTTGTAGTAGCTACTGCAGGCGCGTTGCGATGACCACGCGATTTTACAATTGTCGGTTTCCCTGCACTGGCGTTGGGTCTCCCTCAGCCGCTTGCCTTGTTATGCGACTAGATGATCTGTCTCGAAGAAACAAGCTTCAACCTCAGCGAGGTGCGACGGTAACTGCCGAATCAATCGCTGCCAGCCAAAGTGGCAACAGGCTTCGAGAACGGTATGGGAGTGCATACGGTCAGGACAAATCGGGAAGGTGCCGCCGGCTGACTTGCCTCTGTAGATAGGTCTGGACGCATCAGCGCTTTAAACGCCAACGGCTTTGGGTTCGAAGTGATTTCGCCTGCCCCTCTTCAGTTACACTCGGCGCTTTGCACGCCTTTCAAGGAGCAGTTGCGTGAACACGGAAAACCATTCCCAGACGGCCGCTTTCCTCTGGTCGATTGCCGACCTGCTGCGCGGTGATTTCAAGCAGTCCCAGTACGGTCGCATCATCCTGCCGTTCACCCTGCTGCGGCGGATGGAGTGTGTGCTGGAGCCGACCAAGGAAGCGGTGATCCGTGAGTCCTATGCGCAGGAAGGCCGGCCTGATCTGGTGCGTGAGCGTCTGTTGCTACGCGCCGCCGGCCAGCAGTTCTTCAATGCCTCCAAGCTGACCCTCGGTACCCTGTCCGACACCCAGACCGCCGCCGACTTGATGAGCTACGTGCAGTCCTTCAGCAAGGACGCCCGCGAGATCTTCGAGCACTTCCACTTTGAAGACTTCGTGCAGCAGCTCTCTGCGGCCAACCTGCTGTACCAGGTGGTGCAGCGCTTTGCCGCGACTGACCTGAGCCCGGAGCGCATCAGCAACTTCGGCATGGGCATCATCTTCGAAGAGCTGATCCGCAAGTTCGCGGAAAGCTCCAACGAAACCGCCGGGGAGCACTTCACCCCGCGCGATATCGTGCACCTGACCACCTCCCTGGTGATCACCGGGCAGGACGACAAGCTCAAGCCCAACAGCATCGTCACCATCTACGACCCGACTGCCGGCACCGGCGGCTTCCTCTCCGAGGGCGACGAGTACATCCAGTCCATCAGCCAGCAAGTCACCGTGTCGCTGCACGGCCAGGAGCTCAACCCCGAGTCCTATGCCATCTGCAAGGCGGACATGCTGATCAAGGGTCAGGACGTCACCAGCATCAAGCTGGGCAACACCCTGTCTGACGACCAGCTGGCCGACAGCCGCTTCGACTTCATGCTCAGCAACCCGCCGTTTGGCGTGGAGTGGAAGAAAGTCCAGAAGCAGATCACCGACGAGCACAGCGAAAAGGGCTTCAACGGCCGCTTCGGCCCGGGCCTGCCGCGCGTGTCCGATGGCTCGCTGCTGTTCCTTCTGCACCTGGTCAGCAAGATGCGTGACCCGCGTGAAGGCGGCTCGCGCATCGGCATCATCCTCAACGGCTCGCCACTGTTTACCGGCGGCGCCGGTTCGGGCGAGTCGGAGATTCGCCGCTACCTGCTGCAGAACGATCTGGTCGAAGCCATCATCGCCCTGCCCACCGACATGTTCTACAACACCGGCATCGCCACCTATGTGTGGGTGCTGAGCAACCACAAGGCCGCTGTGCGCCAGGGCAAGGTGCAGTTGATTGATGGCAGCCAGCACTTTGCCAAGATGCGCAAGTCCCTCGGCAGCAAGCGCCAGTACCTCACCGAGGAGCAGATCGACGAGCTGGTGCGCCTGTATGGCCGCTTCGAGCAAACCGCGCAGAGCAAGATCTTCCCCGTCGAAGCCTTTGGCTACCGGCGCATCACTGTCGAGCGCCCGCTGCGCCTGAACTTCCAGACCAGCGCCGAGCGCATCGAAAAAGTGCAGGAAGAAAAAGCCATCGAGAAGATGGACGCCCCGGCACGCCAGCGCCTGATCGAAGCCCTGCAGGCGATGGACGAAAGCCAGCTGCACCGCAACCGCGAGCAGTTCAGCAAGCTGCTGAAAAAGGCGCTCAGCGCTCACGATGTATCGCCCAGCACGCCCGAACTGAAGGCCATCCTCAACGGCTTAAGCGAGCGCGACCCCGAGGCGGATATCTGCCTGGTCAGAGGCCAGCCGGAAGCCGATGCCGGCCTGCGCGACAACGAAAACGTGCCGCTGGGCGAGTCGGTGTACGACTACTTCGAGCGCGAAGTAAAACCCCATGTGCCGGATGCCTGGATCGACGAGAGCAAGCGTGATGAACAGGACGGCGAAGTCGGCGTGGTCGGTTTTGAGATTCCCTTCAACCGCCACTTCTATGTGTTCCAGCCACCGCGTCCGCTGGCAGAGATCGACCGCGACCTGAAAGCCTGCACCGACCGCATCAAGCAGATGATCGAGGGGCTGTCGGCATGACGTTTCCGAGTTATCCGGTTTACAAGGATTCCGGGGTGGAGTGGCAAGGGGCTGTGCCTGCTGAATGGCCACGATCCGCATTAAAGTTTCTTGCCGATTATCAAAATGGCTATCCATTCAAGCCTGAGGACTGGGGTGAAGAAGGGCTACCGATTATCCGCATCTCTCAGCTAACAGGTGATACAGCACCAAATTATTACTCCGGCGAGCTTGATTTTCGTGTCAAGGTTGGCGATGGAGATTTGCTTTTTTCATGGTCTGCAACAATCGACTCGTTCATTTGGACGGGTGGCGCCGCCTGGTTGAATCAACACATATTTAAAGTCTCGCCTACAGTCGAAGCTGATCAAAAATTTCTTTTCTATTTGATAAAGCTTGTTGCTCCAAAATTGGCAGACTTTGATGCTCATGGCAGCACCATGAGGCATATAAAAAAGGAGAGCCTTTCTGAGCGTCTCCATGTTCCGACTTTGGTAGAACAAACCCAAATCGCCCGTTTCCTCGACCACGAAACCGCCCGCATCGACGCGCTGATCGAAGAGCAGCAGCGCCTGATCGAACTGCTCAAGGAAAAGCGCCAGGCCGTGATCTCCCACGCCGTCACCAAAGGCCTCGACCCGACGGCGCCGATGAAAGACTCCGGCGTGGAGTGGCTGGGTGAGGTGCCGGCGCATTGGGTTGTTAGGCGCATCAAACACTTGACCGAAGTGATTTCTAAGGGAACTACTCCAACAACCATTGGTGAAGACTTTCAGGACGAAGGTGTTAGGGATGGTCTGAAGTAGCCATGTATTTCCCCGGCATACCACCTAGCGCAACTTTTAAACTCGCCAAATGATCAAAAAACAATCAATTCGACGAGTATTTCTTACGTTTTCGCCACCCGGACCCCACTCCGGTGGCCATTTCCCGCATTACAGGCGCACCTCTCCTGCATTCGTCAGTAAATGTCGGCGCGCCATCCACAGGTTCGACAGAGCGAACAGTGTCACCAGTTGCGCCGTGTTTTTGGCCAAGCCGCGAAAGCGCACCTTGGTGTAACCGAACTGGCGCTTGATTACCCGGAACGGATGCTCGACCTTGGCGCGCACCTGAGCCTTGGCCTTTTCAATCTTGCGCTTGGCTTTGTACAGCACGCTGCGCTTATCGAGTTTTTTGTAGGTGCTGCGGCGTGCCGCCACCTGCCAGATAACTTCACGTCCTTCATGCTCGGGCCGCTTTTCGACACCGGTGTAGCCTGCATCGGCGCAGACCACGTTTTCGTCGCCATGCAGCAATTTGTCCACCTGGGTGACATCCGCCACATTGGCCGCCGTGCCCACTACGCTGTGCACCAGACCCGATTCGTCATCGGCGCCGATGTGGGCCTTCATGCCAAAATAATACTGGTTTCCCTTCTTGGTCTGGTGCATTTCCGGGTCGCGCTTGCCGTCCTTGTTCTTGGTCGAACTGGGCGCATTGATCAGCGTTGCATCGACGATGGTGCCCTGGCGCAGCGACAGGCCGCGGTCGCCCAGATAGCCATTGATGACAGCGAGGATGCCGGCCGCCAGCTCGTGTTTCTCCAGCAAGCGGCGGAAGTTGAGAATGGTGGTTTCGTCGGGGATGCGCTCCAGGTTCAGCCCGGCAAACTGGCGCAGGATCGTGGTTTCGTACAGCGCTTCCTCCATCGCTGGATCGCTGTAGCCGAACCAGTTCTGCAGCAGATGCACACGCAGCATCGCCATCAACGGGTAGGCCGGACGGCCACCTTCACCCTTCGGATAATGTGGCTCGATCAAAGCAATCAAGCCCTTCCACGGCACCACCCGATCCATCTCGATCAGGAACAACTCCTTGCGGGTTTGCTTGCGCTTGCCAGCGTACTCGGCGTCGGCGAAGGTCATCTGCTTCATCGGGAAACTCGGTGGGTGGGGTCGCGGTATTTTGCCAAATCAGAAAGTCTTTTTCAGAGTTTCCCTAGGCTGACAAGCCAAGCGCTGGATCGCAACCATCCATCACCTTATCCAGCTAGATCTGCCTCCTCCAATAAGTGCCGCACAAATCCCGGCGGGTGCAGATTTCCGGGAGGTTTGCGCCAGATCAGTTGGAGACGCTTTTCAAGCCCCGGGATGGGAAGAGCTACCAGCGCGCCACTGCGAACTTCGTCTTGTACTGCGGAAGCCATCACCAACGACACGCCGAGTCCCGCCCTCACTGCTTGTTTGACTGCCTCGGTGCTGCCTAGCTGCATACCGCTGCGAGGCACGCCCAGTTCGCCAAAGTATTCGGTCAGAAGCCGTCCGGTACCGCTACCCGGTTCACCTCCCAGCATCGGCAGGTCCACCAGACGATCACGTTCTATGCACCCTGCTTCAGCCAGCGCATGGTCGGGGCTGACGATAAGCACCAGCGGCTCGACCCGCCAGAGGCGGTGTTCGAAGTCGGGGTGAGGTAGCCACCATTCCATGATCGCGGCGTCGAGCTGGCCCGCCAGTAGCTGGTCGGCCACATCCGGGTTGGCGGCGATGCGCAGATCCACCTCGCCCCTCTCATTTGCGGTCGTCAGATAGTTGCGCACGAATGGCAGGAGAAGGTAGGTGCCGATGTTGGAGCTGGCCCCGACGCGCTCACGATTGCCATGCAGGGCTTCTAGCGCCCGGGCGTGCATGTCGAGCAAGGCGGTCGCATGCGGCATGAAGGCCAGCGCCCGTGTGGTAGGCTGGCAGCCGCTACGACTGCGCTGCACCAGCGTTACGCCGACCTGCTCTTCAAGCTTCTGCAAGTGCTGCGACACCGTCGGCTGGGCCAGCCCCAACGCCCTCGCCGCGCTCTGAAAACTGCCTGTTTGAACGATCGCTACCAGGCTCTTCAGCCAGACCGGATTCAACATGCGGCAGGCTCGGCCTTGGGCAGACGGTTCGCAGCGTTGATTGGGCGCGCACCTGCCAATGCCTGGATGATGTTCTGCGCTGCACAACGTTCAATCTCCAGGCGCACCGCGCGCACTGCCGACCCTATGTGCGGAGTGAACAGCGTATTCGGATGCGCGAGCAGCGCAGGATCGATCAGCCGCGGCCGGTCCGCGCGAGCCCAGTCTTCCATTTCGAATACATCCGCCGCATACCCGCCGAGCTGGCCTCGCTCAAGCGCCGCGAGCACGGCGGCTTCATCCACTACCGAACCACGACAGGGGTTTACAAGCAGAGCGCCCGGCCGTACGAGGGCAAGCAGCTCGGCGTTGACCAGATGCTGGGTATCGGCATTCAAGGGAAGCGCCAGCAGGATGAAGTCCGAGCTGGCGAAGAGTTCGCTGCACGCCACCCGGCGCAGGCCGAGCCGTTGCTCGGTTTGTGTATCCAGAGCCTTCGCCTCGTGGTACTGCAGGGTCGCGCCCCATCCCTGCAAGCGATCAGCCATGGCCAGTCCGATGGCGCCCATGCCAAGGATGCCGACCGTAGCGTTATCCAGCCCCGTGCCGTAGAACTGTGGTTGCCAGCCCTGGAACTTGCCAGAGCGGACGAACGCATCTGCTGCCCGCAGATGCCGCCCCAGCCCCACCGCCAGTCCGATCGCCAGCTCGGCAGTCGGGACCGTCAACAGATCAGGCACGAAGGTCAGCCAGACCCCGCGGGCAGTACAGGCGTCCACATCGAAATTGTCGAAGCCCTTGAGCGCGCAGCCGACTACACGCAGCTCAGGGCAGGCTTGAAGAAAGTCTGCATCGACCCGATCGGGCATGAACGCCATCATCGCCTGAGCATCGCGGCAGCGGCGCAGAATTTCCTCGCGCGGCAGCGTGCTGTCGGTCTGGTTGGTCATCAGCTCGCAATGTGGCGCCAGCAGTTGCAGGATCTCATCGTGTACTCGGTGAGTTATAACGAGTTTCGGCAGCATGGTTTGTCCTATTTGAAACGTTTGCGCAGCACGCCACTGAAGGCGTCTACTAGCGTGACCATGGCCAGGATGACCAGCAGGATTGCTGCAACCTCCTGGTACTGCATGATGCGCAGCGAGCCCATGAGTTCGAAGCCGATACCGCCGGCGCCAACCATGCCCATCACGGTGGAGGCGCGAAAGTTGTATTCCCAGCGGTAGATCGCCACGTCGGCGAACTGCGGCGTCACCTGTGGCAAAACCGCGTGCAGCAGCACTTGCATCGGCGTAGCCCCCGCCGCCCGAGCGGCTTCCACCGGCGCTTCGTCGACGTGCTCGATGGCCTCGGCGAAGAACTTGCCGACCATGCCGACCGAATGCAGACCCAGGGCAAGCACGCCCGGCAAGGCGCCGAACCCTACGGCTGCAACGAAGATGATGCCCATGATCAGCTCCGGCACCGACCGCAGGGCATTGAGCAGCACCCGGGCAACACCGAACACAAGGGGGTGCGGCGCCGTATTGCGCGCTGCAACGAAGGCCACCACCAGCGAGAACACCACTGCGATGGCCGTACCGGCGATGCTCATCGCCAAGGTGTCGATCAAGGGGCGAATCCAGCTTCGATAGCCCGAAAAGTCTGGCGGCATGGCCTCGCCTGCCAGGGTCGCGATGGAGGGCAGCCCGTTCAGCAGCGTGGTGGCATCGAGCAGCCCCACGTACCAGCAGGCCAACAGCACCACTCCGAATACAATCGCCACCTGCCCCAGCTGGCGCCACCAACCGAGGCCGAAGCCTCGAAGGATGTGCTCGCGTTGCTCTGCAGGCAGCGCCTGCACGTCGTAATGAGTAGACATATCGGTGCTCACATCGTGGCGAAGTCGAGGCCGAGCAGCGATCCCATGTTGCGGATCACATCGTAGTCGGCGTCGGTGATTGGCGCGAAGGCCTCGGCCTTGAAGTTGCGCAGCACTTCGGGATCGTCGATACCGACGAATACATCCCGCACCTTGGTTTTCAGCTCGGGGCTCAGGTTCGAGCGCATCGCCCAGGGGTACTGGGGGTATTCGCCGCTGTAACCAAGTACTTTCACCTTGCTCGGATCGATTAGGCCACGTTCGACTGCGTGATTGAAAATTACCTCCGACAGCCCACCCGCATCGGCGTTGCCGTTCGCCACGTTGACGGCAACGGCGTCATGCGTGCCCACAAAATGTTGTTCGTAGTCCTGCCCACCCGTCAAACCGGCCGTCTCAAGAAGCACGGCTTTGGGAATCAAATGGCTGGACGTCGATGCCCGGTCACCATAGGCCATCTTCTTGCCCTTAAGGTCGGCATACTCATTCACGCCTGACGCCACATTGGCGATAATCACCGAGCGATAGGTCGGCTTGCCGTCGATGACCATGGCAGCGAAGGGCTCGATGTCGCTTTTGCTTTTGGCCATGACGTAGGACAGCGGACCGAAATACGCCAGGTCGATACGGCCAAAGCGCATCGCCTCAATCATCGAGGAATAGTCGGTGGTTACGATCAGCTGCACCTTCTTGTCCAGATGCTCTTCCAGATAATCCTTCAGCGGCTGGTTACGCTTGATCAGCTCGGAGGCGTTTTCGTCCGGCAGCAGGGCAACCTTTAGCACATCCGGATCGGCATCGGCCGCTAGGGCGGACAAACTTGAAACAGCGGACAGCAAGCAAGTCAATAAGAGCGCGGATAAGCGTTTCATCGGGACATCTCCAGTGAAGGTTCGAGCATGACAGGTGGTTCAGCCGGAGCATTCGCTGGCTGAGTCGTAGAGCGGCCTGCATAGATGCGCTCAAGCTGCGCATCGGTGAGTTCCGAGGGCGCGGCATCGAAAACGATCTGAGAATCGGCCAGCCCGACGACGCGATCGGCGAAGCGGCGGGCATATTCGAGTTGATGCAGCGAAACGATGGCGGTGATGCCGTCTTCCTTGCAGATGTCGCGCAGCAATCCGAGAACACGGACCGAAGTGGCCGGGTCGAGACTGGCTACCGGCTCATCGGCCAGAATGATCGCCGGCTGTTGCGCTAGCGCACGCGCGATGCCTACCCGCTGCTGCTGGCCACCGGACAGTTTGTCCACCCGGCTTAGCGCCTTGTCTGCCAGACCGACCCGAGCGAGGCAACTGAGCGCAATCTCCTGATCGGCACGCGGCAGAGGAAACAGCGAGCGGAGCGTGTTGTGAAAGGCCAGCCGACCGGTAAGCACATTAGCCAGTGCGCTTTGACGTTCGATTAGCTGGTGGTGCTGAAAGATCATGGCGGTACGCCGACGATGCTGACGCAAGGCCGAGCCGCTGCCGAGTTCACCGAGTTCGCTGGTGACACTGCCGCCAGTGGGCGTGACGAGTCGATTGAGACTACGGAGCAAGGTCGACTTGCCTGCGCCCGAGAGACCAAGCAGCACGGTGAACTCACCACGCCGAAATGCAATCGAGGTATCGCGTAGGGCTGTCACGCCGCCTGGATAGACGACGCTCAACCGGTCGACCCGCAGCACGGCGTCCTGTATCGGATGGGGCGTCATTTGATCACCTTTCGCAATATTGCTGGCCGCACAATTGCGGTTCGCGATGCAAAGGGTAGAAATTCCTTGTTAACGCACTGCTTCTAAAGGATGACATTTCGATGAATACTTCGAATCTGCCGTAGCGGGGCGGCAAGCGAAGCCGTGGAAGAACGGGCGCAACGTAGCGTCTTTCTTCACGCGGGATACAGGAGGCTTTGATTGATACTGCTGCGGATTCGCTACAGTAACGTTGGGCCAGAACGTAATGCCATCCAAGCAAGAGAGCGCACACTAGCGGACTATAGGAGACATTCTATTCTTGCCCGTCGATTGACCTAGGCCGTTATGTGGCTGGTCGAAACCTTCAGGTGCCGCCCAACTAGACGTCTGTTGTCGCGCCCAGCTTAATGCTAGGGAAACTCTGAAGAAGACTTCCAGATTTTGGCAAAATACCCGGATTCCACCCACCGAGTTTCCCGATGAAGCAGATGACCTTCGCCGACGCCGAGTACGCCGGTAAGCGCAAACAAACCCGCAAAGAGTTGTTCCTGATCGAGATGGATCGGGTGGTGCCGTGGAAGGGTTTGATTGCCTTGATCGAGCCGCATTATCCCAAGGGTGAAGGCGGTCGTCCGGCCTATCCGCTGATGGCGATGCTGCGCGTGCACCTGATGCAAAACTGGTTCGGTTACAGCGATCCAGCGATGGAAGAGGCGCTGTACGAGACCACCATCCTGCGCCAGTTCGCGGGGCTGAGCTTGGAGCGTATCCCCGATGAAACCACCATCCTCAACTTCCGTCGTTTGCTGGAGAAGCACGAACTAGCCGCCGGCATCTTGGCTGTCATCAATGGCTATCTGGGCGACCGAGGGCTGTCGCTGCGCCAAGGCACGATCGTCGATGCCACGCTGATCAATGCGCCGAGTTCGACCAAGAACAAGGACGGTAAGCGCGACCCGGAAATGCATCAGACCAAGAAGGGTAACCAGTACTGTGTGTCACGAACACAGGTCAGATGACCTGTGCTGCTGTGCCGAAGATGGAAGTAGGCCTTCCGAAGTCGGCTTGCAGGAGCGGACTTCAAACCACCCGGTGCTGCTGCATCCAAAAGGTGTGGTGGTGAGCGACCGAGGAAAAGTCATCCCTGAGGATGGCAGGTGAGTATGGAGAAGATGAGCGAAAGCAAACCGTCCGATGACGCATCGTTATGCCCAAGGTGCTGCCGAAACTGAGGTGGAGTACTGGCTTCAGGACAAGTCGGGGCGTTACCTGCTTACGGACCCGATGGCAGCCGGTGTATAGGCGGCATGATCTTCATACAGGCTTTGGTACGGAACGTGAGAACCTTGTTCCAGATGCGAAGGAAAATGACAAATGGCCAACACCATGAGGAAGAATACCGATGCTGGAACGAGGGGCGGAGCCTCCCGTAGTAGCGATGAAGCCTCTGTAATGGAGGTGGAGCGAAGGGGCGGCGTTATCCGGCCGACGAGCGTTGCCAACCTCCGGGGATGAGTGGCGTGAGCTCGGCGAAACCTTATGACATAGCGAAACGCACGGTATGGGACGCCTACCAGCAGGTCAGGGCCAACCGCGGTGCTGCCGGCATCGACGATGAAACCATCGCCGATTTCGAGCGGGATCTGTCTAAGAATCTCTACAAGCTGTGGAATCGGATGTCGTCGGGGTCGTACTTCCCGCCTCCGGTCAAGCAAGTAGAAATTCCCAAGGCATCGGGAGGCACGCGCAAGCTGGGAGTGCCCACGGTTGGTGATCGTGTCGCGCAAACCGTGGTCAAGCTTCTCATCGAGCCGGAGCTGGACTCGATCTTCCACTCGGACTCCTATGGGTACCGGCCGGGACGATCAGCGAAGCAGGCGGTGGCGATCACGCGTGAGCGCTGCTGGCGATACGACTGGGTGGTGGAGTTTGATATCAAGGCAGCCTTCGATCAGATCAATCATGGGTTGCTGATGAAGGCGGTGCGCCTGCACATCAAGGAGGACTGGATACTTCTGTACATCGAGCGGTGGCTGGTTGCGCCGTTCGAAACGGATCACGGTATGCGCGTCCGACGCGAACGCGGCACCCCGCAAGGTGGAGTGATCAGTCCCCTCCTGATGAATCTGTTCATGCACTATGCCTTCGACACCTGGATGCAACGTACCAGCCCCAACTGCCCGTTTGCCCGCTACGCCGATGATGCGGTGGTGCACTGCCGCAGTCGAAAGCAAGCGGAGTACGTGATGCGCTCCATTGCTTCACGGCTGGCTGCCTGTGGCTTGACGATGCACCCCGAGAAATCGAAGGTCGTGTACTGCAAGGACAGTAACCGTCGCGCAGGTTATCCGCATGTGAGCTTTACCTTCCTCGGCTTCACCTTTAGGCCGAGGAAGGCGCTCAGCAAACAAGACCAGCTCTTCACGAGCTTCCTTCCGGGAGCGAGTGCGGATGCCTTAAAGCGGATGCGGCAAGCGGTACGCAGGTGGCGACTCAATCGCCAAACCCACGTGACGCTGGTCGACGTGGCTCGGCTCTACAATCCAGTGATACAGGGGTGGTCGCAATACTATGGCTCGTTCTATCGGACAGCCATGCTTGGCATCTTCCAGCACATTGACCGCGCGCTTGAACGCTGGGCCCGACGAAAATACAAGGCTCTTCATAGGCGCAAGCGGCGCATTAGCCAATGGCTGGACAAGATGCGGACTGTGGTACCCCGGCTGTTTCATCACTGGCGAGTGACCGGGCAGCAAGGTTGGATAACGGGAGCCGTATGACGCGAGAGTGTCACGTACGGTTCTGCGAGCGGCTGCGGGGGCAGTTCCCGCGGCCGACTCACCACTTCGGCATGAAGGCGCACATCGGTGTCGATGATGAGTCGGGCTTGGTGCACAGCGTGGTGGGCACGGCGGCCAACGTGGCCGATGTCACCCAGGTCGATAAGCTGCTGCACGGCGATGAGAACATGGTCGGTGCCGACGCGGGTTACACCGGCGTCGAGAAACGCCCTGAACATGAAGGCCGGGGGGTCATCTGGCAGATCGCCGCCCGCCGTAGTACTTACAAGAAGCTTGATAAGCGCAGTGCTTTGTACAAAGCCAAGCGCAAGATTGAGAAGGCCAAGGCTCAGGTACGAGCCAAGGTCGAGCATCCGTTCCGGGTGATCAAGCGCCAGTTCGGTTATGTGAAGGTGCGCTTCCGTGGTCTGGCGAAGAACACGGCGCAACTGATGACGCTGTTCGCGCTGTCGAACCTGTGGATGGCGCGCCGACATTTACTGGCGAATGCAGGAGAGGTGCGCCTGTAATGTGGAAAATGGCTGCCGCGAGGTGCTCGCGGCGGCTAAAAACACAGAAATAAGCGGGTGATCTGAGCGTTTTTGATCGATTTGCCGCTTTTAAAATCGGCAGGGGCTGAAGTCAGCCAGAAATACACAACTACTTCAGACCATCCCTAGGTTCGTCGGATCCTGCCGATGCTATTTACGGGAGCCCAGTGTACGAGCGATTTTGCGAGGAGATTGATAACCTGCTATCGGGCGAAGCGGCAGACACCAATGCCTACGACTATTCGTGTGAAGATTTTGAGGTGACATCTTCGTCGTATGATGAAACCAAAGGCCTACTGGTACTGGAGGTTTCGTTTACTTACTCGGGTGAGCAGGATCAAGATCGTCCATACGCTGGTTGTGAATTTTATCTGGACGTTGAAGTTACGTTGGTGCGGCGCCCTGGTGAGTGGCTATTCGAAGAGGGCTGGGTAGCAGTAACCAAGATTGAGACAGATCAGGATCGCGACCGAGAGGCTGAGCTTGCTGACATGTACGCAGATTACTTGAAGGATAAAAAGCGAACTGATGGCATGTAAGTAAGAGCGCTGCGTGCGCAAAATGGCCGATAGTGGACTCTGGTGATAGCCGCTGTCGGCCAGGAGCAGACATCTGCGAGCTGCAACTCGGACAGTCAGTACCCGCGAATTACCGCGATCATTGAGCCGTGGCTGGGCAGACCGTGACTGGTCGGAAGCTAGGGGCTCGGGTACGCTGGCGACTCCATGAGTTGTAGTGTTAATTCGAATTTATTCTATTTAGCAATTACGAGAGATCAAAAAAATGCAGGGAGGCGATGAAAAAAGCACTCCAGATGTGCTAGATGTTACTCAACTGATACGCATCGAAGCGGTACACAGAGGATTCTTATATCAGCACCTGTATACCGTTGGTTGCTTGCTATTAGCGCAGGCGGCCGCCGTCGATGTGGTGATGGTTGAGCTTGATGAGGATATTGAGCTTGTTACCGATCAGGGACGAATCTATGTGCAGGTTAAGACCCGTTCAAAACCAATCATTCCCAGCGATATTTCAAGCGCCCTAGAGCGTTTTGAAAACCTGCGAAATGAGCATGCTGAGGGGATGCGCAAAGGCGAGGCTGCCTTTGTTATCGTCGCGAACCAAGCACCGAGCGTTCAGTTCCAGCAGACTATCAACGATAAAAAACTCCCCCCTGATGTTCTTTTCGTTTGGCCCCAATCTACTTCTGAACGCCACCCGGCACTTCCGCCCGCCTGGGAGTCGCTAACTGATGCAGCGGCATGGTGTATCGCCCAAGCGGAGAAGCTGAATTTTTCATTGTTGTCCCCGGATTCCCTGATATGGAAGCTAGCCGGACTGGCGCAGCTTGCAGCCACGGGTAGTGCCCCGAACAAACAGCATGCGTTTCACGCCAAAGACCTACCTGCGCTATTTGAGCAACTCATCGTTCAACTACAGGATTTCCCCGCACCTCCAGCGTTTTACAGGCCACAAAAACTGGAGCCATCTCTCGCATCCGACGAGCGTGTACGTATCATTTGCGGATTATCCGGTGCAGGCAAGACAGCGTGGGCAGCGCAGGCAGCTCTACACTGCTCTCAGCTGTGTGCCTACTATGACACCGGCGACCTTCCGGGCCCTGCTCTGGCGAGCACACTGGTTCGTGAGTTGGCAGCGAAATTTGCAACGCCGGATCGGGATGGTCTGCGAAAAATCCTGCTGCCGGGCGCCAGTGGTTACGAGGCACTCAGAACATTCGACACATTTCTGGATCAGCAAGGAGCCACCCTGCTGCTGATTTTAGATAATGCGCATCGTGTTCCTGTAGAAAATCTGCGCGATACACTGAATGCAACCAAATGCATTCGTTTCGTCCTGCTGTGCCAGCCCCATGACAACGTCCGCGAGCTGGAAGCTGTTACTGGACTGCAGCGTGAGGCACTTTTGGGGTGGGATATTGATACGGTGGCCGCAGCAGTAGACGATCTCGGTGGCTATGCCACCGCTCAAGGCTACGAGCAACTGCGGACTTATACCGGTGGACTGCCGCTGTATGTTCAGAGCGCTGCAAAAATAGCGGTCACAGAATACGGAGGCAATGTCGATGTGCTGTGCGCTGAACTTCAGCAGCAGGAAAACAGTGTCGAGACTGCGCAGGAAGTCATCCTTACCCGTATTTATCAGGGGTTTGATAAGTTAACTCAGGATTCGCTGGCATTGTTCAGCCTGACTGATGTGGGGTTGAGTCGCGAAGAAGTTTGTGAGCTTCTGGTCAAGTCACTAAATGTATCCACAGGTGGCGCTGCCTCAATTCTTAAGAAAATGCGGGCCACCGGCACCGTTGAGATTTTTGGGAACCAGATGCTGAAGGTACATGACGCCGTCAGAGCACTGGGGCTGCAGCACTTGGAGCTTATGGATCCGGCGGTGGCAAATAACGCACTTATGGCATTGAAAGAGCTGCTGGTCGTGAGCCTTCACAAAACTCGCGACACATCAAGATTCGCGTTGTTGACCCAGGTTTATATCAAACTCAACGATGTCATGACACTCATCGCACTTTCAGGCGAGGAGCTATTTTATGAGATGGGTATTAACGTCGACATACTGGCAAGTCTAGAACGAGCAACGAATTCAGATACACTGGAACCTGTTCATAAATTCTGGGCGTTGGATGGACTAGTTTTCTCTGAGCTTCGAGAAGGCCGTCCTGATAAAATCGTCCAGCGACTTGAGGCCATGGAAGCTCTTCTTATTGAGTATAAGTTTGATTTTCGTGAACAAATTGCATATGCAATGAAACGGATATTATTCTCAGCAGAAAATGGTAACGCATACGAGGTTAAGCGGCTTGTAGAGCAGGCCATCACGAAGTTGCCCGATGCTGAGCATGAACGCATATTTGACTATAACCATGCCATAGCTCTATGGAAGTTAAAGAGATATAAGGAGGCAGAAGCGCTGTGCTGGAAGGTCACTGATGGATATTACGACCTGTTCGGTATTCGTCCGGCAGATGTGATGGGTAAAAATGCGGATGTGCTATGGAAAATTATAAAACGCCCAGAAAATGTTCATGAACATCTCAAACATCTCGCCGACGCACTAGAGTTGTACGCAATAATCCTTCAAGCGCGTGGAAAACCAACGCCATTCATCCGTATTCATTCGATGAAGTTCTACAACATGGCCGGTGCGCCAGAGTCTATGGTGCGGGTCGGCCAGGATTTGGCGGATGAATTTGTCGCCAGGAAAGACTATGAAGGCGCCAGAGAAGTCATGGAGCAGCACGTTTTGCCGATTGTAAATACGGCTGGACTGGTGAACAGGCTGGTTCAGGTACGAAGCCAATATGCGGTGATACTGGCACTATGCGGGCGGCACGATGACGCAGATGCTGAAATGACACGTTTGGGTCCTTATTTTGACGGGTTGACTGGCGAGCAACGTCAGGAAGTTGAAAATCAATCAAATTACATTGCCCAACTCGCCTATGAGGCGTTGAAACCTACTATCGGGCAGATGTTCGGTGCGGTAGGAAGAAATGATCGATGCCCCTGTGGCTCTGGCCTGAAATATAAAAAATGTCATGGGGCTTGACGGCCTAAGACTGAACAGGGCGCGAGCCTCTTCAACATCGCAGAAATGTCTGCTCTTGGCCGAAAACTGACCACTCCAAACGGTCAATGAGCCGGTTCGGCCGTACGCTTGTATGGTGGGTTATTAGCAGGGAAGCAGTCTTGGAACTCCTTGTAGATGCCTGCCATCATCCCTGTCTCCGGCGGTACACCACTAAGGATCAAAAGCAGATTGCCTGCGATTCCGAGCAGACCATTCGAGTGCTGGATCTCTGCTAAAACCAGCTCTGGCGGAAACCCCCTTCCGTGACGATTAACTGCATGGATGCCTCCATGCACGTAGGAACTCAAAGGTCTCCAAGAGTAATGCTTAAACTCCTTTAGGTGTGCTACCGGAGCGTGCGGAGCTTTCACCTCAATCTCTTCCAACATTTGGCTGAGCATAGGGATTTTGCTTGCCTGCTTTGCCGTCTCATGTGTGAGCTCAGCAAGCATTAAATCCGCCTGACCATCCTTGGCTACATAAAGCACCCACAGTGCGCGAACTAGTGATTCGTACTGTACTCGCAGCAATGCTGCAGCAGAGGTGTACAGCCCTGCTGCCACCAGATGCTTCAGGCCCCGGGCGTGCTCAAATCCTAGACTAGCTAGAGCTTGGGTTGCCTGCAGGCGACTGGAGGCATTGACCAAGGGCAGGGCGAAAAAGCCGACAAGCCTGTCCTCAAGCATGGCCGACCGTGCCAGTAATTCATCGAAGTGCATACAGATGCCCAAGTCAGAGCAGAGTCATGTAGCCAAGGATTCTATCGACACCGGGCAATGACCGCATCTGGCCGATTCCGGCCTGCTACTACCTGGAACTCCCAGCCAAAAGTGGCATCGTGTGTCTCAAAAGCTGGGACGATTCACTACCTGCAGCCATAAACCTATGACGTAGTGGCAGGTTCGGCTCTGGTCGAGGCTTGTTAAGGAGCCGACATCTGCTGTTAGCTGGGCAGCCAATGCCGATGAGCCCGTTGGCCCTAGGTCACGCCGCGGATGCGATTCATTTCTGTTAGACCCGGTATTTCTACCTCTCCCTGGTGATACCCTCACACATCGGTGTCTAGGGGTTGACTTAATGGATAAGGACCGGTTGTATCTACTGCTATGCGCGGCCCAGCCACGCGTATTGGGACCTGTCGCCGGGGCTGGACTTCGAAACCAAGCTGATCGCCAAGACCAACGCCGCCGAGGTGCTTGAGCAGCAACTGTCGAAACCGGGCTACACCTGCGCGCCGATCAACCTGGGCTCCAACACCGACCCGTACCAGCCCATCGAGCGCGAGTACAAGATCACCCGGCAAATCCTCGAAGTGCTGCTGCGCTACCGTCATCCGGTGACGATCATTACCAAGGGCTCGCTGATCCTGCGGGACCTCGACCTGCTGACCGAGCTGGCGCAGCAGCGGCTGGTGGCGGTGATGATCAGCCTCACCAGCCTGGACGATGAACTCAAGCGCATCCTCGAACCGCGCACGGCTGCGCCCAAGGCCCGGCTGCGGGCGATCCGGGTGATGCGTGAGGCGGGGATCCCGGTGGGCGTGCTGTGTTCGCCGATGATCCCGATGATCAACGACAGCGAGCTGGAAAGCCTGCTGGCCGAAGCTCATGCCGCGGGGGCACAGAGCGCGGCGTACATGATGCTGCGTTTGCCTCTGGAGGTGGCGCCGCTGTTTGAGGAATGGCTGGCGGCCCATTACCCGCAGCGCGCGGCCCATGTGATGAGCCTGGTGCGGCAGGTGCGCGGCGGTGAGGTCTACGACAGCCGCTTCGGTGTACGCATGCGTGGCGAAGGGCCGTTTGCCGATTTGCTGGCGCAACGTTTCGCCAAGGCGATCAAACGATTGGGGCTCAACCGGCGGGAAGGGTTTAATCTGGATTGCACGGCGTTTTGTCCGCCGGGCAGACAGATGGCATTATTGTAAACTGCTGGATAAGCGTACTTTTCTGTAGGAGTAGTCGCGTTTTGATATCACTGAAAGCCCCGATCTAGAGCGGCTCATTCAGTTTGAGTTAAGTTTCGGCGGGTACCTTGTTCATCGAGTGACTAATGAGTCGGCGTTTCAGTTCGGGCGCCGGCCGCACTGGAAAACTCCCCTGCTCCAACCAAGAGGATGAATTATGAGTGACAAGGATAAACAGCCGTTGGCTGCGTCGGCTTCAGCCCCTCACGAGGCGGAATCCGCCGATGCAGCGCTGCAGCACATCGTTGAAGGCTTTTTGCATTTCCATAACGAGATCTTCCCCCAGCAGGAAGAGCTCTTCAAAAAACTCGCCACGGCCCAGAGCCCGCGGGCGATGTTCATTACCTGCGCCGACTCGCGCATCGTTCCCGAGCTGATCACCCATAGCTCCCCTGGGGATTTGTTCGTGACCCGTAACGTCGGTAACGTCGTGCCGCCTTATGGGCAGATGAACGGCGGTGTTTCAACGGCTATCGAGTACGCGGTACTGGCCCTTGGTGTGCAGCACATCATCATTTGCGGCCACTCCGACTGCGGCGCCATGCGCGCGGTGCTCAACCCCCAAAGCCTGGAAAAAATGCCCACGGTAAAGGCCTGGCTGCGCCACGCCGAGGTCGCCAAGACCATGGTCCAGGACAACTGCGATTGCGCCAACGAACACGAAAGCATGCACGTGCTGACCGAAGAAAACGTGATCGCCCAACTGCAGCACCTGCGCACTCATCCCTCCGTGGCCTCGCGCATGGCCAACGGGCATTTGTTTATCCATGGCTGGGTCTACGACATCGAGACCAGCGAAATCAGGGCCTACGATGCGGATCAGGCAGCGTTCCTGCCCTTGAACGGTACCCAGCCGATTCCATCCGCGACGCCTAAAGCGCGCTTCTAAAACAATCCCCTGTCGGGTAATGCGATGGCTGCCATTCGAGCAGCCAGGCCTTGCCACGCCCGGCGAATGCCTCGGGAGAGTCATTATGCGTGCTGCTCAATTGAAAGCTGTGCTGCCACGGGAGCTGCTGGCTTCCGTGGTTGTGTTTCTGGTCGCCCTGCCGCTGTGCATGGGGATCGCCATCGCGTCCGGAATGCCTCCGGCCAAAGGCTTGATCACCGGCATCATCGGTGGCCTGGTGGTCGGTTGGCTGGCGGGGTCGCCGTTGCAAGTCAGCGGTCCGGCGGCAGGTTTGGCGGTGTTGGTGTTCGAACTGGTTCGCCAGCATGGCATGGCCATGCTCGGGCCGATCCTGTTGCTGGCGGGCTTCCTGCAATTGGTGGCCGGGCGTTTGCGCCTGGGCTGCTGGTTCCGCGTGACTGCGCCTGCAGTGGTGTACGGGATGCTGGCAGGGATCGGGGTGCTGATTGTCCTGTCGCAAGCACACGTGATGCTCGACGGTGTGCCAAAGCCCTCGGGGCTGGATAACCTCGCCGGCTTCCCTGCGGCACTGATCCAGGCGATCCCCACATTGGGCGGCGGGCTCGGCTGGCAGGCCGGTTTGCTCGGGCTGTCGACGATTATGGTGATGTGGCTGTGGGACAAGTTCCGCCCGCAAAAGCTGCGCTTCGTCCCCGGCGCCCTGCTCGGCGTGGGTTTGGCGACAGTCACCAGCCTGGTGCTGGCGTTGCAGGTCAAGCGGGTGGAGGTGCCGGAAAATCTCGCGGATGCCATCGATTGGCTGCGCCCCAGCGACCTGCTGAACCTGGCGGATCCCAATCTGTTGATCGCGGCCTTCGCCGTGGCATTTATCGCCAGCGCTGAAACGCTGCTTTCGGCGGCGGCAGTCGACCGTATGCACAGTGGCCAGCGTTCCGACTTCGACAAGGAATTGTCGGCACAAGGCGTGGGCAACATGCTGTGTGGCCTGGTCGGCGCCCTGCCGATGACCGGTGTGATCGTGCGCAGTTCGGCCAACGTCCAGGCCGGCGCTACCACGCGTTTGTCGGCGATGTTCCACGGCTTGTGGCTGCTGGCGTTCGTGCTGTTGCTGTCCAGTGTGCTGCAAAGCATTCCGGTGGCAAGCCTGGCGGGTGTGCTGGTGTACACCGGGATCAAGCTCGTGGACATGAAGGCGTTTCGTGGCCTGGCGCGCTACGGGCGAATGCCGATGTTTACCTACGCGGCGACGGCGCTGGCGATCATCTTTACCGACCTGCTGACGGGTGTGTTGGTGGGCTTCGGGTTGACGCTGGTGAAGCTGGCGTTCAAGGCCTCACGCTTGAAGATAAGCCTGATCGACCTGCCGCAGGAGGGCGAGATGGAGCTGCGATTGACGGGGGCCGGGACCTTTCTCAAGGTGCCTGCATTGACCCAGGTGCTGTCGACGGTACCCGCCGGGACCATCTTGCATGTGCCGCTCAGTAACCTGAGTTATATCGACCACTCCTGCCTTGAGCTATTGGAGGAATGGGGTCGGGCCAATGCGGCCAAGGGCTCGAAGCTGATGATCGAGGCGCGGGGGTTGAAGCGCAGGTTGGAGGGACGGGTAAGAACGACGACCGGAATAGGCTCGGCGCCGTCTGTTGGCTGACGAAACCGGATCAAAATGTGGGAGCGGGCTTGCTCGCGAAGGCGCAGTGTCAGTCACTGAATGTGTTTCTGATACACCGCTTTCGCGAGCAAGCCCGCTCCCACATTGGATCTTTGCAAGCCGGCAAATCTAAGCTGGCTGGTCCAGCTCAAGACCCACGCCCAACTGCCGCGACAGGCACGGCCAGCGCTTCCACGCCGCTTCCGTGTCCGGGCTCTTGAGCTTGTCGCGGTAGGCTTCGACCGACTCCAGCGCAAAACTCTCTTCGTTAAGCATCTCATCCACCGCGTGGTGCACCGCCTCATCCAGCTGATTGGCAAACGCCTCGCCGATCAATTGGTGCGCAATCACGTTCGCCACAGTGGTATCCAGCGGAATCAACGGCTGGCCGAAGTGCTTGATATACAGATCGTTGACCTCTTCCACCAGGCGATGCGCCAGGTAAGCCTCATCCAGCAAACCGTCCAGGCCTTCATGCCCGGCCAGGATCGCCGGCGGCTGCAGGAAGAAATGCTCGGCGATTTTCAGCACCGGTTTGATCTGGCTTTCAATACCGGCTTCGCGGGCAACATCGTTGGCCGCGTCCAGCAGATCGGGGACCTGGTCGATGTAGGCGCTTACAAAACGCGTCATCACGCCCTTGGCGTCGACGTCAGGCACGGAAATCGCCGGGTGCAGGTGCGGTAACTGGACTTCCAGCTGCTGAGCAAGCTGGCCAGTGCTGGATTCGTGTTGATGGGCACGGGAAATCTGCTCGCGCAATGCGGCGGTGTTCATGAAAGCTCCAGTGATGCAGGCGTAGGAAATAGGGAGAGCATAAGGTAGCTCGTTTATACGAGAGCCTAAGACGCATTTGTCATAATTATTTCATGGTTATGCGCTGGCGTTATATCAAATTGCCATCGTTCGTCGGATAACGCGCGCCACCGGTCCTGTTGTGTGGTCCGTTTCCTCATTTTCGTTCATTTGCCCGATCACATTGCGGGGTGGCGGTCGCTGTCTATACTCGATTTTGTACGCAATTAGCTGATGACGCCCGACTGCATGAGCAGGCAAGGCCTGGCGGTTGTAAGCAGTATGGAAGCCGCTCCCTTGGCCGCAGGTGCAAACCGGCGGGATAACAAGAATGATAAGGGGAACCCGCAATGACGCGACATCCACATGTTTGGATGGGCCTCCTGTTGTGGTCAGTATTCGGCCAGGCGCAAGCCGCCTGGACAACGAATATGGCGCCAGGGGCCACTGAAGTCAGTCACGCCGTGTTTGACCTGCACATGACCATTTTCTGGATTTGTGTGGCGATTGGCATCGTCGTGTTTGGCGCGATGTTCTGGTCGATGATCGTTCACCGGCGCTCCACGGGACAGGTGGCAGCCAAGTTCCACGAGAGTACGACGGTGGAGATTCTCTGGACCGTGGTGCCCTTGCTGATCCTGGTGGCGATGGCCATTCCGGCCACCAAGACGCTGATCAACATCTACGACAGCACTGAGTCGGATATCGATATCCAGGTCACCGGCTACCAGTGGAAGTGGCATTACAAATACCTGGGCCAGGATGTCGAGTTCTTCAGCAACCTGGCCACGCCCGCCGAGCAGATCCATAACCAGGCCGTCAAAGGCGAGCATTACCTGTTGGAAGTCGACCAGCCGCTGGTGCTGCCGGTGGGCGCCAAAGTGCGTTTCCTGGTGACCGCTGCGGACGTGATTCACTCCTGGTGGGTGCCGGCGTTTGCGGTGAAGCGTGATGCGATTCCCGGCTTCGTCAACGAGGCCTGGACCCGCATCGAAAAGCCCGGCATCTATCGCGGCCAGTGCGCTGAACTGTGCGGCAAGGACCACGGCTTCATGCCCATCGTGGTGGAGGTCAAATCCAAGGCCGACTACGACACCTGGCTCGGCGAGCGTAAGGAAGAGGCGGCCAAGCTCAAGGAGCTGACCTCCAAGGAATGGACCCTGGATGAGCTGGTGGCCCGTGGCGACAAGATCTACCACACCACCTGCGTCGCCTGTCACCAGGCCGAAGGCCAGGGCCTGCCGCCGATGTTCCCGGCGCTCAAGGGCTCGCCGATTGCCACCGGGCCCAAGGAAGACCACCTGCACCGCGTGTACTTCGGCAAGCCCGGCACCGCCATGGCGGCGTTCGGCAAGCAACTGTCGGAAGTCGATATCGCGGCGGTCGTGACCTATGAACGTAACGCCTGGGGCAACAACAAAGGCGACATGGTCACACCTAAAGACGTGCTGGCTCTGAAACAGGCGGAAAGCAAATGACTTCCTTCATTGCATATTCCCTGAACCGTCCCGCCCACTCGTTCGCAGGAGAAAGGCCATGAGCGCTGTGATCGATGACCACGGTCATGCCGGTGACCACGCTCACGGCCCCGCCAAGGGCCTGATGCGTTGGGTACTGACCACCAACCACAAAGACATCGGCACGATGTACCTGTGGTTCAGCTTCTGCATGTTCCTGCTTGGTGGCTCGTTTGCCATGGTGATCCGTGCCGAGCTGTTCCAGCCGGGTTTGCAGATCGTCGAGCCGGCGTTCTTCAATCAGATGACCACCATGCACGGCCTGGTGATGGTGTTCGGTGCGGTGATGCCAGCGTTTGTCGGCCTGGCCAACTGGATGATCCCTTTGATGATCGGCGCGCCCGACATGGCCCTGCCGCGCATGAACAACTTCAGTTTCTGGCTGTTGCCGGCGGCGTTCCTGATGCTGGTTTCCACCCTGTTCATGCCCGGCGGCGGGCCGAACTTCGGCTGGACCTTCTACGCCCCGCTCTCCACCACCTACGCGCCGGAAAGCGTGACGTTCTTCATCTTCGCGATCCACTTGATGGGCATCAGTTCGATCATGGGCGCGATCAACGTCATCGCCACCATCCTCAACCTGCGCGCTCCCGGCATGACGTTGATGAAAATGCCGCTGTTCGTCTGGACCTGGCTGATCACAGCCTTCCTGCTGATCGCGGTGATGCCGGTACTGGCGGGCTGCGTGACCATGATGCTGATGGACATCCACTTCGGCACCAGCTTCTTCAGTGCCGCCGGTGGTGGTGACCCCGTGCTGTTCCAGCATGTGTTCTGGTTCTTCGGCCACCCCGAGGTGTACATCATGATCCTGCCGGCGTTCGGTGCCGTCAGCTCGATCATCCCGACCTTCTCGCGCAAGCCGCTGTTCGGCTACACCTCGATGGTGTACGCCACGGCGAGCATCGCGTTCCTGTCGTTCATCGTGTGGGCGCACCACATGTTCGTGGTGGGCATCCCGCTGGTGGGCGAGCTGTTCTTCATGTACGCCACGCTGCTGATCGCGGTGCCCACGGGCGTGAAAGTGTTCAACTGGGTCAGCACCATGTGGCAAGGCTCGCTGACCTTCGAGACGCCGATGCTGTTCGCGGTGGCCTTCGTGATTCTGTTCACCATCGGCGGTTTCTCCGGGCTGATGCTGGCCATCGCCCCGGCGGACTTCCAGTACCACGACACCTACTTCGTGGTGGCGCACTTCCATTACGTACTGGTGCCTGGGGCGATCTTCGGGATCTTCGCCTCGGCCTACTACTGGCTGCCGAAATGGACCGGCCACATGTACGACGAAACCCTGGGCAAGCTGCACTTCTGGCTGTCGTTCGTGGGGATGAACATGGCGTTCTTCCCGATGCACTTCGTAGGGCTTGCCGGCATGCCGCGTCGGGTGCCGGACTACAACCTGCAGTTCGCCGACTTCAACATGGTCTCTTCCATCGGTGCCTTCACCTTTGGCGCGACGCAGATCTTCTTCCTGTTCATCGTCATCAAGTGCATCCGTGGCGGCCCGCCTGCGCCGGCCAAGCCGTGGGATGGCGCCGAAGGGCTGGAGTGGAGCATTCCTTCGCCCGCGCCGTACCACACCTTCACCACGCCACCGGAGGTCAAATGAACACCTCCCTATCCTGTGGGAGCTGGCTTGCCTGCGATGGCATCACTTCGGTGTACCTGAAAGACCGAGTTGCCAGCATCGCAGGCAAGCCAGCTCCCACAGAAAGGCCATTCGCAGAACATTCATTCGCAGGTGGCCGCCATGCTTGAGTCCGTGCCTATCAAGCGCCTGGTCACGCGCCTGCTGATCCTGGTGGTGGCGATGTTCGCCTTCGGCTTTGCCCTGGTGCCGATCTACGACGTGATGTGCAAGGCGTTCGGCATCAACGGCAAGACCGCCGGGCAGTACGAAGGCGAGCAGGTGGTGGACCCGACGCGGCAGGTGCGGGTGCAGTTCCTGTCCACCAATGCCATCGATATGGTCTGGGAATTTCACTCCAAGGCCGACGAGGTGGTGGTCAATCCCGGCGCAGTCACCGAGATGCTGTTCGTGGCCTACAACCCCACCGACAAGCCGATGACCGCCCAGGCGGTGCCGAGCATTTCGCCGGCCGAGGCGGCGATGTACTTCCACAAGACCGAGTGTTTTTGCTTCACCCAGCAAGTGCTACAGCCAGGTCAGCGCATAGAGATGCCGGTGCGCTTCATTGTCGACCGCGACATGCCCAAGGATGTGAAGCATTTGACCCTGGCGTACACGCTGTTCGATATCACCGCGCGCCAACCGCCCGTGGCTGTCCATACCGGCGGCTAGGCGTTGCTTGCGGGCTCGATTAGGAGAACGAATACATGTCGACTCATGATACGTACTACGTACCAGCGCAAAGCAAGTGGCCCATAATTGCTACGTTGGGGATGCTGATCACGGTGTTCGGATTGGCGACCTGGTTCAACGATTTGAAGGCCGCACGCCCGGAATCCCACGGCCCGCTGATATTTTTCGTCGGTGGCCTGCTGCTGGCCTACATGATGTTTGGCTGGTTCGGCGCGGTGATCAAGGAAAGTCGCGCCGGTTTGTACAGTTCGCAGATGGACCGCTCCTTTCGCTGGGGCATGACCTGGTTCATCTTTTCCGAAGTGATGTTCTTCATCGCTTTTTTCGGTGCGCTGTTTTATGTGCGGCACATGTCGGCGCCGTGGCTGGCGGGCGAAGGCCACAAGGGCATCGCGCACATGCTGTGGCCGAACTTCGAATTTGCCTGGCCGCTGCTGAACAATCCCGACCCGAAAATGTTTCCGGCGCCCAAGGGCACCATCAGCCCGTGGGGCTTGCCGCTGATCAACACGATCTTGCTGGTCAGCTCCAGCGTGACCATCACTATCGCCCACCATGCCTTGCGCAAAGGCCATCGCGGCGCACTGAAGATCTGGCTGGCGATCACCGTGTTGCTGGGTTGGGCGTTTCTCGGGTTCCAGGCCGAGGAATACATCCATGCCTATAAGGAGTTGGGCCTGACCCTGGGTTCCGGCGTGTACGGCGCGACCTTCTTCATGCTCACCGGCTTCCACGGTGCCCACGTGACCATCGGCACGATCATTTTGTTTGTGATGCTGATGCGCATCCTGAAAGGGCATTTCAACAACGAACACCAGTTCGGGTTCGAGGCGGCCAGTTGGTATTGGCACTTTGTGGACGTGGTGTGGATCGGGCTGTTTTTCTTCGTTTACGTGCTTTGAGGTGTTTCACCAGGGCGCATGAGATACCAGCTGGCCGCTGAAGAAACCCCAGGTGATCAACCCCAGGGTGATCACGGCCAGCACCACACGCACGGTCAAGGCAGTGACGAGGCGGTTGGAGTTGCCCTCGTCCTTGACCAGGAAGAACAAGCCACTGAACAGGCTCACGACGGTAGCAATCAGCATCAGGGCAATGGCTGCTTTGAGCATGGTGGGCTCCGGGGCTCTTTTTTGGAGGGGGCGAGCAATGAGATTCAGTATAGCCAGCGCAGCACCGACCTCTGCGGCAATGCCATGAAACCCTTTCGCCCCGGTATTGCGCCGACGCTGGTGGTACTCGTGCTGCTGCCGTTACTGGTATTTCTCGGCTTTTGGCAGCTGTCTCGCGGTCACGAAAAACAGGCGCTGCTGGACACTTACGCCGAGCGCCGCGCTGCCGAGCCCATGAGCAGTACGCAACTGCAGGCCACCGAAGATCCGGCGTTCCGTCGTGTGCATTTGCGCGGGCAGTTCGATGCCGAGCACAGCGTGTTGCTGGATAACCGCTTTCGCGACGGCAAGGTCGGTGTGGAGCTACTGCAACCTTTCCATGATCAGGCCAGCGGCGAGTGGCTGTTGCTCAATCGTGGCTGGCTGCCCTGGCCGGACCGCCGTGCACCGCCGGTTTTCACCACTCCCGAACAACTGTTGAATCTCGACGCCTGGGTCTATGTGGCGCCTGGCGAGACCTTCCAGTTGCATGCCGATCCGGCGGGCGCACAGTGGCCACGATTGTTGACCGCACTGCATCCCGCAGCGCTGTGGACCGAGTTGGGCCGCAGCGGATTCGCCTATGAAGTGCGGGCTGAAGCGGGCCCTGGCACTTTCGAAACCAACTGGCCCGTGGTCGCCATGGGCCCGGAAAAACACCTGGGCTATGCCGTGCAGTGGTTCGCCATGGCGGTGGCGCTGTTCGGCCTTTACCTCTACCTCGGATGGCACAACACAAAAAAGGAGAAGCGCCATGGGAGCGGCCATGAATCCACTCAACATGTCTGACACGCCGGCAGCGCCCAATCGGCGCAAGGGCCGCTGGCAACTGATCCTGATCCTGCTGATGGTGGTCGGCCCGATGGTGCTCGCCACCTTTATGTACAAATTGCAGTTCTGGGTGCCGGACAGCCGCAGCTACCACGGCGAGATGATCGGCAATGGCCAGACCCGTGCCGACATTGGCGTGCAGGCTGACGAAGACCGCTGGCAACTGCTGGTCACCGCGCCCACCGCCTGCGCCGCCGACTGCCAGCAACTGGTGTACCTCGCACGCCAACTCCAGATCGGCCTGGGCCGTGATGCCTCCCGCGCCAGCCACGCCCTGGCCAGTGCGCAGCCGGTCAGCACCGCGTATGACGCCAAACTCAAGGCCGAATACCCGCAACTGCAACGCTATTCCCTGGACCTGTCGACCTTCAACAAAGACGCCGCCGCCCAAGGCAGCGGCGATGCCCAGCTGTGGATCGTCGACCCCCACGGCAACCTGGTGCTGCGCTACGACGCCCGGGTCAAGGGCAAGGACCTGCTCAACGACCTGCGCCTGCTGCTGAAACTGTCGAACATCGGATAAGGACACCGTCATGGCCAAACCTGGATTTCGCCTCGCGCTGTTTGCCACCCTGCTGGCCCTGATCGTGGTGCTGCTGGGCGCCTATACCCGCCTCACCCACGCGGGTCTCGGTTGCCCGGACTGGCCGGGTTGCTATGGCTTTATCAGCGTGCCGAAAAGCGAAGCCCAGCTGGCCCATGCCGAACTGCATTACCCGGACACTCCGGTCGAGGCGGACAAGGGCTGGAACGAGATGACCCACCGTTACTTCGCCGGCACCCTCGGGCTGTTGATCGTGCTGCTGGCGGCGCGCGCCTGGACCCATCGGCATCATCCGGGCCAGCCGTTGAAGCTGCCGTTGTTCCTGTTGGCGGTGGTGTTCGCCCAGGCAGCGTTTGGCATGTGGACGGTGACGCTGAAGCTCTGGCCGCAAGTGGTCACCGGGCATTTATTGGGCGGGTTTGCGACGTTGAGCCTGCTGTTCTTGCTGACGCTGCGATTGTCCGGCGTATTGCCGGCGCTGATTGTGCCCAGGCGTTTGCAGTATTGGGCCACGGCCGGGCTGGTGCTGGTGATCGGCCAGATCGCGCTGGGTGGATGGGTCAGCTCCAACTACGCAGCCGTGGCGTGTATCGACCTGCCGACCTGTCACGGGCAATGGTGGCCGGCGGCGGATTTCGCCAATGGCTTTCACCTGACCCAGCATATCGGCCCCAATTACCTCGGCGGGCAACTGGACAGTGATGCGCGCACGGCGATTCACCTCACCCACCGGATTGGCGCGCTGCTGGTCACTGTCGTGTTGCTGGGCCTGGCCTGGCAGCTCAAGGTGGTCGGCATGACCCGCCTGGCGGGCCTGTTGCTGATCGCCCTGGCGGCGCAACTCTGCCTGGGCCTGAGTAACGTGTACTTCCACCTGCCGCTGCCGGTTGCGGTCGCGCATAACGCCGGCGGCGCGGCGTTGCTGCTGACGCTGGTGCTGGTCAATTACCACGCCCGCACCAGCCTGGTTCGGGTGCGACATCAGTTGCCGTTCGGCTGGCGCTTCAGCCCGCGTAAACACGTGTCGGGCCTCATGACCATTAAAGGAGAGATGCCATGGCGACCTTGATCAGCGAGCGTCACAGCCAGGCGATCTGGCGTGACTATCTGGAGCTGACCAAGCCAAAAGTGGTGGTGCTGATGCTCATCACCTCGCTGGTGGGCATGTTCCTCGCCACCCGCGCCGGGGTGCCGTGGCCGGTGCTGATTTTCGGCAACCTGGGGATCGCGCTGTGTGCCGGCGGCGCGGCGGCGGTCAACCATGTGGTGGACCGGCGCATCGATGCGCTGATGGCGCGTACCCATAAGCGCCCGCTGGCGGAAGGGCGCGTATCGCCTGTGGCGGCGCTTGTTTTTGCGATGGTGCTGGCGGTGGCCGGGCTGGCGCTGTTGCTGGCGTTTACCAATCCGCTGGCCGCCTGGCTGACCCTGGCTTCCCTGTTGGGCTACGCCGTGATCTACACCGGTTTTCTCAAGCGTGCGACGCCGCAGAACATCGTCATCGGTGGGCTGGCCGGCGCCGCGCCGCCGTTGCTGGGTTGGGTTGCCGTCACTGGCCACGTCAGCGCCGAGCCGTTGCTGCTGGTGCTGATCATCTTCGCCTGGACCCCGCCGCACTTCTGGGCCCTGGCGATTCACCGCAAGGAGGAATACGCCAAGGCCGACATCCCGATGCTGCCCGTGACTCACGGCGAGCACTACACCAAGGTGCATATCCTGCTCTACACCTTCGCCTTGCTGGCGGTCAGCCTGATGCCCTATGTCATCCACATGAGCGGCATGCTGTACCTGGTGTGCGCACTGGTTCTGGGCGGGCGCTTTCTGCAATGGGCCTGGGTGCTGTACCGTGGCAGTCGGCCGCACGCGGCGATCAACACCTTCAAGTACTCTATCTGGTACTTGTTCGCGCTGTTTATCGCCCTGCTCGTAGACCATTACCTATTGTTGAACCTATGACTCGAACTCAAAAAACTGTCTTCATTCTGGTGGCCATTGTCGCGTTGATCATGGGCCTGACCGTCAACAAAGTCCTAAGTGGCAAAGGCCAGGGCGACCCGACGGCCTTGATCGATGCCGGCATCATCCTGCTGCCGCAAAGCCGCCAGTTGCCGCCGGTGACCATGACCAACCAGGACGGCCAGCCGGTGGTGGTCAACGAGCTGAAAGGCAAGTGGAGCGTGCTGTTCTTCGGCTACACCTTCTGCCCGGACATCTGTCCGACCACCCTCGCCCAGCTGCGGCAGATCAAGAGCGAGCTGCCCAAGGACGTTGTGGATAAGTTGCAGGTGATTTTGGTCAGCGTTGACCCGAACCGCGATACACCGGCGCAGCTCAAGCAGTACCTGGGCTACTTCGATCCACAGTTCGAGGGCCTGACCGGTGCGAGTGTGGACGATGTGCAGAAGGTTTCGAATGCGGTGAGCATTCCGTTTATTCCGGCAGACACCAGCAAGCCCAACTACACCGTCGACCACAGCGGCAACCTCGCGCTGATCGGGCCGGACGGCACCCAGCGCGGGTTTATCCGGGCGCCGTTGAACAACCAGAAGCTGGTAGCGCAGTTCCCGGGGTTGTTGCAGCGTAAATAAGCCTGCCGACCATTTTCTGAGCGACACAAATCAAATGTGGGAGCGGGCTTGCTCGCGAAGGCGGTGTGTCAGTCAACAGATGTATCGACTGAACCACCGCCTTCGCGAGCAAGCCCGCTCCCACATTGGTTTGGATCGTTCCCACGCTCTGCGTGGGAATGCCCCACTGGACGCTCTGCGTCCGCTTTTTCGATCGGGGTTTCGGCCTTGGATCAGAACGCCGGCAGGATCGCGCCTTTGTACTTCTCAAGAATGAACGCTTTCACTTCCGGGGTGTGCAGGGCTGCTACCAGCTTCTTCACCGCGTCCGAATCCTTGTTGTCTTCGCGGGTCACCAGGATGTTCACATAAGGCGAGTCGTTGCCTTCGATCACCAGTGCGTCCTTGGAGGGGTCCAGCTTGGCTTCCAGGGCGTAGTTGGTGTTGATCAGCGCCAGGTCGACCTGGGTCAGCACGCGCGGCAGGGTGGCGGCTTCCAGTTCGCGGAATTTCAGGCCTTTCGGGTTTTCAGTGATGTCCTTGATGGTCGACAGGATGTTGGTCGGGTCCTTCAGGGTGATCAGGTTGTGCTTGGCCAGCAGCAACAGCGCACGGCCGCCGTTGGTGGCGTCGTTCGGGATCACGACGTTGGCGCCGCTTGGCAGGTCTTCCAGCTTCTTGTACTTGCTGGAGTAGGCGCCCAGAGGCTCCAGGTGCACAGCGCCAACGCTCACCAGGTGAGTGCCCTTGGCTTTGTTGAACTCATCCAGGTACGGCTGGTGCTGGAAGAAGTTGGCGTCCAGGCGCTTTTCGGCTACCTGTACGTTTGGCTGAACGTAGTCGGTGAAGACTTTGACCTGCAGGTCCACGCCTTCCTTGGCCAGAGCCGGCTTCACGAATTCGAGGATTTCAGCGTGCGGCACCGGGGACGCGGCCACGGTGAGGGTTTCGGCGGCGTGGGCGGAGAACGCGGCAACGGCGGCGAAAGCAACCAGTAGTTTTTTCATTCAACAAGCTCCTTGTTCGGGAATTGGCCGGCTTAACGCCGGCAATAGCCGTTATTTTCGAGAAAAGTGCACCACCAGCTTGTCGCCGACGGTTTGCAGAATTTGTACCAGGATCAGCAGCAGCACCACGGTGACCACCATCACGTCGGTCTGGAAGCGCTGATAACCGAAGCGGATCGCCAAGTCACCCAGGCCACCGGCACCCACTACACCGGCCATGGCCGTGTAGGAAACCAGTGTAATCGCCGTCACCGTAATCGCCGCGAAGATGCCGGGGCGGGCTTCGGGCAGCAACGCGTTGGTAATGATCTGGCGAGTGGTCGCGCCCATGGCCTGGGTCGCTTCGATAATCCCGCGGTCCACTTCACGCAGCGCGGTTTCCACCAGGCGCGCAAAGAACGGCGTGGCACCCACCACCAGTGGCGGAATTGCACCGGCAACACCCAGCGAGGTGCCGGTGATCAGCACCGTGAACGGGATCATTACGATCAACAGGATAATGAACGGCAGCGAACGCAGGATGTTCACCACCAGCGACAACAGCGCATAAACATTCTTTTGCTCGAACAGCTGACGCGGGCTGCACAGGAACAGCAGCACGCCCAACGGCAAGCCCAGCAATACGGTGAACAGCAGCGAGCCGAACAGCATGGTCATGGTGTCGCCGGTGGCGAGCAGGATTTCCGACCAGTCGATGTTCGAGAAAAAGCTCAAGAGGATTTCCATTAGCGCAGCACCTCCATATGGACGTCTGCCGCGGTGAAGGCGGCGAAGGCGGCCTCCATGTCACCGCCGGTGACGGCGAGGGTCAGTTGCCCGTAGGGAATGTCTTTGATGCGGTCGATACGACCGGCGAGGATGCTGTAGTCCACACCCGTGTCGCGGGCGACGGTACCCAGCAGCGGCGCGTAGGTCGCTTCGCCCTGGAACGTCAGTCGCACGATGCGCCCCGGTACATGGGCGAAGTCATCACGCTGTTCGCCTTCGTCGACTTGCTCGGATTCCTGCACGAAGCGCTTGGTGGTCGGGTGCTTGGGGTGCAGGAATACGTCAGCGACGGTGCCTTGCTCGACGATCACGCCGGCGTCCATCACGGCCACGTGGTCGCACACGCGGCGGATCACGTCCATTTCATGGGTGATCAGCACGATGGTCAGCTTCAGCTCGCGGTTGATCTCGGCCAGCAGTTGCAGGACCGAGGCCGTGGTCTGCGGGTCGAGGGCGCTGGTGGCTTCGTCGCACAGCAGGATTTTCGGCTTGGTGGCCAGGGCGCGGGCGATGCCGACGCGCTGCTTCTGGCCGCCAGACAACTGCGCCGGGTACTTCTTGGCATGGTCGGACAGGCCGACCCGCGCCAGCAATTCGGCCACGCGCAGGTCGATTTCCTTGCGGGAAAGTTCGCCCGCGAGAGTCAGCGGCAGCGCCACGTTGTCGGCAACGGTCTTGGATGCCAGCAGGTTGAAGTGCTGGAAGATCATCCCGACCTGTTGCCGGAAACGGCGCAGGCCGTTGGCGTCGAGGGCGGTGACTTCTTCGCCATCGACCTTGATCTGGCCGCCGCTGGGTTGCTCCAGGCGGTTGATCAGACGCAGCAAAGTACTTTTTCCCGCACCGGAATGGCCGATCAGACCAAACACCTGGCCATTTTCGACGCGCAGGTTGGTGGGATGCAGTGCGGGGATATCCTTACCGGCGACCCGGTAGGTTTTATGGACGTTATGAAACTCGATCACGTAGCGAACCTTGTGGGGCGCATTAAAAAGGGATCAGCGGTTAGCCGGGCGCGCATTTTAGCCTGTCCGTATAGCGTTTCTTAGCATTTATTTCTCATCCGACCAGCGATTTGGCAATAACGCGATCAAAGGTCATAAAAAAGGAACGGTACAAAACCGTGTCAGTCACTACATAAGCAACTCGAAACTCCCAGGTGCCGTGCCTGGGGTTTTGCTCAAGAAGAGCCGGGGATCGCTCTGGCCTACGCAAACGAGGAGTTTTTGTCTGATGAGTACTAAAAAGCCAGTTACCCCGCCCAAGAGCGAACTTGCGGGCACCGACACTCTGGACCGTGGCAACACCAACGCCAAGCTGCAAAGCCTGGAAACATTCCGCTCCGACGCGACGGGCCAGGCACTGCGCACCAACCAGGGCGTGAAGGTTTCCGATAACCAGAACAGCTTGAAGGTCGGCTCCCGTGGCCCATCGCTGCTGGAAGACTTCATCATGCGTGAAAAAATCACGCACTTTGACCATGAGCGGATCCCGGAACGTATCGTTCATGCTCGGGGTACCGGTGCCCATGGTTATTTCCAGACCTACGAAAACCACTCGGCGCTGACCAAGGCCGGATTCCTGCGTAACCCCGAACACAAAACCCCGGTATTTGCGCGTTTCTCTACGGTGCAGGGCCCTCGCGGCTCGGGTGATACCGTGCGTGACGTGCGTGGCTTTGCCGTGAAGTTCTTCACCGATGAGGGCAACTTCGACCTGGTGGGTAACAACATGCCGGTGTTTTTCATTCAGGACGCGATCAAGTTTCCTGACTTCGTGCATGCGGTAAAACCTGAGCCCCACAACGAGATTCCTACCGGCGGCTCAGCCCACGATACGTTCTGGGATTTTGTCTCGCTGCAGCCGGAGTCGGCGCACATGGTGATCTGGGCCATGTCTGACCGGGCGATCCCGAAAAGCCTGCGAACCATGCAGGGTTTTGGCGTGCACACCTTCCGCCTGGTGAACGCCGAGGGCAAATCCAACTTCGTCAAATTCCACTGGCGGCCTACCGTCGGCACCTGCTCCCTGGTGTGGGACGAGGCGCAGAAGCTGGCGGGCAAAGACACGGACTTCCACCGTCGTGACCTGTGGGAATCCATTGAAAGTGGCGATTACCCGGAATGGGAATTGGGCGTGCAGATCATCGCCGAAGAAGACGAGCATAAGTTCGACTTCGATATTCTCGACCCGACCAAGCTGATCCCCGAAGAGCTGGTGCCGATCACGCCGTTGGGCAAGATGGTGCTCAACCGCAACCCGGACAACTACTTTGCCGAGACCGAGCAAGTGGCGTTCTGCCCGGGGCATATCGTGCCGGGCATCGACTTTTCCAATGACCCGCTGCTGCAAGGCCGTCTGTTTTCCTACACCGATACGCAGATCAGCCGACTCGGCGGGCCGAACTTTCACGAGTTGCCGATCAACCGTCCGGTAGCGCCGTTCCATAACGGCCAGCGCGATGCCATGCACCGCACCACCATCGACAAGGGCCGCGCGTCCTACGAGCCGAACTCGATTGATGGCGGCTGGCCGAAAGAAACTCCGCCTGCGGCGCAGGACGGTGGTTTTGAGACGTATCCGGAGCGTATTGATGCCCACAAGATCCGTGAGCGCAGCGAGTCGTTCGGTGATCACTTCTCCCAGGCGCGCCTGTTTTTCCGCAGCATGAGCAAGCACGAGCAGGAGCACATCATCGCCGCCTACAGCTTTGAACTGGGCAAGGTGGAGCGTGAGTTTATTCGCGCTCGCCAGGTGAACGAGATCCTCGCCAACATCGACTTGGAACTGGCCAAGCGTGTGGCGCAGAACCTGGGCTTGCCAGCACCGACTAAAGGTACGGTGCCAGAGCGCAAGACGTCTCCGGAACGCTCGCCAGCGTTGAGCCAGGCCAATTTGCTGTCGGGTGATATTAAGACCCGCAAGGTGGCGATTCTGGCGGCGAACGGTGTTGATGGTGCGGCGATTGATGCCTTGAAGAAGGCGCTTGAGGCTGCAGGTGCGCATGCGAAGTTGCTGGGGCCTACCTCGGCGCCGGTAACGACGGCGGATGGCAAGAGCCTGCCGGTGGATGCTTCCATGGAAGGCTTGCCTTCGGTGGCGTTCGATGCGGTGTTTGTGCCGGGTGGCGCCAAGTCGGTTCAGGCGTTGAGCGCTGATGGTGTGGCGTTGCATTACCTGCTGGAGGCCTACAAGCACTTGAAAGCAATTGCCCTGGCCGGTGAGGCGAAGCAGTTGCTGGATGTGCTGAAGCTTGAGGCGGATGCGGGCTTGATTGTGGGCGGCGACGCGAAGGTGTTTAAGGCGTTCTTTGCGGCGATTGCCCAGCATCGGGTCTGGGATCGGGAGCCGAAGGCTAAAGCTGTTCCGGCTTAAGGTATTGGTCGTTTGTTAGATCGCCTTCGCGAGCAAGCCCGCTCCCACATTTGACCGCATTCCAAAGTTGGAACTCGGTTAAATGTGGGAGCGGGCTTGCTCGCGAATGGCGTTATTCAGTCTTACGCGGAATCAGCACGACCTGCGCCGGAACCTTCTTCAGGATCTGCCGGTGAATCTTCAGGTCATACCCCGAATCGATGCGCTTCACCCGTTTGGTCAGCAACGTGGCCAGCCATGGGTAATCTTCGGTGCGCGGTGCCTGGATGCTCACATCGCACTGGTAATTCACCACATCGGTGGCGATCTCATCCAGTTGATGGCGCAGCGCCTCGATATCGGTGAGGTTCAGCGCAACCGTAGTGCTTGGCGCTGCCGGGTCGATGACCTTGGCCGGCGGCTTGGCTTCGGCGGCTTTCAGGGCGGCCTCGGCTTTGTCCAGCTCGACTTTACGGGCATGGGCGATCGCACTGTTGACGCCACCGGTCAGCGCCGGAGCCTTGGGCATCAATGCCCGTGCGCGGCTCAGGGCCGTCGCGGCAGCGTTGACATCACCCTTTTGCAGGACGATCTGGCTGCGCTGCAAATAGGCTTCGGCCAGTTGGCGCTGATAAGGCTCCAGCGCCGGATCGTTGGGCGACTGGGCCTGCAAGGCGGCCAGCTCGTCTTCGGCGGTGGCCAGTTCACTGCTGGCGAGGTTTTGCTCCAGCTGTGCGATGGCCGCAGCACGTGCGTCCGGCGCCTGGGGGGCGGCGGGCGGGGTGCTTTGGCAGGCGCCCAGCAGCAAGGAAAATGCGGCAAGGAGCAGATAACGGGCGTTGAACAGCTTCATTCCTGCGACTCTCTAATTGCGCAAAAAGCGAGCAAGTCTACACCCCACGACGGGGCAGGACAAAACTCAGCAGAAACAGGGCGGCCGCCGTGACCACAATCGACGGCCCGGCCGGGGTGTCCTTGAACCAGGACAGCGCCAGGCCACCACACACCGCGAGCATCCCCAGAAGGCTGGCGCCGAGCGCCATTTGCTCCGGCGAGCGGGCGTGACGCTGGGCCGCAGCAGCCGGGATGATCAGCAGCGATGTGATCAACAATACGCCGACAATCTTCATCGCGACAGCGATCACCACGGCGATCAGCAGCATCAGGGTCATGCGCAGCGCCGCCACGGGCAAGCCTTCGACGGTGGCCAGTTCTTCGTGAACGGTGATCGCCAGCAGCGGGCGCCACAGCGTCACCAGCAGCACCAGCACTGCCGCGCTGCCGCCTAGAATCCACGCCAGGTCGGTGGGGCTGATCGCCAGCAGGTCGCCGAACAGGTAGGCCATCAGGTCGATGCGCACTTCATGCATGAAGCTCAGCACCACCAGGCCCAGGGACAAGGTGCTTGGGGCCAGGATGCCCAGCAGGGTATCGGAGGCCAGAGGCTGACGCTGTTGCAGGGTCACCAGCAGCACAGCCAGCAGCAGGCAGCCGACGGTGACGGCAATGGTCGGGCTCACATCCAGCAGAAATCCCATGGCCACGCCCAGCAGCGCAGCGTGGGACAGGGTGTCGCCAAAATAGGCCATGCGCCGCCAGACCACGAACGAGCCCAGTGGGCCCGCCACCAGCGCCAGAGCCAAGCCTGCCAGCAGGGCGTAGAGCAGAAAATCAGCCATGCTTGCAGCTATCTCCATGAACGTGGGTGTGGGATGCGGTGGAGTCATCGACTACAGCGCCATGCAGGTCATGGGCGTGGTCGTGATGGTGGTGGTAGATCGCCAGGCTCTGGGCGTTCTTGCCGAACAGTTCGACGAAGGCCGGGTCACCGCTGACCTGTTCCGGGTGGCCGGAGCAGCACACGTGGCGATTGAGGCACACCACCTGGTCGGTGGTGCTCATCACCAGGTGCAGGTCATGGGAGACCATCAGCACGCCGCAGCCATGACGGTCCCGCAGGCGGGTGATCAGGCTGTACAGCTCGGCCTGGCCGGCCACGTCGACACCTTGCACGGGTTCATCGAGTACCAGCAATTCCGGCTCGCGCAGCAGGGCGCGGGCCAGCAGCACGCGCTGCATTTCGCCGCCGGAGATGCTTTGCACCGGGCTGTCGATCACCTGTTCGGCGCCCACTTCCTTGAGGGCGGACTGTGCGCGGGCACGGTCGACACCGGGCACCAGGCGCAGGAAGCGCAGCACCGAGAGGGGCAAGGTCGGGTCCACATGCAGCTTCTGCGGCATGTAGCCGACCCGCAGCCTCGGCTTGCGCCACACGCTGCCGCTGTCGGGCTTGAGCAGGCCGAGTACGGCGCGCACCAGGGTGGTCTTGCCGGCACCGTTGGGGCCGATCAGCGTGACGATCTGACCTGGCTCGACGCTCAGGGCGATGTTGTCCAGCACGTTTTGCCCGGCGAACGTGACCCCGACCTGCTCCAGGCGGATTAACGCAGTGCTCATCAAGCCCCCTGGCAGCCCGAGCACACACCGACGACTTCGACGGTTTGCCCTTCGACCTTGAAGCCGACGTCGCCGGCGCTCTTGATGATGCTGTCGCTGATGCTTTTTTGCTCAAGTTCGATGGCGGCGTGGCACTCGCGGCAAATCAGGAACTGGCCCTGGTGCGCGTGTTCCGGGTGGTTGCAGCCGACAAAGGCGTTGAGCGATGAGATGCGGTGCACCAGGCCGTTGTCCAGCAGGAAGTCCAGCGCGCGGTACACCGTGGGCGGCGCGGCGCGGCGGCCATCCTGCTCGCTGAGCACGCCGAGGATGTCGTAGGCACCCAGCGGCTTGTGGCTTTGCCACACCAGCTCCAGCACCCGGCGACGCAGGGCGGTCAGGCGCAGGCCTTGGCGCGCGCACAAGGCGTCGGCCTCTGACAGTGCGCTGTGCACGCAGTGAGAGTGGTCATGGGGACGGCTGGCAAGCGGTGTTTTAGGCATGAGCGGCGACAGATATTTGTGAGAGACGTTATTATGTTACCTGTTCCTGCCTCCTTGAGTGGTCATCGTGTCCAGACTTTTTCCCGTTTTTGTCGTATTTGTCACCAGTTTGCTGCTTGCCGGTGCCGCTCAGGCGGAGGTTCGGGTGCTGACCAGTATCAAACCGTTACAACTGATTGCTGCTGCTGTGCAGGATGGCGTGGCGATTCCCGAGGTATTGCTGCCGCCGGGCGCTTCGCCGCATAACTATGCGTTGCGCCCTTCCGACGTACGGCGCGTGCAGTCGGTGGACCTGCTGTATTGGATCGGCCCGGACATGGAAAGCTTTCTGCCGCGTGTCTTGAAAGGCCGCAGCTTGCCGACGGTGGCGGTGCAGGACCTTCCGGGAATGAAACTGCGTCGGTTCGCCGAAGATAGCCACTCCCATGCTGAAGATGCCGACGAACATGATCATGACCATCGCCCGGGCAGCCTGGATGCGCATTTGTGGCTGTCGACGGTCAACGCCCGGGTGATTGCGAACCGCATGGCGGCGGACCTCAGCGCTGCCGACCCGGCGAACGCCGAGCGTTACCAGAGCAACGTGAAGGCCTTTGATGGCCGTATGGATGCACTGGACGCGCGCTTGAAGGCACGTATGGCGGACGTCGCCGGCAAGCCGTACTTCGTGTTCCATGAAGCCTTCGATTACTTCGAAGATGCCTACGGGCTCAAGCACACCGGGGTGTTCAGCGTGGCCGCAGAAGTGCAGCCGGGCGCCCAGCATGTGGCAGCGATGCGTACGCGTTTGCAGGAAGTGGGCAAGACTTGTGTGTTCAGCGAGCCGCCGTTGCGCCCGCGCCTTGCGGAAACGCTGGTGGCGGGTTTGCCGGTGAAGCTGGCGGAGCTGGATGCGTTGGGCGGCTACACGCCGGCCTCCGCCCAGGGGTATGAGCAGGTGCTGGAGAAGCTGGGGAATGACCTGGCTGGGTGCCTGGAGTCGCTCTGACAGACGCCGCATAACCACTGTGGGAGCGGGCTTGCTCGCGAATGCGGTGGATCAGTCAGCGCATCTGGTGACTGAAACTCCACATTCGCGAGCAAGCCCGCTCCCACATTTTGATCGCGTACGATCTTTACAGCGCGAACGGCAGCGGGGTCTTGACCTGCTGGCGTTGCGCCAGGCGCACTTGAAACTCTCGCGGGTCGTGAATCAGCACGTCCTGCCCGGCGAACGATTCCGCCGCAATCAGGCGTGACAGCCAGAACCGCACACAGGCCACACGCAGCATGGTCGGCCACAGCTCCGCTTCCTTGGCGGTGAACGGCCGCAAGCCCGCATAAGCCCCCAGCAACGCCCGCGCCCGTTGGCCGTCGATCACGCCGTCGGCGTCCGAGCACCAGTCGTTCAGGGCGATCGCCACGTCGTACAGCATCGGCCCCGAGCAGGCGTTGTAGAAGTCGATCAGCCCGGTCAGGTGCGTGCCTTCGAACATCGCGTTGTCGCGAAACAGGTCGGCGTGGATGTTTGCCCGGGGCAGCGTGAGGATCTGCGCCTTGTGCGCCTCGATCTCATCCAGCGCGGCTTGCAGCAGGCGCTGTTGTTCTGTGTCGAGGTGCGAAATCAGTTGCGCGCCTTCGCTGAGCATCCAGTCCAGCCCGCGATCGGTCTTGCGTTCCAACACCTTCTCGCCTTGGGTGGCCAAGTGCAGGTGCCCGAGCAATTCGCCCACTTGCACGCAATGCTGGGCGTTGGCGTCCTTGATGTGCTTGCCCGCCAGGCGCGGTTGCAACAGCGCCGGTTTGCCCGCCAACTCGCGCAAGGCCACGCCGTCGGTGGTACGCAGGGCGTAAGGCACTGGCAAATCAGCGTCGTGGAGCACGTCCAGCAGTTCGATGAAGAACGGCATTTCCTGCACGGGGCCGCGTTCGACCAGGGTCAGGACAAATTCGCCCTGTTCCAGGCTGATAAAGAAATTGGTGTTTTCACTACCAGCGGCAATCCCCTGGAAATCAAGCAGGCGGCCGAGCCCGTAAGGGGCAAGAAAGGTTTCCAGCTCGGGCCGAGCCAGGGGGGTGAACACAGACATGGTTAAAACTGCCGTTACGGGCGCTGCGGGGAGCAGCGCCGATTAAAGTTAAGAAATCATTTCCATTCGAAGATCTTCCATGACGGGATCAGCATATCCGGCTGGTCAGAGCGGATGAAGTTCGCATCGGTTCCGTCCGCGCGCACCAGGAAGTAAGGCGGAAAGCCTTTCTGGGTCACCTTGATCGCGTACAGGAAACCATTCTGGCGGTATTCCTGGATGGTCTTGTCGCCTTCCGTGCGAATGGTGACTTCCGGGTCGCCCGAAGGGGCAGTATCTGCCGCCATGGCCACCATCGGAGTGAGTGCAATCAAGCCGGTCAACAACAGGCGATTTACTGTACGCATGATAACCTTGTCCCTTTGTCGTCATTGGTCCGGCTATTCTAGCGCCTGACCCGCCGAAAAGGTTGATCCTGCTCATGAGCCAAGCCCCCCTCGTCCTGGTGGACGGTTCTTCTTACCTGTACCGCGCCTTTCACGCGCTGCCGCCGCTCACCACTTCCAAAGGCCTGCCTACCGGCGCGGTCAAGGGCGTGTTGAACATGCTCAAAAGCCTGCGCAGGCAATACCCGAACAGCCCGTTCGCGGTAGTGTTCGACGCCAAGGGCGGGACATTTCGCGATGAGCTGTACGCCGAATACAAGGCCAACCGCGCAAGCATGCCCGATGACATGCGCGTGCAGATCGAGCCGCTGCACCAGAGCGTGATCGCCCTGGGCTTCCCGCTGCTGTGCGTCGAAGGCGTCGAAGCGGACGACGTGATCGGCACCCTGGCCCGCAGCAGCGCGGCCGCCGACCGTCCGGTGGTGATTTCCACCGGCGACAAGGACATGGCGCAGCTGGTCGACGGGCACATTACCTTGGTCAACACCATGACCGGTAGCGCCATGGACGTTGAGGGCGTGAAGGAGAAATTCGGTGTCGCTCCCGAGCAGATCATCGATTACCTGGCGTTGATGGGCGACTCGTCCGACAACATCCCGGGCGTTCCCGGCATTGGTCCGAAGACAGCGTCCGGCTTGCTGGTAGGCGTCAACGGCGGTTTGAAAGAGCTCTACGAGCAGCTCGATATCGTGCCGACCTTGCCGATTCGTGGTGCCAAGACCCTGGTCGCCAAACTGGAAGAGCATAAGGCGAGTGCGTTCCTGTCCTACGAGCTGGCGACGATCAAGATCGACGTGCCGCTGGATGTGGGCCTGGATGATTTGCACCTGATCGAGCCGGATCGCGAGAAGCTGCTGGAGCTGTACACGCTGCTGGAGTTCAAGAGCTGGATTGACGAGATTCAACGCGATGCCAAGCGCGTCGAGTTGAGCGCTGCTCCTTCGGCCGCGGTCGCCGAGGAAGCGGTTGAGGTGGTCGCGCCGGTTTCTGTGGAGCCGGTGTACGAAACCATCCTCACCCAGGCCCAGTTCGATGTCTGGCTGAAGAAGCTCAACGACGCCAAGCTGTTCGCCTTTGATACCGAGACCACCGGGATCGACGCCCAGAAAGCGCAACTGGTGGGTGTGTCGTTTGCCGTGCAGGCCCATGAAGCAGCCTACATTCCGCTGACCCACTCCTACATCGGCGCGCCGGAACAGCTGGATCGGGACACCGTGCTGCTGGCCCTGAAGCCGTTGCTCGAAGACCCGGAAAAACTCAAGGTCGGCCAGCACGCCAAGTTCGACATGAACATCCTGGCCAACTGCGCCATCGGTGGTGACCCGGCACTCGGCATCACCGTGCGCGGCATTGCCTTCGATACCATGCTTGAATCCTATGTGCTGAACTCCGTGGCGACGCGCCATGACATGGACAGCCTGGCGAAGAAGTACCTGGACCACGACACCGTCAGCTTCCAGGACATCGCCGGCAAAGGCGCCAAGCAGCTGACCTTTGACCAGATTGCCCTGGAGCAAGCCGGCCCTTACGCGGCGGAAGACGCGGATGTGACCCTGCGTTTGCACCAGGAACTGCACAAGCAGCTTGCCGCTATTCCTACCCTGGCCAGCGTATTGTCCGACATCGAGATGCCGCTGGTGCCCGTGCTGGCGCGCATTGAGCGTCAGGGCGCCCTGGTGGATGCCGCCTTGCTGGGCATCCAGAGCATCGAGCTGGGCAACAAGATGGTCGACCTCGAGCGCCAGGCGTATGAGATCGCCGGCGAGGAATTCAACCTGGGCTCGCCCAAGCAGTTGGGCGCGATTCTCTACGAGAAACTCGGGCTGCCGGTGTTGAAGAAGACCGGCAAGGGCCAGGCCTCGACGGCCGAGGAAGTCTTGGCCAAATTGGCTGAAGACGACTACCCACTGCCGAAAGTGCTGATGCAGTACCGCAGCATGAGCAAGTTGAAAAGCACCTACACCGACCGTTTGCCGGAGCAGATCAACCCGCGCACCGGTCGCGTGCACACCTCCTATCACCAGGCCGTAGCAGCAACCGGGCGCCTGTCCTCCAGCGATCCAAACCTGCAGAACATTCCGGTGCGTACCGCTGAAGGCCGGCGTATCCGCCAGGCATTTGTCGCGCCCAAGGGCTACAAGCTGCTGGCGGCGGACTACTCGCAGATCGAGCTGCGCATCATGGCGCATTTGTCCAAGGACGAAGGCTTGCTGAATGCGTTCCGCGACGACCTGGACGTGCACACCGCCACGGCGGCCGAAGTGTTCAAGGTTGAGTTGACCGAGGTCACGTCCAATCAGCGTCGCAGTGCCAAGGCGATCAACTTTGGCCTGATCTACGGCATGGGCGCCCAGAAGCTGGGCAAGGACATCGGCGTCGACACCAAGACCGCCAAGGCTTACATCGATGTGTACTTCGCCCGTTACCCGGGGGTGCGCGAGTACATGGAGCGCACCCGCGCCCAGGCGGCTGATCAGGGTTATGTGGAAACCCTGTTCGGGCGCCGCCTGTACCTGCCGGAGATCAATTCCAACAAGCCTCAGGAGCGTGCTGGCGCCGAGCGTACGGCAATCAACGCGCCGATGCAGGGCACTGCGGCCGATATCATCAAGAAGGCCATGGTCAAGGTCGACAACTGGCTGACGGACTCGGGCCTGGACGCCAAGGTCATCCTTCAGGTGCACGATGAATTGGTGCTGGAGGTGCGTGAGGACCTGGTGGCTGAAGTCAGCGCGAGGATTCGTGAACACATGAGCGAGGCGGCAAAGCTGGATGTGCCGCTGGTGGTAGACGTCGGCGTGGGCGACAACTGGGACGAAGCGCACTAAACCTGGGGCCTGGGCCGCGTCATCATGCCGCGGCAGCGCTTTAGATCGGAAAACGCGGCGGGTTATTTCCAATAGTTTTTTGAACGTGCCGGAACTTAACCCGTGAATTGCTACTCAGAGTTACTGAATGGGTGGTGAAGCCCTTCAATGCTCCTATGTTGTGTTAAGTGTTGGCAGATATCTGGACCCCGCCCTAGCGGTCCGGAACTTGGACCCCGAACTTCCCCTCCCCATACGAAGTCCGGGGTTTTTTTTGCCCCGAGTTTTTACTCGGCGGCTTCCGAACCCTTGTCAGCCAGTTCCATCCAGCCTGCCAATACAGTGTAGGCATCTTCCAGCCCCATGCGTTTTGGCGCCGAGAACAACTGGATAGTCACCGCATCACCCCAACCCTTACGGATTTCTGCCTGCACTTTGAGCAGGGTGTTTTTCGCTGCGCCGTAGGTCAATTTGTCGGCCTTGGTCAGCAGGACGTGCATCGGCATGCCGCTGGCGACGGCCCAATCGAGCATCAACAGGTCGAAGTCGGTCATTGGATGACGGATGTCCATCATCAGAATCAAACCCTTCAAACTCTCCCGGCCACCCAGATACGCTTCGAGGTGACGCTGCCAGTGCAGCTTCAGCGGGATAGGTACTTTTGCATAACCGTAGCCCGGCAGGTCGACCAGACGCCGATCATCGTCTAGCTTGAAGAAGTTGAGGAGCTGTGTGCGCCCCGGGGTTTTCGAGGTGCGGGCCAGGCTGGCGTGGGTCAGGGTGTTCAGCGCGCTGGATTTGCCGGCGTTGGAACGGCCGGCGAATGCGACTTCGAAGCCTTCGTCATCGGGGCATTGGTCGACTTTGGCGGCGCTGAGCATGAAGGTGGACTGTTGGCACAGGCCGAGGATGGGATTCTTGAGTTGCATGAGTTTTCCGATGTGGGCGGTGCCGGGAATAGGTGCGGCAAGCGGTGTCGTTTCCGTTTCAGTAGCGCCAGTATATAATGCCGCAGATTTTGTGTGTGCTTTGTCCCAGCGAAGGATGAAGTTCACGGGAGCGATAGACCTTTATTGCGCATTAGAACGCAAAACGCTCTCAAACCCTGAAAAGGTCGATGTATGACCAAGTGGCTGCTGGCCTTCGGTTTCTTGATGCCACTTTACAGTGCGCAGGCTACACAGGAACCGGAGGCTGTGTACAACCGCTTTTGCGGGGCCTGCCATGCCGGACAGCTGCCCAACGCCCCTGGACGGGGTGACCAGGCAGCCTGGAAGCCAAGATTGGCTCAAGGTATGGACACGCTGGTGCAACACGTGACCCAGGGTTTCAAGGCGATGCCGCCGCGTGGTTTGTGCATGGACTGCAGTACCGAGGATTACCATGCCGTCATTCAGTTGATGGTGAGTGAACCCGGTCCATAACTCTTTAACCCTTAGCCGTAGTTGGATTAGCTGATGAACAAACTGATCGTGAGTCTGCTGTTGACCCTGGGCATCACCGGTGTTGCCCATGCCGCAGGCGACGCCACTGCTGGCCAGGCGAAAGCCGCCGTATGTGGTGCTTGCCATGGACCGGACGGTAATAGCCCGGCGCCTAACTTTCCAAAACTGGCCGGCCAGGGTGAGCGTTACCTGACCAAGCAGATGCACGACATCAAGGATGGCAAGCGTACGGTCCTGGAAATGACCGGCTTGTTGACCAACCTCAGCGATCAGGACCTGGCGGATATCGCGGCGTATTTTGCCAGCCAGAAAGGCAGTGTGGGAGCTGCTGATCCGAAACTGGTGGCCCGCGGTGAAGAATTGTTCCGCGGCGGCAACCTGGAAAAAGGCATGCCTTCCTGCCTCGGCTGCCACTCGCCTAACGGCGCAGGCCTTGCTGCCGCTGGCTTCCCGCACTTGAGCGGCCAGCATGCCCAGTACATCGGCAAACAGCTGACAGACTTCCGCGAAGGCAATCGCACCAACGACGGCGATACCAAGATCATGCAGAGCATCGCCGCGAAACTCAGCAACAAGGACATCGAAGCCGTGTCCCAATACATCCAGGGCCTGCACTAAGTGCCCCGGCTACGTTAACGCTCGATTAATCCGTCGATGCAAGCATAAAAAGGGTGGCCCAGGCTGCCCTTTTTTGTGGCCGGTGCCGTTACACTAACGAACTCATGCCCGCGTAGACCTGTCACAACAAAGGTCGCGTGAGGCGACTTTATTTGTCCAGGAGTAAAGCATGCGTAATCTGATCCTCAGCGCCGCTCTCGTCACTGCCAGCCTTTTCGGCATGACCGCACAAGCTGCCGATAATGTGCCGCTTGAAGCCGGTAAAACCTACGTTGAGCTGGCCAATCCTGTGCCGGTTTCCGTACCGGGCAAGATCGAAGTGGTGGAGCTGTTCTGGTATGGCTGCCCGCATTGCTACGCTTTTGAGCCAGTCATCAATCCGTGGGTCGAGAAGCTGCCTGAGGACGTGAACTTCAAACGTATTCCTGCCCTGTTCGGCGGCCCATGGGACGCCCACGGCCAGCTGTTCATTACCCTGGACACCATGGGTGTAGAACACAAGGTTCACGCGGCTGTCTTCAATGCCATCCAGAAAGAAGGCAAGCGCCTTGTGAAGCCTGAAGACATGGCCGATTTCGTCGCCACCCAAGGCGTCGACAAAACCAAGTTCCTGGAGACATTCAACTCGTTCGCTGTGAAGGGCAAGATGGCCCAATACAAGGAACTGGCCCAGAAATACGGCGTGCAAGGCGTACCGACGCTGATCGTCAACGGCAAATACCGCTTTGACATCGGCAGTGCCGGCGGCGAAGAGCAGGCGCTGAACGTGGCCGACCAATTGATCGCCAAAGAGCGCGCAGCCAAGTAAGGGGCCCGTCATGCGTCGCTGGGGTACTGAACGTGTCGTTGGCCTGCATGACCCGAAGGTCAACGAACATCACCTGGAATCCACGGGCCTGCCGGCTGACAGTCGGTTGCGCCTGCTCAGTTTCAATATCCAGGTGGGTATCAGTACCGAGAAATACCGGCATTACCTGACCCGTGGCTGGCAGCACCTGCTGCCCCACAATGGGCGTGCCGGCAATCTGCAAAAGATCGGCGACCTGCTGGGTGACTTCGACCTGGTAGCTCTGCAGGAGGCCGATGGTGGCAGCCTGCGTTCCGGCTACATCAACCAGGTCGAACACCTTGCGCAACTCGGTGCCTTTCCCTACTGGTATCAACAACTCAATCGCAACCTCGGCAAACTCGGCCAGCACAGCAATGGTGTGCTCAGCCGTCTGAAACCGTGGGCGATCGAGGACCACCCGTTGCCTGGCCCGAAAGGCCGCGGTGCAATTCTCGTACGATTCGGCGAAGGGCCGGAAGCATTGGTCGTGGTGATGATGCACCTCGCACTGGGGGCTCGAACCCGAACCATGCAGTTGGCCTACATCCGTGAGTTGATTGGCGGCTACAAACACCAGGTGCTGATGGGTGACATGAACACCCATGCCACAGACCTGCTACAGAATTCCCCGTTGCGCGACCTTGGGTTGCTGGCGCCGCAAGTCGAAGCCACCTTTCCCAGCTGGCGACCGCAACGTTGTCTTGATCACATCCTGCTCAGCCCGACCCTGACACTCGAAAGTGTGCAGGTACTGGCGCAGCCCATCTCCGATCACCTGCCCGTCGCGGTAGAGATTCGTCTGCCGGGTTCGCTCACGGCTGATGCATTGCCCGCGTTGAGCCCCGGCCCTCGCGGACCCCTTGCATGAGCGACGACGCCCAGCGTTGGAAAGAGAAATACCTTAAAAGCGTCGAGCAACAAGAAAAGCTCGAGCGTCGCTGGGCCGCCCGCCTCGACCTGCTGCGCCGAGGGCTGGTGCGCAGCACCCTGGCGGCAGAAGGGACCGACCGAGCGGTTGACCAATGCATGAAGGAAATGCGCGATGTGGTGCGCACCGACGACATGGACGCCGCCCTCGCTGCATTGCTGCCGCGCCTGGAAAAGGCCGTGCTGGATTCGGAGCAGCGCCGCGAAACCCGGGTTGACCAGATCGGCAGCGCGTTGACGGCCCTGGTCACTCAGTTGCAGAAACTGCCCTTGCCACGGGACGTGAGTCGCCCGCTGAAGGCTTTCGCCAAGCAGCTGGACGGTCGGGTTGGCCAGGCGCGGGAGATCCCGCTGTTGCTGAGCGAGCTGAGCGGCCTGCAGGGGCAGGCGCTGAGTAACCTGGAGCCGGAGGGCGAAACCAGCCGTTCGAGCCCGGGGCTGTTGCAGCGTCTGTTTGGCACCAAGGACGCAATCGACACGCCGGAGGTTGAAGCGCTCACGCCATCCCGCCCGGCTTCTCCGGCGCCTGCTGCGCCAAAGCCCAGCCCGGTGGATGAAGTTGAAGCGCCGGCGCAATCGGCGGAACTGGCCCAGGCGCTGCGGGCTTTTGCACCGCAGCCGAAGGTCCCGGCCCCCATCGAGTCGCCCCCTGAGCCGGTATCGCCAGTAGAGGCTACCGACGCTGTCAGCGAAGCAGTGCCTGTTGTTCCGGCCGTCGCGGTCACAGCGCCTGTCGTCGAGGCACCCGCTACGATTATCGAAACGCCAGAACCCGAGCAACCGATCGAAGCGGAGGTTGAGCTCGAGAGTGCTCTTGCCGCCATGGTCGAGGTGCCAGAGGTGCAGGCCCGTGAGCCGGAGCGGACAGAGATCGGCAGTCTTTCCCTGCCCCCGGTCCTGGCCGATGAACCGCAAGAATCGCCCGAGCAGGCAGAGCCGAACCCAGACGAGCTGCAAGCGGATCAAGCCTACGCCCTGCCCGACACCCCCGAGCCGTCTTACAGTTCGGTGGCCAAGCACATCGAAGATACCCTGCTCGGCTTACTGGAAGACCTCTCGCTGCCCGAGCGCCATCGGCCCCAGGCCGAAGCCATGCGTGAGCGCCTGGCCCACGGATTGAACTGGTACGAATTGCTGCCGATCCTCGATGACCTGGCGGTGTTGATGCTGGCGATCACCGACAGCGGCCAGCACGAGTTTGAAGCCTACCTCAAGCAGCTCAACGATCGTCTCGAGGCGTTCCAGGGGCACCTGCAGGTCGCCAGTGACGGCCACGCCGACAGCCGGTCGGCGGCCAGGGAGCTGGATACCCAGATCCGCGAACAAGTGGATGGTTTGCAAACCAGCATGCAGGACGCCGCGGACCTCGACAGCCTCAAGCACGTGCTGGAGAGCCATCTCGAAGGGCTGCTGGGCACCATGGATGAACACCGCCACCAGCGTGACCAGCGCGAACAGGAAGTGGCTGCACGGCTCAAGGGCCTGGCCGAACGGGTCGCCAATATGGAGCAAGAGGCTCAGGGCTACCGTGAACACCTTGAGGTTCAGCGCCAGAAAGCCCTGATCGATCCGCTCACCGCACTACCCAACCGCGCTGCCTGGAGCGAGCGCCTGGAGCAGGAGGTCAACGCCTGGCACCAGCGTGGAAATAACCTGTCACTGGCGATGCTGGACCTCGATCACTTCAAGCGCATCAACGACGGCTATGGTCATCTGGCGGGCGACAAGGTGCTGAAAATCATCGCCACGGTGCTTCGCAAACGCCTGCGGCCGAACGACTTCATCGCGCGTTTTGGCGGTGAAGAGTTTGTACTGCTGATGCCCAACTCGTCGCTGTCCGATGCGTTGGCGGTGGGTGAAACCCTGCGTGCAGCCATCCAAGCCTGCCCGTTTCACTTCAAGGGCGAGCCGGTGACGATTACGGTGTCCATGGGCATGGCGCAGTTTCAGCCGGGAGAACGCAGTGACCTGGCGCTCAAGCGCGCTGACGAGGCGTTATATCGTGCCAAGGCGGCGGGGCGTAATCAGGTGCAGGCGGCCTGACCGGAAATGTTCCATTTTGTTTAAAACATCGCATTTGGCCGCCTGGCAGCAAACGGTACGTTACACTGTTGCATTATCGTCTTAAGCGTACTATTTGCTGCCATGAAACTTCTGTGTTCTGCCTTTCTGTTTCTCCTGCTCGCCGGTTGCGCGAGCGGCCCTCGCCTGGACACCAGTCATCCTTCGGTGAACCACGACAATCGTGTGCAGTTTGTCGTCGTGCACTACACCTCGGCGTCCCTTGAGCGCTCCCTGGCGCTGTTGACCCATGGCCAGGTCAGCAGTCATTACCTGATCGGTGATGACGCCTCGGCCACCATCTATAAGCTCGTGGATGAAAGCCAGCGCGCCTGGCATGCCGGAGAAAGTGAATGGATGGGCCGCACCTGGCTCAACTCCAGCTCCATCGGGATCGAGATCGTGAACCCGGGTTATCGGGATTTGCCGACGGGCCGCGTCTGGTATCCCTATTCCGAAGCGCAGGTGCAGTCACTGGTGGTGCTGCTCAAGGACATCAGCAAACGCAACGGCATCGACCCGCGAAACATCATCGGCCATAGCGACATTGCCCCGCTGCGCAAGCTGGACCCGGGGCCGTTGTTCCCCTGGAAGCGCCTGGCGGATGAAGGGCTGGGCATGTGGCCGGACGCCAAGGCGGTGGCCCGTTACCAGGTGCAGTACGCAGCCGATCTGCCGAGCATTACCTGGTTCCAGGAAGAGTTGGCGAAGCTGGGCTATCCGACGCCGCAGACGGGCGAGCTGGATGTGGCGACGCGGCATGTGGTGGCCGCGTTCCAGATGCATTTCCGGGCGTCGCTGTTTGATGGGACGCCGGATGCCGAAAGTGCTGCGATCCTGCGGGCGTTGAATCACCAATAACGGTTGGCGCGTTGGTCCTACAGGGGCAACGCCATGTAGAACTGCGTCCCCTGCCCCGGCCGCGAATACACCCCCATGCGGCCACCGTGCAATTGCACGATCTCCTTGCACAGCGCCAGGCCCAGCCCGGCGCCGCCTTTCTTGCGGCCTACCTGCACAAACGGTTCGAAGATTCGTCCCTGCTGGCCGTAGGCAATGCCTTCACCGTTGTCTTCAACGCTGACAATCACCCGTTCGCCATGGCGACGCGCCTGCAAGCGGATCTGCCCACCGTCGGCTGTGTGCCGCAGGGCATTGCCCAGCAAATTGTCGAGCACCCTTTCCAGCTGCGCTCGATCGGCATGCAACCTCGGTAGCGGGGATTGTTCCTCAACCAGCAGCTCGATGTTCTGCGCATTCGCCTGCTCCGCGAAGCGGGCGCGGGCATGTTCGAGCAGGTCGCTGATGTCACACGGGCCCAGGGTGAGTTTCTGCAAGCCATTCTGGTAGCGCGAGAAGTTGAGCAAGTCGTTGATCAACTGCATCAGGCGCTGCATTTCCTCGTTGACCGTATCCAGCAGGTCCGCTTCGCGCGACTCCGCAGGAAACTTCGCCCGTTCCCGGAACAAGCCGAAGGCCATGTGCATGCCCGTCACCGGCGTGCGTAATTCATGGGACGCGCGCAATACAAACTCACTGCGCACCCGTTCAAAGGCACGCTGCTCGGTAACGTCATGCAGCACCATCACCGCGCCCAGAATGTGCCCCTGGGTATGGCTGACCGGCGTCAGGCTGTACGTCAGCAGGCGCAGCTCACCCTCAACCTCTACTTCCAGGTCTTCAGGTGCGCGCTCCAGGTTGCCGCCGCGCAGTACCAGCTGCAGCTGTTCATCCAGTTCCGGGCGGCCCAGGGCGTCGCCAAGGCCTTGGCCCAGGCGATTCTCGTCCCAGCCGAGTTGACGTTGTGCCACCGGGTTAAGGTGTTCCAGGCGACCCTGGCGGTCGATCATCAGCAGGCCGTCGTCGATGCTGTCGAGCACCGCTTGCAGGCGTTGCTGCCCGGCGAGTAGCTCGTCGACATTGGTTGCCTGATGCTGGCGCAACGCCTCGGCCATGATGCCGAAGCGTCGGGTCAGCAGGTTCATTTCCGCGGCGGATGAAATGGGCAGCGTGACTTCGAAGTTGCCCTGGCCGATCTTGTCGGCGGCCTTGGCCAGCGCTTCGATCGGCCCGCCAAAGCGTCGGGCGATACCGTGGGCGGTAACGAAACCGATGATCAGCACCGCCAGCCCGACCAGGCCCAGCAGGCCGGCAATCAGCAGCGCACGTTCACGGGACTTGTGTTCGGTATCGTTGATGTTATCCAGGGCTTTCTTGTGCTCGGCGATCAGGCCGTTGCGCAGGATGTTGAAGCGTTTGGTCAGCTCGTCGTTGTTGCGCAGTTGCGGCGGAGCATTCTCCTTTTCATCGAACGCCTCGAGAAAGCTCAGGTAATTGGTCTTGGCCTGGGTAAAACCGCTGGTTACCGCGTCCTTTTGTTCGTGGTCGATACCTTGCTGCAACAGGGCGAAATAGCGTTGCTTGGAGTCCTCCAGCGCAGCGGTATTCGGCTGTTCATTGAGCATGATCATCAACTGGTCGCCGAGGGTCTGCCGAAGCTTGAGCCCCAGGTCCAATGTGATGAAGTTGCTGCGAATCAACGATTCCTGGGTCTTGGCCATTTGCATGACGCTCACCAACCCCAGCAGCAACCCCAACAGGGCGACGGTGATCAGCGCGGAAATACTCAGGAACAACCGAGTGCGCAGGGTCATCGCAAGCTTCATAGGCTACAGCTCACAGGTTGTATTGTTTGCGTTTGCGATACAGCGTCGACGCATCAATGCCAAGGGTTCGGGCCGCCTGGTCCAGGGTGTCGCTGGTGGCCAGCACGGCGCCGATATGCGCCTTTTCCAGTTCATCCAGGCTCAACGCCGCACCGATACGCGGGGCATTGTTGGTCGGCTGCTCGGCCATGCCGAGGTGGCTGATCTCAACTTTTTCCTGCGGGCAGATGATGCTGGCCCGCTCAACCACGTTGCGCAGCTCACGGATGTTCCCCGGCCAGCGGTAGTTGAGCAGTGCCTCACGGGCTTCATCGCTGAAGCCGCGCGCCGGCCGCGCATATTCCTTCACGAAGCGCGCCAGGAAGCGGTCGGCCAGGGTCAGGATGTCTTCGCTGCGTTCGCGCAGGGGCGGCAGGTGCAAGGTGATGACATTCAGGCGATACAGCAGGTCCTCGCGGAAACGACCATCGCGAACCATGTCTTCCAGGTTCAGGTTGGTAGCGGCGAGGATTCGCACATCGGCACGGCGCGTCACCGGGTCGCCGACGCGCTCGTATTCCTTGTCCTGGATAAAGCGCAGCAACTTGGGTTGTAAAGTAAGCGGAAAGTCGCCGATCTCGTCGAGAAACAAGGTGCCGCCATCGGCCTGGTTGACGCGGCCGAGGGTGCTTTCGCTGGCGCCGGTAAACGCACCACGGCTATGACCGAACAACTCGCTTTCCATCAGTTCCGCCGTCAGGGACGGGCAGTTGATGGTGACACAGGATTTTTTCGCGCGTTTGCTCCAACCGTGGATCGCCCGGGCCAGTTCACCTTTACCGGTGCCGGATTCGCCGAGAATCAGGATGTTGGCATCAGTGCCCGCCACCTGGCGTGCGGTTTCCAGCACCACCATCATCGCCGGGCTATGGGAGTCGAGGCCGTCCTTGGGCTGGCGCACTGCGCCTTCCAGGGCTTCCAGGCGTGCCGAGAGCTGGCGCACTTCCAGCTGCTTGGCCGTGGCCAGGCGCAATTGGTCGGGGCTGCAAGGCTTTACCAGGTAGTCGGCCGCGCCGGCCTGGATCGCATCCACGGCGGTGTCGACGGCCGAGTGGGCCGTGACGATCACCACGCGCATCCACGGCGCCTGGATACGCATTTGCGCCAGTACGTCCAGACCGTTGTCTTCGCCCAGGCGCAGGTCCAGGAAGCACAGGTCAAACACCTGGCGTTGCAACAAGGCATCGGCCTGGGCGGCGCTGTTGGCGGTGGCTACGGTGTAGCCTTCATCTTCCAGGCAGTAACGGAAGGTGCGAAGGATCGCGGATTCGTCATCCACTAAAAGAATGCGGCCTTGAAGTTCCTTGGCTGATTCCATCTGTCCCGCGCTCCCTTAAGAATGAATGATGTTGTTTAGTCCCGGAATAATCGGGCAAGTTGCATGGTTTATTCTGATTGATTAAAGCCGTCACCGCGCAGCTATCTGCGCTTCTTCTTACAAAGACGCCCACAAGAGGCGTTTTTGTCTCCCTCTTGCCACTTCGGCAGTCGAACGTTGCCTTCCTATCCCTTGATCCGACCAGTGACCATCGTGCATTTCGCACGGCAAGGATAGGGGCATCGTGCAGGATGCTCGTGGTGTCAAAGCGCTTTTGTTTTTAACTTATTGATTTTATTGGGTTTTATTTTGTTAAAAAACTGGCACGCAGGCTGCAATACACCTCATACGAGTTTCATCTACGAATAATCAGAATGCGGGAGAGATACAGCATGACTCGCCAAAGCCTGACCCAACTGCGTGTATCGCCACTGCGCCTGCAACAGGGGCTGTTTGCCAGCCTGGCCCTGATGGTGACCTTGATTGGCGGTCAGCAATTGGCGCATTGGCAGCAGAGTCAGCAGCAAGTCGTGCAGTTTGAACGTCCGATGATGACCCAGACCCATTTCCGCTCCGTCGGCAGCACTGCCGCCGATGTGACAACCCCGCAATTGGCGGCGGTTGAACAGGACTCCACACTCGGCGACCTGCCATCGCAGGAACGCTGGGTGTTCTAGGCAATACACGGTCCTCGAATCGAGCGACCGCAGGCACTACCGCTGTTACCCCTAAAAGAAGCGTAAGGAGAATCACCATGTTGAGTTGGGCAATCACATTTCTGATCATCGCCATTGTGGCTGCAGTCCTGGGCTTCGGTGGTATCGCGGGCACCGCCACGGGTATCGCCAAGATTCTGTTTGTCGTCTTCCTGGTGATGTTCATCGCTTCCTTCTTCTTTGGCCGTCGTGGTCGAGGCTAAGCATGTTCAACTCGTCCCTTAAAGCCCTGGCTGCCGCCCTGTTGTTGGGCGGCAGCGGCTTGGTGCTGGCTGCCAATGATGGCCAGTCCCGAGCCAACGAACTGCTGAGTGCGGACCCGCAGTACCGCGAGACCTGGCAGAGCGTGGTCAAGAAGGAAGAGCGCCTGCCTGAATGGGTGATGAACCTGTCGGGTAGCGCTGAACAGATGAATGCCGTTGAAGAGGATGGTGACAAGTACTTGGTCGGGCCGCTCTGTGAAACCGCAGACACATGCCTGAACAAGCGCCTGATCGTCGCTTTCAGCTTCGACAAGGAAGATGCCTACGCGATGTTGGTAGAAGTCCCGGCGGGCCTGCCCGCGGACAAATCGCCAACGCGGCACGCCGACTACCGTTTTCTTGGCAAGCCGGACGAAGGCATGCAAAAGCTGCTGATGGAACAGCTCAAGAAAGATCCGAATTGGTACTAGGTTCGGTCTGACGACGCTGTCGTCTACCGGCTTAACGTCCATAGAAAGAAGCGCCGTGCTTCTTTCTGTTTGCATCGCCCGACAAGGGTGGTGCATGACCAAGGGGCCGGGTTGCTCTGATCGTTTGGATCGGCGTGACCTACGGGGACAGGGAGTGCCTGCGCAAGGGCCGGGTCAGGTGAAAAGCTGCGACGCAAGTTCCCAAGCCGATGGTTTGTGGAACTTGCGACGGGCTTGCGGCTCCTATGCCCGCTTCTGTCATGCCGCCCATAGCGGCAATTCTCCTTTTTGCGTCCGCCCAACCATTTCTTGGTGTTTCCGCGTGACCATCTATCGAGAAAGTTTGTCTCCTGCCAGACGAGTTTTTCGATGGTATGCGTAGGAATTTTCAGGGGTTTTCAACTGCGACCGTAGATTTTCAAAAAACCCTGCGCGAGCCTGAAATGGCCGGTTCGCGGCATTTATGCCTGCCGAAATGTCGTATTCGAACTGACCGTTCAGACAGAAAAACTCAAAAAAACTCATGCCGATTCGGCATAGGGTAGGCGTTTACGGCATTAGACGTCGCCTCCTTGCATCGGAATAGTTGCGCCTTTTTTCGCCTGCCAGTGAGCCATATCGGCCAACTGCGGTGACCTTCTACGGGGGCAGATGCACACACTTTTTCGCTCTCGAGCGTTCCAGCTGCTGGCGCATCTGCCTGAGTCCACTTGAAGTAAGGGTAATGACATGAAGAAGGCAAAGCTAAGCCTCGCCTGGCAGATCCTCATCGGTCTGGTGCTGGGGATTGCAATCGGTGCGGTGCTTAACCATTTCAGTGCTGAAAAGGCCTGGTGGATCAGCAACGTGTTGCAGCCCGCTGGCGATATCTTTATCCGCCTGATCAAGATGATCGTTATCCCGATCGTGATTTCGTCGCTGATTGTCGGAATCGCCGGTGTTGGCGATGCGAAAAAGCTCGGCCGGATCGGCGTTAAAACCATCCTTTACTTCGAAGTGGTCACCACCATTGCCATTGTGGTCGGCCTGTTGCTGGCCAACCTGTTCCATCCGGGTACCGGCATCGACATGAGTACCCTGGGTACCGTCGACATTTCCAAATACACGGCCACCGCCGCCGAGGTCCAGCACGAGCACGCGTTCATCGAGACGATCCTCAACCTGATCCCGTCGAACATCTTCGCCGCCGTGGCCCGTGGCGACATGCTGCCGATCATCTTCTTCTCGGTGTTGTTCGGCCTCGGCTTGTCGAGCCTCAAGCCTGAATTGCGCGAGCCCCTGGTGACCATGTTCCAGGGCGTGTCCGAGAGCATGTTCAAAGTCACCCACATGATCATGAAATACGCCCCGATCGGTGTATTTGCCCTGATCGCGGTGACCGTCGCCAACTTCGGTTTCGCCTCGCTGCTGCCGCTGGCCAAGCTGGTGATTCTGGTTTACGTCGCCATCCTGTTCTTCGCCTTTGTGGTCCTCGGCCTGATCGCCCGCCTGTTCGGCTTCTCGGTGATCAAGTTGATGCGCATCTTCAAGGATGAGCTGGTGCTGGCCTACTCCACTGCCAGCTCTGAAACCGTGCTGCCGCGTGTGATCGAGAAGATGGAAGCCTACGGCGCGCCGAAGGCGATCTGCAGCTTCGTGGTACCGACCGGCTACTCGTTCAACCTCGACGGTTCGACCCTGTACCAGAGCATCGCGGCGATCTTTATCGCCCAGCTGTATGGCATCGACCTGTCGATTGGCCAGCAACTGATGCTGGTGCTGACCCTGATGGTCACCTCCAAAGGCATCGCCGGCGTGCCGGGCGTGTCCTTCGTGGTGCTGCTGGCGACCCTGGGCAGCGTGGGCATTCCGCTGGAAGGCCTGGCGTTCATCGCCGGTGTCGACCGCATCATGGACATGGCCCGTACCGCACTGAACGTGATCGGTAACGCCCTGGCCGTACTGGTCATCTCCCGTTGGGAAGGCATGTACGACGATGCCAAGGGCGAGCGCTACTGGAACTCCCTGCCGCACTGGCGCACCAAGCAAGCACTGCCGGCCGGCGAGACTACTCGCGGCTGACCGCCAGGACTGGCTCCTACACAAACCCCGGAAAATCCGGGGTTTGTCGTTTCTGCCAGCCCCGCTATCATTCGCCCCATCTTTCGGGGGATTCAACTGATGCTCAATGGCCTGTGGCTTGGCTTCTTTATCGTGGCGATGGTGTCTGCGCTGGCGCAATGGCTGATCGGCGGGAATGCCGGGATCTTTGCGGCCATGGTGGAAAGCATTTTCGCCATGGCCAAGCTGTCGGTCGAGGTGATGGTGTTGCTGTTCGGCACCCTGACCTTGTGGCTGGGCTTCCTGCGTATCGCCGAGAAAGCCGGGATCGTCGACTGGCTGGCCAAGGCCCTGGGGCCGCTGTTCCGGCGCCTGATGCCGGAAGTGCCTGCCGGTCATCCGGCCATCGGCTTGATCACGCTCAACTTCGCCGCCAACGGCCTGGGCCTCGATAACGCCGCTACGCCCATCGGCCTCAAGGCCATGAAGGCGCTGCAAGAGCTCAACCCTATCCCCAATACCGCCAGCAACGCGCAGATCCTGTTCCTGGTACTCAACGCGTCTTCCCTGACCCTGCTGCCGGTCACCATCTTCATGTACCGCGCCCAGCAAGGTGCGGCGGACCCGACGCTGGTGTTCCTGCCGATCCTGCTGGCCACCAGCGCCTCGACCCTGGTGGGCCTGTTGTCGGTGGCGGTGATGCAACGCCTGCGGCTGTGGGACCCGGTGGTGCTGGCGTATCTGATTCCGGGTGCGCTGGTACTGGGTGGCTTCATGGCCTTGCTGGCGACGCTCTCAGCCACGGCGCTGGCGGGGCTGTCGTCGATCCTCGGCAACCTCACGCTGTTCGGGCTGATCATGTTGTTCCTGGTGATCGGCGCGCTGCGCAAGGTGAAAGTCTACGAGGCGTTTGTCGAAGGTGCCAAAGAGGGCTTCGACGTTGCCAAGAACCTGCTGCCGTACCTGGTGGCGATGCTGTGTGCAGTGGGCGTGTTGCGGGCGTCCGGCGCGCTGGATTTCGGCCTGGAAGGCATTCGCCACGTGGTGGCCTGGACCGGCATGGACACGCGCTTTGTCGATGCGCTGCCGACCGCGATGGTCAAGCCGTTCTCCGGCAGTGCGGCGCGGGCGATGTTGATTGAGACCATGCAGACCCAGGGCGTGGACAGCTTCCCGGCGCTGGTGGCGGCGACGATTCAGGGCAGTACCGAGACCACGTTCTATGTGTTGGCGGTGTACTTTGGCTCGGTGGGAATCCAGCGGGCACGGCATGCGGTGGGGTGTGCGTTGTTGGCGGAGTTTGCTGGTGTGGTGGCGGCGATTGCGGTGTGCTACTGGTTCTTCGGCTAAGACCTGAATCCCTGTGGCGAGGGCGCTTGCTCCCGTTGGGCCGCGAAGCGGCCCCAGTCAGTTATCGCAGGTGTGTCAGTCAAAGCTCATTGACTGGTTTTGGGGCTGCTGCGCAGCCCAACGGGAGCAAGCTCCCTCGCCACAAAAGCGCGGTTTCCCAGGCCGACGGCCCAATCCACCACCTGCCTGTTCAGCGCATCCCCAGCCTGACCAAACCCGGCCACCACCGCCGGCACCTTGGTATCCCCCACCGGCTGCCTCACCTCGAACCGCTTGCTGGCAATAATCCGTTGATCACTGCCGCGCACCAACCGTGCGTCCAGCCGTATCACCACTTCAACTGCGCTGCCGCGATACTCACTCTGAAACGCCTGCAACTGCCCGCCCAACTCAAAGTCCGCCTGCAGATTGGTCTCATCGGTACTGAGCAACGTCACCCGCCCATCCCGCTGGAACCCGTCCAACAACCGGTTACGCAACAGCACGGGGGCTGGATCGCTCCAGCGGGAATTCGCATAGCTGCTGATCAAGTCACCGTTAGGCACCACGGCAATCCGCGGGCTGTCGAGGAATTCGCTGGTCTGCGGCTTCGCCACCCGCAGCGACCAGGCCACCGGGCTGGCCTGCGTGGCGGCCTGCGCCGATGGCAACCGGTACACGTCCGAGGGATCCGCCTTCGGCAGGATGGAACACGCACTGACCAATACCAGCGCAACGGGGGCGATCATTTGGTACGCACGCTTCATGGCGTGAACTCCTTGTTCTTGTCGCTGCCCAGCAGGTAACCGCTGGGGTTGGCTTCCAGGCGGCGGGAAATGGCGCGCAACGAACCCAGGGTTTCCCGCAGCTCGCGCACCGCTGGCGCCAGTTCGTTGAGACCCTGCATGCCGCTGTTCAGGGAATCCTTGTTGTTGGTCAGCAAGGTGTCGATCGTGGCCGTGCTCTGTTGAAGGGACTGCATGGCTTTTTCAGCACTGCCGAAAACCTGCTTGCCCTGGTCGTTGAGCAAACCGTTGGCGTTGCGCATCAACGCGGTGGTTTGCTCCAGGGTGGCGCTGGCCTGTTTGCTCACCTGCATCAATTGCTGCATCACCACCTTGATGTCGCCGCGCTGATCGGCAATCGCGCCGGTGGTCTGTTGCAGGTTGTCCAGGGTATTGCTGAGGCGCTCGACGTTCTCCCGGGAGAACATGTGATTGGCGTTGTGCAGCAGCAAGTTGATGCTGGTCATCAGGTCATTGCTGTTGTTCAGCAGTCGCGCGATCGGCGATGGCGACGCAATGATCTCCGGCAGGTTGCCGTCCTTGCCCTTGAGCTCAGGGCTTTGGGGCGTACCGCCGCTGAGCTGGATGATCGAGGTGCCGGTGATGCCGGTCAGGGCCAGCTTGGCCTGGGTGTCTTCCTTGATCGGCGTCTGCCCGGCCAGGCGGATGCGCGCCAGCACCCGGCGCGGGTCTTTCGGGTCGAGGCGCAGGCTGGTGACGTCGCCCACCTTGATCCCGCTGTACTGCACGGCACTGCCTTGGGACAGCCCACTGACCGCCTCGTTGAACACCACTTCGTAATCCTGGAATGCGCTGTCGACGCTGGACTTGGCCAGCCACAGGCCAAACAGCATGGCGCCGACCACGACGATCACGCTGAACAGACCGATCATCACATGATGGGCTCGGGTTTCCATGTCATACCTCGTTGAGCAGTTGAGCGGCATCCAATGCCGCGCGGCCCCGTGGGCCATGGAAGTATTCGTGAATCCAGGCGTCGTCGGTTTCCGAGACGACATCGATGGCATCCGCCACCAGTACCTTTTTCTGCGCCAGCACCGCTACGCGGTCGGTGATGGTGTACAGCGTGTCGAGGTCGTGGGTGACCAGGAACACGCTCAGGCCCAGCGCATCGCGCAGGGTCAGGATCAGTTGATCGAAGGCGGCGGCGCCGATCGGGTCGAGGCCGGCGGTGGGTTCGTCGAGAAACAGGATGTCCGGGTCCAGCGCCAGGGCACGGGCCAGGGCCGCGCGCTTGATCATGCCGCCGGAGAGTGACGAGGGGTATTTGTCGGCGGCCGACAGCGGCAGCCCGGCCAACGCCAGTTTCACTGCCGCCAGGTGCTCGGCATCGGGACGGCTGAGGCCGGCATGCTCTATCAGTGGCAACGCAACGTTCTCGGTGACCGTCAGCGAGGAAAACAGCGCGCCCTTCTGGAACAGCACGCCGAAGCGCCGCTCCACCAGTGACCGCTCGTGTTCCGACAGGCTCGGCAAGTTCTGCCCGAACACCCGCACCTGGCCTTCGCTGGGCTGGCGCAACCCAATGATGCTGCGCAGCAGCACCGACTTGCCGCTGCCGGAGCCACCGACGACGGCGAGGATTTCACCCTTGTACAAGTCCAGGTCGAGGTTCTCGTGCACGCTTTGCGAACCAAACCGGTTGCACAGCCCGCGGACTTCGATCACCGCCTCAGTGGACGCACGGCGCAGACGACTCACCAGCCCATCTCCATGAAGAACAGTGCGGCGACCGCATCCAGCACGATCACCACGAAAATCGATTGCACCACACTGGAGGTGGTGTGGGCGCCGACGGACTCGGCGCTGCCGCTGACCTTGAAACCTTCGAGGCAGCCGATGGCCGCGATCAGGAACGCGAAGATCGGCGCCTTGACCATGCCGACGAGGAAGTGCTGCACGCCAATGTCCGATTGCAGCAGCGACAGGAACATTGCCGGCGAAATATCCAGGGCCACGGCACACACCACACCGCCGCCGATAATGCCCGAGAGCATTGCCAGGAACGTCAGCATCGGCAGCGCCACCAGCAAGGCCAGTACGCGGGGCAGCACCAGCAACTCCATCGGGTCGAGGCCCAGGGTGCGGATCGCATCGATCTCTTCGTTGGCCTTCATCGAGCCGATCTGTGCGGTGAAGGCACTGGCAGTGCGGCCCGCCATCAGGATCGCGGTGAGCAACACGCCGAACTCCCGCAGGAAGGAGAACGCCACCAGGTCCACGGTGAAGATGCTCGCGCCAAAACTGGCCAGCACCGTGGCACCGAGAAACGCCACCACTGCGCCCACCAGGAAGGTCAGCAAGGCCACGATGGGGGCCGCGTCGAGGCCGGTTTGTTCGATATGCGCAACCATTGGCGTCACGCGCCAGCGCTTGGGCCGGAATACGCCACGGGCGAAGGTTTCGAGGATCAGGCCGATAAAGCCCAGCAGTTTCATGCCGTCTTGCCAGACGGTGTAGACCGCGCCGCCGATGCGCGCCAGCAACATGATGCCGGCGGCTTCTTCGGGTTCCTTGACCGGCACACAGAAGTCGTTCAGAGAGCGGTAGACGGTTTTCAGTAACGCGCGGTCGGCGGTCGAGAGGCTGCAGTCGGTCTGTTCGGCGGACTGTTCGATGCGCTCGGGGCCGAGCAGTTCCACCAGCAGCGAGGCGCCGGCCGTGTCCAGGGCGCCGAGGCCGTTAAGGTCGATACGTGCGCCAGCGTCGTACTGGCCGTCGAGCTTTTCCGACAGCTTCTTCAGGTTGGCATAGTGGGCAAGCGTCCAATCCCCTGTAATCCTCAGCAATGGAGGCTGGGTGGACGTGTCCAGATGGGCTGCACCGGCCGTTGTGCTACTGGTCATAAGCTCCGAGCTTGTTTGGCTATTCCAGAATTCCTACGTAATAGCACGATCCTGCCTACTTTGGCGCGTCTGGCGTTGTAGCGCCCTGACCGGGGTCAGTCACCTTGAAGCGCAACACGCCGATCACTTGGCCATCTTCGGTCAGCACCCGTACCTGCCAGCGTCCTACCGAGTCGGGGGGGAAGTTCTGCTTGTGGGTCCAGGCCCGATAGCCTTCCTTGCGCCCACCATGGATGTCCAGGGCGATGCGGTCGACTTCCTTGCCGTTGAATTTCCACACATGGTAGATCCGCTCATCCAGGCCGCGCGGCGCGTTGATCGCGGTGTAGGCATACAGCCCGCTGCTGCGCAGTTGGGCGGCGCTGACTTCTTTCAGGTCATCGCCGGGCGTGCGGTCCTGCAATTGGGTGCTGATGGCCACTTCGGTCATCCACAGCGTAGCGGGCGGCACCCAAGTGCGCAGGAACCAGCCGGCGCAACCAATCGCTGCGGTAACCCCCAACAGCATCGCCCAGCCCTTGATGCTACGCAGCGGCAGGCTCACGGCCAGGCTCGGGATAGAGAGCGCCATCGCCACGCCGAGGGCCAGTTTGTAACTCTCGGCGGTGGTCAGGTGCAGGATGATCGGCAGCGCGGTCAGCAGGGCTGCGAACAGGGTCAGGGTGTGCAGTGCGAGAAACAGCGAGCGCTTGGGTGCCAGCCACTTGTAGTACAGCGGGTCGGTGATGGAGACCAACGCCGCCGCGCCCAGCAGGCCGGTAAAGATCGACTGGCCGCTGTTCCAGGTGGTGGTGACAAAAAAGAACGGCAGGACAAAAAACAGGCTTTCCTGATGGATCATCTGCGTGGCGTAGCGCAGCAGCGGTTCGGGGATTTCCCGTTTGAAGACTTTGCTGAACAGCTGGGTGAGGCTGTTTTCGAGCATCAGCCATAACCAGCTCACCAGCATGATGATCGCGATCCAGCTGGCCATGCCTTGCTGGCGATCCACCAGGATGAAGCTGCCCACACCCGAGATGAAACCGCCGAGTGCAATCACCCCTGGGGAGCGCTTCATCAGCTCGAGGATGCGCTGGATGGTGTGAGTCAGGATAGGCATTCGGCAGTTCACAGTCTTTGTAGGAAAAATCCCAGACAGAATAACGTTTTAGCCGTTTTCTCGGGGCCCGATTACGCAATCCCTTTGCGATAACGCCACACGCCTAGTAACACAATCGCAATCAGCCCCAGTGCGCCTGCGGCGATCCAGTTGAGGCTATCGTAGCTGAACAACGGTTTCTCGATGCGCCAGTAGCCGTTCTGCTTGAACAACTCGCGCATGGCCTGGTTGGCTTGTTCCAGGCTTACAGCCTTGATGCGCTTGGCCGGGTCGCTGAAATGCCCTTTGGCGTAGTCGCCCGAGGCACTCCAGTAATAGTCGGCCAACGCGCTGTTGCCTTGAACGGCCCACGCCTGGCGGGCAATGGCGGCTTGTTGCAGGCGGGCGAAGGTGGCCGGGTCGAGGCCGTCCTTGAGCAACTGGGCCCTGAGGGTTTCCAGCACGTGCTCGGCTTCCGGCAGGTTGTCGCGTTCAAGGTCGGCGTTGAGGCTCATGAAGCCGACGCCGCCCAGCACTTCGCGCTCGCTCCATGGGCCATAGGACAAGCCGTGCTGCAAGCGCAATTGACGATACAGCGCCCAATCCAGGTAGTCCTCGAGCAGGTCGAAGGTTTCATCGTATTGGTCGTCCAGTACCGGCTCGGGGAATAACCAGTGCAGCTTGGCGTTGTCACCGACCCAGCCGTGGATAAGGTCGCGGCGGACGGCGGCGGCGTGTTGAATCTCCGGCAACGGGCGATGTTCGCTGGGGTCAACCGGATCCAGTGCGCCGTAAGTGCGTTCGAGATAGGCCGGCAGCAGCTTGTCGAGGTCGCCGACGATGATCAGGGTCATGTTGTTGGGGGCGTACCAGGCCTTGCGCAGCTTTTCCAATTGGTCGCGGGTCAGGTGCTCGACTTCGGCCCGCTCGGCGCATTTGAGCCCCAGTTCGACGGCAAGCTGACTGCTGGCCTTGTGGCCGAGGTCCTGGCGGTCCAGCAGCCGTTGCAGGTGTGAGTAATGGCCGCCGTCTTCGCGCTCCACCACCTGTTTGGCGGCATTGATGTTGGCGTCGGTCAGTTGGGTGCGGGTGATGATGGCCAGCAGCAGGTCGAGCACCTTGCGCTGGTTCTGCGCCGGAGCCTCGATGACGAAAGTGGTGTCGGCATTGCTGGTGTAGGCGTTCCAGTCGCCGCCGAGGGCTTGCATGCGTTCTTCCAGTTCACCTTCGCCGCCACCGTCGATCCCGCTGAACAGCAAATGCTCCAGCAGGTGCGGCAGTTCCTTGTCTTCACAACTGAAGTCATCCAGGCCCACACCCACCACCAGGCGAATTGCCACGTGGCCGCGTTCGGTGCCCGGCTTGAGCAGCAATTGCAGGCCGTTGGGCAGGGTGTAGCCCTCGACTTGCAGGCGGTCAAAGGCAAAGGTGTGTGCCGAACCCATGAGCAGGCAGGCGAATAGCAGGCGACGCATAACAGGCTTCCTGGCGAGTGAGGTCCGTTGTTAACTGACTTCACTCGCCGTCGTACGTTCAGGGCGAATGGGTGATGTCGGCAATATCGTCCGCCGAGAGGGCGCCGGTGTCGGTGGTTTCCAGCACCACATAAGCGCTGCTGCAGAACAGCGAGTTGAGACGCTTCATGTCGGCAATCAGCTCCAGGTGCAAGGAACTGGTCTCCAGGCTCTGTACGATTTTACGTTGCAAGCGGCTGACGTGGGCGTGGGCCAGGCGACGCTCCTGGGCGCGGAAGCGGCGCTTTTCCCGCAGCAGTTGCCGGGCGCTTTCCGGGTCGGCACTGAGGAACACCGAGAGCCCCAGGCGCAGGTTGGCGATCAGTTGGGTTTGCAGGCCCGCGAGTTCCTCCAGGCCGACTTCGGAGAATGAGCGGCGCTGGGAGGTCTTTTGCTGCTGGACCTTGCGCAGCATGCGTTCGATCAGGTCGCCGGCCAGTTTCAGGTTGATCGACAGTTCGATGATCTCGGCCCAGCGTCGGCTGTCCTGTTCGCTGAGGTCTTCCCGGGGCATTTGCGCGAGGTAGAGCTTGATCGCGCTGTAGAGCGCCTCGACATCGTCGCTCAGGCTGCGCATTTCCTGGGTGATGGCGGTTTGCTTGCCGCGCAGCACCTCCAGCATCGAGGTCAGCATGTTGTCGATCAGGTCGCCCAGACGCAGGGTTTCGCGGGCGGCGTTGGCCAGTGCCAGGCTTGGGGTGGCGAGTGCTGCCAGGTCCAGGTGGCGCGGCTTGGCCAGGCCGTTGACCTCTTCGCGTTCCGGGAGCAACCAGGCGCACAAGCGGGACATCGGGCCGATGGTGGGCAGCAGGATCAGGCAGCGAATAACGTTATAGAGCAGGTGGAAGGTGATCACCATGCCTTGGGCGCTGTAGTCCAGGTTATCCATCCAGCCGACCAGCGGGTCGAGTACCGGGATGATCAGCAGCAAGCCGATCAGCTTGTACAGCAGGCTGCCCAGGGCCACCTGGCGCCCGGCGGCGTTCTGCATGCTGGTGCTGAGGAAGGCCAGCACGCCGCTGCCGATGTTGGCGCCGATCACCAGGCCGATGGCCACGTGCAGGCCGATCACGCCGGCACCGGCGAGGGTCGCGGTCAGCAGGACGGCGGCCAGGCTGGAGTAGGAAATCATCGCGAACAGTGCGCCGACCAGGGCATCGAGCAAGATGTCGCCGGTCAGCGAGGCGAACAGGACCTTGACGCCCTGCGCGTGGGTGATCGGGCCCGCGGCTTCGACGATCAGTTGCAGCGCAAGGATGATCAGCCCGAGGCCGATCCCGACACGGCCCATCTGCCCGGCGCGTGTCTGTTTGCGCGACAGGAAGAAAATCACCCCGAGGAAAATCAACAGCGGCGACAGCCACGACAGGTCAAAGGTCAGCACCCGGGCCATCAGCGCGGTACCGACATCGGCACCGAGCATGGTCGCCAGGGCGGGCATCAGGCCCATCAGGCCCTGGCCGACAAACGAAGTCACCAGCATCGCCGTGGCGTTGCTGCTTTGCACCATGGCCGTCACCAGGATGCCGGCGATAAACGCCAGCCAGCGCTTGGACATGTTCTGCCCGATGACCTGGCGCAAGTTGGAGCCGTAGACCCGCAGGATGCCGGTACGGACGATGTGCGTGCCCCAGATCAGCAGGGTTACCGCGGAAAGCAGATTGAGCAGGGTCAGCATGCTGGGCCCCCTGTGTTGAGTCGTGCTCCAATCGGAGCAAGTGAATAGTGCCGCGTGCCGTTCTACGTCTTGTACTTAAGCTGTAGTTGGCGAATGGGCTCGGCGCCAGCATCGCATAGCTAAAGTCGGGATTGAAACAAAACTGTCATGAAATCAGCTTTTTGCAGATGAAAAAAAGGGGCTCTAAAGCCCCTTTTTCAGCAGCGGGTCCAGGTTATTGACCCGGAATGTCCTTGCGCAGTTTCACAGGGTCCTGCTGTTTCTTCTTTTTCGCGATGGCGGTACGCATCTTGATGTTCACCGCTTCAACCGCCAGGGAGAACGCCATGGCGAAGTAAACGTAGCCTTTTGGCACGTGAACGTCGAAGGCTTCGGCGATCAGCACGGTACCCACCACCAGCAGGAACGACAGCGCCAGCATCTTCAGCGACGGGTGTTTGTCGATGAAATCGCTGATGGTGCCGGCGGCCAGCATCATCACCAGTACGGCGACGATGATCGCGGCCACCATCACCGGTACGTGGGAAACCATACCAACGGCGGTAATCACCGAGTCGAGGGAGAACACGATGTCGATGATCGCGATCTGGATGATGGTGTAGATGAACTTGCCACCGGCGCCCTTCGGCTCGTCGTGGGTTTCGTCTTCACCTTCCAGGGCGTGGTACATCTCCTGGGAGCTTTTCCACAGCAGGAACAGGCCACCGAAGAACAGGATCAGGTCGCGGCCGGAAATGCCTTGGCCGAACACCACGAACAGATCGTCGGTGAGGCGCATGACCCAAGTGATCGACAGCAGCAACAGGATCCGCGTGACCATCGCCAGCGCCAGGCCGAAGATCCGGGTACGCGCCTGCATGTGCTTGGGCATGCGGCTGACCAGGATCGAAATCATGATGATGTTATCGATGCCCAGGACGATCTCGAGGGCCGTCAGGGTGAAGAAGGCAATCCAGATTTCCGGATTGGTCAGCCATTCCATGTGTATTCCTTTGAGCGAGTGTTAGACCGCGCCAGCCTTAAGAGCCGGCGCAGTGAGTTGTACGATTATAGAGTGCTGAACAGCGGAAAAATCCCCATCAGCAAAGCGGCGACCATTATGCACAGGCACACCAGCACCGCCCACTTGAGGGTGAAGCGCTGGTGATCGCCAAATTCGATACCCGCCAGGGCTACCAGCAAGTAGGTCGATGGAACCAGTGGGCTCAACAAGTGCACAGGCTGGCCAACGATCGAGGCGCGGGCCATTTCCACGGCAGTGATGCCGTAGTGGCTGGCGGCTTCGGCCAGTACCGGCAGAACGCCGTAGTAGAAGGCATCGTTGGACATGAAGAAGGTAAACGGCATGCTCACCAGCGCGGTGATCACGGCCAGATAAGGCCCCAGCGCGTCAGGGATGACGGCCAGCAGGCTCTTGGACATGGCATCGACCATGCCGGTACCGGACAGGATGCCGGTGAAGATACCGGCGGCGAAGATCAGGCCGGTGACCGCCAGGACGCTGCCGGCATGGGCGGCGATCCGGTCTTTCTGCATCTGCAGGCACGGGTAGTTGACGATCATCGCGATACTGAAGGCCACCATGAACAGTACTGGCAGTGGCAACAGGCCGGCGATCAAGGTGCACATCAGGGCGAAGGTCAGTGCGCCGTTGAACCAGATCAGTTTCGGACGGCGGGCGTCCGGGTATTGCGAGACGCTGATTTCGCTGTGGTCGATTTCATCGCCTTGCAGGTGCAACTCGCCCAGGCGTGCCCGTTCGCGCTTGCCGTACATATAGGCAATCACCAGGATGGCGACGACGCCGGCGGCCATGGCTGGAATCATCGGTACGAAAATATCCGATGGGTCCACGTGCAATGCACTGGCGGCGCGGGCGGTCGGGCCACCCCATGGGGTCATGTTCATCACCCCACCGGCGAGGATGATCAGGCCGGCCATGATCCGCGGGCTCATGCCAATGCGCTGGTACAGCGGCAGCATGGCGGCCACGCAGATCATGTAGGTGGTGGCGCCGTCTCCGTCCAGTGATACCACCAGGGCCAGCACGGCGGTGCCGACCGAGACCTTCAGCGGGTCGCCCTTGACCAGCTTGAGGATCTTGCGCACGGCCGGGTCGAACAGGCCGGAGTCGATCATCAAGGCGAAATAGAGGATGGCAAACATCAGCATTACGCCGGTCGGCGCAAGCTTGGTGATGCCCGCGAGCATCATCGGGCCGATCTGCGGGGCAAAGCCGCCGAACAGCGCGAACAGGATCGGTACGATGATCAGGGCGATCAGCGCAGACAGGCGCTTGGTCATGATCAGGAACATGAACGTGATGACCATGGCAAAGCCAAGGAAAGTCAGCATAGGAATACTCCAGGCGTAGCGCGGCTAGGGAATGGCGAACCGGTTGGGTCAGCGCAGAACGAAAGGCACGAGGCGTACGGGTGGAGTCGGGGCAAACAGGCGGGTACGGGCGGACATCGGGAATCACCATTGTTGTTGTTAACAACCGGTCTGTTGCCGGTAGTGGTGGGCGATCCTAGTCCCGGAAGCTTTCAGCCAGCTTTCGCTTGAGAAACGGGCTACGTTGAATGGACGACTGGTCCTGTATGAAATAAGGATGTGGGAGACAGAGCATGCATGAGCAACACCAAGGCGGCTGCCATTGCGGGCGGGTGCGTTATCAGTTCAGCGGGGCGTTGGTGGATATTGCCCACTGCCACTGTTCGATTTGCCGGCGGGTCAGCGGCGGCTTGGTGACAACCTGGATCACCCTGCCCCGTTCCGCGTTCGCCTGGGTGGCGGGAACGCCGGCGCAGTACGAATCTTCGCCGACATGCGTGCGGTATTTCTGTTCTAACTGTGGGGCGCATTTGGCGCTGGTAACGCAACTGAGTACCGAGAGTATCGATGTGACCATCGCAACCCTGGATCACCCGGAGCTGGCCCCGGCAGATCGGCACATCTGGGTAGAGAGCCGATTGCCGTGGTTACACCTGGATGAGCAACTACCGGAAGAAGCCGGAGAAGCGCTCTAGGGCAGTTCGAACCCGCCGGAGGCCTTGTGCAGTGCGCGCAAGTGCTCGCCTAGCTGCTTGAGGTTGGCTTCACATGCGGCAATCTCCGCCGCGCGGGCCGGTTCCAGCAGCGCCCTCACCTCTTTGTCCAGATCGCCGGTCAGCGACTGCAACTGCTTCTGGCGCGCGGCGCTCTCTGATTCCAGGCGTTTGGATTCTGTTGGTTGTGGCAAGCCGTAACCGCTGGTGCCCAGCAGCTCTGCCGGGCGACTGAGGAAGCCACTGTTGGCGAGGATCTGCTGCAACGTCGCGTTGGCCTTTTCCATGCCGCCGTTCTTCAGCTCGCGGGCGCCAAGGTAGCGTTGCTTGACTTCATCCTGGGCCAGCATGAGCTGCTTGCGGAAGCTTGCCTGTTCCAGCAGCAACAAGGCGGCGCTGGCGCGCAGGTCGGCTTCGGCGAACCATGGGCGGCGCTCTTCGGCACTCAGTGACAACCAATCCTCCACTTCAGCCTGTTTGATCGGCAGGCGCTTTTTCAACACCTCGAACATCGCCTGGTAGCGCTCGCGGAAGGAGTCGAAGTGATAGCCGAGGCGCAGCGCGCGTTTTTTGTCGTCCAGCACACTGGTATCGGCCAGGCCTCGGCCCTTGAGGACTTCCAGCAGGCCATTAGGCGTGATGTTGTCCAGGCCGGTCAGCTGCGGGTTGGCGCTGCCGCTGCGTAACAGTTTCAGGCTCTCGACTGCGCAGTTGTTGGAGATGAAGAAGTAGTTGCCGTCGTAGCTCCAGTGCATTTCGGCGGCGTGTTCGACGGTGTCGTTGATCTCCTGGCGCGTGAGCTTCAACGGCACCGACGCCAGGCCGCGCAGCTCGGTCTTGGTGTACTCGTCGATGACCTGAGACAGCGGCAGCACGAACAGCCGCGACGGGTATTTGCCGATCAGGCCGTCCCAGCTCGACAGTTGTACGTCACCGACAAACGCGCGGTAGGACAACACCAGGTGCTGGTCCAGGTCCAGGCGGCAGTCCGGGCCCCGTGGCCGGCCGGGGGCGCAGATCACCAGGCGCAGCATGCTGTGGCCCCAGCGACTCACGAGGTTCTGGTTGGCTTCGGCCAGCAGGTAGTCGATTTCGTAGACCCGCTCGGGGTCGACCTGGCCCAGTGGAGTCTTGGCGAAGTCGTTGCCGGCGTTGAGGAAGGCGTAGGTTTTGGCACAGGTGTCCTGGGCGGGCGGCGCCCAGCCAAAGTGTTCCTTGTAATAGCGGTACAGCGAAGGCCGGCGGCAGGCATAGCTCGGGTCGAGGAGGAAGTACTCCATGTTGACGGCGACGAATTCCAGCGGGCTGGTGGTTTCGTAGATGTCCGGGCTGCGGGCGACCTGATGGTTGTTCTGTTCACGTTCGCCGCGACGGCCGACGTATTGCGGCCACCCGGCGAGGTCCAGCAGGCGTGGGTCATCGCTGAGGGTAAAGCGGCGGTCGTTCTGGCCCCGGCATTGATCGGGCAGGCCGATCAGGCCGGTGATGTTGTTCTGGCGGCTGCAACGCTGGATCAGCTTGCGGTCGGCGCTGGACCACAGGCGGGCACGGTCATAGATGTGGGTCAGTTCATGCAGCACGGTGGCGAGCATTTCCCGGCGCACGGTGCCGTGGGGGCGATTGGTTTTTTGCGTCGCGGCACTGCCGTCGGTAAGGCTTTCCAGCAAGTTGCTGTTGAGGTCCAGTTCGGACACCAGCGAAGCCTGGCCGTAGGCGTTCTCGGGCATCTTGTCGGTCCAGCCGACGTCGATGGTCCGGTCCAGTTGCTCGATGAAGCGCGGCGGCAACGCCTGCATCGCTTCATCGAGCAATGCCTGGCTCGCCTGCTGCTGGGCCGGGCTCAAGCCATCGGTCTTGAGCCGCAGTTGCAGGGCGGCCTGAGCCGCGCTGGCGCCCAGCAGCAAGGTGCCGGCCAGTAGCCAGGCGGCAATGCGCCTCACAGAGAGAGGATAGCTTCGGCGAGGACCTGGTCGCTGGCGTCGCGGGCTTCCGGCACGCGGGTTCGCAGGGTGTCGAAGGCGGCTTCCAGTTGAGCGCCACGAATCTCGCCATTGCTGGCGACGAAACTGGCGGCATCGTCGTGGGCTTCGCGTACGACTTTGGAGTCGCGGATGGACGTGGTGGTGTCCGAGGTGAAATCGATGGTACGGGCCGAGGCTCGGACGATGATGTTACTGGTGGCCTTCAGGGTTTGTGCCTGGGCAACACCGGCCAACAACAGCAGGCCGAGAGCGCCGGCGATCAGCGGGCTACGCATGGAATGACTCCGAAATACAAAGATGATTATTGGACGAGAATTGCTTGCGCCAGTTCAAGGTCACTGGCGTTAAGTTTTGGCTGGGTATGGCGCAGATAATCCAGCGCTGATTCCAGTCGGGCTCCCCGCCATTGGCCGTCAGTGGCAATGAAAGCGGCAGCGTCATCCTGGGCGGCCAGTATCAGTTTATGGTCGAACGGTGCGGAGGTCACTTTGCTGGTGGCATACGCACTGACAACGAGGCTCTGGGTGGACAGGTCAAAGGCCGGAGCTTGCGTGGACCAGCAGGTGCAAAACACTACGGGAGCGATCAACAGGCGGTATGAAAAAGCCATGGGACTCGACAACTGAAAACGAGCGCCAAGGCTAGCGCAATGCCCGGGCGAGAGCCAGCGCGGAGGGTTCGGGGAGCGCCTGGCGCCCCCTTTATCCCACCTGCGGTCAGATGGCCAGGATCGCCTGGGCCAGCTGCGCGTCAGTCGCGGTATTCAGTTGTGGAGCCTGTTGGCGGATCTGGGCCAGGGCGCTTTCCAGTTTTACGCCACGGATGGCGCCTTCGCTGGCAACGAAGCTGGCGGCGTCGTCACGGGCGGCACGTACGACCTTGTTGTCACGCAGGGAGGAAGTGGCATCGGAGGTGGCGTCTGAGGTGGCTTTCAGTGCGCCGACGATCGAATCCGTGGTCACGATCAGGCTGGAGGCGTTGGCATTGGCAACCAGGGCCAGCAGGGCTGCAGCGCTCAGCAGGTGAAGACGGGACATGGGGTGACTCCTGTAAATGAACGAAAGGGTGGCACAAAGCTACTGCTTGAGCAGCGAGACCATGGGCATCAGACGCCCGTTCTACAGGGTTCGCCACGTGGTAGCCGGATATTAGCCGCCGCTTATCTGTTCGGATAGCTTCCTGCGGTGATTACTCGCGCCAGAACGATTTGGCCAGCTCAGATGCCCGGTCGCCGTGACTGATACCCGCATCGGACAATTCCCGCGGATCCAGTTGAGCCAGCAGCCTGCGTGTGCGGGCCCGTTGCCCCCAGCAGACGAGTGCTGCAGCGGTGCGCTTGAGTAGCTGTATCAACCGAGGGTGTTGCTGGTTTTTGGTATTCATGACGCGCGCCTTTCATGAGGTCCTGGAACACCATCTTGGGCTGGAGGGTGCTACCGGTACAGATACACGCGGGTTAAATTGTACTGCTTAATTGTTATGTTTTTTAAACTGTATCGGTCTTTAGAAAGCCGACTGTTTTCGCCATTGAAAATCCAAACCCCAGAAACAGCAGAACCCGCCGCCGGTTACCCGGGGCGGGTTCTGCTTTAACAATTCGGAGTGCTGGCGGTGGACCCGGTGGGTCAGGGCCAGCGGACGCTAATTAGCGCCAGAACGGCTTGCTCAGCTCTTCGTAGCGTTGTGCTTCGCTGATACCGGCGTCAGCCAGCAGACGCGAATCCAGACGAGCCAGTTGATGGCGGCTGGAGATGCGGCGCTGCCACAACATCAGGTTGGCGAGAACGCGCAGAGGCAGGGAAGCCTGGGTGTTTACAGCTTTTTCTTCGAAGAACAGATCGGAACTGAGTGTACGTTCCATGATGACATCCTTCCGCTTGTGGCGGGATTAGGTAGTGGTTTAACTGGTGCCAATGATCCTCCTCCCAGGCAAGACTCTCTAGATACAGTTCACCTGTATTGTGAGGGGCCAGTTAACTGTTTATAGGGGCTGTACTGTACGAAATTGGGGCAACTGTACCTGTCGGCACTTTTATGGTGCGTTTTAGGCGTTTATGGAGTTCGAGGTAGGATATTTCAGTAGGAAATGACCGGTACAGCAGTACAGTTTTTTATAAAAGTTGGGCTCGGAAGCTCGGGCTGATGAAACTGTGTTTGCATCAGCCCGAATCTGTATCAATCACGCCTTCAGCATATGCCCGGTTTCTTCCAGGTTGATGTGCCAACTCAGTGCTTCTCGCAGGATATGCGGGGTGTGCCCGCCCAGCACACAGGCTTGGGTGAAGTAGGTGTTCAGGGCATCGCGGTACGCCGGGTGCACACAGTTGTCGATGATGACCCGAGCCCGCTCCCGCGGCGCCAGGCCCCGCAGGTCCGCCAGGCCGACCTCGGTCACGAGGATGTCGACGTCATGCTCGGTATGGTCCACATGGCTGACCATTGGCACCACGCTGGAAATCGCGCCGGCCTTGGCAATCGACTTGCTGACAAAGATCGCCAGGTGCGCGTTGCGCGCGAAGTCGCCCGAGCCGCCAATTCCGTTCATCATCCGGGTGCCGCAGACGTGGGTGGAGTTGACGTTGCCATAGATGTCGAACTCCAGCGCGGTGTTAATGCCGATGATGCCCAGGCGCCGCACCACTTCCGGGTGATTGGAGATTTCCTGGGGCCGCAGCACCAATTTGTCTTTGTAGCGCTCCAGGTTGCCGAACACGTCGGCGTTGCGCCGTTCCGACAATGTGATCGAACTGCCTGAGGCAAAGCTCAGCTTGCCTGCGTCGATCAGGTCGAATGTGGAATCCTGGAGGACTTCCGAATACATCGTCAGGTCTTCGAAGGGCGACTCGATCAAACCGCACATCACCGCATTGGCAATGTTGCCGATGCCTGCCTGCAGCGGGCCGAGCTTGTTGGTCATGCGTCCGGCGTCGACTTCTTCTTTAAGGAAGTTGATCAGGTGATTGGCGATCGACTGGGTGTCGCTGTCGGGCGGCGTCACGGTGGAGGCCGAATCCGCCTGATTGGTGATGACGATCGCGACGATCTTTTCCGGCGGAATCGGAATCGCGGTGCTGCCGATACGGTCGTCCACGGCCACCAGCGGAATTGGCGTGCGGGTCGGGCGATAGCTCGGGATATAGATGTCGTGCAGGCCTTCCAGGTTCGGGTTATGCGCCATGTTGATCTCGACGATCACCTGCTTGGCGAAAATCGCGAAACTGGCGGAGTTGCCCACGGAAGTGGTTGGCACAATGTGGCCTTGCTCGGTGATCGCTACGGCTTCGATCACCGCGATGTCCGGTAGCTTGAGCTGATTGTTGCGCAACTGCTCGACGGTTTCCGACAAATGCTGGTCGATAAACATCACCTCGCCGGCGTTGATCGCCTTGCGCAGGGTGCTATCTACCTGGAATGGCATGCGTCGCGACAGTACACCGGCTTCGGTCAGTTGCTTGTCCAGGTCGTTGCCCAGGCTGGCGCCGGTCATCAGGGTAATTTTCAGCGGTGATGTCTTGGCGCGTTCGGCCAAGGCGTGGGGCACGGCCTTGGCCTCACCGGCGCGGGTGAAGCCGCTCATGCCGACGGTCATGCCGTCCTGGATCAGTGCGGCAGCGTCAGCCGCGCTCATGACCTTGTTCAACAACGAAGGCAAGCGGATACGATCACGGTACATGGATTGTTATCTCGGGCTACGGAAGCAAGATGCGCAGTCTAGTGATTTCAAAAAATTTCGTCCCGCTACCATGGTCGAATGCCAGGCAGCGATTTAGAGCCTTTTGTCGGTTTTTACCGGCAATAAAAAACCCCAGCCTACTAAAGGCCAGGGTTTTGGGTATTGCGCTGGCGCAGTGTTTATTCGACGGCCTTGACCATGTCTTCGATGACCTTCTTGGCGTCGCCGAAGACCATCATGGTCTTGTCCAGGTAGAACAGTTCGTTGTCCAGGCCGGCATAGCCGCTGGCCATCGAGCGCTTGTTGACGATGATGGTCTTGGCCTTGAACGCTTCGAGGATCGGCATGCCCGCGATGGGCGACTTGGGATCGTTCTTGGCGGCCGGGTTGACCACGTCGTTGGCGCCTAGCACCAGCACCACGTCGGCCTGGCCGAACTCGGAGTTGATGTCTTCCATCTCGAACACCTGGTCGTAAGGCACTTCTGCCTCGGCCAGCAATACGTTCATGTGACCAGGCATACGGCCTGCAACCGGGTGGATCGCGTACTTCACGGTCACGCCGCGGTGGGTCAGCTTCTCGGTCAGCTCTTTCAGTGCATGTTGTGCCCGTGCCACCGCCAGGCCGTAGCCCGGTACGATGATTACGGTATCGGCGTTGGTCAGCAGGAAGGTTGCATCGTCAGCCGAGCCGGATTTCACCGGGCGCGCTTCTTTCGAGCCGGCCGGGCCGGCGGCGTCTGCCGTGTTGCCGAAACCGCCGAGCAGTACATTAAAGAAGGAGCGGTTCATCGCCTTGCACATGATGTACGACAGGATCGCACCGCTTGAACCCACCAGCGAACCGGCGATGATCAGCATCGAGTTGTTCAGCGAGAAGCCGATCCCCGCCGCAGCCCAGCCGGAGTAGCTGTTGAGCATCGAGACGACCACCGGCATGTCGGCGCCGCCAATCGGGATAATGATCAGCACGCCCAGCACGAACGCCAGGGCCAGCATCAATGCGAAGGCGCTGAGGTTGCCGGTGAACATGAAGGCCAGGCCCAGGCCCAGTGTCAACAGCCCCAGCACCAGGTTCAGCTTGTGCTGACCGCCGAACTGTACCGGTGCGCCCTGAAACAGGCGGAACTTGTACTTACCCGACAGCTTGCCGAAGGCGATGACCGAGCCGGAGAACGTAATTGCACCGATGGCTGCACCGAGGAACAACTCCAGGCGGTTACCGGCGGGGATCGAATCCCCCAGGTGTTTCACGATACCCAGCGACTGTGGTTCCACGACTGCGGCGATGGCGATAAACACTGCAGCCAGGCCGATCATGCTGTGCATGAACGCCACCAGCTCCGGCATCTTGGTCATTTCCACTCGCTTGGCCATGATCGAGCCGGCGGTGCCGCCGACCAGCAGGCCAACGATGACGTAGCCAATGCCGGCAGTGGCCAGTTCGGCGCCGAGCTTATAGATGAGGCCCACGGTGGTGAGCACTGCCAGCGCCATGCCGAGCATGCCGAACAGGTTGCCGCGCCGGGACGTCGTCGGGTGTGACAGGCCTTTAAGGGCCTGGATAAAGCAGATCGACGCGATCAGGTAGAGCGTCGTGACCAGATTCATGCTCATGACGATGGCGCCTCTTCTTTTGCTTTCGGGGCTTTCTTCTTGAACATCTCAAGCATCCTGCGGGTAACCAGGAAGCCACCGAACACGTTGACCGCCGCGAGGGCTACGGCCAGGGTGCCCATGGTCTTGCCCAGTGGTGTCACGGTGAGTGCGGCTGCCAGCATGGCGCCGACGATCACGATCGCCGAAATCGCATTGGTCACGGCCATCAGCGGGGTGTGCAGGGCCGGGGTGACGTTCCAGACCACGTGATAACCGACATAAATCGCCAGCACGAAGATGATCAGGTTGTAGATACCGGGGGAGATAAGCTCTTCCATCGTCTGAATCCCTGCTTAGGCGTTTTTGCGGATGACTTGGCCGTCGCGGCACATCAGGCACGCGGCGACGATGTCGTCTTCGAGGTTGATTTCAAACTGCCCTTCCTTGGTGAAGACCAGCTTCAGGAAGTCCAGCAGGTTGCGTGCGTACAGCGCCGAGGCATCGGCGGCGACGGCGCCGGCCAGGTTGGTCGGGCCGCAGATGGTCACACCGTTTTCCACGACCACCTGGTCTGCCACGGTCAGCGGGCAGTTGCCGCCCTGGGCTGCGGCGAGGTCGATGACCACCGAGCCTGGCTTCATCTGTGCGACGGTCTCGGCGCTGAGCAGGGTCGGTGCCTTGCGACCCGGAATCAATGCGGTGGTGATGACGATGTCGGCTTGCTTGGCACGTTCATGCACGGCCAGGGCCTGGCGCTGCATCCAGCTTGTTGGCATTGGGCGCGCGTAACCGCCCACGCCGACCGCGCATTCACGTTCTTCATCAGTTTCGTATGGCACGTCGACGAACTTGGCGCCCAGGGATTCGATCTGTTCCTTTACCGCCGGACGCACGTCGGACGCTTCGATGACCGCACCCAGGCGTTTCGCGGTAGCGATCGCCTGCAGCCCTGCTACACCAGCTCCAAGAATCAGCACGCGAGCGGCTTTCACCGTTCCGGCGGCGGTCATCAGCATTGGCATGAAGCGTGGGTAGTGATGGGCGGCGAGCAGTACAGCCTTGTAGCCGGCAATGTTTGCCTGGGAAGAAAGCACATCCAGGCTCTGCGCGCGGGAGGTGCGCGGCGCGGCCTCAAGGGCAAAGGCCGTGATGCCATGCTCGGCCAGTCGGGTGATGGTTTCGTTGCTGAACGGATTGAGCATGCCCACCAGCACTGCGCCGCTTTTGATCAGCGTCAGTTCGCTGTCATTGGGGGCGACTACCTTGAGGATCAGCTCGGCGCCGAATGCATCACTGGCGTTGCCAATGGTTGCGCCTGCCGCTTCATAGGCACTGTCGACGACACTGGCATTGATGCCTGCCCCGCTTTGCACAGTGACCTTGTGGCCCTGGCCGATCAGCTTCTTGATGGTTTCCGGGGTGGCAGCCACCCGCGTTTCACCGGTCTGGGTTTCGAGAGGAACACCAATGTGCACGTCAAATCTCCTGCATGATCTTTTTGCTTTGATTTTTGTAAAAGGCCAGTGCGCCACGACAGGCGAATCTGGGCGGCCGATCAGCACGATCCCGCTGAAATACAGCGGGGCGCGGCATTTTGCAGGCGAACTTTACGGCCTTCAAGAGATTATGACGGGTGACGAAAAATTAACTACAAGTCACCCCGTGACCGATTGTCGCAATGGATAGATTAAAGTCGTTTAAATACAGGAGATTAAAGAGTTTTTACCGAAATATCATCGCATCTCCATCGCCGACGTGAATGTTTGGGCATCGCTGCAATTTTATGGCTACAGGCCAATACCTACATGGCTTAAAGGCCATTTCAGGGTCAAAAGATGCGGTCTTCTAAATTGCGACATATATATACATATGTAGGTATTTTATTTTGTTGACTACAAAGTTAATAAATTGACGAAGACCCTTTAGATATTGGGGTTGTAACGATGCGACTGATCAATCAGCCAGTCTCTGAACGCATGCAGAGAAGCTGATTCGACCTTTCTCTCGGGAATCATCAGGTAGTAAGCCTTTGAGCTCGCCAGTACCTGAGGGCTGGCAATCACCAAGTGCCCATCGCTCAGTTCCCTTTGAATAAGGAACGGCGGTATCAGTGCAATGCCCATATCGTGCATGGCTGCCTGGGACAACATGGAGAATAGCTCGTAACGCGGGCCTGTCATGTCGCGGGGTATGTCCAGCTGTTGCGCGTTGAACCACTGGCGCCAGGCATAGGGTCGAGTGGTTTGTTGCAGCAGGGGCAGTTCGGCGATTTCGTGTGCAGTGAAGTGCGTGCGATCGCCCAGCAAGCGCGGGCTGCATACCGGGAGCGGGTTTTCTCCCATCAGTTTGTGGGATTCGGTACCGGACCAGTCGGCATCGCCAAAGTAGATTGCCGCGTCGAATTCGGTATCGGCGAACAGGAAAGGCCGTGTGCGGTTGGTCAGGTTGACGGTGACTTCGGGATGCTGGTGCTGAAAGTCCTTGAGGCGCGGGATCAGCCATTGGGTGCCGAAGGTCGGGACCACCGCCAGTTCAATAACGTTGGTGCCCTGCTGTCCCATGATCGAAAGGGTGTCGCGTTCCACGGCGTCAAGTTGCGTAGCCACCCGGCGACTGTAGGAAAGCCCTGCTTCTGTCAGTTTCACGCCCCGGCGCGAGCGTCGAAACAGCTCGACACTTAAAAACTCCTCAAGACTGGCGATTTGTCGGCAGATTGCGCCCTGGGTGATCGAAAGCTCCTGTGCCGCCTTGGTAAAGCTCTCGTGGCGGGCTGCAGCCTCGAAACTGACCAGCGCCGTGGTGCTGGGAATTTTTCTGCGCATGTACCGTGACCTCACAAGTAAAGAGCATCTATGCCGCTTTTGAATGTTACGGAGTGAGAAATTAGCACAAGGCTATGCAAAATCCTCGTTTGCCCTCCTCGCCTGCCCGGCCTAGGCTCCATGCACGACTTTTGATTTACTTCGCGAGGACTCACTCATGGGCGGTAAGGCAAGCTTCAACTGGATCGATCCACTGCTGCTGGATTCACAGCTCACCGAAGAAGAACGCATGGTGCGCGACAGTGCCGAACAGTTCGCCCAGGACAAGCTGGCGCCCCGTGTTCTCGAAGCCTTCCGCCATGAAAAGACTGACCCTGCGATCTTCCGCGAAATGGGTGAGACCGGCCTGCTGGGGGCGATGATTCCAGAGCAGTACGGTGGCAGTGGATTGAACTACGTCAGCTATGGCCTGATCGCTCGTGAAGTAGAGCGTGTGGACTCTGGCTACCGTTCGATGATGAGTGTGCAGTCCTCACTGGTGATGGTGCCTATCAATGAATTCGGTACCGAAGCGCAAAAGCAGAAATACCTGCCGAAGCTGGCCTCTGGTGAATGGATTGGCTGCTTTGGCCTGACCGAGCCTAACCATGGTTCCGACCCGGGCGCGATGATTACCCGCGCGCGCAAAGTGGATGGCGGCTACAGCCTCACTGGCAGCAAGATGTGGATTACCAACAGCCCGATTGCGGATGTGTTCGTGGTGTGGGGCAAGGACGATGCGGGCGACATTCGCGGCTTCGTGCTGGAAAAGGGTTGGAAAGGCCTGAGTGCTCCGGCGATCCACGGCAAGGTCGGATTGCGCGCCTCGATCACCGGTGAAATCGTCATGGATAACGTGTTTGTTCCTGAAGAGAACATCTTCCCGGATGTGCGTGGCCTGAAAGGACCGTTCACTTGCCTTAACTCGGCACGCTACGGGATCTCGTGGGGTGCCTTGGGGGCCGCGGAGTTCTGCTGGCATACCGCGCGTCAGTACACCCTTGATCGCCAGCAGTTCGGGCGGCCTTTGGCGGCTACTCAACTGATCCAGAAGAAGCTCGCAGACATGCAGACTGAAATCACCCTGGCGCTGCAAGGATGCCTGCGGTTGGGTCGTATGAAGGATGAGGGCACTGCGGCTGTGGAAATCACCTCGATCATGAAGCGTAACTCGTGTGGCAAGTCGCTCGACATTGCCCGGATGGCGCGTGACATGCTCGGTGGTAACGGCATCTCGGATGAGTTCGGCATTGCCCGCCACCTGGTCAACCTTGAAGTGGTGAATACCTATGAGGGTACTCACGACGTGCATGCATTGATCCTGGGGCGAGCGCAAACCGGTATTCAGGCGTTCTATTAATAGGAGAACGACCATGGGCGCGCTTTCGCACCTGCGGGTACTGGATTTGTCGCGAGTGCTGGCGGGCCCTTGGGCCGGGCAGATACTTGCAGACCTTGGCGCTGAAGTGATCAAGGTCGAGCGGCCCGGGAATGGCGACGACACTCGTGCCTGGGGGCCACCCTTCCTCAAGGATGCGTATGGGGAAAACACCACTGAGGCGGCGTATTACCTGTCTGCCAATCGCAACAAGGAATCGGTGACGATCGACTTCACGCGGCCGGAGGGCCAGAAGCTGGTGCGTGACCTGGCGGCGAAGTCCGACATTCTGATCGAGAACTTCAAGGTAGGCGGCTTGGCGGCCTATGGGTTGGACTATGAGTCGCTCAAGGAGATCAATCCGGAGTTGATCTACTGCTCGATTACCGGGTTTGGTCAGACCGGGCCCTATGCGACGCGGGCGGGCTACGACTTCATGATCCAGGGGCTTGGCGGGCTGATGAGCCTGACTGGCCGCCCGGAGGGTGAAGACGGCGCCGGGCCGGTTAAGGTTGGAGTGGCGCTGACGGATATTCTTACGGGGCTTTACTCGACAGTTGCGATCCTGGCGGCCATGGCTCACCGGGATCATGATGGTGGCGGCCAGCATATCGATATGGCGTTGCTGGATGTGCAGGTGGCTTGTCTGGCTAATCAGGCGATGAACTACCTGACGACGGGCGTCTCTCCAAAGCGCCTGGGTAACGCTCATCCGAATATCGTTCCCTATCAGGATTTTCCTACGGCGGATGGCGACTTCATTCTTACTGTGGGTAATGATGGGCAGTTCCGCAAATTTGCCGAAGTGGCTGGGCAGCCCCAGTGGGCGGATGATCCTAGGTTTGCTACTAATAAGCTGCGAGTGGCTAACAGGGCGGTGCTGATTCCGTTGATCCGTCAGGCTACCGTGTTCAAGAGCACGGCTGAATGGGTAGTTCAGCTGGAGCGAGTAGGTGTGCCTTGCGGCCCGATCAATGACCTGGCGCAGGTGTTTGCCGATCCTCAGGTAAAAGCGCGCGGGTTGGCGATGCAGTTGCCTCATGCGTTGGCTGGTACTGTGCCCCAGGTGGCAAGTCCTATGCGCCTGTCCAAGACGCCTGTTGAATACCGCAGCGCACCTCCGCTGTTGGGTGAGCATACCCATCAGGTGCTGCAGCAAGTGCTGGGTTTGACGCCAGCGAATGTGTCGGCTTTGAGGGAGGCCGGGGTCATCTGAAGCTTCTCTTCTATATAGAGGGTTGTTGAGGCTCTCTATATGGAGGGAAGTTGGTCGGTTTTTAGCCAGAAATGCCTATTTGATAGAAAAGCTGAATTAAGGGTTGACGGCAGATTCTGGAAGTCTATAATTCGCCCCACTTCCGGCGCAGTCGAAACGGAAAACTCCTTGGTAAACAAAGAGTTATGTAGGTTTCGGCAGCGAGTTGCTTCAGATCATCGAGGCCCAGAAGGAGTTAGTAAGGCAGTGTTGTTTGGCCCTATTAACGTTTCGATCTTCTCGGTCGAAAGCGGAGAAAAAGAGGTGTTGACAGCAGCGTGTAACGCTGTAGAATTCGCCTCCCGCTAACGAGAGATCGGAAGCGCAAGTGGTTGAAGTTACAAAGGAAACTTTGAAAACTTCTGAAAATAATCACTTGACAGCAAATGAGGCTGCTGTAGAATGCGCGCCTCGGTTGAGACGAAAGATCTTAACCAACCGCTCTTTAACAACTGAATCAAGCAATTCGTGTGGGTGCTTGTGGAGTCAGACTGATAGTCAACAAGATTATCAGCATCACAAGTTACTCCGCGAGAAATCAAAGATGTAACCAACGATTGCTGAGCCAAGTTTAGGGTTTCTTAAAAACCCAAAGATGTTTGAACTGAAGAGTTTGATCATGGCTCAGATTGAACGCTGGCGGCAGGCCTAACACATGCAAGTCGAGCGGTAGAGAGAAGCTTGCTTCTCTTGAGAGCGGCGGACGGGTGAGTAATGCCTAGGAATCTGCCTGGTAGTGGGGGATAACGTCCGGAAACGGACGCTAATACCGCATACGTCCTACGGGAGAAAGCAGGGGACCTTCGGGCCTTGCGCTATCAGATGAGCCTAGGTCGGATTAGCTAGTTGGTGGGGTAATGGCTCACCAAGGCGACGATCCGTAACTGGTCTGAGAGGATGATCAGTCACACTGGAACTGAGACACGGTCCAGACTCCTACGGGAGGCAGCAGTGGGGAATATTGGACAATGGGCGAAAGCCTGATCCAGCCATGCCGCGTGTGTGAAGAAGGTCTTCGGATTGTAAAGCACTTTAAGTTGGGAGGAAGGGCAGTAAATTAATACTTTGCTGTTTTGACGTTACCGACAGAATAAGCACCGGCTAACTCTGTGCCAGCAGCCGCGGTAATACAGAGGGTGCAAGCGTTAATCGGAATTACTGGGCGTAAAGCGCGCGTAGGTGGTTCGTTAAGTTGGATGTGAAATCCCCGGGCTCAACCTGGGAACTGCATTCAAAACTGACGAGCTAGAGTATGGTAGAGGGTGGTGGAATTTCCTGTGTAGCGGTGAAATGCGTAGATATAGGAAGGAACACCAGTGGCGAAGGCGACCACCTGGACTGATACTGACACTGAGGTGCGAAAGCGTGGGGAGCAAACAGGATTAGATACCCTGGTAGTCCACGCCGTAAACGATGTCAACTAGCCGTTGGGAGCCTTGAGCTCTTAGTGGCGCAGCTAACGCATTAAGTTGACCGCCTGGGGAGTACGGCCGCAAGGTTAAAACTCAAATGAATTGACGGGGGCCCGCACAAGCGGTGGAGCATGTGGTTTAATTCGAAGCAACGCGAAGAACCTTACCAGGCCTTGACATCCAATGAACTTTCTAGAGATAGATTGGTGCCTTCGGGAACATTGAGACAGGTGCTGCATGGCTGTCGTCAGCTCGTGTCGTGAGATGTTGGGTTAAGTCCCGTAACGAGCGCAACCCTTGTCCTTAGTTACCAGCACGTTATGGTGGGCACTCTAAGGAGACTGCCGGTGACAAACCGGAGGAAGGTGGGGATGACGTCAAGTCATCATGGCCCTTACGGCCTGGGCTACACACGTGCTACAATGGTCGGTACAGAGGGTTGCCAAGCCGCGAGGTGGAGCTAATCCCAGAAAACCGATCGTAGTCCGGATCGCAGTCTGCAACTCGACTGCGTGAAGTCGGAATCGCTAGTAATCGCGAATCAGAATGTCGCGGTGAATACGTTCCCGGGCCTTGTACACACCGCCCGTCACACCATGGGAGTGGGTTGCACCAGAAGTAGCTAGTCTAACCTTCGGGGGGACGGTTACCACGGTGTGATTCATGACTGGGGTGAAGTCGTAACAAGGTAGCCGTAGGGGAACCTGCGGCTGGATCACCTCCTTAATCGACGACATCAGCTGCTCCATAAGTTCCCACACGAATTGCTTGATTCATTGAAGAAGACGATAAAGAAGCAGCCCGAAATTGGGTCTGTAGCTCAGTTGGTTAGAGCGCACCCCTGATAAGGGTGAGGTCGGCAGTTCGAATCTGCCCAGACCCACCAATTTTGTGTGGGAAACGCCTGTAGAAATACGGGGCCATAGCTCAGCTGGGAGAGCGCCTGCCTTGCACGCAGGAGGTCAACGGTTCGATCCCGTTTGGCTCCACCACTACTGCTTCTGTCTTGAAAGCTTAGAAATGAGCATTCCATCGATATGATGGTGAATGTTGATTTCTAGTCTTTGATTAGATCGTTCTTTAAAAATTTGGGTATGTGATAGAAAGATAGACTGAACGTTACTTTCACTGGTAACGGATCAGGCTAAGGTAAAATTTGTGAGTAATTGCGAATTTTCGGCGAATGTCGTCTTCACAGTATAACCAGATTGCTTGGGGTTATATGGTCAAGTGAAGAAGCGCATACGGTGGATGCCTTGGCAGTCAGAGGCGATGAAAGACGTGGTAGCCTGCGAAAAGCTTCGGGGAGTCGGCAAACAGACTTTGATCCGGAGATGTCTGAATGGGGGAACCCAGCCATCATAAGATGGTTACCTTACACTGAATACATAGGTGTATGGAGCGAACCAGGGGAACTGAAACATCTAAGTACCCTGAGGAAAAGAAATCAACCGAGATTCCCTTAGTAGTGGCGAGCGAACGGGGACTAGCCCTTAAGTGGCTTTGAGATTAGCGGAACGCTCTGGAAAGTGCGGCCATAGTGGGTGATAGCCCTGTACGCGAAAATCTCTTAGTCATGAAATCGAGTAGGACGGAGCACGAGAAACTTTGTCTGAATATGGGGGGACCATCCTCCAAGGCTAAATACTACTGACTGACCGATAGTGAACTAGTACCGTGAGGGAAAGGCGAAAAGAACCCCGGAGAGGGGAGTGAAATAGATCCTGAAACCGTATGCGTACAAGCAGTGGGAGCAGACTTTGTTCTGTGACTGCGTACCTTTTGTATAATGGGTCAGCGACTTATTTTCAGTGGCGAGCTTAACCGAATAGGGGAGGCGTAGCGAAAGCGAGTCTTAATAGGGCGTCTAGTCGCTGGGAATAGACCCGAAACCGGGCGATCTATCCATGGGCAGGTTGAAGGTTGGGTAACACTAACTGGAGGACCGAACCGACTACCGTTGAAAAGTTAGCGGATGACCTGTGGATCGGAGTGAAAGGCTAATCAAGCTCGGAGATAGCTGGTTCTCCTCGAAAGCTATTTAGGTAGCGCCTCATGTATCACTGTAGGGGGTAGAGCACTGTTTCGGCTAGGGGGTCATCCCGACTTACCAAACCGATGCAAACTCCGAATACCTACAAGTGCCGAGCATGGGAGACACACGGCGGGTGCTAACGTCCGTCGTGAAAAGGGAAACAACCCAGACCGTCAGCTAAGGTCCCAAAGTTATGGTTAAGTGGGAAACGATGTGGGAAGGCTTAGACAGCTAGGAGGTTGGCTTAGAAGCAGCCACCCTTTAAAGAAAGCGTAATAGCTCACTAGTCGAGTCGGCCTGCGCGGAAGATGTAACGGGGCTCAAACCATACACCGAAGCTACGGGTATCACCTTCGGGTGATGCGGTAGAGGAGCGTTCTGTAAGCCTGTGAAGGTGAGTTGAGAAGCTTGCTGGAGGTATCAGAAGTGCGAATGCTGACATGAGTAACGATAATGGGTGTGAAAAACACCCACGCCGAAAGACCAAGGTTTCCTGCGCAACGTTAATCGACGCAGGGTTAGTCGGTCCCTAAGGCGAGGCTGAAAAGCGTAGTCGATGGAAAACAGGTTAATATTCCTGTACTTCTGGTTATTGCGATGGAGGGACGGAGAAGGCTAGGCCAGCTTGGCGTTGGTTGTCCAAGTTTAAGGTGGTAGGCTGGAATCTTAGGTAAATCCGGGATTCTAAGGCCGAGAGCTGATGACGAGTTATCTTTTAGATGACGAAGTGGTTGATGCCATGCTTCCAAGAAAAGCTTCTAAGCTTCAGGTAACCAGGAACCGTACCCCAAACCGACACAGGTGGTTGGGTAGAGAATACCAAGGCGCTTGAGAGAACTCGGGTGAAGGAACTAGGCAAAATGGCACCGTAACTTCGGGAGAAGGTGCGCCGGTGAGGGTGAAGGACTTGCTCCGTAAGCTCATGCCGGTCGAAGATACCAGGCCGCTGCGACTGTTTATTAAAAACACAGCACTCTGCAAACACGAAAGTGGACGTATAGGGTGTGACGCCTGCCCGGTGCCGGAAGGTTAATTGATGGGGTTAGCTAACGCGAAGCTCTTGATCGAAGCCCCGGTAAACGGCGGCCGTAACTATAACGGTCCTAAGGTAGCGAAATTCCTTGTCGGGTAAGTTCCGACCTGCACGAATGGCGTAACGATGGCGGCGCTGTCTCCACCCGAGACTCAGTGAAATTGAAATCGCTGTGAAGATGCAGTGTATCCGCGGCTAGACGGAAAGACCCCGTGAACCTTTACTATAGCTTTGCACTGGACTTTGAATTTGCTTGTGTAGGATAGGTGGGAGGCTTTGAAGCGTGGACGCCAGTTCGCGTGGAGCCAACCTTGAAATACCACCCTGGCAACTTTGAGGTTCTAACTCAGGTCCGTTATCCGGATCGAGGACAGTGTATGGTGGGTAGTTTGACTGGGGCGGTCTCCTCCTAAAGAGTAACGGAGGAGTACGAAGGTGCGCTCAGACCGGTCGGAAATCGGTCGTAGAGTATAAAGGCAAAAGCGCGCTTGACTGCGAGACAGACACGTCGAGCAGGTACGAAAGTAGGTCTTAGTGATCCGGTGGTTCTGTATGGAAGGGCCATCGCTCAACGGATAAAAGGTACTCCGGGGATAACAGGCTGATACCGCCCAAGAGTTCATATCGACGGCGGTGTTTGGCACCTCGATGTCGGCTCATCACATCCTGGGGCTGAAGCCGGTCCCAAGGGTATGGCTGTTCGCCATTTAAAGTGGTACGCGAGCTGGGTTTAGAACGTCGTGAGACAGTTCGGTCCCTATCTGCCGTGGACGTTTGAGATTTGAGAGGGGCTGCTCCTAGTACGAGAGGACCGGAGTGGACGAACCTCTGGTGTTCCGGTTGTCACGCCAGTGGCATTGCCGGGTAGCTATGTTCGGAATAGATAACCGCTGAAAGCATCTAAGCGGGAAACTAGCCTCAAGATGAGATCTCACTGGAACCTTGAGTTCCCTGAAGGGCCGTCGAAGACTACGACGTTGATAGGTTGGGTGTGTAAGCGCTGTGAGGCGTTGAGCTAACCAATACTAATTGCCCGTGAGGCTTGACCATATAACACCCAAGCAATTTGCGTCGAAGAGACCAGATTGCGGTGTGTGAAGACGAAACGAACCGAAAGTTCGAGATCTTGCAAAACACCGAAAGCTATCACATACCCAATTTGCTGAAGCGAGGCCAGCTGGCCGCGACTCAGTACCCGAATTTCTTGACGACCATAGAGCATTGGAACCACCTGATCCCATCCCGAACTCAGCAGTGAAACGATGCATCGCCGATGGTAGTGTGGGGTTTCCCCATGTGAGAGTAGGTCATCGTCAAGATTAAATTCCAGAACCCCTGATTGCTTATGCAGTCAGGGGTTTTGTTTATGTAGAAGTCCATGATTTTCACCGGCACGTTGCGAACGCAACGGTCTGGTACACAGAATTTCTTGACGACCATAGAGCATTGGAACCACCTGATCCCATCCCGAACTCAGCAGTGAAACGATGCATCGCCGATGGTAGTGTGGGGTTTCCCCATGTGAGAGTAGGTCATCGTCAAGATTGAATTCCGAAACCCCTGTCTGCTAGCGCAGACAGGGGTTTTGTCGTTTAAGGGCTGGGCAAACAACTAGAACCGGCTCACCCTTTGCGTGCCTTACTGCTTCGCCTGGCCATTAACTTGCGCCACCATATATAGATCCCGGTAGCAGACAACATCGCGATCACAGCTCCCAGCAGCGCAATCAGCACCTGACCCGTCACCCCGATGATCCTGCCCCCATGGATCGGCAGTTGCAGCCGATAAAAGCGCTCTCCCAACGTACCTTGCCCTGCTATTTCCTGCCCCAGTAAACGCCCATCCGTCCCGTGGAAAAACAACCAGGATTTCCCATGGGCCTCGGTATCATGTTGTCCAAAACCCGCCCCATAAAAGTTGTACTCAAAGCTGTAGTAAAGCTCTCCAATCGCCGCCGTCAGTCCCAGCCGCTTGCCTTCCTCCAGCGCCCGCTCATAGGCCTGTTGATAACTCAGTTGTGTCACGCCCAATTGCTCGGCGGGTAACCTGCCACGGGCCTCATAGACGCTAGGCTTAACCGATGAGAACAGCGAGACAGCAGGCTTGAACACCTGGCTCGGCAAATTCATCGCGACGCTGCTGACTGCAATCGGCAGCAACAACAGCCAAAGCCATAACCCGCCTGCACGATGCAGGTCGAAGTTCAGCCGATAAGCGTGGCCGCCCTTGATCTTCCACGCCGTGGACCACTTCTTCCAGAACGGTTTACCTCTCGGTAGGGTCAGCCACAGCGCGATAAAACAATCGAACACCCATGCGATCGCCACCAGTCCCATCAGCCACAAACCCCAATTACCCGGCAGTGTCAGGTTGTAGTGAAATTCCAGAATGAACGGAATGAAGTTCTCGCGCTGAAAGCAGCAAGCCCCCCAAACACGCCGGCCCATTTCTTCGCCGCTGACCGGATCCAGGTAAAAGACCTGGTTGGGCTCCTCAAAGGGTTTGCCCGTCGCCGGATCGTTTCTCGCAACTGCCGCCAGCATCGCGGTATGACCGGCCTCTTGTGGATACTCCATGTACCAGACTTGCAGTTTGGGATGCTGCCCCTGCAGCGTGTCCACCAGTTCACCTGGCGGCAATGCCGAACCTTTGGCCGTGGCTTGATAAAAGCCGGGATTGAGCCATTCATCCAACTCATGGTTAAACGCCAGAAGGCTGCCCGTGAGTCCCGCCATCATCAGAAACAACGCCGTTGCCAACCCGACGTAGCGATGAATTAAAACCAGCAATGCGCGCATAAAAATTTCCTGCAAAGACGACAAAGCCAGCGCCTGGAATCAGGAACTGGCTTTGTATGAATCGAGAGGGATTAGAACTGGTAGCTCACCGTCGCACTGACGTTGCGCTCTTCACCCAGGTAGCAGAAGTTCAAACTGGCACACGACGCCACGTACGACTCGTTCGTCAGGTTGTTGGCATTCAGGCGTACATCCACACCCTTCAGTCCAACCTTGCCAAGGTCATAACCCATCGAGGCGTCAAACAGCGTGTAGGCGGGCACCTTCATGGTGTTCTCCGCATCTGCCCAGCTGTAGCCGACATAACGAACACCACCACCGAGTCGCAGGCCATCCAGTGCGCCGCTATCGAACTTGTAGTCTGCCCATACCGACGCCATATGACGCGGCGCCTGCGTCGGCGAGTTCCCCTTGTTCTCGATCACGTTGTCTGCGGTACTCAGCGTGCTGACCATCGACTTCGAATACTCGATATCGGTGAAGGTATAGCTGCCCAACAATTTGAGATGGTCGGTCAACTGCATATGCGCCTCCAGCTCCAGGCCCTGGGAGCGCACAGCGCCGACCGCGCGATAGAAGTTTTCCTGCGGCAGTTTGGTCGCCAGGTTTTCCTGGTCGATGCGGAACAGCGAGGCCGTGAACAAATTGTCGGTACCCGGCGGCTGATACTTCAAGCCGACTTCCCACTGGGTGCCGTCGGTAGGTGCAAGGGGATTGCCGGCACTGTCCGAATAGGAGTTCGGGTTGAAGGATTCGGAATAGCTGACGTAGGGCGCGAGACCGTTATCAAACAAGTAGAGCGCTCCGGCCCGGCCGGTCAGTTTGGTACGTTTATCACTGATCTCTGTGCCCAGCGGTCGTCCCGCTTCGGCAATGCGATTTTCATCGGAGGTCTCAACCCAGTCCTGACGCAGCCCGAGGGAGAACCGCCACTTGTCCATCTCAATCAGGTCTTGCAGGTAAACGCCGGTCTGCTCGAGCCGGCGCAGATAACTGGTTGGGCTGTAATAGCTGATCTCGGAATTGCCATACACCGGGTTGAACGCATTGATTGGCGCAAGAGAGCCGCTGCTCCAGTCCACGACGGTTTTGCGCCGCTGATAGTCCGCCCCCATCAACACCGTATGCTTGGTCGCGCCGGTAAAAAATTCAGCCTGCAGCATGTTGTCGATGATGAACGCATGCAGCTTTTCGTCACCGCCTGAGTAATAGCGATTCAACTCATTACTGGTGGGCGTAGTCCAGCCATAGGCATATACCTGGTCCAGCCGGACCTTGGAGTCCAGATACCGAAAGTTCTGCCGCGCGGTGAAAACATCATTGAAGCGATGCTCGAACTGATAGCCGAACGACTGTTGATCACGCTTGTACCCATCAATGCCCGGCTCGCCTTCGAAGAAGTGGTTGGAGATCCGCTGGCCGTTGCGCTGGTGCAACGCGCCATCTGCCGGCATGCCTCCGTGGTAGCCACCGTCGGGGTCATGCTGCAGGTAAGCCTGGAGTGTGAGGGACGTGTCATCGGTAAAGTCGATGCTCAAGGTGGGTGCCAGCGCGTAGCGTTTTTCCTTGGCATGGTCGAATTGCGTGTCGGACTTGTCTGCAAGCCCGGTCAGTCGGTAAGCAATGCGCTTGTCGTCATCCACCGGGCCGCTGAAGTCGAAACCCATGCCTCGCTGCCCTTGGGAACCTATCGTGGCCTGGACCTGATGGTATGGCTCAAACAATGGCTTCTTGCTGGTCAACGCCACCAGCCCACCCGGCGAGCTGCGCCCGTAGAGCACCGATGACGGTCCTTTGAGGATATCTACGCGCTCGAGGAAATACGGGTCCACCTGCATGGTGCTGTAGGTTCCGCTGTCACCCATGGATTTCAAACCGTCCAGGTAGATGTTATCCACCGAACCGTCGTTGAAACCACGCATCGCCACATAGTCATAGCGGTGAGTGGCGCCATAAGGGTTGGTCAGCACGCCAGGGGTGTAACGCATGGCCTGGGCAACGGTTTGCGAGCCTTGGTCGTCCATCTGCTCGCGGGTCACCACTGAAACCGTCTGAGACGTTTCCAGCAGCGCGGTACTGGTCTTGGTGGCGATCTGGCTGTGGGTCGCGTTGTAGCCTTCCATGCTGCCCAGGGCATTACCCAGGGCGAAGCCTTTGATGTCGGTGGTCGGCAAGGTCAGCGCCTCGCTCTCGGGCTGGACCTGCAACACGAAACTCACGTCGTCCTGCGCCTGCGCCTGCAAGCCTGAGCCGTTGAGCAATTGGCTCAGGCCCTGTTCGGCCGAGTACTCCCCGTGCAGCCCGGGAGACTGTCGGCCCTGAGTCTGCGCAGGCGTGCTCGAAAGGGTGATGCCTGCCTGACGGGCAAACTGATTGAGCACATCGCTCAGCGCGCCTGCCGGGATGTCATAGCGCTGGCTGATACGTTCGACCCCGCTATCAGCCGCGACACCGGCCACTGGCAGCAAGCCGATGCCCATCGTGGTCGACAGCAATGCTGCGCGTACGGCTTTGCCGAGCAAAGGGTAGGAAGAGGGAGAGTTGCTGAAAAAACGCACAGTCATTATCGAGATCCGTAGAGGTCGCTGAAGGCAGATTGAATTGCTTACCGTCTAAGCCGGACTCACGGAAAAAAGCCGCCAAAAATAAATCAGGCACGCCAAAAATAATCAGGCCTGACGCTCCAGGCTCACCCACCAGCGGGTGCGATAGCGCAGGCGCACAGGCAGCGTCTGCGGAAGGATCGCCAATAGTTTCTCGGTGTCCTCCAGGCGAAAAACACCAGACAAGCGCAAATCTGCGATATCGCTCGAGCAGCCCAGATAACCATGGCGATAGCGCCCCACCTCCGCCAGGAAGTCGGCAAGACGCATGTTGCGGGTGACGATCAATCCGTCGGCCCAGGCCCCTGTATCCATATCCGAAGGCGGCGCCAGAGCGGCCGCATTCTGACGCACCAGGTAGCTTTCTTCTGCATGCACTTGAGTGAAAAGCCCGTCGGCGGTATGCGGTGAATGAATCGCCACGTTGCCTGACGCGACGCTCAGGCGTGTGCAATCGCTGTCCTGGCGCACCACAAATCGCCCGTCTATTCCTTCGAACAAACCATGACGGGTGCGAACCAGCAGGGGGGCGGTCGCCGCGGCGCCGCAGGTCACCAGGATTTCCCCGCGCACCAATGTGATCAAGCGTTGTTGCGGGTTGAAGTCGAGGTCCACTGCGCTATCGGTATTGAGCTGCAGGCGCGTGCCATCCGGTAGTTGCACGCTACGGCGTTCGCCAGTGGTGGTAGCCAGGTCAGAGGTCCAACGCTGCCAGCCGGTGAGGTCTCGGCTGACCCAGGCCGCCGAACCCATCAACAGCACGCCGGACAATACCTTCAATGCCTGCCGGCGCCCAAGGCGCTGGGCACTGTTCTCCAGCGCCACATGGGCCCCGGGAATCGCCGCCAACTGGCTGCTTAATTCATGCTGCAGTGCCTGCACGCGTTGCCAGGCCAACTCGTGTTCATGATGAGCCTCGCGCCAGTGCTCGCACTGCGCCTTCAGGCGGACATTGGCGCGATTGTTACGCAGGCGCAGCATCCAGCTGATGGCCTGCTTGACCACCTGCGGGTCGATTCCTGCGCGCGCGGTGTTATCCATCGAGGTCATGCCTCATACCGCAGCACATAACAGTGATAAAGCGCCTCGGCGACATAGCGTTCCACCGAACGCAGTGATACACCCATCTGCTGCGCAATCTGCTTGTAAGTCAGGCCGTCGCATTGAGCCAGTAGAAACGCCTTGCGTACCTTGGGCTTGAGTCCGTCCAGAAGCCGGGCGATGGACTCCAGCAATTCCAGAATCAACGCACGTTCTTCAGCACTCGGCGCCAAGGCTTCGGGCAAATGCGCGATGGACTCCAGGTAGGCGCGCTCGATTTCTTCGCGACGCCAATGATCGATCACCAGGCCCCGCGCGATAGTGCGCAGGAAAGCGCGAGGGGCCTTGAGTTCGAAACGTTCGGTTTTTTGCAGCAGCCGCACGAACGTGTCCTGGGCCAGGTCCGCCGCATCCGCTGCGTTACCCAGACGGCTGCGCAGCCAAGTGTTCAGCCAGCCATGATGGTTGCTGTAAAGCGTCTGTACTGCGTACTCGGATGAGGGCATTCACACGGCCTGGCAAAGCGTCACAAATGATAATTAGTCGCATTGTCGACAAGCCTGAAAAATTTTGCAACTCCTGACGTTAGAGCGCTACCACTGGTCGGTTTCTGACATTAAAAGCAGATGCTTCTCACAAATTCCTAAGATTTATCCTGCCTTGGCCGAAAGCCTGACGAGCCATGCGTGCACCGAAATAGAGCAGTCGCAGAGTCTGCCTATACCGTTACATGGAATGTTGCATCCGGCACGCTCACCCCCTTTTGGCAAAAAGAAGTCAATGAAATGAATCTCAAGTTCAGTCATAAAATTCTGTTGGCCGCGTCAGGCGTAGTGGTTCTGGCCTTCGCGTTATTCACGTTCTACAACGACTACTTGCAGCGCAATACCATCCGGCAAAACCTGGAGTCGTCCATTCAGCAATCCGGTGAACTCACCGCCAGCAGCGTGCAGAACTGGCTCAGCGGGCGGGTGCTGGTACTGGAAAGCCTCGCGCAAAACGTGGCCCATCAAGGCAGCTCTGCCGATCTTCCGGGGTTGGTCGACCAGTCGGCATTTACCTCCAACTTCCAGTTCACCTACGTCGGTTCCACCAACGGCGTGTTCACCCAGCGTCCCGACGCCAAAATGCCCGACGGCTACGATCCGCGTCAGCGTCCCTGGTACAAGCAAGCTGTCGCAGCCGACAAGACCATGCTTACACCGCCCTACATGGCTGCGGTAGGCGGGCTGATCGTGACCATCGCGATGCCGGTGAAAAAGAATGGCGAACTGCTTGGCGTGGTCGGCGGTGACCTGAGCCTGCAAACCCTGGTGAAGATCATCAACTCGGTGGATTTCGGCGGCATCGGCCATGCATTCCTGGTCAGCGGTGATGGTCAGGTGATCGTCAGCCCGGACCAGGACCAGGTGATGAAGAACCTCAAGGACATCTATCCCGGCACCAACGTGCGCATCGAGAAGCTCAGCCAGGAAGTGGTCTTGAATGGCCAGGAACGGATTTTGTCCTTCACCCCGATCAGCGGGTTGCCGAATGCCGACTGGTACATCGGCCTGTCGATCGACAAAGACAAAGCCTACGCACCGCTGGGTAAGTTCCGCACCTCGGCATTGATCGCCATGTTCATTGCGGTTGCCGCCATTGCCGTGTTCCTCAGCGTCCTGATCCAGGTCTTGATGCGCCCGCTGACCACCATGGGCCGCGCCATGCAGGACATCGCCCAGGGCGAGGGTGACCTGACCCGCCGCCTGACAGTGGAAAGCAAGGACGAGTTCGGTGACTTGGGCAGTGCCTTCAACCAATTCGTCGAGCGTATTCACGCGTCGATTTCCGAAGTTTCCTCGGCGACGCGCCAGGTGCACGACCTGTCCCAGCGAGTAATGGCCTCGTCCAATGCGTCGATCATCGGTTCCGACGAACAAAGCGCGCGCACCAACAGCGTGGCCGCAGCGATCAACGAACTGGGGGCCGCCACGCAGGAAATCGCGCGCAACGCTGCTGATGCTTCGCAACACGCCAGCGGTGCCAGTGAGCAGGCCGATGATGGGCGCAAGGTGGTTGAGAAAACCATCCTGGCGATGTCGGAGCTTTCGCAAAAAATCAGCCTGTCCTGCACGCAGATTGAAACCCTGAACGCCAGCACCGACAACATCGGCCACATCCTGGACGTGATCAAAGGCATCTCCCAGCAAACCAACCTGTTGGCCCTCAACGCCGCGATTGAAGCGGCACGTGCCGGTGAGGCCGGGCGTGGGTTTGCCGTGGTGGCGGATGAAGTACGCAACCTGGCGCACCGCACCCAGGAGTCGGCAGAAGAGATCCACAAAATGATCACCTCGCTGCAGATTGGCTCGCGTGAGGCCGTGACCACGATGAACGCCAGCCAGACCTCGAGTGAAGAAAGCGTCGAGGTCGCCAACCAGGCCGGTGAACGCCTGGTCAGCGTGACGCAGCGGATCGTCGAGATCGACGGGATGAACCAGTCGGTAGCGGCCGCCACCGAGGAACAGACCGCCGTGGTGGAAACCCTCAACGTCGACATCAACCAGATCAACCTGCTGAACCAGCAGGGCGTGGCCAACCTCAACGAAACCTTGAAGGATTGCGACGCCTTGTCTCAACAGGCCAACCGCCTGAAGCAGTTGGTCGACAGTTTCAAAATCTGATCGATGAACACACAGGAGCGAGCCTGCTCGCTCCTGTCTCCTTTAGCCAAACATCGCTCGCACATTCGCCAGCGCACCGTCGGCGAATGCCTGCACAAACGGCTCAAATCCCTCCGCGCCAGGTTCAACCGGCTCGGCGATGATCGTCCAGGTCACCCGTGAGGATCCTGCTCCCAACGGTTCGACATCCATGGCGGCCCACAACCGTGCTACGCCCAAGGTGTTGTAGATCGTGGTCCAGGTCATGCGCATGGCCTGCTCGTCGCGGCTGTTGAGTTGCTCCACCACCAGGTGTCCATCGTGGAAGAACTTCTTGCGCAGCGATCCCGCGCCCGCACCAGTGATTTCGATGTGGGACAAGGCGGGGATGAATCGATCAAATCCGCCAAAGTCACCGACCACCGCCCACGCACCGGCGGCATCACAGGCAACCACAACTGAGGACACCACAGGTTTGGCGCAAGGGTTGCGAATCAACGTATCGGGTTTCATAAGGTCTTCCTTCAATTGAGAGCCTGGTCACAGGAAACCGGTGCTGCGCAGGTACTCGCAGCCCTTGCGTAACAGCGCCGGATTTTTTTCGGGGTAGCGTCCGCCCATCTGCTCTACTCCGCGTCGTGCGTTGTCATGGCGGATCATCGAGGTATCGCCGATGTCTTCGCCCACACCGTTGAGGTAGAAGCCCAGTACGCCGAACAGCGCATTGCGGCTGTCCACTGTGTGCAGGTGACGTTGCCAGTGAGCCACGCTCACCAGCTCGAATGTATGGCCTGCCTGGCGAAAGGCGTCGACGTAGGTTTCCCAGCTCAGGGGCTGCGGGTTATGCAGGTTGAACACCGTCCCTCCAGCACGGCAGCGGCTGCTGTGGAACGCAATAAACCGGGCGAGAAAGTCCACCGGCATCAGGTCGAAATTCAACTCAAGGTGCGGCACCAGGCCCAGTTGGAGTGAACCTTTGAGCATCAACATCAGGCGATTCTTCTGTGGCTCGCAGACTCCGCTGCGGCTGTTGAAGCTGATGTTCCCCGGGCGATGGATATTGACCCAGGCACCTTGAACTGCGGCGCGTCCCAGCAAGCGTTCGGCAACCCATTTGGACAGGTTGTAGCCATTCTGGATGTAGAGCGGCGGGGTGGCCGCGGCGGGGTTTTCGAGTACCTGGCCATGTGCGTCGATAGTGCTGGCGGCCGACAGCGTCGAGATAAAATTGAAGACCTTCTTGCACCGGGTTTCACACAGGCGCAGGCATTCCAGCACCGGTTCGACGTTGTCCTTGGCCAGGGTGGCGTAATCCATCACATGATTGACGTGGGCGGCGTTGTGCACCAACACGCCGAACTCCCCGGCGAGGTAGTCATACACCTCACTCGACAGGCCAAGACGCGGCTGGCTGATGTCGGCGGCATACACCTGCACCCGGCTCAGGTCCAGGTGTTCCAGACGGTACTCTCGCAGGGCCTCGGCAAACCTCGCGGTCGCCGAATGTCCGGGCCGTTCGCGCACCAGGCACGCCACTTCAAGTGCACCCTCGGCCAACAGTGCCTCGACGATATGCACCCCGAGAAAACTGTTGGCCCCGGTCACGATCACCCGGCGACGTTCGCCCGCCTGTTCAGCCGGCAATGTCTGCACATGCAGCTCACGCAGCGCATCCCGGGTAGCCTGGCCGGTCGGTGCTTCGGGTGGTGCGTCGTCCCCCATCAGCGTAGCGAGGGTACGAACCGTGGGGGTTTCAAAAAAACGGCTTAGGGAGAGGCTGCGCCCGAACTGCTCGCGGATACGCAGCAGCATCGTCGACAGCAGGATGGAATGGCCGCCAAGATTGAAGAAGCTTTCGTCGGCCGACAGCTGTGTGACCGGCATGCCCAGCAACTCGCTCCACAGGTTGAGCAACTGCACTTGCATGGGCGTGTGCGGTTCGCCGTGAATGATGGCCGGCAGCGTTGGAGTCGGTAACGCCAGCAATGCCTGGCGGTCGACCTTTCCGTTGGGGGTGCACGGCATGCTCGCAAGTTCCGTGCACAGGGTTGGCCGCAAATAGTCCGGCAGTATTTGCCGGGCATGCTGCGTCAGTGCAGGCAGGGCGTCTTGTGTTTCGGGCTGAGCAACAAAAGCCAGGATTCGCCGCTCACGGTCAATCACCACCGCCACTTGGCGAAACAGCTGACTGCTGCGCAGGCAATGTTCGATCTCTTGCGGTTCGACCCGGAACCCACGGATCTTCACCTGCTGATCCCGGCGCCCGACCAACTCGATGCCGGCAGCGGTCCACTTCGCCAGGTCGCCTGTGCGGTAGGCCCGCAAGGTCTGGCCGTCGGGCAACTCCAGGGGGACGAAATGCTCGGCGGTCTGACGCGGCTGGTTGAGGTAACCCAGGCTGACGCCGGGACCGGCGATGTACAGTTCGCCCAACACCTGCTCATCCACCGGTTGCAGGTGCTCGTCGAGGATCAGTACCTGGCTGTTGGCGATGGGCGTGCCGAGGTTGCGATTGCTGTCGCCCGGCTGCAACGTGTGGCTGGTCACCAGCACGGTGGCTTCGGTGGGCCCGTAGAAATTGTGCAGGCGGCACTGGCCTGCCAACTGCTCGATGACATAGGGCTCGCACACGTCGCCTCCGGTCATCAGGTGCGCCAGGCCCAGGGGTTGATCCAGCGGCAGGATGCTCAGCAGCGCCGGCGGCAGGAAGGCGTGGGTGACGCGCTGTTGTCGGATCAACTCCACCAGTTGCTGCGGGTCGCGTCGCTGGTCTTCACTGGGCACGATCAGCTCGGCGCCCGCGATCAGGCTCGGGAAGATATCGATCAGGGACGAGTCAAAACTCAAGGGCGAAAACTGCAAGACCCGGCTGTGTTCGCTCAGCTGCACATGACCCCCGAACCAGGCGCTGAAATGGGCCAGGTTGTGCTGGCTGAGCAGCACGCCCTTGGGGTGGCCGGTAGTGCCCGAGGTGTGGAGCACCATGCAAGGGTCGTCCATGGCGGGGCGCTGGCGCATTGGCAGCGAGGTGTCGGGAGTGTCGACGGCACTCACATCCAATGCACAAAACCCGTCCCGCAGTGGATGCTTGCCATCATCCAGCAGCACCGAGACGCCGGCGTTTTCCAGCATCGCTTGCTGGCGTTGCAGCGGGTGGCCCGGCTCCAGGGGCAGGTACACCGCACCGCAGGCGAGTACCGCGAGAATGCTGGCGTACAGCTCCAGGGATTTGTCCAGGCAGACGCCGATTACCGGCGGTGTGTCGTGGGGCCCAAGCAGAGGTCTCAGACGGTGCTGGATAGCCAGGCTCTGGCGATGCAACTGTCGGTAAGTCAGCCCGCTGCCGGCAATGTTCAACGCTGGCCGGTCGGCGAAGGTTTGCAGACTGTTTTCCAATCGTTCGATCAGGGGTACCTGGGCTTGCTGCTGCAGAACCAAATCGGCCGTCAGGTTAAAACGATGCAGGTACGCCAGGGATGCGAGCGCTTGCAGGCCGTGTTCCGGATCATCAGAGGCGACGGCCGCCTGCGAGAAATAGCCCGGGTCCCGGGAGAACCCACTCACCTGTTGGGCTACCCACTCCACCAGGCTGCTTACTGCGTGTTGACGCAGCCGTTGACCATTGCCACAGGCTTCTCCGGCAACCTCCAGGGTTGTCAGGAGTCGCCGTGAGTGGGCGTAACACCTGAGCTGCAGGGCCGGCAATCCACAGCCGGTCAACGCTCCCATACCCACGCGCAGGCTCATCAAGGCTGTGCACGTCACGCCGGGCGGAACCTCCTCGCTACCGTCATCAATCAGCAGGTCTAGGTGGGTGACATCCTGTGCTCGCACCACCCCATGACCGTATTGCGCCAATGTCTCACCCAGTTCATTCAGCGCCGCGCTGAAGCCCGCCAGCCCAATCTTCAGGTGCCTCATGGGTGCCCTCCTGGCGCCGCAAGAAAGGCATCCAGCGCCCCAACCACACTCGGCGTTTGCAGCAGGCCGCTGTGGTTCAGGAAGCCCATGATATTGCCGATCAACGGGTGCTGGCGGGTAATGGGAAAGCCCATCGCCTGCACTTCAGTGCGCAGCGCAGAGCGCGTGCCGTCACTGACATCCAGGTGCTCGATCAAGTGCAGGTCGAAGTTTTTCTGCAGGTCGTGGGTCAGGTAATGCTGGAGAAAAACCGGCAGGATCCGGGCGATACAGTCGCGGTCCGCGGCGTCTGCAGACTGCCAATAAATACGCACCAGGCGCGTCCAGAAAAGCGCGTGGCGGCCCTCGTCAAACAAGTGGTCGGCCATCAACCCACGGATGGACTGCTTGACACTGTCGTCCTTGGAAAACGCTGCCACGTCATGGGTCACGGTGTTCTCGGCGATGGCCACGGCAATCAGTTCCACGGCATCGCGCAGGTGTTCGGGCGCCAGCGCCAGTGCGGCAGGCAAGGCGCGGCTCAGCTCGATTTGCGCGGGTAGTTCAAGGGGTGGGATCCCGGTCATCTCGATGGTCTGTTGCATGAAATCGAGGGCGACGAGGGCGTGGTAATCCTCGTCCACCACCACGGTCATGGCGTCGTAGCGACAGGCAAGCGGGAAGGGCACCGAAAAGCGATTCTTGGCGATGCTGCGGGCGGTCTTGTCGACGATCTCGGTTTCAAAGATCACCACGTCGTTGATGAACTTGTAGAACGTCTGCAGCAAGACAAAATCACGGCACTGCGGGCATCGGTCGATAAAGGTTGCGCTCAGCACCAGGGGCTGTCGGCTCAGGGGGTAGATCAGTTTCTGATCGTTTTCCAGCCGCCGCCGCGGGCGTGTGCGGATGGTCGCGCGGCGCTCCCAGTCGTCGGCAAATGAGCGGTAGTCTGCAGGGTTCATGCGCTCATCTCCGGCAGGCACCTATGCAACCCATCCCATAAGGCCAGGCGGCTTTCCACGGCGCCGAGGGCGCAACTGTCGGCTTGCTGCTCGCGGCTTGGGTCGCCGAGGGTAAGGCGTTGCAGCAATTGCGTTGCCGCCGGGCCATGCTCCTGGGCGTCGATCTCCATGTGGCGCTTGAGGTAGTAGCAGAAGGTGGGCGCCTGGCGATGGAGCACCTCGCACTCCTCCAGGATGCGCTTGAACATCGCCGGGATGACGCTCTCGCGCCCGTGGAGAAAGGCAGCCGCCACGCAGTGCGTCGGGGCGTCCAGGGCAACCTGCAGGGTACTTCTGACGAACCGGGCCACGGACGGGTGGATATCGATTTTTTGCAGGGCCGTTTCTGCATCGTTGCCGTCACGCTGCAGGCTGACGAACCGCTCGATGTTCGCCGTGCTCGCGCCGACTTCACGCATGGCTTCCAGGTACAACTCGAAGTGGCTGCCGTGCCCATGGCCGGGATACGCGTCCGACTCTTCGCCCAATACGATCTCATTGATCAGGCGAGCCGCTTGCGGGTCCGTTGGCGGTAACCAGGGCAGGCGCATACCGGTGAGGTCATGTTGCAGGCGTTTGGTGAGTGTCATGAAGTCCCACACGGCGAATACGTGGTTTTCCATAAAGTACTGCAACTTTGGAAGGGTATTTATATGTTTGAATATTGGATGGATATGTAACTTCTGCTTTTTTTGTTTAAGCAGGTGTGAGTGCTGGAACATGTTGATGCCTATAAGTCGTTGTCTCTTCCCTGATAAAAGCGTTGTGCTTTAGCGACAAATAAACATTGGTTTTCACGGATGCGCGGTTGCCTTGATAACAGGCAGCCCTGTACGAGGCTGACACTGTTACTGGCAAGCAGCATGCTGTGACAAAATACCAAGGCTTTATTTAAAGGAACGCCACGCGCAGTGACGCACCGAGCATGGATTCACGCTGTCGATTGGGAGAATTGGAGTGTTGGTAATAATCTGATTAAGTATTCAGGTGTTTTTAGTTTTATAAGTTTTTCGAGTTGGAATATTGCGGTAGTTGGATCGCTCTGCGGAGTGTGTGAAGTTTTCTTTGGGCTTAATGGTTTAACGGGAGTAATGGTGGTGCACTGGCCTCCGTCGGCCAGCGTCACTTTGCAGCGCTTTGTGGTCGAGGGAGGCGTTTCAGTTCCACGCGGAATTTACAGCGCAGCGTTCTGTTCAGTCTCTTCAAGACTTTTGAGGTAACCCGTAATCACCTCCATGCCGCGGGTAAGGTGGTTACGCAGGGTCAGGATGCTTTCGTCGACCTTCTTTTGCGCCACGAGGTCGAGCAGTTCGCGGTGATCTTCCTGGGACGTCTTGCCCAGGCCCATGGCCTCGAGGTTGAAGCGCAGGAAACGTTCCTCTTCGTTCAAGCCGTGTTCAACCAGCTTGAGCAACCGCTGATTGCCCGCCTTGCCATATAGCGCCATGTGGAACAGGCGGTTGAGGCGGCCGATTTCGGTGTAGTCGCTTTCCCGTTCCAGCGCGTCGATAAAGGCGCCAGCCTGGGCGATGTCATCGGGCGTGAGCAGGGGAATCGACAAGCGCAGCGCTTCGGATTCGAGGAGTATGCGCAGGGCGTAGGTTTCCGCCGAGTGGTCCTCGATCAGTGGCGCCACCACCGCGCCTTTGTGGGTGACCACATGCAGCAGCGATTGGGCTTCCAGTTGACGCAATGCCTCGCGCACCGGCATCCGGCTGACCCCGAACAAGCTGGCCAGCTCCTGTTGACGCATGGCGGTGCCACAGGGCAAGCGGCCATCCAGGATGGCGTTGCGCAATGTTTCTTCAATCACGGAGCGGGCGAGATGGGCGGGGATAGGCCCGCTGATCTGGATGCTGCTCAAAGGGTTCGGCTTCTGCGTCACGACTACGCTATCCTCCTTTTCAAGGTGAGGTGGCTAATTGGATCCAATGCACACTAGAGATTGTCCACAAGCTTGTCAAACGGGCAAGGTTTCGGCTTGTAAGCGACTCAACAGCGTGTTCTTCGGGCCCACAGCTCCCATTTGTCAGGTCTTACAGGCTAAAGGTCCGTCGTGCACATTTTATTCCCGGGAGTCAGGCCAACAGCGGTATTGCTGCATATCGATATTCACTAACGGTATTTAAAATGCGGTTCTTATGACTATAAAGTCACTCTCCTGACTGCACGGGAGTGAACTCATGTCTGCCACCTCTACTGTTCCAACAGCGACCGACACCACACAAACCTTCGAGATCCGTCCATTTCCCGGCAGCGTCGGCGCCGAAATCATAGGCCTGGACCTGGCCCGCCCGGTCAGCGACCAGGACTTCGCACGCATTCACCGCGCGCATCTGGACCATCACGTCGTGGTCTTCCGCGACCAACGTATCACCCCCGAGCAACAGATCGCCTTCAGCCGCCGTTTCGGCGTGCTGCAAATCCATGTGCTCAAACAATTCCTGCTGGCCAACCACCCGGAAATCCTGATCGTCTCCAACATCATCGAAAACGGCCAATCCATCGGCCTGGGAGACGCCGGCAAGTTCTGGCACTCGGACCTCTCCTATAAGGAGCTGCCGAGCCTGGGCTCGATGCTCCATGCCCAGGAGCTGCCGTCCGAGGGTGGCGACACATTGTTCGCCGACATGCATAAAGCCTGGGACAACCTGCCCGAGCCCTTGCGCAAGGCGGTCGAAGGCCGCAGCGCCGCGCACTCCTACACCGCACGCTACAGCGAAACCAAATTCGAAGGCAATTGGCGCCCGACCCTCACGCCCGAGCAACTCGCTCAAGTGGCGGAAGTGGTACACCCGATTGTGCGCACCCACCCGGAAAACGGCCGCAAGGCGCTGTTCGTCAGCGAGGGCTTCACCACCCGTATCGTCGGCCTGCCTGAGGATGAAAGCCGCGACCTGCTGGCCCAGCTGTACGCCCACAGCGTGCTGCCGGAAAACATCTACCGCCATCAGTGGCAGCCCCACGACATGGTGTTCTGGGACAATCGCTCGCTGATCCACCTGGCGGCCGGCTGCCCCAGCCACCTGCGGCGCAAGCTGTACCGCACCACCATCCAGGGCGACGCGCCTTTCTGACCCGGAGCATGACCATGTCCAAGAAAACCCCATTTGCGCGCCTGGCCGCGACGGTTGGCCTGGGCGTCAGCCTGCTGGCCGGCAGTCTTGTGGCGCCTGCCGCCGCCCAGGCCGAAGGCGAAATTCGCATCGCCGAGCAGTTTGGCATCGTCTACCTGTTGCTCAACGTGGTGCGCGACCAGAACCTGATCGAAAAATACGGCAAGCAGGAAGGCATCGACATCAAGGTCGACTGGACGCAACTGTCCGGCGGCGCAGCCGTCAATGATGCGCTGCTCTCCGGTTCCATCGACATCGCCGGGGCCGGCGTTGGCCCGCTGCTGACTATCTGGGACCGCACCCATGGCAAGCAGAACGTGAAAGCCGTCGCCTCCCTGGGCAACTTCCCCTACTACCTGGTGAGCAACAATCCCAAGGTCAAGACCATTGCCGACTTCACCGAAAAAGACCGCATTGCCGTACCGGCAGTGGGCGTTTCCGTGCAGTCGCGTTTCCTGCAATACGCTGCCGCCAAGCAATGGGGCGACAAGGAATTCAATCGCCTCGACAAGTACACCGTTGCCGTCCCGCACCCGGATGCCACGGCTGCGCTGATTGCCGGTGGCACCGAGCTGACCGGGCACTTCTCCAACCCGCCGTTCCAGGAGCAGGCCCTGACCAACCCGAACGTGCATGTGGTGCTCAACTCCTATGACATCCTCGGGCCTAACTCGCCGACCGTGCTGTTCGCCACCGAGAAATTCCGCAACGACAACCCGAAAACCTACAAGGCGTTCGTCGAGGCACTGACTGAAGCGGCGCAGTTCGCCCAGAACGACAAAGGCGCCGCAGCCGATACCTACATCCGCGTGACCAAGGCCAAGATCGACCGCGCCGAGCTGCTGAAAATCATCGAAAACCCGCAGTTCGAATTCAGCGTCACACCGAAAAACACCTACCCGCTGGCGGAATTCCTCTACCGCGTCGGCGCGATCAAAAACAAACCCGAATCGTGGAAGGATTACTTCTTCCAGGACGCCAAGCCGCTGCAAGGGAGCTGACATGAACGCGCCCTTGCAAGGCCACACGGCCAGCAACCCGACCACCACCGAAGCACTGCTTTCGGTGGATAAAGTCAGCCTTGAATACCGCACGCCCGAACGGGTGGTGCGCGCCACTCACCAGGTCAGCTTCGCGATCGATCCGGCAGACCGCTTTGTATTGCTGGGGCCTTCGGGCTGTGGCAAATCCACACTGTTGAAATCCATCGCCGGCTTTATCAAGCCGTGTGAGGGCGAGATCCGTCTGCTCGGGCAAAAAGTCGAGCAGCCAGGGCCGGACCGTATCGTGGTGTTCCAGGAGTTCGACCAACTGCCGCCGTGGAAAACCGTCAAGCAGAACGTCATGTTCCCGCTGCTGGCGTCCAAAACCCTCAAGCGTCGCGAGGCCGAAGAGCGGGCGCTGTACTACCTGGAAAAAGTCGGCCTTACGGCCTTTGCCGATGCCTACCCGCACACCCTGTCCGGCGGCATGAAAGCCCGCGTGGCAATCGCCCGGGCGTTGGCCATGCAGCCGAAAATCCTGCTGATGGATGAACCCTTCGCCGCCCTCGACGCCCTGACCCGGCGCAAGATGCAGGAAGAACTATTGCTGCTCTGGGAAGAGGTGCGTTTCACCCTGCTGTTCGTCACCCACTCCATCGAGGAAGCGCTGGTGGTGGGCAACCGCATCCTGTTGCTGTCGCCGCACCCGGGGCGAGTGCGGGCGGAAATCCACAGCCATCAATACGACCTGCACAGCCTCGGCGGTGTGGAGTTCCAGGCTTCGGCGCGGCGCATTCATCGGCTGTTGTTTGATGAAGCGCCCGAGGTGGAAACCGAACTGGGTTTCGCCGATATCCGCATCGCTTATTGAAGGGTTTGCACCATGCGCCAGGAATATGAAATCACTCTCGAACCGTTGCCCGGTGTACGCGTAGAGCGCGAGTTGCCGTGGCGCCAGCGCCTGTGGCAACAAGGCTGGCTGCGTAAAAGCCTGATCCTGATCGTGCTTGCGATCCTCTGGGAAGCGGCTGCCCGTTATCAGAACAATGACCTGCTGCTGCCGAGCTTCCTGCAGACACTGAGCGCGTTCTACGACGGCATGGCCAGTGGCGAGTTGTTGAGCAAGGTCAGCATCTCGCTGGTGGTGCTGATCAAGGGTTACCTGATCGGCATTGTGCTGGCGTTTGCCCTGACCACGCTTGCGGTGTCGACCCAACTGGGGCGTGACCTGCTGAGCACCCTGACCTCGATGTTCAACCCGTTGCCGGCGATTGCCCTGCTGCCGCTGGCGCTGTTGTGGTTTGGGCTGGGGCAGAACAGCCTGATCTTCGTGCTGGTGCATTCAGTGTTGTGGGCGCTGGCGCTCAACACCTATTCAGGGTTCCTCGGCGTCTCCGAAACCCTGCGCATGGCCGGTCGAAATTATGGCCTCAAGGGTATGCGCTTCGTGTTGTTCATCCTGATCCCGGCTGCGCTGCCGTCGATTCTCGCCGGGTTGAAAATCGGTTGGGCGTTCGCCTGGCGCACGCTGATCGCCGCCGAGTTGGTGTTCGGTGCTACCAGCGGCAAAGGCGGTTTGGGTTGGTACATCTTCCAGAACCGCAACGAGCTGTACACCGACAAAGTGTTTGCCGGCCTGGCGGTGGTGATCCTGATCGGGCTGCTGGTGGAGAACCTGGTGTTCGACACCCTGGAGCGGGTCACCGTGAAGCGCTGGGGCATGCAACGCTGACTGAACACCAACCCGGACTGAAACACCAACCCTGTGGCGAGGGAGCAAGCTCCCTCGCCACAGTCTGCTACGATTGCGCCAAGTTCACTCATAACCAATCACGAGTGCTTGGCATGCAATTACCGGACATGAACCTGCTGGTCGCCCTCGACGCCTTGCTCGACGAGGGCAGTGTGGTAGGCGCCGCGCGGCGGATGAACCTGAGCCCGGCCGCCATGAGTCGCACCCTCACGCGTATCCGCGAGGCAGTGGGCGATCCGATCCTGGTGCGCGCCGGTCGCGGCCTGGTACCGACGCCCAAGGCCCTGGAGCTACAGGGCCAGGTGCGCAGCGTGGTGGAGCAGGCGGCGCTGCTGTTCCGCTCGGCGGACGAAGTGGACCTGCGCACCCTGCGCCGACGCTTCAGCGTGCGGGCCAATGACTTTTTTGTCGGTGTGTATGGCGGTCGGCTGTTCGACACCATGGAACGCATGGCGCCGCTGTGCGAACTGCGCTTCGTGCCGGAAGGCGACACCGATGACGAGGCCCTGCGTGAAGGCCGTCTCGACCTGCGGGTGGGCAACACCATGCCGATCACTCCGGAAGTGAAGGTGCAGAACCTGTTCACCACCACCTTCGTCGGCCTGGCACGGGAAGGGCACCCGTTGTTCGATGGAGAAATCACCGCCGAACGGTTTGCCAGCTATTCCCATATCAGCATCTCCCGCCGCGGCATTGCCCGGGGGCCCATCGACACCGCCCTGAACGCCCAGGGCCTGGAACGCCGAGTCGCGATGATCGCCCCGGGGTTTCACGGCGCGATGTTCATGCTGCCGGACTCCGACCTGATCCTGCCGGTGCCCAAGGAAGCGCTCTACAGCGCCAATCGCCTGAAGCTGCCGTTGCGAGCCTTCACCCTGCCAATTTCCCTGCCGACCCTGGTGCTGACCCAAGCCTGGCACCCGCGTTTCGACAAGGACCCGGCCCATAGATGGCTGCGCGAGACCATGCGTGAATGCTGCGAGGCGACGTGGAAGGAAGCGCAGCCCACGTGAGTCGCAAGTGAGCTCGGCTAATGTGGGAGATGGATTGCCTGCGATGCGGGCGACACGGTTTTTCAGGCATAGCGAGGTGATGCAATCGCGGGCAAGCCCGGCTCCCACAGAGATCGCCTACATTTTGATCATTGCGTCTGGTGCACTTATAAGCTTCCGATAAGTCACTTTTTGTCATGTCTAAGCCTTATTAAACTGCTCGGGTATTTCCTATTCCGAGTTGTAGTTCATGACGTCCCTCGCTGCTCCCGCACCCCTGGCCGCAGCCAAACCGACCGCCATTACCCCGCCCGTTTTCGGCCCGCGTATCATCATCGGCCTGGTGGGCGTATTGCTTGCGGTACTGGTGTCCGGCCTCAACGAGATGGTGACCAAAGTCGCTCTCGCCGATATTCGTGGTGCGATGTACATCGGCTTCGACGAAGGCACCTGGCTGGTGGCTGCCTACACCGCCACCTCTGTCTCGGCGATGGCCTTTGCACCCTGGTGTTCGGTGACGTTCTCTCTGCGCCGTTTCACTCTCTGCGCCATCGGCCTGTTCACCGTGCTTGGCGTGCTGTGCCCGTTCGCACCGAACTACGAAAGCCTGCTGATCCTGCGCACCGTGCAAGGCCTGGCCGGTGGCGCCTTGCCGCCGATGCTGATGACCGTGGCCCTGCGGTTCCTGCCGGCCAACGTCAAGCTGTACGGCCTGGCCGGCTATGCCCTCACGGCCACTTTCGGCCCTAGCCTCGGCACACCGCTGGCGGCCATGTGGACCGAATACGTCGGCTGGCAATGGGCGTTCTGGCAGATTGTCGGGCCGTGCCTGCTGGCCATGGCGGCCGTGGCCTACGGCTTGCCCCAGGACCCGCTGCGCCTGGAGCGCTTCAAGCAGTTCAACTGGCGCGGCTTGCTGTTGGGCTTCCCGGCGATCTGCATGCTGGTGATCGGCCTGTTGCAGGGCAATCGGCTGGACTGGTTCGAGTCGCCGCTGATTACCTCATTGTTGATCGGCGGCCTGGTGTTGCTGGTGCTGTTCATGATCAACGAGTGGTCGCACCCGATGCCGTTTTTCAAGTTGCAGATGCTTGGGCTACGCAACCTGTCGTTCGCGCTGATTGTGCTCGCCGGGGTGCTGATCGTGCTGCTGGCGGTGACGATCATTCCGTCCAGCTACCTGGCCCAGGTCCAAGGCTACCGCCCGCTGCAAACTGCACCGGTGATGCTGATCATGGCGCTGCCGCAGTTGATCGCACTGCCGTTGGTGGCGGCGTTGTGCAACTTGCGCTGGGTCGATTGCCGCTGGGTATTGGGCATTGGCTTGAGCATGTTGATCCTGTCCTGCGTGGGCGGGGCGCAACTCACGTCGGCATGGATTCGCGATGATTTCTACGTGCTGCAACTGCTGCAAATCTTCGGGCAACCGATGGCGGTGTTGCCGCTGCTGATGCTCTCCACCGGCAGCATCACGCCCCAGGACGGGCCTTTCGCCTCGGCGTGGTTCAACACCGTCAAAGGCTTGGCCGCCGTGGTCGCCACCGGCGTGCTCGATGCCCTGACCACACACCGCCTGCATTTCCACTCGACCATGCTGGTGGACAGCCTGGGCAACTCGCCCCTGGCCGACAGCGATGCCGCCGGCCTTGCCCATCGGCTGCACGAGCAGGCCGTGGTGCTCACCTCTTCGGATCTCTACTACGTCATGGCCGGTGTCGCGGCGGCGTTGATCCTGCTGATTTTCTGGATGCCGACGCGGATTTATCCGCCCCGCGCGCCGACTTGATTGCTCACTGAGCCAAAGGGATTGTTATGAAACGCAAAGACAAAATCGCTGTAACCGTCATCACCGTGTTTGCCGTCGGTGTGCTGGTTTACCTGCTGGCGCCGGGTGTGTTCGGCAGCAAACGCCAGAGCACCAACGACGCCTTCGTCGCCGCTGACTACACCCTGGTGGCGCCGCGTGTGGCCGGCTTCATCAAGGAAGTGCTGGTGGAAGACAACCAGCGGGTCAAGGCCGGGCAGTTGCTGGCGCTGATTGATGACCGTGACTTCCGCGCCGCTGCCCAGGCGGCCGATGCCGATACGCTGGTGGCCCAGGCGCAGCTGAAAAATGCCACGGCAACCCTGGAGCGCCAAAGCTCGGTGATCGCCCAGGCCCAGGCGACTGTGGCGGCAGATCGCGCCGAAGTGGCGTTTGCCGAACACGAACTGAACCGCTACAACCACCTCGCGGGTGTAGGCGCCGGCACCGTACAGAACGCCCAGCAAGCCAAGACGCGTATTGACCAGGCCACCGCGCGCCTGGCGAATGCCACGGCGGTGCTGGCCGCTGAACGCAAGCAGGTGGAAATCCTCAGCGCCCAGCGTGATGCGGCAGAGGGCGGCCTGAAACGTGCCCAGGCCGCACTGGAAATGGCCAGCTATCAGCTGTCGTACACCCGCATCGTCGCGCCGGTGGACGGCATGGTCGGCGAGCGCGCGGTGCGGGTCGGCGCCTATGTGACGCCGGGCAGCAAGATCCTCGCCGTGGTACCGCTGGCCGAGGCCTACGTGGTGGCCAATTTCCAGGAGACCCAGTTGTCCCACATGCACGCTGGCCAAACGGTGGACGTGAAGGTCGACAGCCTCGACGGCGAAGTGCTCAAGGGCCACCTCGAAAGCCTGGCGCCAGCTACCGGCGTGACATTTGCCTCGGTCAAGCCCGATAACGCCACCGGCAACTTCACCAAGGTGGTGCAGCGTATTCCGGTAAAAATCATCCTGGAGCCCGGCCAGGCGTTGACCGAGCGCCTGCGGGTCGGCATGTCGGTGGAAGCCAGCGTCGACACCCACGCCGCCGCCCAGCAACGTGAGGTGGCGCAGCAATGAGACGCCTTGCCTGGTTAACCTTGAGCCTGCTCACCCTGAGTGCCTGCACCGTCGGCCCGGACTTCCAGCGCCCGCAGAATCCCGTCGGCCAATGGACCGAGCCCCATGGCCGGCAAGCCGCCAGCCACGCGGTCAACGACCCGCTGGAAGAGCGCTGGTGGGAAGTGTTCCACGACGCGCAGCTCACCGCGCTCACCCGTCGCGCGCTGACCGATAACCTTGACCTGAAACTCGCCAGCAGCCGCCTGCAACAAAGCCGCGCCGCGCGCCAGGTGATCACCGCCGAGCGCTACCCGACCGTCAACGCCACCGGCGATTACCTGCGTCAGCGCAACAGCGCCGATGGCTTGAGCGATGCCTCGGGCAAGAACGGCCGCTCGGCGTTCAACCAGTGGGACATGGGTTTCTCCGCCGCCTGGGAACTGGACTTCTGGGGCCGGGTAAAACGCGAAACCGAAGCCGCCGACGCCACCCTGCAAGTCGCCGAAAACGACCGCCGCGCGGTGCTGTTGTCGGTGCTGGCGGAAACCGCCCAGGACTACATCCAGCTGCGCGGCGTGCAAAACACCCGCGCCGTCACCGAGCAAAACCTCGAGGTGGCGCGCCACAGCCTGAAGCTCTCGCAACTGCGCCTGGCCGACGGTGTCGCCACTGACCTGGACGTAGCCGAAGCCGCTGCTCAAGTGGCCGCCATCGAGGCGCGCCTGCCGGATTTGCAGCAACGCCAGGACCAGTTGATCAACGCCCTGAGCCTGCTGATGGGCGAGCCGCCACAAGCCTTGTACGCCGAATTGTCCAAGGACGCTGCGGTGCCGCAAACCCAACGCCAGGTCGCCATCGGCCTGCCGTCGCAACTGGCCGAGCGCCGCCCGGATATCCGCCAGGCCGAAGCTCGCTTGCATGCGGCCACCGCCTCCATTGGTGTGGCCAAGGGCGACTTCTACCCGCGCATCACCCTGTCTGGCAGCGTGGGCTCCCAGGCGTTGCAGCTGGCGGATTTCGGCTCGTGGAGTTCGCGTGCATTCGCCTTTGGCCCACAACTGAGCTTGCCGATTTTCAACGGTGGCCGGTTGCAAGGCATGCTCGATCTGCGCGAAGCCCAGCAACAGGAGGCAGCCCTGGCCTACCAGCAGACCGTGCTGCGGGCCTGGCATGAAATCGATGATCAACTGACCCGCTACAACGCCAGCCAACTGCGGCGCGACAGCCTTGCCGAAGCCGTGCGGCAGAACCAGATCGCCCTCGCTACTGCGCAGCATCAATACGTCGAAGGCGTGGTGGATTTCGTCAACGTACTGACCGTGCAAAGTGCGTTGCTGGCGACCCAGGAGCAGTGGGTGGAAAGCTCCACCGGCGTGTCCCTCGCCATGGTCGGGTTGTACAAGGCATTGGGTGGGGGCTGGGAGTCGGTGTATCCGGAACAGACGGCAGGGCGTTAATACCAGTGCCCACAGTCCAGGGACTGTGGGCATTCAAGGATTCTGCAAAAACACCACATACCCTCGAAACCACTCACTGCCCTTCAAATACCCCGGCTCCTCCCACTCTCCACCCTGAATCAACCCAATCTTGAACGGCACCCCCAACCGGTTCATGCGTGGCAGATACGCCGCGTAGTCCGGGATGCTGTGGCGGCCCTGGTAGGTCTGCACCACCACTTCATCAATCACGCCCTTGAGTTGTGCGATGGCGGCCGGGTCGGCATTGCTGCTCCAGTCCATCAGCCCGGTGATGCTCAGGCGTAGGTCCTTGGGCAAGCGTTGGCGCAGGTCACGCAGGAAGTCCGCGTATTCGTCGAGGTATTGCGTGCGCGCATCGAAGTCGATCTGGATGCCCACCACCGGGTTGCCCGCATCCCGCCAGCGTTGCACCTGGCCGAGCATCTGGCTGTACACCGACTCGGGCCAGTGCAGGGTGTGGGCGCGGTACACCACCCAGATTTCACCCTGGGTGATGCGCGGCACACTCATGCCCTGGGCGATGAATTGCACGCCACGCCGGGGCGCGCGGCGGGTCGAGTTGATCTGGCCCTGGAGGATGTACAGGGTTTTCGCCTGCTTGAGCACCGGCTGCGGCGCGACGCCGCTCCACAGCCAGAACGCGTCATGGTCGCGGGCGTCCACCGCGCCGAAGGCCGGGCTTGCCAGCAGGAGCAGGGCCAGCCAGAAACGCTTCACGGCTTACCAGTAGTACTGCAGCGACTTGCCCCACTGGGTGTCGGCGAACCCGGTTTTCAACTGGCGGAACCAGCCTTTGCGCACGTTCTTGTCGACGTCCTCGCCACCGCAACTGTTGTAGCCCGAAGGTCCGTAGCAGTTGATGGCACGAAACAGCGCGTAGGCCTTGTCGTTTCGCGGTGCCTTGGGATTGCCGATCACCCGCTTGTAGCCCTCCAGTCGCGAGAAGGTTTCACCCTTGAAGGGCGAGGCAGTGCTGCCCAGGCTGCCGGCGGAGCGCGCTTGTTCCAGGGGCATGCCGTCCAGGCCGTTACGCAGGACGAATTCCCCCAGGCAGTTCAGGCCCTGCGGGTTTTTCGGATCGGCCTGCAAGGTGCTGGCGATTTGCGCGATGCTCGGGCAGGTGTAGCCGGACTCGGCCTTGTCACCGTTCCACTGGAACAGTCTCAACGACTGGCCGCCGCTGTAGACGTAGCCCAGGCTGGTGCCGAGCTTTTCATCGGGAACCGAGGCGGGCAGTTGCTTGAGGTCCTCGGCAAAGGTCTCGAACTGGCCGCGCAGCAGGTCTTTATAGAGCAGCGTGAATTGCGCAGTCTGGCGCTCTACCGGGTCTTCGGCATGGGCAAGCTGTTGGCGCAGCAGGTCGGGACCGGCGACGTTGCGCAGCAGGATATAGCGCACCTGCTTGGCACTGATCGGCGAATCGGCGGCGAATACCTTGGCCAGCTGGCCGCTGCGTTCGTAGTTCATCGCCAATGCCAGCTCCAGCTGGTCACGTTGCAACGGTTGCTTGGTCAGCGGCAGCAGTTGCAGCCACAGCGCTTCGGCGGCTTTCCAGTCTTCCTTGGCTTCCAGCGCGAGGCCACGCAGGGTCTGTTGGCTGAAAGCGAAGTAGTCGAGATTCGACGGCACGTCTTGCGGCAGCAGCTTCAAGGTACGGTCGGGCTGATGCTCGACGTTCAGGGCAAACGCCGCCTGCACGTAGGCATACAGCGCGGGCTCCTGCGCGAACACCGCTTTTTGTGCATCGAGCGCTTCACGCGTGAGCTTCGGCGGCTCACCGGCACGCATCCACATCAGGTCGTTGAGGGCCAGGATCAGCGGGTTGCCCACAGGTGCCGTGGTGCTGGTCAGCAGCTTGGTGTCGGCTTCCTGCACCAGTTCATCCAGCGACACGTTGCGCTGGGCATCGGTGGCCTGGGTCAGTTGCCAGGCAAAGTCGTCCGCCAGTTTGTCGGGGTTGGGCGCCAGCCAGTGCACCCGGCGCAACAGGCCACGGGCGGAGGCGGCGTATTCGCCCTGTGGATAAGTTTTCAGGTAGTCGTTGAAAGCGCTTTCGGCCCGTTGCAGGGCAGACTTATCCACATGCTCAAGCGACGGTGTGCCGTATTCATCGAAGGCATTTTGCTGGGCGTCGTTCAGCGCGGTGCGGGCGGTCATGTACAGCGCTGTTTCCTTCAGCCAGGGCAGCGAGCTGCTCGTCAGCCCGGCAAAACCTTTTTGCGCATCGCTGAAGCGTCCGCTGTAAAAGTCCCCGGCGGCTTTCAGGTAGGTGAGCAATGCCTGGCCGTCTGCCGATTTGATTTGGTCGGCCTCGCCTGCCGCTACGCCGTCCGAGGAACAACTGCCGAGCATCTGCAGCCGCAGCTTGGCCAGTAACTGGCGCTCGGCCTGCGGTACATCGGCCTTCACCACCTGGCTGATAAACGCGGCGGCACTGTCATCGGCGTTGCTGCGGCAGCGGCTGCCTTCGCCGGAAAGGAAGGCTTCACCGGCGGTCTTGGCGTCGTCGCGCTTGATGCCCAGCGGGCTGAGCAGTGCATCCAGTTCGGCGGTGCGCGAGTCGTCGGGTTTGTTGTCGGGCTCATCCGCAGCCGGCATAAGCCGATACACCGGAAAGGGCACCGGGCCAAATCCTTCGGACACGTCCTGCTCGCCCAAGGCATTCGGCGCCAGCGGCATGACGTTTTTGTCCGCCAGCAACAGCCGCAGGTTGACCCGGCTGTCATTGCCGGGGCTCAGGAAGGGCAGGTTGCTGCACACGTCCAGGCTGTTGCGCGACACCCGCCAATCCGGGTAGCAAGAGTCATCGCCGCTGGCGTGGGCCTGGAGGGGAAGGGTGGCGAGCAATGCCAGTGCCAGGGGTGACAGAAGACCGATGCGCATGAAATGTCCTTGATCCTGAATCCATGGAAGGCAGCAATCATAGCGTGATCCGATGAAAGCGTCGGAGACGTCCTGCGCAAAATTCAGATTTGTCCGATTGGCGGATGGTTGGTCAAATCCATGCAAAACAGCGGGCGAATCAAGGCCTTTTGACCTAGAGTGGCGGGTGTTCGCGCAAGCGCAGGTTCAGTAGTGGGTGAGGAAGTAGAGGTGCGACGCTCTGTGGCGGAACAAGACAACAAGGCCGGGGCATTGCCCGTGCTCAATCCTGGCCTTTGGGAGAATGCCGGCTGGCTGGCTCGGTTGTGGTGGGTACCGCTGGTGGCGTTGGCCATGGCCGTGCGTTTCTATGGCCTGACCGCCTCCGCCATCTGGGGCGATGAAGGTTCAAGCCTGCTGCTCGCTGAGTATTCCCTGGAAGACCTGTGGTTTCACGCCGCACATGACGTTCATCCGCCGCTGTATTTCTTCATGCTGCGCGGCTGGATCGAGGTGTTCGGCGACAGCATTTTCTCCCTGCGCAGCATGAGTGCGATCCCCGGTGTGGTCGCAGTCGGCCTGGGAATCTGGCTGACAAGGCTGATCGCGACCCGTCGCGCGGCGGTGCTGGCCGGGATTCTGTTGGCGTTGCTGCCCACGGCAGTGCGCTACAGCCAGGAAGTGCGGATGTATTCGCTGCTGGGCGTATGGCTGCTGGCCGCCACCCTGGCCTTGGTGTATTGGGTCCGCCAGCCTGAGCGCAAGCGCTATCTGGTGGCCTATGCGCTGTTGATGACGGCAGCCTTCTACACCCACTATTTCACCGCGTTGTGCGTACTGGTGCATTGGTCATGGCTGCTGTTGCTGCGCCAGCCACGGGCCGGCGGCTTGCGCCTGGTCACGCGCGCGGGCTGGTGGTTGGCCAACATTGCCATTGTGTTGCTGTACTTGCCCTGGCTCCCGAATCTGCTGGGCCTGGTGCAGCACACCGAAGAACTCAAGGTGGGCGGTGATATTGGCTGGGAAGACCCGGTCAACCTGTATTCCGTGCCGTCGATGGTGTGGCAGTTCCTCATTCAGGACCCGGGCGACCACTTGTGGCGACCGTCCTTTGTGGTGTTTCCGTTATTGCTGATGGCGCTGGTCGGTGTGACTGCCTGGCGCGATCAAAGCCGCTACCGCTTCGGTTGGCTGCTGGGGCTTTTTTTCATGCTGCCGGTGCTGCTGGTCTATGGGGTTTCGTTTATTTCCCCGGTGTTTATCGAGCGTTATCTCACCGCCTACGCGATGAGTTTGCCGATCATCGTGGCGTTGGCCGTCGACCGTCTGTCGCCGCGCCTGCCGCTCGCAGCGGCGGCAGTCTTCGTGTTGTTTGTCGGGGTCGAGCTGGTGGGCGTGAAAACCAACTCCACCGTCGATGAGCATGATCAGTTCAACGTGGTGGTGGAGTTCGTCAATCGCAACTACCAGGAAGATGATCGCATCGTCATCAGCGACATGCTGTGGTTCCTGCCCTACGTCTATTACGACGAGACCGACGCCCAGTTGCAGCTTTTCACACCGCCGACCGCCGCCGGCAAGTCCACCCGGCCTAATGCCTATGGTTTTGGCACCCTGGTGGACCAGGATGGCGGGCGCATCTACCTTGATCGCTTGTCGGCGTTACCCGCCGAGATCCAGCGTGTATGGCTGATCAGCGCCGCGGAGCCGCCGGATGAGTTTGCCCCGTTGCCGGCCGGATGGCGTCAGCTCAGCCAGCAGGACGGCGGCGGCGCGCGGGCCCGGCTGTTCGTGCTGTGTAACGCGCCAGCGGGCGTGCACCGTGAGGGCTGCGATTAATCCGCGCAACACCTGAGAGGTTTATGTTCGCCTGGGGCGCTAGACTCAGGTGAACCCTCTCTCCAGGAACGCCTCATGGAATCCCCAGTCCACAACTTGCCATCGTTGTTCAAACAGCTCGGTTTGCCCGATGACCCGGTCAGCATCGAGCGGTTCATCGCGGTCCACTCCCCACTCAAGCCCGAATTGCATCTGGCGGAAGCGTTTTTCTGGACGCCGGCCCAGCGGGCGTTTTTGCGTGAAGAGATTCTGGAGGACGCGGATTGGGCGGAGGTAGTGGATGAGTTGAATTTGCGGTTGAGAGAGGGGCGAGGAGTCTAGGCCGTCAAGAGGCGGTTGCTTTCTCTGGTGGCCATTGGCGAGCGGTGTGCGCAAGCGCCACGATCCCTACTACGTCGGGCTCAAGTTGGTAAGCAAGGCGGTAGCTTGGATGAGGAATGACTTCGCGTGTGCCTGTGATCCTGCCGAGTGGGCCGATTTCTGGGTGTTTTGCCAACCCCAGCACTGCACTACTGAAGCGTCGATCCATATCGGCTGCGGCTTGTGGGTTTTTCTCAAATAAAAAGTCCCAGATATCCCTACGGTCCTGCGCCGCTTCCGGCGTCCAGGCAACCCTCATTCCTGATTATCTACGTGAGCGCGTTTCGCAGAAAACTCAGCTTCCAAATCCTCATTGGAAATCTCTCTGCCTGCCTGTATCGAGGCGCGAGAGGCGTCTATTTTACGCTGCAAGAACGCGTCGTACTCCCGTGATTCCTGCTGGGCCTGGACAAACTGACGCATCATATCTCGCACGATTTGCGATGCAGGACGGTGGGTAGCCTCGCACTCGGCCATGAATTGGTCGCGTAGTTCCGACTCAAGCTTCAAGGTGAAAACGGCTAGTTTTGACATTAGTGAATGCTCTAGATTGGTATGTACGAAGTATATACAACGTGCATACCTGACGACGCATGTGAGCTGAGTGAGGCGACTGACGGTTGCTGACGGCGAAACACCTTTCCCCAAACCAGCTTTACTTAGCCCACGGGCCATCCTCCCATCCGCAAATTTGTATCAAAACTTGACTGCATTGGATCCATCGACCATATTGATAGTTAGCAAACTAACTGTATGCGAATAATCCAGTGTCCCAGACCCTCGAACAACTCCAGATGAACATCAGCAGCAGCATGGTGGTAGGTGCCAGGACCTGGCGCAAAATCTGCCAGACCACGCTCGTCAGCTATGGCATCTCCGAAGCCTGCGCCGTGCCGCTGCTGATGATCGGCCGCCTCGGCGACGGTGTGCACCAGGTGAAGGTAGCCCAGGCCGCCGGGATGGAAAGCCCGTCCCTGGTGCGCCTGTTGGATCAGCTGTGCAGTTCCGGCTATGTGTGCCGCACCGAAGACATCCACGACCGCCGCGCCAAGGCCTTGAGCCTCACCGCGCGTGGCCGCGAGCTGGTGCAGGCAGTGGAACAGCAACTGGTGCGCCTGCGCCGCGAGGTGCTGGCGACAATCGACCCCGATGACCTGGAAGCTGCTTTGCGTGTACTGCGGGCCTTCGAAGGTGCCAATCAACATCCCATGGTTGTGAGTTCTTGAACGGATTTTTTACCGGCATGCCGCCGGCCAGGGATTGGTTCTATGGCGTAAGGACATTCGCCGCTTCAATGATCGCGTTGTACATCGCCATGCTGATGCAAATGCCGCGTCCATATTGGGCGATGGCCACGGTGTATATCGTGTCCAGCCCGTTTGTCGGCCCTACCAGCTCCAAGGCGCTGTACCGGGCGGTCGGTACCTTCATGGGCGCGGCCGCTGCGGTGTTTTTTGTGCCGATGTTTGTGCAGACGCCTTACGTGTTGGTGGTGGTGATCGCGCTGTGGACCGGGATTCTGCTGTTCCTGTCCCTGCACCTGCGCACCGCCAACAGCTATGCGCTGATGCTGGCCGGCTACACCTTGCCGCTGATTGCCCTGCCGGTGGTGGATAACCCGCTGGCGGTGTGGGATGTGGCCGAAGCGCGGACCGAAGAGATCTTCCTCGGCATCGCCGTGGCGGCGGTGGTGGGGGCGATGTTCTGGCCGCGACGCCTGGCGCCGGTGTTCGATGACTCGGTGAGCAAGTGGTTTGCCGACGCCCAGGTCTACAGCCAGCGCTTCCTCAGCCGCAACGTGCAACCCGAGGAAATCAGCACCCTGCGCGGCGGCATGGTCGCTACCTTCAACACCCTGGAATTGATGATCGGCCAACTGCCCCACGAGGGCTCCCGGCCGCAAACGGTGCGCAATACAAAGGAGCTGCGCGGGCGGATGATCCACCTGCTGCCGGTGATCGACGCACTGGACGACGCCGTGTACGCGCTGGAACACCGCGCGCCGGAATTGCTCGAGCGCTTCACGCCGCTGCTGACCGCCGCCAACGAGTGGCTGGCCAGCACGCAAAAGGATGCGCCCCTCGAACGCTGGCGTGTCCTGCGTGACCAGATCGAAGCCCTGCAACCCGATGCCGACGCCCTGGATGACCGCCATCAGTTGCTGTTCTCCAACGCCCTGTATCGCCTGGGCGAGTGGGTGGATCTGTGGCAGGACTGCCGCAGCCTGCAAGCCGCCATCCAGTGCGAAAGCCAGGACAGCTGGCGCGCAGTTTACCGCCATTGGCGCCTGGGCCGGCTGACGCCATTCCTCGACCGGGGCCTGATGTTCTACTCGGCGTTTTCCACCGTCACCGCGATCATCGTCGCCTCGGTGTTGTGGATCCTCCTGGGCTGGACCGACGGTGGCAGCGCGGTGATCCTCGCGGCGGTGGCCTGCAGCTTCTTCGCCTCCATGGACGACCCGGCGCCGCAGATCTACCGGTTCTTTTTCTGGACCGCGATGTCGGTGCTGTTCGCCAGCCTCTACCTGTTTCTGGTGCTGCCCAACCTGCACGATTTCCCGATGCTGGTGCTGGCGTTTTCGGTGCCCTTTATCTGCATCGGCACGCTGACGGTACAGCCGCGCTTCTACCTCGGCATGCTGCTGACGCTGGTCAACACCTCGTCGTTCATCAGCATCCAGGGTGCCTACGACGCGGACTTCCTGGCCTTTGCCAACTCCAACCTGGCGGGCCCGGTGGGCCTGTTGTTCGCCTTTGTCTGGACCCTGATTGCCCGGCCGTTCGGCGCTGAGCTTGCGGCCAAGCGCCTGACCCGTTTCAGCTGGCGCGACATCGTCACCCTGACCGAGCCTGCGACCCTGGCCGAACACCGCAAGATGGGCGTGCAAATGCTCGACCGCCTGATGCAACACCTGCCGCGCCTGGCCATGACCGGCCAGGACACCGGCATCGCCCTGCGGGAAGTGCGGGTGGCGCTGAACCTGCTGGACCTGCTGGCGTACTCGCCGCGCATCCTCGGGGTGCCGCGTGTGTTGTTGAACCAGGTGGTGGAAGGCGTCGGCGGTTACTTCAAGGCCTGCCTCAAGGCCGGTGAACGTCTGCCGGCCCCCAGCGGTCTGCTGATGACCCTCGACCGTACCCGCCGCGCCCTCAACGGCCAGGGACTGCAAGGCGAGGACGAAACCCGCCTGCATTTGTTGCACGCCCTCAGCGGCTTGCGCCTGGCGCTGTTGCCCGGCGTGGAATTTCTTGGCGGCACAGAGATGGAAGCGCCGTTACCCGATGGAGCGCCTTTATGATCGGTGATCTGGATATCAGCGGGGTGTTCCTGCCCACGTTGCTGGTGCTGATGGGCATTACGTATGTGTTGTACCTGGTGGTGCACGGGCTGTTGACCCGCGTCCACTTCTATCGCCTGGTCTGGCACCGGGCATTGTTCAATGTGGGTCTCTACGCTCTGTTGCTGGGCGCAGTGGATTCACTCAGTCGATACCTCATGACATGAAAAAACCTTTTTTGACCATTGGCCGTGTAGTCCTGACGTTACTGGTGGTGACCTTCGCCTGCGTCGTGGTGTGGCGCATGGTGATGTACTACATGTTCGCGCCGTGGACCCGTGACGGCCACATCCGTGCCGACATCGTGCAGATCGCCCCGGACGTGTCCGGGCTGATCCAGCAAGTGGACGTGCGCGACAACCAGTTGGTGGTGCGCGGCCAGGTGCTGTTCTCCGTCGACCAGGACCGTTTCAAGCTGGCCCTGCGCCAGGCCCAGGCCGCCGTGGCCGACCGTCAGGAAACCCTGGCCCAGGCCGTGCGCGAGAACAAGCGTAACCGTGGCCTCGGCAACCTGGTGGCCAGCGAGCAACTGGAAGAAAGCCAGTCCCGCGTCGCCCGTGCCCAATCGGCCCTGGCCGAGTCGCAAGTGGCGGTGGATGCCGCGCAACTCAACCTGGACCGCTCGGTGATCCGCAGCCCGGTGGACGGCTACATCAACGACCGTGCGCCGCGTAACCAGGAGTTCGTGACCGCCGGACGCCCGGTGTTGTCGGTAGTGGACAGCAACTCCTTCCACATCGACGGCTATTTTGAAGAGACCAAGCTCGACGGCATTCACGTCGGCCAGAGCGTCGACATCCGCGTGATCGGCGACAACGCTCGCCTGCGCGGGCATGTGCAGAGCATCGTCGCCGGTATCGAAGACCGTGACCGCACCAGCGGCTCCAACCTGCTGCCCAACGTCAACCCGGCGTTCAGCTGGGTGCGCCTGGCCCAGCGGATTCCGGTGCGCATCGCCTTTGACGATGTGCCGGCGGACTTCCGCATGATTGCCGGGCGCACCGCCACCGTGTCGATCATCGACGACCAACCCAAGTCGGAGAACAAGCCATGAAACGGCTTTTAGCAACCGCCGGGCTGGGGTTGTTGCTGTCGGCCTGCCAAGTGGTGGGGCCCGATTACAAGCTGCCGGACAAGGCGGCCGTGAACCGCGGTGACCTTCAGGGCCAGTTGGCCGGGGAGGGCAGCAATGTGGTGTCGGCGCCGGTACCGGCGGACTGGTGGAAGCTCTACCAGGACCCGCGCCTGGATAAGCTGGTGGAGCAGGCCATGGCCTCCAACACCGACCTGCGGGTGGCTGCGGCCAACTTGCAGCGCTCGCGCTATCAGGTGCAGCAAGCCGAATCGGCCGGCGGCTGGAGTGCCGGGGCCAAGGCCGAAGCCCAGCGCCTGCAAGAATCGGGTGAGGCCTATTTGCTGACGGAAAAAGTCCCGGTGGCGAATATCGGCAGCGCCAGTATCAGCACCTCCTATCAATTCGATTTGTTCGGCACCTTGCAGCGCGGCATTGAAAGCTCCCAGGCCACTGCCGATGCGGCCCAGGCGGCGTCCGATATCGCCCGTATCACCCTGGTGGCGGACGTGGTGCGCTCCTACACCCAGGTGTGCGCGGCCAACGAAGAGCTGGCGATCGCCAACGAGTCCCTCGACCTGCAAGCCCAGAGCACGCACCTGACCCAGCGCCTGCGGGATGCCGGGCGCGGTGATGAAACCCAGGTCACCCGTTCGCAAACCCAATACAAATCCTTGCGCGCCGAAATGCCGCGCTATGAAGCACTGCGCCAGGCCGGGCTGTTCCGCCTGTCGATGTTGCTGGCCAGGCCGCTGGATCAACTGCCGGCCGGCACTGCCCAATGCGCCGAGCTGCCGCACATCGCGCAGTTGTTGCCGGTGGGCGATGGCGCCACGCTGCTCAAGCGTCGCCCTGACGTGCGCCAGGCCGAACGCCAACTGGCGGCGGCCACCGCGCGCATCGGTGTGGCCACCGGCGCGCTGTACCCGGACATCAGCATCGGCGCCACCGTGGGCACCGTCGGCATCCTGGATGACCTCGGCACCCCGGCCACCAACCGTTGGGGCTTTGGCCCGCTGATCAGCTGGACGCTGCCGACCAACGGCGCCCGCGCCCGCATCCACGAAGCCGAAGCCGCGACCCAGGGCGCCCTGGCGCACTTCGACGGGGTGGTGCTCAACGCTATCCGTGAAACCCAGACCGGCCTGGCGCAATACACCGCGCAACTGCAACGCCGCGATGCCCTGGCGGATGCCGGCGCGTCGGCCAAAGAGGCGGCGGAGCAGACGCACCGGTTCTTCCAGGCCGGCCGCGCGTCGTTCCTGGCCGACCTGCAAGCCACCCGCACCTACACCGACGTGCGGGCGCAACTGGCCGCGGCGAACACCCAGGTTGCCATGAGCCAGATCGATTTGTTCCTGGCCCTGGGCGGCGGCTGGGAAAGTGGACGAACGCAAGCCACACAAGCCAGCAAACCCTGAGCTGATTGCTATGCTTTGACAGGCGGACTTACGTGATGGTCCGCTGGTCACTGCTCGCGTTTGCTCATGGGGATTCCAATAATGAAAAACCCTTATGCTCCCGCTTTCTGGTGCGTGTTCTTCGCACTGGTGTTGCTATCGGCGACTTACTTCTACGGCATCATGCTGGCCCATCAAATCGACAAGGCCATGGTGTTCCTCGACAGCGCCAGCGCGCTGATCGCGGTGCTGTCCATCGGCGTGGTGGCCTGGGCCTCCTACCAGGGCCAGCGAATCAAGCGAAGACTGCTCGAACAAGGCAAGACCCGCGTGGCGATCTGGGACACCAAGGTTGCCCTGCGTCGGGTCGAGACAGTGTTCGACCGCTACTTCTGGGGCAGCTACTGGCAACCGGGGCGCACCTTCCAGGAAGTCATGGGCGAACTGACCGGCACACCGCTGGAAAAAAGCCTCGAAGCCCTGAAAAAATAATGCGTGATGCTTGATCGGCAAGTCGCCGACGGACGGCATTGGCTGAATAACGCCCGGGAATTATCCGACGTGGCCACTGCGATGGCGCGAGAGCGTTACCAGCTGGATTTTTATGATCCCAAGTCGGATACGCCGGGCAATGCGGTGATTCACCGTGAGTTTGAGGTGCTGGTGTATACGTGGACGGCGCGCCTGAAAAGCTTCGACCATCAACTTGATGAGATCGAAACCGAGTATTCCTGAAATCTGTGGTGTCTGTACTGACGCCTTCGCGAGCAAGCCCGCTCCCACATTCGATCGAGTTCCATCTTTGGAATGCAGTCGAATGTGGGAGCGGGCTTGCTCGCGAAGGCACTTTACCGTTCAGCGCTGAAGTCTGCGCCTATTGAAAAATTGGGCTGCATACGCCAGCCAATGCTAATCTTCCCCGGATTTCGGCGGGCTTGAGCCGACACCCTTCGGGGTTCAGGGAAGACAGCCCACTTCACAGGATTTGATCAGGTCACTACATGAATAAGCCAGCAGTCGTTCTCTTGGGTATCGTCGTCGCCATTGGTGCAATCAGCGCAGGCGGTGCCTGGTACACCGGCAAGCAACTGGAGCCGGTGCTGCAAACCGCCATCCAGGACGCCAACAAGGAACTGCAGACCTCCATGGCCGGTGTCGACGGCACTGTGACCCTCGAACTGGTCTCCCTCGACCGCCAGCTGTTCAGCAGCACCGCCCACTATCGCCTCAAGGCCCAGGGCGCGGTGTTCGGCGAAAATCATCAGGACACCGAACTGCTGTTCGTCGACCATGTCGAACACGGCCCGCTGCCGTTCTCGCGCCTGGTGTCGCTGAAGTGGCTGCCGGTCATGGCCACCAGTCACTACGAACTCGAGAAAAACCCCACCACCGAAAAATGGTTCGCTGCCAGCAAGGACGTGTCGCCCCTCAAGGGCGTGGCCAACATCGGCTATGACCGCTCGGTGACCGGCAACGTTGAACTGCTGCCCCTGGAACTCAAGGACGACAAGTCGGCCGTGAGCTTCTCCGGCGCCAACCTCGACTTCGACTCCACCGCCGAAGGCAAGAAGGTCAAGGCCAGCGGCTACATGGACAGCCTCAAGGTCTCGGTTGTCGATGCCAACAACGCCAAGCTGGATGCGGAGCTGAGCGGCCTGACCATCGCCAGCAACCTGGAAAAAACCACCTTCGGTTTCTACACCGGGCAAAACACCGTCGAGCTGACCAACACCAAGGTCACCTTCGGCCCGCAGCAAGCAGTGCTGACTCTCAAGAACTTTGAGCAGAAAGACAGCAGCGAAACCAAGGACAACAACCTGGCCGGCCGCGTCGACTACAAGATCGACGAGATCGGTTACCAGGGCAAGCCCGTGGGTTCGGCGGCCATGGCCGTCAGCATGAAGAACGTCGACATCCCGTCGATGCTGGTACTGACCAAGCTCTACCAGGAAAAAGTACAGCCGGCCCAGGCCGCTGCCGCTGCTGGCCAGCCCGTGCCTGAGCTGCAACTGACCGAAGCCGAGCAGACCCTGGCCCAGGCCAACGTCGACCAACTGCTGGCTGCCAAGCCGCAAGTGGCGGTAGAAAACCTGTCGCTGAAAACCACCAATGGCGAGAGCCGCTTCAACCTGGTGGCGGACTTCGCCAAGCCGTCGAGCATGGACCTGCCGCCGGTTGAACTGGGCAAGCAAATCGTTGCGCTGCTGGACGCCAACCTGACCCTGTCCAAGCCGATGATCCAGGACGTTGCCGGCCTGCAGGCGCAGATCGGTGGTGTGACCGACCCGAAAGCCATCGAGCAGCAATCCCAGATGGCCAGCGAGATGATCAGCGGCATGGCCGTGGGTACTCAACTGGCGACCCTGGTGGGTACCGATATCGTGTCCAAGCTGCACTACGCCAACAATGAAGTGACCTTCAACGGCCAGAAAATGACCGTCGAGCAATTCATTGGTTTTGTGCTGGGCAAGTTCGGCGCGGTCAGCGGCGCTCAATAAGATTCGGCTCAAAGTGATGTAGGCCAATTCTGAACAATTGTTCTGAATTGGCCTTTTTTGTACCCCCCTCAAGGATATTGCGCCCCGGGAAAGCTTGGCCGCGTCATCAGATGCCGGCCGCCTGGAGTGTCGTGCAGGTGAACTTATCGCTACAGCTTTCCCTGGTGAGGAAGCTGACGACATGTCGCGTAATATTCATCCGTTTATCCGCCTGGCCCTGTGCAGCCAACTGCTCTGGCCCGTCGTGGCATCGGCCGATGCGGCCTATGATTCGCTGATCAACCAGGCCCGCAGTGGCAACTATGGTCCGGCCCTCAACCTGTTGCGCCAAATGCCCGCCGAGCGCCAGACCTCGGGGCAGGTCAGCGATCACCTGTTGATTGCCAGCTGGGCGCGCCAGGACGCCGAGGTGCTGACGGTCTACGAGGCCCAGGGCCGCTCACGCACCCTCACCACCCAGGCGCTGGCCACCGTCGCCCGCACCTATCGCAACCAGCAGCGTTGGGAACCGGCGATTGCTGTGTATCGCCAGGCGTTACTGCGCGAGCCGAATAACCCGGACCTGCAACTCGGCCTGGCCCTGACCCAGGCGGACGCCGGCCAGACCGCTGAAGCGGTGCAGCGCACCCGCGCCCTGGTGGCCGCCAAGCCCGACGACGCCGACCGCCGCATGGCCCTGGGTTACGCACTGACCCGTGCCGGTTCTACCTATGACGCGCTGTTCGAATTCGACCAGGCGTTCATGCGTGCCGGCAACAAACCTGAAGTCGCCCGCGAATACATCGTCGCCCTGCAACGTGCGCGCCTGCCGGAACCGGCCCTGCGCCTCGCTGCCCGGCGCCCTGGCCTGTTGGACCCGGTCACCCAACGCCGCCTCGAAGGCGACCTGGCCGCCGAGCGCGTGCGCATGGCCGAGTTCGCGACCCGCAGTGAAAAAGAGCGCTACGTCATCGCCGACCGTGCCCTCAAGGATTACGACCAACTGCTCACCACCTGGACACCGGATGCCAACGCCCATGATGACGTGGTGCGCTGGCGCATCGACCGTCTGGGCGCGCTGAAAGCCCGGGCGCGCACCGCCGAGGTGATCCGCGATTACCAAGTGCTGAAGGGCGAAGGCGTACAACTGCCGACCTACGCCCTGCGCTGGGTCGCTGCCGCCTACCTCGACCAGCGCCAGCCGGAAAAGGCCGCGCCGCTGTATCGCCAGGCCCTGGCGGCAAGCGATGCGGACGCCGGCGATCACGTCGAAGACAGCACCGCGCTGTTCTACGCCCTGCTCGAAAACGATCAAGTGGTGGAAGCCCGCGAAGTCGCCGACAACCTGGCGAGCACCCAGAAACCCCGGGTCGAGCTCAAGGGCTTGCCCATCGGCAACCCCAACGACGCCTGGATGGACGCCCAACAATTGGCCGCCCAGGCCGGCACCTATGGCGCCGACCTGCCCGCCAGCGAAAAAGGCCTGGAAGCCCTGGTGCAACAGGCCCCGGGCAATATCGGCCTGCGCCTGGCCCAGGCCGATATGTACCGTGCCCGCGACTGGCCACGGCGCGCCGAAAACACCCTCAAGGAAACCGAAGCCCAGGCCCCGCGCGACATCGGCCTGGAGGTTTCCCAAGGCCACACTGCCCTCGATCTGCAGGAATGGCGCCAGCTCGATGCACTCACCGACGACGTGGTCGACCGCGCCCCGGGCAACCGCCAGGTACAGCGCCTCAGCCGCCTGCGGGATGTGCACGACATGGCCGAATTGCGCGTCGAGGCCTACACCGGCAAAAGCAACGGCGGCGGCGATGACGGCGCGGGCGCGGTGTCCGGCAGCCGCGATTTCGGCATCGAAACCTTGCTCTACAGCCCGCCCATCGATGAAGACTGGCGCGTGTTTGGCGGGGCCGGCTACGCCACCGCCGATTTCGAAGAAGGCACCGGCCAACACCGTTGGCAGCGCCTCGGTGTAGAGCGGCGCACCCGCGACATGACCCTCGAAGCCGAGGTCTCCAACCACTCCTACGGCTTTGGCGACAAGCAGGGCGCACGCATCGCGATTGCCCGCGACATCAATGACCAATGGCAGTACGGCGGCAGTCTCGATTACCTCTCCGCGAGCACCCCGCTGCGGGCACTGAATGCCGACATTACTGCCAACGGCGGCAGCGGGTTTATCCGCTGGCGCGCCAACGAAAGCCGCGAATGGAAACTGGCCCTGAGCCCGTCCCACTTCAGCGACGGCAACAACCGCCTCGAAGCGCTGCTCACCGGTCGCCAGGGCGTGTACAGCTCGCCGGGGGTGCAAGTCGACCTGGGCCTGGAAGTCGGCACCAGCCGCAACACCAAGGAAGACACGCCGTACTTCAACCCGCGCTCGGACTTCAGCGTGCTGCCCACGGCCACCGTCAACCACGTGCTCTACCACCGCTACGAAACCCAGTGGAGCCAGCAGTTCCAGGTGGGGGCGGGCACCTACAGCCAGCGCGACTACGGTACCGGCGGCGTTGCACTGGTGGGCTACGGCCAGCGGTTTCGCTGGAACGACGTGCTCGAAACCGGCGCCAACCTCAGCTGGATCAGCCGACCTTATGACGGTGAGCGCGAAAGCGACCTGCGCCTGATCGTCGACCTCACCTACCGCTTCTAGAAGAGTCCGATCATGCCCGTCTTGTCCCGTTGCCTGTTGGCCCTGGGGTTAATGCTGAGCAGCGCTTGCGCCCAGCAACCCGCACCTTTCACTCCACCCGCCGAGCGGCTCAAGCCTGCCAGCGAAGCGGCGTGGCCGAAGAACCATTTCCTCGGTATCGCCTACCACGACATCGAGGACCGCGACCCCGATCAGGCTGTCGTGGCCGTGCGCACTGAACGTTTGATCGAGCAGTTGGCGTGGCTGCGGGAAAACGGCTACCAGCCCGTCACCGTCGACCAGATTTTGGCGGCCCGCAACGGCGGCCCGGAGTTGCCGGCGAAGGCGATCATGCTCAGCTTCGATGACGGCTACGCGAGCTTCTACACCCGTGTGATGCCGATCCTGCGCAGCTACAACTGGCACGCGCTGCTGGCGCCGGTGGGTTCGTGGGTGGATACGCCGCTGAACCAGCCGGTGGACTTCGCCGGTACACCACGCCCGCGTTCGGAATTCCTGACCTGGCAGCAGGTGCGCGAAATCGCCCAGTCCGGCCTGGTGGAAATCGCCGCGCACACCGACGCCAATCACAAGGGCGTGCTGGCCAACCCACAAGGCAACCTGCAACCGGCCGCCACCACCCGACGCTTTGACCCGGCGACCCATCGCTACGAAACCGAAGCCCAGTTCCAGGCGCGGATGCGCACCGACGTGACGGCGATCTCCAACAAGATCCGCGCCGTCACCGGCAAGGCGCCGCGCGTGTGGGTGTGGCCTTACGGCGCTGCCGATGGCACCTCGCTGGCGGTGGTGGGCGAGCAGGGTTACCAGATGGCCCTGACCCTGGAAGACGGTCTCGACAGCCTCGGCAACCTGATGAGCAGCCCGCGCTTCCTGGTGGCCTCCGACCCGGACGGCGAACACTACGCCAACGCCATCGTCGCGACCCAGACTGAAGCCCCGCTGCGGGTGCTGCATGTGGACCTGGACAACGTCTACGACCCGGACCCGGAACAGCAGGTGCGCAACCTCGACAAACTGATCCAGCGTGTGGTCGACATGGGTGCCAGCACCGTGTTCCTGCAGGCTTTCGCCGACCCCAAGGGCGATGGCCTGGTGCGTTCGCTGTACTTCCCCAACCGCCATTTGCCGGTGCGCGCCGACCTGTTCAACCGCGTCACCTGGCAACTGCGCACCCGGGCCCACGTGAACGTATTTGCCTGGATGCCGGTGCTCAGTTTCGCCCTCGATTCGAAGCTGCCCCGCGTTACCCGTTGGGACCCGCAAACCGGCAAGGTCGCCATCGACCCGGACCAGTACCAGCGCCTGTCGCCGTTCGATCCGAAAGTGCGGCAGGTCATCGGTGAGATCTACGAAGACCTGGCGCGCACCAGTGCCATCGACGGCGTGCTGTTCCACGACGACGCGGTGCTGTCGGACTTCGAAGACGCCAGCCCGCTGGCGCTCAAGGCCTACGCCGCCAATGGCCTGCCGGACACCATCGAAGCCCTGCGCGCCGACCCTGCGGTGATGCAGCGCTGGACGCGTTTCAAGAGCCGCTACCTGATCGACTTCACCCATGAGCTGACGGCCAAGGTCCGCAAGCTGCGCGGCCCGCAGGTGCAGACTGCACGCAATATCTTCGCCGAACCGATGCTCAACCCGGGCAGCGAAGCCTGGTTCGCGCAGAACCTCGACGACTTCCTCACCAGCTACGACTGGACTGCGCCGATGGCCATGCCGCTGATGGAAGGCCAGGACCTCAAGGGCTCCAACGCCTGGCTGGAAAAGCTCGTGGCCACCGTCAAGGCCCGCCCCGGCGCGCTGCAACGCACAGTCTTCGAGTTGCAAGCCAAGGACTGGCGTACCTCGGCCGCCCCCGATCTGGACGGTGCACAAATGGCCGAGTGGATGGGCGTGCTCAAGCGTCAGGGCGTGACCAGTTTTGGCTACTACCCCGACAACTTCCTGGAGAATTCGCCGGATCTGAAAACCGTGCGTCCGGCCCTTTCCAACCAGTGGAATCCTTGACTCATGTTCGACAGAATCCTCGCGCTTATCGTGTTGTCGCTGGTATTGGGTGTGCCCCTGGGCCTGATCTTTCTGGTCACCGGGCAGTTCCTGATGGACTTCGTCTTCTTCTATCCACTGTTCATGTCCGGCTTGTGGATCGCCGGCGGCCTGTACTTCTGGCTGCACTGGGAGCGCCACTGGCCGTGGGCGGATGACACCCCCGCGCCGGTACTCGCCGGTGAGCCGCTGATCTCGATCCTGATCCCTTGCTACAACGAAGGCGACAACGCCGCCGAGACCATCGGCGCCGCGTTGGCCCAGCAATACCGCAACATCGAAGTGATCGCGATCAACGATGGCTCCAGCGACAACACTGCCGCCGTGCTCGATGCGTTGGCCCTGAAAGAACCGCGCCTGCGGGTGCTGCACCTGGCGCAAAACCAGGGCAAGGCCGTGGCCCTGCGCATGGGCGCAGTGGCGGCGCGCAGCGAATACCTGGTGTGCATCGACGGCGATGCGTTGCTCTCGCCGAACACCGCGGCGTACCTGGTGGCGCCGATGCTCGACAACCCGCGCCTCGGTGCCGTCACCGGCAACCCGCGCATTCGCACGCGCTCCACCTTGATCGGCCGGGTGCAGGTGGGCGAGTTCTCTTCGATCATCGGCTTGATCAAGCGCACCCAGCGGGTCTTCGGGCGGATCTTCACCGTCTCCGGCGTGGTGGTGGCGTTTCGGCGGGCGGCTCTGGACCGGGTCGACTACTGGAGCACCGACATGATCACCGAAGACATCGACGTGAGCTGGAAGCTGCAACTGGACCACTGGAGCATCTTCTACGAGCCCCGCGCGTTGTGCTGGATCCTGATGCCGGAAACCCTCGGCGGCCTGTGGAAGCAACGCCTGCGCTGGGCCCAGGGCGGCGCTGAAGTGCTGTTCAAAAATATTCGTGGCATCTGGCAATGGCGCCATCGCTACCTGTGGCCGCTGCTGTTCGAGTACTGCCTGTCCACCGGTTGGGCCTTCACCTTTTTGCTCTCGGTGATTTTCTGGGCCGTGGGCAAAGTGGTGACGCTGCCCGCCGCCATCGCCGTCGACTCGCTGATGCCGCCGGCCTTCACCGGCCTGCTGCTGGCGGTGGTGTGCCTGGTGCAGTTCGCGGTGAGCATCATGATCGACCGGCGCTATGAAAAGGGCCTGTGGAAAACCCTGTTCTGGACCGTCTGGTACCCGCTGGTGTTCTGGTTGGTGAGCCTATTCACCACCCTGGTCAGCTTCCCCAAAGTGCTGTTCCGCCAACACCAGAAACGCGCGCGCTGGGTCAGCCCGGATCGCGGAATCAAAGCCCCCACTACGGATGTGCAGCCATGAATCTGATCCGAACCCAACAGCGCCCGGTGATGTGGGCCATCGACGTATTCCTGACCCTGCTGGCCTGGGCCGGGCTGATTATCCTGCTGGTGCGCGGGCTGGTGCCGATGCTCGACAGCCACGGCGGCCCGCGGATCGATGCGCCGATTTTCGCGGCGCTGGATACCTTGCAGATCTACCTGTGGATTGCCGTGTTCAACGCAGTCGTGCTGATCAGTTGGGCACGCTACCAGCAGCGACGTGGCAAGCACTTTGCCCAGCGGCGCTCGGCGGCCAAGGCCTTGAGCGACCAGCGCTTGAGCGACAGTTTCAGCCTGGGGGAAGGCGACCTGGAACAACTGCGTCGCCCGGGTGTGCTGGTGATTCATAACGACCAGGAGGGCGGTGTGCAGGAAGTGACGGCGCACGTGTCGCGGCATGTGGAGAAGCCAGGGTTGAAGCTGGTGCCGGGGCAGGAGCGGGCCAAGGAAGTCGGTTAGCCTGGATGCAGAAATATGGGATCCAATTCACAAAACAACCGCGAACTTTTTTCAATTTTTGGCTACTAACCAGTCTTGATAGCGTATTGCTGGCCAAGTAATGGCAACTGTAAGCGCCACGGTTGAAGGTGTATCAAAACTGTTACCGCTTGTCGGAATAAAAATTCCAATTGCAAGCGATTAAGCGTTGCATGATTTATTTATTGTTAATAATCAGAAACTTAAAGGTCTATTAAACATAACTTCGAACTAAGTCAGATTCTTGGCCGACTGGAAGTTCGATGTTAGTTTGCCGGCCCCCGCTTTTTCGACGGATCGAACATGTCTTTATTATTGCCACGGACTCGGCTGCTGCTGGGCGTTTGCCTGCTGACTTGCTTCGCACTCAATAGTGCGGTGGCGGCGCCTACGCCTGGCGACCAGGACCTGATCCGCGACCGGCAAAACCGTCTGCTGGAAGAACAGCGCCGGCGCCTTGAAGACCTCAAGGAACTGCCCGGCAAAGAAGCCAAGCCCCAAGCGCCTGCCACCCCGGCCGACACCCGTTGCTTCCCGATCAAAGACATCGAACTCAAGGGTGCCGACAGCCTGCCTGCACCGGACCGCGAGCGCCTGCTCAAGCCGTATATCGGCCAGTGCCTGGGCGTCTCCCAGCTCAACCAAGTGCTCAAGTCGATCACCGACTACTACATCGACAAAGGCATGGTTACCAGCCGTGCTTACTTGCCGCAGCAGGACCTTTCCACCGGCCACCTCCAGGTGTTGGTGGTGGAAGGCAAGCTCGAAGGCTTGAAGGGCGCCGACGGCAGCAACCTGTCCCCGCGCGAGCTGGCCATGGCCTTTCCCGGCAAGGTCGGCGAGCAGCTCAACCTGCGGGAAATCGAGCAGTTGGTGGACCAGTTGAATCGCTTGCCGTCCAAGCAGGCGCAAATGGAACTGACCCCCGGCAGCCAGGTGGGCGGCAGTGAAGTGCAGGTCAGGAACGTCCCGCAGAAGCCCTGGCGCGCCAGCCTGTCGCGCAATAACGACGGGCAGAAAAGTACCGGCGAACAGCAGTGGGGCGCCGGCCTTGAGTGGGACAGCCCCCTGGGCCTGGCCGACCAGTTGGTGTTGCGCGGCGGCCACGATGCCGTCAGCGACCACCAGAAAACCTCGAAAAACAGCATGCTGTATTACAACGTGCCGTGGGGCTGGTGGAACTTCAGCTACACCTACAGCGAGAGTGATTACCGCACCTTTGGCGTAACCAACGACTTTAAATTCAAGCAGAACGGCGACAACGAAAACCACCAACTGCGCGCCGAGCGGGTGATCCATCGTGACGACGTGAGCAAGACCTCGGTGAACGTCGGCCTGTCGCACCTGCGCACCAACAACTACATCCTCGACGTGCGCACCGAGCCCAGCAGCAACCGCCTCAGTGAACTGCAACTGGGCATCAACCACGGTCGCCGCATCGGCAATGCCTTCGTCAACCTCGACCTGGGCATGCAGAACGGTATCGGCGCCTTCGATGCCCAAGCTGAAAACGAGCGCGATCAGTACGGCAATCGCCTGCCCAACGCGCGCTACCGCAAATACACCGCCACCGTCAGCTACTTGCAGCCATTCACGCTATGGGGTGAGTCGTTCAGTTTCTCCAGCCTGGCCACCGGCCAACGCAGTGAAGACATTCTGTTCAGCCCCCAGCGCATGAGCCTCGGCGGCTCGGCCTCGGTGCGCGGTTTCAAAGACCAGCAGCTCACCGGCGACAGCGGCGGCTACTGGCGCAACGACGTGCGCTGGGCGCGCCCGGTGACCTGGGACTGGATGCGCCCGGCCTTTGCCGAATACGGCGCCAGCGTCGGCTACGACCAGGGTGTGATCAGCAACGACCGCTATAACGGTGAAGTGCATGGCCGGGTCTCGAGCAACTCGTTGGAGCTGTTCGCCCGTGGCAAATACGTCAGCACCAGCGTGACCTTTGCCCATTCCCTGGAACGCCCGGCAGTGATGAGCGAGCGCGAAGCGCCGATCTACTTCCGCATGGATTTCTTCCTGTAATTCAACGCCCCGTTACATCGAGAATATGACAATGGATGTTCGCCACTTTGCCTTCCTGGCCCGCCAACCTTCTGCTGCGCTGAAACCGCGAGACTCGTTCTTCGGCCTTCCCAAGCGCGGTTTGGTGCTGATCCTGGCCAACGCGCTGTTCTGGCAGCCACTGCTGGCTCAGGCCGGAGGCATTGTGGTCAGTGCGCCGGGCACCACCGTCGGCCAGGCCGGCAATGGCGTACCGGTGGTGAACATCGCCACCCCCAATGGCAGTGGCTTGTCCCATAACCAATTCAAGGACTACAACGTCGGCCCCAACGGCGTGATCCTCAACAACGCCAACGGCCCCATGACGAACACCCAGCTGGGTGGCTACATCGTCGGCAACCCCAACCTCAAGGGCGGCGCGGCCAGCGTCATCCTCAACGAAGTCAACGGCGGCAGCCCCAGCCAGTTGCGCGGCTACACCGAAGTGGCGGGCCAGTCGGCCAAGGTCATCGTCGCCAACCCGTACGGCGTCACGTGCAGCGGTTGCGGCTTTATCAACACCCCCAACGTGACCCTCACCACCGGCAAACCGGTGCTCGACGCCAGCGGCCAGTTGCAGCGCTACCAGGTTGACGGCGGCGCCGTGACCATTGACGGCGAAGGCTTGAATGCCAGCAACGTCGACCGCTTCGAAATCATCACCCGCTCGGCCAAGATCAATGCGCAGATCAACGCACGAGAATTGACCGTCATTGCCGGGCGTAACGACGTCGATGCCAAAAGCCTGAAAGCCACCGCGCGCGCCGATGACGGCAGCGCAAAGCCCGAGCTGGCCATCGATTCCTCGGCATTGGGCGGCATGTACGCCGGTGCGATCAAACTGGTGGGCACCGAGGCCGGCGTAGGGGTGAAACTCGACGGTACGCTGGCCGCCAGTGGCGGCGATATCCAGCTGGATGCCAACGGGCGCCTGAGCATGGCGCAGACGGCGACCACCGGTAACCTCAAGGTCACCGCGCAGAACGTGAACCTGACCGACAAGGTCTACGCCGCCGGCAATGTGCAGGTGAGCAGTGCTGAAGAACTGGTCAACCAGAAGAGCCTGGCCGCTGGCCAACGCATCGAACTCAACGCCACCACCGTCACCAACCCGGGCATCATCGAAGCAGGCGTGCAGGCCGATAACAGCCGCAATGCTACCGGCGATGTGGTGGTGAATACGCAAACCCTGAACACCAGCGGCAACGTCCTGGCCAGCCGCTCGCTGAGCGCCACGGCCACCCGGGAACTGAACAACCAGGGCGCAGTGATCCAGGGTAAAACCGTCACGCTGAACAGTGCCAGACTGACCAACCAGGGCGCCACCGCGCGGGTGTATGGCGAGCAAGCGCTGGCGATCAACGCGCCGGCCATCGTCAACCTCGGCGGGCTGATTCGCTTCGGTGCCGATCAGGCGGCAACGCTGCAAACCGATTCGCTGGATAACCGCCAGGGCCATATCCAGGTCGCGGGCGGCAGCTTGACGCTCAACAGCGGCACGCTGAATAACACCGGCGGGCAGATTGTCGCGGGCAACCTCGGTGTAACAGCGGACACAATCAACAACCAGAACGGTTTCCTGGTTGCCGACGCCGTGACGGTCAACGCCGCCCGCCTCGACAACAGTGCCAAGGGCTTGATCAGTGCCGAGAAAGGCGCGCTCAACCTCACCGTCACCAACACCTTCAACAACAGCCAGGGTCATGCCCAGGCTGGCACTGACTTGAACCTGCGCGCCGGTGACGTCGCCAACCAGGACGGCAAGCTGGTGGGTGGTCAACTCACCGCTACCCTCGGCAGCCTCAGCAACAACGACGCAGGTGTACTCAGCGCGGATGCCGGCAAGTTGACCTTGACCGTCGCCCAACAGTTGAACAACGCCAAAGGTCACTTGCAGGCCGCCCAGGGCGACATCGAACTGCACGCCGCGAGCCTGGATAACCAGGGCGGCGCCATCATCGGCAAGCAGTTGCTGCTGGATGCGCGAAGCGGGCAGATCGACAACCGCGCCGGGCGTATCGTCGGTGACCAACTGGACGTCCGCGCCGGCAGCCTCGACAACCGCAGTGCCGGGTTGCTGGCCGGTGGTGTGCCGGGTGTGAGCGTGGTGCTGAACGACCAATTGCTCAACACCCAGGGCCGTATTCAAAGTGAGGGTGACCTGCTGCTGACCGGCAAGCGCCTGGGCAACAGCGCCGGGATCCTGCTCGGCAAGGCCCTCACTGTCACCGCGCAAGACCTCGACAACAGCAGCAAGGGCGCGCTGGTCAGCAATGACGGCGACATCACCCTCAACATCAGCAACCTGCTGACCAACACCAACGGCGTGATCGACGCCGCCGAACGCAGTGTGCTGGTCAAGGCCTTGACCACCCTCGACAACCAGGGCGGCACCTTGCGGGGCAAGCGCCTGGATATCGCGGCGCAAACCCTCGACAACGACCAGGGCCAACTCCTGGCCGGCAATCAGGGCGTGAGCTACCGCGGCCAGGACCTGAGCAATCGCCAGGGCATGATCCTCAGCGGTGGTGCGGCGGTCGACCTGACGCTGGGCACCTTGAACAACCAGGGCGGCACCGTGCAAGGCGACAGCTTGACGGTGACAGCCGACAGCGTCGACAACAGCCAAGACGGTACCAAGGCCGGCGCGTTGACCGCCTTGAAGAGCGACCTGCAACTGACGGTCGAGGCCTTGACCAACCGGGGCGGCAAACTGTTCGGCAAGGAGCACGTCACCGTCTCCGGCGCCACCCTGGACAACAGCGCCAACGGCCAGATCAGCGGCAATCAGCTCAGCCTGACCTCGCGTACCCAACTGACCAACCAAGGCGGCCTGATTGAGTCCAACCAGGGCCTGACCTTCAATGGCGGCAACCTCGACAACAGCGCGGGCGGCCAACTGCGGGCGATGGAAGGCGCCAGCAGCACGCTGACGGTCACCGACCAACTGAATAACCAGAACGGCATTCTTGAATTCGGCAGCCAGGCCTTCAGCCTCAGCGCCGGGCATCTGAATAACCAGGCCGGGCAACTGCAGCACGCTGGCACCGGCGTGTTCAGCCTCAATACCAGCAGCCTCAGCGGCAGCCAGGGCAGCATCAATGGCCTGGGCACCGCCGACTGGTCGTTCGGCCGGGTCGATGGCCTCGGCCGTGTGCAACTCAATGAAGCCTTGCACTACACCAGCACCCAGGGCCTGAGCCTCAAGGCCGGCGACCGCCTGGCCAGCGCCAAGGGTCTGACCCTGGATATCGCCAGCCTGGATAACGCGGGCGAGTTGCTCAGCGACGGTGACCTGAGTGTCAACCTGACCGGCGACATGACCAACAGTGGCCGCCTTTCGGCCCAGCAAAAACTGAGCGTGGTCGCCAACAACCTCAGCCAGAACGGCGGGCGTTTGGCCGGCGGCACCACCACCCGCATCACCCTGGGCGGTACGCTGGATAACCTCGGCTACCTCACCGCACGCCAGCAACTCGACATTGCCGCCGCACACATCAACAACCGCGGCACCCTCGGTTCACAAGGCAACGTCAACCTCAGCGCCAGCAATGGCATCAGCAATAGCGCCGACACGCTGCTGTTCAGCGGCGGCGATCTGACCCTGCGCGGGAACAGCTTCAGCAACCTGTACGGCGACGTCTACAGCAAGGGCAACCTGAGTTTCGCGGCGCTCGATGGCGGCATGGCGGCGGGCTTCAGCAACCTTTCCGGTACGGTTGAAAGCGAAGGCAATATCGGCATCAGTGCGCGGAATGTGGAAAACGCCAAGGCTGAATTCGAGTTGGGCCAGACCATCACCACCGGCAGCCTCAATTGGCAGTGCGGCCAGCACTGCGGCGGGCACGACTCGTTCAAGCGCGGTCAAATCACCATCAACCAGACCTACCTTGAATCCGCGATCAAGGACTCGGCCTCTGCGCGCCTGGTGGCGGGCAAAGACCTGCTGATCCAGGGCGACAACGTCCAGAACCGCTATAGCCTGCTGGCGGCGAATGGCAACCTGAGCATCACCGCCAACGACCTGCTCAACCAGGGCGCCGCGACTCGCACCGGGCAGAACACCATCGTCATCGGCACCCCGCAGCGCATCGACACCGATGAGTGGGACCGGATGGAATACATCGACGTACCCGCCTTCAACGCAGCAGTGGCAGCGGGTAATTTCGATGAAGCACGCTTTGAGGTGCTCAAGGCCCGGTCGAGCGACTGGCGTTTCTCCGAGCAAAGCAACGTCACCACCTGGACCGACAACGGCGGCCCAGGCTACACCGCGACGATACAGGCCGGTGGCGCGGTCAACCTCAACGTTGCGCGCACCCTGCAAAATGGCACGTTGCACACCAACACCCTGGAGCAACTGACCGGCACCCTCGGTGACGACCAGACCGGCATCCCCGTCGGCGGCATCAACATCAACCTGAGCAAGCACGTCAACGACGCCACCGCCCAGGCGCCGAGCAGCGTATTGCCGGTGACCAGCATCGCGCCCGACGGCCGCTACGTACCCGTGGACTACACCGGCGAGTCCTTCACCCCGGTCGACCCCACCACCGCGCCCGGCTTCCAGTTGCCCAAGGGCGACTACGGCCTGTTCATCAAAAACGCCGACCCCACCAGTCACTACCTGATCGAGACCAACCCGAACCTCACCACTGTGGCGGGCTTCTTCAGCTCCGACTACATGCTCGGCAAGCTCGGCTACAGCCCCGACAACGCCTGGCGTCGCCTGGGTGACGGGCAATACGAGTCACGGCTGATCCGCGATGCGGTGCTGGCGCAAACCGGGCAACGCTTCCTCGCCGGTGGCCTGACCAGCGACTACGACCAGTTCCGCTACCTGATGGACAACGCCCTGGCCAGCAAGGACGCCTTGCGCCTGAGCGTCGGCGTATCCCTCACTGACCAGCAAGTCGGCGCCCTGACCCACGACATCGTGTGGATGGAAAACCGCGTGGTCGACGGCCAGACCGTGCTCGTGCCGGTGCTCTACCTGGCCCAGGCCGACTCCCGCAACGTGCGCGGCAACAGCCTGATCCAGGGCCGCGACCTCAACCTGATGACCGGCGGCGACCTGATCAACGTCGGCACCCTGCGCGCCAGCAACAACCTCTCAGTGGCCAGCAGCGGCAGCCTCTACACCGGCGGCCTGATCGAGGCCGGCAACAACCTCAGCCTGCTGGCCCAGGACAGCATCCGCAATTCCATGGCTGGCGAGATACGCGGCACCCAGGTCAGCCTCACCACCCTGAAGGGCGACATCACCAACGACAACACCGCCATCCAGGTGCGCCAGGGTGCCGGCATGCGCACCCTCACCGACAGCAGCGCCGGCACCATCACCGCCCGCGAAAACCTGGCCATCGACGCTGGCCGCGACCTCACCAACCACGGTGCACTCACCGCCGGCGGCGATGCCGACCTGAAAGCCGGGCGCGACCTCAACCTGATCGCCGTCAGCGACACCAGCGAGATCCACGCCTTCAGCGACGGCGGGCACAAATCCAGCATCACCACCGACGTGAAAAACCAAGCGGCCACGGTCACGGCCGGTGGCAACCTGAGCATGGTGGCGGGGCAAGACGTCAACATCATCGGCAGCAACGCCACCGCGGGTAAGGACCTGAACATTCAGGCCGGGCGCGATTTCAACGTGGCGTCTGTCAGCGATGTGCACAACGTCGAAGGCAAGGAAAAAGACGGCAAGAAACGCATTAAGACCGCGGATGAGCAGACCACGCAGTTAGCCAGTGTGCTGACGGCGGGCAGGGACTTTACGAGCCAGGCCGGGCGCGACACCACGCTGGTGGCGAGCAAGATCAGTGCGGGGAATGAGGCTTATCTGTATAGCGGGGATAAGTTGAATTTGCTGGCGGCGCAGAACAGTACTCATACGTTGTATGACATGAAGGAGAACGGTGGCTGGGGCGCGAAGAAAGAGCAGCGAGACGAAGTAACCCGCACCACGAACGTTGGGACCGAGATCAAGACTGGCGGCAACCTCACGTTGATCAGCGAAGGTGACCAGCGTTACCAGGTCGCGAAGCTTGATAGTGGTAATGACATCATTCTTAACAGTGGCGGGGCCATCGTCTTTGAAGGCGTCAAAGACCTTCATGACGAGAGCCATACCAAGAGCAAGGGTGACCTCGCTTGGTTCAGCGCCAAAGGTAAAGGCAACACTGACGAAACGCTGCGCCAGAGTGAAATGATCGCTCAAGGGCAGGTCGTTATCAAAGCTGTCGACGGATTGAAGATTGATGTCAGGCAGATCGATCAGCAAACCGTTAGTCAGACCATCGATACCATGGTCAAAGCCGATCCGAATCTGGCTTGGCTCAAGGATGCTGAAAAGCGCGGTGACGTGGACTGGCGCCAAGTCAAAGAGATCCACGATAGCTTCAAATACAGTAACTCCGGTTTAGGTGCGGGCTCGCAGATTGTAATAGCAATTCTGATGGCCGCATTTGTCGGGCCGTTGGCAATGACTGCGGCTGCAGGTGCTGGAGCAGGCGTCGCTGTCGCGGCAGGTGCGGGAGCCGTAGCGGCAGGCGCTGCGACCAATGCGACGGTTAGTGTCGTTAATAATCGTGGCAACTTAGGGGCGGTGTTCAAGGATGTCACCTCTTCGGATGCTTTGAAGGGGTATACGATTTCCGGTGTGACCGCTGGATTGACCGCAGCTTATTTTGATGGCTGGACCGGAACTCATACTGATCAGGCGACTAAGCAAATAACGGGGCCACAGCTCAACACATGGACTGGTGTAGGGCAGTTTGCCGCGAACCAGACATTGCAAGGCGGTACTTCAACGCTGTTGAGTAAAGCATTGGGGCAGGGCGGCAGTGGGAGTGAGGCGCTGAAAACTGCGCTATTCAATACCCTGGCAGCGGCCAGCTTCAATGCCGTCGGCGACTACACGAAAAAGTGGAACATCGAAAACGGTTCAATTCCCAAGATCGCGATTCATGCGATGGTCGGTGGCCTCTTGGCCGAAGCAACGGGTGGAGATTTCCGTACAGGCGCATTGGCAGCCGGCGCCAATGAGGCACTGGTCGTACAGCTTAACGACATCGTGAAGGGCGACAAGACATTGTTGTCCATGAGTTCTCAACTGGTCGGTGTTTTAGCTGCGGCCACACAAAAAGATGCAGATGCTAGCAAATTGGAGAAGGGTGGCTGGGTGGCGAAAAATGCCACGCAGTACAACCACCAGCTTCACAAGTCTCAAGCCGATGCGTTGGATGAACAGCGACGGTTCCATCCGGAAAAGGCAGATCGTTTGAATGCGGCGGCCTGCGCTTTGGTTAGTTGCGCAGAGTCGATCCCGACCAACGATGAAACCTATAAGGACTTCAAGGCACTTCAGGATCGCGGCGCCACTTTTAGTGAGGAGATCGCGTTACTTGAGGCGACCGGCCAGTTTGGTGGCCGTAGTTGGCAGGATTGGAGCGACGATACGCTCAATGCTCACGGCAAGGCGGTGCAGGTCGTTGGAGCAAGCAAAGACACTGCCCTTGGCCTAGTCGGAGGGGCTACTGCATATACCGGGATGGTGATGTCGTCACCCGCATGTGTTGGCGTTGTTACCTGTGCCTTACCCATCGGCTTAGGAGCGCTTGGCACCACCTCGATGGTGGGGGCATGGGATTCTGCTAGCCGGATTACGGCGGATTTTAAATCCAATGAGCCCGACCGAGTGCTAGCTTCTTTCTTTCCGGAAACCTTTCCAGGAGAGTCGAGCGTAACGTCTGACCTGGCATGGAGCACGGCGAAATCCGCAGCTCAGGCGGCTCTGTTTGGCGGCGCGAGTAAATACTTTAATGGTAAGTTAGCTGGAGAGCTTGCCAGTGGTGCAAAAGGGCTAGGTTCTGCTGGTACGGGCACGACGGCGGGTAGTAATGTTGCAAGTACGACGCCTAAAGTTGATGTTTTTTGGAATAAAACAACAGTTCTAGATAGGACTGTTTATCAACGTAACGACCTCTTTGACCCAGAGGCCCTATCGACCTGGAGAGTACGAGGTAAAACTGTTGAAGGCTCAAACCTTGAGAGGATGGCCTCGGGTCGAGCACCAATTGGGTATGATGGGAAATCAGTTGAGTTACATCATCTCTCGCAAACTGAAGTTAATGGATTCGCTGGTACTCGTGGTTCACTTGCAGAAGTTGGTTCTGTTTTCCATAGCCAGAATAGCAGTGTTCTTCATGTCCCATCCAATGCCGCTCAAAGCTTTAGGTATACTCGTTACAAAGACTCTGCAGAATACAGAAACCCTACGACTGACTATGTTTCAGTTCCTACGGATTTGAATGCAAAAACATTGACAAAGCAGGCTAAAGAGTTTAACTCTTATCAGTCGGATTATTGGAAGTTGCGGGCTCGGAGCGGGGAGTAATTAGGCGTGGATTATTCGAGAATAATTAATCTTATTAAAGAGTCGGATTACGTTGAGTTTGCTGATTATGGTGACGGGATTGCTGATGAGTGGATTTATAAAGCTGAAGCTCGTCTTGGGTTGAAGTTGCCTGATAGCTATAAATGGTGGCTGAAGTGTTATTCTGGCGGGGAAATATCTGGGGAGGAGATTTATAGTATCTACGAAATGGATTTTGATAGTGTAAGGGGGGGGGATATCGTTTATATGTCAATCGTTAACGGTCGAAATGGGTTGTGTGGGAAGGAGAGGCTATTTATCTGCGAACCGCCGGGTGCAGGGGAATCATTTTATTTTGCCACGGACGATGGTCTTAATGATGGAGAGTATCCTGTTTATAGGCTTGAACTTTCTGATCAAACTTCTAGTTTGTATGCGAAAAACTTTATCGATTTCTTAGAAAAAAGAATAATGTCTTTCAGTTGAATAACGATTCTGCGTTTAAAAAATGGTTGAGAAAGGCTCGGTGCAAAAGCGACAGGAGAATTAGCTAGTTCTGGTGGGAAACCCACTGTTGAGTTATTTGGTGGGAAGAATGCTCAAACTCCTGGTGCTATAAACGTGGATGTCCGAGCAGATATTCAGTCTGGTATTCGAGCGGACGCAACGAAACTTCCTTTCAAGGATAGTTCGGTGGGAGAGATTGTTGCTAGTAACCCATTCATTCCCAAGAGTGCAGGTGGTACTAACTCAATGATGGATTTTCTTCCGGAAGCTACTCGCGTGGTTGAGCCTGGTGGAAAGATATTTGTCAACGCAAATGCTGCGAACCCTTACGGAAAAATACCAAGTGCGTAAAGGGGACGGATTTATTTAAATATTTAAAAATCCAGATGAGTTGATTAAATAAATCCGTCCCCTTTGACCCAATGTGGTGAGTTTGAAAACGATTGATACCCGAGGTAAAGGGTGGTCTTATGACATGAGAACCCATATGGACACCTTGCAAAGTTCAAAAATTACCGTGGATGGCGTACCGGCAACGAAAATTTTGGACATCCGAGTTCAACCGGGCGGAATGGCTGACGCGAGCAAGCTTATAGAGTATGGAAAGCAACGTAATATTACTGTGATTATTAAAGAGTTCGGTGGCTAATCATATGGCTGAAATTGAAATTGTCTTTAGCGAGAGGCTACATGATGGCGCTTCAGTTGTATGGGGGCGGCTAATACAACAGCTCAAAAACTTTAATGAGGATACCGTCATTGATGGCTTTACCGGCAAGAAAATAGGGTTGGCGGACGTTTCGAATTACTTGGAGAAAAACAAGTGTCAGAGTTTTTTTATTGAGCTGGCAAACGGTTCTGTCGAGTTTTCGTATGTGGCAGATAAAGCGTTTTATCGGCTTGATATGAAACACCTGGCGAATTCGATTGAAGTTGCACAGACCTTGATTGAAGCTTTAATCGATGAGCCCGGCTTTGTTCAGGCTCGAATTTACGACGCCGAGTATGATCGATGGCAAAATGCCGAGAGTCTTACGCTCTTTGAAGTTGAGCGCGTCGAACACGCTCATCTGCCCAAGAAAAGTAATGGGCTGCCTTTTCCGCTGACCCAAGAGGTCGTAGATATATCAAAAAATCCTGGGCGTTGGGTTTTAAGAAACGGCTACATTGAGGCGGTTGGCGCTTTCATGTGGGTAAGCAAATCCTTGCTTCAGTTAGTGGGTGTCGACGAAAAGAAGTTAATGGATATCGACTGCTTTGCAGTAGAAGATTTGGGCGGCGTTTTGAAGATTGCTGCCTATAATCAGTGCTTCACTGCAGCCGTAGGGGCTCAGGCAGAGAGGCAGGACTTGCTGAGAGAAGTTTTGTTTAACGCGTGAATTAGAGCGAGAATCGGGCGCGGGAAATAGGGTTCAGGCCACGGTTTTCTAATTAAAGTATTAATAGTGGTCTGACCCCCTATTTCTCGGTCGATGATATAACAGCGTAAAGGGGGCGGATTTATTTAAATATTAAAAATTTCTTATGAGTTAATTAAATAAATCCGTCCCCTTTAACCAAATGCAAGTGGTATCTGTAATAAGTGTAGTGCAGGTTTGACGGGTAATAGTGACCTGAATGGGGTGGTTAAACAATTCAGTCAGCGCTATCCTACTCTTCTGCTAAGAGTTACCGCTGAGGGAGGGGCAGCAATGCCAAATCGTCTAACAGTCCTAGTTAAAGATGGGAGAATAGTTAATGGACAATGAAGAAGCGCTTAAAGTCATTGACAGTATGATGTGGGTAAAGAAAGCCTCAATTTTCCTTCTGTTGCTTGATTATGCTCTACGTAACCTTGACTCGGCGAGTGATACGCAAAAAAAATGTCAGGAGGCAGTTGATAAGTGTTGGCGATGGTTGTCTGATCGAGGGCTCAGTGCTGATGAATTAGCATATTATCTAGACTCCGATGATATGCAGAGCGGACCGCTGGCAGAAGGAAATTTTGCATCTGAAAGCGTAGAACAAAATAGTTTAATTTTAATATTGTTGGTGATCGGTTTTTTTGCCAATAAGGCCTATAAGATTGTAGGGCTACAAGAGCAAATGTCTGAGCCGGTATGTGAGGCGGACGAGAGCTCTGCTGTATATATTGTTGCTTATATTGAACGGATAGGCTTGTCTGATAAGTTGAGTGTTTATCTATCTGCACACGTTTTGGAAAATAGGGGGCAATCCACGTTTTAATGCTGGCAGAGTTGCTCTTTAACGTAAAGGGCAAGGATTTATTTAGGACGTAAAAGTGACGGATTTGTTTAAATATTAGATTTAAAAACTCCAGCTAGGTCAATTAAATAAATCCGTCCCCTTTGCCCAGAGTGAGTATAAAAAATGGAAAACTTGGAACTCTCCGAGTTAAAATTTCCGAGTATGAGAGAGGAGCTGGTTTCCTATCTGGCAGGTTTGTCGGACTCAGATTACCAGTTCCGTGCCTGGGTAGAACGTTCATCGCCGAATTTAGCTTATGATGAACTTGATTACACAATACATTTTTTATATGACGATACAGGGCTCGCTGAAAATGCATACACTTGGATAGGGCTAGTTTTGAAAAATGATCAGGAAGCTAGAGCCATCGAGGACGTGGTTCAAGCTATTGACGCGCTTTTTGATAAGTATGGTCCTGATCTTTCTGATAAAGAGTATTTGGAAAAAGAAGAGTGGGCACGCATAGTGTGCGTTTCTAAAGATGCTTTAAAAGTTTTGCTTCATGGTAAGTGAGGTTGTTTAACCGAGTTAAAGGGGCGGCACCCAGGCCGCCCGGCTTTTACTCAGGATGGATCGGTATTGAGTCTGCGACTGATGACATCCAGCAAATCACACCCATCGCGCAGCGGAATCGCCAGCAATTGGGCGAAGTCTTGAAGCACCACAGCATCGCTGCTGAGTTGGTCGCGGAAGGCCAGGTTTTCCAGCAGTTGGGTGACGGCGCGAATCCGGTACACGGCGGCGTCGTGGAGGACATCGAGGGGCGCATGGGTGTCGATAAGCAGGGCGGGGACGGTGCAGTCGTGGCCCGTGAGGGGCATGTATCGATTCATTGTCAGTACTCTGTTGGTGGATTAAGCCACCACTCATTCGTCGCCAAACGAATGGGTGGCGGCCGTACGCAGGTTGGCGAACCGGCAACAGAGAAAACCGGCAGACCCGAAGGTCTCCCGCGCACAGCCGCCATATCATGCACAGCTTTGCGGGTGCAAAAACACCTGCATAGAAGCGGGATGCTTTTGCGCTCTGTTGTCAGGTCGCCAAACCTGAATCGCCATGTGGGCGACGGCCCGGACTATAAGCCCGCACCCAAACCCACGCAAGGCAGCAAAGTACTGGCCCACTCCCAATGCCTCATGTCTTCACCCCCATTGCCGACACCCTGGCGATGATTAAACGCATCCACCCACCACCAACATTAAAGGACTGATGTGAAAAACCTTCTCCTGATTCTCCTCTCCACCCTCATCCTCGGCGGCTGCGTCAGCCAGCCCCTCACGCCCGAGCATCGCGCACAGGTCAAGACGGTCAAAGTGCTGCCCGTAAAGTGGGAAAAGAACATGGTCTACATGGGCCGTGAACAAGCCTGGGGTGCGGCCCTGGGCGCCGGGCTTGGTGCGGGCGTCGGCATGGCCAGCGGCGCGTCCAAGCTGGGCACGGCGGCCTTGAGCGGCGCGGGGTTTGCCGCCGGCATGAAGGCAGGGCAACTGGCCGAGATGTCGACGCCGGCCGCGATCCTCACGGTGATGGACGCCGAAAATATCGACTTGGGCGTGTTGCTCAAGCAGGCCTTTATCGATGCCTTGGGTAAGACGTCATCGCTCAAAGTGGTGGGTGACGACGAGCCGGCCGATGCGCAGATTCAACTGACGGTAGGCGAGTGGGGCTTTCGCCTGACCCAGGGTTTCAGCAGCGTGGTCTACCCGACGCTAACCGTGGTGGCGCGCATGGACCGTGGCGACGAGATGCTCTGGCGCACGGTGGAGTCGATCACGCCGTTCAATGGCCAGAATGTCTACGGTTACACGCCGCTCACTTATCGCACTGATCCTGAGGCGTTGCGCCGCGCGTTGATGGGTATCACGCAGATCTCCGGGAGTTATCTGGTGAAGGAGCTCAAGTAGACCAGCGAGAGGTCGCCGCGTGGCTTGCGGTGGCTGATCCTGACGCGAGCAGTTTGATAGAACCCGCCGAGCACCTTGAACATTTTGTATATCCCAGTGTCTTTACCCCGCCCACCCGCAACCGGTCGGGCTGCATGGACTGCAGCGTTTTCAAATGACATTAAGGATTAATGTGAACCTCGCCCCCCAAGCCTCTTTTCTGTCACCGCCCGCTGTGGTGCACAGGCGCGCGCCTGCGTTTCAGGAAGGCACCCTGGGGGAATGCATTCGGATCAATTGATCCCTCGCTTAGTACACCTACTGCCGCCGGGCCTATTGGCGGCTTTTAATGTAGTTCATGGAGTTTGAAATGAAGCGTAAGCAGTTCCAGAAAAGCCTGTTGGCACTCATGGTCGGCGCAATCAGTTCGCAAGCGCTGGCGGTGGAATTCGACCTGGGGCAGGGCAAGAACATTTGGGTCGGCGAGACCTTTAATGAGTCATTGATTATCAACGGGACGTTCTCCGAAGTAGTGGTGCCGACCACCACCAACCCTGCCGGACTGGGTGTGGCCAACACCACTATCCAGGGTTCGTTGATCAACCGTGCCGACATCACTCTGGATTCCCAGGGCGCCGCCATCCGTGCGATTGCCCTGGACCCGCTGTTCTGGTCGGGCCCGCAGAACCTGAGCCCGGGAACTGTCACCGGGGACGTGGTCCAGGCGGGCAACATTCTTATGAAAAATGGGGGTTACGAGGGGCTTGAGATCGGCGCGACGACCATCGGTGGAAGTGTCATCAACTCCGGCACCATCCGTTCCACGCTGCCCCTGAGCCCGCCGGCTTCACCTTCCTACGTGGATGGCGGTGAAGGCATTTACCTGCATGGCACCACCATCGCCGGCGACGTCTCGAACACCGGTGTGATCGACATGAACGGTGATTACGCCATCGGCCTGATCCTCGACCGCCAGAACAATCTGGGGACCACTGTCGGCGGCAAAATCCTCAACGCCGGCACGCTCAAGGCGACGGGCGAGGGCGCCTGGGGCATCGAGGTGGAAACCGACACCAACCCTCTGCGCATCGAAAACAGCGGCCTGCTTTCTGCCAACGGCAATGACGCCAAGACGGTGATGTTTCTAAACGGTTCGGTCGACTACATCCTCAACACCGGCACCGTCGAGGCCACGGGCACCAACGCCAATGCCTTCGAGTTTGCCGGGGCAACCTTTGCCCAGAACAGCGCGACCGGCGCGCGCGGCATCGTTAACCGCGGCACGATCAGCGCCGATGGCACAGCCATTCATGTAGATGCCGCGGACCAGACCTCGGCGTTCGAGATCAACCAGCAAGCCGGCGAGATCCGCAGTAACGCCGGCATCGCCATCGACGCCGCCAACCTTGCCACGCTGAATTGGACCGGCGGCAAAATCACCGGCGACCTGCTCAACTTGAGCGCGGTGAATGTCGCAGGCCAGGCCGATTTCACCGGCAGCCGCATCATCGCGCCGGTATCGGTCAACTCGGGCTCGCTGAACCTGTCGGCGCCCGGTACTGCGATCACTGGCAACCTCAACGTTGCTAGCGGCGCAGGTATTGATATCCACCTGGCCGACAGCGTAGTGCCGACCACGCCGTACCTGACCGTCAACGGTGCAGCGAATTTCGCCCAGGCTTCGAAGCTGACCGTGAGCGCCAAACCGGGCGACTTCGCCAGCACCAACAACGGCACTCAGTACACCCTGTTGCAAGCCACCAGCGTGCAAGACAATGGCCTGTCTGTGGCCAGCTCGTCCTCTCTGCTGAACGTGCTGAGCTACTCGGCCGACGCGCAAACGGTCAAGGCCGTGGTGGCGGTTAAAGACAACCAGCAAGTGCAGCAGGAGCTCGCCGCGGTGGGCGCCGGCGCTGCGTCAGCGACGGCGGTGAACACCTTTAAAAACGACGTACTGAGCGGACTCAATCAGAACGACCCAGTGTTCCAAACCCTGGCTGACGCCGGCACAGCACAGCAGCTTGCTCAGGTCAGCGAACAACTCAAGCCGGACGTCAATCGCGGCGCCCTGGACGTGGCGTTGTCGGGCCAGACCGTGGTCAACGGCGCGATCTTCAACCGCCTCACCGACCAGCGCGAAAGCCATCAAACCGGCGGCGTGTGGGTGCAGGGCCTGAGCAGCAACATGGACCAGGACGGGCGTGGCGGCAACAACGGCTACTCGGCCAACAGCAGCGGCATGGCCGTGGGTGTGGACGGGCGCTTGAACGACACCACCACGTTGGGCGTGGCGTACAGCTACCTTAACTCCAACATCCATTCCGACCTCGGCAACAAGACCGATGTGGAGGGCCATGCGCTGTCGCTGTACGGCAACTGGTCGCTGCAAAACTGGTTTGTCGACGGCAGCCTCAGCTATGGCCATAACGACAACGACAGCAAACGCCATATCGCCGGCACCACAGCCAAGGGCAGTTACGACAGCAATGTGCTGTCTGCCAGTGTGATCGGCGGCTACAGCTTCAAGCCGTCGCAGGCCGTGGTGATCGAGCCGCGCGTGGCAGCGCGTTACGCCAACGTGCGCATGGACGGTTTCAACGAGAAGGGCTCCTCGGCCGCGCTGAGCACCCAGTCGCAACGCTATGAAGTGGGCGAGCTGGGCGCTGGTGTGCGCTTGGCGGGCAACTTGCCCATGGGTGCCGGTAGCTTGCAGCCGGAAGCAACCTTGATGGCGTATCACGACCTGATGGGTGATCGCGTCGCACAAACCTCCAGCTATGTGCTCGGCGGTTCTGCGTTCACCGTCACCGGCGCTTCGGTGGCGCGTGACAGCTATGAAGCCAGTGTCGGCGTGAACTACCAGGTGTCGGACTTTACCGTGGGTGCCAGCTACACCCGCCAGGCCCGCAGTGGTTTTGATGCCGATGGGGTCATGCTCAAGGCGCGGTACGCGTTTTAAGTATTACGGCCGATAGAAAACGGCATCGGGCTGCGGTTCTCCCACGTAGCCCGAGCCAGACTTTTAAATGTGCTCAAGGAAGTAACCCATGAAAAAGACCTCACTCTTAATCCTCGCCCTGGTCTTGGCCGGCTGCCACTCCACTGCCAGGAACTCCTCGCCAAGCCTGCTGACGGACGGCGTCCAGTTGCAGCAGAAAAAGGTCGAGGTGGACGCCGAACACGCCAAGGTCATCATGAAGGCAACCGGTTTTACCTATCCGGTGCAGTTCTCCGTACGCCGTAGTTCCGATGCAGATCAGCGTCCGGAAATCCTCGGGACGGTGGTGGATTCCGGCCGTGGCAAGGTATTCGGCTGGATCGCCAAGATGAACGAAGTGGGCAACAGCGCCGTCGCCAAACGCTTCCCGCAGTTGGAAGTGCAGGCTGACCCGGGGCAGCCCTTTGAAGTGATCGGCGAGTCACGGGTCTACAACGCCAACTATGTCGGCCTCGTCAAAACCTATGTGTATGAGTGCGGCCCCATGAGTTCGACCTTCAAGCCTGAGAAGCAAAAGGTTTACCTGGTGGAATTCGTGATTATCGGGAAGGGCTGTGAGCAGCATGTGTATGACGTAACTGCGCCTAACGAGCGTGTCCCGGTGGCGACTGTGGCAGCGACGGGAAATATTCCGTCGCTCTAAGTTGCTTTAACCCGAATCGCCAGCCCCTTGCGTCTGACCTTGTGAACGGATCATTCATTCACGAGGTTCAGCCCATGTCCCGTCCTCTTCTGCTGTTACGCCCTGCCGCCCAAGGCTTCACCGTGACCCTGCTGGTGGCGCTTGCCGGGTGTGGGCTCTCTTCATCCCGTGACGTGGCCAAGCCCGCTGAGTCGGCGCCTGTCGTGGAGGTGCAAAGTGAGCCCGCCAGCGTCCAGGGGGCCATGGTCAAGCGGATGGTTGCGCCTGCACCGATGGCGTCGCGATTGGTCATGAACGACTCGATCGCCATGCAATACCAGACCGAGCCTCGGGAGCACTATCAGAACCTCCCGGACAACCCGATTCGCAGCGTTGCCGAAACACCGGTCTCCACCTTCAGCGTCGATGTCGACACCGGCAGCTATGCCAACGTACGACGCTTCCTCAATCAAGGCAGCCTGCCGCCCGAAGGTGCTGTGCGACTTGAGGAGATGGTCAATTACTTCCCTTATGACTACGCCTTGCCCACCGACGGCTCGCCCTTTGGCGTGACCACTGAAGTAGCACCGTCACCCTGGAACCCCCACACCCGACTGTTGCGCATCGGCATCAAGGCCTCGGACCGCGCGGTGGCAGACCTGGCACCGGCCAACCTGGTGTTCCTGGTGGACGTATCCGGCTCGATGAATCGCCGCGAAGGCCTGCCTCTGGTCAAGAGCACCCTGAAATTGCTGGTGGACCAACTGCGCGACCAGGACCGCGTCTCGCTGGTGGTCTACGCCGGCGAATCGCGGGTGGTGCTCAAGCCCACCTCGGGCCGCGACAAAACCACGATCCGCAATGCCATCGACCAACTTACCGCCGGCGGCTCCACCGCAGGCGCGTCGGGGATCGAAATGGCCTACCAAATGGCCCGCGAAGGGTTTATCGACAAAGGCATCAACCGCATCCTGCTGGCCACCGATGGCGACTTCAACGTGGGCGTCAGTGACTTCGACAGCCTCAAGCAAATGGCCGTCGACCAGCGCAAAAGCGGCGTGTCCCTGACCACCCTCGGCTTCGGTGTGGATAACTACAACGAACACCTGATGGAACAACTGGCCGATGCCGGTGATGGCAACTACGCCTATATCGACAACCTGCGCGAAGCCCGCAAAGTGCTGGTGGACCAGCTCAGCTCAACCCTCGCCGTGGTGGCCCGGGATGTGAAACTGCAAGTGGAATTCAATCCGGCACAGGTCAGTGAATACCGATTGCTGGGCTATGAAAACCGCGCCCTGAAGCGTGAGGATTTCAACAACGACAAGGTCGACGCCGGCGAAATCGGTGCAGGGCATACAGTGACCGCGTTGTATGAAATTGTCCCGAAGGGTGAACAGGGTTGGCTGGAGCCACTGCGCTACGCATCGGCGGCCAAGGCTGACGGTAAAACTGATGAGTTGGCGATGTTGCGGGTACGCTACAAACCAGCGGAAGGCGGCGATAGCCGACTGATCGAACACCCGATCAGCAACCAGCACAGCGGCAAACCCAGCGACGACCTGCGCTTCTCTGCCGCCGTGGCCGCCTTCGCCCAGCAACTCAAGGGTGATGGCCGCTACACTGGCAGCATGAGTATCAAGGACACGGCCGCACTGGCACGTTCCGCACGGGGCGACGACCCTTTTGGTTTGCGCGGCGAGTTTGTGCAACTGGTCGAATTGGCCCAGAGCCTCCAGGCCCCGGCCAGACACTGATCCACCTCAAAGGAGTGCGCCACCTGATGGATTCACCCAGCGACGAAGCCTTGCTGTCCCGCTACCGCAGCGGCGACGGTGCAGCGTTCGAGGCCCTGTACGCGCGGCATCGACAGGGCCTGTACCGTTTTCTCGTGTCCTTGAGCAACAAGGCCGAACTGGCCGAGGAAGTGTTCCAGGACACCTGGCTCAGCCTGATCCGCAGCACCAGCGAGCCACAGGGGCGGGCGAGTTTTCGCACCTGGCTGTTCCAGATTGCCCGCAACCGCCTGATCGACCACTGGCGCAAGCACGGCATCCACAACCCGCTGCACGACAGCTACGATGAGCAGCTTCACGGCCAGCCCGACGACAGCGCCGGGCCTGAGCAACTGCTGAGCCTGAGCCGCGACCAGGCGCGCCTGGACAGCGCGTTGCAAGACTTGCCCGAAGATCAGCGCGAAGTGTTCCTGCTGCGCCTGCATGGCGAGCTGGAAGTGCCACAAATCGCCGCGCTCACCGGCGCCCCACTGGAAACGGTAAAAAGCCGCTTGCGTTACGCCCAGCAGAAACTGCGCCGACTGCTGGCCGAGGAGGTACCCGCATGACTGACTCCCGACATACCCAGGACTCGAACGACGAGCTGCTGATCGAGCATTTCCGTCAACACACCAGCGGCGAGCCGCCGGCTTCCCTGGACGCCTTCATCCTGGCCACCGCCCACCGTGAAGCACCGGTGCGGCAACCCGGCCTGTGGCAGCGCTGGTTACAGGCGTGCCAACGGCCGCGCTGGCAGATGGCGTTTGCCACCGTCGCGGGTGTGGCCCTGATGATTGGTTTGGTCACGCGCTCGCCGGTGCCGCAGCCGGAGTTATCCACAGGCACTTACGCGGCCGCCCCGCAGGAACTGGCCCGCCCGGCCCCGGCTGCCGCGCCGATGGCTCGATTCTCCGTGGCTCCGCAGGCTGACAGTGCGCCTCAGGTGCAGGCAGAAGTCGCGGGCTCGCTGGCGGATGAGCCGGTGGCGAAGATGAGCAAGCGCGCGGCTGTTGTGCTGCCGTCATTGGAGCAAGGGCTGCAGGAAATCCTGCGGTTGCGGCAGGCGGGAGAGGCGAAGGCGGCGGATGAGAAGCTGTTGGAGTTGCATAAGCGCTTTCCCAAGGAGGATCTGCCGGCGCGGTTGGAGGCGTTGAAAAATCCTTGAGGTGGAGGTCGCCAGCCGGTGGTTGACGAGAGACTTCCGGCCTTTATAATCATCCGCAACACGGCCCCTGTCGGTTGATGCGCTTCGGTGCAGCAATTGCTCAGGGGTTTTTTATTGCCTTGATTTTTTCGATTACCAATCGCGCTCCTGCCAGTGGTGATCCACTCCCATGCCCTCCAAATTCAGATCAAGGTGGGACAAGTCTGGAAAGTCATTCTCCAATAGTGCTTTCAGCCGTCGTCCCCAGCTTGATGACGGATTGATGACCTTCATCAAGTGGTGGGTGATACACAAGAGCATAAAAGGCCGCGCGCGTCGGTGTGCATCATCATGGAATGCGGCCAGTGCAGGAGCTTGTTCCTCAGGTGGCAGTTTTGGCTGATCAACGATGTTCCGATTCCACAGGCGACTGTGATGGGCGCATACGTTTCGCAGGTAGTTCAGGCTGCGCAGCCAACTGGCGAAGACCCTTCCATTGCTGATCCCGTACTCTTGAGATATGGCATCTTGATCCGCCTCAGTCATGCCAGCATAAAGGGTCGACAACGTGCCGAAGTCCCAAACCTCGCAAGCCACCCAGACCGCCAGCGGTAGGCCGTATTTTTCCTTGTTATGCCGGATAAAGTCTTCGTTCGAGCGGCTGATCAATGCGGCGTGTTTGCCTACCCAGGCATGATGTTTGGTGAGCCCGGTTTTGCCATCGAGCTGGGCGGAGAAACTTTCATGGAAAAGCTCAGGTTTTAGATACGCAAACTTTTCGTGCTTGCCCAGCCCATGGGATATGTCCACCCTCAATGCGATTTCGATACGTTCCAGGGCATCCATGGCCAGCAGGCGAAGTCTTTTATCAAACACATAAAGATCGACTGCGTTTTGGAATGTGGTGCCGGGTTTGAAAATGTCTAGTGGGATCCGCCCCGGTTTGGTTTTGGTCGGTTTCTGGTTTTTGTGCTGAATAAGCGGGCAGCACAGCTCGGTACGCTCACGAAAGGCGAACCAGTAGCCGCTGAGGCGGTAATAGCCAATGCGCTCCAGATACTCCAAGGCTTTAGATCGGTCTGTAACGATCATTCCGCGGGCTATCAATATCTCAAGTTGGTCCTGGTAGCTCTGCCAAGGCTTAGGGTAACCCTGGATCATTGGTGCATCACTTTAGGCATGTGCGAGTCCCTCCAGCTTGAAATCGATGCAAGCGCCCGCCCTTCTATGTGTGGCGTCACTCGGGCTTTCACTTTGCTGTTCGAGGAACTTATGGTCAGCCAGAAAACTGTTACTTTATTTGCATCTTCCTCCTTATCTTGCGCCCACAAAAAAGCCCCAGGCCTTTCGACCTGGGGCTTTTTCATCTGTATCTGGTGCCCCGACGGGCCTATAACCGGATGTATAACCTGATGATTTACATAGAATAATTATTCAGCTTCTTCATCAGGGATACAGGTCGGGATACAGGCTGTTCTTTCGCAGCGAGCTTTCTGGTATCAATGGCCCACTTCGATATCCGTTTCCAAATGCGTCGCGTTTTCTACGAATCCCGTGAGCTTACCCACCATGGAGTTATAAATACTTGGTGCATCTTCTGGAGCTTGAAACGTAAGTACAAATGCTATTTCTTGCTCTGGCAATTCGTGATGGTCGTTGAGGCCAAATTGATAGAGGTCTCTGGTGAAGACGCGAGCATTAAGCCTCATCGAGCCAGGCTGGATAGACCTTCCTGAGAATGGTTTTGCATGCCTCCTTATAGGACTCCACTTAGATAAATCCTTCCTCGCATTTTCTTCTTTAACCTTAGCTTCTTGCATCGATCCCAAAAGGTTCACGATCTTGCCGTTTGGACCTTTCGCTTGAAGAGCTACCTGTAGGCGTGTGGCAAAGTAATTAACACCACCAAGACCAGATACAAGAGGTTTAATGATTGCTGTAAGAGACGCTCTACCGGTGAGCTTCCCGTTGACCATCATCTCGGGAGGCACGGGAATGTCGTTCCAGTAATAGCTGCTGCCGGCTTTCAATCTGGACACCCAGGCCAATGTCACTGAGCCATCTTTGCAAACCCATGGCATCGTTTCAGGAGTCCACGGGGTGCCCCAACCCAACTCGTGGCAGTGGTCATCTCGTTCCGAGCAATTGATTAAAAGCGCACGTACTAGGTCGGGCGTTGGATTTTTCAAGTTGGCAAAAGTATGTGCCGCAAGTGAAGAAATTAACGTAGTGCTGTAACTAGTACCAGTATTAGTTACGCCGCCTATCATTCTAAGGCTCGAAAACCATGAAAGATCTGGCTTTTTCATTCCTGCCGGAGCAGGACCCTTTAAGCTCAAGGAGCATGCGGCTGAAGGAGCACCTGCAGTGCTGGCGGTGCGGCCACTTACAGTTAGTGCACCTTCGCAATCGGCTGGAGGGCACAGTTTTGATTTGTTTGAAATAGACGAATTTCCAATGGAAATTATAGGAAGTATTCCAAACTCTCGTGCAATTTTATTGATTTCGTGCCCTAAAAAACTAATTTCTTTAGAGTTGGCTGAGGGAGCTATTTCGTTGAAAGATAAGTTCCATACTTTTGCAAAGCTGCTGGTTGCAGAGGCTACATCTCTAAGGTAGGAGAGGAACTGATTTTGCGTAGGTTGTTTTGCGGTTCCATTTTTAGCAATTGCCTGCACTGTAGCAAACCGACAATTTAGCTCTGGAAGTGTTAAGTTATTATTCCAGGCATGACCGTTGCAAACTAGAGAGGTAATTTGATTGCCATGGATTCTATTTGCTGTGTAATCGTCAATGAGTGGGGGCGCTATCCAGTATTCGAAAGGCTCATAGCTGAGTGCCGAGCGCCCGCCATCAACCACCACTACAATAGGCAAATCGTCTGGGGAAATACTCGAAAGATCTGGCTCTTCCCCTTGGCCTGGAGGAGTAGAGTTAGAAGTTATGCCTGAAACAGGCTCTATTCGATACGTTGTCCCTGATGCGGCGATTTCCTGAAGCGATTCAATCGAGTTTACCTCGGCAGAAAAGGAAGCGATGCCGGAGTGTAAGTATTCTTGGCATGCTCTTGTAAGTACCGGATCTATATACTCCCCAAGTGGCACATCGGGTGTGGCGGAGTTGAAGAGATTTGAATATTTTTCATCTCCGAAAGATATTTTTTTATTTTTATAAAGCTCTATGATTTCGGAGACAACGGATACCCTGGCTGATTGTTCAGAGTACGGTAATAGCCAGAAGCTGAATTGCTTTGAGCTTTCGTTGCTTTCAGATTTCCATATCTCTTGAATGTTTTGACCGCGAAACGTTTCTGCTATATCAAATAAGTTGATCGACTCCACACGAGATATATCTACACGATCAACTATAGTTTTCGCGGTTTTTATACGGTTTGCCATCAATTCAAAGGCGTCGATATCACTCTCTATAAGATATCCGTCAAAGGCGGGCGCGACAATTCGACAACCAAACTGGCTTGAAAATATATCTTTCGGGGTCCAGGTGGATGCGTGTGAATCACTAAACATACGAGCAATAATATGGGTTTTGTTTCCATGTGTTTTTATTTTTTTTGCTTCTAGCATGAATCCATCAAAAGATTCTGAAAGCTTTTTCCGTTGTGTAGCAAGCCTACTTTGGCGAATGTCCTTCTCGTTCTTACCTCCTCCTTTAATAGGAGCCGGGGCAGGCCTTTTAAGGAAGGTTAGAACGGGGTTTATTAGTCTTTTTCCATTGCCTTCGGCCATTTTCTTAATCCTTTAAATAACTTGATATAGTTTGTCTGCTGGTGTTGAGTATTCTTGCCAAATCCACCTGAGTGACACCGTGTGTTCGATGCAGCAGGTTCGTTATACTCTTTTTTTCGACTGTAGAAAGCTCGCCATTAGTAGGGGTTGCCGTGTTCCCAAGTGAGCTCGCAATTACAGCGCTTACTACCGAACCGATATTGATATCCATTTTCGTTAGCACGCATTTTCTTCGTGTTGCGATCGAGATGCTTTCAATGTCTGCACCACTTAGTCCCTCAGATAACTTTGCCAATAGCGCTGTTATACTTTCATCCCCGCTGTCCAAGAATAAAAAGTGGCTCCAGAGATTTTGTCGTAAGTCATAGTCTGGAGTTTGAAAGTTTATTTTGTAGGGGAATCTTCTCCAGATCGCCGGATCTAGAAGGCCTGAATGGTTTGTAGCAGCAATAACTACTGCATGGTCGTCAAGTGAGTCTAAACCTTGGATTAGCGTATTAACTACTCGCTTGAGTTCACCGAGTTCATGTCGATCATCCCTAAGTTTCGCAACCGCATCAACCTCGTCCAAAAACAATATGGCATTTTTCTTTGGAGCGAAATCGAAGATTTGTCGAAGGTTTTTTGCAGTATCTCCGAGCAATGAGGATATTACAGAGTCAAGTCTAACGATATATAACGGGCGGTTGAGCTGAGCTGCAATATGTCCTGCAACAAGCGTTTTTCCTGTCCCTGGTGGACCAGACAGCAAAAGGTTTAATCGGCCTGCTAAACCGTGGGATATAAGTTCTTCGATATTTACTACGTCTGCTATAAAGGTTTGAAAAACATTTTTTGCTTCGCTATTTAAAAATAACGGACTAACCGGCCATTGAGCCTCTTCTAATAGCGGCGCCCGGGACTTCATGTCTACAGGGAGGCTCTCCATATAGCCTGAACTTTGAAGAGGTACCCCTCTCTTTCTTAATATCGACTTTATCTTTTGCGCTGATTCTAAATCATAGTTGCTTATGCACTTGGCAATCTTGTTGCTAGCAGTTCGGACATTTGAATAGTTAGCTTCGAGAGATGCTTCTATTAACGCGATGATGTCTTCTGAGCTAACCTGCATTTTGGATATTTCCTTTACATACAGCTGAAAATCGTTTGGCAGTGATGTTAATCAAAATGCTGAATATGTCAAGGTCTTGGCAGGTTTGTGCCAATTGATTTTGAATTTCTGTAAAGCTTGCCAATGTGAGTGCCCTGTTAAGCACTCTGAGGCAGCCTCAAGACTCGCAGAGCCCTTCTTTATAAAATTTTTTTTGACTTTGCGTGAGTGCGACTAACTAGAGGTGCCAATCTGCCGCTGCAGCGTTGCCGGTGCAGGGATTTGCAGGTTTTTCAGGAGCCAGTGGACAGGCGTTCGCCCCTGGCCAGGCTGAGCTGTACGCCAATGCAGGCCTGCAGAGTTTTCGGTCTGTTTAGACCGCAGGTGTGGTGGGGGGACAACAGCGCGCGCCGGGGTGGAGGCTCGCCATCCAGCGCCGGGAGCTCGACCAGTGGGACCATCCAGAAATTGGCTCTCAGGAGCTCAACTGGCGCCATGGCCAGCACTTCCATTGCGCTAGTGGGGAATCTCATCGAAAACGAAAAAGCCGCCCTAAGGCGGCTTGCATGCTGTGTGTGGATCGAATTCAGGACGTTTGCGTTTGAGTGTGTTGCTCAATCATTGCATTCAACTCCGAACGGCGGCGCGCTCGATAGATCGGGCTCTTCAACTCTTTCTCGCCGGTGGTGAAATCGTCACGCGGAACGATAGAAAGCGCCTGCCACACGGCATTGTCATCGACGGATAACGCAGCACTTGCTCGATCAATAAAACCGAACAAGGCTTCTCCTAGGCGTCGTGCTTCCTCGCTGCTGACGGCCTTTTTTTCGTCGCTAAACGTCGCCTCTTGATAGAACGCATCCTTCTCTATATCCCGTTGGATGATGAGCTTTTTACGCTGTAATGCTTTAAGAAACGCTTCTGCTTCGGGCAGTGCGAAAAGAGCGGTCGCAGAGGTGGTGAGGCAATGATCGCCATAGAGCGCAAACGCCGTCTCGCGACTACTCAGATAGCGCTCACGGGCTTCATAGGTATCTATCTGGCACAACTCCATTGCCGGTTGCAGTTCGCCGGCCAGGCAAGCGTACTCCAATGCCAATTCGCGGCTGTCCAGTTCCTGGCGCTTGAAGTTGCGAATATCTTTGGTCAGCACGCCATCGCTTTCCCGGAAAAGCTTCCGCCAGGTAGCTCCATCTAGCATCGCTTGCTGTTCGGCCGCGCCGGCTGTTTTGCGGTGTTTTTCTTCTCGCGCTCTCAAGCCTTCAAAGCGCTCGCGTATAGACAGGTAACCGCCTGCTTTGACAGAGGTACTAGATGGTCGCGGCGATTTTTCATGCGGGCAGCCGGAATGCTCCAAAGTGCGTTTTCAAGGTCAAACTCCGACCAAGGCGCCTCACGTAGCTCGCTTGGCCGCACGCCGGTCAGCGTCAATAGGTGCAGGCCAAGGCGCAGATCTAAAGCGTGAGGATATGTGCGGATGGCGCGGAGCAGTTCAGGAAGCTCTTTCGCCGTGACGTGGGCGTAGTTCTCGGCTGGCTTGGATTGCAGGAAACGACTAAGGCCTTCCAGCGGATTGTGAATGGCTCTGCCTGTCACTCTCGCCAGATCTTAGATTTCCTTGCAGGAGCGGCGAACGCGGCTCATTTGTTCAAGGATTCCCTTTCGCTCAAGTGTTTGTAGAAAGTCCATCCATTGCTTGGGCGTTATCTCTGCATACGGTCTTTTGCCGAAAACGGGGAAGACGTGGAGCTGTAGAGCGCCGACTGCGCGTTTTGCGGTGCTGGCTTCCCAGCCAGGGCTGCGAATTTCGATCCACTCGCGAGCCAGGATCTCGAACGTGTTTGTTGCCGCTTCGAGTTCAGCCGCCTTGCGGGCTTTGCGTGCAGCGATAGGGTCGCCGCCGTTGGCTATTTCCTTGCGGTACTCGGCGGCCTTTTTCCTGGCCAGCGCACCACTGACCTCCGGGTAGCCGCCTAAGCCAAGCCAGCTCCACTTGCCCGCTTGGTTTTAGTATCGAAGTTGCCAGGATTTCTGGCCATCCGGTTAACGCGCAGATAGAGGCCGCTGCCGTCGAGCTCGCGATATTCCCTGGTCTCGGGTTCGATGCTTGCTAGCGCGGTGTCACTGAGCGGCCTGCGTTTGATTTCTGACCGTTTCACGCTCGTGTATCCCCTCGGTTCTAGATATGGCCAAGGATACACCGAGGGATACACACAGCTGAAGTATGAGGGGAGATGACTATAGACAAGCAGAAACAACAAAGCCCGCACAGGGCGGGCTTTGCGGGGCGTTTCGTAGTCATCAGGAGACAACCAGAAACATCATTTTGGTGCACCCGGCGGGATTCGAACCCACGACCCCTGCCTTCGGAGGGCAGTACTCTATCCAGCTGAGCTACGGATGCTTGTGCGGGCGACATCATACCCATGTCGACCTTGGGCGTCCATGCCGCTTTTCGCCCGGCCACCGGTAGGAATACGCGCCGCTGACGCCCTGTGCCGGGCGTCTCGGCGCAATAGGGCGGAACTCGCCCGAAACACGCTGATCAGAAAAATCGAGCAAATGCGCCGTTTTCGTTCTTTTTTTCGAACAGACTATTGCCCTGCACCCCCATTGATCCTAGGATTCGTTTGAGATTTCAAACGCTCCTGCCTGGGTGCTGAACCGCACATTTGTCCTTTCGTGCGCTATTTACGTGCTTGCGCCCAGTGAATGATTTCCCTGACGGCAGCCCTCAAGGCGCCTTTCAACAACTCTAATTCGCTCCGCGCGTGCGCGGTGCTGTTAAGGAAAGCCGACATGCAGCTCAAAGACACCCAGTTGTTCCGCCAGCAAGCCTTTATTGATGGCGCTTGGGTCGATGCGGACAACGGTCAAACGATCAAGGTCAACAACCCCGCTACCGGCGAAATCCTCGGTACCGTGCCAAAAATGGGCGCCGCCGAAACCCGTCGCGCCATTGAAGCAGCTGACAAGGCCCTGCCGGCCTGGCGTGCACTTACCGCCAAGGACCGCGCCAACAAGCTGCGCCGCTGGTTCGAGCTGATCATCGAGAACCAGGATGACCTGGCTCGCCTGATGACCCTGGAACAAGGCAAGCCGCTGGCCGAAGCCAAGGGCGAAATCGTCTATGCCGCCTCGTTCATCGAGTGGTTCGCCGAAGAAGCCAAGCGCGTCTACGGTGATGTGATTCCCGGCCACCAGCCGGACAAGCGCCTGATCGTGATCAAGCAACCAATCGGCGTTACCGCTGCCATCACGCCGTGGAACTTCCCGGCCGCGATGATCACCCGTAAAGCCGGCCCGGCCCTGGCTGCCGGTTGCACCATGGTGCTCAAGCCTGCATCGCAAACCCCGTTCTCCGCGTTCGCCCTGGCCGAGCTGGCCCAGCGTGCCGGCATTCCGAAAGGCGTGTTCAGCGTGGTCTCCGGCAGCGCCGGCGATATCGGCAGCGAGCTGACCAGCAACCCGATCGTGCGTAAGTTGTCCTTCACCGGCTCCACCGAAATCGGTCGCCAGCTGATGGCCGAATGCGCCAAGGACATCAAGAAGGTTTCCCTGGAACTGGGCGGTAACGCGCCGTTTATCGTGTTCGACGACGCAGACCTGGATAAGGCCGTCGAAGGCGCGATCATTTCCAAGTACCGCAACAACGGCCAGACCTGCGTCTGCGCCAACCGCCTGTACATCCAGGATTCGGTGTACGACGCGTTCGCCGAGAAACTGAAAGTGGCAGTGGCCAAGCTGAAGATCGGCAACGGTCTGGAAGAGGGCACCACCACCGGCCCGCTGATCGACGAGAAGGCGGTGGCCAAGGTGCAGGAGCACATCGCTGATGCCCTGAGCAAAGGCGCGACCCTGTTGGCTGGCGGCAAGGTGATGGAAGGCAACTTCTTCGAGCCGACCATCCTGGTCAACGTGCCGAAAGATGCTGCCGTGGCCAAGGAAGAAACCTTCGGCCCACTGGCGCCGCTGTTCCGCTTCAAAGACGAAGCCGAAGTGATCGCGATGTCCAACGACACCGAGTTCGGCCTGGCTTCCTACTTCTATGCCCGCGACCTGGGCCGTGTGTTCCGTGTGGCTGAAGCCCTGGAATACGGCATGGTCGGCGTCAACACCGGGTTGATCTCCAACGAAGTGGCGCCGTTCGGCGGCATCAAGGCTTCGGGCCTGGGCCGTGAAGGCTCCAAGTACGGGATCGAGGACTACCTGGAAATCAAATACCTCTGCCTGGGCATCTAAGCCCGGCAAGGCATTGTTGCAAACGCAAAGGGCACGAGAGCGCTGTCCCTTTGCGTGTTTCACCCGATATTCGTAGTGGCCGGGAAAGCTGTGGCAGTCGATCATCGCATGCTGCCGTAGTTGCCTCCCCGCCACGTATTCCTTGGACCACGCCACCCGATGAGTGGCGAATGAGGACTTTATGAGCAAGACCAACGCATCCCTGATGAAACGCCGCGAAGCCGCTGTACCACGCGGTGTTGGCCAGATTCACCCGATCTTCGCCGAGTCGGCGAAGAACGCCACCGTGACCGACGTTGAAGGTCGCGAGTTCATCGACTTCGCCGGCGGTATCGCCGTGCTGAACACCGGCCACGTGCACCCGAAAATCATCGCCGCCGTGACCGAACAGCTGAACAAGCTGACTCACACCTGCTTCCAGGTACTGGCCTACGAGCCGTACGTTGAGCTGTGCGAAAAAGTTAACGCCAAGGTGCCGGGTGATTTCGCCAAGAAAACCCTGCTGGTCACCACCGGTTCCGAAGCGGTAGAGAACGCCGTGAAGATCGCCCGCGCCGCCACTGGCCGTGCCGGCGTGATCGCGTTCACCGGCGCCTACCACGGTCGCACCATGATGACCCTGGGCCTCACCGGCAAAGTCGTGCCGTACTCGGCCGGCATGGGCCTGATGCCAGGCGGCGTGTTCCGCGCGCTGTTCCCGAACGAACTGCACGGTGTGAGCGATGACGACTCCATCGCCAGCATCGAACGCATCTTCAAGAACGATGCCGAGCCGCGTGATATCGCTGCCATCATCATCGAGCCGGTGCAGGGCGAAGGCGGTTTCTACGTCGCGCCTAAATCCTTCATGAAGCGCCTGCGCGAACTGTGCGACAAGCACGGCATCCTGCTGATCGCCGACGAAGTGCAAACCGGTGCCGGCCGTACCGGTACTTTCTTCGCCATGGAACAGATGGGCGTTGCCGCCGACCTGACCACCTTCGCCAAATCCATCGCAGGCGGCTTCCCGCTGGCCGGTGTGTGCGGCAAGGCTGAATACATGGACGCCATTGCTCCGGGCGGCCTGGGCGGCACCTACGCTGGCAGCCCGATCGCTTGCGCCGCGGCCCTGGCCGTGATGGAAGTGTTCGAAGAAGAGCACCTGCTGGACCGCTGCAAGGCTGTGGGCGAGCGCCTGGTGACCGGTCTGAAAGCGATCCAGGCCAAGTACCCGGTGATCGGCGAAGTGCGTGCCCTGGGCGCGATGATTGCGGTCGAGCTGTTCGAAAATGGCGACAGCCACAAGCCGAACGCCGCTGCTGTCGCTTCCGTGGTGGCCAAGGCGCGTGACAAGGGCTTGATCCTGCTGTCCTGCGGCACCTACGGCAACGTGTTGCGCGTGCTGGTTCCGCTGACTTCGCCGGACGAGCAGTTGGACAAAGGCCTGGCGATCATCGAAGAGTGCTTCTCCGAGCTGTGATCAAAAGTTGACCTGATCGACAAAAAACCCGCTTAGGCGGGTTTTTTTGTGCCCGATGAACGGTATTCAGCCGTTGTTCATTGTACGCAGGCGGCTCCTTTGTCTAAGGTGCTGGTATTGCCGATGGAGCGTGCTGGATGACTGCTGTTGATTTACCGGCTGTACCCCGTGTGTTGATTGCCGAGGCCGACCCTTGGTCCCGAGATCTGCTCAAGCAGGTGTTGCTGAATGTGCGCTGTGACGCACGGCTGGATGTGTGTGCCGATGGCCAGCGGGCCACCGAGTTGCTGCGTGACAAACCCTATGACCTGATCATTGCCGATTGGGAGCTGCCCGGCGTCGATGGCCTGAGCCTGCTGCGCAGTGTGCGCCTGCAACGGCGTACGCCGCTGTTGCCGTTTATCCTGCTGAGTACCCGCAACGACAGCGCCAGTGTGCGCGAAGCCTTGCCGCTGGCACCGACCGCGTACCTGACCAAACCCCTGAACATGGAAAGCCTGACCCAGCGCCTGCAGGACTTGCTGCTGAACGAAGGTGAGACGGTGTATTGCGAAGTCCCGGCCCTGGCGCCGGGCATGACCTTGCCGGTGTTTCTGGAGCGCCGCCGGGAAGCCTCAGACGGCGCGCCGCTGCGGGTCGACGTGCAGGCTGCGGTGCAACATAGCCTGGAGCCGGAGGGCCTGGACCTCAAGCGCCTGGAAGAGCAGGTGCGCATGGACCCGCAGATTACTGCCGTGTTGATCGCCGCCGCCAACAGCGCCGGCCATCACGGTTCGCCGGTACAGACCCTGGGCATGGCCCTGCACAAGCTGGCGGCGGGGCAGAGCATGAACCTGATCCTGGGGCTCGCCCTCAAGCACAACGTGGTACTGAGCGACCCGAGCCTTGTGGATTACGCCGAGCGTCATTGGCAGCTGTCCCAGCGCACCGCTGACTACGCCCGCAGCCTGGCGCGCATGCTCGACCTGGATCACGAGCGCTGCTACAGCGCCGGGATCCTCCATCGCCTTGGCGACCTGGCCTTGCTGCGGTGCCTGCAAGACTGGCTGCTGGGCGGTGGCGAACTGGATGATGAAGCGATTGGCGAGTCCCTCTACACCTTCGGTGCGGCCTATGGCTCGGCACTGCGCACACGCTGGCGCCTGCCGCTGGAGTTGCGCCAGTTGATCGCGGCGATTTATTCGCTGGAGGGCGGGGTGTATTCCCGCGAAGCGCTGGTGATGAACCTGGCGGCGCAACTGGCGCGGCTGACCGAGCATGAAGGCGTCGAGGCATTGGCGAAAGGCAAGACGGCACGCTTGCTCAAGGTGGGTTTGCCGGAGTTGACGCGTATGCGCAAAACCTAGCAGGCGATGCGGGCCAGTGTGGGAGCTGGCTTGCCTGCAATAGCATCATCCCGGTACAACTGACACACCGAGGTGCCTGCATCGCGGGCAAGCCCGGCTCCCACAGGTCATCGTGTAGCGTCAGCCGGGGAGCACGCGGTTTTTGCCCTGGCGCTTGGCCTCGTACATGGCCGCGTCAGCGCGGGCAAACAGGCTGTCCACGTTGGCGTCCTCGGCGGTCAGGCTGGCCAGGCCCTGGCTGACGGTGACCGCAAAGCTCTCACCGTCGTGGCTGAAGCTCAGCTGCGCAATCTCGTGCCCCAGGCGTTCGGCCACCTGCATTGCCATCTCCGGGGCACAACCGGGCAGTATGGCGGCGAACTCTTCGCCGCCAATGCGCCCGAACAGGTCGCCACGGCGCAGAACTCCCCGACCGCTCTCGGCGATACGCTGCAACACCTGATCGCCTTCCAGGTGGCCGTAGGTGTCGTTCACCACCTTGAAGTCATCGATGTCCAGCAACAGGAACGCCAGGGGCGTGCCTTGCAGGCAGGCGCGTTCAAACTCGTGGTGGGCGCACTCGAAGAAATGCCGGCGATTGCTGCTGCGGGTCAGCACATCGGTGGTGGCCAGGCGGTGCAGCTCGAGCTCCAACTGCTTCTTTTCGGTGATGTCTTCGGCTATGCCTACCACGATCACCGGCTGGCCGGGCTCGGCCTGCTGGTTGATGTAACACTTGTCGCTGAGCCAGCGGATCTGCCCGTCGGCGGTGATGATGCGGTACTCGCGGTCTTCCACGGCGCCGCTGTGCAGCACCTGGGCCAGGCTGTGCTCGGCGTAGTCGAGGTCTTCGGGGTGGATGCTGTTGCGCCATTCCCGATAGTCGGTCAACAACATGCCCGCCGTACGTCCGAAAACCCGCTCATAGGCCGGGCTGACGTACAGCACGCGGCGAGTGTCCCACTCGATTGCCCAGAGCACGGCATTCACACTGACCAACAGCGAACTCAGCAGTTGCTCGCGTTCACTCAGCCGTTCCACTTCGCCCTGGGCATGCATCAGGGCCAGCAACGTAGCGGCGGCTGCCGGTCGTGGCTGTTCGAGGACGGGGGTGTCGGTGAAGGTCTTTTCGTGGACCATCGGCACAACTCTCTCTGGGCAGGCCGCGGGGTTGGGCAGCGGTCACAACAAGGGCCGCCGGGATGGCGAAGTGTTGATTGAGAGGGGGAATTTGCTGCGAAGTTCCGTTATCAGCGCCGATTAGAGGCGACCAAGAAATGGCGCCAGAAACATGTAGGAGCGAGTTTGTTGGGGGGAGGGGCTTGCTGTGGGGAAGGAGTTGCGGTGGGGAGGGGGCTGCTGTCGGGAAGGAGCTGCTGTGGGGAAGGAGCTTGTTGTGGCGAGGGAGCTTGCTCCCGCTGGGCTGCGTAGCGGCCCCAAAATCTTGGGAGCGCTGCGCACTCCAGCGGGAGCAAGCTCCCTCGCCACAGAAGCTCCCTTGCCACAAAAAATCGGCTCGCTACAGCCGTATCAGGCCGCGGCAGGCCGCAGCGAATAGGTCTTCAGCTGATGGGCAAAGTCCCGCAGTGATTGAATCCCGCTCGCCTCGGCCTCGTGCACCCATTCCTTGATCGCCGCCAGCATGTCGTGGCCGTTGGTGCTGGTTTTCAGCCAGATCTGTTGCAGCGCCAGGCGCTTCTCGTAGATCACTTTCAAAGCCTGGCTGTGTTCCAGCATGCTCTGGATGCGCACATGGTGGCGGTCATCCAGCAGGCTGGTCTCCCGCGACAACAGGCGCTTGGCGCGATGGAATTGGTGGCGCACCGAGTGATCGACCTTTTCCAGTTCCTGCTTGACCAGCGGGCCAATCACCAACTTGCGGTACTGGGCCATGATCTGGAAGCGGTTGTTGAGGATCGCCATCGCGGTATCCATGTCCAGGCTGCCCTTGCCTTCGACCCGGTGAGCGATCGGCGCGACCCGTTGCACCTTGGCCAGGCGCAGGAAGCTGAACACTTTGATCCAGGCCCAGCCCAGGTCGAACTCCCACTTCTTCACCGACAGCTTGGCGGAGTTGGGGTAGGTGTGGTGGTTGTTATGCAGTTCTTCGCCACCCACGATGATGCCCCAGGGAATCAGGTTGGTCGCCGCGTCGCGGCATTCGAAGTTGCGGTAGCCGATGGCATGACCCAGGCCGTTGATTACGCCGGCAGCCCAGAACGGGATCCACATCATCTGGATGGCCCAGATGGTGATGCCGATGGTGCCGAACAGCAGCAGGTCGATCACGCCCATGATCGCCACGCCCAGCAGCGGGTACGGGGTGTAGAGCTTGCGCTCGATCCAGTCTTCCGGGCAGTTCTTGCCGTAGATGCGCAGGGTCTCGGGGTTCTCGGCTTCGGCGCGATACAGCTCGGCACCTTTGCGCAGCACGGTGGACAGGCCCTTGATCACCGGGCTGTGGGGATCGTCGACGGTTTCGCACTTGGCGTGGTGTTTGCGGTGGATAGCGGTCCACTCGCGGGTGTTCTGCGCCGTGGTGAGCCACAGCCAGAAGCGGAAGAAGTGTTTCAGGCCAGCATTGAGCTCCAGGGAGCGGTGGGCTGAATAGCGGTGCAGATAGACCGTGACCCCGACAATGGTCACGTGGGTCATCAACAGAGTGACTGCCACCAGTTGCCAGGCCGACAAGTCAAGAAAACCGTTGTACCACATAGGCTGTATGGCCCTCAGATAAAGAAAAAACCAGCTTGCGCATTATCACTAAGCCTACAGATAAAACCAGCCGCCCTTTCAGATAGGAGTGACTGGATGTTTCTTATTCTATAATCCGTAACCTTTGTAGGGCGAATCTGGTTTTTTAGTAAGGATTACTGAACATATGCTGTTTTCATACCGAGGTGCCCTGCGTGCCGGGCTGATGTACCTGCTGGTTTCGATTGTGTGGATTCAGCTCAGCCATCAGGTATTGATCAACTTTATCGATGAACCCGTGGAGCTGGGCCGCTGGCTTCAGATACGCGGTTACCTGTGGGTCAGCCTCAGTGCCCTGGCGATCTACCTGCTCTGCGCACACTTTGCCCGGGCCAACCTGATCCAGCAGCCACTGAAGGAAAACCGCGAGCGCCTGCGCCAGGCCGCCGCCGTGTTCGATTGCACCCGCGAAGGGGTGCTGGTCACCGATGCTCTGGGGCTGATTGTTCACGTCAACCGGGCCTTTATCGAAATCACCGGCTACCAGTGCGAAGACGTGCTGGGGCACCAGCCGAGCCTGTTCAAGTCCGGGCGCCACTCGGCCAGTTTCTACCAGGCGATGTTCGAGACGCTGGAACGTGACGGTGAATGGAGCGGTGAAATCTGGAACCGCCGTAAAAGCGGCGAAATCTACCCACAGTGGCAGACCATCCGGGTGATCCGTGATGAGCAGGGCCATATCAGCCACTACGTCGCGGTGTTCTCCGATATCAGCGCCATCAAGCACTCCGAGAGCGAGTTGGCGCACCTGGCCCATCACGACCCGCTGACCGACCTGCCCAACCGCCTGCTGTTCACCGATCGTGCCGAACAGGCCCTGGCCTCCGCGCAGATCCATAAACGTGGCTGTGCCTTGCTGCTGCTCGACCTCGACCATTTCAAGATCATCAACGACAGCCTCGGCCATAACGTCGGCGACCAGTTGCTCAAGGCCGTCGGCGAGCGCCTGCAAGGCCTGTTCGGCCCCGGCGTGACCCTGGCGCGCCTGGGCGGCGACGAGTTCGCGGTGCTGGCGGAAAGTTGTCCACAGGTGGGCCAGGCCGCCGCCCTGGCGCAACGTATTCTCGACGCGATGAAAGAACCGGTCATCTTCGACGGCCATCAACTGTTTATCAGCGTGAGCATCGGGATCAGCCTGTTCCCCAGCGACGCGCTGAGCGCCGAGCAACTGCTGCGCAACGCCGACTCCGCGTTGTTCAAGGCCAAGAGCGCCGGCCGCGAAGGCTATGCCTTGTACACCGAAGAACTTACCGCCCACGCCCAGCACCGCGTGGAAATGGCCGGTGAACTGCGCCGCGCGCTGGATCAGCAGGAGCTGCGGGTTTACTACCAGCCAGTGCACGACCTGCAAGACAGCCGAATGATCGGCGTCGAAGCCCTGGTGCGCTGGCAGCACCCGGAGCGCGGGCTGGTGCCGCCGGGGGAATTCATCCCGATTGCCGAGCGCACCGGACTGATTGCCGACATCGACGCCTGGGTCATGGACCAGGCCTGTCGCCAGATGTGCCAGTGGCTGGCAGACGGTGCACCGTTGACGTTTCTCGCGGTGAATGTGTCCAGCCGCCTGTTTGCCCGGCGTGAGCTGTATGAGCAAGTGGCCAAGGTGCTGCACGACACGGGGCTGGATCCGGCGCTTTTAGAGCTGGAAGTCACCGAAAGCGCGGTGATGGAGGACCCGGAAGTCGCCCTTGAGCAAATGCATCGCCTGCGTGAGCTCGGCTTGCGCCTGGCTATCGACGACTTTGGCACCGGTTATTCATCGCTGCTGCGGCTCAAGCGCTTGCCGGTGCAGAAGCTCAAGATCGACCAGGGTTTTGTCGCCGGGTTGCCATGGGATGAAGACGATGCGGCGATTGTGCGGGTAGTGATCGCGTTGGCTCAGAGCATGGGCATGCAGGTGCATGCCGAGGGCATCGAGCAGGTTGAGCAGGCGCGGTTTCTATTGGAACAGCGCTGTGACCTGGGCCAGGGGTACTGGTTTGGTCGGCCGATGCCGGCCAGTGAGCTGGATTGGGCGAGGGCGCCGACCATTCGTTAACCACCGCCTGTCCTGATTTCAAACAGGGCCAAAATGTGGGAGCGGGCTTGCTCGCGAAGGCGGTGGGTCAGTCAGCAAATCTGTCACTGACCCACCGCCTTCGCGAGCAAGCCCGCTCCCACATTTGGATCTCCACACGGCTTTATTTCACGGGTCGTCCCGCCAAACCCCTCGCAACCCCTCGTCCCATCAGAAAATTCTTTCTGGTTATATAAACATTCTTAAATAGTATTTTTAAGAATATCCGCGCTTATCTACTATCGCCCTCACGCCGCAAGCAGTGCCGCCACTGCGAGGCACTTCTCATTTCAGGAGCACGACCATGAGCGCATCTCTACGTAGCGTTGACGGCCAGGACGAAGCAGCCATTTTGCGCGAGATCCAGAGCGCCCTGCGCGATCTGCGGTTTGGCGCGGTGGAAATCACTGTGCACAACGCCCAGGTAGTACAAATCGAACGCAAAGAGAAATTCCGTTTGCAGAACCCGGGCAACAAACCGAGCTGAGCAACACCGGCGATTCGATTGCAAGACCCGCAACTATAAGAAAAAAGCCAACACCCAAGAATTTCAGGAGCCTTCTATGTCGTCGATTCGCCGTTATGCCCTGGCAGCACTGGCCAGTGCCGTGTTTGCCGGTTCCGCTGTTGCCAAGGATTACGAACTGCTCAACGTGTCTTACGACCCCACCCGCGAGCTCTACCAGGACTACAACGCTGAATTCACCAGCTTCTGGAAGCAGTCGCACCCGGGTGACAACGTCAAGATCCAGCAATCCCATGGTGGTTCGGGCAAGCAGGGCCGCGCGGTAATCGACGGCCTGCGCGCCGACGTCGTGACCCTGGCCCTGGCCGGCGACATCGACGAAATCGCAAAACTGGGCAAGACCCTGCCGGAAAACTGGCAAACCCGCCTGCCGGACGCCAGCACCCCGTACACCTCGACCATCGTGTTCCTGGTACGCAAGGGCAACCCTAAAGGCATCAAGGATTGGGGCGACCTGATCAAGAAAGACGTGTCGGTGATCACCCCGAACCCGAAAACCTCCGGCGGCGCCCGCTGGAACTTCCTAGCCGCCTGGGCCTACGGCCTGAAAGCCGGTGGCAGCGAAGCCAAGGCCCAGGAATACGTGAAAGAGCTGTTCAAGCACGTGCCGATCCTCGACACCGGCGCGCGCGGTTCGACCATCACCTTCGTCAACAACGGTCAGGGTGACGTGTTGCTGGCCTGGGAAAACGAAGCCTTCCTGGCCCTGAAGGAAGACGGCGGCGCCGACAAGTTCGACATCGTTGTACCTTCGCTGTCGATCCTCGCCGAGCCGCCAGTGGCCGTGGTCGACAAGAACGCTGAGAAAAAGGGCAATACCGAGATCGCCACCGAGTACCTCAAGCACCTGTACAGCCCGGCTGGCCAGGAGATTGCGGCGAAGAACTTCTACCGCCCACGCGATGAGAAAGTCGCCGCCAAATACGCCCAGCAGTTCCCGAAACTGGACCTGGTGACTATCGACAAAGACTTCGGCGGCTGGAAAACTGCCCAACCGAAATTCTTCAATGACGGTGGCGTGTTCGACCAGATCTACTCGGCGCAGTAAGCAAAATCAAACTGTAGGAGCCAGCTTTCTGTGGGAGCCGGGCTTGCCCGCGATAGCATCACCTCGGTGTAACTGATACACCGAGGTGCCGGCATCGCAGGCAAGCCAGCTCCCACAGAAGCTCGCTCCTACAGTGGTATCTACCCGCTAACCAAGGACTCTTATGTCGCGTCGTATCTCCCCCGTCATACCCGGCTTCGGGCTGACGCTGGGCTACACCGTGGTGTACCTCAGCCTGATCGTACTCATCCCCCTTGCGGCGATGTTTGTACATGCCGCTCAACTCACCTGGGATCAGTTCTGGAACATCATCTCCGCACCGCGTGTGCTGGCGGCGTTGAAACTGAGCTTCGGCACTGCGTTGTATGCCGCGATCATCAACGGCGTGATCGGTACCCTGCTGGCATGGGTACTGGTGCGCTACACCTTCCCCGGGCGCAAGATCATCGATGCGATGATCGACTTGCCGTTCGCCCTGCCCACCGCCGTCGCCGGTATTGCACTCACCGCGCTGTACACGCCCACCGGGCTGGTAGGCCAGTTCGCCGCCGACCTGGGCTTCAAGATCGCCTATACCCCCCTGGGCATCACTCTCGCGCTGACCTTCGTCACGCTGCCATTCGTGGTGCGTACCGTGCAGCCGGTGTTGGCCGATATCCCCCGGGAAATCGAAGAAGCCGCCGCCTGTCTCGGCGCCAAGCCCCTGCAAGTGTTCCGCTACATCCTGGTACCGGCGCTGCTGCCTGCCTGGTTGACCGGCTTCGCCTTGGCGTTTGCACGAGGTGTCGGTGAGTACGGTTCGGTGATCTTCATCGCCGGCAACATGCCGATGAAAACCGAGATCCTGCCGCTGCTGATCATGGTCAAGCTCGACCAATACGACTACCACGGCGCCACGTCCATCGGTGTGCTGATGCTGGTGGTTTCCTTTGTCCTGCTGCTGCTGATCAACTTGCTGCAGCGGCGCATCGAACACCCATAAGGAGGCGCGGAACATGTCCCAATCGTCTATTTCCGCCGCGTCCTCGGCCAACGCTGCCCGTCGTGGCAGTGCGGTGTCCCGACGCATCCTGATCAGCCTTGGCTGGCTGGTGTTCTTCCTGTTTTTGTTGCTGCCGCTGTTTATCGTGGTGTCCCAGGGCCTGAAGAATGGCCTGGGTGCGTTCTTCACCGCGATCCTTGAGCCGGACGCGCTGTCGGCGCTGAAACTCACGGTGATCGCCGTGGTGATTTCGGTACCGCTCAACGTGGTGTTCGGCGTCAGCGCCGCCTGGTGCGTGAGCAAGTACTCGTTCCGTGGCAAAAGTATCCTGGTGACCCTGATCGACCTGCCGTTCTCGGTATCGCCGGTGATCGCCGGCCTGGTCTACGTGTTGATGTTCGGCGCCCAGGGCTTCTTTGGCCCGTGGCTGCAAGACCATGACATCCAGATCGTGTTCGCCTTGCCGGGCATCGTGCTGGCGACCATCTTTGTCACCGTGCCGTTCGTGGCCCGTGAGCTGATCCCGCTGATGCAGGAGCAGGGCACCCAGGAAGAAGAGGCCGCGCGCCTGCTGGGCGCCAACGGCTGGCAGATGTTCTGGCATGTCACCGTGCCGAACATCAAGTGGGGCCTGATCTACGGCGTGGTGCTGTGTACCGCGCGGGCCATGGGTGAGTTCGGTGCGGTGTCGGTGGTGTCCGGCCACATTCGCGGCGTGACCAACACCTTGCCGCTGCACGTCGAGATCCTCTACAACGAATACAACCACGTCGCCGCGTTTGCCGTCGCGAGCCTGTTGCTGATCCTGGCGCTCTTCATCCTGCTGCTCAAGCAGTGGAGCGAGAACCGTATCAACCGCCTGCGCAAAAGTGCTGGTGAGGAATAAGTCATGTCGATCGAAGTCCGTAATGTCAGCAAGAATTTCAACGCCTTCAAGGCCCTGAACAGCATCAATCTGGACATCCAGAGTGGCGAGCTGGTGGCGTTGCTGGGCCCGTCCGGCTGCGGCAAGACCACCCTGCTGCGGATCATCGCCGGTCTCGAAACCCCGGATGCCGGCAACATCGTGTTCCATGGTGAAGACGTCTCCGGCCACGACGTGCGTGATCGCAACGTCGGCTTTGTGTTCCAGCACTACGCGCTGTTCCGCCACATGACCGTGTTCGACAACGTCGCGTTCGGCCTGCGGATGAAACCGAAAAACCAGCGCCCCACCGAAAGCCAGATCGCAGTGAAAGTCCACGAGCTGCTGAACATGGTGCAGCTCGATTGGCTGTCGGATCGCTACCCGGAACAACTCTCCGGCGGCCAGCGCCAGCGTATCGCCCTGGCGCGCGCCCTGGCGGTAGAGCCGAAAGTGCTGCTGCTGGATGAACCCTTCGGCGCCCTCGATGCCAAGGTCCGTAAAGAACTGCGCCGCTGGCTGGCGCGCCTGCACGAAGACATCAACCTGACCTCGGTGTTCGTGACCCACGACCAGGAAGAAGCCATGGAAGTGGCGGACCGCATCGTGGTGATGAACAAGGGCGTGATCGAGCAGATTGGCTCACCGGGCGAAGTCTACGAAAACCCGGCCAGTGATTTTGTTTATCACTTCCTCGGCGACTCCAACCGCCTGCATTTGGGTGAAGACAAGCACGTGCTGTTCCGCCCGCATGAAGTGTCGTTGTCGCGCCATGAACTGGAAGACCACCACGCGGCTGAAGTGCGTGATATTCGCCCGCTTGGCGCGACCACCCGGGTGACCCTGAAGGTCGAAGGCCAGAGCGAGTTGATCGAGGCTGAAGTGGTGAAAGACCACGACAGCCTGACGGGTTTGGCGCGGGGCGAGACGTTGTTCTTCAAGCCCAAGGTCTGGCAAAAAGCCTAAAAGCGCCGCAAAACCCATGTGGGAGCGGGCTTGCTCGCGAATGCGGTGGTTCAGTCGGTACATCCGGTGACTGACACTCCGCTTTCGCGAGCAAGCCCGCTCCCACATTTGGATCTCCAGTGTTGCTCAGGCCGTGGCGTTCTTGTGCCGCACGGCCACGGGCCCCGAGCGCTCTTCAATCTGCCGCTTCAGGTCATGCCGCAGCCCCACCAGGAACGCCAACTCCGCCACCACGAACAACGGCCCCACGATCAACCCGGACACGTCATCGACAAACGCCGGCTTGCGCCCCTCGTAGTAATGCCCCACAAACTGGATCACCCAGCCCACCACGAACATGCCGATGCCGCTGCTCAGCCACACCAGCGTGCTTTGTGCCGCCAGCACATGCCCGGCCCACACCGACAGGCCCATCAGCACCGTCATCAACACGCCGAGCGCCAGTTCCAGGCGCAGGTAGAACCATGCCGAAAGCAGCGCCACTACCACCGCGGGCGACAGCCACAGCCCGGCCACCGTCCATTCGGGGCGTGACAGCAGCACGGCCACGGCCACCACGATCAGCGGGATGCCGATAAAGTGGCTGGCGATATTGCGCGGGTCGCGGTGGTAGGCGGCGTATTGACTGAGATGGTCGACGAGGCTTTTCATTGTTGTTCCTCCTGTAGGATGTTTGATCATGCCCTGTAGGCCCACGACACACTGTCAACTGGCCGACAATCTTCGGAGTTCGCATGGATGTAGAGAAATGGCACCCACGGCTGGCCACCGGTCACTGGTACAGCCATCTGCCTGCTGATCTACAGAATAGCTTGCTCGCCAGCGCCCGGTTGCGGCAGCTGACGGCGGGGCAATACCTGTTCAAGCGCGGCGATCCGCCGTGTGGGTTGTATGCGGTGCTGGAAGGTTCCCTGCGTATCAGCGCGGTGAACGAGCAGGGCAAGGAGGCAGTGTTGAGCCTGGCGGAGTTGCCATACTGGTTCGGCGAAATCTCATTGTTCGACGGGTTGCCCCGCACCCACGATGCCTGCGCCGTCGGGCCGTGTACGTTGCTGCAGGTACCGCAGCCGGCGTTGCTGCACATTCTTGAACAGACTCCGCGTTACTGGCGCGACATGGCCCTGTTGATGAGCCAGAAACTGCGCCTGACCTTTATCAATATCGAGCAATTGAGCCTGATGCCGGCGTCGGTGCGGGTGGCGCACCGCCTGCTGATGATCGCCGAGGGCTATGGCGACATCGAGCAGGCCCGGCAGGTGCTGCAACTGCCCCAGGAAGACTTGGCCGCGATGCTGAGCCTGTCGCGCCAGACCACCAATGCGTTGCTCAAGGACCTGCAAGGCCAGGGCATCGTGCGCCTGGGCTATGGCGAGATCGAAATCCTCGACCCGCAACGTTTGCGCGAGGCGGCGCATGCCTGAGGGTGGTAGCCTGCGTTCACGATTATTCGAGGTGTGTTATGCGCGTCCTGCTAGTGGAACACGAGTCAGAGGCGGCCGAGGCGATGGGCCGCAGTCTTGAAGAGGCCAGCTACACGGTGGAGGTGGCGGCCAATGGCATGGCGGCCCTGCGCTTTGTGGAAAGCACCGAATACGACCTGGTGATCCTGGATGTGATGCTGCCGGGGCTGAATGCCTGGAAGCTGCAGCAGGCGATCCGGTTGAAGGGTGAGACGCCGATGTTGTTTTTGACCACGCCGGACGGGATTGAAGATCGGCTGCGTGGGCTGGAATTGCATGAGGATGATTATTTGCTCAAGCCGTTTGAAGCCCGGGCGTTGGTGGCGCGGGTGAAGAAAGTGTTGCGGCGGGATCGCGGGCGCTGACTGCCACTGGCTTTTGTGGTGTTTGATCGACCGCTTTCGCGAGCAAGCCCGCTCCCACATTTGACCGAGTACATCCATTGGAATGCGGTCAAATGTGGGAGCGGGCTTGCTCGCGAAGAGGCCCTCACAGCCGCCGCAACTCCAGCTACCTCAACCCATCCCGAAACTGCCCCGGCGTCATCCCGGTCCAGCGCTTGAACGCCCGGTTGAAGCTGCTGGTATCGGCAAACCCCAGCAAATGACTGATCTCCGCCAGCGAACACTCGGGGTCCCGCAGATGCAGCAGCGCGAGGTTCTCCCGGCATTCGTTCAGCAGCGCATCAAACCGGCAGCCCTCATCCGCCAGATGCCGCTGCAAGCTGCGCAAGCTCAAATGCAACGCCTGGGCGATGCGCTCGGCGCTCGGCTCACCGTCAGGCAACTGCGCTTCGATGGCCGAACGCACCTTGCGTTCCCAGGTCAGCGGCCGCAGTTGCGCCAGGGTGCGCTTGAGCACGGTTTCATTGTGCTCGGCCAACTCGGGGTTGGCATCGTCCAGGTGGCTGTCAAAGTCCCGGGCCGCAAATTCCAGACGGTCTTCCTCGGCGGCAAAAAACACCGGCGCGCGAAATACCGTGTGCCACGGCTTGGGATCAGCCGGCTCGGGCCGCCGCAGGTACACCGCCAGCGGCGCGTACTCCCGGCCCAGGCGATTGCGGCAGGTGCGCACGTAAATCGCGGCGAACGCATCAATCGCCTCAAACGCGGGTGCGGGTGTACCGGCGGGCTGTTGCAGGCGAAAGCGGTAACGTTCGCCCTCACGGCTAAGCTCCAGGCTCAGGGCGTCGCTGACCACCTGGTGATAGCGCACGATCCGCTCGAACACTTCCCGCAGGCTGCCGCTGGCCACCAGCGCATAACCCAGCGCGTGAAAGGTGGTGGGGCTGACAAACCGCGACACCCGCAAGCCAATCGCCGGGTCGCCGCTGGCCTGTACCGCCAGTTCCCACAGGCGCGTGGTGGCCGATAGCGGGTAGCGCGCGTTCGGATCTTCCATCAACTGCGGGTCGAGCCCGGCCTGGGCGCACAGCGCGGCGCTGTCGAGGCCCAGGGCGTCGAGCTGCTTGCGCAGGGCGCGGGTCCAGCTGGCGAGAGAGGTCGGTTCGGTCATGTTGATTGGCGCTTGCGGTCAACAGGTTGGCGTGTGGGGCTAGCGTCCCGCCAGATCGCATAGGGCAGGATGTACGCATCAATAAGACAGAGGATGGAAGCATGGACGGTACTTCTGCAAGTCCCCGGCAGATGAACGCACAACAGCGTTCAGCGCATATCCGTGAAGTGGTGCTGGCCGAGGGGCTGTTATTGCGCCAGCGCCACCCCTGGCTGCTGCATCAGGATGCGTTGGGCGCGGGCATCCTGGCCTTTGCCCTGGTGGGCATGCTGGGTTCGGCGGCGCTGTATATCACCGGGCACATGGCGTGGTGGGTGTGCCTGCTGCTCAACGCATTCCTCGCGTCATTGACCCACGAACTGGAACACGACCTGATCCACAGCATGTACTTTCGCAAGCAGCGCCTGCCCCACAACCTGATGATGGGCCTGGTGTGGCTGGCGCGGCCCAGCACCATCAACCCTTGGGTACGACGCCATATCCACCTCAATCACCACAAGGTTTCCGGCAGCGAAACCGACATCGAAGAGCGCGCGATCACCAACGGTGAACCGTGGGGCCTGGCACGTTTGCTGATGGTCGGCGACAACATCATGTCGGCACTGATCCGGGTGCTGCGCGCACCATCCTGGAAGCACAAGCTGGGCATTCTCAAGCGCACGGCGCTGGTCTACGCACCGCTGGCGCTGCTGCATTGGGGCGCGTGGTATGTGTTCCTCGGCTTTCATGCCGCCAATGGCATCGCCAGCCTGCTGGGCGCGCCGATCGACTGGTCGGCCAACACGCTGGCGGTGATGCAAGTCATCGACATCGCCGCCGTGGTGATCATCGGCCCCAACGTGCTGCGTACCTTCTGCCTGCACTTTGTCAGCTCCAACATGCACTACTACGGCGACATCGAGCCGGGCAACGTGATCCAGCAAACCCAGGTACTCAACCCGTGGTGGCTGTGGCCGTTGCAAGCGTTCTGCTTCAACTTCGGCAGCACCCACGGGATTCACCATTTTGTGGTCAAGGAGCCGTTCTATATCCGTCAGATGACGGTGAAGGCGGCGCACAAGGTGATGGCTGAGATGGGCGTGCGCTTCAACGATTTTGGCACGTTTGCCCGGGCCAATCGGTTTGCGCGCCAGGAGGGACGGCTGAGCGAACTCAACCCGGTGGAAAGGACAGCGAGCTGAGCAAGCGTCCCGGTCACCCTGGGGTGACCGGGTGCGATTTACTGAATGGCCTGGTAGAAGTTCACCTGTGCTTCATCCAGGTACGCGAGGATTTTCGCCGGCAGGCGCTCGGTGGGTTTCGCCGGGCCGAAGGCTTTGTAGAGCGTTTCGAAATGCGCGTGCAGGTCCGCGACGCTTTCCCACTGTTCGTTGAGAAAGAACCGGTTGAGGTTCTCTTCATCCTTATGCCATTGATAGACCACGGCCTTGTCGTGCTGGTGGGTGAGCTTTTGTGAAACGGCCGCTACATCACGATAGAACTCGGCCTGTTTGCCTTCTTTGATGGTGCCGCTGAAAACCAGGTAGAGCATGTTGGAATCCTCGGTTTGGGGAGATTGCAGAACATCTGCATCGCCAAACTAGCCTCAGTGAGCAGGCGCTTGTAGCCAGCCCGCCGCGAATTCAGAATTCGTAAAAGGCCTCGTTGCCCAATCTGGCCAGGGGGGCGAGCCAGGCGCGCAGGGTGTCGGGATGCCTTGCCAGCCAATCGATCGCGGCGTCATCCGCGGATTGCCCGCCACGGTTGAGCGCATCATCGAGTTCGGCAACGATGAGGTTGGAGAGGCGGATATTGTCCAGTACCTGGATCTCGGCAGCCGTGAGTAATACCAAGCGATCCTCGCGCGCCAGCAGCACCGCTCTATCAACACTGCCGAGTAATCCCTTGGGGTCTTTCAGGTCGCGAATTCGATAACGGTGGTGCAGGAACTGAGGATGCCACAGCGGCACGATGCCCCAGCGCCGCTGCTGATACAGAGCCTCGAACGCCTTAATACAGTCGTCCTGGCTGCCCGTGCGGAACCGATATCCGGCGTCGTTCAACCCGTATTCGTCCATGATTTTCAGCGAGAAGCGGGTAATGCCCGCACCCGGGCCGATCCCCTGGATCAGCGGGTTCATCCGGGCCCGGACGTCGGGCTTGAGCAGGTCCTCGATGGATTCCACGTCATGCTCGCTGACATAGTCCGGCACTCCCCACAAGGCATAAGGCTGATAGTGCAGGCCCAGTTCGCGAGTGGGCGTCACTGCCTCCACCGCTTGCTTGTACAGCCCGTGGCTGAAAGGAATCCAGGCGGAGACCAGCATGTCGACCGAGCCTTTGCGCAACTGCTCGAAGTTTTCCTCGTGCAGGGCATAGTGGCGCTCAACGGTCAGGCCCATGCGTTGCAACACCAGCGCTACCACCGCAGCGGTAACCCGATGGAAAGACAAGTCTGTCACCCCTAGTCGAACGACGCGTGGACCGCTCGCGAGATTTGTTTTGACTGCAGCTTGGTGAGTCACCGTCATGATTTTTTCCCTATGCTAAAAATCGCCCTGGAACTCGGCGATCATGAACTCGACGAAAGCCCGAGCCTTGGATGAGATCAACCGCGCGCTGGGGTAGATCGCCCAGATATCCCGGGTTTGCTCCAGGACACAGGACGGCATGATTTCCACCAATGCGCCGCTTTCCAGTGAGGGCCTGACGTTCCACTGTGAAACAGAGACGATGCCGAGCCCACCCTCCGCGGCAAGCCGTGCGCTTTCGCCGCAATTGACTCTGAGCGAACCACTGATTGCCGTGACTTTGTGTGACTGGGCACCCACGAAACGCCAATGGTCCTCGTCGCCCAGCAGGATGCAGGAATGATTGACCAGCTCCGCAGGTGAAGTCGGTTCGCCATGCGCCTGGAGGTAGGCGGGTGCCGCACACAGGATGCGTCGGTCGCAGCCGAGCTTGCGCGCCACCAGGGATGAGTCCTTCAGGGCGGCGATGCGGATTGCCACATCAATCCCGATCTCGGTCAGGTCCTGCATTTGATCGGACAGTATCAGGTCGATCTTCAGCTTCGGGTTGGCGTGCAGGAACCGGGTAATGGCCGGCATCAGGCACATCCGCGCGAAGGACCCGGGGGCGGATACTCTTAACACCCGTTTGGCCACGTCCTTGCCTTTCACCGCGACCAGATAGGCCTCGTCCACGGCTGCCAGCACCCGGATTGCATGGGGCAGAAACAGCGCACCGTCTTCGGTCAGGCTGACCTGGCGAGTGGTGCGATGCAGCAGGCGCATGCCCAGGTATTCTTCAAGCTTCGCCAGTTTGTGGCTGGCCACCGAGGGCGCGAGTCCCAGCTCCCTGCCGGCTGCGGTGATATTGCCCAGCTCTGTTGATCGCATGAACAGGTTCAACGCATCAATATTCATGCTTCGGCGCCGCTAGTGTGTGGGCGCCGGCGCGGCATCGATCTTCACGCGCAGCAGGCTGTAGGGTTTCTGGCGCAAGTCTTTGCCTGCGTGAAAGATGCTTTGGCGGTGCAGCTGATTGGCGATGAAGTACAGGTAGCCATCAGGACCGATTGACAGTGTGTCGGGCCAGAGCACACGCGGATCATGGACGATGGTCTGCCATTGCCCGTTCGCCAGCCGTTTGCGCACGCTGTTGTTTTCGTAGTCGCCGGCATACACGGCCCCCGAGGCGTCGGCTTCAAGCCCGTCCGAGGCGCCTTTTTCCCCGAGGCCTTTGACCGCCATTTCGAGCCGTGCTTCGCTGACTGTCTCGTCACGCAGCAGTGCCGTGGGGATGGCGTACAGGTGCCGACTCGACAGCGGGCAGAAATACAAGGTCTGTCCATCAGCCGACAGGGCGATGCCGTCCGAAGCCACGGCAAAAGGCTGGGTGCCGCCTTTGGCATCCCGCACTTTCAGGACCTGGCCTTCGACCGTGGGTACGAAGTTCGGGTCGACCGAGGTCGAGGGTGCACCACTGAGCCGGCGTATGGCCGTGCCACTGGCGATGTCCATGACGATGATCGCGCCCGGGCCGGTAAGTGAAGAGTCGGTGATATAGATCACGCCTTGGTCACCCACGCGAAAATCAAAGCGCATGTCGTTGACGTAGGTGCCGGGCAGCATGACGTTTTTCGGGAATACGAGGGTCTTGACCACCTTGTTGGTGGCGAGCTCAACTGCGACGAGCTTGGCACCACCTGGCTGTGGAGGCGAGAAGCCAGGCGCCGCGGTGTCCAGTATCCAGAGGCGTCCGCGCCCGTCGGCCACCACGCTTTGTACGCTGATAAACCCTTTGGCCGGGTCTTTGGGGTTGGCCTGATTTATCGCCTGGTCAGGGTAGGGTACGACTTTGCCGTCGCGCAATTCTGCGACGGTAAACGGCACCTCGTCGCCCCAGCGAGGAAAGTTGACAAAGATGCGTCCGGTCTCGGTAACGCTCACGCCGGTGGGCATGGCATCGTGGAAGGCGTGCACCTGCTCGATGGCGCCAACGCTCTGATCGGCGGGCAGGTTCGCCGGCATGGAAGCCTGGGCGGCGGTGCCGGTGAGGGCCGCTGCCAAGGCAAGGGCAGTCCAACTGATTGGGTATTTCAAGTACATGGCAGGGCTCCAGGTTTTTCTGTTCTGGAGCCAATGGTGTCGGTTCCCGGCAGGCGAAAAAACCCGCTGATTGCCGATAACAGTTTCATTGAAATCAAGAGAATGGGCTGTCGCGCGCAAGCCTGGTTTTTAATTGCGGGCGAGCAAGCTTGCTTCAGCAGAGGGGGTATCCACGGTGATCAGGGTTTCGATCATCGCCTTCGCCGCCGGCGACAAGCGAAACCCGGTACGGCTGATGATCCCGCAGCGGTTGTTCAAACTGTCGAGGCTGTGAGGCACGTTGCGCCAGTGCAACACCGTCAGTGCGCCACGGGCAAAGTCTTCGGCAAACGCATCCTCGGCACCCAGGCCAATCGCGTTGGACTGGTGCACGATGGCTGCCAGCGCCGCAAACTGCTCCAGTTCGATAGCGGGAGAAAAGTCGACACGCCCGCTCAGGTTGGCCAGTAGCTTGCGTACCCCGGGAGCGATCAGCGGTGTGGCCAGCGGGTAGTCAAACAAGTCGTTGGTCGAGAGGCTGTCCTTGGCCAGTAACGGGTGCCCGGCGCGGCAGAAAAATACATTGCGCCGGGGTGTCAGGGCCTGGGTCTGGAAATTCGGATCGGCCTCGAAGTGGCGCACATCGGCGATGAAGAATTCGATCTCTTCGCGACTCAAACTGCGTCCGAGTTTTTCCCAGTTATCCACATGCAAACCGCTGCGTACTCGTGGATGAGCGCCGACAAACCGTGCGATCGCTCCAGGCACCAGGTTCACCGCCGCCACGGCATCGCAGCCAAAGCGCAATTCGCCGGCGTCGAGCTTGGTCATGCGGGTGACTTCGTGGCTCAGCCGCGCCGCGCCCTGAACGAGCGACAAGGCATGTTGCAACACCACCTGGCCCTCGGGAGTGGGGCGCAGGTCTTTGTGGGCGCGGTCCACCAGCACACAGCCAAACTCCTGTTCCAGGCTTTGGATGCTGCGGCTGAACGCCGGCTGGGTAATGCCCATGGCGTCGGCGGCGCGCACAAAACTGCGGTACTCATTCAGAGCAATGAAGTAGCGCAGTTGGCGAAGGTCCATGGAGTTTTCCGGCGTCCTGAAGGAAACCGCGATTCTAATCGCCTCGCTTATTCCGCAAAAGAATGTTCATTGTTTTATCTAGATTCAAATTGCATATCCATAGAGCCTGTGCGGTAGGTGCCCGGGCTGAATACCCGGGTGAGTATCAGCATCGCCACCACCGTCAGCGTCAGCACCATCCAGGCGCTTACGAAACTGCCAGTCAATTCCCGCAGCCAGCCGGTCAGCCACGGTGATACGGCGTTGATCAAAAAGCCCACGCCCTGGACGAACGCCGCCAGTTGGCCGGCCTCCCGAGGGTCGCGGCGGTGATCCAGGGTCAACAACAGGCTCAGGGCGAAACACGCTCCCAGGCCGAAACCGATCAACGCCACCCACACGTGGGGGAATTCCAGCGGCGCCGTCAGCAGGCCGATATAGCCCACGGTCTGGGCCAGCAGGCTGATGCTCAGTAACGGTCGACGATCAATACCGCGTTGCGCCAGTGCGGGCATCAACAGCGCGGCGATTACCTGGAAGATCGTCATGAACGCCAGCAGCGAACCACTGGGCAGTACGCCCCAACCCAACTGCTGATAGTAGGCCGGCAGCCACGCGACCATGCTCATGTAGCCGCAATTCACCAGGCCGAAATACAGCGCCAGCAACCACGCCCGACGGTTGCGCAGGCCCTGGAACGGCGCCGTCACCTGCGGGTTTTTCGCCGCACCCAATGGCAGCCACGCCCACAACAATAGTGCGCCCAGGGCCGGTAGCAGCCAGATCCCGAGCCCCGCCTGCCACTGCTGGAAATGCCCCGCCACCAACGGGCTGAGCAGCGCGGCCAAGCCACCGCCGCCCATCAGCGAAGCCGAGTAAACCCCCATGGCCAACGGCACGCGCTGGTGAAACTGGCGCTTGATCATCGCCGGCACCAGCGCCTGGATCAGCGCCACACCCGCACCGCCGAACAATGCCGTGGCCAGCAGCGCCGGCGCCTGGCCAAACAGCCAGCGCGCGAGGCACGCCAGCAGAATCATCATCAAGCCCAGGGCGATTCCGCGACGCTCCCCCAGCTTCGCCTCCAGGCGCACACCTACCAGCGCCACCAGGCCCATGCAGATCACCGGCAGGCTGGTGAGCAGGGCGCTGCTCTGGAAACTCAGGCCGGTGGCCAGACGGATTTCCCCCAGCAACGGGCTGATGGAACTGAGGATCGGTCGCAGGTTCAGGCCCAGCACCACCAGCAAACCCCAACCGGCGAGCTTGCCGGCGAATGAATTATTCAGCGTCATGCAGGGCCTGCCACTCGCGGTAAAGGGCTTGCATCGCTGCCTGCGGCAGGTGCTGCACGGGCAATTTTTGCTCCGCCAGCGGCAGCGCCAGTTGCTGGTAGATCGCTGCTGTGGACAAACCAAAGGGCGCCGCCACGTCGTTGCTGGCAGCGAACACCACACGGGATATGCCGCACAGGTGCATCGCACTCAGGCACATCGGGCAGGGCTGGCCGCTGGCGTAGATCACACAACCGTCGAGGCGCGGGCCGAGTTGTTGGCTGGCGGCGCGGATGGCGAGCATCTCGGCGTGGGCGGTGGGGTCCTGGCTCAAGTGGATTTCGTTGACCGCTTCCACCAGCACCTCGCCGTCGCGCACCAGCACGGCACCAAACGGGCGGCCACCGGCGGCTACGTTGGCCTTGGCCAGTTGCACGGCGTGATGCAGATGCTGTTGATCGTCAGTCATGGAAAACCCCTCGTGCGCAATGAGGCGTGAAGTATGGGTAGCCGCAGGGGTATTCTGAAATTAAATATAACCATGCCAATCAGTGGCAAATGGAATGGTGAGCCCATGTTCGATCCTGTGTTGTTGCGCAGCTTTGTTGCCGTCGTCGATTGCGGCAATTTCACCCGCGCGGCCGAGCGGCTGCACTTGACCCAGTCCACGGTCAGCCAACAGATCCGCCGCCTGGAAGATGCACTGGGCAGCCAGGTACTCGACCGGGATCAGCGCCGCGTGGTGGCCACGGTGGAGGGTGAGCGGTTGCTGGCGTATGCGCGGCGCATCCTGGCGCTGCACGAAGAGGCGGCCGACGTGCTGATCAATCAGCAGAGCGATGGCGTGTTGCGCCTGGCGGTGCCCGAGGATTTTGCGGCCGAGCGCCTGATGCCGCTGCTGTCGGCGTTTGTGCAGGCTTATCCCCGGGTGCGCCTGGAGGTCACCAGCGGCTTGGGGCCGGAATTGTTGCGGGATTATCGCGGCGGTGAATTCGACGTGCTGCTGGTCAAGCAAATGGGTGACAGCGATGACTGCCTGGTGTCCTGGCCGGAGCCGTTGTGTTGGGTCGACAGCCGCAGTTCGGCGTCCCTGGGACGTGATCCGCTGCCGTTGGTGGCGTTTCCCGCTGGCGGCCTGTACCGCAATGAAATGCTGCATCACCTGGAGGTGGGCGGCTGGCGCTGGCGCATCGGTTATTCCAGCGCCAGCTTGGCCAGCGTGTGTTCGGCGGTGGCGGCGGGACTGGGGATCAGCCTGTTGCCGGTGCGGGTGGTGCAGCCCGGGCACGTGGTGTTGGGCGCGAACAGCGGTTTGCCTGCGGTGCAGGGCGTGCGGCTGGCGCTGTATGGCCGTAACGGCCTTGGTGCGGCCGGGCAGGCGTTGCTACGCCAATTGCAGGATTTGTGTGCCGGTAATCCACGCTGAGCCATGCCTTCAGTGAATATTTTGTATGCCTCAAAAGCATTGAGATTTTCCCCCTCGGCGCCAGGCCGCGCAGGACGTGGCTTCGGCGTATCCGGATGTTTCGGTTATTCAATTTAGATCTATCTATAACTTTAAAGATTACTTTAAGAGATAAGCGTCTGCCCCCGATGATTCAGCCCTCGACGGCCGCCAAGGCAGGCCCGTCGGTTTTTTTGCTTAAGACCGCAGGGGAGTTAATCAATGGGCAATGTCCAGACCGCCGCCAGTGCACAAGAGGCGCAGTGGCGCCACGCACCGGGTGGTGAGTTGGTCGACCTTGGCCGGCCGCATCGCGCGCCGTTGGGGCAGTTGCGTACGCAGAAAACCCCGAAGGGTGTGTTGAGTCGGCGTGAAGCGATCCTGTTGGGGATTCTCGCGCTGGCCTTGCATGGCGCGGTGATCTATTGGGTCAGCCAGAAGCCAACCCCGGTGCTGCCGATTGTGCCGCCGGAAATCCCGCCGATGACGATCGAATTTTCCCAGCCGGCTCCGCCGGTTGTGGAGCCGCCGCCGCCTGTACCGCCACCGCCGCCGCCACCGGTTGTCGAGCCACCGCCGCCGGTGGTTGATGAATTGGCCGCCAAGCCGGCGCCGAAAAAGATTCCGAAACCCAAGCCGGTGCCGAAGCCTGTGCCCAAGCCCGCACCGAAACCGGTAGCCGAGCAGCCGCCCGCGCCGCCTGTACCCGCGCCACCGGCTCCAGCACCGCCGGCACCGCCTGCGCCCGCGCCGGTCACACCGGCCTCGGCCAACGCCGCGTACCTGAAGAACCCGGCGCCGGAATACCCGTCACTGGCCCAGCGCCGGGGTTGGGAAGGCACGGTGCTGTTGCGGGTGCATGTATTGGCCACCGGCAAGCCGGGTGAGATCCAGATTCAGAAAAGCAGTGGTCGCCAGCAACTCGACGAAGCCGCACTGGCTGCCGTGAAGCGCTGGAGTTTTGTACCGGCCAAGCAGGGTGATGTGGCCCAGGACGGCTGGGTCAGCGTACCGATCGATTTCAAGATTCATTAATTATTGGATGCGGTGTGTTGGACACATCGCGACCTGCACAGAGGGAAAACATCATGGCATTAGCATCTCCAACTGAATCCATCGAAAGCGCTGTGATCTGGCTGCTGGTGGTCTTTTCGGTCGCTACCTGGGGCCTGGCCCTGCTCAAGGGCGTCCAGTTCGGCCGCCTCAAGTCCCAGGATCGCAAGTTCCACAAACAGTTCTGGGCGGCATCCAGCCTGGACTCGGCCGCTGAGTTGGCCGAAACCAAACCCGGCGCCGCCGCTCGTGTGGCCCAGGCCGGTTACGCCGCGATCCAGGTGGGTGAGGCGCCACACGCTGCTGACTTGAGCCAGGCGATCAACCATCAGGACCGTCTTGAACGCGCTTTGCGCCAACAGATCGTGCGTGAGCGTCGCTCCCTGGAGACCGGCCTGGCCGTGGTTGCGAGTATCGGCAGCACCTCGCCGTTTATCGGTCTGTTCGGCACTGTGTGGGGGATCATGGAAGCCTTGAAAGGCATCAGCGCCGCCGGTTCCGCCAGCCTCGAAACCGTGGCCGGGCCGATCGGTGCGGCACTGGTTGCCACGGGTGTGGGTATTGCCGTCGCGGTGCCGGCGGTGCTGGTCTACAACTACTTCCTGCGTCGCCTGAAGCTCACGGCTGCTGACCTGGACGACTTCGCCCACGACTTCTACAGCCTGGCGCAGAAGAACTCCTTCCGCGTGCTGCTGCACCCGACGCTGAGCAAGGCCGGTGCCCAGGGTGGCGCGCAAAAAGTGAAGGAGGCGTCCTGAGATGGCCTTCTCCACGCAAGACAGTGATGAGGTGCTGAGCGAGATCAACGTTACGCCGCTGGTGGACGTGATGCTGGTGCTGCTGGTGGTGTTTATCGTCACGGCGCCGTTGTTGACCAATGCGATTCCGATCAACTTGCCCAAGACCGAGGCCGTGGCCCCGGTGGAGCAGAAGGACCCGCTGGTGGTGAGCATTGATGCGGCCGGCAAACTGTTTATCAACAAGGATGAAATCCAGCCGGATTTGCTGGAATTCAACTTGCAGTCGGCCAAGGCCAAGGACCCGGATGTGCGGGTGCAACTGCAGGCTGATGATGGAGTGAACTACGGCGAAGTGGCGCGAGCCATGGCGTCGATCGAGCGGGCGGGGATTACCAAGCTTTCGGTGATTACTGCACGTTAGTTTCAAATGCCTCGACAATTTTTTTGGCCGTCTCCTTGGCAGGGTGCGGCCTTTTTTTTGGGCTGTGGTTTTGGGGGGCTGGGTACATATCCGTTATTTAGGTAACGGCGGCTTATGGTTCCGCTCTTACAGCGGGTCACTTTTGGCAAACGCCCCAAAAGTAACCAAAAGGTCTTTGCCCCACCACTCGGTGCCTCGCCCAGGCTCGGCATGCCCGCACTCCGGCCCGCTTCCGCGGGCCGCCGCGACGGGCCATCCATGGCCCGGCGCGGCTAAACCGGCGTCCTGCCGGTTTACCCGCTCCACCGTGCCTACTTGCGGCCATCGTGGTTAACGGGGCCCGCAGATCAAAATCAAAAGCAGATCAAAAGCAGAGCACAGCGGCCTACCGGCCGGCTTGAGTGTTAAAAGCAAAGGCAAGATCCAGAGCGAAAGCCAAATCTGAAGCGGTTGCAGATCTGCTTTTCTGTGGGAGCTGGCTTGCCTGCGATGCAGACACCTAGGGTTTTCAGATACACCGAGGCGATGCCATCGCAGGCAAGCCAGCTCCCACATTTGACCGTGCCCGCTTTAGATTTGATTTTGCTTCACCACACTCAAGCCGGCCGGTAGGCCGCTGTGCTCTTGCTTTTGATCTTGATCTTAGGCGCCCCGTTAAACCACGCTGGCCGAACGCAGGCTTTGGAGCGTGGGTAACCCGGCAGGACGCCGGGTTAGCCGCGCTGGGCCAAGGATGGCCCATCGCGGCGGCCCACGGTCCAAAGCCGGAGTGAGGGCACACCGAGCCTAGGCGAGGTGCCGAGTGGTGGGGCAAGAGCGTTTTGCTTACTTTTGCGCTCTTCAAAAGTGAGCCGCTGTAAGAGCGGAACCAATAGCGGCCATAACCGAAGAAACGGATATGTACCCCCATCCCCCTAAACCCCCCATCACTCTCAACAAACATTTTGGTTATTAATAAATAGCTTCTTATTCCTTAACGAACATATACCCCGTGCCTATACTGACCCACAACGTTAAACGCTGCAGGAGGGCACACCCATGCACAGCGAGTCGATTCGTTATCTGATCGTGCCGGGCTGGCAAGGATCGCCAGAAGATCATTGGCAAAGTCATTGGCAGAACAGCCTGCCCAACAGCGCGCGCGTGGAGCAGGCCGACTGGCTCACCCCACGCCGCGAAGACTGGGTGGCAGCCCTGGCCGAAGCCATCGCCGCCGACAGCACCCCGGTGATTCTGATCGCCCACAGCCTGGGCTGCATCACCGTCGCCCATTGGGCGGCCACCGCACCGGTGCAATTCCTGCGTCAGGTACGCGGCGCCCTGCTGGTGGCCCCGGCCGATGTCGAACGCCCTGCCTGCGCACCCGCCCTGCGTAACTTTGCGCCAATCCCCAGCCACCTGTTGCCCTTCCCAAGCCAGGTCGTCAGCTCCGACAACGACAGCGCCGTCAGCGCCACCCGCGCCTTGGAACTGGCACGTAACTGGGGCGCCGAAGCGGGAATTCTCGCGGGCGCCGGGCACATCAACGTGAAGTCCGGCCATCAACGCTGGGAACAGGGTTTCGCCTACCTCTATCGCCTGCAAAATCGCCTGGAACATCACTCCCGGCGCCGTGCATAAAATTTTTTAAACGCCCCTTCCCCTTCGTGGATGGGGCGGGAGCCTGCCATGAGCCTGCATGAAACCTTCGGTCAGCCCCTGCTGACCTTCCCCGACGCCGAAAAAAGCCCCCTGAGCATTCGTGCCAAGGCGCTGGTGTTTGTCGACCCGCGTTCGCGGCAACTGCGCGAAGACCTCGAAAACCTCGCCCCCCGCGCCTTGCCCGTGTTGATCCGCGGCGAAACCGGCAGCGGCAAGGAGTTGCTCGCCCGGCATATACACCGTGGCAGCGACCGCACCGGCCTGTTTGTCTCGGTGAATTGCGGCGCCATCAGCCCGACATACGCCGACGCCGAACTGTTCGGCTACGCCGCAGGCAGCCACAGCGGCGCAGCCAGCAGCCGCGCTGGCTGGTTTGGCTCGGCCAACGGCGGCACGTTGTACCTGGATGAAATCGGCGACTTGCCGCTGCCAATCCAGGTCAAGCTGCTGGCGGCGCTGGAAAACCACGAAGTCACTCGCGTCGGCGCCCATCAGCCAAGCCCGGTGGATGTGCGGCTGGTGGCGGCCACCAGCATCGACCTCGCCCAGGCCGTGGCGGCCGGCAAGTTTCATGAGCGCCTGTTCCATTACCTCAGCGAAGGCCAACTGGAGCTGCCCGCACTGCGCGAGCGGGTGGGCGACATCCTGTCACTGGCCGAATATTTCCTCGGCATCTACAGCCAGCGCCTCGACCTGCCGGTGCCGCTGATCAGCGACGAAGCCCAGCGCGTGCTGGAGCATCACAGCTGGCCGGGCAACACCCGGGAGTTGGAGAACGTGATTCACTTTGCCTTGCTGGTCAGCAGTGGCGACGAGATTCTGCCTGAGCATTTGAACCTGCCCGTGGCGGGTTCGCCTGTGGAGCAGGTGCGGCGAATTCTTGGCCACGCCAGCGCCGCCGAGGTTGAAGCCCTGAAAAGCTATCTGAAAGAACACGCTGTTTTGTAGGAGCCCGGCTTGCCGGCGATGGCGTCCTCAGGAGCATCGCAAGGCTCAAGACCGCCATCGCCGGTAAGCCGGGCTCCTGCATGAACAAAATGGAATATCAAAGTGAATAAAAAGTATTGTTCTGGAATAAAAAACCTCGGTATTGTCCGCTCCACGCCGCGATAGCACTTCGCTGGCATCCACTAAAAAAGCGGCCGTCCCAGACGACCCGGATTTTCGATAAGGACACTGCATGAAAAAGGTTCTGTTGTTTACCGCACTGGCGGCTGCCCTGACTGCAAGCTTCGCCCAGGCCAACGAGAAACTGGTGGTAGCCGCTACCCCGATCCCGCACGCCGAGATCCTTGAGCTGGTCAAGCCGACCCTGGCCAAAGAAGGCGTGGACCTGGAAATCAAAGTCTTCACCGACTACGTACAACCGAACGTACAGGTGGCCGAGAAGCGTCTGGACGCCAACTACTTCCAGACCCTGCCGTACCTGGAAAACTTCAACAAGGGTAAAGGCACCAACCTGGTCACCGTGGTCGGTGTGCACGTTGAACCCTTCGGCGGCTACTCGAAAAAAATCAAAAACATCTCTGAGCTCAAAGATGGCGCCACCGTGGCCATCCCGAACGAAGGCAGCAACTCCGGCCGTGCCCTGCTGCTGCTGCAAAAGGCTGGCGTGATCACCCTGAAAGACCCGACCAACGCCCTGGCCACGCCGAAAGACATCGCCAGCAACCCGAAACACCTGAAATTCAAAGAGCTGGAATCGGCGCTGCTGCCACGCGTCCTGGACCAGGTTGACCTGGACCTGATCAACACCAACTACGCCCTGGAAGCCGGCCTGAACCCGGCCAAGGACGCGTTGATCATCGAAGACGCCAAGTCGCCGTACGTGAACTTCCTGGTTGCCCGCCCGGACAACAAGGACAGCGACGCGATCCAGAAGCTGGCCAAAGCCCTGACCAGCCCTGAAGTGAAAGCTTTCATCGAGAAGAAATACAACGGCGCGGTCGTGCCGGCGTTCTGATCGAACCCAAAAACCTCCTTCAAGGTTTAAACGCCGACGGCTTCTACAGCGTCGGCGTTTTTTATGGCTGGAACACAATCGAAATGTGGGAGCGAGCAAGCCCGCTCCCACATTTGGGACTGTGTCAGCTCAGATATTTCGACTGTTAATGGCCCTGCGCAGTGCCACCAGCCACTTCACCAGTTCCTGCGGATCAATCGGTTTTGCCTCGTTCATCGCTCACTCCCTCGCTGTTGGTTGGCCGTCAGTCTGGCCACGCGCTGCCTATCCCTGAAGTGCAGCTCCGATAAAAAGACCCTTCCTACTTCCCCGGGAACAGTAGCTGTCATCCATCTGCACCGCGAATCCGCAGGTTATCTATTTGGGTGATATCAATATGCTATTTCGGTATTTAAATTTTGCTTTTTATACCTTTAAAGTCGGCGCTACCCGGCGTTACCCACGCTGGACCGGACCGCACCAACGCCGCTTTACCCCTGCGGCGTCAGGGATTTCAGATGACCTTCGATTACGCATTTATCCTCAGCACGCTGCCGGCGTTTCTCAAGGCCGTGGGCGTTACCCTGCAAGTCGGCCTGATCGCCATTGGCACCTCCATGCTGGTGGCCTTGATCAACGCCGCGCTGCTGGTGTTTCGCACGCCCTACGTGTGGCGCCTGGTGGCGCTGTACGTGGAGTTGGCGCGCAACACACCGCTGCTGATCCAACTGTTTTTCGTCTATTTCGCGTTGCCGGCCCTGGGGCTGAATATCTCCGGGTTCTGGGCGGCAATCATCACCATGACCTTTCTCGGCGGCGCCTACCTCACGGAAGTGTTGCGCGCCGGTGTCGAGGCGGTGCCGCTGGCACAGATCGAATCGGGCAAGTCCATCGGGCTGTCCCACTGGCAACTGCTGCGCCATGTGATCCTGCCCCAGGCCGGGATCCTCAGCCTGCCGGCGCTGTTTGCGAACTTTATTTTCCTGCTCAAGGAAACCACGATCGTGTCGGCGGTGGCGGTGCCGGAGATTCTCTACACCACCAAAAGCTATATCGCCCTCTACTACAAAACCTACGAAATGCTCGCGGTGCTCACGTTGATCTGCGTGCTGTTATTCCTGCCGCTGTCGCTGCTGCTCAGCCGCCTTGAAAGGAGGCTCCAGCATGGCCAGTTCGGGTCTTGAATTACTCTGGGTGTCCTTGCCGCAACTGGGCAAGGGCGCGGCGCAAACCCTGTCGATCTCGTTCTTGAGCATCGCCTTCAGCACCGTCGGCGGCGTGGTGTATGGCGTACTGCGCACATTGAATTCGAAAGCGATCAACCTGGTGCTGCGGATTTACCTGGAGCTGTTCCGCGCCATTCCGGTGTTGGTGTGGTTGTACTTGCTGTTCTTCGGCCTGCCGATTTTCTTTGGCCTGAGCATTCCGAGCTTCTGGTGCGCCGTGCTCGTGTTGTCGCTGTGGGGTGCCAGTGAAGTCGGCGAAGTGGTGCGCGGTGCGTTGCATTCGTTGCCCCGAGGCCAGCGTGAAGCCGGCCTGTCGATTGGCCTGTCGGACCCGCAACTGTACGGCTACGTGCTGTTGCCCCAGGCCCTGAAACGCATGACCCCGCCGACCATCAACGTCTACACCCGCATCATCAAGACCAGCTCCCTGGCGGTGCTGATCGGTGTGGTGGACGTGATCAAGGTCGGCCAGCAAATCATCGAGCGCACCTACGAGTCGGTGTTGATCTACGGCGCGCTGTTCCTGTTTTTCTTCTTTATCTGCTACCCGTTGTCGGCCGCCTCCAAGGTGCTGGAACGGCGCTGGGCCCAAGCATGAGCGCATTGATCGAGTTCCAGGGTTTCAACAAGTTTTTCGGCGACCAGCAGGTGCTCGACGGCATCGACCTGAGTGTGCAAAGCGGCGAAGTGGTGGTGATCCTCGGCCCCAGCGGTTGCGGCAAAAGCACCTTGCTGCGGTGCCTCAATGGCCTGGAAGTGGCCCACAGCGGCAGCCTGCGTTTTGCCGGCAAGGAGCTGCTGGACAAGGCCACCGACTGGCGCCAGGTGCGCCAGGACGTGGGCATGGTGTTCCAGAGTTATCACCTGTTCCCGCACATGAGCGTGCTCGACAACCTCCTGCTCGGCCCGCTGAAAGTGCAAAAGCGCGAGCCCCGCGAAGCCCGGGCCCAGGCAGAAAAACTGCTGGAACGGGTGGGCCTCTCCGACAAACGCGACGCCTACCCGCGCCAGCTGTCGGGCGGCCAGCAGCAACGCATCGCCATCGTCCGCTCGTTGTGCATGAACCCGCAGGTCATGCTGTTTGACGAAGTCACCGCCGCCCTCGACCCGGAGATGGTCAAGGAAGTACTGGAAGTGATCCAGGGCCTGGCCCGGGACGGCATGACGCTGCTGATCGTCACCCATGAAATGGCCTTCGCCCGCGCCGTCGCCGACCGCGTGGTGTTCATGGAGGCCGGCCGCATCCTCGAACAAAACACCCCCGAGGCATTCTTTACGAACCCGCAAACCGCACGCGCGCAGCAGTTCCTGGAGAAGTTCTCCTTCGTTTCAACACTGCCCAAAAGAACCAAGGAACTGGAGCTGTCATGAAAACTGCCAAGTTGTTATTCCCCCTGTTCGGCCTCGCTTTGCTGGCCGGCTGCAATAAATCCGAAGAGCCCGCCAAGACGGCTGCCGCTGCCACCCCGGCACCCGCTGCGGTGAGCTACATCGACAAGATCAAGGCGCGGGACAAGCTGATCGTCGGCGTATTCACCGACAAGCCGCCGTTTGGTTTCGTGGATGAGTCCGGCCGCTATGTCGGCTTCGATACCGACATCGGCCGCCGTTTCGCCAAGGACCTGCTGGGCGACGAGAACAAGGTTGAATTCGTCGCCGTGGAACCGGCGAGCCGCATTCCGTTCCTGCAAAGCGACAAGGTCGACCTGATCCTCGCCAACATGACGGTGACGCCGGAGCGCAAGGAAGCGGTGGACTTCACCAACCCGAACCTGAAAGTCGCGGTGCAGGCCCTGGTGCCGCAGGACAGCTCGGTGAAGAGCCTGGACGACCTGGCGACCCGCACCACCATCGTCACCACCGGCACCACCGCGGATATCTGGCTGACCAAGAACCACCCGGACTGGAAACTGCTGAAGTTCGAGAAAAATTCCGAGTCGCTGCAAGCGTTGTCGGCGGGCCGTGGTGATGCCTATGCCCAGGACAACCTGGTGCTGTTCAGCTGGGCCAAGCAGAACCCGGGCTATCGCGTGCTGGAGCAGAAACTGGGGGATGAAGCGCCGATTGCGCCGGCGGTGAAGAAGGGCAACATCGAATTGCGGGATTGGGTGAATGCCGAGCTGGCGAAGTTGGGCGAAGAGAAGTATCTGCTCAAGCTGTATGACCAGTATGTTCGCAAGGAACTGAGCGATGACACCAAGCCTGAGAGTGTGATTGTTGAAGGCGGGAAGTGGCAGGGTTGATCAGTTAGCTGTTGGGTGACTGATCTACCGTCTTCGCGAGCAAGCCCGCTCCCACATTCGACCGAGTTCCACCTTTGGAATGCGGACAAATGTGGGAGCGGGCTTGCTCGCGAAGAGGCCCTCACAGGCGCCGCCTAACTGGGCCAATGCCACGCCGGCTCATCCAGCACCCGCTGCCCCACCACCTGCGTCTGCCCCATCACCTTCTCCAGCACGATCGAATTACACCCTTCATCCTGCTGCAACGCCGCAATCAAGCGGCTGGCATGGGACACCACCCACACCTGACACTGCTGCGACACCTGAATGATCAGCCGCGCCAACGCCGGCAAAAGATCCGGGTGCAAGCTGGTTTCCGGTTCGTTCAATACCATCATCGTCGGTGGCCTCGGCGTCAGCAGCGCCGCCACCAGCAGCAAGTAGCGCAAGGTGCCGTCCGACAACTCTGCTGCCGACAAGGGCCGCAGCAATCCTTCCTGATAAAACTCGATGGCAAAGCGTCCGCCCTGCAACGGCTCGATATTCAACCGCGCGCCGGGAAACGCATCGCTGATCGCCCGCTGCAAGGCGTCCGGGTCGCCAATCTCGCGAATGGTCTGCAACGCCGCTGCCAAATCCCGACCGTCGTGATGCAGCACCGGCGTGCGCGTGCCCAGTTGCGGCTGGCGCACCGGGGCGTCGACGTCGCTGCGAAAATGATCATAAAAGCGCCAGCCGCGAATGCTTTCGCGCAGCAGCAACACCTCCGGCGAACCCCGCAGGCTGCCGACCTGATCGAACAGGCTGTGGTAGTTCGGCGTGTGCTGGGCCAGTACATCCCAGGCGCGGCCATCGCGGGCACGTACCATCGGGCCGGAGCGCTGCACCAGCAGGCTCGCCGGGCGAAATACATGCCCGGCCCAGATGCATTCTTTCTTGATCTCCGGGTCCAGGGAAAAATAGGACAAGGTCTTCTCGGGCAACCCCAGGGAAATCGCATAGCTGAAATCCTCTGCGGCAAACCCCAAGCGCAGCCGCTTGGCGCCCTGGCGCACGATGGGCTCCACCGCCACTTCACCACTGAGCATGCGCCGGCTGATGCTTTCCGGCCCGGCCCAGAAGGTCGAATCCAGCCCACCCTCGCGGGCCAGTGCGTTGATCACGCCGCCCTGGGCCGTCTCCGCCAGCAGCCGCAGGGCGCGGTACAGGTTGGACTTGCCGCTGCCATTGGGGCCGGTAATCAGGTTCAACCGATCCAGCGGCACCACCAATTTGTTGATCGAGCGGTAATTGGCCACCGCGAGGGTTTTGAGCATGAGAGGATGTTCGCGATTATGTGGATCCGCATATTACCTGCGTCGGCTGGCGGAGATGTGTCGCGAGCGTCCTGATTTCCTGTAAGTCAATGCCTACGACGCGGAACCCTGAACTACGCTAGCAGTCGCATAATCACCGACGCGTCAATCAAGCAAGGAGCCTGCATGGGCGGTCCCAAACTCACATTTATCCTCGGCCTTGGCCTGCTGGCGCTGCTGAGCGGTTGCGGCCAGGAAAAAGCCGAACCCAAGGAACATTCCCGGGTGTTTGTGCAGACGGTGAAGTCCACCGACTTTGCCGCCGCCGTGACCTTGACCGGCGATATCCAGGCCCGGGTGCAGACCGATCTGTCGTTCCGCGTCGGCGGCAAGATCATCCAGCGCATGGTGGATGTCGGCGACCGCGTCAGCGCCAAGCAGGTGCTGGCCAAGCTCGATCCGAAAGATTTGCAGACCAACGTCGACTCCGCCCAGGCCCAGGTGGTCGCCGAGCAGGCGCGGGTCAAGCAGACCGCCGCCGCGTTTGTGCGCCAGGAAAAACTCTTGCCCAAGGGCTACACCAGCCGCAGCGAATACGACTCCGCCCAGGCCGCGTTGCGCAGCAGCCAGAGCGCGCTGACCGCCGCCCAGGCGCAGTTGGCCAATGCCCGCGAGCAGTTGGGCTACACCTCGCTGGTCGCCGACGCGCCGGGCATCATCACCGCCCGCCAGGCCGAGGTGGGCCAGGTGGTGCAGGCCACCGTGCCGATTTTCAGCCTGGCCCGGGATGGCGAGCGCGACGCGGTGTTCAACGTCTATGAGTCACTGCTGGTAGAGCCGCCGCCGGACAAACCGATTACCGTCAGCCTGCTGGAAAACCCGCAGATCACCGCCGTGGGCAAGGTGCGCGAAGTCACCCCGGCCGTTGCCGCCAATACCGGCACGGTGCAAGTCAAAATCGCCCTCGACGCACTGCCCAAGGGCATGCAACTGGGTTCGGTGGTCAGCGCCACCGCCAACGGGCCGGCCAAGGCCAGCATCGAATTGCCGTGGGCTGCCTTGACCAAAGACATCAGTGCGCCGGCTGTCTGGCTGGTGGACGACGACGGCAAGGCGCAACTGCACAAGGTCACGGTCGCGCGTTATCTCACCGGCAAGGTGATCATCAGCGACGGCCTCAAGGGTGGCGAAAAAGTCGTGGTGGCCGGCGGGCAATTGCTGCACCCCGGCATGATCGTGGAAATCGCCCAGCCGCCGGATCAGGCCCAGGCCCAGGGAGTGCAGCCATGAAGCAGTTGACGTGTGTGCTCGCCGCCAGCCTGCTGTTGATGGCGTGTTCCAAGGAAGAACCGGCACCGGAACCGGTGCGCCCGGTGCTGTCGATTGAAGTGAAAGCCGAGGACCAGGAAAACCTCGGCCGCTTCGCCGGAACGATCCAGGCCCGCTACGAAAGCAATCTCGGTTTCCGTGTGCCAGGCCGTATCGCCCGGCGCGCGGTCGACGTGGGCGCTGAAGTGCAGCAGGGCGCGTTGTTGGCCGTGCTCGACCCCACCGATCAACAGAACCAGTTGCGCGCCGCCCAGGGCGACCTGGCCCGGGTCCAGGCACAGTGGATCAACGCCCAGGCCAATGCCCGCCGCCAGCAGGAACTGTTCAGCCGTGGCGTCGGCGCCCAGGCCCAACTGGACATCGCCCAGACCGACTTGAAAACCACCCAGGCTTCCCTGGATCAGGCCAGGGCCTCGGTCAACCAGGCCAAGGACCAGCTCAACTACGCCGAACTGCGCACCGACCATGCAGGCATCGTCACCGCCTGGAATGCCGAGGCCGGCCAGGTGGTCAGCGCCGGGCAGCAAGTGGTGACCCTGGCACGACCGGACATCAAGGAAGCCGTCATCGACTTGCCCGCCGGCCTCGCCGAGCGCCTGCCGCCGGATGTGGTGTTCCTGGTCGCCGGGCAAATGGACCCGAACATCAGCACCACCGCCACCGTGCGCGAGATCGAACCCCAGGCCCAAAGTGCCACCCGCACCCGTCGCGCCCGCCTGACCCTGGCGGAAACGCCGCCCGCGTTTCGCCTCGGCACCGCTATCAGCGTGACCTTGAGCTCAGCCATCGCTCCGCGTATCGAACTGCCCCTCAGCGCTTTGCAGGAAGCCGACGGCAAGACCCGCATCTGGGTGATCGACACCCAAAGCCAGACCGTACAACCCCGAGACGTCACCATCGTCAGCCGCGACGCCGACAGCGCCTTGCTCAACGCCGGCGTCAAACCCGGCGAGCGGGTGGTGAGTGCCGGCGTGAACAGCCTGAAGCCCGGGCAAAAAGTCAAAATCGACGAGGACAGCCCGCGATGAAAGGGAGCTTCAACTTATCCGACTGGGCCCTCAAGCATCAGTCCTTCGTCTGGTACCTGATGTTCGTAGCGCTGCTGATGGGCGTGTTCTCATACATGAACCTCGGCCGCGAGGAAGATCCGTCGTTCACCATCAAGACCATGGTGATCCAGACCCGTTGGCCAGGCGCGACCCAGGAAGAAACCCTGAAGCAGGTCACCGACCGCATCGAGAAAAAACTCGAAGAGCTGGACTCCCTCGACTACGTGAAGAGCTACACCCGGCCCGGCGAGTCCACGGTGTTCGTGTTCCTGCGGGACACCACCAGCGCCAAGGACATCCCGCAGATCTGGTACCAGGTCCGCAAGAAGATCGACGATATTCGCGGCAGCTTCCCCCAAGGCTTGCAGGGGCCGGCGTTCAACGACGAGTTCGGGGATGTGTTCGGCTCGGTGTACGCGTTTACCGCCGACGGCCTGTCGATGCGCCAGCTGCGCGATTACGTGGAGCAAGTGCGCGCCGAAATTCGTTCGGTACCGGGGCTGGGCAAGGTCGAGATGATCGGCCAGCAGGACGAAGTGATTTACCTGAATTTCTCCACCCGCAAACTCGCAGCGCTGGGGATCGATCAGCGCCAGGTGGTGCAGAGCCTGCAATCGCAGAACGCGGTGACGCCGGCTGGGGTGATTGAGGCCGGGCCGGAGCGGATTTCGGTGCGCACCTCCGGGCAGTTCGCCTCGGAGAAGGACCTGGCCAACGTCAACCTGCGGCTCAATGACCGTTTCTATCGGCTGGCCGACGTGGCGGAAATCACCCGTGGCTATGTCGACCCGTCGACGCCGATGTTCCGCTTCAACGGCAAGCCCGCCATCGGCTTGGCCATCGCCATGCAGAAGGGCGGCAACATCCAGGACTTCGGCAAGGCCCTGCACAAACGCATGGACGACCTGACCGCCGACCTGCCGGTGGGTGTGGGCGTGCACAAGGTTTCCGACCAGGCCGAAGTGGTGGAGGAGGCCGTCGGCGGCTTTACCAGCGCGTTGTTCGAGGCGGTGATCATCGTGCTGGTGGTGAGCTTTATCAGCCTTGGCGTGCGTGCCGGGTTGGTGGTGGCGTGCTCGATCCCGCTGGTGCTGGCGCTGGTGTTCGTGTTCATGGAATACAGCGGCATCACCATGCAGCGGGTGTCGCTGGGCGCCTTGATCATTGCCCTCGGCCTGTTGGTGGACGACGCGATGATCACCGTGGAGATGATGATCACGCGCCTGGAAAAAGGCGAGACCAAGGAGCAGGCGGCGACGTTCGCCTACACCTCCACCGCGTTCCCGATGTTGACCGGCACGCTGGTGACCGTCGCCGGGTTTGTGCCGATTGGCCTCAACGCCAGTTCGGCGGGGGAGTACACCTTCACGCTGTTCGCGGTGATTGCCGTGGCGATGCTGGTGTCGTGGGTGGTCGCGGTATTGTTCGCGCCGGTGCTGGGCGTGCACATCCTCAGCAGCAAGGTAAAACCCCACAATGCCGAGCCCGGCCGGGTGGGCCGGGCGTTCAATGGCGGTATGCTGTGGGCGATGCGTAACCGCTGGTGGGCCATTGGCATCACGGTGCTGCTGTTTGTAGCGTCGGTGTTTTCCATGCAGTTTGTGCAGAACCAGTTTTTCCCGTCCTCGGACCGTCCGGAAATTCTCGTCGACCTCAACCTGCCGCAAAACGCCTCGATCAACGAGACCCGCAAGGCCGTCGACCGTCTTGAGGCGATCATCAAGGACGACCCGGACATCGCCCGCTGGAGCACCTATATCGGCCAGGGCGCGATCCGTTTCTACCTGCCGCTGGACCAGCAACTGGAGAACCCGTACTACGCGCAACTGGTGATCGTCAGCAAGGGCCTGGAAGAGCGCGGCGCCTTGATTGCGCGCCTGCAAAAACGCCTGCGGGAAGATTTTGTCGGCGTGGGCAGCTTTGTGCAGCCGCTGGAAATGGGCCCGCCGGTGGGGCGTCCGATCCAGTACCGGGTCTCTGGCAAGGACATCGACCAGGTGCGCAAACACGCGATCGAACTGGCGACCATGCTCGATAAAAATACCCACATGGGCGAGATCATCTACGACTGGAACGAGCCGGGTAAAGTCCTGCGGGTGGACATCGCCCAGGACAAGGCGCGGCAACTGGGGCTGTCGTCGGAAGACGTGGCGCAGTTGATGAACAGCGTGGTCAGCGGTGCGTCGGTGACCCAGGTGCATGACGATATCTACCTGATCAACGTGGTCGGCCGCGCCGAAGATGCCGAACGCGGTACGCCGGAAACCTTGCAGAACCTGCAGATCGTCACGCCCAACGGCACCTCGATTCCGCTGCTGGCGTTTGCCACCGTGCGTTATGAGCTGGAACAGCCGTTGGTGTGGCGTCGCGACCGCAAACCGACCATCACCATCAAGGCGGCGGTGCGCGACGACATGCAGCCGACCGACCTGGTGAAACAGCTCAAGCCGGACATCGACAAGTTCAGTGCTGGGTTGCCGGTGGGCTACAAGGTCGCCACCGGCGGCACCGTGGAAGAAAGCGGCAAGGCCCAGGGCCCGATTGCCAAGGTAGTGCCGTTGATGCTGTTCCTGATGGCGACCTTCCTGATGATCCAGCTGCACAGCGTGCAGAAGATGTTCCTGGTGGCCAGCGTGGCGCCGCTGGGGCTGATTGGCGTGGTGTTGGCGCTGATTCCCACGGGCACGCCCATGGGCTTTGTGGCGATTCTCGGGATCCTTGCGCTGATCGGCATCATTATCCGTAACTCGGTGATCCTGGTGACGCAGATCGACGCCTACGAGCGCGACGGCTACACGCCGTGGGACGCGGTGGTGGAAGCTACCGAACACCGGCGCCGGCCGATCCTGCTGACCGCAGCAGCGGCCAGCCTGGGCATGATCCCTATCGCCCGTGAAGTGTTCTGGGGCCCGATGGCCTACGCGATGATCGGCGGGATCATCATCGCCACCTTGCTCACGCTGCTGTTCCTGCCGGCGCTGTACGTGGCCTGGTACAAGATTCGCGAGCCGAAGAAAGAACAAGCCTGACGGCCACAGCGGTGACATTCCTACACGGACGTGGGAATGTTCCCTGAAACATTTTTTTGCCCTTCGCACCCGATCAATTGTTTTACCCTCCGGGCCTGATCCTTTGCCAAGGCCTGCCCCATGCGTTGTTTCCTGCTGGTTTGTAGCTTGTTACTGTCGCCCGTGGCCCTTGCCGGCACGGTGCTGGAGAACGCCCTGTGGCGGGTTGAGATCGACCCGGCGACCCTTGCGATCCACGTTTTCCCCAGCGACAAGACCGCCGTGCAGGCTTCAAGCGGAGGCCCTGCGCACAGGGTCAACCAGCTCTCCCAAAGCACCCGTCAGGCCAGTTGGCAATGGGACGATGGCGCCTATCGCCTGAGCGCCACCCTCGAGCAACGGGATCTTGCCCTGACGATTACCGCCCGTGATGCCGGTGAGTTGGCGATCCTGCGCCAACCCGCCAGCGCCATGGGCAAGGGCCTGATCTGGCCCCTGGCCGAAGGGCATTACGTGCCGGCGGGCAATGGTGTGTGGCAGGACTTCCTGCTGGAACAGGGCGACGTCAACACCACCCAGGACCTCAGCTTGCCGCTGTGGGGCGTGGATCACGGCGCGTTTACCCTCAACTGGCTGATGACCAATCCTTACAACAACCGTCTGCACTGGCAGGCCGACGGCAAAGGACTGGCGTTGTCCGCCTTCCATGAATTCACCACGCTGGACCCCGCGGCACCGATGACCGTTCTGTTGCACCTGGGCGAAAGCGACCCGCTGGCCGGCGCCAAGCGTTATCACCAGTGGCTGGTGGAGCAGGGGCTGTTTGAACCGTTGGCGGACAAGTTGCGGCAAACCCCGGAAGCGGAAAAGCTGCTGGGCGCCAGCCATATCTACCTGTGGGGCAATGATCTGCTGGCTCCGGGGGATGTGCGCGACTGGCCGCAACTGCTCAAGCTGCTACGCAGCGGCAAAGGCTTGGCGGCTGAATTGAATGGCTTGCTGGACAAAGAGGCTGCGCAGGTTCGGCAGGTCAAGCAACCGTATGAGCAGGCTGTCCTGCTGCGCGGCCTGAACGCGGCGATCAACACAAAGGCCCGGCAAAGCTGGCAGCCCTCCACCGAGCCGAATATGACCCAACTCGCTGATGGCTATGGTGCGTTGCGTCGCGAGTTGGCCGTGGCTTTTGCCGGTGCCTTGAGCGCCACGCCTGAGACTTGGGGCAACACCTTGTCCGTCACCAACGCGCTGAAAGGCGCCGGTCTCAAGCGCCTGCTGGTGACCCAGGGCGAAGGCTGGGAAGGCGGGCTCTGGCATCCTGAGGCGGTGAAGACCGGGGTCGACGCCGGTTACCTGATGGCGCCCTACGACTCTTATGAAACGGCACTGTCGGCCACTGAAAATCCCGACTGGACCACCGCGCACCTGGGCAGCAAGGCCTATGGCGAGTGCGCGATCGTGTTGAAGGGCGGCCAGCTCAAGACAGGCTTCCAGAAGTCCGGCCACTACACCGACCCGCGCTGCGTGCGGCCGTTGCTGGAGGCGCGGATCAAGGCGGTGCAGGCCAAGTCCGGGTTCAACGCCTGGTTCCTCGACGCCTATGCCACCAGTATGTTGTTCGACAGCTATCGCACGGGTGCGAGCATGACCCAGGCACAAAATGCCGAAGGCAATATCGATGCGGCCCGCTGGATCAATACGGCGCTGAAGTTGCCGGCAGGTTCCGAGGACGGCAACGCGATCACCGCCCGAGGCATCCTGTTTGCCCACGGCATGCAAACGCCGGTGCTGGGCTGGGGTGATCGGGAGATGACCAAGGACAGGCAGTCGCCGTATTACGTCGGGGCTTGGTACCCGCCGGAACAGCCGGCGGTGTTCTTCAAGTCGGTGCCGTTGAAAGAGCCGTTTCGCACGGTCTACTTTGACCCGACGATGCGCCTGCCGCTGTATCAGGCGGTGTTCCATGGCTCGGTGATCACCACCCACCATTGGCTGTTCGACAGCCTGAAACTGAGCAACGTGCGGGCCGAAAGCGAGCTGACGCAACTGCTCTACAACGTGCCGCCGCTGTATCACCTGAGTGCGGCGACAGTGAAGCAGCGCTTGCCGGTGATTCAGCGCCAGGACGCGTTCTTCCGGCCGCTGCATGAGCGGTTGGCGACTCAGGCCATGACCGATTTTCGCTGGCTGACGGAAGATAAACAGGTGCAGCAGACCACGTTTGCCGATGGAACGCGGTTGGTGGCGAATTTTGCTGAGGGGCGTATTACGGCTTTTGTGCCTGGCGCCCAGGCTGTGGTGTATCAGGTGGATGAGTGGCGGCTGTGAGTCCTTCGCGAGCAAGCCCAAACAACAAAGACCTACAGCTTGCGCCACACACTTGCCAGCCACGGCTGTTGTTCCCGAGGCAATCCCGCTGGCCGGTAGTAATGCTCCAACTCCATAAACCCCGCAGCCGTCAGCAATTCCTGCCAGGCCTGCAAGTCGTGATACGAGCCATACCGCGGCCCATTCCAGCCCTCCTGGTTTTCACCCCGAGGGTTTGAGCTGAACAACACTCCACCGACCTTCAACGCCCCATGCAACTGCCCAAGAATGCGCGGCAGTTCCTGCTTGGGAATATGAAACAGCACCGCATTGGCGAAGATCCCGTCGAAACGGCCGGCCGGCAAATCCAGCTTCAGGAAGTCCTGTTGCAGCACTTCACAGCCGCTGTCTTCCCGGGCCATCTGTGCAAAGCGCTCCGAACCATCGAGCCCCACCGCGATGTGGCCCATGCGGGTAAACGTCTGCAAATCCCGCCCCGGCCCGCAGCCGAAATCCAGCACGGTAAACGGTGCGTCGCCCTGGATATGCCGCAGCAACGCATCAATGTTCTGGCTCACATCGTGATCGCGGGTGCCTTCACGAAAATCCTCGGCCACTTTGTTGTAGTGGCCAAGGGTGGTGGAGGTGATCTGGTCGAGGTCGTCGGGGGCAAGTTTCATGGCAGGTTATACCGGGCGCTGAGATGGCCCGACTATACCTCACCTCTTGTTCAGAACCCTGGCCAACCGATCGCCGCCCAACTGAATCACGGCTACCAGGATCACCAGCAGCACAATCACGGTGAGCATGATCTGCGTGTCAAAACGCTGATAGCCATAGCGATAGGCAATATCCCCCAGCCCACCGGCGCCAATTGCCCCGGCCATGGCCGATGAGTTGATCATCGTCACCAGGGTAATCGTGAACCCGCCGACAATCCCCGGCAGCGCCTCCGGCAGCAGCACATGCCAGACGATATGCCAGCGCCGGCAACCCATGGCCTGCGCCGCCTCGATCAAGCCGTGATCGACTTCGCGCAAGCTGACTTCGGCGATCCGCGCAAAGAACGGCGTGGCCGCGATGGTCAACGGCACCACCGCCGCCCACACGCCATAGGTGGTGCCGACGATCAACCGGGTGAACGGAATCAGCGCCACCATCAAAATCAAAAACGGGATCGAGCGGAACAGGTTAACGAACGCCCCCAGCACCCGATTCAAGGCAGGCGCCTGATAGATGCCGCCCTTGTCGCTGGTCACCAGGAACACCGCCAGCGGAATCCCCACCAGCAATGCAATCAACGACGACACTCCGACCATCAACAGTGTGTCGATGGCGCCCTGCAATAAACGATCAAACCACATAGCCCAGCACCTCCACCTGTTGTGCCCAGCGCCCGGCGCGGCTGCGCAGTTCTTCGGCGGTCAGGGACGAGCCGCTCACCGCCAGCAGCAATTGCCCCAAGGCGTGGCCCTGGATGCGTTCCACACCGCCTTGCAGCAAGCGCACGCGCCCGCCGAGGGCGCTGAACAACGCAGCAAGATCGGGTTCGTCTTCGGCACTGCCAGTCAGTTGCAAGCGCAGCACCACGGCGGCGTCCTTTGAGGTCGGATTGGCCTGCAGGCGGCTTTGCAACTCTTCAGGCAGGCCATGTTGCAGCGGCGCCAGCAGGGTTTTACTGACCTCATGCTGCGGGTTGCCGAACACTTCCCACACCGGACCTTGCTCGACCACATGGCCGTGTTCCAGCACCACCACGCGGTCGCAGATTTCGCGAATCACGGCCATTTCGTGGGTGATCAGCACGATGGTCAGGCCCAGGCGTTTGTTGATCTCCCGCAGCAGGCCGAGGATGGATTGCGTGGTCTCAGGGTCGAGCGCTGAAGTGGCTTCGTCGCACAACAGAATCTGTGGGTCATGCACCAGTGAGCGGGCGATGCCCACCCGCTGTTTCTGCCCGCCGGACAGCTGGGCCGGGTAAGCCTTGTGCTTATCCTGCAAACCGACCAATTCCAGCAGTTCACGCACCTTCTTCTCGCGCTGCTCCTTGGGCACGCCTGCGACTTTCAACGGCAGTTCGACGTTCTGCCACACGGTCTTGGCCGACATCAGGTTGAAGTGCTGGAAGATCATGCCGATGCGTCGGCGCAGGGCGACCAGGCGGTCTTCGTCGAAGTCGCCGATGTCCACCTGGTCAATCAATACCCGGCCGCTGCTCGGTTGTTCCAGGCGGTTGATGGTGCGGATCAGCGACGACTTGCCGGCGCCGCTGCGGCCGATGATGCCGAAGACTTCGCCGCGCTGGATCGCCAGGTCGATGCCTTGCAGGGCGGGCACGGATTGGCCGTCATAGGTCTTGCCCAGGTTGATAAAGCGCACGTGCGCGCGATTCAGGTCCGGGTGCAGTTCTGTCTGCTCGGCGTCCCTGGGCGGCAGGCCCAGGTCGCGCAGTTGAGAGTGGGCGGCGGTCATTTTTTATCTTCCCAGCCCACTTGGTAGAGCTTGCCAAGGGATTTATCCAACGCGGCGCGCACCACCGGCGAGTGCTGGTAGATGTCGACGAACTTGATCACCCGCGGGTCGGTTTTGCTCTTGGGCTGGACCACGAACTGGATCACGTATTCCGGGTGGTCGAGGCCGTCGAACAGCAGCGCCGACTCGGCATCGAAGGTCTTGGACAGGCGGATATACGCCGGGTAGCCCTGCACCAGGTCGGCGTCGTCATAAGCGCGCACCAGTTGCACGGCTTCGACTTGCAGGATCTTGATCTTCTTCGGGTTGGTGACGATGTCTTCTTCAGTGGCCTTGTAGCCTACGCCCGGCTTGAGCGTGATCAAGCCGGCCTTGGCCAGCAGTTGCAGGCCGCGACCACTGTTGATCGGGTCGTTGGCAATCGCCACGCTGGCGCCCTGGGGCAGGTCGTTGATGCTTTTGTACTTCTTCGAATACAGCCCGACGTTATTGATGATGCCCGGCGCGTACGGCACCAGGTCAAAGCCTGCAGCGGCCTTGGCGTTTTCCAAAAACGGGATGTGCTGGAAGTAGTTCACGTCGATATCGCCGGCTGCCAGGCTGACGTTGGGTGCGATCCAGTCGGTGAATTCCACCAGTTCGACTTTCAAACCCTGTTTGCCGGCCTCTTCGACGGCGGCCTCCAGTGGAATGGCGAAGGCGGCGGTGGTGCCGACTTTCAAGGGAGCGTCAGCGGCGAATACCGCCGAGCTGAACAATCCGAGGGCGAGCGCCAGTGCTTTGACTGGGTGGCTGAGCAATGTTTTTTTCATAGTGGATTTCCAGTCATAAGGTGTGAGTGCAAACAATTCGGTCAACTGTGGGAGCGGGCTTGCTCGCGAAAGCGGTGTGTCAGTGAATGCATCCGGCGACTGATACAGCGCTTTCGCGAGCAAGCCCGCTCCCACATTTTGGTTCAGTGGCGGTAGGTGGAGCCGGTGTGTTGATCAGGTAAGTGCGCCGAGTGGTGGAAGACTTTCTCCCGCAACGTCCCGGTCTCATACGCGGTCTTGTACGAGCCCCGGCGCTGCAGCTCCGGCACCACCAGTTCGATGAAGTCGACGTAGCTTTCCGGGGTGACGATGCGCGTCAGGTTGAAGCCATCCAGGCCGGTTTCGCTGATCCATGATTCAAGTTCATCCGCCACCTGTGCCGGCGAACCCACCAGGGTGATGTAGCGCCCGCCCAGGGCGTGCTGCTCAAGCAACTTGCGCCGGGTCCAGTCATTGTTTTGCAGGTTCTTGGTCGCGGACTGGATGGCGTTGCTCTTCACGTACTGGATCGGTTCGTCGATTTCGTACTGTGAAAAATCGATCGCCGTGGATGCCGAGAAATGCGCCACGCCGGCTTCCGCACTGGCGTAGCTCAGGTACTCGGCGTGCTTGGCCCACGCAGCTTCTTCGGTGGCGCCGACAATCACGTTCAGGCCCATGAACACCTTGATATCGTCCGGGTTGCGCCCGGCTTCCACGGCGCTGGCGCGCACCTTGTCCACCTGGATCTTGGTCGAGGCCTTGTTCTGCCCGCTGATGAACACGCACTCGGCGTGGCGCCCGGCAAACAGCAGTCCACGGTCGGAGCTGCCCGCCTGGAACAGCACCGGCGTGCGTTGCGGCGACGGCTCGCACAGGTGATAACCCTCCACCTGATAGAACTCGCCCTTGTGCTCGACCTTGTGCACTTTTTCCGGCTGGGCATACACCCGCGCCTGCGGATCGTTGATCACCGCGTCGTTTTCCCAGCTGCCTTCCCAGAGTTTGTAGAGCACCTGCAGGTATTCGTCGGCCTGGTCGTAGCGCCGGTCGTGCTCGACCTGCTCGGTCAGGCCCATGGCCTTGGCGGCGCTGTCGAGGTAGCCGGTGACGATGTTCCAGCCCACCCGGCCACGGCTCAGGTGGTCGAGGGTCGACATGCGCCGGGCGAACAGATACGGCGGTTCGTAGGTGAGGTTGGCGGTCAGGCCGAAGCCAAGGTTTTTGGTCACCGCCGCCATGGCCGAGACCAGCAGCAACGGGTCGTTGACCGGCAGCTGGATCGCTTCCTTGAGCGGCACGTCCACCGAGTTCTGGTAGACGTCATACACGCCGACGATGTCGGCGATGAACAGCCCGTCGAACAGTCCGCGTTCCAGCAATTGCGCCAGTTCGGTCCAGTACTCGATGGTTTTGTACTGGGTCGAGTTGTCCCGTGGATGGGTCCACAGGCCGTGGTTGATGTGCCCGATGCAGTTCATGTTGAAGGCATTGAGCAGGATCTTTTTCTTCGCCATCAGATAGTCCCCCGCAGTGGCGGGTTTTCATCGTTGAGGTAGTAATTGCCCACGGCGTGGTACTTCCAGCGCACCGGGTCGTGCAGGGTGTGTACCCGGGCGTTGCGCCAGTGGCGGTCCAGGCCGTGTTCGGCGAGGGTCGCCTGGCTTCCGGCAAGTTCGAACAGGGTGCTGCCGGCCGCCAGGGAAATCTCGGTGCTGAGGGCGCGCACTTCGGCGACCGCGATGGATGCGGCCGCGACGGTGTCGGCATTGCTGTCGGCCTGGGCGCGGTCGAGGAATTCGCCTGAGCGTTCCAGCAGGGCTTCGGTGGCGTGCAGGCGGATGCTCAAGTGGCCGAAGCTTTTCAGGGTCAGCGGATCTTCGGTGGCCTTGTCGCTGGTGGCGTCGATCCACGGCCGGGTCTTGGTGCGCACGAAGTGCAGCGCATCCTCATAGGCAGCGCGGGCGATACCGGTGTCGATGGCGGCGTGAAGGATCTGCGCCAGCGGGCCGACAGTGGTCGGGCGTTCGAAGGCACTCTGGAACGGGATCACGTCCTGGGCCGCGACCCACACGTTATCGAACACCACCGAACCGCTGCCGGTGGTGCGCTGGCCGAAGCCGCTCCAGTCGTCGATCACGCTCAGGCCCTCGCTGTCACGGGTGACAAAGGCCAGTTGCTGCACACCGTTTTCGTCCACCACGGACGTGGGAATACGTTGGGCGTAGATCGCGCCGGTCGAGTAGAACTTGCGGCCGGTGATACGGAAACCGTCACCGTCGCGGGTGATCTTGGTGATGCGGTCGTGGGCGGTCTTGGTGCCCAGTTCTGCCAGCGCATTGCCGAAGCGCTGGCCGGCGAGCACTTCGGCGTACAGGCGTTTTTGCTGCGCCGGGCTGCCGTTCACCCGCAGCACTTCGAGGGCATAAAAATGGTTTTGCGGGATCTGCCCCAGGGACGCATCCGCCTGGGCAATCAGTGCCGTGACCTTGGCCAGGGTGACGTTGGAAACGCCGGCACCGCCGAACTCCTTGGGTACGCTGATGCCCCACAGGCCGGAGCGGGAAAACACGTCCAGCTCAGGCAAGGGCAGGCGGCGTTCACGGTCACGCAAGGCGCTGTCGCGGCGGAAGTCTTCGGCCAGGTCGCTGGCGACAATAAGGGCTTGTTCATCGCTGGTAATAACCGCGACGTGATGAGAAAGGGTCATAGGTTTCTCCAGAGGTCTGGTCGGTTAAATCCAGGAATGTCGGGCAGGTAAAGTGCCGTTGAGGTGGTAAGCGCCCACCGCGTGGTACTTCCAGCGGACCGGGTCGTGCAGGGTGTGCACCCGGGCGTTGCGCCAGTGGCGGTCGAGGTTGAATTCGGCGAGGGTCGCGCGGCTGCCGGCCAGCTCGAACAGCTTTTCGCTGGCGAGCAGGGAAATCTCGGTGGTCAGCACCTTGGCTTCGGCTACGGCAATCGAGGCGCGTGCGGCGGACTGCGCGGTGATCGGCGCGGCGCTGACTTGGTCCAGTACCTGGCCGGCCTTGCGCAGCAGGGCTTCAGCGGCGTGCAGTTCGATCTTCAGCTTGCCGATATCGGCGATCACATACAGGTCATCGCTGGCCCGTTCGACCTTGGCGTCGATCCATGGCCGCGAGCGTTCGCGTACAAAGCTGATGGTGTCGTCGATCGCGCCACGGGCGATGCCGGCGTCGATGGCCGCCTGGATCAATTGCGAGACTGCACCCTGGATGCCCGGTGTTTCGCCGAGTCGCCAGGTTTCCACCACCAGTTCGGCGTCCACCGCCACTTGATCCAGCAGCACTGTGCCGCTGGCGGTGGTGCGTTGGCCAAAGCCGGACCAGTCATCGACGATGCGCAGGCCTTCGGTGCCACGGCGCACGAACGCCATTACGACTTTGCCGTCATCGTTCAAGGCCTTGACCGCCACCCAATGGGCGAACAGCGCGCCAGTGGAGTAGAACTTCTGGCCACTGACGACGTAGCCGTCACCTTCGGCGGTGATGCGTGACTTGAGGTCCAGGGTGTTTTTGGTACCGCGTTCCGGGCCGCCGTTGCCGATGCGCCAGCCGTCCAGAACGCTCTGGAACAGCTGCTTTTTCTGACGCTCGCTGGCCGCACCTTGCAGCACGTGCAGGATGCCGAAATGGTTCTGCGGGATTTGCCCCAGCGCCGGGTCGGCCGCGCTGATGATCGCGAACACCTCGGCCAGGGTCACGAAGGACACCTGCGGGCCGCCGTACTCACGGGGAATGGAAATACTGCCCAGGCCGCTGCGGGTGAAGTGTTCGATTTCAGCCCAGGGCAGTTTGCGTTGCTGATCGCGCCTGGCCGCTTGCAGGCGCGCGGCCTGTGCCAGCTCGTGGGCGGCGCTCAGGGCCTCGGCGTCGTTGCGCAGCACTTTGGCGGGCAACAACAGCGGGGCAACGTCCAGATCACTCTGGGGGGGTGTTTGTGCCAAGTTAGACATCAGCGCCGCTCCTTGGCTGCACGCAATGCCCTGGCGTTACGCACCGGGGTAATTTTGACCATACCTACCTCACATCCGTTGAAAAGATAAAAAAATCAGGAATGTCCGGTGGTCCGGTGCATATACCCTAAGCGTGTTAAATTTTTTAATAAACTAACTTTTAGGAATATGCATAGAAGGTCTGTCACCCCGGTTCACAAGGCGAGCCGGGGCGACGGGGTTGGTAGGCCAGCGGGGCCCTGGCGGGGCTGGTCGGGGCCTGGGGAGCGAGCGCGGCGATGCGCAGGATGCGGGCTGGCGCCCAGCTTGAATTGTTGCCGACCCGGTCGAGAATGCAGTAGGTCACTTCGAGGCGATGGTCGTCCCCAGCCTCGACAATGATGGCCGACGGCACCCACACCTGCACCGCCTTGCCCACATCGCCAGCCTGGATGCTCGGCAGGTCCAGGCGCACGTCACCCCAGCGCAGGGTGATCTCGTCATCGGTCGCCATGTTCAGGTACGGCTCGATGGTCAGGGGCACGCCACGGCGGATCTGGCTGCTGTTGACGCCATGGCGACGGATGGTCTCGGGCAGGCTGACGGCGGCCAGGTTCTGGTTTTCATCAAGGCTCAGTGCCGAGGGCATGCCGCCGGGGTAGTCGGTCTTGACCTGCACCCGGGTGATGGCCGAGCGTGCCGGGCCGTGGCCGACCTGCATGACCCGGTAATGAATCCGTGCCGGGCCATTTTGCACAAAGCTCTCCGGCACTCGCAGGCTGGTGGGCATGCCGATCTTGCCGGCGGTGATGCGCCGGGAGGCGGCAAAGCAGTTGTTCCAGAACAACTCGATCAGGTCGCCCTCGTCCATGCCGCAGTAAGGCGCGATATCGACCTGCAGGTTTGTCGCAGCGAGGGCATTGATGCCTTCTCGATGGGCCTGGGGCAAGGTCGGGGCAGTGAGCAGCGCCTGGGTGGAAATACGCTTCATAAATAATCTCCTTGGTGCAGCCAGCAGCAATCGTTCCGGACATCAGGCGCGGGCAGGCGACGTAGTCCGAAAGAAACGATTTAATAAAAAACCAGAATGGATCCAATCCTCTTGGCGTTAGATAAGAGGCTTGGTTAGTTGGCGTCAAGAGGCTGGGCGGGGCAAACAGGGGGTTATGGAATATTCAGAAGGGTCTTACTGGGAGGGCGCTGCAAGTGCGTGCTTCAGGGTGACTTTTACCCAATGAATAAAGGGTGTTTCCCCAAAAACACTAAAGAGGCGAGTTGCCTTTCGGCAACTCTATAAAGCGAAGCTTCTTACAATGAATCGGCGCAAGTTAGTTGTTGATGAACTTGCTGAGAAACTGCCGGGTACGTTCTTCTTTCGGGTTGGCAAACAGCGCCTTGGCTTCGCCTTGTTCAACAATGACGCCCTTGTCGAAGAAGATCACCCGGTTGGCCACATCCCGGGCGAAACTCATTTCGTGGGTCACGATGACCATGGTGCGGTTTTCTTCCGCGAGGCTGCGAATGGTCGCCAGTACTTCGCCTACCAGCTCCGGGTCCAGGGCCGAAGTCGGCTCATCGAACAGGATCACCTCCGGCTCCATCGCCAGGGCCCGGGCAATGGCCACCCGTTGCTGCTGCCCACCGGAGAGGCGGCGTGGGTAGGCGTCTTCCTTGCCTGCCAGGCCGACCCGGGCCAATAGCTTGCGGCCCAGGGCATCTGCGGCGGCCCGGGGCATCTTCTTGACCACGATCGGGCCTTCGATGACGTTCTCCAGGGCCGTGCGGTGCGGGAACAGGTTGAAGTTCTGGAACACAAAACCCACGTGCTGGCGCAGGCGCCGCACCAGGCTTTGCTGTTGGTTGAGCGGGCGGCTGCTGTCGATCTCGATGTCACCGACCTTGATTCGGCCACTGGTGGGTTCTTCGAGGAAATTCAGGCAGCGCAGCAAGGTGGTCTTGCCGGAACCGCTGGGGCCGATGATGGCGACGACTTCGCCTTCCTTGACCTCAAGGTCGATCCCGTTAAGCACCACCTGACCCTTGAATTGTTTGGTCAGTTTTTCAACCACGATCATGCTTCAAGACTCCAGGTCATGCCGGTTGACTCGTGCTTCCAGGCGGTTTTGCACGTGTGCCAGGACGCTGGCAAGAATCCAGTAGATCAAGGCGGCGGACAGATACATGGTGAAAATTTCGAAGGTACGGGCCGAGACCAATTGCGCCTGGCGGAACAGCTCCGGCACCTGGATGGTGGCGGCCAGGGCAGTGTCCTTGACCAGGGAAATAAAGCTGTTGCCCAGCGGCGGCAAGGCCGTGCGCATGGCCTGCGGCAGGATGGCCCGGCGCAGGGTCTGCGCACGGGTCATGCCGATACTGGCCGCAGCTTCCCACTGGCCGCGCTCGATGGAACCGATGGCGGCACGCAGGATTTCACAGGCGTAAGCAGCCATGTTCAGCGAAAAGCCGATCATGGCCGCCGGGATCGGATCCAGCTCGATGCCCACTTGCGGCAAGCCGTAGTAGATCAGGAACAGCTGTACCAGCAAGGGCGTGCCGCGAAAGAACGACACGTAGACGCGGGCGGTCCAGCTCAACAACTTGAAGCGCGACAGGCGCATCAAGGCCAGGCCGAAGCCCAGCAGCAAGCCGAAAAACATCCCGCCGAGGCTAAGGATGACCGTGAAGTACGCGCCCTTGAGCAGAAAGGGCGCGGAGTCCAGCGCGAGTTGGAAACCTGCTTCCATTATTGAGTAACGTCAGCGTTGAAGTACTTCTCGGACAGCTTCTTCAAGGTACCGTCGGCGCGCAGTTCGTCCAGAGCCTTGTTCACGGCGGCCAGCAGTTCAGGCTCGCCTTTGCGCAGGGCAATACCGGCTTCCTGACGGGAGAAAGCAGCACCGGCAGCGGCGGTGTCCTTGGCTTTCTTGGCGTATTCCAGCGCGGCGAGGCGGTCGATCAGGATGGCGTCGACACGGCCGATGCGCAGGTCCTGGAACTTGGTTGGGTCATCGTTGTAGGTTTTGACGATGGCTTTCGGTTGGTTTTCCTTGAGCCATTGTTCGTAGTTGGTGCCCAGGCCCACACCGATTTTCTTGCCGGCCAGGTCGTCGGCGGTCTTGATGGTGTCGACGTTCTTCGCCAGGGTCAGCGCCTGGATCCCGGAGACGGTGTAAGGCTTGGAGAAGTCATACTTTTCCTTGCGCGCATCGGAGATGGTCACCTGGTTGACTACCGCGTCCAGACGCTTGGATTCCAGGGCGGCGAGGATGCCATCCCACGGCGTGGCTTGCAGCTTGACCTTGACGCCCAGCTTCTTGGCCAGCGCTTCGGACAACTCGACCTCGAAACCGCTGAGCTTGCCGCTTTCATCGACGAAGCTGAACGGCGGGTAGGTGCCTTCCAGGCCAATCTTGATTTCGCCGGCTTTCTTGATGTTGTCCAACTGCTCGCCGGCAACTGCCTGACCGAGCCACCCGGCGCCAAGCGCCAGCCCCAATGTGCCAACCAGTAACGTGCGACGGAATACGGAAATAGTCATGAAGAGCCCCTGTGTTTTTTATGTTGAGCGATGCAGGTGACGCGGTAGTCGTATCCTGCCTTAAAAGCGCGGTGTGTGGGAGCCGGGCTTGCCCGCGAATGCATCAACTCGGTGTTTTGGATCTGCCCAGTCATGCGTATCGCCATCAAGCTCGCCTACGGCGCGACTATAAAGCCGGTTTTTAAGACTTGAAAATAATATAAAATCAGATTGATATTTCTTTATGGAATATCAAAAGCTCGAATCATAAGCAAACAACGCCGGTGCGCCACCCGTGTGCAGGAAGATGATCGGCCCCTCTTCAAAGCGCTGGCGTCCAATGCCATCCAGCAACCCGGCCATGGCCTTGCCCGTGTAGACCGGGTCCAGCAGCAGGCCTTCCTGGCTGGCCACCAGCTTGATCGCCGCCAGCGTGCCGGCACTCGGCTCGCCATAACGGGGGGCGAAGTACTCGTCCCACAGGATCACCTTGAACGCGTCCGGCAGCGGCACGCCGAGCAATTCGGCGGTACGTTCGGCCAGGCCCTGCACCTTGGGGCGCTGGGCTTCGTCGGTACGGGACACCGTTATGCCAATCACTTGCAGCTCGGGCAGTACTTCGGCCAGCGCCAGGGCCAGGCCGCTGTGGGTGCCGGCGCTGCCGGAGGCCAGGACCACGGTGGAGAACGGGATGCCGCTGTCTTCAATCTGCCCGGCCAGCTCCAGCCCGGCGCGCACGTAACCCAGGGCGCCGAGGGCATTTGAGCCGCCGATGGGCACCAGGTACGGCTTCTTGCCGTTGCTGCGCAGGCGGTCGGCGAGGGCGTTGAGCTGGTCGTCGACGTTGTCCAGGTTCTCCACCAACTCGACCTTGGCGTCGAACAGCTCCAGCAACAGGCGGTTGCCGTTGGCCAGGTAGTTGGGGTCTTCGGTGCCCGTCGGGTTTTCCAGCAGGGCAACGCAGCCCAGGCCCAGCTTGGCGGCCAGCGCAGCGGTCTGGCGTACATGGTTGGACTGGATCGCGCCGGCGGTCACCAGGGTATCGGCACCCTGGGCCAGCGCATCGGCGGCAAGGTATTCGAGTTTGCGCAGCTTGTTGCCGCCCATCGCCAGCGGCGTGGTGTCGTCGCGTTTGACGTAGACGTCACGCCCCAGCCAGGCCGACAGCCGCTCGAGTTTTTCCAGGGCGGTGGCGCCGCCCAGCAGTTCCAGACGGTTAAAGCGGTCGAGCTGTTGTTTGATCATGGCTACGCACGGGTGGTCAGAGATGCTGGGACTATAGGCAGGCACTTTTGCGTCGGCAACCGCCAATCGCTTATGTCGACGGGTTATTAGCATTGCACTATTGGTTCTTAAGGACGCTCAGGTTCCTTGCCGTAAAGTGATGGGCATTTCGTCAGGAGTGAAGACCGTGAGTGAGCGTTCCAGTCATTGGCAATTACAGACCATCGTCAGCCAGCTGCGCAGCGCCCGGGACCAGTGGCGCACCCGCAACGGCCGGGTCAGCGGCGAGCAGGGCGGGCGCGAGCTGCCTTCACGGGAAGCCGTGGCGCAGATTCTCGAGGCGTTGTGTGGTGCGCTGTTCCCCATGCGTCTGGGGCCGGTGGACCTGCGTGAAGAAAGCGAAGACTTCTACGTCGGCCACACCCTGGATGTGGCGCTGAATGCATTGCTCGCCCAGGCGCGCCTGGAGCTGCGATATGCCGCGCGGCAAGGTGGCCAGGATGACAGTGAAGTCGACGCCCATGCCATCCACCTGATCCAGGATTTCGCCCTGGCGTTGCCAGGCTTGCGCAGCCTGTTGGACACCGACGTGCTCGCCGCCTACCACGGCGACCCGGCGGCGCGCAGCGTGGATGAAGTGCTGTTGTGCTACCCGGGGATCTTGGCGGTGATTCACCATCGCTTGGCGCACCACTTGTATCGGGCAGGCTTGCCGTTGCTGGCGCGCATCAGCGCGGAAATCGCGCATTCGGCGACCGGGATTGATATTCACCCGGGCGCGCAGATCGGCCCGAGCTTCTTTATCGACCACGGGACGGGTGTGGTGATTGGCGAGACGGCGATCATCGGCGAGCGGGTACGGATCTACCAGGCCGTGACATTGGGCGCCAAGCGTTTCCCGGCGGATGAGGATGGGCAATTGCAGAAAGGCCATCCGCGGCATCCGATTGTCGAGGATGATGTGGTGATCTACGCCGGGGCGACGATCCTGGGGCGGATTACGATTGGCAAGGGCTCGACCATTGGCGGCAATGTGTGGCTGACGCGCAGTGTGCCGGCGGGGGCGAACCTGACCCAGGCGAATCTGCAGCATGATGATGGGACGCAGAAATAGAGCAGCGCCCTCTCTAACGATCACACAGATCCAATGTGGGAGCGGGCTTGCTCGCGAATGCGGTGTATCAGTCGCCAGAAGTGTTGGCTGACACGCCGCATTCGCGAGCAAGCCCGCTCCCACATTTTGTCTGCATTCCAAATTTGAGCCGCACTACTCAAATTCGAGCCGTATTTCACTCAGCAATCGCTGAACGTTTCGTCATCCCCATACGTCATACCTTTCCTTGAGCTAGTGTAGGAAACACCTACCACTCGGCCCTGCGATTAGTCCTCAAACCCCTATCCATGTTTAACTTGACTGTTCGTTCAAGTTAAATCGGTGGTTCGCTGCCCGCTCACAACAGGAGGCTTACCTTTGCTGAGTCCGTTTTTTACAGCCACATCCCATACCCTTGAGGTGCGCCCTACATGAGTGCATCGTCCACACCTTCCAGCGGTCTGGTCCGCATGAACCCGCCGGTGTTTTACTTCGCCGCGAGCTTCATCCTGCTGTTCGGCCTGACCGTCATCGCGATTCCCGAACAAGCCGGCGCCTGGCTGCTGGCCGCACAAAACTGGGCGGCCAACACGGTCGGCTGGTACTACATGCTGGCGATGACCCTGTATCTGGTCTTCGTGGTGGTCACCGCGTTATCGGGCTACGGCAAGATCAAACTCGGTGCCGACCACGACGAGCCCGAATTCAGTTACCTGTCCTGGGCCGGCATGCTGTTCGCCGCCGGGATCAGCATCACGCTGTTTTTCTTCTGCGTGTCCGAACCCCTGACTCACCTGGTGCAACCGCCCCAGGGCGAGGCCCTGAACGGTGACGCCGCGCGCCAGGCCATGCAGATCCTGTTTCTGCACTGGGGCCTGCATGGCTGGGGCGTGTTCGCCTTCGTCGGCATGGCCCTGGCGTACTTCGCCTACCGGCATAACCTACCGCTGGCGTTGCGCTCGGCGCTGTACCCGCTGATCGGCAAGCGCATCAACGGCCCCATCGGTTATGCGGTGGACGGCTTCGGCATCATCGCCACGGTGTTCGGCCTCGGCGCCGACATGGGCTTTGGCGTGTTGCACCTCAACTCCGGGCTCGATTACCTGTTCGGCGTGGCCCACACCCAGTGGATCCAGGTCGGCCTCATCACCTTGATGATGGGCGCGGCGATCCTGGTGGCGGTCTCCGGCGTCGACAAGGGCGTGCGGGTGATGTCCGACATCAACATGCTGCTGGCCTGTGCGCTGCTGCTGTTCGTGTTGTTCGCCGGCCCTACCCAACACTTGCTCAACACCCTGATCCAGAACATCGGCGACTACCTCGGCGCCTTGCCGACCAAGAGTTTCGACCTCTACGCCTACGACAAACCGAGCGACTGGCTGGGCGGCTGGACCGTGTTCTATTGGGCCTGGTGGATCGCATGGTCGCCGTTCGTAGGCCTGTTTATCGCGCGCATTTCCCGCGGTCGTACCATCCGTGAATTCGTGTTCGGCGTGCTGTTGATCCCGCTGGGCTTCACCCTGGCGTGGATGTCGATCTTCGGCAACAGCGCCATCGACCAGGTGCTCAACCACGGCCTTACGGCGCTGGGACAGTCGGCCATTGATGACCCGTCGATGAGCCTCTACCTGCTGCTGGAAACCTACCCGTGGAGCAAGACGGTGATCGCGGTCACGGTGTTTATCAGCTTCGTGTTCTTCGTCACCTCGGCCGACTCTGGCACGGTGGTGCTCTCGACCTTGTCGGCCAAAGGCGGCAACGCCGATGAAGACGGGCCGAAGTGGCTGCGGGTGTTCTGGGGCGCGATGACCGCGTTGGTGACCAGCGCGCTGCTGTTTGCCGGCAGCATCGACTCGCTCAAGTCGGCCGTGGTACTGACCTCGCTGCCGTTCTCGATGATCCTGCTGCTGATGATGTGGGGGCTGCACAAGGCGTTCTACCTTGAGTCGCAGAAGCAGATTGCGCAGATGCATTCCCTCGCGCCGGTATCGGGCTCACGCAAGGGCACGGGCGGTTGGCGCCAGCGCCTGAGCCAGGCGGTGCATTTCCCGTCACGGGATGAGGTGTACCGTTTCCTCGAGACCACGGTGCGCCCGGCCATCGAAGAAGTGACGGCGGTGTTTGTCGAAAAAGGCCTCAACGTGGTCACCCAGCCTGACCCGGCCAATGACAGCGTCAGCCTGGAGATCGGCCACGGCGAGCAGCACCCGTTTGTGTATCAGGTGCAGATGCGCGGCTATTTCACCCCGTCATTCGCACGGGGCGGCATGGGTTCCAAGCAGCTCAACAACCGCCGCTACTACCGGGCGGAAGTGCACTTGAGCGAGGGCAGTCAGGACTACGATCTGGTGGGCTACACCAAGGAGCAGATCATCAACGACATCCTCGACCAGTACGAACGGCACATGCAGTTCCTGCACCTGGTTCGTTAAGGCTCAGGCCCTGATAAACAGGGCCAGTGCCACCAACGGCGCACCGAATACCCCGCTGCCGATCACCAGCTCCGAGATCAGGGGCTGGCCGGCAGTGACCACGCCTACCGCGCCGTTCACCACCGACACCACCAGCCAGATCCCGACAAAGCTGTAGGCCAGAATGTGCCGGCTGACGCCCAGCTTTTGGCCGATGAACAGCATCAGCGCGAGGAGGATCAGGCCGCAGGTGATGACGAGGGCGGTGTGCATATCTGAAGTCTCCTGATACCCGCTGATTTTCCATGGACAGCAAACCTGTGGCGAGGGAGCTTGCTCCCGCTGGGCTGCGCAGCGGCCCCAAAAAAGATGGGAGCGCTGCGCACTCCAGCGGGAGCAAGCTCCCTCGCCACAATAGTAGTTTGCCGTTGAACGAGCGTTTGCCGGCCTTCAGACCAAACCACCATTGGCCCGCAGGATTTGCCCGTTCACCCAACCACCGGCCGGGCTCACCAGGAACGCCACCACGCTGGCGATATCTTCCGGTTGGCCCAGGCGTTCCAGCGGTGCCATCTTGGCCAGGCCCTGGATCTGCTCTTCGCTTTTGCCATGCAGGAACAGTTCGGTCGCCACCGGCCCCGGGGCAACGGCGTTGACGGTGATGCGCCGGCCGCGCATTTCCTTGGCGAACACCTGGGTCAGGGATTCCACCGCTGCCTTGCTGGCGATGTACACCGCATAACCGGGGAAGTTGAGGCCGACGGTGCTGCTGGAGAAATTGACGATGCGCCCGCCGTCGTTCAGGCGGGTGGCGGCTTCACGCAGGGCGTTGAAGGTGCCGCGGGTATGGATGTCGAAGTTCTGGTTGTAGAGCTCATCGCTGTGTTGGGCCAGCGGCAGCACCTTGAGGATCCCGGCGTTGTTGATCAGCACATCAACCTTGCCCAGCTGGGCTTCGGTCTCGTCGAACAGGCGCTTGACGTCGGCGGCGCTGGCCACGTCGCCCTGGATCGCTATGGCTTGGTGGCCGGCCTGGCGCAACTCCACTACCAGCCTTGACGCTTCGGTGGCGCTGTTGGCGTAGTTGATGGCGACGGCATAACCGTCGGCGGCCAGTTGTCTGGCAACCACGGCGCCGATGCCGCGTGAGGCGCCGGTAACGATAGCAACTTGGGTAGTCATGATCGGGTTTCCTTGGGGCAGTGGTTGGGTGTGGAAGCAGATTCACATGTTTACCCAGGCCGATAAATGCGCCAGAGTTGCCTTGACTGTTCAAGAATCGCCAACAATGGAGACGCGCCGTGGACCAGGTCAAAGCGATGAAAGTGTTCGTGAGGATTTACGAACGCAGCAGCTTCACGCTGGCGGCCGATGACCTGAACCTGCCGCGCGCCACCCTGACCCACACCCTCAACCAGTTCGAGGCCTGGCTCGGCACGCGCCTGCTGGAACGCAGCACCCGCCGCGTCCGCCCCACGCTGGATGGCGAGGCCTACTACCTGCGCTGTGTGCAACTGCTGGCGGAGCTGGAAGAGGCGGAACTGGCCTTCCGTTCGGTGGCCCCCAAGGGCCGCCTGCGGGTGGATTTGCACGGCACCCTGGCCAAGTACTTCGTGATTCCGGCGCTGCCGCAATTCATGGCGCGCTACCCGGAAATCGAGCTGTCCATCAGCGAGGCGGACCGCTTCGTCGACCTGATCGCCGAAGGCGTGGATTGTGTGCTGCGGGCGGGCACCCTGGGGGATTCGGCGTTGATCGGTCGCCGGGTTGCGACGCTGCGCCAGGTGACCTGCGCGAGCCCGGCCTACCTGCGCAAATACGGCGAGCCGAAGCGCCTCGCCGACCTGGGCGAGCACCGTGCGGTGAACTATGTTTCACGCACCACCGCGAAGCTGTTCCCCTTCGAATTCATGGTCGACGGCCAGGTGCAGGAAGTGACGATCGAGGGGGCGCTGTCGGTGTTCGGCGCAGAGATTTATGCCGCCAGCGCAGTCGCCGGACTGGGCATTATCCAGTGCCCGCACTACCGCATCGCCGAGCTGATCAACCAGGGCGTGATGCAGGAAATCCTCATTGATACACCACCGCCGCCCATGCCGGTTTCGGTGCTCTACCCGCAAAACCGACACATGTCGCCGAGGGTGCGAGTGTTCGTCGATTGGCTCGCCGAAATCTTCGCCACTGCCCGCTAACCCGCGTCTTTACTGGGTTTCTTAAATTTAATTTCATCCGGGTAAAGGGTGTTTTGACTCCGAACTGTCACATGGCCATCGCCTAATTGTGTGAAGCGTTTGACGCTTTCATTTCAGAACAGTGACGGAGACCGGTACCAATGAAGACGTTATTAAGCCCCATGGTGGGTGCCGCCATGGCGAGCTTTATGCTGTCCGCCCACGCCGATTTTATCGATGACAGCCACGCCGACGTGACCCTGCTCAACCGCTACCTCAACCAGCAGGGGCGGGATGTGGTGAACAGCAATAACAAGGCCCACAGCATCCGCGATTGGGGCCAGGGTTTTGAGTTCAACTTCAAGTCCGGCTACACCGATGGGCCGGTGGGCTTTGGCCTGGACCTGCAGGCGTTCTACGGTTTGAAACTGGACTCCGGCGGCGACCTCAATGACAAGGATCACCAGGGCCGCTACCCCGGCAGCATGTTCCCGCTGGATAACGGCAAGTCGGCCGACCAGTTCGGCGTGCTCAGCCCGACCTTCAAGATGCGCTTCGCCCAGGATGAATTGCGCGTCGGTACGCTGTACGGCAACAGCCCGGTGCTGGCCAACACCGACGGCCGCCTGTACCAGCAGACCAACACCGGCGTGCAGTTGGTTTCCAAGGACTTGACCGACTTCACCTTTACCGCCGGTGACATCCTCAAGACCAAGATCCGCAACGAAACCGGCGACCAGGGCATGATCACCGCCGGCGGTACCAAAGAGAGCGATCGCTTCCTCTACGGCGGCGCGGACTACAAAGGTTTGCCGGACACCACCGTCAGCCTGTGGTACTCCAACCTTGAGGATTACTACCAGCAGTTCTTCCTCGGTGCCAAGCGCCATGACGCCTTGCCTGTCGGCGCGATCGACACCGACGTGCGCCTGTACCGCAGCCTGGGTGTGGGTGAAAACGCCGCGGGCGACAAAGACTATTCGGCTGCGGGTCTCTACGGCGATGGCACCTCCAAGGGCCGCATCAACCAGTCCACCGTCAGCCTGTTGGAAAGCTACAGCCTGGACGGCCACACCGTCGGCCTGGGCATCCAGAAAAACAGCGGCGACAGCGACTTCCCGTACCTGGATTCCGGCCTGAACAGCGGTGCCAGCAACCAGGGCCCGGGCTCGGGCGCCGACACCCCGGCACTCACCAACATGCAACTGAACAAATTCCAGCATGCCGGCGAGCGCACCTGGCTGGCGCAGTACAAATATGACTTCGGCAAACTCGGCCTTAACGGCCTGACCTTCGCCACGTCCTACGCACACGGCGATGACATCCGCACCACCCAAGGCACTACCAGTGAATGGGAACGTAACGTCACCGTGGCTTACCAGGTGCCCACCGGCACCCTCAAAGGCCTCGGCGTAACCTGGCGAAATGCCCACGCCAGCCCGGATATCACCGGTGCCACGGTGCAAGATGAAAACCGCTTCTATGTAAGCTACGTCGTTCCACTCTGGTAGGACTTTGCTGTAAAAGGGATAGGCAGACTTAAGCGATTCAGCTGCTTAAAAGGCCCGGGAATATGCTTATTCCCGGGCCTTATTTGCCCCAAGTCCAAGAGAGGATTCGATGACTTACATTGCTGCCGAAAACCGCTATGAATCTATTCCTTACCGCCGCGTAGGTCGCAGCGGACTGGTGCTGCCGGCACTGTCCCTGGGGCTGTGGCACAACTTTGGCGACAGCACCCCGATCGATACCCAGCGCGCCTTGCTGCGCACCGCGTTCGACCTGGGTATCAACCACTTCGACCTGGCCAACAACTACGGCCCTCCATACGGCAGCGCCGAGATCAACTTCGGTCGTTTGCTGCGGGAAGACTTCAAGCATTACCGCGATGAACTGATCATCTCCAGCAAGGCGGGCTGGGACATGTGGCCGGGCCCTTATGGCCAGGGTGGCGGTTCGCGCAAGTACGTGCTGGCGAGCCTCGACCAGAGCCTGCAACGCCTGGGCGTCGACTACGTGGACATCTTCTACTCCCACCGTTTTGATGCCGACACCCCGCTGGAAGAAACCGCCAGCGCACTGGCCACCGCCGTGCAACAGGGCAAGGCGTTGTACATCGGGATCTCGTCCTACTCCGGCGTGAAAACCCGGGAAATTGCGGCGCTGCTCCAGGAGTGGAAAGTCCCGCTGCTGATCCACCAGCCGGCCTACAACCTGCTCAACCGCTGGGTGGAAAAAGACCTGCTGGACGTCACCGAAGAACTCGGTGCCGGGGTGATCGCGTTCACGCCATTGGCCCAGGGCCTGCTGACCGACAAATACCTCAACGGCGTACCGGCGGATGCGCGGGTCAATCGTCCGGGGGGTGGTTCGTTGCAGGCCAAGCACTTGTCCGAGGCCAACATCGCCCACGCCCGCGCGCTGAATGAAATTGCCAAGCGCCGTGGCCAGAGCCTGGCGCAGATGGCGTTGGCGTGGACGTTGCGTGATCCACGGGTCACCAGCGCCCTGATCGGCGCGAGCCGGCCGGAGCAGATCATTGAAAACGTCGGTGCGTTGCAGAACCTGAGCTTCAGCGCGCAGGAACTGGCGGAGATTGATCGGTTTGCCCAGGAAGGCGGGATTAACTTGTGGGAGAAGCCGTCTACGGCTGAATAAGCGGTAGAGCCCGATTCCTGCATCAACCTCTACCCAATGTGGGAGCGGGCTTGCTCGCGAAAGCGGAGTGTCAGTCACTGGATGTGTCGACTGATTCACCGCTTTCGCGAGCAAGCCCGCTCCCACATTTGATTTGTGGTGTGCCTGCTAGAACGGCACATCTCCAAGAATCGTCGCCCGATGCATCACCCGCCGCTGCGGCCGGTAATCATCCACCGCGTAATGCTGGGTCACGCGGTTATCCCAGAACGCCACGTCATTTTCCTGCCAACGCCAGCGAATGGTGAATTCCGGCCGTGTTGCATGGGCAAACAGCAGCTTCAACACCACGTCGCTTTCCGCCGGCTCCAGTTCGTTGATCTTGCTGGTGAACCCCTCGCTGACGAACAGCGACTTACGCCCGCTCACCGGGTGGGTACGAATCACCGGATGAGACAGCGGCGGGTTCTTGCGCCGGGCTTCTTCCCAGCGCGCCAAATCTTCCGGCGTGTTGCCATAACGCTCCAGCGGGAAGGAGCGGGTGAAGTCATGGGTTGCCGTCAAACCGTCCAACAGTTTCTTGAACGGCTCGGACAGCGCCTCATACGCGGCAATCCCGCTGGCCCACAACGTATCGCCACCAAACTCCGGCAGCAGCTTGGCGCTGAGCACCGCGCCGAGGGCCGGGGTCGGGAGGAAGGTCACGTCGGTGTGCCAGATGGCGTTGTCGCGCACGTCGGTCACGGCGGTGTCGAGGATCAGCACTTCTGGCTGCTCCGGCACGTTGGGGTAGATCGGGTGAATGTGCAGGTCGCCGAAATTCGCCGCGAACCGCGCCTGTTGCTGCGGGTTGATCGGCTGGTTGCGGAAGAACAGCACCGAATGCTTGAGCAGCGCCTGTTCGATGGCGTCGCGGTCTTCAATGTTCAACGGTTGGGTGATGTCGACGCCACTGATCTGGGCGCCAAGGGCGGTGCTGAGAGGTGTTACGGTCAGGCTGCTCATGGGATTCTCGTCGAAAATTTTTCAGTGTGCCTGGCCATGCCACGGCACCAATTTGCGCTGCAGGGCACGCAAGCCCATTTCCATGGCGAAGGCGATCAGCGCGATCACCAGAATCCCCAGCACCACCACGTCGGTGACCAGGAATTGCGCGGCGGACTGCACCATGAAGCCCAGGCCGCTGGTGGCCGCGATCAATTCTGCGGCTACCAGGGTCGACCAACCCACGCCCAGGCCAATTCGCACGCCGGTGAGGATGTCGGGCAGGGCGCTCGGCAGGATCACATGGCGAATCAGTTGTGCCCGGGTAGCGCCCAACGACTGCGCAGCGCGCAGTTTGGCCGGGTCGACGGTACGTACGCCGGTGGCGGTCGCGATGGCGATCGGCGCGAAAATCGCCAGGTAGATCAGCAGTACTTTGGACAACTCGCCGATGCCGCACCAGATCACGATCAGCGGCAGGTAGGCCAGTGGTGGAATCGGCCGGTAGAACTCGATCAGCGGGTCGAGAATGCCCCGGGCGATGCGGTTGGAACCGATGGCAATCCCCACCGGCACGGCGGTCAGCACGGCAAAGCCGAGGCCCAGGCCGATGCGCTTGAGGCTCGCGCCCAGATGCTGCCACAGGGTGGAGTCCATGTAGCCGGTGGTCGCCAGCAGCCAGCCTTTTTGCAGCACGGCCGAAGGCGGTGGCAGGAACAGCGGCTCGATCAGCCCGCTGGCGGTCACGGCCCACCAGATGGCAACCAGGGTCACCAGGGTCAGCACGCTGATCCAGCGGGTGCTCAGGCTGCGGCGCACGGGCACGACGGGTTTGCTCACCGGCTTGGCGGCCGTGGCCGGTAATTCGTAACTGCTCATGCGGACACCTGCCTTTGCGAGAACACCTTGCCCAGCACGTGTTCGCGGGTTTCGATAAAGCGCGGGTCGGACTTGATCGCGCGTGCCGACTCACCGGCGGCGTAGCGCTGGCCGAAGTCCAGGCTCAGGCGCTCGACGATCTGGCCGGGGTTGGGCGCCAGCAGAATCAAATCCGTGGCGAGGAACACCGCTTCTTCGATGTCGTGGGTAATCAGGAATACCGGTTTGGCCGTGCGCCGCCAGACTTGCAGCAACAGCTCCTGCATCTGTTCGCGGGTGAAGGCATCAAGGGCGCCGAAGGGTTCGTCCATCAGCAGTACGCGGGGGTCGGCAGCCAATGCACGGGCCAGGCCGACACGTTGCTTCTGGCCACCGGAGAGTTGCCAGATACGACGGCTGTCGAAACCGGCGAGGTCCACCAGGGCGAGCATTTCCCGGGCGCGGATTTCCCGCTGGTCCTTGGGCACGCCTGCCAACTCCAGGCCGAAGCCGACGTTGGCCAGCACGTCCTGCCAGGGCAGCAGGGCGTCGTCCTGGAACACCACGCCGCGTTCGGCGCTCGGTCCTTTTACCGGCACACCGTCAAGGGTGATGCGCCCGGCGCTGGGTTCGACAAAGCCGGCAATCAGGTTCAACAGCGAAGTCTTGCCACTGCCGGAAGGGCCGAGGGCCACCAGCAATTGCTGGGGCCCAAGGCTCAGGGAAATATCTGCCAGTACTGGCTCCGGGCTGCCTGGGTACTGTGCGCTGATGCGCTCCAGTTGTAGCAAGGCCATCGCGGTTAACTCCTGGTATCAGTTAGTGATGAACTTCGGGCTGACGTACGGGGCGTAGTCCGGCAGTACGGCGTCGACCTTGCCTTGTTCCTTGAGGAACGCGGCGGTATCGGTGACAGCCTTGGTGGTCGGTGCGCCGAGCAGGGTGACCTGGTCAGCCGCCAGCGGGTAGACGTTGCCTTGCAGCAGCAGCGGAATGTCGCTGGCCTTGGCCCCGGAGAGCTTCACCAGTTTGTCGACGTTGCCTTTGTCAGCCAGCCAGGCTTGTGGGTCTTTGCGGTAAGCGGCATAGGCATCCAGGGTGACCTTGGCAAAAGCCGTGACGATTTCCGGGTGCTTCTCGGCGAAATCCTTACGCACGATCCAGGCATCGAAGGTCGGCGCGCCGAACTTGGCCAGTTCGCCGGAGGTGATCAGCACCTTGCCGTTTTCCTTGGCCACGCCAAGCGCTGGGTCCCACACGTAGGTGGCGTCGATATCACCACGTTTCCAGGCGGCGATGATGGCCGGCGGGGCGAGGTTGAGGATGGTCACTTTGGACGGGTCGATGTTCCAGTGCTTCAACGCGGCCAGCAGGCTGTAGTGGCCGGTGGAAACGAATGGCACGGCGACTTTCTTGCCGATCAGGTCCTGCGGGCTGTTGATCCCGGAACCGTTGCGGGCCACCAGGGCCTCGGCCCCGCCGATCTGGGTGGCGATCAGGAAGGTTTCCACCGGAACCTTGCGGGTCACGGCAGCGGTCAGCGGGCTGGAACCGAGGTAGCCGATCTGCACGTCACCGGAAGCGATGGCGGCGATGATGTCGGCACCGTTGTCGAATTTGCGCCAGTCGATCTTGGCGTTGGTGGCTTTTTCGTACGCGCCGTCGGCCTGGGCGACTTTCGCCGGGTCAACGGTGGTCTGGTAAGCGATGGTCACGTCGGCGGCCTGGGCAAACAGGCTGGCACCGGCCAGGGACAACGCCGCCAAGAGGCGAAGGGGGAAGTGCAGTTTCAAGGGGGAAGTCCTCATCAGGCGGCCGGAGGTCGGCGTGTGAGAAGACTAAATGATCTAAGAATCCGAAAATAAATAACATTTTCGAATTAGCTTATGAGGAGAAACTCGCGCGCCAGGCTAGAAGGCGCGTAGGTCAAATGTGGGAGCGGGCTTGCTCGCGAAAGCGGTGAATCAGTCACCGAATACATCGACTGATACAACGCTTTCGCGAGCAAGCCCGCTCCCACAGGGGTCTGTGTCAGGCTTTTAGTTGCTGATGGCGAGGATGCTCGCCTGGTACGACCCGACAAACACGTCAAAATCGCCCACTTCGTTCTGCTCAAGCTCCGCCTGCTGCGCCAGCGAACTGCGCGCCAGCTCCTCAAAACGTGCCTGTTCCTCTGCCTTCAACGGCTCGCTGCGGAAGTACTCCGCATGCACCTGGCTCTGATGCAGCGAGAACTGCGCAAAGCTCTCTTTACGCTCGCTCATCGCCGCCAGCACCTGGGCCGACGGGGTCAGGGACGAATCCTTGACCTTCGCCAGCTGCGCGTCCAGCGCCTGGCTGTGTTCATTGATGCCCTGGCTCTGGTCCAGCATCGCCGCCAGCGGAGCAATCTGCTCCAGCAGCTCTGCCGCCCATTCCTTCATGTCCACCGATTCGCCACGGCGCTGCAATTGCAGGCCCGGACGGCGGCCTTCCTTGACCACGCTGAGGAAGTTGGAGGTGGCGTTGCCGCACTCATTGTCGGCGAACAGCGGGCTGTCATTCAGCGCGCAATACAGCAGGAACGCATCGAGGAAGCGCGACTCTTGCAAGTCGATGCCCATCGGCAGGAACGGGTTGATGTCCAGGCAGCGCACTTCAATGTACTGGATGCCACGGGCCATCAGCGCCTGGATCGGCCGTTCGCCGGTGTAGGTCACGCGCTTGGGCCGGATGTTGGAGTAGTACTCGTTTTCGATCTGCAGGATGTTGGTGTTGAGCTGAACCCACTCACCGTCCTTATGGGTGCCGACTTCGACGTACGGTGCGTAGGGTGTTGCCACAGCTTCGCGCAAGCTGTCGGTGTAGCTCGCCAGGTCGTTGTAGCACGGCGTCAGGCCGGCCTGGGCGTTGCTCTGGTAACCCAGGTCGCTCATGCGCAGGCTGGTGGCGTACGGCAGGTACAGGGTGTCGGCGTCCAGCACTTCGAGCTGGTGCGAACGACCGCGCAGGAAACCCGCGTCCAGGGCCGGCGAGGCGCCGAACAGGTACATCAGCAGCCAGCTGTAGCGGCGGAAGTTGCGGATCAGCGCGATATAGGCCGTGGACTGGTAATCCCGGTCGGTGCCCACAAAGCCTTCGGCTTCCTTGAGCAACGGCCAGAGTTCTTCCGGCAGGGAAAAGTTGTAGTGGATCCCGGCGATGCACTGCATGGTCTTGCCGTACCGCAGGGCCAGGCCCTTGCGATACACGTACTTGAGCTGTCCGATGTTGGAGGTGCCGTAGTAGGCAATCGGAATATCTTCCTCGGCCGGCAACGGGCACGGCATCGATGGACTCCACAGGTACTCGCTGCCGAGCTTGCTGTAGGCAAAACGGTGGATCTTGTCGAGGCTGCTCAGGGTATCGGCCGGGTTGGGCAACGCCGGCGTGATGAACTCAAGCAGCGACTCGGAATAGTCGGTGGTGATCTGTTCGTGGGTCAGTGCAGCGCCCAGGGCCTCGGGATGCGGCGTTTGTGCCAGTCGGCCTTCACCGGTGACGCGCAGGCATTCGCGCTCGATGCCGTGCAGGCATTGCTCGAGCAAAGAGAGGTGTTCGTGCTTGCCGAGCAGGGCCAGGCGGCGGTTGAGAAGTTCGCTCAAGTTGGATTCCTTCACGCGTCAGTCGCCCCAATATGGGGGTGGTCAGGACGGTCTACAAGGGTGAAGTGGAAACTGGCGTTATCGCCTGGTTTTTGAGCCGGATTGACCCACTCTGAAAGAGCCGCCCTCGTCCCTGAATCTGGCTATCGCGCACGAGGAAAAGTTCGGCGCAACTTTCGAAGCGCCGAAATTAACTCAAATCGATGACAGGGAGCTATAGGACAGCGAAGGTGCCTTGTGCTTTTGCGACCAGTTTTTCGTCCTGGTACACGTCCGCCTCGACCACCAGCGTGCGCCGACCCGGGTGAATCACTCGGGCGGTGCACAGCACATCGCCGTCGGAAACGGCGCGGATGTAGTTGATCTTGCATTCGATGGTCGCGCTCTGCTGGTCGAAACCATGGGAGCTGGAACACGCCAGCCCCATGGCAATGTCCACCAGGCTGAAGATCGCCCCGCCATGGAGCTTGCCAGCGCGGTTGCGCAACTGCGGTTCCAGGGTCAAGGCCACCTCGGCAACACCGGTTTCCAGGCGCTGCAGGCGGCAGCCAATGAGTTCGCTGAACGCGCTGTGGGTCAAGCCGGCTGGCAGTTCCATTAACGTTTCTTCAGTTGTTTGGCGTTGGCGAACAGCGAAGCCATGGCGTTGTTGGCCGGGGCTGGCGCAGCGGTTTCCTTGCGGGGGGCGGCGCCTTGGGACTGGCGTGGCGCCGAGCCCGGGCGTGCGCCGCGGGCACCGTCGATTTTCTCGCCCGGGGTGTCGCTCATGCGCATCGACAGGCCGACGCGTTTGCGCGGGATGTCGACTTCCATGACCTTGACCTTGACCACATCACCGGCTTTCACCGCTTCACGCGGGTCCTTGATGAACTTCTCCGAAAGCGCAGAGATGTGCACCAAACCGTCCTGATGCACGCCGATATCCACAAACGCGCCGAAGTTGGTCACGTTGGTCACCACGCCTTCGAGGATCATCCCCAGTTGCAGGTCCTTGAGGTCTTCGACGCCTTCCTGGAATTCGGCGGTCTTGAACTCGGGACGCGGGTCGCGGCCAGGTTTTTCCAGCTCTTGCAGGATGTCGGTGATGGTCGGCACGCCGAAGGTTTCGTCGGTGTACTTCTTCGGGTCCAGGCGCTTGAGGAATGCGGCGTCGCCGATCAGCGAGCGGATGTCGCGGTCGGTTTCAGCGGCGATGCGTTGTACCAGCGGGTAGGCTTCCGGGTGGACAGCCGAGGAATCCAGCGGGTTGTCACCGTTCATGACGCGCAGGAAGCCGGCGGCTTGCTCGAAGGTTTTTTCGCCAAGGCGTGCGACTTTTTTCAGCGCTGCACGGGTCTTGAACGCACCGTTTTCGTCGCGGTGGGTCACGATGTTCTGCGCCAGGGTGGCGTTGAGACCGGAAATGCGGGCCAGCAGCGCAACCGAAGCGGTGTTTACGTCCACGCCCACGGCGTTCACGCAGTCTTCAACCACGGCGTCCAGGCCGCGAGCCAGTTTCAGCTGCGACACGTCGTGCTGGTACTGGCCGACGCCGATGGATTTCGGGTCGATCTTCACCAGCTCGGCCAGTGGGTCCTGCAGGCGGCGAGCAATGGACACGGCGCCACGGATCGACACGTCGAGGTCCGGGAATTCCTTGGAAGCCAGTTCAGACGCGGAGTACACCGAAGCGCCGGCCTCGGAGACCATCACCTTGGTCATCTGCATGCCTGGGTATTTTTTGATCAGCTCGGCGGCCAGCTTGTCGGTTTCACGGCTGGCGGTGCCGTTGCCGATGGCAATCAGGTCCACCGAGTGCTTGGCGCACAGGGCGGCCAGGATGGCGATGGTCTGGTCCCACTTGTTGTGCGGCACGTGGGGGTAAACCGTGGCGTGATCCAGCAGCTTGCCGGTGGCGTCGACCACGGCAACCTTGCAGCCGGTGCGCAGGCCCGGGTCGAGGCCCAGGGTCGCGCGTGGGCCGGCGGGTGCGGCCAGCAGCAGGTCGTGCAGGTTGTGGGCGAATACGCTGATGGCTTCGGTTTCGGCGCCGTCGCGCAACTCGCCCAGCAGGTCGGTTTCGAGGTGGGTGTAGAGCTTGACCTTCCAGGTCCAGCGCACGACCTCACTGAGCCACTTGTCCGCAGGACGATTCTGATTCTGGATGCCGAACTGTTGACCGATCATGCCTTCGCACGGGTGCATGGTGCCTGGCAGCTCGTCGCCGACTTTCAGCGCGGAGCTCAGGATGCCTTCGTTGCGGCCGCGGAAAATCGCCAGTGCACGGTGGGACGGCATGCTTTTCAGCGGCTCGTCGTGTTCGAAGTAATCGCGGAACTTGGCGCCTTCCTCTTCCTTGCCGGCGATTACGCGGGCACTGAGGGTGGCTTCCTGCTTCAGGTAGTTGCGCAGTTTTTCCAGCAGGTTGGCGTCTTCGGCGAAGCGCTCCATGAGGATGTACTTGGCGCCTTCGAGGGCGGCCTTGACGTCGGCCACGCCTTTTTCGGCATCGACAAAGCGTGCAGCTTCGGTTTCCGGGGCCAGGGACGGGTCGTTGAACAGACCGTCGGCCAGCTCGCCGAGGCCGGCTTCCAGGGCGATCTGGCCCTTGGTGCGGCGCTTCTGCTTGTACGGGAGGTACAAGTCTTCGAGGCGCGTCTTGGTGTCGGCGAGCTTGATGTCGCGTTCCAGCTGCGGGGTCAGCTTGCCTTGCTCTTCAATGCTGGCGAGGATGCTGATACGCCGTTCGTCGAGTTCTCGCAGGTAGCGCAGGCGCTCTTCCAGATGCCGCAACTGGATATCATCGAGGCTGCCGGTGACTTCTTTACGGTAACGGGCGATGAAGGGCACTGTGGAGCCTTCATCCAGTAGAGCGACGGCCGCTTCGACCTGTTGTGGGCGTACGCCGAGTTCCTCGGCGATGCGGCTGTTGATGCTGTCCATAAAACCACCTGAAATTCTGAAAGCAGGCTCGCAGGCCCGGAAAACAAGGCTCGCGAGGCTGGTTGAGCGGCCCGTCTGGCGCCGCTGCCTGGGTCAAGAGGCAGCCTATTGACCCTCGAAATCGAAAAAATCACTACAAGCGGGTGAAAAAAATCCCCTGGCAGTAAACGGTAACGAACTGACGTTGCCCTGCACAAAGGCGCCGCATTATAACCAGCGTTCTGCCCTTGGGGGGATTGCCGCCAAGGTTGTAGGGCGCGGGTTCGCTGGCGGTAGAGGAAAAATCTGCTAACAATGCACACGGTGCGTATAACGGCAGCTACGCCATAATGCGCGCCGAGATAAGAGGAGCATCTAATGAGCAGCACTGCACAAACTGCTGAAGGCGAAAAAATTCTCATCGTTGATGACGATCCGGGGCTGAGCAGCCTGCTGGAGCGTTTCTTCAACTCCAAGGGCTACCGTGCCCGCGCGGTGCCAAACACCGAACAGATGGACCGCCTGTTGGGACGTGAAGTCTTCAACCTGGTGGTGCTGGACCTGATGCTGCCCGGCGAAGACGGCCTGACCGCCTGCAAACGCCTGCGCGGCGCCAACAATCAGATCCCGATCATCATGCTGACCGCCAAGGGCGATGAGCTGAGCCGCATCAAGGGCCTGGAACTGGGCGCCGACGATTACCTGGCCAAGCCGTTCAACCCGGACGAGCTGATGGCACGGGTCAAGGCCGTACTGCGTCGCCAGGCCGCCCCGGTACCGGGCGCTCCAGGCAGCGAAGACGAAAGCGTGACCTTCGGCGACTATGAGTTGTCGCTGGCCACCCGTGAGCTCAAGCGTGGCGATGAAGTGCACATGCTGACCACCGGCGAATTCGCCGTGCTCAAGGCACTGGTGATGAACGCTCGCCAGCCGCTGACCCGCGACAAGCTGATGAACCTGGCCCGTGGCCGCGAGTGGGACGCCCTCGAGCGCTCCATCGACGTACAGATCTCCCGTCTGCGCCGGATGATCGAGCCCGATCCATCCAAGCCGCGTTATATCCAGACGGTGTGGGGTGTGGGTTACGTGTTTGTGCCGGATGGCACTGCAACCAAGTGACCGATGATTTGCAGAGGCGGGCGTGCCGGTGATGACTCGATAAGAGTCAGCCGGTTGCCCGGCGTTTGCAATTCTGCGAGCTTGGCTCGCTCCTGCAAGGTGTCCAGCTGTCTTTTATGAAAACCCCGTTGTGGTTCCCGCAGAGTTTCTTCTCACGCACCCTTTGGCTGGTGCTCATCGTCGTACTGTTTTCCAAGGCCCTGACACTGGTTTATCTGTTGATGAACGAAGACGTGCTGGTGGACCGGCAGTACAGCCACGGTGTCGCGCTGACCTTGCGCGCCTACTGGGCCGCAGATCCCGAGAACCGCGAGAAGATCGCCAAGGCCGCTACCCTGGTCCGGGTCGCGGGCGCGGGCGTGCCCGAGGGCGAGCAACATTGGCCCTACAGCGAAATCTACCAGCGCCAGATGCAGGCCGAACTGGGTGAAGACACCGAGGTGCGGCTGCGCATGCATGTGTCGCCGGCGCTGTGGGTACGAGCGCCGAGCCTGGGGGAGGACTGGCTGAAAGTGCCGCTGTATCCGCATCCCTTGCGGGGGCAGAAGATCTGGAACGTGCTGGGCTGGTTCCTGGCGATTGGCTTGCTTTCCACCGCGTCTGCCTGGATTTTCGTGCGCCAGCTCAACCAGCCGCTCAAGCGCCTGGTGTTTGCCGCACGCCAGCTGGGCCAGGGCCGCAGTGTGCGCCTGCCCATCAGCGATACGCCGAGTGAAATGACCGAGGTGTACAGCGCGTTCAACCAGATGGCCGAGGATGTCGAACAGGCGGGGCGCGAGCGCGAGCTGATGCTGGCGGGGGTGTCCCATGACCTGCGCACGCCGCTGACGCGTCTGCGGCTTTCCCTGGAACTGATGGGTAACCACACCGACCTTACCGACGACATGGTTCGAGACATCGAGGACATGGACGCGATTCTCGACCAGTTCCTGGCGTTTATCCGCGATGGCCGGGACGAGGTGGTGGAAGAGGTCGACCTGACGGACCTGGTACGTGAGGTGGTGGCGCCCTACAACCAGAACGGTGAGCAGGTGCGCATGCGCCTGGAGCCGATCCAGCCGTTCGCGTTGCGTCGGGTTTCGATGAAGCGCCTGCTGAATAACCTGATTGGTAACGCGCTGCATCACGCCGGTTCCGATGTGGAAGTAGCAGCCTACGTTTCCGGGGATACCAGCGCGCCTTACGTGGTGCTGAGTGTCATGGACCGTGGGGCCGGTATCGATCCGGCGGAACTGGAAGGTATCTTCAACCCGTTCACCCGAGGCGACCGTGCCCGGGGTGGCAAAGGCACGGGCCTGGGGCTGGCGATTGTGCGGCGGATTGCTTCGATGCATGGCGGCAATGTCGAATTGCGCAACCGGCCGGATGGCGGCCTGGAAGCGCGAGTGCGCTTGCCGTTGGGGCTGATGTTGCCCAGGGACGCGGTCTAAATGTGGGAGCGGGCTTGCTCGCGAAGGCGGTGGGCCAGTCCATAGAAATGTCGACTGATCCACCGCCTTCGCGAGCAAGCCCGCTCCCACACTGGTTTTGCGGTGCTTTATAGGTCGGGTGTATTCAGCCCTTGCCTTTGGTGCGCGTCATATTCGGCCCACCACTCTTCTCCAGATGCTGAATGATGATCCCCGCCACATCCTTGCCGGTGGTGGTCTCAATTCCTTCCAGGCCCGGTGACGAGTTCACCTCCATCACCAGCGGCCCGTGGTTGGAGCGCAATATATCCACACCCGCCACGCTCAACCCCATGACCTTGGCTGCCCGCAGTGCGGTCATGCGTTCTTCCGGGGTGATCTTGATCAGGCTGGCACTGCCGCCACGGTGCAGGTTGGACCGAAACTCACCCGGCTTGGCCTGGCGCTTCATCGCGGCAATCACCTTGTCGCCCACCACGAAGCAGCGGATATCCGCACCGCCGGCTTCCTTGATGTACTCCTGCACCATGATGTTCTGCTTGAGGCCCATGAACGCCTCGATCACCGACTCGGCCGCAGTCGCGGTTTCACACAGCACCACGCCGATGCCCTGGGTACCTTCCAGCACCTTGATCACCAGCGGCGCGCCGTTGACCATCTCGATCAGGTCGGGAATGTCATCCGGGGAGTGCGCAAAGCCGGTGACCGGCAAGCCAATGCCACGGCGCGACAGCAACTGCAGCGAGCGCAGCTTGTCCCGCGAACGGGCGATAGCCACCGATTCATTGAGGGGAGACACCCCCATCATTTCAAACTGGCGCAGTACCGCGCAGCCATAGAACGTCACGGAAGCACCGATACGCGGGATCACCGCATCGAAGCCTTCCAGCGGTTTGCCCCGGTAGTGGATCTGCGGCTTATGACTGGCAATGTTCATATAGGCGCGCAACGTATCGATCACCACCATCTCATGGCCACGTTCGGTGCCGGCCTCGACCAGGCGACGGGTGGAATACAGACGCGGGTTACGCGACAGCACAGCGATCTTCATGCAGCACCTGTGGCAGAGGTAGTAGAGACCGGGAACACCGGCTTGTCTTGAACGTATTTGACGCCGGGACTGACCACCAGTTGGCCGTCAATCAGGGCCTTGGAGCCCAGCAACAGGCGGTAACGCATGGCCTTGCGGCAGGCGAGGGTGAATTCCACCCGCCATACCCGATCGCCCAGGGCCAGGGTGGTGCTGATCACATACCGCACCTGGGCCTGGCCGTTGGAGCTTTTAATGGTTTTCATCGCCACCAGCGGTGCTTCGCAGCGCCGGTGACGCAGTTGCACCACGCTGCCCAGGTGCGCGGTGAAGCGCACCCACTTTGCACCGTCGCGCTCAAATGGCTCGATCTCGGTGGCATGCAGGCTTGAGGTACTGGCGCCGGTGTCGATCTTGGCGCGCAGGCCTGCCACTCCCAAGTCGGGAAGTGCCACCCACTCACGCAGACCCACAACGGTCAAATGGTCAAATGTCTTCAATATGAATAACCGGCAATTAATTCGCCCAGGCGGCGGGTGATACCTCGGCCAGGGCTTTGAATGCAGGCTTGGCGAACCAGTAGCCCTGCATCAGAAATATTCCACAGTCGGCGAGAAAGTCCCGCTCGCCGGCACTTTCGATGCCCTCGGCGATGACAGTAACGCCCAACTGCTCACAGATTGTGACAATCCCCCGGACGATCACCTGACGGACACGATCACGGTCGACATCGCGGATCAGCGCCATGTCGAGTTTGATCAGGTCAGGTTGGAAATCGGCCAGCAGATTCAGCCCCGAATAGCCCGCCCCGAAATCGTCGATGGCGGTCTTGAAGCCGAATTCGCGGTATTCACGCAGAATATTCGTCAAATGGCGATAGTTATCTACATGCTCGCTTTCCAGGGTCTCGAAAATCAGCCGATCCAACGGAAAATTATGCGCGCGGGCCGCCTCCAGGGTGCTGCGGATGCACAGTTCTGGTCGATAGACCGCATTGGGCATGAAGTTGATTGAAAGGTGCGTCTGCATGTTGAGTGTCGAAGCGGTGGCGATCGCGCGGGTGCGGCATTGCTGGTCGAAACGGTAGCGATTGCTGTCGTTGACCTGATCCAGCACCGACATCGCGCCCTCACCATTCACGCCGCGCACCAAGGCTTCATGGGCAAAGATCGACTGGTTACGCAGGTCCACGATAGGCTGATACGCAAAGGCGAACTCAAAGCCCAGCGGCTCACTTTGCTGGCAGCCCGCACAGGCTTGTTTGGGCGAGGTCAGTGAAATGGGAAAGTCGGTCACACGTTAACCTCGCGAAAACAGGATGCTACCTGGCGTATCTTAGGTGAGCTCAAGGGTTTATGCGTTGAAGGGTTTCAACGGTAAAGTTGCGACATTTTTCAGAGCGAGGAATTCAAGTGGCTCAGAAGCAGGAAGAGGAAGAAAAAGTCCGTTTGGACAAGTGGTTGTGGGCGGCGCGTTTCTTCAAGACCCGTGCCTTGGCCAAGGCGGCGATCGAGAGTGGCAAGGTGCATTGGCGCGGCGAGCGTTGCAAGCCCGGCAAGGAGCCACGCATCGGCGATGAGTTTCAGATCCGTGCCGGGTTTGATGAGCGAACCGTCGTGGTCCAGGCCCTTTCAATTGTGCGAAGGGGCGCTCCCGAGGCGCAGGCGTTGTATACCGAGACCGAAGCCAGCATCGCCAAGCGCGAAAACGCGGCGGCCATGCGCAAGGCCGGCTCCCTGGGCATGACCACCGACGGCAAGCCAAGCAAGAAACAGCGGCGCGACCTGTTCAAGTTTCGCGGCAGTGGCAATGATGATTAATCGGCAGACCGCAGGAGCCAGGCCGGCTCCTGCTATTCCAATTCAAACGCTGCGAATCACGCTCAAGCGATTAACCAGCGGTACTCGCCGAAACAACTCAAACACCGGGCCCGTCACTCGCACCAGCCCCCGCGAAACCTTCGCTGCAAAGGGCGTGTAGTAACCCCAGCCCAACGCCAACAGCGCCAGCAACACCCCACCGATATAATCGTCCTGCCCCCAATGCGCACCGGCTACCAGCCGCGGCATCATGAACAGCAGCGCCAAGCCCCAGATCACCAGCACCTGCCCGATCCGCTTGGCAAACACGGTCATGAACATCCCCCAGATCAACAATACCGATGCATGATCCCCCGGGAAGCTCTGGCTGGAGCGGTCCTTCAACTCCCATGTCTTCTCCAGGCCCGGGAAATAGTCGCTCATCTGAATCGCGCCGCTGATCACCATCGACGGGCTATGGTGTTGCCAGCCCATTTGCGCCGCCAGCTTGGAAAACAGCATGCGGATAAACAGCAACAGCAGCAAAATGCCCAGGAAGCCGAAAAACGCCTGGCGCACTTCAATCGCCTTGAACACCCAGTCGCCACGGATCAACAGCGTCAGCAGAATCACCCCGACCACCGCGTCAAACGGCCGCAAACTGGCCACCGCCCACACATGCAGCCACGCCGAGCTGCTTGCCAGCGGGTCATTGAGCAGATGAAACAGCCACTCGTCGAAAACCGTGCAGAGCGCCTGGCCCGCCGGCCAGAGCCAAAAACACAGCAGCCCCACAGCGAGTAAATTACACAGGGCCAATCGCCCGAGGTCCCACCTGGCTTGGAACAAACCCGGATTGTTCATAAACTGTTTCCTCTTTGCTTTAAAGCGCTTCGTTTTCCCGCAGAAGGCCGCACCAAAACGGTGCTAAAGCGTGTAATTCTATAAACCTTGTCATCTTTTTGTCATCAATTCAGATACCCAGACCTATGACTGATCTACCGGATACCGACTTCACCCAACGCTTCATCTTCGACGACAGCGACGCCCGCGGCGAACTGGTCGCCCTGGAGCGCAGCTATGCCGAAGTCCTCGCCAAGCACCCCTATCCGGAGCCGGTCGCGCAATTGCTCGGCGAACTGATGGCGGCTGCCTCGCTGCTGGTGGGCACCCTGAAGTTCGATGGCTTGCTGATCCTGCAGGCCCGTTCCGAAGGCCCGATCCCGCTGCTGATGATCGAATGCTCCAGCGAGCGCGAAATCCGTGGGCTGGCCCGCTACGACGCGGACCGCATCGCCGCCGATGCGACCCTGGCTGACCTGATGCCAGACGGCGTGCTGGCCCTGACCGTCGACCCGACGGTAGGCCAGCGTTACCAGGGTATCGTCGACCTCGACGGCGAAACCCTGTCCGACTGCTTCACCAATTATTTCGTGATGTCCCAGCAAGTGGGCACCCGCTTCTGGCTCAACGCCGACGGCAAGCGCGCCCGTGGCCTGCTGCTGCAACAACTGCCGGCTGACCGCATCAAGGACGAAGAAGACCGCGCCGACAGCTGGGCCCACATCACCGCCCTGGCCGGCACCCTGAAAGCCGAAGAGTTGCTGGGCCTGGATAACGAAACCATCCTGCACCGCCTCTACCACGAAGAGGCCGTGCGCCTGTTCGACGTGCAGTCCCTGCGCTTCCACTGCAGCTGCTCCCGCGAACGCTCGGCCACGGCCCTGGTCAGCCTGGGCCTGGAAGATGCGCAGGACCTGGTGGTGGAACACGGTGGCACCATCGAGATCGACTGCCAGTTCTGCAACCAGCGCTACCTGTTCGACGCTGCCGATATTGCTCAATTATTCGCCGGCGCGGGCGTAGATACCCCTTCAGGCACCCGCCACTAAAACGTTTAAGCACAGGTAAATCACCTGACAAACGCCGGATTTCCGCCGTTCTGACCGGAGGGCCCTACTCTTTTTGGGCTTTTCTGGCATAATCCGGCCCACTTTTTTCGCGGTAGTAGTGCGCAACTTTCTACTACAAAACGTTTGGAGCACTCGGCCACTGGCCGACGGGGAACCTCATGACGCAAGCCAATAACGCCGTATACACCGATCTGAGTGTTGACGATCTGGTCAAAGAAGCCCTGCAGCGCGGTGAAGGCGTGCTTGCCGATACCGGTGCGCTGGTCGTAGAAACCGGTCATCGTACCGGCCGTTCGCCAGTTGACCGCTTCATCGTTGAAGAGCCTTCCACCCAGGCTGCCATTGCCTGGGGCCCGATCAACCGCAAGTTCCCGGCCGACAAGTTCGATGCCCTGTGGGCTCGCGTCGAGGCATTCAACAACGCGCAAGAGCATTTCGTTTCCCACGTTCACGTAGGGGCTGCAGAAGACCACTACCTGGCCGTGAAAATGACCACCCAGACTGCCTGGCAGAACCTGTTCGGTCGTTGCCTGTTCATCAACCCGGCCCAGTACAACCCGGCCGGTCGTGAAGAGTGGCAAGTGCTCAACGTGGCCAACTTCGAATGCGTGCCAGAGCGTGACGGCACCAACTCCGACGGTTGCGTGATCCTCAACTTCGCCCAGAAAAAAGTCCTGATCGCCGGCATGCGTTACGCCGGTGAGATGAAAAAAGCCATGTTCTCGGTGCAGAACTTCCTGCTGCCGGCCTCCGACGTGCTGCCGATGCACTGCGCAGCCAACATCGGCGAAGCCGGCGACGTGACCCTGTTCTTCGGTCTGTCGGGCACCGGTAAAACCACCCTGTCCGCCGACGAAAGCCGCTACCTGATCGGCGACGACGAACACGGCTGGGGCGAAGGTGTGGTGTTCAACATCGAAGGCGGTTGCTATGCCAAGTGCATCGACCTGTCCGAGAAGAACGAGCCGGTGATCTGGAAAGCCATCAAGCACGGCACCGTGCTCGAAAACGTGGTGATCGACGATGCCAAGCACGCCGACTACACCAACGTCAGCCTGACCCAGAACAGCCGCGCCGCCTACCCGCTGGAGCACGTGGCCAAGCGTTCCGAGAAAAACCTCGGTGGCGAGCCAAACGCTGTGATCTTCCTGACCTGCGACCTGACCGGCGTACTGCCGCCCGTGTCGATCCTCAGCGAAGAACAAGCGGCCTACCACTTCCTGTCCGGCTACACCGCTCTGGTGGGCTCGACCGAAATGGGTTCGGGCGGCGGCATCAAGTCGACCTTCTCCACCTGCTTCGGCGCGCCATTCTTCCCACGCCCGGCTGGTGAATACGCAGAACTGCTGATCAAGCGCGTGCGTGGCTTCGGCTCCAAGGTCTACCTGGTCAACACCGGCTGGACCGGCGGCGGATACGGCGTTGGCAAGCGCTTCAACATCCCGACCACCCGTGGCGTGATTGCAGCGATCCAGAGCGGTGCGTTGATTGGTGCCGAGACCGAGCACCTGGATACCATCAACCTGGACGTGCCATTGGCTGTACCGGGCGTCGAGACTGGCCTGTTGAACCCACGTAACACCTGGGCTGACAAGGCTGCCTACGATGAAGCGGCGAAAGCGCTGGCGGGTCTGTTCATCGAGAACTTCAAGAAGTTTGAAGTGAGCGATGCGATCAAGGCTGCGGGTCCGAAGTTGTAAGATTCGGCCGTTGTGAAAAAGCCGCCCCTAGTGGGCGGCTTTTTTGTGGGCGAAGGATCAGTCGACGAGGTGCAGAACCACGGCTCCCACTAACACCAGCACCACACCGGTCACTTGCACCGCTGACAGCCGCTCCTTGAAAAACACAAACCCCAGAATCGCGGCGATCCCACCGGACAGGGTGCTGATCACCGTCACCACGGAAACCGACCCCGCCATTGCGCCCCACGAGAACGCCGAGAACCCACCCAGGTTCATCAGGCTCGCGCTGGTCAGCGTTGCGCAGTTTTTCAGCGGTGGGATTTTCAGGCCGTCTTTGATCTTAAGCACCATCAACACCAGGACGCACAGGCCAACCAAATACCCAAGCCAAAGCATCGTGACCGGGCCAAGCGTCGGCAGGGTGTAGCGGCCCTGTACCCAAAAGCTTGTGCCGTAGAGCAACGCTGCGAGCATCGCGTAGGCGATTGAGCGGCTGGAACTGTTGTGAGGGACGCCATTGTCCTTGTGAATGCTGGACAGGATCACGCCAATTACGCAGAGAGCGATGCAGCCGAGCTGGATCAGGCTGATGTGTTCGCCGCTGGCCCATGACAGCAAAGTAGTCACGACACCGTAGGACGTCACCAGCGGCGCGACAATCGCCGCTTTGCCCAGCGAGAAGGCCTTGGACAGCGCAAGGGCGCCGGAGACGGTCAGCAGGGCTGCTGCGGCTCCCAGGAGCCACACACTCAAAGGCGCCGCGAGGGATTTGACGAGGAAGGCCGGGAATATGACCAGCAGCAGGGTCATGATCAGGAAGCCCAGCGCCTGGCCGAAGTACACCGCGCGTTTGACGCCGACAGCTCGGGCGTTGAGGCCCACGAGGAAGTCCGTGCCGCCCCAGAGCAGGGCGGCCAGCAGGCCCATTAGTACGTCCATGTAAGGTCCTTGGTTGTAGGTGCGAGCTTGCTCGCGAAGGTTGTTAACGATAATGCGGGCTTTCAGGGGGAACGCGGCGCTCTCAGGTTTTTCGCGAGCAAGCTCGCTCCTACAGGTTTTCCAGGGTTTGCGTGTCCCAGCGTTGGGCCTTGATAGCCAGGTAAAGCATGCCGATGGTCAGCGGGATTTTGTCGCCGCGGCCTTTGGCTCTGTGCTTCAGGAAGACATCGAAGACGGGAGGTTGGAAATAACGATAAGCGTCGTAGTCGTTCAAGTCGACAGCGAAGTCTTGCTCCAGAGCTTCCATCAATTGATTGGCTTCGGTGCCGTCGCAGCCCAGTTCGAGGTTGATGGCGGTTTCAAGGCGCAACGTCTTATGTTCGGGCAGGCCAATTTCTTCATGCAGCAGTTGCAGGAGCTGCTGCATCGCGATGTCTTCGGGGAAGTTGGGGGCCAGGTTCATGGTGGTTACGCGAGAGTGGGTGGAGGCGACCGACTTTATCGATGGCACCGCGATCCTTCAAACGAAACTGGTCAAATGTGGGAGGCGGGCTTGCCCGCGATGGCGGTGTTTCAGTGGGAAAGGTGTTGTCTGACACTCCGCTATCGCAGGCAAGCCAGCTCCCACATTTGATCGTTCCCACGCTCCGCGTGGGAATGCATCCCGTGACGCTCCGCGTCACCAGTGTTCATGGCTTGGGTCGTGCGCGGATGACGGGACGCGGAGCGTCCCTGGCGGCATTCCCACGCGGAGCGTAGGGAACGATCGGGGCTAGCGCGGGGTGCTGATACACCGCTCGAAAATCGCCTCCAACCCCCGATAATCACACGCCACCGCATCAATGTTCGCCGGTATCCACGCTGCGTTCTTCACCAGCCACCAGTTCACTGAAAACCCGGCATTCACGATGATCTGCTCGAACAGAATCCGCTGCGCCCGGCCATTCCCTTCGCGAAACGGGTGGATCACGTTGAGGTCGCCATAGGCCTCGGCAATTTGCGTCACCAACTCCGCCTGGGTAACCCCGACAAACCAGTTGGCCTGCGCCATGTGCTGGATGATCTTGCTCGCCTCAGGCGGGATACGCTCCGGTGTGCAGAACAGCGTGTCGCCTTTCTGGATGTTGACCGTACGCAGTTCCCCGGCCCATTCGTAAATGTCTGCGAACAGGGTGCGGTGGATGTGTTGCAGGCGTTCCAGGTCGTAGGGCGGGGGATACAGCGGAAGGCTGCCGACAGCGATTTCAGACAGTTCCCGCTCGGCCTGGTGCAGGCGTTCTTCGTCGAACAAATCGAGGCGGTTACGCAGGACGCTGCTACCGGGGTAGCAGTACGGGTCCTGGCCCACGCCATATTTGTCGAGCATCAGCGTGGGGTGTTGCGGTACTTGGCGAGGACGGCTTCGCGGGTCGGCAGGGGTTTGTCGACGTCGGCGGGCTGGGTGTCGAACCCTTCCAGGCGCAGGCTGGCGAGGTAGTTGGAACGACGGATCTTGTCGTAGTGATCCTGCTTTTGCTCAAACGTCAGTTCGGCCATGACAGCGTCCTCTCGGTGCGAAGGTTGATTGTAGCGCAATGAGTTTCGAGATGCGTCCCGCGTAAGGTTGGAACGATTCTTACGGGTGCCTACTCCACCTCCCAGGCTGTGTATCATCCAGACTCTTTTTTCCTTGCGACCTTTCTCGATTCGCTGAATGCGCTGGTCTATGTTTTGGGCTCGTTCAGCGGTCAATGGAGTGACAGCTTATGCACAACACCCTCCAACAGGTCTTTGGTTATCCACAGTTTCGTTTGGGCCAGGAGGCGGTGGTCAGTGCCGTGCTGGCCGGCCGTTCGGCGGCGGCGATTTTTCCCACCGGTTCCGGCAAGTCCCTGTGTTATCAACTTTCCGCTGTGTTGCTGCCGCACCTGACGCTGGTGGTGTCGCCGTTGCTGGCGCTGATGCAGGACCAGTTGGGTTTCCTGCAGCGCCACGGTATCTCGGCGGGCAGCATCGACTCGGCCCAGAGCCACGATGATGCCAATGACGTCATGGCCCGGGCGCGTTCGGGCGAGCTGAAGATCCTGATGGTTTCCGTGGAGCGCTTGAAGAACGAGCGCTTTCGCAACTTCCTGCAAAGCGTGCCGATCTCGCTGCTGGTGGTGGATGAGGCTCACTGCATTTCCGAATGGGGCCATAACTTTCGCCCGGACTACCTGAAGCTGCCGGATTACCAACGCCAGTTCCGCATCCCCCAGGCGCTGCTGCTGACCGCCACGGCGACGCCCAAGGTGATCGCTGACATGCAGGCCAAGTTCGCCATTGCACCTGACGATGTGATCACCACCGGGTTCTACCGCTCCAACCTCAACCTGCTGGTTGAGCCCGTCAGTGGCCAGGACAAGCGACGACGGCTGGTGACGTGGATGCAGGAGCGAGCCAATCAGCCAAGCATCGTCTACGTCACGCTGCAAAAAACCGCGGAGCAGATTGCCGAGCATTTGAATCGCAATGGAATCCAGGCCGAGGCTTATCACGCGGGGCTGGCTCACGATAAGCGGGAAGCCATTCAGAAGCGATTCATGGGCGGGCAGTCCAACTGCATCGTCGCCACCATTGCCTTCGGCATGGGCATCGACAAAAGCGATATCCGCAACGTGGTGCACTTCGACCTGCCCAAATCCATCGAGAACTACAGCCAGGAAATCGGCCGTGCCGGGCGTGACGGGCAGCCGTCTGAGTGTCTGGTTCTGGCCAACCGCGACAGCCTGAATATCCTGGAAAACTTTGTGTACGGCGATACGCCGGAACAGGAAGGTATTCGCCGAGTCCTGGAGGAAATACAGGCGGTCCGTGCCGATGGACAGTGGGAGTTTATGCTCCGGTCACTGTCGGACCACAGCAACATCCGTGAACTACCGCTGAAGACCTTGCTCGTGCAGCTTGAACTCAAGGCTGTGATCGCGCCGCGCTACGCGTTTTATGCCGAATACCGCTTCAAGTATTTGATTGAACCAGAGGCATTGCTGGCGCGTTTTGCCGGCGAGCGGCAGCAGTTTGTCGCAGCGATTATCCAGGTCTGCAAACGGGCGAAAACCTGGGCGACGGTGGACTTCGACGCGCTGTATCAACAGCACCAGGCCGAGCGCAGCCGGGTGGTGAAGGCCCTGGATTACTTTCAGGAACAAGGCCTGATCGAGATGGAAAGCCGGCAGATGACCGAGGTTTACGCCCTGCTGAATACCGACTTCGATCCACAGGCGCTGAGCACGGAGTTATACACAGGCTTCAAGCAGCATGAGGTGACGGAGGTGGCGCGAATTCACGCCATGCTGGATCTGTTCGCGACACAGGAGTGCCTGGGTTACCGCCTGGCGCACTATTTCGGCGATGAAAACGCGCCCCGGCAGTGCGGGCACTGCTCGGTGTGCCACGGTAACGTCGCCCACTTGCCGGCGCCGCCGAGCTTGCCGCCGCTTGTGGATAAAAACTTTCTCGCGCTTTGCGGTGAATTTATCCACAGCCACCATGAGTACAGCGGCGACTTGCCAAGCGCGGAGCGGCTGACACGGTTTTTATGCGGTCTCAGCGTGCCGTTGTTTACCAAGCTGAAGGCACGAGGGATTCCAGGTTTCGCGGTACTGGAGGAGTATCCCTATGCAGAGGTTCGTGAATGGGCGGAGGCAGGGTTGGAGGCACTCTGATTTCCGGTCTTGAGGGTCGCGCTTTCCCTTCCAGTGGCAGACGCCGCCGACAGCCGGACCGTGCCCGCAGGTGAGAAGGTTTGACGCTTCACTTCTTCTGCAAAGGAATTGCCCATGGCTTTTGGTTTTTCTCGTGGTGTTGTCCCCGGCGTCTTGCTGTTCGCCGGGTTGCTGGTGGCACAAGGCACGCTGGCCTCGGTCATCCCGTTGAGCGTGAATGACTGTCGGCAGATGCAGCTTCGCAACACTATCACCGCCGCCAATCCATTGCCCTGCGCACGCCTGGCGCGGGTGACGTTCAGCTATGTGGACTTTGGCGGAGTGCTGCATAACAACGGGCAGCTCGTGGTGCTGGATGCCATCGCACCCCATGTGGAGGAGATCTTCAGGCAGTTGCTGCAACGTCGGTTCCCGGTGCATCAGGCGGTCAGGCTGGAAACCTATCGAGGCAACGACAAGGTCTCGATGGCCCGCAACAATACCAGTGGTTTTAATGGGCGCCAGGTCAGTGGCGCTTCGGGGTGGTCGCTGCACGCCTATGGCGCCGCAATCGACCTTAACCCTCTGCAAAACCCATTCGTTTTGTTCGGGCGTAACCCGCGAGGTGAATTCACCGGCCAGGCCACTGTTGAGCCCAGGGCAAGTACCGCGACTGCCGTTAACCGCCTGGATGCCCGCCCCGGCAAGCCGGCGCGCCCTGGCCGGGCAGAAGAGGTGATTGACCTGTTCGCCGAACACGGCTTTTTGACCTGGGGTGGTTATTGGGATTTTCCGCTGGATTACCAACACTTCCAGATCGGCCGGCGTTCGTTCGTGGAGTATCTGGCGCGGGTCACGCCGCAGCAGGCCAGCGCTGCAGTCGAGACCTATATCACCGCCTATCGCCAGTGCCTGCAGCAATCGGCCGAGACGGATCAAGCGCTCAAGCGTATGGCGTGCGTCCAGCAAACGATTGAGCAAAGCCCAACCTAGGCTTGCGGGTAGTGCTTGAACCCAGTATCAAGAGAGCCTCCTCCTACCCGGGTTTTACCGATGACCAACGTCATGCCACAACGCGCCGATTACCGCCACTTCCAGCCGATCATCACGCGCTGGCACGACAACGATGTATATGGCCATGTGAATAACGTCACCTACTACAGCTTCTTCGACACCGCGGTGAATACCTACCTGATCGAGCAGGGCGGGTTGGATATTCATGACGGCGAAGTGGTTGGGTTTGTGGTGAGTTCGGCGTGCGACTACTTCGCCTCGATTGCCTTTCCGGACCGCATCGAGATCGGCCTGCGGGTGGGCAAGTTGGGCAACAGTTCGGTGCAGTATGAGTTGGCGGTGTTCAAGGCGGGAGAAGAAGATGCCTGTGCTGCGGGGAGGTTTGTGCATGTGTTTGTGGATCGGGCGTCGAACCAGCCGGTGACGATCCCGGGGATGTTGCGCGAGGCGTTACAGCGATTGGTGATCTGAATACGATCTGCGAAGCAATGAAAATCCAATGTGGGAGCGGCGGTGCGACGATTCGACTTGCTCGCGAAGGCGTTGTATCAGCCAATACATCCGGCGACTGATCCACCGCCTTCGCGAGCAAGCCCGCTCCCACATTAAACCCGCGTTGTTCTTTCGATTCGCGTGTTACCGGTGGTGGCGATAGTGATGCTTGTTTTTGCGATGCCCATAAGCATGGCCGTGCCCGCGATGGTCATCGCGGTCATAACGGCGGTTATCACGCCCACGGTAACGACGATCATCGTCATCGCTCTTGTTGCCCATGTAGTTGCCCAGTGCACCACCGGCGCCACCGCCGGCTGCTGCGCCGATCAGGCTGCCGGTGCTGCCGCCGACACTGCGACCCACCACGTTGCCGCCGGCCGCGCCCAATGCGCCGCCAATGGCTGCTTCACCGCGGCTGCGCTTGTCTGCGCCCACCGCACTGCCGCCTGCGCCGCCAAGAGCCGCACCGATGGCTGAACCAGTGTTACCGCCCAACTGCTGACCTACGACAGAACCTAGAACCCCGCCCAATGCGCCGCCCACACCGGCTTCGGTGGTGCCACCGGCCATGGCTGCGCCACTGACCAGGCCAAGGGACAACAAGAGAATCGAGGAGAACTTCATAGAGGAACCTCAAGAGGATGACGGCGCGATCCTGAGGTTGTATCGAGACGGTGACAATCGAAACCCGACCAGTGGTATGGGTTGTATACAATTCTCTAAGTTACTGTTTTGTATGAGGAACTTAAGTGAGTTTTGCGAGTCTTTAGTTACTTCGGAACGGCCGCTTTTATGCAAAAGCGGCCTTTTTTGTGCCCGTAAGAAACTCGGGTGCTGTCTGTGGCGAGGTGTCGCTTAGGCCGACTTCGCCATGATCAAGCCGGTCGCACTCGCTGCTTCCAGGCGGATCGCCACAAACTTCGACGTTGGCGTATGGCTGCCATCCCCCGTGCTTTCCAGCGGCACCAGCGGATTCACTTCCGGGTAATAAGCCGCAGCCTGCCCCGCCGGAATATCAAATGCCAGCAAGGTAAAGCCCTTCACCCGACGCTCACGGCCGTCGTCCCAGATCGACACGATGTCAGCCTTCTGCCCCGGCTTGAAGCCCAGGCGGATGATGTCGGCTTCGTTGACGAACAACACATCCCGCTGGCCCTTGACCCCGCGATAGCGGTCGTCCAGGCCATAGATGGTGGTGTTGTACTGATCGTGGGAGCGCATCGACTGCATGATCAGGTCCGGCAATTGCCCGGTGTTGCGGGTGCGTTCGTGCACCAGGTCCTTGGGCAGGATGTTCGGGCGGAAGTTGGCGCGGCCCGACGGGGTGTTCCAGCGACGGGCGCCAGCCGAGTTGCCCAGGTAGAAACCGCCCGGGTTTTTCAGGCGCTCGTTGAAGTCCTTGAAGCCCGGAATGGTGTCGGCGATCAGGTCGCGAATACGGTCGTAATCGGCCACCAGCCAGTTCCAGTCCACCGGCTTGCTGCCCAGGGTGGCGGCGGCAATGCCCGCCAGAATCGCAGGCTCGGATTTCATCTGTTTCGACAGCGGCTGCAGCTGGCCGTTGGAGGCGTGGACCATGCTGAACGAGTCTTCAACGGTCACGGCTTGCGGGCCTTCGGCCTGGATGTCGATGTCGGTGCGGCCCAGGCATGGCAGGATCAGCGCGTCCTTGCCATGCATCAGGTGGCTGCGGTTGAGCTTGGTGCTGATCTGTACGGTCAGGTCGCAATTGCGCAGTGCTTCAAAGGTGCGTGGGCTGTCCGGGGTGGCTTGGGCGAAGTTGCCGCCTAGGCCGATAAAGACCTTGGAGCGGCCTTCGAGCATGGCGTGAATCGCTTCCACCACGTTGTGGCCGTTATCGCGCGGTACCTGGAACTGGAAACGACGCTCCAGGGAATCGAGGAACGCCACCGGTGGCCGTTCGTTGATGCCCATGGTGCGGTCGCCCTGCACGTTACTGTGGCCACGCACCGGGCACAGGCCTGCGCCCGGGCGGCCGATGTTGCCGCGCAGCAGCATCAGGTTGGCGATTTCCTGGATGGTCGGCACCGAGTGGCGATGCTGGGTGATGCCCATCGCCCAGCACATGATCACGTTCTTGCCTTTGGCGTACATGCGCGCCGCTTGCTCGATCTCCACCAGGGTCAGGCCGGACTGCTCGACGATTTCATCCCATGAGGTGTCGTCGATCTTGCCCAGGTAATCCAGCACGTTGGCGGTGTGTTCGTTGAGGAAGTCGTGGTCGAACACGGCCTCCTTGCCTTCGGCCTGGGCCTGGCGTTCCCACAGCAGCAGGAACTTGGCCATGCCTCGCAGGATGGCCATGTCGCCTCCCAGCGCCGGGCGGAAGTAGGCGGTGTTGGTTGGCTTGTCGCCGTTGGTGAGCATTTCCAGCGGGTGTTGCGGGTGCTGGAAGCGTTCCAGGCCACGCTCTTTCAGCGGGTTGATGCACACCACCTGGGCGCCGCGTTTTACCGCTTCGCGCAGTGGCTCCAGCATGCGTGGGTGGTTGGTGCCGGGGTTCTGGCCCCAGACGAAAATCGCGTCCGCATGCTCGAAGTCATCGAAGGTCACGGTGCCTTTGCCCACGCCCACGCTTTGCGCCAGGGCGACGCCGCTGGCTTCGTGGCACATGTTCGAGCAGTCCGGGAAGTTGTTGGTGCCGTAGGCGCGCACAAACAGTTGATACAGGTAAGCCGCTTCGTTGCTGGCCCGGCCCGAGGTATAGAACTCGGCCATGTCCGGGTTTGGCAGCGCATTGAGGTGCTTGCCGATCAAGTCGAAAGCCGATTCCCAGCTGATGGGTTTGTAACGGTCGGTTTCGGCGTCGTAGCTCATCGGCTCGGTCAGGCGGCCCTGGTACTCAAGCCAGTAGTCGCTCTGCTCCAGCAGCGCGCTGACGCTGTGCTTGGCGAAGAATGCCGCGTCGACCCGGCGCTTGGTGGCTTCCCAGTTGACCGCCTTGGCGCCGTTCTCGCAGAACTTGACCATGCCGCTTTCCGGCGAGTCGCCCCAGGCGCAGCCCGGGCAGTCGAAGCCGCCGTTCTGGTTGGTCTTGAGCATCATGCGGATGTTTTTCAGCGCGTTGTCGCTGGTCAGCCAGGCTTGCGCCACGCTGATCAGTGCGCCCCAACCACCCGCCGGGCCTTTATAGGGCTTGTAGCGCGGGGTGGGTTTGTCGTCGGCTTGATGATGATTACTCACGCTTGATTCTCCATCGCAGGGCTATAGACCCGCGGCGCACTTTTCTGCGGCAGGTGGATGAGATTGAGGTTGTGCCGGCGAGCCCATTGCAGGGCCAGGCCGGTGGGCGACGACAGGCTGACCAGGGTCTGGATGCCCGCACGCAAGACTTTCTGGATCAGTTCGAGGCTGCAGCGACTGGTAACAATCGCCAGGCCGCCGTCGGTCGGAATCTTTTGGCGGATCAGCGCACCGATCAGCTTGTCGAGGGCGTTATGCCGGCCGATGTCTTCACGGCCCAGCAGCAATTCGCCCTGGTTGTTCATGAACACCGCCGCATGCACCGCGCCGCTGTACTGGCCCAGCGGTTGGAACGCGCTGATGCGCTGGCGCAGGCCATCCAGCCATTCGGCAGGCGGCAACGGCGCGCCGGGCAACACCTTGAGGTTGGGCAGCGCCTGCTCCACGGCTTCTACGCCGCACAGCCCACAGCCACTGGTGCCGGCGAGTTGCCGGCGCTGCTGCTTCATATTCCAGAACGCGCGGCTGGAAATCTGCACCTGAGCGTATTGGGTCGAGCCCGAACCGCTGATTTTCAGGTCATAAATGTCGCTAACGTCTTCGATAATGCCGCTACCGATGCTGAATCCGACAATAAAGTCTTCAAGATCGGTCGGCGTCACCAGCATCACCGCCTGGCTGATGTCGTTATAGGCAATCGCCAACGCGACTTCCTCGGCAAGCGCGGTGCTGTCCGATTCGGTGTGTTCGAGATTACAAAACTGGTAGCTCTGGCTGGCGGCGGGCGCGGGCGTTTCGAGGGCGGGCGCCGCGCAGACTGGGCGCTGGGCGTTCATTGGGCATTACCACCGGGAGTATTCAGCTGTAAGACTAGGCGCGACAAAGGGTCGCGTCTAATCGTCAGTACTGATCTACCGATAGATGCCGTCGATCAAGTCTCGATCAGCGATTTCTGATACAGCGCAAAACACGCTTCCGCCAAGGCCGAACGGGGTGCACTGCGGCGCATGATCAACCCCAGGCGAGCCAAAGTTTGAGCGTCTTCAATGGGTTGCAGGCGCAGGTGCTCGGTGAGGGCATCGAGGCCGCCGTCCAGTGGCATCACCGCGCAACACAGGCCGCCGTGCACCGCTTGTAACAATTGATGGACGGCATCGGTCTGTAACAGTGGCTGCGGGTTGAGGCCACGGCTGTGGAAATTGTGGTCGATGGACTGGCGAAAGTGCATGCCGCTGGTGAGCATGCCCAGGGGCAGTTCGATCAGCGCCTCCCAACTCAGGGGCTTGTCGCCGAAGCTGAAGAACCGTTGGTCGTACAGCAGGCCCATGCGGGTTTCGCCCAGGGCCAGGGAGTCGAAACGTTCGGCGTCCAGGCGCTCGAGGTACGACACACCGAGGTCCAGGCGGTTGCTGGCAAGTTGTTCAAGGATTTGCTCGGAGCTTAACGCGGACAACTCAAAGCGCAGGCTGGGGTGTTCCTTGTGCAGCTTCTGCATCAACGCCAGCGGATCGAAGCTCGACAACGGCACCACCCCCAGGCGCAACGTGCCTACCAGGTTGCCGCGACACGCAGCGGCCTCGGCCTGCAAGCCGTCATAGGCCGCCAGCACCGTGCGTGCCCAGGCCAGCACGCGTTCGCCGGGGGCGGTAAAGCCTTCGAAGCGCTGCCCGCGATTGACCAGCGGCAACTGCAGCTCTTCCTCCAGGCTGCGCAGGCGCATCGACAGGGTCGGCTGGGTGATATGGCAGCGCGCCGCCGCCTGGCCGAAGTGACGGGTTTCGTCGAGGGCGATGAGGAATTTCAGCTGTTTGATGTCCATCTTCGCTCCGGGCTTATTCCAATGCGGTGGGATTCTAGCGTGTTTGGGTCTTTGGTCAGGCTGGAACCCAATTCTGTAGGACTGGTCTAGTCTTTGGCATCTGGAAATTAAATCCCAAGGAGAGTGCACCATGAGTCTTTTAAGCTTTGTTAAGGAAGCAGGCGAGAAGTTGATTGACCTGTTGACACCGGGTAATGCCAACGCGAGCGAGCAGTTAAAAGAGCACGTGGCCAAGGTTGGATTGGGTAACCCCAATGTGCAAACCACCGTCGACGGTGACAAGGTGACCGTGACAGGTGAAGTCGCCAGCCAGGAAGAGAAAGAGAAGATATTGCTGGCGCTGGGCAACATCGCCGGCGTTGCGAGTGTTGATGACCAGATCACCGTTTCCGGTCCTGCTGTCGCGGCGGCCCGCTTTGTCGTGGTGAAAAAGGGCGACACCCTGAGCGCTATTTCGCTGGCGGTGTATGGCAACGCCAACCAGTACAACAAAATCTTCGAGGCCAACAAGCCGCTGCTGTCCCATCCGGACAAAATCTACCCAGGGCAGACGCTGCGTATTCCTGAGTAATCCGCGGACCCAATGTGGGGGCGGGCTTGCTCGCGAAAGCGGTGGATCAGTCAATATATTCAGTGGCTGACACACCGTATTCGCGAGCAAGCCCGCTCCCACATTGGACCTTCAGTGTTGTTACAAACCTACGATCAAGTCCCGGTAATCCCCAACCGCCGCAAACTCCGCCGTGTCCTTGGGCCCCTTCCGGCTGTCCGGTTCCTTCACCGCCAGCAAGTGCCCCACGCCAAAATCCCGGGCGCTGCGCAGGATCGGCAAGGTGTCGTCGATAAACAGGCTGCGGGCCGGGTCGAAGGCGATGTCGGCGTGCAGGGCGTCCCAGAACTGCGGGTTTTCCTTGGCGAAACCATAGTCATGGGAGCTGATCAGTCGCTCGAAATAAGGCGCCAACTCGATGCGTTCCAGCTTCAACGACAGCGAATCCCGATGGGCGTTGGTGATCAGGATCACCCGCTTGCCCGCCTGTTTGATCGCCGCCAGGAAGGTGTCGGCATCCGGGCGCAAGGCAATCAGGTGTGCGGTTTCCAGCTTGAGCTCGCGCACCGGGATCTTGAGTTCGGCGCTCCAGAAATCCAGGCAATACCATTGCAACTGTCCGGCGTTACGCTCGAACAGCGGCTGCAGCTCCATCTCGGCCATGGCCCGGCTCACACCATGCAACTCGGCATAGCGCTGGGGCAGGTGCTCCATCCAGAAATGGTTGTCGAAGTGCAGGTCGAGCAAGGTGCCGTCCATGTCCAGTAGGACGGTGTCGATGGCGTGCCAGGGCAATGGAGGCATAAAGAACACTCATGTAAGAAAAGATATCCGACACAGACAATCGGAAAAGCCACGGTATAGTAACCCGATCACGCCAAGGAGCCGCTCATGCGCCAGAAACCCACCGTCCTCGCCCGCGAAATAGTCGCCAGTAGCCGTTTGTTCCGCGTGGAGGAAGTGCAATTGCGCTTTTCCAATGGCGTGGAGCGGACCTACGAGCGCCTGGTGGGCAGGGGGGCCGGTTATGGCGCGGTGATGATCGTGGCGATGATCGACTCGGACCATGCGTTGCTGATCGAAGAATATTGCGGCGGCACCGACGAGTATGAACTGTCACTGCCCAAGGGCCTGATCGAACCGGGCGAAGACGTGTTGGCGGCAGCCGACCGTGAGCTCAAGGAAGAAGCCGGTTTCGGCGCCCACCAGTTGGAGCACATCACCGAGCTGTCGCTGTCCCCCGGCTACATGAGCCAGAAAATTCAGGTGGTGCTGGCCACCGAACTGTATGAAGAGCGCCTGGAAGGCGACGAGCCCGAGCCGATGCGCGTCGACCGGGTCAACCTGCGGGAGCTCTCGCAGTTGGCGCAGAACGAGCAGTTCAGCGAGGGCCGCGCGTTGGCCGCGCTGTACCTGGTACGCGACCTGTTGACTCAACGTGGAGCGTTCCAGCCATGAGCGAACTGTTCCTGGGTCACCCGTTTATTGCCCCCGCGATCGAATTGGCCCGCCAGGCTGGCGAGGTCATCCTGCCGTATTGGCGCGCCGATGTTGCCGTCACCACCAAGACCGATGATTCACCGGTCACTGCCGCCGACTTGGCTGCCCATCACTTGATCCTCGCCGGGCTGACTGCGTTGGACCCGAGCATTCCGGTGCTCTCGGAGGAAGACGCCGACATTGACCAGAGCGTGCGCGCCGGTTGGCAGCGCTGGTGGCTGGTGGACCCGCTGGATGGCACCAAGGAATTCATCTCCGGCAGCGAGGAGTTCACCGTCAACATCGCGCTGATCGAAAAAGGTCGCGTGGTGTTCGGTGTGGTGTCGATGCCTACCAGCGGTCGGTGCTACTTCGGGGGTGCCGGGCTGGGTGCCTGGCGTTCCGATGTAGGTGCTGCGCCCAAGCAAATCCAGGTGCGCCAGACCCCGGCGAGCGGTGAAGCATTTACCGTGGTTGCCAGTCGTCGCCATACGAGCCCTGAACAGGATCGCTTGCTCGCTGGCTTGAGTGCCGGATTGGGCGAGCTGAAGCTGGCCAATATCGGCAGTTCTTTGAAGTTTTGCCTGTTGGCTGAGGGCAGCGCCGATTGCTATCCGCGCCTGGCGCCCACCTCGCAGTGGGACACGGCGGCCGCGCAAGGGGTGCTGGAAGGGGCGGGTGGGGAAGTGCTGGAGCTGGATGGGCAGCCTTTCAGTTACCCGGCGCGGGCGTCGTTGTTGAACCCGTTCTTCCTGGCATTGCCGGCTAAAGCGGAGTGGCGTGAGCGGTTGCTGACCCTGGCCCGGTCTTAAGCACAGCGCCGATCAAAAATGTGGGAGCGGGCTTGCTCGCGACGGCAGTGTGTCAGTCACCAGATGTATTGGCTGATCCGCCGCTTTCGCGAGCAAGCCCGCTCCCACATTTGTTATGTGTGCAGGACGTACTGCCCGGTAAAGGCCACGGCCCGCTCTTCACTGCCCTCGTTGACGATCCACGTCTCCAGCGCCAAGCGCGCCCGGCCATAACGCTTGTAGGTGGCGACGAATCGCTTCCACACCTTGTCATCAGGCGCCTGGCAAATCGCCGTCGCATCGGTAGTCACCGGCAGCGGATAACTGATCTGCCCTTCCTGAATCACGATGTGCCCGTCTTCAATCCCTTCCTCGCGCAACTGCAAATGCAGCCAGCCCCAACCTGCCAGCACGGCGCCGCAATACAGGCTGCCGCCAAACATGGTGCTCTTGTGGTTGATGTTGGCGTCGAGAGGCAAGCGCAGTTGCAGCTGCCGGTCCTGCCAGTCGATAACCTTGAGGCCCATTTCCCGGGTCAGGGGAATGTCGTGGTGAAGGATCGATTCCAGGTAACGGCTATCGCGACTCATGGTGGCCTCGTGGCAGGGGGAAAAGGGTCATTCGTCGTCAGCGTGACTGTTGCCGCTGTCAGCGAAGTTCAGCCCGTGCTTGCGCAGTTTGTCGTGCAGGGTTTTACGCGGCACGCCCAATGCCTCGGCGAGGCTGCGCATGGAATTGTGGGTGCGCGCCAGTTCGGCGGCGATCAGGCTTTTTTCAAACTGTTCGACCTGTTCGCTCAAGCCGCCGGGCGTGCTGGTGAGGATGCCCGGCGAAGGGCTGTCCGGGGTGCTGTCCAGCGCCAGTTCAAGGCCCAGGGCGAAACGCTCGGCGGCGTTTTGCAGCTCGCGCACATTGCCCGGCCAGCTGTGACGCAACAACAGCGCGCGCTGGCCCGGTTGCAGCTCTTTCATCGGTAGCCCGTGGCGCGTGCTGGCTTCGTCGGCAAAGTGCTGGAACAGCATCAGCGCATCCTCACCCCGTTCGCGCAGCGGTGGAATGCGCAGCGGCGCAACGTTGAGGCGGTAATACAAGTCCGCCCGGAAGCGCCCCTGGTCGGCGGACTGGCGCAGGTCTTCCTTGGTGGCGGCGATGATGCGGATATCCAGCGGGATCAGCTGGTTGCCCCCCAGACGCTCGACCACACGCTCCTGCAACAGCCGCAGCAGCTTGACCTGCACATCCAGGCTCATGCTTTCGATTTCGTCGAGAAACAGCGTGCCGCCGTTGGCGAATTCGAATTTGCCGATGCGCCGCTTCTGGGCGCCGGTAAAGGCCCCGGGCTCATGCCCGAACAACTCGCTTTCCACCACCGACTCGGCCAGGGCGCCGGCGTTGATCGCCACAAACGGGCCGCTGCGGCGGTTCGACAGATCGTGCAGCGCACGCGCTACCACTTCCTTGCCGGCACCGGTTTCACCGAGGATCAGCACATCAGCCTTGGTCGCCGCCAGCGCGCCAATCTGCTCGCGCAGGCGCAGCATTTGCGGGGAGTGGCCCACCAGGCGTGTACTCAATTGCTGACGGTCGCTCAGGGCCAGGCGCAGGCTGCGGTTGTCCAGCACCAAGCGGCGCAGGGCCAGGGCGCGGCGCACGCTGTCGAGCAGGGCGTCACTGGCGAAGGGTTTTTCCAGGAAGTCGTAGGCGCCGGTGCGCATCGCCTGCACCGCCAGTGGCACGTCGCCGTGGCCGGTGATCAGCAGTACCGGCAGCTCCGGGTCCTGGGCGTGGAGTTCCTTCAACAGTTCCAGGCCGTCCATGCCGGGCATGCGGATGTCGCTCACCACAACCCCCGGCCAATCCCGGGACAGGCGCGCGGTCAGGCCCTGGGCTTCGCCGAGGGTCAGGACTTTCAGCCCGGCCAGGTCCAGGGTCTGGCAGAGGGCCTGACGCAGGTGTGGATCATCGTCGATCAACACCACCTGAATCTGGTTATCGATACTCATACACTGCGGTCCTCGGACGGTTGCAGACTGACACCCGGTGCTCCGGCGCGCAGTTTCAAGGTTAACAGTGCGCCGCCTTCCTTGTGGTTGGCGAACAACAGTTCACCGCCAAAGGCGCGCATCAGGGTGTCGCAGATCGCCAGGCCCAGCCCCAGGCCCTGGGTGCGGGTCTTGGTGGTGTAGAAGGGCTCGCTGGCGCGGCCCAGGGCTTCCATGCAGAAACCCGGGCCGTTGTCGCGAATGTACAGGTTGACGCCCTGTTCGGTGGTTTGGGCACTCAGCCAGAGTTTGCGCGGCGGGCCTTTTTCGGTCAGGGCGTCCAGAGCGTTGGCCAACAGGTTGCCCAGCACCTGGCGCAGGCGGGTTTCGCCGGCCGCCACCCACAAGGTGGCCTCGGGCAGGTCGCGGATCAGTTCCACTTCCATTGCCCGCCGCCGCTTGGCCAGCAGCGCCAGGGCATCGTCCAGGGCCGGTTGCAGGGCCACGCTTTCCGGCGCATGCCGGTCGCGCCGGGCGAAGGCGCGCAAGTGAGCGATGATCGAGGCCATGCGCCCGGTCAGTTCGCTGATCAGTTTGAGGTTGCCACGGGCGTCGTCGGTGCGCTCATGGTCGAGCAAAATCCCGGCGTTTTCCGCGTAGCTGCGAATCGCCGCCAACGGCTGGTTGAGTTCATGGCTGATACTCGCCGACATGGTGCCCAGCGCCGACAACTTGCCGGCCTGCACCAGGTCGTCCTGGGCGCGCACCAGTTCCTGCTGGGCATGTTCGCGTTCCAGCACTTCCTGCTTCAGCCGTCGGTTGAGGCCTTCCAGGTCGCTGGTCCGCTCGATCACGCGCATCTCCAGCTCGCGACGGGCCTTGGCTTCGAAGGCGATGCGTTCCAGGTAGTGACGACGGCGCTGCATCATCAGGCCGAGCAACAGCATCAGCACCAGCAAGGCGGCGCCACCCACCGCGACCACGGTGCGCACCGGGCGGCTGATCAAGGTGCGCGGCGCGAGAATCTCGACTTTCCAGCCGGTTTCGGCGATGTCGGTGGATTGGCGCACCCACGCCGTCGGGCTGAGGCTCAGCGGCTGCGGGTCGCGGGTCGGATAGGGCTGGATGGCGATGATGGCGCGGCGTTCTTCATCCGTCAGCGGCCGGGTGGCACGAAAGCGCCATTGCGGGCGCGAGGTCAGGATCACCACGCCGTTGTGGTCGGTGACCAGCAGTTGTTCGGGGGTGTTGCCCCACAGGCTTTCGGTGTGGTCCAGGTCGACCTTCACCACCAGCACGCCGATGATCTTGTCACCATCTCGCACAGCGGCGGCGAAGAAGTAACCGCGTTTGGCCGAGGTGGTGCCCAGGCCGAAGAAGCGCCCGAGGCGCCCGGCCATGGCTTCGCTGAAGTAGGGGCGAAAGGAAAAATTACGCCCGACGAAGCTGTCCTGCTTGTCCCAGTTGGACGCGGCGAGGGTCTTGCCGGTGGTGTCCATCAGGTACATCACTTCCACCCCGGCCTGGGCGGCGACGTCCTTGAGCAGGTGGTTGGCGTTGACCAGGTTGGTGCTGACGTGAGGCGCGTCGATGGCGGTGCGCAGGGCCGGCAGGTCACCGAGGATTTGCGGCAACACTTCGTAGCGGTGCAGGGTGCCCAGCAGGTTGGCGACGTACAGGTCCAGCGTCTGGCGGTTCTGGCCGGCCAGTTCGTTGCGGTAATAACGCTCGGCCAAGTGCTCCAGCGGCCACAACAGCGGTGCCAGGCATAGCGCCAGCAATGCCAGGCTGCGCCAGCGGGGTCTTCGCGGAAGGGGTGGAGTCATGGGAGTCATGCGCCTGTGGGTACAGGCGCATTATGCCTAGTGCTGCTCGGCAAGACACTCGCGCAATGCGTCATGCCACTGCGGTTGCGAGACATGCCATTGCTGTTGCAGGCGGCTGCAATCGAGGCGCGAGTTCAGCGGGCGCCTGGCCGGCGTTGGATAGGCGCTGGAGGGAATCGCTTCCAGCTCGGCGCAGGCACGACCGTTGGCCCGTAGTTGCTTGCCGATGGCCTGGGCAAAGCCGAACCACGAGGTCTCGCCCTGGGCCGTCAGGTGGTAGACACCCCAATCCCCGGCCTGGCCCGCCTGCCAGCGCTCGATCAGTGTACGGGTGCTGTTGGCGATGGTCCCGGCCCAGGTCGGCGCGCCGATCTGGTCGGCGACGATGCGCATCTGCGGTTTTTCCTGCAGCAGGCGTTGCATGGTCAGCAGGAAGTTCTTGCCGTGGGTCGAGTAGACCCAGCTGGTGCGCAGGATCAGGTGTTCACCGCCGACGGCCGCGATCGCCTGTTCGCCCGCCAGCTTGCTTGCGCCATAGACGCCCAGCGGGTTGGTTGCGTCGTCCTCGTTGTAGGGCGCGGCCTTGCTGCCGTCGAACACGTAGTCGGTGGAATAGTGAATCAGCGGAATGCCCAGTGCCTTGGCTTCCTCGGCAAAAATCCCGGGCGCGGTGGCGTTGATGGCGAAGGCCACGTCCGGCTCGCTCTCGGCTTGATCGACGGCCGTATGGGCGGCTGCGTTGATGATCAGGCCCGGGCGATGGGCGCGTACTTGGTCGCGGACCTGCTCGGGACGGGTCAGGTCAAGCTGGTCGCGGCCCAACACGACCAACTCGCCCAGGCCCTGGAGGCGCTGTTGCAGCTCCCGGGAGACCTGGCCGTGTTGGCCGCTGATGAGGATTTTCAACGGGCTGTTCATGGGAACAGGTCGGCTTCTTTCAGGCTTTTACCGTTCTGGTCCTTGGCGGACAAGGTTGGCGTGCCGGTCAGTTGCCAGTTGATGTTGAGGTCCGGATCGTCCCAGCGAATGCAGCGTTCTGCCGAGGGCGTGTAGTAATCCGTGGTTTTGTAGAGGAACTCGGCGTAGTCGCTGAGCACCACAAAACCATGTGCAAATCCCGGTGGAATCCACAGCTGGCGATTATTCTCCGCGGATAAATGCACGCTGGCCCATTTGCCGAAAAGTGGTGAGCCGCGACGGATATCCACCGCCACGTCCAGCACTTCACCGGCGGTTACACGCACCAGCTTGCCTTGAGCGTGTTCCACTTGGTAATGCAGGCCACGCAGCACACCCTTTTGAGAGCGCGAATGGTTGTCCTGCACAAACTCTTGTTGCAAACCGGTCGCCTGGGCGAAAGCCCGGGCGTTGAAACTTTCATAAAAAAAGCCGCGCTCATCGCCAAAAACCTTCGGCTCGATGATCAATACACCGGGCAGTTCAGTGGCGGTTACATTCATTTAGTTTCCCCAGCGAGAGTGAACAAGTACTGACCATAGCCGGTTTTGCCAAAATATTTGGCCCGTTCCAGTAAATGATCACGGTCGATCCAGCCGTTCTCGTAAGCGATTTCTTCCAGGCACGCCACTTTCAGGCCTTGGCGGTGTTCGATGGTCTGAACGTACGTCGAGGCTTCCAGCAGGCTGTCGTGGGTCCCGGTGTCCAGCCAGGCAAAGCCACGGCCGAAGCGTTCTACGTGCAGGTCGCCGCGCTGGAGGTAGGCGTTGTTGACGTCGGTGATTTCCAATTCGCCGCGCGGCGATGGCTTGACCGCCTTGGCGATCTTGATCACGTCGTTGTCGTAGAAATACAGGCCGGTCACCGCGTAGCTCGACTTTGGCTTGGCGGGTTTTTCCTCAATGGAAAGTGCGCGGCCTTCGCTGTCGAAATCGATCACGCCGAAACGCTCCGGGTCCTTCACCCAGTAACCGAACACCGTGGCACCAGATGGGCGCTCTGCAGCAGTGCGCAGTTGGTCGCCGAAATGCTGGCCGTGGAAGATGTTGTCGCCCAGGATCAGGCACACCGGATCATCGCCGATGAACTCTTCGCCAATCAAGAACGCTTGTGCCAGGCCGTCCGGCGACGGTTGTTCGGCGTAGGTAAAACGCACGCCAAACTGGCTGCCATCGCCCAGCAGGTTGCGGTATTGCGGCAGGTCTGCCGGGGTTGAGATCACGAGGATTTCCTTGATCCCGGCCAGCATCAGCACCGAGATCGGGTAGTAGATCATCGGCTTGTCATACACCGGCAGCAGTTGCTTGGAAACACCCAGTGTAATGGGGTGCAAACGGGTGCCGGAGCCACCGGCCAATACGATTCCCTTCATCATGCGATCAGATCCTTAAAGTCAGTGTTACCCAGTCGTTCACCCTGATAACTGCCGTCCTGGACCCTGCGGCACCATTCCAGGTTATCGAGGTACCACTGCACGGTTTTGCGCAGGCCGGTTTCAAAGGTTTCTTCGGGCACCCAGCCCAGCTCGCGTTCGATCTTGCTGGCGTCGATCGCGTAGCGCTGGTCGTGGCCCGGGCGATCCTTGACGAAGGTGATCAGGTCAGTGAATTTCTCCACGCCCGCCGGGCGTTGTGGCGCCAACTCTTCCAGCAGGCCGCAGATGCTGCGCACCACATCGATATTCTTCTGCTCGTTGTGACCGCCGATGTTGTAGGTCTCGCCTACCACACCTTCAGTCACCACTTTGAACAGCGCGCGGGCGTGGTCTTCGACGAACAGCCAGTCGCGCACTTGCAGGCCATCGCCGTACACCGGCAACGGTTTGCCCGCCAGGGCGTTGAGGATCACCAGCGGGATCAGCTTCTCGGGGAAGTGGAACGGGCCGTAGTTGTTCGAGCAGTTGGTCAACAGCACCGGCAGGCCGTAAGTGCGCTGCCAGGCGCGTACCAGGTGATCGGACGCGGCCTTGCTGGCCGAGTACGGCGAGCTTGGGGCGTAGGGCGTGGTTTCGGTGAACAGGTCATCGACGCCGTGCAGGTCGCCATACACTTCATCGGTGGAGATGTGGTGGAAGCGGAAGGCACTCTTGGCCGGCTCTTCCAGCTTCTGCCAATAACCGCGTGCGGCCTCCAGCAGGCTGTAGGTGCCGACGATATTGGTCTGGATAAAATCCGACGGGCCGTCGATGGAACGGTCCACATGGGACTCGGCCGCCAGGTGCATGATCGCGTGGGGCTCAAAGCGCGTCAGTATGGCGCTGACGGTGGCCTGGTCGATGATGTCGGCCTGGACGAACTCATAACGGCTATCGCTGGCGATGCTGGTCAGCGACTCAAGGTTGCCTGCGTAGGTCAGTTTGTCCAGGTTGAGCACTTCGTGCTCGGTGTGTTGAATCAGGTGCCGGATCAGAGCGGAACCGATGAATCCGGCGCCGCCGGTGATGAGAATGCGCATGTCGGAAGCCCTTTTCCTTAGACGGACATTAAGCGAATGGAGCATAGCTTGAGTTGTGGCGCGAGACGGTGCAAGGCCCGATGGCAATTTGCGTGCCGAAACACCGTATTTGCAGGGGTTGCGTAACCCCCTTCAACAATGGCGATATAGGCGCCTGATAAAAACACCAGGGGTCTTCACATGTTGCTCGCCACGTTGATTCATCGCGCCAGCCTGCCTTGCCCGCAAGTCGGGCCTGTGCCTGCGACGCAGCTACTTGAGCAGCATTACGGCCTGGGTGGGGCGTTGCAGTCCCTCGGCAGCCAGCAAGACCTCAATTACCGTATCGACAGCGAGCGTGGCCGCTTTGTGCTGAAAATCTGCCGGGGCGACTACGCCGCCGTCGAGTTGCAGGCTCAGCACGCCGCTTTGAAGCATCTGCAGGGCCATTCGGATGTACGGGTGCCCAAGGTGATCTCGTCGCTTGCTGGCCAAGAATTGCTGACCGAGACCATCGCCGGGCAAACCGTGCACCTGCGGTTGCTGGACTACATCGACGGCCAGCCGCTGACCCATCTGCCCCATCTGGGGCGCGAGGTGATCGCAGGCTTCGGCGAACTCTGCGGGCGGATGAGCCAGGCGCTGGCCGACTTCGAGCATCCGGGCCTGGAACGTACCCTGCAATGGGACCCACGCCATGCCCTTGAGCTGATCACTCATTTGCTGTCGACCCTCGAAAACCTCCCGCATCGGGCCGGGCTGGAGCGCGTGGTGGAGCAGGTCGGGCAGCGTCTGCGGCCGTTGGCCGACCGCCTGCCCTGGCAAGCCGTGCACATGGACATCACCGATGACAACGTGGTCTGGCAGCGTGATGCCCAGCGGCATTGGCAGATTGAGGGGGTGATCGATTTTGGCGACCTGGTGCGCACCTGGCGCATTGCCGACCTGTCGGTGACCTGCGCGGCGCTGCTGCATCATGCCGAGGGTGATCCGTTCGCAATCCTGCCGGCGATCCAGGCGTGCCACCGGATCACGCCGTTGCAGCGCGAAGAGTTGCAGGTGCTATGGCCGCTGATCGTCGCGCGGGCCGCGGTGTTGGTGCTGAGCAGTGAACAGCAGCAACGCCTGGACCCGGATAACGCGTACCTGTTGAAGAATGCCGAGCATGAGTGGGAAATTTTCCACGTAGCCACCTCGGTGCCCTTTGAATTGATGGAGGCGGCGATCCTGAACTGCGTCGGTGCCGAATTGCCGCCGATTGCCGGTGAAGGCTTCGCGCCTTTGTTGCCGGGGCTCGTTGGGCGTGAATTCGCGTTGATCGATCTGGGCGTGCTCAGCCCGCATTTCGAGGCCGGTAACTGGGAGCAGGAGGGCATTGATCGCCGATTGCTGGAACAAGCGGCCGTGGTCCATGGCCTGGCAGCCAGTCGTTATGGTCAATACCGTCTGTCCCGCACCCAACCCGACAGTGCCGTCGAGCCCGACACCTTCGCGCTTCACGTAGAACTGCACATGCCCTTGGGCGCCACGGTGGAAGCACCGTTCGCCGGCACCTTGGGCTATGGCGCCGAAGGCCTGCTGAGCCTGCATAGCGCCCAGTTGAGTGTTCGGTTGTGGGGCGTGAACGCCTTGTTGAAGCACGACGCCGCAGTGGTAAAAGGCCAGGTAATCGGCGACGTGGTCGCTCCGCTGACAGTACAACTGTGCCGCGCCGAGCTTGAGCCGCCGCTGTTCTGCACGCCTTCCCGGGCGCCGGCATGGCAAACGCTCTGCCCATCCCCGGCTACCTTGCTGGGGCTGGCCTGCGACGCCGAGCCGGAGCTGGACCCCGAAGCCCTGCTGGCGCGTCGGGATGCCAGCTTCGCCCGCTCGCAGAAGCACTATTACGTCGACCCGCCGCGCATCGAGCGCGGCTGGCGCAACCATTTGATCGACATGCAGGGCCGTTCCTACCTCGACATGCTCAACAACGTCGCCGTCCTCGGCCACGGTCATCCGCGCATGGCCGAGGTGGCGGCGCGGCAATGGTCGCTGCTCAACACCAACTCGCGCTTCCACTATGCGGCGATTGCCGAATTCTCCGAGCGTTTGCTGGCGCTGGCGCCGGACTCCATGGACCGGGTGTTCCTGGTCAACAGCGGCACCGAGGCCAACGACCTGGCGATTCGCCTGGCCTGGGCCTACAGCGGTGGGCGCGACATGCTCAGCGTGCTGGAGGCGTACCACGGCTGGTCGGTGGCGGCGGATGCGGTGTCGACCTCGATTGCCGACAACCCCCAGGCCTTGAGCAGCCGCCCGGACTGGGTGCACCCGGTGACCGCGCCGAATACCTATCGCGGCGAGTTTCGCGGGCAGGACAGCGCCCCCGACTACGTACGCAGCGTGGAACACAACCTGGCGAAAATCGCCGCGCAGAATCGCCAGCTGGCGGGTTTCATTTGCGAGCCGGTGTACGGCAATGCCGGCGGGATTTCTTTGCCGCCGGGATATTTGCAGCAGGTGTACGCGCTGGTTCGTGAGCAGGGCGGCGTGTGCATCGCCGACGAAGTGCAGGTGGGTTACGGCCGCATGGGGCATTTCTTCTGGGGCTTTGAAGAGCAGGGCGTAGTGCCGGACATCATCACCATGGCCAAGGGCATGGGCAATGGCCAGCCGTTGGGCGCGGTAATCACCCGCCGGGAAATCGCCGAGGCGCTGGAGGCCGAGGGTTACTTCTTCTCCTCATCGGGAGGCAGCCCGGTGAGTTGCCGGATCGGCATGGCGGTGTTGGATGTGATGGACGAAGAAAAGCTGTGGGAAAACGCCCAGGAGGTGGGCGGACACTTCAAGGCGCGGTTGGAGGCGCTGGTCGAGCAGTATCCATTGGTGGGCGCGGTGCATGGTTCCGGGTTTTACCTGGGGCTGGAATTGGTCCGCGATCGACAGACCCTGGAACCGGCCACCGAAGAGACTGCGCTGCTGTGTGACCGGCTGCGGGAGCTGGGGATCTTCATGCAGCCCACCGGCGACTACCTGAACATCCTCAAGATCAAGCCGCCGATGGTCACCTCACGGCACAGTGTGGATTTCTTCGTCGACATGCTGGCGAAGGTTCTGGAGGAAGGCTTGTAACAATAAACTCGATTGTTATCGGTAAAATTTGATCATTTTTCGATGAGCGGATATTTATTAGCTTCAAAAGCCGATTTTTATCCGCTATAAAGGCGTCCACTTGCCCGCCGCCGAGGAGATGATTCATGAGCCGTATCGTTACCGTTGCCGCGACCCAGATGGCTTGTTCCTGGGACCTTGATGCCAATCTCGAAACCGCTGAAAGGCTGGTGCGTGAGGCCGCCGCCAAGGGCGCGCAGATCATCCTGATCCAGGAACTGTTCGAGGCCCCGTACTTCTGCCAGAAGCCGAACCCGGACTACTTGCAACTGGCGACCACGGTTGAAGATAACGTCGCGATCAAGCACTTCCAGAAGGTCGCCCGGGAACTGCAGGTGGTGTTGCCCATCAGTTTCTATGAACTGGCCGGCCGCGCGCGTTTCAACAGCATTGCGATCATCGACGCTGACGGCTCCAACCTCGGGATTTATCGGAAAAGCCACATCCCGGACGGCCCGGGCTACCATGAAAAGTATTACTTCAACCCCGGCGACACCGGCTTCAAGGTGTGGAACACCCGCTATGCGAAGATCGGCGTGGGCATCTGCTGGGACCAGTGGTTCCCGGAGGCAGCACGCAGCATGGCGCTGCAAGGCGCGGAAATCCTGTTCTACCCGACCGCCATCGGCAGCGAGCCCCACGACAAGACAATTTCGTCCCGTGACCACTGGCAGCGGGTACAGCAAGGCCATGCCGGCGCCAACCTGATGCCGCTGATCGCCAGCAACCGCATCGGTAACGAAAAGCAAGACGGCTACGACATCACCTTCTACGGCTCGTCCTTCATTGCCAATCAGTTCGGCGAGAAAGTAGAAGAACTCAACGAAACCGAAGAAGGCATCCTGGTGCACCGCTTCGATCTCGATGAACTTGAACACATTCGCAGCGCCTGGGGTTCGTTCCGCGACCGCCGTCCGAACCTGTATGGTGCGCTTAAAACCCTCGACGGTTCCCTGGAGTCCTGAATCGCCATGACCACTTTGCACAGCACCCCCCGCGCCGACGGCTTCTACATGCCTGCCGAATGGGCGCCACAGACCCAGACCTGGATGATCTGGCCCGAACGCCCGGACAACTGGCGCCTGGGCGGCAAGCCGGCGCAGGCCGCCCATGTGGCGGTGGCCAAGGCCATCGCACGTTTTGAACCGGTGACCGTGGCGGTCTCGGCCGGCCAGTACGAAAACGCCCGGGCGCGCCTGGACGTGCCGAATATTCGCCTGGTGGAAATGTCCAGCGACGACGCCTGGGTCCGCGATACCGGGCCGACCTTCGTGATCAACAACAGCGGTGAAGTGCGCGGTGTGAACTGGGACTTCAACGCCTGGGGCGGTTTTGATGGTGGCTTGTACTCGCCGTGGAACCGCGACTCCCAGGTGGGCGGCAAGATCCTCGAGATCGAGCGCAGCCCGCGTTATCGCACCGAAGGGTTTGTGCTGGAAGGCGGTTCGATCCACGTCGACGGCGAAGGCACCCTGATCACCACCGAAGAATGCCTGCTTAACCGCAATCGCAACCCGCACCTGCAGCGTGAGGAAATCGAAGCGGTGCTCAGCGCCAACCTGGCGGTGGATAAGATCATCTGGTTGCCGGATGGCCTGTTCAACGACGAAACCGATGGGCATGTGGATAACTTCTGCTGCTACGTACGCCCAGGCGAAGTGTTGCTGGCCTGGACCGACGACCCGCAAGACCCGAACTATGCGCGCTGCCATGCCGCCATGGACGTACTGCAAAGCAGCACCGACGCCCAGGGCCGCTCGTTCACAGTGCATAAAATGCCGATCCCGGGGCCGCTGTACGCCACCGAGGAAGAATGCGCAGGCGTGGACCCGGTAGACGGCACCCAGGAGCGCAATCCCACCGTGCGGTTGGCCGGTTCCTACGTTAACTTCCTGATCGTCAACGGCGGCATCATCGCGCCGAGCTTCGACGACCCGCTGGACAGCCGCGCCAAGGAGATTCTGCAGAGCCTGTTCCCGCAGCATGAAGTGGTGATGGTGCCTGGCCGCGAACTGTTACTGGGGGGCGGCAACATCCACTGTCTGACCCAGCAACAGCCGGCCCCGCACAAAAACTGAGTGCACTTGTAACAGCCTGGTGCCGGGTTTACCGGCATTCGAGTGCGCCATGTTTTGCGCGCTCACGGCAAGCCCGCGGCCCGTCAGGTTCGCGGGCTTTTTTGTGTGCAAGTGCCGACAAACCGGGCACATTGGCATAGCTCTTGTATCGCTGTTGCGACACACAGCACGGTGTATGACTAAGCGGTTCTGTCATAAACCTTGAGTAAGTTAGCCGCTCATGCCGTCGGAGAGAGCGCTGAAATGAATGCCGATATCAACCTGATGTACACGCGCACGTTCCACCCTTTGCGGGTGAACGGTGACGCGATCCACGCGCTGGCGCTCTGGTTGAAGGCAAACGGTTCGAGGCAGATCAGGACGCCCGACCCGCGCCGGGTGATGAGCGAACGGTACCCGGCGGGGCTGTTCAGCGAGGACGAGGTGCAGGCGTTGTGTGAATTGATGCAAGGCTGACGGTTGTTTTCAATGTTGCACTGGACCTTGTGGTGAGGGAGCTTGCTCCCGCTGGGCTGCGCAGCAGCCCCAAAACAGATCATCGAGTTCTATCTGAAAAAACACAGTCGCCTATTTTGGGGGCGCTTCGCACCCCAGCGGGAGCAAGCTCCCTCGCCACGCAAGCCTGTTAGAAACTGTAGGTTCCGGTCACCACCAGACTGCGCGGGTCGCCGAACTGAATCTGCGCCGCACTCGTCGCTGACGCGTAGTACGTCTTGTCGCTGATATTGTTCAGCGCCGCCCGCACATCCCATTCCTTCTGCCGAAACCCGGCCAGTGCGTCCCAGCGCCCATAACCCGGCAACGCCACCGTGTTGGCGTTATCCGCATATCGCTCACCCACCAGCGTCAGCCCGGTTTCCGCGTACCAGCCCATCTCCGGTTTCCAGGTGACGAACAGGCTCGCGTTGCGCTTGGCCACGTCGCTGATGCGCTTGCCTTCAAACCCATTGTTGTCTTTCACCACCGTGGCGTCCTGCAGGCCGACGCCACCGCGCATGTACCAGTTGCCGATGATCTTGCCGGTAGCGGTCAACTCCACGCCACGGGAACGCTGCTCGCCGCTGAGCAGGGTGATGGTCGGGTCCAGCGGGTCGCGGGTGCGGCGGTTGTAGAGCTCCAGTTCATACACCGCCAGGGTGGTGCTCAGGCGGTCGTCGAGCCAGTCGCTCTTGACCCCGATCTCCTTCTGTTTGGTCAGCTCCGGGCTCAGGTCGTTGGCGTTGCCCGTGGCATTGGGCGTGATGCCGATCAGGCCGCCGCCGGTCGGCGAGAACGTCTTGCTCCACGAGGCATAGAACGAATGGTGTTCCAGCGGCGTCCAGACCAGGCCCACGCGCGGGCTGGTGCTGTGGCTCACGACCTGTTCCGAGGCGTTGGTCAGCTTGTTGGTGGACTCCACATCAAAGCGGTCATAGCGCAAACCGGCGAGCAGTTGCCATTGATCGTTCAGGCGCAGTTGGTCCTGCACATACACTCCCTGGCTTTGCGCTTCGGTGTGACTGCTGCTGAATGCCGGCAGGCGACCGTAGTGGCGCAGGTCCGGGTTGGGGTTGTACACATCCACGCTCGGCACAGCGGCGAGCGGCGCTCGATAGAGTTTCGGGTCACGGCGCTGGTTGCCCAATTCCACTCCGGTGAGCAAGCGATGCTCCAGGCCGAAGGTGGTGAAGCCGCCTTCCAGTTCGACGTTGTTGAGGATGTTGCGGGTGGTCAAGTCCTGCTGCCAGCGCTGGCGCCCGACCTTGCCGGTTTTTGGGTCGTAGCTGACGGCGTAGGTGTTATCGAAGTCGCTGTCTAGGGTGAACACGCCCAACGTATGGCGCAGTTGCCAACTGTCGTTCAGCTCATAGGCAAGCCGCGAACGCAGGGATTGGGACGTGTCGTCGATGTAATCGCGCTTGTCACCATAAGTGGTGCCGCGGCTGACATCCGCCGGCCGCCCATTGACCCCGGGAATGCCCCGGTCCGGCGTGCGGTTGTAGCGGCTGTATTCGTACTGCACCAGCCAGTTCAGGTCGGGGCTCAGTTGCCAGCTCATGGACGGCGCAAACAGTTGGCGATTGCCGCTGACGCCGTCGCGGAAACTGTTGTTGTCCTGGTTGCCCATGTTCAGGCGCAGGCTGATGGTATCGGTGGGGTCGGTGCTGAGGTCGGCGTACAGGCTGCGCAAATCATTGCTTCCGCCCTGGGCCTCGATGCTGGAGGCGCGACCGGCCTGGGGCAGCTTGCTCACACGGTTGACGATGCCGCCCTGGCCGCCGCGGCCGTACAACACGGCTGCCGGGCCTTTGAGCACCTCGATGCGTTCGATGTTGTGCAGGTCGCGCACGTATTGGCTGTCGTCGCGAACGCCGTCCAGGTAGAAATCGTTGCTGGCGTCGAAGCCGCGGATGCGCAGGCTGTCGAACCGTGTGTCGGCGCCGCTGCTGACGTTGGGTATACCGCTCAAGGCCTGGCCCAGGTCATTGGTGCCGTAGGAACGCAGGTTGTCGGTTTTTACCGAGTCGATGGCCTGGGGCACATAACGCACGGGTGTGGCGGTGCGGGTGGCGGTGCTGGTCTCCTTGACGCGCGGGTCGTCCTCGTCAGCTTCGGCGCTCACGGAGGTTTCCGGCAGGACAGTGGCAGCGCAGGTAAATCCGGCAGACAGCAGAACAGAGAGCCCAAGGGTCATGGGCGTCAGGCGAAGGGCAGGCATCGGGGTGTGTCCAAAAAGGTTGGCAGAATAAAAGCGCGTTAATGGTAATGCTTACTATTTGCGCAGGTTATCTATTCCTAGGCGGACCTTTCTGAAAAATGTTACGGCGTATGTTTTTCAAGGGTATTCGACCGATTCTCGAAACAGTCTGAAAGCCGATCCGGGGTTTTTCCCAATTGTGCGTAAGACTAATCTGCCTGGCATCAATATCCATTGGAGCCCGTCATGTCGGCAGCCACACTTCACTACATTTACGACCCGCTGTGCGGCTGGTGTTACGGCGCCGAGCCGCTGCTGAGCGCCGCCCGGAGCGTGTTATCGATCCAGTTGCATGGCGGCGGCATGATGACCGGCGCGAATCGCCAATCCGTATCGCCGCAGTTGCGTGACTACGTAATGCCCCACGACCGGCGCATCGCCGAGTACACCGGGCAACCGTTTGGCGAAGCGTATTTCGAAGGTTTGTTGCGGGACCACGGTGCGGTGTTCGATTCAGCCCCGCCGACCAGCGCCGTGCTGGCGGCAGAAAAAATCGCCGGTCGAGGCCTGGAACTGCTGGCGCGTTTGCAAACGGCGCACTACGTCGAAGGTCGCCGAATTGCCGATAAGGACGTGCTGCTGACCCTGGCCGAATCCATTGGTTTGGATCCCCAAGCCTTCACCGCCGCTTTCAGTGAAATCCTTGGCGCAGCAACCCAAGCGCACATCAATGACAGCCGCCAATGGCTGGCAAAAGTCGGCGGCCAGGGCTTCCCCACGCTGGCCCTGGAGCAGAATGGGCAACTGCAATTGCTCGATATCAGCCCCTGGTTGGGCAAGCCAGAAGCCTTCGTTGAGTGGCTGAGACAAAGAGTCGCAATTTCGATTCAACCCACCCAATCGAGTGCACCAATGTGTGGCCTGCAAGGGTGTGCAGATCCAGGAAGCGCTTGATAGAGCCTTGCGCAATGATGGCTATTTAATGTTTCTTAGACTTTTTTAGCCTAAATACAGAAGATTCACGAAATTGACACACAGTAAAGGGCGCGGATAGGATTCGCCCCAACGCCTGTGGCTAACCGCCATGACTTCCCCAATAAAAAAAGGCCCGCGGCATTTCACGTCGTCCGCGGGCCTTTTTTTATCTGGGAAAGTCGACACCAGAAAAGCAACACGGAGCCTGGTGTCACAGCGCGTACTCAACCAGTAATAAGGAATATAAGAAAATGTTGAAGCAACGGATGGGGCTGATCGCTCTGGGGATTTTGAGCGCTACGCAAGCAATGGCTGACGACCAATCCCAATCGAAGGGTTTTGTTGAAGACAGCCACCTGAACATCGCGGCACGCAACGCTTACATCAGCCGCGACTACAAAAACGGCAAGCAAGACAAAGCCGAATGGGGCCAGGGCTTCATCGGCAAGTTCGAATCCGGTTTCACCCAAGGCACCGTTGGTGTGGGTGTGGACGTGATCGGCCAATACGCCATTCGCCTGGATGGTGGTAAAGGTCGCAGCGGCGCTGGCGGTATCGACTTCTTCAAGCAAGGCGACAGCGGCGAAGCAGCCAACGACCTGGCCAAGGGCGGCGCTGCCGTCAAGGCACGCATCTCCAACACCGTGATCAAGTACGGTGATCAGATGCCAGCCGTGCCGGTCCTGGAATACGACAACTCCCGCCTGTTGTCCGAAACCTATACCGGTACCTCGATCGTCTCCAAGGAAATCGCCGGCCTGCAGCTGGACGCTGGTCACTTCACCAAGGAAGCTCGCAAGAGCGCCGAGGGTTCCGACAGTGGCGCGCTGAAAAGCATCGACTACATCGGCGGTAGCTACAAATTCACCGAAAGCCTGTCGGCAGCGCTCTACGCTTCCAACATGCAGGACGTGCTGAAGAAGCAATACGTCAACGTCAACTACGTGCTGGCCCTGCCAGAGAAGCAATCGTTGACCTTCGACTTCAACGGCTACAAGACCAAGCTCGACCGTAGCTTCGCCCTGGAAAACCAAGGTGACGCCGACGCTCGCGACAACAAAATCTGGAGCCTGGGCGCCACGTGGGCCGTTGGCCCGCACAGCTTCACCGTGGCTCACCAGCGCAGCACCGGTGACACCGGTTACCTGTACGGCGGCTACCGCAACGCAGGCGGCATCGGCGACGGTGGCAACACCATCCTGCTGGCCAACTCCTACTGGTCTGACTTCAACGGCAAGGACGAGCGCTCCTGGCAAGCAGGCTACGGCCTGGACTTCAGCGCCTTCGGCGTGCCTGGCCTGACCTACAACATCGCCTACGTGCGCGGCACCAACATTGACGACGGTTCCAACCGCGGCAGTGGCACCGAGCGTGAAATCTTCAACCAGTTCAAATACGTAGTACAGAGCGGCCCGGCCAAAGACCTGAGCCTGCGTGCCCGTGCGTCGTGGTTGCGCGTTTCCAACAACGCCAGCAACTACAACGTGGGTGGTAACGAGATCCGCCTGTTCGCCGACTACCCAATCAACGTTTTCTAATTGATTCGGTGTCGCGCCTGATTCAAGGCGATAAAAAACCCCGACTGGTTCGGGGTTTTTTTATGCCTGCGATCAGCGCTTGCTGGCGGCTGCGATGATCACATCTGCGACCTTTTGCGGCTGCGACAGCATCGGCACATGGCTGGTTTGCACCACGGTGGTGGTGGCATTGATTTTCTTCGCGTAGGCCTGCTCCAGGCCCGGGTCGATCATGCGGTCCTTGGCGGCGACGATGTAATAGTTGGGTTTGGTTTTCCAGGCGGCGACCGTGATTTTATCGTCGAACGCCTTGCCCAGAATCGGCCCCTGGGTCACGGCAATCAGGTTGGCCTGGTCGGCAGGCAAGTCCTGGGCGAAGTTTTTCGCCACGGACGCGGCGGGCAAATACAAGTAGCCGGAAGCGTCGGCACTGATGGTCTCGATACCCGGCGGGGTTGGGTAGCCTTTCTCGGACTCGGCAGAGCTCTGGCCCTCGGACGGCGCGAACGCGGCCACATAAACCAGTGCCTTGACCTTGTCGCTGGTGCCGCCCTGTGTGATCACACTGCCGGCCCACGAATGGCCCACCAGAACCACTCGCCCACTCTGGGCATCAATCACCCGCTGGGCGGCGGCCACATCATCGGCCAGGGACGTCAGCGGGTTTTGCACCGCCACCACCTTCAAGCCTTTGGCCTGCAACAACGGAATCACCTTGTTCCAGCTGGAGCCATCGGCAAAGGCGCCGTGCACCAGCACCACGGTGGTGTCCGACAGCGCCGGGGTGGCGGCATAGGCCTGGCCGGTGAGCATCGCGGCGGCCATCAGTGTAGGCAGCAACAGGGTTTTGAATGTGGATTTAAGCATGTGGGGCACGTCCGTAAGTGAGGGGTTATCGGCCAGCACTCAAGGCGTTTGCAGCCTGCCTTAAGCATGTAGGCAAGACGCGCGGGGAGGGCGGTTATTCCAGGGAGCAGTAAAAAAAACGCAGCGCCGGACGTCTCGATTGATTACATGGCATCACTAATGAAGTACTCCGCCCCACCTTTATCCACCTCAGGCAACCTCTTAAATTGGCCTCACTGCCTGCCCACCATGTCGATGGGCAAGTCACTGGAGCCTTGTCATGCCATTTGTCAGCGTACGTATCACGCGCGACGGCGTTACCTCGGAGCAGAAAGCCCAGGTCATTGCCGAAATCACCGAAACCCTCGAACGCGTCCTCAACAAACGCCCCGACCTGACCCACATCGTCATCGAAGAAGTCGACACCGATAACTGGGGCTACGCCGGCATCACCACCACCCAGTACCGCAAACAGCTCGCGGAAAACCCTTCATGAGCACGTCCGTCACCATCGACTTCATCTCCGACGTGGTGTGCCCATGGTGCGCCCTCGGCGCCACCGCCCTTGAGCAAGCCATCGACAACCTGGCGGGCGAAGTGAAGGTTGAACTGACCTACAAACCCTTCGAACTCAACCCCGACATGCCGGCCGAAGGCGAAAACGCCGTCGCCCACATGATGCGCAAATACGGGCGCAGCGCTGAAGAAGTTGCCAGCGGCAAAAGGATGTTGATGGAGCGCGGCGCGGCCATCGGCTTCACCTTCGACCTGGAAAAACGCAGCCACTTTTACAACACCTTCGACGCCCATCGGTTGCTGTTTTGGGCGTTGCAGCAAGGGCGCCAGCTCGAGCTGAAAAAGGCGCTGTTGCGCGGGTATTTCAGCGATGGCCAGAACGTCAGCGACCACGAAACCCTGGCGCGTCTGGCCGCCGAGGCTGGGCTGGAAATTGAAGGCGCACGACGGGTGCTGGGCTCTACCGCCTACGCCAATGAAGTGCGCGAGCTGGAAGCGTTCTACCGCGAGCACGGAATCAACTCCGTACCGGCCATGGTCCTCAATGGCCGCCAGCTGGTCTCCGGGTCGCAATCCGTCAGTTACTACGAACAGATGCTGCGGGAAATGTCCGCCGCGGCTGCTTGAACCATCCCATTTTCCATATAGAGGTTTCATCATGAGCAATTCGAAAAAAGTCGTTGTGATCACCGGCGCATCCCAAGGCCTGGGCGCTGCTGCGGTGAAGGCTTACCGCGAGCTGGATTACCGCGTGGTTGCCACCTCCCGGTCGATCAAACCGTCGACGGATCCGGACATCCTCACCGTGGCCGGCGACATCGCCGACCCGGCCACCGCCGAGCGCGTCATCCGCGAAGGCGTAGCGCGTTTTGGCCGCATCGACAGCCTGATCAACAACGCCGGGATCTTCGTTGCCAAACCGTTCACCAGCTACACCCACGAAGACTACGTAAACGTGTTGGCGGTGAACCTGAACGGGTTCTTCTACATCACCCAACTGGCGATTACCGAGATGCTGAAACAGGGCGCCGGGCACATCGTCAACATCACCACCAGTCTGGTGGACCACGCGATTGATGGCGTGCCGTCGGTGTTGGCATCGCTGACCAAAGGCGGGCTGAACTCGGCGACCAAATCGCTGGCGATTGAATACGCCAAGCGCGGGATTCGCGTGAACGCGGTGAGCCCAGGGATTATCAAGACGCCGATGCATGGGGAAGAGACGCATGCGGCGTTGGGCAGCCTGCATCCGGTGGGGCATATGGGTGAAGCGCGGGATATTGCGCAGGCGATTGTGTACCTGGAATCGGCTGGGTTTGTGACCGGGGAAATTCTGCATGTGGACGGTGGGCAGAGTGCTGGGCACTAAGCGATACGGCTGAATAAAAAACGCCCCGGACCGTGATGGCTCGGGGCGTTTTTTGTGTGGCGGCTTCTAGCCAGACACTCTAAAACAAACAACAAAGAACAAATGTGGGAGCCGGGCTTGCCCGCGATGGCAATGGCCCAGCCAACACACTCACAACCTGACACACCTACAGATTATTGCCCGGCGACTCCAACACCTTCACCACATCATCAATCACTGCCTTGCTCATTTCCTGCAGATAGTGCGAAGCCCAGGCGTATCGGTCCGTATCCCGAATCATCGCCGCATCCTCCGCCAACAGCTTGGCCACATGCAGCAAATCGGAAACGTGAGACAGCGCTTCGCTCAGGGAAACCCCGCTATTAACGCGGAACAGAGGCTGGTCGGAATGAAATGAAAAAGGGGTAACGCCGAGGGTAGTGAGGCCAGACGGATTTGGAGCGCTCATCGGTAAAACTCCCATATCAAGTGAGAGCTACCACGTTCGTTCTCAGGCGAATGGGTGGCAGCTGTGCGCAGGCTGAGAACCGGAGATACAGGAACCCGGCAGACCCGAAGGTCTCCCACGCACAGCCGCCATTGCACGAAACTACGGGCATAAAAAAACGCCTGCAAATCGTGATTGGTGGCGCTGTTGCGCCTGCATCATGTCGGGTTCTCAGGCCCGGTCGCTGAATTGGCAGCGACGGGGGGAGGGTAGCGTGGTAGTGGGAGTGATGCAATTGAGAAGACACGTTTGGTTATAAAAAATTATTCCTGAACATAAAATATGGAATCCCCAAAAAATAATATAAGAGCAGCGAGGGCACGCGTTTGCAGCGTGATGGTGAAGTTGCATTTAACTGATGAAAGACAGCTTATTACCGCGCTGAAGAGGCGGGTGATTAAATTGTTTCAACAGCTTGGCAAGCTGACGCATTAGAGACTAGTCTCTATCGTCATGACGTGGGGTGATAGATTTTATTATTTAATAAGAATTTAATGTGTGGGGCGTGGCTATGCGGTTCGATGGGAGCTTTGAGGAACTTAAGAAAAAATTGGCACCGATATCCTCAGCAGGAGAATGGGTGGAAATAAATAAAAATCAGTATCAGTTCAAGACTAGAAGTAAGGGGATATTAAACTGGTATCCCTCTACTGGAGGTATTTTATTTCAGGGGAAACCTCATTCAGCAGAAAAACTCAGACTTTCGGTTGAGCCGCTACTAAATACAGAGCTTCAAGGTACAGAGTACTCTCGAAATGTAATTGATAGTGCTGAGCATATAGTTGCACAACTTTCTATAGAGGATACTTCGGAAAGTACCTACTTTATAGACGATACATATGCTGATTCTGAATTAATTATTGGCTTGGTTGGCACTATCGGTACGGATTTGCCAGAAGTATCGAAGCTGATATCCGATCGCTTAAAGGTTTTCAAGTATGATGCGCGGAACATTAAGATTTCCACTGACATAATTGCAAATATAGGTAACCCATCAGGCACAATACATGAGTTTGATAGGATTAGTTCTTATATGGAGGAGGGGAATAGGCTGCGTAAGGAGAGTCAAGATAATTCTATATTGGCATTAGGTGCGGCAGCTCAAATAAATAAAATAAGAAAAACTCAAGAGCCTCTTAGGCGAAGTGCCTTTATAGTGAATTCATTAAAAAGTCCTGCCGAGGTTCAAAAATTAAGAAAGATATATTCTGATGGGTTTTTTCTAATTGGTGTGCATGCCGATCATACAAGGCGGCACGAGTTTTTGACAAAAGATAAGTCAATGTCGGAGGAACAAGCTTCTAGGCTAATCGAGCGTGATGCGGATGAAAGAGAAGAGTATGGTCAACATACAAGAGATACATATCACCTTTCTGACTTTTTCATAGATTATAATGGGAACTCGGATTCGTTAAAAAAGCAAATATGGAGAATATTAGATTTGCTTTTTGGTAAGCCTTATATAACTCCAACATTTGATGAGTACGCGATGTTTATGGCGTTCTCAGCTTCATTACGGTCCGCAGATCTCTCCCGGCAGGTTGGGGCGGTTCTCACGAAGAATCGGTGCATTATTTCCACTGGTGCGAATGATGTACCTAGGGCTCACGGCGGACTCTATTGGCCAGATAAGGATGATAAAACGCAGGAAATAACTGATATTGCCGACGGTCGGGACTATATGAAGGGAGAAGACTCAAATGCAATTCAGAAAAAACTGATTATAGAAGGGATTATAGAGTCCGTACCTGAGGAATATAGGGAGAAGTTGGCGCCGTTTATCAGAAGTAGCAAGATTAAAGATATCACTGAATACGGTAGGGTGGTCCATGCGGAAATGGAGGCTTTACTCTCTAGTGCTAGATCTGGTGTTAGTACAGCAGGAAGCGATCTATATTGTACAACCTTTCCGTGCCATAATTGTGCTAAGCACATAGTTGCTGCTGGTATTAAAAGAGTTGTATATGTCGAGCCGTACCCCAAGAGTAAGGCGTTGGAGTTTCATTCGGATTCGATATCCTTGGATAAAAATAGCTGTAACGTAGTATTTGAACCATTTATTGGTGTTGGACCTAGGAGCTTTTTTAACCTATTCTCCACCAATCTCGGTAGCGGGTACCCAGTCGCTCGCAAAACCGATCACGGCGAAACCATTGATTGGAAAGAAAATGATGCCAAATTGCGTACCCAGATGTTGCCTTGTTCGTACATGGAACGCGAGACCATAGCCGCCGCTTTGCTATCAAGGTACATAGAGGAAAACTAATATGAACAGCAATAAGCAAGAATTTCTCAATCACCTTAGCGAGTCTCGTAGGGTTGTCGAGCAATGGCCTGATTGGAAGCAAGAGTCCTTGAAGGCGTCTCACGGTAGCTCTCGCGCATCGCCACCACCTCGAGAACGTGAAAAAAGCTGAACTCCGATCTATACTATTTTTTATCCTTGGGTGTGCTCAAAAATAAGGGCGCGCTCAAGGGTTAGATGATTTTTAAAGTCAGTGCTTGTCATTAATTAAGTTTGAGCAGTTAAATAATTAATCTAGTTGCTCTAATTCGCGTTTTCTTTTTTGAGTGTGCTAGAAGAAGTATGCCGATTGACTCTTTGGGTTGCAGTTCACAGTCCCTGCTCCCTGCTACTCCCTCTATGAAGCAAAATCCCTGTAGTGCTGCTGGTACTCACCCCTTGACCCAAGATGATCCGTCCACTGCCGGACAGGTCCAGCCTCTTGCTCGGTCAGCTTCATCCGTTGCAACTCATCATGAAGAAGGAACACAAAGTCCTCTTCGTCCTGTATCTGCCGCACATTCTGCAGGGTCCAGTGGTGCTCGCTGATCAGATGTAGCCGAAGTTCGTCCATGGCGTCCAGTCTGGTCCAGATTGCCGTGCTGCCTTCGAGCATCCGTTCGGCGAAACACTTGAGCTTGTATAACCCAAGTGCCATGCGGGTGTGCTGATCGGCCAGTAGCCCTTCCCAGCGGAGGTCGGGGTTTTCAGTCAGAAGTTTCTCCTACTTATCAAGCGCTGCTATCCATTCACGGTGGTGATTGAATTCTTGAACCATGTTCCGGCTCTCCGCGACATCCTTTCGGGTGAAATCAAAACAATATTGCGACGTAGCCCAACACCTCAGAATCGCCCACTGATACCCAGCAGTGGCCCCTTCTGGACAATGTCATACACAAACCCGTCATGACGATAATTCACCCCCATGGCCCGGTACCCAGCCACTGCTGAAAATCCCGGCCAGAACTCCCAACCTGCCAGCGCGGCCAGGTCCCAATCCTCCCGAGACTGCCCGGCGCCCGCCATTCCCCAGGATGACAACCAGAACCGGTCGTTCACGGCATAGTGCCCACGCAGTCCCGCCATGGCGTCTGCCCAGGTCGCATTGTCTGAGCCCGATGAGCCCCCAAGAGGTCCACCATGGAAGGTGAGGGTGGTGCCGCTGTACCAGACGCGCACGCCACCGGCGACATCCAGCCGACGTTTTTCATCACCCAGTACGGTGTAGCCGCCACCCAGGAACCCGGAGGCGGTCTTGCTTTCTACCTCAAGTTTGGCGCCCCCAGGCAGGCGGTTGCGGGTGTCGGTGTCGATGTACATCAGGTCGGCGAGTACGCTGTAGGGGCCGCGACGCGCTTCCCCCATCAGCATCACCGACATGTCGACCGTCTTGGCGATGTCGGAGAAGTCGGATTTTATAAACTGTGTTCCGGTGCTGCTGTGACCCACGTGCCCGCGAATGCCGGCGCCCCATACGTAAGGTCCGCCGTTGAACGTCCAGCTATCGTTGTCTGCCGCCATGGCGGGCCCGGCGGTGACAAAGGCGCCAGCCAGTAGCGCCAGGTGTGCGTGCTTGCGCCGCAAAGCCGAGCGGGGTTTCTCACTGTGCATGATGGTGTTTCCCCGATCAGTGCTGGGTCAGCGAGAGCGCCACGCTCTCGGCTGCGCAGTCTTCCGTAGGTTTCAGGCCGGCTTTTTGCGCGGCCTTGACCTCTTCCTTCGCCGCCGCGAGATCCGTCAGGAATGCCGGGTTGCCATGCAGGCTCGCCACCGTGGCGGCCCCCATGATGCGGCCTGCATCCACGTCGCTCTGCCAGTGCGCATCGCAGATGACCCGGCTTTGGCCGAAGGACAACCCGCGGGTCATCAGTTCGGTAGCCCGTGCGGGGTTGATTTCCGCCAGTACCAGGCCCCAGGCCCAGCCCGCCGCCGAGTGGCCGGATGGCCAGGAACCATCGGTACGCAGCAACGGTTCCATGTCTTTGCGACAGGTCCCTTCGTTATGGGCCACGAAGGGGCGGGTGCGGTTGTAGGCATTTTTCCCGGCATAGGTGGAACCGCCGGCATCGGTCAGGGTGCGTTGCATCAAGGTGTAGAGATGCGGTGTATTTTTCTCGCTGATCGGCGTTCCCATCGCACAGGCGAATGCGTTGGCCGGGCCCGGGAATGACAGCTCCGCATCCGCTGCGGCGAGTTTCTCCCGAGCTGTACCGCGTAGCGACAGCGCTGCTCGCCGTGCTTCTTCATCCCGTGCAAGTGCCGCAGAGTCGGGCTTTGGCGGAGCGCCCAGCAACGCCAGGCGCAGTGGCAAGTCTGCCGAGTTCAGATAGCCCGGGGCCAACTTGAAGTGAGGGTCGGTGACCTTGGTGGCGGCATCTTCGGCAAGTACCAGTCCCGACCAGAGCAGGCCGGCCAATCCCAGCTGCTTATGTAGTGTTTTCATCGAGTGTTCCCTGATCAAAACCGGTAAAGGGCATTCAGATAGGCGCCTGCGCCCACGTTTTCACCCGTCAGCGGGCTGTTGCGGGCGTCGGAGACCAGGGCGTAGGTCTTGATGCCGCCTTCCAGCGCCAACTGTGGTTGCCATTGCCAGGTAAGGCCCAGCTTCAAGGTCACGTCGCGCATGCCGCCGCCGGGGTGGTATTCGTCGAAGCCGGTGCGCGCCGCTTGTTGGGCGGTGACGCCGAAGCGCGCCATCATGTCTTTCTCATTGCTCCAGGTGCCGTATAGGGTCGAGTCGAGGGTCAATGTTGAAGACAGTGCGTAGGCGGTGGCGAAACCGGCTTCCAGGAACGCGGTACGCCCCAGGCTCTCGCCGCCGTAATCGCGGCTCTGGCTGGCTTGCAGGCCACGCACGAACAGGCGACCGGCCGGCAGTATCCAATACGCTTCCGCCCCGACAAGCGCAGTGCTGTCCAGGTTACCCATCCCCTTGAGGTAGTCATCACGCCCGCCCAGGGTGTGGATTCTTTCCTTGCGCCCCTGGTCATAACCCAGCAACAGGGCGATCCCGAAAGGCGACAAACCCGGTAGGTCCCAGCGCAGCCCGTCCGGGAAGGATGCGGTAAATTTGCCCCAGTTTTCGGTAGGCAAAACCGCTTTGAGTTTCAGTGACGGGAAGGCGGCGTAGTGAGAAGAGCCTTCGTACAGCGGGCCCACGGCGAGGCCGCCACCGACGGTCACGGAGGGCTCACTTGTATCGTTGGCTTGTACAGGTAGCACCATCGCAAAGGCGAGCGTTGCACCTGTCATCAGCGTCACCGGGTACTTGAGAAAAGTCGAACCATAGAGGGTTGTCATCGCTTGTTTCCTTTGGCGTAAACCAAACGCATTGGCAAGTTTTGCGAAGTTATAAAAGTCGGGAGTCAGCAAATCAGAGTGCGACGGGCTGTGGCTTTGGAAAGCTCCAGTTGCCATTCAGTATTTGTTCGCTGGGCTGATAAAGCCTGATGGTGTAGTTCCAGCCGGTTGGAGTGGGCAGGCAATTAATGATCTTTGCGTCGCAACCGCCGAACTGGATCACGATTGAACCGTCCTCACTCTTCTTGGCGGTGAGGTTGTTCAACGAATAGGCGTCATAGGGATTCTTCTGGAAGTAACCGTCGGCGTTATAAACACTGACAGACCAGAAACCATTGACAGGGACATCCCCCACTTTCAGTCGGTAAATAGTTTTCCCATCGTTATGCGACACCACGCCGCCGAGGTAAATAGCATCCTTGGCCGGGTTCCCGCCCCAGCCTGTTGCAGTGCCGATCAAGTGATGGATTGGGTTGACCGTGCCCTTGGGACCAAAGGACTGGTTGTAGTCAGGAATCGTCGAACCCAGCACCTCCAGCGCCTCGCGCACCTTTGCCTGGGCGGTCGGGTCCCACTTGGGCACTACGAACTCCCCGACCCTGGCCTGGCTGACGGTGATTGCATCCTGCAGTGCATGGACCTTTTCGAGGTCTTCGCCATCTGCGGGATTGAAGAACGTGCGCACAGCCACAAATACATAGCGTGTGCCGACGGCCTCTTTGGTCAGCGTCCGGCGGCCGGCGCCGTACGTGACCATGGGGACGTAGTGATCCTCATTGATCACCGCCATCGACATGAACCGGCCATCGGCCTCAGGCAAGGTAATCGTGACGGGGCCGGCATCCAGGTCGAACACCGCTGACGAATAGAGCGTGTCCCGATTCATCCGCACCACACTTTGGGCGTCGATGGGCACCGCTTCGCGGGTATGGACAAACCGGCCCAAACTGCCACTGGCTACCATTTTCCCCAAGTAGAGGTCGGACTCGGCACGGGTAAAGTTATCCACACCCACCGGTATTGCCGCCTCCGGGGATGACTGGGCGTACGCACTTCCAAACGTTGCCAGTGCGACGGCCAAGGCGCACGCGGTGGATGAGTGAGACATTTAAACCTCATGGACTTATAAGTTGGCGTTATTTTTTTGACTGTATAAGAACGCCTCGACGCAAACTTGCCATTTGGTGCCAAAAGCAAAGTGAGCGCGCACGCGAAGATGGCCGCTGAAATGGGCCGAATAGTTGTACGGGAAGGAAGGGAGGAGGTTAGCGACCCTGTTTCAAGAGGGAGCGATAGTGCGACGGGGGGCTTCCGGTCCAACGCTTGAAGGCACGGGTAAAGTGCGCGGGATCGCTGTAGCCGACCATATACGCAATCTCGGTCGCGCTGTATTTACCGCTGGCCAGTAATTGAAAGGATTCACTGCGACGTGTTTCGTCCCGCAGCGCATCGAAGTCGATGCCGCAATGTTCAAGGCGCCGCTGCAACGTGCGGGGAGACAGCCCAATCTTTTTTGAAATAGTGGCAAGTTTGGACAGTTCCTGGTCCGCTATCTGTTTGGCGAGCACATCAGCGGTTTCAACGGTCGACTTCAAGGCTTGGGTGACTTTCCAGGCGTCATCACGAACCGCCAGCAAGGGCGTGTCGAGCAACTCACGGTCGAACTCGATCATGTTGTAAGTCGCGTTCATTTCGAGATTCGGCCCCAGGTATTCTTCAAGCGCCTCGTCTCCTCTTTCCCTGGGGTTTTTCAGATGCACGCGAATGCCGCCAGGCTCACCGGACATGAGCGGTACTTTTCTAAGCAGCGCCAGGGTGCCGAAAATCACTTGCTTCGGGTCAGCCCCGTGCTGTCCGGTGAATTGGTGGATGAGTTTCGTTGTACGGCCGTCGGTGACGATTTTGACTTCGCTTGCTTGATGCAGTAACTCCGTATGAATCGACGCCACGGCACACGCCTGGGCGAGGTTGGTAGAGCCCAATATCAAGTCGCCCCAGGCGCCAAGTGAGCGTACTTCGATCAAGTGTCCCACCGACGCACCGGCGAAAGGGTCCTGTGCGATAGCTGCCATTTCATTGGCGATATGAAAGCAGGTTGCGCGCGGCACCCACCCATCAGCCTGATGAAAAACATGAGGGGAAATACCAAAACGTCGAAAGAACTCCAGCGGCGACACCCCTCGCATGCCCAGATAGGGTGCTATTTGCCGAAGCGTGCTGAGTTTGATGGAGGGCGTGGCATTCGTCATAAGCGTTTGAACCTGTTTGAAGGCAATACACTTGAAACCCGTTTTGGCGCGCAGGCAGGCACTTGTCGCGCAATTGACAGTAAACATGATGGGCGTGTCAGCGACAAGAAAGGCGAGGAGATAGGCAGGAAGGTAGCGAGGGCCGGGGTGGGACACCCCAGAAACAACAAAGCCCCCGCATTTCTGCGAGGGCTTCGTTTTGTATGGTGCCGGCACCAGGAGTCGAAGAAGTTTTTAACTATCTGATCTATCTATCTTTTATGTATATGTGATGATCCGTCTATCTCTAAAACTATCCCGGCACTCGGGCTCGCTGAGCATTGATCGAGAGGGGAAAGTCAGAGTGGGACCGATTGCCCTTAGTGCGTGGCTGCCTCTTATGCCTTCCTGAATCTGGGGGCGCGTTCTCCAACTACGATAAGCGACAGCTAACGATGAAAGGCTACCGTTGTTAGACGGCCGCTATCAACCCAAAGCCGTCATTCGAGATCCTACGGGGCCCTCTTGTTTCACGGACGTTGCTTAGCAGCGGGAGAGGAAGAACCAGGCATCACTAGGAACCGCATCTGCTTCCCCAACCATCAACCGTATTTTTTCGGGTAGGCGGGATCAAGAGCCGCCAAGGATTCAAGCGTGAGATGACAGGTATGTAGGGTGGCAACCTTTGATCGAAGCGCTGTGCCAGGCCTGCGAGCCCTTTGTTATCGTTCCCCATGCCAAACCTAGAAACGGGCAGCTGGCAATTGAGCTGCCCCCGCATGCGCCCGTCGAGCTTTATCAAATTGCGGAGGAGATTGAGCAGCTTTCTGACTGCATGTGCAAGCGGTGCGGTGACGGAGGAGCGATAGAGATCATGGTGTGGCAGCATGAGTGGATACTGATAGCCTGTCCGGCTTGCCAAGGCATCCTATTGAAAGCGATGAACAACAAGCGGATCTGATTGGCATCAATGAGCGATGTCTTCGGAGTCACAACCTGTTGTGCGGAGGTAGTGCAGGTTGAGTGGCGTTAGCAAGGCTACTCAGCCTGAGACCAGCAATCGTGCAGGCTCGCGCAGCTACCAAGCGGTCACGAATGGCACATGGCTATTCCATGCGGTACGATTAAGATCCTAATAACGATTGGAGGCGCATTGGTATGAGTTTCTCCCTGGCTGAGAATCCCGAGTTGATCCTTGGGGGCGCAGTTGTGTTGTGCTTGGTGTTTTTCGTGACCTTTAAATTTGTATGGAAGCGAAATGTGAACGTGAAGGCAGACAACGGTTCTGCTGCGGTTAACGGAGAAAATTCCGGCAATATCACGATTAATCATCGGAACGAGAAACCGTAGTGAACCTAAGGGATATCTTTAACCGTCTGGCATGGAAGCCTAGCTCTACCAACGTCGTAGCGAAAAACTCCAGTGTTGCAATCAACGGGCCAAACAGTGCTCCGGTGATAATCAACGACGTTGAAACGATTACTGAGGCAGTTAGTAAGTCGAATGCGGCCCAATACGCAGCATTGGCACAAGGGGTCGCGGGAGAACTCCAGACGGAGTTTGATCGTCAAATTGATCACTATCGTGAGCAAATGAACTCGGGTGCTGTTAAGCACGCTCTAGAGTCATTTGAAAAGCTTCTGGTTGATCAAAAAAATAATTTAGGCGATGTTTTGCTGTTCCGGGTTAAGGCGAATATTGCACTCTGTCAATATCAGCTAGGGAATTTCGCTAAGGCTCCAACCCTTCTGCTCGAAGCTTGTACTTATGCGCCAGAAGACAAGCGGGCAATTGCGTTTAAGGCTCTGGCCTTTATTCTAAAGGAAGATTGTGATGCGGCTCTGGAGTATGGTTGCGATAAGATCCGCGAGTACCCAGATAACGAAATCTTAGCGGGCTTTATTTTACAAGCTGCTCGTATAAAATATCAGAATGAAAGCAGTTTTGTAGATCCATTTGAGCAGTTCGGCGAACGCCTCCGATTGAATCAGGGTGTTCGTATTGCGCATATCCACCTGTTGGCGTCGCAGCGAGTTGAAGGTTGGAGAGAGCTGGCTCACGAGTTTCTTAGGGAATACCCAGATGATGCGCAGGTCAAAAACCTGATCGCCATGGGCATCCTCCATTACTATGTGGATAATCGTCAAACGGCCAATGGCTTTACATTCACCCAAGAAGAGGTGAATGAATTGAAGAAGGCTGCTGATTATATATCCGCAGACTGGCAGGAATTTAAAGAAAGCGACAGGGTCGCGCATGCCAGCGACCTCCAGAATATTCAAAATCTACTGATTCTTTACAAGCTAACCAATAACGTAGATGCTCTAGTTAAAGAGTGCTCATACGTGTTGGCTGAACTGACAGATGATCAGCAGATTATCGAGACAACTGCTCAGAGTTTAATCGATCTCCAAGAGGTGGAGTTGTTCGAGCAGGCTGTATTAAAAGTAGCTGATCCGGTTAATGCAAAGAAGCTCCAATTTCTCAATAAAATGGCTAGGAAGGACTGGCAGAGCCTGAGCAAGGTCCAAGACTATAGCTTTGAAAAGTTCGATGAGAAATTTTCAACTCATGCCCGAGTGGCGGTGTACATAGCAAGAGCCTTTGTCGGCCAAGCTCGTGGTAAAGATCAACTGTCAGATCTTCTCACTAGCTGCGAACTGGACAGTCGGGGGCGGTTGCTCCTGTTTGAATTTTCTGCGGCAAGTCAAATTCTCTCAATCGCTAAAATGGCTCATGAGTATGGTTATGGCCGTGTGACAGAACGCACTGAGGGTATAGAGTTCTTTCACTACATGAAGCTTGTACGCTTCCTTATGCTGTGGCGAGAGATTGTGACGCGGCTTGAGCCGCATCCTGCTGCCAGTGAAAGTTATGAGCTGAAACACATGCTCGCGTTAGGTTTTCTCAATGAGCACCCGATAAGAGCAGAGGCCGTCGCTTTTTTTGAAAAACATATTACCCCGAATTCGCGTGGATTCGAGCTTCTGGCTGGCGCCTTTTACTACAAGCGTAATGACTTTGCGCGCGCCGTGCCTCTGGTTGAAAAATATCTAAGTGAAGGTGGAGAGGATTTATTCGCCTTTATTGTCCTATGTGATATTGCAAAATTAAGCCATGATGCAGTTGCATTAAAAAAGCTTTTTGATACGTATGACATTGATGCTTTGGATGGCACTCCTGAGCAGTTCATGCATGTCGCGAGGCTTCGCGCGTCAATCGGACAAGGAGAGAATGCCCTAGCAGAGGCCTATCAATTGTGGATCGAACATCCTGACTCCGCACCAGTGGCTCTGGGTTTTTTCGGCACTTTTATCATGGTCGAGAAGGATGCCATTTTAGGTGCCGTGACGGTTGTTTGTAACGGCTGCCACTACCGCCTTGTGCCGTCAGAGGGTAAGGCAATTGAGAAGACGGTTGAACCCGGCACTGAGGATCTTCTGGAGCTATCTCCAGAAAAGGTAGATTTTTACACTCAGCAGGTATGGGGGAAGGCCGTTGGCTACGAGTTTACCCAGCAAAAGCTGCAAGGCGACATTGTATGGAGGCTCGAAGAGGTAAAGCACCCTTATCTCCACGCCTTCCATGATGTGTGCCAGACATACGAAACCCGCTTCCCGACGGCGGGCGGATTGTGGTCTCTACAGGTAGAGAATAACAATATCGACTCGCTGCTTGCTCTCATTCAACGGCAAAATGACTGGGATGATGCGCTATTCGGTCAGATTCTTGAGAAGAGCATGCCTCTCGAAATTGCCTCGGGATTGAGCAAGAAGGGCATTTTTGATGTGTACGATCTTGTTCGATCTAGAAGTGGGATGATCAGCACCTGCGTAGGTACTAAAGAAGAACGACAGGGCGCGATGCAGTTAGTCGAGAGCTATCAGGGAAGACCCGCAGTTCTAGATACTTATACGGCGAAGGTTGTGGTTGAGCTTGGCATCCTGGATGCTCTTAAAAAGTTTTTCGGCAGTATTATCGTTTCGCAAAATACGTTGCAGACATTGCAGATGATGTCTGTGGATAAAGCGGATTTTCTTGGCGTCGTAGGGTCTGTTCATTCCGATTTGGTTCAGATTGTCACTAAGATTCAAGAAATTTGTGAGGTTGTTGAGCATAACTTTCCTATGAGTTTGGATGAATTGACGGACAAGCTGGTCGAAACGAACGCTGGGTCAATTTCTCCATATTTCATAGCCAAGGATCGAGGGGCTCTATTTATTTCTGAAGACTCCTACTCCAGAGGGTTTGCTGCTCACCTTTATAAAGTGACAGACGGAGCATGGCTTCAGGTCGTTATAAATGTGTTGGCGCAGCGCGGGGTAATCCCGCGAGACTTGTATGCCAGCTCTGTTCTAGGCGTTGCGGAGCGTAAGCACAAATTCGTATCTGTCGGTCCGATCCTTTTGGATTACGTATATCAGACTGATACGAGTGCTGATCTTTCTCAGATCTCAACCTTGTGTGGTTTTATTGGCGGGCCTGGTGCAGAGCTGGAGAGTCACTATCAGCTGATCCTCCAGTTCATATTGGCTCGGTGGGTGTTCGACTATAATCCCAGGTATGATCTGGCGGTTGAGAACATGCTGGCAATCAGTCATGGAGATGCATTTCCGTCTGCTAAGGCAATGAAAGCTACGGCGATGCTGCTAGAACGTCTGATCCTGATACCTGGCGGTAAAGGAAAACTGCTGGAACTCCGTGACCTTCCTGTGCTGAGGATTAGAAATTTCATCATTGGATGGTGGCAGGGACATTTCTACAAATGGTGATGGATGATAACAGCAACCAGATGGGCAAAAGCCGGAAACTCTTTGCACGATTTGTCTAAGCGTCGTACAGCTACCAGCTTCGCTGAAAATGCCCAGTGGGGGTTAGGCTTCCACTTCGTGCATGACGCATCGGGGTCGCATCCAGCCGCTCAGCCCCTCTGCGAAGGTTCATTTCTTCTCCTAGCTTGGTTAGTTGGTATCGTTCGAATAATGTTGATGGGCTTTGAGTGTTGCATATATTCAAAGTTATGCGACAGGGTTTAGATGTGTTTATATCAGTGGTCGTGGTGTCGCGTTAGTTTGTCGCAAATTATGTTAAGCTTGGAATATAATTTGCGACGGAATAATAATGAGCCACTTGATTGGTTACGCTCGCGTTTCTACGCGAGGCCAGAGTCTTGAACATCAGCATTCTCAGTTAGTTGAGCAGGCATGCGCTAGAATTTTTGAAGAGAAAGTGAGTGGTGCGAAAAGGGATCGGCCAGAGCCGACTCGGATGCTTGATCACCTCAGAGACGGAGATATCGTAATTGTGACGCGCCTCGACCGACTCGCTCGGTCTACATCGGATCTGCTCTCCATTGCGGAGTTGCTACGAGCCAGGGGTGCTGGGTTACGCTCGCTTGCGGAGCCATGGGCGGATACGACGACCCCGGCAGGTCGGATGATCTTGACTGTCTTCGCAGGAATTGCAGATTTCGAGCGGTCATTGATCGCAGAGCGCACCAGTGCTGGCAGGGAAGCTGCTAAATCCAGAGGGGTAAAATTCGGCCCCAAACACGCGCTCAGTCCCTCGCAGACCACGCACGCTCGTGAATTGCTGGAAGCAGGGCGTCCAGTGTCGGAAATTTCAAAGATCTTCGGGTACACAGAGCGACGGTTTACCGCGCCTTAGGCCGAGCCTAATGACATCAGCATGCCGATCACCGTGGCACGCTGCGCTTAGCTCACCTATGCTCCTCCTTGCCAACAGTGATGGCCCAAAGCCACCCAGCATTTAGGAGTAAGGTTGTGATCACGGAATTGAACATTGATGGCGTCACCAGTTACAGATCCAAATCCACACTGTCGCCCGCCAACAAGACGTCGCTTATCTATGGGCTCAATGGAGCAGGCAAGAGCACCATATCCGAATTTTTGTACAACCAGAGCGCGCCACGATTCGCTAAATGTAGCCTGAAAACTAGTCAGCCTTGCGAAATTTTGGTGTACAACCAGAGCTTTCTGAACGACTACTTCTACGTTGAGGATAATTTAAAAGGGATTTTTACTCTCTCCAAAGAGAACAAGGTTGCACTCCAACAAATTGAAGCTGAGACGAAGCAGCTGGATAAGCATCAGACGGCTCAGCAAGAGAATTTAAAACTTTCCACTGAAAACTCCACCAAGCTCGAACAGGAAAAGTCAAAAGCGAGTAGCAAAATCTGGGAAATTAAAACGAATTTCGCAGGCGGCGACCGAGTACTGGAGTTTTGTTTGGAAGGGTTGAAGAGGACAGAACTTCTTTTCCAGCACATCGTTGGCCTAACCATGCCGGAAGCCGCGCCTGGTTACACGGCTGATGATTTGAAGGCTGAGGCCACCTCAATCGAAGGCGAGGGCGCAGCTCCGCTCGCAAAGATTCCAACTCTTTCGGCTAGCTGGTTGACAATTGAGGAAGATGCACTGTGGTCCAAGATTATCGTTGGTAGTCAAGAGGGCTCTGTTGCCGAGTTCATCTCCAAGACTGGAAACTCTGACTGGGTAAAGCAAGGACTCCAGTACCTCTCAGAGGATGAGGAGCCTCAAGCTTGTCCGTTCTGCCAGCAAGAGACGGTCACTCAGAATATCATCGACTCAATCAGACAGGTTTTCGACGAGGCCTATGAGAAGGATGTCAATAATCTGGAGGCATATAAGACACGATATGAAGCGCTGACGTCTGGGCTGAATATACAGGACATTTCAAATTCTCCCCTCGCCAGCAAAGAGCTTGTAGATGCCTGGAGCATCGCATGCGAGGCTTTGAAAGCGTCAATCCGCGAAAACGTCCTTCACATTGGCAACAAGCTCAAAAGTCCAAGCACGGCGGTTGCTCTCACCAATACTCAGTCCGCCGTTGAAACAATCAATGACTTGATTAGCGGGCTGAACGAGTTGATCGAGGCGCATAACGACAAGTTAGCGAACAAGAAAAGGACTCGGGAAAACATCAAGACGCGTTTTTGGACTCTGATGAGGTGGGACTATGACCAGACGATTTCCGCCTACACTCACGCAGCCGCAGACCTTAAGGTCGAGGCCAGCGAGATAGGCGACCAGGCCACCAAGATAAGCGAAAACGTCGCGGCCTCTAACGGCAAGCTTGCTGCCCTTCGAAAGCAAACAGTCAACATTGAGGAGTCAATTGAGAATATCAATGCCGGGCTTCTGGAAATAGGCATTGATGGTTTTTCCGTTGTGTCATACGGTGAGAATTTCTACCGGGTGTCCAGGACTACTGACCAAGCGAATGCATTCCACTCATTGAGTGAAGGTGAGAAGACTGTTATTAGTTTTCTTTACTTTATTGAGCTGTGTAAAGGACAGAAAACTACCACGGCAGTGCCTCAAGCCAAAGTGGTTGTGATTGATGATCCAATCTCCAGTCTTTCGCATCTATACGTATTTAATATTGGGCAGTTGATTAAGAAATATTTAATCAATGACGATCTCTACAAGCAGATTTTTGTGCTCACTCATAGTCTGTATTTCTTCTATGAGTTAACACACACGAACCATAAGACGCGCGGCGAAACCCAGCATTTGTTCAGAGTCTTCAAAAATACAAACGGAAGCTCTGTGGTTACGATGAAGTATGAAGAGATTCAGAATGACTATCAGTCGTACTGGTCGATCATCAAGGACCAATCTTCGCCTCCTGCATTGATCGCTAACTGCATGCGGAATATCGTTGAATATTTCTTCAATTTTGTTCAGAAGAGGGACTTTAATAACGTATTCCAGAAGCCAGCGCTGTCGACTGATAAGTTTACGACGTTCTATCGGTACATGAATCGAGAGTCACACTCGTTGGGGCAGAATATTTTTGACATAAAAGAGTTCGACCATGAGGTGTTCAAGGACGGATTGAGGCTGATTTTTGAAGAGTGCGGATATTCGGAGCATTATCAGGCAATGAGTAAATAGAGCTTGAATGTCTGGAAGGTATTTCTGTGCCTGGACGGATCGTAGACCTACTGACGGTTCATTCCATAGAGATGCCTTCCAACCCCCATTACACTCTAATCCAGGGTACTGGCGTTACTCGTCAATGGCATGTGCTCATGCCTCTTTGATCCCGCCTCGTGGTGCTAGGCATCCAGGTTTTGCCAGTGTCGGAAATAGAAAACTTTCTGCTTCTTCCCGCCGTGTCACGCGCGATCCTTGAAATGAACGATATCGACGGGGCTAAGTTAGAAGAAAAGCTCTCCAATCTTAAGGCAGCAATTATCGCCGATGCTTCCGATCCAAAGAACGCGAGCGAGGTAGTCCTTGGATACTGTCGTCGGCGTATCGACAGGATGCTTAAGCAAATTGATTTATCTGCGGACAAGTCGATCACGGATTTAGCCGCCAGTTACGCTGCTCGTACGAGCGAACTTGATGTCGCCGCGCTAGCAACTGAAATGGAAACCAAAATAGCGGCGGCAATCGCGGCTGTTGATTTGGCCGCTCTACTCGCCATCTATGATCGAAAGAAGCCACTTTTAGCGCTGGCAGCGTCCCATTTACGCAATTGGAAAGTCGAGGTTTTCAGTGCATGGGTTGCGCGAACCGTTCAGAGTTCGCGCGACGATCGCCTTCGCAATGCAATTCGTTCAGTGATGCCGGAGATCACTACCGCTTAAAATCAAACACCTGGCCTCCGTGCCTCGGTAGCGCGAGGGAGTACTCATCCGGCAACTGGCTGCTTTGGCGGTTGCCGGATCTCTTGAAGCGTAAGTTTTTTGTCCGCCTGGACCATCCTTGTAAACAGACCCTCAGCGCTCTTGGATAGGTGGATGTTCATTTCACGTACCGTCCAGTTCTAGCGGTTTTTGCCGGTGCCGAGCGGCTGCAATTGGCCGAGTGCAGCCGGTCATGATTATCAGGATCAGATCCCCATCAGAGCTTGAAAACCCATGATGTTTCTAGACGTCGCGCTAGCAGCCGGACCGTCAGCACATAGTAATACTGCGTTGCCTGACTGTGTTCGCTCAAGCAATTCTCAAGAAACCACACCACATGCTTCTTTTGCCAAGTCCTAGGGTTTTCCCGGTGCCAGCGCTTTGCGATTGCAACCTGAATGATTTTTGCCTGGCGAACATGACGTTGCCGCGTTGCGTGCGATCCAATCAGCATGCCAGCCAAAAACAGTTCCATATCGAATGACTTACTCACGTCTGTCCTCCGATGTAGGCAGCGACCACATCGATCCGACCGTGCCCTAGCTCATAGCTGACTTGCTTCCGCGCTTCATGATCGAGGCGCTGATCCAGTTGGCAACATTTTCCGCCGTTGATAGGCGCGCGATGTAGGGTGATTTGCTCGTAGCGCTCACATGCGTACGCCGCTCGTAGCTCGTGGAAGCCTTTGAGCTTGTGGGTATGAATGGTGTCGCGTGCAGGACGGACGATTTCCTGCAGAATGGTCGCGTAGCTTTCGCTCGGAGCAATCAAGTTCCGGCTACCAGCAGGCGACACCTGCTTCGCAAACTCAAGCGCGCCACGAATATGGTCGTCCACTTCAATCCAGCGATGTGCTGATGCACCGGCGCGGCCGCCTTTGGTGCCGTCCTGAATGTTGATCTTGGCTAAGCTTTCAGCCTCGCGGCTCAACCGGGGCAGGTCAGCCAAGATGGCCTCACGCAAACGCATACCGGTGGTTCTTGCCAGCTGCACGATCGCCGCGGCCCGGAGATGTTGACGGCTGCAAAGCGCCTCGACTATTCGCTGTATGTGTTCGCGATCTTGGCCCTGCGGCACCGATTGCCGAACCCCGGTGCGCTGCACACCCAACGCCTTGCTCGGGCTTGGTACTTTCACATACCGATCACCGCGAAGCGCTGCCATGGTCCTATTAACGCTGGATAGCCGGTTTTGCGCGGTGCTGATAGCTAGGTTGCCGTGCTCAACAAGGCCGCGAAGGTATGCGGCATAGTTCGACAACACCTGGCAGTTGATCTGCCGCGCATCGTTGACCCCGGGCCCCGCTTCAGACCGGCACCACTTTACGAATGCCCGCCACCGGTCACTATGCGCCTTGAGCGTGCCGTAGTGGCCGCTGCCAAACATGTCTTTCAGCGCCTGCGGCCCCGCGTAGCTCAATTGTCTGCCGTAGCCGAAATTACGACCATCGCGTCTACCCACTAATGCCATGTCGTACACCTCCTACCCGTTTCTCCAGTTCTGCCCCACGTCATCCCGCCAAGAATGCTGAGTGTTATCAAGGATCAAGGCCCCTGCGGCCTGTGGGGATGTCCTCTAACGCGGGACTGGCGGCTCCTTACGTCCGGGAGCATGGGCATCTCATGATCTGTCCTCCTGAGCACCGTTACCGGTGGGCGGGTGGAGGCTGCGATGGCTGACGAAACCAGCGCCGCGAGATCCTGAGTCGGGTGAAGGCAGCTATGCGGTGACCGGGGCATGCCTGGCTGTCAGCCAGGTGCAGTCCAATCCATGGTCTGCGGCACCATCATCTACATCGCTGTTGCTAGTGACTTCGGGGTTTGTCACGCCGATTGTCACGAAGAGGGTTGCGGCAAAGCCACGTTCTATATGGGCTGCAGCAGTGGTAGGAGCGCCCGTCTCTTTCCTGGAGAAAGAGACGGGCAAAGGGTTGGCGCACACGAAATGGCCAAGCGGGTAGGTTGCTGCTGGGCAGGAGGGTAGGGTGATTGCCGCAGTGGCAACGATGTTAAGTAGGCATCCATCACATGGGTAGTGACCGTACGAGCTACCGGACGCGAATCGTACTTGGGATGAACCGCCTCACGAGGGGCGTGACCTTTCAGGTTTCCGGGCCACATTTTGCTGCCTCGGCAGCGCTTGCAATTCCGGTTTACGCCTGTGGACAAAAGTCGTCAAGCGTCCTGAATTCGGATAATTAGCGCCTGTGGATAAAACTATCCCCCGGTGGACAATGGTGGTTTTCCACAGACGTTCAGCTGTGCCAGCCGTTTTTTCCAACGTTCGGTCCTTTTAAACGGGGCGGCTTTGCAGCCCCGTTTAAAAGGACCCGCGCGGAGGAGCTTCATGCGGTGCGGCGAGTAACTTCAAAGCGGGTTTGTAGCGGTGGGGCGGCGGGCTACTCGGCCCACCTGGCACTGCGAATTCGCGTGACGTTCTCGCCAGACTGCTTGGCAAATTCATGCGGCGTCACATGGTCCTCGCGGTTCGCCTCCAGAAACCGGCTCCACCAAGTCATGATCATCCGCCGCTCCTCAAGGAACTCGGCCTTGTGGATATACGCGGCGCGCACATTGTTGCGCTCCTTATGGCTCATCTGCCGCTCGATTGCCGTCTCTGACCACAACCCGGACTCGATCAGTGCGCTACACGCCATGGCGCGAAAGCCGTGGCCGCAGATGTCCGCCCTGGTGTCATAGCCCATCGTCCTCAATGCAGCATTCACCGTGTTTTCGGACATCGGTTTCCACGGCTTGGCGTCTCCGGCAAACACCAGGTCGAATTTGCCGGTGATCTTGTGGATCTGCTCCAGCAGGGTCACCGCGTGCGGGGATAAGGGTACGAGGTGAATGTCTCCGGCCATTTTTGTACCCCGTGTGGAAAAGGGTACGCCGTCCAACGCTGGGCGGGTGTCGGGTATCTCCCAGATACCGCGCTGGAGGTCAAACTCGTTCCAGCGAGCGAAGCGCAATTCACTGGAGCGCACGAACACGTGCAAGGAGAGCATCACCGTCAGCCGCGTGAGGGCCCTGCCGCGATAGGTGTCTATGAGTTCCAGCAGTTCTGGCAGGCGAGCCAGTGGCAGTGCGGGCCTGTGTTTCACGCGGGGGGCCTTTATTGACCCTTCGAGATCGTGCGCTGGGTTCTGGGTAATCAGCCGGAGCCGTTTGGCTTCCCGCATGATGCTCTGGAGGTAGTTTTGTACCCTTAAGGCAACGTCGATCGTGCCGCGCTTCTTGATGGCCTCAAGCGGCGTCATCAAGTCATGGGTATCCAGTTCGACGATGGCTCGGGCGCCAATCAAGGGGAAGACGTGAGTCTTGAGCCGGCTCAGTACGGTTTTGGAGTGCCCGGGCGCCCACTTGGCAGACATTTCCTTGTGCCAGTCCAACGCTACTTCTTCGAATGTGCGGCCGTTGATAGCAGCCGTGGTCTTGGCGTCACGCTTTGACTCAATGGGATCAATACCATTCGCCAGCTGCCTTTTCGCCTCGAGCCGTTTCCGTCGTGCATCGGCGAGGGTTATCACCGGGTAGTTGCCGAAAGAGGTCAGGCCCTCTCGCCCGTCTGGCTTTACATAGCGAAGACGCCAGCCTTTGCGGCCATTGGGTTGAACGAGGAGGTAGAGCCCGTCGCCATCGAAGAGCTTGTAGGCGCGGTCTGTAGGCTTTGCCGAGCGGCAAGCAGTGTCGGTAAGAGGTGCGGTTGTACGCGACATAAGGGTACTCCCTATTATCGAATTGAAACCTACCCTAATCTTTACCCTTAAAAGCGCTGGCTGCCACCGGAATCCGACGGAACGCCAAAACGAAAAAACCCGCCAGAAGGCGGGTTTTTCGGGGGTTCCAAAGATTTTGAAAGCCTTCTCTGGAACCTTGTATGGTGCCGGCACCAGGAGTCGAACCCGGGACCTACTGATTACAAGTCAGTTGCTCTACCAACTGAGCTATACCGGCGTGTTAGGGCGACGATTATAGCGATTGGCAAGCATCTGTAAACCCCTGAATTCTGACTATTTTTGCAACCGACCGGGTTTTCTCTGCGCGGCCTCGTTTCAACCACCCCAGCCCCGCCAATCCCATGCGCTGGATCACTGGAAAGGCCTGCGTGCAGAAAGCGGCAAGTGCCAGTTCCTGTCCTGGAACAATAACCTCAAGCCCGGCGGCCGCTTCACCATCACGTTTTTCCGCGATGCGCAGCAAACCCAGCCGATTCAAACCGAGAACGGCACCTGGTGTGGCGGCGGACCCGACTGGCGATTGCCAGGCGGATTATGAGTTCACCGAGCACCGTATTCGCGGTTAAAGCCATTTAGCTTCAGATGAGGTTTTGTGGCGAGGGAGCTTGCTCCCGCTGGGCTGCGCAGCAGGCCCAAAACAGTGGGAGCGCTGCGCACTCCAGCGGGAGCAAGCTCCCTCGCCACAGGTTTTGCTGTTCACCGTGTTAGCTGCCTTCGTTACACGAATCGGCAAATTTCTTGTACTCAAACACCCGCTTCTGCCCATGGGAATCCAGGTAGGTCATCCGCGCATTCACCACGCCACACGCCGCGCCTCCATCGTCCACGGTCGACAGTACCTGCTGTACATCCAGCTTGGGGCTGGCCTGGGCCGAAAAGGCGGCAACGTTGAGCAAGGCAAACAAGCTGCTGGCGATGAGGGTGTTGCGGTTCATGGTGGTGTCCTCTGAGGTTCAATAGGGTGTGTGTTGCGTTGGAGCCTATTGAGCGCCCGGGAGGTATCCGGCCTGTGTCATGCACCCCGGCGTTTTGCCTCGGCATGTGTTGAGAAGGGGATTGCATACAACTTGATACAGAAACTTATCCATTAGAGGTATTAGTGCCTCAGGGTCTTTCTCTTAGATGTTTTCGACATAACGGTCATCGTTTTTTCCTTGAATAAGGTGGGTCTTACCGTATTCTGTTTCGAAATATTAAACGTCATATAAATAGCGGAATCGTTTAACCCGGTTTACGGAACGTTGGCGGTTAATTACTAAGTTGTAATTTGATTCGTCAGCTAAGCAATTTTTCCTGACCAGGCGGCCAGAAAAACTGTTAGAAGCCTCCGCAAGCTTCTGATCTGAAAGAAATTGATAAAAATTCGCCAAATAAGTCAAAAATACGGCACTAAGCCGCTCGTCGGAAAGAATTCATCAAAAAGCATCAAAATACTGACACCATCAATCTGATATCACAGAATGCCGCCAGCCAACACATAACTAGAAAAACCAAGGTCAGCCCAACGGGCTGACCTTTTTAACGCCTTTAAAGCGTAATAACCGGGGAGGGCCGTGGGTGAGTCGCGCAGACGATATTTCAAAACTATTCAATAAGCTGGGCGCCAATCCAAATGGCTACCGGGAGATGTACGCCGTCCATGATTATCTTGAGGATGACGTGGTGGTCGAGCCTTTCGACGCCGTGCCCATCCCGGCCCAAACCGCTTGCACCGTCGCGCTGGATGAGCCGCCATCGGCGCCATTGCTGCGCTTGCTCGAAGAGCTGACCCAGGGCGAAGCCGATCACCTGCAACCTCCCGAAGTGGTCGAAGGGCCGACCGGTGAGGTGTACTCGGATCAATCCTCACCCAAGGTGATCGTGGTGGTCTCGCTCAAGGGCGGTGTCGGTCGCAGCACGCTGACCGCGGCCATTGCCAGCGGCTTGCAGCGTCAAGGCCACCCGGCCGTGGCGCTGGACCTGGACCCGCAAAACGCCCTGCGTCATCACTTGTGCCTGGGCCTGAATTTGCCCGGCATCGGCGCGACGAGCTTGAGCAATGAGTCCTGGGAAGGCTTGGCTGAGCGCGGCTTTGCCGGTTGCCGTCTGGTGGCCTTCGGTGAGACCAACAACGACCAGCAAAAAAACCTCAATCGCTGGCTCGGCGAAGACGCCCAATGGCTGCCCCGGCACCTGGCCGGCTTGCAGTTGAATGGCCAGGACACGGTGGTGATCGACGTGCCTGCCGGCAACACGGTGTACCTGCACCAGGCCATGGCCCTGGCAGACGTGGTGTTGGTGGCGGTGCAGGCGGATGTTTCCTCATTCAGCACCCTGGCCCAGATGGACAGCGTGCTGGCGCCGTACCTTGAGTGCGAAAAACCACCACAGCGTTACTACGTGATCAACCAACTCGACGGCGCCCACCGCTTCAGCCTGGACATGGCCGAAGTGTTCAAGGCCCGCCTCGGCGATGCACTGCTCGGCAAGGTCCACCGTGACCCGGTGTTCAGTGAAGCCCAGGCCTGCGGCCGCGACCCCCTCGACCCTACCGTCAACAGTCTCGGCTGCCAGGACATTCATGCCCTGTGCCGCACGCTGCTCGAACGAATCGATTCGGACCTTCCATGACCGACACTACGTCCTCTACGCCCCACACTCCGGGGCGCGCCGAGCAGCGGCTGGACGCCGCGATTTCGCGCTTCAATCGCTGGCCCGATACGCTGCGCAAAGTGCTGGTGGTGATCAGTTGTGTGGTCGGCACCTTGCTGTTGGTGAGCATTGTCAGCGCCCCGCTGGACCTCTATAGCCAATGCCTGTTTGCCGCCGTGTGCTTCCTTGCGGTGCTGCTGCTGCGCAAGATTCCCGGGCGCATGGCGATCCTCGCGCTGGTGGTGTTGTCGCTGGTGGCGTCGCTGCGCTACATGTACTGGCGGCTGACTTCCACCCTGGGTTTTGAAACCTGGCTCGACATGCTGTTCGGCTACGGCCTGGTGCTCGCCGAGCTGTACGCGCTGGTGGTGCTGATCTTCGGCTACGTGCAAACCGCCTGGCCGCTGCGCCGCGAGCCGGTGTGGCTCAAGACCGAACCGTCGGAGTGGCCCACGGTCGACGTGTTCATCCCGACCTACAACGAGGCGTTGAGCATCGTCAAACTGACCATCTTCGCCGCCCAGGCGATGGACTGGCCCAAGGACAAGTTGCGCGTCCACGTGCTCGACGATGGCCGTCGCGACGACTTCCGCGATTTCTGCCGCAAGATCGGCGTGAACTACATCCGTCGCGACAACAATTTCCACGCCAAGGCCGGCAACCTCAATGAAGCGTTGAAGGTCACCGACGGCGAGTACATCGCGCTGTTCGACGCCGACCACGTGCCGACCCGTTCCTTCCTGCAAGTCAGCCTCGGCTGGTTCCTCAAGGACCCCAAGCTGGCGATGCTGCAAACGCCGCACTTCTTCTTTTCACCCGACCCGTTTGAAAAGAACCTCGACACCTTCCGCGCCGTGCCCAACGAGGGCGAGTTGTTCTACGGCCTGGTGCAGGACGGCAACGACCTGTGGAACGCGACGTTCTTCTGCGGCTCGTGTGCGGTGATCCGCCGCAAGCCCTTGCTGGAAATCGGCGGCGTGGCCGTCGAGACCGTCACCGAAGACGCCCACACCGCGCTCAAGCTCAACCGCCTGGGCTACAACACCGCTTACCTGGCGATCCCGCAAGCCGCGGGCCTGGCCACCGAAAGCCTGTCACGCCACATCAACCAGCGCATCCGTTGGGCGCGGGGCATGGCGCAGATTTTCCGCACCGACAATCCGCTGCTGGGCAAAGGCCTGAAGTGGGGCCAGCGCATCTGCTACGCCAACGCCATGCTGCACTTCTTCTATGGCTTGCCGCGGCTGGTGTTCCTCACCGCGCCGCTGGCCTACCTGATTTTCGGCGCGCAGATTTTCCACGCCTCGGCGCTGATGATTGTCGCCTATGTGTTGCCCCACCTCGTGCATTCGAGCCTGACCAACTCGCGGATCCAGGGGCGCTTCCGCCACTCGTTCTGGAACGAGGTCTACGAGACCGTACTGGCCTGGTACATCCTGCCGCCGGTATTGGTTGCGCTGGTCAACCCCAAGGCGGGCGGCTTCAACGTCACCGACAAGGGCGGGATCATCGACAAGCAGTTCTTCGACTGGAAACTCGCCCGGCCGTACCTGGTACTGCTGGCGGTGAACCTGGTCGGGCTGTGCTTCGGTCTTTATCAGTTGATCTGGGGCGACGAGTCCACCGCGGTCACCGTGGCGATCAACCTGACCTGGACCCTCTACAACCTGATTATCACCAGCGCTGCAGTGGCGGTGGCTTCCGAAGCGCGGCAAGTGCGCTCCGAGCCGCGGGTCAGCGCGAAATTGCCGGTCAGTGTGATCTGCGCCGACGGGCGTGTGCTCAAAGGCACGACCCAGGATTTCTCGCAGAACGGCTTCGGCCTGATCCTCGCCGACGGGCACCAGATTGCCCGGGGCGAACAGTTGCAGTTGGTGCTGTCGCGCAACGGTCAAGACAGCCTGTTCCAGGCGCGGGTGGTGTTCAGCAAGGGCGCGCAGATTGGCGCGCAATTCGATGCACTGTCCCTGCGCCAACAAAGCGAACTGGTACGCCTGACGTTTTCCCGCGCCGACACCTGGGCCGCGAGTTGGGGTGCCGGCCAGCCCGATACACCGTTGTCAGCCCTGCGTGAAGTCGGTGCCATCGGCATCGGCGGCCTGTTTACCCTGGGTCGCGCCACGCTGCATGAATTGCGTCTGGCCCTGCGCCGCACTCCCTCACAACCGCTCGATACGCTGATGGACAAGCCATGACTTCCACACTATTTGCCCGCCCGCAGTCGCGCGGCGTGCTCGCGCTGATGATCGCTTCGCTGCTGGGCCTGGGCTCGCAGGCACAGGCCGCTGCACCCGCTGTTGCGGTGCAGAGCACTGACGAGGGCTACAGCCTGACCCTCAAGCAACTGGGCCGTCGCGACACCATGAACCTGCAAGGCGTGGAAGCGTCCGACAGCGTCAACTTCGACATCCGTGCCGATGAAGTGGTGAAGGGCGCGCAACTGTTGCTCAAGTACAGCTACTCGCCGGCGCTGCTGGCGGACCTGTCGCAGATCAACGTGCTGGTCAACGACGAAGTCGCTGCCAGCCTGCCGCTGCCCAAGGAAGGCGCGGGCATCCAGCAGGAAAAACTGGTGCAGATTCCGGCGCACCTGATCACCGAATTCAACCGCTTGAGCCTGCAGTTCATCGGCCACTACACCATGTCCTGTGAAGACCCGCTGCACAGCAGCCTTTGGGCCAAGATCAGCAACAGCAGTGAGCTGAAAGTGCAGGTGCAGCCGATCGTCTTGAAAGACGACCTGTCGGTGCTGCCGCTGCCGTTCTTCGACAAGCGCGATGCGCGCCAGGTCAGCCTGCCGTTCGTGTTTGCCAGCGCGCCGGACAACGCCGCGCTGGAAGCTGCCGGTGCGCTGTCGTCGTGGGTAGGCGGCTTGGCCAGCTACCGGGGTGCGACGTTCCCGACCACCCTTGGCGAGATTCCGGCCAAGGGCAACGCCATCGTGCTGGTGCAAAGTACCCAGGCTGTGGATGTACACGGTGTGGCGGTCCCTGAGCCTAAAGGGCCGACCCTGACCCTGATCACCAACCCCAACGACCCGAATGGCAAGCTGCTGATCGTCTCCGGCCGTGATGGAGCCGAACTCAAGCGTGCCGCCACCGCCGTGGTGCTGGGCAACCCGGTGTTGACCGGCAACAGCGTGGTCATCACCAGGCTCGACACCCTGGCCCCGCGCAGCCCTTACGACGCGCCGAACTGGCTGCCCAGCAACCGTCCGGTACGCCTTGGCGAGCTGGTAGAACTGAAAAAACTCAACGTCTCCGGCTACAACCCGGGCCCGATCAGCGTCGACCTGCGCCTGCCGCCCGACCTGTTCAACTGGCGTGAAGAAGGCGTGCCGCTCAACGTCAAATACCGCTACACGCCGCAGCAGGTGTCCACCAACTCCTCCTTGCTGATCGGCCTGAATGACCAGTTCATGAAGTCTGTCGCGTTGCCGTCGGTGAGCAACCTGGGCGGCGGGCAGAGCCTGCTGGACCAGCTGAAGAAAGACGAAACCCTGCCCCGTGAAGTGACGACCCTGTTGCCGATCAGCTCGGCCTCGCCCAAGTCCAAGCTGCAACTGCGCTTCATGTACGACTACATCAAGGAAGGCGAATGCCGGGACATCATCGTCGACAACATGCGCGGTGCGATTGACCCGGACTCGAGCCTGGACCTGAGCAGCTACCAGCACTTTATCGCCATGCCGAACCTGGGCGTGTTCAACGATTCCGGCTTCCCGTTCACCCGCCTGGCTGACCTTTCGGAGTCGGCGGTGGTGATGCCGGACAACGTCGGCACCGATGAATTGAGCGCCTACCTGACTGTGATGGGCCGCTTCGGCGAGTCCACCGGCTACCCGGCCACCGCCGTCAAAGTGGTGCAGGCCAAAGACGTGCAAAGCGTTGCCGACAAAGACCTTCTGGTGCTCGCCACCGGCGGCAACCAGCCGCTGCTGCAGCAATGGCAGCAATACCTGCCGGCCACCAGTGACGGCCTGCAGCACCACTTCCTGTTGTCTGACCTGCCACGTTATGTGCGCAGCTGGATCAGCCCGGACGCCGCGGCCAACCAGCATACGGCCAATGCCGGCATCACCTTCAGCGGCCTGAGCAACAGCACCTGGTTCGCCGGCTTCCAATCGCCGCTCAAGGCCGGGCGCAGCGTGGTGCTGATCGCCAGCAACCAGCCTCAGGGCCTGCTTGAAGCGACCTCGGCGCTGATTGGCGGTGACGACTACAAAGACTCGATCCAGGGCAGCCTGGCGGTGGTGCAGGGCACGCAGATCAGCTCGTTGGTCGCGGACCAGCAGTACTACGTCGGCGACCTGAACTACTTCAAATTCATGCAATGGCAGCTGTCCCAGAACCTGGGCTGGATGCTGGCGATTACCTTCCTGGGGCTGTTGGTGCTGACCTGCCTGATCTACCTGGCACTGCGTGCCCGTGCAAAACGGCGGTTGGCATGAGCCCTTTGCGTAGCGCGATCCTGGCGGTGATTGGCAGCACATTGCTTGCCGGTGCCGCCCAGGCACAGACCTGCGATTGGCCGCTGTGGCAGAACTATGCCAAGCGCTTTATCCAGGACGATGGCCGGGTGTTGAACTCGTCCATGAAGCCGACGGAAAGCAGTTCGGAAGGGCAGTCGTACGCGATGTTCTTTGCCCTGGTGGGCAACGACCGGGCGACCTTCGACAAGCTCTGGACCTGGACCAAGTCCAACATGGCGGGCGCCGACATCGGCCAGAACCTGCCGGCCTGGCTGTGGGGCAAGCGTGACGATGGCAAGTGGGGCGCGATCGACAGCAACTCCGCCAGCGACGCCGATTTGTGGATGGCCTATGCGTTGCTCGAAGCCGCGCGTGTGTGGAACGCACCGCAGTACCGCAGCGACGCGCAACTGGTGTTGGCCAACGTTGAACGCAACCTGATCGTGCGCGTACCGGGCCTGGGCAAGATGCTGTTGCCGGGGCCGGTAGGCTATGCACACGCGGGTGGCCTGTGGCGCTTCAACCCCAGCTATCAAGTACTGCCGCAACTGCGCCGTTTTGCAAAAGAGCGCCCGAACGCCGGCTGGAACGAAGTGGCCGAGAGCAACGCGAAGATGCTCGCCGACCTGCCGAGCAATCCCCATGGCCTGGCGGCCAACTGGGTCGGTTATCGCGCCACCAGCGCGAACACCGGGCTGTTTATCGTCGACCCGTTTTCCGATGACCTGGGCAGCTACGACGCGATCCGCACTTACCTCTGGGCCGGCATGACCGCCAAGAGCGACCCGCTGGCCGCGCCGATGCTCAAGGCCTTGGGCGGGATTTCCCGTGCCACTGCTGCGTCGGTCAGCGGTTTGCCGCCGGAGAAAGTCCACGTGCTGACCGGTGAAGTCGAGAAAAACAACGGCTACACGCCGACGGGTTTCTCGGCCTCCACCATGGCCTTCTTCCAGGCCCGGGGCGAAACCGCCCTGGCGCAATTGCAAAAGCAGAAAGTCGACGACGCCCTCGCCAAGGCGCTCGCGCCTTCGGCCCCGGACAGCGCCCAGCCGATTTACTACGACTACATGCTCAGCCTGTTCGGCCAGGGCTTCGCTGATCAAAAGTACCGTTTCGAACAAGACGGCACGGTGAAATTATCCTGGGAGTCAGCATGCGCCGTCACACGCTAGCCATTGCGATTCTGGCGGCCCTGGCTTCCAGCGCCAGCTTTGCCGAAACCACTGACCCGCAAAGCCTGCTGATCGAGCAGGGCTATTACTGGCAGTCGAAAAAGAACCCGGAACGCGCCCTCGAGACCTGGCAGAAACTGCTGCGCCTGAGCCCTGAACAGCCGGATGCGCTGTACGGCATTGGCTTGATCCAGGTGCAACAACAGCGTCCGGCCGAAGCGCAAAAGTACCTGGCCCGCCTGCAGGCGTTGAGCCCGGTACCGCGCCAGGCCTTGCTGCTGGAGCAGGACATCACCGTCAACATCCCGGCCAACGCGAAGTTGCTGGAACAGGCCCGTGAACTCGGCGAGCCTGAAGAAGAGCGCGAACAAGCGGTGGCGCTGTATCGCCAGATCTTCCAGGGGCGCCAGCCCCAGGGCCTGCTTGCCCGCGAGTATTACAACACCCTGGGCTTCACGCCCAAGGGCACGAACGAGGCCATCGCCGGCTTGCAGCGTTTGTCCCGCGAGCGGCCGAACGACCCGATTGTGGCGCTGTTCCTGGCCAAGCATCTGGCGCGTAACCCGGCCACCCGCGCCGACGGCATCCGCGCCCTGGCCAAGCTGGCACCGAACAACGACGTGGGCGGCAACGCCGATGAAACCTGGCGCTTTGCGCTGATCTGGCTCGGCCCGCCGAAGAGCGACCAGGTGCCGTTGTTCCAGCAGTTTCTGGCGGCGCATCCGGACGACAGCGAAATCCGTGCGCTGATGAACAAGGGCATTGCCCAAGGCAAGACCGGCGCCGGTTGGCAGCGTGATCCGCAGATGACCAAGGCGTTCAAGGCGCTGGATGACGGCGACCTGAAAACCGCCGAGCCGCTATTGGCGGCGCGCCTCAATGAAAAATCCAATGACGTCGATGCCCTCGGCGGCATGGGCGTGCTGCGTCAACAGCAGCAGCGCTTCAGCGAGGCTGAAAGCTACCTGGTTCAGGCCACCCGTTTGCCGGGTGGCGCGGCATGGCAGTCGGCGCTCAATGATGTGCGCTACTGGAACCTGCTCAACCAGGCCCGTGACGCCCAGCGTGGCGGGCGCGGCAGCCAGGCCCGCGACCTGGTGGCCCAGGCCGAACGCTTGAACCCTGGCCAGCCCGGCGCTGCCGTGGCACTGGCGGGTTTCCAGGCCCAGGACAATCAGTTCGACACCGCCGAAGCCGGCTACCGCAAAGTGCTCGCCCGTCATCCTGGCGACCCGGACGCGCTGAGCGGCTTGATCAACGTGCTGTCCCAATCCGGGCAGCCGGAAGAAGCCTTGAAGCTGATCGACTCGGTGTCGCCCGCCGAGCGCGCGAAGTTCGCGCCGAGTGTGAAAATCACCGCGTTGCGCGCTACCCAGGTGGGCAAGCTGGCCGAGCAGCGGGGGGATTTGAAAGCCGCGCAAGCCGCCTACAAACAAGCCCTTGATGCCGACCCGGAAAACCCGTGGACACGCTTCGCCCTGGCGCGCATTTACCTGCGCGACGGCCAGATTCGCAACGCCCGTGCCTTGATCGACGGCTTACTGGCCAAGCAGCCGAACCAGCCGGACGCGCTGTACACCAGCACGCTGCTGTCGGCGGAGCTGGGTGAGTGGAAAAAGGCTGAAGAGACCCTGGCGCGTATCCCTGCGGGGCAACGGACCGCTGACATGAACGAGCTGGGTATCGATATCGCGCTGCACAAGCAGACCGACATCGCCATCGAGACCGCCCGCCGTGGCCAACGCCCGGAAGCCCTCGCGCTGCTGGGTCGCAGTGAAGCCATGACCCGGCAGAAGCCTGAGCGCCTGGCGGTGCTGGCGGCCGCTTATGTGGAAGTCGGCGCGACGCAGCAGGGCCTGGATATCATGCAGAAGGTTCTGGATAACAATCCGAACCCGACCGTCGACCAGAAACTGCTGTACGCCAATGTGCTGCTCAAGGCCAACCACTACACCGAGGCGGGCGACATCCTGCGTGAAGTGCAGGGCAAGCCGCTGAGTGAAACCGGTCGCCAGCGTTACGACGATTTGATCTACCTGTACCGGGTCAAACAGGCTGATGCGCTGCGGGAGAAAAACGACCTGGTCGCGGCCTACGACATGCTGTCGCCGGCCCTTGCCCAGCGTCCCAACGACGCAATGGCGGTAGGTGCCCTGGCGCGGATGTACGCGGCCAGCGGCAATAGCAAAAAGGCCATGGAGCTTTATGCGCCGCTGATTCAGCAGAACCCGAACAACGCTCGCCTGCAACTGGGCCTGGCGGATATCGCCTTGCAGGGCCGTGATCGTGGCCTGGCGGAAAGCGCCAGTGAAAAGGCGCTGTCCCTGGAACCGGGCAACCCCGAGATCCTCACCTCGGCTGCGCGCATCTATCAGGGGCTGGGCAAAAACAACGAAGCCGCTGCGCTGCTGCGCAAGGCGTTGGCGATTGAGAACAGCCAGAAGAGCCAGACGCAATTGGCTCAGGCCGGCTCCCAGGGCGTGCCTTACAACCCCTTCGTCGGCTTGCCGGGCCAGCGTCGCCAGGTCACCGACCTGACCGTTGCGGGCGCCGTGCCGCCGCCGATTGATGCACCGACCAATGTCGTGCCGGACAATGCCCTGGCAGCCTCCGCGCGTCCGGCGTCGAACAACTGGAACGAGCCGTTCGAGCCACCGTCGAGCATTGCTGCACTCGACACCGCCAACCTCAGCCCGGCACGTCGTGCGCTGGATACGATCCTGCGGGATCGCACCGGTTACCTGGTGCAGGGCTTGAGCGTTCGCAGCAACAATGGCGAAAGCGGCTTGAGCAAAATCACTGACGTCGAGGCGCCATTCGAAGCGCGGATGCCGGTGGGGGATCTGAACGTTGCGCTGCGCGTGACGCCGGTGCACTTGAGCGCTGGTAGCGTAAGCGACGATGCCTTGTCACGTTTTGGCAAGGGCACTCCGAAACCGGCCGGCTCGCAGAGCGACACCGGTGTAGGTCTCGCTGTGGCGGTGGAAGATCCGGACAAGGGGCTCAAGGCTGACGTCGGCGTTAGTCCGCTGGGCTTTACCTACAGTACCGTGGTCGGTGGCGTCAGTGTGGCCCGACCGTTTGAAGCCAATTCGAACTTCCGTTATGGCGTCAATGTATCCCGGCGTCCGGTCACCGATAGCGTGACGTCCTTTGCGGGTTCTAAAGACGGCGATGGGAATAAGTGGGGCGGCGTCACCGCCAATGGTGGCCGTGGCGAGTTGAGCTATGACAACCAGAAACTTGGTGTGTACGGCTATGGTTCGTTGCACGAATTGCTGGGCAATCACGTCGATGACAACACCCGTCTGGAATTGGGGAGCGGCATCTACTGGTACCTGCGCAACAACCCGTCCGACACCCTGACGTTAGGTATCAGTGGCTCGGCCATGGGCTTCAGTGAGAACCAGGGTTTCTACACCTACCGCCAAGGCGGGTACTTCAGTCCGCAACGCTTCTTCTCTCTAGGTGTTCCGGTGCGTTGGGCCCAGAGTTTTGACCGTTTCAGCTACCAGATAAAAAGCTCGGTGGGTGTGCAGCATATCGAGCAAGATGGCGTCGCTTATTTTCCAGGCCACAAAGAGCTGGGTAATCAAGCATACGACTCCAGCAGCAAGACCGGCATCGGCTACAGCTTCAACGCCGCCGCCGAATACCGCCTCAGCTCGCGCTTTTACCTGGGTGGCGAAGTCGGTCTCGACAACGCCCAGGACTATCGCCAGTACGTAGGTAACGCCTACCTGCGCTACTTGTTTGAAGACCTGAGCGGGCCTATGCCCTTGCCGGTCAGTCCGTACCGTTCCCCTTATTCGAATTGATTGATAGGAGTCATCCATGCCTGTTTCCGCTTCTGCTATTGCCGGCCTGACCCTGCTGGTATTGGGCGAAAGTCACATGAGCTTTCCTGATTCACTGCTCAACCCGCTGCAGGACAACCTCACCGCCCAGGGCGCCAAGGTTCACTCCATCGGCGCGTGCGGCGCCGGTGCAGCCGACTGGATCGTGCCGAAGAAAGTCGAGTGCGGTGCCGAGCGCCTGCCGGTTGGCAAGGCCGAGATTTTCGGCAAGAACGCCATGAGCACCACCCCGATCAAAGACCTGATCGCCAAGGACAAGCCGGACCTGGTGGTGATCATCATCGCCGACACCATGGCCTCGTACCCGGAGCCGCAGTTCCCGAAAGTCTGGGCCTGGAAAAGCGTGACTTCCCTGACCAAGGCCATCACCGAAACCGGCACCAAGTGCGTGTGGGTCGGGCCGGCGTGGGGCAAGGTCGGTTCGCAGTACAAGAAGGATGATGCGCGCACCAAGGTGATGTCGCAGTTCCTCGCCACCAACGTGGCGCCGTGCACCTACGTTGACTCGCTGACCTTCTCCAAGCCGGGCCAGTGGATCACCACCGACGGCCAGCACTTCACCATCGACGGCTACCAGAAGTGGGCCAAGGCGATCGGCGACTCCCTGGCGAAGTTGCCACCGGCCGCCGTGGGCAAAGGAGCGCAATAATGAAACGGATCACCCTGGGCCTGGCGACCTTGCTCGCCAGCGTCAGCGCCTACAGCGCCGACATCCCGCTTTACCCCACCGGCCCGGAGAAGGATTCGGCCTTCCTGCGCCTGGCCAACGGCACCGACGGCGAGCTGAAATTGCTGCCCCAGGGTTCCAAGGCCAGCCTGGTGTTGGGTGGCGACAAACTGGTGTCTGACTACCTGCCGGTGTCGGGCGGCAAGACCCCGATCAAGGGTGTGTTGAGCCAGGGCGGCAAGGATTCCGAGCTGGCCGTGACCGTCGCGCCGGGCGAGTTCGCCACCGTAGTGGCCGTGCCGGACGCCAAGGGCGGCACGCGCCAGTTGGTGATCCACGAACAGCCGGATGACTTCAACGCACTGAAGGCCTCGCTGGCCTTTATCAACGCCGACGCCGCCTGCGCCGATGCGAGCCTGGAAGCCGTGGCGCAAAAAGCCGAGCTGTTCAAGAAGGTCGCCGAAGGCGCGATTTCGCGCCGCATGATCAACCCGGTGGAACTGTCGGTGCAGCTCAAGTGCGCCAACGCGCCGGTGGGCCAGCCGCTGACCTTCACCCTCAAGGCCGGCGAACGCTACAGCGTGCTCGCACTGCCATCGGCCGCCGGTTCGAGGTTGCTGTTTACCTCCGACACGCTCGCTAACTGATCGGGCCCGACACCACCATGGTCTTTGCCTCACTGGAATTCCTCACGCTGTTCCTGCCGGCCTTCCTGTTGATTTATGCGCTGGCCCGTCCGGGCTGGCGCAACGTCATCCTGTTGATCGGCAGCTGGCTGTTCTACGGCTGGTTGAGCCCGCTGTTCCTGTTCCTGCACATGGTGTTGACCGTGGTGGCGTGGGTCGGCGGTTTGCTGGTGGACCGTTCCCGTGAAGACGGCAAGGGCCGGGTGCGGCTGTTGATCGCGTTGATCGTGTTCAACACCGCGGTGCTGTGTTGGTACAAGTACGCCAACATCGTCGCGGGCACCGTGAGTGAGGTAATCACCTGGTACGGCGCGATGCCGCTGGATTGGCAGCGCGTGGCGTTGCCGGCCGGGTTGTCGTTCATTGTGCTGCAGGCGATTTCGTACCTGGTGGATGTGCACCGGCACACGGTGCCGGTGGAGCGCAGCTTCATCAATTACGCGACCTATATCTCGATGTTCGGCCACTCGATTGCGGGCCCGATCATTCGTTATGACTGGGTGCGGCGCGAGCTGAACCAGCGTTATTTCAACTGGCCGAATTTCAGCCTTGGCGCTCGGCGTTTCATGATCGGCATGGGCATGAAAGTGCTGGTGGCCGATACCTTGTCGCCGCTGGTGGACATCGCCTTCCACCTGGAAAACCCGAGCCTGGTGGATGCCTGGATCGGCTGCCTGGCGTACTCGTTGCAACTGTTTTTCGACTTCGCCGGCTACAGTGCCATGGCCATCGGCCTGGGCTTGATGCTGGGCTTCCACTTCCCGGAAAACTTCAACCGGCCGTACCTCGCCAGCAGCATCCAGGACTTCTGGCGGCGCTGGCATTTGTCGTTGTCCAGCTGGCTGCGGGACTACCTGTACATCGCCCTCGGCGGTAACCGCGATGGCGTATGGCGCACCTACCGCAACCTGTTCCTGACCATGGCGATTGCCGGGTTGTGGCATGGCGGCGACAGTTGGAACTACCTGTTGTGGGGTTCGGCCCACGGTATCGCGTTGTGCATTGACCGGGCGTGGTCGCGCTCGAGCCTGCCGAGCATTCCGCCGGTGCTGTCGCACATCTTGACGCTGCTGTTTGTGTGCCTGGCCTGGACGCTGTTCCGCGCACCGGACTTCCATTCGGCACTGACCATGTACGCCGGCCAATTCGGCATGCATGGCATGGCCTTGGGTGATGCGTTGGCCGTGGCCATGCGCCCGGCTCATGGCATGGCCGCGTTGCTCGGTTTGGTGTGCATCATCGCGCCGATCTGGCAGACCCGCTGCGAGCAGCGTTTTGGTACGCAGCCCTGGATTGTGGTGGCCGCATCCCTGTGGCCGGTTGCCGGGTTTGTGTTGTCGTTCGCGCTGATTGCCAGCCGCGATGCCGTGCCGTTTCTGTACTTTCAGTTCTAAGGAAGCCTGACGATGCCCGCCCCTACCGCGCCGACCCCACCGAGTGAATTGGCCGTCCGCACCAGCCCCCTGGCGGGCTGGGTGTTGGTGCCTTTCCTGGCGGCGGGGCTGTTGTCTTGCGTCTGGCTGATGGTCAAGGGGCCGGTGAGTTTCCTGCCGCCCAAGGTCGACAGCGACATGCTGCTGCACGGTGAAGTGACCCATCGGTTTGCCAAGGAACTGTCCAAGGCACCGATGGCCATCGAAGCGGCAAACCTGGAGCGCGGCGCCAGTTGGCTGGCGTTCGGCGACACCGGGCCGCGGGTGCGCCAGGGCTGCCCGGGCTGGCTGTTTATCAGCGATGAACTGAAGCTCAACCGGCATGCCGAAGACAATGCGCGCACCAAGGCCGACGCGGTGATCGACCTGAAAAAGCAGCTAGGCCAGCGCGGTATTGATCTGCAAGTGATGGTGGTGCCGGATAAAACCCGCATCGCCGCTGCCCAGCGTTGCGGCTTGTATCGTCCGGCCGTGCTGGATGGCCGGATTCAGCAATGGAGCACGCTGTTGCAAGCGGCGGGCGTTGAAGTGCTGGATTTGACCGACACCCTGAAACCCCTCGGCCCGGACGCCTATCTGCGTACCGACACGCACTGGAGCGAAATCGGCTCGAATGCCGGCGCCCGCGCCGTGGCCCTGCGCATCCAGCAGCGCGGTATCCAGGCCACGCCGGAGCAAGCCTTCGACATTACCCAGGCACCGCTCGCACCGCGACCGGGTGACCTGGTGCGCCTGGCCGGTCTCGATTGGTTGCCGCCGAAGTTACAGCCGGTGGGCGAGCAGGTTGCGGCTAGCACCGCGCATGAGAACGGCCCGGCGGCGTCGAGTAACCCTGACGATTTGTTTGGTGACGCCGGCCTGCCGAACGTGGCGCTGATCGGTACCTCGTTTTCGCGCAATTCGAATTTCGTGGGTTTCCTGCAAAAAGCCCTGAACGCTCCGGTGGGTAACTTCAGCAAGGACGGCGGCGAATTTTCAGGCGCCGCCAAGGCTTATTTCGACAGCCCGGCGTTCAAGCAGACGCCGCCCAAGCTGCTGATCTGGGAGATCCCGGAGCGGGATTTGCAAACACCTTACGACCCGATAAAGATTAGTCAGTAAATTGACCATTTACCGCTCGTCTTAAAGATTTCTTCAGAAACACCAAAATAATGACACTTTCATTCCTTTGTCACAGAATGCGTACACAAAGGCGCCCACAAAAAGACCTGCGGTAAGCATCAGTACAGCTGACCTTTCACGTCTTTAAGATGCGTCGTGAGGGAGTGTTGGCGATGAGCCGTACCGATGATCTTTTTTCGTTGTTCGATAAGACGACTGCCAGTGATGTTCAAGGGATGGATTCGATGCTGCAGTTCTTCGAAGACATGCCGGTCGACGACAGTGCCAGCCTCAATATGGGCAGTGGCGCGTCGTTCTCCCGACATTCCCCTTGTGCCAACGAGCAGTCCCGCGAAGCCGCGAACATCCGGGCGAAGGTGGTAGCGCTGGTTTCGGTCAATGGCGGCGTCGGCCGCAGCACCCTGGCCACCGCGCTGAGCAGCGGTTTGCAGCGCCTGGGACAGCCAGTGGTGGCGCTGGACCTGGACCCGCAAAACGCGCTCTATCACCACTTCGGCCTGAGCCATACCTTGCCCGGCATCGGGCGCACCAGCCTGCACAACGAGCGCTGGAGCCAGATCCTTCATTCAGGCTTTGCCGGTTGCCAGGTGATCACGTTTGGCGAAACCGATATCCGTCAGCAGGAAGACCTCCAGCGCTGGCTGAAACAGGAGCCGCATTGGCTGGCGCAACATTTGTCGGCCCTGGGCTTGGGTGAGCAGGACACGGTGATCATCGACACCCCGGCGGGTAATAACGTCTACCTGCATCAGGCACTGAACGTGGCCGATGTGGTGCTGGTCATCGCCCAGGCGGATGCGGCTTCCCTTGGCACCCTGGAGCAGATGGAGCAGTTGCTGGCGCCACACCTTGATGATCGGCCGGCGCTGCGTTGCCACTTCGTGATCAACCAACTCGACGAGACCTCGGGCTTCAGCCTGGACATGGTCGAGGTGTTCAGGAAGCGCCTGGGTGACAGCCTGTTGGAGGTGGTGCATCGGGATCCGGCGATCAGCGAGGCCCTGGCTTTTGGCAGCGATCCGCTGGATAACCAAGCCGCAAGCATGGCCTGTGACGATATAAACGCGCTTTGCCGCCTGCTGGTTGCCCACTGAAAAGCCCGGGTTATGCCGCTAACCTCAGATGCTTATGCACAATCGGTTGGTTCGACCTGTCATCAAACCGCAATTTTGCGGAGCGGTTCTCATCACGCTGCAACTGCCTGTTTTGCGTGCGTTTTATTTTGTGAACAAAAAATGACCAGTCAGCATTTTGCGCCGCGAAGCTTGCCGGCAGGGCCTCTGCCAGAATTCCATCAACAGAGTTATCCACAGGGCACGCTGCGACAAAATGCCCTTTAATTGCGCTCGGCGAGCAGCATCAGGTTGCGCGGGGTGAGCGGTGTTTCGCAGAAGCTGCCGACTTGAACCCTGTAACCGTTTTCTTCGAGAAACAATGCCCGGTCCAGCACCAGCCACATTTCCAGCGGGCGCCGAAACAGACCACGCACTAATTCCAGGTTTCGCACCTGTGCCAAGCGCTGCCAGCCTTGGGCCTCCAGTGCCGACCAATCCTGTTCCCCTGTGGATAATCCCTTGAGGGCCGCCAGTTCGCGGCAGTAGTCGGCGAACGGCTTGGCCAGCCAACTCGCGGGCAGGGACGGAGTGGGCAGGTAAGCATCGCTCCCGCGCAGTTGCCGCTGCAGAACATCAAAACCCAGGCGCCTGGCCATCGACGTATCGCGCTGCTGACGCACCCGCGCGCCTGCGGTAACGGTTTCGCTCAGCGGCAGGCCGAGGTCTTCCACCGATAAATGCAGTGACGACGCCTGGGCGGCAATCGACAGCGGCTGGTACTGCTCGGCGCGGATGCGGTTGTAGCAGCAGGGCGCCACGGCCAACTGCTGGCAGCCGGCGGCGCTGGCCAGCTGGAGCAGGCGCACATGCAGGTCGCCGCAGGCGTGCAGTGCCACCGGGGTTTGGTCGCGGCTGATCTGTACGTCGGCCATCACATCTTGCAGGCGATGGGTGACGGGCAATTGATGGTGTTCGCTGAGGGCTTGCCCTGAGGCGATGAGGGCCGGGTCGTATTCCAGGCAGGTCAGTTGCTGCCCGGGTTGCAACAGGCGGCGGCCGAGGTGGCCCTTGCCGGCACACCAGTCGAGCCAGTGTTCGGGGGGGTGGCGAAATTGCAGTGCGGCGCCGAAGGCTTCGATCTGCTGCCATTTGCGGCCGGGTACATCGACGTTCAGGCGATGGCGGGCGGCGGGTAGCGGGCGGGACGGTAAGTTATCCACAGCGCTGAGATTCAGCGACTGCATGGCCAGCTCAGGGAAAGGCGCAGGCGCCGGCAAGTGGTGAGGCTGGTTATGGCTGCTTTCCGCTTCGGCCAGCGAGCGCTGGTGCAACCAATGGGCCAGTTCGGGATGCTGGGTTTCCCACGGCAATTGCAGATGGGTAAAGGGCCGTGGTCGCCACAGCCCTTGATGTTCGGTGAGGAACGCATCCAGCGCCTGGAAGCGGGCGAGCAGTTGCTCACCCGTCAACAAGGCGTCAGCGGCCCTGGCAGGCATCGACCCGCAACCAGCGCTCCAGCAGCTTGAAGAAGCGCACCAAAACGTACGACATCAGCAGGTAGAACAACCCGGCAGCGAAGAAGATCTCCACCGGCAGGTAGGTGCGGGCAATGATCGTGCGGGCCATGCCGGTCAGTTCCAGCAGGGTCACGGTACTGGCCAGGGCGCTGGCCTTGAGCATCAGGATCACTTCGTTGCTGTAGGCCGGCAGGCCGATGCGCGCGGCACGCGGCAGGATGATGTAGAACAGCGCCTTGGGCCTGGACATGCCCAGCGCCCGCGCGGCTTCGATTTCACCCGGCGGGATGGCCTGGATCGCGCCGCGCAGGATCTCGGCGATATAGGCGGCGGTGTGCAGGGTCATGGTGGCGGTGGCGCACCAGAACGGGTCCCGCAGGTACGGCCACATGAAACTCTCACGCACGGCGTCGAACTGTGCCAGGCCGTAGTACACCAGGAACAGCTGCACCAGCAGCGGCGTGCCGCGGAAGAAGAAAATGTAGCAGTAGGGCAGGGTGCGCACGTACCACAGGCGTGACGAGCGGGCGATGCCCAGCGGGATTGCCAGCAGCAGGCCGGCGATCACGGCGATGGCCACCAGCTCCAGGGTCAGGGTTGCGCCCTGGGCCAGTTTCGGCAGCCATTTGATGATCACGGCCCAGTTCAGGCCCAGGTCGAAATGCGACAGCCAGCTGTAGTCGCCACTCATTGCGTGCTCCTCGCAAAGCCGCGCGCGGCACGTTTTTCCAGGAAGTGCATGCCGGTCATCGCCAGGACAGTGAGGCCCAGGTACATGAAGGCCGCGACCATAAAGAAGGTGAAGGGCTGCTTGGTGACGGTCACGCCGATCTGCGCGTGGCGCATGATTTCTTCCAGGCCGATCACCGAGACCAGCGCGGTGTCCTTCATCAGAATCATGAACAGGTTGCCCAGGCCCGGCAGCGCGATGCGCCACATCTGCGGCATGATCAAGCGGGTGAAGATCCGGACCTTCGACAAGCCCAGTGCGACACCGGCTTCACGGTGGCCCTTGGGAATGGCCAGGATTGCGCCGCGGAAGACTTCCGTGGCGTAGGCGCCAAAGCACAGGCCCAGGGCGATCACCCCGGCGGCGAAAGCGCTGAGGGAAAGGTCGGGGTTGCCGAAAAACTCCCCGAGGGAGCGCATCAGGTTGACCGTGCCGAAATAGATCAGCAGGACCCACAGCAGTTCCGGGATGCCGCGAACCAGGGTGGAGTAGCTGCCGCCAAGCCATTGCAGCGGCTTGTACGGGGAAGTCTTGGCCAGGGCGCCGGCCAGCCCGAGCACCAGCCCGAGGCACAGGGCGGTGAGCGCCAGCTTGACGGTCATCAGCGCACCGGCGGCGAGTGCCGGGCCGAATCCGTAGAGGTCGAAATTCATGGTTTAGTCGTTTCGCAAGGCAAAGCTCAGGACCGGCGCACTCAAGCGAGCACGCCGGGCAGGCCATTCAGGATCACTCGATACTGAAAGGGAAGTACTTGTCGTTGATCTTCTTGTAGGTGCCGTCGGCCTTGATTTCAGCCAGGGCTTTGTTCAAGCGCTCGCGCAGCGGGTCGCCTTTGCGTACGGCGATACCGATCTTGTCGCTCTCGACCACCGGGTCGCCCTTGAATTCGTAGGCGGAGCCGTCTTTGCTTTTCAGCCACTCGTACTGCACGTACTTGTCGGCGAGCATCCCGTCCAGGCGGCCGGAAGTCAGGTCGAGGTAGGCGTTTTCCTGGGTGTCGTAGAGCTTGGCGGTGGTGTCCGGCAGCTTGTCTTCCAGGTAGGTACCGGCCAGCGTTGCGCGCTGTGCACCGATGATCTTGCCCTTCAGGTAGTCCGCGTCGGTCTTGAAGTCTTTGTTGGCTTTGGGCGCGATGAACTGCAGCTTGTTGGAGTAGTACGGGTCGGTGAAGTCGACGGCCTGCTTGCGTTCATCGGTGATGGACAGCGAGGAGACCAGGAAGTCGAACTTCTTGGCATTCAGGGCCGGGATGATGCCGTCCCAGTCGGAGACATACACTTCGCACTTCTCGACTTTCATCTTGGCGCATAGGGCGTCGCCGATGTCCTTGTCGAAGCCGACGACGTTGCCGCTGGCATCTTTATTGTTGAACGGCGGGTAGGCCGCTTCGATCCCCATTTTCAAGGTTTCAGCCATCGCCGTGGCGCTGAACGCCATCGAAACAGCGGCGGCCAAGAGGAATTTTTTATAGTTCTGCATGCATGTTGCTCCGTTAGCGGTTGCTGGACATGAATTGTTTGCAGCGCGCCGAAAGCGGGTTTTCAAATACCTGCTGTGGCGATCCTTGCTCTTCGACCAGGCCCTGGTGCAGGAACACCACTTCACTGGACACCTGGCGGGCAAAGCCCATTTCATGGGTGACCAGCAGCATGGTGCGGCCTTCTTCGGCCAGGGCGCGGATCACATTAAGTACTTCCTGAACCATTTCCGGGTCAAGGGCCGATGTGGGCTCGTCGAACAGGATGACTTTGGGCTGCATGGCCAGGGTGCGTGCGATCGCGGCGCGTTGTTGCTGGCCGCCGGACAGTTGCGCGGGGTAGGCATGACGCTTGTCAATGATGCCGACCTTGGCCAGCAAGGCTTCGGCGATTTCAGTGGCTTCGGCCTTGCTCTGGCCGAGCACGCGGCGCGGGGCCTCGATGATGTTGTCGAGGACGCTCATGTGCGGCCACAGGTTAAAGTTTTGAAACACAAAACCGATTTCGCTGCGCAGGCGGTTGATCTGTTTGCCGTCGGCGGCCACCAGTTCGCCGTTTTTCGCAGCCTTGAGCTTGAGCTCTTCACCAGCCACCAGGATTTGCCCCTGGTGCGGGTTTTCCAGCAGGTTGATGCAGCGCAGGAACGTGGACTTGCCGGAACCGGAGGAACCCAGGATCGAGATCACATCGCCGTCGCGGGCGGTCAGCGAGATACCTTTAAGCACCTCCAGCTCACCATAGCGTTTATGCAAGTTGCGGATTTCAAGCGCGGGCGTGGCCTCAGCCATGTGCGGTCCTCATTGTGTTCATTGCGCTCCTGCTGTTGGCCCGCCTTCCTGGCGAGGCGCCAAGCTAGCATAGCGTCCGGATGACAGCCAACAGCCCTGCAGGCGGTAAACAGACGGTCTGCGGCAGGGTGTCGCATCGGCACAGCAGTGTGTCGCGCCATCAACAACCGAACAGCCGTTTGAACCAGTATTCCTACAGGTTTCGCGTAAAAAAGGGCGCGATGGTGCCAGCTTTGGCCGGGTGTTGGAAGGGTTAAACCGGCGAACGGTCCTTATCAGCCCTTTTATGGGGCGTCACGCACAAATTGTGTGTGTTTTTGGTGCACTGATTCGTCTTTCAAGTGAGTCGCACAGTAACGCTATAGCGGAATGCCATTAGTGTCAGTGACTTACGAGAGCTATTGAGTTTCCCTACAGCCCGCGTCAATCGTGGCTCTGTAACATTTTGGCGCAAATCTTGCGTAAAAAATAAAGAACGCCCCGTTGGTTTCTTTTCACGAGAAAGACGCCAGACCGGGTGGACCGTATTCGCAATTCCTCGCAAAGGTGTGTCAATGAGTAGTACGCAAAGCTCCAATGACCTCGAACAGGGGCTCAAACCGCGTCACGTCACCATGCTGTCGATTGCCGGCGTTATCGGTGCCGGGTTGTTTGTGGGCTCCGGCCACGCGATTGCTGCGGCGGGCCCGGCCGTGCTGCTGGCTTATGCCGCCGCCGGTACGCTGGTGGTGTTGGTGATGCGCATGCTGGCCGAGATGGCCGTGGCATCGCCGGACACGGGTTCGTTCTCTACTTATGCCGACCGTGCGATCGGGCACTGGGCCGGTTTCACCATCGGCTGGTTGTACTGGTGGTTCTGGGTGCTGGTGATTCCGCTGGAAGCCAACGCTGCCGCGACCATCCTGCACGCTTGGTTCCCCGGCGTGGCGATCTGGGCCTTCACCCTGATCATTACCTTGCTGCTGACCGCGACCAACCTGTTCAGTGTGAAGAACTACGGCGAGTTCGAGTTCTGGTTTGCGCTGATCAAAGTGGTGGCGATCATCGGGTTTGTGATCCTCGGCATCCTGGCGATCTTCGGCTTCCTGCCGGGCAGTCAGGTCAGCGGCGTTTCGCACCTGTTCGACACCCAGGGCTTCCTGCCCAACGGCATGGGCGCGGTATTGGCGGCGATCCTGACCACCATGTTCTCGTTCATGGGCACCGAGATCGTGACCATCGCGGCCGCTGAATCGAAGAACCCGGGCCAGCAGATTTCCAAGGCCACCAACTCGGTGATCTGGCGGATCGGCTTGTTCTACCTGGTGTCGATCTTCATCGTCGTGGCCCTGGTGCCGTGGAATGATCCTGCGCTGGCAGCGGTCGGTTCCTACCAGACCGTGCTGGAACGCATGGGCATCCCGAATGCCAAGCTGATCGTTGACCTGGTGGTGCTGGTGGCCGTGACCAGTTGCCTGAACTCGGCGCTGTACACCGCTTCGCGCATGATGTTCTCCCTGGGCCGTCGCGGTGATGCACCGGCGGTGTCCAAGATCACCAACAAGAGCGGCACGCCTTACTGGGCGGTGTTGCTGTCTACCGGCGCGGCGTTCCTGGCGGTATTCGCCAACTACGTGGCACCGGCGGCGGTGTTTGAATTCCTGCTGGCCAGCTCCGGCGCCATCGCGCTGCTGGTGTACCTGGTGATCGCCGTGTCGCAGCTGCGCATGCGCCAGAAACGCACGGAAGCGGGCGAGAAGATTGCCTTCAAGATGTGGCTGTTCCCGGGCCTGACGTATGCGGTGATCGTGTTCATCGTGGGCGTGCTGACGATCATGTTGTTCCAGGAAGCGCATCAGGTGGAGATCATTGCCACCGGGATCCTGAGCTTGCTGGTAGTTGCGGCGGGGCTGATGGTGTCGCGTCGGCGCAAGGGCCGGAAGGTTGGGGCTGCGGTGCTTAACTGACGGAATGCTTTCGTCGCAATACCGTTGATCAAATGTGGGAGCGGGCTTGCTCGCGAATGCGGTGGATCAGTCGACATTTGAGCTGACTGACACACTGCCTTCGCGAGCAAGCCCGATCCCACATTTCGTTTTGTATCAGCCTTCGGAGCTAACAAGCGCCTGTGACGCCGCGACGTAATCAGCCTGGAATTCCGGCGATTCAATCCACGCCAGCGCTGCCGCTTCATCCTCGGTATCCGTGGCCCACTGGCGATACTCGATCAGCGCCGCGAGTATAAAGTCCGTCGCTTCTTCTTCGCCTTCCTGCTCCAGTACCACTGCCAGCAGCGGGTGCGCCAGGAACACGGCACACAGCGCCTGCTGGCTGGTTTCGCCAGCGGTGCGCATCTCCAGGAACAGCTCGGTCAAATCCACCGATTCAAGATCAATGCGGCTGTCATCGCCGGCAAAGGCATCCGGCTTGGTGGCGACGGCGCGTTGGGTGCGATTCTGCTTGGCCTTGGCTTTTGCCCGGTGGGCGCGTTTTTGCTGCTTGTTCGGCGAAGCCATGGGCTCACGTCCTTGGTGTCAGGATCTGGGGATGGGGTATTGAAGCGCAGGTCTGGAGAAATCCCAAGGCTTTCTAGGTGCGATCCGTCACTTGGCGCCCCGGCGTGCCGTTGGCCAACTCTCCCCGTTGCAGCCAAGCCAATGCAATCGGCCACAACCGATCCTGATACTGGCTGCGAAAGAATGCGAAGTGTCCGACCTCTTTTTCGCCGATATCTTCAGGGGCGATCCGCAGGTGCGTGCGCTCGCTGCCGTCGAAGTAACCCAGCAGGCGCTCGATTGCCGCCACCGTGCCAAACGGGTCGTCGGTAATGCTGATGGCCAATATCTGTGCCTTCACCCGCGAAAACGGCAACTCGGGCAAGGCTCGCCCACTCGGACGTTTTTCATAACTCGGCGTCGGCGTACTCCAGTCGCGTACCACGCCCGCCGGGGTATCCTCCAGCCAGCCTATGCGCTTGCCCGGGAAGTAGCCAAAAACCGCTGTCACCAGCGGCATCACCACATGCCATTTGGCAAGCATCCGCCAGCGCCCGCTCGCCTCGTAGTCGCGCCAGTAGGCAAACTGCGCGCCTACCGTCACCAGGCGCCGAATCACCGCGCCGGAAGCCCCGAGCCCCGCCGCACATCCGCCAAAACTGTGCCCGACCACATCAATCGGTTGGCCGGCAAACTCCCGCTGGGCCCGCTGCAGGATCGCTTCGAAGTCCAGCACGCCCCAATCCGACCACGAGGCCTTGAACCCTTTCAGCGAGCCGCTGCGGGATTCGCCGATGCCGCGGTAGTCGTAGGTGATGACGTCGAAGCCATTGGCAAACAGGTAATCGGCAAACCGTGAGTAGTGACGGCAGCGTACGGAGGTGGCGGCGTTGATGATGACGACCGGGCGTTCAACGTCTGTGCGCGGATGGCGCCACGTGAAGCCGCCGATGGAATGCCCATCGGCTGTGGGCTCGCGGAATGCTTCGGCTTGAGGTCGGACTGGCAGGTTCATGAACAGGCTCGATCATTGCGCTTTCGATGGGGGGTCAAAGGCCCGTGCGCAGTTTTATGAGAAGTCGAAACTAACAAATTTCTGCTATGAAGACCCCGGGGATTTTTCTAAGGCTCGACCTGAGCGGCACAGATGCCTAGGCTTAGACCCTTTCGCCCACCAGAGCCGGCCCATGACCCGCGACACCCTCGAACAAAACCAGATCCTGATCTACTTCGCCAGCGTGGTGCTGGCTGCCGTTGTCGGCCTGCTGGCGCCCTCCATGGCTCAAGGTGTGGCCGCCCTGGTTACGCCCGCCATCGCCGTGCTGATGTACGCGATGTTCCTGCAAATCCCGTTTCTGGACCTGCGCCAGGGGCTGGGCAACAAACACTTCATGGCCGCGTTGCTGCTGGCCAACTTCATCCTGATTCCGCTGCTGGTGTGGGCGCTGACTCGGGGCCTGGTGGAACACCCGGCGATCCTGGTGGGTGCGTTGCTGGTGCTGTTGACGCCGTGCATCGACTACGTGGTGGTGTTTACCCATATCGGCAAGGGTGACTCGCGGTTGATGCTGGCGGCGACCCCGATTCTGTTGTTGCTGCAACTGCTGCTGTTGCCGGTCTACCTGGGGTTGATGCTGGGGGCGCAGTCGCAGGTGGTGGTTGCAGTGGGGCCGTTTGTCGAGGCCTTCCTGCTGCTGATCGTTGCCCCCATGATTCTGGCGGTGCTGACCACTTCCCAGTCCCGGCGCTCACCGGTCGTCAGTGCCTGGAACGATGCCTGGGCCTGGCTGCCCGTGCCGGCCATGGCGCTGGTGCTGATGGTGGTGATCGGTTCGCAGATCACCGCCGTGGTCCGCGATATCGGCCTGCTGGCGCCGGTGATCCCGGTGTATATCGGCTTCCTGTTGCTGGCCCCGCTGATGGGGGCGCTGGCTTCGCGCCTGTTCAAGCTATCGGCGCCCACGGCGCGGGCGGTCACCTTCAGCACCTCCACGCGTAATTCCCTGGTGGTGCTGCCGCTGGCGCTGGCGTTACCCGAAGAGATCCGTGGGCTCGCTGCTGCCGCAGTGATCACGCAAACCCTGGTGGAATTGGTAGGGGAGCTACTCTATATCCGCCTGCTGCCGCTGCTGATCTGGCCCGCTCGTCGTTAGGCGGATGAATGTTTGATTCCGTTCAGGGCTTATTCAGGGTGGCGTTCGGCAACATGAGCCGGTTTACCCCACCTGACAGGCTGAATAATGGATCAACACAATCGCTTTCGAATGGAATCGCTGGGTATTTTCCTCATCGCCCTGCTGCTGTTCACCCTGGGCATCTGGGACCAGCAGCCACAGGGCTTCGACGGCCGCTGGGCCGTGTTCATGCAAGAGATGTTTCGCCACGGCGCGAGCCTGTTTCCTACCACCTACGGTGAGCCTTACCCGGACTATCCGGGCACCGCGACCTACCTCAGCTACCTCTTTGCCCGTTTATTCGGCGCGCCCAACGACCTGGCTAACGTGATGCCCACCGCCCTGGCGTCTGCCGGGGTCATGGCGCTGATCTATCGCTTGCTGGTGCCGTCGGGCCGGGCGTGGGCGCTGCTGACGGTGCTGCTCACCGCATTGACTGCCCAGTTGCTGGAGAAGTCGCGCTCGGTGTGCCTGGACCAGATGATCTCGTTGTTGTGCCTGGGGTGTTTCTACCTGCTGCATACCGGTGAGCGCCTGGGCTCGCGGCTGCGCCAATATGCGATCTTTCCGTTGTTCGTGGTGGCGTTTGCCATTCGCGGGCCGCTGGGGTTGATCGAGGTGTGCGGGGTGGCCTGTGTCTACTGGGCGCTGGGCACCGCTCGTATGCGGCAAGAGCGGATTGCGCTGCTGAAAAAGGTGATTGCCCACGGAGTGGTCGGTTTGATCCTGCTGGCCGGCTGTTGGTGGGCGCTGTTGAAACTGGCACGGATCAGCGGTGGCGATGCTTTCGTCGATGATGTGCTGCGGATGCAATTCACCGGGCGCCTTGATGAAACCGGTGAGGCGTTCTACTTCTACTTCAAGCTGAGCCTGTACCGCTATTTCCCGGTGGTGCCGCTGGCCCTGGCGACGATGATTGCCCTGCGCCACAAATGGTCGGCCCGCCACGACGATGCCGATGTGCAGTTGATGCTGCGTTTGGCCGCCTGCGGCCTGATGATTTTGCTGGGCTTGTCGGTGCCGCACTTCAAGCGCGCCTACTACATCGTGCCCATGGTCCCGATGTTTGCCGCGGTGGCCGCCTATGGCTTGCTCCAGGCCCAGGGCTGGTTGCTCGGCGTGCGGCGTGGCTATGAGTGGCTGGTGGCGGTCCTGCCGGTGCTGGGCATTGTCGTGGTGTTTGTCTGTCGGCATCTGTGGCACAAGCACGGCTACTGGCCGGACGTTTCAGTGCCGGCGCTGGTGGGTGTGCTGATCGTGCTGCAACTCGCAGCCGTGATTGCCTGGCGCCGTTTGCAGGGCAATCTCGGCCAGCGCCTGGTGGTGCTCAGCCTGATTGCGCTGGCCACCCAATGGCTGGTGCTGGTGAAGGTTGTGGAGCCGGCCAAGGATCTGCAATTCGACACCAGGAACTTCGTAAGCGCGGTGGAAAAGCTGCGTGCCGATAATCCCGGGACCCTGGTGTTCGTCGATCTGGCCAAGGACACCTGGGCGATTCGCTACATCATGAATCTGGATCACGACGAGCAGCCGCTGTTCATCGGGCGCAACCAACCCTTGCTGGTGGATACACTGCCGCGCCCCGCCTGGGTGATTGTGGAGCGCAAGCAAACCGCACTGCTCAGCGGCACGCCGCTGGAACACATGGCGCCGGTGTTCAATGGGCGGTTGAATGACAACCCGCTGCTGGTGTTCCTGGTGAACTGACTCAGTCGCCTTGACATCATTGTCGGTGGTAACGCCGACAAGAGTGGCGATCACTGGGGAATTAAGGATGGATCAATGGGGTCGGAATGAGGTGTTGATAACCGGCGCTTTGGATCGTCTTACTGTATGGTCGCCGCCTGGATGACCGGTTGGTCTGATTGGAGCGCTTTGCAGCCTGCCGCAAAACAGGCGCCTGCTAGGCTTGGGTACTTTCGTGGTGATGAGTTTGGGTGCGACATGGAAGCAGTAAAAATGGATTTTGAGTATGCCGGTGCCGAGAGCGTCGGTAGTGCCCACGTGATCGGCCGTTCCTGGCTTGGCGGCCTCAGCATCTGTTTCGACGGAGGCTGCAGCTACCCCTCGATGATCAGCGTGCTGGAGGCTGTGTTCAGGCGCTACGGACGCCTGGTGCGTTTTGGCGAGTCGCTCTCGGCGCAGGATTGGATTGCGCGCGTGGAGGAGAGTGGTTTTCACATCTCCGAGCAGGAGCGGGTTGCGGTGTTGACGTTGATGCGGGGCGGTGGCTGAAGGAGTCAAAAACGGCAGGCAACAAAAAACCCGCACCAGGCGGGTTTTTTGTGTGTTTCAGATGATGTTTGCACCACCTGAAACTAATTAGTGGTGCCAGAGACGGAATCGAACAGATGGCTATAGGTCACGTCTTTTAAGGGTCTGTCTTGCGGCTATATGTAAATCTACTCACAAATCTACTCTCTTTTTTAAATGTACCTCCGATTTGACCCCCTTCCGGCTGCGACAGATTTGATGCTGTTCTCCAATGTTGATTCCTGACAAGTGGTTTGGCAGCCTGGTCGTACTCTTCCTGAGTTGGTCGCGGCGCCATGTGATATTTCCACCATTGTGAGGCGCTCTCGTCGGTGTCTCATGCCGGCGCTACCCCGTATCGAGGTAGTGGCCGCTTTTTTTTGGGGGGGGCACAAGTGAGATACGTCGTGGTGCTGGGCGTGCCAGGTTCAGTAAATTTACATAAGTATAAGAGACCCGGGATGGCGAGGGTCTCTATTTGAATGAATTAGTGGCGTTTTTTGCGTGAAGCGGTAGGGAGTAATTTTAATATTTCAATATCGGTGAAAGAATCAAACAAGAGAGGGCGGTGCGCTCTCTTGTTCTTAGTTTGGTAGCGGAACGTTGTGTGTGCGAGCAAGGTTAAAAACCTTAGCCTCGACATCTAAGTAAGAGTCTAATATTTCTTGAGATACATGGCTGGCTTCTTTATTCATTATCGAGATCGCCAATCCTTTCTCATCCTTTCTCTTGGTGTTGAACGCAAAGAAAGCAGTGTATCGTTTCGGTGATACGCCCTCGAAAGTCTCGAAGATTATTTTATTTTCTGCTATCTGATCGATGGAAATCGCATCAGAATGAAGTGCCATTGCTAGGCTTTTTTCATAAGGTTCGATATAGACAACTCGATCTATACCTGAGGCTATTATATGTCTCGCGCAGTTGTGGCACGGGTAAGTTGTAGTGTACATCACCCCTCCGGTGGTTGTGCCGGCCGGTTTGCGAGCAATGTTTAAAATGGCCTCCATTTCTGCATGGATCGCACGAGAGTACTCAATCAATGCACCTGCCGGTGTTTCTTTTAATATTTTTTTTGAGATTTCTTCGGCGAGGCTGGGAGGGATTTTTCCCGATGTTTCTAATATCCTTACAATGCTTTCGACTAGTCGACTTTTATGGAAGTCGTTGTAACATTTCCTTCCGTGGTTGACACATCTTTGGTCATTTACATTATCAGCTGAATAAAGACCTCCACCGGCTTGCGGAACGTCATTCCAGCCTACTGAAAGGATATTACCGGCTGAGTCAGTGATCGCAGCTCCGACCTGCCGGCTGAGACAGGCAGATTTCAGCGAGGCTGAGTGGGCAGCATACATCCCCGATTCATCTCGAGTTGGAGTGATGCCATTTTGTCCGTGAACAAGCCCTACGAACCTGCCGCAAGGTTTAGATAAGTTGCCGATACTTGTCAGATGATTTCTTATGAAGAAGTCCGATTTTTGAACTGTCTTCTCTAGTAGCTGACCATGATCAAGATTCTCGTTTCGGTCTCTTTCAATCAGCTCTTGAGCAGCTACGGAATTCATTCCTTCCTGCTTGAGTTGATCTATTCTTGAGTGCTGAGGGCTCATTACGCCAACGAGATAGAATATATTTTTGTAAACTAGTCTGAAGAGTTCTACTTCTGCGGGGTTTTTAAGTTGGTCAATGATATAAACAGTTCGCGGTGGGTCTTCTTCTTCGCTAGCGTTAATCTGGAGTTGCCGAGATAATGAAAGATTGTGAATAGCTAGGGTCGCTAGAGCATCATCCCCAAGTCGCTTGCGAATACTATTGCCGAGGTCTTGAAGTACACGATAGCGCTCATCAACACCAAGGCGATTTAAGTCTTTTCCGAAGTGTTCTGATGGAAGGGGGTGAGTTGCGAAATATTCTTTAATTATTGTACTGAGCTTAATAGGAATTACGTGGTAATTACATAAGCCAAACTGGTTTTTTAGCTCTTCGACTACATCGGCTAGATTGCAGCCAACAGCACCGCATACGCCAATTACAATTTCCTTTGTCAGTCGAGATTTTATGCGTGCTTGTATATTTTTTTCTTTTTCTTCGTTAGCAGCAGTAGCTTCGCCCATGCTGGGCAAAGCTTTTACATTCCCTGTACTCATCTGATTCCTGCTTACCAGTCGGTTTTTTGAGCGCGCCTTGAGATTTGCTCGGCCGCAATCTCGTACTCATTTTTTTTCTTTTTAGCCGCAAAAGCATCGGTATAGATCACAGCGCCTTTCAGGTCGTCCTGGGTTTTCAAGTCCGTCCGATCTGACCTTCCCGTTCTTTCCTGAATGTTCATATGCTATCCCTTATGGATCGGTTAAAAGCCTTGCAATTCTCTATCTACTTGTGCTAGGGCTTGCTTGGTGTGGCCCGCGTAGATGATAAACGGTATAGCTCAGAATTTGTTATGCGTTGGTCTGAATTCATAATTGTTTTTTTCTACTAGAGAAGGGTTTTACCAAGAAAACCCAGATCTTGAGGCGCTTTCATCAGAGTGTGGTCATGTGCGAACTGCAAAGGCATTAATTCGTAATGGCTGGGATAATCATTAGCAGTGACTGCGCCCCGGGAGTCATCGTTCAATTTTACGGATGCGCTTGGTCCTTAGGTCTGACAGATTGTGTTGTATCTCCTAAGCTATCTCCCAGATTAAAAATTGTTTTGGTGTCCTCGGAAATATCTGATGCGGCAAGCACCATCGCGTCACTACTCACGCTTGAAGCGGCGTATTTATTGGATCGCGGGTGATTTGACGCTGGCATGTCGGGGGAAATCCATCAAGGGGCTGTCTCGTATGGCCTGGAGCGCTAACGATTTTTTCTGGCTCGGTATTTCACCACTCCATCCCTCCAGCGTGGGCCTGGATATCGATCGGGCAGTTACCTTGACAGCTACCTCTTGAATTCTTGACGAGGCCGGCGCTGGCCAAGCTGCGCGAATGCGCGCAAAGCTTTGCCCTGCGTGGCTTTCAGCGTTTCCAGCGCTGGTGGCGCCGGAGAAATCCGTCAAGACCTGTCTAAAATTCGTCAAGGTTAGTTAAGGATTGGAGTGAGCTATCACAGGCCCTTACACATCGCCCAGACTGACGGCGACGGTCAGCTCGGCAATGCCCTGGCGAATGAACACCAGGTTCTCGTCGAGGGTTTCCAATGCGCCGCGCACGTTGTTGGCAATGTCTGCCGATCCGCGCTGTTCGACCCAGTTGGAAAGCTCCTCCACCGCGGCGCCCAGGGCGAGCAGGATTTGGTTGAGGCGGTCGAACAGGCTGGCAATCAGTTTGGTTTCCGTCATGGTGGCTCTCCGTGTTTCGGGAGAGCGTAGCACCGGCGCCGCGAATGCCCGGAATCACCTTTACGTGGTTTGCGTCTGCCGGCGGCAAAGTGCCCTGGTGATGTGATACGGAATTTCCCCGCATCTAAGCGTGAGCCCCGCCCGCATTGGTCGCTGCGCGTTCTCAGGCGGCCACGCTCGCCGAATCCGTCTCATGCCTGTCTCACATTCGCCAGCGATTCGGTAAAGGCCAGGTAAAAGTAGGCGGGCCGAAGCGCCGTATCCGTCTGGGGCCTGTCAGGGGTATCAGCGGCCACGGTGCGCTTGTTTCACGGGCTGGCCACGCGATAAGCCTCAGACGCCCACCCGGCGTGGTTTTGGTCTGATGGCTGTCTCGCATTAAGTCAAAGTGTGGTCAAAGTAAATGCCGGCGCCAGCGTGTTGCGATCTACACGGTGAGTTGAATTCAACACTCAATGCTGGCGCGGATCGTGCGCGCCGGCCAGTCGACGCCCGGGGCGTGGGTTTGGTCTGGGCCCGGCCAGGTTGCCAGTGGAAACCACTGCAAAACCCTGGAAACCACAGTGGAAACCAGCGCCAGGCAACCATAACTTTTGATAGCAGGCTGGCGGCCTGGTTCCCGTTAGAGGGTGCGAACCAGAGATGCGAACCTCAGTGCGAACCTGCTACCGGTACGCGCCCAAATGCTTACCAACCGTGCGTGATGAGCTGCGTACTTCATGTGCGCAATTTGCGCAGTTAATGCGCATTCCGGTGGCGAGCCGTCGCTGGCGCGGTGGAGCCTACATGCCGGCCTGAGCATCACGCCGCCCCAGTGCGTGAATATGCTGCGTGAAGGGTGCGTGAGACCTTGGCGGGGGGAGGGCTTCGCGCATTGACCAGGTGCGCGAGGGCCGTGCGCGAAGTACTGCGCGAAATCGCGGATGCCTGCGCCTATTGAATACCGCACTGACGTAATGCGACCTCCAGCGATTGGTCCAGTACATATTCCCCGGTCGTAGACGCTGCTTGATTCAGTCCAACAGTGCGATAGATAAGTGTCTTGCCGGATCGCATCTCTTTGAGAATTGATTGAGCCTTCTCACCTGTTGACGCGGTAAACGGAGACATGGACCGTGCTGTAGCCTCCATCGCAGTCTTATAGGCGTTTTCCACTATTTGTTGCTGCTGGGGATCTTTCGGTGCGTAGGCTTGCATAGCTTTGAGCTGGCCCTCGGACACATAGTCCAGCGGGGTTTCGCTGGTGCTGATCGTCCATGCCTTGTTCTGATCGACTCTGAGCTGGACGTCGCCGACCGGGATCAAGAAGCGGCCGCCGCTTTTCACGCCCACTCGTAGGTCGCCATTTACCACCTCAATGTATGGGTAGTATTGATTGCTGACGGTGTATATCCCGCCCCTTGTGTAATAGGTGCCCACCGTGACCGCACAGCTGGATTTATCAGTGAATTTGTCAGTGTTGCGTACAGTCACCCATTCGACGGCGGGGCCGGTAGCGCAGCCTGACGTCAGTAGGGCGAGCAATAAGACAGGGACGAGCTTCACATTCACATTCCTTGTATTGGGGTGGGTTGGGTTGGTCAGGCGGACGGCAATATAGCAGGCGTGAATGCTATACCGCGTGGATCGGCCAGTATTTGGTTCGCTCCTGGTGTGTTTCTCCGAGAGGTGTTGGACAAACAGTTGGCCAATCAAAAGTGGTCACTGATGGCGGTCAGCGCGACTGATTAGCGTCAGGGGTATACGCCCGCATTGGCTTCAAACTGTGTATGCCTAAGTGGAGACTTTTCAGCTTTTGAATGCTGCTGGTCAGGACATCCACGAATCAAAAGAAAGTTCGATGCCCGCTGAGAATTAGCTTGGTGATCGCTCACTGCTCTATGACAGTAGGGCTGGTTCGGTACTCGTAACTCAACCTGCTATTCTCTGTGCCGCACCTCCGACGAGCAGGCCGGGAGCCTTTGAGATGAGCTTCATCCCCAGCTGTGATAACAAAGAAGATGCAATCACAACTCTCTCCAAAATCTATTCCGTCTCGGCTAAGGAAATTGAAAAAATCCTGACGCACCCTGATGTGCTCGAGATAGGGAGATGCGACACAGAACTTTTGTCGCCCTGGTTCCCCTTTATAGTTAGCCGTCTATTGGGGGCCACCCCGCGTTATGAGATAACGAGTGCCGCTTACTATCATTCAACGAGCTACGACGGGTGTTCTGCGTGGTTTGATGAGGGATTGCTTGGCTCATCAGATGGCATTCAACGGTTTATCGAAAAGATTTCATCGTTGATTCCAGAAGAAAAAAGAGAGGCCTGAATCGCCCCGGGTTTTCTAGACACTCTCCAAGCTCGCTGTGTAACGCTTTTCAAACTCTACCGGTGACAGTTGATTGTTGAAACCATGACGTCGTTTTGGGTTGTAAAACATCTCGATGTAATCGAATACATCCCCACGAGCATCTTGCCGCGTGGTGTAGATTTTTCTCTTGATTCGTTCCCGTTTCAGCAGCTGGAAAAAACTCTCAGCTACGGCGTTGTCGTGGCAGTTACCTCGACGGCTCATGCTGGCGACCAGGTTGTTGGCCTTTAAAAAGCTGCGCCAATCAGAGCTGCTGTACTGGCTGCCCTGATCAGAGTGAATCATTACTTCCTGCTTCGGCTTACGCCTCCACACCGCCATTAGCAGTGCATCGATGGCCAAGTCGCTCGTCATTTGTGACTTCATTGACCAGCCAACGACTTGGCGTGAAAACAGATCGAGCACCACGGCCAAATACAGCCAGCCTTCATATGTTCGGATGTAGGTGATGTCGGTGACCCAGACTTTGTTGGGCTCTCTGACATCGAACTGGCGCTTCAATAAATTTGGTGAGGCAACCGCTGGTTTGCCGCCAGATTTTCCTGGGCGTCGCCGATACCCAGTTTGAGAACGCAAACCCTCAAGGCGCATTAACCTAGCCACCCGATGGCGGCCACAGCTCTCGCCGACCTCGCGCAGGTCATCATGGATCTTGCGATAACCATAAACACCACCGCTTTCCAGCCAGGAATGCTTGATCAAACCGAGCAGTCGTTGATCATCCTTGGTTCGCGCAGATTTTGGTTCGGATAGCCATGCGTAGTAGCCGCTGGGATGAACCTTCAGCGTCAGACAAAGACGTCGAATGGAGTAGTCACCCGCAAGCTGCTTAATAAAGGCGTACTTCAGCCGCACTCCTTGGCAAAGTACGCGGCGGCCTTTTTTAAGATGTCTCGCTCCTCCGTCACCCGCTTTAGCTCAGCACGTAGACGGCGAAGCTCGGCACTCTGATCGTCCTCCTGAACGCGCTGCTCTTGGGGCTTGGTGTAGCGCTTAATCCAGGCGTAGAGGCTGTGCACGGACACACCCAATCGGGCAGCCACCTCCGAGACAGGAAGCTGCTTTTCGGTCACTTGGTTGACCGCCTGGATTTTGAACTCTTCGGGATAACGCTGGTTGCTCATGGCACCTCCTAATGGGCCTCATTTTAAGGCATGGAGGTGTCTACGAAACCCGGGGCGATTCAGTTAGCAAAAGTTAGTCCCGTGAGAGGTGTGCCCCAAGTGGTAAGACTAGCTTCAGTCTCTCCATCTACGACTATCATTGCGCTTTCAAGTGGGCAGCCTGAATCGTCGACAATTCCAAATATCTCTAGATCGCAAGGAGCCGTCCGATGGGGTTTTTTTTCGAGCCATACCAAACTGACTGCTGCTGTCTGTGTGGCTCCCCAGAATCTCTCACGGGAGAGCACAAGGTAAAAGCTTCTGCTTTACGAAAGATCTTTGGCAGAGAGCCTATGGTCATCGGCAGCTTTGATGGCACGAGCGTCCCCCGCGACGCGCAAGGTCCAAAGTCCCAGGCCTTTCATTTCTCGGCTCGCATATGTGCATTATGTAATAGCACTCAAACCCAAGCTCCTGATCGCGAGTTTGACCGGTTTCATGCCTTGGTATCTGAGCTGCTTTCGCAAGGTAAGGCTCCAGAAACCGTATTCAGCCTGCCGCAATATGATCTGTCCTCCACTCCGTACCTCAACGTATCCCGCTACTTCGCCAAACTTCTATGTTGTCACGTTGCGGAGTCGGGTGGCCCGCGCCCATTAGCTGTTAGCGAATTTTCATTGGGCCGCACGGGTATTAACGCCGTAGGTTTGTATATCGATGCTGATCCAACATATGAAACCTTTCATGAAAGTTTCGGAGAGCATAAATATGCGGCGCACGGAGGGCTCATTGTGCCTGTAGATTCAAAAACACAGCTTCCTACCAGCTTTCGCAGTTCGCTCACGCTAGGTGCGGTTCGCTATATATTTTGGGTCAGGTTTGGCGCACTGGCTGGACTAGCTCTTCAAGTGTTTCACCAGCCTTTTTTCGAAAAATGCCAAGCGGCATATCGTGAAGCGCTAAGAAATCCGCTGTCAGATGATGAAAGGCGTCGCCTAGGTATCTAATGGTGCTGACCGGATATTCCTTTGATGGATGGTAACCAGGAGAGGTGGTTTCATTTGGTAATTGACAGGTGATCTGGTATACGCCGAAAACTTGTCAAAACTTGACATAGGGGCAGCGTGGAGCCTGACAAAGCCTGACATTAAGCGAGTAATCGAACTCCTGTAGATCATGCCACTAGAACTTCCTCGACAACGGGCAGCGAGGCTTTGAATTGCTTCCCGTTTGAGATTTTTTGAAATCCAAAAGGTGTCGACATGAGCACACTTCCAAAATCATTTTCTGGAATTAGCCCTGGGCTCCACAATTGATGCCTCTCTACTTCAGCTACAAGATCTGCAAATTGATCCTCACTCTCGAATTCCACTATTAAAACCTCAAATCCAATTGTTGAGATCTCTGCAATGAGCCCCGGTGGCAAGTCCGCGCCTGGTTCAATGTAAGCCGCCACCATACGCCCGCCCAAACGGTCATTAATCCGCATCTGTCGTTCATACCCTTCATCGTATTGTGGACCAGGCGCATCGCTAGAAAGGGAGAATCTCCCATCATCGGATAATTCGATTTTCCAGGCCATGGGTGGGTTCTCGCTGAACCTTCCGACAATAGTTCGGGCCGGGCGAAATGACTCTGCAATTTCCTGTCGGAAAGATTGGAGCAATTCAAAGAAGAAAATTGCTATCTGTAAAGCCTCTCCGATCTTTGCGTGGGAGACAATGACTGGCTGGCCTCCGTTTCTTCGCCTTACTCGCAACCCTTCAGGAACGAGAACGTAGTCGGCATGCGCTATGGCATTTCTGATGTCGTCCCGAAAGGTGGTCTCTAACAATCTCGCCAGGCTGCTCATCCCTATTTCAGTCGCAACCCGTGCTAGGTGCCGAAACATCGCGTTAGCGTTTGGGCCGATTATAGCTCTGGGTTCAGGACGCACTCGGACGAGCTTTTGAAACGGCCAGAGGTTGTAAGCCTTCAACTGAGGGATCTGCATGGTGTTCAATAGCCCCTCGTACACACCACCCGCCTCGGCAAGATGCGCATAGAGGCATAGCACTTGGCGAAGCTCAGGCCTAGTCAGAGGGGCACCCTTCGATCCAAGCACTTTCAGCTCATCGAATACCTCGATAGCGGTTGCGATCGTATTCCAGCCGGCATCTTGAATGCCACGAAACTCAGCGAACAGGGCAGCAGCAGTGTCTATCTCGTTAATTTTTCGCGCATATTCAAACAAGTAGGTGAGCTGGGTGTTCAGCTCCCGAAGATAGGCTTGAGCTTCCATGTTTTGCCTCTGTATGCATGTGGTTGCTAACGGATTACGATTGAGCAGAGTGGTTACTTTTGGTGGTTACCGGAGTGGTTACGGCGGCCCAGCGAGGCGGGGGTGAAACAGACGATTTGGTCTGAGTGAGACCATATCGTCTGTTTCAAAGCGTGACAAAGCCGCCGGGAGGCGGCCCTATCTTTTCGTTACAGCGTGGTAGGGAGAATGTCTAAAACACCGTCACCGCTTGTTGATACGCGGTAGTTTTTCACCTTTCCGTCCGTGACGATTGCCTCTCGCTCTTGCCTTTCCGCACCCATCCCGCAGATGCCGCTTCCTTGGTATGCCGCACCGACTACGACCGAGCCAGCAGGGACGTGGAGGGTAACCCTTTCTCCAGGCTTGAGTAATGCGGCCGCACCAGGCGGGCGTATTGCCGTTCTGGTGTGATTAGATTTCTAGACCGAACTGGATCTACTCACGATCTACTCACATATGTTTGGGCTTACAAGGGAACGGTTGGGAACCGTAGAAAGCAAAAAACCCGCACTAGGCGGGTTTCTTGTGTGCTTTCAGGTGTGCTTGGCATCACCTGAAAACGAAAGGTGGTGCCCAGAGACGGAATCGAACCGCCGACACGGGGATTTTCAATCCCCTGCTCTACCGACTGAGCTATCTGGGCAACGGGGCGCATTAAACGGGTTTTTCAGGGGGTCGTCAAGCAAGTTTTCAAAAAATATTTAATTATTACCGTCGCTTACGGGCCAACCCCCAAATTTGATCAATTATTCAGCAGGTGGCACGTAGCCGTCGGCCTTGGCGTAATCCTCGCCGGAAAAGTACTTGTCCATCTCGCCCTGCAGGTATTTGCGGTCTTCGGCGTTCATCATGTTCAGGCGCTTTTCGTTGATCAACAGGGTCTGGTGCTTTTGCCAGTCAGCCCAGGCCTTGGCGGAGACGTTGTCGAAAATGTCCTGGCCCTTGGCGCCAGGGAACGGGGCGCGCTCCAGGGCGGGCAGTTCTTCGTGGTACTTGCGGCAGATGATGGTGCGGGTCATGACGGAACTCCTGCGTTCAATACTTCAGCCGCGCGCTTCAGCAGTTTCTTGACCGGGGCGGCAAGGCCCAGGCGCGGCGGGGTGGCGAGGTTATACCAGAGCCAGTCAGCCTCGGCCACGTGATGGGCAGACTCCTGGACCTGGACCAGCCAGGGTTCGATAGCCAGTTGGAAGTGGCTGAAGGTGTGGATCAGGCTCGGCAGCTCCTGGTGTTTGCCCAGCGCCAGCGAGTGCTGGTTGGCCAGGTGTTCCAGGTCGGCCAGGTCATCCAGCTCCGGCAGGCTCCACAAACCGCCCCACAGGCCCGTGGAAGGGCGACGGTAAAGCAGGATCGCGCCCTCGTCATTGGCCAGCAACGGCATCAGCGTGCGCTTCTGGGGCACGGTCTTGCGTGGCTTGGGGATCGGGTAGCGGGTTTCCAGGCCGAGCAGGTGCGCTTCGCAGCCCTTTTCCAGCGGGCACAGCAGGCAGCTGGGCTTGCTGCGGGTGCAGAGGGTGGCGCCCATGTCCATCATGGCCTGGGTGTAGGCGTTGACGCGGTCATGGGGCGTAAAGCGCTCTGCGGTGGCCCACAGCTGTTTGGCGACCTTCGGCTCGCCCGGGTAACCCTCTTGCGCGGTAAAGCGCGCCAGCACGCGCTTGACGTTGCCATCGAGGATCGGCGCTCGCAGGCCCATGCTCAGGCTGGCAATCGCACCCGCGGTGGACAGGCCAATGCCGGGCAGTTCGGTGAGTTTTTCGACGTCACGGGGAAACTCGCCGCCATATTCGGCAACGACGATCTTCGCGGTCTTTTGCAGGTTGCGCGCCCGGGTGTAGTAACCCAGCCCGGTCCACAGGTGCAGCACTTCGTCTTCCGGCGCGGCAGCCAGGGCTTCGACCGTTGGCAAGGACGCCATGAACCGGTCGAAGTAGTTCAGCACGGTGCTGACCTGGGTCTGCTGCAACATGATCTCCGAGACCCACACCCGGTAAGGCGTGATGCCCTGTTGCCAGGGCAGGTCATGGCGACCGTGGCGGTCGTACCAGTCGAGCACCGCCGTTGAAAACTGCTCGTTTCTCATCGTTTGAACAGGCCTTTAAGCGCGTCTTTCAGCTGTGGATTGACCTTGTCGAGCTTCTGTTCAAGCTTCTCGCTGAGCTTGTTGCCCGCCGCCTTGATGGCGACCTGGCTCAAGCCGTCCTTGTCCAGGCGGCAGGCCTTGGCGCCCAGTTCCAGCGGGCCACGGCAGCGCAGCGGGACTTCGATGTTCTGGAAATTGGAGCCCACCTGGCAAGCCGGGTCCGGCACGTCGCGCTGGTCGCCTTCGACGATGATGCCGACGCGGTAGTCCATGCCCAGCACGCGCAGGTCGACGTCACCGTCGCCGTTGACGGTCAGGCCCGGGATGCGCACTTTCAGGTCGGGGTTGCTGGCCACACCATTGCGCAAGGTCAGGTTGCCCTTGAGTTCCTGGAACGGGGTGTCCTTGCCGCGCTGGTCGCCGCTGAGGGTCTTGCGGTTGAGCAGGGCGATGCCGGTGCACAGCTGTTGCTCGATGTTGGCGTTGAGCAGCACGCCGTTGTTGATCGCGAAGCTGGCGGTACCGTTGAGGCTGTCGATCAGGGCTTTCTGGCTATTGCCGCGGCCGTTGAGGTTGCTGTCGAGGGTGAGCTGGCCCTTCACCGGCGGGTTCTGCCCCTGGGCTTGCAGGATGCGTTCGACCGGTACCTGCTTGATGCGGGTTTGCAGCGCCAGCAGCGGGATGTCCTGGCGCACGTCAAGGTTGCCGTTGGCCTGGAAGGTGCCGTTGTAGAGGCCGCCGCTCAAGGTTTCGAGCTTGAGCTGGCCATCGAGGCCGGAGGCTTTCAGGGCGGCATTCTGGATTGGCAGCTTGCTCAGGGTCAGTTGGCCAAAGGACAGGTCGGCGTTTACGTCCAGGGTGCGCAGGCGGGTCAGCGGCAGCAGCTTGTCGGTACTCCACGCGGCTTTGGTCGGGGCGTCCGGCAACGGTGTGGTGCCACCGGCCGCCATGGCGCCGGCTTCGCTGTTCTGCACTTCAGCCTGGCGTGCGGCCGCGGCGCCCTTGGCGGCTTCGGACTTGGCCGGCAGGTAGTTGTCGGCGTTGAACGTATCGGCCTTGAGCTGCACCCGCAGGGATTGCCTGGCGAAATCATCCACGGCCACGCGACCGGTGAAGGTGCTGTCGTCGAGTTTCAGGTTGAGGTCTTCAAGCGCCAGGCTGGTCGGCGTGCCCTTGAGGCGGCTGACCAGTTCGACCTTGCTCAGGCTGCCGGCGGCCATCGGTGGCAGCGGGTTGCCGACGCTGTCGAGGAACTTGGCCAGGTCAAACTGGGCAATCGACAGGGCGCCGCTGAGCTGTGGAGTCTTGTCCAGGTCGTTGACCTTCAACTCGCCCAGGGCGCGCAGTTGGTTCAGCGACAGCTTCATGCCGGTCCATTCGGCGATATTCGCAGACTGGTCCACCAGCAATTGGCCCTGGGTCGAAAAGGTCACAGTCTTGCCTTGCAGCGGCTCGCCGGTGGCTTCACCAGTGACCTTCATGTCTTCGAACTGGTAGCGCTTGAGGGCGCGCTGAATGCGCAGGTTGCCGTTGACCTCGGTCTTGACGCGCATCAGCGGCTGGTTGGTGCCGAAGAACGCGGTGAGTTTGACCGGGATGCTTGCACCTTCGTGCACGGCGCCGGCACTCAGCTGGATGCTTTCGGCGCTGAACTGCTTGCCGGTCTGCTCGTCGTTGTATTCGACGCGGGCGTTGTTGATGGTCAGGCTGTCGATGTCCAGGCGGATCGGCTGCGGCGGCTTTTCAGGCTTGGGCGGTGTGGCCGCTTCAGCCACGGCAGGCGTGGTGGCGGCGGTAGCCGGGTCCGGCACATTCTTGCCGATGTCTTCCCAGTTGCCGTGGCCATGCACGTCTTTGTTCAGGCGCAGGTTCAGGCCTTCGACACGTACATCGCTCATCTGCACTTCACGGCGCAGCAGCGGCAGCACGCGCACCGACAGGCCGAGCATCTGTAGATCGGCAAACGGTTGGCTCGGATTGGTCAGGGTCGCAACGCTGGCCTCGTGCAATTCAAGACCGAGCCAGGGGAACAGGCTCCAGCCGATGTCGCCATTGAGCGTCAGCTCGATGTGGGCCTTGTCGCGGGCAATCTGGCGAATCTCGTCTTTGTAGTCGTTGGGATCGAAGAGATGGGTCAGGGCAAAGCCTAGAGCCACAATGATCAGCAACAGCCCGAGAAGTACCAGACCCAGGATTTTGCCGAACGCTTTCATGGGCGAGTCCTTGTATGTCGATTTTAAAATTTAGCCGAAGAGTATAACGCTCGTAGCCCTATGGCTGTTTAGGGATCGTTACATGGCGTCAAACAAATCAGATAACTCCAGAAAGGTGATATCAGTTTGGTTTTTCTGTCATCCACAGATGCTAATCTGCGCATGTTCGTCTGCCGTCTGCGACTAAACGTCGCGTTTAAAAGGAGCTTTACTCAACAAAACGGCCACGCCTTGCGTGTAAGGCCGAGGGAGAGAGCGCCCGACGGACACATACTAATAACTGGGGGAAACACCAATGAGCACTAGCACTGCGGCGGGTAATACTGCTGCACAGCCTGCGTTCCTGTCCAAGGAACGCATTATCGCCAAGCCCGGGTTCAACCGTTGGCTGGTACCACCGGCCGCCCTGGCGATCCACCTGTGTATCGGCATGGCCTACGGTTTTTCGGTGTTCTGGCTGCCGTTGTCCAAGGCGCTGGGGATCACCGCACCGGTCGCTTGCGCGCCGGACATGAGCTTCATCAGCCAGGTCTTCTCGTCGCAATGCGACTGGCCCATCTCCATGCTGGGCTGGATCTACACCCTGTTCTTCATCTTCCTCGGCTGCTCCGCAGCGATCTGGGGCGGCTGGCTGGAACACGCCGGGCCACGCAAGGCTGGTGTCGTTTCGGCCTTGTGCTGGTGTGGCGGCCTGCTGATCTCCGCGCTGGGGATCTACACCCACCAGATCTGGCTGATGTGGATCGGCTCCGGGGTCATTGGTGGTATCGGCCTGGGCCTGGGTTACATCTCGCCGGTCTCGACCCTGATCAAGTGGTTCCCGGACAAGCGCGGCATGGCCACCGGCATGGCGATCATGGGTTTCGGCGGCGGCGCGATGGTTGGCGCTCCGTTGGCAGCCGCCTTGATGGGCCACTTTGCCTCGCCGACCAGCGTTGGCGTGTGGCAGAGCTTCGTGGTCATGGCCGTGATCTACTTCGTGTTCATGATCGGCGGCGCCTTGTCCTACCGTGTTCCGCCTACCGGCTGGAAGCCTGAGGGCTGGACTGCCCCGGCGAAAAAAGCCAGCAACGCGATGATCACCCACCGTCACGTGCACGTGAACGTGGCCTGGAAAACCCCGCAATTCCGCCTGGTGTGGCTGGTGCTGTGCCTGAACGTGTCTGCCGGCATCGGCATCCTCGGCATGGCTTCGCCGCTGCTGCAGGAAGTGTTCGGCGGCAAGTTGCTGGGTAACGGCCTGGCATTTGGCCAACTGGATGCCGGCCAACTGGCTTCCATCGCGGCCATCGCAGCCGGCTTTACCGGCCTCTTGAGCCTGTTCAACATCGGTGGCCGGTTCTTCTGGGCATCGTTCTCCGACTACCTTGGCCGTAAAAACACCTACTTCGTGTTCTTCGCATTGGGCTTTGCCCTGTACGCGCTGATCCCGAACCTGGGTCACCTGGGCAACGTCGCGCTGTTCGTGGCGGCGTTCTGCATCATCCTGTCGATGTACGGCGGTGGTTTTGCGACGGTGCCGGCTTACCTGGCGGACCTGTTCGGTACGCAAATGGTGGGTGCGATCCACGGTCGCCTGCTGACCGCTTGGGCAGCGGCGGGCGTACTGGGCCCGGTGCTGGTGAACTACCTGCGTGAGTATCAGTTGAGCATCGGCGTTGAACGCGCTGCCGCCTACGACATCACCTTGTACATCCTCGCCGGCCTGCTGGTGCTGGGCTTTATCTGCAACCTGCTGGTACGGCCGGTGGCAGACAAGTACTTCATGACCGACGCCGAACTGGCTGCCGAGCAGGCGCTGGGCCATGACAAGGGCGCCGATTCCAGCACCGTGCTGGAGTGGAAAGCCTCCTCCGGCAGCGTGCCATTGGCGGTTGCCGCCTGGCTGGCGGTGGGCATTCCGTTGGCGTGGGGCGTGTGGGTCACCCTGCAGAAAACCGCAGTACTGTTCCACTAACACCGCGTAACCCTTGTGGGAGCGGGCTTGCTCGCGAATGCGATGGATCAGTCAGCACATGTATTGGCTGACACACCGCTTTCGCGAGCAAGCCCGCTCCCACGCAAAGCTGCCCCCACACTTGTACTGACATGTCTATCCCCGACACTCCATCAGTCTTATCCCCTCCGATGTTTCTGTTTAGCGCCCGCGCCCCTATAATGGCTGCCTTTTTCGCCCAATGATTTTGCGGAGCTGGTGATGGCCGAACGTAAGGCGTCCGTCGAGCGCGACACTCTGGAAACCCAGATCAAAGCCTCGATCAACCTGGATGGCACCGGAAAGGCCCGATTTGATATCGGTGTACCTTTTCTTGAGCACATGCTGGACCAGATCGCCCGTCACGGGCTGATCGACCTGGATATCGTCAGCAAGGGCGACCTGCATATCGACGACCACCACACGGTGGAAGACGTCGGTATCACGTTGGGCCAGGCATTTGCCAAAGCCATCGGCGACAAGAAAGGCATCCGTCGCTACGGCCACGCCTATGTCCCGCTGGATGAAGCGCTGTCGCGTGTGGTCATCGACTTCTCCGGCCGCCCGGGCCTGCAGATGCACGTGCCGTACACCCGCGCCACCGTGGGCGGCTTCGACGTCGACCTGTTCCAGGAATTCTTCCAGGGTTTCGTCAACCACGCCCTGGTCAGCCTGCACATCGACAACCTGCGTGGCACCAACACCCACCACCAGATCGAGACCGTGTTCAAGGCTTTCGGCCGTGCCCTGCGCATGGCCGTGGAGCTGGATGACCGCATGGCCGGGCAAATGCCGTCGACCAAGGGCGTCCTGTAATGCAGACGGTCGCGGTTATCGACTACGGCATGGGTAACCTGCACTCGGTGGCCAAGGCCCTTGAGCACGTAGGTGCCGGCAAGGTGCTGATCACCAGCGATGCCGACGTGATTCGCGAAGCCGACCGGGTGGTGTTCCCGGGGGTTGGCGCGATTCGCGACTGCATGGCCGAGATTCGTCGCCTGGGCTTCGACAGCCTGGTGCGTGAAGTCAGCCAGGACCGGCCGTTCCTCGGCATCTGCGTGGGCATGCAAGCCTTGCTCGACAGCAGTGAAGAGAACGACGGCGTCGACTGCATCGGTCTGTTTCCGGGCCAGGTGAAGTTTTTCGGCAAGGACCTGCACGAAGACGGCGAGCACCTGAAGGTGCCGCATATGGGCTGGAACGAAGTGCGCCAGACCGTGGATCACCCGCTGTGGCACGAAGTGCCGGACCTGGCGCGTTTCTATTTCGTACACAGCTATTACATCGCCGCCGGTAACCCGCGCCAGGTGGTGGGTGGCGGGCACTATGGCGTCGACTTCGCCGCGGCCCTGGCCGACGGTTCGCGCTTTGCCGTGCAATTCCACCCGGAGAAGAGCCATACCCATGGCCTGCAATTGCTGCAGAACTTCGCCGCGTGGGACGGGCGCTGGTAATGGCCAAGAAGGTCAAGCCGCCGATCTTGAACCTCACTCCCCAGCAGGAGAGTGAGGCCACCGACAAGATCAAGCGTTTCATGGAAGACCGCTTCGAGCTCAAGCTCGGCTCGTTCGAGGTTGCAGAAATCCTCGAACTGTTCACCACTGAAATTGCTCCGCACTATTACAACAGGGCGATTTTCGATGTGCAGACGCACCTTAAAGAAAGGTTCGAAAGCATCGAAAGCGACTTGTGGGCGCTCGAGAAACCCTGATTTCCCGGGCAACGCTGAATATCGAATAAGGTTTGCCAGATGCTGATTATTCCCGCTATCGATCTCAAGGACGGCGCCTGCGTACGTCTGCGCCAGGGCCGCATGGAAGATTCCACGGTGTTCTCCGATGACCCGGTGAGCATGGCTGCCAAGTGGGTGGAAGGCGGTTGCCGTCGTCTGCATCTGGTGGACTTGAACGGTGCGTTCGAAGGCCAGCCGGTCAACGGCGAAGTGGTGACGGCGATCGCCAAGCGCTACCCGAACCTGCCGATCCAGATCGGCGGCGGTATCCGCTCCCTGGAAACCATCGAACACTACGTGAAAGCAGGCGTGAGCTACGTGATCATCGGCACCAAGGCGGTGAAAGACCCGGCCTTCGTCGCCGAAGCCTGCCGTGCGTTCCCCGGCAAAGTGATCGTGGGCCTGGACGCCAAGGACGGTTTCGTCGCCACCGACGGCTGGGCCGAGATCAGCACCGTCCAGGTGATCGACCTCGCCAAGCAGTTTGAAGCCGACGGCGTCTCCGCCATCGTTTATACCGACATCGCCAAAGACGGCATGATGCAGGGCTGCAACGTACCGTTCACCGCTGCGCTGGCCGCCGCCACCAGGATCCCGGTGATCGCTTCCGGCGGTATCCACAACCTGGGCGACATCAAGTCGCTGCTGGACGCGAAGGCGCCGGGGATCATCGGCGCGATCACCGGCCGGGCGATCTATGAAGGCACCCTGGACGTCGCTGAAGCCCAGGCTTACTGCGACGCCTACAACGGCTGAGGACTGACCATGGCGCTGGCCAAACGCATCATCCCTTGCCTGGACGTCGACAACGGTCGCGTGGTCAAGGGCGTCAAGTTCGAGAACATCCGTGACGCCGGCGACCCGGTGGAAATCGCCCGTCGCTACGACGAACAGGGTGCCGACGAGATTACCTTTCTCGACATCACCGCCAGCGTCGATGGTCGCGACACCACGCTGCATACCGTGGAGCGCATGGCCAGCCAGGTGTTTATCCCGCTGACCGTGGGCGGTGGCGTGCGCACCGTGCAGGACATTCGCAATTTGCTGAATGCCGGCGCGGACAAGGTTTCGATCAACACCGCGGCGGTGTTCAACCCGGAATTTGTCGGCGAAGCCGCACAGCACTTCGGTTCGCAATGCATCGTGGTTGCCATCGACGCCAAGAAAGTCTCCGGCCCGGGCGAAACCCCGCGCTGGGAGATCTTCACCCACGGCGGGCGCAAGCCGACCGGGCTGGATGCCGTGCAGTGGGCGATGAAGATGGAAGCCCTGGGTGCCGGTGAAATCCTGCTGACCAGCATGGACCAGGACGGCATGAAAAACGGCTTCGACCTGGGCGTGACCCGCGCCATCAGCGACGCACTGGGCATCCCGGTGATTGCTTCCGGCGGCGTCGGCAACCTGCAGCACCTGGCCGACGGCGTGATCGAAGGCCACGCCAGCGCAGTGCTGGCGGCGAGTATTTTCCACTTTGGCGAATACACCGTGCCTGAGGCCAAGGCCTACATGGCGGCGCGCGGTATCGTCGTACGCTAAACGTCACTGGACACCATGGCAGGCTCGCGGCACTCTCTGGGCTTGCCATGGATTCCGGTAACTTTCATGTTCAAAGACCTGCTGCTCGCCCTCGCCAGTACCACCGTTCTGCTGACGGGTTCGGCTTACGCTGATGAACCGTCCGACGGCGCTTCCCTGGTGTTGCTGACGGAAAACTTCCCGCCGTACAACATGGCGAAAAACGGCAAGAACTTCGCCAAGGAAGAGAACATCGAAGGCATTGCCGTGGACATCGTCCGCGAGACGTTCCAGCGTGCCGGTATTTCCTACAACCTGACCCTGCGGTTCCCTTGGGACCGGATCTACAAACTCGCCCTGGAAAAACCCGGTTACGGCGTGTTCGTGATGGCGCGCTTGCCGGACCGTGAGGCGCTGTTCAAATGGGTCGGCCCCATCGGCCCGGACGATTGGGTGCTGCTGGCCAAGGCTGACAGCAAGATCCAGCTGAGCGACCTTGAGCAGGCGCGGCGCTACAAGATCGGCGCCTACAAGGGCGACGCCATCGCCGAGAGCCTGGAGAAGCAGGGGCTCAAGCCGGTGATCGTGTTGCGGGATCAGGACAACGCGAAAAAGCTGGTGGATGGCCAGATCGACCTGTGGGCCACCGGGGACCCGGCGGGCCGTTATCTGGCACGCCAGGTCGGGGTGACCGGGCTCAAGACTGTGTTGCGTTTCAACAGCGCGGAGCTGTACCTGGCGCTGAACAAAAACGTGCCGGATGACGTAGTGGCGAAACTCCAGGCGGCCCTCGATCAGTTACGGCAGGAGGGTGTCGTCGATGAAATCATGGGGCGTTATCTCTAGGTTGTTTTCTGTGGGCTCGGGCACCGCTGCTGGTACTTCCTCTGGCTCCTCAACAGCAGTAACCGCCGCTTCAGGTTGCAGCAGCTCGCTGAAGTAGACGTTATCTCCGCTGGCATAGGTCAGGGTTGGCCCGAGCTGGCTGCCGTCAGCCCGCAATAGCTCGTATCGGCTTTTGACCAGGTAGGCAGCGATGGATTTATTCGCCGGGATGTAAGCCATCACATCCGCCACGCCCTCCCGTTCCCAGCCTTGTGCGGTCAAGCCCGTATGCGTGAAGTCGCGATTGAGGTTGGCACTGATACTCAACGGATGCCGGGGTGCCCAGGCAGCCTTTATATCGACGCCGGTCAAGGAGCGCAGGCCCATGGAGAAGTCACTGATCTCTCCTTTTGCGAATACCCAACTGAAGGTTTGGCTTGCTGGCGTGGTGTTTTGACCGCTGGCCACCAAGCTGTACTGGTCGATTCTTTTCAACCGATATACCGGGCACGTTTGCAGTTTTTCCAGGGGCGTCAGGGTCGGGTCGTTCACGGTAAACCAGGGCAGTTCGCACACATGAATGCCCTCTGTTACCTGCTCCGGCATCGTGCGTCCTGGTGCCATTTCGGGTGAAAGTGGCGGCAAATCTTCGGAATGAAGCGCAAGGTCCAGCCGCAGGGCGTGCACCGGGCTTTGCCTGGTTGGCTTGGCATAGCCCTCGGCGCCGGTAAAGGTGCCCGGTGCCAGGTAGGCTTGGCCAGGAGCTGCTTGCGACGGGGAGACACCCCAGGCGCTAAAGTCCCGGTGGGCGCCGCTGCCTTGGTCGCTCCAGATCAATTGGTCGACATAGGCCTGAGTCACCAGGTCTTCTCTGACACAGCGGATGGTATTGCGTGGTGGTTTGTCGTTACCGAGGCCACAGACCAGCCCCATCGCCACATAACCTTCTGGAGCGGTGGGCCGCCAGATTGAGAAATTGGCGCGTGCCCTTGGTCCCGAGTGTTCCCAGACTCTCTCGAAGTCGACGGGGGGCCGCAAGGCGGTGCCATTCTCCCGGTCAACTTCGCTGACAACAGCGACGATGTTCAGTTGATTGATGTTGTGGTAACCCGCCACCGCCACATCACCCAGCGGGACGAAGTTGCCCAGCGCGTCGGAGGATGTGCTCGGGCGCCAGAAGGTCACGGGTTTTTCGGCGCGAGTGCCTTTGTCGTTCCATACAGGAACGAACTCGGTGGTGAAGTTGATCAGCAGGTCTTTGTATTGCAGTGAGTTCATCTACAGACTCTCCAGTGGATACGAAGATCCACTATCGAAGAGTCCGCTCGGTCAGGCGCGGTAGCTATATAGCACTAGCGGTAAGTGCCGTTTTTTCCGTGCCCGGCCATGGCCTGGTTGCTGCGCAGGCTGATCATCAACTTGATGTCGATCCACTCGACGCCCTGGGCCTTGAGCTTGGGCAGCTCACGTTCGAGTACCGCCAGGGTCTGTGGATAAGGGTGGCCGATCATCACCGCCGACCCCTGTTTGTGGGCCAGCTTGATCGCGGTCTGCAGCTGGGTGGTGATGGCCGCTTCGGTGCGTTCGTCGTCGAGGAACACATCCCGCGAGACGCTGGCCAGGCCAATCTTTTGCGCCTCGGCGGCGGCGACGGTTTTAGCGCTGGTGCGGCTGTCGACGAAGAACTTGTGGCGTCGTTGCAGCTCACCCATCAACCAGGCCATGGCCTCCGGCTGGGCGGTCATGCGGCTGCCCATGTGGTTGTTGATGCCGGCGGTGTAGGGCACGGCCTTGAAGGCTGCGTCCAGGCGTTTGCCGAGCTCTTCGATGGGCAGGTCGGGGTGCCAGGCGAACGGGCCGGTGGCCGGGTCCATGGGCATGTGCAGGATGACGATCTTGCCGGCCTTGTGGGCTTCGCGGGCGAATTCGGCGGCGTGGGGTGTGTCGGGCATGATCGCCGTGGTCACCGGGCCGGGCAGGGCGAGCACACGACGATCCCGGGGCAGGTTTTGCCCTAGGTCGTCGATGATCAGGGTCAGGTAGGCTTTGTGTTCAGCGGGGGCTGCACTGGCGGGGTTGCCTTGGGCGACTCCCGCCAGACAGCACAGCAAAGCGATGATCAGTCCACGGCGCATATCAACGGCTGCGCGTAATGCTCAGGCCCTTGAGCAGGCTCAGCGCCTGGGCCAACTGATAATCGTCGTCCTGCGGCATCGGCTTGGCTTTCGAGCCGCTGCCGGTCGGCTGGTCGGCGCCGCCGTTGCCATTGCCCAGGTGGCCTTGCAGGTCCGCTTCCTTGTAGAACTCGCTGTCGGCTTCGTTGGTGATCTTGGCCTTGCGCACTTCGATGTCCGGCACGATGCCCTGGGCCTGGATCGAGCGACCGTTCGGCGTGTAGTACAGCGCCGTGGTGATCTTCAAGGCACGCTCATTGTTCAGCGGCAGCACGGTTTGCACCGAGCCTTTGCCGAAGCTGGTGGTGCCCATCAGCACGCCGCGTTTCTGGTCTTGCAGGGCGCCGGCGACGATTTCCGAAGCCGAGGCGCTGCCGCCGTTGATCAGCACAACCATCGGCACGCCTTCGCTGAGGTCGTTGCCGGTGGCCGAGAAGCGCAGCTCGGAGTTGGCGATACGGCCCTTGGTGTAGACGATCAGGCCCTTGGTGATGAAGTGGTCGACCACCTCCACCGCTGCCTGCAACACGCCGCCCGGGTTGTTGCGCAGGTCGAGCACGATGCCGCTGAGTTTCTTGCCGTTGTCTTTGCGCAGCTTGGCGAGGGCCTTGGCCACTTCGTCGCCGGTCTTGACCTGGAACTGGGTGATACGGATGTAGCCGTAGCCCGACTCCAGCAGCTGGCTCTTCACGCTCTTGACCGTGATGGTGGCGCGGGTCAGGGTCACGTCGAACGGCGTGCCGCCGTCGCGCACCAGGGTCAGGGTGATTTTCTGGCCGATCTTGCCGCGCATCTTGTCGACGGCTTCGGTCATGGTCTGGCCGCGGGTCGGCTGGCCGTTGATCTTGACGATAAAGTCACCGGCCTGGATGCCGGCCTTGGACGCAGGGGTGTCATCGATCGGCGAAACGACCTTGATGTTGCCGTCGTCGGCGCCGACTTCAATGCCCAGGCCACCGAATTCACCACTGGTGCTCTCCTGCAGCTCGGCGAAATCTTCCGGGCCCAGGTAGGCGGAGTGCGGGTCAAGGTTGCTGAGCATGCCCTTGATGGCATTTTCCAGCAGGGTCTTGTCGTCCACAGGTTCGACATAAGCGGCCTTGATCCGGTCCATGACCTCGGCAAAGGTGCGCAACTCGTCCAGCGGCAGCGGGGCCTTGGTGGTCGCGGCCGTGGCCGACTGGGCGGTCTGGTCGGCGAATGCCAAAGGCGCGCCGATCACCAGAGCGATCGTCAGGGCCAGCGATGTGAGGCGGGACAAATGCAGCATGTCGAACGAACTCCTAATGTAGATGCGACCCTTATCCTTGGGTACGGCACCATTGTGCCGGGTCGCTCGGGCGGCCCTGCTGACGAATAGCGAAGTACAGCGCCGGGGTGTCCTGGCCACCACTGTTACCGACAGTGGAGATGGATTCACCGGCTTTTACAACATCACCTGCCGCTTTAAGCAAAGTTTGATTGTGGCCGTAAAGGCTCAAATAGCCATTACCGTGGTCAAGAATCACCAACAAACCTGCGCCACGCAGCCAATCGGCAAATACCACGCGGCCGCCGTGGATAGCGTGGACCTGGGTGCCGGCACCGGCACTGATCATCACACCGTCCCACTTGGCGCGGGTGTCATCGCCACGGGTTTCACCAAAGCGTGCCAGTAATCGACCATCAACTGGCCATGGAAGTTTGCCCCGAGCTGAAGCAAAAGGTCCGCCGAAGGATTCGCCGGCGCTGGAAACCAGCGGGCCAGGCGCTGCACGCGCCGGTTTACGCGGGGCCGGGGCGTCGGTAGTGGCGCTGGCGACTGCCTCGGCGGCTTCACGCTCGCGCTTTTTTTCGGCTTCCTGCTGGGCAATCAGCGCTTTTTGCCGCGCCTGCTCTGCCTCACGGGCCTGGCGCGCCAGGGTTTCCTCGATGGTTTTCAGGACTTTACCGAGGTCAGCCTGGTCTTGCTCGCGGGCCTGGAGCTTGGCGTCACGGGCCTTCACGTCGTCATTCAGCTTGGCCAGCGCCTGCTGGCGCTCCTTGCGGACCTTGTCCAGTTCGTCGCGCTGGCTGTCGAGGGCGGTTTTCTGGTCGAGCAGCTGCGACTGCTGGTTGGCGATTTCCTGCTCGACGTTGGCCAACTGGCGCAGGGTCTCGTTGAAGCTTTTCAGTTGCTCCAGGCGGGCCTTGCTCAGGTAGTCGTAATAGGTAAGGGTGCGGGCGAACTTTTCCGGGTTCTGCTGGTTGAGCAGCAGCTTGAGGTATTCCTGGCGGCCGTTCTGGTAAGCGGCGCGGGCCTGGATCGCGATCAGGCGTTGCTGTTCAACGCGGGCGCTCTGGAGTTTTTTTTTCTCAGCGTCGAGTCGCTCCAGTTCCGACTCGCTCTTCTTTAGTTCTTTTTGCAGCTCCTGGACCTGCTTCTCCAGCTTGCCCATCTCGGTTTCCGTACCGCGCAGGTCTTTCTGCACGCCGGACTTCTCTTCCTGGAGCTTGCCGAGCAGCTTCTTCAGCTCGGTAATGTCCTGACGCGTAGCGTCCAACTGTTGTTGGGTTTGTGCGCGCTCATCGGCAAACGCCGGTTGGAGCAGGCAGACAAGAGCAAGGGTAATCAAGGCGCGAAGCATAGAGGCGGGCGACACCAGGGAAAGGGACGGCCTAGTATGCCCGCCAAGCGCTGCAAAAAAAACGCCCAATTCGGCTTGGCAGGCAAGTTAGGTGCCCAGTGGCCGCATTCTGCAAGCAATTGTGCGCAAGTCCCATAGCCCTTTGAAGGCGACGAGCGGTTGAGAGCGTCGTGTCGTGCTTCTGCAGTTGTTTTGTGTGCTTCGCGAAATGCCTTGAAATGCTCCGCCCTGACGGTGCATTTGCGCTCGGAATAGACTCTTCGGCCCTGTTAATCCGACGGTCGGCATAGTCAGTAATGCCTTGTATTCACGAGTCAAAAGGCCAGCAAACGTGGCTTGATTATGGGCTTCCCGACCTTCGTAGTCTGGATCGGGCTTTGCGAGCGCGTCCACTTGAGGAAGTGGCCGCCGGCAACGATGTCGAAGCGGCCATCGATATAGTCGCAATGCATTTTGGCATTGCCCATTCGAGCTGTTCGGAAGTGGAAGTTGCCTCGCCTTTGGGGCAAATAGCGATCAGGCGTAGCTGTCTGCAGCACATTGTTGAAAAGCGGCAGGACGCCAGAGAGCGTTATGTCAGGTTCGCCTTGGACACATTGACGGGGCCTCTGGAAATATGGCGTGTTGCTTATAGCGATTGCTCCGCTCGTTTAGCATTCATTGGGGCTTATGAATCCAGGAGGCAGATGCTGGTGGTGGTCAATATTCAGGCTGGCAATGTGCTGTGGAACTTCATGCAGACAGACGCCAAGGCCTTGAACAAGCATCGTCATGGTGAGTTGCTCTACAAGCGTTACGAGCTTTTGTGACGCCCAAAGAAAAGGGCAGCTCTTTCGAACTGCCCTAAGTAGTGCTTGCTTGATATTCATATACACACCCTCAAGCAGGGGTGTGGAGGTCTCACCCTACGCGGATATCCAGCCATCTGCGGGGTTCCTACGCCAGTTATCGCCGCTGGAGGCAACTGGTTTCGCGCTCGAGTCCATTATTGACGGGCTGCCTGTTTTGAGCAACCCCTGAACTGTGTCAGACCAGAATCGAAGTGCCAGTCATCTCTTTCGGCTTCTCCAGCCCCATCAGCATCAACATGGTCGGTGCCACGTCGGCCAGCACGCCGCCATCACGTACTTTAAAGTCACGTTTGCCTACGTAGATGAATGGCACCGGCTCGGTGGTGTGGGCGGTGTGGGCCTGTCCGGTGGATTCGTCGGACATTTGCTCGCAGTTGCCGTGGTCAGCGGTGATCAGCGCTTCGCCGCCCACCTTTTCCAGCGCGTCGACGATGCGGCCGACGCACAGGTCCAGGCATTCCACGGCTTTTACCGCCGCTTCCAGGTTGCCGCTGTGGCCCACCATGTCACCGTTGGCGTAGTTGACCACGATCACGTCGTAGCGCTGGTGTTCGATGGCGTCGACGATCTTGTCCGTGACTTCCGGGGCACTCATCTCCGGCTGCAGGTCGTAGGTGGCGACTTTCGGCGACGGGATCAGGATGCGTTCTTCACCCGGGAACGGTTCTTCACGACCGCCGGAGAAGAAGAAGGTGACGTGGGCGTATTTCTCGGTTTCGGCAATGCGCAGTTGGGTCTTGCCGTTTTTCGCCAGGTAATCCCCCAGCACGTTTTCCAGGCTGCCCGGGGCGAATGCCGACGGGGCCGGGATGTTGGCGGCGTATTGGGTCAGCATCACGAATTCGACTTTCGGCTGGCGGGCGCGCTCGAAGTCCTTGAAGCCGGCATCGACGAATACGTGGCTCAGCTCGCGGGCACGGTCGGCGCGGAAGTTCATGAACACCACGGCGTCGCCATCTTCGACCTTGACCGGTTCGCCGATGGTGGTGGCCTTGACGAACTCGTCACTCTCGCCACGGGCGTAGGCGGCCTCCAGGCCTTCCTGGGCGGTGGCGGCGTTGAATTCGGCCTGGCCGTCGACGATCAGGTTGTAGGCCTGTGCCACGCGGTCCCAGCGGTTGTCGCGGTCCATGGCGAAGTAGCGGCCAACCAGGCTGGCGATGCGGCCTTTGCCGAGGGTCTTGAAGGTTTCGTCCAGCAGTTCGATGGAGGACTGGGCACTTTTCGGCGGGGTGTCGCGGCCGTCGAGGAACGCGTGCAGGTAGATCTTCTCGGCGCCGCGCTTGAAGGCCAGTTCGGCCATGGCGATCAGGTGGTCCTGGTGGCTGTGGACGCCGCCGTCCGACAGCAGGCCCATGAAGTGCACGGCCTTGCCGGCCTTGACCGCTTTATCCACTGCCGCGCAGATGTTTGGGTTCTCGAAAAACTCACCGTCGCGGATCGCTTTGGTCACGCGGGTGAAGTCTTGATAGACCACTCGTCCGGCACCGAGATTCATATGGCCGACTTCCGAGTTGCCCATTTGGCCGTCCGGCAGGCCAACATCCATGCCCGAGCCCGAGATCAGGCCGTTCGGAACGGTAGCGCTCAGACGGTCCAGTACTGGCTTGCTGGCCGAGTACACGGCGTTGTCGTGGTGGCTTTCACTGTGTCCGAAGCCATCGAGAATTATCAGGACCAAAGGTTTAGGCGTAGTAGTCATAGATCCTCTCGCGGCGGTAATGAATGAAGGGAATAGAAAAGGGAGTGGCAGTTTAAAGCGAAGTTCCGACCACGTCACCGCTTTACGGGGGTTGGCCGACCATGACGGCTGTGTATACTTACCGCCATTTTAACGCCCTGGAACCTCCTTGATGGTTGATCACCTGATTGCATTTGCCACTACCCACTATTTGCTCGCTGGTGCGTTCGTCGTACTGCTGGCGCTGCTGATCGCTCACGAATTGAGCCGCGGTGGCCGCAGCCTCAGCACGTCCGAGCTGACCGCCCTGGTCAACAAGGATGAGGCCGTAGTGGTGGACATTCGTCCCGCCAAGGATTTCGCCGCCGGTCACATTGTCGGCGCGCTGAACATTCCCCAGGACAAACTGATTTCGCGCCTGGCCGAGCTGGAAAAGCACAAGGCCAAGACCATTATCCTGGTCGACGCCCAGGGCCAGCACTCCGGCACCCACGCCCGCGAGATGCTGAAAACCGGCTTCAACGCCGCCAAACTGTCGGGTGGTATTTCCAGCTGGCGTGGCGATAACCTGCCGCTGGTGAAGTGATATGAGCCAGGTTGTCGTTTATTCCAGCGATTATTGCCCTTATTGCATGCGGGCCAAGGCCCTGCTTGTGAAAAAGGGCGTTGTCTTCGAAGAGATCAAGGTTGATGGCAAGCCCCAGGTGCGCGCCGAGATGACCAAGAAAGCGGGACGCACGTCCGTGCCGCAGATCTGGATCGGTGACAAGCATGTCGGTGGTTGCGATGACCTGTTCGCACTCGAGCGCGCCGGTAAACTGGATGCGCTGCTTCACGTCTGACTCCTAACCCCTAAAAGACCCCAAGATCACGAAGGATCTGCGATGACTGACCAACAGAACACCGAAGCGGCAGCAGAAGAAGCTCAAGGCCCACAATTTTCCCTGCAGCGTATTTACGTGCGTGACTTGTCGTTCGAAGCGCCGAAAAGCCCGGCCATCTTCCGTCAGGAATGGACCCCGAGCGTTGCGCTGGACCTGAACACCCGTCAGAAGGCCCTGGAAGGTGACTTCCACGAGGTCGTGCTGACCCTGTCGGTCACCGTCAAGAACGGCGAAGAAGTGGCCTTCATTGCTGAAGTGCAACAGGCCGGTATCTTCCTGATCCAGGGCCTGGACGAAGCGTCCATGAGCCACACCCTGGGCGCGTTCTGCCCGAACATCCTGTTCCCGTATGCCCGTGAGACCCTGGACAGCCTGGTCACCCGTGGCTCGTTCCCGGCGCTGATGCTGGCTCCGGTGAACTTCGATGCCCTGTATGCGCAAGAGCTGCAGCGCATGCAACAGGAAGGCTCGCCAACGGTTCAGTAAGCTGTTCTGAGCAACGACGCCGATCCAATGTGGGAGCGGGCTTGCTCGCGAATGCGGTACTTCAGTCGATATCTTCGTTGACTGGCACTCCGCTTTCGCGAGCAAGCCCGCTCCCACATTCGTTATGCAGTGTTACTTGAACCCCAGTTGCCGCCAACCTTCGTAAACGGCGACGGCCACGGTATTGGACAGGTTCAGGCTGCGGCAGCCTTCGCGCATCGGCAACCGCAGGCGGTGGCCGTCTGGCAGGGCGTCGAGCACGTCTGCCGGCAGGCCGCGGCTTTCCGGGCCGAACAGGAAGGCGTCGCCTTCGGCAAAGCTGGCATCATGGAACGGCCGCGAACCCTTGGTGGTAAACGCGAACAACCGTGGGTGGTTCAGGCTTTCCAGGCAGCTGGCAAGGTCGGCGTGGCGTTGCAGGGTGGCGTACTCGTGGTAGTCCAGCCCGGCGCGGCGCAGGCGCTTGTCGTCCATGTCGAAACCCAAGGGCTCGATCAAATGCAGGTGGCAGCCACTGTTGGCGCACAGCCTGATAACGTTGCCGGTATTCGGCGGAATTTCTGGTTGAAAAAGGATGACGTGAAACATGCACGGCTCCGAAGGCAAAGATGCGCTGCATTCTACCCCTGAAGAAGACCCCAGGCCGAAGCTATTGCCACGGGTTTTAGGCTCGTTGGCGATTGTCGGCTTGATGGTAGGCCTGATGATCGGCCGGCTGACCACGCCAGACCCGGTTGAGCTGCAGCAGGTAGAGCCCGCCGCCGATGGCCTGGTGGTGTGGTTCAACAGCGAACCCAAGCTGCACGGCGAGCATATCGACGGCACCGTGGCGCTGCTGTTCGACGCGCTTGGCAAGGCCCAGGGCGGCCAATTGAAGCTCAATGACAAGGATGTGAACTGGCGCGTACGCAAGACCGATGGCGGCTTGCTGCTGAACCTGGTGGCGGCTCGGCCGTTGCGCGGGGAGTGGTCGGGAGAGAAGGCCGATGGACGCTGGCGGGTGGAGATCCATCTCCAGGAGCAATAAAAGAGGGAATCCCCGGCCTGCCTGTACCAAGGTTCCCAAAACGGGCTGGGGCTATGGGCGCGTTGCCTCATAAGCCCCGGGTGTAAAGAAGGGAGTTCCCGGCCTGCCTGTACCAGGGCTCCCAAAACGGGGTGAAGCCAAAGGCTTCGGTGTTAAAGAGGGAATCCCCGGCCTGCCTGTACCGAGGTTCCCGAAACGGGTGTGGGGCGCGACGCGATCCGCATCAAGCACCCCGGGTGTTAAAGAGGGGATTCTCGGCCTGCCTGTACCAAGGTCCCCGAAACTGGGTAGTAACAGGGTTATTGCAGGGCGCGTGCCAGAATTGCGAAGTGGCGCCAAAAAATTTCTTCAGAAAGCGCAAAGCCCCGGAATACGGGGCTTTGGCTTTTTTGGGTTTTAATATTTTCTTAACAAGGCATGGGTTTCAGGCGTTGGATAAGTGCGCGATGCCGGTTCGTGGTGCATTGAAGCGGTGCACAGTGCTGAAACCTTGTGGAGATCCAAATGTGGGAGCGGGCTTGCTCGCGAAGGCGGCGCGTCAGTCGATACGCATGTTGACTGAACCATCGCCTTCGCGAGCGAGCCCGCTCCCACACTGGATCTTCGGTGTACTTGAGGGATCAATCAGCCTTCATCGCCCTCATCATCATCCCCACCGTCAACCTTCATCCCCAGCTCCTTGATCTTGCGTGTCAGCGTATTGCGGCCCCAGCCCAGCAGCACGGCGGCGTCGCGACGACGTCCAGCAGTATGCTTGAGGGCGGTTTCGATCATGATCCGCTCGAAAGCCGGCACAGCGCTGTCCAGCAGGTTCGACTGGCCACGTGCCAGGGCCTGGTCGGCCCATTGGCGCAGCGCCTGCTCCCAGTTGGTCACCGGTGCCGAATCCTGCGGCAGGCTCAGCAGCTCAGGCGGCAGGTCGCTGATATGCACTTCGCGCCCCGAAGCCATCACCGTGATCCAGCGGCAGGTGTTCTCCAGCTGACGCACGTTGCCCGGCCATGGCAGGTTCTTCAGGTATTCCTCGGTCTCGCTTTTCAGCAGCTTCGGCTCGACGGCCAGCTCCTGGGCGGCGCGGCTGAGGAAGTGACGGGCCAGGGTCGGGATGTCCTCGCGGCGGTCCGACATCCGTGGGATGTGGATGCGGATCACGTTCAGGCGGTGGAACAAGTCTTCACGGAATTTCCCGGCGTGCACCAGGGTTTCCAGGTTCTGGTGCGTCGCCGCGATGATACGTACGTCGACCTTGACCGGCGTGTGCCCGCCTACCCGATAAAACTCGCCGTCGGCCAGGACCCGCAGCAAGCGCGTCTGGGTGTCGGCCGGCATGTCGCCGATTTCATCGAGGAACAGCGTGCCGCCGTCGGCCTGTTCAAAACGGCCACGGCGCAGGTTGGCTGCGCCGGTGAACGCGCCTTTTTCATGGCCGAACAGTTCCGACTCCATCAAGTCTTTCGGGATCGCCGCCATGTTCAGCGCAATGAACGGCGACGCCGCCCGTGGGCTGTGACGGTGCAGGGCGTGGGCCACCAGCTCTTTACCGGTACCCGACTCGCCGTTGATCAGCACGGTGATGTTGGAGTGGCTCAAGCGCCCGATGGCGCGAAACACTTCCTGCATCGCCGGCGCTTCGCCGATGATTTCCGGGGTACGGGTCAGGGCCGGCGGGGCTTCCTGGTTCTGCTGTTCCTGGGCGTGCTGGTTGGCGCGTTTTACCAGCGCCACCGCTTCGTCCACGTCGAACGGTTTTGGCAGGTATTCAAAGGCGCCGCCCTGATAGGACGCGACAGCGCTGTCCAGGTCCGAGTGCGCGGTCATGATGATCACCGGCAGGCGCGGGTGCTGCTCGCGAATCCGCGCCAGCAAGTCCAGGCCGCTGGCGCCGGGCATGCGGATGTCGGAGATGATCACATCGGGCTGCTGGCGAGCCAGGCGGCTCATCACCCCGTCGGCGCTGTCGAAGCTCTGGGTGGTCATGCCTTCCTGTTGCAAGGCTTTCTCCAGGACCCAGCGGATAGAACGGTCGTCATCGACGATCCAGACAGTTTCACTACGGCTCATGTCGATGGGGCTCCTTGTTCCAGTGGCAGAAAGATCGAGAAGGTGGTGTGACCGGGATGGCTCTCACATTCGATCAAACCCTGGTGCTGGCTGATGATGTTCTGGGTAATGGCCAGGCCGAGCCCGGTACCGTCCGGGCGGCCGCTGACCATTGGGAAAAAGATGGTTTCCTGCAGTTCTGCAGGGATGCCGGGGCCGTTGTCGATGATCTCGACCTTGGTCACCAGGCGATGGCGCACGTGGCCAATGGTGAACTGGCGCAGGGCACGGGTGCGCAGGCTGATGCGGCCCAGGCGCAGCTCGTTCTGGCTGCTGATGGCCTGCATGGCGTTACGCACGATATTGAGCACCGCCTGGATCATCTGCTCGCGGTCGATCAATACGTCGGGAATGCTCGGGTCGTAGTCGCGCACCAAGGTGATGCAGCCCTGGCTTTCGGCCTCCACCAACTGGCAAACCCGCTCCAGCACTTCGTGCACGTTGGTCATTGCCAGCGACGGCAGCTTGTTGGAGCCGAGCATGCGGTCTACCAGGTTACGCAGGCGGTCGGCTTCCTCGATGATGACGTTGGTGTAGTCCTTGAGGTTTTCGTCCGGCAGCTCGCGGGCCAGCAGTTGTGCGGCACCGCGAATCCCGCCCAGGGGGTTCTTGATCTCATGGGCCAGGCCGCGCACCAGCATCTTGCTGGTTTCCTGCTTGGACAGCTGCGCCTCTTCCTTGGTGATGCGCAGCAGGCGATCGCGGGGATGCACCTCCAGCAGCAACAAGGTGGCGCCGTGGCTGAGGATCGGTGTTACCGCGTAGTCGACGGTGAGGGTCTGGCCGGTGAGGGCGGTGAGCATCGCTTCGCGCTTGGTGAACGGGTGCGCCTGCTCCACGGCCTGGCGCAACGAGCTCAAGGCCTCGGCCGACTCAGTGAACAGCTCACTGATGAATTGCCCATGGCTGCGCTGCCCGCTGATGGCCAGCAGCATCTCCGCCGCCGGGTTCATGTACTCAAGGCGCAGTTCGTCATTGAGCAGAATGGTCGCGGTGGTCAGGTTGTCGAGTAACAGGCGGTGCAGTGCGTCGCTGATGGTCATTAGGACCTCTTTTGGAGCAAGGCGCGGGCTTGAGGCACACGCTGATACAAGGAAAATGCAAAAACCAAACCAAAGCTCCGAAAAGAAGCGTTAAAGCCCTGAAATGGGGGCTTAAGGCGCGAAACTGTGGCGTTCTGCCAGCTTGGACGGGAAGTTTCGAACCAAAATGGGTTGCGTAAGTGGGAAGGGTGCAGCGTATCGCACCAATATAGTGCGGTTTTGAAAAGTCTGTTCAGGAAGCTGGTGGCAGCGACTGATTGGCTGAATGGGTCGGATCTAAATTGTGGGAGCGGGCTTGCTCGCGAAGGCGGCGTGTCAGTCATGCATATATCAACTGACACACCGCCATGCGAGCAAGCCCGCTCCCACATTTTGATGGGGTTCGCAATTTTAGATTTTATAGATACACAGCTCGGCAGTGGCGCGGATCATTGCCAGCTGGTGCAGCGAGTCTTTGGCAGGTGCGTGATTGGCCTGGGCCAGCCATTGCGGGCATTGCGGGTTGGTGCGCTCCGGGGTGAAGTCCGCCAGCTGTTGCAGCAGGCGTTTTTGCAGCAGGTCCAGTTTAGGGCGGATCTGGCCGACCAGATCCGGGCGTGGGTCATTCGGCGCCTTGCCTTGCAGCTGCCAGTCGGAAAGGTGGGCGTACTGCACCAGTTTGTTCGCCTCGATCTGGGCCGAGAAAAACTGCTCGGCCTGTGCCGGTGCCAGTTTGTAGCTCGGCGCCTGGGCGACGACGCTGGCGATCACGTCCTGCTCCCGTGGGCGGTCTTCGACGGGCTTGTGGCTGTCCCATTTGCTCAGGGCCACCTGGTCGGCAATCGCCAGGCGTTCGGCAATGCTGTCGAGCAGCGGGGCGAGGGTGGGTGGTGCTGCGAATACATTGGCGCTGATGGCCAGCAAGATGAACCCAATTTTGAGTTTCAAGGCAGATCCCTCTTCTGTAGGGGCGAGCTTGCTCGCGAAGGTCGTTAACGATAACGCGTAAATATTGAAGAAATGCGGCGCCTTTGAATTTTTCGTGGGCAAGCCCGCTCCAACAGGGTTTTGCGGGCAAAAAAAAGACCTCCCGAAGGAGGCCTTTTTCATCACGCCGCGTTACGCAGCGCTACCGGATCAGCAGCTGTAGTACAGCTCGTATTCCAGTGGGTGTACGAAGGTGCGGACCTTGATTTCTTCTTCGCTTTTCAGGGCGATGTAGGCATCGATAAAGTCGTCGCTGAACACGCCGCCTTTGGTCAGGAACGCACGGCCCTTGTCCAGCTCTTCCAGGGCTTCTTTCAGGCTGCCGCACACTTGTGGGATCTCTTTGGCCTCTTCAGGCGGCAGGTCGTACAAGTTTTTGTCGGCGGCATCGCCAGGGTGGATCTTGTTCTGGATACCGTCCAGGCCGGCCATGACCAGGGCAGCGAAGGCCAGGTACGGGTTGGCTGCCGGATCCGGGAAACGGGCTTCGATACGGCGAGCGCGAGGGCTGGACACGTAAGGAATACGGATCGAAGCGGAACGGTTGCGAGCCGAGTAGGCGAGCATTACCGGAGCTTCGAAACCTGGGACCAGACGCTTGTAGGAGTTGGTCGATGGGTTGGTGAAGCCGTTCAGGGCCTTACCGTGCTTGATGATACCGCCGATGAAGTACAGGGCAGTGTCGGACAGGCCGGCATAACCTTCGCCAGCGAAGGTGTTCTTGCCTTCTTTGGCGATGGACAGGTGAACGTGCATACCCGAACCGTTATCGCCGTACAGAGGCTTAGGCATGAAGGTAGCGGTACGGCCGTAGGCATCAGCCACGTTGTGTACGCAGTACTTCAGGGTCTGAACTTCGTCAGCCTTGGCAACCAGGGTGTTGAACTTCACGCCGATTTCGTTCTGGCCGGCAGTCGCCACTTCGTGGTGGTGAACTTCGATGACCAGGCCCATCTCTTCCATGGCGTTGCACATGGAGGTACGGATTTCGTGGTCGTGGTCGAACGGAGGAACCGGGAAGTAGCCGCCTTTGATACCTGGACGGTGGCCTTTGTTGCCGCCTTCCACGTCCTGGTCGGACATCCACGAACCTTGTTCGGAGAAGATCTTGAACATGGAGCCAGAGATGTCGGACTTGAACTTGACCGAATCAAAGATGAAGAATTCTGGTTCCGGGCCTACGAATACGGTGTCGCCGATACCGGTCGACTTCAGGTATTCCTCGGCACGCTTGGCGATCGCACGTGGGTCACGGTCGTAGCCCTGCATGGTCGAAGGCTCGATCACGTCGCAGACGATGATCAAGGTTGGGTCTTCGGTGAACGGGTCGAGTACGGCAGTGCTGTCGTCCGGCATCAGGATCATGTCGGAAGCTTCGATGCCTTTCCAGCCGGCAATGGAGGAGCCGTCGAACATTTTGCCTTCTTCGAAGAAGGCGTCATCCAGCGCGTCGCGAGCCGGCATGGTCACGTGGTGCTGAGTGCCTTTGGTGTCCGTGAAGCGCAGATCAATCCATTTGACGTCATGATCTTTGATGAGTTGAACCGACTTCGACATAGTGTCCTCCGGGTGGCTTCGGGCTGGGGTAGTGGAGTAGCCCTTAGAATGTGGGTGATGCCGGCGCGAATACTCGACCAAGGCAACCTGCCTCACAAGAGAGCAAATTGCATGCCAGTGCCCCGACATGGGTTTTTTGCCACAAAAACGCCCCTATAAAGGTGCAATCCGCTGAAACGGAAGAAATTGCGCACCGCAATGTAGCGCTTATTTTGGTTTATGACCCGTTTTGGTGCGCGAAAGGTCAGTTGCATATTAACTGGTTAAACCTTGAGCGATTTCCGCTATAATCCGCGCCCCCCTTTTTCGGCTGGGCCTGCGCGCGCTGTTTTCATGAAATTAATCGTTAAAGTCTTCCCCGAGATCACCATCAAGAGCCGACCGGTACGGATGCGTTTCATCCGTCAATTGGCCAAGAACATCCGTGCCGTGCTCCGCGATCTGGACCCGGCTGTGGTGGTGAATGGTGTGTGGGACAATCTCGAGCTGGAAACCCGCCTCACAGACCCCAAGGCCCTGAAGGACATGACCGAGCGCCTGAGCTGCGTGCCGGGCATCGCGCATTTCCTGCAGGTCGACGAGTACCCGCTGGGCGACTTCGACGACATCACCGAAAAGTGCAAGCAGCACTACGGCGATGTGCTGGCAGGCAAGGTGTTTTCAGTGCGTTGCAAACGCGCCGGCAAGCACCCGTTCAGCTCCATGGATGTCGAGAAATATGTGGGCAGCAAGCTGCGTCGCGAGTGCGGCGCTGCCGGAATTTCCCTGAAAGAGCCGCAAATTGAAGTGCGGATGGAAATTCGCGACCAACGGTTGTTTGTGATCCACAGCCAGCACGACAGCATCGGCGGCTACCCGCTGGGTGCCCTGGAACAGACCCTGGTATTGATGTCCGGCGGTTTCGATTCCACTGTCGCGGCCTACCAGATCATGCGCCGCGGGCTGATGAGCCACTTCTGCTTCTTCAACCTGGGCGGGCGTGCACACGAATTGGGCGTGATGGAAGTCGCGCATTACATCTGGAAGAAGTACGGCAGCTCGCAACGGGTGCTGTTTGTCAGCGTACCGTTCGAGGAAGTCCTGGGAGAAATTCTCGGGAAAGTCGATAACAGTCATATGGGCGTAGTATTGAAGCGTATGATGTTACGCGCTGCGTCCCGAATCGCGGATCGGCTGGAAATCGACGCACTGGTCACCGGTGAAGCGATTTCCCAGGTGTCCAGCCAGACCCTGCCGAACCTGTCGTTGATCGACTCTGTGACCGAGAAGCTGGTACTGCGCCCGCTGATCGCCAGTCACAAGCAAGACATCATCGACCTGGCGACCCAGATCGGCACGGCGGATTTCGCCAAGCACATGCCGGAATATTGCGGGGTCATCTCGGTGAACCCCAAGACCCACGCCAAGCGCAACCGCGTGGAGTACGAAGAACAACAGTTCGATATGGCGGTGCTCGAGCGTGCGCTTGAGAACGCCAAGCTGGTGCCGATCGATCGGGTTATCGACGAATTGGGCCAGGATTTGCAGATCGAAGAAGTCAGCGAGGCTCTGGCCGGTCAGATCATCATCGACATCCGTCACCCGGATGCCGCTGAAGACGAGCCGCTGGAAATTGCTGGCATCGACGTACAAACGCTGCCGTTCTATGCATTGAATGCGCGTTTCAAGGAACTGGATGACAGCCGTCAGTACCTGTTGTATTGCGACAAAGGCGTGATGAGTCGCCTGCATGCCCACCATTTGCTCAGTGAGGGGCATGCCAATGTGCGCGTTTATCGACCGAGCTAAGAGCCCGGGGCTGTTTGCCTGTGGCCTGCGTCACCGGCCCCCCGACTCTGCCGTCAAGCTGTAACGGCAAGGCCTGACTCTACTGTTAATCGCTGCCACGACCTGTCAGCACACCGAATCCTCTGATCGAGATACACAAGTGATCGAAAATCTACGCAACATCGCCATCATTGCTCACGTTGACCATGGTAAGACCACCCTGGTAGACAAACTCTTGCGTCAATCCGGCACCCTGGAGCGCAACGAGCTCAACGACGAGCGCGTGATGGACTCCAACGACCAGGAGAAAGAGCGCGGTATTACCATTCTGGCGAAAAACACCGCCATCAACTGGAACGGCTACCACATCAACATCGTGGATACCCCGGGCCACGCCGACTTCGGCGGCGAAGTTGAACGCGTAATGTCGATGGTTGACTCCGTTCTGCTGCTGGTTGACGCTCAAGACGGCCCTATGCCGCAAACCCGTTTCGTGACCAAGAAGGCTTTCGAAGCCGGCCTGCGTCCGATCGTGTGCATCAACAAGGTTGACCGTCCAGGCGCGCGTCCGGACTGGGTTCTGGACCAGATCTTCGACCTGTTCGACAACCTGGGTGCCACCGAAGAACAGCTGGACTTCAAAGTCGTCTACGCCTCGGCCCTGAACGGCATTGCCGGTCTGGAACACACCGACATGGCTGAAGACATGACCCCGCTGTACCAGTCGATCGTCGACAACGTACCGGCTCCGAAAGTTGACCGTGAAGGCCCGTTCCAGATGCAAATCTCGGCACTGGACTACAACAGCTTCCTGGGTGTTATCGGTGTTGGCCGTATCGCTCGTGGTAGCGTCAAGCCGAACACTCCGGTGGTCGCCATCGGCGCCGACGGCAAGAAGCGCAACGGTCGTATCCTGAAGCTGATGGGTCACCACGGCCTGCACCGCATCGACGTTGAAGAAGCGTTTGCCGGTGACATCGTGTGTGTGAGCGGTATGGACTCGCTGTTCATCTCCGACACCCTGTGCCAGCCGGACAACGTCGAGGCGATGAAGCCTCTGACCGTTGACGAGCCGACCGTTTCCATGACCTTCCAGGTAAACGACTCGCCTTTCTGCGGTAAAGAAGGCAAGTTCGTGACTTCCCGTAACATCAAGGAACGTCTGGACAAAGAGCTGCTGTACAACGTTGCTCTGCGCGTTGAAGAAGGCGACTCGGCTGACAAGTTCAAGGTTTCCGGCCGTGGTGAGCTGCACCTCTCGGTACTGATCGAAACCATGCGTCGCGAAGGCTTCGAAATGGGCGTTGGTCGTCCTGAAGTGATCATCCGTCAGGTTGACGGCGTGAAGCAGGAACCGTTTGAAAACGTCACCATCGACACCCCTGAAGAATCCCAGGGCAAGGTCATGGAAGAGATGGGCCTGCGTAAGGGCGACCTGACCAACATGGTGCCGGATGGCAAAGGCCGTGTGCGTCTGGAATACAACATCCCTGCTCGTGGTCTGATCGGTTTCCGTAACCAGTTCCTGACCCTGACCAACGGTGCTGGCATCCTGACCTCGATCTTCGATCGCTACGACACCATGAAGTCCGGCGACATGTCCGGCCGTCAGAACGGTGTTCTGGTATCGGTAGAAACCGGCAAGGCGCTGACCTACTCCCTGGAAACCCTCCAGGCGCGTGGCAAGCTGTTCGTTGAACACGGTCAAGAGATCTACAACGGTCAGATCGTTGGCCTGAACAGCCGTGACAACGACATGGGCGTCAACCCAACCAAAGGCAAGAAGCTCGACAACATGCGTGCTTCGGGTAAAGACGAAACCATCGCTCTGGTTCCACCTGTTCGCTTCACCCTGGAACAGGCTCTGGAATTCATCCAGGACGACGAGCTGTGCGAAGTTACGCCTAAGTCGATCCGCCTGCGTAAGAAGATCCTGGACGAAGGCGAGCGTACCCGCGCTGCCAAGAAAGCCAAGAACTGAGTTAACTCAGGCTGAATGAAAAACGCCCCCGGTCGAAAGGCCGGGGGCGTTTTTTTATGCCTGCAATATCTGTAGTGACTGTGCGGGCCCCTTCGCGAGCAAGCCCGCTCCCACATTCGACCGCGTTTTCTCAGGATGAGTAAGGTCAAGTGTGGGAGCGGGCTTGCTCGCGAAAGCGGTAGTTCAGGTAATAAGAATCTGGATCAGAACTTGTCGAGGGTCTTGAACCTGGTCTCGCGCACCACTTCCTTCGGCTTGTACGCGCAATACCCCGGGCGCGGCCCGATTTTCGGGTGATTGCGGCAAGTATCCGGGCGCTTGTCATAAATAGTGCAGAAGCGGCTCTTACGATCCAGGTACAGGCAATCGTTGTTGCTCATGCGCTGCAGGGTGAAGATCTCGGATTTGGCGTTGAAGCGCTCGACGATGCCTTCCTTCTGCAAGCGCTTGGCGATGTTCTTCGGCGGGTCGCCACGCTCGAACTCATCGACGATGCCGATGCGGATCAGGTCCTTGATCTTCACCTCAACCGGCAGGGTGCAGCAGCTCGACACACAGCCGCCACACATATGGCTTGAGTATTTCTGCCAGGTCTCGAGACGGTCGAGTTCCGCGGCGGCGATCAGTTGAGGCTTCATCAGGTTTCCAAGAGGGGTGTTATCCGGCGCGGGATCATACCGGAACTGGTGGTTTTTTGAACAATATCTTCCAGCTTTCAGCTCGAAGGCTGTGCCGGGCCACAAACGGGCACGGCCCCTGCATCAAATTCCCGCAAAGGTGAATGAGTTAAAAAACTGCCGAACCAGAGCGTCTACCGTCTGTCAGACCGTCTAGGCTCTAGCAACTCCTTCTATCTCGCCCGAGGTCGCATCGATGTCTCAGGAACCGCTTGTACGAGAAGCAGAGGTAGCCGCATTTCGCGATGCCGTCTTGACCAAACTTACCTATGCGGTGGGCAAGGACCCCGACCACGCCTTCGACCACGATTGGTTTGAAGCCATCGCACTGGCCGCCCGCGACCACATGGTCGACCACTGGATGGACCACACGCGGCACATCTACCGCAAGGGACAGAAGCGGGTCTATTACCTCTCGCTGGAATTCCTGATCGGCCGTCTGCTCTACGACAGCCTGAGCAACCTTGGCTTGCTGGACGTGGCCCGTGAGGCCATGAGCGAGTTGGGTGTGGACATGGAGCGCATTCGCCTGCTGGAGCCCGACGCGGCCCTGGGCAACGGTGGCCTTGGCCGCCTGGCGGCCTGCTTCATGGAAAGCATGTCGACCCTGGGTATTGCCGGCCATGGCTATGGCATTCGGTATGAGCACGGGCTGTTTCGCCAGGCGATTGTCGATGGCTGGCAGCAGGAGCAAACCGAACGCTGGCTGGATTTCGGCAACCCCTGGGAGTTCGAGCGCGCCGAAGTGATCTACCCGATCGGCTTTGGCGGTGGTGTGGAAACCGTGCTGGACGCGTCCGGCAAGTCGATCCAGGTCTGGTCGCCAAATGAAACCGTACGCGCGGTGGCGTATGACACCCCGGTCGTCGGCTGGCGCGGCGCCAGCGTCAACACCCTGCGCCTGTGGCGCGCCCGGGCCGTCGAAGACCTGCACCTGGAGCGCTTCAACGCCGGTGACCACCTGGGCGCCGTCGCCGAAGTGGCCCGCGCCGAAAGCATCTCCCGAGTGCTTTACCCGGCCGACAGCACCGAAGCAGGGCAGGAGCTGCGCCTGCGCCAGGAGTACTTCTTCGTCTCCGCCTCGTTGCAGGATCTGCTGCGTCGCCACAAGAACATGCACGGCTCGGTATTGAGCCTGGGCGAGCACGCGGCCATCCAGCTTAACGACACTCACCCCTCGATCGCGGTGGCCGAGTTGATGCGTCAGTTGGTGGACCTGCACGACATCCCGTGGGATGCCGCCTGGGACGTCACCGTCGAAACGCTGTCGTACACCAACCACACCTTGCTCCCCGAGGCGTTGGAAACCTGGCCAGTCGGCCTGATGGAGCGCATGCTGCCGCGGCACATGCAGATCATCTACCTGATCAACGCCCAGCATATCGACTCGCTGCGGGCCAAGGGCATCCATGACTTCGACGTGCTGCGTGCCGTCTCGCTGATCGAAGAAGACAACGGTCGCCGCGTACGCATGGGCAACCTGGCGTTCCTCGGCTCCCACAGTGTCAACGGCGTATCCGGCCTGCACACGCAACTGATGCGCAGCACGGTGTTCTCCGAACTGCACAAGCTCTACCCGGACCGCATCAACAACAAAACCAACGGCATTACCTTCCGCCGCTGGCTGTACCAGGCCAACCCCAAGCTCACGGCGATGCTGGTGGAGGCACTGGGCCCGGACGTGCTGGATAACCCCGAACAGCGCCTGGCAGACCTGGAACCGTTTGCCGAGAAGCAAGCCTTTCGCAAGGCCTTCGCCGAACAGCGCCTGCACAGTAAGCGGGCACTGGCCGACATCATTCACGAGCGCCTGGGGATTTCGGTCAACCCGGCGGCGATGTTCGATGTGCAGGTCAAGCGGATCCACGAGTACAAGCGCCAGCTGCTGAACCTGATGCACACCGTCGCGCTGTACCAGGCGATCCGGGCCGAGCCGGGCACCGACTGGGTGCCGCGGGTGAAGATCTTCGCCGGCAAGGCCGCGGCCAGCTATCACCAGGCCAAGCTGATCATCAAGCTGACCAACGACATCGCCCGTACCGTCAACAACGACCCTACCGTGCGCGGGTTGCTCAAGGTGGTATTCCTGCCCAACTACAACGTGAGCCTGGCGGAAAGCATCATTCCGGCGGCCGACTTGTCGGAGCAGATTTCCACCGCCGGCTTTGAAGCCTCGGGCACCAGCAACATGAAATTCGGCCTCAACGGCGCGCTGACCATCGGCACCATGGACGGCGCCAACGTCGAGATGCACGAGCGCGTGGGTGCCGACCACATGTTCATCTTCGGCCTCAGCGCCCAGCAGGTGGAAGCGCGCAAACACGCGGGCGAATTCAACGCCGGGCCAGAGATCGCCGCGTCCCATCGCTTGAATGATGTGCTGCAAGCGATTCGTGGCGGGGTGTTCTCACCGGATGATCCGGGCCGTTATGCCGGGTTGGTGGATTCGCTGATCGACTACGACCGCTTCCTGGTCTGTGCCGACTTCGATTCCTACTGGGATGCCCAGGCGCGGGTCGAGGCCCATTGGCACGACTCCAAGGAATGGTGGCGTTCGGCGGTGCTCAATACCGCGCGCATGGGCTGGTTCTCGTCGGACCGGACCATCCGCGAATACGCGACGGAAATCTGGAAAGCGTTGGATTAGACACTGCAATAAAAAATGTGGGAGCGGGCTTGCTCGCGAAAGCGCAGCGTCAGTCGACAAATTTGTGACTGATCCACCGCCTTCGCGAGCAAGCCCGCTCCCACATGGGGTCCGTGTCGATATACTGAGCATCGCCTTTGCCCGCTTCGGGCTGCTTAGGGATATCGACCATGCAATGGATTTTCATGCTGATTGGCCTGGTGCTCGGCTGGACGCTCGATGAGTCGTTCAGTGATGCGGGCATTGGAGCGCTGCTCGGTTTGGGCATTGGCCAGGCGATTCGCCTGTCGATGCTCGCCTCGCGTACGGAGGAACAAGGCCGTCAGCTGGAGTCTGCCCGCAACGCCCTGAAAGTGGTCGAGCAACGCCTGGCCTTGCTGGAAAGGCCTGCCGCCGTTGAAACCCCCGGACCTGTGTTTGTCGAAGAGCCGCTGCCGGTAGCGGCGCCGCCCGAACTCGTCTGGGAATTACCCGCCGAACTGGAACCCGCCTACGCAAGCGTGGTGGCCGAACCCAGCCAGCCATTGCCGGCTGATGTGTGGCGGGCCGAACCGAGCGCGAAAATCCCTGAACAACCTGCCGCGCCTGCGGTGCCTCGCGGCCCCAACTTTATCGAGCGCGCAATCAGCGGTGCCCGCAACTGGCTGTTCGGTGGCAACACCGTGCTGCGGGTCGGCGTGGTGTTGTTGTTCCTCGGCCTGGCCTTCCTGCTGCGCTATGCCACTGAAGGCATGGTGGTGCCAATCGAGTTGCGTTACGCAGGTGTCGCCGGTTGCGCATTGGCACTGCTGGGTCTGGGTTGGTGGCTGCGGCTGCGCAACAGTAATTACGGGTTGATGCTGCAGGGCACCGGCATTGCGGTGTTGTACCTCACGGTGTTCGCCGCGATGCGCCTGCACCCGTTGCTCGACCCCGGCGCGGCACTCGGCTTGCTGGTGGCGGTCACCGTTTTCTCGGCGATCCTGGCGATTACCCAGGACGCCCTCGGCCTGGCCTGCGCCGCCGCCCTCGGCGGTTTTGCGGCACCGATCCTCACGTCCACCGGCGCCGGCAACCATGTGGCGCTGTTCAGCTATTTCGCCCTGCTCAACGCAGGCATTCTCGCCATCGCCTGGTTCAAGGCCTGGCGCCTGCTCAATTTGATCGGTTTTGTCGGCACCTTCGGCATCGGCTTCGCCTGGGGCATGCGCTCCTATACACCGGAGTTGCTGTGGAGCACCGAGCCGTTCCTGATTCTATTTTTCCTGATGTACCTGGGCATCGGCCTGTTGTTCGCCCGGCGCAAGTTGCTGGAGATGCGCGACGCGCCGGACGATGACAGCCGTGGCGCGTTGCTGCGCTGGTCGGCGGCCAAGGGCGATTATGTCGACGGCAGCATGCTGTTCGGTCCGCCGCTGGTGGGCTTCGGTTTGCAGTTTGCGCTGGTGCAGCACCTGGAGTTTGCCGCTGCGTTCAGCGCGCTGGCCCTGGGCATTATCTATATGGGCCTGGCTCGTTTGCTGAGTGGCGGGCGCGCCTTGATGCTGGCGGAAACTTGCCTGGCGCTGGGTGTGATCTTCGCCAGCCTGGCGATTCCGTTGGGCCTCGACGCACGCTGGACCGCGGCGGCCTGGGCCGTGGAAGGCGCCGGGATTTTCTGGCTCGGCCTGCGTCAGCAGCGGCCTTTGGCACGGGCGTTTGGCTTGCTGTTGCAAGTCGGTTCGGCGCTGGCGTTCCTCAGCGAATTGCGGATTGGCGAGACCAGCCTGCTGGACGGTGCACCCTTGGGTGCGTTGTTGCTGGGGGCGGCCTTGCTGTTCAGTTTCGACCAGTTGCGCAAGGCGCCGGTGGAGCACGCGGCGCAGTGGGAGCGTCGAGGCTTGCCGGTATTGGCCAGTGTGGGCCTGGGCTTCTTGTACCTGCTCGCACCGTTGCTGCTGTGGACCCAAGGCACGGCCATCAGTTGGGCGCTTGCCGGTCTTGCGACCTTGCTGGTGGGCCTGCGCATCGGCTCGCGTACGTTCCTCTTCACCGCGTTTGCCGTGCAACTGCTGGGTGGTGCGCTGTTCCTGCTGCGCCTGCAAGCGGGGGCTGATTCAGGCGCGGTGTTCAGTGCGGGCTGGAGCGGCTTGCTCACCGCATCGCTGATTGGCCTGGCATTGATCGGCGGCATGCTGCTGGCCGCGCGGGACACCATGGTGCGCAGCGATGTGCGGTTGTTGCGTGGCCTGTCGGTGGTGTTGCTCGCCGGGTTGGTGCTGATCAACCTGGCGGTGCTGTTTGTGCTGCCTTGGGAGACCGCCAGCGGCGTGTGGGCGGCCAGTGGTTTGTTGATCATCTGGCTGAGCCTGTACCTGCAACAGCGCGTCAGTTTTGTCTTCGGGTTGTTGCTGCAAGTGATCGGCGGCGCTTCGTTCCTGATCGCGGTGCCGGACCTGCTCGGGCCGCTGACCAGCGAGGGTTTGCGTCCTTTGGGCCATAGCGGTTTCTGGACGCCAATGGTGCTCGGGCTGGCGGCGCTGGTCGGTGCCTGGCGCTTGCAGCGCAGGCCTCATGCGCCGGTGTTCGAGGCGTTGAGCTTGCAGCGGCTGTCCGACGTGCTGCTGGTGTGGGGTGCGGGTTGGTGGACGCTGGCGTTGGTCAGCGAAGTGCTGCGGTTTGCACCGTCGATGCTGCAAGGCACCTGGCTGTTGGCGGTAGCGGCGGTGAGTGTGGCGATCTGGGCGGTATTGGCCCTGAGGCTGCAATGGGCGTCGCTGGGCTTGCTGTGCACGCTGTTGATGCCGGCGGCGGGCGTGGTGTTGCTAGGCTCGTGGGGCTCGCGTTATCACCCGGCGGCGGACTTCGCCTGGCTGGCGTGGGTAGCGGTATTTGCGGTGCATTTCGTGTCGCTGCGGCGCCTGGCGTTGGTCATCCCGGAAAAAGCCCTGGGCGCCGCGCACGTACTCGGCTGCTGGCTGCTGATCGGTATGCTGGCGCTGGAGTTGCGCTACGGCCTGTTGTTGCTGTCCGAGGAATACAACGCCTGGCGCTGGCTGGGCTGGGCGATTCTGCCAAGCCTGTACCTGGTGCTGGCCGCCGCGCCGCGCAGTTGGCCGTGGCCGGTGTCGGCGTACCCGCGCGAGTACCGGTTGTATGCCGCGTTGCCGCTGGCGGTGTTGATGCTCGGCTGGTTCTGGCTGGCGAATATCTTCAGCGACGGCACCGCCGAGCCGCTGCCGTATGTGCCGCTGCTCAACCCGCTGGATATTGGATTGCTATTCGCGCTGCTGGGTGTGTACCTGTGGTCCCGCAGTGCCGCACCGCAACGCGGCCCGCGCGCCGAACTGGTCGCTCAGGCGGTCGCCGGTGTCTCGTTGTTCGCCTTCTTCACTGCGCTGGTGATGCGCACGGCTCATCACTGGGGTGGCGTGCCGTTCCATCTGGATGCGTTGCTGGAGTCGATGCTGGTGCAGGCCGGGCTGTCGATCGTGTGGACCCTGATTGCCCTGAGCCTGATGATAGGCGGCCATCTGCGTCACCGGCGTGAGGTGTGGCTGATCGGTGCGGCATTGATTGCCGTGGTGGTGGCCAAATTGTTCTTCGTCGAATTGAGCAACCGCGGCGGGCTGGCGCGGATCGTATCGTTTATCGGTGTGGGCGGGCTGTTGCTGGTGGTGGGCTATTTCGCCCCGCTGCCGCCCAGGCGCCCCGAGCCGGTGGTTGAAACTGAAGGAGTGGCCTCTTGATGGGCAAGCTGAGTGTGGCGCTGTTGGGGTTGTGCACGACGTTATCGGCCTGGGCCCAGGAGACGCCCGCCGATTTCACCACGCGTGTGCCGCTGACGGTCAGTGGCGAAGGCCCGTGGTACCGCCTGGAACTGCCGCTGGCGGTGCAATTGAGCGCCCGTCAGGCCGACCTGGGTGATGTGCGGGTGTTCAACGCCGCTGGCGAGCCCCAGGCTTACGCACTGGCGCGGCAGTCGGCGCAAAGCACCGAAAGCCGCAGCCTGTCCAACGTGAAGTGGTTCCCGTTGTACGCTGCGGCTGACTCCTCCGAAGCCGTGCCCAGCGTGCGTGTGCAATCCACGTCCACCGGCACGCTGGTGCAAGTGCAGCCGCCGAGCCAACTGGAGGCCGGCGAAGAAGTGCTGCGCGGCTGGCTGCTCGATGCGAGTGCGATCAAGGCCCCGTTGCAGCAACTGATCCTCGACTGGACGAGCGAGCGCGACGGCTTCCAGCGTTTCAGCATCGAAGCCAGCGACGACTTGCAGCACTGGCGCGCCTGGGGCGAAGGGCAGGTGGCGCGGTTGTCGTTTGCCGATGAGCGCGTCGAGCAGCATGAAGTGAGTTTGCCGGGGCAGTCGGCGCGGTATCTGCGTCTGCTGTGGAAAGGCCAGGCGGCACCGGCGCTGACGTCGGCGCAGTTGGAGAGTGTCAGCGCCCACAACCTGCCGTTGCCGCTGGTGTGGTCGCAGCCGTTGTCGGGCAGCCGGCTCAAGGCCGGGGAATACAGCTGGCAGTTACCCAACGCACTGAACGTCGAACGCTTGCGAATCGACTTGAGCCAACCCAACAGCCTGGCGCCGGTCACCTTGTCGGGCCGCCGGGAAAGTAATCAGGCCTGGCAGCCCATGAGCAGCGGTTTGCTCTACCGGTTGACACAAAATGGCCAGGACGTTTTACAGAACGAACTGCAGTTGCCGGGCCAGGCTGTTGCGCAGCTCAAGCTCGACGTGGACGAGCGTGGGGGTGGCCTGGGCGTGGAGGCGCCGACCTTGAGCTTTGCGGTGCGGGCCACGCAGTTGGTGTTCCTGGCGCGGGGCGAGCCACCGTTCACCCTTGTGCTCGGCAATCCGTCGGTGAAAGGCGCGAACTTGCCGCTGTCGACCCTGATTCCGGACTACAGCGCCGAACGTCTCGCGGGGCTTGGGCAGGCCAAAGTGGCGGGCGAGGCGGTGGTCACATCGGCTGCGGTCGCGGCCCCGGTTGTTGCCGGGCCGAACTGGAAAAAGCTCGGTCTTTGGGCCGTGCTGCTGCTCGGTGTGGCGGCCCTGGGCGCCATGGCCTACAGTTTGCTGCGCAAGCCACCGGTGGCACGTTAAATAAAGTCCATGAACTCTATTGGGTTTAAATCCTCTGATAGGAGGAAATACGCCCCGACTCGCGTTAAACTGCGCGGGTTTTTAGCCCCCCATTTCCGGAGCCTTCCATGTCCCGCGTTACCCTGAGTCGCTATTTGATCGAGCAGACCCGCAGCAACAACACGCCTGCCGATCTGCGCTTCCTTATCGAAGTGGTGGCGCGTGCTTGCAAGGAAATCAGCCACGCCGTGTCCAAAGGCGCGCTGGGTGGTGTCCTGGGCAGCATGGGCACTGAAAACGTACAAGGCGAAGTGCAGAAGAAGCTTGACGTGATCTCCAACGAAATCCTGCTCGAAGCCAACGAGTGGGGCGGTCACCTGGCCGGCATGGCGTCCGAAGAAATGGACAATGCCTACCAGATCCCGGGCAAATACCCGAAAGGCGCATACCTGCTGGTATTCGACCCGCTGGACGGTTCGTCGAACATCGACATCAACGCGCCAGTCGGCACCATCTTCTCGGTACTGCGTTGCCCGAACGAATACCTGAGCCAGAACGAAGCCCTGAACGAAAAGGCCTTCCTGCAGCCGGGCACCGAGCAGGTAGCTGCCGGTTACGCGATCTACGGCCCACAGACCATGCTGGTGCTGACCCTGGGCGACGGCGTCAAGGGCTTCACCCTGGACCGCGAAATGGGCAGCTTCGTGCTCACCCACGAAGACATCACCATTCCTGCGTCCACCCAGGAATTTGCAATCAACATGTCCAACCAGCGTCACTGGGAAGAGCCGGTTACCCGCTATGTGGGTGAGTTGATGGCCGGCGAGGAAGGCCCGTTGAAGAAGAACTTCAACATGCGCTGGGTGGCTGCGATGGTTGCCGACGTGCACCGCATCCTGACCCGTGGTGGCCTGTTCATGTACCCACGCGACAGCCGCGAGCCGTCCAAGCCGGGCAAGCTGCGCCTGATGTACGAAGCCAACCCGATGTCGTTCCTGGTTGAGCAGGCGGGCGGTGCGTCCACCGACGGCCACCAGCGCATCCTCGACATCCAGCCTGAAGGCCTGCACCAGCGCGTGGCGGTGTTCCTGGGTTCGAAGGAAGAAGTTGAGCGTGTGACCGGCTACCACAAGGCGTAAGTCCTTGCGGTAAGCAAAAGCCCCGAAACGTTTCAGCGTTTTCGGGGCTTTTTTGTTTTCGCTCGTCGGGAACCAGACACCTCTTTTCCCTTCTAAGCTTCTGGCAGACCCCCAAGCTGCTTCGTCTCTCCAGGAGTTTTTCCATGTCGTTACGCCGTCTCGCCCTGTTGTCGTTTTGCGTGCTTCTGGCCGCTTGCAGCAAGGTCACTCAAGAAAATTACGCAAAACTGTCGGCCGGCATGCCAAAGGCCGAGGTGGAGTCGTTGTTGGGCAAGCCGACTGATTGTTCTGGCGCGCTGGGTATGTCCAGTTGCACCTGGGGCGATAAAAACAGCTTTATCAGCGTGCAATATGCCGGTGACAAAGTACTGATTTTTTCCGGGCAAGGCCTGAAGTAAACCGGGGCGAAAGCCTGCGGGAGAAAAACAACATGATGCGTTTCGTTCTATACCTCTGCGCCAGCCTGTTTTTGGCGGGCTGCGCCAGCCATTCTGGCGATGATCTGCAACCCAAGACTGTTGGCAGCGTCAACCTCAAGCGTTACCAGGGCACCTGGTATGAGTTGGCCCGTTTGCCGATGTACTTCCAGCGCAATTGTGCGCAGTCCGAAGCCCGCTACACGCTGTTGCCCGATGGCAACATGTCGGTGTTCAACCGCTGCCTGACCCCTGAGTGGAAGTGGCAGGAAGCCAAGGGCACCGCAACGCCGCAGGTCGCCGGCAAGACCGACAAACTGTGGGTCGAATTCAATAACTGGTTCACCTCGCTGTTGCCGGGCGTGGCCAAGGGCGATTACTGGGTGCTGTACGTCAGCGATGACTACAAGACCGCCATTGTCGGCAGCCCGAGCCGGCGCTACATGTGGTTGCTGTCGCGCACGCCGACGGTCAGCGCCGACACCCGCGAAGACCTGCTGAGCAGGGCGCGGCAGCAGGGGTATGACACCACGCGTTTGATCTGGCGTGCGTCGGACAAGCAGATGGCGAAGACCTCGCAGTAATACGAAACAGCGCCAATCCAATGTGGGAGCGGGCTTGCTCGCGAAGGCGGTGTGACAGTCACCAGATGTATTGACTGATCCACTGCTTTCGCGAGCAAGCCCGCTCCCACATTTGTTATGTGTCGTCTGTCAGCCCAGCAAATCCCGCAGGACCTGGGTAAACGCCCGGCTGCTGTCTTCTTCGGCGGCGTGATGCCCGTCGCGCACCACCCACTTCCCGTTGACCAGCACGTCGCGCACCTGGCGATCACCACCGGCAAACAACCAGCGATTGAGGATCCCGTCTTCGTTCGCTGTTGCCAGGTACGGATCGTTGCCGTCCAGCACCAGCCAGTCCGCACGCTTGCCAACTTCCAGACGCCCAATCGGCTGCCCCAACGCTTCGGCACCGCCGTCCAGCGCGGCATCGAACAGCGTACGCCCAACCATCGGCTGATCGCTGCGATACAGCCGGTTGCGCCGCTGGTCCCGCAGCCGCTGCCCATATTCCAGCCAGCGCAATTCTTCCACCACGCTCAGTGATACATGGCTGTCGGAACCAATCCCCATGCGCCCGCCCTGGGCCAGGAAGTCCACCGCCGGGAAAATCCCGTCGCCCAGGTTGGCTTCAGTGGTCAGGCACAACCCGGCAATCGCCCGGCTCCTGGCCATCAACGTCACTTCTTCCGGATTGGCGTGGGTGGCGTGCACCAGGCACCAGCGCTGATCCACTTCAACATGGTCATACAACCATTGCAGCGGGCGCTGGCCGCTCCAGGCCAGGCAGTCGTCGACTTCCTTCTGCTGCTCGGCGATGTGGATATGCACCGGGCACGCCTTGTCGCTGGCGGCCAGCACTTCGCTGATCTGTTGCGGTGTGACGGCGCGCAGCGAGTGGAAACACAGGCCCAGCCGTTGTGCCGGTTGCGCGGCCAGAATCGGTTGCAGGCGTGATTGCAGGCTCAGGTAATTTTCGGTGCTGTTGATAAAGCGGCGCTGGCCTTCATTGGGTGCCTGGCCGCCGAAACCGGAGTGGCTGTAGAGCACCGGCAACAACGTCAGGCCGATACCGCTGCTGGCGGCCGCCTGGCTGATTTGCCGCGACAGCTCCGCAGGGTCGGCATAGGGCTGGCCGCTGACGTCGTGGTGCACGTAGTGAAATTCGGCCACCGAGGTGTAGCCGGCCTTGAGCATTTCGATATACAACTGGCGCGCGATGACCTGCAACTGGTCGGGGCGGATCTTGCCGACCATCCGATACATCAGGTCGCGCCAGGTCCAGAAACTGTCATTCGGGTTGCCGGCCACTTCCGCCAGCCCGGCCATCGCGCGCTGGAAAGCGTGGGAATGCAGGTTCGGCATGCCCGCCAGCACGGGGCCCCTGAGCCGTTCGGCACCGTCTGCACTGGCATTGGGCTCAACCTTGGTCAGCAGGCCATCGGCGCTGACTTCAAGACGTACATCGTTGGCCCATCCATTAGGCAGCAGCGCGCGTTCGGCAAAGAAAGCGGACATGATTCAGGCACCCCAGTCGTGTGTTTATTTGTATATACATATACAGACGTTTGCCTGCTCGGTAAACTCCGGCAAGCTATGCTTCTTTTTCACCTACAAGGATTTCCTGTGTCGACTCCGCCCGCCAAGTCTCCACTGGCTGCCCACATGGACGAAAGTCCGGCGCCCTTGTATGCCCGCGTCAAACAGATGATCAGCCAGCAGATTCTCAACGGCAACTGGCCGCCGCATTATCGCGTGCCTTCGGAGAGCGAACTGGTCAACCAGTTGGGCTTCAGCCGCATGACCATCAACCGCGCCCTGCGCGAGTTGACTGCTGAAGGCCTGCTGGTACGCATGCAAGGTGTGGGCACCTTTGTCGCCGAGCCCAAGAGCCAGTCGGCGCTGTTTGAAGTGCACAACATTGCCGATGAGATCGCCTCCCGCGGTCATCGCCATACGTGCAAGGTCATTACCCTCGGTGAAGAAGCCGCCGGCTCCGAGCGCGCCGTCGCGCTGGAAATGCGCGAAGGCGGGCGGGTGTTCCACTCGTTGATCGTGCACTACGAAAACGACATTCCGGTGCAAATCGAAGACCGTTTCGTCAACGCCCTGGTAGCACCGGAATACCTGCAGCAGGATTTCACCCAGCAAACGCCCTATGCCTACCTCAACCAGGTGGCGCCGCTGACCGAAGGCGAGCACGTGGTCGAGGCGATCCTGGCCGACGCCGACGAATGCAAGCTGCTGCAAATCGAAACCAGCGAGCCGTGCCTGCTGATTCGCCGCCGCACCTGGTCTGGCCGCCAGCCGGTCACGGCCGCACGTTTGATCCACCCCGGTTCCCGTCATAGCCTGGAAGGACGTTTCAGTAAATGAGTTCGATGAAAGTCTGGCGCGCTACCGATTACATTCGCATGCCGTGGAAAAACGGTGGCGGCAGCACTGAAGAAATCACCCGTGACGCGGGGGAGGGCCTGGACGGTTTCGGCTGGCGCCTGTCGATTGCCGATATCGCCGAGTCGGGCGGGTTCTCCACCTTTGCCGGGTACCAGCGCATTATCACCGTGCTGCAAGGCTCGGGCATGGTGCTGACGGTGGATGGCGAGGAACAGCTCGGGTTGTTACCGCTGCAGCCATTCCCGTTCAAGGGTGACAGCCAGGTGTCCTGCCGCTTGATCGGCGGGCCGATCCGCGATTTCAACCTCATCTATTCGCCGCAGCGCTATCAAGCGCGGTTGCAATGGATGGACGGCACGCAGCGTTTCTTCAGTGCCGCGCACACCGTGCTGGTGTTCAGCGTGGCCGATGAAGTGAAGGTGCTCGGTGAGCGGCTGAACCGTCACGACTGCCTGCAACTGGACGGTAACACCGGCCTGCTGGACGTCAGCGTGACTGGCCGTTGCTGCGTTATCGAATTGACTGCCGCCGCCTGAACAGGTGGGGGTTTCTTCCCCCACATTTTGTTTCCCTCTTCCCGCACCAACTTGTTACCGAACGCCCCAGCATGGCGCAAAGCCCTGCCTCGATGACAAGTCTCCCGCACTGTAAAAATCCCCCGTAAGAAAATTCATCATGCTGCGAAGCCTTGTTTTCCAAGGCTTCCACCCTCGTCCCGGAAAAATCTTCAAACCTTGCGCGCAAAGTTGGCCGCTTGATTGCATATGCTTGTATGTACAAGTAAAGATGTGTGCGTAAGAGTCCATGAACTTCCTCTTCGCACCCATCAATGTTCGCGCATTGATCGTTGAGGATTTTTTTGTGACCAAGCCTACCCAATACCGTGACGTTGAAATCCGTGCCGCACGCGGCAACACGCTGACCGCCAAAAGCTGGCTGACTGAAGCGCCGCTACGCATGTTGATGAACAACCTCGACCCGCAGGTTGCCGAAAATCCGAAAGAACTGGTGGTGTACGGCGGCATCGGCCGTGCGGCACGTAACTGGGAATGCTACGACAAGATCGTCGAGAGCCTGACCAACCTCAACGACGACGAAACCCTGCTGGTGCAATCCGGCAAACCCGTCGGCGTGTTCAAGACCCACAGCAACGCCCCGCGCGTGCTGATCGCCAACTCCAACCTGGTGCCGCACTGGGCGAGCTGGGAGCATTTCAACGAACTGGATGCCAAGGGCCTGGCCATGTACGGCCAGATGACCGCCGGCAGCTGGATCTACATCGGCAGCCAGGGCATCGTGCAGGGCACCTACGAAACCTTCGTCGAAGCCGGTCGCCAGCACTACAACGATGACCTCAAGGGCCGTTGGGTCCTGACTGCCGGCCTCGGCGGCATGGGCGGCGCCCAGCCACTGGCCGCGACCCTGGCCGGTGCCTGCTCGCTGAACATCGAATGCCAGCAGGTCAGCATCGACTTCCGCCTGAGCAGCCGCTACGTCGACGAACAAGCCACCGACCTCGACGACGCCCTGGCGCGCATCGACAAATACACCAAGGCCGGCCAGGCGATCTCCATCGCGTTGCTGGGCAACGCCGCTGAAATCCTTCCGGAACTGGTCAAGCGCGGCGTGCGCCCGGACATGGTCACCGACCAGACCAGCGCCCACGACCCGCTCAACGGCTACCTGCCCGCCGGCTGGACCTGGGACGAATACCGCGCCCGCGCCAAGACCGAACCGGCCGAAGTGATCAAGGCTGCCAAGCAGTCGATGGCCGTGCACGTCAAAGCCATGCTCGAGTTCCAGAAACAAGGCATCCCGACGTTCGACTACGGCAACAACATCCGTCAGATGGCGCAAGAAGTGGGCGTGGAAAACGCCTTCGACTTCCCGGGTTTCGTCCCGGCCTACATCCGTCCGCTGTTCTGCCGTGGCATCGGCCCGTTCCGTTGGGCTGCGCTGTCGGGCGACCCGCAAGACATCTACAAGACCGACGCCAAAGTCAAAGAGCTGATCCCGGACGACGCGCACCTGCACAACTGGCTGGACATGGCCCGCGAGCGCATCAGCTTCCAGGGCCTGCCGGCGCGTATCTGCTGGGTTGGCCTGGGCCAGCGCGCCAAGCTCGGCCTGGCATTCAACGAAATGGTGCGCAGCGGCGAGCTGTCGGCACCCATCGTGATCGGCCGCGACCACCTGGACTCCGGCTCGGTGGCCAGCCCCAACCGTGAAACCGAATCGATGCAGGACGGTTCCGACGCCGTGTCCGACTGGCCACTGCTCAACGCCCTGCTCAACACCGCCAGCGGCGCGACCTGGGTTTCGTTGCACCACGGCGGCGGCGTCGGCATGGGCTTCTCCCAGCACTCGGGCATGGTGATTGTCTGCGACGGTACCGACGAAGCCGCCGAGCGTATCGCGCGCGTGCTGCACAACGACCCGGCGACCGGCGTGATGCGTCATGCGGATGCGGGCTACCAGATCGCCATCGACTGCGCCAAAGAGCAGGGCCTCAATCTCCCGATGATCAAATAACTAATGTGGGAGCGAGCTTGCTCGCAAATGCGGTGTATCAGTCACTGAAGTCGTTAGCTGACCCATCGCTTTCGCGAGCAAGCCCGCTCCCACATGTGATCTGCGTTTCACCCAAAAACAATCCATCAGAGGTTGAACATAAATGGCAGTAAAAGACGCTCGTGCAAGCACCACCCCGTTGATCGAAAGGCGTTCGATCGACTACATCCCGGAAGCGGAAAGACACGGCCGTCTATTGAGTCAGTTCACCCTGTGGTTGGGTGCCAACCTGCAAATCACTGCGATCGTCACCGGGGCCCTGGCCGTGGTGCTGGGCGGTGATGTGTTCTGGTCGTTGATCGGTCTGTTGATCGGTCAACTGCTGGGCGGTGGCGTCATGGCCCTGCATGCGGCGCAAGGCCCGCAACTGGGCTTGCCGCAGATGATCTCCAGCCGCGTGCAGTTCGGCGTGTATGGCGCGGTGATTCCACTGGTGCTGGTGTGCCTGATGTACATCGGTTTTTCCGCCAGCGGCTCATTGCTGGCGGGGCAGGCGGTGGCGCAGTTGCTTCACGTTGAAGACTGGGTCGGCATCGTGTTGTTCGCGGGGCTGATCATGGTGTTTACGATCTTCGGCTACCGGGTGATCCACGGCATCGGTCGCATCGCCAGCGTGCTGGGGGTGGTTGCCTTCGTGTACTTGTTCTACAGGCTGCTGGCCGGCAACGACATCGGTGCGTTGCTGGGCAACAAGCATTTTTCCCTCAGCAGTTTCTTGCTGGCGATTTCCCTCTCGGCGTCCTGGCAGATTGCGTTCGGCCCGTATGTGGCGGACTACTCGCGCTACTTGCCGCGCAGCACGCAGGCCTCGAAAACCTTCTGGGCCGTGGGCCTCGGTTCGGTGATCGGCGCGCAGGCTTCGATGGTGTTCGGTGTGTTTGCGGCAGCCCTGGCAGGCTCGCAATTCGCTCACCACGAAGTGTCGTTTATCGTCGGCCTGGGCGGCACCGGGATCGTCGCGGCGCTGCTGTATTTCAGCATCGCCTTCGGCAAGGTCACCGTCACCACCCTCAACGCCTACGGCAGCTTCATGTCGATCGCGACAATCATCAGTGGTTTCCGTGGCAGCCGGCATATCGGCAGTGGCACGCGGCTGTTGTACATCTTCGTGATGGTGTCGATTGCCGCCGCGCTGGCGTTGCTGGGCAAGGACTCGTTCCTCAAGGATTTCTCCGCGTTCATCCTGTTCCTGCTGGCGTTTTTCACGCCCTGGAGTGCGATCAACCTGGTGGACTTCTACTGCATCACCAAAGAGCGCTATGACATCCCGGCCCTGTCCAACCCCAACGGTCGCTACGGTCGCTGGAACCTGATGGGCATCAGCATCTACGTGTTCGGCGTGCTGATTCAGATGCCGTTCATCTCGACGCATTTCTACACCGGCCCACTGGTCGCGAGCCTGGGCGACACCGATATCTCGTGGATCATCGGCCTGGTGGTGCCGGCGGCGTTGTACTACTGGGCTGCGAAAAAATGGCACAGCCCGATTCCTGAGCGCCTCGTGCTGCCCGATGTGCAGGGCGCCGCTGCTCAACCTGCTTAACCAGAACCCGGTACGCATGACAAACAGCGAATTGAAACAGCAAAACTGGCGAAAACTTTCCTCAAGGGACATCCTGAACTCTGGCACGCATGGTGAGCGACAACGCAGCCAAGAAAATCGACGCGGCCTTGTAGGTTGAGCGTTTCCGGTTGCCGCCACAGGCAACCGGGCGCCCGGCCACAATCCACTGGATCGAGAGCACACTATGTTTCCTGAGAGTTTTACGTTTTCCATCGCCGACTGGGTCAACAGTTGGGTCGATGCGCTGGTGACCAACTACGGCGATGTGTTCCGGCACATCTCCGATACGTTGCTGTGGGCCATCGTTAACCTGGAAGGTTTGCTGCGCGCAGCGCCCTGGTGGTTGATGTTGCTGATTGTCGGCGGTATTGCCTGGCATGCCACTCGCAAGTGGTTCACCACCGTCGTGATCGTCGGCCTGCTGTTTCTGGTGGGCGCGGTCGGGCTGTGGGACAAGCTGATGCAAACCCTGGCGCTGATGATGGTGGCCACGGTGATCTCGGTGCTGATCGGCATTCCCCTGGGGATTCTGTCGGCCCGCAGCAACCGCCTGCGTTCGGTGCTGATGCCGCTGCTGGACATCATGCAGACCATGCCCAGCTTCGTGTACCTGATCCCGGTGTTGATGCTGTTCGGCCTGGGCAAGGTCCCGGCGATTTTCGCCACGGTGATCTACGCCGCACCGCCGCTGATTCGTCTCACCGACCTGGGCATTCGCCAGGTGGACGGTGAAGTCATGGAAGCGATCAACGCCTTCGGTGCCAACCGCTGGCAGCAACTGTTCGGCGTGCAACTGCCGCTGGCCCTGCCGAGCATCATGGCCGGGATCAACCAGACCACCATGATGGCCCTGTCGATGGTGGTGATCGCCTCGATGATCGGCGCCCGTGGCCTGGGTGAAGATGTACTGGTGGGCATCCAGACCCTCAACGTTGGACGCGGCCTTGAAGCCGGTCTGGCGATCGTGATTCTTGCCGTGGTCATCGACCGCATTACGCAAGCCTATGGTCGTCCACGGCATGAGGCGAGCAAATGACTACTGTCAGCAAAATTGAAGTCAAAAACGTATTCAAGATTTTCGGCAACCGCTCCAAGGATGCACTGGCGTTGATTGGCCAGGGCAAGAGCAAGGACGAGGTGCTGGCCGAGACTGGTTGCGTGGTGGGTGTGAACGACCTGTCCCTGAGCGTCGACACCGGTGAAATCTTCGTGATCATGGGGCTGTCGGGCTCCGGCAAGTCGACCCTGGTGCGTCACTTCAACCGGCTGATCGACCCTACCAGCGGTGCGATCCTGGTGGACGGTGAAGACATCCTGCAACTGGACATGGAAGCCTTGCGCCAATTCCGCCGGCACAAGATCAGCATGGTGTTCCAGAGCTTTGGCCTGCTGCCTCACAAGAGTGTGCTGGACAACGTTGCCTACGGCCTGAAAGTGCGTGGCGAAACCAGGCAAGTGTGCGCCGAGCGTGCGCTGCACTGGATCGAAACCGTGGGCCTCAAGGGCTATGAAAACAAATACCCGCATCAACTTTCCGGCGGCATGCGTCAGCGTGTAGGCCTGGCCCGGGCGCTGGCGGCCGACACCGACATCATCCTGATGGACGAGGCGTTCGGTGCGCTCGACCCGCTGATCCGTGCCGAGATGCAAGACCAGTTATTGGAGCTGCAAAAGACCCTGCACAAGACGATCGTGTTCATTACCCACGACCTCGATGAGGCGGTGCGCATCGGCAACCGCATTGCGATCCTCAAGGACGGCAAGCTGATCCAGGTCGGCACGCCCCGCGAGATTTTGCATTCACCGGCGGATGAGTACGTGAACCGGTTTGTCCAGCGGCGGGTGGCGGTGGTTTGATCCGGTATTTGTGGTGAGTTGGCTGACGCTATCGCAGGCAAGCCAGCTCCCACATTTGGAATGCGTTTCCCCTGTGGAAGCTGGCTCGCTTGCGATGAGGCCAGTGAAGCTGCACAACAATTGCGAATTTCATGAAGAGGTCAACGATGTCCCAGGCTGAAAAAATCATCATCGCCGACGCCCCGATGCGTTGGCAGGACGTGGTCGCCGTGGCTCGCCACGGTGCGATCCTCGAACTCTCGGGCCAGGCCTGGGCTCGCATCGACAATGCACAGGCCATCGTCCAGCGCATCGTCACCAGCGGCGAGCGCGCCTACGGCATCAACACCGGCCTGGGTGCCTTGTGCAACGTGTCGCTCAAGGACGAACAACTGAGCCGGCTGTCGCGCAATACCCTGCTCAGCCATGCCTGCGGCGTCGGTGCGCCACTGAGTGTGGAGCAAACCCGCGCGATCATTTGTGCGGCAATCATTAACTACAGCCACGGCAAATCCGGCTTGCATCCGCAGGTGGTGCATTCGCTGCTGGGGCTGCTCAACCATGGCATCACGCCGCAAGTGCCGTCCCAGGGGTCCGTGGGTTACCTGACCCACATGGCGCACATTGGCGTCGCCTTGCTCGGCGTCGGCGACGTCAGCTATCGGGGTCGTATCGTTCCCGCACACCAGGCGCTGGCTGAAGAAGGTTTGCAGCCGGTAGTGCTCGGTGCCAAGGACGGGCTGTGCCTGGTCAACGGCACGCCGTGCATGACCGGCCTCAGCAGCCTGGCCCTGGCCGATGCGCACCGCCTGCTGCAATGGGCCGATGTGATCGGTGCCATGAGCTTCGAAGGCCAGCGCGGCCAGATCGACGCCTTCGACGAAGAAATCATCGCGCTCAAGCCGCACCCGGGCATGCAGCAAGTGGGCATCAACCTGCGCGCGTTGCTGGACGGCAGCGAAGTGATCGCCAGCAGCAAAGGCATTCGTACCCAGGACGCCCTGAGCATCCGTTCGATTCCCCAGGTGCACGGCGCGGCCCGCGACCAACTGGAACACGCCACCCGGCAGATCGAAACCGAACTCAACGGTGCCACCGATAACCCGCTGGTGCTCGGCACGCCAGACAGCTACCGCGTGGTGTCCCAGGCCAATCCCCACGGGCAGTCCGTGGCCCTGGCGGCAGACATGCTGGCCATCGCCATGGCCGAAATCGGCTCCATCGCCGAGCGTCGCCTGGACCGTCTGATCAACCCGCACGTCAGTGGTTTGCCGGCGTTCCTGGTGAGCAACCCCGGGGTCAACTCCGGGATGATGATCGTGCAGTACGTCGCCGCCTCGCTGTGCGGGCAAAACCGCCAGTTGGCGCAACCGGCGGTGCTCGACAACTTCGTCACCTCGGGCCTGCAGGAAGACCACCTGAGCATGGGCACCAACGCCGCGCTGAAGCTGTATTCGGTGCTGGAAAACGTCACCCAGATCCTCGCCATCGAGTACTTGCTGGCGGCCCAGGCGTTCGAGTTCCTCCAGGAGCAACGCTTCGGCGCCGGCACCGATGCCGCCTGGCGTTTGCTGCGCGAACACGTCCCGGCCTACGACCAGGACCGCTGGCTGGCGCCAGACATCGCAGCCACCGCCGCGTTGCTCAAGGACGCCGATTTACTGCAACGCACGCTACCGAATTTGCACTGACCTTTTCCCAACAATAACCAGCGTGCCAAGCCGACTGATCCTCTAAAAGAGCACAGCGGCGGATAACGGAAGCATCCGGAGCGACTGGTAGTTAACAACACTCTCAAAAGGAGCATGAATGTGACTGCGCTAAACCTGATTCCAGGCCAACTGAGCCTTGCCCAACTGCGGGCCATCTACCAGCAGCCGGTAACCCTCAGTCTGGATGACAGCGCCTCGGCCCAGATCGAAGCCAGTGTCGCCTGTGTGGAGCAGATTCTCGCCGAGAACCGCACCGCCTACGGCATCAACACCGGTTTCGGCCTGCTGGCCTCGACCCGCATTGCCAGCGAAGACCTGGAAAACCTCCAGCGTTCCCTGGTGCTGTCCCACGCCGCCGGCGTCGGTGAGCCCATCAGCGATGCGCTGGTACGGCTGGTCATGGTGCTCAAGGTCAACAGCCTGAGCCGGGGCTTTTCCGGGATTCGCCGGCAGGTCATCGACGCGCTGATCGCCCTGATCAATGCCGAGGTCTACCCGCACATTCCACTGAAAGGTTCGGTGGGCGCCTCCGGTGACTTGGCACCATTGGCCCACATGTCGCTGGTGCTGCTGGGCGAAGGCAAGGCCCGCTACAAAGGCGAATGGCTGGAAGCTACCGAAGCGCTGAAAGTTGCCGGCCTGACGCCGCTGACCCTGGCGGCCAAGGAAGGCCTGGCGCTGCTCAACGGCACCCAGGTTTCCACCGCTTATGCATTGCGTGGGCTGTTCGAGGGCGAAGATCTGTTCGCCGGTGCCCTGGCCTGTGGCGCCCTGACGGTGGAAGCCGTGCTGGGTTCGCGCTCGCCGTTCGACGCACGCATTCACGCTGCCCGGGGCCAACGCGGCCAGATCGACTCTGCGGCCGCGTATCGCGCCCTGCTGGGTGAAAGCAGCGAAGTGTCGCAATCCCACGAGAACTGCGACAAGGTCCAGGACCCGTACTCCCTGCGTTGCCAGCCACAAGTCATGGGCGCCTGCCTGACCCAGTTCCGCCAGGCGGCCGAAGTGCTGGTGGTGGAAGCCAACGCCGTGTCGGATAACCCGCTGGTGTTTGCGGCTGAAGGTGACGTGATTTCCGGTGGCAACTTCCACGCCGAACCGGTGGCCATGGCGGCGGACAACATGGCGCTGGCCATCGCGGAAATCGGCTCCCTGAGCGAACGTCGCATCTCGTTGATGATGGACAAGCACATGTCGCAACTGCCGCCATTCCTGGTGGGCAATGGCGGTGTGAACTCCGGCTTCATGATCGCCCAGGTGACGGCGGCGGCATTGGCCAGCGAGAACAAGGCACTGGCGCATCCCCATAGCGTCGACAGCCTGCCGACGTCAGCCAACCAGGAAGACCACGTGTCGATGGCTCCGGCGGCGGGCAAGCGCCTGTGGGAAATGGCCGAGAACACCCGCGGTGTGCTGGCGGTGGAATGGTTGGCGGCTTGCCAGGGCCTGGACCTGCGCAATGGCTTGAAAACCTCGCCGGCGCTGGAAAAGGCGCGCGGGATCCTGCGCAGCAAAGTTGCGTTTTATGAGAAGGACCGCTTCTTTGCGCCGGACATCAATGCCGCCAGTGAGCTGCTGGCAACGCGTTGCCTGAACGAGCTGGTGCCGGCGAAGTTGTTGCCGAGCTTGTAAGAGCGACACCGATCCAGTGTGGGAGCTGTCGAGCCCCGGCGAGGCTGCGATGGCGCCGGAACAGGCAACACTTTCGTAGCCTGACCCACCGCTATCGCAGCCTCGCTGGGGCTCGACAGCTCCCACATTTGATCTTCTACAGATTCGAATTTTCTCAGGATAAAAATAATTAAGGACGAGAAATGCACCAGCAAGAAAAGACGTTAAAACGCGGGCTCTCCGCCCGACATATTCGCTTCATGGCCCTCGGTTCCGCGATCGGTACCGGGCTGTTCTACGGCTCTGCCTCCGCCATCCAGATGGCCGGCCCGGCCGTGCTCCTGGCCTACCTGATCGGTGGCGCCGCGGTGTTCATGGTCATGCGCGCCCTCGGCGAAATGGCCGTGCATAACCCGGTGTCCGGCTCCTTCGGCCAGTACGCCAGTACCTACCTGGGCCCGATGGCCGGCTTTATCCTCGGCTGGACCTACGCCTTTGAAATGATCATCGTCTGCCTCGCCGACGTCACCGCCTTCGGCATCTACATGGGCTTCTGGTTTCCCGAAGTCGCGCGCTGGGTCTGGGTGCTGGGCATCGTGTTGCTGATCGGCGGCCTGAACCTGTGCAACGTCAAAGTCTTTGGCGAAATGGAGTTCTGGCTGTCGCTGCTCAAGGTTGGTGCCATCGTCGCAATGATCCTCGGCGGCTTCGGCATCATGCTGTTCGGCATTCACTCGGCGGGCGAAGCACCCGCTACCGGCCTCAGCAACCTGTGGGCTCACGGTGGCTTCATGCCTAACGGCGTGGGTGGCTTGATCGCATCCTTCGCGGTGGTGATGTTTGCGTTTGGCGGCATCGAAATCATCGGCATCACCGCCGGCGAAGCCAAGGACCCGCAGCGGGTGATCCCCAAGGCAATCAACGCCGTGCCGTTGCGTATCCTGCTGTTCTACGTGCTGACGTTGTTTGTGCTGATGGCGATCTACCCGTGGCCGCAGATCGGCAGCCAGGGCAGCCCGTTCGTGCAGATCTTCAGCAACCTGGGGATAGGCTCGGCGGCGACCATCCTTAACATTGTGGTGATCTCGGCCGCCGTCTCGGCCATCAACAGCGACATTTTCGGCGCCGGTCGCATGATGTATGGCCTGGCCCAGCAAGGGCAGGCGCCCAAGGGTTTTGCCCAACTGTCGAGCCAGGGCGTGCCGTGGATGACCGTAGTGGTGATGGGCGCCGCGTTGCTCGGCGGTGTGGTGCTCAATTACCTGATCCCGGAAAACGTGTTCCTGGTCATCGCCTCGATTGCGACCTTCGCCACGGTGTGGGTATGGCTGATGATCCTGGTCACCCAGGTGGCCATGCGTCGCTCGATGACCAGGGAACAGATTGCCGAGCTGAAATTCCCGGTGCCGTTCTGGCCCTACGCGCCAGCGGCCGCCATCGTGTTCATGCTGTTCATCTTCGGCGTGCTGGGTTACTTCCCGGACACCCAGGCCGCTCTTATGGTCGGCGCCGTGTGGATCGTCTTGCTGATCGTCGCCTATCTGCTGTGGGTCAAGCCCGCCGCCGGGCAAACGGCCAAGGTCCACTACGACCCGGCTTTGTCTCATCGATAACCTAATGGAGGCGTTGATGAAAACGCTTTGGCAACACTGCCACGTTGCAACCATGGCCCAGGGCAACTACTCGATCATCGAGGACGCCGCCATTGTTACCTCGGGCACGCTCATCGAGTGGATCGGCCCGCGCGCCGATCTGCCGGATGCGAACTACGCAACCACCCATGACCTGCAAGGGGCGTGGGTCACGCCCGGGCTGATCGACTGCCACACCCACACGGTGTTCGGCGGCAATCGCAGCGGCGAGTTCGAGCAGCGGCTGCAAGGCGTGAGCTACGCCGAGATCGCAGCGGCCGGTGGCGGTATTGCCAGCACCGTGCGCGCCACGCGTGCGGCGAGCGAAGATGAACTGTTTGCCAGCGGCCACAAGCGCCTGCGCAGTTTGCTGCGCGACGGTGTAACCACCGTCGAGATCAAGTCCGGCTACGGCCTGGACCTGGCCAGCGAGCGCAAGATTTTGCGGGTGATCCGTCGCCTCGGCGCCGAGTTGCCGGTCAGTGTGCGCAGCACCTGCCTGGCGGCGCATGCGTTGCCGCCGGAGTACGTGGACCGGGCCGATGCCTACATCGAACACATCTGCACCGAAATGCTCCCGGCGCTGGCAGCGGAAGGCCTGGTGGACGCGGTCGACGCCTTCTGTGAGTACCTGGCGTTCTCGCCGGAGCAGGTGGAGCGCGTGTTCATCGCCGCCCGGAAACTTGGCTTGCCGGTAAAACTGCACGCCGAACAGTTGTCGTCCCTGCATGGCTCCAGCCTGGCGGCGCGGTACCAGGCGCTGTCGGCGGACCACCTGGAATTCATGACCGAGGAAGACGCCATCGCCATGGCCGCTTCCGGCACCGTCGCGGTGTTGCTGCCGGGCGCGTTCTACTTCCTGCGGGAAACCCAGTTGCCGCCGATGGATGCCCTGCGCAAGCACGGCGTGAAGATCGCGATCGCCAGCGACCTCAACCCGGGCACCTCGCCGGCGTTGTCGGTGCGCTTGATGCTGAACATGGCCTGCACCCTGTTCCGCATGACCCCGGAAGAAGCCCTGGCCGGCGCCACGCAACACGCGGCCACCGCCCTGGGCCTGGGCAACAGCCATGGCTCGCTGGAAGTGGGCAAGGTCGCGGATTTTGTCGCCTGGCAGATTGATCGTCCCGCCGACCTGGCCTACTGGCTGGGTGGCGAGCTGGATAAACGCGTCGTGCGCCACGGCGTCGAAGTCACCGTTTAAGGAGTACCGCTGTGGATAAGGTTCTGAACTTCAAACAAGGCCGTGTGCCGCTGCTGATCAGCATGCCCCACGCGGGCCTGCGCCTGACGCCGGCGGTGCAAGCCGGGCTGATCCCCGAGGCGCAAAGCCTGCCGGACACCGACTGGCACATTCCCACGCTGTACGACTTCGCCGAAGCGCTGGGCGCCAGCACCCTGGCGGCGGAGTATTCGCGCTTTGTCATCGACCTGAACCGGCCTTCAGACGACAAGCCGCTGTACGTTGGCGCAACCACCGGCCTGTACCCGGCGACACTGTTTGACGGTGTGCCGCTGTTCCGCGAAGGCCTGGAACCGTCCAAGGCCGAGCGCGCCACGTACCTGGAGCAGGTGTGGACGCCGTATCACCGCACCCTGCAAAACGAACTGGCCCGACTCAAGGCCGAGTTCGGTTATGCGCTGCTGTTTGATGCGCACTCGATCCGCTCGGTGATCCCGCACCTGTTCGAAGGCAAGCTGCCGGACTTCAACCTCGGCACCTTCAACGGCGCGGCCTGCGATCCGCAGCTGGCCAGCGAACTGGAAGCCATCTGTGCCGGCCACCCGCAGTACAGCCATGTGCTCAACGGGCGCTTCAAGGGCGGGCATATCACCCGTCACTACGGCAACCCGGCCGAGAACATCCACGCCGTGCAGCTGGAGTTGGGGCAGTGCACCTACATGGAAGAGTTTGAGCCCTTCCGTTATCGCGCCGACCTGGCCGAGCCGACGCGGGTGGTGTTGAAGGAACTGCTGGAAGGGTTCCTGGCGTGGGGCAAGCGGCATTACTCCTGAGTGGCGTCGCTGCTGAGATAGCCTTCGCGAGCAAGCCCGCTCCCACATTCGACCGTGTTTCTTCAGGAGGAACACGGTCGAATGTGGGAGCGGGCTTGCTCGCGAAGAGGCCCTCAACAGCAACACACCTCCCAAGTCGTCTGTGTGCAAATCCCTGTCGCCACAGTTCGCTTTGATCAAGGTCTCGCTGGGTAAGGTGTTGGGCACGGCGCGTCAGACGCCACTCCCACAATAAAAACTGCCGAGTGAGACCGCATCGATGAAAAGACTGTTCAACCGTTGTCTGTTGATTCTCACCGGCGCCGCACTCTTGAGCGCCAATGCGATGGCTGCCGACCCGGCCTCGTGCAAGGTCGTGCGCATGGGCGTGGTCAGCTGGACTGACGTGATCGCCACCAGCGGCATGGCCGACGTGCTGCTCAATGGCCTGGGCTATGACAGCAAGCAAACCAGCGCCGTGCAGCAGATCATCTTTGCCGGCATCCGCGACAAGCGCCTGGATATATTCCTGGGCTACTGGAAACCGGCGATGGACAACAACATCGCGCCATTCCTCGCGGCCAAGCAGGTCAAGGTGTTCGACAAGCCGAGCCTGTCCGACGCCCAGGCGACGCTGGCGGTGCCGCAGTACGTTGCCGACGCCGGCTTGAAAACCTTTGCCGACATTGCCCGCTTCAAGGACAAGCTGGGCGGCAAGATCTATGGCATCGAGCCGGGCAGCGGTGCCAATACCGATATCCAGAAAATGATCGACAGCAACCGCTTTGGCCTCGGCGGCTTCAAGCTGGTGGCGTCCGGCGAGGCAGGCATGCTGGCGGCGGTGCAGCGGGCAGTGAATCGCAAGGAGTTCGTGGTGTTTGTCGGCTGGACCCCGCACCCGATGAACATCAACATGAAAATGGCGTACCTGACCGGCAGTGAAGATGTGTTCGGTGCCAACGAAGGCATGGCCACGGTCTCCACGGTGACGGCGCCGGATTACGCCGAACGTTGCCCCAATGTGACACGCCTGCTGGAGAACCTGACCTACACCGCGGCCCAGGAAAGCCAGTTGATGGTGCCGATCATGGACCGCAAGACGCCGCAGGATGTGGCCAGACAGTGGCTGCGCGACAATCCCGAGGATTTGCAGCGCTGGCTGGCGGGTGTAACGACCCTGGATGGAAAAGACGGCGTGGCGGCGGTGCAGGCCAGCCTCAAGCCCTGAGCAAATGAAGATCAAAATGTGGGAGCGGGCTTGCTCGCGAATGCGGTGGGTCAGCCACACAAGTATTGACTGATACACCGCATTCGCGAGCAAGCCCGCTCCCACATTGGATTCGTGGCGGCTGTTAAATCCTTATCTTCAGGACGATCCTTCGATGTCCCATTACCCGATTTCCGCGCAGATGTGCGCCTTCGTCGAAAAAACCGAATCCTTCACCAGCGACGACACATCGCTGGCCGGATTGCGCCGAGGCTATGACCGCATGTGCCAGGCGTTCACCCCGGCGCGGCCCGAAGGGTTACAGGTGTCAGACGTTTCCCTGGGTGGCGTGGGCGTACGCATTTATCAGCCGGCGACGCCAATCCCTGATGGCGGCTGGCCATGCATCCTTTATATGCACGGTGGCGGCTGGGTGGTCGGCGGCCTGGATTCCCATGACTTCATGTGTGCTGAACTGGCCGACTCACTGCAAGTGCTGGTCATCGCCATCGATTACCGCCTGGCACCCGAACACCCGTTTCCGGCCGCCTTTGAGGATTGCCGTGCGGTCTGGCAGGCGATCCAGGTGGGCGAAGCGCCCCAGCCGATCAACCTTCAGCGTCTGGTGGTGGCCGGTGACAGCGCCGGCGGTAACCTGGCGGCGGCCCTGTGCCTGGGCCTGCGGGATGACCATCAGCCGCAGCCCCTGGCGCAAGTCCTGATCTACCCCGGCCTGGGCGGCCCCGCCGACCTGCCGTCCCGCCGCGATTGCGTCGACGCGCCGCTGCTCAGTACCGCCGACACCGAGTGCTACCTCGCCCTTTACCTGCGTGGGCCGGACAAGCCGTCGCCCTACGCCATGCCATTGCTGGCCGTGGATTTCAGCGGGTTGCCGCAGGCTTTGATCGCTGTCGCCCAGTTCGACCCGTTGCGGGACGACGGCATGCTCTACGCCGAACGCCTGCAAGGCGCCGGGGTGGCGGCCACGCTGTATCCCGGCAAAGGCCTGGTTCACGGCTGCCTGCGGGCCCGGGGCCAGGTGTTGGAGGTCGACCGGCTGTACGTTTATCTGCTGGACTACCTGCGTGGTGTTCTGCTGACACAGGTCTAGGTCCACGAGGACATGCTCATTGCACAATTCGGGTTTATGATGCCAGACGGCAAAATAATAGACGTCCCCCCAGGGATGAACTCGACCCCTTACGGAGCGCGCAATGCAGACTTTGTACCCGCAGATCAAACCCTACGCCCGGCACGATCTGGCCGTCGATGAAACCCACGTCCTGTACGTCGACGAAAGCGGTTCCCCGGAAGGCTTGCCCGTTGTGTTCATCCATGGCGGCCCCGGCGCCGGGTGTGATGCCAATAGCCGCTGCTATTTCGATCCTAATCTGTACCGAATTGTTACTTTTGATCAGCGTGGCTGCGGGCGCTCCACCCCACGGGCCAGCCTGGAAAACAACACCACCTGGGACCTGGTGGCCGACCTTGAGCGGATTCGCGAGCACCTGGGCATCGAAAAATGGGTGCTGTTCGGCGGTTCCTGGGGCTCGACCCTGGCCCTGGCCTACGCGCAAACCCACCCGGAGCGTGTGCACGGCCTGATCGTGCGGGGCATTTTCCTGGCCCGCCCCCAGGACATTCAGTGGTTCTACCAGGCTGGCGCCAGCCGGCTGTTCCCCGATTACTGGCAGGACTACCTGGCGCCCATCCCGGCGGAGGAGCGGCACGACCTGCTCAGCGCCTACCACAAGCGCCTGACCGGCAACGACCAGATCGCCCAGATGCACGCCGCCAAGGCCTGGTCCACGTGGGAAGGGCGCATGTTGGGCCTGTGCCCGAACCCGCAATTGATCGAGCGTTTCTCCGAACCCCAGCGCGCCCTGTCGATTGCCCGTATCGAATGCCATTACTTCACCAATAACTCGTTCCTTGAACCTGACCAACTGATCCGCGACATGCACAAGATCGCCCACCTGCCTGGCGTAATCGTGCATGGCCGCTACGATATGATCTGCCCGCTGGACAATGCCTGGGAGCTGCATCAGGCCTGGCCCAACAGTGAGCTGCAGATCATCCGCGAGGCCGGCCATGCGGCTTCCGAACCCGGAATTACCGATGCGCTGGTGCGTGCGGCGAGTGAAATGGCACGGCGCCTGCTTGATTTGCCGCCTGAAGAAGCATGAAGGGCCTTTTGCAACGGGTGCGCGGCGCCCGGGTCGAGGTAGAAGGGCAGGTGGTCGGGGCGATAGACCAGGGTTTGCTGGTGCTGGTGGCTGTCGAGCCTTCGGATACGCAAGCCAGCGCCGACAAGCTGCTGCATAAGCTGCTTAACTATCGGGTGTTCAGCGACGACGAGGGCAAGATGAACCTGTCCTTGAAAGACATTGGCGGCGGTTTGCTGCTGGTGTCGCAGTTCACCCTGGCGGCAGACACCAGGAGTGGGCTGAGGCCGAGCTTCTCCACGGCGGCACCGCCGGCGTTGGGCGAGGCGCTTTTCGACTATCTGCTGTTACAAGCGCAACAATTGCATGGCACGGTAGCGGCAGGGCGTTTTGGCGCTGATATGCAGGTGCATTTGGTCAATGATGGGCCGGTCACCTTCCTGTTACAGACGTGAATGTACTGAAAACGACTTGTGATGCCCAAAAAACCGGGTTTTCGCTACAAATACTTCGCTGACCCTGATGCGTTGTCACGCGGGCTACTAGATAATCGCGCGCTACGGGGATCAGCGTTAATTGGTCCATTTTTGACTTAGGTAGAGACTTGTCCGATAGCCATTGGGGAATCATTTAGCCCCATGGGAGTCGGAACAATGCTCGCCAACCTGGCATATAGATAGCTGGCCGTTGGTTTTTTGATCTGTTTTCGGCGAGGGTTGCTCGTGATTGTTAGTCCCTGTAATGCACCAAAATTGTCTGCCAAACGGTTACGAAACGTACTGGTGACGGGCTCTGCCCTGTTTTGCCTGTTCGGCGCGGGTCAACTGTGGGCATTCAGTCTGGATGATGTGTCGGCCAAGGCAAAAGAGCTGGCCGGGCAGAAATACGAAGCTCCGCGCAGCAATTTGCCGAACGAATTCCGCGAAATGAAATTCGCTGATTACCAGAAAATTCGTTTCCGCAACGAAAAAGCCGAGTGGGCCGATCAGAACACCCCGTTCAAGCTGTCCTTCTACCACCAGGGTATGCATTTCGATACACCGGTGAAAATCAACGAAGTCACCGCCGACAGCGTTCAGGAAATCAAGTACGACCCGTCCCGCTTCGATTTCGGCGACGTCAAGTTTGATCCCAAATCCACCGAACAGCTGGGTTATGCCGGTTTTCGTGTGCTGTACCCGATCAACAAGGGCGACAAGCAAGACGAAATCATGACCATGCTCGGCGCCAGCTATTTCCGCGTCGTGGGCAAGGACCAGGTCTACGGCCTGTCTGCCCGCGGCATGGCGATCGACACTGCGTTGCCGTCCGGCGAAGAATTCCCGCGTTTCACCGAGTTCTGGATCGAGCGTCCAAAACCGGGTGAGAAACAGCTGGTGATCTACGCCCTGCTGGATTCGCCGCGGGCCACCGGCGCTTATCGCCTGATCCTGCGCCCGGGTACCGACACCATCGTCGACGTCAAATCCCAGATGTACCTGCGTGACAAGGTCACCAAGCTGGGCATCGCCCCGCTGACCAGCATGTTCCTGTTCGGCGCCAACCAGCCGTCCAAGGTCCTCAACTACCGTCGCGAGCTGCACGATTCCAGCGGCCTGTCGATCCATGCCGGCAACGGCGAGTGGATCTGGCGCCCACTGAACAACCCCAAACACCTGTCGGTCAGCAACTTCACCGTGGAAAACCCGCGTGGTTTCGGCCTGCTGCAACGCGGCCGCAACTTCAGCCACTACGAAGACCTCGACGACAACTACGACAAGCGCCCAAGCGCCTGGATCGAGCCTGAAGGCGATTGGGGCAAGGGCTCCGTCGACCTGGTAGAGATTCCGACCGCCGATGAAACCAACGACAACATCGTTGCGTTCTGGAGCCCGGAAACACTACCGGAGCCAGGCAAGCCGCTGGACGTTGCCTACCGCCTGCACTGGACATTGCAAGACGCCGAGTTCCATTCGCCAGAAAGCGCCTGGGTCAAGCAGACCCTGCGTTCCACCGGCGACGTCAAGCAATCCAACCTGATCCGTCAGCCAGACGGCAGCGTGGCTTACCTGGTGGACTTCGAGGGCCCGTCCCTGAAGAAACTGCCAGCTGACGCACCGGTTCGCAGCCAGGTCAGCGTGGGCGACAACGCCGAAATCGTTGAGAACAGCGTGCGCTACAACCCGCACACCCAAGGCTGGCGCCTGACCCTGCGCATGAAGATCAAGGACGCAGGCAAGCCGACTGAAATGCGCGCTGCTCTGGTTCAGGACATCGTGCAGCCGGAACCGGAGAAGGTTTCGACCCAAGTGTTGAAAGCCGACAAAGTACTGGCCAAGCAGCACGAGAAAGCGGCCAAGAAAGACGCCAAGGACAAGGACGCCAAGCAGCCGGAAGCGGCTGCCCCAGCCACACCACTCCCTACCCAGGATCAGGCCAAGACAGAGCAAGTCCTGACCGAAACCTGGAGCTATCAGTTGCCTGCCGATGAGTAATTCTCAAGTCCAGCCAGAGACTCTTGCCGAGTACCTGGCGCATCTACCGATGACCGATGAGCAGCGCGCCGAACTGGCGGGCTGCGAGTCCTTCAGTGAATTGCACAAGCGCCTGTCATCGTCCACGTTCGACGCGCCTGCCGACGCTGCCCAGGCATCGGTAGGCGCCCGGCTGACCCTCAACACTGCCGAAGAGCTGCAAGACGCCGAAATGCTGGTGCTCGACGCCAGCGGCCGGGTTTGCCTCAAGGCCACGCCGCCGATCCGTCGGACCAAGGTCGTGCCTGAGCCGTGGCGCACCAATATCCTGGTGCGTGGCTGGCGCCGCCTGACCGGCCGCACCAATCCACCGGCCCCGCCGAAGGATGAGCGCGTACTGCCGGCCGCCCGCTGGCGCACCGTCGGTTCGATCCGTCGCTATATCCTGCTGGTGCTGATGCTCGGCCAGACGATAGTTGCCGGCTGGTACATGAAAGGCATCATGCCGTACCAGGGCTGGTCCTTCGTCGACTTTGACGAGATCCGCAACCAGACCCTGCTGCAAACCGCGACCCAGGTACTGCCTTACGCCCTGCAAACCAGCATCCTCGTGCTGTTCGGGATTCTGTTCTGCTGGGTCTCGGCCGGTTTCTGGACCGCGCTGATGGGCTTCCTGGAACTGCTGACCGGTCACGATAAATACCGTATCTCCGGTAAAAGTGCCGGTGACGAGCCGATTCCGAAAGACGCCCGCACCGCCCTGGTCATGCCGATCTGCAACGAAGACGTGCCCCGGGTATTTGCCGGCCTGCGCGCGACGTTCGAATCGGTGGCTGCCACCGGTGACCTGGACCGTTTCGACTTCTTCGTCCTCAGCGACAGCAACGAGGCCGACATCTGCATCGCCGAGCAGCAAGCCTGGCTCGACGTGTGCCGCGAAGCCGGTGGCTTCGGCAAGATCTTCTATCGCCGTCGTCGCCGTCGCGTCAAACGCAAGAGCGGCAACCTCGACGACTTCTGCCGTCGCTGGGGCGGTGACTACAAGTACATGGTGGTGCTCGACGCCGACAGCGTGATGAGCGGCGAATGCCTGACCAGCCTGGTGCGTCTGATGGAAGCCACGCCGGATGCCGGGATTATCCAGACCGCGCCACGTGCGTCGGGCATGGATACCCTGTATGCGCGCATGCAGCAGTTCGCCACCCGGGTGTACGGCCCGCTGTTTACCGCCGGTCTGCACTTCTGGCAGTTGGGTGAATCCCACTACTGGGGTCACAACGCGATCATCCGCATGAAGCCGTTTATCGAGCACTGCGCCCTGGCGCCGTTGCCGGGTAAAGGTGCGTTTGCCGGTGCGATTCTTTCCCACGACTTCGTTGAAGCTGCGCTGATGCGCCGCGCCGGCTGGGGCGTGTGGATTGCCTACGACTTACCGGGCAGCTACGAAGAGCTGCCGCCGAACCTGCTGGACGAACTCAAGCGTGACCGTCGCTGGTGCCACGGCAACCTGATGAACTTCCGCCTGTTCCTGGTAAAAGGCATGCACCCGGTGCACCGTGCGGTGTTCCTCACCGGCGTGATGTCGTACCTGTCGGCACCGTTGTGGTTCTTCTTCCTGGTGCTGTCCACGGCCTTGCTGGCGGTCAACACACTGATGGAGCCGCAATACTTCATGGCGCCGCGCCAGTTGTATCCGTTGTGGCCACAATGGCATCCGGACAAGGCGGTGGCGCTGTTCTCCACCACCATCGTTTTGCTGTTCCTGCCTAAATTGCTGAGCATCATCCTGATCTGGGCCAAGGGCGCGAAAGAGTTCGGCGGCAAGTTCAAGGTGACCCTGTCGATGCTGCTGGAGATGCTGTTCTCCATGTTGCTGGCGCCGGTGCGGATGATTTTCCACACCCGTTTCGTACTGGCCGCGTTCCTCGGCTGGGCGGCGACCTGGAACTCGCCACAGCGTGACGACGACTCCACACCATGGAGCGAGGCAGTCAAGCGCCACGGTCCGCAGACCCTGCTCGGCTTCTTCTGGGCGCTGCTGGTGGTGTGGTTGAACCCAAGCTTCCTGTGGTGGCTGGTGCCGATCGTCGGTTCGCTGATGCTGTCGATTCCGGTGTCGGTGATTTCCAGCCGGGTCAAACTGGGCCTCAAGTCTCGCGACGAGAGCCTGTTCCTGATCCCCGAGGAATACAATCCGCCCCAGGCGCTGTTGTCGACCGACAAGTACACCCACGAAAACCGTTGGCATGCGCTCAATGACGGTTTTGTGCGGGCGGTGGTCGATCCGCAGCAGAACGCCCTGGCGTGCGCCTTGGCAACTTCCCGTCACGGGCAGGCGGAGCCGATTGAGTGGCTGCGTGTTGACCGGGTTCGCCACGCGTTGAAAGTCGGCCCGGCCGGCCTCAACAACGGTGAACGCCTGGCCTTGCTCAGCGACCCGGTCGCCCTGGCACGCTTGCACGAGCAGGTCTGGAGCGAAGGCCACGCCGAGTGGCTGAGCGCCTGGCGCGAATCGGTCAAGGCCGATCCGCATGCGCCATTGCTGCCATTGAAGCCGCTGTCGTCCCAGGCTCAACCGGCCTGATTCCGACGCCCCCGAGGTGCCACCTCGGGGGCGTTTGCGATAACCGTCCTACGTTGTTTTTCCCTTCTGCTGTATCGCGCTAACTCCTTGTTATTTCGAAACAAAAGACCCTTCTCCGAGGCATATTGCCGTGCCTGCGAGTGGGTTAGCATCGCCCCCCAAATCTGACTCGAAGCCTGGGGCTTACGCGAACTTGCGCGTGGCCGGGTGTGGGAGTGTTTAATGGAACAGGGGCTTTTTTCATGATCAAAAGGTATTTGTCGATGCTGCTGCTCGGCATCGTCACATTTTCCCACGGTTACCTGGCGCATGCCGGAGCCATAGATGAGGCCGTTCGGCGGGGGGTGTTGAAAGTCGGCACCAATCCGGCCTACGTGCCCTTTGAGATGACCGACAAGAAAGGCCGGATCGTCGGGTTTGAAATTGACCTGCTTCGGGAGATGAGCAAGGCGCTGGGGGTCAAGCTGGAGCTGGTTTCGGTACCGTATATCGACCTGATTCCCGGCCTGCTGGCCAGCCGGTTCGACCTGATCGGCAGCGGCATGACTGTCACGCAGGAGCGCAACCTGACCCTCAATTTCAGCGACTCGTTCATCATCGTCGGCCAGACCGTGCTGCTGAACCCTCGGTTGGCCGACAAGGTCCAGAGCATCGAGGACTTGAACGAGGCCGGTTACCGAATCGTGGCCGCCGAAGGCACCACAGGCGAGGCGGCGGCGAAAAGGTTTCTCGGCACTGCACGGCTGCGCAGTTTTCCAACACCTGAAGAAGGCGTGCGCCAGGTGGTGGAGGGCAAGGCCGATGCGTTTATCCATTATGCGCCGTATAACCTGATCGCCATTACCAAGCCCCAGAACAGTGCGCTGTTGGCGCTGGAGCAACCCTTCACCTACGAGCCCCTGGCGTTCGGCTTGAAAAAGGGCGATTACGACAGCCTCAACTGGATCAATCATTTCCTCAACCAGGTGGCCCAGGACGGCACCTACGATCGGCTGCATGACAAGTGGTTCAAGGACTCGGGTTGGATGGCGGAAGTGGGCTGGTAGTCATAACTGCTTACACATCAAGCAATTGGCTGGGCCGTGGGTCGAGGTGTCTAGCCATGCCTTTCTCTGCACGGTTGTGGGGCTTTTCTGTCATACCTTGGCAACAAATCCCGGCGAAACCTTTGTACCCGGCGGTGAGTGAGTTAGGATCGCACCCCGAAATGGTGCAGCCCTTTTGCGCGCCGACCTCACAAGAAAATGAGTTCAGGGGACTTGATGATGAAAAAGTATCTTTCGATGCTGCTGCTGGGCGTCACCGCACTGGTGGCGGTCAACGCGGCACATGCCGGCGCCATCGATGATGCGGTCAAGCGCGGTACGCTGAAAGTCGGCATGGACCCGACCTACATGCCGTTCCAGATGACCAACAAACGCGGTGAAATCATCGGCTTTGAAGTCGACATCCTCAAGGCCATGGCCAAGTCGATGGGCGTGAAGTTCGAGCCGATTTCCACCGGTTACGACGGCATCATCCCGGCCCTGTTGACCGACAAGTTCGACATGATCGGCAGCGGCATGACCCTGACTCAGGAACGCAACCTGCGCCTGAACTTCAGCGAACCGTTCATCGTGGTCGGCCAGACCCTGCTGATCCGCAAGGAGCTGGAGGGCACCATCAAGTCCTACAAAGACCTGAATGACGAGAAATACCGCCTGACCTCCAAGCTCGGCACCACCGGCGAGATGGTGGCCAAGAAGCTGATCTCCAAAGCCAAGTACCACGGCTATGACAACGAGCAGGAAGCTGTTCTGGACGTGGTCAACGGCAAGGCTGACGCCTTCGTCTATGACGCCCCGTACAACGTGGTGGCCGTGAACAAGGTCGGCGCCGGCAAACTGGTGTTCCTTGATCAGCCGTTCACCTTTGAACCCCTGGCGTTCGGCCTGAAGAAGGGCGACTACGACAGCATCAACTTCATCAACAACTTCCTGCACCAGATCCGCAACGACGGCACCTACGATCGCATCCATGACAAGTGGTTCAAGAGCTCTGAGTGGCTCAAGGACATGGAATAAGGTTGGCTTAATACCGAGTCGAGCCCTTCGCGAGCAAGCCCGCTCCCACATTAGATCGCGGTCGAAATGTGGGAGCGGGCTTGCTCGCGAATAGGGCCTGCCAGGCGATACACATCCCGGAACCTGAAATGAAACAGAAAAAAGCCCAATGGCCCTGGCACCTGCTGACGGTGCTGGTGCTGGTCGGCCTGGCCGGCGCGTTGTATTACGCCACCTCGCTGATGTCCTACGAATGGCGCTGGAACCGCGTGCCGCAGTACTTCGTCTACCAGGCCGAAGAATCCCAGCGTGCGTTGGACATTTCCACCGTCAGCGAGCTGGTGCGCAAGGGCGATGTGGCTGACGTCACCCTGCGTAATGACGAGGGCGACGAACAGCACCTGACCGTGGCCGAGAACAGCCTGCAAGTGGCCAAGGGCGATGACGTGGCCGAGGGCGATGTGGTCGGCGTCACCCGGCATTGGGCTGCAGGCCCTCTGCTGTGGGGCTTGTGGACTACGTTGTGGCTATCGGTGGTGTCCGGGGTGCTGGGACTGTTGATCGGCCTGGCTACCGGATTGTGTCGCCTGTCGAACAACCCAACTTTACGCGATCTGTCGACGATCTACGTCGAACTGGTGCGCGGTACGCCGTTGTTGGTGCAGATCTTTATTTTCTATTTCTTTATCGGCACGGTGCTCAACCTGTCCCGGGAATTCGCCGGGATCGCCGCGCTTTCGCTGTTTACCGGTGCCTATGTGGCGGAAATCATCCGCGCCGGCGTGCAGTCGATTGCCCGTGGGCAGAATGAGGCGGCACGTTCCCTGGGGCTCAGTGCCGGTCAGTCGATGCGCCACGTGGTGTTGCCGCAAGCCTTCAAGCGCGTGCTGCCGCCCCTGGCCGGGCAATTTATCAGCCTGGTCAAGGACACGTCCCTGGTGTCGGTGATCGCGATTACCGAGCTGCTCAAAAGCGGCCGCGAGGTCATCACCACCTCGTTCTCGCCATTCGAAATCCTGTTCTGCGTCGCAGGCCTGTACCTGCTGATCAACCTGCCGCTGTCGAAAATCGCCAGCCGGCTTGAGCGGAGGCTCGCGCAAAGTGATTGAAGTCCGCGATCTGGTAAAAGTCTTCGACACCCGTGGCCACGTCGTGCGCGCGGTGGATAACGTGACCACGCAGGTGGCCAGGGGTGAAGTGCTGGTGGTGATCGGCCCGTCCGGTTCCGGCAAGTCGACGTTCCTGCGCTGCCTTAACGGCCTGGAGGAATTCGATTCCGGCTCGGTAAGCATCGACGGCCTGCAACTGGCAGACCCGAAAACCGACGTGAACGCCTACCGCCGTGAAGTCGGCATGGTGTTCCAGCACTTCAACCTGTTCCCCCACATGACCGTGCTGGAAAACCTCTGCCTGGCGCAAAAAGTCGTGCGCAAGCGCGGCAAGAAAGAGCGCGAGGCCAAGGCCCTGGCGCTCTTGGAAAAAGTCGGCATTGCTCAGAAAGCCAACGAGTTCCCGTCGCGGCTTTCCGGTGGCCAGCAGCAGCGCGTCGCGATTGCCCGCGCGCTGGCGATGGAGCCCAAGGTGATGCTGTTTGACGAGCCCACCTCGGCCCTGGACCCGGAAATGGTTGGCGAGGTGCTGGACGTGATGAAGACCCTGGCCCTGGAAGGCATGACCATGGTCTGCGTCACCCATGAAATGGGCTTTGCCCGGGAAGTGGCTGATCGCGTGCTGTTCTTCGATCACGGCAAACTGTTGGAGGACGCCGCCCCGGCGCAATTCTTCGATGCGCCGAAGGACCCTCGCGCCCAAGCCTTCCTGCGCCAGGTTCTATAAATGCGTGGGAATGCTTCTTGTGGCGAGGGAGCTTGCTCCCGCTGGGCTGCGTAGCGGCTCCCAAAAAAGATAGGAGCGCTGCGCACTCCAGCGGGAGCAAGCTCCCTCGCCACAGGTTGGGTTTTTTCAGACCTTGAACTTGCCCACCCACACCTGCAAATCCGCCCCCAGGCGCGCCAGTTCGACACTGGCCGCCGCAGTGTCCTGACTCGCGGCCCAGGTCTGTTCCGATACATCCTTGACCTTCAGCACGCTGCGGTTGATCTCCTCGGCGACCGCGGTTTGTTCCTCGGCGGCAGCGGCAATCTGCGGGTTCATCTCCTGGATCACCGACACGGTACGGGTGATGCCAGCCAGCGCCTCTCCTGCGCGACGGGTCAGTTGCACGCTGTTGTCGGTGAGGCTGCGACTGTTGTCCATGATGTCGGCCACCTGCTGCGTGCCCCGGTGCAGACCGCTGATCAACTCCTCGATTTCCTCGGCCGACTGCTGGGTGCGTTGTGCCAGGCTGCGCACTTCATCTGCGACCACGGCAAACCCCCTGCCGGCTTCGCCTGCGCGGGCCGCCTCGATCGCGGCGTTGAGGGCCAGCAAGTTGGTCTGTTCCGATACCGACTTGATCACCTCCAGCACGCTGCCGATCTTCCGGCTTTCCTGTTGCAGGCCTTGCATGGCCTGGCTTGAACGCGCCATCTCCTGAGCCAGGTGCTCGATGTGGGTAATGGCCTCAGCCACCACCTGATCGCCCTGGCCCGCCTGCCGGTCGGCCTCGGCAGCAGCCAGCGACGCTTGCTCGGCATGGCGCGCAACTTCCTGGGAGGTGGCGAGCATCTCGTTCATGGCGGTGGCCACCTGTTCGGTTTCCTGCTTCTGGCCGTCGACCCCGTCGCGGGTTTGCTCGGTGACCGCCGAGAGTTGCTCGGCGGCGCTGGCGATCTGCTGGGCGCTGTCGCCGATGCCGCTGATCAAGCCCCGCAGGTTGAGGGTCATTTGCCCGATGCTGCGCTGCAACTGCCCCAGTTCATCCTGGCGCGAGGCCTGGATGTCGTGGCTCAGGTCACCTTCGGCAATCCGGTTGGCCACGGACAGGGCCTGGCGCAGCGGCGCGACGATCTGGCCGGCGATCAACCAGGCGGCCACGACGCCGAGCAACAGCGCCGCTGCAGTAACGTTGAGCAGCAGGGTGCGGGCGAGGCTGGCTTCGTTGTCACGCTTGGCGGTCTGGTCCTGGCTCAGCAGGTCGCTTTCCGTGAGCAACTGATCCAGCCACTGTTCAAGCTGGTTCTGGGTGGTTTCGGCGCTGAGTTGGGCGTCCTTGAGGCGTGTCAGGTGAGTCCGAAAGTCGAGCAGGACTTTTTTCAGGGCGCTGGCGTCAACCGGCAGCGCGCCTACCGCCGCCTGGGCGCCATCCAGGGCCAGTAGCGCATCACCCACGCCCTTGGCGTAGGCGTCCAATGACGCAGCGGCCCAGGCGGGGCTCTGGGCGCGGTCTTCGGCTTGTTCCAGGGCCTGGCGCAATTGTTCCACGGCATCGAGGGCCTTTTCATCGTCTTGATTGGGCAGGTTGCTCGACAGTTCAGAGAGGCTGTCACTGCTCTGGACTGAGCTGCGCTTGAGCTGTTCACGGGCGTTTTCACGTTGCTTGATCAGCCCCTCCAGGCCGCTTAAGGCGGTCTTGAAACTGGTGACGAAGCGTCGGCTTTCCTGCAGCTGTTGTTGGTTGACCGGGTCGGTAAATCGCGGGGAAAGATCCACCAGGAACTGGTCGATCTTGTCCATGTGCAGCTCTATTTTGGACAGGCTGGCCGGGTCGTTCAGGGTGCGATAGACGATGCGATCAGCGCGCAACTCTTCGCCGACGACTGCCAATTGCGAGAGCAGCGTGAGTTTTTGGGAGCGCTCGAGGGATGCGCTCAAGGCTTGCCAACCGGTAGAGGCGATGATCAGGCTGAGGCTGAGCACCAGGCCAAAGCCCAGGGCAAGTTTGAGGCTGATGCTGATGTTTCCGAGCAGGCGGGTCAGTGGACGAAACATGGTGAACCTCCAACGAATCAAAAGGAGCGTCTCAAGCGTCCGGCCAACAATGGTCAGGGGAGTTGAAACGCTACTTTTATTCGGCGCCAGGTGTGTGATCCACGACCTGAAAAACGCGTAGGAAATTTCACATATTGTCGGAGCGGCGGCCCTGATGGCCGCCGGAAGCGGGTCAGACCTTGAAGCGACCTACCAGGCTTTGCAGGTAAACCCCCAGGCGCGCCAGCTCGGCACTGGAAGCCGCAGTTTCTTCGCTGGCCGCCGAGGTTTGTTCGGAAACGTCCCGCACGTTGAGCACGCTGCGGTTGATCTCTTCGGCCACGGCGCTTTGCTGCTCGGCGGCGGTGGCGATCTGCTGGTTCATCGCCTGGATCGCCGAGACGGTACGGGTGATGTTTTCCAGGGCATTGCCGGCCCGACGGGTCAGCTCGACGCTGCTGTCGGTCAGGCCGCGACTGTTGTCCATGATGGTTGCCACCTGCTGGGTGCCGCTTTGCAGGCCGACGATCAACTCTTCGATTTCCTCGGTGGACTTCTGCGTCCGCTGGGCAAGGCTGCGCACTTCATCGGCAACCACCGCAAAACCGCGTCCGGCTTCACCGGCGCGCGCCGCTTCAATCGCTGCGTTAAGGGCCAGCAGGTTGGTTTGCTGGGCCACCGACTTGATGACGTCCAGCACACTGCCGATCTTGTCGCTCTCACGCTTGAGATGGCCCATGGCTTCGGTGGAGTTGCCCACCTCGCTGGCCAGGCGCTCGATCTGGGCGATGGCCTCACCGACCACCTTGTCGCCTTCACGGGCCTGCTGGTCGGCGGCTACGGCGGCTTCCGAGGCTTCTTCAGCGTTACGGGCGACTTCCTGCACGGTAGCGGCCATTTCGTTCATGGCGGTGGCCACCTGGTCGGTCTCGACCTTCTGGCTGTTGACCCCGGCGCTGGTCTGCTCGGTAACGGCCGATAGCTGCTCGGCGGCACTGGCGATCTGGGTAACGCCGTCGCTGATACCGCCAATCAGCTCCCGCAGGCCCACGGTCATGCTTTGCATCGACCGTTGCAGCTGCCCCAGTTCATCCTGGCGCAGGGAGATCAGGTTGTGGCTCAGGTCGCCGGACGCCACGCGCTCGGCGACTTTGAGGGTCTGGTTCAGTGGAATCACGATCTGCCGGGTAATGGCCCAGGCGGCGAGTACACCAAACGCCAGCGCGAGGGCGGTGGCCAGTAACAGCAGGTTCTTGGCGTGGGCGGCATCGGTATCACGCACCACGGTTTGCGAAGTGGTGAGTTTGTTACTGCGATCGAGCAGGATATCGCCCTGCTCGCCCATGATTTTCATCGCGGCGGCACTGGCCACCTGGGAGTCGCGGTACTGGCTCACGGCGGCGCGGTAGGCCTGCAGCGAGGCGCTGGCCTCTTGCAGGTTGGCCCGGTATTGCTCGGGTAACTGGTCGTTGAGGTCGGTGATTTTCTTCAGGGCGTTGTCGATGGCATCCAGCGCCGGCTGTTCGGCCTCGACCTTGCCGCTGTAGGTGTAGCCGCGCACCTGGAAGCGCGCTTGCTGGATCAGTTTGCTCAGGTCGACCACGCTGTTGAACAGGGTGACGCTGTCGCCTTGCAGCAGGGATTTTTCCACTTCGTTGATTTTTGCGACGGCGTTGTCGGCGGTATCGCCCAGTTTGCTGCGGGCGCCTTCACGCTTGAGGCCGGCCTGCACCATGGCGCCGAAGGCTTTTTTGTATTGGCCCAAGGCATCCTGTTGCTGCTCTACCACGAGCTTGTCGTCGGGTTGCTCGATCAGGTCTGCGGCGGTTTTCAGGCCACTGTCCAGCTGGGTGATCAGGTCGTTGACCGCGCTGGTGCCTTGTTCGCCGCGGCGCATTTCGAAGTCCAGTCGCGCCAGGCGCAGGTCCTTGGTCAGCCCGTTGAGGCTGGAGATGTAGCCCAGCTTGTCGCCACGGCTGATCACGCCGCTGAGGCCGGTCCAGCCGGTGAAGGTGATCAATAGGGTCAAGACCAATACCAGGCCGAAGCCTATGCTCAGCTTGCGGTTGACGCTGACATTCCCCAGTTTCTCGGCTAACCAACGATACATGCTGCGAACTCCCCTGGAACAAGGCTTGGACTTATTCAGAGCGTATCGGCAGATTCGGATGTTTCTGTAGGAGCGAGCTTGCTCGCGAAGGTCGTCAACGATAACGCGGGCATTCTGAGTGAGCGCGGTGTCCTTGAGTTTTTCGCGAGCAAGCTCGCTCCTACAGGAGAGGGCGGTGTTAGAAAAGGCGGGCGAGCAATGCGGTGACGGCGGTTTCGACTCTCAGGATGCGCGCGCCGAGTTGCACCGGCTGCAACCCGGCCTTGGCCAACAGGTCCACCTCGTAGGGAATCCAGCCGCCTTCCGGCCCGATGGCCAGGGTGACCGGCTCATCCAGCCCGCGAGGGCAGGGCGGATAGTCGCCGGGGTGACCAATCAGGCCGAGGGTGCCTTGCGCCATGGCGGGCAGGCGGTCTTCGACGAATGGCTTGAAGCGCTTTTCGATCACGATCTCGGGCAGCACCGTGTCCCGGGCCTGTTCCAGGCCGAGGATCAATTGCTCGCGAATCGCTTCCGGCTCCAGGAACGGCGTCTGCCAGAAGCTCTTTTCCACGCGATAGCTGTTCACCAGCACCACCCGCGGCACGCCCATGGATGCAACGGTTTGCAGCACCCGGCGGAGCATTTTCGGACGGGGCAGGGCCAGCAGCAGGGTCAGGGGCAGTTTGGCCGGCGGCGGCTGGTCGAAGGTCACTTCCAGCTCGGCTTCCCGGGCTTCCAGGCGCAGCAACTGCGCGTTGCCCATCAAACCGCCAATGCGTCCGACCCGCAGGCTGTCGCCTACGGCGGCACGGTGGACTTCCTGCATATGCACCAGGCGCCGATCACGCAGCACCACCCGGTCGGCCGCGATAAAGTCGGCCTCCTCAAGCAGCAGCAGGTTCACGGCTGGGTCGCTGGCGGCTGGTCGTCATCGGCGGGTTGGTCATCGGGGTGATCGCCACGCTTGCTCACCAGGCTGCCAAACAGGATGCCAATCTCGAACAGCATCCACATGGGTACGGCCAGCAGGGTCTGGGAGAAGATGTCCGGCGGGGTCAGGATCATGCCGACCACGAAGCAGCCGATGATCACGTACGGGCGGATCTTCTTCAGGTATTTGACGTCGACCACGCCGATCCACACCAGCAGCACCACGGCCACCGGGATTTCGAAGGCCACGCCGAAGGCGAAGAACAGCGTCATCACGAAGTCGAGGTAGCTGGTGATGTCGGTCATCATTTCCACACCGGCCGGGGTGGCGGCGGCGAAGAACTTGAAGATCAGCGGGAACACCAGGAAGTAGGCAAAAGCCATCCCGGTATAGAACAGCAGGATGCTCGACACCAGCAGCGGCACGGCGATGCGTTTTTCATGCTTGTACAGGCCCGGCGCGATAAAGCCCCAGATCTGATGCAGGATCACCGGGATCGCCAGGAACAGCGAAACCATCATCGTCAGCTTCAACGGCGTGAGGAACGGTGACGACACGTCGGTGGCGATCATCGTCGCGCCAGCCGGCAAGTAGTCGCGCAGCGGCGTGGAGACGAAGGTGTAGATCTGCTGGGTGAAGGCAAACAGCCCGGCAAAGATGATGAAGATCGCCGCGACACAGCGCAGCAGGCGGGTGCGCAACTCGGTGAGGTGCGAGACCAGTGGCATGTGCTGGTCGGTTTCCGGTTTATCAGCGCTCATGGGGCTCGCGGCGGCAATGTAGGGTCGTGGGGCGCGGGCGACACGGCAGGTGTCGGCGCGGGTTCGGTCGGGGTCACGGGCACAGTGGGCGCAGGCTCGACGGCGTGCACGGGTTCAGCGACCGGTGCAGGCGCGGGTGCGGCGGGCGGAGCAATCGAATGCTCGGCCACAGGCTCGACCGGCTTGGGCGTTTCCTGCACCGGCGAGAGAATCTTCCGTGCCTCCTGCTCCAACGACAGAATGTGTTCGTTGTGCAGTTGCCGGCGAATCTCGTCGGCGCCGATTTCCCGTTCAACTTCCTGTTTGATCGCGTTGAAACTGCGTTTCAGGCGCCCGATCCACAGGCCGGCCGTGCGCGCGGCACCGGGCAGGCGTTCCGGCCCCAGTACCAGCAGGGCCACGAGGCCGACGAGCAGCAGTTCAGAGAAGCTGATACCAAACATTATTCAGTACTCACGAGTCTTTTTGGTTCTGCTCTTTGACGTGCTCGGCCTGCACGTCGAAGGTGCGACGTTCAGTGATCGGCTGAGTGGCCTGCGGGTGTACAGGCTGCGCCGGTGGCACCGGATTGACGGCCGGGTCGGCAGGCTTTTCGTCGTCGTTCATGGCCTTGCGAAAGCCCTTGATCGATTCACCGACGTCGGTGCCGAGGTTTTTCAGTTTCTTGGTGCCGAACACCAGCACAACGACCACAAGAATGACGATCCAGTGTTTCCAGTCAAAAATGCCCATGCTGCAATTCCTCTGTAAAAGTTGGTCAGACGGACGGGCGCGAGGCCTTTTCGGCATGCCCGGACAAGCCGAAGCGACGGTCCAGTTCATCAAGCACTGCCTGTGGATGCTGCCCCAGTTGGGCGAGCATGACCAGACTGTGGAACCACAAGTCGGCAGTTTCGTAGATCACGTCGCTGCAGTCGCCGCTGATTTGCGCGTCCTTGGCCGCAATAATCGTCTCGACGGATTCTTCGCCGAGTTTTTCCAGGATCTTGTTAAGACCCTTGTGGTACAGGCTGGCGACGTAGGAGCTGTCGGCGTCCGCGCCTTTGCGGTCTTCCAGCACCTGGGCCACACGGTTGAGGGTATCGCTCATGTTCAGTGTCCTGCCGAATAGATAGCGTGCGGGTCTTTGAGCACGGGCTCGACGGTCTTCCACTCGCCGTTCTGGAACACGCGGTAGAAGCAGCTGTGACGGCCGGTGTGACAGGCGATATCGCCGATCTGCTCGACCTTGAGGATCACCACATCGGCATCGCAGTCGATGCGCATCTCATGCAGGGTTTGCACGTGCCCGGACTCTTCGCCCTTGCGCCACAGTTTGCCACGGGAACGTGACCAGTAGATGGCGCGGTTCTCGGCGGCGGTCAGGCTCAGGGCCTCGCGGTTCATCCAGGCCATCATCAGCACGCGCCCGGTCTTGTAGTCCTGGGCAATGGCCGGCACCAGGCCGTCACTGTCCCACTTGATCTCGTCCAGCCAGTCTTTCATTTTCGGCTCCGGCAATTTGCGACAGTGTATAACCGGATTGGCTATCGACGCACGATCAGATACACGCCCACCGCGACCATGATGCCGGCCGGCCAGTGGCCCAGTTCGTTCAGCGGCCCGCCGGCGGCCAGTATCGTACCGCCCACCAGGTGCGCGGCACCCAGCAGGCGCAGGAACCAGTCGTCCTTGCGCTTGTGCCACGGCGGTGCGGGGTCCTTGGCGTGGGGCTGGGACATGCGCTCCAGCAGGTCGCGGGTCATGTTGGCCAGGTGCGGCAGTTGCTCGACCTGGCTTTGCAGGTTGCCCAGCAGGGTTTTCGGGCTGATACGGTCCCGCATCCAGCGCTCGAGGAACGGCTGGGCGGTGTTCCACAGGTCGAGGTCCGGGTACAGCTGGCGGCCCAGGCCTTCGATGTTCAGCAGGGTCTTTTGCAACAGTACCAACTGCGGCTGCACTTCCATATTGAAGCGCCGCGCCGTCTGGAACAGACGCATCAGCACCTGACCGAAGGAAATATCCTTTAACGGTTTTTCAAAGATCGGCTCGCACACAGTGCGGATCGCCGCTTCGAATTCGTTGAGCTTGGTCTCAGCCGGCACCCAGCCCGAATCGATGTGCAACTGCGCCACGCGGCGGTAATCACGCTTGAAGAAAGCGAACAGGTTGCGCGCCAGGTAATCCTGGTCTTCCGGGGTCAGGCTGCCGACGATGCCGCAGTCGATCGCAATGTACTGCGGGCTCCACGGGTTCACGGTGCTGACGAAGATGTTGCCGGGGTGCATGTCGGCATGGAAGAAGCTGTCGCGGAATACCTGGGTGAAGAAAATTTCCACGCCGCGCTCGGCAAGCATCTTCATGTCGGTGCGCTGGTCGGCCAGGGTCGCGAGGTCGGTGACCTGCACGCCGTAGATGCGCTCCATGACCAGCACTTTCGGGCGGCACCAGTCCCAATAGACTTGCGGCACGTACAGCAGCTGCGAGCCTTCGAAGTTGCGCTTGAGCTGGCTGGCGTTGGCCGCTTCGCGCAGCAGGTCGAGTTCGTCGTAGATGGTTTTTTCGTAGTCCAGCACCACGTCTACCGGGTGCAGCAGGCGTGCATCGGCAGAAAAGCGCTCGGCGGCGCGGGCAAGGATGAACAGCCACGCCAGGTCCTGGCCGATGATCGGCTTGAGGCCCGGGCGGATCACCTTCACCACCACTTCTTCGCCGCTTTTCAGTTGCGCGGCATGCACCTGGGCCACCGAGGCTGAAGCCAATGGCGCGATGTCGAAGCGGCTGAAGACTTCGCTGATCTTCTTGCCCAGTTGCTCTTCAATCAGCGTGACTGCCAGTTGCGAGTCGAACGGCGGCACGCGGTCCTGCAACAGCATCAGTTCGTCGGCGATGTCTTCGGGCAACAGGTCGCGGCGGGTGGAGAGGATCTGCCCGAACTTGATGAAGATCGGCCCCAGGTCCTGCAACGCCAGGCGCAGGCGCGCGCCACGGCTCAGCTCGAGGGTCTTGCGCGGGAACCAGCGCCACGGCAGCACATAGCGCACCGCCAGCAGAAACCACGGCAGCGGCAGGGCGAACAGCAGGTCATCGAGGCGGTAGCGGATTACGACGCGCTGGATACGAAACAAACGGCGGACGGCGAGCAGCTTCATGCGTTATCGCTTGAATCAAGGGAGCGGCTCAGGCGCTCGAAGCGCGCCTCAAGTCGTTCCAGGTCGAGTTTGGCCTGGTCGAGTTCGCGAAAGCGCGCTTCCGCTTCCCGTTGTCCGACCAGGGTGCGCGATTCTTCGCTCAGGTATTCGGCGAGGTTCTGGTTCAGGCTGGCGAAACCCTGCTGGTACCAGCGCGTGCGGCTGCGCAGGTGACCGCTGATCAGTTGGGTGGCCACCGGGCCGAGCCAGCGTGACAGCTCGTATTCCCAGTCCAGTTCCAGGTCTTGCAGCACGGCGGCCAGGTCCATCAGCACCGCGCTGTCGCCTTCAAGTTCCACGTCCGGGCCGTGGAGGATCGCCGTCTTGTCCCGGCTCAGGGCCAGGCGCAGCAGGCTTGAGCCGGAAGCACGCAGGGTGCAGTCGGCGTCGGCGGCCCAGTGGGACGCCAGCAACAGGCCTTCATCGCTGGGCAGGATAAACAGCTGCAAGGCGGGGCTGGTGCAGTCGACGGCGATGATCCTGCCGTTCAGGTGCGCCAGCCGTGCCAGGGCGGTGCTGTCCAGGCGCAGTACACGGTTGAGGCCGTGTTCGACGCTGGCGAGAAGGCCTGCGAACAGCATCAGGGCTTGATGCCGCGGTGCAGGGCGACGATGCCCGAGGTCATGTTGTGGTAGGTCACGCGGTCGAAACCGGCCTCTACCATCATCGACTTCAGGGTTTCCTGGTTCGGGTGCATGCGGATCGATTCGGCCAGGTAGCGGTAGCTTTCGGCGTCATTGGTGATCAGCTTGCCCATCAACGGCATGAAGGCGAACGAGTAGGTGTCGTAGACCTTGGACATCAGTGCGTTGGTCGGCTTGGAGAACTCCAGCACCAGCAGGCGACCGCCGGGCTTGAGTACGCGCAGCATCGAGCGCAGTGCGTCTTCCTTGTGGGTCACGTTACGCAGGCCGAAGGCGATGGTCACGCAGTCGAAGTGGTTGTCCGGGAACGGCAGCTTTTCAGCGTCGGCCTGGACGAACTCGATATTGCCCGCCACACCTTTGTCCAGCAGGCGATCACGACCGACCTTGAGCATCGAGCCGTTGATGTCGGCCAGTACCACCTGCCCGGTGGGGCCCACCAGCTTGGAGAACTTGGCGGCCAGGTCGCCCGTGCCGCCTGCGATATCCAGCACACGGTTGCCGGTGCGTACACCCGACAACTCAATGGTGAAGCGCTTCCACAGGCGGTGCATGCCGCCGGAGAGCACGTCGTTCATCAAGTCGTACTTAGCGGCGACCGAGTGAAACACCTCGGCGACTTTTTCCGCTTTCTGGCTTTCCGGGACGTTCTTGAAGCCGAAGTGAGTGGTGGGTTCGGCATCGCTGCCTTTGCGCTGATCAGTCATATCGCTGTCACCAAAAGAGAATGGGGGCATTCTAATCCCCAAGGCATGCTTTGTCTTGGCAAGGCTGAAGGTAAGATAGGTGGTCACCGAGACCTTTTGCCGCATGGCGGGTCGACAAGTCTCTATAACGAGGAGTCATTCAAATGGCCCGTATACAGGTTGAACGTGCCCACACACTGGGCAAAGACGCTGCCCGAGAAAAAGCCGACAAGTTGGCGAGCAAACTCAAGGAGCAATATGGCCTGGAGTCTTCGTGGGCCGGCGACACACTGAACCTCAAACGTTCGGGCGTTAAAGGCACCGTGAAAGTGGCGGAAGATTCCCTGCGGATTGAAGTCGAGCTGGGTCTGTTGATGTCGGCCATGAGTGGCACCATCAAGTCCGAAATCGAGAAGGCACTGGATAAAGCCCTGGCCTGATTTGCGACCTTCTTAGGGTGCCGATTCTAATTTTTCTGCCTACTTTGTGCCCAAGCCCCCAACTTCTGTGGGCAGTTCCTCCCCCCTTTATGCGTGAGGTGCACCATGGCCAAAGTTATTTTGAAGAAAAAAATTGCTACCGGAACTAACGCCCTGACTGACGTTAAATCCTATGCCCGCAAGATCTGGCTGGCCGGTTTGGGGGCTTACGCCAAGGTCGGAAGCGAGGGCGCCGAGTACTTCAAAGAGCTGGTTAAGACTGGTCAACATGTTGAAACTAAAGGCAAAAAAGTTGTGATTGAACAACTTGATGCAGCCAACAGTCAGATTGATCAAGTCAAGAGCGAAGTCTTCGGCGTCAAAGGTCGAGTCGAAGTGCAACTGGATAAAGTTGAAAGCGCTTTTGATAGTCGTGTTGGAAGTGCCTTGAATCGGATCGGCATTCCGTCTAAACATGACGTGGAGACACTCTCTGCTAAGCTCGATGAGCTGACGGCATTGCTCGAACGTGTCGCGCGTAAACACTAAGGAGACAACGGGATGGCTGGTAAAAAGACTACTGATAAAGAAGGCAGCTCGTGGATCGGGGAAGTTGAAAAATACTCCCGCAAGATCTGGCTGGCCGGTTTAGGCGTGTACTCGAAGGTGAGCAGTGACGGCGGTAAATACTTCGAGACTTTGGTTAAAGACGGCGAGAAGGCCGAGAAGTTGACCAAGAGCACAGTGGGTAAACAAGTCGATGCGGCAAAGGCTTCCGCCGGTTCTGCCAAATCACGTATCAGCGACAAGTGGGGCGAACTGGAAGGGGCTTTTGACAAGCGCCTGAACAGTGCCATTTCGCGACTGGGCGTACCTAGCCGTACTGAAGTGAAAGCGCTGCACAGCAAGGTCGATACCTTGACCAGGCAAATCGAAAAACTCACTGGCCTTAAAGCTGCGCCAGTTGCGGCTAAAACTGCAGCGGCTAAACCGGCTGCCAAGCCTGCCGCAAAAACTGCAGCGGCCAAGCCTGCTGCTAAAACCGCCGCTAAACCGCTGGTCAAGGCCGCCGCCAAACCGGCAGCCAAGCCCGCCGCCAAGGCGCCGGCCAAAGCTGCTGCAAAACCGGCTGCCAAGCCTGCGGCGAAAACCGCAGCGGCGAAACCGGCCGCCAAGCCTGCCGCTAAACCAGTGGCCGCTAAAGCAGCTGCAAAACCTGCGGCGAAACCTGCAGCCAAGCCGGCAGCAAAAGCAGCAGCCAAGCCAGCGGCGAAAACCGCTGCCGCCAAACCTGCTGCAGCGAAGCCTGCTGCCAAGCCAGCCGCTGCGAAACCTGCAGCCAAGCCGGTTGCTGCCAAACCCGCCGCCAAGCCTGCGGCTGCAAAACCTGCAGCGGCCAAGCCAGCTGCAAAACCGGCTGCGGCGAAGAAGCCTGCCGTAGCCAAAAAGCCAGCAGCGCCGAAGCCAGCGGTAGCGGCCAAGCCTGCAACTGCAGCGCCGGCGACCAACTCGGTCACGCCACCGACGCCTGCTGCTACCCCGACTGCAACGCCGGCAACCCCGACGCCTACCAGTCAGTCCTGATTTTTACGGGACACATAAAAACGCCCGGCCTGCGAAGGTCGGGCGTTTTTTATGGAATCTACAGAACAACACAAATCCAATGTGGGAGCGGGCTTGCTCGCGAAAGCGGTGGATCAGTCACACATGTATTGACTGACACTCCGCTTTCGCGAGCAAGCCCGCTCCCACATTTTAGTCCGCGTCGTCCAGGTAGCGCAGCGCCAACCTCTCTGTCGCCAGCCTCGCCGGCATCAGCAGATGCGGGGCCACCAGCATCATGATCTGGTACACCACCACCCGCACTTCACCTTCTCGGTCGAGAATCCGCTGGTAGTCCAGGGAAAACAGCAAGGTCATGGTGATCTGTTCCACCAACTGCCCCAGCGCCTGGGTTTCACTGACCAGTTGCCCATCCGTCTTGAGGCGGGCCAGCAACGAGGCCAGCGTGCGCTTGAGCGCCGTCAGCAGGTTGCGGATGCCCTTGGCCAGTTTCGGCAGGCGGCCCGCCAGGTTCGACAGGTCCTGGAACAGAAACCGATAGTGCGCCATGCGCTCCACGATCAGGTGCAGGAACAGCCAGTAATCCTCGGCCGCCAGTTGTGCGTCTTCCGGCGGATCGAGCAACGGCGCCAATTCGTTTTGAAAGCGCTCGAACAGCCCGAGCACCAACGGTTCCTTGCCATGGAAGTGGTAATAGAGATTGCCGGGGCTGATCCCCATTTCATTGGCCACCTCCATGGTCGACACGTTCGGCTCGCCCTTGTGGTTGAACAACTGCAAGGCACATTCAAGGATACGGTCGCGGGTCTTCATCCAGTCTTCTTAAAGTCGTCGTGGGGCTCAGCGGACTCGCACATAGGTGCCCGGCGCCGCTTCCATCGGTGGGTAATTCTGGTTGCCCAGGGCGGTCAGTGTTTCGCGCTGTACACCGGAGCGCTGCTGGATCCACGCCAGCCAGTTGGGCCACCAGCTGCCCTCGACATGATTGGCGTCGTAGTACCAGGCGCGCGGGTCGCTGCTCAGCTTGAGGTTCTCGACGTAGTTGGCCTTGGGGTTGCCCGGCGGGTTGAGGATGCTCTGGACATGCCCGCTGTTGGACAGAATGAAGCGCTTGTCGCCGCCCAGCAGCTGGGTGGAGCGGTACACCGCGTCCCACGGCGTGATGTGGTCGTTGATGCCGCCTACGCTGAAACTGTCCACCGTGACTTTCTGTAAGTCGATGGGCGTGCCGCACACCTCCAGGCCGCCGGGGTGGCTCAGCGGGTTGTGCTTGAAGAAGTCCAGCAAGTCGCCATGCAGCGCGGCGGGCAGGCGGGTGTTGTCGTTGTTCCAGTACAGGATGTCGAAGGCCGGCGGTTCCTTGCCCAGCAGGTAATTGTTGATCCAGTAGTTCCAGATCAGGTCGTTGGGACGCATCCAGGCGAATACCTTGGCCATGTCCCGGCCGTCGAGTACGCCTTGCTGGTAAGAGCGGCGCTTGGCGGCTTCCAGCGTCTGTTCGTCGGCGAACAGGGTGGCGGGGCTGTCGATCTGGCTGTCCAGCAGGCTCACCAGGTAGCTGGCGCTGGAGATGCGGCGCAGCTGGCGCTTGGCCTGCAGATGGCCTTGCAGCGCGGCGATGGTCAGGCCACCGGCGCAGGCGCCCATCAGGTTGACCTCACGGGCGCCGGTGATTGCGCGGGTTACGTTCAGCGCTTCTTCCAAAGCCGCGACGTAGGTGGACAAGCCCCATTCCCGGTGGCGTACATCCGGGTTGCGCCAGCTGACCATAAACACTTGCAGGCCATTTTTCAGGGCGAACTGGACGAAGCTGTTGTTCGGGCTCAGGTCGAAAATGTAGTACTTGTTGATTTGCGGCGGCACCACCAGCAGCGGCTTGGCGTACTGTTTTTCGCTCATGGGCTTGTACTGGATCAGCTCCAGCAGTTCATTGCGAAACACCACCGAACCGGGTGTGGTGGCCACCGTCTTGCCGACTTCAAAGGCCTGCTTGGTGACCTGGCGCGGCAAGCCGTTGTTGTGCAGCAGGTCGTCGAACAGGTTGCTGACGCCACGCACCACGCTGTTGCCGCCGGAGTTGAGCAGCTCCTTGATCGCCAGCGGGTTGAGCAGGGTGTTGGATGGCGACACCGCATCGTTGAGCAGGGCAAAGGCAAAGTGCGCCCGGGCCCGGTCGTCGGCGCTGAGGTTGCTGTCGTCGATCCAGTGGCGGGTCTGTTTTTGCCAGCTCAGGTAGGCTTGCAGGCTGCGCCGATAAAACGGGTTGAGCTGCCAGGTCGGGTCGGCGAAGCGGCTGTCCTTCGGGTTCGGCTCGTGCACCGTTTCCCCGAGCAGCACGCGGCCCAATTGCCCGCCCAACTTCAAGGCGTGGCGGGCGGTGTGCACCGGATTGCGCAAGCCGTGTGCGGCGACGCTGCGCAGGGTCGAGAGCAAATCCCGGCCGCGCAGGCCGGTGATCGCACTTTCAATATTGATGAACGCGGCGGGTGTGGGCACCGGGTTCGATACGGGTCTTTCTCGCATGCGCCAACACTCCTTCGTCAAGCCATCAACAAGCACGCCAATTCAGAACCATAGTCGGTTCTGGCCAAGTTGCGCGGCGCGGTCGTCCTGACCGCTGCCGTCTAAAGTGCGGGTTGCGGGTGAATCACCGCCCTCAGGCGTTCCTCCTGGAGAAACTTCATGATGATCGGCGCCACGGCCTCGGCCCGGGTAATCAGGAACAGATGGCCGTCGTCGATGATGTGCAGTTGGGCGTTGGGAATACGCCAGGCCAGCATGCGCATGTTGATCAGCGGGATCAGTGGGTCGTCGTCGCCGGCCAGCACCAGGGTCGGCTGCTTGATCTTGTGCAGCCAGTGGATGCTGGTCCAGCCAAGCCCGGCGAACAGTTGCCAGTAGTAACCCAGCTTGCCCGCCGAACGCACTTTGCTCGCGTGTTCGGCGGCCAGTTTCGAATCCCGACGGAAGGAGCCGCCGTAGATCATCGGTGCAATGCGCACCACGTGGGACGGTTGGATATAACGCCGGGGGCTGGCCATCAGCCACAAGACTTTCGGCTTGCCCGGCACCATGAAGGCACCGGCGGCGGTGGCGGCCAGAATCAGCTTCTTGCAGCGTTCCGGATAGTCATAGGCGAACTGCTGCGCCAGCGCGCCGCCCCAGGAAACGCCCACCGCGTTGACCTGGCCATAGTCCAGGTAGTCGAGCATGCGCGCGGTGAGTTTGGCCAGGCCGGGAAAGCGATAAGGCCGGCTGGGGGTCGACGATCCGCCGACGCCTGGCACATCAAAGGCAATCACTTCCAAGTCCGGGTCCAGGGCCTGGACGAACGGAAACACCAGCTCAAGGTTGGCGCCGATGCCATTGAAAATCAGCAGCGGCGTCAAGTGAGGCTTGCCCGGGCGTACCGCCGTGCGGATGGCTTGGCCATCCAGGTCGATGGTACGGAAGATGAACGGTTGCGGCATGGGCTTACCCTGCAAAGTGGCGCGCTATTCCCTGTCGGAACTCGGTCAGTGTGGGAGCGGCGGTGCGACGATTCGACTTGCTCGCGAAGGCGGTGAATCCGTCTCTAGATGCATCAACTGACACACCCCCTTCGCGAGCAAGCCCGCTCCCACAGTTGATACCGTTCCAGTCACAAAAGTGTGTGTGCTTTATCGTTCATGTACATAAGTGCCCGGCGCCGCTTCCGCCGCTGCATAAGTCTTGTTGCCCAGGTTCGCAGGCGCCTTCTTCAACTTGCCCGACCGCTCCGCCTGCCACGCCTGCCAATGCAACCACCACGAATCGGTGTGCTTGGTGGCGTTCTCCTGCCAGTCCAGGGCCTTGCCCGGCATTGTATCGCTGGTCTGGTAACGCGATTTTGGATTGCCCGGCGGGTTCAGAATGCTCTGGATATGCCCGCTGCTTGACAGCACAAACTCCACCTTGCCGCCAAACAGCTGCGCCGACTTGTAGCAGGACTGCCACGGTGTGATGTGGTCGTTGGTGCCGGCCAAAGAATAAATATCGGCAGTGACCTGCTTCAGGTCGATCGGCGTGCCGCACACTTCCAGGGCATTGGCCCGCACCAAGGGATTGTTCTTGAACAGTTCGATCAGGTCGCCATGGAACGCGGCCGGCAAGCGGGTGGTGTCGTTGTTCCAGAACAGGATGTCGAACACCGGTGGCTCGTTGCCCAGCAGGTAGTTGTTGACCCAGTAGTTCCAGATCAGGTCATTGGGGCGCATCCAGGCAAACACCTTGGCCATGTCGCGGCCTTCCAGCACACCGGCCTGGTAGGAATGGCGCTTGGCTGCTTCCAGGGTCTGTTCGTCGACGAACAACGCCACCTGGGTGTCCAGGGTCGTGTCCAGCACGCTCACCAGCAGGGTCAGGGCGTTGACCTTCTTCTCGCCCAGCGCCGCGTAGTGGCCCAGCAGGGCGGTGCAGGTGATGCCGCCGGAGCAGGCGCCGAGCATGTTGATGTCTTTGCTGCCGGTGATCGCGCTCACCACATCGACCGCTTCTTTCAGCGCCTCGATGTAGGTCGACAGGCCCCACTCGCGCTGGGCCTTGGTCGGGTTGCGCCAACTGACGATAAACGTCTGCTGGTTATTGCGCAGGCAGAAGCGCGCCAGGCTCTTGTCCGGGCTCAGGTCGAATACATAGAACTTGTTGATCTGCGGCGGCACCACCAGCAGCGGACGTTCGTGCACCTGCTCGGTGATCGGCCGGTATTGGATCAGCTCCAGCACATCGTTGCGAAACACCACGGCGCCTTCGGTGGTGCCCAGGCTCTTGCCCACTTCAAAGGCGCCCATGTTGACCTGGCTCGGCATGCCGCCGTTGTGCACCATGTCCTTGGCCAGGTGGGACAGGCCATCCAGCAGGCTCTTGCCGCCGGTTTCAAAGAAGCGTTTGACCGCCGCCGGGTTGGCTGCGCTGTTGGTGGGCGCCATGGCCTCGGTCATCAGGTTGATGACGAAGTGGCCGCGGCTGATGTCGTGTTCCGACAGGTTGCTGTCACCGATCCAGTCGTGCAGCTCCTTGCGCCACGCCAGGTAGGTTTGCAGGTAACGTTTGTAGAGCGGGTTCTGAGTCCACGCCGGGTCGTTGAAACGACGGTCGTCGGCCTCGGGTGTCAGCTGTGATTTGCCGAACACCACGTTCTTCAATTCGACGCCGAAATGGGCGACATGCTTGACGCTGTGCAACGGTTGTTTGATGGCCTGGGTCAGCACCATCCGAGCGGATGCCAGTAAATCCTTTTTCCGTAACGCGATGATCGGGTTCAGCCCCAGGGTGTTTTCCGAGGCCTGGCGTTTCAAGTCATCGTTGTTCTTGTTACTCATCTACGACGCTCCATTGTCCGACAGACGAGTACCGGGTACCGCTGTGTACCACTACTTGCCACACAGCACAGCCTGGTACTACTGCTCGGGTGACCGTTAATACCGCATCGTCAAATGCAGGGAACTTGCCAGTTCCATTGGTTACCCGAGTTTAATTTTTTTCGCAAGCGGGCCAATCGTTGGCCACGACAGAGGGGCATTCAAGCAGATGGAATTAGAAAATGCCCACTAATGAGCAAGAGGCCTGGGCTAGAGCATCAGCCGCACGACCGACTGGCTCGGGTCGCGGGTTTTTCCGGCGGCTTTCAGCTCGGCAAGATAGTCAGCCCACAGCGCGTCCTGACGCACGGCCAGTTGATAGAGGTAGTCCCAGGTGAACAATCCGCTGTCATGGCCATCGTCGAAGGTCAATTTCAGTGCGTATTGGCCGGCGGGTTCGATCTTGGTCAAGCCGACATTGAGCTTGCCGAATTGCAGGATCGGTTTGCCGTGGCCCTGGACCTCGGCGGAGGGGGAGTGCACGCGAAGGAATTCGGCGGGCAGTTGATACACCTCGTCGGGACCGTAGGTGAGGCCCAGGGTCCTGGAGGCTTTGTGCAGGTTGATGGCGGTAGGCAGTTTGGTCATTTGGGGAACCGCTCAGAGATGATCCTGAAGGAACCGGCTTTAAACTGTGGGAGCGGGCTTGCTCGCGAATGCGGTGGGTCAGTTCATGCAATTGTGACTGACCCACCGCATTCGCGAGCAAGCCCGCTCCCACATTAAAGCAGAGCGGTTCCTGCGTGAGGCTTACAGGATATAACGAGACAGATCTTCGTTCTGCGCCAATTCGCCCAGGTGGCTGTTGACGTAGTCGGCGTCGATCTTGATTGCCACGCCATTCTGCGCGCCCGCCATGTCGCCGGCACTGAAGGACACTTCCTCCAGCAGGCGCTCAAGCAGGGTGTGCAAGCGACGGGCACCGATGTTCTCGGTCTTCTCGTTGACCTGCCAGGCAATCTCCGCCAGACGCTTGATACCGTCCGGCAGGAACTCAATCCCCAGGCCTTCGGTTTTCAGCAGCTCGCGGTATTGCTCGGTCAGCGACGCGTGGGGCTCGCTGAGGATGCGTTCGAAGTCGCCCGGCGTCAGCGCTTTCAGTTCAACGCGAATCGGCAGGCGACCTTGCAGCTCCGGCACCAGGTCGCTTGGCTTGCTCAGGTGGAAGGCACCGGACGCGATAAACAGGATGTGGTCGGTCTTGACCATGCCCAGCTTGGTGTTGACGGTGCAACCTTCGATCAGCGGAAGCAGGTCGCGCTGCACGCCTTCGCGGGACACGTCGACGCCGCCGGAATTGCCGCGCTTGGCCACCTTGTCGATCTCGTCGATGAACACGATGCCGTGCTGCTCGACCGCTTCCAGGGCCTTGGCCTTGAGTTCTTCCTCATTGACCAGGCGCCCGGCCTCTTCGTCACGCACCAGTTTCAGCGCTTCCTTCACCTTGAGCTTGCGGCTTTTCTTCTTGCCCTTGCCCATGTTGGCGAACAGGTTCTGCAACTGGCTGGTCATTTCTTCCATGCCAGGCGGTGCGGAGATGTCGACACCGGACACTTCGGCGACTTCGATCTCGATTTCCTTGTCGTCCAGCTGACCTTCACGCAGGCGCTTGCGGAACAGCTGGCGGGTATTGGAATCCGAGCTTGGCGCGGCGTCTTCGTTGAAGCCCATGCGTGCCGGTGGCAGCAAGGCGTCGAGGATGCGTTCTTCAGCGGCGTCTTCGGCGCGATGGCTGACCTTGGTCATTTCCTGTTCGCGCAGCAGCTTCAGGGCAGCGTCGGCCAGGTCACGAATGATCGACTCGACGTCACGGCCCACATAGCCCACTTCGGTGAACTTGGTGGCTTCGACCTTGATGAACGGAGCATTGGCCAGCTTGGCCAGGCGCCGGGCGATCTCGGTTTTACCGACACCGGTCGGGCCGATCATCAGGATGTTCTTGGGGGTTACTTCAACGCGCAATTCTTCGGGCAGTTGCATCCGGCGCCAGCGGTTACGCAGGGCGATGGCAACGGCGCGCTTGGCATCGTCCTGGCCGATGATATGGCGATTGAGTTCATGGACGATTTCGCGGGGAGTCATGGACATAGTAATTGGCGGTCCTCAAGCGGGAATAAGCCTGCGGCTTATTCGGCGAGGTCCTGCTCCTCAATGGTCAGGTTGTGGTTGGTGAAGACACAGATGTCGCCAGCGATACCCAGGGCAGTCTCGACGATTTCCCGGGCCGACAGGTCGGTTTTCTTCAGCAGGGCGCTGGCCGCCGCTTGTGCGTAGCCGCCGCCGGAGCCCATGGCGATCAGGCCTTCTTCGGGTTCAACCACGTCGCCGTTGCCGGTGATGATCAGCGAGGCGTCTTTGTTGGCGACGGCCAACATGGCTTCCAGGCGGCTGAGGGAGCGGTCGGTGCGCCATTCTTTGGCGAGTTCGACGGCGGCACGGACCAGGTGGCCCTGGTGCTTCTCAAGTTGGCCTTCAAAGCGCTCGAACAGGGTAAAGGCGTCAGCGGTGGCGCCGGCGAAACCGGCGAGGACCTGGCCGTGGTACAGGCGACGGACTTTTTTCGCGTTGCCTTTCATCACGGTATTGCCAAGTGAAACCTGGCCGTCGCCGCCCATGACGACTTTGCCGTGGCGGCGAACTGAAACGATGGTGGTCAAGGGGAGAGTCTCCACGCTGCGGGGCGAAAATGCCCTGATGGAACTCATATGGGGGTGGCGGGGGGGATTTCAACTGTAGGACGGGAGGGCGGACGAGTGGTGTTTATGTGTCGGACTCGGTCCTGAGGCCGATGAAAATCAAATGTGGGAGCGGGCTTGCTCGCGAATGCGGTGTGTCAGTCACCTAAAATATTGACTGATCTACCGCATTCGCGCGCAAGCCCGCTCCCACATTAACCCGATGCTGTTTCCGGAATCAGCGGCTCTGGCGTTGTTGTAACAACAGGTTGCTAAACCCAGCGCCGGCCAGTTGTTTCTGAGCCACGGTCAGCTGTTCACGGTTGCTGAACGGCCCTACCAGTACGCGATACCAGGTCGCGTCCTTCACAGTGCCCGACTCCACCGTCACCGCCTGCCCCAGCAAAATAATCTGCGCGCGCACACGGTCCGCATCCGCCTGTTTCGGGAACGAGCCCGCCTGCAGGAAGAACTTGGTCACCGGCGCGGCCTTGGTCGTGGCAACCGGCGGCGGTGGCGGCGGGGTAATCCCGGCCAACGCAGCCTGGGCCCGGGCCGTGTCGATCTTCGCTGCTTCCGCCGGGGTAACCGGCGTAGTCGGCACCGGCTGCGGCGTCGGCAGGGTTTTCTCCGGCACGGCGTCCGGCGGCACGATCACTTCCGATTCCGGCAGCAGCGTGTAGAAGTCGTATTTCGGCTTCACCGGCGCGGTCGGGCTAGGCGGTGTCTTGTTCGCCTCGGCCATTTTCGTGGCCTTCTGCTGTTCTTGCTTGACCCGTTTGACGTCATCGCCCTTGCCCGGGTCGAGCTTCATCAGGAACACCACAAACGCGCCGACCGTCAGGCCGATGGCCATCCACAACCAGCCCGGAATAGGCTTCTTCGCCGGTGCCTGGTAGCGGCTGGCGCCGCGCTTGGGTGCAGGTTTTTTCTTGGCAGCCAACTTACATACGCTCCAGAGTTTCCAGGCCCAACAATTCCAGGCCTTGCTTGAGGGTCCGTCCTGCCAGTGCGGCGAGGCGCAGGCGGCTCTGCTTTTGGGCTTCGTCGTCTGCGGTCAGGATCGGGCAGTTCTCGTAGAAGCTGGAGAACAAACCGGCGACTTCGTACAAATAGGTGCAGAGGATGTGCGGTGTGCCTTTTTCGCCGACGCTGTTCAGCACTTCGCCGAATTGCGCCAGTTTGGCGGCCAGTTCCTGTTCGTGTGGCGCCTCAAGGTTGATCTGGCCTTCGACTTCGCTGAAGTCCTTGCCCAGCTTGCGGAACACGCCGGCCACCCGCGTGTAGGCATACAGCAGGTACGGCGCGGTGTTGCCTTCGAAGTTGAGCATCAATTCGAAGTTGAAGCTGTAGTCGCTGGTGCGGTGCTTGGACAGGTCGGCGTATTTCACCGCGCCAATCCCCACGACGCGGGCGATGTTGCGCAGGTCGGCTTCGGCCAACTCCGGGTTCTTTTCCTTCACCAGGTTGTAGGCGCGGTCCTGGGCTTCGTTCAGCAGGTCGATCAGCTTCACGGTGCCGCCGTCACGGGTCTTGAACGGGCGGCCATCGGCGCCGTTCATGGTGCCGAAGCCCATGTGTTCCATCTGCATCGGGTGGGTCACGAAACCGGCGCGGCGCGCCACTTCGAACACTTGCTGGAAGTGCAGGGCCTGGCGCTGGTCAACGAAATACAGGGCACGGTCGGCTTTCAGCACGCCGCTGCGGTAGCGCACGGCGGCCAGGTCGGTGGTGGCGTAGAGGTAGCCGCCATCGGCCTTGACGATGATCACCGGCAGCGGGTCGCCGTCGGCGGTCTTGAATTCTTCGAGGAACACGCACTGCGCGCCGTTGCTTTCAACCAGCAGGCCCTTGGCCTTGAGGTCGTTGACCACGTTGATCAGGTCGTCGTTGTAGGCGCTTTCGCCCATCACGTCGGCCATGGTCAATTTGACGTTGAGCAGCTCGTAGATTTCCTGGCAGTGGGACAGCGAGATCTCGCGGAAGCGGCCCCACAGTTCCAGGCATTCGGCATCGCCGGCTTGCAGCTTGACCACCAGGCCACGGGCGCGGTCGGCGAATTCTTCGGATTCGTCGAAACGCTTCTTGGCGGCGCGGTAGAAATTCTCCAGGTCCGACAGCTCGTTGCTGGTGATCGGGTTTTCCTGCAGATAGGCCATCAGCATGCCGAACTGGGTACCCCAGTCGCCCACGTGGTTCTGGCGGATCACGTCATCGCCGAGGAACTCCAGGACCCGCGCCACGCCGTCACCGATGATGGTGGAGCGCAGGTGGCCCACGTGCATTTCCTTGGCCAGGTTCGGTGCCGACAGGTCGATGGCCACGCGCTGTGCCGGGCCGGCCTTGCGCACGCCGATTTTCGCGTCGGCCAGGGCCGCGTCCAGGCGCGAAGCCAGGGCCTGGGTGTTCTGGAAGAAGTTGATGAAGCCTGGGCCGGCGATTTCAGCCTTGGTCACCTGCGGGTCGGCCGGCAGCGCGGCGATGATTTTTTCCGCCAGGTCGCGCGGCTTCAGGCCGGCCGGCTTGGCCAGCATCATCGCGATGTTGCTGGCGAAATCACCGTGGGTCTTGTCGCGGGTATTTTCCACCTGGATCGCCGGCGTCAGGCCTTCAGGCAACACACCTTCGTTGACGAGTTGGGTGAGGGCTTGTTGGATCAGCTGGCGAATGGTGTCTTTCATGGTGTTCTCTTTCGACCGCAAGCGGTGGCGCGCGATGCGCAGGTGGAAAAACTGGGCATTATCCGTGGCGAGGGCGGGCTTGCCAACCTTCGCGGGACCTTGACGGACGATTAACCTGTGGCGAGGGAGCTTGCTCTGGCGAGGGAGCTTGCTCCCGCTGGAGTGCGTAGCGCTCCCGGCTTTTTTGGGGCTGCTACGCAGCCCAGCGGGAGCAAGCTCCCTCGCCACAGGGGGTTAGTACAAATCTACCGGGTCTACGTCCAGCGACCATCTCACCTGGCGACCACTGGGCATTTGCTCCAGCGCAAGTAACCAGCTGCTTAATAAACGATGCAGCGGCGCGCGGGCGCTGGCTTGCAAGAGTAGCTGGGCGCGGTAACGCCCGGCGCGGCGTTCCATCGGTGCTGGCACCGGGCCCAATAGCTCGATGCCGGTCAGACCCAGTTCCCCCAGCAAACGTTCAGCCTCGCTGCACGCTTCATCCAGGAAACCTTCGGCCTGCCCCGGCTTGTGCGCTTCGGCCCGCAGCAGCGCCAGATGCGCAAACGGCGGCAAGCCGGCCGAGCGGCGTTCGCTCAAGGCCTGTTCGGCGAAGGCAAAGTAGCCTTGTTCTGTCAGTTGAATCAGCAGAGGGTGGTCGGCCAGGTGCGTCTGGATGATCACCTTGCCCGGCTCTTCGGCCCGCCCGGCCCGGCCTGCGACCTGCACGATCAACTGCGCCATGCGCTCGCTGGCGCGAAAATCCCCGGAGAACAGCCCGCCGTCGGCATCCAGGATCGACACCAGGGTCACCCGTGGGAAGTGATGCCCTTTGGCAAGCATCTGCGTGCCCACCAGAATGCACGGCTGGCCCTTCTGGATCGTGGCGAACAACTGATTCATCGCGTCCTTGCGCGAGGTGCTGTCGCGGTCGACCCGCAGCACCGGGTAATCCGGGAACAGGATGCCCAGTCGTTCTTCGGCGCGCTCGGTGCCCGCACCCACCGGTCGCAAGTCGACTTTGCCGCACTGCGGGCAGTGACGCGGCACCCGTTCCACATGGCCGCAGTGATGGCAGCGCAACTCGCCGGAGCGCTGGTGCACGGTCATTCGCGCATCGCAGCGATTGCACTCGGACATCCAGCCGCAGTCGTGGCACAGCAGCGTCGGCGCAAAACCCCGGCGGTTGAGGAACACCAGCACTTGCTGGCCCGCCGCGAGGGTTTGCCCGATGGCTTGCTGCATCGGCCCGGAAATGCCGCTGTCCAGCGGGCGACTTTTTACATCCAGGCGCAGGAAGCGGGGTTGCTTGGCACCGCCGGCACGTTCATTGAGACGCAGCAGGCCGTAGCGCCCGGTGTAGGCGTTGTGCAGGCTTTCCAAGGAAGGCGTGGCCGAGCCCAGCACAATCGGGATGTTTTCCTGGCGAGCACGCACCAGCGCCAAGTCGCGGGCGTGGTAGCGCAGGCCTTCCTGCTGTTTATAGGAGCCGTCGTGTTCTTCGTCGATGATGATCAGCCCGGGATTTTTCATCGGGGTGAACAGCGCCGAACGGGTGCCGATAATAATGTCGGCCTCGCCGTCCCGGGCGGCGAGCCAGGATTCCAGGCGCTCGCGGTCGTTGACCGCCGAGTGCACCAGGGCGATGCGCGCGTTGAAACGCTGCTCGAAACGCGCCAGGGTTTGCGGGCCGAGGTTGATCTCGGGGATCAGCACCAGTGCCTGTTTGCCGGCTTCGAGGGTTTCGCGGATCAGTTGCAAATAGACTTCGGTCTTGCCGCTGCCGGTGACGCCCGCCAGCAGGAACGCGTGGAAACTGTCGAAACCGGCGCGAATCGCTTCATAGGCGGCACGTTGTTCGGGGTTGAGCGGCAGTTCCGGCTGGGCCAGCCAGTGTTCGTGGCGCTCGCCGGGAGCGTGCTTGCGAATCTCCACCTGCACCAGGCCCTTGGCCAGCAGCAAGTCCAGGCTGTCCTTGCTCAGCATCAGCTTGCTTAACAGCTGATGGGCGACGCCGTGGGGATGCTGGGCCAGGGTTGCCAGGGCTTCACGCTGGCGCGGGGCGCGGGCGATGCGCGGGTCGTCCATGCGCGCCCCCGGGACCATCGACCAGAAACGCTCCTGGCGCGCCTCGGCCAGTTCGCCCTGGCGCAACAGCACCGGCAGCGCCCAGCTCAAGGTGTCGCCGAGGCTGTGCTGGTAATACTGCGAGGTCCACAGGCACAGCTTGAACAGCGCAGGCGGCAGCGGCGGCGTGCTGTCGAGGATGGCCACGGCGGGCTTGAGCTTCTCGGCGGGCACTTCGCTGTGATCGGCGACTTCCACCAGGATGCCGATCATCTCCCGCCGGCCAAACGGTACCCGTACGCGCATGCCGGGCTGCAACTGCGACCGCAATACGCCGGCAGGAGCCCGATAATCGAACAGGCGGCGCAGGGGCGAGGGCAGGGCGAGGCGCAAAATGGCGTCGGGCACGCGGGGGTTCTCATATGACGGGCGGCGAAGAAGGGCGGGAGCCTAGCAGACCAGCGGTGGATGTGGGAGCCGGGCTTGCCCGCGATAGTATCGACACGGTGCACCTGAGGCACCGCAGCGCCTGCATCGCGGGCAAGCCCGGCTCCCACAGGGCCTTGTGTATGCCGCGCTTTTCTGATGAAAGGGGCCGTTGTGCTTCTTGCGCGTTTAAAAAGGTCTGGTAGAATCCGCGGCCTAATTACGTGCGGTATTCAACAATAGTGTTGATTGGCGGCACGCTAGCCTGAGGAATACACCATGAAAGCCGATATCCATCCAAACTATGTTGCCATCGACGTTACCTGCAGCTGCGGTAACAAGTTCGAAACCCGTTCGACTTTCGGCAAAGCTCTGCCAATCGACGTGTGCAACGAGTGCCACCCGTTCTACACCGGTAAGCAGAAGACTCTGGATGTTGGCGGCCGTGTTGACCGCTTCAAGACCCGCTTCGGTGCTTTCGGCGCTAAAGCTGCTCCTAAAGCCGAGTAAGGCTGGTCCGCTTGGATGGCCTGTATGGCTTGTCCTCGCTGATGAAAAAGGCGTCCCTTGTGGGCGCCTTTTTTGTGTCTGCGATTTGGCTGGCGCCCGCCCAGGCCGAGGTGTTCTGCCCGGCGCCCGGCGATGTCGCGACCTTCGACGTGCAGCGGGTAGTGGATGGCGACACCGTGCGCCTCAAGGATGGCCGCAGCATACGCATGATCGGCGTCAATGCCCCGGAAACCGGCAAGCAGGGGCGCACTGACGAGCCCTTCGCCGTGGCCGCTCGCGAGCGCCTGCAAAGTCTTGTGGGCGCGAGCGGTGGGCGCGTTGGAGTGGTGCCCGGACGGGAGAGCAAGGACCGTTACGGCCGCACCCTGGCCCATCTCTACGGTGCCAATGGAGCAAATCTGGAAGCGCAGTTGCTCGCCGAAGGCCTTGGCTTCCAGGTGGCGGTCGCGCCGAATGTGGAACTGGTGGCCTGCCAGCAAGCCGCCGAACGCAGCGCCCGGCAGGCCCGGCTGGGGGTGTGGCGCCGGTCACCGGTGGTCGATGCGGCGAAGATCCAGCGCTCGGGCTTTGCCGTGGTCAACGGCCGAGTGAGCAAAATCGAACGCAATCGCGGCGGAGTCTGGATTGAGTTGCAGGGCTCACTGGTACTGCGCATTGCACCCAATCTTGTGGGCCGATTCGACAGTGCGCTGTTGAAAGGTTTGCAGGGCCAGTCCATCGAAGCCCGCGGCTGGGTGCTGGACCGCTCCCGACGCGGCGGCCTGGAAAAGGGCCAGGCACGCTGGCTGTTGCCACTGACCGATCCCGGCATGCTCGAGCAGGCGCCGTAAGAAAAAATTGTAGACATTTTTCAGGTCGATTGTGAACAGTTGAGCCCTTGTATCCCGTGGCTCTTGGCCAAAAGTCGTAGGGCAGGGCCCTTGACACCTGTGACTGCCCAGTCTTGTGGGGACTTTGCGACACGCGTATCCTCGGCGGTCCGTCGACCAACAGTAAAAGCGGAATGCCGATATGTCTGATTTGAAAACTGCCGCTCTCGAATATCATGCCCATCCTCGTCCAGGAAAGCTGAGTGTAGAGCTCACCAAAGCCACTGCCACCGCCCGCGACCTGTCGCTGGCCTACAGCCCTGGCGTTGCCGAGCCCGTACGTGAAATCGCCCGCGATCCTGAACTGGCCTACAAGTACACCGGCAAAGGCAACCTGGTTGCAGTGATCTCTGATGGCACCGCGATCCTCGGCCTGGGTAACCTCGGCCCATTGGCTTCCAAGCCAGTCATGGAAGGTAAGGGCGTGCTGTTCAAGCGCTTCGCCGGCATTGACGTATTCGATATCGAAGTCGATTCCGAGAGCCCGCAGGCTTTCATCGACACCGTAAAGCGCATCTCCATCACCTTCGGTGGCATCAACCTGGAAGACATCAAGGCACCTGAGTGCTTCGAGATCGAAAAGGCCCTGATCGAACAGTGCGACATCCCGGTATTCCACGATGACCAGCACGGCACCGCGATCGTTACCGCGGCCGGCATGATCAACGCCCTGGAAATCGCCGGCAAAACCCTTGGCGAAGCCAAGATCGTTTGCCTGGGCGCCGGCGCCGCGGCCATCTCCTGCATGAAGTTGCTGGTGAGCATGGGCGCCAAGCTGGAAAACATCTACATGGTCGACAGCAAGGGCGTTGTGCAGTCCGAGCGTACCGACCTGAACCAGTACAAGGCGATGTTCGCGCATCCGTCCTCCAAGCGTACCCTGGCTGACGCCCTGGACGGTGCAGACGTGTTCGTTGGCCTGTCCGGCCCGAACCTGCTGAGCGCCGAAGGCCTCAAGTCCATGGCGGCCAACCCGATCGTGTTCGCGTGCTCCAACCCGGATCCGGAAATCTCCCCGGAGCTGGCCCACGCCACCCGTAGCGACGTGATCATGGCCACCGGCCGTTCGGACTACCCGAACCAGGTCAACAACGTACTGGGCTTCCCGTTCATCTTCCGTGGTGCCCTGGACGTTCGCGCCAAGCGCATCAACGAAGAGATGAAAGTCGCGGCCGCCAACGCCCTGCGCGAACTGGCCAAACTGCCGGTTCCTCAGGAAGTGTGCGACGCCTACGGCGGCATCAAGCTGGAATTCGGTCGTGAGTACATCATCCCGAAACCAATGGACAAGCGCCTGATCACCCTGATCTCCGATGCCGTGGCCAAAGCCGCAATCGAGACGGGTGTGGCCACCCTGCCGTATCCGAAGAACTACCCGCTGCAAAGCGTGGATGATGTGTTCAACGGCTAAGCCGTTGTAGCGCACCACCAAAAAGCCCCGGCTCTTGCGAGTCGGGGCTTTTTTTGTGGCTGGCAATTGGCTCGAGCCTGGCGGTGATCCAACTGTGGGAGCGGGCTTGCTCGCGAAGACGGTGTGTCAGTCGGCCCATGTGAGCCTGATACTCCGCTTTCGCAAGCCCGCTCCCACATTGGAACTGCGTGTTAGAACAAGTCGATCGGCGCCGCCTCGTCCGCCGGCAGCGGGCTGCCCGGTGCAACACCATTGCCCAGCTCGTTGACCGACGGCGGCGTGTCCTCGCTCTTGAACAGCTCGAAGTACGCATTCGGCGTGCTCGGCGCTGCTGCACGGCCGCTGACCGGGTCGATCCGCAGGCTCAGGATGCCTTCCGGTTCCGGCTGGGTATGCAGCGGCATATCCTTCAGCGCGGCGCCCATGTAGCTCATCCAGATCGGCAGCGCGACGGTGCCGCCGAACTCCCGGCGACCGAGGCTTTCCGGCTGGTCGTAACCAGTCCATACGGTGGTCACGTAGTCGGCGTTGTAGCCGGAGAACCAGGCATCCTTGGAGTCGTTGGTGGTACCGGTCTTGCCGGCGATATCGGCACGGCCCAGGGCCAGGGCGCGACGCCCCGTACCTTTCTTGATCACGTCTTCCAGGATGCTGTTGAGGATGTAGGTGGTACGGCCATCCACAACGCGTTCGGCTACCGCCGGCGCTTGTGGTGCGGCGGGAGCACCGGCTGCCGGGGCTTCGCCTGGCGTCGGCTCGATGGTGATGCCGCCGTTGGCCGGTGCTGCCTGGCCGTCAGTGGCCGCGACGCCATTGACCACGTCGCCCGGGACCCGTGGTGGGTTGGCGGTGAACAGGGTTTCGCCGCTACGGCTTTCTATCTTGTCGATCAGGTACGGGGTGATCTTGTAGCCGCCGTTGGCAAAGGTGCTCCAGCCGGTGGCGATTTCCATCGGCGTCAGCGTGGCGGTACCCAGTGCCAGGGACAGGTTGGGCGGCAGGTCCGACTTGTTGAAGCCGAAGCGGGTGATGTAGTCGATGGTCTTGCCTACGCCCATCGCCTGCAGCAGGCGGATCGACACCAGGTTACGCGACTTGTACAGCGCCTCGCGGACGCGGATCGGGCCGAGGAAGGTGTTGGTGTCGTTCTTCGGGCGCCAGACCTTGTCCAGGTACTCGTCGACGAACACGATCGGTGCATCGTTGACCAGGCTGGCGGCGGTGTAGCCGTTATCCAGTGCAGCGCTGTAGATGAACGGCTTGAAGCTGGAACCCGGCTGGCGCTTGGCCTGGGTGGCGCGGTTGTAGTTGCTCTGCTCGAAGGCAAAGCCGCCGACCAGGGCACGGATTGCACCGTTCTGCGGGTCAAGCGACACCAGCGCGCCCTGTGCCACGGGCACCTGGCTGAATTTCAGGCTGTCATCCTTCTGGCGCTGCACGCGAACCAGGTCACCGACCTGGGCCACGTCCGACGGCTGCTTGGGCATCGGGCCCATGCTGTTGGTGTTCAGGAAAGGACGAGCCCATTTCATGCTGTCCCACGACACATGCTCTTCGCCGGTGCGGGTCAGTACCTGCACGCCATCTTTCTTCACCTGGGTGACGATGGCGGGTTCAAGGCCGCTGATCGGGCGCTGTTTGCCCAGCTCGACGGTCCAGGCGCTCAGGGTCTTGCCCGGCAGGCGCGATTCAGGGCCGCGGTAGCCATGGCGCTGGTCATAGGCGACCAGGCCATCGTGTACCGACTTGTTGGCGATTTCCTGCAGGTTGCTCGGAATCGTCGTGGTCACGCGGAAACCTTCGGTGTACGCCTCGCTGCCATAGCGGCCGACCATCTCGGCACGGGCCATTTCGGCGATATACGGGGCATTCACTTCCGGGGTCGGCACGTGATAGCTGGCGTTCAGCGGCTCGGCCACCGCACTTTCGTACGCGGCCTGGTCGATCTTGCCCAGCTTGTACATGCGGCCCAGGATCCAGTCGCGGCGCTCTTTGCTGCGCGCCGGGTTGGCCAGCGGGTTGAAGCGTGAAGGCGCCTTGGGCAGGCCGGCAATCATCGCCATCTGCGCCAGGCTGGCGTCACGAATCGACTTGCCGTAGTAAACCTGTGAAGCCGCCTCGATGCCGTAGGCGCGGTTGCCCAGATAGATCTTGTTGACGTACAGCTCAAGGATCTCGTCCTTGGTCAGCTGACGTTCGATCTGCAACGCCAGGAGGATTTCCGTGGCTTTGCGGGAAAAGCTGCGTTCGCTGGTGAGGAAGAAGTTCTTCGCCACCTGCATGGTGATGGTGCTGCCACCGGATTGAATGTGTCCGCTTTTTACCAACTGCGTGGCCGCCCGCACCAGGCTGCTTGGGTCGACGCCATAGTGATTGGCGAAGTTATCGTCTTCAGCCGACAGCAGGGCGTTGATGAAATTGGGTGGAATGTCGGCGAAACGGATCGGTGTGCGGCGCATTTCGCCGAACTCCGCGATCAGTTTTTCATCGCTGCTGTAGACCCGCAAAGGAATCTGCAACTGGATACTTCTCAGGGCCTCTACGGAGGGCAAACCCGGACTAAGGTAGAGATAGGCCCCGCTGAGCACGAGCATCAGCCCGCAGACGATCGCGACAATGGAGTACCCGAAAAACTTCAGCAGACGAATCAAGGCTTTTGGATTTCCAAGGAAAAGAATGGGTTAGGCGTCGGGGCATGCACGGCAAGTGGTGGATCGACCCGGCCAGCAGATAAACGCGGGAAAAAACGCTGGGCATTAAAGCATTTTTCGGCTTCGGGCGTCATTCGCGCCGCTCATACAAGCCGACCGAATGCAGGAAGCCTGGCAGCAATCAGTCCGTAAGACAGGGAAAGTTTTGGGGAGTTTTATGAGAAAGGGATTTTTCAGGCGAAAAGCCGATGCCGTCCTGGGTATCGACATCAATGACACCGGCGTCAGGCTGGTGGAACTGGAGGCGTCAGGCACTGGCTACAGCGTGCGGGGCTACGCTATGCAGCAGTTGCCGGCCCATGCGGTGGTCGACAGCAGCGTGGTTGATTTCGATGCCGTCGCGCAGGCACTTTCCCGGGCGCTGGTACAGGCGCATACATCACTCAGGCATGCCGCCGTGGCCGTGGCAGGGCCCTCGGTGATTACCCGCGTGCTGGAGATGGACGCGGGGCTGACGGATGCTGAAATGGTGCGTCGAATCCATGGGGAAGCAGACCAGTACATTCCTTATCCGCTGGAGGATGTGGCTATCGACTTCCAGGTGCAGGGCCCGTCGGCCCATGACCCGCAAAGCGTCGATGTGCTGCTGGTTGCCTGCCTCAAGGAACAGGTGGAGGCCCGTGAGGCGGTTTTGGCCCTTGCGGGGCTGGCGACGCGGATAGTGGATGTCGAAGCATTTGCATTGGCTCGCGCGGGCAGGCAGGCTTCGGACAGCATCACGCCGGGCCGTCGTGTCGATGGCGCGCAATGGGCCGTGGATGCCCAGGGAATGGGAGTGGCCTGCGGGCTGGCCCTGAGGAGTTTCGACTGATGACACGAATCAACCTGTTGCCGTGGCGCGCAGAACGGAATGAGCGGCGGCGCAAATATTTTCTGGTGTTTTTAGCGGGGGCTGCAGCGGTGGCGCTGGCTGCGGTTTGGCTGGCAGACCAGGTGATCGACCGTGCAATCGATCGGCAGTTGGCCCGCAATAACCAGTTGAGCCAGGGTGTCACCGGGCTCGACTCGCGGATCAAGGCCATCGACGAACTGCATGAGCAGCGCCAGCAGTTGATGGAACGGATGAAAGTTGTGCAGGGTTTGCAGGACGATCGTGCGGCGGGTGCTCAGTTGCTGGACCAGTTGGCCCGTGCCGTGCCGGAGGGGGTGCAGTTGCGCGAAGTGAGCGTCGACGGCGGTTCTGTTTCCATCAGCGGCACGGCCGGATCGAACCGGGACATTGCTCAGTTCATGCGAGGCCTCGAAGCTGCCGAAGACTTGGAAGCGCCCCGGCTTCAACGGGTTCGCGGCGCGCAGGAGGGCGACGACAATGGCTTCCAGTTGACGGTTCGCCATGGACACTCGGATGAGGTGCGCCAATGAGAGGGGCGTCAGGCCTGCCAGGGCTGACGGAATCCGATACAACCCAGCTCTGCCAGAACGCCGCCAACTGGCCCTTGCCGGGCAAGGCGTTGCTGGCTGGCGCGGTGGTTTGCCTGCTGTGGGCGGTGGGCAATACCTTCTACTTGAGTGGGGCGCGGGAGCAACTGCGCCAGCTTGAGTCGCAGGAAGTGGCGCTTGAACAGCAGGTCGCGCTGAAAACCATCCAGGCTGCCGGCCTGGAGTCCCTGGTCCGCGAACTCGAAACAATGCGAGGCCATTTCGCCAACCTGTTACGGCGGCTGCCTGCCGACCCCCAGGTACCCGGCCTGCTTGAAGATATTGGCCGCCTGAGTGCCGCCAATGGCTTGGTGCTGGAGGCCATCGAACTTCGGGATGACCAGCCTCGCGCCCTGTACATCGAATCGCCCATGCAGATTGGCGTCACCGGGACTTTTCACGACCTGGCGGCGTTCATCGACGGCATGGCCAGCTTGCCAGGAATTGTCACGGTGCATGACTTGGCATTCAGTCCTGTCGATGCCTCGGTGTTGCACCTCAGTCTGGTAGCCAGGACCTATCGTCACAACCGCCAGGCGGGCGATGACCTGAAGGTTGATTTGCACCCGCCGGCACAGGCTGTCGCCGAGCCCGGGCCGCAGCAAGTGGCCTACGATTTTGCAGCCTTGCGCGACCCTTTCCAGCCGCCCTCTCGCCAACTGGTTCGACCCGCCGGGCGACCGGCTGCCGGACCTGATCTCGCCAGGCCTCGCGGAATCCTCGAAGGCTTCGCCGTGGAGCAGTTCGAAATGGTCGGGACCTTGTCCCTGGGGGCTCAAACCTTCGCCCTGCTGCGCGGAGCGTCGTCTGTCCATCGGCTGGCAATCGGCGATTACCTGGGCCCGGACCACGGGCGCATCACGGCGATTCATGACTCCCATGTCGAACTGGCCGAGCTTTTCCCGGATGGCCAGGGCGCGTGGCTGGAACGCTCGCAAACCCTTGCCCTGAACGTGAACTCATAACGGAAACAAACAATGAAAAGGACTTTTTCGTCCTTCGGTGTGGCGCTATGGATAGCGTTCACGGCACCGATGGTCATGGCTGTGCCCAATCGAATCGACTTGATTCACCTGCCGCCACCTGGCAATGCGCCCCTGAGTTCCGGACGCGTGGCATTCACCGGGGACAAGCTGTCCCTCAACTTCCAGAACATCGAGTTGCGCGCGGTGCTGCAGCAGATTGCCGACGTTGCCGGCCTCAATCTGGTGACCAGTGACGACGTGCAGGGTTCGATCACCCTGCGCCTCAAGGACGTGCCCTGGGACCAGGCCCTGGACCTGGTGCTGCAAACCAAGGGGCTGGACAAGCGTGTGACGGCCAATGTGCTGCTGGTCGCGCCGGCCGAGGAGTTGGCCGCCCGCGAGTTGCTGGCGATGGAGTCGCGCAAGCAAATGACTGACTTGGCACCGCTGCGCCGCGAGTTGCTGCAAGTCAATTACGCCAAGGCGTCGGACCTGGCCAAGCTCTTCCAGTCGGCCGTGGGCCTGGAAGGTGCCACCGATGAGCGCGGCTCGGTGGCGGTGGATGACCGCACCAACAACATCATCGCCTACCAGACCCGGGAGCGGCTGGAGGAGCTGCGTACGATTGTGGCGCAACTGGATATTCCGGTAAGGCAGGTGATGATCGAGGCGCGGATCGTCGAGGCCAATGTGGATTACGACAAAAGCCTTGGCGTGCGCTGGGGCGGGCAACTGAATCGGGGTAACTGGAGCGCTGGCGGGATCAGGAAACCGCTGGCCGAAGGCACCGAGCCGCCTGAAACCCCGCCCAGCTCGCCGTTTGTGGACCTGGGGGCGGTCAACGGCAGCGCCGGCCTGGGTGTCGCGTTTATCACCGACAACCTGCTGCTGGACCTGGAACTGACCGCCATGGAAAAAACCGGCAATGGTGAAATCGTTTCGCAGCCCAAGGTCGTCACCTCCGACAAGGAAACCGCGCGAATCCTCAAGGGCACCGAGATTCCCTATCAGGAGTCCAGCTCCACCGGCGCGACCTCGGTGTCGTTCAAGGAGGCCTCCTTGTCATTGGAAGTGACCCCGCAAATCACCCCGGACGGCTGGGTGATCATGGAGGTCAAGGTCACCAAGGACGAGCCCGACTACCTGAACAGGCTCAACGATGTGCCGCCGATCAAGAAAAACGAGGTCAATGCCAAGGTGCTGGTCAAGGACGGGGAGACCATCGTGATCGGCGGGGTTTTCTCCAATACTCAAAGCAAAGTGGTAGATAAAGTGCCATTTTTGGGCGATGTGCCGTATCTTGGCCGCCTTTTCCGGCGGGATGTGGTTTCGGAGAAAAAATCCGAGCTGCTGGTATTCCTGACTCCGCGTATTATGAATAACCAGGCGATTGCTGTGAGTCGTTGATTCTGTGCGAAATTTGATTCTTGTAGGACCGATGGGGGCTGGAAAAAGCACCATCGGCCGTTTGCTGGCCAAAGAGCTGCGCCTGCCATTCAAAGACTCCGATAAGGAAATTGAATTGCGCACGGGCGCCAATATCCCGTGGATCTTCGATAAGGAAGGCGAACTGGGCTTTCGCGACCGCGAGCAGGCGATGATTGCCGAACTGTGCGGCTGCGATGGCGTGGTATTGGCCACCGGCGGTGGCGCAGTGATGCGCGACGAGAACCGCCGGGCGCTGCACGCCGGCGGTCGCGTGGTTTATCTGCACGCGTCTGTCGAGCAGCAGGTGGGCCGCACCGCTCGCGATCGCAATCGCCCATTGCTGCGCACCGCAGACCCGGCAAAAACCCTGCGGGACCTGCTGACGCTGCGCGACCCGCTTTATCGGGAAATCGCCGATCTGGTGGTGGAAACCGATGAGCGGCCGCCACGAATGGTGGTTCTCGACATTCTCGAGCGCCTGGCACAGTTGCCACCCCGTTAAAGCCAGGGCCGAAATGCGCTATCCTCGGCGGCGCGTCATGACCGTCCGAGTTGTGGCGTAGAGCCATCAGGCAGCGTCAGATCCCGACGTTGCCGACAACGTTAATGTAGGGCAGGACGCCTGCTTTCATCTTCAACGCGGGGACACATGCAGACACTTAAGGTCGATCTTGGCGAGCGCAGCTACCCGATCCATATTGGCGAAGGTTTGTTGGACCAGCCCGAGTTGCTCGCACCGCATATTGCCGGGCGGCAAGTGGCGATCATCTCCAATGAAACGGTCGCGCCGCTGTATCTTGAGCGTCTGAGCCGCAGCCTGGCGGCGTACTCGGTGATCTCGGTGGTGCTGCCGGACGGCGAGGCCTTCAAGACCTGGGAAACCCTGCAACTGATCTTTGATGGCCTGCTGACGGCCCGTCATGACCGGCGCACCACGGTGGTGGCCCTGGGTGGCGGTGTGATCGGCGACATGGCCGGCTTTGCAGCCGCCTGCTATCAGCGCGGCGTGGACTTTATCCAGGTACCGACCACCTTGCTGTCCCAGGTCGATTCGTCGGTGGGCGGCAAGACGGGCATCAACCACCCGCTGGGCAAGAACATGGTTGGCGCGTTCTATCAGCCGAATGTGGTGCTGATCGACACTGCCACCCTCAATACCCTGCCACCCCGCGAGCTGTCGGCGGGCCTGGCGGAAGTCATCAAGTACGGGCTGATCTGCGACGAGCCGTTCCTGACCTGGCTGGAAGAACACGTCGACGCCCTGCGCGCCCTCGACCAGGTGGCACTCACCGAAGCGATTTCCCGCTCCTGCGCCGCCAAGGCGCTGGTGGTGAATGCCGACGAGCGTGAGTCCGGCGTGCGCGCCACCTTGAACCTCGGCCACACCTTCGGCCATGCGATCGAGACCCACATGGGCTATGGTGTGTGGTTGCATGGAGAGGCCGTAGCGGCTGGCACAGTGATGGCATTGGAGATGTCGCAACGCCTGGGCTGGATCAGCGCCCAGGAGCGTGATCGCGGGATCCGCCTGTTCCAGCGCGCCGGGTTGCCGGTCATTCCTCCCGAAGAGATGACCGAGGCAGATTTTCTCGAACATATGGCAATAGACAAGAAAGTGATCGACGGTCGACTGCGACTGGTGCTGTTGCGCCGAATGGGCGAAGCGGTAGTGACCGACGATTATCCGAAAGAGATTTTACAGGCCACGCTGGGAGCGGATTACCGCGCCCTGGCCCAGCTTAAAGGTTAATAAGATCCCGATGACTAGTTTGCATGCCGACGAGGCGTTCCTCGGCCATTACCAGTTAAGCCACGACCCTTTTGCTCCTCGGGTGCCTGGTTTCAAGTTTTTCCCTGCGCAACGCAAGCCGGTGCTGGGGCAACTGCACCACCTGGCGCGCTACAGCCAGTTGCTGCTGGTGGTCACCGGCCCATTGGGCAGCGGCAAGACCTTGCTGCGCCAGGCACTGGTGGCCAGCACCAACAAGCAATCGGTACAGAGCGTGGTGGTTTCCGCCCGTGGTGCCGGTGATGCGGCAGGCGTGTTGCGTCAAGTGGCCCAGGCCCTCGACGTGTCCACTGCCGAGCCGAATGCGATCCTCAAGCAAGTGGTGCAACTGGGCCTGACCGGCCAGGAAGTCTACCTGCTGGTGGATGACGCCGAGCAGCTCGACGAATCTGCCCTGGAAGCGTTGCTGGCCCTGGCGGCCGGTACGCCTGAAGGGCGCCCGCATGTGTTCCTGTTTGGCGAGTCTTCGCTGATCGCCGAACTTGAACAGATCAGCGGCGAGCAGGAGCTGTTCCACGTCATCGAACTGCAGCCTTACGAAGAAGAAGAAACCCGCGAATACCTGGCCCAGCGGCTGGAAGGCGCAGGGCAGGGCATCGAACTTTTCTCCGCTTCGCAGATCTCTGATATTCACGAAAGCTCCGACGGCTGGCCTGGCACCATCAACCAGGTTGCCCGGGATGCCATGATCGAAGCCATGATTGCCAGCCGCTCAGCGGTAAAGCGTCCAAAGATGGGGTTTACTATGCCGAAGAAGCACGTATTGGCAATTTCTGCCGTTGTCGTGGTTGCCGTCGCCGCCGCCTGGTTGATTCCAGGTCGCAACAAGGCACCGACCACCGCTGGCGCGCCAACCGAACAGGCGCAGTTGCCACTGGGCAAGCCAACACCGAACGTTGAGTTTGCCAACTCCGGCCAACCCACCAACCTGCCAATGGTCGGCCAACCGGTGATGCGCGGCCCGCTCGCCGAAGAAGCTGGCGGCATCACCGAAGGCGACGATGGGGTGCCCGTTGAAGGCTCCAGCGCCACGCCGCCGACCGTGACCACCACCGCGCCACCTGCGGGCGTGCCAGCCGGTCAGCCAGCGGCCAAGCCGACGCCAGCGCCAGCCCAGGTCGCCACCGCCAAGCCTGCGCCTGTGGCCAAGCCGGCTCCAGCCGCCAAGCCTGCCGAAAAACCGGCCGTCGTGGCCAAGGCCGCAACTGGCGCTGCCGGCAGCAGCTGGTATGCCAGCCAGCCTACCGGTAACTTCGTGGTGCAGATCCTCGGCACCAGCTCCGAAGCCAACGCCCAGGCGTTCGTGAAAGAGCAGGGCGGCGAGTACCGTTATTTCAAGAAAGTGCTCAACGGCAAGCCTCTCTACGTGATCACTTACGGCAACTTCTCCAGCCGTACAGCAGCGGAATCCGCTATCAAGGCCTTGCCAGCGAAGGTTCAGGCTGGTAAACCTTGGCCTCGCACTGTCGCCAGCGTTCAACAAGAACTGGCAACAACTCGCTGAAGATCCGGCGGCCTTACCCAGGCCGCCCTCTCGGCACCTCAAAAAAACAACACAGCGTGCAGCCCTGAAGGCCGCGCGCTTTGTGGTGTCTGCGTCACAGTGGCTTTTGAGTCGTAGCGGTCAAAATTAAAAAAGTTTTGACTAGCACAGCATATCGCTTTAAACCTTTCATAAATGCGACATAGATTTGCGACATTTCGTCGCTAAATTTGTGAGCGTCTGTGTCGGTGTGTACAATGACCTCCCTTTTGCCCCCGCTAAGCCGGCGTACGTTCGGCGTGGAAGGTAACCGGTTGAATTGAAAAGAAATTTGCCTCGGAATAAGAGGCAGCCTGGTGAGAAAGTGTCTATGAAAGCAGGTCTGTACCAACCCGATGAATTCAAGGATAACTGCGGTTTCGGCCTGATAGCCCACATGCAGGGCGAGCCCAGTCATACCCTTTTGCAAACGGCCATCGAGGCCCTGACCTGCATGACCCACCGCGGTGGGATCAACGCCGACGGCAAGACCGGTGACGGTTGCGGCTTGCTGATTCAAAAGCCCGACCAGTTCCTGCGCGCAGTCGCCAAGGAACATTTCGGCGCCGATTTGCCCAAGCAGTACGCTGTGGGCATGGTGTTCTTCAACCAGGACCCGGTAAAAGCCGAAGCTGCTCGCGAGAACATGAACCGCGAGATCCTGGCCGCTGGCCTGCAGCTCGTCGGCTGGCGCAAAGTGCCGATCGACACCAGCGTACTGGGCCGCCTGGCCCTGGAGCGCCTGCCGCAGATCGAACAAGTGTTCATCGCAGGCGACGGCCTGAGCGACCAGGACATGGCGATCAAGCTGTTCACCTCTCGTCGTCGCTCGTCCGTGGCCAATGCCGCCGACACCGACCACTACATCTGCAGCTTTTCCCACAAGACCATCATTTATAAAGGCCTGATGATGCCGGCGGACTTGACCGCCTTCTATCCAGACCTGAGCGATGAGCGCCTGCAAACCGCAATCTGCGTGTTCCACCAGCGCTTCTCCACCAACACCCTGCCGAAATGGCCGCTGGCCCAGCCATTCCGCTTCCTCGCCCACAACGGCGAGATCAACACCATCACCGGCAACCGCAACTGGGCCGTGGCCCGTCGCACCAAGTTCGCCAACGACCTGATGGACCTGGAAGAGCTCGGCCCGCTGGTCAACCGCGTGGGTTCCGACTCCTCCAGCATGGACAACATGCTCGAACTGATGGTCACTGGCGGCATCGACCTGTTCCGTGGCGTGCGCATGATCATTCCGCCAGCGTGGCAGAACGTCGAGACCATGGACCCCGACCTGCGGGCGTTCTATGAGTACAACTCGATGCACATGGAACCGTGGGACGGCCCGGCCGGCGTGGTAATGACCGACGGTCGCTACGCCGTGTGCCTGCTCGACCGTAACGGCCTGCGCCCGGCGCGCTGGGTGACCACTACCAACGGCTTCATCACCCTGGCGTCGGAAATCGGCGTGTGGAACTACAAGCCGGAAGACGTGATCGCCAAGGGCCGTGTTGGCCCGGGCCAGATCCTCGCCGTGGACACCGAGACCGGTCAGATTCTCGACACCGATGCCATCGACAACCGCTTGAAGTCCCGTCATCCGTACAAGCAATGGCTGCGCAAGAATGCCCTGCGCATCCAGGCAACCATGGAAGACAACGACCACGGTTCTGCCTTCTACGACGTCGACCAGCTCAAGCAGTACATGAAGATGTACCAGGTCACCTTCGAAGAACGTGACCAGGTGCTGCGCCCACTGGGCGAGCAGGGCTACGAAGCCGTCGGCTCCATGGGCGATGACACGCCAATGGCCGTGCTGTCCCAGCGCGTGCGCACGCCGTACGACTATTTCCGCCAGCAGTTCGCCCAGGTGACCAACCCGCCGATCGACCCGCTGCGCGAAGCCATCGTGATGTCCCTGGAAGTGTGCCTCGGTGCCGAGCGCAACATCTTCCAGGAATCGCCTGAGCACGCTTCCCGCGTGATCCTCAGCTCGCCGGTCATTTCCCCGGCCAAGTGGCGCTCGTTGATGACCCTGGATCGCCCAGGCTTCGACCGGCAGATCATCGACCTGAACTACGACGAGAGCCTCGGCCTGGAAGCCGCGGTGCGCAATGTCGCCGATCAGGCGGAAGAAGCCGTGCGCGCCGGCCGTACCCAGATCGTGCTGACCGACCGTCATATTGCCCCGGGCAAGCTGCCGATCCACGCCTCCCTGGCCACCGGCGCAGTGCACCATCGCCTGACCGAAAAGGGCCTGCGTTGCGACTCCAACATCCTGGTTGAAACCGCCACCGCCCGCGACCCGCATCACTTTGCGGTGTTGATCGGCTTCGGCGCCTCGGCGGTGTATCCGTTCCTGGCTTACGAAGTACTCGGCGACCTGATCCGTACCGGCGAAGTGCTGGGCGACCTCTACGAGGTGTTCAAGAACTACCGTAAAGGCATCACGAAGGGCCTGCTGAAGATCCTGTCGAAGATGGGCATCTCCACCGTCACGTCCTACCGCGGCGCGCAATTGTTCGAAGCCATCGGCCTGTCGGAAGAAGTTTGCGAGATGAGCTTCCGTGGCGTGCCGAGCCGCATCAAGGGTGCGCGTTTCGTCGACATCGAAGCCGAGCAGAAAGCCCTGGCCGCCGAAGCCTGGAGCGCGCGCAAGCCGATCCAGCAAGGTGGCCTGCTGAAGTTCGTGCACGGTGGCGAATACCACGCCTACAACCCGGACGTGGTCAACACCCTGCAAGCCGCCGTGCAGCAAGGCGACTACGCCAAGTTCAAGGAATACACCGCGCTGGTGGATAACCGCCCGGTGTCGATGATCCGCGATTTGTTCAAGGTGAAAACCCTGGACACGCCGCTGGCCATCAGCGAGATCGAGCCACTGGAATCGATCCTCAAGCGTTTCGACTCCGCCGGTATTTCCCTGGGCGCCTTGTCGCCTGAGGCTCACGAAGCCCTGGCCGAAGCCATGAACCGCCTGGGTGCGCGTTCCAACTCCGGCGAAGGCGGTGAAGACCCGGCGCGCTACGGCACCATCAAGAGCTCGAAAATCAAGCAGGTCGCCACTGGTCGTTTTGGTGTAACCCCGGAATACCTGGTCAACGCCGAAGTGCTGCAGATCAAGGTTGCCCAGGGCGCCAAGCCGGGCGAAGGCGGGCAACTGCCAGGCGGCAAGGTCAACGGCCTGATCGCCAAGCTGCGTTATGCAGTGCCGGGCGTGACATTGATTTCGCCGCCGCCGCACCACGACATCTACTCGATCGAGGATTTGTCGCAGCTGATTTTCGACCTGAAACAAGTCAACCCGCAGGCCCTGGTCTCGGTGAAACTGGTCGCGGAAGCCGGCGTGGGCACCATCGCCGCCGGTGTGGCCAAGGCCTATGCCGACCTGATCACCATCTCCGGCTACGACGGCGGCACCGGCGCTTCGCCGCTGACCTCCATCAAGTACGCCGGTGCGCCGTGGGAACTGGGCCTGGCCGAGACTCACCAGACCCTGCGCGGCAACGACCTGCGCGGCAAGGTCCGGGTGCAGACCGACGGTGGCCTGAAAACCGGCCTCGACGTGATCAAGGCTGCAATCCTCGGCGCCGAAAGCTTCGGCTTCGGCACCGCGCCAATGATCGCCCTGGGCTGCAAATACCTGCGCATCTGCCACCTGAACAACTGCGCCACCGGCGTGGCCACTCAGAACGAGAAGCTGCGCAAGGACCACTACATCGGGACCGTCGACATGGTGGTGAATTTCTTCACCTACGTCGCCGAAGAAACCCGTGAGTGGCTGGCCAAGCTGGGCGTGCGTTCCCTGGAAGAGCTGATCGGCCGTACCGACCTGCTGGACATCCTCGAAGGCCAGACCGCCAAGCAACAGCACCTGGACCTGACGCCGTTGTTGGGCAGCGATCACATCCCGGCCGACAAGCCACAGTTCTGCCAGGTTGACCGCAACCCGCCGTTCGACAAGGGCCTGCTGGCCGAGAAGATGGTCGAGATGGCCACTTCGTCGATCAACGACGCAAGCGGCGGCGAATTCGCCCTGGATATCTGCAACTGCGACCGTTCCATCGGCGCACGCATCTCCGGCGAAATCGCGCGCAAGCACGGCAACCAGGGCATGGCCAAGGCGCCGATCACCTTCCGCTTCAAGGGTACCGCTGGCCAGAGCTTCGGCGTATGGAACGCCGGTGGCTTGAACATGTACCTCGAAGGCGACGCCAACGACTACGTGGGCAAGGGCATGACCGGCGGCAAGCTGGTGATCGTCCCGCCAGTGGGCAGCGTCTACAAGACTCAAGACAGTGCCATCATCGGCAACACCTGCCTGTACGGCGCAACCGGCGGCAAGCTGTTTGCTGCGGGCACGGCCGGTGAGCGTTTCGCAGTGCGTAACTCCGGTGCCCACACCGTGGTTGAAGGTACCGGCGATCACTGCTGCGAATACATGACCGGTGGTTTTGTCGCGGTGCTGGGCAAGACCGGCTACAACTTCGGTTCGGGCATGACCGGCGGTTTCGCCTACGTGCTCGACCAGGACAACACCTTCGTCGACAAGGTGAACCACGAGTTGGTGGAGATCCAGCGGATCAGCGGCGAAGCGATGGAATCCTATCGCAACCACTTGCAGCATGTGCTGGACGAATATGTCGAGGAAACCAACAGCGAATGGGGTCGCAACCTCGCTGAAAACCTCGATGACTACCTGCGTCGTTTCTGGCTGGTCAAGCCCAAGGCTGCCAACCTGAAATCGTTGCTTTCCAGCATCCGTGCCAACCCGCAGTGATATGCGCCTGAAGAGTTTGATGAGGTTTTAACATGGCTGAACGTCTGAATAACGACTTCCAGTTCATCGATGTCGGGCGCAAAGATCCGAAGAAGAAACTGTTGCGTCAACGCAAGAAAGAGTTCGTGGAAATCTACGAGCCCTTCAAACCCCAGCACTCGGCCGACCAGGCCCACCGCTGCCTGGGTTGCGGTAACCCGTATTGCGAATGGAAGTGCCCGGTGCACAACTTCATTCCGAACTGGCTGAAGCTGGTGGCCGAGGGCAACATCCTCGCCGCCGCCGAGTTGTCGCACCAGACCAACACCCTGCCGGAAGTGTGCGGCCGGGTGTGCCCGCAGGACCGTCTGTGCGAGGGTGCGTGCACCCTCAACGACGGCTTCGGCGCGGTGACCATCGGTTCGGTGGAGAAGTACATCACCGACACCGCGTTCGCCATGGGCTGGCGCCCGGACATGTCCAAGGTCAAGCCGACCGGCAAGCGCGTCGCGATCATCGGCGCGGGCCCGGCGGGCCTGGGCTGTGCCGACGTGCTGGTGCGTGGCGGCGTGACCCCGGTGGTGTTCGACAAGAACCCGGAAATCGGTGGCCTGCTGACCTTCGGCATCCCCGAGTTCAAGCTGGAAAAAACCGTACTGAGCCATCGTCGCGAAGTCTTCACCGGCATGGGTATCGAGTTCCGCCTCAATACCGAAATCGGCAAGGACGTGACCATGGAGCAACTGCTCGAAGAATACGATGCCGTGTTCATGGGCATGGGCACCTACACCTACATGAAGGGTGGCTTCGCCGGTGAAGACCTGCCGGGCGTGTACGACGCTCTGGACTTCCTGATCGCCAACGTCAACCGCAACCTGGGCTTTGAAAAGTCGCCGGAAGATTTCGTCGACATGAAAGGCAAGAAGGTCGTGGTGCTGGGCGGTGGTGATACCGCGATGGACTGCAACCGCACTTCGATTCGCCAGGGCGCCAAGTCGGTGACCTGTGCCTACCGTCGTGACGAAGCCAACATGCCGGGTTCGCGCAAAGAGGTGAAGAACGCCAAGGAAGAAGGCGTGAAATTCCTCTACAACCGCCAGCCGATCGCTATCGTCGGTGAAGACCGTGTCGAAGGCGTGAAAGTGGTCGAGACCCGTCTCGGCGAACCGGATGCCCGTGGCCGTCGCAGCCCCGAGCCGATCCCGGGTTCCGAAGAGATCATCCCGGCAGACGCCGTGGTCATCGCCTTCGGTTTCCGCCCAAGCCCGGCGCCGTGGTTCGAGCAGTTCGAAATCCAGACCGACAGCCAGGGCCGCGTTGTAGCCCCGGAACAAGGCCAGTACAAACACCAGACCAGCAACCCGAAAATCTTCGCCGGTGGCGACATGGTTCGCGGGTCTGACCTGGTAGTGACGGCCATCTTCGAAGGCCGCAACGCCGCCGAAGGGATCCTGGATTACCTGCAGGTCTGACCCCGATCCCGGATTGAAATGGGATCAAAATGTGGGAGCGGGCTTGCTCGCGAATGCGGTATATCAGTCACCAGATGTGTTGGCTGACCCACCGCTTTCGCGAGCAAGCCCGCTCCCACATTTGTTTTGTGGCGCTTTCATATCCGCGACAAATTGACCCGATAGACAAAAGGCACGGCTCTTGCCGTGCCTTTTGCGTCGCGCTCTGAGAAAATGCCCGCACTTTTTTTGCGGATGCCGACATGACTGCCCTCAAGAACGACCGTTTCCTTCGTGCCCTGCTCAAGCAACCCGTGGACGTCACCCCTGTGTGGATGATGCGCCAGGCCGGTCGCTACCTGCCGGAATACCGCGCCAGTCGCGCCCACGCCGGCGACTTCATGAGCCTGTGCATGAACCCGGAGTTCGCCTGCGAAGTCACCATGCAACCGCTGGACCGCTATCCACAGCTGGATGCGGCCATCCTGTTCTCCGATATCCTGACCATCCCTGACGCCATGGGCCAAGGCCTGTACTTCGAAACCGGCGAAGGCCCGCGTTTCAAGAAAGTCGTCAGCACCCTGGCCGACATCGAAGCCCTGCCGATCCCCGACCCCCACAAGGACCTGGGCTACGTCATGGACGCCGTCAGCACCATCCGCCGCGAGCTGAACGGCCGCGTGCCGCTGATCGGCTTCTCCGGCAGCCCGTGGACCCTGGCCACCTACATGGTCGAAGGCGGCTCGTCGAAAGACTTCCGCAAGACCAAGGCCATGCTCTACGACAACCCGCAAGCCATGCACCTGCTGCTGGACAAGCTGGCGCAGTCGGTCACCTCCTACCTCAACGGCCAGATCATGGCCGGCGCCCAGGCGGTACAGATCTTCGACACCTGGGGTGGCAACCTGTCGGCGGCGGCGTACCAGGAGTTCTCCCTGGCCTACATGCGCAAGATCGTCAGCGGCCTGATCCGCGAACACGAAGGCCGCAAGGTGCCGGTGATCATGTTCACCAAGGGCGGCGGCCTGTGGCTGGAAAGCATCGCCGACGCCGGCGCCGACGCGCTGGGCCTGGACTGGACCTGCGACCTCGGCGAAGCCCGTCGCCGCGTGGGCAACAAGGTTGCGCTGCAAGGCAACATGGACCCGACCGTGCTGTACGCCAAGCCGGAAGCCATCCGTACTGAAGTGGGCCGCATCCTCGCCAGCTACGGCAAAGGCAGTGGTCACGTGTTCAACCTTGGCCACGGCATTACTCCGGAAGTTGATCCGGAGCACGCAGGCGCGTTCCTGCGGGCGGTGCACGAGTTGTCGGCGCAGTATCACGAGTGATCGCGCGGCAATGAAAAAGCCCGGCAGATGCCGGGCTTTTTTGTAAGCGCTGGTTAAGCCTTGGCTTCCTGCAACGGCGGCAACTTCGCCAGCTTCAACGCCACCAGCAACGCGACGATCAACAGCGCGACGATAAACCCGCCAATCCCGTTCCACCCGGCGTAGTGCCAGAAAAACCCGCCCGCCGTCCCCGCAATACTCGATCCCACGTAGTAACTGAACAGGTACAGCGACGACGCCTGCCCCTTGGCTTTCAGTGCGCGGCGGCCGATCCAACTGCTGGCCACCGAGTGGGCGCCGAAGAAGCCGAAGGTGAAGATCAGCATGCCGGGCACTACCAGCCACAGCGGGGTAAACAGCGTCAGGGCGATACCGCCGAGCATCAGCACGATGGTGCCCCAGAGCACACGGCGACGGCCCAGGCGGTCGGCCAGGGAGCCGATTTTCGCCGAGCTGTAGATACCCGAGAGGTAGACCAGCGACAGCAGGCCTACCACGGCCTGGCTCAAATCGTACGGGTCCGCCAGCAAGCGGTAGCCGATGTAGTTGAACATCGTCACAAAGGCGCCCATCAGCACGAAGGCTTCGAGGAACAGCCACGGCAGGCCGGCGTCCTTGAAGTGCATGGTGAAGCCGTCCATCAGGCTGCGCGGGTGCAGGGTGCTGGCGCGGAAGTTGCGCGATTCGGGGAGGATCTTCCAGAACACCGTGGCTGCGATCAGCGCCAGGGCGCCGATGATCAGCATCGCCGTGTGCCAGCTGACGAAGTCGATCAGCACACCGATGATCAAGCGGCCGCTCATGCCGCCAATGGCGTTACCACCGATGTACAAACCCATGGCCAGGCCGATGTGTTGCGGGTGGATCTCTTCACTCAGGTAGGTCATGGCCACCGCTGCCAGGCCGCTGAGGGACAGGCCCACCAGTGCGCGCATCAGCAGGATGCCTTCCCAGCTTGGCATCAGGCCGCTGGCGATGGTGCACAGCGCGGCGCAGAACAGTGCGGCAACCATCACCGGCTTGCGCCCCAGGGTGTCGGAAATCGGCCCGGTGATCAGCAGGCCAATGGCGAGCATGCCGGTGGCCACCGAGAGAATCAGGCTGCTTTGCGCGGCATTGATGGAAAATTCGTGGGACAGCGCCGGCATCATCGGCTGTACGCAGTAGAGCAGGGCGAAAGTGGCGAAACCGCCGGAGAACAGCGCCAGCACCGTGCGCATGAACATCGGGGTGCCTTTTTCGATGTACTGCTCGTTGAGCTGTGCCACCACTTCATCGAGGGCGGTGGGCGGTACTTCTTGAGCAAGCGGAGCGACAGCAGATTTCACGCGGGACCTCGGGGAGGAAAGGCTGCCAGGGCTGGCAATGCAAAAAAGAATATAGCTCCCTATTGATTCTTTCCAATATATTGTTCGACCTGTTTAAGAGCTTTTACGACCTAATGAGGTTTTCATGGAACTGCGCCACCTGCGTTACTTCATCGCCGTGGCTGAAGAGCTGCATTTTGGCCGCGCCGCGCAGGTGCTGGGGATCTCCCAGCCGCCCCTGAGCCAGCAGATCCAGGCGCTGGAGCAGGAGATAGGTGCGCGGTTGTTTGAGCGTACCAATCGTCGGGTCGAGCTGAGCGAGGCCGGCAGGTTGTTCCTGCAAGAGGCGAGGTTGGTGCTGGCGCAGGTGGATAAAGCGGCGGACGTGGCGCGTCGGGCGCAGTTGGGGGAACTGGGGGAGTTGAAGATTGGCTTCACCTCTTCTGCGCCGTTCAACTCCAGCATCCCACAGGCGATCTTCGCGTTTCGCCAGGCATTCCCGGCGGTGCATTTGAATCTGCAGGAGATGAGCAGCACGGAGGTGGCCGAGTCGCTGGTGGATGAGTCGATTCAGGTGGGGTTGATGCGACCGTTGCCGTTGCCCGATTCCTTGAGCGTCGTGGAACTGATGCGCGAGCCCTTGGTGGCCGTGCTGAACGCCGGGCATCCGCTGGTGGAGGGCAGTGAGCGTGGTTTGCACCTGGCGCAATTGGCCGAAGAGCCGTTTGTGTTTTTCCCGCGGACTTACGGCAGCGGGTTGTATGCCCAATTGATGAGCCTGGCGCGTGATGCCGGCTTCAGCCCGCACTTCGCGCAGGAGGCCGGGGAGGCGATGACCATCATCGGCCTGGTGGCGGCGGGGTTGGGTGTCTCGGTGTTGCCGGCGTCGTATCAGCGGATCCGCATTGATGGCGTGGTGTATCGCACGTTGCTGGATCAGGAGGCGGTGACGGCGGTGTGGCTGGTGCAGCGCAAGGGCCAGCAGACGCCGATGGCCAAGGCGTTTGTCGAGCTGCTGACCCGCAAGGCATTGGTATGACCGACGCATAACCTGTGGCGAGGGAGCTTGCTCCCGCTGGGCTGCGCAGCAGCCCCGAAACCCGACGACTGAGTTTTACCAGGCAACCTTCAATCGCAGGTTTCAGGGGCGCTTCGCGCCCCAACGGGAGCAAGCTCCCTAGCCACAGGGAAGCGGGTGTTTCAGTTCTGCTTCGACGTCCCGGTCTGCTGGAGCAACTGCGCCGTGTCACTCACACCATTGGTGCGCAACGCCGCCAGGATGTCACGGTCCAGCATGCTCACCCAGCGGTTGTAGTTGCGGTGAATCTTGCCGTCCTTGTAGCCCAGGTCGCGGCTGTCGCGGTAGGTGATGGCGTAGCTGGTGGCGGTGTAGCGAATGTCGATTTCAGCGTGGAACTGGTTGCGCACATTGATCTCGGCCTGCACCAGTTGCGGGCTCAGGCGCTGCACCACCCATTGGCGTTTGTTCAAGGCCGCGATAATGGTCTGCTTCATTTTTTCTTCGTTGACCTGCGGGTTCGCCGGCAAGTCATGCTGGGTGTTGAGCACCGGTTTGTTGGTGCAGCCAGCGGTGGTGAGCAGGGCCAAAGCGACCAGTGTTGCGCGTAGCAGGGAAGACATTCCATTTCTCCAGTCAGTAAAAAAACTTACACCCAGCGGCGGAAAATCAGCGAAGTGTTGACGCCGCCAAAGGCAAAATTGTTGTTCATCACGTAGTCGCTGTGCAGCTCGCGGAACTCACCTTGCAGGTAGTCCAGCTCGCCGCAGCGCGGGTCGACTTCGTCGAGGTTGAAGGTGTGCACGTATTGGTTGCGGTTCATCATCTCGATGCTGAACCACGACTCCAGCGCGCCGCATGCGCCCAGGGTATGCCCAAGGAAACTCTTCTGAGAACTGATGGGCATGCGGCTGCCGAACAGGCTGCTGGTGGCCAGGGTTTCGGCGATGTCGCCCTGGTCGGTGGCGGTGCCATGGCCGTTCACATAGCCGATGGCGTCGGGCGCAAGCCCTGCATCTTCCAGTGCCAGTTCCATGGCGCGGCGCATGGTGGCCTGTTCCGGGCGGGTGGTGTGCTGGCCGTCGGCGTTGCTGCCGAAGCCGACGATTTCGGCGTGGATATGCGCGCCACGGGCCAGTGCATGTTCCAGCTCTTCGAGTACCAGGATGCCGCCGCCTTCGCCGATCACCAGGCCGTCGCGCCCACTGTCGTAGGGACGTGGGCTGGTTTGTGGTGCATCATTTTTCAGGCTGGTGGCGTACAGCGCATCGAACACCATGGCTTCGGTAGGGCACAGCTCTTCGGCGCCACCTGCCAACATCAGCGGCAGGCGGCCGAACTTGATGGCTTCATAGGCGTAGCCGATGCCCTGGCTGCCGCTGGTGCACGCGCTGGACGTGGGGATCAGCCGGCCGGTGAGGCCGAAGAAAATGCTGATATTCGCCGCCGTGGTGTGGGGCATCATCCGCACGTAGGAGTTGGCGTTCAGCCCCTCGGCCACCGAGTTCAGCAGCATATTGCCGAAGGCCTTGATCTCGTCGGTGCTGCCGGTGGACGAGCCACAGGCCACGCCCATGCGCCCGTCCTTGATCGAATCGTCGCCCAGCAAGCCGGCGTCTTTGAGCGCCTGCTCCGCCGCCCATACCGCCAGCCGGGAAACCCGGCCCATGCTGCGCAGTTGCTTGCGGGTCCAGTGGGCGGGCACCACGAAATCATCGATCGGCCCGGCCAGCCGGGTGTTCAGTTCGGTGAAACGGTCCCACTCGTCCATGCGCCGGATGCCGCTGCGGTTGGCGCGGAAGTTGGCGGCGATGGTTGCCCAATCGCTGCCCAGGGACGTAACGCCGGCCATGCCGGTGACCACCACGCGTTTCATCAGCACAGGCCTCCATTCACGGCCAGCACTTGGCGGGTGATGTAGCCGGCTTCTGCCGACATCAGGAAATTCACCGCCCCGGCGACTTCTTCCGGCGTTCCCATGCGCTGGGCCGGGATCATTTTCATCAGCTCTTCCACCGGTACGTTTTCATCGAGCATCGCGGTGTCGATCAGCCCGGGGGCCACGCAGTTGACGGTGATCTTGCGCTTGCCCAGCTCGATGGCCAGGGCCTTGGCGGCGCCGATCAGGCCGGCCTTGGACGCGCTGTAGTTGACCTGGCCGCGGTTGCCGATCAGCCCGGATACCGAGGTGATGCACACGATCCGCCCGGCGGCGCGACGACGAATCATCGGCATCATCACCGGGTGCAGCACGTTGTAGAAACCGTCGAGGTTGGTGCGCATCACCATGTCCCAATCGTCTTCCGACAGCGCTGGAAACGCGCCGTCGCGCGTCAGGCCCGCATTGAGCACCACGCCGTAATACGCGCCATGGGCTTCCACGTCGGCTTCAAGGATCTCCTTGCAGCTGGCGCGGTCCGCCACATCGAATTGCAACACCCGGGCCTTGCGCCCCAGCGCTTCGATTTCGACCTGCACCGCATCCGCCTCGGCACGCCCGCTGCGGCAGTGCAGCACGATGTCGTGCCCGGCCTGGGCCAGGCGCACAGCGATAGCGCGGCCGATGCCACGGCTGGAGCCGGTCACCAATACGGATTCAGTCATGGCGTGGTGTCCTTCGATTCATCTAAATAGTTGGCCGCCTGGGGCGGTCGAAATACGTTCAAGCGCGCGCTGGCCTGGATGCCGTCGCCGGTGAGGTGGCATTCGAACACACCCATGCCGTTGTCGTCTTCCAGGGAGCGCAGGCCGTGGATGGTCAGCTCGGTGCCTGCGGGAAAGTGCTCGACGTTGCACTCGAACTTGCGCGTGCCCAGCAGGAAGCCCAACTCCACGGCTTCACCTTTCTGGCGCGCACGGCAACCGGCGTAGGCGGCGACGCTTTGCGCCATCAACTCAATGCCGACCCACGCGGGCAGGCTGCCATCGGCGCGGTTGAAAAGACCGCCGGGCTTGACCGTCAGGCGGGTCTGGATCTGTTCTTCGTCAAAGCTCAAGACCTGATCGATCAGGATCATGTCACCGGCGTGGGGCAGCAGTTCGGCGAGCGGCCAATCAGTCATGGGGCGTCTCCGATAATCAGGCTGACGTTGTTGCCGCCGAAGGCAAACGAGTTGCTCATCAGGCAGCGTTTTTCCAGGGCGTCGCCGGGCGACGCCCACTTCAGTACGGGCAGGTCGGGGTCCGCCTGGCCATCCCAGACATGCGGCGGCACTACGCCTTCTGCCAGGCTCAGCCAGCAGAACGCCGCTTCCAGCGCGCCGGCGGCGCCCAGGGTGTGGCCGGTCATGGGTTTGGTCGAGGAGCAGGCTACGCCGTCCGGGAACAGGGCCGCGACCGCCAGGCTTTCCATGGCATCGTTATGTTGGGTAGCGGTGCCGTGCAGGTTCAGGTAACCGATTTGTCCGGGCGCCAGTTGTGCGCTGGCCAGGGCCTTGCGCATCGCTTGCAACGCACCCTTGCCGGTAGGCTCGGGGGCGGAAATATGGTGGGCGTCGCAACTGGCACCACTGCCCAGCAGTGCGACCGGCGCCGGGGTTTTGCTCATCAGGAACAACACGGCGGCTTCGCCGATATTGATGCCGTTGCGGTTCAGCGAAAACGGATTGCAGCGCTCTGCCGAAACCGCCTCCAGCGACGAAAAACCATTGAGGGTCAGCTTGCACAGCGTGTCGACGCCACCGCAGATCACCGCATCGCACACACCCAGGTCCAACAGGCGTTGGGCACTCATCAGCGCCCGTGCGCTGGAGGTGCAGGCGGTGGAAATCACGTAGGCCGGGCCGCTCAGTTGCAGCCAGTCGGCGAGGAAATCGGCCGGGGCGCCAAGCGCCTGTTGCTGATAGTCGTAGTCGGCGGGGAACTGGTTTTCCCGCAGATAGTGGGCGATGCCACGGCTGGCTTCATCGATGCCCGAGGTGCTGGTGCCGAGCACGATGCCAATGCGCGACGCGCCGAACGTCTGGATCGCTTGCCGGATCTCGTCGTCAATCTGCAACGCGGCTTCCAGCAGCAACTGGTTATTGCGGCTGCGATGGGATTCCAGCCCGGGCGGTATCGCCGCCAGTTCACCGTGCACAGCGGCCACCGGCAACACACGCTCCGGCACCCAGCCGCTTTCGGCGCGCATGCCGGAGCAGTCGCCGGCAAACAGGCTGCGGCTGACTTCGCGCTTGTCGCGGCCCAGGGCGCAGATCACGCCGAGGGCATTGAGGTAGGCGCTCATCGGGCAGCCCCTAGCGGCGAGATGTGGTAGGTCAGGTGTTGCCCGATCACGTCCACGCGAAACACCAGGGAGGAGTGATAGGTGATCTTCCAGTGGGACGGCAGGGTGCGGATCAGGTCCATTTCCTGGGTGCCGGGGTACAGCCTGGAAACTTCATCCGCCGAGGTCAGGGCGAACAACAGCGCGGCAAACAGTTCACGCGCCTGGGGATTGGGCGGCAGCAGACCGTCGGCCCGCCAGGCGCCATTGATCAGCATCTGCCGAGCCTGGGGAATGCCCAGCGGGTCCATCATCGACCAGCGGATCCCGCCGCCTTCGCGCTGCATCACCAGCAACCAGTCCTGGCGCTGGCCGCCCTGTTCGCGCTGTATGTGCAGTTGCAGTGGCAGGCTCAGTACCGGGTTTTTCGTCGGCAACGGCGGCTGGCTGGCGCACGCGCCCAGCAGCAACAGGCAGCCGATCAACAGCATTCGGATCATGTTTCAGCGCTCGCCAGAGGTTTGCGGGCGACCACGTTGACCAGGGTTTCTTCGCGCTGGCCGGCCGGTTTTGGCTGGCGCAGGCCCCAGCGCTCAAGCAGGCCGAAGTCGGTGGCGCGGCTCCACCACAGGTACGGGTACGAGACGTTCTGCGGGCCGAACTCAAAGCCCTGCTCGCGAATCATCTCAAGGTACTCCTCGGCGCTTTTCTGCACATGCATCGGGTGACGAAACAGCCAGCGGATTACCCAGGTGTCGATATAGGCCTCGGTGGATTCGGCAAACAGCAGGTAGCCGCCCGGCTTGAGCACCCGATAGAACTCTTTCAGGGCGCGATGCTGTTCCACCAGATGATGGAAGGTCTGGTGACAGAACAGCACGTCGACACTGGCGTCGGCCACGTCGAGGGTCGCGCAGTCGCTGCCGATCAACTCGATGGCGATGCCCTGGCGCGCGGCTTCGGCGCGGCTCAGGTCGAGGCTGTGTGGGTCGGCGTCGAGGCCGATCAGGCGCTCGGGGGCGAACACTTGCTGCAAATACTGGAACGACTTGCCCTGGCCGCAGCCGGCGTCCAGCAGCACCGGAGCAACCGGCGGCGGTTCGCTGAACAGGCTGCGCAGGTCGTTAATGGCCACGCGCAGCACATGGTGCTGCCAGGTGTGGCTGCGCAGGAACCAGAAGCCGAATTTGGTTTCTTCGACGTAGTTCTTGCTGAGGTATTGGCTGCTCATCGTTTCTTCCTTGTCCCGGACGGGGCGGCCCACGGTGCCAGCATGAAGCTGAATGCCAGCCCCAGGCTCACCGATAGCCCAAAATTACTCACCGCCGGCGTGCTGGAAATGGCCAGCAGGCCGAACGATAGCCAAGTAGTCACGGCCGCCAACAGTGTGCCCAACAGGCTCACGGCGGTGCCGCCAATTTGTTCACGCATCAGGATCGCGTAGTCGACGCTGATGGCGGTTACCAACAGCAGGCCGAACAGGCTGAACAACGTCAGCGGCTGCCCCAGCCAACCGAGGCTGGCCAGGCTGCACAGCGCCGCCAGCAGCGGCAGGGCGACGATGCGCAGGGCACCGCCGAAGCCGAACGGCAGGATCAGCAACAGTACGATCAACACGCAGGACATCAATTTCAATTCTGCCGCGCTGATTTGCGTCGCGGCAAACACCTGGTTCAAGTCGCCCAGGCGATCCACCAACTGCACGCCGGGTAAATCCAGGGCCTGTACCCGCAGCAAGGCCGGGTTGTTCAAACCTTGCAGGCTCACCATCGCTGCAACGCCACCGTCGATATTCCCCAGCCACAGCGTGCGCCACGGCTCGGCCAGCGGGCCGACCAGTGCTGCGTCGATGTCTTCGGTGGGCAAGGCCTGCAACTGGGTCAGCTCGGCTTGCAGCGCGCTGGCGGGTACGCCGAGGTCCAGCAATGGCTGCCAGTAGTGCGGCAGCTGTTTCAGGGCCTCGCGCAGTTGCTGTTGCTCCGCCGGCGCGCTGACCAACTGGTTGAGCGCCAGGTAACCCTGGAGCTTGTCCATGTTCACCAACTGATCCAGGCGCTGGCTCAGCGCGGCCTGGCGCTCCAGCAATTGCGGTTGATTGTCCGCCCGTACCAGAAAGAACTGGCTGGTGGGCTGGAACCCGGTAATCCGCGCAACGGCCTGGGCTTCCTGCAGCAACTGCGGCGGCGCACCGATCCACTGGCGGATATCGTTTTTGCTGTTCAGGTGCCACAGCCCACCGGCGCAAAACACCAACACCAGTACCAGCAACACCGGGCTTGGCAGGCGCTTGAGCAGCGACTCGCGCACGCTCAGCAGGAACTCGGCAATGCGCAGGGGCCATTGCGCCGGGCGCAGCTCGACGCCTTTGAGCAAGGCCGGCAACAGGCACACGGCCGACAGGTAAGCGCCCACCAGACCGGCAGCGGAGAACACCGCGATTTGCGTCAGCGCCGGGAACGGCGTCCACGCCAGGGCCAGGTAACCGATGCAACTGGTGGCCAGGCTCAGGCTCAGGCCCGGCAAGGTCAGGCGCAAGGCCGGCCAACTGCGCCAAGGGCTCATGCTCCAGCTCTTGGACAGGTAATGCAGCGGGTAATCCACCGCCACGCCGATCAGGCTCGAGCCCAGCACCAGCGTGATCACATGCATATGCCCGAACAGCGCCACACAGGCCACCGCACCAAACAGCATGCCCACCAGCACCGGCACGAACGCCAGCAACACCCGCCAGCGGCGGAACGCAAGCAGCAGCAATAACAGGATGCCTACCGTCGCGCCGCCGCCGACCCAAGTGATTTCCCGGGTGGCCTGCTGCTGACCATTGGCTGCATACAGCAGGCCGCTGGCGGCGAGCAATTGCGCGCCTTGCTGGTCGGCCTGCTCGCGGCTGGCCTTGAGCAGGTCAGCCACTTGCAGCGGCAGTTTCATGTCGAAGGCATTGCCGGTGGTGCGGGCCCGCAGCAGTACCCAGCTTTTGCCGTCGGCATCGGCGATCAGCGCGCCGCTGCCGATATCCAGCTGCACCGAACCGTGTTGCGGCTGGCTGTTCTGGATGCGCCCGGTGAGGCCCAGCCAATCGTCCTGGCTCGGCACCAGGCTGAAGCCGGTGAACGGGTCGAACAGCGCCTGAACCCGCTGCTGAATAAACGCCTGGGGCTCGTCGATCAGTTGCTCGCGATCCTTGGCCGAGAGCATCGCCAGCCGGCCTTGCAGCAACTGCTGACGCAGGGCCGGCAGGTCGGCTTGGAGGTTCCACTGGACCTTTTCAAACAGGCCGCTGGCTTGCCAGGCTTCGCCCAATTGCGTCGCCATGGCCACGGCTTTTTGTCGATCGGCATGCCCCACCAGCACCAGCATTTCGCGGTTCAGCGGTTCCTGCATGCGCTGTTCGGCGCGCAGCTCCAGCGCATCCGGCGCGGTGCCGGGCACCAGTTCCATCAGGTTCGCCGACAGCGGTGCGCCATGGCGCCATTGCCAGCCCGCCAGGGCCAACACGCCCACCAGCAGGATCAGGAACAGGCGCGGCAACCAGCGTTCACTCGGCAAAGTCGTGTTGCTCCGCGTCGCTCAAGGGCTGGCTGCTGGTGCTGTCCTGCATGCGCAGTACGGTGCTGTCGCCCTGGGTTTCCAGCAGCTCGATCTTCTGCACCAGTTCGCCGCCGTCGATATTGATTTGGGTGAACACCTGCTTGAGCAGCAGCGAGCGCGGGATCAGCGTGAGTTTCCACTGCTGGGCTTCGCCTTGCAGTTGCAGCTCGAAGTCACGCTGCAAGCCGCTGCTGTCGCCCTGTAACACGGCGAGGAACAAACGGTTCTGCTCGGCGCCGGCGCTCTTGTTCGGCAGCAATTGCCAGCCGTTGGCGTCACGCCGGGCGATGCCGTTGGCGCTGATGCGGTAGTCCTGTTGCAGCGGGGTTTTCAGCAGCCACAGCAGGCCGTGATCCTTGGCCAGGACAAACGTGCCCTTGCTGACCAGCGGTTGCGGTAGGGCGCGCAGGTGTTTTTCCTGGGTGAAGTTGCCGTGGATCACCGACGGTTTTGCAAGCTGATCGCTGAGTTGTTGCAGGTCGAAAGCATGGGCCAGGCCTGGAATGCCCAACAACAGAATGAAGGCGATTCCTGTGGGAGCGGCGGTGCGACGATTCGACTTGCTCGCGAAGAACCTGAGGGCGCCACGGGGTGTCAGGCGGCCTGCGTTATCGTTGACGATTTTCGCGAGCAAGCCCGCTCCCACAGGGAATCTCATTTCAAGGCTCTCTCTATGGCGTCAGTGAATATTTTTGGCGACGCCAACTGCATTTCGCGGCTGGCAATCTCCACCGCCACTTGCACGGTGCTGGCGCGGGTCAGACGCTCACCGGTGGCCTTGTCGCTGATCAGGTAATTGACCTTCAAGCGGTTCTCCCACTCCACCAGGCTGGCGCGCACGTTGATGGTCTGGCCGAAGGTCGCGCCGCGCACATAGCGCAGCTGCATGTCGATCACCGGCCAGGCGTAGCCCGCTTGCAGCATCGCTGTGTAGTTGTGGCCGAGCTTGTCCAGCAAGGCGCAGCGGGCGACTTCCAGGTACTTTACGTAGTGCCCGTGCCACACCACGTTCATGGTGTCGATGTCGAAAAACGGCACGAGGATTTCAGTGTCGCAGTGCAACACGCCGGGGCTACGCATGCAGCCTCCAGTGTTGCTCGGCGATGCGTTTCAGGCACAGGCGCAGTTCGCCTTCCAGGGCGCGGTCTTCGATGACCGGCGGGAAGTCCTTGGCCAGCTCGTCGTGCATGGCGGCCAGCGCCGGCGGCAGCGGGCGCGCATCTTCAGCCTGAGCCCGCAGCCATACGCCCTGATTAGCGGCGAGCAAGGTGGCGGCGGCGACTTGTTCGGTCAGTTCCAGCACACGAATCGCATCGCGGGCGGCGATGGTGCCCATGCTCACCTTGTCCTGGTTGTGGCACTCGGTGGAGCGCGAGAACACGCTGGCCGGCATGGTGTTTTTCAGCGCTTCGGCGGTCCAGGCGCTGGTGCCGATCTGCACAGCCTTGAAGCCGTGGTTGATCATCGCCCGCTCGGCTGGCGCACCCGACAAATTGCTCGGCAAGCCGTGGTTGTAACGCACGTCCACCAGCAGCGCGAGCTGGCGGTCCAGCAGATCGGCGACGTTGGCCACCAGGGTCTTGAGGCTGTCCATGGCGAAGGCGATGTGGCCGCCGTAGAAGTGGCCGCCGTGCAGTACGCGTTCTTCTTCGGCGTCGATGATCGGGTTGTCGTTGGCGCTGTTGAGTTCGATCTCGATGAACGAGCGCAACCAGTTCAGGCTGTCGGCCAGCACGCCCAGGACGTGGGGCGCGCAGCGCAGGGAGTAACGGTCTTGCAGGCGATGCAGCGGCGCGGTCGGCGCGTCAATCGCCAGATCCTTGCGCAGCCAGGCGGCGACTTGCATCTGCCCCGGGTGTGGCTTGGCGGCGAACAGGCGCTCGTCGAAATGCTCCGGATTGCCTTGCAGCGCCACCACGTTCAGCGCGGTGATGCGCGTGGCCAGTTGCAGCAGGTAGTCGGCGCGGGCGAAGGCCAGGCAGGCGAGGCCGGTCATCACGGCGGTGCCGTTCATCAGTGCCAGGGCCTCTTTCGGGCGCAGTACCAGCGGGTCCCAGCCCAGCTCGCGGTGCACCTCCGACGCCTGGCGGCGTTCGCCACGGAACATCACTTCGCGCTCACCAGACAAGGTTGCGGCCACGTAGGACAGCGGCGTCAAGTCACCGCTGGCGCCTACCGAGCCTTCTTCCGGAATCAGCGGCAGCACGTCGAATTCCAGGAACGCGTGCAGGCGCTCCAGCAACTCCACGCGCACGCCCGACACGCCATGGCACAGCGACTGCAACCGCGCCGCCAGCACCGCGCGGGTGGCTTGCGCATCCAGCAACTTGCCCAGGCCGCAGCCGTGGAACGTGTAGAGGTGGCGGGGCAACGCTTCGACGTGCTCCAGCGGCACCGCCACCACGCACGAGTCGCCGTAGCCGGTGGTCACGCCGTAGATCACGCCTTCCTTGTCCAGCAACGAATCCAGGAACTGCGCGCCCTTGGCGATGCGCTGGCGGTACTTGGCATCAGCTTGCAGTTGAGTCGGCGCCTGACGGTTGGCCAGGGCCAGCACGTCTTCGATGCGCAGGGGAATTTCGCCGAAGGTTACCGGCTCAAGATGCGTCGTCATCGGTCTTCCAGAAAGGGTAAAAGTTGAACCATTGTTGGGGCGCTTCCAGGCAGAACTGGCCCAGGCGCTCGGCGTAGCGGGCGGTCCATTGTGCGATCACCTGCGGGCGGTCGCTGCGTTTCCATTCGATCAACTGGGCAAACGGCTCGATGATCAGGCGATAACGGCCTTGATGCTTCAAGCACATCAGCAGGTTGACCGGGCATTTTAGCAAACCGGCCAACAGCCACGGGCCTTGGGGGAAGGCGGCGTCATGGCCGAGGAAATCCACGCGCACCGTACGCCCGCCATGCAGCGGTACGCGGTCGCCGGCAATCGCCAGCCACTCGCCGTCGTCGAGGCGCTGGCTGAGCAGCATCATCACTGCCGGATCAAGTTCGCTGACCTGGATCAGGCGCAGATTGGTCGCCCCGGCTTCGCCCAGAATCCGGTTGAAACGTTCAGCGTGCTTGGTGTGCACCAGCACGTTCATGGTGACCTTTTCGCCCAGTTCGGCGAGGGCGCGGCACACCTCAAGATTGCCCAGGTGCGCGCCCACCAGCATCTGCCCGCGTTCGCTGCGCAGCTGGCCGCGCAGTTGGGCCGGGTCGATGATTTCGATCTGCTCCAGGCGCAGCTTGCCGTTCCATACGTCGAGCTTGTCCAGCAGGGCGTCGGCGAACGCCATGAACTGGCCGAAGACGCTTCTGTGGGTAGGGCGCAGGTCGTCGCGCCGGCTCCAGTCGGCCAGGCGCTGCTGGTATTGCCAGGCGCTTTGGCGGGCCGTGCGGCCGAACAGAAAGAAGTAGAAAACGATGCCGTAGAGCAGCGGGCTCAGCAGCCGGCGCCCGAGGACCTTGGCGGCGAAGGCGGTGAATTTCATCAGCCAGAAGCTGCCGCGCTCCTCGCGGTCGGCCCAGTGCTTGGTGTCCTGGCTCATGCCTGCCACCGGCGCCAGAGGATCATCGGCGCGCGCACCAACATGCCGAAGAACAGCCGGGTGTGCATCGAGGAAATCAGCGCGTTGTCATGGAACAGGCGAAAGTGCGACAGGCCGTCGGCGGGGTAGTGCACCTTGGTCGGCAGCCAGCGCATCGGCTGGTTGCGCCAGGCCAGTCGCACCAGGATGTCGGAGTCGAAATCCATGCGTTTGCCGATGTTGGCCGAGTCCATCAAGGCCAGGGTCGGTGGCAGTGGGTACACGCGAAAGCCGCACATGGAATCGCGGATCTGCAGCGACAAGGTGTTGATCCACACCCAAACGTGGGTCAGGTAGCGCGCGTAAAGGCGGCCCTTGGGCACGCTTTCGTCGTATTCCGGGTAGCCGCAGATCACCGCATTCGGGTGGGCGCGGGAGGCGTCGAGGAAGGTACCGACTTCCCGCAGGTCGTGCTGGCCGTCGGCGTCCACTTGCAGGGCGTGGGTGAAGCCCAGGCGTGCGGCTTCGCGAAAGCCGGCCATGACGGCGGCGCCTTTGCCCTGGTTGGCGGGCAGGGTCAGCAGTGACACGTTGTCGAGGGTTGCCAGTTGCGCCAGCACGGCGGCGCAGGCGGCGCTGCTGCCGTCGTCCACCAGCAGGCATGGCAGGCCGCTGGACAGCACGGTGCGCACCACGGCGGGCACGGCGGCCTCGTGGTTGTAGACCGGGATCAAGGCGCAGGGCTTATGCATAACAGGTACCCCATTGGCACAAGCACTTCGTGTGGCGAGGGAGCTTGCTCCCGCTGGGCTGCGAAGCGGCCCCAACACAGGCGACACCGATTTGCCTGATAAACCACAGTGCCTGGGTTGGGAGCGCTGCGCACTCCAGCGGGAGCAAGCTCCCTCGCCACAAAAGCTTAATCACTGACCCTCCCCAGCACGATCCGCCCACTGGAGCAGGCGGCCGCCTCATTGCGGTAGGCGAAGTACAACTTGCCGCGCTCCTGATCGAACCGCAGGTGCAGTTCGATCCGGTCATCCGGGCGTACCAGTTGCTGGAACTTGAGCACTTCCATCCCGGCGAACTTCCCCGGCAGCTTGAGCAGTTGCTGGCCCAGGCTCAGCGCCCAATCCACTTGCACCACACCCGGCAGCACCGGGGTTTGCGGGAAGTGGCCGCTGAAATAGGCGAGGTCCGGCGGGATCGCCAGTTGCAGGGTCCATTCACCGTTGGCTTCGACTTGTTCCAGCACTTCCGGGGCTTTCGGGCGCGGTGCCAGCAGCAGGGCTTCGACGTCGGCCTGGGGCAGCTTGCCTTGGGTGTTCAGCGGCAATTGGCGCAACAGGCGCCAGCGGCGGGGCAGGGCCAGGGCTTCGCAGTGTTGGCTCAAGTGCTGGCGCAGGGTTTGGGTGACGGTGCGCCGGCCCTGGTTACGCAGGGCATGCAAGCCGTCTGCGCTGAGCACCACGAGGGCGCCGAGGGAGGCGCGGTTTTCCTGCACCACGCCCAGGCGCGTTTCAGCGACCCAGGCATGGTCCATCAGCGCCTGTTCCAGCATCGGCAGGGAGATGCGTTTTTCTTCCAGCTTGACGATGCGGTCCAGGCGGCCGAGCAATTCGAAGCGGCCGTCGGCGTGGATGGTGGCGGCGTCGGCGGTCTGTTCGACATGGCCGGCGGGCAGGTATGGCGAGGCGATGCGCAAGGCGCCGTCGGCGTCCTGGCTCAGCTGCACGTCGGCAAACGGCTGCCACGGTTGTTCGCCCTGGCGCCAGGCGATACCACCGGTTTCCGAGCTGCCGAGGATTTCCGTCGGCCATTGCTGCAAACGCTGATGCAGGCTGCCGGCGGCCTCAAGGGGCAAGGCGCCGCCGGAGGAAAACACCCGTTTGACCGGTGTAAGCGCTGGCCAGTCGAGGTTGTCACCCATGCGCTTGAGGAGCGCCGGGCTGGCGACCCAGGCAAATTGCGCATGCTCGCGGCTGGCGCGCTGCAAGTCCTCGGGAAATGCCAACTGTTGGCGCACAAAGGTGCGCCCGGCACACAACGGCCACAGCACCCGGAACAGCAAGCCATAGATATGCTGGGTGGCGACGCTGCCGATGATGCACGCCTCGCCCAGGTCGGCGCCCCACAGGGTTTCCAGCGCCTGGACTTCATTGGCCATCTGCCGCAGGGTTTTGTCGATGCGCTTGGGTTCGCCGCTGGAGCCGGAGGTGCACAGGCTCAGGCAGCAGGCATCCAGGTCCAGGGCTGCGGCGCTTGATGGCGCTTGATACAGCGCGTCCAGGTCGCCGGCCTCGGTCAGCCAGGCGTCGACGGCATCGTCCCAGCGCTGGCGCGTCTGTGGTTGCAGGTCGGCGGGCAACAACACGCTGACGCCTGCGCGCCACGCACCCAGCAGGGCGATCGCCAGCAAGCCGGCATCTTCCAGGTACACCGCCAGGCGCTGGATGCCCCGGGCTTGCAACCCGCCGGCCAGGCTCAGGGACTTCTCCCACAGGTGTGGGTGATCCAGGGCAGGTTCGGTGGTCACCAAACGCTGCTCCACAGGCTCAAGCAGCAAGTGCTCAAGATTCAACCAATTCATACGCGGCCTCGAACCCTTTGTCGTACCAGCCATTCCACGGCAAACAACAGCCCCATCAGCCCGTAGGCGATCATGCCGTTGTACAACGTCCACCAGCTCAGCGGCGCCCACAGGGTGAGCGCGGCGGCGAGCAGGCCGTTACACAGGAAAAATACACTCCACACCACGGTGACCTGGCGGGTATACACAATCGCTTCTTCGGGCAGTTGCGGCTCGCTCATGCGCGCCAGGCGCTCGACCATCGGCGGCCCGTATTTCAGGCTCAGGCCGAACAGTGCCAGCATGAAGGCGCTGACCAGGCTCGGGTACCAGCGCAGCATCTGCGGGTTGTCGAACCAGGCGAGCAGCAGGCAAAAGACAATGATCGCCGCCGCCATCCAGCGGCTGCCCGGGCGCCTGGCGCCGGTCAGGGCGCGCAACAGCCACAGGCTGCCCAGCAGCAGGCCAAATTGCCACGGGGCAAAATGCTCAGTGCCGTAATACACCGCAAAAGGGTACAGCAGCCCCGCCAGCAACAGGCCAAGGCCGATCAGCCGGCTCATGCGGCCGGTTGAACCAGACGGTAGACCGCCTCGACCACGTCATTCACGGTACGCACGGCCTTGAACTCTTCGGCGGCGATTTTCTTGCCGGTCTGGCGCTTGATGTGGTCGATCAGGTCCACCGCATCAATGCTGTCGATTTCCAGGTCCTGGTACAGGTTGGCGTCGAGCGTGACGCGTTCCGGCTCCAGTTCAAACAGTTCCACCAGGGCGTCGCGCAAGGTGTTGAAAATATCGTCACGAGTTTGCATGGTACGGTCTCAAGCTGCCTGTCGGGCCGTGACGAACGCCGCGAGGCTGGCCACGTTGGTGAAGTGATTGCGGGTGTCCTTGGCGTCGGCATCGATCTTGATGCCGTACTTTTTCTGGATCGCCAGGCCCAATTCCAGGGCGTCGACTGAATCCAGGCCAAGGCCTTCGCCGAACAGGGTTTGCTCGTTGCCGATGTCGCTCTCGCTGATGTCTTCCAGGCCCAGGGCCTCGATGATCAGCGTTTTTATGTCGTGCTCAAGGCGGTGTTGGTCGCTCATCTTCGGCGAGCTCCTTAATAAAATACTGGTGCAGGTAATCGTTGAGCTTGCGTGATGCCTGGGGCGCGGGCCCTTGTGCGGCAAACGCCTGTGGTTCTATATCGGCACCCACGCGCAAACTGAAGTGAAAGCGGCGATTCGGGATGCGATACCAGGGTTCGGCCTTGGTCAGGGTGGTGGGGCTGACCTTGATCACTACCGGGGTGATGATGCTCGCACCGCGCAGGGCAATGGCGGCGGCGCCGCGATGAAAGGTCGGCGCCTGGCCCGGTGAGGTGCGGGTGCCTTCCGGGAAAATGATCAGGGTCTGGCCATCCCGTAGGGCATCGGCGGCGGCGTCGAGCATGTCGGCGCTGCCGTCGTTGCTGATGTAGCCGGCGTCGCGCACCGGGCCCCGGGTGAAGGGGTTCTGCCACAGGCTCTGCTTGACCACGCAGTTGGTCTGGCGCATCTGGGCGATCAGGAACACCACATCCACCAGCGATGGGTGGTTGGCGATGATCATCTGGCCCGGGCGGCCGAGCTTTTCCGCGCCTTCGACGCTGTAGGTCAGGATGCCCAGGCGCATCATCATGCGGATAAACAACCAGAACAGGCAGCTGATGGTGTGGCGGGCGCGTCGCTGATGCTGTTTGGCATCACCCGGCAGGCAACTGAGCAGCGGAAACACCAGGACACGCAGGCACAGGCCGCCGAGGCCAAACAGGGCGAAGGCGGTGGCAGTGGCGAACAGGCGCCAGTAGTAGGCCTTCCGAGGCTTTTCGGTCAGGACTTGCGTTGCCAGTTCCATACTCGGTTCTTCCAGGCATGTTGGCAGGCGCCCTCTTCGTTCAGCAGGGTGCGCAGCAGGTTCAGGGCGTGGGGCCACTGGGCTTTGGTGGTGGGTTGGACAGCGGCTGTATTCAGTTCCAGCTGCCACTCGTCGCCCGGTGTCAGCAGCAGGCCGAGGGCGTAGGGGAAGGGCACGTCCTCGATCCAGCGCGCATAGGCTTCGGGGGGCTGTTCCTCGGTAATGATCAGCAATACAGCCGGTGCGCCTTCATTGAGCAGGGCAGCGGCTTCGAGCATGCCGTGCTCCAGGCCATCACCGGCGGCGGCGAGGGCGGTCATTTCACTGGTTTCATTGCGCAGGATCGACCACAGGCCAATCACCGCGTTATGCACCGACAGGCTGAACTGGGTCGGCGACAGGGGCTCGTCGTTGGCCAGGTCGCTGAGAATGTCGAGGGTGCGTGGGGTTTCGCCGTGACGGGAAACAAACACCAATGGCAACTGTTGCAAGCCTTCGGCCAGGGGCCAGCCCACACTGAAGGCCATGCGCGCCAGGCGGCTCAGGCGCCGGCGCTGCATGGCCGGCAGGAAGGACACGTCGGGTGCCGCGTCGCTGCGGGCGAGCAACATCGGCTGCCGGCACCAGGTACGCCAGTCGTCCGCGCTTTCGAGCCCGGGAGCCCAGGCGCGCCATTGGGCGATGTTGAAATTGATCACTGAGAAGTTATCCCGCCCCTGCGGGCTTCCTTGTGCGGCCATTGGCCCCGAATACCGGGACAGGGTGCAATCGCCGAATGGCGCGCATTATCCCGGTGCTGCGGGGTTCTAGCAAACTTTGGTAAAGAATTGTTCACGGATGATTACAAATTCGCTGGAAAGAATTACCGATTGTCCATCATGCAGGTAGGGCAGCAGGTGTCAGGCAATTCCTGCTTTGTCGGACAGACGGGAAATTGTTATGCGAGATAGAGCCTCTGATGCTGTAGTACAGGAACAAACGAGGTAGCTAACGGGCGCTTTTGCCCTCTACACTCGGGTCATTCATTGATACACGGAGGTTTTTCCATGCGGCGCGTGGTGTTCAACCAAAAAGGCGGTGTTGGCAAGTCCAGCATTGCCTGCAACCTGGCGGCGGTCAGCGCCAGCGAAGGCTATCGAACCCTGTTGGTGGACCTCGATGCCCAGGCTAACTCTACCCAGTACCTCACCGGGCTGACCGGAGACGATATCCCCATGGGAATCGCCGACTTCTTCAAGCAAACCCTGTCTTCCGGGCCGTTTTCGAAGAAGAACCAGGTGGATATCTACGAAACCCCGTTCGACAACCTGCACGTCATCACCGCCACCGCGGAACTGGCAGACCTGCAGCCCAAGCTCGAGGCCAAGCACAAGATCAACAAGCTGCGAAAGCTGCTGGATGAATTGAGCGAGGACTACGACCGGATCTACCTGGATACGCCGCCGGCGCTGAACTTTTATGCCGTTTCAGCGCTGATTGCCGCTGATCGCGTGTTGATCCCCTTCGATTGCGACAGCTTCTCCCGCCAGGCGCTGTATGGCCTGTTGGCCGAGATCGAAGAATTGAAGGAAGACCACAACGAAGGGCTGGAAGTGGAAGGCATCGTGGTCAACCAGTTCCAGGCCCGGGCGAGCCTGCCGCAGCAGATGCTGGATGAATTGATTGCCGAAGGGTTGCCGGTACTGCCGGTGTACCTCACCAGCTCGGTGCGCATGCGTGAATCGCACCAGGCGAACATGCCGCTGATCCACCTGGACCCACGGCACAAGCTGACACAGCAGTTTGTGGAATTGCATAACCTGCTGGAAAACGCGTGATTTAGCAGGCAACACATCACCCATGTGGGAGCGGGCTTGCTCGCGAATGCGGTGGATCAGTCGAATTCTCTATTGACTGACTCACCGCATTCGCGAGCAAGCCCGCTCCCACATTTGGTCTTTGTTCCTACAGGGAAATCGTCGTCTTGCGCCGTTGCCTACAGTTACGCCAGAATCCGCCGGCTTGTGCGTCTGGATGGGCGTCTCTAAGGTTGTTCGGTCGCTGAATTCTCAGTGATCGGGTTTAGTAGCCCGAGTGTTTGTCGTTAAGTGCATAAGCTTCATCTTTCAGGCGCTGAGTCTGTGCTTGATGGTAGCTGTGCGTAGGGCGTCTTCGGGCGCGCCGGCTTCGACATTTCCCGGTCTACTAACCTGCGTACAGCTGCCACCCTAATTCGTTTAGTAGCGATCAGATGGCGGCTCCAATCAGGAATGTCGACCATGTTTAAAGCTACTCCAAATCCCCCGTCGTACCTTTTTACAGTCAGCCCCGGCCAAGCCACCGAAACCCTGATCCTCAATACCTACGAAACCTTCTCCTCAGTCACCACCCTCTTGCTCGACCTTTCCGACGACCTCACCGGCAAGCAGCGCGATGTCGCGTTGGCCATTCATCAGTTGAGCGAATTGGGCGTATTGCTGATGGGGCAAGTGATTGGACCGGGGTGTCCCGTTACCTCAAACGCCCTGACTGCGCAGCCAGCTCATCAACTGCGGTAACGGAAACGCACCGCTCTGACGCGCCACTTCCCGGCCATTCTTGAACAGGATCAGGCTGGGAATCGAGCGAATCCCCAACTGAGCGGATAACTGCTGATTGGCCTCGCTATCGAGCTTGGCCAATCGACACTTCCCGGCCAACTGCCCGGCGGCCTGCTCAAACACCGGCGCAAACGACTTGCACGGCCCGCACCATTCGGCCCACACATCCACCAGCAACGGCAGGTCGCCCTTGATCTGGCTGGCGTAATCGCCCTGTTTCAGCTCAAAGGGTTTGCTTAACAGCACCGGTTGCTTGCAACGCCCGCATTTAGGCGCGTCGCCCAGGCGTTCATTGGGGATGCGGTTAAGACCGTTGCAGTGGGGGCAGGGGATTACTAGAGAGTCGGACATGCTGGGCTCCGTGAAAGTGGCCAATGGGTTCTATTTGGAGCCGGGAAGGGTGTTTATCAAGGTTCGACGCTAGTGACGTACGCGTTCACATTTTTGGTGGTGACTTCTATCGCGGCGTATCTAGGCTGTTGAAGGGTGCTTGGAATTGCGCCACTGGTCCGCCAAGGAATATCGCAGATTGCGATATTTTTTCGGCAAGACTAACCTTCATAGCAAGATGCGATAAGGATGTTGCATGCGAGTGATCAGCGAAAAAAGGATATGGGAAGCGAAAGAAAGATGGCCGCATTCAGCCACGGCACTGGATGAGTGGTATCGCAGAATGAAACGCAACAGTCCCGCCGACTTTGCGTCGATGAAAGGAATGTTCCCTGCAACAGACAAAGTCGGGCAGTTCCATGTGTTTGACATCGGGGGCAATAAGCTGAGGTTGATTGCCTTCGTGCATTACCAAGTACAACGAATTTATATCAAGTACCTGTTCGATCACCGTGAATATGAGCAAGGTAAATGGAAGGAGAAAATCAGATGAGCGCACTCATCAGGCAGGCTGCCGAACACTGGCAATTTGTTTCGTCATTGCTGCGCAAGCCAAGAAACGAGGCGGACTACGATACCTTGGTCAGCGCCCTCGACGAATTGCTGGACCTGATAGGCGAAGATGAATCCAGCCCGCTCATGAGCCTGGTGGATATCCTCAGTGACTGGATCGAGGCCTACGATCTCGAGCACCGGCCGATGCCCGTTGCCAGTGGCGTTGAAGTGCTGCGTTCAATGATGCGAGAGCATGGCTTGACCCAAAGTGATCTCCCGGGCGTTGGTGCGCAGTCGGTTGTCTCTGAAGTACTTAGTGGCAAACGCCAGCTCAACCTGCGGCAGATTCGTTGGCTGGCGGAGCGCTTTGGGGTTTCAGTGGAGACCTTTATCTAGGTCGCGCTATGAAGAACAACTAATCTCCAAATGCTTCCCCCAATCCGGCGGCCGCTGGGCGTATTGCTCCATCCCCGGCTGCTCTTCAAACGGTTTGCTCAGCACTTCATGCAGCCGGCGCACTTCGCTGTAATCCCCAAGCTCCGCCGCCTGGATGGCGTTCTGCGCCAGGTAGTTGCGCAGGATATAAAGCGGATTCACCCCATGCATCCGCTCACGTCGCTGTTCTTCTGTGCCGCCGGCGTCGCGTTCCACACGGGCTTTGTACAGGTCCGCCCACTCATCAAATCCCTTGAGGTCGACAAAATCGTCGCGCAACCGCGCCACGGCCAATGCGGCGGATTCATCCCCCAGCCGGCGGAAGAACAGGGTGTAGTCGACGCCGCTGTTCTGCATCAGTTGCAGCAGGCGTTCCACCAGTTTCTGATCGTCATCTTCGGCGGTGGTGAGGCCCAGTCGGCGGCGCATCAGGTCCAGGTAGTGGGCCTGGAACAACGGCAGATACAGCCCCAGCGTTTCCCGCAGCGCCTCGACGCTGATAAACGGCGTCAACGCCTGGGCCAGTGCGCTCAGGTTCCACTGCCCGATCGGCACCTGGTTGCTGAAGGAATAACGCCCTTCATGGTCGGAGTGGTTGCAGACGAACTGCGCGTCGAAATCGTCCAAAAATGCAAACGGCCCGAAGTCGAAGGTGATGCCGAGGATCGACATGTTGTCGGTGTTCATCACTCCATGGCAGAACCCATAGGCCTGCCACTTGGCGATCAACTCGGCATTACGCTCGACGATTTCGCGGAACATCGCCAGGTACGGCTCGGGCTGTTCCATGCATTCCGGGAAGTGCAGGGACAGCACGTGCTCCGCCAATTGCTTCTGCAATTCAGGCTTCTTGGTGTAGTAGAAATATTCGAAATGCCCAAAGCGCACGTGGCTGTGGGCCAGGCGCAGCACCATGGCGGCGCGCTCCTGTTTCTCGCGCCACACCGGCGTGGTGGAACCGATCACACACAGCGCACGACTGCTGGGAATGCCCAGCGCATGCAGTGCTTCCGACGCCAGAAACTCCCGGATCGACGAGCGCAATACCGCACGACCATCGCCCATGCGCGAGTACGGGGTTTGCCCGGCACCCTTGAGGTGCAGGTCCCAATGCTCGCCGGCCTGGTTGTACACCTCGCCCAGCAACAATCCGCGGCCATCCCCCAGTTGCGGGTTGTACGAGCCAAACTGATGCCCGGAATAGATCATCGCCCGCGGCTCGGCCTCGGCCCACAGCTTGTGCCCGCCGAACAGCTCGGCAAATACCGGCGTTTCGGCCACGGCGGGGTCGAGATCCAGCAGCGCCATGGCTGCCTCGCTCGCCACCACTAAACGCGGTTCGTCGATAGGCTCGGGCAGCACATGGGTTGAGAAACCGTCGCCCAGGCGGGCGAAGCGGTTGTCGAAGGTCAGTTCGTCGAGGGCTTTCAACGGCCATCTCCTGAGCAGAATGTCCGACCATTCTGCTGGGGATAGCGCGTTTAGTCGAGTTTGGCGGGCGGCGGCTCGGGCAGGTCCTGGTCCTGGGCGGGCGGCAAGATGGTCCGGTTTTCTTCTTCCACCGGCACCAGCTTGTATTCCTGGCCATGCAGGTTCTTCAGGTAAACCTCCATCTGCCGGAACGAGATGTTGATGTGGTGGTTCTTGAACTCGCGGTTGATGAAGCGGTTGACCTCATCGATCACCGGGTTGCGGTCGCCCAGGTCCCGTACATGCATGCGCAGTTCGTGATCGAGGGTGCTTTCACCGAAGTTGAGGAAGTACACGTGGGGCGCCGGGTCCTTCAACACGCGTGGGTTTTCGGCGGCGGCCTTGAGCAGCAATTCCTTCACCAGGTCCAGGTCCGAGCCGTAGTCCACGCCCAGTTTCAGGGTGACCCGGGTGATGGTGTCGGTCAGCGACCAGTTGATCAGTTGCCCGGTGATGAACGTCTTGTTCGGGACAATGATGTCCTTGCGGTCGAAGTCAGTGATGGTGGTGGCACGGATGCGGATCTTGCTCACCGTGCCCGACAAGTTGCCGATGGTGATGGTGTCGCCGATCCGTACCGGGCGCTCGAACAGGATCATGATGCCGGAGATGAAGTTGGCGAAGATTTCCTGCATCCCGAAACCCAACCCCACCGACAGCGCGGCCACCAGCCATTGCAACTTGTCCCAGCTCACGCCGAGGGTCGACAGGGTGGAGACAAACCCGACGCCGGCAATCACATAGGACAGCAAGGTGGTGGTGGCGTAGGCGCTGCCCTGGGCCAGGTCGAGCTTGGACAGCACCAACACTTCCAGGAGGCCGGGCAGGTTGCGCGCCAGGGCGAAGGTGATGCCGATGATGATCAGGGCGCCGAGCAAGTCGCCGATGCTGATGGGCACCATGCTGATATTGGCGCCGGTGCCGCTGGTGTATTCGTAGAGGGTGACGTTGTCCAGGTAGGAAAACACCGAGATCAAGTCGGACCATACCCAGTACAACGCAGCGATAAAGCCGCCCAGCAGCGCCAGGCGAATCAGGCGCATCGACTGTTCGTTGACCTGTTCGATGTCCAGGGTCGGCTCTTCGATCACTGCTTCACCATCACCGGCTTCCTTGGCGGCCTGGCGTTTGGCCAGGGCCCGCGCATAGGCCAGGCGCCGTGCCGCAACGCCCAGGCCACGTACGAAGGTGGCTTCGATCACCAGCCAGAACATCAGCAGGTACAAGGTGTTGATCAGCCGGTCGCTGAGCTTGAGGGCGGTGTAGTAGTAGCCAAAACATACGGCGATAAACAGCGCCACCGGCAGTGCCGTAAACACCAGGCCCACGGCCTTGCGAAACAGCGAGGCTTTTTCGTGGGTCGGGCTGTTGAGCAGCAGGCGCCCGAGCAGCCACGCCATCAGTGCGTAGCAGGTCAGTACCACACCGATGCCCAGCACATCGTCGGCCAGCGCTGCCGGCTGATGTTCGGCGATGGCCACCACGGCCACCAACGCCAGTACCACGAGCCCGAGCTTGCGTACCCAGCCCTGGAGGAATTCGACCTGGGGTTTTTCCCAGCGGAAGTGCAATTCGGCGACGCCGCCAGGCGCGAGGATCCGATACGCGGTGTAGAACACCAGCCACGCCTGGGCGATCTGCAGCAGGGCGGCGCCGAGGTTGGCGTTTTGCCCGCGGGCGTCGATCTGCAACGCATAGCCGCAGAGTGCCAGGCCCAGGGCCACCGGCATCGCCAGCGCGATATTCACCAGGATCGCCACCGGCGTGTGCCACTGGCTGTCGCGTTTGAAGTGGCCGATGTCCATATGGATTTTTTTCAGCCGGGCATACAGGTAGCTGCGACGCCACAGCAGCGCGCCGATCAACAACAGCAGGGGCAGGAACAGCAGCGGGCGCTGGGTCAGGCCGTCATACAGCTCGCTGACGCTGGAGGCCCACGGCAGGGTATTGACCTGTTTGCTCAGGTGCGCCGGTACGGTTTCCAGCCATTCGGTATCCAGCGGCTTGTTGCTGGGAATCCAGAACATCTGTTCGTCGAGGGTCGCCCGCAAGGTGGTGGCGGTGCTCAGCAGTTGTTTCTGGTTCAGTTGCAGGGTGATGGATTCGTTGAGCAGTGCGCTCAGTTCCCGGCTCAAGCGTTCCAGCAGGTCGCTGCGGGTGATCGCCAGTTCCAGCAGGGTGCGCCGCAGTTGTGGCGTCACCTGGTCGGCCGGCTGGTTGGCCAGCAAGCTGTCGACGTAGGTGCTCGGGGTGCTGATCAGTTCGCGCTGTTGATTGACCTCGAACTGGTACAGGCGAATGTTGGCGATGTCATCCGCCAGGTCGCGGTCCACGGTCAGGCGCGGGAGGGCCTGCTTCTGTTTGTAGAGGATCTTGGACAGTAGCAGGCTGCCCTTGAGCACGTTGATCTGCTCGTCCAGCGCCGAGTCGCTTTGGGTCACGCTGTCCAGTTGCTGCTTGGTTTGCAGGTTTTTCTGGGTCAGCTCGTTGAGCCGGTCAGTGCTTTTGAGCAGGTAGTCGGACAGTTTCAGGTTGGCCGCGCTTTCCGTGGCGAGCAGGCTGCTGCCACCGGCCTTCTGGGCTTCGATGGACTGCTGGGTCACGGTTTCCTGGGACTGGGCCAGGCGTTTCTGGTTGATCAGGGTTTGCAGGTCCTGGATTTCCTGCTCCAGGCGCGCGGTCTTTTCCAGCACCAGGTCGTGCTGGCTGTTGCCCAGGTCTTGCAGTTGGCTGTTGCCGGCCAGTTCCTGGCGGCGCAGGGGAATCAGGGCGTTGAGGGCGGCCAACTCGGCATTCAGCTGGTTGCGCTGGTCGCCGCTGAGGGTCTTGCCGTTGTCCTTGCCTGCCTTGAGAGTCGCGTTGATCTGCTGGATACGTGTCTGGCTGCTGCTGATTTCGGTCTGGGCGCGCTCGGGACGGGTTTGGGCCGCGATGGTCAGGCTGTTGGCGTCGGCCAGTTCCTTTTGCAGGTCGCCTTGCTGGGTGGTGCGCTGCACCAGCAGTTGTTCAAGTTGCGGCACCGGCAAGGTGGCGTAGCGCTGGGCGACCGGAATCACCTTGGTGGCCTTGAGGCGGGTCAGTTCGCGCTGGTTGTCGACGGTCTGGCGCGGCGCGTCTTCGAGCTGGCGCTTGAGGTCCACCAGGCGCTGCTGGTAGTCCTGCTGGTTGCCCAGGAAGGTGAGCGTTTGCTGCAGGATGCTTTGCAGCGCCTTCATGTCGGCGTCGGGCAGTTTGCGGTCCGGCAGCTTGTCCAGGGTTTGCTGGACGGAATCGATGCTGGGCGGGTCGGCCGCGTGTACGGTGCCGACGCAGAGAGTCAGGCCCAGCAGGGCAGTGGCGAGAAAAGTGCGCAGGGTTGTCATAGAGACCGGTCGAGCAAGGTGAAAAATAGGGGGCGTCCCGACATCGACTGGCGCGCCGTCGCCCCGCAGTTTAGAGGAAGAGTCCGGGGCCCGGGCGACTTCCTTCGGGGAATCTGACGCCGACTTTGCCGATCTTGTTCCCGTCCATGACCGCGACGGTCCAAATGGTGTTGTTCCATTCCACCTGGTCGCCGACCACGGGCGCACCGCCGACTTTCTGGGTGATGAAACGACTCAGTGGCATGTCCGGGTCGATGCCCTCGAGCTTGAGCCCGTACAGGGCCGAAACCGCGCCCAGCTGAGCGTCGCCTTCCAGGACGAAGTCACCGAAGAAGCGCAGGTCGAGGCCCCGTTGTGGTGCCTGGCTGAACAGTTTGCCGAGGGCCGGCAAGTTGTGTTCATGGCCGATTACGCATAGCAGATCGTCGACTTCGAGCACCGTACTACCCGACGGATGGAGCAGTTGCTGGCCACGAAACAGCGCGGCGATCCGCGTGCCTTCGGGCATTTTCAGCTCCCGCAGGGCGGCGCCGATGCACCATTTTTCGGCGCCCAGGCGGTAGACGAACAGCTCCCACTCGCTGGTGACGTGCACTTCCAGGGCCGCCCGGGAAATCGGCGCCGGCTCTGGCGGTACCGTCACTTTCAACAGTTTGGCGACCCACGGCAGGCTCGTACCCTGCACCAGCAACGACACCAGCACGATAAAGAACGCCAGGTTGAAGTACAGCTGCGCGTGGGGCAGGCCGGCCATCAGCGGGAACACCGCCAGAATGATCGGTACCGCACCGCGCAGGCCGACCCAGGCGATAAAGGCTTTCTCTCGGCCATGGAAGGCCTTGAACGGCAGCAGGCCGACGATCACCGACAGCGGCCGTGCGAAGAGAATCATCCACAGCGCCAGGCCCAGGGCCGGCAGCGCGATGGGCAGCAAATCATGGGGCGTGACCAGCAGGCCCAGCACCAGAAACATGCCGATCTGTGCCAGCCAGGCCATGCCGTCGAGCATATGCAAAATGCCATGCCGGCTGCGCACCGGGCGGTTGCCGATCACCAGGCCGCACAGGTAAACGGCGAGGAAACCGCTGCCGTGCAAGGCGTTGGTCAGGGCGAACACCACCAGGCCGCCGGAAATCACCAGGATCGGGTAAAGGCCGTTGGCCAGGTTGATCCGGTTGACCATCTGCAGCATCAACCAGCCGCCGCCCAGGCCGATGATGCCGCCGATGCCAAACTCACGGATCAAGTGGCCCAACAGGCTCCAGTGCAGGCCGGTCTGGCCGCTGGCGAGCATGTCGATCAGGGTGACGGTGAGGAACACCGCCATCGGGTCGTTGCTGCCGGATTCGATTTCCAGGCTGGCGGTGACCCGTTCGTTCAGGCCTTTGCCGCCCAGCAGCGAGAACACCGCTGCGGCGTCCGTGGAGCCGACGATGGCGCCGATCAGCAGGCCTTGAATGATGTTGAGGTTGAACAGCCAGGCGGCTGCCATGCCGGTGAGGCCGGTGGTGATCAGCACCCCGACCGTCGCCAGGGACAACGCAGGCCAGAGGGCTACACGGAAACTGGCTACCCGCGTTCGCAGTCCGCCGTCGAGCAGGATCACGGCCAGGGCGAGGTTGCCCACGAGGTAGGCAGTCGGGTAGTTATCGAAGATGATGCCGCCGCCGTCGACGCCGGCGATCATGCCCACGGCCAGGATGATCACCAGGATCGGAATCCCCAGGCGGGACGAAAGCGAACTCACCAGAATGCTCGCACCTACCAGCAACGCGCCGATCAAGAACAGGCTGTTGATGGTCGTCGCATTCAAAGGCAGTACTCCATGAGCAGGAAAGACGAGGCGCAAACTGACCATGCAGTCTGCGTGCCAGCGATTCTAACCTGTTGAATTGCTGTGCTGTCAAAAAGGTTTTGAATGGCTGGCGCATATTCAATGTGGGAGCGGGCTTGCTCGCGAAAGCGGTGTGTCAGTCGCGTTATGCGTAGCTGATCCACCGCATTCGCGAGCAAGCCCGCTCCCACATTTTTAGCCCTGCGGTATCCGTTAAAGCCTGAACCGCCCCACCATCCCGTTCAAATCCACCGCCAACCGCGACAGCTCACTGCTCGCCGCACTGGTCTGGCTGGCGCCGGTCGCCGACTGCACCGACAAGTCACGAATATTCACCAGGTTACGATCCACTTCCCGCGCCACCTGCGCCTGCTCTTCAGCGGCACTGGCGATCACCAGGTTGCGCTCGTTGATTTCAACGATGGCAGTGTTGATGGTGTCCAGCGACATCCCCGCACCCTTGGCGATGTTCAACGTCGATTCCGCCCGCTCGGTGCTGTTGCGCATCGAATCCACTGCATGCTCGGTACCGGCCTGAATGCTGCCGATCATCCGCTCGATTTCGCTGGTGGACTGTTGGGTGCGATGGGCCAGGGCCCGCACCTCATCCGCCACCACCGCAAAACCACGCCCGGCTTCACCGGCACGCGCCGCTTCAATCGCGGCGTTCAGGGCCAGCAGGTTGGTCTGGTCAGCCAAGCCACGAATCACGTCCAGCACCTTGCCGATGTCCCGGGACTCTTCCGCCAGGTTGCCGATCAAGGTGGCAGTGGCTTGCACGTCGCTGCTCATGCGTTCAATGGCGCTGACGGTTTCCTGCACCAAATCACGTCCATCGCCCGCAGACGACGTGGCGTTCTTCGAGGCTTCGGAAGTGCTGACCGCGTTGCGGGCCACTTCTTCAACCGCGCTGGTCATCTCGTTCACCGCCGTGGCGGCCTGTTCGATTTCGTTGTTTTGCTGGGTCAGGCCACGGGCGCTTTCGTCGGTCACGGCATTCAGCTCTTCCGCGGCGGAGGCCAATTGGGTGGCCGAGCCGGAAATGCGCTGCAAGGTGTCCTTCAATTTGTCCTGCATCTTGGCCATTGCCAACAGTAGTCGGCCGGCTTCGTCGTTGCCTTCCACCTTGATCGGGCGCGTCAGGTTGCCTTCGGCGATTTCCTCGGCGGCATCCAGGGCCTGGGCGATCGGCTGGGTAATGCTGCGGGTCAGCAGCCAGGCGAACAGCATGGTCAATGCAGTGGCGAGGATCAGCAGGATCACCACCAGCTCAAACGCCAGGTCGTACTGGTCGGCAGCTTGCTGGTTGGTGGCCAGCGCCATCTTGTTGTTGATGTCCAGCAGGCGGTTCAGTACGGCGTTCACCTGATCCGAGTTGTTCAGCAGCTCGGTATTCAGCAGCGTGCGCAGCTCTTCCACCTGATTGGCCCGTGACAGGCTCTTCATGCGCTCTTCAATCTGATGGTACTGGGCCAGCAGACGCACGTATTCATCGTAGGCAGCACGTTCTTCGCTGCTGTCGATCAACTTCTCGTAGACCGCCTGGGCCGTACGAATCTGCTGATTGCGCACGTCAAAAGACTCAAGGGTCTTTTGCTGGACGTCAGGCTCGCGGTTGGTCAGCAGGCGATACGACAGCACCCGCAGGCGCAGGGTCAGTTGAGTGAACTCGTCCAGGGCGCGAATGCTCGGCACGCTGCTAAGGGTGATGTCTTCCGTCGCCGCACGGATCTTGCTCATCTGGTTAAGGGCGAACACACCGAGAAACAACATCAGCGCGCCAATCAACGCGAAGCCGAGAAAGGCCCGCGGCGCGATATTCATATTACGAAGAGACATGTTGTGATCCTGGGGAGAAGCGCGATCCATGCGGGGTTTGAGCGGGGTGTCCATGACCTATCGGTCATACGACTAAAGTCTTGAGGGGGTGCGCGCTTTTGTCGCAGATCGGGGCGGGCCGACGGGATTCAGGAACCAGATGCCATAAATGCAGTCACTAAGGCTCGAAAGCGTGGCCTGCCCTGTAAAATCAAGGCCCCGCGCCAGGGATAACCCTGGCATCCGAGGTGAATTTTCTTTATCGTCACCGCCCTTTGAAAAAGCCCGAGAAATCAAAATGTTAGAAGCATCCCTCAGCCAATTGGAACAACTGGTCAGCGACCTGGTACAGCAGAACCAGGATCTACTGGGCACCAACGAATCCCTCAAGGCCGAACTGGCTCGCGCCAAGGATGAAAACGACAGCTTGCAGCTGAACCTGATGGAACAGGAAGAAAAGCAGGGCGCCACCGCTGCCCGTATCCAGGCGTTGGTTGAGCGTGTGAGCGCAGGTCCTGTCAGCGCATGAATGAAGGGATAAAGGTCGTTTCGATTCTCGGTGAGGATTACTCGATCAAGGCACCGGAGGGGGAAGACAACACCCTGATGAGCGCCGTGACGATGCTCAAGGCATCCCTGGCCACCACCAAGAAAAAGTACCCGACGTTGATCGGTGACAAGCTATTGGTGCTGGCGGCGCTGAACCTGTGCGCCGAGCAGATCGAAATGCAAAAGCACCATCAGCAGGAACTCGACCGTTACCAAGAGCAAGTCAGCGCCACGGTCGAGGTGATTTCCAAGGCAATCGGAACGCCTTAGAACCACTCATCCTGCATCCCCAGGCACGTGTCATCGCGTGCCTCGAGAATCGCCAGTTCATGATGGCAGCCCGGTATTTCCCACGTCAGGAAGTACCGGGCGGCCTGGAGCTTGCCCTTATAGAAGGCGACATCGGCAGCATTGCCCCTGGCCAGCCCTTCCTCGGCGCGAATTGCCTGTTCCAGCCAGCGCCAGCCAATCACCGTATGCCCGAACACCTTCAGGTACAGCGCCGAATTCGCCAGGCTGCTGTTGACCTTGCCCTGGGCGAGATCCGTCAACAGGCCGAGGGTGACCTCTTGCAGGCGCGCCACCAGTTGTTCCAGCGGTTCCCGCAAGGCGGTCAGTGACGGGTATTCCTGTGCTCGTGCGCCCGTCTCGGCGATCAGGCGGATCAGTTGCTTCAAGCCCGCACCGCCGTTCTGCGCCAGCTTGCGCCCGAGCAAGTCCAGCGACTGAATGCCGTGGGTCCCTTCATGAATCGGGTTCAGGCGGTTGTCGCGGTAGTACTGCTCCACCGGGTATTCGCGGGTATAGCCGTGGCCGCCGAGTATCTGGATCGCCAGTTCGTTGGCCTTCAGGCAAAACTCCGATGGCCAGGATTTGACGATCGGCGTCAGCAGGTCCAGCAGTTCGTGGGCCTGTTTGCGCGCAGCTTCGGTTTCCAGGGTGGTGGTGTCGTCGAACAGGCGCGCGGCGTACAAGCCAAGGTCGAAGGCGCCTTCCACGTAGGCTTTTTGGGTCAACAGCATGCGTTTGATATCGGCGTGCTGGATGATCGACACCGGCGCGGTGTTGGGATCCTTGCTGTCGGGCAGGCGGCCTTGGGGACGTTCGCGGGCATATTCCAGGGAGTACAGGTAGCCGGCGTAACCCAGCATCACCGCGCCCATGCCCACGCCGATCCGCGCTTCGTTCATCATCTGGAACATGCAACTCAGGCCCTGGTGCGGCTGGCCCACCAGGTAGCCGACGCACTCGCCGTTATCGCCGAAATTCAACGCGGTTGAGGTGGTGCCACGCCAGCCCATCTTGTGAAACAGCCCGGCCAGCAGCACATCGTTGCGCTTGCCCAGGCTGCCGTCGTCGTTGACCAGGAACTTGGGCACGATAAACAGCGAAATGCCCTTCACCCCGGCAGGTGCGTCCGGCAGCTTGGCCAGCACCATGTGCACGATGTTCTCCGACAGCGGGTGATCTCCGCCGGAGATGAAGATCTTGTTGCCCTTGAGGCGATAGCTGCCGTCAGCCGCCGGCTCTGCGCGGGTACGAATATCCGACAGCGATGAGCCCGCATGGGGCTCGGTCAGCGCCATGGTGCCAAAGAAGCGGCCTTCGATCATCGGTTGCAGGAAGCGTTGTTTCTGCTCCTCGGTGCCGAAGCTCTCGATCAGGTTGGCGGCGCCCATGGTCAGGAACGGGTAGGACGTGGATGCGGCGTTGGCCGACTGGAAGTGGGCGAAACACGCCTGGGAGAGCAGGGTGGGCAGTTGCATGCCACCGGCTTCGAAGCTGCGGGCGGCGTTGAGAAAACCGGCTTCGAGGAAGGCATCTACCGCCGGTTTCACCTCGGGAATCAGAATCGCCTGACCGTTTTCGTAGCGGGGCTCGTTCTCGTCGCCCTTGCGGTTATGCGGGGCGAAGAACTTCTCGGCAATGCTGCGGGCGGTGCCGATGGCGGCGTCGAAGGTTTCACGGTTGTGTTCGGCAAACCGCTCGCGCTGGGTCAGGCCCTCGGCATCGAGGACTTCGTACAGCTCGAAAGCCAGATTGCGGGAACTGAGCAGCGTCTCGGACATGGCGGCTTACCTGTGTGGGAATGGGCCTGAGTCTAAGTGCGCAAATAGAGGCTGGATAGCAAGATTGATCTGGGTGATGGAGGGGCAAAACGCGGCTCGAAGGTGGAACGCGGTCAATGTGGGAGCGGGCTTGCTCGCGAATGCGGTGGATCAGTCAGAACCTCCGGTGACTGACACTCCGCATTCGCGAGCAAGCCCGCTCCCACAGTTTTACCGCGTTTCTTCAGTTAGCCGATGGTCATCAGGCTGGCGTTACCACCCGCAGCAGCAGTGTTGACGCTCAGCGCCCGCTCGATCACCAGGCGCTCCAGGGCAATCCCGGTTTCGCCCGAAGACAAACCGTGAACCCCGACAATCGCCCCGCCACGCTTGGCCACTTGCTGGCAAACCCCGCGCAGTTGGTCGGAATCGCCGTGATGCAGCACGGCATCAAACACGGTTTCATCCTTGGTCCAGTCAGCCACCCGCGTGATCTTCGCCTGAATATCCTTCGGCAAGCGTGCGAACACGGCCTTGGTCAATTCAGTTTCCGGCCATACCGCCGAGCCGCCGACTGCCAGCACGGCCGCCAGTTGCGTCAGCAGGTCGCCTTCCACTTCCGCCAGGCACAACACGTGCTCGCGGGGCAGGATGGCATAGCTGTTGCGCTCGCCGGTCGGGCCGGCCAGTTGGCGGGTGATACCGCTTTGGGATTGCGCGGCGAACTGCACGCACAGGGCGCTCAAGTCGCTGAGCTTGCTGCTGTCGGCCCAGGCTTTCAGGGCGGTCAGCGGCTTGCTCATGGCATCCCGCAGGCGAACATCCGGTGCGGCCAGTGCATCACCACGGACGAAGGATTGCTCGATGGCGTCCGTAGGACGGGTCGACAGCAGACGGTACAGATACAGCGGGCCGCCAGCTTTCGGGCCAGTGCCCGACAAGCCTTCGCCACCGAACGGCTGCACACCGACCACGGCACCCACGATGTTGCGGTTAACGTAGACGTTACCGGCATGGACGTTGTCGATCACCTTGGCGATGGTCTCGTCGATGCGGGTGTGCACGCCCAGGGTCAGGCCATAGCCGGAGGCATTGATCTGGCCGATAAGCTGGTCGATCTCTTTGCGCTTGTAGCGCACCACGTGCAGCACCGGGCCGAAGATCTCCCGTTGCAGTTCGTCGAAGCTTTCCAGTTCGATCAGGGTTGGCATCACGAAGGTGCCGCGCTTGATCTCTTCGCTATCGGCAATCGCGACCTGGTAAACGTTGCGGCCTTTGTCGCGCATGGCCTGGATATGTTTCTCGATGCCAGCCTTGGCTTCGGCGTCGATCACCGGGCCGATATCCACCGACAGGCGCTCCGGGTTGCCGAGGCGGCATTCAGCCATGGCACCTTTAAGCATTTCGATGACGCGGTCAGCGGAATCTTCCTGCAAGCACAGTACGCGCAGGGCCGAGCAACGTTGGCCGGCACTGTCGAAGGCCGACGACACTACGTCGATCACCACTTGTTCGGTGAGTGCCGAGGAGTCGACGATCATTGCGTTCTGGCCACCGGTTTCGGCGATCAGCGGAATCGGACGACCCTGTGCATCCAGACGGCCGGCGACACTGCGTTGCAGCAAGCGCGCAACCTCGGTGGAACCGGTGAACATCACGCCCTTGACGCGATCATCACCCACCAGGCGCGCACCGACGGTTTCGCCCTGGCCCGGCAGCAGTTGCAGCACGCCTTCCGGAATCCCGGCTTCCAGCAGCAGGCGCACGGCTTGTGCGGCCACCAGCGGTGTTTGCTCGGCAGGCTTGGCCAGTACCGGGTTGCCGGCGGCCAGTGCAGCGGCGACCTGCCCACTGAAGATCGCCAGCGGGAAGTTCCACGGGCTGATGCACACCACCGGACCCAGCGGGCGGTGAGCGTCGTTGGTGAAATCGTTGCGAGCCTGCACCGCGTAGTAACGCAGGAAGTCCACGGCTTCACGCACTTCGGCGATGGCGTTGGCGAAGGTCTTGCCGGCTTCGCGGGCCAGCAGGCCCATCAGCGGCTGGATCTCGCCTTCCATCAGGTCGGCGGCACGTTCCAGGATCGCGGCGCGTTCGGCGGGCGGGGTGGCCTGCCAGATTGGCGCAGCGTTCAGGGCGCACTGGATGGCGTTGTCGACGTCTTCGACAGTTGCTTCCTGTACGTGGCCAACCACGTCACGCAGATCCGACGGGTTCAACACCGGTGCAGCCGCTTCATTGCTGGAAGCGCAACCGAGCATCGGCGCGGCTTTCCAGTTGTTATGCGCGGTAGCCAGCAAGGCGCAGGACAGCGACGCCAGGCGGTGTTCGTTGGCCAGGTCGATACCGGCGGAGTTGGCGCGCTCGGCACCATACAGGTCGCGGGGCAGCGGGATACGCGGGTGCGGCAGGCCGAAGCCGCCTTCCAGCGTCGCCATCTGCTCGATGCTGGCCACTGGATCGGCCACCAGCTCCTGGATCGAGATGGATTGGTCGGCAATACGGTTGACGAATGAGGTGTTGGCGCCGTTTTCCAGCAGGCGACGCACCAGGTAAGCCAGCAGTGTTTCGTGGGTGCCGACGGGTGCGTACACGCGGCACGGACGGTTCAGCTTGCCTTCGGAGACCTTGCCTACAACCTGCTCGTAAAGCGGCTCACCCATGCCGTGCAGGCATTGGAACTCGTACTGGCCGGGGTAATAGTTCTGACCGGCGATGTGGTAGATCGCCGACAGGGTGTGGGCGTTGTGGGTAGCGAACTGCGGGTAGATAACTTCCGGTACCGAAAGCAGTTTGCGTGCGCAGGCAATGTAGGAAACGTCGGTGTACACCTTGCGGGTGTACACCGGATAGCCTTCCAGGCCTTCGACCTGGGCGCGCTTGATTTCGCTGTCCCAGTACGCGCCTTTTACCAGGCGGATCATCAGGCGGTGGCGGCTGCGGCGTGCCAGGTCGATCACGTAGTCGATCACATACGGGCAACGCTTCTGGTAAGCCTGGATCACGAAACCGATGCCGTTCCAGCCGGTCAGTTGCGGCTCGAAGCACAGGCGTTCCAGCAGGTCGAGGGACAGCTCCAGGCGGTCGGCTTCTTCGGCGTCGATGTTCAGGCCGATGTCGTACTGCTTGGCCAGCAGGGTCAGCGACAGCAGGCGCGGGTACAACTCGTCCATCACGCGCTCGTACTGCGCACGGCTGTAACGCGGGTGCAGGGCCGAGAGCTTGATGGAAATGCCCGGGCCTTCATAAATCCCGCGACCGTGGGACGCCTTGCCGATCGAGTGGATGGCTTGTTCGTACGAGGCCAGGTATTTCTGGGCGTCGTGTTCGGTAAGTGCGGCTTCACCGAGCATGTCGTAGGAATAGCGGAAGCCCTTGGCTTCGAACTTGCTCGCATTGGCCAGGGCTTCGGCGATGGTTTCGCCGGTGACGAACTGCTCGCCCATCAGGCGCATGGCCATGTCGACGCCCTTGCGGATCATCGGCTCGCCGCTCTTGCCGATGATGCGGCTCAGGGATGAGGTCAGGCCGGCTTCGTTGTGGGTCGCGACCAGTTTGCCGGTCAGCAACAGGCCCCAGGTGGCGGCGTTGACGAACAGCGACGGGCTGTTGCCCAGGTGCGGGTGCCAGTTGCCGGTGCTGATCTTGTCGCGGATCAGTGCGTCGCGGGTGCCCTTGTCCGGGATGCGCAGCAGCGCTTCGGCGAGGCACATCAGCGCTACGCCTTCCTGGGACGACAGGGAGAATTCCTGCAGCAGGCCCTGGACGATGCCTGCACGGCCGCCGGCGCTTTTCTGATTGCGCAGTTTCTCGGCGATCGAAGAGGCGAGCTTGTTGGTGGCCTCGGCCATTGCCGCGGGCAGGCGAGCCTGCTCGATCAGCATCGGCACCACTTCCGGCTCCGGGCGACGGTAGGCGGCGGTGATCGAGGCGCGCAGTACGGATTGCGGCAGGATGCTTTCGGCAAATTCCAGGAAGCACTGGTGGGCGTGGTCGGTCTGGACCTCGCCGGCTTCTTCCGCGTCCTTGCTGCCCAGGCCGTTGAGCTCGGCCAGGGTTGCACCACCCTCGAGTTTCTCCAGGTAATTGAAAATCGCCTGCTTGATCAGCCAGTGCGGCGTGCGATCAATGGAGGTCGCGGCCGCCTTCAGGCGCTCGCGGGTCGGGTCGTCAAGTTTGACCCCAAGGGTGGTCGTAGCCATCTTCTTATCCTCATGGGTGCCACTACTGCGTGGCATCAGCTGGCGGCAAGATTAGCTTTGCGCCGAGAGAGGTGCAACCGGGTGCAACCCTTTTTATCCATGAAATTTTTGATGCTGATCGGGAAAAATTATCGCCGCAGCCGAATCGGCTGCGCCTTGGTGCATTTGCTTCTGACTTTGGCTGCTCTTGCTCCGAAAAGGAGCAAAAACACGGTGTTTTTCGCAAAATACATCAAGGTGCAACTTATTCTCAAGAAACTGGTTGCACCTTATTTGCTTTGTTGAATAGCATTCGCGCCCAAGGTGCAACCTCTTACTGACGGTTCATCGGCTGATGGCTTTCCTGGGGAAACGTCAGTCATAAATGCGCGGCGCCAGGCTTCGTCTATCCACTAGCAAAGTGGATGGCCGTCCGGACAGACCGCCGCTACATAAAAACAAAGCCAGGGCGTAACTCAATGAGCGTAAGTAATCCTACCCTGATCACATTTGTGATCTATATCGCTGCCATGGTGCTGATCGGCTTTATGGCCTATCGCTCCACCAACAACCTTTCCGACTACATCCTCGGCGGTCGCAGCCTCGGCAGCGTGGTTACCGCGCTTTCGGCCGGTGCCTCGGACATGAGCGGCTGGTTGCTGATGGGCTTGCCCGGCGCGATCTACATGTCTGGCCTGTCGGAAAGCTGGATCGCCATCGGCCTGATCGTCGGTGCCTACCTGAACTGGCTGTTTGTAGCCGGCCGCCTGCGGGTGCAGACCGAGCACAACGGCGACGCCCTGACCCTGCCGGATTACTTCTCCAGCCGTTTCGAAGATAAAAGCGGCCTGCTGCGAATCATCTCTGCGGTGGTGATCCTGGTGTTCTTCACCATCTACTGCGCTTCCGGCATCGTGGCTGGCGCCCGTCTGTTTGAAAGCACCTTCGGCATGTCCTACGAGACCGCGCTGTGGGCCGGTGCTGCCGCGACCATTGCCTACACCTTCGTCGGTGGTTTCCTGGCCGTGAGCTGGACCGACACCGTGCAAGCCACGCTGATGATCTTCGCCTTGTTGCTGACCCCGATCATCGTGCTGCTGGCCACCGGTGGCGTCGACACCACCTTCCTGGCGATCGAAGCGCAGAACCCTGACAACTTCAACATGCTGAAAAACACCACCTTCATCGGTATCATTTCGCTGATGGGCTGGGGCCTGGGTTACTTCGGCCAGCCGCACATCCTCGCGCGTTTCATGGCGGCGGATTCGGTGAAATCGATTGCCAACGCACGTCGCATCTCCATGACCTGGATGATCCTTTGCCTGGGCGGCACCGTGGCGGTGGGCTTCTTCGGTATCGCCTACTTCTCGGCGCACCCGGAAGTCGCCGGTCCCGTGACCGAGAACCACGAGCGTGTGTTCATCGAGCTGGCCAAGCTGCTCTTCAACCCATGGATTGCCGGTGTGCTGCTGTCGGCCATCCTGGCGGCGGTAATGAGCACCCTGAGCTGCCAGTTGCTGGTGTGCTCCAGTGCCCTCACCGAAGACTTCTACAAAACCTTCCTGCGTAAAAACGCCTCCCAGGTCGAGCTGGTATGGGTCGGTCGCGCCATGGTGCTGTTGGTGGCGCTGATTGCCATCGCCATGGCCGCCAACCCGGAAAACCGCGTACTGGGCCTGGTGAGCTACGCCTGGGCTGGTTTCGGTGCTGCGTTCGGTCCCGTGGTACTGATCTCCGTACTGTGGAAAGGCATGACACGCAATGGCGCACTGGCCGGCATCCTGGTGGGCGCGATCACCGTGATCGTGTGGAAGCACTTCAGCCTGTTTGGCCTGTACGAAATCATCCCGGGCTTCATCTTCGCCAGCCTGGCGATCTACTTCGTGAGCAAGCTGGGCGCGCCGACGGCTGGCATGCTTCAGCGGTTTGACGCAGCCGAGGCGGATTACAACCTCAACAAGTAATCGGCGGGGGCTCGAATGCCCGCTGAAGTGAAAACGGCCCGCATCTTTTGGATGACGGGCCGTTTTTTTTGCCTTCCAGATCTCGCAGTGTTGTTTTCACGGGTTCAGATGATCACTGAAGTAAACGGCCAATGTAAGCGCTCGCCTGGTGGCTGTGAGCGTTGAATGTGAGGCGGTTTTTATACTTTGGGAAAAGGGCTACAAACTACCGTCAGCTATCTGACAGTAGTTTGCGAAAGGGCATCCACCGATTTTGAATTCGTGGTTTTTCAGTCGTGGTCAGTGTCCGGCTGGTTGAGAAAAATCAGCACACCCAGGATCGCCATATAGAACTTGAACGCCGCTTCCTGGCCGTTCCACTGATGGGATTGCCACATCAGGAACCACTCGCCGCCGATCACCATAAAGCCGAAGAACCACACCACAAAACCCAGGGTCAGCCCGACGATTGCGCTTTTCTTGGCGCGATTGAAGTCGATACCTGTGGCACGACGAGCCCGCCACAAGGCCAGTGCTCCACGCGCCAGCAGCACGGCCGTCAGGGCTTCACCGGCGATGATCAGCCAATATGCACCGTGCCACAGCCATGGGGTGGTGATGGCGCGATACATCGCGGCGTTGCCGGGGAAGGTGGTGTCCATGCTCAGCACATGTTTGACGAAGGCAAAGTTGGAGCCGTAGTCGGTGATGTTGCTGAAGGCCACGAGTGTGGCGAAGGCTGCCAGGGCAAGGGTCAGGACGATTTTTGCGTAGCGGGTGGCCATGTTTTTTCCATTGTCATGGGGCGATGGGGGACGAATACGCTAGCACGCTGGTGGTAGGGCTTCGATGCCTGATACATGAAGATTAAAGCGCCTGCGATGTAGGGATTTACTGATTTGCCTGCAGCGCACTCAGCTCGGCAAACAGCTGGTGCAGAATCGGCCACCCACTACTCGCAGAGAAACACCGGATGTTCGCTCCTGCCAATCAAAGTGCCTTTAGCCTGACCCTCGACGGTGTGCCAAGTGTTCTCAAGGTACGTGAGTTCACTGGCGATGAATTCATCAGCCTGCCCTATCGTTTTGACCTTGAACTGGTCAGCGAGCAACCCGACCTTGACCTGGAAAGCTTGATGCATCGCCAGGCGTTCCTGGGGTTTGATGCGCATGGCCATGGTATTCATGGCCAAGTTTATCGGGTGGCACAAGGCGACTCGGGCAAGCGCCTGACGCGTTATCAGATCACGCTGGTTCCGCGGTTGGCTTATCTTGAGCACAGCGCTCACCAGCGGATTTTCCAGAGCCGGACGGTGCCGCAGATCATTGCACTGGTGCTGGAAGGGCAGGGTATCCAGGCGGATGCCTTCTCGTTTCAACTGAGCGGGGTGTACCCCGAGCGTGAGTACTGCGTTCAGTTTGGCGAAACCGATCTGGCGTTCATCCAGCGCTTGTGCGCCGAGTCGGGCATTCACTACCACTTCCAGCATCACCCCGAGCGCCACCTTTTGGTGTTCGGCGATGACCAGAGCGTGTTCGCCCAGCCTGAGCAAGCCACTCAATACGCGGCGGGTTCGGGGATGGTTGCCGACACGCCGGTGATCAAGCGTTTTACCCTGCGGTTGAAGACCCGTACAACCGATGTGAATCTGCGGGACTACGACTTCAGAAAGCCACGCCTGAGCTTGGAAAGCACGGTGTCCGGCGGCCAGCGTCCCATGCTGGAGGAACAGTGTTATCCCGGGAATTTTACGGATCGCGCTCATGGTAAATACCTGGCGCAACGTAGGTTGGAGCGCCATCGCGGTGACTTTCGCCAGGCCAGTGGCCATAGCGACCAGCCGTCCCTGGTCAGCGGGCAGTTCCTGAGGATGGGAGGGCATCCTCGCCAGGAATGGAATGATTTGTGGCTGGTCACCCAGGTGACGCATGCAGGGCGCCAGCCTCAGGTGCTGGAGGAGTCGACCATCGACGCCTCAGGTGATGAATCGGCTCAGGGCTACAGCAATCACTTTGTCGTAACGCCATGGGAGGTGCCGTTTCGAACACCGCTGCTGGTATCGCGACCGCCGGTGTCTGGCTATCAAAACGCCGTGGTTACAGGGCCGGCAGGCAGCGAGATCCATTGTGACGAGTATGGCCGGGTCAAGGTGCAGATGGCCTGGGATCGCGCCGGGGAGCACGACGAACATTCCAGTTGCTGGCTGCGGGTGGCCAGTGGCTGGGCCCATGAGCACTACGGCTCGGTGTTGATCCCGCGGGTGGGCATGGAGGTGCTGGTGGGTTTCGTCGACGGCGACGCCGACACGCCGCTGGTGGTCGGTTGCCTGGCCAATGCCGCCACGCCGGTGCCGCTGGACCTGCCAGCCGACAAGACCCGCAGCATCTTCCGTAGCCAGACCAGCCCCGGCGGCGGTGGCTACAACGAGCTGCGCATCGAGGACCGCAAGGGTGCCGAGGAAATCTACCTGCGCGCCCAGCGCAACTGGACCCAGCATGTACTGCACGACCAGCACGTGCAGGTCGACAACCAGCGCGATGTGATCGTCAAAGGCCTTGATCGTCACGAGCTTCAGGGCGAAGAACAGCGCACCACCCACGGCAACCGCCTGACCGAACTCAAGCAGGACGATCACCTGATGGTCGCGGGCTCCCAGCAGGTACGTGCCGGGTTGACCATTCACATCGGTGCCGGGCAAAACGTCGTTATTGATGCGGGTGCCAGCGTGACCCTCCAGGCCGGTGGGCAGTGGATCAACGTTTCGGCGGGCGGGATTTTCAGCAGCACGCAAATCCAGCTTGGCGGCTCCCCGGCACCGGCGGGAGCGCCGCTGACGCCGGGGCTGCAGGAAAAGTTGCTGGCGGTAATACCTGCACCGTTGAGTGCCGTCCAGGTGTTAAGCCTGAAGCGCAGCGCACCCTTTTGCGAAGAGTGCGAGCGCTGCAGGAATGGCGTGTGCAATACGCCCCTGCATCGCAATACATCACTGCCCGCGGGTGCGCCATGATTTCTCCCGGGCAGTGGCTTGAGGCTGCGCCGTTGCAGGCGGGCGAGCAGTTGTTTGTGGTGATGGGCAATGCCAGCGACTGCAAGCCGCTCGATGCGTGGCGGCGTACCGACGGACGTGCACTTAGCCCCATCTGGGCGGGCAGCGAGTATGCAGCGTGGGAGGAGGTCATGCCCTACGTCGCGGTGGTCGCCGTCGACAGCGCTTTTTTGAAATGGGCCGCTGAATGTGAAGGTATCGACTGGGGTTGGCTGGCGGTGTCGTCCTGTTCCTTGCACACCGTCGTCGAGCATCTGCGCAGCCTGACCAAGGTACTGTTGCCGGAAGGGCCGGCGGTGTTCTTTCGCTTCTGGGACGGTGCTTATGTCCTGCCTGTGTTGCAGGCGCTGGGGCCACAGGCAAAGGAGTTGCTCCCGGTGTTCAGTCGCTACTGGATCAATGGTCGCCAGCATGAGGTAGCGGTTACGGCAGCGGGAGCGGCAAAGCCCGGCCCATGGTGGCAAGTGCCGCCGCATGTTCTCCAGCGCCTGGGTGAGCAATCGAGCGTTACGCAGGTGGACAACCTGTTGCAATGGCTGGAAGAACAGCGCCCGGACCTGTACAGCGCCTTTGTGCAGGCGACCTTGAAGCACAAGGTCGCCTGCTTCGTGCGCCGGCCGGATGTCAGCCATCAGGCGCTGGCCGCCTGGCTGGGCTCAGAGCTGGGTTGAGGCCAGCGACTGCTGCAGGTCCTCGATCAGGTCTTCAATGGCCTCGATGCCCACCGACAGGCGAATCATCTCCGGCTTCACCCCGGCCTTCGCCTGCTCCTGTTCATTCATCTGGCGATGGGTGGTGGACGCCGGGTGGCAGGCCAGGGACTTGGCATCGCCAATGTTCACCAGGCGCTTGAAGATCTGCAGCGAATCGTAGAAACGCACGCCCGCCTCATAACCACCCTTCAGGCCGAAGGACAGAATCGCCGACGGTTTGCCCTGCATGTATTTCTGCGCCAGGTGATGGTGGGGGTGATCCGGCAGGCCGGCGTAGCTGACCCACTCCACCAGTGCGTGGTCTTGCAGGAAGTGGGCAATCTTCAAGGCGTTTTCGGTGTGGCGCTCCATGCGCAGGGCCAGGGTTTCCAGGCCTTGCAGCAGCAGGAATGCATTCATCGGCGCCAGGGCCGCGCCGGTGTTGCGCAGCGGCACGGTACGGGCGCGGGCAATGAACGCCGCCGGGCCGAATTTTTCGGTGTAGACCACACCGTGATAGGCCGGCTCCGGCTGGTTGAGGCCGGGGAATTTCTCCGGGTACTGGGTCCAGGGAAAGGTGCCGCTGTCGACGATCACGCCACCCAGCGAGTTGCCGTGGCCGCCCACGTATTTGGTCACCGAATGCACGACGATGTCCGCGCCGAACTGGATCGGCTTGCACAGGATTGGCGTGGCCACGGTGTTGTCCACCATCAGCGGCACGCCACGGGCGTGGGCGACGTTGGCCAGGGCTTCGATATCGATGATATTGCCTGCCGGGTTGCCGATGCTCTCGCAGTACACCAGTTTGGTGTTGTCATCGATCAGCTCGGCGATGGCTTCGGCGGAGTCGTCACGGGCGAAGCGCACGTCAACGCCGAAGCTCGGCAGCAAGTGGGCGAACAGGGTGTAGGTGCCACCGTACAGCTGCGGGGTGGTGACGATGTTGTCACCGGCACGGGTCAGGGTCTGGATCGCGTAGTGGATCGCCGCGCTGCCGGCCGACACCGCCAGGGCCGCGATGCCGCCTTCCAGCGCCGCGATGCGTTGCTCCAGCACGTCGTTGGTGGGGTTCATGATGCGCGTGTAGATATTGCCGGGCACGTCGAGGTTGAACAGGTCGGCGCCGTGCTGGGCGTTATCGAATTCGAAAGCGACGTTCTGGTAGATCGGCACGGCGACGGCCTTGGTAGTCGGGTCCGACTTGAAGCCATGGTGCAAAGCGATGGTGGCGTCTTTCATGAGTTGTTATGACCTCCATGGATAATTGCTCGCCACAATAAATCCGCTTTCGCACCGCCAATTAGACTATTTTCGGCAGCGCCCCTGTGTTTGCGGCATAAGCGCCACCTGACGCGCAGCCCTGCACCTTTGCCTGCGTAAAAGGTAAACTTCGCCCCCTGCGCAGGAGCAACCATGAATTATCGTCACGCCTATCACGCCGGCAACCACGCCGATGTCTTCAAACACCTGACCTTGACCCGCCTCATCGCCCTGATGTCGCGCAAGGAGCAGCCGTTTGCCTATCTCGACACCCACGCCGGCATTGGTCTGTACGACCTGCAGGGCGACCAGGCGAACCGTACCGGTGAATACCTGGAAGGCATCGCCCGCCTGTGGGGCCAGGCCGACCTGCCGCCGCTGACCGCCGATTACATGCGTGTGCTGCACGAGATGAACCCGGATGGCGAATTGCGCTACTACCCGGGTTCGCCGGAGCTGGCGCGACGCCTGACTCGTCCTCAGGACCGCGTGCTGCTCAACGAAAAGCACCCGGAAGACGGCCTGCTGCTCAAGGACAACATGAAGGGTGATCGTCGGGTGAAAGTCCACCTTGGCGAAGGTTGGCACGTGCCGCGGGCATTGCTGCCGGTGCCGGAAAAGCGTGCGTTGATGTTGATAGACCCGCCGTTCGAGAAGCTCGACGAGATGCAGCGCTGCGCCGCGTCCCTCAAGGAAGCCGTGAACCGGATGCGCCAGACAGTGGCTGCGATCTGGTACCCGGTGAAGGACCAGCGCATGCTGCGCCGCTTCTACCAGGACCTGGCCGGTACCGGTGCGCCGAAGTTGCTGCGGGTGGAATTGCTGGTGCATCCGCTGGACACGCCCAACACCCTGACCGGTTCGGGTCTGGCGATTGCCAATCCGCCGTGGGGGCTGGAGGAGGAGTTGCGTGAGCTGCTGCCGTGGTTGTCCAAGCAGCTTGGGCAAACCCAGGGTGGCTGGCAGATGGATTGGCTTATCGCCGAGTAACTGATCGTTCCCACGCTCTGCGTGGGAACGCATCCTGTGACGCTCTGCGTCACGAATTTCAGAGCGGACGCGGAGCGCCCAGAGCGGCATTCCCACGCAGAGCGTGGGAACGATCTGGTGCAATCAGATCGGGCAGGTCACGCCGGTGCCGCCGATTCCGCAGTAACCCTGCGGATTCTTCGCCAGGTACTGCTGGTGGTACGCCTCGGCGAAATACACCGTCGGCGCTTCTTCGATTTCGGTGGTGATGGTGCCCAGGCCCGCCTTGGTCAATTCCGCCTGATAAGCCTCTGCGCTGGCCTTCGCCGCCTCCAGGTGCTCCGGCTTGACCGCGTAGATCACCGAACGATACTGGCTGCCGATGTCATTGCCCTGGCGCATGCCCTGGGTCGGGTTGTGCAGTTCCCAGAACATTTTCAGCAGCTCTTCGTAGCTGATCTTGTCCTGGTCAAACACCACCAACACCACTTCGCTGTGGCCGGTCAGGCCCGAGCAGACTTCTTCATACGTCGGGTTCGGCGTGTAGCCGCCGGCATAACCCACTACCGTGCTGACCACACCGTCACGCTGCCAGAAACGACGCTCTGCACCCCAGAAGCAACCCAGGCCGAAGATCGCAAACTCTACGTTGTCGACAAAGGGGCCCAGCAGGGGGTTGCCGTTGACGAAGTGCGTCTCGGGCAGCGACATCGGGGTTTCACGGCCAGGCAAAGCTTGTTCTTGAGTGGGAAGCACGTTTTTATTCACCAGGATTTCCGAGCGCAAGACCATGATCAGTCCTCTCAGTCAGATTGAGTTACAAGTAAGAGTTCAGACTGCCAGTGTGCCCGAGTGTTACCGCGCTGTCAGGCGATTGGCCCGCGAGGGTAGCGTTTAAGCATCGTCATCAGCTCGGCCCCCGGGATTGGCCGGTCGAACAGGTAGCCCTGGCCGACGTCGCAACGGTGGCGGCGCAGGAACGCCAGCTGCTCGGCAGTCTCGATGCCTTCGGCCACCACCTTGAGCTTGAGGTTGTGGGCCATGGCGATCACCGCCGAGGTGATTTCCATGTCGTCCTGGTTGTCCGGGATTTCATGGATGAAGCTGCGATCAATCTTGATGATGTCGATCGGGAATTTTTTCAGGTAGCTCAGCGACGAGTAACCGGTACCGAAGTCATCCATCGCCAGGGTCAAGCCGAAACTCTTCAGTTGGTCCAGTTGCAGGCGCGTGTCTTCGGTGGCTTCCAGCAGCAGGCCTTCGGTCAACTCCAGTTCCAGCAGGTTGGCCGGCAACTGTTCTTCCTTGAGGATCGTGGCAATCGAGGCCACCAGGTCCGGGTCGGAAAACTGCTTGGGCGACAGGTTGATCGCCACTTGCAGGTTGCCCATGCCGGCGGCTGTCAGCTGTCGGCTCATGCGGCAGGCCTGGCGGGCGATCCATTTGCCGATGGGGATGATCAGCCCAGTCTCTTCAGCCACGCTGATGAATTGATCGGGGCGGATCATGCCCTTTTCCGGATGGTTCCAGCGTAACAACGCTTCCATCCCCAGCAGACGACCGCTGCGCAGGCACAGCTTGGGCTGGTAGAACACGTCCAATTCGTTCTGGGTCAGGGCGCGGCGCAGGTTGTTTTCCACGAACAGTTTGTAGCTGGCTTCGGCATTCAGCGCTTCGGTAAATACCTGCACCTGGTGCTTGCCGTTGGCCTTGGCCTTGTGCAGCGCCAGGCCGGCGTTGCGCATCAGGGTCTGCGGGTCGCGGCCATGCAGCGGCGCGCAGGCGAGGCCCACGGAGCCGGTGACGCTGATCAGCTGGTTGTCGACGAACATCGGCTTGTCGAGGGTCGCCAGCAACTGGCTGGCGACCTGCTGGCCGGTTTCAAGGTCGGTATCGTCCAGCAGCACGGCAAATTCGTTACTGGCAAATCGCGCCAGGCTGCCACTGGCGGTCAGGCTGTTGCGCAGGCGCCGGGCCAGGCTGATCAGCAGCTTGTCGCCGGTCTGGTGGCCGAGGCTGTCGTTGATCCGCTTGAAGTTGTCGATGTCCACCAGCAGCAGGCTGATGGGGCTGTCGCTGTCCCGGGCAAAGCGTTCGTCCAGGTTGCGGATGAACGCCGGGCGGTTGCCCAGGTTGGTCAGGTTGTCGGTGTAGGCCAGCCGCTCGATGCGCTGCTGGGCCAGCTTGGTCTGGGTGATGTCTTCGTAGATGCCGATGTAATGGGTCAACTCACGGTTGTCGCCATAAACCTTGGAGATCGACAACTGGCCCCAGTAGGGTTCGAGGTTCTTGCGCCGGCTCTTGAACTCGCCTTGCCAACTGTTGCTCTTGGCCAGGCTTGAAGGCGCGTCGAACAGCAGCTCGCTGAGGTTCTCCAGTGCCGGCAGTTCCGACAGCTGGTGGCCGTGGACTTCTTCGGTGCTGTACTGGGTGATCGCGGTAAAGCTGGGGTTGACGTATTCCACCACGCCGTCGCAATTGACCAGCAGGAACGCATTGGCGCTTTGCTCCACGGCTCGCTGGAACAAGTGCAGGGCACTGGTGGCGGTGCGGCGGTTGTGGTTGTTGATCACCTGGGCGAACTGGTCGGCCAGCTCGCCGGCAAAGGCGATCTCGTCGGACTGCCAGACGCGGGTGCTGCCACTTTGCTCCAGGCACAACACGCCGACCACGTTGCCATCGACGCGGATGCTGGCGTCGAGCATGGCGTGGATGTCCCGCGGGCGCAGGCTCTCGGCCATTTCACGCGTGCGTGGGTCGCGCATGGCGTTGGTGGCGTCGATCGCACGGCTGGTTTGCAGGGCTTCCAGGTAATCCGGGAAGCCACTGGCATCGATAGACTCTGGCAGGTGGTGCTGCTGATCGGCGCGGTGATAAGCGGAAATCGGCACCAGATGCTGGTTTTCGAGGTTCCAGATGCTCGCGCAGTCGATCTGGTAGATATCGCAGGCACTGCGGGTGATCAGCTCGGCGGCTTCCTGCAGCGAGTTGTTGGTGCTGTAGCGCTGGCGGGCCAGCAGCAGGATCAATTCCTGCTGGGCGCGTACCCGCTCAAGGTGTTGCAGTTGTTCCTGTTGGGCGCGCTGGTTGAGTTCCAGGGCAATCTGCAAGCGGCTGTTCTGGCTCTCCAGGTCTGCCGCAGGGGCCGGTGGGAGATCACTGAACAGGCCGTCGACCACCATCAGGTAGCCGCGCAGCAGGTGACGATTGTGTTGTTTGTAGGCTTCACCCAGTTCCAGCAGGCTCAACGGGCCGTCGTTGGTGTGCAGGGTGTAGCGCACCAGGTAATGCGGGCTGATGGTCAGCTGTTCCTGGATCGCATCATGCAGCTGATAGCGCGCCTGGGGCTCCATCAGGCTGGCGTAGGGCGAGCCGATCAGGGCGCACAGTTCCATCGCGGGCAGGCCGAACTGGCGTTCGCAATTGGGGTCGAGGTACAGCAGGGCCCAGCTAGCCTCATTAAGCCGCTCGAAACGCAGCATACCGAGGCGCGAAGGCACCGGTAATTGCGTCACTACCTCGGCCGCCGTACGGGCGACATCGGGTTGGCTTTTCATGGGGAAACTCGCTTGGAAAAATGCGCATCGCGCCGGGCTCACGCCCTCTTTACTGTTGCCTGCGGCAAGGTTGCATCATGCAGCACAGGCTGACAAGAGAGGATGAAGGCTAAGTGCTATAAGTGGGTTATCGGCCAGCGAGCGGTTTTCTGCAACCGGGGTGATGGGCGGTGTACAACCTCGATTTCCGTGTCCAGGTTTTCCCTGGAAAGCAGGCAAAAAAAGCCCCGCCAATTGGCGGGGTTGAGGTACGAGCGTGGCGCTCGGAAATCGTTGAAGCCAGGTCTTCTGCATGGGCAGAAGACCTGTTGTGGCTTAAAGCAGGATGGTGCGGATGTCGTTCAGCAACTGGCTCAGGCGCTGGGTGAAGCGTGCGGCAGCCGCGCCGTTGATCACACGGTGATCGTAGGACAGCGACAGTGGCAGCATCAGCTTCGGCTGGAACGCTTTACCGTCCCACACAGGCTGGATAGTGGCCTTGGAAACACCCAGGATCGCCACTTCCGGCGCGTTGACGATTGGCGTGAAGCCAGTGCCGCCAATGTGCCCGAGGCTGGAGATGGTGAAGCACGCGCCCTGCATGTCGTCCGGGGTGAGCTTCTTGTCGCGGGCCTTGGCAGCCAGTGCAGCAGCCTCAGCGGCAAGCTGCAGCAGGCTCTTCTGGTCGACGTTCTTGATGACCGGTACCAGCAGGCCATCCGGAGTGTCGACGGCAAAGCCGATGTGCACGTACTTCTTGCGAATGATCGCCTTGCCGCTTGGCGCCAGCGAACTGTTGAAGTCCGGCAGCTCCTTGAGCAAATGTGCGCAAGCCTTGAGCAGCAGGGGCAGCACGGTCAGCTTCACGCCGGCCTTCTCGGCCACGGCTTTCTGCGCAACGCGGAATGCTTCCAGGTCGGTGATGTCGGCCTGGTCGAACTGGGTCACGTGCGGGATGTTCAGCCAGCTGGCGTGCAGGCCGGCCGCGCCGATTTGCATCAGGCGGGTCATCGGCACTTCTTCGATTTCGCCGAAGCGGCTGAAGTCGACGGTGCGGATCGGCGGAATGCCCGAGCCACCGGTAGCAGCGCCGGCAGCCGGAGCTTCCTTGGCCTTCTGCATCATGGATTTGACGTAAACCTGCACGTCTTCCTTGAGCACGCGACCGTGAGGACCGCTGGCGGCTACCGCGCTCAACTCGACGCCGAATTCACGGGCCAGTTGGCGCACGGCAGGGCCGGCATGAACCTTGGCACCGCTTGGCGCAGGTGCAGCCGCCGGAGCCGGTGCGGCCTCGGCTTTTGCAGCAGGCGCAGGTGCAGGCGCGGCGGCAGCCGGTGCGGCTTCAGCCTTGGCGGCCGGAGCAGCGGCGGCCGGAGCGGCAGCAGCAGGAGCCGAAGCGCCCGCTACTTTCAGCTTGAGGATGAAGTCACCAGTGCCGACTTCGTCTTCCAGCTTCACGGCAATGCTTTCCACCACGCCGGCTGCCGGCGAAGGGATTTCCATGGAGGCCTTGTCGGACTCCAGGGTGATCAGCGATTGATCAGCTTCGACGGTGTCGCCGACTTTAACCAGCAGTTCGATGATCTTGGCCTTGCCCGACGAACCGATGTCCGGAACATGAATGTCCTGAACTGTTTCGGCGGCAGGTGCAGCCGCCGGAGCCGCAGGGGCCTCGGCAGCAGCGGCAGGCTTCTCGGCGGCAGGAGCCGGGGCAGCAGCAGGAGCGGCCGCCGCAGGGGCCGCATCAGCGGCACCTTCGATTTCCAGCTCAAGCAGTTCGTCGCCTTCTTTCAGGCGGTCGCCCAGCTTCACTTTCAGGCTTTTGACCACGCCGGCCTTGGGAGCAGGGATTTCCATGCTCGCCTTGTCCGATTCCAGGGTCAGGATGCTCTGGTCGGCTTCGACGGTGTCGCCGACCTTCACAAACAGTTCAATTACTTCACCTTCACCGCTGCCGATGTCAGGTACGCGAATGAGTTCGCTCACAGAAAGTCTCCTCAGCAGTCCAGTGGGTTGCGTTTTTCCGGGTTGATCCCGAACTTGACGATAGCGTCTGCTACCACCTTGGGTTCGATTTCACCACGGTCAGCCAAGGCTTCCAGGGCTGCCAACACCACGAAGTGACGGTCGACTTCGAAGAAGTGACGCAGCTTCTTGCGGCTGTCACTACGGCCGAAACCGTCGGTGCCCAGGACTTTGAATTCCTTGGACGGTACCCACTGACGAATTTGTTCAGCAAACAGCTTCATGTAGTCGGTAGAGGCGATAACCGGACCCTTACGGCCAGCCAGGCACTCTTCGACGTAGGTGCGCGCAGGCTTCTGGCCCGGGTGCAGGCGGTTGCTGCGCTCTACGGCCAGGCCGTCGCGACGCAGTTCGTTGAAGCTGGTAACGCTCCATACGTCAGCACCGACGTTGAACTCTTCACGCAGGATTTTTGCAGCTTCACGCACTTCGCGCAGGATGGTGCCGGAGCCCATCAGTTGCACGTGGTGAGCGGCTTCCTTGGTGTCTTCTTCGAGCAGGTACATGCCCTTGATGATGCCTTCCTCGACACCGGCCGGCATGGCTGGCTGCTGGTAGGACTCGTTCATCACGGTGATGTAGTAGAAAACGTCCTGCTGCTCTTCGGTCATCTTCTTCATGCCGTCCTGGATGATCACCGCCAGCTCATAGCCGTAGGTTGGATCAAAGGTGCGGCAGTTCGGGATGGTGCCCGCCAGGATGTGGCTGTGACCGTCTTCGTGTTGCAGGCCTTCGCCGTTCAGCGTGGTCCGCCCGGCAGTACCGCCGATCAGGAAGCCACGGGTACGGCTGTCGCCTGCTGCCCAAGCCAGGTCGCCAATACGCTGGAAACCGAACATCGAGTAGAAGATGTAGAACGGCAGCATCGGCTGGTTGTGGCTGGAGTACGAAGTACCGGCAGCGATGAAGGAGCTCATGGCGCCCGCTTCGTTGATGCCTTCTTCGAGGATCTGGCCCTTCTTGTCTTCCTTGTAGAACATCACCTGGTCTTTATCGACTGGCTCGTAGAGCTGGCCGACGGAGGAGTAGATGCCCAACTGACGGAACATGCCTTCCATACCGAAGGTACGGGCTTCGTCCGGGATGATCGGCACGATACGCGAGCCGATTTCCTTGTCCTTGACCAGCTGCGCGAGGATCCGCACGAAGGCCATGGTGGTGGAGATTTCACGGTCGCCCGAGCCGTCCAGGATTGCCTTGAGGGTATCCAGTGGCGGAGTCGGGATGTTGAAGCTCTTGGCGCGGCGCTGAGGCACGAAACCGCCCAGTGCAGTGCGACGCTCGCTGAGGTAGCGGGCTTCGGCGCTGTTTGGCTCCGGCTTGAAGAACGGCAGGTTCTCCAGCTCTTCGTCCTTGACCGGGATGTCGAAGCGGTCGCGGAACAACTTCAGGCTGTCGACATCGACTTTCTTGGTGTTGTGCGCAGTGTTCTTCGCTTCGCCGGCACCGGTGCCATAACCCTTGATGGTCTTGGCCAGGATGACGGTCGGTTGTTCTTTGTGGTTGACCGCTTCGTGGTACGCCGCGTAGACCTTGTACGGGTCGTGGCCGCCACGGTTGAGTTTCCAGATCTCGTCGTCGGACAGGTCTGCAACCATTGCCTTGAGTTCAGGCGTGTTGAAGAAGTGTTCACGTACGAACGCGCCGTCTTTGGCTTTGTAGTTCTGGTACTCGCCGTCGATGACTTCGTCCATGCGGCGTTGCAGGATGCCGTCGACGTCCTTGGCCAGCAGTGGGTCCCAGAAACGGCCCCAGATGACTTTGGTCACGTTCCACTGAGCACCACGGAACACGCCTTCGAGTTCCTGGATGATCTTGCCGTTGCCGCGAACCGGGCCGTCGAGGCGCTGCAGGTTGCAGTTGATGACGAAGATCAGGTTGTCCAGCTTCTCGCGACCGGCCAGGGAGATGGCGCCCAGGGATTCCGGCTCGTCACACTCGCCGTCGCCCAGGAAGCACCAGACTTTCTGCTTGCCTTCAGGGATGAAGCCACGGGCTTCCAGGTACTTCATGAAGCGTGCCTGGTAGATCGCCTGGATCGGGCCCAGGCCCATGGATACCGTCGGGAACTGCCAGAAATCAGGCATCAGCCAAGGGTGCGGATAGGACGAGAGGCCCTGGCCGTCGACTTCCTGGCGGAAGTTGTTCATTTGTTCTTCGGTGATGCGGCCTTCCATGAACGCACGGGCGTAGACGCCTGGCGAGGTGTGGCCCTGGAAGTAGATCAGGTCGCCACCATGTTCTTCGGTCGGGGCCTGGAAGAAGTAGTTGAAGCCGATGTCATACAGGGTTGCGCTGGAAGCGAAGCTGGAGATGTGACCGCCCAGGTCAGAATCTTTCAAGTTCGTGCGCATTACCATCGCCATGGCGTTCCAGCGTACCAGCGAGCGAATGCGGCGTTCCATGAACAGGTCGCCAGGCATGCGTGCTTCGTGGGTTACCGGGATGGTGTTGCGATACGGCGTGGTGATGGCGTAGGGCAGTTGCGAGCCGCTGCGGGTCGCGAGTTCGCCCATACGGGTCATCAGGTAGTGAGCACGGTCTTCGCCTTCTTTGTCGAGAACCGATTCCAGGGCGTCCAGCCATTCCTGGGTTTCGACGGGATCGAGGTCTTGCATGGCTTGCTCCAGGGCGGAAAGGCTACCAGAATCGGTTGCCTGAAGTTTGCGACTGGCCTTGTGGGCAGACGACATAAATTCTTGGATGGCCGAAGGTTGCTTCGGCGTCCTGTAGTTTTACTACAAATCGTCGGCCATTTCAGCCTTTCGAATGTATATACGAGTAGTAAAACTACACAAGACTGAGCGGATTGCTCGGTCTAGCTGGCGAGCATAATCGTTATTGTTGATCTTTTGCGAACAAGAAAGGGTAGAGATTTGATGTTGACTGCCAAAAAAGAAAAATTTTCAGCTATTTCTAACCTTTGTTCGACAGTCCTTCACCGAGCGTGGTTCTTGCGTTCACAGCTACAAGCCCTTTACGCGCCGATCAAGGATAGACCATGAGCCTTCCAATGCAGGCCGAACTCCCGGCCATCCTGCTTCCATTTGCCAAGCGGGCCGAGCAGTCATTTCGTGACGCCGTGGCCGGATTGGACGGCGATAATGGCCTTTCTGAGTGGACGCCGCAACGTTGGGCTGACTTCGCCCGTGTGTGCGCCGCCAGTGATTTCGTCATTGAACAGAGTGTTCGTGACCCTTTGATGTTGCTCGAGCTGGTGGCCTGGGGCGAACTGGACCGCAGCTTTGCCCCCGGCGAGCTGTGCGGACAGATTGCGACGGCCGTGCAACAAGCCGAGACAGAAGACGAACTGGGCCGGGTTCTGCGCCGCCAGCGCACCCGCCAGCAGGTGCGGATCATCTGGCGCGACCTGACCCGACAGGCGGACCTGGTGCAAACCTGCCGTGATCTATCGGACATGGCCGACGCCAGCATCGACCAGGCCTATCAGTGGTTGTACCAGCGCCACTGCGTGTTGTTCGGCACACCCACGGGCCGTCGCAGCGGCGAACCGCAGCACATGGTCATCCTCGGCATGGGCAAGCTCGGCGCAGTGGAGCTGAACCTGTCGTCCGACATCGACCTGATCTTCGCCTACCCCGAAGGCGGCGACACGGTTGGCGTGAAGCGCTCGCTGGACAACCAGGAGTTCTTCATCCGCCTTGGTCAAAAACTGATCAAGGCCCTGGACCCGATGACCGTCGACGGCTTTGTGTTCCGGGTCGACATGCGCCTGCGACCTTACGGCTCGGCCGGGGCGCTGGTGCTCAGTTTCAACGCGCTGGAGCAGTACTACCAGGACCAGGGCCGCGACTGGGAACGCTACGCCATGATCAAGGCGCGGGTGGTGGCCGGTGACCAGGTGGCCGGTGCGCAACTGCTCGACATGCTGCGACCGTTTGTCTACCGGCGTTACCTGGACTTTTCCGCCATCGAAGCGCTGCGCACCATGAAGCAGCTGATCCAGCAGGAAGTGCGGCGCAAGGGCATGGCCGAGAACATCAAGCTGGGCTCGGGCGGCATCCGTGAAGTCGAATTTATCGCCCAGGCGTTCCAGCTGATCCACGGTGGCCGTGACCTGAGCCTGCAGCAGCGCCCACTGTTAAAAGTGCTGGGTACCCTGGAAGGCCAGGGTTACCTGCCGCCGGCGGTGGTCGCCGAGCTGCGCGATGGCTATGAATTCCTGCGCTACACCGAGCACGCGATCCAGGCGATCGCCGATCGCCAGACGCAGATGCTCCCGGATGGCACCGAAGACCAGGCGCGGATTGCCTTCATGCTGGGCTTTCCGGACTGGACCGCGTTTCATGAGCGCCTGATGTACTGGCGTGGCCGGGTGGACTGGCATTTCCGCCAGGTGATTGCCGATCCGGATGAAGAAGAGGGCGAAGAGAGCGAGTTGATGGTGGGCGGTGAGTGGTTGCCGTTGTGGGAAGAGTCCCAGGACGAGGAAGCCGCCTGCCGTCAGTTGCAGGAAGGCGGTTTTACCGACGCGCCCAAAGCCTTGAAAACCCTGGCCGGCCTGCGCAGCAGTCCGCAATTGCGTGCCATGCAGCGCCTGGGTCGCGAGCGTCTGGATGCATTTATCCCGCGCTTGCTGGCCCAGGCCGTCGAACATGCCAACCCGGACCTGGTACTGGAGCGCGTCCTGCCCTTGGTCGAAGCCGTCGCCCGACGTTCCGCTTATCTGGTGTTGCTGACGGAAAACCCCGACGCCCTGCGTCGCCTTCTGACCCTGTGCGCCGCCAGCCCTTGGATTGCCGAGCAGATCACCCGCTTCCCACTGCTGCTGGACGAACTGCTCAACGAAGGCCGCCTGTTCAAGCCGCCGCTGGCGCCGGAACTGGCCGCCGAATTGCGCGAGCGCCTGACGCGCATCCCCGAAGATGACCTTGAGCAGCAGATGGAGGCCCTACGGCACTTCAAGCTGGCCCACCGCCTGCGGGTCGCCGCCTCGGAAATCGCCGGCAGCCTGCCACTGATGAAAGTCAGCGACTACCTGACCTGGCTCGCCGAAGCCATCCTTGAACAAGTGCTGGCCCTGGCCTGGCGCCAGACCGTCGCCCGTCACGGTTCGCCGCAACGGGTGGACGGCACCTTGTGCGATCCTGGCTTCATCATTGTCGGTTATGGGAAAGTCGGCGGCATTGAATTGGGGCATGGTTCGGACCTGGACCTGGTGTTTATCCATGACGGTGATCCCCAAGCCGAAACCGACGGCGCCAAGCCGATTGACGGCGCGCAGTTCTTTACCCGGCTGGGCCAGCGGATCATTCACCTGCTGACCACCCAGACCAACTCCGGGCAGTTGTATGAGGTGGACATGCGCCTGCGGCCTTCGGGCGCATCCGGTTTGCTGGTGAGTTCCCTGGGCGCATTTGCGCGTTATCAGGAAAACGAAGCCTGGACCTGGGAGCACCAGGCGCTGGTGCGTGCGCGAGTGCTGGTAGGCAGTCAGGATGTGGGCCGTGCTTTCGAGCAGGTACGGGCGCAAGTGCTGGGCCGCGCGCAGGACCTGGACAAGCTGCGCCAGGAGGTCAGCGAGATGCGCGCCAAGATGCGCGACAACCTCGGCACCAAGTCCACGGCGGCGGGAACGGCGGCGAATGCCTTCGAACCCACGGCGTCGTTCGACCTCAAGCAGGACGCCGGAGGTATCGTCGATATTGAATTTATGGTGCAATACGCGGCTCTGGCGTGGTCTGCGCAACATCCATCGTTGCTGCGCTACACCGACAATATCCGCATTCTGGAAGGCCTGGAGCAGGTCGGGCTGATGCCCGCCGCCGATGCCCATTTGCTGCGCGAGGTGTATAAAGCCTACCGTTCCGCCGCTCACCGCCAGGCCCTGCAGAACGAGGCCGGTACGGTGGCCGGGGACCAGTTCGCTGACGAACGGCGCCAGGTGCAGCGAATCTGGCATGAACTGGGGTTAAGCTGAAACACTATATAAGGCGGGGAGGCATGAGCCTCCCCGTATCGTTTGTGGAAACTACATGAATATTCTGATCGTTGGGCCCAGTTGGGTCGGTGACATGGTGATGGCGCAGACACTGTTCCAGTGCCTCAAGCAACGTCATCCCGACTGCCAAATCGACGTGCTCGCCCCCGAGTGGAGCCGGCCGATCCTTGAGCGCATGCCCGAGGTGCGTCAGGCCTTGAGCTTCCCGCTCGGCCACGGCGCGCTGGAGCTGGCGACCCGTCGACGCATCGGCAAGTCCCTGGCCGGCCAGTACGATCAGGCGATCCTGTTGCCCAACTCGATGAAGTCGGCACTGGTGCCGTTCTTCGCCGGTATTGCCAAACGCACCGGCTGGCGTGGCGAGTTTCGCTATGGCCTGCTCAACGATGTGCGCAAGCTCGACAAGGCCCGTTACCCGCTGATGATCGAGCGCTTCATGGCCCTGGCCTACGCGTCGGGAGCCGAGTTGCCGACGCCTTATCCGCGCCCGAGCCTGCAAATCGACCCGGTCACCCGAGACGCCGCCCTGGCCAAGTTCGGCCTGGAGCTGGACCGTCCGGTGCTGGCGCTGTGCCCTGGCGCCGAGTTTGGCGAGTCCAAGCGCTGGCCTTCGGAGCATTACGCCAAGGTTGCGGAGATGAAGATTCGCGAGGGCTGGCAGGTCTGGTTGTTCGGCTCGAAAAACGATCATTCGGTGGGCGAGGATATTCGCCAGCGCTTGATCCCGGGGCTGCGCGAAGAGGCGGTCAACTTGAGCGGCGACACGTCCCTGGCCGAGGCCATCGACCTGCTGTCCTGTGCCGACTCGGTGGTGTCCAACGACTCCGGCCTGATGCACGTGGCCGCGGCGCTGAACCGCCCGCTGGTGGCAGTGTATGGCTCGACGTCTCCCGGCTTTACCCCACCGCTGGCCGACAAGGTCGAAGTGGTGCGCCTGGGCCTGGATTGCAGCCCGTGTTTTGATCGCACCTGCCGCTTCGGCCACTACAACTGCCTGCGCCAGTTGCTGCCGCAACTTGTCAGCGACGCGTTGCAGCGGTTGCAGGGCACTGTGGTCGAGGTTCGTTAAGTTGCGGGTTCTGGTAATCAAGACCTCATCCCTGGGCGATGTGATTCATGCCTTGCCGGCGTTGACCGACGCGGCGCGGGCGATCCCGGGCATCCGGTTTGACTGGGTGGTGGAAGAAGGCTTCGCCGAGATTCCCACCTGGCACCCGGCGGTGGACAAGGTGATCCCGGTGGCGATCCGCCGCTGGCGCAAGAACCTCTGGCAGACCTTCAAGAGTGGCGAATGGCGGCGCTTCAAGAAGAGCGTGCAGTCGACCAAATACGACCTGGTGATCGACGCCCAGGGCCTGCTGAAAAGTGCCTGGCTGACCCGCTACGTACGTGCCCCGGTGGTCGGTTTCGACAAACAGTCGGCTCGCGAGCCATTGGCGGCGCACTTCTATTCCCGACGCCTGGCCGTGGCCCGTGGGCAGCACGCGGTGGAGCGCTTGCGCCAGCTGTTTGCCGTCGCCCTCGGTTATGACCTGCCAAAAGGCCTGGGCGACTACGGCCTCAGTGTCGACAAGCTGCTGGGCCTGCCACCGAAAAAACCGTTTGTACTGCTGCTGCACGGCACCACCTGGGACACCAAGCACTGGCCGGAAGCCTACTGGCGCGACCTGGCCGAACGCATGGACCGCTTTGGCGTGGACGTGAAGCTGCCGTGGGGCAATGCCGCCGAAAAAGCCCGGGCTGAACGCCTGGCCCAGGGCCTGAAAAACGCCGAAGTGCTGCCCAGGCTGAACCTCGCGGGCGTGGCCCGGGTGCTGGCGGGTGCGAAGGCGTGTGTCGCGGTCGACACCGGCCTTGGCCACTTGGCCGCAGCGCTGGATGTGCCAACGATTTCCCTGTTCGGCCCTACCAATCCTGGCCTGACCGGGGCTTATGGCAAGGCGCAGATTCACCTGGCCAGCGACTTCCCGTGTGCGCCTTGCCTGCAAAAGAAATGCACTTATCAACCGACTGCCGAAGACCAGCGTCGGTTCGATCTCAAGCGCGAGTGGCCCCTGTGCTTCACTCGCCTGAACCCTGAGCGTGTCGCAACTCGTTTAAGCACGTTGTTACTGGCTGAGGAACACTGATGCAACTGGCTTTTGTCCTCTACAAATACTTCCCCTTTGGTGGCCTGCAGCGCGACTTCATGCGTATTGCCCTGGAGTGCCAGCAGCGCGGGCATCAGATTCGCGTCTATACGCTGATCTGGGAGGGTGACGTGCCGCCGGGCTTTGAAGTACTGGTGGCGCCGGTCAAGGCGCTGGTCAACCATCGGCGCAATGAAAAGCTCTACGCCTGGATCCAGGCCGACCTGGCCAAGCGCCCGGTCGACCGCGTGGTGGGCTTCAACAAGATGCCGGGGCTGGACCTGTACTTCGCCGCCGACGGCGTGTTCGAAGACAAGGCGCAGAACCTGCGCAACCCGATGTATCGCTGGTTCGGCCGGTACAAGCACTTTGCCGAATACGAGCGTGCAGTGTTCGACAAAGACGCCAAGACGCAGATCATGGTGCTGTCCGAACACCAGCAGCAGCTGTTCACCCAGTATTACGGGACCCAGGCCGAGCGTTTTCATTTGTTGCCGCCGGGCATCGCCCGCGACCGCCGCGCGCCGCCCAATGCTGCCGAGATCCGCGCCGAGTTTCGTCGCGAATTCGGCCTGGCCGACGATGATTTGCTGCTGGTGCAGATTGGCTCGGGCTTCAAGACCAAGGGCGTCGATCGCAGCCTCAAGGCCGTGGCCGCGCTGCCGTCGAGCCTGAAGAAACGCACCCGGCTATTTGTAATCGGCCAGGACGACCCCAAAGTATTCCAATTGCAGAGTGCTGCGCTGGGCCTGGGCGACCAGGTGCAGTTCTTCAAGGGCCGCAGCGATATCCCGCGCTTTCTGCTGGGCGCTGACCTGTTGATCCACCCCGCGTACAACGAGGCGGCCGGCATGGTGCTGATCGAAGCGGTGGTCGCCGGCCTCCCGGTGCTGGTGAGCAAGGTCTGCGGCTACGCGTTTTACATCGACAAGGCCCAGAGTGGGCGGGTGTTGGACGAACCGTTCGAGCAGGCCCAGCTCAACCAGTACCTGGTGGATATGCTCGACGATCCACAAGCGCGCGCGGCCTGGAGCCGCAATGGTCTGGCCTTCGCAGAGACGGCCGACCTCTATAGCATGCCGCAGTACGCTGCGGACCTGATTCTGGCGGAGCCAAACCGATGAAGTTGATTCTTGCCGAACCGTTCAAGACCCTGTGGGCCGGACGCGATGCGTTCGCCGAAGTCGAGAAGCTGGACGGCCAGGTGTTTCGTGAGCTGGCCGCGCGCCGTACCCTGCGTACGGAAGTGGAAGGCCGCCATTATTTTGTAAAGATCCACCGGGGAATTGGCTGGGGTGAAATCCTCAAGAACCTGATCACGGCCAAGTTGCCTGTCTTGGGCGCGGGCCAGGAGTGGGACGCGATCCAGCGTCTGCAGGAACTCGGCGTGCCCACCATGACCGGCGTGGCCTTTGGTGAAAAGGGCAGCAACCCGGCCGACCAGCACTCGTTCATCGTCACTGAAGAGCTGGCGCCTATCGTCAGCCTTGAAGACCTGACTATGGACTGGGTCAAACAGCCGCCCGTGCCGGCGATTCGGCATGCCTTGACCGTTGAGCTTGCGCGCACCCTGGGCACGATGCACCGGGGGGGCGTGAACCATCGTGATTGCTACCTGTGCCACTTCCTGTTGCACACCGACCAACCGGTTACCGTGCACAACATCAAGCTCTCGGTGATCGACCTGCACCGTGCCCAGGTGCGTTCGAAGATTCCCCGGCGCTGGCGTGACAAGGACCTGGCGGGGCTTTACTACTCCGCCCTGGAGATCGGTTTGACCCGGCGCGACAAACTGCGGTTTCTCAAGGCGTACTTCCAGCAACCTTTGCGCCAGATCCTGGGCGAGCAAAGCGCGCTGCTGTCGGCGTTGGAACGCATGGCCGCCAAGCTTTACGCACGCAAGCAACGATACGGGGATGCGCTCTGATGGCGGGTTGGAACCTGGAACCCGCTTACGCCGCCCTGGCGGATGACTTTGGTAGCCTGGAAGCCGTGTTCGCCCTGCAAGGCGAGCGGCTGACCCGCGATCCGTTGTCCGAAGTGATTCGCGTGGAGCGCGGCGGGGTCAACTATTACGTCAAGCGCTACGTCGGTGCAGGCAAGGGGTTGCGCCGCTATCTGGGCAAGCCACGAGTCAAGTCCGAATGGCAGAACCTCAAGCGCTTCGCCAAGTGGGGCATACCCACCGCCGATGTGATCGCCTGGGGCCTGGAGCGTAAAGGCCTGGCGTATCACCGCGGGGCGATGATCACGCGCGAGCTGCCGAAGACTGAAGACTTGTCGGCATTGGCCGAGCGCAATGACCCGCAACTGTCAGACCCGGTGTGGGTCAACAAGATCAGTCGCCAGCTCGCTGAATACACGCGGACCATGCACGACCACCGGTTTACCCACAACGATTTGAAGTGGCGCAACTTGTTGGTGGACGACCAGCAAACCCTGTACCTGATTGATTGCCCCAACGGCGATTTCTGGCGCGGGTTCTGGCTCAAATACCGCATCACCAAGGACCTGGCCTGCCTGGACAAGGTCGCCAAGTATCACTTGTCGGCCACCCAGCGCCTGCGCTTCTACATGCAATACCGTCAGCGCAAACACTTGAGCGCGGCGGACAAACAGCGAATTCGCCACGTGGTGAAGTTTTTCGAGGGGCGAGAATGAGTGATTTCCTGGCGGCCGAAGATCGAGCATTGCTTGAGCGCAACGGCCTCGGCACTTTCGACGCGCTGTGGGCCAAGCAACTGGATGCGGTGGACGAGCCCAATACCAGCCGCGGCGGCTGGAGCAGCGTGTTTCGCCTCGAACTCGAAGGCCAGGGCTACTACCTCAAGCGCCAGAGCAACTACCTGACGCGCACCTTGCACCGCCCGTTTGGCGAGCCGAGTTTTGCCCGCGAATTTCGTAATATCAGCCGCTATCGGCAATTGGGTATTCCGGCATTGCAGGCGGCGTTTTTCGGTGAGCGCAAAGTGGCCGGAGAGCATCGGGCGATGTTGCTGACCCGGGCGCTGGATGGTTGGAATGACCTGGATTCATTGCTGGAGCAATGGTCTGAGTTGAGCGACGTGCAGCAGCGGGCAATCCTGCTGGCCTGCGGTCAGCTTGCTCGTCAGTTGCACAGCGTGAGCCAGGTGCATGGCTGTTTTTATCCCAAGCATATTTTCCTGCAAGCCACCGGCGACGGGTATGCGGCACAGTTGATCGACCTGGAGAAAACCCGCCCGCTGCTGTTCGGCTGGCGGGACCGGGTCAAGGACCTGGAACCGCTGCTGCGCCGTGCGCCGCAATGGTCGGACGATCAGGTTCGCCAGCTGTTGGCGGCCTACCTGGACCAGCCGCAGGACAGCGCATTGGTTGCCACCTGGCACCAGCGCCTGGCGGCCCGGCGCAGTCATAAGGAGAACCGCTGATGCGTTTGTCCGAACTGAAAAATGCCGGCCGCACGCCAAGCCTGCCCCTGAGCATCGAACTGGCAGACGCTGCCGGGCCTGGGCAGTTGCAACTGCTGAGCCTGCTGCGGGTATTGCCGGGCCAGCGTTATGTCGGCGCAGCTGTGTGGCGCGGGCGCCCGGTGCTGGCCAAATTGTTGGTGGGCAGCAAGGCGGCGCGGCATTTTCAGCGTGAACTCAAGGGCGTGCGGCTGTTGGCCGAGCAAGGCCTGACCACGCCGCTGTTGCTGGCCGATGGTCTGCAAGAGGGTGAGGGCGGTTGGCTGCTGTTCGAGTTTCTTGAAGGCGCCGACAGCCTGGCTGATGCTTGGCAGGCTGTTGAACACCTGCCGCCGCTGGCTGACCAGCAGCAAGCGGTGCTCGCCGAAGCGCTGGGTGCGATTGCGCAGATGCACGCCAAGGGCCTGTGGCAGGAAGACCTGCACCTCGACAACCTGCTGCGTCAGGACGGCAAACTGTATTTGATCGACGGCGCCGGGATCTGTGTCGAAGAGGCGGGCAAACCGCTGTCGCGTAACCGGGTGCTGGAAAACCTTGGGGTGTTTTTCGCGCAGTTGCCGAAAAACCTCGAGCCGTTTACCGAAGAGTTGCTGGTGTATTACCTGCTGAGCAATGGCGAACACGCGTTGCCGCTCGAAGCGTTGCAGAAGCAGGTACGCAAGGTCAGCGTCTGGCGCTTGAAGGACTTCCTGAGCAAGGTTGGCCGGGAGTGCACGCTGTTCAGCGTCGTGCGCGGGCCGTTCGCCCTGCGCGCGACTCGTCGTGAGGAAGAAGCGGCGATGCTGCCGGTGCTGGCGCAGGCTGACGCGCTGCTGGATCAGGGCCACCTGTATAAAACCGGTGGGGCGGCCAGTGTCGCCAAGGTCGAGGTGGCCGGTCGACCACTCGTGATCAAGCGCTACAACATCAAGGGTTTTGCCCATTGGCTCAAGCGCTTCTGGCGCCCGAGCCGGGCCTGGCATTCGTGGCGCGAAGGCAATCGCCTGGCGTTCCTCGGCATCGCCACGCCCAAGCCGCTGGCGTTGCTGGAAAAGCGCTTCCTGTGGCTGCGCAGCCGCGCGTATCTGGTGACCGAGTACCTGCCGGGGCCGGACATCATCGAGCGGTTCGCGCCGTATGTTGAGAGTGGCGAGGCACCCGAGGCCGAATTGCAGGCCCTGGATTATTTGTTCGCAGAGTTGATCCGCGAGCGCATCAGCCATGGGGATTTCAAGGGGCATAACCTGTTCTGGCACACGGATCGCTGGGCGCTGATCGACCTGGATTCGATGTGTCAGCACACGTCCTTGAGCAGCTTCGCTCCGGCATATGCCAGGGATCGGGCAAGGTTTATGCGTAACTGGCCTGAGAGCAGTGCGTTGTATCGGGTGATTGATCAGCGGTTGCCAAAGGCAGTGGGCTAGGGGTTTAGGGCCGCTGCGCGGCCCAACGGGAGCAAGCTCCCTCGCCACAAGTTCGATGGTCAGTTTCTAAAATGTGTACTCGGCGCCGGCGCCTGCATACCACGAGCGTCCCGGCGCTGCTTCGTAATAGCGGCCGTTGCCGTCTCCGACGATGACCGACCCTACGTACTGGCGATCCAGCAAGTTATCCAGGCGCAGGGTCTGGTGGAACGTCCAGTGCTCCACCTTCTGCTCAAAGCGTGCACGCCAGTTGAACACGCTGTAGCCCGGTGCCGCGTGTTGCTGGTTGGTATCTTCGACGTAGACCTTGCTGCGGTACATGCCTTCCACGGCGGTGCTGACCCAGTCCCGGGGTTTCCAGTTGAGCTCTGCGAACAGTGTGGTTTGTGGCACACCGGGGAGGTAGTTGCCTTTGTCCACCGGTTTGCCGCCGCCAATGAAGTCGCTGTCGTAGGTGGCTTGCAGGCGGGTGTAGGCGATGTTGGTACTCCACTGCTCGCTGAGCTGGCTTTCGATGCCCAGCTCGAAGCCGCGGCGCAGGGTGCGGCCGGCGTTCTGGTAGCTGGTGCGGCCACCGATCGATTGGTCCACCACCAGCTCGTCCTCGGTGGTGATCTGGAAAACAGCGGCGTTGACCCGGGTGTCGTTCAACTGTGCCTTCAAGCCCACTTCATACTGCGTGCTTTCCGACGGCTTCAGGCCGAAGTTGAACCCTTCGATGTTGCCCGGCGCGTACGCCAGTTCCGCCTGGGTTGGCGTCTCGAACCCCTTGCCGGCACTGACGTAGCCGTGCAGGTCGGGCGTGAAGGCATACATCACGCTCACGGACGGTGTGTTCTTCTGATAGGTCTTGTTGCCGCTGGAGTCGCCGTTGCTCAGGAACTGGTCGTCGACATCCAGTTCCATGGTGCTGTGGCGTACCCCGGCTTGCAGGGTCCAGCGATTGATGGCCCAGTTGGCCTGGATGTAGGGGTCGAGGCTGCGGGCGGTGTCGATTTCATCCCGGCGCAACTGGCCTTTTACGCCAAGGGTGCTGCCGCTGTAGTTCTGGTAGCCGTGGCGGCTGTCTTCGCTCTGGTCGAAATCCAGGCCGGTGATGATCATCAGCTCGCCCGGTACGCTGTCGACCGGTTGCATCCAGCGCACGGAGCCGCCGTAGAACTTGCGGTCGAACTGCACCACGCCGCCGCCGCGTTCGTTGGCGGGCGTTCCCTTGGGAATCGACAGGTACTGAATCACGCTCCGTCGCCCGGTATAGGCATTCACCTGCAGTGTGGCGTCACCGAAATACCGCTCGTAATTCATCCCCAGTTGCTGGTGGTCGATGCTTTTGCGGGTGTTGTACAGCTCGGCAGCGCTGCTGACTGAGCGCGGGTCGGCCTTGTACGCATCCCACGCCTGCCCCAGCGGATCCTGCGTGCCGTTCTGTTCCAGGCTGCTGTAGATCAGCGCCAGTTCGCTGTCTTCATCGGGCTCGAAATTGAGCTTGGCAAAGGTCTGGTCGCGGCGGGCGCTGCTGTGGTCGCGATAACCGTCGGTGTCCATGCGCGAGGCGTCCAGCACGAAGCCTGCGCCGTCTGCCGCGCCTTCGGCGGTGAGGTGGTTCTTGCTCAGGCCGTCACTGCCCACCAGCGTCTCGGCACCGATGCGCGGCGGGCCTTCGCCGTTGCGGGAGAACATCTGGATCACGCCGCCGGCATTGCTGCCATACAGCGTGGCGGCCGGGCCGCGCAGGACTTCGATGCGCTCGGCGGTGTCGAGGTTGAACGTCGCCGCCTGGCCCTGACCGTCCGGGGTGCTGGCGGGTATGCCGTCGGCGATCAGCTTGATACCGCGCACACCAAATGCCGAGCGAGCACCGAAGCCACGGGAGGAAATCTGCAAGTCCTGGGCGTAGTTCTGGCGATTTTGAACCACCAGGCCGGGCACGCGGGACAGTGCCTCTGAAGCATTGATGCCCAGTTGGCCATCGCTGATTTGCTCGCGGCTGATGCTGTCCACCGAATACGGCAGGTCAAACGATGGGCTGGCACTGCGCGAACCGGTGACCACGCTGGGGTCCAGGACCAGTGGCGCTTCATCGGCCTGGGCGCTGCTGTACAGGCCAAGCAGTCCGGGAAGCAGCATCGCAAATCGAGTGGGTACAACAACTTTCATGAGTAAACCAGCATCCATGGCGCACAAAAGTGCGCGAGTTTAACGATTCAGCCAGCTTTTGCCATTTCGGAATCTTCTTACATGGCGCGGCGGTGCGTGGGGTCTGGGTCACCAACAGGGCCGATGTTAGCGTTGCTGGCCATTCAGAGGGCTTGCCATGACGCTAAAAATGACTGCTGCGCTAAGCATTGGAATCCTTGTGTTGAGCGGCTGCGGAACGGCCAATACGCTGTTGCGCGAAGACGCGGCGGCGGCACGTGAACTCAGGAAGCAAAAAACCTACTGCCAGTCGATTCCCCGTGTCTACAGCGGGGTTGCCTTTGATTTCTGCCTGCTGCACGCCGCGCCGGACCTCACTGGCGTGCTGATGCCATTCGTTCTATTGGATATAACGGTCTCGGGCATTGTTGATACAGTGGTCCTGCCCTATACGGTCTACAAGCAAGGTACCGATGGCAACATCAGTATCTATTGGCGCCCGGGTTCATAAACGGATCCGGCAAGGTTGTATGGGGCAGGGATGAATGCCCACACTTATGCCAAATGGAGTTGTCCGTGAGTCTTGCAACCAGAGTCCTTCTCGCCGCTGTACTGGTATCCACCACCGGTTGCGGCACCATCAACACGGTGTTTCGCCCGGACGCCGTTGCCAGCCAGAACCTCAAGGAATCGCGCAGTTATTGTGAAAACGTGCCGCGTATCTACAGTGGGGTGATCTATGGTTTCTGCACCTTGAACGGCGCGCCCGACACCACCAAAGAGCACACGCGCGATGCCTCCGGCTCCCTGCCGATCTTCGCCGCCGAGCTCGTGGCCTCCGGCTTGCTCGACACCCTTGTGCTGCCCTACACGGTCTACCGCCAGAACAGGGACGGCAGCATCGAGATTTTCCGCTAGGCCTGCAGTGACAACCGGTCGCCACAATCCCTAGATCATCCCGCGCCGTGTTTACGCTATAATCCCGCCCTTTAGCTGTTTCTCGCCCAGGCGGGGAGCACACTTTTTTCAGGCGTGACGCGCCTGCATGCAGACTAAAAGAGGCTAGACCCCTGTGGCATTGACGATTCTTGGCCTGTCCGGCGCCCTTAGCCATGATCCTTCCGCAGCCTTGTACATCGACGGCAAGCTGATCGCGGCCGCCGAAGAAGAGCGCTTCGTGCGCGACAAACATGCAAAGAACCGCATGCCCTACGAGTCGGCGAAGTTCTGCCTGGAACAAGCCGGTATCAAGCCTTCCGACGTTGATGTGGTGGCGATTCCGTTCGCCCCCATCAGCCTGTTCGGCGAGGCCCGCTGGCACTACGCCAAGCGTTACTGGTACGCCCCGGACCGCGCCCTCGACGCGATCCTGATGGGCAACCGTCGCTACAAGCGCTATCGCAACAAGATCGTCTGGTGCCTGGAGCAACTGGGCTTCGATCCGAAGAAAATCAAGATCGAACCGGTTGAACACCATCTGGCTCACGCCTCCAGTGCCTACCACTGCTCGGGCTTCCAGGAGAAGACCGCGATCCTCGGGATCGACGGCAAGGGCGAGTACGCCACCACCTTCTTCGGCTACGGCGAAAACGGCAAGATCCACAAGATCAAGGAATTCTACGATCCGGACTCCCTCGGCGGCCTGTATGGCGCGATCACCGAGTTCCTCGGTTTCGAGATGCTCGACGGTGAGTTCAAGGTCATGGGCATGGCGCCGTATGGCGATGCCAGCAAGTACGATTTCTCGCGCCTGGCCTCCTTTGAAAACGGCGAGCTGGTGATCAACACCGACTACGCCAACGTCATCGGCCTGCGCCGCTACAAAGAGAAGGGCAAGGGTTTCTACTTCTCGCCAAAACTGATCGAGTGGCTGGGTCCGAAGCGCGAAGGCGATATCGCCGACGAGCCATACATCCACTACGCGGCCAGCATGCAGGCGCTGTTCGAGAAGCTGGCGTTGCAGATGATCGACCATTACCTGGGCGACATCCTCAAAGACACCGGCAAGCTGGCGTTTGCCGGCGGCTGTGCGCTGAACGTCAAGCTGAACCAGAAGATCATTGCCCGCGACGACGTCAAGGAGCTGTTCGTGCAGCCGGCGTCCGGCGATGCCGGTACTGCGGTGGGTGCAGCCGCCTACGTGTCTCACGCCCGTGGCGTACCGGTTGAGAAGATGGAACACGTCTATCTCGGCCCGTCCTACAGCAACGAAGACGTGATCGCAGCGTGCGCCAAGCACGAGAGCAAGCCGGTTTGGCGCAAGATTGAAAACATGCCCAAGCGCATCGCCAGGATCATGGTCGACGGCAACCCGGTGGCCTGGTTCCAGGGCCGCATGGAGTTTGGCCCGCGTGCCCTGGGCGGTCGTTCGATCATCGGTTGCCCAAGCGCCACCGGCGTGGCTGACCGGATCAACCACCAGATCAAGTTCCGCGAGCGCTGGAGGCCTTTCTGCCCGTCGATGCTCGACACCGTTGCGCCACAGATGATCAAGGTCGATCACCCGGCGCCGTTCATGACCTTCACTTTTGAAGTGTCGGAAGAGTGGAAAACCCGCGTGCCGGAAGTGGTCCATGAAGATGGTACCTCCCGTGCCCAGGTGCTCAAGCGCGAATACAACCCGCGCTACTACGACATGATGAAAGAACTGGAAGTACTGACCGGCAATGGTGTGTCGCTGAACACCTCGCTCAACCGTCGTGGCGAAGCGATGATCTGCTCGCCGACCGACGCGCTGAATATGTTCTTCGGTTCCGACCTGCAGTACCTGATCATGGAAGACATCCTCGTGGTCAAGGACGGCGTGGACCCTTATGACGCCGTGGTCTAAATGCTGAACCGCTTCCAGGGCTGGCGTGAACGTGGCTGGACGCCTGTCGAGGCCGAGGTTTACGCCCAGGCCTGGCAGCGTTTTGGCGGCAGCGTGGCGACTCATCCGCAGATCGTCGAGCGGCTGGCGCACCTGGCGCAGATTCCGGTGCGCTACCTGGGCTGGGAGCAGGACGGTGAGCTGAAGGGCGCAATTGCTACCTGGGGGCGCGACCTGGCCCTGTCCAAGGACGTGCTCAAGCGCAAAGGCAAAAAAGGCCTGTTTGATCTGGGTAATGCCGAGATCATCCTGCCGATTGCCGCCGATGCGCAGGTGCCATTGCGCCATCGCGCGCGTTATCTCTCTGCACTGAATGAGGGGCGCGTAAGCACCCTCAAGCCCCAGGCCGAGCAGTTGGCCATGGCGCGCACACCGGAAGAGTTGTCGAAGAAGTTTCGCTACAACCAGCGCCGCGAACTGCGTTTGCTGGAAGAGGCGGGCGGCGTGGTAAGGGCGGTCGGCGAGTTTTCCAGCAGCGAACTGGCGGCGATTTACTGCGACCTGTTCCAGCGGCGTTGGGGTTTCCCTGCGGCGGGGGCCGAGCGTTTGGCCGAGGTGCTGGAGTTGCTCAAGGAATTCCTGTTCGGCTCGGTGCTGTTTCTCAATGATGCTGCGATTGCCGTGCAACTGGTGTATCAGGTGCAGGCGCCGCAGTGGGTCAGCGCCGAATACGTCAACGGCGGTGTCGACCCTGAAACCAAGGCGTTCAGCCCCGGCAGCGTGCTGAGCTTCCTCAATACCCAAAGTGCCTGGGAGCAAGCGCGGGCGAGCGACAAGCCGCTGCGTTTCTCCTTCGGGCGTTCCGACCGTGAATACAAGGAGCGCTGGTGCAACCCGGTGCCGGTGTTCAGCGTATGAGTCGCAAACAGCAATTGCTCAAGCAGCACCGGCGCAACAAGCGTATTGCGCTGTTGGTGGGCCTGTTGCTATTGGTGGCTGTCGGTGTGCTGGTGGCCTGGTGGTTGCCGCTGGTGCTGGCCGTGGTGCTGTGGGCCGCGCATGAGGCCTGGTTTGCCGATCATCTGTTCTACTCGCCTAAAGACGACTATGAGTACGCGTTTCCTGAAGGGAGCGAGTGCACGGGCCTGCGTCTTGAAGCCGGGCGCCTGCTGTTGGACACGCCTCTGGTGGGCGATGAAACCCTGATCGTCGGGATTGAACTCAAAAGCTCTTGGCTCGGGCGTTTTCTCGACCCGGCGGTGGACGTGTCGGGCCTGGATGCACCCGACCGGCAAGTCTTCGAGCGTGGTCTTTCAGGCCGGCGTTACCTCAACCTGACGGGCATGGGCGAAGCACTCGCCGGCGGTAAGCTGCGCTTGCGCGGGCGCTTCTGCCGGATCAAGGGGCAGCCGACGCTCTGGTTGTTCCGCCAGCCGGACTACCGTCGCCAACGGGTGATGGTCATCGCGCCCCATGCCGACGATGCCGAATTGGCCGCTTTCAGCCTGTACAGCCAAGCCGACGAGAGCTGGATCGTCACCCTGACGGCGGGCGAAATCGAAGCCGATCACTATCAGCAGATGGGCATGCCCAAGGCCGATGCCGCACGACTCAAAGGCCGCCTGCGTGCCTGGGACAGCGTCACCGTGCCGCGTTGGGCGGGCGTTCCCGAAGCGCAGTGCGTGCAGTTGGGGTACTTCTGCATGCAGCTTGCAGCGATGCAGGCCGCACCGGATCAGCCCCAGGCTTCCCGGGAAGCTCAGTTGGACGATACGCGGCTGTTTCGCCAGTTCAATGCCCTGGCCTTGCCCGGGGATGTGGACGGCGCCCCGACCTGGAATAACCTGATTGCCGACCTGCGGGCATTGCTGCTCAAGGCGCGCCCGCAGGTGATCGTGTTGCCAACGCCGTTGCTGGATCCGCACCCGGATCACATCTGCGCCCACGCCGCGATTCTCGAAGCCTTGCAAGGCCTGGAGTGGCAACCGGGCACGTTGCTCGGCTACGCCAACCACCTGCATGATAACGATCGTTGGCCCATGGGTGATTCGGGCGCTGGCGTGGCCTTGCCGCCGCGTTTTGATGCCTCCCGTGAACTTGTGCCTTGCAGTTTGCCGCTGACGCTCAGCCAGCAGCAGGACAAGGCCATGGCCCTGGGCATGATGCACGACTTGCAGCCGCGGGCGCCGTTCAAGCGCCGCGTGCGCAGGTGGTTGCAGCAATTATTGGCGGGCCGTAGTCCATCGCCTTACGGAGAGAATGAGTTCTTCCGCAAGGCGGTGCGCCGTCATGAGTTGCTCTGGGTGTTGAAGCAGGATTGAGACCTTATTGAAGGCAGGCTTGCAGCGCCTGCCGCCCCTTTTCGCCGGGCTGCGCGCCCGCAGCCAGATTGCAGCATGGAGAGTTATGAAACCTCGTTTCAAGGTTTTGCAGTTACAGCCGGACTACAACGTCAAGACCCACGACTTCGCCGACCTCGGCGAGCAGATCGTCAAGGCCTTGCCGGCTGAACGTTTCGAGGTCACATCCGGGTTCCTCAGCGGCCGCCCGCTGCCCGGCCAGCCCCTGAGCGTGGCTGAGCACTCCCATTATTTCGAGTTGCCGGAAAAGTCCCTCAAGGGCATTCGTTTCGGCGCGATGTGGCAGATCTACAAATATTGCCGCGAGCAGAAATTCGACGTGGTCATCTGTAACCGCTTCAAGTCGGTGAACATGATGCTGTCGCTCAACCGCTGGTTGAAGATCCCCCTGTGCATCGGCATTTCCCACGGTTTTGGCGAGTACGCCCGAGGCTACCGCCGGCGCCAGACGCAGAAGTGGGTCAGCCCGGCGTGGCGATTCGTCGGGGTGTCGGCAGCGGTCAGGGATTACCTGGTGGACCTCAACTGCGGGTTCACCCGCGAAAACACCACCTTTGTCACCAATGCCATCGACATCCCCCAGGCCGAAGCCTTGCAGTTGCCACGGGATGAAGCGCGCGAGGCCCTGGGCCTGCCGCTGGATGCACGGATGATTGGCGCCCTGGGCCGCCTGGTGCCGATCAAGGGCCACACCCATTTGTTGCAAGCGTTCGCCACCCTCAAGGACAAATACCCTGAGGCCCAGGTGGGGATCATCGGCTCCGGCCGCGCCGAAGCTGACCTGCGCGCCGATATCGAGCGCCTGGGCCTGACCGGCCGTGCGCACCTGCTGGGCTTTCGCGAAGATGGCATGAAGTATGTGCGCGGTTTCGACATCTGGACCATGCCGTCGTTGTTCGAAGGCCTGGGCCTGGCGCTGCTGGAAGGCATGAGCGGCCATCTGCCGGTCATCGCCTCCAATGGCCCGGCGATGCTGCCGTTGGTGCAAGGTGCCGGCGGCCTCTCCCATGATCCGGGCAATGTCGAGCAGTTGGCGGCAGCACTGGACACTTACCTGGCGCTGAGCGACGAAGAGCTGCGTGCCAAGGGTGAGCAAGTGTTCCGCTACCTGGAAGAAAACCACACCTTGGACGAGTTCCGGCACAAGTATTTGAACCTGATCGAAACCGGTCTGCGTGAAGTAGGTAAAGCATGAGTCTGCAGCAACCCCTGGTCACTGTGATCATCGCCTCCTACAACCACGGGCCGTACATCGAGCAGAGCATTCTCAGTGTGCTCGGCCAGACCTACCCCAACATCGAGTTGCTGGTGGTAGACGATGGCTCCAGGGATGACAGCGTGGAGCGCATCCAGCGCTTGCAGGCCGAACACGGGTTTGATTTCCAGGTGCAGCAGAACCAGGGCCTGACCAATACCCTGAACGGTGCCATCGCCCGCGCCAAAGGCAGCCTGATCGCGCCATTCGGCTCCGATGACATCATGCTGCCCGAGCGCATCGCCACCCAGGTTGCCTACATGGAAGGCAAGCCGAAGGTGGGCATTTGCGCCGGCAATATCGAGTTGATTGATGGGGACGGCAAGCCATACCCGGAGAAGAAGCAGCGCCGCGACTTGCCGTTTCGCAGCCTGGATTTCGATGACCTGTTCCTCGATCGCAAGCCCTTTCCGCCGGCACCGACGCTGATGATCCGTCGGCAGGCGCTGGAAGAGGTCGGAGGGTTCGATCCGCTGATTCCGCTGGAAGACTTGCTGATCGAATTGAAGATCACCCACGCCGGGTACACCATCGACGTGTTGAGCGTGGTGATGGCGCGCTATCGCCAGCACGCGACCAATACCTACAAGAATCACCGCTACATGATCCAGAACATCCTCAAGACCTACGGGTTGTTCAGCGATCATCCCGCCTACGATCAGGTTCGCTACAACTTCCTGAACTCGATGTTCCTCAAGACCGCCGACCGTGACCGCCCACTGGCGCGGGAGATCCTCAAGCAGATTCCGTTGAAGTTCTGGGGTCGCAAGACCTTGCGTGGGTTGGTGCGGCTGTACCTGGCGCCGCAGCGCAGCTCATAGGGCTTCGGCCGGGCCATTGCGTTCATCGCAATGGCCCGAGGCCTGCAACCCCGGCGCTTCAAGCCATCACTTGGCCGGGTTCGCTACCTGCGCAACCGGACGATTGAGCCTGGACACCTGGTCACGGATCTTCGCCGTGGCGCTTGGCGATGCAGCCGAAGCGTAGCCAGCGGCGAGTTGTTCAAAGTGGGTTTCGAACAACCAGTTGCGGTCCTGGGGATAACGCTGCATGTGCCGCAGGTTGCGCTGGCGCAGGGCGTTACGCAGCGGCGATGGGTAGATGCGCATGTCTGCCACGTCAATCAGGCCGAACTCGCCATCATCCATCAAAAGTACGTTGCCCAGGTGCAGGGAGCGGAAGTACACGCCGCGCTCGTGGAGCTGGGCCATGAACCGGCCGAAACGTTCGATCAGCGATTCCCGCAGGCTGCTGTCCAGGCTTTGCAGGGCCTGGCGCAGGGTCAGGCCGGGCAGCGGCTGATAACGTACGGCGCTGCTCGCATCCTTTAACTGATAGAGATTGAGGATGACCGGTGATGGAATCCCCAATGCACGCAGTTGCTCGCTGTTGCTGGCAAAGCGCTCTGAATAGGGATTGAAGCTGCCTGAGGTGTACCAGCGACGAGGGCGGAACAGCTTGAGGAAGCTGCCATCCTCCAGGCGCAGGACCTTGGGCCCCAGGCCATCGGCTTCGATCACGTGGGCGTTGGCGCACAGCTGTTCGAAGTCTTGCGATTTCAGGCGTTGAACCGGCATGCGCAGCAGGCTGCGGCGACGCTGGGCGATGCTCAGGCCGGCGATCAGTGCCAGCGGGATCCACAGCAGGAACCAGTGTTCTTTTGGCCGCGAGAGAATGCCGCCGCCTTCGGTCAGGCCGGCACCGATGCCATAGGCCAGCAAGGAGGAGGCCAGGATGAACAATGGCTGTGCACGTTCCTTGAGGCTTTTGTACAGGCCCCAGCCGAGCATGAAGGCCCACGGGATGAAGCCGATGATGCCGACGTAATACAGCACGCCGAGGGCAAAGCTGTGGGGTTCGCGCAGTTGATAGCCGTCGGCAATCGTCAGGTACAACTCTGAGTCGTAGCTGTGGCCGATCCAGGGGTGTTCGGCGATACGCGCGAGCGACATGCTCCAGAGTTCGAACCGGAACGAGCTGCCACGATTGGTGATCATTTCGGGATAGAACAGCAACAGCGCCGCAGCGCCCAGCGCCATACAGGCGATCAGCAGGGCCGAGCGCCGATTGCGACTGATGAAACTCATCCAGAGCACGGCGAGGACCAGTGCAACCATCGGTGTTCTCGAGCCGGTGGCCAGCACCGCCGCGGCCATGATTGCCAGTGCCGGAACGCTGAACCAGAGTACGTGAGCACGCTTGGTAGTCATGCACACGTACAGCCAGTAAACGCAGAAGAATCCGAATACGTGAGAGCTCAGCAGCGGATTATCAAGTGCCCCACGCCCGCCGATCATTCGCGTGCCATCCGAGATATGGGGAGCAAAAGCCACCAGGCTGCAGGCGCTCGATACAAGCGCAATCAGCGCGGCGCAGAAGAAGATCGGCTTGAACAGTTCGTTGCGGTAATGCAGCAACAGTCCGAAACCGGCAAACAACGTGAAGGTATTCGGTGGCCGCTTGAACAGGTCGGAGTCTGTCGTAGCCTCAGGGCTCCAGAGCAGGCTGGTGAGCGCCCAGCCCGAGAAAACCAGGAAGGCAATCGCCAGGGGCTCGCGCAATACCTGCTTGAATTCCGTCGGGCGCAGGCACAGCAGCAACAGTGTCGGCGCGGCGAATAGAAGGTAGTAAAACCTGTGCAGCACATTTCGATTGGTAACGAAGAACAGCGCACTCAGGAGCAGCAACAAGCCGATGGGCAGAATCCACAGACAGAGGAAGTCGAAAACGCGGTTTGAGCCATAGGTAAGGCGCTTGGATTGCATACAGAAAAGCCGTTCCAGTATAAAGAAAGCCAACCATACTAAAGTAGTGGCTATACAATGTCGCCCGTTGGATCCAACGGGGCCGCGGTTGTGCCGCGTGCAAGTACAACAGAGAAGCTGTGCTAAAGTCAGCCTCCTTTTTCAAAACCGCCGCGTGATATGACCGACTCCAGTCCGAGCGCAAGCCCTTCGAGCTTGAAAATATACTTCCGCCTGCTCAGCTACGTTAAGCCCTATGCCGGCTTGTTCGCGCTGAGTATCGTCGGCTTTCTGATTTTCGCTTCGACCCAGCCGATGCTGGGCTACATCCTCAAGTACTTTGTCGATGGCCTGTCCAACCCTGAAGCGGTGTTGTTCCCCACGGTGCCTTTCCTGCGTGACCTGCAACTGCTGCAGGCCGTGCCGTTGCTGATCATCCTGATCGCCGCGTGGCAGGGCCTCGGTTCGTTCCTGGGCAACTACCTGCTGGCCAAGGTTTCCCTGGGCCTGGTCCACGACCTGCGGGTGCAGTTGTTCAACAACCTGCTGACCCTGCCGAACCGCTATTTCGACAATCACAACTCCGGGCACCTGATCTCCCGCATCACCTTCAACGTGACCATGGTCACCGGTGCTGCGACCGATGCCATCAAGGTGGTGATTCGCGAAGGCATGACGGTGATCTTCCTGTTCGCCTCGCTGCTGTTCATGAACTGGCGGCTGACCCTGGTGATGATCGCCATCCTGCCGTTGATTGCCGTGATGGTCAGCACCGCAAGCAAGAAATTCCGCAAGCAGAGCAAGAAGATCCAGGTTGCGATGGGTGACGTCACCCACGTTGCCTCGGAAACCATCCAGGGCTACCGCGTGGTGCGCAGCTTCGGCGGTGAGGTGTATGAGCAGAAGCGCTTCCTCAAGGCGAGCCTGAGCAACACCAACAAGCAACTGCGCATGACCCGCACCGGCGCGATCTATACGCCGGCGCTGCAACTGGTGATCTACAGCGCCATGGCAGTGTTGATGTTCCTGGTCCTGTACCTTCGCGGTGATGCGTCGGCGGGTGACATGGTGGCCTACATCACGTTGGCCGGCCTGTTGCCCAAGCCAATCCGCCAGCTGTCCGAAGTCAGCTCGACCATCCAGAAAGGCGTGGCCGGTGCCGAAAGTATTTTCGAGCAGTTGGACGAAGACGTGGAAATCGATCGCGGCACCATCGAGCGCGACAAGGTCAGCGGCCGCCTGGAAGTGCGCAACCTGAACTTCACCTACCCGGGCACCGAGCGTCATGTGCTCAAGGACATCACTTTTACCGCAGAGCCCGGGCAGATGGTTGCCCTGGTGGGGCGTTCGGGTAGCGGCAAGTCGACACTGGCCAGCCTGATCCCGCGTTTCTACCACCATGAGAGCGGTGAGATCCTGCTCGACGGCGTGGAAATCGAAGACTATCGCCTGCTCAACCTGCGTCGGCACATCGCCCAGGTGACCCAGCACGTGACCCTGTTCAGCGACACGGTGACCAACAACATCGCCTACGGTGACCTGGCCGGCGCACCGCGGGCCGATGTCGAGGCGGCAGCGGCCGATGCCTATGCCAAGGACTTCATCGACCAGTTGCCCAAGGGCTTCGACACCCAGGTCGGCGAAAACGGCGTGCTGCTGTCCGGCGGCCAGCGCCAGCGCCTGGCAATCGCCCGGGCCTTGCTCAAGAACGCGCCATTGCTGATCCTCGACGAGGCCACCTCGGCGCTGGACACCGAATCGGAGCGCCATATCCAGGCCGCCCTGGACAAGGTCATGCAAGGCCGCACGACCCTGGTGATCGCTCACCGCCTGTCGACCATCGAGAAAGCCGACCTGATCCTGGTGATGGACGATGGCCGGATAGTCGAGCGCGGTACCCACGGCGAATTGCTGGCGCAAAACGGTTACTACGCCCGGCTGCATGCCATGGGCCTGGACGCGCCGATCCCGGCCGACATCACCTGATCTGCAGGAGCCGGCTTGTCGGCGATGGCCACCGCGGTTGCACTGAAAAACCGCGGTGGCCGCATCGCCGGCAAGCCGGCTCCTACATTGCACAAGCCTTTGACAACCCTGTGGTAATATCGCGCCCCTGTTCATTTTGTATGTGGGTTGCTCCATGAAGTTGTCCATGCCGCGATTCGATCAAGCCCCTGTCTTGGTGGTCGGCGATGTCATGCTCGACCGTTACTGGCATGGCGGTACCTCACGGATTTCCCCTGAGGCACCGGTACCGGTAGTCAAGGTCGAGCAAATCGAAGACCGTCCAGGTGGCGCTGCCAACGTTGCCCTCAATATTGCCGCCCTCGGCGCCCCGGCGTCCCTCGTGGGTGTGACCGGCGACGACGAGGCTGCCGACAGCCTGGCCAACAGCCTGAAGGGTGCGGGTGTGCGTGCGCTGTTCCAGCGCATTCCCCACCAGCCGACCATCGTCAAGCTGCGGGTGATGAGCCGGCACCAGCAATTGCTGCGTATCGATTTTGAAGAACCCTTCGCCACCGACGCCCTGGTGCTCAGCGCCCAGGTCGACGAGATGCTCGAAGGCATCAAGGTGCTGGTGCTGTCCGACTACGGGAAAGGCGCCTTGAAAAACCATCAGGTACTGATCCAGGCCGCCAAGGCCCGGGGCATTCCGGTGCTGGCAGATCCCAAGGGCAAGGACTTCTCGATTTATCGGGGCGCCAGCCTGATCACGCCGAACCTCAGCGAATTTGAAACCATCGTCGGCGGTTGTGTCGATGAGCACGAGCTGGTGACCAAGGGCGCCCAACTCATGGCCGACCTCGACCTGGGTGCCTTGCTGGTGACCCGTGGCGAACACGGCATGACCTTGCTGCGTCCTGATCACCCGGCCATGCACCTGCCGGCGCGGGCCCGTGAAGTGTTCGACGTGACCGGTGCCGGTGATACCGTGATTTCCACCCTGGCCGCGGCAATTGCGGCGGGCGAGGAACTTCCCCATGCGGTGGCCCTGGCCAACCTGGCAGCAGGTATCGTGGTCGGCAAGCTCGGTACGGCGGCCATCAGTGCACCTGAGCTGCGCCGCGCCATCCAGCGATCCGAAGGCTCGGAGCGCGGCGTGTTGAGCCTTGAGCAACTGTTGCTGGCGATTGACGATGCCCGTGCCCATAACGAGAGCATTGTCTTCACCAACGGTTGCTTCGACATCCTCCACGCCGGTCACGTGACCTACCTGGAGCAGGCGCGGGCCCAGGGCGATCGCTTGATCGTGGCAGTCAACGATGATGCGTCGGTCAGCCGCCTCAAGGGGCCAGGCCGGCCGATCAACAGTGTCGACCGTCGCATGGCGGTGCTGGCAGGTTTGGGTGCGGTGGACTGGGTGATCAGCTTTGCCGAGGCGACCCCGGAAAACCTGCTGGCCCAGGTCAAGCCGGACGTGCTGGTCAAGGGCGGTGATTATTCCGTCGACCAGGTGGTGGGTGCCGATATCGTCAGTGCCTACGGTGGCAAGGTCAAAGTGCTGGGGTTGGTGGAAAACAGCTCGACCACGGCGATTGTCGAGAAGATCCGCAATAACTGATGGTGGGAGCGGGCTTGTGTGGGAGCGGGCTTGCTCGCGAAAGCGGTGGGTCAGCTGGCTGATGCAGTGACTGATACACCGCCTTCGCGAGCAAGCCCGCTCCCACATTTGACTGCCGCGACCTGACGTCCGGTTACCGGTTGGCTTTTTTCTTCGGCACGATCTTGCGCAAGATCTGCCGCGCCTTACCCGTCAAGCGCTTCAGCTTCGACTCTTTCTCGGGTGCACTCAGCCCCTGCTGGCGCAGCCAGTCCTTCCAGCGGATCCGCTCATCCCGCACGATCCAGCCTTCCTGCTGGGCAAAGCTTTCAGCCAGATACAACCCTCGCGTACTCGCCGGATACAGCTGATCCTTCTTCAAGGTATACAGCTCCGCACACGGCTGCCCGTCCTTCAGCGGCATCAGGTACAGGTCCGGGCGCTGGCGGTCCAGGCGGGCCACCAATTGGTCGCCCTCCAGGCGCTCGTCCACATGAAACAGGCTCAGGGACTTCGCCTCCTTGGGCACTTCCAGGCGCAAGTCATAAATCAACTGCAGCGAAGCCGTGGGCAGGTGCACGTAGGCGCGTGGCCGTTCAATCAATTGCATGGTGGCGCAGCGCACCGGGCGCGCGGCCCCGGACAGCGGTGAGAGACGAAACGGCAACGCTTCGCGGTAGTGCAGGGCTGACGAGTAGGGCGCCGGCAGCCAGGTGTCATTGAAGCGCCCGCCCAGCCAGCCTTCCGGGGTTTCCAGCAGGCATTCCTCGGCGATTTCCTGGATGGCGGTGTGCAGTGGCAGGTTCAGTTCGTGGGCCGGCACATAGCCGGAGATCAGCTTGAGCACGACGTCGCCACGGTCTTGTCGGCGCTGGCGCACCAGCACCCAGTAATCGCGGTTCTGCCAGTGCAGCGTCAGGCGCACCGAGACCCCAAGGTTGGCCAGCTCCAGCACGAAACGCTCGGTGTCTTTCACCTCCACCGGCTTGCGCCGTTGCAGGGTCTGGGCGAAGTTGAGCGGCATGCCGACGCTCTGGTAGCTCAAGCCTTCGGGGGTTGCTTCGACGTGCAGCGGCAGTGTCTTGAAGTTGCTGGGGTTCTTTCTTATGAGCGTTCGCGGCATGTCGGCTCCTTCTTGCGTCGGGGTCGGCCGCGTCGGCGGCATCAGAGTTGGCGAATGACCTTGGCAGCGGTCGCCACGTTGTGGGCGAGGTGCAGCGGATTAATGGTCCCGACAATAGCACTGGCAACGCCAGTTTGCGCAAACAACAGCATGAAACTGGCGTGAATTGGATCCACTCCGGATTCCAGGCAGACATGGCCACTGGCTAGTGCCTTTTTCACCAGGATGCCCTTGCCGTGTGCGGCGGCATAATCAATGACGGCTTTCTCGGCCTGTTCGTTCAAATTGTAGGTGACCATGGCGCAATCACCTTGTTCCAGAGCCTTTACACCGCCCTCGACGGTTTTGCCGGAGAAGCCGAAACCACGGATCTTGCCCTCGCGCTTGAGGTCTTCCAGGGTCTGGTAAACCTCGCAATCATTGAGGATATGCAGGTCGTTGCCGTCGGAGTGCACCAGCACCAGATCGATAAAATCCGTTTCCAGTCGTTTCAGGCTGCGCTCCACCGAAAGCCGGGTGTGGGCTGCGCTGAAGTCGTGATGGGATACGCCTTCGGCAAATTCTTCGCCCACCTTGCTGACAATTACCCATTCCTGGCGCTGGCCGCGCAACAGCGGGCCCAGGCGTTCTTCGCTGCGGCCATAGGCGGGCGCAGTGTCGATCAGGTTGATGCCCAATTGCCGGGCCTGGCGTAACAGCATCCGCGCCGCATCGTCATCGGGAATCTGGAAGCCACTGGGGTATTTCACCCCTTGGTCGCGGCCCAGCTTGACGGTGCCCAGGCCCAGCGGCGAGACCAGCAGGCCGGTGCTGCCCAGCGGGCGGTGGAGGTCGTGCAGAGTCGGCAGGGTCATGGCAGCAGTTGCTCCCAGGCAGGTTGGGCGATGGCGGGTTTCGGCAGCTCGGGCAGTTTTTCGGTAGTTCCGGGCTTGATGCCGTCACGTTCCAGTGCGTTGATCACTCGATCGGCGAAATCCGGTGCCAATGCCAGCTTGGTCGGCCAGCCCACCAACAGGCGATCCTGTTCGGCGAGGAACGCGTTGTCCGGGCGGGTCAGGCCTGACTGCAATGGTTCGGCGCGGTCGACGCGCAAGGTGGCCCATTGGGTCTGGCTCATGTCGATCCAGGGCAGCAACTGCCCCAGCTCTTTTTGGGCGGTGGCGATCTGTTGCTCCGGGGTACGTGCCACACCTTCGGCTTCGGCGATATCGCCGCCCAGGTACCACACCCAATTGCCGTCGGCGGCGGGATGCGTGGTCACGGTGATGCGCGGCTTGGTGCCGCCCCCCAGGCAGTGGGCGTACAGCGGCTTCAGGCCGGGGCCCTTGGCGATGATCATGTGCAGCGGTCGGCGTTGCATGGCGGGCTGGCTCAGGCCCAGGGCGCCGAGCAGGTCAGCGGTGCCGCCGCCGGCGCTGATGACGATACGCTGGGCGCGGATCTCACGGCCATCGACCTTCAGGCCGACCAGTGTGCCTTGTTCCAGCAAGGGTTCGATCTGTTTGCCCGCGAGCAAACCGTCGCCGGCCAATTGCGCCAGGCGTTCGATAAGGCTTGGGACGTCGATCACCAGTTCGGCCAGGCGATAGACCTTGCCCTTGAAGCGGCGATCTTGCAGGGCCGGTGGCAGGTCATCGCCCTTCACTTGATCCACGCGGCCACGCACGGCCTTGCTCGCGAAGAAACTGGTGAGGTTGCCGGCGATGGTGCCCGGCGACCACAAATAGTGGGCTTCGGACAGCAGGCGCACACCGGAGAGATCCAGTTCACCGTTGCCCGCCAGGGCTTCGCGCCAGCGGCGGGGCATGTCGGCGATGGCTTCGGAGGCACCGGTCAGGGCGCCGTGCAGTGCATATTTGGCGCCGCCGTGGATGATCCCCTGGGACTTCACGCTTTGCCCGCCACCGAGGGTGGCGCTTTCCACCAATACCGTGGAAAAGCCCTGGCGTCGCAGGCGCGCATTGAGCCAGAGGCCGGCAACCCCGGCGCCGACAATCAGAACGTCGGTGGAAATAACGGATGGCATGCAGCGACCTCAGTGTTCAAGACAGGCTGCGCAGTATACAGGCTCATGAAGTGAATCTTCGCCCCAACGCTCCCGGATGACAGACGCACCGCGGGAGCTGTCGAGTGGAACGAGGCTGCGAGTTTCGGCCTCAATTGAATCTCACGTGAACGCTCAGTGCCCGGCCGTTTTCGAGAACAACTGAATCACCACCACGCCCAGCACAATCAGGCCCATGCCCAGCATCGCCGGGATATCCAGTTTCTGCCCGTAGATAAACAGCGCGGCGATGCTGACCATCACGATGCCCATCCCGGCCCACACTGCATACGCGACACCCACCGGCACGGTGCGCACCACCAGCGTGAGCATCCAGAAGGCCACGCCGTAGCCGACGATCACCAGCAACAACGGGATTGGCGTGCTGAAACCCTTGATCGCTTTCATGGAAACGGTGGCGATCACTTCCGAGCAGATGGCAATGGCCAGGTAATAGTAGGCGGCGTTCATGGGGTAAATCCTCGGTACAGGGTCGCTTGATAAGGTTGGCATTTTAGAGACTTGTCAGATGCGGTAAAGTCATTACCTATTTGAATTGAAGATGGGTTGAGCCATGAGCGTGCAGTGGAGTCTTGAGCAAATGCGCCTGTTTGTCAGCGTCGCCGAGCAGCGTTCATTTTCGGCGGTGGCGCGGGACCAGCGTCGGGCGCAATCGGCGGTCAGCAATGGGATTGCCCTGTTGGAGGCGGACCTGGGCGTATCCCTGTTTGACCGCAGCAGCGGCCGCCAGCCCCGTTTGACCGAGGCGGGCACGGCACTGCTCGAGGAGGCGCGGGAAGTCTTGCGCCAGTGCGAGCGCCTGAATGGCCGTGCCTTGTCATTGATGCGCGGTGAGGAGGCGCGCCTGCGCCTGGCCCAGGATGAAGCCATGCTCTATCAGCCGGTGCTCGATAGCCTCGAAGCGCTGGCGGGAAAATTTCCCAGCCTGGAAGTGCAGTTGTCCAGCGCCGCCCAAGGCGATGTCGCGCGCAAGCTGGTGGAGCGCAAGGCGGATCTGGGCCTGCTGTTCTATCACGATCAGATCCCCGAAGCGTTGGAGCGCCGCGTGCTGGGCAGTGTGGAGATGGTGACCGTGTGCGGTATCGGGCATCCCATGGCTAAGGAACAGTTCGTGGATTGCCAGCGCCTGGCGCAGTTTCGCCAATTGCTGATGGCGACCCAGACCAGTGTGTATCCCGGCAGCGAGGCCGCCAGCCCGCAAGTGTGGCGGGCTGACAGTTTCTACGTGCTGGCCGAATGGCTTGCGCGCGGCCTGGGTTGGGCCTGGTTGCCGCGGCATGTGGTGCAGTATCCGGCCTATCAGAACCAGATGGTCGAACTGAACAGCGAATGGACCCCGCCGGCGCTGGTGGTGGAGCTGGTCTGGCGCCGCGACGAGCCCCTCGGCCCGGCCGCGCGTTTCCTCGCCGAACGTTTTGCCGAGTGCTTGCAGGCGATCGACTGAAAAAGCCGATAAACTCCGCCGCCATGAATAGAACTCTCTACAGCTGTCTGTTTTACCTGGCGCTGCCGTTGGTGGCTTTACGTCTGTGGCTGCGGGCCCGCAAAGCGCCGGCTTACGCGAAGCGCGTGGGAGAACGCTTCTCCTGGGGCTTGCCGGTGATGCAACCCGGCGGGATCTGGGTGCATGCGGTGTCGGTGGGCGAAAGCATCGCCGCTGCGCCGATGATTCGCGGGCTGCTGGAACGTTATCCACAGCTGCCGATCACCGTCACCTGCATGACGCCCACCGGTTCCGAGCGCATCCAGGCGTTGTTCGCCAACGAGCCGCGCATCCAGCACTGCTACCTGCCGTACGATTTGCCCTGTGCGGCCAAGCGTTTTCTCGATCGCGTGCAGCCGAAACTGGCGGTGATCATGGAGACCGAACTGTGGCCCAACCATATTCACCAGTGCGCCAAACGCGGGATTCCCGTGGCATTGGCCAACGCGCGGCTGTCGGCTCGCTCGGCCAAGGGCTACGGGCGTTTCGCCAGGCTGACCGCGCCGATGCTGGCGGAAATGAGCCTGTTCGCCGTCCAGACCGAAACCGAGGCCGAGCGTTTTCGCAGCCTGGGTGCACGGCCCGAGACTGTCGAAGTCACCGGCTCGATCAAGTTCGACCTGGCCATCGACCCGCAACTGCTGGCGCTCGCCGCCGCGTTGCGTGAACAGTGGCACGCCAGTGAACGCCCGGTGTGGATCGCCGCCAGCACCCACGAAGGCGAAGACGAAGTGGTGCTCGCCGCCCATCGCCAGTTGCTTGCCAGTTATCCCAATGCGTTGCTGATCCTGGTGCCGCGCCATCAGGAGCGCTTCAACCCGATGTTCGAGCTGTGCCAGCAGCAGGGTTTCGCCACGGTGCGTCGCTCCAGCGGCGAGGCGGTGACGGCGCAAACCTCGGTGTTGCTGGGCGACACCATGGGCGAGTTGCTGTTTCTGTATGCCCTGGCCGACAGCGCTTTTGTCGGCGGTAGCCTGGTTGCCACGGGCGGGCATAACCCGTTGGAGCCGGCGGCCTTGGCCAAGCCGGTGATCTGCGGGCCCCACGTGTTCAACTTCCTGGAAATCAGCGCAATGATGCGCGACGCCGGCGCGTTGCAGGAAGTGGACGATGCCGAGGGTTTGGCGGTGGCGGTGCAGCGTTTGTTCGAGCTGCCGCAGGACGCGCAGAAGATGGGGCAGGCGGGGCTGGCGGTGATGCGCGCCAATCAGGGGGCATTGAAGCGTTTGCTGGACGGATTGGGCAGACTGCTTAACGTCTAACAACACAAATCAAATGTGGGAGCGGGCTTGCTCGCGAATGCGCAGTGTCAGTCAGCGAATAAGTCGACTGATACACCGCTTTCGCGAGCAAGCCCGCTCCCACATTGGGTTAACGGGCAGTCTTAGTAACCCGGGTTAGCCTTCAGCTGCGCCGCGGCGGCCTTGGCCAGGTCCGGCGGCAGGAAGTCCTTGTCCGGGTTGTAGTCGGCCTTCAGGTAACGCGCCAGATCCTGCAAGTCCCCCGGGTTCAACGTGCCCGCCGCCTGCTTCAAGCGCAGGTTGTCGAGGATGTAGTCGTAGCGGCTGTTGTTGTAGTTGCGCACCGAGGTGTACAGCTGGCGCTGGGCGTCCAGCACATCGACGATATTGCGCGTGCCCACCTGGTAACCGATTTCCGTGGCTTCCACCGCGCTTTGGTTGGAGATGATCGACTGGCGGCGCGCCTGTACCTGCTCCACATCGGTGTTCACCGCGCGGTGCAGGTTGCGGGTGTTTTCCACCACCTGGCGACGCAGGCCCTCGCGTTGCTGCTCGGTCTGGCCCAGGCGGGAATAGGATTCGCGCACTTGCGAGCTGGTCAGGCCGCCGCTGTATAGCGGGATGCTCAACTGCAAGCCTACGGTGCGTTGCGACACGTCACCGTGATACGGCTGGCCAAAGGCGCTCGGGTTGCTGAAGCCCAGGGCGTCGTTGTCACCTTTTTCATATTGCGCCACGGCATCCAGGGTCGGTGCGTGGCCGGCCTTGCGTTGCTTGAGGGTTTCTTCGGCGGCGGTGACCGCGTAGTTGCTGGCCAGCAGGTTCAGGTTCTGGCGGCCGGCGGTTTCGACCCAGGCCTTGGCGTCGTTCGGCGCCGGTGGCAGCACCGGCAGCGTGTGGACGATGCCCTGGATCGAGTTGTACTGGCGGTTGGTCAGGGTGATCAGCGCTTCGAAGGCGTCGTCCACCTGGCGCTGGGCCAGGATGCGATTGGCCCGTGCGGTGTCGTAGCTGGCCTGGGATTGCAGCACGTCGGTCTTGTCCGACAGGCCGACGTCAAAGCGTTCGTTGGACTGGTCCAGTTGGCGTTTGAACGCGGCTTCTTCGGCCTTGGTGGACGCCAGGTTGTCCTGGGCCCGCAGCACGGCGAAGTAGTTTTCGGCGCTTTGCAGGATCAGGTTCTGTTCGGTGGCCGAGAGTTGCAGCGCGGCCTGCTCGTTGACAGCTTCAGCGGCTTGCAGCTGGAACCAGCGATCAGCGCGGAACAGCGGCTGGCTCAAGGTCGCGCGCCAGGAATGGGCGTCGCGGTTGACCGTGGCGGCGGGCTGGTCCAGCTGGGTGCGCACATTGTTGATGTCGGCACCGGCCGACAGGTTCGGCAGCAACCCGGCGCGGGCCTGGGGCACCACTTCTTTCTGCGCGCCGTATTGGGCGCGGGCGGCGGCCAGGTCGGCGTTGTTGTCCACCGCTTCCTGGTAGACGCTGACCAGGTCGGTTTTGGTCGTCAGGGGCGCTTCAGCTGCCCAGACCAGTCCGTTGGTCGCACAAGACACGGCAAGAGCCAGTGAAAGTTTGCGCAGCATGAGGCGATCCCTAGAATAAATATTACAGCGATAATTTGGAGCCCAAGGCTAAGGCGGCCCATTCCTGGCGTCAAGACCTCAGGCAGTCACCGAGTGTAGTGGCGCTATCACGGCACAACAATCCTGTAATTACGCCATTCATCACGATGAATGCACCGCCGTTGGCAATTTGCCTGCTCCATGGTCTAGACTGGCCGCGTTCTTGTCGGGGTGCCTTGTTGGAAGGCTGAGATCGGTAAATACCGGATCCCGTTGAACCTGATCAGGTTAGCGCCTGCGTAGGGAACAAGATTTCTCGTCACCCGGCGAGTCCTCTTGTGCTTCGTCCGGGATGTTGTTCGACAATCGAACAGCCCGTGCGCCAAGCACAGCACTGTCACAGTGCGTCCATCCGTCACAGGTTCACTCCGACAAAAATCCACCGCCTGGATAGTTGGAGAGCCCGTGATGAGCATCGAATTAAAAAGCCAAAAATCAAAAAACACCGTGCACTTGAGTGAATCGGCCAAGGTCGACTCCGGTTCCGTGCAGCCGTTTACCCGCTCGCAAAAAATCTACGTCCAGGGCACCCGTCCGGATATCCGCGTGCCGATGCGTGAAGTCAGTCTCGACGTGACCCCCACCGACTTCGGCGGCGAAATCAATGCGCCCGTAGTGGTCTACGACACCTCAGGCCCCTACACCGACCCGAACGTGATCATCGACGTGCGCAAAGGCCTGGGCGATGTGCGCTCGCCGTGGATCGAATCCCGCGGCGACACTGAGCGCCTGTCGGGCTTGAGCTCGCACTTCGGTCAGCAGCGCCTGAGCGATGCCGAGCTGACCGCGCTGCGTTTTGCCCACGTGAAAAACCCGCGCCGTGCCAAGGCCGGGGCCAACGTCACCCAGATGCACTACGCCCGCAAAGGCATCATCACCGCCGAGATGGAATACGTCGCCATCCGCGAAAACATGAAGCTGGAAGAGGCCCGCGCCGCCGGCCTGCTGGACCAGCAACACGCCGGCCACAGCTTCGGTGCCAGCGTGCCGAAAATCATCACCCCGGAATTTGTGCGCGAAGAAATCGCCCGTGGCCGCGCGATCATCCCGGCCAACATCAACCACACCGAACTGGAACCGATGATCATCGGCCGTAACTTCCTGGTGAAGATCAACGGCAACATCGGCAACAGCGCCCTGGGTTCGTCCATCGAAGAAGAGGTGGCGAAACTGACGTGGGGCATTCGCTGGGGTTCGGACACGGTGATGGACCTGTCCACCGGCAAGCACATCCATGAAACCCGCGAGTGGATCATCCGCAACTCGCCGGTGCCGATCGGTACCGTGCCGATCTACCAGGCCCTGGAAAAAGTCGGCGGCGCCGCTGAAGACCTGACCTGGGAGCTGTTCCGCGACACCCTGATCGAACAGGCCGAGCAGGGCGTCGACTACTTCACCATCCACGCCGGCGTATTGCTGCGCTATGTACCGCTGACCGCCAAGCGCGTCACCGGCATCGTGTCCCGTGGTGGTTCGATCATGGCCAAGTGGTGCCTGGCGCACCACAAAGAGAACTTCACCTACACCCATTTCGACGAAATCTGCGAAATCATGAAGGCCTACGACGTCAGCTTCTCCCTGGGAGACGGCCTGCGCCCGGGCTCGATTGCCGACGCCAACGACGCCGCGCAATTCGGCGAGCTGGAAACCCTCGGCGAGTTGACCAAGATTGCCTGGAAGCACGACGTGCAAACCATGATCGAAGGCCCCGGCCACGTGCCGATGCAGTTGATCAAGGAGAACATGGACAAGCAGCTGGAGTGCTGCGACGAAGCGCCGTTCTACACCCTCGGTCCGCTGACCACCGACATCGCCCCGGGTTATGACCACATCACTTCGGGCATCGGGGCGGCGATGATCGGCTGGTTCGGTTGCGCGATGCTCTGCTACGTCACGCCGAAGGAGCATTTGGGCCTGCCGAACAAGGACGATGTGAAGACCGGGATCATCACCTACAAGATCGCGGCCCATGCGGCGGACTTGGCCAAGGGGCATCCGGGGGCGCAGATTCGTGACAACGCGTTGAGCAAGGCGCGCTTTGAATTCCGTTGGGAGGACCAGTTCAACCTGGGCCTGGACCCGGACACGGCGCGTTCTTACCACGATGAAACCTTGCCGAAGGACTCGGCCAAGGTCGCGCATTTCTGCTCGATGTGCGGGCCGAAATTCTGCTCGATGAAGATCACCCAGGAAGTGCGTGAGTACGCGGCCAACCAGCGCATTGAAGCGGTGGATGTGGACGTGGCCAAGGGACTGGCGGAGCAGGCGGAGCGGTTCAAGCAGGAAGGTAGTCAGCTGTACAAAAAGGTCTGAACCCGATGATCGTTCCCACGCTCCGCGTGGGAATGCATCCCGTGACGCTCCGCGTCACAAAAGCGGACGCAGAGCGTCCAAAGCGGCATTCCCACGCAGAGCGTGGGAACGATCATGTCCCTCTGAGATAGCACCCTTGAGCATTCAACCCAGCACCTATTCCCCAGACATCGCAGTCCCCTTGGACAAACGCGTCTTCGGCGCCCGCGATCTCTTCTCCTTGTGGTTCTCCCTGGGCATCGGCCTGATGGTCCTGCAAACCGGTGCACTGTTGGCGCCGGGCCTGGGCCTCTCCGGTTCCTTACTGGCAATTTTCCTCGGCACTTTGGTCGGCGTGCTGTTGCTGGCCGCCGTCGGCGTGATCGGCAGCGATACCGGCCTGTCATCCATGGCCGCCCTGAAACTCAGCCTCGGCACCAAGGGCGCAAGCCTGCCGGCGCTGCTGAACCTGCTGCAGCTGATCGGCTGGGGCTCATTCGAAATCATCGTGATGCGCGACGCCGCCAGCCTGTTGGGCGCCCGCGCGTTCAGCGAAGGCAGCCTGCTGACCAGCCCATTGTTCTGGACCCTGGTATTCGGCGCCCTCGCGACCTTGCTTGCCGTCAGCGGTCCGCTGACTTTTGTGCGGCAGATCCTGCGCAAGTGGGGCATCTGGCTGCTGCTGGCCGCCTGCCTTTGGCTGACCTGGAACCTGTTCGCCAAAGCCGACCTGGCCGCACTCTGGGCCCAGGCTGGTGACGGTTCGATGCCGTTTGCCGTTGGCTTCGATATCGCGATTGCCATGCCGCTGTCCTGGCTGCCACTGATTGCCGACTACTCACGTTTCGGCAAACGCGCGAAAAACGTGTTCGGCGGCACGGCACTGGGTTTCTTCATCGGTAACTTCTGGCTGATGAGCCTTGGCGTGGCCTACACCCTGGCGTTTGCGCCGAGCGGTGAAGTGAATGCGTTGCTGCTGGCATTGGCCGGAGCCGGCCTGGGGATTCCTCTGCTGCTGATCCTGTTGGATGAATCAGAAAACGCGTTCGCCGATATTCACTCGGCGGCGGTGTCCAGCGGGATTCTGTTGCGCTTGAAAGTCGAGCACCTGGCATTGGCCATTGGCGTTATCTGCACGCTGATCGCCTGCTTTGCACCGTTGGCGCAGTACCAGAACTTCCTGCTGCTGATCGGCTCGGTGTTCGCGCCGCTGTTCGGCGTGGTGCTGGTGGATCACTTCATCCTGCGCCGTCGTGGCCATGGTGTTGCCGCCAACCTGCGCTGGCCGGCACTGCTGGCGTGGCTTGGAGGGATCAGCACCTATCACCTGTTGGCGAATCTGTACCCGGATGTCGGTGCGACCCTGCCGGCGCTGGTGCTGGCAGGGCTGTTGCACTTCATCCTGGGCCGGGCCTTCAGTGGCGTGCGGGCACCAGCTCAGGCTTGATCACGCCGGTGAGGCGCGCATAGGGGATGGTCATTTCGATCAGCCCCAATGCGTACGGCGCGATGGTGGTCACGTTGTACTTGAGCACCACGCCATTGCTGGTCAGCGCCACATTCGGGGTTTTCTGGAACGGCCAGTTCTTCACGAACTCCGGGTCGCGGTCCATCTGCGAGTTGATCAGCCAGTTGTTGTGGGCGACTTTCGCGGTCTTCCAGAATGCATCTTCCTGGCCCGGCAACAGCATGTCGGTCAGGCTCAGCTCTTTGTGCAGCAGGCGTGAATAGTTGATGAAGCCGCGGCCCGGCTCGCCGTGGGCGGTGCCGGTGTCCAGGTAGCTGGACACTTCGATGATCACCAGTCCGTCATGCTGCTCACGTACCTTGGCCTGCAAGTACATGCTGTTGCGGTCCGGGGACTCACGCAAGAACTTGTCGCGGTAGGCGTTCAGGGTGGCGGGCATGGCCTGGCCAGGTGAAGTGCGGGCCATCTGCAGCAGGCGCTGTTCGATGATCTGGTCCAGTTGCGGCTCGGACGGGAAGTGCACGGTATCGATATTTACCAGCGGGCAATCCGGACTGCTGCAGCCGGGTTTGATCTGCTCGGAGGCGTCGGCGGTGGTGTCCAGCGGCTTCAGATAGGCCGGTTGGAACAGGCTCTGGCAAGCACCCAGGGTCAAGGCGATACAGGCCACGGAGGCGATTTTTAAAAGCGACATGTGTGTCCTTCATAAATCGAGGAAAGGTGAAAATGTGGAGCTTCGACTCCCGACAAGGCAGTCAGTTCGCCACTAAGCTGATTAGAGTGAGTTTGACGCCCGCCGTCTATCCCGGCAACCGGAAAGGGGCTGCATCAAGGGGCACGAGCGCGTTAGGATGGCGCGATGTCGAGGCCGCCTCGACACCGCAAGGCAATAAACGAGGGTTGATATGACGGACACAGCGAAATCGACGCCGAGCAAGGTCGAGATTGTTCAGCGCGACAATGCCTACAAGGGCTTCTACAAACTGGATCGGCTGAAACTGCGGCACGAGAAGTTTGATGGCGGCATGAGCCGTGAACTCAATCGCGAAGTCTTTGTGCGTCATGACGCCGTGTGTGTACTGCCCTACGACCCGCAGCGCGATGAAGTGGTGCTGATCGAGCAGTTTCGCGTCGGCGCCATGGGGCGTACCGACAACCCGTGGCTGATCGAAATGGTCGCTGGCCTGATCGACAAGGATGAGCAACCGGAGGAGGTTGCACACCGCGAAGCCGAGGAGGAAGCTGGCCTTACATTCTCCGCACTCTGGCCGATCACCAAGTACTTTCCGTCGCCGGGTGGCAGCACCGAATTTGTCCACTTGTTCCTGGGTCGTTGCGAAAGCGCCGGGGCCGGTGGCGTCCATGGACTGGAAGAGGAAGCCGAAGATATCCGCGTCACCGTCTGGGTCTTTGAAGACGCTCTGCAGGCGGTACGTGACGGTAAAATTTCCAACGCAGCGAGCATTATTGCCCTGCAATGGCTTGCGCTTAATCGCGCGGAAGTGAGGGGGTTATGGCAGTAAAGGCACGGGAGCGATATCGGGTTGACCTGATCGGGCTGCAAGCAGCCTGCGAGGCCAACTATGCACGGCTGATGCGGCTGCTGCCGGACATGCGCCACACCCCCGAGGCGCGGCGCATTGCCGTGACTCACGGCGACCAGATGCTCGGCGTGCTGACCCTGGAAGTGATCGTGAACTGCCCGTACACCACCACCCTGCGGGTGCGTCAGGAGCACAGCCTGCCGTGGCTGCCGGTGCCGCAGCTGGAAGTGCAGGTGTACCACGACGCACGCATGGCCGAAGTGATCAGCGCCGAACATGCACGACGCTTTCGCAGCATCTATCCTTACCCCAACGTGTTCATGCACCAACCCGATGAGAAAGCACAGCTCAATGTGTTCCTCGGTGAATGGTTGAGTCACTGCCTGGCCCTGGGCCACGAGTTCGAAGTCGTTCGATAGATGTGAACTGCGTCCGCTTCACGGGTTTCCTCTTTGTGTCCTGCCCCAGCATAATCGCCTCAAATGTCCATTCCTGTGATCACGCCCTGGGAGAACGCCTTGCCGAGCGTATCCGCCTTGAACCCTGACGCTTCGGCGTTGCTGGTGCAGTTGTCCGACAGTCACCTGTTTGCCGAGGCGGACGGCGGCCTGCTGGGCATGAATACCCGCGAGAGCCTGCAACGGGTGATCGACACGGTGCTGGTGCAGCAGCCGCAGATTGATCTGGTGCTGGCCACCGGGGATTTGTCCCAGGACGGTACGCTGGAGTCGTATCAGGCGTTTCGTGACATGACGCGGCAGATTCAGGCGCCGGCGCGCTGGATCCCGGGGAATCACGATGAGCCGCAGGTGATGCTGCAAGCGGCGATCAACAGTGCGTTACTGGAACCGGTGGTGGATGTGGGTAACTGGCGGATTACCCTGCTGGACTCGGCGGTGCCGGGCTCGGTGCCGGGGTATTTGCAGGACCAGCAACTGCAACTGTTGGCGCAATCGTTGAGTGAGGCGCCGACTCGGCATCATCTGGTGTGTTTTCACCATCATCCGGTGTCGATTGGGTGCGCTTGGATGGAGCCCATCGGTTTGCGCAATCCTGAGGCGTTGTTTGCGGTGCTGGATCGGTTTCCGCAGGTGCGGGCGGTGCTTTGGGGGCATGTGCATCAGGAAATTGACCGGGAGCGCAATGGGGTGCGTTTGTTGGCTTCGCCTTCTACCTGTATTCAGTTCGCTCCCGGGAGTGAGGATTTCAGCGTGAGTGAGCAGGCACCCGGGTATCGCTGGCTGCGGTTGCATGCCGACGGGCGGTTGGAAACCGGTGTGGAGCGGGTGCAGGGCTTCGCGTTTCAGGTGGATTACGGTAGCAACGGCTACTGAGATTTCCCTGTAAACTGCGCCTCTTTGGCAGACCCACAGAGGACCCGGAATGTCCGCATCGATCTTGTATATCCACGGTTTCAACAGCGCACCAGCCTCCAACAAGGCCAGCCAGTTGATCACCGTGATGGACAGCCTCGGTCTGGCCGACCAACTGCGCGTGCCGGCCCTGCATCACCACCCCCGCCAGGCGATCCCCCAGTTGGAGGCGGCTATCCGTGACCTCGGAAGGCCACTGCTGGTAGGCAGCTCACTCGGCGGCTACTATGCAACCCATCTTGCCGAACGCCATGGCCTCAACGCCTTGCTGGTCAACCCGGCAGTCAGCCCTCATCGGATGTTCGACGGTTACCTGGGCACCCAGAAGAACCTCTACACCGATGAGACCTGGGAGCTGACTCACGACCACGTCGCGGCCCTGGCCGAGCTGGAAGTGCCGGCGCCCCAGGACGCCCAGCGTTATCAGGTGTGGTTGCAGACCGGCGATGAAACACTGGATTATCGCCTCGCCCAGCAGTATTACCGGGCCTGTGCCTTGCGCATCCAGGCCGGTGGCGATCACGGTTACCAGGGCTTCGCCCAACAGTTACCGGCGCTGTTGAGTTTTGCCGGCATAGGCTCCGATCAGTACCAATCCTTCGATTTCACCGCATTGTGAAACCGCAGGTTACTTTTTAATCGAACGACTCACGACGAGACCCCATGGCCACTCCCAGCGCTAGCTCTTATAACGCCGACGCCATCGAAGTCCTCTCGGGCCTCGACCCGGTGCGCAAACGCCCCGGCATGTACACCGACACCAGTCGGCCGAACCACCTTGCCCAGGAAGTCATCGACAACAGCGTCGACGAAGCCTTGGCCGGGCACGCCAAGTCGGTACAAGTCATCCTTCACGCCGACCATTCCCTGGAAGTGTCCGACGACGGTCGTGGCATGCCGGTGGACATTCACCCGGAAGAGGGTGTGTCGGGCGTCGAGCTGATCCTCACCAAGCTGCACGCCGGCGGCAAGTTCTCCAACAAGAACTACCAGTTCTCCGGTGGCTTGCACGGTGTGGGTATTTCCGTGGTCAACGCCCTGTCGAACCACGTACGGGTCAAGGTCAAGCGCGACGGCAACGAGTATCAGATGACTTTCGCCGATGGCTACAAGGCCACCGACCTGGAAGTGATCGGCACCGTCGGCAAGCGCAATACCGGCACCAGCGTGTACTTCGCGCCGGACCCGAAATACTTCGATTCACCCAAATTCTCCATCAGCCGCCTCAAGCATGTGCTCAAGGCCAAGGCTGTGCTGTGCCCGGGCCTGCTGGTCAGCTTTGAAGACAAAGGCACCGGCGAAAAGGTCGAGTGGCATTACGAAGACGGCCTGCGGTCCTACCTGGAAGACTCTGTCAGCGAATTCGAGCGCCTGCCGAACGAGCCGTTCTGCGGCAGCCTGGCGGGTAATAAAGAAGCCGTGGACTGGGCCTTGTTGTGGCTGCCGGAAGGTGGCGACAGCGTCCAGGAAAGCTACGTCAACCTGATCCCGACGGCCCAGGGCGGTACCCACGTCAACGGTTTGCGCCAGGGCTTGCTGGATGCCATGCGCGAATTCTGCGAATACCGCAGCCTGCTGCCGCGCGGCGTGAAGCTGGCGCCGGAAGACGTCTGGGAGCGGATCGCGTTCGTCCTGTCGATGAAAATGCAGGAGCCGCAATTCTCCGGCCAGACCAAGGAGCGCCTGTCGTCCCGTGAGGCAGCGGCGTTCGTCTCCGGGGTGGTCAAGGATGCCTTCAGCCTGTGGCTCAACGAACACCCTGAATTGGGCCTGGCCCTGGCGGAGTTGGCGATCAACAACGCCGGCCGTCGCCTGAAGGCCAGCAAGAAAGTCGAACGCAAGCGCATTACCCAGGGCCCGGCACTGCCTGGCAAGCTGGCGGACTGTGCCGGGCAAGACCCGATGCGTTCCGAGCTGTTCCTGGTGGAAGGTGATTCTGCCGGCGGTTCCGCCAAGCAAGCGCGGGACAAGGAATTCCAGGCGATCCTGCCCCTGCGGGGCAAGATTCTCAACACCTGGGAAGTCGATGGCAGTGAAGTGCTGGCCAGCCAGGAAGTGCACAACATTGCCGTGGCCATCGGTGTCGACCCGGGCGCGGCGGACATGAGTCAGCTGCGCTACGGCAAGATCTGCATCCTCGCCGACGCCGACTCCGACGGTTTGCACATTGCGACCTTGCTCTGTGCACTGTTCGTCCAGCACTTCCGCCCATTGGTGGATGCCGGTCACGTCTATGTCGCCATGCCGCCGCTGTACCGCATCGACCTGGGCAAAGAGATTTTCTACGCCCTGGACGAAGCCGAGCGCGATGGCATTCTCGACCGCCTGGTGGCCGAGAAGAAACGCGGCAAGCCGCAGGTCACCCGATTCAAGGGCCTGGGTGAGATGAACCCGCCGCAGCTGCGGGAAACCACCATGGACCCGAACACTCGGCGCCTGGTGCAGTTGACCCTGGAAGATTTCGCCGCCACCTCGGAAATGATGGACATGTTGCTGGCGAAGAAACGCGCGCCGGATCGCAAGAACTGGCTGGAGTCCAAGGGCAACCTGGCCGAGGTTCTGGGCTGATGCGCAGCGGTTTCGCCCTGGCGATACTGTTGTTGAGCGGGTTGGCGGCCACCTCGGTGGTCGCAGCGCCTGCGGCTGAGCTGAAGCTGTTGTCGGAACACCCGGTGGAAGGCATGCGCGGCGGTAACCTGTCGGGCCTGGCCATGTGCGGCAAGGAGTTGTGGACGGTGTCCGACCGCGACGACGATCAGATCTACCGTCTCGATATCAGTGCCGATACCTGGCAGGCCGAAACGGTGAAGATCGACGTGCCGCCGGTGCCGGAGTCCGGCTTGCCCTTTGGCTTGCGCTCGCGCACCAAGGCGGCGTCGTTGATTCGCGGTGGTGACCTGGATTTTGAAGGCATCAGCTGCGATGCGGCGGGCAACCGTTACATCGTCAGCGAAGCCCATGCGGCGGTGCTGCAAGTGCCGGTGAGCGGTGCGCCGGAGTGGTTGAAGATCGCCCCGGGCATGGTGCGTGAGGCTCGGGCCAATGGCATGCTGCTGCACTTCAATGCGTTGTTTGAAGGCCTGGCGGTGAACCCTGAGGGCAATCAAATCTGGCTGGCGGCTGAACGCGAGCGGCGCGGGTTGATTTCGATCAAGCGTCCGCAATCGCTCTGGGATTGCGACGGTCCTTGTGTGTTGTTGAGCGAGGCGGGCACCGAGATGCAGCCGGCACAGATGCCCAAGGCCAAGGCGGTTTCGCGCAATTTCTCTGACGTCGCGCTGTTCGAGGGCAAGCTGTTCACCCTCGAAAGCAGCCAGTTTCAGTTGTGCCGTCGTGATCCCGTGACGGCGAAGGCCGAACAATGCTGGTCCTACGCCGATGAAATGCTGGCGCCGCAACGCCAATACAACCAGCCCTACGGCCTGGCCGAAGCGTTGGTGGTGGAGGCCGATGGCGCGTGGATCGGCCTGGACAACAACTTCGGCGCCCGCGCCGATGGCGAAAAGCGGCCGGTGGTCTATCGTTTCGCCGCCCCTGCGGGTGGCTGGAGCGCCAAGCCATGAGTGCGCAACCACCCGGCAAGCGCGCCGGGCGTGTGTTGATGTTCGTCGCGTGGGGCGCCGGCCTGTTTTTGGCGACACGATTTTTTGGGCAGTGGGAAGCGCGACAGGAAAACCCCAATGCCGTGGTGACCTCGGAGCAGCACGAGGGTTATATCGAAGTAAAACTGCTGGGCAACGGCCAAGGGCATTTTGTCGCCACTGGCCAGATCAACGGCAAGCCGGTGCAGTTCATGCTCGACACCGGGGCCACCGACGTGGCGGTTCCGGCTGAATTGGCCGACCGTCTCGGGCTTGAACGCGGCATGCCGGTTGGCGTGAGTACGGCCAACGGGCGAACCCAGGGCTTTCGGACCGAGTTGGGCCGTCTGCAACTGGGCGATATCGTCCTTCGGGACGTGCGCGCCATCGTGGTACCGGGTTTGGGCGATGAACAGGTATTGCTGGGCATGAGTGCATTGAAACAACTTGAATTTACCCAGCGCAGCGGCACTTTGCTGCTGCGCCAGACCAAACAATGATGAGGCCCGCATGAGTGACATCCTTGCAGACAGCTTAGATGGCGTTGAACGCCGGTCGCTGGCTGACTTCACCGAAAATGCCTACCTCAACTACTCGATGTACGTGATCATGGACCGTGCCTTGCCGCATATCGGCGACGGCCTGAAGCCCGTACAGCGGCGCATTATCTATGCGATGAGTGAGTTGGGCCTGGACGCTGACTCCAAGCACAAGAAGTCGGCGCGTACCGTCGGTGACGTGCTCGGTAAATTCCACCCTCACGGCGACTCGGCGTGCTACGAAGCCATGGTGCTGATGGCCCAGCCGTTCAGCTACCGCTACACGTTGGTGGACGGCCAAGGTAACTGGGGTGCGCCGGATGATCCGAAGTCCTTCGCCGCCATGCGTTACACCGAAGCGCGTCTGTCGCGGTATTCGGAAGTGCTGCTGAGCGAACTGGGCCAGGGCACGGCCAACTGGGGCCCGAACTTTGACGGCACCCTCGACGAGCCGCTGGTGTTGCCGGCACGTTTGCCGAATATCCTGCTCAATGGCACCACGGGTATCGCCGTGGGCATGGCCACTGACGTACCGCCCCACAACCTGCGGGAAGTGGCCAGCGCCTGCGTGCGCCTGCTGGATGAGCCGAAGGCTACGGTCGAACAGCTCTGCGAGCATATCCAGGGCCCGGATTACCCGACCGAAGCAGAAATCATCACGCCTCGCGCCGACCTGCTGAAAATCTACCAGACCGGTAAAGGCTCGGTGCGCATGCGCGCCGTGTACCACATCGAAGACGGCGACATCATCGTCACCGCGCTGCCGCATCAGGTATCCGGGGCCAAGGTGCTGGAGCAGATTGCCGCGCTGATGCAGGCCAAGCCGTCGAAGCTGCCGCAAGTCGCCGACCTGCGTGACGAGTCCGACCACGAAAACCCGTGCCGCATCGTGATCATCCCGACCAACAGCCGGGTCGACCATGAAGTGCTGATGCAGCATCTGTTCGCCAGCACCGAGCTGGAGTCCAGCTATCGGGTCAACATCAACATCATTGGCCTGGACGGCAAGCCGCAGTTGAAGAACCTGCGGGCTTTGCTGGTGGAATGGCTGGAATTCCGGGTGCAGACCGTGCGTCGCCGCCTGCAATTCCGCCTGGACAAGGTCGAACGCCGCCTGCACCTGTTGGACGGCTTGCTGATCGCTTACCTCAACCTGGATGAAGTGATCCATATCATCCGTACCGCCGAGCACCCGAAGGCCGAGCTGATCGCGCGCTTCGAACTCAGCGAAATCCAGGCCGACTACATCCTCGACACCCGTCTGCGTCAGTTGGCGCGACTGGAAGAGATGAAGCTGCGGGACGAACAGGACGCGCTGCTCAAGGAACAAGCCAAGCTCCAGGCCCTGCTGGGCAGCGAGGCCAAGCTGAAGAAGCTGGTGCGCACCGAGCTGATCAAGGACGCCGAAACCTATGGCGACGACCGCCGCTCGCCGATTGTCGAGCGCGCCGAAGCCAAGGCCCTGACCGAAACCGAGCTGCTGCCCAACGAGAAAATTACCGTCGTTCTGTCGGAAAAGGGTTGGGTTCGCTCAGCCAAAGGGCATGATATTGACGCCACCGGCCTGTCTTACAAGGCTGGCGACGGTTTCAAAACCGCGGCGGCGGGGCGTTCCAACCAGTTTGCGGTGTTTATCGACTCCACCGGTCGCAGTTACTCGGTGCCGGCGCACACCTTGCCATCGGCGCGGGGGCAGGGCGAGCCATTGACCGGACGCCTGACACCGCCGCCGGGTGCGAATTTTGAGTGCGTGCTGCTGCCGGACGATGACTCGTTGTACGTCATCGCTTCCGATGCGGGCTATGGGTTCGTGGTCAAGGGTGAAGACCTGCAGGCCAAGAACAAGGCGGGCAAGGCGTTGTTGAGCCTGCCGAACAACGCCAAGGTGATCCTGCCGCGTCCGGTGGAAGATCGTGAAGGCAACTGGCTGGCGTCGGTGACGACCGAAGGGCGCCTGCTGGTGTTCAAGATCAGCGATTTGCCGCAGTTGGGCAAAGGCAAGGGCAACAAGATCATTGGTATTCCCGGGGAGCGGGTGGCCAGTCGCGAAGAGTACGTGACCGACATCGCCGTAATCCCGGAAGGCTCGACCCTGGTGTTGCAGGCCGGCAAGCGCACGTTGTCACTGCGCCCTGACGACCTCGAGCACTACAAGGGTGAGCGGGGTCGTCGTGGCAATAAACTGCCGCGCGGCTTCCAGCGAGTGGACGCTTTACTGGTGGAAACGCCCGTTTAAGGCGATATAGAGCGCCCGATCTACGATTTAACCCGTAGATCGACGCTTTCGCGCTGGAGTCATGGCGCATATTCACGGATGATATGGCCTTTCCAGCGCCGGCGTGGCTGAGCGCGTACAGGTTATTTTTGAGTATTACATTGTGGTTCGCCTTGTGGCAGCCACCTGGATGGGATGATGACTGCTCCGCGCCTTCCTTTATTTTTGTTGCTCGCTGGCCTTTTGGGCCTGGCGGGTTGCAGCACACACCAACCGGTGTCGCTGTATCAGCTGGACAGTGGAAGTCCGGCTCAGCCTGCACAAAGTGCCGGCATGGCTGTATTGCTTGGCCCTGTTGTAGTGGCCGACTATCTGCAACGTGAAACCCTGCTGCAACGTCAGAACGACGGCAGCCTGCAAGGTTCCACCGATGGCCGCTGGGCCGGTAGCCTTTCGTCCGACATCAATCAGTTGATGTTGCGCCAGGTGGCTGGCCACCTGGACAGCCAGCGTGTGGTATTGGCGCCGGCGCCGTTGGGTTTTGCCCCGGACGTACAGGTGCTGCTGACCATTACGCGACTGGACTCGGGCGTGTCGCAGCCCGCTATCCTCGACGCGCAATGGCGCTTGATCGACCGTCGTGGCCAGGTGCGGGATAACCGCATCGTGCACTTGCAGGAAGAGCACAGCGGCAGCACCGCGTCCCAGGTCCAGGCCCAGGGTGTGTTGCTGCAACGTTTGGCTGACCAGCTGTCGGTGGCCCTCAAGCCATTGGCCAATCAGCCAGCGGTGGCAGAAGCGCCACGCAAACAGGCCCCGGCGCAGCCCAAGGCTGCGGCACCAGAGAAGCCGAAGATGCCGATGGCCGTGCCGATTCGCACCGATATGGAAGTGTTCAGGTTCTGACCTGAATACAGACCAACAAAAAGGCCCGCTGATGAGCGGGCCTTTTGTTTGTGCGGGATTTGAGCGGTACGCAGATCTAATGTGGGAGCGGGCTTGCTCGCGAAGGCGGCCTGTCAGTCAGCCTATGTATCGACTGATCCGCCGCCTTCGCGAGCAAGCCCGCTCCCACATTGAGTTGCCTCGATCTTTAGTTCTTCGCCCGCGTCTCATGCATCCGCGCCAGCTGGCGCTCAAGCATCGACGGGTAAGGCTCCATCAACCGCTCCACACAGCACGCACCTTCAGGGCTGGCAATCGGGCGGATCCGCGCACGCTGGCGAATCAGCACGTCGTCACTGATCTTGCGTTCCACCAGCAGCAGGTTGCGGCTGTGTTGCGACAAGGCCAGCGCATCCTGGGCAATCTCGGTCAGGAGCAGATCGATCTGGCTCATGCCATACAGATCGTCGCCCACCGTCAAGCCCAATTGCAGTTGCAGGGTGATGCCGCTGTCGGCCACTTCGATTTGCAGCGCATGGCCCAGGGCCCGCAGCAGTTCACCGCAGCAGATGGCGTTGGTCAGGTAGTCTTCGCCGCTGTCTTCGCTGTGGAACAGCATCAAGGTGCTGCCGTCGTTCAGGGTGTGCAGTTCGCTCTGATACAGCGAGGCCGCCTGGTCGAGGCAGTCACGATAACGTTCCAGCAGCTCGGTCAGGCGTGCCCGCGGCAAGCGACGCAGTTGATCCTGTGCGCCCAGTTGCACGGCCAATACGGCGCTGTGCTGGGGCTGGGTGCTGCGCACCGGAGCAGGCTGCACAGCAGGAGCGGTTGGCACTGAAGTATCGCGAAGATCGGCGAACGGGTCTTCTTCGTCCAGTTCGTCTTCTTCTGCCTTGATCACATGACGGGTCGCCGGCTTTTGGGCCGCTACCGGCGCAGACTCGTCGAAGCTCGGGTCCCGCAGGTTGCGCACTTCAAACTCGGGCTCGTCGTCTTCGTAGTCGGTGTCGTCGAACTCGGGCTCGGGTTCAACCTCGGGCACTACGGGCTCCGGCGCGAAGCTGGTGTGCAGTTGGCGGGCGAGGTCGCCGATTTCGTCCTGGCGGTCGGTGGCCGGGGTGTGTTCATCGATATCCCGCAGCCAGATGCGCAGTTGCATCAGTGGCGTGGAGATATGCCGGCCCAGGCGCAGGCTCAAGGCCAGGGACAGTGCCAGCAGGATCGCACTCAAGATACCCATGCTTTGCAGGCTGATGGTCATCGGCTGCTGGAACTGTTGCATGTCCAGGCTGATGCGCAGTTGGCCGGCCTTCACGTCCTGAAACGTGATATTGCTCTGGTACAGGCCTTCGGCTTCACCCAGCAGGCCGTTTTTCGGGCGTTGCCCGGCTTCGGCCATGATCCGGTTGTCCACGCTATAGATAGCGGCGTGGGCCACCAGCGGGTTCTTGGTCAGGTTGTTGAGCAGCACGTTGAGGCTGAGGATGTCGTTGGACACCAACAACTCAGTCGCCGAGGTGGCGGTCTGGGTGGTCAGGCTCTCGCCCAAAGCGTCGGCTTGCTCGTGCATGGCCTGCTTGAACTGCAAACCCATCACGCAGGCGTAGATGACCAGGGCCAGGGCGACCAGGATCACGTTATGGCTGGCGATGCGTAATGCGATCGGTACACGGCGGTGGCGCAGTGCCCGGAAGATCAGCAGGAAGAAGTTATCGGTTTTTACTGGCGTGGGCCGGTTCACTTAAGCTCGGCTCTTTAGTCCGTGAAGTTGACGCGCAGTATAGCGACAGGCCCAAGACCGGCAAAGCGCTGGCTGTGCCCGATGGTCACTGAAAGTGGGTAGAATGCGGTTTTTTTCCAGCTCGGGGGTGCGCTTTGCGCGAAATTGTCCTGATTAACATCACAGGTGAGGACCGTCCGGGTCTCACCGCAGCCATTACCGGTGTTCTGGCCCAGGGTGGTGTGAACATTCTCGACATCGGCCAGGCAGTGATTCACGACACGCTGTCGTTCGGCATCCTGGTGGAAATTCCCAGCACCGAGCAAGCCTCGTCCGTGCTCAAGGACATCCTGTTTACGGCGTATAAGCTGGATCAGCAGGTGCGTTTCACCCCGGTGTCCGAAGAGGATTACCAGAGCTGGGTGGCCGGCCAGGGCAAAAAACGCCACATCGTGACCCTGTTGACCCGCAAGGTGACGGCCGAGCAATTGCAGCGTGTCAGTTCGATCACGGCTCAGTACGGTTTGAATATCGACCACATTGACCGTCTGTCGGGTCGTATGCCGTTGGACACGCCGGCGGACAAGGGCAAGGGCTGCATTGAGTTCTCCGTACGCGGTGAGCCGGCAGATCCTCAGGCCCTGCGTGCCGAATTCCTGAGCGTTGCCCAGGAGCTGAATGTCGATATCGCCTTCCAGGAAGACTCGCTGTTCCGCCGCAATCGCCGCCTGGCGGTGTTCGACATGGACTCGACGCTGATCGAAGCCGAAGTCATCGACGAATTGGCCAAGGCTGCCGGTGTAGGCGAGCAGGTTTCGGAAATTACCGAGCGTGCCATGGCTGGTGAGCTGGATTTCCGAGCCAGCTTCAAGGAGCGCCTGGCGCTGCTCAAGGGCCTGGATGTGAGCGTACTGGACTCCATCGGTGCCTCCCTGCGACTGACCGAAGGCGCCGAAACCCTGTTCGCCGAACTCAAGCGCCTGGGCTACAAGACCGCGATCCTGTCGGGCGGTTTCACCTACTTCGCCAAGCAATTGCAGGCCAAGCTGGGTATCGACTATGTGTTCGCCAACGAGCTGGAAGTGGTGGACGGCAAGGTGACGGGCGTCGCCGTGGAGCCGATTGTCGACGCACAGCGTAAGGCTGACCTGTTGCGGGAATTGGCACACAAGGAAGGGTTGCGTCTGGAGCAGACCATTGCGGTCGGCGACGGGGCAAATGACTTGCCGATGCTGGCGATTGCCGGGTTGGGTGTGGCGTTCCGGGCCAAGCCGCTGGTCAAGCAATCGGCCAAGCAGGCGATTTCGACTTTAGGGCTGGATGGCGTGTTGTACCTGTTGGGCTTTCGCGACCGCGACGGTCAGCTCTGAAGATCGTTCCCACGCTCTGCGTGGGAACGCCGCCCTGGACGCTCCGCGTCCGATTTTGAGGTTGAGACGCGGAGCGTCCCGGGATGCATTCCCACGCAGAGCGTGGGAATGATCGCTAGGTCAGGCTTTCGGTAAACCCATGCCCTGGCCCATCTGCACCGGCGTCCCCGCGCGCATTTCTGCCGACCATGTCACCTGGTCCGGCCCAAACAGCACGATCGCCGTCGAACCCAGCTTGAAACGTCCCAGTTCCGCGCCTTTTTCCAGATGGATCGGCCCGCGGGCAGCTTCGTCGTAGCGGAAGGTTTTCAGTTCGCGCTTCGGCGGTGTAACCAGGCCGGCCCATACGGTTTCAATCGACGCCACGATCATTGCACCCACCAGCACCACGGCCATCGGGCCACGTTCGGTGTCGAAAATGCAGGCAACACGCTCGTTACGCGCAAACAGTTCCGGCACATTTTCGGCCGTGGTCTGGTTCACCGAGAAGATTCGGCCAGGGATATAAACCATTTCCCGCAGGGTGCCGGCCAATGGCATATGCACCCGGTGGTAGTCCTTCGGCGACAGGTAAACAGTGGCGAAATTGCCGCCCATGAACGGCGCAGCCACCGCCGCATCGCCGCCCAGCAATTCCAGCACGCTGAAGCTGTGGCCCTTGGCCTGGAACACCCGGCCATGTTCAATCGGGCCCAACTGGCTGACCGCGCCATCGGCCGGGCTCAACACCGCGCCTGGGGTCTGATCCAGCGGGCGTGCACCGTCTTTCAGTGCGCGGGTGAAGAAGGCGTTGAAGTGCTCGTAAGCGGTCACGTCTTCAACCAGGGCCTGGGACATGTCCACTTGATAACGCTTGGCAAACCAGCTGGTGAACGCATTCTTGAACCAGCGCACGCGGCATTCGGCAATGCAACCGGCCAGACGCGACAGCAGGTGGTGGGGCAGCAAGTACTGGCTGAGGATGAACAACTGCTTTTTCATTAACTGTCCTTAAACCTTAAATCTCAACGGGGGTGTCGGGGTGGTTGCCCCATTCGCCCCAGGAACCGGCATAACCTTTGACTCGTGGATAACCGAGCGCCTTGGCCACCAGGTAGGTGAAGCCAGAACGGTGGTGAGTCTGGCAGTGGGTGATGATTTCTTTGTCGCGGGTCAGCCCGAGGTCTTCGAGGATCTGCGGCATGTCGCGGCGGATGCGCAGTTGGCGTGCCTTGTCCATGCCGGCGGTCCATTCGAAGTTCACCGCGCCCGGGATGTGTCCACCCTTGGCCGCGAGGACTTTCTCGCCGGAGTATTCCAGCGGGCCACGGGCGTCCCAGATGCCGAGGTCGGCAGCGCCGAGACGGCTTTGCAGGTATTCGCGGGTGGCGGTGGGTTCTTCATGCAACGTCAGGCTGACCGGGCCGCCGGCGCTGGCCGGTACCTCGGTGGACACTGGGTGTTTTTCTTCCAGCCACGCCAGCAGGCCGCCGTCGAGGTAGTGGTATTTCTTGTGGCCGATGACGTCGAGCATCCAGATGAATCGCCCGGCCCAGCCACCGCCTTCGTCGTCATACACCACGTAAGTGGCATCCGGGGTGTGGCCCAGTTCGCCGAACAGCTTTTCAAGATCGGCCTTGCCCGGCAGCAGGCCCGGCGCTGGTGGCTGGCCCAGTTGAGTGCGTTTTGGATCAACGAAACGTGCGCCGGGGATATGCCCTTCGGCGTAACGCGCAGCGCTGGTGAGGTCCACCAGGATCAGGTGTTCGGCATCGAGGCGACCGAGCAGGTCACTGGCCTCGATGACCAGCGGCAAGCCAGAGAAGTCAGGCATGTGAGGTCTCCTGGGCATAAAAATTGGGCGCTAAGGGAGGGCGATTGTAGCGCAAGCGTCAGGCACTGCGGTTGGTAAAGCTGTGCAGGGCCTTTTCGATGCATTGGGCGGTTTTGCCGAAGGCCTGCACGGTGGTTTCCGAGAACGGCCCGCCGCCCTGGTCGGCCACCATCAGCATCACCACCCGGCCATTGCAACTCAGGGAGCGCAGCAGCAGGTGTTCGCCCTTGAACAGGCGGCGCAGTTCCGGCGGCAGCAGTGCCGAGAACTGGGCGTGGTTGTCGGGGTTGAGGCGCACCTGGGCGGACTTGGCCAGCAGGCGTTGCAGCAGGGTGCTTTGCGCCACGTCGAGGCTCATGTGGTCGGCGTCCTTCGGCAGGCCGTCGACTTGATGCACACGTAGCGTGCTCAAGGTTTTGTCCGCCATCAGCAGCATCACCCGTTGCATGCCGCAGGCCACGAGGGCTTCCTTGGCGCAGGTGGTCAGGTGCATGGCATTGGCAAAGCGGCTCGGCTCTACGAGCAATTCGGTGCAGCGCTTGCGCCAGATCGCCAGGGACTCGGCGGTGGGTGGCGGTGCCGGCAGCAAGCCGTGGTGAACGCGCTGCACATCCCATGGCCAGATCAACGACAGCGCCGGGTGCCACAGGTCGCGCATCAGGGTGCTGCGGGCGCTGATCGCCGCGTGTTGGTGGGACTGTTGCTGCACTTCGGCCAACGGTTGCTGCAGGTAAAGCGCAGTGAGGTATTGCCAGCGCTGGGTGTGCGGGCAGGTCCAGGACTCCTGCGCCGCCAGCGCCAGGCCGTTGGCCAACAGCACAGTGTTGGCCGGCTGGTTCAGCCAGCGGCGCAGGTTCGGGTCGGCATCCAGCAACTGCTGTTGGCGCAACGGCTCGTCTTCACGGGCAATGCTCAGCGCCTTGACCAGCAAGCGTTGTTCCGTCAGCAGCAACGTATAACCCTGGGATACCCAGATCGGCAGGCGCCAGGTGTTGGTCAACCCCAGGCACAGGTCCAGCAGGCGTACGCCGAACAGCTCCTGTTCGACTGTGCGGGCCGATTCGCCCTTGTGAATCACCCGCAGCTCCCATTCTTCCAGCAGCTTGGGATAGGCAATCGCCATCGGCCACAGCGGCGAAAGGAACAGCAGGCTGCCCCAGTGAATGTCTTGCCACAACCGCGCCAGGCGGCTGGCGAACAGGCCGCTGGCTTGTTGCGACGCGTGCTGGCTGATCATCTGCAGCTGGCGCAGCGCCACGGGGATTTCATTCAGCGGCACGGAAGGCAGGCGCCGCAGCAACTCCTCGGTGCGCTTGAGGCCGAGGCGATTGATCGCCACTTCGAGGTTTTCTGCCGGCTCCGCGAGGCTGCCGTGGGCCTGGTTGTTGGCCTCGCGCATCACGCTCAGCACCAGCGCCGGGCTGTTCTGCATCAGCTCTGCAATATCCCGCAACGAACTGCGGTTGTCGCCGATGGCCTTGCAAACCCGGTCGTGGCTCGCCTGTGGAACAGGCAACAGCACATCGTCCAGGCGCTTTATCCAAGCGGCGAGAGTGGCGGGTTTTTGAGTTGGGACTGTCGTTTCATTTGCCATGATTGGGGCGCGATCATCACTTGCGGTCAACACGCCCGGGACGGGCCGAACTGGTTTTTCGCCATAACGGGCTATAGTCTGGCGCAGATTTGCCGATAAGTAGAACAAGAGTTTTCAACTCTTGCGAATATGACCCTGAACCCGACGGCGCAAGTACTCATCCCCTATGGCTAAAATTATCGGCATCATCGTCGTCATCGCGAGCGTGCTCGGCGGATACGTCCTTTCCCACGGCAAGATTGCGGCGCTGATCCAGCCTTTCGAAGTGCTGATTATCGGCGGTGCGGCGTTCGGCGCATTCCTGCAGGCCAACCCCGGCTACATGACGATGCACGTGATCAAGAAGTCGCTGGGCATGTTCAGCTCGCGCTTCTCCCACACCTTCTACCTGGAAGTGCTGGGGCTGATCTACGAGATCCTCAACAAGAGCCGCCGCGAAGGCATGATGGCCATCGAAGGCGACATCGAGGACGCCGCGGCGAGCCCGATTTTTGCCAAGTACCCGGCCGTGCTCAAAGACGAGCGCATGACCGCCTACATCTGTGATTACCTGCGCATCATGTCGTCCGGCAACATGGCGCCCCATGAGCTGGAAGGCCTGTTCGACATGGAACTGTTCAGCCTCAAGGAAGAGCTGGAGCACCCATCCCACGCCGTGACCGGCATCGCCGACGGCATGCCCGGTTTCGGTATTGTTGCCGCGGTGCTCGGGATCGTGGTGACCATGGCCTCCCTCGGTGAAGGCGACCAGAAAGCCATCGGCATGCACGTAGGTGCGGCACTGGTAGGTACCTTCTTCGGTATTCTCGCGGCCTACGGTTTCTTCGGCCCGCTGGCCACGTCCCTGGCCCACGATGCCAAGGAAGAAGTGAATCTGTACGAAGCCATCAAGGCCTGCCTGGTGGCTTCGGCTTCCGGCATGCCGCCATCGTTGGCAGTGGAGTTCGGGCGCAAGGTTCTGTATCCGAAGCACCGTCCAAGCTTCGCTGAGCTGGAACAAGCGGTTCGCGGTCGCTAAGCCATGGAAAACAACCAGCCGATCATCATCAAGCGCGTCAAGCGCTTCGCTGCGGGGCACCATGGCGGCGCCTGGAAAATCGCCTTCGCCGACTTTGCGACGGCGATGATGGCGTTCTTCCTGGTGCTGTGGCTGATGTCCACTGCCACGCCGGAACAGAAGATCGCCATCGCCGGTTACTTCAAGGACCCCATCGGTTTCTCCGAGAGCGGCACGCCTTTTGTGATCGACCTCGGTGGTTCGCCGCAACTGGCGCCCGAGCGCACCATCAACCCGGAAATCAAGACCGACTCGCCCCAGGAAAAGATCCCGATCGAGCGCGACACCGTCGAGAGCATGGCCGAACAGGTCGAGCAGGAACGCCTGGAATTGCTGCTGCAGGAACTGCAAACCAAGGTTGAGGAAAACCCGCAACTGCTGAAGTTCAAGGACCAGATTTCCTTCGAGATCACCCCGGATGGCTTGCGCATCCAGATCACGGACGCCGCCAACCGGCCGATGTTCGATTCCGGCAGTGCACGCTTGAAGCCGTACTTTGAAGACATCCTGCTGGCCATGGCCGACACCATCAAGGCGGTGCCGAACAAGATCAGCATCAGCGGCCACACCGACGCCAAGCCGTATGCAGGCCAGGGCGACTTCGGCAACTGGGAGCTCTCGGCCAACCGGGCCAATGCCGCGCGTCGTGCACTGGTGGCCGGCAGCTATCCGGACCCGCAAGTGGCACGGGTGGTGGGGTTTGCTTCCTCGCAGCTGTTTGATCCCAAGGATCCGTTCAACCCGATCAACCGACGCATCGATATCGTCGTACTGACCAAAAAGGCCCAGCGGGCGATTGAAGGCGAACCGCCTGCGACGCCACCGGTACCGACCCAGGGTGAAGGCGCGCCGGGCGAAGTGCCGGCAGACCCGAACGCACTGCCGCCCGAGCAGGAGCCGCTGCCAGCCCATGAGCTGCGGCAGAAGCTGAACCTGTTTGACGATGGCGGTGTGAAGGATCCGACTCAGCCAGCCACTGGCTCGTAAGCAGATACAAAAAGGCCGCGATGATCGCGGCCTTTTTGTATCTGCTACATCCTGTAGGAGCGAGCTTGCTCGCGATGGACGTTAACGATGACGCGTGCTCTCTGAATGCACGCGGCGCCCTCAAGCTTTTCGCGAGCAAGCTCGCTCCTACATGTTAATAGCTGGTCTCGGGCAAGCTGGCGATGATCGAGCGATAGCTGTTCATTCGCTGCTGCTGCACGCGGCCGTCTTCCAGTGCCTTGAGCAGGGCGCAACCTGGCTCGCGGTCATGTTTGCAGTCACGGAAGCGGCAGGTGCCGATCAAGTCGTTGAACTCGATAAAGCCCGCTTCAACATCGGCACGGCTCACATGGCCCAGGCCGAATTCACGGATGCCGGGGGAGTCGATCAGTTCACCGCCGCCCGGGAAGTGGAACAATCGCGCGGTGGTGGTGGTGTGGGTGCCCTGGCCGGACAGCTCCGACAATGGACCCACACGGGTTTCGACTTCCGGCAACAGGCTGTTGACCAGGGACGACTTGCCCACACCCGACTGGCCGACGAACACGCTGATGCGCCCGTCCAGTTCAGTCTGTAACTGTTCCATGCCATTGCCGTGATGCGCCGAGACTTCCAGCACCGGGTAGCCGAGGGTGCGGTACACCGCCAGCAACGCGTTGAGCGCCGGGGCGTTCTGTTCGTCGATCAGGTCGAATTTGTTCAGCAGCAACAGCGGGCGAATGCCGGCGTGTTCGGCGGCTACCAGGTAGCGGTCGATCAGGTTGGCATGGGGCTCAGGCAGTGGCGCGAAGACAATGACGATCATGTCGACGTTGGCCGCTACCGGCTTGAGCTGGCCACGGCTGTCGGGGCGACGCAGTTCGGTGGTGCGCGGCAACTGGGCGACGATCACGCCGATGCCCTGGTTGCCGGCACGCCATACCACCTTGTCGCCGGTCACCAGCGCAGGCAGGTTGGCGCGCAGGTGGCAACGGAACACCTGGCCGGCGTGATCGCCTTCGGTGGCCTCGACTTCGACCTGCACACCGAAGTGCGCGATCACCAGGCCCGTTTGCTCGGGGCCCAGGTCGCCGCCCTCAAGCGCTTCCACGGCGGAGGATTCACGTTTGGCGGCGCGGGCAGCGCGTTCGCCCTGAATCTTTTCGATGCGCCAGTTTTGGCGACGGTTGAGCTGGCGTTTGGCCATTGGTGTTCCGTGTCGATAATGCAAAGGTTAGGTGAAACGGTCGCGAGTCTAGCACGCCCTGCCTGCTAAACTGCGCAGCTACGCCAAGGTGCCAAGGAACCACGACATGCAAAACCCACAGAACCTGATTTGGATCGATCTGGAAATGACCGGTCTGAACCCTGACACCGACGTCATCATCGAGATGGCGACCATTGTCACCGACAGCAACCTCAACACCTTGGCCGAAGGTCCGGTGATCGCCATTCACCACAGCGACGCGGTGCTGGCCACCATGGACGAGTGGAACACCCGCACCCACGGCAACTCGGGCCTGACCCAGCGTGTGCGCGACAGCCGCGTGAGCATGGCTGAGGCTGAAGCCGAAACCATCGCCTTCCTGGAAAAGTGGGTACCCAAGGGCAAGTCGCCAATCTGCGGCAACAGCATTTGCCAGGACCGCCGCTTTCTCTATACCCACATGAAGGCGCTGGAAAGCTACTTCCACTACCGCAACCTGGACGTGTCGACCTTGAAGGAGCTGGCCGCGCGCTGGGCGCCGGAAGTCAAAGACAGCTTCCACAAGGGCAGCACCCACCTGGCACTGGACGATATCCGCGAGTCGATTGCCGAGCTGCAGCATTACCGCAAGCATTTCATCAAGTTCTGACTTGAGTTGTGGTGAGGCGTTTTTGTGGCGAGGGAGCTTGCTCCCGCTGGGCTGCGAAGCGGCCCTGAAAAATGGGACTGCTGCGCAGTCCAACGGGAGCAAGCTCTCTCGCCACATCAGCAAGAGCTTTAAGCTCTTCAGCGCTCGCCCCCTTTTGGTGCCATCACCAAATGATTAGACTGCGCGCCTCTTTGCAAGGATCGCCATCATGCTGCTGATGCTCTACCTCATCGCCATCACCGCCGAAGCCATGACGGGTGCCTTGTCCGCCGGGCGGCGCGGGATGGACTGGTTCGGTGTGGTGCTGATCGCCTGCGTGACGGCGCTGGGCGGCGGTTCGGTGCGTGACGTGTTGCTCGGCCACTACCCGCTGACCTGGGTCAAACACCCGGAGTACCTGGTGCTGACCTCCGTCGCGGCCCTGGTGACCATCTTCATCGCTCCATTGATGCGCCACCTGCGGTCGCTGTTCCTCGCGTTGGACGCCGTGGGCCTGGTGGCCTTCACCCTGATCGGCAGCATGACCGCCCTGGAAATGGGCCACGGCATGCTGGTGGCGTCAGTCAGCGGTGTGATCACCGGGGTATTCGGCGGCATCCTGCGGGATATCTTCTGCAACGACATTCCGTTGATCTTCCGCCGCGAGCTGTACGCCAGCGTGTCGTTCCTGGCCGCCTGGTTCTACATGCTGTGCATCTACCTTGAGCTGCCAAGTGAGCAATCGATCCTGCTGACGCTGTTCAGCGGCTTTCTATTGCGCCTGCTGGCGATCCGTTTTCACTGGGAAATGCCCAAGTTCGTCTACAACGACGACGTGCACTGACGTTCGGCGTGCTGGTTCAGCGCCCATTCCACATGTTCGCGCACCAGTTCCGAGGGGTATTCCCGACGCGCCTTCAGCGCTTCCAGCACCGGAATGCTTGATGGCGCATTGCCCAGGCCCACCGCCAGGTTGCGCAGCCAGCGCTCATAGCCGGCGCGGCGCAGGGGAGAACCTTCGGTGCTGCTGAGGAATTTGTCCTCGTCCCACATAAACAACTCGGCGAGCTCTGCGTTATCCAGGTTGTGCCGTGGCTTGAAATCGCCTTCGTCGGTAGGCCGCGCGAAACGATTCCACGGGCAAACGATCTGACAGTCATCGCAGCCGAATACCCGATTGCCGATCAGTGGGCGCAGTTCTTCGGGGATCGCGCTTTTCAGCTCGATGGTCAGGTAGGAAATGCAGCGCCGGGCGTCCAGCACGTAGGGCCCGACGAAGGCATTGGTAGGACAGATATCCAGGCAGGCGGTGCAGCGGCCACAATGTTCGGTGGCGTGGGGTGGGTCGACCGGCAACGGCAGGTCGACAAACAGCTCGCTCAGGAAGAAGTAACTGCCCGCCTTGCGATTGAGTACCAGGGTGTTCTTGCCGATCCAGCCCAGCCCGGCCTGCTCGGCGATGGCTTTTTCCAGCACGGGGGCGCTGTCGACAAAGGCGCGGAAGCCGAACGGGCCGATTTGCGCCTGGATGCGGTCGGCCAGTTGCTGCACGCGCTTGCGGATCAGCTTGTGGTAGTCGCGGCCCAGGGCGTAGCGGGAGATGTAGGCTTTTTCGGGTTTGGCCAGCAGTTGGGCCATTTGGGTGTCGCCCGGCAAGTAGTCCATGCGCAGTGAGACCACGCGCAAGGTGCCGGGTACCAGCTCCTCCGGGTGTGAGCGCTTGCTGCCGTGGGCGCCCATGTAGTCCATTTCGCCGTGGTAGCCGGCGTCGAGCCAGCGTTGCAGGTGCTGTTCATGCTCGGCGAGGTCGAGGCCGCTGATGCCCACTTGTTGAAAGCCCAGCTCGCGGCCCCAGTCTTTGATCGATTGGGCGAGGGCGGGCAGGTCGTAGGTAATAGCAGGCATGAACAAGAGAAACCGCAGGTTAGATGCGTATAATTCTGCCAGACATCAGAGCTTGAAGACGCATGCCGCAGACAAAACACGAAATACCCGACGTTCAGCACCTGTTGCCCGGCCAATTGCCGCAACTCGCTGCGCGTTCCCCGGACGCCCATAAAGGCCAGTTCGGCCATGTATTGCTGATCGGCGGCGACCGCGGTTTTGGCGGCGCCTCCTTGCTCAGTGCTGAAAGTGCCCTGCGCAGTGGTGCCGGCATGGTTTCCCTGGCGACCCGTAGCGAACACGTCGGTGCGGCGATGGCGCGGTTGCCGGAAGTGATGACGGTGGGCGTGCACTCGGCCAATCAATTGATGGGCCTGCTGGAAAAGATTTCCGTGATCGTCATCGGCCCGGGCCTGGGCGAGGTCTCCTGGGGCAAAAGCCTGCTGTCGGTAGCGGCCAATGCCAGGCAGCCGCAAGTCTGGGACGCCGATGCCTTGAACCTGCTGGCGGCGGGCAGCGTCAGCCTGCCGGCCAATTGCGTGATCACTCCGCATCCTGGCGAAGCGGCCCGCTTGATGGGTATTTCGACAGCCGAGGTTCAGGCCGACCGCCTTAACGTGGCGCGCGCCTTGAGTCAGAAATTCAATGCGGTGGCGATCCTCAAGGGTGCCGGCAGCTTGATCGCCAGCCCGGACGGTCGGGTTGCCCGCTGCGATCAGGGCCATCCTGCAATGGCAACCGCTGGCCTGGGCGATGTGTTGGCCGGCCTGGTCGGTGCTTTGCTGGCGCAAGGCATGCCGGCATTTGATGCCGCCTGCCTGGCGGTCTGGCTGCATGCCACTGCCGGAGATCGCCAGGGTACCTACGGTCGCGGGCTGGCCGCCAGTGACCTGATTCCTGCCATTCGTCAGTTGCTGGAGGAGCAATCGCCGTGTCTGAAGTAGTTCTTTTCCTGCCTGATGAAGACGCCATGGTCGCCTTGGGCAACCGTATTGCCCGGGTCACTCAAGGCTCAGGGCTGATCTTTCTGGAAGGCGATCTCGGCGCCGGAAAAACCACCTTGTCCCGGGGCATCATTCGCGGGTTGGGGCACGCGGGTGCTGTGAAAAGCCCTACGTTCACCTTGGTAGAACCCTACGAAATCGGTGACGTACGAGCGTTCCACTTCGACCTGTATCGCCTGGTGGACCCGGAAGAACTGGAATACATGGGCATTCGTGATTACTTCGATGAGGACGCCTTGTGCCTGATCGAGTGGCCAGATAAAGGCACAGGCTTTTTGCCAAAGCCGGACCTGACCATTACCATTACCCCGCATAAGCAAGGACGTCAGCTGAAGTTGTTGTCCCAGAGCGCGCGCGGCGAGTCGTGGTGCGCCGCCTTGGCATTGGAATTCAAATAATTGATGGGGTTAGGTATGCGCTTTCGCGCGTTGGTTACTGTCGTAGGGGTGTTGCTTGCGGCAATGACTTTCAATGCACTGGCGGCCTCACAGGTGAAAAGTGTTCGCCTGTGGCGGGCACCGGATAACACGCGACTGGTATTCGACCTGTCTGGCCCGGTTCAGCACAGCGTCTTCACCCTCACGGCGCCTGATCGCCTGGTGATTGATATCAACGGTGCGACCCTGGCCGCGCCGTTGAAAGTCGCCATGGCCAATACCCCGATTACCGCGATGCGCTCGGCCCAGCGTACGCCGACCGACCTGCGGGTGGTCATCGACCTGAAAAAGGCCGTGACCCCGAAAAGCTTCGTGCTGGCGCCCAACGCACAGTATGGCAACCGGCTGGTGGTCGACCTGTTCGACAACGCCGCCGATGCCGCGCCGCCGCCTGCGCCAACTCCAAGCGTCGCGACGATACCTGCGGTGCCGGTCAACCAGTCGCAACCCCAGGTCAAATTGCCGCCGTTGCCACCGGCTCCTGCGGGCAAGCGTGACATTATTGTGGTTATCGATGCCGGTCACGGCGGCGAAGACCCGGGAGCCTCCGGTTCGCGCGGCCAGCATGAAAAAGACGTGGTACTGGCCATCGCTCGCGAACTGCAGCGCCAGATCAATGGCATGAAAGGCTACCGCGCCGAGCTGACCCGGACCGGCGACTACTTTATTCCGCTGCGTGGCCGTACCGAAATCGCCCGCAAGAAGGGCGCCGACCTGTTCGTCTCGATCCACGCCGACGCCGCACCTTCGGCCGCGGCGTTTGGTGCCTCGGTGTTTGCCCTGTCTGATCGCGGCGCTACGTCCGAGACCGCCCGCTGGCTGGCGGACAGTGAAAACCGTTCCGACTTGATCGGCGGGGCTGGCAACGTATCCCTCGACGACAAGGACAAGATGCTCGCTGGCGTATTGCTCGATCTGTCGATGACTGCCTCGCTGACCTCCAGCCTGAACGTGGGGCAGAAAGTCCTGAGCAACATTGGTCGCGTCACCTCGCTGCACAAACAGCGCGTGGAACAGGCCGGGTTCATGGTGCTCAAGTCGCCGGATATTCCGTCGATCCTGGTGGAAACCGGGTTTATCTCCAACTCAAACGAAGCCTCGAAACTGGCCTCGGCCAGCCACCAGCAGGCGTTGGCGCGCTCCATCAGCGCCGGTGTTCGCCAGTTCTTCCAGCAGAACCCGCCGCCGGGCACTTATATAGCCTGGCTGCGTGACTCCGGGAAAATCGCCCAGGGCCCGCGTGACCATCGCGTGCAGCCGGGCGACACCCTGGCGATGCTGGCGGTGCGCTTCCAGGTGTCAGCGGCAACCTTGCGCAGTGCCAACAACCTCAAGACCGATGAATTGAAGGTCGGCCAGGTGTTGACCATCCCGGGCACTGAACTGGCGGCGCAATAATGAGCGAAACAGTCTTGAGCAATACCTCGCGCATCGAGCTGCTAAGCCCGCGTCTCGCCAACCAGATCGCGGCGGGTGAGGTGGTCGAGCGGCCAGCGTCGGTGATCAAGGAGTTGCTGGAAAACAGTATCGACTCCGGTGCCAGGCGCATTGATGTCGATGTTGAGCAAGGCGGCGTCAAGCTGCTGCGAGTGCGCGACGACGGCAGCGGGATTTCCTCCGATGACCTGCCGCTGGCCCTGGCCCGTCACGCCACCAGCAAGATTCGTGACCTGGAAGACCTGGAGCGGGTGATGAGCCTCGGGTTTCGTGGTGAGGCCCTGGCCTCCATCAGCTCCGTGGCTCGCCTGACCCTGACTTCCCGCACCCGCGACGCCGACCAGGCCTGGCAGGTTGAAACCGAAGGCCGCGACATGGCGCCCCGGGTCCAGCCGGCGGCACATCCGGTGGGCACCTCGGTGGAAGTACGCGACCTGTTCTTCAATACCCCGGCCCGGCGTAAATTCCTCAAGGCCGAAAAAACCGAATTCGATCACCTGCAGGAAGTCATCAAGCGCCTGGCCCTGGCGCGGTTTGATGTGGCTTTCCACCTGCGCCACAACGGCAAGACCATCCTCAGCCTGCACGAGGCCCATGATGATGCGGCCCGTGCGCGGCGTGTCTCGGCCATCTGCGGCGCGGGGTTCCTGGAGCAGGCGCTGCCGATCGAGATCGAGCGCAATGGCCTGCGGCTGTGGGGTTGGGTGGGTTTGCCGACTTTCTCCCGTAGCCAGGCGGACATGCAGTATTTCTTCGTGAATGGCCGGGCGGTGCGCGACAAGCTGGTGGCCCACGCGGTGCGCCAGGCGTATCGCGACGTGCTGTTCAACGGGCGGCATCCGACGTTTGTGCTGTTTTTCGAGGTCGACCCGTCGGTGGTCGACGTCAACGTGCACCCGACCAAGCACGAAGTGCGCTTCCGTGACGGTCGCATGGTCCACGACTTTCTTTACGGCACCCTGCACCGCGCCTTGGGCGATGTGCGGCCAGATGATCACCTGGCGGCGCCGATTGTCACGGCTGTTGTCCGTCCTTCAGGGCCGGAAGCCGGCGAGTTCGGGCCCCAGGGCGAAATGAGCCTGGCGGCCAACCTGCTGCAATCGCCGCAAGCCCAGCCGAGCTTTACCGCACCTGGTTCAGGCGCCGGCGCCGGTTATCAATACCAGTACACCCCGCGTCCGCAATCGGCGGTGCCGGTGGCCGAGGCCCAGGCGGCCTATCGCGAGTTTTTCGCGCCGCTGCCCGGCGCCGAGCCAGGTGCTGCCGCGTTGCCGGAAGGCCAGGGCGACGTGCCGCCGTTGGGTTACGCGCTGGCACAGCTCAAGGGTATTTATATTCTTGCGGAAAACGCCCATGGCCTGGTGTTGGTGGACATGCACGCCGCCCACGAGCGGATCATGTACGAGCGCCTGAAGATCGCCATGGCCAGCGAAGGCCTGAGCGGCCAGCCGCTGCTGGTGCCGGAATCCCTGGCGGTCAGCCAGCGGGAAGCGGATTGCGCCGAAGAGCACATCAGCGTGTTCCAGAAGCTGGGCTTTGAGCTGCAACGCCTGGGGCCGGAAACCCTCGCTATCCGCCAGATTCCGGCTTTGCTCAAGCAGGCAGAGGCCAACCGGCTGGTGGCCGACGTACTGGCAGACCTGATGGAATACGGCACCAGTGACCGGATCCAGGCCCACATCAATGAACTGCTCGGCACCATGGCCTGTCACGGCGCCATCCGCGCCAACCGCCGGCTGGCCTTGCCGGAAATGAACGGCCTGCTGCGGGACATGGAAAACACCGAGCGCAGCGGCCAGTGCAACCATGGCCGCCCGACCTGGACCCAGATGGGCCTGGACGACCTGGACAAACTGTTCTTGCGCGGCCGTTGATGAGTGCCTTGCCCCCCGCCATCTTCCTGATGGGCCCGACGGCCGCCGGCAAGACCGACCTGGCCATCGAGCTGACCAAGGTCTTGCCGTGCGAGTTGATCAGTGTCGACTCTGCACTGGTTTACCGGGACATGGACATCGGCACTGCCAAACCTTCAAAAGAGCTGCTGGCCCAGTATCCGCACCGGTTGATCGACATTATTGATCCCAGCGAGAGCTATTCGGCGGCGGATTTTCGCATCGATGCGCTGGCCGCCATGGCCGATATCACCGCGCGGGGCAAGATTCCGCTGCTGGTCGGCGGCACGATGCTCTACTACAAGGCCTTGCAGGAAGGTCTGGCTGATATGCCGCCAGCTGATCCACAGGTGCGCGCCGAACTTGAAGAAGAGGCTGCGCGCCTTGGCTGGCAGGCCTTGCACGATCAGTTGGCCATTGTGGATCCGGTTTCCGCCGCGCGAATTCATCCCAATGACCCCCAGCGCCTGACGCGAGCGTTGGAAGTCTGGCGGGTCAGTGGCCAGACCATGACAGAACACAGGCTGAAACAAACTGCGCAAAGTGCTGAAGCAGGCGCCTCGGGACACTCACAATTGCCCTATACTGTGGCGAATCTGGCCATCGCTCCGACGGATCGCCAGGTGCTGCATGAACGAATTGCACAAAGATTCACAATTATGTTGGAACAGGGGTTTGTGGAGGAGGTCGTAGCACTGCGTTCAAGAGGTGACCTGCATCCAGGGCTGCCTTCGATACGTGCTGTAGGCTACCGCCAAGTCTGGGATCATCTGGATGGCAAGCTGACGTCAGCCGAAATGCAGGAGCGCGGCATCATTGCCACGCGCCAATTGGCGAAGCGTCAGTTCACCTGGTTGCGCAGTTGGAGCGATTTGCACTGGCTGGACAGCCTGGACAGCGACAATCTGTCACGCGCCTTGAAATACTTGGGAACGGTCTCCATATTGAGCTGAGTCCTTGCAATTGCCGTCTATCCTTGGGGGTGTGACGGCCATGAGCTATCTATTTTCCGATTTTTATTATTGATCCTTAAAGGAGTGCGGCACATGTCAAAAGGGCATTCGCTACAAGACCCTTACTTGAATACTTTACGTAAAGAGAAAGTTGGGGTTTCCATCTATCTGGTCAACGGTATCAAGCTGCAAGGTACGATCGAGTCGTTCGACCAGTTCGTGATCCTGCTGAAAAACACCGTAAGCCAAATGGTTTACAAGCACGCTATCTCGACCGTAGTGCCGGTTCGTCCAATTCGTCTGCCTAGCGCAACCGAAGAACAGGGTGACGCCGAGCCTGCACCAGGTAACGCCTGATAGGAGTCTCCTTTGTTCTTTGAGCGCCACGGTGGTGGTGAGCGAGTAATCCTCGTTCACTTGGATGGACAGGACCCTGAGGCGCGCGAAGATCCGCAGGAGTTTCAGGAGTTGGCAAATTCGGCCGGCGCCGAGACCGTCGCGTTTTTTAACGTGCCGCGTCATCGGCCAACCGCCAAATTCCTGATCGGCAGCGGCAAGGTCGAGGAACTGCGCGACCTGGTCCACGCCGAAAAGGCCGATCTGGTGATTTTCAATCACATCCTCACGCCCAGTCAGGAACGTAACCTCGAACGAGTTTTCGAGTGTCGCGTGATCGACCGCACGGGTCTGATTCTCGATATTTTCGCTCAACGCGCCCGTACCCATGAAGGCAAGCTCCAGGTAGAACTGGCCCAGCTTGACCACATGAGCACCCGGCTGGTGCGTGGCTGGACTCACCTTGAGCGCCAGGGTGGCGGCATCGGCATGCGCGGCCCGGGTGAAACCCAGCTGGAAACCGACCGGCGTCTGCTGCGGGTGCGCCTGCGACAGATCAAGGGCCGCCTGGAGAAGGTGCGCAGCCAGCGCGAACAATCGCGACGTGGCCGTATGCGTGCGGATATCCCGACCGTTTCCCTGGTGGGCTATACCAACGCCGGCAAATCCACACTCTTCAACAACGTGACGAAATCGGACGTGTACGCGGCCGACCAACTGTTCGCGACCCTCGACCCGACCTTGCGCCGACTGGAACTGGACGACCTGGGGCCGATTGTCCTGGCCGATACCGTGGGTTTCATTCGTCACTTGCCCCACAAGCTGGTCGAGGCATTTCGGTCTACGCTCGAAGAGTCGAGCAATTCCGACCTGCTGTTGCACGTGATCGATGCGGCCGAACCGGATCGCATGTTGCAGATTGAACAGGTCATGGTGGTGCTGGGCGAGATTGGTGCCCAGGACTTGCCGATCCTCGAGGTCTATAACAAACTCGATTTGCTTGAAGGCGTTGAGCCACAAATCCAGCGCGACGAAAACGGCAAGCCCCAGCGGGTCTGGCTGTCGGCGCGTGATGGCAGTGGCCTGGAATTGCTTGAACAAGCCATTGCCGAGCTGTTGGGCAGCGATTTGTTCGTCGGCACCTTGCGCTTGCCGCAGCGTTTTGCTCGACTGCGTGCACAGTTTTTCGAGCTGGGCGCGGTACAGAAAGAAGAACACGACGAAGAAGGTGTCAGCTTGCTGGCCGTTCGATTGCCGCGCTCGGAGCTGAATCGGCTGGTCAGCCGTGAAGGCGTTGTGCCGACAGAGTTCATCGAACAACACACTTTGCAATAAAAGCCTGAGAAAGCGGTTGTGCCGCTGTGACAGGCATTCTGTAGCATTGGTCGGCGCGCCGTGGGTGCGTCTTTGCTTTATCAGATGGAGAGCGCTATGGCTTGGAATGAGCCGGGTGGCAACTCGAATAATCAGGATCCTTGGGGTGGTAAACGCCGCAATAATGGCGACCGCAAGGGGCCACCAGATCTCGACGAGGCCTTCCGAAAGCTGCAGGAAAGCCTGAATGGGTTGTTCGGTGGTGGAAAAAAACGTGGTGGTGACGAAGGCGGTCGTACGAGCAAGGGCGGTGGTTACGGCCTGCTCGGCATCGGCCTCGTCGTGCTGGCGGCCGTCTGGCTGTACAGCGCCGTCTATGTGGTGGACGAGCAGGAGCAAGCCGTGGTGCTGCGCTTCGGCAAGTACTACGAGACTGTCGGCCCTGGCCTGAACATCTACTTCCCGCCGATCGACAAGAAGTACATGGAAAACGTCACGCGTGAGCGTGCCTACACCAAGCAGGGCCAGATGCTGACCGAAGACGAGAACATCGTCGAAGTGCCGCTGACCGTGCAGTACAAGATCAGCAACCTGCAGGACTTCGTGCTGAACGTCGACCAGCCGGAGATCAGCCTGCAACATGCGACCGAAAGCGCCCTGCGCCACGTGGTGGGTTCCACCGCAATGGACCAGGTGCTGACTGAAGGCCGTGAATTGATGGCCAGCGAAATCAAGGAGCGCCTGCAACGGTTCCTCGACACGTACCGCACCGGTATCACCGTGACCCAGGTCAACGTACAGAGCGCAGCGGCACCGCGTGAAGTGCAGGAAGCCTTCGATGACGTGATCCGTGCCCGTGAAGACGAGCAGCGTTCGCGCAACCAGGCTGAAACCTACGCCAACGGCGTTGTGCCGGAAGCCCGTGGCCAGGCCCAGCGCATCCTTGAGGATGCCAACGGTTACCGCGACGAAGTGGTCTCCCGCGCCAAGGGTGAGGCAGATCGTTTCACCAAGCTGGTGGCCGAGTACCGCAAGGCACCGGAAGTCACCCGTGAGCGTCTGTACCTGGACACCATGCAGGAAGTCTTCAGCAACACCAGCAAGGTTCTCGTGACCGGCAGCAAGGGCGGGCAGAACAATCTGCTGTACCTGCCGCTGGACAAGATGATCGAAGGTGGTCGTAGCAGCACCAGCGCACCGGCTGCCGGTTCCAATGCTGCTGCCAACGAAGCGAGCGCCCGTGCGGCCGCTGACCTGCTGCAACAGCAAACACGTACCAGGGAGAGTCGTTGATGAGCAATAAATCGCTGACCGCCCTGATTGTGGGCGTCGTCGTGGTCATCGCTGCCTGGAACTGCTTCTATATCGTGTCTCAGACCGAGCGCGCGGTGTTGCTGCAATTCGGTCGCGTGGTCCAGGCGGATGTCCAGCCGGGCCTGCATGTGAAAGTCCCCTACGTCAACCAGGTGCGCAAGTTCGACGGCCGCCTGATGACCCTGGATGCACCGACACAGCGCTTCCTGACCCTGGAAAAGAAAGCCGTGATGGTTGACGCCTACGCCAAGTGGCGCGTCAAGGATGCCGAGCGCTTCTACACCGCGACCTCCGGCCTCAAGCAGATTGCCGACGAGCGTTTGTCGCGCCGTCTGGAATCGGGCCTGCGTGACCAGTTTGGTAAGCGCACCCTGCACGAGGTGGTATCCGGTGAACGTGACGCGCTGATGGCGGACATCACGCGTTCGTTGAATGCGATGGCGGAAAAAGAGCTGGGCATCGAGGTGATCGATGTTCGGGTCAAGGCCATCGACCTTCCGAAGGAAGTGAACCGCAGCGTGTTCGAGCGTATGAGCACCGAGCGTGAGCGCGAGGCTCGTGAGCACCGCGCCAAGGGTAACGAACTGGCAGAAGGGATCCGCGCGGATGCCGACCGTCAGCGTCGCGTACTGTTGGCTGAAGCCTATCGCGAGTCTGAAGAGGCCCGTGGTGATGGTGATGCTCAAGCCGCTTCGATCTACGCCAAGGCCTATGGCCAGGACCAGGAGTTCTACGCGTTCTACCGTAGCCTGCGCGCCTACCGTGAAAGCTTTGCGAACAAAACCGACGTCATGGTGCTGGACCCAAGTAGCGATTTCTTCCGCTACCTGGAAAAGTCCAAGTAACCCGCATGTAGTCTGAGAATCGCTCCGTCGGGCGGCTAAAATGCCGGGCGGGGTGATCCTTTCAGAAAACGGGTGTATGATGCGGCAGCCGGGAAATTCCCGGCTTTTTTGCGTCTGCATGTTTGATTGTGGTTTTGCTCCGCAGGCGCCACAGGTTTTTCGAGGAAAGTGCCCGACGAGGCCGATTGTTGGTCGTTCGTCACGTCGCTCTTGCGCGTGGTTTATGCAGGGGCCGGGTATTTTCTGCTTCACTCAAGGCTCGCCCGAGGGCTGGCCGCCCGGATCATAGGGGAATGGCGTAATGGCAACGGTAGACCGCTGGCTGCTGCCAGATGGCATCGAAGAAGTACTGCCACCAGAAGCTGCGCGCATTGAAATCGCGCGCCGCCAGGTGTTGGATCTGTTCCAGAGCTGGGGTTACGAGTTTGTCGTGACTCCGCATATCGAGTACCTGGAATCCCTGCTGACCGGCGCGGGCCAGGACCTGGATCTGCGCACCTTCAAGGTCATCGACCCGCAATCGGGCCGGCAAATGGGCTTTCGTGCCGACATCACGCCGCAAGTCGCGCGCATTGATGCGCACACCCTGCGTCGCGAAGGGCCAAGCCGCCTGTGCTACGCCGGCAGCGTGCTGCATGCTCAGCCGCGTGCCTTGTCGTCTTCCCGTAGCCCGATCCAGTTGGGCGCCGAGTTGTACGGCGATGCGAGCCCGAGCAGCGACGTGGAAGTCATCAGCCTGATGCTGGCCATGCTGCAATTGGCCGATGTGCCGGATGTGCACATGGACCTTGGGCATGTCGGTATCTACCGCGGCCTGGCCCGTGCGGCCGGCTTGTCGGGTGAAGTGGAACAACAGTTGTTCGATGCCTTGCAGCGCAAGGCCATCGATGAAGTGATTGCCCTGACGGCGGGCGTGCCTGCCGACCTGGCCGGCATGCTGCGTGCGCTGGTGGATCTGTGTGGCGGCCGTGAAGTACTGACCGCCGCCCGTGATCGCCTGGCGAATGCGCCGGCTGATGTATTGGCGGCCCTGGACGATGTGCTGGCGATTGCCGAGCAGTTGTCTGCGCGCTTCCCGCAGTTGCCGCTGTATTTTGATTTGGGTGAGTTGCGCGGCTACCACTACCACACCGGTGTGGTGTTTGCGGTGTTTGTCCCGGGTGTTGGCCAGGCCATCGCCCAGGGCGGTCGTTACGACGATATCGGCGCCGACTTCGGTCGCGCTCGTCCGGCGACCGGTTTTTCCACCGATTTGAAAACCCTGGTGACCCTGGGGCGTGCTGAGGTCGAACTGCCGTCTGGCGGTATCTGGATGCCCGACAGTACGGACGCAGCACTCTGGCAGCAGGTTTGCCAGTTGCGCAGTGAGGGTCAGCGTGTGGTCCAGGCCTTGCCTGGGCAGCCATTGGCCGCCGCCCGTGAAGCGGACTGCGACCGGCAATTGATTCAGCAGAACGGGCTTTGGCAAGTATCGCCACTGGCTTCTTGAGTTTTCCTGCCGGCCACTGCCGGCACCAAGTTTGCGCGAATGAGGACAAGTGTTATGGGTAAGAATGTCGTAGTCCTGGGCACCCAATGGGGTGATGAGGGCAAAGGCAAGATCGTTGATCTGCTGACCGAACATGCTGCCGCCGTAGTGCGCTACCAAGGTGGCCACAACGCTGGCCACACCCTGGTCATCGATGGCGAAAAAACCGTCTTGCACCTGATCCCGTCGGGTGTACTGCGCGAAGGCGTGCAGTGCCTGATCGGCAACGGCGTGGTGGTTGCACCTGACGCCCTGCTGCGCGAGATCACCAAGCTGGAAGAGAAAGGCGTGCCAGTGCGCGAGCGCCTGCGTATCAGCCCTTCCTGCCCGCTGATCCTGTCCTTCCACGTTGCGCTGGACCAAGCCCGTGAAAAGGCCCGTGGCGAGCTGAAGATCGGCACGACCGGTCGCGGCATCGGCCCGGCCTACGAAGACAAGGTTGCACGTCGTGGCCTGCGTGTGGGCGACCTGCTCAACATGCCGCGCTTTGAAGACAAGCTGCGTGAACTGGTGGATTACCACAACTTCATGCTGGTGGGTTACTACAAAGAGCCGGCCATCGAGTTTGAAAAGACCCTGGCCGAGTGCAAGGAATACGCCGAGCTGCTCAAGCCGCTGATGCTGGACGTGACTGCCGAGCTGCACGACCTGCGTCGCGCCGGCAAAGACATCATGTTCGAAGGCGCCCAGGGCTCGTTGCTGGACATCGACCACGGCACCTACCCGTACGTCACCAGTTCCAACACCACCGCTGGCGGCGTTGCGACGGGTTCGGGCGTTGGCCCGATGTTCCTGGACTACATCCTCGGCATCACCAAGGCATACACCACGCGTGTAGGTTCGGGTCCATTCCCGACTGAACTGTTCGACGACGTCGGCGCGCACCTGGCCAAACAAGGCCACGAGTTCGGCGCGACGACCGGCCGTGCCCGCCGTTGTGGCTGGTTCGACGCCGTTATCCTGCGTCGCGCTATCGATGTGAACAGCATCTCGGGCATCTGCCTGACCAAGCTGGACGTACTCGACGGCCTGGAAACCATCAACATCTGCATCGGCTACAAGGATGCGGAAGGCAAGGACGTTGCCCCGACTGACGCGGACAGCTACGTAGGCCTGCAGCCTGTGTACGAAGAAGTGCCAGGCTGGACCGAATCGACCGTGGGCGCCAAGACCCTGGAAGAACTGCCAGCCAACGCCCGCGCTTACATCAAGCGCGTCGAAGAGCTGATCGGTGCGCCGATCGACATTATTTCGACGGGCCCGGACCGCAACGAGACCATCGTTCTGCGTCACCCGTTCGCTTAATAAGCTGTTGATGTAAAAAGCAAAGGGCTCCTTCGGGAGCCCTTTGTCGTTTCCGCCTGGTAAACGGCACGACCCTTGCTATGGTTCTTTCTTTCGCGGTGCTATCAAATTAATGGCACCCGTGGTGGAGGGATTCCCAGTGTCTGCCGTTCTCTCATTGTTACAAAGCCGGCTGTTGCGGCCGGTGTTCGTTACCCTAGGTATCGCTCTTTTGGTGCAAGTACTGGTGGCCGTCGCCCTGACGCGAAGCACCGTCACTGCATTGGAAGCTGATTTGGGCAATCGCCTGGGCGTCGACAGCCAGAAACTGTCCGGCGAGTTGGCGCAAGCCGGCAAGGAAGTGACATCCAGCCTGGACAGTCTGTCTTCCAGCACGCGCCAGCGTCTGACGGCGGGGCTTTCCACGCGCCTGCAGGAAGAGCAGAAGCAACTGCGTGCGACCCTGGAAAAAGACCTGCAGGACTCTGCCAATGACATGGCGCAACTGCTCGCCTCGGTGGCGCCGCGCGCCATGTGGGACAGCGACGTGCCGACGCTGTCTGAGTTTGCCCGCAGGGCCCAGCGCAATCCCAACGTGTTGTTTGTGGTGTATGACGACGCGGCTGGTGAGCACCTGACCCGTTACCTCAATCGTGAAAACCCGATCAACCAGGCGCTGCTGGAAAAGGGCAAGGGTGAACGTGCCCTGGATAAAGTCCTGGATGCGGCGAAGAATGATCCCTCGGTGTTCTACGTCGAAGCGTCCATCAGCCCCAATGGCGTAGAGATCGGCAAGGTCCGCATGGGGGTTTCGACTGCCTCGGTCGAGGCTGACCTGGCCGCGCTGGACAAGCGTTTTGCTGCACTGATTGCCAGCGGTGACCAGTTGGTGGGCGACAGCCTCAAGGGTGCCGCGGCTGACAGCGCGGCGGCCATGGGCGCGCGTTTGCAGTCGGCGCAAGCCACCGCCACCCAGATGACCGCCAATACCACCAGCGCCGTGCAAGAGGCGGCGGGCACCTTGCGCTGGCGCATCGGCATGGGCCTGGCAGTTGTAGGTTTTGGTGTATTGCTGTTGATTGCTGTAGTGCTCGGCCGTCGGGTGGTCAATCGCCTGAAGCTGCTGATTGCAGCGATGGACGATTTGGCGGCAGGCGAGGGCGACCTGACCAAGCGTGTGCAGATCAACAGCCGGGACGAAATCGGCGACATGGCCTCGGCGGTCAATCGCTTTGTGGATAAATTGCAGCCGATCGTGCGTGAAGCCGGTGATGTGGCCCAGCGTACCGGCGTGGAAATCGGCGCGATGACCCTGCGCAATGCGGGTGCCGATGCGGCCGCCGGCTTGCAGCGTGATGAGGTTGCCGAAAGCCTGCGGGCGCTGTCGCAAATGGCGGATGAGGCCCAGGCGGAAAGCCATGCGATGCAGGCGGCCTTGCAGCAGGTGGTGGATATTCGCCAGGCGACTGATGAAAATTCCCGCACTTCAGCCGAAGTCGGAAGCTTGATCGAGGCGTTGGCGGGGCAGGTGCAGGCCGGTTCCAAGGTGATCGAGCGGCTGGCGCAGCAGAGCGAGCAGATCGAGGTGGTGTTAACGGTGATCCACGGGATTGCCGAGCAAACCAACCTGCTGGCGCTCAACGCGGCTATTGAGGCGGCGCGAGCCGGTGAGACCGGGCGCGGCTTTGCGGTGGTGGCGGACGAGGTTCGCGCCCTGGCCAGTAAAACCCAGAGTTCTACCGGCGACATCCAGGCCCACATCGTGGCCTTGCAGCAAGGCGCCCGTGAGGCCGTGGAAACCATCGGCAAGGCCGGGCGCCAGGCCAGCGAAGGTTTGCTGGTATTGCGCGACAGCGTGCGCCTGCAGCAGTCGGTGCAGGCCTCGGTGGAGCAGGTGCATGCAGCGATTGGCCTGGCGACGCGGGCGGCTGAGCATCAGGCGCAGGGTGCGCATGCGGTGCGTGGGCGAGTCGAGATCATTCATGCCCAGGCTGAGCGAGCGGCGCAGGCGGTGGTAGAGACTACAGCCAGTGGCAAAGTGCTGGATGGGTTGGCTGCGCAGTTGAAGGCGAGCTTGGGGCAGTTCCGGGCTTGATGTCGCCTGGTGCGGCCCTTTCGCGAGCAAGCCCGCTCCCACATTCGACCGAGTTCCACTTCTGGAATGCGAGCAAATGTGGGAGCGGGCTTGCTCGCGAAAGCTATTTCAGCGGCTCAGGTACATCCGCGTCGTAAGCAAATACACCGGCAGTCCCGACACCAAAATCAACAATGCCGCATAGGGCGCCGCTGCCGCGAATTCCACATTCGAGGTGTGCGCCCACACGGCAGTTGCCAAGGTGTTCAGCCCGGTAGGGCTAAGCAGTAACGTCGCCGTCAATTCCTTCATCGCATCCAGGAATACCAGCGCAAACGCCGCCCCCAATGCCGGGAAAATAATCGGCAGCGTCACCCGGCAAAACGCACTGAACGACGACGCGCCCAGCGTTCTCGCCGCCTCTTCCAGCTGTGGTGCTGCCTTGTTCAGCGCCGTGCGGATCGGCGCCTGGGCCAGGGGCAAAAACAGCAGCGCATAAGCGATCAGCAGCAATGCCGACGTTTGATACAGCGCCGGTACGTAATGCAGGGCGAAATACACCAGTGTCAGCGCAATCACCAGGCCGGGCAGGGCGTGCAGCAGGTACGGCAGGCGCTCGGCCCACAGTGCGAGCTGGCCCTTGTAGCGCACCACCAGCAAACCCACCGGCACGGCAAACAACAGGCAAAGCGCGGCGCCGCCGAGGGACAGCGCCAACGAAGAAAGCAGCGCCTCGCTGATCTCGGCTACCGGAAATGCCGCCGAACTGCCCACTGCCAGCCAATAACCGAGCATGCCCAGTGGAATGCCGCTGCCGATGATCGCCAGGAGCAGGCAATACAGCTGCCCCAGCGCCGCCCATTTGCCGAGTCGAACCTGTTCGGCATGCCGCGCCGCGCCCTGGCCGGTACGCACGTGTCGGCCCTTGCCGCGCACCCGCAGCTCCAGCCAGAGCAGCGTCAGGCACATCACCAGCAGCACCGCCGAAAGCATCGCCGCATTGGCGTTGCTGAACTCTAGCTCGAATTGCTGGTAGATCGCGGTGGTAAACGTCTGCAAGCCGATGATCGACAGCGCGCCGAACTCCACCAGCATATGCAGGGCAATCAACAGTGCCCCGGCCAGCAGCGACGGCCACAGCAGCGGCAAGGTGATGCGAAAGAATACGCCCCAGCGATTCAGTCCGAGGGTGCGGGCCGATTCTTCCAGGGATGGATCAAGATTGCGCAGGGTTGCCGCCACCGGCAGAAACACCAGCGGGTATTTGGACAGGGTCATCACCAGGATCGCTCCGCCCAACCCTTCAAAGTTGGCGCTTAACGAAACCCAGGTAAAGCTGCTGACAAACGCCGGCACCGCGAACGGCAGGCACAGGATCACTCCCCAGATCCGCCGCCCCGGCAGGTTGCTGCGTTCCAGCAGCCAGGCCAGGGACAAGCCGATCACGCCGCAGGCCACGGTGACGCCGACCATCAGCGCCAGGGTGTTGCGCAGCAACCCGAATACATAGGGCCGCCACAGCAAATGCACCGCTTCGGCCCATCCTGCCTGCCAGGCCTTGAGGCCGACATACGCCAGCGGCAACAGGCTCAGGCCTACCAGCAGCAGGACTGGTAGCAGCAACCAGATCGAAGGGCGTTTGCGTCTCGGCGTAAAACCCCCGCGCAAGGCGGGGGCGGGGAGCGATGGGTTCATCAGTTCAAGCCAACGTCACGTTCCAGTTCCAGGGCTTCTTCGGCGTTGCCCAGGTCGGCAGGGGTGACTTTCGGCGGTTGCAGCTCGCTGAAAGGCTTGAGGCCGCGGTTGGATTCCATGCCCTTGCGCAGCGGGTATTCGGCGGAAGTGTTGGTGATCACCCGCTGGCCTTCTTCGCTGGCCATGAATGCCAGCAGTTGCTGGGCTTCCTTTGGATGCTTGCTGGATTTCAGTGCAGCCGCGGCAGACACGGTGATCAGGCCACCGGCATCGCCGTTGGTGAAGTAGTGCAGCTGCGAATCCAGGTTGGTTTTTTCTTTCTTCAGGGCGAACCAGTAGTAGTTGTTCACCAAGACAGTGGCGACTTCGCCATTTTCCACGGCCTTGAGCGCAACCATGTTGTTGCTGTAGACCTTGCCGAAAGCGCGCAGGCCGGTCAGCCACTCTTCAGCCGCTTCGCGACCGTGCAGCTTGATGATCGCTACGGCTTGTTCCTGGAACGCGCCGCTGGTGGGCACGAAACCGACCTTGCCTTGCCACTCGGGCCCGGCGAAATCCAGTACCGACTTGGGCAGGTCTTTCTCGGCGATCAGCTTCGGGTTGAAGGCCACGACGCGGGTGCGTGCGGTCACGCCCATCCAGGCGCCGTTGGCGGCCACGTATTCCTTCGGCAGGACGTCGAGGGTGCTGGCGTCGATGGTTGCCAGCAGGCCTTGCTCGCCGAGTTTATTCAGCGGCGGCGATTCTTCGGTGTAGATCACGTCGGCAGGGGAGCGGTCACCTTCTTCGACGACCTGGCTGGCCAGCTGGTTGCTGCTGCCCTTGCGCACATTGACGTGGATGCCGGTCTTGGCTTCGAAGGCCTTGGCAAGTTCATCGCCGACCTCCTTGTGTTGGCCGTTGTACAAGGTCAGTGCAACCTTGTCGGCAGAATAGGCAGCGGGCGAGAGCAGGGTCAGGCCGAGCAGAGTGATGGTCAGGCCACGCAGAAGGGATGTCTTGAGACGGGTATCGCGGATCATCATCCGGGGTTTTCCTCACTTGAGTGCAACAAATCCTTACAAGGATAAACGATAAAACTTCTCAAGTGCGGACGAGGGGGGAAATCACCGGTCAGGTTTTCAAACCCCGGAAACGAAAAAACCCGCTTTCGCGGGTTTGATCTGAATTTGGTGCCCAGGAGAAGACTCGAACTTCCACGACCTTGCGATCACCAGCACCTGAAGCTGGCGTGTCTACCAATTTCACCACCTGGGCATTATCAACGCTTGCGCTGTTGATGGAGCGAACTATACGGAGGGCTTTTTGATCTGTAAACCCCTGATTCAAAAATATAAATCAAGATTCTTGTTAAAAATCAAAGGCCTGAAACGCAAAAACCCGCTTTCGCGGGTTTTTGGAGACTCAAGGCATAACCTTGAGTTTGAAATTGGTGCCCAGGAGAAGACTCGAACTTCCACGACCTTGCGATCACCAGCACCTGAAGCTGGCGTGTCTACCAATTTCACCACCTGGGCAGCATCAACAACGTTGCCGTCGTCGATGGCGCGCACTATACGGAGGCTATTTTGAGCTGTAAAGCCCTGCCATGAAAAAAGTCTGGAATATTTCGCCGACGGTCGCGCAAGGTGCATTCCAAGGGCTACAAAGTGCTTTTACGGGCTTGTTGACACCTGAAATTTCCCGTTTCAATACGCGTATGCCAAACTAACCCGCATATAGACAAGGTGAAAACTCTCTAATGGCCGATTGGCAGTCCCTCGATCCCGAGGCCGCTCGTGAAGCGGAAAAATATGAAAACCCTATTCCTAGCCGCGAACTGATCCTGGCGCACCTCGCCGATCGGGGTTCGCCTGCTAGCCGCGAGCAGCTGGTTGAAGAATTCGGTCTGACCACCGAAGACCAACTCGAAGCCCTGCGTCGCCGCCTGCGCGCCATGGAGCGCGATGCCCAGTTGATCTACACCCGCCGCGGCACCTACGCGCCGGTGGACAAGCTCGACCTGATCCTCGGCCGCATCGCCGGCCACCGTGACGGTTTCGGCTTCCTGATCCCGGACGATGGCAGCGACGACCTGTTCATGAGCCCGGCGCAAATGCGCCTGGTGTTCGATGGCGACCGTGCCCTGGCCCGCGTTTCCGGCCTCGACCGTCGCGGTCGCCGTGAAGGCGTGATCGTCGAAGTGGTGTCCCGTGCCCACGAGTCCATCGTCGGCCGTTACTTCGAAGAAGGCGGCATCGGCTTCGTGGTGCCGGATAACCCCAAGGTCCAGCAGGAAGTGCTGATCACCCCGGGGCGCAATGGCGCCGCCAAAGTGGGCCAGTTCGTCGAGGTGAAAATCACCCACTGGCCCACTGCGCGCTTCCAGCCACAGGGCGATATCGTTGAAGTGGTCGGCAACTACATGGCGCCGGGCATGGAGATCGATGTTGCGCTGCGCACCTACGATATCCCTCACGTCTGGCCTGAGGCTGTGCTCAAAGAAGCCGCCAAGCTCAAGCCGGAAGTCGAAGAAAAAGACAAAGAGAAGCGCATCGACCTGCGTCATCTGCCGTTCGTCACCATTGACGGCGAAGATGCCCGCGACTTCGACGATGCGGTCTACTGTGAAGCCAAGCCTGGCAAACTGCGCCTGTTCTCCGGCGGCTGGAAGTTGTTCGTCGCGATTGCCGACGTGTCCAGCTACGTGAAGATCGGTTCGGCCCTGGACAACGAAGCCCAGGTGCGCGGCAACTCGGTGTACTTCCCCGAGCGCGTCATCCCGATGCTGCCTGAGCAGTTGTCCAACGGACTGTGCTCCCTGAACCCGAAAGTCGACCGTTTGGCCATGGTGTGCGAGATGACCATCTCGAAAACCGGCGAAATGACCGACTACCAGTTCTACGAAGCGGTGATTCACTCCCAGGCGCGCCTGACCTACAACAAGGTCAGCACCATCCTGGAACAGCCGAAAACCAGCGAAGCCAAGGCCCTGCGCGGTGAGTACGGGCATGTCGTGCCGCATCTCAAGCAGCTCTACGCGCTGTACAAGGTGCTGTTGGGCGCTCGTCACGTGCGTGGCGCGATCGACTTTGAAACTCAGGAAACCCGGATTGTCTTCGGTTCCGAGCGCAAGATCGCCGCAATCACCCCGACCACCCGTAACGATGCTCACAAGCTGATCGAGGAATGCATGCTGGCGGCCAACGTGGCCACCGCAGAATTCCTCAAAAAGCACGAGATTCCTGCGTTGTACCGGGTGCACGACGGCCCGCCGCCGGAGCGTCTGGAGAAGCTGCGCGCGTTCCTCGGTGAGCTCGGCCTGTCCCTGCACAAAGGCAAGGACGGCCCGACGCCGAAGGACTACCAGGCTCTGCTCGCGAGCATCAAGGACCGTCCGGATTACCACGTGATCCAGACCGTCATGCTGCGCTCCCTGAGCCAGGCGGTGTACAGCGCCGATAACCAGGGCCACTTCGGCCTGAATTACGAAGCGTACACCCACTTCACCTCGCCGATTCGTCGTTACCCGGACTTGCTCACGCACCGGGCGATCCGCAGCGTGATCCATTCCAAGCAGAACACCCCGCACGTCAAGCGTGCTGGTGCCATGACCATTCCGAAGGCACGGATCTATCCGTACGACGAAGCGGCCCTGGAACAGTTGGGCGAGCAGTGCTCCATGAGCGAGCGCCGTGCCGACGAAGCCACCCGCGACGTAGTGAACTGGCTCAAGTGCGAGTTCATGAAAGACCGCGTGGGCGAGTCGTTCCCGGGTGTGATCACTGCCGTGACCGGTTTTGGTTTGTTCGTCGAGCTGACCGACATCTACGTCGAGGGCCTGGTGCACGTCACCGCCTTGCCGGGTGACTACTACCACTTCGACCCTGTGCATCACCGCCTGGCGGGTGAGCGCACCGGTCGCAGCTTCCGTCTGGGCGATACCGTGGAAGTGCAGGTCATGCGCGTCGACCTCGACGAGCGCAAGATCGATTTCGGTATGCCTGACAAGCCGGCTGAACCGACTGGCCGTAAAAAACGTGGCAGCGAAACTGCAGCCCCGGCCAGCAAAGGCAAAGGCGCTCCTGCGAAAGCGGCGGTCGCCGAGCCTGCGCCAGCCAAGCCTGCGCGTCGTTCGTCTGCCAAGGACAAGGCCCCCGAAGCCTACCGCCCTAGCGATGCCGCGGCGAAAAACGCGGAGCTGCGCAAGAGCCGCGAGTTGAAGCAGCAGTTGCTCAACGAAGCCAAAAGCGGTGGTAAAGCGGCGTCTGGGGGAAAGTCCCGCGAGGCGGAAAAGCCGTCGAGCAAGCCGAGTAAACACCGTAAAGGCCCGCCAAAAGCGGGTTCGGCCCCCGCGAAAAGCGGCGGGTCGCGCAAACCTAAGGCCAAGTCATGAGTCTGGAAAAAATCTACGGCGTGCACGCCGTAGAAGCATTGCTGCGTCACCACCCGAAACGCGTCAAGCAGGTGTGGTTGGCAGAAGGCCGCAGTGAGCCGCGTGTTCAAGCGCTGGTCGAACTGGCCAATCAGAACAAAGTTGCCATCGGCCAGGCCGAGCGGCGCGAGATGGACGTCTGGGTCGAAGGCGTTCACCAGGGCGTGGTAGCCGACGTCAGTCCAAGCCAGGTCTGGGGCGAAGCGATGCTCGACGAGCTGCTCGACCGCACCGAAGGCGCACCGCTGTTGCTGGTGCTCGACGGCGTGACCGATCCGCACAACCTCGGCGCCTGCCTGCGTTCGGCGGATGCCGCCGGTGCGTTGGCGGTGATCGTGCCTAAAGACAAGTCGGCAACCTTGACGCCTGTCGTGCGTAAAGTCGCCTGCGGTGCTGCGGAAGTGATTCCGTTGGTGGCCGTGACCAACCTGGCGCGTACCCTGGAGAAACTCCAGCAGCGCGGCCTGTGGGTTGTGGGTACGGCGGGGGAGGCTGAGGTCAGCATTTATGACCAGGACCTCACCGGCCCGACCATCCTGATCATGGGGGCCGAAGGCAAGGGCATGCGTCGCCTGACCCGCGAGCATTGCGATTACCTGGTGCACCTGCCGATGGCCGGTAGCGTCAGCAGCCTCAACGTTTCAGTCGCAACGGGCGTCTGCCTGTTCGAAGCCCAGCGCCAGCGCGGCGCCAAGGCTAAAGCCAAGAAATAACCAAGTCTGGCGCAGGTCAAAATGTGGGAGGGGGCTTGCTCCCGAATACGGTGTATCAGTCAGTGCATTTGGTGACTGGCACATCGCTTTCGGGAGCAAGCCCCCTCCCACATTTGTTTTTGTGGTGTATGGGGGCTGTTCAAATAATCACCAATCACCTTGCACCCTTTCTCCCCCTTCTCTACAATTGCGCCCCTTGCCTTCATGGCAGGCACGCATGTGCCTCCCTTCGGCAAGATCCATAAGTGTCATTCACTCCTTGTCTGACCGTTTTTGAGCGGCAGGCTACAACCCGTAAGGAGCATTCATGCGTCATTACGAAATCATCTTTTTGGTCCACCCGGATCAAAGCGAGCAAGTCGGCGGCATGGTAGAGCGTTACACCAAGCTGATCGAAGAAGACGGCGGCAAAATCCACCGTCTGGAAGATTGGGGCCGTCGTCAACTGGCCTACGCAATCAACAATGTTCACAAGGCTCACTACGTGATGCTGAACGTTGAGTGCACTGGCAAGGCCCTGGCCGAGCTGGAAGACAACTTCCGCTACAACGATGCAGTGATCCGTAACCTGGTCATCCGTCGCGAAGAAGCCGTTACCGGCCAATCCGAGATGCTCAAGGCTGAAGAAAACCGCAGTGAGCGCCGTGAGCGTCGCGACCGTCCTGAGCACGAAGGCGCTGAAAGCGCTGATAGTGATGACAGCGACAACAGCGATAACGCTGACGAGTAATCCACGGACCTTTTAAGGAGCCTATCAAATGGCACGTTTCTTCCGTCGTCGTAAATTCTGCCGCTTCACCGCTGAAGACGTGAAGGAGATCGATTACAAAGATCTCAACACTCTGAAAGCCTACGTATCCGAGACCGGCAAAATTGTTCCAAGCCGCATCACCGGTACCAAAGCTCGTTATCAGCGTCAGCTGGCCACCGCTATCAAGCGCGCCCGCTTCCTGGCCCTGCTGGCCTACACCGACAGCCACGGCCGCTGAGACCGGGCAGTCGACAAGTAGTAAGGGATTGAATGCATGCGCGCCTTAGCTGAGTTCATCATGCGCGGTCGTGTGCAGGCCACTCTGGTAGTGGCTGGATGTGCAGCATTGCCGTTGTTGTATTGGTTGGGTGCTGCCGCGGGTTGCCTTGTGCTTCTGCGGCGCGGTTTGAAGGACGCCCTTGGCGTTCTTGCCCTGGGGATACTGCCGGCCTTGGTCTGGTGGTTGAAATTCGATGATCCACGGGTACTTCTGGTACTGCTCGGTTCATCGACCCTTGCGTTGGTTTTGCGCGCAAGTGAGTCCTGGGTCCGTACGCTGCTGGTCAGCGTGGCATTGGGGTTGGTGTATTCACTGGCGCTTGGCGCGGCTTTCCGCCCGCAAATCGAGGCGCTGGCGCAGGAGATCATCAAGATCCTGCCGCTGGCCCTCGGGGATCTCTACCAGCAGTTATCGGTAGAGGAGCGAGCGCGCTTTGCGTCAGTGGTTGCACCGATGCTTACCGGCCTGATAGCGGCACTGTTGCAGATTGTCAGCTTGCTGAGCCTGATTCTTGGGCGTTACTGGCAGGCGTTGTTGTATAACCCGGGTGGTTTTGGTCGCGAGTTTCGCAGTATCAGAATCCCCGCTGGACCGGCGATGTTGCTGCTGGCGTTCATGGTGGTCGGGCCGACTTTTGGCCTGGCGCTGTTGGTGCCGTTGTGCAGCGTACCGCTGGTATTCGCCGGCCTGTCCCTGATTCATGGGCTGGTGGCGCAAAAGCGACTGGGCAGATTCTGGCTGGTGGGGTTGTACGTGACGCTGTTGCTGTTCATGCAGCTGATCTATCCGTTACTCGTGGTCTTGGCCATTGTCGACGGCCTGATTGATTTTCGCGGTCGTCTGGCGCCGAAAGACGCCGATAACGCGAACGGTGAAGGTTAAAAGTTAGAGGATTTTCACATGCAACTGATCCTTCTGGAAAAAGTCGCCAACCTGGGCAACCTGGGCGACAAAGTGAACGTTAAGGCCGGCTACGGTCGTAACTACCTGCTGCCATACGGCAAAGCCACCGCTGCAACCGCTGCCAACCTGGCTGCGTTTGAAGAGCGTCGTGCCGAGCTGGAAAAAGCAGCAGCAGACAAAAAAGCTTCGGCCGAAACTCGCGCTGCCCAACTGGCTGAGCTGGAAGTGACTATCACTGCCACCGCCGGTGACGAAGGCAAGCTGTTCGGTTCGATCGGCACCCACGACATCGCTGATGCACTGACCGCCTCCGGCGTTGAAGTGCAGAAGAGCGAAGTTCGTCTGCCGAACGGCACCATCCGCAACGTTGGCGAATTCGATGTAGCCGTGCACCTGCACGCTGAAGTCGAAGCAACCGTACGCGTTGTTGTGGTAGCAGCTTAAGCAACACCTAACTGACTGGCACCTCGCGTGCCAGGCAGTTAACATCGGGCACGATCCTGTTCACAGGTCGTGCCTTTTGTTTTTCTGTAGCCCCAGATTCTCCAACTATTCCAAGTGGCCATGAACGATATCTCCGCTCCTGAGCAATATGACCTGCAAACCGCTGCCCTGAAGGTGCCGCCGCATTCCATCGAGGCCGAACAGGCCGTGCTCGGTGGCTTGATGCTGGACAACAACGCCTGGGAACGCGTGCTGGATCAAGTCTCGGACGGCGATTTCTACCGTCATGACCACCGCCTGATCTTCCGCGCCATTGCCAAGCTGGCCGACCAGAACTCACCGATCGACGTGGTGACCCTGGCCGAGCAATTGGACAAGGAAGGCCAGACGTCCCAAGTGGGCGGCCTGGGTTACCTGGGCGAGCTGGCGAAAAACACGCCATCGGTTGCCAACATCAAGGCCTATGCGCAGATCGTCCGTGCGCGGGCCACGTTGCGCCAGTTGATCGGCATCGCCACCGAGATCGCCGACAGCGCGTTCAACCCGGAAGGCCGCACCGCCGAAGAGATTCTCGACGAAGCCGAACGGCAGATCTTCCAGATCGCCGAGGCCCGGCCGAAAACCGGCGGCCCGGTCAGCGTCAACGACTTGCTGACCAAGGCCATCGACCGTATCGACACCTTGTTCAACACCGACAACGCCATCACCGGCCTGTCCACCGGCTACACCGACCTCGACGGCATGACCAGCGGCCTGCAGCCAGCCGACTTGATCATCGTCGCCGGCCGTCCGTCCATGGGTAAAACCACCTTCGCCATGAACCTGGTGGAAAACGCCGTGTTGCGCAGCGACAAGGCCGTACTGGTTTACTCCCTGGAGATGCCAGGCGAATCGCTGATCATGCGTATGTTGTCGTCCCTGGGCCGCATCGACCAGACCAAGGTGCGTGCCGGCCGCCTGGAAGACGACGACTGGCCGCGGCTGACCTCGGCGGTCAACCTGCTCAACGATCGCAAGCTGTTTATCGATGACACCGCGGGCATCAGCCCGTCGGAAATGCGCGCGCGTACCCGACGCCTGGTGCGTGAGCACGGCGATATTGCCCTGATCATGATCGACTACCTGCAGTTGATGCAGATCCCGGGCTCCAGCGGTGACAGCCGGACCAACGAGATTTCCGAGATTTCCCGCTCGTTGAAAGCCCTGGCCAAGGAATTCAACTGCCCGGTGGTTGCCCTGTCGCAGCTCAACCGATCTCTTGAGCAGCGTCCGAACAAACGCCCGATCAACTCCGACTTGCGGGAATCCGGAGCGATCGAGCAGGATGCTGACGTGATCATGTTCGTATACCGGGACGAGGTGTATCACCCGGAGACCGAGCATAAAGGCATCGCTGAAATCATTATCGGTAAACAGCGTAACGGGCCAATCGGCACCACGCGCCTGGCCTTCATCGGTAAATACACCCGCTTCGAGAACCTGGCGCCGGGCAGCTATAACTTCGAAGACGAGTAAAAGCGCTGCCCGCCAATTCCGACTGCAAAGGTCGGAATTGGTCAAATTTTGTGCTATATTCCGCGCCCGCGATTTTTCATCTCAACACCGGTCACCGTCATGCAAACAGCCAAGCCGTTATTTGACTATCCCAAGTACTGGGCCGAATGTTTCGGTCCTGCGCCATTCCTGCCGATGAGCAGGGAGGAGATGGATCAGCTTGGCTGGGATTCATGCGACATCATCATCGTCACCGGTGACGCGTACGTGGACCATCCGTCGTTCGGCATGGCAATCATCGGCCGGCTGCTGGAGTCCCAGGGCTTTCGCGTCGGGATCATTGCCCAGCCCAACTGGCAGTCCAAAGACGACTTCATGAAGCTCGGCGAGCCGAACCTGTTCTTCGGCGTCGCGGCCGGCAACATGGACTCGATGATCAACCGCTACACCGCCGACAAGAAAATCCGCTCCGATGACGCCTACACCCCAGGCGGCATGGCCGGCAAACGTCCGGACCGCGCGAGCCTGGTCTACAGCCAGCGCTGCAAGGAAGCCTACAAGCACGTGCCGATCGTGCTCGGCGGCATCGAAGCCTCCCTGCGCCGCATCGCCCACTACGACTACTGGCAGGACCGTGTACGCAACTCGATCCTGATCGACGCCTGTGCCGATATCCTGCTGTACGGCAACGCCGAGCGGGCCATCGTCGAAGTCGCCCAGCGCCTGTCGTGGGGCCACAAGATCGAAGACATCACCGACGTGCGCGGCACTGCGTTCATTCGCCGTGACACGCCTGAAGGCTGGTACGAGGTGGACTCCACCCGTATCGACCGTCCGGGCAAGATCGACAAGATCATCAACCCGTACGTGAATACCCAGGACACCCAGGCCTGCGCCATCGAGCAGGAAAAGGGCCCGGTGGAAGACCCGGAAGAGGCCAAGGTGGTACAGATCCTGGCCAGCCCACGCATGACCCGTGACAAGACCGTGATCCGTCTGCCGTCCGTGGAAAAAGTCCGTGGCGACTCGGTGCTGTATGCCCACGCCAACCGCGTGCTCCACCTGGAAACCAACCCGGGCAACGCCCGCGCGCTGGTACAGAAGCACGGCGAAGTGGATGTGTGGTTCAACCCGCCGCCCATTCCCATGACTACCGAAGAAATGGACTACGTGTTCGGCATGCCTTACGCCCGTGTTCCACACCCGGCGTACGGCAAGGAAAAGATCCCGGCCTACGACATGATCCGCTTCTCGGTGAACATCATGCGTGGCTGCTTCGGCGGCTGCACCTTCTGCTCGATCACCGAGCACGAAGGCCGAATCATCCAGAACCGTTCCGAAGAGTCGATCATTCGCGAAATCGAAGAGATCCGCGACAAGGTGCCAGGCTTCACCGGCGTCATTTCCGACCTCGGCGGCCCGACCGCGAACATGTACCGCATTGCCTGCAAGAGCCCGGAAATCGAATCCGCGTGCCGCAAGCCATCCTGCGTGTTCCCGGGCATCTGCCCGAACCTGAACACCGACCACTCGTCGTTGATCCAGCTGTACCGCAGCGCCCGTGCGTTGCCGGGTGTGAAGAAGATCCTGATCGCTTCCGGGCTGCGCTACGACCTCGCGGTCGAGTCGCCGGAGTACGTGAAGGAGCTGGTGACCCACCACGTCGGTGGTTACCTGAAGATCGCCCCGGAACACACCGAGGAAGGTCCGCTCAACCAGATGATGAAACCGGGCATCGGCAGCTATGACAAGTTCAAGCGCATGTTCGAGAAGTACACCAAGGAAGCGGGCAAGGAGCAGTACCTGATTCCTTACTTCATCGCCGCCCACCCGGGCACCACCGATGAAGACATGATGAACCTGGCCCTGTGGCTCAAGGGCAACGGCTTCCGCGCCGACCAGGTGCAGGCGTTCTACCCGTCGCCAATGGCCACCGCCACGGCGATGTACCACTCGGGCAAGAACCCGCTGCGCAAGGTCACCTACAAGAGCGACGCGGTGACCATCGTCAAGAGCGAAGAACAGCGCCGCCTGCACAAGGCCTTCCTGCGCTACCACGACCCGAAGGGCTGGCCGATGCTGCGTGAAGCATTGACTCGCATGGGCCGTGCCGACCTGATCGGGCCGGGCAAGGAGCAACTGATCCCGTTGCACCAACCGTCCACCGACAGCTACCAGAGCGCCCGTCGCAAAAACTCGACGCCGGCTGGCAGCCACAAGGTTGCGAAGGAAACCACCACCAGGATCCTCACCCAGCATACCGGCCTGCCGCCGCGTGGCAGTGATGGCAGCAACCCTTGGGACAAGCGTGAGCAAGCCAAGGCCGCGGCCATGGCGCGCAACAAGCAGGCCGCCAAGGAGCGCACCGACGCCGCCAAGGGCAAAGGCAAGAAGCCAGCCCGCAAGCCGGTGGTGCCGCGTTGATCGCCGCCTGAAACGCAAAACGCCAGCCTCGTGCTGGCGTTTTGCTTTCTAGCGGGTGGGTAGCCTGTTTGTTAAGGTGGCGCCCATTCGAGCGCCATCGCAGGCAAGCCAGCTCCCACATGTGACCGGGTTTCAGCATGAGAATGCGGTCGAATGTGGGAGCGGGCTTGCTCGCGAAAGCGCCAGTTCAGACACCACCCATTTCAAGGAAGAACACCCCCATGAGCAGCCCCCTGCTTGGCATCGGCATGGACTCCAACCGCTCCCAGTTCATGGCCCGCCAGCGCATCGAAAGCCAGATCAACCTGCCACGCCTGTTTGCCGCCATCGACGCCGACCCCGGCATTGTGGGGGCGGGTGTGGTGTATATCGATGCTGACTTCAACATCGTGACCCTGCGCGAATTCCAACCCATCTGCAGCATTGCGCCCAAACGCGTGATCCTGCGGGAAGCGCAGCGGTACATAGCGCCGGCGCAGTTCGCCCAGCAGGTGCAAGACAATCCCCGTGAATCGCGGCTGGTGGGTGAAGCGATCAACACCACGCTGTCGTGTGCCGGTGCAGTCATCGGCTGGGTAGTGGTGCTCAGCGGCTCTGTCGCGATACCGTTTTCGGCGGGTGCCAGTACGGTGGTCGCAGCCCTCGGCTACACCGCTGCGGCAGCCAGTACCGTTCAGTGTTTTGCCGGTGGCTACCGGACCGTCAACGAAATAAGAAATCCGTCGCGCAACGACGAGCTCGACGGCGAGGAATGGTATCAATACACGATGATCGCGTTGGACGCCGCATCGTTGGTCGGAGTCGGTGCATCGTCACTCACCACCCTCAAGTTGGTCCGGCTGAATAAGGCGACCACCGGCAAAAGTGTTCGGGAGGTACTGAAAGGCTTGAATCGACAAGAGCGCGCCAAACTGACCAAGGAGTTGCTGAGCATTAACGACCCTCGCTTGAGCTCGAAGATGCTCAAGTTGCGACAGTTGTCAGGTGAGCTGCCCAAGCGCTTCACGCCCACACAGGTCAAGCACGCAACGGTCACGCAAATACAGGATGCGTTGGGCGCCTCGATTGGCTTCACGGGCAGTGCGCTCTCCGGGAATGTCCGAACCATTGCCGTAGGTCTATACGAGGAGATTGAGCAATGAACCAAGCACCGAGCATTCGTGCCTTTCTATCCCGGTACTTTCCGGTTTTCATGGGGGCGATATTTGCAGCGGTATTTTCCCTGGTCTTCGCGGTGCCTTTGTTTTTTGACAGCTATTTCCGGGACCTTCCCCTGGCGGATAACGCCAAGTACTCCTTTCTCGGCGGAATCGCTCTGACGTTGGTCATCGTACACTGCAACTTCATGATCGCCCGCGGACGCCCGCAATGGGTGTGGCCGCTGGTGGTGTTGCTGGGGCTTTGTCTTGTGTGTGTGCTGCCCACGATCGAGTACCGACCGCATCCATTTATTTATGGCATGAGCGTGCTGTTGCCGTTGCTGGCGCTGCTGGTGCTTAACAGCAAGCGCCACCGCGAAATGCGCCAGAAACTGGTCGAAGTGCGCCACCTGCGTGAAGCCGTGATCGCCAGGCACAAAGCCCGTTGACTGGGTAGATTCACCACCCACCCTCACACTCCCGCCACAAATATGTGCAACCCTCGCACCACGACGGCGGCCATCGCGCCGTTTTGGTGCTGTACTGCACCGGGTCCCACGATAAAGCGCAATGACCACTGCTCTGGCATAAGTCTTGCGCGCTTTGTTTCCATGCCCTGGCTCGCAGGAGGCCGCCGTGTCGATTCATGTCGCGTTGCACCACGTTACGCATTACCGCTACGACCGCGCGGTCGAACTCGGCCCACAGATTGTTCGTCTGCGTCCGGCGGCCCATAGCCGCACGCGGATTCTTTCCTACGCGCTGAAGGTGCTGCCGGAACAGCACTTCATCAATTGGCAACAAGATCCCCAGGGCAATTACCTGGCGCGTCTGGTGTTCCCGGAAAAAACTGATGAGCTGCGCATCGAAGTCGACTTGGTCGCGGAGATGGCGGTATTCAATCCGTTCGATTTCTTCCTGGAACCCTACGCCGAAAAAATCCCGTTCAGCTACGCCGCCGATGAGCAGCGCGAGCTGGCGCCGTACCTCGAAACATTGCCGCTGACCCCGAGATTCGCCGCGTATCTGGCGGGTATCGACCGCACGCCGTTGCCGGCGGTGGATTTCCTGGTGGGCCTGAATCAGCGTCTGGCCGCCGACATCGGCTACCTGATCCGCATGGAGCCGGGGGTACAAACTCCGGAATTCACCCTGGAAAACGCCTCCGGTTCCTGCCGGGATTCGGCGTGGTTGCTGGTGCAACTGCTGCGCAACCTTGGGTTGGCGGCACGATTTGTGTCCGGTTATCTGATCCAGCTGACCGCCGACGTCAAAGCCCTCGACGGCCCGTCCGGCACCGAGGTGGATTTCACCGACCTGCACGCCTGGTGCGAAGTGTATTTGCCCGGCGCCGGCTGGATCGGCCTCGATGCCACCTCCGGTTTGTTCGCCGGTGAAGGTCATATCCCGTTGGCCTGTAGTCCTGATCCTTCTTCCGCGGCGCCCATCAGTGGCCTGGTGGAACCCTGCGAGTGCGAATTTACCCACGAGATGTCCGTGGAGCGGATTTGGGAAGCCCCCAGGGTTACCAAGCCCTACACCGAAGAGCAGTGGCTGGCGATCCAGGCCCTGGGCCGGCAGATCGACGGTGACCTGCACAAGGACGACGTACGCCTGACCATGGGCGGCGAACCCACCTTCGTTTCCATCGACGACCCCGACGGCGCCGAATGGAACACCGCCGCCCTGGGCCCGGACAAACGCCGGCTGTCCGCCGAGCTGTTCCAGCGCATGCGCAAGCACTACGCACCCAAGGGCCTGGTGCATTTCGGCCAGGGCAAGTGGTACCCCGGCGAGCAACTGCCGCGCTGGTCCCTCAACTGCTACTGGCGCCGCGACGGCGTGCCGATCTGGCACAACAGCGCGCTGATCGCCGATGAGCAGCAAAGCTACGGCGCCGATGGCATGATGGCCGGGCGTTTTCTGGCCAGCGTTGCCGAGCGCCTGAAACTGCCCGCGCAGTTTGTATTTCCGGCCTACGAAGACAATTTCTATTACCTGTGGCGCGAAGGCGCCTTGCCGCAAAACGTCAGCGCCGAAGATCCGCGCCTGGAGGACAAGCTTGAGCGCGAGCGCCTGCGCAAGGTCTTCAGCCAGGGCCTGGATAAAGTCATCGGCCAGGTGCTGCCGCTGGCGCGCACGGCGGCCAATGACCGCTGGCAGAGCGGGCGCTGGTACCTGCGGGACAACCATTGCCGCCTGGTGCCGGGCGATTCACCGTTGGGTTATCGCCTGCCACTGGCCTCGCAACCGTGGGTAACGGCGGCGGACTATCCGTTCGTACACCCCACCGATCCCAATCAGGACCTGGCAGACCTGCCGACCACCTCACAACTGCAAAGCCATGGCGAGGCAGCTGCCAGCCAAGACCGTATCCCGAAGATCGACGAGTCTGCCGACTGGCTGACCCGCACCGCCCTGTGCGCCGAGGCACGGGACGGCCGCCTGTACCTGTTCATGCCGCCGCTGGAACGGGTCGAGGATTACCTGGAACTGGTGGCCGCCATCGAAGCCACCGCCGAAGAACTGCATTGCCCGGTGTTGCTGGAAGGTTATGAGCCGCCGAGCGACCCACGCCTGAGCAACTTCCGGGTGACGCCGGATCCGGGTGTGATCGAGGTCAACGTGCAGCCGTCCGCCACCTGGGACGAGTTGGTGGAACGCACCGAGTTTCTCTACGAAGAAGCCCGGCAAACCCGCCTCACCACAGAAAAATTCATGATCGACGGGCGCCACACCGGCACCGGCGGCGGTAACCACTTTGTGCTCGGTGGCGCTACGCCCAAGGATTCGCCGTTCCTGCGGCGTCCCGATCTGCTGCGCAGCCTGATCAGCTATTGGCATAACCATCCGTCATTGTCCTACCTGTTTTCCGGCCTGTTCATCGGCCCGACTTCCCAGGCACCACGGGTCGACGAAGCGCGCAACGATGCGCTGTATGAGCTGGAAATCGCCTTCGCGCAGATGCCCGAAGCGGGCGAAGAATGCCCGCCATGGTTGGTGGACCGCCTGCTGCGCAACCTGCTGATCGACGTCACTGGCAATACCCACCGCGCCGAGTTCTGCATCGACAAGCTCTACTCGCCGGACGGTGCCACCGGCCGCCTGGGCCTGCTGGAATTGCGTGCCTTTGAAATGCCGCCCCATGCCCGCATGAGCCTGACCCAGCAGTTGCTGCTGCGGGCACTGGTCGCGCGGTTCTGGCGTGAACCCTATGCGCCGCCGAAGCTGGCGCGCTGGGGCACAGAGCTGCATGACCGCTTCCTGCTGCCGCACTTTATCGAGCAGGATTTTGCCGACGTGATCGTCGAGCTGAACGCTGCCGGTTATCCGCTGCGGGCCGAATGGTTTGCCGCGCACCTGGAGTTCCGTTTTCCCAAGGTCGGTGACTACGCCGTCAGCGGCATCGAACTGGAATTGCGCCAGGCCCTTGAGCCCTGGCATGTGCTGGGCGAAGAGGGTGCGGTGGGCGGTACGGTGCGTTACGTGGATTCGTCCCTGGAGCGCCTGCAGGTCAAGTTGAGTGGCCTGCCGCCCCAGCGTTACCTGCTGACCTGCAATGGCATCCCGGTGCCGCTGCAACCCACCGGGCGTGTCGGCGAGTTTGTGGCTGGCGTGCGTTATCGCGCCTGGCAACCGGCCAACTGCCTGCAGCCAACGATCCCGGTGCATGCGCCACTGGTGTTCGATCTTTTGGACACATGGATGCAGCGCTCGCTGGGCGGTTGCCAGTACCATGTCGCCCATCCGGGCGGGCGCAATTACGACAGCCTGCCGGTGAATGCCAATGAAGCTGAAAGCCGGCGGATGGCGCGGTTTTTCCGCTTGGGACACAGCCCCGGGAAATTGCCGGTGCCGAGTGTGGTGATCAATGATGAATTGCCGATGACCCTGGATTTGCGGCGCTTCTCCAATAAGAATGACTAAATGCGATTCAAAATGTGGGAGCAGGGTTTGTGTGGGAGCTGGCTTGCCTGCGATAGCATCACCTCGGTTTAACAGAGACTCCGAGGTGCTTGCATCGCAGGCAAGCCAGCTCCCACACAAGCCTGCTTGCACACTGGATTTGCAGTGTTTGTAAATTAATCTGACTTCCCTTGCCTCTGCCGAGCGTTCCATGCCCGACTTGCTCGACCGTTACCCGCTGACCGCGGGCACTTATCACGAACTGCTGGACGACAGCGGCGCGGTTCGCGCCCATTGGCAGCGGCTGCTCGATCACTTGCAACGCAGCACCCCGGCGCAACTGGCCCAGCGCCAAGCCTTGCTGACTCGGCAGATCCAGGAAAACGGCGTGACCTACAACGTCTACGCCGACCCCAAGGGCGCCGATCGCCCCTGGGAGCTGGACCTGCTGCCCCACGTGCTGGCCGCCGATGAATGGAAGCAACTCTCCGCCGGCATCGCCCAGCGTGCGCGCCTGCTGAATGCAGTACTGGCCGACCTCTACGGCCCGCAACGCTTGATCGCCGAAGGCTTGCTGCCGGCAGAACTGGTGTTCGGCCATAACAATTTCCTGTGGCCGTGCCAGGGGATCCAGCCGCCCGACGGCGCGTTCCTGCACCTGTACGCCGTGGACCTGGCGCGTACGCCGGATGGCCGCTGGTGGGTCACCGCCGACCGGACCCAGGCCCCGTCCGGCGCCGGTTATGCTTTGGAAAACCGCACCATCGTGTCCCGCGCCTTCCCGGACCTGTACCGCGACTTGCAGGTGCAGCACCTCACCGGGTTCTTCCGCACCCTGCAGGAAACCCTGGCCCGCCAGGCGCCGAGCGACGACCAGCCACCGCTGATCGTGCTGCTGACCCCGGGCCGTTTCAACGAAAGCTATTTCGAGCATCTGTACCTCGCCCGCCAGCTTGGCTACCCGCTGGTGGAAGGCGGCGACCTGACCGTGCGCGACGCCACGGTGTACCTCAAGACCCTCAGCGGCCTGCGCCGGGTGCACGCGATCATGCGCCGCCTGGACGACGACTTCTGCGACCCGCTGGAACTGCGCACCGACTCGGCCCTCGGCGTGCCCGGCCTGCTGGATGCCGTGCGCCAGGGCAATGTGCTGGTGGCCAACGCCCTGGGCAGTGGCGTGCTGGAATCCCCTGGCCTGTTGGGATTTCTGCCGAAGATCAATCAATTCCTGTTTGGCGAAGAGCTGATCCTGCCGTCCATCGCGACCTGGTGGTGCGGTGAGCCGCCGGTGCTGGCCGAAGCCCTGGAGAAACTGCCGGAGCTGCTGATCAAGCCGGCGTTTCCGTCGCAAAGCTTTACCCCGGTATTTGGCCGCGACTTGAACGACGAACAACGCGAGGCCCTGGCTGAGCGCATGCGCGCGCGGCCTTACGCCTATGTCGCCCAGGAACTTGCGCAGTTGTCCCAGGCGCCGGTCTGGCACACCGTTGACGATCACCTTCAGCACCGCGCCATCGGCATGCGTGTGTACGCCGTAGCCAGCGCCGACGGTTATCGGGTACTGCCCGGTGGCCTGACCCGTGTGGCCGCCGATGCCGATGCCGAAGTGGTGTCGATGCAGCGTGGCGGTGCGAGCAAGGACACCTGGGTGCTCGGCGAACGTGCCCATGGCACCGAGCAATGGCGCGCCCAACGGGCCATCGGCGCCCATGACCTGGTGCGGCGTGATCCGTACCTGCCGTCGCGGGTGGTGGAAAACCTGTTCTGGTTTGGCCGTTATTGCGAGCGCTGTGATGACAGTGCGCGCTGGTTGCGGATCGTCCTCGCCCGCTATGTCGACGGAGACGACCCGCTGGCGCTGCAGGCGGCGGTTGAACTGGGTGAGAACCTGCGACTGTTGCCGGAGGAGGGCGAGTTGCCTGAGCGGCTTCAGGCGGCGTTGCTCGGTGACGACTGGCCGTCGAGCCTGCGGGCCAACTTGCAGCGCTTGCAGTGGGCGGCGTCCCAGGTGCGCGGCAAGCTGTCCCGGGAAAACTGGCAGGCGCTGGTGGAGTTGCAGCGCGAAGCCCTGGACCTGGAAAGCGAAGAGCCGGACTTCGGCGAACTGCTGGATTTCCTCAACCGCCTGGTGATGTCCCTGGCCGCGCTGTCGGGCTTTGCCCTTGACGACATGACCCGCGACGAAGGCTGGCGCTTCCTGATGATGGGCCGGCGCATCGAGCGCCTGCAGTTTCTCAGCAGCAGCCTGGCGGCGTTCCTGCGCGGCGTGGCGGTGTTCGATCAGGCCGGGCTGGAGTGGTTGCTGGAGCTGGGCAACAGCAGCATCACCTATCGTTCGCGCTACCTCGCGGTACCGCAGCTGATTCCGGTGCTGGACCTGTTGCTGCTGGATGAGCAAAACCCCCACGCAGTGCTGTTCCAGCTGAAACTGGTGAGCCGCACCTTGCGCCGCTTGAATGACGATTTCGGCGTGCCCCGGGAAACCGGGCTGGCGCCGTTGGTGGAGCGCCTGGCGCGCTTTGACCTGGGCTGCCTGGAGAACCCGCTGTTCGGCGAGTCCAGTGTGCGTGCCGCGCTGGATGGCCTGGCCGACCTGCTGCAAGCGGTGGCCGATGAAAGTGGGCAAGTCTCGGATCGCCTGGCCTTGCGCCATTTTGCCCATGTGGACGATGTCAGCCAGCAAACGGTGTCTGTGTGATGAGTGCCCGCTACCAGATTTTCCACGATACCCACTACCACTACGACAGCCCGGTGTCCCTGGCCCAGCAGCTGGCGCACCTGTGGCCGCGGCCTTGCGCCTGGCAGCGCTGCAGCTCGCAGCAACTGGAGATCAGCCCAGAACCGACCTCGCGCCGGGATGAACTGGATGTGTTCGGCAACCCGATCACCCGGCTGGCATTCGAGCGGCCCCATGATGAACTGCTGGTGAACGCCGGGCTGACAGTGGAGGTGTTGGCGCGGCCGCTGCTGGATTTCAGCCTGTCGCCGGCCTGGGACCAGACCCGCAACGGCCTGACCTACAGCAGCCAGCCGCTGTCGGCCGAAGTGATCGAGGCGTGCCGCTATCGGTTCGAATCGCCCTATGTGCATTTGAAGAAAAGCTTCGTCGAGTTCTCCGAAGACTGTTTCCCGGCTGGTCGTCCGTTGCTGTTGGGTGTGCAGGCGCTGATGCAGAAGATCTTCAGCGAATTTACTTTCGATGCCGAAGCCACCCAGGTCGCCACGCCGTTGGTGGAAGTGCTGGAGCGCCGGCGCGGCGTGTGCCAGGACTTCGCCCACCTGATGCTCGCGTGCCTGCGTTCCCGGGGCCTGGCGGCGCGGTATATCAGCGGTTACCTGCTGACCCAGCCACCGCCCGGCCAACCACGGTTGATCGGCGCGGATGCGTCCCACGCGTGGGTGTCGGTGTTTTGCCCGGTGTCGGGTTGGGTGGATTTTGACCCGACCAACAATGTGCAGCCGGCACTGGAACACATCACCCTGGCCTGGGGCCGGGACTTTTCCGATGTTTCGCCGTTGCGGGGGGTGATTCTGGGGGGAGGGAGCCATGACCCGGAAGTGCGGGTGACGGTGATGCCGCTGGAGTAATGCACAAGATCGTTCCCACGCTCCGCGTGGGAATGCCTGTTGTGACGCTCTGCGTCACCCTGCGCATATCTCAAATCGGGACGCAGAGCGCCCCAGGATGCATTCCCACGCGGAGCGTGGGAACGATCACCTATTCAGCGTCTTTCGGTGCTTCGGTTTCGTCTGTAGCCACTGTACCTTCAGCATCCGGGTTCAGTGCACCGGCTTCTTCGTCGGCTGCAATTTTCTTGCGCTGCAGCTTTTCCTCTTTCTTCTGCTCTTTGGCCAAGTCTCTCTGACGTTTGGCGAAGGAGTAATTAGGTTTTGCCATGGGCGATCCTCTGGGGTCGAAGGTGAGGTTGAGCGGCGCGTATTCTGCCTTTAATCGCGTCCCAAGGGTTAATCGGGTTTTTGGTCCACCCATTTGGGCAGGACCAGCGGTTGCCAGGCATCCAGTACGTCAAGCAGCTCAGCCGGCGATTCGCTCATTTGCAGCATGGCACGATGCGGTGCCCGGACGAAGCCTTCGCCGACGATATGATCAAGAAAATCGGTCAACTTGCGGTAAAAACCGTTCACTTCGAGCAAACCCAGCGGTTTGCCGTGGTAGCCGAGCTGGCCCCAGGTCCAGACTTCGAACAGTTCTTCCAGGGTGCCCAGGCCGCCCGGCAGCGCAATAAAGGCGTCGCTCAGTTCGGCCATGCGTGCCTTGCGGGCGTGCATGCCGTCGACCACTTCCAGGCGGGTCAGGCCTTTGTGGCCGATTTCGAGGTTTTTCAGGCTTTCGGGAATAATTCCGATCACCTCGCCGCCGGCTTCCAGCGCCGCATCGGCGACGATACCCATCAGGCCCACGGCGCCGCCGCCGTACACCAGGGTCAGCTTGCGCTTGGCCAGCGCGCGCCCGAGGGCCACGGCTGCTTCACGGTAGGCCGGGTTGGTGCCGCTGCTGGCACCGCAAAACACACAGACAGACTTCAAGGACATACCTGACTCCACTCAGTTGTGGCTAAAGAGTAAAGGCTGGCTTGCGTCTCTCAAAGGATTAAACCTCGCGTTGAGGTGTTTCGCAGGTGCCGCTGGCACCACAGGCATAGGCGGCAAGCAGGCTGCGGAACAGACTATTGAGGTGCATGGCTGGGACTCCGGATGGGTGATGGACCGATCATAGGCCGGCACCCGCACTTTGGCCGGTAGATTGTGTCGATGAGTCTGATAGCCTAAAGTTGTATACAATCTGTTGATACAGATCATATGAAGTCCTGCCTGACTCAGGCACCCTTGTCGCAATATGCGTTTTTTAAACCCTGCCCTGGAGATTCACATGTTTGCCAAACTCGTTGCTGTTTCCCTGCTGACTCTGGCTAGCGGCCAGTTGCTTGCTGCAGAGTGCAAGGTCACTGTCGACTCCACTGACCAGATGTCCTTCAACACCAAGGCCATCGAAATCGACAAGAGCTGCAAGACGTTCACCGTTGAGTTGACCCACTCCGGCAGCTTGCCGAAAAACGTCATGGGCCATAACTGGGTGCTGAGTTCCGCCGCCGACATGCCTGGCATCGCCAGCGACGGCATGGCTGCCGGCATCGACAAGAACTACCTGAAAGACGGCGACACCCGCATCATCGCCCACACCAAGATCATCGGTGCCGGCGAGAAAGACTCCGTGACCTTCGATGTGTCGAAGCTGGCGGCAGGCACTGACTACGCGTTCTTCTGCTCGTTCCCAGGCCACATCTCGATGATGAAAGGCACTGTGACCCTGAAGTAAGCAATCTTCAGGCAAAAAAAAGCGCCCTTCGGGGCGCTTTTTTTGCCTGTAGGCAGGCTGCTCTTGTGGCGAGGGAGCTTGCTCCCGCTGGGCTGCGGAGCAGCCCCAATAAGCTCACCGCGTAGCATCAGAAAAAGCAGTAAGCAGGTTTCAGGGGCCGCTTCGCGCCCCAGCGGGAGCAAGCTCCCTCGCCACAGCAAGCCCTTTTGCCAGAATGAGCCGCTACGTCAGATCAGGGTGCAAACGGCATCACCCGCTTGTGCTCGGTCTTGCGATAGGTGTCGCAGATGATCTTGAAGGCCTCCTCGCGCACCGGCTCGCCGTGCAGGAACGCGTCGATCTCGGCATAGGTCACGCCATGGGACGCTTCGTCCGGCTTGCCCGGCGACAGGTCTTCCAGGTCGGCCGTCGGGATCTTCTCTACCAGCGATTCCGGAGCACCAAAGTGCCGGGCAATCGCACGCACCTGGTTCTTCACCAGCCCGCTCAGCGGCGCCAGGTCGCAGGCGCCATCACCGAACTTGGTGAAAAAGCCCATCACCGCTTCCGCCGCATGGTCGGTACCGATCACCAAACCACCGGCCGCGCCGGCGATGGTGTACTGCGCCACCATGCGCATGCGCGCCTTGGTGTTGCCCAGCACGAAGTCCCGGGAGACTGCGGCCTTGCCTTCAAACGCCGCCACTTCGTTGGCCAGGGATTTCACCGCCGGGCCGATGTTCACTGTGTGGCGCTCGTCGGGCTCGATAAAGTCCACGGACGCCTGGGCATCGTGTTCGTCGAACTGGGTTTCGTACGGCAGGCGCACCGCGATAAAGCGGTACGCATCGTCACCCTTGGCAGCCCGCAACTCTTGCATTGCACGCTGGGCCAGCAGGCCGGCGGTCAGGGAGTCGACGCCGCCGCTGATGCCCAGCACCAACGTCTTGAGGCCTGAATTGAGCAGGCAATCCTGGATAAAGGTAACGCGCCGGGCGACCTCCGCCTCAAGGGCGGCCTGGTCCTTGAACGGTGGTTGGACCTTGAGCTGTTCAGCAATCTCGCGCTGTACGGCTTGCATGATTCACTCCTTGCTGGGTAGGGCAGGTACTTTGAAAACGTGGCGCAAATAGGCGACAAAGTTCGGATCGGTGCAGTGGGTCTTGCCCGCTTCATCGGAAATCTTCGCGACGGGCTGGCCATTACAGGCAGTCATTTTAAGCACGATGCTCATCGGTTCCACACCTGGAATATCACAGGTCAGGTTGGTGCCGATGCCGAAGCTCACATTGATCCGACCACGCAGCGCGCGGAAAATCTCCAGCGCCTTGGGCAGCGACAGGCTGTCGGAGAACACCAGGGTCTTGCTCATCGGCTCGATCCCCAGCTTGTGATAGTGGGCGATTGCCTTTTCGGCCCATTGCACCGGGTCACCGGAGTCGTGGCGCAGGCCGTCGAAGAGCTTGGCGAAGTACAGGTCGAAATCGCTGAGAAACGCATCGGTGGTGATGCAATCGGTCAGGGCGATGCCCAGCAGGCCACGGTACTCGCGCACCCAGCAGTCGAGGGCGGCGATCTGGCTGTCGATCAGACGCGGGCCGAGTTGCTGGTGGGCCATGATCCATTCGTGGGCCATGGTGCCCAGCGGCTTCATGTTCAGCTCGCGGGCCAGGTGCACGTTGCTGGTGCCGACAAAACGCCCGGGGAAGTCGTGCTTGAGCACGTTCACCACTTCTTCCTGCACGCGGTAGGAGAAGCGTCGACGCGTGCCGAAATCCGCGACCTGCAGTTCGGACAGTTCTTCGACGCTGGCGTTGGCCGTCAGCCAGTCGAACTTGCGATACAGCTGCTCGCGGGCCTGTTCGAGGATCACGCTCTGGTAGCGATAGCGGTTACGCACTTCGCTGACGATGGCCAGCATCGGCACTTCAAACAGGATCACGTGCAGCCATGGCCCGCGCAGGCGGATAAACAGCTCACCGTTTTCGATACCGGTGTGCACGTAGCGCAGGTTGAAGCGAAACAGCCCGAGGAAACGCAGGAAATCCGGCTTCATGAAGCTGATGCGTTCCAGGAAGCCCAGTTGGTCGGGGCTCAGGCTCAGCTCGGCGAGGCGCTCGATCTGGTAGCGGATCTCCGCCAGGTACGGGCGCAGGTCTTCACTGTTGCGGCAACGAAACTCCCATTCAACTTCCACGTTCGGGTAGTTGTGCAGCACCGCCTGCATCATGGTCAGCTTGTAGAAGTCGGTGTCGAGCAGGTTCTGCACGATGCGATCGGCAAACACACTCTCGCTCATAACGGGAATCTCCAGACGGGTCGGCGATGGGCGCCGACCTTTACGCACAATTAAGGAATGGCGCTAGTGGCGCATAGACCTGTGCTGTTTTGCCAGTGTTTTTTCAGCTGGGTATGGTTGTTTGGCCCCTGGCGCCTTCGCGAGCAAGCCCGCTCCCACATTTGGAACGCATTTCAAATGTGGGAGCGGGCTTGCTCGCGAAGGCGGTATTGCAGGCAACGCGCCTCAATCAGACTCAACCTGCTCCATCATCCACTTCACAAAATCCCGCACCTTGGGCACTTCCGCCGAGTGCTCGGGGTAGGCCAGGTAATAGGCATCCTGGCTCGGCATCGCATGCTGCCAGGGGATCACCAGCTTGCCTTCGGCGAGCTCTTCTTCCACCAGAAACCTGGGCAGCAGCGCCACACCGCAGCCAACCTGTGCGGCGCGAATGCACATATAAAAGGTCTCGAAGCGCGGCCCATGGTAGCTGTGCTCGGTGTGATGACCCTGGGCGGCGAACCAGTCGTGCCAGCCTTGCGGGCGCGAGGCGTTTTGCAGCAACACCAGTTCGCTCAGTTGCGTGGGATCGGTAAATGCTTGGGCGGGCAGGCTGTCGGGTGAGCACACGGGCACCAGTTCTTCGCTGAACAGCTTGAGGCTCTCGGTGCCGGGCCGTGAGCCCTGGCCAAAGTAGAAGGCCAGGTCGGCCTTGCCTTGCAGCAGCTCGTCGGGCTCCTGTTCGTTGCACAGGTCCAGGTGAATCTGCGGATGGCGCAGTCGCCAGCCCTTGAGGCGCGGCACCAGCCAGCGGGCGCCGAAGGTGTAGGGCGTGGACACCCGCAGCACTTCAGTCTCGCCGCCGTAGGAGCGCAGGTAATGGGTGGACATCTCCACCTGGGTGAGGATCTTGCGCACTTCCACCAGGTACAGATCGCCCGCCGGGGTCATCTGCAAGCGGCGGCGCACCCGGCGAAACAGCAGGTGCTGCAACAGTTCTTCCAGCTGCGCGACCTGTTTGCTGACAGCGCTCTGGGTGAGGTTCAGCTCTTCGGCGGCGCGGGTAAAACTCAGGTGGCGGGTGACCGCTTCGAAGCACTGCAGGGCGGTGATCGAGGGCAAATGTCTTTTATTCAGCACGGCACGCCTCTTTTTGTTCTTAGCATGAATAAACGGAATGATATCTCGCCTAATCGTCGTTTGTTGGCAAGTCTTGGGCCAGCTACAAATAAGGTCTGGATCGCCGCGACCGCTGGCGGCGCAAATTTCTGTTTGTAGATTGAAGGAGTGACCCATGGTTGCCGCATTGCTTGATCGTCTCGGGGTAAACCCGGCGCTGTACCAGTCGGGTAAACAACCCGTGCATTCGCCCATTGATGGCAGCCGGATTGCCAGTGTGCACTGGGAAGGCGCCGCCGAGGTGGAGCAGCAGGTCAGTCGCGCCGAGCATGCATTCGAGGCCTGGCGCAAGGTGCCGGCCCCGCGTCGTGGTGAGCTGGTGCGCCAGTTCGGCGACGTGTTGCGCGAGTACAAGGCCGACCTCGGCGAGTTGGTGTCGTGGGAAGCCGGCAAGATCACCCAGGAAGGTTTGGGTGAAGTGCAGGAAATGATCGACATCTGCGACTTCGCCGTCGGCCTGTCGCGCCAGTTGTACGGCTTGACCATCGCCTCCGAGCGTCCGGGCCACCACATGCGTGAAACCTGGCACCCGCTGGGCGTGGTTGGCGTGATCAGCGCCTTCAACTTCCCGGTCGCCGTATGGGCGTGGAACACCGCGCTGGCGCTGGTGTGCGGCAACGCAGTGATCTGGAAACCGTCGGAAAAAACCCCGCTTACCGCCCTGGCCTGCCAGGCACTGTTCGAGCGCGTACTGAAGAACTTCAGCGATGCGCCGCCGTACCTCAGCCAGGTGATCATCGGTGGCCGCGATGCCGGCGCCGCACTCGTGGATGACCCGCGTGTTGCGCTGATCAGCGCCACCGGCAGCACCCGCATGGGCCGCGAAGTAGCGCCGAAAGTCGCTGCACGTTTTGCCCGCAGCATTCTCGAACTGGGCGGCAACAACGCGATGATCCTCGGCCCAAGCGCCGACCTGGACATGGCCGTGCGCGCGATTCTGTTCAGCGCCGTCGGTACCGCCGGCCAGCGCTGCACCAGCCTGCGTCGGCTGATCGCCCATGAGTCGGTAAAAGAGGAAATCGTCACCCGCCTCAAGGCTGCGTATTCCAAAGTGCGCATCGGCCATCCGCTGGAAGGCAACCTGGTCGGCCCGCTCATCGACAAGCACAGCTTCGAAAACATGCAGGACGCCCTGGAGCAGGCCTTGAGCGAAGGCGGCCGGGTGTTTGGCGGCAAGCGCCAGTTGGAAGACACGTTCCCCAACGCTTACTACGTGTCGCCGGCCATCGTGGAAATGCCGGAGCAGAGTGATGTGGTGTGCACCGAGACGTTCGCGCCGATTCTGTATGTGGTCGGCTATACCGATTTCGCTGAAGCGCTGCGCCTGAACAATGCGGTGCCACAAGGCCTGTCTTCGTGCATCTTTACCACTGACGTGCGCGAGGCCGAGCAGTTCATGTCGGCGGTAGGCAGTGACTGCGGGATCGCCAACGTCAACATCGGCCCGAGCGGCGCGGAGATTGGTGGCGCGTTTGGCGGTGAGAAAGAGACCGGTGGCGGGCGTGAGTCGGGCTCGGATGCATGGCGCGGGTACATGCGTCGCCAGACCAATACCGTGAACTACTCGCTGGAACTGCCGCTGGCCCAGGGTATTACCTTCGACTGATACCTCAAGTCGGAGTGAGGTCAATGTGGGAGCGGGCTTGCTCGCGAAAGCGGTGTGTCAGTCAACGAATGCTTATCTGATCCACCGCTTTCGCGAGCAAGCCCGCTCCCACATTTGACCGTATTTACAATTCGGAAAAGTGGTTTGTTAGGTCTCATCGGAGTCTGGCAATGGCATTACGCGAAGCATGTTTGTGGGAACAACTCACTCCTGGCCGGCCGGATCGTGCCGCGCTCAAGGGCGAGGTAAAAGTGGATGTGTGCGTGATCGGCGCCGGCATCACCGGTTTGTCGGCAGCCATACACTTGCTGGAACAAGGAAAAAGTGTCGCCGTACTCGAGGCCCATCGCACCGGCCACGGTGGTTCGGGGCGCAACGTAGGGCTGGTCAATGCAGGGATGTGGATTCCCCCGGACGAGATCGAAGCCGGTTTTGGTACCGCGGTGGGCAGCCAGCTCAACCGCATGCTCGGCGCGGCACCGTCCCTGGTGTTCAGCCTGATCGACAAATACAACATCGACTGCCAACTGCGTCGCGAGGGCACCTTGCACATGGCGCACAACGCCCGTGGCGAGGCGGATTTGCGCAGTCGTGAGGAACAATGGAAGCGTCGTGGCGCACCGGTGGAGCTGTTGACCGGCGCTGCATGCGAACAAGCCACCGGTACCAAAAAGATCGCCGCCGCCTTGCTCGACCGGCGGGCCGGCACCTTGAACCCGATGGCCTACACCAGTGGTTTGGCCAATGCCGCCGTCGGGCTCGGCGGACAGTTGTTCGATCACTCCCCAGTCACCCAACTGGAACGCCAGGGCCAGCACTGGTCAGTGCAGACTGCCCAAGGCTCGGTGCAGGCCGAACAGGTGGTGATCGCTTCGAACGCCTACACCGAAGGCGAGTGGACCGAACTGCGCCGCAACTTCTTCCCCGGTTATTACTATCAGGTGGCGTCGGCCCCTCTGACCGACGACGCCGCCCAACAAATCCTTCCGGGCGGCCAAGGCTCCTGGGACACTCGCCAGGTACTCAGCAGCATCCGCCGCGACGCCGAAGGCCGCCTGCTGCTCGGCAGCCTGGGCAACGGCAACCAGAAACCCGCGTGGTTCCTCAAGGCCTGGGCCGATCGGGTGCAACAGCACTACTTCCCGTACCTCAAACCGGTGCAGTGGGAGTGCACCTGGACCGGCTGCATCGCGTTCACCCCGGACCACTTGATGCGCCTGTTCGAGCCGGCGCCCGGGCTGGTGGCGGTCACCGGTTATAACGGGCGCGGGGTGACGACCGGCAGTGTCGTGGGCAAAGCCTTCGCGGATTATCTGTGTCACCAGGATCCACAGGCACTGCCGATCCCCTTTGCGCCGATGCAGCCGTTGGCCGGTGTGGGCCTGCGCAGCTGTTTGTACGAGGCGGGATTCTCGCTGTATCACGCGGGCCAATGCCTGCGGATCGTGATCTGATCAACGAAATACCCCTCAGAAGCCTGCATTTTCTTAGCCGGCTACTAATCTGTATTGGTGCGAGTCGTAGCAGTAACGCACTGTAAATGTGCACTTCCGTTACGCACGCTGTTACATGTTCAAGGGTGGCCGTTTAATGGCCGGGTTGCAGCGCTTGATTGGTCGGGTTGCACTTTATAGGTCCAATGGTTGCACCTGGTTGAGGTAGACGGTTGCACGTCCAATCAAAAGGCGCCCAAAAACCTGCAATAACAATGACACCGTGTCTTTTTGAATAATAAAAACGTAATGGCACGACGCTTGCTCTGGGCTTTCTCCGAAAGTTTTTGAAGTGAAGCTGCAGTGCCAATTCAACAAAAACCTCGGAGCACCACTCATGTCCCAGACGTTTTACAAGAAAGGTTTTCTAGCCCTCGCCGTTGCTGCGGCGCTGGGTGTTTCTGCGTTTGCTCAAGCTGATGTGAAGATTGGCGTAGCGGGGCCGATGACCGGCGCCAACGCGGCATTTGGTGAGCAGTACATGAAAGGTGCCCAGGCGGCAGCCGATGTCATCAACAAGGCCGGCGGCATCAACGGCGAGCAGATCAAGCTGGTGGCCGGCGATGACGCCTGCGAACCCAAGCAGGCCGTGGCCGTGGCCAACCGCCTGGTTGACCAGGACAAAGTGATTGGCGTGGTCGGGCACTTCTGCTCGTCGAACACTATCCCAGCCTCCGAGGTGTATGCCGATGCGGGCGTGATCATGATCACCCCGGGCTCCACCAACCCGCAGGTTACCGAGCGTGGCCTGTCGGCCGTGTTCCGCATGTGTGGTCGTGACGATCAGCAAGGCATCGTGGCCGGCGACTACATCGTCGACGTGCTCAAGGGCAAGAAAGTTGCCGTTATCAACGACAAGGACACCTACGGCAAAGGCCTGGCCGACGCCACTGCGGCGCAGTTGACCAAGCGCGGCGTGAAGCCGGTGCTGGAAGAAGGCCTGACCCGTGGCGAGAAAGATTTCAGCGCCTTGGTCACCAAGATCCGCTCCACCGGTGCTGACGTCGTGTACTTCGGCGGCCTGCACCCGGAAGCCGGCCCACTGGTTCGGCAGATTCGTGAAGCCGGCCTGAAAGACGTCAAGTTCATGTCCGATGACGGCGTGGTGACCGACGAACTGGTGGCCACTGCCGGTGGTGCACAGTATGTGGATGGCGTGTACATGACCTTCGGCGCCGACCCACGCCTGCTGCCAGACAGCAAGACCGTGGTGGAAGAGTTCCGCAAAAATGGCACCGAGCCTGAAGGCTACACCCTGTACGCCTACGCCTCGATCCAGGCCCTGGCCGCCGGTTTCAATGGCGCCAAGTCCGACAAGGGCGAAGACGCAGCCAAATGGCTGAAATCCCACCCGGTCAAAACCGTCATGGGCGAGAAGAACTGGGACGCCAAGGGCGACCTGAAAATCTCCGACTATGTGGTTTACCAGTGGGACAAGGACGGCAAGTATCACCAGCTGGAAAAGCAGAAGTAATAGTTAGCGCGATGGGTTAGACGCCACTTGACCCTGTGGGAACCGGGCTTTTGTGGGAGCTGGCTTGCCTGCGATAGCGTCACCTCGGGTTGACTGACATTCCGAGGTGTCGCTATCGCGGGCAAGCCCGGCGCCCACACACGCCAGCTCCTACACGGGGACTTGGTTGCCAGCCTCTTTTGTGTCTGTCTTTTCCTCCTAGAAGATCCGCACACCCACAGGTGTGCAGGCTCTCACTGCGTGAGATTGCGTTATGGATGGTATTTTCCTGCAGCAACTGGTCAATGGGCTGACCCTCGGGTCGGTCTATGGCTTGATCGCCATCGGCTACACAATGGTCTATGGCATCATTGGCATGATCAACTTCGCCCATGGCGAGGTTTATATGATTTCCGCTTACCTCGCGGCGATCAGTCTGGCACTGCTGGCTTACTTCGGCATCGAATCCTTCCCGCTGCTCATCCTTGGCACCCTGATCTTCACCGTCGTCGTCACCGGCGTCTACGGCTGGGTCATCGAGCGTGTCGCCTACAAACCGCTGCGCAACTCCACCCGACTGGCACCGCTGATCAGCGCCATCGGTATTTCGCTGATCCTGCAGAACTACGCGCAGATCGCCCAGGGCGCCAAGCAACAAGGCATCCCGACGCTGCTGGCCGGCGCCTGGAGAGTCGATATCGGCACCGGCTTCGTGCAATTGACCTACACCAAGGTGTTCATCCTGGTGGCCGCGTTCGTCGGCATGGGCCTGCTGACCTACATCATCAAGTACACCAAGCTCGGCCGCATGTGCCGCGCTACCCAGCAAGACCGCAAGATGGCGTCGATCCTCGGTATCAACACCGACCGGGTCATCTCCTACGTATTCGTGATTGGTGCCGCCATGGCCGCGCTGGCCGGTGTGCTGATCACCCTGAACTACGGCACGTTCGACTTCTATGCCGGCTTCATCATCGGCATCAAGGCATTTACCGCAGCGGTACTCGGCGGCATCGGCTCCCTGCCTGGGGCCATGCTGGGCGGGATCATCCTGGGTATTTCCGAGTCGCTGTTCTCGGGGTTGATCAACTCTGACTACAAAGACGTGTTCAGTTTCTCCCTGCTGGTGGTGATCCTGATTTTCCGTCCCCAGGGCCTGCTCGGTCGCCCACTCGTGGCGAAGGTATAACTATGTCTGCTGCCTACTCTATCGATATCAAGAAAAGTGTCGTCGATGCGGTACTCGCCGGGCTGATTTCGCTGATCGTGTTCGGTCCGATCGTCGGCGTGGTCCTCGACGGCTACAGCTTCAACCTGCAACCGGCGCGTGTCGGCATCCTGGTGGCCATCGTGATGGTCGGCCGGTTCGCCATGAGCCTGTTCCTGCAAACCCCAAGGGGCCTGCGGATTCTGCAAGGGTTTGAAAGCACCGGCTCCGGTGTGCATGTGCTCAAGCCGGACTACAAGTCGCGCCTGCGCTGGATCATCCCGGCGTTGATCGTGATTGCCATCGTATTCCCGTTCTTTGCCAACAAATACCTGCTGACCGTGGTGATCCTCGGGTTGATCTACGTGTTGCTGGGCCTGGGCCTGAACATCGTGGTCGGCCTGGCCGGGCTGCTCGACCTGGGTTACGTGGCGTTCTATGCCATCGGCGCCTATGGCCTGGCGCTGGGTTACCAGTACCTCGGCCTGGGCTTCTGGTCGGTGCTGCCGCTGGCGGCGATTTGTGCGGCGCTGGCGGGGTGCATACTCGGGTTTCCGGTGCTGCGAATGCACGGCGATTACCTGGCGATCGTGACCCTGGGCTTCGGTGAAATCATCCGCCTGGTGCTGAATAACTGGCTGTCGTTTACCGGTGGCCCGAACGGCATGCCGGTGCCGTCGCCAACGTTTTTCGGCCTGGAGTTCGTGCGCAAGGCGAAGGATGGCGGGGTGCCGTTCCACGAGTTCTTCGGCATCGACTACAACCCCAACATCAAATTCCTGTTCATCTACATCGTGCTGTTCCTGGTGGTGCTGCTGGTGCTGTACATCAAGCACCGCCTGACCCGCATGCCGGTGGGCCGCGCGTGGGAAGCCTTGCGCGAAGACGAAATCGCCTGCCGTTCCATGGGCCTCAACCACGTGCTGGTGAAGCTCTCGGCGTTCACCATCGGCGCGTCCACTGCCGGTCTGGCCGGGGTGTTTTTCGCCAGCTACCAGGGCTTCGTCAACCCGTCGTCGTTCACCTTCTTCGAGTCGGCGCTGATCCTCGCCATCGTGGTATTGGGCGGCATGGGCTCGACCGTCGGCGTGGTGATTGCCGCGTTCGTGCTGACGGTGGCGCCGGAGCTGCTGCGCAGCTTCTCCGAGTACCGCGTGCTGCTCTTCGGCGTGTTGATGGTGGTGATGATGATCTGGCGACCACGAGGCCTGATTCGTATCAGCCGTACCGGTGTCGTCCCGCGTAAAGGAGTGGCGCCATGAGCAAGGAAGTCGTTCTTTCCGTGGAACACCTGATGATGCACTTTGGTGGCATCAAGGCCTTGAGCGACGTAAGTCTCAAGGTCAAGCGCAACTCGATCTTCGCCCTTATCGGTCCCAACGGTGCCGGCAAGACCACCGTGTTCAACTGCCTGACCGGTTTCTACAAAGCCTCCGGCGGCAAGATCGAACTCAATGTGCGCGGCAAGCAGACCAACGTGATCCAACTGCTGGGCGAGCGCTTCAAGGCCACCGACTTTGTCTCGCCGAAAAGCTTCGTCAGCCGGGTGTTCTACAAGATGTTCGGCGGCACTCACCTGGTGAACCGGGCGGGTTTGGCGCGCACCTTCCAGAACATTCGCCTGTTCAAGGAAATGTCGGTGGTGGAGAACCTGCTGGTGGCCCAGCACATGTGGGTCAACCGCAACATGCTCGCGGGCATCCTCAATACCAAGGGCTACCGCAAGGCTGAAAGCGACGCCCTCGACCATGCGTTCTACTGGCTGGAAGTGGTGGACCTGGTGGACTGCGCCAACCGCCTGGCCGGCGAGCTGTCCTACGGCCAGCAGCGCCGCCTGGAAATCGCCCGTGCCATGTGCACCCGGCCGCAGATTATTTGCCTCGACGAACCGGCCGCCGGCCTCAACCCCCAGGAAACCGAAGCCCTCAGCGCGATGATTCGCCTGCTGCGGGACGAGCACGACCTGACGGTGGTGCTGATCGAACACGACATGGGCATGGTGATGAGTATTTCCGACCACATCGTGGTGCTGGACCACGGCAACGTGATTGCCGAGGGCGGGCCGGAAGCGATCCGCAATGATCCGAAGGTGATCGCGGCTTATCTGGGCGCTGACGAAGAGGAACTGGTATGAGTGAGCCAATCCTCGAACTGAAAGACCTGGACGTGTTCTACGGCCCGATCCAGGCCCTGAAGAAAGTTTCGCTGCACATCAACGAAGGCGAAACCGTGAGCCTGATCGGCTCCAACGGCGCGGGTAAATCCACGCTGCTGATGTCGATCTTTGGCCAGCCACGGGCCGAGTCCGGGCAGATCATCTACCGCGGCGTCGACATTACCCACAAGTCGTCCCACTACATCGCCTCCAACGGCATTGCGCAGTCGCCGGAAGGGCGGCGGGTGTTCCCCGACATGACCGTCGAGGAAAACCTGCTGATGGGTACCATCCCGATTGGCGACAAGTTCGCCACCGAAGATATGCAGCGCATGTTCGAGCTGTTCCCGCGTCTCAAGGAGCGGCGCAACCAGCGGGCGATGACCATGTCCGGTGGTGAACAGCAGATGCTTGCCATCGCCCGCGCACTGATGAGCCGGCCCAAGCTGTTGCTGCTGGACGAGCCGAGCCTGGGGCTGGCGCCGATCGTGGTGAAGCAGATCTTTTCCACGCTGCGCGAGCTGGCGTCTACCGGCATGACCATCTTCCTGGTGGAGCAGAACGCCAACCATGCGTTGCGCTTGTCGGACCGGGCGTACGTGATGGTCAACGGCGAGATTCGCCTTACCGGCACCGGCAAGGAGCTGCTGGTAAATGAGGAGGTGCGTAACGCCTACCTCGGCGGGCATTAAGTCGTTCGCAGGTCCAATGTGGGAGCGGGCTTGTGTGGGAGCGGGCTTGCTCGCGAAGACGGTGGGTCAGTCACATGTGCATTGACTGATACGCCGCTTTCGCGAGCAAGCCCGCTCCCACACAAAGCCCGCTCCCACATTTTTTTGCGTCGCCTGCAGGCTTTCCTGAAATTGTGGACAACAAATCCGGGCACCTGCCAAAGCGCGACATATAGCCGCCGCAAATCCCTGTTTTGTCACAGTTTTGACTTGTCCCCAAGCACTGTGGAACCGGCTGTGGGTAACGTGGGAGTAGCTGGCTGGAGGCCTTTGTTTTCGTGGCTTGCAGCGTGGTGGTTGTTTATTGATCAGTGAGTTTTTCGTGACCACCCGAGGGGTTTGTCAACCTGTTTAAAGACACAGGTATATGACCGGAATATGTCACTACGGCCTGTGGATAAGTCTGTGACTAAACTCTGGAAAGAGTGCCGCAGAGGCCGGAATGACTGGCCTGGAGCCATCGTCCTGGTTGCACCGTTTTGAACCGGGCTACATACGGGCTGCGCAAGGTCAAGCAAAAAACTTTTTGAATCGCGCTGAAAGCCTTGTGTAGCGCGGCTTTCAGCTTTTGTACTTGCCCCCAAAGACTGTGGACGGGGCTGTGGATAAGGTGCGCGCACATGGCTGCACGCCACGGCCTGTATGGCTTTCGGGCGATTGGTTGAATTTCGTACAGCATGAGCGGCATTCACCTGTGTCCACAGCGTGTATCAGTTGCCGCCAGCCCGGTAGCCGGGCATTCTGCTGGCTGATTTTTTACCTCGTAGCCCCGCAAGGAGAACACCATGTCCAATACGCTGTTTATTACTGGCGCGACCTCCGGTTTTGGCGAAGCCTGTGCCCGCCGTTTTGCCGAAGCCGGCTGGAAACTGGTGCTCACCGGCCGCCGCGCAGAGCGCTTGAACGCCCTGTGCGCCGAGCTTTCCAAGCAGACCGAAGTGCTCGGCCTGGTGGTGGACGTGCGTGACCGCAAGGCCATGGAAGAGGCGATCGCCAACCTGCCGCCGTCCTTTGCCACGCTGCGCGGGCTGATCAACAACGCCGGCCTGGCGGTGGGCACCGACCCTGCGCCGAAGTGCAGCCTCGACGATTGGGAAACCATGGTCGACACCAACATCAAGGGCCTGCTGACCACCACCAGCCTGCTGTTGCCGCGCTTGATCGCCCACGGCCGTGGCGCCGGCATCATCAACCTCGGTTCCATTGCCGGCAGCTACCCGTACCCGGGCAGCCACGTGTATGGCGGCACCAAGGCCTTCGTCAAACAGTTCTCGCTGAACCTGCGTTGCGACCTGCAGGGCACCGGCGTGCGCGTGACCAACATCGAGCCGGGCCTGTGTGAGAGTGAGTTCTCGCTGGTGCGCTTTGCCGGTGACCAGGCGCGTTATGACGCGACTTATGCCGGTGCCGAGCCGATCCAGCCGCAGGACATTGCGGATACGATCTTCTGGGTGCTTAACACCCCGGCACACGTGAACATCAACCGCCTGGAGCTGATGCCAGTGAGCCAGACCTGGGCCGGGTTTGCGATTGAGCGCGGCGCCAAGGCCTAAGTTCGTCGAGCTGTTGTGGCGAGGGAGCAAGCTCCCTCGCCACAGGGTTTTGTCAGGCTTGAATATGCGGTAAATCGGCCAAAACAGGACATAAGGTACACTCCACCCCTGAAAACCCCGCCGCGCTGTGCGGTTCAAAGGTTTTGACAGGAGGATATGTGAGTAACCGAGGTGAGCAGTCGCTGCTCAAACAATCGACCATCCTGATGTTCGCCGTGGCGATCGCCGGGATTGTCACGGGGGTGGTGTCGGGCGCCCAATCGATTTTATTCGACGGCTTTTTCTCGCTGATCGCCACCGCCATCAAGGTGCTGATGCTGATCACGGCCAAGCTGATCGCCAAGAAAAGCAACGAACGTTTCCAGTTCGGCTACTGGCACCTGGAACCCATGGTGCTGCTGATCGAGGGCAGTTTCCTGCTGTTGATCGCCATCTACGCGTTTCTCAACGGCGTGTTCGGCATTATCAATGGCGGGCGCGATATCGAGTTGGGTCTGGTGATCATCTATGCGGCGGTGTTTACCGTCGTCGAGTTCGCCTATTTCTTCTACGTGCGTTACCGCAATCGCACGCTCAAGTCGTCGCTGATCCAGTTCGACAACATCAGCTGGCTGGTGGACGCGATGCTGTCGGTGGGGCTGCTGGTGAGCTTCCTGGCGGCGCTGTTGCTCAAGTCCCAGGGCTATGGGCAGTGGGCGGTGTATGTGGACCCGTTGATCCTGATCCTGCTGGCGTTGAGCATGCTGGCGCCGGCCTTCAAGATCCTGCGCCCGGCGCTACGCGACGTGTTGGGGATTGTGCCGGACCAACTGGACGGAAAAGTGCGCGAAGTGATGGAGGCGGCCCAGGCCAGGCATGGTTTCGATGATTACGTGTCCTACGTGCAGAAGCACGGGCGGGCGCGGTTTATCGAGATTCATGTGGTGCTGCCGGCGGATTACCCGGTGGATAACGTCGCCACCCTGGATGGGCTGCGCGAAGAAATATCCACAGGGTTGGGCAAGCCGGATGCGGCCCGCTGGCTGACGATCAGTTTTACCGGGGACCGCAAATGGATTGCGTAAGGCCCAGGTAGCACGTCGCCAAGTGGTAAGGCGTGGTCGACGGCATATCCCGCCGGCTCACGTGCCCCTTGGCATCCAGGCATTCATTCCAGCCTTTGTCGTGCAGGAAGCGCTGCTGCAACGCCAGCAATTGGCGGTGCAGCACGGCTTCACTGTTGGGCCGCAAGGTCAGCGCCCGCAGGTATTCGGCCTGGGCCCAGATACGCTGGGTGCCGTCGCGTACGCTGCCGTCCAGGGCCAGCATGCCGCTGACCGCACCGGTAGCGTTATCCACACCCTTTTGCTCGGCATAGGTGAACGCTTTGTTCAGCGATGTGTGCAGCGGTGTGCCCCGCAGCAAATCCGAAGATTCCAGCAGGAAAAACCATTCGAACTGATGCCCCGGTTCAAACCAGTTATCCACAGCACCCAGCGGTTTTTCCATCATCACCCCGTGTTGGCGGTCGATGAAGCGCTTTTGCATGGCGTTGGCCAAGTCCAGCAATGCGTCCTGGGTGACGGCGTCTTCACGCACGGCCAGCGTGGCGAGGAAGCCTTCGGCCAGGTGCATCAACGGGTTTTGCAGAGGGCCGGACTTGAGGGATGACCAGTTACGTTCCAGCACCGCTTCGTACAGGCCGTCGCCGGTGGCGAAGCGTTCGGCGACCACTTCCAGGGCGGCATCGAGCACCGACTCCACCAGCGATTCACGCACCTTGGCCCAATAGTGGGCGCAGGCGAAGATGATGAAGGCGTGGGTGTAGAGGTCCTTGCGCTTATCCAGCGGCTTGCCGTGGGCGTCGATGCTGTAGAACCAGCCGCCGTGCTCGGCGTCGTGGAAGTGCCGTTGCAGGGAACGGAACAACGCGGCGGCGCGCTCCTCGGCAAAGGCTGCGCCGGGCTCGCCGATCAGGCTGGCAAACAGGTACAACTGCCGTGCGCAGGCCATGGCGCGATAGCGTTGCGGGGGCAAAGGCCGATGATCGGCGTCCAGGGCCTCATAGGGCAGCGCCAGGTCGGCATTCCAGCCCGGGCCTTGCCAGAGCGGCACGATCAGGTCGTGGAAGTGCGTCAACACGGCGGTCAATTGAGGCTTGGGGGCGGAGCTTGGAGCGATGGGCATCGGCTGGCGTCGTCACGGCAGGGGTGTTTGCGCGACATGGTATCAGGCTTGGGATCGGTGTTGTCTTTACTGCCGCCTTCGCGAGCAAGCCCGCTCCCACATTCGATCGAGTTCCATTGTTGGAATGCCGTCGACTGTGGGAGCGGGCTTGCTCGCGAAGAGGCCCTCAGGAGCACCGAAAATCAGGCAGCGAGCAACCAAACCCCGGTCGCCGCCGAAGCCGCACCCGCCACCCGCACCAACGGCGCAGCCGCCGCCGGCAGGAAACGCACCACGGCATAACCGGCAGCATGCAAAACCGCCGTCGCACCCACAAACCCTATGGCATACGCCCACGGGCTGGACATGTCCGGCAGCTCCAAACCATGGGCCACGCCATGGAACAGTGCAAACAGCGCCGTCGCCGCCACCGCCACGAACAACGGCGGCCGCACCGCCAGCGCTACCGCCAGGCCCAGCGCCAGCACCGACGCGGCAATCCCGCTTTCCAGCGCCGGCAGTTCCAGCCCTTCAAAGCCCAGCATCCCGCCGATCAGCATGGTGCCGACAAACGTGCACGGCAGCGCCCAGCGCGCCGAGCCTTTTTGTTGAGCGGCCCACAGGCCCACGGCGACCATTGCCAGCAAGTGGTCGATGCCGCCCAGCGGGTGGCTGATACCGGCCACTAGGCCGTTGTCGCCATGGCCGGGGTGGGCGAAGGCGAGGGCGGGGGTGAGCAGCAAGGCTGCGGCAGCGAGAAGTGTATTGAGGCGCATGGACAGGCTCCTTGTGGGGGTTGATCAGGCTGCGGTCAGCAAGCCCTGGCGTTCGATGAAGGCGACGATTTCTTCCAGGCCGACGCCGGTTTTCTGATTGCTGAAGACGAAAGGTTTACCGCCGCGCATGCGCTGGGTATCGCTGTTCATCAGCTCCAGGGATGCGCCTACCAGCGGCGCCAGGTCGATCTTGTTGATCACCAGCAGGTCGGATTTGCAGATTCCCGGCCCGCCTTTGCGCGGCAGCTTGTCGCCGGCCGACACATCGATCACGTAGATGGTCAGGTCTGACAGTTCCGGGCTGAAGGTGGCCGACAGGTTGTCGCCGCCGGATTCCACCAGGATCAGGTCCAGGCCGGGAAAGCGACGGTTCAACTGGTCTACTGCTTCGAGGTTGATGGAGGCGTCTTCGCGAATGGCGGTGTGGGGGCAGCCGCCGGTTTCCACACCGATGATGCGCTCGGGCGCCAGGGCCTGGTTGCGCACCAGGAAGTCGGCGTCTTCGCGGGTGTAGATATCGTTGGTGACCACCGCCAGGTTGTAGCGATCACGCAGGGCCAGGCACAGGGCCAGGGTCAGGGCGGTCTTGCCGGAGCCGACCGGGCCGCCGATGCCGACGCGCAGGGGTTGGGTGTTCATGTGATTCTCCAAGATAAAGTGCCCTAGGAACGGAACAGGCGGCTGTACTGGCGCTCATGGGCCATGCACGCCAGGGACAGGCCAAACGCGGCGCTGCCGTAGTGATTGGGGTCAAGCTGGCTGGCGTCCTGCTGGGCTTGTTGCAGCAGCGGCAGCAGTTCGCTGGTCAGGCGCTGGGCGGCTTGTTGGCCCAGAGGCAGCGTCTTCATCAGCACCGCCAATTGGTTTTCCAGCCAACTCCACAACCAGGCGGCCAGGGCGTCATCCGGGCTGATCTGCCAGGCGCGGGCGGCCAGGGCCCAGCCCAGGGCCAGGTGCGGTTCGGAACGCTGTGCCAGGAACTCTCGGGCGGCGTCATCCAGCTCCGGTAAACCGTTCAATAGCTGGTGCAGGGAATAGCCCATCTGCCGGCTTTCCTGATACAGCTCGCGGGTTTCACGGCTGGCGCGGTGTTCCTCGCACAACTGCGCGAGGCGTGGCCAGTCCTGTTCGGCGGCGGCCTGGCAGTGGGCGAGCAGCAGCGGCGCTTCGAAGCGCGCCAGGTTGAGCAACAGTTGATCGCTGATCCAGCGCCCGGCACTTGCCGGGTCGGTCACGCGGGCTTGCTCCACGGCCATTTCCAGGCCCTGGGAATAGCTGTAGCCACCAATCGGCAGCTGCGGACTGGCCAGACGCAACAGCGCCCAGGCTGGGTTCATAGGCGTACGCCGAACTGGTGCAGCTTGGGCGGGTAGTTGAAGTCTTCGTCGCCATGGCGGGAGTGGTGGTGGCCGCCGCCATAGGCGCCGTGTTCCGGCTGGAAGGGGGCCTCGATGGTCTCGGTCGTCGCGCCCAACTGATCGAGCATGGCCTTGAGCACGTAGTCATCGAGCAGGCGCAGCCAACCATCACCCACTTGCAGGGCCACGTGGCGGTTGCCCAGGTGATAGGCGGCGCGGGTCAGTTCAAAGGCACTGCCGCAAGTGACGTGCAGCAGTTGTTCAGGCCGGGCGCACACGCGTACGACACGTCCGTCTTCAGCCTGTAGGAATTCGCCATCGTGCAGCGGCGGTTGGCCGCGCTCCAGAAACAGGCCGACGTCTTCTCCGTCGGCACTGAAACAGCGCAGGCGGCTTTTGCTGCGGGCTTCGAAATTCAGCAGCAACTCTGCGGCCCAGACGGGTTGGGGGGCGATTCGGCGGTGGATCACCAGCATCAGAAAGCTTCCAGCTATGAGCGATAAGCAAGCTAGAGCAAGGGTCTTGCCAACCACGCGGGGAGTAGGAATTCCCTGTAGGCAGGCGACTTGTGCCACCTGATGGCGCAGGAAATTATTCCAAAATGTTTCATTTTGGTGCGTGGTTGGATTTATAGCACCGGATCCGGGCGCTCGGCGTTGAATTCCATTGCTTGGTGCATGAAATTTCTTTCATCTTTTATGAGTTTTGATTGCTTGGGACTTTTCCTACGCACTTGCAGGATTTGCCGTGCGTTGCGTTACGCGCTGTTTCATTAGGATTCCGCTCCGTATTTAATCTTCAGCGGTTTCCACCATGTACAAGTCATTTTTCTGTTTACTCATTGTCAGTTTGTCGCTCGCCATTTCATCTGCTTCGGCCAACCTTCAGCGTGCCCCGGCATTCGCGCCGCCACCTACTATCGACAACGTGATCGACCGCGCCCACGAGCTGTTGGGCACGCCCTATAAATTGGGCGGCGCTTCGGTGAAGCAGGGCTTCGATTGCAGCAGCTTCCTGGTGTACCTGTTCAAGACCGAAGCCAACATTCATCTGCCTCGCACCACCTCGGCGATGCACCGCTCAACCGCGGCCACGGTCAAGCGCAATGCGTTGCAACCAGGTGATGCGGTGTTTTTCAGGGGCAATGGGCGCGGCCAGGTCAGCCACGTTGGTCTCTATATAGGAGAGGGCAAGTTCATCCACTCGCCACGCACGGGCAAAAGCGTGCGCATCGACTCACTGGCCAACAGCTATTGGAACCGGAACTACACCACCGCCAAGCGTTTTCACACCGTGCGCTGAGTTATTCGGTGCTGCCCAGGCCTTGCCAATGCTTGAGGCCGATAAAGATGAAACGCAGCTGCTGGGTGATCTTGGCTTGTGGCGTGAGGTGCGCAGGCAGCGCTTCGGCGGGCGGGTCGATAATGTCGGGCAGGGTGGCGAACACGCTCTTGACGATCAGGTCGGCCATTACGTGCAAGCCGTCGGCATCCAGGTGCTGGAGCTTGGGCATCAGGGTCAGGTCGGCGGCGAGGTCGCTGGTGATGTCTTCACGCAGGGCACCAATGGCTTGGCGAACGGCGAGGCTGCCACCGTATTGCTCGCGGGCCAGGAACAGGAATTGCGAACGGTTGGCGGCGACCACATCCAGGAAAATCCGCACGGAGGCATCGATGATGCCGCCCATCACGAATTCGTTGTGGCGCACCAGGCGAATCGTCGCGCGAAAGGTCTGGCCGACTTCGCTGACCAATACCAGGCCCAGCTGATCCATATCGGCAAAGTGACGGTAGAAACCGGTGGGCACGATGCCGGCGGTCTTGGCCACTTCACGCAGGCTGAGGCTGCCGAACCCACGGCCACACTCCATCAGATGGCGGGCTGCGTCCATCAGGGCGAGTCGGGTCTGTTGCTTCTGTTCGGCGCGGGGCAGCATTGGCAGGCGGGCTTTGTGGACAAGGACAGCGACGCACTCTAGCAAATCAGCTTTGCCAGCGTCGAACTTCAAAAGGGAGAAGGGCGTTGCGGTTCACACAAAGTCAAAGCCCGATCGGCTGATCGGGCTTTTTTCCAGGGCCAGCACGGGCTTAGCTCTGTGCTTGATGCAGTTCTGCCAGACGGTCAGCACCGCCTTCCACTACGCCGTCAGCATAAGCGCGTTTGTTGGCGCGGCTCGAACCATCTTCAACCAGGCCTTTCTGTTCCAGACGATCACGACCACCTTCGGCAACAGCGTTGCGTTCCATCAGGCGATCAGCGCCACCTTCAACCAGGCCTTTCTGTTCCAGACGATCACGGCCACCTTCAGCAACGCCTTCGGTGTAAGCACGTTTGTTGGCTTGTTCCGAACCGTTTTCAGTGATGCTGCCGTTGTAGTCGGTGTTGTTCTTGTCCGAAGCGCCGCTGCGAGCCAGGGTTTGGCTGAAGTGGGAAGCGTCGGCTTTCACTTGTGGGGTTGCCTGTTCAGCAGCTGGCAGGGCAAATGCGCTGGTGGCCAGGAGGGAAAGTGCAAAGCTTGCGAGTATTTGGCGTTTCATGATGGGTTGCTCCTTGGGAGGGCGATAAATTGGGTACAGGGCTAATGCTACTCTTGATAAGTCGATATAAAAGTTCATAAACACAATGGTAATAATCAACAGAATTGATTGTTCCCTGCGAAGGCTCTATCTCGCAGGTCTCAAGCCCGCGCTTTTGCACCGAGGTGGGTATTTTCGACACGAACGTGGGTAACAACGGTGCGTCGTTGATGATTGAAACTGTCTGGTTGGTCAGGAAAGGTGGTTTTTATGAGGATTTCATCAATGGGGTTAAACCCCCGCGCCGTTTGTCAGTCGTAGCCATATAAGCTGTAGTCAAAACGCGCGCCGCAAAGCGCCCGCTCAGTCGTAACCTGGAGTCCTGTGCAATGACGCGCACTCGTAAAATTCTCGCCTGGAGCTGCGCCAGCTTCGTTTTGTTAATCGCCATTGTGGTGTTGGTCCTGGTGTTCTTTGACTGGAACCGGATCAAGCCGCCCCTCAACGCCAAGGTCTCCGAAGAGCTGCATCGACCGTTTGCCATCAATGGCAACCTAGCAGTGGTGTGGCAGCGCGAGCCCGATGAAGGTGGCTGGCGCGCCTGGATTCCGTGGCCCCATGTGATTGCCGAAGACCTGACCCTGGGCAATCCCGACTGGTCGAAAGCCCCGCAGATGGTCACCCTCAAGCGCGTGGAGTTGCGTATCTCGCCCCTGGCGTTGCTGGCCCAGCGCGTGGTGATCCCGCGTATCGACCTCACCGAACCGAGTGCGCAGTTGCAGCGCCTGGCCGATGGCCGCGCCAACTGGACCTTCAAGTTCGACCCCAAGGACCCGAATGCCGAACCGTCCAACTGGGTGGTGGACATCGGCGCCATCGGCTTCGACAAAGGCCATGTGACCCTCGACGACCAGACTCTCAAGACCCAGCTCGACGTCGTGATCGACCTGCTCGGCAAGCCGATCCCCTTCGGCGAGATCGTCGGCGATGCCGACGCCAGGAAAGCCCTGGAAAAAGGCTCGGCGCCGCAGGATTACGCGTTCGGCCTCAAGGTCAAGGGCCAATACCACGGCCAGAAACTCGATGGCACCGGCAAGATCGGTGGCCTGCTGGCCTTGCAGGACGCGGCCAAGCCGTTCCCGCTGCAAGCCCAGGCCAGGATCGGCGACACCAACATCGCGCTGGCCGGCACCCTGACCGACCCGATGAACCTCGGCGCCCTCGACCTGCGCCTCAAACTCTCCGGCAGCAGCCTGGGCAACCTGTACCCCCTGACCGGCGTGACCCTGCCGGATTCGCCGGCCTATTCCACCGACGGCCACCTGATCGCCAAGCTGCATGAGGCCAGTGGCGCGTCGTTCCAGTATGAAAACTTCAACGGCAAGATCGGCAACAGCGACATCCACGGCAACCTCGGCTACGTCGCCAGCCAGCCGCGGCCCAAGCTCACCGGGGCGCTGGTCTCCAACCAGCTGTTGATGACCGACCTGGCGCCGCTGATCGGCGCCGACTCCAACGCCAAGCAAAAAGCCCGTGGCGGCGAAAGCAAGCAGCCGGCGACCAAGGTGCTGCCAGTGGAAGAGTTCCGCACCGAGCGCTGGCGCGACATGGATGCCGACGTCGAATTCACCGGCAAACGCATCGTCCACAGTGCCGAATTGCCGTTCACCGATCTCTACACTCACTTGGTGCTGAACGACGGGCAGTTGAGCCTGGAGCCCCTGCGTTTCGGTGTGGCCGGTGGCAAGCTCGACGCGCAGATTCGTCTCAACGGGCGCACCACGCCGATGGAAGGCCAGGCCAGACTCACCGCGCGCAACTTCAAGCTCAAGCAGCTGTTCCCGACCTTCGAGCCGATGAAAACCAGCTTCGGTGAGCTCAACGGCGACGCGGACATTTCCGGGCGCGGCAACTCCGTCGCGGCATTGCTTGGCACGTCGAATGGCGATCTGAAGATGTTGATCAACGACGGCGCCATCAGCCGCGGACTGATGGAAATCGCCGGGCTCAACGTCGGCAACTACGTGGTCGGCCGCCTGTTTGGCGACAAGGAAGTGAAGATCAACTGTGCGGCCGCAGACTTCGGCATCAAGTCGGGCCTGGCGACGACTCGCCTGTTTGTGTTCGATACCGAGAACGCGATCATCTACATCGATGGCACCGCGAACATGGCCAGCGAGCAGCTTGACCTGACCATTACCCCGGAGTCCAAAGGCTTCCGCCTGTTTTCCCTGCGCTCGCCGTTGTACGTCAACGGGCCGTTTATCAAACCGAATGCTGGGGTGAAGGCGGTGCCGCTGATGCTGCGTGGTGCGGGCATGGTTGCCTTGGGTGTGATTGCCGGCCCGGCGGCGGGCTTGCTGGCGCTGGTGGCACCGAGCGGCGATGAGCCGAACCAGTGTGCGCCGCTGCTGCAACAGATGAAGGAAGGCAAGGCACCTAAAACAGTGAAAGGCTAGCTGACAAAACCGTGAACCAAATGTGGGAGCGGGCTTGCTCGCGAAGGCGGTGGATCAGTCAAGAATGTTCCGACTGACCCACCGCCTTCGCGAGCAAGCCCGCTCCCACATGGGTTTTGCGGTGTTAGCTGTGTTAGTTACAGGTCCTTCAGAATATCCGCCATGTCGTCGGCGTGTTCTTCTTCCTGGGCCAGGATGTCTTCGAAGATCCGGCGAGTGGTCGGGTCTTTGTCACCGATGTACTGGATGATTTCGCGATAGCTGTCTACCGCGATGCGCTCGGCCACCAGGTCTTCGTAGACCATCTCCTTCAGCGTATTGCCGGCCACGTACTGCGCGTGGGAATTCTTCGACAGCAAGTCGGGGTTGAACTCCGGCTCGCCACCCAACTGCACGATACGCTCGGCCAACTTGTCGGCGTGTTCGGCTTCCTGGGTGGCGTGCTCGAGGAACTCCTCGGCGGCGACATGCGCCTTGACGCCATTGGCCATGAAGTAGTGGCGCTTGTAGCGCAGCACGCACACCAGCTCGGTGGCCAGCGATTCGTTGAGCAGACGCAGGATTTCCTGGCGGTCGGCGTCATAACCTTCGGTCACGGCACCGTTTTCGACGTTCTTGCGGGCGCGGTCACGTAAAGTGGTTACGTCAGACAAATGTGAGTCAGTCATCTCATTCTCCTGGTACTAATCCGGTTTTGCGCCACGCTCTGCCGGCGTGATCGCTCCAAGTTGTGAGTCCCAGGCAACGCAAAAAGTTTTATCGGATTTTACAGAGCGTGCCCCGACAGCCGCGCTTCCTCCTGCAACCACTCAAAAAACGCCCGGACCGGCGGGTGCCGTTCCCGTCCCGGTACGCACAGGGCGCTGTAGCCGGCGCCGTTGACGCGGACCTGTGCCCGGTAAGGCACCAGCAACCCGCTGGCGACGCTTTCCGAGACCAGGATATTGCTCGCCAGCACCAGGCCCTGGCCGGCGATGGCCGCTTGTAGGGCGTAGTGTTCTTCGTCGTATTCGCGCAGCGGCGAAGCGGATTGCAACCAGTCTTCCCCGGCCTTTTCGCACCAGGCCTGCCAGCCCAGGGCGTACAGCCTGGAGTTGTGCCAGCGCACACTGATCAGGGTCGGGGTGCGCTCGCGCGCCAGGGCGACTTGTTCGGGGGAGCCATACACGGCGAAACATTCGTCGAACAGGCACAAACCGTAGAGGTTCGTGTAGTCGTCGATGCTGTAGCGGATCACCAGGTCGACGCTGGCATCCTGCTGTAAATCGACCACGGCGCAGTTGGTGTCCAGGCGCAGGCTGATATCCGGATGGGCGGCATAGAAGCGCCCGAGTCGCGGCACCAGCCACAGAGCGGCAAACGCCGGCGTAGTGGAGAGCGTGAGATTGCCGGCGCTGCGCTGCGGGCGCAGGGTGTCGACGCTTTGCGCGACGTCCAGCAGCGCGCCGTGCAGGCTGTGGAACAGGCGCTCGCCGCGTTCCGTCAGGCGCACCTGGCGCGGCAGGCGCTCGAACAGCGGTACGCCGAGCCAGGTTTCCAGGGAGCGAATCTGATGGGACACCGCCGTCGGCGTGACCGACAACTCCTGGGCGGCGGCCTTGAAGCTCAACAGGCGCGAGGCCGATTCAAAGGCGCGCAGGGCGGTCAGGGGCAGCGAGGCAAACATGTGTGGCTCCATGGATGAATTCAGTTCATCCAAAACAACTATTGCTCATTTGTGAGGGTGGCCGCTCGGCTCTAGATTTATGCGCAACAGAGGCAGCCATTCAGGTTGCCTGAGTCTAGCGTGTGAAGGCCTACAGATGAAAAAAATGATTGCGATCCATTCCAGCCCCCGCGGCGAACGTTCCCACTCCCGGCGCCTTGCCGAGGTGTTCCTGGCCGCCTGGCACACCGCCAATCCCTACGCGCAGCTGACCCGCCGCGAAGTGGGCCGGGCGTCGATTCCCCACGTCAGCGAAGCCTTTATTGCCGCCAGTTTTCACCCCGAGCCGCAGTCTATGCCCTTGTCCATGCACGCTGATTTGCAACTGAGCAACGAACTGGTGGCCGAGCTAGTCGAGCACGATTTGCTGGTGATTTCCGTGCCGATGTACAACTTCGGGATTCCCAGCAGCCTCAAGGCCTGGATCGACCAGATCGTGCGCATGGGCCATACCGTGGATATCACCCAGGACAGCCAGGGCATCGCCCAGTACCAGCCGTTATTGTTGGGCAAAAAGGCCTTGATCATCACCAGTCGCGGCGGCAGCGGCTTTGGCCCGGGCGGGGAAAACGAGGCGATGAACCACGCCGATCCGCACCTGCGGACCGCGTTGGGGTTCATCGGCATTGAAGATGTCACGGTGATCGCCGCAGAAGGCGAGGAGTCCGACCCGAGCGTTTTCCGCCGTTCCTGCGATGCAGTCGAAGGGCAACTGCGCGACCTGGCCGGGAGCTTCTGAAGTGTCGTGGCTTTTCCTGCTGATCGCCGCCGGCTTTGAGGTGACCTTCGCCATGGGCATGAAGTACGCCGAGGGATTCACCCGGCTGTGGCCATCGCTGGTCACCGTCATCGCGGCCGTGGGCGGGATCTACTTCCTGACCCTGGCCATGCGTGAGTTGCCGGTGAGCGTGGCCTACCCGATCTGGACTGCCATCGGCTCACTGGGCACGGTGTTTCTCGGTTTCGCGTTGCTGGGGGAGAGCCTGACGCTGATCAAGCTGGTGTCGGTGGGCTTGATCGTCGCCGGTGTGGTGGGGCTCAAGTAGCTTCCTGCGCGCTGACATTGCTGCGAACCGGCGTCGTCCAGCGCTCCGACAAAATCACCCCGCCCAGGGTCAGCAAGCCGCCCACCAGGTGATACATCGCCAGCTGCTCTTTCAACACCACTGCGGCAATCAACGCGGTGATCAGCGGCAGCAGGTTGAAAAACAGCGTGGTGCGGCTTGGGCCGAGGGTCTTCACCGAATGCATCCAGGCCAGCGGCGCGAGCATCGAGGCCAGCAGGCAGGCGTACAGCACCAGCGGGATATTCGACCAGCCAAGGCCGGCCTTGTCGGAGAGCAGGAACAGCGGAAACAACACCACCACCGCCACCAGCACCTGCAGGTACAGCAACACCAGTGGCGGCAAGCGCAGCTGCCATTTTTTCAGCAGGGTGCTGTAGACCGCGTAGGCGAGGGTGGCCACCAGCATCATCGCGTCACCCATATTCAGCCCGTGTTGCAGCAGGGCGCTGAGACTACCCGCAGAAACCACCACTACCACGCCGGCAAACGACAGCACGGCACCGGTCAGGGCGCCGAAGGTCAGGCGCTGGCCAAGGCTGATGATTGCGGCGGTGAGAGCCATCAGTGGCATCAGCGAGAGGATAATGCCCATGTTGGTGGCCGAGGTCAGGTTCGCGGCGTAATACGCCAGGCTCTGGTACACCGCCATGCCCAGCACGCCGAGGATGAAGACCTTGCCCAGGTTGGGACGAATCAGCGGCCAGTTGGCGATGACGGGTTTGAGCATGAACGGGGTAAACAGCAGGCCGGCCAGCAGCCAGCGGTAAAAACCGATCTCGGCAGGGAAAATCGTCCCCACCGCGAGTTTGTTGACCACGGTATTGCCGGCCCAGATAAAAATGGCAAGTAACGGATAAGCGTATTGCATCGAAAAGAACCAATTGCGTCTATGAGCGGTGATTATCCTTTGTCTGGATCGAAGCCTATACTTCGATCCAGCCATCCGACCTTTGTATCCAGACAACATGCTCAAGAAGTACATCAACCTTCCCGATTTTGACCAGTTGCCGGCCCCGGTGTATTTCCGTTATTCGGAATTCGAGGCTGACACCCATGCCAGTGCGCACCAGCATGCCTGGGGTTCCCTGGACTACTCGGCCCGTGGCGTGATGCGCTTTGAAGTGGCTGGCAGTCGCTTTATGTCGCCGCCGCAATATGCGGTATGGATCCCACCCAACACCCAGCACAGTTCCTACAACGCCCAGGCGATCGTCTACCGCTCCGTATATCTGGCGCCCGCCTTGTGCGAGCAATTGCCGGCGCAGCCGTGCACCCTGACCATCAGCGATATCCTCAAGGCGATCCTCAGTGATTTCGCCGAGCGTGACGTCAACATTCCCGAGAACGAAGCCGACGTGCGCCTGGCCCAGGTGCTGGTAGACCAGCTCAGGCAGGCGCCGGTGCACGATTGTTTCCTGCCGTATGCCAGCCATCCCGGGTTGCTCAGTGTGCTGGAGGGCATGCAGGCCGACCCTGGCGATAACCGCGCGCTGGCCCAGTGGGCGCAGCAGGTGCATGTCAGTGAGCGCACCCTGGCGCGGCAATTTGTGCGTGAGCTGGGGATGAGCTTCGGCGAATGGCGCCAACGCCTGCGGTTCCTGGCGTCGATCGAAGCGCTGGACAGCGCGCGCAGTGTCCAGGAAGTTGCGTTTGACCTGGGCTACAGCACGGCCTCGGCGTTTATCGCGATGTTCCAGCGCCAGGCCGGCTGCACGCCGGAGCAGTATCGCCGGACCCATATACGCGGCAGGAAGGTGTAACAGGGTTTGACTACACTGCTGGGGAGGCCGTGCCCCTCGGCACGGTAACAGGGAGAAAACTCCATGAAGATGCTGCGTATTCCGCTGTTGATGATGGGCCTGCTGCTGTGTTCCCAAGGCTTTGCCGCGACTGCCGCACAGACGGCTCAGCAACAAAAAATGACTACTTGCAACGCCGAAGCCAAGACCAGTGGCAAGACCGGTGATGATCGCAAGGCGTTCATGAGCAACTGCCTCAAGGCGGCCCCGGCGGCCAACGACGCCAAGACCCTGACCCCCCAGCAACAGAAGATGAAAGATTGCAACGCCACCGCGAAAACCCAGGCGCTGACCGGCGATGCGCGTAAAACCTTTATGAGCACCTGCCTGAAGAAATAATGATGCAGAACTCTGTGGGCGCTGGCTTGCCTAAGATTGCGACCTGGCAGTCGATGCCTTTGTTGGCTGACCCACCGCCATCGCAGGCAAGCCAGCTCCCACATTGGACCGCGTTTAGACTTCTCGCTTGATTCACCCAACGCTGGCAGACTGCCCATCCTTTAACGCCGTTCGTTTTGAGGCTGTATGCCAACGTTTTCTCAGCGTCACGTGTTGTTGTTGGTCAGTTGCGTGCTGATTTTTGGCGGGCTGCTGCTGGTTTTGCCATTGAAGTTGCTGCCGAGCCTGCTGGCCGGGCTGCTGGTGTACGAGCTGGTCAACATGCTCACCCCGCAGTTGCAGCGGCTGATCGAAGGCCGGCGTGCGCGCTGGTTGGCGGTAGCCTTGCTGGGAACCTTGATCGTCAGCATCCTGACCCTGATCTTTGCCGGGGCCATCAGCTTCCTGCTGCACGAAGCGGAAAACCCGGGGGCCTCCCTCGATAAGTTCATGGGCGTGGTCGACCGTGCCCGCGGCCAGTTGCCGCCGTTCCTCGACGCCTACCTGCCGGCCAGCGCCGCCGAGTTCCGCGTGGCCATCGGCGAATGGCTGAGCAAACACCTCAGCGAACTGCAACTGGTGGGCAAAGACGCCGCGCACATGTTCGTGACCTTGTTGATCGGCATGGTGCTGGGGGCGATCATCGCCCTGCAACGGGTGCCGGACCTGACCAAGCGCAAACCCCTGGCGGCCGCGCTGTTTGATCGCCTGCACCTGCTGGTCCAGGCCTTTCGCAACATCGTTTTCGCGCAGATCAAGATCGCCGCGCTGAACACCGCGTTCACCGCGATCTTCCTCGCGGTGGTGCTGCCGTTGTGCGGGATCCACCTGCCGCTGACCAAGACCCTGATCGTGCTGACGTTCCTGCTGGGCCTGCTGCCGGTGATCGGCAACCTGATGTCCAACACCCTGATCACCATCGTGGCCTTGTCGCTGTCGATCTGGGTGGCGGTGGCGGCGTTGGGCTACCTGATCGTGATCCACAAGGTCGAGTACTTCCTCAACGCGCGGATCGTCGGCGGGCAGATCAGTGCCAAGTCGTGGGAATTGTTGCTGGCGATGCTGGTGTTCGAAGCCGCGTTCGGCCTGCCGGGGGTTGTGGCGGGGCCGATTTATTATGCGTACTTGAAGAGTGAGTTGAAGCTGGCGGGGATGGTTTAGGCATTGATGTTGCCTGGACTGGCCCCTTCGCGAGCAAGCCCGCTCCCACATTTGACCGAGTTCCAACTTTGGAATGCAGCCGAATGTGGGAGCGGGCTTGCTCGCGAAGGGCGCGCCACGGTTTCAGCTAAAACTCAGTAGCCGTAGCGCTTGCTGGCCTCAATCGCCAGACCACTGCCAATACTGCCAAAGATGTTCCCTTCCACATGCTGCGCATTCGGCAGCATCGCCGAGATGCTGTGGCGCAGCGCCGGAATCCCGCTGGAACCCCCGGTAAAGAACACTGTGTCCACCTGGGCCACGTCCACCGAGGCGTCGTTGAGCAGTTGCGTCACCGCATTGCGCACCCGCTCCAGCAAGCCATCGATGGCCGACTCGAACAACGCCCGGCTCAATTCCACGCTCAACCCCGGCTCGACCCGGTCCAGCAACACATGGCGGCTGTCCTGCCGGGTCAGCTGGATCTTGGTTTCTTCCACTTCCATCGCCAACCAGTGCCCGGCGCGCTGCTCGATCAGGTTGAACAGGCGGTCGATGCCACCCGTGTCCTCGATGTCGTAGCGCATGCTGCCCAGCGCCAGCTTGGATTTCTGCGAGTACACCGAGTTGATGGTGTGCCAGGTCGCCAGGTTCATGTGGTGGCTGGTGGGCATATAAGCGCCGCTCTTCATGCGGCTGCCGTAGCCGAACAGCGGCATCATGCCGGCCAGCGAGAGCTGCTTGTCGAAGTCGGTACCGCCGATGTGCACACCGCCGGTGGCGAGGATGTCGTCGTGGCGGTTGTCGATCTGGCGGCGCTCGGGCGACAGGCGCACCAGGGAGAAGTCGGAGGTACCCCCGCCGATGTCGACAATCAGCACCAGCTCTTCTTTCTCGATGGTGGACTCGTAGTCGAAGGCCGCGGCAATCGGTTCGTACTGGAACGAGATGTCCTTGAAGCCGATCTTGCGGGCCACGTCCACCAGGGTGTTCTCGGCTTCCTGGTCGGCCATCGGGTCGTCGTCGACGAAAAATACCGGACGGCCCAGCACCACTTCGTCGAACTCACGCCCGGCGGTGGTTTCGGCACGGCTCTTGAGTTGGCCGATAAACAGCGCCAGCAGGTCGGTGAACGGCATGGCCGTGCCCAATACACTGGTGTCGTGCTTGATCAGCTTGGAACCCAGCAGGCTCTTGAGCGAGCGCATCAGCCGGCCTTCGTAGTTTTCCAGGTACTCGTGCAGGGCCAGGCGACCGTACACCGGGCGGCGCTCTTCGAAGTTGAAGAACACCACCGACGGCAGCGTGATCTTGTCGTCCTCCAGCGCGATAAGCGTTTCCATGCCGGGACGAATCCAGCCGACGGTGGAGTTGGACGTGCCGAAGTCGATACCGCAGGCACGGGCTGGGGATGGGTTTTTCATGTCAATCGGGTTCCGGTTGAAAAACGGCCGCGCAGTGTATGCCACCCGCGTGCAGATGCGTAGGCCGACTATCCGCTAAATACAACGCACTTGTTACCTTGAAAGCCCGGCCTTTGCCCCCAAATCCTCCCCATACGGTTGGTGGCTGCAGGATTCTGCCCGCAGCGCCGATAAACTTCTGACGCACCCTTCGGTCACAAGATTGAGATCGGTCAATCCAGACGCCGCAAACAGGCGCATGCTGTGACGCTGGCAGTGCGATATCGATAATGGATGGTGATGCCCCCGATGGACTTCAAAGACTATTACAAGATTCTCGGTGTAGAACCCACCGCTGACGACAAGGCGATCAAGGCCGCCTATCGCAAGCTGGCGCGCAAATATCACCCGGACGTGAGCAAGGAAAAGGACGCTGAAGCCAAGTTCAAGGACGCGTCCGAAGCCTATGAAGCGCTGAAAAGTGCCGACAAGCGCGCCGAATACGACGATCTGCGTAAGTACGGCCAGCATGGCCAGCCGTTCCAGGGCCCGCCAGGCTGGCAGAGCCGTGGTGGCTATGGCGGCGGTGGCCAGGACACCGGCGACTTCTCGGACTTCTTCAGCTCGATCTTCGGTTCGCGCGGCAATGGTTTTGGTGGTGCCCAGGGCCGCAGTGCCGGGCGCCGGGGGCAAGATGTGGAAATGGAACTGCCGGTCTTCCTCGAAGAGACCCTGTCCAACGAGTCCAAGCAGGTCAACTTCCAGGTGCCGCAATACAACGCGGCCGGCCAGCACGTCAGCAACACCACCAAGAGCCTGAACGTGAAGATCCCGGCCGGTGTGGCCGACGGCGAGCGCATCCGCCTCAAGGGCCAGGGCGCGCCGGGGATTGGCGGTGGTGCCAATGGTGATCTGTACTTGATCATCAAGTTCGCGCCACACCCTAAATTCGATGTGGAAGGTGAGAACCTGATCATCACCCTGCCACTGGCCCCGTGGGAGCTGGCGTTGGGCACGGAAGTGGCGGTGCCGACCCTCACCGGCAAGATCAACCTCAAGGTGCCGGCCGGCAGCCAGAACGGCCAGCGCATGCGCGCCAAGGGCCACGGCTTGTTGAACAAGGCCGGGCAGCGCGGTTATCTGTTTGTGCAACTCAAGGCGGTGATGCCGAAAAACACCGACGACGAGGTCAAGGCGTTGTGGCAGGAACTGGCACAAAAAGCCGCCTTCGATCCAAGAGAATCATGGAGTAGCTAACGATGAGCAGTCCCCGTTTGGTTCAAGTGAACATGGCAGAATTCTGTGAGGCCACCGACCTGTCGGTGGCCTACGTGATCGAAATCGTCGAGCACGGCATCGTTGAACCGGTGGGGACCAGTCCCGAGTCCTGGCGCTTCACCGATTATGAACTGGCCTTGGCCAAGCGCGCCTCGGCGCTGCAAAAGGACCTGGAGCTGGAATGGGAAGGCGTCGCCCTGGCGCTCGACCTGCTGGAGGAAGTCCAGCAACTGCGGGCCGAGAACCAGATGCTCAAGCAACGGCTGGGGCGGTTGGTGCAAACGCCCTGAATCCATCAGGTGATGCTGCAGCGCGCCTTGCACGGCACCCAGTCGCGCAGGGTCAGCGAGCGAATCAGTTGCGCCTCGTCCACGGCCAGTTGCAGTTGCACATTTTCAGCCTGGGTTGCGTATGCCTCATCACTGAGGGCGCCGGCATCGTGTTCCTCGGATAACGCATTCAAGCGCACGTCATGGGGCTCCCTCAGGACTCTGAACTCATCGTCATAATGGTTGCGAATAAAGGCCTGCCAGAATTCGCGGCCTAACAGCGACTGTACGAGCTTCTTGGAGTTGTCCAGTTTTTCTATTGTGATGGCGGCATTATTCAGGATCTGCGGCGCTACCTGTCCCGTTGCGAGGTAGCGGGCATCGTTGGGCTGACCGGGCAGGCCGAGGCGGCGGGCCAGGCCCATGCGATAGGCCAGGCGAATTTCAATATCTTCCAGTTTTTCCAGGGCGGTGACTTTTTGTTCAGGGGTCATGGTCGACGTGCGAATCATGCCTTCTCGAACCCGAATGTCTGCGCTGGCTAATTTTTCCACCTCGTCCAGGCGAAAAAGACCTTTGGCCAACGTGTAGAGTGCCGGTCCCGCCTCGCCATCGGCGGCATAGCGCGTGGCTTGCCACGTCAGCACCTTGGTCTCCATGTCACTGAACACCAGGGCCGACCGATCGCCGCAGCGCGGGTCACCCGCCAGGTTGAACAGCTCTTCCCGCAAGCCATCGTCCCGGGCCGCATAGAGCAATTGCCACAGGCGCGATTGCAGGTCGGTATAGCGGCTGCGGTACTCCGCCGATTCTTTGAGGTTGTCGAGGATGTCGAGGAAGATCTGCGAACCGGGTTTCTCGGCAATCGACTCCCACAGGCTGCTTCGTACGTCGATTTCCTCGGGTGACAGACCATCCATCCAGTGCTGGTATGCCGGCTCCGGTGTGTCGTCCACGATCTGTTCTTGAGGCGCGTGAACCTCAACTGTAGCGGGCTGTGGCGCCCGATAACGCATCGCGCCGGGCTGCCGGCCCGCTGCTGCCTCGCGGTGGAGCAAGGTTGCATTGCTCCAATACTCGACCAACTGCCTGCGGGCTTCGGTGCTCAGCGGGTTGCCGTCGATAAAGGTGACGTTGTTGACGTAGATGAATGCCTCGGCCTCCTCGGGCAGCGGGTTGACCAGGGACTCGGGCAACTGCGTGATGCGGTTCTGCGCCAGGTTAACGATGTCCAACGCCTGATGTGGCCCCAAGCCCTGCGGCCACTCGGTGATCCCGGTGTTTTTCAAATTCACCCTACGCAGGTTCGGCAGGGTTGCGAAGTTGGGGGTACGCGCCAGGGGGTTGCGGCTCAGATTGATGATCTTGAGTGAGGTGAGCCCCTCCAGCAGATCCACGTCGGCCTCGCTCAGGGAAAGTTGGTTGCTCCTGAGGTCCAGGCGGGTAAGCCGAGTCATCCGGGCAACGCTGGGCGGGATTGAACGCAACTCTCCGTACGACAGGTCGAGCCAACGGGTGTGACTGAAGTGGCCGAGAAACTCATCCAGGCCGTATACGGATTGCATGTCCTGAAGCTTGATTGACCCAACGTGGCTGAAATCTGCTTCCAGCGCAGGCAAGTCGCCGACTCTCAAGCCGAGTGCTTCAAGGGTGTAGCCGGCGGGAGAACCATCTTGGGCCAGCACTTTGGGAGTCATGCGCCGCCAGCACGCCTTGAGGTCTCGAGCGAATTGCTGGCGATGGTTGGCATCCCCTGCACGCAGGTTTTCGCTGTCGGCAGCCACCAGGAACCGTTGTGTGGCCCAGGCGTTCAGTTGGGTGCTCAAGGTTTGCCACTCGCCTTCCAGGCGCGTCAGTTCAGCCGGCGCCCCGTCGCCTGCGTGCAATACGAATTGCTCGTTTTCCTCCTCGCTGTAGCCGGGAAACAGGTCCCTTATCCGCCGCATTTCGTCGGTGTGGCTCAAGGGTACTTCGAAGGCGCCAGGCTGGCCGCCGTTGCGCCAGCCCGGGCGAGTTTGTGCCAGGCGAGCGATGTACGCCCGCATCTGCTGATTGGCTTGCGGGGTGAATGGGTTGTCACGTAGGCGGGTCATGCGGTTGAGACGGATGCTGGCTTCCACGTTTTCGGGGGCTGGGTTGAGCAGGCTGTCGGGCACCGCGCTCAGGTGATTGCCGGACAGGTCGACTTCTCTCAGCTCCGGCAGTTCCAGCAGGCCTGTGGGCCACTGATTGATCCGGGTGTCACGCAGCTCCAGCTTGCGCAGTCGTAGCAGCGGGCTGAAATCCGGCAGGGTGCCCAAGGGGTTATCGTTCAGGCACAGTTCTTCCAGGCGGCTCAGGCCGGCCAGTTGGCCGGCGCTGATTTCGCTCAGGCGGATGGCATTTTTCGACAGGTCCAGGTGCGTCAGCGCCTTTATGGCCGTGATTGCTTCGGGCAGTTCGGTCAGCGTATGGCGTCCGATACCGCCGACTTGTTTGAGGGTCAAACGTTTCAGATTGGGGAAGTTGCCAAGGAACTGCCCGGGGCCGTCGCTGAAGCTCACGTAGTCGAGAACCAACTCCTCGACATGGGCAAAATCGGCGTTGAGTTTGGGCAGGTTCACCTGGGCGCTGATTTCCAGTCGGCGCCCGGTGTAGGCCCCGGCACGGTCCACGGTCTGTCGGCGCCAGCAATCTCTCAACGCATCGGCCACTGACTGCTCCCGGCGTCCCGGGTTTACCTCAAATGGACGCCTGCTCGTATCTTCTCGGGCACTGCGATTCACCCAGTCCTTGAGTGCGCGTTTGAGGGCGGCGTACTGGTCTTCCCGGCGCGTCAACTCAGTGCGCGCATCGCTCCCGAGGGTCTCGATGAAGGCTGTGGCCTGCTCGTCGCTGAACCCCGGATACAGCTTGCGCACCCGCGTATGGGTGCTGCGCAATTGAGTGAGTTTGTGCAGCGGGGAGCCGCCCCGCAGGCGCAGGTCTCCTGCCAAGGGTTTGCGCAGCACCGGGTATTCCAGCAGCACCGAGCGCAGCTCGTCCCGGGCCAATGGCGTTTGCCGCACCCGTTGCTTCAAGGTGCCGGCGTCCCGTGCGGCTTCGCCAAGTGCTCGACGCTGGCCCTGTTCAAGACGTGCCAGAACGGCGCCATACAGGTCGGTGGCGCCGAACGCCCCGTCTTCACCCATCGCCAGCATCAGCGGCGGTGCGTCGGCCTCTGGACCGACGGCGTCGATCAGTGGCCCCTGTTCGCTGCCCAAGCGGATTTCCACCCGCAGGCTCGGGTCCCAACCCGGCAAGCTGGGCAGGGTATGCAGGGCCAGGCGCAGGCTGTCCTGGCTCTGCAGGGTGTCGAGGAACAAGCCTTCATAGGCCCGCGCAATGCGCACTTGCTGCTGGCTTTCGCGCGCCAGGGCGGTGAGCCTTGGTGACAACTGCTGATGGCCACTCAGCGCAGTTAAATCCGCGTCCGTGGCGGTTTCCAGCAACTGCCTGGCAACCTCCGCCGGCAGGCCGGAAAACCTGTCAATGAGCTGCTGTACCGGGGGCGAGCGAGTCAGGTTATGGGCGCGGTAATCCGCGTCGAATAGCGAGGTCCGACTGTCCCGGGCAGCCTGGGCAACTTCGCGGCGCCACAGCATCGTCTGTTCGTCCAGCACCCGGGGAGTCGGGTCGAGGACCGCCGGATAGGTCAAGCCTCGGTGCGCCACCACGCGCTCGGTGATCGCCGGGTCGGCCAGCGCATAATCCAGCGGGTCGTCACTGCCCATCTTCTCGATAAACGTCTCGATCCGCTGATGGATGCCAAAGCGCGCCAGGCTGTCGCTCAACGGGGCGGGCGGCGGTTGCAGGTCCACATGCAGTTGGCGCAGTTGATCGGCGCGAGTGCCACTGGCCAGGCGTGCCTGTTCCAGTTGTGCGTCGCTCAAGCCCCGGGTGCGACAACCCAGGCGGCGCATCAGCGCCGGGCCGTCCCAGGTCAGCGGTTCTTCGCCTTCATGCAGCCAGGCGCCCGCGCCGTTATGCGCCACCTGCGGGGCATAAGCGTCGGAGCGGGTGGGGTGTTGTATGCGATAGGTGTCGCCGTCGGGCTCGGGTTTGACGGCATACAGTTGATCGTCGAGGGGCAGCAGCGGCTGCTGGTCGTGGCTGTGCAAGCCCAGGTCATCAAACGTGGCGTCCTTGGACAATACGACGGGGCTGCGATAAGGCGTAAGGTCCGGCTTCCACAGCCGCTGCTCGCCACCTGGCAAACGCACCGGCTTGAGCCCCTGTATCAACGCGGGTGTAGGCGGTGCAGCGAGTTTTTGCAGGCCTTTCCCCGCACCGGCCAGCAGCGCCATGGCGGCCAGGTTTTGCGCGACGTCGAACCAGTGCGTCTTGGCCGTGTCCCGGTCGCCTTCGCCCCAGTCGATCACACCTTCGAAGGTTTCGTAGAGCAATTGGCCCGCCATGGCGGCCAGCATGATTTCGCCGAGCACCGGGACGAACGCCAGTCCCAGGCCGAGCACGGTAGCGCCGGCCTCCAGCCAACGGGCGATTTTTTGCCCGCGCACCCGGGCGTCGACATCGGCGGTGGGCACTGCCTGGTCGCGCGCATCGCCGAGGGCCTTGTCGCGGCCATGCTCAAACAGGTTGGCCCACAGGTCGACGTTGTCAGCCCACAGGCCCTGTCTTGAGACCACCATCAGGTACAGGTCGGGAGCGCCCGTCTTCACCACCCTGCAGCCGGCTTTCGGGGGCGGAAGCGACTGGGGCATGACCGTCGTAGTCAATACCGGGAAGGCCAGTTGCAGCATCGTCTGGGTCACCGGCGAACGCGCTACTGCGTCGACGGCGGCGGTGGAGTCCGCAGCGGGTTCGGTAAACCGGTTGAAGAACGCCGGCTTGTCGTGTTCATTGAGAAACTGGCTGAAAAAATGCTGGTAGCTCGTGGGCGTCGGGCGGTTGTTATTGCCGGATTCGCTTGGCGCTTTGTCGCGCGCCGCCCACTGGCGGTTCAGTTCGGTTTTCAGCGCATCAAGGCTGTTGTAGCGCTTGAGCGGGTGCTCCGGATCGTGGGGCAGGTAGACGATGAAGTCGGTGGCATAGCGATATTTTTCCACCGGTGTAAACACCACGCTTCCCATGAGCGCGCGGTCCATCACGCTCAGGCAACTGTACCACACCGGCTTGCCGCCCAGCGTCGGGTTGCGTTCGCCGTCGACCACCTTGAGCACCATGGTGAAGTCATCCGGGAGAATGTCCTGCTTGAGCAGCGCCAGGTACGCCGCAGCCCTGAGGGCATCCTTCTGGCTGGTGATCACGGCGTCGCGCAACCGGGTGGCGGCCGTCTCGTCGGTGGGCAGTAATGTTTCCTTGAGGTGCGCCTGGTAGCGGGCACCCACGTCCAGCGTACGGCACAGCCTGATAAAGGCGGGTACGGTCAGCGCCGGGCTGATCCTGGGAGAGGCGCCTTCCCGGTCCGGGTATTGGGTGAACCCGGAGGCAGGATCGAATGCGCCGTCTTCACCTTCACTGGCTTCAAAGTTATGCAGGGCAGCCTGCACCAGCGACACCTCCAGTACTTTGTATTCGCCGGCCTTGATCCCCAGGGTGCCGAGCCTCAGCGGCTCATACAAACGAAGAGAGGTGCCTTCGACATCCACGGTGAGGTTGAATTGTTCTTTCAGCGCGCCGTTGAGCAGGCCTATGGCGAAGGGCTTGAGTGCCTGGACGTTGGCTAGGTGTTTATCCACCGAGTGTTGGGATTTGAAACTGGTTTCATTGAACCCCTTCAAGGTTCTTCGCTGCAGCGGCGACAAGCTGTCCATCCACTGCGCCTGTTCGAGCCTGGCCTGTTTCAACGCTTCTATGCGGTGGGCCGGCGCCTGTACCAGCCAGTCCGGAATGGCCTGGCGAATGAACGCACTGTTGTCGTCGGAAGATGAGAGGGGAGTAACGGAGGGGGCATCCTGCATGGGGGCATTCCTTTGGGTAAGCAAAGGAAAAAGGCTACTGAAAACCGCTGTGGATTAATAAGTCGAAAAGCCGCTGGATAGCACGCAATAGTTAACGCATCGGCCCCGGATTACCTATGGATCGACGACTTAATTACCCCATGGAAATCCCCCCGTGTGCATCAAGCCTGCCAGCGCTTTTTGAGTGTTCGTCCAGGGGGGGCAATCCGTTCAAATAGCTACCGCCGAGTGCCGGGGGCGACTGATTAAGGTCATTGCCTTAATTTCCCTATCGGTACTCGTTTATGCCAGCACCTCAAGCCTCCTCCTCGCTCCTGCCGGGCGGCGAAGGGCGTCACTATGCACAGATCAAAGCCGCCATCCCCGAAAGCCTGGTCAGCGCATCTCCTGCCCTGCGTGCAGCCATCACGCAGGCCAAGCCAGAGATCCCCGCCTGGTATGTGGCCACCACCCCGGCACAGAAGGCTGCGCTGCAAAACCTGTTGGAGGCGAGCATCAAGTCTCACACTGCACTGGAGCAAGCGACCGGCAAGGTGCAAGAGGTCAACGCCTTCGCCCGGCCATTGCTTGAAGCCGCGTTGAAGGCCGCCGGGTTTGAGCTGGACGTCAACCAGGTGCATCTGCGCCTCTATGTACCGGTCGAAGGACTAGCGACAGGCTACCGGACCAAGACTTTGTCCCTGTTGCAAGCGGCCTTGAACAATTTTGAAGCGCGCGAGACCCGCGCCGGGTTCTTCGACAGTGCTTCAGGCTTTATCACCGCTCCCGGCGCCGATGGCCGTTTCGAGCGCCATACCACGACCCTGACGATCGAGACCTTCGCCCGGTTATGCCGCGACCTGGACCTGGGCAGGCTGTACCAGGAACACCTCACCACCTACCTGCTGCCCGTGCAAACCGTGTCCAGGAACCTGCTGCGTGAACGCTTTATCACCCGGCAAAAGGACGCCTTCAGAGCCGCCGCCTACGTGGCGTTGCTCAAAGGTGATATTCGCAGCGACGACTACGCGCTATTGCTGCGCATCGCCAATGGCGAGCGACGCATCAAGCACGAAGGCAAGCAGGTCTGGCACCGCTGGCCCAGTATCATGGAACTGCAAATGCACGGCTGCCTCATGATCGACCCGAGCGTGGAGCATGGGTATGGCACCTGGCTTATCGTCTACATCCCCGACCACCCCGAGCACCCCATCAAGCGCTACAAAACCTTTGCCGACTATGCAGAGGAAACGACCCGTGAGCTGACCGCTTACAGGCCAGAGGACTATTGGGACAGCAGGGGGGGTCAGGTCACGGCCCACCAACAGTTTTTCTCACGGTTCATCGGGAAAAAATACCTGGCTTACTACTACGGGCGGTTCACCGAGAAACGCGTCGATGAACCGCAAAGGCGCGTGGCCCTGGGCCCTGATCCAGCGTGGCGACAGTACTACGCTAGAAAATCCCTTACCGAACTCCAGGCGATCAACGCCGTCATAAAGTCCCCGCGACATATCAGCCGCACGCCGCAGGACCAGCCAAACCTGAACCTCAACGCCCACCCGATCAAGGGGCTGTGGATCGACGTCGACCCTTGGGACGAGCTGTACGCCGACATGCGCAAGCGCGCACTCGACGATGGGTTGAGCATGGCGATACCCACCGCTCACACCGACGCGGCTGGCCACGACCGGCGGATGGCGCATCTGATGAACATCGGCCTGTTCACCTTGAACCTGGTGTCGATGTTCATTCCGCCCTTGGGTGCACTGATGGCGGTGGTCACGGCCGGGCAACTGCTGTACGAAGTGCTGGAGGGCGTGGTTGAACTCTGCCAGGGTGACCGCGAGGCCGGCTGGGCGCATATCGCTGACGTGCTGGAAAATCTCGCGCAACTGGCGGTGGGCGGCGCTGCGTTGCATATCAGCCTGTCGCCGTTTATCGAAGGACTCAAGGCGGTCAGGCTGCCGTCGGGCAAGGCCCGCTTGTGGAAGCCGGACCTTGCGCCCTATGCGCAGGACATCCGACTGCCGGCAGGCTCGGTTCCCGACCAGGCGGGACTACATGCCGTCAATGGGCGCCAGGTCGTGTCGGTGGACGGCAATCGCTACGCCGTGACCGCGCAAGACGAACCGGGCGTGTACCGGGTCCAGCACCCCAGCAGGCCCGAGGCGTATGAGCCTCAGATCGTCAACAACGGTTCTGGCGCCTGGACCCATGAGGCCGATGAGCCCCTGACGTGGCAAGGTGCTCCGCTGATGCGGCGACTGAGCCATGTAATGGAAGGCCTGAGCGATACGCAGTTGGAGCAGGTGCGCAAGATCAGTGACACCGACGAAAGCGTGCTGCGCCGGCTGTACGTGGAAAGCGAGCCCACTCCGGCCATCACACTCGATACGGCGGTGCGCATGCGGGCTTACGGGCGTGCCGAAAGCTTGAGTGGGCAGATCCTTGCGGGGTCGATGTCGATGGACCTGGGTAGCTACGCCGCGTCGTTGATGGTGGAAATGACCGGCTGGCCGCCCGGCAGGACCATCGAAGTATTTGACGGCCAGGGCACCAGCAGGACAGCTGCGTTGTATGGCCAACCTCATGCGCCCGGGACGGAACTGATCAGCATCAGCCGCATCGACCTGTTCGGCGGCAAGCTGCCGGCGTTGATCGTCGAGAGTTTGCCCGAGGAGCAGCTTAAAAACCTGCTCGGCCAGCATATGCCCTACGGGGCCGCGCTGCGTAGCCAGGCGTTGCAGGCTCGCCTGGGAATCTATGCAAAACAGTCCCTGCGGCGGGTGTTCGACAGCCTTTACCTCGGGCGGTCATCGCCTGGCAGCGCCGAACTGCAACTGTTCGCGCGCGACTTCAAAAGCCTGCCCGCGGTCATGGTCGAGGAACTGCTGGAAGGTGCCAGCCCCTCGCAGCGGGCGAGCCTGGTCAACAATCGCAAGATTCCCCTGGAGCTGGCGCAGCAAGCGCGCCAGAAACTCGGGGAATTGCGCCTGGCCCGGGCGTATGAAGGGCTGTACCTGGATGCGTTGGCCAATGCTGACACTGAAGCCCTGGTGCTCAATACCCTTGAGCACCTTCCCGGTTGGCGGGACAGCCTGCGCATTGAAGTGCACGAAGGCTCGGTGAGCGGGCGCCTGCGTGCCAGCTATGGCCTGCCTGGGTCCAGCAACCTCAAACTGCTGGTGCGAGTGGGCGATGGTCAGTATCAGGTGTTTGACACCCAGGGCAACGAGTTACATGGGGTCGATAGCTTGTACGATTCCTTGCAGCACGCACTGCCGGAGGCCCATCGCCAGTCCGTGGGGTTGCCAGAGGTCGGGCAGGGGCCGCAACTTGGAAGGTTGATTCAACAGCACGCCCTGTCCCGTGCCGGCCTGCGCAAGGTGCTGGGCATGCAACCGTTGGGCTCACCCTTTTTCATTTCGCCGCAGCGCTCTTCTCGCGGGCGGATCGGTTATGCCTGGAGTGGTCGTGGTGCGGGCTCCTGGGAGCACAACGTTCGCCAGCGTATCAAAGCCCTCTACCCCACTTTTGACGAAGTGCAGATTACCCAACTGCGTGCACCTTACACGCCGGCCGACGACACCTGGCTCATCTCTCTGGAGCAGGAGTACGAAATGCTCCGTTCCACCTTGGAGACCTGGGAAGCATCACCGATCCAGGGCTTTGGTGAGGCCAATAGCGCTGAATACCGAGAGCAGCGTGCCATCCGTAAAGAACTGCGCAAGGTGTTGATTCGCGCCTGGAGGCGTAACGGTGAGGTTGATGTGGATAGTTCCGGCAATCCCCTGGGCCAGAAGATCGAAGTGAGCGAGATTGACATACAACCTCAGTTGGCGTCGCTTCCGGCGCTGAGCGCCAACTTTGATCATGTCACTTACCTGGAAATATCCAGTGCGGAACTGACCAATGCCGTCGAGCCTTTCCTGGCTCCCTTTCGCGGCTTGCGCACCCTCAACCTGGAAGACAACCAGCTCACTCGCCTGCCCCTGTTGCTTGAGCATCTGCCCAGGCTTGAGACGTTGATACTGGCGGATAACGAGATTGTGCTGGACGTCGCGGCCGTCAACCGATTGAAGAACCTCACCCGGCTCCAGACACTCGAGCTGGAGTCCAATCCGCTGGGCATGGCGCCGGACATCAGCCGGATGCGCCGGCTGTATCACGTTTCATTGGGCGATACCGGGCAACGTGGTTGGCCCATTGGGATCTTCGCCAGGCCCCGGCCTCGCGAGTTCAACCTGGACCTGGAAGGTAATGCGCTCGAGGTGCCGATAGTCGAGCCAGGTTCAGCGCAGGCTGCGATTCTTGCGCGCACCCGTGTTACTCGCTCCTTGCTGACGCCCGAAGGCCTTCGCCAGCTCAAGCAGTACATTGCATCTGTAGGTATGGACCCGGAGCGGCAGTTTCCACCCCGAGGGATGCAGGACAGCATCCAATGGAAGTCCGGCCTCACCGACATGCAGTGGAGGGACTTGCAGCCCCTATGGAATGCCTTGGAAGAGTCCAGGGGCGCCGAACCGTTTTTTAACGAAATCCGCAAGTTGAGCGAGTCTGCCGATGCAATGTCGGAAGACTTCGCGCAAGACCTTACGGCCAAGGTCTGGCGAATGTTGCGCGCCATGTACGACGACACCCGGCTGCGTGAGAAGCTTTTCGACATGGCGAGGGCGCCTACCAGCTGCGTTGATGCGGGTGCCCAATTGTTCAATGCCATGGGGATCGAAGTGATGGTGTATGAGGCTTGGACCAACCCTCACCCCGACGTGGTCGAGCAACTGATGTTGACGGTGGCCAAAGGCAGGACCCGGCTCAACAAGCTGGGAGAAATTGCTCGCGCCCGGGTGGCGGCATTGAGTGAGCAAGGCCGCAAGTTCCCCAATGATCGGGACCGGGGAACCGACTCTGCTGGAAACCCCGAACGGGCTATCGACGAAGTGGGGGTCCATCTGGCGTTTTCCACCGGGTTGGCCCAACGGCTTGAGCTGCCCTGGCAATCAGCGGATGTGATGTACCCGGAACCCGACGTCACCCCGCAGATGCTGGACGATGCTTTTGATCGGGTCATGGCATTGGAGGAGGGCGACCTGCTCAGGGATGCGCTCGTCGAGCTGGACTTCTGGGGTGAGTACCTTGAGCGTTCGACCCCCGCGGCCTTTGTCTGGCTGACGCGCAAAAGGGCGGCGCTGGAAGACTTGACGAGTGCCCTGAATGATCTGGCGGCCAATGGTCGATTGCTTGAGTCGCAGAAGATGGCCCTGCGCAATACCCTGCGCAATTCGGCCCTGATGCTGGACAAGTCGGTTGAGGATTTTCCTCCCGGCACGCCCATGCACCAGGACGTCTATGATGCGCTTGCGGTGAAACTGCACGAGGAGCGCAAGGCGATTCTCCAGAGGCTCACTGACGAGGCTCTGGAAATCGCGCTTCAGAACAGAAAGTAACGCTGCGCCATCGGCAGCACATCCGCCGGTTCACACCACAGCAACACACCGTCGGCCTTGACCTGGTAGGTCTGCGGGTCAACCTCGATATCCGGCAGGTAATCGTTGTGGATCAAGTCGGTTTTCTGCACCGCGCGGCAACCCTTGACCACGGCGATCTGCTTCTTCAACCCCAACTGCTCCGGCAGGCCTGCCGCCAACGCCGCCTGGCTGATAAAGGTCAGGCTGGTGGCGTGCAGCGAGCTGCCGAAGCTGGCGAACATCGGGCGGTAGTGCACCGGTTGCGGCGTCGGGATCGAGGCGTTGGCGTCGCCCATCAGGCTTGAGGCAATCGCGCCGCCCTTGAGAATCAGCGTCGGCTTGATCCCGAAAAACGCCGGGCGCCACAGCACCAGGTCGGCCCACTTGCCCACTTCAATCGAGCCCACTTCGTGGCTGATGCCGTGGGTAATCGCCGGGTTGATGGTGTACTTGGCGATGTAGCGTTTGGCGCGGAAGTTGTCATTGCCTTCGCCGTCGCCAGGCAATCGCCCGCGCTGTTTTTTCATCTTGTCGGCGGTCTGCCAGGTACGTGTGATCACCTCGCCAACCCGCCCCATGGCCTGGCTGTCGGAGCTGATCATCGAGAACGCGCCGAGGTCGTGAAGGATGTCTTCGGCGGCAATCGTTTCGCGGCGGATGCGGCTTTCGGCAAAGGCCACGTCTTCGGCAATGCTCGGGTCCAGGTGATGGCAGACCATCAACATGTCCAGGTGTTCGTCGATGGTGTTGCGGGTGAACGGCCGGGTCGGGTTGGTGGAGCTGGGCAGCACGTTGGGGAAGCCACAGGCCTTGATGATGTCTGGCGCGTGACCGCCACCGGCACCCTCGGTGTGGTAGGTGTGGATGGTGCGGCCCTTGAAGGCGGCGAGGGTGGTTTCGACAAAGCCGGATTCGTTGAGGGTGTCGCTGTGGATCGCCACCTGCACGTCGTACTCGTCGGCGACGCTCAGGCAGTTGTCGATGCTCGCCGGCGTGGTGCCCCAGTCCTCGTGCAGCTTCAAGCCAATGGCACCGGCCTTCACTTGTTCGATCAACGGCTCCGGCAGGCTGGCGTTGCCCTTGCCGGTGAAGCCGATGTTCATCGGGAACGAGTCGGAGGCCTGGAGCATGCGCGCCAGGTGCCATGGGCCGGAGGTGCAGGTGGTGGCGTTGGTGCCGGTGGCCGGCCCGGTGCCGCCGCCGATCATGGTGGTGACGCCGCTGGTCAGTGCTTCTTCGATTTGCTGCGGGCAAATGAAGTGGATGTGGGTATCGATGCCGCCGGCGGTGAGTATCATGCCTTCACCGGCAATCACTTCGGTGCTGGCGCCGACACAGATGGTCACGCCGGGCTGGATGTCCGGGTTGCCGGCCTTGCCGATGGCGGCGATGCGGCCGTTTTTCAGGCCGACGTCAGCCTTGACGATGCCCCAGTGGTCGATGATCAGCGCGTTGGTGATCAGGGTGTCGACCACCTCATGGGCGAGCAATTGGCTCTGGCCCTGGCCATCACGGATCACCTTGCCGCCGCCGAACTTCACTTCTTCGCCGTAGACGGTGAAGTCCTGTTCGACTTCGACGAACAGCTCGGTGTCGGCCAGGCGGACCTTGTCACCAACGGTGGGGCCGTACATGTCGGCGTAGGCTTGTCTGGAAATCTTCATGTGTTTAGTTCCTGATCGTTCCCACGCTCTGCGTGGGAATGTCGCCCTGGACGCTCTGCGTCCGCTCTTGAAGGTCGTGACGCGGAGCGTCACAGGATGCATGCCCACGCAGAGCGTGGGAACGATCATTAATCCAGGTCGCCCATGATGCGCCCGGCAAACCCGAACACCCGGCGTTTGCCACTCAGCTCAACCAGTTCCACTTCACGACTCTGCCCCGGCTCAAAGCGCACGGCGGTGCCGGCCGGGATGTTCAGGCGCATGCCACGGCTGGCGGCACGGTCGAACGTCAGTGCGTCGTTGGTCTCGAAAAAGTGATAGTGGGAACCAACCTGGATCGGCCGGTCGCCGCTGTTGGCCACGCTCAGGGTGGCGGTGCGCCGGCCCACGTTGAGTTCGATGTCGCCAGGCTGGATCTGAAATTCGCCAGGAATCATGCAGGTTGTCCCAGGGTCTTGAAGTAGATGGCGGTCGGGGTGTAGCGCCCGTCCGGGCTTTGGCAGTAGTTGGGCAATTCACCGATCTTGGTATAACGCAGCGACTGGTAGAAGGCTTCGGCGCCGGAGCCGGCTTCGGTGTCCAGGTACAGCAGCCCGCGTTTGTACTGGCGGGCGCTCAGTTCCAGGGCGCTCATCAGTTGCTGGCCAAGGCCACGGCGCCGGGCCTCGCTGTGCACCAGCAGCTTCTGCACTTCGGCGCGGTTCAGGCCGTTGGCTTTCATGCACAGCGCCAATTGCACGCTGGCGATGACGTGTTCATCACGCACCACCACCCACAGCAGCAGGCTGCCATCGTTAAGACTGGCCTGCACGCCGTTGAGATAAGTGCCGGCCTGGGCTTCATCGAAGTCGGCCATGAAGCCCACCGATGCGCCGTGCTTCACGGCGTCCAGCAACAGCTCAATCAAACCCGGGCGGTAATGGGCAAAACTTTCGGCATTGACTCGACGCAGTTGGGCGTTCATCAGTGTCACTCCTTGGGCGGCACAGCGCCTGGGTTGAGCGTCAGTTGCATGAAGGTCAGGTCCAGCCAGCGGCCGAACTTGGTGCCGACCTGGGGCATCTGCCCGGTGGTGATGAAACCCAGGCGCTCATGCAGGCGGATCGAGGCCTGGTTGCCGCTTTCGATGGCGGCGACCATCACGTGTTTGTCGCAGGTTTTCGCCCGCTCGATCAGCACCTGCATCAACTGTGGGCCGAGGCCTTTGCCGCGCTGGTCGTTGCGCACGTACACCGAGTGTTCGACGGTGTGGCGAAAGCCCTCAAAGGGCCGCCAGTCACCGAACGAGGCATAGCCGATGACCTGCTCGTCTTCGACGGCCACCAGGACCGGATAAAACTGCGACTGACGAGCGCTGAACCAGGCCTGGCGGTTGCCCAGGTCTACCGGTTGTTCGTTCCAGATCGCCGTGGTGTTGAGCACCGCGTCGTTGTAGATATCGCGAATCCCTGGCAAATCGGCGTGCACCGCATCACGAATCAAAAAGGACATGGTCGGGCCTCAGGCGATGGGTTGGTGGACGGTGACCAGCTTGGTGCCGTCGGGGAAGGTGGCTTCCACCTGGATGTCCGGGATCATTTCCGGGATGCCTTCCATCACCTGTTCGCGGGTGAGCAGGGTGGTACCGAAGTGCATCAGCTCGGCGACGGTGCGGCCATCGCGGGCGCCTTCCATCAACGCGGCGGAGATGTAGGCGATGGTTTCCGGGTAGTTGAGCTTCACACCGCGCGCCAACCGTCGCTCGGCTACCAGGCCGGCGGTGAAGATCAGCAGTTTGTCTTTTTCCCGTGGGGTCAGGTCCATCGTTCAAGGTCCACTATGAAATACATTCGTAAAAACACCGGAGATCCAATGTGGGAGCGGGCTTGCTCGCGAATGCGGTCTGTCAGTGAATGCATCTTTGCCTGACCCACTGCATTCGCGAGCAAGCCCGCTCCCACATTTTTAATCTTCATGTGCTCCAGATTCTCGGTGATACAGCCTCGCGGCCCAGTACGGCCGGGCGCAGCAGGCGCCACAGTGCGATCAGCCAGGCTCGCGCCAGCAGCGCTTCACTGGCCAGGCAGCGGGCCACCAGCAGGCCGGGCAATTGGGTCAGGTCGCCGCGTACCGGGTGGGGCAGGGAGCGACATTGCTCGAGCAGTTCAGGGTCGATTTCGCCGGTCACCAGCAAGGTCGCAAACACCGGTTGCCCGTCCAGCCCGATGGGTGAGTCGAGCAAACCGTCGGCGCCCACAATGCGCTGGCGCTCATGCCAAATCAACTGGCCGTCGCGGCGGATATCCAGGTGCGACTGGAAGTGCCCGAGGTCGAAACGCTCGCCGCTGGCGGGGCGCCCGAGGGCGACCACGTCCCAGTAAAACAGCCGGGCATCGCCTTGCAGGTCGATGCGCGTGGTGAGTTCGGCCTGGGCGGCGCTGAACACGATGGTCTCCTGCGGCAGCCATTCCAGCGTCGCGCCCGCCTCAACCGTCAGCTCCAGTTTCTGATACGCCGGCCCGCCGGCGCGGTACCACTTGGCCGCGCCGGGGCTGGTCAGTTGCGCCCACGCACCTTCGGCGACATGGGCGCTGATATCGAGACGATCACCGCCGGCAATCCCGCCCGGCGGGTGCACGATGATGTGCTGGCACACCTCGGGGCCTTCGGCGTACAGATGCTTTTGCACCCGCAGTGGGCCGAGGTGGCGGCGCATCACTGGGCGCGTGGTGTCGCCGAAACGCGCGTAGCCGAGTTCCAGCTCGGCGTGCCAGCTTGGGGTGAACAGCGCGGTGGGGGCAGGTAGGGTCATGGTCAGTGCTTATCGTTAGGACGCTACAGATTAGATCGTAACGAGCCCGCGCACACCCTCGCTTTCCATATTTTCTCCACGCCCCTGCTGGACGATTTCGCCCCGGGACATCACCAGGTACTGGTCGGCCAGTTCCGCGGCAAAATCATAGAACTGCTCCACCAGCAGAATCGCCATGTCGCCGCGTGCCGCGAGCTTCTTGATCACCGCGCCGATCTCCTTGATCACCGACGGCTGGATGCCTTCGGTGGGTTCATCGAGGATCAGCAGGCGCGGGCGGCTGGCCAGGGCCCGACCGATAGCCAGCTGCTGTTGCTGGCCGCCGGACAAGTCACCACCCCGGCGTTGCTTCATTTGCAGCAGCACCGGGAACAGCTCGTAGATGAAGGCGGGCACTTCCTTGGCTTCGGAGCCGGGGAAGCGTGACAGGCCCATCAGCAGGTTTTCTTCCACTGTCAGGCGGCCAAAAATCTCCCGGCCCTGGGGCACGTAAGCGATACCGGCGTGCACCCGCTGGTGCGGCTTGAAGCCGGTAATGGCGCGGCCTTCCCAGTTCACCGCACCTTCCTTGGCCGGCAGCAAACCCATCAGGCACTTGAGCAAGGTGGTCTTGCCCACGCCGTTGCGGCCCAGCAGGCAGGTGACTTCGCCGACTTTTACCTCAAAGGAAAGCCCGCGCAGGATGTGGCTACCGCCGTAGTACTGGTGCAGCTTGTCGACTTGCAGCATGTTCAGTTCCCCTTAATGATCGTTCCCACGCTCTGCGTGGGAATGCCGCAATGGACGCTCCGCGTCCGCCGTGTGACGCAGAGCGTCACCGGATGCATTCCCACGCGGAGCGTGGGAACGATCAGGTTCAGCGGCCGAGGTAAACCTCGATCACCCGCTCATTTTCCTGCACCTGTTCCAGCGACCCTTCGGCCAGCACGCTGCCCTGGTGCAACACCGTCACGTGGTCGGCAATCGAGCCGACAAAGCCCATGTCGTGTTCCACCACCATCAGCGAATGCTTGCCCGCCAGGCGCTTGAACAGCTCGGCGGTGAACTCGGTTTCGGCATCGGTCATGCCCGCCACCGGTTCATCCAGCAGCAACAGTTGCGGGTCCTGCATCAGCAACATGCCGATTTCCAGGAACTGTTTCTGGCCGTGGGACAGCAAGCCGGCCGGGCGATTGACTGAAGCGGTGAGTCGGATGGTGTCGAGCACTTCGCTGATGCGGTCTTTCTGCTCACCACTCAAGCGCGCCCGCAGGCTGGCCCACACCGATTTGTCGGTCTTCTGCGCCAGCTCCAGGTTTTCAAACACGCTGAGGGCTTCGAATACCGTGGGCTTCTGGAACTTGCGACCGATGCCGGCCTGGGCGATCTGCACTTCGCTCATGCTCGTCAGGTCGAGGGTTTCGCCGAACCAGGCCTTGCCGTGGCTGGGCCGGGTCTTGCCGGTGATCACGTCCATCAGCGTGGTCTTGCCCGCGCCGTTGGGGCCGATGATGCAGCGCAATTCGCCGACGCCGATGTACAGGTTCAAGTCGTTCAACGCCTTGAAGCCGTCGAAGCTGACGCTGATGTCTTCCAGGGTCAGGATCGTGCCGTGGCGGGTGTTCAGGCCTTTGCCGGCAGCCTGACCGAGGCCAATGGCATCGCGGGCGCTGCCTTGGTCTTTGTTCGGTTCAAGAATGGGCTCGAGCATGAATTCCGCCGTCGCTGTAATTCTCATTGGTCGCCCCTTTTCTTCAGCAGGCCAATCACACCCTTGGGCAAGTACAGGGTGACGATGATGAACAGCGCACCGAGGAAGAACAGCCAATACTCAGGAAACGCCACGGTGAACCAGCTCTTCATGCCGTTGACCACACCGGCGCCCAGCAGCGGGCCGATCAAGGTTCCACGCCCGCCGAGGGCCACCCACACAGCGGCCTCGATGGAGTTGGTCGGCGACATTTCGCTGGGGTTGATGATGCCCACTTGCGGCACATACAACGCGCCCGCCAAACCACACAGCACCGCGCTCAACACCCACACGAACAGCTTGAAGCCACGCGGGTCGTAGCCGCAGAACATCAGGCGATTTTCCGCATCCCGCAGCGCTGTCAGTACCCGGCCGAACTTGCTCTGGGCCAGGCGCCAGCCGATGAACAGGCTCGCCACCAACAACACCACGGTGGCCACAAACAGCGCCGCTCGCGTGCCCGGCTCGGTGATGCCAAACCCGAGGATGCTACGGAAATTGGTAAAGCCGTTATTGCCGCCGAACCCGGTCTCGTTGCGGAAGAACAACAGCATCCCGGCGAAGGTCAGGGCCTGGGTCATGATCGAGAAGTACACGCCCTTGATCCGTGAGCGGAAGGCGAAGAACCCGAACACCAGTGCCAGCAATCCCGGCGCCAACACCACCAGGCACATTGCCCAGAGGAAGTGGCTGGTGCCGGTCCAGTACCACGGCAACTCGGTCCACGACAAAAAGGTCATGAACGCCGGCAGCTCATCGCCGGACGCCTGGCGCATCAGGTACATGCCCATGGCATAACCGCCCAGCGCAAAGAACAGGCCGTGGCCGAGGGACAACATCCCGGCATAACCCCACACCAGATCCAGCGCCAGGGCGACGATGGCATAGCACAGAATCTTGCCCACCAACGTCAGGGTATAGGCGGAAACGTGCAGCGGATTTTCCGGTGACAACAGCGAGAACAACGGCAGCGCCAGCAGCAGGATCAGCACCACTGCACCGACCGCGACGGTCACCTTGGGGCCGGCCTTTTGCGCGGCCGTAAGCATCAATGGCTGGTTCATCAGTCGATCACCCGTCCTTTCAGTGCGAAGAGTCCTTGCGGGCGTTTCTGGATGAACAGAATGATCAGCGCGAGGATCAGGATCTTGCCGAGTACGGCACCGATCTGCGGCTCAAGAATCTTGTTGGCTATCCCCAGGCCGAAGGCGGCCATGACGCTACCGGCCAACTGGCCGACGCCGCCGAGCACCACCACCAGGAACGAGTCGATGATGTAGCTCTGGCCGAGGTCCGGGCCGACGTTGCCGATCTGGCTCAGGGCCACGCCACCGAGGCCCGCTATGCCGGAGCCGAGGCCAAAGGCGAGCATGTCCACGCGTCCGGTGGGCACGCCGCAGCAGGCGGCCATGTTGCGGTTCTGGGTGACGGCGCGCACGTTGAGGCCCAGGCGCGTCTTGTTCAGCAGCAGCCAAGTCAGCACCACCACGAACAGCGCGAAGGCGATGATCACGATGCGGTTGTACGGCAGCACCAGGTTGGGCAGCACCTGGATTCCCCCGGACAGCCACTCGGGGTTGGCCACTTCAACGTTCTGCGCACCGAACACCAGGCGCACCAGTTGGATCAGCATCAGGCTGATGCCCCAGGTGGCGAGCAGGGTTTCCAGCGGGCGGCCGTAGAGGTGACGAATCACCGTGCGCTCCAGGGCCATGCCGATGGCGGCGGTGACAAAAAACGCCACCGGCAGCGCGATCAGCGGGTAGAACTCGATGGCCTGGGGCACGTAGCGCTGCATCAGCAACTGCACCACATAGGTCGAGTAGGCGCCGAGCATCAGCATCTCGCCGTGGGCCATGTTGATCACCCCGAGCAGGCCGAAGGTGATCGCCAGGCCGAGCGCCGCCAGCAGCAGGATCGAGCCCAGGGACATGCCGCTGAAGGCCTGGCCGAGAATCTCGCCCACCATCAGTTTGCGTTTGACCTGGGCCAGGCTGGTCTCGGCGGCGGTGTGCACCGTGGCGTCGGCTTCGACGCCGGGGGCGAGCAGGGCTTCCAGGCGAGTGCGGGCCAGCGGGTCGCCGGTGCCGCCGAGCAAGCGCACGGCGGCCAGGCGCACGGCCGGGTCGGGGTCTACCAGTTGCAGGTTGGCCAGGGCGAGACTGAGGGCTGTGTGTACGTCATCATTGGTTTCGCCGGCGAGTTGCTGGTCGAGGAATTTCAGCTGCGCAGGTTGTGCACTTTTTTGCAGAGTCTGGGCGGCGGCAAGGCGCACCTTGGGGTCGGCAGCGAGCAATTCCTGGCTGGCTTGCACGTTGTCGATCAGGCCGCGCAGGCGGTTGTTCAGGCGTACGGTCTTGGTTTCCCCGTTGACGCTGATCTGGCCTTGTTGCAGGGCGTCCACCAGCTCGATGCGCTCCGGGTCGGGCTGGGCGGCCCAGTCCTGGAGCAGCTTGGCTTGTTGCATCGGGTTGGCGTTGATGAAGTCTTCGGCGTCGCTGGCGTGTGCGGCGAGGGGCAGCAACAGCAGGGCGGCGAGGATGAAGCGGTATAGGGCAGTGGGCATACAAAATGTCCTGATCATGCACGGACAATGTGGGAGCGGGCTTGCTCGCGAAAGCGCTGGCTCAGTTTCGGATGCGTCGACTGACACACCGCTTTCGCGAGCAAGCCCGCTCCCACATTTAGACCGAGTCGGTCTTAGTTGCTCTTGACGGCGTAATCCGGCTTTTTGTCATTGCCAGGGATATACGGGCTCCACGGCTGGGCACGAATCGGCTCCTGGGTCTGCCACACCACCGAGAATTGCCCGTCAGACTGGATCTCGCCGATCATCACCGGCTTGTGCAGGTGGTGGTTGGTCTTGTCCATGGTCAGGGTGAAGCCGGACGGCGCGGCAAAGGTCTGCCCGGCCATGGCTTCACGTACTTTGTCGACGTCGGTGGACTTGGCTTTCTCCACCGCCTGCGCCCACATGTGGATGCCCACGTAGGTGGCTTCCATCGGGTCGTTGGTCACGGCTTTGTCCGCGCCCGGCAGGTTGTGGGCCTTGGCGTAGGCTTTCCAGTCTGCGACGAATTTCTTGTTCACCGGGTTCTCCACCGACTGGAAGTAGTTCCAGGCGGCGAGGTTGCCCACCAGCGGCTTGGTGTCGATGCCGCGCAGTTCTTCTTCACCCACGGAGAAGGCGACGACCGGTACGTCGGTAGCCTTCAGGCCCTGGTTGGCCAGCTCTTTGTAGAACGGCACGTTGGAGTCGCCGTTCACGGTGGAGATCACTGCGGTCTTGCCACCGGCCGAGAATTTTTTGATGTTGGCCACGATGGTCTGGTAATCGCTGTGGCCGAACGGGGTGTAGACCTCTTCGATGTCTTTATCCGCTACGCCTTTGGAGTGCAGGAACGAACGCAGAATCTTGTTGGTGGTGCGCGGGTACACGTAGTCTGTGCCCAGCAGGAAGAAGCGCTTGGCGCCGCCGCCTTCTTCGCTCATCAGGTATTCCACCGCCGGGATCGCCTGCTGGTTCGGCGCCGCACCGGTATAGAACACGTTCGGCGACATCTCTTCGCCTTCGTATTGCACCGGGTAGAACAGCAGGCCATTGAGTTCTTCGAACACCGGCAATACCGATTTGCGCGACACCGAGGTCCAGCAACCGAACACCACGGCGACCTTGTCCTGGGTCAGCAACTGGCGGCCCTTTTCAGCGAACAGCGGCCAGTTGGAAGCCGGGTCCACCACTACCGGTTCAAGCATCTTGCCGTTCACGCCGCCCTTGGCGTTGATCTCGTCGATGGTCATCAGCGCCATGTCTTTGAGCGAGGTCTCGGAGATCGCCATGGTCCCGGACAGCGAGTGCAGGATGCCGACCTTGATGGTCTCGGCGGCCTGTACCGTCCAGGTCATGCCCATCGCGGCGATGGATGCCGACAGTGTGAAAGCCTTGATCAAGCTGCGACGCTTCATTGTGCAATCTCCATGACTCAATGATGTGATGAGGGAGTGATTGCAAAGGCTGTGCCGGGGCGCGCAATCGTGGTGCGCGCGAGCCGTGACCGGGCTGTGGGGGTGGGCGATGCACCAATGCGGCGCCAATCAACGCAGGCTGTGCGTGCAGGCGCACCCTGATGGTGCCTGGCGCCCCGAGCCTTAACTATCTAATGCCTGCGTCCAGCCAAACCCTTGAAAGTGAAGCCTGCCTGGTGCCCCCGGCAACCCAGGGGCAGCGCCAGTTTTCTTAACTTCACTCAAGTGACGATGAACATGGACAGTACTCACATTCAAGACGATCAAGTGGCGAGCACGCGCAGGCCGGTTCCCCATCTGGGGCCGGCGTTCGTTACCGATCACGATGCCGCCCATTGGGCGCATCAACAGATCGGCAACCGGCGCGAGACGGTATTTGGCGGGCTGGTTTTCAAGCGTGATGACGGGATGTACCTCCCAAGCGTGCCGGTGGCCGGCACCGCCACTGCATTCGATTTCCAGAGCGACCTGCTCAAGGTCGATGCCAACAGGAATTTCCTGGCGTACGAGGGCCACAGCGTTCACGCCCTGTACAGTTCGCGCGGCGAGGATGGCACCCGACGCTCCGCGCAGATACAGCACTGGACAGGCGCGCAGCGCCGCCTGGATCGCAGCTTTTTCCCCATCAATATCCTGCGCATCATCATCCAGGTGCGCATGCTGTGCCCCCGTTACTACCTGTCCGGGTTCTATGGCTCGCTCATCCAGTATGAAAGCAGCGGCTCTGCGACTGAGGCCAGCTTCTTGAACACGTTGATGGCGGCCAAGCCTGCGGCCGATTTCGACGACTACATCGCCTTTATCAATCAGACGGCCAGGGCCGGCTACCTGCGGGTCATCGTTGCCAACGCCGAGCTGGGTGGAAAGCCTGGCCAACTGCTGGCGCCGTGGACCCTCAATCAAACCCTGTCGCAAATCGGGCAGGACGCACTGGCGCCTCTCGCCAGCCAAGTCAGCCGCCGGTGGCAGGACGCGGTGCGATCAGTCTTGCCGCCGCTGGGGGTTGCACGGCAGGAGAGTCTCTTTGGCTACCTGTACAAAAGCGCGTCGAACCAGTACGTGGCCGAATTTCCGTCGGATGAACTCAAGGCGGCGTTTGCGCTGACCAGTGGCAAGTTGTCACTGCCAAAAGTGCACAAGGCGGACAGTGAGTTTTTGACCTTCGGTATTTACTGCTCCCTATCACCGCAAGCGAAACCGACCGTGGCGAAAGAGTCGTGGCTGGCGGAAAACTTCTTCACGGCTTCTGCGTTGGCTGCCGTGGTGATGATGGCGGGGACCGACGACCTGGGCTTGCACTTTTACTTGCGCGCCAACGACGGCGCGCTGCTGATGTACCACTGCACCGGCTCGCAGGCGCAGGCCCAGCTGTTCGCCAATCGCGGCGCGGATCTCGACGGACGCTTGAAGGACGCTACCTTGAGCCCTTCCGAGTTTGTCCGGCAAGTGGCTGCCGTGGGCACGCTGACGGTGGTTGAGCCCGGACGGATATGGGACAAGGCCGGGGTGGTAGGACCGCAATGGCGCGCCTTCGCGAAAGTCCATGCGTCGCTGAGCCCTGCCTTCGTCACTGCCGATGATGTCGCACGCTACCTGCATTACAAGGTGGGTTCACCCCACGGCTCTTTTCTCCAGGCTTACGTCTTCAAGCGCAGCGATGGGCTGTTTGTGGCCTCCAGGCTGTCAGACCCTGACAGGTGGCTGTCGTTGTGGGGCGGGGCATTGCCCAACGACAACGCTCTGACGCGGGTCGAGCTTGAAGGGCACCAAATGGTTGGCGAGTTCAATCGACCTGTCTACGACCTGGCCGAGGTGCGTGCCAACTATCCTCAAAAAACCTCGCGACAGCTGGCGTTCCTGATCAGTACACCGTCGACTCAAGCAATCGACATGACGCTGGTTTTTTCCGATCAGATCAAGGTGCTTTACACCAGCGGAACGAACGGTACGTTGATCAAATACGCTGTCAGCGGCTCTCGGGCCGAGCGTGAATTCGGCGAGTACCTGGCACAAGTTGAACGCGATGGCCAAGGTGTGGCCCGCGTACAAGGTTTTGACGGCACGCGTGAAGGGCTGATCAAAGAGCTGGTAAAACTCGGTGAGTTGACGGTGCTGCTGGCGGATGAGACCTGGTACAACGTCCAGGGCCGGGTCCCGGCCACCTGGGAGCCCGAAACGCCTTTCGCCGCCGCAGCCCCCATTGATATGCCCCTGAGCTGGGTTTTCACTGACCTGGCAACCGCCGCCCTTTATGCCCATGACCGTATGCAGGCAACGGCGGATGGCCGGCGAGTCGGTTGCATCCTCAAGCACTCGAGTGCAGAGCAGTATGTGGTCAGCGAGCCTTGCGCACCGATACCCGCCGGCGAAACCCTTTTCGTGTTGGCGAATGTTTTTGGCAATGCCAGCCTGCCGCCAGGCTTCGCCCTGCGTGGCTGGTACTGCCGCAGCGCACCGGACGCCACCGGCATCGGCGCCGAACCCTGGTTGTACGAGGGCTTTATCGACACCACGGATTTTGCCCAGGGGATTGCCGCGCTGCGCATCCACCCCGAGAGCAATCTGGCCTTCTACCTCAGCACGGCGGACGGCGCTCAGCTGGCCTATGACGCCTCCGGCTCGGCCGAGGAAAGCCAGCTCTACCAGGTGCTGCCCGATGGCCGGGTGACGGACAACGGGCTGGGGGATGAACTGCGGGCCGCCACCGTGACGCCCCACGAGATGATCCAAAAGGTCGCCGCCGCCGGGGCGCTGTCGGTGTTGCAACCGGGCACGTTGTGGGATGTGGCGGGGCTGGTCGCCGACACCTGGCGACCTTACGCCCTGGCACCCCGCCCGCAACTGAGCCGCGGGTTTCTCCAGATAGAAGACGCGGCACGCTACGCCCACGGGCAAATCGGCAGCTGGCGTGAGGGCGAATACTGCGGCTATATCCTGCAGCGCCCGGACGGTCTCTACGTGGCCACTGAGCCATTGCCGGCCAGCGACGCCGGGCGCTTTGCCCTGGGCGTTGTCTACCCCCAGGACGTCAAGGGCCGCTCACTGCTCCCGCCCGGTCACATGCTGAAGGCCGTGTACGGTTCCAGCCGCGGGGTTTCGTTGCTGGAACCCGAGCGCCTGCAGCGCCCGGGCTGGTCGCGGGACGATGCCTGCCTGGAGGCGCAGATGTTCAGCGTCCTGGACGTGCACACGCTGATCCGCAATCGCCAACAGGTGTCCGTGGCCTACCTGTCGGGCGCCGAAGATTGTTTGCTGGCGTATGACCTGATCGACTCTGCCGCCCAGGCGAACCTGTTCAAGGCGCTCGACCCCTTGCCCCATCGCAGCCCAACGGCCCTCAACCTGGCCAGCGGCACGCTGACGGCGCGGGAGTGGATCAGCCAGGTGGCGGCGGCCGGCAGCGTGCGGGTGGTGCAGGCCAACCCGTTGTGGGGCGCGCCGGGGCTGATCGCCGAACACTGGCGGCCACGCCTGCCGATACCCCGGCGCGAACGTCCGGAGCAGATTGCCTATGGCCCGGTCTGCGCCAGTGCCGCTGACGCGGCTCGGGCACTGCACACGCGCCTGGACCATGAAGCACCTACGCAAACCGGTTTCGGTTTCATGCTCAAGCATCGCGATCAGGACGCCTTTGTCTGCTCCGAGCTTGTACCCGCCTGGGATAGGGCCGGGCTGTTCGCCTTGAGCGCCGTGTTTGCCGTGGATGACGAAGGCGAGTTCATTTACCCCGCGGGTTATCAACTGCACGCCTTGGTTTACCGGCGCAACTGGATGCCACAGGGGCTGACCACCGCCGAACACTGGCTGGCGCAGCATTTTATTTCGGCCGGGGATCTGGCCAGTGCCACCGTCGAGGCCAAGCGCCAACGGGAGACAGGCGCACTGACGGGCTTGCCGGTGTTTATCTCGACACTGGACCAGGCGCTGCTGCAGGTACAAACGCCGGTGGCATCGACGCTGTTCAACCCGGTCCGCCAGCCGTCGGGGGTCTATGAAGACGTGCAGACCTTGATGGCCAGCGGGCAGCTCTCGGCGGTCGGGTTTGTCAACGAAGTGGCGAAGTTGAGCTGGTTGAGCGTTTTGGTGCCGAGCGAATGCTGGGCGTTGGCGGGTAAACTGGATGTCAGCCAGGCCCCATGGACCGCCTTCGCCAACTTTATGCGTCGCCCATTGAGCCCGCTGTTCAGCAACCAGGCCGATGCGGTGCGTTACGCCCACCAACAGCTGGGCACACAGCGCGACACGCTGCAAGGCGGGCTGGTGTTGCAGCGCAACGGCAAGTTTGTCGCGACCCTGGCGGTGCCGGTGTTGAGTGAAGACTTCGACCCGAACGTCATCCTGCCGGGCCTGGACGTCAGCCAGGCGCTGCTGGCCCCTGGTTGGAAAATGGTCGCGCGCTACCGGTCACGTGTCGCCCGGGTGCTGGAGTTCTGGTTACCCTCTGAAGAAAACGCGGTGTATCAAAACCTGTTCTCGACCAAAGTACTGGAGACCGCCCTGAAGTCGGGTCACCTGTGGACCCACGAATACCTGCTGACGCCCGACGGCTCACTCATCGGCTTCAGTACCCAGGATGCCGAGCGCAGCTTGCTGGACTCAGGCCAGCGCAACGAAACGACGCAGTTGCTCAGCCACCTGGAAACCTCCCTGGCCCCCAACAGCCTGGCGTTGCACGACCCTTACAGCAATGCCATCGAGCAGCAGATGCGCAGTGGCCGCAAGAGCCCCACCGAGCTGGTCAATCAGCTGGCGCGGGTGGGGACTTTGCAGGTACTGGAGGGCGGCCCGTTGTGGGGCACTGCCCAGCGTGTGCCGCCGGGCTGGATGCCCGGCCTGGCCTACGTTGCGCCGCAGGCGGCGGTCCATGCGGTGGCGGATCGGCAGCTGGGCCCGGTGTTCAAGCATGCCGACGACGCGGCACGCCATGGTCATCAATACGCCCAGGGGCGCGCCGATTTGAGTTTTGGCGTGATTCTCAAGTCCTCCGACAATGGGCATTTTGTCGCCTGCGCACCGGTCAAGGGCGACGACCTGGGCTTTGCCCTCGACCGGGCGTTCCTGCGCGGGCAGTTGCCGAGCGGGTACAGCCTGCAAGGCCTGTATCTGAGGCTGCCGCAGCGCGCTGCGCCCGAGTTGCCCCAGGCCGAAGGCTACGCGCAACTGATGGCTCCGGCCGTGGTGCTGGCGGCGCTGAGCTTTTTGCGGGTGGCACAGAGTGAGCGGTTCCTGGCGTTGCATGTGTCGTGTGCCGACGGCTCACTGTTTCGGTACCAGGCGGTGAGGATCGACCCGGACTGGGATTCCAGCCGCCGGCAGGCGGCGTATCTGAAACACCTCAACAGTCGTGGCAGCATCGACAGCCATGTGTTGAAACTGGTGGAGTCCGGCGAGCTGCGGGTACTCGACAGCAGCCCGTTCTGGGATGCCTTGTTGCCCCGGATAAAGCGCCTGGCCACGACACTGGCAGTGCGCGATACCCGCATGGCCCTGGGCCCGTTGTGCGCCCACCCGGACGATGCCGCGCGCCAGGTATGGCAACAGGTTGTGCCGCTGGAGCATCAGGCGCGGCTGGGAGCGGTGCTGGGCAACGGCGACAGCGACACCTTCATCGCCGTGCAACCGGTGGCAGACCCGGGCCCCTCGGTGGCCGTGGGACTGCGGCCGGACACACCGGCCTACAAGGCATTGTTCGAAGGCATCATGAACCTCGGCTACCCCGGCACATCGACCCGCTACCCGGCGGGCTACAAGGTGATGGGCGTCCAGCAGTTGTTCAAGCTCGACACCGAGCGCCAGCATCTGGCGGATCGCTACGAAGAAGGCCTGGCCCACAACTTCATTGCCCAGAAGGAAATTCGCGGGTTCATCGAGATGCTGCGCCAGGACAAGATCGCGGGGGCGCGTTACTACTTCACCCCGGTTCACGGCGCGTTGATTGTGTATGAGCCCAGCTATCACGCGGACGAAAGCCAGTTGCTGCGCGATGACTGGATCGACGAAGACACGGGTGTGGTGAAGGTCAAGCCCAGCGAGGTGATCCGCCGGTTGGCGACCTCGGGCAAGCTGACCATCCTGGAAACCGATCGCTTCTGGCAACCCCGCAGCCAGGTGGCGCGACGCTTGTTGCATGCATTCAAGCAGGCCGACCAGGGGGTTTAACGCCGCCGCATCAGCCCGATAAAAAACAACCCGCCAATGGCCGCCGTGGCCACGCCGATGGGCAGGTCTTCGGGGGCAATCATTGTGCGGGCCGCCACATCCACCCACACCAGGAACACACTGCCCAACAGCACGCACACCGGCAGCAAACGCCGGTGTTCGGCACCTACAAGGCGCCGGGCGATGTGCGGCACCATCAGCCCGACAAAGCCGATGGAGCCGCTGATGGACACCAGCACGCCGGTCATCAGCGAGGCGATCAGGAACACCTTGAGCCGCACATTGCGCGCGTTCAGGCCCAGGGTCACGGCGGTCTGTTCGCCGGCCATCAGCGCGTTCAACGGGCGAGCCATCCCCAGCAGCAACACCAGCCCCAGCAACACGGTGGCGAAGGGAATGGCCAGCAGTTCCCAGCGCGCCAACCCGAGGCCGCCGAGCATCCAGAACATCACCGCCGAGGCCGCGCGATGGTCGCCCATGAACAGCAGCAAATTCGCCACGGCCATCATCACGAACGACACCGCCACCCCGCACAGCAGCAGGCGGTCACTCTCCAGCCGACCGTTGCGACTGGCCACCGCCAGCACCACGATCATGCTCAGCAACGCACCGATGAACGCCGCGATGGGCAGGGTCAGCAAGCCGATCACTTCACCCACATGCAGCACCACGATCACTGCGCCGAGGGTGGCGCCGGAAGTCACGCCCAGCAGGTGCGGATCCGCCAGCGGGTTGCGCGTTACCGCCTGCAACACCGCACCGATCAACGCCAGCCCGGCGCCCACCAGGGCACCGAGCAACATGCGCGGCACGCGGATCAGCCACACGATATGTTCCTGCCCCGCGCTCCAGTCCACCTCGCCAACGCCGAAGGCTTTATGCAGCAGGATCCGCCACACCACGTCCACCGGTACCCGCGCCGAGCCGAACCCCAGCGAGACCACGCACGAGATCAGCAACAACGCGCCGAGGGCACTCAGCAGCAGGGCATAGCGACGGGTGATCATTCGCCGTGAAACCCCTTGGCCAGGGTTTCAACCGCCAGCACGTTGTCGATGCCCGGCGTGGCTTGCACGTAGGGGATCACGATAAAGCGCTGGTTCTTGATCGCGTCCACCGATTGCAGCGCCGGGTTGTTCAGCAGGAACTGCTCTTTTTGCTCGGCGGTGATTTCGCTGTAGTCGACGATCACGATGACCTGCGGGTTGCGCTCCACCACGGTTTCCCAGTTGACCCGGGTCCAGCTGGCGTCCACGTCATCGAGAATGTTGCGCCCACCGGCGGCGTCGATCAGCGCCTGGGGCATGCCCAGGCGGCCGGAGGTCATGGCGCGGTCTTCGCCGCTGTCGTAGAGGAACACGCGGGGCTTGTCGGCCGGCAGGTTTTCCTGCACTTGGGCGACCTGTGCCTGCATCTGCGCGATCAGTGCATTGGCGCGGTCCTGCACGTCGAAGATCTTGCCCAGGTTGCGCAGGTCGTTATAGGTGTCTTCCAGTGTGGCCGCCGGGCGCTTCATCACGAAGGCACAGGACTCGGTCAGCTCGTAGACGTTGATGCCCAACGGTTGCAGGGTTTGCGGGGTGAGGTCGCCACCGACGCGCATGCCGTAGTCCCAGCCGGCGAAGAAGAAGTCGACGTTGGCGTTGAGCAGGGTTTCCACCGACGGGTATTTGCTCGCCAGTTCCGGCAGGCCGTCGAGAATCTGCGCCATTTCCGGGGTGACCGACTTCCAGCCGGTCACGCCGCTGTAGCCGGCCATGTGCGACTTGAGGCCCAGGGCGAGCATCATCTGGGTCATGTTGATGTCGTGGCTGACCGCGTGTTTTGGTGCCTCGGCGAAGGTCACTTCGCGGTTGCAGCTCTGGATTTTCAGCGGGTAATGGGTCGCTTCGGCGAACGCTTGGGAAGTGCCGAGCAGCAACGCGAGAGACAGCAGGGAGCGCAGGATCATGGTTGGGTTATCCAGGTGATTCGGGGGTAGCCGGACAAGGGGTGAGTGTCGATCAATGCTTCAACGCCGAACACTTCGCGCAGCAATTCGGCGGTCAGCACTTCGTGAGGTGTGCCGCTGGCGACGATGCGCCCGTGGTTGATCACATACAGCCGATCGCAGAACGCCGCGGCCAGGTTCAGGTCATGAATGCTGGCGAGGGTGCCGATGTTCAGGCGCTTGACCAGTTGCAGCAATTGCAACTGGTAGCGCGGGTCGAGGTGGTTGGTCGGTTCGTCGAGGATCAGCAGTTGCGGTTGCTGGGCCAGGGCGCGGGCGAGGATCACCCGCTGCTTTTCTCCGCCCGAGAGGGTGGCGAAGGCGTGGTCTTCAAAGCCCAGCAGGCCGACGGATTCGAGGGCCTGGCGGATCAGGTTCTGGTCTTCAAGCGTATCGCTGTCGAACAGGCCCTTGTGCGGTGTGCGGCCCATGGCGACCACTTCATCCACCCGCAGGCCGAAGGCGTCGGGAAACTCCTGGAGCACCACGGCAATGCGTTGCGCGCACCACTTCGAGGATTGCTTCCAGACGTTCTGGTGTTCCAGCAGCACCTCACCGTCAGCCGGTTTGCTGAACCGATAGGCGCAGCGCAGCAGGCTGGTCTTGCCGCTGCCGTTGGGCCCGATCAGCCCGACGAACTCACCGGCGTTCACGTGCAGGCTGGCGTCACGCAGTTGGAACTGGTGATGACAGTGCTCGTGGCCTGGTGGGGTCCAGGCGAGGGCGGTGAGGTTGAGTGAGGTCATCTTTACTCTCAGGTCCAACACAGGACAAATGTGGGAGCGGGCTTGCTCGCGAAAGCGGTGGATCAGTAACAGATACAGTGCCTGACACACCGCATTCGCGAGCAAGCCCGCTCCCACATTTGGACAGTGTTGCGTTCAGTTAGAAGGTGTAGTCCGCCGTCACGAAGAACGAGCGCGGCTCGCCCAGGATCCATTGCTGGCCGTCGTTGTATTGGCTGACGGCGTAAGTGCGGTCGAACAGGTTATTCAATTGCAGGCCCAATGTCGTGTTGCGCATGGCTTTCCATGAAACGCTGGCGTCGACCACGGTGTAGCTCGGCACTTCGCTGGTGTTGGCGGTGTTGGCGAAACGCGAGTCTACATAACGCACACCCGCACCGGCACGCACGTCGTCAGTGATGGCCTTGCTCAGCCACAGGTTGGCGGTGCGGCGCGGCACGTCGGTGGGGCGGTTGCCGTCGCGGGACACGGACTGGCCGTTGACCACTTCGGAGAAGTCGTCGTACTGCGCCCGCACGATCGCAGCGTTGGCTTGCAGTTGCCAGGCATCGGGCAGTTGCAGGTCGAGGCTGGCTTCCAGGCCGATGGAGGATTGCTGGCCGACTTGTTCCTTGAGGGTGGTGCCTGGGATGCTCACCAACAGTTTCTTTTTGACGATGTGGTAGGCCGCCAGGGTCCATTCACCACGGGAATCCCAGAACGCCTGCTTGAGGCCGATCTCGGTTTGCTTGGCGGTGGACAGGCCGAACTGCTGCTGGCTCGGGCTCAGGGTGATCAGGCTGCCGACGCCGTCGGTGCTGGTGGCGTACTGGCCGTAGACCGAGGTGTCCGGGGTGATCGCGTAGACCAGGCCGGCTTTCCAGTTGTTGCCGGTAAAGGTCTTGTTGGCGTCGCTGCCATCCACCAGGGAGTCACTGTCGATGTGCAGGTAATCGCGGCGCACGCCGGTGATCAGTGACAGTTGATCAGTCAGTTGCAGGCGGTTTTCGGCGAACGCGGCCAGCTGTTTGGTGGTGCTGACGGACTGCGGGACGAAGGGGCTGGCGCTTTCAAACGGCTGCGGTACCGGGTGGTTGATGTCCACCGGTTGGCCGGCGTTCGTCAGGTCATCGAACGGCGAGTTGCTGGCCAGGCGGAAGCGAATGCGGTTGTACTCCACCCCCGTCACCGTCTGGCTGTCGAGGCCGAACAGCGTGTGTTTGAAGGTGAAGGTCTGGCGGTCACCCACCTGTTCCTGGTTGTGCTTGATGCCCAGGTAGCTCTGGCGCACCAGGCCGCCGTCGACGTAGTTGTAGCTCTCGGCGTTCTGCCAGCGCCGCTGGTTTTTCAGGTAGGACAGTTCGTTGGTGGCGGTGACGTTGTCGTTGATCTGCCACTCGCTGGTCAGGCGCGTCCACTGGTCGTTGTAGTGCTGGATATCGTTGCTGACGTTGTAGTTCTTGTCCCGCAGGCCCTTGTGCAACTGGCCGTTGATCAGCGGTGTGCCGTAGTCGTTTTGCGGGGTCTGGTCGCCGTAGTCGGAGGCCAGGGTGAAGCTCAGGTTGTCCGCCGCCTGCCAGCGCAGGGCACCGCTGACGAAGTCGCTGCCGGACTCGCCGCGGTCGATGAAACCGTTGCTGCGCAGGCGGTTGATGTTCAGGCGATAGCTCAGGGTGTCGGTCAGCGAGCCGCCGCTGTCGAGGGCTTGCTGCTGGCGGTCATAAGAACCGTAGCCCAGGCGGATATGGTTTTCGATCTCGCCCTCGAAGGGTTTCTTCGCGATGGTGTTGATCACCGCGCCGGTGGCGCCCTGGCCGTACATCACCGAGGCCGGGCCGCGCAGTACGTCCACCCGCTCAACGGACCAGGTGTCCACCGGGAAGGTGGAAGTGCCCGCGCCATCGAACATGCGCGCGCCGTCGTACAACTGCAGCACCGAGCTCTGGCCGGTGAACCCGCGTGCCGACAACGAGGTACCACCGTCGCCCGGCGTGCCGGTGCGGCTGATGCCGGTGGCCCGGGAAATCGCGTCCTGCACCGTGGCATCGCCCCGTGCGCGAATCTGCTTGCCGGTCTGGCTTTCAACGCTGCCCGGGGTTTGCAGGGCCGTGAGGTTCAGGCGTGAACCTGCCGTGGTCGGGGTGTTCAGGTCGACGCGCTCGTCGTCGACAGCGGGGGCGGAGACGGCACTGGCGGGAAGCGTCAGGGCCTGGGCAGTGTTTTGCAGGGCGAGCAGGCACAGGCCGGACGCAAGGTACTTGTTCATCGGACGATAAATCGCTTCTTCGAGACGGTACTCGCCGCAGGGCGCGGCGAGTGGGAGAACACATTAAGTGTTACAATATAACACTTTGTGCGGCGTGGGCGAAAGCCCGCGTAAGACTACATAACGCCTCTAGGTAGGGCATCTCGTCTGTTTCACGCTGAACCTGAGGCAGATTCACGTTGGCCAAACCACCGTGAAAGCACCAGGCGATCCAGTGCCCAGACCACGATCAGCGAGGCGCCCACCAGCGGAAAGACAATCGCCAGCCCGAGCATGATCACCATCGCGGTTTTCCATTTCGGCAGGTCATGGCGCAACGGTGGAACCCCCAGGCTGCCCTGTGGCCGACGCTTCCACCAGATCACCACACCGCTGACGGCGCTGAGCAGGATCATCAGGCAAATCAGCAGCACGATGATCTGATTGACCACGCCAAACATCTTGCCTTCGTGCAGCATCACGCCCGATTCGGTAACCCGCGCCACGCTGTTGTAGTGCTCCCAGCGCACATCGGCCAGGACCTTGCCGGAGTATTGGTCCACATGCAGGGTGGCGTCATTGCGCGGGTCGTTGGCGAACACCGCGATGGTGAACACGCCTTCGGCAGTGGTGGGGAAGGTGATGCTGTAGCCGGGCTCGACCTTGCGTGAGTTGGCGAGGTCGACCACCTGTTGCAGGCGGATGACCGGGGCGGCGGGGCCATGGCTCATACCGGCGTGGTTCATGTGCTCGGCATGCTCGCCAGACATCGGCATCGGCGTGTTTTCCATGGCCCACGGCACGGTTTGTTGGCTCGCGGTGTTGAGGCTGCGGGCCTGCTGGTCGGACTGCGGCACGTTGTTCCACATGGCCGACGGGAATTTATTCCACAGTTCGGCGTATTGCTTGCCCCAGAAGCCGGTCCAGGTCATGCCGCTGAGCAGCATCACCAGCAGGAACGCCGCGCCCCAGAAACCGGCAACCGCGTGCAGATCGCGCCAGAACAAGCGACCGCGACTGCCCAGCCGCGGCCACAGAATGCCCGCCGCCGACTTGCCTCGCGGCCACCACAGATACACGCCCGAAATCACCAGCATCACGCCCCAGCCGGCGGCCAGTTCCACCAGGCGATCACCGACGGTGCCGATCATCAACTCGCCATGCAGCGCGCGGGCGATGGCTTGCAGGTTGTATTTCGAGTCCTGTTCGCCGAGCACGGTGCCGCGATACGGGTCGACGAACACAGTCACTTCGCGCCCGTCGTTGTGCATCACGAATTGCGCGCTGCTGGTGGCGTCGGCAGGTGGCAGGTACTTGCTGATCTTGCCTTTTGGATAGGCAGCCTGGGCACGTTGCAGTTGCTCGTCGGCACTCAGCGCGTGTTCGGCGCTTTGCACGGTCAGCAGGTTGCCGTACATCAGCGGGTCGAGTTGAGGTTTGAACAGGTAGATGATGCCGGTCAGGGCCAGCAGCACCATGAATGGCGCGACAAACAGCCCGGCGTAGAAATGCCAGCGCCAGGCCAGGTTGTAGAAGGAAATCTTCGGTGGGTTCATCAGGGTGCTCCGCAAAGGCTTGGATTTTTTGTGTTATCGAGGACGCCATCGCGGGCAAGCCCGCTCCCACAGTGGAATGCATTGCAACTGTGGGAGCCGGCTTGCCTGCGATGCGCTTAGAAGCTCATGTCCACCTTGGTCCAGAGCGTGCGCCCCGGTTCCTTGATGGCTTGCGGGTCATTGGCCGGGTAGCCGAACCCGGCGTTGCCGGCCAGGTTCAGGTGTTCGGCGTACGCCTTGCCGAACAGGTTGTCGACGCCGGTGCTGACCTTGAAATTCTTGTTGATGCGATACGCCGCGTTCAGCGAGAACACGCCAAACCCCGAGCTTTTGTCGAAGTCCTTGCCCACCACGTTGCCCTTGTTCTGGTCGATGCGGTTTTGCGCCGCGACCACCCGCCACAAGGCGCCGGCGCTCCAGTCGTCCTGGCTGTAGGTGAGCCCGAAGCGCGCATCCAGCGGCGGGATCTGCGGCAGCGGTTTGCCGTCGCTGGTGTTCTTGCCCCAGGCGTAGGCGAAGGTGGCATCGGCCTTCCAGTTGGCGGTCAGCTTGTAGGCTGCGCCCAATTCACCGCCCATGATTCGCGCGTCCACATTGCGCGCCTGGGAGGTGGTGCCCATCATTCCCGGCTGGTAGTCGAACAGGATGAAATCACGCACCTGGCCGACGTAGCCCGAGGCCCAGGCATCGAGATCGGCGGATTTGTATTGCAGGCCAAAATCCAGCTGGGTGGTTTTTTCAGGCTTCACACCGTCGAAGGCATTCACGGAACCGACCGACCCGGTGTCGGGAGAAAACAGCTCCCAGTAATCAGGGAAACGCTCCGAATGCCCAAGCCCCGCGTACAGGGTGGCAGGGCTGTCCGCCAGATCGTGCTCGTAGCGCACAAAGCCGGACGGCAGCGTATCGGCGCGGGTTTTACCGGCGGTGGGGTTGGGGCTGCTCATCATCCCGGAGCTGATGGTTTGCCGGAAATCCTTGGCCGAGGCGCGGTCGACGCGGGCGCCGGTGATCAGGCGGTCGCGGTCGGCGGCGTACCAGGTCAGTTCGCCGAACACCCCGTAGTTGTGGAAGTTGGCGTCCTTGCTGCGGGGCAGGTCCTTGTAGGTGTCGACGCCCATGGCGCTGCGTTCGCGGTGTTCGTTGGTTTGTGCATCAATGCCGCTGATCAACTGCACATCGGCCCAGCGCCAGGTGGCCTTGATACGGGCGCCGAGGGTGCGGCGGTCGACGTTGGCCGCCATGGGCCCGGCCATCATCCCGGTGCCCGACGGGACGCGCAGGGTGTAGTTGTCCATCACGTGGTCGGCGTAGTTGTAGTAGACCTGCGCTTCGACCTTATCCAGCACCTCGCCGATGTTCGATTTCTCGAAGCGTAATCCGAGGCTCTCGCGCAAAAACTGCGAACCGTCCATGCCACGCCCGGCGTAGCGGGCTTCGCCATCGCCACGGCCGGCGGTGAGTTCCAGCAAGGTGTCGGCGTCCGGGGTCCAGCCCACGGCCACGTCGCCGTTCCACTTGTCGTAGCGCGAGGCGACGGTGTCGTTGTTGCCGTCCTTGTAGTCATCGGCGTGGGCCTGGTTGCCGATCACCCGCACATAACCCAGCGGCCCGCCGGCTGCTGCGTCGACGACTTTGTCGAAACGCCCGTTGGAGCCCGCCAGGATACTGGCGTTGACCCGCGTGCCCAGCTCGCCGAATTGCTCGGGCTCGCGCTCGAACAGGACCGTGCCGGCTGAAGCGCCCGGACCCCAGAGCACGGTTTGCGGGCCTTTGATCACGGTGAGCTTGTCGTAGGTTTCCGGTGAGATATAGGAGGTGGGCGCATCCATCCGGCCGGGGCAGGCGCCGAGCATCATGCTGCCGTTGGTGAGGATGTTCAGGCGTGAGCCGAACATGCCCCGCAGCACCGGGTCGCCGTTGGTGCCGCCGTTGCGCACCAGGGCGAAGCCGGGGATGGTCTTGAGGTAGTCGCCGCCATCGCTGGCGGGCACCGGTTGGCGCGGGTCTTTCGGGTTGGTGACGACGGTCAGTGGTGAGCTGGGGGCAATGGCGGTGATCACCGTCGGGCTCAGTTCATTGTGGTCGGCATGTTCGTCGGCGTGGGCCTGTGGAACCAGCAGCGCGCCACACAGAACGGCGAAAACGGGAGTACATCCCAAACGGGTGTCAGCAGAAAACCTGGACATGAAAAATTCCATCATTCATTCGTAAACAACACGGCCAGCAGCCTGCGGCTGTCTGTCTAAAGTCGGCCGGGGTGAAGTAACGGTGTGAAGTGCTTACGCGATGATGGGCGGGGCGCGGCTGCGGGCACCGGGGAACACGGTTTGCCGGGCATGGCCCAGGCGTGGGGCGGGGGTCAGGGCGTTGGCGGGCGGCGGGCTGCCGAGGGTGACAAACGACACGCTGCCAGGCAGCGCCGGGCAACTGAAGAGCAGGCTGCAATAGCCGCACTTTTCCCAGAGCACGTGGTGTTCGTCGGGTGCTTTGTGGTGATCGGTCGCAGGCTTGGCGTCGCCATGGCAGCTCGGCGCGTCCATGGACATTTCCATCGACATGCCGGCGTGATGATCCATCGGCATCGCTTGGGAAATCAGCGGACCGATAAAGATCATCAGCATGGCGAACAGGCTGATCCAGCTGCCGCGCATAAGGCCTACAGGCTTACGGCGGTGCGGGGACAACCTGGCGCGTGGGGCGCCCATCGAGGTTTATCTATTGGGCGTGCATGTGTTCGTGGCCGGCCATGGGCGGCTGCTTCTGCACTGACACTTCCACCTTCACTGGCCCGGCCTTTTCAAAGTTCAGGGTCAGCGGAAAATGCTGGCCGTCGCGCAAAACGCTGCGGTCCTTCAGGTCCAGCAGCATCACGTGGTAGGCCATGGGCGCGAACGTCAGGTCACCTTTGGCCGGCACCGCGACGCTGGTCACCTGCTGCATCTTCATCAGATCGCCCTGCATCACATGCTCATGCAGTTCGGCCTTGGCGGCCACGGGCGTGTCGACGCTGAGCAAGCGATCCGCATGCTCGCCCTGGTTATGAATCACGAAATACGCCGCGACGGTCGGCGCATTGGGCGGCAGTTCCTGGGACCAGGGTTCGCTGACCACCAGTTCGCCGACCTTGAAGTCTTCGGCATTGGCAGCAGCACACACCGGCAGCAACAACGCAGCCAGAAGCAGGGAAGATTTGAGCATGGCAGTTCTCCAGAACGGTTCTAAACGCAGTTCACTTGCGAAGAAATCAGACCGTTGGAGAGGCGCGGGGGTTAAGGCTCGGCCATTGCTGGCGCGGGGTGGGGGATTGCAATGACGGCGGCGGCAGGTCTTGCACCGCGTCGAATCTTGCGAAATACAGTGTTGGTGAATGCCCCGGCAGCGCCACTAATGGCGCCGAGCCCGAGCAGCACCAGCAATGCTGCATGGTGGAGTGATCGTCCTGCTGCGGCGCCGGAATCTCCAGCTTGCCCAGGGCAATGGCCGTCAGCTTGTTGGCATTGGAGGAGCAGAAACTGCCCCACAGCAGTTGCTTGACCGGGTCATCCGCCTGCTGCATCGCACCCGCCAGCGGCATGGCAAACGCATTGAACAGCACTGCAAGGCAGGCTATCCAGGCAATTGCAAAGCGTTGACGGGCCATGGCGGACAATCCGTAGGGTTAAGCGATCAGGTGGGTATTTAGCCTGATCGGGGAGGATAAGTAAAAAGGGGCGGTGTGGTTTGGTGTCGCAGTGCTATCAACCAGCTGTGGCGTGCAGCTTCAGGCCGAGCGCTTTCATGACCTTCATGATAGTCGCGAACTCGGGATTGCCAGTGCTGGAGAGGGCTTTATATAAACTTTCGCGTCCGAGGCCTGCGTCGCGGGCTACTTGAGTCATGCCTTGGGCGCGGGCGATGTTGTTGAGGGCTGAACGAATAAGCAGTCCGTCACCGGCATCCTCCTCGAAGCACGCTTCAAGATACTCGGCCATATCTTCAGGAGTCTTGAGGTGTTCCGCTATGTCGAAGTCTGTAAATTCAGTCATGGCTTACTCCTTTTTTTCAAAGTCTGCTGCAATTTGCTTAGCGCGCTGGATATCGCGTTTCTGCGTTGATTTATCGCCGCCTATCAACAACAGGTAAACCACCTCCTCTCTACGAGTGAAATAAACCCGGTATCCAGGACCGTAGTGGATGCGCATTTCCGAAACGCCATTTCCTACTGTCTCACAGTCTCCGAAGTTGCCTGATTGTGCGTTATTCAACCTTGCCAGTACGCGTGCACGGGCCGGTTTATTGTTTAACGAATCAAGCCACTCCAGGAAATGCTTGGATTTCTTGAAGTGAATCATCTTGGATCGTATTCCTTGGGATACAGAATGACAAGTCACGATGCTCCGCAAAAGCAGTGCATCCCCATCGCAGACTCTGGTGCAAAACTGCGGGAGGGGAGCTTAGGGCGAGGGCTTTTGGCTGAACCAGCCGGCTGGTTCGGAGGGGGGTGTAAGGCGAATCAGTTTTTAAAGCGAGGTTGTCAAAAGGATGTCGATGATTGAGGCGCTTTCCTACGAGGTCATTGCACCTTGCGATACAGGCGACTCGGTCTTCCTGCTGGAACGAGGTGATGCTATCGCAGGCAAGCCAGCTCCCACAGTTTGGATTGTGTTCGATTCGAATGTGGAGGCCCTCCACAGAAATTTCCGACAGTGATTGGCGGTTGTCTCTAGGAAACTCAATCTCTAGTCTCCGAACACCACTGCAAACTCAGTGGTCGGGCGTCGCGGCCCGGATTTCTTCAGACGCAAAAGCGTCATCGTGTCCTTTCAGTTGGCGCTTTTTTATCGTCTACTGTGCGGCGCTATGGTGGCTGTGCGCGGGATACCTTCGGGTATGCCGGTGTTCTGGAGAGCCGGTCCGCGAACCCGCGTTCAGCTACCACCCCCATCGCATCGCGGCGATCAGTGGTAGCTCCTTTGTACTTCTCCGGAGCTTCACAATGATTAAACCTACCCCCAATCCCCCTTTTCGGCTGTTCACCGTAGCCGACGGAATCAGCACCGAAGACCTGTTGGTCAACCTCATTGAAACACTCGCCTCGGCCAACGCGCTGAGTTGCGACTTGGCGTTTAGCCTGGAAGGATCGAAGCGAGAGGAGTTGTTGGGCGTCGCTCAGTTGATCGAGCTGGCGGAGTTACTGGCTGATCGGGTGCACGATGCAGCCGGACAGACGGCTGCCGCGCGGAGCTAACAGCGCGACGCAGGTTAGTGTGGGAGCTGGCTTGCCTGCGATAGCATCGCCGCGGTGTATCTGAATGACCGTGTCGTTTGCATCGCAGGCAAGCCAGCTCCCACCTTTGTTTCGTGTTGCGTCATACAGACTGGAATGCTTCCAGTACCGAGTTGACTGTCGTGAATGCCCTATCCACCTGCGCCAACACCGGCCGCCTCAACACCAACACCGGCACCCCCCGCTCCCGCGCCACTTCCAGCTTCGGCTCGGTAGCCGTGCTGCCGCTGTTCTTGCTGATCAGCACATCAATCTGCCGCCGCTCAAACAGCGCCCGTTCATCCTCGATCAAAAACGGCCCACGGGCGCCAATCACTTCGCAGCGTTCATTGCCGGGGTACACATCCAGTGCGCGCAGTGTCCAGAACTGCTCGGCGGGGATTTCGTCGAGGTGTTGTAACGGTTCACGGCCCAGCGTGAACAGTGGTCGCTTGAAGGGTTTCAGAGCTTCAATCAACTCCGCCCAGTCACCGACTTCGCGCCAGTCATCATCCGCCTGTGGCTGCCACGCCGGGCGGCGCAGGGCCCAGCAGGGAATGCCACACACACCCGCAGCACGGGCGGCATTGGCGCTGATCTGTGCGGCATACGGATGGGTCGCGTCCAGCACCAGCTCGATACCTTCATCGCGAATGAACTGCGCCAAACCTTCCGCGCCGCCATAGCCACCGACGCGCACCTGGCACGTAAGGTCGGTGGGAACGCGGCCAACACCCGCCAGGCTGTAGATATGTTCGGGCCCCAGTGTGCGGGCGATGGCCAGGGCTTCCGTCACGCCGCCCAACAGCAGGATGCGTTTCATAGCGGCTTGATCACTTCCAGCAGGGTGATCGGCAGCGCCTGGCGCCAGGTATCAAAGCCCCCCAGTGGCTGGGCCTGGGCCACATGAATGCGGGTCAGCTCGCCGCCGTGTTGTTCGCGCCAGGCCATCAGGGTCATTTCACTTTGCAGGGTCACGGCGTTGGCCACCAGCCGGCCGCCCGGGCGCAGGTGTTGCCAGCAAGTGTCGAGCACGCCGTCGCGGGTGACGCCGCCGCCGATGAAGATGGCGTCGGGCGCTTCCAGCCCGTTCAGGGCGTGGGGCGCGGTGCCGCGAATCAGTTGCAGGCCGGGGACGCCAAGGGCATCACGGTTATGTTCGATCAACAGTTGCCGGCCTTCATCGGCCTCGATGGCCAGGGCGCGGCAGCTGGGGTGGGCGCGCATCCATTCGATCCCGATGGAGCCGCTGCCCGCGCCCACGTCCCACAGCAGTTCGCCGGGCATCGGCGCGAGGCGGGCGAGGGTCATGGCGCGCACGTCGCGCTTGGTCAGTTGGCCGTCGTGCCTGAAGGCCGAGTCCGGCAGCCCTGCCAGGCGTGACAGGCGCGCAGTGTTGGCGTCGGCCACGCAGTCGATGGCCAGCAGGTTCAACGCGGCAATCGGTTCGCCAGGCCAATCCCGGGCGATGCCGTCGATGCGCCGCTCATCCGGCCCGCCGAGGTGTTCAAACACACTCAGGCGACTTGCGCCAAACCCGCGCTCGGCCAATTGTGTGGCAATCGCCGCCGGGCTCTGGCCGTCATTGCTCAGCACCAGCAAACGCACGCCGCTGGCCAGATGCGCATTCAGCGCCGCCATCGGCCGGGCAACCACCGACAGCGTCACTACCTCTTGCAACGGCCAGCCCAGACGCGCCGCCGCCAGGGACACGGAAGAGGGCGCCGGCAGAATCAGCAGCTCATCGGCCGGCACCTGCCGCGCCAGGCTCGCACCCACGCCATAGAACATCGGGTCGCCGCTGGCCAGCACGCACACCGCTTCACCACGCCTGGCCAGCACCGGCTCCAGGGAAAACGGGCTGGGCCACACCTGGCGTTCGCCACGGATGCACACCGGCAACAAGTCCAGCTGGCGTTGCCCGCCAATAATGCGCGAGGCGCGCAACAGGGCGTGCCGGGCGTTTCTGCCCAGGCCCTTGAAGCCGTCTTCACCGATGCCTACTACCGTCAGCCAGGGCGACATATGAATTCCTTGAACGACATCCGACGGGCAGGCTTTTCATGCCGCCGGACAAAGCAGGCATAATACCGCGCCTTTACCCGTGAACCGGTAGCCCCGTGAAACCAATACCACCGTCCAATACCTTGCGCCCCTCGGCCTGTCCGGGGTTGCTGCGTATTGTCCAGGCGTTGGATGGCGGGATTTGCCGGATCAAACTGGCGGGCGGTTCGATCCGTGCCGAGCAGGCGTTTGCCGTGGCCGACGCCGCCCAGGCCCATGCCGGCGGGGTGATCGAGGCGACCAACCGCGCCAACCTGCAGATTCGCGGGATCGGCGCCGAACAGGATGCATTGATCGCCGCCTTGCTGGCCGCCGACCTGGGCCCCAAGCGTGCCGCCGGTGATGATGTGCGCAACCTGATGCTCAGCCCCAGTGCCGGCATTGACCGCGAGATGCTGTTCGATACCCGACCGTTGGCCGACCAGATCCTCACCACCCTGGAAACCCACCCGCGTTTCCATGAGCTGTCGGCCAAGTTCGCCGTGCAACTGGACGGCGGTGAAGCCCTGGCCATGCTCGAGCATCATCACGACCTGTGGCTGTCAGCCTTCGATGCCAATGGCAACACGCTGTTGGCATTCGGCCTGGCAGGCTGCCCGGCGCGGGAAGCGCCCTTGGCGGCGGTACCTTTGGCGCAAGGGCATGCACTGGTGGTGGCGGTGCTGGAACGGTTCCTTGAACTGGCCCGGCCTGATCAGACCCGTATGCGCCATCTGCTGGCTGAAACCGCTGTGGATAACTTTTTGCGGCAGCTGAATATGCCATTGCAGCCGGTTGATGGCTTTTCAAGGCACTCCAACCCCGCGCCGCTGCACCTGGGAAGTTATCCACAGCGCCAAAAAAACCAGGTCTACGTCGCCGCCGTCGCACCCTTGGGCCGCCTGGATTCGGCGATGCTCAGGGGCGCTGCGCAACTGGCCGTCGACCATGGCGACGCCACCTTGCGTGTCACGCCATGGCAAGGCCTGCTGCTGCCCAATATCCAGGATGCGGCGGCTGTCACCGAACGCCTCGAACAGCTTGGCTTTTTGTGTTCGGTGGACCAACCCCTCGCACGGATGATCGCCTGCACCGGCGCCGGCGGTTGCGCCAAAGGCCTGTCCGACACCAAGGCCGACGCCGTGCAACTGGCCGCGCTAGCGCCCGGCCACAGCGTGCACCTGTCCGGCTGCCCGCGTTCCTGCGCGGCCGCACACACCGCGCCGGTCACCCTGCTGGCGGTAAGTCCCGGCCACTACGACCTCTATTTTCGCGACGCAGGCCTGCCCGGTTTCGGCCGCCTGCACGCGCGCACTCTTTCTATTGAAGCGGCGGGCGCCTTGTTGCGCGCTCACCCACGGAGCAACACCGATGATTGATTACATCCGCGACGGTCAGGAGATCTATCGCAACTCCTTCGCGATCATTCGCGCAGAAGCCCGGCTTGATCGCATCCCTGCCGACCTGGAAAAACTCGCGGTGCGGGTGATTCATGCCTGCGGCATGGTCGACGCCATCGACGGCCTGCAATTTTCCGAAGGTGCCGGCAAGGCCGGGCGCGAAGCCCTGGCCGCTGGCGCGCCGATCCTGTGTGATGCGCGGATGGTCTCCGAAGGCGTGACCCGTACGCGCCTGCCGGCCAACAATCAGGTGATCTGCACCCTGCGCGACGACAGCGTGCCGGAGTTGGCCCGCGAGCTGGGCAACACCCGTTCCGCCGCCGCCCTGGAGCTGTGGCGCCCGCACCTGGAAGGCAGTGTGGTGGTGATCGGCAATGCGCCGACAGCTCTGTTTTACCTGCTGGAAATGCTCGACGCCGGCGCGCCAAAACCTGCACTGATCCTCGGTTTTCCAGTGGGCTTTGTCGGCGCCGCCGAATCCAAGGCGATGCTGGCGGCAGACAGCCGCGGCGTACCGTTTGTGATCATGCAGGGCCGCCTCGGCGGCAGTGCGATGGCCGCCGCCGCGGTCAACGCCTTGGCCACGGAGGTCGAATGATGCCGGCACGCGGACGTTTGATTGGCCTGGGCGTAGGCCCCGGCGATCCGGAACTGATTACCCTCAAAGCCCTGCGCCTGCTGCGCGAATCGCCGGTGGTGGCGTACTTCGTGGCCAAGGGCAAGAAGGGCAACGCCTTCGGCATCATCGAAGACCATTTGGTGCCCCAGCAAACCCTGATGCCGCTGGTGTACCCGGTGACCACTGAAGTGTTGCCGGCGCCGCTGTCCTACGAGCAAGTGATCAGCGATTTCTACGACACCGCCAGTGTCGACGTTGCGGCACATCTGGACGCGGGGCGCGATGTGGCGGTGATCTGTGAAGGCGACCCGTTCTTCTACGGCTCCTACATGTATTTGCACGACCGCCTGGCCGAGCGCTACGAAGCCCAGGTGATCCCGGGTGTGTGCTCGATGCTCGGTGGCGCCTCTGTACTGGGCGCACCGTTGGTGTACCGCAACCAGAGCCTGTCGGTGCTTTCCGGCGTGCTGCCCCATGACGAACTCAAGCGTCGCCTGGCGGATGCCGACGCGGCGGTGATCATGAAGCTGGGGCGCAACTTCACCAAGGTGCGTCAGGTACTGGAAGAATTGGGATTGGCGAGCCGGGCGTTGTACGTCGAGCGCGCGACCATGGCCAATCAGAAAATCGTCGCCCTGGATCAGGTCGATCCGACGTCCTCGCCGTATTTCTCGTTGATCATCGTTCCCGGTGAAAGGTGGCAAGGCTGATGACGGCTCCCGCGATTGTCATCCTGGGGCAGGGCAGCCTCGCCACGGCCCGCGCTATCCAGCAGGTGTATCCCGACGCACTGATCCACGGCCTGGCCGGGCGGGTCGAGGGCGCAGATCAGGCCTATAACGAATTCGGCGCCAGCGTGCGCCAGTTGTATCAACAGGGCACGCCGATCATCGCGCTGTGCGCCGCCGGGATTGTGATCCGCACCCTGGCGCCGCTGCTGCTGGAGAAGGGCATCGAGCCTGCTGTGCTGGCCGTCGCCGAAGACGGCAGCGCGGTGGTGCCGTTGCTCGGTGGCCTCGGTGGCGTAAACGTGATGGCGCGGGAAATCGCCGCGGCCCTGGACGTTGCCGCCGCGATCACCACCAGTGGCGAGCTGCGTTTTGGTACCTGCCTGCTCAACCCGCCCCATGGTTATCAGCTGGGGGATCTGGAACTGGGCAAACGCTTTGTCTCGGATTTGCTGGCTGGCGAATCAGTACGCATTGAAGGCGCGGCGCCGTGGCTGGATCAGGCCAACTTGCCCCAGGATCAACAGGCGCGCCTGGCGATTCACGTCGGCAGTGCCGAGCGCACACCTGCGGCCAATGAGTTGCTGATTTATCCGAAGACGGTGCTGGTTACCTGCCAGCCGGGGCCGCAACTGGCCGGGCGAATTCGTGCGGCGTTGCAGGATGCCGGGCTCGCCGTGCAGTCCCTGGCTTGCTTGCTGGCGGCTGAAACGGAGATGGCCGATTCGTCATTGCACGAAGCGGCGTTGGAGCTGGGCGTGCCATTGCGCTTCGCCGATCTGGCGCCTCAGGCGGATATCGCAATCACGGTGGCCGAGGCCCCTCTGGACCTGTCCCTGATCGGTCGTCCCCGTGGCCGCCTCGCGGTGATCGGCTTGGGCCCCGGCGCTGCCGAACTGATGGTACCGGCAGTAAAAGCCGAGCTGGCCCGCTGCACCGACGTGCTGGGTTACGAAACCTATGTGCGCATGGCCGGGCCGTTCCGCGCGGACCAGATCCAGCATTGCACCGACAATCGCGAAGAGATGCAGCGCGCGCGTCATGCCTTTGAGCTGGCGGCGCAGGGGCGTTCGGTGGTGGTGGTGTCTTCGGGTGACCCGGGTGTATTCGCCATGGCCGCTGCGGTGATCGAAGCCTTGCACGAGTCCGGCGACCCGGCCTGGCATCAGGTCGACCTGGAGATTTTGCCGGGCGTATCGGCATCCCTCGCCACGGCGGCCCAGGCAGGTGCCCCGCTGGGGCATGACTTCTGTGTGATGTCACTGTCGGACAACCTCAAACCCTGGTCGATCATCGAGAAGCGCCTGGACCTGGCGTCCCAGGCCGACCTGGCGCTGGCGTTCTATAACCCGATCTCCCGTGCGCGGCCCTGGCAGTTGGGACGCGCCCTGGAAATCGTCGCGCAGCACCGCACGCCTGAAACACCGGTGGTCTTGGGCCGTGACATCGGTCGCCCGGGCCAGACCCTGCGAGTCACCACCCTGGGGCAACTGACGCCGGAGCAGGTGGACATGCGCACCATGGTGCTGATCGGTTCGTCCACCACCTGCGTCTTTGCGCGGGCAGGTGGTGGCGAGTGGGTCTACACGCCACGTTGGTACGGCGAGAAACCCGCCTCCTGAAAACAACGGCGGCCCCGCCATGGGGCCGCCTTGAAACGTCAGTCATTGATGCCGGAAAGGTCTGCTTGCCGAGGTTTTTTTGCATCGGCTCAAGTCATACCTTTCTCTACGGCTTGAAGAAAAGCACGGCGCTTTTGTGTGCCGCCGCCTCATCCCCAGCGTTTACTCAACTGCGCCGCCTGCAGTGATTTTTCCTGCGGGTCGTGGCGCGTCCCGTGGTCAATTTCCAGCAGCTCAAAATCCCCGGCAAGTCGACTAGTGTTGGCGTTGAGCCCCATGTTGGGGGTTATGGAGAAATGGCTATGGAGCGAAACAACAAACGGATCAACAGCGCAAAAAGGAGGAAGCTGATTGCCGCTTACCGGCTTCCGGGCGCGCCCGGCCTGGCGTCGGGGTTGAGCGCGCCGGTGAAGCCCGAGGCGGATGATGAGCTGGACGCGGCGGTGGTGAACAACAGCGTCATGTCGTTTGTGCAAGGCATGACCAGCCTCAACAAGGAGTACACCCGCAAAAGCTATCTGCTGGCGAGCAGCTACGTCAGCGATGTGCTGCGGGTCGCCCGGGGCACAGAGGCCTGGTACAACGAATTCATCAAGGTCATGAGCAGCCTCGGCTGGATGCCGGTCAGGAGCAGTTTCGAGCGGGTGTACACCTCTCGCAAGGGGCTGTCGGTACAGCTGGCGGCGCTGAACCTGATGGCGGCCACCGTGGCCTCGACGTTTCTGTCGGGGCCGCTGATCAGTGTATTGCCCAAACGGGTGGCGGAGGCGGTTGAAGCCTTGAAGCAGCTCCCGGCCTCATTTGAGTTATTCAAGCGAAATACCACCACGCGTGACGGTGGCGATTTCGGCTTGGCGTCCTGCTCGGAAATCGCCGGGGAAGTTTCGATGGTGCTGGTGACGTACAGCTCCCACGGCGTCAGCAAGCAACTGGGCATACCGTTTCTGGAGTGGGACAGTGCATCCGTCGAGGCCTTCAGTGGCCGCACGTGCCTGGTGCTGAACAGCTCGGTGGTCAACGAAGACACGATTCAACTGCTGCGGGACAGCGCAGGGGACAAGGTCCGCCTGGCTATCGCCAACTACAGGATTTGATCTACGGCACCAGGTAACCGCGTACACCGGTGAAGATGATTTGTGCGGCCAGGGCGCACACGAACAGCCCCATCAACCGGCTGACAATCTGCAAGCCCTGGTCGCCGAGGATGCGTTCGATACGGTTGGACAGGTACAGCACCACGCCCACCGTCAGGCTGGCCAGGGCGATACTGAGGATCGCGGTGATCTTGTCGTCCCAGTGCGGCTGGCTGACGCCCATCACCAGCAGCGCACCGATGGTGCCGGGGCCGACGGTCAGGGGAATGGTCAGCGGCACGATGGTCACGTCCTGCTGCACGTTGTCGGTCTGCACCGCCGACTTGCCTTGGGCCATGCCCAGGGCCGAGATGAACAGCACACTGCCGGCGCCGATGCGGAAGGCGTCGACGGTGATGCCGAACACACTGAAAATCACCCGGCCGAACAGGTAGAGCAACACGCTCGATACCAGGGTGGCGAGGGCCACTTTCCAGGCCAGGCGCCGCCGCTCCTTGCTGGAGTAACCGCGAGTCAGGCTGATAAAGCAGGAGAGCACGAAGAAGGGGCTGTAGAGCACCAGCATCTTCAGGTAAACGCTGAATAGCACGTGGAGCATGGTGGGAGCTCGCAGCGAAGGAGGGCGAGCGGGAGTTTATCAGGCCTGTGACGAACGGGCTGCACTGATCCCCTGTAGGAGCGAGCTTGCTCGCGAAGGTCGTTAACGATAACGCGGGCTTTCTGGTTTAACGCGGCGCTCTCAGGTTCTTCGCGAGCAAGCTCGCTCCTACAGGTTGGGCGTGTCAGGAAGTCGGGGCGTGCTCGGGGCGTTGTGCCCGCTGTGCTACCCAGTACTCCACCAGCTCGCGCAATTGCGACAACTCCACCGGCTTGGCCATGTGCCCGTCCATCCCGGCCTGGCGCGCACGCTCTTTGTGTTCCGAAAGAATATGCGCCGTCAGCGCCACGATCGGCGTACGAATGCGCTGGTTGCTGACTTCCCACGCCCGCAGTTGCTGGGTCGCGGAGAAGCCGTCGAGGATCGGCATTTCACAGTCCATCAACACCAGGTCGTAGCGCTGGGCCTTCATTGCCTGCAGGGCTTCTTCGCCGTTGCTGGCGGTGTCGGGCTGCAGGTTGAGCTTGCCGAGCATGCCGCGAATCACCTTGGTGGAGATGCTGTTGTCCTCCGCCACCAGGATCCGGAAGTCACTCGGCACGGTCACCGGGGCAGGCGCGCTGATCGCCGGCTGGCGTGGTTGCACGGAGCCCTTGCTGCGCTGGGTCAATTCATCGGCAAGGGTGGTCTTGAGGGTATAGCCGGCCACGGGTTTGGCGAGGATGCGCTTGATCCCGCAGTTGCGCGCGATGATCTTGCTCGGCGCATTGCTGATGCCGGTGAGCATGATCAGCAGGATGTCGTGGTTCAGGCTCGGGTCTTCCTTGATCTTCGCCGCCAGTTGCATGCCGGTCATGCCGGGCATGTTCTGGTCCAGCAGCACCACGTCGAAATAGTCCCGCAGGTGCGCCTTGGTGCGCAGCAGCGCCAGGGCTTCCTTGCCCGAAGGCACGGCGCTCACGTTCAGGCCCCAGGCCGTGCATTGCTGCACCAGCACTTTGCGGCAGGTGTCGTTGTCGTCCACCACCAGCACGCGCGCGCCCTTGAGCGGGCCGTCTAGGTCCGAGGTCGGGTGCTCCAGGCGTTCCGGGTCCAGCGGCAAGGTCAGCCACAATGTGCTGCCTTGCTGGCTGCCACTCTTGATGCCGAATTCGCCGTTCATCAACAGGATCAGCTGGCGGGCAATGACCAGGCCCAGATGGCCGCTCAGGCGGGTGGCAGAGAGGAAGTTCTTGCTGTGCAACTCGCTGTGCAGCAGGGCGTCGCGCTCGGCGGGTTCCATCGGCAGGCCGCTGTCTTGCACGGCAATGCGCAGGCGCGGTTTGCTGCTGCGCTCGTCCAGTGCGACGACGATCAGTACTTCGCCTTCATCGGTTTTTTGCAGGGCATTTTCCAGCAGGCTCAACAGTGCCTGGCGCAGCCGCGTCGGGTCGCCGCTGATCACCCGGGGTACCTGGGGCTGGATAAAGCTGATCAGCTCGACGTTCTGCTGCTCGGCCTTGGCGCGGAAAATACTCAGGCAGTCTTCGATCAGCGCGTTGAGGTCGAACTGCACATCGTCCAATTCGATCTGCCCGGATTCCAGCTTGGAGATGTCGAGAATCTCGTTGATCAGGGTGAGCAGTTCGTTGCCGGCGCTGTGGATGGTTTGCACGTAGTCGCGTTGCTTGACTGAAAGCGGGGTGCCCAGCAGCAGTTCGGTCATGCCCAGCACGCCGTTCATGGGCGTGCGGATTTCGTGGCTGATCTTCGCCAGGAATTCGGCCTTGGCGGCGATTTCGGCGTTGCTGGCCGCCAGGTCGCGGCTGAGGCTGAAGTTGTCTTCGGTGATGGCGCGCTGGCGTTCGCCCAGGGCCAGGCTCATCAACAGGCCACTGAGGCAGATAAAGCCGAGCAGGGTGATGATCAAGCCTTGTGGCGGCACCAGCGTCAGGCCCAGCAAGGCCGGGAGAATAATCAGCGTGCCGATGTTGAAGATCACCATCGCCAGCATGAACAGGCGCGCCGGGCGGTAGCCCTTTTGCCAGTGATAGGCCGAGACGAACAACATGCTCAGGCCGGCCAGCGCCACCAGGGCGTAGGTGATGATGTTCAGGGGCAAGGTGTTGACGAACAGCAGCAACAGGCCGGTCAGGACGATCAGCAGGATGTCGGCCATCAACAGCTTGTTCAGCGGATGCGGGCCCAGTGGCGCAAAGAAGCGGTAGGCAAACATCAGCCCGCACGGCGCGGTCAGCAGCAGGGCGAGGTAGGCACCGGGGGTTTGTACCGCGTGCCAGTTCGGCAACCACGGGCCCAGCACGTTGAGCAGCAGCGCAAGGCTCAGCAGCAACAGCAATTCGCAGGCGGCGAGCCACAGGCTGCTGCGGGAGCGATGGTAGGCGTAGCGGGTGAGGTTGTGCAGGATCAGCATCACCAGGCAACCGAACAGCAGCCCGTAGATCAGCGTCTGGTTCTGGTTGGCCGCAGCCAGCACGGCCGGCTCAAGGGTGATGTAGGGGCGCAGCTCGTGTTCCGAGACCATGCGCAGGTACACGTCCAGCGGCTTCTGGCTTTGCGGCATCGGCAGCATGAAGTCGCTGCTGGGCAGCGGGCGCTCGGCCTGGGGCTGGCGGGTGCCGGTAGCTTCCTGCTCCACCAGGGTGTCGCCGTCGAGTACATACAGGTTCAGGTGTGACAGGTCAGGGGCGAATACCCGCAGCACTTGCTCGTGTTTGCCGGGTTGCAGCCTGAAGCGTACCCACAACGCACCGTCCGGTTGCGCGGCGGTAATCCGGTCCAGTTCGATGGGGCTGAATTGATTGATGTAGCGGGGCGAGCGGATGTCGCTCAGTTGCAGATCGGCCTGTTCATCAAGCAATACTGCCCAGCCACTGCCTTGTGCGGCGGCCTGGGCCGGGAGCAAGCAGAGCAAGGTCAGCAGACTGACAGTGAAACCTATGGCGATCCTGAGCCAGCGCACGGCGAAATCCCTTCGTAGGTTGATGCATGGGTATAACTATGCGCGGGGCCACAAGCGTAGGGCAAGGGCCAGAGGCCCCTGCCTAACCGAACGGATAGCTGTTTACTGACTTTCGCCACGCTCACGGGCAATGGCGCGGTAGCCAATGTCGGTGCGGTAGAAGCAGCCTTTCCAGTCGATCTTCGCCGCCAGCTTGTAAGCCTGTTGCTGGGCGGCATCTACGCTGCTGCCCATGGCGGTTGCGCACAGTACGCGACCACCGGCGGTGACGACCTTGCCATCCTTGAGCGCGGTGCCCGCGTGGAACACCTTGCCTTCCAGCGTAGCAGCCGCGTCCAGACCTTCAATCACATCGCCCTTGGCGTAGTCGGCCGGGTAGCCGCCGGCGGCCAGCACGATGCCGACGCTCGGGCGCGGGTCCCACTGGGCTTCGACCTTGTCCAGGGCCTGGGCCAGCGCAGCTTCAACCAACAGCACCAGGCTCGATTGCAGGCGCAGCATCACCGGTTGGGTTTCCGGGTCGCCGAAGCGGCAGTTGAACTCGATGACTTTCGGATTGCCGGCCTTGTCGATCATCAAGCCGGCGTACAGGAAACCGGTGTACACATTGCCTTCGTCGGCCATGCCGCGCACGGTTGGCCAGATGACCAGGTCCATCACGCGCTTGTGCACTTCGGCAGTCACTACCGGAGCAGGGGAGTAAGCGCCCATGCCGCCGGTGTTCGGGCCGCTGTCGCCGTCACCCACACGTTTGTGGTCCTGGCTGGTGGCCATCGGCAGTACGTTCTTGCCGTCGACCATCACGATGAAGCTGGCTTCTTCGCCGTCGAGGAATTCTTCGATCACTACGCGCGAACCGGCTTCACCGAAAGCGTTGCCGGCGAGCATGTCGCGCACGGCGTCTTCGGCTTCGGCCAGGGTCATTGCGACGATCACGCCTTTACCGGCGGCCAGGCCGTCGGCCTTGATCACGATCGGTGCACCGACCTCACGCAGGTAGGCCAGGGCCGGCTCGATCTCGGTGAAGTTCTGGTAGTCGGCGGTCGGGATCTTGTGGCGCGCCAGGAAATCCTTGGTGAAGGCTTTCGAACCTTCCAGCTGGGCAGCGCCGGCGGTTGGGCCGAAGCAGTCCAGGCCACGGCTGCGGAACAGGTCCACAACGCCAGCTACCAAGGGCACTTCCGGGCCGACGATGGTCAGGGAAACGTTTTTCTCGGCAAAGTCCGCCAGTTGCTCAAGGGCCAACACGTCGATGGCGACGTTTTCGCACTTGGCTTCAATGGCGGTACCGGCGTTGCCGGGGGCGACGAAAACTTTCTGGACACGTGGGTCCTGGGCAACTTTCCAGGCCAGGGCGTGTTCACGGCCACCGCTGCCAATGATCAAAACATTCATTTCAAAAACCTCGGATGACGCTGAATTCTGACCGTTCCCACGCTCTGCGTGGGAATGCCTCTTGTGACGCTCTGCGTCACGCTTTGGGACGCGGAGCGTCCCGGGCTGCATTCCCACGCAGAGCGTGGGAACGAGCAATCAGTGACGGAAGTGGCGCATGCCGGTGAAGACCATGGCAATGCCGGCTTCATCAGCCGCTGCAATCACTTCTGCGTCACGCATCGAGCCGCCCGGTTGGATCACGGCGGTAACACCGGCTTTCGCGGCGTTGTCCAGGCCATCACGGAACGGGAAGAATGCGTCGGACGCCATCACCGAACCGGCGACCTGCAGGCCGGCATGTTCTGCCTTGATCGCAGCGATGCGTGCCGAATTCACGCGGCTCATCTGGCCCGCGCCGACACCGATGGTCTGGCGGTTCTTGGCGTAGACGATGGCGTTGGATTTAACGTACTTGGCGACTTTCCAGGCGAAGATCAGGTCGTTGATTTCCTGTTCGGTCGGGGCGCGCTTGGTCACCACTTTCAGATCGGCGCTGCCGATCATGCCGATGTCGCGGCTCTGTACCAGCAAGCCGCCGTTGACGCGCTTGTAGTCCCAGGCAGCGGCACGCTCGGCCGACCACTCGCCGCACGCCAGCAGGCGCACATTGGCCTTGGCGGCAACGATGGCGCGAGCCTCTTCACTGACGGATGGCGCGATGATCACTTCAACGAACTGACGCTCGACGATCGCCTTGGCGGTCTCGGCGTCCAGCTCACGGTTGAAGGCGATGATGCCGCCGAAGGCCGACTCTGTGTCGGTGGCGTAGGCCAGTTCGTAGGCCTGGCGGATACCGCCTTCAGCGTCCGGGCTCACGGCCACGCCGCACGGGTTGGCGTGCTTGACGATCACGCAGGCTGGCTTGACGAAGCTCTTCACACATTCCAGCGCGGCGTCGGTGTCGGCCACGTTGTTGTACGACAGCTCTTTGCCTTGCAGTTGGGTCGCGGTGGCGATGCCGACTTCAGCAGGCTTGGCCTCGACGTAGAACGCCGCGCTCTGGTGCGGGTTCTCGCCGTAGCGCATTTCCTGGGCCTTGATGAACTGGCTGTTGAAGGTGCGCGGGAACTGGCTGCGACCTTCAGTGCTCAGGGTTTCAGCCGCCTGGTTCACGGTGCCCATGTAGTTGGCGATCATGCCGTCGTAGGCAGCGGTGTGTTCGAAGGCCTTGAGCATCAGGTCGAAGCGCTGGGCGTAGGTCAGGCCGCCGGCTTTCAGGCTTTCCAGTACGTTGGCGTAGTCGCTGGCGTTCACCACGATGGCCACGTCTTTGTGGTTCTTGGCTGCCGAGCGAACCATGGTCGGGCCGCCGATATCGATGTTTTCGATGGCGGTCGGCAGGTCGCAGCCTGGCTTGTTGATGGTGGCTTCGAACGGGTACAGGTTAACGGCAACCAGGTCGATCGGCTTGATGCCGTGCTCGCTCATGATGGCGTCGTCGATACCGCGACGACCGAGGATCCCGCCGTGGATTTTCGGGTGCAGGGTCTTGACCCGACCGTCCATCATTTCTGCGAAACCGGTGTAGTCCGCCACTTCCACTGCGGCCACGCCGTTGTCCTGCAGCAGTTTGAAGGTCCCGCCGGTGGAGAGAATCTCCACGCCCAGGGCTTCCAGCTCCCGGGCAAATTCGAGGATCCCGGTCTTGTCGGAGACACTGATCAAGGCACGGCGGATCGGCAGGCGGGTAGTCTGGTCGGTCATTTCAATTTCCATCAAAAGCAAAGGAGTCAGCAAAAAAGGCGTCCGTTTTTACGCGGGCGCCTTTCTGGTTTGATTGAATGCTTACAGCAAATCGTACTGCTTGAGTTTCTTGCGCAGCGTGCCACGGTTCAGACCGAGCAGCTCACTGGCCTTGGTCTGGTTGCCCTTGACGTAGTTCATCACGCTTTCGAGCAACGGCGCTTCGACTTCGGAGAGCACCAGGTTGTACACGTCCGTGACGGCAGCGCCCTCAAGGTGGGCGAAATAATTGTGCAGCGCCTTCTCGACACTCCCGCGAAGGGTCTGGCCTTCTTCGCTCGGCGTGTTGAGGTGCTGTTTCAAATTGACGTTGTCGCTCACGGGTGTTGTTCCACTCACTAAAGTCTCGGTCATCATCGTCATGCGGCCACCCCTTCTCCGTCCCCTGTCACCAGGCTCTTGTAACGCTCGGAGAAGAACTCACGAACGTTGGCGCACTGTGCTTCCGTATCATCCAAACGATTGAAGTGGGCGCGAAACTCCCTGGCGCCCGGCAAGGTTGCGAGATACCAGCCCACATGCTTGCGAGCAATGCGTACTCCCATCACGTCTCCGTAGAAGGCGTGCAGGGCGGCCAGATGCTCTAGCAGAATACGTTCCACCTCGATCAGCTCCGGTGCCGGCAAGGTTTCGCCGGTACGCAGAAAATGCTCGATCTCACGAAAAATCCACGGCCGCCCCTGGGCAGCCCGGCCAATCAACAGGCCATCGGCGCCGGTCGCGTGCAGCACGCGCCGGGCTTTCTCGGCTGAGTCGATGTCGCCGTTGGCAAAGACGGGAATCGACACCGCCTGCTTGATCGCGGCAATGGTGTCGTACTCGGCTTCACCGGTGTAAAGGTCGGCGCGGGTGCGGCCATGCACCGCCAGCGCTGTAATGCCCGCCTGCTCGGCGATCTTCGCCACCGTCAGGCCATTCTTGTTGTCCCGGTCCCAACCGGTGCGGATCTTCAGGGTGACCGGCACATCCACTGCAGCGACAACGGCATGCAGGATCTCGCTCACCAACTGCTCATCCTTCAACAGGGCAGAACCTGCGGCCTTGTTGCAGACCTTCTTGGCCGGGCAACCCATGTTGATATCAATAATCTGCGCCCCCAACTCCACGTTGGCCCGGGCCGCATCCGCCAGCATCTGCGCATCACCGCCGGCGATCTGTACCGAGCGGGGCTCGGGATCACCTTCGTGGATCATGCGCATCCGTGATTTGCGGGTGTTCCACAGGCTCATGTCGCTGGTGACCATTTCCGAGACTACAAGCCCTGCGCCCAAACGCTTGCAAAGCTGACGAAAGGGCTGGTCGGTGACGCCCGCCATCGGGGCGAGGATCAAGCCGTTGTGCAATGTGTATGGGCCGATGCGTACCGCCGACATAGGACTTCCCTGTTGTGGGGCCGGATCATTAGAGTTCGAAAAAGGGTTGGCATGATACCCGCTCTCGATGACTGGATAAAGGCTGAATTGGATAAAATCTGAGCAGTTATTTTCTTATCGCCGCAGGTTTGGTCAAAGGCGATGCAGTCAATAATCTGCCGTCAAGCACCGGCCAGGCAGCCGTTTCACTCGGGGGAGTGGAAGCTCAGGCTGTAATTCACCGCTTTGTTGCCCGGGTCGAGGATGTCCAGGGCAATGTGGATCGGCGTCTGGGAGGGCATCTCGGTCACGCCTGCTAACTCGCCGCTGAGGTATTCGGCGGGTTTGAAGCGACGACTGGCGATCATATTCCCGTTCATGTCGGCAAAGCGTAGCTCCAGCAGCGGGAACGGTTGGGAGAATGTCGCGCGGTTATAGATGATCGCGTCCACCACCAGGGCACCGGCAAACTCCGGGTGGCTGCGCACCACCAGGTTGCTGCTCTTGATGTGGGCGATATCGACGCGGGATGGCACGGTGCAGCCCAGTTTCGGGCACAGTTCCTGGAACCATGGGCGGTAGGCGTCCTGGCGTGCCAGGTCGTCGAATTGGTAGGCGACGTATTGTCCCGCCAGGCCGGCGGCGGCCAGCAGCACCAGCAAGCCCCAGAACAAACGGCGGCCCCAGCCGGAGGAGCGCTTCCGGGAATACAGGTGCAGCGGGTCGTCTTCCAGGTCCGAAAGCAGGTCGTCGTGGGCGCCGGCCTCGGGGCGAGGGCGCTTGCGTTTGGGCTGCGGGCGTTCCGGTTGTTCGGGTTCCGGCTCGTCCGCTACGGCGGTTACCGGTGGGTCGAGTTCGTCATCGGTGGTGCTTGTGTGCAGCGGTGGTTCGTCGTCCGGCTCGACCGCTTCAAACGACATCGACGGTTCGGTGCGCTTGGGTTTGCCTGGGCTTGCCTTGGCCGGTTGCGGTTCGTCGTCGGCCGTTTGCGGGGCTTGGGCCCGTTCATCCCGGGGTTCGCTGAACAGGCTGGAGGCCCATTGCTCTTCCTCGGCCTTGGCCGTATCACGGCTGGCGCTGAGGGCATCTTCCTTTTGCCGACGATCGGCGCCGGGCTGGCGACGGTCGGCACCCACGGGCTGGGTGTGCTGGATCTCGCGACGTTCCAGCTTGGCCAGTTCTACGTCGAGGTCCAGGTTATCCAGGTCCAGCTCTTCGGCGGTCCATTGCTTCTGGCTGATGGCTCGCGGCGCTTGGGGTGGCGGTTCTACGGCTGCCGGCGGCTCTGCCGCAGGTGGTGCCTGGGGCGCGGGCGCATTGGCGCGCTGCTCCAGCAGTTGGCGAGCGGCATTGAACACTTGCAGGCACGACCCACAGCGCACCACGCCACGGGCCACGCTCAATTGAGCGTGGTTGACGCGAAAGCGTGCTTGGCAGTGTGGGCACTGGGTGACGAAACTGTCGGTCATGCGGCCATCCGATTCATGCAGGCGCTCATTCTAGCGCCGACGACCACTGATGCGTACCCAGCCATCGCGGTTGGCGATCGGATCCAGCTCAAAATCCTGGGCGTAGGCGGCGGCAACGTCTTCGCCCTGTTCGGCGAGGATGCCCGACAGCGCCAGGCGGCCGCCCGGCTTGACCAGGCTCGACAGCTGCGGCGCCAGGGAAACCAGCGGCCCGGCGAGGATATTGGCCACCAGCACGTCGGCCTGCACCTGGGGCAATTGCTCCGGCAGGTACAGCGGGAATTTCTCTTCGGCGATGTTATTGCGCCCGGCGTTATCGCGGGAGGCTTCCAGGGCTTGCACGTCGATATCGGTACCGACCGCTTCCTTGGCGCCCAGCAGCAGGGCAGCGATCGCCAGGATCCCCGAGCCACAGCCGAAGTCCAGCACGTTGCAGTCTTTCAGGTCCTGGCCATCGAGCCATTCCAGGCACAGCGCGGTGGTGGGGTGGGTGCCGGTGCCGAACGCCAGGCCCGGGTCCAGCAGCAGGTTCACGGCGTCAGGCTCGGGGGCGGCGTGCCAGCTCGGCACGATCCACAGGCGCTGGCCAAAACGCATTGGCTGGAAGTTGTCCATCCAGCTGCGTTCCCAGTCCTGGTCTTCGATGATTTCGCTGTGATGCTCCGGCAGCGGGCCGCCGGTGAGCAGTTCCATGTGGGCCAGGACGCTGGCGGCATCGGTGCCGTCTTCGAACAGGGCCAGCAGATGGGTGTGGGACCACAGAGGGGTGGTGTTGAGCTCGGGTTCGAAGATCGGCTGGTCTTCGGCGTCCATGAAGGTCACCGACACGGCGCCCACTTCGAGGAACGCGTCTTCGTAGGTTTCGGCTTGTTCTGGGCTGATGGCGAGACGGACTTGCAGCCAAGGCATGGCGGGCACCTTTGAAAAAATGAGTGTGCAGCGGGGTAGGGCTGCGAAAGACGCGCAAGTTTACGCGAGCGAACAGCAGAAGACGACTGTACTGCTGGTGTACACAGAACAAAATGTGGGAGCGGGCTTGCTCGCGAATGCGGTGTGTCAGTAATGGATGTGTTGACTGGCACACCGCATTCGCGAGCAAGCCCGCTCCCACAAGGGGAATGTATCCATCCAGAAAAATCGGGTGGGCAGAAACAACAAAACCGCCCGAAGGCGGCTTTGTTGGGTGGAGCACTTCGCTTACTGATTAGCCAGCTTGTGTTCCAGGTAGTGAATGTTCACACCACCTTCGCAGAAGCCTTCATCGCGAACCAGGTCCCGATGCAGCGGGATGTTGGTCTTGATGCCGTCTACCACAATTTCGTCCAGGGCATTACGCATACGGGCCATGGCCTCGTCGCGGGTGGCGCCCCAGGTGATCAGCTTGCCGATCAGCGAGTCGTAGTTGGACGGAACCTTGTAGCCGCTGTACAGGTGCGAATCCACACGTACGCCGTTGCCGCCGGGCGCGTGGAAATGCTTGACCAGGCCAGGGCTTGGGATAAAGGTTTTCGGGTCTTCGGCGTTGATCCGGCACTCCAGGGAGTGGCCGTGGATCTTCACATCATCCTGGGTAAACGACAGCTTGTTGCCAGCGGCGATGCTCAGCATCTCCTTGACGATGTCGATACCGGTGACCATCTCCGAAACCGGATGCTCTACCTGCACACGAGTGTTCATCTCGATGAAGTAGAAACGGCCGTTTTCGTACAGGAACTCGAAAGTGCCCGCGCCACGGTAGTTGATGTCGATGCACGCCTTGACGCAGCGAGCCAGTACTTCCTGGCGAGCTGTTTCGTCCAGGCCCGGTGCCGGCGCCTCTTCCAGTACCTTCTGGTGACGACGTTGCAGCGAGCAATCGCGGTCACCCAGGTGGATGGCGTGGCCCTGGCCGTCGGACAGTACCTGCACTTCCACGTGACGTGGGTTGGTCAGGTACTTTTCCAGGTAGACCATCGGGTTGCCGAACCAGGCGGCAGCTTCCGAGCGAGTCTGCTTGGCGGCTTCGATCAGTTCTTCTTCCTTGTGCACCACGCGCATGCCGCGACCACCACCGCCACCGGCGGCCTTGATGATCACCGGGTAACCGACTTCGCGACCAATGCGCAGGGCGGTTGCCTCGTCTTCAGGCAGCGGGCCGTCGGAACCTGGAACGGTAGGTACGCCGGCCGCGATCATGGCGTCCTTGGCCGATACCTTGTCGCCCATCAGGCGAATGGTTTCGGCTTTCGGGCCGATGAAGGCAAACCCGGATTTCTCCACCTGTTCGGCGAAATCGGCGTTTTCCGCGAGGAAGCCGTAGCCGGGGTGGATGCCATCAGCGCCGGTCACTTCAGCGGCGGCGATGATGTTCGAGACTTTCAGGTACGAGTTCGTGGCCAGTGGCGGGCCGATGCAGATGCTTTCGTCCGCCAGTTTCACGTGCATCAATTCGGTATCGGCCGTCGAGTAAACAGCGACGGTCTTGATGCCCTCTTCCTTACAGGCGCGCAGGATACGCAGCGCGATCTCGCCGCGGTTGGCGATCAGGACTTTTTGCAGTTTCTTCGCAGGTTTCAACATCGAAGGCGCTCCGCGGTTCAAACGATGGTGAACAGCGGCTGGTCGTACTCAACCGGCTGACCGTTTTCTACCAGGATGGATTCGATGACGCCGGCTTTTTCCGCCGTGATGTGGTTCATCATCTTCATCGCTTCAACGATGCAGATGGTGTCGCCCACTTTCACGGTTGCGCCGACTTCAACGAAGGCTGGCGAGGTCGGTGCCGGGGTGCGGTAGAAGGTACCGACCATTGGCGACTTGACCACGAAACCGTTCAGTTTTGGAGCAGCCGGAGCTTCGGCAGCAGCCGCGACCGGAGCAGCCGCCACGGGTGCAGCGGCCGGAGCCGGCGCTTGCATCTGTGGTGCGTAGAACTGTTGGGCCGGGGTCTTGCTGTGACGGCTGATCCGTACGGATTCCTCGCCTTCCTTGATCTCCAGCTCGTCGATACCGGATTCTTCCAGCAGTTCGATCAGTTTCTTAACTTTACGGATATCCATGAATCATCAACTCCCAAAGGGTCGGTCAGGGGCGCTTGGCCGTGTCTTCAAGCTGTTCCAGGGCGGCCTCCAGGGCCAGTCGGTAACCGCTGGCGCCAAGGCCGCAGATCACTCCTACCGCAACGTCGGAGAAGTAAGAGTGATGGCGGAAAGGTTCGCGTTTGTGCACGTTCGATAAATGCACTTCGATGAATGGGATGCTCACCGCCAGCAGCGCGTCACGTAATGCAACGCTTGTGTGCGTAAAAGCGGCGGGATTGATCAGGATAAAGTCCACGCCTTCGCTGCGCGCGGCATGGATGCGATCAATCAGTTCGTACTCGGCATTGCTTTGCAGGTAGAGCAAATGGTGGCCGGCATCACGTGCCCGTCGTTCCAGATCGAGGTTGATCTGTTCGAGGGTCACTGCCCCGTAGACGCCCGGTTCGCGGGTGCCGAGCAGGTTCAGGTTGGGTCCGTGAAGAACCAGTAAGGTCGCCATCGGCTGTTCCTTGTTATTGATGTGGGCACGGTAGAACCCGGCGACTATGCCGCAAAGGCTTTGTGACTGTCCAGTTCTATGCAGTAGGCAGCACGATTAGCGAGGATTGCGCAAAATATGTGACCGCAAGGCTGAATCCGGTCAGTGTGGGAGCTGGCTTGCCTGCGATGGCGGTGGTTCAGCCGCCACATGCGTTGACGGGTGCGCCGCCTTCGCGAGCAAGCCCGCTCCCACATTTTGATCTTCACAAGACGGGAGAGCCGGTCAGACGCGGAATGCCTGCACGGCGGTGTTGAGTTGCCCGCCTAGTACCAATAAGTGCTCGCCCTGGCGGCGTCCCTGGCCAATTCGCAGCAAGTTGTCCTCGCCCAGCTGGTGAATCCGCTCGCTGTTATCGCGGATTTCACTCACGGCGCCACTTTGCTGGGCCGTCACATCGGCGATCCGCACGGCGGTGTCGGAAATGGTCTGGATCGCCCCGACGATTTCATCCAGCGCGCCGTCAGCCGCCTGGGCTTGTTCGGCAGTGGCTTCGGCGTGTTCGACCTGGGCGCGCATGCCTTCCACCGATTGCCGGGCGGCGGTTTGCAGGCCGGCGATCAGATGCTGGATTTCGGCGGTGGCGCCAGCGGTGCGCTGGGCCAGGGAGCGCACCTCATCGGCCACCACGGCGAACCCGCGCCCAGCTTCACCGGCCCGGGCGGCTTCGATGGCGGCGTTCAGCGCCAGCAGGTTGGTCTGGTCGGCAATCGAGCGAATCACCGTGAGTACGCCGCCGATGGTCGCGGACTCTTCGGCGAGTTTCTCGATCATCTGCGCATTTATCTGCACTTCGCCGACCAATGCGTGCAACCCGGTCAGGCTCAGGCCGATCACCCGTTGGCCCTGCTCGACGGCCTGGCCCGCGCTGCGGCTGGCCTCGGCAGCCTGGCTGGCGTCGCCGGCAACCTGCTGGATAGTCGCTTCCAGTTCGCCCAGGGAATCGCGAATCTGCGCGGTATCACCGGCCTGGCGCTCGGCCCCGTCGTGCATGCCGCTGCTCAACTCCGCCAGCGCGCTGCTGCTGCCGGCCACTTGCTCGGCGTTGCCTCTGATGGTGCCCACCAGGTCCACCAGGTAGGCGCGCAGGCGGTTCAGGGACTCTTCGATATCGTGCAGTTCGCGGTTGGTCTTGCCCAGGGCAATGTGTTGGCTGAAGTCACCTTCGGCCCAGGTGGACAAGGCCGGCGCCAGGTTGGTCAGCACCCGCGCCAGGCGCCGCTGCAAGGTGTCGATCAAGAGGGCGATCAGCAGAATCAGGCCGATCATCACGCCTTGCATCAGCCGCACTTCGCCCTGGATCTGCGCGTGCTGGGCGCGCACCACAGGCTCCAGCCCGGCGATGGCTTGCTGCACGGCGTTGATTTTCAGGTGGGTGGCGGTGGCCAGTTCGGTGCGTTGCTGGATTTGTTCGCGGGTGCGTTTCAGCTCGGCGGGGTAGCGGGTCAGCAGGCTGTTGAGTTCGCGCTTGAGGTCGACGCCGGTGTCCTGGGCCACGGTTTTTTCAGTGTTTTCCAGGCCCATCATGGCCGAGAAATCGTCGGTACTGGACTCGCTGCTGGCGGTCACCCCCAGTAATGGCAGCTGCCCCAGCACGTCAGCCTGGCTGCGGATATTACTGACTTCGCGCTCCACATCGTCGGCCAGTTCGCTGCGCCCGCTGCTCACCAGCTTGTCCCGGGCCAGGGAGAGTTTCGCCAGGTGCTGGGACGCAGCGAGCAACGGCGGCAGATAGCGCGCCGCCTCGGGCGTACTGACGCCGCTGGCGTACTGGTTCAGTTGCTCCAGGTTGGCACCGAGTTCGCGTTCGGCTTGCAGCAACAGGGCTTGCGGGTCGCCGGCCAGCTTACCGGCGGCCAGCAGGTCGGTCTTGCCGAAGGTGTCCAGGTCGGCAAGGCTGGGACGCAGGTTTTGCGCCAGCTCTGCGGGTAACTCATCCAGCTGCTGCAACAGGTTTTCCAGGCTCTGGCTGGCGCTGCTCAGGCGCAGGGCGTCGCCGCTGGCGAGGTAATCGTCGATATTGCGCGCGGCCTGGTTCTGGAACGTCTGCGACAGGCCAAGGTAGCGCTCCATCAGCAGGTAAGGCCGTTCCAGGGCACGTTGCGACCACCAGAGCGTAGCGCCCAGGGCCAGGCAAACGGCGACCAGAAGGAGGGTGTTCAGATTCGTCAGCAGCTTCAGGCGCATGCGTGGTTTCAACCGACAGCAGAAGTAAGTGCCTGAAGTTATTGCGTTTCCATTACAGAGTTATGACGGATTCGGTGGATTCCGGTGAAAAGGTGGCACTTTGCTTTGATGCGCGCGCCGACATCACCCGGTTACGCCCGGCATCCTTGGCGCGGTACAGCGCCTCGTCGGCCTGGGCCGCCATCATCAGGCTGTCGGAGCCATCACACAGCTCCACCACGCCGGCACTGAACGTGCACCACAAATCCTGTGGCTGGGCGGGATAGTGAATCTCGGCAAAGCGCCCGCGAATCTCGTCAAGTACTTGGCAAGCCCTGTCGAGGTCGGTGTCGGGCATCACGATGGCAAATTCTTCGCCGCCGTAACGGCCTATATAGTCGGTCTTGCGCAGGCGCTGCTTGAGAAACAGCGCGAGGCTCTTGATCACCCGGTCGCCCATGGGGTGGCCGTGGCTGTCGTTGACCCGCTTGAAGTGGTCGATGTCGAGCATCGCAAAACTCAGCGGCTTGCTCTCGCGGCGCGCGCGGAAGCTGCAGTCTTCGAGCAGTTGCAGGATGTGGGTGTGGTTGTACAGCCCGGTGAGGCTGTCGCGCACCATCCGCGCCTTGAGGTTGCGTGCCCGCGCGGCGCGGTTGCGTACGGTGGTGATCAGGTGCCGCGGCTTGATCGGCTTGGTGAGGAAGTCGTCGCCGCCTTCGCTCATGGCGTCCAGTTGCTTGTCCAGGTCGTCTTCGGCCGAGAGATAGATGATCGGCACGCTGACGTAGCGGTCATTGTGACGGATCACCTTGGCCAGCTCGGTACCGGTGCAGGCCGGCATATACATGTCGAGGATGATCAGGTCGGGCTGGAAGTCCGCCAGCTCGGCCATGGCCTGGATCGGTTCGATCAGGGTGCGGGTAACGATACCGGCACTGTTGAGCAGGCGCTCGGTGTGCATGGCCTGGGCCCGCGAGTCGTCGATGATCAGCACTTTATAAGGTTCGTACTGGGCGACGCAGGTCAGCACTTCGATTTTTTCCAGCAGGCTCGACGCCTCCAGGGTGCCGGTGAGGAACTCCTGGCCGCCGGCGCGCACGGCGGCCAGGCGGGTTGGGGTGTCGGTTTCGTGCAGGCTGAAAAACAGCAGTGGCAGCTTCTGCTCCAGGCTTTCCTGGGCTTCGGCGGCGAGCTTCAGGCCGAGGCCGGCGCCGCAGAAATCCACATCCATCACAATGGCCGCCGGCAAGCGCTCGGCCATGGATGAGCGAAACGCCGCCACGCTGTCGAGGGACTGGGCGCTCAAGCCGAAAAATTCCAGCTGCTTGGCCAGGCGGTCGGCGCGGTCGTGATCGGCCAGCATCACGTAGATCGGCTTGCGCATCGGCGGCAGCAGGGTTTGTTCCAGCTGGTCGCCCTGGCGCAGCCCGGTGCGCGACAGGCGCTGCATCAAACGGTTGAGTTCGGTGATCAGGTGGCTGCTCAGGCGGCCGCGGTTGTCGTCCACCGCCTTGAGTGAAGCGCCGATCTGGTGCGCCAACTGGCCGTGTTCCGGCTGCTCGAAGCGCTCGGCAAAACGCAGCAGGCGCAGGTTGGCCTCACTGAGCTCTGACAGGTCAGTGGTCGACCATTCGCTGCGTTGCAGGCGCTGCCAGATCTCAAGAATTTGACGTGCCTGATGAATTACCCGCTGGGCAAAATGGTGCTTGAGACGCTCACGGCTGGGGTCTTCTGGCTCGGTCATATCCTGACTACTAGTTAGGCTGCATGCTGAGGTCGAACTGATGGCTCTATGCTAGCACCTCTTTTCCGTTGCACGAGTGTCATACGTCAATTAACTGCAAGGTCGCAGAGATTCATTTATCGACCATGCAGTCGCGCGGGCGTAAACAGCGTGCATCCTTTATAGTCGAACCGCGTACTCGCGCCACCCTGGCTAAAAGCGCCGCACTGCTCGGCACGATGGGGCAGGGTTGTGGTCGTAGCTATTGAACTCAAGTGATTGAAAGGATATCGCCATGCTGGACTGGAAAAACCGCGCAGGCAGTGCAAAGGGCCCGGCCCCTGAAACCAAGTCGGCCCCCCGCAGCTATTTCCGTAACCTGCTGATGAGCCGTGCGTTGCTCTCGCTGGTTGCGTTGTACCTGTTGGTCACCGGTGCCCTGGGTTGGTACTGGAGCGAAGAGCCTGCGTTGTTCCCGGTCCAGCAGAATGCGCAAATTGCCGCCGAGAAGGATGGCAAGCAGATGGTGGTGGGCTTTACCACCGTCGAAACCCTCAAGACGGTGGTGGGCACCCTGCTGAACAAGCCGGGTGGCTACATTTCCAACGACCGTTTCCCGCCGGGCCTGTGGATGGACAACATGCCGAGCTGGGAGTACGGCGTACTGGTGCAGGTGCGTGACCTGACCCGTGCCCTGCGCAAGGACTTCGCCCGCTCCCAGTCGCAGTCGGCGGAAGACGCAGACCTGGCCAAGGCCGAACCGCGCTTCAACTTCGACAACAAGAGCTGGGTGCTGCCGTCCAGCGAGTCGGAATACCAGGAAGGCATCAATTCCCTGAGCCGCTACGAAGCGCGCTTGTCCGACCCGAATCAAAAAGGCGCTCTGTTCTATGCACGTGCCGACAACCTCAACAACTGGCTGGGTGATGTGGCGACCCGTCTGGGCTCGCTGTCGCAACGGCTGTCGGCCAGTGTGGGCCGGGTCAAGCTCAACACCGCGCTGAAAACCGAAGCGCTGGCGCCGGGTGAAGTGCCGCAGGTCGACGAAGAAGTGGTGGAAACCCCGTGGATGCAGATCGACAACGTGTTCTACGAAGCCCGCGGCCAGGCCTGGGCCCTGTCGCACCTGCTGCGCGCCATTGAAGTCGACTTCGCCGATGTGCTGGCCAAGAAGAACGCCACCGTCAGCGTGCGCCAGATCATTCGTGAGCTGGAAGCTTCGCAAGAGCCGGTATGGAGCCCGATGATTCTCAACGGCAGTGGCTTTGGCATCCTGGCCAACCATTCGCTGGTCATGGCCAACTATATTTCCCGGGCCAACGCTGCAGTGATCGACCTGCGTCAGCTCCTGAACCAGGGTTGATGATGGACGCTTCCACCAGGGAGGCAGCGCACCGCGCCGCCTCCGACGCCGAACTGATTGCCTGGGTCGACGAGCAGGACAACCTGCTCGGCAGCCTCGTACGTTCCGATCTGCGCCGGCGCGGGCTGATCGGGCGCTGCACCTTTATTTTCCTGTTCAACTCGGCCGGTGAGCTGTGTGTGCACCGGCGCACCCTGAGCAAAGCCATGTACCCGGGTTTCTGGGACACGGCGGCGGGCGGAATGGTGGCGGCTCACGAGTCCTATGCCGAATCGGCGGCCCGTGAGCTGGAAGAAGAGTTGGGCGTCAGCGGCGTCGAACTGACCGCCCACGATCACTTCTACTTCGAAGACGGCGACAGCCGGCTCTGGTGCACCTCGTTCTCGGCCGTGTGGGACGGGCCGCTGCGAATCCAGCCGGAAGAAGTCATGGAAGCGCGCTTTCTGCCCCTGGCGACGGTGCTTCAGGAGGCCGAGCAAAAGCCCTATTGCCCGGATGCCCAGGAAGGGTTGCGTCGTTATTTGGCCCTGCGTCGCTAAAGTTGCATAAATTGGCGCCATTTGGCTCTTAGCAAGGGGCGTTTTTGCCGTTACACTGCGCGACTTTTCAGGCTGAACCGCTGTTGTTCCACCCTGTAGGAGCGAGCTTGCTCGCGAAAAACGTAAGCACGACGCGTGCTGTCTGAAGGCCCGCGTTATCGTTGACGACCTTCGCGAGCAAGCTCGCTCCTACAGTGGTTTGAACATCGGCGGCTCAGTAGCGCTGCCCCTGCCTGAGTGGGGCTTCGCGGTCGATGACCCCATCGATCAGTCTTTGTCCTCCCAAGAGGATTGCCGGTGGCCAAAAAAGCCGCATCCTTCGCCGCCCTTGGTGGCCTGGTATTTTCCACCGACGCAGGTCGACACTGCCCGGACTGTCGCCAGCCCGTGGACGCTTGTACCTGCAAAACAACCCTGATTCCCGAAGGCGATGGTATTGCCCGCGTTCGTCGCGAGAGCAAGGGCCGTGGCGGCAAGACAGTGACCACCATCACTGGCGTGCCCCTGGCCGAAGAAGCTTTGAAGGAACTGGCCACCACGCTGAAAAAGCGTTGTGGCACCGGTGGCGCCCTGAAAGACGGCGTGATCGAGATCCAGGGCGACCACGTCGAGTTGCTGTTGGCCGAGCTGATCAAGCTGGGTTACAAGGCGAAGAAATCCGGCGGCTAGCAGCCTCTGTGAAAACCACCCCGATAGCCCGCTGGCTGAACGCGAACTGTCGTCTCCATGGTTTTCACAGAGCCTGTTCCTGACCGGTGTCTAAACTCTGTCCTGCAAGTGGGGTCTACCCCTCTCACAGGCAAATCGTCATTTTCATTCTTTAGACTGCGCCAGCCTCTGATCAGGCCGGTGCACTTCGACTTCATTTATAGGGGACTTCGATGTCCGTACGACGCACACGCAAAGACGATGGCAGCCAATGGACAGTTGCGGACAGCCGCAGTGTTTACGGGATTCGCCATTGGGGGGCCGGGTATTTCGCGATCAATGATGCCGGTCGCGTTGAAGTCCGTCCGAACGGCCCGAACAGCACGCCTGTGGACCTGTACGAGCAAGTCGACGAGCTGCGCAAAAGCGGCCTGTCCCTGCCGTTGCTGGTGCGCTTCCCCGACATCCTGCAAGACCGCGTGCGCCAGCTGACCGGCGCGTTCGACTCCAATATCGAGCGCCTGGAATACCAGAGCAAATACACCGCGCTGTACCCGATCAAGGTGAACCAGCAGGAAGCGGTGATCGAGAACATCATCGCCACCCAGGACGTGTCCATTGGCCTGGAAGCCGGCTCCAAGCCCGAGCTGCTGGCCGTGCTGGCCCTGGCGCCGAAAGGCGGCACCATCGTCTGCAACGGTTACAAGGACCGTGAGTTCATCCGCCTCGCGCTGATGGGCCAGAAGCTGGGCCACAACGTGTTCATCGTGATCGAGAAAGAATCCGAAGTCGGCCTGGTGATCGAAGAAGCCGCCAACCTCAAGGTCAAGCCTCAGGTGGGCCTGCGGGTGCGCCTGTCGTCCCTGGCGTCGAGCAAGTGGGCGGACACCGGCGGCGAGAAATCCAAATTCGGTCTGTCGGCGGCGCAACTGCTGTCGGTGGTCGAGCGCTTCCGCGCGGCGGGCCTGGATCAGGGCATCCGCCTGCTGCACTTCCACATGGGTTCGCAGATCGCCAACCTGGCCGACTACCAGCACGGGTTCAAGGAAGCCATTCGTTACTACGGCGAACTGCGCAACCTCGGCCTGCCGGTAGACCACATCGACGTGGGCGGCGGCCTGGGCGTGGACTACGACGGTACCCACTCGCGTAACGCCAGCTCGATCAACTACGACATGGACGACTACGCCGGCGTGGTTGTGGGCATGCTCAAGGAATTCTGCGACGCGCAGAGCCTGCCGCACCCGAACATCTTCTCCGAGAGCGGCCGTTCCCTGACCGCCCACCACGCCATGCTGGTGGTGCAAGTCACTGACGTCGAGAAACACAACGACGACGTGCCGCTGATCGAAAACAAGGAAAGCCTGCCGGAAACCGTGCAATGGCTGGTGGACCTGCTGGGCCCGACCGACATTGAAATGGTCACCGAAACCTACTGGCGCGCCACTCACTACATGAGCGACGTGGCAACCCAGTACGCCGACGGCAAGATCACCCTGGCCGAGAAGGCCCTGGCCGAGCAGTGCTACTTCGCCGTCTGCCGCCGCCTGCACGACTCGCTGAAAGCCCGCCAGCGTTCCCACCGCCAGGTGCTGGACGAACTCAACGACAAGCTGGCCGACAAGTACATCTGCAACTTCTCGGTATTCCAGAGCCTGCCGGACACCTGGGCCATCGGCCAGGTGCTGCCGATATTGCCGCTGCATCGCCTCGACGAAGAGCCGTTGCGCCGTGCGGTGCTGCAGGATTTGACCTGCGACTCCGACGGCAAGATCAAGCAGTACGTGGATGAGCAAAGCATCGAGACCAGCTTGCCGGTGCACGCTGTGAAAGAAGGCGAGGACTACCTGCTGGGGATCTTCCTGGTGGGTGCCTACCAGGAAATTCTCGGCGACATGCACAACCTGTTCGGTGACACCGACTCGGTGAACATCTACCAGCGTGACGACGGTTCGGTGTACAGCGCCGGGATCGAGACCCACGACACCATCGAAGACATGCTGCGCTACGTGCACTTGTCGCCGGAGGAGTTGATGACTCACTACCGTGACAAGTGCGCCAGCGCGAAGATCACGGCGGCGGAGCGGACTCAGTTCCTGGATGCGTTGCGTCTTGGTTTGACGCGTTCGTCGTACCTGTCCTCGTAAGCACACCGCTTCCAGGCTGACAAAGATCTCAATGTGACAGAGATCCAGTGTGGGAGCGGGCTTGCTCGCGAAGGCGGTGTGTCAGTCGATACATGTGCAGACTGATACACCGCCTTCGCGAGCAAGCCCGCTCCCACATTTGGATCGCCGCAAGTCCTGCAGTTTTTATAGGGCCTGAATAATGTCGAAAAAACTCCTGCAAGTGTTCACCCTGGCCATCGCGACGCTGCTCGCAGCCTGCTCCCCGATCAAAGTGCTCAACGCACTCACCCCCACCAGCACCTTCACCAAAACCTCCTCCCTCGCCTACGGCGATGACCCCCGCCAGAAACTCGATATCTACCGCCCCGTCACCGCCTTGCCCGACGCGCCCGTCGTGGTGTTTTTCTATGGCGGCAGCTGGAACAGCGGTTCCAAGGATGACTACGGGTTTGTCGGCGAAGCGTTGGCTTCGCGCGGCATCGTGGTGGTGATCGCCGACTACCGGCTTTACCCGCAAGTGCGCTACCCACTGTTTTTGCAGGACGGCGCCCAAGCAGTCGCGTGGGCGTATCAGCACAGTGCCGAATACGGCGGCGATCCCCGCAAGCTGTATGTGATGGGCCACAGTTCCGGTGCCTACAACGCCGCAATGCTGGCGCTGGACCCGCAGTGGCTGGCCGGGGTTGGCCTGTCGCCGTCAGTCTTCAAGGGATGGATCGGCCTCGCCGGGCCGTATGACTTTCTGCCGATTGAAAACCGCGATGTGCGGCCGGTGTTCTTCTACCCGGACTCGCCGCCCGATTCCCAACCCATCAACCACGTGAGCCAAAGCGCGCCCCCCAGCCTGTTGATTGCTTCGGTGGACGACAACCTGGTCAACCCCAAGCGCAACACCGGCGGGTTGGCGAAAAAGCTGCGAGCGGCGGGTGTGCCGGTGGAGGAGTTCTACTTCACCAAGACCAGCCACGCCACATTGGTGGCGTCGATGTCCCGGCCGCTGCGCTGGCTGGCGCCCGTGCTGGACCGGGTCACGGCGTTTATCACGTTCACGCCGGGTCAGTGAGCCAGCGGTCCTGCTTGTTCAGGCGCCAGGCAATTGCCCACAGCGTCAGGCTGCGCAGGGCCATGAACAACAGGAAGGTTATCCACAAGCCGTGGTTGCCCAGGCCCTGCAAGGCCCAGGCGAAGGGCAGCACAATCACCACCGTCAGCAGCATGCCGTTGCGCATTTCCCGGGCGCGGGTGGCGCCGATGAACAGGCCGTCCAGCAGGTAGCTCCACACGGCGATCAACGGCAGTACGGCGAGGTAGGGCAGGTAGATGTCGGCGGTTTCGCGCACGCTCGGAATATCGGTTTGCATGGCGATAAACAGGTGGCCGAACACGGCGAACAGGATCGCGAAGCCGATACTCGCCAGCAACGACCAACCACAGGCCACCACCAGCGAGCGGCGCAAGGCCTGGCGGTCGTGGGCGCCGATGGCGTGGCCGCACAAGGCTTCCACGGCGTGGGCCAGTCCGTCCAGGGCGTGGGCCGTCAGCAACAGACCATTGAGCAGCAGCGCATTCGCCGCCACCGTGGCATCCCCCAAGCGAGCGCCTTGCACGGTGATCATGAAAAACACTGATTGCAGGGCCAGGCTGCGGATGAAGATATCGCGGTTCACCGCCAGCAGCGGGCGCCAGCTTTGCCACAGCTTGAGCGCGGCCCAGGCGATATGGCCGGGGTAGGCGCGCAGGGCTTTTTGGGTGAGGGCCAGGCCGAGCAGGGCGCCGGTCCATTCGGCGATCACCGAGGCGCGGGCCGAGCCGACCACGCCCCAATCCAGACCCAGCACGAACCACAGGTTGAGCGCGATGTTCACGAGGTTGGTGGTCAGCAGAATCGCCAGCGGCGCGCGGGCGTTCTGGGTGCCAAGGAACCAGCCCACCAGCGCATAGCTGGCCAGCGCTGCGGGCAGGCCGAAGAGCCGGGTGTGGAAGAATTCGCGGGTCAGTTGGTTAAGTTCGGGCGAGGGCTGCATCCAGTCCAGCACCAGGCCGCTTAACGGAATGCCGATGCTGCCCAGCAACATCGCCAGGCCCAGCGCCAGCAGCAGTCCTTGCAACAGAATCTGCCGCAGCGCCGCGCCATCACCACGCCCGGCGGCCTGGGCGGCAAACCCGGTGGAGCCCATGCGCAGGAAGCCCATGGCCCAGGCGAGGAAGGTGTACAGGCTGGCGCCAACGGCCACGGCGCCGAGTTGGTGGGCGTGGGGCAGGTGGCCGATGACCATGCTGTCCACCAGCGCCACCAGTGGTACGGAGATGTTCGACAAAATCATCGGCGCGGCGAGGGCCCACACGCGGCGGTGGGTGGGGCGGTCGCGCCAGTCGGTTAGCAGGGAAGTCATGCGGGCTCCTTTGGGGAGCGGTAGTGTAACTGTCCATTAGCTGCGCCGCAGGGCCAATGTGGGAGCGGGCTGGCTCGCGAAAGCGGTGTGTCAGTCGCCGGATGTATTGGCTGATCCACCGCTTTCGCGAGCAAGCCCGCTCCCACATTTTTGACCGCGTAGTGTCAGGTTTTGCGCGGGTGCAGGCATTCGATGGAGCGGTCGACGGTGGTCTTGGCAATTTCCAGCAAGTGCCACACCGCCAGGATCTTCGCGCGCTGCGGGCTTTCCAGCAGTTCGCCGCAATCGAGCGCGGTGGCCGAGGCGCTGCTGAGCAGGCTGGCGGTGTAGAGCAGGGAATCTTCGAAGCTCAGGTCTTCGTTGATGGTGTGGAAGCCTTGGGATGGCAGGTAATGTTCGAGGGCGCGATTGAAGGCGGCGCGGTCGTTGAGGAGGTCGCTGGGTGGGTCGGGAACAGGCTTATGCATGGTGTAACTCCACTAGTAGGTAAGGAGCTGACACCCGCGCGACTAAACGAGGGTGGCGGCTGTACGCAGGTTAGTCGACCGGCTAGTGGAACCCGGCGCACCCGAAGGTGCCCTGCGCACAGCCGCCATGAAGCATGGCGACAACTTGCGCTCACTAGTTCCGGGCGACTAAACCCGATCACTGATATGCAGTGAAGGGCCGAAGACTAGCCACCCATCCCAACAGGCACAAGGCCGAAAGATTGTCTCGGAAACGTCCCTCAAATTAAAGGGATTTACCCTGCTGGCCCTTTATTAATGCACCACCCAACTGAGCACCCACAGCCCGAGCATCAACCAGATAATCCCCATGATGATCGAAGCCCGCATAAACGCGCGCACCGCCGAGTACAACAGCATCAGGCCGATAATCAGCATGAGGATGCTGATGATCGAGGTGTCCATCCCCAAGGATCTGGACAGCCCGTCGACAAAGTCGCCGCCCGCGTGGGACAGGGTATTGAACAGCCCGCTGAACAACTCGACGATAAAGTGGATGATCTGGCCGATCTTGAGACCCAGCCATCCGAAAAAGTCTGTTTGCATGTGTGTGTCCTGATAAGACGGTGGGCGTAGCTGCCGAACCTGAGCCTTTGTTCGTTATTGGCCCAAGCTAGTTCCCTTCTAGCATAGAGGTTTACGGGCCGCAGGGATTCACTTGCCTTCGCGCGGCTTGCGCCCGAAGCTATACACCTTCAGGAGCCCCCCATGAACCTCGATCACCTCACCGAACGCCTGCACCGCATCCGCGATACCAACGACTGGAAGCAGTTCCACAGCCCCAAGAACCTGGCCATGGCCGCCAGCGTTGAAATGGCCGAGCTGGTGGAGATATTCCAGTGGTTGAGCGAAGACCAGTCGCGCCAGTTGCCCGCCGACAAACTCGCCCATGCCGGCCAGGAAGTCGGTGACATCGTGCTGTACCTGCTGCTGTTGTGCAGTGAATTGGGGTTGGACATGGATCAGGTGGTAAAGGCCAAGCTGGCCGACAGCGAACGGCGGTTTGCCAAATGAGCGACCGTCATTTCGACCACTTGGCCACCCGTTTCGCCGAGAAGATCTATGGCGGTGCCAAGGGCGCGATTCGCCTGGCGGTGCTGCAGGCCGACCTGATTGAAGCGCTGCCGGAACGCCCGCTGCGGGTACTGGATATCGGCGCGGGGCTGGGCCATATGTCGCTGTGGCTGGCCGAGCGCGGCCACGATGTAACCCTGGCCGAACCCGCCGAGCCGATGCTCGAAGGCGCCCGCCAGCGTTTCGCCGAAGCCGGGCAGACCGCCACCTTCATTCAGGCACCCTGGCAGGACCTGCTGGGCCAGCTTACCGAACCCTATGACCTGGTGCTGTGCCACGCCGTGCTGGAATGGCTGGCCGAACCCCATGCGATCCTGCCGGTGCTGCACCAGTTGACCGCGCCCGGTGGCTGGCTGTCCCTGGCCTTCTACAATCGCGACGCCTTGATTTACCGCAACCTGCTCAAAGGCCACTTCCGCAAAATGCGCAAGAACGACATGGCCGGTGAAAAGCAGAGCCTCACGCCGCAACAACCCCTGGACCCACGGGAGTTGGCGACGCAACTAGAGGGCCTGTGGCAGGTCGAAACCCAAAGTGGCGTGCGGGTGTTCCACGACTATATGCCGGTGGAATTCCAGGCCCGCGCCGAGTTGCAGGATTTGTTGGAGATGGAGCTCGCACACCGTCGTCACCCAAGCTTTGCCGGACTTGGGCGTTATTTGCACTGGATCTGCCGTCCGGTTTAAGCGGCCCAGTCTGCGGAGGTCGAAATGAAGCGCTGTCTTGGACTGATCCTGCTGGGCCTGGGCCTGGCGGGTTGCCAAAGCCCCAACCCGTATGTGGCGGCGTCTGCCCCGATGCCGCCGGCGCCTGCCCAGGCGGCCAACACCTTTGATGCCAGCGCCTACCCGGCGCCGGTGCGCGACTACGGCGCCTACCGCAGTTGGGCCTGGCTCAACAACCAGCTGCCGGCGGGCTCGGCCTGGGCGGATTCGGCGCAGATTGCCGAGGCGGTCAGCGGCGCCCTCGACCAGCGCGGCCTGCGCCCCTTGCATGACAACCGCGCCCCCGACCTGCTGGTAAGCGCCGACGTGCGCCTGGAAAAACGCCTGCGCCAGGTCCAGGACGACTATGGCTACGGTTACGGCGGCTATAACCGCTACGGCAACGGCTACGGCATGTACAACACGGTGCCGGTGGTACGCACTTATGAAGTGACGGTGGCCGTGGCGCGCATCAGCCTGTTCGACGCGCGCACCCGCCAGCCGGTATGGAGCACCAGCGCCGAAACCACGAGCCAGGGCAGCCTCAGCGAGCGCGCCGATTCGCTGCGTGAGGCGATGCAAAAGGCAATGACTGCCTACCCACCCAGTTAGCAGCTATTCTCATCTCAGGCCCGGATTGTCTTTTGGAGAAAAACCATGCTTCGTCGTATTGCTGCACTTGCTGTTGTTGTGTTGCTGGGCGGTTGCCAGACCAGCCAGGTCAACCATGATTTCGACGCCAGCCGGGACTTTGGCGCCTACCGCAGCTGGAGCTGGAAAGAACCCGCGCTGCAATACCGCCCGGATGACCCGCGGATCAAGAGTGACCTCACCGAACAGCGCATCCGCCAGGCCGTGGGCGAGCAGCTCGACCAGCGTGGCCTGCGCCCTGCGGCGCCGGGCACCAAGGCTGACCTGAATGTACAGACCTACCTGATCGTCGAAGACCGCCAGCAACAAGTCACCACCAATTACGGCGGCGCCTGGGGCGGCCCGTGGAATGGTTACTGGGGCGCGCCGATGTATAACGAAACCCGCAACATCACCTACAAGGTCGCGACCATCCAGATTGACTTGCTCGACGGCAAGGACGGCAAGCTGGTGTGGCGTGGCAGCGATGAGCAGATCCTCGCCAGCTCGCCTGAACCCCAAGACCGCAGTGCCGCTATTCGTGCCACGGTGACCAAGGTGCTTTCCAACTACCCGCCGCATTGATCGCCTGATCAGCCCTCCGCCAGTCGTCGATCTATGGCGACTGGCCTGCAGCCCCCGCCGCTCTTGACTACACTCCCAAGCAACACAGGAGAGTAAGCGCTCGGCAGTGTGCCGGCAAAGGAGTGCTCGATGTCTCTTCGACTTCGTTCCGGTCACCACGCCGGGCCTGCAAGGCAGCGCGGTGCGGTTGGCTTGGTGGCGGTCTTGACCCTGGGCATGGTGCTGGTATTCATGTTGCTGGTGGTTGATAGCAGCCGTTTGTACCTGGAAAAACGCCAGTTGCAGGGGATTGCCGATATGGCGGCACTGGAGGCAGTGCAGCGTAAGGGGGATTGCCTGCCCGCCACCAATACCGCGCCCACCTATGCCGGTGCCAGCGCAGTGCGCAACGGTTATGTCATCCCGCCAGCAAACGCCCTGATAGTGAAATGCGGCGTGCTGACCACCGGCGCCACCAACCAGCGGGTGTTCTCCGCAGACGCGACCAAGACCGATGCCATCCAGGTGACTGCCTCGCGCCCGATCATGACCAGCGTTGCCGGGGGGGTCTGGGCGTTGTTCAGTGGTAGCGGCTACAACTTCAACACCCAGTTGTCTGCCGTCGCGGTGGCGGCGCCGAAGATCCTGCCGCCTCAGGCGCAACTGACGATCAAATCGACCCTGGTCACTGTGGACTCGAGCAAATCAGCAGCACTGAACCTGTTGTTCGGCCAACTCTTGGGCGGCTCACTAAACCTGAGCGTGGCAGGCTGGCAGGGCCTGGTAGACACCAACATCAACTTGCTCAGCTACCTCAACCAGTTGGCGTTGAACGTGGGCGTCACGGCCGGAGCCTACGATCAACTGCTGACCAAGACGGTCAAGATCAGTCAACTGGTCGACGCAGCCATTACGGTGCTCAGTGCCGGAGGCAATACAGCCAGCGTGGCGGTCAGCGGTCTTACCAGTATCAACGCGATAATCGGCAACCTTGATGTCACCCTGGGCAGCCTGCTGCAGCTGCAAACGGGGGCGGTGTCGGCGGGGCTGAACACCAGCCTGAATGTGTTCCAGCTGGCCGAAGCCTTTGTGCAATTGGCCAATACCAAGAACGGGGTGGTGGCGACCATCCCGGTGAATATTCCGGGCCTGGTGAATGCAGGTGTTCAGGTCAAGGTGATTCAGCCACCGCAGTTGTCCGCTATTGGCGATCCGCGGTTTGCCGTGGATAAAACTTCAGCAACCCGCATTTACGTAAAAACGGCTCAGATCAGCGTCGGCCTGACGTTAGGGTTGCTACCGCTGGATTCTCCCGCGGTGCAGGCCGCCCTGAACGGCTTGATCGGGCCACTTTCGGACGTTTTGAACAACTTGTTGAGCTTGAACCTGGGAGGCACCATCAGCTCGGTGCTGTGTGTACTGGGTGGTTATTGCCAGATGACGAATTTGCAGGTGCTGTCGTCATCCTCAAACCCGCCGGCCGCCAGGATAGATGTGGTCCTTCAACTGGGCACGGCTGAAAGCTATGTCACCGGGTTTACCTGCGTCAGCGACGCTACCAAGACCCTGACCACCCAGACCAATGCCTCGATCGTTACCGTGCAAATTGGCCAGAGCCCGCAACTGATCAACGCGTTTAACAGCAACACCACCCTTAATCCGATTCCTCCAGTGCCGGTGGTGGATATCGGATCCATTACCTGTTTCAAACCCTTGCTGGGCCTGGGGCCTACCACTTGTGATCCGTCCACCCGCAAACCGTTTTACGGGGGCGGCCTGGGCTTGAGCGTCAACAGTCCGGTGGGCGCTGCGACAAGTGCCTTGCCCCCCCACACGTACCTCCAACCGCCGGAAATCAACCTGCCGCCGCAGTACTACGCCTCATCGACAGCCAGCCTTCTCAGCGCGATCAGTAACGCGTTGAGCGGTATCCAGTTCCAGGTCTACAAGCCAACGGGGTTCAATCTGCTGGGAGGGTTATTGACGACGGCGGGCACAGTGCTAAACGGGCTCAACAGCACCTTGGGCACCGTGATTGGCGGAGTGCTCAGCCCTATTCTGGACCCGGTGGTGAACAGCCTGTTGTCGAACCTTGGGGTTAACCTGAACGCGGTGGAAGTGGGCGCCAATCTCAGTTGCCGGCCGCATGGGCAAGCGGCCCTGGTGAATTAGGCTTCAACCACCGGCAACTCCACACAGAACTTCGCCCCATGCTCGCTGTTGGCGACGCTCAACCGGCCGCCCATGTTCTCGACAATGCCGTAGCTCACTGACAACCCGAGGCCGGTGCCCACGCCAATCGGCTTGGTGGTGAAGAACGGCTCGAAAATCCGCTCCAGCAGCCGCGGGTCAATCCCGCCGCCGTTGTCCTCGACCCAGATGCGTACGTGGCGGCTGTCGTGCTCGATCTGCACCGAGATCCACGGTTGCAGGCCGCGGTCGTGCTCGCGTTTGCTCAGCAGGGCATCGCGGGCGTTGACCATCAGGTTGATCAGCACCTGCTCCAGCTGGTCGACATAGCCTTTGACCTGCACCGTCACGTCTAGCTGTGCCACGCGCAGGTCCACGCCTTTGCCGCGCATGCCTTCACTGAGCAGCGACAGGGTGCCTTCCACCGCCTGCGCCGGGTTGAAGGGCTGCTGTTCGACTTCCGAACGGCGGCCGAACACCCGCATGTGGTCTACCACGCGGGCTGCGCGCTGGACCTGGGAGTCGATACGCTGGAGTTTTTCCGTCAGGTAGTCGATTTGTGCATCACCGTTGCTCAAGCGCTTGAGCACGTTGACGATGGCCATGCGCATCACATTCAACGGCTGGTTGATCTCATGGGCCAGGCCGGTGGCCATTTCGCCGAGGGTGGCCATTTTGGCGCTTTGGGTCAGTTGCTGCTGGGAGCGGCGCACTTCGGTGTTGTCGCGGCCCACGGCCTGCACTTCCTGCAACTGGCCCTGTTCGTCGAACACGCCCCGGTCCGACCACACCCACCAGGCATGTGTGCGCCCCGGCAGTTGCAGGCTGATTTCGGCGGTGCTCACCGGGAATTCCGGGGTGAGCTGGCGGATGCGCAGTACAAACGCCTCGTGTTGTTCGTCCGACAACCATTGGCGGAGGTTCATGCCCGGCAGCTGTCCAGGCAGGCATTCCATGTAGTTGGCCAGGGGCGTGTTGCCGAAGGTCAGGGTCAGGTCCGGAAGGTAGCGGCAGATCATGGCCGGGGAGTCTTCCACGAGGATTCGATAGCGCTCCTCGCTTTCCTTGACCCGTTGCGCCGCCAGGGTCGTCTCGGTCACATCCAGCCACAGGCCCACGGCTTCCACGGGCAACCCGAGGTCGTCGCGCAGCAGCCGGGCTTCATCCAGCAGCCAGTGGTAATTGCCCTGTGTGTCGAGCACTCGGTAGCGACTGCGCACGCTGCCTTCGCGCAGCAGTTGGCGGGTACGGTCGAAGTAGAGGTCGCGGTCTTCGGGGTGGATCCACTGGTTCAGCGTCGCCGGGGTGAAGTCGGCCAGGGTGCGGCCAAGCAGCGGCAGCAAGCTGTCGCTGAAGAACACCGGTTGCAGCGTGCCCTCGACATAGCGCTGCACATAGATCACAGCCGGGGAACTGGCGATCAGGTTATCCAGGCGTGCGTGGGCGGCGGCGGCCTGTTGCTCCTGGTTTTTTATGTCGCTGATGTCGAGCATGAAGCCCACCAGGCGGCGATGCTCACCCGAGCCCAACGCTTGCCCCTGCACGCGATACCAGATGGGGTTAAGCGCCGCGTCGGCACGTTGCAGGCGCACACTGGTGGATAGCGGTTTGCCCAGGGTCTTCAGGTCTTGCAGGCGGCTGGCGAGTTCTTCCCGGTCGGCAGGGTGAATCAGCTTGAGCCACATGGGTAGCGACAGCTGTGTGATGGCCTCGCCTTGGCTCAGGGTGTGCAGCAGCGGTGGGGCGAGTTCGAGGTCTTCAGTGTGTGGGGACAGCTCCCACCAGCCGGTGCCGAGCAATCCTTGCAGCGCGTCGAGGCGTTCCAGCTGCTGTTGATGGCGCAGTTCGCGCAGGCGGCCGAGCAGCGGTGCCGCGAGGGCGGCGGTCAGTTGCAACCAGTCACGGTCGCTGGTGTGTTCCTGACGGTGATACACCCCGCACAGCAGCCATGCGCCCACGCCCAGTCCGTCGCGGTAGGGCACCAGAAAACCATCGGTATTGCCGAACAGGCCTTGCAGGCGTGGGTGTTCGCTGTGGCCACGGTTTACCTCCAGGCTCACTGGCGCCGTGCCGCCCAGGCTGTCGAGGCTGGAGCCCAGGGCTTGGCCGTTGCTCCAGAGTACCGGCGCATCGTGGGCGGTGTAACAGCCCTCGATGCACCACGCCTGGCCCTGCTCATCCAGCAAGGCGATGGCGACGCAGGGGATGTGCCAGTGCTGGGAAATAGCCTGCAGAGTGTCTTGCAGTACTTCGGGCAGGCGCACCAGGCTGCAGACCCGCAGTTGCTCGCTGATCTGGTCGCTCACCCGTTGATTGTGTTCGCGCACCTGGGTGAGTTGGCGATGGGCAATCAGGTCGCCAATGTCCAGCAATTGCAGGAGCCAGCCCTTGCCTTCGGGTTGAACCCAGCCACGGGTATGCAGGGTTTGCCCGGCGAGCCCCTTGAGCTCCAGGTCCAGGCTTTGCCCCTGCCAGTCGCTGGGCGTGCCCTCGATCACCAGGCGGCTCGCCGCAGTGAGGTAGTCGAGCAGCGAGGGTGCCTGTTGCTGTTGCGCAGCGGGGTGTTCGAGTCGATGGCGAAGCGGGCCATGGACATCCATTACGCGGCCCTGGGCGTCCAGGTAGAACAACAACGCGGCGGTTGCCGGGATCGCTGCCGGTGCGTCAGCAGGCAGCTGGTTGCCGCGTCCGAGCAGGCGGCCGAAGAGTTTATCGCCTGAGGTCAAAACTGCATGCTCGACTGGGCGGACAGCATGGGAGGCAGGGCGGGGACGGTACCGATGCCTGGCAATACCAGGAACGGCAGCACACTTTGGAGGCTGGACGTCGGGTAATTGATGTACACCGTCAACACGCCTGACGAGTTGTAGACGGCCGTCACGTACCCGGGAAGGAATTTGAACTGGGAGGGGATCCACGCCAGTTGTGCCTGCGCCGCACTGACGGCCTGCAGCGGCAGTGCCGTGACGTAGCCAGGCGTGGCGGGGTCCAGCGCGACGCTACGTCTTACGCCTTCGGCGGCGGCCTGGGTAAAGGACTGCATCAGCAATAACGGCAAGCTGTAGCTGACCAGGCCATAAAAAATGGCAAAAAAAATCATGAAGACCATCGCGAACTCCAGCGCGGCGGCACCTTTTTGCTTTTTAGCGAGGCCTTTTTTCATGACTCGTCTACCCTGACTACTACTACCTGATATCAGCATAGAATCATTCAGCAAAAAGGGATTTTTTTTACGTGATTCAAAGCCTCGTCCTGGTCGTTTGGCTCGCGCTGTGCGCTGTGCAAGATATCCGTCTACGTCAGGTCTCCAACCGTTTGACCCTCGGCGCAGCCTTGCTGGCGTTGGGTTACCTGTTCTGGAGCGGTACGACCTGGCTCGGTGCACCGGCTGTCGAGGGCGGTGTGGCCTTTGTCCTGGCGTTGTTGTTCACCCTGCCGGGGTACGCGCTGGGCCGCCTGGGCGCCGGTGACGTGAAGCTGATCGCGGCATTGGGGCTGGCAACCGACTACCTCTACGTACTGGGCACTTTTATCGGCGCCGGCCTCGCGAGCGCAGCCTGGCTGTTGCTGGCGCCCAGGGTGTGGCCGCTGATGAATCAAGGGCTTAGGAATACCTTGCAGTACCTTGATCCGGCACATTCGGCCAGGCAGCCGTTCGTGCCTTTTTTACTGATTGGTTTTTGCCTGTCCTGGTTTTGGATCCCATTAGTCGCCACGTAGGGTAACGCTATGTACATAGTAGGAAAGTACGTCTACGTTTATGGGTAAGTTGTATGGGAAAAATGGTCGGAATGGATACATCGGTCCTTTTGCTTGCCAGGCATGGAGTAGCGCGTGAACAAGCTTACCTCTCAAGTGAAAGTGCTCGTGGTGGACGATCAGCCTTTGATCGTGGAAGAGCTTTGCGAATTTCTTGAAAGCAACGGTTACCGTTGCGTCCCTTGCGCATCCAGCCAGGAAGCCATCGAGCGTTTTCGCGACGATGCCGAGATCGGCCTGGTGCTGTGCGATCTGCATATGCCCGAGATGGATGGCATCGAACTGGTCCAGGCCCTGCAACACCTGGCCGGCAAGCAACGGGTCTTTGAGGCCATCATGCTGACCGGGCGTGCAGACAAGCAGGACGTGATCAAGGCCTTGCGCGCCGGGATTGCCGATTACTACCAGAAGCCGATCAATTTGGGCGAGCTGCTCGAAGGGTTGCAACGCCAGGTGGTCGCGCTGCAGGACCGGCAGAAAGATCTCGACCTGGGGCACCTGAACCAGAAGCTGCAGTTTCTCTCGGCGTCCATCGATGACCTTTATCATGACCTCGACAAGGTGCGCAGCAGTCCGCAATCCGGCCTGTCGACTGAAGCCGAGGGTGAAGTCAGCGACACTGACCGGGTTGAAATACCGGCGATCTTCAATCAGTTGTCGCCCCGCCAACTGGATGTTGCAAGGCTGGTAGGCAAGGGCCAGACCAACTACCAGATTGCCTGTGAGCTGGGCATCACTGAAAACACCGTGAAACTCTACGTGTCCCAAGTGCTGCGCCTGACCCATATGCACAACCGAACCCAGTTGGCGCTGGCGTTATCGCCGAACAATTCTGCGGCGCGCCAGCGCGTCACTGCGCATTAGTTGCTGCCGCTTGGGGTGTTGCCGCCCAGTTTCTGGTCGTAGTACTCAGGAATAGTGTGTTTGTAACTGTCCAGCAGGCGTTGCATGGCCAGGTCGCGTTCAGCGGGCGTGGCCTTTTGCGGGGTGGAAGACGCCCGTTCGCCACTGACCTGCAGTTGCAGCCAGCCTTCGGTCTGTTTTTGCTGTGGCGAAGAAGGCCCCGGCTCAATAGCCAGCACCGTCAGCGGCAGGCTGGCGAACAGCAGCGTGGCGAGCAGTGTGAGTTTCATCGTGTGTACTCCCTTCAGAGACCTATTTGACCGGCGCTTGCAGCACGTCGCCTACGGTTGCGACCTGATCTTTTGGCGCTGTCGCCGTTGAGACGGGCGCCTTGAGTTGCTGCGCCCGGGCCTGGGCTTGCGTCACTTGTTCCGGGCTCAGGCCCATGCGGCTGGCCACTTGCGCGGCTTGTTCCCAGTTGTCCTGGTAGATCATCAGCGTCACGAGGTTGAGCGCGGCCAGTTGGTCGCTCTGCTTGAGTTCCATGGCCGTGAGGAATTCGAAGCGCGCGTCTTCCAGGCGCCGTTGATTGAGGTACACCACGCCCAGGTCGTTGCGGATTTTCTCATCGGTGGGCGACATCCTGGCCGCGCGTTGCAAGTGCGCCATGGCCTGGCCGTTGTCTCCCCTGGCCGCTGCCAGCTGGCCGAGCCCGTGCTCGCCTTCGGCAGCCATGCAGGTGCCGAGCAGGCTGCGGTACAACGGTTCGGCTTCGCTGCGGCCCAGCAGGCGGTACACCTTGGCCTGGCGCTGGCGCACCTGGGGCAGGTTGTCCGGCAGGTTTTGCAGGTTGGCCAAGCTGGCGTGCAGCTTGCCCTCGTTGGCCATGTCGTCGGCCAGGTTCAGCGATAACTCCTGATCGGAGTTGGGCTTGGCACAACTGCCCTGCGCGCTGAAACCCGCCCACGGCAGTTGCCCGTTACTGGCGCAACCACTTAACAACAACAGGCTGCAGGCGACCATCAATGTCTTCATTGCATGTCCTCTCAAGGCACGAAGGCTTTGGCGATGGCGATAAAGCCAGGGCCGGCCAATACGATCAGTAATGCGGGAAATAGGAACAGCATCATCACCACGGACATTTTGGCGGACATCTTGGAAATGTATTCCTGCAGGCGGGTCAGGCGCCGGTCATCCAGCAACTGCTTGAGCGATTGCAGCGACTTCATCGCCCCGCCGCCCTGATGCAGAAGTTGCTGGAGGATCAGGCACGTGTCGCTGAGTTCATCCACGTCCAGCATCTGGCTGGCCTTGTTCAATTCCTCCCCCAGTTCCAGCCCGGAATCGACGCGTGCCAGCACCAGGCGCAGTTCGGCGGTCAGTACCGGCAGCAACTTTTGCGCGTCGTAGGCCATGACCCGCAGCGCTTGCTCCACGGCCATGCCTGACTCAAACAGAATGCGCACCAGGGGGATGAAGGTCGCTACTTCCCGGGAGATTTTCCCCTGGCGCCTTTTGGCGAGTGCCACCAGTATTCGCTTGGGCAGCAAGTAGCCAATGATCAGGCCCAGCAGGGAGATCACCCACCCATGCTCGGTGCCGGGAAAGAACAGCTCCAGTGTCATCGCGGTCAGGCCCAGCAAAACTATCGGTGAACCGATCTGGCAAGCGGCGAACATCGAGCGTTGGCTGGCTTTTCTCCAGCCCATGCGGTTGAGCAGGATTTGGGTTTCGTTATCGAGGCTGATGGTGCGCTGGCCGATCCGGGTGCTGCCCAACTGGTGCAACCACTCACTCATTTTGTCATTACGGCCTGGCTCGCCCTGCAGCCGCTGGGCGACCACGCGTTGTTGACGACGACTGCTCAGGATATTCGCCAGCAGCAGTGATAACGCGGCAAGAAACAATACGGCACTGATCAGTATCGCCATCTCAGATACTCCGCAACATGCGCCACAGCGCCACGCATCCGATGACTTGCAAGGCGAACGCACCGAGCATCAGGCGTTGGCCGCTGTGGTCATCCCACATGGCCATCAGGTACGTCGGATTAACGAGCAGGAAGTAGCCCGCGACACTCACCGGCAGTACCGCCAGCACCAGCGCGGTCACCCGGGTTTCACCGGTCATGGCGCGTAATTGCCGTGCGCCCTGGTCGCGCTCGCGGATCATCTTGATCAGGTTTTCCAGCAGCTCACTGGCGTTGCCGCCGTAGCGGTGGTTGACCTTGAGGCCCAGGGCAAACAGGCGCAATTCATCCTGTTCATAAAACTCGGCATAGTCATGAGCGGCCTCCGGCAGGCTGACACCCAATTGCACATTGCGCTTGATACGGCCCATGGACTTTTTCAACGGGTCGTCACTGGCATCGATTCCGCTCAGGATGGCGTCCGCCAGGGTGCGTCCGGATTTCAGGCTGCGTACGGCGTGATCGAGCAATTGCGGGAGTTGTTCGATCATCCGGCGCAGCCGCCGCTGGTAGCGTACGGCGATGTACAGGCGCAGTGCCAAGGGCGGTGCCGCCACCATTACAAACAAGCCTATCCACTGGCCCACGAGCCCCCCCAGCAGGGCGCCAAAGGCCCACAGGGTCAGCCACAGGCCGAGGCGCTCGGTTGGCCGGCCGAGGCCTGCACGGATAAACGTGCGTTCCAGGCTGGTGGTCACCGCGTTGTCTTTCATGGCCTGGGGTTGCCCTTCGGCCAGGCGTTCCAATACCCGGTCGGTCTGGGCCTTGCGCAAACCGTTGCGCATCAGGCCTATCCCCAGCACCAGAAGGGCTACGGCGAGCAGGGCGAGCAGAATCGGACCGATCATCGGGTTGCCTCCTACACCGGCAGGTGACCTTCGTGACGCAACTTGTCACCGGCCGGGTTGACCGCTTCGCGCAGGAAGCCAAAGCCGGTGCGCTTGTCGTGGCGAAACAGGGTGTTGGTGACGTACACGTCTTCGCGGATGCCCACCACTTCCACCACTTCGCTGACACAGCGGCGGCCATCGGGCAGGCGCGTCAGCTGGATCACCACATCCAGCGCCGCGCAGATCATTTGCCGCAGGGTTTTTTCCGCGACGACCCGGCCGGTCAGGCCCACCAGGGTTTCCAGGCGCAGCAAGGCGTCCTGGGCGTTGTTGGCGTGCACGGTACTCATCGAGCCGTCGTGACCGGTGTTCATGGCGGTCAACACATCGATGACTTCCACGCCCCGGATCTCGCCGAGGATGATCCGGTCGGGGCGCATCCGCAGGGCGTTGCGGATCAAGTCACTGGCCTTCACTTCCCCATGCCCCTCGGCATTGGGTGGGCGGGTTTCCAGGCGCACAACGTGGGGATGGCCCAGTTGCAACTCGGCCACATCTTCGATGGTGACCAGGCGCTCGCGGGGGTTGATCAACTGGCTGAGAATGTTTAGCAGTGTGGTTTTACCGGTGCCGGTACCGCCGCTGATCAGGATGTTGCAGCGCTTGCCGACGGCTTCCTTGAAAAAGTCGAAAATGGCCTGGTCGATGGTTTGCATGGCCACCAGGTCGCTGCTTTTAAGCATGTCCTTGCGAAACTTTCGAATCGACAGGCACGGCCCGTCCAGGGCAATCGGCGGAATGATCGCATTGACCCGACTGCCATCGGGCAGGCGCGCATCGACCATCGGCGACGACTCATCCAGCCGGCGTCCCAGGGGCGCGAGGATGCGCTGCATGACCCGCTCGACATGGTGGTCGTCAATGAAGCGCAAGTCACTTTGTTGCAGCAGGCCATCGCGCTCGACGAATACCCGGTGCGGGCCGTTGACCAGGATCTCGGTGACGGTCGGGTCGCGCAGCAGCACTTCCAGCGGGCCGAAACCGGTCAGCTCATCGACGATCTCTTCGGCCAGGCGCTCCATCTCATAGCGGGAAATCGCCAGGTGCATACGTGTGATGTATTCGGCCACCTTGTCGATCACAAACTGCGCCAGGGACTGGCGTGTGCCTTCCAGCAGATTTTTTCCCGAATCCTCGATGGCATCGATGATGTAGCGATGCAGCACCAGCTTCAGGCCGTCGTGATCGGTGTTGCCGACGCTGCCGCGCGGGGCGACGCCAAACAGCTTCTCGCCGTTCATTTGGTCCCCAGAAGGCGGTTGAGCCAATTGGTGGAGGGTTTTTCCAGGCCCTCGGAGCGTTTTGCCAGGCGCTCGCCCAAGCTGCGCAACGTCTGTGTCAGGGCTTCCCGTGGGGCCAGGGCGAACAGGGTCTGGGCCTGGTTTTTGGCACTCAGGCGCACTTCCGGGCTCCAGGGCAGTACGGCGATTACCTCCAGCCCGAAGCTCTTGCCCAGTGCCTCCGAGTCCGGGGCGGCCCCCTTGAGGTAGCGGTCGACCAGCAGGCGGGCATGGTCGAGTTTCATGCCTTTTTCCCGCCACAGGTTGAGTACGGCCAGGTTGCGACGGCAGTCCGGCACGCTTTGGTCGGTGCACCACAGCAGTTTGTCGCAATGGCTGACAAAGGTGCGCAAGGCTTCGCTGTCGGGTTGGCCGGTCAGGTTCACCACGATGTGCTGGAAGTGCTGGCGCAGGGCGCTGAGCAACATGTACAGCTCGGCCGCGCTGGTTCGTTCCAGGGGCTCATCGTTGTTGTGGTAGGCGAGGATGCGCAGACCGGCTTCGGCGGTGGTGAAGGCGCTGTTGATCAGGGTTGAGTCCAGGCGCCGCAAGTGACGCAGGGCGTCGCCGAAATGAAAAGAACTCTCCAGCCCCAGCAGTGCGAGGCTGTCAGCGAGTGGCAGGCCCAGGTCGAGCAACAGCGTTTGCTGCCCGCTTTTTTGCACCACCAGCGCCAGGTGGCTGGCGATCAGCGCGCCGTCGGCATTGCCTTGGGTGCCGTAGAGCACGGTCAGCCCGCCCAAATGGGCGTTCGGGGTGACCGCCGGCAAGCGTTTGCTCAGGCGCCGAACCAGGCCGGCAACCTCACTGGAGCGCGAGCCGTAGGCCACGAAATCCCGTGCGCCGGCGCGCATCGCGTTCAGTACAAGCTGGTTGTCCATGCCATCGCCCAAGGCCACGATGGCAAGCATCGGCTTGGCTTCCAGGGCACCTTCGATCAGGGCGCACTGGGTGGTGACGTGTTCCCGGTCCAGGCCGATGAACACCAGGTTGGCGAACGTCACGTCTACCAGTGCCAACAGTTCGTCGAGGCTGCCGGCACCGGCGCTGACCACTTGCCCCAGGGGCGCGAGTGCGCCCTGAAGCCATTCCAGATCCGTGGTGTTGCGGGTAATTGCCAAAAAGGTCTGGCTCAGGCTCTCACTCATTCGGACAGTCCACTGCGGCGGTCGAAATTGCCGTTTTCGAGGAAATACAGGCGGTACCAGTTAGGGTCGTAATTGCGCAGTTTTTCCCCAGGCAACGAGGGCAACTGGGCGTTGGCGGCCAGCGGCTGTACCAGGTGCGGGGTGACGATCATCAGCAGCTCTTTTTCCTGGCGGTTGATGCTGGAGTCGCGAAAGAACGCACCGAGGACCGGGATGTCACCCAGCCCCGGGAATTTGCTCACGTTGGAGCTGTTGTTGGTGCTGATCAGGCCGCTGATCACGAAGCTTTCGCCGTCGGCCAGGGAGATGCTGGTGTCGGTGCGCCGGATGGTCAGGGCCGGCACGGAGATGCCCTGGATGGTGACCGCGTTGCTGTAGTCCAGCTCACTGACCTCTGGCGCGACCTTCAGGGAAATCCGCCCATGGTCGATGACGGTCGGGGTCAGCGTCAGGCGAATACCGAACTCTTTGTATTCGATGGAGATGCTGTTGCTGCCGCTGCTGGGCACCGGGATCGGTACTTCACCACCGGCGAGGAAGGTCGCACTTTGTCCACTGAGCGCCACCAGGCTCGGCCGGGCCAGGGTGTAGGCAAAACCGCTGCTTTCCAGGGCGTTGATCATGGCCGAGACACGCCCGCCGCCAAAGCCAATGTTGAAGGTGTCGTTGTTCACCGGGAGCCCACGGAATCCTGTGGCCGCCGCGTTGGCAACATTGTTCGGGGCGCCGAACAGAAAGTTGCCGCCCCGGCCAAAGATCGAGGTGCTGGCCTCCTTGAGTTTGGTGCGGCTCACTTCCACAAAGCGGATGTCGGTTTGCACCTGGCTGGGCAGCGTCGGGTCATCGGACGGCGCCAGGGCCAGGCTGGTCAGGGCTGACGTGGCCTTGCCCTTGACGAACACCATGCTTTGGCGCGGGCTGCTGGAGCAGGCCGTCCAGACCATCAGGCTGGTGGTGCCCGAGGCGATGCCGGTGAGCAGGAACGCCTGGTTGCCGTTGACCTGCACATCGGCCACTTTCGGATCGCCAATGGCCAGCCGCGTAATCGGCACCGGCGACTGGATAGCCTGTTGAGCGCCTTCACCCACCTCCAGCACCGCCGGCAGCTGGCCCAGGCCCGTGCAGTTGCCGGGTGCTGCCAGTGCAACGCCGACGGGCAGGCTCAGGGTGAGAAGTGCCCAGAAAATTCGCGAAAAAGACCACACGAAACGACTGCTCATTCAAGGCATCCTTAGCTCTTTCAGGGCGTTTGTTGGGTAACCTGATTGCCACGTATTACTTCGACGCCTGAACGCCTTGGCGCACCATTGCCGGCGGGACTCAGGCCGTTGACCGGCGCTGTACTGAAGGCCAGCTGGTTGAACTGGTAGAGCTCGCGCCGGGTGTTTTCCAGGTGGGTCGCGGACTCCGTTTCACCGGCCCAGTATTGGCTCAGCAGTTGTTCGTCGGCACTGCGCACAGCCAGGCGCAATACGCCGGACTGGGCTGCGAGCATCAGCCGGCTCAGGAGCTCCTCCGGTACGGCGAGGAGTACCGTGCGCGCGCTGGCGCGACTCTGCTGCGCCTTGAGTTTTTCGTCTGGGGTGGTCGGTGGCACGGAGCCGGGCGTGCCGTCGTTGGTCAGCCCCAGTTGATCGCCGACGCCCAGCAGGCGCAAGGCGGGCACCACGATTTGTGCGGACTGCTGCGGGTTGCTGGCTTCCTGGCGCAGGAAGAGCAGGACGTCCACATAGTCCCCCGGGGAGAGTTGCCCGCTGGCGCCGATCACTTCATCCACGGCGACGGCAAGCGCGCGTTCGTTAGGGCGGATCATTCGCGCCAGGGTGCCGCCGGAGTTGAAGCTCTCCTCGGTCAGCCAGGTCCCGGCCGACAGCGGCCGCCACGGGATCTTGCCCACGGCCTGGTCGAGGCTGGTGAGGCTGCCGGCGGGAACCGTGCGCAGTTTTTCCAGGGTCAGGTCGGCGGCGGTGAGCGCAACAAAAGGTGCAACGTCATGGGCCAGCACCACCACGGGTTGGCGTGTCTGGTCTTCGGCTACGGGTTGCACGACTTCAGGCGTTTGGGGCACGGGCGGTGCGACAGGGGCAGGGCGGCTGAGTACCAGGCCCCAGTAGCCTGCAATCAGTGCACCTACCAACAGCAGCCCGGCGAGGATCAAGCTAATCCGACTGTTCATGAAGGCTCTCCCTTTCCTGCTGCATCCACTGCTGTTCCCACTAATGCTTGCGTATCCGGATCGCTTCAAGCTTCTAACTATTTCGCTATTTGAAGGTAGTTCAGCTAAGACAAAACGCCATTACCGGGCGAAAAATATCTCCAGAAACCTCTGCGAAAGTGGGATTTTTGGCGTCAGCCGGCCGACTAATACTTTGTGATTAATCAGTTCTTACAGTTGTTGGTCTGGGGTTTGTTGACAATGCTCTAGTGGCACACCGAAATCATTTTTGTGATGCCGCGATACCAGCGCCGTGGGCGCAAAGGAGAAGTCATTATGTTCCTTGATCTTATTCGCATGGGTTTCATCAAAGTCCAGATTTTTTTCTATTCCAAAGAGGGCGCATCGGGTATCGAGTACGCACTGGTTGCGGCGATGGTTGCCGTGGCGCTGGCTGCCTTTATTACACCCATCAAGACGGCGGTAACCAACGTATTTACTTCGATACAAGGCGCCATTCATACCTGACCCAGGTACTCGCGCAAACACGTGCAGGTTCCGCTGAATGATCTATTGCGTATCAGGCATTTCCACATGAACTCCTCTTCGCCTCCCCGGCAACAAATCCTTTTGGTGGATGACGAAGAGGACGCCCTTATTGAACTGGCCGAGTCGCTGGAGAATGAAGGCTTTGTCTGTTTTACCGCGACCTCGGTCACCTTTGCCTTGCAGGAGCTGACCCTGCACCCCGATATCGCACTGGTGATTACCGACCTGCGCATGCCCGAGGAAAGTGGTATTTCCTTGATCAAGCGTCTGCGCGAACACACCGCTCGCCAGCACTTGCCGGTGATCGTCATGTCCGGCCACGCCGAGATGGATGATGTCAGTGACATGCTGCGTCTGCAGGTGCTGGACCTGTTCCGCAAGCCGATCTACCTGGTGCGCTTGATCGATACCCTCAACAACCTCTTCCCCATCCCCAAGATCAGATTGATGTAGGAGTGAGCTTGTGTGGGAGCGGGCTTGCTCGCGAAAAACGTCAACGATAACGCGGGCAGTCTGGTTCCCCGCGTTGGCTGGACGTTCTTCGCGAGCAAGCTCGCTCCCACAGGGTTCAGAGTTGGTAGCTGAAACTCAGCGTATACCGTGGCCGCCGATTGAAGCTGTCGAGGGCGATATCCGACATTGGCTTGGCCGCTTCCAGCGCGATGTTGTAGTACTTGTTATCCCCGAAGCGCAGGCCCACCGCTGCCGATGACATGTTGTTGCCCTTGGCCGGCAGTTCGTTGAACCAGGTCTTGGCCTTGTCGAGCACCACGTACGGCTGCAGGATTTTTACCCATTCACCGCTGCGGTTGAAGCTGTAGTTGACCTCATACGCCACGCCCCAGCCCTTGTCGCCCGAGCCCTGGTCATCCGGGTAGCCACGCCCGAAATTCTGCCCGCCGAACGTCGCGCGTTCGCTGTCGGGCAGGGTGTCGTTGCTCCAGTAGAAGGCACCCGATGCCACGCCTTGCCAGTTGTCGAAGAACTTGTCGCTCTGTACGCCCGAGACGCGCAGGCGGAAGAAGTCGATGTCGGGTTTTATACCCTCGAAGTCACTCCGGGTGCTGGCGCCCAGGCCGTCGATGCCCTGGTACAGGCCGGCGCTGAGAATGCGCAGTTGGCGCGTGTCGGATTTGCGCCAGTCACCTTCGAACGCCAGGGCGCGCAGGTTGGTTTCCAGGTCGAAACGTTGCGGGAAACCCACCAGTTGATAACGGGTGGTCTGGTCCACGGCATAGAGTCGCGTGCCCAGGGTCAATGACTCGGTAGGGGAGGCAATCAGCGGATGGCTGAGGCCGACGGAGTAGCGGTCAACCTCCTGGTGTGGCTTGAGTTCAAAACCGCCGTCCAGCTGCACGTTGCTGCGCGGGTCGGCGCGGTAGCGCTCGGCGTTGACCACCAGTTGAGTGCCCTCGGCATTCACGAACTGGCTGTAGCCCAGGCGGTAGTAGTGCTCCTTGTCCTCGCCGGGCGGGAACAGGCCGCTGACGCTCAGTTGTTCGCCCATGGATGTCTGGGAATTGCTGGTGCCGGTGATCAGGGCTTGCAGGCCGCCACGGCTGTCGTCCGTCATGCTCATGCTGCTGGTGAAGGGTTTGCGCGAGGCCTGGATCTGCATGCGCGTGCCGCCATCGGTGGTGCCCGGCGGCGGTACTTGCGCCTGCAGCGTTACACCTGGAATGCGGCCCATCAAGGTGGTGTAGCGTTCGAAGGTCTTGCGGGTCAGCGGGCGCTCGGCCAGCAGCTTGGCCGCCAGTTTGTCGACGTAGGCCGAGACCGAGCCAATGTCGCCCTGCACGTTGTAATCCTTGATGTAGCCCTCCACCAGCACCACGCGCACCAGGCCGTTTTCGAAGCGCTGGTCGGGCAGGTACGCGTAGGACAACAGATAGCCGTCCTGCTGGTAGCGGCGGGTGATGCCGCGGGTGGCTTCGATCAGTTGTGCCAGGTTGGTTTCATGGCCAATCAGCGGTTCGAAAACCTTGGCCACATCCTGGAGCGGGTAGATCGCCCCACCGTCGATTTGCAGCTTGCGGATGGTCACTTTGGTGTCCATCAACAATGGCTGGCCCTGTGTTGCCGCCGGCTCGGGCAGTTGTGTCTGTGGGGTGACCGGGCGATAGGCATCGGCGGGGAGGTTGGGTACCGGCAGGTTGCGAATGGTGTCGTTGCTGTTGAGGTAGCTGGGCAGGGTCTCGGCATGGACGCTGGCAGCAATGAGGGTGAGCAGAAACAAAGGCGTCAAGGCGCGCATAGGACACTCCATGGTCAAAACTGCTGCAGCGTTTTCGCTAGGCCCGCCGGGTTCTGGGACACGGTTCGCAAAGCCATTCATTGGCCAATAAAAAAGACGAGAGACTCGTTGGAATCTCTCGTCTCAACCAAGCGTAGGCGCTGTAGGGGAGGCCGTCTAATGGCCAGGTGCAATTCTATTTTTTGCCGGTCAGCCCACCGAGCAGACCTCCCAGGCCGCCGCCTGTGTTTGCATTTGCATTGGCAGTGCCCGTAGCGGTGGCACCGGCACCCACGTTCAAGCCACCGAGCAGACCGCCACCGTTACTGCTGGTGCCGCCGGTTACCAGGCCACCCACCGAGCCGACGGTATTGCCGACGGCATTCAGGGTACCGCCCACAGCGTTAGTCACCGGATTGGCATTCGCCGCCGTCAGGTTGGTGCCCAGGCTGCTGACTGCGCCGCCGACCTGGGTAACCAGACCATTCACCGGTGCGCCGATCCCGGTGCTGGTGCCGATGTTTTGCGTCAGGTTGGCAACACCCGAGGTCACTGGGTTGAGTGCGGTGCCGACATTGGTCGCCAGGCCTGCAACAGGAGCCGTGGCTGCAGTGTTGGCCACGCCATTGCCACCGATCAGGGTGCCGAGCGACGCGACGGTGTTACCCACTTGGCCACCGGTTACACCGGCTGCACTGACAGTGCCGTTGGTGTTGCCGGCATTCAGGCCGTTGCCGACGTTGGCGACAAGACCGCCGACGAGTTCAGGCAGGCCCGATTGAGGGGTCGTGGTGGCCGGGTTGACGTAACCGCTCGACTTATCAAGGGTGGTGCCAACACCCGTCAACACGCCACCGACGAGTGTCCCGACAGGGTTGCCTGCGCCGCCGGCGCTGGCCACCTGGCCGCCAAGGCCGGTGACAGTGGAGCCGACTTTATCCAGTACGCCGCCGACCGGGTTGCCCAGGCCTGTTTTATTGCCCAGGTTGCCGGTGGTGTTTTCCACCAGGGAGACCACCGGTACCAATACGCTTTTACCCACCGTATTGGTCACGCTGCCCAATGGCCCGGTGGTGCTGGCAGTGCTCAAGGTATCGCCGAGCATGGTGACGGCCTGGCCGACCTGATCAACCACGCCACCTGCCGCACCGCCCACGCCACCGGTCAAGCCGCCGACGACGGGAATGCCGCCGAGGGTGGTGCCCAGGGATTTGCCGGTGTTGGAAACGCCGGTGCCCAGGTCGGCAACGCCATCGGCCACACCGGCAACGGTTGTGCCCACGGAGTTGCTATTGGTACCCAGCGTGCCCAGGCCGTTGCTCAAGCCGCCGCCGATACTGTTGACGGCGGTGCCTGTCGCGGTGACCAGCCCGCCGGCAGTGGTGCCGACAATGGGAACCGTGGTCAGGGTCGTGCCCAGGTTACCTACCGTGGTGCCGACATTACCGACGACACCGCCCACAGCGCCTACTACCTGGCCGGTGACCAGGGGAGTGGTCGAGCCGGTGCCGCCGCCAGTACCACCGCCAGTGCCGCCACCGGTACCTCCACCAGTGCCGCCGCCGGTGCCACCACCGGTACCGCCGCCGGTACCTCCACCAGTACCTCCACCAGTGCCTCCGCCGGTGCCTCCGCCGGTGCCTCCGCCGGTGCCTCCGCCGGTGCCTCCGCCGGTGCCTCCACCAGTGCCACCACCGGTACCTCCACCAGTGCCGCCGCCGGTGCCACCACCGGTACCTCCATCAGTGCCGCCGCCAGTGCCACCACCGGTACCGCCGCCGGTGCCTCCACCTGTTCCACCGCCAGTACCGCCGCCAGCATCCGGAGAGGAGGCTGCGACGCTACTGTGATGACCACCACCACCGCTGCTGCAGCCTCCGAGGCTTACTGCCAGAATCAGGGCCAGCGCGGTACTTGCTTTCCACAACACGACTTGAGTTTTCATGATTGAGTTCCTTGCACCTGGTACAGCCTTTGTTGTTTTCGAAGTTCGCTGTTTCTAGGGACAGCGATACATTCGTCCGTTATGGCTATAACAGTCCCGGGTGCGCGCTCTCGCAACGCTCAACTTGGTATTAACGATTTATATACACGAAGAGTTAGTTTGCTTAACGACTAATACCAAGGGTGTAGAAGGCAGCGGTGTTTAAGTTGTAAGTTTATTAAAATCAATGAGTTGATAAGAGTAGCGAGCTATCGATAGCTCGCTATAACTTAAGATGTATATATACAATTTATCAGGCGATGGGCCGCCAGCGGCCGACCATGTGTTCAATGTCCCCGGCGCCTTTAAGTTGCAGCTCACCGCTGGAGCCGGGGGCGCTCGTGAACAACGTTACCTCACTGGGCAAGCGCACCGGCTTTTTAAACTCGACATCTATCTCGAGATTGGCGGCTGGCAAATGCTCACTCAGTGCCGCCAGTGTGCGGGCCTTGTTCCACAGCCCATGGGCGATGGCCTGGGGAAAGCCGAATAACCTGGCAGTGAGGGCGCTCAAGTGAATCGGGTTGTAGTCGCCGGACACCCGGGCGTAGCGGCGGCCAACATCGGCGGGGGCTTTCCAGCGGGTCAGTTCGGCGACAGCAGCAGGGGGTTGCAGCGGGTTGTCCGTTGCTTCGCCATCGAGTTTCACACCGCGACAGAGCATCCGGCTTTGCGCTTCCCACAGTAGCCCCAGTGAATCTTCGACTGTGGTCACAATATCGAATGTCGCGCCCTTGGCATGGGGCTGCAAATTCTGCGCGTAAACGCCGACCGTCAAGTCACTCACACCGCCCAACGGGCGCAGGATGCGGATCCGGTTGCTCAGGTGGATCAATCCCAGCAGCGGGAAAGGAAACGCCTTGTCGGTGAGCAATTGCATCTGCAGGCCGAATGCCAGGATATGCGGATAGGTGGCCGGCAAGACCGGGCTGTCGGCAAACCCGCAGACCTTGCGATAGGCCGCGACTTCCCTGGGGTTCACACTGACCCGGCAGCGCAACCCTTGCTCGGGCAGCGTGGTGCCGGTGATCTTGCGCTTGAGTGCCGCGCGCCAATACAGCGGTGGCAGGAACGGGGTGCTGCCTAATGTGTGCCACTCCATGCTTACGCTCCCAATAGACTTTGCCCACACACCCGCAACGCTTGCCCGCTGACCGCGCCCGAGCCCGGCTGGCCGAGCCAGGCCACCGCCTCGGCGACGTCCTGGGGCAAGCCGCCCTGGCCCAGGGAGCTCATACGGCGCCCGGCCTCACGCAGGGCGAAGGGAATGTGTGCGGTCATCTGGGTTTCGATAAAACCGGGGGCCACGGCATTGATGCTGATCCCGCGCTCACCGAGCAACGGCGCCCAGGCCTGGGCCAGGCCAATCAGCCCGGCCTTGCTCGCGGCGTAGTTGGTTTGCCCGCGGTTGCCGGCGATGCCGCTGATGGATGCCAGCAGCACCACGCGACCGTTGTCGTGCAGGGTGCCGCTGTCCAGCAGCGCCTTGGTCAGCACTTGCGGCGCGTTGAGATTGACTGCCAAGACTGCGTCCCAATATTCCGGCGTCATGTTGGCCAGGGTTTTATCGCGGGTGATGCCGGCGTTGTGCACCACGATGTCGATGCCGTCCGGCAGGTGTTCGATCAGTTGGGTGGCGGCGTCTTCGGCGCAGATATCCAGGGCGATGCTGCGGGCGCCCAGGCGCGCGGCCAGGGCATCGAGGTCGGCCTTGGCTGGTGGCACGTCCAGCAGGATCACCTCGGCACCGTCGCGGGCCAGGGTTTCGGCGATCGAGGCACCGATGCCGCGGGCGGCGCCGGTCACCAGGGCCTTGTGCCCGGCGAGCGGGCGCGTCCAGTCCGCGACCTGGGTCGCGCAAGGGTTCAAGCGAATGACCTGGCCGGAGATATAGGCACTTTTCGGCGAGAGGAAGAACCGCAACGCACCCTCCAATTGATCCTCGGCCCCGTCGCCCACGTACAGCAATTGCAGGACGCCGCCGCTGCGCAGCTCTTTGGCCAGCGACCGGCTGAAGCCTTCAAGGGCCCGTTGGGCACTGGCGGCAAACGGGTCGCCGAGGCTTTCCGGGGCACGGCCAAGGATCACCAGGTGCGCGCTGTGGTCGAGGTTCTTCATCAACGGCTGAAAGAATTCCCGCAACTGCTTGAGTTGATCGGTGTGCTGCAACTCGCTGGCGTCAAATACCACGGCCTTGAGCTTGGGCCCGTGGCCGGGAATCCAGGTGGTTGCCGTCGACGGTTCGGTGCCGTAGCTATAGATAGCGTCGGTCAGCTTGTTGGCGAATGGCAGGATTTTTGTTGCCAGCGGGCCGCCGCCGATCAGCAGCGCACCCTCCACCGGGCGCAGGCGTCCGGCCTGCCAGCGTTCCAGGCGTACCGGTGACGGCAGGCCAATGGCGGCGACCAGGCGATGGCCGAGGCTGGAGTTGGCGAAGTCGATATAACGGTCAGACATGGAACGCTCTCCGAGTGCTGGGGTTCAAACGGTGGACCATCAATAGGTGAAAGTCGTTCGATTGAGCCTAGGCTAGGCTCAGAGATTCACCCCATAACCTCAAGGGAGCTTTCCATGACTCAATTGCGCCGTGTAGCGATCATTGGCGGTAACCGCATCCCCTTCGCCCGCTCCAACGGCCCTTACGCCACGGCGAGCAACCAGGCGATGTTGACCGCCGCCCTCGAAGGCCTGATCGAACGCTACAACCTGCACGGCCTGCGTATTGGCGAGGTGGCCGCCGGGGCGGTGCTCAAGCATTCCCGCGACTTCAACCTGACCCGCGAGTGCGTGCTGGGCTCGCGCCTGTCGCCGCAAACCCCGGCCTACGATATTCAGCAGGCCTGTGGCACGGGGCTGGAAGCCGCGTTGCTGGTGGCGAACAAGATTGCGCTGGGGCAGATCGAAAGCGGGATTGCCGGCGGCGTCGACACCACGTCCGACGCGCCTATCGGGGTGAATGAGGGCCTGCGCAAAATCCTGCTGCAAGCCAATCGCAGCAAATCCATGGCGGATAAACTTAAAGTCTTGTTACAACTTCGTCCCCATCACCTCAAGCCGGAGCTGCCGCGCAACGGCGAACCGCGCACCGGGTTGTCCATGGGCCAGCATTGCGAGTTGATGGCGCAGACCTGGCAGATCCCCCGCGCCGAGCAGGATCAACTGGCATTGGAAAGCCACCTGAAAATGGCCGCGTCCTACGCCGAAGGCTGGCAAAACGATTTGCTCACGCCCTTTCTTGGCCTGACCCGCGACAACAACCTGCGCCCCGACCTGACCCTGGAAAAACTCGCCAGCCTCAAGCCCGCCTTCGAGCGCAGTGAAAAGGGCACCCTCACCGCCGGTAACTCGACGCCGCTGACCGATGGCGCCTCGTTGGTGCTGCTGGGCAGTGAAGCCTGGGCCAAGGAGCGCGGCTTGCCGATTCTCGCCTACCTGCGCGATGGCGAAGCGGCGGCGGTGGATTTCGTCAACGGCGCCGAAGGCCTGCTGATGGCGCCGGTGTACGCCGTGCCGCGCCTGCTGGCGAGGAATGGCCTGACCCTGCAGGACTTCGATTACTACGAGATTCACGAAGCCTTTGCTGCCCAAGTGTTGTGCACGCTGAAAGCCTGGGAAGATCCGGAATACTGCAAGACCCGCCTGGGGCTGGATGCACCGCTGGGCTCTATCGACCGCAGCCGCTTGAACGTCAAGGGCAGCTCATTGGCCGCCGGCCATCCGTTTGCTGCCACGGGCGGGCGTATCGTCGCCAACCTGGCCAAGCTGCTGGACGCAGCCGGCAAGGGCCGGGGCCTGATCTCGATCTGCGCCGCCGGGGGCCAGGGCGTCACCGCGATTATTGAGCGCTGATCTCGGCTATGATCGGGCCGCCGGTCAATTTGGCATATTGGATGCATTCTTAAGCGGTCAAAGGTCGGTACCCTCTCCCCGCGGCGAGAGGATTGCCGTATAACGAGTGCCATACGCGTGTTTGGTAATAAAGGACCCACAATAAAAGCTGATGAAGACTCCTAAACGCATTGAACCCCTGATCGAGGACGGTCTGGTCGACGAGGTGCTGCGCCCACTCATGAGTGGTAAAGAAGCAGCTGTTTACGTGGTGCGCTGCGGCAACGAGTTACGTTGCGCCAAGGTCTACAAGGAGGCGAATAAACGAAGTTTTCGTCAGGCGTCCGAATACCAGGAAGGCCGCAAGGTCCGCAACAGCCGTCAGGCCCGGGCCATGGCCAAGGGCTCCAAGTTCGGCAAGAAAGAAACCGAAGACGCCTGGCAGAACGCTGAGGTAGCGGCGCTGTTTCGCCTGGCCGGTGCGGGTGTTCGCGTGCCCAAGCCGTACGACTTCCTCGAAGGCGTGCTGCTGATGGAGCTGGTGGCCGATGAATACGGCGACGCGGCGCCACGTTTGAACGACGTGACGCTGGAGCCGGACCAGGCCCGCGAATACCACGCCTTCCTGATTACCCAGATCGTGCTGATGTTGTGTACCGGCCTGGTGCACGGTGACCTTTCCGAGTTCAACGTGCTGCTGACGCCGACGGGCCCGGTGATCATCGACCTGCCTCAGGCGGTGGATGCAGCGGGCAACAACCACGCGTTCAGCATGCTGGAACGGGATGTGGGCAACATGGCTTCCTACTTCGGGCGCTTTGCCCCGGAATTGAAGAAGACCAAGTACGCCAAGGAGATGTGGGCGCTGTATGAAGCCGGCACGCTGCACCCGGCCAGTGTGTTGACCGGCGAGTTCGACGAACCGGAAGAGCTGGCTGACGTGGGCGGTGTTATCCGCGAGATCGAAGCGGCGCGGCTCGATGAAGAGCGTCGCCAGGCGATTCGCGCGGCAGACGATGCGCCACCGAGCAAGGCGTCGGAAGAGCCGCCACCGCCGCCCTGGATGCAGTGATCCAACGGCGAATGGATATCCAAATGTGGGAGCGGGCTTGCTCGCGAAAGCGCTGGTTCAGTCAACTGATGTATTGACTGACACTCCGCATTCGCGAGCAAGCCCGCTCCCACATTAGGTTCCGTGCATGCCTGGTTAAACTTGCTCAGGTGCAACAACTGCCCGACGCCAACTCCTTGAGAATCGGGCAATCCGGCCGATGATCGCCCTGGCAGTGTTCCACCAGGTCCTGCAACGTGTCGCGCAACTGCCCCAACTCGAGGATCTTCTGGTTCAGCTCATCGATATGCTGGCGGGCCAGCGCCTTGACGTCGGCACTCGCGCGTCCCCGGTCCTGCCACAGCGTCAGCAACTTGCCGACCTCTTCCAGGGAAAACCCCAGGTCCCGCGAGCGCTTGATAAACGCCAGGGTGTGCAAGTCATCGGCGCCATAAATGCGGTAGCCGCTGTCGGTGCGATGGGCGGCTTTCAACAAGCCGATGGACTCGTAGTAACGAATCATCTTCGCGCTCAGGCCGCTTTGGCGTGCTGCTTGGCCGATGTTCATGGACGCTCGTCCTCCAGGTCCTTGGGTTTCCAGGTTTTCAACAGCAGTGCGTTGCTTACCACGCTGACACTGGACAGGGCCATGGCCGCGCCAGCCATCACCGGGTTGAGCAGGCCGAACGCGGCCAGCGGAATGCCGATCAAGTTATACACAAAGGCCCAGAACAGATTCTGTCGAATTTTCGCATAGGTCTTGCGGCTTATTTCCAGGGCTGCCGGCACCAGCCGTGGATCGCCGCGCATCAGGGTAATACCTGCCGCGTGCATCGCCACGTCGGTACCGCCGCCCATGGCGATGCCGATGTCGGCCGCGGCCAGGGCCGGTGCGTCGTTGATGCCGTCGCCGACCATTGCCACCACGCCGGTCTTTTTCAGCTCGGCGACGGTAGCCGCCTTGTCCGCAGGCAACACCTCGGCGTGCACGTCATCGATGCCCAGGGCTTCGGCGACCACGCGGGCGCTGCCACGGTTATCGCCGGTCAGCAGGTGGCTGCTGATATGCCGAGCCTTGAGTGCCTGTATCGCCTGCAGGGCGCCCGGTTTAAGCGTGTCACCGAAGGCAAACAAACCCAGCACGCGGGGCTGCGGGCCTTGCTCGATCAGCCAGGACAAGGTGCGGCCTTCGGCCTCCCACGCACTGGCCGAGTCGGCGAGATCACCGGTGCTCAAGCCGGTTTCTTCCAGCAGGCGACGGTTGCCCAGCGCCAGTTGCCGGCCATCTAGGGTGCCTGCAATGCCACGCCCGGTAAGGGACTGGCTGGCGCTGACATCCGCGACGTTCAAACCTTGTTCGGCACAGGCATCCAGCACCGCCTTGGCCAATGGGTGTTCACTGCCGCGCTGCAGCGCGCCGGCCTGTTGCAGCAGCGCCCCTTGATTGCCGTCAATGGCGGCCAGGTGCGCAATTTTTGGTGCGCCGGAGGTCAGGGTGCCGGTCTTGTCGAACACCACGGCGCTGACTTCATGGGCGCGCTCCAGGGCTTCGGCGTCCTTGATCAGGATGCCGTGGCGGGCGGCAACGCCGGTACCGGCCATGATGGCGGTAGGTGTGGCCAGGCCAAGGGCGCAAGGGCAGGCGATCACCAATACGGTCACCGCATTGATCAGCGCGACCTCCAGCGGTGCGCCATACAGCCACCAGCCGACCAGCGTGGCCAAGGCCAGCACCAGCACCACCGGCACGAACACCTGGCTGACTTTATCCACCAGTTTCTGGATCGGTGCCTTGGCGGCCTGGGCGTCCTCCACCAGGCGGATGATCCGCGCCAGCACGCTTTCCGCGCCGAGGGCCAGGGTACGCACCAGCAGCCGGCCTTCGCCATTGATGGCGCCGCCGGTGACTGCGTCGCCAGGCTGCTTCGGCACCGGCAGGCTTTCACCGCTGATCAAGGCTTCGTCGGCGTGGCTTTGGCCTTCGACCACTTCGCCGTCCACCGGGAAGCGTTCGCCGGGTTTGACCAGCACCAGGTCATTCAGCTTGAGGGCGGTGATGGCGACGTCCTGCTCGCGGCCGTCGATCACCTGAATCGCCCGTTCCGGACGCAAGGCTTCCAGAGCGCGGATGGCACTGGCGGTCTGGCGCTTGGCGCGGCTTTCCAAATATTTGCCCAGCAGCACCAGGGCGATCACCACCGCCGAGGCTTCGAAATACAGGTGGGGCATTGTGCCGGCGGACGCCGTGAGCCATTCATAGATACTCAGGCCGTAACCGGCGCTGGTGCCGATGGCGACCAGCAGGTCCATATTGCCCGCTCCGGCGCGCACGGCTTTCCAGGCCGCGATATAGAAGCGCGCACCGAAGATGAATTGCACCGGGGTGGCCAGGGCAAATTGCACCCAGGCCGGGAGCATCCAGTGCAGCCCGAACGGTTGCACCAGCATCGGTAGCACCAACGGCGCGGCGAGCAGGATTGCCAGCAGCAGCGACCAGCGTTCATGGCTCAGGCGTTGTTCCTGGCTGGCCTGGGTGGCGGTTTCGCTTTGGGGCAGGGTGGCGGTGTAGCCGGCCTTGTCGACGGCGGCGATCAGGACGCCGGGGTCCATCTGGCCGAGCACTTCAATGTGGGCGCGTTCGTTGGCCAGGTTGACGCTGACACTTTGCACCCCGGGCACTTTGCCCAGTGCCCGTTCAACCCGCCCGGCGCAGCTGGCGCAGGTCATGCCGCTGATCGGCAGGTCGAAGGTGGTGGATCCGTTCATGGGCAGTACTCCAGGAGAGATTGCCCCTAGGATCAACCTTGACCTGTGGGGAAGGTCAAGGCGCTTTTTACTGTAGGAGCGAGCTTGCTCGCGAAAAGCTTGAGGGCGCCGCGTTTATCCAGGATGAACGCGTCATCGTTAACGTTTTTCGCGAGCAAGCTCGCTCCTACAGGTTTTCGGGGCTTAGTATTCCAGTGCGGCCGGCTTCAGGTACATGCCGTCCGGCCCTTGCGCGATACGCAACTTGCGCACGTCACCCGCCTTCAACGTAATGTTTTGCGCCGGTGGCGCGAGCATGCCCGGCAAGCAACCCTGGGATTGCCCCGGCAACAACTTCAGGCGCAACGACACATTCCCGGCCGGCAAGTTGAAGGAGGTGGCCTGTTCCTGGAACAGCCGCCCGGCCAACTGGTCCTGGATGTACAAGCCAATCTCGCAGTTGGTCGGCACTTCCAGGCGCTCCCGGGAAATGATCAGCACCGCATAATCTTCATCTGCGCTGGCCGGTGGCACAGCAGCAAAAAAGCCCATCAGGCTGACAAGGCCAAAAAATGACCAGCGCATGGCGAATTCTCCGAGGTTCACATCGTGGATAAGTGCAGCTTGGCCGAGGGCGCGAATGAATGCCAGCCCGGCCGATGTTTTCAGAACTTGACCTTGCCATCATGGCAAGGTCAACACTGCGGGCAACCTCATTAAAGGAGTCATGTCATGCAAGTATTCAGCGTTGAAGGAATGACCTGCGGCCACTGTGTCCGCTCGGTAACCCAGGCGGTGCAGGATAAGGACCCGGCGGCCAGCGTGCGCGTCGACCTCGCGACAAAGGAAGTCGGCGTGGAAAGCAGCCTGCTGTCGCCGGCAGAGGTGATCAACCTGATCAGTGAAGAAGGCTACAGCGCCAAGCTCGCCTGACTTTTTGAATAGTTAGCGAGCTAACTTAATGTTCAAGGCACCCGAGCCCGGCTAGACTGTTGGGCTGCCGACTCACCTGGGTGCCTGATGAACCTTCGTATAATCCTGATCTTGGGGGCCTTGAGCGCGTTCGCGCCGCTGGCCATCGACTTCTACCTGCCGGGGTTCCCGGCCATGGCCGTGGCATTCGGCACCGACGAAAAACATATTCAGCTGACCTTGGCCGTGTACTTCACGGGCCTGGCGATCGGCCAGTTGATCTATGGACCGCTGGCAGACCGTTTTGGCCGGCGCGGGCCGCTGCTCAGCGGCGTCACCCTGTTTACCCTGGCGTCCTTCGCCTGTGCGTACGCGCCGTCCCTGGAATGGCTGATCGGCGCGCGTTTCGTCCAGGCCCTGGGCGGCTGTGCGGGCATGGTGATCTCGCGGGCGGTGGTCAGCGATAAATGCGACGCGGTGGGCTCGGCCAAGGTGTTTTCCCAACTGATGCTGGTCACCGGGCTGGCGCCGATCCTCGCGCCGCTGGCGGGCGGGGTGATGGTTGGGGTGTGGGGCTGGCAGTCGATCTTCTTGGCGCTGACGGCGTTCAGTGTGATGGCGGCCATTGCGGTAGCAGTCGGGCTGCCGGAAAGCTTCCCGGCCCATCAACCGCGCCAGCCGCTGTCAGGCGCATTGCGCCAGTACGGCCGGTTGCTGTCGGACCGGGTGTACCTGGGCTATGCCTTGACCGGCGGCATCTCGATTGCCGGTATGTTTGCCTACATCGCGGGCTCGCCCTTCGTCTTTATCAAGCTCTATGGCGTGCCCGCCGAACACTATGGCTGGGTATTCGGCTCGAATGCCGCGGGCTTTATCCTGGTGGCACAGGTCAATGCGCGTTTGCTCGCGTCGCGTGGCCCGGCATTTTTGCTGTCGCGCACGGTGTGGGTTTACCTGGCGGCGGGTCTGTCGTTGCTGGCAATTACTGCGCTGCGTACGGACGCCTTGTGGCCACTGCTGGTACCGCTGTTTATCTGCATCGCCAGCCTGGGCTGCATTTTGCCCAATACCTCGGCCTGCGCCATGAGCGGGCAGGGCGCTCGGGCGGGCAGCGCGTCGGCGTTGCTCGGCTGCATTCAGTTTGGTGTGGCCGCAGGCGCAGCGTCGTTGGTCGGCGTGCTGCACGACGGCACGGCGATGCCGATGGCAATGGTCATCAGCTTGTGTGGCGTATTGGCCGTAACGTTCGCGATGCTGACCCGGCGCCTGCAGCGCCAACGGGCACTGCAAGCGGCGGACTGATCAGGATCAGCCAGCAGAACGCTGCTGGCTTTCGGGGAATCGGTGAGGCGCCTGGATACGGGTTTGCAGGGTGTCGGCAAACGCGCGGGCCTCGGCCTCACTGCGGAAGGTAAAGGCGTTCTGGTCGAGACGGACCTGCCATTTGTTGCCTTCGGATCTTGCTAGCGCTTTTATCAGGATCTTCATTGCTGACTTCCTCACGTAAATTGCGTGGCAAAGGCGGCCAATATAAACCCGAATACGCTCACAAATATGACAAGGATCAAGTCTCTGACTAGCGGTGTCGTCCATTACTCACATGAATAACAGACGACACTGACAGAACCTTTCGTTAGAACCCTTCCAGCACGATCTTGCCCTTGGCCTTGCCGCTTTCCAGCAGTTCGTGGGCGCGGCGCAGGTTAGCCGCGTTGATCACGCCAAAGTGCTCGCCCACGGTGGTTTTCAGAGTACCGGCGTCGATCAGTTCGGCGACGCGATTGAGCAGGTTGTGCTGCTCGATCATGTCGCTGGTCTCGAACATCGAACGGGTGTACATGAACTCCCAATGCAGCGACAGGCTCTTGCGCTTGAGCTTGCTTACGTCCAATGCCTTGGGATCGTCGATCAGCGCCAGTTTGCCCTGGGGAATCAGCGCTTCCACCAGTTGGTCCAGGTGCTGGTCGGTCTGGGTCAGGCTGGCGACGTAGTTCACCTGCGGATGGCCGGCGTTTTTCAGCTCTTCGCTCAACGGTTTGCTGTGGTCGATCACCAGGTCGGCGCCCAGGTCCTTGGCCCATGCCTGGGTTTCAGGACGGGAGGCGGTGCCGATGACTTTCAGGCCGGTGAGCTGTTTCGCCAGTTGGGTCAGGATCGATCCCACACCACCCGAAGCACCGACAATCAGCAGGCTCTGGCCTTCATCGGCCTTGCCTTCACGCACTTGCAGGCGTTCGAAGAGCAATTCCCAGGCGGTGATGGCGGTCAGCGGCAGTGCAGCAGCGTCGGCAAAACCCAGGGTTTTCGGCATATGGCCGACGATGCGCTCATCGACAGTGTGCAGTTCGCTGTTGCCGCCGGGGCGTACCAGGGAGCCGGCGTAGAACACCTTGTCGCCGACCTTGAACAGGCTGACTTCGCTGCCCACGGCCTTGACCACACCGGCCACGTCCCAGCCCAGCACTTTGGCCGCGCCGTTTTCCGGGGCGACGTTCTGGCGCACCTTGGTGTCCACCGGGTTCACCGAGATGGCTTTGACTTCCACCAGCAGGTCGCGGGGGCCGGCGACCGGTTCGGGCAGTTCGATGTCTTGCAGGGATTTTGGATCGTTGATCGGCAGTGCGGCGTAGTAGGCGATGGCTTTCATGATGGTTTCCAAAAAAGGGGGCGGTTGATCAGGCAATAAACTTCAGGCGCTTGAGTTCGAAATGCTCAAGCACGTCGGCAGCCTTGGTGCGGAAATTCTGGATATGCGCGCTCTGGTCGTGGTCGGCCAGCGCGGCGTCGTCACTCCAGCGTTCGAGCATGTAGAAGGTCTCGGGGTGTTGCAGGTCCTGGTGCAGGTCGTACTGCTGGCAGCCGGCTTCGATGCGGGTCGGTTCCAGCAGCTCGCGCAGCAGGGTTTCCAGGGTGGCCTGTTGGCCGGGTTTGGCGATCAGCGTGGCGATGACGTTAAAGGCAGCAGACATATTCGACTCCAGACACGTGATGAACGGGATGGACAGATGATTGGCTATTTCTCTGGAAGATAAAACCCGCTAAAAGAGCAGTCTCTTTCAATGCTTTTTTGATAATGGGCGGTCGGCGTGCTGCGTTTTGATGACTTGCAGTTGTTTGTGCGTGCGGCAGACCTGGGCAGCCTTTCGGCGGCAGCACGGGTGATGGACATGTCGGCGGCGGTGGCCAGCGCGGCGTTGAAGCGCATCGAGCAGCAGTTGGGCGCACGGTTGTTGGCGCGTTCCACCCGCAGCCTGCGCCTCACGGCCGAGGGCGAAGGCTTCCTGGAGTACGCCCGGGCCGCCTTGAGCAGCCTGGATGAAGGCCGGCGGTTGTTGGCCAGCGGCCAGGATCAGGTCAGCGGGGTGCTGCAACTCTCGGCGCCGTCGGACTTTGGCCGTAACCAGTTGTTGCCCTGGCTCGATGAGTTCCAGCGCGAATACCCCGACCTGAGCGTACGCCTGTTGTTGGGCGACCGGATTGCCGACCTGTTCCGCCAGCCGGTGGATATCGCCCTGCGCTACGGCGAACCCGAAGACTCCAGCCTGATCGCGTTGCCCATCGCCCCGGACAACTGCCGCGTGCTCTGCGCTGCTCCCAGCTATCTGGCGCGGCACGGCGAGCCGCGCCACCTGGAGCAACTGACCCAGCACAATTGCCTGCTGTACATGCTCGGCAGCCGGGTGCATGACCATTGGGGGTTTAACGATGGCAAGCGTGATGTCGGCCTGACGGTGACCGGCGACCGCTTCAGTGATGATGCCGATGTGGTGCGACGCTGGGCGGTGGCGGGGGTGGGTATCGCCTACAAGTCCTGGCTGGATGTCAGCTCGGATGTGCTGGCGGGGCGCCTGCGGCTGATCCTGCCGGAGCTGCGGGGCGAACGTACGCCGCTCAATCTGTTGTGTGCCCATCGCGCGCAACTGAGCAAGCCGATCAATCTTCTGCGGGAAATGCTCGTTGCCCGTTGTGCGACATTGACTGCGCAATTGCCGGAGCGATCAGCCTCTACACCATAACCCCGGGGATATCGGGAAATTTCCTTCATCTTCTGTCCTTGGTTGCGCTGTAAGACGGCACGGAACCCGGCGTTTTCACGCTTATACTTTTCCGCCAGACGCAGCAGACAAATGATTCAACAGGGAGTGAGTGAGCACATGGAACAGGCACCTTGCATCAGTCAGATCGCCACCTTGCTGGCCGACCCGAAACGCACCGCGATGGTGTGGGCATTGATGGACGGCTCGGCCAAACCCTCCGATGAGTTGGCGGCACTTGCCGGGCTGTCATCGGCCTCGGCGAATGCGCATCTGACGCGATTGACGGCCGGTGGCCTGCTGCGTGTCGAAGCCCGCAGCGGCAAACGCTTTTTCCGGGTGGCGGCCGCCGATGTGGCGGCCGCCGTGGATGCATTGGCCTGCACCACGATGGCCAGCGTCGCCCGCAGCACGCCCATTCATTCGCGGTCATTGACTGCGCCTGCGGCTTTACGGCGAGCGCGGCTGTGCCATGGTCACCTGGGGGGCGAGCTGGCAGCGGGTTTGTATCAACGGATGATGGCGGCCGGGTGGATCGAGCGCGCGGAACAGCGTACGGACGTGACGCCGTCAGGTGCGCGCAAACTCGCAGCGCTGGGGATTTTTACCCAGGCACTGGCTCAGCCGATCGTGTGCGATTGTTTTGATTGGAGCGAACAGCAGCCACACCTGGGCGGTGCGTTGGGGGCCGCGTTGTTGCAGTTGTGCCTGCAGTCGAACTGGGTCAGCGTGATCAATGAGTCCCAGGCGTTGCAGGTCAGTGAAGCCGGGCAACTGGAAATTGCCCGGCTCGCCAGACCGGTCGCTGATTAAGGCTTGACCAACCGTGCATCCAGGCTGTTTTGCGCCAGGCGTTTGGCCTGGTCCTGGGTCATGCCCAGCGAGGTGTACAGCGCATGGAAGTTCTCGGTGACATAACCGCCGAAGTACGCCGGATCGTCCGAGTTCACCGTCACTTTCACCCCACGCTCAAGCATGTCGAGGATGTTGTGCTGGGACATGTCGTCGAACACGCAGAGCTTGGTGTTGGACAACGGGCACACCGTCAGCGGGATCTGTTCGTCGATGATCCGCTGCATCAGGCGCTCGTCTTCAATGGCGCGTACGCCATGGTCGATACGCTGGATCTTCAGCAGGTCGATGGCTTCCCAGATGTACTCCGGCGGGCCTTCTTCACCGGCGTGGGCGACGGTCAGGAAACCTTCGTGACGGGCACGATCAAACACGCGCTGGAACTTGCTCGGTGGGTGGCCCATTTCCGAGCTGTCCAGGCCCACGGCAACAAACGCATCACGGAATGGCAGTGCCTGGTCGAGGGTTTTTTCGGCCTCTTCTTCGCTCAAGTGGCGCAGGAAGCTCAAGATCAAACCGCTGGTGATGCCCAGTTGTTGCTCGCCGTCTTTCAAGGCGGCGGCAATGCCGTTGAGCACCACTTCGAACGGTACGCCACGGTCGGTGTGGGTCTGTGGGTCGAAGAACGGTTCGGTGTGGATCACGTTCTGCGCCTTGCAGCGCAGCAGGTAGGCCCAGGTCAGGTCGTAGAAATCCTGGGAAGTGCGCAGTACATCGGCGCCCTTGTAGTAGAGGTCGAGAAACTCTTGCAGGTTGTTGAAGGCGTAGGCCTTGCGCAGGGTTTCGACGTCGTTCCACGGCAGCGCGATCTTGTTGCGTTCGGCCAGGGCGAACAGCAGCTCAGGCTCCAGCGAGCCTTCCAGGTGCAGGTGCAATTCAGCCTTGGGCAGGGCGTTGAGCCAATCGTACATTTATAAGTTCTCATCAGGTGCAATGGCGGCATTCTACAGGCGCACGCCGAAATAATCGGCAAAACCTGACCAAGCGGTGAGCATCCACAGGCACCGTGCAAGCAGTGCATGAACTAAGGTGTAACGAAACGTTAGCGGCGCGGTGCAGTCTGTACCCCATCAATGACGGATTCGCCGCGTTCAAAAGGCCTGCAATGCTCACATCTATCAAGCAAGAAAAATTCATGCTGCTGGCGCTGATTGCCGCCATCGCTGCCTACCCGCTGGAGCACTGGATGCTGCACAGCGGGCAGATGGTGGCGCTGTTGGCTGGCATAGCGCTGATCGGCTTTATCGTCGTGGCCTCGATGCGCGTGGCCCATCACGCCGAGCAACTGGCGGAAAAGGTCGGCGACCCCTACGGCACCATGATCCTGACCCTCGCCGCCGTGCTGGTGGAAGTAGTGATCCTGGCGATCATGATGAGCAACGAGCCCTCGCCGACCCTGGTGCGCGACACCATTTATTCGGCGGTGATGCTCGACATCAACGGCATCCTCGGCCTGGCCGCGCTGATGGGCGGCATCAAGCATGGTGAACAGTCCTACAACGACGATTCGGCGCGCACCTACAGCGTGATGATCCTTACCGCCATGGGTGTGTCGATGGTGGTGCCGGAATTTATCCCCGAGGCCGACTGGAAAATTTACTCGGCCTTCACCATCGGCGCGATGGTAGTGCTCTACACGTTGTTCCTGCGGATGCAGGTGGGGCCCCACAGTTATTTCTTCAGCTACAGCTACCCGGAAAAACGCCGCAAGAAACAGCCGGAAGAAGAGTCGCCGCCGATCAACCTGGCGTTTTCCATCGGGACGTTGGTGTTTGGCGTGATCGTGATTGGCGCGTTGGCCGAGGTGATGTCCAAGACCCTCGACCTGGGCCTGGAAGGAACGGGTGCCCCACCTGTGATCACGGCGATCATCGTGGCCGCGATTTCCGCCGCCCCGGAGATTTTGACCGCGTTGCGCGCAGCGCTGGCCAACCGCATGCAGTCGGTGGTGAACATCGCGCTGGGGGCTTCTCTGTCGACGGTGATTTTGACCGTACCGGTGATGGAAGCCATGGCCTTGTACACCGGCCAGCCGTTTCAGATGGCGATGACGCCGGTGCAGACCGTGATGGTGTTTATCACGCTGATTGTCAGTGCGATCAACCTCAACGATGGCGAAACCAACGCCATCGAAGGGATGACCCATTTTGTGTTGTTTGCGACGTTTATCATGCTGTCGCTGCTTGGACTGTAACCAATCCTGAAAACACCGCAGAAATAATTGTGGAAACCGGGCTTGTGTGGGAGCGGGCTTGCTCGCGAATACGGAGTGTCAGTCGCCAGATATGTTGACTGACCCAACGCATTCGCGAGCAAGCCCGCTCCCACATTTGAAAAGTGTTTCTTCAGTTAAGTCCGGTTGATCAGTTCCCGCGCCGCCTGGCTGTGATCGGCAATCAAGCCTTTCAGGTCCAATCCTTCGACCTGCCCGTCGATCACCCGCCATTTGCCGCCGACCATCACCCGGTCCGCTCGGTCGGCGCCACACAGCAGCAGCGCCGAGATCGGGTCATGGCTGCCGGAGAAGCGCAGTTCATCGAGCTTGAACAACGCCAGGTCGGCCTGTTTGCCTACGGCCAGTTCGCCGATGTCGCTGCGACCGAGTAACTGCGCCGAACCTTTTGTCGCCCAACCCAACACCCGTTCCGGGGTGATCTTCTCTGCCCCGTAACGCAGGCGCTGGATGTACAGGGCCTGGCGCGTTTCGAGGATCATGTTCGACGCATCATTGGACGCCGAACCGTCCACCCCCAGGCCAATCGGTGCACCGGCGGCCAGCAGGTCCAGCGTTGGGCATATCCCGGAAGCCAGGCGCATGTTCGAGCTCGGGCAATGGCAGATACCGGTACCGGCAGCTCCGAGGCGTGCGATTTCTTCAGGGTTGAAGTGAATCCCGTGGGCCAGCCACGTGCGCGGGCCTAGCCAGCCGACGCTGTCGAGGTAATCCACGGTGCGCAGGCCGAAACGCTGCAGGCAGAAGTCTTCTTCGTCGAGGGTTTCCGCCAGGTGGGTATGCAGGCGCACGTCGAGGTTGTTGGCCAGCTCGGCGCTGGCTTCCATGATTTCCGGGGTGACGGAAAACGGCGAGCAGGGCGCCAGGGCGATCTGGATTTGTGCGCCGTCACCGCGCTCGTGGTACTGGCGGATCAGGCGGCGGCTGTCTTCCAGAATCACTTCGCCTTGCTGCACGGTTTGTTGCGGTGGCAGCCCTCCGTCGGCCTCGCCCAGGCTCATGGAGCCGCGGGTGAGCATGGCGCGCATGCCCAGATCGCGCACGCTGTCGACTTGCACGTCGATCGCCTGTTCCAGGCCGTCCGGGAACAGGTAGTGGTGGTCTGCCGCCGTGGTGCAGCCCGAGAGCAGCAGTTCGGCCAGGGCCACTTTGCTCGCCAGGGCGAGTTTTTCCGGGGTGAGTCGGGCCCAGACCGGATACAGGGTTTTCAGCCAGGGAAACAGCGGCTGGTTGACCACCGGCGCCCAGGCGCGGGTCAGGGTTTGATAGAAGTGATGGTGGGTGTTGATCAGCCCCGGAAGCACCACATGCTCGCGGGCATCAAAGACTTGCCCACAGGGTATTGAGGGTTCTCGGCCCCAGCCCAGCACTTCGGTGATCACACCGTCTTGCAGCACCAGGCCGCCACGGGCGTCGAGGCCATTGGCAGTGAAAATCGCGAGGGGGTTTTTTAACCAGATACGGGTCGCAGGCATTGGCCGGCTCCTCTGAATGATGGGTTCAGGTTTGCCAGCTCAGTGTTGCCCTGTCTGCTGATCCAGGGTCGCCGGGGAGGGCGAGGTGCGCAGTTTACGTGTGGATCGTTATCGACGGCAATCGGCCGATAACGATCCCGGTTTTTTACCAGGCGATGGTGTCGCCCTTGTAGTCCACAAAGTGATGGCCGCCCTTGCCGGTGTAGGCATTCACCTGGTCAACCAGGCCGCGCACGCTGGTGGGCACGTCGATGTGGGCGTTTTCGCCACCCATGTCGGTCTTCACCCAGCCCGGGTGCAACGACAGCACGGTCAGTTTCTGATCGCCCAATTGGGTGACGAAGCTGTTGGTCATGGAGTTGAGGGCGGCCTTGCTGGCCTTGTACAGCGCCAGGTCCGAGCCGTCGGGAATGGTGACACTGCCCAGGATCGAACTCATGAAGGCCAGCACGCCGGTGCCTGGGCGGATCTGCCCGACAAAACGCTGGGCCAGGTTGATCGGCGCCACGGCGTTGGTGAAAAACAGTTGGCCGACTTCAGCCAGGGTGGCGTGGCCCGGTTCCTGGTTGGCCGGGCCTTTGACACCTGCGTTGACGAACAGCAGGTCGAAGGTTTTTTCCTTGAGGCGCTGGCTGAGGGCGATTACCGCCTGCTGGTCATCCATGTCGAGCTTTTCGATTTGCACCTCGCCCAAGGCCTTCAAGGCATCGGCCTTTTGCGGGTCGCGCACGGTGGCGGTCACCTCCCAGCCGTCCGCCAGCAGTTGCTTGGCCAGGCCAAGGCCCAGGCCCCGGGAGGCGCCGATAATCAGTGCGGTTTTTGAAGTGGACATGAATGGCTTCCTTTGACGGTGGAGGTTCACGGGTTCAGTGGACAACGCTGGCCGAGCCTTTGCTGCAACTCCTGGCGCAGTTGGTCGAGTTCGGCGATGCGGGTTTCGATCAGGTGGAGCTTGTCTTGCAGGAGCTGGGTCACGGCGCTGTCGGGGTCTGGAGCTTGCCATAATGCGCCGACGCTGTTGCCGATTTCACCCAGGCTGAAGCCCAGGCGCTGGGCGGTCTTGATGTACAGCACCAGTTGCACCATGTCGGCGGGGTAGTCACGGTAACCGTTGGCACTGCGTTGCGCGGCAATCAGCCCGCGTTGCTCGTAGAAACGCAGGGTGTCGCGACTGACCTGGCTGGCCTGGGCTAATTCGCCGATACGCATGTAGAGGGCTCAAGGGGGCTTGACCTTGGAGCTTACTCCAGGCTTTAGCCTGCTGGCTTCTTGAATTTAAGGAGCTTACGGCTATGTGGACTGCACACCAATACCGTCGACTGGTTCGGGCCAGCGGTTGGTACGACCTGATCGTCACCGCCGCACTGGTCACACCCTGGACGTTTGTCCTGCTGCATAACGCCCTGGTGGCGTTGAACCTGCCCGGCGAGCTGCCGCCGTTCGCGCCTGTGCATATGTTGATGGCGAACCTGATGGGCTCGATTGTCTGCGTGTGGTCGGTGCTGCGAATCCGCGACCCACAAGCGATCTTTGGCCGCTACGACGCCGCCGGCCGAGTGCTGTTTGCCACCTGGCAGATCTACGCGCTGGCCCATGGTGCCAGTACTGTATTGGTGATTGTCGTGGTGTTTGAAGTGCTGTGGGCGGTGGCTCAGTTGATACCGGTGCGCCGAGTAACAAGTTGATTAAAAAATGCTCAGTTGTGCCGGAACGTTGCAGGCTCTGCTGCGGGGTGACTCTTGCACGGGTTATCCACAGGTTGCTCCACAGTAATTGTGCGCAAGCGTGACCGGTGGATATAAGCGCTGTGGCCCTTTGTTCTAAAGGACATAACCCGCCTAACTGACTGTTTTTGAGCTGGATTAATACTTTCGTGCAGTGCCTTGAACAAAAACTGTACAACCGCCTGAAACCCTTGTGACAGAAGGGTTACAGGCGAGTGTGCTCAGGTTATCCACAGGCAGGTGCACAGTAGATGTGGGCAGTTTCAGCGCTCCAGCAGAATGCGCCCGCGACTCAGGTCGGCGAGCTGCGCTTGCAGGGTGTCGATATGTGCCTCGCCGAGGGCCAGCTGCAGGTCGACGCCATTGGCGGTGAAGGTTTCTTCCATCACCAGCCCACCCAGTTCGGCCACTCGCAGCTTCACCAACTGCAGCTCGGCAAAACCACAGGAGCAGCTCAGCGGCACCCGTTTGATCAGCTCGACGCGTTCGGCGGCTTGCAGGCATTTGTTCGCGCCGCCGCCATAGGCGCGGGCCAGGCCGCCGGTGCCCAGTTGGATGCCGCCGTACCAGCGGATCACCAGCACCACGACCTGGTCGCAATCCTGCGCTTCGATCGCGGCCAGGATCGGGCGCCCGGCCGTGCCGCCGGGTTCGCCGTCGTCGTTGCTGCGGTATTGATCGCCGAGTTTCCAGGCCCAGCAGTTGTGCGTGGCGTTCAGGTCGCTGTGCTGGTCGATGAAGGCCTGGGCGTCCTGGGGGCTGCTGATCGGGGCGGCGAGGGTAATGAAGCGGCTTTTGCGAATTTCTTCGCGAAACTCGCAAAGGCCGGTAAGCGTGAAAGGCATGGGTAACTTCGTTTAGAGGGCCGGCTTGATGCCACAGCCTTTGAGAATGATGTGGATAAGGTTGGTGCCGGCGTCTTCCATGTCCTGCTTGGTCAGCTTGGTGCGCCCGGTCACGCGGCAGATCTGGGTGGCAAAGTCGGCGTAATGCTGGGTGCTGCCCCACAGCAGGAAGATCAGGTGCACCGGGTCGATAGGGTCCATCTTGCCGGCGTCGATCCAGGCCTGGAATACCGCCGCACGGCCGCTGAACCAGGCGCGGTAGTCCTGGCTGAAATATTCGGTCAGGCACTCACCGCCGCTGATGATCTCCATCGCGAAGATCCGCGAGGCTTGTGGCTGGCGCCGGGAGAATTCCATCTTGGTGCGGATATAGCGGGTCAGGGCGGCCGCCGGGTCATCCTCGGCGGTCAGGGTGTTGAAGGTGCTGTCCCACAATTCGAGGATGTTGCTGAGCACCGCGATGTACAGGCCCAGCTTGTTGGTGAAGTAGTAGTGCAAGTTGGCTTTCGGCAACCCGGCACTCGCCGCGATGGTGTTCATGCTGGTGCCTTTGTAGCCATGACGGGCGAACTCGTCTTCGGCGGCCTGCAAAATCGCTTGTTCGTTCTTTTGGCGAATGCGGCTTGCAGGTTTTCCGGCGTGGTTGCTGTGGGCAGGAACTTCGAGGCTCATGGAGGTTTCCGTGCAGATCGATGAAGGCGACGTGTGCACAGATAACCCACCCTCAAGCCCCAGACAAGTCCCGATACGATAAAACCCTTAAAGCGGCTCCAGAGTGTCGCTTTCCAGGGTCCGGTTTGCGGCATCCACGGGAGCCTTGGCTTCAGGTAGCAGCAGGCACAATACGATGGCGGTCAGGCCGCCGCTGGTGATGGCCGAGTCGAACAGGTTCTGCACCAGGGTTGGCATCAGGTGCAGCAGGTTCGGTTGCGCCGCGATCCCCAGGCCGACGCCGAACGAGGTGGCGATGATCAGCATGCTGCGCCGATCCAGCGGGGCCTGGGCGAGAATGCGCACGCCGGCCGCCGCTACGCTGCCGAACATCACCAGGGTTGCGCCGCCCAGCACCGGCTTGGGGATTTGCTGCAGCACCGCACCAATCAACGGAAACAGCCCGAGGCAAAACAGTACCGCGCCGATGTACAAGCCGACGTAACGGCTGGCCACGCCGGTCAGCTGGATCACGCCGTTGTTCTGGGCGAATGTGGTGTTGGGAAAGGCACTGAAGGTGGCTGCGATCATGCAACTGATGCCATCTCCCAGTACGCCACCCTTGAGTCGGCTTATATAGGAAGGGCCGCTGATGGGCTGGCGGGCGATCATGCAATTGGCAGTGAGGTCGCCGACGGTTTCGATGGTGCTGATCAGATAAATCAGTGCTACCGGCAGGAAAGCGCTCCAATCGAAGTTGAAACCGAAGTGGAACGGTGTAGGCAGGCTGATCAATGGCAAATCAGGCAAGGCTTGGGGCACCAACTTGCCGCTGAACCAGGCGGCGAGGCTGCCCAGTGCGAGGCCGATGATGATGGCGGAGAGCCGTACCCATGGCGTGTTCGAGCGGTTCAGCAGGATGATGGTCAGTACCACGAACAGGCCGAGTGCCAGGTTGGTTGGCGCGCCGAAGTCCGGGGCATTGAAGCCGCCTCCAAGGTCAGTGATGCCGACCTTGATCAGGCTGATGCCGATCAGTGTGATGACGATGCCGGTCACCAGCGGCGTGATTACCCTTTTGAGCTGACCGATGAAACGGCTCAACACGACCTGCACTGCGGCGCCAAAGAAGCAGATACCGAAAATCATCGCCAGGATGTCTTCCGGGCTGCCGCCGCGTTGCTTGACCAGAAACCCGGCCGACAATACGGCGCCGAGAAACGCGAAGCTGGTGCCCTGCAGGCAGATCATCCCGGCGCCAATGCCAAACGGCCTGCGCGCCTGGATGAAGGTGCCCACACCGGAAACCATCAATGCCATGCTGATCAGGTAGGGCAGGTGGGCGGTCAGGCCCAGGGTAGAGCCGATGATCAGCGGCGGGGTGATGATGCCGACGAAGGCAGCCAACACATGCTGCAACGCGGCAAGCAATGCAGGCAAAGGTTTGGGCCTATCGTTGAGGCCGTAGATCAGGTCGCTGGAGGTGTTGGATTCTGGCGGCATGGCGGGGAACTCATGGCTGACGGTTCGAGATCCCCTTGTCTTGCAAAAAGCTGTCCAGTTGCTCAGGTTTTTCTGTAAGGCCCGTGTTAGCGCGTTGCGGCCAGGCTTTCGAGGAAGCTTTCCAGCACCAAATGAGGGCGACGGCCCTTGCGCGTGACCGAAGCGAGGCTCAAATCGTAAAAACGTGTAGCCGGTTTCAGCGCGCGCAGTCGGCCTTGTTGTACCCACAGGCTGGCGTAGTGGTCGGGCAGGTAGCCGATGTAGCGGCCGGTCAGGATCAGGAAGGCCATGCCTTCGCGGTCCGAGGCGCTGGCGGTGCAATTGAGTGCCTGGTAGTGCGCCTGGATATCCGCGGGCAGGCGGAAGGTTGGGGCGATGGCGTCCTGGCTGTTGACGCGGTCGTCGTCCAGTTGCTTGTCGTCGGCGTAAAACAGCGGGTGGCCCACTGCGCAATAGAGCAGCGAGCGTTCGCTGTACAGCGGCTGGTATTCAAGTCCCGACAAGGCGCTGGCCTGGGGGACTACGCCGACATGCAGGCGGCCGTCGAGCACCCCTTGTTCGACTTCATTGGGGGCGATCATGCGGATCTGGATCTGTACATCCGGGCCGCGTTCCTTCAACTGTGCCAGGGCGTGGGTGATGCGCATGTGGGGCAGGGTGACCAGGTTGTCGGTCAGGCCGATGATCAGCTCGCCGCGCAAGTGTTGGTGCAGGCCGTTGACCTCGGTGCGAAAACTTTCCAGGGCGCTGAGCAGTTGTAGTGCCGACTGGTAAACCTCGCGTCCTTCCTCGGTCAGGGAAAACCCCGCCCGCCCGCGTTGGCACAGGCGCAGGCCAAGGCGCTGTTCAAGATCGCTCATCTGCTGGCTGATGGCCGAGCGGCCAATCCCCAGAACGGTTTCCGCCGCCGAGAAGCCACCGCACTCCACCACGCTGCGAAAGATACGCAACAGGCGGATATCGAAGTCGCTGACTTGGGCCAGTGGGTCGGGTCGACGGCTGCTCATAGTTTAGTGAAGGCCTGACTGAAGGTTAGAAGAGTTGGATTTCACCGACTTTATCCCCGTGGCAATTTAGCTGCAACAACGCTTTTCAATCCCGACGCTGCCTTTTGCCTTGCGAGGTTTTGCTCATGAACATGCCCGAAAACGCTCCGTCCACCCTGGCCAGCCAACTGAAGCTGGACGCGCACTGGATGCCGTACACCGCCAACCGTAACTTCCATCGTGACCCGCGCCTGATCGTGGCGGCCGAAGGCAGCTGGTTGACCGATGACAAGGGGCGCAAGGTGTATGACTCGCTGTCGGGTCTGTGGACCTGCGGCGCCGGGCACACCCGCAAGGAAATCCAGGAAGCGGTCTCCAAGCAACTGGGTACGTTGGACTACTCGCCGGGCTTCCAATACGGTCATCCTTTGTCGTTCCAGCTGGCAGAAAAGATTACCGACCTGACCCCGGGCAACCTGAACCATGTGTTCTTCACCGACTCCGGCTCCGAGTGTGCCGATACCGCGGTGAAGATGGTGCGTGCGTACTGGCGCCTGAAAGGCCAGGCAACCAAGACCAAGATGATCGGCCGTGCCCGTGGTTATCACGGCGTGAACATCGCAGGTACCAGCCTGGGCGGCGTGAACGGTAACCGTAAGATTTTTGGTCAGGGGCTGATGGATGTTGACCATCTGCCTCACACCCTGCTGGCGAGCAATGCGTTCTCCCGTGGCATGCCGGAGCTGGGCGGGATTGCCTTGGCGGACGAGCTGCTCAAGCTGATCGAGTTGCACGATGCGTCGAACATCGCTGCGGTGTTTGTTGAACCGATGGCGGGCTCTGCCGGCGTGCTGGTTCCGCCGCAGGGTTACCTGAAGCGTCTGCGTGAGATCTGCGATCAGCACAACATCCTGTTGGTGTTCGACGAAGTGATCACCGGCTTCGGTCGTACCGGTTCGATGTTTGGTGCTGACAGCTTCGGCGTGACCCCGGACCTGATGTGCATTGCCAAGCAAGTCACCAACGGCGCGATCCCGATGGGCGCGGTGATTGCCAGCACCGAGATTTATCAGACGTTCATGAATCAGGCGACGCCTGAGTACGCGGTGGAGTTCCCGCACGGCTACACCTACTCGGCCCACCCGGTTGCCTGCGCGGCTGGCTTGGCGGCACTCGACCTGCTGCAGAAGGAAAACCTGGTGCAGAGCGTGGCCGAAGTCGCACCGCATTTCGAGAATGCGCTGCACGGCCTGAAGGGCAGCAAGAACGTGATCGACATTCGTAACTATGGTCTGGCCGGTGCGATCCAGATTGCCCCGCGTGATGGTGATGCCATCGTGCGTCCGTTCGAAGCGGGCATGGCCTTGTGGAAAGCCGGCTTCTACGTGCGCTTTGGCGGCGACACCCTGCAGTTCGGCCCAACCTTCAACAGCAAGCCGCAGGACCTGGATCGCTTGTTCGATGCGGTCGGCGAAGTGCTGAACAAGATCGACTGATTCCTCCTTCTATATAGAACAACTTTTCAGGAGCCCTGCATGAGCCTCATCCAGCATTTGATCAACGGCCAATTGGTCACCGAAAACGGTCGCACTGCCGACGTGTACAACCCGTCGACTGGCCAGGTGATTCACCAGGTGCCGTTGGCCAGCCGTGAAACCATTCAAAGCGCCATCGATTCGGCCAAGGCAGCTTTCCCGGCCTGGCGTAACACGCCACCGGCCAAGCGTGCCCAGGTGATGTTTCGTTTCAAGCAATTGCTTGAGCAGAACGAAGCGCGTATCTCCCAGCTGATCAGCGAAGAGCATGGCAAGACCCTGGAAGATGCGGCCGGTGAGCTCAAGCGCGGGATCGAGAACGTGGAGTACGCGTGCTCGGCGCCGGAAATCCTCAAGGGCGAGTACAGCCGTAACGTTGGCCCGAATATCGATGCCTGGTCTGACTTCCAGCCGTTGGGTGTGGTGGCCGGTATTACGCCGTTCAACTTCCCGGCGATGGTGCCGTTGTGGATGTATCCGCTGGCGATCGTCTGCGGTAACTGCTTCATCCTCAAGCCGTCGGAGCGTGATCCAAGCTCGACGCTGCTGATTGCACAGTTGTTGCAGGAAGCTGGCTTGCCTAAAGGCGTGCTGAGTGTGGTGCATGGCGATAAAGGCGCGGTGGATGCGTTGATCGAAGCGCCGGAAGTCAAGGCGTTGAGCTTTGTCGGCTCGACGCCGATCGCCGAGTACATCTATTCCGAAGCCACCAAGCGCGGCAAGCGTGTACAGGCGTTGGGCGGGGCGAAGAACCATGCGGTGCTGATGCCGGATGCGGATCTCGATAACGCTGTCAGTGCCTTGATGGGCGCGGCGTATGGTTCGTGCGGTGAGCGTTGCATGGCGATCTCTGTTGCCGTGTGTGTCGGCGACCAGGTGGCTGACGCATTGGTCGCCAAGCTGGTGCCGCAGATCAAGGCGCTGAAGATTGGTGCGGGCACCACGTGTGGATTGGACATGGGGCCGCTGGTCACTGGCCAGGCGCGCGATAAAGTCAGTGGCTATATAGAGGACGGCGTTGCTTCGGGTGCTGAGTTGGTCGTCGATGGTCGTGGCCTGAGTATTGCCGGTAATGAAGATGGCTTCTTCCTGGGGGGCAGTTTGTTCGACCGCGTGACCCCGCAGATGCGCATCTATAAAGAAGAGATCTTCGGGCCGGTGCTGTGTGTGGTTCGGGTGAACAGCCTGGAAGCGGCCATGCAGTTGATCAACGATCACGAGTACGGCAACGGCACCTGTATCTTCACCCGTGACGGTGAGGCGGCGCGGTTGTTCTGTGACGAGATTGAAGTGGGTATGGTTGGCGTCAACGTGCCATTGCCGGTGCCGGTGGCTTATCACAGCTTTGGTGGCTGGAAGCGCTCGCTGTTTGGCGACTTGCATGCCTATGGGCCGGATGGGGTGCGGTTCTATACGCGTCGCAAGGCGATTACCCAGCGCTGGCCGCAACGGGCCAGTCATGAGGCGTCGCAGTTTGCCTTTCCTAGCTTGTAGGTTCGGTAAGTAGAAGGCCGGCCCCTTGGGGCCGGCCTTTGCTTTTCAGGGCTTTTTTGACCGATATGACAGTATTGTGAAAAAAAGGTGTTGACGGCAGATTCTGGAAGTCTATAATTCGCCCCACTTCCGGCGCAGTCGAAACGGAAAACTCCTTGGTAAACAAAGAGTTATGTAGGTTTCGACAGCGAGATGCTTCAGATCATCGAAGCCCAGAAGGAGTTAGTAAGGCAGTGTTGTTTGGCCCTATTAACGGTTCGATCTTCTCGGTCGAAAGCGGAGAAAAAGAGGTGTTGACAGCAGCGTGTAACGCTGTAGAATTCGCCTCCCGCTAACGAGAGATCGGAAGCGCAAGTGGTTGAAGTTACAAAGGAAACTTTGAAAACTTCTGAAAATAATCACTTGACAGCAAATGAGGCTGCTGTAGAATGCGCGCCTCGGTTGAGACGAAAGATCTTAACCAACCGCTCTTTAACAACTGAATCAAGCAATTCGTGTGGGTGCTTGTGGAGTCAGACTGATAGTCAACAAGATTATCAGCATCACAAGTTACTCCGCGAGAAATCAAAGATGTAACCAACGATTGCTGAGCCAAGTTTAGGGTTTCTTAAAAACCCAAAGATGTTTGAACTGAAGAGTTTGATCATGGCTCAGATTGAACGCTGGCGGCAGGCCTAACACATGCAAGTCGAGCGGTAGAGAGAAGCTTGCTTCTCTTGAGAGCGGCGGACGGGTGAGTAATGCCTAGGAATCTGCCTGGTAGTGGGGGATAACGTCCGGAAACGGACGCTAATACCGCATACGTCCTACGGGAGAAAGCAGGGGACCTTCGGGCCTTGCGCTATCAGATGAGCCTAGGTCGGATTAGCTAGTTGGTGGGGTAATGGCTCACCAAGGCGACGATCCGTAACTGGTCTGAGAGGATGATCAGTCACACTGGAACTGAGACACGGTCCAGACTCCTACGGGAGGCAGCAGTGGGGAATATTGGACAATGGGCGAAAGCCTGATCCAGCCATGCCGCGTGTGTGAAGAAGGTCTTCGGATTGTAAAGCACTTTAAGTTGGGAGGAAGGGCAGTAAATTAATACTTTGCTGTTTTGACGTTACCGACAGAATAAGCACCGGCTAACTCTGTGCCAGCAGCCGCGGTAATACAGAGGGTGCAAGCGTTAATCGGAATTACTGGGCGTAAAGCGCGCGTAGGTGGTTCGTTAAGTTGGATGTGAAATCCCCGGGCTCAACCTGGGAACTGCATTCAAAACTGACGAGCTAGAGTATGGTAGAGGGTGGTGGAATTTCCTGTGTAGCGGTGAAATGCGTAGATATAGGAAGGAACACCAGTGGCGAAGGCGACCACCTGGACTGATACTGACACTGAGGTGCGAAAGCGTGGGGAGCAAACAGGATTAGATACCCTGGTAGTCCACGCCGTAAACGATGTCAACTAGCCGTTGGGAGCCTTGAGCTCTTAGTGGCGCAGCTAACGCATTAAGTTGACCGCCTGGGGAGTACGGCCGCAAGGTTAAAACTCAAATGAATTGACGGGGGCCCGCACAAGCGGTGGAGCATGTGGTTTAATTCGAAGCAACGCGAAGAACCTTACCAGGCCTTGACATCCAATGAACTTTCTAGAGATAGATTGGTGCCTTCGGGAACATTGAGACAGGTGCTGCATGGCTGTCGTCAGCTCGTGTCGTGAGATGTTGGGTTAAGTCCCGTAACGAGCGCAACCCTTGTCCTTAGTTACCAGCACGTTATGGTGGGCACTCTAAGGAGACTGCCGGTGACAAACCGGAGGAAGGTGGGGATGACGTCAAGTCATCATGGCCCTTACGGCCTGGGCTACACACGTGCTACAATGGTCGGTACAGAGGGTTGCCAAGCCGCGAGGTGGAGCTAATCCCAGAAAACCGATCGTAGTCCGGATCGCAGTCTGCAACTCGACTGCGTGAAGTCGGAATCGCTAGTAATCGCGAATCAGAATGTCGCGGTGAATACGTTCCCGGGCCTTGTACACACCGCCCGTCACACCATGGGAGTGGGTTGCACCAGAAGTAGCTAGTCTAACCTTCGGGGGGACGGTTACCACGGTGTGATTCATGACTGGGGTGAAGTCGTAACAAGGTAGCCGTAGGGGAACCTGCGGCTGGATCACCTCCTTAATCGACGACATCAGCTGCTCCATAAGTTCCCACACGAATTGCTTGATTCATTGAAGAAGACGATAGAAGCAGCTTTAAGCTCCAAGCTGATAGCTCTTAGCTAATCAGTTACGCGCTCGAAATTGGGTCTGTAGCTCAGTTGGTTAGAGCGCACCCCTGATAAGGGTGAGGTCGGCAGTTCGAATCTGCCCAGACCCACCAATTTTGTTATGGGGCCATAGCTCAGCTGGGAGAGCGCCTGCCTTGCACGCAGGAGGTCAACGGTTCGATCCCGTTTGGCTCCACCATTAACTGTTTCTACTGTTAGAGTTTAGAAATGAATATTCGCCAATGAATATTGATTTCTAGTCTTTGATTAGATCGTTCTTTAAAAATTTGGGTATGTGATAGAAAGATAGACTGAACGTTACTTTCACTGGTAACGGATCAGGCTAAGGTAAAATTTGTAAGTAATTGCGAATTTTCGGCGAATGTCGTCTTCACAGTATAACCAGATTGCTTGGGGTTATATGGTCAAGTGAAGAAGCGCATACGGTGGATGCCTTGGCAGTCAGAGGCGATGAAAGACGTGGTAGCCTGCGAAAAGCTTCGGGGAGTCGGCAAACAGACTTTGATCCGGAGATGTCTGAATGGGGGAACCCAGCCATCATAAGATGGTTACCTTACACTGAATACATAGGTGTATGGAGCGAACCAGGGGAACTGAAACATCTAAGTACCCTGAGGAAAAGAAATCAACCGAGATTCCCTTAGTAGTGGCGAGCGAACGGGGACTAGCCCTTAAGTGGCTTTGAGATTAGCGGAACGCTCTGGAAAGTGCGGCCATAGTGGGTGATAGCCCTGTACGCGAAAATCTCTTAGTCATGAAATCGAGTAGGACGGAGCACGAGAAACTTTGTCTGAATATGGGGGGACCATCCTCCAAGGCTAAATACTACTGACTGACCGATAGTGAACTAGTACCGTGAGGGAAAGGCGAAAAGAACCCCGGAGAGGGGAGTGAAATAGATCCTGAAACCGTATGCGTACAAGCAGTGGGAGCAGACTTTGTTCTGTGACTGCGTACCTTTTGTATAATGGGTCAGCGACTTATTTTCAGTGGCGAGCTTAACCGAATAGGGGAGGCGTAGCGAAAGCGAGTCTTAATAGGGCGTCTAGTCGCTGGGAATAGACCCGAAACCGGGCGATCTATCCATGGGCAGGTTGAAGGTTGGGTAACACTAACTGGAGGACCGAACCGACTACCGTTGAAAAGTTAGCGGATGACCTGTGGATCGGAGTGAAAGGCTAATCAAGCTCGGAGATAGCTGGTTCTCCTCGAAAGCTATTTAGGTAGCGCCTCATGTATCACTGTAGGGGGTAGAGCACTGTTTCGGCTAGGGGGTCATCCCGACTTACCAAACCGATGCAAACTCCGAATACCTACAAGTGCCGAGCATGGGAGACACACGGCGGGTGCTAACGTCCGTCGTGAAAAGGGAAACAACCCAGACCGTCAGCTAAGGTCCCAAAGTTATGGTTAAGTGGGAAACGATGTGGGAAGGCTTAGACAGCTAGGAGGTTGGCTTAGAAGCAGCCACCCTTTAAAGAAAGCGTAATAGCTCACTAGTCGAGTCGGCCTGCGCGGAAGATGTAACGGGGCTCAAACCATACACCGAAGCTACGGGTATCACCTTCGGGTGATGCGGTAGAGGAGCGTTCTGTAAGCCTGTGAAGGTGAGTTGAGAAGCTTGCTGGAGGTATCAGAAGTGCGAATGCTGACATGAGTAACGATAATGGGTGTGAAAAACACCCACGCCGAAAGACCAAGGTTTCCTGCGCAACGTTAATCGACGCAGGGTTAGTCGGTCCCTAAGGCGAGGCTGAAAAGCGTAGTCGATGGAAAACAGGTTAATATTCCTGTACTTCTGGTTATTGCGATGGAGGGACGGAGAAGGCTAGGCCAGCTTGGCGTTGGTTGTCCAAGTTTAAGGTGGTAGGCTGGAATCTTAGGTAAATCCGGGATTCTAAGGCCGAGAGCTGATGACGAGTTATCTTTTAGATGACGAAGTGGTTGATGCCATGCTTCCAAGAAAAGCTTCTAAGCTTCAGGTAACCAGGAACCGTACCCCAAACCGACACAGGTGGTTGGGTAGAGAATACCAAGGCGCTTGAGAGAACTCGGGTGAAGGAACTAGGCAAAATGGCACCGTAACTTCGGGAGAAGGTGCGCCGGTGAGGGTGAAGGACTTGCTCCGTAAGCTCATGCCGGTCGAAGATACCAGGCCGCTGCGACTGTTTATTAAAAACACAGCACTCTGCAAACACGAAAGTGGACGTATAGGGTGTGACGCCTGCCCGGTGCCGGAAGGTTAATTGATGGGGTTAGCTAACGCGAAGCTCTTGATCGAAGCCCCGGTAAACGGCGGCCGTAACTATAACGGTCCTAAGGTAGCGAAATTCCTTGTCGGGTAAGTTCCGACCTGCACGAATGGCGTAACGATGGCGGCGCTGTCTCCACCCGAGACTCAGTGAAATTGAAATCGCTGTGAAGATGCAGTGTATCCGCGGCTAGACGGAAAGACCCCGTGAACCTTTACTATAGCTTTGCACTGGACTTTGAATTTGCTTGTGTAGGATAGGTGGGAGGCTTTGAAGCGTGGACGCCAGTTCGCGTGGAGCCAACCTTGAAATACCACCCTGGCAACTTTGAGGTTCTAACTCAGGTCCGTTATCCGGATCGAGGACAGTGTATGGTGGGTAGTTTGACTGGGGCGGTCTCCTCCTAAAGAGTAACGGAGGAGTACGAAGGTGCGCTCAGACCGGTCGGAAATCGGTCGTAGAGTATAAAGGCAAAAGCGCGCTTGACTGCGAGACAGACACGTCGAGCAGGTACGAAAGTAGGTCTTAGTGATCCGGTGGTTCTGTATGGAAGGGCCATCGCTCAACGGATAAAAGGTACTCCGGGGATAACAGGCTGATACCGCCCAAGAGTTCATATCGACGGCGGTGTTTGGCACCTCGATGTCGGCTCATCACATCCTGGGGCTGAAGCCGGTCCCAAGGGTATGGCTGTTCGCCATTTAAAGTGGTACGCGAGCTGGGTTTAGAACGTCGTGAGACAGTTCGGTCCCTATCTGCCGTGGACGTTTGAGATTTGAGAGGGGCTGCTCCTAGTACGAGAGGACCGGAGTGGACGAACCTCTGGTGTTCCGGTTGTCACGCCAGTGGCATTGCCGGGTAGCTATGTTCGGAATAGATAACCGCTGAAAGCATCTAAGCGGGAAACTAGCCTCAAGATGAGATCTCACTGGAACCTTGAGTTCCCTGAAGGGCCGTCGAAGACTACGACGTTGATAGGTTGGGTGTGTAAGCGCTGTGAGGCGTTGAGCTAACCAATACTAATTGCCCGTGAGGCTTGACCATATAACACCCAAGCAATTTGCGTCGAAGAGACCAGATTGCGGTGTGTGAAGACGAAACGAACCGAAAGTTCGAGATCTTACAAACACCTAGCTATCACATACCCAATTTGCTGAAGCGAGGCCAGCTGGCCACGACTCAGTACCCGAATTTCTTGACGACCATAGAGCATTGGAACCACCTGATCCCATCCCGAACTCAGCAGTGAAACGATGCATCGCCGATGGTAGTGTGGGGTTTCCCCATGTGAGAGTAGGTCATCGTCAAGATTAAATTCCAGAACCCCTGATTGCTTACGCAGTCAGGGGTTTTGTTTTGCGCGGTCGGAAAGTATGGCGAGCGTCTCCAAGTGTTCCTCACTTGCAGCCTACGATTGTCTTCAATGCTAAAGTCCATCCCTCGATTTTGCTTTTCCCAAGGAAGCCGTTATGCCGGATGCGACGTCCCTCAGTGCTGGATTCATGGTGGTTCACGGCAACCGCCTGGATGAGCTGCGCAGCCTGGTTGTCAGCTGGATGCGCCGTTACCCGCTGGCTCCCCTGGAAAACGAAATCGCCCTGGTACAAAGCAACGGCATTGCCCAGTGGCTGAAACTGGCGCTGGCTGAAGACCCTGAAGACGACGACATGGGCGGTTGCGGCATCGCTGCCGCTATTGATGTGCAGCTTCCCGGTAGCTTCATGTGGCAGCTCTATCGCATGGTCCTGGGCAAAGACGAAATCCCGCCCAAGTCCCTGCTGGATAAAGCCCCACTGACCTGGCGTCTCATGCGCCTGTTGCCGGAGCTGATCGATCAGCCCCATTTCGAACCCCTGCAACGCTTCCTGACCCACGATACGGATCTGCGCAAACGCTACCAACTCGCGGAACGCCTCGCCGACCTGTTCGACCAATACCAGGTCTACCGTGCCGACTGGCTGGAAGATTGGGCTGCCGGTCGCCATCAACTGCGCAATGGCCGTGGCGAATCCAAACCTTTGAGCCCGGCCAACTGCTGGCAAGCCGAACTATGGCGCGCCCTGCTGTTGGACGTAGGAGAGGAGGGCATGGCTCAAAGTCGCGCCGGAGTTCACCAACGCTTTATCGAGCGCATCAATAGCCTGGAGCAGGCACCGATAGGCCTGCCCTCCCGCGTGATCGTCTTCGGCATTTCCTCCTTGCCAGCCCAAGCGCTGGAAGCCCTTGCCGGCCTCGCCCGTTTCAGCCAGGTGCTGCTGTGTGTGCACAACCCTTGTCGCCATCACTGGTCCGACATCGTCGCCGACAAAGACCTGCTCCGAAACGAATACAAGCGCCAGGCACGCAAGGCCGGAATGCCGGTCACCATCGACCCGCAAACCCTGCATCAGCACGCCCACCCGCTGCTCGCTGCCTGGGGTAAGCAAGGTCGCGACTACATCAACCTGTTGGACAGCTACGACGACCCCAACAGTTACCGCTCGGCATTCCGTGACGGTCGTATCGACCTGTTCAGCGAGAGCGAGCCCACCACCTTGCTCAACCAACTCCAGGACGACATCCTCGAACTGCGCCCCCTCAACGAAACCCGTGAACTCTGGCCAAGCGTCGACCTGGCGCGCGACACTTCCATTCGCTTCCACATCGCCCACAGTGCCCAACGCGAAGTTGAAGTTCTTCACGACCAGTTACTGCAGCGCTTCAGCGCCGACCCCACGCTGCGCCCACGGGACATCATCGTCATGGTCCCCGACGTCGACAGCTACGCGCCGCATATTCGCGCCGTATTCGGCCAGCTTGAAAGAAGCGACCTACGCTTCATTCCGTTCACGCTTACGGACCAGGGCCAGCGCGGCCGCGATCCGTTACTGATCGCCGTCGAGCACCTGCTCAAGCTCCCGGACAGCCGCTTTCCGGTCAGCGAAATCCTCGACCTGCTCGACGTCCCGGCACTGCGGGAACGCTTCGCCATCAAGGAACGCGACCTGCCGACCCTGCACCGCTGGATCGAAGGCGCCGGTATCCGTTGGGGCCTCAACGCCGAACAACGCGCCGGCCTCGGCTTGCCCCAGGAGCTGGAGCAAAACAGCTGGCGGTTCGGCCTACGTCGCATGCTCCTGGGCTACGCCGTTGGTACGGGCTCTGCCTGCGATGGCATCGAGCCGTACGATGAAATCGGCGGCCTCGATGCGGCCTTGATAGGACCGCTGGTCGCACTGCTCGATGCGCTGCACGATGCCCACCAGGCACTTTCGCAACCTGCCGCGCCGACAGAGTGGGGCGAGCGCCTGCAAAACCTGATGCAGTTGTTCTTCCTCCCGAGCAACGAGCACGACGACTACCTGTTGGGTCAACTCGAGCAACTGAGAGAAACCTGGCTGGAGACCTGCGAGTCCGTCGGACTGCATGACGAATTACCCCTGACCGTAGTCCGCGAGGCCTGGCTGGCAGGCCTCGACCAAGGCCGGCTGTCCCAGCGCTTCCTCGCGGGAGCTGTCAATTTTTGTACCTTGATGCCCATGCGCGCGATCCCATTCAAGCTGGTTTGCCTACTTGGCATGAACGATGGCGACTACCCACGCGCACAACCGCCGCTGGACTTTGACCTGATGGGCAGCGACTACCGCCCAGGCGATCGGTCACGTCGCGAAGACGACCGCTACCTGTTGCTCGAAGCCCTGCTCTCCGCCCGCGACCAGCTCTACATCAGTTGGGTCGGCCGCAGTATCCGCGACAACAGTGACCGCCCGGCATCGGTCCTGATCGGGCAGTTGCGCGACCACATCGGCAGCGGCTGGCACACCACCAGTGGCGAACCACTCCTGGAAGCCACCACCCAGGAACACCCGCTCCAGCCCTTCAGCGCCCGCTACTTCCATGAAGGTGACAAGCTGTTCAGCTACGCCCGCGAATGGCAGTTGCTCCACGCAACCCCGGACAGCGTGCCCGATACCGGCAGCCTCGCACCCTACACCCAGGAAGAACCGCTGAGCCTCGGCCAACTGCAAGACTTCCTGCGCAACCCGGTCAAACACTTCTTCAGCCAGCGCCTGAAAGTATTTTTCGAAGCCGCCGAAGTCCCGCTGGAAGATGAAGAACCCTTCGTCCTCGATGCACTGCAGCGCTATAGCCTGAGCGACAGTTTGCTCACGGCGGCACTCACCCGCCCCGACAACCTCGACGAAGCCCTCAACGCCCAGGCCCTGCGTCTGCAAGGCAGTGGCTTGTTGCCGATGGTTGGTTTCGGCGAATGCCTGCGCAAAGAACTGATCGAGCCTCTGCCCGACCTGTTGCAGCGTTACCAGCAACTCCTGGCACTTTGGCCCACTGCGCACACCAGCGCCGAACCGATCAGTTTTGAGCATCAAGGCATCCAGCTGGAAGGTTGGATCAGTGGCCTGCATCAACGCAGCGATGGCGACTTTCTAAGCGTCACCGCCATCCCCAACAGCATCGGCTCGATCAAGACCCGTAAGTGGCATCGCCTGATTCGCCCATGGGTCAACCACCTGGTGGCCTGCGCCTGCGGTCTTCCGTTAAGTACCGGCCTGGTCGCCAGCGACGACACACTGCTATTGGCCCCACTTGAGCAAGCCACATCCCGGGAGCTCCTCGGCAACCTGCTGCTCGCCTGGAAAACCGGCATGAGCGAACCACTGCCGGTCGCCGTTAAAACCGCATTCGCCTGGCTCGGTCAAACCGACCCGGCCAAAGCGCAAGCCGCCGCCAGCAAAGCCTACGAAGGCGACGGCCAAACCAGCGACGGCGAGCGCCGTGAAAGCCCTGCGCTCATCCGACAGTACCCCGACTACGCCGCCTTGATGGCCAGCGAAGAGTTCGAAGGCTGGTGCGAAACCCTCTATCGACCGTTGATCAACGCTCCCTGGCGATCACTCACCAGCGCGGAGGCCAGCGCATGAGCGGTACAAAACCCCTGGCCCTGGCCTTCCCGCTCAAGGGTAGCCAACTGATCGAAGCCAGTGCCGGCACAGGCAAGACATTTACCATCTCAGCGCTCTACCTGCGTCTGGTACTCGGCCACGGAGGGGACGAATCGGGCTTCGGCCGCGAGTTGCTGCCGCCGCAAATTCTCGTCGTGACCTTTACTGATGCCGCCACCAAAGAGCTGCGTGAACGCATCCGAATCCGCCTGGCAGAAGCCGCGCGTTTTTTCCGCGAAGAAATCGAAGAACCCGACGCGTTGATCGCCGAACTGCGCGACCAATACAGCCCCGCACAATGGCCCGGCTGCGCCAATCGCCTGGACATCGCCGCCCAGTGGATGGATGAAGCCGCCGTCTCGACCATTCACAGCTGGTGCCAGCGCATGCTGCGCGAGCACGCCTTCGACAGCGGGAGCCTGTTCACCCAGACCCTGGAGACCGACCACAGCGACCTGCTCGGCGAAGTGCTGCGCGACTACTGGCGGCTGTTCTGCTACCCGATGCACGACGATGCGCTGAACTGGGTGCGCAACAATTGGGGCGGCCCGGCGGCCCTGATGCCACGGGTACGCGCGCTGTTCGGCAGCGAGCGGCCCACGGATGAAACGCGTGACCCCGCCGAGCTGATCAACGAATGCCTGCAAGAGCGCCGCCAAGCCCTCGTCGCGCTCAAGGCACCCTGGCAACAATGGGCAGAAGAATTGCGCAACATTTGCCTGCAGGCCGTCGCCGCCAAAGCCGTCGATGGTCGCAAGATGCAAGCCCGTTACTTTGAACCCTGGTTCGAAAAAATCAGCGCCTGGGCAGCTGACGAGTCTCTCGAACAACTGGACATCGGCACCGGTTTCACCCGCCTGACCCCCGACGGCATGGCCGAAGCCTGGAAAGGCGAACCACCCCGCCATCCGGGTATCGACGCCATGGCCAGTCTCAAGGCCAGCCTCGACGCCCTGCCAACGCCCGATGCTGCTGTGCTGCAACACGCCGCCGGCTGGGTGGGAAAACGCTTCGAAGAAGAAAAGCGCCGGCGCGCCGAAATGGGCTTCGACGACATGCTGATCCGCCTCAACGCCGCCCTGCAAGCCGACGGCGGCGAGCGTTTGGCCAGCGTGATCCGCGAGCAATTCCCGGTCGCCCTGATCGACGAATTCCAGGACACCGACCCGGTGCAATACAGCATCTTCGACAGTATCTACCGCATCGAAGAAAACCACCTCGACAGCGGCCTGTTCCTGATCGGCGACCCAAAGCAGGCGATCTACGCCTTCCGTGGCGCCGACATCTACACCTACCTGCGCGCGCGCCAGTCCACCACCGGCCGCCATCACACCCTGGGCACCAACTTCCGTTCGAGCCACGCCATGGTCGAGGCGGTAAACCACGTATTCCAGCGCGCAGAAAAAGGCCGTGGAGCGTTCCTGTTCCGTGAACCAGACGGTACGAATCCGGTGCCGTTCCAGTCGGTATTGTCCCAAGGCCGTAAGGAACAACTGCAGGTCAACGGTCAGACGTTGCCTGCGCTGAATCTCTGGCATCTACCCACCGACCAGCCGATCTCCGGCGTGCTCTACCGCCAACAGTTGGCCGCGTCCTGTGCCAGTCAAATCGTCGCGTTACTCAATGGCGGCCAGCAGGGAACTGCCGGATTCCTCGGCAAAGACGCTAGCTTCAAAGGCGTGCTGCCGTCAGACATCGCCATCCTCGTGCGCGACGGCAAGGAAGCCCAGGCCGTGCGCGGTGAACTGGCTACCCGTGGCGTGCGCAGCGTTTACCTCTCCGATAAGGATTCCGTGTTCGCCGCCCAGGAAGCCCACGACCTGCTGGCCTGGCTCAAGGCCTGTGCCGAGCCGGACGTCGAGCGCCCACTGCGCGCCGCCCTGGCTTGCGTCACCTTGAACCTGTCGCTGCCCGAACTGGAGCGTCTGAACCAGGACGAACTGGCGTGGGAACAACGCGTAATGCAGTTCCGCGATTACCGTACGATCTGGCGCACCCAAGGCGTGCTGCCGATGCTGCGGCGCCTGTTGCACGACTTCAAATTGCCGCAAACCCTGATCACCCGCGGCGATGGCGAGCGGGTATTGACCAACCTGTTGCACCTCTCGGAATTGCTGCAACAGGCGGCCGCAGAGCTGGACGGTGAACAAGCGCTGATTCGCCATCTGGCCGAACATCTCGCGCTTTCCGGCCAGGCCGGTGAAGAGCAGATCCTGCGCCTGGAAAGTGATGAACAGCTGGTCAAAGTGGTAACGATCCACAAATCCAAGGGGCTGGAATACGACCTGGTTTTCCTGCCGTTCATTTGCTCGGCAAAACCGGTTGATGGCAGCCGCCTGCCGTTGCATTACCACGACGCAAACGGCAAATCCCAGGTCAGCCTCAGGCCCACCGCCGAGTTGATCGCCCAAGCCGACGATGAGCGCCTGGCCGAAGACTTGCGTCTGTTTTACGTGGCGCTGACCCGCGCCAAACACGCCTGCTGGCTGGGCATCGCCGACCTCAAGCGTGGCAATAACAACAGCTCGGTGCTGCACCTGTCGGCCCTGGGCTACTTGCTCGGCGGCGGCGCCGCACTTGGCGAGTCCGGCGGCCTGGCCCGCTGGTTGCTTGACCTGCAGGAAGGTTGCCCGGCACTGCATTACGCAGAAATGCCCGAGGCCGATGCGGTCGTATTCCACCCGCCGCGTAACGAAGCCACCTTGCTCGCGCCGCTGCTGCCCAAGCGCAAGGCGGCAGAAAACTGGTGGATCGCTTCCTACAGTGCGCTGCGTATCGGCGAGAGCATGAGTGCGGCGAGCCTCGAAGCGCCGGAAAGCCCACAAGCGCAGAAGCTGTTCGATGACGAACGCCTCGACCCGGATGCCCCACGCGAAGTGCCGGCTTCCGGTGGCGATATTCACCGTTTCCCACGCGGGCCGAATCCCGGCACCTTTCTCCATGGCCTGCTGGAATGGGCGGGCGGCGAAGGCTTCAATGTTACCCCGGAGGCCATCGAAGATGCGGTCGCCCGCCGCTGCAACCGACGCGGCTGGGAAGGCTGGATCGGCACACTCGGCGGTTGGCTCGGGCATCTGTTGCAAGCCCGGTTGCCGCTGGGCAACGGGCAGGTGGCCCTTAGCGAGTTGCGGCAGTACCAGATCGAAATGGAGTTCTGGTTTGCCAGCCACAAGGTCGACGTCCTCGCACTCGACAAACTGGTGTGCCAGCACACTCACAATGGCGTATCCCGCGTGGCCGCCGAACCGGTGCTGCTCAATGGCATGTTCAAGGGTTTTATCGACCTGACCTTTGAGCACGAAGGCCGCTACTACGTGGCCGACTACAAATCCAATTGGCTTGGTCCCGATGATTCGGCCTACACGCAGCAGGCCATGGAACTGTCGATCCTCGACCATCGTTACGACCTGCAATACGTACTTTACCTGCTGGCCCTGCATCGCCAGCTGAAGGCGCGGCTGCCGGATTACGACTACGACCGTCACGTCGGCGGCGCGTTGTACCTGTTCCTGCGGGGCACCCATTCCGCGAGCCAGGGCGCGTATTTCACCCGACCACCCCGGGAATTGATCGAAAGCCTGGACCTGCTGTTCCAGGGCAAACCGCTGCCACCCAAGGCCGAGCCCGCCTGGGAACAAGGAGAGCTGCTATGAGCCTGTCGCCGTTACCGCTTGAGGAGCTGACGCCCCTCAGCCGCGCCGCCGACCTGGTGCAACTGCTCGATCTCTGGGTGCAGCGCGGCTGGTTGCGCGCGCTGGACAAGGCCTTTGTCGGCTTCCTCCACGAACTCGATCCGCAGGCTGATCCTTTAGTCCTGCTGGCCGCGGCCCTGACCAGCCACCAACTGGGCCATGGCCATGTATGCCTGGACCTGTTCGAAACCCTCAAGGCCCCGGATTTCGCTCTGTCGCTGCCACCCGAAGGCGATGTGCAAACCGGCGTCATGCTGCTGCCATCGCAGTTGCTCGACGGCCTGGACGGCGCCCATTGGTGCCATGCCCTGGCCGCCAGCCGTCTGGTGGCACTGGCCGTCGACGGCAGCGAGGAGGCGCAAAGCCGGCCACTGGTGCTGTCGGGCAAGCGCCTGTACTTGCGCCGCTACTGGACCTACGAACGGCGCATCGACAGCGCTTTGCGCCTGCGACTCGCCACCCGGGAAAGCGTTGCCGCCGATCTGCCCGAACGCCTGAATCGCCTGTTCGACCAGGCCCCGCCAGACGGTGTTGTCGACTGGCAAAAACTCGCCTGCGCCTTGGCCACCCGCGGTGCATTCAGCATCGTCACCGGCGGGCCGGGTACCGGCAAGACCACCACGGTGGTGCGTTTGCTTGCACTGTTGCAGGCCCCCGCCGTGGAAGCGGGCAGCGCGTTGCGCATCCGTCTGGCGGCGCCCACCGGCAAGGCGGCCGCGCGCTTGACCGAGTCCATCAGCCAGCAAGTGCTGTCTCTGAAAGTGCCTGATGCGGTGAAGGAAAAAATTCCGACCCAGGTCACCACCGTTCACCGTTTGCTCGGCAGCCGTCCCGGCACCCGACACTTCCGGCATCACATCGGCAATCCGTTGCCCCTGGATGTGCTGGTAGTGGACGAAGCCTCGATGATCGACCTGGAAATGATGGCCAACCTGCTGGACGCCTTGCCACCCCATGCTCGCCTGGTACTGCTGGGTGACAAGGACCAGTTGGCCTCGGTTGAAGCCGGGGCGGTGCTGGGGGATTTGTGCCGCGACGCCGAAGCCGGTTTCTACAGCCCGCAAACCCGCCAGTGGCTGCAACAGGTCAGCGGCGAAGACCTCGGCGCCAGCGGCCTGCAGGAAGACCTCGACGGTAGCCACCCCTTGGCGCAACAAGTGGTGATGCTGCGTTACTCGCGGCGTTTCGGCGAAGGCAGCGGCATTGGCCAGCTGGCCCGCTGGGTCAACCAGCAAAACCCTGAGCAGGCCCGCAAACTGCTGGCTGCCCGCAGCCATGCCGACCTGTTTTGCGTCGGCCTCAAGGGCGAGCACGACCATGCCCTGGAGCGCCTGGTGCTGGACGGCCATGGCGACGGTGCCCACGGTTATCGCCATTACCTGAAACTGCTGCAGACCGCGCGTCCGTCCCTGGACACGCCACGGGATGACGAGGCCTGGACGCTCTGGGCGCAAAAGCTGCTGAAAGCCTTCGACGCTTTCCAGCTGCTCTGCGCCGTACGCAAGGGCCCATGGGGCGTGGAGGGCTTGAACCTGCGCATCACCGCCGCGCTGCTCAAGGCCCGGCTGATCGACAGCGACCAGCAATGGTACGAAGGGCGTCCGGTGTTGATGACTCGCAACGATTACGGCCTGGGCCTGATGAACGGCGATATCGGTATCGCCCTCAAGCTGCCCGAAAGCGACGGTGGGCCGCAGGTTCTGCGCGTCGCGTTCCCGCGCAACGATGGCCAGGGCGGCGTACGGTTTGTGTTGCCCAGCCGGCTCAACGACGTCGAAACCGTCTACGCGATGACGGTGCATAAATCTCAGGGCTCTGAATTCACCCACACCGCACTGATTTTGCCGGACGCCTTGAACCCGGTGCTTACCAAAGAGCTGATCTACACCGGCATCACCCGCGCCAAGGACTGGTTCAGCCTGATCGAACCCCGGGGGGGCGTATTCGAAGAGGCGGTGAGCCGTAAGGTGAAACGCTTGAGTGGGCTGATGCTGGAACTGGGCACTTGATCGTCAAAGAAGCTGACCAATGAGTCATCTAAATTTTCTGATCCAAATGTGTGATTTTTCTTAATAAAATGTCGGAATCCTCCTAGGTGTCGCCTCGGGGGTTTTCCGCCGTTGTGCTATCGTTGCGGCATCATCCCGAGAAGATCAAAGAGAATCGCTGCATGAACGTGGCTGTCTCGCCCACAGAGCGAAGTTTGAGCTGGAGACGAATGCTGCTGTTGGCGCTTCTGTGCGTGTTCACGCCCCTCGTTTTTGCCCAGCCGCCTGCCGGCATGGCCGATCAGCGGGCCAAGGCCGTCACCCAAGTGGTCCTGGGAATTCTCAGTTACGCCCGCTGGCCGGTAGAGCCCGCGCAATTGCGTTTGTGCATCGTCGGGCCAACCCAATACACCGATGACCTGGTCAAAGGCACCACCCAGGCTACCGGCCGTCCGGTAGTGGTGCAGCGTTTGCTGGCCGACCATCCAGACATCGCCAATGCCTGCGATGCCGTGTACATCGGCCAATTGACCAGCGACGAGCGCAGCCGCCTGTTCGCGGCATTGATCGGCCATCCGGTGCTCAGCATCAGCGAAGGCGGCGACCAATGCACCGTGGGCAGCCTGTTCTGCCTGCGGGTAGCCGACGAGCAGGTGTCGTTCGAGGTCAACCTGGATTCCGTTGCCCGTAGCGGTGTGCGCATTCATCCGAGTGTGCTGCAGCTGTCCCGACGTCGAGCGCCGGGGTCATGAGTGTCGATAAGGCGCCAGTGCGTCCAACCTTGCGTTCAGTGATCGGGCGCGGGCACCTGAGCTTGGCGCTGATGGCCGTCAGCATGGCCAGTATTTCCCTGACCCTGCTCGGCGTGCTCGCGCTGCGGGTGTATGCCGACCACAACCTGCACCTGATCGCCCGCTCCATCAACTACACCGTGGAAGCGGCCGTGGTGTTCAACGACAGCGCGGCGGCCACCGAGGCGTTGGGCGTGATCGCCTCGGAGGAAGAAGTGGCCGAGGCGGAAGTCTTCAACGTCGACGGCAAGCAACTGGCCCATTGGGAGCGCCCTGAAACCGGGATGCTGTCGATGATTGAGCTGCAGTTGGCGCATGCCCTGCTCGAACAACCCATCACCCAGCCGATCCTGCACCAGGGCCAGGTCATCGGCAGCGTGCACCTGACCGGCCACGGCGGCAGCCTGTTGCGCTTCCTGCTCAGCGGCCTGGCCGGGATTCTGGTGTGCACCGCCCTCAGCGCCTGGGTTGCACTGTACCTGGCGCGGCGTTTGTTACGCGGCATCACCGGACCGTTGCACAGCCTGGCCTCGGTAGCCCACGCCGCCCGAAGCGAGCGGGCCTTTGACCGACGCGTACCGCCGGCGAAAATCGCCGAACTCGACAGCCTGGGCAATGACTTCAATGCCCTGCTCGACGAACTGGAGGCCTGGCAGACCCACCTGCAAAGCGAAAACGAAACCCTCGCCCACCAGGCCAGCCACGACAGCCTGACCGGGCTGCCCAACCGTGCGTTCTTCGAAGGTCGGCTGATCCGCGCCCTGCGCAGCGCCGCCAAGCTCAACGAGAAAGTAGCGGTCTTGTTCCTCGACAGCGACCGCTTTAAAGACATCAACGACAACTTCGGCCACGCCGCCGGCGATGCGGTATTGGTGGCAGTGGCTACGCGCATTCGTGCGCAACTGCGTGAAGACGACCTGGTGGCACGCCTGGGCGGCGATGAATTCGCCATCTTGCTGTCGCCTCTGCACCGACTTGAGGACGCCCAGCGCATTGCCGAAAAAATCATCGCCAGCATGGACGCGCCCATTGCGCTGCCCGGCGACGCCCACGTATTGACCTCACTCAGTATCGGCATCGCCGTCTACCCCGATCATGGCGCCACCCCCGGTAACCTGCTCAACGCCGCCGATGCGGCGATGTACCAGGCCAAACGGCTTTCCCAGGGTGGCCAGCAAACGGCGGAATCGGAGTCCCCCGCCGCCGACGTTCAACACAGGAGTTGATCCCTTGTTCTCGACCGCACGCTTTTTATTCATCACCTTGCTCGTGGCTCTGCTCGCCCTGAGCGGCTGCCAGACCCCGCCGCCCAAAGGCCTGACACCGGCGCAAATCGCCGTGCTCAAACAGCAGGGTTTTGAACTGACTGACGAAGGCTGGGCCTTCGGCCTCTCGGGCAAGGTGCTGTTTGGCAGCGACGTCGAAAGTCTGAATGCCCCCAGCACCGAGATCGTCCAGCGCATCGGCAAGGCGCTGCTGGGCGTGGGCATTGAGCGCGTGCGGGTCGACGGCCACACCGACGCCTCGGGCAAGGAAACCTACAACCAGCAACTGTCCCTGCGCCGAGCCAAAAGCGTCGCGCACGTGTTGGCAGGCGTTGGGATGAAAGAAGAAAACGTACAACTGCGCGGACTGGGCAGCAGCGAGCCGGTGGCGTCCAACGCGACAGCGGCGGGGCGAACCGAGAATCGCCGGGTGTCGATTGTGGTGATTGCGGACTAGTCTGGCTTTCGGGCAGTTCGAGTTGGAATGCAATCAACGTGGGAGCCGGGCTTGCCCGCGATGGCGGTGGATCAGTTGATGTATTGGGTGACTGACACACTGCTATCGCGGGCAAGCCCGGCTCCCACATTTTATTTAATCGGCAAACACCATCTCCCGCGTTTCCCCCATCAACAACGGCTGATTCTGCTCCGTCACCTCACGGATGTAATCCCACAGCAGGGTGATCCGTTTCAACTTCCTCAAGTCCTCGCGGCAGTACATCCAGAACTGCCGCGTAATGTTTATCTCCTTCGAAAGCACCGGCAGCAACCGCGGGTCCTGTGCCGCCAAAAAGCACGGCAGGATCGCCAGCGAGCGCCCTTGCTGCGCCGCCACGTACTGCGCAATCACGCTGGTGCTGCGCAAACTGGCGCTGGCGCCGGGCACCACATTGGCCAGGTACAGCAGCTCCGAACTGAACGCTAAATCATCCACGTAGCTGATAAACGGATGCTCGGCCAGGTCCGCCGCCCGGCGGATGGGCGGGTGCTGGTCCAGGTATTCCTGCGTCGCGTACAGCTGCAGCTTGTAGTCGCACAGCTTGCAGCACACGTACGGCCCATGCTCCGGCCGTTCCAGGGCGATGACGATATCCGCCTCGCGCTTGGACAGGCTGATGAAGTGGGGCAGGGGCAGGATGTCCACCGAGATCGCCGGGTAGGTGTCGACGAAGTGGCTCAGTTGCGGGGTGACGAAGAAGCTGCCGAACCCTTCGGTGCAGCCCATGCGCACGTGGCCGGACAGCGCCACGCCGGACCCGGAAACCTGTTCGCAGGCCATGTGCAACGTGCTTTCGATGGACTCGGCGTAGCCCAGCAGGCGCTGGCCTTCGGTGGTCAATACGAAGCCGTTGGTCCGGGACTTTTCAAACAGGAGAGTGCCCAACGATCCTTCAAGGGAACTGATGCGCCGCGACACCGTGGTGTAGTCCACCGCCAGGCGCTTGGCAGCGACGCTGGCCTTGCGGGTACGCGCGACTTCGAGGAAAAACTTCAGGTCATCCCAGTTCAGGGAGCCCAGTGACGTGATGTTTTTTTGCATATTGGACCGGCTTTTATGTGCGTTCTTATTAGAAGTTTGCACATCTATACTCCAAAAACAGTCCGAACGCCTCATCCTCAAGGCGATTCAACGCCTTGGTTCTCTGCATACCTACAAGAATTGGAGACCACATGAACGCATCTGCCGATATTTCCGTAAAACAGGTCAAGCTGCTGATCAACGGCGAGTGGGTCGAATCCAGGACCACCGAATGGCAAGACATCGTCAACCCCGCTACCCAGCAAGTGCTGGCCCGCGTACCGTTTTCCACCCCTGAAGAAGTCAACGCTGCCATCGACGCCGCCCATCGCGCCTTCCAGACCTGGAAGCTGACGCCGATCGGTGCACGCATGCGCATCATGCTCAAGCTGCAAGCCTTGATCCGCGAGCACTCCAAGCGCATCGCCGTGGTCCTGAGTACCGAGCAGGGCAAGACCATTGCCGACGCTGAAGGCGACATTTTCCGTGGCCTGGAAGTGGTCGAGCACGCGTGCTCCATCGGCACCCTGCAGATGGGCGAATTCGCTGAAAACGTCGCCGGCGGTGTGGACACCTACACCCTACGCCAGCCGATCGGCGTGTGCGCCGGCATCACCCCGTTCAACTTCCCGGCGATGATTCCGCTGTGGATGTTCCCGATGGCCATTGCCTGCGGTAACACGTTCGTACTCAAGCCATCGGAACAGGACCCGCTGTCGACCCTGCTGCTGGTTGAACTGGCGCTGGAAGCCGGGGTGCCAGCCGGTGTGCTGAACGTGGTTCACGGCGGCAAGGACGTGGTGGATGCGCTGTGCACCCACAAAGATATCAAGGCCGTGTCCTTCGTCGGTTCGACCGCCGTGGGGACTCACGTCTACGACCTCGCCGGTAAACACGGCAAGCGCGTGCAATCGATGATGGGCGCCAAGAACCACGCCGTGGTGCTGCCGGATGCCAATCGCGAACAAACCCTGAACGCCCTGGTCGGTGCCGGTTTCGGTGCGGCGGGTCAGCGTTGCATGGCAACTTCCGTGGTGGTGCTGGTAGGCGCGGCCAAGCAATGGCTGCCGGACCTCAAGGCCCTGGCGCAAAAGCTCAAGGTGAACGCCGGCAGCGAAGCCGGTACCGATGTGGGTCCGGTAATCTCCAAGCGCGCCAAGGCACGCATTCTCGACCTGATCGAAAGCGGCGTAAAAGAAGGTGCCAAGCTGGAGCTGGATGGCCGCGGCATCAAGGTGCCGGGCTTCGAGGACGGCAATTTCGTCGGCCCGACGTTGTTCTCCGGCGTGACCACCGACATGCAGATCTACACCCAGGAAATCTTCGGCCCGGTGCTGGTGGTGCTGGAAGTCGACACCCTCGACCAAGCCATCGCCCTGGTCAACGCCAACCCGTTCGGCAACGGCACCGGCCTGTTCACCCAGAGCGGCGCGGCAGCGCGTAAATTCCAGAGCGAAATCGATGTGGGCCAGGTCGGCATCAACATCCCGATCCCCGTGCCGGTTCCGTTCTTCAGCTTCACCGGTTCCCGTGGTTCGAAACTCGGCGACCTGGGCCCGTACGGCAAGCAAGTGGTGCAGTTCTACACCCAGACCAAAACCGTCACCAGCCGCTGGTTCGACGACGACAGCGTCAACGATGGCGTCAACACCACCATCAACCTGCGCTGATCGAGGAGACGACCATGAAGATTGCATTTATCGGCCTGGGCAACATGGGCGCGCCGATGGCGCGCAACCTGATCAAGGCTGGCCATGCGCTGAACCTGTTCGACCTGAACCAGACCGTGCTCAAGGAACTGGCGGAACTGGGCGGCACCATCAGCGCTTCACCGCGCGCGGCAGCCGAAGGCGCCGAGTTGGTGGTGACCATGCTCCCGGCTGCGGCCCATGTGCGCAGTGTGTGGCTCGGTGAAGACGGCGTGCTCGCCGGCATCGGCAAAGGCGTGCCGGCGGTGGATTGCAGCACCATCGACCCGCAGACCGCCCGCGATGTAGCGGCGGCGGCAGCGAAACAAGGCGTGGTGATGGCGGATGCTCCAGTGTCCGGCGGCACCGGCGGTGCCCAGGCCGGGACGTTGACCTTCATGGTCGGCGCCACCCCGGAACTGTTCGCCACCCTGCAACCGGTGCTGGCGCAGATGGGCCGCAACATCGTCCATTGCGGCGAAGTCGGCACCGGGCAAATCGCCAAGATCTGCAACAACCTGCTGCTGGGTATCACCATGGTCGGCGTCAGCGAAGCCATGGCCCTGGGCGATGCGCTGGGCATCGACACCCAAGTGTTGGCGGGAATCATCAACAGCTCCACCGGGCGCTGCTGGAGTTCGGACACCTACAACCCATGGCCCGGGATTATCGAGACGGCGCCGTCGTCCCGGGGTTATACCGGTGGGTTTGGTGCAGAACTGATGCTCAAGGATCTGGGACTGGCCACTGAAGCGGCCCGCCAGGCACACCAGCCGGTGATCCTCGGCGCAGTGGCGCAGCAGTTGTATCAATCGATGAGCCAACGTGGGGAAGGGGGCAAGGACTTCTCGGCGATCATCAACAGCTATCGAAAACCAAAGTAGGGCAATTGTCCTTCTTCACTGTGGGCCCCTGATTTTTACTGCGTAGACCTTCCAGCACCAGCTCACTACTGGTGCTTTTTTTTGGCCTGAATAAACCCCTTCGCGACGTTTGTGGGAGGGCGGTATTACTTATCGACTAATGCCTAGGGATAAGGTTTTTTTGCATTGTTATAGTTGTGAAATAAACTTTTACAAGTTTCAGGTGTGACGCTGAAATATCATGTTTTTGATCATGGGTTATTCATTTGGTGAGTGTCCATGGGGCGCTCGATTATCATGCCGTTATAATTTATTTCTCGGTTATGTGTGTTCGGTTTGTCGTGGCTTCCCTCATTAAACACCCATGTTTATTGCGTGTTTACATTTCTCTTTGATGTTGACTATTGCCTCGCTAGTATCGGTTTTGCGAGCGTTGTCATGGCTGCTGCGTCTCGATAACTTCCGCCGAAGCGTTGTACTTTCAAAGTTGTGCAGGTGTGTCAGAGATGGCTAGCGAATGGATGCGTACATCGGGTTTCCCAGGGCTATCGGCCTCATCGAACGAGGCCGCCCTGGAACTTGAAAAAGCCCGCATCCTGGCCCGCCACCTCTCCCGGTTGCTCGACCTCTGGGCTGCGATGCAGTCCAGCCCAAGGCCCGGGCAGGCTTATTCTGACGCCAAGGATGTGCCACCTCATTCGGTGTCAGCGTGTTGCAAGCGCACGCGTGTGGGTCTGCAATGTCGTGAAGAAACCGGCGTCGGTTGATCGCTGTAAATCCTGACCAGTCCTATATAAACGCAAAAAGAGTTTCGTGCTCGGCGGTAACTACCGTCGTGGGCATTCGCTCGCGCTGAAATACGTGTGTCCATATAAAAAACGGGTGAGAGATGAAAAACATAACTATTGTCGACAAGGCAACGGGGACGGCGACAGAGCATGCCTTTGGCAACGCCAGCCTCAAGGGAACCAGCATTGTAAAACTGCCGTTCGGACAAGAAAGCGTTCAATCGTTTCAACAGTCCGGCCAAAACCTGGTGGTCACTCTAAAGTCTGGAGAAACCATCACCATTCAGAACTTTTTTGTGGTGGGAGCCGACGGCTCCGCTAACCAACTGGTACTGGAAAATGCCGACGGAACATTGTTGCTCGGCAACTATTCCACGCCGTATTCGGGTTTCAACTTCACCGAAATCTCGACCCTGGACGACCTGGGTGTGGCAGCCATTGCCGCTGACAGTGCGGTGCCGGACTGGGTGCTGTGGGGCTTGGGCATCCTCGCCGTCGGCGGTACCGCCGCGGCATTGAGCGGTGGTGGCGGTGGTGGTGGCCATCATCATCAAACGCCAGTTCCTGCACCCGGTGCTGCGACCGGTTTATCGGTCAACAGCGCGGGCACGGTGGTCAGCGGTAAAGGTCAGCCTGGCACCACAGTCACCGTCAAGGATGCCGCCGGTAACGTACTGGGCACAGGCACTGTGGGTACCGACGGCAACTTCCAGGTCAACCTGGACAAGCCGCAAACCAATGGCGAAACCCTGCAAGTCGTCCTCAAGGATGCAGCGGGTCAGGAATCGCAACCTGCGTCTGTGGTAGCGGGTGATACAACCGCCCCCGCCGCACCGAACGGTTTGGCCGTCAGTGCAGACGGTACAACCGTCAGCGGTAAGGGCGAGCCTAATTCGACCGTGATCATCAAGGATGCCAATGGCGAGGTCCTCGGCACCGGCACCGTGGATGCTGAAGGCAACTTCCAGGTCACCCTGGGAACTGCGCAAACCAATGGCGAAACCCTGCAAGTCACCCTCAAGGATGCTGCCGGCAATGAATCGTCCGCCAGCCCCGTGGTGGCTGGCGACAGCACCGCCCCGGATGCGCCGACCAACCTGGTGATCAGTGCCGATGGCGCAACTGTCAGCGGTAAAGGTGAACCGAACGCTGCCGTGAGCATCAAGGATGCCAGCGGCAACGTGATCGGTACGGGCACCGTCGGCGCGGATGGCAATTTCCAGGTTTCGCTCGACACACCCGCGCCCGAAGGCGAAAGCCTGGCGATCACGCTCAAAGACGCTGCCGGCAATGAGTCGGCTCCGGGTGCGCTGGTTGTCGCCGATATTGAGACACCGCTTGCGCCGCGCAACCTGGCAATCAGTGACGTGGGTGACACGCTCAGCGGTGAAGGCGCCGCGGCCCACAAAGTCATCGTCCTCAACGATGCTGGTGAAGTGGTCGGCAGCGGAACAGTGGCAGATGACGGCACATTCCTGGTGCAACTGAACTCGCTGCACATCAATGGCGAGCGGCTACGCGTGTTCCTGCGCAACTTCTCGGGCAAGGAATCCCTGCCAGGCATCGTCATCGCGGGGGACACCATCGCCCCGGATGCCCCAACCAACCTGGTGGTTGGCGAAGATGGCAGCACCGTCACCGGCAAGGGCGAACCGCGCGCGACCGTTACCGTGAAAGACGCCGATGGCAACGTGATCGGCACTGGCACGGTCGGCGACGACGGTAATTTTCAAGTCACCCTGGATCCGCTTCAGGTTAACGGCGAAACACTGGCTGTTACATTGACCGATGCAGCAGGCAACGAGTCTGTTCCGGCTTCTGTGATCGCTGTTGATATTGATGATACGGACGCTGATGCGGATGCGGATGCGGATGCCGACGCTGATGCTGATGCGGACGCCGATGCTGACGCGGATGCTGATGCCGACGCCGACGCCGACGCCGACGCCGACGCTGATGCCGATGCGGACGCTGATGCGGATGCTGATGCTGATGCGGACGCCGATGCTGACGCGGATGCTGATGCTGATGCTGATGCTGATGCTGATGCTGATGCGGATGCCGACGCCGACGCCGACGCTGATGCCGATGCGGACGCTGATGCGGATGCTGATGCTGATGCGGACGCCGATGCTGACGCGGATGCTGATGCTGATGCTGATGCTGATGCTGATGCTGATGCTGATGCTGATGCCGACGCCGACGCCGATGCGGACGCTGATGCGGATGCTGATGCGGATGCTGATGCTGATGCTGATGCTGATGCTGATGCGGATGCCGACGCCGACGCCGATGCTGATGCTGATGCCGACGCCGACGCCGACGCCGATGCGGACGCTGACGCTGACGCTGACGCTGACGCTGATGCGGATGCGGATGCCGATGCTGACGCGGATGCCGATGCTGATGCTGACGCGGACGCGGATGCGGATGCGGATGCCGACGCTGATGCTGATGCGGACGCCGATGCCGATGCCGATGCCGATGCCGATGCCGATGCTGATGCTGATGCTGATGCTGATGCTGACGCTGATGCTGATGCTGACGCTGACGCTGACGCTGATGCTGATGCCGATGCCGATGCCGACGCTGACGCTGATGCTGATGCTGACGCGGATGCTGATGCTGATGCGGACGCCGATGCTGATGCCGACGCTGACGCTGACGCTGACGCTGACGCTGACGCTGACGCTGACGCTGATGCTGATGCTGATGCTGATGCTGATGCTGACGCTGACGCTGACGCTGACGCTGACGCTGACGCTGACGCTGATGCTGATGCTGATGCTGATGCCGATGCCGATGCTGATGCGGACGCCGATGCTGATGCCGACGCTGACGCTGACGCTGACGCTGATGCCGACGCCGATGCTGATGCCGACGCTGACGCTGACGCTGACGCTGATGCGGATGCTGACGCGGATGCCGATGCCGATGCCGATGCGGACGCTGACGCTGACGCTGATGCGGATGCGGATGCGGATGCGGATGCCGACGCGGATGCCGACGCTGACGCTGATGCTGATGCCGACGCTGACGCTGACGCTGACGCTGATGCCGACGGCGACGCCGACGCTGATGCCGATGCCGATGCTGATGCGGACGCCGATGCTGATGCCGATGCCGATGCCGATGCCGATGCCGACGCGGATGCGGATGCGGATGCTGACGCCGATGCTGACGCCGATGCCGATGCCGATGCCGATGCCGATGCTGACGCTGACGCTGATGCGGATGCGGATGCGGACGCCGACGCCGACGCCGACCTCGAAGCCTTCGACGACCTCGCCACCGGCGAAGTAACCATCAAACCCGTAACATCCAACACCGGCCTGGCCGATATGCGCGTGTTCACCCTGTTGGGCGTCGGCGGCATCATTCTGGGCGATCACACCAAGCAGCAGGAGTTCTCGGTTGCCGAGGGTTCCAGCGGAACGCTGAACCTGCAGTTTGCCCAGGCCGACCTGGTCTCGCTGTTGGGCGGTGGCTTCACTGCCACGCTGGAAGTGAGCGACGGTGCCGGTGGATGGTTGCCGGTGCAACAAGGCAGCAACGGTTCGGGCTTGCTCGACCTGTTGGGACTGTTCGGACAAAGCTCCAGCGCCAAAATCGAAGGCCTGGAAGCCGGGCAGTATCGCTTTACCCTCAAGCTCGACCCCAACCTGGTCAGCGTTGGTGCAGGGGCCACGGCCAAGTTGAGCGTCACCAATGACAGCCTCACCGACTTCACCGGGGAAGCAGGGCCGGATGTCACCGGCAACGTCATCACCGACCCGGGCATTGGCGGTAAACCGGATGAACCGGGAACCGGCGGGCCAGTGAAGGTGCAGGTCGAGGTCAACGGCGAATTCGTCGATGCCGACGCCACCACCGGCACGGTGCTGCAGGGTCAATATGGTCAGCTGACCATCTTCGCCAACGGCGAGTACAAGTACACCCCGAACGGCGATGTCGCCAGCATCGGCAAGGTGGATGCCTTCGAGTATCACCTGGTCAATGGTGCCGGTGCTTCGGCCTCGGCAACCTTGTATGTGCGTATCGACAGCCCGAGTGTCAACGTGGACTGGAGCGCTACCGATCCATCTGCGCCCGGCGTGATCAACACGGTTGCCAATGATGACCTGGGTTCGGCACAGATCGACATCGTCAACCTGGTCACCCAGGCCGACCTGGCGACCCTGAGCTACAACCTGGCACTGCTCGGCAGCAGTTCGGGTACGGGTGCAGCGATCAACGTTGCCACGGGCACGACCGCAGAGCTTGCGATCAACGTCACCGTCACCGGCATTGCGTTGTTGCCAGGCACGACCGTCAATCTGCAGAAGTTCATCGGTAACGAATGGGTCACGCAGCAGACCACTACCCAGGCGAACCACACGTTCCAAGGGTTGGATGCCGGGACCTATCGCGTGACCGGGACGACCGGTGCCGTGCTGTCGCTGAGTGCGCTGCACATTGCGCAGAAGCTCACTACCACCTCCCTCACGGAGTTCGTGACCGGTGCAATGAGCAATGCGACTGGCAACCTGCTGTCCGACAGCTTGTCCGGGCCGGATGTCCTCGGTTCGCCGCTGACGGTACTCAGTGTGCTGGTCAACGGGGTCTATGTGATTCCTGGGCAAACGGGGACGAAAATCAACGGTGACCACGGCACATTGACCGTGTTTGCCGATGGTAAGTACGTCTACACCCCGCATGCCGGGCTGACGCTGGACGAGATTGGCCAGGTGGATAAATTCACCTACAAGCTCACCACGCCAACCGGCCAGGAAGACACCGCCGACCTCTACGTGCGCATCGACTCGCCGGATCGCGACCTGGTCTGGGACGACGCCAACCCGGGTGCGCCAGCCACTGAAGGTGCCGGCATTGCCGCTGCCCACAGTGCGGTGGACCAGGCGGCGGATGACGGCGCCAACGTTGACGGCGATCACCACGATGCCGTGGTGGCCGACGACACCGACTTCACCCATGTCGATGCTGGCGGGGGTGCAGACGGGTTGTTGTGGGAAGGCGGCGATGCAGCCATCAACCTCACCGACCTGATTGGCACAGTCAGCGGGGTGCACAGCATCGACCTGAACGATGTCAGCGCCGTCGACCTGACCCTGAGCCTCGAAGACCTGGTGTCCATCACCGGGCCTGAGTCGGATCGCTTGATGATCCAGGGCGACGATCAGGACAGCGTGCACCTGACAGGTGACTGGAGCGCCGGTGCGACCCAGGTAGAGAACGGTCTTGAGTACGTGATCTACACCAGTCCGGAAGATGAAACCCATCAGCTCTGGGTACAGAGCGGCATCAGCGTGGTGTAACGCCACCCCTGCCGGCCGGGCCGCAAGGCCCGGTTTTCCCTACCAACGGTAATGCAGCGATGGGCCGTGACGTCAGTCACGGTCCGTTGTTGTACTCATCAGGTTTGACAACAGTCAGGTGACTAGCAGTGAGGCAAAAGAGTTTGGCCAAGCAGCTGTCTGCCGTAATTCTGGCAGTCGCAATGATCGCGCCCGAGCGTGCGCCGGTCATGGCAGCGTCGTATATCGACGATGAAGAACGCGTCAACATCATCAGCCCGAGCAACCTGGGCACACATTTACCCGGCGGGCCAACGGGCGTCAGCGCACCGGTGGCACCCGAGCACGTCATACCGAGCAACCTTGACCTGACACGCGCCATTCAACTGGCGGTGGAATGGCACCCGGCAATTTCCGAGGCGATCGGCCAGCTGTACCAACAAAACGAGAACGTGAACATCGCCCGTTCCGGTTATTACCCGCAAGTCAGCGGTGGCTTCAACTCCGGCTACGACAGCGGCCTGAGGGGCAACGGCCAGAGCCGTGCGTTTTCGTTGTCGGCGTCGCAGATGCTCTACGACTTCGGCAAGGTCTCAAGTTCTGTCGACAGTGCGCTGGCACGGGTCAGTGCCAGCCAGGCGTCGGTATTGCTGTCGATCGATCAGGTGGCGCGCGATACCTCGTTCGCCGTGATCGAACTGCAGCGCTCGCAGTTGCTGGTGCAACTGGCTCGCGAGCAAATCGACGGCATTTCGGCGATTGCAGAGCTGGCCAAAAAGCGCAGCGACATGGGCGCCAGCACCCGTTCGGACCTGATCCAGGCCCGCTCGCGGGTCGAGGCCTCGGTGGCGACGCAACTGCAATTCACCGCGCAATTCAATCGCTGGCGCAGCACGTTGAGCAGCCTGCTTGGGTCGCAGGCGCCAGTGAGCGTGGCGAATGGTTTTCCGGCAAGCCTGGAGCAATCCTGCGTGGGCGTGGTACCCGATACGGCAGTCACGCCGACCCTGCTGATCGCCCAGGCGCAGCGTGTCGATGCGCTGGCGCTGATTGCACAAGCCCGTGCCGAGGCGTTGCCGACCGTGTCGCTGGACCCGTCCATCACGCACTACCTGGACAACAACGACGACAGCAACGTCCCCGGCGGCCGCGACCGTACCCGTTATGGCGTATTTCTCAACGTGAAAATGCCGCTGTACCAGGGTGGCGCAATCACCGCCCGCAAATCCGCCGCGCAACAGGCCCTGCGTTCCGCCGATGCCGCCAACGACGCCGCGCGCCTTGCGGTTCGCCAGGGGTTGCTGGAAGCGCGGGATCAAATCTCAAGCCTCAGCCAGCGGTTATCCACCCTGGATTTTCGTGAGCGCAGCATCTCCGAAACCCGCGACCTGTATCGCCAGCAGTACCTCGAACTGGGCACACGGCCGTTGCTCGACCTGCTGAATGCCGAGCAGGAAATTCACCAGGCACGCATGGACCGGGAAAACACCGCCGCTGACCTGCGCCGCCTGAAAATCGATTGCCTCTACAACACGGGCGCATTGCGCACGGCGTTCCACCTGGACAACAGCACCCTGCAAGGTGTGGAGATTCGGCCATGAATGATGCTGTGATGCTTGCGGACGAAACCAACGCAGTACAAACACCGCTGAACCCGGCGCCCGCAGTGGATTATGAAGTGTGGCTGGAGGCCGTCCTGAGCGTGGCCCGGCATTACCGCCTGGAATGCTCGGCCCAAAGCGTGCGCATCGCTGCACAATGGACCGAAGGCGCTTCGGTGGAAGAGGTGGTACGGCAGATGGCCCGCCAGGCGGGGTTGAACTGCGTGATTGCCGACTTCAGCGAAACCACGCTGATGCAGCGCCAATTACCGGTGGTGCTGCAATTTGCCGACGGCCAGGTGGGTGTGCTCGAAACCCTCGGCGACGGCGACAACCTGGGCATCGCCTACAGCGGCGACGGCGGCCTGCAAAGCCGGCTCACCCGCCAGGACCTGTTGGAGCAAGCGCGCAAGAGCGTGATTCTGCGACCCATGGCGGCAGTGCGTGACCGGCGTGTCGACGACTACATCAAGCCTTATGAGAAGGCGTGGTTCAAAAACATCGTGCTGCGCGACCTGCGGCCCTATGGCTATGTGATGCTCGCTTCGCTGGTCACCAGCGTGCTGGGGTTGGCCGGGGTACTGTTTTCGATGCAGGTGTACGACCGGGTGATCCCGGCCGAATCCATGCCCACCCTGTATGTGCTGTTTGGCGGGGTGATGCTGGCGTTGGTGTTTGATTTCATCATGCGCATCACCCGTGTGCGCATCACCGACATGCTCGGCAAACGCGCGGATCTGCGCGTTTCCGACCTGGTGTTCGGGCATGCCATTCGCTTGCGTAACAGCGCCCGGCCGAAGTCCACCGGCTCGTTCATTTCGCAGCTCAAGGAACTGGAACAACTGCGTGAGCTGATCACCTCCAGCACCGCCACGGCGCTGGCCGATCTGCCGTTCTTCCTGCTGTTTCTGGTGATCTACTGGTTGATCGCCGGCCCGCTGGTGGCGGTGCCAATGGTGGCTGTGCTGTTCCTGATAGTGCCCGGGCTGTTGGCGCAGAAAAAACTCGCGGCACTGGCGAATGAGTCGATGCGTGAAAGCTCGTTGCGCAGCGCCATGCTGGTGGAGACCATACAAGGCCTGGACGACATCAAGGCGTTGCAGGCCGAACAGCGCTTCCAGCAACAATGGAATCACTACAACGCCACCTGCGGCGACGCCAGCCTGCGCCTGCGCCTGCTCACCAACAAACTGGTGGCCTGGAGCAACAATGTGCAGGGCTCGGTGTTTGCCGTGGTGGTGGTGTTCGGTGCGCCGATGGTCATGGCCAGCGACATGACCACCGGTAGCCTTGTCGCGGCGTCGATCCTGGCGTCGCGGATGATGGCGCCGATGTCCCAGATCACCCAGGTGCTGACGCGCTGGCAGCAGGCCAAGGTTGCGCTGCAAGGCCTGAACCGGATCATGGAATTGCCGGTGGACCATCCCGAGGGCAGCAAGCGCGTGCACCTGCCGGTGATCAAAGGCCAATACGCGCTGAGCCAGGCCACGTTCCAGTATTCCGACGATGCCCCCGTACCGGCGCTGCGTGTGGCCGACCTGAAGATCCAGCCGGGCGAGCGCATCGCGATTCTGGGGCGTAACGGCGCGGGTAAATCCACGCTGTTGCAGGCATTGGCCGGGATGCTCGACCTCAAGGCTGGCACCATCAGCCTGGATAGCGTTGCCCTCAGCCACATCGACCCCGCCGACGTGCGCCGTGACGTGGGGCTGATGACACAAAACTCGCGGCTGTTCCACGGCACGCTGCGCGACAACCTGATCATGGGGGCGCCGCATGCCAGCGATCAGGAAATCCTCCAGGCCCTGGCGCTGACCGGTGCGGGCGACTTCATCGGCAAGTTCGCCGACGGCCTGGACCACATGATCCTGGAAGGTGGCCTGGGCCTGTCGGGCGGGCAGCGTCAGTCGCTGCTGCTGTCGCGGCTGATGATTCGCCAACCGCATATCGTGTTGCTCGACGAGCCCACCGCGTCCCTGGATGAAGCGACCGAGCGCCAGTTGATCCGCAACCTCGACCGCTGGGCGGCCCATCGCACGCTGATTATCGCCACGCACCGCATGAGTGTATTGAGCCTGGTGAATCGGGTGATCGTGGTCGACAACGGCCAGATCATCGTCGATGACAGCAAAGCCAACGCGATTGCGCGCCTGTCCAAACCGAAGGGGAAAACCCAGTGAAAAGCCCTACGCCGAAAACCATACCCCTGCTCGCCACCGAAGACGAAGGCGCCCGGCATACCCACGACGGCGTGGATGAACGCACCGTGGTGCGCGCCACGCGCGTGGTGGGCTGGGTGTTTGTCATGCTGATTGCATTTGGTGCCTGGGCCTACTTTTTTGAAGTGGACGAAGTCTCGACGGGCAGCGGCAAAGTCATCCCGACCTCGCGTGAGCAAATCATCCAGTCGCTGGAAGGCGGCATCGTCACGGAGTTGAATGTGGGGGAGGGCGATATCGTCAAAAATGGCCAGACGTTGGCCAGGCTTGACCCGACCAAGACCGAATCCAACTTTGATGAAAGTGCCGCCAAGTACCGGGCATCGCTGGCCAGCGTCGCGCGTTTGCAGGCCGAGGTAGACGGCAAACCGTTACTGTTCCCCCCGGAACTTGAGCGTTACCCCGCACTGGTGCGCGCCGAAACCGACCTGTTCAACACTCGGCGCAAGGGCCTCGAAGAATCGTTGGCCGGCGTGCGATCGTCGCTCGGGCTGGTGCGTAGCGAGCTGGAAATCACCGAAAACCTGGCCAAGGTCGGCGCCGCCAGCAACGTTGAGGTGTTGCGCCTCAAGCGCCAAAAGGCCGAGCTGGAGTTGAAACTGACCCAGGCCCGCTCCGAGTATATGGTGCGGGCCGGTGAGGACCTGGCGAAGGTCAATGCCGACGTCGAGACGCTGTCGTCAGTCATGCGCGGGCGCTCCGACTCGGTGACCCGCCTGACCCTGCGCTCGCCGGTGCGCGGTATCGTCAAGGGGATCGAGGTCACCACCATCGGCGGGGTTATCCCGCCCAACGGGCGCCTGATGCAGATTGTGCCCCTGGATGAGCAGTTGTTGATCGAGGCGCGTATCTCCCCGCGAGACATCGCCTTTATCCATCCCGACCAGGTGGCCAAGGTCAAGATCACCGCCTACGACTACGCCATTTATGGCGGCATGGACGGCAAGGTCGTGACCATTTCTCCGGACACTATCCAGGACGAGGTCAAGCCAGAAGTTTTTTACTACCGAGTGTTCATCCGCACCGACGCTGACACCTTGAAAAACAAGGCCGGCAAGTCGTTTTCGATTGTGCCTGGGATGATTGCCTCGGTGGATATCAAGACCGGCCAGAAAACCGTGCTCGACTATTTGATCAAGCCCATGAACCGTGCGCGGGAGGCCTTGCGCGAGCGTTAGGCGAGGTGGCTGTGGCCAGGTTTGCGTTGTGGTGGATGCTGTTGTGGGCCGGCGTGCCGGGCGCGTGGGCCCTGAGTGAGGGGTCGACACCATTGCTTTGGAACACCCCGGCCGACCAGTCGACCTGCAACCAGGTCGACTCTGCACTCTGGGTCGAGTTGGCCGGGGGCGATGAGTGCATTCGCTATTTTTCCGGGGCGGTGCTGAGCCGTGCGCCCGTGGTGATCGTGATGTTTCATGGCGACCGCAACGTGGAAATGCACCGCTCGCCCGAGTCGATCCGTGGCAATACCCTGGCCGCCAAGGCCAGGCAGGCCAAGGCCCTGAGCCGGCGTGCGGGCGTACCGGTGGTGATTGTGGCGCGACCTGGCACCTACGGTTCCAGCGGCAACCATGGGCAGCGGCGCCAGGCGCGGGAATTCATTGTGCTGGACGCTGCGCTCAACGAGCTGCGCAAGCGTTACGGCATCGGGCAGTTTGTGTTGCTGGGGCACAGCGGCGGCGCCACGGTGGCCGCGGCGTTGTTGACCTTGGGGCGTACCGATGTGAAGTGTGCAGTGATGACTTCCGGCGCGTTTGCCCTGGTGCAGCGCGCGCAGATGTTGCGTCAAAGCAAAGGCCTGCCTTCGCGTCCGGGACGCGACACCAATGGTTTATTGCACCCCTACGATCCCCTGGAGCACCTGGCCGGCATTGCCGTTGCGCCTGCGCGGCAGTTGTTCGTGATTGGCAGCGTGGATGACCAGGTAACCCCATTTGTGTTGCAGGAGCGTTTTTACCGGGCGTTGATTCGCGCCGGGCATCAGGCGCAGTTGGTCAAGGCGCAGGGTGTGCCTGCGATGTTTCACCAACTGCGCAATGACATTGGCCTGAAGACAGCAGCGGGCTGCGCGGGCTAACCCGCCGGCACCGCCTGTTCGGTCGTGTTCAGCCAATCACAGATCTGCGACAACCCGGTACCACCGGAGCTTTTCACCAGTACCCAATCCCCCGCCTGGAACCACTGGCCGGGGTGGCGCGCCAACGCCTGGCCTAATGCCGTGGCATCCTCGAACCACTGCACTGACAGCTCACTGCGCAGCACCCGGTACACCTCACGCATCAGCGGCCCGCACAGCACCAAATGCCGGGGCGCCGCCGCGCGCAGCGAGTCAGCCAGTTCCAGGTGGTAGCGCTGGGCGTCGGGGCCCAGCTCCAGCATGTCGCCCAACACTACTACCCGGTGCCGCGAGGCCACGGGCAGGTCGGCCATCGAGCGCAAGGCCGCAGCCATCGAGCCGGGGTTGGCGTTGTACGCATCGTTGATCAGCTGGAAATGCCCGTCGGTGCATTTGATCGAGCGGATATTGCCGCGACCTTCCACCGGTTGGAAGCCGGTCAGCACTTCCAGTGCCTGGTCGGCGTCAAGCCCCGCGGCGAACAGCGACGCCAGCACCCCCAGTGCGTTGAGCACCATGTGTCGGCCGCGAGCACTCAGGCTGAAATCCAGCCGTTGCGTGTCACGTTGCGCGGTGACGTAGACCCGGTCGGCCTCGCTGCACACGTCGAGCAGGCGCACATCGGCATCAGCGTGTTCGCCATAGCTGGTCACGTGCAAGCGCGCGACTTCGGCGGCCTGGGCGAACACCTCGTAGTGCGGCATATCGCGGCACAGCACCGCGTGCCCACCCGGTGCCATCGAGCGGAAGATCGCGCTCTTTTTACGCGCCAGGTTTTCCAGGGTGCCATGGTATTCCAGGTGCGCAGGAGCCAGCCCGGTCACGATAGCAATGTGTGGGCGCACCAGCTCCGAGTTAATCGGCATGCGGCCCACGGCCATTTCCAATACCCAGAATTTGGCCGGCCGGGGCATGCTCGCCAGGTTCCAGGCGATCCCATGGGGCAGGTTGGCGTTGGCCTCGGTGTGGCCCACTTCGCCCCAGTGTTTCAGGGCGTGGCCGAGCATGGCGACCACGGTGGTTTTACCGAAGCTGCCGGTGACGCCGAATACCTGGCCAGTGAATCGCTGCCTGGCGTATCGACCCATTTGCAGCATGGCCTCGCTGGTATCGGCGACCTGTAACACCGGCAGGCCGCTGTCCAGGTAGGGCGTCGGGTCTACACACAAGAACGCCGAGGGGCGTCGCTCAGGAATGGCCTGGGCCCAGCGCAGCGCCGACTGCACTTCGTTCGGTCCCACCTTGCTGGGGTGCCGATTGAGCATGCGCTGGGGTTTGAAAAACTGCATGGACGGCGTCAAACCCGACGTGTACCAACCGGGTGGTGGCTGTTTGGCCCAGGTGCCGTGTGTCACCCGAGCCAGGGTGTTGGCGTCCCAGACCCAGCCGAGGGGTGCTGCGTCCTGGGCCAGGCTCACTTGCGGCGCGCCGTCGAGCAGGTAGCGGTGGTAGGCAATCAGCCCCGAGAGGTAATGCTCCACGTCGTCGATGCGCACCCTGAACGCGTGGTGACGGATAAAAAACGAACCGGCAATGCGCGCAGGATTGGCGAAATACATCGCCGTTTCCGGCCAGAAATACCCGTTGAACAGATAGCGCGCACGATGATGCAGGGCGCGGTAAAACGCGTGCAGGTCGATCTCGGTGAGCAGGTGGCGCAATTGCGCTTGCTGGGCGATGCGTTCGAGCATCTGCTGCGCAGCCATCATCAATTCCAGTAGCGTCGGAAAGGTGGTGATGCGCTGTTGCACGAACCCCAGATAACCGGCGACGTTATTCAGGCCGAAGCGGAAATACTTTTCGTCAGGTCGGTAGCGGGTCAGTTCGTTCACGCAATAGCTGAGCCAGTGATCGTGCTCGCGCCAGTGCTGTTTTTCGATGAAGTAGTCGAAGGCTTTTTCCACCACGGTTAACCAGCGCTCATCGCCGGTGAGGCCGTAGAGGCGGATCAACCCGAACGCGGCCTCGCCGTCGTAGTAGATGATCCGGAACGCCTCTTTGACGGTAAGGTCACGGCCATGCAAGACGTGCACGAAGGCGCCGGTGGTCGCGTCCTGCATCCAGGCCATGCCATTGGCCAGGGCTTCCAGCACGGGTAGGTAGTGGCGGGTGCCGGTGACTTCGCTGTATTTGACCAGCGCCAACAAACACACGGCATTGCCGCCCAGTTTGATCTCGTCACCGGTGTCCAGCAGATACGCCGCCACACTGCCGTCGGGCAGCACGTAGGACTTGATCAGTTCCTGGGTAAGGTAGGCCAGCGAGCGGTCGATGGCGGATTTAAGCGCCTCGTCGCCGGTCAGTGCCCAGGCCTCGATCATCGAATAGGTGGTACTGGCGTGGCGCAGGGTGTTGTAGTTTTTTATCGCCCGGTCAAAGCACGGGAAGTAGCCGTAGACGAACTGGCCGCTGCCCTGCACCTGAGTGCTCAGGTAGCTTGCGGCGCTGATGATGCTCGCCTTTACCATGCCGGGCTCCAGCGCTGCGAGGGTGCGCCAGCCGGTTTCTGTCGGGCCAGGGTTCAGCGGGTGGGGCACGCCGTCTTCGGCACAAAAAACGCCCTTGGTGTCGAACAGGAACACGGGGGTCTCGGGTTCAAGTGTGGCGATCAGGTCGGCTGTATTGAGCCCGGTAAAACGGCGCCTGGCGTACACCGAAAAATTGCCGGCATTGAAGCTCGCGTGATTGATAGCGTTGCCGCCATACAGGATCGCGTTGGCGTTCAGTTCCTGTTCGGTGATCGCGATGTGCAGCGCCGCATCGAAGGCGATGCCGCGCCGGAAGTAATTACGCTTGTGGCGCTTGAAGCGCGCATTGAGTTCGGCCCAGGTGATGGCGGTTACGTTGATCGCGCATTCGACGCGTATCCATGAACGTTCGACGATGTTGCCTGACTGCGCACGGTCTCGTTCGTAGGCTCCCTGCAAGCGCTGCACACCGGTTTGCCAGGCGGCTTCGAAGTTATCTGCCGTGATATGAAAAACATGCGCGCGCTGGGTGCCGTCGCTCATGGAGAAAAACAAGGTACAGGGCTGCGCGGTGTCTGATGATACAGCAGGCCCATTCATTTCTTTGCTTAGATGAGCATAACAAGCAAGCCATTGCTGTTTCACAGGCATAGTTAATCACCAGTTTTTAACTTGGAGAGGGGTGGCGCGCAGTGTTCATGATTAAACTGCGCGCCAGCTGATAAATAAGCAGAAAGTTATGCCGCACAGTTTTATAAAGGCAAATTATCCAGGCTTATATATCAAGAGCAGAGCGATGAATCCTCTTTCTCCGGCTCCAGCACGGAGGGCGGGACTTGGCTCTCGTATTGCTGGAGGTGGTCACGAATCAGCTTGCGAATAACCTGAGAAATAGTAAGGTCAACTTCCTCGGACAGCGACTCCAGACGCTGCTTGGTCGGGAAGTCGATGAGAATGGTCAGACGTGTTGTTTTTTCAGGCATTTTCTTGATCCTTTTACAAAAGCGCGGTCTCGACTGCCGCGTGCAGTAAGTGCTGGAAGACGTGTGGAGTCCTTAGAACAAACCAATGGGGTAATCAACTGATTCATTGGAGTCTAATTCAAATCGCTGCGCGTTTTCCATCAATGTGCAGTGAAGGTTGCGATTATGTGAAGTTCTGCACCTTCTCCGTACCTCTTATTATCATCGGGTTATAATGCTATGAGATTCGAGTATAGACCGGTTGCAAGAAAGCTATCTCAAAGTGTAGGGGGTGTCAAAAGTCAATCTTATCTATAACTAAAGTAGTGGTTGTACTGTTTGGTGAGTTTGATTGTGTATTTTGCGCATTACGTCATGAGATTTTTTCAAGAACTTGGCGCTCACAATATTCTGTCACAAAATACTAATTGATTGTTTTCGAATATCAAGGGTTGTTGTCACGAATAACAGCGACTGTTATTGGAAGAGGGGCAGGGAGGTGCTGCTTTTATCAGAAGGGCGCGACGGTCGTCGTTGAGGTAAAAGGGGCCAGGGCGACCCCTTTCCAGGAGGTGGGGTCAGGCAAACACAAAATACTTACGCACCGTCTCGACCACTTCCCACGTCCCCTTCATCCCCGGCTCCACCACAAAGATATCCCCAGCCCGCAAATGGATCGGCTCCAGGCCGTCCGGGGTGATCACGCAGTAGCCTTCCTGGAAGTGACAGTATTCCCACTTCACATACTCCACCCGCCATTTGCCCGGGGTGCAGATCCAGGTGCCCATGATCTTGCTGCCGTCCTCGCTGGTGTAGGCGTTTAGGTTGACGGTGTGCGGGTCGCCTTCGAGTTTTTCCCATTTGCAGGCGTCCAGCACCGGCAGTGGATGGGTGTCGCGCAGTACGGTGATTGGCTTGGACATGATGATTCCGAGGCAGTGGAAGGGAAGTCCGAACCCTATCGCCTTGGGCGGCCCGCCAGTGGTCTGGACTCGACATCGGGATGCCCAGAAGCGCAGTCATTTGCACATCCGTGAGTCACCGCCAACCCCTGTGGGAGCCGGGCTTGCCCGCGATGGCGGAGTGTCAGGCGATGGAAGGGCACGCTGTGCCGACCTCATCGCGGGCAAGCCCGGCTCCCACAGGGGATATTTGTTGTTTGAAGGATTGAGTTGGTACGAAATATCTGTGCGCCAATCAGCCATTTCCTCGCAGTAAGTGCGAAAGATTTCCTGCTTTGCGCTGGAATTCGCAAGAATATTTACAGCCGGCCCTCGTATCATTCACCCCAGTAACGACCGAGAGCCTTGAAATGAATCCAATAAAAACGTGGTGGGACATCAGCCCGCCCTTGAGCACCGCGACCCCGACCTGGCCGGGTGATACGCCGTTTCAGGAAGAGCGGGTCTGGCAGTTCGGCCCCGAGTGCCCGGTGAATGTCGGACGCATCACCCTGTCGCCCCACACCGGCGCCCATGTGGACGCGCCGTTGCACTACAGCGCGGACGGCGCGCCGATTGGCGAAGTGTCTCTGGATGTGTACATGGGCCCGTGCCGGGTGCTGCATTGCCTGGGCAGCGGCGCGCTGGTGCAGCCGCATCAGTTGGAAGGCCGGCTGGAAAACCTGCCGGAGCGTGTACTGTTGCGCACTTATCAACAGGCGCCGGTGGATGCCTGGGATTCGAATTTCACCGCCGTCGCCCCGCAAACGGTCGAGTTGCTGTTCAGCCTCGGTGTGCGCCTGATCGGTATCGACACACCGTCCCTGGACCCGCAGCAGTCCAAGACCATGGACTCCCACAACGCCGTCGCCCGGCATGGCATGGCGATTCTCGAAGGCATCGTCCTCGACGACGTGCCGGAGGGCGATTACGAGTTGATCGCGCTGCCGCTGCGTTTTGCCAACCTCGATGCCAGCCCGGTACGAGCCATTCTCCGCCCGCTCAAGGAGCCCACGCGATGAGCCAGTGTCCTTTCTCCCCTGACTACCAGCCGCCGGAAGAATGGCATAACGCCGAGCTGAATTTTTCCGAGTCCATGAGCTACGGCGACTACCTGGACCTGGGCAAAGTGCTCAGCGCCCAGCACCCGCTGTCGCCGGACCACAACGAGATGCTGTTCATCATCCAGCACCAGACCTCGGAGCTGTGGATGAAGTTGATGCTCCACGAACTCAAGGCCGCCCGCGAACACGTGCGCCTGGGTGAGCTGCCGCCGGCGTTCAAGATGCTGGCGCGGGTGTCGCGGATCTTTGACCAGTTGGTGCACGCCTGGGCGGTACTGGCGACCATGACGCCGTCGGAGTACAAGGCGATCCGCCCGTACCTGGGGCAGTCGTCGGGTTTCCAGTCGTTCCAGTACCGGGAAATCGAATTCATCCTCGGCAATAAAAGCGCGGCGCTGTTGCGGCCTCATGCCCACCGGCCGGAGTTGTTGAAGGAGCTGCAGGTGGCGATTGCCACGCCATCGCTGTATGACGAGGCGATCAACCTGATGACCAAGGCCGGGCTGGCGATCGACCCCAAGCGCGCCGAACGCGACCCGACGACGCCAACGGTTCACGATGATTCCGTGGAGGCGGCGTGGCGCGAGGTTTATCGCGATCCGAGCCGGTATTGGGACCTGTACCAATTGGCCGAAAAGTTTATCGACCTGGAGGATTCGTTCCGCCAATGGCGCTTCCGCCATGTCACCACGGTGGAGCGGATCATTGGCTTCCAGCCTGGTACGGGCGGCACCGAAGGCGTGGGTTACCTGCGCAAGATGCTCGACACCGTATTGTTCCCCGAGCTGTGGCGAGTGCGTTCCACGCTGTAATCAAGGCCCAACAAAAAGCCCCGGTACTCATCAGTACCGGGGCTTTTCATTTGGAATACGATCAAAATGTGGGAGCGGGCTTGCTCGCGAAAGCGGTGTGTCAGTCAATACATCAGGTGACTGACACGACGCCTTCGCGAGCAAGCCCGCTCCCACACAAGCCCGCTCCCACATGGGTTATTGCGCTGTTACTGCCTTCGCGTTGTTCAACCGCAACCGGTACGCCACATAGATGATCCCGACCCAGACCGGAATCGCATACACCGACGCCCGCACACCCGGAATCGCCAGCATCACGCAGATGATCATCAGCATGAACGCCAGGCACAGGTAGTTGCTGAACGGGAACCAGAAGGTCTTGAACGACGGCACCACGCCTTGCTCGCCCATGGCCTTGCGGAACTTGATGTGGGTCAGGCTGATCAGCGCCCAGTTGATCATCAACGAGGCAACCACCAGCGCAAACAACAGCTCCAGTGCGTCATGCGGCGCGACGTAGTTGATCACCACACATAGCAGCGTCACCAGGGCCGAGATGCCCAGGGCACGCAGCGGCACGCCTTGCTTGTTCAACTTCATCAGCGCTTTCGGCGCATCGCCTTGCTCGGCCAGGCCGAACAGCATGCGGCTGTTGCAGTACACGCCGCTGTTGTAGACGGACAGTGCCGCGGTCAGGACCACGAAGTTGAGGATGTGGGCGGCGGTGTCGTTACCGATCAAGGAAAAGATCTGCACGAACGGACTGCCGCTGTAGGCATCGCCCGACGCGCCGAGGGTTTGCAGCAGTTGATCCCATGGGTACAACGACAGCAGCACGGTAAGGGCGCCGACGTAGAAAATCAGGATCCGGTACACCACCTGGTTGATCGCCTTCGGGATTACCTTGCGGGGTTCGCTGGCTTCGGCGGCGGTAATGCCCACCAACTCCAGGCCGCCGAACGAGAACATGATGAACGCCATGGACATCAACAGCCCCATGCCGCCATTCGGGAAGAACCCGCCGTGGCTCCACAGGTTGCTCACCGAGGCCTGCGGGCCACCGGTGCCGCTGAACAGCAGGTAGCAGCCGAGCACGATCATGCCGACAATCGCCACCACCTTGATGATCGCGAACCAGAACTCGGTCTCACCGAAGAACTTCACGTTGAGGGTGTTGATCAGGTTGACCAGCACAAAGAACACCACCGCACTGACCCAGGTCGGAATTTCCGGCCACCAGAACTGGATGTACTTGCCCACCGCTGTCAGCTCGGCCATGCCCACCAGCACGTAGAGTACCCAGTAGTTCCAGCCGGCGAGGAAGCCTGCGTAACCGCCCCAGTACTTGTGGGCGAAGTGGCTGAAGGAGCCGGCCACCGGTTCCTCGACGATCATTTCGCCCAGCTGGCGCATGATCAGGAACGCGATGAACCCGGCTACCGCATAGCCCAGGATCATCGACGGCCCCGCCGACTTGAGCACGCCCGCCGAGCCGAGGAACAGCCCGGTCCCGATCGCCCCTCCCAAGGCAATCAGCTGAATATGCCGGTTCTTCAGGCCACGCTTGAGGCCCACCGGGTTAACCATGTCATCCGCCATTAACATTCCCTTCTACTTGTTTTTTTCAGGGTTGATCGCACACCGAACCAGCCCCTCATACCGCTGAGGGGTCAGATATTACTCTCGGTAAACTTTTCGTAATACAGCTGAACGCCATCAAGTGCCTGATCCAGCAGCCATTGTTTGATGGATTCGACCATCGGAGGGGGGCCGCAGACGTACATATCTGCCGATTGATCCCGCAATTCGGCCAGGTCGAAATGCTCGGTGAGGTAGCCGCGTTTGCCGGCCCAGTCCGAAGGTGGGTCGCTGAGTACCTCGGTGTAGCGAAACCCCGGGATTGTATCGGCGTAGGCTTTTATGCGTGTTGCCTCGCATAAATCGGCCGCACCCCGCACGCCGTAATACAGGTGCACCGGCTGTTGGCAGGTGCTGGCGGCCAGGTCGTCAAGCATGCCCAGCAGCGCCGATAAGCCGGTGCCACCGGCCACCAACACCAGCGGTCGGGTGACATGCCGAAGGTAGAAGGCACCCAATGGCGCTTCCAGCAGCAACTCATCACCGACCTGGCAGCGTTCGCGAATGTAGTTGCTCATCACGCCATCGGGCAGCAGGCGGATCAGGAACTGCAACTGATTGCCCGGGCGGTTGGCGAAAGAGTAGGAGCGCCAACTGTCGGTGCCGGGAATCGACAGGCGGGCGTACTGGCCCGGCAGGAAATCCAATGGTGCTTCAAGCTGCAGGTGCAGGATCGCGGTGCTGGCCGAGACCTGTTGCACTTGGCTCACCGTACTGCGGATTTGTACTGGCCCCGGCGCGTTGCACAGGCTGGAATCAAAATCGAAATAAAACGCCGCGTCGGATTGGACCCGGGTCTGGCAGCTGAGCATTTTGCGTTGTTGCAGGTCGAGGCTGGAGAGGGCTTCCTCGTCTACGTAGTCCTGAGTGAAATCGCCGGACTCGCAGCGGCCCTGGCAGGTGCCGCATACGCCTTCGCGGCAGTCGAGCGGGATCTTGATGCCGTTGCGCAAGGCTGCATCCAACAGGATCTCATTGGCGCCCACCGGGAAAAACAGGGTCTTGCCGTCGGCAAAACTGAAGGCCACTTTGTGATTCATTCGCAGAACTCCGCGAGTTTGATTTTCTATGCCTGCGATTTACCTGTGGCGAGGGAGCTTGCTCCCGCTGGGCTGCGCAGCAGCCCCAAAAAGCCGGGAGCGCTACGCACTGGAGCGCCAACCCGGTCCAGCGGGAGCAAGCTCCCTCGCCACAGGTGTAATGCATCAGGTCACAGGTGATAGAAATCCAGCACCGAGTTGATGGTGTCGTTGAGCAGCAGCGCATGCTTGCGGGTGATCAACCAACTGTCGCCATCGGGCTTGAGGCTGTAAGTGGCGCTGCCGTAGAACTGCTCCGACGTCGCCAGCCGATAGAACAACGTATGCCAGTTCAACTTCACCTCCAGCAGCCCGTCCGGTTGCTCGGCAATCCGCACGTTGTTGATCAAATGCAGCGTCCTCGGCATCGGCGTGGCCGACGCGGCCTTGCCCGTGCGCAGGCGAAACACCCGATCCTCCAGCCCCGAGCGGTTGGCGTAGTAGATCAACGACATTTCGCGCTTCGGGTCGCGGGTGTAGACATGTTCCGAATCCCACTGCGGCAGGTGGAATTCACTCTGCGGATCGAACAACTGCACGTAGGCGTCCCAATCCTGGGCATCGCACAGCTCGGATTTACGGTAAAAAAACTGCTCGATCCGGTACTGCAATTGCGCATTCATCATTCCACCTCCCGCAGTTTCAGGGCTTGCTGGTCGAGTCCGTCCAGCAGGAATTTCTGCCAGTTGCGGTGCTGGTTGACGTACAGCCCTTCGTGGGTGAATTCGGTGCCGGTCATCGCCGGCTGGATACCGATGGATTCGCTATTGGGTGTCGGCCCGGTTTCCCAGCGATGGCTGCCGCGGGAAATATCGCTCCAGCGTTCCAGACGGCCCTGGAAGCCGCGCTGGGCTTCGCGGAACTCCACCAGGTCATCCGGCGTGCCCATGCCCGAGACGTTGAAGAAATCCTCGAACTGGCGAATACGGTTTTCACGGTCGGCGCCAGACTCGTTCTTCACCCCCAGGCACTGGCTGATGATTTCGGTCTTGTTCCACGCGATGGGCCGGATGATCCGCAGCTGCGAACTGATCTGGTCGAGGAAGAACAGGCTCGGGTAGATGTTCAGGTTGCGCAGGCGGTGCATCATCCATTCGGCTTTTTGCTGGCCGTGTTCTTCGATCAGGCGCGGCATGATGGTGGCGTAGCCCGAACGCACGGTGGGGTTGGGCATGTCGCTGAACAACAGGCTGTGGCCATTGTTGAAGGCGAACCAGCCGTCATCGGTGTTCGCGTCGCCGGCGCCGAGTTTGCTGTAGTCCAGTGTCGTGCCCGAGCCGGTGCCGTTTTCCGTATTGACCTGCTGGCGATGCTGCACCGTGGCCACGTAGTTGTAGTGCACGGTGCTGACGTGATAACCGTCCAGGCCGTTCTCGTTTTGCAGTTTCCAGTTACCGTCGTAGGTGTAGGCGGACTTGCCCGGCAGCACTTCCAGCTCACCGGTGGCCGATTGGGCGACCATCATGTCGAAGAACACTTTGGCGTCGCCGAGGAAGTCTTCCAGGCTGTTGGTGCCGTTCACGTCGAGGCTGATGAAGACGAAGCCCTTGTAGCTCTCGATCCGCGCCTTTTTCAGGCCGCGAGTGGCCTTGTCGAAGCCTTCCGGGTATTCCCCCGGCGCCTTGACCTTCACCAGCCGGCCATCGCTCTTGTAGCACCAGGCATGGAACGGGCAGGTAAACGTGGACTGGTTGCCCTTGCCGACTCGGGTCAGGGTGGTGCCGCGATGCTGGCAGGCGTTGATCAGCGCGTTGAGCTGGCCTTCGCCGTCGCGGGTGATGATCATCGGCTGGCGCCCGGCGCGCATCGTCACGAAGTCGTGCTTGTTGGCCAGTTCGCTCTCATGACAGGCATAGATCCAGTTTTTTTCGAAGATCAGCTCCATCTCCAGCTCGAACAACTCCGGCTCGGTGAACATGTCCCGGGCGATGCGGAACACCTCATCCACCGGACGGAAGTCCAGGCAGCCTTCGATAAAGCTTTTCCACTGCTCGACGCTTCTTGCACCACTCATGGGAGGCACCTTTTTGATAATGGCTAGACGGGTAGGCCATTAAGAGGCTGCGGCGGGGCACCGGGCTATCCGGTTAATGGGGGAAGGTGGGCCACTTAGTTGGGCACGAAATACCCACGGCGGTGCAGGGCGGTGGCGGAATGCGCTACTGTCTTGCAAGGCGATTGTCGGAAAAGTCTGCTTGTTATCCACTTAGTCGACGGTTGCTATCCACCCAGTGGCGATCCCGCTGGCGTGGCGCAAAACTTGCTGTCGATCTACCAGGACGCGCCGTCAGAGCGCGCCGGCCACAATTGCCGTGGGTGCCCCGTGATGAGTAGCAATACACGCGATATACGTATCGAGCGCTTCGACCTTGAAGGCGCCTGCAGCTGGATGTCCGGCATTTGCGGGCCGCACCGCCTGCAAACCGCGACGCCGGAGCGCATCCGCTTTCACCACAGCGCCAATGTGTTCAAGTCCCGCGCCACGACGCTGGGGATTATCGAATACGGCACCGATGTCACCATCGACATCGAAGACGCCGAGCACTTCAGCAGCTACAGCCTGACCCTGCCGCTGGTGGGCGAGCAGGAACTGAGCAAGAACGGCGTACGGCTCAGCTCCAACCGTGACCAGGGCGTGATCATCTCGCCCAACGAACATCAGGTGCTGGAGATCTCCGGCGACTGCCGCAAGTTGCAGGTGGTGATCACCCGCGCGGCGATGAGCGAATCCCTGGAAGGCCTGCTGCAGCGGCCGATTGAAGCACCGCTGCGCTTCGAGTCGGCGATGGACGCGGTGGACGGCGCTTCCGCGTCGTGGTGGCGCATGGCGCGGTATTTCATCGCCGAACTGGAGCGCAGCAGCGAGCTGTATGACCAGGTGGCGTTTACCCGGGACCTGGAAAGCTCGCTGATCAAGGGCCTGATCCTGGCCCAGCCGAACAACTATTCCGAAGAACTGCGGGACGTGCTGGGGGTGAAGCTGCCGCACTATTTGATTCGTGCGCGGCAGTACATCCACGACAACGCCCGGGAAGCGGTGCACCTGGAGGATCTGGAGGCGGCGGCGGGCGTGTCGCGCTTCAAGCTGTTCGATGCCTTCCGCAAATACTTCGCCCTGTCGCCCATGGCCTATCTGAAGAAATACCGCCTGGGTGCCGTGCGCCAGCAAATCCTCGAACATGGCTCCACGCGCACCATCTCCGAAATCGCCCTGGGCTGGGGCTTTACTCATCTGGGGCGATTCTCGGCCGAGTACCGCAAGCTGTTCGACGAGTCTCCCAGCCAGACGCTGCAGCGCAACGACGCCCGGCGCATGCGTGGATGAACACCTTACGCAAAAACAACGGAGATCAACTGTGGGAGCGGGCTTGCTCGCGAATGCGGTGCATCAGCCAACTCATTCGGTGACTGACACTGCGCATTCGCGAGCAAGCCCGCTCCCACATTGGATGTGTAGTGTTCTTTTAAATCAACTCTTCCACCAGTTGCAGGCAATGACTGAGCCCCGGCGACTGGTCATTGATCCGCCGGCTGAGAATGATCGGCGAAGTGGCGGTGGCCTCCACCACCGGCGTGTAGCCAATGTCTGCGCGGTGCAGCACCTGCACCGAGGCGGGTACCAGGGTCACGCCCATGCCTGCGCCGACCAGACCAATGGCGGTCTGCAATTCGTTGGTCCACTGCGAAACCTTCAGGCTCAAGCCATGGGCATCGAACAGCGCGATCACATGGTCGGCGTAGCTCGGCCGCGGGTTGCCGGGATACAGCACGAAGGGTTCAGCGGCCAATTGCGCCAGGGTGGCCGGGGCGCCCAGCAGGGGATGCCCGGCGGGCAACACCGCCACCAACCGGTCCTCCACCAACACCCGCTGCACAATGGCCGGGTCGTCAATGCGAATCCGCCCGAAGCCCACGTCAATCCGCCCGGCCTTGAGGGCTTCGACCTGTTGCAGCGTGGTCATCTCCGACAGGCCCAACTCCAGCTCCAGGCCATCGTGGCTGCGCAGCCGGCGAATCAACTCCGGCAGCACGCCGTACAGCGTCGACGGCGCAAAACCGATGCCCAGCCAGGTTTTCTGCCCAAGGCCGATGCGCCGGGTGTTGTCACACACCTTGCCCAGTTGCTCCAGCAGCACATTGGCGTGCTCATAGAAAAACCGCCCGGCTTCGGTCAGGCGCAACGGGCGCCCACGCTCCAGCAGGACCACACCCAGTTCGTCCTCCAGTTGCTGGATCTGCCGACTCAGCGGCGGCTGGGCAATGTGCAGGCGTTCGGCGGCGCGGGTGAAGTTGAGGGTTTCCCCCAGCACCTGGAAGTAACGCAGATGGCGCAGTTCCATAAAGACTCCATTCATACCTTATGGGTATTGTTCGAGACTCATTCTATATTGGAAGCCAGCAGAGATCCGGAACAGAATCAGGCCAAATCTATAAAGAACCCAACGGGTATTGCCATGCCGATTTGCGCCATCGAGTCGATCGAGACCATCATCGTCGATCTCCCTACCATCCGCCCGCACAAACTGGCGATGCACACGATGCAGAACCAGACCCTGGTGATCATCCGCGTGCGCTGCGCCGACGGTATCGAAGGCATTGGTGAATCCACCACCATCGGTGGCCTGAGCTACGGCAATGAAAGCCCCGACAGCATCAAGATCAACATCGACCGGCACTTCGCGCCGCTGCTGCTCGGCCAGGACGGGAGCAACATCAATGCCGCCATGTTGCGCCTGGAGCGCAGCATCCGGGGCAACACCTTTGCCAAGTCGGGTATCGAAAGCGCCTTGCTCGATGCCCTCGGCAAACGCCTGAACCTGCCGGTCAGCGAATTGCTCGGCGGCCGCGTGCGGGACGCCTTGCCGGTGGCCTGGACCCTGGCCAGCGGCAACACCGAAAAAGACATCGCCGAGGCCGAGAAGATGCTCGACCTGCGCCGCCACCGCATTTTCAAATTGAAGATCGGCGCCGGTGAAGTCAGCCAGGACCTGGCCCACGTCATCGCGATCAAAAAAGCCCTGGGCGACCGCGCCAGTGTGCGGGTCGACGTCAACCAGGCCTGGGACGAAGCCGTGGCCCTGCGCGCCTGCAAGGTGCTGGGGGACAACGGTATCGACCTGATCGAACAACCGATCTCGCGCAACAACCGCGGCGGCATGGTGCGGCTCAACCTGTCGAGCCCGGCGCCGATCATGGCCGACGAGTCCATCGAATGCGTGGAAGATGCCTTCAACCTGGCCCGCGAAGGCGCGGCCTCGGTGTTCGCCCTGAAGATCGCCAAAAACGGCGGGCCGCGTGCGGTATTGCGCACCGCAGCGATTGCCGAAGCGGCGGGTATCGGCCTGTACGGCGGCACCATGCTCGAAGGCGGTATCGGCACCCTGGCCTCGGCCCATGCCTTTCTCACCTTGAACAAACTGGCGTGGGACACCGAGCTGTTCGGCCCGCTGCTGCTCACCGAAGACATCCTCGCCGAGCCGCTGGTGTACCGCGATTTCCACCTGCATGTCTCCACCGCTCCGGGCCTGGGCCTGGCCATCGATGAAGAGCGCCTGGCGTTCTTCCGTCGCGATAACTAACAAGAGGACACCTGCGATGTTGTTCCACGTAAAAATGACCGTGAACCTGCCAGTCGACATGAACCCCGAGCGCGCTGCCAGCCTCAAGGCTGAAGAAAAAGCCTTCTCCCAGCGGCTCCAGGAGCAAGGCAAATGGCGCCACCTGTGGCGCATCGCCGGGCTGTACGCCAACTACAGCGTGTTCGATGTCGACAGCGTGCAGGAACTGCATGACCTGCTGATGCAACTGCCGCTTTATCCTTACATGGCCATCGAAGTGAATGCCCTGTGCCGGCATCCATCGTCGATCCGTGAGGATGATCGCTGAGTCTGTTTTTTCACCTAATAATTACAAGATGAGGATTGCACCATGTCCATCCGACTTTCCCAGACTGCTCACGCCCAACAGTTTCTCGAAGAAGCCAGCGGCAACCTTAACGACGGCGGCAACCCACGGGCCAAGGCGCTGATCTACCGGATCCTGCGGGACACGGTGAACATCATCGAAGACCTGGAAGTGACCCCGGAAGAGTTCTGGAAGGCGGTCAACTACCTCAACGAACTGGGCAAGAACCAGGAAGCCGGCTTGCTCGCGGCAGGGTTGGGCCTGGAGCATTACCTGGACATGCTGATGGACGCGGCGGACGAGGAAGCCGGCAAGTCCGGCGGCACCCCGCGCACCATCGAAGGCCCGCTGTATGTGGCCGGTGCGCCGCTGTCCAAGTTCGAGGCGCGGCTGGACGACGGGCAGGACCCGGGCGTGCCGCTGTTCATGCAGGGCCAGGTGCGCGACACCAATGGCAAGCCGTTGGCGGGGGCGATTGTCGATGTATGGCAGGCCAATACCGGTGGTACGTATTCGTGGTTTGACAGCACACAGTCGGAGTTCAACCTGCGTCGGCGAATCGAGACCGATGCCCAGGGCAACTACCGTTTTCGCAGCATCGTGCCGTCGGGGTATGGCTGCCCGCCGACCGGGCCGACCCAGCAGTTGCTGGACCAGTTGGGGCGCCATGGCCAGCGGCCGGCGCATATCCACTTCTTCATCTCGGCGCCGGGCCATCGGCACCTGACCACGCAGATCAACCTGTCGGATGACCCGTACCTGCATGATGATTTTGCCTATGCGACGCGGGATGAGTTGATCGCCGAAATTCGCTTCAGCGAGGACGCAAACCTGGCGAAGGAATTTGGTGTGGAAGGGCAGTTTGCGCAGATTGATTTTGACTTCGAGTTGCAGCCTGCGGCGGCGCCTGTCGAACAGAAACGTATGCAGCGAGTTCGCGCGCTCGAAGACTGAACGCGGTAAAAAAATGTGGGAGCGGGCTTGCTCGCGAATGCGGTGGATCAGTCAATATTTCCGGTGACTGACACTCCGCCTTCGCGAGCAAGCCCGCTCCCACATTGGCTCTGTATCGTTTGGCCTATTTGCGAACAACCAGATCGAGCAGATCATCCCGATCCTTGATCTTCTGCAACACGATCTCCGAGCGAATATCCATCACCCCCGCCGTGCGGTTCAGGTGGTTCACAATGAAATCCGAAAAGTGCTTGAGGTTGCGCGCCTGCACCCGCAGCACATAATTGCTCGCCCCGGTAATCACATACGCACTGGCCACCTCCGGCCACCCCTGCACCTTCTTGATAAACGTCTCGTGCCAATCCTCCACATCCTGGCGTAACGACAGGTGGACGATGGCCTCCAGCTCGATCCCCAGTTGCTCGGCGTTCAACACCGCCCGATAACCACTGATGATTCCCTCGCTTTCCAGCAGGCGCAAACGCCGCAGGCAGGCCGACGGCGACAGGGCGACTTTCTCGGCCAGTTCCTGGTTACTGATACGGCCATCCTGTTGCAGGAAATGCAGAAGGCGCAGGTCGGTGGCGTCGAGAATCATGGTTAGAATAAATCCGCGTGTTTGGGGGTTAAATTCGAATTTCCTACAGCTTAATTAGCCTGTTGCCCACCACTTTGCACGAAAATTCTCTAAAGCTTCGTTCATTATTTGGCTCATTGTTACTACAACAACAGGACTGACCATGACCACCCGCACCCATTGCCTGACCCTCGACGCCCAGGATCCGCTGGCGCCATTGCGCAACCAATTCGCCTTGCCGGCCGGGGTCATCTACCTCGACGGCAACTCCCTCGGTGCGCGCCCGGTAGCGGCACTGGAACGGGCGCAAGCGGTGATCGCCGAGGAGTGGGGCAATGGCCTGATTCGCAGTTGGAACAGTGCCGGCTGGGCCGACCTGTCCCAGCGCCTGGGCAATCGTCTCGCACCGCTGATCGGTGCCCGCGACGGTGAAGTGGTGATCACCGATACCACCTCCATCAACCTGTTCAAAGTGCTCAGCGCCGCGCTGACCGTGCAACGCGAACGCGCGCCAAGCCGCAAGGTGATCGTCAGCGAAGCGAGCAATTTCCCCACCGACCTGTACATCGCCGAAGGCCTCACCGAACTGCTGCAACAGGGCTACTCTCTGCGCCTGGTCAACAGCCCGGACGAACTGCCGAAAGCCATCGACCAGGACACGGCCGTGGTGATGCTCACCCACGTCAACTACAAGACCGGCTACATGTACGACATGCAGGCCCAGACTGCCTTGAGCCATGAATGTGGCGCGCTGGCGATCTGGGACCTGGCGCATTCGGCGGGCGCGGTGCCGATCGACCTGCATCAGGCCGGTGCCGATTATGCGATTGGTTGCACTTACAAATACCTCAACGGCGGGCCCGGCTCCCAGGCGTTTGTGTGGGTCAACCCGGCGCTGGTGGATGTGGTTACGCAGCCGCTGTCGGGCTGGTTCGGGCATACCCGACAGTTCGCCATGGAATCGCGTTATGCCCCGAGCCAGGGCATCGCCCGCTACCTGTGCGGCACCCAGCCGATTACCTCGCTGGCGATGGTGGAGTGTGGCCTGGATATTTTTGCCCAGACCGATATGGCCAGCTTGCGCTCTAAATCCCTGGCGTTGACCGACCTGTTCATCGAGTTGGTGGAAAGCCGTTGCGCCGCCCACGACCTGACCCTGATCACCCCGCGTGAGCATGCCCGACGGGGCAGCCACGTCAGCTTCGAACACCCGGAAGGCTATGCGGTTATCCAGGCCTTGATCGCTCGCGGCGTGATTGGTGATTATCGTGAGCCGCGGATCATGCGGTTCGGGTTTACCCCGCTGTACACCAGCTTTGCTGAAGTGTGGGATGCGGTGGAAATCCTGGGTGAGATTCTCGATCAAAAAACCTGGGACCAGCCGCAGTTCAAGGTTCGTCACAGCGTCACCTGAGTAAACGCAGAGCAAAAAATGTGGGAGCGGGCTTGCTCGCGAATGCGGTCTATCAGTCTCTGATGTATTGACTGGCACACCGCATTCGCGAGTAAGCCCGCTCCCACAGGGGACAGTGTTTCATCCAGAAAAGCAGTGCAATCACAATAATAAAGGGGCACGCCACGTGACCACGCCAGACCAAGGCTTTGCCGAAATCACCAATCGCGAACTGGGCCTCAGGCGCCAGCTCACTTCCGGCCAGATGAGCATGATCGCCATCGGTGGCGCCATCGGCACCGGGCTGTTCATGGGCAGCGCCTACGCCATCGGCTATGCCGGGCCCAGCGTGCTGGTCAGCTATGCCATCGGCGCGCTGATCACTTTGCTGTTGATGGGCTGCCTGGCGGAGATGACCGTGGCGCATTCCACCTCGGGCTCCTTCGGCGCGTATGCCGAATTTTACGTCAGCCCGCTGGCCGGTTTCCTTGTGCGCTATGCGTACTGGGCGGCGATTGTGCTGGCGGTGGGCGCCGAGGTCACGGCGGTGGCGATGTACATGAAGTACTGGTTTGCCAACGTGCCGGAATGGGTGTGGATCGTCTCGTTTTCCAGCGTGCTGATCGTACTCAACGCCATCAGCGTCAAGACCTTCGGCAACTTCGAGTACTGGTTCTCCACGATCAAGATCAGCGCCATCGTTGGCTTCATCATCCTCGCGGTGTACGTGGTGTTCGGCTCCGGCAATCCGGATTACGGCGTGCAGAACTACGCGGCCCACGGCGGCTTTTTCCCGAACGGGTTGAGCGGCATGTGGATCGCGGTGATCGTCTCGATCTTCAGTTACCTGAGCGTGGAAATGATCGCGGTGGCCGCCGGTGAAGCGGCCGACCCGGAGCAGGCGGTGAAAAAAGCCTTCCGCGCGACCATCGTGCGGCTGGTGGTGTTCTACCTGCTGACCCTGGCGCTGATGTTGGCCATCGTGCCGTGGAACCAGGCTGGCCACGCCCAGAGCCCGTTCGTCACGGTGATGCAGACCATCGGCATTCCCGGCGCCACCGGGGTGATGAACTTCGTGATCCTGATCGCTGCGCTGTCGGCGATGAACAGCCAGCTCTACATCACCACCCGCATGATGTTCAGCCTGTCCCGCGCCGGTTTTGCGCCCAAGTCCATGGGCGCCTTGAGCAAGAGCGGGATCCCGTTGAACGCCTTGTTGCTGTCCAGCTCGGGCATTGCCCTGGCGACCCTGCTGAACGTGGTGTACCCGGAAAGCTCGTTCACCCTGATGATGGCGATCTCGATGTTTGGCGCGATCTTCACCTGGTTCATGATCTTCCTCACGCACCTGTTTTTCCGCCGCTACCGCAAGCGTCACGGCGGGGCGAAGCTGTCGTTCCAGCTGGCGCTGTTTCCCTACAGCACGCTGCTGGGCCTGGTGCTGATGGGCGCGGTGATGATCACCACGTTCTTCACCGATGCGTTCAAGATGACGCTGGTGTTCGGGGTGCCGTTCCTGCTGATTCTGTCGGCGGTGTACTACGTGTTCTTCCGCAAGGGTCGCCAAAACCTTGTAGGAGCGAGCTTGCTCGCGAAAAACCCGAGGGCGCCGGGTTAAATCAGAAAGCCCGCGTTATCGTTGACGTGCTTCGCGAGCAAGCTCGCTCCTACAGGGGGAGAGGGCGTTTAGCAGTTGGGCGGCGTAACCGGGCAATTGCTCGAACTCGCGGGCGCATAACAGCAGTTTGCGACAGGCCCAATCCTCGCTCAGGGGTTGGGCCTTGAAGCGCCGCTCCAACGGCCAGCGTTCCAGCGCGGCCAGGGGCACGATCCCCAGCCCGGCGCCCCGGGCGACCATGCGAATAAGCCCGTCAAACCCATCTGCACGGATGCGTGTCTGCAAGCGAAAGCCTGCGTGCAATGCCTGTTCCTCCAGGTACACCGCCAGCGCGCTGTCGGCGGCCAGGCCCACGTAGTCGTGCTGCAAGCTGTCGATAAAACTCACGGTGCGCCCGGCCAGCGGGTGATCCAGCGGCATGATCAGCACCAGCGGGTCGTCGCGAAAGGGCAGGGTTTGCAGGCCGTGGGTGTCTACTGCGTCGGAAATAATCCCCAGGTCTGCCGCGCCCTGGCGCAAGGCGTGGGTGATGCGCAGGCTTGGCAGTTCCTGCAGGTCGATGTCGAGGTTGGGGTGCTCGTGCAGAAAGTCCGCCAACAGTTCCGGCAGGTATTCGCTCAGGGCGGTGGTGTTGCACAGCAGGCGCACCTGGCCCTTGACGCCGTTGGCGTATTCCGCGAGGTCTTGCTGCAGGTGATCGGCTTGCTGCAACAGCAGGCGGGCGTGACGGGCGAGGGCTTTACCCGCAGCAGTCGGGGTGACGCCACGGCGGCCACGTTCAAGAAACTCGATGCCCAGGGAGGCTTCCATCGCCCGGATCCGTGCACTCGCCGCCGCCAGGGACAAATGGCTGCGGCTGGCGCCGGCGGTGATGTTGCCGGTGTCGAGGATGTGCAGGTACAGGCGCAGGTCGATCAGGTCAAAGTGCATGTGCTGGGGATCTCAGTGTCTGTACGGGCCTCTTCGCGAGCAAGCCCGCTCCCACATTTTGAAAGGGTTCACAGATCTAAATGTGGGAGCGGGCTTGCTCGCGAAGAGGCCATCTGCCTCATGCAAAACAAGAGGCTGCCTCAGTATATGGCGAATTTTCAGACATCACCCAAACCTGCAAAATCGGCCCATGAATACCTTACTCGCGTTCTACCAATACCTCGGCCCGGCCCTGACATGGCTGGTGATCGGCACCTTCCTGCTGGCCGGTATGGTCAAGGGCGTCATCGGCCTGGGCCTGCCCACCGTCGCCATGGGCATGCTCGGCCTGGCTATGTTGCCGGCGCAGGCTGCGGCGTTGCTGATCATCCCGTCCACCGTCACCAACCTCTGGCAACTGGCCTTCGGCGGTCACCTGAGCGCGTTGATCAAACGCCTGTGGCCGATGCTCCTGCTGATTTTCCTCGGCACCGGGCTGGGCTCGTTGTGGCTGGGCATGGATGGCGGGCATTGGGTGGTGCGGGCGTTGGGCGGCGCGCTGCTGGTGTATGCCTTGAGCGGGCTGTTGCTGCCGACGTTCAAGGTCAGCCCGGACACCGAGCGCTGGCTGGGCCCGCTGTGCGGCGTGCTGACCGGGGTCATCACCTCGGCCACTGGGGTGTTCGTGATACCGGCGGTGCCGTATCTGCAAGCGTTGGGCTTGAACCGCGATCAGCTGGTGCAGGCGTTGGGGCTGTCGTTCACCGTGTCGACCCTGGCGCTGGCAGCCGGGCTGTTCTGGCGTGGCAGCCTGGGCGGCGGCGAATTGAACGCCTCGTTGATGGCGCTGGTTCCCGCGCTGCTCGGGATGTGGCTGGGCCAGGCCCTGCGCCAGCGCATCAGTGCCGTGCTGTTCAAGCGGGTGTTCTTTATCGGCATGGCCGCGCTGGGAGGTCATCTGCTGATCAGTGGTTAATAATATGCCGTTGATTCGTGCGCCTTGGTCAAATGTATTTTGCCGCCGGGACGCTTATTCCAAAGCACCGACCCCGTTACCCTGCCTTCAGACATTTTTAATCTTTAGGCACCCCCTATGAAAAAAGTACTCCTGCTCAACGGCGGTAAGAAATTCGCCCATTCCGACGGTCGCTACAACAGCACCCTGCATGAAGCCGCCCTGGCGGTACTGGACCGTGGCGGCATCGACGTCAAGGAAACCCACATCGACGCCGGCTACGACGTGGCCGAAGAAGTCGCCAAATTCCTCTGGGCCGACGTGATCATCTACCAGATGCCCGGCTGGTGGATGGGCGCTCCGTGGATCGTCAAGAAGTACATCGATGAAGTCTTCACCGAAGGCCATGGCAGCCTGTACGCCAGCGACGGCCGCACCCGCTCCGACGCGTCGCAGAAATACGGCAGCGGCGGCCTGATCCAGGGCAAGCAATACATGCTGTCCCTGACCTGGAACGCTCCTCAGCAAGCGTTCGACGACCCCACCGACTTCTTCGAAGCCAAGGGCGTGGACGCGGTGTATTTCCCGTTCCACAAGGCCAACGAGTTCCTCGGCATGACCGGCCTGCCGACCTTCCTCTGTGTGGACGTGATGAAACGCCCGGCCATCGAAGCCGACGTGGCGCGTTATGAACAGCATCTGGCACAGGTGTTTAACCTGAGTCTGTAATGCGGCTAGTATCCGTGCAGCCGCTATAAAGAGGATTCACGTTGAAAGCCCGATCCGATGAGCTACAGATCTTCGTCTGCGTGATTGAATGCGGGTCGATTTCCGCCGCAGCCGAGCAGGTCGGGCAGACGCCGTCGGCGGTCAGCCGCACCTTGTCGCGCCTGGAAGCCAAGCTCGACACCACCCTGATCAATCGCACCACCCGGCGCATGGACCTGACCGAAGAGGGCAAGTATTTCTTCGAGCGGGCCAAGGTGATCCTCGAGCAGATGGACGACCTGGAAGAACGCCTGTCGTCGCGCCAGCAAACCCCGTCGGGGCGCCTGCGGATCAACGCGGCGTCGCCGTTCATGCTGCATGCGATCGTGCCGTACATCGCCGAGTTTCGTGGCCTGTACCCGGATATCCAGCTGGAACTGAACAGTAACGACCTGATCATCGACCTGCTGGAGCAGAGCACCGACATCGCGATTCGTATCGGTGCTCTGGCCGACTCGACGTTGCACGCCCGCTCACTGGGGTGCAGCCCGCTGCATATCCTCGCCAGCCCGGCGTACCTGGAACAGCACGGCACGCCCACGACCGTTGCCGAACTGGCCGAACACACGTTGCTCGGCTTCACCCAGACCGAAACCCTCAACCACTGGCCGTTGCGCCATGTGCACGGCGATCGCTGGCAAATCCAGCCTGGCGTTGCCGCTTCCAGCGGTGAAACCTTGCGCCAGCTGGCGCTGGAAGGGCAGGGCATCACCTGTTTATCGGACTTCATGACCGCCCAGGACATCAAGACCGGACGCCTGATACCGGTGCTGGCCGAGTTCAACAGCGGCTATCGTCAACCGATCAACGCGGTGTACTACCGCAACTCGCAATTGGCCTTGCGCATCCAGTGCTTCCTGGACTTTATCCAGGGCAAGCTGGCCAGCTACGCCAGCTGATTCGTGACCTCTGCGCAAGATTGAATTGGGCAATACGGACTTATTCGGAATGGATAGGTCCGCAATACTGACGCCATCAATTACTCACGCAGGGAGACACCTCCATGAACGTATTCATCACCGGCGCTGCCGGTTTTATCGGCGGTTCCATCGCCACTGGCCTGGTCAAGGCCGGCCATAACGTCACCGGCCTGGTGCGCAGCACCGAACAGGCTGCGGAAATGACGGCACTGGGTATCACGCCGGTGATCGGTACGCTGGATGACAGCGCGCTGTTGACCGAGCAGGCGAAGAAAGCTGACGCGGTGATCAACGCCGCCAGCAGCGACCATCGCGGCGCCGTGGAAACCTTGCTGGCCGCGCTGCGCGGTTCCAACAAAACCTTCCTGCACACCAGCGGTTCGAGCATCGTTGGCGATGCGTCGGGCGGTAAGTCCAGCGATGTCATCTACTTTGAAGACAACCTGCCGGCGCCGACTGTCGACAAGGCTGCTCGCGTGGCCATCGACAACCTGATCCTGGCTGCAGCCAAAGATGGCGTGAACTCGGCAGTGATCTGCAACACCCTGATCTACGGTCACAGCCTGGGCGTCAAGCGCGACAGCGTGCAGTTGCCACGCTTGCTCAAGCAGGCACGCAAAAGCGGTGTAGTGCGGCATGTGGGCACCGGGCAGAACATCTGGTCCAACGTGCACATTGAAGACGTGGTTGCGTTGTACCTGCTGGCGCTGGAAAAGAATGTGCCGGGCACTTTCTACTTTGTGGAGAGTGGCGAAGCGGCGTTTGTCGACATGACCACCGCGATTGCCGAAGCGCTGAAGCTGGGTAAACCACAGGATTGGCCATTGGCGGATGCCGAGGCCGAGTGGGGTTATGAAATGGCCAACTATGGCCTGGGCTCCAACAGCCGGGTGCGCGGCAAGCATGCTCGGGAATTGCTGGGATGGGCGCCGAAGCGGACTTCTGTAGTTGAGTGGATTCGCAACGAGATGGTGTGATGTTCGCTTGAGACCGAGGCGAGCTCTTCGCGAGCAAGCCCGCTCCCACACTTAACCGAGTTCCAACTTTGGAATGCGGTCAAATGTGGGAGCGGGCTTGCTCGCGAAAGGGGCGACTCGGTCCAACGGTCTTACCCAACACTAGCCCCACCCCGCCCAATTCCGTACCATCCCCAGCCTTATCCCCCGCAACTCCCCGGTACTTCAATGAACCTCACCCGTCTGCGCGCCGACGCCCTGGCCGGACTCACCACGTCTTTTGCCTTGCTGCCCGAATGCATCGCCTTTGCCCTGGTGGCTCATCTCAACCCGCTGATGGGCCTCTACGGCGCATTCATCATCTGCACCCTCACCGCGCTGTTCGGCGGCCGGCCTGGCATGGTCTCTGGGGCCGCCGGCTCGATGGCGGTGGTGATCGTCGCGCTGGTGGTGCAGCACGGCGTGCAGTATCTGTTGGCCACGGTATTACTGGGCGGGTTGATCATGGTCGCCTTCGGCCTGTTGCGCCTGGGCAAGCTGGTGCGCATGGTGCCGCACCCGGTGATGCTCGGGTTCGTCAACGGCCTGGCGATCATCATTGCCCTGGCGCAGCTGGAGCATTTCAAGAGCGGTGACACCTGGCTCAGCGGCACGCCGCTGTACGTAATGACCGGGCTGGTCGCGGCAACCATGGCCATCGTCTACCTGCTGCCGCGCCTGACCCGCGCCGTACCGCCAGCCCTGGTGGCGATCCTCGGCGTAGGCCTGGCGGTGTACCTGCTCGGCCTGCCGACCCGCACCCTGGGCGACATGGCCCACATCGCCGGCGGCCTGCCGACCTTCGCGCTGCCACAGATTCCCTGGACCCTCGAAACCCTGCACATCATCGCGCCCTACGCGATCCTGATGGCCATGGTCGGCCTGCTGGAAACCCTGCTGACCCTCAACCTCACCGACGAAATCACCGAAACCCGCGGCTACCCGGACCGCGAAAGCGTGGCCTTGGGTGCCGCCAACATGGTCTCGGGCCTGTTCGGCGGCATGGGCGGCTGCGCGATGATCGGGCAAACCGTGATCAACCTCAGCTCCGGCGGGCGCGGGCGCTTCTCCGGGGTATTTGCCGGGGTGATGATCCTGCTGTTCATTCTGTTTCTGTCACCGCTGATCGAGCGCATTCCGCTGGCGGCGCTGGTGGGGGTGATGTTTGTGGTGTCCCAGCAGACGTTTGCCTGGGCGTCCCTACGGGTGATCAACAAGGTGCCGCTCAACGACGTGCTGGTGATCATGGCGGTGACGGTGATTACCGTGTTCACCGACCTGGCGACGGCGGTGCTGTGCGGGATTGTGATTGCGGCGCTGAACTTCGCCTGGCAGCAAGCGCGCGAGCTGTACGCGGATGAGCACATGGAAGCGGACGGCAGCAAACTCTATCGGGTGCACGGCACGCTGTTTTTTGCCTCGACCACGCCGTTTTTGAATCGCTTCGATCCGGCCAACGACCCGGCCCAGGTGACGCTGGATTGCCGTCACTTGAGCTTCGTCGACTATTCGGCGATTGCTGCGTTGATGACCTTGCGCGAGCGCTACACCAAGGCCGGCAAGCATTTGCGGGTGCTGCACCTGTCCGAGCGCTGCCGCAAACTGCTCAAGCGCGCCCGGGTGCAGCACGACTGACCGTTGTTGAAGCGCAATGATCGTTCCCACGTTCTGCGTGGGAACGCCGCTTTGGACGCTCCGCGTCCGCTCCTAAAGTCGTGACGCGGAGCGTCACAGGATGCGTTCCCACGCAGAGCGTGGGAACGATCATGGTCCGACCAGGTTTTCCAGTTCCTGGGCGCGGGTCTGGGTCATGTCCAGCACGCAGCCGGAGCCGTTGACCTGATCAATGGTGCCGCCGGTGGCCGAGCCGATGAAGCCGCAGTTGGCATCGCGAAACTTGAGCCACTGGCGTTGTACGTCCTGCAGCTGCTGCTTGCGGTTGCCTTCCATCGCGGTCATCGCGGTTTTGTAGGCGGTATTCAGGCGCGCGTCCTGCACCTTGGTTTCCTTGGCGTTGCAATCGACCATGTCGGCGGTGGTGTTGGCACCGTCCATGCATTTTTTCAGTGCCGGGTTCTCGTCGGCCGAAGCCGTGCCGCACAAGGCCAGCAACAGTGCGCCGGCGGCGAAAGGAACAAGCAGGGGGTTACGATTCATTCTGGGTTTTCCTGGTCATGAGTCGGTGTGCAGTCTAAGACTCGGCCTGCGCAGTTGAGTTTCCAGCCCCGGCGATCTTCATGTAAGAACGCCCCCCGAATTTTCATCCACTGACCCTGGGCATATCCCTGCGCGACAGGGCTTGTCTGTGGGCGAAAATTACTTTCATAAAAATTGAAAATGCACCTCGGTAATGATTTATGACTTTCACAACCTATTCGACGTGACCCTTTCCGAGGAGTACCGCATGGCCGCATCACCGGGGTATTGGCTGTTGATCTACGCCGCCATCGCCATCATTGCATTGATCGTATTGATCGCGCGTTACCGGCTCAACCCGTTTATCGTCATCACCCTGGTGTCTATCGGCCTGGCGCTGTTGGCCGGGATGCCGGCGGACACGATCATGGGCTCCTACGAGGCGGGCGTCGGCAAGACGCTGGGGCATATTGCGCTGGTGGTCGCGCTGGGCACCATGCTCGGCAAGATGATGGCCGAGTCCGGTGGCGCCGAGCAGGTGGCGCGCACGCTGATCAACCGGTTCGGCGAGCGTAACGCGCACTGGGCAATGGTGTGTATCGCGTTCCTGGTGGGGCTGCCGCTGTTTTTCGAGGTCGGTTTTGTGTTGCTGGTGCCGATCGCGTTTACCGTGGCGCGGCGGGTGGGCGTGTCGATCCTGATGGTCGGCCTGCCGATGGTGGCCGGCTTGTCGGTGGTGCATGCGCTGGTGCCGCCGCATCCGGCGGCGATGATGGCGGTGCTGGCCTATAACGCCTCGGTCGGGCAGACGGTGCTGTATGCGATTTTGATCGGCATACCCACCGCGATCATTGCCGGCCCGCTGTACGCCAAATTTATCGTGCCGCACATTCACCTGCCGGCGGAAAACCCGCTGGAACGCCAGTTCATCGACCGCGAGCCGCGCACCCGCCTGCCGAGTTTCGCCCTGACCATGGGCACCATCCTGTTACCGGTGGTGCTGATGATGATCGGCGGCTGGGCCAACCTGATTTCCACACCGGGCACCGCCTTTAACCAGTTCCTGTTGTTTATCGGTAACTCGGTGATTGCGCTGCTGGTGGCGACCCTGGTGAGCTTCTGGACGCTGGGCCTGGCCCAGGGTTTCAACCGCGAATCGATCCTCAAGTTCACCAACGAATGCCTGGCACCGACCGCCAGCATCACCTTGCTGGTGGGCGCGGGCGGTGGTTTGAACCGGATTCTGGTGGACGCCGGGGTCACCAATGAGATCCTCGGCCTGGCCCACGCCTTCAACCTGTCGCCTTTGGTGATGGGCTGGCTGTTCGCCGCGCTGATGCGCATCGCCACCGGCTCGGCCACCGTGGCCATGACCACGGCCTCAGGCGTGGTTGCACCGGTTGCGATGGGCCTGGGTTATCCCCACCCGGAATTGCTGGTGCTGGCCACCGGCGCGGGTTCGGTAATCTTTTCCCACGTAAACGACGGCGGCTTCTGGCTGATCAAGGAATACTTCAATATGACGGTGATCCAGACCTTCAAGACCTGGACCGTGCTGGAGACCCTGATTTCGGTGGTCGCCTTCGGTCTGACTTATGGTTTGTCCTGCATCTTGTAACCCGGAGCCGAACCGATGGACATCCTCTACCAGATCCGCGCCCGCCAGGATTCCTTCAGCGCCGGCGAAGGGCGTATCGCCAGGCTGATGCTCGATGATGTCGGCTTTGCAGCGTCCGCCAGCCTGGAAGAATTGTCCCAACGGGCCGAGGTCAGCACCGCCACCTTGTCGCGTTTTGCCCGCAGCGTCGGCTGCCGCGACCTGCGTGACCTGCGCCTGCAACTGGCCCAGGCCAGCGGCGTCGGCAGCCGTTTCCTCGACCCGGCGGGCCTGCCGGAGCAGTCGGCGTTTCACCGGCAGATTCTCAGCGATATCGAGGCGACGTTGCGCCGGCACCTGTCCGGTTTCAACCAGCGCAGTTTTGTCGACGCCGTGAGCCTGCTGGGCAATGCGCGGATGATCCACGCGTTCGGCATGGGCGGGCCGTCGAGCTTGTGCAGCGACGAGTTGCAAGTGCGCCTGGTGCGCCTGGGCTACTCGATCAACGCCTGCCACGACCCGGTGATGATGCGCGTGACCGCCGCCACCCTGGGCCCGGAGCATGCGCTGATCGTCTGCTCGCTGACCGGCATCACCCCAGAAGTGCTGGGCGTGGTGGCGCTGGCACGCAACTACGGCGCAAAAATCATCGCCATCACCCTGCCGGACTCCCCGCTGGCGCAGTTGGCCGACGTGCTGCTGCCGCTGCAACCGGCCGAAACCAGTTTTATCTACAAGCCAACGGCGGCGCGCTACGGAATGCTGTTGGCCATCGATGTGCTCGCCACCGAGCTGGCCTTGGCCATGCCGGATGACAACCAGGAACGCCTGCGACGGATCAAGCTGGCCCTGGACGATTATCGCGGCGGCCCTGACAGCCTGCCGCTTGGAGATTGAAATGAAGTACCACACGCTGATCCGCCAGGCGCTGATCATTGATGGCAGCAACACCCCAGGCTATGTCGCCGATGTGGCGGTGCACGAGGGGCGTATCGAGAAGATCGGCGACCTGTCCCGAGACAGCGCCGAGCATGAAATCGAGGCTGCCGGGCGCGTATTGGCGCCGGGGTTTATCGACGTGCACACCCACGACGACACGGTGGTGATCCGTCACCCGCAGATGCTGCCCAAGCTGAGCCAGGGCGTGACCACGGTGATTGTCGGCAACTGCGGCATCAGCGCCTCGCCCGTGAGCTTGCAGGCTGATCCGCCGGACCCGATGAACCTGCTGGGCACCGCCGAGGCCTTTGCCTACCCACGGTTCAGCGATTACCGCGCGGCGGTGGAAAACGCCCACCCGGCCGTCAATGTGGCGGCGCTGATCGGCCACACCGCGCTGCGCAGCAACCATATGGACGACCTGCACCGTACCGCCACGCCGGGTGAAATCACCGCGATGCGCGCGCAGTTGCAGGAGAGTCTGGCGGACGGTGCCCTGGGTTTATCCACCGGGCTTGCATACGCCAGCGCCTTCAACGCCGAGACCGATGAAGTGCTGCAGTTGAGTGAAGAACTGACGGCGTATGGCGCGGTGTACACCACCCATTTGCGCAGCGAATTCGAACCGGTGCTGGAGGCGATGGACGAGGCTTTTCTGATCGGCCGGCATGCCAAGGCGCCGGTGATTATTTCCCACCTCAAGTGCGCGGGCGCCGGTAACTGGGGGCGCAGTCCGCAGTTGTTGGCCTCGCTGGAACACGCGGCCAAGACCCATCCGGTGGGCTGCGATTGCTACCCGTATGCGGCCAGCTCTTCGACCCTGGACCTCAAGCAAGTCACCGATGCCTTTCGCATCACCATCACCTGGTCTACGCCGCATCCGGAAATGGGCGGGCGGGATCTGCAGGACATTGCCGCCGAGTGGGCGGTGCCGCTGATGGACGCCGCCCGCCGCCTGCAACCCGCCGGGGCGGTGTATTACGGCATGGACGAGACCGACGTGCAGCGCATCCTCGCGCATCCGCTGTCGATGATTGGCTCGGATGGTTTGCCGGAAGATCCGTTTCCTCATCCACGTCTGTGGGGCGCGTTTCCCCGGGTACTGGGGCATTTCAGCCGGGACCTTGGCTTGTTCCCGCTGCACACCGCCGTGCACAAGATGACTGGCTTGTCGGCAGCGCGCTTTGGCTTGGCCGAGCGCGGTGAAATCCGTGAAGGACACTGGGCCGATCTGGTGCTGTTTGACCCGCTGCGGGTGCGGGATGTGGCGGACTTCAAAGAGCCGCAGCGCGCGGCGGAAGGGATTGACGGTGTGTGGGTCAACGGCGTGCTCAGCTACAGCGACGGTCAAGCCAACGGGCAGCGTCCCGGACGATTCCTGGCGCGCAGCGGGGATTTGCGTAAGGGGTTTGCGGCCGTATAGTGGCCGCTCTCAAACACGGAGCAATCGCCATGCACTTAGGAAAAGTCACCCCCATCTTGCGCAGTTTCGACGAGGCCAAAACGTTGGAGTTCTACGTCGACTTCCTGGGGTTCAAGGTCGATTGGCAGCACCGGTTTGAAGACAACTTTCCGCTGTACCTGCAGGTGTCGCTGGGGGACTGCGTGCTGCACTTGTCCGAGCACCATGGCGATTGCACGCCAGGTGCGGCGGTGCGGATTCAGGCTCAAGGGTTGGAAGCGTACCAGCAACAGTTGCTGGCCAAGCATTACCGCAACGCCAAGCCGGGGATTGAAGACACGCCATGGGGCAGCCGCGAGATGAGCATCAGCGACCCGTCTGGGAACCGGTTGGTGTTTGTTGAAGAAGTCAGCAGCTGAGGCTGCGCGCAAAAATCGCAGGCAATAAAAAACCGCCTTAGTAGGGCGGTTTTTTATTGCAATCCCAGTTCGCGGCTGGGGTTGCGCCTCACCGGAAGCATTGACCTGCTGACCGGATACTACTGTCGGTTCAGGCATCACGCAAGGCCTGGTGACACTCGGTGTTTTCAGTTCTTTGAGATCTACGCTATTTAAGGACGATTGCAAAAACTGGCAATAAATTCTTGGAGCGTTACCGGTGGATTAGTTCTCCCAGGTCACACCTTTGAGCGGGATGTTGGTTAGTATCGCCCCCGTTCTGTGTATGTCGTTTGTAGGTGGGCTGGGTACGCGCGCGAATTTATGGACCGAACGCCACGGGCTAGTAATCCGTGCCGGATTCATGCGGGAGGAACCAAAGCCCGGCCGCCTCACTGGAAGCATTGACCTGCGTCCGAAGGCTCACGTGTTCCGGTAAGTGCGCTGGAGGTAGGCCCAACTGATGGAGGGCCGAGTATGTCCAAGTTTGCACGACGTACGTGGGACCTCGTAGTGAACTCCCTGCGTGTTTATCACGTGTGGAAATTCCTGCGGGACAGCTTTGATGACCGTTAAGGTCTGAGAAGTGGGCCGCCCCGGTTTCGACCGGGGCGGCTTTTTTGTGCCTGGGATTTACACCCGGAAATGGCTGACCATCTGCTGCAACTGCCCGCCCAAACGCGCCAGTTCCACACTTGACTTGGCCGTCTCGTCACTGGCCGCTGCAGTCTGCTCCGACACGTCCCGCACATTCACGATGCTGCGGCTGATCTCTTCCGCCACGGCACTCTGCTGCTCGGCGGCTGCGGCGATCTGCTGGTTCATCGACTGGATATTCGACACCGTACGGGTGATGTTTTCCAGTGACACACCGGCCTTGCGCGTCAGTTCGACGCTGCTGTCGGTGAGGCTGCGGCTGTTGTTCATCACGGCGGCCACTTGCTGGGTGCCGTTCTGCAAACCGGCCACCAGGCCTTCGATTTCTTCGGTGGATTTCTGGGTGCGCTGGGCCAGGCCGCGCACCTCATCGGCGACCACCGCAAAACCGCGACCGGCTTCACCGGCACGTGCGGCTTCGATGGCGGCGTTGAGCGCCAGCAGGTTGGTCTGCTCGGCCACGGCCTTGATCACGTCCATCACGCTGCCGATCTTGTTGCTCTCTTGTTGCAGGTGCGTCATGGCGTCGGTGGAGCGTGCCACTTCAGCTGCCAGGCGTTCGATCTGGGCGATGGCTTCGGCCACCACCTTGTCACCGGCACGGGCTTCACCGTCGGCGGCCGAGGCAGCCTGGGACGCTTGTTCGGCGTTGCGTGCGACTTCCTGCACGGTGGCAGTCATTTCGTGCATGGCGGTGGCCACTTGATCGGTCTCGATCTTCTGGCTGTTGACCCCGGCACTGGTCTGTTCGGTCACGGCCGACAGCTCTTCGGCGGCGCTGGCGATCTGGGTCACGCCGTCACGGATGCCGCTGATCAGTTCACGCAGGGTAGTGCCCATGCGCTGGATGCCCTGTTGCAACACGCCGAGTTCGTCGCGGCGGGTCACCTGGATGTTGTGGCTCAGGTCACCGGAAGCGATGCGCTCCACCACGGCAAGGGTCTCGCGCAGTGGGCGAGTGATCTGGCGGGTGATGATCACCGCAGCCACGATGCCCACCAGCAAGGCCAGCAATGTGCTGATCAGTTGCAGGCTGCGGGCCTGGGCGCTTTCGGCGTCGCGGCGTTGCAGCTGGATGTCGTACAGCTTGTCGCTGATGGTGACAATGTCGGTGCCCTGGGTGGTCATTTCTGCCCGGGCCGAGACGATGTTGGCGTTGGCCGCCTTGTAGTTCTGCACCGCGCTGCGATAGGCGCCGAGAGCGGTTTCCAGGGCTGTCAGTGCAGGCTGTTGGCTGGCGCCAAACGCTGCGTGCAGGCCTTTCAAACCGTCGATGGCTTTCTCGATCTGCGCGGCAGCGCGGGCTTCAGTCTCGGCGTTGACGTTACCGGTGTAGCCGCGCACTTCGTAGCGGGCCAACTGGAACTGTTCCTTGGCGCTGGTCACGGCCTCGAACTGGGCAAAGCGCTCGGTGCTCTCGGGCATCTGGCGCACGCTGGCGTCCAGGGCACTGATCTGCGCATTGGCGATGTCAGCCTTGTCGCCCATGACCTGGCGCGCGGCGTTACCGTTGCGGTAGGCCTCGCGCATTTTGTTCAAGGACTGTTGGTAAGCGGTGATGATCGCTTTTTGCTCATTGAGCAGCTTGAGGTTGTCCGGGCTCTTGAAGCTGTCCAGCAGCTTCTGTTGCTGGGCCACAAAACTGTCGAGGCTGGTCTGCACGTTTTGCGCCACGGCTTCGTCGCCGTTGGCCAACATGTATTGCAGGCGCACGATGCGCAGTTTGGTCAGCGAAGCGTTGAGCTGGGTGATGTCGCTCATCCAGTTGCTGCGGTCGATCAGGCCGCCCAGGCTGGTCCAGCCGGTGAGCGCGAGGATCGAGGTGAGGACCAGTACCAGGCCGAAGCCCAGGCCCAGTTTCATATTGACGCTGATGTTGCCGAACCAACTATTCATCGCATTCCTCCAGGAACAGATTTGCGGGTACATCCGGTTGCTGGAAGTAGCGACCAGCCGATGGGTAGTCAGGAGGTATCGGCAGCCCTGGCGAGAGCTGAAACGGTTTTTTCGTGAGGGCAGGATTTATGGAACGTGAGCGACGAGCGGTCGCACCGCCCTCATGCAGAGGGCGGTGCGAGGATCAGTGGACTTGGCGCATTCTTTTGCTGGTGGTGATGATGTCGATCAACGCTTCCCTGCTGCTGAAACGGCGGTCATCCAGGTTCCAGCGATTGACGAAGTGCCCCCTGGCATCCTGCTGCAACGCGGTGTGGACCAGTACGCCGTCGCGGTTTTTATGGACCATCTCCAACCCGTCGTCCAGGGTGCGCTGAAGCAGATAGTCGCCTTTGCGCCGCAGGCGTTGTTCGAGGCTGAGGGGTGGTGCGGGCGTGGCAGGTAGCGGCAATGGCGCACCGGCGACTTCGACGTTTTTCTTGAAGTCGTAGCGCACCAATGGCCATTGCTGCTCGCGCGGCAGCGCCTGGACGCTGGCGGGCTCACGCACAAAGCCGCTGGCCGACCCCGGCGGCACATCGTCCAGCAGCAGACTGATGCCGTTGTTGAGCTCGGCAATGCCCGGCACGCCGCGATGGGTATTGGCGTGCGTTTCGCCCACCAGTGCGACCCACTTGTGCGGCCCCTGTTGAAGCTGATCGGCGCGGATCACCTGGGTTGCAAAGTAGTTGAACATTGATGTCCTGGAGCCGGGCATGCCGTCCACCCGCAAGCTGGCGACACAGTCGAGTGCGCGGATCCGCACGTTATGCTTCATCGCCACCTGTACCAGGCTGACAAAACCGTAGGGGCTGTCGGCCGGTACGCCGTGGCCTTTGTCCAGTGCGTTGAGGTAGCTCCACAGCTCATCGGGCATAAAGCCCAGGCTGTGGACGATATCCAGGTCGGCCTGATGCAGCTCGGTGGTGAGTTGCTCCATGTACAGGGTTTTTACTTCGCGCTGGCCTTTCAGGTATTCCATGTGCCGGCTGAGGAAGCCTTTGCTCGACGTACCGGCGTGGGCTTCGCCGACTACCAGGCCATCGGCGGTGTCCAGCAGTTGATCGATAAATTTCGCCTCATCCAGGGCCGGGTCGACCGCAGGCAGTGCTCCCCGCGCAGGCGGTGTGTGTTCGGTAAAAAACGCCTGGGCCTGATCCTGAAGTTTTTTGCGGGTCTGGTCGAAGGTGGTTTGCGCCGCGCGACGGCTGCTGGCGGTCTCCCTGTAGGCGGTGGCGAAGAGCGCTTCACGCGTGCCTATCGGCAAGGTGATTTCCTCGCTGATCAGGCCCAGGTGTTCATGGGGCAGGTCAAAGGTGCTGAAGTGGCGCGGCGCCTCAACAGGCAGAGGGCGCGTTGGCCGTAGCGCGTGTGAGCGCTCCACCGAGGGGCCCGGGTGCGGCGCCGGTTGGCGTGCCGTGTGCAACGACAGCTTCAGGTCGCCCTTGGCCAGGGCATCGCCGGGAATGCCGCCGGCCACATCCGCGATGACTCGGGTGGGTTGGTCGAAGGCGTCGTCGACCCGCAGGGCAATGCTCTTTTGCAGGTCGGCCAGGCCCGGCGTGCCGCGATAGGTACTCATGCGTTTTTGATCAACCAATGCTATCCAGCGCTCGCCCGGTTTTTTCGCCTGGTCATCGTTGATGAGGGTGTGGGAGTAAAAGTTGGTCAGCCGGTTGGCGCGAATCGGTGCCGGGCGTGAATCAAACAGGCACAGGGTGTTTTCCAGGTCGTAGGAGCTTGAGGCGTTCAACGGCCGAACCTCAATCCCGTGCTGTTGCGCGGTGTTTACCAGCATCCAGTGGCCGTGCAACCCGTCGGGGTCGCGGTAATTTTCCTTGTCGATGGATTTGAGCTGGCCCTCGGCCCGTTTGGAGAGACCACTGGAAAACCGTGAATGGGTTTTCAAGTGATGAATGTCGCGCCACAGCGGCTCGATATAGAGAACCGTCACGTTCAGTTCGCGCAGGTACTGCATGTTTTCGATCAGCACCTGTTTAGCCGCGGTGGAAAACGGTGCCTCGCCTACCACCAGGTGGTGCGCGTCATCGATCAGCAGCTTAAGCAAATCACGCAGGGCAATGTCTGGCGCCGGGTTCAGGGTTTCGGCTCGGGGAACCACGGCGGGCAACCGTGCAAAAAACGCGTCGGCGTCATCCGTCAGGGCCCTGACATTGTCCAGGTGCTGTTTGAGTGCCGGGGCGAGTTGCCGACGCGAGATCCAGATGCTGTGGGTATTGAGGTCTCGATCCAGGTAGGCGATCTGCAGGAACAGCGCCGACCGGTCCTCGGGGGCGATGACGGCCGCTACGTCCCGGCGAAACTTTTCCGACAACTCATAGGGATGCCCGAGTCTTTCAGGGCCAGGCATGCCACCGATGACACCGGAGCGCTGCCACTGGCCGTCCACCGTCTGGTTCACCAGCTTGCCGGTGGAGCGCAATTGCCCGCTGGTGTTGTCGTAGCGAAACAACAGGAATCGCCCCAGGCTGTCCGGGGTGTGCGAGGCCCACAGGCTGTCGCCGGCAAACAGCACAGGCTGCATGCCCTGGGGCAATGGGGGCTGCGGTTGCAGTTGCTTGATCAAGGTCATGGCCTGTTGGTCCTTGGTCACCCGGGCAATATGGCGTAACGGCGGACGGGCGAGCTTGACGGGGGCGAACAGCAGGGGCCGCAGGTCGGTCAACAACGTCCCGCCGGCATTGAGCAGCGCACCCAGATAGTGTCCCAGCGCGGCGGCGGTGTCGTTGCGGCTGTAGGCATGCAGGGCGAGCATCGAATCCTTGAACACCAGCAAGCCGCCCAAGGCCAGGCTCAGTGCCGGGAAGGGCGCAGTCAGCACGGCAATGGTGATTTCGCCGATCACGCTGACCAGCTCCATGATCATCTGCAAGCGCCCGGTGGTGGTACTTTTGACTTCGTCGATACGGTGACGCAGCTTTTTGTCGTAGGTGTGGTAATGCAGGTTCTTCAGCGGCAGTGCGGTGCGAGGCACTTCGTCGAACACCGGCTTGGAATACACCCCCTTGAGCTGTGCCGGCAGGCCGGCCACCAACGCATGCAACCTCGGCTCGAACGCCGCGCGCTCAACGCTGGCGACCCGGCTGATGTAGTAGGTGTCCATGCCTTCAAGGTTTTTCAGGCGTTCGTTGAATTCCCGTTGCGGCCTGAAGGCGATGCCATCCGGTGCGTGCGGGGTGTAGAGCAGGGGCAGGTCGTTGGCGTGGTGGAACAGGTAGCAGCCATCGATCACTTGCCCGCTGATGTGCAGGGGATAGAGCCGATACTGATTGCGCACGGCATCGCTGTTATCGGCCAGGCTGTCGATGCTTTTTTCCAGCCAGGCCAGGTCGCCTGTTGCCAGGCAGCCTTGCAGGCAGCACTCAAGCGCGGCGACGTGCATGTGCAGTTGGGCAACCTCCAGGGCCATGTTGCGGCGCCATGCATAGTGGGGGCCTTGCGGGTCCAACAGGGTTTTCTCGACCTCGGCGACATAGCGGTCACCGATCCAGGTGCCTCTGACCGAGTTGCTCACCGTTTGCGCGGTGAGTCGACTCAGGTCGACGCCGGGCGGTCCCTTGAACTGCGCGGTGGTGCTGGCGTCGGGGTTGATAAAGCCCAGGCTGGCGTCGTAGCCATTGCGGTACAGCGTGGTGTAGCTGACGCGTTCGCGCGGGGTGATCACGCCCACGAGGTTTGGGTCTACCGCCGGGATCGGGTTGCCGAGCAGTTGGTTGAGGGCGGCTTTTGCCGCCTTGTGCAAGTAACTGTCGAAGTCGGGAAACTGTTGTGGGCTACCCGGGCTTGCGGCGTAGGCCTGTGCCGCGCCCAGTGCCTGTTCCTTGAGATCGGCGAGTTTCTGTCGGTCGGCTGCCGATGCCTGGCTCAGCCACTTGGGCATCTGATGCAGGTATTCATCGGCCTGCATGGCCAGCGTCGTGGTGCTCATTTCCACCAGGCAGGCCTCATAGGTGGAGGGCGCGCCGAAACTGATCATCAAATACTCAAGGCTGGCCGGGGTAAAACCCAGGGCGGAAAGCATCGCGCTGTATTTGGGTCGGATCCGGCTGACCAGTTGTTCAAGCAGGTAGTCTTTCATGCTGCGCGAATCGGGAGCGGACGCTATCTCCTGGCTCCAGCCGAGGATATGCGCCTGCAATTCCCGCTCGCTGCCAAAGGCCTGGAACTGTTCGGCGCGTGGCGCGTGAGGCGTGCACAGCAGCAAGCGTTTGACCGCGCCCGTTGCATCGGTCTGGCGCAGCACCCACAGGTCCTTGAGCGGAGCCTTGTGCAGGAACAGGCAGCAGGCAGTGAGTGTGGGCGAGGGGCCTTCACTCAGGGTCTGCAGCAGTGCGTAGTCATCTGCACTGATGTGTTTTTGCAACGACGCACTGTAGGCCAGCGCGTGCAGGCGGCTGTCGAGCATCTGCTGCATGGCTTCCTGTACGGCGGGCAAACTGTGGGCGCGCTTTTGTTCTTCGGCGAAGGTCAGGCTTGGTTGAACCTTGGCCAGCAGCTCGGCGAGGTAAGCCGGGGTGACGTCCTGGAACTCGGGCGGCAATGGCTGCTGGGCGTAGGTCAGTTGGGTGTGCTCGAGAAACTCGGAACCGGCGTGTTCATCGCCACGGTGCAAGCCACGTACCGCCAGTTGCACCAGGTTGTTGTGCTGGTTGTACGAGTTGCCTGACTTCAGGGTGCGCTCGGTGCTGATCTGCAGTTGCTCGGGGATCAGGCCCTGGATATCCAGGTCGTCGTCCAGGTGCTCAAGCAATTGCAGGCGCGCCATGGCCTCGGGCGAGGCCGCCGTGCCGAGCAGCGCCAGCACTTGCAGGCTGAGGTGTTCATAGGTGCGCAGGTGCTCGGCGAGGGTTTTGCGCTGGGCCTCATTGGCGCTGCGGTACCAGTCGGGAGCGGATTCGTGCAGCAGTTTTTCCAGTAACTGCTGCGCGCGCAGTTCCAGGCGCGAGGACAGGTCCCAAGGCGAGCAGCGCAGCGCCTGGTCCAGTTCGAGGGTCATTCTGGCGACGTCTGTCGGCGCGGGGTGGCCGTCCAGGCCAAGGGCAAACGCGATGTCCTGATGTTGTTTGTCCTGCAGGGCGTTGTAGGTGTGTTCGTTCAGCGGGAGGCTGTCGATAGGCTCTGGCACCAGCGGCCAGATACTTGCCGCGCGCAAGTGCTGGTAACGGCGCGGCAAGTGTTGCAGCAGTTCCTGGCGCCAGGCCGACTGCTTCATGCGCTCTTGCAGCGTGCGATCCAGGTGTTTGAGCGAGGTGAAAGCCTCCAGGCCTCGGGAAGGGGTGAACAGCAACACATCGCCGTCCTCGATCTCCAGGTGGGTGACCGGTGTCTGGCTGCGCGTGAGTATGAACACCCCGGCGAACTCGATGGTCTGCTGGCGGTAGCGAAACGTCAGGCGATGGATACCCGGGCGCAGCTCGGGACCGCTGACGATATTCGTCACCAGCAATTGGTCGGCAGGGCTGAGCAGGCGATCCTTGACCTTCAGCCTGGCCTCGGCCTCCAGCATTGGCTGATGGCTGTCGAGTATCCAGTTCTTGCGTAGATGGCCGTTGGGCCGCCGTTCGATTTCCAGGGCCGCCAGCTTCTTGTGCAATGCCTGGCTGATGCGCGTGCGGTTCAACCGGCCGGGCTCGCCCTGGATCACCCAGTCGCCGGGGACGGTGTAATGCACTTGTGCGTTCTGCAGGCTCCAGCGGCTTTCTTCTGCCAGGGCGGTGTGCAATGCCTGCACCTCCAGCAACTCGGTAGAAGACTGCGCTGCCGGTGCGTGGCCGTTGGGGAAAATCTGTAGACGATGACCGATTTGCAGCAGGTAGCCGTTCAGTTGTTCCGGGGTAAGTGGTGATGTGTTCGGGGGCTGGGCGGGCATGGCCGGTCCTCAGGGAGTCAATGGTCCCTGAGGGTGCGCAGTCTCGGCGTGTGGATGGCGGTAGTTAGTTACTCAAGGCCTCGACCACGGTCAGTATCAGGCGTGACGGGCAATCGGTACTCAGGTGTAGCGTGTTGCGCGCCACCCTGGGATGTTCTGCCTGGCCGGGTGCTTCGCCGCTGTTGGGGTTGACGTCAAAGCGCGGGAAGTTGCTGCTGGCGATATCCAGGCGCAACCGGTGGCCGCGCTGGAACAGATTGCAGGTGGCGAAGGGTTCGATCACCACCTTGACCCGCTCACCCGGGGTCAGCAGGATGGGGTGCTCCCAGGTGTTTCGGTAGCGGGCCCGCAGGATGCCGTCGGTGATGTTCATGGCGTAGCCGTCCGGGTAGACGTCGACCAGTTTGGCGGTGAAGTCGGTGTCGGGCGCATCGCTGTCGATCCATAGCTCTACGCGCAGCGGGCCTGCGACGATCAGGTCGTGGCTGAGTGGCTCGGTCTGGAAGCTTAAGACATCGCTGCGCTCGGCCAGGGGGCGCTGGTCGCCACGGGTACCGAAGAAGTCCGCCCGCTCGCGTTGGTCGAAAGCTCCGCCGACAAAAATCGGCGCGCCGGAGGTCAGGGCGCCACCGATGGTCGGCACCGGATCGGCCGGGTCGGCGCAGTAGCTGAGCTGGCCCTCGGTGGTCGGTGGTTCAGGTTGCAGTTGGCGTTGTGCGGTGAGGTGCAGGGTGAGTTGCCGGCTATCCGGTAGCGGCCATTGATGACTGTCGATCCAGTGCCCGCCATGTTGCAAGCGCCCCTGTTGATCGCGCTCACCGGTGCCACCGCCCATCAAGAACACCTTCACCGCCGCGGGTGCAGGTAGCGGCGAACCCTTGAGGGTGCGTTCAAACCAGTCCAGGCGGCAGCTCAACCAGTCTTTCGCCACCTGCCCGTCGAAGGCCGCTGGCGCACCAAATTGCGCATCGCCACTGTGAGTGATATTGCGATCACCATGCAGCCAGGGGCCCATGATCAACTGATGCTGCGCCGTACTGCCGGCGCAAAACGCCGCGTAGTTGGCGAGTGTCGAACTGACATAGGCGTCGTACCAACTGGACATGAACAGCACCGGGATATCCGGCAGATCGTGGTAATGCCCCTCGGCGTAGATGCCCGGCGCTTGCCAGTACGGGCCGAAGTCGCCCTGGGCCCACTGCTCCAGCAGATAGGCTTCGTACTCCGGCACATGCCGCAGGGGCGATTGCCCGGCGTGCCACGGCATGCGCTTGAACCACTGGTGGATGTCTTCCTGTTCGAGGGCTTCGAGGATCTTCGGATCCGCCAGTGCCGCCGGGCTTTCCTTGGCCTGGCGAAACGCCCAGGTGGCCTGCTTGAGCTCCAGCGCGCCGCCCTGGCGAATCCCGCATTGGTAGGCGTTGGCGAAGCCGCCGCTGTCCAGCACCATGCTGGCGAGGCCCGGCGGATGCAGGCAGGCCATCGCCAGTTGCGTGTGGGCGGCGTAGGACAGGCCCATGCTGCCAATCTTGCCGTTGCACCACGGCTGCTCGACGATCCAGGCCAGGGTGTCGCAACCGTCTTCGCCCTCGGCGGTGTATTTGGTGAACACGCCTTCGGAGGCGTAACGCCCGCGGCAATCCTGGAAGATCGCGACAAAGCCCTGGGCCGTGAACCGCGCGGCCATTTGCTCGCGGGAAATATGCTGGCCGTCGAGCTGGATTTCCGAGCGCGATGGTTTGCTCTTGTCGTACGGGGTGCGTTCGATCACCACCGGAAAAGGGCCTGGACCGTGGGGCAAGTAGATATCGGTGGCCAGGTGGATGCCGTCGCGCATGGCGATCATCTGGTTGTGCAACGTCTGCATGGGAAAAACACTCATGGGTTCAGTACCCGGTGCCTACGGCAATGGCCAACAACACCATCGCCAGCACCGCATAGATCAGAAACAGCGGCAGGATGTAGCGTGCCCACTGGCCCCAGCCGACGTTGGCGGTGGCCAGCAATACCAATAGGCCGCTGGAGGTCGGGGTGATCATGTTGGTCAGGCCGTTGCCCATCAAAAACGCGAACACCGTGGTTTGCGGGCTGACGCCGGAGAGCTGTCCCAGCGGCCCGAAGATCGGCATGGTCACCGCCGCCTGCCCCGAGGTGGACGGGATCAGTACATCCAGGCCCAGCTGTGCGAAGAACATGCCGTAGGCCGAGACCACCGGGCCATGATCGCCCACCAGGTTGGCGAGGTTGTTGACGATGGTGTCGAGCACCTGGCCGGTGCTGAGGATGATTTCCACGGCGGTCGCCAGGCCGATCAACACACCGGCGATCAGCACCTTTTTCATGCCGTCGACAAAGGCGCTGGCGGCGGTGCTGGCACCCAGGCCGGCGATTACGCTGAACGCCACGGTCAGCAGCAGGTAGAACGCCGACAGCTCGTGGTATTTCCACTCCCAGCGGTTCGAGGCGTATACCAGGAAACCAATGCCGGCCCCCAGCACGATCAGGTTCAGCAGGTGGCGCAGGGGCAGCGGTTTGCGTTCGAAGGTGATCTGCGCGCTGGCATCAAACCCGTGCTTGCGGATACTCCACAGTACGAACGCGATGCCCACCAGCAGGAACGTGCAGTAGGCCAGGACGCGCATGCTCAGGCCGCTGAAAATCGGCAGCCCCACCATCGGCTGTGCCACGGACAGCGCCACCGGGTTGGAGATGGAGGCCAGGTAGCCGATCTTCACCGAGATGGTCACGATGGCCAGGCCGATCAGGTTCGACAGCCCCAGGCGGTTGGCCATGGCCACCATCAACGGCACGATCAGGATGAATTCCTTGGCCAGGCCCATGAAGGTGCTGCCGGCGGAAAACACCAGCATCAGGCTGGGCACCAGCACGTAGATATTGCCCCGGGTCAGCCCCAGCAGGCGTTCAAGACCGGCATCAATCACACCGGCCTTGTTCAACACGCCGAACATCCCACCGATGAACAGCACCATGAAAATCAGCGCGGCGCGTTTTTCGATGCCTTGGGGAATGGCCATGAAGCCCTCGACCAACGATACCGGCCGAGCGACCATATCGCTGGCCTTGCGCGGTTCGAGGGAGAACAGTTGGCCCAGGGAGTCGTGCTTTTCCAGCACCTGATAGGAGCCCGGAACCACCAGGCCGTTCTGGCGCTGGAACTTGCCCGAGTTCACCGCGTAGGTGAAGGCGACAGCCAGCAGCACGATGCTCAACAGAATGATGGCCGGGTTGATCTGCTTGCGCTGCGCGGGTTTTTCCACCGGCGTTTCAGTGGGCGAGTGGGTACGGACGATCTGCGGTTCGGTCATGCTGGTTGCCCCGGTGTGCGCTGTTATTGTTGTGTCGGGTGACACTTGTGGAGCGGACACTAGGGCAAAGTTTTAACGGCGACAACGTTATGCGCGGGCTGGGTTGGGCTATGCGTTTTGTGCGGCCAGGCGGTGCTTGAGGTGCTCGGCAAACGCCGTCACCACCTTGGACCTGGGTTCATCCGCGCGAAACGCCAGGCCGAATGCATAGGGCAACGCGGGTCGAAACGGGCGGACCACAATCGGCAAATGCATGAAGTGGCTGGCCAGCAAACCATTGACGATCGACACCCCCAACCCCTCGGCGACAAAGCTGCACGCGGCGCCCACCGAGTGCACTTCCACCCGCACCTGTGGCGTCAGGTTGGCTGCGCGAAACACCTGGTTCAACTCCGCCCGCAGGGCCCGTTGCCGGCCCAGCATTACCAGCGGCACGTCCCGCAAGTGTTGCACTTCGATGCAGGCGTGGCGGGTCAGCGGATGGTCAGCGGGCATCACGCACACGCCTTCGGTTTCCAGCACCGGTTCAATCTCGAAGTCGGGAATCTCGGTAGGCAAGCGCACAAAACCGAGGTCGGCGGAGCGGTCGAGCACGGCCCGTTCGATCATGTCGTAGGAACCGGTCAGCAGCTCGACGACGATGTCTTCCCGGCCCTTGAGAAACTCGGCGACGATCCGCGGCAGCAGCTCCTGGGTCATGCTGGTGGGCACCCCGACCTTGATCAGGCTCTTGCGCGAACGGCCCACGCGCATCTCATCTGCCAGGCGCTGGATACGCTGCATGCCGTCGACCAGGCCGGCCACTTCGGCGAGCAGTTCTTCAGCCTCCGGGGTCGCCATCAAGCGGCCCTTTTTGCGCAGGAACAACGCGAAACCCAATGCCTCTTCCAGCTGGCTCAACAACCGGCTGACCGCGGATTGCGACAGGCCCATGCGGGTCGCCGCACCGATGGTCGAACCGGTGGACATGATCGCCTTGAAGGCTTCGAGCTGCTTGAGATTCACCGTGATTTTCCTGTGGTTTGAGGGCTTTGCGCATAGCCTGATGCGCTTCTCGCATAACGTTGCCGGGCGTTCGAGGAGCCGTTAGTGTCCGCCGCAATGCGACGCGCCGTCCAGCGTGTCGCAGGCAGCAACTGCCTATAAAAAACCACAATACGGCATTCGGGAGACGGTTATGCGTGAGCTTTTCACGAGGGGAGCAGTGGTGTGCACGGGCTTGCTGGCGAGCCTGTCACCGGCACTGATGGCCCAGGGTTTCTGGGAGGATTCCCACGGCAAATTGACCTTGCGCAATTACTATTTCAACGACGGTTACCGCGACGGCGGCGAGGACCGCAAGGAGTGGGCCCAGGGCTTTTTGCTCAACCTGCAATCGGGTTATACCGAAGGCACCGTGGGTTTCGGCCTGGATGCGCTGGGGCTGTCGGGGATCAGGCTCGACTCCAGCCGCGCCCATGCTGGCACCGGCTTATTGCCCGTGCACGACGCTGGCCGCGCGGCCAGCGAATTCTCAAGCCTGGGCGTGACCGCCAAGATGCGCATCGGCGAAGCCGTGGTGAAAACCGGCACGCTGCTGCCGAAGATTCCAGTGCTGGTGTACAACGATGGCCGGCTGTTGCCACAAACATTCCAGGGCACTCAAGTCGAGTACAGCGGCGTCCGTAACCTGTACGTGCACGCCGGGCATCTGGACAAGTTCAAGCTGCGAAACTCTACCGACAGCGTGGATATATATCCCCAGGGCTACAGCGGCAAAAAGGGCAGCGACTTTGATTTTGCCGGCGCTACCTACGCCTTCACGCCCAAGCTGAGCGGTACCTGGTACTACGGCGAAATGCGTGAATTCTATCGCCAGCAGTTCTTTGGCCTGGTGCATAAACAGCCAGTGGGTGCCGGCAGCCTCACCAGCGACTTGCGTTACTTCATCAGCAACGAAGCGGGCGAGGCACGCAATGGCAAGGTCGACAGCGACATGTTCAGCGGGTTGTTCACCTACCGGCTAGGGCCGCAGGCGCTGGGCGTGGGTTATCAGAAAGTCACCGGCGATACCGCGTTGCCCTACGCCAGCGTGTCGACCGTGTATTCCTTCAGCAACGCCGGCGTCGGCAAATTCATCCAGGCCGGTGAGCAAACCTGGATGCTGCGTTATGACTACGACTTTGCCGCCGTGCTGCCGGGCCTGACCTTCATGACCCGTTACTACAAGGGCCAGAACGGTGACTTCAAGGGCCGCGAAGCCCGCGAGTGGGAGTCGGACACCAACCTGCGCTACGTGATCCAGGACAGCACCTTCAAAGGCGTAGGCATCGAGTTGCGCAAGGCCACGTATCGCTCGACCTATGCGAGCGATCGTGACAACTACCGGGTCTACCTCACGTACGACCTGGCGCTGTGGTGACAGGCCCTACTGCTCGACGAAATAGTACGGCTGACGGTTGATCGCCATCTCCTTGACCACCGTCACCGGGACGTTCAGCCGGTCAGTATTGTCCACCAGGGCTACGTTGCCGGGCTTGGCGGCGAGGTAACTCTTGAGTTCCTCCGGCGTTTGCAGAATCGTCAAATAGGCCTGCATGTAGAACACCCCGGCGCCGGCGATTCGCTCGTTGGCCTGATACAGCACCACTTCCTTGCCCTGCGCCTGCATCGCCTGGATCTGGCTGATCACCGGCACAAACGACTGGCGCAAATCGGCCTTGGGCGCGAACCAAAAGGCGGCAATCAGGTAGCAGGCCACCACCACGGTAAAGAAGCCACCCAACAGGCCACGGCGATGTGCATAAACGTGTTCGGCAATGTTGGAAACCTGTCCGCGACTTTTCAGCCAGCCCAGCAGCACGCCGCCATACTCGGCGGCCAGCACTGCTGCGGCGGGCGTCAAGGCCATCAGATAAACCGTGCGCTTGCTGGAGGCAAACGTCAGCAGGGTGAACTGCGCCACCAGCCACACGCTGAAAAACAGCCGGTAGCGGTTGCGCACCAGGCTCTTGCGGAAGTGCCACAGCCCCAGGTACACCAGGATATTCCAGGGCAAAAAGGCTTCGGGCAGTTTGACGATGTAGTAATAGAACGGCTCGTAGTGACCGGCTTCGACAAACGAACCGCTGAAGCGCCCGACGCTGTTGGTCAGCAGCACTTCACGTACCCCCTGCAACCCGTCGCGCTGGTACAGGAAACCCAGCCAGATCATCAGCGGCACTAGCGCCAGCAGCGTGAACAGCCCTGGCTTGACCCAATCGCCGAGCTTGAAGCGTTTATCCATCAGGCTGGTGCTGGCCAGATAGACGAAGATCACCACGCCAGGCATGGCCAGGCCCAGAACCCCTTTGCTCAAGGTGGCGATCACCATCCCGAGGGTGAACAGTAACCAGGTGCCCAGGTTGGAACTGTCACGCTCCGACGCGGGCCGAGCGGCCTGATAGAACGCCAGCAGCGCCATGGTAACCCCGAGGGTGAGCAGCGAATCCTCACCGACGCCGCGCACATTGCTCCAGTAACTGGCCATGGTCGCCAGCATCAGGCCCGCGACAAACGCCAGCGTCTTGGGCCGGCCAAACTTGCGCAGCATTCCGTACAGCAGCATCACGCTGAACAGCCCGGCAAACGCCGACGCCAGGCGCACTGCCCAAGTGGTACCGCCAAACAGGCGAATCGCCCCGGCGTCGAGCCACAGGCTCAGCGGCGGTTTCTCCAGGAAGGGTTCACGGAACAATCGCGGCACCACCCAATCGTTATCCAGGTGCATGGCCATGGCGATCCCGGCCACACGGGCCTCGGTCGAGCCTTGCAACTCGTGATTGCCAAGGGCAAAGAAAAACAACAGCGCAGCGAGCAGGAGCAGCAGAGGAGCGGAACGCGTCATGGATTCTGGCTACCGGGGCAGGGGGCCGTTCGGGGGAACAGTCCGGGCGATCGGTGAGTATACGAGGGCGATTCTTAATAATTCGTGAATGAATGTGAGGTTTTTGTAGGGTCAGGATTGTTTCAGCAGTGGCCATTGGGTTAGCCAGCGTTTGGAGGTGATGCGTTGTTGGTAGATGGCGTGTTTTTCCTGGGTGAAGCGGGGCGTGGGTTTGAGTTGGAGATTGAACAGGTCTTCCAGGCCGAGAGGGGCTGAAACTTCGCATAGGTCTTCTGCGGTTCTTCTGACGGCTACTGCGGTGGCGGTCTCGGGCCAGAAGCGCATGGCATCGCTGGCGTTGCGATAGGGCGCGTCGCCGTTTCGCAGGTGCATGCGCGCCTGGTTTTTAACGGACCAGTCGATGGAAGGTTCTGCTGCATGTAACAGGGCTTCGAGGCGGCGGTCTTCGCTGGGGTTGGTGCAGGTGGCGTCGAACCACAGTACGTCGACGTCACCCGTCAGTGGCGATAGCGCGCGACCGTGCAGGTGATCCCACACGGCGTTACGTACAAAGCCGGCGCCGATCCAGCAGTCGGGGAGGGCGAGGGAGCGGACGATGTCCAGTAGGTGCCAGCGTTGGGCATCGCTGCTGATCAGGGTCTGGAGGGCTTTCTCGCTCAAAGGATAACGGCCTCTTTCACAACGATCCCCAGGTCATTGCTGACTTTCACCACCCTCACTTCATCGCGATAACCGATCCACGTGGGGCGGCAGATTTTAATCGTATTATTCAGCTCAGCATCGAAGACCGTGATTCCGCTGCAGCTTTTACTGCCGCCTGACGAATATTCGTAGTGAGCCGTATAGCTGCTGCGGGTGCCGCCCGAACATAAAATGGCCAACGAAAACAGCTTCACCGAGACCAGCGTGCATAGGATGAACATCCCGGCAAACGCCTTAAGCAGGGTCCATTTTTTTTCGAGCCGCAGCTGAGGTTTTCTTACCCGCCAGACAATCACGGACGCAGCCAGGGTCAGGACGAGAGATACGGATAAACAGGCTTTCTCCGCGACCGGTTTGAAGTGGATGGCCGGTGAGATGCTGAACTGCCATATAAACAGCACGGCCAACAGAAGCTGTACGCCCAGCACGACAGGTATCAGGTAGGCGTAGGAATTCTTGTTCACTGCGGCACACATCCTTATGTTCAAAAAAAGTGACGGATTTATTGTCGCAGAATAGCTCCGTCACCTTTTTCACTTCTGGCGCGTTGCGGCAGATTCGTTTTTTTAGTGTTAAGGCGATGTCCTGCCCGTTCCTTCCGAATCTACTGATGGCACAAGAATGTCCAGTGCGCGCGTCACCAGCAACTCACCGAGGACGCTCAATTGCTGGGTGGCCAGGAGTTTATGGCGAAAGGCACCATCGAACTCGAAAGCCAGGTCGGTAGTGAGCGCGTTCAGTGAGGCGAGGGTTTCGCAGGCCTGTACGAGCAGGGTTTCGGGGTCGATGTTTTGGGCAATACAGAAGATATCCGCGCCGGATTGGCTCGGGCATGGAGGATTGGGGCTGTGCTTTTTCATGACTGCAACTCCTTGATTGGTGGAGTCGCCAGACATCGCTGCTAAACGAAAAGGGTGGCGACTGTACGCGGGTTAGCAGACCAGGAATCAAGGAACCCAGCGCACTCGAAAGTGCCCCACGCACAGCCGCCATAACGCGGACTAGCGAACGCGGATGCTTCGCTTGAACGGATGGTGGCATTGCATGCCTTGATATTAACCGAGCTGCTAAACCCGGTCGCTGATTTTGCAGCGACGTTTCAAGGCTAGTCGTGTCGATTGATGAGCACCAGTTCACCATGGGCGCGATGTCTTGCGGGAAAAATCCGAAGGGCCATTCGGCGGTGTGTTTTCAGGAGGCCAGAAACGACAAAACCCGCACAAGGCGGGTTTTGGTGGTGCTTCGTATTTGGTGGGCCGGGGTAATCTGAATTGATTCTGTATCATATTGATTTTTATTGATTATTTTCGGTTAGATTTTCTATTGGAATACCTTATGGAATACCATTCGAGAATCTTCTGAAATTCCTGCCTTTACGTCGACCAAAGCTCAATTCCACAGCTGTACTTCGGATTTCGCCTTTGAGTGGAACCAACGGCTACTGATAGCGATTGCTGGCGCTTGGTTCATTCCTTCACTCGCTCTGGCGAGTCGGCGCGTGCCTTATTGCTGTCGCGTACGGCAAATGCGCTCGTGCTCCAACTCCTCAAGATGTCGCTCGTATTGAGCTGATGGTTCGCGAATTGGCTGTGCAGAATCAAAGTTTCGACACGGATTAAATTGCAGAGGGGCTGGAGGGGATTTGGTGTCTCTGTACAGTGGTCGCGGAGCACGCACCCGATAAGCCTATCGGATCTCTCAGATCAGGGATCCATTGATCGCGTCCGGCTTTACGACGGTCAAGGCTCAGGCTAAGGTGCTGGCATAAGGACATGATTTTCTAACATTTGTCCACGGAAGGTTCCTGATCAGTCGTAGTGAAACTACCGCCCTTCCTTTCCGACTTTGTTGTGCCCTGAAAAACGCGTGCCGAGCAAGGTGCTGTCATCGATCACCAACGGGATTGGCGATTGACGCATCAATGTGGTTGTTGCAAGCGTCCCGAACATCAAAAAATTGCTAAATTGAAGGCGGAAAGTATGGATTTTTCGACGCTGTTGCATCTATGGGGTGCAGCAAGCTCCGAGCAGCTGATCGCGCCAATAACGGTAGTTGGCTTCGTTTTCATTTTGTGCGCTTGGTACTTTGTCCGTTATTTTTGTCCATCCTTCAAACTTAGCAGTCAGCTGAAAAAACTGACTAAACGTGTGCACGGTGTGAAAGCGCTCGCCCCGTCTCAACGGCGCTCTGAATTGGAGCAACTGTTCAATGGAAGCAAGCTGGAGCACTCTTGGCACGAATACGCTGAAACGCTGCACGACCAGTTTGAGTTTCAAGAAGGCGAACAGGTTCTTGTCCGGTCGCGCGCCACCGCCGGAGCCGCGCATTTTTTCTCACCTCAAAGCGTGGTTGATACCCCGCTGGGAACCGAGTTCTATAAACACCTGCCTGGTATTTTGACCGGCATCGGTATTGTCGGAACCTTCTTCGGCTTGATGCTAGGCCTACAGCATTTTGATCCAAGCACCCCTGAGCAGGTAAATGCCAGCGTCGATAAGCTGCTCAAGGACGTGTTGTTTGCGTTCATCGGCTCCTTTATTTCAATCATGGCCTCTATAGCCGTCACTATTACTGAAAAGTGGCGTTTGGGGCAGTGCTATAGGCTCCTTGAGGCTTTCAACGAAACCATCGACGGGCTTTTCGACAGCGGTGTCGGTGAGGAATATCTAGCGGAGCTTGTGCGCTCGAGTGCGGAAAGCTCCGTGCAAACCCGTCAGCTCAAGGACAGCCTGGTAACCGATCTGCGGGAAATGCTGCAGAACCTCGTTGATACCCAAGTCCGCGAAAGCCTCAAATTAGCGGATACCTTGTCAACGACTTACCGTGACTCTGGGCAGTTGTTGGCCGATCAGGTAAGCAGTGCGATTGAGAACAGTCTCAAATCCCCCCTTGAAGCTATCGCGGGTGCGGTTCAGGCTGCCAGTGGCGATCAGTCAGGGCAAGTACAGAACCTTCTTCAGGATGTTCTAGTTGCCTTCATGAACAAGCTGGAAGGTACGTTCGGCCAACAGTTCAACGGTCTACACGAACTGATGGGCCAGTCCGTTGCCGCCATGCAGTCGATGCAGCAGGGCTTTTCGACGCTGATCCAGGATATGCGTTCGGCTAGCGAGTCCTCGACCCAAAACAGCTCGACCATGATCGCCCAGTTACTCTCCGATATGCAGGCCGGACAGAACGCCATGCAAGCGGGGATGAACGAGATGCTCGCCAATCTCCAGGCTTCGGTTGCCCGGATCGGCAACGAAGGGGAGGGGGCAGGTGCTCGAATGGCCGAGCAGTTGGAGAAGTTGTTTGCTCAAAGCGAGACTCGCCAACAGGCAATGGCTGAGAATCTCCAGGCTTTTGTTGAGTCGATCAAGCAGAACATCGGCCAAGGTCAACAGGACACCATGGCGAAAATTGCGGGCTCCGTTGAGGTGCTGGGTGAGCAACTCTCGGCAGTCTTCAAGCAATTGGAGCGCGGCCAGCAGCAGATGGATCAAACCACCCGCGCTGCACAGGCTGACCTGCATCAAGGCACCCGTGACTTGGTGGGCGGTCTTGACGAACAGGTCAAGGCGTTGCTGCAAACAGTGTCAGAGCAACAGAAATCTGCACAGGACACCGTTAAGGCATTGAGTGCCCAAACAGAGCAGCATTTGCAGAGCATGCAGCTAGGCGCAGACAAGATGCGGGCGGCGGCTGAGCGGTTTGAAACGGCCGGACAAAGCGTTGCGCGAGCCAGCGAGTCGACCGCTGGGCTGATGGGCACAGTCCAGGGCGCAGGTACTGAGCTTGCACAGGCATCACGTGAGTTGAACACCGTGGTCGCGGACTATCGAAACAATCGTGAAGCGCTTGCAAAAACTCTCGCGGTCATCGAAGGGGTTGTCGCAAGCGCACAAGGTGAGGCCAGCGGTCGCAGTCAGTATCTCCAGGACCTGAAGGTGCAAAGCGAGCGGATGCAGGCGCTTAACCGTGAAGTGTATGAATACCTGGAAAACATCAGTGGTGTGCTGGGTAACGGCTTCAAAGAGTTCGGTAATGGCATGGAAAGCGCATTGAAACAAACTTTGGGCAGCTTGGATAACGAGCTTCATAAAGCGGTGACTAGCCTCGCGGGCGGTGTAGACGGGGTCAAGGACAGTCTCGAGGAGTTTGGTGAAATCATGGAAAAAATCAGGCGATAACGGAGGCTAGTCGATGTTTGGTAAGCAAATGCCTTCGGTTGCCCGTTCAAAAGACGAGGGAGAGAAGCCTTTCTGGATCTCCTTCGCTGATTTGATGACCGCTATGATGATTCTATTTCTTGTGGTCATGGTGGCAGCTTTGAGCTCTGTGACACAGCGCATTAACCAAGCGGAGCAAGGAGAGAAGCAGCGTAATAGGGACATTAGTCAGATCTGCGAGGACCTGAGCCTTAAGGCGAAGACTGCCAGTAAAACTATCGTCGTGGATTGCAAGGACAACCGAATTAGCTTCGGGGATGCTGGCCGCTTTGGTCATAACCAGTACGCGCTGAGCAACGATGGCCAGTCGGCACTTCAGGAGGTTGTGCCAATGATTCTGGACGCGGCTAACAGTGAAGAAGGCCGAAAGTGGTTCAAACAGGTTGTGATCGAGGGATCGACAGACACCGACGGTTCTTATCTTTATAACCTGCACCTTTCACTGCAGCGTTCAGAGTGGGTGATGTGTAGTCTGCTCGATAGCCGCAGCCCGCTCCAAGTCGGATTGTCGGGGGAGCACCAACAGCAAATCAGATCGATTTTCCTGGCGGGCGGTGTGTCGTTCAACAATGCAAAGGACACCAAGGAAGAAAGCCGGCGAGTGGAGTTGCGCATGCAGTTCTTTGGCTTGAAGGAAAAGGAGGACAACCTCAAGCCAGAGGTACCGGTGTTCAATAACACTGATATGGAAAAGTGTCAGTTGGCGATGAGCCGATGACTAGCCCAATCGCGAGGCTTTCCGCCGCTATTAACCTGAGTCTGTTGGCACATCGCACGGGGCCGGCGCCTGAACCGTTGGCGCGATTCCCCCGTCTGGGTGCTGCGGGAATTGATCTTTACGAAAGATTCGAACGCGCTGAAAAAGCTTTGCCGCCACCTCAGGAAAAACGCCGCGCTGCGATAAACAAATTCCGCAATGTACTCCCACTCAACGCCTCAGAATGGCGTTTGGTTTTTGCCGGTCTCTCGGACAAGAGTGAGCGAGTCGGACCGATACTGGACGATGACCAGCTTTTTGACCGAGTGCATAAAGAAATCCATCACCGCATTGAAAAACGGAGATTGAGCCGCCGAGATTGGTTGGCGCTGTGCTTTAGCTACTTTGGGTACGAGGCCGCCACGCCTGATCAAAACGCCAATTGGTGTGTGTTGCGGGCAGACGTTCAGCTTGGCTTCGAATGCGTCAGAGGTCAGCAAAAACGCGAGAAGGAATGGGTGCATATCGTCCAGCAGCATCAGGAGCTTTTTTCCGAGCAGGCAGGTGCCAGGCTGGGTGACCAGATGTTCAAGGGAGAGATCAGCGACCTTTCGGCATTGCAGACGATTGCGCAGATCCCTGACAGCAGTTGGCTGTGGCGAAGGATCTTTAACGTACTTATCTCTCGTATTTTTATGTTGGATGACGCCGAGTTTTCTCAGCGCTTAGCCGACCTTGTCGACATCGGCCGGCAGCATCCGCGGCACATGAACGACATTCTGAGTGCATGCCTGTCGCGTTATCACTTGGCAGCGTATCGAGAGAAGCCGTCGTCGCTGCTCAAACAGGTCGCCCTCGACAACTGGGGTAGCCCTCAGATCCGTTCCAGACAAAACAGCTGGCTGCAGTACGTTGAAAAAGATGTCTGTGCAATGGTCGTTGCGTGGTTCGCGAAGGAAGATCTGGAGCACTTCTTCAACCTGTTGAAGGGAGACTCCGAGGTTGATCAGTCGCGCCTGTATTACTGGCTAAGATTTGCCAACCAAATGAGCTACACCCGAATCGTCATGGGCTCCGACGCCTGGCAAGACAGTGGGCGGGACTTCGTTCATTTCCGTGAGAAGAACAAAGGGCGCTTGAGCAAGTTGGTAGGCGGTCCCGGGCACAATAATGCTGTAGTCATGCAGATTGGAAACTACTTTTTCGTGGAGTTTTCTGGAACAGGTAATGCCTGCTATGTGTACAAAGCAGATAATTCACCGTTCAATCCGGACAAATCTCAGCTTGCACTTAAAGCAGATCTGAAGCAGGCAAGTGCTTTCAATCCTATGCGGCATTCACCTGCACCTAGCCGCCCAAATCGCGTAGAGGGCTGGCTCAGCAAATTCGATGATGCCCTCGAGAAATTGGGTATTCGTGTGCAAAGTCAGGCCGGAGCGCCAGGTTCAGCCAAACCATTGCCTTTCGAAGACCAAGTCCGTGACGCCCTGAAGTCGGTCAAACACAAAGTCTATGACCAGCGCGCGCGCGGCGGTGCGTTTCAGGTCCAGCTCGATGACAACGATCTGGCCGCTGTTGCTGCGCTCCAACGCCTGGGCTTCAAGCCCGTCAATCACCAGCCACTCCGGTTCTGGAGACAGTAATGCTCAAGCGTTTCCTCAAAGGCATTGGCCTGCAGCCGAATTCGGCGGTAGAAAATACTGAGCCTGTTTTTTCCATTGAGGAGCAGGGCATTTGTTATCCCCTGAGCTTGGCGGAGAATACGGAGTCCTGGCCGCTGGCAAGCTATCTAGATCAGTTGGAAGAAGAAGAGTTCGTCTCCCAACTCAGCGATGGCTGGCTGCTGACATGGGATGAGCTCTATCGGCTTCTGGATGAACCAGAGCACTTAACAAGCGTGCCGCTATTGGGCTTGCCATCAAAGACTGCACTCATTCCTCAACTGAGCAGCCAGGGCAGTCTTGCCTCCGACGACTTCAAAGTCTCCATCAGTGGATGGCGTGACCCCCAGTCCAATGCAAATGTGCAGGTGCAGCGTACGGGCGCCATTGTCCAGTATCACGGAACAATGGAAGTTCTGCCTGAGTCGTGCTGGAAACTGACTGGTGCGGTACGACAACTTTATCTGGCTCAACAAAGTGAGCCAGGTGAATTAACCAACCAGGTCGGCTGGGCCAGTATCAGGAAGCTGGCGCGCAAGGCGGGTGCCGGTTTGGATGGTTTCCTGGATAAGACCGTCGTTATCAAACCTGAAAGCTTGCGACTCAACCCGCGAAAATCGACAGTAGGTAATACGCCGGTTATCGAACTGCAACCAACTTTCGAAGGTCAGCCGGCAAACTGGCTTGAGAGTTTTGACGGTGCCAATCAGGTTCAGGATCGATATCGGGTGATCGGTGATGATGGATCGTTAACACACGTCCTGATTGAGCCCGAAGTCAAATCAGTATTGGACTATGTGCGCTCGTTGCCCGGGCGTCGGGTCGCTGGCGACGATGCTCTTTCATTCGTCCGCAATCCGTACAGCGTACTCGGCGAAAGTGCCGCGCAAGTGCTGGATACCGAGACCTATGAAGACGACCTGGCTGAGGCTGGGATTTTCTTTCACCGCTTTCATCTGGAACCCAAAATGGATGAAGCGGAACATCGCATCGAGCAGGTAAACCTGACGCTCGAACCGATCTCGCAAACCCCGCAAGCGCCCATCGAAGTCGAGTTCAAAGCGGCTTATGAACTCGCGCCATTCGTGCATGAGTTGCAGCTGAAATTGGCCGCTGGCATGCCAGCTGGTTTCTGGCAGGGCTATGAGCTGGAACTCAGCGATTTTGATTTGCGCCAGTTGGCAGGCATCAGCGATCTGCTTAAGCGTTGGCAAAACGAAGCGGCCGGTACTGAGTTCGACTCAGTCCTAGACCTGTCTCTTTACGGCGACCGTGTGACTGGCATCGGGGAAGCGGAAAGAATTACTTCGCCTTTCCTCGTCAAGGAGGCGACCGAGAACTGGTTGCCGAAGGATGTGGCGGCGCTGGGCATTGACGCAGAAATTTTTGGGCGTTGGGATCCATCCGACCGTGCTCAATTTGAAGCGTTTGAGCAGCGGCTGGACGAAGCTCGCGCTGCCGGTGATGAAACGGTCTGTTTGCCAGAGTCCGAAACACCGCTGTCGATTGCCGCCGCCGAGCAACTGTTTAATGCCTGGTCCAAGAAGATCGCCCCTGTCGAGACCGGCCTGGTCCAGCAACAGGAAAAAGTTGGTCGCGCCGTACTGCAAATCGGCCACAACATCGACGAACCGACCTACGTTGAGATTCGCCAAGCAGCATTACGCGCCGCTTTGGATGCAATACCAGAGTTGCCCAGCTTGCTCAAGCCTGAGGTCGTATTGCGTGAGCACCAGCTTCAAGGCGTCGCGTGGTTGCAGCATTTGTTCCGCTTGTCCCCCGCGGACGTGTCAGGTTGCTTGCTCGCTGATGATATGGGGCTTGGGAAAACGATCCAGTTGCTCACCTTCCTTGTCTGGTACCTGGAAAAATATCCACAAGACAAACCGACACTTATCGTCGCCCCAGTTTCGTTGCTTGATAACTGGGAGCGTGAGCTTCATCGGTTCTTCTTCGCTGATGCGCTACCAGTGTTGAAGCTCTATGGCTCAGCCTTGAGTGCAGTGAAGTTCAAGAAGGAAGAAATCCCTGCTGACTTGAAAGCCAAGGGCATCAAGAATTTGCTGCGCCCAGGTTGGGTGGGCGGCGCCCGAATCGTCCTGACGACTTACGAGACACTTCGCGATCAGGAGTTTTCCCTGGCGCGCCAGCAGTGGTCGATCGTCGTGTGCGATGAAGCGCAGAAGCTGAAGAATCCCGCGGCACTGGTGACTCAAGCGATCAAAGCCATTCCTGCAAGATTTCGAGTGGCGTGTACCGGTACGCCTGTCGAGAACACCCTGATCGATCTCTGGTGTCTATTCGACTTCATTCAACCAGGTTTTCTAGGGGGATTGAACCAGTTCGGTCGCGAGTATCAGCGCCCAATCGAAGCCGCGTTGGAGCGTGACACGGTTGCCCTGGAGCGCCTTCGAGGGCTTATCGATCCGCAGACTTTGCGCCGAACCAAGCAGGACATTGCCAAAGACCTGCCCGCCAAAATCGAAGACACAGCATGCCGTTCACTTAGCATGCATGCCTTGCAACGCAATCTGTACCTGTCCGAAATATCCGCGTACAGCCAGAAGCAGCAGATCGAAGAACAGCTCGATCAAAAGACCTCCGGCATGCTCGGGTTGCTGCACAAGCTCAAGCTCATTTGTGCTCATCCTTACAGCGTTCAGCCAGACAAGCGATTGCGCGACAACTCGCCGAAGCTGCAATGGTTGATGCAGACCCTTGAGTCGATCAAAAGAGCTGGAAATGGCGACAAGGTCATTGTCTTTACCGAGTTGCGTGATATTCAGCGGGAGTTGCAGCACTCGATCCAGGAGCATTTCGGGTTTCGGGCAACCGTCATCAACGGCGATACCAGTACCAGCAGCCAGAGTGCGAATAGCCGGCAGCGGCTGATCGACCAATTCCAGGAGCTGCCGGGATTCGCAGTCATCATTCTGTCGACCATCGCTGTCGGGTTTGGGGTGAACGTGCAGGCAGCCAACCACGTCATTCACTTCACCCGTTGCTGGAACCCGGCCAAGGAAGATCAAGCAACTGACAGGGCTTATCGGATTGGGCAGGAGAAGGATGTCTATGTGTACTACCCGACGGTTCGTGATGCGCAGATGCCGACGTTCGAAGCGACACTCGATGAGTTGTTGAGTAAGCGGCGGGCGTTGGCGCGGGACATGTTGAGTGGGGCTTCGGATATTCAGGCTTCGGACTTTGAGGCGCTGCTGAAAACACGCTGAGCCCGACTTGCAGGAAAACGTTGCTTGGCGATATGTCAAATATAAGTACAGGTAAGCACCTGCTCGGGTTTGCAAATAGGCAAAAACCAGCCAAGTGGCGCTTGTCTGGTACAACCTGTGAGCGGATTGCTTACCTGTGCACACGTCCAGTATTGGCGCCGAAAGCTCAGCGGCTTACTGTGCGCAGCATCCGAGTCTGCTGCCCACCTTAACCCGCTCTCCTGAGCAAGGCATGATGCAAGAACTCCTAACCGGAAGAACCCGACTGCTATGACCAATCTGAGCACGGAAGCGATTCACCTGCCGCAACCCACTGAACTATCCAGCCAGATCGTCAGTGTCTATGAACTGCTTATGGATTCTGCGCTGGATGTTCCCCAGTACCAGCGTCCCTACAAGTGGACCGGGAAGAATATCAACCAACTGTTCTCCGATATCGCCATCCACAAGGACAAGTCCGCCTACCGCTTGGGCACTATCGTTTTTCATCAAGAGGGTGGGACAAGGAACATCGTCGACGGCCAGCAGCGGACTGTCAGCCTGCTGCTGGCGGCCCGTGCGTTGATTCAGCGTAACAAAGAAAAAAAGCTCGAACGCAACGACCTGCAAGAGCGCCTGCTTAAACTTGAGCAAGCGATGGTGAACCCAAGCTTTAGCAGCGAGATCTCGCAGAAGAACATCCACAGCAATTACCTTGAGGTGGCCCGCATAGTTTCCCGTGCGGACTTCACCGAGGTGCATATCGACTTCTTCCTGAACAAGTGCCAGGTCGTGGCCGTGGCCTTGAACGATGTGTCGGAAGCCTTCCAGTTCTTCGACTCGCAGAATGCGCGGGGCAGGGACCTGGAGCCCCATGATCTGCTCAAGGCTTATCATCTGCGTGAATTCGGCCCGCATGACGAGCCATTGAAGGCGGCAACTGTAGCGCGTTGGGAGAACAGCGACTCCAAGGAGTTGGCCACACTGTTCTCCCAGTACCTGTACCGCATCCGCAACTGGTCGAAAGGGATTTCGGCCCGTTACTTCAGCAAAGATGACAGCGACTTGTTCAAGGGCGTGAACATCGACACGGTGGCCAGCTATCCCTATGTGGAGCAACTGCGCATCGCTCACCATTTTGTCGATAACTACAACGGGCAGTACGAGCGCAAGATCGACTCGCGCGAGCTCGGTTTTCCCTTCCATCTGGATCAGATCATCATCAATGGCCGGCGTTTTTTTGAGCTGATCAGCCACTACCAGAGCAAAGTGGCGCGGATCAGCGCCGAGTCCTGGAACGGGCATGAACTGGCGGGGGCTGAGGGGCTCGATGGCTATGCGAAAACTATCATGGATACCCTCAATACTTACCCGGCAAGAACCCGAACCGGCGATTGTTATGTACGGGCGATGTTCGATTGCCTATTGATCTATTACATCGACAAGTTTGGTCACGCGGATATCTCCCGCGCCATCGAAAAGGTTTTCGTCTGGGCCTATAGCCTGCGCCTGAAGATGCAGGTAGTGCAGCTGGCAAGCATGGATAACCATGTGCTGGAGAACAATCTCTTCAGGTTGATCAAGGAAGCCACACGTCCTTGCGACTTTATAAACTGCAGCCTGGCGGTGTTGAGCGGTACGAAGTCAACCAGGACCGGTGAGATCGAGGCTCTGTTCAAGGCGATGAAATATTATGAGTAATGAAATCAGCCAGCTTTCCATCAAGGCGCTGCTGAGCGGTAGCGTTGAGTATGTTATCCCGATGTATCAGCGTAATTACGCCTGGGAGGAGGGTGAGATCACTCAGCTCATTCAGGACGTGATCGACTACCTGCCAACGACCTCTGATAAAGCGCGCAATTACTACATTGGCACTCTGGTGGTGTATGAGCGCCCGGATAGCAAAACCCCGGTGTTTGAAACCATTGACGGCCAACAGCGGCTGACGACCCTGTCGTTGTTGACGTCGTATCTGAAAAACACCCGGTTGGTGGATCTCGCCTGGTATTCGACTTTGAGCATTCACTTTGACAGCCGCGAGAATTCGCGCGCGACCTTTGCGGCCATCTTCGAGGGGAAGTTCAACGACGATCCTGCCGAGGTATTGGTCGAGAGGCAGATCAATACCGGCATCCTCAATGGCTATCGGCTGATCCAGAAAGTCTTGCCTCAGAAGCTGAAGGAGAAGGGGATTTCGCCTCAGCAATTCGCCGACTACTTGTTTGACTACGTACAAATCATGCGGGTAAAGGTACCGGCTGATACGGACCTGAACCATTACTTCGAGATTATGAACAACCGCGGTGAGCAGCTGGAAAAGCACGAAGTGCTCAAGGCGCGGATGATGGAGAAGTTGCAGGGTTGCGAGCAGAGTCAGAATTGCTTGCACGCAGTATGGGAAGCCTGCGCCAACATGGAGCGCTATGTGCAAATGGGCTTCACGCCTGGCCAGCGAGGCAGCATTTTTGGCGAAAAAAACTGGGGACAATTTGAACTCGCTGACTTCGATTCGCTTCGGGCTGCGTTGCACAGTACGCAAGAGGTGGCTGCCCAGCAGGACAATCGCTTGACCCTTGATCAGATCATTGCCAAGGCACCAGTCGCTGCGAAGCAGGATGAGCCAAGTGAGGACTCGCCAGAGCGTTTCAACACGATTATTAACTTCCCGAACTTCCTGTTGCATGTGCTGCGCGTCGATATCCAAGCGGACATCCCTCTGGATGACAAGCGCCTGCTCGACACCTTTGAAGAGTACGTATTAAAACAACCCGACCCAGTGGCCGCGGTGAAGCGTTTTACCTTCAGCCTGCTGCGCTGCAAGTATCTGTTTGACCAGTATGTAATCAAGCGCGAGTTCATCAAGGGCGCTGATGGCTGGAGCTTCAAACGCTTCAAGTGGAATGAGGGCGGTGAGCGCAGCCGCGCTGGTCGAGGAAGTTATGTGAATACCTTCGGCGAAGAGGACGGTAATGAAGGCATCAACCGTCGCATTCTGATGCTGCTGTCGGCATTTCATGTTTCTACGCCAACGCTGGTCTACAAACACTGGCTGAATGCAGCGCTGCATCACCTGTTTCATGCTGATCAGATTGACGCTCAAGCTTATCTTCAGCACATGGAGTCGGTCGCCAAGGCGTTTGTCTTTGACCGATTTCTCGCTCCAGAGACAGGCCTGGATTACTACGCGATCATTTATCAGAACAAGGGTGGATGTCAGACACGTCGCGAAAGCATTACCGCGGAGAAAATTGAGTCCAGATTGACGTTTGGCAACATCGAAAACAACCTGGTGTTCAACTTTCTGGACTACCTGCTTTGGCTTGAGCACGGCGCAAGCGAGCCGGTTAAATCCTATGAATTCACTTTCCGTAGTTCGGTAGAGCATTACTACCCGCAGCATCCATTAGACGGACAAGTTCAGCTCGACGCTGGCGCGCTGAATTCGTTCGGCAATCTCTGCCTGATCAGCCATGACAAGAACTCACGCCTGAGTAATTTCATGCCCGCGGCTAAGAAAGAGTTTTATAAGAACAACACCATCGACAGTGTTAAGCAGTATCTGATGATGGAAGCAGAGCCTTGGGAAGCCGGTGCTATATGCACACATTCCCAACACATGAATAACGTGTTGCTCAGGAGCCTCGCCAGTAAACACGAAACCGAGTAAACCCTGCAGGATGCATCTGGTTACTCAAGAACCTCGCTCTGAACACCGCATCCGGAATGGCGCTCAGACCCAGGATGCGGTTCTCAGCGAAAACTGTCGGCTCAACCGTTCACGACACTCCCTGTCGCGAAGGCCCCTCATGCTTCTCTCATCAACAGGCAAAACGATGGTTTTCATCGACCCGAGCCACTGAGATCTGTAACCCCGAGAGGCCGCACCATGAAAAATCTGTTCGCAATTGTTGGCGTCATCGTCGTCGCCAAGAAAGGCTACGAGTTCTTCCGTGAATACATGGAGATGAAACAAGAGCTGGAAAAACGAGCGGCTGAATCGGCCTGACAACTGCGGCACTGTCGACCGCGTTTTTTTCACCACCAGCAGGTTGTTCTCTAATGCCCTGGCCACCACATCCCTTCACATTCACCTGCCCCCAATGCCATTGGCATAAAACAACTGTGCCACCTAGCGATGCGTTGCGTGAGGGCAAAGACTGGTTTTCAGCTTGCCCTGCATGCCAGCATGTCGACCTGGATGTCCGGCCTGCGACGGGGCTGGAAATCTTCAAGGCCAAGCTGGCGCGACCGTTTAGCTAAAGTCTCATTCAGTTCGAGGTTTGCGATGTGTAAAGATCAAGCTGAAGGTTACCCGGACACCCCATCACCCTCGGTAGTCGAAGCAGAGGGTGAGGTCGAGTACAGCGAGGAGTTCGCCGCCATGATCCTCGAACAGGAGCAGAGCGGCTGTTTCCAGGAAATTGATGTCGACGACATGCTCGCAATGCTCGACCGCATGATCCTTGAGGCCCAAGGCTTGGGCAGTGTGCATTAGCTCTCCAAGCAGAGCGTCAACAACTGATCCAGCTTGCATGGCGAGACTTGGCCGTCCATGCCCCAATGATCGCAGGAGTATGTGCCGCCGCGCACCGCTTTGCCTTCGTCGTCATAGACGGCAATGACCGCGTTCCACAGTGATGCCTTTGGTGCTTCGCTCAGAGGATCCAGGCACAGCAGATGAGTGGGTTGGTAGACACCGCCATCCTCATAGCCCTGATGCCCCACGACCATCAACCAGTGGCCTTCCAGCTTCGACCAGCTCACGCAGACCAGGACGACAGCGTCGCTTTTAATGGCGTCCTGTACAGCGTCGACGATCTCTTTCTTATTTCCATTGATCAGCTCAGACAAAATTCCCTCACCCCGAAAATGCCCCGCCAGGCCAATCAGGTCCTTGGTGGTTGTGCCCCGGGAAACCAGTGCGCCATGCTCTCGAAGTGCATTACGGAATCGGCCATCGCGACTGCGTCCATCCCAGTCGCCCATGTAGGCGATATGTTCCCTCTCAAGTGCGGATTCCACGCCATTCGGACACTCAGCCCACGCTGATCCGGACACCTGTTCCACGATCATTCGGACAGGCAGTCGGAGCGCAGCGACGCAGGGGTGGCATTGTTAGTCTGAGGTGCCCGGCGTCGTCAATTTCTGCGTCCGTTTGCGCATTGATTCACCCTCCAGATTGATCCGATAAGCGTTGTGCACCAGGCGGTCGAGGATGGCATCGGCCAGGGTCGGATCGCCGATCAGTTCGTGCCAGTTGTCCACCGGCATCTGGCTGGTGACGATGGTCGAGCGCTGGCCGTAACGGTCGTCCAGTAGCTCCAGCATGTCGCGCCGTTGCTCGCCGGTGAACGGGGCCAGGCCCCAGTCGTCGAGGATCAGCAGGTCGGTCTTGGCGTAGCTGCTCATCAGCTTGGCGAAGCGGCCGTCGCCATGGGCCAGACCCAGTTCTTCCAGCAAACGTGGCAGGCGCAGGTAGCGCACGCTGTAGCCCTCCCGGCAGGCCTGGTGGGCCAGGGCGCAGGCCAGCCAGGTTTTACCCACGCCGGTGGGCCCGTTGATGATCAGGTTGAGTCCGTCGCGTAACCACTGACCGCTGCTCAGCTGGAGGATCAGCGCCTTGTCGAGTCCGCGCGGGCTGCGGTAGTCGATGTCTTCGAGGCAGGCGTTGTGCTTGAGCCGGGCCTGACGCAGGCGGCTGCTGAGGCGCTTGTCGTCGCGTTCGGTCAGTTCGCGGTCGACCAGCAGGCCGAGGCGTTCCACGAAGCTCAGGCTGTCGATGTCGGGGGTTTTCAGTTGCTCGGCGAGTGCCTTGAGCATGCCGGTCAGGCGCAGGGTCTGGAGCTTGTCCAGGGTCGGATGGGGCAGCATGGTGGGATTCCTTGTGTTCAGTGGTAGTAGCCGGGGCCGCGCAGATTGGCGTGGTCGTCCGGCAGCAGGGGCAGGTTGGCTTGAGCCAACGGCAGGCTTTCCAAACCCTGGCGCAGGATCGATTCGAGGCTCTTGTAGCTGCACGCACCGAGGCTGAGGGCGCGACGGCAGGCCAACTCCAAGCGCACTTCGCCATGGGTCTTGCCCAGGCGCAGGATGCCCAGGCAGGCCCGGTAGCCTTGGGTTGGGTGGATGCGCCGTTCGAGGATGTGGCTGATCACGCCGGCCGTGTTCGGCCCGGTCTGCTCAGCCCAGCGGATCAGCCGTTGTGGCGTCCACTCGGCGTGCTCGCGATGGCTCTTGGGCATGTGCTCGGCCTGTGTGCTGTGCCGGCCCTTGTGCGGTGAGCGAAGGTGGCTGGCCACCCGCTGATTGGCGTGGAAGCACTCCACCGTGCGCGCTGTCAGGCGTACTTCCAGTTGTTTCTTCACCAGTTGGTACGGCACCGAGTAGTAGTGCCCATCAACCTCGACGTGGTAGTCGATGTGCACACGCGCCTTCTTCCACTCGGCATACACGTAGGGTTGCTCCGGCAGCGGCCGCAGCACCGGACGATCCAGGGCTTCGAAGGCCGAGTGCCGGGAGCCCGGCAGCTTGCGAAACGGTCGTCGGTTGAGGCGCTCCAGCAATAAGGCGATGGCGCTGTTGAGTTCGTTCAAGGAGAAGAACTGGCGGTTCCTCAGCGCGGCGAGGATCCAGCGCTCGACCACCTGCACGCCGACCTCGGCCTTAGCCTTGTCGCGCGGCTTACGCGCCCGCGCCGGCACCACCGCCACGCCATAGTGCTCGGCCAGATCGCGGTAGCTCGGGTTGATGTCCGGCTCGTAGCGATGGCTCTTACTCACCGCGCTGCGCAGGTTGTCCGGCACCACGATCTCCGGCACGCCCCCGAGGAAGGCGAAGCAGCGGGTATGCGAGCCCAGCCAGTCCGGCAACTGCTGCGACCAGGTGGCTTCGGCGAAGGTGTAGCTGGAGGCGCCGAGCACCGCGACGAACACCTGCGCCTGGCGGATCTCGCCGCTGTGCCGGTCGATCACCGGCACCGTCTGCCCGGCGTAGTCGACGAACAACTTCTCGCCGACGCGATGTTCCTGGCGCATCACCACGTCCAGCTTGCCCTGCCAGGCCCGGTAGTGCTCGCAGAACCAGCTGTACTGAAAACCCTGCGGCTGGCTCAGGCGATACTCCTGCCAGAGCAGCGCCAGGGTCACGCCGGGGCGACGCAGCTCGGCGTGCACCCAAGACCAATCAGGCAGTGGCCGCTGCTCACTGGGCACCGCAGGGGCCAGTGGGAACAGTTGCTGTTCCAGTTCGGAATCGGACAACGAGCAGGGCCAGGCTAGACCGCTGGCGGCAAAGCGACAGAGGTAATCACCGGCACTGCTGTGGCCTATGCCCAGACTGCGGGAGATCTTACGGACAGACAGCCCGCAATCGAACTTGAGGCGCAACACCTCACGGATTTTACGCATGGACAAACGCTCCACGACGACCTCTCTGCTTCGAAAAAGAGGTCGATGGTAGTGAATAAATCCTGCGTAGCTGCCTGCCTGGAAAGTGTCCGGATGGCCGTGGAATCGGTGTCCGGATGCTCGTGGAATGAGTGTCCGGATCAGCGTGGAATCACTGTCCGGATGTGCGTGGAATGGGTGTCCGAGTCAGCGTGGAATCCGCATCTCAAGCGCACCCAGGGTAATCAGACCCATCATCAGGGCGTAGGGTCCGCAAGCGGCATCAGCATCTCCTTGACGCATGTGTATCAGGCCCGGTTTGTCGAGGGCGCTGGTAACAGGGCCGTCGGGGGAAACCATTAGCCAGGGACTGACAAACATTTTATTCATTGCAAATTTCCTTGTCGCAAAGCTTTGACCGCAAAGCGGTTGCTTCCCTTGATAGATGGATGTGGCAATCAGCGGTACTGACTGCGGACGTCAGACCCGGACCACCGGGTAGCAGGCGTCTCCCCAGAGGGTGGCGGGCTTATCAAGCATTAACTCAATGACCAACGGGACCAGCTTGCCGAGCAGATTGCTGCAGTCGCGCAACTGAGGTCGATTGATGCTGCTGTCCCAGGTCGCACCGCCGTGCATGATCTGATTACGCAAGGTGTAGATTCGATTGAACAGCACCGCGAGCACTTCAGCGGTATCGCGCTGTGCCAGCGCTGCCTGCGCTCTGCGTCGGCCATCGGCAAAACGCTCGGTCCATTGCTGTTCGCTGATCTTGCCATTCTGGTAATCCCAGAAACTCTGAAAAACGTACTGATTGTCCAACAGCACGCGAATGCTTCCGGAAAATTCAGACCACACCAATTTCTCAATCTGCCGCCCCTGGTCCAGGTCGCACAGCTTGCGAAGAAAGGCGCGGAAGGTTTCCTGCTCCGAAAGTCGATAGTTCTCATCGATGTCAGTCGCATAGGCCGCGTTGAAGGCAATCCACAAGAAGACGAAACGGCCGTCGGCGTCGTCTGCCTGCTCTGCCCGCTGCAGCCAGCTCAAGGAGCGGTGTACACGCAAAGTGAGATTGACGTGATGAGTGTCGCGTTCAAGGCGGTGACGCGCCTTAAGGGTCTGGAAATCCATGAGGGCTGACTCGTTAGGCAGATAGGTGGTTGTCGTTCACATCGTGGTGTCATGCAAGGCCAGACTTTGGCGCTGACTGTCGATCAAGGACTGGCGTAGAGTCTTTGGCTCGTCGATACGGATGGCGCCAGCTTGTGACAGCAGCCACCATTTCAGCTCCCAGCTGTTGTTGATCGTGGCGGTCAAGAGAGCACCGTCCGATTCATCAATCAGTTTCATATCCTCCGACAGCGGAGTCTCGCGCAGGCGTTTGGCGAGAGTGGGGTCGACCCAGGCGCGTAACTGGATCATCTGGCCTTCGCCAAACTGCATGGCACCACTCTGGACGTAATCGGCTAGCTTGAAGTCCGCGGGTCTTCGGCCGGGTTGACTGAGAAGAGTGACGGCTTCGAAGCGATGGGCTGCGTACAGTCGAACGTCGTCGAAGACCTCGGCGCAGGCGACCAGGTAGGTGATCTGCCCGCGCTGCACCAAACCCAGTGGACTGAGCGCGAGTTCATGCACGCGATTTTTATTCGCCGACCGGTACCGGCAGTGCAGTTGCAAGTCTTCGAGCAGTGCTCGATGCAACTGGTCCAGATGCTCTGCATTGATTTCCGGGGCAATCAAGTTCAGTGCCGGTTGTACGCTGGCGACCTTGTCGACCCAGCGCGCCGAAGCGCTTTCCTCACCAAGAGCCGTGAGCTTTTGTCGCGCTTGACTGAAGCGAGGTTCAAGGCTCTTGAGCATCAGCCCGGGTACCAATGGGCGAATGCTGTCCTCCACCAAACGCAGGGTCAGCGCTTCTCCCACCGTGATTCCAGGCAGGTCGATGGAGCGTCCAGGTTGCCAGTACCAACCATAAGGCGTGCCTTTATCGTTGCAGTGCAATGGAAACAGGCTCGACAGTTCGTTGAGGTCTCGCTCAACCGTACGTTTTGTCGTGCGATGGCCGGCCTCTTCCAACTGTTGGAGGAGTTCGGCGGCAGTAAGGCCTGGGGCACGATTTGGAAGCAGTTTGAGCATTTCCCATTGGCGGGAGATGGTTGTGCGGGTGGAGTGCGTGGGCAACGCTGGTTTCCTTACTCTGGCTCACGAACCGCAGAGCATGGCGTCAAGCGTGAGTAATATCAACTGGCCATAAGCTCGAGGCAAAAAAGTCATCTCAATGTCCGGGGAGCCTCTGCCTTTACCTTTGGATGAAGCACATTGCACTCATGCGCGTCACACCTTGTCGCCGAGTGAGGAACAATGGATGTCGACTGAATTGATGGTGTGCCTGAATTCTTTACATATGGACGCGGCAAACTCTGCGCGCAAAGGAATAGTGTCTATCCGGGGCTCCGGACCTGTTCCGTTTGTTTACCTGTATGAACAAACAACGTGGACGTAGCCTGTTCTTTTGCTTAGGGTGTGGCCTTTCGACACTACTTGGAAGGGCGCGGGATGAAGCGCAAACAGTTCCTGGCACAACCTGAAGTTCAGTCTTTCATTGCATGGCTGGAAGCGAATTTGCCGACGCTCACGTTCAAGCTGCGTTTCAAGTCCAGCAAGTTCGTACCTGACGGTTTGGTGACTGATGTCCAAGGGTTCGAGCAGGTCCTTGAGCACTATTGCTGGAAGGCAAGTTGGCTGGACACCCACCCAAGCGCGGTGGATTCACAAACCTGGCCTGAAACCCGGCGCTCTCTCGGGCAGCTTCGCGAGTGGCTGACAAGTGCAGTCAACGCGGGCGATGAACAACAAGCTTTGCAGGCGTGTTTGCTAATCCTTCGTTGGGGTGGCGTGCGTGGAGCCATTCCCTTTTTGCATCGTTTGGCCGCAAATAACGAGTTGTCGCGTTATTTGAAAAAGTTGGCCGTGCTTGTGTCGCTTGACGGTAGCAATGATCTTGATGATCTCGATACGAGTAGCGTCGAGCGTTTCGATGCTGGCCTGACCAAGATTCACGCCTTGTTGGATATCTCGGGATCCCCCATTTATGACAGTCGCGTAGGCGCTGCGATTGCCATGTTGTATTCGATGTTTCGTCAACAATGGGTGGGAGTTGGCAAACCCTTGCTCGCATTCCCGTCCGGAGCCGCTCGTGGCAGCCAGATTCGTAACCCGGGAGCTTTCTTGAACGGGCTGGCGGCGCCGCAGTTTTCGGCGATCGATTATGCAGAATGGGCACGTTGGCAAGTGCGCTTGGGCTGGATTATTCGAGACCTGCTTGAACGTACCAAATGGTTCGCCGAGCAAGGGTCAATGCCCGCGCGTTGCCACGCCTTCGAGGCCAGTCTGTTTATGCTCGGCTACGACCTGCGGTGCTTCGGTGCGATGCTGGCGACTGATCCGAATCCAGCATTGCCAGAGATCGAGGTGAAGACGCGGGAAAGTGACGGCAATGGTTGGGTACCTACGGGGCACCCCTTCAGTCAGGTCCTCAAGGATTATCTGACGTTCCGTCACGGCGGCGCACTCGACAGTAAAGCGTCCTTCGTTGCCTGGCTGATGGCCGACCCAAACAATGATCAATCACTCAAGCGTGCTACCGCCCTGGGCTACTGTTTCCCGTTTACGATCCAGGAGTTCGACCTGTTCGGTCGGCCGCTCGAAGAGCTTGAGCGAATCGTTGCTGGTGGCAAGGATGGATTGTGTGCGGCACTGGCGACCGAGACATTGGAGCCATTCTCTCTGGGTGATGAACGGGTAGGTGTCTGTTTGGTGGATGTATTGATCACGGGCAATGCGTATCTGCGTGCGACGACCGAGAAAGAGCGCATCGACTACATCATGAGTGCCGGGTATGCAGGTACCGCGAACTCCGCAAGGACGTTGATGGCATTGGGGCGTAACGTGGGCAAGCACTTCGGTCTGCTGGATGAACAACATTTGCCGACGACTTTGTTTGGGCAATTTTTCTGCGAATGCTTGCTCGACGCCTGACTCCCATACGACATTGAACCAGCGTGACGCGATCCAGGTCGCTTCACCGGACCGGAGCGACCATGCAAACCCGAAACGGAATTCAGCTGTACTCCGCCTCAGATATCTGCGGTTTTCTTGAATGTCAGCACCTGACGGCGCTAGACCTTCAGAACCTTGTCTTGCCCATGGCAAAAGCGGCGGCGAGCGATCAGAACCGATTGATACAGGACAAAGGCCTGGCCCATGAGGCGGCCTTTTTCGAGCGGCTCAAAAGCGAATATGCCAACGTAGTCGACATTGCCCAGGGCAATCCGAGTTTCGCGCGTCGGGTGGAACTGACTATCCATGCCATGAAGGCCGGTGTCGACATCATCTTCCAGGCGTCGCTTCAGGAAGGCGCATTTATTGGTCATGCCGACTTTCTGCGTAAAGTGCCGCTGGCGTCGGCACTGGGCGACCACAGCTATGAGGTGATCGACACCAAGCTGGCGAAAACGGCCAAGGCCAAGTTCCTTGTGCAGGTTGCGCTTTATTCACGAATGCTGATCTCGATCCAGGGTGTGCAGCCAGCGTTTATGTATGTCGTACTCGGTGATGCTGCGCGTACCGAACAGGCCTTTCGGGTCGCCGCCTACGCCGATTATCTGGAGCATGTGCTGCAGCGTTTCGATGCGTTCGTGAACAGTGCCGAACCGCCATTCACCTATCCCGAACCATGCGGGCATTGTGGGTTCTGCGCCTGGCGTGATCGCTGCGACGAACAACGACAGCAGGACGATCACCTCTCGGCGGTAGCGGGTATCAGCCGTTCGCAAATCAAGAAGTTACAGAGTGCCGGCGTGACCACATTGCACCAGCTGGCGGACAGTGCCGACGACCTGCGCATTCCGAAATTGCAGGCAGAGTCGTTGAGCAAGTTGCGGCATCAAGCGCGTTTGCAGTTCCAGGGGCGTTCCAGTGATGTCCCGTTGTTCGAACTTCTGCCTGTCTCCGGTGAGCGGCGTGGCTTCCATCGGATGCCCAAGGCGGTCGAAGGTGATCTGTTCTTCGACATGGAGGGCAATCCGCTGGAGGAGGGTGGCTTGGAATACCTCTTCGGTCTGTACATCGACGAAGCTGGGCAGCAAACCTTCAAGCCCTTCTGGGCGCATACCCGAGAAGAAGAAAAGGTCGCCTTCGAGCAGTTCCTCGACTGGGTCATCGGTCATTTCAAGCGTTACCCCAACGCGCATATTTACCACTACGCCAGTTACGAAGAGACGGCCATCAAGCGCCTGATGAGCCAGCATGGGACACGCGAAGCACAAGTGGACTGGTTGCTGCGCAACGGCAAACTGATCGATCTGTACAAGGTCGTGCGCGAAGCGATCCGGGTTTCGGAGCCCAGTTATTCGATCAAGAATATCGAGCACTTTTACATGGATCAACGCGACGGCGATGTCACCAATGCTGGCGCGAGTATCGTGTTTTATGAGCGGTGGAAAGAGACCGGCGAATCGGTGTTGCTTGAGCAGATCGAGCGCTATAACGAAGACGATGTGCTATCCACGTACCTTTTGCGCAACTGGCTGCTGAAGATCAAACCGTCAAATTCCGGCGTTTTTATCGGAACTCAGGCCGAAAGCGAGAAGTCGGTCGTGGAGCAAAAGGAAATCGAGATTCTTCTGGAGAGTTATCGCGTTCGTCTGCTCGGTGGCCTGCCAATCGAGGAAGAGGCCATGAGTGACGAGGATCAGGTCACCTTGCTCACTTTCCAGTTACTCGACTTCCACCGCCGCGCAGATAAACCGACGTGGTGGCAGATGTTCAGCCGTCTGGACATGACGACCGAGGAGCTGCTGGAGGATATCGAGAGTCTGGCCGGATTGCAGCGTACAAAAACACCTGCGGAACCGATCAATCGGTCTTATCTGTATGAGTACAGTTTCGAGCCTCAAGAAACCAAAATGCGTACTGGCTCTCAAGGTCTCATCACCGAGTCCTTGGCCAGCGCACAGTTGGTTGATCTGGACCATGACAACGGTCTGGCGACATTCAAGGCAACAGAGAGAAATGCACCGCCTGATTACTTCGACATGATCCCCGGCAAGCCAATCCCGTCCACTTCGCTGCGCAAGGCGTTGTTCCGTTATGCCGACAGCCTCCTGGCAGGCGAACAGCGCTTCCAGGCGGTTACAGACTTCCTGCATCGACGCGCCCCACGGGTGAAAGACGTTGAGCCTGGTGCGCCACTGCTTGATCCCGGTCTGCCGACCATTGATGCCATCAAGCAAGTGGTACGCAACCTCGATAACAGCGTGCTGTTTATTCAAGGACCGCCGGGTGCGGGTAAGACCTATACCGGTTCCCATGTCATCGTGGACTTGCTCAAGGCAGGCAAGCGCATAGGCGTGACATCCAATTCGCACCACGCCATCAATAACCTGCTGGCGGCTGTCGAGTCTCGCGCGCAAGAGGAGGGATTCACTTTCAAGGGTTTGAAAAAATCCTCGGAGGGAGAGGGTACGGAATTCACTGGCCGCTGCATTCGTTCGATCGAGGACAAAACCGAATTTCTCGATGCTTGGGGGCCGAACATTGATTTGACGGCCGGCACTGCGTGGCTGTTTGCCGATCCCGCCTTCACCGAGCAACTGGACTATCTGTTCATCGACGAGGCTGGCCAGGTGAGCGTGGCGAACCTGGTCACGATGGGTATGGTTGCAAGCAACATCGTACTGATGGGCGACCAGATGCAACTGTCACAGCCGGTGCAAGGCGTGCATCCGGGCCGCTCGGGCGATTCCATCCTCGACTATCTACTGGATGGCACACCCACTATCGCACCTGATCGCGGAGTGTTCCTGGCGCAAACCTGGCGCATGCACCCCAGCGTGTGCTCGTTCATTTCGCAGGCTGTGTACGAAGGTCAGCTTTCTTCTGCGCCCGGTACCGAACAGCGGGTGTTGGTGCTGGATGGCCAGCGACCGGAAGTGCCGACTAGCGGGCTGATGTTTTGCCCTGTGGAGCACGATGGCAACAGTCAGAGTTCGGCCGAAGAGGCGGCACAGGTCAAAGACCTTTACGCATACTTCTTGCGCCAGCGTTATGTGGATAACAAGGGCGTTGAGCACGAGATCTGCATCGAAAACATCCTGGTAGTAGCCCCCTATAACCTGCAAGTGCAATTGTTGAAACAAGTGCTGCCAGCGGGCGCTCGAGTCGGTACTGTGGATAAGTTTCAGGGGCAGGAAGCAGAGATCGTCATCGTGTCGATGGCGACCTCGAATGAAGATTATCTGCCCCGAGACATTGGTTTTCTGTACTCGAAGAACCGCTTGAATGTGGCCGTCAGTCGGGCGAAGTCACTGGCATGTATTGTAGCCAGCCCTGATCTGACAGCCATTCGTTGTCTGACTCCGCACGACATGAGCCTGGTAAACGGATTGTGCATGGCTGTCAGGTATGGAGCGGTTACCAGCGCCCCTGTTCGTCGTGCATAGCAATCCCAAGGGGCTTTACATCTATCAGGCAAACCTGGCTCGAAGTGTGCTCGTGGCCTGGCCGAATGTGGACTGACCGCAATGACCGCTAGCCCACACTCGACCATGAGCGAAACACCTTGGAAAAGGGGATGCGCGCGCGTCAGTCATTCATGAGCCAGGGGCGCAACTCCTTGAGGTTGGTTGCCACGATTTGCTGTGCCTCGGGGTTAGTGGCCTGATTTCTCGGGTCGATCTGATAGCGTTGCAATACATACTTCACCAGCGCTCTACGACTGGGCACTACCAGCTGGCCATCAGTCATGCCAAAGTCGGTTTCGATGATTGACTTCTGCGCCGCGTTCAGCCGTCCATCGGCTGCAAAAATGACGGGAATCTCGGTATTCCAGTCTTCATCCAGCTCGCGAGTATTCTGCGATTCATCGAGCAAATCCGGCTGGCCCCGCAGGCGGCTGAGTACAAAGTCGCGGTACTGGCCGTTCTTCTCGCAGTAAGCCCGCACATGCCAGCGCATACCGGTGTAGACCAGTGTGTGAGGGGCGATCAGTCGAATTTCCACGTTTGGTGTGTTGAGCGATACGTACTCGGTTTCCAGGCGCAGGCCATCGCGACAGGCCTTGAGCAATGGGCGCAGGACTTCCGGCCGGATCGGGCGATCCGGGACTTCCAGCACCTTGGTGTGAGCGTAAGCCAGGGCGAGCCCATCAATGTGAGGAGCGCGTTCGTTGTTCTGGTAGAGCAGGTGCAAATAGGCGCTTGCGCTGTCGTCGATGAACAGCGGCGTGAACGCCTTGCCGGGCACGTAGCCTTTTATTTTTTTGTCATATGTAAGGTTTTTAGGCGCATGTTCCGTGATGTAGGTGTTGATGTCCTTGGACGCCTGCTGGCGACTGATACCGAAGCTCTGCATCAAGTGTCCCGTGGTCAACCGGCCCTCCCACCAGGCAACGGTCTCAATCAAACGATAGCGAAGTGCCAGATCCCAGCGGACCTGTTCGATGGACTGCTTGCGTTTCATACCCTCTCCATGTGCGCGAATACTTTACCTGTATAAGTCTACATTCTAGACCTGTCGCTTAACACTACATATCGTGTGTCTGTCTTCAAAATGAATTGAAGTCACGAAAGGAAGTGGACATGAGTATGTCGGAAGCGGTTTCGACGGGTGCATTGCTGATGATGGGAGCAATCCTGCTGGTGTTACTGCATCAGTGTCTGAGATTGCGTGAGCTCTGGCAGATGGCTATGGGCTGCCAAAAAAATGCGCGCTGGGCGCGGATTTGGGAGGCAGAGAACCGCGAGTTGCGTTCGGCACTGCGCGCTGAAAAAGCACATATCGAGCAGTTGCAAAGAAAGCTGGTGATTTTGCAGGAATTGATCCCGGCTGAGGGATAAGGGAATGGACATGAACAGACTTGAACGGATCAAAGGCTGCCTGCTGGGAGGCGCTGTTGGCGACGCGTTAGGCGCCCCAGTGGAGTTTCTCGAGTGGTCGGTAATCGAAGCCAGGTTCGGTCCACAGGGAATCATCGATTTTGTTCCGGCGTACGGTATCACCGCCGCCATTACCGATGACACTCAGATGATGCTTTTTACCGCGGAAGGCTTGTTGCGGGCCTACGTGCGCGGTAGCTCACGAGGGGCTTGCCACGTCCCTGACGTCATTCATCATTCACTACTGCGATGGCTGATAACCCAGGGTCACGCTGCTGCGATACCGGTTGATCGAGACGGGTGGTTGTTCGAGCAACCGGCGCTCTGGTCTCGGCGCACACCTGGTACTACCTGTCTCACTGCACTCAAGGCCAGTCCACGGCTGGGCGCTGTGGCCGAGAACAACAGTAAAGGCTGTGGTGCCCTGATGCGAGCCGCACCTTGCGCCTTCTTTGCAAACGCCTTTGACTACGCTGCCCAGTCAGGACGCCTGACTCACGGGCATCCTACGGGCTATCTGGCGGCCGGGATGTTTGCCGATATTCTCCAGCGCATTGTCGATAGAGAAGACAGCCTGGAACACGCGATCACTCAGAGCCTGGCCCAATACGGTCAAGTTCCCGGTATGGAAGAAACACGAGCCCTCATTGAGCGTGTTCTCTTCTTCTTTTACGAGGGCTACCAGCCCACCGCGCAACGAATAGGCGAACTCGGTGGTGGCTGGGTCGCCGAAGAAACGCTGGCTATCGGATTGTGGTGCGCCCTGGCAGCCTCCTCGTTAGAAGAGGGCGTGATCAGAGCGGTGAATCACGGTGGTGATAGCGACAGTACCGGGCTCATCACCGGGCATTTGTTGGGGGCACAGTATGGTGCTACAGCGATTCCTGCTCGATGGTTAGAGCAACTGGAATTGCGTGAGGTGATTGAGCAGGTAGCTGAGGATCTTGAGCGCGTGCCGCGTGAGTACTGTGGGGTTGGCGGCGTGTTCGATCAGCAGATCGAATTGGCATATCCCGGGAGTTGAGCGCACGTAACGCAGGCTGGCTCAAAGGGGCGCTCGCGGAGCTACTGGCGCTGCAACGATTCTGAAGAATAGGTGGGTGATAGTTCGCCCGTTTTATCGAGCCGCGAACAGGACGGGGCTTTGAGCATTGAGACTTCACATCAGCTTTGTTCAGCACGATGTACAGCGACTCTGCATGGAACGGCGTGGACTCGATGAATTCAATGTCGGAGTATCGATGATACACAGGTTGCCAAATAGGTCCGGATCCATGGGAGCCTTGACGCTGGTGAAGGGCAGAATGCGCTGGTCAAGTACGTGGTGCAACGCTTTCAGATCAACTCCAATGTCAACGACCCCAAGCCCGAGGCCCAACAACTGGTGCTGGCGAACCGGGCTCATTTGCGGCCGTGGCTTTGCATCGATTGAAACGCGGCAGGAGCATGCGCGTTGTGACGTTCACGCCCCTGTCTGCTGGCTACCCTGGCTACCCTTGATCAGATCGCCCGATCGAGCAGCTGCGCCTCGGCGATTTGGCCATCTTGATAACGCAGCAACACCTGGTGTTCACCTTGATTGAATAGCGATTGGTGCAGCTGGCGGATGTCGAATGGACCTTGTGCCAGCGAACCGGCAATGCTGTCCAATTGCGCCGTGAAGCTTTGGCTTAGCGTGCTATCGAGGCTGAAGACTCGTGAGCTGGTCAGTTCCATCTGCGAGCTGTACACACTGCGACTCTGGGTGGCGATAGCGTCGAGCTGCCCCAGACTTGCAAGTACCTTGGCTGCAGCGCTGCAGTGACGTTGCTGCGGATCAGCCATATAGCGCAAGGCGCTGCTCACAACCTGCAACTGAGTAGCTTGCAAGTATCCGCTCACCCAACCTTCCATCTTCGCCAGGCTGCCTTTCAGCGCTTGGCGGGCACTGTCTGCCCCGAACAGCTTGTCGGCCTCGACAGCCTGGGCGACGTCCAGCTCTTCTTTCATTTTGCGGTCGAAGAATTGCCTCAGAGCCGTGATCTGGCTGTGCTGGCTTTCGAGGGTCTGCACAGCGTAGTGACTAATGCCGTCTTGCGCGTAGTGGTCGAGCAGGTCCTGGGTATAGTCGACCATTCCGGCGAGCGATTCCCAGCGGGCTTCGTCCAGTTCGCGCAGCACGCTGTCGAGCTGGCGTTTAATGGCGTTCAGCTTCTCGTTGATATCGTGCAAGTGCTTCTGGCCCACGGCTGAGGACACCGCGTTCCACACCGCACCGCTGAGTAGCACGTTCTGCAGGTCTTCAGGCAATGACAGGCTGGCCTGCTCGCTGATCTTGCCACCGGTACGGACGAAAGCTCTGACGCTGCCATCATTGTTGGCGTTTTTGGTCAGTGTCTCGAAGGGCAGGCTACACACTACATAGTTGCCCCTGGACATCTCTCCTAGCGCGGCAAGCCCCGGCACATTGGCCAGCAACGGGCTGAGCGCGCTGATCTGGTCGGTGGGGAGCGCACGATGTACGCCTGCAGGTGGTCGCTGCAGCACGTTGAGTTTCAGCAGTGTTTCGCCCTGGCCGTTCTGCACGACCAGCTCCGAAGCGCCCGGCGTGGAGGCGGGAGCGACAGTGTTCGGCGCCGGTGAGCGTGTCGCAGGCGCTTCGTGGCGCAGGCGAATCCAGCCCATCTGGGCCACAAATGGCACGGTCACCCGGTAGGCTTCGGCAATGCTGCTATGCAGGCCGAAGCCTAACGTGGCGACGGCGCCTATGGGGTTCAGGCGAAACCCCGTGGTTGCCACGGTGAACAACGCCGCGCTGCTTGCTGCCGACAGACCGACTGCAGAGCCAGAACTGACTGAGAGCGCGTCCTTGAGGTTGAACAGCCCGGCCAGCACCATGGTACTGGTGGTGCGCTCAAAGCGATCTTCGGGTGCCAACTCACGCCAACCGGCACCGAACAGCGCCAAGGCGATCTGACGTTCCTTGTCGGCGACGGACCGGCTCGCTGCGTCGCTGCCATTGAGCTTCTGATAAACGTCGTTGACGATTTCGGCATAGGGCACAGCGGACTTTTTCAGGAAACGGCGCGTCAGGTTCATCGCCGAGTGCCCGCCGAATTGCTGCAGTTCGTGTCCCAGCAGCTCGAGCTGCTGTTGTTCGTAGCCGGCAGGTCGGGAGCTGTGCTTGGCTTGTACCAGCCGCTTCTTGATGTCCGCGTCCAGACCGGCGCGGCCTCTTGAGAAGTCGGTGATGATGTCCACCAACATGTCCACCTCATCGGCCTTGGCGCTGAGCAGGCTGGCGAAGAGTTCGTCGTCGCAATCGATTCCTGTAGTTGCCATCGTGTTCTTGCCTCTCGGTGTCTAAATCAGGTTCAGGGGAGCCGCCGGCCAATATGGAGCGTGGGCTGCATCGCGCTAATTTGCCGTCGGCGGCTGCGTGGCCACTACCAGTTGAACCTCCACTCGACGGTTGAGGGCACTGGCGGGGTCTACGCCCGGTTTGGGGCGTGAGTCACCGTAGCCTGCCACCACCACGCGCCGTGCCTGCTGTGGCTCAATCGCCTGAATCAGCAGCTTGCGAGCCTCGCGTGCCCGTGCGGCAGACAAGGTGTAGTTGTCGTCATACACCGTGCAAAAACGCTCATAGTCGGTGACCGGGCGGGAAACCGGCAGGTTGTCGGTATGCCCCTCTACCAGCACTTGTCCCTGGCCGTAATCCTGGATGAAGGTGGCCACCCGTGCGCTGAGCAGGGTCAGTGCGCCCTGGGCGGCTGGGGTAATGCAGGCGCTCCCTCGGGCGAAGGCATTGTCGGGGAGGGTCAGACGGCGGTTCTGAATGTCGATGTCCACCAGATCCGTTTCGCCGGTGCGCTGCAGGTCCGACTGCATAGCGGCCAGCAGTTTGCTCAGGCTTGCCCGCTGGGCTGCGTCGCCTTTGCTGCGCTCTTCTTGACGAGCGGCCTCCATCTGCTGCTTCTCAACTGCCATCGCAGCCTCGGCCGCTTTGTTCTGCAGCACCGACACCACAAGCATCAGCATCACTACGGCCATTACCCCAGACATAAGGTCGGAGATCGAGACCCATTCATTGGGTTTTTCTTTCATGGCCGTCTCACGCTGTCAGAGGCTCGTCGGAAGGCTTGCGTGCCAGCGGCTGCTGGGCTTGATCGGCCATCTGCTGGAGCAGGGCAACCGTAGAGCCCGCCGCTTGCTGCAGGGGTTGCAGGTGATTGGAGAACTGCTGCCCGACCTTTTCCGCCAGCGCTTGGGGCAGGTTGGCGACCTGCTGCGTGCCTTGCTGCGTGCTGGTTGTCAGCGTCTTGAGTTGGGAGGACAGCTGCGCCAGATTTTTCACCGCTTCGCTGAGCAGTTGGCCGCGCTGGTGCGGGTCGCTGCGCAGCTCACCTGCCAGTTTTTCGAGCACTAGCAAGGTTTGCGTGCCTTGGGCGAGCAGTTCCTGGAAATGCCCATGCAGCTTGTCAAAGCTATCGGGCAGCTCTTTCAACTGTTCGAGCTTCTTGCCCGTGGCTCGCATGTTCCTATTACTCTCAGAGATATCAGTCAGCCCTTGAGTGATCTGTTCTCCCAGCGTCCTCATGTTTTTTTCCATCTGACTGATGGCGCCGTTGAGCTCGTCGTTGGTCGTCGTGAACATCGCGCTGGCGTTGGTCTGAGCCCTGTTGGCCCCTTCGATGTTGCGGCTCACGCTCGCCATCACCTCATTGACCTCGCCAGAGAGCCGGACTACGGCCTCGGAAATATTGTCGGTAGCCGATCGCAGGTTCTCCGACATCGTCGTGGTGTTGTGAGTGAAGTCCTGGCTCATCCGGTTGACGTTATCCATCATCCCGGTCTGCAGCTCGTTCATTACGTCACTCAGGCGTGAGATGTTGGCATCGAGACTGCCCTGCATCGTCTGCAGGTGGGCATGGAAGTCATCGTTGAGCTTGTCGATGGCCGCACCGACGCTCTTCTCCATGGTTAATACGCTGCCTTCCAAGGCACTTGCAGATTGGGCCAGCTGCTTCGCGGCTTTACCCATGGTAATGCCGGCTTGCTCGAGCGTATTGAGGTTGTTGGTACTGGTGGTGACGAACAACTCCAGGCTCTGCTGGCTGGCTTGTGTATGCGCGCCAACTGCCTGTGTCGCTTCGATACCTTTAGTCGAAAGTGTGGCCAACTCATCAAACCGCTCTTGCAGATGAGTCGCCTGCGCGCGGTCTGCGTCGAGTTGCGCGCCATGCTGCTCAGTCAGGGTCGCCAGCAAGGTTTGGCTCTGGCGCTCACTTTCATCTCGCGCGTGCTCCCATTGCAGGGTAGCGGTCTGTTGTAGGCGCTCCGTCAACTGGTGGCCGTGTTCGAGTGTCTGCCCCAGCCCGGTGAGCTGCTGGCTCGACTGTTCCAGTTGCGCCTGTAGGCGGCCGAGGCCAGCGTCGAGGCCCAGCAGGGTTTCTCCTTGGCCCTCGAGCAGGTCCAGGCGCGGCAGGTGGGCGGAGTAGCGAGCCAGTGCCGCGAGATAGCCTTCCGCTCCGCTGAGTTGTTGCAGCTGCTGCAGTTGCCCGTCCAGATTGGCGGCGGTCCGCGCGAACTGCTCATCGCAGGTTTGTCCGCGTTTCAACTCGATCAGCTTAAGCTGCTTGAGTTCATTGCCCAGCAATTGGCTCTGACCGGCAATGGCCTGCACCAGTTGCTCACCGACGGCGGCCAGGGCCTGCCGGGTGAGTTGGTCACGGAGCTCGGTTGCGTTCTTGTGCTGATCCCGGCGGTTGTCGATGTCGCGCTTCATGCGGTCGACGCACCAGCCGGTCCGGCGGCTTTCAGCGGACCAGCGGGCAGAGTCCCACAGTTTCAGCGCGATAAAAGCGATGATCCCCCAGGTCGAGGTTTTGAACTTGGTACCCAAGTCTTTCATCATGCCCGTGAGCTGGCCCAACGAGTCGCTCATTGCGTTCAGAGAATCGGCGTTGCCCTGCAGGATTCCAGAGGCTTTGTCCAAGGCCATGCCCAGGCCCAGGAAGGTTCCCAGCAAGCCGACGATTAACAGCAGCCCCGGCATATTGGCTACGATGCGTTCGGGTAGAGTGGCCACTGCCTGGTTCAACTCACCGAGTGCCCCGTGCTCGATGTCCAGCGCGCCCTTGTGCGTGCCGCCTTGCCAGTTGCGCTCCCAAGCCGGAGCGCGGCCGAACACCTCGGCGGTGATCAGCGAAACCAGCATGCCACCTATGATCACCGTGCAGAATACCAACTCCAACGGGTTCCCCAACGATGGCGATAGGAACTCCAGAACTGTGCCACTCACGCTGCCACCTCAACCTGGGTGAATTGTTCGGCACGCTTGCGGCAGTCGGCTTCGAAGATGTTGGCGAAGCTGATGATCAGCGATTGTTCCTCGCGCTTGAGGTTCTCCCACTTCTCGCCGTTTTGGGCGCAGCGAATCAGCAGTTCACCCACCTCAAAACCGTCGTCGATAAGGTATTCACGGTCCTGGTCGATCAGGCGCTGCTCGTCATTTTCCAGTAATTGCAGGAAGCCCTCGGCTGCATAGACATAGTTGCGCTTGGCGAGGACATCGCTGGCAAGTTTGTCCAAACGGGCCTCGTCGGTAGGCAACAGTTTTTCGAGGTCGGTGAGCACCTTGGCCTCCTCGACCGGCAGTGGTTCCAGCTTCGCTAAATTGTTCAGGCGCTTGACGATCACCTGGTCGCGGGACACGCGCTTGCCCAACTCCTCCCAGGTGTCTTGATGCTGCTTTAGGTCCAAGCCCCACACGTTGATCATCTCTTCGAACACGAACGGGATCACCGGCTTGCCGAATCGAGCGGTGGTCAAGCTGTCGAGGCGCTCCATGGCATCGTCATCGAGTTCGGCGTGGCCTTCTATCAACTGGCTGGCGATCTGAATGATGAACAGCGGCTCATCCAGCACATTGTGAATTTCTTTGACGTGCTCCATCTGCTCTTCGTACAGGGGCAGCAGTTTCTGCACGGCTCGAATGCGTAGGTAGTGCTCGAAGTTGACGAACGCTTCATCCTCGACCAGTCGGCTGATCCGAGCACGAACCAGCTCGTAGCGGTTGCTCATGGCCAGGCCTTCGAGCGCTTGGCGGCCCGACTCATCAACGCGCTCCATCGCGGCTTCGAGGTCGGCGGCCCGCTGTTCGGCTTCTTTGACTTCCTGATCGTTAAGCAGATGGCGCTTGATGTCGCGGGCGCGGGCGATAACCCATTTGATCGCCGCATCGACCTTGGCTACAAGCGGATGGTTATCCAGATGCTCCAAGACAGCCAGTGCCTTGTCGAGCGCCATGCTGATGCCCTGAACCCAAGGGATTGGCACATTCGCGGCGATGGTCCTCAGCACCATACGGGCTTTGGAGATATAGGGCTTGGCGGCCTTGTATAGACGCTTGACTTCACCAACGAAGGTTTCGGCCTTGTCAGCCAGCCAGTTGACCGCCTCTACGACCTTCTCCTTGACCACCTGAACCGCTTTGCTGACAAAACCTTTGATCTTGCTCAACCAGCCCATTTACCCGTCACTCCTTGAGTTCACGCCCAACAATTTGCGTGCGATATCGGTACGCCCGGTCTGTTCGCCAGGTGTGGAAACATTTATGTCATTGCGTGCCAGGAGCAATTGCTCGATGGCGCCGAGCACATGCTCAGGCGTCAGCCGTCCACCGCCGCCTTCCAGCAAGGGTTTGGGCAACGCCAGGCGCAGGCAGGTGCGGATTTCCCGGCCAGAGAGACCGGCAGAGGGCTGCACTAGCGCCTCAATCAGATCTTCGCGCACCAGGCTCAGAGGGATGCCTTGGACCAGCAGCTTGGCCCAGATCGCTCGACGTTCGTCATCACCTGGAAGCTCGAAATGAATATGCTGAGAGATGCGGCTGACGAACGCCGAGTCGTAATTGCGAGCGAAGTTGCTGGCGAAAATCACGATCCCGGGGTGTTTCTCCAACTCGATCAGCAGGGTCGAGCGCATCGCGTTGACTTCATTGTCGATGCCCTGGGTCACTGAGGATAGGCGACGACCGAGCAGCGTATCGGCCTCATCGAGAAACAGCACCGCGTCCTCGTTGCGCGCTGCGGCAAACAGGCTGACGATGTTCTTCGAGGTGTCACCCATGAACTTGCTTTCCAGGTCAGCGATGCTGGCATTGATCAGCCGCTTGCCGATACTGCCGGCGAATGCTTCGGCGGTGAGGGTCTTGCCGGTCCCTGGGGCGCCATGAAAATTGAGCAGCGTGCCTCTGCCGTTTGGGTCGACCTGCGCGAAACCCCAGGTCTCATAGATGACGTCGTGATAGCGAATCTTGACTAAAGCCTCATCCAGTTGCTGACGATTACTGGCCGAGAGCACCACGTCCCGCTCAAGGGTGAAGCGCGGTTCGCTGCTGCGTTGCGGTGCACAGGCGTCAGCTAGGGCGGGTGCGTCGGGAGCGACGAGTTCAGGACGAAGGTTTTTGTACAGGTATTCTCTGGAAGACATGCTCAGCTCTGTCTCAGGTTATGGGGCAGGCAGATGACCAGGCCGGAGGGCGAATGGCTGAGCAGAGCAAATGTGCGGCGCAGGGGAATGTTCACACGAGAATTCCATTTGTCGAGGTGATGGGTGCGAAATGAATTGTGGCCATTTGCTTGTATCGACCGGCTGCGACGGTACTTGAGGTGGATGTAAAAGAAAAGCGCGTCGGATTTATTCTCGTAAGCCGGTTGGGGCTGGGCTTGCTGCTTCCACTGCGAACTGGCATTTTGCGCGAAGATATCAATGCGGCATCATGCCGAATGAGCGTGAGCAACCCTCACGACGACCGTCCTGAAAGCGTCGCGACGACCGAAGAGGAAAAACGATGTCGATCCCGGATTTTCAAAGTGTCATGCGCCCCGTGTTGGAGGCTGTTCGGGACGGTGTTGCGATACCGCTTAGCGCACTTCGCGAGTGCATCGCTGATGTACTCCAGCTAACTGAAGATGAGCGCAAGGAGCGGCTGCCATCTGGGCATCAAACGGTGATCAACAACCGCGTGGGCTGGTCTAGGACGTATCTCAACAAAGCAGGTTTGTTGACTATCCCGAGCAAGGGCATGGTGCAAATCACCGACCGTGGTCGGCAAGCGCTGGCCAACGGCCCTGCGCGCATCACCGTGACTTGGCTGAAGCAGTTTCCTGAGTTCGCCGATTTCCACACCGCCAAACCCCAGACCACCGAGGTGCTGAGCGTGATGGGGGGTGTGGCTGTGGAGCGCGCCGAGACGACCCCGGATGAGCAACTGGCTGATGCTCACCAGGCACTTATTCAGTCGCTCGCCGAAGACCTTCTGGCACAGGTGAGGGCTGCCAGTCCGATTTTCTTTGAGCAGCTGGTGGTCGATTTGATGTTGGCCATGGGCTATGGCGGCTCGCGTAAAGAAGCCGGCAAGGCAACCCAGGCTACTAATGATGATGGCATCGACGGGATTATCAATGAGGATAAGCTCGGGCTGGACGTGATCTACCTGCAGGCCAAGCGCTGGAGCAATACGGTGCATCGGCCGGAGATTGATAAGTTTATCGGTGCGCTGACTCGGCAGCGGGCGCGTAAGGGGGTGTTTATCACCACCTCGGATTTTTCCGTGGGGGCCCGGGAGGCGGCGCTTGGGCTGGATATCAAAGTGGTGCTGATCGATGGGGTTGAGATGGCTCGGTTGATGGTTGAGAACAATTTGGGGGTTAGTGTTAAGCAGGTTTATGAAGTGAAGCAGCTGGATAGTGACTACTTTTCTGGGGAGTGAAGGTGGGGGAGGTGGGTTGATTGCTTCACCGGGGTGATTTTAATCTGCTCAGTAAGCTATTGATTTATAAAACTAATATCGACTTTTGTTTTTGGTTGGAATACCAATTGGAATACAGCACTCCACTTGACTACTCGTTTGCATTCGAACTGACCAGCACGCTTCGTAACCATGATTGGCAGTGAACTGCCCATAGCTGCAGATGGCGACAGGTAGAAGTCGGTCAACGATCGGATCGGGGCGCTGAGCATCTTTCTACTCGGCCTGCGCAGTTCATGCCTTTCTGTCCTGCATCAGCATCCGATCATGTATCGTGATGTAACGCTAAAATTTGGCCATGCCTCGCGGTCAGAAAGGACTCTGGATGTATGAGTGAATCAGCAATTCCGAACGCTTTGATTTTCGATTTGGAGGTGGTACCTCCGACTGAGTCAAAGCCGGCCAAAATAATAATGGTCGGGGCGTTGCGGCCCACTACAGGCCAAGAGTTAGAGCTCAAGATTTCCAAAGATCCAATGGCGGCGCTTGCTCAGTTGGATGCACTGGGGCAGGGGGCAGACTGTGTACTTGGGCACAACCTGATCGACCACGACCTGCCATTGCTCAAGTCCCAGGCACCTCAACTGGCGCTGCATGACCTAGCTGTAGTCGATACCCTGCGCTTGTCGCCGCTGGCTTTTCCAAAAAATCCGTATCACCGGCTGATCAAAGATTACAAACTCATCCGCGAAAGTTTGAATTCCCCGCTCGGAGACTGCCGCTCAACGCTTACGCTTTTCCAGGACCAGCAGGCCGCGTTTGCCGATCTGAAGTTGATGAATGTACGGGAGCTAATGTGCTACCAAACATTGATCGCTGCAAAAGGTAGTGACCTTGAGTCTATATTCCAGGCGATTACACAGACCCCTGCGCTTCCTCTCGAAGAGCTGCGCGCGGCAATCACGCAGCTTCTGGTCGAGACTGATCCGGCGTTCAAACGGCAATACAAAGTTTGCCAGACCCGGCTCTTCAGCTTGTTGGAAAATGATCTGGAGCGGGATGAGTTGCGCTGGCCACATGCCTATGCGCTCGCCTGGCTTCGCGTCTCTGGCGGTAACTCGGTGCTCGCACCTTGGGTGAGGCATCAGTTTCCCGAGGTCGGCCGAATCATTGGAGAGTTGCGCGATACCCCCTGTGGGAAAAAGGAGTGCGAGTACTGCAGCTCCGAGCATGACCCGGTCCAGGAGTTGAAACGCTACTTCGGTCACGACGAATTCCGTCGTGATAGCGATGGTCGGTCTCGCCAGCATGATGTGGCGCTTGCTGGTATGCGCGGTGAAAACGTCCTTGCCGTATTGGCCACAGGGGGCGGTAAGTCAATCGGCTATCAACTGCCGGCCCTGAACCGCTATCACCGAAATGGCAGCCTGACGATCATTGTCTCGCCGCTCCAATCGCTGATGAAAGATCAAGTAGATGGGCTGATCGCATCCAACGTCCAATGTGCTGCCGCCCTGAGCGGTCTGCTGACTCTCCCTGAGCGAGCCGATGTCCTGGAAAAAATCCAGATGGGTGACATCGGCGTGCTGCTCGTCTCGCCTGAGCAGTTTCGCAACAACACTTTTCGCCGGGCCCTCAGGCAGCGACAGGTTGGCGCCTGGATCTTCGACGAGGCCCACTGCCTGTCAAAGTGGGGTAATGATTTTCGCCCTGACTACTTGTATGCCTCGCGCTTCATTAGTGAATACCACAGAGACCAACCGCTCGCTCCGATTGGATGCTTCACTGCGACAGCCAAGCCGGACGTACTGGCGGACATCCGCGCGCATTTCCAAGACACCCTTGGCATTACTTTCAAGGAGTTCATTGGCTCGCACGAACGCGTCAACCTGCGCTTTGAAGTTGTCCCGTGTCAGAAGTCGGAAAAACGCCAGCGTACACAGCAGTTGCTGGAAGACAATCTGGTCACCCAAGAGGGAGGGGCCGTGGTCTTTGTCTCCAGCCGTAAAGGTGCGGAGGAGCTTTCGGAGTTTCTGGTTGGGAAGGGTTGGGCTTGCAAGTATTTCCACGCAGGGCTCCCGCCTGGCGAGAAGACCGACATTCAGAACGATTTCATCAAAGGGGTGCTTCGAGTCATCGTTGCCACCAACGCCTTCGGCATGGGGGTCGACAAGAAGGATGTCCGCCTGGTCATCCACGCGGATATCCCCGGCTCACTTGAAAACTACCTGCAGGAGGCTGGCCGCGCCGGTCGAGATCAGGAAAGCGCCCGCTGCGTGCTGCTCTACGATCCACAGGATATTGAAGCGCAGTTTGGGATAAGCGAGCGCTCCAAGCTCAGTCTTCGTGATATCCAGCAAATTCTGAAAAAGCTGCGCGGGGAAACTTCAAAGCGCAAAGGACGAGAGTTGGTTATTACGGCCGGCGAGATTCTGCTGGATGCAACTGTCGAAACGACATTCGCGGCAGAAGATCGTGATGCCGAAACCAAGGTGGTGACGGCCATCGCTTGGCTGGAACGTAGTGATTTTCTGCGCCGTGAAGAAAACCAGACGCGTATCTTTCCCGCCCGCGCTGCGCTCACCCTTGAAGAATCGCAGGCGCGTCTCGTGGAGGCGAAACTCCCCCAACGCAGGTTTGCCGAATTCAAGGCAATCCTCAACTACCTTTTTCAGGCCAAGGCCGACCAACGCATCAACACCGATGAACTCATGACGCTTACCGGCCAGTCGCTGGAGGAGGTTGCCGGGGCCTTGAAGCAGATGGAGCAGATGGGAATCCTGATCAATGATTCTCAGCTGACGGTGTTTGTCCGGCATGGCATCGTCGGCTCATCCAATCAGCGGCTCATGCAATCGCTGGAACTTGAAAAGGCATTGTTCGAGTTGCTGCCTGAACTCTCGCCAGATGCAGAAAATGGTGAATGGCAAGACATCAACCTTTCCCAGCTCAACACCGCATTGAAGGCCAGGTTGGAGCGCGACGATGTGAATCCCATTCAGGTACTCAGGCTGCTCAAGAGTCTGGCCCAGGATCGCGACGGTGAAAGCCAACAGCGCAGCACCTTCGAAATTCGCCCGATCAATCGTGATCATTTGAAGCTGCGCTTTACCGGCCGTCATAGTTGGAAGCGTATCAGTGCGTTTGGTGAGAAACGCCGCACCATTGCAACGCTGCTGCTTAATTACCTCATCTCCCAACTTCCACCGGGTGCCCGAGCCCGCGACCTGATGGTCGATACCACCTTTGGCAAGCTGGTCGCCACGCTTGAGGGCGATCTGGTCTTGAAATCCACGATGCCGGCAGGTCAGTTTCGCAGAGCGGTGGAGCACGTGCTGTTGTATATGCACCAGCAGGAAATCCTGACTCTGAACCACGGTATGACCGTCATGCGGCGTGCGATGACAATCAAAGTGGACGGCGAAAAGGCTGAAAAGAAGGTGGGGTTTTACAAGGACGATTACGCGAAGCTCGATGAACATTACCGGGAAAAATGTGTTCAGGTGCATGTCATGCGTGAATATGCCGAGCGCGGAATCCATGACATGGAACCGGCGCTCAGGCTGGTACTGGCGTACTTTGGCAACCCCAAGCGTGACTTCATCAAAGAATATTTCAATGAGCGCGAAGAAGTTCTGAAACTCGCAACCAGCGAGCAGTCTTGGAAGGCCATCACCCATTGCTTGAGTACCGTCCAGAGATTGGTCGTTGCCGACAACGATGACGTCAACCGATTAGTTCTGGCCGGTCCAGGGTCTGGCAAGACACGTGTCATCGTCCATCGGATTGCTTACTTGTTGCGCGTGCGCCGAGTACCCGCCAGCAGCATCATTGCCTTGGCATTCAACCGGCATGCGGCCAATGAAATCCGCAAGCGCTTGTTAGCATTGGTTGGAGCCGATGCTTACGGTGTCAGCGTACTGACCTACCACGCGATGTCGATGCGATTGACCGGCACCCGCTTCGAGCGCGGTGAGCCCGTCGATGAGAAGCGGTTGACTCAGGTAATCACCGATGCGGTGCACTTGCTGGAGGAGGGTGGTCGGGCGACCGGTGAGGACAACTTATGCGAGCAACTGCTGCGTGGCTACCGTTACATCATGGTTGACGAGTACCAGGACATTGATGAGATGCAGTACCGACTAGTCAGTGCGTTGGCTGGGCGCAATGCAGAAGAGGACGGGCGCTTATGCATTTTGGCGGTTGGTGATGACGATCAGAATATTTACGACTGGCGCCATACCAGCAATCAGTACATCGAGCAGTTCCGCGACAACTACGATGCCAGCGTCACCTACTTGGTGGATAACTATCGTTCGTCCGCCAATATCATCAATTCGTCGAACCGGGTGATCGGGGAAACTGAAGGCCGGATGAAGGCAGATCATCCCATCACCATCGACAAGGCTCGCCGGGAGCTACCCGCAGGTGGGCAATGGGAGGCGAGAGATCCGTCCCGGGCGGGTAAGGTGCTGCGAATCCAGCTTCCTTTTGCTGACCGGTCCAATGGCAACCTACAGGCTCAAGCTATGGCGGCTGAGCTGGCGCGGCTTATTTCACTGGAGGAAAACGGCACCTGGAACGGATGCGCGATACTGGGCCGAACTCATGCCTATCTCAAACCGGTCCAAGCCTGGTGCGAACTCAACGAGGTCCCTTATTTTCTCGCCTCCGAGAATGAGGACTCAATCCCTTTAACGCGCCAGCGGGGCTTCCTGAAAGGGATAGGGTGTTTACGCTTGATCGAGCAGCCTCAGACGGCGACGGAGGTCATCTCTACGCTTCGGCCGAGCCTGGATGATCCGCACTGGCAAGAGTTCTTTGAAACAGCCCTCCTGTGCCTTGTTCAGGAAATGGGCGAATGCCAGCTGTCTTCACAGTCAATCATCGACTGGTTATACGAGTACCCGCGGGCACTTCGCAAACAAGGAAGGCAGGGCTTGTACCTTGGCACCGTACATTCCGCCAAAGGCCTGGAGTTTCGCCATGTCGGATTGCTGGACGGCGCCTGGAGCAGCACATCTCAAAACTTGAATGCCGATCGCCGCCTCTACTACGTTGGCATGACGCGGGCGGAACAAACATTGACCTTGGGAGAGTTCGAGTCCGGAAATCCTTTCAGTCCCAAGCTTTCACACGGTGCCTTGGTACAAAGCTTTTCCGGCGATTTCGATCCACGACTGTCTCGCACCTACATTCAGCTTTCGCTGGCTGACGTAGACATCGGCTTTGCCGGCAGAAGCACTGCGACGCATCAGATACACCGGGCGATCGCCGAACTACAAACGGGCCACCCCCTTCTGCTCACGCGCGATGGCGAGCGGTACTTGCTTCAGGACGCCCAAGGGCGAGTCGTTGGTCGTACTGCGAAAAACTTCAAAGCGAACGTAGAGATAGACCAGTGTCATGTGGAAGGGATAATCGCCCGGTATGCCGATGAGGCTGATCTGCAGTTTCGACCTGCTCTGAAAATGGACATGTGGGAGGTGGTGATTCCTAGAATCAGCGGGACGCCGAGGTAATGTTCTGGCGCTTCGGCGCCTACATATGTGCGAATACTTTACCTGTACAGGACCACACTATGGACGTGTCTTGTGAGATTACATATCGTCTCTCTGCCGGCGCTTGCCGGGAACAGCTACTTCTGCTGGAGGGTATGCAAATAGAGCCGCCGCGCGAGGCGTCATGGAGTTGCATCGATGCATACCTCTGGCCGCAGCCGACTTGTGTGCTGCTCAAGCTGCTTGATTCCATGCCGATACGCGTTCTCGACGATGTATCGAAGCTGTAGACGTTTGTAGCTGGATTGCTTAGGGTGTGGCCATTCGATATTGCCCTTTCAGGGAACGAAAATGAGTACGTCATTGCAAGATGTTGTCAAAAAATTCGAGCGCAGCTCACCCTTTTCAATTCTTGCCGCAGACTGGCCTACGGCCGTCCGTGATGATTTCGCCGAGTTTGTACTGGCGGTGCATGACTCAGGTCTCGACCTATGGATCATCGCAGATGGCCAGATACGCTTGGGCAACAAGAGCGGTACCCGTGATCGCGCAGAAGCCTGTCTCGCCTGGATAATTGCGCAGAAAAACGGGCCCATCATCAGCTTCTCACGCCTCGTTGCTGGCGCTGACACCCCTTGGGAGGCAGTCGGAAAACCCGCGCTGGCGCGTTTGCAAGCGCCAGGCTTTTTGAAGACATATCCAATTAAGAACCGTGTTGTCAAATGGCCCAACGAGTACTCGCTTGATCAATCCGCGAATGGAGAGCCGTTCTCAACGGCCTCACCTGTGCCTGGCCAGTTCAACGGGCATGCGCTAACCGTTGAACAGATCGTAAGCGGTCTCGAACAAGCGGGATTTGTTTTGACACCCTTGCCGGGAAACAAAGTATTCCGCCTGATGCATCCAGCGTTGGATGAGCCGATTTATGTCAAGAGGGGGGCAGGTCAATCGACGCGTGCACCGTTGGTGTTGCATCCCATGCATGCTTCAAAGCTTGTCGAATGGTCCGAGATAACCGGTGTCGAGCGTCCAGCGGAGCCTTACTACCACAACAGCAACCTGCGTGGTTTTCCCAAGCGCCTCCATAGCGGCACTACGCCCATAAACTATGGGATTGCTTTTGGCTTTCGTGACACTGCAGCAATGAATGCTCTTGTCCAATCTCTGCTTGGTCACGAGTCCCTTCCTGACGAAGTGCCAGCTATGCCGGCTACGCCGGCTGCGATGACTATCGATCTGGGTGAGGTAGCTCTGACTGACACAGAGCGAGACGCTTTGATCAAAGCTCGTATCGGTCAAAGCCGTTATCGCGATTCCCTTGTGGCTTATTGGGGCGGTTGCTCAGTAACCGAGTGCTCCATTCCCCAATTGCTGCGTGCCTCGCATATCAAGCCTTGGCGGTCAGCGAACCATGCCGAGCGACTTGATCAGTTCAATGGACTGCTTCTGACCCCTAACCTCGACTTGGCCTTTGATCAAGGCTTGATCAGCTTTGATGACGATGGCGACATTTTGCTGAGCCCTGAAGTAGATGCAGCGACAGCGGCGGCGCTCCATTTGAGCCCTGCATTGAGGTTACGGCAGATCGAGCCGCGCCATCGCTCCTATCTGACATGGCACCGTGAAAACCTATTCCGGAATTGATCCGCTCTAACCCGATGTGTGACCACCTCCTAAATTTTCTGCCCTGAACGAATCACCGGATGGCTGGCCATGAACGAACTGCTGCATCACCGTGACTCGCTCTGCGCTTAGCCCAAACGTGCTATCCCCACTAAACTCCAGAATTGAGTTAAGTTTTTCTTCTGTCACTCCTGTGATCCAGCTGCAATGCTGCCATCGCCGCTCCAGTAGCTCCGCTGTCGCCACACGCGATACGACCTTGTTCGAGGCTATCGGGGTTATCATGTCAGACCGTGGCCGGCACGAAGGTTGAAGCACTCAAGTGGCCTAGTCATCATCCGCAAAATTAACGGCTTAATTCGCCGTACTCGTTCATACGCGATCTGGGCAGTGGTAAATCATGAATGCAGTAGAAATTGAGTCCGCTATTTCGGACCTGGCCCTTGAGCCCTTTGACGCGGTGGAATTTCCGTTTGTCTTCCTGGCCGCTTTTGGCAATAAGGAAACCGCCCTAAAACGCCTGCGTGCCGGCAACAACAACGCTTCCGACGTGCCCGGCGGTGTGCTACTGCGCAGCAACATCCATATCGCCGCATGCGAATCTGGTAGCGTAGGCGAAACACTCAAGGCATTGCGCGCCAGCCCTGCCACCACAAAAGCCAAAGCCAAGTTCATCCTTGCCACCGACGGGCAAACGCTTGAGGCCGAAGAGCTAATCACGGGTGAAACCATCACCTGCGATTACCCGGACCTCCCCAACCACTTCGGCTTCCTGTTGCCCTTGGCCGGTATCTCCACTATTAAGGAGATCAAGGACAACCCCATCGACGTGCGCGCCACCAGCCGCCTGAACAAGCTATATATCGAGCTGCTGAACGAGGACCCTGACTGGGCCAAGGACGAGCGCCGCGCCGACATGAACCATTTTATGGCGCGGCTGGTGTTCTGCTTTTTTGCGGAAGACACCGACATTTTTAATGGCGATGGCCTGTTTACCAAAACGGTTGAGCAGTACAGCGAACGCGATGGCTCCAACACCCATCAGGTGCTGTCTGAAATTTTCCGAGCCATGAACATCAAGCTGGCCGAGCGTGCCACTGTTCAGCCCCGGCTGCCCAATTGGGCCAACGGCTTCCCCTATGTGAATGGCGGCCTTTTTTCCGGCAGTACCGAGGTGCCGCGCTTCACACGCATGGCGCGTACTTATCTACTGCACGCCGGCAACCTGAACTGGAAGAAAATCAACCCAGACATCTTCGGCAGCATGATTCAGGCCGTAGCCGATGATGAAGAGCGTGGCGCATTGGGCATGCACTACACCAGCGTGCCCAATATCCTGAAGGTGTTGAACCCACTGCTACTGGATGATCTGCGCGCCCAATTGGATGCGGCTGGCGATAACAAGGCCAAGCTGCATAATCTGCGCAAACGCATGGCGCGCATCCGCGTATTCGACCCAGCTTGCGGTTCCGGAAATTTCCTGGTCATTGCCTACAAGCAAATGCGCGAAATCGAGGCGGAAATTAATCGTCGTCGGGGAGAACCTCATCTAGGCAGCGATATTCCGTTGACCAATTTCCGTGGCATCGAGTTGCGAGATTTTCCGGCGGAAATTGCCCGCCTGGCGCTCATCATTGCCGAGTACCAGTGCGACGTGCTGTATCGTGGCCAGAAGGATGCACTAGAAGAGTTTCTGCCGCTGGATTCGCAAAACTGGATCGTTTGCGGTAATGCGCTACGGCTGGACTGGCTGAATATCTGCCCGCCAACGGGCACGGGCGTGAAACTTCACGCCAATGATTTGTTTGCAACCCCACTGGATCAGGCTCAGATCGATTTTGAGAATGAGGGAGGGGAAACGTATATCTGTGGTAACCCGCCGTACAAAGGAAACGCAAAAAAAACTGCCGAGCAAAAGAAAGACATGGGCGATTTGCTCGATAAGAAGGTTGATGGATGGGGCTTACTTGACTATGTGTGTGGCTGGTTCTTCAAAGCTCACGAATATGCAAAGCAAACACGGGCGAAATTTGCTTTTGTGGCAACGAACAGCGTTTCTCAAGGACAACACGTAACAGGCTTTTGGAAGCCGCTTTTCGACGACGGATTGAAATTCAACTTTGCAGTTCGTTCTTTCAAGTGGAGCAACCTGGCGACAAACGATGCTGGAGTTACCGTTGTCTGCATCGGTGCTGGGGTACAAGCGGCGTCCGCAGACCTTTACGATGATGACAAAAAACTTTCGACTAAGAACATCAATGCGTACCTGATGCCGGCAGATGACTATTGGGTTATGCCATCATCCCGCCCGATTTCGGTCATCCCCCCGATGCTGAAGGGCAACTACTACGGCATGTCAGAGCATTTGATTTTTGATACGGAAGGAAAGAATAAATATTTGAATGCAGGGTTGGATGCTGCGTTTATACGAAAATTCTATGGTGCATCAGAAGTTACCAAAGCCAGACCGCGTGCTTGCTTCTGGTTTCCTGATGATCCGGCAGCGGAAATTCTTGAGATTGCAGATATCAAGAAGAAGCTGGAACAAGGCAAGGCTGCGCGACAGACATCAAAAGATGCCGTATCCAATGGCATGGTTAAAAGGCCGCATCAGTTTCGTGAGATGCGAAGCTGTGAAAACTATTTCTTCGCCATTCCTGTTGTATCTTCGGAGAACAGAAGCTACTTGCCAGTTGATTTATTAGACAACCAATCCATCATTTCTAATAAATGCTTCGCCCTTTACGACGCCCCGCTCTGGAACATGGCCCTCATCGCCTCACGCTTGCATTGGGCCTGGATTGGTGCGGTCTGCGTGCGAATGCGTACCGATTTTTCGTACTCGAACACCCTCGGTTGGAATACTTTCCCCGTGCCATTGCTCACCGAGCAGAATAAAGCCGACCTGACCGCCTGCGCCGAAGCCATCCTGCTGGCCCGCGAAGCGCATTTCCCCGCCGCCATCGCCGACCTGTACGACCCGGATAATATGCCGGATAACCTGCGTCGAGCTCACGAGTGCAACGATGAAGTGCTGGAGCGCATCTATATTGGTCGTCGTTTCAAGAACGATACCGAACGGCTGGAAAAGCTGTTTGACCTCTATACCAAGATGGCGGCAAACGCAGCGAAGGCCGCGCCGAAAAAGCCACGAGGGAGAAAGGCATGAGCGACACCCCTATTAGCCTGAGCATGCCACCCGAGGGCTACAGCGACTGGCTGATCGGCCTCAAAGGCCGTATTCATAATGCCCAGCAGCGCGCCACACTGGCGGTTAACCGCGAATTAGTGCTGCTCTACTGGCAGATCGGTCACGATATTTTGACCCGGCAAGCACAACAGGGCTGGGGTGCCAAGGTAATCGAGCGCTTGGCGCAGGATTTGCGCGCAGCCTTTCCCGATATGAAAGGGTTTTCGCCACGCAACCTCAAGTACATGCGCGCCTTTGCCGAGGCGTGGCCGGATGCGGAATTTGTGCAGCAGGCTGCTGCACAATTGCCTTGGGGTCACAATCTGGTGCTGCTGGACAAACTGCCTGGCCCCGAAACCCGCCGCTGGTATGCCGCCAAGGCCATCGAGCACAACTGGTCGCGCAACATTCTGGTGATGCAGATCGAGACTCGTCTGCTGGAGCGCAGTGGCAAGGCAGTCAGTAACTTCGAGAACCACCTGCCCAAACCGCAGTCCGACCTGGCCCGCGAGTCGCTGAAGGATCCTTACCGCTTCGACTTCCTCGGCCTGACCTTTGATGCGCAGGAGCGTGAGATCGAAAACGCTCTGGTCAAGCATGTCACCGAGTTCCTGCTGGAACTGGGCGCAGGTTTTGCCTTCGTTGGCCAGCAAGTGTTGCTGGATGTGGGCGGTGACGAGTTCTTCATCGACCTACTGTTCTATCACCTCAAGCTGCGCTGCTATGTGGTGATCGAACTCAAGGCCGGTAAGTTCAAGCCCGAGCACCTGGGCCAGTTAAGTTTTTACCTCACCGCAGTGGATGCCCAGCTCAAGCACCCACAGGACGGTCCCACCATCGGCCTGCTGCTGTGCAAGAGTAAGAACAAGGTAGTGGCCGAATATGCCTTGCGCGATAACGCCCGCCCCATTGGCGTGGCCGAATACCAATTGGTGGAATCCCTGCCGGCAGAGCTGCAAACCAGCCTGCCCAGCATCGAACAGATCGAGCGCGAGCTGGCAAGTGATGACGCATCCATGGACGACGACTCGCAATGACCGAACAGAACCACAACCCAACCAACACTTACACGGTGCCATCGGTATCCATCACCACGGCGCACACCGGGGCTTCCAGCAAAGCCAATGAGCTGGGCATGCGTACCATGCAGGAGCGCGCCTATACCAAGCGCGGCGAACAGTACCTGCTGATCAAGTCGCCCCCTGCATCAGGTAAGTCCCGCGCCCTGATGTTTATCGCGCTGGACAAGCTGCATAACCAGGGCTTGCAACAGGTAATTGTCGTGGTGCCGGAGCGCTCCATTGGCGGCAGCTTCGCCGATGAGCCGCTGAGCAAGTTTGGTTTTTACTGGGACTGGCAAGTGGCTCCGCAGTGGAACCTATGTAATGCTCCTGGCATCGATGAGCCGCGCGTGGCCAAATCCAAGGTGGAAGCCGTACGCGCTTTCCTGAAAAGCACCGACAAGACACTGGTTTGCACCCATGCCACCTTCCGTTTTGCCGTAGAAGAGCTAGGTATCGAAGCTTTCGACAACCGCCTAATCGCCATCGACGAATTCCACCACGTTTCCGCCAACCCGGACAACAAGTTGGGCGGCCAACTGAGTGCGTTTATCGGCCGCGATAAAGTGCATTTGGTGGCCATGACTGGCTCTTATTTCCGTGGCGACAGCGAGGCCGTGCTGGCCCCGGCGGAAGAAGCCAAGTTTGAGACGGTGACTTACACCTACTACGAGCAGCTCAACGGCTACCGCTGGCTCAAGTCGCTGGACATCGGGTACTTCTTCTATACCGGCAAGTATGTGGATGCCGTCGCCAAGGTGCTGGACCCAGCACTGAAAACCATCATCCATATCCCCAATGTGAATGCCCGCGAAAGCCTCAAAGACAAGGAGCGCGAGGTCAACGAAATCATGAGTGCGCTGGGCGATTGGCAGGGTGTCGACCCGGCCACCGGCTTCCACCTCATCAAAGCCAAGGACGGTCGCACGCTGAAAGTGGCAGACCTGGTGGATGACAGCGACGCGTCCAGGCGCTCCAAAGTGCTCAGTGCACTGAAAGACCCTGCGCAGAAGAACAACCGCGACAACGTGGATGTGATCATCGCACTGGGCATGGCGAAGGAAGGCTTCGACTGGATCTGGTGCGAGCATGCGCTGACCATCGGCTACCGTTCGAGCCTGACCGAAATTGTACAAATCATTGGCCGCGCCACGCGTGATGCGGAGGGCAAGGAGCGCTCGCGCTTCACCAACCTGATCGCTGAGCCTATGGCCGACCAAGCGGCTGTAGCCGAAGCAGTGAACGATATGCTTAAGGCCATTTCCGCCAGCCTGCTGATGGAACAGGTGCTCGCCCCGCGCTATGAGTTCAGTCCGAAAGATACCGGGCCGAAAGACGGTTTCATTTACAACGGTGGCGAGGGCTATCAATCAGGTGGCACCAATCTGGGCGTGAATGAAGCCACAGGCCAGTACCATGTCGAAATCAACGGTCTGACCACGCCGCAAAGCACAGAAGCCTCGCGCATCTGCAAAGAAGATTTGAACGAAGTGGTAACCAGCTTCCTGCAGGACAAAACCGTGCTGGAACGCGGCCTATTCGACAAGGAAAACACCCTACCCGAAGAGCTGACCCAACTGCGCATGGGCAAGATCGTGCGCGAGCGTTACCCCGACTTGAGCGACGTCGACCAGGAAGCAATCCGTCAGCATGCCATCGCAGCCATGAACATTACCCAACAGGCCAAATTGATGTTGGCTCAGACCGATGCCAGCGAGAGTGGCGCCTTACAAGGCAGTACGTCTCTGCTGGAAGGCGTGCGCAAATTCGTCAACGTGCGCGAGCTAGATATTGATCTGATCGACCGCATCAACCCTTTTGAAGCCGCCTATGCGGTGCTGGCTAAGGCGATGGATGAAAAATCCCTGCGCCAGGTGCAGGCCAGCATTGCAGCCAAGAAGGTGAGCATTCCTGAAAGCGAAGCACGAGACTTAGCAATGCGCGCCCTGCAGTTCAAAAACGAGCGTGGCCGGCTGCCAGACATCAACTCCGCCGATGTCTGGGAGAAACGAATGGCTGAAGGCGTGGTTGCGTTCGCACGTTACCGTGCCCAAGCCAAAGCGGCACAGGGAGAATCCACTAATGGCTAAGATGAACGATGACGACCTACTGGATGCGCTAGGGGTAGAAGTACCCTCGCTAAATACAGCCACTCGAACCCCTCGCGAAGAACGCATCTTCGCTGGCTTTGAGGACATTCGGCGCTTCTATCAGACCCATGGCCGCGCCCCACTACATGGCGAAGACCGCGACATTTTCGAGCGCTTGTACGCCGTGCGATTGGATCAGCTTCGCAAGTTACCGGAAGCACAAGCCCTACTGGCAGGCTTAGATAGTCACGGCCTACTGTCAGGTTCTGTGGTAGCCACGGTAAATGTGAATGACCTGGATGAGGACGCCTTGCTCGCCGAGCTGGGCATCGGCAGTGAGTCCATCGACCAGGACGATATCACCGTGCTGCGGCATGTGCGTTCCAGTGCGGCAATAAAAGCGGCAGAAGAAATTGCCGCCCGGAACCCATGTAAAGACTTCGAGAGATTTAAGCCACTGTTTGACGAGGTGGAAGCAGGCCTCAAGCAAAAACTATGGGTAACCAAGCCCTTTGGCAAGAACGCCAGCATCGAGGTCGGGGACTTCTTCATTCTGAGCGGACTCATTGCCTATGTCGCCGAGGTGGGAGACACCTACAAGACGCCGAATGCGGAGACGAATGGTCGTTTGCGGGTCATCTACTCCAATGAGACAGAAAGCGATCTGCTACTACGATCCTTGCAGCGGGCGCTCTACAAAGACGGTGACGGGCGTGCAGGGTCTCGGATCATCAAGGTAGACTCTGGCCCACTGTTCAGCGACATAACCGAGCCGGACGACATCGAGACTGGCACCATTTATGTGTTACGCAGCCGGTCCAACCATCCCTACGTAGCCGAGCACCGCGAGCTGATCCACAAGATCGGCGTAACCGGTGGCCGAGTGGAAACGCGTATCGCGGCGGCGGCGAAAGATGCCACCTACCTGCTGGCCGATGTGGAAGTGGTCGCAACTTACAAGCTTCACAACCTGAACCGCACCCGGCTGGAAAACATCTTCCACCGCCTGTTCGGCGCAGCGCAGCTGGACTTGACCATCGAAGACCGCTTCGGCCATCCAGTCAGACCTAGGGAGTGGTTCCTGGTGCCGCTGCATGTGATTGATGAAGCGGTTGAGCGCATCCGAGATGGGTCAATTACCGAAATGGTCTACGATCCCCACTCGGCTCGCCTGGTCAGCTAAAGACACTGATGAGGTAAACGATGACTAGATCGATGTCGCGCGCTTGCACGCGGCATCGATCTAGTCTGATCCCGAAACTCCTCTGGGCGTCCGCTAAATTGTTCTGCTTACTGCAAGTGGCGCTACTGCCGATGTCAGTATGGTATGCACGATATCTACAGATCCCGGCTTTCATGCCGCCGCTCGTTCTGCTTTACGTTTTCTCTTTCCTGAGCTTTTGCCTACGACTATACGGCCCGACGGACTTATAGGAAGGGGTGTTATTCACTAGATGTCGAAATAGTGGCATTGAATCGCTTTTTAACGAATGATGGCGGTTATGAAAGCGATGCTGCGTGTCTGTGGCAGTAAGTCCAGCTCGTAAGCAAGGGATGCTCCGCAAGCAAGGAGGCTCAGATGTGGGCTGATGTCGATACAAAAAGCGATTTTCTGAATTACTCAGAAGTGGCGGATCTGGTTGTGGACGTCATCCGTGATCCGTCCATGCGTCCGGTTACCATAGGCGTGTTCGGTTCCTGGGGTACTGGGAAGTCCACGCTGCTCAATCTGATCGAGCATGGACTGAACCCTCCTCGGGGAGCGTCTGAATTCGTCGTCGTTCGTTTTGACGCCTGGTTGTATCAGGGCTTCGATGACTCCCGCGCCGCGCTGATGGAGATCATCGCCTCCACTCTTATCGACGCTGCCGAAGAAACCAGCTTTCTTCCTGAAGCGAAGAAGCTTTTTGCGCGGGCAAACAAAATGCGAATGCTTGGTCTTATGGTCGAAGGCGGAGCGCTTGCTTTGGGTATGCCAGCTTTCGGTTTTGGTGCGAAAGGGGTGGAGGCTCTGGGGAAGCTCTTTTCCGGTGAAGCGGATCATGACTCGTTAGGAACTCTCAAAGATGAAGGTGGTAAGGCGAAGGACAGCTTTACCGGGCTGCTTGGCCCAGAAAAGCAGCAAACTCCCCCCCAACAGATCGAGGCGTTCCGAAAGGAGTTTTCAAATGTCCTCATCGGTCTCGACAAAACGTTGGTCGTTTTTGTCGACAACTTAGATCGCTGCTTGCCCAAGCAGACGATCCATACCTTGGAGGCTCTGCGTCTATTCCTCTTCATGAACCATACGGCTTTTGTCGTGGCGGCAGATGAGGAGATGGTTCGCCATTCGGTCAGTGAGCATTTCAAAGATCCTGGTGATCGTCATGTGACTGATTACTTGGATAAACTTATTCAAGTGCCTGTTCGTGTGCCAAGGTTGGGCGTTCAGGAGGTTCGGGCGTACCTATTCATGCTGTTTGCCTCGGCCGGTAACAAGGTCCCTGGCGAGCACATCGAGGCCTTGAGAGTCGGGCTTGAAGATAACTTGCGCAAGGCATGGAGAGACGAACCCATCAGCACAGAGAGGACCTTAGAGTTGCTGGGCTCTAATGTGCCTGTGGAAGTTGCCGAAGCTTTTCCGATTGCTGATCGAATTGCGCCAATGCTCGCAAGCTCCAGCTCCGTGTTGGGTAACCCCAGAATCGTGAAGCGTATGCTCAACGTCGTTCGAATGAGGGTACGGGTAGCAGCACTGCGTGAAATGCCTGTAAACGAGGCCCTAATCGCCAAGGTAGCTCTTTTTGAGCGTTGCATGGAGGAGAAAGCGGTCGCCCATCTTTACTCGATGATAAATAGTGCTGCCGGCGGCAAACCTGAAGTGTTGGCCGAACTGGAGGGACTACTGGAAGACCCCGTGAAATTTACGGAGGCTTGTCCGGATTTATGGACCAAAGTAGACCTCGTGCGAGATTGGATCAGGCTCGAACCGCAGCTTTCGACTGTAGACCTTCGTCCGGTCGTTTATCTGAGCAGGGAAACCACTCCCTTACGGGTATTGCGCGCAGGTCTTTCTGCTGATGCGGCTGAAGCGCTTGCTGTGCTCAAACGGACGTCCAACACCTCGTCACCTTCTGCAAAAGCTGCTCTACAAACCATATCCGGTGGTGAGCACGCGGCCGTCATGACCCAGTTAATTGAATCGATGCGGTCGCATTCTGAGTGGACAAGCAAGCCAGTCGGCTTTGACGGTGCGCAGTTGCTTGCCGAGAAGTCACCCGAAGCCGGTGCGCTGCTATCGGACTTCATTCACACCGTAATGCCGGACAAAATTCGGCCTTGGCTCAGCAGCAAGCTTAAGGGCGCGAGCTGGTACAAGGAGCGGGAGAAGAAGTAATGGGAACCTCTACGTCAAGCAAAGGGCCTGGGGGTAATTCTCCATTTGTGCCTGGGTGGGTGGACACCGATGGGCAGCAGGTACCCGAGGCTCCTCCGCAGCGATTTAAAGACTTCCGCACAAATCTGGGGAGATTCGTCTCGACAGGAGACGGCGATTACCTTCGCTCTGCGATAAGCAGCTATGCAGGCGGTGCAACCGGTGGCAGTGGCATTGGACCTGCCCGGTTTGGCTCCATGGCCGGAGCCGGTGGAGCCTTATTTGGTGCGATGGCCACATTGAGGGAAGGGCATTCCCCTCTGGGGCTGGATCTCGCTGCGTTGAACGGCCAGGACACGGACATTGCTATCGACATGATCGTGCAGGCGCTTGCCACCGAGGACGGCGATTCTGATCGCGTTCGGGTTGCGATGAACGAGGCGCTTTCTGAATGCCTAGAGGGTTACCAAGAGTTTGATTTCGCGAGCATCACTGACGAGATGCTTGTACAGATGATGCTGGTGTACGTCACCAAATGCGTGTTTGGACAAGTAGTGCTCGATTCGAACGATGCGTTCGCAAAAGCTGAATCACCTGGCCAAGTCGAGCAGGCCGAGAAGGAACTGTACTCTCTCGTTGAATCGGTGACCGACAAGCACATGCGTCCCTTGTTGGGAGGCAGTCTGAAAGCGCTCTCCAGCAAACAAATTGAAAAGATTCAGATGGCCGCCATCCGCGAAGTGTGGAGTGAATGGGAGGCATACCAAGAGTGACAGACCTCATTTTCCATCACGAAGCTGATCAGCTTCGCTCGCAAACGGCTAATGAAATTCCCGTACTGATGTACGGCAGTCGCCCACCGACGCGGGGCACTTGCTCTATAGGGGGGCCGGTTCGCGCTGCAGTGAGGCGTTTGGGTGCTCCGGTCAGTAGAACCGGGTTCGATTTGTTGACTATAGCCATGGCCGTAACAGCCGCAGATACTTTTGTTGATAAAGCAGACGCTGATGATGGTTGGGCCCGGGACCTTCGTTTATTCATCCCCATCGCTGATCCGCAACTTTGGCAGGCCGCGATACCGCTTTTACAGAAGGCTCTGCATTTCTTAAGCGGCGATCTTTGGGAGATCATCCTATTGCCTGATGGACCCAGACAGCTCACGTCTCAGAACCGTGGTCGCATCACCGTTATGGCCGGCCACGATTGCGTCAGTTTGTTCTCGGGGGGGATGGATAGCGGCATTGGAGCGTTGAATTTATTAGCAGAGGGCAGACGCCCATTGTTGATAAGTCATGCATATCGAGGTGACTCGGAAAAGCAAATCATGGTTCGGGATCATCTACCGGTGGAGGTCTCAAGATTCGCTGCGGTGGCAAATCCGGTGTCCTTGACTGGGAGAAAAACCGATGTGCAGATGCGCACTCGAAGCTTCAATTTCCTCGCTTATGGTGCACTGGTTGGGGCCACACTGGCGCAGCTACGAGTCACTGGCACACCAGTAGAACTTTTCGTTCCCGAGAACGGGCTCATTGCGCTGAACCCTCCAATGACTGCTCGCCGCATTGGCGCGTTGAGTACTAGGACGACGCACCCACATTTTTTGGGCCTATTCCAAAAAATTCTGGATACGGTCGGCCTGCCTGTACGAGTCGAGAATCCGTACGCGCTTCAGACGAAGGGAGAGATGCTTTCTAGGTGTTTAGATCAAGCGAACTTGAGGGTCCTAGCATCGGAAACGGTATCGTGTGGTAAGTGGAAGCGGACATACCAGCAGTGTGGTAAGTGCGTCCCGTGCGTCATCCGACGCGCCTCGTTCCACGCTGCCGGAATGACGGACGGCACCGCGTACCATGCCAGAGGAGCGGATCTGACTTCAGTAGTTCGGGATGCGAATGCCAGAGATGATCTGATGGCCATGATCCTGGCAGCCCGCAGATTGCCCGCAGAGGATGTCGCGAAATGGGTGCGTCAATCCGGCCCGCTTCCACTCCACCGCCAGTCTCGTGATTATTTAATAGATGTGGCCAGCAGAGGCATGGGAGAGGTTAGAAACTACCTATGGTCTCTTGGTCTGCTCTGAAGGGAGCTGTAATCTTGAGGTGCCAGATCAGAAATTTTCTGGCCGTTCCCTAATCGCTTCCAGACCAATAGGGCGGTGAGCCGATAGTAATACCGGGTAGCATCGGAATGGTCTTTCAGGTACTGAGTGAGAAACCAGCGCACGTGCTTGATCTGCCAGGTCCAGGGATTGTCTCGCTGCCATCGTTGTTGAATGGCCGCTTGCATGATTCGGGCTTGGCGCAGGTGGCGTTGCTGCGTGGTCGTCGAGCCAGTCAGGACGCCGCTCAGGAACAGCGCCATATCGAAGGGCTTGGTCACGCTCTCCCTCCAATGTAGGCCGAAACCACATCGATCCGGTTATGACCGAGTTCAAGGCTGATCTGTTGGCGCACCTGTTGATCCAGGTCGCGGTCAATGCGATAGCAGTGGCCACCATTGACCGGTGCGGCGTGGCCCGTGAGCTGCTCGTAACGCTCGCAGGCGTAGGCCGCTCGCAGTTCATGGAAACCCTTCAGCCCGTGTTCATGCAGCGTTTCGCGGGCGGGGAGCACGGTCTGATGCAGGAATGCGGCGTAGCTTTCGTCTCGGGCCAGCAAGTTACGGCTGCCGGTCGGCGACGCCTTACGAGCCAACAGCAGTGCCGCCTTAACCTCTTCATTGGCCACGACCCATCGCGGCGCTGAAGCGCCTGAGCGGCCGCCTTTGGTGCCGTCCTGGATGTTGATGCGGCCTAAGTGTTCGGCTTCGCGGTGCAAGCGTGGCAGGTCAGCCAGGATTGCTTCGCGTAGGCGCATGCCGGTTGCTCGGGCCAACAGGACAATCGCCGCCACCCGCTCGTGTTGCCGTTCGCCAAGCACCTCAAACACTCGCCGCACCTGTTGGCGGTCTTGGCCATCCGGGGCGCGGGTGCGTGCGGTCGAGCGCTTCTGTCCCAACGCCTGGCTCGGGCTGGCGATCCTCACATCCTGATCGCCGCGCAGCGCCGCGAGGGTGCGGTTGACGCTGCTCAGGCGGTTCTGCGCGGTGGCGATGCAGAGTTCACCTTGCTGGATCTGCTGGCGCAGGTAAGCGGCGTAGTCTTGTAGTGTACGTCGATTGATCTGACGCGCATCGTTGTAACCGGGGCCATTCTCTGACCGACACCAACGCACGAACGCTTGCCAGCGATCGCTATGCGCTTTGACCGTGGCGAAGTGGCCACCGGCAAACAGATCCTTTAGCGCTTGTGGGCCGGCGTAGCTCAGCTGGCGGCCATAGCCAAAGTTGCGACCCTCACGCCGACCGACCAGTGCCATCGTCATCACCGTTTTCGTTTGTTTGCAGAAAGAGCAGCAGGGCTTTCCAGTGGAGGCTGAGCCGGTCCAGCTGCTGCCAGTGTGTCGGGCGGATCAAGAGGGCATTTTTGTAGTGCAGCAGCAGTGCCCCTTCCTCACGCAGTTGTTCCATCAGCAGGACGAGGTAGGCAGGATCAAGTGGTGGTGTGGCGACAGCGGCGACAGTGGCGACAACCCGCGTCGTTTCTGGCCTGGGGCGTGGCGACAGGGTGGCGACAGAAGCGGCGACACGTCGTGATTCTGGCGGCGGTTGATGTTGCGCTTGGTAGCGGCGCACCGCGTCATTGAGGCGGAACATGACGGACCTCGAAGGTTCTTCCATCGCGGCTGCTCAGCCAGCGATGAGTGATCAACTCGACGAATAAAGAGGCGGTATGGTCAGCACTTTTTCGGGCAAAACGAGGACCGTTACGATTGACGTCGCGGACGGTGAAGTGGGTCCAGCCTTTCTGCACCAGCCAGCGCAGCAGCCGATCCGATTCCTCGCGTCGGCTATTGACCGGCTCCTGTTCGGTCAGGCGCTGAATCTCGGCCAGGTAGTAATCCATCAGCGTGGAGGCACGCTGGATGTGTGCTTCCTCCAACATACTGGCCTCTTCAACCATGGCCAACACGCCCGCGATACGCAGTACATTCGCCGCGGCCTTGCTCGCGACAGGCTGGACGCCGGCAAGCTCGCCGAACTCGCCAGACTGGCACTCGATGGTGTCGTGAATATCAATCCAGGCACGACGGGCACGGGGAGTCAGCTCCAGCGTGGCGGGATTGAGTGAGCCATCCTGGTGAAGCGACCAGGGCTGTTGCAGCAGGGCGGTGATCCGCTGTTGGTAGCGCTGGACTTTGGGATCTCGGGTCAGGTCGATTGCCTTGTAGAGCCGCTGGCCGGCCAGGCGCTCGGGCCAACTGATCAGGCAACGGCCGAGGATGCCTTGGCCATTGATCACCGGATCTTTGAAAATCTGGTTGGCCAGGTAGGGCTGCAGCATCAGATGCAGGCTGAGGCGGCGATCATAGGCCCGCAGGCTTTCTCCGGCCATGGAGCGGGCCCTGTCGATCGGGCTGCCATCCCACAGCATCGACAAGGTGGTGATTGCCTTGAGCAGATTCTCTTTGCTCATGGTGCTGCTGCCCAAGAATTGGCCACCTTCATCATTGAACAAACCCATGCTGGGTAAGCCATGGCACAGGCTTTTGACCAGGGCCTCGATAGTGGGCTCGGCAATGATCAGTCTCGGCGGTACCGGCTCGGACAGCTCACCGTCTTTCGACTCAGCGCGATCCGTTGAGGTTTTGGGCTTGGCCATGATGCTGGTAGCGGCGCGATAGGCTTTGAGCTTTTCCGCATACAGGGTCCACTGCTGTCGTTCCCAGTCGCGCGCCGCCTTCAGTGCCAGGTGATCCACTGCGCTTTTGCGATCACCCGAGGACGCCACCGTCAGTAGGTAGAGGGACAGCGGATAGGTTCGGCCATCGAGTTGGGCATTGGCATGGCCCTGGCTCACCAGGGCAGCGCTGGCCAGCACCGATTGTGCAGCCATGGCGCTGGGCACGCCGATCACCTCGGCCAGTCGTTCGACCGCAGGGCCCAACAGGTCCCCGAGTGCTTCGACCGGGTAGGGCAGTGGCGCCTGCTGGTATTCCAGCAATGGTTGTGGTGGCTCGAACGCTTCGCACAGTTGCATCGCTATTCTCCTGAGATTATCGACTTCGTCCTCACTCATCCCGCCACGGTTGTTGAGTGTTATCAGGGATCAAGGCCCCTGCGACCTGTGAGGGTTGTCCACTGACGCGGGACTGGCGGCTCTTTACGACCGGGAGCTTGGGCATCTCATGATCTGGCCTCCTGAACACTTCCGAAGACGTGGGCGGGTGGAGGCTGCGCTGGCTGACGAGACCAATGCCGCGAGATCCAGAGTCGGGTGAAGGCAGTGATGCGATGACCGGGGCATGCCTGACTGTCAGTCAGGTGCAGTCCATTCCTTGGGCTGCGGCACCATCATCGGCATCGCTGTGGCGAGTGAGCATTCGGTGTTTGTCACGCCGATTGTCACGAGGTGGAAAGCCGCAAAGCCCCATGCGAGCCGGGCTGCAGCAGTGTGAGATGCGCCCGTCTCTTTCGAGAGAAAGAGACGGGCGCAAGGTTGGCGCAAGAAATGGCCAAGCGGATAAGTTGCTGCAGGACAGCTGGGTAGGGGGATGAGTTGCCGCAGTAGGCACTCTGCTAGAAGTAGGCATCCATCACATGGGTAGTGACCGTACGAGCTGCCGGACGCTAATCGCACTTGGGGGTGAACCACCACGGTGTGGCGTAGACTCAAAGGTTCTGGCTACCTGGGTGCTGTCGAGGACAGCGCTTGTAAGGCTCTGGTGTAACGCTCGTTCTGCTCGCGGTCAACAGCATTTTGGGGGCACTGTTGCGCCAATCGGTAATGCTGGAAGACCTTGGAGACCGGTGGTTTCCCATGGCCGGGTGGTCGTTCGTCGGTTTTTAATGTGAGCCCATGCAGGTGGGAATGCGGAGCCTTCCCGCCTGCATGGGCTTGGCCGAAAAAGCTCCAAGAGCGAGGATTGCAACGGCGACAGTCGCCACTTTTGTCGCCATGCTGCAGGCCAGGTATTACACGGGTTGTCGCCGGTGTCGCCACTGTCGCCAAATCAACCATCACTCCATCTGGGGAGTCATTCTCGGTTACCGGCAGCGTCCGGTGAGCGCTCACCGTATCGGCACGACGTTGTGGTCCCTGGTTTGATTGATCGCAGATGCCGACAGGCTGCCGGTGGCCGCCTTCTGGATATACTCACTCCACCAGGCCATCATCGGACGCCGGCGTTCGATGTAGTCCGCCCGGTTGTAGGCACTACGGACTTCATCCTTGTCGACATGCGCCAGTGCGACTTCGATGAGCTCCGGATCCCACCCATGCTCGTTGAGGATGGTGCTGGCCATGGAGCGCATGCCGTGGCTGACCAAGCGGTCCTGAAAGCCCATGCGTTTCAACGCCATGTTGGCGGTCTGGCTGTTGGCGTGGGTACGCGGGTTTCTATCTGCCGGGAACACGTATTCTCTGTGGCCGCTATGGGTCTTGAGTGTCTCCAGTAACGCGAGTGCCTGTTCAGTCAGCGGAATGGTATGCGGGCGACGCTTTTTCATGCGCTCTGGTGGGATGGTCCAAATGCGTTTGTCGAAATCGATGTCTGCCCACCGAGTGGTGGCTGCCTCGACAGGGCGGGTCATCGTGTGCAACTGCCATTCGATCAGACAGCGCGTGACTCGCTTGATGCTGGCATTCGCGATTTCCATCATGAGCTCCGGAAGCTCGTCAGGTCGTAGCGCGGCCATGTTCTCTTTCCTGGGTTTTTTGAACACCGCCCGAATGCCACTGAGGGGGTTCGCAAAGATCAGTCCTGAATTGACCCCATAGGTCATGATTTCGTTGAGCCGTTGGCTCAGTCGCTTCACTGTCTCGAGACTGCCTTTGGCCTCAATCGGGCGAAGCAGTTCGATGACCATCGGTGCGGTAATTTTTGAGAGCGGCGTTGTTTTCAGGTCTGGAAATACGTGCAGCGTGAGCGATCGCCAAATGTCTTCGGCGTACGCCGGCGTGACGGAGTCCTTCTTTAGCTCGAACCAGGCGGTGGCCACGTTCTCGAACGTATGTTCCGTCTCCGCTCGTTTGGCTTCGTCCTGTGCATTGCGTTGCACCTTGGGATCAATACCTTGTGCAAGCAGCTCGCGCGCTTCCACCACTTTTTTCCTGGCGTTCGCTAGTGAGAGTTCTGGGTACGTGCCCAGCCCCATATTGATACGGTTTTTGGTTACCGGCTCGCGGTAGTTGAAGTTCCACAGCATCGAGCCATTGCTCCTGACTCGGAGCTGAAGGCCATCACCATCGCTGAGGACGTAATCCTTGTCTTTTGCCTTGACTGCCTTGAGCTGGCGGTCGGAGAGGCGAAGGGCTAGAGCAGGCATGAGAGCTACCTCTGACACCATTTTGGTATTCCAAAAAATAGCACCAGATGGCTTGGAATACCATTTGGAATACCAAAATTGCTAGAACTCCAAAAAGCTCTAGAGATCTCTATAGCCGCTAAACCCCTGTATTTACTGGATTTCAGGCACAAAAAAAGACGTCCGTGGACGTCTTTAGATGATGAAGTGGTGGAGCCGGGGGGATTTGAACCCCCGTCCGCCAGTACTCCGCTGTCGGTACTACATGCGTAGCCGTTTCTATTAAGTTAACCCTCAGCGACCCGAAGGGCAGGGTGCTTTGGGCGAGTTGTGTAAGTTTTAGCCGCTTCGTCCACAACGTACTGCACGGCGATTCTGTTCTATATGACAATCACTTTGGGTTTACAGACATCCCCTGATGATTGCTGGACCCGAAGGTACCAGGAGGGAAGGGCTAAGGCTGCTTACGCAGCGAGAGCGTATTCCCCGTAGGTTTCGTCATTGGCAACTATAAGAAGTTGCAACAGTGGATTTACGAGTTCTGTTACCAACTCGGCATGCACCTAAAGTTTCGCAACCGGCGTCGAATCCTAAACGGCCCCGTGCTTGTAACTCGTTGTTTCTTAGTGAGTGACAAGCCTGTGCAGTGTACGTCAATCGGTCACAGAAGGCCAACCCGAAGGTTGGCCTCGGGCAATCAGCGAGTTACTGATTGCCGCCTTTGTCCGAGTCTTGCAGGCTTTGCAGGGCCTTGGAGGTGATCTCGATGCATTTCTTGTCATCGCCTGCCGCATGGGCTGCCTTGGCTTGGGAAACGGCGGTGTCGATTTCGCCAGATTTGCCGCTGGTGTCGGTGGCGAGCAACGCTTTACCGTTGTTGATTTTGTCCAGGTTGATTTGGCACAGATCGTCTTTTGTTCCGGCCGCAAACGCGGGGGAGGCCAGCATCGCAGCGGTAATGAACAAACCAGCAAGAGCGGAACGCTTCATGGGTATCTCCTTGTGCAAATAGGGCTCGATGCTGCCGGTTTTCCGTGCAGCCAGCGAGGTCACTGATGAGCCTCGTTTGTCGAGGCCTATGCAGATGACTACGCCGGCGCGCAGGGGTTCTGTTTTGTCGCTGGATTAGTCGAAAAACCCCGAAATCATTAGGTTTTGCACCCAAAGAGTGCGGCCCTAGTGGGCGCGCGCCTGGGTTACTCGATCCACCAGGTACACCAGGCCGTGGTAATCAATTCCACCGTGTTGTGTCAGGCCAATCTCACACGTACGGCTGGTGGAGATGCCCTCGCTGCAATACTGCACGGCGTCCTTCAGGCTGCGCAGTGAGTGCGCGTTCAGCTCTGGCGTGGTGAAGCCTTTGTCGCCGGCAAACCCGCAGCAATGAATGCCTTCGGGGATCACCACGTTTTTGCTGCACTGCCTGGCCAGGTCGATCAGCGCCTGGCTCTCTCCCAGGTGTTGGGTGCTGCAGGTGACGTGCACGGCGATCGGGGCTTCCTGGGGGGTGAAGTCGAGGCGGTCCATCAGGTGCGTGCGGATAAAACGCACGGGGTCGTAGAGGTCGAGACGGGTTTCGGCCAGGTCCTGGACCAGGCGCAGGGTGCACGGGCTGGTGTCGCAGTAGATCGGGTCGAGGCCGCCACGGCTGGCGTGGAGCAGGGCGCCGATCAGTTCCTGGCGTTTGTGTTCGGCTTGTTCGGCGTAGCCCTTGGATGCGAATGGTTGGCCGCAGCAGAGGTTGTCCTGATTGTCGGGGAAGACTACCTGATAACCGGCTTTTTCCAGCAGGCCGCGGGTTTTGTCGTACAGCGACATCTGTTCCTTGTCACCGGCTGCTGGGCCCATCGCGCGTGAGACGCAGGCGGCGAGGTACACCACGCGGGGGCGCTCATCGCTCACGGCGGGGCTGAAGCGAATGGCCTTTTCCGGTTGCGGCATGGCGTTGGTCCACTGGGGGATTTGCCCCTTGGACAGCCGGGTTACCGTGGCCGAGAGCTTCGCCAGTCGCGGAGCGCCCAGCAGCATGCGCGCACCGTTGGCCACGTGCAGGGTGAAGCGCGCACCTTGCAGTGCCGTGGCGAAGTGCGTCGACAGCCATTCGGCGGTTTTCGTACGGTCGGCGTCGCGGCTGCGCAGCTTTTTCACCAGGTCGCCGGTATTGATGCCTACCGGGCAGCGCTGGGCACAAAGCCCGGTCGCCGCGCAGGTGTCGATGCCCTGGTATTGATACGCCTCTTCCAGTTCAGTGGTGTCGATACCGGCGCGTTTCCTGGCCTGGATATCGCGCCAGATCACAATGCGCTGGCGCGGGCTCAGGGTCAGCCCCTTCGACGGGCACACCGGTTCGCAGAAACCGCACTCGATGCACTTATCCACAAGCTCGTCGGCGGCGGGCAGTGGCTTGAGGTGCTTGAGGTGGATTTGCGGGTCTTCGCTGAGCACCACGTCCGGGTTGAGAATGCCGTTGGGGTCAAGCAGGCGCTTGAGCTGCCACATCAATTGGTAGGCATCGCTGCCCCATTCCAGTTCGACAAAGGGCGCCATGTTGCGACCGGTACCGTGCTCGGCCTTCAGCGAGCCGCCAAACTCCACGGCCACCAACTGGGCGACGTCGTCCATGAACGCCTGGTAGCGTGCGACTTCTTGCGCGCTGTTGAAGCCTTGGGTGAACACAAAGTGCAGATTGCCTTCCAGGGCGTGTCCGAAAAGGATCGCTTCGTCGTAGTGATGTTTGTCGAACAGCTCGATCAGGCGATTAACGCCAATGGCCAGTTGTTCCACCGGGAAGGTCACGTCTTCGATAATCACGGTGGTGCCGGTTTTACGCACGGCGCCCACGGCGGGGAAGGTGTCTTTGCGGATCGCCCACAGGCGGGCGTTTTCCACCGGGTCTTCGGTGAAGTCGACTTGTTTCTCCACCGGGAAGCTGGCCAGGGAAGCCATGATCAGTGCCAGTTGCTCATGCAGCAGTGAGGGCGAGGCGGCGCGGGATTCGATCAACAGGGCGCAGGCATTTTCCGATAGCTGCTGTACGAAAGCCGGCATGCCGGGTTTGTCCTGCACCGAACGCATGCTGCGGCGGTCCAGTAGTTCAACCGCTGAAACAGGTTGGGTTTTGAGTACGGTCACCGCGTTGCAGCAGGTTTCCACATCGGGGAACACGATCAGGGCCGAGGCTTTGTTCGGGTGGTCGATCACCGTGTCGTAGGTCACTGCGCTGATAAAGCCCAGGGTGCCTTCGGAGCCGACCAGCAAATGGCTGAGGATATCCAGTGGCTCGTCGAAATCCACCAGGGCGTTGAGTGACAACCCGGTGGTATTTTTCAGACGGTATTTGTGGCGGATTTTTGCAGCCAATTCGGCGTTGGCCCGGGTTTCTCGACCGAGTGCCGCCAGGCGGTCAAGCAGCTCGCCATGGCGTTGGCGAAAGGCCGCAACGCTGGCCGGATCTTCCGTGTCCAGGCGGCTACCATCGGCCAGCACCAGGCGAATGCCCGCCAAGGTGTGGTAGGTGTTCTGGGCCGTGCCGCAGCACATGCCGCTGGCATTGTTGGCGACGATGCCGCCAATCTTGCAGGCATTGATCGACGCCGGATCCGGACCGATCTTGCGCCCGAATGGCGCCAGCCAGGCGTTGGCTTGCGCCCCGATCACGCCGGGCTGCAAGCGGATTTGTGTGCCCTGGCCGCGAATCTCGCGCCCGTTCCAATTGTCCCCCAGCACGATCAGTACCGAGTCGCTGATGGCCTGTCCCGAAAGGCTGGTGCCCGCCGCACGAAAGGTCACCGGCACGCGATCGCGTTGGGCCAGTTGCAGCAGCGCCACCACCTCATCTTCCGACTCGACACGGATCACCAGTTGTGGGATCAGTCGGTAAAAGCTGGCGTCGGTGCCGAAGGCGAGGGTGGAAAGTGGATCGTCGAAACGACGATCTTTCGGGATCAGTTGTGCGGCGTCGCTCAGAAAAGCAGCAGGCAGGCTCATCGGTCCTCCAGAAATAGCAGACGCCGGAATCGCTGCCCGGCGTCGGTTCTTACCCTATCGCGTGCAGGTCTTAGTGCACCAGCATACCGGTGAACCAGTAAGCCTGGGCCAAGGTGATCAGCCCGACGATCGTCGCGAAAAACAGGCTGTGCTTGAGGGTAAAGCGGAACAGGTCGGATTCCTTGCCCACCAGGCCAGTGGCGGCGCATGCCACGGCAATCGACTGCGGCGAGATCATCTTGCCGGTCACGCCGCCGCTGGTGTTCGCCGCTACCAACAAGGTGTCGTTGACGCCGATCTGGTGCGCGGTGGTGGCTTGCAGCGAGCTGAACAGGGCGTTGGATGAAGTATCAGAACCCGTCAGGAATACCCCGAGCCAGCCAAGGAATGGCGAGAAGAACGGGAATGCCGCGCCGGTAGCCGCCAGCACCAGGGCCATGGTTGATGACATGCCCGAATAGTTGGTGACGAAGGCAAAGGCCAGCACCATGCCGATGGAAAGGATCGGCCAGCGCAGCTCATAAAAGGTTTCTTTCAAGGTGGTCAGACCAGTTTTGAAATCAATCTTCAGCACCAGCATCGATACCAGGGCGGAGAAGAAAATCGCCGTGCCGGTCGCGGAAATCGGATCAAGCTTGAATACCGCCGGGATGGCTGTCGGGGTGGCAACGATGGGCGCAACCTTGATCACCAGTTGATCCAGGTGCGGGATCGCAAAGTTGAATACCGAGCTGTACATCGCGCCGCCGGCGGCGAACATCGCCTTGAAGGGCTTGAGGGTCCAGATGGTGACCAGCACGGTCAGGATCAGGAACGGCGACCAGGCCTTGAAAATTTCCCCCAGGCTGTAAGGCGAAGCCAGGGTGTTGCGAGGCAGGCCAAAGCCACCGGCGCTGGCAGTGACGGCAGTGCCGGACGTTGCGCCAACGATTTGCGCGCCGGCACTGCGCTTGGGCTGCCAGACTTTCAGGAACAGGGTCAGGGAAATCAGGCTGGCCAGGGCCGAGGTGATGTCCGGCAGTTCCGGGCCGATGAAGTTCGAGGTGAAGAACTGGGTAACGGCGAAGCTCAGGCCTGCAACCAGTGCGGCTGGCCAGGTTTCCTTGACGCCGCGCAGGCCGTCCATCATGAACACCAGCCAGAACGGTACGAACAGTGACAGCAGCGGCAACTGGCGACCGGCCATGGCGCCGATCTTGAACGCGTCGATCCCGGTCACCTGCCCGGCCACGATGATCGGAATCCCCAGTGCGCCGAACGCAACGGGGGCGGTGTTGGCAATCAGGCACAGGCCGGCGGCATACAGCGGATTGAAACCCAGGCCTACCAGCAGTGCGGCAGTAATCGCCACCGGTGCACCGAAACCGGCGGCGCCTTCCAGGAACGCGCCGAAGCAGAAGCCGATCAGCAGCACTTGCAGGCGCTGGTCGTCGGTAATCGACAGCACGGAGCTGCGGATGATTTCGAACTGGCCGCTCTTGACCGTCAGTTTGTACAGGAATACGGCGGCGACGATGATCCAGGCGATTGGCCATAGGCCGTAGGCGAAGCCATAACCGGCGGCGGCGAGCGCCATGTCGACCGGCATCTGGAAGGCAAAGATCGCCACCAGGATCGACAGTGCCAGGGTGATGCTGCCCGCAACGTGGCCTTTGAGGCGAAACACCGCCAGGGCCAGGAAGAAAAATACGATGGGAATGACGGCGGCCAGTGCGGACAGGCCGAGGCTGCCGAGCGGGCTGTAGAGCTGTTGCCAGGTTTGCATATGGGGTGGCCCTTAATTGTTGTTGGTCAGGCACTGCTTGGATGATTTGGGTAATTGGTATTACCAATTTACAATCACCGTTGGCTAGGTTAAAAGCCTTCTGGGGGATGTGTCAATTTGCCGCTTGTGAATCTTTGGTCGTAGGTCGGGGTTGGTGGGGGCTGATTGGCTTAAACGAGGGCGTTCTGATAGGTGCCGGATACGCGGCGATAGGCCAGAATAGGGGCCCCGGCGAGTGGTCGGGATGGTGGAGAGTGAGTTATGGGGTTTGATCAGGTGCGTCAGCGCCGTTTGTCTGACGACATCGTCGAGCAGCTTGAGGGCATGATCCTTGAGGGCACGCTGAAGTCGGGCGAGCGCTTGCCGGCCGAGCGCGCACTGGCCGAGCAGTTCGGGGTGTCGCGGCCGTCGTTGCGTGAGGCGATCCAAAAGCTGGTGGCAAAAGGTTTGCTGATCAGTCGCCAGGGTGGTGGCAATTATGTGGTGGAGTCGCTGGGTTCAACCTTCAGTGATCCGCTGCTGCATCTGCTGGAAAATAATCCGGAGGCTCAGCGTGATCTTCTGGAGTTTCGTCAGACCCTGGAGGCCTCGTGCGCGTATTACGCAGCGTTGCGTGCCACTGAGGTGGACCGCGAACGGCTGACCGCGGCGTTCGAGGAGTTGCAGGATTGCTACACGCGGTCGGATGAAGTGAGCCGGGCGGAAGAGGGCGCGGCGGATGCGAGGTTTCACCTGGCCATCGCCGAGGCCAGCCATAACGCGGTATTGCTGCACACCATTCGCGGCCTGTTCGACCTGCTCAAGCGCAACGTGGTGACCAACATTGGTGGCATGTATCAGCAGCGTACGGAGACCCGCGACATGCTGATCAATCAGCATCGGGACCTGTACCTGGCGATTATCGAGGGGCGTGCCGAGCAGGCACGGGAAGTATCAACACGTCACCTGCTGTATGTGCAGGAAGTGCTGGAGGAAGTGCGGCAGGAGGTTCAGCGCATGGCCCGGGCGGAACGGCGCAAAGGGATGTAGCAAATGCTGTGGATGAGGGAGCGGGCTCCGTCATCCACATCAAGTCACAAGAAAGTCAGTCTTCCTTGCCCTTGTTGCGCACGGCACGCTGCAATTCCCGGTTGGAATCGCGCTCGCGCTCGGTATCACGCTTGTCGTATTCCTTCTTGCCCTTGCCCAGTGCGATCTCGCACTTGACCAGGTGCTTGCTCCAGTACCACGACAGGCAGACACAGGCGTAGCCCTTTTGCTGCACGGCCGCGTGGAGCTTTTCCAGCTCGCGGGCATTGAGCAACAGCTTGCGCGTGCGCACCGGGTCGGCGATTACGTGGGTGCTGGCGGTCATCAGCGGCGTGATATGACTGCCGAGCAGCCATGCCTCGCCGTCTTTGAGCAGCACATAACTGTCGACCAGCTGCAGCTTGCTGGCACGCAGACTTTTTACTTCCCAGCCGGCCAGGACCAGACCAGCCTCGAAACGATGTTCGATGAAGTAATCGTGTCGCGCCTTTTTATTTTGCGCGATGGTCCCTGTTGGGTGTTTCTTTTGTTTAGCCATAGGGGCGGCATTATAGGGAGTTGCGAGCGCGTCGGCTACGGTCAACCTGCGTGCTTGAGCGTGTTGAATGAATCCCGGACAATGCAGGCTGGTTTTTGATTTTTTTCTTTCGCGAATCCTGTTGTCCTTTCGCGATGTTTGCCGCTCAGCTGTGGAAATAACGCTCACATGACGACGCATATTCAACGTTCGGCCCTGCTGCCTTATCCGGCACAGGCGCTCTATGACCTGGTCAACGACGTGGCGCGTTACCCGGAGTTCCTGCCTTGGTGTTCGACTGCCGAGGTGTTGGAGAGCAGTGATGAGCACATGGTTGCCAGCGTGGGGGTGGCAAAGGGCGGCTTGAGCCAGCACTTTGTCACGCGCAACACGCTGGTGCCCGGGCAGTCCATCGAGATGAATCTCGAAGAAGGTCCGTTCACTCAGTTGCACGGTGTGTGGGTGTTCAAGGCGTTGAACGAGAAAGCCTGCAAGATCAGCCTGGACCTGTCGTTCGACTATGCCGGCCCTATCGTGCGTGCCACCCTGGGGCCACTGTTCAATCAGGCGGCCAATACTCTGGTGGACGCGTTTTGCCAGCGCGCCAAGCAAATGCATGGCTGAGCCATTGGTTGAAATCGAGGTGGTGTATGCCGCGGTGGATCGCCAGGTGTTGATGAGCCTGGCAGTAGCGCCGGGCTCAACCCTCAGGGCCGCAGTGTTGGGCTCGGGAATGGCTGCGCAATTTCCGGAGCTGAATCTGCAGGATTGCCCCTTGGGGATTTTCGGCAAGGCGGTGGCAGACGCTGACGTGCGTGTGGTGCAGGCTGGAGACCGAATCGAGATCTATCGGCCATTGCTCGCAGATCCGATGGAGATACGTCGTTTGCGTGCAGCCAAGGCTGCCAAGGCAAAACAGCAGAATTCATAGCTTGAGAAACGGCAGACAACAAAAAGCCCGGCATGCCGGGCTTTTTATCGAGCGTTACAAACTTACTGCGGGCTGGCGTCCAGAGGTTCTGGAGTTGGCACCGGAACGGTTTGCACGCCGTCGACGCCTTTCTGGATCTCGTCCAACAACGAGCCAGGCTTGGCCGGTACTTCGGACTTCGGCTTCTCCTCGTTCTGCGCGGGCGCAGGAGCGGTGGTGCCGTTGTCCTTGCCCAGCAAGGCTTCATCGCGGCTTACGCCCGGTTTGAAGTCCCCCGACAGGCTGACGAGCTGGTCATTGCCATTGAAGATGACACTGACCCGCTCCTGCTGGCGTTCACCGCCACCAGGTTGGATGCTATAGAGATAATCCCAGCGATCGGCATGGAATGTGTCGGTCAGCAGGGGATTGCCCATGATAAACCGTACTTGCCGTCGGGTCATTCCCGGGCGTAACTGGTCTATCATGTCCTGCGTGACGACATTGCCCTGCTGGATGTCGATTTTGTAAACCCCGGGGAATGAACAACCGGCGAGTGCGAGCAGTCCCACAAAGGTGAAACTGGTTAGCAAGAGCTTGGTGTTTTGCATCGGTGGGCGACTTCCACTATCTTGGCTGGGACAACGTAAACGCCGATCATACCCGTATTAAGAGAAGCTGCGAAGCAGCATCCGCGAGAAAGCTAACCATGGTTGAAAATAGCGAACTACGCAAAGCCGGTCTTAAAGTGACTCTGCCACGAGTCAAGATTCTACAAATGCTCGATTCTGCTGAGCAGCGCCACATGAGTGCCGAGGATGTATACAAGGCGCTGATGGAGTCTAACGAGGACGTCGGCCTGGCCACGGTTTACCGTGTTCTGACCCAGTTTGAAGCAGCAGGACTGGTGGTTCGTCATAATTTCGACGGCGGTCATGCAGTGTTCGAATTGGCCGACGGCGGTCATCACGACCACATGGTTGACCTGGATACCAATGAGGTTATCGAGTTCACCAGTCCGGAAATCGAGAAGCTCCAGCACATGATCGCTGAGCAGCATGGATTCGATTTGGTGGACCACAATCTGGTTCTCTACATACGTAAGAAAAAGTAAGAAAGCTACGCAGATTCGCTCTGCGAAACGATCGAAGGCGACCCTAGGGTCGCCTTCGTGCTTTCTATAGAAAGAAAATACTCAGTAAGCCAGGCTTCAGACCTTCGCGGTTACCACCATTTTCTTCGCGTGAGCCAGGGACTCCTTGGTCAGGTCGATGCCGCCGAGCATCCGCGCCACTTCTTCTACCCGTTCAGTCTTGTTCAGCTTGGACACGGCGGTATGGGTCGCATCGCTGCCTCGCACCTTGTGCACGAACAAGTGCTGATGCCCTTGGGCGGCTACTTGTGGCAAGTGGGTGACGGTCAGTACCTGGCCGCGATCGCCCAGCCGGCGCAGCAACTGGCCCACGATCTCGGCCGTCGGGCCGCCGATCCCTACGTCCACTTCATCGAATACCAGTGTTGGCACGCGAGAGGTCTGGGCGGTGATCACCTGAATCGCCAGGCTGATCCGCGACAGCTCGCCGCCGGAAGCTACCTTTGCCAGTGCCTTGAGTGGCTGGCCTGGGTTCGCGCTGACCAGCAGTTCTACCTGTTCAAGGCCGTTGGGCAGCAGTTCATTGCTGGTGTTGGTGTGCAACTCGATGGTGAAGCGCCCGCCGGGCATGCCCAGGCGCTGGATTTCCTGCTCCACCGCGCTGGCCAGGCCGGTCGCTGCCTGATGGCGCAGGTCGCTGAGTTCTCGGGCTTTCTCTTGATAATGGCGAGCAAAGGACGCCAGCTCTTCACCCAGTCGCTCGATGGATTCGTCATTAGCGTTCAGGGTTTCAATTTCATCCAGCAGCTTTTGCTGCATGGTTGCGACTTCGGTCGGCTGGATCCGGTGTTTGCGCGCCAGGGTGTAGATGGTGTCCAGGCGCTCTTCTATATCCTGCAGGCGGGCTGGGTCGGCATCGAAGTGATCGAGGAAACGGTTCAGTTCGCCCACGGCTTCTTCTACCTGGATTTGCGCGCTGGTCAGCAAGGTGGTGGCTTCGTTCAGCGAGCCTGATGCGTTATTCACGCTGGATAGTCGGTTCAGGCTGGCAGTCAGGGCGTTGAGCACATTGCCGGAATCACTTTCGCTGCACTGCTCCACCACTTGCCGGCAGATGCCCAGCAGGGTTTCGGCGTTGGTCAGGTTCTTGTGTTCCTGTTCCAGTTGCTCCAGTTCTGTCTCGCCGAGCCCCAGGCTTTCCAGCTCTTCCAGTTGGTAGCTGAGCAATTGGTGGCGGGCACGCTGCTCGTCGCCGGAGTTGGAAAGGCGCTCCAGCTCCTGGCGGGTCTGGCGCCAGCGCTGCGCGGCCAGTTGCACCTGGCGCGCAAGATCGGTGGCACCGGCGTATTCGTCGAGGAGTCGGCGATGGGTGTCGGTTTTCAGCAGGGACTGGTGTTCATGCTGGCTGTGGATATCGATCAGCAGTTCGCCCAGGGCTTTCAAATCGCCGAGCGGGCAGGGCGTGCCATTTATATAGCCGCGGGAGCGCCCTTCGGCCGTGATCACCCGGCGCAGGATGCACGGGCCTTCATTGTTAAGGTCGCGCTCGGCAAGCCAGGCCTCGGCTTCCGGGATATCGGCCAGGTCAAAGGTGGCGAGGATGTCGGCCTTGTCGGCGCCCGGGCGTACCACCCCGCTGTCGGCGCGATCACCCAGGGTCAGGCCCAGAGCGTCGAGCATGATCGACTTGCCGGCGCCGGTTTCGCCTGTGATTACGCTCATCCCGCGATCCAGTTCAAGATCCAGATGTTCAACGATGGCGTAGTTATGTACGGACAGGTGCACCAGCATGATGGCCGCTCCCAGGCTTTAGGTCTGGTTATTTATACAGTGTTTTGTTTGGAGGTGACAATCCTGATGCTTAGTCCGATTTGCTTGAATAAATCGCTTTTTAAGCGCAACAGGGAATGATTGATAAGAATTGATCCAGGACAAGTGAAAGACTTTTGGTAACGCCTCAACCCTTGAACCTGAAAATTGTGGCCCCATATACCGGAACAGAAGCGCGAGTCGAGTTCGCGCATGATTTTGAAAGGAGAAATCTATGGCTGACGAACAGACGCAGGATACGCAAAATCCAGACGCCAACCAGGCCGCAGGTGAAGACCTGGCCGCTCGTGTGCAAGTGCTCGAAGAGCAATTGGCAGGCGCACAGGATCAATCGTTGCGTGTTGCCGCCGATCTGCAGAACGTCCGCCGCCGCGCCGAGCAGGATGTAGAAAAAGCTCACAAATTCGCCCTGGAAAAATTTGCCGGTGATCTGTTGCCGATCATCGACAGCCTGGAGCGTGGCCTTGAGCTGTCCAATCCGGACGACGAAAACATCCGCCCAATGCGCGAAGGGATCGAACTGACCCTGAAAATGTTCCAGGACACCCTGAAGCGTTATCAGCTGGAAGCCATCGATCCGCAAGGCGGCGAGCCGTTCAATGCCGAGCATCACCAGGCAATGGCGATGCAGGAAAACGCTGATCTTGAGCCGAACAGCGTATTGAAGGTGTTCCAGAAGGGTTACCAGCTCAACGGTCGCTTGCTGCGCCCGGCAATGGTTGTGGTGAGCAAGGCTCCTGCACCGGTTGCACCTTCTATTGATGAGCAGGCTTGAAATAAGTCGTAACGGCCCCATCTATAAGTCAAGCGTTTAAGTACTGCCGCAGTTAGCCACCACTGCTGCGGCAAAAAAATCTAAGTTTCGGGAGAGTAAATCATGGGCAAAATTATCGGTATCGACCTGGGGACTACCAACTCCTGCGTCTCCGTGCTGGAAAACGGCGTATCCAAAGTTATTGAAAACGCCGAAGGCGCACGCACCACTCCGTCCATCGTGGCTTATGCCAACGACGGCGAAATCCTGGTGGGCCAGTCCGCCAAGCGTCAAGCTGTGACCAATCCGCATAACACCCTGTACGCGGTGAAGCGTCTGATCGGTCGTAAGTTCGACGAAGAAGTCGTACAGAAAGACATCAAGATGGTCCCGTACAAAATCGCCAAGGCTGACAACGGTGACGCCTGGGTTGAAGTGAACGGCCAGAAAATGTCGCCGCCACAAATCTCGGCTGAAATCTTGAAAAAGATGAAGAAAACCGCCGAAGACTACCTCGGTGAAGCCGTGACTGAAGCGGTGATCACCGTTCCGGCCTACTTCAACGACAGCCAGCGCCAGGCGACCAAAGACGCCGGCCGTATTGCTGGCCTGGACGTGAAACGTATCATCAACGAACCAACCGCAGCCGCTCTGGCCTACGGTATGGACAAGGCCAAGGGCGACCACACTGTGATCGTTTACGACCTGGGTGGCGGTACCTTCGACGTTTCCGTGATCGAAATCGCTGAAGTCGATGGCGAGCACCAGTTCGAAGTGTTGGCCACCAACGGTGACACGTTCCTGGGCGGTGAAGACTTTGACATTCGTCTGATCGACTACCTCGTTGACGAATTCAAGAAAGAAAGCGGCATGAACCTCAAGGGTGACCCGCTGGCCATGCAGCGCCTGAAAGAAGCCGCTGAGAAAGCCAAGATCGAACTGTCTTCGAGCAATTCGACCGACGTGAACCTGCCGTACATCACTGCAGACGCTACCGGTCCTAAGCACTTGAACGTGAAAATCTCCCGCGCCAAGCTGGAAGCACTGGTAGAAGACCTGGTTCAACGCACCATCGAGCCTTGCCGCATTGCGCTGAAAGACTCGGGTATCGACGTTGGCGCGATCAACGACGTGATCCTGGTGGGCGGTCAGACCCGTATGCCACTGGTTCAGAAGCTGGTGACCGAGTTCTTCGGTAAAGAAGCGCGTAAAGACGTGAACCCGGACGAAGCAGTTGCCATGGGTGCTGCCATCCAGGGTGCGGTATTGGCCGGCGACGTGAAAGACGTTCTGCTGCTGGACGTAAGCCCGCTGACCCTGGGTATCGAAACCATGGGTGGCGTGATGACTGCGCTGATCGAGAAAAACACCACGATTCCTACCAAGAAATCGCAAGTGTTCTCGACTGCCGACGACAACCAGGGCGCCGTGACCATTCACGTGCTGCAAGGTGAGCGTAAGCAAGCCGGTCAGAACAAGTCCCTGGGCAAATTCGACCTGGCCGAGATTCCACCAGCACCACGTGGCGTGCCGCAAATTGAAGTGACCTTCGACATCGACGCCAACGGCATTCTGCACGTAGGCGCCAAAGACAAGGCCACCGGCAAGACTCAGTCGATCGTGATCAAGGCTAACTCGGGTCTGTCCGAGGAAGAAATCCAGCAGATGATCCGTGACGCTGAAGCCAACGCTGACGAAGACCGCAAGTTCGAAGAGCTGGCCGCTGCCCGTAACCAGGGTGATGCACTGGTTCACTCGACTCGCAAAATGATCGCTGACGCTGGCGACAAAGTGACTGCCGAAGAGAAAACTGCAATCGAAGCCGCAGTAGTTGCCCTGGAAGCCGCCGTTAAAGGCGACGACAAGGCTGCTATCGAAGCCAAGGTTGAAGAGCTGTCGAAAGTCTCTGCGCCAGTGGCTCAGAAAATGTACGCCGAACAAGGCCAGCCGGCTGATGGTGCTGTACACCAGGCAGAACCTGAAGCCAAGCACGACGATGTTGTCGATGCCGAGTTCGAAGAAGTCAAAGACCAGAAGTAACTTGGTCGCCCGGTTGACCGCTCACAAGCGGTGACTGGTAGGATGTCGCCGCGCGGGAGCTTGCTCCCGCGTTGGCGTGTCTGGGGTACGCGAATTTTTACAGCATGCGACAACGCTCGGATGCTGGCGGTGTGATCGGGAATGCTCCTGCTTTCCGGACGACAGTCACCGCGTTTTTGGCCGGTTTCCGGTTGAAAGCAGTAACGACCAGGATCGTTGAATTGACGTGAGTTGGGTCCGGGCCTGTATTGGGGCTCAACGAGTTTGGCAAGGCTCAGGAGGGTTTTGCCGGACGTCCTTAAGAGTGCAAAGACTTATGGCAAAGCGTGACTATTACGAAGTGTTGGGTGTGGAGCGCGGCTCCAGCGAGGCGGACCTGAAAAAGGCTTACCGTCGCCTGGCAATGAAGCACCACCCGGACCGTAATCCGGATAGCAAAGAATCCGAAGAGCTGTTCAAAGAGGCCAATGAGGCCTACGAATGCCTGTGTGATCCGAACAAGCGCGCCGCTTACGACCAGTATGGCCATGCCGGTGTCGACCCAAGCATGGGTGGCGGCGGTGCCGGTTTCGGCGGGCAGAACTTCTCCGATATTTTCGGCGACGTGTTCAGCGACTTTTTTGGCGGCGGCCGCGGTGGCCAGCGTGGCGGTGCCCAGCGTGGCAGCGACCTGCGCTACACCCTGGAACTGAACCTGGAAGAAGCGGTGCGTGGCACCAGCGTCAATATCCGTGTTCCGACGCTGGTCAATTGCAAGCCGTGCGACGGTTCGGGCGCCAAGAAAGGCTCCTCGCCGATCACTTGCCCGACTTGCGGCGGTATCGGCCAGGTACGCATGCAGCAAGGCTTCTTCTCGGTGCAGCAAACCTGCCCGCGCTGCCACGGCCAGGGCAAGATCATTTCCGATCCGTGCGACTCGTGCCACGGCGAAGGGCGTGTCGAAGAGTACAAGACTCTCTCGGTGAAAGTGCCGGCGGGTGTTGATACTGGCGACCGCATTCGTCTGTCGGGCGAAGGCGAGGCGGGCACTCAGGGCGGCCCGACGGGCGACCTGTATGTGGTGATCAATGTGCGCGAGCACTCGATTTTCCAGCGCGACGGCAAGCATTTGTTCTGTGAAGTGCCGATCAGCTTTGTCGATGCGGCCCTGGGTGGCGAGCTTGAGATTCCGACGCTGGACGGTCGGGTCAAGCTGAAGATCCCTGAGGGTACGCAGACCGGCAAGCAGTTCCGTATCCGTGGCAAAGGCGTTGCGCCGGTGCGCGGTGGCGGTGCTGGCGACCTGATGTGCCGTGTGGCGGTAGAGACGCCGGTGAACCTGGGGCGTCGTCAGCGCGAACTGCTGGAAGAGTTCCGCAGCTCCCTGGCCGGCGATGACACTCATTCGCCAAAGACCACCGGCTGGTTCGAAGGCGTGAAGCGCTTCTTCGGCGACCTGTAAGGAAGTGAGTATGCGACGTATCGCGGTGATGGGCGCTGCCGGGCGCATGGGCAAGACCCTGGTCGAGGCCGTGCAGGCGCGCTCGCCGGCCTCCGGGCTGACGGCGGCGATTGTTCGTCCCGGCAGCACCTTGATTGGTGCGGACGCCGGTGAGTTGGCGTCCCTGGGGCGGATCGGCGTTTCGTTGTCCGGCAATCTGGAGCAGGTTGCCGACGAGTTCGACGTGCTGATCGATTTCACCCTGCCGGACGTGATGCTGAAAAACCTGGCGTTCTGCCGCAAGGCGGGCAAGGCCATGGTGATCGGCACAACGGGCCTGAGCGCCGAGCAAAAGCAGCTGCTGGTGGAGGCGGGCAAGGATATTCCAATCGTGTTCGCGGCCAATTTCAGCGTCGGCGTCAATCTGTCGCTGAAGCTGCTCGACATGGCGGCGCGGGTGATGGGTGATGAGGCTGACATCGAGATCATCGAGACTCATCACCGGCACAAGATCGATGCGCCGTCCGGTACGGCATTGCGTATGGGCGAGGCGATTGCCGATGCCCTGGGTCGTGACCTGTCGAAGGTGGCGGTGTATGGCCGCGAAGGCCATACCGGTGCCCGCGCCCACGACACCATCGGTTTTGCCACCGTTCGCGGCGGTGATGTGGTGGGCGATCACACGGTGTTGTTCGCAACCGAGGGCGAGCGTCTTGAGATCACCCACAAGGCGTCTAGCCGCATGACGTTCGCCAAGGGTGCTGTACGTGCGGCGCTGTGGCTTGAGGGTCGTACGCCGGCCCTGTACGACATGCGCGACGTGCTGGACCTGCATTAAGAAGTAGCTAAAACGGGGTCTCAGGAATATGCTGAGACCCCGTTTTTACCCGCTAGGCGACGTCCTGTCGCATTCCCCTGCCTTTAAGGCTCATTAGCGGTGGACCAAAAAAGCCTTTTTCTGTAAGCTACAGCTTTAGTGTGTCCACTAAAAGCGCGCAGAATAATTCAGTGAAGAAGCGGGGTGACGTGTCCATACGTCACTCCGCTTTTTTACAACCTGCGATCGCCCTTTCAGGCTTTATTTACGGGAGGTCTTCTTGACTAAGCCAGCCATACTCGCCCTTGCTGATGGCAGCATTTTTCGCGGCGAAGCCATTGGAGCCGACGGTCAGACCGTTGGAGAGGTGGTGTTCAACACCGCCATGACCGGCTATCAGGAAATCCTTACTGATCCTTCCTACGCCCAACAGATCGTTACCCTGACCTATCCGCACATCGGCAACACCGGTACTACACCGGAAGACGCCGAGTCTGATCGTGTCTGGTCGGCTGGCCTGGTCATTCGTGACCTGCCACTGGTAGCGAGCAACTGGCGTAACACGATGTCCCTGTCCGATTACCTGAAAGCCAACAACGTTGTGGCGATCGCCGGTATCGATACGCGTCGCCTGACACGCATCCTGCGTGAAAAAGGCTCGCAGAACGGCTGCATCATGGCCGGTGACAACATCTCCGAAGAAGCAGCGATCGCAGCGGCCCAAGGTTTCCCTGGCCTGAAAGGCATGGACCTGGCGAAAGTCGTCAGCACCAAGGAAACGTACGAGTGGCGCTCCACCGTCTGGGACTTGAAGACCGACAGCCACGCGACCATCGAAGCTTCCGAACTGCCGTACCACGTCGTGGCCTACGACTACGGTATCAAGCACAACATCCTGCGCATGCTGGTCGAGCGCGGTTGCCGCGTGACCGTGGTGCCTGCGCAGACCCCGGCCAACGACGTACTGGCCCTGCAGCCGGACGGCGTGTTCCTGTCCAACGGCCCGGGTGACCCGGAGCCTTGCGACTACGCCATCAAGGCGATCAAGGAAGTGCTGGAAACCGAGATTCCGGTGTTCGGCATCTGCCTCGGCCATCAACTGCTGGCCCTGGCTTCCGGCGCCAAGACCCTGAAAATGGGTCACGGCCACCACGGTGCCAACCACCCGGTGCAGGACCTGGACACTGGCGTCGTGATGATCACCAGCCAGAACCACGGTTTTGCGGTGGATGAAGCGACGCTGCCGGGCAACGTCCGGGCGATTCACAAGTCGCTGTTCGACGGTTCCCTGCAAGGTATCGAGCGCACCGACAAGAGCGCGTTCAGCTTCCAGGGCCACCCTGAAGCAAGCCCGGGCCCGAACGACGTAGCGCCGCTGTTCGACCGTTTCATCAATGAGATGGCCAAGCGACGCTAACTGAGCGGCCTGAGGGCGGCCCGGGAAACCGGCGGCCCCCTCGGGCTCTTCAAAGATTGTTCAAGACGGCTTGCCGACTGACCTGCGGATTTGAGTGACAAACCCATGCCAAAACGTACAGACATAAAAAGCATCCTGATTCTCGGCGCTGGCCCGATCGTGATCGGCCAGGCCTGCGAATTCGACTACTCCGGCGCCCAGGCCTGTAAAGCCCTGCGCGAAGAGGGCTACCGCGTCATCCTGGTGAACTCCAACCCGGCCACCATCATGACCGACCCGGACATGGCCGACGCCACCTACATCGAGCCGATCAAGTGGCAGACCGTTGCCAAGATCATCGAGAAAGAGCGTCCGGACGCGCTGCTGCCAACCATGGGTGGCCAGACCGCCCTGAACTGCGCACTGGACCTGGAGCGCGAAGGCGTCCTGGAGAAGTTCGGCGTAGAGATGATCGGCGCCAATGCCGACACCATCGACAAGGCTGAAGACCGTTCGCGTTTCGACAAGGCCATGAAGTCCATCGGCCTTGATTGCCCGCGTTCCGGTATCGCCCACAGCATGGAAGAGGCCAACGCGGTCCTGGAGCGCCTGGGCTTCCCGTGCATCATCCGTCCGTCCTTCACCATGGGCGGCACCGGCGGCGGTATCGCTTACAACCGTGAAGAGTTCGAAGAAATCTGCGCCCGCGGCCTGGACCTGTCTCCGACCAAAGAGCTGCTGATCGACGAATCCCTGATCGGCTGGAAAGAATATGAGATGGAGGTTGTCCGCGATAAGAAGGACAACTGCATCATCGTCTGCTCGATCGAAAACTTCGACCCGATGGGCGTGCACACCGGTGACTCGATCACCGTTGCGCCGGCACAGACCCTGACGGACAAGGAATACCAGATCATGCGTAACGCCTCTTTGGCGGTGCTGCGTGAGATCGGTGTGGAAACCGGTGGCTCCAACGTCCAGTTCGGCATCTGCCCGGACACTGGCCGCATGGTTGTGATCGAGATGAACCCGCGTGTATCGCGTTCTTCGGCTCTGGCATCGAAAGCTACCGGCTTCCCGATTGCGCGCATCGCCGCCAAGCTGGCGATCGGTTACACCCTGGACGAGCTGCAGAACGAAATCACCGGCGGCGCAACGCCAGCTTCCTTCGAGCCGTCGATCGATTACGTCGTCACCAAGCTGCCACGTTTCGCTTTCGAGAAATTCCCGAAAGCCGACGCCCGCCTGACCACTCAGATGAAGTCGGTCGGTGAAGTCATGGCCATCGGCCGGACCTTCCAGGAGTCCCTGCAGAAAGCCCTGCGCGGCCTGGAAGTGGGCGTTTGCGGTCTGGACGAGAAGCTCGACCTGAGCAACCCGGAAAGCATGAGCGTGCTCAAGCGCGAGCTGACCGTGCCGGGTGCCGAGCGTATCTGGTACGTGGCCGATGCTTTCCGCGCCGGCATGACCGTCGAAGACATCTTCGGCATGAACATGATCGACCCGTGGTTCCTGGTGCAGATCGAAGATCTGATCAAGGAAGAAGAGAAGGTCAAGACCCTCGGTCTGTCCTCCATCGACCGCGACCTGATGTTCCGCCTCAAGCGCAAAGGTTTCTCCGACATGCGTCTGGCCAAGCTGCTGGGCGTGACCGAGAAGAACCTGCGCACCCATCGCCACAAGCTGGACATCTTCCCGGTCTACAAGCGCGTTGATACCTGTGCGGCCGAGTTCGCCACCGACACCGCATACATGTACTCCACCTACGAGGAAGAGTGCGAAGCCGCGCCGTCGGGCCGCGACAAGATCATGATCCTGGGCGGCGGTCCAAACCGTATCGGCCAAGGCATCGAGTTCGATTATTGCTGCGTACACGCCGCTCTCGCCCTGCGCGAAGACGGGTACGAGACCATCATGGTCAACTGCAACCCGGAAACTGTTTCCACTGACTACGACACTTCCGACCGTCTGTACTTCGAGCCGGTAACGCTGGAAGACGTACTGGAAATCTGCCGCGTCGAGAAGCCAAAAGGCGTGATCGTCCAGTACGGCGGCCAAACCCCGTTGAAACTGGCTCGCGCACTTGAAGCTGCTGGCGTGCCGATCATCGGTACCAGCCCTGACGCTATCGACCGCGCCGAAGACCGTGAGCGCTTCCAGCAGATGGTTGAGCGCCTGAACCTGCGTCAGCCGCCAAACGCCACTGTGCGCAGCGAAGACGAAGCGATCCGCGCGGCCAGCAAGATTGGTTACCCGCTGGTGGTGCGTCCGTCCTACGTACTGGGTGGCCGGGCGATGGAAATCGTCTACGAAGAAGACGAACTCAAGCGTTACCTGCGTGATGCGGTGAAAGTGTCCAACGACAGCCCAGTGCTGCTGGACCACTTCCTCAACTGCGCCATCGAGATGGACGTGGATGCGGTCTGCGACGGCACCGACGTGGTGATCGGCGCGATCATGCAGCACATCGAACAGGCTGGCGTTCACTCCGGTGACTCCGCTTGCTCGCTGCCGCCATACTCGCTGCCTGCACACATCCAGGACGAGATGCGCGAACAGGTCAAGAAAATGGCCCTGGAGCTGGGCGTGGTCGGCCTGATGAACGTACAGTTGGCGCTGCAAGGCGAAGACATCTACGTCATCGAAGTCAACCCGCGCGCCTCGCGTACCGTGCCGTTTGTTTCCAAGTGCATCGGTGTTTCCCTGGCAATGATTGCTGCCCGTGTGATGGCCGGTAAGACCTTGAAGGAAATCGGCTTCACCAAGGAAATCATTCCGAACTTCTACAGTGTGAAAGAGGCGGTGTTCCCATTCGCCAAATTCCCTGGTGTGGACCCGATCCTGGGCCCGGAGATGAAGTCCACCGGTGAAGTGATGGGCGTGGGCGATACCTTCGGTGAAGCATTCGCCAAAGCCCAGATGGGCGCCAGCGAAGTGCTGCCTACCGGCGGTACTGCGTTCATCAGCGTGCGCGATGATGACAAGCCGCTGGTTGCAGGCGTGGCCCGTGATCTGATCAACTTGGGCTTCGAAGTCGTGGCCACTGCCGGGACCGCCAAGCTGATCGAGGCTGCCGGCCTGAAAGTGCGTCGCGTGAACAAGGTAACGGAAGGCCGTCCACACGTGGTCGACATGATCAAGAATGACGAAGTCACCCTGATCATCAACACCACCGAAGGTCGCCAGTCGATCGCGGACTCCTACTCCATTCGTCGTAACGCCTTGCAGCACAAGATCTACTGCACCACCACCATTGCTGCTGGCGAAGCTATCTGCGAAGCGCTGAAGTTCGGTCCTGAAAAAACCGTGCGTCGCTTGCAGGATCTACACGCAGGATTGAAGGCATGATCAAATACCCAATGACCGTCCAGGGCGCAAAAGCCCTGGAAGAAGAGCACGCCCACCTGACCAAGGTCGTCCGTCCGAAGCTGAGCCAGGACATCGGTACGGCCCGGGAATTGGGTGACCTGAAGGAAAACGCTGAATACCATGCTGCCCGCGAGCAGCAAGGTATGGTCGAGGCGCGGATCCGTGACATCGAAGGCCGCCTGCAGAATTCGGTGGTTATCGACGTCACGACCATCCCGCATACCGGCAAGGTGATTTTCGGCACCACCGTGGAAATCGCCAACGTCGAGACTGACGAAAGCGTGGTTTACCACATCGTGGGTGAAGACGAGGCCGACTTCAAACTCGGCAAGATCTCCGTCGGTTCGCCGCTGGCCCGCGCCTTGATTGCCAAGGAAGAGGGTGACGTGGTGGCCGTCAAGACGCCTGGTGGCGTGATCGAGTACGAGATTGTCGAAGTTCGTCACATCTGAAAGACGGCGCCCGCTTCGTGCGGGCGCCATGCTTTGGCAGTTTGCCCAGATGCTTTGGGTTGGCGGCCTATGGCTGTTACATATTGGTGTGCTGCCGGCGCTGGGCCTGATTGGCCTGGCACCGTTGCTGATCGATGAGGTCAGCGGATTATTAAGCGCGTTGCTGGTAGGTTTTGCAGCGGCGTGCGTGACGCTTCAGGCGCTGGTGCTGATCAAGGCCGAAGGCTTGGGGAGTCTGTGGCGGGATATTCGCGGGCAACTGCTGTTGATGGCGCTGTATGCGTGCGCAATGTTTTGCGTGGTGCGCATCTTTCTGCCGGAGGCGTTGCGCTGGCAGCTGTTCAGCTATCTTGTGCTAGGGTTTTCCGGGTTGGTGCTGGTTGTACAGCCGGCGCCAGGATGGAGTGGCAGGGCGTGCGAAGCACGCCCGTGACCCTTGTTTCACTTGAAGCGGTGTACGTTCGACAGTTGCTTGTTGGCGCTGAAATTCTTGCGATACAGCAGCGCCATCTTGCCGATGACCTGAACCAGGTCCGCTTTGCCAGCCTTGCACAGTTCTGCAATAGCTGCCAGGCGCGCCTCGCGATCAAGGATGCTGACCTTGATCTTGATTAGCTCGTGATCGCCCAATGCGCGTTCAAGTTCGGCTAACACACCTTCAGTCAAACCGTTGTCAGCCACAATCAAAACTGGTTTCAGATGGTGGCCAATGGATTTGTACTGTTTCTTCTGCTCTTGAGTGAGCGGCATAATCTGACCCCTGCGTCTGATCTTGTAAAAAGCGGCGGCCAGTTTACCCGAGCGAGTCCGGGACCGCCCAGTTAATCACGACCCGTTTTATTTTCGAGGTGGCCCGTGGCCCGTTCCAAAACTAGCCTTAAATGGCTGCAAGAGCATTTCAACGATCCTTACGTCAAAATGGCGCAAAAGGATGGCTACCGTTCCCGGGCCAGCTACAAACTGCTGGAGATCCAGGAAAAGGACAAGTTGATCCGTCCTGGCATGAGCGTTATCGACCTGGGTGCCGCCCCGGGTGGCTGGTCCCAGGTGACCAGTCGTCTGATTGGTGGGCAAGGTCGTTTGATCGCTTCCGACATCCTGGAAATGGACAGCATCCCCGACGTGACCTTTGTTCACGGCGATTTTACCCAGGACGAAGTGCTGGCACAGATCCTTGAGGCCGTCGGAAATTCGCAGGTAGACCTTGTGATTTCCGATATGGCCCCCAATATGAGTGGATTACCGGCTGTTGATATGCCGCGAGCCATGTTCTTGTGCGAATTGGCACTGGACCTGGCAGGACGGGTACTGCGTCCGGGTGGTGACTTCCTGGTCAAGGTCTTCCAGGGTGAAGGCTTCGACGAGTATCACAAGAACATCCGCAAACTGTTCGACAAGGTACAGACACGCAAGCCTGACTCTTCCCGGGACAGGTCTCGCGAGCAGTATTTGCTGGGTCGCGGCTTCCGTGGCATTGAAGGCGCTGCCAGTGAAGAGCGTTTTTGAGAAAATTGACGGAGGCGATAGGTTTTTTTATATCGCTTTCGTCACGAAGCTTTACGAATATTGTGTAGTCAAAGTTTCACAAAGGGTTACAGACGGCGCCTGCCAGAGTTGTAGGTAATGTAGTAAGTTAGGCCGGTGAATATCATGCGAAGCACGCGCCAGTAGCGGAGCTTGCTTCAGAGGGTAGTTAATTGAACGATATGGCAAAGAATCTGATCCTGTGGTTGATCATCGCGGCTGTCCTCGTGACGGTGATGAACAACTTCTCCAGCCCTAACGAGCCGCAGACCCTCAACTATTCCGACTTCATCCAGCAAGTTAAGGATGGCAAGGTCGAGCGCGTAGCGGTTGATGGCTACGTGATTACCGGCAAGCGCAACGATGGCGACAGCTTCAAGACCATCCGTCCGGCAATCCAGGACAATGGCCTGATCGGCGACCTGGTGGATAACCATGTGGTTGTCGAAGGCAAGCAGCCTGAGCAGCAGAGCATCTGGACCCAGCTCCTGGTGGCCAGCTTCCCGATACTGGTGATTATCGCCGTGTTCATGTTCTTCATGCGCCAGATGCAAGGTGGTGCGGGAGGCAAGGGCGGGCCGATGAGCTTCGGCAAGAGCAAGGCACGCCTGCTTTCCGAAGATCAGGTGAAAACCACCCTGGCTGACGTTGCCGGCTGCGACGAAGCCAAGGAAGAAGTGGGCGAACTGGTTGAATTCCTGCGCGATCCGGGCAAGTTCCAGCGCCTGGGTGGCCGTATTCCTCGCGGTGTGCTGATGGTTGGCCCGCCAGGTACCGGTAAAACCCTGTTGGCCAAGGCCATTGCCGGCGAAGCCAAAGTACCTTTCTTCACCATTTCCGGTTCCGACTTCGTCGAAATGTTCGTCGGTGTAGGTGCCAGCCGTGTTCGCGATATGTTCGAACAGGCCAAGAAGCACGCTCCGTGCATCATCTTCATCGATGAAATCGACGCCGTTGGTCGCCATCGTGGCGCCGGCATGGGCGGCGGTCATGATGAGCGTGAGCAGACGCTTAACCAGTTGCTGGTTGAGATGGACGGCTTTGAAATGAACGACGGCATCATCGTGATCGCCGCAACCAACCGTCCAGACGTACTCGACCCCGCTTTGCTGCGTCCGGGCCGTTTTGACCGTCAGGTCGTTGTCGGGTTGCCAGACATCCGTGGTCGTGAGCAGATCCTGAAAGTGCACATGCGCAAAGTGCCAATGGGCGACGACGTGGCTCCGGCCGTGATTGCCCGTGGTACTCCAGGCTTCTCCGGTGCCGACCTTGCCAACCTGGTGAACGAGGCGTCGCTGTTTGCCGCCCGTACCGGCAAGCGCATCGTTGAAATGAAGGAGTTCGAGCTGGCGAAAGACAAGATCATGATGGGCGCCGAGCGCAAATCCATGGTCATGTCCGAGAAAGAGAAGCAGAACACCGCTTATCATGAAGCCGGTCACGCCATTGTTGGTCGCGTTGTGCCTGAGCATGACCCGGTCTACAAGGTATCGATCATTCCTCGTGGCCGGGCGCTGGGCGTCACCATGTTCCTGCCGGAAGAGGATCGCTACAGCCTCTCCAAGCGTGCCTTGATCAGCCAGATCTGCTCGCTGTATGGCGGCCGGATCGCCGAAGAGATGACCCTGGGCTTCGACGGTGTTACCACCGGTGCCTCCAACGACATCATGCGTGCCAGCCAGATTGCACGGAACATGGTGACCAAGTGGGGTCTGTCGGAGAAACTCGGTCCTTTGATGTATGCCGAGGAAGAAGGCGAAGTATTCCTGGGTCGCGGTGGTGGTGGTCAAGCTGCCAGCTTCTCCGGCGAGACAGCCAAGCTGATCGACTCCGAGGTGCGCAGCATCATTGACCAGTGCTACGGCACGGCCAAGCAGATCCTCACCGACAACCGCGACAAGCTCGACGCCATGGCTGATGCCCTGATGAAGTACGAGACCATTGATGCCGAGCAGATTGACGACATCATGGCTGGTCGTACGCCTCGCGAGCCTCGCGATTGGGAAGGTGGTTCGGGTACTTCGGGCACGCCGCCAGTGGTACAGAACGAACGCCCTGAAGCCCCGATCGGCGGCCCTGCTGCTGACCATTAAGGTTTGAAATGACTTCTGCGTTGTCCTCGACCCGGTTGCCTTGCGGCAGCCGGGTTCTTGATTTGGCCCATACACACGTTATGGGCATTCTTAATGTAACCCCTGATTCCTTTTCCGATGGTGGTCGCTTCAGTCAGCTTGATGCTGCCTTGCGCCATGCGGAAGCGATGGTGGCTGCCGGTGCGACTCTGATTGACGTCGGTGGCGAATCAACCCGGCCCGGCGCGCGCGCAGTTTCTCCCCTGGAGGAACTGGAACGGGTTGCTCCGATTGTCGAGCGCATCCATCAAGAGCTGGACGTCATCATCTCTGTCGACACCTCGACCCCTGCCGTTATGCGCGAAACTGCGCGGCTGGGTGCAGGGTTGATCAACGATGTGCGCTCTTTGCAGCGCGATGGCGCTCTGGATGCGGCCGCCGCGACGGGGCTGCCGGTTTGCCTGATGCATATGCTTGGCGAGCCGGGCACGATGCAGGACGACCCGCATTACGACAATCTGGTCGGTGAAGTGAAAGGTTTTCTTGCCGAGCGCATGGCTCAATGCGCGGCTGTGGGGATTGCTCCCGAGCGGATAATCCTCGACCCGGGATTTGGCTTTGCCAAGACCTTGCAGCACAATTTAAGCCTGTTCAAGCATATGGAATCCCTGCATGCCCTTGGTCGCCCCTTGTTGGTCGGGGTTTCGCGCAAGAGCATGATAGGTCTGGCGTTGAATCGTCCCGTGGGTGAGCGGCTGCATGGCGGCCTGGCACTTGCGGCACTTGCCGTGGTCAAGGGTGCGCGCATCTTGCGCGTGCATGACGTGGCCGAGACGATAGATGTAGTGCGGATGATCGCAGCGGTTGAATCAGCCGAATAAGAATGATGGAGCACTTATGACTAAAAAGTATTTTGGCACCGATGGCATTCGCGGTCGGGTCGGCGAATTCCCGATTACTCCCGATTTCATGCTCAAGCTGGGCTGGGCCGCCGGCATGGCGTTCCGCAGCATGGGGGCCTGCCGTATCCTGGTGGGTAAGGACACGCGTATCTCGGGTTATATGTTTGAGTCTGCGCTGGAGGCAGGTCTGTCTGCTGCCGGCGCTGATGTGATGCTGTTGGGGCCGATGCCTACGCCGGCGATCGCTTACCTGACGCGTACCTTTCATGCTGAAGCCGGTATCGTGATCAGCGCTTCGCACAATCCCCACGATGACAATGGCATCAAGTTCTTCTCGGGCCAGGGCACCAAGCTGCCGGATGAGATCGAGCACATGATCGAAGAGTTGCTGGATGCGCCGATGACCGTCGTCGAATCGAGCAAGCTGGGCAAGGTATCGCGGATTAACGACGCTTCCGGCCGTTACATCGAATTCTGCAAAAGCAGCGTGCCTAGCAGCACCAATTTTGCCGGGTTGAAGGTCGTCATCGACTGCGCCCACGGCGCGACGTACAAAGTCGCACCGAGTGTGTTCAAGGAGCTTGGCGCAGACGTTACTGTACTGTCGGCGCAGCCGAACGGCCTGAACATCAACGACAACTGCGGCTCAACCCACATGGGGCAGTTGCAGGCGGCTGTCCTGGCTGAGCATGCCGACTTGGGCATCGCGTTCGATGGTGATGGCGACCGCGTATTGATGGTCGACCACACTGGCGCGATCGTCGATGGCGACGACCTGTTGTTCATCATCGCCCGTGACCTGCATGAGCGTAACAAGCTGCAAGGCGGCGTCGTCGGTACCTTGATGAGCAATCTTGGCCTGGAGCTGGCCCTGGCAGATCTGGGGATCCCGTTTGTGCGCGCCAATGTCGGTGACCGCTACGTGATTGCCGACCTGCTGGAGCGTAATTGGCAGGTGGGTGGCGAAAATTCCGGTCATATCGTCTGCTTCCAGCACACGACTACCGGGGATGCGATCATTGCGGCGCTGCAGGTGCTGCTGGCGCTGCGTCGCCGTGAAGAAAGCCTGGCCCAGGCGCGGCAGGCGTTGCGCAAGTGCCCGCAAGTGCTGCTCAACGTGCGCTTTGCAGGCGGTGACAACCCTATCGAGCATCCAGCTGTCAAAGAGGCCAGTGAGCGCGTGACTGCCGCCATGGCGGGGCGTGGCCGGGTCTTGCTGCGCAAGTCGGGTACCGAGCCTTTGGTGCGTGTAATGGTCGAGGGCGAGGACGAAACACAGGTTCGCGGCTATGCCGAAGAGCTGGCAAAACTGGTAACTGAAGTTTGCGCCTGAATTCGGCTTGCCAGTGATGATGTGGTTGGGTAACATCTGCGCCCACTTTGACCGACGAGGTACAGCATGCGTCGCACTATGGTAGCTGGTAACTGGAAGATGCACGGTACCCGCGCCAGTGTCGCTGAGCTGATCAATGGCCTTCGTCATTTGGCCTTGCCTAGCGGTGTTGATGTCGCGGTATTCCCGCCTTGCTTGTATATCAATCAAGTGATTGATGGCTTGAAAGGCAAGTCGATCCAGGTCGGCGCGCAGAACTCTGCGGTGGAATCCATGCAAGGTGCGTTGACCGGTGAGATTGCACCGAGTCAGCTGGTTGATGCGGGTTGTTCCCTGGTGCTTGTTGGGCACTCCGAGCGCCGCCAGATCATGGGCGAGCGTGATGGGACACTCAATCGCAAATTCGCGGCGGCACAGGCTTGCGGCTTGGTTCCGGTGTTGTGCATAGGGGAGACCCTTGAGCAGCGTGAGTCCGGTAAAACTCTTGAGGTTGTCGGGCGTCAGCTGGGCAGCATCATCGAGGAGCTGGGAGTCGGTGCCTTTGCAAATGCAGTAATTGCTTACGAGCCGGTCTGGGCCATTGGCACCGGGCTGACTGCTTCGCCGCAACAGGCGCAGGATGTGCACGCAGCCATCCGCGCGCAGTTGGCGGCAGAGAATTCTGAGGTCGCACGAGGTGTGCGGCTTCTATACGGCGGCAGCGTGAAGGCGGCCAATGCGGTCGAACTGTTCGGCATGCCGGATATCGATGGGGGGCTCATTGGTGGAGCTTCCCTGAATGCAGATGAGTTCGGTGCGATTTGTCGCGCCGCGGGAAACTGAAAAAATGCTGGAAACAGTCATCGTTGTTTTTCATCTGCTGGGTGCACTGGGCGTAGTTGCTCTGGTTTTGCTGCAGCAGGGTAAAGGTGCGGACGCTGGTGCGTCTTTCGGGGCAGGTGCTTCAAATACTGTGTTCGGAAGCCAAGGTTCCTCTACCTTTCTTAGTAAGTTTACTGCTATACTTGCCGCCGGTTTCTTCATAACCAGCTTGGGGTTAGGTTACTTTGCTAAAGAGAAAGCTCATGTGCTGACTCAAGTAGGTCTCCCAAACCCAGCAGTGTTGGAAGTACCAAAAGCAAAACCGGCTTCTGATGATGTCCCGGTGCTTCAAGAGCAAAAGTCGGCTACTCCAGCGACTGACGTACCTCCAGCTCAAGAGCAGAAGTAAGAAGGTTGTAAACGCTGTATTGCCGAGGTGGTGGAATTGGTAGACACGCAACCTTGAGGTGGTTGTGCCCATAGGGTGTAGGGGTTCGAGTCCCCTTCTCGGTACCAATTATCAGGAGAGCCCGCTGTTGCGGGCTTTCTTGTAGGTGGAAGGTTACATTGACCCTGTAAGGGATCGGTCGTATACTTCCGCCCCAGCTTTGTCGCGGGGTGGAGCAGTCTGGTAGCTCGTCGGGCTCATAACCCGAAGGTCGTCGGTTCAAATCCGGCCCCCGCAACCAGTTTTAGCGGAGCCCCTTTTAAGGGGCTTTTTGTTAGCTGGACACTTTCAACGCCGCTGTTCGACGGCGTTTCAAGGATGGGCGTTTCGCCCATTTTTTTATTTTGCACAGCATGCACATACATGCACGAGGGGGTTCAGGTGTCGAGCAAGCTAGAAGAGTTGCAGGCCTTGTTGGCCCCGGTGGTCGTGGCCCTAGGCTATGAATGCTGGGGTATTGAGTTTTCGGCTCAAGGTCGCCACTCAATGTTGCGCGTTTATATCGATAAAGAGGGCGGCGTGCTGGTGGACGATTGTGCCATTGTCAGCCGTCAGATCAGCGGTGTCCTGGATGTTGAAGACCCGATCTCCGTTGAATACACCCTCGAAGTTTCCTCGCCTGGCATGGAACGCCCACTGTTCACTATTGATCAGTTTGCAAAATTTGCCGGTGAACAAGTGAAGATCAAGCTGCGCTCTCCCTTTGAAGGGCGACGCAACTTTCAGGGCCTTCTGCGCGGTGTAGAAGAGCAGGACGTCGTGGTGCAGGTAGAAGACCATGAGTTCCTGTTGCCGATCGATATGATCGACAAGGCCAACATTATTCCCAGTTTTGACTGAGACGCGGATCCCGCGGATCCAATGGCTTGCGAAAGGCGAGGCGTACGATGAGCAAAGAAGTACTGCTGGTTGTTGAGTCGGTATCCAATGAAAAGGGCGTACCGGCAAACGTGATTTTTGAAGCGCTGGAGCTGGCCCTGGCCACTGCTACCAAAAAGCGTTTTGAAGACGAAGTTGATCTGCGTGTGGAAATCAACCGCCACACCGGTGCCTACGAGACTTTCCGTCGCTGGACGGTCGTCGAAGAAGCCGATCTTGATGATCCGGCCATCGAAACCTGGCCGAGCAAGGTTGCTGAAACGCATCCGGGCGCCCAGGTCGGTGATGTCGTCGAAGAAAAGATCGAATCCATCGAGTTCGGCCGCATCGCTGCACAGACTGCCAAGCAAGTCATCGTGCAGAAGGTCCGCGAAGCCGAGCGCGCTCAAGTCGTTGACGCTTATCGCGAGCGCCTGGGGGAAATCATCTCCGGCACCGTGAAAAAAGTCACTCGCGACAACGTGATCGTCGACCTGGGTAACAACGCTGAAGCGTTGCTGGCCCGCGAAGACATCATTTCCCGCGAAACTTTCCGGGTTGGCGTGCGCTTGCGTGCGCTGCTCAAGGAAATCCGCACCGAGAACCGCGGCCCTCAGTTGATCCTGTCGCGTACCGCGCCGGAAATGCTGATCGAGCTGTTCCGCATCGAAGTGCCGGAAATTGCCGAAGGCCTGATCGAAGTCATGGCTGCGTCCCGCGATCCGGGTTCACGCGCCAAGATCGCGGTCCGCTCCAAGGACAAACGCATCGACCCGCAAGGCGCTTGCATTGGTATGCGCGGTTCGCGCGTCCAGGCAGTGTCGGGCGAATTGGGCGGTGAGCGTGTGGACATCGTCCTGTGGGACGATAACCCTGCGCAGTTCGTGATCAACGCAATGTCGCCTGCTGAAGTGGCGGCAATTATCGTTGACGAGGATGCCCATGCAATGGACATCGCCGTTGGCGCAGACAATCTGGCTCAGGCCATCGGTCGCGGTGGTCAGAACGTACGTTTGGCCAGCCAGTTGACCGGCTGGACCCTGAACGTGATGACCGAATCGGACATCCAGGCTAAGCAGCAAGCAGAAACCGGTGACATCCTGCGCAACTTCATCGACGAGCTGGAAGTCGACGAAGACCTGGCACAGGTGCTGGTAGATGAAGGCTTCACCAGCCTGGAAGAGATTGCCTACGTACCGTTGGAAGAAATGCTCAACATCGACGGCTTTGACGAAGACACCGTCAACGAGCTTCGCGCTCGGGCCAAGGATCGTTTGTTGACTAAAGCCATCGCTACTGAGGAAAAGCTGGCAGACGCCCATCCGGCCGAAGACCTGCTCTCGCTTGAGGGTATGGACAAGGATTTGGCGATGGAACTGGCGGTGCGCGGCGTAATTACCCGCGAAGACCTGGCCGAGCAGTCTATTGACGACCTGCTCGACATCGACGGCATTGACGATGATCGTGCCGGCAAGTTGATCATGGCCGCCCGAGCCCATTGGTTCGAGTAATTAGGCGCGGCCTGAGGAGAGAAGTGCATGACGCAAGTCACGGTGAAACAACTGGCCGATGAGGTCAAAACACCGGTAGAGCGCCTGTTGCAGCAGATGCGTGAGGCAGGTCTGCCGCACACCGCCGCCGATGAAGGTGTGAGCGATAGTGAGAAGCAGTCTTTGCTGACTCACTTGAAGAGCAGCCACAAGGCGAAAGTGGAAGAACCGCGCAAGATTACATTGCAGCGCAAAACCACCAGCACCCTGCGTGTTGCTGGCAGCAAGAGCATCAGCGTTGAAGTACGCAAGAAGAAAGTCTTCGTACAGCGCAGCCCGGAAGAAATCGAAGCCGAGCGCAAACGCGAACTGGAAGAACGTCGCGCAGTAGAAAATGCTGCTCGTCAGAAGGCTGAAGAAGAAGCCAAGCGTCGCGCCGAAGAAGAAGCGCGTCGCCAGCCTGCTGCTGCGCAACCTGCTAACACTGAGGCCGTTGCTGCGCCTAGCGCGCCTGTTGAAGCTGTTCGTGAGGCCGCTCCGGTTGCCGCCGCGCCAGCTCCTGCAGCCGACGCTCGCAAACGCGAAGAACCTCGCCGCCCGGACAAACCACGTGCCGACGATAACAATCGTCGTGGCAGTGGCGATGGTGAGCGCAAAAACGCTCCACATCGTGCTTCGGTCAAAGAGAAGGCGCCAGCACCACGTGTTGCCCCACGTACTACCGACGAAGAAAGCGACAGCTTCCGTCGCGGTGGTCGCGGCAAGGCCAAGCTGAAGAAGCGCAACGCCCACGGTTTCCAGAGCCCAACCGGCCCTGTCGTGCGTGACGTGCAGATCGGCGAGACCATCACTGTTGGCGACCTCGCCAATCAGATGTCGGTCAAGGCTGCTGAAATCATCAAGTTCATGTTCAAACTGGGTACCCCAGCGACCATCAACCAGGTACTGGACCAGGAAACTGCCCAACTGGTTGCTGAAGAGCTGGGCCACAAAGTGACCCTGGTCAGCGACACCGCCCTGGAAGATTCCCTGGCCGAGTCCCTGAAGTTTGAAGGCGAGACGTTCTCCCGTGCGCCAGTCGTGACCGTAATGGGCCACGTTGACCATGGTAAGACCTCGCTGCTCGACTATATCCGTCGTGCCAAGGTAGCTGCAGGCGAAGCCGGCGGCATCACCCAGCACATCGGCGCATACCACGTTGAAACCGAACGCGGCATGGTCACCTTCCTCGACACCCCTGGTCACGCCGCGTTTACCGCCATGCGTGCCCGTGGTGCCAAGGCGACTGACATCGTGATCCTGGTAGTTGCAGCGGACGACGGCGTAATGCCGCAGACCATTGAAGCTGTCCAGCACGCTAAAGCCGCTGGTGTTCCTCTGGTTGTTGCAGTGAACAAAATCGACAAGCCGGGCGCCGATCTCGATCGCATCCGTAGCGAACTGTCGGTTCACGGCGTGACTTCCGAAGAGTGGGGCGGTGATACGCCATTCGTTTCGGTTTCGGCGAAAGTCGGTACCGGTGTAGACGAACTGCTCGAAGCTGTCCTGCTGCAAGCCGAAGTTCTTGAACTGAAAGCAACTCCATCGGCCCCGGGTCGTGGTGTTGTGGTTGAATCGCGTCTCGACAAGGGTCGTGGCCCGGTTGCAACCGTTCTGGTTCAAGACGGTACCCTGCGCCAAGGCGACATGGTCCTGGTCGGTTCGAACTATGGCCGTGTACGTGCCATGCTCGACGAGAACGGCAAGCCAATCAAGGAAGCCGGTCCTTCCATCCCTGTCGAGATCCTCGGCCTGGACGGTACCCCGGACGCTGGCGACGAGATGAGCGTGCTGTCGGACGAGAAGAAAGCCCGTGAAGTGGCTCTGTTCCGTCAAGGCAAGTTCCGCGAAGTCAAGCTGGCCCGTGCTCACGCCGGCAAGCTGGAAAACATCTTCGAGAACATGGGCCAGGCAGAGAAGAAGACGCTTAACATCGTCCTCAAATCTGACGTTCGTGGTTCCCTCGAAGCGTTGAACGGCGCCTTGAATGGCCTGGGTAACGACGAAGTGCAAGTGCGTGTGGTCGGCGGCGGTGTCGGTGGTATCACCGAATCCGATGCCAACCTGGCGCTGGCCTCCAACGCTGTACTGTTCGGCTTCAACGTGCGTGCCGATGCTGGCGCACGGAAGATCGTCGAGCAGGAAGGCCTGGACATGCGTTACTACAACGTCATCTACGACATCATCGAAGACGTCAAGAAAGCCCTCACCGGCATGCTTGGCAGCGACGTCCGGGAGAACATCCTGGGTGTGGCCGAGGTGCGTGACGTGTTCCGCTCGCCGAAATTCGGCGCGATCGCCGGTTGCATGGTTATCGAAGGTGTTGTGCACCGTAACCGTCCAATCCGTGTACTGCGTGAAGACATCGTTATCTTCGAAGGCGAGCTGGAATCCCTGCGCCGCTTCAAGGATGACGCTTCCGAAGTACGTGCCGGCATGGAATGCGGTATTGGCGTCAAGAGCTACAACGACGTCAAGGCGGGTGACAAGATCGAAGTCTACGAGAAGGTCCAGGTTGCTCGCAGCCTCTAACTCGCGTACTTCAAGGGCCACGCAGCGCCCGGGCATGCAAATGCCTGGCGCTGTGTCCGGACTCTAAACGCAACGCCCGGTCTGGCTTTTGTCAGGCCGGGCGTTTGCCGCTTTCAGACCCCACGGGTTTCACCGTGTGGCAGCAACAGGTAACAAGACATGGCAAAAGAATACAGCCGTACCCAACGTATCGGCGATCAGATGCAGCGTGAGCTGGCACAGCTGATCCGTCGTGAAGTAAAAGACCCACGTGTTGGCCTAGTCACCATCACCGCCGTTGAAGTCAGCCGTGACGTTGGTCACGCCAAGATCTTCATCACCGTGATGGGTCAGGACAACAGCGAAGAAATCGCGCAAAGCATCAAGGTGCTCAACTCCGCCGCAGGTTTCCTGCGTATGCAGTTGGCCCGCGAAATGAAGCTGCGCAGCGTTCCTCAGTTGCACTTCCACTACGACGAAAGTGTCGTGCGTGGCGCGCACCTGTCGGCACTGATCGAGCGGGCCGTGGCTGAAGACAATCAGCACCCGGAATCCGCCACGCCTGAAGACGCCAAGGAGTAATCGGTGGCTCAGGTCAAACGTATCCGTCGTAATGTCAGCGGCATCATTCTGCTCGACAAGCCCATTGGTTTTACCTCCAATGCGGCGTTGCAGAAGGTTCGCTGGCTGCTCAATGCCGAGAAGGCAGGGCACACCGGCAGCCTCGACCCCTTGGCCACCGGCGTGTTGCCGTTGTGCTTCGGCGAGGCCACCAAGTTTTCGCAATACCTGCTCGATTCCGACAAGGGCTACGAGACCCTGATGCAACTGGGCAAGACCACCACCACGGCAGACGCCGAAGGTGATGTTTTGCAGGTTCGCGAGGTGACCGTTGGTCGTGCTGATATCGAAGCTGCCTTACCTGCTTTTCGTGGGCAAATCAGTCAGATACCGCCGATGTACTCGGCTCTCAAGCGTGATGGCCAGCCTCTTTACAAGCTGGCACGTGCAGGGGAAGTGGTGGAGCGCGAACCGCGTTCTGTTACTATTGCGCGCTTGGAATTGCTCGCCGCTGAAGGCGACACTGCCCGGTTGGCGGTGGACTGCAGCAAAGGCACCTATATCCGCACCCTCGTGGAAGATATCGGTGAGCAACTAGGCTGTGGCGCATACGTTGCAGAACTGCGACGCACCCAGGCAGGCCCTTTCACCCTGGCCCAGACGGTCACGCTGGAAGAGCTGGAAGCAGTGCATGCCGAAGGCGGCAACGAAGCGGTTGATCGCTTCCTGATGCCATCGGACAGCGGTTTACTGGATTGGCCATTGCTGCACTTCTCGGAGCACAGCGCGTTCTACTGGCTTAACGGCCAGCCGGTACGTGCACCGGATGCCCCGAAGTTCGGCATGGTGCGGGTACAAGATCACAACGGTCGCTTTATCGGTATCGGTGAAGTGAGCGAAGACGGGCGCATCGCGCCGCGTCGACTGATTCGGTCAGAATGACCGAAACCAGTTTGTGGTAAAAGCGCAGTAGCTTTTACTCAAACTGGAACGAGGGTGGCTGTTAGCAGGCATGGTCACTACTCATTTTTAGATACAGGGATTTGTCCCTGGCCTGTTGAAACTGCCCTTTGGGTGGTTTCCTGAAAAAAGGATTGCCTCATGGCTCTCGACGTTCAAGAAAAAGCACAAATCGTTGCTGACTATCAGCAAGCTGTTGGTGACACTGGTTCGCCAGAAGTGCAAGTTGCACTGCTGACCCACAACATCAACAAGCTGCAAGGTCACTTCAAGGCCAACGGTAAAGATCACCACTCCCGTCGTGGTCTGATCCGCATGGTAAACCAGCGCCGTAAGCTGCTGGACTACCTGAAAGGCAAGGATCTGGGTCGTTATCAGACTCTGATCGGTCGCCTGGGTCTGCGTCGCTAATAAGCGATTGCGCTAGAGGTTGGTTGGCTGTCGTGTGTCAGTGGGTTTCCCGCTGGCCCATGGCAGGCTTCCAGCCTCAAGTTTTATCTGGATACACGTTTTACCCTGGACAGGCGTTGGGCCGATTCCCGACATTGCCCAAGAATTTCGCAAGAAGACAAGTTCCCCAAGAGCCACAAAGAAGGTAGGACACCGTGAACCCGGTTATCAAAAAATTCCAGTTCGGTCAGTCGACCGTTACCCTCGAGACAGGCCGTATCGCCCGTCAAGCCTCCGGCGCAGTGCTGGTTACCGTTGACGACGACGTCACCGTATTGGTGACCGTTGTAGGCGCCAAGACCGCTGACCCAAGCAAAGGCTTCTTCCCTCTTTCCGTTCACTACCAGGAAAAGACTTACGCTGCAGGTAAGATCCCTGGTGGTTTCTTCAAGCGTGAAGGCCGTCCTTCCGAGAAAGAAACCCTGACTTCCCGACTGATCGACCGTCCGATCCGTCCGCTGTTCCCAGAAGGCTTCATGAACGAAGTGCAGGTTGTCTGCACCGTCGTTTCCACCAGCAAGAAGACCGATCCGGACATCGCTGCGATGATCGGTACCTCGGCGGCCCTGGCCATCTCCGGTATTCCTTTCGATGGCCCGATCGGCGCTGCCCGTGTTGCATTCCACGAAAGCACCGGCTACCTGCTGAACCCGACTTACGAACAGCAGAAAGCTTCGAGCCTGGACATGGTCGTTGCCGGTACTTCGGAAGCCGTGTTGATGGTTGAATCGGAAGCCAAAGAGCTGACCGAAGACCAGATGCTGGGCGCTGTACTGTTTGCTCACGACGAGTTCCAGGTTGTGATCAACGCTGTAAAGGAACTGGCCGCTGAAGCTGCCAAGCCAACCTGGACCTGGGCTCCTCAGCCAGAAGCTACCGCACTGCTGGGCGCTATCCGCTCCGAGTTCGGCACCGCTATCTCCGACGCCTACACCATCACCATCAAGGCCGACCGTTACGCTCGCCTGGGTGAGTTGAAGGACCAGGTTGTTGCCAAGCTGTCCGGTGAAGAAGGCCAGCCTTCTTCCAGCGAAGTCAAAGCAGCCTTCGGCGAAATCGAATACCGCACCGTTCGCGAAAACATCGTTAACGGCAAGCCACGTATCGACGGCCGCGACACCCGCACCGTACGTCCGCTGAACATCGAAGTCGGCGTTCTGCCAAAAACCCACGGTTCGGCCCTGTTCACCCGTGGTGAAACCCAGGCCCTGGTTGTTGCAACACTGGGTACTGCCCGTGACGCACAGCTGCTGGACACCCTGGAAGGCGAGAAAAAAGACCCGTTCATGCTGCACTACAACTTCCCTCCATTCTCGGTAGGTGAGTGTGGTCGCATGGGTGGCGCTGGTCGTCGCGAAATCGGTCACGGCCGTCTGGCCCGTCGTTCGATTGCAGCCATGTTGCCTGCCGCCGACGTGTTCCCGTACACCATTCGTGTTGTGTCGGAAATCACCGAGTCCAACGGTTCCAGCTCCATGGCTTCGGTCTGCGGCGCTTCCCTGGCTCTGATGGATGCCGGCGTTCCGATGAAGGCACCGGTTGCCGGTATCGCCATGGGCCTGGTTAAAGAAGGCGAGAAGTTCGCCATCCTGACCGACATCCTGGGCGACGAAGACCACCTGGGCGACATGGACTTCAAAGTAGCCGGTACCGCCAAAGGTGTTACCGCGCTGCAGATGGACATCAAGATCAAGGGCATCACCGAAGAAATCATGGAAATCGCTCTGGGCCAAGCCCTGGAAGCGCGCCTGAACATCCTCGGTCAGATGAACCAGATCATTGGCCAGTCCCGTACCGAACTGTCGGAAAATGCTCCGACCATGATCGCGATGAAAATCGACACCGACAAAATCCGTGATGTTATCGGTAAAGGCGGCGCGACCATTCGTGCGATCTGTGAAGAGACCAAGGCTTCGATCGACATCGAAGACGACGGCTCGATCAAGATCTTCGGCGAAACCAAGGAAGCGGCTGAAGCGGCACGTCAGCGCGTCCTGGGTATCACTGCTGAAGCCGAGATCGGCAAGATCTACGTCGGTAAGGTTGAGCGCATCGTCGACTTCGGCGCATTCGTCAACATCCTGCCGGGCAAGGACGGTCTGGTTCACATCTCCATGCTGAGCGATGCTCGCGTTGAGAAAGTGACCGACATCCTGAAAGAAGGCCAGGAAGTGGAAGTGCTGGTACTGGACGTGGACAACCGCGGCCGTATCAAGCTGTCCATCAAGGACGTAGCAGCAGCCAAGGCTTCGGGCGTTTAATCACCCCGTCGCTGCAAGCTGAAAAAGGACTCTTCGGAGTCCTTTTTTTATGCCTGCGGGAAAGTGTCGCGAAATCAGGCGTTTAGCCATACCCCAAAAGCCGCAACTTGCATGCAGGCACGTTCGTCTTCATGCAAGTTGCACGATTCCGAAAATCACCTGTTTTCATAACGTATTGTTTTATAAGGATTTAATTGTTCGCATCGAGTTGGCACACTGTCTGCAATATCCCTGTTAACGCTGCAGCATCAAGGTTTACGTACTGCAGACTTTTAATAAAACAGGAGTTACTCGTATGAAGAAGTTCGCTCTCGCTACTGCTACCGCTCTGACCCTGGCCATGGGTGCTAACGTAGCCTTTGCTCAGACTTCCCAAGCCCCTATGACGCTGGCGGCCGGTGAAGTCACCAAGGCTAAAGAGTCCACTTCGGATACCTGGATCACCACCAAAGTCAAAGCTGACCTGCTGACCGAGAAAGGTATTCCTGGTTCGGACATTAAGGTTGAGACCAACAAAGGTGTGGTTTCCCTGTCCTCGACAGTTGCTATCTCCGACGCTCAGAAAGCTACTGCTGTAGCGATCACCAAGAAAATCAAAGGCGTAACCGCAGTTTCGGCTGACGGCCTGATGGCTGGCGGCGCTACCAAGGCTGATAACGTCGACAAAACCAAAAGCGCAGCTGCTGGTGCCAAAGAGTCCACCTCGGACACTTGGATCACCACCAAAGTGAAAGCTGACCTGGTAACCGAGAAAGGTATTCCTGGCACCGACATCAAAGTCGAAACCAACAAAGGCGTAGTTTCCCTGTCGTCGACCGTCGCAGTGACTGAAGCGCAGAAAACTACCGCGGTGAACATCACCAAGAAAATCAAAGGCGTTAAAGCTGTATCGGCCGACGGCCTGAAAGCAGAGTAACGCTTAAAGAATCGCCTGAGCTAGGCGGAGGCGGCCACGAGCGAGTTAGATATCCGCTCAATGCACCTCACAGGTTCATGCGACCGACCACACGGATGTGGTCATTACAGGCCCCGGCACTTGTGTCGGGGCCTGTTCTATTGTGGGTAGAAAAGTGGGGAGGTCAGCGAGGCTCTTGTGGCGAGGGGGCTTGCCCCCGTTGGGCTGCGTAGCGGCCCCTTGGTATGACGACGGTGATCCGCCTGAATGACCGCGACGCCCTCATTGGGGCCGCTACGCAGCCCAACGGGGGACAAGCCCCCTCGCCACAGGTGCTCAGCGGGTGCCGGTTTATTCGGCATCCAGATGCATCGGTGTTACCACCCGACCATCTTTCTCCGCTTCCCCAAGGTTTGCATCGATAAAGTAAACCCGCTCATCTTCCAGCTGCGCCTTGTCTACCAGGTAGTCCTTGATCGCGCTGGCGCGGTCCTGGCCCAGTTGGCGCAGCAACACGTCACTGCCACTCCAGAACTTGATCACACCGTCCCGCAGCTTGGCGGTGCGCTCGTCATTGCTCAGGTCTTTCCATTCGGCCGGAGGCTGTTGTTTCAGGCGGGTGCGGTAGATGCCTTCCAGCAGCGGCGCCTTTTCCTTTTCCGGTACTTCAAGCAGCGACGCCTGGGCCGGCACCTTGTCGCCACGGCGCTGGAGGATCTTGTAGTAGTTGTACTGGTATTCGCGTTCCAGCCGTTGTGCGGCCAAAAGCGGGCCGTCACTGCTGGCAGCGGCGGTGCCTTCGATCTCCAGGCGCAGCGCAGGGCGCTCCTTGAGGGCTTTGGCCAGGCTGTCGAGGGCCGACTGGGAATCCTTGCTCAGCTCGCTGGAGCCTGCGGCAAACGACACGTTGCCAAGGTCTTGGGCACCACCACCGCTGATCAGGCCGCCAATGAACTTGAATGGCGCCGTGGCCGCACGCACTACCAGGTTGCGCAGGGTCTGCCAGACAATCGGCATGACGCTGAACTGCGGGTTGTTCAAGTCGCCGGTCACCGGCAGTTCGATCGAGATCTTGCCGTCGGAGTCCTTGAGCAGGGCTATCGCCAGGCGAATCGGGAGGTCCACGGCGTCGGCGCTGTCGACCTTCTCACCCAGTTGCAGTTGCTCGACCACCACCTTGTTTTCGGCCTTCAACTGGCCCTTGGTGATGACGTAATGCAGGTCAAGGTTGAGCCGACCCTTGCGGATGCGGAACCCGGCAAACTTGCCCGAGTATGGCGTCAGGGTGGTCAGTTCGACGCGTTTGAAGCTGGTGGCGATATCCAGTGCGGCCATCGGGTCAAACGGATTCACGCTGCCCTTGATGGTGACCGGTGCATAACGGTCAACCTTGCCCTTGACGTCGACGCTGGCCGGTTTGGCCTGGCGACTGTCAATGGTGCCGATCTGGCCGTTGAGCTGCTGGATGGCCGTGGCGAAGTTCGGGGTCAGGCTGAAGTCGGCGAAGTTGGCCGAGCCGTCGTTGATCGCAATTTGACCAATATGAATGCCCAGGGGCTTCTCTTTGCTGGCCGCAGGTTTCGCCGCGGACTTGCCGGGGCTGTTGGCCGGCTGCGGGATCAGCAGGTCATCGATGTTGGTGGTGCGGTCATCGTTGATCATGAAGCGCGCATAGGGCTGCAACAGGTTGACCTTGTCGATCGACAGGCTGTCGCCATGTTGATAATTCACGCCTTCCAGCACCAGGCGCTGCCACTTGAGGAAGTCGCGGGTCTTCATGGTGTCCAGGGTGTGCAACTGGTCGACCTGGGCCCGGCCGGTCACCTGGAATGCCAGGGGGGCGGTGCTTTTCAGGTTCACGTCGAGGTTGCTGCCGAGCATGCCGCTACGCAGTTCCAGGCGGATAAACGGGCTGATATAGGACTGGGCGACGCGCAGGTCGATGTCTTTGGTGTCCACTTTCAGCTTGGCGCTGACCGGGCTCAGGTTGACCTGGCCGGTCGCCTCGAGCTTGCCTTGTTTGCCTACGCCGGTATCGAGCTTGAGGGTAAAAGGGCTCTGGTTAAGGCTGTCGAAACCCTGCAGGTCAAGGTTCAGCGGCCCGACTTCCAGGGCGACTGCCGGTTTGGCCGAGCGGTCAGCCAGATGCACTTGATAGTCGCGCAGTTGCACGTCCTTGAGCAGCACTTGCCAAGGCTTGCTCGGCGCTGCCGGTGCAGGTTTTGGCGAGTCGGCGGTAGCGGGTGCGGTGGCTGGCTCGGCTGCGGGTGCAGTTGCAGGTTTGCTCGGTTGGCTGGCAAACAGCTTCTGCCAGTCCAGCTGGCCGTCGGCTTCAAGGGCGGCCCAGGTTTCGAGTTTATTACTGCGGATCTTGCCGACGATCACTTGCTGTTTGGCCAGGTCCACGGTGGTTTCGCTGACGTCCAGCTTCTGCAGGCGCGCGAGCGGCCGGCCATCCGGTGCCTTGATCGCAAACGGCGCGACACTCAGGGCGACGTTGGTCAGGTTCAGCTCGGTTTCCTTGGCCAGGCTCAGCTTGTAGTCGGTGCTGAAGTTGAGGATGCCGTCTTCCAGAACCAGCGGCACCGCGTCACGCACATACGGCCACCAGACTTTCATCTTGCCGTCGGTAACCTTGAGTTTGCCCTCGGAGGCGATCGGGATCAGGCTGAAGTTACCGGTCCAGTCGATCTGGCCGCCTTCAGGGCCGGCTGCTACCAGGGTCATGTCGGCGTTGTCATCGGGCAGCGTGCTGAGGTTTTTCAGCTCGAAATCGAGTTTGTCGTAGAGAAACTCGATCGGCTCGCTCGGGCGCAAATCCTGGAAGTGCACATAGCCGCCTGCCAGCTTGATGTTATCGATGCGCAGCGGGAATGGCTTGGCGTTCGGATCGGTTGGTGTCGGTTCGCTGGCCGGGAGTTTGAACAGCTGCGCCAGGTTGAGCTGGCCGGATTTGTCGAACAGCAGCTCGGTCTTGGGCTTGTCGAGTTGTACGTCGGCCAGGTGCAGGGCGCGGGTCCACAGGCTGTCGATCTGCAGGTTGGCATAGAGGCGTTCAAAGGCCACTTGCTCCTTGCCCGGCTCACCGATATTCAGGCCCCACACGGTCAGTTCGAGGCTGAACGGGTTGAGCTCGATACGCTCGACACGCGCCGGCACCGTGGCGTAGTTGGCCAACTGTTGGTTGGCCACGCGAAGGGCAATGCCGGGGAGAATCAGGAAGCCCAGCAAGCTGTACAGGGCAAGGGCGGTCAGCAAGGCGCCAGCGGCGCGAATCAATCCTTTGGGCATATGTGACGCCATCTATGTCAATCAAGAGTGCCTTGGAGTATGGCACGGGTTTACGGTTCCGAAGAGTCGGGCCTTTATTACTGCGCCCTGACCCTTTTGGGACAAGTCCTACAGTTGCAGGATCAGGGTCTTCAGCGGTGGTTGCTGGTCGTGGGACGGGAAGTCTGCGCCGGGTGTCATGACCTGCCAGTCGCGCACCGGGCGCCCGGCCTTTTCCGCGCAGCGCAGGACCTGGTCACGCCAGTCGTCCATGCCGACTTTCGCCAGGTTGTTGCAGCAGATCAGCACGCCGTTGTCGGCCGTGGCCAGCAGCGCCGGCTTGAGCAGGCTCTGGTAGTCGCGCAGCAGGTCGACGGTACCGAAGGCGCTCTTGGCCCAGGCGGGTGGGTCGAGCAGTACCAGATCGTATTGACGCTGCTCCAGGCGCGGGTAACTCGGCAGCTTCTGCCCCCGACGCTGGCTGATGGGCAGGCCGGCCAGCTGGCGGATTGCCGGGAAGTAGTCGGACTGGATGAATTCCATCGTCGGCAATTGCGGGTTGAGTTGACCGTTTTCGCGACCGACCGCCAGGTTGCCCTCGGCAAAGTCCAGGTTGCACACCTCACGAGCGCCACCGGCAGCAGCACTCAGGCCTACGCCGCAGGTGTAGGCAAACAGGTTCAGCACGCTTTTGCCGGCGCTGTGTGCCTTGACCCAGCCACGGGTGTTGCGCAGGTCCAGGAACAACAGCGGGTCTTGCCCGGCATGGCGGCCGCGCACGCGGTAATTGAGGCCCCATTCGTGGCCGACCAGGTCTTCCAGGGCTGCGGGCTCGGCGCGGTACACCGTGTCTTCACGGTCGATGCGCGAGTTGCCCCGGGAGCGGTCGTTGTAGACCGGCAGCAGTTCAAGCCCCAGGTGCTGGTTGATTGCTTGATGCAGGTGCAACAGGTCGTCGCTTTCCAGCGACTGGTGAAAACTCTGCACCAGCAGTTGCGGGCCGTAGCGGTCGATCGTCAGGCCGCCGGCGCCTTCCTGGCTGCCGTGGAACAGGCGATAGCAATCGGTACCTTGTGCATGCAACTCGGCGAGCAGGTCCTGGCGATGATCGAGGGCGGCGCGCAGCGCCTGATTCAAGGAAGACATAGTGCGCGCCTTGCAGAGTAATTGGGGCGCGGGAGTTTAACAGTTATGGCTCCAGCAGGCCCATTCGCCTGTGGGCCCGCTGCACCGAACCATTGCGCATGGCCCAGCGCAACAACGGCGCGCTGCGCCTGACCCCGGCACGAATCATCTGGCGCTGGATCGGGCTTTGCTTCTGCCCGAGCATGTCGCTGGCCCAGTCCGGCAGCAGGTCGATACCGGCCTGCATCATCAGCGAGCCAAACGGCTTGGCCAGGGTGCTCGGAGACGGCGCATTGAGCAGCAGGCGCAGGACTTCGTCGCTGCGCTGGTCACACAGCAGTTGCGGGCGGATACGCTCAAGGTAATCGGAAATTTCCTGGCGCGAACGCGGCACATGGCGCGCGCCCAATTGCTCGGCCACCAGGGCGATTTCGCTGTAGTACCGGTCTTGATCCCTCGGAGATAAATCCGGGTTGCGATAACGCAGGTGGGCCGCGAGAAAGTTGCTGACCTCCGCCACATGCACCCAGGTCAGCAACTCGGGATCACTGGCGGCATACGGTCGGCCGTCCGGTGCATGGCCGACCACTTGCAGGTGAATGGTGCGCACTTTCTCGATCAGCCATTCGGCGTCACGCCGCGAACCAAACGTGGTGCCGGAAATGAACTGCGAGGTGCGTCGTAACCGCCCCAGCATGTCCTGCCGAAAGTTCGAGTGGTCCCACACGCCGGCCAACGCCAGCGGGTGCAATGCCTGCAACATCAACGCGCTGATGCCGCCGATCAACATGCTGCTGAAGTCGCCATGGACCTTCCAGCTCACCGAGTTCGGCCCAAAGAGACCCGGATCGCCCTTGGGGTTCTCCAGGTCGAGTTGGCCCAGCGACAAGCCGGTCAGGCTCATCAGCTGGTTTTCGATGCGGCTGCGAATGAATTCCATGGGTTCCTAGCGGTTGAGGCGCTTGTCGATCAGGCCATCCACCACGCTCGGGTCGGCGAGGGTGGACGTATCCCCCAGGCTGTCCAGCTCGTTGCAGGCAATCTTGCGCAGGATCCGCCGCATGATCTTGCCTGAGCGGGTTTTCGGCAAGGCCGGCGCCCATTGAATCAGCTCGGGCTTGGCGAAGCTGCCGATTTCCTTGCTGACCAGGTCCAACAGGTGCTTTTTCAGCGCGTCGTCGGGCTCGACGCCATTCATGGGCGTGACGAAGGCATAGATGCCCTGGCCTTTTACGTCGTGTGGATAACCGACCACCGCGGCTTCTGCGACCTGATCATGCAGCACCAGGGCGCTTTCGACTTCGGCGGTGCCGATGCGGTGCCCGGAAACGTTGATCACGTCGTCGATGCGGCCGGTGATCCAGTAGTCACCGTCCTCGTCGCGCCGCGCGCCGTCGCCGGTAAAGTAGTAGCCGGGGTAGGGTTTGAAATAGGTGTCGATCATCCGCTGCGGGTCGCCGTACACGCTGCGGATCTGCCCTGGCCAGCTGGATTTGATCGCCAGCACGCCGCTGCCGGCGCCACTGATTTCCTTGCCTTGCTCATCAAGCAGCACCGGCACTACGCCAAACATCGGCTGGGTAGCGCAGCCGGGCTTGATGCGCTGGGCGCTGACCAGCGGGCTGAGCATGATGCCGCCGGTTTCGGTCTGCCACCAGGTGTCGACAATCGGGCAGCGTTGTTCGCCGACCGCGTTGAAGTACCAGTCCCAGGCCTCCGGGTTGATTGGCTCGCCGACACTGCCCAGCAGGCGCAGGCTGGCGCGGGAAGTGTTTTCCAGTGGCCCGTGGCCTTCCCGCATCAGCGCGCGTAACGCGGTCGGCGCGGTGTAGAAGATGTTGACCTTGTGTTTGTCGATCACCTGCCAGAACCGCGAGCTGTCGGGGTAGCTCGGCACGCCTTCGAACATCAGCGAGGTCGCACCATTGGCCAGTGGCCCGTACACGATATAGCTGTGGCCGGTGACCCAGCCGACATCGGCGGTGCACCAGAACACTTCGCCGTCACGGTAATCGAGCACGTACTTGAAGGTCATCGCAGCCTGCAGCAGGTAACCGCCGGTGGTGTGCAACACACCTTTGGGTTTGCCGGTGCTGCCGGAGGTGTAGAGGATAAACAGCGGGTCTTCCGCATCCATCGGCTCGGGCGGGCAGTCGTCGCTGGCTGCATCCAGGGCCTGTTGATACTTGAGGTCGCGCCCTTCAGTCCAATTGACTGCCGCGCCAGTGCGCTGCACCACCAGTACCGTGCTGACACCCGGGCAACTGGCCAGGGCCTTGTCGACATTCTGTTTCAGCGCCACCGGCTTGCCGCCGCGCACGCCTTCATCGGCGGTGATCACCGTGTGGCAATCGGCGTCGAGAATGCGGTCGCGCAGGGCGTCCGGCGAGAATCCGCCAAACACCACCGAATGCACCGCACCGATCCGCGTACAGGCCAGCATCGCGTAGGCCGCCTCGGGAATCATCGGCATGTAGATGCACACCCGGTCGCCTTTCTTCACGCCACGGCTTTTCAGCACGTTGGCCAGGCGGCTGACGTTTTGGTGGAGCTGGCGGTAGGTAATTTTGGAAGACGTCGCAGGATCATCGCCCTCCCAGATGAAGGCCGGCTGATCAGCGCGTTGCGCGAGGTGACGGTCGATGCAGTTGTAACTGACGTTCAGTTGGCCTCCGGCAAACCATTGCGCGGCGCCGGTCTTGATGTCGGATTTCTGGACGGTCTGCCAAGGCGTGCTCCAGTCGAGAAAACGCTTGGCCTGTTCGGCCCAGAACGTATCGGGTTGCTCGACGGATTGGCGGTAGAGGCGCTGGTATTCCTCTTGACTGAGTTGCGCAGCCCGGCGGACGGCATCGGCGGTGGGGAACGTGCTGATATCGAACATGAGGGATCCTTATTCTTGTTTTTTGCGACAAGAGGGGAGCTTTGCGACCCTCGTAGGAGCTGGCTTGCCAGCGATTGCATCACCTCGGTAGTGAGTTTCACCGAGGTGTTGCAATCGCTGGCAAGCCAGCTCCTACAAGGGTCCGCTCCCGCAGGTTCAGACCCTCATTGTAGTGCTGATACCATCAACCGCGGTGACGGCCGCGGAAGTAGTTGATCAACCCTTGGGTGGACGCGTCGTCCGCAGGCTGTTCTTCGGTGCCGGTCAGGCGGTTGTAGACGCCTTTGCCCAGCTCCTTGCCCAACTCCACGCCCCACTGGTCGAACGCGTTGATGCCCCAGATGACGCTTTGCACGAACACTTTGTGTTCATACATCGCCACCAGTGCGCCAAGACGGCGAGGGCTGATGCGTTCAACCACAATGGTGTTGCTCGGACGGTTGCCCGGGATCACCTTGTGCGGTGCCAGCTTCTGCACTTCGGCCTCGTCCATGCCTTTGTCGCGCAGCTCGGCTTCAGCTTCGCTGCGGGTCTTGCCGAGCATCAGGGCCTGGCTCTGGGACAGGCAGTTGGCGTACAGCCACTGATGGTGGTCGGAGACCGGGTTGAAGCTGACGATCGGCACGATGAAGTCGGCCGGGATCAGTTGGGTGCCCTGGTGCAGCAGCTGGTGGTAAGCATGCTGGCCGTTGCAGCCTACGCCGCCCCAGATAACCGGGCCGGTGTCGGTGGAAACCGGCGTACCGTCCTGGCGCACGCTCTTGCCGTTGGATTCCATGTCCAGCTGTTGCAGGTGCTTGGTGATGTTACGCAGGTAGTGATCGTACGGCAGGATTGCGTGGCTCTGCGCGCCCCAGAAGTTGCCGTACCACACGCCCAGCAGGCCGAGCAGCACCGGCATGTTCGCCTCGAATGGAGCGGTCTGGAAATGCTGGTCCATGGTGTAGGCGCCGGACAGCAGTTCCTTGAAGTTGGACATGCCGATGGCCAGCGCGATGGGCAGGCCGATGGCCGACCACAGCGAGTAACGACCGCCCACCCAGTCCCACATCGGGAAAATGTTCTCTTCGCGGATACCGAAGGCCACGGCCGCCGCGTTGTTGCTCGATACGGCGATGAAGTGGCGATACAGCTCGGCTTCCGAGCCACCCTGGGCCAGGTACCAGGCGCGGGCGGCCTGGGCGTTTTTCAGGGTTTCGAGGGTGTTGAAGGATTTTGACGAGACGATGAACAGCGTGGTCTCGGCGCGCAGCTTCATGGTCAGCTCGTGGAACTCGCTGCCGTCGATGTTCGCCAGGTAATGGCAGCGCACGCCTTTGTGGGCGTAGGACAACAGCGCTTCAGACACCAGCTCCGGGCCGAGGAACGAGCCACCGATACCGATGTTCACCACGTCGGTGATCGGCTTCTCGGTGTAGCCACGCCACAGGCCGTCGTGGATGCGGCCGACCAGGTCAGTGATCTGGTTCAGCACCTTGTGCACGTCCGGCATGATGTTCACGCCGTTGACCGACAGCTTGTCACCCACCGGGCGACGCAGTGCGGTGTGCAGCGCCGGGCGGCCTTCGGAAGAGTTGACCGGCTCGCCGTTGAACAGCGACTTGATCGCGCCCTGAAGGTCGACTTCCTTGGCCAGGCCTACCAGCAGGTCGCGGGTTTCGCTGGTGATCAGGTTTTTCGAGTAATCGAGGAAAAGTCCGCAGCTGCTCAAGGTGAACTGGGTAAAGCGCTGGGGATCGGCATTAAAGGCTTCGCGCATGCTGAAATCCTGCATGGCTTGGCGATGTTGATTGAGCGCTTGCCAGGCGGGCAGAGCGGTAACGTCATGAGGAGTGCGGTAGTACGCCATCGCTGCGGGTTTCCTTTTTATTGCTGGGACTGCTTTTAGGACACTTGAAAGCCGGGAATGTCCTGTCTTTGTGAAGATGACAGGCTCCGGTCAACGCCAACGAAGAGCGTAGGGCGAATACATTAAACCTAGCGTGTCGATCTGTCTTGGCTTTGTCTGCGCTGTGGCCGGTACTTTTTTATACCGGCCGATCAGGCAGTGCAACAGGCGGGGTGTGCGGCGGGGTCAGTTCAGGTGCAGATGCAGGTTGTCGATCAGCCGGGTGGCGCCCAGGTAGGCGGCGACCAGGATCACCAGGTCCTTGTCTTCGGCGGTGGCCGGACGCAGGTGCAGGCCCTGGCGAACCTCCAGGTAGTCCATGCGAAAACCTGCCGCTTCGATCTGCTGGGCCTGTGCGGCGCGCAGTTTGGCGAAGTCGCGGTCGCCCGCTTCAATGGCGGCGGCGATCTGGCTGAGGCTGCGGTACAGCACCGGTGCGATCGCGCGCTGCTCGTCGGTGAGGTAACCATTGCGCGACGACAGCGCGAGGCCGTCGTCGGCGCGCACGGTCGGCTCGCCGATAATCTGGATCGGCATGTTCAGGTCATGGACCATGGCGCGAATCACCGCCAGTTGCTGGTAGTCCTTCTGGCCAAAGATCGCCAGGTCCGGCTGGACCATGTTGAACAGCTTGCTGACCACCGTGGCCACGCCTTCAAAATGCCCGGGCCGGCTGGCGCCGCACAGGCCTTCGGACAGTTGCGGCACGCTGACGCGTGTCTGGCCGGCCATGCCGTCGGGGTACATCTCCTCGACGGTCGGGGCGAACAGCAGGTTGCAACCGGCTTGCAAGAGCTTCTCCTGGTCGGCCGCCAGGGTGCGCGGGTATTTGTCCAGGTCTTCGCCGGCGCCAAATTGCAGCGGGTTGACGAAAATGCTCGCCACCACGAAATCGGCTTGTTGCGCAGCCTTGGTGACCAGCGTGGCATGGCCGCTGTGCAGGTTGCCCATGGTGGGCACGAAGCCGATGCGTTTGCCCGCGCTGCGGGCATGGGTGACGGCGGCGCGCAGTTCGCGCACGGTCTTGACGGTGTTCATGCGGAGAATCCGTGTTCGGCGCCCGGGAAGGTGACGGCTTTGACTTCGCTGACGTAGGCGGCGAGGGCTGATTGGATACTGTCCTGGCCCGCCATGAAGTTCTTCACGAACTTGGGTACGCGGCCGGTAAGGGACAGGCCCAGCATGTCATGCAGTACCAATACCTGGCCGTCTGTGGCAGAACCGGCGCCGATACCGATCACCGGTACTTTAACGGCCTGGGTGATTTCCGCTGCCAGCTCGCTTGGCACGCATTCGAGCAGAATCATGCACGCACCGGCCTGTTCAAGGGCGATGGCATCGGCCCGCATCTGGCGCGCCTGGGCTTCGCCGCGGCCTTGTACCTTGTAGCCGCCGAGGATATTCACCGACTGTGGCGTCAGGCCCATGTGCGCGCAAACCGGCACGCCGCGTTCAGCCAGCAAACGAATCGACTCGGCGAGCCAGGCGGCACCTTCAACCTTGATCATGTGTGCACCGGCACGCATCAGTTGAGCACTGTTGGTCAGGGTCTGTTCGATGGTGGCATCGGCCATGAAGGGCAGGTCGGCAATGATGAAGGCGCCTTCGTTGCCGCGCTTGACGCAGGCCGTGTGGTAAGCGATTTCATCATTGGTGACGGGCAGGGTGCTGTCATTCCCTTGTAGAACCATGCCCAGGGAGTCCCCCACCAGCAACACTTCAACTCCTGCCTGGCTGCTGGCCTGGGCAAAAGTGGCGTCGTAGCAGGTCAGCATGGTGATCTTTTCACCTTTGAGCTTGAGGCTCTGCAAGGTGCTCAGGGTAACGTTTGGCATGAAAAGGGTCCTCATTCAGGCGCTTGGAAACAGCGAGTAACGCGCGTGAGTCTTCGTTTATACAGGCGCACTTTCTTAAGGATCAGTGCTTATAAGGCCTGGATTGCGCCCTTTAGCGCCGGGTAGGCGGCAGCGGGACGCCTATAGTCGTGAGGAGGACTCTGGAAGTCAATTGGATGTGTTACCGCATTGTTACGGCGGTGGTGTTACCGCTGTTACTGATGCGATTCAGCAGTAAATGATGCGTAGTAAATGCAGGAGCGAGCTTGCTCGCGAAGGTCGTCAATGATGACGCGGGAAGCCTGGCGCCCAGCGGTGCTCTCAGGTTTTTCGCGAGCAAGCTCGCTCCTACAGGTTTGAAGGCAGGCGTTCCAGGCCGACAAACGGGCAGGCATCCAGCAGGTCGCCGAGCAGGCGGCCATCGGCCAGTTGCAGGCTGGCCGGGGCCAGTTCTGCCAGCGGGTAAAGCACGAACGCCCGCAGGTGCATTTGATAGTGCGGCACCTTCAAGCGCGGCTCATCGATCAGCCGGTCGCCAAACACCAGGATATCCAGGTCCAGGGTGCGCGGGCCCCAACGCTCAAGACGCTCGCGGCCCTGGTCATTCTCGATGGCTTGCAGCGCATCGAGCAGTTCCAGTGGTGCAAGCGCGCTGTCCAGGGCCGCGACCGCATTGGTATAGCGCGGCTGGCCCGGGAGCAGGGAATCACTTTGATAGAAGGCGGAGACGCCCGCCAGCGTGGTGTCCGGCAATTGCGCGAGGGCCTCGATGGCGTCGCGCAATTGTTGTTCAGGGGCAGCCAGGTTGCTGCCCATGCCGACGTAGATACGTTCCACGTGCTTACTCGCCCGACGCGCTCGATGAATCGCCAGCGCTGCGTTTGCGCTTGCTGCCACTGCTGCGGCGACGTTTTTTCGGGCCATCGCCGGTGGCTTCGCCTTTGCTGCTGAGCTCTTTGATCATCTCGCGGCGCTGGCTGTCGTTGGCGTCCTGGTAGTCGGTCCACCATTCGCCCAGGCCGTCGGTCTGTTCGCCGGCGCTTTCGCGCAGCAGCAGGAAGTCATAGCCGGCACGGAAGCGCGGGTTGTCCAGCAGCAGATCGGCGCGTTTGCCGCTGCGGCGTGGCAGGCGCTCCTGCATGTCCCAGATCTCGCGGATCGGCATGGTGAAGCGTTTCGGGATGGCGATGCGCTGGCATTGCTCGGCGATCAGCTCGTGAGCGGCTTCCTGCATGGCCGGAATTGCCGGCATGCCACGGTCTTGCAAGCGCATGACGCGTTTTGGAAGCGCTGGCCACAACAGGGCGGCAAACAGGAACGCCGGGGTTACCGGTTTGTTCTGCTTGATGCGCAGGTCGGTGTTGATCAAGGCTTCGCTGATCAGCGTGTGGGTGTAGGTCGGGTTGTACTCCAGTGCTTCGGCGCTGGCCGGGAACAGTGGGTCGAACAACTGCAGGTCAACCAGCATTTCGAAGGTGTCGGCAGCATAGCCGGAGAGGAACAGCTTGAGCACCTCTTCGAACAGGCGTGCCGACGGGATTTCCCGCAGCATCGGCGCCAGGTCGCGAATCGGCGCGGCCGTGTGCTTCTCGATGCCGAAGTTCAGCTTGGCGGCAAAACGCACGGCCCGCAGCATGCGCACCGGGTCTTCCTGGTAGCGTTGCGTCGGGTCGCCGATCAGGCGCAGCAAGTTGTTGCGGATGTCGTGTACGCCATTGGCGTAATCGAGGATGCGCTCGCTGACCGGGTCGTAATACAAGGCGTTGATGGTGAAGTCGCGGCGTTGCGCGTCTTCTTCCAGGGTGCCATAGACGTTGTCCCGCAGGATGCGCCCGCTTTCATTGCGGGAAGACTGGTTAGTGTCTTCTTCTTCATCGTTTTGCGGATGGTTGGCGCGGAAGGTCGCGACCTCGATGATCTCGCGACCAAAGTGGATGTGCACCAACTTGAAGCGCCGGCCGATGATCCGCGCATTGCGGAATTCGGCACGCACTTGTTCCGGCGTGGCGCTGGTGGCGACGTCGAAATCCTTGGGAGTGATATTGAGCAACATGTCGCGCACGCAACCGCCAACCAGGTAGGCCTGGTAGCCGGCGTTCTGCAAACGTTCGACGATGTTCACCGCATAACGGCTGAACTGGGCGCGTTGCAGCGAATGCTGGCTGCTATTGAGCACTTCAGGCGTGCTGCGTTTGTGTTGCGTACGACGCAAGGGAGAACGGAATGACTGGAACAACTTCTTCAGCATGGGATGCACTGTTTGAAGGAATGTTCGGCCATAACGAAGAATGACCGCATGATGGGCCGGGATTCTAGCATTTAGTCAGGGGATGGTGTAGGAACTAGCTGCAAGGCTTGAGCCAGAAGCTTAAAAGAAGGGTGGCAAGTGCCAAATCGCAGAAACTACAAGGGGAGCCGAAGCTCCCCCAGAAGTAGTTGCGTGCTCTATTTTTATTATTGGTTTCGGGCTTCTTGTTTTTGTTGATCGCCCTCGCCATGAAGCTTCACCTTCATGACACTCCCAATCGGGAGCCAAGAGCAAACGGATTGCTTTGGTCGCTGTGTTGCTGATCTACGATCCAACCAGTTCAGGCTCTGCCTTAGGGCAGTTTTTGTTGTTCTCGGCCTGGTTGCGGGGCAAGCCCCAAATGCAACGCCTCTCCAAAAGAATCAGTTAGCTGCGCCTCCGCCGTGTTGTTTTTGTTATGCGTGAGTCGATTCGTCTTATTTTTATTGTCTTGTACATTTGCTTGTTATTGTTTTTGTACTAAGCATATAGCAGGGTGCGTGCCAACTTTTGCGAGGCCCAGCAAAATAAGGGGTTCGGGGCGTTTTCAGGTTTTTTGAAGGCGAAAAAAAGCCGGGGCTTCGTTACCGTAAGCCCCGGCTTTTGTTACGTGAAAAATCAGCGGTAACAGTTTTTTCACATCTGCGGGTGTTACCTGTGGGGGCAGCCCACTCAGCTTTCGCTGGCAACCCCGGTCTTGCGCCGCGGGATACCCAGGCGCTGGCGCCGTTCCCACAGGCATTTACGGCTGACGCCCAGTTTGCGCGCCAGTTCGGTCTCGGTCATGTGGTCCTGGTGCTCCAGCACGAAATGCTGGAAGTAATCTTCCAGTGACAAATCTTCTGTCGGCTCGTGGCTGTTGTTACTGCCGCCACCTTGCTGCGGTGGCAAACCGATGAAGTCATCATCATCCAGGTCGCTGAGCTCGATATCGATCCCCAGCAGCTCGGCGGAAATTTCCGGGCTCTCCGACAGAATCACCGCACGCTCTACCGCGTTTTCCAGCTCCCGCACGTTACCCGGCCAGGAGTAGTGACGAATCGCCTGCTCGGCATCGGCAGCAAACTTCAGGTCGGTACGGTTGATGCGCGCACTCTGGCGCGCCAGGAAGGCCGTGGCGATTTCGTTGACGTCGGCGCCGCGCTCACGCAGGGCCGGCAGTTTGAGAGCTATCACGTGCAGGCGGTAATAAAGGTCTTCACGGAACTGGCCAATCTTGGCCAGGCTCTTCAGGTCACGGTGAGTGGCCGCAATCAGTCGTACGTCGACCTTTTGCGACTGTACCGAACCGACGCGACGTATTTCGCCTTCCTGGAGTACCCGCAGCAAGCGTGCCTGGGCTTCCAGCGGCAGTTCGCCAATCTCGTCGAGGAACAGCGTGCCGCCGTCGGCGGCTTCAACCAAACCCGCACGGCCAGCACTGGCGCCGGTAAAGGCGCCTTTTTCATGGCCGAACAATTCGGATTCGATCAGGGATTCGGGGATCGCCGCGCAGTTCACCGAGATCATCGGTGCCTTGGCGCGTTTGGACAGGTTGTGCAGGGCGCGGGCCACCAGCTCTTTACCGGTGCCGGACTCGCCCTGGATCAGTACATTGGAGTCGGTTGGCGCCACTTTGCGGATCTTGCTGTAAAGGTCCTGCATGGGTGGGCAGGAGCCGATGATGCCGATTTCGCCGTTACTGTTATCAATACCGGGTTTTTCAGAACCATTGGCGGCCTTGCCCGCTGCCGGGCGTTCAGCCGGTGCGCTGCTGGCCGATTGACGGTCACGCAGGATGCGCGCTACGGCCTGGAGCATTTCGTCGTGGTCGAAGGGCTTGGCAATGTAGTCCACCGCGCCCATCTTCATGGAGTCCACGGCCGAGCGCAGGCTGGCGTAGCTGGTCATGATCAGCACCGGAGTGCCTTGGCCGAGCTTGATCAGCTCGGTGCCGGGGGCGCCTGGCAAACGCAGGTCACTGACGATCAGGTCGAACGTGGGAATGCTGAAACGCTCTTGGGCTTCCTGCACCGAGCCGGCTTCGCTGACCTGGTACTGATTACGTTCAAGCAGGCGACGCAAGGCAGAGCGGATAATGGTTTCGTCTTCGACGATCAAAATGTGCGGCATTGATTCAACTCTCTCGACGGTCTCAGTTCACAGCGGACGTCGCTTCGACATGACGCGGCAAGGTCACCCGAATACGGGTGCCGCGTTGGCTTTCGGTGTCAGCCGGGCTGTCGATGGTGATTTGTCCATAATGCTCTTCAACGATGGAATAGACCAGTGCAAGGCCCAGACCGGTACCTTCACCCGGATCCTTGGTGGTGAAGAAGGGTTCGAACAATCGATCCATGATGTTCTGTGGAATGCCGCTGCCTTCGTCCTCGACGATCAGATCGACCGTGTGCTCGAAAGCCTCGCTCTTGACCCGTACTGCGCTGCCGGCCGGCGATGCGTCGCGGGCGTTGGACAGCAGGTTGATCAGCACTTGGGCCAGGCGTTGTGAATCACCGTCGACCCAGTGTTCCGGGTCGCACAGGTTGAAGAACTGTACTTCGAAATTGCGCCGGTTCAAGGCCAGCAGCCCAATGGCATCCTGGGCCACTTCGGCCAGGCACACCGCTTCGTCGTGATTCTGATGGGCGCCCGCGTGGGCAAAGCTCATCAGCGACTGCACGATGCGCGAAACACGCTTGGTCTGCTCGAGAATCTGCCCGCTGATTTCGATGATTTCGCCGTCTTCTTCGCGCTCTTCCCGCAGGTTTTGCGCGAGGCAGGCGATACCGGTGATCGGATTGCCGATTTCATGGGCCACACCCGCGGCCAGGCGCCCGATGCTGGCCAGGCGCTCGGAGTGCACCAGCTTGTCTTCGAGCATCTGGGTTTCGGTCAGGTCTTCCACCAGCAGCACCAGGCCGCTGTTGCCGGGCGCCAGTGGCTCGTCGATGGCGGCCTTGTGCAGGTTGAGCCAGCGGGTCTGGCCATCCAGCGCCAGGTGCTGTTTGTGCAAGTGTTCGTCGGGCAGGTTGATGAAGCCCTGGAGCAATTCTTTCCACGGGTCGCCAATGGTGTTCAGGCGCGAGCCCACCACACGTTGGGCGGCGATGCCGGTAAGCTCTTCCATGGCCTTGTTCCACATCAGGATCTCTTGATCCTTGGCCAGGGAGCAGACGCCCATCGGCAGTTCCTGCAACGTCTGGCGGTGATAGCGGCGCAGGGCGTCGAGTTCGGCGGCAAGGCCGGTGAGGCGGGAGTGGTAATCCTCCAGCCGGCTCTCGATGAAGTGGATGTCTTCGGTCACGTAGTTTTCGCCGCCGGCCTTGTAGGGCAGGAAGGTCTCGACCATGTCCTGGGACACGCTCGGGCCCATCAGGCCGGAGAGGTTGGCTTCGATACGGTCCCGCAGGCGGCGCAGGGCATAAGGCCGGCGCTCGTCGAACGGCAAGTAGAGATCGCGCAGGGCCTGCTCGACCTCCTTTTGTGCGGCCTTGGCGCCCAGCGGCTTGGCCAATTGCGTCGCGAATTCCTGGGGTGAGGCGGCGTGCAGTTCGCGGCGTTGCGGGCGACGGACGTTGTCCACTGCGCAGGCTTCGGCGGCGCTGGTTTCTTCGGGGCTGGCGTTGGTGAACAGCGAGATCAGGGTGAACATCAGCACGTTGGCCGCCAGCGAGGCAATTGCCGCCATGTGCCAACTGGTGTCATCCAGCACGTAGATCATGTTCAGCAGCGGGATGTAGAAGCCCTGCAGGTTGCCCACCAGCGGCAGCAGCATGGTCACGGTCCATACCAGGATCCCGGCGAGCAAACCGGCGATAAAGCCTCGGCGGTTGGCGGTCGGCCAGTACAGCACCGACAGCACGCCCGGCAGGAACTGCAAGGTGGCGACGAAGGCGACAATCCCCAGGTTGGCCAGGTCCTGTTCTGCACCCAGCAACAGGTAGAAGCCATAGCCGGCCATGATGATCGCGACGATCAGGGCCCGGCGGGTCCATTTCAGCCAGCGGTAGATATTGCCTTCGGCCGGCGGCTGGTAGAGCGGCAGCACCAGGTGATTCAGCGCCATCCCCGACAGCGCCAGGGTACTGACGATGATCAGCCCGCTGGAGGCCGATAATCCGCCGACATAGGCCAGCAATGCGAGGGATTTGCTGTTGGCGGCAATACCCACGCCCAGCGTGAAGTATTCGGGATTGGTGGTGGCGCCAAGTTTCAGGCCGGCCCACAGGATCAGCGGCACCGCCAGGCTCATCAACAGCAGGAACAGCGGCAAGCCCCAGCTGGCGCTGACCAGCGAGCGCGGGTTGAGGTTTTCGGTGAAGGTCATGTGGTACATGTGCGGCATCACGATGGCCGAGGCGAAGAACACCAAAAGCAGCGTGCGCCATGGGCCTTCCTGCAACGGCGTGTGCAGTGCGGCCAGGGCGGTCTGGTTTTGCAGCAGCCACAGTTCCAGCTGTTGCGGGCCGTCGAATACGCCATACAACGCATACAGACCGACACCGCCGATGGCGATCAGCTTGATCACCGATTCAAACGCGATCGCAAACACCAGTCCTTCATGTTTCTCACGGGTGGCGATATGCCGTGAGCCGAAGAAAATCGTGAACAGAGTGATCAGTGCGCAGAAGCTCAATGCCACGCGGTGTTGCACCGGTTCGCGGGTGAGGATGCTGATGGAGTCGGCCACGGCCTGGATCTGCAATGCCAGCAACGGCAGCACGCCGATCAGCATGAAAATCGTGGTCAGTGCACCGGCCCAGGTACTGCGAAAACGGAACGCAAACAGGTCGGCCAGGGACGACAACTGATAGGTGCGGGTGATTTTCAGGATCGGATACAACAGCACTGGCGCCAGCAAAAACGCGCCGGACACCCCGAGATAACTGGACAGAAAGCCGTAACCGTACTGATAGGCCAGGCCCACGGTGCCATAAAACGCCCAGGCACTCGCGTACACGCCCAAGGACAAGGTGTAGGTCAATGGATGGCGAATGATCGCCCGCGGAATCATCCCGCGTTCACTGATCCAGGCTACCCCGAACAACGCGGCCAGGTAGGCGGCGCTGATCAGCAGCATCTCGGTCAGGCTAAAGCTCATCGGCATCTTTTTGGCTCTGCAGGATGAAAGTCACGACGATCAGAATCAGCCAAAGCAGATAGGGCCGGTACCAGGCGCCTGTGGCGTCGATCCACCAATCCATGATGGCGGGAGAAAACAGGTAGATCCCGACGACCAGCAGCAGGACCAATCGATAGATGTACATGTTGGCCTCTGATTGAAAAACTGCGGCGATGGTAACGGATGGCTCGCAAGCTGCAAGCGCCTTCAGCGCAATTGCGCTTCGGCCAGCGTGAGTGTGCGCGGGATCTGTGCGGCATCCCAGTGTTCAATGCCCCAATCCAGCAGTTCCCGTGGGCTGGCGTGGTGCAGTTCGTCGCCCGCCGGCTGGCCCAGGGCGCGCAGTGCTCTTAACAGCAAAGGCGTGGCCTGGTCAGTGGTCAAGGGCGGTGAGCGGTAGGATTTGCCCAGCTTGTTACCGTCCGGCTGGATGATCAACGGCACATGCAGGTAACGCGGTTGGCGTAGGCCCAGCAGTTCTTGCAGATACAGTTGGCGCGGCGTGGAGTCGAGCAGGTCGGCGCCACGCACGATGTCGGTCACACCTTGCCAGGCATCATCGAGGACTACCGCCAGTTGGTAGGCATACAGGCCGTCGCGACGGCGGATGATGAAGTCGCCTACGTCGCGACCCAGATGCTGTCGGAATTCGCCTTGTACGCGGTCGGTAAAGTGGTACTCCAGCTCCGGTACTCGCAGGCGGATGGCGGCATCTTGCTGGTCATGCCCGGCATTGCGGCACAGTCCCGGATAAATCCCGTTATAGGGCTCCAGTTGCTTGCGCGAGCAGGTGCAGGCGTAGGCCAGGCCATGATTGAACAGGCGGTTGAGCACTTCAGCGTAGGCATCGTGCCGCTCGCTTTGTCGGACCAACTCCCCGTCCCATTCAAAACCATAGCGTTCCAGGGCATTCAGGATGGCGGCCTGGGCGCCGGGTTCTTCCCGTGGCGGGTCGAGGTCTTCCATGCGCATCAGCCAGCGGCCTTGATTGGCACGGGCGTCGAGGTAGGAGGCGAGGGCGGCGACCAGGGAACCGAAGTGCAGGTGTCCGCTGGGCGTGGGGGCGAAACGCCCGATATAGGAGGAGGCTGTCATGGGCCGGATATTACTGGAAAACCAGCAAACGCCAGAAACAAAAATGGGGCGTTCGCACGCCCCATTTGTCCAGCCCGGCAGTGATTACTTGCCGACCTGTTTTTCCTTGATTTCAGCCAAGGTCTTGCAGTCCACGCACAGGTCGGCGGTAGGACGCGCTTCCAGGCGGCGAATACCGATCTCGACGCCGCAGGACTCGCACCAGCCGTACTCTTCGTCTTCGATGAGTTGCAGGGTCTTGTCGATCTTCTTGATCAGCTTGCGCTCGCGATCACGGGCGCGCAGTTCAAGGGCGAACTCTTCTTCCTGGCTGGCACGGTCTGCCGGGTCCGGGAAGTTGGCCGCTTCGTCCTTCATATGGTCAACGGTACGGTCAACCTCTTGCATCAAGTCCTGTTTCCACTGCTTCAGGATCTTGGAGAAGTGTTCGCGCATGGGCTTGCCCATGTATTCCTCACCCTTCGCCTCGACGTAGGGTTGGAAGCCGCTGATGCTCTGTTGCTTTGCTTGGGTGGGCATGAATGGACCGCCTCTCACTCTTCTAATCCATTGCGCAGGATTGCAACATCACCGACACCTGCCGGCCCTGCGGCTGCAAGCGGGCGAACTTACCAGATAGATTCGGGGTGCGCCACTCCCGGTTGTCGAGGCACCGTCTCCTGAGGCTTGCAAACCGCCGCAGGCCCCAGCAGGGCGGGCTTGTACGGTCTCGAATGTTGATTTTAGCTGTTTTGCAGGTAGTTGCTTGCCGTGCTTGCTACATGTCTTGGGGCAATAGAGCAGGTTTTGCGCGGCGGGTTGGGTAGAATCGGGGTTTGTCCTCAGAGTTAAGGAAGGCTAATGGCTCAGCCCTACAGTGCGCGCAGCCGCGCTATCGAACCTTTCCATGTCATGGCGTTGCTGGCGCGGGCCAATGAATTGCAGGCCGCCGGTCACGACGTGATTCACCTGGAAATCGGCGAGCCGGACTTCACCACCGCCGAACCCATCATCAAGGCCGGGCAGGCGGCGCTGGCCAATGGCAAGACCCGCTATACCGCGGCCCGCGGGCTACCGGAGTTGCGGCAAGCCATCAGCGGTTTCTACCAGCAGCGCTACGGGTTGAGCATCGATCCCGAGCGAATTCTGATTACACCCGGCGGCTCGGGAGCCTTGTTGCTGGCGAGCAGCCTGCTGGTGGATCCCGGCAAGCACTGGCTGCTGGCAGACCCAGGCTACCCCTGCAACCGCCACTTCCTGCGGCTGGTGGAGGGCGCGGCCCAACTGGTCCCGGTGGGCCCCGAGGTGCGTTATCAACTGACCGCCGACCTGGTGGCGCGCCATTGGAATCAGGACAGCGTGGGCGCGTTGGTCGCTTCGCCTGCCAACCCTACCGGCACCATCCTGACGCGGGACGAGTTGGCGGGGTTGTCGAGCGCCATCAAGGCGCGCAATGGGCATTTGGTGGTGGATGAGATCTACCACGGCCTGACCTACGGCACCGATGCCGCCAGCGTGCTGGAAGTTGACGATGAAGCCTTCGTTCTAAATAGTTTTTCGAAGTATTTCGGAATGACCGGCTGGCGCCTGGGCTGGCTGGTGGCGCCGCCTGCTGCGGTGGGTGAGCTGGAGAAGCTGGCGCAGAATCTCTACATCAGCGCGCCGAGCATGGCCCAGCATGCGGCCCTGGCCTGCTTCACCCCGCAAACATTGAACATTCTTGAAGACCGCCGGGCCGAGTTTGGCCGGCGTCGCGATTTCCTGCTGCCAGCGCTGCGCGAGTTGGGTTTCGGTATTGCCGTGGAGCCGGAAGGCGCGTTCTACCTGTATGCCGATATCAGCGCATTCGGCGGCGATGCCTTCGCGTTTTGCCGGCACTTCCTCGAAACCGAGCACGTTGCGTTCACGCCGGGCCTGGATTTCGGCCGTTATCAAGCCGGTCACCATGTGCGTTTTGCCTACACGCAAAACCTTGATCGCCTACAGCAAGCCGTTGAACGGATTGCCCGCGGCCTGCGGAGTTGGCAAGGCTGATGCGCTTTAATCCTCCCCTTGAAGAAGGCCGGCTGATCCGCCGCTACAAGCGATTTCTCGCCGATATCGAAACCGTTACCGGCGAGTTGTTGACCATTCACTGCCCGAACACCGGCTCGATGTTCAACTGCATGGTGGAAGGTGGCCAGGTCTGGTTCAGCCGCTCCAATGACCCCAAGCGCAAGCTGCCGGGCACCTGGGAAATCAGCGAAACCCCACAAGGGCGCCTGGCGTGTGTGAACACGGCGCGGGCCAATCAGTTGGTTGAAGAAGCGCTGCGCGCGGGGGTTATCACCGAGCTCAATGGCTTTACTGCCTTGAAACGCGAAGTCGCCTACGGCCAGGAAAACAGCCGGATCGATTTCCGCCTGGACTACCCGGCGGGCGCGGCATATGTCGAAGTCAAAAGCGTCACCCTCGGGTTTGACGGGACCTCGACGGCGGCGTTTCCCGATGCCGTGACCCAGCGCGGTGCCAAGCATCTGCGTGAGCTGGCGCATCTGGCGCGTGAGGGTGTACGGGCAGTGCAGTTGTACTGCGTCAACCTCTCGGGGATCGATGCGGTGCGTCCTGCCGAAGAAATTGATGCAGGTTATGCGGCAGCGTTGCGTGAGGCCAAGGCGGCGGGCGTCGAGGTGCTGGCCTATGGCGTGCGAGTGACGTCAGAGGAAATCTGCGTCGATCGCCGGCTGGAAGTATTGCTCGGCGACTAGAGTTGTACCCACAGGCCTTGTTCGTCCTCGCGGCCGGGCAGGGCTGTCAGGCTCTGGCCGGCGCAAGGGCCGGCGACGCACTCACCGCTTTCGATCAGGAACAGCGCGCCATGGGTGGCGCACTGGATCAGGCTGGCGCTGGGGTCGAGAAACTGGTGCGGCTGCCATTCCAGCGGCACCCCGCGATGTGGGCAGCGGTTGATATAGAAGTAGGCAATGCCTTCGCGGCGCACGGCAAACAGCTTGCGGCCGTCGATATCGAAACCGAGGCTGGCGTTGGGTGCGAGTTCGCTGGAGGCGCAGAGAAACTTCATATCGATCCTTAAGTGCCGCCGTTTGCGGGCTGTAAGGCTATCCTGGTTTTTGCCGCAGAGCCCGGTGCTTGACGTGCAAATGCAAACAATTATCAAATGCCGGCTTCGCCCGTAAGCTGACTGGGCGCTCTGTACGATGTCGGGCAGCCTTGATCTGTCACATTGCGAGTGTTTCAGCGGGCTCACCCCTTGGAAGGAAACCCTTTTATGCGCCTGAGTGCCAGTGCTATCGCGCTCGTTGTCGGACTGCTGGTCAACGCTGGGGCCCAGGCCTCTGAACTGCCACAACGCTGGGTCAGCGCCGGTGGTGCGTTGTCGGAATGGGTGACGGCCCTGGGCGGTGAGTCAAAGCTGGTGGGCGTGGATACCACCAGCCAGCATCCGGAATCCCTCAAGGCGTTGCCGAGCATTGGTTACCAGCGTCAGTTGTCGGCGGAAGGCATTCTGAGCCTGCGCCCGCAAATCCTGGTGGGCACCGAGGAAATGGGGCCGCCACCGGTGTTGGCGCAAATCCGCAATGCCGGTGTGAAAGTGGAGCTGTTTTCAGCCGAGCCGGATCTGCCGACGCTGCAGGGCAACCTTCAGCATTTGGGCAAGCTGCTGGGTAACGAAGCGAAGGCTGCAGAACTGTTCAGTGACTATCAGCAACAACTTGACCAACAAAAGAACTGGGTGGCCAAGGCCCAGGCCACTCAAAAGGCGCCTGGAGTGCTGTTGCTGCTGGGACATGCCGGCGGCAAACCGCTGATTGCGGGCAAAGACACGGCGGCTGACTGGATGTTGCAGCAGGCCGGCGGCCATAACCTGGCGACCCACGATGGTTACAAGCCGTTTTCCGTAGAGTCGCTGGCGGGGCTCAATCCTGAGGTGCTGGTGTTTGCCGATCGCGCTTTGACCGGGGATGCGGCCCGCGCCGCGTTGTTCAAGGAAAACCCGATCCTGGCTTCGACGCCAGCGGCCAAGAATGGACGCGTCTATGAACTGGACCCGACGCTGCTGGTGGGTGGGCTTGGGCCACGCTTGCCGCAAAGCCTGGTGAGGCTGTCTGCCGGGTTCTATCCGTCTCAGGCTAATACCGCCCCATGACCACTCTGGTTAAACCGCGAACCCTGTTTATCGGCTTGAGTCTGCTGTGTGTATTGGCGATCTGGTTGTCATTGGCCCTGGGGCCGGTGAGTTTGCCGTTAATGGACACACTGCGGGCAGCCTTACGCTTGATGGGTGTGCCAATCGAGGCCCAAGGCCTGGAGCAGGCGGAGTTGATCCTCGGGCAGATTCGCCTGCCGCGTACGTTGCTGGGATTGGCCGTCGGTGGGGTTCTGGCGCTTTCCGGCGTTGCAATGCAGGGGCTGTTTCGCAATCCATTGGCTGATCCCGGGTTGGTCGGGGTTTCCAGCGGTGCAGCGTTGGGCGCGGCGATTGCGATTGTCGGTGGTTCGTTTTTTGGCGGTTTGCCGGATGCACTCGGGCCTTATCTGCTGTCGTTGTGTGCCTTCCTCGGCGGTTTGGGGGTAACAGCGCTGGTCTATCGCCTGGGGCGGCGCAACGGCCAAACCAACGTCGCGACCATGTTGCTGGCGGGTATCGCCCTGACGGCGCTCGCCAGTTCGGCGGTGGGCCTGTTCACCTACCTGGCAGATGACGCTACCTTGCGCACCCTGACGTTCTGGAACCTGGGCAGCCTGAATGGCGCCAGCTACTCGCGCTTATGGCCGCTGCTGCTGGTCAGCGCCGGCGTAGCACTGTGGCTGCCGCGCCGGGCCAAGGCGCTGAATGCACTCCTGCTGGGTGAGTCGGAAGCCAGTCACTTGGGCATTGATGTTGAAGGCCTCAAGCGCGAACTGGTGTTCTGCACCGCGCTGGGCGTGGGCGCGGCCGTGGCGGCTGCGGGGATGATCGGCTTTGTCGGGCTGGTGGTGCCGCATCTGGTACGCCTGCTGGCGGGGCCGGATCATCGGGTGCTGCTGCCAGCCTCGGTGCTGGCGGGGGCGAGTTTGCTGTTGTTTGCCGATCTGGTGGCGCGCATGGCCTTGGCGCCGGCGGAATTACCGATCGGCATTGTTACCGCGTTTATCGGTGCGCCGTTTTTCCTCTACCTGTTGTTACGAGGGCGCGCCTGATGCTGCGAGTAGAAGACCTGCAGATCTGCCGTGGGCGCAAAACTGTGCTGGCGGACATCACCCTGGACCTGTTGCCAGGAGAAGTGCTCGGCGTATTGGGCCCCAACGGTGCGGGAAAAAGTACATTGCTCGGTGCGTTATGCGGCGAGTTGCAGCCCGACCAAGGCCGTGTGTGGCTAGATCAGCGTGAGTTGAAAGACTGGGGCGGAGCGCAGCGTGCCCAGCGGCTGGCGGTGTTGCCGCAGACCTCGACCCTGGACTTTGCCTTTCGCGTCGAAGAGGTGGTGGGCATGGGGCGCTTGCCTCATCAGACGGGCCGGGTGCGTGACGATGAAATCATCAATGCTGCCTTGCAGGCTGCCGACGTTAGCCATTTGAGCGGGCGCAGCTATCTGGCGTTGTCGGGCGGCGAGCGGCAGCGTGTGCACCTCGCACGGGTGCTGGCGCAGCTATGGCCGGGTGAAGCGGGGCAGACCTTGTTGCTGGATGAGCCGACGTCAATGCTTGACCCGCTGCACCAGCACACCACCTTGCAGGCGATCCGCCGCTTTGCCGACCGTGGCGCGGCGGTGCTGGTGATCCTTCACGACCTGAACCTGGCGGCGCGCTACTGTGATCGCATCCTGTTGCTGGAGGATGGCCGGCCCCATGCGTTGGACACACCGGCACAGGTGTTGCGGCCTGAGCCGCTGAAGGCGGTATTCGGGCTGGATGTGTTGGTGCAGCCGCATCCGGAGCGCGGCCATCCGTTGATCATTGCCCGCTGAAAATCGCCGCAGTTTTTTATGGGCAAAAAAAGACCCGGCAAGAGCCGGGTCAAATAACCGTGATTAGCCTGATGAGGAGATAATCTGAGAGTCCGAACCAATGGTCTTTCAGTTATCGGCTGATCTCGCGACCAGTTGTGATAATCATAACGATTCTCATTTGAGAGTCAACATTTGTTTTTGCGGTCTCTTCGAATTTCCTCAAACTTCTGTTTGGAATCCCCGTAAACGCGGGTGCAAGTTGGCATCTCAATTCTTTTGGCGTGCCGTCAGAGCGTCCAGCTGACGATTTAAAGCTTCCTTGCGTTCAACGGGAATGTCATTCCAGTGCACATCCATCAGCGCGCCTTCAATGGCATACAACAACACTTTGGATGCCCTGAAACCGCGGGTGCGTACGGCACGGTACGCGTCGACTGCCCCCAGGCGGCGTAGGTCGGACGCACTGTGGATGCCCACCGCATGCAGCCATTGCGCCGACGTCTTGCCAAGGTTTTTCAGGTGTTGCAGCTCATCATTCATCAAGCCTCCTTGCGACGGCCGAATGGTTCGGTGGGTATCGTGACCAGGCAAGCCTGAAAGGAGTGTAGCGCTCAGTAGGAAAAGCGTAGTTCTTTGGTCGGCAACGACCTAAAAGCTTCTAAGACAGGCGGGGGGGGGGTTAGCGTAGGAAAGGGTGAAGCCCCCGGTACCTTGTGCGTAGCCGGGAGCTGATGCAGCGGTTTAGCGTGTGCGGTAGCGCAGGCGTGTGCCGAAATTGACGGACATCAGGATCTCGTCGGCGCTTAACTCAGGGGGGAAATAAGTGCCGGAGATCTGGGCGTGCGCCAGGCTCGCGCCTTCCAGTGGGCAGTCACGCAAATCCAGGCCGCGCAAGTCGGCGGAGCGGAAATAAGCGTCGGTGAAATCGACGCCCTCGGCATTCAGGTCGCGCAGGTCCAGGCCGCGAAAGTCGCCACCGCGCATATCGATGGTGCCGTCTTTCGGACGCTCCTGGTTGAAGCCGCGGATATCATCTTTATGCAGAAGCGCGTACAGCGGGGTATCAAGTAGCTTCGGCTGGCTCACAATGGCGACTCCCGTGTTGGAATTATGGCGCCATTATAGTGCCACTATTTCTCGGCCGTGAGCCCCGGAAGGCTGCACGACCAAGAAATATTTCTTACAGCCCCGGCAGGCGCTGGCGAATATGTGCCACCAATGCGTCCAGGGTCCCGCTTTCATTGGTCTCCACGCGCTTGCTGAGCAGCAACTCCTCGGCGCTGAGCGGGTCACGGGTGGCCTGCTGTTCTTCGATGATGGCCAGGGTGGCGTCGGAAGGGTCGTTCTTGTCCGCCTGACGTTGTGCCAGCCAAGCGGCGATTACCGCCTGTGGCGCATTGCAGTCAAGGATCAGGAATGGCGCGCCGGTGGCCTCGGCGATCTTGGCCGCCGCGTCGCGTTGTTCTCGCTTGAGGAAGGTCGCGTCCAATACCACCGGGAAACCGGCGCGCAGTACGGTGTCGGCGATTTCGTTCAGGCGCGCGTAGGTCGCGGCGCTGGCGTCTGCGGCGTAGATCCCGGCCTGCGGCGTGTTCTCGACCTTCTGCTCGCCGAACAGGCGCTTGCGCTCTACGTCCGAACGCAGGCGAATCGCCCCCAATGCTTCTACGAGGCGCATGGATACATGGCTTTTGCCAACGGCCGATACCCCATGGGTGATGGCCAGGAAGCGAGATGGGATGGTGCTGTAGCTTTCTGCCAGGTTGGCGTAGTTGCGGTACTGGCGCAGGGTGGTAGCGCGCTGCACCGCGTCCGCCTCGGAAGGCATGCTGAACAGCGCGATCTTCGCGCGTACCAGAGCGCGGTAGGCTTTATAGAAGTTCAGTACTTCCAGGCCTTGATAGTCGCCGGTCAGCTCCAGGTACTGGCTGATGAAGCGTCGTGCCAGGCTCTTGAGGCCGCGGTCTTCCAGGTCCATCGCCAAAAAGCCGGTGTCGGCATACACGTCGGTGAAGCGGAACGGCTCGTTGAACTCGATGCAGTCGAAGATCACCACGTGGCCATCAATCATCGTGGCGTTGCCCAGGTGGATATCACCGTGGCATTCGCGGGTGAAGCCATTGAGCTTGCGTTGTTCAAACAGCGGCTTGAGACGCTCGAAACTGCTTTCGGCCCAGGCCTGCAAGGCGTCCAGTTGTGCCAGGTCGGCCTTGTCGCTGAGGAACGGACGGATCTGCTCGAAGTTCTGCAGCACCGGTGCCATGACATCGTGCGGCGTGCCAGCAGAGTTAGTGGCCGGCACTTTAGGGGCATTCAGGTGAAAATGCGCGATCTGCCTGGCCATTTCGTCGATGTGTGCGCTGGTCAGTTCGCCGTTGGCCTGCAGAGTGCTGAGCAGTTGGCTTTGCGGGAACTGGCGCATTTTCAGCATGTAGTCGACCACCGGACCGTCGCCGCCCAACTGCGGTGCCTCGGCGCTGCCGGTGATCGGCAACACTTCAAGATACAAATCATCGGTCAGGCGCTGGTTGAGGCGCAGCTCTTCATTGCAGAAGTGGCCGCGGGCTTGCAAGGTGGTGAAATCGAGGAAGCCGAAATTCACCGGCTTCTTCATCTTGTAAGCATAGGGCCCAGTGAGCAGGACCCAGGAAATATGGGTCTCGATGACTTGGAACTGATCCACCGGATGGGGAAACAGGGCCGGGTTTTGCAGGGCAGCAATCAGGGACTGGCTCACGGGCGATCCTTCAGAGTCTGGGAAAATTCATGGCGGGCATTATGGCTCCTACAGGCGGTCGTGCAAACCGCTGTCCGGCTCATGTTGGTCATCAATAAAGTGCGTATAATCCGCCGCCATGACTCGTACCCGATCTCCCCGTTCCCGTAAAAAACCTCCTTCCCGCGGCCTGCGCCCTTGGCTGGGCTGGGCGCTTAAGCTCAGCCTGGTAGGGCTTGTCGTGATCGCCGGCTTCGCGGTTTACCTCGATGCCGTGGTCCAGGAGAAGTTCTCCGGCAAGCGCTGGACCATTCCGGCCAAGGTCTACGCGCGCCCGCTGGAACTGTTCAGCGGCCAGAAGCTGAGCAAGGATGACTTCCTCACCGAGCTCGATGCCCTGGGCTATCGCCGCGAACCCGTGAGCAATGGCCCTGGCGCCGCTGCCGTCAGCGGCAACACGGTTGACCTGAACACCCGCGGCTTCCAGTTCTATGAAGGCCTGGAAAAACCCCAGCCGGTGCGCGTGCGTTTCTCTGGCGACTACGTAGCCGAACTGTCCTCGCTCAACGGCTCGAAGTTGCCGGTGGTGCGCCTGGAACCCTTAATGATCGGTGGGATTTATCCGAAAAACCTGGAAGACCGCATCCTGATCAAGATCGATCAGGTGCCGCCTTACCTGCTGGATACCCTGATCGCCGTCGAAGACCGGGATTTCTACAGCCACTGGGGCGTATCACCGAAGTCCATCGCGCGCGCCCTCTGGGTCAACACCTCCGGCGGCAAGATGACCCAGGGCGGCAGTACGCTGACGCAGCAATTGGTCAAGAACTTCTACCTGACCAACGAGCGCAGCCTGACCCGTAAGCTGACCGAAGCCATGATGGCGATGCTGCTGGAGCTGCACTACAGCAAGCAGGAAATTCTTGAGGCGTACCTCAATGAAGTGTTCGTTGGCCAGGACGGTCAGCGTGCCGTCCACGGTTTTGGTCTGGCCAGCCAGTTCTTCTTCGGCCAGCCGTTGTCCGAGCTGAAGTTGCACCAGGTGGCGCTGCTGGTGGGCATGGTCAAGGGGCCGTCCTACTACAACCCGCGTCGCAACCCGGAGCGGGCGCTGGAGCGCCGTAACCTGGTGCTGGATGTACTTGAGCAGCAAGGTGTCGCCACCCCTGAACAAGTGGCCGCCGCGAAGAAAATGCCACTGGGTGTAACCACCCGCGGCAAGCTCGCCGACAGCTCCTTCCCGGGCTTTATCGACTTGGTCAAACGCCAACTGCGTGAAGACTACCGCGACGAAGACTTGACCGAAGAAGGCCTGCGGATCTTCACCAGTTTCGACCCGATCCTGCAGATGAAGGCCGAAGCGTCGGTCAATGACACCTTCAAACGCCTGACAGGTCGTAAAGGCTCTGACGACGTCGAGGCTGCGATGGTGGTGACCAACCCGGAAACCGGCGAAGTCCAGGCCATGATCGGCAGTCGCCAGGCCAGCTTTGCCGGGTTCAACCGGGCGCTGGACGCGGTGCGGCCGATTGGCTCGCTGGTCAAGCCGGCGGTGTACCTGACCGCGCTGGAAAAACCGAGCAAGTACACGCTGACCAGTTGGCTGTCCGATGACCCGCTGTCGGTCAAAGGGGCTGATGGCCAGATGTGGACGCCGCATAACTTTGATCGTCGCTCCCACGGTACGATTTTCCTGTACCAGGGGTTGGCGCATTCCTACAACATCTCGACTTCCCGCCTCGGCCTTGAACTGGGCGTGCCGAACGTGCTCAAGACGCTCGGCCGGTTGGGCATCACTCGTGAGTTCCCGGCGTTCCCATCGATGCTGTTGGGTGCGGGTGCGATGAGCCCGATGGAAGTGGCGACCATGTACCAGACCCTGGCCAACGGTGGTTTCAATACGCCGATGCGTGGGATCCGGAGCGTGTTGACGGCCGAAGGCGAACCGCTCAAGCGCTATCCGTTCCAGATTCAGCAACGCTTTGACCCGGCCTCGATCTACCTAATCCAGAACGCCATGCAGCGCGTGATGCGCGAAGGTACCGGGCGCTCGGCCTACAACGTGCTGCCGGCCAACCTGACACTGGCCGGCAAGAGCGGTACCAGTAACGATTCGCGGGACAGCTGGTTCGCAGGTTTCAGCCAGGACCTGCTGGCAGTGGTTTGGCTGGGGCGTGATGACAACGGCAAGACGCCGTTTACCGGTGCCACCGGCGCGTTGCAGGTATGGACCAGTTTCATGAAAAAGGCCGATCCACTGCCGCTGAACATGCCGCAGCCGGACAATATCGTCCAGGCCTGGATCGATCCGCACACCGGCCAGGGTTCCGATGCCAACTGTCCGGGCGCGGTGCAGATGCCGTATATTCGCGGCAGCGAGCCACCACCCGGTGCAGCGTGCGGAGCCAGTGCGCCCGCCAGTGCTGAATCGGTGATGGATTGGGTCAAGGGCTGGATGAATTAAGCAAAGAGGGTTTCACGTGAACAAGTTGTTGATTCCAGCTATTACAGTTTTGGCATTGCTCGGTGGTTGCGCCAGCGTGGAGCGGGGCTCTATTCCGGTGGTGGACTCCAGTACAACGGTGTCCAACAACGACCGGATCTCGGCCAACGGCGGCTTCCGCCAAACCGTTACCAACCGTCCTGCCCAGGCCCGGCCCCAGGCGCAAGCCGTGCCTCAGGACTCTGGTGTAGTGGTGATGATCCCGGGTGGCGGTGCTGCCACCTCGGCTCCGATCAGTACTCAGCCGTGGACCCCAGGCCCAAGTACATCGGGCCCGATCGACGCCACGCCGATTCAAACGGCACCGATCAACCAGGGCACCTACAACATGCCGTCGACGCCGAGTGGAATTCCTTCCGCCAGCAGTGCCGGCGGTCTGTCAGCCGATGAGCAGTTGGATGGCCCGGTGCTGGCGTTGCTCACCACTGCCCAACAGCAGCAGTCGGGTGGCGATTTGAACGGCGCATCGTCGAGCCTCGAGCGCGCCCAGCGCGTGGCACCGCGTGAACCGCAAGTGCTATACCGCCTGGCTCAGGTTCGCATGGCCCAGGGCGATGCCCCACAAGCTGAACAATTTGCCCGCCGCGGCCTGACCCTGGCCAATGGCCGTCCAGACCTGCAGGCCAGCCTGTGGAGCTTGATCGGTGATGCCCGCGAGAAGCAAGGCGATGCTGCTGGCGCCGCCCAGGCTCGGCAAAAAGCCAAGGTAAGCCTCTGATGGATGCACGCTTTCCGGCGATTGCCGAACAGTTGTTGTTGATCGAGCGCGAACTGCGCTTGCAGGGCTGGTGGGACGAAGTGTCCCCCAGTGCTGAAGCCTTGAGCAGTGTTGAGCCGTTTTCCGTCGACACACTGGACTTTCACCAGTGGCTGCAATGGATTTTCCTGACACGGATGAAGCAAATCCTCGAACAGGACCTGCCATTGCCCAATGCGTCTGGGATTCTGGAGATGGCCGAGATGGTTTACGCCGATCGGCCACTTGAGAGCCTTGGCCTGCGGACTGCGCTGAAAAAGTTCGATCAACTGATCGTCGACGCTCGTTAATTGCCTGGCTGCCGGTTTTTCCGGCAGTCTTGCGCATATTTCTACCGCTTTGCGCCATTCAGGCGAGTTTTATCCCTCCTCAAGCCCCTTTCTTCTACGTTCTCATGCGCTTAGTTGGAAAAAAGCGCAATTATTGCTTGACTTGGAGAGGCTGAAACAGAAGAATCCAAAGTCCGCTGTAGAGGGACTGCCAGAAGCAGACCCACTCAGCAGATCATGAGGCGCATACCCGCGCCGACCTGTTACACCCGCAACGCGTTACCTCGCGCTGGGTGGGAAAATCCCGCAACACTTGGGACGCTCCCAATACTTGCTCAGTCAGTGCTGACGTAGTCGGCGACCACCGTCGCTCATGCTCTGCTGAGAAGTAAACCTATTAAGACCCGTCGGTTTTTAACGGACGGTATTCTGGCGTTTTAGAGGTGAACAACGTGGAGCTTTTATCTGGCGGTGAGATGCTCGTCCGCTTTTTGCGTGACGAAGGCGTCGACTATATCTACGGGTACCCAGGTGGTGCTCTGCTGCATGTCTACGACGCACTGTTCAAGGAACCGGCTGTTACCCACATCCTGGTTCGCCACGAACAAGCTGCTACCCATATGGCTGACGGTTACGCCCGTGCCACCGGTAAAGCCGGTGTGGTACTGGTGACTTCCGGCCCTGGCGCGACCAATGCCATTACCGGCATAGCGACGGCCTATATGGACTCCATCCCGATGGTGATCATTTCTGGCCAGGTGGCGAGCACCATGGTCGGTACCGATGCATTCCAGGAAACCGACATGATCGGTATTTCCCGGCCGATCGTGAAACACAGCTTCATGATCAAGCATGCCTCGGAAATCCCGGAAGTCATGAAGAAGGCGTTCTACCTCGCACAGTCCGGTCGCCCGGGTCCTGTGGTGGTCGATATCCCGAAAGACATGACCAACCCGGCGGAAAAATTCGAATACATCTTCCCGAAGAAAGCCAAGCTGCGTTCCTACAGCCCGGCCGTTCGCGGGCACTCGGGGCAAATCCGCAAGGCGGCAGAAATGCTGTTGGCGGCCAAGCGTCCGGTGCTCTACTCGGGTGGAGGGGTGATTCTGGGCGGCGGTTCTGCACCGCTGACCGAACTGGCCAAGCTGCTCAACCTGCCAGTCACCAACACCTTGATGGGCCTTGGCGCGTTCCCGGGTTCGGACCGTCAGTTCGTCGGCATGCTCGGCATGCACGGCAGCTACACCGCCAACCTGGCCATGCACCATGCTGACGTGATCCTCGCCGTCGGTGCGCGGTTCGATGACCGGGTGATCAATGGCGCGAGCAAGTTCTGCCCGAATGCCAAGATCATCCACATCGATATCGACCCGGCATCCATCTCCAAGACCATCAAGGCCGACGTGCCTATCGTTGGTCCTGTGGAAAGCGTGCTGACCGAAATGGTCGCTGCGCTGAAGGAAATCGGCGAAGCCCCGAACAAGGATTCCGTTGCCAGCTGGTGGAAGCAGATCGACGAGTGGCGCGGTGATCGCGGTCTGTTCCCTTACGACAAGGGTGATGGCAGCGTCATCAAGCCACAGACCGTGATCGAAACCCTGTGCGAAGTGACCAAGGGCGATGCCTTTGTGACCTCCGATGTGGGCCAGCACCAGATGTTCGCGGCGCAGTACTACAAGTTCGACAAGCCTAACCGCTGGATCAACTCCGGTGGCCTGGGCACGATGGGCTTTGGTTTCCCTGCGGCCATGGGTGTGAAGCTGAGCTTTCCGGATACTGACGTTGCGTGCGTCACCGGCGAAGGCAGTATCCAGATGAACATCCAGGAACTGTCGACCTGCCTGCAATATGGCTTGCCGGTGAAGATCGTCTGCCTGAACAACGGTGTACTGGGCATGGTTCGCCAGTGGCAGGACATGAGCTACGGCAGCCGTCACTCCCATTCCTACATGGAGTCTCTGCCTGACTTCGTCAAATTGGTTGAAGCCTATGGCCATGTCGGCATGCGCATCACCGATCTGAAGGATTTGAAGCCGATGATGGAAGAGGCGTTCGCCATGAAGGACCGCCTGGTGTTCCTCGATATTCAGGTCGACACCAGCGAGCACGTCTACCCGATGCAGATCAAAGACGGCTCCATGCGCGATATGTGGCTGAACAAGACGGAGCGTACCTAATCATGCGGCACATTATCTCCCTGCTTCTGGAGAACGAACCGGGCGCTCTGTCACGTGTGGTCGGACTGTTTTCGCAACGCAACTACAACATCGAAAGCCTGACGGTGGCGCCGACCGAAGACCCGACCTTGTCGCGTCTGACGTTGACCACCGTTGGCCATGATGAGGTGATCGAGCAGATCACCAAGAACCTCAACAAGCTGATCGAAGTGGTCAAGCTGGTCGACTTGTCGGAGAGTGCCCACATCGAGCGTGAGCTGATGCTGGTCAAGGTCAAGGCCACGGGTGCACAACGGGCCGAGATCAAGCGCACTACCGACATTTATCGCGGGCAGATCGTCGATGTGAGCGCCAGCGTTTATACCGTTCAACTGACCGGTACAAGCGACAAGCTGGACAGCTTCATCCAGTCGATCGGGACGGCCTCGATTCTGGAAACTGTACGCAGTGGCGTCACCGGGATTGCTCGTGGCGACAAAGTACTCAGCATCTAACTCAAATTTAGCGAATGGCCTTAAACGGCCTGGATATATAGAGGAACCTCATGAAAGTTTATTACGATAAAGATTGTGACCTGTCGATCATCCAGGGCAAAAAAGTCGCCATCATCGGCTACGGTTCCCAGGGCCACGCCCAAGCGTGCAACCTGAAAGATTCCGGCGTTGACGTGACCGTTGGCCTGCGCAAAGGCTCGGCCACTGTTGCCAAGGCTGAAGCCCACGGCCTGAAAGTGACTGACGTTGCTTCTGCTGTTGCTGCTGCCGACCTGGTCATGATCCTGACCCCGGACGAGTTCCAGTCCGCGCTGTACAAGAACGAGATCGAGCCGAACATCAAGAAGGGCGCCACCCTGGCCTTCTCCCACGGCTTCGCGATCCACTACAACCAGGTTGTGCCGCGCGCCGACCTCGACGTGATCATGATCGCGCCGAAAGCACCGGGCCACACCGTGCGCTCCGAGTTCGTCAAAGGCGGCGGTATCCCTGACCTGATCGCGATCTACCAGGACGCCTCGGGCAACGCCAAGAACGTCGCACTGTCCTACGCTGCTGGCGTGGGTGGCGGTCGTACCGGCATCATCGAAACCACCTTCAAGGACGAGACTGAAACCGACCTGTTCGGCGAACAAGCCGTTCTGTGCGGCGGTACCGTTGAGCTGGTCAAAGCCGGTTTCGAAACCCTGGTTGAAGCTGGCTACGCGCCAGAAATGGCCTACTTCGAATGCCTGCACGAACTGAAGCTGATCGTTGACCTCATGTACGAAGGCGGTATCGCCAACATGAACTACTCGATCTCCAACAACGCCGAATACGGCGAGTACGTGACTGGCCCGGAAGTGATCAACGCCGAGTCCCGTCAGGCCATGCGCAACGCCCTGAAACGTATTCAGGACGGCGAATACGCCAAAATGTTCATCAGCGAAGGTGCAACCGGCTACCCTTCGATGACCGCCAAGCGTCGTAACAACGCCGCTCACGGTATCGAGATCATCGGCGAGCAACTGCGCTCCATGATGCCGTGGATCGGTGCCAACAAGATCGTCGACAAAGCCAAAAACTAAGTCGTACGGATCAAGGGAAAACGCGGCTTAGGCCGCGTTTTTTCGTTTGCGGGGCAGGTTCTGGTATAAAGCTGCATCGTTTGCGGGCGAACACTCGCCGCAAGTTTCTGTCGAAATTTTTCACACCGTTGCAAGGTAAAGTCCATGAGCGAACGTCCCGAAGAGCCAAACCAGGCCTCTGACGCCGAAAGCCTGCTACCGATCGATGAACATGTCGAAGAAGGGCACGATGCTGAAGGCCGTAAAGTCCGGCATCGTGGCATCTATCTTCTGCCCAATCTGTTCACCACTGCGAACCTGTTCGCGGGGTTCTACTCCATCATCAATTCCATGAGTGCCCAGAGTGCGTTGGCGGCCGGCGATGCGGCCGGGGCCAGCAAGTACTTTGGTTTTGCCGCGATAGCGATCTTCGTCGCCATGGTCCTTGATGGCCTGGATGGCCGGGTTGCGCGGATGACCAACACCCAGAGTGCCTTTGGCGCCGAGTATGACTCGCTGTCGGACATGGTTGCCTTCGGTGTGGCGCCGGCGTTGCTCGCATTTGCCTGGGCGCTGGGTGATATGGGCAAGGTTGGCTGGATGGTTGCCTTCATCTATGTGGCGGGCGCGGCATTGCGTCTGGCGCGCTTTAATACCCAGGTGGGGACTGCCGACAAGCGCTACTTCATTGGCTTGGCCAGTCCGGCTGCGGCGGGTGTGGTAGCCGGTATTGTCTGGGCATTCAGCGACTACGGTATCCAGGGTTCCAAGATGTCGTTCCTGGTGGCCTTGATGGTTGCGGCGGCCGGCATGCTGATGGTCAGCAATATCAAGTACAACAGCTTCAAGGAGCTGGATCTCAAAGGGCGTGTGCCGTTTGTGGCTATCCTGGCAGTGGTGCTGGTGTTTGCCGTGGTCTTCAGTGATCCGCCGCGAATCCTGCTGCTGGCTTTCCTTGTGTATGCCGCGTCCGGCCCGGTGCAGTACCTTCTGCATCTTCGTCAGCGCAAAACGTTGCCTTAATGTAATTTCCCCCATACTCCGCAGTCTATTGGTGCATCTGTCCTCCAAAGCTGCGGAGTTGCCATGTTAATCAAGTTTCCCAAAGCGTCTGATTGCCAAGAATCGGATGTCACGCCTGAATCCCTCTATTTCTCTCGCCGCAGCTTGCTCGGTGGTGCGCTTGCCGGCCTGGCTGCCAGCAGCCTGCCGCGTTGGGCCAGTGCGGATGATGCGGCACGTTATGCCGATGTCGAGCCGGGCAATGCACCTGGCTGGTTTGCCGAAAAGCTGCCGGGTACCAAATGGCAGGCGATTACCGTCAAGGACGAGGCCATCACCCCTTTCAAGGACGCAACCCACTACAACAACTTCTATGAGTTCGGTACGGACAAGGGCGACCCTGCAGCCAATGCCGGGTCTCTGAAGACTGAGCCGTGGAGTGTGGTGATAGATGGTGAGGTCGCCAAACCTGGGCGCTATGCGCTTGAAGACTTCATGAAGCCCTATCAGTTGGAAGAGCGAATCTATCGACTGCGCTGTGTAGAGGCCTGGTCGATGGTCATTCCGTGGATAGGGTTCCCTATATCGGAACTGCTCAAGCACGTCGAGCCGACCTCGAACGCCAAGTACATTCGTTTTGAAACCCTGCAGGACCCCAAGAGCATGCCGGGGCAGCGGTCCAACTTCGCCTTGATCGACTGGCCTTATGTAGAAGGGCTGCGATTGGATGAGGCGATGAATCCCCTGGCGATCCTTGCGGTGGGCATGTATGGGCGGGAGCTGCCGAACCAGAACGGCGCGCCGTTGCGGTTGGTGGTGCCGTGGAAATACGGATTCAAGAGCGTCAAGTCGATCGTACGCATCAGCCTGGTCAGCGAGCAGCCGAAAACCACCTGGCAAAGTATTGCCGCGAGTGAGTATGGGTTTTACGCAAATGTGAATCCTACCGTCGACCATCCGCGTTGGACCCAGGCGCGGGAGCGGCGGTTGCCCAGCGGGCTGTTCAGCCCCAATGTGCGTGAGACACAAATGTTCAACGGCTACGCCGATGAAGTCGCCTCTCTTTATACGGGCCTCGATCTGCGGAAGAACTATTGATGCGCTATCCGATCTGGCGCATCGGCGTCTTTATAGCAGCGGCGGTGTGGCCGCTGTTCTGGCTGTACGAGGCCTGGAGCTTTGCGCTGGGACCTGACCCGGGCAAGGTGCTGATGGATCGGCTCGGGCTTGGCACCTTGATTCTGTTGTTAATAACCCTGGGTATGACACCGTTGCAGAAGCTCAGTGGTTGGGCGGGGTGGATCGCCGTGCGACGGCAACTGGGATTGTGGTGCTTTGCCTATGTGGTTTTGCATCTCGCTGCTTACTGCGTGTTTATCCTTGGGTTGGATTGGTCGCAGTTGGGGGTTGAGCTACGGAAGCGGCCTTACATTATTGTGGGTACCTTGGGATTCCTTTCTCTATTGGTGCTGGCAGTCACCTCCAACCGATACAGCCAGCGTCGCCTTGGTGTGCGCTGGAAGAAACTGCATCGTTTGGTTTACGTGATTCTCGGGCTTGGTTTGCTGCATATGTTGTGGATCGTGCGGGCAGATCTCAAGGAGTGGGCTATCTATGCATCTATAGGGGGGGTGCTTCTGGTCCTGCGTATACCGCCGGTGATGCGCCGAATTCCCCGTCTTATTGCTAAAAAACCATCTTCTGCAACAAAAGCGTAATTAACCCTTGACGGCAGATTCTGGAAGTCTATAATTCGCCCCACTTCCGGCGCAGTCGAAACGGAAAACTCCTTGGTAAACAAAGAGTTATGTAGGTTTCGGCAGCGAGTTGCTTCAGGTCATCGAAGCCCAGAAGGAGTTAGTAAGGCAGTGTTGTTTGGCCCTATTAACGTTTCGATCTTCTCGGTCGAAAGCGGAGAAAAAGAGGTGTTGACAGCAGCGTGTAACGCTGTAGAATTCGCCTCCCGCTAACGAGAGATCGGAAGCGCAAGTGGTTGAAGTTACAAAGGAAACTTTGAAAACTTCTGAAAATAATCACTTGACAGCAAATGAGGCTGCTGTAGAATGCGCGCCTCGGTTGAGACGAAAGATCTTAACCAACCGCTCTTTAACAACTGAATCAAGCAATTCGTGTGGGTGCTTGTGGAGTCAGACTGATAGTCAACAAGATTATCAGCATCACAAGTTACTCCGCGAGAAATCAAAGATGTAACCAACGATTGCTGAGCCAAGTTTAGGGTTTCTTAAAAACCCAAAGATGTTTGAACTGAAGAGTTTGATCATGGCTCAGATTGAACGCTGGCGGCAGGCCTAACACATGCAAGTCGAGCGGTAGAGAGAAGCTTGCTTCTCTTGAGAGCGGCGGACGGGTGAGTAATGCCTAGGAATCTGCCTGGTAGTGGGGGATAACGTCCGGAAACGGACGCTAATACCGCATACGTCCTACGGGAGAAAGCAGGGGACCTTCGGGCCTTGCGCTATCAGATGAGCCTAGGTCGGATTAGCTAGTTGGTGGGGTAATGGCTCACCAAGGCGACGATCCGTAACTGGTCTGAGAGGATGATCAGTCACACTGGAACTGAGACACGGTCCAGACTCCTACGGGAGGCAGCAGTGGGGAATATTGGACAATGGGCGAAAGCCTGATCCAGCCATGCCGCGTGTGTGAAGAAGGTCTTCGGATTGTAAAGCACTTTAAGTTGGGAGGAAGGGCAGTAAATTAATACTTTGCTGTTTTGACGTTACCGACAGAATAAGCACCGGCTAACTCTGTGCCAGCAGCCGCGGTAATACAGAGGGTGCAAGCGTTAATCGGAATTACTGGGCGTAAAGCGCGCGTAGGTGGTTCGTTAAGTTGGATGTGAAATCCCCGGGCTCAACCTGGGAACTGCATTCAAAACTGACGAGCTAGAGTATGGTAGAGGGTGGTGGAATTTCCTGTGTAGCGGTGAAATGCGTAGATATAGGAAGGAACACCAGTGGCGAAGGCGACCACCTGGACTGATACTGACACTGAGGTGCGAAAGCGTGGGGAGCAAACAGGATTAGATACCCTGGTAGTCCACGCCGTAAACGATGTCAACTAGCCGTTGGGAGCCTTGAGCTCTTAGTGGCGCAGCTAACGCATTAAGTTGACCGCCTGGGGAGTACGGCCGCAAGGTTAAAACTCAAATGAATTGACGGGGGCCCGCACAAGCGGTGGAGCATGTGGTTTAATTCGAAGCAACGCGAAGAACCTTACCAGGCCTTGACATCCAATGAACTTTCTAGAGATAGATTGGTGCCTTCGGGAACATTGAGACAGGTGCTGCATGGCTGTCGTCAGCTCGTGTCGTGAGATGTTGGGTTAAGTCCCGTAACGAGCGCAACCCTTGTCCTTAGTTACCAGCACGTTATGGTGGGCACTCTAAGGAGACTGCCGGTGACAAACCGGAGGAAGGTGGGGATGACGTCAAGTCATCATGGCCCTTACGGCCTGGGCTACACACGTGCTACAATGGTCGGTACAGAGGGTTGCCAAGCCGCGAGGTGGAGCTAATCCCAGAAAACCGATCGTAGTCCGGATCGCAGTCTGCAACTCGACTGCGTGAAGTCGGAATCGCTAGTAATCGCGAATCAGAATGTCGCGGTGAATACGTTCCCGGGCCTTGTACACACCGCCCGTCACACCATGGGAGTGGGTTGCACCAGAAGTAGCTAGTCTAACCTTCGGGGGGACGGTTACCACGGTGTGATTCATGACTGGGGTGAAGTCGTAACAAGGTAGCCGTAGGGGAACCTGCGGCTGGATCACCTCCTTAATCGACGACATCAGCTGCTCCATAAGTTCCCACACGAATTGCTTGATTCATTGAAGAAGACGATAGAAGCAGCTTTAAGCTCCAAGCTGATAGCTCTTAGCTAATCAGTTACGCGCTCGAAATTGGGTCTGTAGCTCAGTTGGTTAGAGCGCACCCCTGATAAGGGTGAGGTCGGCAGTTCGAATCTGCCCAGACCCACCAATTTTGTTATGGGGCCATAGCTCAGCTGGGAGAGCGCCTGCCTTGCACGCAGGAGGTCAACGGTTCGATCCCGTTTGGCTCCACCATTAACTGTTTCTACTGTTAGAGTTTAGAAATGAATATTCGCCAATGAATATTGATTTCTAGTCTTTGATTAGATCGTTCTTTAAAAATTTGGGTATGTGATAGAAAGATAGACTGAACGTTACTTTCACTGGTAACGGATCAGGCTAAGGTAAAATTTGTAAGTAATTGCGAATTTTCGGCGAATGTCGTCTTCACAGTATAACCAGATTGCTTGGGGTTATATGGTCAAGTGAAGAAGCGCATACGGTGGATGCCTTGGCAGTCAGAGGCGATGAAAGACGTGGTAGCCTGCGAAAAGCTTCGGGGAGTCGGCAAACAGACTTTGATCCGGAGATGTCTGAATGGGGGAACCCAGCCATCATAAGATGGTTACCTTACACTGAATACATAGGTGTATGGAGCGAACCAGGGGAACTGAAACATCTAAGTACCCTGAGGAAAAGAAATCAACCGAGATTCCCTTAGTAGTGGCGAGCGAACGGGGACTAGCCCTTAAGTGGCTTTGAGATTAGCGGAACGCTCTGGAAAGTGCGGCCATAGTGGGTGATAGCCCTGTACGCGAAAATCTCTTAGTCATGAAATCGAGTAGGACGGAGCACGAGAAACTTTGTCTGAATATGGGGGGACCATCCTCCAAGGCTAAATACTACTGACTGACCGATAGTGAACTAGTACCGTGAGGGAAAGGCGAAAAGAACCCCGGAGAGGGGAGTGAAATAGATCCTGAAACCGTATGCGTACAAGCAGTGGGAGCAGACTTTGTTCTGTGACTGCGTACCTTTTGTATAATGGGTCAGCGACTTATTTTCAGTGGCGAGCTTAACCGAATAGGGGAGGCGTAGCGAAAGCGAGTCTTAATAGGGCGTCTAGTCGCTGGGAATAGACCCGAAACCGGGCGATCTATCCATGGGCAGGTTGAAGGTTGGGTAACACTAACTGGAGGACCGAACCGACTACCGTTGAAAAGTTAGCGGATGACCTGTGGATCGGAGTGAAAGGCTAATCAAGCTCGGAGATAGCTGGTTCTCCTCGAAAGCTATTTAGGTAGCGCCTCATGTATCACTGTAGGGGGTAGAGCACTGTTTCGGCTAGGGGGTCATCCCGACTTACCAAACCGATGCAAACTCCGAATACCTACAAGTGCCGAGCATGGGAGACACACGGCGGGTGCTAACGTCCGTCGTGAAAAGGGAAACAACCCAGACCGTCAGCTAAGGTCCCAAAGTTATGGTTAAGTGGGAAACGATGTGGGAAGGCTTAGACAGCTAGGAGGTTGGCTTAGAAGCAGCCACCCTTTAAAGAAAGCGTAATAGCTCACTAGTCGAGTCGGCCTGCGCGGAAGATGTAACGGGGCTCAAACCATACACCGAAGCTACGGGTATCACCTTCGGGTGATGCGGTAGAGGAGCGTTCTGTAAGCCTGTGAAGGTGAGTTGAGAAGCTTGCTGGAGGTATCAGAAGTGCGAATGCTGACATGAGTAACGATAATGGGTGTGAAAAACACCCACGCCGAAAGACCAAGGTTTCCTGCGCAACGTTAATCGACGCAGGGTTAGTCGGTCCCTAAGGCGAGGCTGAAAAGCGTAGTCGATGGAAAACAGGTTAATATTCCTGTACTTCTGGTTATTGCGATGGAGGGACGGAGAAGGCTAGGCCAGCTTGGCGTTGGTTGTCCAAGTTTAAGGTGGTAGGCTGGAATCTTAGGTAAATCCGGGATTCTAAGGCCGAGAGCTGATGACGAGTTATCTTTTAGATGACGAAGTGGTTGATGCCATGCTTCCAAGAAAAGCTTCTAAGCTTCAGGTAACCAGGAACCGTACCCCAAACCGACACAGGTGGTTGGGTAGAGAATACCAAGGCGCTTGAGAGAACTCGGGTGAAGGAACTAGGCAAAATGGCACCGTAACTTCGGGAGAAGGTGCGCCGGTGAGGGTGAAGGACTTGCTCCGTAAGCTCATGCCGGTCGAAGATACCAGGCCGCTGCGACTGTTTATTAAAAACACAGCACTCTGCAAACACGAAAGTGGACGTATAGGGTGTGACGCCTGCCCGGTGCCGGAAGGTTAATTGATGGGGTTAGCTAACGCGAAGCTCTTGATCGAAGCCCCGGTAAACGGCGGCCGTAACTATAACGGTCCTAAGGTAGCGAAATTCCTTGTCGGGTAAGTTCCGACCTGCACGAATGGCGTAACGATGGCGGCGCTGTCTCCACCCGAGACTCAGTGAAATTGAAATCGCTGTGAAGATGCAGTGTATCCGCGGCTAGACGGAAAGACCCCGTGAACCTTTACTATAGCTTTGCACTGGACTTTGAATTTGCTTGTGTAGGATAGGTGGGAGGCTTTGAAGCGTGGACGCCAGTTCGCGTGGAGCCAACCTTGAAATACCACCCTGGCAACTTTGAGGTTCTAACTCAGGTCCGTTATCCGGATCGAGGACAGTGTATGGTGGGTAGTTTGACTGGGGCGGTCTCCTCCTAAAGAGTAACGGAGGAGTACGAAGGTGCGCTCAGACCGGTCGGAAATCGGTCGTAGAGTATAAAGGCAAAAGCGCGCTTGACTGCGAGACAGACACGTCGAGCAGGTACGAAAGTAGGTCTTAGTGATCCGGTGGTTCTGTATGGAAGGGCCATCGCTCAACGGATAAAAGGTACTCCGGGGATAACAGGCTGATACCGCCCAAGAGTTCATATCGACGGCGGTGTTTGGCACCTCGATGTCGGCTCATCACATCCTGGGGCTGAAGCCGGTCCCAAGGGTATGGCTGTTCGCCATTTAAAGTGGTACGCGAGCTGGGTTTAGAACGTCGTGAGACAGTTCGGTCCCTATCTGCCGTGGACGTTTGAGATTTGAGAGGGGCTGCTCCTAGTACGAGAGGACCGGAGTGGACGAACCTCTGGTGTTCCGGTTGTCACGCCAGTGGCATTGCCGGGTAGCTATGTTCGGAATAGATAACCGCTGAAAGCATCTAAGCGGGAAACTAGCCTCAAGATGAGATCTCACTGGAACCTTGAGTTCCCTGAAGGGCCGTCGAAGACTACGACGTTGATAGGTTGGGTGTGTAAGCGCTGTGAGGCGTTGAGCTAACCAATACTAATTGCCCGTGAGGCTTGACCATATAACACCCAAGCAATTTGCGTCGAAGAGACCAGATTGCGGTGTGTGAAGACGAAACGAACCGAAAGTTCGAGATCTTGCAAAACACCGAAAGCTATCACATACCCAATTTGCTGAAGCGAGGCCAACTGGCCGCGACTCAGTACCCGAATTTCTTGACGACCATAGAGCATTGGAACCACCTGATCCCATCCCGAACTCAGCAGTGAAACGATGCATCGCCGATGGTAGTGTGGGGTTTCCCCATGTGAGAGTAGGTCATCGTCAAGATTAAATTCCAGAACCCCTGATTGCTTATGCAGTCAGGGGTTTTGTTTTGGGCGGTCGGAAAGTATGGCGAGCTTGCTGGCGAAAAACTCCAACGGTAACGCGGGCTACCTGATGCCACGCATTGGTCTAAATCCCCTCGTCCCAATCCCCCCTCGCGCGCACAAACGCTACTGAATCCCCCGACAAATTTGCACAGTTATTTCTGAACCAGAACACTAGAATAGGCACCTAATCTTTTTTAGAGTCCGAGCCCTATATGCCCGACCCGGTTGATGCCCTTGAGGCGTCAGACTTACCGCTGGACGAACTCGTGGCATGCCATGAGTGCGACTTGTTGATGCGCAAGCCGGAGCTTGCCCGCGGTGAGAAGGCCCAATGCCCGCGCTGCGGCTACGAGCTGTACGCTCACCGCCACAACGTCGTTGAACGAAGCCTGGCGTTAGTGCTTGCGGCGCTATTGTTGTACGTCCCCGCGAACTTTTTACCCATCATGCAGCTCAATCTACTCGGGCAGTCCTCGCAGGACACCGTATGGACCGGCGTCGTCGGCCTGTTCGACACCGGCATGCAGGGAGTCGCCGTGGTGGTGTTCCTCTGCAGCATGGGCATTCCGTTGCTCAAGCTCCTGTGCCAACTGGCGGTATTGCTGAGCATTCGCTGGAACATCGGTCGCAGCTACGGCCTGCTGTTTTATCGCATTTACCACCACCTCAAGGACTGGGGAATGCTCGAGGTGTACCTGATGGGCGTGCTGGTGGCGATCGTAAAACTGGCTGACATGGCCACTATCACCGTAGGGCTCGGTCTGGCCTGCTTCGTCAGTCTGTTAATGGTCCAGATACTGCTGGAGGTGGTCATGTCACCTCACCAGATCTGGGAAGCGCTGTCAGGAGAGGATGCTCATGCGGGCGATTGATGCGGGCATTCTGATCTGTACCGAATGCCACGAACTAAACAAACAAGACCCGGACACCGACGAGCAAACCTGCACCCGTTGCGGCGCGCTGGTCCACGCCCGTCGTCCGAACAGCCTGACGCGCACCTGGGCGCTGCTGATCACGGCAGCCATCTTGTACATCCCGGCCAATTTGTTGCCGATCATGACCGTAAGCTCCCTGGGCCAAGGCGATCCGAGCACCATCATGTCCGGCGTGATCCAGTTGATGCAGCACGGCATGTTCCCGATCGCCGCTGTAGTGTTCATCGCCAGCATTCTGGTGCCCACCTTCAAGCTGGTGGGCATCGGCTTGTTACTGTTCTCGGTGCAGCGTCACCAGCCACTTTCCGCGCAACAACGCATTATCATGTACCGCTTTATCGAGTTCATTGGCCGTTGGTCCATGCTGGATATCTTCGTGATTGCCATCCTGGTGGCGGTCGTAAACTTTGGGCGACTTGCCAGTGTCGAGGCCAATCTCGGTGCCGTAGCGTTCGCCAGTGTGGTGATCTTGACGATGCTTGCCGCAGTAACTTTTGATCCCCGACTGATTTGGGATAACACGGAGTCGGACGACGACCATGAGTGATTTGCCTAAGGCTAAAACCCGCCCAGCTTCCAACTGGTCGGCCATTTGGGTGCTGCCCCTGATTGCCCTGATCATCGGTGGCTGGTTGGGATGGCGTGCGTACAACCAGCAAGGTATCGAGATTCAGGTACGCTTTGAAAGCGGCGAAGGCATCCAGGCCAACAAGACCGAAGTGGTCTACAAAGGCATGTCCGTGGGTAAGGTGAAAACCCTGGCCCTGGATGACGAAGGTAACAATCGCGGGGTGATTGCTACCATCGAGATGAACAAGGATGTGGAGCAATACCTCAAGACCAACACCCGCTTCTGGCTGGTCAAGCCAAGTGTCAGCCTGGCCGGGATCACAGGCCTGGAAACCCTGGTCTCGGGTAACTACATCGCCGCCAGCCCAGGCGATGGTGAGCCGACGCGCAAGTTCAAGGCCCTGTCCGAAGAACCGCCTTTATCCGACGCCAAGCCCGGCCTGCACCTGACGATCAAAGCTGATCGACTCGGCTCGCTGAACCGTGGCAGCCCGGTGTTCTACAAGCAGATCCAGGTCGGCCAGGTCAAAAGCTACCTGCTCTCCGAAGACCAGACCACCGTTGAAATCAAGGTCTACATCGAGCCGACCTACGCCAGCCTGGTGCGTAAACACACGCGTTTCTGGAACGCCAGCGGCATCAGCATAGACGCCAACCTTTCCGGCGTAAAAGTCCGCAGTGAATCCCTGGCCAGCATCGTTGCCGGCGGTATCGCCTTCGCCACGCCGGAGAACCGCAAGGACAGCCCACCGACGGACCCGAGCCTGCCGTTCCGCCTGTACGAAGACTTCGATGCAGCCGCGGCGGGCATCAAGGTCAAAGTCAAACTCACCGACTTCGAAGGCCTCCAGGCGGGCCGCACCCCGGTGATGTACAAAGGCATCCAGGTCGGCAGCCTGAAAACCCTGAAGATCGATCCGGACCTGTCCAGCGCCAATGCAGAGTTGACCCTCGACCCACTGGCCGAAGACTACCTCGTCCAGGACACCCAATTCTGGGTGGTCAAGCCGTCTATCTCCCTGGCGGGCATCACCGGGCTGGAAGCGTTGGTCAAAGGTAACTACATCGCCATCCGTCCCGGCGACAAGGGCACCGCGCCACAACGGGAGTACGTCGCCCGCGCCAAGGCGCCGCCACTGGACCTGCGTTCCCCCGGCCTGCACATGGTGCTCTTCACCGACAACCTCGGTTCCCTGGATGTCGGCAGCCCGATCCTCTACAAGCAGGTCAAGGTCGGTTCCGTGCAGAGCTACCAGTTCTCCCGCAAGAACAAGCAACTGGTGATCGGCGTCCATATCGAGAAAGAATACGAAGGCCTGGTCAATGGCTCGACCCGTTTCTGGAATGCCAGCGGCGTGACCCTGACCGGTGGGCTTACCGGCGGCATCCAGGTGAAAAGCGAATCCCTGGCCAGCCTGATGGCGGGCGGTATCGCCTTCGAAACCCCGGAGCCGAATGTGCCGCTGAAAAAGCGCATCCCACGTTTCCGTCTGTTCCCGGATCGCGAAGCCGCCAACCAGCACGGTACATTGGTGACCATCAAGGTCGACCGCGCCGATGGCCTGCGCCCGGGTACGCCAGTGCGCTTCAAGGGCCTGGACGTAGGCAAGATCGAAAGTGTCGACCTGAGCGCCGACATGCAATCGGTGCTGCTCAGCGCGCGTATCACCCAAGTGGCCGACCGCATCGCACGGGCCGGCAGTCAGTTCTGGGTGGTCAAGCCTGAACTGGGCCTGATGAAAACGTCGAACCTGGAAACCCTGGTGACCGGCCAGTACATCGAAGTACAGCCAGCGACCAAAAGCATCGGCCCACAGAAGAGTTTCGTCGCGCTGGACAAGCCGCCAGAAGCCGTTCATCAGGAGGAGGGCCTGAGCCTGGTACTCAGCGCCGCACGCCGTGGCTCGTTGAAGGAAGGCGTTCCGGTCACTTACCGCGAAGTCACCGTAGGCAAAGTTACCGGCTACGAGCTGGGCCAGACCGCCGACCGTGTGCTGGTTCACATCCTGATCGAGCCCAAGTACGCGCCTCTGGTGCGCAGTGGCAGCCGGTTCTGGAACACCAGCGGCTTCGGGCTCGACTTCGGCTTGTTCAAGGGCGCGACTGTTCGCACGGAGTCCCTGGAGACCCTGGTCGCCGGCGGCATCGCCTTTGCCACGCCGGACGGCGAGCGTATGGGCAACGCTGCACGGCCCCAGCAGACCTTCCCGCTGTTCGACAAGTTTGAAGATGAATGGCTGACCTGGGCGCCTAAAATCCCGCTCGGCAAATAGATCGAGGCGCGGCCTTCGCGAGCAAGCCCGCTCCCACATTTGACCCAGTTCCCATTGAAGGAACCCGATTGAATGTGGGAGCGGGCTTGCTCGCGAAGAGACCCTCAAGAACACAAAAAAAAGGCCGCGATCCAGAAGATCGCGGCCTTTTTGCATTTCAGCGCAACTGATTAAACCTCATCCAGCTCCGGCTCATCCGCCTGCACATTCACCGTCGCCTTCACCACATCGTGACGACGGATGTACTTCCAGTCCGCTTCATCAATGTAGATCCCGTTCGGCCCGCTGCCGCCTTCCAGGTCGATCGCCACCTGGGCGGAAACCTGCGGCTTCACACTCGCCAGAATCGGCACGAAGCCCAGTTGCAAGCTGGTCTCCAGCAATGCCGCCTGGTTCTTCTCATCGATGTCCGCGGCTTCATCGAGGTAGTACGGCAGGCGCACACGACCGGCCTGGTCGCGGTCCATCAAGTGCAGCAACAAATACATGTTGGTCAGCGCCTTGATGGTCATGGTGGTGCCGTTGGAGGCGGCGCCATCGATGTCGGTGTGAATGATCGGCTGGCCGTTGACCTTGGTGATCTCGAACGCCAGTTCGAACAAGTCCTTGAGGCCCAACTGGTTATGGTTGGCCGCAACCAGGCGCGCCAGGTATTCCTTGGCTTCCTCGTTCTTGTTGTCCTGCTCGGCGCTCTGGCTCAGATCGAACACCGACAGGGTTTCGCCTTCTTCATACTGACCGGCACTGTGGATGATCTGGTCGATATGCTTGAGGGCTTCCTTGTTCGGCGCGAGCACGATGCGGAAGCTCTGCAGGTTGGACACCTGGCGCTTGTTGATCTCACGGTTGAACAACGCCAACTGGTGCTCAAGGCTGTCGTAGTCGCTGCGGATATTGCGCAAGGTGCGCGCGATATCCGTGACCGCCGCCCGCCGGGCCTTGCCCAGGGTCAGGGCTTCATCGGTACGGTGCGCGTAAGCGTTGATCAGCAGGTGCAGGCGGCGCTCCATATCGTCTTCACTGTCGAACTTGGCCACGCCCTTGAGGCGCACCTGTGCGTACAGCGCGTCGATCTGGCCATCAGCGCGCAGCAGGCCTTGCCAGCTGTCCTGGTAGTCATTGAGCAGCGGCAGCAGGTTGTCCATGGAATCGTCGACCGGGTCCATGAACGGCGTACCAAACGGCAAGTCTGCCGGCAGCAACTGGCGACGACGCAATGCGTCATCCAGGGTGCGCTGCTTGGCTTCCATATCACCAATCTGCCGGCCTACCAATTGCAGCTTGGCCGACAGTTGCTGGACGCGCTCGGTAAACGCATCGCTGGAGCGTTTCAATTCGTCCTGGGCCGCTTCCATCTGCGCCAGGCTTTCCAGCTTCTCGCCTTCCTCGGCGCTCAGGGTTTGTGCTCGGCGGAAATCTTCCAGCGCCTTCTGCGCGTCCAGTACCTGTTGGTACAGCGCTTCAGTCTGGGTCTTGCTCGCCGCGCGGTCGGCCGCCACGGCTTGCTGGGTTTTCAGTTGCTTGAGTTCTTTTTCCAGACGCTCTTTCTGGTCGCGCAACGCGGCGCGGTCAGCCAGTGCCTGCAACGCCGGTGGCTCGATGTGCGAGATGTCGATGGCCAGCCCCGGCACTTCAAAACGCTCGCCCTTGAAGCCATCAAGGATCTGCTCCAGGGATTTCACCCACAGGCCGTCCTCGTCCAGCGTGATGCCATGCTCACCCAGCGGCAAGCTGAACAGCGAACTGTTGAACAGGCGCATCAGACGCTCGACATCCTGCTGCGAGAATTCTTCCCGCAGCTTGGCGTAGCTGTTGTTGTCGGCGTGATCGAGTTGCTGCTTCACCGACTTCAGGCGTTTTTCCAGGTCCCGCAGACGTTCGTCCAGATCCTCGGCGCTGAACTGACGCGACTGCGCCAAGGCCCCGGCCAGTTCATCGTGGGCATCCTTGGCGGCCAGCAGTTGCTGCTCCAGCACCTTGACGTCATCCACCAGCGCGAAGCGGTGCTTGAGCACCGACAGCTCACCCAGCCAGCGCTGAATCCCGCTGATTTCCCGCTCCAGACGCATCAGCTCCTGAGTGCCGCCGCGCTGGTCGTTCTGCAGCGAATCCTGCTCGTTGCGGTAATGCTCGGCCTGGATCGTCAGTTCTTCCTTGCGCGCACTGGCGTAGTCCGACCAGGTGCCCAGCAACGAATCCAGCAGCGGTGACAGGCGATGCAGCTTGCCCCGCAGAATATCCCGCTGCTTCACGCCGTTGGCCAAGGCTTCTACCAGAGGGCCGGCAGCCACCAGCGAGTTGTAGTCCTGCTCCATGCGTCGTACATCGCGGAAGGCTTCTTCGCACGCCGCGATGTAATCGACACTGCCGGAACGCAGGCTGTGTTCGAACGCATCCAGAAACAGCTGCTTCAACTTGGCCGCGGTGATTTCCCGCATGTGCAGCAAATTGATAAACAGCGCGCGGAAGGTCTTCAGGCTCTGCTCGCTGGTGGAGCGCAGCGGAATCAGGGTCAGGTCCAGCGGGATCGACGTATGGCCGCCCACCAGCAAACGCCGCAGCTCATCGGGCTTGAGCTCATAGGCTTTCAGGCCTTCGCGCTCAAGGTTGGTGAACAGCTCTTTCTGGCGCAGGCAGGTGTCGTTCTTCTGGTAGTGCGCCAGGTCCAGCTTGCCGGCGTAGGCAAAGAACTGGTGACCGAAACCACCGCCCGGGCCGCGACCGACCACGCCGATCACGTGCGGGCCATGGGGAAGCGAGACTTCCACGAGGATGTAGCTGGTGTCGGTGGCAAAGTAGAAACGCCGGGATTGCTCCAGGGTGTACTTGCCGAAACTCATGTCCGACATGCGCGCCAGAATCGGGAACTGCAAGGCGTTGATCGACGCCGATTTGCCGAGGTTGTTCGCGCCGTACACCGACAGCGGTTCTTCCAGCGGGAACAAACCCAGGCTGTAACCGGCGGTGTTCAAAAGGGCGAAGCGGCGAATGCCGTAGCGTTCCTTGCTCATGCGTCGGTCTCCTGTTCTTCGGCAATGGCGCGGGCCAGGGCGTCTTCTTCGCTTTCTTCTGCAAAGTCACTCAAGTCCAGCGGGTCATCGGTCTTCAGCAGTTTTTCATCGCTGTCTTCGTCGATGATCACCGGGGCCGGCAACGGCAATACGCTGTGGATGCTCGCGGCCAGGTCGCGGTCTTGCTGGACCGAGAGGCACACATCGAGGAAGCGGTGCATCGGCGGCAGGAAGCGGTAGATGCCGTTCTCTTCACCGGCAAAACCCAGCTGGGTCATGCGGCGCATGATTTTTTCTTCCAGTTCCTCGACGGTCTGCACTTCGGCCTGGATAAACAGGTCGCGGTACTTTTCCAACAACGACGGCAGTTCGTCACGGCCCAGGCTGCCACCGTCGAGCACGGCGATCGGGTCGCGGCCCTGGTCGGCCAGGTGCTCGACGATGATGAAGGTGAACAACGCCAGGCGCTGGGCGGTCTTGTTGACCTGCGCGGCGGCCACGGCCGAGTCCGGCACGAAGTAGTAGAAACCCCGCGTGTCGCACACCAACTCAAAGCCCAGGGCCTTGAACAACGTGCGGTACTGGTCCTGGAAGTTCGACAGTTGGGCGTACAGCTCCGGGTCGCGGCGGCTGACGTGGTAACCCTTGAACAGCTCGCGAAAGATCGGCGCCAGCTGGGACAGTTCGGATAGATCAAGATGCATGAGGGGTGCTCGCAGAATTCCCGGCCGTATCAATACTGGCTGGAAGCAGGGCGAATGAGCGCAGGCTGACCTGGTGCTCGTGAGTGTGGTAATCCCGTCGTTCCAGACGTTCGCGCTTGAAGCGTTTTTCCCGCGACAGGCGTGAGAACCAGTACAGCAACTCGTCGGTTGCGCCGTCCGGTTCCTGCTCCAGCAGCCAGGTCATCAGGTCCGGCATCGGCAGCGCGTCTTCACAGCGCTCGAGCATTTCCTTGACCGTGCGCGGTGCGCGAGGGGCTTCGCCCTTGTGGGATTTATGCGCCTTGGGGAAACGCGCCGGCTTCGGTTCGAAGTTGGCCAGGGCGTACACGTAGGCTTCGACCTGGCTGGCACTGCCAAGAAAGGTGCTTTGCGGCCGGGTGAACATCGGCATCGCCGCTTGCGGCACCGCGTCCAGGCCCTTGCGGCGAATCGCCGACAAGGCCAGCGCCGCGCCCCGGGTCACGGCATTGTGCCGGCGCGCTTCTTCCCGCAACGGCAGCAGCAGTTCCCGGGCGTGACGCAAGGTCAGTTGGGCGCTGGTCTGCATTTCGAGGATGCGCGCGTGGGTGCGCAGCAGCATGTCGTCGTCCACCAGGTGGCCGAGGCGCTGCTGCTCGGTGAGCATGCGCAACAGTACGTTTTCCACCTTGCGCACGCCTTGTTCGAAGGCGCCGTCGGCGTTCACCAGTTGAATCATCGGCTCGACGTATTCGTCCCAGGTCGCCAGTACTTCGGCGTAGCGCTGGCGCAACGGGATCTGCCGGTCGCTGGTCTTGGCGCGATCGGCCACGGCAGCGAGGGCCTGTTCGTCGTTGGCGAGTTTTTTCAGCACGTCGCGCACGCGCATGTCCAGCAGGCGCAATTGGCGCGCCAGGTCATGGCCGTCGCGGATGTCGAAGGCGTCCTGGATATAACCCGCCAGGCGCTCAAGGTGGCGCAGGTAGGCTTCGATTTCCAGGCACAGGCCTAGCCGGTGCTCCTTGCGAAGATACGCCAGGAAGTCGTGGATCTGTGCGTTGAGCTCGAAACGGTTCGGGCTCTTGGCGACAGGCACCAGGATATCCAGGCGAATCCACACGTCCAGCAGGCTGGTGATGTCCTGTGGCGTGCTGTCCAGTTGTTGGGCGGCCAGCTGGGCGCGCAGTTCGCTGAGGCTCAGGGTGCCTTGGTCGAAGTGTTCGCACAGTGGCTCAAGCAGGGCCCAGTGTTCGGCGAGGGCGCGCAAGACGCGCTTGGGTTCGATCATCGGAATGGCCGGCTGGTTAGCGATTAAAAGCAGCGATTGTACTGCATCGGTGCCGGGATTTATCCACAGCCGGTCGTGAGGCGCTCACCGGAACGATCAACTGCGGGCGATCTTCGTCGAAGGGCGGTAGAATCCCTGTTCTTTAGTTATCCACAAGTGGCCGACCTTTGCTTATCGAGTCCCGACGTCGCGCTTACTTGACCGCCATGCAGGTGGTCAACTGGCTGCCGCGCACTGAATTACCGTTCGCCGCCCCTTCGCGGCCCGAGCTGCTGGAGGCCCCGGAACCGTTCGAGGCTTTCGAGCCTTCGGGTGAGGAGGCGGCTGCGCCGGTGCCGCTGGTCAAGCCCGTGGCAGAAACCCCGGTGGTCCGGCCAAAGGTCGAAGTGCCGCGCCCGTCGCCGGTGGCCAAGCCGGTCGTCGCCGAAGAGGCACCTGCCGTGGTCAAGGCTCCGGTCGTACCGCCGCCACGCTTTGCCCTGCAACTGCTGCGGGCCGGGCGATGCCTGCTGCTGGTGGAGTTACCCACAGGCGAGCGCTTCCAGGCCCGCGACCCAGCCTATCTGCTGCTCAAGGACATGTTGCGCGCCGCCGGCCTGCCCGACAGTCCGCAAATCGTTGGCGAGCCGGTGCGCTGGCCGCTGCTGGCCCGGGGCACCATGGACCAGGGCCCGGAAGCCGCACGGGATTTTGTGCAAGGTTTTGTCTCGGCGCGCCTGGAAGACGAACCCTGCGTGTGCCTGTGGCTGATCGGCCTGCCCGCCGTGCGTTTTGCCGGCGAAGCGAATGCCGAGGCCTGGTACCGCGAACTGCAGGTCGAAGGCCTGGGCTCCGTCTGGGCCCTGCCGGGCCTGGAACTATTAATGGAAGAGCCACAGCGTAAGGCTGATGTCTGGCAAGCCATGCGCCGGCTGATGGCGCGCTGGAAAAGTACCGATGAGTGAAGCTTTATCCTTCCGCCCGATGACCGAGGCGGACCTCGACGCTGTACTGAAGATTGAATACGCAGCGTTCAGCCACCCCTGGACCCGCGGGATTTTTCTCGACGGGCTGGGCAAGTACCAGATCTGGCTGATGTTTGAAGGTGAGCAGCAGGTGGGCCACGGGGTGGTGCAGATCATCCTCGATGAAGCGCATTTGCTGAACATCACCGTCAAGCCGGAAAACCAGGGCCGTGGCCTGGGCTTGAGCTTGCTGGAGCACCTGATGTCCCGGGCCTACGAGGCCAAGGCGCGGGAATGTTTCCTGGAAGTGCGCGACAGCAACACCGGCGCGTTCCGGCTGTACGAGCGTTATGGTTTCAACGAAATTGGCCGTCGGCGGGATTATTACCCCGCCGTCGGTGGCCGCGAAGATGCGGTGGTGATGGCCTGCACCCTGGTCGACTAAACACAGGGCCCAATGTGGGAGCGGGCTTGGTGGGAGCGAGTAAGCCCGCTCCCACATTCAGTTCGGCAGGGTGTCAGCGGTTGCCGTCTACTGGATCGATATCGGCCAACTCGGCCTCATCCAGGCCATTGCCGCCGCCGATCTCGTCTTCATCGACGATACTCAAATCGTAATCCGCCGGATGGTCTTCACCTGCTTCCTGCGCATCCCGCGCGCCATCCTCATGGATCAGCGTTTCCGGGCTCATGTCATCATCGGTTGAGTCATGATCGTCAGTGGAAGCACCGGTCATCCCGGCTTCGCGCACCCGTTCGTCGGGCATCAGGTGCTCACGCTCCCGAGGCGGAATTTCGTCGCCGATTTCCGCAGTCGGCTCCTCCTTGTCAAAATCCAGCTCGCGCATTTCGCCCATGCGATCTTCGTTGTCATCAATCGGTTCCGGCTGTGTAGCGCCGTAGGGACGTCGTGATTCAGTCATGGCGATTCCTCATACTGTGGGGCTTATAGTGTGTGGACAGGCATGGCTCCCCAAGATTCAAGAAATTGCCGCCGGCTATCTTTATTGTTGGCGTGACCCGGACGGGCGGTCGAGTGTCAAAACTGCGCATCATTCCTGAGGCTTTCCCTGATGAACGAACTACAAGACTTGCTTGATAACAACGAACGCTGGGCGGATGCGATCAAACAGGAAGATCCCGAATTCTTCGCCAAGCTCGCCCGCCAGCAAACCCCGGAATACCTGTGGATCGGCTGTTCCGACGCCCGGGTACCGGCCAACGAGATCGTCGGCATGCTGCCTGGCGACCTGTTTGTGCACCGCAACGTGGCCAACGTGGTATTGCACACCGACCTCAATTGCCTGTCGGTGATCCAGTACGCAGTCGACGTGCTCAAGGTCAAACACATCCTGGTGACCGGCCACTATGGCTGCGGTGGCGTACGCGCCTCGATGCAGGACAACCAGTTGGGCCTGATCGACGGCTGGCTGCGCACCATCCGTGACCTGTACTACGAAAACCGCGACGTACTGGCCCAGTTGCCCACGGAAGAGGAACGCGTAGACCGCCTGTGCGAACTGAACGTGATCCAGCAGGTGGCCAACGTCGGCCACACCAGCATCGTGCAGAACGCCTGGCACCGCGGGCAGAGCCTGTCGGTTCATGGCTGCATTTACGGGATCAAGGACGGCCGCTGGAAAAGCCTGAACACCACCATCAGTGGCTTCGAGCAACTGCCGCCGCAATACCGCCTGCGCCCGCTGGGTGCGGTCTAAGGGCTTTTGCGTTCGCGCCACTGCTCCATGAATTGCTGACCCTCGGGATTCAACGGCTCCTTCATGCCGGTGATCCAGCCCCGACAGTTGAGCTCGCCGCACTGGCAGCGAAACTGTCGGAACAATACGTCCTCGGTGTGGGCGTAATCCATGGTCAGCAGGGCACCAGCGGGAATGGGCTGAACGGACCACAGTTCCAGGTACGTCATGTCGAGAAACGCGTTCGGGTTGCATGAATGCGAAAGCAGGCCGCTGAACCAAGGGTCGTACAAGTGGATACGCGAGGACATCTGCACCGTATGCAGGCGCCGCTCATTCAATGCGTAGCCGGACACCCTGGCGATACACAGGCGGCTGTCAAAGGCGACGCGGGTCTTGATTCCGTCGCCTGAACCGTCTCGGGTACGCACCACTTCATAGTCGCGAGCGCGGGGGTAGCCGTGTTCGGCGAGGGCGGTCGCGAACGGGTAAAGACACTTGCTCACAGCGGTTTTAGCCTTGTCCATGGCTTGAGTTTTCATAACTCTCCAGGAGGGGCTGCATCGACCTGCCGGTGGTGTCTTGACTGCCAGTCTTGCAGCGGATGGGCGCGGCTCAAGACTCGCTTAAGTGGGAACCAATTTCTACTGTCAAATCTGACAGTAGAAATTGGCTATCTTTTATGTAGGAAAATGCCCTTCTTGCAGCCTGCTTCAGAGCGCCGGTGCTTCAATCGCCGGTTCTGGCACTGCGCTTTTCAATTGCCTCAGCTGGGTCTTGATCGCCGGCTGGGCACACTTGGCGTTCGCTTGATCGGGCGTCAGCTCGCGGATAGAGGTGTAGAACAGTTCGCAGGTCTGCTCCTTGCGCGTTACCTGCCAGGTGTTCATGCAGCCTTTGAGCTGCACATTCGGATCGCTGGCTGGCTTCTGGCCCATCGAGGCCTGCCAGCAGGCGGCGCTCAAGTCCTGGCCCATCACCTTCAAACCGGCCTCGTCGGCCTTTTGCTCGTCACCGTCATAGGTGTCGGGGTTGGCGGCATACCAGATGTAGCTCGGGTGATTGGCACCCAGTACGGCGACCTGGCTCCCGACGGCCGGGCTGATTTGCGCCAGGCCCAGTACGGCAACGGTTTGCCCGTATTGCTGCTTGATCCAGCTGCGCACCGGCGCGCCGAAGGCCACCATCGGCAACGCGCCGCCCGCGTGCTGGCTCAGCTCCTTGACCATCCGGGTCTGATAGTCGGTGAAGTAACCGTACACACCTTCCAGGTCCTTGCCCGCCGTGGCAGGGGCGGCGATCGGGGCGATGTCGATGATGGTCTGGTATTCCGGCGTCTGGGGCGCCGGGATGCCGTTGGCCGTGAGCAAGGTCGCCCAGCGGTCGGTGGTGGCCGACTCCAGGTAGTCCTGGAAGTGGGTCAGGGAATAATCCGGCGGGAAGTGCAGCAGCTCGATGCTCTTGCGGTTTTCCAGGGCCATGCCCAGCGGCAGGAACAGGTACCAGTTGAACTGCCACTTGCCATCGCCATTGAGTTTGCTGGCGCCCTGGTAAGCCAGGTCGGCGGTATCGAGCAAGGTGGTCAACGGCTGGCCATAACCGTCTGGCACACCGCTGAACGTGGCCAGCACCTGGTCATGCTCGGTCTTGACGCTGACTTTGGCCCGGCTGTAACCGTCGCGTTGCAGGCTCTGGTTCAGGTAGTGCTCGACGGTCTGTTCCAGCGTCCAGGGACGAAAACAGATGACGCTGCAATTGTTCGGGTACGCGAACAACTGGGTGACCCGTTGCGGGGTACCCAGCGGTACGGTGATGTCAGCCTGTACGACCGCACTCAAGGTCAGTGCGGCCAGGGTGAAGGACAACCTGGTGAGTTTGAACATGGATGGTTCCCTGTCAGCGAAAGCCCGTCTGCGCGGGGTGAATGCCCACCCTCACACAGTAGCGGTTGACCGGGAAAAGCGCGTAGAAAAACTGCGCGCTTGTCGCTTTTGAGCAAGTGCGTCTACACCTTGAAGTGCAGGGCGTTGGTCAAATCCCCCATGGGCTTTTGGCCGCGCGCGGTCATGGCGTCGTCACGCTGCTTGAGCCCGTCGAGGGTTTCCAGCTGGAACACCCGGGTGATCAGACGCAGGATCGACGCGGTGTCGTAGACGGTATGGTCCACCGTGCCCTTGCGCGCGAACGGCGAGACCACCAGTGCCGGGATCCGCGTGCCAGGGCCCCAGCGATCGCCTTTCGGTGGTGCAACGTGGTCCCACCAGCCGCCGTTTTCATCGACGGTGACGATCACCACCATGTTCTTCCACTGCGGGCTTTCCTGCAGCACCTTCAAGGCGCGGGTGATATGCCGGTCGCCCGAAGCGACGTCGGCGTAACCGGCGTGCATATTCAGGTTGCCCTGGGGTTTGTAGAAGGTCACCGCAGGCAGCTTGCCGGCCTGGGCATCGGCGAAGAACTTGTTGGTGCTGGCGTCATCCCCCAGGCCGCCATCGCGCAGGCGTTTATTGCGCTCAGCCGGGTTTTCCGGGCCTTGCTGCTTGAAGTAGTTGAAGGGCTGGTGGTGGTACTGGAAGTTCGGAATCTTCGGAATGCCGCCCGAGTCCTTGAACTGATCCAGCGTTGCTTGCCACGCACCGGCGTACCAGGCCCAGTCGACGTTCTTTTTCGACAGTTTGTCGCCGATGTGCTCGTGGGTTTGTGGCACCAGCACGTTAGGCAAGTCGGGCTTGGAGTAATCCGGGCGCTCGGGGTCGCGAATCCAGGTAGGCCAGTAAGGCGGGGCCAGGGTGTTCACGCCGAAACCGTCCGGGGTCAGTGCGCTGGGGCCGAATTGCGGCGGGCCGGTCATGGCGCTGGCCGGGGACTTGTCCAGAGGCTTGAGGCGCGGGTCGGTCGGGTCGTCGCTTTGCAGCGTGGCGATCTGTGCCTTGGCCACCGATTGCGCAGCGTTTGGGTACACCGGGGGGGTGGCGCTGATCAGGTATTGGTGGTTGAGGAACGAGCCGCCAAACGCGCCCTGGAAGAAGTTATCGCAAAGCACAAACTCCTTCGCCACGTCCCACAAGCGCAGGGCGTAACGGCTCTGGGCGTAATGGCCCATCAGCAGGCCGCCGGAGTCGCCCCAGGCGACGAACGCGTCATTTTTACCGCCGTTGATCTGCATCTGGTTCTGATAGAACACATGCCACAAATCCCGGGTGACCAGGCTCAGGGGCTGGTCTTCGCCGTTCGGGCCTTTGAGGGCGAACGGAGCGTTGGGCAGGTTTTCCTGGTATTGCACTTCGCTGGGGTACGTGACGCCATCCACGGTCTGCGGGCCAACTTGCAACACGCCGCCCCAGGTCGGGGGCAGGGTGCTCAGCAGGCTGCCGTCGCGGTCGCGCTGCTGATAGTCCGCAGGGGCGAGGGCCGACAATGGTTTCTCGACCCCGGGGAAATCCGCAAACAGGTTGTTGAAGCTGCGGTTTTCGGCGTAGATCACCACCACGGTTTTAACCTGTTCCTGCAGGGCCTTGTCCAGCTCTTGCGGCGTCAGCGGGCGGTCCACCGGCTTGCCGGGTGCCTCGCTGGTATTGCCGCAGGCACTCAGGGTCGCACCCACGCCCAGCACGGCCGCGCCTCCCAGGAAGCGCCGCCGGCTGGTGTCGACTGGCGGTTTGGCTTCAATGTCTTGGGAAGGGCGGTCTTTGTGCTCGTCGCTCATTGCTGGGAGTCCATGCGGGTTAGTTGTTGCAATATGTTTCGCCGGAACGGTAGCAATGGAATGTGACGGAACGAAGACAGCGGTGTGATCATGTGGGCATGCTTCCTGATCCCAAGCACTGCTAGACTGGCCCGATATTGCATACCGCAGAGGTGCCCCATGAAACCTTCAACTGCCCTGGATCTCAAGAGGGCTGCCGTGCGTGAAGTAGTAGGACGTTTCCATACCTCCAACCCAAGGGTGTTTGGGTCCGTTTTGTTGGGGACTGATAAAGACGGCAGTGATCTCGATTTACTGGTTGATGCGCTACCGGGAGCGACCCTTTTTGACCTTGGTGGGCTGCAGGTGGAGTTGGAAGACTTGCTCGGGGTAAACGTCGATTTGCTGACGCCTGGCGATCTGCCTCTGAAGTTTCGTGCTCAAGTCTTGGCTGAGGCCCGGCCCGTATGATCTCAAATCGGATTGGCGACTACCTGGAGCACATGCGCCAGGCATCGTCCGACGCGATCACCTTTGTCGAAGGGGTGAGCAACCTGAGTTTTTTGAAGACAAGCGTACCCAACAAGCCGTGATCATGAGTTTGATCATCATCGGCGAAGCGTCGACCAAAATAATGGATCAACATCCAGAGTTTGCAGCCGCCCAACCGCAGGTGCCTTGGCGCAGTATGCGCGGGATGCGCAACCGGATTGCCCATGGTTACTTCGACATAAATCTTGAAGTGGTATGGGACACGGTTCAGCACGCGCTACCTGAGCTGCTGAACAACCTGCCAACCGCACCCGCCTGAAGAGCGGGTGCAGCTTCAGATAATTAAGGCATCACCGGCGGCAAATATTTAAGCGTCGTGCCCAACGCCCACAGCAGGAACAATACCAGCGGCGTATGCACCAGCAGCTGCACAAACGAAAAACCGATCAAGTCCCGCGCCTTCAACCCCAGCACGCCCAGCAGCGGCAGCATATAGAACGGGTTGATCAGGTTCGGCAGCGCTTCGGCGGCGTTGTAGATCTGCACCGCCCAGCCCAGGTGATATTCCAGGTCGTTGGCGACCTGCATCACGTACGGCGCCTCGATGATCCACTTGCCGCCGCCCGACGGGATAAAGAAGCCCAGCACCGCCGAGTACACGCCCATCAACAGCGCGTAGGTGTCGTGGGACGCGATCGAGGTGAAGAAGGTCGAGATGTGGTGCGCCAGGGTCGCGCCGTCACTGCCTTTCACCACGGTCATCAGCGCGGCAATCGAGCCATACAGCGGGAACTGGATCAGCACCCCGGTGGTGGTGGGTACCGCACGGGCCACCGCATCGAGAAAACTGCGCGGACGCCAGTGCAGTAGGGCACCGACCATCAGGAACAGGAAGTTATAGGTGTTCAGCCCCGAGATCGCGCTGATCGCCGGCTTGGTCGAGAATTCATGGAACAACCAACCGGCGGCCAGCAACGCCAGCAGGATGGTCAGCAACGGGCTGTGCTCCAGCCACTCGCCCGGACGGGTCGGCGGTTGCGGCTTGGGCATGTTGAAGGCCGGGTCGATACCGCAAGCCTTGGCGTCACGGGCGGAGTTCGGCCCGGGCGCGGTGGCGTAGGCGATGATCAGCGACACCACGATCAGCGCCAGCAACAGCACGCCGGACTGCCACAGAAAGATGGTGTCGGTGAACGGGATCATCCCGGTGATCGACAGGATCGACGGCGGCAAACTGGCCGGGTTGGCCTGCAACTGCGCCGCTGACGACGACAGCCCCAGCGCCCAAACAGCACCGAGACCGAGGTAGGCCGCAGCACCGGCCGCGCGGTAATCCATGCGCAAATCCGTACGCCGGGCCAGCGCACGCACCAGCAAACCACCGAACACCAGGGACAGGCCCCAGTTGAGCAACGAGGCGACCATCGAAATCAGCGCCACCCAGGCCACGGCAGAACGGCCGTTCTTCGGGATGCGCGCCAGGCGGTCGATCAATTTCACGGCGGGCGGGGAGCTGGCGACCACGTAACCGCCAATCACCACAAAGGCCATTTGCATGGTGAACGGGATCAAACTCCAGAAACCGTCACCAAACGCCTTGGCGGCCTCGGTCGGCGCGGCGCCCATGCCCAGGGTCGCCACGGCGACAATGATCACGGCGAGGGCGGCAAACACCCAGGAGTCAGGGAACCAGCGCTCGGCGAAGTTTGAACAACGCAGGGCGAATCGGGCGTAGCGGCTGTCTTCGATAGCATCGGCCACGTTCAGTACCTCTATTTGTATTTATTATGGGGGCGGCAGTTTTGCTGCATGTTCCTCTACGGCTATTCATTTGGGAATGTAGTTATCTTCATTGATCAATGAGTAAAGCAAATATATCCGGCGAGATTGCCATCACCGGGCCCAGCTCATAACCTGCAGGCCATTTTGTTTGTCTGCCGAGCTTTTCCATGACTGCCACCTCTTATCCACAGGCGCAGCGTTTCTCCCGCTCCGACTACAAAACCCTGGGCCTGGCTGCCCTGGGCGGGGCCCTGGAAATCTACGACTTCATCATCTTCGTATTTTTCGCGCTGACCCTCAGCCAGCTGTTTTTCCCGCCGGAAATGCCCGAGTGGCTGCGCCTGCTGCAAAGCTTCGGCATCTTCGTCACGGGCTACCTGGCACGCCCGCTGGGCGGAATCCTGATGGCGCACTTCGCCGATCACCTGGGGCGCAAACGAGTGTTCAGCCTGAGCATCCTGATGATGGCGCTGCCGTGCCTGCTGATCGGCATCATGCCCACCTACGCACACATCGGTTATTTCGCGCCCTTGATCCTGCTGGCGCTGCGCATCCTCCAGGGCGCGGCAGTGGGCGGGGAAGTGCCCAGCGCCTGGGTGTTTGTCGCCGAACACGCTCCGGACAACCATCGTGGTTATGCCCTGGGCTTCCTCCAGGCCGGGCTGACCTTCGGCTACCTGCTCGGCGCGCTGACGGCGACGCTGCTGGCGCAAGTCTTCACCCCGGCCGAAATCCTCGACTACGCCTGGCGCTTCCCGTTCCTGCTCGGCGGCGTGTTCGGCGTGATCGGTGTCTGGCTGCGGCGCTGGCTCAGCGAAACCCCGGTGTTCCTGCAAATGCAGGCCCGTCGCCAGGCCGGCGCCGAACTGCCGCTGCGTACCGTCCTGCGGGAACATCGCAGCGCGCTGCTGCCGGCGATGATCCTCACCTGCGTGCTCACCTCGGCCGTCGTCGTACTGGTGGTGATCACCCCGACCATGATGCAGAAAACCTTCGGCATGAGCCCCAGCCACACCTTCGCCCTGAGCGCGTTGGGCATCGTGTTCCTGAATATCGGTTGCGTGTTGGCCGGGCTGCTGGTGGACCGCATCGGCGCCTGGCGTGCGGTGTTGGTCTATAGCCTGCTGCTGCCGGTGGGGATTGCCGTGCTCTATGCGAGCCTGATTGCCGGTGGCGTGTGGCTGGGCGCAGCGTATGCAATTGCCGGCTTGAGTTGCGGGGTGGTGGGCGCGGTGCCGTCGGTGATGGTCAGCCTGTTCCCGGCGCAGGTGCGCGTCTCGGGGATTTCCTTCACCTACAACATTGCCTATGCGCTGTGGGCGAGTACCACGCCGCTGATGTTGATCGCGCTGATGCCGACCAGCCCGTGGATCTGCGTGGGGTATTGCGTGGTGATGGGCGCGGTGGGCGCAGTGAGTGCGGCGCATTTTGGCAAGCGCCTACCCACCTGATCGTTCCCACGCTCTGCGTGGGAACGCCTCACTGGACGCTCCGCGTCGGCTCGTGTGACGCGGAGCGTCACGGATGCATTCCCACGCGGAGCGTGGGAACGATCATTACGTCAGGAAGTGCCACATCAGCAATGTGCCCACCAGGCCCACCACCGACACAATGGTCTGCAACACCGACCACACCCAGATCGTCTGCTTCAGTTGCAAGCCGAAGTATTCGCGCACCATCCAGAAGCCGGCATCGTTGACGTGGCAGAAGAACACCGAGCCGGCACCAATCGCCAGGGCGACCAGTGAGCTTTGCGTCGCCGCCAATCCCGCCATCATCGGCGCGAGGATGCCCGCCGTTGTCGTGGTGGCGACGGTCGCCGACCCCGTGGCCTGACGCAGCGCCACCGCAATCAACCAGGCCAGCAACAGGTACGGCATGTGCGCGCCTTCGGCCACCTTGCTGATGGTCTGGCTCACGCCGGCATCCAGCAGGGTTTGCTTCAACCCGCCACCGGCGCCGATGGTCAGCAACAGCACCGCGATCGGCGCCAGCGCCTTGCGCAGGGTGTTGCCGACATCGGCCCGCGGCATGCCGCTGGCCCAGCCCAGGCAGATCACCGCGGCAATCACCGCCAGGCCCAGCGCGATCAACGGCTCACCGAGGAACTTCAAGGTCAGTGCCACCGGGCTTTCCGGCGACATGGCAACCTTGGCCAGGGTGCTGCCGAGCATCAGGATCACCGGCAACAGGATGATCAGCAGCGACACACCAAAACTCGGCTGGCGCGGCGCCTTGGGCGGAGCACTGAACAGCGCGCCAATGTCGGCCGGCTCATCCACGTGCATGCGCTTGGACAGCCAGTTGCCGTACAACGGGCCGGCCAGAATCACGGCCGGTACCGCCAGGCAGAAGCCCAGCAACATGGTCAGGCCCAGGTCGGCGTGCAATGCGCCCACCGCAATCAGCGGCCCCGGATGCGGCGGCATCAAGGCGTGCAGGGTGGTCATCCCCGCCAGCGCCGGGATCGCGATTTTCAGCAGCGGCTGGTTCGAACGCTTGGCCATCACAAAGATGATCGGCACCATCATCACCAGGCCCACTTCGAAGAACAGCGGCAAGCCAATCACCATCGCCACCAGCGCCATCACCCAGGGCAACGACTTGCCCTTGCCCAACCCCAGCAGGGTGGTGGCGATACGGTCGGCAGCGCCGGACTCGGCCATCAACGCGCCGAGCATCGAGCCCAGGGCAATGATGATCCCGGCTTCACCGAGAATCGCCCCGGCGCCTTTGCTGAAGGCCTTGGCCACTTCTTCCGGCGGCAAGCCCGCGCCGACACCGGCGATAAACGTACCGATCAGGATCGACAGGAAGGGCGGCAGCTTGGTCGCGCTGATCAACACAATGATGCTGGCGATGGCCAGTAATACGCAGAACATGAGGCGGGTGTCGTGAACCATCCACGCGGCAGTCGATAACTCCAAAACGGGACTCCTTATCGAACAGGTTGGCTAATGTGTTTCTTTTTGTTTCCTGCTCGAAAAGCATACCTGATACAACGGTTCCAGAGCGTTCATGTTCAATTTTGGTGCGCATGGCTTAACGCCCAGCTGACGGCGAGATGACAATTTTGCAATTCGTGCCGGTGGTTTTGGCCTATAGCTCTATGATCAACCGGACCACGACCCACGAGGACATTTCATGAGCGCAGGACACAGCCACGCCCAGGTACGCGCCGGCCACGAACGGCTGTTATGGATCGCATTGGCACTGACCGGCAGCTTTATGATCGCCGAGGTGATCGGCGCCTTTATCACCGGCAGCCTGGCGCTGTTGTCCGATGCCGCGCACATGATGACCGACGCCCTGGCGCTAGGGATTTCCCTGGTGGCGATCCAGGTCGCCAAGCGCGCCGCCGACCGCAAGCGCACCTTCGGCTATGCGCGTTTCGAGATCCTGGCGGCAGCGTTTAATGCGCTGCTGTTGTTCGGCGTGGCGTTCTACATTCTTTATGAGGCGTATCAACGCTTGCAGGCGCCCGCCGAGATCCAGTCCACCGGCATGCTGGTGATCGCGGTGCTGGGGCTGGTGGTCAATCTGATTTCCATGCGATTGCTGAGTGCGGCCAGCGGCGAAAGCCTGAATGTGAAGGGCGCTTACCTGGAGGTCTGGAGCGACATGCTCGGCTCCATCGGCGTGATCATCGCGGCGCTGGTGATCATGTACACCGGCTGGGGCTGGGTGGATTCGGTGGTGGCGGCAGCGATTGGCTTCTGGGTGTTGCCCCGCACCTGGACGCTGCTCAAGGAAAGCATGAACGTGCTGCTGCAAGGTGTGCCGGATGGCATTGATATCGACAAGGTGGAGCAGGCGATTCGCGGCGTTCCCGGCGTCAAGGACGTGCACGACCTGCATATCTGGGCCCTCACCAGCGGCAAAAATGTGCTGAGTACTCATCTGGTGGCGGATTCGGCGCAAGGCAGCGAGCAACAGATCCTCAGCCAGGTGACGGAGTTACTGCATGAACAATTCGATATTTCCCACGCCACGATCCAGATCGAGGGCGAAGGTTTTCAGCACGACGAGCACGACGAGGTGCACGCCTGACCGTCACTCACGGTCTTCCAGCACATAACCCACGCCGCGCAAGGTATGGATCAACTTGCGCTCGAACGGGTCATCGATCTTCGCCCGCAGGCGGCGGATCGACACTTCCACCACATTGGTGTCGCAATCAAAGTTCATGTCCCACACGAACGAGATAATTTGCGTGCGCGACAGCACCACGCCGCTCTGGCGCATCAGCAGGTGCAGCAGGGCGAACTCCTTGGTGGTCAGGTCGATGCGCTGCAAACCGCGAAACGCCCGGTGGCGGCCCTGATCCAATTCCAGGTCGGCCACCCGCAACACATCCGGCACCGGCGAATGCACGCTGCGGCGCATCAAGGTGCGCACCCGCGCGAGTAATTCGGGGAACTCAAACGGCTTGACCAGGTAATCATCGGCGCCCAGGTCCAGGCCCTTGATCCGGTCGGCGAGGCGGCCCTGGGCGGTCAGCATCATGATGCGGGTGCTGCTGTTCTGGCGGATGCGTTGCAGCACGTCCCAGCCATCCATCAACGGCAAATTCACGTCGAGCATCACCAGGTCGTAGGCGTGCTGGCGAGACAAATGCAGGCCGTCGGCGCCAGTGGCGGCACAGTCGACGATATAGCCACTTTCGCTCAATCCCTGATGTAGATAATCGGCGGTTTTAGGTTCGTCTTCGATAACCAGAATACGCATGTCGAGGATCCCGCTGGGCAGTGGAAAAGTTGCCCGGAGCTTAAAGCAAAAGCCCGCGCCAGAGCCGTTGCTAACGGATTTGTAATGTTCTGGCCACTCCTCTGATAAGTACCGAAAGTTACATTGCCCACCTGTTAACTCATGGGCATGGAACTCTTGTTATGCCAACTTTTGTCCGCACGTTTATCGGCGCTTCGGTGCTGTTGCTGATGACGGTCCAGGGCGCAAACGCGCAAACCCTGACCCTCGAATCGGCCCTGCAAACCGCCTTCGCCAACAACCCCGACATGGCCGCTGCGCAGTGGGAAATCGACATCGCCCAAGGCGGTCGCCAGCAGGCCGGTTTGATCCCGAATCCGGTGGCCTCCTGGGATGCCGAAGACACCCGCCGCAACTCGCGCACCACCACTGTGAAACTGAGCCAAACCCTGGAACTGGGTGGCAAGCGCGGCGCCCGGATTGATGTCGCCACCCGTGCCCAGGAGGCGGCCGCACTCACCCTGGAACAGCGCCGCAACGGTCTGCGAGCGGAGGTCATCGACGGTTACTACGGTGCACTTCGCGCCCAGGAACGCCTCGACCTGGCCCAGCGCTCATTGGCATTGGCCGAGCGCGGCCTGGTGGTGGCCAATGGTCGCGTCACCGCCGGCAAAACGTCCCCGGTGGAAGCCACCCGGGCCCAGGTGCAACTCTCGGAAATCCGCCTGGAATTCAACCGCGCGCAGATGGGCCTGACCGATGCCTACCGGCGTCTCGCCGCCAGTACTGGCGCGGCCAGCACCGATTTCCAGGCCGTCGCCACCCAAGCCCAGGCCGCCCCGGCATTACCGTCGCCCGCGCAGCTGCTGGCGCGCCTGGAACAGACCGCCGAACTGCGCCTGGCCGAGCTGCAAATCGTCCAGGGCGAAGCGGCCCTGGGCCTGGAAAAAGCCCAGCGCATTCCCGACCTCGACGTGTCCATCGGCAGCCAATACGACGCCAGCGTGCGCGAGCGGGTCAACGTGGTGGGCGTGTCGATGCCGATCCCGCTGTTCAACCGCAACCAGGGCAACGTGCTGGCCGCGAGTCGCCGTGCCGACCAGGCCCGCGACCTGCGCAACGCCGCCGAACTGCGCCTGCGCACCGAAACCCGCCAGGCCCTGGACCTTTGGCAAACCGCGAATACCGAAGTGCGCTCGTTCAACCAACAGATCCTGCCCGCCGCACAAAGCGCGGTGGACAGCGCCACCCGTGGTTTCGAGATGGGCAAGTTCAACTTCCTCGACGTACTCGACGCCCAGCGCACCTTGATTGCGGCCCGCACCCAATACCTCGCGGCGACGGCCCAGGCCACCGAAGCCTGGGTGCGCATCGAACGGATTTACGGCGACCTCGCCCGGTTTTGATTTTTTCAGGAGCGTTCCATGAACAACAAACACAGGATGGCACTGGCCGTTGCGCTGATGCTGGCGTGGCCGGCCATCAGCGGTGCGGCAGAGGCGGAAGAAGAAGGCAAGATCGAGCTGACCGAACAGCAGGTCCAGGCCGCCGGTATTCAACTGGCCCCGGCGCAATCCCGGCAGATCAGCACTGTGCTTTCGCTGCCGGGCGAGGTGCGTTTCGACGAAGACCGCACCTCCCACATCGTGCCGCGTGCTGCCGGCGTGGTGGAGTCGGTGAAGGTCAACCTCGGCCAATCGGTGAAGAAGGGCGAGCTGCTCGCGGTGATCGCCAGCCAGCAGATTTCCGATCAGCGCAGTGAACTGGCGGCCAGTGAGCGCCGGGTGGTACTGGCCCGCACCACCTTCCAGCGCGAGCGCCAGTTGTGGCAGGACAGGATCTCCGCCGAACAGGATTACCTGCTGGCGCGCCAGGCGCTGCAAGAGGCCGAAATCGCCCTGAACAATGCCCGGCAAAAGATGAACGCCCTGAGCGGCAGCGCCGTATTGGTCGGCGGCAATCGCTACGAACTGCGGGCGCCGTTCGACGGCGTAGTAGTGGAAAAACACCTGGGTGTCGGCGAAGTGGTGAGCGAGACCAGCAACGCCTTCACCCTGTCGGACCTGTCCCAGGTGTGGGTGACCTTCGGCGTGTTCCCCAAGGATTTGAACAAGGTCCGGGTCGGCAAACCGGTGAAGGTCACGTCCTCGGAAATGGGCACCGAAGTGCTCGGTACCGTGGCCTATGTCGGCAACTTGCTGGGGGAGCAGACCCGCACGGCCACCGTGCGCGTCACGGTGCCGAACCCCGACGCTTCGTGGCGTCCAGGGCTGTTCGTTTCCGTGCAGGTCGCCACCGACACCTACCCGGCCAAGGTCACCGTCCCCCAGGAGGCAATCCAGACCGTCGAGGACAAACCCTCGGTGTTCGTGCGCACCAGCGACGGCTTCATGACCCGGCATATCGAACTGGGCGTCAGCGAAAACGGTTTCGTCGAAGTGCGCCAGGGCCTCGACGCCGGCGCGCAGGTGGCCACCGTCGGCAGCTTCATCCTCAAGTCCGAGTTGGGCAAGGCCTCGGCCGAGCACGCCCATTGATCCTGCGAGTGATTCCCCATGTTTGAGCGCCTTATCCAATTCGCCATCGAGCAGCGCATCATCGTGCTGTTGGCGGTGCTGTTGATGGCCGGTGTCGGTATCGCCAGCTATCAGAAATTGCCCATCGACGCCGTGCCGGATATCACCAACGTCCAGGTGCAGATCAACTCGGCGGCGGCGGGTTTTTCGCCGCTGGAAACCGAGCAGCGCATCACCTTTCCCATCGAGACCGCCATGGCCGGGCTGCCGGGCTTGCAGCAGACCCGCTCGCTGTCGCGCTCGGGCTTGTCCCAGGTCACGGTGATTTTCAAGGACGGCACCGACCTGTTCTTCGCCCGCCAGCTGGTCAACGAACGCTTGCAGGTGGCTCGCGAGCAACTGCCTGATGGCATCGAAAGCATGATGGGGCCGATCTCCACCGGGCTCGGGGAAATCTTCCTGTGGACCGTGGAGGCGAAAGACGGCGCGCGCAAGGAGGACGGCTCAGCCTATACGCCGACCGACCTGCGGGTGATCCAGGACTGGATCATCAAGCCGCAACTGCGCAACGTGCCGGGGGTGGCCGAGATCAACACCATCGGCGGCTTTGCCAAGGAATACCAGATCGCCCCGGACCCCAAGCGCCTGGCGGCCTACAACCTGACCTTGGGCGACCTGGTCACGGCGCTGGAGCGCAACAACGCCAACGTCGGCGCCGGCTACATCGAGCGCAGTGGCGAGCAATTGCTGATCCGTGCGCCGGGGCAAGTCGCGTCCATCGACGACATTGCCAACATCGTCATCACCACTTCCGACGGTACGCCGATTCGGGTACGCAACGTCGCCCAGGTCGACATTGGCCGCGAGCTGCGTACCGGTGCCGCCACGGAGAATGGCCGCGAAGTGGTGCTGGGCACGGTGTTCATGTTGATCGGCGAAAACAGCCGCACGGTGTCCCTGGCGGTCGCGAAAAAACTCGAAGAGATCAACCGTTCGCTGCCTGAAGGTGTGGTGGCCGTCACCGTCTACGACCGCACCAACCTGGTGGAAAAAGCCATCAGCACCGTGAAGAAAAACCTCTTCGAAGGGGCGCTGCTGGTGGTGGCGGTGCTGTTTCTGTTCCTCGGCAATATCCGCGCTGCGATGATCACCGCGATGGTGATTCCCCTGGCCATGTTGTTCACCTTTACCGGGATGTTTACCAACAAGGTCAGCGCCAACCTGATGAGCCTCGGCGCGCTGGATTTCGGGATTATCGTGGATGGCGCGGTGGTGATCGTCGAAAACGCCATCCGCCGCCTGGCCCACGCCCAGCAGCGCCACGGGCGATTGCTGACCCGCAGCGAGCGCCTGCATGAAGTGTTCGCTGCGGCCAAGGAAGCGCGGCGCGCGCTGATCTTCGGGCAACTGATCATCATGGTGGTGTACCTGCCGATCTTCGCCCTCACCGGGGTGGCCGGGAAGATGTTCCACCCGATGGCGTTCACCGTGGTGATCGCGCTGCTGGGGGCGATGATTCTGTCCGTGACCTTCGTGCCGGCGGCCATTGCGCTGTTCGTCACCGGCAAGGTCAAGGAAGAGGAAAACCTGGTGATGCGCAGCGCACGCCGTGTCTACGCGCCGGTGCTGGATTGGGTGATGGCGCGCCGGCCGCTGGTGTTCGGCCTGGCGGTGCTGGCCATCGTTGCGTCGGGACTGGTGGCCAGTCGCATGGGCAGCGAATTTATCCCCAGCCTCAGCGAGGGTGATTTCGCCCAACAAGCGTTGCGGGTGCCGGGCACCAGCCTGACGCAGTCGGTACAGATGCAGCAGCAACTGGAAAAGACCTTGATGGCCGAGGTGCCGGAAATCGAGCGGGTATTCGCCCGCACCGGCACCGCGGAAATCGCCTCCGACCCGATGCCGCCGAACATCTCCGACAGCTACGTGATGCTCAAGCCCAAGGACCAGTGGCCCGACCCGAAGAAGTCCCGCGAGGCAATCATCGCCGACATCCAGCGCGCCAGTGCGATTGTGCCGGGCAGCGTGTATGAACTGTCGCAACCGATCCAGCTGCGCTTCAACGAACTGATTTCCGGCGTGCGCAGTGACGTGGCGGTGAAGGTGTTTGGTGACGACATGGCGGTGCTCAACAAGACCGCCGGGGAAATCGCCGAGACCTTGCAAACCCTCAAGGGCGCCTCGGAAGTGAAGGTGGAACAGACCTCCGGCCTGCCGGTGCTGACCATCAATATCGACCGCGACAAGGCCGCGCGTTTCGGCCTGAACGTGGGCGATGTGCAAGACACGATTGCCGTCGCCGTGGGTGGGCGCCAGGCCGGGACGATGTACGAAGGCGACCGGCGTTTTGACATGGTCGTGCGTTTGTCGGACGCGCTGCGCACCGATATCGAAGGCCTGTCGCGGCTGTTGATTCCGATCCCGGCGCTGGCGAATAACGCGGCGGGGCAGTTGGGTTTTATCGCGCTGTCGGAAGTCGCCAGCCTGGACCTGGTGCTCGGCCCCAACCAGATCAGCCGTGAAAACGGCAAGCGCCTGGTGATCGTCAGCGCCAACGTGCGTGGGCGGGATATCGGCTCGTTTGTCGAGGAAGCCGGGACGGCCATCGACACTCAGGTGAAAATCCCCGCGGGCTACTGGACCAACTGGGGCGGCCAGTTCGAGCAGTTGAAGGAAGCTTCCGAGCGCTTGCGCATCGTGGTGCCGGTGGCGTTGCTGCTGGTGTTCGGGTTGCTGTTCATGATGTTCAACAACCTCAAGGACGGGCTGCTGGTGTTCACCGGGATTCCCTTCGCGTTGACCGGCGGGATCATGGCGCTGTGGCTGCGGGACATTCCGTTGTCGATCTCGGCGGGCGTGGGTTTTATCGCGCTGTCGGGGGTGGCGGTGCTGAACGGGTTGGTGATGATTGCGTTCATTCGCAACCTGCGGGAAGAGGGGCGCTCATTGTCGGTGGCCATCAACGAAGGCGCCCTGACGCGCTTGCGCCCGGTGTTGATGACGGCGTTGGTGGCGTCGCTGGGGTTTATCCCCATGGCCCTGGCCACCGGCACCGGCGCCGAAGTGCAGCGCCCGTTGGCGACGGTGGTGATTGGCGGGATTATTTCGTCGACGCTGCTGACCCTGCTGGTATTGCCGGCGCTGTATCACTGGGCGCACCGGCGTGAAGAACAGGAAGACCGCCTGATGCCTGACCAATAACCTGTGGCGAGGGAGCAAGCTCCCTCGCCACAATGGGTTATTGGCAGATAGCGTTGGTATGAAGGGGAAACACCAACCGAAACACAGTGAAATCTCCGGGCTCGCTGCTGACTTCTGCCCGGCCTTGATGCAGGGTCATGATCGACCGCACGATGGCCAGCCCCAGCCCGGTCCCCCCTTCGGAGCGGGCGCGGCTGCTGTCGACGCGGTAGAAACGCTCGAACAGGTTCGGCAGGTGGTGCGCTTCAATCCCCGGGCCCGGGTTGCCCACCGACAGCGAGACTTGCTGCCCGTGGGTTTCCACCTGCAACGACACCGTGGAAGCGTGTGGCGTATGACGGATGGCATTGGACAACAAGTTGGAAATCGCCCGCTGAATCATCAGGCGGTCGCCATGCACCGAGGCATCACCGTGAAGGCTCAGGCTCAGTTGCTTGTCTTCGGCACTCAACGCAAACAGCTCCATCACCCGGCGCGCTTCATCGGCCAGGGACACGGGTGCAAACGAAACCCGCGCCGCCGGGTGGCTGACCTGTGCCAGGAACAGCATGTCGGAAACGATCCGCGCCAGCCGCTCCATTTCTTCGGTGCTGGATTCCAGCACCGCCTTGTACTCCTCGGGCGGGCGCTCTCGGGACAACGTCACCTGGGCCTTGCCCATCAAGTTGGTCAGCGGTGCGCGCAGCTCGTGGGCCAGGTCATCGGAGAACTGCGACAGCTGCTGCACACCGCCATCCAGACGCTGCAGCATGAAGTTGATGCCCTGCGCCAACTCGCCCAACTCGTTGGGCAAGTTATCCACAGCCAGGCGGTGGGTCAGATCCTGTGTGGTGACCTTGGCCGCGACGCGGCTGAACTGTTGCAGCGGTGCGAGCCCGCGTTGCACCACCCACCACGCGCCGATGCCGATCAGCAGCAACAGCAGCGGCAGGGCGATCACCGTGGAGCGCAGGTAAGCACTGAGCAATGCCTGATCGTCCCTGCGGTCCAGGGACAGCAGCACCCGCACGCGTTCGCCGCTGGACAGGCGCATCAGGCTGGAGGCGCTGAGCACCTGGTTGCCGTTGCTGTCGTCCCAGTTCAGGTAACCGAGGGTCTGGCGTGGGGCGAAGTCGGTCAGCAACGGTTCCTGTGGCTTGGCACCGACGCTCAGCAGCACCGCTTCATCGGGTGCGGTGCCGACGATGGTCAGGTAGAAATTGTCATGCCCCATCACCAGGTCCATCAGCGAATGCGGGCGGGCCTTTATGTCGCGGGTGTCCAGGCCGAGGGCGAGGCTGTGCTGGATCTGCTCCATCTTGCTTTCCAGGCCCTTGCGCGCCAGTTTCTCAAGCTCGTGGGTCAGCGCCAGGTAGGCCAGTGTCGCGAGCAGCACCACCAGGCCCGCGCCCATCAGGCTCACCGTCAGCCCGAGGCGCATCGACAGGCTGCTGGCTTTCATTGGCGGGCCTCCAGCACATAGCCCACGCCGCGAATGGTATGGATCAGCTTGACGTCACTCTGGTCATCGACCTTGGCCCGCAGGCGGCTGATGGAGACTTCCACCACGTTGGTGTCGCAGTCGAAATTCATGTCCCACACCAGGGAAATAATCTGCGTGCGGGTCAGCACTTCGCCGGACTGACGCATCAGCACATGCAGCAGCGCGAACTCCTTGGTGGTCAGGTCAATGCGCCGGGTGCCGCGATAGGCGCGGTGGCGGCGCGGGTCCAGTTCAAGGTCCGACACGCGGAAGACTTCCGGCACCGGTATGTGCTCGCTGCGGCGCAACAGCGTGCGCACCCGGGCCAGCAATTCGGGGAATTCGAAGGGTTTGACCAGGTAATCATCGGCGCCCATGTCCAGGCCCTTGATCTTGTCAGTCAGCCGGCCACGGGCTGTGAGCATCATCACCCGTTGGTTGCTGTCGCGGCGCAGTTGCTCAAGCACTTCCCAGCCGTCCTTGGCCGGCAGGTTTACATCGAGAATCACCAGTTCATAAGCGTGTTGCCCGGCCAGGTGCAGGCCGTCCACGCCGCTGGCGGCGCAGTCGACTACGTAACCGCTTTCGGTCAGGCCCTGCTGCAGGTAGGCGGCGGTTTTTTGCTCGTCCTCAACCACAAGGATACGCATGGGGGTTTACCTTTTACTGATAGAGAGAGACTGAAATTCGAATTTTCCGAAGCCTGAAGGCTGAAGTAGCTACAGGGTCAATCAGCCAGTTTGTGACTGGTTGTTGCGTTGCAGAACGGGCGGGCAAAAAAAACGCCCCATCCGGGGCGTTAAAAATTCATCTCTTTCCAAAGGAGCTACACAAAAGCTTCAGAGATGAATGTGCTCGGTGTGCGCCGTTCAGATCGACTGCTTCTGTGCGTCGGCGGGCGCGGTCTCGGCCACGGACTGTTCACCGTGGACCTGCTGCTGTTGCTGGCGGAACTCGGCGAGGAACTGCCGGGAACGGTCGGCGCCGTCGTCGGCGAATGCGAGGGTGGAAGTGGCGCCGAGAAAACTGATCAATAACAGGTGGGATGGCTTCATGACGTGTCTCCAAATAAGGCGTGTGCCGTTAGTTGTGACCAGTATATGAAGCGCAACTTAACGAGAAGGTGAGGCGCATATTACAGTTCTGACAGGCTTCAATTTGTGAACAGATGTTAGTCAACGGCAAATGAATGTAAGCATTTGCCGTTGTGTTCATTTACAGAATTGCCAATGGGTATTCGACAATCAACCGAACTTCTTCCAAGTCCGACTCAAAGGCACTTGAGCGAACGGTCGCCTGGCGCAAACGCAGCGACAGGTCTTTCAAGTTACCGCCCTGCACCACGTACTTCGCCTCGATATCCCGCTCCCAGCGGCGTTGATCGGTCAGCGGGTCGCCGGCCGCGTCACGGCGCATGTACACGCTGTTGGCGTTGCTGTAGTCGGCGCCGGTACCTTTGCCATAGCGGGTCATGAAGGTCAGGCCAGGAATGCCGAAGGCCTGCATGTCGAGGTTATAGGCGAGCATCCACGAGCGTTCCCTGGGCGAGTTGAAGTCGCTGTACTGGATCGAGTTGTTGAGGAAGATCGAGTCCGACATGCGCAGGTAGTCAAAGTCGTCATCGCCGTTGTTGCGCTGGTGCGACAGGGCCAGGCTGTGGGCGCCGACCTTGACCCCGAGCCTGGCGCTCCAGATGTTGTTATCGAACTCGCCAAGGCGTTTCTTGCCCTCGTCCACGGCCTTGTAATAGTTGAAGTCGCCAAACAGCGACACGTCATCGTTCAGCGGGTAGCTGGCGGCGCTGCCGAAGTAGTACTGGTCCCAGGCATCCTTCAGGCGGCTGGTGTACAGGCTGACGCTGAGGTGTTTGTTCACCTGGTAGTCGCCGCCGGCATAGCCGATCCAGGGTGAATCCACCTTGCCCGCATAAAACGTCGCGAAGCCTTTATCCATGCCGCTTTGAGTAGGCTGGCTCATGCCGCTCAAGTGCCCGGCCTGCAAGCTCAAGCCGTCAATGCTGGTGTTTTGCGCGGTGACGCCACGGAAGCTTTCCGGCAACACCCGCGAGTCGCCGTAGGCCACCACCGGGGTCAGCGGGAACACGTCACCGGCCTTGATCACGGTATCCAGCAGACGCACTTTTACCGCGCCGCCGAGCTTGCTGTAGCCATCCTCGGGGTGGTTGTCGCTGTCTACCGGCAGTACGCCGAACGAGCCCTTGCCGCCGCTGCGGCCGGTGCCGGAGTCGAGTTTCAGGCCATACATCGCAAACGCATCGAGGCCGAAACCCACCGGACCCTGAGTGAATCCGGATTCGAACTTGCCGATAAAACCCTGGGCCCAGGCTTCGGAATAGCCATTGCCGGTGGGGCTCGACTGGCCCTTGCGGTCATCGCGGTTGAAGTAGAAGTTGCGGGCCAGCACGTTCAAGGTGCTGCCTTCGATAAACCCTTCGGGTTTTTCTTCCACGGCCATGCCTGACAGCGGGGTGAGCCCCGCCAGGGCGGCAATCATGGAGAGTGAAAATGTGCGGTTAGTGCTCATGTAGCGCTCCTCGGTAGTGGCAGCTATCAGCTTCTTATCGATGGGGCATTCTTGTTGTGATGGCGCCCGGGCAGATAGTTGCAAACACGAGATAACGGCGAGGTGGCGCACAGATTACAATTTTGGAATTTCAATAAAACATAACGGATAAGTAATCTGTCGGTGAACTTTGCGACAGGCTTGGTTAGTTATTCTTGCTCTGAACTTTTAATTCAATAAGTCAGACGAGGACGCCCTCATGAATACCCTGAAAACCACTGTCGCTGCATTGGCCCTGATCGTTTCCGCTGGCGCGATGGCCGAAGGTGGAGGCGACCGCACCTTCGCCCAATTGATGCAAAACAATGAGCAAGCCATGGCCGCCTACGCCGCCAGAAAGGGCAAGCCTGCGCCCGAGGTGATGGTGTATCGCTACGGCATGAAGCTGGACATTGCCAAGGTGGTGAATGTCACGCCGCCGATCCGCTCGTGCAGCGCGGTGCCGTCACGCATGACCTACGAAGACTCCACCGGCAAGCTCAACACGCTCCACTACCAAGTGATGGGCATCTGCCGTAACAACGGCAGTTGAGGGGCTGAAAAAATATAGTTGGGCAATGGGCTAAAGCTCTCTTAAGAAAATGCCGGCAGCGCCGATGCAGGTCAGATCCCGCCCTCATTTGCCCACCGGTGCCTCCATGTTCAACACCCGTCTCAAGCAGGAGCTGTCTGCTCTTCGCGAAGAATTATCCAGTTTGCAGCAGGTCAAGGAGAGCCTGGAAAGCGAAATGATGGCCCTGACCCTGGATCCCGAAGGGCGCATCGAATCCGTCAATGCCATCTTCCTTCAAGAGATGGCTTACCAGGCAAGCCAGCTGCAAGGCCGCCTGATCGAGGATCTGGTGCCGGCGCACGTCAAGCACGACACTTTTCAACTGCGCTTCACGAACGCCCTGGTGCGTGGCGAACACTTCGCCGGTTCCGTACGCCTGATGCGCGGCAACGGCAATGAGGCGTGGCTGCGCTCCATCGTGCAACCGGTGCGTGGCAGTGACGGGCGTATCAAGCATATTTCGATGTACTCCAGCGACCTGACCCGCACTATCGAGGCGTCCCGCGAGCACGAAAACCTGATCACCGCGCTGGTGCGTTCCACGGCAGTGATCGAGTTCGACCTCAACGGTAATGTACTGACGGCCAACGACCGTTTTCTCAACGGCATGGGTTACAGCCTGGCGCAGATCCAGGGCAAACATCACCGGATATTCTGTGAGCCGCAGGATGCCGGCAGCGTCGAGTACCAGCAGTTCTGGAAGCGCCTGAACGCCGGTGAATTCGTCGCGGGCCGCTTCAAGCGAGTGGACAGCCACGGGCGGGTGGTGTGGCTGGAGGCTTCGTATAACCCGGTGCTCGACGCCAACGAGCGGCTGTACAAAGTGGTCAAGTTCGCCACGGTGATCACCGACCAGGTCAACCAGGAACAGGCCGTGGCCGACGCGGCCAACATCGCCTACAGCACCTCGCTGCACACCGACAGCAGCGCCCAGCGCGGCACCACCGTGGTCACCCAGGCGGTGGAGGTGATGCGCGACCTGGCCAAGCACATGGAGCAGGCGGGTGAGGGCATTGAAGCGCTGAACGCCCAGTCCCAGGTGATTGGCAGCATCGTCAAGACCATCAGCGGCATCGCCGAGCAGACCAACCTGCTGGCGCTCAACGCCGCCATCGAAGCCGCCCGTGCCGGTGAGCAAGGCCGTGGTTTTGCGGTGGTGGCCGATGAGGTTCGGCAACTGGCGTCGCGTACCAGCAAGGCCACCGAGGAAATCGTCGGCGTGGTGCGCCAGAACCAGGACATGGCCCGCGATGCAGTGGCGCTGATGACCGATGGCCGCCTGCAGGCCGAGCAAGGGCTGGCATTGGCGGCCGAGGCGGGCACGGTGATCGTCGAGATCCAGGACGGCGCCCAGAAAGTGGTCAGCGCCGTAGGGCAATTCGCCAATCAACTGAGCAGCTAGTCACCCGGGCTCAAGCTTGAGGTATCGTAGGTTTTTTTTCCGAGCCTTTCGTCCATGAGCCCTAACCATCGCCGTCCCGTCCCGCTGTCCAAGGCCTACCGCTTGCTCAACCACGGCCCGACCGTACTGGTCAGCGCCGCGCACAACGGCCAGCGCAACATCATGGCCGCGGCATGGGCGATGCCGCTGGATTTCGAGCCGCCCAAAGTCGCCGTCGTGCTGGATAAGGCCACCTGGACCCGGCAACTGCTCGAAGGCGCCGGCACTTTCGTGCTCAACGTACCGTGTGCGGCCCAGGCTGATATCGTGCAGACCGTGGGCAACACCACCGGCAGCGAGACCGACAAGTTCGCCGCATATGACTTGCAGACGTTCAGCGGCGAACACACCGAAGCGCCGATGCTTGAAGGCTGCGTGGCGTGGCTGGAATGCCGCTTGCTGCCGGAACCGCATAACCAGCAGACCTACGATCTGTTCCTCGCCGAAGTGGTGGCCGCCCAGGCTGATGAGCGCGTATTCAGCGACGGTCGCTGGCATTTCGAAGGGCAGGATGCGCTGCGTACCTTGCACCATGTGGCGGGCGGGCATTTCCTGACGATTGGTGAGCCGATTGATGGGCGACAGCTTTAAGCCCAGTGCCAATTCTTCCGGTACAGCCTGGTTTTGTGGCGAGGGAGCTTGCTCCCGCTGGAGCGCGAAGCGGTCCCATTGTTTCCTGCCAATACACTTGGTCGGTAGATATACGACTGCTGCGCAGCCGAGCGGGAGCAAGCTCCCTCGCCACAAAGGTTGTGTTACCACTGGGTTTTGCTGAGCGCCTCGGCAAACGCCGTCAACTTCGGCGAGTACTGCCGCGATGGCGGATACACCAGCGATATCGCCCGACTGCGACCGGCAAATTCCTCCAGCAAGGGCACCAGGCGCCCGGCCGCCAGATCTTCCCGCACCGCAAAGTCCATCACCTGGGCGATGCCGAATCCGCCCAGCGCGCCGTCCACCAGCGCATCGCCGATATCAAAGATCAACCGCCCCTCGACACTCACGTCCTGCACCCTGCCATCGAGCATGAACTGCCAGTCCACCAGCCGGCTGGTGCGCAGGTTACGTACGGTCAGGCAATTGTGGTCCTGGAGTTCATCGACGGTTTGCGGCGTACCAAAACGCGCGAGATAAGCCGGGGAGGCGACGGTGACCCAGCGCAGCGGTGGCAGTGCCCGGGCGATCAGGCGTTGGTCCTGGATGTCGCCGGTGCGCAGCAAGGCGTCAAAGCCTTCGTCGACGATGTCCACCAGGCGGTCGGTCATTACCGCTTCAATGCGCAGATCGGGGTATTGCAGGGTCAGCTCGCCGATTACCGGCATCACCACCTTGCGGCCAAACAACGAGGGCGTGCTGATCTTCAGCAAACCGGACGGTGAGGCACGGCGGTCGAGCATTTGCCGCTCGGCTTCGGCCAGTTCCGCCAGCAGCGGCGCGCTGCGTTCATACAGCATCTGCCCGTCGGGCGTGAGGCTGACGCTGCGGGTGTTGCGTTGCAGCAGGCGCACACCCAGCTGGTTTTCCAGCCGGGAAATGGCCCGGGACAAGCCCGATTGGGTCAGCCCCAGGTCTCCGGCGGCGCGAGTGAAACTGCGGGTTTCGGCGACGCGCACCAGCAGGCGAACAGCATTCAGATCCATGATTAAAGTCATTACTGAAAGAGTGATAGGGCTATTTATCATCTGTTGGGCATGAAAGAAACTGGCGCCTCTCATTTTCAGGCAGGACGCTGTGATGTCTTCTTCTCGACCCTCTGGCTGGATGCTGTTGCTGCTGGCAACCGCGCAACTGATCATCGCCCTCGACGCGACCATCGTGTTTGTCGCGCTGCCGCAAATCGGCAGCCACCTGGGTTTTTCTGCCCAGCAATTGCAGTGGGTGGTCAGTGCCTACAGCGTGGCGTTTGGTGGCTTCCTGTTGCTGGGCGGTCGGGCGGCGGACCTGTTGGGCAAGCGGCGCTTGTACATGCTTGGCCAGTCGCTGTACGCGCTGTCTTCCCTGGCGGCGGTGCTCGGTGGCAGCGCCTTGCTGCTGGTGCTGGCGCGGGCGGTGCAGGGTGTGGGTGGGGCGCTGTTGTTCCCGGCCACGCTGGCGCTGATCAACACCCACTACGCCGAAGGGCCCGCGCGTAATCGGGCGTTTGCCGTGTGGAGCGCGGCGTCTGCGGCGGGCCTGGCATTGGGCGCGTTGCTCGGCGGCGTGCTGACCCAGGCCTGGGGCTGGGAAGCGGTGTTCCTGGTGAACGTGCCGTTGGCCGGTGCCTGTGCCCTGGCGGCGCGCTACTGGATTCCCGCCGATGGCGAGCGGGCCCGCGGGCGCAACTTTGATATCAGCGGTGCGTTGACCGTGACGCTGGGCGGCACCTTGCTGGTGTTCTCCCTGGTGCAGGGGCCGGAGTGGGGCTGGGCGGCGCCGTCGACCCTGGGCTGCATGGCCCTGGCGTTGGTGCTGCTCGGGTTGTTTGGGTGGATCGAACACCGGGGCCGTGATCCGTTGATGCCGCTTCGCTTGTTGGGCTATCGCGAGTTGCGCATGGCCATGGTGTTGACGGCGGTGTTCATGAGCAGCTTTGGCGTGCAGTACTACTTTCTGGCGGTGTACTACCAGCAGGTCTACGGCTACAGCGTGTTGCAGGCGGGGTTGGCGTTTTTGCCGGCGACGCTGGTGTGCACCGCGGGCATCTGGCTGGCGGAGCGTTCATTGGCGCGTCTGGGGTTGCGCAACACCCTGGTCAGCGGCCAGTTGGCGGGCGCGGTGGGTATCGCTTTGGTATGTGTGGCGTTGCCGACGGGGGCGGGGTTCTGGTCGTTGCTGCCGGGGATTTTCATCCTGAGTATTGGCCAGGGCATGACCTGGACGGCGATGTGGGTGGCCGCCGGGCTGGGCATCCGGCCGGGCGAGCAGGGCGTGGCGGCAGGCATGGCGTCCACCAGCCAGCAGATTGGCGGTGCGTTGGGGCTGGCGTTGCTGGTGTCGTTGGCGAATGCCGGAGGGTCGACGGGCGCGGCGCAGGCGGGCGGGATTGAACTGGCGTTGTGGTGGAGCGCGGCGATTGCCCTGGCGGGGGCGGTTCTGGCGTTAGCACTTAAAGAGCGCGCTATAGAGTCGGATGCGATTTCAGCAGCGACATAAATCAACTGTGGGAGCTGGCTTGCCTGCGATGGCGGAGTGTCAGCCAACAATTTATTAACTGATCCACCGCTATCGCAGGCAAGCCAGCTCCTACAGGTTGATCGCGTTTCAAGGCGGGATTTCAGCGCCCGAGCATCTTCACCCAGCGCGACGGCGGCATGCCGAAAGTGCTGCGGAACTGGCGGGTCATGTGGCTCTGGTCGGTGAAGCCGGCGGTCAGTGCCGCATCCACCAGTGACTGGCCCTGGCCCAGCAGGCTGCGCACCAGGTCCAGGCGGCGCATGGTCAGGTAGCGATAGGGGCTGGTGCCGAACAACAAACGAAAATCCCGCGACAACGCCCAGCGGTCGCGGTTGGCGTATTCCGCCATTTCATCGAGGGTAATCGGCCGGCCCAGGGCACTGTGGATAAATTCCCGTGCGCGCTCGGCGGCCCGGTAGTCGAAGGTCTTGCGATTGACCGTGATGCCCGACGCGTTATTCAGCGCCTGGGCCAAGTCAAACATCGCGTCCTGTTCCTGCAGCGGGTCAATCGGGCAATCCAGGCTTTGCAGCAACACTTCACTGGCGCGGTATAGCCACGGGTCGCTGGACAATCCGCCGGGGATGAACGGTAACGGCTTGCCACCGAGCACCTGCTGGATCAGCGCCGGCTCCACGTAAATCATCCGGTATTTGAAACCTTCCTCGCTGCCGGCCCAGCCGTCATGCACTTCATCGGGATGGATCACCATGGTCCGCCCCGGCAGGCTGTGGGTCATGCCGCCGCGATAGTGAAAGCTCTGCACACCGAACAGGGTACGGCCGATGGCATAGGTGTCGTGGCGATGGGGGTCGAAGCCAAACCCGGCAAAATACGCCTCAATGCGCTCCAGGCCACTGGCGTGGGGCGCGCGGTGCAGCCAGTCGAGAGAGGGTTTGATCATGGTGTCAGTCGCAGGTCGGGACGCAAATACGTTACCCCAGTGTGACCGGGCTGTCTGCTGCGGTCTTGAACGATTGTGCCACTGCTGAAATTTCGGGGGGCAGTATCGGTTTTGTGTTCAGGTATCGCTAATCATTAAAAAATGATTGTTTTACGATAATTAATCGTTTATTTTTCCGCCTCAAATTTCTGAGAGGCTTACCCATGAATTCTCAACGTCTTGCCCAGCTCAGCCAGCGCATGGCACTGCTTACCCTGTTGTTGATCGTCGCCATACTGCTGCTCAATACCGCCGCGTGGCTTTACCCGGTGCAAAGCGCTTCGTTCGGGTTTGGTTTCGCCCTGAGTGGTCAACAGATCGAGGGACGGGCGGAGATCGTTGCGACGTTCCCTTGGTGGCAGACACTGGGCGGCGTCCTGCTCTCCAGCATTCCCTTGATGGCGCTGGTGTCCGGTTTGAATCATTTGCGCCAGCTGTTCCAGAACTATGCTCGTGGGGAGTATTTTTCCTGCGCCGCCGCGCAGCACTTGGGTAAAGTAGGCCGGGCCGTGGCACTGTGGGTGTTGCTGGATTTTCTGTGTGAGCCCTTGCTCAGTGTCTGGGTCACGATGAACGAGCCGGTTGGCCAGCGGCTGCTCACCTTGAGTTTTACCCCGCCCAGCATCGTGGCGCTGTTTCTCGCCGGCTGCATCTCGGTGATCGCGCGTATCCTGTGGCAGGCCAGTGAAGTGGATTCTGAAAACCGCACGTTTGTTTGAGAACAGCATGTCTATTGTGATTGAGTTGGACGTTATGCTCGCCCGGCGCAAGGTCAAGTCCAAGGACCTGGCCGCCGCCATTGGTATCACCGAACAAAACCTGTCATTGCTCAAGCAAGGCAAGGTCAAGGGCATACGGCTGGCGACCCTGGATGCAATCTGCAAGTATCTGGAGTGTCAGCCGGGCGACCTGCTGGTGCATGAACCCGAACCTGAGCTGTAAACGGCAAGGATCTTTAATTCCCTGAAGGATGGATCAACCGATGCTTTTCCCAAGCCTGCCGTACGCCGCGCCTCTTCTGTCGCTGGCCTTGCTCTGGACCGTCGCGGTCGTGACGCCAGGCCCGAACTTTTTCAATACCGCGCAGTTGGCTGCCAGTTGCTCACGTCGCCATGGCGTAGTGGCGTCCGCTGGCGTGGCCACTGGCACCGTGATGTGGGGCCTGGCCGGCGGCTTGGGGATCAAGTCATTGTTTACCGCAGCGCCGATGTTGTACCTCGCGTTCAAGATCATCGGTGGCTGCTACCTGATTTACCTGGGGTTGAAACTGTTCCGGCGCTCGGCACCGGCCATGGCCCAGAACCTGTTGCCCGACGAACCTCGGCGCTCGCTGTTTTCCGCCTGGCGCCTGGGTTTATTGGGCAACCTGTCCAACCCCAAGGCGGCGCTGTTTGTCGCGACGATCTTTGCGTCCACCATGCCCCCATCACCGTCGCCGATGCTGCTGACCCTGGCCGTGATCACCATGGCGACGCTGTCATTCAGTTGGTATTCCTGCGTGGCGCTGGTGTTTTCCAGTGAACGGATGGCCAACGCCTACAGCCGCTCGCGCAAGTGGCTGGACCGGTTTGCCGGTGGTTGTTATGTGCTGTTCGGCGCCACGCTGGTAGCGAATCGCTGACGGCTCATGGTAAGAAGCCTTACTTTCAAATGTGAGGCCGATCATGAGCAAGCTGCGGGTAGGGATTATTTTTGGTGGCCGTTCGGCCGAGCATGAAGTGTCGCTGCAGTCGGCGCGCAACATCGTCGATGCACTGGACCGTTCGCGCTTCGAGCCGATCCTGATCGGCATCGACAAGGCCGGCCACTGGCACCTCAACGACACCTCGGGCTTCCTGCTCAACGAAGAAAACCCGGCGCTGATCGCCCTCAATCAATCCAATCGTGAACTGGCGGTCGTGCCGGGTAAGGCCAGCCAGCAACTGGTGGAAACCGCCAGCCAGGCCTCGCTGGAACACGTCGATGTGATCTTCCCGATCGCCCACGGCACCCTCGGCGAAGACGGCTGCCTGCAAGGCCTGCTGCGCATGGCGGACCTGCCGTTTGTTGGCTCCGATGTGCTGGGTTCGGCGGTGTGCATGGACAAGGACATCAGCAAACGCCTGCTACGCGATGCCGGGATTGCCGTGACGCCGTTCATTACCCTCAACCGCAGGAATGCGGCGCGTACCACCTTCGAACACGCCCAACAGAAACTCGGATTGCCGATGTTCGTGAAACCGGCGAACCAGGGTTCGTCCGTGGGGGTGAGCAAGGTGGGCAGCGAGGCTGAATATCACGCTGCTGTAGAGCTGGCACTTGGGTTTGATAAAAAGGTGCTGGTGGAGTCGGCGGTAAAAGGCCGGGAAATTGAATGTGCCGTGTTGGGTAACGAGAACCCCATCGCCAGCGGCTGTGGCGAGATCGTGGTGCGCGACGGGTTCTATTCCTACGACAGCAAATACATCGATGACCAGGCAGCCCAAGTGGTGGTGCCGGCGGATATCAGCGTTGAAGCCAGCGAGCGCATTCGTGCGTTGGCCATCGAAGCGTTTGAAACCCTGGGCTGTGCCGGGCTGGCGCGGGTGGATGTGTTCTTGACGGATGAGGGCGAGGTGCTGATCAACGAAATCAACTCGTTGCCTGGGTTCACCCGCATCAGCATGTACCCGAAGTTGTGGCAGGCGGCAGGCATGAGCTACAGCGAGCTGGTGAGCCGCTTGATCGAGCTGGCGCTGGAGCGGCATGCGGGGCGCAAGGGGTTGAAGATTAGCCGGTAGACCAGTAACGCCATCAGGCGTTACTGAGGACTTCTCGAAAAACGTCTGGCCTGATGGCTGCTATGTGCAGCAAGGAACGTGCTGCGCCGGAAGGAGAACGGCGCCCTTGCTCCCATTCTTGAAGCGTTCGTACAGAGACCCCCAGCAGTTCGGCAAACTTGGGTTGTGACAACCCGGTCTTGCTGCGCGCCTCAGCCGCTTGGGTAATTTCGACGTGATGGACGTGACCATGACGCGCTTCCTTGACGTCGATAACGGCAGCCAGCAATTCCTCGCCGATGTTGCGCTTGGCGTCACGTTCCTTCAGCTGTTTCTCAGTGAGTGGCATGGTTCATCTCCTTGGCGATTTTGTAGAGGACATGCGCGGGAATATTCTCGGTGGCACCTTTGCCATAAATCAGCAAGGCAACTAGTGCGCCGCACGCCAATTGCGTTGTGTAAATGATCCGTACTGAGCTGCTCTTGCCCCGGCCTTCCAAGCTCCAGCGTACTTTTCGGCAACCACCAGAACCTGGAATGACAGTACCTGAATCGGGGTGGTTGGCTAGAAAAGCCATAAAAATACCCCGTTCTTCTTCGGTCCAGTAATCGGGCCATAGCTTGCTGAATAATGGTGACTCGATGATCGTTAACACGCAAAAATTCTACGTCTTTGACGTAGCCTCTGGCAAGAAGGGGCGGGGCCAGAAAATGTCAGCGGATGGAGAGGGATTCAAGAAACGTTGTTTCGCAAAAAATGACAGCCCACAGATTTTCTAAGGCTAATAGCTAAGAGAGCTGTGGGCGTCGTCCCATTACACTGCGCGAGCAACCCACGAGTACAACAACGTCTTCCTCTCCGTACTGTCATGGGTCCTTCTGCGATAACTCGCAAACGCCGGCGAGGTGCAATACGTACACACTTCGCTTACCTCAACCTGCTCACGTTTTATCCCTGCCGCCTCCAGCAAGATCAGCGCATAGCGGCTCAAATCAAACCACGCACTCAAGGCCTGCCTGGGTTCTGGCGGCTGAATCTCCGGTGCCAACAAAGGCCCCGGCTGCTCGAACGTCCACGGCGCATTTCCATCCCGCCACAAATGCCCCTGACTCGCCTGCAACTGCGCCACAAACTCGCCACTCACCTCATAACAACAAGGCTTGATCGAAGGCCCAATCGCAATCCGCAACTGATCCAGCGCCACACCCTCGGCGGTAAACCGTTGCATGGCATTGGCGATGATCCCGCCTTGCAGTCCCTTCCAGCCGCCATGAATCGCCGCGACAAAGTCCCCGTCCTCCGAGGCCATCAGCAGCGGCAGGCAGTCGGCGGTAACCACCGCAATCGGCTGCAGATCCCGGCTGAAAACCCCATCGGCTTCAACCGTATTGGCGGCGAGCTCCGGGCGCCATTCAATGGTCGTGGCGCTGTGCACCTGCTTGCAGATGAACACCTCGTCAGGCCGCAACGGATCGTCAATCGAACAAAATCCATGATCGACGCCCATCAGGGCGCCGAGGTTATTTGCCTTGTGCACGCGCAGCTCTCCAATGAGTCAACTTAATCCCCCAGTGCTTCGCCTTCACGGCGTGGATCAGCCCCGCCGATCAACGACGCCTTGCCTTGCGCATCGCGCACTCGGACGATCGCCTGGGCGCCGCTGGTCATGTCGATTTCGCTCAGGGCGTGGCCCTTGTCCTTCAGTGCCTGTTTCAGCTGAGCACTGAACAACCCGGCTTCCAGCTCGGTCGCGCCGTTGCGGCTGCCGAAGTTGGGCAGGCCGACGGCCGCTTGCGGGTCGAGGTTCCAGTCGAGCATGGCCACCAGGGATTTGCTCACATATTCGATGATCTGCGAACCGCCCGGCGAACCCACCGTGGCCACCCACTCACCGCTCTGGCGATCAAACACCAGGGTCGGTGCCATCGACGAACGCGGGCGCTTGCCCGGCTCGATCCGGTTGGCCACCGGCTGGCCGTTCTCTTCGGGGATGAAGGAGAAGTCGGTCATCTGGTTATTCAGCAAAAAGCCCTGGACCATTACATGGGAACCGAATGCGGACTCCACCGTGGTGGTCATCGACACCGCGCCACCCACGTCATCCACCGCCACCACTTGCGAGGTGGAAATGCGCAACGGCGAGCGATCCGGCGCGTAGGCCACTTCAATTCCCGCAGGCTTGCCCGGCTTGGCGACGCCCATGCTGCGCTCACCAATCAATGCGGCCCGCCCGGCCAGATAGTCCGGCGCGACCAGCCCGGCCACCGGCACCGGCACATAGTCGGAATCCGCCACGTACTGGGCGCGGTCGGCATAGGCCAGGCGGTCGGCCTCGGCGATCAGATGCACCGCTTCAGGCACCGGTTCCAGGCCGGCCGGGGAGTCGTTCTTCACCGGCTTCAACAGCCCAAGCGTCATACGCGGGTCGCGGGTTTCCAGGGCCTGCAACGTGCCGAGGATCTGCGCAATGGCGATCCCGCCCGACGACGGCGGCGGCATGCCGCAGACTTTCCAGCGTTTGTAGTCGGTGCACAACGGCGCCCGCTCAACTGCGCTGTAGCCCTTGAGGTCGGTCAGCGTCAGGCTGCCGGCGTTGCTGTTGCCTTGCACCTTGCGGGTGATTTCGTCGGCAATCGGGCCGTAGTACAGCGCGTCCGGCCCTTCCTTGGCGATGCGCTTGAACACGTTGGCCAGCGCCGGGTTTTTCAGCAGCGTACCGGTGGCCTTCGGGCTGCCGTCGGCATTCAGGAAGTACGCGGTCATTTCCGGCGAGCGGCTGATGTAGCGGTCAGCGGCAATCAGGCTGTGCAGGCGCGCAGAGATCGGGAAACCCTCTTCGGCCAGGCGAATGGCCGGCTCAAACAGTTTGGCCCATTGCAGGTGGCCGGTCTTTTTATGGGCCATTTCCAGGGCACGCAACACCCCCGGGGTGGCCACCGAACGCCCGCCAATCTGTGCCTGCGGGAACGACATCGGCGTGCCATCGGCGTTGAGGAACAACCGCTCGGTAGCGCCCGCCGGTGCGGTTTCGCGACCGTCGTAGGCGTGCACCTGCTTGCCGTCCCACAGCATGATGAACGCACCGCCGCCGATCCCGGAGGACTGCGGCTCCACCAGGGTCAGCACGGCCTGCATGGCAATCGCGGCGTCGATGGCCGAGCCGCCCTTGCGCAATATCTCGCGCCCGGCTTCGGCGGCCAGCGGGTTGGCGGCGGCGGCCATGTGGCGCTCGGCGTGGCGGGGGCTCATGTCGGTGCGATAGCCCGAGCCGAGCTCCGGGGCGGACGGCAGTTCCGGCGCGGTAGCGCTGTGGCAGGCGGCGAGGGTGAGGGCAGCGGTGATCAGCGAGAGGGTGAAAAGGCGTTGGCGGTGAAAAATCGAAAACACGCGATGACTCCGTTCATTTGAGAATGATCTGTTGTCCGTGGGGAGGGAATGTACCTCAGTGGTTTGCAGGTTGGGAGATTGATCTGTATTTGGTTGTGCGGTACAACTATGTCTCTCGTCATTCGGGCAAGAGGTTTCCCCCGTGAACCGTTCCAAGCCAGACCTTATCGATCAGATCCGCTGTGCCTCGCGTCTTATGGTGCGAGAGCTGGGCTTCATGCAGCCGAAGTTGGCGGCCAGCAGTTACCCACCGTCATCGGTACACACGATTGTTGAAATCGGCGAGCGTGGCGCGCTGACAGCGGCTGAACTGGTCATGTTGCTGGGGCTGGAAAAGTCGTCGGTGAGCCGCATGGTGCGCAAGCTGGTCGAGGCGGGCGAGCTGGAAGAGTTTGCCAACGAGGACGATGCCCGTTCGAAAAAGCTGCGCCTCACCACACGAGGCCAGAAGACGTTACGCGACATCGAAACGTTTGCCCGGCGCCAGGTGGGCGAGGCGATTGGCGACTTGTCCAGCGAACAGCAACAGGCCGTCAGCCGTGGGCTCGATCAATACGCCGCAGCCCTGCAAACCCAACGTACTGGCGCCCGGCAGTCGAGGTACTACCGCATTGCCCATGGCTACCGGCCAGGCATCATCGGGCGTATCGCGCAGATGCACGCCGAGTACTACGCCCAGCATGCGAATTTTGGCCAGCCGTTTGAAAGCCTGGTGGCGGCGGACATGGCCGAGTTGATGGGGCGCCTGGCCAACCCGCGCAACCAAGTCTGGGCAGTGCTGGACGCAGAGCAGATCGTCGGTTCGATCGCGATTGATGGCGAGGGCGAAAACGGCGAGGCGATCCTGCGCTGCTTCATCCTCGACCCGTCGGCTCACGGCCAGGGCTTGGGTAAACGGTTGTTGAAAGAGGCGCTGGATTTCTGTGACGGGCACCGGTTCCCGGCGGTGCGGCTGTGGACGTTCAAGGGCCTGGATGTGGCGCGCAAGCTCTATGAAAACGCGGGCTTTGTGCTGGAGTCGGAACAGGAGGGGCAGCAGTGGGGCAAATCGGTGGTGGAGCAGTGTTTTGTGCGGCACGCTGTTTGACGCAACAGCGCCCCACGTCACGGGGCGCTGGCGCCTGGCCGGTTAGAAGTCCCAGCGCGTTGTGAGCATCACGTTGCGCGGGGTGCCGTAATAGGCCGTGTTATAGAAGCCGATGTTGGTGTAGTACTGCTTGTCGAACAGGTTGTTGACGTTCAGCGTCGCGGAAAGATGTTCGCTGACCTGATACTTGGCCATCGCGTCCACCACCCAATACGCTTCCTGCGAGAACTCTTCGTTTTGCGCCTTGGGCCGGTTGTACACCACTTGCCAGCTTCTGCTCTGCCAGCGCGCGCCGCCGCCGACGGTCAGGCGGTCCAGCGGACCCTTGAGTTTGTACGAGGTGAAGAAACTGAGCTGGTCCTCCGGCTCCCAGGTCGAAGCCTTGTCGCCATGCTCATCCCGCAGGATCTTGTGGGTGTAGCCGGCCTGGGCCTGCCAGCCCGGCGCCAGCTCGCCGGACATCTCGGCCTCGAAACCCTTGGTTTTGGCCTTGATGCCTTTCTCGGCATACCCGAGGGATGGGTTGGTCGGCGCGGCGTTGTATTCGGCGTCCGGCTCCGCACGGTTGGTTTCGTGCACTTCGAAGTAGGCCATGCTGGTGTTGAGCCGGCCCTCGAAGAACTCACCCTTGAGGCCGGTCTCGTAGTTCTTGCCTTCATCCGGTTCCAGCAATTTGTTGTTGCGGTCGCGGCTGTAGGTCGTCGGCATGAAGATGTCGGTGTAGCTGGCATACGCGGTGAAGTTGTCGTTCAGGTCGTAGGTGACCCCGGCGTAGGGCACCAGCTTGCCGGTCTCGGTGGAGTCGTCTTCGCCACGCAATTTGTAGTTGGCCACGCGGCTGCCGAGGAACAGGTTCAGGTCATCCATGAGGTTGAAACGTGCGGCCATATAGCCTGCGGATTGTCGGGTCGTGGCATCGATGATCCGTGTCGGTTCACCCCAGTTCGGCTCCGGAGCGTTGCCATCGAAGTTCCAGAAATCGATCTCGTTGTTGCCCACATAAGTGGGGGCGCCGTAGTCCTTTCCGGTCCAGTGGGAGTTCGAGGCCGACGCGCCAATCACCAATTCATGGGTACGGCCCAGCAGGCTGAACGGACCGCTGGCGTAGACATCGCCCGAGTCGGCGCGGGTGTTGCCGGTGAACTTGTTCGCGTACAGGGACGACAGTCCGGTGGCGGGGAACGGGCCACTCATGATCGAGCCCAGGGGCGCGTCGTAGCCCATGAGTTGGTGGGTGTATTGGCCCTTGATCACCCAGCCATTGTCGAAGTTGTGTTCCAGGGTGGAGAACACGCTGCGGGAGTACTGCTCCCAGCGGCTCCACTTGGCGCCGTTGTTGTAGGAGCGTTTTACATCGATGCGGTTGCCGTTGCGATCGAACAGCGCACGGCTGCCGGACCAGCCCGAGCCTTGCGGGTCGCTGTCCAGGTAATCGAAACCGACGGTGAGCAGGGTGTCGTCGGTCAGGTCGGCTTCCAGCGTGCCGAAATACACATTGGTGCTGCGCTGGTAGTGGTCCATGAACGAGTGCTTGTCCTGGTACGCCGCCACCGCACGCCCGCGCACGTTGCCGCTGTCGGTCAGCGGGCCACTCACGTCGATCTGGGAACGATAGTTGTCCCAGCTGCCGGCGCCGAGTTCGACGCTGGCCTTGAAGTCCCGCGTGGGATTTTTGCGGATCAGGTTGATCGTCGCGCCAGGGGCGCCGGCGCCGGTCAGCAGTCCGGTGGCACCCTTGAGGATTTCCACGCGGTCATAGATCGCCATGTCGCTGAGGGTCTGGCTGGACGAGTAGGCGGAGTTGCGCAGGGTCGGGATGCCGTCGTACTGGAAGTTTTCCACCGAGAAGCCGCGGGCGTAGTAATTGTTACGCTCGCTGTCGAAGGTCGACACGGTGATGCCCGGTGTATGGCGCATCACGTCGTCGATCGAAGTGAGCGCGAAGTCATCCATATGCTGGCGCGTGATCACGGTGATCGACTGCGGGGTTTCCCGTGGGGTCAGCACCATGCGCGTGGCGGTGGCGATGGTGCCCGGGGTGTAGGAACCGCTGCCCTCAGTGATGGTGCCCAACTGATTCGCGGTGATCTCTGTGGCACCCAGCGACAGCGCGCCGCCGGCCACCGGCAGGCTTTCCAGCTGGTAGCCATCGGCATTGCCGCGTGCTGCGAAGCCGGTGCCGGCCAGCACCTGCGCGAACCCGTCCTCCACGTTGTAGCTGCCGCGCACGCCGGGGCTGTCCAACCCGGCCACTTGTTGCGACAGGAACGAGATCGGCACGCCGGCGGCCTGGGCGTAACGCGTCAGCACGTCACCGAGTTTTCCGGGGGCGATGTCGAACGCCTGTACCTGCTGCTGCGCGTAGGCCAGGCCCGGCACCGCCAGGGGCAGGCAGCCAAGCAACAGTCGACTGGCCAGCAACAGGCCGCCGCGTGTGGGGGTTGAAGACATGTTATCGGTGCTCCTTTGGATGTTGGCCAAGGAAAGGACGCGGCAAAACCGAAAACACGCAACGGTGCGTAAGAATTATCCGGCGGGGGATTTCAGGCGCACACGTGTGAGCCACGGGGTGTAGGTGCTGACTTCAATCGGCAGGGTGCGTGTGAGCAGGCGCAATGCGCGGTCGCTGTCGTCCGTCGGCAGCATCACCGTCACCCGAATGCCTTGCAGCGCCTGGCGATCGAACATCAGCACACCCGGGCGATGCCGCGCCAGGCGCTCAAGTACATCCGCCAGCGGCTCGTCGTTGGCCAGCAACTGGTGGGCCGTCCAGGCTTGCTGCTGTGCTTGCACATCAACGCTTTTCGGCGTGCCGGGCCCGCTTGCATCCAGGCGCACCTGCTCGCCGGGGCCGAGGGTAATCGTATGCCCGGCACTGTCGATGCGGGTCGAGGATTCGAGCATCTTGACCACGGTGGCGGTGTCGCTGAGTTCGACGATAAAACGCGTGCCCAGGGCGCGAATGCTGCCCTGCGGGGTGTCGACATAAAACGGGCGCTGGGTGTCCTTGGCCACTGTTACCAGAATCTCACCATGCAGCAGTTGCACGCGGCGCTGGCTGGCGTCCAGGTGCAGGTTCACCGCAGAGCTGCCTTCCAGTTGCAGGTCGCTGCCGTCGGCCAGCAGCGTCTGGCGCCATTGGCCACGGTCGGTGCTCAGGTCGGCGAACAGATAGCCACGTTGCTCGTACTGGTACGCCGGCACCCCCGCGAGCAGCAGGGCCAGGGCGAGACACTTGACCAGCGTTGCCCCTTGGCGAGGCTGCCGGGCCCGGCGCAATGCGGCACGGGCCGGGGCTTGTTTGAGAGGCAGCAAGTGGCCCTGAAGGCGGGCAATGGCTTGCGGGTGCTGCGGGTCGGCGGCCAGCCAGGTGCGAAACGCCTGTTCGCTGGCGTCGTTGCCTTCGTGATCCAGCCGCACCAGCCATTCGGCAGCCTGGCGCAGCACTGCGTGGGGCAGAGGCTGGTTCATGGCTGGGCGCACGCATCACACGCCAGCAAGGCTTCCACCAGATCGTTCTGTACCGTGCGCACCGAGACCCCGAGGCGCTGGGCGATTTGCGCCTGGTCCAGGCCTTCGAGGTAACGCAGGATGAAGGTGTCGCGTATCCGCTTGTTCATGCGCGCCAAGGCCCGATCAATCGCTTCAAGCATTTGCGCGGCTTGCAGGATCTGCTCCGGCGAAGGCGCCTGTTCAAGGTACGCGGCGCAGCGTTCGAGCTCTTCGCGGTAGGCCTGTTCCAGGCGTCGGCGGCGGCCATTGTCCATCAGCAACCGGCGCGCGATGGTGGCCAGATAAGCCCGTGGCTCACCCGGCGCCACGTAAGTACCCGATGCCAGCAAGCGTACGAAAGTGTCTTGCGCCACGTCGGCCGCCTGATGGGAGCAATGCACGCGACGCCGCAACCAGGTCAACAACCAGCCGTGGTAGCCGCGGTACAGCGCATCGAGCGTAGGAGCGTCGGTGGGCGAAGACAGCTTCATGAGAGAGAGTCGTAAGTGAGAATTAATCCCATTCTAGTGGTTTAAAACTTCGGGCTGCAATAGACGGTCGCTTGCCGGATTGATCAGTGCCGTTAACACATGGTCCGCCCAGACCCCGTTGATCCTCAGATACGCCCGCGCCTCGCCCTCTTTTTCAAACCCCAGCCGTGCCAGCAGGCGCGCACTGCGCTCATTCTCTGGGCGGTAGTTGGCCATGATTCGGTGCAGCTGCATGGCGTCGAACACATGGGCAATCGCCGCCGTCAGCGCTTCGTGCATCAAGCCTTGGCCTTGGGCGGATTTAGCCAGCGCATAACCCAAGTGGCAGGCCTGAAACGCACCGCGCACGATGTTGCTGAAGTTGCAGGCGCCGATGATTTGGTCCTGGCTGAATATCAGCAGGTGCAACGCTTCGCCGCTGGCGGTTTTGTCGGCCATGGCGTGGAGGCGTTCGGTGATGGCGTCCGGTTCAAAAAAGGCGTCGTCACGCGAAGGCTCCCAAGGCTGCAGAAAGGCGCGATTTTGCAGCAGGTACATTTGCAGGGCGCGAGCGTGGGAAGGGTGGGCGCCCAGCAGTAAGAGGCGGTCAGTGCTGATGCCGGTAGCGGGGAATGTCATGCGTCACCTTCTTGTGGTTTGCCAGCCGGGCTATCCTGCCGCTTCAGTCGTACAGAATCCAGCCAGGCTGGCATTCACATAATTCTTACCCGGGCACGGCTATGATGCTCGTCCTTATGCAATAAGCCTGACAGGGCGACCCATTATGAATGTGAGCATTCTCTACGCGTTGGCGGCGGCGGCGTTGTTCGGCGCCAGCACTCCGCTTGCCAAGCTCCTGGGGGTGGATACGCCGCCCATCCTGTTGGCCGGACTGCTCTATCTGGGCAGCGGCCTGGGCCTGGCCATCGTTCGGTTTGCTCGCGACCACGGCTGGAAACGGCCCGGCCTTGCAGCCGGAGAGTGGCCCTGGTTGATGGGCGCCATCGTCTTTGGGGGCGTGCTTGCGCCAGTGGCGCTCATGTATGGCCTCACCCGTACCGCGGGCGCCACCGCATCGCTGATGCTCAATCTTGAGTCGGTGCTCACGGCCGTGCTGGCGTGGGTCGTGTTCAAAGAGAACGCAGATCGCCGCATCGTGATCGGCATGATCGCTATTGTTCTGGGCGGGATCGTTTTGTCATGGCCGCAGGGGACGGCGACGGCTCATGATTGGACGGGGCCGCTGGCCGTGGCTTTCGCCTGTTTTTGTTGGGCCATCGACAATAACCTGACCCGTAAGGTCTCTGCCTCGGATGCGCTGTTTATCGCCGGCAGCAAAGGCTTGGCGGCGGGTGTGGTCAATTGCTGTTTGGCGTTGGCCATCGGGTCGCAACTGCCAGCGGTGGCCACGCTCGGGTCAACCATGGTGGTTGGGCTGCTTGGGTATGGCGTGAGTCTGGTGCTGTTTGTGCTCGCTCTGCGCGGGCTTGGCAGCGCGCGCACCGGCGCCTATTTTTCCACGGCTCCCTTTCTGGGTGCGGTCATCTCGATCCTGATCCTGGGCGAGTCGGTTTCGCTGATGTTCTTGCTCGCTGCCGCCTTGATGGCCATCGGGGTGTGGATTCATCTGATGGAACATCATGCGCACGAGCATCAGCACGATCCCCTCACACACGGTCATCGCCATACACACGATGAGCACCACCAGCATGTGCATAACTTTGCGTGGGACGGTACCGAGCCACATAGTCATGCCCATGAGCACGCACCGATTCAGCATAGTCATGCGCATTTTCCCGATGTGCACCATCGGCATAAACACTGACGTCTGTGGGGCAATAGGGCGGTTTACTTTTCTTCAGGCATAAAAAAACGGCCTACCTTTCGGTAAGCCGTTTTTAGTACTTGGTGGCTACACAGGGACTTGAACCCCGGACCCCAGCATTATGAATGCTATGCTCTAACCAACTGAGCTATGTAGCCAAGTGGCGCGCATTATTCGCGGAGAACGGGAATGCGTCAAGCGCTTTTTTTGAAAATTTATCTACGCTATCAACTGTTTAACGGGAAACACCGTGTTTGGTGACGAGCGGTTGGGGTTTGCGCAGGTCCCAAGGCGGCGAAGATCAAAAGGTGGGAGCGGGCTTGCTCGCGAATGCGGTGTGTCAGTCAGCAGAGGTATTGGCTGGTCCACCGCATTCGCGAGCAAGCCCGCTCCCACATTTGATCTGCTGTGTTCTGGCGTTCGTGCGTCAGGTTTTGCGCGGGTGCAGGCACTCTATCGAGCGATCCACCATGGCTTTGGCCATTTCCAGCAGGTGCCATACGGCTTGAATTTTGGCTCGATCATGGTGTTGCATAGTGTCGCGGCAGTCGAGAGCAGTGGCGGATGCGCTGTTGAGCAGGTGTGAGGTGTAGAGCAGGGCGTCTTCGAAACTGAGGTCTTCGCTTACGACGAAGCAATCTGATGGAGGCTCGGGAAGTGATTTATCCATGGTGTAACTCCTGTTTTTACCTTAGGAAGCTGACACCTATTGATTTCAGGCTGCTAAACCCGATCACTGAAAACCAGCGACGGACCGAAGACTAGCCACCGACTCCCCCAGGCACAAGGCCGAAAGATTCTCTAGGAAACGTCCCGCAAATTAAAGGGATTCATCTTGCTGGCCCTTTACAAACCATGACCGCTGCATCGATTCATCTACTCGTTAGCCTGCTAACGGGATAGCCTTCCTGCACCCAAAAGTGGCACATTGTCGCACCTGCACCTGTGCATCCATCTGCTGTACGGAAAACCTCCCATGGCTCTGAGCAATTCCCAGCCCTCCGTGGCTACGACGCCTGCCGCCGGGCAAACCAGCCCGTTGGTGATGCGTGTAATCGGCGCGGTGGCGCTGGCGCATTTGATCAATGACTTGATCCAGTCGGTACTGCCCTCGATCTACCCGATGCTCAAGGCCAATTACGGCCTGACGTTCACCCAGGTCGGCCTGATCACCCTCACGTTCCAGCTCACCGCGTCCCTGCTGCAGCCGTGGGTGGGTTATTACACCGATCGCCATCCCAAGCCGTACCTGTTGCCCTGCGGAATGATCTGCACGCTGGTGGGCATTTTGATGATGTCCCAGGTGGGCAGCTTCCCGTTGATCCTGCTGGCGGCGGGGTTGATCGGCATCGGCTCGTCGACCTTCCACCCGGAAGCGTCCCGCGTGGCGCGCCTGGCGTCGGGCGGGCGTTATGGTCTGGCGCAGTCGACGTTCCAGGTGGGCGGTAATGCCGGCTCGGCCTTCGGCCCGTTGCTGGCGGCGGCGATCATCATTCCGTTCGGCCAGGGCAATGTGGCCTGGTTCGGCCTGTTCGCGGTGTTTGCGTTGTTTGTGCTGTATGCGATCAGCCGCTGGTACGCCCACCACTTGAACCTGTTCAAGCTCAAGCAAGGCCAGGCGGCCACTCACGGCCTGTCCAAGGGCCGGGTGTTGAGCGCGCTGGTGGTGCTGGGCCTGCTGGTGTTTTCCAAGTACTTCTACATGGCCAGTTTCACCAGTTACTTCACCTTCTACCTGATCGAGAAGTTCGACCTGTCGGTGGCCAGTTCCCAGCTGCATCTGTTCCTGTTCCTCGGCGCGGTGGCGGCGGGCACGTTCTTTGGCGGGCCGATTGGCGACAAGATCGGCCGTAAGGCGGTGATCTGGTTTTCGATCCTCGGGGTGGCGCCGTTCACCCTGATTCTGCCCCATGTGGACCTGTTCTGGACCAGCATTCTGAGCGTGGTGATCGGCTTTATCCTGGCCTCGGCGTTCTCGGCAATTGTGGTGTATGCGCAAGAGTTGGTGCCGGGCAATGTGGGGATGATCGCCGGGGTGTTCTTCGGTTTGATGTTCGGTTTTGGCGGGATTGGTGCGGCGCTGCTGGGGCACCTGGCAGACATCCACGGCATCGAGTACGTGTACACGCTGTGCTCGTTCCTGCCGCTGTTCGGGGTGTTGGCGATTCTGTTGCCGCGTACCAAAAAGGCCTGATACCAGATCAATCGAGTCGGGCAGATATCCCTGCTGCCCAACGCTTGCGTCAAACGGGTAAATCAACTGCTCCTGCAAAGGGTGTCGGCGTTGCGCCGGTGCGCTGATTTACGGTTGTAGCGGGTTGTAGGTGGCCCGCTTGAGCTGTTCTCGCGCCCGGGACAAACGTAGGCGCACCGTGCTAATGGGGATGTCCAAGGTGTCGGCGGTGTATTGGGCGTTTCCATCGGCAAGTGCTTGTTGCTGTACTAAGTCAGCAGGTTCCAGCCGCCGGTAGATATGCTTTCCATGAAAGTGATTCCGAGTGATTAAGGCGTCGGTGCTACGCTTGCTCAAAACACGGAGAGCCGCCATGACGGATATCAAACTGATTGCTAGCTTGTTTGATCGCCTTAATCAGAACCAACTCGCCCTAGGCGCCGCAGTTGAAGAGCTTTCCAAGTGGGTCGAACAACGTGGGTCGGCAGAAATTGCCAACAACGTGCGCGGTGCGCTCGAAACACTGGATGAGAACCTTGTGTTTATTCGTCAGGGAATTGCTGAGCTAACAGTCACAGGGAGTTTAGGAAAGCTGTGACGGTCTGGAGCAGTAGAAGGTCCGGCTGTCTAACATCGAGGCAAGTAGTCCGATTCCGCCCAGGTGCCGTCGTTAGCAGTAACGGCAGGGTAGGCCGCTTACTAGCTTACAACGGCGCCCTATCGCAGGGAGGCGCTTCCCCAGGGGCATGCGCACGTTGGTAGCGAGCTGGACTGCCTACCGGGCTGGTGATTTTTCATATCTACCGAATCGAATTCTGAAGTTCTCGCTGCTAATTTTAGAGATGGGACTGGCTCTAACAATATTGAATACCGAAGTTTTTTTCGGTGGCGGGGAAGTGAGCGCCCACAAAAAAGCCGATGCAGTGCATCGGCTTTTTGTTTTGCGGCATAGGCCGCAGGTAAAGCTTATACGTTGAAGCGGAAGTGCATCACGTCGCCATCCTTGACGATGTATTCCTTGCCTTCCAGGCGCCATTTACCGGCTTCCTTGGCACCGGCTTCACCCTTGAACTGGATGAAGTCGTTGTAGGCGATGACTTCGGCGCGGATGAAGCCTTTTTCGAAGTCGGTGTGGATCACGCCAGCCGCTTGCGGGGCAGTGGCACCGACCTTGACGGTCCAGGCGCGTACTTCTTCAACACCGGCGGTGAAGTAGGTCTGCAGGTGCAGCATTTCGTAGCCGGCACGGATCACGCGGTTCAGGCCAGGCTCTTCCAGGCCCAGGGCCTCGAGGAACATGTCTTTCTCTTCGCCGTCTTCCAGCTCGGCGATTTCCGCTTCGATCTTGTTGCACACCGGAACAACGATAGCGCCTTCTTCTTCGGCAATGGCCAGGACCACGTCGAGCAGCGGGTTGTTCTCGAAACCGTCTTCAGCCACGTTGGCGATGTACATCACCGGCTTGGTGGTCAGCAGGTGGAAGCCCTTGATCACAGCTTTTTCGTCGGCGCTCATGCTCTTCATCAGGCTGCGTGCCGGCTTGCCCAGGGTGAAGTGGGCAATCAGTTGCTCCAGCAAGGCTTTCTGGACCACTGCGTCCTTGTCGCCGCCCTTGGCGTTACGCGTGACCTTTTGCAGTTGCTTCTCGCAGCTGTCGAGGTCGGCGAAGATCAGTTCCAGGTCGATGATCTCGATGTCGCGTTTCGGGTCGACGCTGTTGGAGACGTGAATCACGTTCTCGTCTTCGAAGCAGCGGACCACGTGGGCGATGGCATCGGTCTCGCGGATGTTGGCGAGGAACTTGTTGCCCAGGCCTTCACCTTTCGAAGCGCCGGCTACCAGGCCCGCGATGTCGACGAACTCCATGGTGGTCGGCAGGATGCGCTTTGGATTCACGATGGCCGCCAGGGCGTCCAGGCGTGTATCGGGCATCGGCACGATACCGGTGTTCGGTTCGATGGTGCAGAAGGGGAAGTTCTCCGCCGCAATACCGGATTTGGTCAGGGCGTTGAACAGGGTGGACTTGCCGACGTTAGGTAGGCCGACGATGCCGCAATTGAATCCCATGGTGTTTCCCCTCGGGTAAAGAGTCAGGCCTTCTGGCTGTGCAGGTTTTTCATCGCACGGTTCCATTCACCGGCGAAGATATCCGGCAGCACGCCGAGGGCAAAATCGATGCTGGCATCGAGTTTTTCCTGTTCGGCGCGTGGCGCACGACCCAGGACGAAATTTGAAACCATACTGGCAACGCCCGGGTGGCCAATGCCAAGCCGCAAGCGGTAGAACGTATTCTGATTGCCCAACTGCGCGATGATGTCGCGCAGGCCATTATGCCCGCCATGGCCGCCGCCTTGCTTGAGCTTGGCAACGCCGGGTGGCAGGTCTAGTTCGTCATGGGCCACCAGGATTTCTTCGGGTTTGATCCGGAAGAAGCCCGCAAGCGCCGCGACAGCCTGGCCGCTGCGGTTCATGTAGGTGGTGGGAATCAACAGACGAACATCCTGACCCTGATGCGAAAAGCGTCCGGTCAGGCCGAAATATTTGCGATCGGCCACAAGATTGACGCCTTGGGCGTGGGCGATGCGCTCAACAAAAAGGGCCCCCGCGTTATGCCGGGTCTGTTCGTATTCGGCGCCTGGATTTCCCAGGCCAACGATCAGTTTAATGGCAGTCACGACAGGGGCCCTTCCTTTGGAGTTGTGGATAACATCGCCGTTGGTGCGGCGAAAGTGGACGACAAAAACTCATTAACCGTTAGAGGCCAACTTCGCATTCTCGCCCGCTTTCTCGCTACGTTCCGGTCCGCGATGTTTCCTCAAGCTCCGGCATTACAGAGTGAATTACTCTGCAGCGCCTTCTTCAGCTTCTGGTGCAACGCGTGGAGCGTGTACGTTTGCAACAGCTTTGTCGTCACCGTGAGCCAGTGCAACGAACTCAACGCCTTTAGGAGCCTTGAGGTCGGACAGGTGAACGATTGCGCCGATTTCCAGAGCCGACAGGTCGACTTCGATGAACTCAGGCAGGTCTTTCGGCAGGCAGGTCACTTCGATCTCGGCGATAACGTGCGAAACTTCGCCGCCTTTCTTGACCGGAGCTTCTTCACCAACAAAGTGCACAGGCACGATAGCGGTCAGTTTCTGACCAGCTACTACGCGTACGAAGTCAGCGTGCAGCACGTGGCCTTTAGCTGGGTGACGTTGCAGTGCCTTGATGATGACGTTCTGCTTGGTGCCGCCAACGTTCAGCTCGATGATGTGGCTGTAAGCCGCGTCGTTTTCGAGCAGTTTGGCGATTTCTTTAGCCAGCATGCTGATGGATTCAGGGGCTTTTTCGCCACCGTAAACTACAGCTGGAACCAGGCTTGCGAGACGACGCAGGCGGCGGCTCGCACCTTTCCCCAGGTCGGAACGCAGTTCAGCATTCAAAGTAAAATCGTTCATGTTGTATCTCCAAAATAACCACATTCGCCCTAGCGTTTGCGACCAGCGCTAAAGGCGATATGGGCAAAAAAGCCCCGCCCCAACAGAATGCTGGGGCGGGGCGCTTTTCGTCAGGTTGATGCTGCTAAGGTTTGACCCTTAACGGAACATCGCGCTGATCGATTCTTCGTTGCTGATGCGGCGAACCGCTTCGGCAACTACCGGTGCGATATCCAGTTGACGGATACGCGAACAGGCTTGAGCGGCAGCGGACAACGGGATGGTGTTAGTCACCACCAGTTCGTCCAGCATTGAGTTCTCGATGTTCTCGATCGCTCGGCCCGACAGCACAGGGTGTGTGCAGTAGGCGAAGACTTTTGCTGCACCGTGCTCTTTCAAGGCTTTCGCCGCGTGGCACAGGGTGCCGGCGGTGTCGACCATGTCATCAACCAGAATACAGGTACGCCCTTCGACATCACCGATGATATGCATCACTTCAGAGTGATTGGCTTTCTCGCGGCGTTTGTCGATGATCCCGAGATCCACGCCCAGGGATTTGGCAACAGCCCGTGCACGCACGACGCCACCAATGTCCGGGGACACGATCATCAGGTTTTCAAAGCGCTGGTCTTCGATGTCATCCACCAGGACGGGGGAGCCGTAGATGTTATCTACCGGAATATCGAAGAACCCCTGGATTTGGTCAGCGTGCAGGTCAACCGTGAGAACACGGTCGATACCTACCACGGTCAGCATGTCAGCAACGACTTTCGCGCTGATAGCCACACGTGCGGAACGCGGACGGCGATCCTGACGGGCATAACCAAAGTAAGGGATTACAGCTGTGATTCGAGTCGCTGAGGAGCGGCGGAAGGCATCAGCCATCACGACGAGTTCCATCAGGTTATCGTTGGTCGGAGCGCAAGTCGGCTGAATAATGAAGACATCTTTACCGCGGACGTTTTCATTGATCTCGGCTGTAATTTCGCCGTCGGAGAATTTACCGACAGAGATGTCACCGAGAGGGATATGCAGCTGACGTACAACACGCCGAGCCAGATCGGGGTTAGCATTCCCCGTAAAGACCATCATCTTGGACACGCGCAGTACCTAGAGGCTGAGGGTAACCTGGATGAGTATAGAAAATGGCAGGGGCGGCTGGATTCGAACCAACGCATGGCAGGATCAAAACCTGCTGCCTTACCGCTTGGCGACGCCCCTGTATCTGTTGCAACGAGTACCCAGTACTCGGTTCCTTTAGAGCAGACTTTGCAGCTTGCGATGCAACATCGAAACGTTGCTTCCCTTTGCTACAAACCCTGTAAGGGTCTCTGTAAGAAGGGCCGAGACTTTATCAGCTTCAGCTTTGCTTGGGAAGCCCCCAAACACACAACTTCCAGTTCCGGTTAATTTTGCTTCGGTAAAATTACCTAACAAATTCAAAGCGTTACGTACATCTGGATAACGCCTTGCTACAACCGGTAAGCAGTCATTTCGACTGTTTCCCTTGGGAACGGGGCGCACTTTAATGGGAGGAGAGTTACGTGTCAACAGTGGATCTGAAAAAATTTCTGCTGTACTTACAGATACTTGCGGAACAAGCACGACATACCACGGCTCTTCGGGGTCTACAGGGGTGAGTTTCTCCCCCACGCCTTCGGCAAAAGCGGCGTGCCCACGCACGAAAACCGGGACGTCCGCGCCCAGTGTCAGGCCCAGCGCCGCCAGGCGATCGTGGTCCCAACCCAGTTGCCACAAGTGATTCAGGCCGAGCAATGTCGTTGCGGCATTTGAGCTGCCGCCACCGATGCCGCCGCCCATGGGCAGGATTTTTTCGATCCAGATGTCGATGCCCAATGGGCAACCGGATTGTTCCTGGAGTTTTTTCGCGGCCTTCACAATCAGGTTGCTGTCGTGAGGCACGCCGTCGAATTCGGTGTGCAACTGGATCACGCCGTCATCGCGAACGGCGAAGGTCAGCTCATCGCCGTAGTCGAGAAATTGAAAAATCGTCTGCAACTCGTGATAGCCGTCTTCACGGCGACCGAGAATGTGCAGCATCAAATTGAGTTTGGCCGGGGAGGGCAGGGTCAGGCGTTGCTCGTTCATCTCACTGCCCCAGCTTGCGCGGTTGCCAGTCCTTGATCACCAGCGTGACGTCAAGGTCGGTGCCATGCAGCTTGATGCGCTCGGGCAGCCAGTAACCGTTCTGTTGCACATAGCTCAGGTATTCGACCTGCCAGCCATCCTGTTCCAGCGAAGCCAGGCGGCTGTCGCCATTGAGGCTCAGGCGGCTCTTGCTGTCTGGCGCAGGAAGACCGCGTACCCACCACACCAGGTGCGATACGGGGAGTTTCCAGCCCATCTGTTCTTCCAGCAGGGCTTCCGGCGTTGGCGCTTCATAGCGGCCCTGATTGGCCACTTCCAGGCTGACTTGCCCCGGCCGGCCGGTCAGGCGTGCCGCACCGCGGCCCAGCGGGCCAGACAGGCGAATGTCGTAATAGTCCTGGCGTTGCAGCCAGAACAAGGTGCCGCTGCCCGAATCTTTCGGGGCGCGAATGCCCACCTTGCCCTCGATCTGCCAGCCATCAAGGCTGCTCAGTTGATCCTTGTGCTGCTGCCACTGCGCCGGGTTGCCCGGGCCTTCGACAGATTCACGGGTGCCAAGACCGGAACAGCCGGCGAGCAGGGCGATAAAGCTGAAAACGATAACGTGGCGCAAAAACATAAAATTAAAGGGTCTCGGATCCGGTCAGGCGCTTGATGGTGCTGCGCAGGATTGGGCTTTCGGGTTGTTCCTTGAGGAACTTCTCCCAGATTTGTCGCGCTTCACGCTGCTTGCCATTGGCCCAGAGCACTTCGCCCAGGTGTGCGGCGACTTCCTGGTCGGGGAAGCGCTCCAGCGCCTGGCGCAACAAGCGCTCGGCTTCGTCCAGGTTGCCCAGGCGGTAATTCACCCAGCCGAGGCTGTCGAGTACGGCCGGGTCTTCCGGGTTGAGCTGGTGAGCCTTTTCAATCAGCTCCTTGGCTTCGGCGTAACGCGTTGTACGGTCGGACAAGGTGTAACCCAGGGCGTTCAGTGCCATGGCATTGTCCGGGTCGCGCTTGATGATCAGGCGCAGGTCTTTTTCCATCTGCGCCAGGTCATTGCGTTTTTCCGCCTGCATGGCGCGGGTGTACAGCAGGTTCAAGTCGTCCGGATATTGCAGCAAGGCTTGCTGGAGGATTTTCCAGGCGCGATCGCCCTGCTTGTTGGCCGACAGGGTCTCGGCCTGGATCAGGTACAGCTGGATCGCGTAGTCCGGTTCGGCATCCCTTGCGGCAGCCAGGCGTTTTTCCGCCTCGTCGGTGCGGCCGTTGTTCATCAGGATATCGGCCTGGCGCAGTTGCGCCGGCAGGTAGTCATTGCCGGCGCCGACCTGGGCGTATTCAAGCAATGCAGCCTGCGGGTCGTTACGCTCTTCAGCGATGCGGCCCAGGTTCAGGTGCGCCGAATCCAGGTGGCTCTCGCGGGCGATCAGGTCTTCCAGGTAACCCTTGGCCTCATCCCAGGCCTTGGCTTCCAGGCACACCAGCGCCAGGGAGTAGCGCAATTCGTCATCGTCTGGGTATTGCTGCACGAGGTTGGCGAACTGCACCTTGGCGTCTTCCATGCGGTCCTGTTCAACCAGCATGCGGGCATAGGTCAGCAGCAGGCGTTTGTCGCCCGGGTACTTCTTGATGCTTTTTTCCAGCAGCGGAATCGCTTCCTTGCCGCGGTTGAGGTTTTGCAGCAGGCGGGCGCGCAGCAGGATCGGCGCGATCTCGCCCTCTTCCGGCGGGTGTTGCTCCAGCAGCTTCAGCGCAGCCTCGGGCTCATCATCCTGTTGCAACAACAGCGCCTTGCCGAAAATCAGCTGGCTGTTGTTCGGGTGTTTTTGCAGCAGGCGGTCGAAACTCTTCATCAGGCCGTTGCGGGTGTCCTGATCGGTGTCGGCGGCCGACAGCGCGAGGAAGTCAAAATGCGTGTCGCCCTTGCCCTGCAGGACCTTCTCCATATACACCATGGAGTCGTCATAGCGCCCGGCGCGGGCCAGTTGAATGGCCGCTGCCCGTTGTGCCTCGAGATCGTCCGGGGCGTTTTTCGCCCAGATCAGCGAGGAGTCCAGGGCCGCCTGATCGGCGCCCAGGTACTCGGCGATGCGAAACGCCCGCTCCGAAATCCCCGGATCCTGAGTATTGATGGCCTGGGTCACGTAGTTATCCAGGGCAATGTCGAAACGATTGCGCTGGCCGGCCAGCTCCGCGCTCAGCAGGCTGAAGATCGTCTCTTCACTGAACGAGGAATAAACCTTGGGCTTTTCAGGGGCGGGGGTGCTGTCTTCAACCGGCGGCGTACCGTCCGGCGACACGGGTGCCATGGCCTGGCAGCCGCTGAGAAAGACAAAAGCAAGGAGCAACGCGGAAGATCTATTCATATAGGAAGAGGACGACTAACCTGCGGTCGGATCATCATGACACAAGCCTTCGGCCAAACATAACCGTGTAGGAGCGAGCTTGCTCGCGAAGAACCAGAGGACAACGCGTTTTATCCCGTAAGCCAGCGTTATCGTTAACGACCATCGCGAGCAAGCTCGCTCCTACAGATGGCCTTTATAGGCGTAAGCTACTAGGACAATAGCCTACGGTGGTTGTTCTGAATCATTCGAAGTAGGACAATTGTCGGCTTCCCGACATCATCAGCGATATTGAATGGCCTTCCTTGCACTCGGTATTAACCACAAGACTGCTTCTGTAGACGTCCGCGAGCGCGTGGCTTTTACTCCCGAGCAGTTGGTTGAGGCCTTGCAGCAGCTCTGCCGGCTCACCGACAGTCGCGAAGCTGCGATCCTTTCGACCTGTAATCGCAGCGAGCTCTATATAGAGCAGGAACATCTTTCAGCGGATGTGGTGCTGCGCTGGCTGGCCGATTACCACCATTTGAGCCTCGATGAGCTGCGCCAAAGCTCATATGTGCACGAAGAGGATGCGGCAGTTCGTCACATGATGCGCGTCGCCTCCGGGCTGGATTCGCTGGTGTTGGGCGAACCGCAGATTCTCGGCCAGATGAAGTCCGCCTACGCCGTGGCCCGCGAGGCCGGCACCATCGGCCCGCTGCTGGGGCGCCTGTTCCAGGCCACCTTCAACTCCGCCAAGCAGGTGCGCACCGACACCGCCATCGGTGAAAACCCGGTGTCCGTGGCGTTTGCCGCCGTCAGCCTGGCCAAACAGATTTTCAGTGACTTGCAGCGCAGCCAGGCCCTGCTGATCGGCGCCGGCGAGACCATCACCCTGGTCGCCCGCCACCTGCACGAACTGGGCGTAAAGCGCATTGTCGTCGCCAACCGTACCCTGGAACGCGCCAGCATCCTGGCCGAGCAGTTCGGTGCCCACGCGGTGTTGCTCTCCGACATCCCGGCCGAGCTGGTGCGCAGCGACATCGTCATCAGCTCTACTGCCAGCCAGTTGCCGATCCTCGGCAAGGGCGCGGTGGAAAGCGCCCTGAAACTGCGCAAGCACAAGCCGATCTTCATGGTGGATATCGCCGTTCCCCGGGATATCGAGCCTGAAGTCGGCGAGTTGGACGACGTTTACCTCTACAGCGTCGACGACCTGCACGAAGTGGTCGCCGAAAACCTGAAGAGTCGCCAGGGCGCTGCCCAGGCTGCCGAGGAAATGGTCAGCACCGGTGCCGACGATTTCATGGTGCGCCTGCGTGAACTGGCGGCAGTGGACGTGCTCAAGGCCTACCGTCAGCAAGGCGAACGCCTGCGGGACGAGGAATTGATCAAGGCCCAGCGTATGCTCGCCAACGGCAGCAGCGCCGAAGACGTGCTGATGCAGTTGGCGCGCGGCCTGACCAACAAATTGCTGCATGCTCCCAGTGTCCAGTTGAAAAAGCTTACCGCCGAAGGCCGCCTCGATGCGCTGGCCATGGCCCAGGAACTCTTTGCCCTCGGTGAGGGCGCGACAGAAAGCTCTTCGGATAAAAAACCGCAATGAAAGCGTCACTGCTCAATAAACTGGACGTCCTTCAGGACCGTTTCGAAGAACTGACCGCCTTGCTCGGCGATGGCGAGGTCATCTCCGATCAGACCAAGTTCCGCACCTATTCCAAGGAGTACGCGGAAGTTGAGCCGATCGTGGGCACCTATAAACAGTTGCTCAAGGTTCAGGCTGACCTCGAGGGCGCCCAGGCGCTGCTCAAGGACAGCGACCCGGACATGCGCGAAATGGCCGTTGAAGAAGTGCGAGAGGCCAAGGACAAGCTGATCGAACTGGAAGGCGACCTGCAACGCATGCTGTTGCCCAAGGACCCGAACGACGGGCGCAACGTATTCCTTGAAATCCGCGCCGGCACCGGCGGTGACGAAGCGGCGATTTTCTCCGGCGACCTGTTCCGCATGTATTCGCGCTATGCCGAGCGTCGCGGCTGGCGTGTGGAGATTTTGTCCGAGAACGAAGGCGAACACGGCGGCTATAAAGAAGTCATCGCCCGGGTTGAGGGCGAGAATGTCTACGGCAAACTGAAGTTCGAATCCGGCGTGCACCGCGTGCAGCGGGTGCCGGCCACGGAATCCCAGGGCCGTATCCACACCTCGGCGTGCACCGTGGCCGTGTTGCCCGAGCCCGACGAGCAGGAAGCCATCGAGATCAACCCCGCAGACCTGCGGGTCGACACCTACCGCTCATCGGGCGCCGGTGGCCAGCACGTCAACAAGACTGACTCGGCGATCCGTATCACTCACTTGCCTTCGGGCATCGTGGTGGAGTGCCAGGAAGAACGTTCCCAGCACAAGAACCGTGCGCGGGCCATGTCCTGGCTGTCGGCCAAGCTGAATGACCAGCAGACCAGCGCCGCCGCTAATGCGATTGCCAGTGAGCGTAAGTTGCTGGTGGGCTCGGGCGACCGTTCCGAGCGCATTCGTACCTACAACTTTGCCCAGGGCCGGGTCACCGACCACCGCGTCAACCTGACGCTGTACTCCCTGGACGAAATCCTCGCCGGTGGCGTCGATGCGGTAATCGAGCCGTTGTTGGCCGAATACCAGGCCGACCAGCTTGCGGCGATAGGTGAATAAATGACCATTATTGCCAGTTTGTTACGCGCCGCCGACCTGCCGGACTCGCCGACTGCGCGCCTGGACGTGGAATTGTTGCTGGCCGCCGCCTTGGGCAAGTCCCGCAGCTACCTGCACACCTGGCCGGAAAAAATCGTCAGCAGTGAACACGCGCTGACCTTTGCCGACTACCTGCAACGCCGTCGTGCCGGCGAGCCCGTGGCCTACATCCTCGGCCAGCAAGGCTTCTGGAAGCTCGACCTGGAAGTGGCACCGCACACGCTGATCCCGCGTCCGGAAACCGAGATGCTGGTGGAAGCCGCCCTGGAATTGCTGCCTGCCACACCGGCCAAGGTCCTGGACCTGGGCACCGGCAGCGGCGCGATTGCCCTGGCCCTGGCCAGCGAACGCCCGGCCTGGCAAGTGACGGCGGTCGACCGCGTGCTGGAAGCCGTGGCCCTGGCCGAACGCAACCGCCAGCGCCTGCACCTGAACAACGCCACGGTGCTGAACAGCCATTGGTTCAGTGCCCTCGAAGGCCACACTTACAACCTGATCATCAGCAACCCACCTTATATAGCCGACACCGACCCGCACCTGGTGGCCGGTGACGTGCGCTTTGAACCGGCCAGCGCGCTGGTATCCGGGCATGACGGCCTGGACGACCTGCGGCTGATCATCGCCCAGGCACCTGCGCACCTCGACGCCGCAGGTTGGTTGCTGCTGGAACACGGTTACGACCAGGCGCCCGCCGTGCGCGACCTGCTGCTGGGGGAAGGCTTTGAAGAAGTCCACAGCCGCATCGACCTGGGCGGCCACGAACGCATCACGTTGGGACGCCGCCCGTGATGAACGACCAGGAGCTGTTGCGCTATAGCCGGCAGATTCTGTTGCAGCATGTCGACATCGAAGGCCAGTTGCGCCTGAAAAACAGCCGCGCGCTGATCGTCGGCCTGGGTGGCCTCGGTTCGCCGGTGGCGCTGTACCTGGCGGCGGCGGGTGTGGGTGAGCTGCATTTGGCGGATTTCGACACTGTCGACCTGACCAACCTGCAACGCCAGATCATTCACGACACCGACAGCGTCGGCCTGAGCAAGGTCGACTCGGCGATTCGCCGCCTGAGCGCGATCAATCCTGAAATACAGCTGGTTGCCCATCGCAGCGCGCTGGATGAGGATTCCCTCGCGGCCGCCGTGGCGGCGGTCGATGTGGTACTGGACTGCAGCGACAACTTCTCCACCCGCGAAGCAGTCAACGCTGCGTGTGTCGCTGCCGGCAAGCCTTTGGTGAGCGGTGCGGCGATTCGCCTCGAAGGCCAGCTGTCGGTGTTCGACCCTCGTCGCGCCGAAAGCCCCTGCTACCACTGTTTATACGGGCACGGCAGCGACGCCGAACTGACCTGCAGCGAAGCTGGTGTCATCGGCCCGCTGGTGGGTTTGGTCGGCAGCCTGCAAGCCCTGGAAGCCTTGAAATTGCTGGCCGGTTTCGGCGAGCCGCTGGTGGGGCGGCTGTTGTTGATCGACGCCCTGACCACGCGTTTTCGCGAGTTGCGGGTCAAGCGCGATCCCGGCTGCAGCGTCTGCGGTAGCCAACATGGTTAAGGATGCGCCGATTGGTGTGTTCGACTCCGGTGTCGGCGGCCTGTCGGTGCTGGACGAAATCCAGCGTCTGCTGCCCCATGAGTCGCTGCTGTACGTGGCGGATGGCGGGAATATCCCCTACGGCGAGAAAACCCCGGCGTTCATCCTCGATCGTTCGCGACAGGTGGCGGCGTTCTTCCGTGAGAAGGGCGCCAAAGCGTTTGTGATTGCCTGCAACACGGCGACCGTTGCGGCGGTTGCCGATTTGCGCCAGGACTATCCCGACTGGCCATTGGTGGGCATGGAACCGGCAGTCAAACCCGCGGCTGCCGCGACCCGCAGTGGCGTCGTCGGCGTGCTGGCGACCACCGGCACCCTACAAAGCGCCAAGTTCGCCGCCTTGCTCGACCGCTTCGCCACCGATGTGCGGGTGATCACCCAACCCTGCCCGGGCCTGGTGGAGCTGATCGAAACCGGCGACCTGGACAGCCCGGCCCTGCGCCTGCTGTTGCAAGGCTACGTGGAGCCGCTGATTGCGGCCGGTTGCGACACCATCATCCTTGGCTGCACCCACTACCCGTTCCTCAAGCCCCTGCTCGCCGAGATGCTCCCGCCGACGATCATTTTGATCGACACCGGGGCGGCAGTAGCGCGTCAATTGCAACGTCTTTTGAGTGATCGCGAACTGCTGGCCACTGGCAATCCGCCGCCTGTACAGTTCTGGACCAGCGGCGATCCGCAGCATCTAAGAAATATCCTACCGACCCTATGGAAATCTCCCGGAGTTGTGCGTAGTTTTGGCGTGTGAAAAAAACGTGAAATAACGCCTTTATCCGCTGAACTTCTGGCTATACGGCAGCTTCTATAGCAAGTTAGCCGGTACAAAATCATACAACTTCGTTCGGAAGGGATGTTTCTCTATGAAGCGCTTGTTCTGTTTGGCTGCGATTGCGGCCGCAATGTTGGGGCACTCTTTTTCCGCACAGGCGGCAGGCCTGGAACTTGGGGTGGGAAGTACGAGCGATTCGACCATGACCTATCGGTTGGGGCTGACCTCGGACTGGGATAAAAGCTGGTGGCAGACCGATACGGGGCGCGTGACCGGGTACTGGAGCGGCGCCTACACCTACTGGGACGGTGACAAGCGGGCCAGCGTCAGCAGCCTGTCGTTCTCACCCGTGTTTGTGTATGAGTTTGCCGGGGAGAGGGTGAAGCCGTACATCGAGGCCGGCGTGGGTGTGGCCGTGTTCTCCCGCACGCGGGTAGAAGACAACAATATCGGCCAGGCTTTCCAGTTTGAAGACCGGCTGGGCTTTGGCTTGCGCTTTGTCGGTGGCAGTGAAGTGGGGATTCGGGCCACCCATTACTCCAATGCCGGGATCAGCAGCAATAATGATGGTGTAGAGAGTTATTCGCTGCACTACACGCTGCCGTTGTAGTTTTTTAAGCACACTGCAAAACCATTGTGGGAGCGGGCTTGCTCGCGAAAGCGGTGTATCAGCCACGAATCAGTTGACTGACACACCGCTTTCGCGAGCAAGCCCGCTCCCACATTGGCTACTCATTGGTTCCGAAATCAGCGATACACCGTCGCAATCCCCTGGCGCTCATCGATGCACTCCGGCGCGCCCATCTCGAATTCCCGGCAGATCAGCGGCCGCTTCTCGTAAATCGTGCACATCATCGTGTCGCGGTCCAGCGCCGCGCACCAGCCGTCATCCAGGCGCAGCATGACTTCGCCGCCCCAATCGTCGGTATCGATAAAGCGATCGGGCACGCCGGTGTCGGTGATCAGCATGACTTCCAGCTGGCAGCAGCACGCGGCGCAGGTGGAGCAGGTGACGGCAGGTTCGGCGATTTGGGTATGGGGGATGTTGGTCATAGGCGCGCAGTGTAAGGCAAGCGGCTCATAGGTGTGTGAAAGGCCTGACGGACGTCAATGTGCCAACTGCCTGGCGACCCAATGCAACAACGGAAAAATCATCCCCCAGAGTAACGCCAGGCCGATGACGGTCGGCACGGTGCCATAGCCGAAACTCACCCCCGCCAGTTGGCTGCCCGCGTAATAGGACAACGGCCCGCCCACCGCCCCCAACAAACTCGCACGCCACCAGGGCTGCGCGCTCCAGGCCAGGCAATGGCGCAGCGTGGTCGCCAGCAATGCCCACAACAGGATCAGCCACAATGGTGCCAACGGTCCGGGCAGGCTGAAATGAAACACGCCGAATGCTCGTAGCACGGTGTCGATCACGGTGCCCAACAAGGTGACGGCAAGAATCACCTGGCCTTCCGCTGACCACGAACTTATCCACAGCAGGTGGATTACCAGCACCGCCAACCCCACCAACAGCCACGGACTGTCGCCGCCCAGCACACAGGCAAACCAGCCGCACTGGAACAGCACGGCATTTGCCAGTGGTTTAAGCATCAAAGCGCCCGAGCAGTGGCTGGGTCAGCGCCGCCGGCTTGGCCAGCAGCATCTGCGCGGTGCCGATGGTGCGCTCCATAAAGCCGCCTTCGCAGTAGCACAGGTAAAACTCCCACAGCCGCAGGAAGTATTCGTCGTAGCCCATTTCCGTCAGGCGGCTGTGGGCGCGGCGAAAGTTCTCATGCCACAGGCGCAGGGTTCGCGCGTAGTGCAGGCCGAAGTCTTCCATGTGCAGCAGGTTCATGTCAGTGTCGCGGCTGACGACCTCCAGCATCTTCTGTACACAGGGCAGGGCGCCGCCGGGGAAGATATAGCGCTGGATAAAATCCACGCTGCTCTTGGCTTGTTCGTAGCGCTGCTCGCGAATGGTGATGGCTTGCAGCAACATCAGGCCGTTGCTCTTGAGCAACTGCGCGCACTGTTTGAAATAGGTCGGCAGGAAGCGGTGGCCCACGGCTTCGATCATCTCGATCGACACCAGCTTGTCGTACTGCCCGGTCAGGTCGCGGTAGTCCTCCAGCAGCAACGTCACCTGATTCTGCAAACCCAGGGCCTCGATGCGTTTTTCAGTGTAGGCAAACTGCTCTTTGGACAGGGTCGTGGTGGTGACCTTACAGCCGTACTGCTGCGCGGCATAAATCGCCATGCTGCCCCAGCCGGTGCCGATTTCCAGCAGGTGGTCGGACGGTTTCAGCGCGAGCTTCTGGCAGATGCGTTCCAGTTTGTTCAGTTGTGCCTGTTCCAGTGTGTCATCGGCGGTGAGGAACTGCGCGGCCGAATACATCATGGTCGGGTCGAGGAATTCCTCGAACAGGTCGTTGCCCAGGTCGTAGTGGGCGGCAATGTTTTTCTGCGAGCCCTTGCGCGTATTGCGGTTGAGCCAGTGCAGGCCCTGGGTGAAGGGCCGCGCCAGTTTGGCCAGGCCACCTTCCAGCGCATCCAGCACGTCGAGGTTGCTGACCATCACTCGTACCACGGCGGTCAGGTCCGGGCTGCTCCAGTAACCATGGATAAATGCCTCGCCGGCGCCGATGGAGCCGTTGGCCGCCACCAGCCCCCACACGGCTGAATCGAGGATCTGGATCTCCCCCAGCAGGTGCGCTTCCCGTGCGCCGAAGACTTGCCGTTCGCCGTCCTCGATCACCACCAACTGGCCGTGGCGCAGTTGGCCGAGCTGGCGCAGCACGGCTTTGCGCAGCAGCGCGGCGGTCATGCCGTTGACGTTCAAGCGGTTGGATTTGACCGATAAGCTAGGGGATTTCATGGCGGCGATCCTTGGTGTAACCGACTGCGGTGCGAGAAGCGCCTTCGGCGGCGTGATGGGAAAAAATCGGCGTGCGTTTAAGCAAGAGGCGCAAGGCCTGCCAATAAATGGCCAGGCAGGTCTTGGCGGTCATCCACGGGAAGCGCCACAGGTAGCGGTGCAGGCTGGCGCGGTTCAGGGCTTCGCGTTGCAGGCTCAAGGTGGCGTCGAAGACTTTCAGTTCGCCCTGCCAGTCGGCCATATGCACGCCGAGCCTGGCGGCGGGCGGGCTGAAGCTCATGCGGTATTCCAGGTCCCGGGGCAAGAACGGCGACACATGAAACGCCTTGGCCACGGCGAAGTGCTGATGCTCACCGGCAGGCAGCGCCTGGGCTGGCAGCACGTAGTGATAGCGCTCGCGCCACGGGGTGTTGGTCACTTCACAAAGGATCGCGGCCAGCGTTCCGTCGGCCTCGAAGCAGTAGAAGAAACTCACCGGGTTAAAGGCCAGGCCCCAACTGCGGGCCTGGGTCAGCAGGCAGATAACGCCCGAGGGGATGCGCCCCAGGGCCTTGCCGACTTCTTGGCGTACGGCATCGGTCAAGCTCATGCCGTGACGGGTAAATTCACGCAGGTAATCCTGCTGGCGAAACGCGAACGGCGCCCAGCGCTCGCCCGCCAATGGCGACAAGCCGAACACTTCGTCCTGTTCGCTGAGGTCCAGGTACAGCAGGCCGATCCGGTAGCGGAAGGCATGGCCCTTTGGCGTAAACCGCCGATGGGCGATCCAGCCGCTGTACAGGGCGCTGTTCACAGGATTTCCCCGAACGCCTTGGCCACGCGCAATGCGCTGACCACGCCGTCTTCGTGGAAACCGTTGGCCCAGTAGGCGCCGCAATAATAGGTGTGCTGCGTGCCGTGCAGTTCTTCCCAGCGCGCTTGGGCGGCCACGGCGGCCAGGCTGTATTGCGGGTGGGCGTAGGTGTAGCGGGCGAGGACTTTGAGCGGGTTGATCAGGGCCGTTTGATTGAGGCTCACGCAAAAGGTGGTGGTGCTGTCGATGCCCTGCAGGATGTTCATGTCGTAAGTCACCGCCGCCTGTTTTTGCGCGCGGCCATCCAGGCGGTAATTCCAGCTGGCCCAGGCCAGTTTGCGCTCGGGCAGCAGACGGGTATCGGTGTGCAGGACGACGTCATTGTCGGCGTAGGGCAGGGCGCCAAGGATCTGTTGCTCGGCCAGGCTCGCATCCCCCAGCAACGCCAGGGCCTGGTCGCTGTGGCAGGCGAACACCACCTTGTCGAATGCCTCGCTGCCGGCGGCGCTGTGGATAACTGCGCCGATGGCTGAGCGCTCAACCCGGGTGACCGGGCAATTGAGGCGGATATTTTCGCGGAAGGACTGGGTCAGCGGCTCGATATAGCGGCTGGAACCGCCTTCGATCACGCACCACTGCGGCCGGTTGCTCACCGACAACAAGCCATGGTTCTTGAAGAACCGCACGAAGAATTGCAGGGGAAACCCGAGCATGTCAGCCAGGGACATCGACCAGATCGCCGCGCCCATCGGCACGATGTAGTGCTGGATAAATCGCTGGCCGTAGCCGCCCGCTTGCAGGTACTCGCCCAGGGTCATCTCGGCGCTGATGCGTTGCTCTTGCAGGTCCAGGGGCGCCTGGCGGTTGAAGCGCAGGATATCGCGCAACATGCCCCAGAACCCCGGCGACAGAATATTCCGGCGCTGGGCAAACAGGCTGTTGAGATTGTTGCCGTTGTACTCGAACCCGGCGTTCGGGTCGCACACCGAAAAGCTCATCTCGGTGGGTTTGTACGTCACGCCAATTTGCCCCAGCAGCTTGATGAAGTTGGGATAGGTCCAGTCGTTGAACACGATAAAGCCGGTGTCCACCGCATGGCTTTTGCCTTCCACCGTGACATTCACCGTGTGAGTGTGCCCGCCGATGCGGTCGCCCGCTTCGAACAGGGTGATGTCGTGGCGGCGACTGAGCAGGTAGGCGCTGGTCAGCCCGGCAATGCCGCTGCCGATAATGGCGATCTTCACAGGTCGTCCTTTCTCGGCGGCGGGCTGCGCAGCATGCGTTTGCCAATGATCAACTGGACGCGGTTCGGCAGTTTCGACAGTGGCCACAAGGCGGCAATAAACAGGGCAGGGAAGGCAATTTCCAATGGACGGTTTTGCAGCTTGGCGAAGATATGTCGCGCGGCCTTGTCTGCCGGCCAGCTCAGGGGCATCGGGAAATCATTGCGGGCGGTCAGCGGCGTGTCGACAAACCCCGGGCTGACCACGGTGACGTCGATCCCTTCAGGCGACAGGTCGATACGCAGGGACTCGAACAGGTAACGCAGGCCGGCCTTCGACGCACCATAGGCTTCCGCCCTGGGCATCGGCAGGTAGGTCACCGCACTGGCCACACCGACCAGGTGCGGTGTATGACCGGCGCGCAACAGCGGCAGCGCGGCCTCGATGCAGTAACTGCTGGCCAGCAGGTTGGTGCGCACCACGTGCTCGATGATCGAGGCGTCGAACTGCCTTGCATCCACGTATTCGCAGGTGCCGGCATTCAGGATCACCGTATCCAGCGAACCCCAGGCCACTGCGATGTGTTCACCGATCTCGCGCACGGTCTGGCTGTTGGTCAGGTCGCCGGCCACCACCAGCACTTGCCCGGGGTATTGCTGGGCAAGCTGTTCCAGGGGCGCCTTGGAGCGGGAACTGAGGGCCACATGGGCACCGCTTTCGAGCAGCGTCTTGGCCAGTTCGGCCCCGATGCCACTGCTGGCACCGGTCAACCAGTAACGACGTGGAAGATTAAGGCTCATCCCATTCTCCTTTTCAGCCAGCTGACCACACCGCCAAGGACTGGCACGTGTTCATACAGCAACTGTCCAGCGTCAAAATAATCCCGGTGGCGATACACCTTGTCGCGCCACAGCAGGTGCGAGCAGCCTTCCACACGAATCACTTCGCCCTTGGCCAGGCGCGGGTGGCAGAAGCTCATTTTCCAGCGCAGGTAGCCTTCGCCTTCCGCCACTTGATCAAAGCCATGGAAGTCAAAGCGCAACTGGGTCACGTTGTCGTACAGCTCGGCGAAGTAGCGGTGCAACGCCGGCAGCCCGTGCACCTCGTGCAGTGGGTCGGTGAAACTGATGTCCTGGCTGTACAGGCCGTCGAGCAGGTGCAGGTTGTGCTTGTCCACACTGGCGAACGCCTGGGCGAAGCGGCGCAGGAAATCACTCATAAGCACCTCCGACCGCCTGGCGTGAAGGCAGGCTGCGGAAAGCGGCGAGGGCGCGCTCGCGGGATTTTTTCAAATCGACGATAGGACGAGGATAGTCGGCCACACCAAACAGGCCGCCCACGGCGTCGGGGTTGTGCACTTCCTTTTTGTTCAGCGCCGCCAGTTGCGGCAGCCAGTGCTTGATAAATACACCTTCGCCGTCGAATTTTTCCGATTGGCTCAAGGGGCTGAAAATCCGGAAGTACGGGGCCGAGTCGGTGCCGGTGGACGAGCTCCACTGCCAGCCACCGTTGTTGGCTGCCAGGTCGCCGTCGATCAGGTGACGCATGAAAAAGCGCTCGCCTTCGCGCCAGTCGATCAGCAGGTTTTTGGTCAGGAACATTGCCACCACCATGCGCAGGCGATTGTGCATCCAGCCGGTTTCCAGCAGCTGGCGCATGGCGGCGTCGATGATCGGCAGGCCGGTGCGTGCTTCCTGCCACGCTTTCAAGTCTTCCGGGCTGTTGCGCCAGGCCACAGCTTCGGTCTCCGGGCGGAATGCGCGGTGGCGCGAGACCCGTGGGTAGCCCACCAGAATATGTTTGTAGAACTCGCGCCACAGCAGCTCGTTGATCCAGGTAATCGCGCCGATGTCGCCGCTTTCGAATTCACCCTGGTTGCTTTGCAGCGCGGCATGCAGGCATTGGCGCGGTGAGACCACGCCCGCTGCAAGGTAGGCGGAAAGCTGGCTGGTACCGGGCTTGGCTGGGAAGTCGCGTTCGTCCTTGTAGTAGCTGATTTGTGCGTCGGCGAACTGGTCGAGACGGCGCCGGGTTTCGGCTTCGCCGGCAGGCCACAGGGCGCGCAAGGCTTCGCTCGGGGTAGCGAAGCCCTCGACGTGATCCGGAACCTCGTCGCTTTTGAGTGTGAGCGGTGCCTGCGCCTTGGGAGTGGCGACTAAACGCGGCAAGGCGCCATGCAGGCGGCTGTAGCAGACCTTGCGGAACTGGCTGAACACCTGCAAGTAGGTGCCGGTCTTGGTCAGCACGCTGCCGGGCTGGAAAAACAACTGGTCCAGATAGGTGTGGAACGTGATGCCTTGAGCTTCGAGGGCCTTGGCCACGGCGGCGTCGCGGCGCTCTTCGTGGATGCCGTATTCGTCATTGACGTGCACCGACTCCACCGCCAGTTCCTGGCACAGGCCTGCCAGTACTTCAGGTGCTTGATCCCAAGTGTCGGCATGGCGGATCAATAACGGAATGTTCAACTCGCCCAGTGCCGAGCTCAAGCGCTGCAGGTTGCGCAGCCAGAAATCGACCTTGCACGGCGCGTCATCGTGGGCCAGCCATTGCCCGGGGCTGATCAGGTAGACGGCCGCTGTCGGGCCACGCTGTGCGGCGGCGGCGAGGGCGGTGTTGTCATGTAGGCGCAGGTCGGTGCGCAGCCAGATCAAGTGCATTTAAATAAGTCCACGCTGGATCAGTACCTGATGGGCCGACAACGGGTCTTCGGCCAGGAGCAATTCAGGAATCTCTTCGGTTAATACGGACAGCTCCGCCTGGTGGATGCATACCGTTGGTCCGGTTATCAGTTTTGGGCAACTGAAGCCGCTCAACAGTTTGCCCAGCACCGAGGTATGGAGTGCCTTGCTCGAATACAGCAGTACCGCACGGGGTTGCAGATGCTCGACGGCCAGGGCCAGTTCGCCCACCGGCAATGGCCAGTCGAAAACTTCCACCGGGCAATCGGCGCTGCTGGCGAGCCAGGCGGTGAGCCACAGGTGCGGCTCCAGCGGCAGGTCGGAATGGTTGATCAGCAGCAGGGGGGCGCCGTTGAGCTGGCGGTTGTTGTGATACATCCGCGCACCGAATTTGCTGCGCAGCCAGGAATAGAAAAATACCCGTTCCATCTGCGCGCCGAACTGGCCTTGCCAGCGCAGTTCGAGCTCCTTGAGCAACGGCAATAACAGTTGCTCGCACAAGGTGCGCGGCGGGTACAGCGCCATGGCCTGGTTGAAGGCATCATCCACCCGGCGCTCGGCCAGTTCGCTGATGGCCTGCACCAGGTGCTGGCGGCGGTTGTGCCATTCGTTTTCCACCGGCGGTTCGCTGGTGGCTTGCGCGGTGTCGATCAGGCTCTTGACCTGGCTGACCGGCACACCGCGGTTGAGCCAGGTCAGGATGGTATGGATGCGTTGCACGTGCTCGGCACTGAACAGGCGGTGCCCCTTGGGCGTGCGCTGGGGCACGATCAGCCCGTAGCGCCGCTCCCAGGCGCGCAAGGTCACGGCGTTGACGCCGGTCTGGCGCGCCACTTCGCGGATCGGCAGCCAGCCTTGTTCGATGGCCTCGGCGATGTCTTCGCCAGGTTCTTGCAGGGGAAAAGTCATAGGTTAAATCGCATTACGCAGGCTGAGGTTTTCCGGGTGCGGTTGCAGGTAGGCCTGCTGCGCGATATAGCGGTCCGGATGCTGGCGAAAGTGGTGCTTGAGCAGCGTCAGCGGTACCACCAGCGGCACGATGCCCTGGCGGTATTGGCTGATGATGGTCTGCATTTCCTGTTTGTCTTCGGCGCTGATGGCTTGCTTGAGGTAGCCGCTGATGTGTTGCAGCACGTTGGTGTGGGTGCCGCGTGTGGCGCACTGGGTCAGGGCGCTCATCAGTTCGCTGAAGTAGCCGGCGGCCAAGGCGCCCAGGTCGACGTCCCTGGGCATGCTGCCCAGCAGGTTGCCGAGGCTTTTGTAATGCACCGGGCTGTGGGCCATCAGCAGGTATTTGTAGCGCGAGTGAAATTCCAGCAGGCGGTGACGGGTCAGGCCTTCGGCGAGCAGTTGCTGCCAGGTGGCGTAGACGAACACCCGGGTCAGGAAGTTTTCCCGCAGCACCGGGTCATTCAGCCGACCGTCTTCTTCCACCGGCAGGTTGGGGTGGCGCGCACAAAACGCCTGGGCGTAGATGCCGCGCCCGCCGCCGTCGATGGGCATGCCGTTGTCCTGATAGACCTTGACCCGTTCCAGGCCGCAGGACGGGGATTTCTGCATGAAGATGTAACCGCAGAGGTCGGTGTGTTCAGCGGCCATTTGCTGGCCGTAATCGTCCAGCGGCTGGGTCACGTTAAGTTCGCGGTTTACGGTGCCAACGGCCTGGGGATTGAGCGGGTCGCCCACCAGGCGAATCGGCTCGCGGGGGATGCCCAGGCCAATGGCGACTTCAGGACACAGCGGCACGAAGTCGAAATAATCGGCCAGGGTCTGGCTACACAGCTGGGATTGTTTATGCCCGCCGTTGAAGCGCACGTTCTCGCCCAACAGGCAGGCGCTGATGGCGATTTTCGGTTTGCCGGTGGCGGGCAGGGTGCTGGACATGGCCAAACCTCGATGAAATTCCTGTACAGAGTTAAATTTCTGTACAACTTAATCTCATCATAGGTTTGAAGCTGTACAAGTCAAATAATTTGTACAGGTATTTGCGGAATGGCTATTTCCAGCCGATTTTCCAGTCTTCGGCGTTTTGCAGGGTTTGCCAGGCCAGGCGCTGCACGTGATGGCTCATCACGGCTTCCAGCTCGATTTCCTGCACATCGCCTTCGTCATCACGCAGCAGTTTGGTCACCAGAAAATGTTTTTCCTTGTACTGCGGGCGGGCTGCTGTCCACTTCGACAGCAGCAACTTGGCGGGATTGATGCGGTTCATCGCAGGTGCTCGATCAACCGCCGCGCCGCCTCCTGGCCGCTGAGCCACGCACCTTCCACGCGGCCTGACAGGCACCAGTCGCCACATACATACAGGCCCAGGTCGGCGTCGGCCAGCACGCCAAATTCATGGCTGGTGGACGGCCGCGCGTACAGCCAGCGGTGGGCGAGGGTGAAGGAAGGCGCCGGCATGGCGCTGTGCAGCAGTTCGGCGAAGGCGCCGTGCAGGTGTTCGATCACGGCTTCCTTGGACAGGTCCAGGTGTTGCTTGCTCCAGGTGCTGGTGGCGTGCAAAACCCAGGTGTCGAGGGTGGTGTCGCGCCCCGGTTTGCTGCGGTTGCGCGCCAGCCAGTCCAGCGGGCTGTCCTGGACGAAGCAGCCTTCCATGGGCGTATCCAGCGGCTTGTCGAAGGCCAGGGCAATGGCCCAGGTCGGGTCCATCTTGACCCCGGCGGCGACACTCGCCAGCTTGGGCGCAGCGGCCAGCAAGGCAGTGGCCTGGGGCGCTGGGGTGGCGATGATCACGTGGCTGAACGGGCCGTGGCTTTCGCCGTCGGCGTCCAGCAGGTTCCAGTGATGTTTACCCTGGAACACCTCGGTGATGCGGCAACCGAACTGCACCGGCAAGTCATCGAGCAGGGCGCGGGTGATCGCGCTCATGCGCGGCGTGCCGACCCAGCGGATCTGTTCATCGGGGGAGGGCGTCAGTTGGCCGGACTTGAAGTTGTACAGCTGTGGCTTCCATTGCTCGGCGCAACCATTGGCCTGCCAGCGTTGCACCTCGTTGACGAAGCGCCGGTCGCGGGCGGTGAAGTACTGTGCGCCCATGTCCAGCGATCCCGCATCGCTGCGCTTGCTGGACATGCGACCGCCACTGCCGCGGCTTTTATCGAAGAGTTGTACAACGTGCCCCGCGTCTTTCAACGCTCGGGCGGCGGAGAGACCGGCGATGCCGGTGCCAATGATCGCGATGGGAACAGTCATGGGAGGCCTCGTTTTACCGTTGGGTACAGACTACGCCGACACCAATAGCTGTACAATATTGTTTTTTGGTATAAGTTTTGGCGTACCTGATCGTTTGGCGTGACCTATGGTTAAACCTGAAGGTTTAACCAGCGTTGCGCCCGATTAAAACATCCCTGTTTATAAAATAGACTAACGGTGGTCGGCGAACGTTACACGAGGAACAACTCATGCACATTTTGCTGACCGGCGGTACCGGTTTGATCGGCCGTCAACTTTGCCAATACTGGCTTGCCCAGGGCCATCGCCTCACGGTCTGGAGCCGCCATCCCGAACAAGTGGCTAAATTGTGCGGCGCCCAGGTGCGTGGTGTCGCCCGCCTGCAAGACATAAACGAGGCGGTGGACGCGGTGGTCAACCTGGCCGGCGCGCCGATTGCCGACCGACCCTGGACGCATAAACGCAAGGCGCTGTTGTGGAGCAGCCGTATCGGCCTCACCGAAACGCTGCTGGCCTGGCTTGAGGGCCTTGAACACAAACCGGCGGTGTTGATCTCCGGTTCCGCGGTGGGCTGGTACGGCGACGGCGGTGAGCGCGAGCTGACCGAAGACAGCGGCCCGGTGCAGGACGATTTCGGCAGCCAGCTCTCCATTGCCTGGGAAGAAACCGCCCAGCGTGCCGAGGCATTGGGCATCCGCGTGGTGCTGGTGCGTACCGGGCTGGTGCTGGCGGCGGAGGGCGGCTTTTTGTCGCGGCTGTTGCTGCCGTTCAAACTGGCGCTGGGCGGGCCTATCGGCAATGGTCGGCAGTGGATGCCATGGGTCCATATAAAGGATCAAATCGCCCTGATTGATTTTCTTCTGCACAAGACCGATGCCAGCGGTCCTTATAATGCCTGCGCGCCACACCCGGTACGCAACCTGGAGTTCGCCAAGACCCTGGGCAAGGTGCTGCACCGCCCGGCGTTCATGCCCATGCCGGCGTTTGCCTTGCGTATCGGCCTGGGCGAGTTGTCCGGTTTGTTGCTGGGTGGCCAGCGGGCTTTGCCGCAGCGGCTGTTGGCGGCCGGTTTCACTTTCCAGTTCACTGAGTTGCATGCGGCCCTGGACGACTTGTCCAGCCGCCTCTAGAGATAGGATGTTGCATGACGGATCACGCGTTGTTACTGGTCAACCTGGGTTCACCGGCGTCCACTTCGGTGGCGGATGTGCGCAGCTACCTCAATCAGTTCCTGATGGACCCTTACGTCATTGACCTGCCATGGCCGGTTCGGCGTTTGCTGGTGTCGCTGATCCTGATCAAGCGCCCGGAGCAATCGGCCCATGCCTACGCCTCGATCTGGTGGGACGAAGGCTCGCCGCTGGTAGTTCTTAGCCGTCGCTTGCAACAACAGATGACTGCACAGTGGACCCAGGGGCCGGTAGAGTTGGCCATGCGCTATGGCGAGCCGTCGATTGAAAGCGTACTGACCCGGCTGGCGTCCCAAGGCATCCAGAAAGTGACCCTGGCGCCGTTGTACCCGCAGTTTGCCGACAGCACCGTGACCACGGTAATCGAAGAGGCCCGGCGCGTGGTGCGGCACAAAAAGCTGGCGATCGAGTTTTCGATTCTGCAGCCGTTCTACGATGAACCGGAGTACCTGGACGCCTTGGCCAACAGCGCCAGAGCCTATGTGGAAGAGGATTTCGATCACCTCCTGCTGAGCTTTCATGGGTTGCCCGAGCGCCACCTGAAAAAGCTCGACCCTACCGGGCAACACTGCTTCAAGGACGCCAACTGCTGCCAGAACGCCTCTCCCGAGGTGCTTGCCACGTGCTATCGCGCGCAGTGTTTCAGCGTTGCGCGGGATTTTGCCGAGCGCCTTGGCTTGCCGGATGGCAAATGGTCGGTGGCGTTCCAGTCGCGGCTGGGCCGGGCCAAGTGGATCGAACCGTACACCGAGGCACGCCTTGAAGCGTTGGCTCAGCAGGGCGTGAAGAAGCTGCTGGTGATGTGCCCGGCGTTTGTTGCGGACTGCATCGAGACACTGGAGGAAATTGGTGATCGCGGCCTGGAGCAATTCCGCGAGGCGGGGGGCGAGGAGTTGGTGTTGGTGCCGTGCCTGAACGATGACCCGCAGTGGGCGGCGGCGCTCAATACCCTGTGTGAAAGAGCGCCGGTCGCGCTGTAATCAAGACGAGTGAGGACTGAATGTGGGAGCGGGCTTGCTCGCGAAGGCGGTGGGTCAGTTAATGAAGATGGCGACTGACACACCGCTTTCGCGAGCAAGCCCGCTCCCACATTGACTGTGCCCACTTTGGATTTGCGGGGTTACTCGTGATGCGGCTCGCCCTGAAAGCTCAGGGAACTGGAAAAAGCGCCGGTTGCACTGTAATCAAGCCGAGTGAGGACTAAATGTGGGAGCGGGCTTGCTCGCGAAGACGGTGGGTCAGTTAATGAAGATAGCGACTGACACACCGCTTTCGCGAGCAAGCCCGCTCCCACATTGACTGTGCCCACTCTGGATTTGCGGGGTTACTCGTGATGCGGCTCGCCCTGAAAGCTCAGGGAACTGGAAAGAGCGCCGGTTGCACTGTAATCATGCCGAGTGAGGACTAAATGTGGGAGCGGGCTTGCTCGCGAAGACAGTGGGTCAGTTAATGAAGATAGCGACTGACACACCGCTTTCGCGAGCAAGCCCGCTCCCACATTGACTGTGCCCACTTTGGATTTGCGGGGTTACTCGTGATGCGGCTCGCCCAGGAAAGTCAGGGAACTGAACAGTCCGCGAGTCGCGACATCAGCATTGTCTTTAAGCGGGATTTCCACCTGCGCCGCAATCACATTCAATCCTTCATTTCTCACCAGCACCTGGGCGCGACCGTCTTTATCGGTCTCGGTGCTCAGGGTGTTCGGTGCGTTGCGATAGTCTCCGATCAGCTTGACCCCAGCCGCCGGCTTGCCATCCAGCAGCACCCGTACCGGCAGTGATTTACCCGGGCCGACCGTCAGCGGATCAACTTCCGGCAAGATCAGTAGCTTGATCTGATCCAGCTTCGGCACCTTCGCCCCCGGCTGGTAGATCGCCAGGCTGTACTTGAAGGTCTGGGTCGACTCAATCGCCCCCGGCACCTTGCTGCGGCCCTCGTTGATCCACTTCTTGTCAGGCGTCTGTGACCACATCCCGTTATCCAGGGCGACCGCCAATACAGCCGGCGATTTGAGCGGCTTCAGGCGCGCATGGTCGAGCAGACGTTCCACGGTCACCGGGATCATTTTGCCGCTGGCGTCGTAGGCCCAGGCGCCGCTGATTTTCTGCGCCTTGAACGCGTTGTCTTCGGCGCCGTGGCCGTAGATCACTTCGATATTGCCGCGCCGTTGTTCGGTCCACAGTCCGTGGGCCGAGACTTGGGTGGCAAACAGCAGGCCGAGCACGGCCAGGGATTTGAAGGCTTGCATGGAGACGTCCTTTTACAGGTTGAGGGTCAGGCTGACGGTGAAGTTGCGCGGCTCGCCGGGATTGACCCAGTAGTTGCTGTAGGAGCGCTCGTAGTACTTTTCATCGAACAGGTTGTTGAGGTTCAGGCCCACGGTGACGTTGTCGCTGGCCTTGTAATGGGCCAGTAAATCGACGGTGTGGTAGGCCGGTAATTCAAAGCTTTTGCCGGCTTCGCCGGAGCGGTCGCCGACGTAGGTAAAGGCTGCGCCGAGGTCGGAGCCACGCAACAGGCCGTCCTGGAATTCATACACGCCGAGCAAGCTGCCGCTACGTTTGGCTACGCCGAGAATCCGGCTGCCGGTGGGGATGGCTTTGTCGCCTTTGGTCACTTCGGCGTCGATGTAGGCAAAGGCGCCGATCACCCGTAAGGCGTCAGTCACCTGGCCGGTCAGTTGCAGGTCAAAACCCTGGCTGCGGGCCTTGCCCATGGCGCGCTGTGTGTCGGTAGCCGGGTCCAGGGCCAGGACATTTTCTTTCTCGATATGGAAGGCGGCGAGGGTGGTGCTCAGGCGGTCGTCGAACAGCTCGCTCTTGATCCCGATTTCATACCCCACGCCTTCTTCCGGCTTGAAGGATTTGCCGCCGGCGTCCAGGCCATTGTTGGGTTTGAACGAGGTGGAGGCGTTGGCGAACAGGCCCACTTCAGGCGTCAGTTGGTAGAGCAAGCCGGCGCGTTGGGTCAGTGTGTCGTGGGTCTGCCGGCTTTTGGCATGGTTGCGGCTGAAGTCGTCGGTGCGCTGCTCGAAGTGTTCGAACCGCGCGCCGATCATCCCGCGCAGGCGGTCGGTGAAGATGATCTGGTCTTGCAGGTTCAGCGCCTGGCTTTTCACCTGTTCGAAAAAGTCAGTGCCGGAGCGCTTGCCGTTCGGTTTGGGCTGGCCATAGACCGGGTCATAGATGTCGATGGCGTAATCGCCGCCGGCGATGGCGGTCACCCGTTCTTTCTTGCGGTAGTCCTCGTACTCGGTGCCGATCAGCAATTCGTGCTGCCAACTGCCGATGTCGAACCGACCGCGCAGTTCGAGCTGGGTAATGCTGTCATGCCAACCGGTGGAGCGCTCGCGGTAGCGGCGGCTGAGGGTGTGGCCATCGGCATCCAGCGCGCGGTTTTCCGAGGCGTTGCCCCACAGGCTGCCTTGTTTGTAATGGCTGGCCAGGCGCAGTTGCCAGGCATCGTTGAGGTGATGCTCGAGGCTGGCTTGCAGGCGGTTGTTGTGGTTGCGGATATCGCCGTCGTCGGGCTCGCCGAGAAAGGTCGAGCGGGAGACGCCGCTCCAGCGGTTGTTGGGCGCGACGATGCCGCGGTCGAAAGTGGAGCGGTGACGCACGAATTCACTTTCCACCAGCAGGTGTGTGTCCGGGTCCAGTTGCCAACTGATGGAGGGCGCGACGAAGACCCGTTTGGCCTCAACGTGGTTGCGGAAGCTGTGGTTGTCTTCCACCGCCAGGTTGACCCGCGATAACACGTTGCCCTCGCTGTCCAGCGGCGTGTTCACGTCCAGCGCGGTGCGGTAGCGGTCCCAACTGCCGGCGCTGGTCTGCAGTGTGGTGAAGGCCTCGTGCTGCGGCTTTTTGCTGACGATATTCACCGTACCGCCTGGGTCACCACGGCCATACAGGCTGGCGGCGGGGCCCTTGAGCACCTCGATGCGCTCGATATTCGCCGCGTCCGGCGTGCTCGGGTAACCGCGGTTGGCGCTGAAACCGTCCACGTAAAACTCTGACGTGGTGAAGCCGCGAACGCTGTATTCGTAGAGCGTCAGGCCGCCGAAGTTGTTCTGTTTGGACACGCCGCCGGCAAACTCAAGGGCACGCTCGACGTTGGTGCTGCCCAGGTCGTTGAGTACCGAAGCGGGAATCACGCTGATGGATTGTGGGATATCCCGCAAGGCGGTGTCGGTTTTTGTGGCGCTGGCGGAGCGGGTGGCGCGATAGCCCTTGACCGGGCCGGTGGCTGATTCGTACGCCTCGCTGGTGATGCGGGTGGCTTCCAGTTCAACGGGGGCGGTGTCTTCGGCGTAGGCCGGGTCCACCAGCAAACCCAGGGCGATTCCCGCCAGCGGGGCAAATCTTCGAGACGGCATGATAGAGCGTTCCAATAGCGATATTGAAACAATATAACATGACTAATGAGAATGAATTTCTTTCGAAATATTAGGTAACAGGAGCCCGCGAACGGGCTCCCGAAGCCGTTATTCCTCTTCTTTCACCGGTGCAGGCGGCGGACGCAGGCCGATTTCCGCCGACAGCTTGATTTCCTTGCCATTGCGCATCACCTGGATCGCCACCTTGTCGGTGGGTTTGATCCGCGCCACCTGGTTCATCGACTTGCGACCATCTCCGGCCGGCTCGCCGTCGATGCTGAGGATCACATCCCCCAGTTGCAGGCCGGCTTTCTGCGCCGGGCCGTCGCGGAAGATCCCGGCGACCACGATGCCAGGGCGCCCGGTCAGGCCAAACGACTCGGCCAGTTCCTTGGTCAGCGGCTGGACTTCAATCCCCAGCCAGCCACGAATCACCTGGCCATGCTCGATGATCGACTTCATCACTTCAGTGGCCAGCTTCACCGGAATCGCGAAACCGATGCCCTGGGAGCCGCCGGACTTGGAGAAGATCGCGGTGTTGATGCCGGTCAGGTTGCCGTTGGCATCCACCAGCGCGCCGCCGGAGTTACCCGGGTTGATCGCCGCGTCGGTCTGGATGAAGTCTTCATAGCTGTTGAGGCCCAACTGGTTACGCCCGGTGGCGCTGATGATGCCCATGGTCACGGTCTGGCCGACGCCGAAGGGGTTGCCGATGGCCAGCGCCACGTCACCTACGCGCAGCCCTTCGGAGCGCCCGATGGTGATCGAGGGCAGGCCTTTCAAATCGATTTTCAGCACCGCGAGGTCGGTTTCCGGGTCGCTGCCGACCACGCGGGCCAGGGTTTCCCGGCCATCACGCAGGGCCACCACAATCTGGTCGGCGCCGGTGGTCACGTGGTTGTTGGTGAGGATGTAGCCTTCCGGGCTCATGATCACGCCGGAGCCGAGGCTGGATTCCATGCGCCGCTGCTTGGGCGAGTTGTCGCCGAAATAGCGACGAAACTGTGGGTCTTCAAACAGCGGGTGCGCCGGTTTGTTGATGACCTTTGTGGTGTACAGGTTGACCACGGCGGGGGCGGCGATCACCACCGCATCGGCGTAAGTCACCGGGCCTTGTACCACCGCGCTGGTTTGCGGTGCCTGTTGCAGGTTGACATCAAGGGTCGGCAGGCCGACCAGTTGTGGATAACGCTGAATAATCAGCATCGCGATCAGCACGCCAGCCAACAATGGCCATCCAAAAAAACGCAGTGCCTTGAGCATGAAGAAAAATCCTGACAGGTTGCAGGGGGCGGGAGAGCGCCCATAATGTCGCGCATTATACGAGGCCGTGAGCGCCTCTGAACGGGATATTTAGGAGTCTTTTATGGCCGTTGCCCTGAGCACCTTAGTCGAGGAAGCGGACCGCTACCTTAATAGTGCCAAAATCGCCGATTACTGCCCCAACGGCCTGCAGGTCGAGGGCCGTCCGCAAGTGCTGCGCATCGTCAGCGGCGTGACCGCCAGCCAGGCATTGCTGGACGCGGCGGTCGAAGCCCAGGCCGACCTGGTGCTGGTGCACCACGGTTATTTCTGGAAAGGCGAAAGCCCGTGCATCACCGGCATGAAGCAGCGCCGCCTGAAAACCCTGCTCAAGCACGACATCAGCCTGCTGGCCTATCACTTGCCGCTGGACCTGCACCCTGAGGTTGGCAACAACGTGCAACTGGCCCGGCAACTGGACATCACCGTCGAAGGCCCGCTGGACCCGGACAACCTCAAGGTCGTCGGCCTGGTGGGCTCCCTGGCCGAGCCGGCGTCGCCCCGTGATTTTGCCCGCCGCGTGCAGGAAGCCATGGGCCGCGAGCCGCTGCTGATCGAAGGCAGCGAGATGATCCGCCGCGTGGGCTGGTGCACCGGTGGTGGCCAGGGCTATATCGACCAGGCGGTGCTCGCCGGGGTTGACCTGTACCTGAGCGGCGAAGCCTCGGAGCAGACCTTCCACAGCGCCCGGGAAAACGACATCAGCTTCATAGCGGCCGGGCATCACGCCACCGAGCGTTACGGCGTGCAAGCCTTGGGCGATTACCTCGCACGGCGCTTCGCCCTCGAACACCTCTTCATCGATTGCCCAAACCCGATCTAACGAACACCACCGGACACATGTGGGAGCGGGCTTGCTCGCGAATGCGGTGCATCAGTCGCCATATGCATTGACTGACACACCGCATTCGCGAGCAAGCCCGCTCCCACATTTGATCGAGTCGAGCCAAACCCAGCGGTATATTGATATACCGTTTCGATCTAGCCAGCCCCCTCAATAGAATCAGGCGCTGTGCTAGCATGCCCCGCTCGAACACGGCCCGCTGGCCGTCCATAAGATCGTTTTTCCGTGAGTAACCATGGTCGACAAACTGACGCATCTGAAACAGCTGGAGGCGGAAAGCATCCACATCATCCGCGAGGTCGCCGCCGAGTTCGATAACCCGGTGATGCTCTACTCGATCGGTAAAGACTCCGCCGTGATGCTGCACCTGGCACGCAAGGCCTTTTTCCCGGGCAAGCTGCCGTTTCCGGTGATGCACGTCGACACCCGCTGGAAATTCCAGGAGATGTACAAGTTCCGCGACAAGATGGTCGAAGAGCTTGGTCTTGAGTTGATCACTCACGTCAACCCGGACGGGGTGGCGCAGGGCATCAACCCGTTCACCCACGGCAGCGCCAAGCACACTGACATCATGAAGACCGAGGGCCTGAAACAGGCGCTCGACAAGTATGGTTTCGATGCTGCATTCGGCGGTGCCCGTCGCGATGAAGAGAAATCCCGTGCCAAAGAGCGCGTGTACTCGTTCCGCGACAGCAAGCACCGCTGGGACCCGAAAAACCAGCGCCCGGAACTGTGGAACGTCTACAACGGCAACGTCAACAAAGGCGAGTCGATCCGTGTGTTCCCGCTGTCCAACTGGACCGAGCTGGATATCTGGCAGTACATCTACCTGGAAGGCATCCCGATCGTCCCGCTGTACTTCGCCGCCGAACGCGAAGTGATCGAGAAGAACGGCACGTTGATCATGATCGACGACGACCGCATCCTCGAGCACCTGTCCGACGAAGACAAAGCCCGAATCGTCAAAAAGAAAGTACGTTTCCGTACCCTTGGCTGCTACCCGTTGACGGGCGCGGTGGAGTCCGAAGCCGAGACGCTGACGGACATCATTCAGGAAATGCTCCTGACGCGAACTTCCGAGCGCCAGGGCCGTGTCATCGACCACGATGGTGCAGGCTCGATGGAAGATAAAAAACGTCAAGGCTATTTCTAAGGGGCTGTCATGTCGCATCAATCTGATTTGATCAGCGAGGACATCCTCGCTTACCTGGGCCAGCACGAGCGCAAGGAAATGTTGCGCTTCCTGACCTGTGGCAACGTCGACGACGGCAAGAGCACCCTGATCGGGCGCCTGCTGCACGACTCCAAGATGATCTACGAAGATCACCTGGAAGCCATCACCCGCGATTCGAAAAAATCCGGCACCACCGGTGACGACATCGACCTGGCGTTGCTGGTCGACGGCCTGCAGGCCGAGCGTGAGCAGGGCATCACCATCGACGTTGCCTACCGCTACTTCTCCACCGCCAAGCGCAAATTCATCATCGCCGACACCCCCGGCCATGAGCAGTACACCCGCAACATGGCCACCGGTGCCTCCACCTGTGACCTGGCGATCATCCTGATCGACGCCCGCTACGGCGTGCAGACCCAGACCCGTCGCCACAGCTTCATCGCCTCGTTGCTGGGCATCAAGCACATCGTGGTGGCCGTCAACAAGATGGACATCAATGGCTTTGACCAAAGCGTATTCGAGTCGATCAAGGCTGATTACCTGAAGTTTGCCGACGGTATCGCGTTCAAGCCGAGCACCCTGGCCTTCGTGCCGATGTCGGCGCTCAAGGGCGACAACGTGGTGAACAAGAGCGAGCGTTCGCCCTGGTACACCGGGCAGTCGCTGATGGAGATCCTCGAGACCGTCGAGATCGCCAATGACCGCAACTACACCGACCTGCGTTTCCCGGTGCAGTACGTCAACCGTCCGAACCTGAACTTCCGTGGTTTTGCCGGCACCCTGGCCAGCGGCATCGTGCACAAGGGCGACGAAGTCGTGGTGCTGCCGTCGGGCAAGAGCAGCCGCGTCAAATCCATCGTCACCTTTGAAGGTGAACTGGAAAACGCAGGTCCCGGCCAGGCCGTGACCCTGACCATGGAAGACGAAATCGACATCTCCCGTGGCGACCTGCTGGTGCATGCCGACAACGTGCCGCAAGTGACCGACGCTTTCGACGCCATGCTGGTGTGGATGGCTGAAGAACCGATGCTGCCGGGCAAGAAATACGACATCAAGCGCGCCACCAGCTACGTGCCGGGTTCCATCACCAGCATTGTGCATCGCGTGGATGTGAACACCCTGGAAGAAGGCCCGGCGAGCGCCTTGCAGTTGAACGAGATTGGCCGGGTCAAGGTCAGCCTCGACACGGTCATCGCCCTGGACGGTTACGCGAGCAACCGCACCACCGGTTCGTTCATCGTCATCGACCGTTTGACCAACGGCACCGTGGCTGCGGGCATGATCATCGCGCCGCCGGTGACCCATGGCAGCGCGGCGCAGCACGGCAAACTGGCTCACGTGGCCACCGAAGAGCGCGCCCAGCGCTTCGGCCAGCAACCGGCGACCGTGTTGTTCAGCGGCTTGTCGGGCGCCGGCAAAAGCACCCTGGCCTACGCGGTTGAACGCAAGCTGTTCGACATGGGCCGTGCGGTGTTTGTGCTGGACGGCCAGAACCTGCGCCACGACCTGAACAAGGGCTTGCCGCAGGACCGTGCCGGGCGTACCGAGAACTGGCGTCGTGCCGCGCACGTGGCGCGTCAGTTCAACGAAGCCGGCTTGCTGACGTTGGCGGCGTTTGTTGCCCCGGATGCTGAAGGGCGTGAACAGGCCAAGGCGCTGATCGGCGGTGATCGTTTGCTGACCGTGTACGTGCAGGCTTCGCCGCTGGTGTGTGCCGAGCGTGATCCGCAAGGTTTGTACGCGGCGGGCGGCGATAACATCCCGGGTGAGTCGTTCCCGTATGACGTACCGTTGAATGCGGACCTGGTGATCGACACCCAGGCGTTGTCGCTGGAAGACAGCGTCAAGCAAGTGCTGGACCTGCTGCGCCAGCGCGGCGCGATCTAAGCTTCACGCGCGCAAAAAAGCCCGCCATGTTGGCGGGCTTTTTTTATGGGGCCTTGGAAACAACTCGGTCAAATGGGGGAGCGGGCTTGCTCGCGAAAGCAGAGTGTCAGCCGCCACATGTATAGGCTGGCACACCGCATTCGCGAGCAAGCCCGCTCCCACATTTTGATCAGCGACTGGCGGGATAATCTGTGTGCAATTTGGCGAGCAGCACATCCTTCTCTTCCCACAACCGGTTGATCCAGCCCTGGAACGCCAACCGATATTCCCCGTCCTGCTCATAATTCTTGCCGATAAACTCGGCCGGAATCTGCACCTCTTCAAACTGCACGACAACGTCCTTCACATTCCCGCACAGCAAATCCCAATAACCGGGGCGCCCACCAGGATAGTGAATGGTCACGTTCACCAGCGACTTCAGCTGTTCACCCATGGCATCCAGCACAAAGGCAATGCCGCCGGCCTTGGGCTTGAGCAGGTAGCGAAACGGTGACTGTTGCTGTGCATGCTTGCCCGGGGTAAACCGCGTGCCTTCGGCAAAGTTGAAGATTCCCACCGGGTTGTGGCGAAACTTCGCGCAGGTCTTGCGGGTAGTTTCCAGGTCCTTGCCTTTCTTTTCCGGGTGCTTTTCCAGGTACGCCTTGGTGTAGCGCTTCATGAACGGGAAGCCCAGCGTCCACCACGCCAAGCCAATCACCGGGACCCAGATCAGCTCTTGCTTGAGGAAGAACTTCAGCGGGCGAATGCGCCGGTTGAGCACGTATTGCAGCACCATGATATCGACCCAGCTCTGGTGGTTGCTGGTCACCAGATATGAGTGTTCATAGTCCAGGCCTTCCAGGCCTTTCAGGTGCCAGCGGGTGCGTCGCACCAGGTTCATCCAGGCCTTGTTGTTGCTGATCCAGGCCTCGTGGGTCTGGTTCATCAGCCATTCACTGAAGCGTTTGGCAAACGGCAGCGCCTTGAACAGCGCCACGATAAACAGGAACGAGCACAGCAAAATCGTATTCAACGCCAGCAACAGCGAGGCGATCACCCCGCGCACGGCGGCAGGTAGAAAATCCAGCATTTAGACATCCATAGGTCGGTTGGCGGCTTGAATCGCGGTCAATGCGATCGTGTACACGATGTCGTCCACCTGCGCCCCGCGGGGCAGGTCGTTCACCGGTTTGCGCAGGCCTTGCAGCATTGGGCCCAGGCTGACGCAATCGGCACTGCGCTGTACGGCCTTGTGGGTGGTGTTGCCGGTGTTGAGATCCGGGAACACGAACACCGTGGCCTTGCCCGCCACCAGGCTGTTGGGCGCCAGTTGCCGGGCCACGCTTTCGTTGGCGGCGGCGTCGTACTGCAACGGGCCGTCGATCAGCAGCGAGCTTTGGGCTTCGTGGGCGAGCAGGGTGGCTTCGCGGACCTTCTCGACCTCCTCGCCCGTGGCCGAATCACCGCTGGAGTAACTGATCATCGCCACCCGTGGCGTGATACCGAATGCGGCGGCCGAGTCGGCGCTTTGCAGGGCGATTTCCGCCAGCTCCGCCGCGCTGGGGTGCGGGTTCATCACGCAGTCGCCGTATACCAGCACTTGCTCGGGGAACAGCATGAAAAATACCGACGAGACCAGGGTGCAGCCCGGCGCGGTCTTGATCAGTTGCAAGGCCGGGCGAATGGTATTGGCAGTGGAGTGGATGACGCCGGAGACCAGGCCGTCCACTTCATCCAGAGCGAGCATCATGGTGGCGATCACCACGGTGTCTTCCAGTTGCTGCTCGGCCATCGGCGCGTTGAGGCTTTTGGTTTTGCGCAGGGCCACCATCGGCTCGACGTAGCGCTGGCGAATCAGGTCCGGGTCGAGAATCTCCAGGCCTTCGGGCAGTTCGATGCCATGGGCGCGGGCTACGGCTTCCACGTCGGCCGGCTTGGCCAACAGTACGCAACGGGCGATCCCGCGTGCCTGGCAGATGGCGGCGGCCTGCACGGTCAGCGGCTCGCTGCCTTCGGGCAACACGATGCGCTTGTTGGCCGCCTGGGCGCGCTGGATCAGTTGATAACGGAACACCGCCGGCGACAGGCGCATCTCCCGCGGCGTGCCGCAGCGTTGGTGCAGCCAGCGGGCGTCGAGGTGGCTGGCGACGAAATCGGTGATGATCTCCGCACGTTCGCGGTCATCAATCGGGATTTCCTTGTTCAGGCTGTTGAGCTGGTTGGCGGTGTCGTAGGAGCCAGTGCTCACCGACAGCACCGGCAAACCGGCCTGGAACGCGCCCCGGCACAGGTCCATGATCCGTGGGTCGGGCAGGGTGTCACTGGTCAGCAGCAGGCCGGCCAACGGCACGCCGTTGATGGCGGCCAGGCTGACAGCGAGGATGATGTCGTCGCGGTCGCCGGGGGTCACCACCAATACGCCGGGCTTGAGCAGCTCCACAGTGTTACGCATGGTGCGGGCGCAGATGATGATTTTGGTCATGCGCCGGGTTTCGTAGTCACCGGCGTTGAGGATCTGCGCGCCCATCAGGTCGGCCACGTCGCGGGTGCGCGGGGCGTTGAGTTCCGGCTGGTAGGGGATGCAGCCCAACAGGCGGAAATCGCCGCTGCGCAACAGAGGCGAATGCTCTTTGAGCCGCGCCGAGAAGGCTTCCATGCTTTCGTCGGTGCGCACCTTGTTGAGGATCACACCCAGCACTTTTGGATCTTTCGGGCCGCCGAACAGCTGGGCCTGCAATTCCACGCGGCCGGAGAGTTCGGTCAGCACTTCGTTTTCCGGGGCCGAGACCAGGATCACCTCGGCGTCCAGGCTCTTGGCCAGGTGCAGGTTGACCCGGGCCGCATAGCTGGCGCTGCGGGTCGGCACCATGCCTTCGACGATCAGCACGTCCTTGCCCACGGCGGCTTGCTGGTAAAGGGTGATGATTTCTTCCAGCAGCTCGTCGAGCTGGCCGTCGCCGAGCATCCGTTCGACATGGGCCAGGCCCAGAGGCTGGGGCGGTTTCAGGCCGTGGGTGCGGGCGACCAGCTCGGTGGAGCGCTCGGGGCCGGTGTCGCCGGGGTGCGGCTGGGCAATCGGTTTGAAGAAGCCGACTTTCAGCCCGGCCCGTTCAAGGGTGCGCACCAGCCCAAGGCTGATGGAGGTCAGACCCACACCAAAATCGGTGGGCGCGATAAAAAAAGTCTGCATGCGAATTCTCTGGAGGTGCATGGCTTCGGTGGCGGCCTATGGCTGGCCGCCTACCGGGAATCAGGTGCCAAGGTTATCTTTATCTGAGCCTTGCGCACACCAGCCGCACGTAAAGGGCTTGTCTATTTTTTCAAGGCGTTGCGCCGGGTCCGTGACCCAGGCCCGGGACTGCCAGGGTGGCTGGTGGCGCAGGTGCTGGGTGTGGCCGCAGGAAAGCTCGACGACCCAGTGCCGGTCTTCGTCCTGGTGAAATCCGACGACCGTCGGGTCAGTTGTTCGACCCCGTCCGTCCGGGTTGTGTTCGCTTTCGGGCAAATCCTTGTTTAGACTTGTCCGTTCTTCATTCTTCTGCAAAAGGTCTCGCCCCATGCCGATCGCCGCCAATAAGGCTGTCTCCATTGACTATACCCTGACCAACGACGCTGGTGAGGTCATCGACAGTTCTGCCGGCGGCGCGCCGCTGGTCTACCTGCAAGGTGCAGGTAACATCATCCCGGGCCTGGAAAAGGCCCTGGAAGGCAAAGAGGTCGGTGACGAACTGACCGTTGCCGTAGAACCTGAAGATGCCTACGGCGAATACGCTGCCGAACTGGTCAGCACCCTGAGCCGCAGCATGTTCGAAGGTGTCGACGAGCTGGAAGTGGGCATGCAGTTCCACGCTTCCGCTCCGGACGGCCAGATGCAAATCGTCACCATCCGTGACCTGGACGGCGACGATGTGACCGTCGACGGCAACCACCCGCTGGCTGGCCAGCGCCTGAACTTCCAGGTGAAGATCGTCGCTATCCGTGACGCTTCCCAGGAAGAAGTGGCCCACGGCCACGTGCACGGCGAAGGTGGTCACCACCATTAATTGACTGAGCGACGCTCTGTCAGTTGGAAAAAGGCGCCTTCGGGCGCCTTTTTCATTTGGCGGCTATTCTTGCCGACTTGGCGGCTGTAATCTCGAATGGCCGTTACGAAGAACATGGGATATCTGGAGTTCGTCATGAGTGCTTTCCACGACCTTAAACTCAAAGCCCTGGATGGTCAGGAGCTGCCTCTGGCGCCCTTCAAGGGGCAAGTCGTGCTGGTGGTCAACGTCGCCTCCAAATGTGGGTTGACCCCACAGTACGCCGCGCTGGAAAACCTCTATCAGCAATACAAAGACCAGGGTTTCACCGTACTCGGGCTGCCGTGCAATCAATTTGCCGGGCAGGAACCGGGTACTGAAGAAGAAATCCAGGAATTCTGCAGCCTCAACTACGGCGTGACCTTTCCCCTGGGCAGCAAGCTTGAGGTGAATGGCCACGATCGCCACCAGCTGTATCGATTGCTGGCGGGCGAGGGCGCCGAATTTCCCGGGGACATCACCTGGAACTTCGAGAAATTCCTGTTGGGCAAGGACGGCCGGGTGCTGGCGCGTTTCTCGCCGCGTACACCGCCGGATGACCCCTCCATTATTCAGGCGATCGAAAAAGCATTGAGCTGATACTTTCAGCATTGTCGAGTGAGTTTCTGTGGCAAGGGAGCTTCCTGTGGCGAGGGAGCTTGCTCCCGCTGGGCTGCGAAGCAGCCCCATGCCCTCCCGCTTTTACCCCTTAATCACCCCAATCAATAGTGCTATCCAACACGCTGCACACTCCATATTATCCACATCATAAATTCCTTTCCGATGGAGTGCTCCCATGCCTGTCCAAGCTTTGTTCAAACCGTTCCAGCTCGGTGCACTGCAACTGCCGAGTCGCGTGGTCATGGCGCCGATGACCCGTTCCTTTTCTCCGGGTGGCGTGCCCAACTCCAAAGTGATCGAGTACTACCGCCGCCGCGCCGCCGCCGGTGTCGGCCTGATCATCACCGAAGGCACCGTGGTCGGCCACCCGGCTTCCAACGGCTACCCGAACGTCCCGCACTTCTACGGTGAAGCCGCCCTGGCCGGCTGGAAGAAAGTAGTCGACGCGGTACATGCCGAAGGCGGCAAGATCGTTCCGCAACTGTGGCATGTGGGCAGCGTACGGCGCATCGGCACCGAGCCGGATGCCAGCGTCCCGGCTTACGGCCCCACCGAAAAACTCAAGGACGGCAACGTCGTCGTCCACGGCATGACCGTGCAAGACATCAAGGACGTGATCGCCGCGTTCGCCCAGGCTGCCAAGGATGCCCAGAGCATCGGCATGGACGGCGTTGAAATCCACGGCGCCCATGGCTACCTGGTGGACCAGTTCTTCTGGGAAGGCACCAACCAGCGCACCGACGAATACGGCGGCAGCCTGGCCAACCGTTCGCGTTTCGCCATCGAATTGATCCAGGCCGTCCGCGCCGCCGTGGGCCCGGACTTCCCGATCATCCTGCGTTTCTCCCAGTGGAAGCAGCAGGACTACACCGCGCGCCTGGTGCAAACCCCGGAAGCCTTGGGTGAATTCCTCAAGCCGCTGTCTGACGCTGGCGTGGATATTTTCCACTGCTCCACCCGCCGTTTCTGGGAACCGGAATTCGAAGGCTCCGAGCTGAACCTGGCCGGCTGGACCCGCAAGCTCACCGGCAAGCCGACCATCACCGTGGGCAGCGTCGGCCTGGATGGCGAGTTCCTGCAGTTCATGGTCAACACCGACAAAGTGGCGCAACCCGCCAGCCTGGAAAAACTGCTGGAGCGCCTGAACAACGACGAGTTCGACCTGGTCGCTGTGGGCCGTGCGCTGCTGGTGGATCCGGATTGGGCACTGAAGGTTCGCGAAGGCCGTGAAGGCGACATCCTGCCGTTCAGTCGTGAGGCGTTGACGACGTTGGTGTAAGGGGCGACAGGGCGGGCACCGGTTGCTCGTCCTCGCACACCCCGCGTAATTGGCGCTCAAACTGCTCGATAATCGCCGGCCAACCCTGACGGCTGGCGTGTTGCCGGGCATTGAGCCGCACCCGGCGCAAGCTCTCGCGCTCTTCCAGCAGCCAATTGGCCGCATCGCAAAACGCTTCTTCATCCCCCGGCATCGCCAGCACGCCGCTGTAGCCATGGCGAATGTGCTGGGTTGCGGCCGCCTGGTCGTATGCCACCACGCCCAACCCTGAAGCCATGGCCTCCAGCACCACGTTGCCGAAGGTTTCGGTCAGGCTGGGAAACAGGAACACATCCCCGGACGCGTAATGCCGGGCCAGTTCCTCACCGCGCAAGGTGCCGCAGAAAATCGCCTCCGGCAGTTCCTTTTCCAGCATCGCCCGTTGCGGGCCATCGCCGACGATGATCAGTTTCATCTGGCGCAGTGGATACGTGTCCTGCAGCGTCTCGAAACAGCGCTTGAGTAACCCGAGGTTTTTTTCCTGGGCCAGGCGGCCGACATGCAGCACGGCAGTTTGCTCACTGGTCAGTGCCCAGCTTTCACGCAACGCATTGTCGCGTTTGGCCGGGTGAAACAGCTGGCTGTCGACACCGCGCGCGAGCATGCCCAGGCGCTCGAAATGGCGCCGCTCCAGCTCCAGTCGCTGGCTGGCGCTGGGCACCAGGGTCAGGGTCGAGCGGTTATGGAACCAGCGCAGATAGTGGGTCAGCACCCGGCTCAGCATGCCCAGGCCGTACTGGTTGGAATACTGCTGGAAGTTGGTGTGAAAGCCACTCACCACGCTGATCCCCAGGCGCCGCGCCGCCCGCAACGCCGACAAACCCAGCGGCCCTTCCGTGGCGATATACAACACATCCGGGCGCTGGCGGGTCCAGCGCCGCAACAGCTTGTGCATCGACGACTGGCCCCATTGCAGCCCCGGATAACCCGGCAAAGGCCAGCCGCGGCAAAGCATCAGGCCATCGTCACTGGGCCGGCTCTGGTCGCTGCCCTGGCGCGGGCGAACCAGTTCGACTTGATGCCCACGCGCGCGCAAACCTTCACACAGGCGGCCAAGGGTATTGGCCACCCCGTTGATCTCTGGCGGGAAGGTTTCGGTGATCAGGGTGATGTGGAGCGAAGCTGTCGTCATGACCCACAGTGTCGGCGTGGGCCATGTCGTCATTGTGTCTTTTGGATGATGGATTTGTGACGGCTCAGGCCTTTTTAATGGCCATGGCCTCGGCGCCCTGCTCACGCACCCAGAACAACGTCGCCCCGGCCACCGCCGCCGGCATCATCAGCAGGTTGACCACTGGCACCAGCAGCACCAGGTAGACGATGCCGCCGAAGCTCATGCTCTGCCAGCGCTTCTGGCGCAGCCAGGCGAGCATTTCGTTCCAACCCAGCTTGTGGTTGTCGGCCGGGTAGTCGATGTACTGGATCGCCATCATCCACACACCAAACAGCAGCCACAGCGGTGCTGCCACCAGATTGACCACCGGGATGAACGACAGGATAAACAGGCCGATGGCCCGGGGCAGGAAGTAACCCAGTTTGCGCATTTCCCGGGCCAGGGTGCGCGGGACCATGGCCGCCAGTTCGCCCCAGCTGAACGCCGGGAAATCATCGGTGCCGCGCACCACCACTTCAACCTTTTCCGACAGAAAGCCGTTGAACGGCGCGGCGATGATGTTGGCAAGCATGGTGAAGGTGAAAAACACCATCAGCACCACCAGCACCACAAACAAAGGCCACAACAGGTAATTGAGGAAGCTCAGCCAGCTCGGCAGCGTCGGCATGAGTGTGTCGACCCACAGGCTGAACTGATGGCCGGCGAAGTAGATCAATCCGACGAACAGGATCAGGTTGATTGCCAGCGGCAGCAGCACAAACAGCCGCAGGCCGGGGCTGAGTACCAGTTTGAGACCTTCGCGCAGGTACTGTGGGCCTGAAAGAACGGGGGCGGGCATGGATAACTCCGGGCAATAGGGGCGAACGCGCCGACCTTACCGGCTTTGGGAGTACCGGGAAAGCACGGCCCGCATCGCGACATTAACGGTAACAAAGGTGTCGATTAATAGAGGGCATGGGATAGAGACCACCTATGAGCTGGATTGTTAATCCGTATTTCCTTAATCTTGCCTCCCTCTATACGCTGCACCCATTATTTTCAGGATCTGCGAGTTCAAGCCTTCCCCAAGTGCTTCGCGGTCCTTTTTTATTCCAGCCGTTCTGTAGTCCGGGCGGTCGATAGGAGTGAGTCATGTCTGATACCCGTCATTCGCGAGTGATTATTCTCGGTTCCGGCCCTGCCGGTTACAGCGCTGCCGTCTACGCTGCCCGGGCCAACCTCAAGCCGTTGCTGATCACCGGCATGCAAGCGGGCGGCCAGTTGACCACCACCACTGAAGTCGACAACTGGCCGGGCGACGTCCACGGCCTGACCGGCCCGGTGCTGATGGAGCGCATGAAAGAGCACGCGGAGCGTTTCGAAACCGAGATCGTGTTTGATCACATCAACAAGGTCGACTTCTCCAAGAAGCCTTACAGCCTGACCGGCGACAGCGGCGTGTACACCTGTGACGCGCTGATCATCGCCACCGGCGCCAGCGCTCGTTACCTGGGCCTGCCGTCGGAAGAAGCGTTCATGGGCAAGGGCGTTTCCGCCTGCGCAACCTGCGACGGTTTCTTCTACCGCAACAAGCCAGTGGCTGTGGTCGGTGGCGGCAACACCGCGGTGGAAGAAGCGCTGTACCTGGCCAACATCGCCAGCACCGTGACCCTGGTTCACCGCCGCGAGACCTTCCGCGCCGAGAAGATCCTGATCGACAAGCTGCATGCCCGCGTGGCCGAAGGCAAGATCATCCTCAAGCTCAACGCCACCCTGGATGAAGTCCTGGGCGACAACATGGGCGTGACCGGTGCTCGCCTGAAGAACAACGACGGCAGCTTCGACGAGCTGAAAGTCGACGGCGTGTTCATCGCCATCGGCCACACTCCGAACACCTCGTTGTTCGAAGGCGTGCTGGATGCCAAAGATGGTTACCTGATCGTGCAAGGCGGCCGTGAAGGCAATGCGACGGCCACCAACATCGAAGGTATCTTCGCTGCCGGTGACGTGGCCGACCACGTGTACCGCCAGGCGATCACCTCCGCCGGCGCCGGTTGCATGGCGGCACTGGATGCCGAGCGTTACCTCGACGGTTTGAAGGACGCTTCGTTCTAAACCGTAGAAACAAAAAAACCGGCTGCGAGGCCGGTTTTTTTATGCACGGGATTTGATGATCACCGCAGTCCAAATGTGGGAGCGGGCTTGCTCGCGAAAGCGGTGTGTCAGTCACCCGATGTATTGACTGACACTCTGCTTTCGCGAGCAAGCCCGCTCCCACATTTTGATCTATGTCTGACTCAGGATTTGCGGGTCAGTGGCTGTGCGGCAAACTTCACACCCGCCAACCCATGCTCGATCAGCGCACGAATGTTGCCATGGTCATTGCCTTCAGGCGTGGCCAGCACCGAACGGTAATGCTCGCCAAACGCCAACAGCGCTTCCTGGTCGCTCAAGCCTTCCAGCAGCGCCAGGCCCAGGGTCTTGCACGAACCTTCGTTCTGCCCGGCGGCGTTTTCCACGCTGCCATTGGTGAACGCTTGTGGCTGGTAGTCGTAACCGGCAGCTACAAAGGCCAGGGTATCGGCAAAAACATGTTTGCCACTGTTGAGGCTGGCGCGCAGGGTGTTCAGGTCAGTCATGGGTTTTTCCTTTGGCGAATGCCGCTTGCTGTTCGGCACTGGCTTCTTGCTGGTATTGGGCTTTCCACTCGGCGTACGGCATGCCGTACACCACTTCACGGGCGTCATCGAGGCTCAGCTCGATCTGGCGCTCGTCGGCCTCGGCCTTGTACCACTTGGACAAGCAGTTGCGGCAGAAGCCCGAGAGGTTCATCAGGTCGATGTTCTGCACATCCTTGCGGCTGTCCAGGTGGGCCACCAGCCGGCGGAAGGCGGCGGCTTCGAGTTCGAGGCGTTGTTGATCGTTCATGATGCTCACTGCAAAGGTAAGGGTTAGCGACTGGCCGCCAGGGTGATCGACACCGATTCGGCAAAACGCAACGCATGGGGTTTGTCGACTTCGACTTCGGCGTACAGCACCGATGTATTGCTCATCACCAGGTCGAGGATCTCCTGGGTCAGGCGCTCCAGCAGGGCAAAGCGATTGCCTTCCACATGGGCGATGATCGCCTTGGTGATGGTGCGGTAGTTCAGCGCGTGGTCGATGTCGTTGTCGCGCACGGCTTCCTGGGCGGCATACAGGATGGTCAGGTTGATCAACACATCCTGCTTGTTGAGGATTTCATCCTCGTTGATCCCGATAAACGTGCGCAGGCACAGGTCCTTGACCCGGATGCGCGCCATGCCTGGCTGAAGTTGTGGCATTGCTACTTGCTCCGTCCAATCAGTTGCAGGAACTCCATGCGCGTGGTGTTCGACTCGCGGAAGGCGCCGAGCATCACCGAGGTGTTCATGGTTGAATTCTGTTTTTCGACACCGCGCATCATCATGCACATGTGCTTGGCTTCGATCACCACCGCCACGCCGGCGGCCTGGGTCACCGTCTGGATGGCGTCGGCGATTTCCCGCGTGAGGTTTTCCTGGATCTGCAGGCGACGGGCGAACATGTCGACGATACGCGCCAGCTTCGACAGGCCGAGCACCTTGCCGGTCGGAATATAGGCCACATGGGCCTTGCCGATAAAGGGCAGCAGATGATGCTCGCACAGCGAATACAGCTCGATGTCCTTGAGGATCACCATCTCGTCGTTGTCGGAGGCAAACAGCGCACCGTTGACGATTTCTTCCAGGTTCTGCTCGTAGCCGTGACACAGGTACTGCATGGCCTTGGCGGCACGCTTTGGCGTGTCGAGCAAACCCTCGCGCTCGGGGTCTTCACCCAGGCCCTTGAGGATCTCGCGGTAGTGGTGGGGCAGGGACAAAGTCATACAACATCCTCGCAAACGGCTTACTTGATATGCCGCCCGCCGTTGACGGTCAGGGTGGTACCGGTGACATACGGGTTATCCAGCAGGTAGCGCACGCTCTGGTAAATCACCTCGGGGCCGGGCTCGATGCCCAGTGCCGCCTTGGCCAGGACCTTGGCGCGGTAAGCCGCGTCGTCGCCCTCGTTGAACATCACCATTGCCGGGGCAATGCCGTTCACCTTGATATCCGGTGCAAGCTGCGCGGCAAACGACAAGGTCAGGCTGTCGAGCCCGGCCTTGGTGGCGCAGTAGGCAATGTGCTGGCGGCTGCCCTTGCGGGTCACGTCATCGCTGATGTGCACGATATCCGCAGGCGTGGAGCGTTGCAGCAGGTAAGCACAATGCAGGTTGATCAGGTACGGCGCAAGCATGTGCACGCTGAACATGTCGGTAAAGGCGCGGCTCTCGTCGCCGGGCGCTTCCGCCACCCAGACCGAGGCATTATGAATGATCGCCCGCAGGCTTTGGGTGTGCGTCTTCAGTTCGTCGATGAAGGCGAGAATACCGGTCTCGTTGGAGAAGTCGGCAAACACACCGATCGCACCGCGTTCGCGCAAGGCTTGCACGCCGGGACGTTCGCTGCGGTAGCTGAAAATCACTGGCTGCCCTTCGTCCAGCAGGCGCTGGGCGCAATGCAGGCCGACGCGCTGGCCGGCACCGGTGATCAGGATCGGGGCGGGTGTTGAAGACATGGGAGGCTCGAATCGCTGGCAGGCTAAAACTATACCAGCGAGCGGCCTCCCTTGTACTCAAGCAGCGGCTTCGGTGGCCTTTACCCGGGCTGGCGCCGGATGCAGCCAACCGGCCAGCAGGTGGGTCGACAACGGGATAAAGAAGTAAACCATCAATGGCGTGAGCGCGAGGGTGCTGACCAGCACACGGCTCAACAACCCCAACTCGCTGAGCAGCGGCTCAAGGCCGAAGTTGAACAGCAGCGACACCGGGAAAAATGCCAGCCAGATGGCCACGGCCTGCTTCCAGCGCGGCGGACGTGCGGCGGCGGCGCCAAACCAGCCGTCGATACCGCGTACGCGATGCTCCGACGGCGCAGCAAACAGCTCACTGCCACGCCCGAGCCATGCGCCACGGGAGGCGGAAAACTCCCACGCATGCAGGGTTTTTTCGTCGGCGAAGCGGAAAATAATCTGGAATTCGTCATCGTTGGGCGGCGGTGCAAGCACGCCTGAACCCAGGTAACCGGGGAAGTCCGTGGCCAATTGCTCGCCTTCGCGCAGCCAGGCCATCAACTCTTCATAGCGACCCTTGGCCACGCGGCGCGCGACCATCAGGGTGACGGGGGAGGTAGACATTGTGTATCTCCATAAGGATCAGGTGCACTGGGCCGGGTAGGCGGCGCACGAACGAAGCTGCGGGGTAAGCAGCCACGTTGAAAAAACAGGCAAGGATTATTCCTGTTTTGCAGAAATACACCAGCGACATTGGTCGGCTTGTCGAAGACCTTGAATCGGAGAGCTGTATGGGCGTTAAATGGGATCCAAGTTCCTGACAGTATATTGATGCCCTGATGTCTGTAATGACTGCTCCACGTCCCGAAATGGCCCTTGGCAACCCTGCCGATTCCGATGAGCTGTTTCCGATTCGCGAAGTCGCGAGATTGACAGGCATCAACCCTGTCACCTTGCGTGCCTGGGAACGGCGTTACGGGCTGATCCACCCGGTTCGCACCGAAAGTGGGCACCGCCTGTATTCGCGCACCGATATCGAGACCGTTCATCGCATTCTTGACTGGATCGAGCGTGGCGTGGCCGTGAGCAAGGTCGGCAAGATCCTCGCCCGCGACGATCATCAAGTCGAAGCGGCGGCTGCTTCGCCGGCAGGTGCAGAGCATGAGTGGGCCCAATGGCAGGCGCAGTTGCGAACGGCCGTCGGTGCCTTCGACGACCGGCAACTGGACCGGTTGTATGGCCAGATTTTCGCTGCCTACCCGGTCGCGGTGGTGTTCCAGGACATCCTGATGCCCCTCTGGCAGCAACTGTTGCGACATCAGGGGTTGTTTGGACAAACCAGTGAATGGCTGTTTTTTGATGGATTTCTGCGCAGCCGAACCTGGAAACGCCTGCAGATAGGCTGTGCCTCAGCGGCGCCGCGGGTATTGCTGGCGGCCATTGCGGGGGAGTGCCGAGAGCTGGAGTTGTTGGTCGCAGGCCTGTTGATGAGCGGTGACGAGTTGGCGGTCAAGGTCCTGGCTGTGGGCCAGCCGATGGATGAATTGACCCTTGTCTGTGAAAAAACCAGGCCACAAGCCCTTGTGGTGTTCTCCAATCACTCGCCGGCCAATGGCTTGCCTCGGCGCCTTGAACGGCTGGCCCTGACCCTGGATTGCCCGCTGTTGCTGGCCGGCGATGCGGCGGAGTTGGCGCAGGAACAACTGGCGGGTTCATCCGTCGGCTGCCTGGGTAACGAAGGGCGATTGATGCAGCGCCGCTTGCAGCAGTTTCTGCGCGGTAACCTGGATACCTGACTTCAGGCGTGGACTTCGGGGTGAAAAAGGCGATGTTGCTGCAGGATAAACTGGCGCAGGCGCTCGGTCTCATCCACATCGTTCTGGCTCAGGCGGTAGGCGAACAATCCTCGGGCAGTTTCCCGTTCCAGCGTGCCCCGCACCGAAATGCGCTCGTACCCGGACGGACTGAACCACAGCGAAAAGGTTCTTGGCGCCTTGATCCGCCCGCGAATTTCCACCAGCAATCCCTTGAATGACACCTCATGTACCCACAGCGCACCGGGCTGGCCCTTGATGTTTTCCAGCGGCACCGGCTCTTCGAGCGCCAGGCGCCACGGGCGGATCATCGGCCCGTCTTCGAAAATACTCGGTACACCCAGCCGCAGATGCACGGCATGAAACTCGTCTTCCACCAATTGCAGCGGAAACGTCATTTGCTGGTTGTCGAATTGGGCCTGGAGGGTGACATGGTCATGGGCGGCCAGGCGGGTGAGCAGATCTCGAATCTGCGCACCGCCATTGACCGTCAGGCTCGACGACGCGTCCCGCACATTGAGTTGCGGGTTATGGTGCATGGTCTGAATAAAATCCAGCTCGTCCTGCGTCAAAAGCGCGTCGCGTTGCATTGATCTTGCTCAAGAAAAAGGTATTAAAACGCCATTATCTCTTTAAAGACCGCGTTTTCTAGTTTTTGTTAGATCCGCTCGTCGCCTTGAGTGCCGCAAGCTCCGCCTTGAGGTCAGCCAACTGGGCTTCCAGTTGCGCGACACGCTGCTGGGCCTTGACCTGAACGGTCACATCCTTCTGCACGCCGACCACATAGGTCTGTTTGTCGGCCGGGTTGTAAACCGTCGATAACGACAGCTCGTTCCAAAAATGTGTGCCGTCCTTGCGGTAATTGCGCAGGATTTCCCGGCAGGCGCCGCCACTCTCCAGGGCTTCGCGAATCGCCATCAGGCCCGGCTGGTCACGGTCACCCGATTGCAGGAAGCGGCAATCCTGATAGAGGATTTCGTCGAGGGTGTAGCCGGTCATGCGCTCGAACGCCGGGTTTACGTAAATCAGTGGCATATCCTTGCCTTCGCGCTCGGCGATAACGATGCCGTCGTTGGAAGCGTTGATCACCAGTTGCATCAGCTTGGCGTTAATCATTGAGCGGTCCATGGCTTGTAGTTGGAGTTTGCAGTTTAAGACATGCCGGCGGCCTGTCCATGGGCCCCAGCTGTTAATATCCCAGGCTTTTAGTCAGCTACAGGATCAGATTGATGAAAGTCGCCATCCTTTCCGGCTCGGTGTACGGCACGGCTGAAGAAGTCGCCCGTCATGCTGCAAGCATCCTCAACGCTGCCGGCTTCGACGCCTGGCACAACCCGCGCGCCACCCTGGCCGATGTGCAGGGTTTTGCCCCCGAGGCCTTTTTAGCCGTGACCTCCACCACCGGCATGGGCGAATTGCCCGATAACCTGCAACCGCTGTATTCGACCATTCGCGACCAACTGCCGGCCGCCTGGCGCGGACTACCAGGCGCGGTGATCGGGCTGGGCGACGCCAGCTATGGCGACACCTTCTGCGGGGGCGGCGAGCAAATGCGCGAGCTGTTTGCCGAGTTGGGCGTGCACGAAGTGCTGCCGATGCTGCGCCTGGACGCCAGCGAAAGCGTGACCCCGGAAGCCGACGCCGAGCCGTGGCTGGCCGAGTTGGTTACTGCACTGCGCGGTTGACCGGGAACTCGCGCAATAACGCCAGCCAGGCCTGGGCGGCTTTCGACAGGTAGGCACCCTCACGCCAGATAAAGGCAATGTCCCAGCGCAGGTAGTCCGGCGCCTTGAGTGTCAGGCGCACCACGCCGGGCCTTACCAGGCCCCGGGCTACTACGCTGGGCAGCAGCACCACGCCTTGGCCGGCGGCCACCAGGGCCGCAAGGAAATCCGCCTGGCCGCTGCGACCACTTTCCTTCGGGGTGAAGCCCAGTTGCTGACAGGCCTGTAGCAGGCGGTCGTTCAACACAAAACTGCGCTGATACATCAGGAACGGCGTGTCAGCCAACTCCTCCAGGCGGATCTGCGCGTTATCGGCCAATGGATGGTCCATCGGCAGCAGGGCGTCCAGCGGTTCATCGCAGAATGCCTGCCAGGCGAATGCCGGGTCGCTGGGCATCAGGCTGCCGCCCACTTCCAGCTCTCCGCTCAAGATCGCCTGCTCGATATTGCGGCTGCCGCCTTCCAGCAACTGGATGGTGACGTTCGGATAACGCCGGCGGTATTCGGCAAACAGCCCGGCGAACAACGTGTCGCCGCCCAACTGCGGCAGGCCCATGCGCAACTCGCCACGGGTCAACTGATTCAAGTCATCCAGCTCACTGAGCAACTCGGTTTGCTGGCGCAGCATGGCCTCCGCCCGCTGCAGCACCACGTGTCCGGCAGCCGTCAGGCGAATCTGCGAACCCAGGCGATCCAGCAGCGGCGTGCCCAGGCTTTGCTCCAGTTGTGCCACCTGCTTGCTGACGGCGGACTGGCTGATGTGCAGGGTTTTGCCGGCCTGGGTAAAGCCGCCGCGGTGGATCACTTCGACAAAGCTGCGCAGCTGTTTAAATTCCATCGACATGATTCCAGTTTGGAATAGCTTGCAGTCTAACAATTCGCTGTGGGGATGCCAGGCGCCTCTTTAAAATGGGTGCCCTGGGAGGACCCAAAGCTCATGAAACGTTTCACCTTCAAAGTCGTCGGTCGGTTGTTGACTGAACTGATTGTGCTGCTGGCCATATATTTTCTGGGCTGCCAATTGGCCGCCTGGCTGAGCTGGCCTATTCCCGGTGGTGTGGTCGGCCTGGGCCTGTTGTTGCTGACCTTCGCCACTGGCCTGGTCAAGCCGGCGGCCCTGCAATTGGGCGCCGGTGTGTTGATGGCGGAGATGCTGCTGTTCTTCATTCCTGCGTTGATGAGCCTCTTGGACTACGGCGGCCTGGTAAAGCACGACGGCTGGCGGATCATGTTGGTCATCGGCTTCAGCACCTTGTCGGTGATGCTGGTGACTGCGTTTACCGTGGAATTCGTCTGCCGCTGGAAGCTGCGCCATGAAGCTTGAGCTGATGCCGATGTTCTGGCTGGCGCTGACCCTCGGTGCCTACGGCTTCAGCCGCTGGATCTACCGGCGCACCGGGCGCTACCTGCTGTCGCCGCTGATCCTGGTGCCGGCGCTGCTGCTGGCGGTGGCCGTGCCGATGAAAACCGCCTATGCCGAATACGCCACCGACACCCACTGGCTGATGCTGGTGCTGGGCCCGGTGACCGTGGCGTTCGCGATTCCGATCTGGCAACAGCGCCAATTGCTGATGCGCCACTGGTCAGCGTTATTGCTGGGGATGGTCGCGGGCAGTGCGGCGTCCATCGCCACTTCGTATGGCCTGGCCAAGGCCCTCGCTCTCGACAGCTCGGTGACGATGTCGTTGGTGCCCCGTTCGATCACCACCCCGTTCGCGATGCCGGTGTCTTCCGACCTGGGCGGCGTGCCGGAACTGACGGCGGTGTTCGTGATGTTCACCGGGGTGTTTGGCGCCATGCTCGGCGGCGTACTGCTCAAGTGGTTGCCGTTGCGCACGCCATTGGCTCGTGGCGCATTGTTTGGCGTGGGCGCTCATGGCGCGGGTGTCAGCCGGGCTCATGAAGTGGGCGGCGAGGAAGGCTCCGTGGCGGGCCTGGTAATGGTGCTGACCGGGTTGCTCAACCTGTTCGCCGCGCCTTTATTGGCGTCGCTTCTCTGACACGCGCAGAACAAAATCGAACTATCCTCAGGACTGACCCGTTCGGTCATCAAGCTGGCTGCCAATGCAACTACGGCGGCCTCGAGGTCTGACTAGACTGCCTCTTCACTCAAAAAAACAATAATAAGCGCGCCAAGGAGGTCATTGCCGTGAGCCTAGCCACTGTTCAATCGACACACAGTGTAAAAGACCAGGTCAGCGCGGCCGAATGGCAGGCCCGCGTCGACCTCGCCGCGGGCTATCGCCTGGTGGCGATGCATGGTTGGGATGACCTGATTTTCACCCACATCTCGGCCAAGGTGCCGGGCACCGAAGACTTCCTGATCAACCCCTACGGGCTGATGTTCCACGAGATCACCGCGTCGAGCCTGGTGAAGGTCGACCAGGCCGGCAACAAACTGATGGACAGTCCCTACGAGGTCAACCCGGCGGGCTACACCATCCACAGTGCGGTGCACGAAGTACGGCACGATGTGGTCTGCGTGCTGCACACCCACACCGCTTCCGGCATTGCCGTCTCCGCGCAGAAACAGGGCGTGCTGCCCATCAGCCAGCAATCGTTGTTCGTGTTGTCCAGCCTGGCCTATCACGCCTACGAAGGTGTGGCGCTGAACCACGAGGAAAAGGCCCGCTTGCAGGCCGACCTTGGCGAAAACAATTTCCTGATGCTGCACAACCACGGTTTGCTGACTTGTGGTGGGAGCATCGCCGATACGTTCCTGATGATGTTCATCTTCCAGCGCACCTGCGATATCCAGGTGATGGCGCAGAACGGTGGCGCTGAACTGATCAGCATTGCGCCGCAGATATTGGCCGGTGCCCGGGCGATGATCGCTGGGGTCACCAAAAGCGCTCAGGGCATGGGCGGCGCGCTGGCGTGGCCGGCGTTGCTGCGCAAACTCGATGCACTCGACCCCGGGTATAAAAGCTGATGCCACTCGCCGAGATCCCGCTGCGCATCTGGCGCCAGCGTGCCCAGAGCTTTGAGTTTCGCGGCCGCACCATTCGGTACTGGGTGGCGGGGCAGGGCGAGCCGTTGCTGCTGATCCATGGTTTTCCCACGGCCAGTTGGGATTGGCATTACCTCTGGCAGCCGTTGGCCCAGCGCTATCAAGTGATTGCCTGCGACATGCTGGGGTTTGGCGATTCGGCCAAGCCGCTGGACCACACCTATTGCCTGCTGGAGCAGGCGGACTTGCAACAGGCGTTGCTGGAGCATCTTTGGGTGCAGCAGCCGGTGCATGTGCTGGCTCATGATTACGGTGACAGTGTTGCGCAGGAATTGTTGGCGCGGCATTACGAAGGGCGGTTTCAGATGGCCAGTGGTGTGTTTCTCAACGGTGGGTTGTTTCCGGAGACGCATCGTCCGGCGTTGGTGCAGAAGCTGTTGCTGAGCCCGTTGGGGTGGATGATCGGGCGGGCGTTTGGGCGTAATGCGCTGGCCAATAGTTTCGGGCAGATTTTCGGGCCGGCGACTCGGCCCAGTGAGAGTGCGCTGGATGATTTCTGGAGCTTGATCGAGAGCCAGGATGGGCCGCGGATTTTGCACAAGTTGATTGCGTATATTCCTCAGCGTCGGCGGCAGCGGGATCGATGGGTGGCGGCCATGCAGCGGGGGGAGGTGCCGTTGCGGGTGATCGATGGGGAGGTTGATCCGATTTCCGGGGGGCATATGGTTCAGCGTTATCGTGAGCTGGTGCCGCACGCGGATACGGTGTTGCTGGCGAATATTGGGCACTACCCGCAGATTGAGGCGCCGGTGCAGGTGTTGAAGCATTATCTGGCGTTTCGGGAGGGGCTTGGGGTTGGGGCTGCTCGGGTGGCTTATTCTTGATTGGGGTTGAGTACATATCCGTTATTTAGGTAACGGCGGCTTATGGTTCCGCTCTTACAGCGGGTCACTTTTGAAAAGCGTGTACGGACCGGACACATGGTGGACACATGTGCGGGGACATGGTTGACACATTATGAACCGTAATCAGGCTGTTTCACGTCGATCGTTCGCAAAAAATGATGGCAGAAATAGACGTCAAATAGCCCGTCACTCTCAGTGTTGGGACGTAGTGCGATGTGATGTCCGGCCAGGCCTTTGGCGATCCTGAAATAGCGCTTCTGAAACTTAAATCGGCTGTGATAAACCTTGGCCTTTAAATCGTCCGGCCCGTACTCAAACGCCAAAAGCGTCTCCGGATAAGCCCAGGGGCTTTCTCGGTATCGGTCCATTGGAACCTTGTAATCCAGGGCTTGATGAGGGCGTTGATGGTTATAAACCTCTCGCCATTGATCAAGATTTGTTTGCGCTTCTGCAAGCGTCCGAAAATGGCGGCCGTTGAGCACTTCAGCCTTGAGTGACCGATGAAATCGTTCGATTTTCCCATTGGTTTGAGGGTGGAAAGGCCGACTGAAACTTACTCTGATACCTAGGCGAACGAGCCAGATACTCAGTTCCGTGATCTCCCCCGGATTACGCGGAGAGCCCCATGGGGGCCCGTTATCGACGTTGATGCGAGCTGGTAAACCGTAGCGCCGAAAAACCGCGATCAACTGCTCCTGTACCGTGGCTGTGCGCTCGTTGGCACAGGCTTTGATTGCCAAGTTGAAACGAGAATGGTCGTCCAAAACAGTTAGCGGATGGCATCGGCCTTGTTGCGTTGGGAAATGCCCTTTGAAATCCATCTGCCAAAGATCATTGGGCGCGTCGTGTTCAAACCTCAACCTTGCTGCCTGTAACTCTTTTGGGACCGTTTGAACCAAACCATGGCGATGTAAGACATTGGTGACAGTGCTAGGAGCGATACGCTTATCTAACAGATTGCTGATCGTGCGGCCGCCCCAGGCTGGATGCTCCCGCCTAATTGCCAAGACTTCAGTCTCCAGCGCGGGCTCGGTAAGTTTTGGGCTAGTGGCTGGCCTGCGGGATTTCTCCAGCAGACCTTGCTGGCCTTGTTCTTCGTAGCGACCGAGCCACTTGTACGCGGTTTGGGGACTGATACCGAACCGTCGACACAGTTCTCGTTTATTGCTGCCGGGTTGCCGGGCTAAGGCAACGAACTCTTTTTTCAGGCTCATGGCGTCTCTCGTATTCCAGGGCATGATGGTTTTCCGGCGTAGTTAGCTCGCCGAAAAGTGTCAACCATGTCCCCGTACACCCGTCAACCATGTGTCCGGTCCGTACAAAAAGCGCAAAAGTAACCAAAACGCTCTGCCCCGCCTGTCGGCACCTCGCCTAGGCTCGGTGTTCCCTCACTCCGGCATTGCTCCGCGGGCCGCCGCGACGGGCCATCCATGGCCCGGCGCGGCTAAACCGGCGTCCTGCCGGTTTACCCGCTCCGCAATACCTGCGTTCGGCCTCGGGCTTATTGGGGCAGTCAGAGCAAGATCAAAATCAAAAGCACGGCGGCCTGAGAGCCGACCTGAGTGTTAAAAGCAAAGGCAAGATCCAGAGCGAAAACAGAGCTGCTTTTCTGTGGGAGCGGGCTTGCTCGCGAAAAACCTGAGACCGCCGCGTTCATCCAGAATGCCCGCGTTATCGTTAACGACCTTCGCGAGCAAGCCCGCTCCCACATTTTTGACCGTGCCCGCTTTAGATTTTGATTTGGCTTTTGCTCTTTAACACTCAAGCCGGCCGGTAGGCCGCTGTGCTCTTGCTTTTGATCTTGATCTTGGGCGCCCCGTTAAACCACGCTGGCCGAACGCAGGCTTTGGAGCGTGGGTAACCCGGCAGGACGCCGGGTTAGCCGTCCTGGGCCAAGGATGGCCCATGACGGCGGCCCACGGTCCAAAGCCGGAGTGAGGGCACACCGAGCCTAAGCGAGGTGCCGAGTGGTGGGGCAAGAGCGTTTTGCTTACTTTTGCGCTGTTCAAAAGTGAGCCGCTGTAAGAGCGGAACCATAGGAGGCCGTTACCTAAATAAAGGATATGTACCCCATCTACCCCACACCAATCATCCCCCAGCCTTATCGCGCACCATTCACCCCCAGCCGTATTTATTGTGACCCCAGGCCCCGTGCCTGACACTCAACCCATCCACCCCTAACCACCCCTGGAGTCCCCAATGAGTGAGCCTGTGCAGTTCCAAGACAAGGTCGTGATCGTCACCGGTGCCGGCGGCGGACTAGGCCGCGCCCACGCACTCCTGTTCGCCAGACACGGCGCCAAAGTGCTGGTCAACGATCTTGGCGGCTCAACCCAGGGCGAAGGCGCCAACGCCTCGGCGGCCGACCGCGTAGTGGCCGAAATCCGCGAAGCCGGCGGCATCGCCGAGGCCAACCACGACTCCGTCACCGACGGTGACAAGATCGTCCAGAACGCCCTCGACGCCTTCGGCCGCATCGACGTCGTGGTCAACAACGCCGGGATCCTGCGGGACAAAACCTTCCACAAAATGGAAGACAGCGACTGGGACCTGGTCTACCGCGTACACGTCGAAGGCGCCTACAAAGTAACCCGCGCCGCCTGGCCCCACCTGCGTGAACAAGCCTACGGCCGGGTGATCTTCACCGCCTCCACCTCCGGTGTCTACGGCAACTTCGGCCAGTCCAACTACGGCATGGCCAAGCTCGGCCTGTACGGCCTGACCCGCACCCTGGCGCTGGAAGGCCGCAAGAACAACATCCTGGTCAACGCCATCGCCCCCACCGGCGGTACACGCATGACCGAAGGCCTGATCCCGCCGCAAGTCTTCGAACGCCTCAAGCCGGAATTGATCAGCCCGCTGGTGGTGTACCTTGGCAGCGAGGCGTGTCAGGAAACCTCCGGGCTGTTTGAGGTGGGCGGCGGCTGGATCGGCAAGACCCGCTGGGAGCGCAGCCTGGGGGTGGGGTTCGACCCTGAAGCCGGGTTCTCCCCGGATGATGTCGCCGCCCACTGGCAGCAAATCTGTGACTTCGACGGGGCCGCTCACCCCAAGGACAACATCGAGGCCTTGAAGGAGATGATGGCCAACCTGCAGAAGTACAGCCTGTGATCATTACGTGAAAAAGTTTTAATCAAGCGGGGCGCCATGGCGCCCCGCTTTATTTCAGGCATAAAAAAAGCCGCTGCAAAGGCAGCGGCTGAAGTAAGACGTTTGATCAAGGAGCAATAAATCAACGTCAGTGAACACCGGTAACAGATTGAAAATATTGATCAATCCATAAAAAACTGGCTGTTCTTCCAGACTCTGGAAGCGGGCGGTTTGCCCTGAAAGCCAGGCAAGAATAGGCTTTTGTTACAAAATGAAAAATAGCGATTCGAGACAAGGACTGTTACCAAACCCGCAACAGTGGCAATAACACCTCATCCATCCTCCTGATAATCCTTCATCCATCTCGTCCATGGCCTCTCCAAAACCCCGGCCAGAGCGCCCTCTCATCCTTTCGAGCGACAACACGAATACCTCCTTGGTGCGCTTATCGCTCCTGATCGCGGGCAGTAGGGTGGGGCCTTCTGTCACACCACCGGGGAAGACGCATGACAAAAACAACAATGCGCGCCATCTTCAGGCCACAGGCGCTGGCCGCTGCGGTTGCTTTGGGTTGCTGTGCCCAGGCGCAGGCTGTTTCGTTCAACATCGGCGAGATCGAAGGGCAATTCGATTCCTCGCTGTCGGTCGGTGCCAGCTGGGGCATGCGCGATGCCGACAAGAAGCTGGTGGGCATTCCCAACGGCGGAACGGGCCAGGCTTCCACCGGCGATGATGGTCGCCTGAACTTCAAGAAGGGCGAGACCTTCTCCAAGATCTTCAAGGGCATCCACGACCTGGAACTCAAGTACGGCGACAGCGGCGTGTTCGTGCGCGGCAAGTACTGGTACGACTTCGAACTGCAGGACGAAGACCGCGAATTCAAGCAGATCAGCAATAACCACCGCGACGAAGGCGCGCGCTCTTCCGGCTACGAATTACTCGATGCATTTGTCTATCACAACTATTCCATCGGCGATTTGCCGGGCAACGTGCGCGTCGGTAAACAGGTGGTCAGTTGGGGGGAAAGTACGTTCATCGGCAACTCCATCAACAGCATCAACCCCATCGACGTTTCCGCGTTCCGCCGCCCTGGCGCCGAGATCAAGGAGGGCCTGATTCCGGTCAACATGGTGTTCGCCTCCCAAAGCCTCACCAACCAGTTGAGCGTGGAAGGTTTCTACCAGTTGAACTGGGAAAACACCGTGGTGGACAACTGCGGCACCTTCTTCGGTAACGACGTGGTGGCCCACGGCTGCAACGGCAACTACACCGTCGGCAGCCCGGCGATTGCACCATTGCAACCGGTAGCGGCGGCGTTTGGCCAGGGCTTCCAGGTTACGAAAGAAGGCGTAGTGGTGCAGCGTGCAAAAGACCGCGAGGCGCGCGATGGCGGCCAGTTCGGCATGGCGTTGCGCTGGCTGGGGGATGACACCGAGTACGGCCTGTACTTCATGAACTATCACAGCCGCACGCCCACCGTCGGTACCATCACCGCCAACACCAACCTGGCAACCATTGGCGCTATTGCCAACGCGGCCAACGGGATTGCACCGGGTACCGGGGCCGGCCTGGCGCAAAGCACGATGCTCGGTCGCGGCCAGTATTACCTCGACTACCCGGAAAATATCCGCCTGTTCGGTGCCAGTTTCTCCACCACCTTGCCCACCGGCACCGCCTGGACCGGCGAAATCAGCTACCGCCCGAATGCTCCCGTACAACTCAACACCACCGACCTGACGCTGGCCCTGGTCAACCCGATTGCCGGCAACGCCGCTTCACCGATCAGCAGTTCCTTCGGTGCCGACAACGCCGGCTACCGCCGCAAGGAAATCACCCAGATCCAGAGCACCATGACCCAATTCTTCGACCAGGTACTGGGCGCCGAACGCCTGACCCTGGTGGGCGAGGCGGCCTTTGTGCACGTCGGCGGGCTGGAGGCGAAATCCAAGCTGCGTTATGGCCGTGACTCGGTCTACGGCCAGTACGGCTTCGGCGGCGACACTGATGGGTTTGTCACGGCCAACTCCTGGGGTTATCGCGCCCGGGCCATCCTCGATTACAACAACGTATTCGCCGGGGTCAACCTCAAGCCCAACGTGTCGTGGTCCCAGGACGTCAGCGGCTACGGCCCCAACGGCCTGTTCAACGAAGGCGCCAAGGCCATCAGCGTCGGCGTGGATGCGGACTACCGCAACACCTACACCGCGAGCCTGAGCTACACCGACTTTTTTGGCGGTGACTACAACACCCTCACCGACCGCGACTTCATCGCCCTCAGCTTTGGCGTGAACTTCTGATTTGGCTTAAGTAAGGACAAGAGACTATGCGCAAAATGATTCTGCAATGCGGGGTGTTGGCCCTGAGCCTGTTGGCCGCCAACGTGATGGCCGCAGTGTCGCCGGAAGAAGCGGCCAAGCTCGGCACTACCCTGACCCCGGTGGGCGCCGAGAAGGCCGGTAACGCCGATGGTTCGATCCCGGCATGGACCGGTGGTATCCCGAAAAACGCCGGGGCGGTGGACAGCAAGGGTTTCCTCGCTGACCCGTTCGCCAATGAAAAGCCGCTGTTCGTGATCACCGCCGCCACGGTCGACAAGTACAAGGACAAACTGTCCGAAGGCCAGGTGGCGATGTTCAAGCGCTACCCGCAAACCTACAAGATCCCCGTGTACCCGACCCACCGCACGGTCAACCTGCCGCCGGAGATCTACGAGTCGATCAAGCGCAGCGCGCTCAACGTGCATGCGATCAACGACGGCAATGGCCTGGAGAACTTCACCGGCAACCGCTACTACGCGTTCCCGATTCCGAAGAACGGCGTTGAGGTGCTGTGGAACCACATCACGCGTTACCACGGCGGCAACCTGCGCCGCATCATCACCCAAGCCACGCCGCAGACCAACGGCAGCTACACGCCGATCCGTTTCGAGGAAGAAGTGGCCGTGCCGCAACTGATCCCGGATATGGATCCGGTCAAGGGCGCCAACGTACTGACCTTCTTCAAGCAATCGGTGACCGCCCCGGCGCGCCTGGCCGGCAACGTACTGTTGGTGCATGAGACGCTCGACCAGGTGAAGGAACCGCGCCTGGCCTGGGTCTACAACGCCGGCCAGCGCCGGGTACGCCGTGCGCCGCAAGTGGCCTACGACGGGCCGGGCACTGCGGCCGACGGCCTGCGCACCTCGGATAACTTCGACATGTTCTCCGGCGCCCCCGACCGCTACGACTGGAAGCTGGTGGGCAAGAAGGAGATGTACATTCCCTACAACAGCTACAAGCTCGATTCGCCGACTCTCAAGTACGACGACATCATCAAGGCCGGCCACATCAACCAGGACCTGACCCGCTACGAGCTGCACCGGGTCTGGGAAGTGATCGGCACGGTCAAGCCGAGCGAGCGGCACATCTACGCCAAGCGCCACATGTACATCGACGAAGACAGCTGGCAGGTGGCGCTGGTGGACCACTACGACGGCCGCGGCCAGCTGTGGCGTGTTGCTGAAGGTCACGCGCAGTTCTACTACGACCATCAGGTGCCGGCCTACACCGTCGAAACCCTGTACGACATCATCGCCGGGCGCTACATCGCCCTGGGCATGAAGAACGAAGAGAAGAGCAGCTTTGTGTTCGGCTTTGCGGCCAAGGCGGCCGACTACACGCCGGCAGCATTGCGCTCGGAAGGCGTGCGCTAAAACCTGATTGAAATGCGATGAAACTGTGGGAGCGGGCTTGCTCGCGAAGGCGGTCTGTCAGTTAAAGCATCAGTGACTGATACACCGCCTTCGCGAGCAAGCCCGCTCCCACATTTACGGTGTTCCACCTTTAGAACGAGTGCCGGGTGGCCTTTTGGCTCCCGGCTTTTTTATGCCCGCCAATCAGCCTGCTGAATACTCCTCAACAACCGCCAGCCACAGGACTAGGGTAGGGCGCACGCCGCCTAATAATAAAAAACAGGGACGCAGTAATGACCGCCATGACCCGTTGTCTGGATCGTCCTGGATTCATGCCACGCTTGTCTCCCCATCATCTGTTGCGCCCGCGCCTGGCCGTGCCGCTGCTCAACGCCACCGCGCGGGTGAAGTTGCTCTGCGCCCCGGCCGGCAGTGGCAAGAGTGCATTGCTCGCCGAGTGCGCGTTGCAGGCGCCTTCGCAGTGCCAGGTGTACTGGTTGCCGCTGAATGGCGTGGCCTCGGATTTGTGTCAGCGCCTGGCGCAAAGCCTTGGCCTCGACTTTGTTGATGAGCCCACCTTGCTGCTGGCCCTGAACCGCTGGCAAGCGCCGGCCTGGTTGTTTCTCGATGACTTCTGCCGCGTGCCGGCGCCTGAACTGGATGGGTTGCTTGACCGCATTCTGGCCGCCAGCAGCCCGGCCTTGACCTGGTGGATCGGCGCGCGGCGGCGGCCGGCCTGCAACTGGCCCCGGCTGTTGCTTGATGATGAACTGTGGGAATGCAGCGCTGCCGAGTTGGCGTTTGACCCCAGCGAAATCCAGCACTTGGCCGGGCCCAGCGCCGACAAGGTATTGCAGTTCAGCGCCGGCTGGTGCGCCGGAGTGCGTATCGGATTGCTTGAAGGCGACGGGCACCCGGACAAAACCTTGCTCGACTACCTGCAACACGAACTGTTCACGGGCCTGGCGCCGGAATTGGCTGAGGCCTGGCGCGTGCTCGCGCACCTGCCACGCTTCAACCCGAGCTTGTGTGACCACCTGTTCGGCTTTGGTGACGGTGGCGACTACCTGCGAGACTTGCAGACGCTGGGCGCCTTTATCGAGCCCTGGGAAGAGTCCACCGACTGGCTGCAAGTCTTCCCGCCACTGGCCCAACTGATGCGCGCCGAACCCTGGCCAGCCAGGCGCTCCTGGCACCGGCGCGCGTGCCAATGGTTTACCGCCGCCGAGGACTGGCAAGCAGCGTTTGAGCAAGCGTTGCAGGCCGAAGAGTACGAAGTGGCTGTAAGCCTGTTGCAGCATTTCAGTTTTGAAGACCTGTTCCGCCAGCAAAATGCGGTGCTGTTGTTGCGCCTGCATGAGCAGCATGGCGATGAATTGATGCTGGGCTCGGCGCAACTGGTGGGCTTGGTAACGGCGGCGTTGCTGTTTGCCGGGCGTTTCGACCAGGCGGCGTTGTGCATTGACCAACTGGCGCGTTTCACTCCGCAACCGACCGCGCACCTGCAGCGTTATCTGCTGGCCCGCTGGCAGGCGCAATGGGGCTGGCTGTTGCATCTGGGCGGCGAAGCCGCACGGGCCCGGGAACATTTTCTCGAAGCCCTGCAAGACTTGCCCGAGAGCGCCTGGACGTCGCGCCTGATGTGCCTGTCGGGCCTGACCCAGCAAGCCTTGCTGCGTGGCGAGCTGGATGTGGCCCAGGCGCTGAACCGCGAGGCGTTGTGCCTGGCGCGCTCCCACGGCTCACTGCTGTTGGAGGCATTGTTGGAGCTCGATCATGCGCAGTTGCTGGAGCAGCGCGGCGCGCCGTATCGGGCCCAAAGCCTGCTGGAGAATGTGCAGCGCATGCTGGTGCAACAGCGGCTTAAAGCCGGGCCGTTGATGGGACGGATTTGCTTGCGACGTGGGCACCTGGCGCTGCGCCAGGGCCACGACGCCGTGGCCGCCGAATGCTTCGAATCCGGCCTGGGCATGTGCCTGCACAGCCAGGACAAACGCGTGCTCTACGGCTACCTGGGACTGGCGCTATTGGCCGCCAACAAGGGCGATTACGCCCAGGCGTTTATCCAGTTGCGCGACGCTGAACGCCTGATGCAGCAACGCCAGGTGCCCGACACCGTCTATCGCGCCGTATTGCTGTTGCTCAGCGGGCATTTCTGGCTGCAACAGGGTCGCGCCGAACTGACCCTGGAGGCGGTGACCCGGGTGCTGCGGCACTACCGTGGCCCCAAGGCGAAACAAGCACCGCCGGCCACCCTGGAGTTGATCCCCAGGCTTGAATATTTGCAGGTGCTGGCCGAAGTGAAATTGCATCGCGCCGAAGAGCCTGTCGCCCGCCTGAGTGCGTTACTGGAGGCCGCCCGTCAGCGGGGCATGCTGTGCCTGGAAGCGGAGTTGCACTTGGTGCTGGGGGAAGTGGCCTGGCAAGTCGGCGATCGCCCGTTGGCCGTGCGCTCGCTGGAAGCCGGATTGGAACTGGCGGGGCGTTGCCAGGTACAGCAGGCGATTCGCGAGCTGCGCCTCAGGCAGCCGGGGTTGTTGAGTGCATTGGGGCTGGAACCGCAGGAATGCCCGGCGGCGGCGGGGGAAAATCCCCTGAGCCAGCGCGAACTTGAGGTGCTGCAACTGATTGCCCAGGGCAATTCCAATCTGGAAATTGCCAGCCAATTGTTTATCTCGCTGCACACGGTAAAAACCCATGCGCGGAGGATTCACAGCAAATTGGGGGTGGAGCGGCGCACCCAGGCAGTGGCCAAGGCCAAGACGCTGGGCTTGATGGCTTGAAGCCATGCACTATTCGTCAAACAATGACGATCAAATGTGGGAGCGGGCTTGCTCGCGAATGCGGTGTATCAGTCACTGATGCTTTAACTGACAGACTGCATTCGCGAGCAAGCCCGCTCCCACATTTTGTTCTGTTGGGTGCCTGATACTGAGCGTTACGGCTGATAACCCATGCGCCAACTCACCGCCTGGGTCGCCGCCAGCAAACGCTTCGCCGCCGGGCCGTCTTCATCGGCATGGAACAGCGACGTCGGCCCCACCACGGTCAACACCGCCGCCACTTGCCCGACCGCGTTGAACACCGGCGCCGACAACGCGTCCACACCCGGCATCAGCAAGCCATGCACAAAGTGCAAGCCGCGCTGGCGGATCTGCTCACAGGTGGTCGCGTATTCCTGGTCATCCGCCAACGCATGGGCAACGCCCGCCTGAATCTCCCGCTCGCGCAACTCCACGGTTTCCCGCGACGGCAGGAACGCACTGAACACCAGCCCGGTGGACGAACTGAGCAACGGCAACACCGAGCCCAATTGCGTGACCACCGTCACCGCGCGCACCGCCGGCTCGATATGCACCACCGTCGCGCCCTGGTTACCCCAGACGGCCAGGAAGCAGGTTTCATTCAACTCATCCCGCAGTTCCGCCAGGGGCAGGGCGGCGACTTTCAGCACGTCCATGCTGCCCAGCGCGGCAAGGCCCACGCGCAAGGCTTCGCGGCCCAGGCCGTAATGGTTGGTGGCGGTGTTCTGTTCGGCAAAACCGGAGGCAATCAGTGCCTGCAAATAGCGGTGGACCTTGCTTGCCGGCATTTGCACATGTTCGGCCAGGCGCGACAACGAGGTGGCCGGCGACAGTTCTGCCAGGGCCTTGAGGATGTCGGTGCCCACTTCAGCCGAGCGGACTTTCTGTTTACCGGTGTCGCGAGGGGCGGGCGGCTTTTCCATGGAAGGCATGAATCCGAAAGACGAATGGGCGTCTTTATAGCTTGACGGTCAACAGGTATCAAATTACGTTATGCGTAACTGGATTACGATAAAAACAACTTCCGCTCAGAGGACGATCCATGACCCTCGAATACCAATCAGGCTTCGGCAATGAATTTGCCAGCGAAGCCTTGCCCGGCGCACTGCCGGTCGGCCAGAACGCTCCGCAAAAAGCGCCCTACGGGCTGTACACCGAACTCTTCTCCGGCACTGCCTTCACCATGGCCCGCAGCGAAGCCCGGCGCACCTGGTTGTACCGCATCCAGCCGTCGGCCAATCACCCGGCGTTCGTCAAGCTGGAACGGCAATTGGCCGGTGGACCGCTGGGCGCTGTGACGCCCAACCGCCTGCGCTGGAACCCGCTGGATATTCCGGGTGAGCCGACAGATTTCATCGATGGCCTTGTAGGCATGGTCGCCAATTCCGGATCGGAAAAACCCTCGGGCATCAGCATCTACAACTACCGCGCCAACCGTTCGATGGACCGCGTGTTCTTCAACGCGGACGGCGAACTGTTGATCGTTCCCGAGCAGGGCCGCCTGCGCATTGCGACCGAACTGGGTGTGCTGGAAGTCGAGCCACTGGAAATCGTCGTGCTGCCCCGCGGCCTGAAATTCCGCGTCGAACTGCTGGATGCCCTGGCCCGCGGTTACGTCGCCGAGAACCATGGCGCGCCACTGCGCCTGCCGGACCTTGGTCCTATCGGCAGTAACGGCCTGGCCAACCCACGGGATTTCCTCACGCCCGTCGCCCATTACGAAGACCTCAAGCAACCGACCACGCTGGTGCAGAAATTCCTCGGTGAACTGTGGGGCTGCCAGCTCGACCATTCGCCGCTGAACGTGGTGGCGTGGCACGGCAACAACGTGCCGTACAAATACGACCTGCGTCGTTTCAACACCATCGGCACCGTGAGCTTCGATCACCCGGACCCGTCGATCTTCACCGTATTGACCTCGCCCACCAGCGTGCACGGCCTGGCCAACCTCGACTTCGTGATCTTCCCGCCCCGCTGGATGGTCGCCGAAAACACCTTCCGGCCACCGTGGTTCCACCGCAACCTGATGAACGAATACATGGGCCTGATCCAGGGTGCCTACGACGCCAAGGCCGAAGGCTTCGTGCCCGGCGGCGCGTCGTTGCACAGCTGCATGAGCGCCCACGGCCCGGATGGCGAGACTTGCACCAAAGCCATCAACGCGACGCTTGAGCCCCACAAGATTGATAACACCATGGCGTTCATGTTCGAGACCAGCCAAGTGCTGCGTCCTACACAGTTCGCGCTGGAATGCCCGCAACTGCAACCTTCCTACGACGCTTGCTGGGCCTCGCTCCCTGCAACCTTCAACCCGAATCGGAGATAACCCATGACTCAGCCTAATCTCACCCGCAGTTGGGTGGCTTCCGCCAACGGTCACCGGGATTTCCCGCTGCAAAACCTGCCATTGGGTGTGTTCAGCGTTGACGGCGCTACGCCGCGCAGTGGCGTGGCGATTGGCGACCATGTTTTCGATCTGCAGGCCGCGTTGGAGTTTTTTGACGGCGAAGCCCGCCGTGCCGTTGAAGCCACCGCTGGCGGCCAACTGAACGCGTTTTTCGAGCTGGGTCGCGGCTCGCGTGTGGCCCTGCGTGAACGCCTGCTGGAGCTGCTGGCGGAAGGCAGCGACCTGCAAGGCAAACTGCAATCAGCGCTGCACCCGGCTGCCGATTGCCAGATGCACCTGCCGGCCAAAATCAATGATTACACCGACTTCTACGTCGGCATCGAGCACGCACAAAACGTCGGCAAACTGTTCCGTCCCGATAACCCGCTGCTGCCCAACTACAAATATGTGCCGATCGGTTATCACGGCCGTGCGTCGACCATTCGCCCATCGGGCACCGACGTGCGCCGCCCTAAAGGCCAGACGCTGCCAGCCGGTCAAACCGAGCCGACCTTCGGCCCCTGCGCACGCCTGGACTACGAGCTGGAGCTGGGCATCTGGATCGGCCAGGGCAATGCCATGGGCGACTCGATTGCCATCGGCGACGCGGCTGATCACATCGCCGGTTTCTGCCTGCTCAACGACTGGTCGGCGCGGGATATCCAGGCCTGGGAATACCAGCCGCTGGGCCCGTTCCTGTCGAAGAGTTTCATCACCAGCATTTCGCCATGGGTGGTGACGGCTGAAGCCCTGGAACCGTTCCGCAAGGCACAGCCGGCGCGCCCTGAAGGCGACCCGCAACCACTGCCATACCTGCTGGACAAGCGCGACCAGGCTGCCGGTGGTTTTGATATCGAACTGGAAGTGCTGCTGACCACCGCCTCGATGCGTGAGCAGAACCTGCCGGCCCATCGCTTGACCCTGAGCAACACCCAACACATGTACTGGACCGTCGCGCAGATGGTTGCGCACCACAGCGTCAATGGCTGCCAGTTGCAGGCGGGTGACCTGTTTGGTTCGGGCACCTTGTCGGGGCCTGAAGCCGGACAATTCGGCAGTCTGCTGGAAATCACCGAGGGCGGTAAAAAGCCGATCGAACTGGCCTCCGGCGAGGTGCGGAAATTCCTTGAAGATGGCGACGAAATCATCCTGCGTGCCCGCTGCACCCGCGACGGTTTTGCCTCCATCGGCTTCGGCGAATGCCGGGGTACCGTGGTCGCGGCGCGCTGAGAGGGCAGGGCCATGGAACTCTATACCTACTACCGCTCCACTTCGTCCTACCGGGTGCGGATCGCGCTGGCCCTCAAGGGCCTGGACTTCACCGCCGTGCCGGTCAACCTGCTGGTGCCCAAGGGCGGCGCCAACCATCAGCCGGAGTATCTGGCGATCAACCCGCAAGGTCGCGTGCCGGCCTTGCGCACCGATGAGGGTGATGTGTTGATTCAGTCGCCGGCGATCATCGAGTACCTGGAGGAACGTTATCCACAGGTGCCGTTGCTCTCCACGGATCTGGCAACCCGCGCCCATGAGCGCGCGGTGGCGTCGGTCATCGGTTGCGACATCCACCCGCTGCACAACTCCAGTACCCAGAATCTGCTCAAGCAATGGGGGCACGATGAAGCGCAGGTGCTGGAGTGGATCGGGCACTGGATCAGCCAGGGGCTGGCGGCGGTTGAGCAGTTGATCGGTGATCAGGGTTACTGCTTTGGCGAGCAGCCGGGGATGGCGGATACGTTCTTGATTCCTCAGTTGTATGCGGCCGAGCGGTTCAAGGTGTCGCTGGCGGCATACCCGCGCATTCAGCGGGTGGCGGGGTTGGCGGCGCAGCATCCGGCGTTCATGGCGGCTCATCCCGCCAACCAACCGGATACCCCATAAATCTCCAGGCTCACACCGGCCAAATGTGGGAGCGGGCTTGCTCGCGAATACGGTGTATCAGTCAGCAGATGTATTGACTGGCGTACCGCTTTCGCGAGCAAGCCCGCTCCCACATGTGATCTTCAGCGTGTCCAAAATATATAAAAACAATACAGGTCCCTTGCGATGCACAATCAGATTGCCAGCTTTCGTGCGGCACTCGACGCCCGTCCGGTGTCGCGCTATCAGTGGTTGATTCTCCTGTTGCTGGCACTGTTGCTGGTCACCGATGGCTACGACGCCCAGGTCCTGGGCTACGTAGTACCGGCGCTGGCCAAGGACTGGGGCCTTGAAAAAGCCGCGTTCGGCCCGGTGTTCAGCGCCAACCTGTTGGGGCTGACGCTGGGCTCCCTGGCCGTCACGCCGCTGGCGGATCGCTTCGGGGTGCGACGCATCCTGCTGTGCTGTGTGTTGATCTACGCCAGCCTCACGGTGCTGATGGTGTTCGCCAATTCCCTGAATACCCTCATGGCCGCGCGCTTTATCTGCGGCATCGGCATGGGCGGCGCGATGCCCAGCGCCATGGCCCTCATGTCGGAATACTCACCACCCCGCCTGCGAACATTGATGGTGACGCTCGCCGCCTGTGGCTTCTCTTTCGGCGGTGCGGCCGGTGGTTTTGTCGCGGCCGGGTTTATCGACAGTTTCGGCTGGCAGGCGGTGTTCCTCGCCGGTGGTGTGACGCCATTGCTGTTGTTTCCGTTTCTTGCCTGGATGTTGCCCGAATCCCTGCCACGCCTGCTGCGTGATGCACCGCCGTATGCGCGCCTGCAAAAAGTCACCGCGCGAATGCTGCCAGGCTGGCAACCGCCGCCAGCGAGCGAGGCAGAAAACCGCCAGGAGCAAGGCAGCAAACTGACGGTGGTGGAGCTGTTCCGCCATGGTTATGCGCGCCCGACATTACTGCTGTGGGCGACGTTTTTTGTCAGCCTGATCCTGCTGTATTTCATGATCAGCTGGCTGCCTTCGCTGTTGCTGGAAAGCGGCCTGGGCCTGAATGAGGCCAACCTGGTGACCTCGATGTTCCTGTTCGCCGGGACACTGGGCGCCATCGGCATGGCCTGGTTTGCCGACCGGCTCAAAAGCAAAGTGCGCCTACTGTCCGGCGTGCTGGCAGCGGCTGCGGTGTGCACCATCCTGCTGGGGCTGAATCACGACAATCCGCGCTATCTGGTGGCCTGCGTGTTTGCGGCGGGCTTCTGCATCATCGGCGGTCAACTGACCCTGAACGCGTTCGCCAGTAACTTCTACCCGGCTCACGTACGGGCGACCGGTACTGGCTGGGCGTTGGGCGTCGGGCGGTTCGGTTCGATCCTGGGGCCGTTGTTCGGCAGCCTGTTGCTGGCGATGCACATTCCGGTGCAGCAGATTTTCTTCTTCTGCGCGATTCCGGCGGTGATTGCGGCGTTGTTGATTATCCAAGTGCGCTCGCCCAAGGGCGCAGCACCACAAGGCCCTGATGCGTTATTGGCGCCGGGCGCTGATAACGCGTAATCCCCAGCCGGTGGACACGCTGCCATCACTCTGCTGAAGGTGAGCGATGGCGGCCAGGAAGCGTTCTTTCAGGCGGGCCTTGGCAGGGATTGTCAGCCGGTCGATATCGTAGGTTTCTTTCAATGACGTCCACAGTGCGGCTGGCTGAGGCTGCCAGTGGACGTCGATGTCTTCGAAGCGGATGTCAGTGAAATGATCTGCCAGCAAGGTTCGCCAGCCGTCTTCGGTGCGCGTGCGCGGGTCGCCCATTGGCAAGTGGGGCAGTTGGTCTTGCTTGGCGATTGGACGAAACGCGTCCAGAAACGCGTCGCCGACAGGGCCGAGTAGAAACGTCCTGCCGATCAGCACCGCCAACGTGCCGCCGCTGCGCAATACCCGCTGTACCTCTTGCAGTACCTGTTCAAGATCATCCATCAGCATGATTGCCATGTGCGACAGCAGCACGTCGACGCTGCCCGTGGCCATACTCAATGCCTGGGCGCGTTCCTTGAGCAGCGTTACATCAGATGGGAGACGCAAGCGGGCGGCGTCCAGCTCCGCCTGGCTCATGTCGACACCGGTCAGTTGCAAGCCGGGTTGCTGGCGGGCAGCCAGCAATTTGAGCAGATAACCATCGCCGCAGGCCAGGTCCAGCACGTTCATCGGGCTTTGTGCGGTGGGCACGTGCGCAGTCAAGGCAGCATAGGATGAGCTGTATTTCACCGCCGGCAGTTCGGCGAATGCCGCGCTGGTGGTGCCGGGCTGGCGCTGGTGAAAATCTTCGAGGTAACGTTCGGCGGGGGAGCGCAGGGGCATGACAACCTCATCCATGGGGCGGTACAGCTTACGCCAAGCGGGTCAATGCACCACAGAGTTCGGCGGCAAATGGCCCAGCCGTTCGGTCAGGCGTAGACGCTGGATCGGGTCTTCGCTGAGCATCAACGCGTGTTCCAGGTCAAAACGCTCGGCGTTCGGGCAATCCAGGCGCTGATACAAACTGGCCCGGGCCAGGTAATCGGCGGCGCTGGCATTGCCCAGCTCCAGCACGCGTTCGGCGTCCACCAGAGCGGCCAGGTGGTCGTCGTTGGACAGGTGCAACTGGCGCAGATTACGCGACAGCCGTTGCAGGATCGATCGCGGCTCGGCGGTGTGCAGGTGGTCGGCCTGCAACTTGAGATTGGGCCCGTACTGGCGGGTCAGCAGGTCGCGGCAATCGTTGGGGTACAGGCGTCGGCCGCCGCAGGGGTCGAGCAGGTGATCGGCGCCCGGCACGCGCAACAGGAAGTGCCCCGGGAAGTTGACGCCGACCAAGGGGATGTCCAGGCGCCGCGCCAGCTCCAGGGCAATCAGCCCCAATGCCAGTGGCTGGCCGCGTTTACGCTTCAACACCTTGTCCAGCAGCGCGGCGGCGGGGCGCAGCGGGGTGTGGTCATCCTGGGCGAACCCCAGGTCGTTCATGCGCCGCAACAACGGTTGTCCGAGTTCATCCGCCGGCAGCATCGGCATGCTGAGGCTGACCAATTGCTGCAGTACCTTGAAGTCCTGCAGGATGGCCAAGGGGTCCACCGCCGGGTCGTGCTCGGCCGCCATCCACAGCGCGGCTTCAAACAGCGCGGGCGGTGAGCGTTCCAGGCAGGCAAAAAAGGCGTCGCGGGGCTTCATTGGGTTCTCCGGCGGATGTCTCGTTTTAGCCTTGCTGTGAACTTTCGTCCAGTGCCTTAAGACAGGTCCTACCTGTTTATGTCGCAAACCCTTTAAAACCGGTGGTCTTATTCCTGCGCGCTTCAGCAGGGTTTCGCTGGCAGTCCTATACTTGGCGCCTACCAGAAGTGATTCGGGAGCTTGACGATGTTTGCGCTCATGCACAGCACCCGCCTTGAATCGCTGCACCTGAGCGTTGACCCGGCCACCGGGTTGAAGGCGGTCATTGCCATCCACAACAGCCGCCTGGGTCCCGCCCTTGGAGGCTGCCGCTACCTCTCTTACCCCGACGATGAAAGTGCCGTGGCGGATGCCGCGCGCCTGGCGCAGGGCATGAGCTACAAGGCCGCGCTGGCCGGTTTGCCGGTGGGTGGCGGCAACGCGGTGATCATCCGCCCCGCCCATGTGGAAAGCCGCGCGGCATTGTTTGAAGCCTTCGGCCGCTGCATCGAGCAGTTGGATGGCCGCTACATCACCGCCATCGACAGCGGCACCTCGGTGGCCGACATGGATTGCATCGCCCAGCAGACCCGCTATGTCACCAGCACCACGGCGGCCGGCGATCCCTCGCCCCACGCGGCGATGGGCGTGTTCGCCGGCATCCGCACCACCGCGATGGCTCGCCTGGGCAGCGATAACCTGGAAGGTCTGCGCGTGGCGATCCAGGGCCTGGGCAACGTCGGTTATGCCCTGGCCGAGCAACTGCACGCCGCCGGGGCTGAATTGCTGGTGAGCGACATCGACCACGGCAAGGTGCAACTGGCGATGGAACAACTGGGTGCGCACCCGATTGCCAACGAAGCCTTGCTCATCACCCCATGCGATATCCTTGCGCCCTGCGGTGTGGGCGCGGTGTTCAACCGCTACACGGTCGCGCAGTTGCGATGCGCAGCGGTGGCCGGCTCCGCCAGTGCGCAACTGACCAACCTGCAAGTGGCCGATCAGTTGGAAGGGCGTGGGATTCTTTACGCGCCGGACTACGTGATCAACTCCGGTGGGCTGATCTACGTGGCCCTCAAGCACGGCGGCGCGGAGCTGGAAACCATCACCGCGCACCTGTCGAACATCGGCACGCGCCTGACCGAAATCTTCGCCCATGCCCAGGCTGAAAAACGCTCACCCGCGCGGGTAGCGGATGAGCTGGCGGAGCGCTTGCTGTACCGCTGAGGCGGGTCAAAGCTGATATTTCTCCCGGGCCAGTTGGCCCACGCCCATACGATCAAGGATGTGCATCGGGCACAGAATCGTGACCCGCACGGTTCCCGGCAGGCGGCTGATTTCAATCGAGCCGTTGATGGTCGCGCGGTTGCGCACTTCGTCGAGCGGCAGCCCGGTCACGGCGGCTGCGCGTTCCAGTCCGTTGTCTGTCGCGACGTTGAGATTGGTCCCACTGCCGATGAAGGTGATAGGCGCGTTCTCCTCGATCTCCACCTGGCCCCAGCGCTCCCCCAGTGCCTTCACTCGCAGGCGTTGTTCCGCGGTCATCGGGCGCGCCATGGGCGGCAGGTCATCGAGGTTTTGCAGCAGGATCGGCCCGTCCAGGCTCAGGCCCTTGATCACCTGCACCGTCAGTTCGGTTTCCCCCGACACATCGGTGGCATGCCCGGCAATTTCGCCATTGCCCTGTTGAGCATGCATATCGCCCATGTACACCCCGGCGCCGGGGACCTTCACCGGGCAGATCAGGATGCAGCCTTCGCGCACGGAATTGGTGTCCATGTGGCCATCGGTTTTCGCGGCGTGCAGTTCATCGTGGGTCATGCTGTAGCGATGGGGCGCGCCCACCAGGTACTGGCCGAAGTCGCCGCAGTTGTGGGAATCCGGCAGATCCCGTGAAGGCGTGGTGCCGATGTTGCCCAGGAATGGGCGCATATGCGCGGCCAGGCCCGGGATATCGGCGCGGGCCAGGGACAGGATCGAGTGCTGGGCAGACAATTCGGGCAGCGCCGACATGTCCGATGCCTTGCCGGCCAGGCGATCCGCCACGGCCTGGTTGACCGTCAGGCTCACCTGATGCTCGGCATCCAGAACGATCACGTAACCATTGCTGAAGCGAAACGCACTGACCTCGGCGCCACAGGCATCGCAACGAATGGCGTCATCGCCAATGCCTTCGACGTGGCTGGCGGGATGCTCTTGCCCGCAGTTGGAGCAGAACTTCGCGACGAACGGGTCGCCGTGGTAACGCCCTTCGACAAAACTCATGACCCCCGAGGACGTGGCCAGGGAGGTGACGCGCATGCGCTTGATCTTCAGCGCCACCGCGTCGCCGATTTCGGCGCCGGCGATGAACACGGGCTGGGTCACTTCATGGCCACCCTCAAAGGCCGGCGTGATCATCGGGCCCCAGCAACCGGGCGGGGTGCCGGTGATCAAGGTGCCACCGTCGGCCAGCGGGCCGAGCATTTTCTGGCTGGGGCCGAGCAGCCCATTGGTGTAGGAGGTGACGGTGAGACGGTCGACAGAAGGGAGGTTATTCATTTTATTTTCCGGGCCCTGGGTGATTGAATGTTGAACAGGCTTCATCACTTAAGCGCCGATGTGTATCTGTCGTGTGTCGCGCTGCCGCGATTGCCGGTACGTGTGTATCTCAGGGGCATCCATACACACTCTGATACACCCGCAGTGGCGGACACGTGCAAATACAGATATCTCTGTTATCGGCTTATTTTTTCAAACCCATCAGAACGAGGTTGGCATGTCCAAACAAACAGCAGGGCGCTCCAGCGGGCGCATGATTACCTTCAAACGCCCGGATGGCGCTGACGTCAACGGCTACCTGGCCAGCCCGGCGGTACTCGAAGGCGCGCCGGCGATCGTGGTGATCCAGGAATGGTGGGGCGTAAACGATCAGATCAAGGGCGTGGCCAATCGACTGGCCGAATGCGGTTACCGCGTGTTGGTGCCGGACCTTTATCGCGGCGCGTCGACCGTGGAAGAGGAAGAGGCTCACCACCTGATGGATGGGCTGGATTTTGGTGACGCGGTTTCCCAGGACATCAAGGGTGCTGTGCAGTACTTGCAGGCAGATTCGAAAAAAGTCGGTGTGACCGGTTACTGCATGGGCGGGGCGTTGACGTTGCTGGCGTTGAACGCGATTCCGGAAGTGGCTGCGGGCGTGGTGTGGTACGGCTTCCCGCCGCTGGAGTATCTGGATGCTTCGAAGATCAAGGCGCCGCTGATCGGGCATTGGGGCACGCAGGATGCCTTCTTCAATATCGACACCGTGGCGGAGCTGGAGTCAAAACTGCATGCTGCGGGTGTAGACGCGACTTTCCATCGCTACCTGGCGCGCCATGCGTTTGCCAACGAGACGGCGATTGGTGATGGTCGGATTGCAGACACGCAATACGATGCCGCCTGGTCGCAACTGGCGTGGGACCGCACGTTGACGTTCTTCGGCAAGACCTTGTGGCAGGCATGACACATGTGAAAGGCATCAACGCATAACCTGTGGCGAGGGAGCTTGCTCAAAGCAAGCTCCCTCGGCCACAGCAAGCCCTTTCGCCACTACAGGCACTGCATCACTCAGCCGTTGGCTGCCCAATCTCCGCCAATGCACTCGCATTGTTCTTGAACGCCGCCGCAAACGCCGCGCGGTTCTTGGCCATGAAAATACCGGCATCTTCAGCCTGCTTCTCGCTCAAGCCTTCGACGTTTTTCAACAGCACTTCCATCAGGGACTCTGCCAGTTCAAGCATCTGGTCGTGTGCGTCGGCAAGTTTGCGATCCACGAATGTAGTCTCCAGGTCACGGGTACTGCGATACAGGGTTTCAACAGCCATTTTTCGGCCTCGTCATCGGTGCAGTATTGAAGGGAGTTGCCCTTGGTTCGAGTGTCGCCAAGCGTTTTTGCGACTACTGTATTTATATACAGCTAAAAGCATAAGCCAATCCATGGGGTTTGGGTAGTGGCTTTTTAATGTAGCTGGCAAATGCTGGTTTGCCCTATCGGAAACTTCTCACAGGTTGGTGGGGTTGCAGGAGCGTCATTCAGTGGCTTACCTTCTCCGGGCTTCGCTTATGCGGTACACGAGTTTGGCGGCTCGAATTTAAGGAGCAAACATCTTGTAAATCCAAGGAATGCACCATGGTAAAAATGACTGCCTGTTTTTCTGAATCGCCTATAAAGCCGCCTACCGCGCTTTTCGCTGTGACCCCAAATACTGACACTGAAACATTACTCGCCAATGCCAGCGAAACCTTGAACAGTGCCCGTGAAATGGCCTGTAGCCTTGCTTTTGAGCTTGAGGGGCCACAGCGCAGCTTGTTGCTGGCGATCCATCAACTGCTGGAAATGAGTGGTTTATTGGTCGATCAAGCGTTGGATCAAGTCGCCCCGACCTGACCTGAATCACCCGGTCACCTGGATCGTTCCCACGCTCTGCGTGGGAATGCATACCGTGACGCTCCGCGTCACCTCTACCCGAAACCCTGGGGCATGGGACGCGGAGCGTCCGGGGCGGCATTCCCACGCGGAGCGTGGGAACGATCATCAAGCAGCAAGATAAGTGCCTCATATCACCCCGCCACCATCTCACTTCCTGTTCCCTGGCCTTTTTTCTGCATGCAGAGAAACCGTCACGTCCAACCCGCATTATCCGGTCGAGCCGACCTAAGGAAGCATCATCGTGAAAATCAACTGGGCTGAAAACCTGCGCAAGACCGTGCACCAACTGGCCGAGTCCTTGGGAAATCTGTTCGTCGAGACGTTCCACTACCTGGCGTTGTTCGCCATTGGTGCGGTGACCGCCTATGCCGCGGTGATGGAATTTCTGGGGATGCTGGAGACGGGGCACATCAAGATCGATGACATCTTGCTGCTGTTCATCTACCTGGAACTGGGGGCGATGGTCGGGATTTATTTCAAGACCAACCACATGCCGGTGCGTTTCCTGATCTACGTGGCGATCACGGCGCTGACCCGTCTGCTGATTTCCAACGTGTCCCACCACAACCCGCCCGACATCGGCATCATCTACCTGTGCGGTGGGATTCTGCTGCTGGCGTTCGCGATTCTGGTGGTGCGGTATGCGTCGTCGGCATTTCCGTCGGTGAAGGTCGAAGGCCCGCGCCGCAAGGGTGAAGCGAGCCTTGAAACAGAGAAGGGCGAGCTCTAGAACCCTGCGTTGAGCGGCGGCCTGCTGACCGGCGGCCGCTGCAGTACCTGGTGGCTGTCCCCATCGGTCATCACCGCCAATATCTCCATCGCGCTGTGCCCCTGCTCGATCGCAATCCCGAATTGCACACTCTGCACCAGCCGTTTCAGGCGCTGGGGGTCGTTGCGTTGTTCGGCGCTGATCATGCGTTTGGCCACGACGCCGTCTTCATCGGACAGGGTCAGCATGATGCTGCCGTCCAGCCGCTGGATGCTTAAATTGACCCGGTATTTCGGGGCGAAGGTGTCGGTGATGATCTGAAAAGGGTTGTCCATGGTGCGTTACCGCCTGATAAGAACATGCAGTCATTGACGACCGGTGTCGGGATTAGTTCGCGTTTCCTGACCACTGGCCATTCGCTCGCTGAGGTTTTCACAAGGTCCGTTTTCCTCAAGTGCTGTACAGCAAGGGGCGTGCCGTACAGCAATCTGCCTGCCATCGAATGACCTTTGTGGGAGCGGGCTTGCTCGCGAATACGATGTGTCAGCCAATGATTATTCAGCTGAAGGGCCGTTTTCGCGAGCAAGCCCGCTCCCACATTGGGTGGGTGGTGTTTTTGAGTTCGGTGATCCGTTTCAGGGCATGACCGAAAAAACGATCGCAGACAGCGCAATCAAACCGATCAACACCACAAACACGTTGGACGCTTGGCCCGAGTACTGGTGCAAAGATGGCACTCGGCGGATGGCGTACATCGGCATCAGGAACAACAAGCAGGCGATGATCGGCCCACCCATGGTTTCGATCATGCCGAGGATGCTCGGGTTGAAGGTGGCCACGGCCCAGCAGGTCAGGACCATGAACAGCGCGGTGCAGCGCTCCAGCCACTTGGCGGACATCGAACGGTTACGCCCTCGCAGGGATTTGACGATCAGGCCCTGGAAGCCTTCGCTGGCGCCGATGTAGTGGCCCAGGAAGGATTTGGTGATTGCCACCAGCGCGATCAGCGGTGCGGCGTAGGCGATGACCGGGGTCTGGAAGTGGTTCGCCAGGTACGACAGGATCGAGATGTTCTGCGCCTTGGCAGCGGCCAGGTCAGCCGGCGACAGGGCCAGCACGCAGCTGAAGCAGAAGAACATCACCGTCAGCACCATCATGCTGTGGGCCATGGCCAGGATGCCGCTGCTTTTGCGTTCGGCTTGCGGGCCGTACACGCGTTTCTGGTCGACGGCGAAGGCGGAGATGATCGGCGAGTGGTTGAAGGAAAACACCATCACCGGGATCGCCAGCCACAAGGTCTTGAAGAAGGCCGGCAGGGGCATGCCTTCGCTGGCGGAGGCGAAGAATGCGCCGTTCCAGTTGGGGATCAGGCTCACCGCCAACAGCAGCAGGGCGGCGACGAAGGGGTACACCAGCACGCTCATGGCCTTGACGATCACGCCCTGGCCGCAGCGCACAATGGCCATCAGGCCGAGGATCAGCACCAGCGACAGGATTGCCCGGGGCGGTGCTGCCTGGTGCAGTTGGTGTTCCATAAAGCTGGTCAGGGTGTTGGTCAGCGCCACGCTGTACACCAGCAAAATCGGGAAGATCGCGAAGAAGTACAGCAGGGTGATCAGCTTGCCGGCGCCGATGCCGAAGTGTTCTTCCACCACTTCGGTGATGTCGCCGGATTTGCCCGACAACACAAAGCGCGTCAGCCCACGGTGGGCGAAGAAGGTCATAGGGAAGGCCAGCAGCGCCAGCACGATCAACGGCCAGAAGCCGCCCACGCCAGCGTTGATCGGCAGGAACAAGGTGCCGGCACCGATGGCGGTGCCGTAGAGGCCGAGCATCCAGGTGGTGTCGTGTTTGTTCCAGCCTTGTGTAACGGTGGTCGGCGTCAGGTCTACAGCGGGATTTTCGGCAGCAGGTGTACGTACATCGGTCATCGTTATTGCCTCGTTATTATTTTTGCGCGGGCTCACGTTGGGGCGATCAGGGAATGCTCCTCAGCACTCCACCCAGCTGACGGCCAGGCCGCCCCGTGAAGTTTCTTTGTATTTGTCGTGCATGTCGGCGCCGGTGTCGCGCATGGTGCGGATCACGCGGTCCAGGGAGATGAAGTGTTTGCCGTCGCCGCGCAGGGCCATTTGCGTGGCGTTGATCGCCTTGACCGCGGCGATGGCGTTGCGCTCGATGCACGGCACTTGGACCAACCCGCCAACCGGGTCGCAGGTCAACCCCAGGTTATGTTCCAGGCCGATTTCGGCGGCGTTTTCCAGTTGCTCCGGGGATGCGCCGAGCACGTCCGCAAGGCCGGCAGCGGCCATGGCGCAGGCGGAACCCACTTCGCCCTGGCAGCCGACTTCGGCGCCGGAGATCGAGGCGTTTTTCTTGCAGAGGATGCCGACGGCGGCGGCAGCCAGGAAGAAATTCACCACGTCATCGTCGGACGCGTCCGGGTTGAACTTCATGTAGTAGTGCAGCACCGCCGGGATGATTCCCGCCGCGCCATTGGTCGGCGCCGTCACCATGCGCCCGCCGGCGGCGTTTTCTTCGTTGACGGCGAGGGCGAACAGGTTGACCCATTCCATGGCCGACAGGGTCGATGTGATGACGTTGGGTTTGCCGATTTCCAGCAGGCTGCGGTGCAATTTCGCGGCGCGCCGTGGCACATCCAGACCGCCGGGCAGGATGCCTTCGTGGCGCAGGCCTTGTTCGACGCATTCACGCATCACCGACCAGATATGCAGCAGGCCGCTGCGGATCTCGGCATCGCTGCGCCAGGCCCGCTCGTTGGCCATCATCAGCTCGGAAACCCGCAGGCCGTGCTTGTTGCACAAGGCCAGCAGTTCGACGGCGCTCGAAAAGTCGTAGGGCAATTGCACTTCGTTGGTAGGCGCGATGCCGGACTCGGCTTCTGCCGCTTCGATGATGAAACCGCCGCCCACCGAGTAGTACGTTTGCTCGCTTAACGGGCCGTTTTCGCCGTAGGCATGCAGGGACATGGCGTTGGGGTGGTAGGGCAGGCTTTCGTCCAGCAGCAGGAGGTCGTGTTGCCAATTGAAGGCAATCGACATGCGGCCGCCGAGCAGCAATTGGCCGGACTCGCGCAGTTGCTGGGTGCGTGGGCCGATGCTGGTGGGGTCGATGCTGTCTGGCCATTCGCCCATCAGGCCCATCACACAGGCGCGGTCGGTGGCGTGGCCGACACCGGTGGCGGACAGCGAGCCGTACAAACGCACTTCTACCCGACGGGTTTCGTCGAGCAATTGCTGGTCGATCAGCGCTTGGACGAAGGTCGCCGCGGCCCGCATCGGGCCGACGGTATGGGAGCTGGAAGGACCGATGCCCACTTTGAATAGATCGAAAACACTGATAGCCATGCTAAACCCTTACAAGCAATGGAGTAGGAATCGCTGCCATGTTTTGTAGGACAAGCGGAATTGGCGCGATACTGAGCTTCTGGATCGGCACTGACCAACGAATTATCCTAAGACACCCTTTAGCAGGACTAAACCCTATGGCTCGCCCGCTTCATGGCCAGACCTACGTCTGGCTGCACGTTTTTTCCTGCGCGGCACGGCATTTGTCGTTCACCCGCTGCGCCGAGGAACTGCACATCACCCCGGGCGCAGTCAGCCAGCAAATCCGTCAGTTGGAGGAGCGCCTGGGCTTTCGCCTGTTCCATCGGCGCGCACGCGGGGTTGAGCTGAGCGCAGAGGGCCAGCGGTTGGCGATCACCGTGGGCGAGGCCTATGGCAGCATCGATGCCGAGTTGCAGCGGCTGGACGCCGGGATGATCAGCGGCACCTTGCGCCTGCGCTCGATCCCGTCGTTTCTCGGCAAATGGCTGACCCCGCGTTTGCCGCGTTTGCAGCAGCGCTTCCCGGATATCCAGCTGCGCATGGTTGCCGAAGACAGCAGCGTCGCCCTGCACGAGGGCGACTTCGACCTGGCCATCGACCTTAACGACGGCAGCTATCCCGGCTTGTTGTCCACAGCCTTGCTGGACGAGCAGATTTTCCCGGTGTGCGCACCGAGCCTGCTGCGGGGGCGACCGCCACTGCATGGCCCCGCTGACCTGGTGCATTTCCCGCTGCTGCACGACATCACTGCCTGGCGTGGGAGTTATGAGTACGCAGAGTGGGAGTTCTACCTGAATGCCATCGGCTATGACGCCGCCGACGTACGGCGCGGGCATACCTTCAACCGCAACCACCTGACTATCGAGGCGGCGATTGCGGGCATGGGCGTGGCGATTGCCCGGCGAACCTTGCTCAATGACGAACTGGAACGCGGCACCTTGATCGTGCCATTCGGCCTCGCCGTTCCCAACCACAAACGCTATGTGCTGCTGTACGCGCCGGGTGCGTTGAGCCATCCGGGCGTGCGGGCGGTGCATGACTGGCTGGTGGAGGAAGCGGAGATTTTTCGCGGATTGCACCCGTTGGGAGAGGGGCAATTGTAAGGAAGTTGGCGGTAAGAAGATGTAACCAACTCCCCACCCTAACAGCGTTTTTGGTTGTAGTCAGAGTTAATTTGTAATGTGGGATTTATCTTTGCAAAGGGGTTGAAATGTTCCTCTGTCTGCTCAATTGTGTAATCAGGAGGTCATGGTTTTCACCCATCCGGTGAAGCAGGAATGGCCTTCGGCGAGCTAGCTGAAATAAGGGAAAACTATGCAAATCCAAGTCAATAGCGATAACCATATTGAAAGCAGCATCCGACTGGAGGAGTGGGTACGTACCACCATTGAGAGCACGCTCGAACGTTACGAAGAAGATCTGACCCGCGTCGAGGTTTACCTGCGGGACGAGAACGGTGACAAGCCCGGCCCACACGATCTGAGTTGCCGACTGGAAGCACGGCCAAAAGGCCATCAACCGCTTTCGGTCCTCCATAAAGCCGATACGCTGGAACAGGCGATCGATGGCGCAGCGACCAAGCTGGAGCATGCCCTGGAGCATCTGTACGGCAAACTGCGCGGCAAACCACGCGCCGCGGGTCAGAGCCTGCCCAATACCAAGGCCGACGAGGCCGAGCTAGAAGAGGAATTCCTGGAAAACGAACAGGCTGCGCTTAACGGCTGATAGCTGATACTTTTTCAACCCCACTGAAAACGGGCCTGCAGATGCAGGCCCGTTTTTTTATGCGCAAAAGGTCAGCGCGGGCTGCGCCGGAAAAAACAGGCGCTCAAGGCCGCCAGTGCGCACGCTCCAACGCCGGCATACAACATGGCCCAGCCCGCACCGTTGCGCAGCGCGGCCTGGGCGATCAGTGGGCCCTGCGGCAACACGTCCAGCTTGCCGGCGGCGATGTCCTGACTGAGGGTGGCCAACTGTGCCGTGCCAGGCAATATGCCAGCCAGGTAGTGAGCGATCCCGAGTATCAACACCAACCCCATCAACGCGATATTCAGCGCCAGGGTGATCAGCCGTGCACTGAAGTCGATGCCCGAGGCCATCCCCGCGCGGTCGGATGAAACTGATCCGGTGGTGGTGTTGGTGGTGGGCGAGTTGGTAAACGCCAAGCCGCTGCCGGCAATCCCACAGGCGATCAGGACCCATACCACACTGGGCTGGCCGCTATGATTGATCGCCGCCATTGTCACAAACCCCACGCCCATCAGGCCCAGGCCCAATGGAATGATGCGTTCGGCGCCATAGCGCAGGGCCAGGCGTTCAGCCAGCGGCGGCACCACCAACGTGGGCAGGGTATAGGCGAGCAGGGCGAGCCCGGTGAGCATGGTGTCGTAGCCCAGGCCGGCCTGGAAATACAGCGGCAGGTAGATCATGAAGGGCCAGAAGCTGAAGTTCATGCCGATCGAGCCCATCAGCGCGCCGTTGAAGCGCGGGATGCGAAACACCGAGAAGTCGAACATCGGATGAGGGCTGCGCTGCTCGATAACCACGAACAACAGCAGGCTGCCCACCGACAACCCGGCCCAACCGAGCATGGCCGGGGTGGCAAAGCCGCTCTCGGTGCCCTGGGTGATGAAATAGACCAGGGCGAACACTGCCAGGGTGAGGGTGACCATACCGGCTATATCGAGGCGATGGGCCGCCGGGTCACGGGATTCCTGCACGCTGATGCGCAGCAGCACCAGGGTGAACAAGGTCAACGGCACATGCACCAGGAACACCCAGCGCCAATCCGCCACCGCCAGGATCAATGCCCCCACCATCGGCCCGAAACCCAGGCCCACCCCGGCGATCACGCCCCACACCGCAAAGGCCCGGGCCCGGGTCGCCGGCTCGCGGAACTGGTGCGACAGGATCGCGAACTGGCAGATCATCATCGCCCCGCCACCCACGCCCTGGACAAAACGCGCCGCGATCAGCGTGGACGCATCGTTCGCCAGCCCACAGGCCAGCGAAGCCAGCCCGAATACCCACAGGCACAGCACCAGCATGCGTCGGCGGCCAAAACGATCGGCCAATGTGCCGGCGGCCATCAGCACGCTGGTGCAGGCCAGGGTGTAGGCGTTCATGATCCATTGGGCGTCCTGGAAGCCGGTGCCCAGTTGCTGCTCGAGGGTGGGCAGGATGACCGGCACGCTGGAAATCTCCAGCCCGAACATCAGCGCCACCAGGCACACGGCGGTGAGCGCAAGGCCGTCCCGGGCGGTACGTGGCGGGTTGATGGCGGATACAACGGCGTCGGGTGGCATGGCCTCTTCCTTTCAATGGGGGAAGATGTCATTTTCACGGGAATCTGATTCTTTATTAGCGATACTTCTTCCTGTGATAAGGGAATATAGGGCGACAAACGACCATGGCCACTCCGCGTTTTGATGGTGTTGAACTGTTTTTGCAGATCGTCGAGAGCGGCAATCTGACGGAGGCCGCCGAACGGCTGAACCTCACGCGCTCGGCGGTGGGCAAAGGCCTGGCGCGGCTGGAGGCGCGGTTGGGGACGTCGCTGTTGCAACGCTCCACCCGGCGTCAGCGTTTGACCGAGGACGGGCAGGCCTATTACGAGCATTGCCTGCGTGCGCTGGCGGAACTGGAAGCCGCCGAATCCGTGCTGGAAAGTGGCCGTCAGCAGCCACGTGGACGGTTAAGGGCCAGCTTGCCTTTGGCGTTCGGTCATCACTATGCGGCGCCGGCGTTGTGGGGGCTCATGGACCGTTTTCCGCAACTGGAGATTGAAATTTCCTTCTCCGACCGACTGATCGACCTGGCCCAGGAAGGCTTCGACCTGGCGGTGCGCATTGGCGCATTGCCTGACACCGACCGCTTGAGTGCACGTCGCCTCGGCGAACAGGCGATTGCCCTGGCGGCGTCACCCGCGTACTTGCAGCGCACACCTCGTATTGACTCCATCGACGACCTGGCCGGGCACCGGGGCATTGCCTATCGCAGCAATGCCCCGCACCGCGAGCGAGTCGCCTCGCCGTTGATCCTCGATGACCTGCAGGCCGTGGCCGATGCCGCCATCGCCGGGGTCGGCCTGGCCTGGTTGCCCAGTTGGCTGATCGCCCACTACGTGTTGCGCGGGCAATTGCAGGCGGTGCTGCCGGGCCACCGCGAGCAACCGATGCCGATCCATGTCATCTGGCCCACGGCGACGCACATGCCGGCCAAGACCCGATGCGCCATCGACGCGTTGGTGGCCGGCACACCGTCGTGCCTTGCGGGTAGCTGATCAGAACGCGATGGACGTCTGCACATACAGCGTGCGCGGCTCGCCGACGTATTTGCCCTTGTTGTTATCGTCAAACGAGCGGGTGTAGTACTGCTTGTTGAAGATGTTTTTCACACCCACCGCCACGTTCAAATCCGACAGCTGCGGGCCAAAGTCGTACGCCGCGCGGCTGCTGAACAGCATGTAGCCAGGAATGCGTCCGGTGCTGCCATCAGCACTTTCTGCTTCAGTGTTGGCGTTGTCGGCAAACTGGCTGCTCTGGTAGCTGCTGTCCACGTTCAACTTCCAGCGACCTTCGGTGTAACCCACACCCAGCGTGCCCTTGTGCTTGGAGGAGAAGGGTACGCGGTTGCCTTTGTTCGGGCCGTCTTCGCGGATGGTGGCGTCGACGTAGGCGTAGGTGGCGTACACATCAAAACCTGCGAGCGCCGGGCTCAAGCCGTCGAGGGCGTAGTTGATGCTGGACTCGATGCCCTGATGGCGGGTTTCGCCGCGGGCGATCACGGTGTCGTTGGTCTGGTTGCTGTCGTACTGGTTGTCGAAGTTGATCAGGAACGCGCCGATTTCGGCCCGCAGGGTGCCATTGTCGTAACGGGTACCGAGTTCCCAGGTGCGGGCTTTTTCCGGCTTCACTTCGCCACTGGTCACGCGGTTGGGCATCTGGCTGTACTGCACGCTGCCGAACGACCCTTCGGTGTTGGCGTAGAGGTTCCAGTCGTCGGTCAGGTGGTAGAGCACGTTCAGCGCCGGCAGGGCGGTGTTGTAGTCGCCTTTGTATTTGACGTTGCTGAGGTTGTTGGTCTGCTGGGACTCGATCATCTCGTAGCGGATGCCCGGGGTGATGGTCCACTTGCCGATATCTATCCGGTCGTCGACGAAGAACGCATTGGCTTCGGTGCTGCCCCGGGTGTCGCGGTCGTTGCGGCTGTCGGTGGTCGGCAGTTGCTGATTGGCGGAAATCGGCGTGCGGTAGCGCAGTTCGTGGCCGGCCTCGTTGACGTAGCGGTAGCCCACGCCGACTTCGTGGCTGGTTGGGCCGAGGTCGAAGCCTTGGGCGAAACGGGTTTCCAGGCCGCGTACCCAATACTCGCGGGGCGACAGGGAGAGGAAGTTGCCCTGGTCCAGGTAACCGCTGCGCAGGGTGGTGGTGAAGAAGCTGTTGACCGTGAATTCCCGGCGATCTTCCTGGTAGCGATAGCCCGCGTTGAACATGGTACGCCGGCCCCAGAACTGGTCGTAGGGGCGGGTGGACTGATACGGGTCGGCCTTGTAGGCCGCAGTGCTCAAACCACCGGGCATATCCGCCTTGCCTTCGTAGTACTGCGCCATGGCGTTGAAGCTGTTGGCGTCGTCCAGCTGGTATTTGCCCTTGAGGATCAGGTCGTCGATGCGGGTGTCGCTGTTCTCGCGCCAATCACCACCACGGGTGCCGGAATACAGGATCGCGCCGCCCAGGCCGTTGTCCGCCGTGCCGCCGGCCAGCAGGTTGCCGGTGGTCTTGAAGCCATCGTGGCTGGAAGACGGGCTGGTTTCGGTTTGCAGGCCGCCTTTCACCGTTGGCGCATCGGGAATCGCGCGCGTGACGAAGTTGACGATGCCGCCGACGTTCTGCGGGCCATAACGCACTGCGCCGCCGCCGCGTACCACGTCCACGGCATCCATGTTGCCCATGCTGATGGGCGCGAACGACAACTGCGGCTGGCCATACGGCGCGAACGGCACCGGGATGCCGTCCATCAAGACCGTGGAGCGCGAGGCCAGGCGTGGGTTGAGCCCGCGAATGCCGAAGTTCAGCGCCATGTCGTGGCTGCCGGTGCCGTTGTTTTCCGGGGCGTTGACCCCGGGAATGCGGTTGAGCACGTCGCGGGCCTGGGTGGCGCCCTGGCGTTCGAATTCTTCGCGGCGGATCACGTCCCGGGCGCCCGGGTGCTCGAAGACGTTGGTTTGCGCCGCGTCCCCCAGCCAGTCGCCGACCACGTTGGAGGTGCCCAATTCGAGGGTGGCCGGAGCATTCGCCGGTTGCAGGCTGAAGGCGTTGTTGCCCTCGGCACGGGCTTGCAGGCCGGTGCCTTTGAGCAACGCATTCAAGCCTTCTTCAGCGGTGTAGTTGCCCGACAGGCCGTGGCTTTGCACGCCGGCGGTCACGTCCGAGCCAAATGAAATCAGCACGCCGGCTTCCCGGCCAAATTGATTCAGCGCCGCTTCCAGTGACGTAGGGGCGATGCGGTAGGGCTTGGCGTCGGCCGCCATTACGTAGGGAACGGTGCTGAAACTGAGGCTGGCCCCCAGCAACAAGTGGCGCAGGGTGCGGGCGAGTGGCGTCAGGCGAGTCGGTTGCTGGGGCATGAAGTGCGGTCCTGAGAAGGAAGGATCAAGGTGGCTTTCCTTCTCTGTCACGCGAGGTGCGGAAAACGGCTCACGGGGTTTGAAAATATTTCAGGCACGGGCTTCGACGGTGACCCAGTAGCGGGTAAACCGCCGAACCCTGACCGGCAGGCTGACTTGCAGCAGGTCCAGGATTCGTTCGCTGTCGTCCAGCGGGTAGCTGCCGGAAATCAGCAGGTTGGCCACCTGCGGGTCGCAATTGAGCTGGCCACGGCGATAACGGCTCAATTCGGCGAGGAAATCTTCCAGGCGCATGTGGGCCGCCACCAGCATGCCGTCGGCCCAGGCGCCGCTGCCGGCGTCGGTGGGGCGGGCGGTGTCCCAGCCTTTGCGGGTGAAATTGACCTGATGGGCTTTCTCCACCGACAACGGCAAACCGCTATAGGTGTTGGGCATCACGTCAACGTGCCCATCAAACACCGCCAGTTGTGTGTGATCGTTGAATTGCCGCACGTTCAGCCGCGCGGCCTGGGCGCTGAGCAGGCCCTGGGAAGTGATGACCCGCAGCGGGGCGTTGCCGGGTTTGGCGGTCAGCAGGATTTCGCCTTCGAGCAGGCGGATCAAGCGTTGCTGGCCATCAAAATGCACATCCACCGCACTGCCGGTGTTGAGCTGCAACTGGCTGCCATCCGCCAGCTGGAACTTGCGCCGTTGGCCGATGGGGCTGCGGTAGTCGGCACTCAACGGCGGCAATATATGTTGCTGGCGCAAACCCCAGGCCGCTGCCGACCCGGCGCCGAGTATCAGCAACAACTTCAGGGCCTGACGACGACTGCTGGATTTCGGTGCATTCAAGGCGGCGTGGGCCAGGGGTGATGGCATCCCGCGCAAGCGCTGGTTCACTCGCTGGATGTGCTCCCAGGCCCGCTGATGTTCGCTGTGGGCGTCCAGCCACTGTTGCCAGGCCGCCTGTTTACGTGGGTTGAGCGGGCCCTGCTGCATTTCCATCAGCCAGTGCACCGCTTGTTCGGCGACTTGCGTTGAGAAACTCATAGGGCGAAGTAGCAGCGCATCGCCGCTTTATGCAGGTGACGCTTGACCGTGGCGATGGAGATCCCCAGTTCCGCGCCGATTTGCGCGTAGGTCAGGCCGTCGAGCTGGGCCAGCAGGAACGCGCGTTTAACCAGCGGCGCCAAGCCATCCAGCAACTGGTCCAGCTCCATCAGGGTTTGCAGGATGATTGCCCGCTCTTCCTCCGACGGCGCCACGTGTTCGGGCATCTGCGCCAGGGCGTCGAGGTAGGCGCGCTCCAGGTCCTGGCGGCGGTAATGGTTGAACAGCACGCGCTTGGCGATGGTGGTAAGAAAGGCGCGGGGTTCGATCAGCGCCGGGGTTTCCCGTGCGGTGAGCACGCGAACGAAGGTGTCCTGGGCCAGGTCGGCGGCGCTTTCCGGGCAGCCGAGCTTGCGTCGCAACCAGCCGGTAAGCCAGTGGTGATGGTCGTGGTACAGGACTTCGACGGTGTTGGACGGCTGCAACGCGCACACTCCGGCAGCATGGGCATGCTTTAGAGAACAAGAATTGTTCGCATTGTAGGGCGCGCAGACGGGTTCGGCAATTGCCAGTGATGCGTTCTCTTTTGCTTATGAGAACCTTTATCATTAATATTGCGCCCTGACGAACCTGGCGCCTTGTGCATGAAACGCAAAACCTCACTTCCCGTTTCCTACCGTCTTGCCGTGACTTCGCGGGTGCTGGCGGCTGTGGTCGGCGGTTACCTGCTGGCCTCGCTGGCCAGCGTGTGCATGACGCTGTGGCTGCCCACCAGCCGCGCCGATGCGGTGATCAGCGGCATGCTGAGTTCGTTTGTGTTCTACCTGTTGGCGGTCATCTGGTGCTTCGCCTGCCGCACGGCCTGGCGCGCCTGGTTTGGCGTGTTGCTGCCCAGCGCGATAATGGCCACGTTCGCCGGGTTGGCGTACTGGATGGCGCGCACATGAAAGAGGGCTTCCGCCAGGCCATGGCCTGGTTGCACACCTGGGCCGGGCTGATCTTTGGCTGGCTGCTGTTTGCGATTTTCCTGACGGGCACCCTGTCGTATTTCAAGGACGAAATTACCCACTGGATGCAGCCCGAAGTGCAGGCGCATCCCGTCGATGACGCCCGTAGCCTGGCCGCCGCCCAAACCTATCTGCAACACCAGGCGCCCAATGCCGCGCGCTGGTTTATCACCTTGCCGAGCAGCCGTGAGCCGGGCCTGTCGGTGATGTGGCAAGACAAGGTCGACCCGGGCAAACGCGGCAATTTCGTCGAAAAACTCCTCGATCCCGTCAGCGGCCAGCAGGTCCAGGCCCGGGAAAGCATGGGCGGCGAATTCTTCTATCGTTTCCACTTCCAGCTGCAAATGCCGTATCCCTGGGGGCGCTGGCTGTCGACCATCGCCGCGATGGTGATGTTCGTGGCGTTGATCACCGGGATCATCACCCACAAGAAAATCTTCAAGGACTTCTTCACCTTCCGCCCGCGCAAGGGCCAGCGGTCCTGGCTCGACGGGCACAACGCCGTGGGCGTGCTGGTGTTGCCGTTCCACTTGATGATCACCTACAGCAGCCTGGTGATTTTCATGAGCATGGTAATGCCGGCGAGCATCCTCGCTTCCTACGGCAACGATACCCGTGCGTTCTTCAACGATGTGTTTCCGGCCACCGATAATGCGCCGGCCCTCGGCCAGCCGGGGCAATTGCTGCCACTGGGCCCGATGTACGAGCAGGCGCGCGAGCAATGGGCCGGCGGGCATGTCGGACGGCTGGTGGTGAATAATCCAAGCGATGTAAACGCCTCGGTCAATGTGTTCCGCGCCGGGTCGGATCGAGTGGTGCATGACTTTGGCAGCACCGTCTCATTCAACGGCACTACCGGCGAACTGTTGCGGGTGAGCGGCGAGCAGTCGCTGCCGGCGGCGATTGGTGGCAGCTTCTACGGTTTGCACATGGGCCATTTCGCCGGCCCGGTATTGCGCTGGCTGTATTTCATCTGCGGCCTCGCGGGCACGGCAATGATCGGCACCGGGCTGGTGATGTGGCTGGGCAAGCGTCAGCTCAAGCACACCAAAACCGGTGTGATGCCCTTTGAGCTGCGGCTGGTGGAAGTGCTGAACATCGCCAGCATGTCCGGCTTGATGATCGCCATCGCTGCATTCTTCTGGGCCAACCGCCTGTTACCAGCCAGCTTTGCCGGGCGCTCGGACTGGGAAGTACAAGCCTTCTTTATTGCCTGGGGCTTGAGCGTCGTGCACGCGATTGTTCGCCAGGGGCGCCGCGGCTGGGTTGAGCAATTGAGTGTGGGCGCGCTGCTGTTTATCGGCGTGCCGGTGCTCAACGCGCTGACCACGACCCAGCATTTGGGTGTGACCCTGGCCAACGGCGACTGGGCCATGGCCGGCTTCGACCTGACGTGCCTGGGCAGCGGTGTGTTCCTCGCCTGGGCTGCCTGGAAAATGCAGCACCGCCGCGTCCCTCAGCCCAAGGCCGAACGTGCCCGGCCATTGACCCTCAAGGGCGAGGTGAACTGAATGCTCCTGGCGCTATTGCTGTGTTACGCAGGGTTTACCGCGTTGTGCCTGTCCATGGACCGGCACCATGGCGAACTGCTGCACAGTAAACCTTCGCCTCGTCGGCGCCTGGGTTTGCGCGTGGGCGGCTGGCTGCTGTTGATTGTCTCGATCTGGCCGGCGGTGCTCGCGACCGGGTGGAGCCAGGGGTTGGTGGAGTGGTGCGCGGTCTTGATGCTCAGCGGGTTGTTGCTGGTGTTGCTGTTGCCGTATCGGCCAAGGCTGGCCTTGATCCTGGCGGGCCTCGGCCTGCTGGCCAGCCCGGTTGCGGCCTTCGCGACCCTTTGAGTCCACCGTTGATGATCACCACGCCTCCCGAACACCCAGAGCAGCACGCAGACGCGGCGGGCGGACGGGCGCATTTCCTGCAAGTGTTCCTGTCCCAGCGCTCGCAGATGGAAGCGCTGGTCAGCCGCCGCGTGGGCTGCCGTGCGACGGCGGCGGACCTGGTGCAGGATTTGTTCCTGCGCTTCTGGCGCCGGCCGCTGGTGCAGGTCGAGGAGCTCAGCACCTACCTGCTGCGCTGCGCCGGCAATATCGCCATCGACCACCTGCGCAGCGAAGGCGCCCGGGTGCGCAGCAGCGAAGGCTGGCTGCCGGAACAACAGGATAACCAGGGCTGCGAACCCCAGGCCGCGCTGGAGGCGGGCAATGATCTGCGTCACGTTGAAGCAGCCTTGCGCAGCCTGCCGGAACGTACCCGGCAGATTTTCCTGCTCAACCGCATCCATGGCCGCAAGTACGCGGAAATCGCCAAGGCCATGGGCCTGTCCCAAAGCGCCGTGGAAAAACATATGATGCGTGCCCTCGAAGCCTGCAAGGCCAGCCTTCGTGAACCATCGCCAAGGAAAGCCCCGTGAACGCCACTGCCCGCGTCACCCCGACGCCCGACCAGGAACAGGCCGCACTGGCCTGGTTGAGCCTGTTGCATGACCAACCCAGCAGTGGCGACCAGGCCACGTTCAGCCGTTGGCTGCGGGCCGATCCTGCGCATGTGGAAGCCTACGCCCAGGCCCAGGTGCTGTGGGAATTGAGTGAAGTACCGGCCAGAACGTTGGCGGATGAGGATGCCCTGGCGCTGCAGGGTTACTTGAACGCGATGAATACCTCGAAACGCTCCAGCGTGCGGCGCTGGTCTGGTGCCCTGGCCATGGCCGCCTGCCTGCTGGTGATGATCTCGATGGGCGCCGGCTGGCAGCCGTCACGCTGGGTCGATGACTTCGGCGCGGATTACGTCACCGCGCCGGGTGAGGTGAAGACCGTGACCCTGGCCGATCAAAGCCAGGTCACCCTGGACGCCGACAGTGCGATCGCAGTGGATTTCAAGCATGGCGAGCGCCATATCCAGCTACGCCGTGGCGCCGGTTTTTTCAGTGTGACCCACACTGGCGAATCCTTTGTGGTCGAGGCCGGCAGCGGCGAAGCACGGGTGCTCGGCACGCAGTTTGAGGTGCGCCTGCAACCGGCAGGTGCGCAGGTGACGGTGTTGTCCGGTCGGGTTGGGGTAACGCCGTCGAAGTATGCTCAGCAACAGATTCTGACGGCCGGCCAGCAAGTGGCCTACGCCGACGGTGTCGCCGATGAGCTGCACGCGGTCGACAGCGAGTCGCGCTTGGCCTGGCGCGATGGTTGGCTCAACTACTACAAGGCGCCGCTGGCCGATGTGGTGCAAGACCTCGGCCGCTACTATCCGGGGCGCATTCTGCTGCTCAACGAAGACCTCGGCGCCCGGCGTGTCAGCGGCAGTTTCCCGAGCAAGGACCCCCAGGCGGTGCTCAATGCGTTGCAGGCGGTCTTGGGGTTTGAACAACACTCGCTGCTCGGTCGGATGATCGTATTGCGCTAGATACAGAGCGCTACGCCGCAATGGCGTGGCGCTGTCATTACTTGCACCACCTTCCCTTGAAAATCCCCATGCCTTGGCACATCCGTGTGTGTGGACCTTTCATTTAACCTTCATCGCAATCGCCAAAACCTGTAACCAAATCGTTACGTGATGCACGGATGATCCTCGGATTCCTGAGCAGGTGGTCAGGAAGATTGGCGGCGCTGTTCACCCAGCCGAGATCGCCAATACCTCCCCCATAACAACAGATAGATGCATGTAAGGGATCTACTCGTGACCTACAACAAACTCTATGCCCTGCTTTTAGCATCGGGCCTGGGCGGCTTTGCGCCGCTGGTTCTGGCAGACGATTCCCAGGATGTCGGTTCGGTGCACGTCGCCGGCGAACGCACCCTGGGCACCGGCCACATGATTCAGGAAGAAAGTGCCAAGGCCCGGTCCACCGTGACCAAGGAAGCCATGGATGAAATGTCCCCGACGGCCAACGCCATCGACAAGCTCAAGTACACCCCGGGCATCAACGTTTCCAACGACGACGCCAGCGGCATGAGCGGCACCAGCTTCACCATGCGCGGCATGAACTCCGATCAGGTCGGGGTTTCCATGGACGGCGTGCCGATCAACGACTCCGGCAGCTACGGTGTTTACGCCAACCAATTGGGCGACCCGGAAAACGTCGGCGAAGTATTTGTCACCCAGGGCTCCTCGGAAGCGGACGGCCCGCACATTGGTTCCAGCGGCGGTAACATCGGCATGGTCACCATTCGGCCGACCAAGGAGCCGGGGCTGTTCGTCAAGCAATCCATGGGTTCGAACAACCTGACAAAGTCCTTCGCCCGCATCAACACCGGCGACCTCGGCGGCTTCAAGACCTGGGTGTCGGCCTCTCACACGGAGGGCGACAAGTGGCGCGGCAAGGGCACCTTGCGGGGCGACAAGGTGGAGTGGAGCACGCTGTTCGAAGACGACAACGGCAACACCAGCAACTTCACCATGAAGTACAACACCCAGGAAAACTACAACTACAACACGCTGAGCAAGAGCCAGTTCCAGCAACAGGGCCGCCGCCTGGATTACGCGGAAACGCCGGTCTACAAGAACGGCTTGCTGTCGTCTTCCTACAAGCTCAACCGCAACCCTTTCGAAAGTGTCATGACCACCTTCACCCAGCGCTGGCGCCTGCGTGATGACCTGGCCCTGACGGTTGCGCCTTACTACTACTGGGGCAACGGCGGCAGTTTCAGCGGCCAGACCGCGACCAACCTGGGGCCGAAGTCCGACAAGAGTGGCAACTACGACCTGAGCAACCTCAAGTCGGCCAACTACTATCGCCCCTCGTGGACCGAAACCTGGCGCCCTGGCGTGACGGTCAAAATGAAATGGGACATCAACGAGGAGCACAGCCTGGATTACGGCTACTGGTACGAGCGCGCTCGCCAGCGCCAGACCCAGCCGTATATCGGGATCAACAGCGAAGGTGCACCGGACGACGTCTGGGGCGATTACAACAGCGGCGGCCAGGTGGTCGACAAGAACGGCAAGACTGTCCAGGGGCGCCACCAGTACACCGTGACCCCGGCCCAGAAGCTGTGGGTGCAGGACAGCTGGCAAGCCACGCCAGACCTGAGCTTTGTCGGCGGCCTGGCGTACCAGTACGTCGAACGGGACGGCGACAACCTCGGTAGCCTGTACGACAAGCCGGAAAAGCGTAACGCCCGCTACCATCAGTTCCTGCCGAACTTCAGTGCCAAGTACCAGGTCGACGAGAGCAACCAGGCGTTCTACAACGTCACTCGCAACATGCGCACACCGCAGAACTACGTGCTGTACAACAAGGGTGACTCGCTCAACCTCAACCCCGAGCTGAGCTGGAACCAGGAACTGGGCTGGCGCTACACCGAAGAGAAAATGGCCCTGAGCGCCACCCTGTTCTACATCACCTTCAAGGACCGTCAGCTGTCGACCACCGACTTGAACGGTGACTACGTGATGGCCAACGTCGGTGACGTGACCAACAAAGGCCTGGAGTTGGAGTGGAGCGGCCTGCTGCCGTACAACTTCAACTACTACGCGTCGTACACCTATACCAAGTCCGAGCAGCAGGACGACTTTGTCAGCAAGAACGTGTTGTTGCCGACCAAGGGCAACCAGTTGGCCAACGTGCCGGAAAACATGCTCAACCTGGTGTTTGGTTACGACGACAAGCGCTACTACGGCAACATTGCCGGCAAGTATGTCGGGGCGTTCTACGGTGATTTGACCAACAACGAGAAAATCTCCGGGCGCACCGTGTTTGATCTCAACGCCGGTATCTACCTGCCGGTGGACAAGAAGGTCTTCAAGTCGGCCGCGCTGCGCTTCTCGATGCTCAATGTGTTCGACAAGGAATACCTGAGCTCGGCGCGTACCGTGTCGTTCAACTCGGCGCCGGTGAATGGCCTGGCGGCCAGCTCGGCGTATTACAACGTAGGTGAAGAGCGTACGGCGATGGTTTCCCTGGAGGCCAATTTCTAACGCGTACGCAAACCCAATGTGGGAGCGGGCTTGCTCGCGAAAGCGGTGGGTCAGTCGCCAGATGTATTGACTGAACCAGCGCATTCGCGAGCAAGCCCGCTCCCACATTTGATCTGCGGTATTTTACAGAGTGAGTTACTTCAGCGCCGCCATGATCGCTTCCGGGTTGTAGTCGCGAATCAGCGTGCCGTTCACGTCCACAAACGGAATCCCGCCGCCCCCCAACGCCTCGTACGCCTTGCGCGCCTGGGCGTCCTTCTCGATATCAAACGCCTGGTAGGGAATCCCCTTGGAATCCAGAAAACGCCGGATCTGTTTGCAGTAGCCGCACCACTCGGTGGAATACAGCACCACGCGCGCTGCCGCGCGTGTCTGCTCCGGCACCACCTGGGAGGGGTTGAACAACCGCTCGATCTTGCCCCAGTTCTGGAAAACCACCACCACCAGCAACACCAGCAGGACTTTCTTCAGAACCCCGCCCAGCATCAGTTGCGACGCTTGAGCTGGTCGGTCAGCTGGGTCGGCAGGCCCTTGATGATCAAGGTGCCGGCGGCTTCGTCGTATTCGATCTTGTCGCCCAGCAGGTGCGCTTCAAAGCTGATGGACAAGCCTTCGGCACGCCCGGTGAAACGGCGGAACTGGTTGAGGGTGCGTTTATCCGCCGGGATTTCCGGCGACAGGCCGTAGTCCTTGTTGCGGATGTGATCGTAGAAGGCTTTTGGCCGATCTTCATCGATCAACCCGGACAGCTCTTCCAGGCCCATCGGCTCGCCGAGCTTGGCCTGGCTGCTGGCGTAGTCCACCAGGGTCTTGGTTTTCTCGCGGGCGGATTCGTCCGGCAGGTCTTCGCTCTCGACGAAATCGCTGAAGGCCTTGAGCAGGGTGCGGGTCTCGCCTGGGCCGTCGACGCCTTCCTGGCAGCCGATAAAGTCGCGGAAGTACTCCGAGACCTTCTTGCCGTTCTTGCCCTTGATAAACGAGATGTACTGCTTGGATTGCTTGTTGTTCTGCCACTCGGACACGTTGATGCGCGCGGCGAGGTGCAGTTGGCCAAGATCCAGATGGCGCGACGGCGTCACGTCCAGCTGGTCGGTCACGGCCACGCCTTCACTGTGGTGCAGCAGGGCGATCGCCAGGTAATCGGTCATGCCCTGTTGATAGTGGGCAAACAGTACGTGGCCGCCGGTGGAGAGGTTGGACTCCTCCATCAGCTTCTGCAGGTGTTCCACCGCAATGCGGCTGAAGGCGGTGAAATCCTTGCCGCCGTCGAAATACTCCTTCAACCAGCCGCTGAACGGGTGCGCGCCGGACTCGGCATGGAAAAAGCCCCAGGCCTTGCCTTGTTTGGCGTTGTAGCTCTCGTTGAGGTCGGCGAGCATGTTCTCGATCGCGGCCGACTCGGCAAGCTCGGAGTCGCGGGCGTGGAGAACTGCGGGTGTGCCGTCGGGTTTTTTGTCGATCAGGTGGACGATGCAATGACGGATCGGCATGGGCTTCTCGGCTGGTTGAAGGGGAGGGGTGGGGCTCCCGGAAAAAGTCGCCAGTGTACCGCACCCGCTGGGGATGGCGCTGTTCGGAGGGCGTTTTGAGCGCCATCCGACGGGCCATATGCCTTTTTTTCACGGTTTAGAGCGATAAAGCTGACCAAATGGGTATGTTGAGGCGGATATTTCCCCGTCTCTGTGCTAGTTTTGCCCCGTCTTACGCGCAGTCTGGGCGTTAAGCGTGCATTCAGCATTTGTCAGGTCGAACCAAACCCGGTTTCAGGTATCTATAACCCCGATCTTCGTGGTTATAGCCCTTGGGTGCCAGGCCTTGATGGCAGGGCTCGATGGCTGACACTGCACTCTGCAATCCAAATGAATTTGATAGGGAAGGAACACCACAATGGCTATTACTAAAGACCAACTGATCGCTGATCTGGCTGAAGCTGTAGACGCACCGAAAACCACCGTGCGTGCTCTGCTGGACCAACTGAGCCAGATCGTTGCTGATCAGCTGGAAAACGGCGGCGAAATCACTCTGCCAGGCGTTGGCAAACTGAAAGTGACCGAGCGTCCTGCCCGTACTGGCCGTAACCCTTCGACTGGCGCTGCCATCGAAATCGCTGCCAAGAAAGTTATCAAGCTGGTTGTGGCCAAAGGCCTGACCGACGCTGTTAACAAGTAAGACGCAGCAAAAAAAACCGTGCTCCGGAGCGATCCGGGCACGGTTTTTTGTTGCCTGCGATTTATCAGTCCTTACGGGCCCAACGCTGGCGCCACACCTGTTGCTCGCTCGGGGTCTGGAACGTCCAGGCGACGAAGCGGCTCTGCTTCTGGCCCTGGGACATCTCCACTACCTGGCTTTCCAGCACACCGGCCTTTTTCAGCGCTGTCTGAATGGCCGGCAGGTTTGACGCTTTCGACACCAGGGTGCTGAACCACAGCACTTTATGTTGGAAATGCGCGCTTTCAGCGATCAACTGCGTCACAAACCGCGCTTCACCGCCTTCACACCACAATTCCGCCGACTGGCCACCGAAGTTCAGCACCGGCAGCTTGCGTTTCGGATCAGCCTTGCCCAGTGCACGCCATTTACGCTCGCTGCCCTTGGTCGCCTCATCCATGGACGCGTGGAAGGGCGGGTTGCACATGGTCAGGTCAAACCGCTCGCCTGGCTCCAGCAAGCCCAGCAGGATCTGCTTGGGGTTGGTTTGCTGGCGCAGTTGGATGGCCTTGTTCAGCCCGTTGGACTGCACGATCGCCTTGGCGGCGGCCACGGCGGTCGGGTCGACTTCCGAACCGAGGAAATTCCAGCGGTACTCGCTGTAACCGATCAACGGATAGACGCAGTTGGCGCCCATGCCGATGTCCAGCACCTTCACCGGCGCGCCACGGGGGATCACGCCTTCGTTGACGCTGGCGAGCAGGTCGGCGAGGAAGTGCACGTAGTCGGCACGCCCCGGTACCGGTGGGCACAGGTAGTCAGCCGGGATGTCCCAGTGATTGATGCCGTAGAACGCCTTGAGCAACGCCCGGTTGAACACCCGCACCGCGTCTGGGCTGGCAAAGTCGATGCTTTCCTTGCCGTACGGGTTGATGATCACGAATTGCGCCAGTTCGGGCGTGGTCTTGATCAGCGCCTGGAAGTCGTAACGGCCCTGGTGGCGGTTACGCGGGTGCAAGGTGGCCTCTTTGCGCGGAACGACGGGCTTGGCCGGCGTATTGGATTTTGGCTTCTTTCGCGGTGCTTTGGGTGTGCTGGGGGCGGTCATGGGCTGCGTCGATTCTGCGTTTGTTTCAAAAGTGGCGGGTATTGTCACACATTCCTTGGTCGAACTCGGTCAAATGTGGGAGCTGGCTTGCCTGCGACGCAGGTGACTCGGTGTATCTGCCAGACCGAGGCGATGCCATCGCAGGCAAGCCAGCTCCCACATTGGTCGGGTTTCCAAAGAGAAATAGCGGTGTTTTTCCAAGCAAAAAAAAGAGACCCGAAGGTCTCTTTTTCCGCACGGGCAGCCTCTTACAGGCTGGAAATCCGTGCGTGTTGCTCCGCCAGCTTGCCCAAAGCCTGTTCAGCTTCAGCCAGTTTGGCGCGTTCTTTCTCGATCACTTCAGCCGGAGCCTTGTCGACGAACGCCGCGTTGGACAGCTTGCCGCCCACCCGCTGCACTTCGCCTTGCAGGCGCAGGATTTCCTTGTCCAGGCGCGCCAGTTCGGCAGCCTTGTCGATCAGGCCGGCCATCGGCACCAGCACTTCCATCTCGCCCACCAGTGCGGTGGCGGACAGCGGTGCTTCTTCGCCCGGTGCCAATACAGTGATCGACTCCAGTTTCGCCAGCTTCTTGAGCAGCGCGTCGTTCTCGGTGAGGCGACGCAGGTCTTCGCTGCTGGCGTTCTTCACGAACACGGCCAGTGGCTTGCCCGGACCGATATTCATCTCGGCGCGGATGTTGCGCGTACCCATCATCAGGGTCTTGAGCCACTCGATATCGCTTTCGGCCGCCTCATCAATGCGGGCTTCGTTGGCCACCGGCCAAGGTTGCAGCATGATGGTCTTGCCGTCTTTGCCGGCCAGCGGCGCGATGCGCTGCCAGATTTCTTCGGTGATGAAGGGCATGAACGGATGCGCCAGGCGCAACGCCACTTCCAGTACGCGCACCAGGGTTTGACGGGTGCCGCGCTGACGTTCGATCGGCGAGTTCTCGTCCCACAGCACGGGCTTGGACAGTTCCAGGTACCAGTCGCAATACTGGTTCCAGATGAACTCGTACAGGGCCTGCGCCGCCAGGTCGAAGCGGAACTGGTCGAGTTGACGGGTCACTTCGGCTTCGGTGCGCTGCAGCTGGGAGATGATCCAGCGGTCTGCCAGGGACAGCTCGATGGCCTCGCCGTTCTGGCCGCAGTCTTCGCCTTTATCCAGTACGTAGCGCGCGGCATTCCAGATCTTGTTGCAGAAGTTGCGATAGCCTTCGACGCGGCCCATGTCGAACTTGATGTCGCGACCGGTGGACGCCAGCGAGCAGAAGGTAAAGCGCAGGGCGTCGGTGCCGTAGCTGGCGATGCCATCGGCGAACTCGTCGCGGGTCTGCTTCTCGATCTTCTTCGCCAGTTTCGGCTGCATCAGGCCCGAGGTGCGTTTCTGCACCAGGGTTTCCAGGTCGATGCCGTCGATGATGTCCAGCGGGTCCAGGACGTTGCCCTTGGACTTGGACATCTTCTGGCCCTGGCCATCACGCACCAGGCCGTGCACGTACACGGTCTTGAACGGTACCTGCGGGGTGCCGTCTTCGTTCTTCACCAAGTGCATGGTGAGCATGATCATCCGGGCAACCCAGAAGAAAATGATGTCGAAGCCGGTGACCAGCACGTCGGTGGAGTGGAATTTCTTCAGGAACTCGGTCTGTTGCGGCCAGCCGAGGGTGGAGAACGTCCACAGGCCCGAGCTGAACCAGGTGTCCAGTACGTCGTTGTCCTGTTGCAGCGTCACGTCCGCGCCAAGGTTGTGCTTGGCACGTACTTCGGCTTCGTCGCGGCCCACATAGACCTTGCCCGACTCGTCGTACCAGGCCGGAATCCGGTGGCCCCACCACAGCTGGCGGCTGATGCACCAATCCTGGATGTCACGCATCCACGAGAAGTACATGTTTTCGTACTGTTTCGGCACGAACGCGATGCGGCCGTCTTCCACGGCAGCGATCGCCGGCTCAGCCAAAGGCTTGGTGGACACGTACCACTGGTCGGTCAGCCAGGGCTCGATGATGGTGCCGGAGCGGTCGCCCTTCGGCACTTTCAGGCCGTGGTCGTCAACGCTCACCAGCAGGCCGGCGGCGTCGAAGGCGGCAACGATCTGCTTGCGCGCTTCAAAACGGTCGAGGCCCGCGTATTCAGCCGGGATCTTGCCGTCGATGCTCTCGTTCAGCGTGCCGTCGAGGTTGAACACCTGGCAGGCCGGCAGAACGGCGGCGTTTTTATCGAAGATGTTCAGCAGCGGCAGGTTGTGGCGCTTGCCGACTTCGTAGTCGTTGAAATCGTGAGCCGGGGTGATTTTCACGCAGCCGGTGCCGAATTCAGGGTCGCAGTAGTCATCCGCGATAATCGGGATGCGACGGCCAACCAGCGGCAGCTCGACGAACTTGCCGATCAGCGCCTGGTAGCGTTCGTCGTTCGGGTTGACCGCGACGGCGGCGTCGCCAAGCATGGTTTCCGGACGGGTGGTGGCGACGATCAGGTAATCATTGCCTTCGGCGGTCTTGGCGCCGTCAGCCAACGGGTACTTGAGGTTCCACAGGAAACCTTTCTCGTCGTGGTTTTCCACTTCAAGGTCGGAAATCGCCGTGTGCAGCTTGGTGTCCCAGTTGACCAGGCGCTTGCCGCGGTAGATCAGGCCGTCTTCATGCAGGCGCACGAAGGCTTCCTTCACGGCTTCCGACAGGCCGTCGTCCATGGTGAAGCGCTCGCGGCTCCAGTCGACGGACGAGCCCAGGCGACGGATCTGACGGCTGATATTGCCGCCGGACTGATCCTTCCATTCCCAGATTTTCTCGAGGAATTTCTCGCGGCCCAGGTCGTGACGGTTCTGGCCGGTGGCTTCCAGTTGGCGTTCCACCAGCATCTGGGTGGCGATACCGGCGTGGTCTGTACCTGGTTGCCATAGGGTATTGCGACCCTGCATGCGGCGGAAACGAATCAGGGCATCCATGATCGCATTGTTGAAGCCATGGCCCATGTGCAGGCTGCCAGTGACGTTCGGTGGCGGAATCATGATGGTGTAGGCATCGCCCGCGCCTTGCGGAGCGAAATAATTCTCGGACTCCCAGGTCTGGTACCAGGAAGTTTCAATAGCGTGCGGCTGGTAGGTCTTATCCATGCGCGGCGGGACCCTAGTTGGCATTAATTCAGGAAAGCCGACAAGTATAACGGGGGATAGGGGAGAGGGGTAGGAGCGAGCTTGCTCGCGAAAAACCTGAGGGCGGCGCGTTCATTCAGGATGTACGCGTTATCGTTCACGCCCTTCGCGAGCAAGCCCGCTCCCACAGGGGATATGTGTCAGCCTTAGTTCTGGTACTGGCTCAACAACCGCTCCATGCGCGCATCCAGCCGGCGCTTGATCTCGGTTTCGATATGCGGGGCAAAATCGTCGATCACGTCTTGCATGATCAGTTGCGCGGCGGCGCGCAGTTCGTTGTCCAGGTGCAGCAGCAGGGCGTCGGGGGCTTTTTCGGCGGCAGGTACGGCAACAGCCGCAGCCGGCGCAGCTTGTGCCACGGGCGTTTCGACAGGTTCCGGCGTAACCGGCTTGCCACCCACCATATCGAACAGCAGGGGAATTTGTACGTCACCGTTGACCGCATCGGTCAGCAATGGCGGTTGCAGGTCATCATCACCGAGCAGCTTGCGGATCGACTCGAGGTCGTCCAGCAGGTGGTCAGGGTCTTTTAGCGGGTTTGGAGTGTCCATCGTGTGCTCAAAGTCGTTGTAGCCGGTGATCTTGCAGAGAATAGCCCTGTTCGCGGTAGAAACGGAAACTCTCCCGCGCGGCCTGACGAATAGCCGGGTCTTCCACCACCACTTCCGCCACGCGGGCGAAACCCTTGGCGAAGGCCGGTACTTTCAGGTCAAGGTTGACCAGCAGGTCTGTGTGATCGCCGCAGCTGTCGCCCAAACCCAGTACTACCAGGCCTTCCGGTTCTGATTCGGCGGGACCGTGGGGCACGAAGCTTTCGCCCTTGAAGCGCCACAGGCGGGCGTCGAGGTCGTCACGCTGGGCGGCATTGCTGCAATGCAGGTAGATACGGTGGCCCATGCGCCAGGCTTTTTCGGTGAGCTTGCAGGCAAAGTCCAGGCGCGCGGAAGGATCGGCGCTGGGCAATATATAGAAGTCGACTTGGGTCATTGCGGTTCCTGAGCCCCGGGCGGCTTTACAGGCGCCCGGGGATCTTCATTTTCAGGCTTTGGCGCGGTCCAGCAGGTACTGGGTCAGCAATGGAACCGGACGGCCAGTGGCGCCCTTGTCCTTGCCGCCGCTGGTCCAGGCGGTGCCGGCGATGTCCAGGTGGGCCCAGTTGAAGTTCTTGGCGAAACGCGACAGGAAGCACGCCGCAGTGATGGTGCCGGCTTTCGGGCCGCCAATGTTGGCGATGTCGGCGAACGGGCTGTCCAGCTGTTCCTGGTACTCATCGAACAGCGGCAGTTGCCAGGCGCGATCGTCTGCAGCCTGGCCGGCGCTGAGCAGTTGGCCGATCAGTTCGTCGCTGTTGCCCAGCAGGCCCGACGTGTGGGCGCCCAGGGCAACCACGCAGGCACCGGTCAGGGTGGCGATGTCGATCACGGCTTGCGGCTTGAAGCGCTCGGCGTAGGTCAGGGCGTCGCACAGCACCAGGCGGCCTTCGGCGTCGGTGTTGAGGATTTCCACGGTCTGGCCGCTGAGGGTGGTGACGATATCGCCCGGACGGGTCGCGCCGCCGCTCGGCATGTTCTCGGCGCAGGCCAGGATGCACACCAGGTTGATCGGCAGCTTGAGTTCCAGCACGGCACGCAGGGTGCCGAACACGCTGGCGGCGCCGCCCATGTCGTACTTCATCTCGTCCATGCCCAGGCCCGGCTTGAGGCTGATGCCGCCGGTGTCGAAGGTGATGCCTTTACCGACCAGGGCAAATGGCTTCTCGGACTTCTTGCCGCCGTTGTATTGCATCACGATCAGGCGTGGCGGCTGGTCGCTGCCCTGGCCCACGGCATAGAACGAGCCCATGCCCAGTTCCTTGATCTTCTTCTCATCCAGGACTTCGACTTTCAGGCCCTTGAATTCCTTGCCCAGCGCCTTGGCTTGCTCGCCCAGGTAGGTTGGGTGGCAGATGTTCGGTGGCAGGTTGCCCAGGTCACGGGTGAACGCCATGCCGCCGGCGATGGCCTGGGCGTGGGTCACGGCGCGTTCGACTTCAGCCTGGGCCGCCTTGATGGTCAGCAGGGTGACTTTCTTCAGGGCGCGGGGTTCGGCCTTGGTGCTCTTGAACTGGTCGAAGACGTAGCCGCCGTCCAGCAGGCTTTCGGCCAGCAGGCGGGTCTTGCCGTAGCTGTCGCGGCCCTTGACCACGACTTCGTCCAGCGCCAGGGCCGCGTCGATGCCGCCCAGGCCCTTGAGGGTGTTGAGGATGCCGGCGATGATCTTGCGGAACGGACGGTCGCCCAGTTCGGCGTCTTTACCAACGCCCACCAGCAATACACGGTCGGCTTTAAGGTTAGGCAGGCTTTGCAGCAGCAGGCTTTGGCCAACCTTGCCGGCCAGGTCACCGCGCTTGAGGACTGCGCTGATGGCGCCGCCGCTCAGTTCGTCCAGTTGCTTGGCGGCAACGCCCAGCTTGCGGCCTTCGCCGACAGCGACCACGAGGGTGGCGGTTTTCAACGTTTCGGGGCTAACGCTTTTTACAACCAGTTCCATTTTCGGGTCCCTTATAAAGGTCAGTGAGCCAGGAGTCTGTACTCCGGCTTGTAAGCTTGGCAGCCTGTAGGCCGCCCGCGACAAAGGCCGCAGTTTGAACCTCGCCGCCCGAGCCTGACAACCCTTGCGGGCAGCTTTGTGCACGCGTATGAGCAAGCTCCGTGACAGGTGCGGTCAATCACAGGATAATGCGCCATCTTTTTAGCCGGCCTGCAGCAATGGGTCGACTCGATATGCTTGCTTGTTTGGCCGCCTTAGCCTGACAACCCTGGAGTGTCTGGTTTGATCGTCTTCCGTTATCTGTCCCGCGAAGTCCTGTTGACCCTGAGTGCCGTAAGTGCGGTATTGCTGGTCATCATCATGAGTGGTCGCTTCGTCAAATACCTCGCCCAGGCTGCCTCGGGTGCCCTGGATCCGGGTTCGCTGTTCCTGATCATGGGCTTTCGCCTGCCGGGCTTCCTGCAGCTGATTCTGCCATTGGGCCTGTTTCTCGGGATTCTGCTGGCCTACGGCCGCTTGTACCTTGAAAGCGAAATGACCGTGTTGTCGGCCACCGGCATGAGCCAGCAACGTTTGCTGGCCATGACCATGGTTCCGGCCACCGGTATCGCGCTGGTGGTGGCCTGGCTGAGCTTGAGCCTGGCACCCCAGGGTGCCCTGCAGTTCCAGCTGGTGCTGAACAAACAGGACGCCATGACCGAATTCGACACCCTGGAGCCGGGCCGCTTCCAAGCGCTCAACGATGGCACCCGGGTGACCTATACCGAGCAAATGACGGATGACCGTGCCAACCTGGGAGGGGTGTTCATCTCCCAGAAAAACCTCGGGCAGAACCAGAAAGACCGTGGTATTTCGATTCTGGTGGCCGACAAGGGGCGCCAGGAAGTGCGCCCGGATGGCAGCCGTTACCTGATCCTGGAAGATGGCTATCGCTATGACGGCAGCCCCGGTCAGGCCGATTACCGCGCAATCAAGTACGACACCTATGGCGTGATGCTGGCCCGGCCGGATGTCAGCGATGAGGTCACCGACCGCGACGCGATCCCGACCCCAGACCTGATCGGCAGCAAGGAACTGCGTTCGATCGCCGAGCTGCAATGGCGGATTTCCCTGCCGCTGCTGGTGTTCATCGTGACCTTGATGGCCGTGCCGCTGTCCCGGGTCAACCCGCGCCAGGGCCGCTTCCTCAAGCTGCTGCCGGCCATCCTGCTTTATATGGCTTACCTGACCATCCTGATTTCCGCCCGCGGCTCCCTGGAGAAGGGCAAACTGCCGCCGGCCCTCGGGTTGTGGTGGGTCCACGGGGTCTTCCTGGCCATTGGCCTGGGGCTGCTTTATTGGGAACCGATGCGGTTGAAGATGCGGAGTCGTCGCAGCGTGAAGGAGATGGCCCGTGGTTAAGCTCGACCGCTACATTGGTAGCAGCGTCCTGGTCGCAATCCTTGCGGTATTGGGCATTATTCTGGGGCTGGCCTCGTTGTTCGCCTTCATTGATGAAGTCGGCAACGTCAGCGATACCTACACCGTCACCGACGTCCTGAGCTACGTGGCGCTGACGGCGCCCCGTCGCCTGTACGACATGATGCCGATGGCTGCGCTGATCGGCTGCCTGATCGGCCTGGGCAGCCTGGCCAGCAACAGCGAGCTGACCATCATGCGCGCGGCGGGTGTTTCCATCGGTCGCATCGTGTGGGCGGTCATGAAGCCCATGCTGTTGCTGATGGTGGTCAGCGTGCTGATCGGTGAATACGTGGCGCCTCCAGCCGAGTCCACGGCCCAGGCCAATCGTGCCCTGGCCCAGGGTTCGGGCGATGCCCAGAGCTCCAAGCATGGCCTGTGGCACCGCCAGGGTGAGGAGTTTATCCACATCAACGCCGTGCAGCCGGGTGGCTTGCTGGTGGGTGTCACCCGCTACCACTTCGACAAGGAACGTCACCTGCTGTCGTCGAGCTTCGCCAAACGTGCACAGTACGCCGACGAAAAGTGGCAACTGAGCGATGTGACCACCACCTATTTCCGTGATATCGGCAAGGGTGCGGCATCGACCACCGAAGTGATCAATGTGCCGACGGAGCAGTGGGATATTTCCCTCAAGCCCGAATTGCTGAATACCGTGGTGATGATCCCGGAAAGCCTGCCTATCTCCGGCCTGTGGGGGTATATCCATTACCTCAAGGACCAGGGCTTGAACAACGGCCGTTACTGGCTGGCGTTTTGGGTCAAGGTGTTGCAGCCGGTGGTGACGGCTGCGCTGGTGCTGATGGCGATCTCGTTCATCTTTGGCCCGTTGCGTTCCGTGACCCTCGGCCAGCGCGTGTTTACCGGCGTACTGGTGGGTTTCACCTTCCGTATCGCCCAGGACCTGCTGGGGCCGTCCAGCCTGGTATTCGGTTTCTCGCCGCTGTTTGCGGTGCTGGTGCCGACCGCCATCTGCGCCGTGGCCGGCTTCTGGCTGTTGCGTCGGGCCGGTTGAGCCCGCGCTTATGAACAAAAAATGCCCCGTTCGAACGACCGGGGCATTTTTGTTCTTGGTCGCCATGGATGACGTCTGGTCTGCGCATCAGGTACAATTCCCGGCTATTTTTCAGCGGGCAGTCTGCCTGCAGCCTTTTTGAGTGTTGATCCGTGAGTGATTTGAGTCATATCCGCAATTTCTCCATCATCGCCCACATTGACCATGGCAAGTCGACGCTGGCCGATCGATTCATCCAGATGTGCGGCGGCCTTGCCGAGCGTGAAATGGAAGCCCAGGTGCTGGACTCCATGGACCTCGAGCGCGAGCGCGGGATCACCATCAAGGCCCACAGCGTAACCCTGTACTACACCGCCAAAGACGGTATCAAGTACCAGCTCAACTTCATCGACACCCCGGGCCACGTCGACTTCACCTATGAAGTCAGCCGTTCCCTGGCGGCCTGCGAAGGTGCGTTGCTGGTAGTGGACGCGGGCCAGGGCGTTGAAGCCCAGTCCGTGGCCAACTGCTACACCGCCATCGAGCAAGGCCTGGAAGTGATGCCGGTGCTGAACAAGATCGACCTGCCTCAGGCCGATCCGGACCGCGTCAAGGAAGAGATCGAGAAGATCATCGGCATTGACGCCACCGACGCCGTCGAGTGCAGCGCCAAGACCGGCCTGGGCGTCGACGAAGTGCTCGAGCGCCTGGTCAAGACCATTCCAGCCCCCACCGGCAACTACGAAGATCCGCTGCAAGCGTTGATCATCGACTCCTGGTTCGACAACTACCTGGGCGTTGTTTCCCTGGTACGCGTGCGCCACGGCCGTGTGAAGAAGGGCGACAAGATCCTGGTCAAGTCCACCGGCAAGATCCACCTGGTGGACAGCGTCGGTGTATTCAACCCGAAGCACACGGCTACCACTGATCTGAAAGCCGGCGAAGTAGGCTTCATCATCGCCGGTATCAAGGACATCCACGGTGCACCGGTAGGTGACACCCTGACCTTGAGCTCCACCCCTGACGTCGACGTGCTGCCGGGCTTCAAACGCATCCAGCCGCAGGTTTACGCCGGCCTGTTCCCGGTCAGCTCCGATGACTTCGAGGACTTCCGCGAAGCCCTGCAGAAGCTGACCCTCAACGACTCGTCGTTGCAGTACACCCCGGAAAGCTCCGACGCCCTCGGGTTCGGCTTCCGCTGCGGGTTCCTGGGCATGCTGCACATGGAAATCATCCAGGAGCGCCTCGAGCGCGAATACGACCTGGACCTGATCACCACCGCGCCGACGGTTATTTTTGAACTGGCGCTGAAAACCGGTGAAACGATTTACGTCGACAACCCGTCCAAGCTTCCGGATCTGTCTTCCATCGAAGACATGCGCGAACCGATCGTGCGGGCCAATATTCTTGTGCCACAAGAGCATCTGGGCAACGTCATTACCCTGTGTATCGAAAAGCGTGGCGTACAGCACGACATGCTGTTCCTCGGTACCCAGGTGCAAGTGACCTACGATTTGCCGATGAACGAAGTGGTCCTGGACTTCTTCGACCGTCTCAAATCCACCAGCCGCGGCTATGCTTCGCTGGATTACCATTTTGACCGTTACCAATCAGCTAATCTGGTGAAGCTGGATGTACTGATCAACGGCGACAAGGTGGATGCCCTGGCGCTGATCGTGCACAAGGACAACGCGCACTACAAAGGTCGCCAGTTGACCGAAAAGATGAAAGAACTGATTCCGCGCCAGATGTTCGACGTCGCGATCCAGGCCGCCATCGGCGGGCAGATCATTGCACGGACTTCCGTCAAGGCACTCAGAAAGAACGTACTGGCCAAATGCTATGGCGGCGACGTCAGCCGTAAGCGCAAGCTGCTCGAGAAGCAAAAGGCCGGTAAAAAACGCATGAAGCAAGTGGGTAACGTGGAAATTCCACAAGAAGCCTTCCTTGCGGTGCTCAGGTTGGATAGTTAGGTCCTATGTCACTAAATTTCCCGCTGTTGCTGGTCATCGCCGTTGCCGTTTGCGGTCTATTGGCGTTGCTCGATCTGGTGTTCTTCGCCCCGCGTCGCCGGGCAGCCATCGCGTCCTATCAGGGCAGCGTCAGCCAGCCCGATGTGGCGGTGATCGAGAAACTGAACAAAGAGCCGATGCTGGTTGAATACGGCAAGTCGTTCTTCCCGGTGTTGTTCATCGTGCTGGTGCTGCGTTCGTTCCTGGTGGAACCGTTTCAGATCCCTTCGGGCTCGATGAAACCTACCCTGGACGTGGGCGACTTCATCCTGGTGAACAAGTTTTCCTACGGGATCCGCTTGCCGGTGATCGACAAGAAAGTGATCGAGATCGGTGACCCGCAGCGCGGCGATGTGATGGTGTTTCGCTACCCAAGCGACCCGAACGTCAACTACATCAAGCGTGTAGTGGGCCTGCCGGGCGACGTGATTCGCTACACCAGCGACAAGCGCCTGTTCGTCAACGGCGAGTCGGTGGCAGAAAAACTGATCGGCTCCGAGCCGAACACCCTGGGCAGCGCCGAGCTGTACCAGGAAAAACTCGGGGCGGTAGAGCACGAAATCCGCAAGGAGATGAGCCGCTACCGTTCGCCGCCTGACAACCAGTGGACAGTGCCTGCCGGGCACTACTTCATGATGGGCGACAACCGCGACAACTCCAACGACAGCCGCTACTGGGATGACCCGAATATTCCCAAGGACCTGCTGGGCATGGTCCCCGACCAGAATATCGTCGGCAAGGCCTTCGCGGTCTGGATGAGTTGGCCGGAACCCAAGCTCAGCCACCTGCCGAACTTCTCGCGGGTCGGGCTGATCAAGTAATCCATGCGGCGCTGTGAACACAGCGCCGAATGCTTTTCTGGGGCTTGGACAAAACCAGGCTCCATGCAGCAACCACCAGGATTTGAATTTGAACACAGCGTTAATCGTCGCAGGCCACCGGTGCCTCGAACTGAATGTGGGTAAACCGTGAGCGTTTCTCTAAGCCGTCTCGAGCGCCAGCTCGGCTACACCTTCAAGGATCAGGAATTGATGATCCTTGCCCTCACACACCGCAGTTTTGCCGGGCGTAACAACGAGCGCCTGGAATTCCTCGGTGATGCCATCCTCAATTTCGTCGCCGGCGAAGCCCTGTTCAATCGCTTCCCGCTGGCCCGCGAAGGCCAGTTGTCGCGCTTGCGTGCGCGCCTGGTGAAAGGCGAGACCCTGGCTGTACTGGCCCGTGGTTTCGACCTGGGTGATTACCTGCGCCTGGGCTCCGGCGAGCTGAAGAGCGGCGGTTTCCGTCGCGAGTCGATCCTGGCCGACGCCCTTGAGGCACTGATCGGCGCGATCTACCTCGACGCGGGCATGGAAGCGGCCAAGGAGCGCGTCGTCGCCTGGCTGTCGACCGAAATCGAAAGCCTGACGCTGGTAGACACCAACAAAGATCCAAAGACCCGCCTGCAGGAATTCCTGCAGTCCCGTGGTTGCGACCTGCCGCGTTACGAAGTGGTGGATATCCAGGGTGAGCCGCATTGCCGAGTGTTCTTCGTCGAATGCGAAATCACCTTACTGAATGAAAAAAGCCGAGGTCAGGGTGTGAGCCGTCGTATTGCCGAACAGGTAGCGGCCGCTGCAGCACTGATTGCCCTGGGCGTGGAGAATGGCCATGACTGATTCAACCGCAACTCGCTGTGGCTATGTTGCCATCGTCGGCCGTCCGAACGTGGGCAAGTCCACGTTGCTGAACCACATCCTGGGACAGAAGCTGGCGATCACCTCGCGCAAGCCCCAGACCACCCGCCACAACATGCTGGGCATCAAGACCGAAGGCGCCGTACAGGCTGTCTACGTTGATACCCCGGGCATGCACAAAGGCGGCGAAAAGGCCCTCAACCGCTACATGAACAAAACCGCTTCGGCCGCGTTGAAAGACGTCGACGTGGTGATCTTCGTGGTCGACCGTACCAAGTGGACCGACGAAGACCAGATGGTTCTGGAGCGCGTGCAGTACGTCACCGGCCCGTTGATCGTCGCGTTGAACAAGACTGACCGCATCGAAGACAAGGCCGAGCTGATGCCGCACCTGAGCTGGCTGCAGGAACAACTGCCGAACGCCCAGATCATGCCGATCTCGGCTCAGCACGGGCACAACCTTGAAGCCCTGGAACGTGTGATTGCTGGCTACCTGCCGGAGAACGAACACTTCTTCCCGGAAGACCAGATCACCGATCGCAGCAGCCGTTTCCTCGCCGCCGAACTGGTACGCGAGAAAATCATGCGCCAGATGGGTGCCGAGCTGCCGTACCAGATCACCGTCGAAATCGAAGAGTTCAAGCAGCAGGGCAAGACCCTGCATATCCACGCGTTGATCCTCGTCGAGCGTGACGGCCAGAAGAAAATCATCATTGGCGACAAGGGCGAGCGCATCAAGCGCATCGGCACCGAAGCGCGCAAGGACATGGAATTGCTGTTTGATTCCAAGATCATGCTCAACCTGTGGGTGAAGGTTAAGGGTGGTTGGTCCGATGATGAGCGTGCGTTGCGTTCGTTGGGTTACGGCGACCTGTAACAGGTCTCCGGAACACCGCAGGACAAATGTGGGAGCGGGCTTGCTCGCAAATGCAGGGTGTCAGTCACCAGCTCTGTTGACTGACACCCTGCATTCGCGAGCAAGCCCGCTCCCACATTGGATAGTCGTTGTTTTCCAGACCGTGTTCCCGCAGCGAGAACCCCATGTCTCAAACCCCACCCACCGGCCAACCCGCCTACGTCTTGCACAGCCGCGCCTACCGCGAGACCAGCGCCCTGGTGGATTTCCTCACGCCCCAAGGCCGCCTGCGCGCGGTCTTGCGCAGTGCGCGCGGCAAGGCCGGCACCCTGGCGCGGCCCTTCGTGGCCCTGGAAGTGGAGTTTCGTGGACGCGGCGAGCTGAAGAACGTCGGCCGCATGGAAGCTGCCGGCGCCTCCAACTGGCTCAACGGTGAGGCGCTGTTCAGCGGCCTTTACCTCAACGAATTGCTGATCCGCCTGCTCCCCGCCGAAGACCCGCACCCCGGCGTCTTCGATCACTACGCCGCCACCTTGCTCGCCCTCGCCGAAGGCCGTCCCCTGGAGCCGCTGCTGCGCGCATTCGAATGGCGCCTGCTGGATGACTTGGGCTACGGCTTCGAACTGAGCAACGACCTGCACGGCGAGCCCATCGCCGCCGACGGCATGTATCGCCTGCAAGTGGACGCAGGCCTGGAGCGGGTCTACCTGCTGCAACCCGGCTTGTTCCAGGGCACCGAATTGCTCGCCATGAGTGAAGCCGACTGGACCGCCCCCGGCGCCCTGTCCGCCGCCAAGCGCCTGATGCGCCAAGCCCTGGCCGTGCATCTGGGCGGTCGGCCACTGGTCAGCCGCGAGTTGTTTCGAAAGCCCTGACATCCCCGTGTATGCTGTGCAGCGATTCCTTCCCTCTTCAGGAGCGCTTTTCGTGACCACCAGCAATCGCATTCTTCTCGGCGTGAACATCGACCACGTAGCCACCCTGCGCCAGGCCCGGGGCACCCGTTACCCGGACCCGGTCAAGGCCGCGCTGGACGCCGAAGAAGCGGGCGCCGACGGCATCACCGTGCACCTGCGCGAAGACCGGCGCCACATCCAGGAGCGCGACGTGCTGCTGCTCAAGGACGTGCTGCAAACCCGCATGAACTTCGAAATGGGCGTCACCGAGGAAATGATGGCGTTCGCCGAGCGCATCCGCCCGGCGCATATCTGCCTGGTGCCGGAAACCCGCCAGGAACTGACCACCGAAGGCGGCCTCGATGTGGCTGGCCAGGAAGCGCGGATCAAGGCCGCCGTGGAGCGCCTGTCGAAGATCGGCAGTGAAGTCTCGCTGTTCATTGATGCCGACGAGCGCCAGATCGAAGCTTCGCGCCGTGTCGGTGCCCCGGCCATCGAACTGCACACCGGCCGTTATGCCGACGCGACCACGCCGACCGAAGTTGCCGACGAATTACAGCGCATCATCGACGGCGTCAACTGCGGCCTGGGCGAAGGCCTGATCGTCAACGCCGGCCACGGCCTGCACTACCATAACGTCGAAGCCGTGGCTGCGATCAAGGGCATCAACGAGCTGAACATCGGCCATGCGCTGGTGGCGCACGCGCTGTTCGTCGGCTTCAAAGGCGCCGTCGCCGAGATGAAGGCCTTGATTCTGGCCGCCGCCAAACATTAAAAGAGCGCTGAAGATCCAATGTGGGAGCGGGCTTGCTCGCGAAGGCGGTGGGTCTGTTACTCATGCATCGTCTGACACGCCGCTTTCGCGAGCAAGCCCGCTCCCACACAAGCCCGCTCCCACATGTGGCAATGCGAACCCTTACTGTTTAGGTGATGCCGGTGTATGGTATCTGCCCTTTGCGGGTCTCGGACCCGCGGCAGATACGTGAGGTTGTTGTGTCCCAATCGTTTTCCCGTCGACAAATCCTGGGTGGTCTTGCCGGTCTCGCGGTGGTGGGCGTCGGTGCCGGTGGCGCCTATCGCTACTGGCTCGGGAAGGTGGCCGAGGCCGAGGCGGGGCACGATTACGAGCTGATCGCCGCGCCGCTGGACGTGGAGCTGGTGCCGGGGCACAAGACCCAGGCCTGGGCCTTCGGCCCTTCGGCGCCGGGCACCGAGTTGCGAGTGCGCCAGGGTGAATGGCTGCGGGTACGCTTTATCAACCACCTGCCGGTCGCCACTACCATCCACTGGCATGGCATTCGCCTGCCGCTGGAAATGGACGGCGTGCCGTATGTCTCGCAATTGCCGGTACTGCCGGGCGAATACTTCGACTACAAATTCCGCGTGCCCGATGCCGGCAGCTATTGGTATCACCCCCACGTGAACAGCAGCGAAGAACTGGGCCGTGGCCTGGTGGGCCCGCTGATCATCGAGGAGCGCGAACCCACCGGTTTCAAGCACGAACGCACCCTGAGCCTGAAAAGCTGGCACGTGGACGAAGAGGGCGCTTTTGTCGCCTTCAGCATTCCCCGCGAAGCGGCCCGGGGCGGCACCGCCGGACGCCTGTCGACCATCAATGGCGTGTCCCAGGCGGTGATTGATTTGCCGGCCGGGCAGATCACCCGTGTGCGCCTGCTCAACCTCGATAACACCCTGACCTATCGCATCAACATCCCCGACGTTGAAGCGCAGATCTATGCCCTGGACGGCAACCCCATCGAACCGCGCCCGCTGGGCAAGGAATACTGGCTCGGCCCTGGCATGCGCATCTGCCTGGCGATCAAGGCGCCGCCCGCCGGTGAAGAATTGTCGATCCGCAACGGCCCGGTACGCCTGGGCACCTTCCGCTCGGTGGCCAGCACCGACACGGCGACCGAATGGCCGCCTGCGTTGCCGGCGAACCCGATTGCCGAGCCGGACCTGGCCAATGCCGAGAAACTCAACTTCAATTTCGAATGGGTTGGATCGGTCTCGGTGAACGTGGACAATAAGCCACCGAGCCTGTGGCAGATCAACGGCCAGGCCTGGGACATCACCGACAAGACCTGCGCCGACCGCCCGATTGCCAAGCTTGCAAAGGGCAAGAGCTACATTTTCGAATTGAAGAACATGACCCAGTACCAACACCCGATCCACCTGCACGGCATGAGTTTCAAGGTCATCGCCTCGAACCGCCACAAGGTGATTCCGTACTTCACCGACACCTACCTGCTGGGCAAGAACGAGCGTGCCCGCGTGGCGCTGGTGGCGGATAACCCGGGTGTCTGGATGTTCCACTGCCATGTGATCGACCACATGGAAACCGGCCTGATGGCCGCCATCGAGGTGGCGTGATGCGCCAGTTTCGCCCCACGGCGATTATCGACCGCAGCCGCGACCAGGACTTCATGCGTGAAGCGCTGGCCCTGGCTGCCCAGGGTGCCGCGCTGGGCGAAGTGCCGGTGGGCGCGGTGCTGGTGCAGGATGGCGAAGTGATCGGGCGCGGCTTCAACTGCCCCATCAGCGGCAACGACCCCAGTGCGCATGCCGAGATGGTCGCGATTCGGGCCGCTGCTCAGGCCGTCAGCAATTACCGGCTGCCGGGCAGCACGCTCTACGTCACGCTGGAGCCGTGCAGCATGTGCGCCGGGCTGATCGTGCATTCACGGATTGCCCGGGTGGTGTACGGCGCGCTGGAGCCCAAAGCCGGGATCGTACAAAGCCAGGGGCAGTTTTTTACCCAGGGCTTTCTCAACCATCGGGTGCTGTATGAAGGCGGGGTGTTGGCCGAGGAGTGCGGGACGGTGTTGAGCGAGTTCTTCAAGGCGCGAAGAGCCAAAGGCTGACACGACGCCCTGTGGCGAGGGAGCTTGCTCCCGCTGGGCTGCGTAGCGGCCCCAAAATCTGGGGAGCGCTGCGCACTCCAGCGGGAGCAAGCTCCCTCGCCACAACAGCAGTCTTATTTCTTCAACACAACAGCAGTCTTATTTCTTCGCGACAATCACCGCCCGCATCGGCGCCGGCAGCCCTTCGATGGTCTTGCTGTGATCTTCAGGGTCCAGGAAGTCGCTGAGGGACTGATACTTCATCCACTCCGTGCCGCGCTGTTCCTCGACCGTGGTCACGCTCACATCCACACAGCGCACCTCACTGAAGCCCGCACGCCGCAGCCACAGCATCAGCGCCGGCACCGACGGCAGGAACCAAACGTTGCGCATCTGCGCGTAGCGGTCTTCCGGCACCAGCACTTGCTGCTGATCGCCTTCAACCACCAGCGTCTCCAGCACCAGCTCCCCACCCTTGACCAGGCAATCCTTCAGCGCCAGCAAATGCTCGATGGGCGAGCGGCGATGGTAGAACACACCCATGGAAAATACCGTGTCGAAGCCTTCCATGTTCGACGGCAGGTCTTCAAACGGGAACGGCAGGTGCCAGGCCTTGGGCGTCGGCAGATAACGCTGCACCGCCTGGAACTGGCAGAAGAACAACCAGTTCGGGTCGACGCCAATCACACTGTCGGCGCCGGCGCCGAGCATGCGCCACATGTAATAGCCGTTGCCGCAACCCACATCGAGGATGCGTTTGCCCTTGAGGTCCAGGTGCGGCGCGACCCGTGACCACTTCCAGTCCGAGCGCCATTCGGTGTCCACGTGCACGCCGAACAGATCGAACGGCCCCTTGCGCCACGGGCAAAGGCCCATCAGCGCAGTACGCATTTGCGCACGGGTGTCGTCGTCGCAATCGGTATCCAGCACCAGGCCGTTCAGCAGGTCGATTTCACTGGGCATGATCTTCGGCAGCGCATCCAGCGCGCTCTGCCAGCGTTCCAGGTCGCCATGGCCTTTTTCCATCTTCGCATCGAGTTGCGCTTGCAGGCCCTGGGCCCAGACGGCCAGGGGAGTGCCGACCAGGTGGCGGGCGAGGGGAGACAGATCAATCATGGCAAGGCAATCAACGAGGCAAAGTTAAGACACTGGAACCACGGCACGACTTTCGAGAACCCGGCCGCCAGCAGGCGTTCGCGGTGTTCTTCGAGGCTGTCGGGCTTCATGACGTTTTCGATGGCGCTGCGCTTCTGGGCGATTTCCAGTTCGCTGTAGCCGTTGGCACGCTTGAAGGCGATGTGCAAATCGGTGAGCAGCGCATGTTCTTCCGGGTCATTGAAGCGCAGCTTTTCCGAAAGGATCAGCGCTCCGCCCGGCAGCAGCGATTGGCGAATGCGCGAGAGCAACGCCTGGCGTTGTTCGGGGGCGATAAATTGCAGGGTGAAGTTCAGCGCCACCACCGAAGCCGGCTGGAATTGCAGGGCAAGGATATCGCCCTCGATCACCTCCACCGGCAGCAACTCCTGGAACATCGAGTCCTGGCCGTTGAGGTATTCGCGGCAACGCTCGACCATCGCCGCCGAGTTATCCACCGCGATTACCCGGCAACCGTCGGTGCGCACGTGACGGCGCAGGGCCTGGGTCACCGCGCCGAGGGATGAACCGAGGTCGTAGAGCACGCTATTGGGCTGGGCAAATTGCGCCGCGAGCACGCCGAGGTTTTCGACGATGGTCGGGTAGCCGGGCACCGAGCGCTTGATCATGTCCGGGAAAACCCGCACCACGTCTTCGTTGAAGGCGAAGTCCGGCACCTGGGGCAGGGGCTGGGCGAATAGGCGATCGGGTTCTTTGCTCACGGCTGTTCCGGCGACGAAGGGGGAAAGCCGGGCATTTTAGCGTAGGAGCTGGCTTGCCGGCGATGTTCGTTAACGATGACGCGGACTTTCTGGATGAACGCGGCAACTGTGGGTTTTTTCGCTGGCAAGCCAGCTCCTACAGGTTGACGGTTTTTTTCTGAGGAAAGGAAGAGGCCGTAATGCCCCACTGCCCCAGCCAGTAGCTGACAATCAGCAAATACGGCGCCGCTTCAAACGCCACCACAAACCGATTGATCCCGATCAGCGTGTCGGAAAACACGAACGACGCCGCACCTGCGGCCGCCAGGTATGCCGAGCGCTTGGGCACGCCGCTGCCCAACCGCGCAAGCGCTCGCCACAGCATCGCGCTGATCACCAGCGCATACACCACCACCGGCACCAGCAATGGGCCCAGGCCATGGGAAATCAGAATGCTCAGCAAGATCGCGCCCACCACCAGCGCCAGTACCAGCGGCAAAATCGCCGGGCGGCGGCAGTCGCTCAAGTAGGCTTTCAGGTACGCCAGGTGCGCGAACAAAAACGCACCGAGGCCGAAGATGAACAGGTCGCCGGGCCAGGCCAGCAGCACGTCGCCCACCAGGGAAAAAATCAGCCCCAGGCTGATCCAGCGTCGATAGTCAGTGGGCGGCGCATCATGCAGCCAGCCCAGCAGCGCCAGTACCGGCAATGGCTTTACCAACAGGCAGAGCAGGGTGGCGTGGGTGCTCAGGCCGTAGATAAAGGTTACCGCCCCCATCAACGCAAGGATCATCCATGGCATATCAGTTCACCGTAATGGCGCAGTCGAAGGTTTCGGCCGGTTCAGCTTCCGGCTCCCAGGGTTGTTGTGAGGTGAGGCGCAAACGGCCCTGGCCGGCGTTGAAGGCCTGGAAGCGCCAGGTGGATTGGCCGCCACTGCCGACCACGCCGGTGTCGTCGGTGTTGCTGTAGACCTCGGGGCTCAGGCTGCGCAGCACGCCGCCGGCCGAGTCCTGGATGGCCCAGCGGTAACCGGTGGTGGGATTGCTGGGCAGGGTCAGGATCAGGTTTTGCCCGGTCTTGAGTTGCAGCGGGCAGGCGCTCTGTTTTTCCACGGTGACGTTTTGCTTCGGCGCACTGGCGCAGGCGGCGAGCAGGCAAAGGCTCAGGGGGAGAAGCAGGCGGGCAGCGGTCATGGGGGCTCCGTTGTTTGGCGACGAAGGGCGAGCATAACCGAAGATGAGACAAGGTGTGACAGATGGCGTTGTGTTGGCTGCACCGGCCTCTTCGCGAGCAAGCCCGCTCCCACATTCGACCGCATTCCAAAGCATGGACTCGGTCAAGTGTGGGAGCGGGCTTGCTCGCGAAGAGGCCAGCTCAGGCGCTACATAACTATCAGAACAACACCTTCGCCACATCCGCAAAGCGCTTGGCAAAGTGCACCGTCATCCCTTCCTTCAGGTACTCCGGCAGCTCTTCAAAGCTCCCCCGGTTAGGCTCCGGCAAGATCAACTCGTGAATCTTCTGGCGCCGCGCCGCAATCACCTTCTCGCGCACCCCGCCAATCGGCAGCACATGCCCGGTCAGCGTCAGTTCACCGGTCATGGCCACGCCTTTTTTCGGCGGCTGGTTACGCGCCAGCGACAGCAGCGCACTGGCCATGGTCACGCCCGCGCTCGGGCCGTCTTTCGGCGTGGCGCCTTCCGGCACGTGCAGGTGCACGAAGGCTTCATCGAAGAACTTCGGGTCACCGCCAAACGACTTCAGGTTCGAGCTGATGTAGCTGTAGGCAATCTCGGCCGACTCCTTCATCACTTCACCCAGTTGCCCGGTGAGCTTGAAGCCACGGTTCAGCGTGTGGATGCGCGTCGCCTCGATCGGCAGGGTCGCGCCGCCCATGCTGGTCCAGGCCAGGCCGGTGATCACACCGGTGCCCGACAGCACTTGCTCGTTACGGAACACCGGCATGCCCAGGGAGGCTTCCAGGTCCTTGTTGCCGATCTTGATCACCGAGTCCGGCTCATCCAGCAGCTTGACCACCGCCTTGCGCACCAGTTTGCCCAGCTGTTTCTCCAACTGACGCACCCCGGCTTCGCGAGCGTAACCATCGATCAGGGCGCGCAGGGCGCCGTCGCTGATGGACAGGCTGTTTTTCGACACGCCGGCTTTTTCCAGCTGCTTTGGCCACAGGTGACGCTTGGCAATCGCGACCTTTTCTTCGGTGATGTAGCCCGACAGGCGAATCACTTCCATCCGGTCCAGCAACGGGCCGGGGATCGAATCCAGGGTGTTGGCGGTGCACACGAACAGCACTTTGGACAGGTCCAGGCGCAGGTCCAGGTAGTGGTCGAGGAATTCGACGTTCTGTTCCGGGTCGAGGGTTTCGAGCAGGGCCGAGGCCGGGTCGCCCTGGTAGCTCTGGCCCATCTTGTCGATCTCGTCGAGCATGATCACCGGGTTCATCACTTCCACATCTTTGAGGGCTTGCACCAACTTGCCCGGCATCGCACCGATGTAGGTGCGGCGATGGCCCTTGATCTCGGCCTCGTCACGCATGCCGCCGACGCTGAAGCGGTAGAACGGCCGGCCGAGTGATTCGGCAATCGATTTGCCGACACTGGTCTTGCCCACGCCTGGCGGGCCCACCAGCAACACGATGGAGCCGGCGACTTCGCCCTTATAGGCGCCCACGGCGAGGAACTCGAGGATGCGACTCTTGATGTCATCCAGGCCGGCGTGGTGTTTGTCGAGCACCTTGCGAGCGTGCTTGAGGTCGAGTTTGTCCTCGCCATACACGCCCCACGGCACCGAGGTGGCCCAGTCCAGGTAGTTGCGGGTGACCGCGTACTCCGGCGAACCGGTTTCCAGGATCGACAGCTTGTTCATTTCTTCGCTGATGCGTTTCTGCGCCTGGGTCGGCAGGACCTTGTCCACCAGGCGTTGTTCGAATTGCTCGACGTCGGCGCTGCGATCGTCCTTGGTCAGCCCCAGCTCTTGCTGGATGACCTTGAGTTGTTCCTTGAGGAAGAACTCGCGCTGGTGTTCGCCGATCTTGCGGTTCACTTCGGCGGAGATTTCTTTTTGCAGGCGCGCGACTTCGACTTCCTTGCGCAGCATCGGCAGGACTTTTTCCATGCGCTTGAGCATGGGCACGCAGTCCAGCACTTGCTGCAGTTCAGTGCCGGTGGCCGAGGTGAGGGCGGCGGCGAAGTCGGTCAGCGGCGACGGGTCGTTGGGGCTGAAGCGGTTGAGGTAGTTCTTCAGTTCTTCGCTGTACAGCGGGTTGAGCGGCAGCAGTTCCTTGATCGCATTGATCAGCGCCATGCCGTAGGCCTTGACCTCGTCGGTCGGCTGGGTCGGCTGGTGCGGGTATTCGACTTCCACCAGGTACGGTGGGCGGTGGTGCTTGAGCCAGGTCTTGATCCGCACGCGGGTCAGGCCCTGGGCGACGAATTGCAGCTTGCCGTTTTCGCGGCTGGCGTGGTGCACCTTCACCAGGGTGCCGTACAGCGGCAGGCTGGAGGTGTCGAAGTGGCGCGGATCTTCGGGCGGGGTTTCCATGAAGAACAGGGCAAGGGAGTGGTGGTCGGACTTGCTCACCAGCTCCAGGGTTTCGGCCCACGGCTCTTCATTGACGATCACCGGCAACACTTGCGCCGGGAAGAAAGGCCGGTTGTGGATCGGGATGATGTAGACCTTGTCGGGCAGGTTTTGCCCTGGGAGGGCCAAGCCAGTGTTTGCGGAAGTGTGTTCAGCGTTTTCCGGGTCGGCGTAGTCGTTGAGGTCGATGTCCGGGAATTCTTGCTGGTCGCTCATGGGGCACCTGCATAGGGAAGTATGCAAGTTAGATGGGGCGGGTCGGCAGTGGTTTCAATGGGGGGGGTGAGATAGCAACATATTGCACAATATTTTCAAAAGCACCGCTGAACAAATGTGGGAGCGGGCTTGCTCGCGAAGGCGGTCTGTCAGTCGATGCATCTGTGACTGATGCGCCGCCTTCGCGAGCAAGCCCGCGCCCACATTTTCGATTGTATTTCGTCAGCTGAGTTTGTGCAGGTAGGCCGGTAAAGGTTGTTCAGGCAGCACCGACAGCACTTTCAAGCGCTGCAACATCCGCTGCCGGGCCCGTTGCAGGTGCTCGCGCAGGTTCAGGGCGGCGGCGTCGAAGGCGCCATGCAGCAACAGCTCAAGGATCAGCCGGTGCTCGGCCAGCATCGCCGGATCGGCACCGATGCCCAGCAGCCGGTAGAAAATCCGGCTGATGATCATCGGGCTCTGCCCCTGGCGAATCAGCGCGGCGATCTTGCGATTTTGCAGGCCGGCGAGGCAGTGCTGGTGCAGGTCTTCCTCGATCTGCTCGATCTCTTCCAGGCTGCAATGGGCGCTGTTTTGCGCATCGAGCACGCGCTGCAACATGGCGTGCAGCAGGTCGCGGTCGAGGTTCGGCGCGCTCTGGCGCAGGGCTTCGGGCTCCAGGCAGGCGCGCAGTTCGTAGTCTTCGGTGACTTCCCGGGCAGTCAGTGGCCCGGCCAGCCATTGGGAATAGGGTTCCTTTTCTACCAGGCCACGGTCCCGCAGGCGCATCAGCGCTTCACGCACCACCGCGCGGCTGACGTTGTAGTGCTCGGCGGCGGCCTGTTCATCGAGGCGATAATGCCCGAAGGCGATACAGGTCGAGAGCGCTGCGCCGATTTCCTCGACGATGCGCTCCCCCAGTGGCCGGGTGTCCACCAATTCATCTTCACCGTTGAGGCCCAGGTGCGCATGGCTCAGGGGCAGGCGCAGCGGCTCCATGTCCAGGCCGTCGGGGTTGATCAGGTAACCCCGGCCATCGAAGCGGCAGATCAACCCTTCGTCATGCAACAGGTTCAGCGCCTTGCGCACCGGCACCCGGCTGGTGCCGAACAATTCGGCCAGCGGCGCTTCCAGCAACACCAGGCCATGGCGGGCGGTGCCGTGGGTGATGGCGTCGCGCAGAACCTGGTGAATCATCGCGTAACGGGAAGCCGAGGCTGACACTGCTTTCATCGGGCTCTCTGGAGCAAACGGGTCGGTGGCCGGGGATTCTCTCATAGTTGCGCCTGTCACTCTGCGCCACGTCGGTGGCACTTTTTTGGGGCCTTCAGAGGGCTGATGTTACTTTTCTGCACCAAAATGTATTTATTAATAAAAGATACATTATTTCATTCCAGGCGAGCCTTAAACTCCAGCCGATATTTCTTTTAATGCCTGAAACCCATCTAGCCCGTGGATCTGCTCCAAAGTGCCAGGTGTGGCAACCGAGCTGTCCACAAGACTGGCACGAAAGCTGCCTTTGTAAAATGTACATTTTATTAATATGTACATTTTTCAAAGGTCATTCCTATGTCAGACGCCACTTCAATGGCCGAGGATTTCGCCAGCGGTCGCAGCGACCCGGTGCAGGTCCTGGAACAGGCACTTGCCCACGCGAGCATGGCCCCCGGCGTGTTCATCTCCCTGACCGCCGAGCGCGCCCGCCGTGAGGCCGAAGCGTCGGCTGCCCGTTGGCGTGCCGGCCAGCCGTTGAGCGTGTTCGACGGGGTGCCACTGGCCTGGAAAGATCTGTTCGATGTGGCCGGCAGCATTACCACGGCGGGCGCGGCCTATCGCCGCAATGCGCCGGCTGTCTTGCTGGACGCACCAAGTGTGGGCCTGTTGTGCCGCGCCGGAATGGTCAGCGTCGGCAAGACCAACCTCAGCGAGCTGGCCTATTCCGGCCTGGGCCTGAACCCGCATTTCGGCACGCCGCACAACCCGGCCAGCGTCGATCAACCGCGGATTCCCGGCGGCTCGTCGTCGGGCTCGGCGGTCGCCGTGGCAGCCGGCATCGTGCCGATCGCCATGGGTACCGACACCGCCGGCTCCATCCGTATTCCGGCTGCGCTGAATGGCGTGGTCGGTTATCGCAGCAGTTGCCGGCGCTACAGCCGCGACGGCGTTTTCCCGCTGGCTCACACCCTCGACAGCCTCGGCCCGCTGACCCGCAGCGTGCGCGATGCACTGGCCATCGACGACCTGCTCAATGGTCGCGAGCAGCGCCCGCCACGCCCGCCCCGCAGCCTCAATGGCCAGCGGTTCTGGGTCGAGCAAAGTGTGCTGGAAGACGCACGGGTTGAACCTGCGGTGCGCGACAACCTGCAACGTTGTGTGGACCGATTGAAGGCAGATGGCGCGCTGATTGACGTGCGCCCCTCGAAGACCTTCCAGGCCACCCTCGACCTGATCCTGCACCAGGGCTGGCTCGGCGCCTTCGAAGCCTTCGCCCTCCACGAAGCCCTGCTCGACAGCCCTGATGCCGAGCAACTCGACCCCCGCGTTCGCCGTCGCCTTGAAGCGGCCCGCACACTGCCGGCCAGCCAACTGCTGGCGCTGTACGACGCCCGTCGCCGCCTGCAACAGCAGCTTGTCGACGAACTCGACGGCGCGATCCTCATCACCCCCACCGTGGCCCATGTGGCCCCGGCCCTGGCGCCGTTGGAAGCCGACTTTGAGCTGTTCGTCAGCACCAATCTCGCCACCCTGCGCCTGACCATGCCCGGCAGCCTGCTGGACATGCCCGGCGTCAGCCTGCCCAGCGGCCGCGATGCCCTGGGCCTGCCCACCGGCCTGCTGCTCAGCGCCCCCAGCGGCGAAGACGCGCGCCTGCTTCGGGCCGCGCTGTCAGTAGAAACCGCACTCACTTTTTAAGGAGACACATCATGGCTAAAGACATCCTCTGTGCATTTGGCGTCGACGTCGACGCGGTCGCCGGCTGGCTCGGTTCCTATGGCGGCGAAGATTCCCCGGACGACATTTCCCGCGGCCTGTTCGCCGGTGAAATCGGTGCGCCACGCCTGCTCAAATTGTTCGAGCGCTACGGCCTGCGCACCACCTGGTTTATTCCCGGCCACTCGATGGAAACCTTCCCCGAGCAGATGAAGGCGGTGGCCGACGCCGGTCACGAAATCGGTGTGCACGGCTACAGCCACGAAAACCCGATTGCGATGACGGCCGAGCAGGAAGAAATCGTCCTCGACAAGTCCATCGAGCTGATCACCCAGGTCACCGGCAAACGCCCCACCGGCTACGTCGCGCCGTGGTGGGAATTCAGCAAGGTCACCAACGAACTGCTGCTGAAAAAAGGCATCAAGTACGACCACAGCCTGATGCACAACGACTTCCACCCGTACTACGTGCGCAAGGGCGACACCTGGACCAAGATCGACTACAGCCAGCACCCCGACACCTGGATGAAACCCCTGGTGCGCGGCGAAGAAACCGACCTGGTGGAGATCCCGGCCAACTGGTACCTAGACGACCTGCCGCCGATGATGTTCATCAAGAAAGCCCCCAACAGCCATGGCTTCGTCAACCCGCGTCACCTCGAAGAAATGTGGCGCGACCAGTTCGACTGGGTCTACCGCGAGCACGAACACGCGGTGTTCACCATGACCATCCACCCCGACGTGTCCGGCCGCCCGCAAGTTCTGCTGATGCTTGAGCGGCTGATCGAACACATCCAGAGCCATGCCGGCGTGCGCTTCGTCACTTTCGACGAAATCGCCGATGACTTTATCCGCCGCCAACCGCGTACCTGACACCCGTACCTAAACCCTGGCCAACCTCCCGAGGCGCGATTCATGTCTATCTACAACAAGCTTGATCTGACTGGCTGGAAACCCCGGCAACTGACGCCCAAGGAAGTGCGTTTCGCCACCTGGATCGCGTTTTTCGCCTGGGTGTTTGCGGTGTATGACTTCATCCTTTTCGGCACCTTGCTGCCGGAAATCGGGCGGCACTTTAACTGGGGTGAAGTGGAGCAGGCGGAGATTGCGACATGGGTGGCGGTAGGCACCGCCGTGGTCGCGCTGGCCATCGGTCCGATCGTGGACAAACTGGGTCGGCGCAAAGGGATTATTTTCACCGTGGCCGGTTCGGCGATCTGCTCGGCGCTCACCGCCATTGGTGGTGCGTGGGGCAAGTCTTCGCTGATCCTGATCCGTTCGCTGGGCGGCCTGGGGTATGCCGAGGAAACCGTCAACGCGACTTACTTGAGCGAACTGTACGCGGCTTCCGATGATCCAAAACTGGCCAAGCGTCGCGGCTTTATCTACAGCCTGGTGCAGGGCGGCTGGCCGGTGGGCGCGTTGATCGCGGCGGGTTTGACCGCGCTGTTGCTGCCGGTGATTGGCTGGCAGGGGTGCTTCGTGTTTGCGGCGATCCCGGCGATTGTCATCGCGGTCATGGCGCGCAAGCTCAAGGAAAGCCCGCAGTTCCAGATTCACCAGCGCATCAGCGAGCTGCGTAAAAGCGGCGCGGTGAAAGAAGCGCAAAACGTCGCTGTGACCTACGGCGTGGACTATGACGAACACAGCAAGGCCGGCCTCAAGGCCGCATTCCGTGGCCCGGCCCGCCGTGCAACCCTGGTGATCGGTGCGGCGCTGCTGCTCAACTGGGCGGCGATCCAGGTGTTCAGCGTGCTGGGTACGTCGGTGATCGTCAGCGTGCACCACATCTCGTTCGAGAACTCGCTGATCATCCTCGTGCTGTCGAACCTGGTGGGTTACTGCGGCTACCTCAGCCACGGCTGGATGGGCGACAAGATCGGCCGGCGCAATGTCATCGGCCTCGGCTGGATGCTCGGCGGGCTGTCGTTTGCCGGGATGCTGTTTGGCCCGAGCAACATGGCGATGGTGGTGGGGCTGTACAGCCTGGGCCTGTTCTTCCTGATCGGGCCGTACTCGGCGGCGCTGTTTTTCATCAGTGAAAGTTTCCCCACCAGCATCCGGGCTACCGGTGGCGCGATCATCCATGCCATGGGGCCGATTGGTGCGGTGGTTGCCGGGTTCGGCGCGACCCAGGTGTTGTCGGCCGGGAGTGACTGGCAGACCGCTGCGCTGTGGTTTGGCGCAGTGCCGTGCTTCCTCTCCGGTGCGTTGATGTTTGCCGCGCGCCATGTGCGTCCGGAAACCGTCCAGTAAGGAGTTGATTCGATGAGTCGTAAAGTTGCATTGATTACCGGTGCCGCCAGCGGCATCGGCCAGGCCCTCGCGGTGGCGTACGCCCGCAGCGGCGTGGCGGTGGTGGGTGGGTATTACCCGGCCGATCCCCATGACCCGCATCACACGGTTGCGCTGGTGGAAGAGGCGGGCGGTGAATGCCTGATGTTGCCGCTGGACGTGGGCGATACAACCTCGGTGGATAACCTGGCGGCGCAGGCGGTCCAGCACTTCGGTCGCCTCGATTACGCGGTGGCCAACGCCGGTTTGTTACGCCGTGCGCCACTGCTGGAGATGACCGACGAGCTCTGGAACGAGATGCTCAACGTCGACCTGACCGGGGTGATGCGCACCTTCCGGGCGGCAACCCGGCACATGCATGAAGGCGGTGCGCTGGTGGCGATTTCGTCGATTGCCGGTGGCGTGTATGGCTGGCAGGAGCACGCGCACTATGCGGCGGCCAAGGCCGGCGTGCCGGGGTTGTGTCGGTCGCTGGCGGTGGAATTGGCGCCGTTGGGGATTCGTTGCAACGCGGTGATTCCGGGGTTGATCGAGACGCCGCAGTCGCTGGACGCGAAGAACTCCCTCGGGCCGGAAGGGCTGGCGAAAGCCGCGCGGGCGATTCCGTTGGGCCGGGTCGGGCGGGCGGATGAAGTGGCGTCCCTGGTGCGGTTTTTGACCAGTGAGGAATCGAGCTACCTGACCGGGCAGAGCATCGTGATTGATGGTGGCTTGACCGTGCGCTGGCCGGACTAACCCCCAGTTTTAAGCCGGACTCGCTCCAAATGTGGGAGCGGGCTTGCTCGCGAAAGCGGAGTGCCAGCCAATACATGTGGAACTGATCCACCGCATTCGCGAGCAAGTCGAATCGTCGCACCGCCGCTCCCACATTTTTGACCGCGTTCGCCGTTTGATTATTTCAGGAGTTCACCATGCCCCAACTCGCTAACCGCCGTGCCGTGATCACCGGTGCCGGCAGCGGCATCGGCGCCGCCATCGCCCGCGCCTACGCCGTCGAAGGCGCGCGCCTGTTGCTGGCCGACCGCGATGCCGCCACCCTCGCCGAAACCGCCATCACCTGCCGCAACCTCGGCGCCGAAGTCCTCGAGTGCGTGGCCGATGTCGGCACCGTCGACGGCGCCCGGGCCAGCGTCGATGCCTGCGTCACCCACTACGGCGGCATCGACATCCTGGTCAACAACGCCGGCATGCTGACCCAGGCCCGTTGCGTCGACCTGACCCTGGACATGTGGAACGACATGCTGCGCGTCGACCTCACCAGCGTGTTCGTCGCCAGCCAGCGCGCCTTGCCTCACATGATCGCCCAGCGCTGGGGCCGGATCATCAACGTCGCCTCGCAACTGGGGATCAAGGGCGGCGCCGAGTTGACGCACTATGCGGCGGCCAAGGCCGGCGTGATCGGCTTCACTAAATCCCTGGCCCTGGAAGTGGCCAAGGACAACGTACTGGTCAACGCCATCGCACCCGGGCCCATCGAAACGCCATTGGTAGGCGGCATCAGCGACACCTGGAAACGCGCCAAGGCCGCCGAGTTGCCCCTGGGTCGTTTCGGCCTGGCGGACGAAGTCGCGCCGACTGCCGTGCTGCTGGCCAGCGAGCTGGGCGGCAATCTGTTCGTCGGCCAGACCCTTGGCCCGAACTCCGGCGACGTCATGCCATGAGCGGGTACTAAGCATGTGCGGACTTTGCGGCCTGCTGGGCGAAGACCTGCACTGGAGCGACCCTTTGGGCGATGAATTGCCGCGCCGACGCGAACGCCTGCGCCGCATCGCGGCGATCAACCAGGTGCTGGCGGTGTTCCGGCTCAAGGTCGAAGACTTCCAGGGCGCGTCCTATCTGCTGCTGGGCGCCACCGGCAAACAGGAACTGGCCAGCGGCCTGGATCAACTGTGGCAGGCGGCAGAGACCATGCTCGGTCGACCGCTGGACCCGTTGGACCCGCGCCTGCTCGATCATCTGGAACTGTAGGAGCCCGGCTTGCCGGCGATGGCGTCCTTGATATCGCCATCGCCGGCAAGCCGGACTCCTGCAGGGGCATCATTGAGGTAGAACTATGAGCATCGCGCTAAACGTCATCACCGGCTTCCTCGGCAGCGGCAAGACCACCTTGCTCAAGCGCCTGCTGCAAGGTGAAAGCCTCGGCGACACGGCGTTGCTGATCAATGAGTTCGGCGACGTCGGCATCGACCACCTGCTGGTGGAGGAAGTCGCGCCGGACACGGTGCTGCTGCCCAGCGGCTGCGTGTGCTGTTCGATTCGCGGCGAGTTGAAAGACGCCTTGCTCGGCCTGTTGCAGCGTCGTGAGCGGGGTGAGATTCCGGCTTTCAAGCGGGTGATCCTGGAAACCACCGGCCTGGCCGACCCGGCGCCAATCCTCGCGACCTTGAACAACGACGTGCAACTGCGCGGGCGCTTTCATATCGGCCTGGTGGTGACGCTGGTGGACGCCAGCCATGCCGCTTTGCAAGAGCGCCTGCACCCGGAATGGCTGGCGCAAGTGGCCGCTGCCGATCGCCTGCTGTTGAGCAAGACCGACCTCGTCGAAGACTGTGGCCCGTTGCGCTTGCACTTGCAGGCACTGAACGCCGGTACGCCGATCCTCAATACCTGCGATATCGACAGCGGTGAACAACTGCTGCTTGGCGAAGGCCTGCGCAGTGCCGAGCCCGTTGCAGAAGTCAGCCGCTGGAAACTCCATCAAACCACCGCCGCCAACCACGGCGCTGCACAAGTCTGTTGCCTGACCTTCGATCAGCCGCTGGATTGGGTCGGTTTCGGGGTCTGGTTATCGATGCTGTTAAGATGCCACGGCGAACGTATTCTTCGCGTCAAAGGACTGCTCAACGTGAACGCCAGTAACGCTCCCATCGTCATTCATGGCGTGCAGCATTGCCTGCATGCCCCGGTTCACCTGCCTGCCTGGCCGGGGACCGATCGGCAATCGCGCCTGGTGTTTATCCTGCGCGGGCTCGACCCGGCTCTGCTGCGGCGCTCCTTTGAAGTGTTCTCCAGAAGGTTCGCCGCATGATCACGCTTCGCGTCCTCGGCACCTCGGTGACCTTGCTCGAAACCTTGCGTGTGCGAGCGGAAAAAGAGCTGGGCATTCGCCTGGTGTACCAGGTGCATGATGTCGAGCAGGCCCAGCGCATTGCGGTGATGCAACCTGACAGCTACGACCTCTACGACCAGTGGTTTCACAACGTCGACTTCGTGTGGCCGGCGCGGGCGATCCAGCCGATCGACACCCGGCGCATTGCGCTGTGGCACGAGATCAACGACCTGCCCAAGCGCGGACGCTTGTCCGCCAACGACCGTCTGGGCAGCGGCAGTGTGCCCAGCGAGCGCCTCTTCGTGCAGCACGACGGCAGCCTCGGCAGCACCGTCACCGAACGCATCAGCATGCTGCCCCTGACCCACAACGCCGACAGTTTCGCCTACCGCCCCGAGCGCTTGCCCGAAGGGTTCAACCGCGCCAACGAGAGTTGGGGCTGGTTGCTGGACCCGGCCTGGGGCGCACGCACTGCGTTGCAGAGCGACGCCGCCATCGGCGCCCTGGACGCGGCGCTGGCCGTGCAAGGCGCGGGCCTCGCGAGCTTCAAGGACATCGGCAACATGAGCATCGAAGAGATCGATGTACTGGCCGATATCCTGGTGCGTAAACAGAAGGAAGGCCACTTCGCGGCGTTCTGGTCCGATGACGAGGAAGCCGCGCAACTGATGCTCAGCCCGAGCATCGATATCCAGAGCCTGTGGTCACCGACCCTGATGCGCCTGCATCGGGCCGGGGTCAAATACCGCCTGGCGGTGCCCCGTGAAGGCTATCGCGCCTGGTTCGGCGGGTTGTCGCTGTCGCGCCATGCCAAGGGCCCGGTGCTGGATGCGGCCTATGCCTACCTCAACTGGTGGCTGTCCGGCTGGCCGGGTGCGGTGATGGCGCGCCAGGGTTATTACATCGGCAACCCGGCTCGCAGCCGAGATCACCTGAGCAGCGCCGAATGGGACTACTGGTACGCCGGCCTGCCCGCCCGGGAAGAGCTGTTGGGCAGCGATGGCTTACCGCTGATCGATGTGGGTGACGTGCGCGACGGCGGTTCCTATGAACAGCGCATGGGGCATATCGCGGTGTGGAACTCGGTGATGGATGAGCACAACTATCTCGTGCGGCGTTGGGGGGACTTCATGCGGGCGCGAACGTCGTAACGGCAGCCTGTCGCCAAATTAATGACATATAAACTCCCGTATTTATTGGGTGCACTTCTTCTCTTGCGCAGCTAATCTGGATAATTCAAATATCCCTGTAAAAAGGATATTTATTTGACGCCGGTTCAGCTGTCGCGAGGGACGCGTATGACGAAGGGACGTTTCGGCTGGAGGGGGCAGGCGCTGCCAGAGGGCAACAGAATGAGGTGGCGCCATACGTTTCAAACCCGGATTGCCGGGGTGCTGGCGCTGCTGTTGCTGGTGGTCGTGGCGGCGGTGTATTTCGCGGTGAAAACCGCCACCAATCGCGCCGTGGAAAACCAGGCTCAGGTGCAGTTGGAAACCGGCAGCCAGGTGTTCGAACGCCTGCTCGACCTGCGTGGCCGGCGCCTGCAATACGGCTTGAACTGGCTGACGGCGGACCTGCCGTTTCGCCAGGCTGTCGCCGATGGCGAGCCCGACGCGATTCTCGCGACCCTGCGCCGGCATGGCACCGGCCTGAGTTCCAGCGAGGTATTTGTGCTGGGGCTCGACGGCCGCGTGATGGTCAGCACGTTACCGGCGCTGACGTCCGGCCAGGCCTTTCCCTATAACGATGCCTTGCGCCAGGCCCGGCGCAGCGGCCTGCAAATGTTGATCGTGGCCCTGGATGGCCGGCCTTTCCTGCTGGTGCAACAGGAAGTCGTCGACCCCGCGCCGATCGCCCGTGTCGCCATGGGCTTTCCGATGGACGAAATCTTTGCCAGTGAATTGCGCTCCATGAGCAACCTGGAAGTGTCGTTCATCAGCGCGCAGCATGGTCAGCCCGGCGAATTGTTCAGTACTCAGCCCGAGGCGCTACAGGCGTCGATTGCCAGCGACCTGCAGGGCGCGTACATCACTCCGGTGGCGCAATTGAACCTGTTCCACGGCCAGCGCTATCTCAGCCAGGTGCTGCCGTTGGGCAACACGGCAGACGGTGGCGAGGTCCGGGTGCTGCTGCAAAGCCCGCTGGACCACGCCCTTGAATCCTTCGCGCCGCTGGACCGGCAATTTCTCGCGATCGCCCTGGTGGTGCTGCTGGTGTCGCTCGCGGGTGCGTTGTTTCTGGCGCGGCGGGTTTCACGCCCACTCAATGCGTTGGTGCAGGCGGCCGAACGCATCGGGGCCGGTGACTACCGCACACCGGTACAGGTGCGCAGCCACGATGAATTCGGCCTGCTGGCCCAGGCCTTCAACGCCATGCAAACGGGGATCGCGGTACGCGAGCGACAACTGGCCCACAACGCCTTGCACGACCCGCTCACCGGCCTGCCTAACCGCGCGCTGGCCATGGAACGCCTGGGCAGCGCCATCAGCGCCGGCCGGCCGGTGGTGTTGCTGTACCTGGGGATTGAAAACTACCGGGTGATCAACGAAGGCTACGGCCCGGAAGGCGTGGAAGAAATGCTCCGCGAAGCCAGCCGCTGCCTGCTGTCGAGCCTGTCGGCCAGCGACACCGCCGCGCGCATCACCGGCAGCGAGTTTTTGCTGCTGCTGGAAAACACCGCGATCGACCGCGCGGTGGCCCTGGCTGACCGCTTGTATGGGCTGCTCACCGAACCCCAGCGCATTGGTGGCGATGAATTGCGCCACGAAGTGAGCATCGGCATCGCCGCCTACCCGGCCGACGGCCAGCAGGTTGAAGAGCTGATCAGCCGCGCCGCGATTGCCCGCCACGATGCGGCAGCGTTCCCGGGTTACTTACAGATCTACCAGCAGGACCGCGACCTCGCCCATCAACGCCAAATCAGCCTGATTCGTGACCTGCGCCGGGCGCCGACGGAGGGCGAGTTGTACCTGTGTTACCAGCCCAAGCTCGACCTGCACCATGGCCATGTGCGCCAGGCCGAAGCGCTGTTGCGCTGGCAGCACCCGACCCTGGGCCTGGTGTCGCCGGCCGAGTTCATTCCCCTGGCCGAGCGCACCGGCAGCATGGGCAGCCTGACCCAGTGGGTGATCGAAGAAGCCATTCGCCAACTGGCCGAGTGGGCGGTGCGCGGGTTGGAGGTGCAGTTGTCGGTGAACATCTCGGTGGATGACCTGGCCGATGACGGCCTGGCCCCGCGGGTGACCGAGTTGCTGGCGCACTACCGGGTATCGGCCCGGCAACTGATTTTCGAAATCACCGAAAGCGCGATCATGCACAACCCGGCCCAGGCCCTCAGCGTGCTGGAGCAACTGCGCGCTTGTGGCATCAGCCTGTCGGTGGATGACTTCGGCACCGGCTATTCATCCCTGGCGCAACTGCAACGCCTGCCGGTGCAGGAATTGAAGATCGACCAGTCGTTTGTGCGCAACCTCGACAGCACTTCCGGCGACGGCGTGATCGTGCGCTCGACCATCGAAATGAGCCACAACCTGGGGCTCAAGGTGGTGGCCGAAGGGGTGGAGTTCGAGCCCAGCCTCAAGCTGCTCAAGCTCTGGAAGTGCGACACGGCCCAGGGCTATCTGATCAGCCGGCCGTTGAATGCCATGGCGTTTGAGATGTGGATGCGCCGCGAGCGCGTGCCGGTCTAGGGCGTCGGTGGCTGCACCGACGCCGGTCTTTCAGTGTTCCACCGTTGCATCGACCAGGCTTTGCAACCGTTCCCACAAGCCTTCGACGTGGTGGCGCTCCGTCCCCAGCGCGCCAATGGACACGCGTACCATCCAGCGCTCGTCGAGCACGGCGGGGGTGACGTAGGCGCTGCCTGAATGGTTGAGCTTTTCCGCCCAGGCCCGGGTGTAGTTATCCAGCGCCTCACCATCAAGGCCTGGTGGCTCGTGGCGAATGCACAAGGTTTGCAGGGTGACGGCGGCTACCAGTTTCCAGTGTTTGCTGCCTTCAATCTGTTCTGCCAGCCAGCGGGCATTCGCCAGGTCACGCCGCAGCCGTGCCTGCAGGCCGCTGACGCCTTGCTCGCGGATCAGGAACCACAGCTTCAGCGCGCGGAACCGGCTGCCCAGGGAGATCCGCCAGTCGCGGTAGTTCCTGACCTGGCCGTCAGCCTTGGACTGTAGATAGCTGGGGTTGGTGGTCATGATGCGAATCAAGTGCTCGGGGTCGCGTACAAAGTACACCGAGCAATCAAACGCCGCCCCCAGCCATTTGTGAGGGTTGAGGACCAGCGAGTCGGCGTTCTCGATGCCGTGCCACAGCGCGCGGCATTCCGGGAGGATCATCGCGGCCCCGGCCATGGCTGAGTCGACATGCAACCACAGGCCGTGGCGTTGCGTCAGGGCGCCGATGGCTTCCAGGGGGTCGATGGCCATGGCTGCCGTTGTGCCGGTGGTCGCAATCACCACACAGGGTCTGTTCCCGGCAGCCAGGTCTTGTTCGATTGCCCGCTCCAATGCGTGCGGTGACATTGCATTGTGTTCGTCGGTTGCCACGGTACGGATATTGTTCTGGCCGAACCCCGCCAGGATCGCGGCCTTGTTCACTGAACTATGGGCGTGGGCCGAGGTGTAGACGATCAAGGGGGCGCCGCTGTTTTGCAGGCCATCGTGCATCAGCGCGTAGTTGGAGCTGCGTTCGCGGGCGCTGATCAGCGCCACCAGGGTGGAGGTCGAGGCCGAGTCCTGGATCACTCCGCTCCAGTTGGCGCTCAGGCCGATCATGTCGCGCAGCCAATCGGTGGTGACTTCCTCGATTTCGGTCAGGGCCGGGCTCGATTGCCACGACAATCCCACCACGCCCAGGCCGGTACTCAAGCAATCGCCGAGGACGGAGGACAGTTCCACATTCGACGGGAAGAACCCGAAGAAACTTGGATGCTGCCAATGCAACAGACCGGGCATGATCAGTGTTTCGACGTCGCCCATGATCTGTTCGAACGGTTCGGCTGTCTCAGGCGGGCTGGCCGGCAATGCGGACCTGATTTCTCCCGGGGCCGTGGTGGGTTGCACACCGCGTTGCTCGATGTTTTGTCGATAGTCTGCAATCAGGTCGATCATGGCGTGGCCATGTCGGCGGAATTCTTCAGGTGTCATATCAGGGTGTCCGTCAGGAAGAGAAATAAAGGCGTTAGCACCAGAAGTAAAACGGCTGGCCAGTGGTATAGCCGATAAACGACTGGATGCTGATGCGCTTGCCTGAATCGAAACCGCAAATGGCATGGGGACGGCGAGTATTGATAATCACCAGTTCGTTTTTCTGCGGCTGGATGCGCAGCGGTTTTTGCAAACGATCTTCGGGCAGTTCCGCCCCTTCGAAACGGATGACCTCGTCGTAGGTAAACGCCTCGGTATCCCAAATGACCAGTTCACCTCCGGAAGGGGGTACTTCGAGGTAAATATTCGCGCTGAATTGATGTTCCAGTTCGGCAATCGACAAGGGCAGGCAATCGACATGGGGGACTGTTTCGGAGAGGTGGGCTGTCTCCGGGAACATGGCGCGGATAATGCCGCAGAACATCGGCTGGCCCTGGAACGCCGCGGTTGTCGCACCTTCTGGCCACACCTGCCGGATATGCTCCATCAGTAGATGGATGGGTGGTTTGCGCGGGGCACAGAGGTCATCGATCACGCAGCGCATGTGGGTGGCGTCTGCGTAGTATTTCTGCTGCGAATAGCTGTCTGCGGCCTTGCCGTAGGTGGAGTTGAACGGTGTTCCCCAGCGATGGACACCATAGAAATGCTGGACAACTTTTCCGTGCTCATAGGTCTCGTGGTTATATTCCTGGAGCGTCGCCGTTTCGTTGATATGTTTATTTAGTACTTCGCTGGTTTGTTCATTCGCGTAGTCAGGTACCCGGATGGCAAGTATTTCTCCGCGAATAAGTTTTTCCAGGCTGAGTGTGTCGAGTTGCTCAAGCGCCAGGATCCCGGGCGCCTGGCTATGCGGGACTGCAGGTATTGATTCAACGCTGTTGAGGTCCGTCATGATGAAAACTCCATGTTAGTTACAGCACGTCATATAGATAACGTTTGTTTGGCTGGGGATTTACTGGCGACAGTGAGCGTCGGATGGCGCAGGGCCAAAGTTGAGGGAAAGACTTTTGGGGAGGTATAGGACTTTTCCGAGTAAACTTTTAAATACATCGGCGCTATCGGATCGCTTTATTTCACGCATAAAAAAAGGCGGCTACCCACTTAGGTAGCCGCCTTTTTCTTACTGCCGGTTTTGCTTAATCCGGCAGTTTGAACGCCATCACATAGTCACCCTGCTTGGTGCCCAGGGAACCATGACCGCCGGCCATGACCAGCACGTACTGCTTGCCGTCCTTGCCGGTGTAGGTCATTGGTGTGGTTTGCGCGCCTGCTGGCAGGCGGCCTTCCCACAACTGCTTGCCGTTTTTCACGTCATAGGCACGCAGGTACTGGTCAAGGGTACCGCTGAGGAAGGACACGCCACCGGCGGTGGTGAAAGTCCCGCCCAGGCTTGGCACGCCCATGGTCAGTGGAATCGGAACCGGCGAGCTGTCACGCACGGTGCCGTTCTTGTGCATCCAGATGGTCTGGTGGTTGGTCAGGTCGACCGCGGCCACATAACCCCACGCCGGCGCCTGGCACGGCAGGCCCAGTGGCGACAGCATGGCTTCGAGGATCACACCGTATGGCGCGCCTTTGTTCGGCTGCACGCCTTCGGTTTCGCTGACACGCGGACCTTGCTTGGCAATGTCGGCGGCCGGGATCAGTTTCGATTTGAACGCCATGTAGCTTGGGTTCACGAACGCGATCTGGCGAACCGGGTCGACGGAAATGCCACCCCAGTCGAACACGCCGAAGTTACCTGGGTAAACGATCGAGCCCTGCAGCGATGGCGGGGTGAACGGACCGTCGTAGCGCATGGATTTGAAGTCAATCCGGCACAGCATCTGGTCGAACGGCGTCACGCCCCACATGTCACGCTCCTTGAGGGGCGGTGGCATGAAGTTCAGGTCGGACTTCGGTTGGGTCGGTGCGGTGTGATCGCCGGCCACTGCGCCTTGCGGTACAGGGATTTCATTGATCGGCACTACAGGCTGACCGTTCGAGCGGTCGATCACGTAGATGCTGCCTTGCTTGGTCGACGCCATCACCGCTTGCTTCACGCCGTCAGCGGTCTTGATGTCGATCAGCGAAGGCTGGCCGCCCACGTCCATGTCCCACAGGTCATGGTGAGTGAACTGGAAGGTCCACTTCACGTGGCCGCTGTCGATGTCCAGGGCAGTCAGGCCGGCGCTGTACTTCTCGGAGTCCGGAGTCCGGTCGCCGCCGTACTGGTCGGGCATCTGGTTACCCATCGGCAGGTAGAGCATGCCGAGTTTTTCGTCCACCGCGAACATCGACCACATGTTTGGCGAGTTGCGGGTGTAAGTCTTGCCCTCGGCCAACGGGGTGGTGTCGTCCGGGTTGCCGCTGTCCCAGTTCCACACCAGCTTGCCGGTGTGCACGTCGAACGCACGGATCACGCCGCTAGGCTCGTCGGTGGAGACGTTGTCGGTCACGTGACCGCCGATTACCACCAGGTTCTTGGTGACGGCCGGTGGCGAGGTGGAGTAGTAACCGCCCGGGGCGAAGGTGCCGATGTTGGCACGCAAGTCGATCTGGCCTTTGTCACCGAAGTCTTCGCACATCTTGCCGGTGTCGGCGTTCAGGGCGATCAGACGGGTGTCGGCGGTAGGGACGAAGATGCGTTTCGGGCAGGCATTCGGCGCGGCGGCCGGGCTGGCGCTGCCAGTCGGGCTCTGTTCCGAGGCATAGACCGCGTCATCGTGATACGACACGCCACGGCAGGTCATGTGCGCCCAACCCTTGAAGTTGGCAGCACCTTCGCTGCTGATCTTCGGGTCGAAACGCCAGATTTCCTTGCCGGTGTCCGGGTCCAGGGCAATCACCTGGCTGTGGGGCGTGCACACGTAGAGCATGCCGTTGACTTTCAGCGGGGTGTTTTCCGCGGTGGTTTCACCGGGATCGCCTGGGCCAGGGATGTCGCCAGTACGGAAGGTCCAGGCTGGAACCAGCTTGTGGGCGTTTTCCGGAGTGATCTGTGCGAGTGGCGAGTAACGATCACCGAAGGCCGAACGGCCATAGGAGTTCCAGTCACCATCAGCCTGGGCTGGCGCAGTGCTGGCCATGCCCGGTACCGCATCGCGGTCCAGCTGGCCTTTCTTGACCATGGCGCCCGGGTCGGTGAATTGGCTGGCCAATGCAGCGGCGCCGGCCAGTACGACCGCGACGCTCAGCGCGCCAGTGCCCAGCGGCGAGGCTTGGCCACGCAGCAACGGACGGCGGAACCACGGGAGCAGCATGACGATGCCGAGGGCAAACAGCAGGGCCAGGCGCGGTACCAGTTGCCACCAGTCCAGGCCGACTTCCCACAGCGCCCATACGGTGCTGGCAAACAGCACCAGTGCGTACAAGCCCAGCGCCGCACGGCGTGTTGCCAGCAGCAACAGGCCTGTGACGGTGATGCCGAGACCGGCCAGCAGGTAATACAGCGACCCGCCGAGCATGCTCAGCTTGATCCCCCCGGCCAACAAGGCCAGGCCCATTATCAGCAGCAAGATCCCCAGCAGCCTGGGCAGCAGGCGACTTGGACTTGAAGCACCATCAGTGCTCATAGTGTGGTTCTCCGTTACGTTTTGAATTGATTGCGCACAGTTCACTGTAGATGACGTTCCGGCGCAGGCTTGGTTCAGGGCTAATTCGTTTTCTTCAGAATTTACTTACAACGTCAGAATGAGCTTTGCAGCTTGATCCCGCCGATGAGCGCGTCATCCACCTGGGCCACGGCTCCGGGGTGACGGATGTATTGCAGGTTCGGGCGCACCGTCAGCCACTGGGTGACATGGATGCCGTAATAGAGCTCAGCGCTGTATTCCGTGTGTTGAATCGGCAGGTAGGACGGGTCATCGAAGTCGTATACCGCGTGGGCCTGGTTGCTTGCCTCGGCATTCTTGCGGTAGGCCGGGTTGACGTGCACCCGGGCCACGGCGAAACCGATATCGTCCTTGGCGCGGGCGTCGAACAGGCCCTTGTAGACCACGCCGGCTTGCACGTAGTTATCCACAGCGTTGGTTTTCTTGTCGTGCATCGTGCCGTTGGCGAACACGTTCAAGCCCCGCGAATGGTCGCTGGCCAGGCTGGTGACTTGCTGCTGCACCCCCAGCCACACCCCGTGCTTGCTGGAGGCGCTGCGATAGGCCTCGCCGCTGAGGGCTGCCGGCTGGTCGTTGCGGTCTTTATACACATCGCTGGCCTTGGCGCTGCTGTAGTAGTAGCCGGCGCGGTATTCGCCGGGCAGGCCGTTCAGCGTAGGCGTCCACACCAGCTCAACCGGGAGCAGGGCGCCTTGGGTGCCGCTGCCGCTGAGCTTGAAGCCGTTGCCGCGATCGAGGTTGGACGGGTTCTGTTCGTAGGCGCCGACCTGGGTGTACAACTCGGGCGTCAGGTGATATTTGACCCGCAACGCCCACTGGCTCACCGGCCAGTTGTACCAGATGCTGCCAACCCAGTTACCGACCTGCGAGCCGCAGAATGCGAGGTTCTGGAAGTCGCAGGGGAAGCTGTTGAAGTCTTCACCTTCGCCAAAGCGCCCGGCCTTGATGTCGAGCTTTTGGTCGAAGAATTTCTGCTGGTACCACATCTGCGTCAGGCGCCAGGTCTGGCCACGGCCCCAGACTTCCTGGGACGAGGTAAAACCGCCCACACGCGGATCGTTGACCCGGTCATTGGTGATGTTGTTGCCGCTGCGCTCGGTTACCGTCAACTGGAACTCGGCGTCGTGCCAGCCGAGGATCTTCTGCAGATCCAGGTGCGTGCCCAGGCCGAATTGGTCGCTGTAGCGCGCAGTGCGGTCGTGATCCGAGCCGCCGTGCAGGTTGCTGCCCATTTCGCCGGTGTAGTCGAATTTGAAGTCGTAGCCTTGTTGAGACAGCGCTGTCCGAGTGCCGCCGAAATCACCCAGCATCCACGGTGATTCAGCGTCAAAGGCAGGTGCGGCCTGGGCACAGTTGATCAGGCCGAACGGTAACAGCGCAGCGCACAGGCGCAGGTTTGGGAAAGCAGGCATAGGCAAAATGGGGTCTTAATATTTTATGGTTTTGAAACGCAAACAGCGGCCTGGCGCGTTCGCACAAGGGCGTTGAACACGGGCGGTCGATGGTTTGGTGGAATGATGAAACGTTTCAGTTTGTTGCTGACAAGGATAAAGCCCTGGCGCGGGGAGAGAAAGGGCTAAACGGAAGATGGATTCTTTCGGATTTGGTAATAGTGCGCTGGATCGTCGGATTTGGTAGCAATCTGTGCGTTGGTTTGTGTTTGAGGGCGTGGTTATCTGCGTCACCAAAACAGATGGGGGTCGACATGGAAGGCGACGACAACGTGGGTGAGGCAAAGGCCGTAACAGCCGGGGAACTAGTCATTATTCTCGGTCAGTATCACAGTGCAATTGCTAGGCTCGGCTCCGGCATCATTAGCTTGTCCGGTGCGCTCAAACATAGTGAAGACGTGGATGTAAAACAGGCGGCAGATGAAGCATGGGTGAAGCTGAATGAGTTTATCGACTGCATGGAAGGTGTAGCTGATGGACTGAATGCTTTGACCCAAAAGAAGGAGGCCTGAAATGGCGAATGACCTCAAGGATAATGTGAGCTATCTTCGCCAGGAGTACCGTCAAGGTTCGTCATCAGGCTACGACCGCAAAGGCGGCGCAGGCGGTGGGGGCAACGGAGGAGAAAACGATTTGGAAAAGCGTATTTCACAAGTTGAGGCAAGATTGGAGCGCATCGAGACGAAGCTGGATGGCATGCAGGAGCACATGGCCACCAAGTCCGATCTGATGCAGACCAAAATCGACCTGCTCGAAGCAACCTCCAGGTTGGATCTCTCAATCGCCAATTTCAGAACGGATATGCAATCGTTGGAAACCCGCCTGCTGAAATGGTTTGTCGGAACAGCTGGCGCCTTGTCTGCCATCGCCTTTGGCGTCGCCCGACTCGTCCACTGACGTTTTCCGTTCGAAGCCCGGCTTCCCGCCGGGCTTTCTGGTTTTTAAGCCAACTTCGCCAAACACTCTTCAAGAATATCCAGCCCTTCCTCCAGCACCGCCGCTTCAATCGTCAACGGCGCCAGCAGGCGGATGATATGCCGCGATTTGCCGCTGGGCATCAGCAACAAACCCGCCTCGCGGGCCAGTGCCAGCAGCTGGGTCAGTTGTTGTGGCGCCGGGCTGCCGTCGGCGTTGGCCAGTTCGATGCCACGCATGGCGCCCACGCCGGTCAAGCGGCCGAGGTAGGGGGAGAGCCTTTTCGAACACCATGATTCATAGCGACTGACGATCGCTTCTTCCTGCTGCGTGCCCCAACCTTGCAGGTGCTCGTCCGTCATTTCGTCCAGGGTGGCCAAGGCCGCCGCGCAGGCAATCGGGTTACCGGAGTAGGTGCCGCCGAGGCCGCCTTTGGGCAGGTTGTCGAGCAATGTCTTGCGACCCACCACCGCACCCAACGGCACACCGCCGGCGATGCTTTTGCCCAGCAGGATCAGGTCCGGTTCGATGCCCAGGCGTGAGAAGGCGAAGCGCTGGCCGGTGCGGCCGAAGCCGGACTGGATTTCATCGGCAATCAACAGGATGTTTTTCTCATCGCAGAAGCGTCGCAGGGCCTGGGCAAATTCCACGTCCAGCGCCAGGAAACCACCTTCGCCCTGCACGGGTTCGATGATGAAACAGGCCACGTCGTCGACGTCGATTTCCACGCTGAACAGGCGGTCCATCGCCTTGAGTGCTTCGCCGCAGGTCACGCCGTTGTCGCGGCTGGGGTAGGGCAGGTGGAACACCGGCCCCGGCAATACGCCGACTTTTTGCTTGTAGGGCGCGACCTTGCCGTTGAGATTGAGCGTCGCCAGCGTGCGCCCGTGAAACGCACCGTCAAAGGCGATGACGGCGGTGCGGCCAGTGGCGCCGCGGACAATTTTCAGGGCGTTTTCCGCCGCTTCCGCACCACTGTTGGTGAGCATGCCACTGACCGGGTAATCCACCGGGATGAATGCAGTAAGACGGTCCATCAGTTCGATGTAGGGCGCGTGAGGCGCAGCATTGAAGGCGTAGTGGGTGAGCCTGGTGGCCTGGTCGCGGATCGCCTCCACCACACGCGGGTGGCAGTGGCCCAGGTTGAGCACGCCGATGCCGCCGACGAAATCGATGAAGCGCTTGCCGGTGGTGTCCCAGACTTCGGCGTTCCGGCCATGGCTGAGGCTGATGGGGTGGACGATGGAAATCGACTGGCTGATGGTTTCGCGGCTCATGGATCCGGGACTCAAGAATAGGATGCGTCCTTTTATCTAAGCCGTGAGCCGCCTTGCCCCGCAAACGAAATAAAGTCGCCGGGTCATTATTAAAAGTCGGGATGTGCTATGGCGAGGGAGCAAGCTCCCTCGCCACATCCACCATCCAGTTCAGGAACGCCTTCACTTTCGGGATCTCCCCGGCATGTTCGGCATGGGCGATAAAGTGCGCGCCGGCACTCGGCATTCTGTAATCCCAGGGGATCATCAGGCTGGCGTTCGCCAATTCCTCGGCCACCAGATACTGTGGCACCAACGCCACGCCGTACCCCGATTGCGCGGCGCGGATGCACATGTAGAACGTGTCGAAACGCGGCCCGTGGTAGCTGTTTTGCGAGTGCAGGCCCTGTTCCAGAAACCACTCGTGCCAGGCTTCCGGGCGCGAGGTGCATTGCAGCAAGGTGTGGCGGGACGAGGCGTCGCTGCCAGCGGCAACAAACCCGGGGGCACAGACCGGCACCACGGCTTCGCGAAACAACTCGATGCAAGTCGCCCCCGGCCACGCTCCCTGGCCGAAGAAAAACGCGATATCCGCCTTGGCCTGCAACACGTCGAACGGCTCCAGTTCGTTGCGCACGTCCAGGTGGATATTGGGATGGCGCGCGGCAAAATCCTTGAGCTTGGGCACCAGCCAGCGGTCACCGAAGGTCGGCTGGGTGGCGATGCGCAGCACTTCGGTCTCGCCACCGTAGGTGAGGATGTAGCGGCTGGAAATATCCACCTGGTTGAGGATCTTGCGTACTTCCTCCAGGTACAGCGAGCCCGCCGGCGACAGGTACAAACGCTGGCGTACCCGCTGGAACAGCGGGTGGCAGAGCATCTCTTCGAGCTGTGCCACCTGCTTGCTCACCGCGCTCTGGGTCAGGTGCAGTTCTTCGGCAGCGCGGGTGAAACTCAGGTGGCGGGCGGCGGCTTCGAAGCACTGCAGGGCGGTCATCGAAGGGGTCAAGCGTTTCGAGATCATGAGAAGTTCATTCCAAATCGGAAGGAGCCTTTGCCTAAACGTCGTTTGTGGCCAAGGTGTAAAGCCGTTGATACTGACCGGCAACACTATAAACGGCGCGGGTTTGTGGCGCCGAATAATAAAGACCGACAGGGAGCGCCTTGCATGAAGCACATGAAATCCACGTTGGCGGCATTCACCGCCGCAGCACTATTGGGGCTGGCCGCAAGCGCACACGCGGGGGCGACCCTGGATGCGATCCAGAAGAAGGGTTTTATCCAGTGTGGGGTCAGTGATGGGTTACCGGGTTTTGGCGTGCCGGACGCCAACGGCAAGATGACCGGCATTGATGTGGACGTGTGCCACGCCGTCGCCGCAGCACTCTTTGGTGACGCGTCGAAAGTGAAGTTCAGCCAGTTGACCGCCAAGGAGCGTTTCACTGCGTTGCAATCCGGCGAGATCGACCTGATTTCCCGCAACACCACCTGGACCAGTTCCCGTGACGCGGGCATGGGCATGGTGTTCACCGGCGTGACCTACTACGACGGCATCGGGTTCCTGGTGAACACCAAGCTCGGTGTGAAGAGCGCCAAGGACCTGGACGGCGCGACCATCTGCATCCAGGCCGGCACCACCACCGAGCTGAACGTCTCGGATTACTTCCGCGCCAACGGCCTGAAGTACACGCCGATTACCTTCGACACTGCTGACGAAAGTGCCAAGGGCCTCGAAGCGGGCCGCTGCGACGTGCTTACTACCGACCAGTCGGGGCTGTACGCCCAGCGGATCAAGATGGCTCACCCGGATGAGTTCGTGGTGTTGCCGGAAGTGATTTCCAAGGAGCCATTGGGCCCGCTGGTGCGCAAGGGCGACGACGAGTGGTTCAGCATCGTCAAATGGACGTTGTTCGCCATGCTCAATGCCGAGGAAATGGGCATCACTTCGCAGAACGTTGAAGAGCAAGCCAAGTCCAGCAAGAACCCGGACGTCGCCCGTTTGCTCGGCGCAGACGGTGACTACGGCAAGGACCTGAAACTGCGCAAGGACTGGGTCGTGCAGATCGTCAAGCAAGTGGGCAACTACAGCGAGGTGTTCGAGCGCAACATCGGCCAGGGCAGCGTGCTGAAGATCAAGCGCGGCCTTAATGCCCTGTGGAGCAACGGCGGGATCCAGTACGCGCCGCCGGTTCGCTGAGGTTTCACGAAGAAACCGTGTCCTTGCCCGCCGCCTTGGAGCGATACAACGCCTGATCGGCCCTGGCCATCAGGCAGGCGGGTGACTCATCGTTGCGTCGCTCTACCACGCCGAGGCTCAACGTCACTTTGAAGCTGCCCACGGCGGGCAAGTCCTTGAGCGCACAGCGCATCCGCTCGGCCAATTCCCGCGCGGTCTCCAACGTGCTTTTGGGCACGATGACCATGAATTCATCGCCGCCCCAGCGGGCCAGCAAGTCGCCGTGGCGAATGCAGGCCTCCAGGCATTCCACCACGCGCACCAGGGTTTCATCGCCTACGGCATGGCCGTGCTGATCGTTGATGGGCTTGAAGTCGTCAATGTCCATGGCGATCAGCGACAGCGGCAGGCGAAACCGTTGGGCGCGAGCGCACTCTTCCAGCAGGACGCGTTCAAGGCGGTAACGATTGGCCACGCGAGTCAAGGCGTCGCGTTCGGCCAGGGAGCGATTCTCGTCCAGTTGCAACTGCAGTTGTTGATTGACCCGCGACAGCTCGCGGGTGCGCTCGGCCACCAGGGCTTCAAGGGATTGATTGCGGCGCTCCAGCTGTTCGATGGACTGTTTGCGCGCCTGGATACTGCGGTGGGCGCCGACCATGCGTGCCACCGAGCCGTCGTCGTTACGTGCGATCACGTAGCCGCGGTCTTCGATCCACAGGTAGGAGCCGTCTTTCTTGCGGCAGCGGTATTCGGCTTGATAGTGAGTGGTGCGGCGGTTGATGTAGTTATCAAACAGCACCATCACTTGGGGATAGTCATCGGGATGAATCACGTTTTCCCAGGTGAATACGCTGTTTTCCAGGGAGTGATGGGCATAGCCGAGCATTTCGTACCAGCCGGGGTTGCGGTAGACGAACCCGGTGTTGGCGTTCCAGTCCCAGATCCCGTCGCTGACCAGCTCCATGATGGCATGCAGCATGTCGGCGTTAAGGTCGCAAAAGTCCTTCCTTGACGGTTCGCTGCCGGATGTATCGTCCATTGCGCACTCCCTGCGTGGACTGGCTCCTGGGGCCAGCCAAAATTGATGCCGATACTCCGTGGCTGGCGGTACTGTACAACGGCGCCTTGGCGCTTAGAAGGGGGTCTTTGGTCTAGTGAGAGTGTGGCTAAAAGCCACTACTTGCTTGGGTTCAGCTTCTGATCAGGCGCCGCCATCCTGGTCCTGGGCGCCCCATTGGCATTGTGCTGATAAATCGCCTCAGGCTGCCCCTGCCGGTTAAAAAACACCTGCCCGATCCCGGCAGAATTCCAGAGCCGTTCGCCCGCTTCAGCGTGTTCCGGAATATGCGGCACTACCTGCATGAGTCGGCGACGGGTGAACCAGTTCAGCGGTGAGCGCGGTGAGTAGAGCCATCGATTGAGACGGTCGAACCATTCCAGCAAGCGCGGCGGGAATTCGTTCTTGATGCCGCTGCTGGTGATCTGCCAGATTTTTGGACCGGCATTGCGGTGGCGAATCAGCACTTCATAGACGAACGAGTAGTGCACGTCTCCCGAGAGGATCACGTAGTTGCCCGGTGTGCGGGAGTGACGAAAGATGTTGAGGATCACCTGTGCTGCGCCGCGGTGGGCCATCCAGTTTTCCGCGTCCACCAGCAGCGGGTAGCCGCACCAGCTGAAGGCCTTCTGCACGGTTTCGATCAGTTTGACGCCGAAGATCGGCGCCGGTGAAACGATTATCGCGCAAGGGTGATCCAGCAGCTCCTGTTGCAGTTCGCTCAGTGCTTCCCAGTCCAGCAGGCCGGAGGGTTGCTTGAGGTTGAACTCGCTGCGCCAGCGCCGGGTACGGGTGTCGAGCACTACCAGTGCGGGGGTGGTGGGCAGCACGTAATGCCATTGCTGGAACTTCAGCAGGTCATCCACCAGCTCATCTTGAGCGTCAGGCTGCAGGTAGTTGTCGTGGGCCTGTGTGGTGAGCGCCAGGGTTTTGCCGATCACCGTATCGAACGCATCCGGGTTATTGCCCCAGCCCTGGCACAGCATGTAGGCCAGCAGTGCGTTGCCGATGATGCGCTTGGAGAACGGATGCCCGTAGGCGGTTTCTTCCCATTGGGCGCTGAGGTTCCAGTCGTCGGTGATGTCGTGATCGTCGAAGATCATCAGGCAGGAGAGGTGGGCGAACACCCTGGCCACGCCACCCAGGCCGCCACGGAACGTGTCGATCTGCACTTGCTCGTGCCCATAGCGTACGTGCCCTTCGGCGCGCAGTTGCGGCGCTTGCGGTGTGATCAGCTGCCACGGTACGGGCGACCACGCCAGCAGGTACATCGCCATGACTTCGGCAAAAGTCACCAGGTGGTTGTCGGCGCTGCTGCTGGTGAAAATAGGCTTCTTCACCCCGCCAAAAAAACGCTCGCGCAGGGTCTCGTTGCTCTTCAGGGCGGGCAACAGGTCGGCTCGATGGTAGTAGCTGGCGGCATGCTCATAAAGCGCGGCGCTGTTGTCGACGACGGCACCGTCGAGGTGTTCGTCGAACAGGCCGAGGCGCGTGATCAGCGCATGAATGGCCCGCAGCATCGGCCCCGCGACATCGTCGGCGTAGACCTGGTCGCCACTCATCATCAACAAGGCCGGGCGTTCCTCCAGGGTGTTCGATGCGGCCAGCAGCCGGTCGACACACAGCAAACCGTCGGCTGCGCTGTGATGGGGCTTGCGGCAGGAACCGTGGACCAATTGGTGGATGCGGCTGTGCAGGACGAAATGCGGGCCTTGTGCGCCCGGGTAGAGCAGGTGCGGCGCCCATTCGGCGATACCGGCACGGTTTACCAGCAGGTCGTAGCCTATGCTCACGTCCTGGGGCAGGGCTTCCGCCAGCGGTACGTCGATCAGGTGGATAAAGGCCTGGCGCCCGACGGGCACCACCTTGCATTGGCTGGCGTCCAACTCGATATCGAGCGCCGCGCCTTGGGCGACTTGCAGCCTCAGGGTCAATGCCAGGGGACGACTTCCCACCAGCCACATCACCAGGCGCCGCGGTTCCAGGCGTCGCAGCAACGGGCCGGCGAGTACAGCGGGAAGTGTGTCGGGGTGAGGCATCAAGGCAACGGCTCTGGGCAAGGTTGGGCCGAAAAGGTAACGCATTGAATGTCAGCGTTTTGTTAAGGCGCGATACCCGGGCGAGCCGCAAATTACCCGGCGCCCACTGGCCCGGGCTATAAACCTTTCATCTCAAATCATGACTGCGTGGCGCAGGTCTCGCCTTCGGCAATCATCCAGCGCAGCACTTCGGCCAGGGCCACACTGTGCTGGCGCTCGACCCAGCGCACACCCTGCGGGCTGTACCGTTCGACATAGCGGCTCAGCACCAGGCGGCCCTGCTCCGACGACAGGCTCAGGCGGGTCTCCCGGCAGAGCAGGGCGCTGGTCCCGCGTTTACGAACCTGACGTTGCAGGACCAGTGAGCTTGATTCAGAAATCATCGCCGGCTCCCTGTGCACAATTATCGGCCTGAGGCGACGTCGCCCCCTGCTTGCCCTCCAGCACAAAGGCCGCGCGGTGTTCGGCCACCACGTTACGCAAGGCACTGTAGTAGTCCGGCAGCTTTTGCAGGCTGTCGGTCAGCGGCAGCAACGAGGCGCGCGTGTCCACTGTGCCACCCACCAGGCTGATGGTGCCCAGGGTTTGCACAGTATCGCTGTCGCCCAGCGGCGCCACCAGGAAGTTCAGGACCTTGCCCGCCGCATCGCGGCTGTTGCCGGTGCCCAGCAACGGCAGTTCGACAATCGGCCCGTTGCCAATCCCCCACACGCCAAAGGTCTGGCCGAAGTCGGCGGTGTGGCGAGGGATGCCCAGCGGGTCCGAGACATCAATCAAGCCGACGATCCCCACGGTGGTGTTCACCGCAAAACGTCCCAGGGTGTTGATCGAGCGCCGTGGGTTGCCTTGCAGCAGGTCGTTGATGAAGACCTTGGGCTCGCTGAAGTTGCTGGCGAAGTTATGCACACCCTGCTGGAAAAACTCCGGCATGTATCGGTAGCCTCGGGCTACAGGCGCCAGGGCGTAGTCATCCACCGCGCGGTTGAAGGCGAACACGCCCCGGTTGACTGGTTCGGCGGGGTCATACACCGGGTAGGAAACCTGTGCGCAGCGTGTGGTACTCGTTACGTTGGCCGGGCTCGCGCAGCCTGTGAGGTAAGACACAGTCAGCAACAACACCGCCTGGCGAGCCAGGTGCTGGGGGTACGTCAGTGAGCGCATGGGGTCAGTCTCCGGGAAAAGGAAGCCGATGCTGGCAGCCGCAGCTTGCGCAAAGATGTCTGCTTTATTGCGCCGTTGACGCTTTATTGCACGATTGAAATATATGACGGGCCGCGTCGAATGGTTTTAGATGGTGCATCGACAAGACCAAGTGATGCCCATCGGTGAGCCATCTTTTAATCGTGGACGATGACCTCGAGGTCCTCGCCCTGCTGAAGAAATTCTTCCTGCAACATGGCTACACGGTCGAGACCGCCGCCAATGGCGCCGAGCTGTGGGCGGCCATGGAGCGTACACCTGCCGACCTGATCATCCTCGACCTGATGCTGCCGGGGGATAACGGCCTGTTGCTGTGCCAGCGCCTGCGCCAGCAATACGCAACACCGGTGATCATGCTGACCGCCATGGGCGAACTGAGTGATCGCGTGGTGGGCCTGGAAATGGGCGCCGATGATTACCTGAGCAAACCTTTCGATGCCCGTGAATTACTTGCCCGGGTGCGCGCCGTACTGCGTCGGGCGGGTGAAAACCGGCCGACGTTGGGCGACGTGTCGCGCCCGCTGATTCGTTTCGCCGGCTGGCAACTGGACCTGACGCGCCGTGAGTTGCGCTCGCCGGACCAGGTGATGATCCCGTTGTCGTCCGGGGAGTTCGACCTGCTGCTGGTGTTCGTCGAACACCCGCAGCGCGTGCTCACCCGCGAGCAATTGCTGAACCTGGCGCGGGGCCATAGCCACGACGCGTTCGACCGCAGCATCGACGTGCAGGTCAGCCGCCTGCGACGCAAGCTGGAGTTCGACACCAAGCGCCCGGCGATGATTCGTACCGTGCGCAACGGTGGTTACCAGTTCACCGTCGCGGTGACCCGCTCATGAGCCGCTTCAAACCTCGGGACACCGTGGCCCGCTGGATTGCCCTGACCATCCTGATTGCGATGCTCACAGCGCTGGCCTTCAATGCGCTGTTTGTGCAACTGGCTGGCGTTTGGGCCAGGCCGCCGTTGGGTGAAACCGGCCTGTTGGAGAAGGTCGCGGTGATCGTGCGGATGATCGAAGCGGCGGAGCCGTCCCAGCGCGCGCAACTGACTCGGGCAGTGGCCGATGACAGCTTCAATGTGAGTTGGTCGGCCACCCGCACAGGCATTGATGTGCCGGTTCTGGAAGACCCGGGGTTTCACTCCGACCAGGTGTTCAAACAGCTGCTCAAGGGGCCGGAGCGGCGAATGGAAGCCTACGAACCGTCCGACTGGCCTGGCCCCGGCGGGCGCTATGCGCTGGTGGTGCAACTGGTGGATGAATCCTGGCTGATGTTCAGCGCGCCGTCGCGCAGCTGGGGCCTGGCGGAAGGCCCGCGAAGCCTGATCGTGCTGATGCTCGTACTGATTTCCACCGCGCTGGTCACGCTGATCGCCACCCGGCGCCTGGCCCGGCCGCTGCAGTATTTCGCCCAGGGTGTGCGACGTTTCGGCGCCGACTTTCGTGCGCCGCCTATCGAGCCGGTCGGCCCCCAGGAAATCCGCCAGGCGATTCTCGCGTTCAACGGCATGCAGGCGCAGTTGCAGCACTTCATCCAGGACCGCACCCAGATGCTCGCCGCGATTTCCCATGACCTGCGTGCGCCGCTGACCCGCCTGCGCCTGCGGGGGGAATTCATCGAAGATGCCGACCAGCAGCACCGCCTGTTCCGGGATGTCGACGAGATGCAGGCGATGATCAACACCGCGCTGGAATTCTTTCGCGACGATGCGCGTCTGGAACAGGCTACCCAACTTGACCTCGCTGAGTTGCTGCAAACGGTGATTGACGATTACCGCGACCAGTCCATCGACATCACCTTCAATGGCCCGCCACGGCTGGTGTATTTCGGTCGCCCGCTGGGGCTCAAGCGAGTGATGACCAACCTGATGGACAATGCGATCCACTACGGGCGGGCGCCGGAAATCGAACTGCAACAGAGTCCGGGCGTGGTGACGATACGGGTACTGGACCGTGGCCCGGGCATCCCGCAGGAGCAGCATGAGCAGGTGTTCCTGCCGTTCTTTCGGCTGGAAGGCTCACGCAATAAAAGTACCGGCGGGGTCGGTTTGGGCCTTTCCACGGCACGGGCGATTGTCCTGGAACACGGTGGAACGCTGACGTTGGAGAATCGCCCGTGTGGCGGGTTGGCCGCCGTGGTGGTGTTGCCGGTTTAGGAAGGCTTAACGGTCAGAGCAAATTGGGTCCCAAACCGCTCAGATTACTGCTGTTCGACTGAAAACTTTGCTGGTTGGAACTGCTACGCGAGGGCTCATCGTTTGGTTTGGGGGCCGGCTGAACAGGTTGGACGGGTTGAGTGGCTTGAGGCGAATGAGTGGGTCCATTGAAGGATTGGATATGGAAAGCGCTGCCAATGATTGGAAAGGACATAGATGTTGGCTCTCATTAGAAAGGACGTGAAGTGTGCGCATTCACCTCCCTTTGAGTGCGTCCTGATCAGTGGCCCTGGCCCGGTCCGGCGTTCCGGGCCTTTGGGTTTCCATATGCTTCGCCGTCTCGATGAGGCGCCGTTTCAAGCCGGCTTGGGCACCGTAAACCGAAACTCGCTGCCTCGCCCCAACTCACTCTCAGCCTCGATCCGCCCGCCGTGGGCCTGCACGATGCCTTGGGTGATGTACAAGCCCAGGCCGCTGCCGGTGGGATTGTTTTCGGTTTGCGTCCAGTAGCGATCAAACACGTGAGGCAACTGATCAGGGGCGATCCCTTCGCCGGAGTCACGCACCGAAAACACGATCTCTTCGCCATTGCTCAACGCACTGATGCCGATATTGCCCTGGCGCGGGGTGAACTTGATGGCGTTGCCGATCAGGTTCGACAGCACCTGGAACAACCGTTCCGGGTCGGCATGGATTTGCAGCCCGGGTTCGGCATTGAAGGACAGGTCGATGCCCTTTTCCATCGCCAGGGGCGCGAGCAGTGAATAGGCCTCCTCGAACATCTGGCTCACGTCCAGGGCCACCGGCTTGACGGTGTAGCGCCCGGCTTCGATCTTCGAGGTGTCGAGCAAATCTTCCAGCAGCACATTCATGCGCCCGGCGGCTTGTTGCATGGTATCGATGGCCGAGGAAATCCGTCGCGAGGTGTGTGGGCCATCGGAACTGAAGGCCTTTTGCATCATGCCGCAGAGCATCGAGATCACCGTCATCGGGTTGCGCAGGTCGTGGGAAACCACCGCCACCAGTTCATCTCGGGCGCGCACCGCCTGTTGTTCACGCAGCACCTGGCGGGCCAGGTCATTTTCCAGGGCCGAGCGGCGCAGGTCGTTGGCGGCGAAGCGGTCACCGTGGCTCCATTTGGTGGAAATGCCGGCCATCTCCACCTTCCAGATTTCAAACGAGGTGCGTGGGCGAAGGTGCAGGCCCGCGTCGGTGCTTTCCAGGTCCAGGGGTTTGTTCGGGTCGCCGCTCCAGTTGATGTTTTCCTTCACTTCGGGACGAAACCACAACACGCCGTTGTCCACCGGCTTGGGCAAGCTCATGGCCAGCACGCCACTGGCTACGTGCTGGTATTCAGCCGCCGGCGGGTAAACCGAGGCCAGGTTATGGCTGGCAAACACCGGCTGCCCGGCCTCTTGCAGCCACTTGTGCAGGGCGCGAATCTGCTTAGGTTCCGGGCAATTGCCGTAACGGTGCAGTTGCTTGTCTTCGATGATTGCCACACCGCCTGCGAGGGTCAGGTCCATCAGCAATTGCGGACGCTGCGCCAGGCCATCGAAGACGTTTGCGGGCGAGGCCTGCATGGCCTGGCTGAGCAAGGCCAGGGCCTCGACTTTTTCTTCGCGCTGGCGGCTTAGGTCCAGGGCCTCCATGGCGCTGATCTGCAACGACAGCACCTGGCCGATGGTCTGGCACGCGGTGCGCAAATCATTGGGCACCAGCAGCGGCTGGCGGTTGCCGCAACTGATCAGGCCCCAGAGTTTGTCGCCGGCCATCAGGGAGATGCTCATGGACGACAGCACCCCCATGTTTTTCATGTACTGGCAGTGAATCGGCGACACGCTGCGCAGGGTGGCGAAGCTCAGGTCCAGGGGCTGGCCGGTGTCCGGGCGCAACCTGGGCACCAGCGGCACTGCCTCATAATCGGCATTGGGGATGATCCGCAGCCAATTGGTGCGGTACAGCTCCCGGGCTTGTTCGGGGATGTCAGACGCCGGGAAGAACAGGCCGTTGAACAATTCCATCGACGGGGCGGACGCTTCGGCGATCACCTGGCCGTGGCCTTCCTCTTCGAAACGATAAATCAGCACCCGGTCGTAGCCGGTCATGGCCTGGATTTCGTTGACGCTGATTTCATACAAGGCTTGCAGGGTTTTCGCTGCCTGCAGGCGTTGCAGCATCTTGCCCAGGTTGCTGGTCCGACCATTGAGTGCCCGCGGCTGGAAGTCCTTGAGCCGTGGTTCGAACTCCAGCACCAGCACATCCTGATGGCGGTGCAGCAAGCCTTCGAACTCGGCGCCGTTGAGGGTCATGTGCAGCGGTGCGGCGTCGAAAAAGCTGTTTTGCGTGACCATGGCCCGGACGGCTTCGGCATGTTCAATGCCGATCAATGTGTGCAGCGGCTGGCCCAGCAGGGATTCCGGTGAGTGGTTGAACAGTTCGGCTACGTTGGCGCTCACCTGCACGATATGCAGGTCCGGCTCGGACAGGGTCAGCAGCGCACCGTGGGGCTGGATGGCCCCCGGGAAGCGGATGGGTTCGTCTGCACAGTTGGCAAGCAACTCTTCAAAATCTTCGGGTTTCATAGCAGTACCTCCTGGCTGTCGAGCCATTGCTCAAAGCAGCTGAATGTCGAGCGGGCCGCGTTCACGGCGCGCAGTTTGGCGTGCGCATCGAGGGGCACATGGCTCAGGTAGTCGAGAAAGTCTTTCCAGCGCCGACCGGTTTCAGCGCCGTACACGTTGAGAAACGCGCCGCCGTTGTCGGCATCCAGTCCCAGGCGCTGGGCCATTTCCCGGCGCAGGATTTGCCCGCCCAGGGTGGCGCCTTCCAACACATACAGCGCGCCCAGGCAGGCGGCCGGCGTGTCGAGGAGCGGTAGCGACATGCAATGGGGAAGGGCGGCGATGGCTCGGGCGTCCAGGCCCAGGGCGTGAAGATCCGTCAGCAAGGTGGGAGTTTTGCGACGCAGCATCTGATCAAACCCCACGGGGATCAAGCCGCTGTCGTTCAGCGTCGTTTCCAGAGGGTTGTAGAACCCGTAATAGGCCTGGAGCAGGCGTTTATACCGAGTGTGATCGAGCTGCGGGGAGAAAAACGGCAAGCGCTTTTCCAGGGCGACGTGCAGTAAAGCGGTACCCGACCGCAGGGCTTCAAGTACAGGGGGCGCACTAACGTCATGGGCCTGTGAATGCATTCAGTAAACTCGAACTGGGGGCCTGCTGGCCATGTAAGGTTGCTTAATAACTGACCGCAGGAGTCGCCGTGAAGTTCGCCTTGGCTGATATCGCGATGCTATCAGTGCATGGGCGAACCCTGCACCAGGGCCGACTGCACGCAGTCGATCAGGCGCTTGGTGGTCCATGGCTTGGGCAGGAACCGCACGGTGCTGCCCAACTGCGAGGCCATTGCGGTGTTGCCCGAGGTCAGCACCACCGGCAGCGTCGGCCAGCGATGGGCGACCACCTTGCTCAAGTCGTAGCCATTGAGCAGGCCGGGCATCTGGATATCGCTGACAATCAAGTCTACCGGATCACTGGCCCGTTCAAGAAAAATCATTCCTTCGTCTGCGGACGGGAACGAGGTCACCACCGCGCCGAAATCCTCCAGTACATCTACCATCAACGAGCGAATGATTTCGTCGTCTTCCAGCACCAATATCGATGGCTGAGCCATGATCCTTACTCCACCATCCGGGTTAAGTAAGGTGGAGTGGGGCGCCGTTGAATAGGTTCGATTGGATGTTTTTTTTGCGATGGGTGGTCATTTGGTTGCCTTTGAATTGCGTCAGGGCAGGGCGCTCCACTGGCGAAACCTGCTAGAAGCGTTCATCCAGCAGCGCCGGCAATGTCAGCTCCTTGACGAAACTGGCGCCGGACAGGCTCAAGACCATACGCACCACCTGCACCACGTCATGCACCGGAATCAATTGGCCCTCACCGCGCTGTTCGGCCTGGGTGCGTGAGGTGCTCAAGGAATCTTCGGTATTCAGATAGCCCAGGTTCAGGCAAGTGACACCCAGGCGTTGCTGGCGATAGCCTTCACGCAGCGCATCGGCGATGCCGCGCAAGGCGAATTTCGAGGCGCCGAACGCCACTTCGGGCCGGCCGCTCTGGGGCAGTCCCGAGGTCGAGCCGGTGAGGATGATGCGCGGCTGAGGGCTCTTCAATAACACCGGCAGCAGCCGCTTGATCAACAACAGCGGTGCGGTGATGTTGCAACTGACGATGGCTTCCAGTTGCGTGTCCTCGTCGGTGAGAAAGCTGTACGCCGGATCAAACGCCCGCGCCTCCCAGATGCCCAGGTTATAGATCAGTGTGTCCAGCCCGCCTGCCGCCACCGCCTGCTCGATGACGTGCGCCGCTTGGCCAGGCATGCCAAGGTCTGCTTCCACCCAGCGCACCTCGGCGCCAGTGCTGCACATCAAGGGATCAGGGCGACTGCGGGACACCCCGATCAGCGTATCCCCAACCCCGCCCAGCCCTTCCATCAAGGCCCTGCCCAATCCTTTGCTTGCACCGACCACCATGGTTTTCATCGCTTGTCTCCTGAACCGCTGTGCCGAGAGGAGCGGGCATGCAAGCAGAGTGGTGGGGTGATATCAATTGAGTGGCTGTTTCCAGATGTTAATCTCAGGTGTTTCAACGATCCCGGGTTGCCTCATGCTGACTGTTATCCGCCTTGCCGCCGCACCCGACGCAGTGTGTTTACCTGCAATAGAGCGCAGTGCGGCCCAGTCCTTTCGTGCGATCGAATCCTTGAGCTGGCTGGCCGATGCCGAGGTCATGAGTGTTGAACGTCATCTGCAGTTGATCGCGTTGGGTACGTGTTGGGTGGCGGTGGATACTGCTGGCCAGGTCCAGGGTTTTCTCAGTGCACAGATGTTTGATGACGACCTGCACATCCATGAACTGTCGGTGGCGCAGGTCATGCAGGGCCGTGGCGCAGGGCGGCAATTGCTTGAGGCCGTGATGAATGAGGCTCGCTCGCGCCGGTTGCGGGCAGTCACCTTGACCACATTTTGCGACGTGCCCTGGAACAGCCCGTTTTATCAGCGGCTGGGATTTGAGCAAGCACATTCGCTGGCGCCGGATCATCGTTTGGCAGAGGCTCTGCGCGAGGAGTATCGTCACGGTTTTGCGCCGGGCAGTCGCTGTGCCATGTCATGGCAGGTCGTAGCGCGTTAAGTAAAGGCACCCCAAGGATTCTCATGTTTATCCGAAACCCCCTCGTCCCCGAACTCATCGTGACGGCCCTCACGAGCAGCCTCGACTTCTGGGTCACCCAGTTGGGATTCGACATTGGTTATCAGCGCTCCGAAGAAGGCTTTGCCTACCTCGACCTGCAAGGCGCGCAAATCATGCTGGAGCAATACGATCCGGATGCCGGCCAGTGGCTGACCGCACCCTTGGAAAAACCCTTGGGACGAGGCATTAACCTGCAAATCGATGTGCCTGCCGTGGCGCCTGTTCTGCAGCGTCTGGCTGCCATCGGCTGGCCGCTGTTCCGCGACGTTGAGGACGCTTGGTACCGGGCGGGTGAGGTGGAAGCGGGGCAGCGGCAGTTCATCGTGCAAGACCCGGACGGCTACCTGGTGCGTCTGGTGCAGCGGTTGGGCGAACGACCTGTGGGGACTCATTCATGAAATACGCCGCTTTACTGGCCATTGCCTTGATCGGTGGGGCCTTCAGTCTCCAGGCTCTCGCAGAAGGCGATGCCCAAGCCGGTGAAAAGCTGTTCAGCAAAACCTGTGGCGGTTGCCATAGCGTCGGCGAAAATGCACGGGGCGGTTTCGGGCCGCAACTCAACGGCATCATTGGTCGACCGGCTGGCACCACCACTGACTATCAGTATTCAGATGCGATGAAAAATTCAGGCGTGGTCTGGACGCGGGACAAGCTGGCCGCCTATATCGAGGCGCCGAAAAAGGTGGTGAGCGGCACCCGGATGATTTTCTGGGGGATCAGCGATCAGGAGAAAATCGACAACTTGCTGGCGTACCTTGCGACATTTCAGGCGCAATAAACACCGATCCCAAGACAAGGATTTCACTCCATGGTCGCACCGCGTATCCGGGCGCTTGCCCTTTGTATCTTTCACCGCAACGGTCGAATTCTGGTTCACGAATTCCAGGATGCGGTGAAACAGCAGACAGTCTTTCGCCCCATCGGTGGTGGCATCGAATTCGGTGAACACAGCGCCGAGGCCATCGTGCGAGAAGTCCAGGAGGAACTGGCGCAGCCGATTCACAGCCTGCGCCTGCTCGGCACGCTTGAAAGCATCTTTACCTACGACGGCCACCCCGGACACGAGATCGTCCAGGTCTACGATGGTCAATTTGCGGATCAGAGCCTATACGAGCAGCCGTATCTTGACGGTGCTGAAAGCAACGGTTTTGCGTTCAAGGTGAGTTGGAAGGGCAGCTCAAGCTTCACCGCGCAGTCGCCACTGGTACCGGAAGGGCTTTACGCGCTGCTCAAGGGCGCCGCGCTACTGGATTGACGGCACGCGTCCCGATAATGCCTCGGGGCCTTTCCTGTCACTCGCTTGAAGGCGTTGCTGAACGCACTTTCAGAACCGTACCCCAACGACTGCGCTAACACGCCCACTGACAGATTCCCCTCGCGCAACGCTCGTTGCGCAAGGCGCATGCGCCACTCGGTCAGGTACGCCAACGGTGGTACCCCGGCAACGCTCTTGAAGTAGTGCGAAAACGTGGTGCGCGACATCGCAGCCGCCGTAGCCAGGTCTTCCAGTGTCCAGGCACGCCCCGGCTCGCTGTGTATCAAGCGCAGCGCGGGGGCCAGGCGCTTGTCGCTGACCGTGCGCAGCCAGCCTTCGGGTAATACGCCCGAGGTCTCGACATAGGCCCGCAGGATCTGGATAAACATCAACTGCGCCAGTTGCGCCGACGCCAAGCTTGCCCCGAGCAAATTGGCTTGCCCCTCATGTGCCAACTGGCCGAGTAGCCATTGCACGATTGTCGCTTGCGGCGACGTGGCTCGCACGTGGATCAGGGGCGGCAGCGCGTTGGCCAGCAGGCCGCCACTCTCCGGGTCCAGTTGCACGTAGCCGCCGATTTGCACACAGCCCTGGCCGTCACCGATTTGCGGGAAGCGGCCGGCGTCAGCGAATAATTGCCGCGCTTCCAAAGGCGCGACCGACACATCGCCTGCAAGCACAAACGAGCGTTGCGCACACAGCAGGAACACATCGCCCGCCTCAATCAACACCGGCGCCAGTTCGCCATCCATCCACAACCAGCACTGCCCCTTCACCACCCCGAAAAACTTGATCTTGTCCGGCGCGGGAAAACGCAGGGCCCAGGCGCCGCCCGCGCTGAAGCCGCCGGTCATCACCGATTGGGCATTCACGAACGTGAGAATCTCGGAAAACGGGTCGCTGGGCATATTCGTACTTTTACGCATGTAAACGGGATGTTCGAGTATTCAGAGTACGGCTTTCGAGGGGTAGCGTGTTAACCACACGTCCAATGGAGACTCTGTCATGCCCACAGTACAAAAACCGATCCACAGCGGCTATGGAGCAGCAACCACCGCCGCCGAAGTCATCCGGGGCGTCGATCTCTCGGGCAAGGTGGCGATTGTCACGGGCGGCTACTCCGGCATTGGCCTGGTCACCGCCCGTACCCTGGCTGCCGCGGGCGCCCGCGTGATCATCCCGGCCCGTGACCTGGCCAAGGCACGCGCCGCACTCAAACCTTACCCACAGCTGCAACTTGAACCCCTGGACTTGATGGACGCCCAGTCCATCGAACAGTTTGCCGAGCGCTTTCTGGCGACAGGCTGCCCGCTGCACCTGCTGATCAATAACGCGGGCATCATGGCGCCGCCGTTGAGCCGCAATGCCCAGGGCTACGAATCTCAGTTTGCGACCAACCATCTCGGGCATTTCCTGCTTACCCAGCGCCTGTGGCCGGCCTTGCAGCGCGCCGAAGGTGCACGGGTGGTGACGCTGTCCTCACGGGGGCATGTGCACGGCGCCGTCGACTTTGACGACTGGAATTTCGAGCGCCAGGCCTACGATCCATGGAGGGCCTACGGTCAGTCCAAGACTGCCAATGCGCTGTTCGCCGTGCATCTGGATACGCTCGGTGCGGCGAGTGGGGTAAAGGCTTTTGCGGTGCATCCCGGTGGAATCATTACCGATCTGGTGCGGCACATGAAGCCTGAAGTCTTGCAGGCATCAGGCTATGTCGACGAGCACGGGAAACCGGTGATCGACCCTGAGCGGAACATGAAAACCCCGGAGCAAGGCGCGGCCACCAGTGTGTGGTGCGCGGTGAGTGGGCAGTTGGCGGGAATGGGCGGGGTCTATTGCGAGAACTGTGATGTGGCGACGGCAGTGAGTGCGGAATCGGAAGAGCAGTTGGGTGTCAGGCCGTGGGCGGTGGATACCGGGTTGGCGCAGCGGCTGTGGATACTTAGCGAGCAGCTTGTCGCAGGGCGATAGGCCGCAGTGTGGGGTCAGCTCACTGACCCCATCGGCCCATCAAGAACCCTGCGGCGTTTCTCCGCGCGCCAAACGCGCATTGATATCGTCGATCACCGCCGGCAGTTCGACGATGGTGTCGATCAGGTAATGCGGCCGCGAGCCCTCGAACATCTGTGTAATGCGCGCACGCTCCAGCGCCAGCTCAGCAGCAGGCAGGGCCTTGTATTGCTCGTAGGTCAAACCCAGTGCGTTGCCGGAACAGGTCAACGCCACCGTCCACATGCCGGCGCTACGGCCTTCCAGGATCCCCGGCCAGGTGTCGTCGACCTTCACGCACGCGGCCACATCGCTGACCCCCAGGGCAATCACGTTGGCCAGTGCCTGCGCCGGATGCGGGCGCCCGTTGGGCACTTCGTCGGTCGCCACCACATGGTCGGCGACGTAGCCGTTCTGTCGCGCCAGCTCGACCACCTTGGCCATCACCACCGCGGGGTACCCGGAGCAGGAGCCAATCTTCAAGCCCTGCCCGCGCAGGGTGTTGATCGCCTCAAGGGCGCCGGGAATGACCGCCGAATGCAGCGCAATTTTCTCGATCTGCAACGGCATGAAGCGCTCATACAGTGCGGTGACATCCTCGTCAGTCGGCAAGCGATCAAATACCGCCCGATAACGCTCGGCAATCTGCGGCAGGTTGCACAAGGTGCGGATGTGATCCCACTTGCCCATGCCCATCGGGCCGCGGGCTTCCTCCAGGGAAACGGCGACGCCGAACTCGCCGAACGCCTCGACAAAAATCTGCGTGGGGGCGAAGGAACCGAAGTCGACGACGGTGCCGGCCCAGTCCAGGACCACGGCTTGCAGCTTGGAAGGTTGTTGGTAGTGCATGGCAAGTCTCCATTTTCAGGTGTGAGCAGGCCGTCCCTCTCTCAAAGAAGAGGTAAGCGCCTGGTGAGGGTTTAAACGGTCAAGACGATCAGGTGGCCGGGATCGGGCTGGCCTCGAATAGCTCGGCGATCATCGGTCGGTTGCGGCGGATGCCCAGGCAACACAAGTGGTAGTCGATGAAAAACGGATGGTCGACGAAGGTGATCGGCGTGGTGCCCGGGGTTTCGGCGTATTCCACGGCAGACACAAAGCCGATGCCGATGCCCTTGGTGATCGCGTGCACAATGGCTTCGCGACTGTTCAGCTGCATCACGCAGTTCACGGCGATGCCCTGGCGCTTGCAGCTTTCTTCCACCAGTTGCCGGGTGCGTGAGCTTTTCTCGCGCATCACCCACTTTTCGCGGCTGATCTGTTCCACGTGCACCTCTTTCTGCCGGGCCCACGGGTGGTCATCGCGCACCACCGCAATAATCGGATAGCGCCGGTACAGCTGGGTATCGAAGCGCTGGTCGAACTCCGAAAGGGCCAGGATCGCCACGTCGATATCGAAGTTGAAGAGCCGGTCCAGGGTTTCCTTTTCCGGGGAAAACGAGGTTTCCAGTTCGATGTCCGGGTGGCGCTGCATCAGCTCGTAGGTCAGGTTCATCGCGATCGGCGGCGACACCGCGCCCAGGCGCAGCAGCCCGGTCTTGCGCTGCTTGAAACTCTGCAACAGTTGCATGGCTTCATCCTCCTGGCCGAACAGCCCCTGGGTGATCCCGTAAAGGGCGTGCCCGGCGGCACTCATCTCGATAAACCGCCCGCGACGGTGGAACAGCTCCACCGAGAACTGCTTCTCCAGCCCGTTGACCTGCTCGCTGACCGTCGGCTGGCCGACGCTCAGGTATTCGGCGGCGAGGGTGAAACTGCCGGTCTTCGCCACCGCATGAAACGAGCGCAGCCACTTGTGGTACTGGTACATAACGAGTCCTGTTCCTGAGGTCCGCCGGGCCGGTCATCAACGTCGGATAAACAACGCCACCGCTGCGCTGCACAGGCAGGCCGAGGTCACGACGATGAAGATCAGCGAGGTATTGCCGGTACTGTCGAGCATACTGCCGATCAGCGGTTCCGCCAGGCCGGCGAACAGATAGGATGAGAAATTCATCACGCCCGTGGCCGTACCCGCACGCTTGGCGCCGACCAGGTCCGGGCACAGCGCCCAGAAACTCGACGCCGGGCCATACACGAAGAACCCGCAGAGGAACAACGCTACCAGGCCGATTGCGCTGTGGGGCGGCAAACTCCACATCCACAGGCTGGTGGCGGCGCCGAGGAACATGTAGAGCATGATCGCCAGGTAGCGTTTGGAGCCGAACAGCTTGTCCGAGACCCAGCCGTTGCTCAGGGCGCCGATGGCCATGCCCACCGGCAGGGCCACGGTGATCCACTTGGGGTCGATCATGCTGTCGCCGCTTTTCCAGTTGGCCCCGAGGAAGTGCACCGGCACCCAGACGATCAGGCCGTAGCGGGCGGCGTTCTGGAAACCCAGGGAGATCGCGGCGATGATCAGCCGCGGATTTTTCAGCACCGCCTTGTAGCGCTGCGCCGAGGATTCGACTTCGCCGTGGGCCACTTCATGATTCTTGTCTTCGGCATTCGCCACGCCAGTATCGGCCAGGGGCTCGAAGCCCATGTCTTGAGGCCGCTCGCGGGCCACCAGGTAGAAAATAATGCCGCCCGCCAACATCAACAGCACCGGCAGGCGGAAGATCCAGCGCCATTCCAGTTGGAACACTTCCAGCACCACGATGGAGGTGACGTACGACAGGACCGAGGCGCACCCGGCCGCGAACACATAAAAGCCATACACCTTGCCGCGCTCGCCGGCGCTCCACCAATTGGAAATCAGCCGGCTGCCGGGTGCCCAGCCGAGGGCCTGGAAGTAACCGTTGATGCCCCACGGCAGGATCAGCCCGGCAAAGCCGCTGGCGAAACTGGTGACCCAGTTGGCCGCGCAGGACAGCACCGCACCCAGGGTCATGATGCGGCGGCCGCCGAACTTGTCGGCGAGGTTGCCGTTGATCGCCTGGCCAATCGCGTAGGCCCAAAGCATCGCCGCGGAGGCCCAGCCGAGGGTTTCCTTGGTCAGGCCGAACTCGGCCTGGATCCCGGGGATGGCAAAGCCGAAGGTCTGGCGGCCGGTGTAGAAAAACAGATAACAAAACATCGCCGCCAGCAGCATGCGCCACTGGGCTACGCGAAACGATGAGGTACGGACGGCAGGAACAGGCAGCACGTGTGCACGATTCATGATGTTTTCCTTATTGTTATTCGCCCCGGCGACCGCAGCCGCTGGGGGGCACTCTTGATAGGTGCAACAGGAAACGACTGAATTACGGTGAGTCTAGGCCGCTTGCGCGCCGATGAAATTCTTGCCGCGTGCGCCTTGCAGGGCGAAGCGGATCATCGCCTCGGCCTCGGTGGCATTCACGCCGTAGTCGGCAAATTCGGTCTTCACGTCCAGGCTGTGGAGGAAGTCGCGCAGCTGCGCCTGGGCCTGCTGCAGGTCGGTGCCGAATACCCGTTGCAGAGTGCGGTCCCGCGCGGCGTCGTGCCCCCATGCCAGGCCCAGTACCAGCGGCAAAGTGAAGGAACAGGCGATGCCATGGGGCAGGCCGTGGTGCAGAGTCATCTCATAAGAGATGGAGTGGGCGAGGGCGGTCTTGGTGTTGGAAAAAGCCAGGCCGGCTTTCAGCGCCGCCAAGGCCATGCGCGAGCGCAATTCCTGGTTGCCGAGGTCACGCCGCAAGCGCGGCAGGCATTCCAGGATGTCTTCGATGGCGGAGATGGCGAAGGTGTCCGAGACCGGGTTGGCGTTGACGTTCCAGATCGATTCCAGCGCATGGGACAAGGCATCCAGCCCGGTGGACACCGTGACCCCGGCCGGCACCGTCAGCATCAACTGCGGGTCGATGATCGCCACTGTCGGCCAGGTGCAGTCCAGGTGCAGCGAATACTTCTTGAGGCTGGCGGAGTCCCAGATCGTCGCCCATGGCGTGACTTCGCTGCCGGTGCCGGCGGTGGTCGGTGCGGCAATCAACAGCTTGTGGCGGGCCGGCGCGAAAGGTTTACCGGTGGCCAGCAACGCCAGCAGCTCGTCGAAATCCCCGGAATCTGTGCCGACGATCAAGGCCTTTGCCGTATCAATTGCACTGCCACCGCCGACGGCGACCACCACCTGGCAGTCACCGGCCTGCAGCCAGAAACGCTCGTAGGTGTCGCGCAGTTGGGCCACGTCAGGGTTGGGCTGTACGTCTTCGATGACGTACACCAGGCGTTCGCCCAGCAGGGCCTGGATGCGGTCTACCAAACCGAGCCCGCGGGCTTCGGGAAAGGTCACGAGGGCGACGCTCTGGCCTTCGGTAAGAGCGGCGAGTTCTTGCAGGCAGCCCCAGCCGAAGCGGGTGTCTACCGGGTTGTGGAAGCGGGCAGTCATGGCGGGTTCCTGGTTTTTGTTATTGGAAGTGCCGCCATAGTCGGGGAGGGTGAGGTGGACCTCAAATCGATAGATTGTGGGGATGGATTGGCTGGGCCGATAGTACAGCCCGACCGTCAGGTGACTTCAGCGCACGTTCCGGAACAACATCAATCGCGCACTCTCATGCAGGCCACGGGTCAGCCCCTGCAACCGCTCAAACTCCTCGGGATACTGCTGAGCCACATTGTCCCTCGGCGTTTGCGACGCCAGGTCATGCAGGGTCGGCGAGCTGCCGTCGTGCTCCATTTGCAGCAGGAAGTCCTTGGTCACGCCGCCGATCAGCGGGAACGTGCCCTCGCGCAATACCAGCGGCACCACGCGCTCGCCTTCCGGCGCAGGTTGCTGGATATCCCGGCCCATCGCGCCATTGCGGAACGGTATGCCCGCCATGCCGGCCACGGTAGGCAGCAGGTCCGCCAGGCCGACGGCTTCTTCGATCACCCGGGGTTGCAGGCCGGGCGCGTGGATCATCATCGGCACGTTGTTGCTTTCCAGCCCAAGCTGCTCGAATGCCGGCGCCATGTGCGGAATCTGGCTGATTCGGGTGTTGTGGTCGCCGAAAAACACGAAGATGGTGTTGTCGTAGTAACCGCCAGCCTTGGCGATTTCCATCAGGCGGCCGATGTTGAAGTCCAGCAGGCGCACGGCGTTGTACTGCTCGACGCTGCGGCTGCCTGCGGCCTGGACTTGTTCCACGGTGAGGTCATGCACCTTGAAGCCATCGTTGGTCTTGGGGATGGTGAACGGGCGGTGATTGCCGGAGGTTTGCAGGTAGGCGAAGAACGGTTGGTCCTTGGGGATGGCCCGCAGGAGTTCGTCGCCTTCCTTGAACAGGTCCAGATCCGAAACGCCCCACACGTCCACCCGTGGCGAGCGCCAGTGGCTTTCGTCATACAGCTTCACGCCGTCGATGCTCTGGCGGATCAAGGCGTTGATATTCGCCCAGCCGGCATTGCCGCCGATCATGTAGAGCTTCTGGTAGTCCTCGAACGCATTGATCAAGGTGTGTTGCCGGGTGATCAGCGGGTTGCGGGTTGCCGTCTCCTGGCGGGTAACGTCGGGCACGCCGGTGATGCTCGCCCACACGGTTTTGGCGGTGCCGGTGACGGGCACGTAGAAGTGTTTGAAGAACCAGCTTTCCTTCGCCAGCTTGTCGAGGTTCGGCGTGGGGTTCAGCGGGTTGCCATAGGCGCCCACGGCGCTGGTGCCGAGGGACTCGAGCATCACGAAGATCACGTTCGGCGGGCGCTCGCCCTTGAGCCGATAAGGCTGCACGGCTTGTTCACGGGCGAAGTTCAACTGCTCGGGGTCGGGCTGGCTGACCCCCAGATAATTCGCGACTTGCGGGTAATGCTCTCGCACCCGCGCCTCATCGAATTGCGACTGGCCGACCTTGAGGGTGTCGTACAGAAACAGCACCGGGTTGAGGCCCGCGGCGGCGATCTGGTTGTTGCCGGAAAAGAACGCGTCGCTCCAGCGCAGGGGCACGGGATTTTCGATATTGAGGTTGGCGACGCGGCCGAGCAGGGCCAGCAATACCGCGATCACGCCGACGGTGGCCACGGATGCGATGGCCAGCTTGCCAATGGGTTTGCGTTCGCCATCCAGGGTGATGCGTTCAAGGCGAACCAGGGCGTAGGTCCATAGGCCGACGGCGGCAAGCCAACTCAAGGTTATCCACAGCACCGGGTAGGTTTCCCACACCATCTGTTGTGAAATCTGCGCGTCTTCCAGGTAACGCAGCACCGTGGCGTTGATGCGCACACCGAGGTAGGCGTAGTGGCCGAAGTCGATGATGTACACCAGCCCGACGATGGCCAGCGCCAGCAGCAGATAACCCCGTGCCAGCCAGCGCAGGGCGGGGACAGTCACCAGGTTCCAGCGTGGCAGCCAGGCGAGCAGTGCCAGGGGCAACAGGATCAGCACCGCCAGGCGCAGGTCGAAACGCAGGCCGATGCCCACGGTTTCCAGCAGTGCGGGCTCCCTCAGGTCGACCCCGGAAAATCCCCATACAAACACCAGCCGCAGTGCCGCCAGCAACGCAAATACCAAACCGATCGCGCCCACGCCGTAGCGCAGGCGGCGCGAGTGCAACCATCCCATCATTGACCTCTGTGCAATTTTAAAAGAGGGCGCCAGGCAGCCATCGCCAGCATCCACAACCCGGCCACCAGGCAGTAGCCCGTCAGCAGTGGGTCGATCAGATAGTCCCAGTAGTTTTCCGAGGCCTTGAGCCGCAGCGCGAACGCCAGGGTGCCCGCCGCGAGCATCCACACCGCCAGCGTATTACGCAGCCAGAGCATCAACAGTGCTGCCGCGCCTATCAGCACGATCATCGGCCGAGGGTTGAAACCCCAGCGGTAGGGGTCAAAGTACGTCAGGCCCATCGTTGCCGGGTACAGCACCAAGCTCAGGATGCCAAACAGCAGCAGCACCTGGACCTTCAGCGGGCGCTGGAGCGGCTGCACCACACCCAACCGGCACAGGCTGACCCACGCCAGCAACACCAGGGTGCTGATGGCCAGGTCATCGGTGAAGCTGCGCACATACGCCGCCAACGGCAGTTCGTTGACCGGGATAAAACTCACCACCACCAACACCGGCAGCAGCCAGGGGCGCCAGGGTGTTGTGACGCGCAACAGGCTGAGCAGCACAAAACCCAACAGCACAAAACTCAAATGCGCTTGCCATACAGAAACCATCACAGGCGCTCCGACAGCCAGGCTTCGTTGAAGCTGACATGTTTGATAAAGGTGTTATTCCACGAGTACACCAGGTGGTACATGCCGTCCGGGCTGCGGCTGAAGTACGGGTACTCGTATTCGAAATCGCAGCCACGGGGCTTGCACACCCGGTAATCCAGGTTGCTGAGAAAGCGTTGTTCCAGCGGCAGGCGCAGCGCACCGCTGGAGGCGCGGAAGCCTTCACCGATGATTTCCTTGTAGGCCTCGGGGGAGAACGGTTGGCCCAAGGGGTCGGGGGATTGGTCCAGTTCCACCACGGTGCGCCACTGATTGAGCTTGGCATCGGTGCCGTACAGGCTGAGCTTGAAGCGGCCGTCCTGCAGGTCGTTGAGGGCCACGAGCAAACCGTCGCCTTCAGTGCTGACGGCTGCCAGCGAGGAGTTGGGATTGGACGGTTCCAGTGGGTAAGGCTCGCTCCAGGTTTGGCCGGCGTCTTCGGTGCGGCTGGCGAGGACTCGGTGATGGGTTTCGCCGGCGTAACGCAGCATGGCGATGGCGCGTTGGCCGTCCTGCGGGACGATGGTCGGCTGCAGCGAGTTCTTCCCACGGCTGATACGGAATTTGTCGACCACCGCACCGTCGGGGCTCAAGTACAGGTACTCGGCGAATTTGCCCATGAACTCGTGGTACACCGGCAGGCCGATGGAACCGTCAGCGTGGAATACCGGTGCGGCGCGCACCAGCGTGCTGATATTGAAGAAAGGCGAGGTGATCAGTTGCCGAGGGGCCGACCAGTTCGTCCCCAGGTCATCCGAGACCATCACGTTGATCGCGCTGGTGGCCCAGCCGCCTACCGACACCGAAACGTAGAACATCCACAGGCGATTGTCCGGTGCCAGGGCGATCACCGGGTTGCCCAGCTTGCGGATGTAGCGGTGCGTGCCGTCGCGCGTGCTTTCGCGGGTGGCCAATACGTGCTCCGGGCCCCACTCGGCACTTTTCGCGTCAAAGCGCGCGGTGCGCACCTGCACATCGGCGGCGCCCTCGCGGGAACCGGCAAACCACACGGCCATCAGGTCGCCGCCGGGCAGGGCGGTGACCGAGGAGGAATGCACAAAGTCATTGAGCTGCGAGGAGACAAAGCGGCTGCTGTATTGCGGGGCGGCCTCTGTTGGCGAGCTGTCCTTGGGGCCTTGGGCAAACGGCGCCAATACGTGGGGCGGATGACTTTGCCAGGCAGCGAAAAACACCACCAGCAGACTGCAGATCATTAAAAGCGGGCGCATAGAGAACCTGTCGGGAAAAAGGATTACTGCGCACGGTCATCCGGCAGGCGCCTCCTGCGGCCGGTGAGCATGGATAACGGCAGGTTGTCCCGCACCTGGATACTTTCAAACAACGCCGCCAGCACATGCACGCCTACCAGGCCGGCCAGTACATTGGCGGCAGTTTCGTGCAACAGCAGCGGCCAATCGGCGCCCCACAGGGCGTCGACTTCCTGCATCAAAAAGCCACTGGCACCGATAGCCAGCAGCGCCAGCAACATCAGAATCATCACCAGCGCGCCAATGGGCGAATGGCCCAGGCGGTGCTGCGGCCGGCGGTTGAGCAGTGAACGCACATGGCCCATGAGCCGTTCCGGCGTTGGCCAGAAGTCCGCCCAGCGCGCGCTGCGCGGACCGACAAATCCCCACACCAACCGCACCAGCAACCAGGCCATGGCGTAATAGCCCAGCCATACGTGCCAGTCGTCGCCTGCTTCGTTGAAGAAGTAATTGGCCACAAAGACGCCGGCGATGGAGAGGTGAAACACCCTCACCACCGGGTCCCAGAGGCGCAGGGAGGTTGCTGGCATCAGCCCTTGATCTCTGTCTTCACGGCCTTGCCGGTGACTGGATCGTGGTAGATCTCGACCTTGCGCTTGTCCTTGTCAAAGCCATAGATCTCGTAGCAGTTGCCGTCAGTAACCTTGAACTTGCTGATCTCGTAGCCCTGGGCCTTGAGTTGCTCCTGAAAGGCCTTCTGGTCCTGCCATTGCGAGCGCTCGGCAGTGGTGCATTGCGGGCCGGCGAAGGCCATGGGGCTGGCGATAATCAGCGACAGCAAGAGAATTTTGCGCATGGAAGCACTCTCAGCAGATGTGGGAGATTTCACTGTGCAAAACCAACCTTAGCGAAAGCTTAGTTGGCAACGGCCCGTAACATCTTTCCCGAAATAGCCTCGACGGTTACACGGCATCATGCCGCCGGTTACTCCAGAGAATCAGTTATGCGCCTGCTCCTTGTCGAAGATGATCGTGCCCTTGGCCAAGGGATCCGCGTGGCCCTGGGCGCCGAAGGCTACACCCTGGACTGGTTGCAGGATGGCGTCAGCGCCTTGCACGCGTTGCGCACCGAAAGCTTCGACCTGCTGCTGCTCGACCTCGGCCTGCCGCGCCTTGACGGCCTCACACTCCTGCAAACCCTGCGCGCCGAGCAATACGACCTGCCGGTGCTGATCCTTACCGCCCGCGACGGCACCGCCGAGCGCATCGCCGGCCTGGACGCCGGCGCCGACGACTACCTGGTCAAACCCTTCGACGTCGAAGAGTTCAAGGCCCGTGTGCGCGCCCTGTTGCGCCGCAGCCAGGGCCGCGCGCAACCATTGCTGGAACATGCGGGCGTGAGCCTGGACCCGGTGACCCAACAGGTCAGTTATCAAGGCGAGGACGTTGTGGTCACGCCGATGGAATACCAACTGCTGCACCAACTGATGGTGCGCCCCGGCAAAGTCGTCACCCGCGAGCGGTTGTCCCGCGCGCTGTACGGCTGGCAGGACCGCGTCGAAAGCAACACCCTCGAAGTCCTTATCCACAACCTGCGCAAAAAACTCTCCACCGAACTGATCCGCACCGTGCGTGGCGTGGGCTACGTGGTGGAACTCAAACCATGAATTCGGTCCGCGCGCGCATCCTCATTCCGGTACTGGTGCTGATCCTGCTGGGTGATGGCCTGATCAGTTGGCTCGTGCTGCGGGACAGCCACCACGAAATCGAAGAAGTCTACGACGCCCAACTCGCCCAAAGCGCCCGTTTGCTGCAAGGCGTACTGCGCCAGCGCGATCCCGGCGATGCCGACTGGGACCGCCTCTACCAGGCTTTCGATCAAGCCATGAGCCGTGTCGGCGAAGACGGCGCCGCGCACCCCTACGAAACCCGCCTGACCTTCCAGGTATGGCGCGCCGACGGCCAACTGCTGGTGCGCTCCACCGACGCGCCGATCCTCAACGCACCGCCCACCACCCTCGGGCCTCACGACCTGATGGAAAACGGCAATGACTGGTGCGCGTTCATGCTCGCCGACATGCAACAAGGCCTGCTGATCTGGGTGGGCGAGCGCGACGACATTCGCCAGGACGTGATCCAGCGCATCATCCGCCACACCCTCTGGCCCATCCTGATTGGCGTGCCGCTGCTGGCGTTGTTGATCTGGCTGACCATCGGCTGGGGCCTCAAGCCCCTGCGCGCCATGGCCCAGGCCATTCGCGGGCGGGACAGCAATACGTTGCGACCGCTGCAACTTGAACCGTTGCCGGCGGACCTGGAACCGATGCAAACCGCGCTGAACCGCCTGCTGGTGCAGGTGGATGACCTGCTGGAGCGGGAGCGTCGGTTTATCGCGGACGCGGCGCATGAACTGCGCACGCCGTTGGCGATATTGCGCATTCACGCGCAGAACGCCCAGAGCGCGGAAACCGAGGAGCAGCGGCGAGAGGCGTTGGACTTCCTGGTGAATGGCGTGGACCGGGCGACGCGTATTGGCAGCCAACTGCTGACCATGGCGCGCATCGAGCCGCAGTTGAACAACACCGTACGAGTGCGTGTGCCGTTGACGGAGTTGGTGCGCGAAGAACTTGCGGAACTGACGCCCCTGGCGATGGAGAAAGGCGTTGAGTTGGTGCTGGAAGGGGATGAGGAATGCTGGATTGAAACGGACCCGATAGCGTTGGCGATTGCGCTGCAGAACCTGGTGACCAATGCGCTGAATTTCTCGCCGGCGGGGAGTGAGGTGCGGGTGATGGTGCGGGGGGCGGATTCGGGCGTGGTCCAGCTGTGTGTGGAGGATGCGGGGCCGGGGATTGATGAGGGGGAGATTGGGCGGTTGTTCGAGCGGTTTTATAGCCGCGGGAATGCAAATGGGGCGGGGTTGGGGTTGGCGATTGTGCAGATGATCGTGGGGAAAATCGGGGGGCGGTTGGAGTTGTATAACCGGGAGGTGGGTGGATTGTGTGCGCGGTTGAGTTTTAGCGCCTGTGGGGTGGAACCGGTGGGAATACCACACCGTTGAAGGTGTGGGTGCAGCAGTCGCAAAACGGCTTCATGAACGCGGGTGTCAGTTGTGGGTTAACTTTTTGCAGTAGACCAGTCTCGTCGACGTATAAGCCGCTGTAATAGGTAGACTCGTCCGTTCGTACGTATTCGCTTTTTTCGCTTTCATGTAGAGCCACCATCCAGAACACAGGATCCGGGCGGTCCAAGCGGGAGTTGGCTTCGCTGAAAATCGCATCCCATTGGTGGCCGACCTTGGACAGAAGAAACCGGAATAGTGGCGTGTAATCGAAGCCGTGCCGGTGATGGCTGTGCATCGAACCGCGGCCCAGCATGGAGGTCTTTTCGCTTTTGCTATGGCGTTGTTGCCTATAGGTGCGGCAACTTCCGTGACGCACGTTGTGCGTTCGGGTATTGACTGAACGGTAGAGAGGGGGCTTTTTCATTGGAGTCCTTTATGGTTTTTTGGAGGATTGTGGCGGCCATGTGCCTTGGTAGCTGAAAGAGATTTGGTAATCGAAGTTCACGGGTTCAATTACGTGCTGGAAATGCGGTTGGATAGTCGCTATCCAGCTTGGGCGAACGTTGAACACGTCCGCATATATCGCCGTTTCTTGACTCAACCCTAGTGTTTCAAAAAAGCTCTCCGCGTCATCAATATCTGCCGAGTATTCATCTGCCTTCACGTAATTGCTTTGCTTGTCGTACCAACGCAATCTGACTTTTATAACCATGATGTGTTTTCCACTTATCTGTATATGCGGCGTTCGGGTTTTGCTCGACCTCGGCGCTCACCGGTGTAGGGATCGAATGCGTCTAGGTGGGCAAGGTCACTGTTTCGATAGACTTCTAATTCGCCTTTCTTGGAATCCCACTCAAATATTTTCCTCCCTTTGGCATCTATCCAGCGCTCGCGTAAGCCGCTACCGCCTTTTCTAGGTGTCACGGGTCTTTGGTCTATCAGACCTGGAAAGCCTGTTATGTCTGCAGCGTTGGGGGCCGGGAAATAATCATGGTCCGGGTTTTTAAGCCCCTTTCGTGGTTCGTTAACCACCACATACAGCGGCCGAACCCCCGACTCCACCGAAAAAACCAGAATAAAATCCCGATACTCCGGCGGATAAATCGGGTTCACCAGCATCTGTTTGGCCGCCTCCGTCGGCGGATAAATCCACATCACCGGTGCTTGCGGTGCAGCCTCCAATGCCGGAATGCCAAGGGTGTCGCCAGGATCAATGGCCGGCGTCCAAGTAAGCTCCACACCCTCGCCAAGATCCGCCACGAACTGACTGTCACGACTCTGAAACTGCACCACATCGATCATCTGCCAGTCGGTATTTTTACCGGTGTAAAACCCATATCCCTTCAGCGTCCCATCGGCGCGTTGCTCGATATGCAACCGCATCCGCGAACGGGCTTTTTGCAGGTGACGAAGCTGCTCTTCGCTATAGAGCCCACTGTCGCCAAGCTCCGACGGCCAGGCCAGCGCCACCAGCCCTGCAAGCAAACCCCCAGCGGCGGCACCGACCGCCGCAGCCGCGGACTCCAACGCGGATGTGCGCAGCACAAGCTGGCCAAGCCCAACGGGTAGGGCACTACCGCTGATTTTCCTGAGGGAAACGCCGCCTTGGCTGTCCACTTCCCGTCCGCCTAACAGCGTGAAGTGGCCGTAATCCTTGATCAGCTCAAGCGGCACATAACCGGTGGGGTTGTTGTAGCTGATGATCCCGTCGGGCAACTGGCACGACTTGGCGAATACATGGCCTGGAATCCTCGCGGGTTCAGGCGTGGGCGCAGGAGGTGCTTCATACAAATCAATGATGCGGATTCCACGGCCATCCGGCCACCCATTCCATGAACATCCGGCCACTGATTCCACGTTGATCCGGCCACCCATTCCACGGCTATCCGGCCGCCCATAAGGCAGGCGGCAACGCAGGATTAATTCACTACCATCGACCTCTTTTATCGAAGCAGAGAGGTCGTCGTGGAGCGGTTATCCATGCGTAAGATTCGAGAAGTGCTACGTCTCAAATTCGAGGTCGGCCTATCTGCCCGCCAAGTTGCTGCCAGCTTGCAAGTAGGTCGAGCCAGCGTCGGTGAATACCTCAATCGCTTTGCTGCCAGCGGCCTGAGCTGGCCGTCGGTGCTGACCGACTCCGAGCTGCAACGGCATCTTTTTCCGCCGCCGCCCGCTGTGCCCAGTGATCAACGTCCGATGCCTGACTGGGCTCATTTCCATGCCGAGTTGCGCCGTCCCGGCGTAACCCTGGCTCTGCTCTGGCAGGAATATCGGCTCGCTCACCCGCAAGGCTTCCAGTACAGCTGGTTCTGCGAGCACTACCGCCTCTGGGCCGCCAAGGTCGATGTGGTGATGCGCCAGGAACACCGTGCTGGCGAAAAGCTCTTCGTCGATTACGCCGGGCAGACCGTGCCGGTCATTGACCGGCGAACCGGCGAGATCCGTCAGGCTCAGATCTTCGTCGCCGTGCTTGGCGCGTCCAGCTACACCTTTGCCGAGGCCACCTGGTCGCAAAAGCTGCCTGACTGGCTAGGCTCGCACGTGCGCTGCTTCGCTTTTCTCGGCGGCACAACGCAGATACTGGTGCCGGATAACCTACGCAGCGGCGTCACCAAAGCTCATCGCTACGAACCCGACATCAACCCCAGCTACCGCGACCTGGCCGAGCATTACGGCGTAGCCGTATTACCCGCTCGCTCGCGCAAGCCAAGGGACAAAGCCAAGGTCGAAGTCGGCGTGCAAGTGGTCGAACGCTGGATCCTGGCGGTGCTGCGCAACCGCCAGTTTTTCTCGCTCGGCGAACTCAATACCGCCATCGCACTGCTGCTGGATCGCGTCAATCACAAGCCCTTCAAAAAGCTGCCCGGCTCCCGCCGGTCAGCCTTCGAGGCCCTCGACCAACCGGCGCTGCACCCGCTGCCGGAACACCCTTACGTCTACGCCGAATGGAAAAAGGTACGCGTCCATATCGACTACCACATCGAGGTCGATGGCCACTTCTACTCGGTGCCGTACCAGCTGGTGAAGCACCAACTCGAAGTACGACTCACCGCCCAGACCGTCGAGTGCTTCCACGCCAACCAGCGCGTGGCCAGCCACTTGCGCTCGCTGCACAAAGGCCGCCACACCACCCAAACCGAGCACATGCCCAAGAGCCACCGCGAACACGCCGAGTGGACACCGCAACGGCTGATCCGCTGGGCAGAGCAGACCGGGCCAAACACCGCTGGCGTCATCGCCTACATCCTCGAACGCCGAATCCACCCTCAGCACGGCTTCCGCGCCTGCCTGGGCATCCTGCGCCTGAGTAAACAGCACGGCGAAGCGCGGCTGGAAGCCGCGTGCCAGCGGGCGCTGGCACTGGGCGCATGCAGCTACAAAAGCCTCGAATCGATCCTGCGCCAAGGGCTGGAACGCCTGCCGCTGGCCCAGCAGAACCTGCCGCTACTGCCCGACGAGCACATCAACCTGCGTGGCCCGGGCTACTACCACTGACCTGAAAAAGGAGCTTCGAAATGCTACCGAACCCGACCCTGGACAAGCTACAAACCCTGCGCCTGCACGGCATGATCAAGTCGCTGGGCGAGCAACACGCAACGCCCGATATCAATGATCTGAGCTTCGATGAACGCCTCGGCCTGATGGTCGACCGTGAGGTGACCGAGCGCGAAGACGCCCGCCTGACCACTCGCCTCAAAGCGGCGCGGTTGCGCCACAACGCCTGCCTGGAAGACATCGACTACCGCAGCCCGCGTGGCCTGGACAAGGCCATGATCCTGCAGCTGGGCAGTGGCCAGTGGCTGCGTGATGGCCTGAACTTGATCATCGGCGGGCCAACTGGCGTAGGCAAAACCTGGCTCGCCTGCGCGCTGGCCCACAAGGCCTGCCGCGACGGCTACAGCGTGCGCTACCTGCGCCTGCCGCGCTTGATGGAGGAACTAGGCCTGGCCCACGGCGACGGCCGCTTCGCCAAACTGATGGCCGGTTACGCCAAGACCGACCTGCTGATCTTGGACGATTGGGGCTTGGCGCCGTTTACCGCCGCGCAACGGCGCGACATGCTTGAGCTGCTGGACGACCGCTACGGCAACCGCTCGACACTGGTCACCAGCCAGATGCCGGTGGACAAATGGCATGCGCTGATCGGTGATCCGACCTTGGGCGACGCGATCCTCGACCGGCTGGTGCACAACGCTTATCGGATCGAACTGAAGGGCGAGTCGATGCGCAGACGCGCGACGAAATTGACGACGGCAGGGACTTCAGACTAACAATGCGAACCTGCGTCGCTGCGCTCCGACTGCCTGGCCGGATGAGCGTGGAATAGGTGGCCGGATGTTGGCGGGCTGGGTGGCCGGATGGCGTGGAATGCGCAAATCAATGAACGGTGAATACGGAATCTGCTTAGGTTGCGGAGTCAGGATTCGCCGCTTCAGCTGCTCTTCTTCGGTAATTGGATACGCGCGCTCTGTCATGACGACTCACTTCCCTGTGCAAGGAAGCGAGCCTATGAGAGCGGAGAAGAACCTGAAATTCTCGTTGTTCGATGGGAGGTGCGGGAAAAGTCACTTTAGCAATCGCTACATTGATTCAAGCACGCTTACTCTGCCTGAGAGCGCTGTATCTGCGCGCCCAACTGCGCGGCTTTATTACGTAACCCGTCCAACCGGTCGTTCAACTCCTTGTATCCAGGCTTCCAGAAAAAAACGCCGTCTTCGCTGCTTTGTCCAAGAACGAGGTCATTGAACGAGCCCATTCCGCCGTATGCAGAGCGCAAATAGGTGATTCCGGAGTAATCGGATGCTTGCAATAAGGTTTTGGCCTTACGCATCCATCGGCTCCAGTGATTGTCCCTATCGCTTTCCAGCAGGATGGCAAGTTCCTCAAGCACATCGATTAGCTCTGCGGTTTTTGGGCCCATAGTGGGAAATCCTTAAAAGCGGAGTTTTCGTAACGGTTCAAAGCACATGCCTGGAAATCACCCTCGATATCTCAACAATCGACGTCTTTCCCGTGAATTCAAACTTCACTTTCCCCACCGCCGAAAAGTAAATCTCCAACTCCGAATCCAGGTCAAAGGTCCCCGAGGTTTCCACCGAATACGCGACGATATTTTTATACGGCAGGGACGTGAAATCCTTTTTGCTGCCGGTAATTCCCTGCACGTTCACGGCGATGATGCGCTTGGTGGTGAACACCACCCCATCGCGCATGGCCTTGTAGGAATCGATGACCTGCTCATCATCCAGCAGCAATGACGAAACGCGCTCGGCGTATTCGTTGTTTTGCTTGAGCTTGAAGAAGCCTTTGTTGTTGAAGTCGATCATGTGCCTTTCCTTGGGTGAGTGGTGCAGCAGACGCCGGTACCGGTGTATGACGTTTTGCTCGCGGATCTGTATCTAACGGCGTTCCTTTTATCGACCTACCATGGCGCCAACAACCCGCCGGCCATTACAAGGTTTTACGTCGTCAAGGAGCCACACCATGCCCGAACTCTCCAGCGTGCTTGCCTACGGCCTGATCTCGCTCGGCATGGTGCTGACGCCCGGCCCGAACATGATTTACCTCATTTCGCGGTCGATCTGCCAGGGGCGAGTGGCCGGGCTGATTTCCCTGGGCGGCGTTGCGATGGGTTTTGTCGTCTATATGTTCTGCGCGGCATTGGGTATCACCGCGTTGGTGATGGCGGTTCCCTATGCCTACGACGCGTTGCGGCTCGGCGGGGCGCTGTATCTGGTTTACCTGGCCTGGCAGGCGGTGAAGCCGGGTGGCCGGTCGCCGTTCCAGGTGCGGGACTTGCCCAAGGACAGCCCGCGCAAGCTGTTCATGATGGGCTTTGTCACCAACCTGCTGAATCCCAAAGTGGCAGTGATGTATCTGTCGTTGCTGCCCCAGTTTATCGACCCCAACGGGCACGCCAGTGTGCTCTCGCAATCGCTGGTACTGGGCTTTACGCAGATCATGATCAGCGTGAGCGTCAACGGGCTGATCGCTCTGATGGCGGGCTCGATCGCGGGGTTCTTCATCCGCAAACCGGTCTGGCAAACCGTACAGCGCTGGTTAATGGGCTCGGTGCTGATGGGCCTGGCTGTGCGCATGGCGGTCGAAGGGCGGCGGTAAGTCGCGCATTACAGGATGGCTTTCAGGTAATCCTTGAGTGCGTTGAGCGGGGCATCGAGTGCTTCGAGTGTCGTCGCTTGGCGTACATCCAGCGCAAGCCGTTGCAGCTCGCGGCCCATCACGGTGTGTGCACCGCCCAGGGATTCGAGGGCCAATGCCAGGCACTCGTCGATCTTATGCTGGATGGCGTTGATATCGCCCTTGCGCACCAGCAAGCCAAACACCTCCCGCTCATAGCCGTCCATGACCAGGTCGTCCCGCAGAATCGGGCTCGCGCCTTCGGTCTCATGCACCAGCTTGAGCGCAAAAAGCGCTACAGCTTCCAGCGTCTGTTCCATGGCCAAGGTTCCTCTTTTCTCGCGTTCGCCCGCTGATCATCACTTTCCTGCAGGCGAAAAAAAAGACCTTGAATTTCAAGGTCTTTTTTTAAGATGGTGCCCCGAGGGAGACTCGAACTCCCACTCCTTTCGAAAACGGATTTTGAATCCGCCGCGTCTACCAATTCCGCCATCAGGGCTCAATGGCGGCGAAGTATAGAGATGAGATTACCGTTGGTCAATCACGTTTCATGGTCAATTTTCACTATTTCCGCTAGACTTCCCGGCCCTGCTAGACGAACCCCATCATGCGCGTTGCTGACTTTACTTTTGAGCTCCCTGATTCGCTGATCGCTCGCCATCCTTTGGCCGAGCGTCGCGCCAGTCGACTGCTGACCCTGGACGGGGTCAGCGGTGCCCTCGCACACCGTCAATTCACTGATTTGCTTGAGCATTTACGCCCAGGCGACTTGATGGTTTTCAACAATACCCGGGTGATTCCGGCTCGCCTTTTTGGCCAGAAAGCATCCGGCGGCAAGCTGGAAATTCTGGTGGAGCGGGTGCTGGACAGCCATCGCGTGCTGGCCCATGTGCGCTCCAGCAAGTCGCCGAAACCGGGTTCGAAGATCCTTATCGATGGCGGTGGCGAAGCAGAAATGCTGGCCCGTCATGATGCGTTGTTCGAGCTTGGGTTTGCCGAGGAAGTGTTGCCGCTGCTGGAACGCGTCGGCCATATGCCGTTGCCTCCTTATATAGACCGCCCGGATGAAGACTCGGACCGCGAGCGTTATCAGACGGTGTATTCCCAGCGACTGGGCGCGGTGGCTGCACCGACGGCGGGGCTGCATTTCGACCAGCCGCTTCTGGATGCGATTGCCGCCAAAGGCGTTGAAACGGCCTATGTGACCCTGCACGTGGGGGCCGGCACGTTTCAGCCGGTGCGTGTGGATAACATCGAAGACCACCATATGCACAGCGAGTGGCTGGAAGTCAGCCAGGACGTCGTGGATGCGGTTGAAGCGTGCAAGGCGCGCGGCGGGCGGGTGGTGGCGGTCGGTACGACCAGCGTGCGCTCGCTGGAAAGCGCGGCGCGCGATGGCGTGCTCAAGCCGTTCAGTGGCGACACAGACATCTTTATCTACCCGGGCCGGCCGTTTCATGTGGTCGATGCCCTGGTGACCAATTTCCATTTGCCGGAATCCACGCTGTTGATGCTGGTGTCGGCATTTGCCGGTTATCCCGAGACCATGGCCGCTTATCAAGCCGCCATCGATAACGGATACCGTTTTTTCAGCTACGGTGATGCGATGTTTATCACCCGTAATCCGGCGCCGCGCGGCCCAGAGGAACAATCATGAGTCGTATGTCGTTTGAATTGCTGGCCACGGATGGTAAAGCTCGCCGCGGCCGTTTGACTTTCCCTCGCGGTACCGTCGAGACCCCGGCTTTTATGCCGGTCGGTACCTACGGCACGGTAAAAGGCATGCTGCCGCGTGACATCGTCGCCACGGGCGCCGAGATCATCCTCGGCAACACCTTCCACCTGTGGCTGCGCCCGGGCACCGAAGTGATCAAGAAGCATGGCGACCTGCATGACTTCATGAAGTGGCAAGGCCCGATCCTCACTGACTCCGGTGGTTTCCAGGTGTTCAGCCTGGGCGCCATGCGCAAGATCAAGGAGGAGGGCGTGACCTTCGCCTCCCCGGTGGACGGCGCCAAAGTGTTCATGGGCCCGGAAGAGTCGATGCAGGTGCAACGTGACCTGGGCTCCGACATCGTGATGATTTTCGACGAGTGCACGCCGTACCCGGCCGATGAAGACGTCGCGCGGATTTCCATGGAACTGTCGTTGCGTTGGGCCCAGCGCTCGAAAAACGCCCATGGCGATAACACCGCTGCCCTGTTCGGTATTGTGCAGGGCGGCATGCATGAAAGCTTGCGCAAGCGCTCGCTGGACGGCCTGGACAAGATCGGCTTCGACGGCTTGGCCATCGGCGGCCTGTCGGTGGGCGAGCCCAAGCACGAGATGATCAAGGTGCTGGATTACCTGCCGGGCCTGATGCCGGCTGACAAACCTCGTTACCTTATGGGCGTTGGCAAACCGGAGGATCTCGTAGAGGGTGTGCGCCGCGGTGTGGACATGTTCGATTGCGTGATGCCAACCCGTAATGCCCGCAATGGGCATCTGTTCATCGATACAGGCGTGCTGAAGATCCGTAACGCGTTCCATCGCCATGATGAATCGCCGCTGGATCCTACCTGTGACTGCTACACCTGCCAGAACTTCTCGCGCGCTTATCTGCACCATCTGGACAAGTGTGGGGAAATGCTGGGTAGCATGTTGAATACCATCCACAATTTGCGTCACTACCAAGTCCTGATGGCTGGTTTGCGCGAGGCTATTCAACAGGGTACATTGGCCGCCTTCGTCGATGCCTTCTATGCCAAGCGCGGGCTGCCTGTGCCGCCCTTGGACTGAGTTTTCCGACCCTAAGATTCACTATTTGCAACTGGAGTGCTAAATGAGCTTTTTTATCTCTAATGCCATGGCTGATGCCGCTGCACCGGCCGCTGCCGGTCCTATGGGCGGTGGTTTTGAGTGGATTTTCCTGGTCGGCTTCCTGGTCATCTTCTACCTGATGATCTGGCGTCCACAGGCCAAGCGCGCCAAAGAGCAGAAGAACCTGCTGGGCAGCTTGCAGAAAGGCGACGAAGTCGTGACCACTGGCGGCATCGCCGGCAAGATCACTAAAGTGTCCGACGCTTTCGTGGTTCTGGAAGTCTCCGACACCGTAGAAATGAAGTTCCAGAAGGGCGCCATCGCTGCCACGCTGCCAAAAGGCACGCTCAAAGCGATCTAAGTAACAACCTTTACCAATCGACGGGGCGCGCAAGGCGCCCCGCGTTATAAGCGGGCGGCGTGATGCTGAACAAATACCCTCTGTGGAAATACGTACTGATCCTGGCGGTGCTGGCGATCGGTTTTATTTATTCCGCTCCCAATCTCTATCCTGATGACCCGGCTATCCAGATCACTGGCGCCAGCACTGCGCTGCAGGTCAATCAGGCTGATCTGGACCGTGCGAGCAAAGCGCTCACCGACGCGGGTATCCAGGTTAAAGCGGCAAGTTTGGCTGCTGATGCGAAGGGCGGCTTGTTGCGCCTGACCAAGCAAGAAGACCAATTGCCGGCAAAAGACGTTGTGCGCAAGGTCATGGGTGATGACTACGTCGTCGCACTGAACCTGGCACAGACCACGCCAAAATGGCTGCGCGCGATCGGCGCACACCCGATGAAGCTGGGTCTGGACTTGTCCGGTGGTGTGCACTTCCTGCTGGAAGTGGACATGGACAAGGCCCTCGACGCTCGCCTGAAAGTCTACGAAGGCGATGTGAAGAGCCTGCTGCGTAAAGAGCGCCTGCGTTATCGCAGCCTGCCGCAGCTCAACGGTGCCATCCAACTGGGCTTTGCTGACGAAGCAACCCGCGAACAGGCCCGTGCGCTGATCCGCAAGAACTTCAACGATTTCGACATTGTTCCGGCCGACCTCAATGGTCAGGCGGTACTGCGTCTGGCGATGACCCCGGCCAAGCTGGCGGAAATCCGTGAATACTCGATCAAGCAGAACTTGACCACGGTACGTAACCGCGTCAACGAGCTGGGTGTGGCCGAGCCGATCGTTCAGCGCCAGGGTGCCAACCGCATCGTGGTTGAACTGCCGGGCGTGCAGGACACCGCTGAAGCCAAGCGTATCCTGGGTAAAACAGCCAACCTGGAATTCCGCCTGGCGGCTGAGCCGGGTGCTACCCGTGCTACTGCAGAAGAGTTCGAGTTCCGTGAAGGCAATCGTCCACCTGCACTGATCGAGCGTGGCTTGATCATTACGGGTGACCAGGTGACCGACGCCAAGGCTGGTTTCGGCGAGCACGGTACGCCTGAAGTGAACATCCGCCTGGATGGCCACGGCGGCGAACTGATGAGCCGCGCAACCCGCAGCAACGTCGGTCGCAGCATGGCGGTGATCTTCATCGAGCAGCGTCCTGTCACCACCTACACCAAGCAAGTGGTCGACGGCGTCGAGAAAGACGTACCGGTACAGACCTTTAAAGAAGAGAAGAAGATCATCAGCCTGGCGACCATCCAGTCGCCGCTGGGTGCTCAATTCCGCATCACCGGCCTGAACGGCCAGGGTGAGTCATCCGAACTGGCGCTGCTGCTGCGTGCCGGTGGCCTGGCCGCCCCGATGTACTTCGCTGAAGAACGTACCATCGGCCCGAGCCTGGGTGCTGACAACATCACCAAGGGTATCGACGCTGCACTGTGGGGCATGCTGTTCGTCTCCCTGTTCATCATCGCCATCTATCGCTTCTTCGGCGTCATCGCCACCGTCGCGCTGGCGGGCAACATGGTGATGCTGCTGGCCCTGATGTCGCTGCTGGGTGCAACGCTGACCCTGCCAGGTATCGCCGGTATCGTACTCACCATGGGTATGGCGGTTGACGCCAACGTACTGATCTTCTCGCGGATTCGTGAAGAGATTGCTGCGGGCATGACCGTGCAACGGGCAATCAACGAAGGCTTCGGCCGGGCATTTACTGCAATTCTCGACTCCAACCTGACCACCCTGTTGGTCGGCGGGATTCTCTTTGCCATGGGCACCGGCCCGGTCAAAGGTTTTGCGGTGACCATGTCCCTCGGTATCTTTACCTCGATGTTCACGGCCATCATGGTGACCCGCGCAATGGTCAACCTGATCTTTGGCGGACGTGACTTCAAGAAGTTGTGGATTTAAGGGGCTGCCATGTTACGTACAATCAACTTCATGGGCGTTCGCAACGTTGCGTTCGGCTTCACCATGCTCCTGACCGTTCTGGCGTTGTTCAGCTGGTTCCATAAGGGCCTGAACTACGGTCTGGACTTCACCGGCGGTACGCTCATCGAGCTGACCTACGAGAAGCCGGCCGACGTTAGCCTGGTGCGCAACGAGCTGGTCAAGGCCGGCTATCACGAAGCCATCGTCCAGAGCTTTGGTGCAACCACTGACCTGCTGGTGCGTATGCCGGGCGAAGACCCGCAACTGGGTCACCAGGTAGCCGAGGCCTTGCAGAAGGTCGGCGGCGACAACCCGGCGTCGGTCAAGCGCGTCGAGTTCGTGGGCCCGCAGGTAGGTGAAGAACTGCGTGACCAAGGCGGCCTCGGCATGCTGATGGCGCTGGTCGGCATCATGATCTACCTGGCTTTCCGCTTTCAGTGGAAGTTCGGTGTCGGCGCCATTGTGTCGCTGATCCACGACGTGATCGTGACCGTGGGTATCCTGGCCTACTTCCAGATCACCTTCGACCTGACGGTATTGGCGGCGGTGCTGGCAATCATTGGCTACTCCCTCAACGACACCATCGTGGTATTCGACCGGGTTCGTGAGAACTTCCGGGTGCTGCGCAAGGCGACGTTGATCGAGAACATCAACATCTCCACCACCCAGACCCTGCTGCGCACCATGGCGACTTCGATCTCCACCTTGCTGGCGATTGCCGCACTGATGGTGTTCGGTGGCGACAACCTGTGGGGCTTCTCGCTGTCGCTGTTCATCGGCGTGCTGGCGGGTACCTACTCGTCGATCTACATCGCCAACGTGGTACTGATCTGGCTGAACCTCAACAGCGAAGACTTGATCCCTCCTGCCAGCACCGGCAAGGAGGTCGACGACCGCCCTTGATGGGTGATTGTTGATCTGCTGTTACAAATAAGGCGCGAGTATTGAACTCGCGCCTTTTTTTTTGCTCCAAGGCTGGGTATAGCGCGGATCGTTCGGTCCGTTTGTGATGGTCAGGAGGTTCACGTGAACAAGTCGTTACTGGTTGGTGCGGTATTGGGTGCTGTCGGTGTGACTGCCGGGGGTGCTGTTGCCACCTACAGCCTGGTAAAAAGCGGCCCTGAGTATGCGCAAGTGCTGGCGGTGCAGCCGGTGAAAACCCAGATTAAAACCCCGCGTGAAGTCTGCAAGGATGTTGCCGTAACCCGGCAGAAACCTGTGCAGGATCAGCATCAGATCGTCGGTACGGTGGTCGGTGCGCTGGCGGGCGGCCTGTTGGGTAATCAGGTCGGCGGCGGTAATGGCAAGAAGCTGGCCACCGTGGCCGGTGCGGTCGGTGGCGGTTACGCTGGTAACAAGGTTCAGGAAGGCATGCAGAACCGCGATACCTACACCACCACGCAAACTCGTTGTAATACCGTTAATGACATCAGCGACAAGGTTGTCGGGTACGACGTACGTTACACCCTGGACGGCAAGGAAGGCTCCGTGCGCATGGATCGTGATCCAGGCAACCAGATCCCCGTCGACAAGGAAGGGCGCCTGGTTATCGGTCAGAACCAGCCGCAGCAGTAATCCCAGGTATAAAAAAAGCACCCCGAGGGGTGCTTTTTTGTGCTCGCTCGCTTAGCGCTTCAGCGAAGCCGGCAGGTGCGGCTGGATCGCCGTCAGGACTGCCTTGAAGCATTTGGTGTTGCCGGCAACCACGTGACCCTTCTCCAGGAAGTCGTGACCACCGGTGAAGTCGCTCACCAGGCCGCCCGCTTCTTGAATCAGCAGTGCGCCTGCAGCCATGTCCCACTCGGACAGGCCCGACTCCCAAAACGCATCAAAACGACCGGCAGCGACATACGCCAGGTCCAGGCTGGCTGCGCCGGCGCGACGGATGCCGGCGGTCTGGCCAACCAGGGCGCGGAACATGCCCAGGTAGTTTTCCAGGTTGTCCATCTGGTCGTCACGGAACGGGAAGCCGGTACCCAGCAGGGCGCCGTCGAGGCTGGTGCGACCGCTGACGCGCAGGCGGCGACCGTTCAACTGGGCGCCACGGCCACGGCTGGCGGTGAATTCTTCCTGGCGAACCGGGTCCAGCACAACGGCGTGTTCCAGGCGGCCACGGTATTTGCAGGCAATGCTCACGGCAAAGTGCGGGATACCGCGCAGGAAGTTGGTGGTGCCATCCAGTGGGTCGATGATCCACAGGTAGTCTTCGCCTTCGCCGCTACCTTTGTGCAAACCGGTTTCTTCACCGAGGATGCCGTGGGTAGGGTAGGCCTTGCGCAGCGCGTCGATGATTTTCTGCTCGGCGGCGCGATCCACCTCGGATACGTAATCCTTGGCGTCTTTTTCGTCGACCTTGATGGTATCCAGGCGCTCGATGGAGCGGAAGATCAATTCACTGGCGCTGCGGGCGGCGCGCAGCGCGATATTCAGCATGGGCTGCATGGATGTGTCACCTAAGGTTGTTAAAGAAAGCCGAGCATTCTAGCAGAAACTTTCTTCAGGTGAAGGACGACGTTACCTTTCATGGCATAACCTTAGGCTGTTCTGTAAGATTTGCTCCCCTTTCCCGTGTCCGAGAGCGCCTCCCTTGCTGCAAAACATCCGTGTCGTCCTCGTCAATACCAGTCATCCCGGCAATATCGGCGGCGTGGCGCGAGCCATGAAGAACATGGGGCTGACGCGCCTGGTGCTGGTGGAGCCGCGGGTGTTCCCGCACCACGAGGCCGATGCGCGCGCGTCCGGCGCCAATGACATCCTCGAAAAAGCCCAGGTCGTTGCCACCCTGGAAGACGCCCTGGTCGGCTGCAACCTCGTGCTCGGCACCAGCGCTCGCGACCGTCGCATCCCCTGGCCGCTGCTGGATCCTCGCGAATGCGGGACCAAAGTCGTGGAAGAGGCCGCCGGCGGCGCTGAAATCGCCTTGGTATTCGGCCGTGAAGACTCCGGCCTGACCAATGAAGAGCTGCAGCGATGTCATTATCACGTGCACATCCCATCAGACCCCGAGTTCAGTTCGCTGAACCTCGGGGCAGCGGTGCAGGTGTTGAGCTATGAAGTGCGCATGGCCTGGCTGGCCGCTGAAGGCCAGCCAAGCAAGGTTGAAAAGGATGAGGTTGCATCGACCAAGAGTGGCGAACTGGCCACCATGGACGAGTTGGAGCGATTCTATGAGCACCTGGAGCAAACCCTGGTGGCCATCGAGTTCCTCGATCCGGAAAAACCGCGGCACTTGATGGCGCGTCTGCGCCGGCTATACGGACGCAGCTCGGTCAGCCGGGCAGAAATGAATATATTGCGTGGCATCCTCACGGAAACCCAGAAAGCGGCCCGTGGCGAGCTTCTTAAGCGGAAGGATTAAAAATGTTCGAGCGTTTGCGAGAAGATATCCAGAGTGTTTTCCACCGTGACCCGGCGGCGCGCAACGCCTTTGAAGTGCTGACCTGCTACCCGGGCATGCATGCGATCTGGATCCATCGCCTGTCCGGCGCCTTGTGGGGCATGGGCTGGAAATGGCTGGCGCGGCTGGTGTCGAACTTCGGCCGTTGGTTGACCGGGATTGAGATTCATCCGGGCGCCAAGGTCGGCCGCCGCTTTTTTATCGACCACGGCATGGGCATCGTTATTGGCGAGACCGCCGAGATTGGTGATGACGTGACCCTGTACCAGGGCGTGACCCTGGGTGGCACAACCTGGAACAAAGGCAAGCGCCACCCTACGCTGGAAGATGGCGTTGTAGTCGGGGCGGGCGCGAAGGTGCTCGGTCCGTTTACCGTGGGTGCGGGCGCCAAGGTCGGCTCCAATGCTGTGGTGACCAAGGCTGTACCGCCTGGCGCAACGGTTGTCGGTATTCCGGGGCGGATCATCGTCAAGCCGGAAGTGGGTGATGAGCAGGAAGCCAAGCGCAAGGCCATGGCCGAGAAGATCGGCTTCGATGCCTATGGCGTCAGCGAAGACATGCCTGACCCGGTAGCGCGTGCCATCGGTCAGTTGCTGGATCACCTGCAAGCGGTGGACGGCAAGCTGGACGGTATGTGCGGTGCCCTGAAAGACCTCGGCAGCAGCTACTGCGCCAAGGATCTGCCTGAGCTGCGCAAGGAAGACTTCGCCGAGATCAAGGACGAAAGCGCTACCAAAGCTGGCTGACTCTTGAGCCGGTAGCGATCCCAGTGGGAGCTGGCTTGCCTGCGATGGCGGCGAGTCAGTGCCGGAAAGGCTGGCTGGCAAACCGCTATCGCAGGCAAGCCAGCTCCCACATTTGATCTCCATTGGTCTTGAGGTTGGGGGCTTGGCCCTGTTCCCGCTGGTCCATCCCGTCCCGCCCTGCTATGATTCGCGCGCCCTTTTTACGGGTATTCCTGACTAAAGTACTAGGTCTTATAGTTGACTTAAATACTCGGGAATCGCATACTTGCTCCCATTCTGAAACACCTTGGTACTTGTCCATGAGACTGACTACAAAAGGCCGATACGCGGTGACCGCCATGCTTGACCTGGCCTTGCACGCGCAAAATGGGCCGGTGTCCCTGGCCGATATCTCCGAGCGCCAAGGCATTTCCCTGTCCTACCTCGAGCAGTTGTTCGCCAAGTTGCGCCGCAGCAATCTGGTTTCCAGCGTTCGTGGTCCAGGCGGCGGCTATCAATTGTCCCGCGACATGCAGGGCATCCAGGTCGCCCAGGTGATCGACGCGGTGAATGAATCCGTCGATGCCACCAAATGCCAGGGGCTGGGTGATTGCCACGCTGGTGACACCTGCCTCACGCACCACTTGTGGTGTGACCTGAGCCTGCAGATCCATGAGTTTTTGAGTGGTATCAGCTTGGCTGATCTTGTGACTCGCCGTGAGGTGCAAGAAGTAGCCCAGCGTCAGGACCAGCGCCGTTGCAACACCAAGGCGCCGCGTCTGGACAAGATTGAAGCGTCCGCCGTCGAGTGACAGCCGAAGAGCTAACGGCACGCCAGCCAGCCTGATTTAGGAGAAAGTCCATGAAATTGCCGATTTACCTTGATTACTCAGCGACCACCCCGGTTGATCCGCGTGTCGCGCAAAAGATGAGCGAATGCCTGCTGGTTGACGGAAACTTCGGTAACCCGGCGTCCCGTTCCCACGTTTTCGGCTGGAAAGCCGAAGAAGCAGTGGAAAACGCTCGTCGCCAGGTCGCTGACCTGGTGAATGCCGACCCACGTGAAATCGTCTGGACCTCCGGTGCCACCGAATCCGACAACCTGGCAATCAAGGGTGCGGCGCATTTCTACGCGACCAAAGGCAAACACCTGATCACCACCAAGATTGAGCACAAGGCTGTCCTCGACACCATGCGCCAACTGGAGCGTGAAGGTTTTGAGGTTACCTACCTCGAGCCAACCACCGACGGTATCGTGACCCCTGCGATGATCGAAGCCGCGATGCGTGAAGACACCATCCTGGTTTCCGTGATCCACGTGAACAACGAAATCGGCACCATCAACGACATCGCCGCCATCGGCGAGCTGACCCGCTCCAAGGGCGTGTTGCTGCACGTCGACGCTGCGCAGTCCACCGGCAAGGTCGATATTGACCTGTCGAAACTGAAAGTCGACCTGATGTCGTTCTCTGCCCACAAGACCTACGGCCCTAAAGGCATTGGCGCGCTCTACGTGAGCCGCAAGCCTCGCGTACGTATCGAAGCCACCATGCACGGCGGCGGTCACGAGCGCGGCATGCGTTCGGGCACCCTGGCGACCCACCAGATCGTCGGCATCGGCGAAGCGTTCCGTGTGGCCAAGGAAGACATGGCTGCCGAAAACGTGCGCATCAAGGCCCTGAGCGATCGCTTCTACAAGCAGGTCGAGCACCTTGAAGAGCTGTACATCAACGGCAGCATGACCGCCCGTGTACCGCACAACCTGAATTTGAGCTTCAACTACGTCGAAGGCGAGTCGCTGATCATGGCGCTCAAGGACCTGGCGGTTTCGTCCGGTTCGGCCTGCACCTCGGCTTCCCTTGAGCCGTCTTACGTCCTGCGCGCCCTGGGCCGCAACGACGAACTGGCTCACAGCTCGATCCGCTTTACATTCGGCCGTTTCACCACCGAAGAAGAAGTCGACTACGCCGCGCAGAAAGTCTGCGAGGCCGTCACCAAGCTGCGTACCTTGTCCCCGCTGTGGGACATGTACAAGGACGGTGTCGACATTTCCAAGATCGAGTGGGCGGCACACTAAATATAGAAGCCGCCACCCAAAAGGCTCTGTAAAGACGTGGCGGAAAACGCAGGCGTGTTTGCAGGGTTCCAGAGCGGCCCTGATGAGTGAGGATTCAGTACCATGGCTTACAGCGAAAAGGTCATCGACCACTACGAAAACCCGCGCAACGTCGGCAAGATGAACGCGGAAGACCCTGATGTCGGCACCGGCATGGTCGGCGCTCCGGCGTGCGGCGACGTTATGCGCCTGCAGATCAAGGTCAACGAAGCTGGCGTTATCGAAGACGCCAAGTTCAAGACCTACGGTTGCGGTTCGGCCATCGCCTCCAGCTCCCTGGCGACCGAATGGATGAAAGGCAAGACCCTGGATGAGGCTGTGACTATCAGCAACACCCAGCTGGCCGAAGAACTGGCCTTGCCGCCAGTGAAAATCCACTGCTCGGTACTCGCAGAAGACGCCATCAAGGCGGCCGTTCGCGACTACAAGCAGAAGAAAGGCTTGATCTAAGCAATTTGGCGACGAGTAAGGAGTCACGATGGCTATCAGCATGACAGAAGCGGCTGCGCAGCACATTCGCCGCTCCCTGAATGGGCGCGGTAAAGGTGAGGGGATTCGTCTGGGTGTTCGCACCACAGGCTGTTCCGGCCTTGCCTACGTGCTGGAGTTTGTCGACGAGGTGGTCGAGGAAGATCAGGTGTTCGAGAGTCACGGCGAAAAAGTGATCATCGACCCGAAAAGCCTGACCTACCTGGACGGCACCGAACTCGATTTCGTCAAGGAAGGGTTGAACGAAGGCTTCAAGTTCAACAACCCCAACGTACGCGGTGAATGTGGCTGCGGCGAAAGCTTCAACATCTGAGGCTGATCGTGGGTACTCCTTGTCATTTCGCTTTGTTCGAGCTGCAGCCGAGTTTTCGACTGGACCTTGAACAGCTTGCCACGCGCTACCGTGAACTGGCGCGTGGGGTGCATCCGGACCGCTTCGCTGACGCTTCCGAGCGTGAGCAACGCCTGGCGCTGGAGCAATCAGCCAGCCTCAACGAAGCCTATCAGACGCTCAAGAACCCTCCCAAACGCGCGCGCTACCTGCTCGCGATGGGCGGTCGCGAGCTGCCGCTTGAAGTCACGGTCCAGGACCCTGATTTCCTGATGCAGCAGATGCAATGGCGCGAGGAGCTTGAAGAACTGCAGGACGAGGCTGATCTGGCCGGAGTCGCAGTGTTCAAGCGCCGTCTGAAAGTGGCCCAGGATGAACTCAACGAAAGCTTCGCAGCCTGTTGGGATGATGCAGCGCAACGTGAACAGGCCGAACGCCTGATGCGGCGCATGCAGTTCCTCGACAAGCTCACCTACGAAGTGCGCCAGTTAGAAGAGCGCCTCGACGATTAACCCAGTGCCGCCCAGGTTGCACGCCTGATATACAGATAAGTCCTGATTACCATGGCCCTACTGCAGATCGCCGAACCCGGTCAAAGTCCTCAACCGCACCAGCGTCGTCTGGCGGTCGGGATTGACTTGGGCACTACCAATTCGCTGGTCGCTGCATTGCGCAGCGGTCTTTCCGAGCCGCTGCCCGACGCGGATGGCCAGGTCATCCTGCCGTCTGCCGTGCGTTATCACGCTGACCGCACCGAAGTGGGCGAGTCGGCCAGGCTGGCGGCGTCTACCGATCCTTTGAATACCGTGCTGTCGGTCAAGCGCTTGATGGGTCGTGGTTTGTCCGACGTCAAGCAGCTGGGCGACCAGCTTCCATACCGCTTTGTCGGCGGCGAATCACATATGCCGTTCATCGACACGATCCAGGGCCCGAAAAGCCCGGTGGAAGTGTCGGCCGATATCCTCAAGGTCTTGCGCCAGCGCGCCGAAACCACCTTGGGTGGCGAACTGGTAGGTGCGGTGATTACTGTTCCTGCATATTTCGATGACGCTCAGCGCCAGGCCACCAAGGATGCGGCGAAACTTGCCGGCCTGAACGTGCTGCGCCTGCTCAACGAGCCGACCGCAGCCGCTGTGGCTTACGGCCTGGATCAGCACGCCGAAGGCCTGGTGGCAATTTACGACCTGGGCGGCGGTACCTTTGATATTTCGATCCTGCGCCTGACCGGCGGTGTCTTCGAAGTGCTGGCTACCGGTGGCGATACCGCCCTGGGTGGCGATGACTTCGATCACGCCATTGCTGGCTGGATCATCACCAGCGCCGGCTTGTCTGCCGACCTGGACCCGGGTGCGCAACGTAATTTGCTGCAAACTGCCTGTGCCGCCAAAGAAGCGCTGACTGACGCTGCGTCGGTTGAAGTTTCCTACGGTAGCTGGTCGGCTCAACTGACCCGCGAAGCGTTCGATTCGTTGATCGAACCGATGGTCGCCCGCAGCCTGAAAGCCTGCCGCCGCGCCGTGCGTGATTCCGGTGTCGAGCTGGAAGACGTGGTCGCCGTGGTCATGGTGGGTGGTTCGACCCGCGTGCCGCGTGTTCGTGAGGCGGTCGCTGAAGCCTTCGGCCGTCAGCCGCTGACTGAAATCGACCCGGATCAAGTGGTGGCTATCGGTGCCGCGATCCAGGCCGATACCCTCGCCGGTAACAAGCGTGATGGTGGCGAACTGCTTCTGCTCGACGTGATCCCGTTGTCCCTGGGGCTGGAAACCATGGGCGGCCTGATGGAGAAGGTGATTCCACGCAACACCACCATCCCCGTTGCCCGCGCCCAGGACTTCACCACGTACAAAGATGGCCAGACGGCCATGATGATTCACGTGCTGCAAGGCGAGCGTGAGCTGATCAGCGACTGCCGTTCCCTGGCGCGCTTCGAATTGCGCGGCATTCCGGCGATGGTGGCTGGTGCGGCGAAGATTCGCGTGACCTTCCAGGTCGACGCCGACGGCTTGCTCAGCGTTGCCGCTCGCGAACTGGCCTCCGGCGTTGAAGCCAGCATCCAGGTCAAGCCGTCCTACGGCCTGACCGACGGTGAAATCGCCAAGATGCTCAAGGATTCGTTCCAGTACGCCGGTGACGACAAGGTCGCCCGCGTGCTGCGTGAGCAGCAAGTCGACGCCCAGCGCCTGCTCGAAGCGGTGCAGGGCGCCCTGGAAGCTGACGGCGAACGTCTGCTGGATGCCGAAGAGCGCATGGTCATCGACCTGCAAATGCAGGAACTGGCTGAATTGATGAAAGGCACCGATGGTTACGCCATCGAGCAACAGACCAAGCGCCTGTCGCAAGTGACCGATGCCTTTGCCGCCCGTCGTATGGACCAGACGGTAAAAGCCGCCCTGGCGGGCCGCAACTTGAATGAACTTGAGGATTAACTGATGCCGCAGATCATTTTTCTGCCACACGCCGAGCATTGCCCGGACGGTATGGTTGTGGAGGCTGAGACCGGCAAGTCCATTCTCGAAGTCGCTCACGATAACCACATCGAGATCGAAAGCGCCTGCGGCGGCGTTAACGCCTGTACCACGTGCCATTGCATCATCCGCGAAGGTTTCAATAGCCTGGAAGAGGCTGATGAGCTGGAAGAGGACTATCTTGATAGGGCGTGGGGCCTTGAGCCGACGTCGCGATTGAGCTGTCAGGCAAAAGTGGGAACAGAAGACCTCACCGTCGAGATTCCGAAGTATTCGCTCAACCATGCCGCCGAAGCGCCGCATTGATTCAAGGAAATGTCATGAGCCTGAAATGGGTTGATGTACAAGAAATCGCTATACAACTTGCTGAAGCTCACCCGGATGTCGATCCTCTGTCGGTGAACTTCGTCAAGTTGCGCAACCTGGTGATGCAGCTGCCGGAATTTGACGACATCCCGGATCGGGGTGGCGAAAAGGTTCTTGAGGCGATACAAGGCCTGTGGATCGAAGAAGCAGACTGAATCGCCTTTTTACGCAGTTAGGCAATACCCAAGAACCCGCGTATAATTCGCGGGTTTAATTTTTCGCAAATTACCGTTTCTGGAGTTACACCATGGCTGTTCAACGTACTTTCTCCATCATCAAGCCTGACGCTGTTGCAAAAAACGTCATCGGCGAGATCACCACTCGTTTCGAAAAAGCCGGCCTGAAGGTTGTAGCTTCGAAACTCAAGCAACTGTCCAAGGCTGAAGCTGAAGGCTTCTACGCTGAGCACAGCGCTCGTGGTTTCTTCGGCGACCTGGTTGCCTTCATGATCTCCGGCCCTGTTGTTGTTCAGGTTCTGGAAGGCGAAAACGCTATCGCTCTGAACCGTGAGCTGATGGGCGCTACCAACCCTAAAGAAGCTGCTGCCGGCACCATCCGTGCTGACTTCGCTGAATCGATCGACGCCAACGCCGTTCACGGTTCGGACTCCGAAGCCGCTGCTGCCCGCGAAATCTCGTACTTTTTCGCTGCTACTGAAGTAACCGCTCGCTAAGCATTGGCTTAAAAGAGCGAAGGTGAATCCATGACTACATTGACTGCAAAAACCAACCTGCTGGGTCTGACTCAACAGGAAATGGAAAAATTCTTCGACTCAATCGGGGAGAAGCGTTTTCGTGCCGCTCAGGTAATGAAGTGGATTCACCATCTTGGCGTCGATGATTTCGACGCCATGACGAACGTCAGCAAGGCCCTGCGCGACAAGCTCAAGGCCATTGCCGAAGTTCGCGGCCCCGAAGTGGTCAGCGAGGACATTTCCACCGACGGCACCCGTAAGTGGGTGGTGCGCGTGGCGTCCGGCAGCTGCGTCGAGACCGTGTACATTCCCCAGGGCAAACGCGGCACTCTGTGCGTTTCGTCCCAGGCAGGCTGTGCCCTGGACTGCAGTTTCTGCTCCACCGGCAAGCAAGGTTTCAACAGCAACCTCACCGCCGCCGAAGTCATCGGCCAGGTGTGGATTGCCAATAAATCGTTCGGCAGCATCCCGGCGACCGCCGACCGTGCCATCACCAACGTGGTGATGATGGGCATGGGCGAGCCGCTGCTGAACTTCGACAACGTTGTCGCGGCCATGCACCTGATGATGGACGACCTGGGCTACGGTATCTCCAAGCGCCGCGTGACCCTGTCGACCTCCGGCGTGGTACCGATGATCGATGAGCTGGCCAAGCACATCGACGTCTCCCTGGCGTTGTCGCTGCACGCACCGAATGACGCATTGCGTAACCAATTGGTGCCGATCAACAAGAAGTATCCGCTTAAGATGCTGCTCGAATCTTGCCAGCGTTACATGGCGACCTTGGGCGAAAAGCGTGTGTTGACCATTGAGTACACCATGCTCAAGGACATCAACGACAAGGTCGAGCACGCGGTCGAGATGATCGAGTTGCTCAAGAACGTACCGTGCAAGATCAACCTGATTCCGTTTAACCCGTTTCCCCATTCTGGCTATGAGCGGCCGAGCAACAACGCCATCCGCCGTTTCCAGGATCAACTGCACCATGCAGGCTTCAATGTCACCGTGCGCACCACCCGCGGCGAAGACATCGATGCGGCATGTGGCCAATTGGTAGGACAGGTGCTGGATCGCACCCGTCGCAGCGAACGTTATATCGCCGTGCGTGAATTGAGTGCCGCCGACGATATGCCGCAAAGCGCCGCGACTCGAACCTGAGAGAGGATCTCTATGCCCTTGCGCCTTGCGCTGCTTTTGCTTGTTGCCAGCCTCGCGGCTGGCTGTGTTTCATCGGGCCATGACAGCCCGTTGCAAACCGGCAAGGGCCGTGACGAAGCGCGAGCTGCCTATGTGCAGCTGGGCTTGGGGTACTTGCAGCAAGGGATGACCGAACAGGCCAAGGTGCCGCTGAAAAAAGCCCTCGAGCTGGATGGCAGCGACGCCGACGCCAATGCTGCGTTGGCCTTGGTGTTCCAGGCCCAGGCCGAGCCCGAATTGGCCGATCAATATTTCCAAAAGGCCCTGGCCACACGCCCTGGCGACCCAAGACTGCTGAATAACTACGGCAGTTTTTTGTTTGCGCAGAAACGTTATGCCCAGGCATCCGAATATTTCCAGCAGGCTGCGGCCGATACCCTCTATCCTGAGCGTTCGCGGGTTTTCGAGAACCTGGGGGTGACCTCAATGCTTCTCGGCCAGCGCGACACCGCACGCCAGCAACTGGAAAAAGCCCTGCACCTGAACCAGCGCCAGCCACGGGCCTTGCTCGAAATGGCTGAGTTGTCCTTCGAAGACAGGCATTATGTGCCGGCACGTGACTATTACGAGCGTTTTAGCCTGCTGAGCGGGCAAAATGCACGTAGTCTATTGCTCGGTGTGCGCCTGGCGACGGTTCATGAAGAACGCGACAAGGCCGCACGTTTTGGCCAGCAACTCGAACGACTCTATCCCGGTACGCCGGAATATCAGCAATACCTGTCGGAGCAATGATGAAAGCGGCGCACCCGGAAGTTGTAGCAGCTAATCGTGGAAACCCAGGCGAGACCTTGCGTCAGGCCCGCGAAAGCAATGGTTGGTCGCTGGCAGAAGTGGCCCTCAAGCTCAATTTGACCACGACTTCATTGGGCAACCTTGAAGCTGGCGCATTCGACAAGCTGCCAGGGCATACCTTTGCCCGCGGCTATATCCGCGCCTACGCCAAGTTGCTGGGTATCGACCAGGCTGCATTGGTCCAGGAATTCGACCAAATCACCGGTACCGATTCCCAGGGCAGCAATGTCCATGGTCTTGGCCGCATTGAAGAGCCTGTGCGGGTTTCCCACACCATTTTGCGCATTGTCAGCCTGTTGCTGCTCATCGCCGTGATCGGCGGTGGTTTTGTATGGTGGCAGGATCAGACCGCCCAGCGTGGCAAGGACTTGTCCAGCAACGCCATGGAGCACGTCGAAGTCGAAAGCGCCGACGGCACCACCCAGATTCATCCGTTGGATGAGCCGGAAGACCAGGCCGTGGCCCAGGGTCAGGCGGCGCCTGAGGCAGAGCCAAGCGCCGAGCAGCCTGCGCCCGAAGCAGGTACTGCCGCCGCAGTGGCACCCGTCGCACCCGCTCCAGCGGTTGCAGTGACGCCTGCTGCTCCAGCTCATACGCCAGCAACGCCAGCAGTACCGGCGCAGGCTCCGGCAACAACGGCTCCCGTCGCCCCGGCGATTTCCGCGCCAACCACCCCGGTATTGATCGCCGGTGATGGCCGAGTACAAATTACCTACGTCGCTGACTGCTGGACGCAAGTCTCCGATGGCAACGGCAAGGTGCTGTTCAGTGGTCTGAAGCGTAAGGGAGATACACTTGACCAGGGCGGCAAGCCTCCTTTGACGCTGCGTCTGGGCTTTGCCCGTGGCGCGCAAGTGGCCTACAACGGCCAGCCTGTGGACGTGGCGCCGTTCACCAGTGGCGAGACTGCTCGCCTCAAGTTGGGACAATAAAGTCATGCACGGCGAATCTCCAATCAAACGTCGCGTATCGCGCAAGATCTGGGTCGGCTCGGTGCCGGTGGGCGGCGATGCCCCCATCGCAGTACAGAGCATGACCAACAGCGACACCAATGATGTGGCGGCCACTGTCGCCCAGATCAACCGCCTGGAAGCGGCGGGCGTCGACATCGTGCGGGTTTCCGTACCGGACATGGACGCTGCCGAAGCCTTTGGCCGCATCAAGCAACTGGTCAAAGTGCCGCTGGTCGCCGATATCCACTTCGACTACAAGATCGCGTTGCGCGTGGCCGAGTTGGGCGTCGATTGCCTGCGGATCAACCCGGGCAACATCGGCCGTGAAGACCGGGTTCGCGCCGTGGTGGATGCCGCCCGTGATCGCGGGATTCCAATCCGCATCGGCGTCAACGCCGGCTCCCTGGAAAAAGACCTGCAAAAGAAGTACGGCGAGCCGACGCCGGCCGCACTGGTCGAGTCCGCGCTGCGCCACGTAGAACACCTTGAACGCCTGAATTTCCAGGACTTCAAGGTCAGCGTAAAGGCTTCCGACGTGTTCATGGCGGTAGAAGCGTACCGCCTGCTGGCCAAGGAAATCGTCCAGCCGCTGCACCTGGGTATCACCGAAGCCGGCGGTTTACGCTCAGGCACAGTGAAATCTGCGGTGGGTCTCGGTATGCTGCTGGCCGACGGGATTGGCGATACTATTCGCATCTCCCTCGCGGCAGACCCGGTAGAGGAAGTGAAAGTCGGTTACGACATTCTCAAATCCCTGCATTTGCGTTCCCGTGGCATCAACTTCATTGCCTGCCCGAGCTGCTCGCGGCAGAACTTCGACGTGGTGAAAACCATGAACGAACTGGAAGTACGCCTCGAAGACCTGCTGGTGCCGCTGGATGTCGCGGTGATCGGCTGTGTGGTCAACGGGCCGGGTGAGGCCAAAGAGGCCCATGTGGGCCTGACCGGTGGTACGCCAAACCTGATTTACATCGACGGCAAGCCGTCGCAGAAATTGACGAATGACAATCTGGTGGATGAGCTGGAACGGCTGATCCGCCAGAAAGCGGCCGAAAAGGTCGAAGCTGACGCAGCGGTTATCGCGCGCGGCTGATCGAACGAATTTAAGGATTTGATGTGAGCAAGTCTCTGCAAGCCATTCGTGGCATGAACGACATCCTGCCTGAGCAGACGCCCCTGTGGCGCTACTTCGAGGGCACAGTCGCGCGCCTGCTGGATAACTACGGTTACAAGCAGATCCGCATGCCGATCGTCGAGTTCACCGAGCTGTTCAAGCGCTCCATCGGTGAAGTGACCGACATCGTCGAAAAAGAGATGTACACCTTCGAAGACCGCAACGGTGACTCCCTGACCCTGCGTCCGGAAGGTACTGCCGCGTGTGTGCGTGCGGTGCTCGAACATGGCCTCACCGGCGGTGGCCAGCCGCAGAAGCTCTGGTACATCGGCCCGATGTTCCGCCACGAGCGTCCGCAGAAAGGCCGTTATCGCCAGTTTCACCAGATCGGCCTGGAAGTCTTCAACCTAGACGGTCCGGACATCGACGCCGAGCTGATCGTGCTGACCTGGCGCCTGTGGGGCATGCTGGGCATCCGCGATGCGGTCAAGCTTGAACTCAACAGCCTGGGCACCAGCGAATCCCGGGGCCGCTACCGCGAAGCCCTGGTGGAATTCCTGTCGGCCCACCTGGACAAGCTGGACGAAGACAGCCAGCGCCGCCTGAAAACCAACCCGCTGCGGGTACTGGACACCAAGAACGCCGAGACCCAGGCCGTACTGGTGGACGCGCCGAAAATGGCCGACTACCTTGACGACGAGTCCCGTATCCACTTCGAGGGCCTCAAGGCTCGCCTGGATGCAGCCGGTATTCCTTACGTCATCAACCCGAAACTGGTGCGTGGCCTCGATTACTACAGCAAGACCGTGTTCGAGTGGGTCACCGACAAGCTCGGCGCCCAGGGCACGGTGTGTGCCGGTGGTCGTTACGACGGCCTGGTCGAGCAGATGGGCGGCAAGCCGACCACCGGCGTAGGTTTTGCCATGGGCATCGAGCGGCTGATCCTGCTGCTGGAAACCCTGGAGCAGGTTCCCGAAGAAATCTCCCGTCAGGTGGACGTGTACTTCTGTGCCTTTGGCGAGGCGGCCGAACTGGCTGCCCTGGCCCTGAGCGAGAAACTGCGCGACCAACTGCCGAACCTGCGCCTGCAAGTCAATGCCGGCGCCGGCAGCTTCAAAAGCCAGTTCAAGAAAGCCGACAAGAGCGGTGCGTTGTATGCACTGATCCTGGGTGATGATGAATTGGCCCAGCAAGTGGTAAGTTTCAAACCCCTGCGTGGTCAGGGTGAACAACAAAGCATTGCCTTTGATGCGCTTGCAGCGCACCTGGCCACCTGCATCGTGCAGGGTTGAAGCTGTCAAACAGCCGATTTAGCGATTAAGGAGTATTGGGGTGTCGAGTACTGATGATGACCAGCTGGCCGAGTTCAAAGACTGGTGGCAGCGCAACGGCAAGCCCCTGGTCACTGGCGGCTTGCTGGCTTTAGTAGTGGTGTTCGGCTGGCAAGCCTGGCACAAGTATCAGGCTAACCAGTCGCAAGGCGCCTCGATTATCTATCAGCAACTGCTGGAAACCACGCTGACGCCAAACGGCAAGCCTGACCTGGCCCAGGTTGCAGACCTGGCCGGCAAGCTGAAGAGCGAATTCGGCGGTAGCACCTACGCGCAATACGGCAGCCTGTTCGTCGCAAAAGTTGCGGTCGACAACGGCAAGCTGGATGACGCTGCCTCCGAGCTGAAAGCCATCACCGACAAGCCGGCCAACCCGACACTGGGTGAAATCGCACGTCAGCGTCTGGCTCAGGTACTGGCGGCACAGAACAAGGCCGACGAAGCACTGAAACTGCTCGACGGCGATGCTGACAAGGCATTCCTGGCCACTCGTGAAGAGCTCAAGGGCGACCTCCTGGTCCAATTGGGTCGTACCGACGAAGCCAATGCTGCGTACCAAAAAGCCAAGGCGGCGCTGTCTGATGAAGCGGCGGTCGGTGGCTTACAAATCAAGCTCGACGACTTGGCCAAAGGGGATGCGTGACGTGATCCGTTGGAAACATGCAGCATTGCTGGCTCTGGCCGTTTTGGCCGCGGGTTGCAGCAGCAACAGCAAAAAAGAACTGCCTCCGGCCGAGCTGACCAGCTTCAAGGAAGAAGTGGTCCTGCAAAAGCAGTGGAGCCGCTCCATTGGTGACGGTCAGGGCGATCTGTACAACCTGATGGTCCCGGCGATCGACGGTGACACTATCTACGCCGCTGATTCCACCGGTGTTGTGGTCTCCATGGATCGCATGAACGGCGACGTCAAGTGGAAGAAAGACCTCGAACTGCCTGTGTCCGGCGCCGTTGGCGTGGGTTCTGGCCTGGTGATGCTCGGCACGCTGAAAGGCGACGTCGTGGCACTGGATTCGAGCACCGGTGAAGAGAAATGGCGCGCTCGCGTGACCAGTGAAGTGCTCTCGCCACCGGCTACCAACGGTGACGTGGTTGTCGTGCAGACCCAGGATGACCGTGTGATCGGCCTCGACGCCGCCACCGGTAACCAGCGCTGGTTGTATGACAGCACGCCGGCGGTCCTGACCTTGCGCGGTACCAGCGGTCCGGTTGTGACCAGCAACCTGGCACTGGCAGGCCTGTCGACCGGTAAAGTGGTCGCCCTGGACACCCAGAACGGCGTGCCGGCCTGGGAAACCCGGGTCGCGATTCCTCAAGGTCGTTCGGAACTGGACCGCGTAGTGGACATCGACGGTGGCTTGCTGCTGTCGGGTGATACCCTTTACGTCGCTACTTATCAGGGCCGTGTTGCGGCGCTGGACGTGCAGAGCGGCCGGATCAACTGGCAGCGTGATGCTTCCAGCTACGCCGGTGTCGCCCAAGGGTTTGGCAGCGTCTACGTAAGCCTGGCGTCCGGCACCGTTGAAAGTGTCGACGAGCGTTCCACCACTGCATTGTGGAGCAACGACTCCCTGGCCCGCCGTCAGTTGTCGGCACCGGAAGTGTTCTCCAGCTACGTAGCGGTAGGCGACTTTGAAGGTTACCTGCACCTGCTGAGCCAGGTGGACGGTCGCTTCGTGGGTCGCGAACGTATCGACAGCGACGGCCTGCGTGCCCGTCCGCTGGTGGTAGGTAACATGCTTTACGTGTATGGCAACAGCGGCAAACTGGAAGCGCTGACCATCAAGTAATGGTTTGACTATGCTTGGGGTAATTCCCAGGCGGCCCTGCTTCGGCAGGGCATGCGGCGCTTTCGAGCGCTGCCCCGAGCACCAGCCGCTGCCTTGCAGCGGCTTTTGTATTTTCTGAAATAACGAAGTGGAGAGCCGCATGGTTCCCGTAATCGCCCTGGTGGGCCGACCGAACGTCGGCAAGTCCACCTTGTTCAACCGCCTGACCAGGACTCGCGACGCCATCGTCGGCGACTTGTCCGGTCTGACCCGTGATCGCCAATACGGTGAGGCAAAGTGGCAAGGGCGCTCCTACATTATTGTCGACACCGGTGGTATCTCCGGTGACGAGCATGGCATGGACGAAAAGATGGCCGAGCAGTCGCTGCTGGCCATTGAAGAAGCTGATGTCGTGTTGTTCCTGGTGGACGCCCGCGCGGGCTACACCGCTGCAGACCAGATGATTGGCGAGCACCTGCGCAAGCGCAACAAGCGTTCCTACGTGGTGGCCAACAAGATCGACAATATCGATCCTGAAATGGCCCGGGCCGAGTTCAGCCCGATGGGCCTGGGCGATGCGATCCCGATCGCCGGTGCCCACGGTCGCGGCATCACCCAGATGCTGGAAATCGCCCTGCGCGACTTCCCGCGTGATGACGTGGATGAAGTCGAAGGCGAAGAAGAAATCGTTGCCGAAGGCGAGGAAGCCAAGCGCATTCCTGGCCCAAGCGAAAAAGACGGTATCAAGATCGCGATCATCGGCCGTCCGAACGTCGGCAAGTCGACCCTGGTCAACCGCATGCTCGGTGAAGACCGGGTAATCGTCTATGACGAGCCGGGCACCACTCGCGACAGCATCTACATCCCGTTCGAGCGTAACGACGAGAAGTACACGCTGATCGACACTGCCGGTGTGCGCAAGCGCGGCAAGATCCACGAAGAAGTTGAAAAGTTCTCCGTGGTGAAAACCCTGCAGGCGATCAAAGACGCCAACGTAGTGATCTTCGTCATGGACGCCCGCGAAGGCGTGGTAGACCACGACCTGAACTTGCTGGGCTTTGCCCTGGAAGCCGGTCGCGCCCTGGTGATTGCGATCAACAAGTGGGACGGCATGACGCCGAGCGAGCGCGACTACGTCAAGGTCGAGCTGCAGCGTCGCCTGTTCTTCGTCGAGTTTGCCGATATCCACTTTATCTCGGCACTGCACGGTACCGGCGTGGGTAACCTCTACGCCTCGGTGCAGAACTCGTTCAAGTCCGCGGTTACCCGCTGGCCGACCAACCGCCTGACCCAGATTCTTGAAGATGCGGTCAGCGAGCACGCGCCGCCGATGGTCAACAACCGTCGGATCAAGCTGCGCTACGCTCACTTGGGTGGTGCCAACCCGCCGATTATCGTGATTCACGGTAACCAGCTGGAGAAGGTGCCGAAGTCCTACGTGCGTTACCTGGAAAATACCTACCGCCGTGTCTTGAAACTGGTCGGTACGCCGATCCGTATCGAGTTCAAGGGTGGCGAGAACCCGTACGAAGGTAACAAGAACAGCCTCACCGACCGCCAGGTAAACAAAAAGCGCCGGATGATGACGCACCACAAGAAGGCCGACAAAAAGCGCCGCGACAAGCGCTGATCCTGATCGGTTGAAAAAGGGCTCTTTCGGAGCCCTTTTTTGTGCCTGGCGGTTGACCCTTCGCGGCATGCAGCTTAAAACTTGGGGCTCACCGCAAGGGGCGCACCGATGATCACCAGTAAGCTGCCGAATGTCGGCACCACCATCTTCACCACCATGTCGCAACTCGCTGCCGAAACCGGTGCGCTCAACCTGTCCCAGGGCTTTCCCGACTTTAACGGGCCCCAGGAGTTGCTCGATGGAGTGGGCAGACACATTGCCCTGGGCCATAACCAATACGCCCCCATGACCGGCCTGCCGGTACTGCGCCAGCAAGTGGCGGCCAAGATCGCCCGCAGCTATGGCGCAACGGTGAATGCCGACAGCGAAGTGACCATCACCCCAGGCGCCACTGAAGCGATCTTCTGTGCGATCCAGGCGGTGATCCGCAGCGGTGATGAAGTCATCGTGTTCGATCCGGCCTACGACAGCTACGAGCCTTCTGTGGAACTGGCAGGCGGTCGCTGCGTACACGTGCAACTGGGCCTGGATGATTTCGCCCTGGACTTCGAGCAACTGCGCGCTGCGCTGTCGCCGCGCACCCGCATGATCATCCTCAACAGCCCGCATAACCCCACCGGTGCCCTGATCAGCCGTGCCGAGCTGGACCAGTTGGCCGAGTTGATCCGCGACCGCGACATATACCTTGTCAGCGACGAGGTCTACGAGCACCTGGTGTTCGACGGTGTGCCCCACGTCAGCGTGTTGGCCCACGAAGAGCTGTATCAGCGTGCGTTTGTGGTCAGTTCGTTCGGCAAGACCTACCACGTCACCGGCTGGAAAACCGGCTACGTGGTCGCGCCGCCAGCCCTCAGCGCCGAGCTGCGCAAGGTGCATCAATATGTCAACTTTTGCGGCGTGACCCCGTTGCAGTACGCTTTGGCAGACTTCATGGCCGAACACCCGGAACACGTCGAGGAGCTGCCGGCTTTTTATCAAGCCAAGCGCGACCTGTTCTGCGACCTGCTGGAACCGTCGCGTTTCAGCTTTACCCGGGTGGCCGGTACCTACTTTCAATTGGTGGATTACTCACAGATTCGCCCGGACCTGGATGACGTCGCCATGTCGCTGTGGATGACCCGCGAACACGGCGTTGCGACCATCCCGGTCTCGGTGTTCTACCGGAACCCACCGCAAGGCCAGCGCCTGGTGCGACTGTGCTTTGCCAAACGCGAGGAGACGCTGCGTCAAGCAGCCGAGAAACTATGCGTGATCTGAGTGCACTGCCCAACCTGAACATCGCCCTGGTGCAAACCACCCTGGCCTGGCACGACCGCCAGGCCAACCTGGAGCATTTTGAACTGCTGCTGGAACAGGCCAAGGGTGCCGACCTGATCGTGCTACCGGAGATGTTCACCACCGGTTTCTCGATGGAATCGGAAACCCTCGCCGAGCCTGAAAACGGCCCCACCCATCAATGGCTGCAGGCCCAGGCGAAGAAGTACAACGCGGTGATCACCGGCAGCGTGATCATCCAGGCCGCCGACCGCAGTCACCGCAACCGCCTGCTGTGGGCGCGACCGGATGGTGAGGTGTTGCACTACGACAAGCGTCACCTGTTCCGTATGGCCGGTGAACACGACCACTACACCCCCGGCGAGCGCCAGGTGCAGTTCGAACTCAAGGGGTGGCGGATTCGTCCGTTGATCTGCTACGACCTGCGATTCCCGGTGTGGAGTCGTGACGCCCAGGACACTGACTTGCTGCTGTACACCGCCAACTGGCCGGGCGCACGTCGCCAGCACTGGAACCGTCTGCTGCCGGCACGGGCCATTGAAAACCTGTGCTACGTGGCGGCGGTGAATCGGGTGGGCACGGACGGCAAGGGCTTTGCCTACACCGGCGACAGCCAGGTCGTGGACTTCCAGGGCGAAAGCCTGCTGAGCGCAGGGGAGGCGGACGGGGTGTTCCAGGTGTGCCTGGACGCAGCGGAATTGGCGGAGTACCGCACACGCTTCCCGGCGAACCTGGATGCGGACAGCTTCGAGTTCACCTGAAGGATTTTCGCCGCCTTATAGATTGCCTTCGCGAGCAAGCCCGCTCCCACATTCGTCCTGCGCTACCTGAAAGAACGCGGTCAAAATGTGGGAGCGGGCTTGCTCGCGAAGAGGCCCTGAAAATCACCACAAATTCCAATAAAAAGGCCCCTGGATTCTCATCCCGGGGCCTTTCGCATTTCAGCGGTCAGTGTTTATGCCGCTTTCGCTTCCAGCTGGCTCAACGAGCGGTTCAGCGCGCTGAACACCGCCTTGAAGCTCGCCGTGGTGATGTTTTCATCAATGCCCACGCCGTGCACCGGACGCTCACCGTTCACTCGCAGCTCGATGTAGGCCGCCGCCTTGGCATTGGTGCCGGCGCCAATCGCATGTTCGTTGTAATCCATGATCTCCACACCAATCGGCAGCCCGGCCACCAGCGCTTCCAGGGCGCCGTTGCCCTTGCCGTGCCAGCGCAGGTTGGTTTCGCCCTGGCCTTTGCCGGAGACTTCAACTTCCACCGAGCTGTTGCCGTTCTCTTCCTGCAAGCGATGGCTGACCAGCGCGTAAGGAATGTTGGCTTGCAGGTATTCACGCTGCAACAAGCTGTAGATCTGCGCGGCCGTCATCTCCAGGCCCACTCGGTCGGTTTCGGCCTGTACCACCTGGCTGAACTCGATCTGCATGCGGCGCGGCAAGCTGATGCCGTATTCCTGCTCCAGCAGGTAGGCGATGCCGCCTTTGCCCGACTGGCTGTTGACGCGGATCACCGCCTCGTAGCTGCGGCCGATGTCGGCCGGGTCGATCGGCAAGTACGGCACTTCCCACAAGGCGTCGTCTTTCTGCTGGGTAAAGCCCTTGCGGATCGCGTCCTGGTGGGAGCCGGAGAAGGCGGTGTGAACCAGGTCGCCGACGTACGGGTGACGCGGGTGCACCGGGATCTGGTTGCACTCTTCGACAACTTTGCGAATACCGTCGATGTCGGAGAAGTCCAGCTGAGGGTCGAGGCCCTGGGTGTACATGTTCAAGGCCACGGTGACCAGGTCGACGTTACCGGTACGCTCGCCGTTGCCGAACAGGCAGCCTTCGACACGGTCGGCGCCGGCCATCAGGCCCAACTCGGTAGCGGCTACGCCGGTGCCACGGTCGTTGTGGGTGTGCAGGCTGATGATCACGCTGTCGCGACGGTTGATATGACGACCGAACCACTCGATCTGGTCGGCATAAATGTTCGGGGTGGCGCACTCGACGGTGGCTGGCAGGTTGAGGATCACCTTGTGCTCAGGCGTCGGGTTCCAGACCTCGATCACCGCGTCACAGACTTCCTTGGCGAACTCAAGCTCAGTGGCGCTGAACGTCTCTGGCGAGTATTCGAAGGTCCACTGGGTTTCCGGTTGCTGGGCGGCGTATTTGACGAACAGCTTGGCCGCGTTGACCGCGATCGCCTTGATGCCATCCTTGTCCTGGTTGAACACGATGCGGCGGAACGACGGCGAGGTGGCGTTGTACAAGTGAACGATGGCTTTCTTCGCCCCGCGCAGGGATTCGAAGGTGCGTGCGATCAAGTCTTCACGGCCCTGGGTCAACACCTGGATGGTGGTGTCCGCGGGGATGTGATTGTCTTCGATCAGGGTGCGCACGAAGTCGAAATCGGTTTGCGATGCGGCCGGGAAGGAGGCTTCGATTTCCTTCACACCGACGGCGACCAGGGTCTTCCAGAAACGCAGCTTTTTCACCGCGTCCATCGGTTCGATCAGCGACTGGTTGCCGTCGCGCAGGTCGGAACTGCACCAGATCGGCGCGGTGGTGATGGTTTTCGAAGGCCAGGTGCGGTCCGGGATATCAATGGTCGGGAACGCGCGGTACTTCGAAGACGGGTCTTTGAGCATGCTCATCGGGAAATCCTTTGTCTAGGGGCCGAGAAAAGGCGGCCTGCCGTAAAACTGTTATTGGGGATAAAGCAGAAGACGAGGCAGATCGATTCAGCCTGGCAGTCGTGCGCTGACTAGGCACAGGCTGCGGTGCTGGCGGAGCTGAATGAGGGTGTGAGAGGTTTTCATAGGTCCAACCCTAACCGCCGGGGTGAAAGATGGCAAGCAGTCGGAAAAAATTGAGAGAAGTTCTGCTATTGCTGAGGAAAACGAGATTTTATGGTTAAGAATTGTGCGCGGGGTTGTTTTGTTTGCGCACCCGTTGCCGGGTGCGCAATTGAGCGTCAGGGCTGAAACGCGCCGATAAAGATCGCCGGATCCACCCGTGCGTCGTTCAGGCTGATGTTCCAATGCATATGCGGCCCGGTCGCCCTGCCGGTGGAACCGACCTTGCCCACCACTGCACCACGAGCCAGTTGCTGGCCCACGCTCACATCAATCTTCGACATATGGCAGAACATGCTGATAAAGCCCTGGCCATGGTCGACAAACACGGTGTTGCCGTTGAAGAAGTAGTTGTCGGTCAGGATCACCTTGCCCGCTGCCGGGGTCTTGATCGGCGTGCCGGCGCCCACGGCAAAGTCCAGGCCGGAATGCGGATTCCGCTCCTCGCCATTGAAGAAACGTCGTACGCCGAACTTGCTCGACAGCGGCCCGTTCACCGGCTTGTCCAGCAGCAGGTTGCTCGGCGTGTTCGGGCTGAAACTGCGATACGCCTTGAGCTGGACCGCCAGCTCGCCTTCGATGCGCTTGAGTTGCGCCGGGTCCGGGTTCACCTGGCTCTTGTTCTTCAGGGTGATGTGCTGCTCGGGGTATTTCTTGAAGCCCACGACAAACGGCAGGTTCTGGCTGCCGCTGGTGATGCGTTGGGTGCCGGGCTTGACCGTCAGCGGGATGCCCACAATCGCCAGCCAGCTGTTTTGCTCCTTCACCACCAGCACTGGGCGGTTCATGTAGGTGGCTTTGGGCGCCGTGGCCGAAGTGCCGAGGTCGACCACCGCCACGCCACCGGGCACCGGCTTGTTCAGCAGGCGGGTGATGTAGCTGTCGGCATGGGCGTTAAAGGTCAGGCACAGCAGCATCAACAAACTTAAAAAGCGTGGCATCAATCAATCCAGTAACGAGAGGGTGACGGGCGTCAGGTGGTTGTCTTCCACCCGTACCTGCAATTGGCCTTCACCGAGGCGCGCGGTCAGGCGCTGGCCGGTGTGGGTTTGCGCGGCGTTGCGAATCGCCTGGCCGCGTTCGTCGAGCAAGATGCTGTAGCCGCGTCCAAGCGTCGCCAGCGGGCTGACCACGTGCAGCGTCTGCACCTGGCTTTGCAGTTGCAGGCGACGGGCCTTGAGGCCTTCGCGCATGGCGCGGGGCAGGCGTTCGGCAAGGCTGTCCAGGCGCTGGCGCAGCAGCGCCAGTTGGCGGCCGGGGTGTTGGCCGGCGAGGCGGGTTTCCAGGCGGATCAAACGCTCGCGACGGGTGTTGAGGCTGCGCTCGAAGGCACGCCGCAGGCGCATGTCCAGGTCATCCAGGCGCTGGGCCTGTTGGCGCAGGCGCTCGCCCGGGTGACGCAGGCGACGAGCCATGCCTTCCAGGCGCAGGCGGTCGTGGGTCAGGCGGTTGCGCATCAGCATCACCAGGCGGCGGTGCAGGTTCTCTACCTGGCGAGTCAGGTGGCTGGAGTCCGGCGCCAACAGCTCGGCAGCGGCGGAAGGCGTTGGGGCGCGTACGTCGGCGACAAAGTCGCTGATCGACACATCGGTCTCATGGCCAACGGCGCTGACGATGGGCGTCACGCAGGCGTCCACGGCACGCGCCACGGCTTCTTCGTTGAAGCACCAGAGGTCTTCCAGCGACCCGCCGCCACGGGCCAGGATCAGCGCGTCGAAGCCGCGTGCATCGGCCAGCTTCAGTGCGCGGACGATCTGCGCCACGGCTTCACGACCTTGTACGGCTGTCGGGATCAACGTCAGTTCCACGTTGGGCGCCCGGCGACGGAACACGCTGATGATGTCGCGAATCACCGCACCGGTGGGCGAGCTGATAATCCCGATGCGCCGTGGGTGTGCGGGCAGCGGCACCTTGCGCTCGGCACTGAACAGGCCTTCGGCGCTGAGTTTTTCCTTCAGCGCGTCGAAGGCCAGGCGCAGTGCGCCGTCACCGGCCGGCTCCACCGTGTCGAGAATCAGCTGATAGTCGCCACGGCCCTCAAACAGCGAGACCTTGCCCCGCACCTTCACCGCCAGGCCGTCTTTCAACGCCTGGCGCACCCGTGCGGCGTTCTGCCGGAACAGCGCACAACGCACCTGGGCGCCACTGTCCTTGAGGGTGAAATACACGTGGCCGGAGGCCGGGCGGGCGAGGTTGGAGATCTCGCCTTCGACCCAGATATTGGTGAACACGTCTTCCAGCAACACCCGCGCGCGGCCGTTGAGCTGGCTGACAGTCAGGACTTCGCGGTCCAGGCCCAGACGGGCAAAGGGATCTTTAATCATGGGCGGCAGTTTATAGGCATTCGTGCAGGGTTTGACAGAACTGCTCCACCAGCGCGCTCGGCGTTTGCTGGCAGGCGAGGGCGACGGTGCTTTGGCAATCGGGATCGGCCAGGGGTAAAAAATGAATGTTGGCCGGCGCAATGTCCTGCATCGACTCCGGCAGCAAGGCGATCCCGAATCCGGCCTGGATCAGCTGTAGCTGCGTGGTCTTGCGCGACATCACCCGCGCCGCCTTGGGGAAAAATCCTGCACGCATGCACAACTCGGCTGACAGGTAACTCAGCCCTCCGCGCTGGGGGTGAGGGATCGAGATAAACGCTTCGTTCTTCAGTTGCGCCAAATCGATACCGGATGTGTGCCCGGCCAACCGGTGGTTCGGCGGCACGGCCAGCAACAGCCTTTCGCTATATAAAGGCACGATGCGCACGCCTTCGCGCTGGCGCAACACCGGTAAGCGCAACAGCCCGACCTCCAGTCGGCCGTCGGCGATTTCTTCCAACTGGGCTTCGGAGGACAGTTTGGCGATGTCCATCGACACGCCCGGGCATCGTTCCAGCCAGGCACCGATGCCGCGCAGCAGGCGGCCACTCATCGGCACCGTGCTCGAATGGCTCATTCGCAGCGTGCCGAGCTGTCCATTGCCCACTTGCGTCGCCATCTCACTGGCCTTGAGCAGTTCGCCCAGCAGGTTGCGTGCCCGCGGATAAAAAGCCTCGCCCGCAGCCGTCAGCCGTGGCTGGCGCGCAGTGCGTTCAAACAGCGGCGTTTGCAGCAGGTTTTCCAGCTCCTTGATCTGCCGGCTCAGTGCCGATTGCGCCACAAACAGCCGCTCGGCCGCTGCGCTGAAGCTGCCGCTCTCGGCGATTTCGACGAAGTAACGCAATTGCCGGGTGGAAATCACAAGTCATGCCTTTTCGAGATGAGTGATGGGCTTTGAAGATATTAGTCGCAACGCTTGCCAATGGCTAAAGTGATGGCCATCTCTAATAAGGAATACGTCATGAGTCCGGTCGAGCTGTTGAGTCATTGGTCGTTTGGCGGTGTGGACTGGCTGGTGATAGGCGTGGCGATTGCCCTGGCGTATATCGTGTTCGGCATTGCAGGCTTTGGTACCGCATTGGTGGCGGGGCCGATCCTGATTCTGTTCATGCCGCTGTCGAAGATCATCCCCTTGCTGGTGCTGCTGGATTTTGTCGCGGCCTTCGGCAACCTTCTGCAATCGCGCCGGGATGTGGTGAAACCGGAGTTGTTCAGGCTACTGCCGTGCATGGCGATTGGCTGCACCCTTGGGGTGATCTTCCTGCTCAACCTGCACTCTGATTTATTGCTGCTGTTGATGGGGCTGTTTATCAGCGCCTATGCGATCTACAGCCTGGCGGTGAAGGCCAAGCCCACGCAGATGGCAGCCGGCTGGGCGATTCCCATGGGGGTTGTCGGCGGGCTGTTTGGCGCGTTGTTTGGCAGTGGCGGCTTTCTGTATGCGATCTACCTCAACAGCCGATTGCCCAAGGATGGCGCGCGGGCGACCCAGAGTGCGTTGATCAGTTGCAGCACGGTGGTGCGCCTGAGCCTGTTTCTGATCGCGGGCGTGTATGCCGAGCTACCCTTGTTGATGTTGGCGGTGTGCCTGTTGCCGGCCATGGCGCTCGGGCTGTGGGCGGGGCGGCGGTTGACCCTGCGCATGTCCCGCGAGGCGTTTGTGCGGTTGGTGACCTGGCTGGTGCTGGCCAGTGGCATTGCCTTGATTGCCCGTTACTTGAGTACTTGACCTGATTGTTTCAGGGATTAAGCTGCCAGCCTTCAGGGCCTCTTCGCGAGCAAGCCCGCTCCCACATTTGGAACGCATTCCCCCTGTGGGAGCGGGCTTGCTCGCGAAGGCGCCAGTAGCCACGCCGCAGGACTCCCATGAATTCCCAAAGCATCCTTGTCCCGAAAATCTCCACGCTACCCGTCCACGAACCCCGCGCCCGGGCGATCGTGCGCTGGCTGGTGCGCAAGAACATCGTCAAGGAAGAACTCACCACCTGCGGGCGCACCGGCAACCGCATGGGCTATGCCCTGGCCGACGGTGCCCGCGCCGTGGTGCTGCACCCCGACGCGCTGCCGTTCAACGAGCCGATCAACGGCCTGGAGATCATCTACAAGCGCTGCATCTACACCCCGGCCAAAGGCTTCCTGGAAGAGGCCGGCTGTCCCGAGTGCCTCAAGGAAGTCGGCGAAGCCCTGTTCGAAAGCCTGGAAGACTGGATGCCCGGCCACACCGATAACTTCACCTGCCCGCTGTGTGGGCATGAGGACGACATCAACGGTTTCCTGTTCCTGCAGGAATGCGGCTTTTCCAACCTGGGATTCATCTTCAATAACTGGGCGGAGGCGGGGTTCAAGCAGAGTTTTATCGACGAATTTGCCGACTGGCTGGACCAGAAGATGAGTTGGGTCAAAGTCGAACTTTAATCCGATGTGATCGTTACCACGCAGAGCGTGGGAACGATCAGTGCTGCAAAAATCATCCATCTATCAGTATTACCAAGTTTGTCAGAGTTTTACATTGAACCCGAGGGGGTGTCTGACTATAATGGCGCGCTTCCATTTTCCCGCTCGGGAGCCCCCGCGATGCTGCGTATCAGCCAAGAAGCTCTGACATTCGACGACATTCTCCTAGTGCCCGGTTATTCCGAGGTGCTTCCTAACGAAGTCAGTCTCAAGACCCGCCTAACCCGTGGCATCGAGCTGAATATTCCTCTGGTTTCCGCTGCCATGGACACCGTCACTGAAGCCCGTTTGGCAATCGCCATGGCTCAGGAAGGCGGCATCGGCATCATCCACAAGAACATGACCATCGAGCAGCAAGCTGCCGAAGTTCGCAAGGTCAAGCGTTACGAAGCCGGTGTGGTCAAGGACCCGATCACCATCGAGGCCGATGCCACCGTTCGTGACCTGTTCGACCTGACCCGCCTGCACAACATCTCCGGCGTTCCGGTGCTGCACGATGGCGACCTGGTCGGCATCGTCACTTCCCGTGACGTGCGTTTCGAGAACCGCCTTGAAGTCACCGTCCGTGAAGTGATGACGCCTAAAGAGCGCCTCGTTACTGTCAAGGAAGGCGCCGACAAGAACGATGTGCGCGAGCTGCTGCACAAGCACCGCATCGAACGCGTACTGATCGTCGACGACAAATTCGCCCTCAAGGGCATGATGACCGTCAACGACATCGAAAAAGCCAAGGCTTACCCGCTGGCCAGCAAGGACGATCAGGGTCGTCTGCGCGTAGGCGCTGCGGTCGGTACCGGCAAAGACACCGGTGACCGTGTAGCGGCCCTGGTGGCTGCCGGTGTTGACGTGGTGGTGGTCGACACTGCCCACGGTCACTCCAAAGGCGTGATCGACCGCGTTCGCTGGGTCAAACAGAATTTCCCTGACGTGCAAGTGATCGGCGGCAACATTGCCACCGGCGCTGCCGCCAAGGCCCTGGCCGAAGCCGGTGCTGATGCGGTCAAGGTCGGTATCGGCCCTGGCTCGATCTGCACCACCCGTATCGTGGCCGGTGTAGGCGTGCCGCAAATCAGCGCCATCGCCAACGTCGCCGCGGCCCTTGAAGGCACTGGCGTACCGTTGATCGCCGACGGCGGCATCCGTTTCTCCGGTGACCTGTCCAAGGCCATCGTCGCCGGTGCTTCCTGCGTGATGATGGGCTCGATGTTCGCCGGTACTGAAGAAGCGCCGGGCGAGATCGAACTGTTCCAGGGTCGTTCGTACAAGGCTTACCGTGGCATGGGTTCCCTGGGCGCCATGTCCCAGGCTCAAGGCTCTTCCGACCGCTACTTCCAGGACTCCTCCGCGGGCGCCGAGAAGCTGGTACCGGAAGGCATTGAAGGGCGTGTTCCGTACAAGGGCACCCTGAGCGCCATCATCCATCAACTGATGGGCGGCCTGCGTTCCTCGATGGGCTACACCGGCAGCGCCGACATCGAAGAAATGCGCACCAAGCCTGAGTTCGTGCGGATCACCGGTGCCGGCATGGCCGAGTCCCACGTCCACGACGTACAGATCACCAAGGAAGCGCCAAACTACCGCGTAGGTTGATGCTTCCAGCAAATAGTTAAGTAACCGGGGCTGTCTTATTCAGCCCCGAGTTGTTTCTGATTCATTAGACGAGACTGATCTCATGGCCCTCGACATTCACGCCCACCGCATCCTGATCCTCGACTTCGGTTCCCAGTACACTCAGCTGATCGCCCGCCGCGTGCGTGAAATCGGCGTGTACTGCGAACTGCATCCGTTCGACATGGACGACGAAGCGATTCGCGAATTCGCTCCAAAAGGCGTCATTCTCGCCGGCGGCCCCGAGTCCGTGCACGAAGCCAACAGCCCGCGTTGCCCGCAGGCGGTGTTTGACCTGGGCGTGCCGGTCTTCGGTATCTGCTACGGCATGCAGACCATGGCCGAGCAACTGGGCGGCAAGGTTGAAGGTTCCGAGCTGCGTGAATTCGGTTACGCCCGTGTCGACGTAGTCGGCAAGAGCCGCCTGCTGGACGGCATCGAAGACCACATCGACGCCGACGGCCTGTTTGGCCTCGACGTATGGATGAGCCACGGTGACAAGGTCACCCGGATGCCGGAAGACTTCCACATCCTGGCCAGCACCCCGAGCTGCCCGATTGCCGGCATGTTCAACGACGAGCGCGGCTACTACGGCGTGCAGTTCCACCCGGAAGTGACCCACACCAAGCAAGGCGGTCGCATCCTGTCGCGCTTTATCCTCGACATCTGCCAGTGCGAAGCCCTGTGGACCCCGTCGAAGATCGCTGAAGACGCCATCGCCAACGTACGTGCCCAGGTCGGCACCGACAACGTCCTGCTGGGCCTGTCCGGCGGCGTTGACTCCTCCGTGGTTGCGGCGCTGCTGCACAAGGCCATCGGCGACCAACTGACCTGTGTCTTCGTCGACAACGGCCTGCTGCGCCTGCACGAAGGCGAGCAAGTGATGGCCATGTTCGCCGAGAACATGGGCGTCAAGGTGATCCGCGCCAACGCTGAAGATCAGTTCCTGAACAACCTGGCCGGCGAGTCCGACCCGGAGAAGAAGCGCAAGATCATCGGTCGCACCTTCATCGACGTATTCGATGCCCAGTCCAACAAACTGGACAACATCAAGTACCTCGCCCAGGGCACCATCTACCCGGACGTGATCGAGTCGGCCGGCGCCAAGAGCGGCAAGGCCCACGTGATCAAGTCCCACCACAACGTGGGCGGCCTGCCTGAGGAAATGAACCTCAAGCTGGTAGAACCACTGCGCGAACTGTTCAAGGACGAAGTCCGTCGTCTGGGCCTGGAATTGGGCCTGCCGTACGACATGGTCTACCGCCACCCCTTCCCGGGCCCGGGCCTGGGCGTGCGGATCCTCGGTGAAGTGAAGAAGGAATACGCCGACCTGCTGCGTCGCGCCGACCACATCTTCATCGAAGAACTGCGCAAGGCCGACTGGTATCACAAGGTCAGTCAGGCGTTCGTAGTGTTCCAGCCGGTGAAATCGGTTGGCGTGGTTGGCGATGGCCGTCGTTACGCCTGGGTTGTGGCCCTGCGTGCGGTGGAAACCATCGACTTCATGACCGCCCGTTGGGCGCACCTGCCGTACGAACTGCTGGAGACTGTCAGCGGCCGTATCATCAATGAGATCGAAGGTATTTCGCGCGTGACTTATGACGTGTCGAGCAAGCCGCCGGCGACGATTGAGTGGGAATGATCCTGCCGTAGCAGGTGAGCGCTGAATAACAAAACCCCGGCCTGGTGCCGGGGTTTTGTGTTTCTGGCGTTTGTCTACCGCCGCGCAATATCCGAAAAGTAAAACTTATCCAGCGTATGCCGCGACTCGGTGTACTCGAACTGCCGTCCATCCTGCAAAAACGTCTGGTTGCTCACCACGATCACATGGCTCTGACCTTCGAGGTCCAGGTGTGTCTGATCGTCCTTTCCCCGTGGCAGCGCTTCGATGGTGCGCTGGGCATAGCTGATCTGCAGCTGCAAGGTCTGTTCGATAAACGCATAGATCGACTGCTCGGCAATCTCCCGATCCAGCCCCGGTATCAGGTCGGCGACGAAGTGGTTGATGTCGAGGATCACTCGTTTGCCATCGATCCGCCGCACCCGTTTGACCCGGGTGATGAGGCTGCCAGCTTCGGCCTCAATGTGCTGCATCAACGGGCCTTCCAGCGGGAACTGGCTGAACTCCACCACTTCGGTACTGACGTCGTCGCCGAGGGCGGCATGGGTCTCGCGAAAGCTGACGATACCGCCGAGCTGGAACTCGATGGGGTTGGGTGACAGCACGAAGGTGCCCTTGCCGTGGATCTTTTGCGCGAAGCCGCGCTCCTGCAATTGCTCAATCGCCCGGCGTACCGTGCCACGGCTGGCCTGGTAGGCGTCCATCAATTCGGTTTCGGAGGGCAGGCGCGTGCCGCGTTGCAGGCGTTCGGTAGTGATGCTGGCAAGCAGATCGGTATAGATCTGGTTGTATTTACTCATGGGGAAGGGCTCTGTGCCGCGTTGGCGTTCAAGGCAGGAACCTTAGTGGCAGCGATGGGGTTTGTCCATGCAACCCATTGTAGAACTCGGAAATTTCTGACTCAAAAAACAGAAAATTAATCATTTTCAAACTCGTACATACGAGTTATTGCTTTAACTCGTACAGACGAGTACTTTTGGCTTCGGCGTGCTGCCTATGACCGCCCAATAAAAAAAACCAGAGTGGATACCAAGCATGAGCCACGACTATCCGAATATTGCCCGCGAGATTCTCAAGAACCTCGGCGGCAGCGACAACCTTGAGCAAGCTGCCCACTGCGTGACCCGCTTGCGCCTGGCCCTCAAGGACCCGAGCCTGGCCAGCAGCGGCGAGCTGAACCAGGTCGATCTGGTCAAGGGTTCGTTCTTCACCGGCGGCCTGTTCCAGATCGTGATCGGCCCCGGCGAAGTGGAAAAGGTCTACGCCGCCCTGCGTGAGCAAACGGGCCTCGCCGCGTCGACCATCGCGGACGTGAAACAGAAAAGCGCCGACAAAATAAACCCGATGCAGCGCCTGGTGCGGGTGTTCTCCGACGTGTTCATGCCGATTTTGCCGGCGCTGATCATTGCCGGTTTGCTCATGGGGGTGAACAACCTGATGGGCGCCAAGGGCATGTTCATCGCGGACAAGACCTTGCTCGACGCCTATCCGAACCTGGATGGCCTGTGGAGCCTGATCAACCTGATGGCCAACACCTCGTTCGTGTTCCTGCCGGCACTGGTGGGCTGGTCGGCGGCCAAGCGCTTTGGTGGCAGTGAAATCCTCGGCATTGTCCTCGGCCTGATGCTGGTGCACCCCGATCTGCTCAACGCCTGGAACTACGGCAAGGCGGTCGCCGGCCTCGACGGCCAGAGCCTGCCGTACTTCGATATTTTCGGCTGGTTCAAGATCGAGAAGGTCGGCTACCAGGGCCAGATCCTGCCGATCCTGCTGGCCGCCTACGTGATGAGCGTGATTGAGAAATGGCTGCGGGCACGGGTGCCGAATGCCATTCAGTTGCTGGTGGTGCCGATCACTACCATCGTCGTCACCGGCGTACTGGCGCTGGCGATCATCGGCCCGGTGACCCGCCACCTGGGCATCCTGATCACCGAAGGCGTGGTCACCCTGTTTGACCTGGCGCCGATGGTCGGCGGCGCAATCTTCGGCCTGCTGTATGCACCGCTGGTGATCACCGGCATGCACCACATGTTCCTCGCCGTGGACCTGCAACTGATCTCCACCCAGGGCGGCACCTTTATCTGGCCGATGATCGTCATGTCCAACCTGGCCCAGGGCAGCGCGGCGCTCGGCGTGTTCTACATGAGCCGCAATGCGCGGGACAAGAGCATGGCGTCCACCTCGGCGATTTCCGCCTACTTCGGCATCACCGAGCCGGCGATGTTCGGGGTCAACCTGCGCTTCAAGTTTCCGTTCTACGCGGCGCTGACCGGCTCGGCGCTGGGCAGTATTTTCCTCTCGCTGAACAAGGTGCAGGCCTCGGCCATCGGCGTCGGTGGCTTGCCCGGGTTCATCTCGATCATCCCGCAGTACATCCCAAGTTTTGTCATCGGCATGGTCGTCGCGATTGTCGTGCCGTTTGTTTTGACCTGTGTGTTGAGCATGAAAATTGTCCGGCCCGGATACCGGGTCGCCTGATCTACCGCTATCGCAGGCAAGCCAGCTCCCACAGTTGATCGCATTTCCAGATTGAAGGAACCCGTCATGCAAAACTGGCAACATTCGGTGATCTACCAGATCTACCCCAAAAGCTTCCACAGCCACGCGGGTAACGCCACCGGTGACCTGCTGGGCATCGTGGACAAGCTCGATTACCTGAAGTGGCTGGGCGTCGATTGCCTGTGGATCACCCCGTTCCTGCGTTCGCCCCAGCGCGACAACGGCTACGACATCAGTGACTACTACGCCATCGACCCGAGCTACGGGACCATGGCCGATTGCGACTTGCTGATCAGCGAAGCCGCCAAGCGCGGCATCACGCTGATGCTCGACATCGTGGTCAACCACACTTCCATCGAACACGAGTGGTTCCAGCAGGCCCGCAGCAGCCTCGACAACCCGTACCGCGACTTCTACATCTGGCGCGACCAGCCGAACAACTGGGAGTCCAAGTTCGGCGGCTCGGCCTGGGAATACGAGGCGCAGACCGGCCAGTACTTCCTGCACCTGTTCGACCACACCCAGGCCGACCTGAACTGGGACAACCCCAAGGTGCGCGCCGAAGTGTTCAAGCTGATGCGCTTCTGGCGCGACAAGGGTGTGGGCGGTTTCCGCCTGGACGTGATCAACCTGATCTCCAAGCCGGCGGATTTTCCGGAAGACAACAGCGACGGTCGGCGCTTCTACACCGACGGCCCGAACGTGCATGAATACCTGAAGGAAATGCACCGCGAAGTGTTCGAGGGGCATGACCTGATCAACGTCGGCGAGATGTCGTCCACCAGCCTTGAGCACTGCATTCGTTATTCGAATCCACAGTCGAAAGAGCTGTCGATGACCTTCAACTTTCACCACCTGAAAGTCGATTATCCGAACCTGCAGAAGTGGGTCGCGGCCGACTTCGACTTCCTGCAACTCAAGCAGATTCTGTCCGACTGGCAACTCGGCATGCAGGCCGGTGGCGGCTGGAATGCGCTGTTCTGGTGTAACCACGACCAGCCGCGGGTGGTCTCGCGTTTTGGTGACGACGGCGAGCACCGCGTGGTCTCGGCGAAGATGCTCGCCACTGCGCTGCACTTCCTCCAGGGCACGCCTTTCGTGTACCAGGGTGAAGAGTTGGGCATGACCAATCCGGGCTTCGACACCATCGACCAATACCGGGATGTCGAGACGCTGAACATCTATCGGCTCAAGCGTGAGGCCGGTGAGTCCGAGGCATCGAGCATGGCGGCGATCATGCAGAAGTCCCGCGATAACAGCCGCACACCGATGCAATGGAATGCCGAGCAAAACGCTGGCTTCAGTCGCGGCGAACCGTGGATCGGCATCCCGGCCAACGCCGCGCAGATCAACGTGCAAAGCGAGCTGGATGACCCGCAATCGGTACTGCATCACTACCGTGCGCTGATCAAGCTGCGTCGGCATGAGCCGCTGATTCAGGAAGGCGTTTACCGCCAACTGCTGCCACAGCACACCCAGGTCTGGGCGTACCTGCGCGAAGGCCACGGCGAACGCCTGCTGGTGCTGAACAACTTCTACGGCACGCCATGCCAGATCGAACTGCCCGATGGCCTGCTGACGGCGGCGAGTGAGCAACGCCTGCTGATCAGCAACTACAACGACTGCCCACAGCGCTCGAGCCAGGTCTCGCTGCGCCCGTATGAATCGTTTGTGCTGCACCTCAAGGACTGAGACCCGCTTTACCTCCCCCGGTGTGGGAGCGCCGGGGCGCTTTAAAAAACATAATAAAAATATCGGAGTGCTTCATGAAAACAACAATAAAGCTGGGCCTCGTTGCATCCTGCCTGACCTTGCCGATGGCAGCCCAGGCGTTGGAATTTGCCGGCTACTTGCGTAGCGGTGCGGGGACTTCAACCGGCAGTGGCAAGCAGCAGTGCTTCCAGTTGCCGGGTGCACAATCCAAATACCGCCTGGGCAACGAGTGCGAGCAGTACGCCGAACTCGAATTGCGCCAGGACCTGCTGACCCTCGACGACGGCTCGGTGTTCAGCGTCGACGCCATGGCTTCGCTGTACAACAAGTACGACCGGGCGCTGAAGTTCCAGGGCGAAGACAACGGCTCGGCACGCATGCCGCAGATGTATGCGCAGTGGTCGAACATCCCCAGCCTCAACGGCGGTTCGCTGTGGGCCGGCCGGCGCTACTACAAACGAAACGATATCCATATCTCCGACTTCTACTACTGGAACCAGAGCGCCACGGGCGGCGGTATCGAGGACGTGAAAATCGGCGACCTGAAATACAGCTACGCGCTTTCCCGCAAGGACAACCTGTACCAGAAGGAATACGCCACCCGTCACGACTTCAACGTGGCCGGCTTCAAGACCAATCCCGGCGGCGAGCTGGAACTGGGCTTGAGCTACATCGAAAAAGCCGGTGGCCGTGACACCAACAGCGGCTGGGCCATTACCGCCCAGCATGTGCAGAAACCCTTCCTCGGCGGGCGCAACAAATTTGCCCTGCAGTACGGCGAAGGCCCCGGCACCGGCCTCGGTTATACCGGCGATACCTTCCTCGATAAAAGCAGCAAGAGCTACCGCGCAGTGGAGTTCTTCGACTGGCAAGTGACGCCACGGTTTGGCGGGCAGATCGAGGCCGTGTACCAGAAGGATATTCGCCCGGGCAGCCAGGATCAGACCTGGATGTCGCTGGGCGTGCGCCCGGCCTATGCGATTTCCGAACAGTTCAAGCTGGTCACCGAACTCGGTCATGATCAGGTCGAGGCTACCGGTGGCACGCGCAAGCTGAGCAAATTTACGTTCGCCCCGACCTGGTCGCCCAAAGGCCCGGATTTCTGGGCACGACCGGAAGTGCGCCTGTATTACACCTACGCGACCTGGAACGAAGCGGCCAAGCGTGCGGCCAATGAACTGGCGGCAGGTTCGGCGTTGTCCGACACCGGCAGTTATGGCTCGGCGTTGCATGGCTCCAACTTTGGTGTGCAGGTTGAGTACTGGTGGAAATAAAGCCGTCGATGCCCAATGATTTTTACAGAACCAAACAGCAGGTGAAGTCATGACCACAACCCATTCCCTGGAATTGCTGGCGCCATTGTCCGGGGTGCTGCTCGCCCTGGACCAGGTGCCTGATCCGGTGTTCTCCAGTCGCCTTATCGGCGATGGCCTGTGCATCGATCCGACCTCGCAGACCCTCTGCGCGCCACTGGCCGGGGTGATCAGCAATATCCAGGACAGTGGTCATGCGGTGAGCATCACCGATGACAACGGCGTCCAGGTGCTGATGCACATCGGCCTGGACACCGTGAACCTGGCGGGCAAGGGTTTCACCCGATTGGTCGAGGAAGGCCAGCGGGTGGAAGCCGGACAACCGCTGATTGAATTCGATGCCGACTACGTGGCGCTCAATGCCCGTAGTTTGCTGACCCTGATGCTGGTGGTCAGTGGCGAGCCCTTCAAGCTGCTGACGCCCGAGCAGGGCCTGGTAGACGTGGGGCAGCCACTGCTGCGAGTCACGCCGCAAGCCGTTGCCGACGAGGTGAAAGACGAGGAGGGTGACGCCCTGTTCTCCAGGCCACTGACCTTGCCCAACGCCAACGGCCTGCATGCGCGCCCGGCGGCGGTGCTGGCGCAGGCGGCCAAAGGCTTCAAGGCGAGTATTTACCTGCACAAGCAAACCGAGAGCGCCAACGCCAAGTCGCTGGTACGGATCATGGCGTTGCAAACGGTGCAGGGTGACACCTTGCAAGTCAGCGCGGCCGGCGAGGATGCCGAAGCGGCGATCCAGGCGCTGGTGACCTTGCTGGCCGAAGGCTGCGGCGAAACCGTCGCGGCTCATCAACCTGACGCTGCACCCGTGGCGCCTGATTCATCGGCGACCTTGCTGCGCGGCGTGTGCGCCTCGCCCGGTTCGGCGTTTGGCCAAGTGGTGCAGGTCAAGGAGCCGGCACTGACGTTCGTAGAGACCGGCAAAGGTGAAGCGCTGGAACGTGCGGCCCTGACCCATGCCCTGAACAACGCCAATCAGGCGCTGCAAGCCCTGCAGGAAAAGGCCGTCGGCACTGCCCAGTCCGAGATCTTCCGCGCCCATCAGGAGTTGCTGGACGATCCGGCCCTGCTGGAACAAACCCGCGACCTGCTGGACCAGGGCAAGAGCGCGGCCTTCGCCTGGAACAGCGCCACCGAGGCCACCGCCACGCTCTTCCAGGGCCTGGGCAACGCCTTGCTTGCCGAGCGCGCTGCCGACCTGGCAGACGTTGGCCAGCGGGTGCTGAAATTGATCCTCGGGGTTCAGGACAGCGCCTGGGATTTGCCGGAGCAGGCAATCCTGATTGCCGAACAACTGACTCCCTCGCAAACCGCCAGCCTCGACACGCGCAAGGTGCTGGGTTTTGTGACGGTGGGCGGCGGCGCTACCAGCCACGTCGCCATTCTCGCCCGCGCCCTTGGCTTGCCGGCCATCTGCGGGGTGCCGGCGCAGGTGCTGGAACTGGCCAACGGCAAGCAAGTGCTGCTGGATGCCGACAAGGGCGAGTTGCACCTGGACCCGGACCTGGCCGAGATCGAACACTTGCAAGCCAGCCGCCAACAACAAGTGCTGCGCCGCCAGCGGGAAGTGGAGCAGGCGTCGTTGCCCGCTACGACCCGCGACGGTCATCACGTCGAAGTGACGGCCAACGTCGCATCGTTGCAGGAGGTGGAGCAGGCATTGTCCCTGGGGGGCGAAGGCGTTGGTTTGCTGCGTTCCGAGTTCCTCTACCTGGACCGCAACCGCGCGCCGAGCCCCGAAGAGCAGGCGGGCACCTACAGCGCCATCGCCCGTGCATTGGGCCCGCAGCGCAATCTGGTGGTGCGCACCCTCGACGTTGGTGGCGACAAGCCGTTGGCCTATGTGCCGATGGACAGCGAGACCAACCCGTTCCTTGGCCTGCGCGGGATTCGCCTGTGCCTGGAGCGCCCGGAACTGTTGCGTGAACAATTCCGTGCAATTCTCGCCAGTGCCGGTTTCGCCCGGCTGCACATCATGTTGCCGATGGTCAGCCTGCTCTCGGAGCTGCGCCTGGCGCGGCAGATTCTTGAAGAGGAAGCGCTGGCCCTGGGGCTGACGGAACTGCCGAAGCTGGGAATCATGATCGAAGTGCCATCGGCGGCATTGATGGCCGATCTGTTTGCGCCGGAGGTGGATTTCTTCTCCATCGGCACCAACGACCTGACCCAATACACCCTGGCCATGGACCGCGATCACCCGCGCCTCGCCAGCCAGGCCGACAGCTTTCACCCGGCGGTGCTGCGCCTGATCGCCGCCACCGTCAAGGCGGCCCATGCCCATGGCAAGTGGGTCGGCGTGTGTGGGGCGTTGGCGTCTGAAGCGCTGGCGGTGCCGGTGCTGATCGGGCTGGGGGTGGATGAGTTGTCGGTCAGCGTGCCGCTGATCCCGACCATCAAGGCTACCGTGCGCGAGCTGGACCTGGCGGATTGCCAATCCATCGCCCGCCAGGTGCTGGGCCTGGAAGAAGCGTCGCAGGTTCGCGAGGCCTTGCGCCTGTATCACGCGGCTACCGTTGAAACTTCATTGGTTGTGGAGAACTGACATGTTCGAGAAATTTCAGCGGGCGTTCTGGAAGGCCCTGACGCCGGATCTGGTGCTTGAAACGCCGCAGGCAGCTCCAGTGAGCGAAACACTGTTGGCCCCGGCAGTGCTGAATGCGCTGGGAGGCGCGGAGAATCTCAAGTCGCAGCAGCGGGTAGCACTGACCCGGGTGCGGGTGCAGTTGCAGGATGCGGGGCGGTTGGATGCGCAGGCGCTCAAGGCGGCAGGCGTGCCGGGCGTGATGGTGTTGGCGGGTGGGGTGGTGCACCTGCTTACCGGCCTGAACACCGCTCTATAAATCAAAGAAGATCAAATGTGGGAGCGGGCTTGCTCGCGAAGACGGTGTGTCAGTCAATCCATGTGCTGGCTGAACCATCGCCTTCGCGAGCAAGCCCGCTCCCACATTGGTTTTGTGGTGTTTGGAGAATCGGGGGATTACAGCGGCGGGGTTTCTTCCGTCGGCTTGGTCTTGTCCACACCCGGCACATGCAGGTTGCCTTCGACCACCTGGTTGCCTTCCAGCTGCGGCTGCGTCACCCACGTCAGAATGTCGTAGTAACGCCGGATGTTCGCCACAAAATGCACGGGCTCACCGCCACGGGCATAGCCATAACGCGTCTTGCTGTACCACTGCTTCTGCGACAGGCGCGGCAGCATCTTCTTCACGTCCAGCCACTTGTTCGGGTTCAGGCCTTCTTTTTCGGCCAGCTTGCGCGCGTCGTCCAAATGCCCGGTGCCGACGTTGTACGCCGCCAGGGCAAACCAGGTGCGGTCCGGCTCGGCAATCTTGTCGTCCAGCTCATCCTTGATCTTGGCCAGGTACTTGGCGCCGCCCATGATGCTCTGCTTGGCGTCCAGGCGGTTGGACACGCCCATGGCCTGCGCCGTGTTCTGGGTCAGCATCATCAGGCCGCGCACGCCGGTCTTGGAGGTCACCGCCGGCTGCCAGAGTGATTCCTGATAGCCGATGGCCGCCAGCAGGCGCCAGTCGACCTTTTCTTCCTTGGCATAGGCCCGGAAGTGTTTCTCGTATTTGGGCAGGCGCTGCTGCAGATGCTGGGCGAAGGTGTAGGCGCCCATGTAGCCGAGTACATCGACGTGCCCGTAATAGCGATCTTTCAGGCGTTGCAGCGTGCCGTTCTTTTCCACCTTGTCGAGGTAGTTGTTGACCTCGTTGAGCAGGCTGTTGTCTTCACCGGCGGCAACCGCCCAGGCTTGATGGCTGGCGTCACCGAGGTCAAAGGCCACCCGCACGTTGGGGAAGTACACCTGGTTCATCGCCACTTCGTTGGAGTCCACCAGCGTCAGGTCGATCTGGCCCTCATCCACCATGCGCAGCAGGTCGACCACCTCAACGGCGTCGGACTCTTCGTATTCAATCCCGGGAAACTGTTTTTTCAGCTGCGCCAGTTGCTCGGCGTGGGTGCTGCCCTTGAGCACCATGATCTTCTTGCCCACCAGGTCTGCCGCGGTGGTCGGCCGGGACTGGCCGTTGCGGTAGATGATCTGCGGGGTGACTTCCAGATAAGGGTGGGAGAAACGCACTTGCTGGCGACGCTGCTCACTGCTGACCAGGCCGGCGGCGGCCAGTACCGGGCCGTTGGGTTTGCCGATCTGCGAGAACAGGTCATCCAGGTTGTCGGCCGCCTCGATCTCGAGCTTTACCCCTAACTCGTCGGCAAAACGTTTCACCAGTTCGTATTCGAAGCCGGTTTCGCCGTTACGGTCCTGGAAATAAGTGGCCGGACTGTTTCGGGTGACCACCCGCAATACGCCATCCTCCTTGATTCGCTCGAGCGTGTTGGGTTTATCCACACACGCACTGAGCAGCAGGAAGAGTCCGGTAACGAAGAGCCATTTGGCGCATCGCGGGCGTAAAGCAGTAGGGGAGAACATCTGCGCAGTATACGCAAAGGACCCTCGGCGCCATATCTCGACAGCGGGGCACTTGTCTGCTAGCGCCCGTAAACCTTGGCTGCAGCACGCAGAAACGGGGCTTGGCAGCCGATTGTGACGGTTAAAATAACTGCCCGGAATAGCCTATATGGCCATATGATATCGTGCGATTTATGCCAACTGACGTCCGGCTGCGGCCACTGGTGCCGTTTCGGGTGCCGTTGGCGACGGTTTACGCTAGAATGCACGGCCTCAAAGCACACCCCCTTCCCGAGGCTGTCCCGAAGATGTTGATCCTGCGCGGCGCTCCTGCCCTTTCTGCCTTTCGCCACAGCAAACTCCTTGAGCAACTGAGCCAGAAGGTACCTTCTGTCAGTGGCTTGTATGCTGAATTTGCTCACTTCGCCGACGTTACTGGCGTTTTGACCGCCGACGAACAGCAAGTGCTGGCGCGCCTTCTGAAGTACGGTCCCAGCGTTCCTGTCCAAGAGCCTAACGGCCGCTTGTTCCTGGTCCTGCCACGGTTCGGCACCATCTCGCCCTGGTCGAGCAAGGCCAGCGACATCGCCCGCAACTGCGGCCTGGACAAAATCCAGCGCCTGGAACGCGGGATTGCCTTCTATGTAGCAGGCCAGTTCAGCGAGGCCGAGGCCGAGCTGATCGCCAGCAGCCTGCACGACCGCATGACCCAGATCATCGTCAGCCAGCTGGAACAGGCCGCCGGTCTGTTCAGCCACGCCGAGCCCAAGCCGCTGACCGCGATTGACGTGCTCGGTGGCGGTCGCGCCGCCCTGGAAACCGCCAACACCGAACTGGGCCTGGCCCTGGCCGAAGACGAAATTGACTACCTGGTCAACGCCTTCATCGGCCTGAAGCGCAACCCCCACGACATCGAACTGATGATGTTCGCCCAGGCGAACTCCGAGCACTGCCGCCACAAGATCTTCAACGCCAGTTGGGACATCGACGGCCAGAGCCAGGAAAAAAGCCTGTTCGGCATGATCAAGAACACCTACGTGATGCACAGCGAAGGCGTTCTGTCGGCTTATAAGGACAACGCCTCGGTCATCGTCGGCTCTGTCGCCGGCCGTTTCTTCCCGGACCCTGAAACCCGCCAGTACGGCGCGGTGCAGGAGCCGGTGCACATCCTGATGAAAGTCGAGACCCACAACCACCCGACCGCGATTGCCCCGTTCCCGGGCGCAGCCACCGGTTCCGGCGGCGAGATTCGCGACGAAGGTGCAACCGGTCGTGGCGCCAAGCCAAAGGCTGGCCTCACCGGCTTCACCGTGTCCAACCTGCAGATCCCGGGCTTCGAACAGCCGTGGGAAGTGCCGTACGGCAAGCCTGAGCGCATCGTCACCGCGCTGGACATCATGATCGAAGGCCCGCTGGGCGGCGCTGCGTTCAACAACGAATTCGGGCGTCCGGCCCTGACCGGTTACTTCCGTACTTTCGAGCAATCCATCACCACCCCGCGTGGCGATGAAGTGCGCGGTTACCACAAGCCAATCATGTTGGCCGGCGGCATGGGCAACATCCGCGCCGAACACGTACAGAAAGGCGAGATTCTGGTCGGCTCCAAGCTGATCGTCCTCGGCGGCCCGGCGATGCTGATCGGCCTGGGCGGCGGCGCCGCTTCCTCCATGGCCACCGGCACCAGCTCGGCCGACCTGGACTTCGCTTCCGTACAGCGTGAAAACCCTGAGATGGAACGCCGTTGCCAGGAAGTCATCGACCGTTGCTGGCAACTGGGTGACAAGAACCCCATCAGCTTCATCCACGACGTCGGCGCAGGTGGCTTGTCCAACGCCTTTCCGGAACTGGTCAACGATGGCGACCGTGGCGGCCGTTTCGAACTGCGCAACATTCCAAACGACGAGCCGGGCATGGCCCCGCACGAAATCTGGAGCAACGAATCCCAGGAACGCTACGTGTTGGCGGTAGGTCCTGCAGACTTCGAACGCTTCCAGGCGATTTGCGAGCGCGAGCGCTGCCCGTTTGCGGTAGTCGGCGAAGCCACTGCCGAGCCGCAACTGACGGTCACCGACAGCCACTTCGGCAACAGCCCGGTGGACATGCCGCTGGAAGTGCTGCTGGGCAAAGCCCCGCGCATGCACCGTTCGGCCGTGCGTGAAAACGAACTGGGCGACGATTTCGACCCGTCGACCCTGGCCATCGCCGACTGCGTGGAGCGCGTCCTGCACCACCCGGCCGTTGCCAGCAAAAGCTTCCTGATCACCATCGGCGACCGCACCATCACCGGTCTGGTTGCCCGTGATCAAATGGTCGGCCCGTGGCAGGTCCCGGTGGCTGACGTTGCCGTCACCGCCACCAGCTTCGACGTGTACACCGGTGAAGCCATGGCCATGGGCGAGCGTACTCCGCTGGCGCTGCTGGACGCCCCGGCGTCGGGCCGCATGGCCATCGGCGAAACCCTGACCAACATCGCGGCTTCGCGTATTGCCAAGATCTCCGACATCAAGCTGTCGGCCAACTGGATGTCCGCTGCCGGTCACCCGGGTGAAGATGCGCGCCTGTACGACACCGTGAAAGCGGTCGGCATGGAGCTGTGCCCTGAGCTGGGCATCACCATTCCGGTGGGCAAGGACTCCATGTCCATGGCCACCCGCTGGAACGATGAAGGCGTGGACAAGAGCGTCACCTCGCCGCTGTCGCTGATCGTTACCGGCTTTGCGCCCGTCACCGACGTTCGCCAGACCCTGACCCCGCAACTGCGCATGGACAAGGGCACCACCGACCTGATCCTGATCGACCTCGGTCGCGGTCAGAACCGCATGGGCGCCTCGATCCTTGCCCAGGTGCACGGCAAGCTCGGCAAGCAGGCCCCGGACGTCGACGACGCCGAAGACCTGAAAGCTTTCTTCGCCGTGATCCAGGGCCTGAACGCCGACGGCCACCTGCTGGCTTACCACGACCGTTCCGACGGTGGTTTGCTGACCAGCGCCGTGGAAATGGCCTTCGCCGGTCACTGCGGCCTGAGCCTGAACCTCGATGGCCTGGCAGAAACTTCCGCCGACATCGCAGCAATCCTGTTCAACGAAGAGCTGGGCGCCGTTATCCAGGTTCGCCAGGACGCAACCCCGGACGTACTCGCACAGTTCAGCGCCGCTGGCCTGGGCGACTGCGTGGCCGTGATTGGCCAGCCGATCAACAACGGTGAAATCAACATCGTCTTCAACGGCGAAACCGTGTTTGAAGGCCAGCGCCGCCTGCTGCAACGCCAGTGGGCCGAGACCAGCTACCAGATCCAGCGCCTGCGCGACAACGCCGACTGCGCCGAGCAGGAATTCGACGTGATCCTGGAAGAAGACAATCCGGGCCTGAGCACCAAGCTCAGCTTCGACGTCAACCAGGACATCGCCGCGCCTTACATCAAGAAAGGCATCCGCCCACAAGTGGCCGTACTGCGTGAGCAGGGCGTCAACGGCCAGGTGGAAATGGCGGCAGCGTTCGACCGTGCCGGCTTCAATGCGATCGACGTGCACATGAGCGACATCCTCGCCGGTCGCGTCGACCTCAATGAGTTCAAAGGCCTGGTTGCCTGCGGTGGTTTCTCCTACGGCGACGTACTGGGTGCCGGTGAAGGCTGGGCCAAGTCGGCCCTGTTCAACAGCCGTGCCCGTGACGCGTTCCAGGGCTTCTTCGAGCGTAATGACAGCTTCACCCTGGGTGTGTGCAACGGTTGCCAGATGATGTCCAACCTCAGCGAACTGATCCCGGGCAGCGAGTTCTGGCCGCACTTTGTGCGTAACCGCTCCGAGCAGTTCGAAGCCCGTGTTGCGATGGTCCAGGTACAGGAATCCAACTCGATCTTCCTGCAGGGCATGGCCGGTTCGCGCATGCCAATCGCCATCGCCCACGGTGAAGGCCATGCGGAATTCGCCAGCGAAGAAGCACTGCTGGAAGCCGACCTGTCCGGTACTGTGGCCCTGCGTTTTGTCGACAACCACGGCAAGGTCACCGAAGGCTACCCGGCCAACCCGAACGGCTCGCCGCGCGGGATCACCGGGCTGACCAGCCGCGACGGTCGCGTCACCATCATGATGCCGCACCCGGAGCGTGTGTTCCGCGCCGTGCAGAACTCGTGGCGCCCGGAAGAGTGGAACGAAGACGGCGCGTGGATGCGCATGTTCCGTAACGCTCGTGTCTGGGTGAACTAAGTCGGTGTACAAGCTCAGCTTCTTTGTGCCCGACAGCCACGTGGAGACGGTGAAAACCGCCGTCTTCGCAGCCGGCGGCGGGCGCATCGGCAACTACGACAGCTGCGCCTGGCAGGTACTGGGCCAGGGCCAATTCCGCGCGATGGACGGCAGCCAGCCGTTTATCGGGCAGGTCGGGCAGGTTGAAGTGGTTGAAGAATGGAAGGTTGAGTTGGTGGTGGCGGATGAGTTGATCGTGGCTGTAGTGGCTGCGTTGAAACTGAGCCATCCGTACGAGACACCGGCGTATGAGGTGTGGCAGTTGGCGGATTTTTGATTCGCTGGCTGCAAAACAAGAAACCCGCTGGGCCAGTTTGGTCAGCGGGTTTTTTGTTGCCTGTAGGGCCTCATCGCGGGCAAGCCCGGCTCCCACATTGGACCGCGTTGCCATGCCTGGTGACGATCAAATGTGGGAGCTGGCTTGTCGGAGCGACTCGGATTTTTCTGACAAGTCTTTCAGGTTGTCCCTCGGAACCTGCCTCTCTAACCTTCCCCAGTCGCTGCCAATTCAGTGACCGGGACTGCAAGCTCGTAAACATCACTAGGAGCGTATTCTTCTCGGAGCTTCACGATGGTCAACGAAAACACTTCATCTTCCATAGCCTCGCTTCAAGCTGCAGCCCGTCAGGTGACGAGTCAACCTGCCGATCAGTTATTCACCCTTGTACCTAATCTGGATAGCGAAACCCTGCTGGCCAACGCCTCTCAGGACCTTGCCTCAGTGCAGGCGCTGACGGTTCATCTGGCGTTTGAAGTCGACGGTTCCCACCGTGATGTGGCGCTGGGGATTTGTCGGATGCTGGAGGGGATTCAAATGATGGTGGATCGGATGCTGGACTTGTATGAGGTGCCTGAGCCTGAGTAATTCGGCGCCTGTGAGGGCCATTCGCGAGCAAGCCCGCTCCCACATTTGACCGCGTTGCCATGACGGGCACCGATCAAAATGTGGGAGCGGGCTTGCTCGCGAAGAGGCCCTGATGCTCAGCAAAGATTCAGGCTTTTACCCCAACCTCACGGCCACTGACCAACCGCTCCAACGCCTCACCCAACCCCGAAGCCTTGTCACCAATCAGCAAGTGCCAAACCCCACTCTCAAGCTGGCTAACCCCCTGGCAACCCAGCGCAGTCAGTTGGGATTCCGACAACACCGAACCATCCCCCAGCTCCACTCGCAGCCGCGTCATCGCCACCGCATCCAGTTGCAATACATTGGCCCGACCGCCCAGCGCACTCAGCCATTTCTCGGCCTCATGCACATTCACCGGTGTGCTCTTCTCAACAGGCGCTACCACCACCGCAGGTGCCGCAACATACGAAGGCATCGCCAACCGAATCTCATCGGCAATGCTGTCCGCCATCGGCCCGACCACTACCTGCAAACTCCCGCCATTACCCGGTCGAACCACCGCCATCGCACCCAGCGCCTTCAACTCGGCATCCACCGCCTTGTTGCGGTCCACCATGTCCAGCCGCAGACGCGTCGTACAAGCCCCCACACTCAGCAAGTTCTCCGCACCACCCAGCGCCCGAATGTAAGCCCCGGCCCGCTGGTTATCGGTCATGGCCTCAGCCTGCACCACCTGAATATCCTCACGCCCGGGCGTCTTCAAATTGAAGCGACGGATGCAGTAGTTGAACACGCTGTAGTAGATCACCGCATACGCCAGCCCAACCGGGAATACCAGCCAGCCGTTGGTGGATTTACCCCAACCCAGCACCATGTCGATAAACCCACCGGAGAAGGTAAAGCCCAGGTGAATGTTGAGCATGTTGGTGATCGCCATCGACAATCCGGTCAGCAGCGCATGCACCAGGTACAGGAACGGCGCGAGGAACATGAAGGCGAATTCGATCGGCTCGGTGACCCCGGTCAGGAACGAGGTCAGCGCCATCGACAGGAAAATCCCGCCCATGATCTTGCGCCGCTCCGGCAGTGCATTGCGGTACATCGCCAGGCACGCCGCCGGCAGGCCGAACAGCATTACCGGGAACATGCCGGTCATGAACTGCCCACCTTTCGGGTCGCCGGCAAAATAGCGAGTCAGGTCGCCGGTCACTACCGCGCCGGTCGTCGGGTCGGTGAAGGTGCCGAACACAAACCACGCCATGTTGTTGAGGATATGGTGCAAGCCGGTGACGATCAGCAGGCGGTTGAACACGCCAAACACGAACGCACCAAAACTGCCGCTTTCCATCAGCAACACGCCGAAGCTGTTGATGCCTTGCTGCACGGGTGGCCATATCAAACCAAAGATCACCCCCAGCGCCACTGCGGAGAACCCAGTGACAATCGGCACAAACCGTCGCCCACCAAAGAATGCGAGGTACTCCGGCAGCTTGATGTCCTTGAAGCGGTTATAAAGGGCACCGGCCATCAAGCCGCTGGCGATGCCCGCGAGCATGCCCATGTTGATGCTGGCGTCCATCACCTTGAGGGTTGAGACCATCACCAGGTAACCGATGGCGCCTGCCAGGCCCGCCGTGCCGTTGTTGTCGCGGGCAAAACCCACGGCAATGCCGATGGCAAAGATCAGCGCCAGGTTGGCGAAGATCGCCTGCCCGGCGTCGTGCATCACCGCGATGTTCAGCAGGTCAGTGTCGCCCAGTCGCAGCAGGAGGCCGGCGATCGGCAGAATCGCGATCGGCAGCATCAGCGCACGGCCCAGGCGTTGCAGCCCTTCGATAAAATATTGGTACACGGCGTGTCTCCCTATTCTTGTTGTTTTCAGCTCAGCGGCCAGTGGTGTTGACAGGCTTGGCGAACGGCTTTGGCGCTGCTCAGGTTAAGCAGGCTTTGGCTCAGTTGCCGGCATTGGGCTGCGTCCAGGTGACGGACACGGTCCTTGATTTCTCCGATCTGCGGCGGGCTGACGGACAGCTCGCTGATGCCCAGACCGATCAGCACCGGCGTGGCCAGCGGGTCGGACGCCAGCGCCCCGCACACACCGACCCAGCGCCCATGCTTGGCTGCGCCGATGCACGTCTGGGCGATCAGCCGCAACAGCGCCGGGTGCATGGCATCGACCCGGGCGGCGAGGCCGGCGTGGTCGCGGTCCATGGCGAGGGTGTACTGCGATAGGTCATTGGTGCCGATGGACAGAAAGTCCGCGTGCTCGGCCAGTTGTTCGGCCATCAGCGCCGCCGCGGGCACTTCGATCATCACCCCCAGTTCCGGGCGTTGGGTCAGTTCCAGCTCGGCGCACAGTTCATCGAGGCGCTGGCGAATGTGCAGCAGTTCGTCGACTTCGCTGACCATTGGCAGCAGGATGCGGCAACGTTCCAGCGGGCTGACCTGGAGAAGGGCACGCAGTTGCTGGTCCAGCAGTTCCGGGCGTACCTGGGCCATGCGAATGCCCCGCAGGCCCAGCACCGGGTTGGTCTCGAACGGCAGCGGCAGGTAGTCGAGTTGCTTGTCGCCGCCGACGTCGATGGTGCGGATGATCACTGATTTGTCGCCCATGGCATCCAGTACGGCTTGGTAGGCCTGGCGCTGCTCTTGCTCGTCGGGCGCGGTGCGGCGGTCGACGAAGAGAAATTCTGTGCGCAGCAGGCCGACGCCATCGGCGCCATTCTCGAAGGCCAGTTGGGCTTCGACGCTGGAGGCGACATTCGCGGCCACTTCAATACGCACGCCATCCTGAGTGCTGGCGGTGCCTTGAGCCTGCGCGTGCTGCTGTTGGCGCCGCAGTTTCTGTGCATCGCGCAACTGGTGAACCTGGGCGTGGCGTGCATCATCCGGCGTCAGCTCCAGGCGGCCGTTGGCGGCATCCAGCACCACGCGCTGGCCTTGGGGCACATCAAGCAATTCAGTGCCCAGTGCAACCACGCACGGCAAGCCTTTACCCCGCGCCAGAATCGCCACATGAGACGTCGCGCCGCCTTCGGCCATGCAGATACCGGCGGCGTGTTGATTGCTCAGTTGCAGCAGATCCGATGGGGTCAGCTCATGGGCCGAGACGATAGCGCCGGCCGGCAAATCAAAATTCCAGGCCTCGCCCAGCAACGCCCGCAGCACGCGTTGCTGCAAGTCGCGCAGGTCGTTGGCGCGTTCGGCGAACAACGGTTTACCCAGTGCCAGCAGCACCGCGCATTGGGCCTGGATCGCATCGCGCCAGGCGTGAGTGGCGGCGCTGCCCTGTTCGATGGCGGCGGTGGCGGCCTCCAGCAACGTAGGGTCTTCCAGCAGGGCCAGGTGGGCGGCGAAGATCTCTTCTTCCTCCACATCCTTGCGCTGACGGGCCTGGTCCAGGGTGTGGCGGATTTCGCTACGCACCTGTTCCAGGGCACTGTCCAGGTGCTGCAGCTGCTCATCCGGGGCGTTGTTGCCCGGGTCCACCGGCAGCTCGATTCCGTTCAGGCGGAACAACGGGCCGCAGACCAACCCCGGCGCGGCACACACGCCTTGCAGTACTCCGGCTTCGGTATTCGCGCGGCGTGGGGCGACGGCCACTGGAGCGTGATGCGCTTCGCCAACTTCCACCGACAGCGCAGCGATCAGTGCTTGCAGCGCCGCTTCACAATCCTTGCCACGACAGGTGACCTGCACCTCGTCCTGCTCACCAATCCCCAGGCCCATCAAGCCGATCAGGCTGTCGCACGAAGCCGACTTGCCAGCGAAATGCAGCTGCGACTGGCTGCTGAATGCCTGTGCAGTCTTGCGGATCAAGGCAGCGGGGCGCGCATGCAGGCCGCCACGATGGGTGATGCGAATAGTCGCGCTGGCTTCGGTGACCGACTCATCAATCACTTTCGCTGCACCGGCCAACCGTGCAACCACATGCAGCAGCGGCTCGCCGACCTTCACTGTTTTCAAGGTGATCGGCCGTAGCTCAAACAGCTCGCTGTTGGTCAGGATGATCAAGCTGACCAGGCTTTTGCACTGCCGCGCAATCAGGTCCAGATCAAACTGCACCAGTGCCTGGCCCTTGCTGACGCGCGCACCTTGCTTGACCAGCAGCGCAAAGCCTTCGCCATTCAATTCCACCGTGTCGATGCCCACGTGCATCAGCAATTCAGCGCCGTTATCGGCGCGAATGGTCAGCGCATGCCCGGTGCGGGCGACGTGGATGATCACGCCATCACACGGCGCGTGCAGGCAATCGTTGAGCGGGTCGATGGCAATGCCGTCGCCCATGGCGCCACTGGCGAACACTTCGTCGGGAACGTCGCCCAGGGTCAGCACCGGCCCACTGAGGGGAGCGCTGAGGGTGAGGTCTTTATTATTGTGGGACATGGGCACGGTACTCATCAGGAAAACGCTGCAATCAACTCAGTGGGTGCGGGTCACTTTGCTCAAGTGACGCGGTTGGTCCGGGTCCATGCCCCGGGCCTCTGCCAAACCGGCGGCCATCACGTAGAAACTCTGGATCGCCAGGATCGGGTCCAGGGCCGGGTGTTCGGCGCGGCTCAGAGTCAGGTCGCGCTCGGCGATGTCATCGGGAGCGGCCAGCAGCACGCGGGCACCGCGCTGGCGCATATCTGCGGCCAGGCTCAGCAGGCCGGCTTGTTCGGCGCCGCGTGGGGCGAAGACCAGCAGCGGGTAGTTGTCATCGATCAGAGCCATCGGGCCATGGCGCACTTCGGCGCTGCTGAAGGCTTCGGCCTGGATCGCCGAGGTTTCCTTGAGCTTGAGCGCGGCTTCCTGGGCAATGGCAAAACCGGCGCCACGGCCGATCACCATCAGTTGCTGGCAGTCGCGCAGGGCGTCGATGGCCAGGCTCCAGTCTTGCCTGGCGGCTTCACGCAAACCTTCGGGCAGTGCCTTACAGGCTTGCAGCAACTCGTCTTCCTGATTCCAGTGGCCGATCAGCTGGGCGCTGGCGCTCAGGGTCGCGATAAAGCTTTTGGTGGCGGCGACGCTGCGTTCCGGCCCGGCGCACAGCGGCACATGGAATTCGCAGGCGGCTTCCAGTGGCGAGTCTTCGGCGTTGACCATCGAGATGCTCAAGGCGCCGCGCTTGCGCAACAGGCGCAGGCTGTTGACCAGGTCCGGGCTCTGTCCCGACTGGGAGAAACCGAACGCCACTTGCCCGCTGACCTTGAGCGGCGATTGCAGCATGGTCACCACCGACATCGGCAGCGACGCCACCGGAATCCCCAGATGTTGCATGGTCAGGTAGGCGAAGTAACTGGCGGCGTGGTCCGAGCTGCCACGGGCGATGGTCATCGCCACTTGCGGTGGCTGGCGACGCAGGCGGCCGGCGACTTCCACCAGCAGCGGGTCCAGGCGTTGCAGTTGAGCCTCGACGGCCTCACAGGAGGCCAGGGCCTCTTCAAGCATTTTTGAAGTCAATGGTTTCTCCTTCGACCATTACGTCGGTGAGGTGCAGGGAGCGGTCCAGGCGCACGCAGTCGGCAAAGCTGCCGGGTTGCAGGCGACCGCGTTCTTCGAGGCCCAGGTAGTCCGCAGGAAATTGCGACAGGCGTTGTGAGGCTTCGCTGATCGGCAGGCCGATCTTCACCAGGTTGCGCAGCGCCTGGTCCATGGTCAGGGTGCTGCCGGCCAGCGTTCCATCGGCCAGGCGGACGCCGCCCAGGCACTTGGTCACGGTGTGGCTGCCCAGCTTGTATTCGCCGTCGGGCATGCCGGCAGCGGCGGTGGAATCGGTGACGCAGTACAGGCACGGGATCGAGCGCAGCGCCACGCGCATGGCACCGGGGTGCACGTGCAGCAGGTCGGGAATCAACTCGGCGTATTTGGCGTGGGCCAGGGCCGCGCCGACGATGCCGGGCTCGCGGTGATGCAGCGGGCTCATGGCGTTGTACAAGTGGGTAAAGCTGGTGGCCCCGGCGGCGAGGGCGGCGACACCTTCTTCATAGCTGCCCAGGGTGTGGCCGATCTGCATGCGCACGCCACGTTCGCTGAGGGCGCGGATCAGGCCGTCATGGCCGGCGATTTCCGGAGCAATGGTGATCACCCGGATCGGCGCCAGGCGCAGGTATTCTTCGACTTCGGCCATCAAGGCGGTGTGGGCGAAGTTCGGTTGTGCGCCGAGTTTTCCCGGATTGATGTAGGGGCCTTCCAGGTGCACGCCCAGGACACGAGCGGTGCCGGTCGGGCGGCTTTCGCAATAGGTGCCGATTTCGCCGAGCACGCGGGAAATCTCATCCACTGGCGCGGTCATGGTGGTGGCCAGCAGCGAGGTGGTGCCAAACCGCACGTGGGTGCGGGTGATGGTGTGGAAGGCGTCGGTGCCTTCCATGATGTCTTTGCCGCCACCGCCGTGCACGTGCAGGTCGATAAAGCCTGGCAGCAGGTACGGCAGGTCGTTGTCAGCCGGGTTGCACGGGCTGCCTTCTACGGCAGTGACCTTGCCGTGCTGGTGCACCAGGCGGCCGCGAATCCAGCCGTGTGGCGTGAGGATATTGTCTTCGGACATGGGCAGTTCTCTAAATTCGCAGTTCAGCGGAATAGTCGTGGCGGCGCAGTTCTGCGACGAAGTCGTAGTAGTCGTTGCGGCAGTAGGTGTCGGTGATTTCAATCGGGGTGTTGTCGGCGGTGTAGCCCACCCGGGTCATCAGCAGCATGGCGGTGCCGGGGGCGATGCCCACCAGGGCTGCGAACTCATCCGAGGCGTTGATCGCCTGGATGTGTTGCAGGGCGCGCACGATGGGCTTGCCGATGCTTTCCAGGTATTCGTACAGCGAATTGCCGATGGCCTGCGGGTGGGGGAGGACGGAGGCGGGCATGGCGGTCATTTCAATCGCCATCACCGTGTCGTCGGCCTTACGCAAACGCTTGAGCCGCGCGACTTTGTCGCTGGGTGACAGGCCCAAGCGAATCAATTCTTCATGGGTCGGCGGGGTGATGTCGCGCTCCAGCCACTGGGACGTCGGCACAAAGCCCTTGAGCCGGAGCATTTCGCTGAAGCCCGAGAGGCGCGACAGCGGTTGTTCCAGGCGTGGCGTGATGAAGGTTCCGGAGCCTTGGCTGCGACGGATCAGGCCTTGTTCGAACAGCACTTCCAGCGCCTTGCGGGCGGTCACCCGGGAAATGCTCAGTTGCTCGCTGAGGGCACGTTCCGACGGCAATGCCTGCTCGGATTTCCACTGGCCGGCATGAATCGCGGCTTCGAGGTTGCGGGCCAGTTGCAGGTACAGCGGCGTCGATTGTTTATCGTCGGGGCGCAGGGCCAGGATGGGGTTCATCGTGTCGGTTTCCGATGCGGTTATTGGAGTGTTGTCGCCCGGTAGTGATCGCAAGCTAATACCACTTAAATACCATGTCAATGCAGCGAAAACGGTGCAGGCGAGCGTTTACGGGCGCCTTAATAGTGCGCCAGTTCAAGTGGTATTAGAGAGGTCTTTGTGTCGGGCAGAAGCACGCAGCTTGCCGGGGTGAACTGGTATTCACCGGCAAGCGCCGTGTGGGGCGGGATTTTTTTTCGAATTATTTTACGAGCGGCAGGAAATTACGGACGAATCTCGATCATCGTGCCGTCTTTCACCAGGTTCCAGACTTCGCGCATGTCGACATTGCGCATGCCGATGCAGCCGTCGGTCCAGTCCAGGGTGTGGAACAGCTCTTCGGGGTAGTCCTCGGCGTCGGGGGTGCCGTGGATCATGATCATGCTGCCGGGCTTGACCCCTTCGCGGCGGGCGCGCGCGGAATCGCTGATATTGGGGTAGGAGATGTGCATGGCCAGGTTGAAGCGGTCGCTGGTCTTGCGCCAGTCGATCCAGTAGAAACCTTCCGGGGTGCGGCGGTCGCCTTCCATCAGCTTGGTGCCCTTGGGGTTCTTGCCCAGGGAAATGCGGTAGGTCCTGAGGGGCTTGCCGTCATTGATCAGTTGCAACTGATGGGCAGACTTGAGCACCAGGATTTTCTCGACGGGTTTGCCCCCCAGGATCACTTGGGTGGAGGCTGGCGACAGCGTGGCAAACGACAGGCAGATCAGAGCAAGCAACCAACGCATTGAAACGGTATCCCCTGAAAAGACTACGTGCCGCCTGGATTGTTATTTGGCCAACTGGGTCAGCGGCGGCACCGATTCGCTGCGCACCGGATACGACTGTTGCCGGCGGTCAGCAAAAAAGCATTCTAAGGTACGCCCGACCGTGCGGAAAGCCAGCTCGGACCAAGGGATGTCGGCTTCATCGAATAAGCGCACTTCAAGGCTTTCGGGGCCGGCGGCAAAATCCAGGTCGATCAGTTCGGCCCGGTAGAAGATGTGCACCTGGCTGATGTGCGGCACGTCGATCAGGGTGTAGATGCTCAGGTTGCGCACCCGGGCGCAGGCTTCTTCCAGGGTTTCGCGCATCGCGGCCTGCTCGACGGTCTCGCCGTTCTCCATAAAGCCGGCGGGCAAGGTCCAGAAACCCAGGCGCGGCTCGATGGCGCGCCGGCACAGCAGCACCTGGTCGCCCCACACCGGTACGGTGCCCGCGACGATATTGGGGTTCTGGTAGTGAATGGTCTGACAGTGATCGCAGACATAACGCAGGCGTGCGTCGCCTTCGGGAATGCGCTGGGTGACCGGTTTACCGCACTGGCTGCAGAAGTTCATGCTGGGGTTCCTGGAGAGTGCGCCTATCTTGGCGTGACCGGGTATGGGCTGCAAGTTGTCGTTTAGCGACATGGCCAGGGTTTTGGGGTTGGGCGTGCGCAAGGTTTGGTGCATGATGCAAGGTAGCCAACAGACCGAGATGACTCATGCTGGACGAGCTACTTCGCCGGGTAAGCAATCATACGCCCCACACGCTGGAGACCGACGGTCGTTTCCCGGAAGCGGCGGTACTGGTGCCGATCACCCGCAGTGACGAACCCGAGCTGATCCTGACCTTGCGCGCCAGCGGGTTATCCACCCATGGCGGCGAAGTGGCGTTCCCTGGCGGGCGCCGCGACCCTGAAGATCCCGACCTGATATTCACCGCGCTGCGCGAAGCCGAAGAAGAAATCGGCCTGCCGCCGGGCCTGGTGGAAGTCATCGGCCCGTTGAGCCCGCTGATTTCCCTGCACGGTATCCGTGTCACGCCTTATGTAGGCGTTATCCCCGATTACGTCGAATACCTGGCCAATGACGCCGAGATCGCCGCTGTTTTCAGCGTGCCCCTGGAGTTTTTTCGCCAGGATCCCCGCGAACACACCCACCGTATCGATTACCAGGGCCGCAGTTGGTATGTGCCCAGTTATCGGTTTGGCGAATACAAGATCTGGGGCCTGACGGCGATTATGATCGTCGAGCTGATCAATCTGCTCTATGACGATGCCGACATCAGCCTGCATCGACCGCCGAAAAGCTTCATCAATACCTAAGAGCCAGATGGCCATCGTTCCTGCCGTGAGGATCCACCTATGAAATACCGCCTGGGCGACGCCCGAGTCGAAACCCATCCCAACAGCTGGGTGGCCCCCAATGCCACGCTGGTGGGCAAGGTCAAGCTGGAGGAGGGCGCCAACGTCTGGTTCAACGCGGTGTTGCGCGGCGACAACGAGCTGATCCTGATCGGCAAGAACAGCAACGTGCAGGACGGCAGCGTGATGCACACCGACATGGGTTACCCGCTGACCCTCGGCGCCGGCGTGACCATCGGCCATAACGCCATGTTGCATGGCTGCACCGTCGACGATTACAGCCTGATTGGCATCAATGCGGTGATTCTTAACGGGGCGAAGATCGGCAAGCACTGCATCATCGGCGCCAATTCGCTGATCGGCGAGGGCAAGGAAATTCCCGATGGTTCGTTGGTGATGGGCTCGCCGGGCAAGGTGGTGCGGGAACTGACCGACGTGCAGAAGAAAATGCTCGAGGCCAGCGCTGCGCACTATGTGCATAACGCCCAGCGGTATGCCCGTGATCTGGTTGAGCAGGAAGAATGAACCCGGTAGAACGACCCGTCGCCTCGCCGTGCGTGAGCATTTGTGCGCTGGATGACGATGATATCTGCACGGGATGCCAGCGGACGGTGGATGAAATCACCCGCTGGAGTCGCATGGACAATACCGAGCGCCGGGTAGTGCTGGGGTTGTGCCATGAGCGGGCGAAGGCGAGTGGGCTGGTGTGGATGATTCCGGGGAAGTCCGGCGCCTGATAGACCGCTTTCGCGAGCAAGCCCGCTCCCACATTTGATTGCGTTTATCTTGGAGGAATGCGTTCAAAATGTGGGAGCGGGCTTGCTCGCGAAAGGGCCCGCCCAGACGACATATTTCCAAATGTGAAGTACCCTGTGCCCCTTGTTCACAGGTCCCTCGCCCCATGTTCTTCCTGATTGCCTACATCAGCAGCGTCGTGCTGATCAACTTCGCCTTTTCTACCGCTCCGCACCTGGATGTGATCTGGTCTGCCTGGGGCGGTCTGGTATTTGTCCTGCGGGACATGGTGCAAACCCGTTTCGGCCATGGCGCGATCATCGCCATGCTGGCGGCGCTGGTGCTGTCCTATATCACCTCCGATCCGTCCATCGCCCTGGCCAGCGCCACGGCGTTCGCGGTGTCCGAATGCATTGACTGGCTGGTGTTCAGCATCACCAAGCGCCCACTCCACGACCGCCTGTGGATAAGTTCGGCGCTGAGTATCCCCCTCGATACCTTCATCTTTTTCGGCCTGATCGGCGCACTCACGCCCGCGGTCGCCGGCACTGCCCTGGTGTCGAAATTCGCCGGCGTTACCGTGGTGTGGCTGGCCATGGCCTGGCGTTTGCGCCGGCAGCGCGTCGCCAACTGAAGCCAATCTTTACAGTTCATGTAAAATGCCGGCCTTTCTCCCCACGATCCGCTCCCCTGAGGACCTGAGATGACCCGAATCGGAACTCCATTGTCGCCAACCGCGACCCGCGTAATGCTGTGTGGCTGCGGTGAGCTGGGCAAGGAAGTGGTAATCGAACTGCAACGCCTGGGCGTTGAAGTGATTGCCGTGGATCGCTACGCCAACGCGCCGGCCATGCAGGTTGCCCACCGCAGCCACGTGATCAACATGCTCGACGGTGCCGCGCTGCGTGCCGTGATCGAAGCCGAAAAGCCGCACTTCATCGTGCCGGAAATCGAAGCGATCGCCACCGCCACCCTCGTGGAGCTGGAAGCCGAAGGCTTCACCGTGATCCCGACCGCCCGCGCGACGTTGCTGACCATGAACCGCGAAGGCATCCGTCGCCTGGCCGCCGAAGAGCTGGACCTGCCGACCTCGCCGTACCACTTCGCCGACACCTTCGAGGACTACAGCAAGGCCGTCACCGACCTGGGCTTCCCGTGTGTGGTCAAGCCGGTGATGAGTTCGTCGGGCAAGGGCCAGAGCCTGCTGCGCAGCGCCGATGACGTGCAGAAGGCCTGGGATTACGCCCAGGAAGGCGGGCGTGCCGGCAAGGGCCGCGTGATCATCGAAGGCTTTATCGACTTCGACTACGAAATCACCTTGCTGACCGTGCGCCACATTGGCGGCACTACCTTCTGTGCGCCTGTCGGTCACCGTCAGGAGAAGGGCGACTATCAGGAATCCTGGCAGCCACAGGCCATGAGCCCGATTGCACTGGCGGAATCCGAGCGCGTTGCCAAGGCGGTAACCGAAGCGTTGGGTGGTCGTGGTCTGTTTGGCGTCGAGCTGTTTATCAAAGGCGATCAGGTGTGGTTCAGCGAAGTGTCGCCGCGCCCCCATGACACTGGCCTGGTGACCCTGATTTCCCAGGACTTGTCGCAGTTCGCCCTGCATGCGCGGGCAATTCTCGGCCTGCCGATCCCGTTGATCCGTCAGTTCGGGCCTTCGGCTTCGGCAGTGATCCTGGTGGAAGGCAAGTCGACCCAGACGGCGTTTTCCAACCTGGGTGCAGCCTTGAGCGAGCCGGATACGGCGTTGCGTCTGTTCGGCAAGCCGGAAGTGAATGGCCAGCGCCGTATGGGCGTGGCGTTGGCGCGGGATGAGTCGATTGAGGCAGCGCGGGCTAAAGCCACTCGTGCTTCGAAGGCTGTTGTTGTAGAGCTGTAACCCCCCGCCGATCGTTCCCACGCTCCGCGTGGGAATGCCGCGCTGGACGCTCCGCGTCCGCTCTTAAGGGCGTGACGCAGAGCGTCACCGGATGCATTCCCACGCAGAGCGTGGGAATGATCATCATCAGGCGACCTTGTTCAAATCGTTATTGCGCGTCTCTTTCAGGCACAACACAGCAATCAAGCTGATCACCGCTGCCGCCGACACATACCCGCCGACATAACTCAAACCGCCCATCGCCACCAGCTTGGTCGCGAAGAACGGTGCCGCCGACGCACCCACGATCCCACCCAGGTTATACGCCGCCGAAGCACCGGTATAACGCACGCGGGTCGGGAACAGTTCCGGCAACATCGCGCCCATCGGGGCAAACGTCACGCCCATCAGGAACAGCTCCAGCGCCAGGAACAGTGCCACGGCCCAGGTTGAACCGTGGGTCAGCAACGGCTCCATGGTGAAGCCGGAAAGGATGGTCAGGATCGCACCGACAATCAGCACCGGCTTACGCCCGTAACGGTCGCTGGCCCACGCCGCCAGCGGCGTTGCCGCGCCCATGAACAGCACCGCGAAGCACAACAGCCCGAGGAAGGTTTCACGGCTGTAACCCAGCGTAGACACGCCGTAGCTCAGGGAAAACGCGGTGGTGATATAGAACAGCGCATAACACACCACCATCGAGGCTGCACCCAGCAGTACTGGCAGCCAATGCTGGCTGAACAGTTCCACCAGCGGCACCTTCACCGGCGCTTCCTTGGCCACGGCGTTCGCGAACACCGGCGTTTCATGCAGTTTGAGCCGCGCATACAGCCCCACCATTACCAGCGCCGCGCTGAGAATGAACGGAATGCGCCAGCCCCAGCTGCGGAACTGTTCGTCGCTCAGGCTCATGGCCAGGATCAGGAACAGCCCGTTGGCCGCCAGAAAGCCAATCGACGGGCCCAGTTGCGGGAACATGCCGAACCAGGCGCGTTTGCCCTTCGGGGCGTTCTCGGTGGCCAGCAACGCCGCGCCGCCCCATTCGCCGCCAAGCCCGAGGCCCTGGCCGAAGCGCAGTACGCAGAGCAGGATCGGTGCCCAGGCGCCGATGCTGTCATATCCGGGCAGCAAGCCGATCAGCGTGGTGCACACGCCCATCAGCAGCAGGGAAGCCACCAGTGTCGACTTGCGGCCAATCCGGTCACCAAAGTGGCCGAACAGCGCCGAGCCCAGTGGCCGCGCGATAAACGCGATACCGAAGGTCAGGAACGAGGCGAGCATCTGCGCCGTGCCGGAGGTTTGCGGGAAGAACACCGGGCCGATCACCAGCGCGGCGGCAGTTGCGTAGATATAGAAGTCGTAGAACTCGATGGCGGTGCCGATGATGCTCGCGGTGGCGACCCGGGCCGTCGAGTTGGTCGGGGCGGCGGTCGCCGTCTCGTTATAGGTGGTGCTCATTGAGGTATCCCTGACGGTCATTGCGCGTTTGGACGCGGATTATTATTGGTCGAACACCCATGGATCAGGGTTGTGCGCGGGGCGGCTCGGGATGGGAGCAAACACCGGTCAGACACGGTAAAGCGGTGCCTGGACGCGCTCAGTGCGGGTAGCACGCGGTCGGGCGGGGCTTGGGTAAGCCGCCCGATTATAGGAAGGGGTTTGCGGATCCAACAAGGGGCTTAAGCGGCGACCGGCACCGTGCTGGTGTGCCAGATCAGTACCTTGGCGACGCGGTTGTCCTCGGTCTCGAGGATTTCCAGGCGATAACGGCCGATTTTCAGGCACACGGCGCAGTCCGGGATGGTCTCCAGCGCTTCGGTCACCAGGCCGTTGAGGGTCTTGGGGCCGTCGCTGGGCAGGTGCCAGCCGAGGGTTTTGTTCAAGTCACGGATCGAGGCGGCGCCGTCGATCACGTAGCGGCCATCCAGTTGGGGCTGGATGTGCGGGTTGTCGAGGTGCTGCTCGTTTTCGAACTCACCGACGATTTCTTCAAGAATGTCTTCCAGGGTCACAATGCCCAGCACTTCGCCGTATTCATCCACCACCATGCCGAGGCGGCGCTGTTGCTTGTGGAAGTTCAGCAATTGCAGTTGCAGCGGTGTGCTTTCCGGGACGAAGTAGGGCTCGTGACAGGCCTCCAGCAGCGCTTCCTTGGTCAGGCTGGCGTCCGGCAGCAGGTGGCGGATCTGCCGGGTGTTGAGCACCGCCTCGACCTGGTTGATGTCGCTGTGGAACACCGGCAGCCGGGTTCGGGTGGAAACCCGCAGTTGCTCGATGATTTCCTCTACCGAATCATCCAGGTTGATGCCGTCCACTTCGCTGCGGGGCACCAGGATGTCGTTGACGGTGATGTTGTCCAGGGCGTGGATGCCCGGCATGCCCGGCGCGCGGGTGTTGGGGATTTCGGCTTCCGGCTCGTCGTCCTGGTCCGGCTGCGGCTCGTCGCTCTTCTTGACCAGCCCGGGCTTGCGGGTGAACGGGCGCAGCAGCAACAGGCTGACACCGTTGAGCAGCCAGGCCAGCGGATAAAGGATTTTCAGCGGCACGCTCAGCAAGGTATTGCCGAAGCCAAGGATGGTTTGCGGGTGGCGAGTGGCCAGGGCACGCGGAAGATAGTCGGCCAGCACCAGCAGCACCGCGCTGGAGATCACCCAGCCGAGCCACGGGCCGTTTTGCGCCCAGGCGTAGATCGCCAGCAGGGTGCAGAGAATCACCACCACGGCGCGGCACAGGGTGTTGCAGAGGATCAGGCTGTTGCGCGGGAAGTTCAGGCGGGCGGCGGCTTTGTCACCCTGGCGGGTGCCGGGGCGCAGGGCCAGCAAATGTTGCTGGGCGGCTTCGATGGCGGTAAACAGCGCCGACCATAAAACCAGCAAGGCTACTACCGCAAGCATCGGCCCCAAGGGCAAGTTGTCCATGTCGGCTGCCCGTCAGATATGCAGGATGTATTCGCGAACCAGCTTGCTGCCGAAATAGGCCAGCATCAGCAGGCAGAAACCGGCCAGGGTCCAGCGGATCGCCTTGTGCCCGCGCCAGCCGAGACGGTTGCGGCCCCACAGCAGCACGCTGAACACCACCCAGGCCAGGCACGCCAGCAGGGTTTTATGCACAAGGTGCTGGGCAAACAGGTTCTCGACGAACAGCCAGCCGGAGATCAGCGACAGCGACAGCAGCGTCCAGCCGGCCCAGAGGAAGCCGAACAGCAGGCTTTCCATGGTTTGCAGCGGCGGGAAGTTCTTGATCAGCCCGGACGGGTGCTTGTGCTTGAGCTGGTGGTCTTGCAACAGCAGCAGCAAGGCCTGGAACACCGCGATGGTGAACATGCCGTAGGCGAGGATCGACAGCAGGATGTGGGCGAGGATGCCCGGCTCTTCATCAATGACCTGCACGGTGCCGGTCGGTGTGAATTGCGCCAGCAGCACCGTCAGCATTCCGAGCGGGAACAACAGCACCAGCAGGTTCTCCACCGGGATCCGGTAGCAGGCCATCAGGGTCAGCGCGATCACCGCGGCGGCAATCAGGCTGGCAGCGCTGAAGAAATCCAGGCCCAGGCCGACCGGCGTCATCAAGTGCGTGAACAGGCTGGCGGCGTGAGCCAGCAGGGCGAGGACGCCAAGGCCTACCAGCAGGCGTTTGTCGGCCTTGGCGCCTTGGGCCAGACGAGTGCCCTGATAGAGGGTCGCAGCGGCATACAAGATGGCGGCGGCGAGGCTGGGTAGCAAACTGGGTGACAAAGGGAGCATAAATCCTGTTAAGCAGGCCCGAAAGGCGCTGAGTTTGGCATACACCTGCGTAACACGAAAGACTCTCAGGCCAGACAGCGGGTGTGCATGGCGACAGTCTTCGCTATAATCCGCGACCTGCCCACGCCGCAGGCTCGCCGAGCGCTGTTTTTAATAGCGATTTACCACAGCCTGGGCCGCCATTACCTCGGTCTAACAATGCATTTCGATGAATAGGGCCTGAAAGGATCGCGCATGTTTGAAAATCTGACTGACCGTCTCTCGCAGACGCTGCGCCATGTCACCGGCAAGGCCAAGCTGACCGAGGACAATATTAAAGACACCCTGCGTGAAGTGCGCATGGCGTTGCTGGAAGCCGACGTCGCCTTGCCGGTGGTGAAGGACTTCGTCAACTCGGTCAAAGAGCGCGCGGTCGGCACCGAAGTGTCCCGCAGCCTGACGCCGGGCCAGGCCTTTGTGAAGATCGTCCAGGCCGAACTCGAAAGCCTGATGGGCGCGGCCAACGAAGATTTGAACCTCAGCGCCGTGCCGCCAGCCGTTGTGCTGATGGCCGGTCTGCAAGGTGCGGGCAAGACCACCACCGCCGGCAAACTGGCGCGCTTCCTTAAAGAGCGCAAGAAGAAGTCGGTGATGGTGGTGTCTGCCGACGTTTACCGCCCGGCGGCTATTAAACAGCTGGAAATGCTCGCGGGCGAAGTGGGCGTGACCTTCTTCCCGTCCGACCTGAGCCAGAAACCGGTCGATATCGCCCAGGCGGCTATTAAAGAAGCCAAGCTGAAATTCATCGACGTGGTCATCGTCGATACCGCCGGTCGCCTGCACATCGACGAAGAGATGATGGGCGAGATCAAGGCGCTGCATGCCGCGATCAACCCGGTAGAAACCCTGTTCGTGGTCGATGCCATGACCGGCCAGGATGCGGCCAATACCGCCAAGGCCTTTGGTGATGCACTGCCGCTGACCGGTGTGATCCTGACCAAGGTCGACGGCGATGCCCGTGGCGGTGCCGCCTTGTCGGTACGCGCCATTACCGGCAAGCCGATCAAGTTCATCGGTATGGGCGAGAAGAGCGAAGCGCTCGAGCCGTTCCACCCTGAGCGGATCGCCTCGCGTATCCTCGGCATGGGCGACGTGCTCAGCCTGATCGAGCAAGCGGAAGCGACCCTCGACAAGGACAAGGCCGACAAGCTGGCTAAAAAGCTGAAGAAGGGCAAGGGCTTCGACCTCGAAGACTTCCGCGACCAGCTGCAGCAGATGAAGAACATGGGCGGCCTCGGCGGCCTGATGGACAAGCTGCCGAACATCGGCGGCGTGAACCTGGCGCAAATGGGCAATGCCCAGGGCGCGGCAGAGAAGCAATTCAAGCAGATGGAAGCCATCATCAATTCCATGACCCCGGCCGAGCGCCGCGACCCTGAGCTGATCAGCGGTTCGCGCAAACGTCGGATCGCCATGGGTTCCGGCACCCAGGTGCAGGACATCGGTCGCTTGATCAAGCAACACAAGCAGATGCAGAAGATGATGAAGAAATTCTCCGCAAAAGGCGGAATGGCCAAGATGATGCGCGGCATGGGCGGTATGTTGCCCGGCGGCGGCATGCCGAAAATGTAAAGAATTCGAGCAGAAGTTCGCTTCTGCTCCGACCCGCAGGGATGCGGGATCTCCAGCAAACCCGCCATTGGCGGGAGCTGACTTGCCGTTTTAACCGACGGCTCTATAGCAGATCTGAATGGCACGCTGATAGGCGCCAGAAAAAGACATTTGCAAAAGTCCGGATATTCCTTAGAATATGCGGCCTTTCGGGCACCTATGCCCGCTGTGCATTTAGATTTGCAGCACCGACTACAGGAACGATGTTCACATGCTAACAATCCGTCTTGCCCTTGGCGGCTCCAAAAAGCGCCCGTTTTACCACTTGACCGTAACTGACAGCCGCAACCCACGTGACGGCTCTCACAAGGAACAAGTTGGCTTCTTCAACCCGATCGCTCGTGGTCAAGAAGTCCGTCTGTCCGTGAACCAAGAGCGCGTAGCCTACTGGCTGAGCGTTGGTGCACAACCTTCTGAGCGCGTTGCTCAGTTGTTGAAGGATGCATCTAAGGCTGCGGCCTGAGCAATATGAACGCGACGCCAGCGGTAGCTGATGATTTGATCGTTATCGGCAAGATTTATTCTGTTCATGGCGTTCGCGGCGAAGTGAAGGTGTATTCCTTTACTGATCCGACTGAAAACCTGTTGCAGTACAAGACCTGGACGCTCAAGCGCGAAGGTAGTGTGAAACAGGTAGAGCTGGTCAGTGGACGCGGGAGCGACAAGTTCCTGGTCGCAAAGCTCAAGGGTCTTGATGATCGTGAAGAAGCTCGTCTTCTGGCCGGTTATGAGATCTGCGTGCCGCGCAACCTGTTCCCTGAATTGACCGACGGCGAGTACTACTGGTACCAGCTGGAAGGTCTGAAGGTCATTGATCAACTCGGGCAATTGCTCGGGAAAATCGATCATCTTCTGGAAACCGGCGCCAATGATGTAATGGTGGTCAAGCCTTGCGCTGGCAGCCTGGATGATCGCGAACGCCTGTTGCCCTATACCGAGCAATGCGTGTTGGCCGTCGACCTGGCAGCGGGCGAGATGAAGGTGGAATGGGACGCGGACTTCTAACGTGGCTAACCTGCGCGTTGAAGTGATCAGTTTGTTTCCCGAGATGTTTTCCGCCATCAGCGAGTACGGCATCACCAGTCGGGCGGTGAAACAGGGGCTCTTGCAGCTCACCTGTTGGAACCCGCGAGACTACACGACGGATCGACATCACACTGTGGACGATCGCCCATTTGGCGGTGGTCCGGGCATGGTGATGAAGATCAAGCCCCTGGAAGATGCGTTGGTTCAGGCCAAGGCAGCCGCCGGGGAGAAGGCGAAGGTAATTTACCTGTCCCCTCAAGGCCGTCAGCTGAATCAGTCGGCGGTACGCGAGTTGGCGAATCTGGAAGCATTAATCCTGATTGCCGGTCGCTATGAAGGCATTGACGAGCGGTTTATTGAAGCTCATGTCGATGAAGAGTGGTCGATTGGGGACTATGTCCTGTCTGGCGGCGAGCTGCCGGCGATGGTCCTGATAGATGCGGTTACACGACTGCTGCCTGGAGCTTTAGGGCATGCGGACTCCGCGGAGGAAGATTCCTTCACGGATGGTTTGCTGGATTGCCCGCACTACACCCGACCGGAGGTGTATGCGGATCAGCGTGTTCCCGACGTATTGCTAAGTGGCAATCACGCACACATCCGGCGTTGGCGTTTACAGCAGTCCCTCGGGCGGACCTATGAACGACGCGCCGATCTTCTGGAAAGCCGCTCGCTTTCTGGAGAAGAGAAGAAGCTGCTCGAGGAATACATCCTCGGGCGGGACGATAGTTAACAACGTATCGATGGTAGGTCCGACGACTTACCTTAGGAGCACAGCATGACTAACAAAATCATCCTTGCACTCGAAGCAGAGCAGATGACCAAAGAGATCCCTACCTTTGCCCCGGGCGACACCATTGTCGTTCAGGTGAAAGTGAAGGAAGGCGACCGTTCGCGTCTGCAAGCGTTCGAAGGCGTGGTAATTGCCAAGCGTAACCGTGGTGTGAACAGTGCTTTCACTGTTCGTAAAATCTCCAACGGTGTTGGCGTAGAGCGTACTTTCCAGACCTACAGCCCGCAAATCGACAGCATGGCCGTTAAACGTCGCGGTGACGTACGTAAAGCCAAGCTGTACTACCTGCGTGACCTGTCCGGTAAAGCAGCTCGCATCAAGGAAAAACTGGCTTAAGTCCAGCTTCCCGATGCAGAAAAAAGCAGCCTACGGGCTGCTTTTTTGTTGCCTGAAATTTGTCTATTTCCCCGGTACTTATTCATGACTACTCGCCTCGAAGAAATTCAGCGTCGTACTGACCTTAAAGCCGTTTTCCGCTTTTGTGGCGCGGGAGCTTGCTCCCGTTGGGCTGCGCAGCGGCCCTGAAACCGGCAATAGAAGTCTCTCTGTTGGACCTCAATGGTCAATCAGGGCCGCTTCGCGCCCCAGCGGGAGCAAGCTCCCTCGCCACAGATTATTTGCCCGCTTTCATTGATGTGTAGCGGCCCGTGCTGCGATAGGATCTACCCGACATCGCCATTTTCCCTGCTTGAGCCCTCATGTCCGCCATCGACCACCCGCAGATAGATCGCTTCCTTGACGCCCTCTGGCTGGAAAAAGGCCTGTCGGACAACACCCGCCAGGCTTACCGCAGCGACCTCACGTTGTTCAATGGCTGGCTGCAGGAGAAAAACCTCGAGCTGCTCGACGCCGGTCGTGAGCTGATTCTCGACCACCTGGCCTGGCGCCTGGAGCAAAACTACAAGCCTCGCTCTACTGCGCGTTTTCTCTCAGGCGTGCGTGGCTTCTATCGCTACCTGCTGCGGGAAAAGCTGATCGCCATCGACCCAACCCTGCAAATCGACATGCCGCAGCTGGGCCGGCCACTGCCCAAATCCCTGTCGGAAGCCGACGTCGAAGCCCTGCTCGCAGCCCCCGACCTGAGCGAAGCCATCGGCCAGCGCGACCGTGCCATGCTGGAAGTGCTGTATGCCTGCGGCCTGCGCGTCACCGAGCTGATCAGCCTGACCCTGGAACAGGTCAACCTGCGCCAGGGCGTATTGCGCGTAATGGGCAAGGGCAGCAAGGAGCGCCTGGTGCCCATGGGCGAAGAGGCGATCGTGTGGATCGAACGCTACATGCGCGACGCCCGAGCCGAGTTGCTCAACGGTCGGCCCAGCGATGTGCTGTTTCCCAGCCAGCGCGGCGAACAGATGACCCGCCAGACCTTCTGGCATCGCATCAAGCACCAGGCCAAGGTTGCCGGCATCGGCAAGTCGCTGTCGCCCCACACCCTGCGTCACGCGTTCGCCACGCATTTGCTCAACCACGGCGCAGATTTGCGCGTGGTTCAAATGCTCCTGGGCCACAGCGACTTATCCACCACCCAGATCTACACCCATGTGGCGCGGGCACGTTTGCAGGAGATGCACGCCAAGCACCATCCCCGTGGATGAAAAACACTTCGGAAAAAGCCCAATTTCCCCGCGACTGGCTGCCCTGCGGCCCAACTGTGGTAGGCTTTGCCGGTTCGCAAAGGGGACGGCCCAAACCCGTGTTTGAAGATCGGTGTTCCTGCTCCCGTCCCTGCATCTGCCTTCAGGAGTTCCCATGCGCTTGACCCAGATTTTTGCCATCGCAGCCATTGCGTTGGTCTCAACCTTTGCCGTCGCCGACGACGCCGCAGAGAAGACAATCCGCAAGAGCCTGGAAGCCCTCCAGCTCGACACCCCGATTGAAAGCATCAACGCCAGCCCGATGGCCGGCCTGTACGAAGTCAAGCTCAAGGGCAGCCGTGTGCTGTACGCCAGTGCCGATGGCCAGTACATCGTCCAGGGCTACCTGTTCCAGCTCAAAGACGGCAAGCCGGTGAACCTCACCGAGAAAGCCGAGCGCCTGGGCGTGTCCAAGCTGATCAACGGTATTCCGGTGGCTGAAACCGTGGTTTACCCGGCCATCGGCGAAACCAAGACCCACATCACCGTGTTCACCGACACCACCTGCCCGTACTGCCACAAGCTGCATGCCGAAGTGCCTGAGCTAAACAAGCTCGGCGTTGAAGTGCGCTACGTGGCGTTCCCGCGCCAGGGCCTGGGTTCGCCGGGTGACGAGCAGTTGCAAGCCGTCTGGTGTTCGGCCGACAAGAAAGCGGCCATGGACAAGATGGTCGATGGCAAGGAAATCAAGGCCGCCAAGTGCGCCAACCCGGTTTCCAAGCAGTTCGCCCTCGGCCAGTCGATTGGTGTGAACGGTACGCCGGCCATCGTTTTGGCTGACGGCCAGGTGATTCCGGGCTACCAGCCTGCGCCGCAAGTTGCCAAACTGGCACTGAACGCAAAGTAAGCACTATCGTCGAGCCTTGACGATCATGATCCGCCGACAGTTCGGCGGGTCATTAATAGAGAGCCGCAGTTGTGCGGCTGTTTTCACGGCCGACCTTGAGTCGGCCGTTTCATGGGGAGTTCTTCAGTGAAACCGGTCAAAGTAGGCATCTGTGGGTTAGGGACCGTCGGTGGCGGCACCTTCAACGTACTTCAGCGTAACGCTGAAGAAATTTCCCGCCGTGCAGGGCGTGGGATTGAAGTGGCACAAATTGCCACGCGTACGCCAAAGCCTCAGTTCCAAACGACCGGTATTGCGATTACCAACGATGTCTTCGAAGTCGCCACCAACCCTGAAATCGATATCGTCATCGAGCTGGTAGGCGGCTACACCGTGGCCCGCGAGCTGGTGCTCAAGGCCATCGAAAACGGCAAGCATGTGGTCACTGCCAACAAGGCGCTGATTGCCGTGCACGGTAACGAAATCTTCGCCAAGGCCCGCGAGAAGGGCGTGATCGTGGCGTTCGAAGCCGCCGTGGCCGGTGGTATCCCGGTGATCAAGGCGATCCGTGAAGGCCTGTCCGCCAACCGCATCAACTGGGTGGCCGGCATCATCAACGGCACCGGTAACTTCATCCTCACCGAAATGCGCGAGAAGGGCCGTACCTTCGAAGACGTGCTGGCCGAAGCCCAGGCCCTGGGTTACGCCGAAGCCGATCCGACCTTCGACGTGGAAGGCATCGACGCTGCCCACAAGCTGACCATCCTGGCGTCCATCGCCTTTGGTATCCCGCTGCAGTTCGACAAGGCCTATACCGAAGGCATCACCAAGCTGACCACCGCCGACGTGAACTACGCCGAAGCCCTGGGCTACCGCATCAAGCACCTCGGTGTGGCGCGCAGCACCCCGGCCGGTATCGAGCTGCGTGTGCACCCGACACTGATCCCGGCCGACCGCCTGATCGCCAACGTCAATGGCGTGATGAACGCCGTGATGGTCAACGGTGACGCTGCCGGTTCCACCCTGTTCTACGGCGCCGGCGCCGGCATGGAGCCGACCGCTTCCTCGGTGATCGCCGACCTGGTGGACGTGGTTCGTGCCATGACCAGCGACCCGGAAAACCGCGTACCACACCTGGCCTTCCAGCCGGACTCGCTGTCGGCCCACCCGATCCTGCCGATCGAAGCCTGCGAAAGTGCCTACTACCTGCGCATCCAGGCCAAGGATCATCCGGGCGTGCTCGCCCAGGTGGCCAGCATCCTGTCGGAGCGCGGCATCAACATTGAATCGATCATGCAGAAGGAAGTCGAAGAACAGGACGGCCTGGTGCCCATGATCCTGCTGACCCACCGTGTGCTGGAGCAGCACATCAACGACGCCATCGCCGCGCTTGAAGCGTTGCAGGGCGTGGTTGGGCCGGTGGTGCGGATTCGCGTCGAACACCTGAACTAATCGTTTTGCGGCAAGGGCCCCACGCGTTCGGCGGCCCTTGTTCAAGCATGCTCTAGAGGAGCCAGTCATGCGTTATATCAGCACCCGCGGCCAGGCACCGGCCCTGAATTTCGAAGACGTTCTGCTGGCCGGTCTGGCCACTGACGGCGGCCTGTACGTGCCGGAAAACCTGCCACGCTTTACCCAGGAAGAAATCGCTTCGTGGGCCGGCCTGCCGTACCACGAGCTGGCGTTCCGGGTCATGCGCCCGTTCGTCACCGGCAGCATCCCGGATGCGGATTTCAAGAAGATCCTGGAAGAAACCTACGGCGTGTTTTCCCACAGCGCCATTGCCCCGTTGCGCCAACTGAACGGCAACGAATGGGTCCTGGAGCTGTTCCACGGCCCGACCCTGGCGTTCAAGGATTTCGCCCTGCAACTGCTGGGTCGCCTGCTGGACTATGTGTTGGAAAAACGCGGTGAGCGCGTGGTGATCATCGGCGCTACTTCCGGTGATACCGGCTCGGCGGCGATCGAAGGCTGCAAGCACTGCGAAAACGTCGACATCTTCATCCTGCACCCGCACAACCGCGTGTCGGAAGTGCAGCGTCGGCAGATGACCACGATCTTCGGCGAGAACATCCACAACATCGCCATCGAAGGCAACTTCGATGACTGCCAGGAAATGGTCAAGGCCAGCTTCGCCGACCAGAGCTTCCTCAAGGGCACGCGCCTGGTGGCGGTGAACTCGATCAACTGGGCGCGGATCATGGCCCAGATCGTCTACTACTTCCATGCTTCCCTGCAGTTGGGCGGCCCGGCGCGTTCGGTGTCGTTCTCGGTGCCAACCGGCAACTTCGGCGACATCTTCGCCGGTTACCTGGCACGCAACATGGGCCTGCCGATCAACCAGTTGATCGTCGCCACCAACCGCAACGACATCCTGCACCGCTTCATGAGCGGCAACCAGTACGTCAAGGAAACCCTGCACGCCACACTGTCGCCGTCGATGGACATCATGGTCTCGTCGAACTTCGAACGCCTGCTGTTCGACATGCACGGTCGCAACGGTGCTGCCCTGGCCGGCCTGATGGACAGCTTCAAGCAAGGTGGCGGTTTCAGCGTCGAGCAGGAGCGCTGGACCGAAACCCGCAAGCTGTTCGACTCCCTGGCGGTGGACGACGCAGAAACCTGCGAGACCATCGCCGAAGTCTACGCCCAGACCGGCGAGCTGCTGGACCCGCACACCGCCATTGGCGTCAAGGCCGCGCGCGAATGCCGCCGCAGCCTGGACATCCCGATGGTGATTCTCGGCACCGCGCACCCGGTCAAATTCCCGGAAGCGGTAGAGAAGGCCGGGGTTGGCAAGGCGCTGGAATTGCCGCCGCACCTCACCGACCTGTTTGAGCGTGAAGAGCGTTGCACGGTATTGGCCAATGACCTGAAAGCGGTACAGGCGTTTGTCAGCCAGCATGGCAATCGCGGCAAGCCACTCTGAGCCAACGGCTTTGCGTGGTGGATCAAGCCCGTCTTCGTGACGGGCTTTTTCATTCTGGCGAGCCATACTTGCGCGGCGACCAACAAGAATAATCAAGGAAACCCAACCGGTGTATTTATCGACCCGAGCACACGCGTGGCTGGCATGTGTGCTGCTGCTTGGCCATGGTTCGGCAAGCCTCGCGGCTGTCAGCCTGCCGTTCAAGCTGGTGCCGGCGTTCATTGCCCTGGAGCCCATGCCCCTGACGGTCAGCGAGCAGCAATGGCTGGCGGCCCATCGGCCACTGAGAGTGGGCATTTCGATTGATGACTATCAGCCGATCGATATCACCCGCGACCGCAATCGCTACCAGGGCATCAGCGCCGATTACCTGAGCCTGATCGGCGCGCGTCTGCATGCACCGATGCAAGTCCTGGGTTTTGCCGAGCGGGCGCAGGCGGTGGAGGCCCTGCGGAGCGGCGCCATCGATATTCTCACCAGTGCCAACGGTTACGAGCGTGATGTGTCGGGGTTGCGCTTTACCGAAGACTACATGCCGGACCGCTCGGTGGTGGTCGTGCGCCGGGATGACAGCACCCAGAACGAGGACCTCAAGGACAAGAAGCTGGTGTTGCTGGACGGTTACGCCAACGTCAAGAACGTCCATCAGGCGTATCCCGGCAGCCACATCATGCTGGCACCGAATCTCTACAGTGGCCTCGAAGCGCTGAAGCAAGGTGATGCCGATGCGTTTATCGGCAACGAAGTGATCGTGCGCGCCTATAAATCGCTACGGCCCTACCTGGGCTTGCAGATCAAGGTGGAAAGCCGGCTGGCGCCCATCGGCTTTGCCTTTGCCACGCGGGAGGCCGACCCGCTGTTGGGGACGCTGATGGACCGGGCGCTGGCGAGTATTGATGAGTCTGTGCGGCGGGAGATCCTTGCGCGCTGGACCACCGGACTGGGGGTGGGCATTGCCGCCGAGCGCATCGCCTTGTCGGCCCCGGAGCGGGCCTGGGTACTTCAGCATCCGCATGTGGTGGTGGCGTCCCAGCAACTGTCTCCCTATGTATTCAAGGACAAGGACGGCCAGTGGGTGGGGCTGAATGTGGACTTGCTCAACCGCATTTCACGCATGACCGGCCTGCAGTTCGTGATGGAGGAAGTGTCCTCCACGGCACAGACCCTGGGGTTGCTGGAAACGGGCAGGGCGGACATGAACACCACCCTGGCCGAAAATCAGGAGCGCAAGGCCTTTCTCGATTTCAGCCATGGGTTCGGGGGCTCAGGCTGGGTGTTTATCCAGCGCGCTGACGCACCGCCAGTGGCCAGTTTGAGCGAGCTTTCAGGCAAGGTGCTGGCGCTGCCGGCACGCCATGTCCTGGAGGGGTACATTCGTCGCGAGCACCCCGGGATCAAGCTGCAATCGGTGGATAACTACGTCCAGGCCCGGGAGCTGGTAACGCAGGGGCGCGCGGCGGCGACTATCCAGAGTGAAGTGGAAGTGCAGAGTTACCCGGCCGATGAGTTGCGCATCGGCCGCAGTGTCGAGGGCAAGTGGTCGGCCAACAGCCTGTCGGTGCGCAAGGATCAACCGGAACTGCTGAGCATTTTGAACAAGGCGCTGGAAGCGCTGCCGGTCGCGGAGCTGAGCGCCCTGCGTTTGCGTTGGCTGGGGAGCGTACCCGTCCCGGTGCCGGCCTGGCAGCGTGTGCCGCCATGGGCCTACTGGACGGTCGCCATGGCGCTGCTGTTTGTGCTGGTGTCCCTGGCCTGGAACAGCCGGCTCAAGCGCCAGATTCGCCAGCGCCTCCAGGCCGAGCAGCGGCTCAACGACCAGTTGGCGTTCAAGCGCGCGCTGCTGGACGGCATGCCCAACCCGGTATTCGTGCGTGATCTGGAAGGACGCCTGGTGACCTGCAACACCAGCTATGAACAACAGTTGAACACCCGGCGCGAGCAGATCCAGGGCCTGACGCTGATGGAAAGCGGGCTGATGCCTGACGCTACGGCCGCGCGCCTGCATGCCGGCCACATGGAGCAATTGGCGAGCCAGCAGTCGCTGTTCGTCGACCGGCAGCTGGAGTTCAATGGCGGGGCGTTTCATGTGTATCAGTGGACGGTGCCGTTCTTCGACGCCAAGGGCCAGCTCCAGGGTTTGCTCGGTGGCTGGGTCGATATCAACGAGCGCAAGGTCCTGGAGCTCCAGCTGATGGATGCGCGGCAGGCCGCTGACGAAGCGAACTACGCAAAAAGCGCGTTTCTCTCGACCCTGAGCCACGAGATTCGCACGCCGATGACCGCCATTATCGGTCTGCTCGAGCTGGAGCAGGAGCGTGCCCAGGCTGAAGGCAAGCCAGTGTCTGAAGCCCTGCGAGTGGCCCATCGCTCGGCGCGTGAGTTGATCGCCCTGATGGGCGACAGCCTCGACCTGGCCAAGATTGAAGCCGGTCATCTGCAACTGGCGCCGCAGGCCACTGACTTGAAAGGTTTTTTCGAGGGCATACAGCGCTTGTTCGAACCCATGGCGCAGAAAAAGGGCCTTCACCTGACCCTGGCATTCGACCCGAGCGCGCAAGGGTATTACTGGTTCGACCCGCTGCGCCTGCGTCAGGTTATCCATAACCTGTTGGGCAACGCGCTCAAGTTCACCTCGCGCGGCGAGGTTCGGGTCAGTGTTGTGCGCAAGCTTGACCCGGCGGGGGCCGAATATTTGCACCTGTGTGTGGAGGACAGCGGGCCGGGCATTGGCGTCGAGCAGCAGGCGCGAGTGTTCAAGCCGTTTATCCAGGTCAGCGCGCGGACGGCTGCCGAGCACGGCGGCACGGGACTGGGCTTGAGCATCTGCCAGCAACTGGTGGAATTGATGGGAGGCAGCATCACCCTGAGCAGCGTGGTGGGAGAGGGCACGGTGGTGTGCATCGACCTGTACCTGGATCGGGTCAGCAGCGACGACGTGCCAGCATCTGCCGGTGTACCGCTGCTGGTGGCCGGCCGCAACCTGTCGGTGTTGGTGGTGGATGACCTGCCGGCCAATCGGCTGGTGCTGGTTCAGCAGTTGCAGTTCCTGGGTCATCAAGTAGTGGCCGTCGACTCGGCCGAAGCGGCCTTGCAGCGTTGGCATCATGAGGTGTTTGACGTCATGGTCACCGATTGCAATATGCCGGGCATGTCCGGCTACGCCTTGAGTGAGGCCATCCGCCGGCTTGAAGCACAGGAGCAACGGCCACGCCTGGCGCTGGTGGGTTGCACGGCGAATGCCCTGGATGATGAACAGCAGCGCTGCCGGGAGTCGGGAATGGATGAACTGCTGGTCAAGCCCGTGACCCTTGAGCACTGGACGCGTGTGCTCGCCCGCGTCGTGCCTGCACGCTCTTTCAGCATCCAGACCCTGCGCACCATGACCCAGGCCGACGGACCGGTTTTGCAGCGGATGCTGCAGGAGCTGGCGAGGAGCCTTGAGCAGGAGCATAACCTGATGGCCTCCGCCATGGCGGACCACGACCAGGTCCGGCTGGCCGCCTCGCTGCACCGCCTGAAGGGCATATGCTGCCTGGTGGATGCGCTGCCGCTGGCCAAGGCCTGTGTGGCGCTGGAAGGGTGTATTCGGGAGCAGCGCAACGCTGAGGTTGAACTGCATTGGTTAGCGCTGCGCGAAGCATTGATCGAATTCCAGGTCGAGCTTGAGGCTTATCTGGACCCGTCCGAATAAGACATGTCCTATGGGGAAGGCGCGGGGTTTTTATTAGTCTGTGCACCCTCGCTTCTCCCCGGTAACGTTTTTCATGCGCTCCCTCAACGTCCTGATCCTCGAAGATAACCCGTTCCAACTGATGGCCCTGCATCAGATGCTCAACGCCAACGGCGTATTCAATGTACGCACGGCCGAAACGGTCGACGCCGCTCGCCAGTCACTGGAGAGCAAGGGCGCGGTGGACATCGCGATTTGCGATCTGTACCTGGAGCAGGGTGATGGCCTTGAGCTGATTCGGGAAATGGCCGAGCGCCGCCAGGCTCAGGTATTGATCCTGCTGAGCAACGCCGAGCCGGATGTGCTGGAAGGCGTGGCGCACATGGCCCGACAGTTGGGACTCAACGTGCTCGGCTGCCTGCCCAAACCGGCGTCGGCAACGCTGATCGGGAAAGTCCTCGAGGCGTGCCGGGAACGCTTGCGGCCCGGGCCGCCGGTGGTGTCCTGGGAGCGGGTGCGCCAGTTGCTGGACTTGAGCGAATCCGAGCAGTTGCCGCCTTCGGCGGATCTGAGCCAGGTCGCTATCGCCCGCTGCGGCACGGTCTGGTATCAGCCCATTGTCAGCCAGGCGGGCGTGTTGCAAGGTGTCGAAGCGCTGGCCCGCTGGCAGCTTCCTGACGGCGAGTTGCTGTTGCCTGACGCGTTTCTGCCGGTGCTGGAGTTTGCCGGAATGGAAGAGGCGTTTACCTGGCACGTGCTGGAACAAGCGCTGGGCCAGGCGGCACACGTCATGCGCGAAACCGGGCAGGTGCTGCCGGTGGCGGTGAATATCCCGGGGCGGATGCTGGAGCGTCCGCACTTTCCCCAAGTGCTGCAAGGCTTGCTGCAACTTCACGGCGTGCCCGCCCGTGGCCTGACCCTGGAACTGGTGGAAACCTCGCGCCTGAACACCGACAGCGCCCACGTCACCGGCTTGCTGCGTTTGCGGATGATGGGGTGCAAGCTGTCCATCGGTGATTTCGGCGTGGGCGGCACCAGCCTGCAACGCTTGCTGGAATTGCCCTTCAGCGAATTGAAGATCCCGCCGGCGTTTGCCAGCGGCATGGCCAGGGACGATCGCAAGGCGGCAGTGGTTGCTGGCGCCATGAGCATGGCGAGGCGACTGGGTGTGGGTGTGGTGGTGACCGGGGTTGAAAGCGCCGCCGACTATCACGCGGTAAGTGAACTGGGGGCTGCGTGGTTGCAAGGCTGCTTTATCGCCGGCCCCATGGACGCCGAGGCGCTGAAGCAGTGGATCGCGTTTCAGGCTAGGCCAGCCCGTGTTCCTGCACATAGATAAACAGCGCGGCGTCGTTGCTCAGGCCCAGCTTGCGCATGGCGCTGACCTTTTGTGCACTGACGGTTTGCTTGCTGCGATGAAGATTCGCGGCGATCTCGCCTACCGTCAGGCCGCCGGCCAGCAGGCGGATGACTTCCAGTTCACGGGGTGATAGTTGATCCTGGGAGTGCACACGCTCGACGCCTGCCAGGTTCAGTGACTGACTGATGGTCTGGGCCACATAACGTCGCTGCTGGCGCACCTGACGGATTGCTTCAGGCAATTCGTCTGCGAGACTGGCCTTGCTCAGCAGGCCCATGACACCCAACTCCAGGATGGCGTGGAACAGGCCGGCGTTGTTCAGCATGGTCACCACCACGATGGGCAGGCCCGGGTGATGCCGGCGCAGTTGTTCGATCAGGCGCAAGCCGTCGGCCTGGGGCTCGGCGGGCATCATGAAGTCGGTCACCAGAATGTCGCAGGCACAACGTTGCAGCAGTTCGCCAAGGGCCTGGGGTGAGTTGGCTTCACCGACGATGGTTAGCCTCTCGTCACGTTCCAGGACCGCCCGCAGACCGATGAGGAAAATCGGGTGGTCGTCGGCGAGGACGATGCGCAATGGCTTGTCAGACGTTTCGTTCAATACAGGCTCCCGGGGTAATTCGGGGATTCTAGCCTGTTAACGCAGGAGAGAGTCTGAAGGTGCGGTTTACAAAGGTGTAAAAAACGCCGCGTCCCCGTCCGTGGGGCAGCGGCGTTTTTCGTTTCTGGCAGGCCCGGCCGGAGTGATCGTTTAGGCGAGTAGTTTCTGAGCCACTGCCATTACGGTTCCGACAGCCGTGAAGAAGCCGATGGCGATACCAACGGGATACCAGAAATTCTCTCGGGTTATCTTGTGGGATTCTGCGTTTAGCTTGCGTTGCTCAGCATAAATTCTGGATATGTCGGCGTGAATCTTCTCTAGTATTGCCTGCTCTTTTTCGTGTTCCAGCATGGTCTTCGTCCTTCGCAACGGGGCCTTTTGGTATGCGCTGTTTATCGATGTGCCGGCATGATCAGCACTCACCGAGTATAGGATTCACCCTCGGCATCAGCGCCAAAACGGCAACTCATTGAGTAAGCAGTTATGTGCTGCCGTTTTTTGCTTGTCATGTTGCAAGCGCATGCTGGACACGTCATCCCCCGGCAACCCTTGAAAGACGAAAAAGCGAACTTTCCTACGACGCAAATAGTCACTTAGGATAGATGCAGCTCCCGTTTACACGATTGTTTCCGAACTATTGAGTGGTGATCGAGATGGAAAGTATCAGCCTATTGCTCGGTGAAGCACTGAGCCCTTATCAGGTCACGCTGACCACTTCGGGTGTGCAGGGCGAATGCCTGGTGACCGTAAAGAATCCGGCCGGTGCCATCGTGGTCGAACGAGAAGTCGACCAGGCACAATTGACCGACAAGCGTGCATTGGTGGATGTGGTGGACTGTTTGCACCGCGACTTGATGATTGCCGAAGGACGCCTGGAACCCTCGGTCATGGCGGCCCTGCGCAATGCGGCCCTGACTCGGCCGATTGCCTGCGCATGAAGATTTATTTTTGTTGGGAACCTTCCTACGGCAAGGTGAGTCAGATTTTGTAACAGCGAGATCAAGCATTGTGCTCCGGTGCTTGTGGCTCGTTGTTACTGGTCTTTTTAGGCCCTTATTAACCCCGAGTTGTCTCCCCACTGCTCGGGGTTTCTTTTTGCCTGCGATTTGTCATGGGCTCGGGGCATCCTGGAAAAACGTCGGGTGGTCTTGCAGGTATTGCTCACGCATGACCGGGTCGAGCCATGAGGCGTAGGACTGTCGCAGTTGCTCCTGCGGGATCTCGCGCAGCACCTGATTGATCCGCTCGATAGCCGTGCGGCCTGAGGCGTTATCCGTGCAGGCAATCCGGGTCAGTTGATAGGGCGGGGTGCCTTTGATGGGGTAGAAGATCAGCTCCTGTGGATCAATGCCTTGTTGCAGCGCCTGGTAGCGCACTTCTGTCCAGTAACCCAGCACCGCTTCCAGCCGCCCCTTTCGTTGCATCTGCAGCAGGCTGCCGAGGGCGTCATTGCCGTAATGTGGCGCCAGTTTGTGAGCACTGGTGTGCTTCAGCGCTTCATCGATGATGGCGCCGTAGCTGCGTTCGGCGATGATGCCAAGGCGCGCATCCCGTGCATTCAAAAATGCCTCCAGGTCGAACAGTCCATCCACCACAAACGGCGCCAGCAGCGCCCGCTGACCCTGGCGGATCGTCACCCCGTTGCTCACGGCCGCGAAGGCCTGGGCGGAAAACACGATGGTTTTAGCGCGCTCCGCCGTCCACAGCAGGGACGGGTCGCAGGTAAGCGTGCCGGGGTCGCGGAGCATCTGCATGCCGCGCGCGCGGTTCACGTGGAGGATCTGATGTCGATACTCCGGCATGTGTTCGGCGAGTATCGGCAGCAGTTGGTCGAGTGCGCCCTGGCCTTTTTGCGGGCCTTCGAAAATCGTCACTGGCGGCAGGTCACGCAACAGCCAGGTCAGGGTTTCCTGGGCCTGGCTCGACAGTGGCCAAGTCCCGAGCAGTGAACCCAGGAGGCAGAGTCGAATGATGAAGCGCCGGCCCATCAGATCGCGCCGTTCTCACGCAGGCGGGCAACGGCGGCCGCGTCGTAGCCCAATTCAGCGAGCACCACGCTGTTGTGCTCGCCCAGCTGCGGTCCGACCCACTCACAGCTGCCCGGTGTGTCCGACAGTTTGGGCACGATGCCGGGCATCTTGAAGTCCTTGCCGCCGGGGAGCTGCGCCTTGAGGAACATCTCGCGGGCGAGAAATTGCGGGTCTCCCAGCATGTCTTGCGCGCTGTAGATACGGCTGGCGGGCACTTCGGCCTTGTTCAACTGTTCCACCACTTGCTCAAGCGGCAGCGAGTTGACCCAGCGATCAATCACCCCGTACAACTCATCGCGCCGGCTGTCGCGGCCATCGTTGCTGGCCAGTGCCGGGTCGTTGGCCAGGTCGTCGCGACCAATGGCCGACATGAAGCGCTTGAAGATCGCGTCGCCATTGGCGCCGATCTGCACATGCTTGCCATCTTTGCTGGTGTGGATCGAGGAGGGCGTGATGCCGGGCATGATGTTGCCGGTGCGCTCGCGGATAAAGCCGAACACGTCGAACTCCGGGATCATGCTCTCCATCATCGCGAAGATCGCCTCATACAGCGCCACATCCACCACCTGGCCGAGCCCGCCATTCACTTCACGATGACGCAGGGCCATCAGCGCCCCGATCACGGCCCACAACGCCGCGATCGAGTCCCCGATGGAAATCCCGGTGCGCACCGGCGGGCGGTCCTCGAAACCGGTGATGTAACGCAGGCCCCCCATGGATTCGCCCACCGCGCCAAACCCAGGCTGGTCCTTCATCGGCCCGGTCTGGCCAAAGCCTGAGAGGCGCACCATCACCAGTTTCGGGTTCAGGGCGTGCAAGGTTTCCCAGCTCAGGCCGAGCTTTTCCAGCACGCCAGGGCGAAAGTTCTCAATCAAAATGTCGGCATCCGCCAACAGTTGCTTGAGGATTGCCAGGCCGTCCGGGTGTTTCAGGTTCAGGGTCAGGGATTTCTTGTTGCGCGCCTGCACAAACCACCACAGCGAGGTGCCTTCATACAGCTTGCGCCACTTGCGCAGCGGGTCGCCGCCATCCGGGGATTCGATCTTGATCACCTCGGCGCCGAACTCGGCGCAGATGCGCGACGCAAACGGGCCGGCGATCAAGGTGCCGAGTTCGATGACTTTCAGGCCGGCAAGTGGTTTGGCGGTAAACGACATGAGGAACCTTTCGGGCAGGGCAGGGATGTGAGCCTTTTAACATAGGCGAGTGGCGCAGTGATAAGGATGATGCAGCGCAGTATTCGTTGAATCACCTCGCCATCGGTTAGACTTGCCGCCTTTCCCTGTCTCTAGAAGTCCGTTCATGGCCCAGCCGTCCACGACCTACAAGTTTGAACTCAACCTCACCGACCTTGACCGTTCGGTGTACGAGAGCGTCAAGCAGACCATCGCCCGCCACCCTTCGGAAACCGAAGAGCGCATGACCGTGCGTTTGCTGGCCTACGCGCTTTTCTACAACGAGCAGCTGTCTTTCGGTCGTGGCCTGTCAGATGTAGACGAGCCGGCGCTGTGGGAAAAAAGCCTGGATGATCGCGTCCTGCACTGGATCGAAGTCGGCCAGCCGGACGCGGACCGCCTGACCTGGTGTTCCCGCCGTACCGAACGCACGACCTTGCTGGCCTACGGCAGCTTGCGCGTCTGGGAAGGCAAAGTGGTGCCGGTGGCGAAGAACCTGAAAAACGTGAGCATCGCCGCCGTCCCCCAGGAAATCCTGGAAGTCCTGGCCAAGGACATGCCACGAGTGATCAAGTGGGACGTGATGATCAGCGAAGGCACGATCTTCGTGACCGATGACCGTGGCCAGCACGAAGTCCAGCTGGAATGGCTGGCTGGCGAGCGCGGCTGAAACGTCGATAACTGATTGGACGCTGGTCGAGTGTGGGAGCTGTCGAGCTTCAGCGAGGCTGCGATGCAGGCGCTGCGGTCTGACAGGTACACCGAGGTGATCCCATCGCAGCCTCGCTGGGGCTCGACAGCTCCTACAAGGGATCACCGCTAATTTTCAACATTAAAGAGAAGCTTCCGTCACCCCATGCGTATCGATCCTCGCCCGTTGCCCGCCGTCCTGCCATTCCTCGGTGAATTGCCACCGTTGTTGACCCGTCTCTACGCCGCACGCGGGGTGCAATCGGAAGCCGAGCTGGATAAAAGCCTGGCGCGGCTGATCCCGTATCAGCAGCTCAAGGGCATCGATGCTGCGGTGGACTTGCTGGTGACGGCCCTGGAGCAGCGCCAGCGGATCCTGATCGTGGGTGACTTCGACGCCGACGGCGCCACCGCCAGCACCGTGGGCACCCTGGGCCTGCGCTTGTTGGGTGCTGCCCACGTCGACTACCTGGTGCCCAACCGTTTCGAATACGGCTACGGCCTGACCCCGGAAATCGTCGCCGTGGCCCTGCAGCGCCAGCCACAGCTGCTGATCACCGTGGACAACGGTATCTCCAGCGTCGAAGGCGTGGCGGCCGCGAAAGCGGCGGGGCTCAAGGTGCTGGTTACCGACCACCACTTGCCGGGCGACGAACTGCCCGCAGCCGACGCCATCGTCAACCCGAACCAGCCGGGCTGTGAATTCCCCAGCAAGGCCCTGGCCGGTGTGGGCGTGATCTTCTACGTGCTGATGGCCCTGCGCGCGCGCTTGCGCAGCTTGGGTTGGTACGAGAACAAGCCGCAGCCGAATATCGGCGAACTGCTGGACCTGGTGGCCCTGGGCAGCGTGGCCGACGTGGTCCCGCTGGACGCCAACAATCGCATCCTGGTCTACCAGGGCCTGGAACGCATTCGCGCCGGTCGTGCCCGGCCGGGGATCAAGGCGATCCTCGAAGTAGCCAAGCGCGATCACGCCCGCATCACCTCCACCGACCTTGGTTTTATCCTCGGCCCGCGCCTGAACGCCGCCGGTCGCCTGGATGACATGAGCTTGGGCATCGAGTGCCTGCTCACCTCGGATTTCGCCGCCGCCCGGGAAATGGCCGCGCAACTGGACGGCATGAACCAGGACCGCAAGTCCATCGAACAAGGCATGCAGCGCGAGGCCCTGGCCCAGCTCAAGGACTTGCCGGTGGAGTCGATGCCGTATGGCTTGTGCCTGTTCGACCCGGAATGGCACCAGGGCGTGATCGGCATCCTTGCCTCGCGCATGAAAGAGCGTTACTTCCGCCCGACCATCGCCTTTGCCGACGCCGGTGACGGCCTGCTCAAGGGCTCCGGGCGCTCCGTGCCGGGTTTTCATATTCGTGACGCGCTGGCCGTGGTGGCCAGCCAGCACCCAACGCTGATCGCCAAGTACGGCGGCCACGCCATGGCGGCAGGTCTTACCTTGCCCGAGGCCAACTTCCCACTGTTCGCCGAGGCCTTTGACGCCGAAGTGCGTCGGCAACTGCGCGAAGAAGACCTGACGGGCCGGCTGCTGTCCGACGGCACCCTGGCGGTTGAAGAGTTTCACCTGGAACTGGCCCGCGCCCTGCGCAACGCCGGGCCGTGGGGCCAGCATTTCCCAGAGCCGTTGTTTCACGGGGTGTTCCAACTGGTGGAGCAGCGCGTCGTCGGCGAGCGCCATCTGAAGGTGGTGCTCAAGAGCGAGTGTGGATCGGTGAAGCTCGATGGCATTGCTTTCGGCATCGACCGTGAGATCTGGCCCAACCCCACCATTCGTTGGGTGGAACTGGCCTACAAGCTCGACGTGAACGAGTTCCGTGGCCAGGAAACCGTGCAACTGATGATCGCGCATATCGAGCCGCGCTGAACCCTGTGCAATCCTCTGTTGTCGACTAGTCTCTAAGCACTGTGTGATCGGTCTTGTGACCTTGTCTTATTTCAGCCCGCCGGGGACGGGTTTTTCGTCGACCTTTCAAACAGAACCCTGGAGCCTGCCCACTGCATAAAAGAGGTGCCCCATGAGTCTGCTGCTTGAACCCTATACCCTGCGCCAACTGACCCTGCTCAACCGCATCGCCGTTTCGCCGATGTGCCAGTATTCCAGCGTCGATGGCCTGGCCAATGACTGGCACCTGGTGCACCTCGGCAGCCGTGCCGTCGGTGGCGCCGGGCTGATCTTTACCGAAGCCACCGCCGTGACTGCCGATGGCCGCATCACCGCCCAGGACCTGGGCCTGTGGAACGACGAACAGATCGAACCGCTGCAACGCATCACGCGCTTTATCAATGCCCAGGGCGCGGTGGCGGGCATTCAACTGGCCCACGCCGGGCGCAAGGCCAGCACGCACCGGCCATGGATCGGCAAGCACGGCAGCGTCAAGCCGGAAGATGGCGGCTGGGTGCCGGTGGGCCCCTCGCCGATTGCCTTCGATCCGCAGCACACTTCACCCAAGCAACTCGATGAAGGGCAGATCCAGCAAGTGATCGCTGACTTCGTCGCTGCCGCCAAGCGCGCGTTGACCGCCGGTTTCAAAGTGGCGGAAATCCATGCCGCCCATGGCTACCTGTTGCATCAATTTCTTTCGCCCCTGAGCAACCAGCGCCAGGACCAGTACGGCGGCTCGTTCGAAAACCGCATCCGCCTGGTGCTGCAAGTGACCACGGCGGTGCGTGAGGCCTGGCCGCAAGAGCTGCCGCTGTTTGTACGGGTCTCGGCCACCGATTGGGTCGAGGACGGCTGGAACCCGGATGAAACCGTCGAACTGGCGCGCCGCCTGAAAGACCTGGGCGTCGACCTGATCGACGTCTCCTCGGGTGGCACCGCGGCCAATGCGGAAATTCCTACCGGGCCCGGCTACCAGACCCGCTTTGCCGAGCGTGTGCGCAAAGAGTCGGGAATCGCCACCGGCACCGTGGGCATGATTACCGAGCCCGCCCAGGCCGAGCACATCTTGCGTACCTGTCAGGCCGATATCATTTTCCTCGCCCGTGAACTGTTGCGTGACCCGTACTGGCCACTGCATGCCGACGATGACCTGGGCGGGCGCAAAGCGACCTGGCCGGCGCAGTATCAGCGGGCTACGCATCGCGACCAGCCGATTCATGAGTCGGACTTGCGGGATTAACCTTGCGTAGGAAAACGCCTGAAGCTAATGTCGAAACTATGACTCTATTACTGAACGCCTCGATTATTCCCACCCTCCAGGAGAGGGTGGGCTGACGCGTGCTGGAAAAGCATGAAAAACCCGCCCTTGATCCGGCGGGTTTTTTATTGCCCGCCGATCACCGGCCAAGCCCTGCGACACAAGGAGAAGCTCATGTTGCACCTGATCTGCGGCAAAATCGCAGCCGGTAAATCGACCCTGACCCAGCAGTTGTCGCAAGCCCCACAGACGGTATTGATCAGCGAGGATGAGTGGCTGTCACGCCTTTATCCCGGACAGATCCAGGCTCTGGGCGACTACGTGCGCTGCACCGGCCACCTGCGCGATGCGTTGACGGCCCATATCATCTCGTTGCTCAAAGCCGGCGTCTCGGTGGTGCTGGATTTTCCCGCCAACACCCTGGCCAGTCGCCGCTGGATGCGCTCACTGTTCGAAGGCGCAGGCGCTGACCACCAATTGCATTACCTGGACGTACCGGACGAGGTCTGCAAGGCACGCCTGCGTGCGCGCAACGCGGAGGGTACCCACGCGTTCGAAACCAGTGACGCCCAGTTCGACTTGATCACCGGCTATTTCGAAGCACCGACACCTGCGGAAGGCTTCAACCTTGTTCACCATCAACCCTTGGAAGCACAGCATGTTGATCAAGCGTGACCTGACCGAAAAGGACCTGCCGTTGCTGGCGCTGATTGACCGTACCGAACGGATCGAGGCGTGCTATCGCGTGGAGCACGGGGAGTTGCTGCTGTACCCCGAGCACCACGACATGCGCGGCTGGCCCGAAGGCGAAGCGGAGCAGGATGCCGTGGCCTTGCAGGCGTGCCTGAAGCGCGGCGGGTGGCTGCACGGTGTGTTTGACGATGCAAAGCTGCTGGCGGCCGTGGTAGTGGACAACCGGGTTATCCTCAACCAGGGCCTGCGTATGCGCCAGCTCAAATTCCTGCATGTGAGCCATGGGGCCCGTGGCCTGGGCCTGGGTGGCCAGCTGTTTGCCCTGGCCTGTGAACACGCCCGCGCAGCCGGGGCCGAGGCGTTGTACGTATCGGCCACGGAATCGCGCAATACGGTGGAGTTCTATCTGCGGCTCGGCTGCCGGTTGCTCAAGCAGCCGGATCCCGAGCTGTTTCAACAGGAGCCGCACGACATCCACCTGTACCGGCCGCTTGTGGGATAACGCTGTAGGTCATTGCCCTGCAAGCGTTTTTTTAAGTGATTACTCTAAAAAAGTCCCACGCCTGGCAAGATAGTTTCTACGCTTAAGGTAAGCATGATTTCTGGCCCAGGAAATCGGCTTGTTGATCCTCGCAGGTCGCATCGCGGGATGGGGTTATGGGCAACCAGGAGCAGTTGATTGATACGAGGAGACAGTCCATGGCCAAGTCTTATGGTGTAGCGGGGGTGTTGTCGTCTTTTCTGGCCCGCAGGATGTCGCTGCGCAGCCGGCGCCTGAGTTCGGACGAAGAGCAATTGCTGGAACAGTACCGCGCCCTGACCGAGAGTGATCAGGTGGCGATGCGGTACTTGATTGGGGCGATGAAGAGTATTTCGCGGTTCTGAAGATCCCGAAGGGGCGTTCCCACGCAAGCGTGGGAACGTTCGGTATCAGGTGTACTTGCGCTTGTCTGGTGCAGGTGGGAAGTATTGGTACAGCCAGGTTTCGCTCAAGGTGCGGTCCTGGGTGCGGATGAACAGCCGCAGTTCAACCGGCTCGACGCTGTCGCTGGTCGGGTACCAGTCAAACAGAATTCGATAGCCCTTGATGGCATCCAGTACCAACACGCTGAAGTCTTTGACCTCACCATGGGAGCAGGTCACCACCGGCTCGATCCCGGTGCCTTCAGGCAGGCGATCCAGCCCGCCGCCGTTGAAGTCCACGGCAAAGCGCCGCGCCCAGACTTCGGGGTAGTGCTCGCCCGGCGCCCAACCTTCGGTGAAACCGCCCATGCCCGAACGGGTGGCATTGACCTGCGCCAGTGGCGTGCTGACCGGCGGCAGGGCGCTCCAGTAGAGCTTGTAGCCGTAGTTCAGGGATTCGCCGGCAGCGACGGGCTTCTTCGGGGTCCAGAAGGCCACGATGTTGTCCAGGGTCTCGCCGGTTGTAGGAATTTCCAGCAGATCGATAGAGCCTTCGCCCCACGCGGTTGTAGGTTCTACCCACAGGCTTGGGCGTTTGCTGTACCAGTCCACCGTGTCCTGATAGCTGGCGAACTCATGATCGGTCTGCACCAGGCCGAAGCCTTTCGGGTCGGTGTCGGCAAACGCGTTGAATTGCAGGGTAGCCGGGTTGTTCAGCGGGCGGCAGATCCACTCGCCATTGCCGCGCCACATGGCCAGGCGATCCGAGTCGTGGATTTGCGGGTGAATGGTGTCGCACATCCGCCGCTCAACGGTGCCGCAGCTGAACATGCTGGTCATCGGTGCGATGCCCAGTTGCTCGATGGCGGTACGCGCATTGATATGGGCGTCTATGGCCATTACCACCTGGTTGGCCTGGCAGTCGATATCGAAGCGATAGGCACCAGTGGCGCTCGGCGAATCCAGCAGGGCGTAGACCACGAAGCGGGTGCTGTCCTTGTCCGGGGTTTCGAACCAGAACTTGGTGAAGTCCGGGAATTCCTCGCGCTTTTTCGCGTAGGTGTCGATGGCCAGGCCGCGTGCGGAAAGGCCGTACTGGCCGGTGGAATCCACCGCACGGAAGTAGCTGGCGCCGAGGAAGGACAGCACGTCGTGGCGGTCCAGTTCCGGGGCCTTGAACAGCTTGAAGCCGGAGAAACCCAGGTCGCCGGTCAACTGCTTGGTGTCTACCGTGGTTTTTTCATAGTTGAACAGCGAAGGGCGGAAGTGCACCTCGCGGGCCTGGCGGGTTTTCGGGTCGACGCTGTACATGCGCACCGGCGTCTTGAAGCCCATGCCGACGTGGAAGAACTGCACGTCCAGTTGGCCGTTCAATTCTTTCCACAGCGAATGCTTGCCGTCGTAGCCGATGGCGTTGAAATTCTGCGGGGTCATGGTCGCCAGGGTCGGCGGCAATACCTGCTTGGTGTCCTGGTAGCGATTGCTTGCCAACTGCTTGGCCTGGATCTTCAGGGCCTCGAAATCGAAGGCCTGGGCCTCGCCATCAGCGGCGCGGTTGCCCGCCCAGGCCTGGGCGGCCAGCAGGCCACTGGCCGACAGACCGGTGTAAGCCGCGATGGCCATGGACGCTTTGAGCAAATTCCTGCGGTGCATAAATACAACCTGTCGTGAACAATCCCGCGCCGTTCCTGGCACGTGCTGGATCAAGGAAAACGGTTCGGACATGCCTTCGGCCAAACGCAACGGACATTAAACAGATGCCAAATAGCTTAAGCGGTTCGGTGCGGAAGGAAAAATGATTGATGGCGGGTTGATGGCGCTGCATATGAAACAAGACGTTTCTGTGGAAACCGTGTGGTAAGGGAGCTTGCTCCCGTTGGGGCGCGAAGCGACCCCAGCTCAGGCGATGGAGATCCTTCAGGGATATCTCGATCGCCTGGTTTGGGGCTGCTGCGCAGCCCAGCGGGAGCAAGCTCCCTCGCCACAATAATCTCTTCCTTCAGGAATGCCGGGATCAGCCCACTTCGCCTACCGCTCGATATGCCTCATCAATCGCCGCATGGGCATACGCGCTCCACGCGGCATCCGAGTTGGCGATGCTCACATGTCCCACCGGCTGGCGCGCCAGGTCCTTCAGTTTTTCGCTTTCATCGGCATCGTCAAACAAGCTGTTGGAGAAGGTCGCATAGCCGTGTGACCAACGGTTGACAGTGATCGCCAGAATGTCGGTCTGGTGGTTGAAACCGCCCGGGCCGAGCATGCGCTGCAGTTGGTCGCGCAGTTGCGCTTCCAGTTGTTCAAATGTCTGCCCGTACAACTTGCCCCGCCCGGCGCGGGCCTGGTCGCGGCCGTTCATGCCGCTGTTGGGGCTGGTGGGCACGTAGACCATGTGCAAACCAATCGGCTGCGTCGGGTCGCGCGGGTGCTCGTAGCCGCCCATGCTCACCGGGTAATCCAGCTTGATCCGGCTGTAAGGCTGGGTCGCCGCATAAATCTCGTGCACCCCCAGCTTCTGGAACGACGTCCAGTTGCGCACCACCACTTTGGTGTAGACCAGCGGGTACTTCACGTTCTGGCTCAGGGCCTGGGCTTGTTCTGCCGGCAGATCGCGCAGCAGGTACGGGATCATCATGTTGTAGCAGGCCAGGATGCAGCGTTTGCCGCGTACCTGTGCGAGTTGGCCGCCACGGCTGTAGCCGATGTGCACACCGTCACCGACGTTACGCACACTGACCGCAGTGCTGTTCAAACGCACCCGCACCGGCGTCCTGGGCTGATCAAGCCTGGCGTAGTCAAACGGCGCCAGCACGATGTCATCCATGGTGTGCCCCGGTGCCACTGCCGGAATCAGGCTGCGCACCAGCAAGCGTGCCAGCGAGGCGTTGCCGTCGGGGAAGTGGTAGATGTAGGGTTCTTCCATTTCTGCGGCGGCTTCTTCGCTGATCGGTGCCAGGTTCATTCCGCCGAAGCCAGGGAAACCCACGCTATAGGCGTCAGCCGACGCCACCGCGTCGATACTCAAGGCCATGAAGTCGTTGGTGCGGCTTTGGAAGTACTTCACCGCGCCTTCCGAGAGTCCTACGTTCTTGAGCAGGAAATCGCGGTAGCTGGTGGTCGCGAGGTACTCGGCCTTTTCCTCGGCAGTCTTGCCCGGCAGGTAATCCTTGGGCGCGACGTGCAAGGCAATCAGCGCCTGACGGTCGGTTTCCGGCAGCGGGAAATCATTGATGAAGTCGCTGATGGAGCGCGCATGCAACTGGTCCGGGGCGATGTCGTCGGCGACCATCGGCGTCGGGTCGCCGGTCACCAGTTTGTCTTCGCCAAAGTTTTCCTTGTCGAAGAACACCCCACGGGACAAACCCAGGCCCGGGTAGAACTGGCGGTCGAAGGCGGTCTCGAAGCGCTTGATGTTCACCCCGAGTTTTTTCAACAGCCCGTTTACTTCCTTGCTGTAAAGATGATTCGGTGACTGGAACGCTTCGCTGCCGCCGTAGCCGATGATCAGCCGGCCACCGGCCTGGAACTCATTGCGCTTGGCATGGCCGCCGAAGTCGTCGTGGTTCTCCAGGATCAGGATCTTCGCCTTCGGGTGCTTCTCACGGTAGAACCACGCCGCCGACAAACCGCTCAAGCCACCGCCGACCACCACCAGGTCGTAGTCTTCGGTGATCGGCAGTTTATCGGTGTCGAAGGCCTTCTTTTCCCAGCCCATCTGGTGGGCAACTTCGAATGAGCCGACATGGCTGCCGCGCAAGCCGGTGAGGGCGGGCGGGTAGTAGCGCCCATCGGGAGCGGCCTGGAGGATTTGCAGCGGGGTCATACCGGCGGCAATCGTGATAGCGACGCCGTTGAGGAAGTCGCGGCGGGTGATGTCCATGGGAACCTGCGAATTATTTATTGTTATGAGATCCCTGCAGGAGCCGGCTGTTGTGGCGAGGGAGCTTGCTCCCGCTGGGCTGCGTAGCGGCCCCAAAAAACCTGGGAGCACCTCGCACTCCAGCGGGAGCAAGCTCCCTCGCCACAGTGAGCTCGCTTCGACAGGAGTAAAGGGTCAGTGCTTGAACATCACATGGCGAACCGTGGTGTAGTCCTCCAGGCCGTACATGGACATGTCCTTGCCGTAGCCGGACAGTTTCTGACCGCCGTGGGGCATTTCGCTGACCAGCATGAAGTGGGTGTTCACCCAGGTGCAGCCGTACTGCAACCGTGCAGCCAGGCGATGGGCGCGGCCGACATCGGCGGTCCACACGGAAGAGGCCAGGCCGTAGTCCGAATCGTTGGCCCAGGCCAATACCTGGGCCTCGTCGGTGAATTTGGTTACCGACACTACTGGCCCGAACACTTCGCGGCGCACGATTTCATCGTCCTGCTGCGCGTCGGCCAACACCGTCGGCTCAAAGAAAAACCCGTTGCCTTCCACCGCCTTGCCACCCGTGATCAGGCGGATATGGGATTGCGCCACGGCACGCTCCACAAACCCGGCCACACGGTCACGGTGCTGTGCGGTGATCAGCGGGCCCAGCTCGGTGGCCGGGTCATCCTGCAAACCGTATTTGATGCTGGCAACCGCCGCGCCGAGCTTCTCGACGAACGCGTCGTAGATATCGGCCTGTGCATAAATCCGGCACGCAGCGGTGCAATCCTGCCCGGCGTTGTAGAAGCCGAAGGTGCGAATGCCTTCCACCGCCGCGTCGATATCGGCGTCGTTGAAGATGATCACCGGCGCCTTGCCGCCCAGTTCCATGTGCATGCGTTTGACGCTGTCGGCAGTGCTGGAAATGATATTGGCCCCGGTGGCAATCGAACCCGTCAGCGACACCATGCGCACTTTCGGGTGATTCACCAGCGGGCTGCCCACGGTTGGCCCACGGCCAAACACCAGGTTGAGTACACCGGCCGGGAAAATTTCAGCGGCCAGTTCCACCAGGCGCAGCGCGGTCAGCGGGGTTTGTTCCGAAGGCTTGAGCACCACGGTATTACCGGCGGCCAGGGCCGGGGCGATTTTCCAGGCGACCATCATCAGCGGGTAGTTCCACGGCGCGATGGAGGCAATTACGCCCACCGGGTCACGGCGGATCATCGAGGTGTGGCCCGGCAGGTACTCGCCGCCGGCCGAACCGCTCATGCAGCGGCTGGCGCCGGCGAAGAAGCGGAACACATCGGCCACCGCCGGGATCTCGTCGTTCAGCGCCGCGCTGTAGGGTTTGCCGCAGTTGTCCGACTCAAGCTTTGCCAGCTCTGCGCCGTGGGCTTCGATGGCGTCGGCGAGTTTGAGCAGCAGCAGCGAGCGATCCTTCGGTGGCGTTTGCGACCAGCCTTCAAAAGCGCTGTCGGCAGCACGCACCGCGGCGTCGACCTGGGCTTCGCTGGCTTCCTTGATTTCCACCAGTACCCGACCCAACGCCGGGTTGAACACCGGCTGCGCCGGGCCTTCGCCTTCGACCAGATGGCCGTTGATCAGCAGTTTGGTTTGCATGGTTCAGTCCTCTTAAAGCTGCATCGTTTCCCCTGCCGAAACCGGTTCAAGTGTGGGAGCGGGCAAGCCCGCTCCCACATTTGAATCTCATTCCTTCAGTGGCAATGTGTTGTCAGTTATTTACCGCCACTACCGGCCACGCTTTCGCCGCCGCGGGTCAGGTAATAGGCACCCAGGATCGGGAACATCGTCACGATCATCACCAGCATCGCCACCACGTTGGTCACCGGCACATCCCGTGGCCGGCTCAACTGGTTGAGCAGCCACAGCGGCAAGGTGCGCTCGTGGCCGGCGGTGAAGGTGGTGACGATGATTTCGTCGAACGACAGCGCGAACGCCAGCATGCCGCCGGCCAGCAACGCCGAGCCGAGGTTGGGCATGATGATGTAGCGGAAGGTCTGCCAGCCGTCGGCGCCGAGGTCCATCGAGGCTTCGATCAGGCTGTGGGAAGTGCGGCGCAAACGGGCGATCACGTTGTTGTAGACGATCACCACGCAGAAGGTCGCGTGGCCGACGATGATGGTGAACATCCCCGGCTCAATCCCCAGGGTCTTGAAGGTCGCCAGCAACGCGATACCGGTGATGATCCCCGGCAGTGCAATCGGCAGGATCAGCATCAGCGAGATGCCTTGCTTGCCGAAGAACTCCCGGCGATACAACGCCGCCGAGGCCAGGGTGCCGAGCACCATCGCAATCAGCGTGGCGATGGCCGCGATTTGCAGCGACAGCTTGATCGCTTCCAATACGTCCGGCCGCGAGAAGGCCACGCTGAACCACTTCAGGGTGAAGCCCTGGGGTGGAAAGCTGAACGCCGCCTCTTCGGTGTTGAAGGCGTAGAGGAAGATGATCAGGATCGGGAAGTGCAGGAAAACCAACCCGCCCCAGGCCGCGATTTTTAGACTGAGTGAGGCTTTTTCAGAGTGCATCGAAGGCCCCCAGACGTTTGACGATGGACAGGTAAACCGCGATCAGCACGATCGGCACCAGGGTGAACGCCGCGGCCATGGGCATGTTGCCGATAGCGCCTTGTTGCGCGTACACCATGCCGCCGACGAAGTAACCCGGCGGGCCCACCAGTTGCGGCACGATGAAGTCGCCCAGGGTCAGCGAGAACGTAAAGATCGAACCCGCCGCGATCCCCGGCACCGACAGCGGCAGAATCACCTGCATGAAGGTCTGGCGCGGCTTGGCGCCGAGGTCTGCCGAGGCCTGCAGCAACGATGGCGGCAAACGCTCCAGCGAGGCCTGGATCGGCAGAATCATGAACGGCAGCCAGATGTACACAAACACCATGAACCGCCCCAGGTGCGAGGTGCTCAAGGTGCTGCCGCCCACGCCGGGAATGCCCATGATGAATTGCAGCGCCGGCTCCAGGCCCAGGTGCTGCACGAACCACTGCGCCACGCCGCCCTTGGCCAGCAGCAGGGTCCAGGCGTAGGCCTTGACGATGTAGCTGGCCCACATCGGCATCATCACCGCGATGTAGAAAAACGCCTTGGTCTTGCCGGTGGTGTAGCGCGCCATGTAGTAGGCGATCGGGAACGCGACGATGGCACTGGCGATGGACACCACCACCGCCATGCTCAAGGTGCGCACGATGATGTCGAAGTTCGACGGCTGGAACAGCGCGGCAAAGTTGGCCAGGGTCAGGTCCGGGGTGACCGCCATGGTGAAGTCATCGAACGTATAGAAGCCTTGCCACAGCAAGGTCAGCAGCGACCCCAAATAGATCGCGCCGAACCAGATCAGCGGCGGCACCAGCAGCAGCGACAGGTACAGGTTGGGCTTCTTGTACAGCAGGTTGGAAAACCTGCGCATCGGGGGTTGGGACAGGGCCAGGCTCATGTCACACCTCGCCTGCGATGTCGGTCAACGGCGTCATGGCTTCCCGCGCCCAGCGCGCGGTGATGGACTGGCCGACTTGATGCCCGGCGGTGGTGTCCAGCCATTGGTTGTTGGCCTGGCTGATGTTCAGGGCCTGGCCGTTTTCCAGTTTCAGTTCGTAGCGGGTGGCGCTGCCCTGGTACTGGATGTCATGCAGCAGGCCGCTGACTTCCACCTCGCCGCTGCCCAGCGGGCCTTCGGCGAAACGCACGTGTTCCGGGCGGATCGAGAACGGCTGCGGGTTACCGCTCAAGCGTTGCGCCAATTCGCCGCGAATCACGTTGGAGGTGCCGACGAATTCCGCGACGAAGGTGGTGGCGGGCTTCATGTACAGGTTGCGCGGGGTGTCGACCTGTTCGATGCGGCCCTTGTTGAATACGGCCACACGGTCGGACATCGACAGTGCTTCGGTCTGGTCGTGGGTGACGAAGATGAAGGTGATGCCAAGTTGGCGTTGCAGTTTCTTCAGCTCGCTTTGCATCTGTTCGCGCAGCTTCAGGTCGAGAGCGCCGAGGGGCTCATCCAGCAGCAATACGCGCGGACGATTGACCAGTGCGCGGGCCAGGGCCACACGTTGACGCTGGCCGCCGGAGAGTTGCACCGGCTTGCGGTCGCCGTAACCGCCGAGGGCGACCATACCCAGGGCTTCTTCGGCGCGGTTGAGGCGTTCGGTCTTGCCCACGCCTTTGACTTTCAGGCCGTAGGCCACGTTGTCCCGCACGTTCATGTGGGGGAACAGCGCGTAATCCTGGAACACAGTGTTCACGTCGCGCTGATACGGCGGCAAGCCGGCGGCTTCCTCACCGTGGATGCGGATGGAGCCGGCACTTGGTTGCTCGAACCCGGCGATCAGGCGCAGGCACGTGGTTTTGCCCGAGCCGGAAGGGCCGAGCATGGAAAAGAACTCGCCGTCCTGGATATCGATGGAAACCCGGTCAACGGCTTTCACTTCGCCGAACTGACGGGAAACGTGGGTGAATTGGACTGCAAGCGTCATGGTGCGGTGCTCCAAAAAGGCGCGTCTTGTAAAAATTAAATCGGAGGTAGAGGTGATCGTTCCCACGCTCTGCGTGGGAATGCAGCGCTGGACGCTCCGCGTCCGCCCTTAAAGTCGTGACGCGGAGCGTCACAGGAGGCATTCCCACGCGGAGCGTGGGAACGATCAACTAGGGAGTGCTTAGCGCCCGCCCATGATCGCGATGTAATCCTGGGTCCAGCGGCTGTACGGCACGAACTTGCCGCCTTCAGCCTGCGGGGTTTTCCAGAAGGCGATCTTCTCGAACTGGTCGAAACCGTTGGTCTTGCAACCCTCGGCGCCCAGCAGTTCGCTTTCCTTGCACGCCGCGGGAACCGCCGGCAACGAACCGAACCACGAGGCCACATCACCCTGGACCTTCGGCTGCAGCGACCAGTCCATCCACTTGTAGGCGCAGTTCGGGTGCTTGGCATCGGTGTGCAGCATGGTGGTATCCGCCCAGCCGGTGGCGCCTTCCTTCGGAATGGTCGAGGCAATCGGCTGTTTCTCGTTCACCAGGCCGTTGACCTGATACGGCCATGCGCTGGAGGCCACCACGCCTTCGTTCTTGAAGTCGCTCATTTGCACGGTGGTGTCATGCCAGTAGCGGTGGATCAACGGCTGCTGGGCGCGCAACAGGTCGAGCACGGCCTTGTACTGGGTTTCGGTCAGCTCGTACGGGCTCTGGATGCCCAGTTCCGGCTTGGTGGCCTTGAGGTACAGCGCCGCATCGGCGATGTAGATCGGGCCGTCATAGGCCTGCACGCGGCCTTTGTTCGGCTTGCCGTCCGGCAGGTTCTGCGCATCGAACACTACGTTCCAGCTGGTGGGCGCGGTTTTGAACACGTTGGTGTTGTACATCAACACGTTCGGGCCCCACTGGTACGGCGTGCCGTACGTTTGCTGGCCGACCACGTACCACGGCGCATCTTTCAGGCGCGGGTCGATGTTCTTCCAGTTGGGAATCAGCGAGGTGTTGATCGGCTGTACGCGCTTGCCGACGATCAACCGCAGCGAGGCATCGCCCGACGCGGTGACCAGGTCGTAGCCGCCCTTGGCCATCAAGCTCACCATCTCGTCGGAGGTGGCGGCGGTCTTGACGTTGACCTTGCAGCCGGTCTCTTTCTCGAAACCGGTGACCCAGTCGTAGTTCTTGTCGCTTTCGCCACGTTCGATATAGCCGGGCCAGGCGACAATATCCAACTGGCCTTCACCGGCACCCACCGCCTTCAGCGGTTCGGCGGCCTGGATGCTGACACTGGCCAGCAGCGCGGTGGTCAGGGCACTGAGCAGAGCGGTCTTGTGCGCAGACATGGGGGTTCCCTCTTCTTTAATTATGGTCGGGGCAGTTTTTGCAGCAGGTGGTGCGTGAGCGTAGTTGTTGTTTTAAAGATGCTGGCCGTGGCGCGCCATGATGTGCCGCACCACGCTGTAGTCCTGTAGCGAATCGCTGGACAGATCTTTGCCATACCCCGAGCGCTTCAAGCCGCCGTGGGGCATTTCGCTGACCAGCATGAAATGACTGTTGATCCAGGTGCAGCCGTATTGCAGGCGCGACGCCACTTGCATCGCCTTGTCCAGGTTCTGGGTCCACACGGAGGAGGCCAGGCCGTATTCCGAGTCGTTGGCCCAGTCCACCGCCTGTTCCAGCTCGTCGAAGCGGGTCACGGTGACCACCGGGCCGAACACTTCGCGCTGCACGATTTCATCATTCTGTTTACAACCGGCCAGCAAGGTTGGCTGGTAGAAGAAGCCAGCACCGGAATGCACGGCGGCGCCGGTGATGCGTTCGATATGCGGCTGGCCGAGGGCGCGTTCGACAAAACTGGCGACGCGGTCGCGCTGGCGGGTGCTGATCAGCGGGCCGAGTTCGTTGTCGGCATCGCGCTTGCCGGCAAACCGCAGGCTGCTGACGGCGGCGCCGAGCTCGGCCACCAATTTGTCGTGGATGCCGGCCTGGGCGTAGATGCGGCACGCGGCGGTGCAGTCCTGGCCGGCGTTGTAGTAACCGTAGGCGCGCACGCCTTCGATCACGGCTTGCAGGTCGGCGTCGTTGCACACGATCACCGGGGCCTTGCCGCCGAGTTCCAGGTGCGTGCGCTTGAGTGTCTTGGAGGCGGCCTGGAGGATCTTCTGCCCGGTGACGATATCGCCGGTCAACGAGACCATGCGCACCTTCGGGTGGCTGACCAAATGGCTGCCGACCCCTTCGCCGCCGCCACACAGGATGTTGATCACCCCGCGCGGCAACAACTGGCTCAGTACGGGCGCCAGGGCCAGGATCGACAGCGGGGTATGTTCCGACGGCTTGAACACCAGGGTATTACCGGCCGCCAGGGCCGGGGCGATTTTCCAGGCGGCCATCATCAGCGGGTAATTCCACGGCGCAATGGAGGCCACCACGCCAATCGGATCGCGACGCACCATGCTGGTGTAGCCCGGCAGGTATTCACCGCTCAGTTGCCCGGTCTGGCAGCGCACGGCGCCGGCGAAGAAACGGAACACATCGACGGTCGCGCTCAAATCGTCCTGACGTGCCAGGTGCAGCGGCTTGCCGCAATTCAGCGATTCCAGGCGGGCGAGGTAGTCGGCTTGTTTTTCGATTGTCTCGGCGATGCCCAGGAGGATGTTCGAACGCTGCTGGGGCGTGGTCCGCGACCAACCGGCAAAGGCCCGGTGGGCGGCGAGGATTGCGGCTTCGACCTGCTCGGTACTGGCTTCGGCGATATGGGTGAGGATTTCACCGGTGGCCGGGTTGATGATCGGCTCGACAAACCCCTGGCCCGGGACCAGTTCGCCGTCGATCAGCAACGCAGTGAGCAGCGGTGTGGGCGCGCCAGACATTTTTCGCGATCTCTTTTCTTGTGTGGTCATGGCTGTTCTCGTGCGAGGCGCCTGACCTTCTCTTATGGGATGAGCAGAGACTAGAGGTCAGGCGCGAGGTCAACAAATACTAAATACTGAAAGCAGCATTCGATTAAATAGATGGCTTGCGTGGGTGGGGCTGTTCGCGGGCCACCGTCAGGAATGGGTCCACCAGTGCTGGGCGCGCCGTGCCCCGGCGCCAGGCCAGGCCCACGTCTAGGGTCTGGCTGAGGTCGGCAATCGGCCGGGCCTCGATGATGTCGCCTTCCAGGGACCAGGGGCGGTAGGTCATGTCCGGCTGGATCGACACGCCCAGGCCGGCGGCGACCAGGCTTCGCACGGCTTCCGTCGAGGCGGTGCGCAAGGTGACGCGAGGTTGCAGCCCGGCGCCGGTCCACATGCGTTGGGCGTTGTGGCCCATTTCGTCGACGTTCAGCTGAATCAGCGGCTCGCGCGCCACATCCGCCAGGTTGATGCTGTCGTGTTCCAGCAGCGGGTGCTGGGCGGGCAGCCATAAACGGTGGGGCGAGTGGGTGAGCACTTCGGTTTGCAGGGCGTGGCGGTCTTCGAGGTTGGAGAGGATCAGCACGCCGACGTCGATTTCACCGCTGACCAGCAGGTGTTCGATGTAGGGGCGTTCGTCCTCCATCACGCGGATTTCGACATTGGGGTAGGCGCGCTGGAAGCGGGTAAGCAAGTCCGCCAGGTAGTAGCCGGCGACCAGGCTGGTCACGCCGATGATCAACTGCCCGGCCACCTGGTCGGTGCTCTGTTGCAGGCTGCGCTTGGCGTTGTCGACGGTGGCGAGGATGAGGTGCGCCTGGCGCAGGAACTGGTGGCCCTGGTGGGTCAGGGTCATGCCCTTGGCGTGGCGGTTGAACAGGTTGACGCCGATTTCCTGTTCCAGTTGCTGGATCGCCAGGGTCAGGGTGGACTGGGAGATGAAGGCGGTCTGGGCAGCGGCGGAGATCGAGCCGGTCTCGGCCACGGCGATGAAGTGACGGATCTGACGCAAGGTCATCATGCTGGAATTACCAGTGGGGTGTTTTTATAGATTTGTTCGAGTGTATATCGTTTTAATTGAGGGGTAGGCGCGTTACATCTGGAAGCACTCTAGATCGGGGGTTTTTGGCACTTAGTTTTACGCTGGGGGCCTATTGGTCCTGTGAACTTGAGTTTCTGGAGGTTGTGAATGAATACCCGTGGATTGCTCGATCAACTGCTCAAATCCGGCCAGGACATGTTGCAGAACAAGGCTGGCGGGCAGCGCAAGTCAGATGACAAGGGGGCCATTGGCGGACTGCTGGGTGGCGGCGGATTGGGTAGCTTGCTTGGCGGTGCCGGTGGTGGGGCCCTCGCGGCCGGCGCCATGGGTCTGTTGCTGGGCAACAAGAAAGCCCGCAAGTTTGGCGGCAAGGCGCTGACCTATGGCGGGTTGGCTGCTTTGGGGGTGATTGCCTACAAGGCCTACGGTAATTGGCAGGCGCAGCAGGCCAGTGCGCCTCAAGGGGAGCCGCAGACCATTGATCGGTTGCCGCCGGCCCAGGTCGAACAGCACAGCCAGGGGATTTTGAAGGCGCTGGTGGCTGCGGCCAAGGCTGACGGGCATGTGGATGAGCGTGAGCGGGCGTTGATCGAAGGGGAGTTTGTGAAGCTGGATAACGATCGTGAGTTGCAGCAGTGGTTACATGCCGAGCTGAACAAGCCGCTGGATCCGGCAGATGTGGCTCGGGCTGCCAGTACTCCGGAATTGGCCGCCGAGATGTATATCGCCAGTGTGATGTTGGTGGATGAGGAGAACTTCATGGAGAAGGCTTACCTCGATGAGTTGGCGCGGCAGCTTAAGTTGGAGCCTGGGTTGAAGGCTGAACTGGAGAAGCAGGTGCGGCAGGCGGTGATGGTTTGATTGTGTACATATCCGTTTCTGCGGTAACGGCTACTTATGGTTTCTCTCTTACAGCGAGTCACTTTGCAAAAGCGTGTACGGACCGGACACATGGTGGACACATGTGCGGGGACATGGTTGACACATTATGAACCGTAATCAGGCTGTTTCACGTCGATCGTTCGCAAAAAATGATGGCAGAAATAGACGTCAAATAGCCCGTCACTCTCAGTGTTGGGACGTAGTGCGATGTGATGTCCGGCCAGGCCTTTGGCGATCCTGAAATAGCGCTTCTGAAACTTAAATCGGCTGTGATAAACCTTGGCCTTTAAATCGTCCGGCCCGTACTCAAACGCCAAAAGCGTCTCCGGATAAGCCCAGGGGCTTTCTCGGTATCGGTCCATTGGAACCTTGTAATCCAGGGCTTGATGAGGGCGTTGATGGTTATAAACCTCTCGCCATTGATCAAGATTTGTTTGCGCTTCTGCAAGCGTCCGAAAATGGCGGCCGTTGAGCACTTCAGCCTTGAGTGACCGATGAAATCGTTCGATTTTCCCATTGGTTTGAGGGTGGAAAGGCCGACTGAAACTTACTCTGATACCTAGGCGAACGAGCCAGATACTCAGTTCCGTGATCTCCCCCGGATTACGCGGAGAGCCCCATGGGGGCCCGTTATCGACGTTGATACGAGCTGGTAAACCGTAGCGCCGAAAAACCGCGATCAACTGCTCCTGTACCGTGGCTGTGCGCTCGTTGGCACAGGCTTTGATTGCCAAGTTGAAACGAGAATGGTCGTCCAAAACAGTTAGCGGATGGCATCGGCCTTGTTGCGTTGGGAAATGCCCTTTGAAATCCATCTGCCAAAGATCATTGGGCGCGTCGTGTTCAAACCTCAACCTTGCTGCCTGTAACTCTTTTGGGACCGTTTGAACCAAACCATGGCGATGTAAGACATTGGTGACAGTGCTAGGAGCGATACGCTTATCTAACAGATTGCTGATCGTGCGGCCGCCCCAGGCTGGATGCTCCCGCCTAATTGCCAAGACTTCAGTCTCCAGCGCGGGCTCGGTAAGTTTTGGGCTAGTGGCTGGCCTGCGGGATTTCTCCAGCAGACCTTGCTGGCCTTGTTCTTCGTAGCGACCGAGCCACTTGTACGCGGTTTGGGGACTGATACCGAACCGTCGACACAGTTCTCGTTTATTGCTGCCGGGTTGCCGGGCTAAGGCAACGAACTCTTTTTTCAGGCTCATGGCGTCTCTCGTATTCCAGGGCATGATGGTTTTCCGGCGTAGTTAGCTCGCCGAAAAGTGTCAACCATGTCCCCGTACACCCGTCAACCATGTGTCCGGTCCGTACAAAAAGCGCAAAAGTAACCAAAACGCTCTGCCCCGCCTGTCGGCACCTCGCCTAGGCTCGGTGTTCCCTCACTCCGGCATTGCTCCGCGGGCCGCCGCGACGGGCCATCCATGGCCCGGCGCGGCTAAACCGGCGTCCTGCCGGTTTACCCGCTCCGCAATACCTGCGTTCGGCCTCGGGCTTATTGGGGCAGTCAGATCAAGATCAAGATCAAAAGCAAGAGCACGGCGGCCTGAAAGCCGACCTGAGTGTTAAAAGCCAAAGCAAGATCCAGAGCGAAAGCAGAGCTGCTTTTCTGTAGGAGCTGGCTTGCCGGCGATGCAGATACCTCGGTGTATCAGGTGCACCCAGTTGATGCCATCGCCGGCAAGCCAGCTCCCACATTTGACCGTGCCCGCTTTTGATTTGGCTTTTGCTTTTGCTCTTCAACACTCAAGCCGGCCGGGAGGCCGCTGTGCTGTTGATCTGCTTTTGATCTTGATCTTAGGCGCCCCGTTAAACCACGCTGGCCGAACGCAGGCTTTGGAGCGTGGGTAACCTGGCAGGACGCCAGGTTAGCCGTCCTGGGCCAAGGATGGCCCATGACGGCGGCCCACGGTCCAAAGCCGGAGTGAGGGCACACCGAGCCTGGGCGAGGTGCCGAGTGGTGGGGCAAGAGCGTTTTGCTTACTTTTGCGCTGTTCAAAAGTGAGCCGCTGTAAGAGCGGAACCAATAGCAGCCGTTACCGCAGCAACGGATATGCCCCCCCCCAAGAAAACTTTCCTCCCCCGAGCGTGACCCAGATCCCACAACCCGTTGATTAATGATGGCATCCGCTCAGCTATACTCCTCTCCATTTGAATGGCCCTCGAGGAATTACTGTGAAGAACTGGACCTTGCGCCAACGGATTTTGGCGAGCTTTGCGGTCATCATCGCGATCATGCTGCTGATGGTAGTGGTCTCGTATTCACGCCTGTTGAAGATCGAGGCTGGCGAAGAGTCAGTCCGCGATGACGCAGTCCCCGGGGTCTACCTAAGCTCCATGATCCGCAGCGCATGGGTCGACAGCTACCTCGACACCCTCGACATCATCGGCCTGCGCAAAGACAAGACACTCACCGAAGCCGACAAGGCCGACTACAAGTCCTTCGAAGCGCGCATCATCACGCAAATGGCCAATTACAAGGCAACTATCAACGGCGCTGAGGATCAGGCCGAGTTCGATAAGTTCGAAGCCCTGCACCAGGCCTACAACAAGGCTTTGGCCGCAGTCACTGAAAACCTGCAACGCAATGACGTCGCCGCCGCCCGCAAAGTGTTCGACGAAGAGCTGACCCCGACCTGGACCGCAGGCCGCATGAAGCTCAACGACATCATCACCGAAAACAAAAACGTCGCGGACCGCGCCACCAACGCTATCGACGACGCCGTGTCCGCTGCAAAAATCAGCATGGGCGTCTCGCTGATCCTCGCGATCCTCGCCGCCGGCCTCTGCGGACTGCTGCTGATGCGCGCGATCATGGCGCCGATGAAACGCATCGTCGACATCCTCGAAACCATGCGCACCGGCGACTTGAGCAAACGCCTGAACCTCGAACGCAAGGACGAATTCGGCGCAGTAGAGACCGGCTTCAACGACATGATGACCGAGCTCACCGCCCTGGTGTCCCAGGCACAGCGCTCTTCGGTACAGGTCACTACCTCGGTCACCGAGATTGCCGCGACTTCCAAGCAACAACAGGCCACGGCCACTGAAACCGCCGCGACGACCACCGAGATCGGCGCTACTTCGCGGGAGATCGCTGCTACTTCCAAGGACTTGGTCCGTACCATGACCGAAGTCTCCACCGCCGCCGACCAGGCCTCGGTGGCCGCCGGCTCCGGCCAGCAAGGCCTGGCGCGCATGGAAGAAACCATGCACTCGGTGATGGGCGCAGCTGACCTGGTAAACGCCAAGCTGGCGATCCTCAATGAGAAGGCCGGCAACATCAACCAGGTGGTGGTGACCATCGTCAAGGTCGCCGACCAGACCAACCTGTTGTCCCTCAACGCTGCCATCGAGGCCGAGAAGGCCGGTGAGTACGGTCGCGGGTTTGCCGTGGTAGCCACCGAAGTGCGGCGCCTGGCCGACCAGACCGCCGTGGCCACCTACGACATCGAGCAGATGGTGCGCGAGATCCAGTCGGCGGTGTCGGCCGGGGTGATGGGCATGGACAAGTTCTCTGAAGAAGTGCGCCGTGGCATGTTCGAGGTGCAGCAGGTGGGCGAGCAGTTGTCGCAGATCATCCATCAGGTGCAGGCCCTGGCGCCACGGGTGTTGATGGTCAACGAAGGCATGCAGGCCCAGGCCACCGGCGCCGAGCAGATCAACCATGCGCTGGTGCAGTTGGGCGATGCCAGCAGCCAGACCGTGGAGTCCCTGCGTCAGGCCAGCTTTGCCATCGACGAGCTGAGCCAGGTCGCCGTCGGCCTGCGCAGCGGCGTGTCGCGTTTTAAAGTCTGATGAACGACCTCGCGGCTAAACGCGGTGCCGTTGCGGCAGTGAAGAAAGCACTGTTCCTGGTGTTTCACATCGGTAATGAACGGTATGCCCTCAAGGCCACGGAAGTGGCCGAGGTGCTGCCGCGCCTGCCGCTCAAGCCCATTGCCCATGCGCCTGCGTGGGTCGCCGGGATCTTTGCCCATCGCGGGGCGATGGTGCCGGTGATCGATCTCAGTGCCTTGACCTTCGGTACGCCGGCCCAGGCCCGCACCAGCACGCGCCTGGTGTTGGTCAATTATCAGCCGGATGCACTCACTCCGGCACGCTGGCTGGGGCTGATCCTCGAACAGGCCACCGATACCCTGCGCTGTGACCCGGCGGAGTTCCAGCCCTACGGCCTGGACAACCGCCAGGCACGTTACCTGGGCCCGGTGCGCGAAGACGAGCGTGGCTTGATGCAGTGGATCGGCGTGGCGGACCTGCTGACGGCTGACGTGCAGGCGCTGCTGTTTGCCGCGGGCGAGGAGGGTTGATGAGCAGTGATCAACGCTTCTTCGACTTCCTTAAGGAGCGCATTGGCCTGGACGTTGCCTCGGTGGGCGAAGCGATCATCGAGCGTGCCGTACGCCAGCGCAGCATGGCGCTCAGCGCGCAGACCGCAGATCAATACTGGCAGCAATTGCAGGCCTCCACCGACGAACAGCAAGCGCTGATCGAAGCGGTGATCGTCCCCGAAACCTGGTTTTTCCGTTACCCCGAATCCTTCGCCACCCTGGGCCGGCTGGCGGTCGCCCGCCTGGCCGAAATCAAGCAGATGCGCGCCCTGCGGATCCTCAGCCTGCCGTGTTCCACCGGCGAAGAACCCTATTCGATTGCCATGGCCTTGCTCGACGCCGGGCTGGCACCGCATCAGTTCAAGGTGCAGGGCATGGACGTCAGCCCGCTGTCGGTGGAGCGCGCCCGCCGTGGGGTGTACGGCAAGAATTCGTTTCGCGGCCAGGACCTCGAGTTCCGCGATCGCCACTTCACCGAGCAAACCGACGGCTACCGGATTGCCGACCGGGTACGCGAACAAGTGCGCCTGCAGGTGGGCAACCTGCTGGACCCCACGCTGCTGGCCAACGAGCCCACCTACGATTTTGTGTTCTGCCGCAACCTGCTGATCTACTTCGACCAGCCGACCCAGAAGCAGGTGTTTGAAGTGCTCAAGGGCCTGACCCACGTCGATGGCGTGCTGTTTATCGGTCCTGCCGAAGGCAGCCTGCTGGGGCGCCTGGGCATGCGTTCGATTGGCGTGCCGCAGTCGTTTGCCTTCAGCCGGCATGCGGAGCCCGCGCCTGAACCGGTATTTGTGCCGATGCCCGCGCCGATTCCTCAGCGCAGTGCCGCGCCTATCCCGACCAGGCCCCGGCCGTTCAGCACCGTCAGTGCCCAAGTGGTACCGATCAAGCCGCCGCCCCCGCAGTCGGACGCCGCCGATCTGCTCAGTCAGATTGCGACCCTGGCCAATGAAGGCAAGAGCCTGGAAGCCCGTGCTGCCTGCGAGCGTTATTTGCAGAGCCATCCGCCGGCGGCCCAGGTGTTTTATTGGCTGGGCCTGCTCAGCGATGTGGCCGGCAGCGCCCTGGAAGCCCAGGGTTATTACAGAAAAGCCTTGTACCTGGAACCCCAGCACCCGCAGGCCTTGATGCACCTGGCCGCGTTGCTCGAGTCCCAGGGCGATGTCGCCGGCGCCCGGCGTTTGCAGGCTCGTGCCGCGCGCAGCGAGCGAGCTGACAGTGAGCGTAAATCATGACCCTGGATCCCGACCTGAACCTGACCCTGGCCGATACCCAGGCCATCGATGACTGCTGGAACCGCATCGGCATCCACGGTGACAAGTCCTGCCCGTTGCTGGCCGAGCACATTCACTGTCGCAATTGCTCGGTGTATTCCGCCGCCGCCACGCGCCTGCTCGACCGTTATGCCTTGCAGCAGGACGATCACCGCCCCGTCGCGACGCCGGAAGTCGAGGGTGATGTCCTCACCCGTTCGCTGCTGATGTTCCGCCTCGGCGAAGAATGGCTGGGCATCGCCACTCGCTGCCTGGTGGAAGTGGCGCCGTTGCAGCCGATCCATTCCTTGCCCCATCAGCGTTCCCGCGCCTTGCTGGGCGTGGCCAACGTGCGTGGCGCACTGGTGGCGTGCCTGTCACTGGTGGAATTGCTGGGGCTGGACAGCACCGGCAGCGGCCCCAGTGGCGCACGAATCATGCCGCGCATGCTGATCATCGCGGCGCAGGACGGCCCCGTGGTGGTGCCGGTGGACGAAGTGGACGGTATCCATGCCATTGATGAACGCACCTTGAATGCGGCATCTGCGTCGGGCACCCAGGCCAGCGCCCGCTATACCCAAGGGGTGTTGCAGTGGAAAGGCCGCAGCCTGCGCTGGCTGGACGAGGCGCAATTGTTGTCTGCCGTGACCCGGAGCCTCACATGACCCCCGACCAGATGCGCGATGCCTCGCTGCTGGAGCTGTTCAGCCTGGAAGCCGACGCCCAGACCCAGGTGCTCAGCGCCGGCCTGCTGGCCCTGGAGCGCAACCCGACCCAGGCCGACCAGCTCGAAGCCTGCATGCGCGCCGCCCATTCCCTGAAGGGCGCGGCGCGGATTGTCGGGGTGGACGCGGGGGTCAGCGTGGCCCACGTGATGGAAGATTGCCTGGTCAGCGCCCAGGAAAGCCGCTTGTACCTGCTGCCGGAACATATCGACGCACTGCTGCAAGGCACCGATTTGCTGATGCGCATTGCCACGCCGGGCAACACCGTGGGCCCGGCGGACATCGAGTCCTATGTGGCATTGATGGAGCGGTTGCTCGATCCGTCGCAGAAAGTCGCGCCGCCCACTGCGCCAAAGCCTGCGCCGCCGCCCACACCCGCGCCAGAACCTGAATTGTCGATGGAAGCGCTGCTGACCCTGCCGCCGGAGCCCGAACCCGCGCCGCCGGTCAGTGCCGAACTGCCACGCCAAAATAAGCGCATGACCGAAGGCGGAGAGCGGGTGTTGCGGGTGACCGCCGAACGCTTGAACAGCCTGTTGGACCTGTCCAGCAAGTCCCTGGTGGAAACCCAGCGGCTCAAGCCTTACCTCGCCAGCTTGCAACGCCTCAAGCGCATCCAGAGCAACAGCGCCCGCGCCCTGGAAAACCTCGACGGCCACCTCAAGACCGTCGACCTGAGCCTGGAGGCCCAGGAAGCGCTGGCTGATACCCGCCGCCTGTTGAGCGAAGCCCAGGCGCTGCTCGCGGAAAAAACCGCCGAAATCGACGAGTTCGGCTGGCAGGCCGGGCAACGCGCCCAAGTCTTGTACGACACGGCGCTGGCGTGCCGCATGCGGCCGTTTGCCGACGTGCTGGCCGGGCAGGTGCGCATGGTGCGTGACCTGGGCCGCAGCCTTGGTAAACAGGTACGCCTGGAAATCGAAGGCGAGAAAACCCAGGTCGACCGCGATGTGCTGGAAAAACTCGAAGCGCCGCTGACCCATTTACTGCGCAATGCTGTGGACCACGGCATTGAAATGCCCGAGCAACGCCTGCTGGCCGGCAAACCGGCTGAAGGCCTGATCCGCCTGCGGGCGTCTCACCAGGCCGGCTTGCTGGTGCTGGAGTTGAGCGACGACGGTAACGGTGTCGACCTGGAGCGCCTGCGCGGCACCATCGTCGATCGGCATTTGTCGCCGCTGGAAACCGCCCTGCGCCTGAGCGAAGAGGAACTGCTCACGTTCCTGTTCCTGCCGGGGTTCAGCCTGCGGGACAAGGTCACCGAGGTCTCGGGGCGCGGGGTCGGCCTGGATGCGGTGCAGCATATGGTGCGCCAGTTGCGCGGCGCGGTGGTGCTGGAGCAGACGGCGGGGCAGGGCAGTCGCTTCCACCTGGAGGTGCCGTTGACCCTGTCGGTAGTGCGCAGCCTGGTGGTGGAAGTTGGCGAAGAGGCCTACGCCTTCCCGCTGGCCCACATCGAGCGCATGTGCGATCTTTCGCCCGACGACATCGTGCAACTGGAAGGCCGCCAGCATTTCTGGCACGAAGGCCGGCATGTCGGCCTGGTCGCCGCCAGCCAGTTGCTGCAGCGCCCGCCGGGGCAGGGCAGTCAGGAAACCCTGAAGGTCGTGGTGATCCGCGAGCGCGATGCGGTCTACGGGATTGCCGTGGAGCGTTTTATCGGCGAACGCACGCTGGTGGTATTACCCCTGGACGACCGGTTGGGCAAGGTCCAGGACATCTCCGCCGGAGCGTTGCTCGATGACGGTTCGGTGGTGCTGATCGTCGACGTCGAAGACATGCTGCGATCGGTGGACAAACTGCTGAATACCGGTCGTCTGGAGCGCATCGCCCGACGCACCCAGCAAACCCTCGAAGCACCGCGCAAGCGTATTCTGGTGGTGGATGACTCGCTGACCGTGCGTGAGCTGCAACGCAAATTGTTACTTAATCGCGGTTATGAAGTGGCCGTGGCAGTCGATGGCATGGATGGCTGGAACGCGCTGCGCTCCGAAGACTTCGACCTGCTGATCACGGACATTGATATGCCTCGCATGGACGGTATTGAATTGGTCACACTCTTGCGCCGTGATACTCGCCTGCAATCCCTGCCGGTGATGGTTGTTTCCTACAAGGATCGGGAAGAAGACCGTCGTCGTGGACTGGACGCCGGCGCCGACTATTATCTAGCCAAGGCCAGCTTCCATGACGACGCGCTGTTGGACGCGGTGGTGGAGCTGATCGGAGGAGCACGGGCATGAGGATTGCGATCGTCAATGACATGCCCATGGCCGTGGAGGCCTTGCGCCGGGCGTTGAGCCTAGAGCCGGCCCACGAAGTGGTGTGGGTTGCGGGCAACGGCCTGGAAGCAGTGCAGCGTTGCGCCGAGTTCACGCCCGACCTGATTCTGATGGACCTGATCATGCCGGTGATGGACGGTGTGGAGGCCACCCGGCAGATCATGGCCGAGACGCCTTGTGCGATCCTGATTGTCACCGTCGACCGCCAGGCCAACGTCAGCCGTGTATTCGAAGCCATGGGCCATGGCGCCCTGGACGTGGTTGACACCCCTGCACTGGGCGTGGGCAATCCGAAGGACGCCGCGGCACCGCTGTTGCGCAAGATCCTCAATATCGGCTGGCTGATTGGCCAGCGTGGCAGCCGCGTGCGGGCCGAGCCTGCGCCCCAGCGGGCCACGGGCAAACGCCAGAGCCTGGTGGCCATCGGTTCGTCCGCAGGCGGCCCGGCTGCCCTGGAATCCCTGCTCAAGGGCTTGCCCCGGGACTTCTCGCCGGCCATTGTGCTGGTGCAGCATGTGGACCAGGTGTTCGCCGCCGGCATGGCCGAATGGCTGAGCAGTGCCTCGGGCCTGCCGGTGCGCCTGGCCCGGGAAGGCGAGCCGCCCCAAAGCGGTGTCGTGTTGCTGGCGGGCACCAATCATCACATTCGCCTGCTGAAGAACGGCACGCTGGCCTACACCGCAGAGCCTGTGAACGAGATTTACCGGCCGTCCATCGACGTGTTTTTCGAGAGCGTCGCCAGCTACTGGAATGGCGATGCCGTTGGCGTGCTGCTGACGGGGATGGGGCGTGATGGCGCCCAGGGACTTAAGTTGATGCGTCAGCAAGGCTACCTGACCATCGCGCAGGACCAGCAAAGCTGTGCTGTTTACGGCATGCCCAAAGCGGCAGCGGCGATTGACGCGGCTGTTGAAATTCGCCCATTGGACAGAATTGCGCCACGATTGCTGGAGGTATTCGCAAAATGACCGATATCACACGCTGTCCTGGCCTGCAGGTAGTAATTCAGGTGACCGTAAATGAATGATTTGCAGCTCGACGACTTCAAGACCGACGAAAACGCCGCCATGGTGCTGCTCGTCGACGACCAGGCGATGATCGGCGAGGCCGTACGCCGGGGCCTGGCCCATGAAGACAATATCGACTTCCACTTTTGCGCCGACCCGCACCAGGCCATTGCCCAGGCGATCCGTATCAAGCCGACGGTGATCCTGCAGGACCTGGTGATGCCGGGGCTCGATGGCCTGACTCTGGTGCGCGAATACCGCAATCACCCGGCGACGCAGAACATCCCGATCATCGTGCTTTCCACCAAGGAAGACCCGCTGATCAAGAGCGCGGCGTTTGCTGCCGGGGCCAACGACTACCTGGTCAAGCTGCCGGATAACATCGAACTGGTGGCGCGCATCCGCTATCACTCGCGCTCCTACATGACCCTGTTGCAACGGGACGCGGCCTACCGGGCGCTGCGGGTCAGCCAACAGCAGTTGCTGGACACCAACCTGGTGCTGCAACGGCTGATGAACTCCGACGGCCTGACCGGGCTGTCCAATCGCCGGCATTTCGACGAATACCTGGAACTGGAATGGCGCCGCGCCATGCGTGACCAGACCCAACTGTCGCTGCTGATGATCGACGTGGACTTCTTCAAGACCTACAACGACAGTTTCGGCCACCTGGAAGGCGACGAGGCGTTGCGCAAGGTGGCGGCGACCATTCGTGATGCCAGCAGCCGTCCTTCGGATTTGCCGGCGCGTTATGGCGGTGAAGAGTTTGCCCTGGTGCTGCCCAATACCTCGCCGGGTGGGGCACGGCTGGTGGCCGAGAAGCTGCGCCAGGCGGTGGCGAGCCTGAAAATCCCGCACATTGCCCCGGCAGAAGGGGCGAGCCTGACCATCAGTATCGGCTTGGCGACCATGACCCCGGTGCAGGGCACCGATTGCCGGCAATTGATCTCGGCGGCGGACAAGGGCCTGTACCTGGCCAAGCACAATGGGCGCAATCAGGTGGGGATCGAGTAGGGAATACGGTCTGCGGGATGTCGCAGACCTAATGTGGGAGCGGGCTTGCTCGCGAATGCGGTGTGTCAGTCAATGCATCTGGCGACTGAACCACCGCATTCGCGAGCAAGCCCGCTCCCACATTTGATCTTCATCGCTGTCTGGATGGTGCATATCCCCGCCTTTTCGGCCAAGCGGACTGCCGTTATCAGCCGTTTGTCGTTATACTCGTCGGCTTTCAAAAGTTCGCCAACGAGTGCTGCCCGCCATGGAAATCAACCCGATCCTTAACACCATCAAGGACCTGTCCGAGCGCTCCGAAACTATTCGGGGGTATCTTTGACTACGATCAAAAGCATGAGCGTCTGACCGAAGTCAATCGCGAGCTTGAAGATCCGGCTGTCTGGAACAAACCTGAATACGCCCAGGAACTGGGCCGCGAGCGCGCTGCGCTGGCGCAGATCGTCGACACCCTCGACGAATTGAACACCGGTCTGGGCGATTGCCGCGACCTGCTGGACATGGCCGTCGAAGAAAACGACGAAGGCGCAGTGGGCGATGTCGTCGCCGAGCTGGCCCGTCTCGAGGAAAACCTCGCCAAACTCGAATTCCGCCGCATGTTCAGCCATGAAATGGACCCGAACAACGCCTACCTGGACATCCAGGCCGGTTCCGGCGGCACCGAAGCCCAGGACTGGGCCAACATCCTGTTGCGCATGTACCTGCGCTGGGCCGACAAACGCGGTTTCGACGCGACCATCATGGAACTGTCGGCCGGTGAAGTCGCCGGCATCAAGGGCGCGACCGTGCACATCAAGGGCGAATACGCCTTTGGCTGGCTGCGGACCGAGATCGGCGTACACCGCCTGGTGCGCAAGAGCCCGTTCGACTCCGGCAACCGTCGCCACACGTCGTTCTCCGCCGTTTTCGTCTCGCCAGAGATCGACGACAAGGTGGAAATCGAGATCAACCCGGCAGACCTGCGGATCGACACCTACCGTTCCTCCGGTGCCGGTGGCCAGCACGTAAACACCACCGACTCGGCCGTACGTATTACCCACGTACCGACCAATACCGTGGTGAGCTGCCAGAACGAACGTTCCCAGCACGCGAACAAGGACACCGCCATGAAAATGCTGCGGGCCAAGTTGTACGAGCAGGAAATGCAGAAACGCAACGCCGCGTCCCAGGCGCTGGAAGACACCAAGTCGGATATCGGCTGGGGTCACCAGATCCGCTCGTATGTGCTCGACGCGTCGCGGATCAAGGATCTGCGTACCAACATCGAACGCAGCGACTGCGACAAGGTGCTCGACGGTGATATCGACGAATACCTGGAAGCCAGCCTGAAATCTGGCCTGTAACTCCCTTGTAGGAGCCGGCTTGCCGGCGATCCCCGGCCGCAGGCCGGGGACAACGAACCTGATGGAAAATTTAAAGACATGAGCGACCAACAACTCGACCCGCAAGCCCTGCAACAGGAAGAAAACTCCCTGATCGCCCTGCGCAAGGAAAAGCTTGCTGCCGAGCGCGCCAAGGGCAATGCCTTCCCGAACGACTTCCGCCGCGAAAACTACTGCGATGCCTTGCAGAAACAGTACGCGGACAAGACCAAGGAAGAGCTGGCAGAGGCTGCAATCCCGGTCAAGGTTGCCGGTCGCATCATGCTCAACCGTGGCTCGTTCATGGTGATCCAGGACATGACCGGTCGCATCCAGGTCTACGTCAACCGTAAAACCCTGTCCGAAGAAACCCTGGCCTCGGTGAAAACCTGGGACATGGGCGACATCATTGCCGCCGAAGGCACCCTGGCCCGTTCCGGCAAGGGTGACCTGTACGTTGAAATGACCAGCGTGCGCCTGCTGACCAAATCCCTGCGCCCGCTGCCGGACAAGCACCACGGCCTGACCGACACCGAGCAGCGCTATCGCCAGCGCTACGTTGACCTGATCGTCAACGAAGAAGTGCGCCAGACCTTCCGCGTGCGTTCGCAGGTTATTGCGCACATCCGCAGCTTCCTGATGAAGCGTGACTTCCTCGAAGTTGAAACACCGATGCTGCAAACCATCCCGGGTGGTGCCGCAGCCAAGCCGTTCGAAACCCACCACAACGCGCTGGACATGGAAATGTTCCTGCGTATTGCGCCTGAGCTGTACCTCAAGCGGCTTGTTGTTGGCGGCTTCGAAAAAGTGTTCGAGATCAACCGCAACTTCCGTAACGAAGGCGTTTCGACCCGTCACAACCCTGAATTCACCATGTTGGAGTTCTACCAGGCCTACGCCGACTACGAAGACAACATGGACCTGACCGAGGAACTGTTCCGCGAACTGGCGCAACTGGTCCTGGGCACCACCGACGTGCCATACGGCGACAAGGTGTTCCACTTCGGCGAGCCGTTCGTGCGCCTGTCGGTGTTCGACTCGATCCTCAAGTACAACCCTGAGCTGACCGCCGATGACCTGAACGACATCGACAAGGCCCGCGCCATCGCCAAGAAAGCCGGCGCCAAGGTGCTGGGCTTCGAAGGCCTGGGCAAATTGCAGGTGATGATTTTCGAAGAGCTGGTGGAGCACAAGCTGGAGCAGCCGCACTTCATTACCCAGTACCCGTTCGAAGTGTCGCCGCTGGCCCGTCGCAACGATGACAACCCGAACGTCACCGACCGTTTCGAGCTGTTCATCGGCGGCCGTGAAATCGCCAACGCCTACTCCGAGCTGAACGATGCCGAAGACCAGGCCGAGCGCTTCATGGCCCAGGTGGCCGACAAGGACGCTGGCGACGACGAGGCGATGCACTACGACGCCGACTTCGTACGCGCCCTGGAATACGGCATGCCGCCTACCGCCGGTGAAGGTATCGGCATCGACCGGTTGGTGATGTTGTTGACCAACTCGCCGTCGATCCGTGACGTGATCTTGTTCCCGCACATGCGGCCACAAGCGTAACCGTAGCGAAATCCGAAGCCGCCTTTTATAAGGCGGCTTTTTTATGTGGCGTTTATAAGCGTCAAGTAAACAGCGCCAGGTGATCGTTCCCACGCTCCGCGTGGGAACGCAGCCCGTGACGCTCCGCGTCACACTGTGGAGGAAGATCCGTCGTGAACCGCGTAATGGCTCAAAAGGGTGCCGCCGGCATTGCCGCTGCCGTGGCTGAAAGTGTTCAGTACCAGGGCCGCAAGGCCAGTCGCCGGGGCAGTGAGCAGCGCAGGCAGGACATTCTCGATGCAGCGATGCGCATCGTGGTACGCGAAGGCGTGCGTGCCGTGCGTCACCGTGCGGTGGCGGCGGAAGCCGGTGTGCCGTTGTCGGCCACCACCTATTACTTCAAGGACATCGACGACCTGCTCACCGACACCTTCGCCCAATATGTGGAGCGCAGCGCCGCGTTCATGGGCAAGTTGTGGGTGCGTAACGAAGGCCTGCTGCGCGAGATGGTGGCTTATGGCGACGGCAGCCCGCAGTCGCGCTCGCAACTGGCCGATGACATCGCGCGCCTGACCGCCGATTACGTGCAACGCCAATTGCTCAACCGCCGTGAGCACCTGATGGCCGAGCAGGCGTTTCGCCAGGAAGCGCTGCTGAACCCGCGCCTGGGCGAGCTGGTGCGCTCCCACCAGCAAATCCTGCTGCAGGGCACTTGCCAGTTTTTCCAGGTATTGGGTTCCCGCGAGCCGCAACAGGATGCCAAAGTGTTGACGGCGATTATCGGTCGGATGGAATATCAGGGCCTGCTGGGCGGCGCAGAGCCTCTGACCAGCGAAGAAATGCTTGAGATCCTCAAGCGTTACATGCATTTGGTGTTGGCTTCGGTCTGACACAGGGGATTGTCCAATGAAAGCCTGGCGCGTCGTCGTGATCGCCTTGTCGTTCCTGTTGCTCAGCGGTTGCCTGGTGACCTTCAAGGACCCGTTGCCCGCCAGCGAGGCGGCGCCTGATGGTCTGCTTGGCAAATGGGCCAGCAAAAACGCCTGGGGTGAGCCGCTCAACCTGCAAATCAGCCGCGTCGGTAAGCACCGCTACAAAGCCGTGAGCTACCCTAAGGCCAAGCCGGGCCAGCGGGATGAATACCTGTTCACGGTTTCCCGGCATGGCAGCCGCTGGTATCTGTCGGCGCCATTGCCGGCCAGGTTCGGCGGGCATTACATCCTCGCCGGGTTCGAATTGAATGATGAGCACGAGCTGGTGGTCTACAACCTCGACCTGGATCAGGTCCACCAGGCGGTCGGCCAGAAGGTCCTGAGTGGCAGCACCGTCGAAACCGTCGAGGGTGCCGGTGTGTTGATCGACAGTTCCATGGCCCGGGTATTTGCGTACCTGGATGATCCGGCCAATGCCGATGTGTTCGTCGAAGCCGTGCGCTACCAGCGTGCAGGCAAATAACGTTTAAAGAGGAAGTACCGGGTGGACGATTACCAGCAGACGATACGCGCCTTGTCCGATCGCATTGTGCTGGCGCAAACACCGATTCGCGTCCTCGACGCCGTGAAGTGGGACGAGAATATTCGCCAGGGATTCCTCAAGGCCAAGGGCAAGGAAATGCCGGCGGTGGACCGCGACTACTACCTGACCCGGCCGCTGTCGTTCGATTCCAGCGCGGTGAAGCTGGAGTTCCAGAACATCGAGCGTGACATCACCCGCCAGCTTGGCCAGTTCAACCCGGTCGGGCAGATCATGCGGCGCATGTGCAAGGAGTACCGCATGGTGGTGCGCATGCTCGAAGCGCGGGGCACCGAGGATTTCGGCCTGATCTCCCAGGAGCTGTATGGCGCCGCCTCCGATGCGTTCCATGCCGGTGACCCGACCCTGGCCGACCTCGGCCTGATGATGTCGGACTATCTGAACAATATCGATGGCCGTGGCGACCTCAAGGACGAAGCCAAGACCCTGACCGCCAAGGACGCCGTCAACCTGCTGCAGAGCCGCCTGAACAAGGTATTCGGCGAGGCCGAGGAAACCATCCGGGTGTTCGAGTCCGACGGTATCGTGGCGGATGCGGCGGCAGGTGCCGACTACATCAAGATCCGCGCCGACGCGATGTTCAACGACCGCGACGTGCGCGCCCTGGAGGTCCATGAAGGCCTGGTGCACGTGGGCACCACCCTCAATGGGCAAAACCAGCCGATCTGCACCTTCCTGTCCAAGGGCCCGCCCTCGTCGACCGTGACCCAGGAAGGCCTGGCGATCCTGATGGAAATCATCACCTTCGCCTCCTACCCCAGCCGCCTGCGCAAGCTGACCAACCGCACTCGCGCCATTCATATGGTGGAGCAGGGAGCCGACTTCCTGCAGGTGTTCGAGTTCTTCCGTGAGCAGGGCTTTGAGATGGCGGAAAGCTACGGCAACGCGAGCCGGGTTTTCCGTGGGTCGACGCCTACGGGTCTGCCGTTTACCAAGGATTTGTCCTACCTCAAGGGCTTTATCATGGTTTACAACTACATTCAGTTGGCCGTGCGCAAAGGCAAGCTGGAGCAAGTGCCGTTGTTGTTCTGCGGCAAGACCACCCTGGAAGACATGCGTACCCTGCGCCAACTGGTGGACGAAGGCCTGGTGGTGCCACCCAAATACCTGCCGGATCAGTTCCGCGACATGAATGCGTTGGCGGCGTGGATGTGTTTCTCCAACTTCCTCAACCATTTGAGCCTGGACCGGATCGAGGCGGATTACTCCAATATCCTTTAACGATATCTCTGAAGGAACTCAGTCAAAATGTGGGAGCGGGCTTGCTCGCGAATGCGGTGTATCAGCAACAGATGTGGTTACTGAATCACCGCATTCGCGAGCAAGCCCGCTCCACCTTTGATCTCCATAGGTCTTCAGGATCGTTCCCAACCCATTCACGAGGCTTCAACGGATGAGAATCCTCGGCATTCTTTGCCTGCTACTGACCCTTAACGGCTGCAGCTCCTTATTGTTCTATCCGGAGCGCGGCATGCCGTTCACCCCGGAAAAGGCTCGCCTGCAATACCGTGACGTCACATTGACCACCGCCGATGGCCTGAAGCTCCACGCCTGGTGGCTGCCGGCCAAGGCCGGCGTGCCGCTCAAGGGCACGGTGCTGCACCTGCACGGCAATGGCGGCAATCTCGCCTGGCACCTCGGCGGCAGCTGGTGGCTGCCGGAGCAGGGCTATCAAGTGCTGTTGGTGGACTATCGCGGCTACGGGCTGTCCGAAGGCGAACCTTCGCTGCCGGCGGTTTACCAGGACATCGACGCCGCTTTCAAGTGGATCGACAACGCCCCCGAAACCCAGGGCCAGCCACTGATCGTGCTCGGCCAAAGCCTGGGCGGCGCGCTAGTGGTGCACTACCTGGCGGAACATCCCGAACGTCAGCCGCAGCTCAAGGCGCTGGTACTGGACGGTGTGCCGGCCAGTTATCGTGACGTAGGACAATTCGCCCTCAGCACCTCCTGGCTAACATGGCCGTTCCAGGTGCCGTTGTCGTGGCTGGTGCCGGACGGCGACAGTGCGATCAACGCCATGCCCCGGCTGACCGGCGTGCCGAAATTGTTATTCCATAGCCTGGATGACCCGATCGTGCCGCTCTCCAACGGCATTCGCCTGTATCAGGCTGCGCCGCCACCGCGGGTGCTGCAACTGACCCGGGGTGGCCACGTGCAAACCTTTGCCGACAAGACCTGGCAAACCGTGATGCTGCGCTACCTGGACGACCCCCAGCATTTCAACGGGCTGCGCCGCCTGGGGGAAATCCCCAATTACCCGGCGGCCCCGAACTCCAACGCAGAGAACCCGCAATGAGCGAAGAACGCAACATGATCCCCCTGATCCTCACCGGCATCGGCACCATCATCGGTACCGTTGGCTGCCTGTGGTACTACGGCTATTTGCACTTCGCCAAGCCCGAGGATGCGTTGCTGCTCAGCGACTTCACCATGCTCAAGACCGTGCCGGGCGAGGACTACAAAATCTCCCTGACCCCGGCCGCCCAGGTGGCGCAATGCGTTGATGGCGTGCTGGTGCTGTTTGATACCGAACAGAAAGGGCTGACCGGCGTACTGGTCAACAGTAAGAAGCAGGCAGTGCGTTGCATGGGGCAGGAAACGCCGCAATTGGAGCAGTAGCGCGAGCCAAGTGGGAAAGGTCTGGAACCATTTTAAGTGGATTGCCACAGATTCCGTACTGGCCAGCAGCGCTGGATCGGTTATCTCGGATACTTAATTTGGAGTCACTTGAATGGACATTCCTCGCGTAAACAACTCGTCTTCCCCATTCACTGCCGGTGCGGGGGGAGGTGATTCGCGACTTCAGCAATTGGAACAAGATATTCAGAAGTTGAAGAACCAGATCGCCCAAGGAGGCGGTGGTGCACAGGGCGCGCAGGGCGAAGAAAGCCTTGAGGAAAGGCTCAAGAGGCTCGAGGCGGAGCTGGCCCAACTCAAAGGGCAGGAGCAGGATAACTCGGCGCAAGTAAGCTACTGACCCGATGCTCTTGAAGCGCACTGGGACCTCTTGATTCCTGGCCTGCAAATAAAAGAATCCCGCCATTTGGCGGGATTTTTCATGCGGCCTCAAACGATCATTCAGCGACGGAGCGGGCGGCGTGGTGTGCGGGCTGGGCCCTCCGGTGCAGTCGTAGTTGATGATGGAAATATCTGGAACCGTATTGCGTAACGCACCACAGAAGCGATGTGATTTACACGAGTCGGGGCGAGAAGGTGGCGATAGATATTGCTGCAATAAGCAACATGGTGAACATGCTCAGGGGGCACGAGAAGCTGGAAATGCTCGACGCCGAGGATCATAAGCTCAAGCACTTGCTCGACAAGCTGTCGGAACATGGCTACGGCGGGAAGATAGAGCTACCAGCCGAGGATCCCAACCGACCTGTCCGGTTCGACGACCCGAAAAAAAACCCACAGTAACGTGGGTTTTTTTTCCAGCATCAATCGATCAGTTGGCCATCGAAGAACGTGGCTTGACCGGCTGGTTGTCGTTGGAGATGGTCACTTCAACGCGGCGGTTCATGGCGCGGCCCGAAACGCTGCCGTTATCGGCAACCGGGTATTCCTTGCCATAGCCCTGGGTCACGATGCGCGAGATATCCACACCCTGGTTGGCCAGTGCGCGCTGTACCGAAGCGGCGCGGCGCTCGGACAGGCTCTGGTTGTACGAGTCGGAACCGGTGCTGTCGGTGTAGCCTTCGACGATCACTTTACGGTCCGGGTTATCGCGCAGGAACTGCGCCAGCTTGGTGATGTTCACCAGGCCGCTGGACTTGAGGTCCGACTTGTTGGTGGCGAACAGCACGTCACCAAAGGTCACCAGCGTGCCGCGATCAGTCTGCTTGGCGTTCAAGCTGTCTTGCAGTTGCTTGATCTGCGCGTCACGGGCCTGCAGCAGGGCGCGGGCACGTTCGTCACCGGCGTTTTTCAGCTTGGCTTCGGACTCACGCAGGACGATGGTGTCCTTGGCCACTTCAACGCGCTGGTTGGTCAGGTAGGCCAGTTGGTCGACCTTCTTCTGGTCTTCCTTGTCGCGGTAGGCCTTGTCAGCCTTGTCCAGCCAGTCGCTGGCGTCTTTGGTTTCCAGCGCCGCTACCTTGGTGGCTTGCGGGTTGGCTTGCAGGGCCGAGAAGTTGGTCCGAGCGTTTTCCAGGTTCTGGTTCGGCGGGGTGGAGCAAGCCGCCAGAGCAACGCTCATCGCCAGCAGGGCAGGGATCATCAATTGTTTACGCATAGTCGTGTCGTCCTTTCAATTCGGTTTCGGGTGCAATGCAATCAGGGGCGGCGGCTTATTGTTGCGGCTGGATCACAGCCGGGCGCATGCCTTCCTGACGCAGCTCCTGAACAGCTTTCTGGGAATCCTTCACAGCCTGTTCGGCCTTGGCAGCCTGGGCTTTACGCTCTGCTACGCGAGCGTCCCACTCGGACTGTTCGGCCAGGCGACGGGCTTCGTCGTAGTTCTTGTCGTGCATGGCGATTTCAGCTTGCTTCAGTTTGTCCTGGGCAGACTTCATCTCCACGGCTGCGAACTCGGTACCGCCGGCGCTGACAGCGCTGTTCACCGCAGATTGGGTAACAGCGTATTGCTCGGTCGGCGGGTTGCCGGCGCAGCCAGCCAGTACGAAGCTGGTGCCGATTGCCAGCGCGGCCAATTTAAGCCCGCGCAGGTGGTTAAACGAGGTTTTGGCAGTGCTGGTCTTCATCGTCTTCAACTCCATTAGGTAACTCCTGAAAAACATCAAATCCATCTCCGGCTTGCAGTGTCTGCGGGGCCCGGCGGTTAGCTCAGGACGCCTATTCAAACGGCTGTTCCAAGTGATGGCTTACTGGCTGTGACCGGAGGCTTTTTTGAATAGTTCAGCGAAGATGGCGATTTGCCTAAAAAAATATTTGACTGAACGGTCAGCGTTTAAAAGTTGGAACTTTTGCATGGCGCAGCGGTATCCAGGGCCTGTGGGAGGCCCTGAATACGGGAGGTTAAGGGTTTTGAGGCGCAGGTTTACTAGTGTTTCTGCTTGTCGGACTGAGCTGACAAATCGTGCAGGTAACGCCGTGACAGGCTGAGAAAACGTGGGGTTGGGCCGACATCCTCATACAGCGGATCGCCTTCCTCATCGGTGGCAATCACCTGCTTGCCCTTGATGTAGGGAAAGCTCGCTTCCAGCTCTTCGAGGGCTGCACCAATCAACTCGCCGAGCAGTTCTTCGGTATGGCGTTTGGGGTACATCTCGGAGATCGCCGCCAGCCTGGCGGCGGCTTCCACGTCCAGATGGATGGCGTATTCGGTTTTGGTCAGGCGACCCTTGGCGTTTTCTTCCCAATGCTGGGCCAGTTCTCGGATTTTCATGGCAACCTCAATGGAGCCCACGGTACGCGGGCGATGATGAGTGACCAGCCGGCCAGCGCGGATAACGCTGCGGCTTACTGTTGAGACTAGCTGCAACTCACAAGGTTTAAAGTTCCTTGTAAGACGTCGCCGTGGGCGGCACTCTTGAAGATCAAAGCGTCCCGGATTTTCTGCTGGAGATTGGCTGATGAGCGATATCGATGCACGTTTGCGTGAGGATGTTCACCTGCTGGGTGAACTGTTGGGCAACACGATTCGAGAACAGTACGGCGATGAATTCCTCGACAAGATCGAGCAGATCCGTAAAGGCGCCAAGGCCGACCGCCGTGGCGCAGCCTCGGAGCAGGTGGCCGGCGAAGAGCTGAGCGCCAGCCTCAATCAACTCAAGGAAGACGAACTGCTGCCGGTGGCGCGGGCCTTCAACCAGTTTCTCAACCTGGCCAATATCGCCGAACAGTATCAGTTGATCCACCGCCGTGATGAATCAACCCCGGCGCCGTTCGAGTCGCGGGTGCTGCCGGAACTGCTGGCGCGCCTGCAGAGTGAAGGCCACAGCAGCGAATCCCTGGCGCGCCAGTTGGGTCGGTTGGAAATCGAACTGGTGCTCACCGCTCACCCCACCGAAGTCGCCCGCCGCACCCTGATCCAGAAATACGACGCCATCGCCGCACAACTGGCCCTGCAGGATCACCGCGACCTCACCACCGCCGAGCGCGAGCAGATCCGCAATCGCCTGCAACGCCTGATCGCCGAAGCCTGGCACACCGAAGAAATTCGCCGCACCCGGCCCACGCCGGTAGACGAAGCCAAGTGGGGCTTTGCGGTGATCGAGCATTCGTTGTGGCACGCCATCCCGAATTATTTGCGCAAGGCCGATCACGCTTTGCATGCCGCGACCGGCCTGCGCCTGCCTCTGGAGGCCGCGCCGATTCGCTTCGCTTCCTGGATGGGCGGCGACCGCGACGGCAACCCCAACGTCACCGCCCCGGTCACCCGCGAAGTGCTGTTGCTGGCGCGCTGGATGGCCGCTGACCTGTACTTGCGCGACATCGACCACCTCGCCTCCGAACTGTCGATGCAACAGGCCAGCCCGGCATTGCAGGCCAAGGTGGGTGACAGCGTCGAACCTTACCGGGCGTTGCTCAAGCAATTGCGTGAGCGGCTGCGCGCCACACGCCAATGGGCCCACACCTCGTTGACCAGCACCACGCCGGCGCCCGCCGATGTGCTGCAAAACAACCGCGAGCTGCTCGAGCCGCTGGAGCTGTGCTACGAGTCGCTGCATAGCTGCGGCATGGGCGTGATTGCCGACGGCCCGCTGCTGGACTGCCTGCGTCGGGCTGTGACGTTTGGCTTGTTCCTGGTGCGCCTCGACGTACGTCAGGATTCCACCCGCCACTGCGCGGCCATGACCGAAATCACGGATTACTTGGGCCTCGGCCGTTACGAGGATTGGGACGAAGAGGCGCGCATCAGTTTCCTGATGAAGGAACTGGCCAACCGTCGCCCCTTGTTGCCGGGTTACTTCAAACCCTCGGCAGACACCGCCGAAGTGCTGAACACCTGTAAGGAAATCGCTGCCGCACCGGCTGCGTCCCTGGGTTCCTACGTCATCTCCATGGCCGGCGCCGCGTCGGACGTGTTGGCCGTGCAACTGCTGCTCAAGGAGTCCGGCGTACAACGGCCGATGCGTGTGGTGCCGTTGTTCGAGACCCTGGCTGACCTGGACAACGCAGGCCCGGTGATCGAGAAACTGCTGCTGTTGCCGGGTTATCGCGCCCGCCTGCAGGGCCCGCAGGAAGTGATGATCGGCTACTCGGATTCGGCCAAGGACGCGGGCACTACCGCCGCCGCCTGGGCGCAATACCGGGCCCAGGAACGGCTGGTGGAAATCTGCCGCGAACAACAAGTCGAACTGCTGCTGTTCCACGGTCGTGGCGGCACCGTAGGCCGCGGCGGCGGCCCGGCTCACGCGGCGATCCTGTCGCAGCCGCCGGGCTCGGTAGCGGGGCGTTTCCGCACCACTGAGCAGGGCGAGATGATCCGCTTCAAGTTCGGCCTGCCGGACATCGCCGAGCAAAACCTCAACCTGTACCTGGCGGCGGTGCTGGAGGCAACCTTGCTGCCACCGCCACCACCGGAACCGGCCTGGCGCCACTTGATGGACGAATTGGCCGCCGACGGTGTCAGCGCTTACCGTGCCGTGGTGCGGGAAAATCCGCAGTTCGTCGAGTATTTCCGCCAGTCGACCCCGGAGCAGGAACTGGGTCGCTTGCCCCTGGGCAGTCGTCCGGCCAAGCGCCGGGCCGGCGGTATCGAAAGCCTGCGGGCGATCCCGTGGATCTTCGGCTGGACCCAGACCCGCCTGATGCTGCCCGCCTGGCTCGGCTGGGAAGCGGCGTTGAACAATGCCCTGGAGCGTGGCGAAGGCGAGTTGCTGGGGCAGATGCGCGAGCAGTGGCCGTTCTTTCGTACCCGCATCGATATGCTGGAAATGGTGCTGGCCAAGGCCGACGCCGATATCGCCCGGCTGTATGACGAGCGATTGGTGCAGCCCGATCTGCTGCCATTGGGTGCGCACTTACGCGACCTATTGTCGCAGGCGTGCAGTGTGGTGCTTGGCCTGACTGGCCAGTCTCAGCTGCTGGCCCACAGCCCCGATACGCTGGAGTTCATCCGCCTGCGCAACACCTACCTGGACCCGTTGCACCTGCTGCAGGCCGAATTGCTGGCCCGATCGCGGCAACAGGAAGCGGCACAAGACAGCCCTCTGGAACAGGCGCTGCTGGTGTCTGTGGCCGGTATTGCCGCTGGTTTGCGCAACACCGGCTGACATTTATGGCGTGTTCTCAATAGCTTGCAGATACCCCGCGCCGGTCGCCGTAAAATTGGCGACCGGCGTTTTGCTGTCAGGGTTGTACCTGCCTATAAAGCCAGCGCGGCGCGGGTTTCTCCTACTTTCGGCGGCTTGTGTGGTTTGGGCCTGCTGTGTATCTTGATCAGCCTTTGGCCGTTTGTGCGGCCTGGACCCAAAATTTCCGAGATTGGCCCCACGCGGCGAATCCGAGCGTCATCTCTATAAAAAATTGAGGAGCACATCGATGCGCGTCATTCTGCTGGGAGCTCCCGGGGCCGGTAAAGGTACTCAGGCAAAGTTCATCACTGAAAAATTCGGCATTCCACAAATCTCCACCGGCGACATGCTGCGTGCGGCCGTCAAGGCCGGCACCGAGCTGGGCCTGATCGCCAAGAGCGTGATGGACAGCGGCGGCCTGGTCTCCGATGACCTGATCATCAACCTGGTCAAGGAACGCATCAGCCAGGACGACTGCAAGAACGGTTTCCTGTTCGATGGCTTCCCGCGCACCATTCCCCAGGCTGAAGCCCTGGTGAAGGCCGGCGTCGAGCTGGACAACGTGGTGGAAATCGCCGTTGAAGACGAAGAGATCGTGCAGCGTATTGCCGGTCGTCGTGTTCACGAGGCCTCGGGCCGCGTCTACCATATCGTCTACAACCCGCCGAAAGTCGCGGGCAAGGACGATGTTACCGGCGAAGACCTGGTACAGCGTAAGGACGACACCGAAGAGACCGTGCGTCATCGCCTGTCGGTCTACCATTCCCAGACCAAGCCGCTGGTGGACTTCTACCAGAAACTCTCGGCCGCCCAGGGCAAGCCGAAGTACAGCCACATCGAAGGTGTGGGTTCGGTTGAAGCCATCACTGGCAAAGTACTGCAAGCGCTGATCTGATCGTTCATCCGCTTGATTGACAACGGCCCGCTTGCGGGCCGTTGTTGTTTATACTGACGCACTTTTTTTCAACGTGGATGCATACACCGATGAGCACCTTGCTGGCCCTGGACACCGCGACTGAAGCTTGCTCCGTTGCCCTGCTGCACGATGGCAAGGTTACGAGCCACTACGAGGTGATCCCGCGCCTGCACGCGCAGAAGCTGTTGCCGATGATCAAGCAATTGCTGCTGGACGCGGGCACCACCTTGTCGGCAGTGGACGCCATCGCATTCGGGCGTGGCCCGGGTGCGTTCACCGGTGTGCGCATCGCTATTGGTGTGGTCCAGGGCCTGGCGTTTGCGCTGGAGCGTCCGGTGTTGCCGGTGTCCAACCTGGCGGTGCTGGCGCAGCGGGCATTTCGCGAACACGGCGCCAACCAGGTCGCGGCGGCCATCGATGCGCGCATGGATGAAGTGTATTGGGGCTGCTACCGCGAAACCGCTGGCGAGATGCGCCTGGTGGGGGCTGAAGCTGTGCTGTCGCCTGAAACGGCGGCCTTGCCGGCTGATGCCAGCGGCGACTGGTTCGGTGCCGGCACCGGCTGGGGCTACGGCGAGCGCATTGGCGTGACGCTTGCCGGCCAGGATGCCGGGATGCTGCCCCACGCCGAAGACCTGCTGGCCCTGGCACGCTTTGCCTGGGAGCGAGGCGAGGCGATTCCGGCGGACCAGGCGGCGCCCGTGTACCTGCGGGATAAAGTGGCGCAGACCAAGGCTGAACGCGGGATTATTTGACGTCAAAAGTGCGGGCAATTTCAGACAAAAATAGCCAATCGTCAGAATTTGCCCGCGCTTTTAAACCTTTTACCAATTATGTGTTCTAGTTATCACCAGAGCATTTGCGCGCCATGGAAAGCGCCACTAAAATGCCATCACCGATACCGAGTTCGCATGTATGCGCATAGACGGCTTTTCATCACAGTCCTACCCCCTCAAGCGCAAGCCTCGCAAGGCGAACGTGACGGTAGACGACTCCGTCGAAGACTCGCCCGATTTTGTTGAAATCCAGTCTGACAACACTGCTGTTTCAACCCGTTCCCAGGGTTCCGGCGGTGCACGCACCAGCGGCGTTCCTGCCCGCCAGCAAGACATGATCTTCCCGCGCTCCATGAGCAAAAACGTCGCCAATGCCCTGGCCAGCTACCTGACCACTGCCGGCTTTGTCGAATGGGATATGGAAGTGCTGGGCCTCGATATCCATATCTGATGCTGTTGCCTTACTACCTCGGTTGTCCGTCCTGGAGTGAAAACGCCTGGCGCGAATACCTGTATCCCGCCGACGCCCGCTCCAGCGATTACCTTGCCCTGTATTCCCAGGTCTTCAACGCCGTAGAGGGCAACACCACGTTCTACGCCCGTCCTTCCGTCGCTACCGTGCAGCGCTGGGCTGAAATCATGCCCGGGCATTTTCGCTTCACGGCCAAGTTTCCGGGGGATATCAGCCACAGCGGCAATCTGATCGAGCAGTTGCCGGCGGCGGAAAGTTTCCTGGGGTTGATGAGCCCGTTGGGCGAACGTATTTCGCCGTTGTGGCTGCAGCTGCCGGCCAGTTTTACCCCGCAGCGCCTGGGTGAGTTGGCCGGGTTTATCGACGGGCTGGAGCGACCGTTGGCGGTGGAGGTGCGTCACTCGGAATTCTTCGCCAAGGGCGACGCCGAGCGCAGTCTCAACCGCTTGCTGCGCGACCGCGGAGTCGAGCGCATCTGCCTGGACCCGCGTGCGTTGTTCAGTTGCACCTCCACCTCGGCAGCCGTGCTGCATGCCCAATCGAAAAAGCCCAAGGTGCCGCCTCGCCCGGCGGCGCTGACGCAGTTTCCGCAAGTGCGCTTTATCGGCCATCCGGAGTTGGAAGCCAATGATCCGTTCCTGGTGCCCTGGATTGAAAAGGTCGCCGGCTGGATCGAAGAGGGTCGCACGCCCTATGTCTTTCTCCACACCTCTGACAATCGCCTGGCCGCCCAACTGGCTTTGCGCTTTCACGAAAAGCTGATGGTGCGTTTGCCCGGCTTGCCGGCCTTACCGCAGATTCATCGAGAACCCGAAGCGGAGCAACTGGGGTTACTCTAAGGCTCCTTTTCCCGACAGGAGTCAGTCATGGATGCCCAAACCCTTCGCGCCGAAACCTTCAAGGCCCTGCATGAGCGTGACCGCGCGTTCGTGATGCCCAATCCATGGGATGCCGGCTCCGCAAAAATGCTCGCCAGCCTGGGGTTTGAAGCCCTGGCCACCACCAGCGCCGGCTTTGCCTTCAGCCTCGGCCGCCCGGATGCCGAAGGTGCGTTGTCCCTGGAAGACACCTTGGGCAATGCCGGGGCGATCGTCCAGGCGACCTCGCTGCCCGTCGCCGCCGACCTGGAAAACTGCTTCAGTGACACCCCTGAAGGCTGCGCCGAGACTATCCTGCGGGCGGCAGCGACTGGGATTGTCGGTGGCTCCATCGAAGACGCCACCGGAATTGCCGTCGACCCGATCTATCCCTTTGACCTTTCCGTGGAGCGCGTCGAAGCCGCAGTCGCCGCTGCCCGCAGTTTGCCATTCCCCTTCACCCTGACCGCCCGCGCGGAAAACCTCCTGCATGGCCGGCTGGATTTGCCCGACACCATTCGCCGCCTGCAGGCCTACGCCGAAGCTGGCGCCGACGTGCTCTATGCACCGGCCCTGCGCAGTGCCGAGGAAGTATTGGCGGTGGTGAAGGCGGTTGCACCCAAGCCCGTGAATATCTTGATGTCAGGCGCCCTGAAACTCAGCGTGGCGCAGTTGAGCGAGATGGGCGTCAAGCGCATCAGCGTCGGCTCGGCCATGGCCCTGGCGGCTTATGGCGAGTTCTTCAGGGCGGCCCAGGAGGTTCATGAGTTGGGCACGTTTACCTTCACTGAGCGCTCGATGCCGTTCAACCAGGCCAATCAACTGTTCAAGGGCTGAGGCGTGCGTTTCTTCAAGGTGCTGGGCGTGCTGCTGGTGTTGGCAGGTGGTGTGTTGGTTGGCGTGTGGCGGGGCTGGGTGCCGCTGCCCGATGAGTGGAACCCGTGGGCGCCGCTGGACGTGCGGGCAAGCCCGAACCTGCTGACCCGATTCAAGCTTGGGCGTTTGCAGGATGATCCTGCCCTATGTGACCAAGTGCTGAAGACCTCCGGGCTGCGAGTCGCCCATCAGGCGGACAGCCCTGCCGACGCGGCTTGCCCGCTGCGTAACACGTTGCGGGTCCAAGGCGCTGATGTCGGCTTGAGCAGCAGCTTTCTCGCCAGTTGCCCGCTGGCCGTGGCGTTCGCCCTGTTCGAGCGCCATAGCCTGCAACCAGCGGCCCAGGCGGTGTTTGGCCAGGCAGTGACGCGGGTCGATCACCTGGGCAGCTTTGCCTGTCGCAATATCTACAACCGCGCCAACGGGCGACTCAGCCAGCATGCGTCGGCCAATGCGTTGGATATCGCCGGGTTTCGCCTGGCGGACGGGCGCACCATCAGTGTGCTCAAGGATTGGCCGGGTGACGGCGAGCGTGCGCGCTTCCTGCGGCAAGTGCGCGACGGCGCCTGCAAGGATTTCAATGTGGTGTTGAGCCCGGATTACAACGCCGCCCACCGTAATCACTTTCATCTGGACATGGGTCGGTGGTGGGTATGTCGCTGAGGGTCAGGCGGCCAGGCGCAGGTTGTGCAGGATCAGCGGACGCGCCCAGCGGCTGTCGAAATCCAGGGCTTTCTGTTGCTCAACCAGCTCTTCTGCCGGGAACGGTGGCGGTGGTGGTGGCAGCAGGTCCAGTTCGAATTCGGCGATCGGCAAATGCAGCGGGCGTGGTTGCGGCGCCGGACCCGGTTCGGGCAGCGGTTGGCCGGCGGCCAGGACGATCGGGCGCACCCAGGCGCTTTCGAAGTTTTGCTGCTTTTGCTGGGCGACCACTTCTTCCGCCGGGTACGGTGGCGGGGCCGGTGGCAGCAGTTCCAGTTCGAATTCGGCGATGGGCAGGAACAGCGGCTCGGGCGGGGCGATCTCGGTGTCTGTCACATCACAGGCGCGCTGGGTGACGATCTGCGACAGCAGGTCACTGCCTTCGCTGGGTTCTACCGCCGGGTCCACAGGTTTCGTCACCGACTCGGCGAGCGCGCCCGGCGTGTCGCCGAGCTGTTCGGCCAACGCCTGGGCGAAGAAGTCCTGCCACACATGACTGACGCCGGCCAGCGCTTGGGTATTGCGCAGGCCGAAGTGGTTGTGGGTCGGCAGTACACCGGTGAATAGCGAAGGAATGTCTGACATTTCTCTCGATCGTCGCTCAGCTCTGGCAAAATGCCGGATCCTTTTTTTTATCGGCCGCTTTTTGCCGATCCTTAATATTTTTGAGCGTAGTCACCGATGAGCGAACAACCAGCGGCCAGCCGCATTCGGGTCGAGGCCTTGGCCGAAGGTTTTCAGGCACGTGCGCAGCACTGGGCCGAGCAGCTGGGGTTGCCTTTGCAACTGGATGAGGCGGACTTTGCCTTGCAGGTGGGGGAGCAGGGGCTGCAGTTGCAACAGCTGGGGCCTGAGGCGCCGGGGCCGGTGCGGGTGGATTTTGTGGAGGGTGGGGCGGCGCACAGGCGTCTGTATGGCGGCGGCAGCGGGCAAATGATTGCCAAGGCGGTGGGTGTGGCGCAGGGCGTGCGGCCCAGGGTGCTGGATGCTACCGCGGGGTTGGGAAAGGATGCATTTGTGTTGGCCAGCCTGGGTTGCGAGATGAGCCTGATTGAACGCCAGCCGTTGATTGGGGCGTTGCTGGAAGATGGCTTGGCGCGAGGTGCAGAGGATTTTGAGGTGGCGCCGATTGTGGCGCGGATGAGGTTGCTCAAGGGCAACTCCATTGAGGTGATGCGCGATTGGGAGGGGGAGCCGCCTCAGGTGATTTATCTGGATCCGATGTTTCCGCATCGGGAGAAGACGGCGTTGGTGAAGAAGGAGATGAGGTTGTTTCGGCCGCTGGTGGGGGATGATCCGGATGCGCCGGCGTTGTTGGCGGCGGCGTTGGCTTTGGCCAGTCATCGGGTGGTGGTCAAGCGGCCGCGTAAGGCGCCTTGTATTGAGGGGGTGAAGCCGAGTCATGCGTTGGATGGGAAATCCAGTCGGTATGACATTTATCCTAAGAAGGCGCTGAAGTCCTGAGGGTTGGGTACATATCCGTTATTTAGGTAACGGCCGCTTATGGTTCCGCTCTTACAGCGGGTCACTTTTGGCAAACGCCCCAAAAGTAACCAAAAGGTCTTTGCCCCACCACTCGGTGCCTCGCTTAGGCTCGGCATGCCCGCACTCCGGCACGGTTCCGCGGGCCGCCGCGACGGGCCATCCATGGCCCGGCGCGGCTAAATCGGCATCCCTGCCGATTTACCCGCTCCACCGTGCCTACTTGCGGCCATCGTGGTTGACGGGGCCCGCAGATCAAAAGCAGAGCACAGCGGCCTCCCGGCCGGCTTGAGTGTTAAAAGCAAAATCAAAAGCTAAAGCGGGCACGGTCCAAATGTGGGAGCGGGCTTGCTCGCGAAGGTCGTTAACGATGACGTGGGTATCCTGATTCAACGCGGCGTCCTCTGGTTTTTCGCGAGCAAGCCCGCTCCCACAGAAAAGCAGAGCTGTTTTCGCTCTGGTATTTGCTTTTGCTTGTAACACTCAAGCCGGCCGGGAGGCCGCTGTGCTGTTGATCTGCTTTTGATCTTGATCTTAGGCGCCCCGTTAAACCACGCTGGCCGAACGCAGGCTTTGGAGCGTGGGTAACCTGGCAGGACGCCAGGTTAGCCGTCCTGGGCCAAGGATGGCCCATGACGGCGGCCCACGGTCCAAAGCCGGAGTGAGGGCACACCGAGCCTAGGCGAGGTGCCGAGTGGTGGGGCAAGAGCGTTTTGCTTACTTTTGCGCTGTTCAAAAGTGAGCCGCTGTAAGAGCGGAACCCTAAGTGGCCGTTACCTAAATAACGGATATGTACTCAGTTCAAAAAGCCCGATAAGCCCGCATAAACAGCCCCACAACCTCCTGCACATGCTCCTCGGCCGCCTCAGCGCTCAACTGCCCCCCGCACCCATACAACAAACAAAAATTCGCCGTCCCCTTGAGCAAGCAAAAAAAATGCTCCGCCGCGGTGAACGGTTTGGCAATACGCAATGCGCCACTCTGGTCGATCTTACAAAGCAGCCGCTCCATCCCCTGCAACATACGCATCGGCCCGGCCTCGAAAAAGATCTGCGACAACTTCGGATCCTGACTCCCGGAAGTCATCATCAACCGATGCAGGTTCACCGACTCCTCGCTATTGATCAGCACATGAAACCCGCGGGCGATATTGAGCAGCACCTTCTCCACCGGCACACCCTCGGGCAGCTCGAAATACATCACCGGTAACTGCTCTTCGCACTTGGCAACCACCGCCGCCGAGAACAGCGTCTCCTTGTCGGTGAAATGGCTGTACACCGTCAGCTTCGACACCCCCGCCTCCACTGCCACGGCATCCATGCTGGTACTGGCATACCCATTACTCAAAAACAGGATCTTCGCCGCATCAAGAATCGCCTGGCGTTTTGCCATGTCCTTGGGACGCCCGGGGCTATTGGTGTTCACAGGATTGTCGGACATTTTCACTTTATTACTGGACTGGTGAGTTTGGTATTAATAACATACTGGCCAGTATAATTATTCCTAGCACCATTAGCGAAAGGTCCTTCAGCATGCGCAGCTATTTCCTGCCACTCGCTTTGCCTGCCAGCTTGTTATTCCTGTTGGCTGCCTGTGGCCATGAAGAAGCGGCGCAAACCACCGTCCGCCCGGCCATGGTGGTTCAGCCAGAGCCTTCGGCGCAGGCTTCCGACAGCTACCCGGGCGAGGTGCGTGCACGCTATGAACCCGACCTGGCCTTTCGCATTGGCGGCAAAGTCAGCCGACGACTGGTGGAGGAGGGCGAGCGCGTCAAGGCCAACCAGCCCCTGGCCGAACTCGACCCTCAGGACGTACGCCTGCAACTGGAAGCCACCCGTGCCCAGGTCGCCGCTGCCGACGCCAACCTGAGCCTGGTACGCGCCGAGCGTGACCGCTACAAGACCCTGATGGACCGTCAGATGGTCAGCCGCTCCCAGTACGACAACTCCGAAAACCTCTACCGCTCCGGTGAAGCACGCCTCAAGCAGATCAAGGCCGAATTCGACGTGGCCAATAACCAGGCCGGTTACGCCGTGTTGCGCGCACCCCAGGATGGCGTGGTCGCCAAGCGTGCAGTGGAAGTCGGCCAGGTGGTGTCGGCCGGCCAGACCGTATTCACCCTGGCCACCGATGGCGAGCGGGAGGTGTTGATCAGCCTGCCGGAGCAAAGCTTCGGGCGTTTCAAGATTGGCCAGCCGGTGTCCGTGGAACTGTGGAGCCAGCCCGACCAGCGCTTCAACGGCCGCATCCGCGAACTGTCGCCGGCTGCCGATCCAAAGTCGCGAACCTTCGCCGCCCGCGTCGCGTTTACCGGCGGCAAAGTGCCTGCGGAACTGGGGCAGAGCGCTCGCGTCTTCATCCAGGCTGACGGGGTGATTCCCCTGGCGGTGCCGCTGTCTGCCCTGAGTGCGGAGAACGGCGCGTCCTACGTCTGGGTGGTGCAGCCCGACAATACCCTCAAGCGCACACCGGTGCGGATCGGCGCCTTTGGCGAGAAAACCGTGCCGGTGCTGGAAGGCTTGAACCCCACTGATTGGGTGATCGCCGCCGGTGTGCATGTACTCCATGAGGGCCAGCAAGTGCGCCCGGTGGATCGCGCCAATCGAGTGGTAAGTCTGGCGGCCAAGGAGTAGTCCCCGATGGGTTTCAATCTTTCCGAATGGGCGTTGCGTAATCGCCAGATCGTACTGTTCCTGATGATCCTGCTGGCAGTGGTCGGCACCTTGTCCTACACCAAGCTGGGACAAAGCGAAGACCCGCCGTTTACCTTCAAGGCCATGGTGATCAAGACCAACTGGCCAGGCGCTACGGCCCAGGAAGTGTCGCGCCAGGTCACCGAGCGTATTGAAAAGAAATTGATGGAGACCGGCGACTACGAGCGCATCGTCTCCTTCTCGCGGCCCGGTGAATCCCAGGTCACCTTCATGGCCCGGGACTCGATGCACTCCGCAGAGATCCCGGACCTCTGGTACCAGGTGCGCAAGAAAATCAGCGATATTCGCCAGACCCTGCCACCGGATATCCAGGGCCCGTTTTTCAACGATGAATTCGGCACCACCTTCGGCAATATCTACGCCCTGACCGGCGATGGCTTTGACTACGCCGTGCTCAAGGACTACGCCGACCGCATCCAGATTCAGCTGCAACGGGTGCCGGATGTCGGCAAGGTCGAACTGCTGGGCTTGCAGGACGAGAAGATCTGGATCGAGCTGTCCAACCTCAAGCTCGCCACCCTCGGCCTGCCGCTGGCGGCCGTGCAGCAGGCGTTGCAGGAACAGAACGCGGTGTCCACCGCCGGCTTCTTTGAAACCCCGAGCGAGCGCGTGCAGTTAAGGGTGTCCGGCAACTTCAAGACCGTTAAGGAGATTCGCGACTTCCCGATCCGCGTCGGTGATCGTACGTTCCGTATCGGTGACGTGGCCGAGATTCATCGTGGCTTCAACGATCCACCGGCACCGCGCATGCGCTACATGGGCGCCGACGCCATCGGGCTGGCCGTGGCCATGCGTGATGGTGGCGACATCCTGGTGCTGGGCAAGGCCCTGGAAGGCGAATTCGCACGCCTGCAGAAGAACCTTCCTGCCGGTATGGAACTGCGCAAGGTGTCGGACCAGCCGGCAGCGGTAAAAACCAGTGTCGGCGAATTCGTCCAGGTGCTCGCCGAAGCCCTGGCGATTGTGTTGCTGGTGAGCTTTTTCTCCCTGGGCGTGCGCACCGGCATGGTGGTCGCCCTGGCGATTCCGCTGGTGTTGGCCATGACGTTTGCCACCATGTATTACCTCGGCATCGGCCTGCACAAAATCTCCCTCGGCGCGCTGGTGCTGGCGCTGGGCTTGCTGGTGGACGATGCGATCATCGCCGTGGAAATGATGGCGATCAAAATGGAGCAAGGGTACGACCGGCTCAAGGCCGCCAGTTTCGCCTGGACCAGCACAGCCTTCCCGATGCTCACCGGCACCCTGATCACGGCCGCGGGTTTCCTGCCGATTGCCACGGCGCAATCGAGCACCGGTGAATACACCCGCTCGATCTTCCAGGTGGTGACCATTGCGCTGCTGGCCTCGTGGGTCGCCGCCGTGATGTTCGTGCCGTACCTGGGGGAAAAACTCCTGCCGGACCTGGCGAAGATTCATGCGGCCAAGCATGGCACCGACGGGCCGGATCCCTACGGCACACCCTTCTATCAGCGCGTAAGACGCCTGGTGGAATGGTGCGTGCGTCGGCGCAAGACGGTGATCGTCCTGACCTTGCTGCTGTTTATCGGCTCGGTGGCGCTGTTCCGCTTTGTGCCCCAGCAGTTCTTCCCGGCTTCCGGGCGACTGGAACTGATGGTCGACCTGAAACTGGCTGAAGGCGCGTCCCTGAGCAATACGGCTGACCAGGTCAAACGCCTTGAAGCCTTGCTCAAGGAACATGCAGGTATTGAAAATTATGTGGCCTACGTCGGTACCGGTTCGCCACGTTTCTACCTGCCGCTGGACCAGCAACTGCCGGCCGCCAGCTTTGCCCAGTTTGTGGTGTTGGCCAAGACCATCGAGGAGCGCGAAAGCTTGCGCACCTGGCTGATCGAAACCCTCAACGAACAATTCCCGGACCTGCGTTCGCGGGTTACGCGGCTTGAAAACGGCCCGCCGGTTGGCTACCCCGTGCAGTTCCGGGTAACGGGCGAGCACATCGAAGAAGTCCGGGCCCTGGCGCGGAAAGTGGCGGCCAAGGTTCGCGAAAATACCCACGTGGTCAACGTGCACCTGGACTGGGAAGAACCGAGCAAGATCGTCTACCTCAACGTTGACCAGGACCGCGCCCGTGCCCTCGGCGTGAGCACCGCCAACCTGTCGAAATTCCTCCAGAGTTCCCTCACGGGCTCCAGCGTCAGCCAGTACCGCGAGGACAACGAGTTGATCGAAATCCTGCTGCGCGGCACGGTGCATGAGCGCACCGAGCTGTCGCTGCTGCCAAGCCTGGCGGTGCCGACCGACAACGGCAAGAGCGTGGCGCTGTCGCAGATCGCGACCCTGGAATACGGCTTTGAGGAAGGCATCATCTGGCACCGTAATCGCCTGCCGACCGTGACCGTTCGCGCCGATATCTACGGCAAGGAACAACCGGCCACCCTGGTGCAGCAGATCCTGCCGACCCTCGAAGGCGTGCGCGCTGAACTGCCGGACGGCTACCTGCTGGAAGTTGGCGGCACGGTCGAGGATTCCGCCCGTGGGCAGAACTCGGTCAAGGCCGGTGTGCCGCTGTTTATCGTGGTGGTGCTGACCTTGCTGATGCTGCAATTGCGCAGCTTCTCCCGCACCGCGATGGTGTTTCTCACGGCGCCCTTGGGCCTGATCGGGGTGACACTGTTCCTGCTGGTGTTCCGCCAGCCCTTTGGGTTCGTGGCGATGCTGGGGACCATCGCGCTGTCGGGAATGATCATGCGTAACTCGGTGATTCTGGTGGACCAGATCGAGCAGGACATCAAGGCCGGCCTGGCTCCCTGGCAGGCGATTATCGAGGCGACCGTGCGGCGCTTCCGGCCGATTGTGCTGACGGCGCTGGCGGCCGTACTGGCGATGATCCCGCTGTCCCGCAGCGTGTTCTTCGGGCCGATGGCCGTGGCGATCATGGGCGGCTTGATTGTTGCGACGGCATTGACGCTGTTGTTCCTGCCCGCGCTGTATGCGGCGTGGTTTCGGGTCCGCAAGGAGGCGGTGTAAGGCTGCGAGTGGCAGGGGTGTCCTGTAAGGAAATGCCTCTGGTCATTCACACATAGACGCAAACTGCGACCCTGGGCGACGGAACGTTTGCCCGTGGTGCTCCACTCAGAATTGTCTGATTGACAGACGTCGTTGTCGGGGCCGCAAGCCTGCGGTCCCGATGAACAACAATGAGTTCATGGAGTGTCATATGTTTATTTTGTCTGCCCTGGCAGCTTTCAAAGGTGCTTTCCTGGGGTCACTGCTGGGCAATCTGTTGCCTGGTTCCAATAAAGAAGCTGATACGGCGCGACCGCACAAGCCCGGCCATGGACGGCCCGGTTTCAACCACGGCCATCACTCCCGACCAACGGGGCCTGTCCTGCCTGCGCGGCCCAAGCCGTATCACCAGGCGCCGGTGCATGAGGCCCACCAACCCTACCAGAGGTCATCGGCACTCTTTCCGATCCATCGATAGCCGCTGACTCGAGGCAGCCCGGGAACCACTCGGGCTGCCTTGCCACTCAGAGGGGGCTTTTGACCCTAAATATCGAGGAGTGTGTATGATTTTTCCAGTACTGGTTTCACCACTGCACCTGTTGGGGGCTGTATTTGGAATAGGGCCGAATTTCGGTCGGTCCAATGGCAATGGCCAGCCCGAGATCAACATTAATATCAAAACCGAAAACAACACCACCAACAGCAGCAACAGCAATGCCGTGGGTAGTGATTTGCCTTGCAAGTGCCGCTATTAAAAAAAACGCCCTGAATAGTTCAGGGCGTTTTTAGTTGCCGGGTATGGTCTACAGCGCCCCGAACACCTTCTTGGCCAAGCTGGTGGCAGCCGCCGCCGGGTTCTTGCGAATGGTTTCTTCCTGCTGGGCGATCATCTTGAACAGCCCGTCCAGCGCCTGTTCGGTCACGTAGCTTTCGACATTGGCGCTCTTGGCATCAATGGCGCCAAAGGTGGCGGCCTTGCCGGCGAGCGCGTTGTACTGCTGGGCCACGCCGACCTTGTCGGTAGCGGCCTTGACGATCGGCAGGAACTTGGCCCGGATCTCGTCACGGCTGCTTTTGTTCAGGTACTGGGTGGCCGAGTCCTGGCCGCCGGTGAGGATGCCCTTGGCATCGGTCACGCTCATGTTTTTCACCGCGTTTACCAGGATCGGCTGGGCCTGGGTGACAGCAGACTCGGCCGCCTTGTTCATGCTGGTTTCAAGTTGCGTGACCTGGTCACCCATGCCGAACATTTTCAACTTGTCAGCGACTTTGCCCAACTTGCCCGGCAGGCCGATCTTCACTTCGGGGTTGTTGCTGAAACCACCGGGCACACCCAGTTGTTTCACGGCAATCTGTGCGCCTTGGGTCAGTGCATCCTTGAGGCCGCCGGTGGCGTCGCCCTGGGACAGGCTGCCGAGGGACAAGGCCATGGCGTTGGCACCGAGCAGCAAGCCGGCGCACAGGGCAGTGAGGCGAAGGGAGTTACGGAGCATGGGCGCTTCCTTATGTTCGATATTTTAATCAGTGTGCAACCGCATCCACGCGCAGGCGCAGCGGTTGTGGGTCCTGGCCGTTCAACTGCACGGAGTGCCGTTCGGTGGTGATAAACAGTAGCTTGCCCTCCAGTTCGATGCGAGCGCTCACCGAGTAACTGTGGCCAGGCTTGACCTGGGTCGGGTCGTAGCTCAGATGAAAGGGCAGTGGCACCTGGCCTTTCACCGGGCCTTTCTGCTCGGCCAGGGTCACGGCCGGGGCGTCCATCAAGGACACATCCTGCAGGGTCACACTCAAGGTGGCGGCGGGCGGGAGGGCGATGCGTTGCAAATAGAAGACTTCGCCATCGAGGCTGGCTTTGGGCGCGGGGCTCATGGTCTGGCAGGCTCCCAGCAGGGCGGTCAGGCCCAGGAGGATGATTTTTTTCATGGTGCAGCTCCTTGTCAACGGCGCCAGAAACACCCTGGCGCCTCGGTCACTCTAGTGTGTTTCTTCGGGTACCACAGGCTGGTCTGGCGCCTCTTCGCTGCGATGCAGTGCGACCTGGCGAATCGACAGGCGAATCTCCGCGGGCAATACGCGTTTGGCTGCACCTTCGGCCAGCTCACCCAGCAGCGGGTGATAGCTCAGTTTGCCGGCCTCGTCGCGACGCAGCACATCTTGCTCCAGCAGGGTCTGGATAAAATGTCGGAAAAGGCTCTTGTCGAAGAACTCCGGGGCATTCAGGCCGTGCAGGATCGACAGGCGCTGGGCCATGACCGTGCACAGGTCTTCCAGCTCTTCGGCGCTGATGCTGTTCTGGCCGCTGTTGAGCAGCAGCGAGATCGCCATGTAGAAGCGTTGCAGGGTCTGGGCGATGCTCTTGGACAGCAGGGTCAACAGCACAAACTGCCGTGAGCTCGGCGCCGGGCGCAGGTACACGTCGTTTTCAAAACGCAGCAGGCCTTGTTCGACGAAGGCGTCCAGCCACTGGTCGACCACAGCATCCAGTTCGTCCAGGGACCAGCGGATAAACAGCTCCGATTGCAGGTACGGGTAGAGCGCACGGGTATAGCGCAGGATCTGTTCGCGGCTCATCCGCGAGCTGCTCTGGAAGAAACTCGCCAGCAGCGCCGGCAGGGCGAAGATGTGTAGCACGTTGTTGCGGTAGTAGGTCATCAGGACGGCGTTCTGCTCGTCCAGGTAGAGGATCTTGCCCAGTGCATCGCTCTGTTCCGACAGCAGGTGCATGTCCTTGACGTGCTTGATCAGCGCCAGGCCGTCGCCTTCCGGCAGGGTGGTGTGGGGCGAGTAGGGCACCTTGCGCAGCAGTGCCAGGTACAGATCCAGCTGGCGCGCCATCGCCTGTTCGTCCAGCGCCAGGCGGGTGGTGGACAGCAGCGCGAGGGCCACCAGGTTCACCGGATTGATCGCCGCCGCTTCGTTCAAGTGTTGCGCCACCCGTTCGCCGAGGCGGTTGGTGGTTTCGTTGAGCCACGCCGGCTTGTAGTTCGGGCCCAGCTCCTGGGAGCGCCAGTCGGGCTGCTCGCTGTCGAGGAATTCAGCCAGCTTGATCGGTTCGCCGAAGTTCACGGCGACCTGGCCAAAGCGCTGCTTGAGGGCGCCGACCACTTTGAAAATATCGAATATCGACTCTTTCTTCTTGCTCGCACCGCGCAGTTCGCCCAGGTAAGTGCGGCCTTCCAGCACCCGCTCATAGCCGATGTACACCGGCACGAACACGATGGGCATGCGCGAGGAACGCAGGAAGCTGCGCAGGGTGATCGCCAGCATCCCGGTCTTCGGTTGCAGCATGCGCCCGGTGCGCGAGCGTCCGCCTTCGACGAAGTATTCCACCGGGAAACCCTTGGTGAACAAGGTGTGCAGGTATTCGTTGAACACCGAGGTGTACAGCGGGTTGCCCTTGAAAGTACGGCGCATGAAAAACGCCCCGCCACGGCGCAACAGGCTGCCGATCACCGGCATGTTCAGGTTGATCCCGGCGGCGATGTGCGGCGGGGTCAAGCCATTCTTGAACAGGAGATAGGAGAGCAGCAGGTAGTCGATATGGCTGCGATGGCACGGTACATAGATCACCTCGTAGCCCTGGGCGACCTTTTGCACACCTTCGATGTTGTTGACCTTGATGCCGTCGTAGATCTTGTTCCAGAACCAGCTCAGCACCACTTCGAGGAAACGGATGGCGGTGTAGGTGTAGTCCGAGGCGATCTCGTTGCCATAGCGCAGGGCCTGGGCCTTGGCTTTCTCGGGGGTGATTTTCTCGCGTTCGGCCTCGTCGAGGATCGCCTGGCGTACCAGTGGCATGTTCACCAGGCCCTTCACCAGGTTGCGCCGGTGGGACAGGTCGGGGCCGATCACTGCGGTTTTCAGGTTGCGAAAGTGCACCCGCAGGATGCGCTGGGCCATGCGCACGGTGCGTTCGTGGCCTTTATTGTGCTCGATCAACTCACGCAGGTTGATGGGCGCGGAGAATTGCACCCGGGTCTTGCGGCCCAGGATCAGGATGCTCAGCAGCCGGCGCAGGCGGCCGGTGACGGCCCAGCTGTCGGCGAACAGCAGTTTCCAGGGGCTGGACTCGCTGTCGGGCGACTGGCCCCAGAACACGCTGACTGGAATGATCTGTGCATTCTCTTCGGCGTGTTCGGTGAGCACATCCACCAGGCGGGTCAGGGTGGGTGGGGCGCCACGCTTGTCCTGGCGCCCCAGCCAGTCGGGGTCGGGCGTCAGGTAGAAGAAGGCTGCCGGCTCCATCAGCGGGCCGACCGACACCGGCAGCACCGGGCGCGGCAGGCCGGCCTTGGTACATTCGGTATCAACCACCGCCAATTCGGTGAGGGATGGAGATTGCAGGACGTAAAACACCGGACGACTGCGGTCGAGGTTCAAGGTAAGGGACGACTGGTTGATCGTCTCTGAGCGAACCCAGAGGTACAACAGCCGGCGCAAGGTGCCAAATACCAGACGGCGAAAGGGAGAACGGGTCATACGGCTTCTGCTTTGAGTGGGGAAAAAAACCGGGCAGGTGCTCGGGGCGCTAGTGTGCAGTATTAGCCGAAAATCGGCAAAAAAGCGGCGAAGTAATCTTGAGTTGAAGCTTTTTGAGCCTGTCTTATACTCGGCAGTTCAACTGCGACGACTCAACAATAAACGTACTTATAAAAAGCATGTGGGAGCAAAACAGATGGCAACGCGCGAAACCGGCAATGTGAAGTGGTTCAACGACGCCAAGGGCTATGGCTTTATCCAGCGGGAAGATGGCAAGGATGTGTTTGTGCACTACCGCGCCATTCGCGGTGAAGGGCATCGTTCATTGGCCGAAGGCCAGCAGGTGGAATACGCCGTGGTGACGGGCGAGAAGGGCTTGCAGGCTGAGGATGTGGTGGGCCTGTAACCTTGGCGTGATCGTTGATCGTTCCCACGCTCTGCGTGGGAATGCTTCTTTGGACGCTCCGCGTCTGCTTTTAATCGTGACGCGGAGCGTCACAGGTTGCATTCCCACGCAGAGCGTGGGAACGATCCCTCAGGTTGTTTTCCAGGTGATCTGCTCTTCACCGTCTGCGCTGATACGAATCCAGGTATCCGCGCTTTCTTCACCTTCTTCCTCTACCCAGCTGCCCGGCGCGCAACGCACTTCGACGTTCAGCGCGGCAAAGGCTGCGCGGGCGCAGGCGATGTCGTCTTCCCACGGGGTCTGGTCGCTTTCCAGGTACAGGCTGTTCCATTTGCCTACGGCTTTCGGCAGCCAGGTGACCGGTACGCTGCCGGCTTTGCACTTGTAGGTCTGGCCGCGCTGGACCCAGTCGGTGCACGGGCCCAGGGCGGCGCCCAACCAGGCGGCGATGGCCTTGTGGTCGACGTCGGCGTCCTTGAGGTAAATCTCGATATCAGGTTGGCGCATGGATGTTCCTCGTTGCGGGATTTTGAAAATCCATTCGCGGATTCGGTGTGGGCCCCGAGGCCCACAAAAATAATGGGTTATTGAAGCACGAAATAGTCGTAGCGCATCGACACAGTGACCAGCAGCGGTTCGGCGGCTTCGATCACCCGGGCCCGGCGTTCGGCACTCGCGCGCCAGCCGTGGGGCGTCATCGCCAGCAGGTTGGCGCGATCCTTGGGATCGGCCAGGCTGAGCTTGAACTCCAGGGTTTCGCTGTGTTGCAGGCTCATGCCCTGCGGCACCAGCGCCAGGTGCTTGTCGTCGGTGTACTCGCGCACTTCGTCGTACAAACGCTCACGCAGTTCCATCAGGTGGCCGCTGGTGGGGCCGACTTTCATCAAGCCACCGCCCGGGCTGAGCAGGCGCTTGGCCTCCAGCCAGTCCAGTGGGCTGAACACGCTGGCCAGGAACTGGCAACTGGCATCGGCCAACGGCACCCGGGCCATGCTGGCGATCAACCAGGTCACCGTGGGGTTGCGCTTGCAGGCGCGCTTGACCGCTTCCCTGGAAATATCCAGGGCATAACCATCGGCGCGCAGCAGGGCGTCGGCGATCTGTGCGGTGTAGTAACCCTCGCCACAGCCGATATCCAGCCAGCGCTGGGGTTTGCGTTCAGCGGCCAGTTCGGCCAGGCGCCTGGCCACCGGGGCGTAATGCCCGGCGTTGAGGAAGTCGCGGCGCGCTTCCACCATCGCCAGGTTGTCGCCTGGGTCACGGCTGTTCTTGTGCTGCACCGGCAACAGGTTCAGGTAACCCTGGCGCGCCCGGTCGAAACGGTGCCCGGCCGGGCAGGCTACGCCGTTGTCCACTTCATGGAGCGGTGCGCTGCAAATGGGGCAAGCGAGCATCAGGCGAGCAACTTGATCAGGGTCTGGTAGTAGATTTCGGTCAGCACATCGAGGTCGCTGGCGAGGATGCGCTCGTTGACCTGATGGATCGTCGCGTTGACCGGACCCAGCTCCACCACCTGAGTGCCGAGGGTCGCGATGAAGCGCCCATCGGAGGTGCCGCCGCTGGTGGACGCCTGGGTCTCGCGACCGGTGACGGCCTTGATGCTGGCGGAGACCGCATCGAGCAACGCGCCCGGTTCGGTGAGGAACGGCAGGCCCGACAGCGCCCACTCCACATGCCAGTCCAGGCCATGCTTGTCGAGAATCGCCGCGACCCGCTGCTGCAGGCCTTCGACGGTGGACTCGGTGGAGAAGCGGAAGTTGAACACCGCCGTCAGGTCGCCCGGGATCACGTTGGTGGCGCCGGTGCCGGAGTTGAGGTTGGAAATCTGGAAGCTGGTAGGCGGGAAGAAGGTGTTGCCATCGTCCCAGTGCTCGGCGGCCAGTTCGGCCAGGGCCGGAGCCGCCAGGTGGATCGGGTTCTTCGCCAGGTGCGGGTAGGCCACATGGCCTTGCACGCCGCGCACGGTCAGGGTGGCGCCGAGGGAGCCGCGACGGCCGTTCTTGACCACGTCGCCCACCAGGGTGGTGCTCGACGGTTCGCCGACGATGCACCAGTCCAGGCGCTCCTTGCGGGCTGCCAGGCGTTCGATCACGGCCTTGGTGCCGTGGTGCGCCGGGCCTTCTTCGTCACTCGTGATCAGGAATGCGACCGAACCCTTGTGGTCCGGGTAGTCGGTCACAAATCGCTCGGAAGCGACCAGCATCGCCGCCAGGCTGCCTTTCATGTCGGCTGCGCCACGGCCGCAGAGCATGCCGTTTTCATCGATCAGCGCGTCGAACGGGTCGTTCTGCCAGGCCTTGACCGGGCCGGTCGGCACCACGTCGGTGTGGCCGGCGAAGCACAATACCGGGCCTTCGTGTTTGCCGTGGGTGGCCCAGAAGTTATCCACATCCTCGATGCGCATCGGCTCAAGCGCAAAACCGGCGTCGCCCAGGCGCTGCATCATCAGCTTCTGGCAATCGGCGTCGACCGGCGTCACCGACGGGCGGCGGATCAGGTCGATAGCGAGTTGGAGGGTCGGCGAAAGGTCGGCGTGGGCCGTCATGTAAAAACTCCAGAAGCATGTCAGGGCGCAAGGCTTATGTGGGAGGGGGGCTTGTGTGGGAGCGGGCTTGCTTGCGAATACGGAGTGTCAGTCAACAATGTATGAACTGACCCGGCGCATTCGCGAGCAAGCCCGCTCCCACACAAAGCAATGGCCTGGGCCAAGTCTCACAAAATGGCCGTTATCTTATAGCAAAACGGCGGCCAGAGGCCGCCGTTTAGTGCATTGCGCAGGATTTTAAGCAGCGGCCACAGGCTCTTGCTTCGGTGCCGGTTTCGGCAGCGACGACAGGAACGCCATGATCAGCGCCGCCACATACGGCAGCGACTGCACCAGCAACATCACCACCCAGAAGCGCATGTCATTGCTCGGCAGGCCCTGCACCAGGTAAATCCCCAGTGCCGCACCCCACAACAGCAGCATGATGAACATCTCTTCCCGGGCTTCGGAGATCGCCACCCAGAAACCGTGGTTATCGGCGTTCTTCGGTGTACGGAAGAACGGAATGCTGGTGGTGAAGAACCCGTACAGCACCGCCTTGGCGATGGTGTGCGACAACGCCAGCCCGGCCAGTGCCGCGCAGAACGCATCTTTCAGGTTCACACCCACCGCACGACGGTAGAGGAAGATGATCTTGCCGACCTTGAACACGAACAACGCCAGTGGCGGGATCGCGAAAATCAGCAGCGGCGGGTCAACCCGCGTCGGCACGATAATCATCGCCGCCGACCACAACAAGGCGCCCACGGTGAAGAAGATGTTCATGCCGTCGGCCACCCACGGCAACCACCCCGCGAGGAAGTGGTAGCGCTGGCCACGGGTCAGCTCGGTGTCCTTGCCGCGCAAGAGGCTCGCAGTGTGACGCTTGATGATCTGGATCGCACCGTAGGCCCAGCGGAAACGCTGTTTCTTGAAGTCGATAAAGGTATCGGGCATCAGGCCCTTGCCGTAGCTGTCGTGGTAGTACGCCGCCGACAGGCCCTTCTCGAAGACCCGCAGGCCCAGCTCGGCATCCTCACAGATGCACCAGTCGGCCCAGCCCAGCTCTTCCAGCACCGAGCGGCGGGTCATGGTCATGGTGCCGTGCTGGATGATCGCGTCACGGTCGTTGCGGGTGACCATGCCGATATGGAAGAAGCCTTTGTATTCCGCGTAGCAGAGCTTCTTGAAGGTGCTTTCGTTCTGGTCACGATAATCCTGTGGCGACTGCACCACGGCGATTTTCGGGTCGGCGAAGTGCGGCACCATGTGCTTGAGCCAGTTTGGCGACACGCAGTAATCGGAGTCGATCACCGCGATCACTTCGGCATCCTTGGCGGTGTGCGGGATCAGGTAGTTCAGTGCGCCGCCCTTGAAACCGGCCAGGGGCGAGACGTGGAAGAACTTGAAGCGCGGGCCGAGGGTTTCGCAGTAGTCGCGCACCGGCTCCCACACGGCCGGGTCCTTGGTGTTGTTGTCGATGATCAGGACTTCGTAGTCCGGATAATCGAGGGCGGCCAGGGCGTCGAGGGTCTGTTTGACCATCTCCGGCGGCTCGTTGTAGCACGGCACGTGGATCGAGACTTTCGGGCGGTAGTCCGAATCCCCTTCAACCGGCAGGAATTCACGCCGGCGTTTGTGGGTCCAGACTGCTTCGGCCAGCTCATGGGCTTCGGTCAGCAACACGATAAATACGCCCAGGGCGCCGAGTGCCAGCAGGAAGCCCACCGTCAAGCTGAACCAGGTGCTGTATTGCTGGCTGTAGTCATAACCGATCCACACCAATACCGACCCGCACAGGAACGCGATAAAGGTCAGGAACGTACGGCCGCGCTGGCGCAGGGCCGAGCCGTCGATCATCAGCAGGGTCAGGGACAGCAGCGCAAGCACCACCGAGCCGATCGCCAGCACTCGCCATTGCGGAATCGCGACCACCGGGCCATCAAAGTTGAATTTCTGCTGGCGTGCGGCGTTGAACACGCCCCAATAGGCGCCTACAGAGCCTTCGTCGCTGGCTTTCCATGGCTGGTCAAACGCTTCGATCACGAAGTAGTTGTAGCCCTGGCGGTTCAGCGTGTTAACCAGCGTGCGCAGGTAAATCGCCTGGTCGGCGGGGGAGGCGTCAGCACCGCCACGCATCCGTCCGTTGCTCGGCCAGCCAACCTCCGACAGCAACAGCGGCTTTTTCGGGAAGGTCTTCTTCAGGTCCCGTGCGCGATCGAGGACGAACTGGCCGGCCTTGTCCACCGGGATATGTTCCCAGTACGGCAGGATGTGCGCGGCGATCAGGTCGACGTGCTTGGCCAGTTGCGGGTTGTGTTCCCAGATGTGCCATTGCTCGGAGGTGGTTACGGGCACCTTGACGGCGGCCCGTACCCGATCCAGCAGCACGATCAGCGCTTCCGGAGTGATTTCCTCGCGGAACAGCGCCTCGTTGCCCACCACTACCCGCACTACGCTGCGGGAGCTGTTGGCGATTTCGATGGCGCGCTGGATCTCGCGCTCGTTGCGCTCGAGGTCCGGACTGATCCAGATCCCCAGGGTCACCCGCAGGCCGAATTCTTCCGCCAGCTTGGGGATATCCCCCAGGGTGCCGTCGACCGAGTAGGTACGGATGTTGTCCGTCAGCTTGCTCATGATCGCAAGGTCCTGACGCATTTGATCGTCGGTCGGATACTGGTCTTTCTGTGGGTACTGGCCTTGCTGGAACGGCGAGTACGAAAAACCGGAGATCTGCTCGGGCCAGTTAGGGGCATTGACCGGGCGGTTGATCAGCGCCCAGAAGCCGGTGAACAGCGCGGCAATTGCCAGCACCACCACCAGGTTGAGTCCAAATTTACGCGATGACATGGCTATTTCGGGTTCCAAAGGGTGTGGAACGAAAAGAGGTGTCGGCCTGCGCCGAACGGCGCGCATCCTACACTGGCCTTTCACCGACCGTACAGCAAGCCGGGAAAAACCGGACATTGGGCAGTGCAACTCGTCGTAAGTTCTCTTACTTGTAGCTTGTAGTTTAAAACTTGTCGCTGTGTAGCCCTATAATGCGCGCCGGTTTTTGGGGTAATGGTCATGAGTACAGAAGATCCACGGTTTGCCGGCGTCGCCCGCTTGTATGGCATTGAAGGCCTGGAGCGCCTGAAGGCGGCCCATGTGGCCATCGTCGGCGTGGGCGGGGTGGGTTCGTGGGCGGCGGAAGCCATCGCTCGCTGCGGCGTGGGCGAGATTTCGCTGTTTGACCTCGATGATGTATGCGTCAGCAACAGCAACCGCCAGCTGCATGCGCTGGACAGCACGGTGGGCAAGGCCAAGGTCGAGGTCATGGCCGAGCGCCTGAAAGGCATCAACCCGGATTGCACCGTGCACGCGGTGGCGGACTTCGTGACCCGCGAGACGATGGCCGAGTACATCACGCCCAATATCGATTGCGTGATCGACTGCATCGACAGTGTGAACGCCAAGGCCGCACTGATTGCCTGGTGCAAGCGGCGCAAGATCCAGATCATCACCACCGGCGGCGCGGGCGGGCAGATTGATCCGACGTTGATTCAGGTGTGTGACTTGAACCGTACGTTCAATGACCCGCTGGCGTCGAAGGTGCGCTCCACGTTGCGTCGCGATTATGGCTTCTCCCGCACTGTGACCCGCCATTACAGCGTGCCCTGCGTGTTCTCCACCGAACAGCTGCGTTACCCGAAGCCGGACGGCAGCATCTGTTTGCAGAAGAGTTTTGTCGGGGATGGCGTGAAGCTGGACTGCGCCGGCGGGTTTGGCGCGGTGATGATGGTGACTGCGACCTTCGGCATGGTGGCCGCGACCAAGGCGGTGGACAAGATAGTGGCCGGGGTGCGCCGGCCTGCTGACAGGGTCAAGGCCCCTTAGATCTCAGTCTGGAATGAAGATCAAAATGTGGGAGCGGGCTTGCTCGCGAAGGCGGAGTGTCAGTCACCAGACAGGTCGACTGATACACCGCTTTCGCGAGCAAGCCCGCTCCCACATTTAGTTTTGTATAAGGCTCAACTCCCGCATGCGCTGCAACACCGCATTCAACCCATTGCTGCGCGACGGCGATAACTGCCGCGACAGGCCCAGTTGCTCAAACCAGCCGGGCAAGTCGACGGCTTGCAGTTCGGCGGCAGACACACCGTTGACCCGCGCCAGCAACAACGCCACCAGCCCGCGTATCAGCCGTGCATCGCTGCTGGCGGCAAACTGCCAATGCCCATCCTGCAAGCGCCCCACCAGCCACACCAGGCTTTCACAGCCCTGCACCAGGTTGACGTCTACCTTGTCTTCGTCCGGCAAGGCGGGCAGCCGCTCGCCCCATTGCATCAGCAGGCGGGCTCGTTGCTCCCAACTGCCGACTGCCTGGAACGCTTCCAGCGCGACAACGGCCTCAGTCGGCAAGCTCATCGCAACATATCCAGGGCTTGATCCAGCGCTTCAAAAAAGCGCTCCAGGTCATCGGAGTCGTTGTACAGCGCCAATGACACCCGAATCGCCCCCGACAATCCCATCTGCTTGAGCAGCGGCATCGCACAATGATGGCCGGCGCGCACCGCAATCCCTTGTTCGGTCAGCAAGTGGGCGAGGTCGGCGTTGTGCACGCCTTCCACCACGAAGCTGGCCAGGGCGACGTGCGGCGACCCCAGCAAGCGCACGCCATTGCGCGCTTGCAAGCCACGCAACAGGTAGTCGTGCAGGGCGGCTTCGTGAGCCGTCACCGCCTGCTGGTCCAGGGAACTCAGGTAATCCAGGGTTGCCCCCAGGCCGATCACGCTGGCGATCGGCGGAGTCCCGGCTTCGAAACCGAGGGGCGCCGGGCGGAAACTGGCGCTTTGATAATCAGCCTGCTGCACCATCTCGCCCCCAAACTGCCAGTGGCGCAGGTGATGCAGGGCTTCGGTGCGGCCATACAGCACGCCGACGCCGTCCGGCCCATAGAGTTTATGGCTGGAAAACACGTAGAAGTCGCAGCCCAGGGCCTGCATATCATGGCGACCATGCACGATGCCCTGGGCGCCATCGACCACCGTCAGTGCATCGTGGGCCTTGGCCAGCGCCAGCAGTTGCGGCAACGGCTGCCAGGCGCCAAGTACGTTGGACAGTTGGCTCACCGCCAGCAGGCGGGTGCGCGGGCCGATCAGTTGGGCGGCGGCTTGCAGGTCGATCAAGCCGCCAGCGTCAAGCGGCAGTACCACCAGCGCCAGCTCGCGACGCTTGGCCAGTTGCTGCCACGGCAGCAGGTTGGCGTGGTGCTCCAGGGCGCTGATGACAATCTCGTCGCCCGGGTTGAATAGGTGCTCAAGGCCATAAGCCAGGAGGTTCAGCGCCGATGTCGCGCCGTGGGTGAAGATGATTTGCCCCTCGTCACCGACGTTCAGCCACTGTGCCACCTTGCTGCGACTGTCCTCGAAAGCCTGGGTCGCATGGGCGCCCGGCAAATGCTGGGCACGGTGCACATTGGCTGCGCCATTGGCGTAGTAATGGCTGATGGCGTCCAGCAGGGCTTGAGGTTTTTGCGTGGTGGCGGCGTTGTCCAGATAGGTCTGGTCTTGCCGTTGCAGGGTGGCGATGGCCGGAAAATCGGCGCGCCAGGGAGAGGGCACAAGCATGGTGATCAAGACTCGTATAAACGGCCCGCACCGGTCAGGCGCGGGCCGTTAGTGGCATCGAGTCGCTGCTTAGTTGTGAGCGTGCAGCGCTGCGTTCAGTTCGATGGCCGATTTGTGGGTTTTGCACTCCACGGCACCGGTCTCGGAGTTGCGGCGGAACAGCAGGTCCGGTTGGCCGGCCAGCTCGCGGGCCTTGACCACCTTGACCAGCTGGTTCTGCTCGTCCAGCAGCGCAACCTTGGTGCCGGCGGTCACGTACAGGCCCGACTCCACGGTGTTGCGGTCGCCCAACGGGATACCGATACCGGCGTTGGCGCCGATCAGGCAGCCTTCGCCGACCTTGATCACGATGTTGCCGCCACCCGACAGGGTGCCCATGGTGGAGCAACCGCCGCCCAGGTCCGAACCCTTGCCGACGAACACGCCAGCCGACACGCGGCCTTCGATCATGCCCGGGCCTTCGGTACCGGCGTTGAAGTTGACGAAACCTTCGTGCATCACGGTGGTGCCTTCGCCTACGTAGGCGCCCAGGCGGATCCGCGCGGCATCAGCGATACGCACGCCGCTCGGCACCACGTAGTCGGTCATCTTCGGGAACTTGTCCACCGAGAACACTTCCAGCAGGTCGCCACGCAGGCGCGCTTCCAGTTGACGCTCGGCCAGCTCATTGATGTCGATTGCGCCCTGGCTGGTCCAGGCCACGTTCGGCAACTGCGGGAACACACCGGCCAGGCTCAGGCCGTGAGGCTTGACCAGGCGATGGGACAGCAGGTGCAGCTTGAGGTAGGCCTCAGGCGTGGAGGTCAGTGCGGCGTCTTCGGCCAGCAGGGTGGCGACCAGCGGCGTGTGGCTTTCAGCCAGGCGGCTCAACAGGGCGGCTTGGGCAGCGTCGACGCCCTTGAGCGCGTCAGCCAGTTGCAGGGCCTGGGTGACGGTGAAAGTGATCGCCTGGTTGCCTTCGGTGTAACCGAGGATCGGCGCGATGGCCGCGATGATTTCAGCCGATGGATTGAGCAGCGGTTGTGCGTAAAACACTTCCAGCCAAGCACCTTGGCGGTTCTGAGTGCCGACGCCGAAGCCCAGGCTGAACAGGGAATTGGACATGCTGTTACCTCTACAAAAATGGAGTGGGCTGGCCTACTTGAGGGCCGCCGAATAGCTATCTGGCTTGAAGCCAATCAGGGTTTTGTCACCGAGATCAAGCACCGGGCGCTTGATCATCGAGGGTTGCGCGAGCATCAATTCAATGGCTTTCGCTTGGTCGAGATCGGCTTTGCGTTCGTCTTCGAGTTTGCGAAAGGTGGTGCCCGCACGGTTCAAAACCACCTGCCAACCGTGCTCATTGCACCATTGGGTCAAGTGTTCGCGGTCGATACCGGCCGTCTTGTAGTCATGAAACTCATACTGGATAGCGTGCTCATCGAGCCAGGTGCGCGCCTTTTTCATGGTGTCGCAGGCTTTGATGCCGAAAAGGTGCAACGTTTTGCTTGAAACGGTCAAGGAATTGCCCCCCTTTGGGCTCACGCAGATTAAAGGTCACGGATTATGCCATGGCCAGCGGCTTTCGGCGCCGCTCGTCACACTTACGTTTTGCTCGTGTGCGACTTTTGTGCAAAGGCCATCGCGCAGCATAGGCGGCTAATATGGCACTTCAACGGCGAGTTGTTGCCTGATGTGTGTTGTTGCAAGTTGATTGTCTGGGAATCCCGCGTTATGCAAACCGCCTACACCGTACTTATCCTGCTGATGCTGGTCAGCGTTTCGCGCCTTGTCGGGCGTGTGATCCCACTGCCGTTACCACTCGTGCAGATCGCCGCCGGTGCGTTGCTGGCCTGGCCGACCCTGGGGCTGCATGTCGCCCTGGACCCTGAGTTGTTTCTTTTCCTGTTTCTGCCGCCGCTGCTGTTCTCTGATGGCTGGCGCATGCCCAAGCGTGAATTGTGGCGCCTGCGCGGGCCGATCCTGACGCTGGCGGTGGGGTTGGTGCTGTTTACGGTGGTGGGGGCCGGTTACTTCATTCACTGGTTGTTGCCGAGTATTCCCCTGCCGGTGGCCTTCGCCCTGGCGGCCGTGTTGTCGCCGACGGATGCCGTGGCGGTGTCGGCCATTTCCCAGAATCGGTTGCCGACGCCACTGATGCACATGCTCCAGGGCGAGGCGTTGATGAATGATGCCTCGGGCCTGGTGACCTTCAAGTTCGCCCTGGCGGCGGCGCTGACCGGCGTGTTCTCGCTGGCGGATGCGAGCCTCACCTTTGTGCTGGTGGCCGTGGGTGGGCTGGCGGTCGGTGTGGCGTTGAGCTGGCTGGTCGGCCGCCTGCGTGCCTGGATGATCGCCCGGGGCTGGGACGACCCGGCGACGCACGTGGTGTTCATGTTGTTGCTGCCATTCGCCGCCTACGTGCTGGCGGAACGCCTTGGCGCCTCGGGCATCCTGTCGGCGGTGGCTGCGGGCATGATGCAAAGCTGGCTCGACCTGCTGCCGCGCCAGACCAGCACCCGTTTGCTCAATCGCAGCGTCTGGTCGCTGCTGGAGTTTGCGTTCAACGGCTTGATCTTCCTGCTGCTGGGCCTGCAACTGCCGGACATCATCAAGGCCGTGGTCAGCCATGAGCCGACGCTGTGGCCGACCTTGTTGTATCGCTGCCTGGACGTGATCGCGATTTTCCTGGTGCTGGTGGTGTTGCGGTTTATCTGGGTGCAAAGCATCTGGCGACTGTCGGGTTTATTGCGCCGGATTCGTGGGAAAAGTGAGCTGACGCTGGTGCCCACCGCGCGGTCCTGCTGGTTGCTGACCGTCGGTGGCGTACGCGGTGCCGTGACCCTGGCGGGTGTGATGTCGGTACCGTTACTGCTTGCGCCGGGGCAGGATTTTCCCGAGCGCGACCTGCTGATCTTCATCGCCGCCGGTGTGATCCTGCTGTCGTTGGTCGCGGCCTGCATCGCTTTGCCGCTGCTGTTGCGCGGCATCGAGAAGAGCCCGGATGAGAAACGCCACAATGAAGTGCGCGAGGCCTGGAAGAAGACCGCCGTGGCTGCTATCCATGCCCTGGAAGCCGAAGAACCCGCTGAAGCTGCACCCCAGGATGCCGCTCAGGCAGCCTTGGCCACCGAGCTCAAGGCGCGGTTGATGTCGGAGTATCGTCATCAACTGGAAGTGTTCAACGATTCGGCCGAAGCCCAGGCGCTGGCGTTGCAGATGGATCAACTGGAGCGCAAGTTGCGGCTCAAGGCCCTGCGGGCGCAGCGTCTGGAACTGTATAGCCTGAGCCGTCACCATCAGATTGGTGATGATGTGCTACGGGAGGTGTTGGCGGATCTGGATATGAGCGAGGCGAATCTGGGTCATATCAAATAACACCGCGGTGCTTGCTTGTGGCGAGGGAGCTTGCTCCCGCTGGGCTGGGTAGCGGCCCCAAAAAAGCGGGAGCGCTGCGCACTCCAGCGGGAGCAAGCTCCCTCGCCACAGCAAGCCCCCTCGCCACATTCAGCGCAGTTATTTATTGCGGGTAATAAAGTCGCGAATCCGCGTCGCCGCTTCCACGCACTCCGCCAGCGGCGCGACCAGCGCCAGGCGCACACGCCCGGCGCCCGGGTTGACCCCGTTCACTTCCCGCGACAGGTACGAGCCCGGTACCACGGTCACGTGTTCTTCCACGAACAAGTCCCGGCAGAACGCCGCATCGTCGCCCTTCACATTCGGCCACAGGTAGAAGCCGCCGTCCGGGTTTTGCACGTCCAGCACCGGCTTCAGGATCGCCAGCACCGCATCGAACTTTTCCCGGTACAGGTCACGGTTGGCCTGCACGTGGGCTTCGTCCTGCCAGGCAGCAATGCTCGCCAGTTGGGTTTGCACCGGCATCGCGCAACCGTGGTAGGTGCGGTACAGCAGGAAGCCCTTGAGGATATCGGCATCGCCGGCCACAAAGCCCGAACGCAGGCCCGGCAGGTTGGAGCGCTTGGACAGGCTGTGGAACACCACGCAACGCTTGAAGTCCTGGCGGCCCAGTTCCACGCAGGCGCTGAGCAGGCCTGGCGGCGGGGTTTGTTCGTCGAAGTACAGCTCGCTGTAGCACTCGTCGGCGGCGATCACGAAGTCGTATTCGTCGGCCAGGGCGATCAGCTTTTTCAGGGTGGCGACGGGAATCAGTGCACCGGTGGGGTTGCCTGGCGAGCACAGGAACAGGATCTGGCAGCGTTTCCAGATGTCCGGCGATACGGCGTCGAAATCCGGGTTGAAGCCGTTTTCATCCAGGCACGGCAGGTAATGCGGCTTGGCCCCGGCGAGGAACGCAGCCCCTTCGTAGATCTGGTAGAACGGGTTCGGGCTGACCACCAGCGCGTCGTCGCCGCGGTTGACTACGGTCTGGGTGAAGGCGAACAGCGCTTCACGGGTGCCGTTCACCGGCAGGATGTTGCGTGCCGGGTCAAGCCAGCCCTTGGGCACGCTGAAACGGCGTTCACACCAGGCGCCAATGGCTTCGCGCAGGGCGGGAATGCCCAGGGTGGTGGGGTACACCGCCATCTGGTCCAGGTTGTTGGCCAGCGCCTCGGCGACAAACTGCGGGGATTTGTGCTTCGGCTCACCGATGGACAGGGCGATGGGGCGTTTGTCCGGGTTCGGCGTGACGCTGCCCAGCAGGACGCGCAATTTCTCGAACGGGTAGGGCTGCAGCTGGTTCAGGGCGTTGTTCATCGATAAATCTCGTTCAATTCATTGGAAGCTGAAAATGGGCGGTCGGTCAGATGCTCAAGCGTGACATCTCGACGCCGGTCTCCTGATTGACGCTCAACTGCTGGACGATGGCTTCCTGCAAGCGTCGGCACAGTTCAGGGTCGGAAAGCGGCTGGTTGTCGGCATCGGTGATGAAGAACACGTCTTCCACCCGCTCGCCCAGGGTCGCAATCTTGGCGTTCTGCAACGACAGGTCGAACTCCAGGAATATCGTGCCGATCCGTGCCAGCAGGCCCGGGCGGTCCGGCGCGCTGAGTTCCAGCACCGTCACCGGGCGCTGGGCGTCGTTGTGGATGGTCACCTCGGGGGCAAAAGCAAAGTGCTTGAGCTGGCGCGGCACCCGACGCTGGATGATGGTCGGGTAGTCGTCAGGATTGCGCAGCGCGTCGGTCAGGCCTTTGCGGATCTTTTTCACCCGCTCCGGGTTGTCGCCGATGGACTCGCCTTCCGTATCGAGCACGATGTAGGTGTCGAGGGTGAACTGGCTGCTGGAGGTGATGACCCGGGCGTCGTGAATGTTCAGGTTGAGCTGGTCCATCGCGGCCACGGTCACGGCGAAGAAGTCGTGCTGGTCGGGTGCGTAGATGAAGATCTGGGTGCCACCCTCGAACTCGCGCTGGGTGGTTTCCTTGATCAGCACCAGCGGCCCGCCATCGGCCGGCTGCTGCAGAATCGCGTCGCTGTGCCAGGCCACGTCGCCAGCGGTGTGGCGCAGGAAGTAGTCGTCCCCCAGTTGCGACCAGAGTTGCTCGACGTCGTCCGGGTCGTTGCCGCCACGCACCAGAATATCCAGGGCCGCGCTTTGGGTGCGGCGGATCTGTTCTTCGCGGTCCACCGGGTTCTCGAGGCCGCGACGCAGCGCGCGCTTGGTCTCGGTGTAGAGCTGGCGCAACAGGCTGGCGCGCCAGGAGTTCCACAGCGTCGGGTTGGTGGCGTTGATGTCGGACACGGTGAGCACGTACAGGTAGTCGAGGCGGGTTTCATCGCCGACGGCCTGGGCAAAATCGTGGATCACCTGCGGGTCGGACAAGTCCTTGCGCTGGGCGGTGGTGGACATCACCAGGTGGTTCTGCACCAGCCACACGATCAGGCGGCTGTCCCACAGCGGCAACTGGTGACGCTGGCAGAACGCTTCGGCGTCCACTGCGCCAATTTCCGAGTGATCACCATGCCGGCCCTTGCCGATGTCGTGGTACAGGCCGGCGAGGTAGATCAATTCCGGCTTGGGCAGACGCGCCATGAGCTTGCTGGCCAGCGGGAATTTCTCTGACACCTGGGTGTACTGCAACTTACGCAGGTGCTTGATCAGGTTCAGGGTGTGGGCGTCCACCGTGTAGATGTGGAACAGGTCGTGCTGCATCTGCCCGACGATAAAACCGAACTCCGGCAGGTAGCGCCCCAGGATCCCGTAGCGGTTCATGCGCCGCAGGTTGCGGTGGATGCCGATCTTGCACTTGAACAGCTCGATAAACAGGCTGGTATTGCGGATGTCGTGGCGGAAATCGTCGTCGATCAGGTGACGGTTTTCCCGCAGCAGGCGAATGGTGTCGGCGCGTACGCCCTTGATTTCCGGCTGCTGGGCCATCAACACGAAGATTTCCAGCATGGCGAACGGCGTGCGTTTGAACACGTTGTCGTTGCGTGCCTCGATATAGCCATCGTGGAGCTGGAAGCGCGCGTTGATCGGCTGCGGCGGTGCTTCGTCTTCCGGGGCCAGGATCACTTCTTCGAAGTGCTGGATGATCAGGTCGCTGAGCTGGGCAATGCTCATCACCACGCGGTAGTACTGCTGCATGAAACTTTCGATGCTGGTCTTCGCGTCTTCGCCTTCAAACCCCAGCAGGGTGGCGATGGAGCGCTGGTGGTCGAACAGCAGGCGGTCTTCGGAGCGCCCGGCCAGCATGTGCAGCGCGTAGCGCACTTTCCAGAGGAATTCCTGGGAGGAGGCCAGCAGGGCGTTTTCGCTCTCCACCAGGAAGCCTTCCCCGGCCAGGGCGCGCAGGTTCAGGGTGCCGTACTGGCGACGGGCGACCCACAAAATCGTCTGGATGTCCCGCAGCCCGCCCGGGGAGCCTTTGACGTTGGGTTCCAGGTTGTATTCGGTGTCGTTGTACTTGTGGTGCCGGGCTTTCTGCTCGGCACGCTTGGCCAGGAAGAAGTCCTTGCTCGGCCACATGTGCGCGGTGCTGGTGACTTCCAGCATGCGCTGGCGCAGGCGCTCGGGGCCGGCGATGGTGCGGCTTTCCATCAGGTTGGTGATCACCGTCAGGTCGGCGCGGGCTTCCTGGGCACACTCGTCCACCGAGCGTACGCTTTGGCCGACTTCCAGGCCGATGTCCCACAACAGCGTCAGAAAACGCTCGATGGAGTCGCGAAAGATCTCGTGATCGGCGCTGTCCAGCAAGATCAGCAGGTCGATGTCGGAGTAGGGGTGCAGTTCGCCACGGCCGTAGCCGCCGACCGCCACCAGGGCGATATCGGCGTCTTCACTCCAGCTGAACTGTTCCCAGGCCTTTTGCAGGATGTTGTCGACGAACCAGGCGCGGTCCTCGATCAGCCGGCGGATATCGCGGCCGGTACGAAAGCGCCCGTCGAGCACCTCGCGGGCCTGACGAATGGCCTTCTTGAAGGCGGCGATGGGGCTGGCCTTCAGTGCCAGTTCCGCCTGGAACTGGCCACGGTCGAAGAGTTCGGGATCCACCTGGGGCATCGATCGGTTTTCCTTTCTATCTATGGGTCACAGCGTCGCTATTAGAAAACCGGTGCAAACATTACGCCGAAACGCGGGGAATCGTGTCGTCGGCACGCAGGGTGAAGATCTCGTAGCCGGTGTCGGTCACCAGCAGGGTGTGTTCCCACTGCGCCGAGAGCTTGCGGTCCTTGGTGATGGCGGTCCAGCCGTCGCCCAGCACCTTGGTGTCGGCCTTGCCCTGGTTGATCATCGGCTCGATGGTGAAGGTCATGCCTGCCTTGAGTTCCATGCCGGTGCCGGCGCGGCCGTAGTGCAGGATCTGTGGCTCTTCGTGGAACACCTTGCCGATGCCGTGGCCGCAGAACTCGCGCACCACCGAGAAGCCGTTCTTTTCAGCGTGCTTCTGGATGATTTCACCGATGTCGCCCAGGCGGCAGCCAGGCTTGACGATCTCGATGGCCTTGTACATGCATTCCTGGGTGACTTGCGACAGGCGCTCGGCCCAGACCGGCACGGTGCCGACGTGGAACATGCGGCTGGTGTCGCCGTGGTAGCCGTCCTTGATGACGGTGACGTCGATGTTCAGGGTGTCGCCGTCCTTCAGCGGCTTGTCGCCGGGAATCCCGTGGCACACCACGTGGTTGATCGAGGTGCAGATCGACTTGGGGAAACCCTTGTAGTTCAGCGGCGCAGGGATGGCCTTTTGCACGTCGACGATATAGTCGTGGCAAATGCGGTCCAGCGCTTCGGTGGTGACGCCGGGCTTGACGTGTTCGGCAATCATTTCCAGGACGTCGGCAGCCAGTTTGCCGGCAACACGCATGCCAGCGATATCTTCGGCGGTTTTGAGGGTTACGGTCATACAGGCTCTCTCTAGCGCGACGCGCTGAAATCAATACGGTTTACGGGTGTGCGACAAAAGGTTGCAGAATTCGCACAAGCCCAAAAAACGCGATTCTAGCAGACGCAAGGGTGAAACCATGAGCGTCTGGCGATCGCTTCTGTCTATAAGGATGGGGGCATTCTGGCTCTATTCAAAGGCTTAGGCAAAAGCGACTGACGGCAAATGTGATTGCGGGTTTCGTTTTTGCAAGCTCTGTGGTATAAAATGCGCCGCTTTCCGGGGATACCCCGCAAAGCTTAAATCCACACACGTGTCGACACGATGACCTGGGTGCCGGAGGCGAATGCCGCTGGTTGGTCATTGGGATACGTGGAGGCCAAACCCGACTTATTAAGGAACTATCATGTCCCAAGTCAACATGCGCGATATGCTGAAGGCCGGTGTGCACTTCGGTCACCAGACCCGTTACTGGAACCCGAAAATGGGTAAATACATTTTCGGCGCGCGTAACAAGATCCACATCATCAACCTTGAAAAAACCCTGCCAATGTTCAACGAAGCTCTGACTTTCGTAGAGCGCCTGGCCCAGGGCAAAAACAAGATTCTGTTCGTCGGCACCAAGCGTTCCGCTGGCAAGATCGTTGCTGAAGAAGCAGCACGTTGCGGTTCGCCGTACGTCGATCACCGCTGGTTGGGCGGCATGCTGACCAACTTCAAAACCATCCGTGCTTCCATCAAGCGTCTGCGTGACCTTGAAGTGCAAGCCGAAGACGGTACTTTCGCCAAGCTGACCAAGAAAGAGGCGCTGATGCGCACTCGCGACCTGGAAAAGCTCGATCGTTCCCTGGGTGGTATCAAGGACATGGGCGGTCTGCCTGACGCACTGTTCGTTATCGACGTTGATCACGAGCGCATCGCGATCACCGAAGCCAACAAGCTGGGCATCCCGGTTATCGGCGTAGTCGATACCAACAGCAGCCCGGAAGGCGTTGACTACATCATCCCAGGCAACGATGACGCAATCCGCGCTATCCAGCTGTACATGGGTTCGATGGCTGACGCTGTAATCCGTGGTCGCAACCACGTTGCTGGCGGTACCGAGCAGTTCGTTGAAGAAGCTCCGGTAGCTGCAGCTGAGTAACTGACGCCTTGGCGTTGACTCAGTAAGCAAAAAGGGGGCTTGGCCCCCTTTTTGCCACCTCGAAAACCATTTGTCGGCAGCGCAGCTACAACATTTGTAACGTGCAGCGGCCTACAAGGGTGGTTCGGGAAGAATTGATCGCCCGTTCAATCGGGTGGAATGGTTGAAAACCTATCCAAGAGGATTTTGAAAATGGCAGAGATTACTGCAGCGTTGGTTAAAGAACTGCGTGAGCGTACCGGCGAAGGCATGATGGATTGCAAAAAGGCCTTGACCAAGGCCGGCGGCGACATCGAAAAAGCCATTGATGACATGCGTGCTTCGGGCGCCATCAAGGCTGCCAAGAAAGCAGGCAACGTCGCTGCTGAAGGCGCCATCGCAATCAAGGAAGACGGCAAATCGGCCGTTATCCTGGAAGTTAACTCGCAGACCGACTTCCTGGCCCTGCAAGACGACTTCAAGAACTTCGTCGCTGCCAGCGTTGAAAAAGCATTCGCTGACAAGCTGACAGACGCCGCTCCGCTGATCGAAGCTCAAGAAGCTGATCGTCTGGTTCTGGTGGGTAAAGTGGGCGAGAACGTTAACATTCGTCGCCTGACCCGCGTTGAAGGTGACGTTGTGGGTGCTTACCTGCACGGCAACAAGATCGGTGTTGTGGTTGCCCTGAAAGGCGGCAACGTTGAACTGGCCAAAGACATCGCTATGCACGTAGCGGCCAGCAACCCTGAATTCCTGCTGCCATCGGAAGTTTCTGCTGAAGCCATCGAACGCGAGAAAGCCGTGTTCCTGCAGCTGAACGAAGAGAAAATCAAAGGCAAGCCTGAAAACATCGTTGAAAACATGGTCAAGGGCCGTATCAGCAAGTTCCTGGCTGAGGCTTCCCTGGTTGAGCAGGCGTTCGTCAAGAACCCTGAAATCAAGGTTGGCGAACTGGCCAAGAAAGCCGGTGCTGAAATCGTTTCCTTCACCTACTACAAAGTAGGCGACGGCATCGAGAAGCCGGTCGACAACTTCGCTGAAGAAGTTGCTGCCCAGCTGGCTGCCACCAAGAAGTAAGACAGTTTTTAACTGTCGCCCAAAAGAGGCTGCCCGCTTACGCGCGCAGCCTCTTTTCAAATGGGGTGATCGATTTTTATTGGTTTCCCTTTGGAACTGGCTTACAAAGCCGTGTTCCGATGGCGCTGTGACAGCGTCAAGCTAGAGTGAACGCAGGCCGTAAACGGCTTGCCAAGAATTTTCAAAAAATACGCCGCAGGAGAGATTCGCAATGGCTCAGCAGGGCAGTGGTCATCAGGCTCGCTATAAACGCATTCTACTCAAGCTTAGCGGCGAGGCCCTGATGGGCTCGGAAGAGTTTGGGATCGATCCCAAAGTACTCGATCGCATGGCGCTGGAAGTCGGCCAGTTGGTCGGTATCGGTGTCCAGGTCGGTCTGGTGATTGGCGGCGGCAACCTGTTCCGTGGCGCGGCACTCAGCGCTGCCGGCATGGATCGGGTGACAGGCGACCACATGGGCATGCTGGCCACTGTGATGAACGCCCTGGCCATGCGTGATGCGCTGGAGCGCGCCAATATCACCGCGATCGTGATGTCGGCTATTTCCATGGTTGGCGTAACGGATCACTATGATCGTCGCAAGGCCATGCGTCACCTGGATGCCAAGGAAGTCGTGATTTTTGCGGCCGGTACCGGCAACCCATTCTTTACCACCGATTCGGCAGCTTGCCTGCGTGGTATCGAGATCAACGCGGACGTGGTGCTCAAGGCCACCAAGGTTGACGGTGTCTACACTGCAGACCCATTCAAAGACCCGCATGCCGAGAAGTTCGATCATCTGACTTATGATGAAGTACTGGATCGCAAGCTGGGCGTGATGGACCTGACGGCAATTTGCTTGTGCCGCGACCACAAGATGCCGCTGCGCGTATTTAACATGAACAAGCCCGGCGCCCTGCTGAACATCGTACACGGCGGCGCGGAAGGGACTCTGATCGAGGAAATCGAACAATGATCAACGAAATCAAAAAAGACGCTCAAGAGCGCATGCAAAAATCCCTGGAATCCCTGAACCATGCGTTTGGCCAGATTCGTACCGGCAAGGCCCACCCAAGCATCCTGGGCAGCGTGATGGTGCCTTACTACGGCGCTGATACCTCGATCACCCAAGTGGCCAACATCACTGTAAAAGATTCGCGCACCCTGCAAGTCGTTGCTTTCGAGCGCAACATGCTCGGCGCCGTCGACAAGGCCATCCAGAGCGCCGGTTTGAACCTCAATCCGACCAACCTGGGCGAATTGCTGCTGATCTCCATGCCTGCCCTGACCGAAGAAACCCGCAAGGGCTTCACCAAGCAGGCGCGCAGTGCAGCGGAAGACGCACGTGTTGCCGTGCGCAACATCCGTCGTGATGCCTTGGGTGACCTGAAGAAGCTGGTCAAGGACAAGGAAATCAGCGAAGACGAAGAGCGCCGTGCCGTTGCTGATATCGACAAGCTGACTAAAGATGCCGAGGCCCAGATCACCAAGGCCACGGAAGATAAAGAAAAGGACCTGATGGCCGTATAAGGGGTCAGGACGCCTTCATGGAAAAGACCAAGCAGACTGTGCCCTCCGTGGTGCCGCGCCATGTCGCGATCATCATGGACGGGAATAATCGCTGGGCGAAGAAGCGCTTTATGCCGGGCGTTGCCGGGCATAAGGCGGGTGTCGACGCTGTACGAGCCGTGATTGAGGTGTGCGCCGAGGCCAAGGTCGAAGTATTGACCCTGTTCGCGTTCTCCAGTGAAAACTGGCAGCGCCCGGCCGAGGAGGTCAGTGCCTTGATGGACCTGTTCTTCAAGGCCCTGCGCCGCGAGGCCAAGCGCCTGAACGAGAACAACATCAGCCTGCGTATCATCGGTGACCGTTCGCGGTTTCATCCGGAGCTGCAGGCGGCCATGCGCGAAGCCGAGGCGATCACTGCCGGCAGCAACCGTTTTGTGCTGCAGATCGCAGCCAACTACGGCGGCCAGTGGGATATTGCCCAGGCCGCGCAGCGTCTGGCGCGGGAAGTGCAGGCCGGCCATCTGCGCCCGGAAGACATCACCCCCGAACTCTTGCAAACCTGCCTGGTGACCGGCGACCTGCCGTTGCCGGACCTGTGCATTCGTACCGGTGGCGACCATCGCATCAGCAACTTCCTGTTGTGGCAGTTGGCCTATACCGAACTGTACTTCTCCGACCTGTTCTGGCCGGACTTCAAACACGATGCCATGCGCAATGCGCTGGCCGATTTCGCTTCCCGTCAGCGTCGCTTCGGTAAAACGAGCGAGCAGATCGAAGCTGGAGCCCGGGTTTAATGCTTAAACAACGAATCATCACGGCGCTGATCCTGCTGCCTATTGCCCTGTGCGGGTTTTTCCTGCTTGAAGGTGCGAACTTCGCGCTGTTCATCGGCCTGGTTGTGACCCTGGGTGCCTGGGAATGGGCGCGCCTGGCGGGTTTCGCCGCGCAGTTGCCTCGTGTGGTGTATGCCGCTGTCGTGGCGTTGTTGATGTTCCTGATGTACATCCTGCCGGACGTGGCGCCCTGGGTGCTGGGTGCGGCGGTGTTGTGGTGGGCGTTGGCGACCTATCTGGTGCTGACCTATCCGGGCACCAGCAGTCATTGGTCCAGTGTCGCCTGCAAGCTGGTGATTGGCCTTTTGATTCTGTTGCCTGCCTGGCAAGGCCTGGTCTACATCAAGCACATGCAACTGGGTAACTGGCTGATCATGGCGGTGATGGTTCTGGTGTGGGGTGCCGATATCGGCGCCTATTTCTCCGGGCGTGCCTTCGGCAAGCGCAAGCTGGCGCCGGCGGTCAGTCCGGGCAAAAGCTGGGAAGGCGTTTATGGCGGCCTGGCGTTGACCCTGGTGATTACCGTGGTGGTCGGTGTGGTGCGTGGCTGGACCGTCAAGGAAATGCTACTGGGCCTGGTGGGCGCAGCCGTGGTGGTGTTCATCTCGGTGGTCGGTGACCTGACCGAAAGCATGTTCAAGCGCCAGGCCGGGATCAAGGACAGCAGTAACCTGCTGCCGGGTCACGGTGGCGTGCTGGACCGTATCGACAGCCTGACTGCCGCGATCCCGATCTTTGCCGTATTGCTGTGGATGGCTGCCTCGTGAGCCGCCTGCAACAGGTAACCGTGCTGGGCGCTACCGGCTCGGTGGGGCTAAGCACCCTGGATGTGATTGCCCGTCATCCCGAGCGTTATCAAGTATTCGCCTTGACCGGTTTCAGTCGCCTGAGTGAACTGCTGGCACTGTGTGTGCGGCACGCGCCGCAATACGCAGTAGTGCCCGAAGCGGCAGTTGCACGTGGTTTGCAGGATGACTTGCGCGCTGCGGGCCTGGCGACTCAGGTATTGGTGGGGGAGGAGGGGTTGTGCCAGGTTTCGGCAGACCCTGAGGTCGACACCGTGGTTGCGGCGATTGTCGGCGCTGCCGGCTTGCGCCCGACCCTGGCGGCCGTTGATGCGGGCAAGAAGATTCTGCTGGCCAACAAAGAAGCCCTGGTGATGTCCGGGGCACTCTTCATGCAGGCAGTGCGCAAGAGCGGCGCCGTGCTGTTGCCGCTCGACAGCGAGCACAACGCGATTTTCCAATGCATGCCGGGTGATTTCGCCCGCGGGTTGAGCCAGGTCGGCGTGCGCCGGATTCTGCTGACAGCCTCCGGTGGCCCGTTCCGGCAGACGCCGCTGGCCGATCTGGAACATGTTTCTCCCGATCAGGCGTGCGCTCACCCGAACTGGTCCATGGGGCGCAAGATCTCGGTGGATTCAGCGAGCATGATGAACAAGGGCCTGGAGCTGATTGAGGCCTGCTGGTTGTTCGATGCCCGGCCGGACCAGGTCGAGGTGGTGATCCACCCGCAAAGTGTGATTCATTCCCTGGTGGACTATGTGGATGGCTCGGTATTGGCCCAACTGGGCAATCCGGACATGCGTACGCCGATCGCCAATGCCCTGGCATGGCCTGAGCGGATTGACTCGGGTGTTGCGCCGTTGGATCTGTTTGCCATTGCCCGTCTGGACTTCGAAGCGCCCGACGAGCAACGCTTCCCTTGCCTGCGTCTTGCGCGGCAAGCTGCGGAGGCGGGTAACAGTGCCCCGGCGATGCTGAATGCGGCCAATGAAGTGGCTGTGGCGGCGTTTCTGGACCGGCGCATCCGCTTTCCGCAGATCGCGGGTATCATCGAGGACGTTTTGAGCCTTGAGCCCGTCGTCCCGGTGAATGATCTGGGCGCGGTGTTCGAAGCGGATGCAAAGGCCCGGGCCTTGACCGAGCAGTGGTTGAGCCGCAATACGCGTTAGCCTCTGGGTGTGTTCAAGCCTTCAGGCACCGGATTGAAATGCGGAGAAATTAGATGAGTGCGCTCTACATGATTGTCGGCACCCTGGTTGCTCTGGGTGTGCTGGTTACCTTCCACGAGTTCGGCCATTTCTGGGTCGCGCGTCGTTGCGGCGTCAAGGTACTGCGCTTTTCCGTAGGCTTCGGCATGCCGTTGCTGCGCTGGCACGACCGTCGTGGCACCGAGTTCGTAATTGCGGCCATTCCATTGGGCGGCTACGTCAAGATGCTCGACGAGCGCGAAGGCGAAGTGCCGGCTGATCAGTTGGATCAATCCTTCAACCGCAAGACCGTTCGTCAGCGCATCGCCATCGTCGCGGCAGGCCCGATCGCGAATTTCCTGTTGGCGATGGTGTTCTTCTGGGTCCTGGCCATGTTGGGTAGCCAGCAGGTGCGTCCAGTGATCGGTGCCGTCGAGGCCGACAGCATGGCGGCGAAGGCCGGCCTGACTGCCGGGCAAGAAATTGTTGCAGTTGATGGCGAGCCGACCACCGGCTGGGGTGCCGTCAATTTGCAGTTGGTGCGTCGCCTGGGTGAAAGCGGCATCGTGAAACTGGTGGTGCGCGATCAGGATTCCACCACCGAAACCTCGCGCGAGCTGGCCCTGGACCACTGGCTGAAAGGCTCCGATGAGCCTGACCCGATCAAATCCCTGGGCATTCGCCCATGGCGTCCGGCCTTGCCGCCGGTGCTGGCGGAGCTGGATCCGAAGGGGCCGGCCCAGGCCGCGGGTCTGAAAACCGGTGATCGCCTGCTGGCCCTCGATGGCCAGGCGCTGAGTGACTGGCAGCAGGTGGTCGACCTGGTGCGTGTACGCCCTGATACCAAAATTGTGCTGAAAGTTGAGCGCGATGGTGCTCAAATCGACGTCCCTGTGACCCTGGCGGTTCGTGGGGAAGCCAAGGCAGCCGGGGGTTACCTGGGGGCCGGCGTCAAAGGTGTCGATTGGCCACCTTCGATGGTTCGAGAGGTCAGCTTCGGGCCGTTGGCAGCGATTGGCGAGGGTGCGAGACGCACCTGGACCATGAGTGTACTGACCCTCGATTCCCTCAAGAAAATGTTGTTCGGCGAGCTCTCGGTAAAAAACTTGAGTGGACCGATAACCATTGCTAAAGTGGCGGGCGCTTCTGCCCAGTCGGGCGTTGTAGATTTCCTGAATTTCCTGGCTTATCTGAGTATTAGCCTTGGGGTTCTGAATTTGTTGCCCATTCCAGTATTGGATGGGGGGCATCTGTTGTTTTATCTGGTCGAGTGGGCGCGTGGTCGCCCCTTGTCGGATCGGGTGCAGGGTTGGGGGATACAGATCGGTATCAGTTTGGTGGTCGGGGTGATGTTATTAGCCCTGGTCAACGATCTGGGACGACTGTAACGCTTCGCTGAATTGCGAATCTGCCGCATTTTGCGGCAGTTTGTTTATTGCCAGTTGGAATAAGAAAGGACTTCATGAAACGTCTGCTGCTAACTGCGGTTCTCACCGTATTGATGATCGCCGAAGTTCACGCCGAGTCCTTCACCATCTCCGATATTCGCGTCAACGGCCTCCAGCGGGTTTCCGCGGGTAGCGTCTTTGGTGCCTTGCCGTTGAACGTCGGGGAACAGGCTGATGACCGTCGCCTGGTGGAATCCACTCGTGCGCTGTTCAAAACCGGGTTCTTTCAAGATATCCAACTGGGTCGCGAAGGTAACGTCCTCGTCATCACTGTCGTCGAGCGACCTTCTGTCGCCAGTATCGAGATCGAAGGCAACAAGGCGATCTCCACTGAGGACTTGATGAAAGGCCTCAAGCAATCCGGCCTTGCCGAAGGCGAGATCTTCCAGCGTGCCACCCTCGAAGGCGTGCGTAACGAACTGCAACGCCAGTACGTTGCCCAGGGTCGTTACTCGGCTACCGTCGAGACCGAAGTGGTGCCGCAACCGCGTAACCGCGTCGGCCTGAAGGTCAACATCAACGAAGGCACCGTGGCGGCCATCCAGCACATCAACGTGGTGGGTAACACCAAGTTTGCTGATGACGACCTGATCGACCTGTTCGAACTCAAGACCACCAACTGGCTGTCGTTCTTCAAGAACGATGACAAGTATGCCCGTGAAAAACTCTCCGGTGACCTGGAGCGCCTGCGTTCCTACTACCTGGACCGCGGCTATATCAACATGGATATCGCTTCGACCCAGGTGTCCATCACCCCGGACAAGAAGCACGTCTATATCACTGTCAACGTCAACGAAGGCGAGAAGTACAAGGTTCGTGACGTCAAGCTCAGCGGCGACTTGAAAGTGCCTGAAGACCAGGTCAAGTCCCTGTTGCTGGTGCAGAAGGACCAGGTGTTCTCGCGCAAGCTGATGACCACCACCTCCGAGCTGATCACCCGTCGCCTGGGTAACGAAGGCTATACCTTCGCCAACGTCAACGGCGTACCGACCCCGCACGACGAAGACCACACCGTGGACATCACCTTCGTTGTAGACCCGGGCAAGCGTGCCTACGTGAACCGCATCAACTTCCGTGGCAACACCAAGTCTGCCGACGAAGTGCTGCGCCGCGAAATGCGTCAGATGGAAGGTGGCTGGGCGTCGACTTACCTGATCGACCAGTCCAAGGTTCGCCTCGAGCGCCTGGGCTTCTTTAAGGAAGTCAACGTTGAAACCCCGGCTGTACCGGGTGTGGATGACCAGGTTGACGTGAACTACGCCGTAGAAGAGCAAGCCTCCGGTTCGATTACCGCCAGTGTCGGTTTCGCCCAGAGTGCCGGCCTGATCCTCGGTGGTTCGATCACCCAGAACAACTTCCTCGGTACCGGTAACAAGGTTTCCATCGGCCTGACCCGAAGCGAATACCAGAGCCGCTATAACTTCGGTTATGTCGACCCCTACTGGACTGCTGACGGCGTGAGCCTGGGCTACAACGCCTTCTATCGTACAACCGACTACAAAGACCTCGACGTTGACGTTGCAAGCTATGCAATCGACAGCTTCGGTGTTGGTGCCAACATTGGTTACCCGATCAGTGAGACCTCGCGTCTGACCTTCGGCCTGACCGCGCAGCAGGACAAGATCAAGACCGGTGTGTACACCGTGGATGAGATCTTCAACTTCGTGCGTAAAGAAGGCGACCAGTTCCTGAACTTCAAGGCTTCGGCCGGTTGGTCGGAATCGACCCTGAACAAAGGCGTACTCGCGACCCGCGGCCATTCCCAGAGCCTGACCCTGGAAGCCACCACGCCGGGCAGCGACCTGTCGTTCTTCAAACTCGACTACCGTGGCCAGTTGTTCCAGCCTTTGAGCGAAAACTACACCATGCGCCTGCACACCGAGCTGGGTTATGGCGACGGTTACGGTTCGACCAGCGGCTTGCCGTTCTATGAGAACTACTATGCGGGTGGTTTCAACTCGGTACGTGGTTTCAAAGACAGCACCTTGGGTCCTCGTGGTACCCCAAGCCGTGGCGTGGGTGTGACCGGTAACCAGGGGACTGTGGCTGACTCGGACAACGACCCGCTGCCATTCGGTGGTAACGTGCTGATCCAGGGTGGTGCTGAGATTCTGTTCCCGCTGCCATTCGTTAAAGATCAACGTTCCCTGCGTACTTCGGTCTTCTGGGATGTGGGTAACGTGTTCGACTCCAAGTGCGAACAGGTCACCAACCCGAATGGCTCGAAGTCCAACACGCAGTGCAACGATGTGAGCTTCAGCAACCTGGCAAGCTCTGTCGGTGTCGGTGTGACCTGGGTTACCGCGCTTGGCCCATTGAGCTTTGCTCTGGCCATGCCGGTCAAGAAACCGGATAACGCTGAAACCCAGATTTTCCAATTCTCCCTCGGCCAGACGTTCTAAGCGTCTGACCCAAGATAACGACAACGGATTCTGTAGGAGTGCATCGTGCGTAAGTTGACTCAATTGGTTCTCCTGGCGACTGTCCTGGTAGCGACCCCGGCCTTTGCCGAAATGAAAATTGCCGTTCTGAACTATCAGATGGCGCTGCTGGAATCCGATGCGGCCAAGAAATATGCCGTAGATGCCGAGAAGAAATTCGGTCCTCAACTGACCAAGCTCAAGACGCTGGAAAGCAGCGCCAAGGGCATCCAGGATCGTCTGGTAGCCGGTGGCGACAAGATGCAGCAAGGCGAGCGCGAGCGTCTGGAGCTTGAATTCAAGCAAAAGGCCCGTGACTACCAGTTCCAGTCCAAGGAGCTGAACGAAGCCAAGGCTGTTGCCGACCGCGAAATGCTCAAGCAGCTGAAGCCGAAACTCGACAGCGCTGTGGAAGAAGTCATCAAGAAAGGTGCCTTTGACCTGGTATTCGAACGCGGTGCAGTCATCGACGTTAAACCTCAGTACGACATCACCCGTCAGGTGATCGAGCGCATGAATCAGCTGAAGTAAGCCATGACTGCGACTATCAAGCTCGGCCAATTGGCCGAGTTCCTGGGAGCCACCTTGCGTGGCTCCGCGGAGAAGGAAATCACTGGGCTAGCCACCTTGCAGGAGGCTGGCCCAGCTCAGTTGAGCTTCCTGGCAAACCCCCAATACCGTAAATACCTGGGCGAAAGCCGCGCCGCAGCCGTGCTGCTGAAGGCCGCTGACGCCGAAGGTTTTGCCGGGGACGCGCTGGTTGTTGCCGATCCGTACCTGGCGTATGCCCGGGTGTCGCACCTGTTCGATCCGAAACCCAAGGCCCCCGCCGGTATCCATCCGACGGCGGTGATCGCCGATGACGCTCAGGTTGACCCTGCCGCGAGCATCGGTGCTTTTGTGGTGATTGAAAGCGGTGCACGCATCGGGGCGGGTGTAACGCTGGGTGCCCAGTGTTTTATCGGCGCGCGCAGCGAGATTGGTGCCGGTGGCTGGCTGGCTCCGCGTGTGACCCTGTACCACGATGTGCGTATCGGTGAGCGTGTGGTGATTCAGTCCGGTGCCGTGATTGGCGGCGAGGGCTTCGGCTTCGCCAACTCGAAGGGTGTCTGGCACAAGATTGCCCAAGTGGGCGGCGTGTTGATTGGCGATGACGTTGAAATTGGCGTCAACACTGCCGTTGACCGCGGGGCCCTGGCCGATACCGTCATTGGTAACGGCGTGAAACTGGATAACCAGATTCAGATCGCCCACAACGTGCAGATTGGCGATCACACCGCCATGGCCGCCTGCGTGGGGATCTCCGGCAGCACCAGGATCGGCAAGCATTGCATGCTCGCCGGGGGTGTTGGCCTGGTGGGCCATATCGAAGTGTGCGACAACGTATTCATCACCGGCATGACCATGGTGACCCATTCGATTACCGAGCCTGGGTCCTATTCATCCGGTACGGCCATGCAGCCTGCGGCCGAATGGCGCAAGAGCGCGGCGCGTCTGAGGCAGCTCGACGATATCGCTCGGCGCCTGAAACATCTGGAAAAGCGTGTTGGGGACGTGACCCCTGACGGTAATGCTTCATCAGATGGCTGATACCATTTCCATATCAAGTGTGCACAGCCGCTAGACTGCCTCCTTGATTTGCTAGAGGGGCGTGCCTTAGTCCGCACGCTCCCAATCTTTATTACAGGCTTCCCCCCGAAATGATGGACATCAACGAGATTCGCGAATACCTGCCTCACCGTTACCCGTTCCTGCTGGTGGACCGGGTCACGGACCTCAATGTTGAGGAAAAGCGCATTCGTGCCTACAAGAATGTCAGCATCAACGAACCGTTCTTCAACGGTCACTTCCCTGCGCATCCCATCATGCCAGGCGTATTGATCATCGAAGCGATGGCCCAGGCTGCCGGTATCCTTGGTTTCAAAATGCTCGACCTGAAGCCTGCCGATGGCACGCTCTACTATTTCGTGGGCTCTGACAAACTGCGCTTCCGCAACCCGGTAACTCCGGGTGACCAGTTGATCCTTGAAGCCAAGTTCATCAGCTGCAAGCGCCAGATCTGGAAGTTCGAATGCCAGGCCTCGGTCGACGGCAAGCCGGTGTGCTCGGCTGAAATCATCTGTGCGGAACGCAAACTATGAGTTTGATTGACCCTCGCGCAATCATCGATCCGACGGCCGTACTGGCCGCCGACGTTGAGGTCGGCCCTTGGTCGATCGTCGGCGCAGGTGTGGAAATCGGCGAGGGGACAGTCATCGGGCCGCATGTGATCCTCAAAGGCCCGACGAGGATTGGCAAACACAATCGTATCTATCAGTTCTCATCGATAGGCGAAGACACCCCGGACATGAAGTACAAGGGTGAAGAAACACGTCTGGTAATCGGTGATCACAACATCATCCGTGAAGGCGTGACCATTCACCGCGGTACTGTCCAGGACCGTGCCGAGACCACCTTGGGTGACCACAACCTGGTGATGGCTTATGCCCATATCGGTCATGACAGCGTAATCGGCAACCATTGCATCCTGGTCAACAACACTGCGTTGGCCGGCCATGTGCACGTTGACGATTGGGCGATCCTGTCCGGTTTTACCCTGGTGCATCAGTACTGCCATATCGGCGCCCACAGCTTTTCCGGCATGGGTACCGCCATCGGCAAGGACGTTCCGGCGTTCGTCACCGTATTCGGCAACCCGGCCGAGGCCCGCAGCATGAACTTCGAAGGCATGCGCCGTCGGGGCTTCAGCGAAGACGCGATCCACGCCCTGCGCCGCGCCTACAAGGTGGTTTACCGCCAGGGGCTGACGGTCGACCAAGCGTTGATCGAACTGACGGAGCCAGCCGCATTGTTTCCGGAAGTCGCGATATTCCGTGACTCTATCCAGTCGTCGACTCGCGGCATCACCCGCTGATCATGGCCAGGCTGCGTATAGCGTTGGTGGCCGGAGAAGCTTCCGGCGATATTCTCGGTGCAGGCCTGATGCGGGCCCTCAAGCTCCAGCATCCGGCGGTTGAATTCATCGGTGTCGGCGGTCCGTTGATGCAGGCTGAAGGCCTCACGTCCTACTTCCCTATGGAACGCTTGTCGGTCATGGGGCTGGTGGAGGTGCTGGGCCGTTTGCGCGAGCTGCTGGCCCGTCGCAAAAAGCTGATCCAGACCCTGATCGAAGAAAAGCCCGACGTCTTTATCGGAATCGACGCGCCGGACTTCACCCTCAATATCGAACTCAAATTGCGTCAGGCCGGGATCAAGACCGTGCATTACGTCAGCCCGTCCGTGTGGGCGTGGCGGCAAAAGCGCGTGCTCAAGATTCGCGAAGGCTGCGACCTGATGCTGACCCTGCTGCCCTTCGAGGCCAGGTTCTACGAAGAGAAGGGCGTGCCGGTGCGGTTTGTCGGGCACACCCTGGCCGATACCATTCCTCTGCAGGCCGACCGTGCTGCCGCGCGTGCCGAACTGGGTTTGCCCGAAGGTCCGCTGGTGGCCTTGATGCCGGGCAGTCGTGGCGGCGAAGTCGGTCGTCTCGGCGCGCTGTTTTTTGATGCAGCCGAACGCCTGCAGGCGCTGAAGCCGGGTGTGCGCTTCGTAGTGCCATGCGCCAGTCCTCAGCGCCGTGCACAAATTGAAGAATTGCTGGTAGGGCGCAACTTGCCGTTGACCCTGCTCGACGGCGGCTCGCACCTGGCACTGGCGGCGTGCGATGCGGTGCTGATCGCCTCCGGCACTGCGACCCTGGAGGCCTTGCTCTACAAGCGCCCGATGGTCGTGGCCTATCGCCTGGCGCCGCTGACCTACTGGATTCTCAAGCGTATGGTCAAAAGCCCCTACATCTCCCTGCCCAATTTGCTGGCCCAGCGTCTGTTGGTGCCCGAGTTGTTGCAGGACGATGCGACGCCTGAAGCCCTGGCGCAAACCCTTTTCCCGTTGATCGACGGTGGCGAAGAGCAGACCCGTGGTTTCGACGAAATTCACCGCACCTTGCGCCGTGATGCGTCGAACCAGGCGGCGGATGCCGTGCTGACGTTGATCGGTCATAAGCAGGAAGCCCTATGAAGACGCAAATGGGCCTGGATTTCAGCCTGGTCGCCGATGCCCTTGACCTGGTTGCCGGTGTTGACGAAGTCGGACGCGGCCCGCTGTGCGGCGCAGTCGTCACCGCCGCGGTGATTCTCGATCCAAACCGTCCGATCCTTGGCCTCAACGATTCGAAGAAACTCACCGAAGCCCGTCGCGAAAAACTCTACGACGAGATCTGCGAGAAAGCCCTGAGTTGGCACATCGCCCGCGCTGAAGTCGAAGAGATCGACAAACTGAACATCCTGCACGCCACCATGCTGGCCATGCAGCGCGCCATTGAAGGCCTGCATATCACGCCAAAAATGGCGATGATCGACGGCAACCGCTGCCCGAAGCTGACGATGCCCGCAGAAGCGGTGGTCAAGGGTGATAGCAAAGTGCCGGCGATTGCCGCTGCATCGATCCTGGCCAAGGTCAGCCGTGACCGTGAAATGGCGGCTTTCGAATTGATCTATCCCGGCTACGGCATCGGCGGGCACAAAGGCTATCCAACGCCCGTTCATCTGGAAGCTTTGGCTCGCCTGGGCCCGACCCCGATCCACCGCCGCTCGTTTGCCCCGGTTCGCCAGGCTTTCGAGGCTCGGGAAAGCCTGATCGAGGTTTAGCAGCAAGGCTGATGTTTTTGCCAAGGCCCGGTACAATCCGGGCCTTGTTGTCTCCACGTTTTGTACAGGATCACTATGCCGGCTTCATTCGTTCACCTGCGCCTGCACACTGAATACTCCCTGGTCGACGGCCTGGTACGGATCAAACCCCTGGTCAAAACGCTGGTGGGCATGAACATGCCTGCCGTGGCGGTGACCGACCAGAACAACATGTGTTCCCTGGTCAAGTTCTACAAGGCCGCCATGGGCGCCGGCATCAAGCCGATCTGCGGTGCCGACCTGTGGCTGTCGAACAAGGACCCGGATAACCCACTGAGCCGCATCAGCCTGTTGGCGATGAACGGCGTGGGTTATCGCAACCTCACCGAACTGATTTCCCGTGGCTTTATCGATGGCCAGCGCAATGGCTCGATCATCATCGAGCGCGAGTGGGTGGCCGAAGCCAGCGAAGGGCTGATCATGCTCTCGGCGGCCAAAGAGGGTGAAATCGGTATCGCGCTGTTGGGCGGCAATCCTCATGAGGCTGAAGTGCTCGCCCGTGAGTGGATGGAGGTGTTCCCCAACCGTTTCTACCTGGAAATCCAGCGCACCAACCGCCCCAACGATGAAGAGCAGTTGCACGCCGCTGTGGCCCTGGCTGAAAAGCTTGGCGCGCCGCTGGTGGCGACCAACGATGTGCGCTTTATCAAGAAGGAAGACTTCGAGGCCCACGAAACCCGCGTATGCATCGGCGAAGGCCGGGCGCTGGACGATCCGCGCCGCTCGAAAAACTACAGCGAAGAGCAGTACCTCAAAAGCGCCGATGAAATGGCCGAGCTGTTCAGTGACCTGCCCGAGGCCCTGGAAAACTCCGTCGAAATTGCCAAGCGCTGCAATATTGAAGTGAAGCTGGGCAAGCACTTCCTGCCCAACTTCCCGATTCCCGATGGCATGACCATCGACGAGTATTTCCGCAAGGTCTCGTTCGACGGTTTGGAGGAACGCCTGAGCGTCCTGCTGCCCAAGGACACCACTGAAGATTATGAAGCCAAGCGCCAGGTCTACGTCGACCGCCTGAATTTCGAGCTGGATATCATTATCCAGATGGGGTTCCCCGGTTACTTCCTGATCGTAATGGACTTTATCCAGTGGGCCAAAAGCAACGGCGTGCCGGTGGGCCCAGGCCGTGGATCGGGTGCCGGGTCGCTGGTGGCCTATGTGCAGAAGATCACCGACCTCGACCCGCTGGAATATGACCTGCTGTTCGAACGTTTCCTTAACCCGGAACGGGTATCGATGCCCGACTTCGACGTCGACTTCTGCATGGATGGTCGCGACCGGGTTATTGAGTACGTGGCCGAGAAATACGGGCGCAACGCGGTAAGCCAGATCATCACCTTCGGTTCCATGGCGGCGAAAGCGGTAATTCGCGACGTGGCCCGGGTACAGGGCAAGTCCTACGGCCTGGCTGACCGCCTGTCGAAGATGATTCCGTTTGAAGTCGGCATGACCCTGGAAAAAGCCTACGAGCAGGAAGAAATCCTGCGGGACTTCATCAAGGTCGATGAAGAAGCGGCTGAAATCTGGGACATGGCGCGCAAGCTCGAAGGCGTGGTGCGTAACGTCGGTAAGCACGCCGGTGGTGTGGTTATCGCGCCGACCAAGCTGACTGACTTTTCGCCGATCTATTGCGACGAAGAAGGCGACGGCCTGGTAACCCAGTTCGACAAGGACGACGTGGAGGCGGCCGGCCTGGTGAAGTTCGACTTCCTCGGCCTGCGTACCCTGACGATCATCGACTGGGCGCTGAAGACCATCAACCGCGACCGCGCCAAGGTCAATGAGCCACCGCTGGATATAGCGTTTATCCCGCTGGATGACAAGCCGACCTACAGCCTGCTGCAAAAAGCCGAAACCACGGCCGTGTTCCAGCTTGAATCCCGCGGCATGAAAGAGCTGATCAAAAAGCTCAAGCCCGACTGCCTGGAAGACTTGATCGCACTGGTGGCCCTGTTCCGTCCGGGCCCGCTGCAATCGGGCATGGTGGATGACTTCATCAACCGTAAGCACGGGCGTGCCGAGCTGGCTTACCCGCACTCCGACTACCAGTACGAAGGTCTCAAGCCGGTACTGGCACCGACCTACGGCATCATCCTGTATCAAGAACAGGTGATGCAGATTGCCCAGGTCATGGCCGGCTATACCCTCGGCGGCGCGGACATGCTGCGTCGAGCCATGGGTAAGAAAAAGCCCGAGGAAATGGCCAAGCAGCGCGGTGGCTTCATTGAAGGTTGCGCCACCAACAACATCGATGCCGACCTGGCCGGTAACATCTTCGACCTGGTGGAAAAGTTCGCCGGTTACGGCTTCAACAAATCCCACTCTGCCGCCTATGGCCTGGTGTCTTACCAGACTGCGTGGCTGAAGGCTCACTACCCGGCGCCGTTCATGGCGGCGGTACTGTCTGCGGATATGCACAACACCGACAAGGTCGTGACCTTGATCGAGGAAGTGCGCACCATGAAGCTGCGCCTCGACGCGCCGGACGTGAACACTTCCGAGTTCAAGTTCACGGTGAACGACGAAGGCCGCATCATCTATGGCCTCGGCGCGATCAAGGGCGTGGGCGAAGGCCCGGTGGAGGCGATTACCGAAGCGCGTCAGGACGGGCCGTTCAAGGACCTGTTCGATTTCTGCGCCCGGGTCGACCTCAAGCGCATCAACAAACGTACTCTGGATGGCTTGATCCGCAGCGGCGCCCTGGATCGCCTGGGCCCGTACTTCCATGACGAGCCGAAGGCGTACCAGGCCAATATCGACCGCAACCGCGCGGTATTGCTGACCGCCATGGAAGAAGCGATCAAGGCCGCCGAGCAGACCGCACGCACCCACGACAGCGGCCACGCCGACCTGTTTGGCGGGCTGTTCGTCGAAGAAGATGCCGACGTCTACGCCAACCATCGCAAGGCCAAGGAGCTGACCCTCAAGGAACGCCTCAAGGGTGAGAAAGACACCCTGGGCCTGTACCTCACCGGTCACCCGATTGACGAATATGAAGGTGAAATCCGGCGTTTCGCCCGCCAGCGCATCATCGACCTGAAGCCGGCGCGGGATACCCAAACCGTCGCAGGCATGATCATCGCGCTGCGGGTGATGAAGAATAAAAAGGGCGACAAGATGGGTTTCATCACCCTCGACGACCGCTCGGGCCGGATCGAAGCCTCGCTGTTTGCCGATGCATTCCATTCCGCCCAGTCGCTGTTGCAGACCGACGCGATGGTGGTGGTGGAAGGGGAGGTCAGCAACGACGACTTCTCCGGCGGCCTGCGCCTGCGGATCAAGCGCGTGATGAGCATGGAAGATGCCCGCACCAACCTGGCCGAAAGCCTGCGCCTGAAGGTCAAGACCGATGCGCTCAAAGGCGATCAGCTACGCTGGTTGGGTGACTTGCTTAAACGCCACCGTGGCGCCTGCCCGGTGACCATGGAGTACACCGGCAACGACGCCAAGGCGATGTTGCAGTTTGGTGAGACGTGGCGAATTGACCCCGCCGATGGCTTGATTCAAGCATTGCGTGACCAGTTCGGGCGTGACAACGTCTTCCTCCAATACCGTTGACGGTCAGGCAGTACGAAGATCGCCTGATCTCGACCGAACATTTAATCTCGACCTAACCGCGCCTCTCCCTTAAGGTAGGGCGCGAATAGACAACCGGCTGGCCAGGCACTCCTTGGCCGTCGACCCAAGACGGACGCTTATGAACCCGAATTTTCTTGATTTCGAACAGCCGATCGCTGACCTGCAAGCCAAGATCGAAGAGCTGCGCCTGGTCGGCAATGACAATTCGCTGAATATCGGCGATGAAATCGCTCGCCTGCAAGACAAGAGCAGCACGCTTACCGAAGACATCTTCGGCAAGCTGACCAGCTGGCAGATCGCGCGCCTGGCCCGCCACCCGCGCCGTCCGTACACCCTGGACTACATCGACCATATCTTTACCGAGTTCGATGAGCTGCACGGCGACCGTCACTTCTCCGACGACGCCGCCATCGTGGGCGGTATCGCTCGCCTGGACGACCAGCCAGTGATGGTCATCGGTCACCAGAAAGGCCGTGAAGTGCGCGAGAAAGTCCGCCGCAACTTCGGCATGCCGCGCCCTGAAGGCTACCGCAAGGCCTGTCGCCTGATGGAAATGGCCGAGCGCTTCAAGATGCCGATCCTGACCTTCATCGACACCCCGGGCGCCTACCCGGGTATCGACGCTGAAGAGCGCAACCAGAGCGAAGCGATCGCCTGGAACCTGCGGGTGATGGCGCGCCTGAAGACGCCAATCATCGCTACCGTGATCGGCGAAGGCGGTTCCGGCGGCGCATTGGCGATTGGCGTCTGCGACCAGCTGAACATGCTGCAATATTCCACCTACGCGGTGATCTCGCCGGAAGGTTGCGCCTCGATCCTGTGGAAAACCGCCGAGAAGGCACCGGATGCCGCGGAAGCCATGGGCATCACTGCCGATCGCCTGAAAGGCCTGGGTATCGTGGATAAAGTGATCGCCGAGCCATTGGGCGGCGCCCACCGTGACCCGGCTGCCGCTGCCGCGACCATTCGTGCCGAACTCAGCTCGCAGCTGGCGATGCTCAAGAAGTTCGACAACGAGGCACTGCTGGCCCGTCGTTACGAGCGCCTGATGAGCTACGGTCTCTAAGCCGACGCGTTACTAAATGTGGGAGCGGGCTTGTGTGGGAGCGGGCTTGCTCGCGAAGGCGGTGATTCAGTCAATATAGTTGGCGACTGACACACTGCATTCGCGAGCAAGCCCGCTCCCACATTTGCCTTGTGTATGCTGGTTATCGCATTCCAGATTGATGGCGTACTTTGCTATGAAGCCCACGTTAACCGCCAAGCTCCTGCAAGCCGTCGCGCCCTGGCGCAACGCCCCGGCCTGGCATATCGCCTTCTCCGGCGGCCTCGACTCCACCGTCCTGCTGCACCTCCTGGCCACGCTGGCCAAAATCGACAAGCTCCCGCCACTCAGCGCTATCCATGTTCATCATGGGCTGCAAGCTGCGGCGGATGCGTGGCCGGCCCATTGCCAGTCCGTGTGCGACGCCTTGTGCGTGCCTCTGCGGGTGATCCGCGTGCAAGTGCAACAAGGTGCAAGCCTGGAGCGCGCGGCCCGTGACGCGCGGTATCAGGCGTTTGCCGAGGTCACCGGGGCAGGGGAGTTGCTGGTCACGGGCCAGCACCGTGACGATCAGGCAGAAACCTTACTGTTTCGGCTGTTGCGTGGGGCTGGCGTGCGTGGCCTGGCGGCAATGCCCGCGCAACGCCCTTTGGCAGATGGCTATCTGGTGCGACCCTTGCTGGATGTGTCTCGCGCCGAGCTTGAAGCCTACGCCCGTGAACATCAATTGACCTGGATCGAAGACCCGTCGAACGCTGATCCGCGTTTCTCCCGCAATTACCTGCGCCACCATGTTTTCCCACACCTGACTGAACGTTGGCCCCAAGCCGTCAGCACCATGGCCCGCAGCGCCGAACATCTGAGCGAAGCCCACGGCTTGCTCGACGAACTGGCGCAGATGGACCTGCTGGCCGCCAGCCAGCACCCGGTGTTTCCCTGGCTGGCATTGCCTTCGCTGACCCTTGAACCGCTTGCCGCGCTCTCCGAGGCCCGCCAGCGCAACGCACTTAGGCACTGGCTGACACCGCTGACACGCTTGCCCGACAGTGACCACTGGACCGGCTGGGCGACCTTGCGCGACGCCAAACACGATGCACAGCCACTGTGGCGCCTGGCCGACGGCCAATTGCACCGTTGTGGTGGACTTATCTGGTGGTTACCTGCCAGTTGGTCGGAATTTTCTGACGCATCGGTGAGCTGGCCGCACCCGCAAAACCCACTACAGTTACCCGGTAACGGCCAAGTGCGCTTCAGCGGCAGTGCACCCGAAGGCCCCCTGAGCATCCGTTATCGCCAGGGCGGTGAAATCATGGAATTGCCAGGCCGGGGCCGGCGCGACCTGAAGCGCTTGCTTAACGAAAGTGCGGTGCCAGGCTTCATCCGTGGCAGATTGCCGCTGCTGTATCAGGGCCAGCAATTGCTGGCTGTGGCCAACCTGCCGGGGCTTGCGGCGGGTGGCGGTACCGGCTGGCAATTACATTGGATGCCACCAACCTGCGATCAAGGTTTGAGCTGATAGAGCCTTTCCGGTAGACTACGCTCCCTTCTTGATACAACTTCTGTGGATTCGCCTGAATCGCAGCAGTTGCCGATTACCAAGCAGTCTTTGCTGGGCGATTCCAAAAAATGTGTAGCGATCAACGTACCGGTGTTTCATTGCTGGTCTGTCACAACGCGGCGGTTTTTTTGAAAGGTGCACTGTGATTAATGCAGGTGATCGGGGGCTTCGGCCTTCCTTCGCTTTCCCCGGCGGCTCGGACCGCTTTAACGCAGACTTCTAGGGTTTTTCATGACGCGCTACATATTCGTCACGGGCGGTGTTGTTTCTTCATTGGGGAAAGGCATTGCCTCCGCTTCATTGGCGGCCATCCTGGAGGCGCGGGGACTTAAGGTCACCATGCTCAAGCTGGACCCGTACATCAACGTTGACCCGGGCACCATGAGCCCGTTCCAGCACGGTGAAGTGTTCGTCACCCACGACGGCGCCGAGACCGACCTGGACCTGGGCCACTACGAGCGGTTCATCCGCACGACCATGACCCAGAACAACAACTTCACCACCGGCCGTGTCTACGAGCACGTGCTGCGCAAGGAGCGCCGTGGTGACTACCTGGGTGCAACCATCCAGGTGATCCCGCACATCACCGACGAAATCAAGCGCCGCATCATCAAGGGTGCAGGCGATGCCGACGTGGCGATGGTCGAGATCGGTGGCACCGTGGGTGACATCGAATCCCAACCGTTCCTCGAAGCCATCCGCCAGTTGCGTTTCGAAGTCGGCGCCAAGCGCGCGATGCTGATGCACCTGACGCTGGTGCCGTACATCGCCACCGCCGGCGAAACCAAAACCAAGCCTACCCAGCACTCGGTCAAGGAACTGCGTTCCATCGGCCTGCAGCCGGACGTGCTGGTGTGCCGCTCCGACCACGCGATCGACATCGCGTCCCGTCGCAAGATCGCCCAGTTCACCAACGTTGAAGAACGTGCGGTAATCGCCCTGGAAGACGCCGACACCATCTACAAGATCCCGGGCATCCTGCATTCCCAGGGCCTGGATGATTTTGTCGTCGAGCGCTTCGGCCTGCAGTGTGGCGGCGCCGATCTGTCCGAGTGGGAAGCCGTGGTCGACGCCAAGCTCAACCCTGAGCATGAAGTCACCATCGCCATGGTCGGCAAGTACATGGAGCTGCTGGACGCCTACAAGTCGCTGATCGAAGCGATGAGCCACGCGGGCATCAGCAACCGCACCAAGGTCAACCTGCGCTACATCGACTCCGAAGACATCGAGAACCAGGGCACCGCGTTGCTGGAAGGCGTTGACGCCATCCTGGTTCCGGGCGGCTTCGGTCTGCGTGGCGTGGAAGGCAAGATCACTGCCGTCCAGTACGCTCGTGAGAACAAGGTGCCGTACCTGGGGATCTGCCTGGGCATGCAAGTGGCGGTCATCGAGTTCGCTCGTAACGTGATGGGCTGGAAAGACGCCAACTCCACCGAGTTCGATCGCACCAGCGGCCATCCGGTCGTGGGCCTGATCACCGAGTGGGAAGATGCCACCGGCGCCGTCGAAACCCGTACCGAGGCCTCCGACCTGGGCGGCACCATGCGCCTCGGCGCGCAGGATTGCCTGCTGGAGCCGGGGTCCCTGGTTCACGATTGCTACGGCAAGGACGTGATTGTCGAGCGTCACCGTCACCGCTACGAAGTGAACAACAACCTGCTGCCGAAAATCATGGAAGCCGGCCTGAAAATCTCCGGTCGTTCCGGTGATGGCGCGCTGGTTGAAGTGGTTGAAGCACCGGATCATCCATGGTTCGTGGCTTGCCAGTTCCACCCGGAGTTCACCTCGACCCCGCGCGACGGTCACCCGTTGTTCAGCGGCTTCGTTAAAGCAGCACTGACGCAACATCAGAAGAAGGCGTAAACCTGATGGCCCAGAAGATCATTCGCGTAGGCGACATCGAGATTGCCAACGACAAGCCCATGGTGCTGTTCGGCGGCATGAACGTGCTGGAAAGCCGCGACATGGCGATGCAGGTCTGTGAAGAGTACGTGAAGGTGACCGAGAAACTCGGTATCCCCTACGTATTCAAGGCCAGCTTCGACAAGGCCAACCGTTCGTCCGTGACCTCCTACCGCGGCCCGGGCCTTGAAGAAGGCATGCGGATCTTCCAGGACATCAAGCAAGCCTTCGGCGTGCCGATCATCACCGACGTCCACGAGCCTGAGCAGGCTGCCGTGGTTGCCGAGGTGTGCGACATCATCCAGTTGCCGGCCTTCCTGTCGCGCCAGACCGACCTCGTGGTCGCGATGGCCAAGACCGGCGCTGTGATCAATATCAAGAAAGCCCAGTTCCTCGCGCCTCAGGAAATGAAACATATCCTGAACAAGTGCGTGGAAGCGGGTAACGACCAGTTGATCCTCTGCGAGCGTGGTTCGAGCTTCGGCTACAACAACCTCGTGGTGGACATGCTCGGTTTCGGCATCATGAAACAGTTCGAATACCCAGTGTTCTTCGACGTGACCCACGCGCTGCAAATGCCCGGTGGTCGCGCCGATTCCGCTGGCGGGCGCCGTGCCCAGGTACTGGACCTGGCCAAGGCCGGCATCAGCCAGTCCCTGGCAGGTTTGTTCCTGGAAGCCCACCCGGACCCGGACAACGCCAAGTGCGACGGCCCATGCGCCCTGCGCCTGGACAAGCTGGAGCCATTCCTGGCCCAGTTGAAGCAGTTGGACGACCTGGTCAAGAGTTTTCCGACGGTAGAGACCGCGTAAGCGCCATTTCTCCGGTAGACTTTCCCTCGCTTTACGCTCAGGCCCGCAGGCCTGAGCCTTGTCGCCTGCAAGCCTGCCCGTTGTTCCACCCTTGCGGTCGGTCAAAAGATTTCCTTCAGCTGCGTCGTTTTCGTCAACTTTGGAGTGTTTACAACAATGGCAAAAATCGTCGACATCAAAGGTCGTGAAGTTCTCGACTCCCGTGGCAACCCTACCGTCGAAGCCGACGTGCTTCTCGATAACGGCATCATCGGCAGCGCCTGCGCGCCGTCCGGTGCTTCCACAGGTTCCCGCGAAGCACTGGAACTGCGTGATGGCGACAAGAGCCGTTACCTGGGCAAGGGTGTACTCAAGGCGGTGGCCAACATCAATGGCCCGATCCGCGACCTGCTGCTGGGCAAGGATCCACTTGACCAGAAAGCCCTCGATCACGCGATGATCAAGCTCGACGGTACCGAAAACAAAGGCAGCCTGGGCGCCAACGCCATCCTCGCCGTGTCCCTGGCCGCTGCCAAGGCCGCTGCACAGGACCAGGACCTGCCGCTGTACGCCCACATCGCCAACCTGAACGGCACTCCGGGTGTCTACTCGATGCCGGTTCCGATGATGAACATCATCAACGGTGGCGAGCACGCTGATAACAACGTCGACATCCAGGAATTCATGGTGCAGCCGGTTGGCGCCAAGACCTTCTCCGAAGGCCTGCGCATGGGCACCGAGATTTTCCATCACCTCAAGGCTGTGCTGAAGGCCCGTGGCCTGAGCACTGCAGTGGGTGACGAAGGTGGTTTCGCGCCGAACCTGGCGTCCAACGAAGACGCACTGAAAGTGATCTCCGAAGCCGTGGCCAACGCTGGCTACAAGCTGGGCACCGACGTGACCCTGGCCCTGGACTGCGCGGCCAGCGAATTCTACGAAGACGGCAAGTACAACCTGTCCGGCGAAGGCCACGTGTTCACCTCGGAAGGTTTTGCTGACTACCTCAAGGGCCTGACCGAGCGCTACCCGATCATCTCGATCGAAGACGGCCTGGACGAGTCCGACTGGGCTGGCTGGAAAGTGTTGACCGACAAGATCGGCGAGAAGATCCAGCTGGTGGGCGACGACCTGTTCGTGACCAACACCAAGATCCTGAAAGAAGGCATCGACAAAAAGATCGCCAACTCGATCCTGATCAAGTTCAACCAGATCGGCACCCTGACAGAAACCCTGGAAGCCATCCAGATGGCCAAGGCTGCGGGCTACACCGCCGTGATCTCCCACCGCTCCGGCGAAACCGAAGACTCGACCATTGCCGACCTGGCCGTGGGCACTTCGGCTGGGCAGATCAAGACCGGTTCCCTGTGCCGTTCCGATCGCGTTTCCAAGTACAACCAATTGCTGCGTATCGAAGAGCAACTGGGCGGCAAAGCCAAGTACAACGGTCGCAGCGAGTTTCGCGGCTGATTGTTAAATGGTAAAAGGTCAGCGGATTACGTCGGAAAAATCACGGCAGCGTGAATTTCGGCGCTAATCTCATGACTAACAAGCACAAGCCTGGTTTTTCCAGGCTTCGTGCTATCAGTTGCTGCAAAAGTTTTGCATGGCTGTCTTTTTTCACTGGATACCCGATATTCGATGCGCAGTCCCAATTGGTTGTTCCTCGTCTTGCTCTTGCTGCTGGCTGGCCTGCAGTACCGCCTTTGGGTGGGGAATGGCAGCTTGGCGCAGGTCACCGAACTGACCCAGCAAATTGCCGCACAGCACGCCGAAAACGAGGTGTTGCTGGAGCGCAATCGCGTGCTCGATGCCGAAGTACTTGAATTGAAGAAAGGCATGGAGACCGTTGAAGAGCGGGCTCGCCATGAGTTGGGCATGGTCAAGGAGGGCGAAACCCTCTACCAGTTGGCCCAATGAGCATTTCGTCACCGGCCTTCTGGGCCGTGATTCCTGCCGCGGGCGTGGGTGCCCGTATGGCCGCGGACCGTCCCAAGCAGTACTTGCAATTGGGTGGGCGCACTATTCTCGAACACAGCCTTGGCTGTTTCCTCGATCATCCGGGCCTCAAGGGGCTGGTGGTCAGCGTTGCGATGGATGACCCTTACTGGCCGACCCTGGCTTGCGCCGCCGACCCACGCATTGTGCGCGTTGACGGCGGCGAAGAGCGCTCGGGTTCGGTCCTCAATGCCTTGCTTTACCTGCACGGCCAGGGCGCCAGCGATGACGATTGGGTGCTGGTGCATGACGCCGCCCGGCCGAACCTCAGCCGCGATGACCTGGACAAGTTGCTCTTTGAACTGGCCGACGACAGCGTGGGTGGGCTGCTGGCCGTGCCGGCGCGGGACACCCTCAAGCGCGCCGACAAGCACGGGCGCGTGTTGGAAACGGTTGATCGCACGCCGATCTGGCAGGCCTACACCCCGCAGATGTTCCACCTTGGCGCGCTGCACCGGGCCTTGGCCGACAGCCTGGTCTCGGACGTGGTCATCACCGACGAAGCCTCGGCCATGGAATGGGCCGGGCATGCGCCTCGCCTGATCGAAGGCCGTTCCGACAACCTCAAGGTCACCCGCCCGGAAGACCTTGAATGGCTGCGCCAGCGTCGGGCCTTCCAGTCTTCCTGACGATCAGCCAGCCGGGCCGTAGCAGTCTATCTCAGGTAGACGGGATGGTTGCCCAGGCCCTCCTTGAGAAAGTCCACCAGTTTTCGCACCTTGGGCGAAAGGTGGCGTTGTTGCGGGTACAGCGCCCAAACCGCGGTGTTGGGCGGTTGATGGGCTTCGAGTAACGACACCAGTGCGCCGCTGTGCAAATGCTCCAGCACGTAATAGTCCGGCAACTGGCAAAGACCGACACCTTGCAGGGCCGCATCCAGCACCGCTTGCCCGCTGTTGCAGCGCCAGTTTCCCTGTACCCGCTGGGAAAATTCGCGCCCGTCCTGGGCCAGTTGCCAAATATCCGAGCTGCCGATCAGGCAGTTATGCCGGCTTAACTCCGACAAGCTATGTGGCCGCCCGTACCTGGCCAGGTAGGATGGTGACGCGCACAGGTACATACGTCGCGGCGCGAGGCGGCTGGCAACCATGCGCGAATCCGCCAGGCGCCCGAGGCGAATCGCCAGGTCCAGGCCTTCGTGCACCAGGTCCAGCTGGCGGTTGGTCAATTCCACGTCCACGCGCAATTGCGGATAAAGCGCCATGAACCGCGTCACCAGCGGCACGATAAAACGCTCGCCGTAAGCCACTGCGCAGGTCATGCGCAACATTCCCTTGGGCTCGCTGGCCAGGTCGCCCACGGCGCGCAAGGCTTCTTCGCGACCGTCCTGCAATCGCTGGCAATGTTGCAGGAAGGTCTGGCCGGCTTCGGTCAATGTCACCTTGCGCGTGCTGCGATACAGCAAGCGTGTTTGCAGGCGCTCTTCCAGTCGCGCGACCTGGCGGCTGATATGGGACGACGACACGCCCAGGCGCTCGGCGGCCGCGGTGAATTGGCTGCATTCGGCCACGGCGACGAACTCGTCGATGCCCTCCCAGCGGTTTTCCAGCATGCTGATTGTCCCTGTGCGGCAATAATGTTTTGCTTTTGTCTGGATTATTAATCAGATGAGCATGTTTTACACTGCCGGTCTTACGTTTTTAACCCGATGGAGAAACCGGATGATCAAGTCCCGCGCGGCCGTAGCCTTCGAAGCCAAGAAACCCCTCGAGATCGTTGAAGTGGATGTGGCCATGCCCAAGGCGGGCGAGGTGCTGTTGCGGGTGGTGGCGTCCGGTGTGTGCCATACCGATGCCTACACCCTGTCGGGCGCGGACCCGGAAGGCATTTTCCCGTCGATCCTCGGCCACGAGGGCGGCGCCGTGGTTGAAGCCATCGGCGAAGGCGTGACCTCGGTGGCGGTGGGCGACCACGTGATCCCTCTGTACACCCCGGAATGCGGCAAGTGCAAATTCTGCCTGTCGGGCAAGACCAACCTCTGCCAGGCGATTCGCGCCACCCAGGGCAAAGGCCTGATGCCCGACGGTACTTCGCGCTTTTCCTACAAGGGCCAGCCGATTTTCCACTACATGGGCACTTCGACCTTCTCCGAATACACCGTGCTGCCGGAAATCTCCGTGGCCAAGATTCCCAAAGAAGCGCCGCTGGAAAAAGTCTGCCTGCTGGGCTGTGGTGTCACCACCGGTATCGGTGCAGTGATCAACACCGCCAAGGTCAAGCCGGGCGACACCGTGGCCATCTTCGGCCTGGGCGGCATCGGCCTGTCGGCGGTGATCGGCGCGGTGAAAGCCAAGGCCGTCCGCATCATTGCCATCGACATCAACCCGGCCAAGTTTGAAATCGCCAGGCAGCTGGGTGCCACCGACTGCATCAACCCGAAAGACTACGACCGCCCGATCCAGGACGTGATCGTCGATTTGACCGACGGCGGCGTCGACTTTTCCTTCGAGTGCATCGGCAATGTCCAACTGATGCGTGCGGCCCTTGAGTGCTGCCACAAAGGTTGGGGCGAGTCGGTGATCATCGGTGTGGCCGGTGCCGGCCAGGAAATCGCGACCCGTCCGTTCCAACTGGTCACCGGCCGCGTCTGGCGCGGTTCGGCGTTCGGCGGCGTGCGCGGTCGCAGCGAGTTGCCAAGCTATGTGGAAATGGCCCAGGCCGGTGAAATCCCGCTGGATACGTTCATCACCCACACCATGGGCCTGGAAGATATCAACAAGGCGTTTGACCTGATGCATGAAGGCAAGAGCATCCGCACCGTCATTCACTTCTGAGGTCGGCCATGAGTCTGGAAAACCTGTCGTGCCAGAAAAGCTTCGGCGGCTGGCATAAACGCTACAAGCATCATTCCGACGTGCTGGGTTGCGACATGACCTTCGCCGTGTACCTGCCGCCGCAAGCGGAGCAGGGCGGCAAATTGCCGGTGCTGTACTGGCTATCGGGCCTGACCTGCACCGATGAGAACTTCATGCAGAAGGCCGGCGCGCAACGCATGGCAGCCGAGCTGGGGTTGATCATTGTTGCGCCGGACACCAGCCCGCGCGGCCCCGGTGTGCCGGGTGATCCGGACAACGCCTGGGACTTTGGCCTGGGCGCCGGTTTCTACCTGAACGCCACCCAGGAGCCCTGGGCCCAGCACTATCGGATGCATGACTACGTGGTGCAGGAGTTGCCGGCATTGGTCGAGGCGCATTTCCCGGCGTCGGCCAAACGCGGGATCAGCGGCCACTCCATGGGCGGCCACGGCGCGCTGGTGTGTGCCTTGCGCAACCCGGGGCGTTATCAGTCGGTGTCGGCGTTCTCGCCGATCAACAACCCGATGGATTGCCCGTGGGGCCAGAAGGCATTCTCCCGCTACCTCGGCGAAGAGCGCTCGAAATGGCGCGAATGGGATGCCTGCGTGTTGATCAGCGAAGCCTCGGAAAAGCTGCCATTGCTGGTGGACCAGGGCGACCGCGACGATTTCCTCGCGGTGCAGCTCAAGCCTGAAGCGTTGCAACAAGCGGCCAGGGCGGCGAACCATCCGCTGGAGCTGCGCCTGCAACCGGGCTATGACCACAGCTACTTCTTTATCGCCAGCTTCATCGAAGACCACTTACGCCATCACGCGCGCGCTTTGCTCGGTTAATGTGAGGCAAAAGTAGGTAGAATCACGCCCTGAATTAAATCGGGGCGTTTTTTTATGCGTATTGGCCACGGCTATGATGTGCACCGTTTCGCCGAAGGCGATTTCATCACCCTGGGCGGCGTGCGGATCGCGCACCACCACGGGTTGCTGGCTCATTCCGACGGCGACGTGGTGCTGCATGCCTTGAGCGATGCCTTGCTCGGCGCAGCCGCGTTGGGCGACATCGGCAAGCACTTTCCGGACACCGACCCGACCTTCAAGGGCGCGGACAGCCGTGTGCTGTTGCGTCACGTGGTCGGCTTGATCCATGCCAAGGGCTGGAAGGTCGGCAACGTCGACAACACCATCGTCGCCCAGGCGCCCAAGATGGCCCCGCATATCGAAACGATGCGCGCGCTGATTGCCGCGGATCTTCAAGTTGAGTTGGATCAAGTGAACGTAAAAGCCACCACCACCGAAAAGCTCGGGTTTACCGGTCGCGAAGAGGGCATTGCCGTGCACTCCGTTGCCTTGTTGCTGCGCGCATGAATGATCTGCAACTGCTGGGCCCGCGTGCCTATGGCGAGGCCTTGGGCAGCGCTGTTCTGAAGGCCACCGCTGAAGACTTCCAGGTGGATGAAGTGCTGGATATCCCGCTGACCGGCGAGGGTGAACACCTGTGGTTGTGGGTGGAAAAGCGCGGCCTGAATACCGAAGAGGCGGCGCGGCGGATTGCCAAGGCGGCGGGCGTGCCGTTGCGTACCGTCAGCTACGCCGGGCTCAAGGACCGCCAGGCGCTGACACGCCAGTGGTTCAGCGTGCAGTTGCCGGGCAAGGCGGACCCGGACCTGAGCGCGGCTGAAAACGACACCCTGAAGATCCTCAAGACCGGCCGTCACAAGCGCAAGCTGCAGCGCGGCGCGCATTCGGCCAACGGCTTTACCTTGCGCCTGACCCAGTTTGCCGGGGATGCGGCGGCCATCGACGCCCGCCTGCAACTGATCGCCAGGCAAGGCATTCCCAACTATTTCGGCGCCCAGCGTTTCGGCCATAACGGCGGCAACGTCGTCGATGCCCGTGACTGGGCGGCGCGCAAGGCCTTGCCGGAGCAGCGCAATGTGCGTTCGCGCCTGCTCTCGACGGCCCGCAGCTTCCTGTTCAATAAAGTGCTGGCGGCGCGGGTGGCCGACGGTTCCTGGCAGCGCGCCCAGGTCGGTGACTTGCTGGCGTTTACCGACAGCCGCAGCTTTTTCCCGGCGGGGGAGGCTGAATGCAGCGACCCGCGCCTGGCAATCCTCGACCTGCATCCCACCGGCCCGCAGTGGGGCGAAGGTGATTCGCCGGCGGCGGGGGCAACCTTTGCGCTGGAACAGGCGATTGCCGACGGTGAAGCCGAACTGCGGGATTGGCTGGTGAAAGCCGGCATGAGCCAGGAACGTCGCATTCTTCGACTGCCCATTGGCGGGTTGACGTGGCATTATCCCGAACCTGACATTCTGCAATTGGAATTCGTCCTGCCGGCTGGATGCTTCGCCACTGTCTTGGTGCGCGAGCTTGTAGATCTGGTGCCGGTGGGGCAGACGGACAGCCCATGCGTATTCTGATATCTAACGACGACGGGGTCACTGCACCCGGCCTTGCCGCGCTTCATGCTGCGCTGGCGGATTACGCCGAGTGCGTGGTGGTTGCCCCGGACCAGGACAAAAGCGGCGCCAGCAGCTCGCTGACGCTCGACCGTCCGTTGCATACACAGACGTTGCCCAACGGCTTTATCAGCGTGAATGGCACGCCGACCGACTGCGTGCACCTGGCGATCAACAGCCTGCTGGACCGCGAGCCGGACCTGGTGGTTTCCGGGATCAACCTGGGCGCCAACCTGGGTGACGACGTGCTGTATTCCGGTACGGTGGCGGCAGCCCTTGAAGGGCGCTTCCTCGGTCGGACCTCGTTCGCTTTTTCGTTTGCGTCCCGTCAATTGGACAACCTGGCGACTGCGGCGTATTTCGCCCGCAAGCTGGTGGAGGCCCATGACACCCTGGTCCTGCCGCCGCGCACGGTGCTCAACGTCAATATTCCCAATCTGCCCCTGGACCACATTCGCGGTATCCAGCTGACCCGCCTCGGCCACCGTGCCCGTGCGGCAGCGCCGCTGAAGGTGGTCGACCCGCGTGGCAGGGAAGGGTACTGGATTGCCGCTGCCGGCGATGCCGAGGACGGTGGCGAGGGCACGGACTTTCATGCGGTGATGCAAGGTTATGTCTCGATTACCCCGTTGCAACTCGATCGCACCTTCAGTGATGCCTTCAGTAGCCTCGATGGCTGGCTGGAGGGGCTGCGCTGATGGCTCGTGAACAAGACGACCTGCTGCGCCGGGGCATCGGGATGACCTCCCAGCGCACCCGCGAGCGATTGATCCAGCGCCTGTATGAAGAAGGGCTGTCCAATGCCCAGGTGCTGGAAGTCATCCGGCGTACCCCGCGGCATCTGTTTGTCGATGAAGCCCTGGCGCACCGCGCCTATGAAGACACAGCCTTGCCCATCGGCCACAACCAGACCATCTCCCAGCCCTATATGGTGGCGCGGATGAGTGAGTTGCTGCTGGCGGCGGGCCCGCTGGACAAGGTGCTGGAAATCGGCACCGGCTCCGGCTACCAGACGGCCGTGTTGTCGCAGCTGGTGGAGCGGGTGTTTTCCGTGGAGCGCATCAAGGTGTTGCAAGACCGGGCCAAGGAACGCCTGGTGGAGTTGAACCTGCGCAACGTGGTATTCCGTTGGGGCGATGGCTGGGAAGGCTGGCCGGCACTGGCGCCATACAACGGCATTATCGTCACCGCCGTGGCGACCGACGTGCCCCAGGCGTTGCTCGATCAATTGGCTCCCGGCGGGCGCCTGGTGATTCCGGTGGGCTCCGGCGAAGTGCAACAATTAATGTTGATCATTCGCGAGGAAGAGGGCTTTTCCCGGCATGTGCTCGGCGCCGTGCGTTTTGTCCCGCTGCTCAACGGTCCGCTGGCCTGATCAATTATTCCTGCGTACTGAATTCTATTGCCGGGTATGTGTCTTACAGCGGGGTCTGTTGAGTCCACATCATCAGCCGTCGGAGTTAAACATGATGAAATTTTCTTTAGAGTCGTGTTTCCAGTAAAAACCCAACGGCCAGTTATACTTGCGTCATATTTCAAGCCTGATACAGGCGTTCATAGTCAGCCACCACAAAGGGAGCGGCGGGTGAGTCTCACGGTCATTGCACAGCGTATGAGTCAAACAAGCTTTCAGCGACTGGTGATTGGCCTTGTCTTGAGTTCCTTGCTGGCGGCTTGTTCAAGCACGCCATCCGGTGGTGCGCGGGTGGTCGACCGCAATAACGCGGTACCGCAGAAACCTACCGTTACCACAGGCCAATACGTCGTGCGCAAGGGCGATACGATGTTCTCGATCGCCTTTCGTTATGGCTGGGATTACAAGGCGCTCGCCGCCCGTAACAACATCCCTGTGCCATACACGATACATCCAGGTCAGACCATTCGTTTCGATGGACGAACCGGTTCAACACCGACCGCGGTAGTCACAAACACGGCTTCTTCGCCGTCGTCTTCGAGCAAGACCACCATCATCACCCGGCCTGCAGGCACCGCCGCGCCTAGCGTTGCGAGCAAGCCGGCACCTGCGCCGATGCCGCCGGCGGGGCCCGCACCGACCGGCTGGGGATGGCCCTCAAATGGCATCCTTATTGGAAAATTCTCTTCAAACGGTAGTTTGAATAAAGGCATTGATATCGCCGGGGATTTGGGACAGCCTGTTTTAGCTGCGTCTGATGGGACAGTGGTATACGCCGGGAGTGGTTTACGGGGCTACGGCGAGCTGGTCATCATCAAACACAGCGATACCTACGTCAGTGCCTACGGTCACAACCGCAGGCTGTTGGTTCGGGAGGGGCAGCAGGTCAAAGTCGGACAGACAATTGCCGAAATGGGGTCAACTGGTACAGACCGGGTGAAACTGCACTTTGAGATTCGCCGCCAAGGGAAGCCTGTTGATCCGCTGCAATTCCTTCCCCGTCGTTGATGTGTTGCACAGCCTGTTCCTCACGTAGTAGGAACAGGCTCCAGCGTTGCCAAGGATAAAGGCGTCGCTTGAGCTTGAGGTCGAACTCACCAAAGGACTATAACAATGGCTCTCAGTAAAGAAGCGCCGGAGTTTGACATCGACGATGAGGTTCTCCTTATGGAGACTGTCATCGATACGGAATCGATGTCGAATGAGGGACCTGCTGTACCTTCAGTTCGCACCAAATCCAAGAACTCCACCGCGTTAAAGCAACACAAGTACATTGATTACACACGGGCGCTCGACGCGACTCAGTTGTACCTCAATGAAATCGGCTTTTCCCCTCTGCTCACTCCCGAAGAAGAAGTCCATTTTGCGCGCTTGTCGCAAAAGGGCGATCCGGCTGGGCGCAAGCGCATGATTGAAAGCAACCTGCGACTGGTGGTGAAAATCGCCCGACGCTACGTCAATCGTGGGCTGTCCCTGTTGGACTTGATCGAAGAGGGCAATCTCGGCCTGATCCGGGCGGTGGAAAAGTTCGACCCTGAGCGGGGCTTCCGCTTTTCGACCTACGCCACCTGGTGGATTCGTCAGACCATCGAACGGGCGATCATGAATCAGACCCGTACGATCCGGTTGCCGATCCATGTGGTCAAGGAGCTCAACGTCTACCTGCGGGCGGCGCGTGAGCTGACACAGAAACTCGATCATGAACCTTCGCCTGAAGAAATCGCCAACCTGCTGGAAAAACCGGTGGGAGAGGTCAAGCGCATGCTCGGTCTCAATGAGCGGGTGTCTTCCGTCGATGTCTCGCTGGGTCCGGATTCGGATAAAACCCTGCTGGACACCCTGACCGATGATCGTCCTACGGACCCATGTGAGTTGCTGCAGGACGACGATCTGTCGCAAAGCATCGACCAGTGGCTTTCGGAGCTGACGGACAAACAGCGTGAGGTGGTGATTCGCCGCTTCGGGCTGCGCGGCCACGAAAGCAGCACCCTGGAAGATGTTGGCCTGGAGATTGGCTTGACCCGTGAGCGGGTGCGGCAGATCCAGGTCGAGGGCCTCAAGCGCTTGCGCGAGATCCTCGAGAAGAATGGCTTGTCGAGTGAGTCGTTGTTTCAATAAACGACGCAGGATGAAATGTGGGAGCGGGCTTGCTCGCGAAAACGGTGTTTCAGTCAGCCTATCTGGCGACTGATTCACCGCTTTCGCGAGCAAGCCCGCTCCCACATTTTTTTGTGCATGGAATTACATCGTGTGATTGGCAAATCCCGAGCACAAAAAAAGCCCCGCTTTGCTCGTTCCCACGCTCTGCGTGGGAATGCAGCCCAGGACGCTCCGCGTCCCAAAGCGTGACGCAGAGCGTCACAAGAGGCATTCCCACACAGAGCGTAGGAACGAGCGGGCACAAAAAAGCCCCGCTTTTGAGGGCGGGGCTTTTCGACTAAATCAGTACAAGTTAGATAACTTGAACTTCTTCAGCTTGCATGCCTTTCTGACCGCGGGTAGCGATGAAAGAAACCTGTTGGCCTTCTTTCAGGCTTTTGAAGCCGTCGGATTGGATAGCTTTGAAGTGAACGAACAGGTCGTCACCGGATTGTGGAGTGATGAAGCCGAAGCCTTTTTCATCGTTGAACCACTTAACGGTACCAGTTTGGCGATTAGACATGGTGTATCTCCTTGGACAAAGTTAACTGCGACTCAGGAAAAGCCCTGGCCGAGACTGAGTGCAAAGAGCAGGAAAAATTCTTGGAGATGGTTGGATCGAAATTCAACATATCGTGTAGAGATTCTCAGTGACACAAGCAGCACAGTGGCGCCACCTTAACCCTTTTTCCGGAACGTGCCAATGGTATTTCCGAAGGTTTCTCTATTTTCGTGACTGGCGGCACCCTGATACCGCACCAACACCCCACGATTGAAGGTGCGCCCCGCCCAGCAGGGGCTGCGCGGCGCCAAGAAAAACAGCCGCCCCTTTGAACCACGGGGCCAGCCCCGGTAAGATGCCCAACAGAATTTTTTCACCTCGCTATTCAGGACACCCGCCATGAGCATCAAATCGGACAAGTGGATTCGCCGCATGGCGCAAGAGCACGGCATGATCGAGCCCTTCGTGGAGCGCCAGATGCGTGGCGAAGGCGCTGAGCGGCTGATCTCGTTCGGGGTTTCCAGCTACGGCTACGACGTACGCTGCGCCGATGAGTTCAAGGTGTTCACCAACATCAACTCGGCAACCGTCGATCCGAAAAACTTCGACGAAAAAAGCTTCGTCGACGTCAAGAGCGACGTCTGCATCATCCCGCCAAACTCCTTTGCCCTGGCGCGCACCGTCGAATTCTTCCGTATCCCGCGTAATGTCCTGACTATCTGCCTGGGCAAAAGCACCTACGCGCGCTGCGGCATCATCGTCAACGTGACGCCGCTGGAGCCGGAATGGGAAGGGCACGTCACCCTGGAGTTCTCCAACACCACCACCTTGCCGGCAAAAATCTACGCCAACGAAGGCGTGGCGCAGATGCTGTTCTTCGAATCCGACGAAGAGTGCGAAGTGTCCTATAAGGACCGTGGCGGCAAGTATCAGGGCCAGCGCGGCGTCACTCTCCCACGCACTTGATCGAATCGTCTTACAGGCTAAGGGAATTTGTCAGCGGGCATGCACTCTATTGGGTGTACTGCCCCGACGCGTGCACAACGCGCCGGGCCACGCTTGAGGAGTCCCCTATGAAGCTCGATCCGCGAATCAGCGCCGAACTCGCCCGGCTTGAACCCAACCAGATTGGTGTGATGGCCTGGTCCTTGATGGCCGATCCCGCCGCAGGCGGCATTCCCGGCCAGCCAGGTCCCGATGATCCCTGGCCCAACCAGCCTGAAGAGCCTGGCGAACCTACTCTGCCTGACGAACCGCCTCCCGCCCCTGTGGCCTGATTTCCTGCACGTGTCGCCAATGGTCAGTTGCTCAACGCACTGGCCATACTTCCTGGTCTCCGATCACGAAGATCCGGCTGCCTTCTTCCTGCGTCACTGAATAACCCCCGGTAAAAGCGCCGAACGCCGGTAGCAGGCTGACTTGGTTGCCGATCAGGAAGCACGGCAGGCGCAAGCTTTGCCGGCCCTTGCCCCGCAGGCGATACACCGGATGCACGTGCCCGGCCAGCACATGGTGGCTGGCATGGGCGTCGGGCTCGTGCTGCAAGGCAAACGGGCCCATCAGCAAGGGTTCGGTCACCACCTCAATGTTCAGATCGCCAGGCGGGTCGCCGGCGCGTTTGTCGTGGTTGCCGCGAATCAGCGTGAGCGCCACGCCTGCATGACGCTCACGCCAGGCTCTCAGGGCGTTCAGGGTGCCGCTGGCGTGAGAGCCGGGCCCGTGGAGAAAGTCGCCGAGAAAGATCACCTGCGCGCCGGGGAAAGCCGCCAACAACCGGTCCAGGCGCTGCAGGTTGGCCGTCGTCGTGCCCTGTGGCACTGGCTGGCCCAGGCTGCGATAGGCCGACGCCTTGCCAAAATGCGCGTCGGCGATCAGCAGGCACTTTCTCGCAGGCCAGTACACCGCCTTGTCCGCGAGCAACCACAGCGCTTCTTCCGCCAGATGTATCGGGTAATGAGCGGGCATCAGGGCTTCCCGTTATCGGCGACTTTTTCCAGATCCTTGACCATCCGCGCAATCCGCTCCGAGAGTTTTTCCGAGCTCAGGCTTTCCCGAAAACGTTCCACCAGCAGCGGAAAGGCCAACGGCGTAGGCCGTTTGATGCGATGCAGGTCCAGCTTCAACCCAGACAGGTGGCGCAAGGTCTCTTCCAGGCGACGAATATCCAGCTCATCCCGCAGGACTTCTTCCCCGGCCTGGGTCAGCAGCAGGTTCTGCGGGTCATATTGCTTGAATACCTCAAAGAACAAACCGCTGGAAGCCTGGACCTGACGCGTACTTTTCGGCGCGCCCGGATAGCCTGCGAACACCAGCCCGGCGATCCGCGCGATCTCGCGAAAACGTCGCAGGGCCAGCTCACCGGCATTCAGGCTGGCTACCACGTCATCCAGCAGATGATCCGCGTTCAGCAGTTCGCCGCCCAATAACTCAGGCCAATCCACTTCGGTGGCACTCAGCAGTTCCAGCCCATAGTCATTGACCGCAATCGAGAACGTCACCGCCTGCCGCCGGCTGACGCGCCAGGCCAGCAGGCTCGCCAGCCCCAGATGCACCTGGCGCCCGGCAAACGGATACAGGAACAGATGCCAGCCTTCCCGTGACTTGAGGGCCTCGGCCAGCAAGTGATCGCGGGTCGGCAGTCCGGACCAGCGCAGCTGGGTTTCCAGCAAGGGTTGCACCGCTTGCATCTCCGGGCCGAGATAGTGACCGTGGGCAGCCGCATCAAAGCGCTCGACCACCGCCTGGGCCAGCTCGTTGGAAAGAGGCATGCGCCCGCCGTTCCAGCGTGGCACGGCAGCCTTTTTCGCGGTGCTGCGCTTCACATAAGCAGTCATGTTTTCCACCCGCACCAACTCCAGCAAGCGGCCGGCGAACAGGAAACCATCCCCTGGCTTCAGTCGTGCAATAAAGCCTTCCTCGACACTGCCCAGGGTCTTGCCACCGCCGCCTTTGCTCCAGAATTTCAGCTGGATGCTGGCGTCGCTGACGATCGTACCCACGCTCATGCGATGGCGCCGCGCCAGGCGTGCGTCGGGGACGCGCCAGATGCCGTGTTCGTCCGGCTCGACGCGGCGGTAATCCGGGTAGGCCGTCAGTGACAGGCCACCATGGCGCACGAAACCCAGGGCCCAGGCCCAATCTGCTGCGCTCAGGTCACGATAGGTCCACGCGGTGCGCACCTCCGCCAGCAGCTCATCCGGCACAAAGCCGCCGCCCAGCGCCATGCTCACCAGATGCTGCACCAGCACATCCAACGGCTTGTGAGGCGACTGGCGCGCTTCTATGCGCCGTTCAGCGATGGCGTCCTGCGCGGCAGCGGCTTCCACCATTTCCAGGCTGTGGGTTGGCACCAGCGTGACCCGCGACGGCCGGCCCGGTGCGTGGCCGGAGCGCCCTGCGCGCTGCATCAGCCGGGCTACGCCCTTGGCGGAGCCAATCTGCAGTACCCGTTCCACCGGCAGGAAATCTACCCCCAGGTCCAGGCTCGACGTACACACCACGGCCTTCAGTTGCCCCTCCTTCAGGGCTCGCTCCACCCAGTCCCGGGTTTCCCGGGACAGCGAGCCGTGGTGCAGGGCAATCACTCCGGCCCAGTCGGGGCGCGCGTCGAGCAGGGCCTGGTACCAGATTTCCGATTGTGCCCGTGTGTTGGTAAACACCAGGCAACTGCTGCTGGCATCAACTTCGGCCACCACTTGCGGGAGCATTTTCAGGCCGATATGGCCGGCCCACGGAAAGCGCTCGATAACCGGTGGCAACAGGGTGTCCACTCGCAACTGTTTGGTGGTTTGGCCTTGGACGTTGATCCCGCCGCCTTGTGGGATCAACACCTCCAACGCGTGGGCCTGATTACCCAGGGTTGCGGAAATGCCCCACACAATCAGCTCGGGTTGCCATTGCCGCAGGCGGGCGAGGGCCAGTTGCAATTGCACGCCGCGTTTGTTGCCGATCAGTTCGTGCCATTCGTCCACTACCACCATGCGCAGGTGCGACAGGCTGGGCTGGCTGTCGGCGCGGGCGAGCATCAGCGTGAGGCTTTCCGGGGTGGTGATCAGGGTGGTGGGCAGACGGCGGGTTTGGCGGGCGCGTTCGCTGCTGCTGGTGTCGCCGGTGCGCAGGCCGACGGTCCAGGGGATTTTCAGTGATTCGAGCGGGGCCTCAAGGGCGCGGGCGGTGTCGGCGGCCAGGGCGCGCATTGGGGTGATCCACAGGACGGCCAGCGGTTCGGCGGGGGCTTTGCGTTTGCGGGGTGTGGTTTCGGTGATGGCGAAGCGGTTGAGGGCGGCGAACCACAGGGCGTAGGTTTTCCCGGCGCCGGTGCTGGCGTGGAGCAGTCCCGACTGGCCTTCCTTGACTGCGTGCCATACGTCTTTTTGGAAGGCGAACGGTTTCCAGCCCTTGGCGGTGAACCAGTCTTTGGCGAAGTTGGGGGATTTGGCCATGCTTGGGGCTCTGGGGGGGTAATTCAGAGACCTTTGGGGTGGGGGAAAGGTTTAACTGCGATTTTTTTGGGGGGGGGTGTATATCCGTTATTTAGGTAACGGCTGCTTATGGTTCCGCTCTTACAGCGGGTCACTTTTTTACAAACGCCTAAAAAAGTAACCAAAAAACGCTTTGCCCCACCACTCGGTGCCTCGCCTAGGCTCGGCATGCCCGCACTCCGGCCCGATTCCGCGGGCCGCCGCGACGGGCCATCCATGGCCCGGCGCGGCTAAATCGGCATCCTTGCCGATTTACCCGCTCCACCGTGCCTACTTGCGGCCATCGTGGTTGACGGGGCTCGCAGATCAAAATCAAAAGCAAAAGCACGGCGGCCTGAAAGCCGACCTGAGTGTTAAAAGCCAGATCAAAAACCAGAGCGAAAACAGATCTGCTTTTCTGTGGGAGCTGGCTTGCCTGCGATGCAGACACCTCGGTGTATCAGGTACACCCAGTTGATGCCATCGCAGGCAAGCCAGCTCCCACATTTGACCGTGCCCGCTTTAGCTTTTGATTTTGCTCTTCAACACTCAAGCCGGCCGGTAGGCCGCTGTGCTTTTGCTTTTGATCTTGATTTTGATCTTAGGCGCCCCGTTAAACCACGCTGGCCGAACGCAGGCTTTGGAGCGTGGGTAACCTGGCAGGACGCCAGGTTAGCCGTCCTGGGCCAGGGATGGCCCATGACGGCGGCCCACGGTCCAAAGCCGGAGTGAGGGCACACCGAGCCTAGGCGAGGTGCCGAGTGGTGGGGCAAGAGCGTTTTGCTTACTTTTGCGCTGTTCAAAAGTGAGCCGCTGTAAGAGCGGAACCATAAGTGGCCGTTACCTAAATAACGGATATACACCCAACCCCTGCGGGCTACTTCAAATTCCCACTCAAAAACTGCTGCAACCGCTCGCTCTTCGGATTACCCAGCACATCCTCCGGCGACCCCTGTTCCTCCACCAACCCCTTGTGCAAAAACAGCACCTGGCTCGACACCTTGCGCGCAAAGCTCATCTCATGGGTCACCATGATCATCGTCCGGCCTTCCTCAGCCAAACCCTGGATCACCTTCAACACCTCACCCACCAACTCCGGGTCCAGCGCCGAAGTCGGCTCGTCAAACAGCATCACCTCTGGCTCCATCGCCAGCGCCCGGGCAATCGCCACCCGCTGTTGCTGGCCACCCGACAAAAACGCCGGATATTGACCGGCCACCCGCGCCGGCAACCCAACCTTGTCCAGATACCGGCGAGCGCGATCCTCGGCGTCCTTCTTGCTGCAACCCAGCACCCGGCGCGGCGCCATGGTGATGTTCTCCAGCACACTCATGTGGCTCCACAGATTGAAATGCTGAAACACCATCGCCAACCGCGTACGCAGGCGCTGCAACTCAGCATCATCCGCCACGCGCATCCCATGGCGGTCGCTGACCATGCGAATCTGCTGCCCATCCAGCGTCATGGCGCCGTCATTCGGCTGTTCAAGAAAATTGATACACCGCAAAAAGGTACTCTTGCCCGAGCCACTGGCGCCGATCAAGCTGATCACATCACCGGTCCTGGCCTTGAGCGAGACACCTTTGAGCACCTCATTGTCGCCATAGCTTTTATGCAGGCCTTCAACGGTCAATTTGTACATGGGGCGTGCATCCTCAAGGCGAAAGTAGGTAGCCGCTGCGATAGGCTTCAGTGCCGGCGACATGGGCAATGACCATCCCGGCAGTGGCCATGCGCCGCAGCGAACGAGCGTAAAGCAGCCCGGCATTGCGGCAATGCACTGGCGTTACGCGGTCGGAAATGGGGTCGATGATTTCGGCGATCAGTTGCCCGGCGTCCACGTATTCCCCAGGCAGCGCGCTGAATACCAGCAAGCCGCCCACGGGTGTGGCCACCGGCTCGACGCCCGCCAGCGGTGTGGCGGGGTAGGGCAATTCCGGCAGCGATGCCGGCTCGCCGCTGATTGCGCCGAAGTGAATCAGGTAATCGATGATCGCCTGGCAGTCGAGGCTGGCCAGGCCGTGGTTGACGTCGCCCTGGCCGCGCAACTCGACGGTCACCGAAAAGCTGCCCATCGGGATCGGGAAGTGCTCGCCAAACCGTTGCTGCAATTGCCACCACACCAGCGTGAAGCATTCATCGAATGACTGCCCGCCGGAGTCGGTGGCCAACAGGCTGGCTTCCGAACCGATATAGCGCGCCAGCGGCTCCACCCGGGGCCACGCTTCGGGGGTGGTGTACAGGTGCGCCACGGCTTCGAAGTCGCAGTGCAGGTCCAGCACCATGTCGGCATCACACGCCAGGCGTTGCAGCACCAGGCGTTGGGATTCCAGTTGTGTGACGGGCGTTTGCGCCGCCAGGGCCATGGTCAGCGCATCGCGGATCAGTTCGACGTTGTGCGCAGGATCATCTCCCAGCAGGCCTTCGACTTGATTGCCAACCTCGTCGGACAGGTCGACAAACAGGCGGTTGAAGTTCTGCCCGCTTTCCAGCTCGTAGCGGCCCAGGGGGATGTCCATCAACACCTGTTCCAGGCCGGTCGGGTTGGCGATCGGCACCAGCACGATCTCGCTGCGCAGGCGGCCGGCCGCAGCCAGCTCCGCCAGGCGCGCCTTCAAGTGCCAGGCCACCAGCATGCCCGGCAATTCGTCGGCGTGCAGTGACGACTGGATGTAGACCTTGCCTTCGGCCTGCTCCGGCCCGAAGTGGAAACTGTGGATTTGTCGCTCCGTGCCCGGCACCGGCGCCACAAGTGGATGAATCTGATGACGCATGAAGGCTCCTTAGTGGCTGGGGCCGAGAAAGGCCAGCCAGCGACGCTCCGCCAGACGAAACAGACCGACCAGGGCAAAGGTCACGGTCAGGTAGATCAGCGCAGCGATACCGAATGATTGAAAGGTCATGTAGGTGGCCGAGTTGGCGTCCCGGGCGACTTTCAGGATATCCGGGATGGTCGCGGTGAAGGCCACCGTCGTCGAGTGCAGCATCAGGATCACTTCATTACTGTAGTACGGCAGCGAGCGGCGCAGGGCCGACGGCATGATCACGTAGGCATACAGCTTCCAGCCGCTGAGGCCGTAGGCTTTCGCCGCTTCGACTTCGCCGTGGGCCATGCTGCGGATCGCCCCGGCAAAAATCTCCGTGGTGTAGGCGCAGGTGTTGAGGGCGAAGGCGAGAATCGTGCAGTTCATCGCATCACGAAAGAACGCGTCCAGCACCGGCTGCGCGCGAACCGCCGCGATGCTGTAGATCCCGGTGTAGCAAATCAGCAACTGGATATACAGCGGCGTGCCGCGAAACAGGTAGGTGTAGAACTGCACCGGCCAGCGCACCCAGCGATTGCGCGACACCCGCGCAATGGACAGCGGGATCGATACCAGGAAGCCGATGAAGATCGACGCGCTGAGCAGCCACATCGTCATGGCCAGCCCGGTGATGTGCTGGCCGTCGCTATAAAGGAAGGGGCGCCAGTATTGCTGGATAAGTTCGATCATCGCACTGCCTCCCGGGAGCCTGCGGAGTAGCGCCGTTCGAGGCGGCGCAGGACGAAGTTGGACGCGCTGGTGATCAACAGGTAGATAAACGCGGCGATCACCAGGAAATAGAACAGCTGATAAGTACTCTTGCCGGCATCCTGCGCGGCCTTGACCAGGTCGGCCAGGCCGATGATCGACACCAGGGCGGTGGCCTTGAGCATCACGCACCAGTTGTTGTTAATGCCCGGCAGGGCGAAGCGCATCATCTGCGGGAAGGTCACGAAGCGAAACCGCTGGCCACGCGTGAGCCCGTAGGCCGTGGCGGCCTCCAATTGGCCACGGGGCACGGCGAGGATCGCGCCGCGAAAGGTCTCGGTGAAATACGCACCGTAGATAAAGCCCAGGGTGATCACCCCGGCGCTGAATGGGTCGATCTCGATGTAGTCCCATTCCATAAAGTCGGTAAAGCTGGTCAGCCAGATTTGCAGGCTGTAGAAAATCAGCAGCATCAGCACCAGGTCGGGCACGCCGCGAATCAGGGTGGTGTAGATCTGCGCGGGAATCCGCAGGAACGGCAGGCTGGACAGTTTGGCAGTAGCCCCGAGCAGGCCCAGCAACACGCTGACGGCCAGGGAGAACACCGACAACTTGACGGTCATCCAGGTGCCTTGCAGCAACAGCGGGCCGAAACCCTTCAAGCTGAAGGCACTGAGCCCCAGGGTTTGCAAAAGATCTTCGAACATAAATCAGGACCTATGGCGATAAAAAAGCGCCCCTCCAGAGGAAGGGCGCCCCAGGCATTATTTGCCGCTGTACAGGTTCAGATCGCCAAAGTGTTTCTTCTGGATGGTGGCGTAGGTGCCATCATCGTGTAACGCTTTGATACCTTTATCCAACAAGGCCTTGAGGTCTTTGTTACCTTTTTTGATACCGACCGCAGTTTTGGACGGCAGCAGTGGATCGTCGATGGCCTTGCTGACTTCGTAGTCAGCACCGGCTGGCGACTTCAAAAAGCCCAGTTCGGCTTGCAGCATGTCCTGCACGGAAGCGTCCAGGCGGCCGGAAGTCAGGTCGGCGTACACCTGGTCCTGGTTGGCGTAGGCCTTGGTGGTGACACCGGCCTTGTCCAGTACGGCCTTGGCGTAGGCTTCCTGGATGGTGCCTTGCTCGTAGCCCACGGTTTTACCCTTCAGGGACTCAGGCGTGGAGAAGTTTGCGCCCTTTTTGAACACCAGCGAGGTTGGGCCGGAGAACAGCTCGTTGGAGAAGTCGATCGCCTTTTCACGGGCTTCGGTCACGGTCATCGAGGAAATCACGCCGTCAAACTTGTTGGCGTTGAGGCCTGGAATCATGCCGTCGAAATCACTTTCGACCCACTTGCACTTGACCTTCAGCTCGGCACAGATGGCATTGCCCAGGTCGATATCGAAGCCCACCAGGCTGCCGTCAGCGGCTTTAGACTCAAACGGCGCGTAGGACGGATCGACACCAAAACGCAATTCCTTGTATTCCTTGGCCAGCGCGGAACCGGCGGCCATGCACAGAGCCAGTGCAGAAAGGGTCAGCAATGCTTTTTTCATTATGTAATCCCTGGAAACCAAGATAAGCGCTTGTGGCGCGGTTAGGACTGTTACTGAACGGTGTCAGACCGGACTCAAGTAGCAATTTCTGCACCATAGTTCCGAATGGTCGTTTTAAAAGGTGAGATTAAGGAGTTGTGCCAGTAGGAAATGCCCGAAAATGGGCATTGATCAATCTATGCATTATTTTGGGGCGTGTGAGGTTTTCAAATGTGGGAGCGGGCTTGCTCGCGAATGCGGTGGATCAGTCGGTACATGTATTGACTGACACACCGCCTTCGCGAGCAAGCCCGCTCCCACATTGATCGGTGGCGTTCGTGAGAGGCGTGTCAGGCCAGTAAATCCTGCAGGGTCGCCAGGTTGTCGGCTTCCTCGACGGCCTTGTCCTGGCGCCAGCGCAACATCCTCGGGAAACGCACCGCAATTCCGCTCTTGTGCCGCTTGGACAGGGCAATCCCTTCAAAACCCAGTTCAAACACCATGCTCGGCGTGACGCTGCTGACCGGGCCGAATTTCTCCACGGTGGTCTTGCGTACGATGGCGTCGACCTTGCGCATTTCTTCATCGGTCAGCCCCGAATACGCCTTGGCGAACGGCACCAACGTACGCTCAGTACCGGGCGGGCCGTCCCACACCGCAAAGGTGTAGTCGCTGTACAGGCTGGCGCGCCGGCCATGGCCGCGCTGGGCATAGATCAGCACGGCATCGACACTGAACGGGTCGACTTTCCACTTCCACCACACGCCCATGTCCTTGGTCCGGCCCACGCCGTAGAGCCCGTCCCGGGCCTTGAGCATCATGCCTTCCACGCCCAGGCTGCGAGACGCCTCACGCTGCTCTGCCAAGTCTTGCCAGCTATCGCCGATCAGCACTGGCGACGTGCGCAATATTGGCTGGTCGCAGTCGCTGACCACCAGCTCCAGTTGCGCCCGGCGTTCGGCCTGGGTGTGGTTGCGCCAGTCTTCGCCGTGGTGTTCCAGCAGGTCATAAGCCAGCACGGCGACCGGCGCGTCTTCGAGGATTTTCTTGCCCAGGGTCTTGCGGCCAATGCGCTGTTGCAGCAGGGCGAAGGGTTGCACCGAGTCCTTCCACACCACGATTTCGCCGTCGATCACCGTGCCATCGGGCAGGCTGTTTTCCAGGTCATGAAGCTCCGGAAAGCGCTCGGTGACCAGTTCTTCGCCCCGAGACCAGATCCACAAGCGGCCTTCGCGCTTGACCAGTTGTGCGCGGATACCGTCCCACTTCCATTCCACTTGCCAGTCAGCAGGGGAGCCGAGCAAGGCATCGAACTGCTCCACCGGCTGGGCCAGGCCATGGGCCAGGAAAAACGGATAAGGCTGCCCGCCACGCTGGGCGTGTTCGTCGGACGATTCGGCGGCAATCAGCTTCAAGTAGCCTTCGGCCGTCGGACGGTTCGACAGGTCGGTGTAGCCCACCAGCCGCTGGGCCACGCGTTTGCTGTCCAGCCCGGCCATGGCGGCCAGGGCGCGGGTGACCAGCAACTTCGACACACCGACCCGGAAGCTGCCGGTGATCAGCTTGATGCAGAGCATCAGGCTCGGCTGATCCAGCTGTGCCCACAACGCGGGCAGGCGTTCTGCCAGTTCTTCTGGCGGCAGGCCACGCAAGGGCAGGAGTTTTTCTTCCAGCCACACGGCCAGACCATCGTCCGAGGTGTGGGGCGATTCAGGTAACAGCAGGGAAATGGTTTCCGCCAGGTCGCCTACCGACTGATAACTTTCTTCGAACAGCCACGGCTCAATGCTCGCGGCTTCGGTGGCCATGTCCCGCAGCAACCCGGTGGGTACCAGTTGTCGGGGCCGGCCGCCGGATAAAAAGTACACCGCCCACGCAGCATCTTCCGCGGGCGCCTGTAGGAAATAAGCCTGCAAGGCGGCGAGCTTGGCGTTGCTGGAGGTGGTGGCGTCGAGGTTGGCGTACAGCTCGGCGAAGGCTTTCATGACGTGGCCTCCTCTTCGTCATCGCCGTATTCGGTGGTGAATCCCTGGGCATCCAGGCCCTTTTCCCGCAGGTGCCTGACCAATACGCCCACAGAACCGTGGGTGACCATTACCCGCTCGGCACCGGTTTGCTCAATGGCCCATAATAGTCCGGGCCAATCGGCGTGGTCCGAGAGCACAAAGCCGCGATCCACGCCGCGCCGACGCCGGGTTCCGCGCAGGCGCATCCAGCCGCTGGCGAAGGCGTCACTGTAGTCGCCGAAGCGGCGCATCCAGGTGCTGCCACCGGCGGAGGGCGGGGCGATGATCAGGGCCTGGCGCAATAAAGGGTCGGTCTTTTTGAAGTCGCCGGCGTAGAGGGTTTCAGGGATATAGATGCCAGCTTCGCGGTACACCCGGTTCAAGGGTTCGACCGCGCCATGGCTGAGGATCGGGCCGATGCTGGCGTCGATGCCGTGGAGAATCCGCTGGGCTTTGCCGAAGGAATAACAGAACAACACGCTGGCCTTGCCGGCGGCGATATTGGCCTGCCACCAGTCGTTGATCCCGGCAAAAATCTGCGCCTGGGGCTGCCAGCGGTAGATCGGCAGGCCGAAGGTCGATTCGGTGATAAACGTATGGCAGCGCACCGGTTCGAACGGCGCGCAGGTGCCGTCGGGCTCGACTTTATAGTCGCCGGAGGCGACCCAGACTTCACCCTGGTATTCCAGGCGCACCTGGGCGGAGCCGAGGACATGGCCGGCGGGGTGGAAACTCAAGGTGACGCCGTGGTGGCGCAGGCTTTCGCCGTAGGCCAGGGTTTGCAGGTTGATGTCCTGGCCGAGGCGCGAGCGCAGGATACCTTCGCCGGGGGCGGCGGCCAGGTAGTGTTGGTTGCCGGTGCGGGCGTGGTCGCCGTGGGCGTGGGTGATGACCGAACGTTCCACCGGGCGCCAGGGGTCGATGTAGAAATCCCCGGCGGGGCAGTAGAGGCCTTCGGGCCGGGCGATAACAAGGTCCATGGGCGTGCCGTGGAGGTGGGCTTGTTAATTATGAGGCGGGGGCGGGTGGAGAAGTTCTATCGGAATGCATGCAATCAAATGTGGGAGCTGGCTTGCTCGCGAATGCGGTGTGTCAGTCAATAGATCTGGTGACTGATCCGCCGCTTTCGCGAGCAAGCCCGCTCCCACATTTTGATCCGGTTGAGTCTGGGAAACCGGGTTACTTGCCCGGCACCAGCGTCAACCGCGTCTTCCCGTACACCCCGTCAAAGTTCTGTGGCTGCATCGGGAAGCTCAGGTATTGCGCCTTCAGCCACGGGTCGATGCCATTGGCATAGTTCGGGCTGGCCGGGTTGCCGGATTGGCCGATGCCGCTTTGGCCCATCATCGGTTCCGCCAGGCCGAAGTCGACAATCATCCGCAGCGCCGGCACCTGGGTCGTGTCGAAACTCTGGCCCCAGCTATACGGTGCGCTGTTCAGCGTGTTGTGATCGCCGCCCGCGGCCAGTGGGCCGCGAATGGCCTGGCCGCTGGTGTTCTTCCAAGTGTAGCTGTGCAGTTTGCCCCACTGCCAGGCCTTGTGATCGGCGCCCAGCGCGCTGTCGCCTGCGGTGATCGCGGCGGCCAGGCTACGGGCGAGGATCGCCGGCTTGTCGGTTTTCTGCCCGGTGCGGGCGTCATTCCAGAACGGGCTGTCTTCGCGCCCCAGCAGGTGGTCGGCCACCGCCGAGTACGACAGGTTGGCGTTACCGATAAAGGCTTTCCAGGTGGCGCTGTTTTCCGGACCGAGTTCGTCGAGGAAAATCTGCTTGGCGCTTTCCTGCAGGAACAACTCATAAATCGCCGCGTCGGCGGAGGTGGATGCCAGCCGACCGTCGAAGGCCATCAGGCGGCCCAGTGCTTCCCGCGCCTTGGCCTGGTCTGCCACCGGCAATCCATCGATCGCCTGTTTCAGCGGCTGGGCCATGCCCGGCGCCTGGAACATGCTCTTGAGCTTGGCGGCGAACGTGGTGGTCTGGTCGTACTGCATGGCAATCATGCTGCGGCTGTCATGCTTGCCGCTGCCGGCCAGTTGCGCGATACGTTCGGCGCGTTCCGGCGCGGCCCACGAGTTGGACAGTTGCATGCCGTAGCCACGGGGAATGGTGCGCTGGTTGGCCGTGCCGATCCAACCCTGGGCCGGGTCCTGATCGTAGGGGTGCAGCATCGCATCGGCGTAGCCATCCCAGTCGAAACGCCCGTCCCAGCCCGGCGATGGCACCAGGCCTTCGCCTTCACGGCGGTTGGGGAACCGCCCGGTCACTTGCCAGCCAATGCTGCTGGCGTCGGCGAAGACCATGTTCAAGGCAATTGCGCGAATTTCCCGGGTGGCGTCAGACGCTTTACCGGCGGTTTGCGCACGGGACAGGTCGAAGAACGCGTCCAGGCTCTTGTCGTCCTTGAAATCGGCGGTTTGCAACGCCAGGCCGTAGCCGCTGGTCAGCGACTGGGCACTGTTGAGCAGCGGCCCGTGGCGGGTTTCGTACACCGCTTCGCGAATCGGCCGCTGGCCCTTGGCGAAGTAGGTTTCATTGCGCACGATGGCGGGCAGCCATTTGCCGTTGTTTTCGTAGTACAGCGCGTTGCCCTGGCGCTTGACCTTCTCCAGGAATACGTCCTGGGTGTCACCCGAGACCTGGCTCATGCTCCAGGCCACCTTGCCGTTGAAGCCGGAAAGCAGGGTTGGCAAACCGGCGATGGACACACCGGCGGCCTGGTATTTCGGCGAGCGGATCTGCACGTAGTTCCACAGCGACGGGGCCTGCATCGAGGTCGACAGGTCATTGGCCAGCAGGCTCTTGTTGCTGCGGCTGCGCTGCGGGCCGATCGCCCAGTTGCTGGAGCTGGACGTGCCCAGGGTGTTGAGGGTGCCGAGGTGCTCGCTGAGGCTGGTCAGCGCAGCGAGGCCCGGGATCTGGCCCAGGTTGATGCCCTTGAGCTTGTCGGACTCGGCCACTGGCAGCGGTTCATCCGGGTAGCTCGGGGTCAGCCAGGCGAGTTTGTCGGCACCGACTTTTTGCGCGAGCACCAATGACGACAGCTCTTCCTGCAAGTTGGTCGATTCGCTGAAATTCAGCAGGCAGAACAGCAGCGCCGAATCTTCCGGCTTCCAGTATTCAGGCTTGTAGCCAGTCTGGGCCAGGTCTGGCGGCAGCTTGTCGCGGTAGCGGAACAGGTAGGCGTTGACCCCGCGCGCATACACCTCAAAGAAGCGCTTGAGGCGCGGCGACGAGGCGTTATAAAGCTCGCCGGCGCTTTTGCGCAGGTTGACCGCCCGCATGAAACGGTCGACATCCAGCACATCCGGCCCGGACATTTCCGCCAGGCGGCCCTGGGCCAGCAGGCGCAGGGCGACCATCTGGGTGATGCGGTCGCTGGCGTGCACGTAGCCCAGGGTGAACAGCGCATCGTGGAAGGTGCTGCTTTCAATCAGCGGGATGCCCTGGCTGTTGCGGCGCACCGAAACGTTCTGCGCCAGGCCCTTGATCGGCTGTACGCCGGAAACCGGAGGCAGGGTGTCTTGGGTGCTCTGTAACTGGCAACCGGCCAGGCCCAAGGCACTGGCAATTGCCGCGGCAACGCCGAACCGGGGAAGAAAGTGTGAGAGGGCTGGCGAGGCCATGGCAAAGCTCCTGCGGGGGGTAGCGTCAGTAAAGGCGCTACGTTAGTGAGCGCGGCGAAACGACGCAAGCGGGAGGCGATGCTTATTTCAGGATTTGCGTAAGGTTTCCAGTCGGGCACAAATCAGTGTGGGAGCAGGCTTGCTCGCGAATGCGGTGTATCAGCTAAAAGAGTTGTGGCTGATCCACCGCATTCGCGAGCAAGCCCGCTCCCACATTTTGATCCCGTTGACCTTCAGGATTTTGGCGGATTGACCTTCTGCACCAGCTCATAGGCACGCACCGTCGCCGGGCGTTGCTTGATGTGGTTGAACCAGCGTTCTACATGTGGGAAGTCTTCCAGCTTCTGGCTCTGCCACTTGTGGGAAACGATCCACGGGTAGATCGCCATGTCGGCAATGCTGTATTCCTCGCCGGCCACGAACGTGCGGTCGGCCAGGCGCCGGTCCAGCACGCCATACAGGCGGGCGGTCTCATCCACATAGCGTTTGATCGCGTAGGGAATCTTTTCCGGGGCGAACTGGCTGAAGTGGTGATTTTGGCCGGCCATCGGCCCCAGGCCACCCATTTGCCAGAACAGCCATTGCAGCGCTTCCTGACGACCACGCAGGTCCTGGGGAATGAACTTGCCGGTTTTTTCCGCGAGGTACAGCAGGATCGCACCGGATTCGAACAGGGAAATCGGCGCGCCGCCGTCGGTCGGGTTCTGATCGACGATGGCCGGGATGCGGTTATTGGGGGCGATCTTCAGGAAGTCGGGCTTGAACTGATCGCCCTGGCCGATGTTGATCGGGTGTACCTCGTAAGGCAGGCCGGCTTCTTCCAGGAACAACGACACTTTGTGACCGTTGGGGGTGGTCCAGTAATACAGGTCGATCATGAAGCTCTCCAAGGGTGGTGATGCTTGAGCGAATGCCTGTAGGTATAGGTGATGTTAGGGTGACGAAAATTCAATGAAACATTTGGGTCTATCGATATGGAAATTCGTGCGGGCGCAGCGTTGATTCTGATTGACCAGCAAAAAGGCATTCACCATCCCAGGCTGGGACGGCGCAATAATCCGCACGCCGAGGCGCGCATGCAGGCGTTGCTGGCGCATTGGCGGCGCGAAGGCTGGCCGGTGATTCATGTGCAGCATCTGTCTCATTCGCCGGAATCGGTGTTCTGGCCGCAGCAGTCGGGGGTGGAGTTTCAGGATGCATTTATTCCGCAGGCGGGTGAGCAGTTGATCCAGAAACGGGTGCCGGACGCATTTTGTGGGACGGGGCTGGAAGCGAGGTTGCATGAGGCCGGGCTTCGGCAAGTGGTGCTGGTGGGCGTGGCCACCCATAACTCGGTGGAGGCCACGGCCCGCAGTGCCGGCAACCTGGGGTTTGAGACGTGGGTTATCGAAGATGCCTGCTACACCTTCGACAAGGCGGACTTTTTCGGGCAGATGCATTCGGCGCAGGCGGTACATGCCATGTCGTTGGGCAACCTGCACGGCGAGTACGCCACAGTGATTTCCTCCAAACAGTTGCTGGAGTGACCGTTGTGGCGAGGGAGCTTGCTCCCGCTGGACCAGGCTGGAGCTCCAGTGCGAAGCGCTCCCGAGTGCCTCACCTCAGTCCGCCTGAAGACGCGCGTGCACAGATTTTGGGGCTGCTACGCAGCCCAACGGGAGCAAGCTCCCTCGCCACAGAGGATCTAAGCCACCGCGCCGTCCACCAACACCTGCAACGTTTGTTGTGAGCATCGCTCGATGCGTACCCGCACACCATAGACTTCGGCAAACAGCGCCGTATCCAGCACGTCATCCGCCGCGCCACTGGCGTACAGCCGGCCCTGGCGCAGCACCGCGATATGGTCGGCATAGCGCGCCGCGAGGTTGATGTCGTGCAGCACCACCACGGCGATCAGGTTGTGTTCCCGCACCAGGTCGCGCACGCAATCCATGACCTTCAACTGGTAGTTCAAGTCCAGCGCACTGGTGGGTTCATCCAGCAGCATCACCTGTGGCCGGCGCGCAATCAGTTGCGCCAGGCTGACCAGTTGCCGCTGGCCGCCGGATAATGTGCTCAATAGCTGATCCGCCAGATGAGCGATGCCAATCCTTTGCAACGCATCAAAGGCCTCGCGCATGCACGCGTCGCTTGAAAGCGCAATGCCCTCGACGTTCGCCACCCGCAGCGCCGCGATCACGCTTTCCATCACACTCAGGCTCAAGCCCGGCGGAAGGTTTTGCGGCATATAGGTCACACGCCGGGCGCGGTCACCGACGGACATTTTCGTCAGGTCCAGGTCACCCAATCTGACAACGCCCTGCATCTTTTCCAGCCCCGCCACCGCCCGCAGCAACGTCGACTTGCCCGCACCGTTCGGCCCGATCAACGCGGTCAGGCTGCCGTGGGCCAAGGTTGGCAAACTCAGGTCATGCACAATCTGGCGCCGGCCATAGCTGACCTGGGCGTTCTGAATCGACAGCCCGCTGCTCATAACTGCCTCCCGCGCTTGAACACCAGCAACACGAAAATCGGCACGCCCACCAGCGCGGTGACGATACCCACGGGTACGATCACCCCGGGCATGATCAGCTTGCTGGCGATGGATGACAGCGACAACAGTAACGCGCCGACAAGCGCGCTGGCCGGCAGCAGGAAGCGCTGGTCTTCACCCACCAGAATCCGCGCGATGTGCGGACCCACCAGGCCGATAAATCCGATGGTTCCCACAAACGCCACGGCGGTGGCCGACAGCAGGCTGATACGCAACAACGAGAAAAACCGCAGGCGCTTCACATCGACACCGAAGCTTTGCGCGCGGTCTTCGCCCATGCGCAACAGGGTCAGGCGTGGCGCGGCCGCGAAGGAAAAGGGCATGACCACGGCGACCACCAACGCGAGGATGCCGAGCTTGTCCCAGTTGGCCCGGGTCACGCTGCCCAGGGTCCAGAACACCAGTTGTTGCAGCACATCTTCGGTGGCGACCAGTTGCAACAGGGCGACCACCGCGTTGCAACTGAACACCAGGGCAATCCCGAACAGCACCAGGCTTTCCACCCCGGCACCGCGCAGGCGCGACATGGCTTGCAGCAAAAAGACCGAGGCGGCGGCAAACACAAAGGCCGAAATGGAAATCGCCGTATTGGCCGACACCCACAGCGTCGTCACCGGAAACACAATCACCAGGGACGCGCCCAACGCCGCCGCCGAGGAAACCCCCAGGGTGAATGGACTGGCGAGCGGGTTGTTAAGGATCGCCTGCATCTCGGCGCCCGCCAGCGACAGCGCGCAACCGACCAACACCGCCATCAAGGCGTAGGGCAGGCGCACGTTCCAGATGATCACCTGGTCGGTGGCGCTCAGGTGGGCCGGGTGCAGCAAGCCATCGAGCAGGGCGCCAAGGCCCATGCCCGACGGGCCGCTGGCCAGGTCCACGAGGATCGCGCACATCAGCGCGCCACCCAGCAGGGCCAGCAGCCAGCAACGACGCGCGAGCAGGCGGCGATAGCCTTGGCTGGCGGTGGCGAGGTCGAGGGTTTGAGTGGTCATTGGATTCGCAGCCTTGAAAACGACGAAAATCCCTGCCGGTACACGGTCAGTGTGGGAGCTGGCTTGCCTGCGATGGCGATGGTGAATCCAACACCGCTATCGCAGGCAAGCCAGCTCCCACAGGAACCGTGTACAGGCAGGGAATGGGTTGTGAGCCTTAGTTACTTGGCCTTGCCATCAATCCAGTAAGCACCCTGCAGCGGCATGCCGAGGAACTGTTGGTTCATCGCTTCCATGGTCGCCTTGGGATCCAGCTTGGCGAACAATTCCGGATGCACCCACTTGGCCAGCGCTTCAATCGCCAGCAGGTTGTACGGCGAGTTGTAGAAGTCATGCCACAGACCGTGGGGATTGCCCTCACGAATCGCCCGAAGGTTCACAAACTCAGGGCGGGCCAGCACGGCGTCAAACGCGGCACGCGCGTCTTCGTTGCTCACGCCAGCACCCAGAATCAACCCGGGCTTGTGATTGCCGGTGGCCACATACACATCCGGGTCAGCTTTCAGCGCGTACTCGACACTGATATCTCCCAGCGCCCCCGGCACCACGTCGGCGGCGATGTTGCGCCCGCCCACCAGCTTGATCACTTCACCCATGCCGCTCTTGCCAGTGGTGTGCCCCGGTGCCTGCCAGGCGCCCGCCAGCAATTCCAGGAACACGCTCGGGCGCGGCCCGGCCGGCAAGGTGGCGACGGCGTCGGTGATCACCTTGATGTGCTGGTCATAAAAGTCGAGGAACGCCTTGGCCTGGGTTTCCCGGCCCAGGGCCTGACCCAGGGCGGTCATGCTGGCGTGGGTGCCTTGCACCGGGTTGATGCGGAAGTCGACGAACAACACTGCAATGCCCGCCTTGGCCAACACGTCCGCCACCGGGCTGTGTTCAGTCGGGCCATGGCCGGAAATGCTGAACACCGCCAGGTCCGGTTTCAGCGAAAGAATTTCCTCGGCGCTGACGCTTTGCTCCGACGCCTGGCCAATCAGCGGAATGTCTTTTACCGTCGGAAATTTCGCCACGTAGGCGTTATAGGTGTGGGCGTCCAACAGTTTCAAGTCATTCTGCCAGCCGACAATCCGTTGGAATGGCGCGTCCTTGTCCAGCAAGGCAAAGGCCGAAATCAGCCGGCCTTCGCCGAGCACCACGCGCTGCACGTGGTCTGGCACCTCGACCTTGCGGCCCAGCACGTCGGTGACTTCATGGGCGGCGGCGGTTTCGGCGTGGCCGAGGATCAGCACGGCAAACAGCGCGCCCAGCTTGAGGAAGTTGCGGGGTTTCAGCATGGCGAGAACTCCAGGTGAAGGCGGCGCATCAGACATCGCTCCAGCGCCGCAAAAGGTTGTGATAGGCGCCGCTCAGTTGCAGCAACGCGTGGTCGTCGGCGTGTTGCGCGGTGAGGCGTTGAATCGCCACGTCCATGTCCAGCAGCAGTTGGCGCTGGCTGTCTTCGCGCACCAGGCTTTCGATCCAGAAGAAACTGGCGATGCGCTCGCCGCGGGTGACCGGGTTGATCTTGTGCAAACTGCTGCCGGGATAAATCAGCAGGTGCCCGGCGGGCAGCTTCACCGCGTGTTCGCCGAAGGTGTCGCGGATCACCAGTTCGCCGCCGTCGTAGCTGGCCAGATCAGCCAGGAACAAGGTGGCGGAGATGTCGGTGCGCACCCGTTCGCGCACGCCCTTGAGGCCGCGAATCGCATTGTCGATATGCCAGTCGAAGGCCTCGCCGCCGCTGTAGCGGTTGAACAGCGGCGGGTAGATTTTCTTCGGCAGGGCGGCGGACATGAACAGCGCGTTGTCCGACAGCCGCGACAGAATCTGCTCACCCAGGCGAATCGCTACCGGCGCGTCTTCCGACAGCTGCCGGTTGTTTTTCGCCCTGGCCGAGCGTTGCCCGGCGGTGACCTTGCCGTCGACCCACGGTTGATCGAGCAGGGTGGCGACGGCCACCTCGACTTCTTCGGCACTCAACAGGCCGGGGATTTCGATCAGCACGGCTTAAAACTCATAGTCGACACTGGCGGTGAGCGTGCGCCCGGCGCCCGGAATGCCGTAGAGCTGGAAGCCGTCCAGGGACGCGCCGATCTGGCTGTAGTAGAACTTGTTAAACACGTTGTTCAGGTTGAGATTGACCGTGGTTTGCCTGGTCACTTTGTATTGCGCAGCCACGTTGTTGAGCCAGTAGCCGGGGGCCTTTTCGTGGTCGCGGGTGTAGATCGCGTACACGCCGGACGGGCCGGTGGCGTAGCTGCTGTTGTTGTTCAGGCCGCCGACGTATTTGTTGTCGCTGTAGCGGCGGCGTCCTACGTATTGCGCGCCGTAACTCAGGCTCAGGTCGTCGGTGACGGCGTAGGTGGTCCACAGGTTGGCGGTCAGGTCGGGAACGTTCTTGGCTTCCTCGCCTTTGTTGGCCCCTTTGGTCTGGGTGCTTTTCAGCGCGGAGAACCCGCTGTACACCGTCCAGCGCGGGCTGATATTGCCTTGCAGGCCCAGTTCCACACCGTCTACGCGCTTGGCGGGGAGGGCGCGTACCGGAGCGCTTTCGCCGTCCTGGTATTCCCAGGAGTTGTCCAGTTCGGTGCGGAAGATCGCGGCGGTGACGTTCAGCAGGTCGTGGGCAATGTCCCACTTGGTGCCGATCTCGTAGGTCTTCGACTTGGCCGGGGTGTAGTTGCTGGTGCTCGCGGCGCCGTAGATCTGGTTGTTGGTCGACGCGCCCAGGGCTGACGGTTGTGCCGCTTCGCTGTAGGACACGTAGATGCTGCCGTTAGGCAACGGCTTGTACACCGCGCCGACCCGGCCGCTCACGGCACCGTCGGTGCTGTCGATGGACGCTTGGCCACGCTGGGTGGTTTTGGCCTGCCAGTTGTCGTAGCGCAGGGAGCCGAGCACTTGCCACTGTTCATTCAGGGTGATGGTGTCACCCAGGTAGATGCCGGCGTTGTCGATCACTGAGCGTGGCTGGCCTTCACCCTTGGTCACTTCGCTGCTGGCGAAGCTGTGGTTCGGGTCGTTCATGTCGAAGAACAGGTCGCCGGCTGGCACTTCGGCGTTGCGTTTCAGGCCGCCGTAGGTCTCGTGATAGAACTCGAGCCCGCTGACCACCGCGTGTTCCAGCCCGCCGGTATTGAGCTTGAAGGCGAAGTCGGTCTGGTTGTCGAGGATGGTGTAGCGCGTCGACTGGCCGAAGTCGCTCCCTCGCAAAATACCGTAGGCGGTGTTACCGCTGTTGGCGTATCCCGGGTACGCATTTACCGTGCTGCCGGGCACTTGGCTGATCGGTCCTACGCCGGTGTAGCCCAAGGTCGCACAGCGCGTGCCGGTGCAGGTTTTCTGGCCATTGCCGTTGGCGGCGAAGAAGCGCGCGGGCGAGAGCACCGCGAAGTTGTCGGTGCGTTCCCACTTGGTCTGGTTCTTCAGGGTCGCTTCGTTCCAGTCGAAATCATGCTCGAAGCGGGTGGTCAGCGAAGTGGTTTTGGTCTGCTGGGTGTACAGGTGCGAGTCGCCATACCAGTTGGAGCGCTTGACTCCCGGCATGCGGTCGCCGTCGGTGCCGCGCTGGATCGGCACACCGCCGTCCGGCGTGTTGTCGTCCTTCTGGTAGAAGGTGTCGATAAACAGGCGGGTGTCGGTGCCCAGGCCGAAGCCGAGGGAGGTCGCGATGCCCCAGCGGTCGTAGTCCACGTCGTCACGCTCGGCCACCTGGTTGTAGTGCTTCATCAGGTTGATGCGCAGGGCGGTGGTGTCATTCAGTTGTTGGTTGAAATCGCCGGTGAGGCGGCGGTAGCTGTCGGTGCCGATGCCGGCCGAGAGTTTGTTGGCATCCCCCAGATGCGCCTCTTTACTCACCAGGTTGACGCTGCCGCCTACCGCGGAAACGCCGGATTCGATCGAGCCGGTGCCCTTGAACACTTCTGCCTGTTGCAGGTTGAAGGTGTCGGTGCGGGTCGATTGGCCGGCATCGCGCACACCGTCGACGGTCAGGCTCTGCTCCGAGGAAAACCCGCGAATCGAAAACAGGTCGCCCCAGCCCAGGTTGCCTTCGCCGGACATGAAGGTGATGCCCGGCACGTTGCGCAACACTTCCTGCAAGGTCTGCGCGTTTTGCTCCTTGAGCACTTGCTGCGGGACGATGGTTACGCTTTGCGGGGCATCAAGCAGCGGCTGGCTGATTTTTGCCGAGGTCACCCGGTCGACTTTAAAGGCGGAAGTGGCTTCACCGTCGATCTTGATTTCCGGCAGGCTCAGCACTGAATCATTCGACGCCGCCACCGGCGCATCGGCCCAGGCGGTGGGAGAAACGCTGCCGGCGGCAAGCAGGCCGAACATCGGCGCAAGGGTAGATTGCAGCGACAGGGCGCGAGGGGTAGGCAATGGCATTCGGAGTGACCTAGGCTAAATTACAATTAATCTCATTTAGATTCGGTAGTCTAAAGACCGATACCGGCCGCCATGCCGTGGCTTTGTAATGTGGATGAGTGATTACCGCTTCCCACAACATTCCATTACATTTGCGCGTACTCCTGGCTGAAGTTTCGGCTATCTCCTGCCTTTTGAGTTTCGGACGAATTGCCCCATGGCCAAGCAAGACCACCTGCTGATCGTTGATGACGACCCGCAAATCCGCCAATTGCTGTGCGACTACCTGAGTGACGCCGGCTTCCAGGTGTCCACCGCCGGCGACGGCAAGGAAATGCGCCGCCGCCTGGCGCTGAATGTCATCGACCTGATCGTCCTCGACCTGATGTTGCCCGGCGAAGACGGCCTGAGTTTGTGCCGCGAATTGCGCGTCAGCTCCAACACGCCGGTGATCATGCTCACCGCCAAGGGCACGCTGATCGACCGGATCGTCGGCCTGGAAATCGGCGCCGACGATTACCTGCCCAAGCCGTTCGACCCGCGGGAGTTGCTGGTGCGGATCAAGGTGGTGCTGCGCCGGGTGCAGAGTTTTCCGGACCGGGCGCGGCTCGATGAAGCACCGAGCATCAGCTTTGCCGGCTGGCAGCTGGACACCCGGGCCCGCCAATTGCTTTCGCCGGAAGGCGTGGTGGTCAGCCTCGGCAACTCCGATTACCGGGTGTTGCGCCTGTTGTTGCAGCATCCCAACCGGCCGCTGAGCCGCGACTTTTTGCTCAACCACGTGTTCGACAAAGACAGCACGCCGTTCGACCGCTCGATTGATGTGTGCGTCAGCCGACTGCGCTCGCAGTTGCCGGCCGGGTTGATCAAGACCGTGCGCAACGAGGGTTACATGCTCACCGCCGACGACGTGGCGCTGCAATCGTGAAACTGCTGCCGCGTTCGCTGTTCGGCCGGCTGGTGCTGATCCTGGTCAGCGGCATGCTCGCGGCCCAGGCCCTGACCAGCAGCATCTGGTACGACATGCGCCACGGCCAGGTGCTGGAAATCCCCAGCCGGCTGATCGCCACGCGGCTGGCGGACGTGGTGCGGCTGGTACACAGCGATCCGGCGCAGGCGGATGTGCTGATCAAGCTGCTCGATACGCCGCGCTTTCGCCTGACCCTGAGTGTCCAGGCCAGTGATGTGACAAGCAGCATCAGCGACAGCGACCAGGCCACCGAGCGCTTGCTGAATAAAGTGCTCTCGGAGAAAACCGGCTACACCCAGAACCTGCATCTGTTGAGCCTCAAGTTGCTGGATGCCGAGGGCCAGCATGCCGGGCTGTCGACTCTGCTCAGCTCCAGGCCTGTGGTGGGGCAATTCCTGATTGACCTGCGTTTGCCGGACGGGCGCTGGCTGCAGGTGCAGGCCACCGAGGAACAAGGCTGGACCAGTACTTCGCCGATGGACTTGCTGTTCGATTACGTGATGCGCATTTATCTGCTGCGGGTATTGGTGCTAGTGATCATTGCCCTGGTGGCGGTGCGCCTGGCCATTCGCCCGCTCAACGCCCTGGCCAAGGCTGCCGAAGCCTTGGGCCGGGACATCCAGCGGCCACCGCTGGCCCTCGATGGGCCCACCGAAGTGCGCCGTGCCGCCCAGGCGTTCAACGCCATGCAGCAGCGGCTGATCGCCAATATCGCCGAGCGCACGCGTTTCCTGGCGGCGATTTCCCACGACCTGCGCTCGCCCATTACGCGCCTGCGGTTACGTACGGAAATGCTCGACGACAACCGCACCAAGGAACGTTTTCGCAGCGACTTGGAAGAAATGGAGCACATGGTTTCCAGCACCCTGGACTTCGTCAGCAGCGGCGAAATCAACGAGAAGCGCCAGAACATCGACATCAACGCCTTGCTGCAAAGCTTGCAGGCGGACCTGCAGGACGTGGGCGAGACGGTGACGATAGAAGGGCGGGCCAAACAGCCATTGCCGGGGTATGCCCGCAGTCTCAAGCGTTGCGTGCAGAACCTGCTGGAGAACGCGGTGCGTTATGGCTCCGAGGTGGTGGTGCGGGTAGAAGACAAGGCGGACAGTTTGAAGATTGTCATCAGCGACCGTGGGCCGGGGATTCCCCAGGAGCAACTGGAACAGGTGATGGAGCCGTTTTACCGGGTGGAAGGCTCACGCAATGTGGAAACCGGTGGTTACGGGCTGGGGTTGAGTATCGCGCATACGATCGCCAGTGCCCATGACGGTCGGTTGAGCTTGAGCAATCGGGAGGGTGGGGGGTTGGAGGTGGTGGTGTTGTTTCAACGCAAATCGCAGCCTTGAAATGCAGACTAAATGTGGGAGCGGGCTTGCTCGCGAAAGCGGTGTATCAGTAACAGAGAGGTTGACTGACACTGCGCTTTCGCGAGCAAGCCCGCTCCCACATTTGGATGTGCAGTGTTTCGAGAATCGGGTTTCTTAACTCAAGCCCCGTGGCACTTCTTGAATTTCTTCTCGCTGCCGCACGGGCAAGGATCGTTACGACCCACGTCCTTCAACGTATTGCGCACCGGCTCCTGGTGAGCGTGGCCGCAGTTCGGGCCGTGGACATGGCCGTGGTCGTGATCATGATGATCGTGATCGTGGTTGCAGTCAGGACCATGGACATGGGGTTGCTGAGTCATCGATGTCGCTCCGGAATAAAATCGCCGGGGATTATCTCGCCATTGCGCAACACCTGCACGTCGTTCCCGATAAATAAACCGGTTTTCAACTCGCCTTCAAGACGATAGGGCACGGGATCGCGCGGATTTTTCAGCATGTCGACCACATCGCGGATCTGCGGCCACAGGTTGGTGCGCACCGATACCCGGAAAAAAGCGTGGCTGTGGGGTGGCACGGTCAGCCATTCGTTGGACTCGCCTTCGGTCAGCACCATCGTGCCGAGGCTGACCTTGTAAACCAGGCCGCGTACGGTCAGGTCGTTGTCGTCACGGTTATCCACGCGGAAATACAGCTTGAACTTCTGCTCCAGCAACTTGACCCGCACGGGGTCGACCTTGACCAGACGCACCTCGGGGGCGGGCGTATCGTCGGCGAACCACGACGCGCAGCCGGAGAGCCCCAGCATCAATGCCAGCAGAAGGCTGTAAGTCCTGAATACCCGCGCCTGAGAAACCATGCCGTTACTCCGTGTGAAGAGTCAGCATAGCAAGCGAGAGCCTGTCGGGTATCAATGAATGTCAGAGGTAGCCGGAACAGCACTTCTTGAATTTCTGCCCGCTGCCACACACGCAGGCGTCATTACGCCCGGCCTTCACGTCCACCGTCGGGTCGATAAAGTACCAGTGCTCATTGTTCTGTACGAAAGATGAGCGCTCGCGGTGGCTGTGTTCGCCGGTGCTGTCATGCCAGCGAGCGGTAAAGGTCACGAAGGCGTGTTCCGGCTGGCCGCCGAACACCTCGGAGCTTTCCACTGAAAGGCCCAGCCAGGTGCTTTGGGCGCTCCAGGCGCCGATGGCGGCCGTGTCCAGCCCGGCTTGCTGCGCAGGCAGGGTGGTTGCCACCAGGTAGTCCACCAGGCCCAGCACATAGGCGCTGTAGCGCGAACGCATCAACGCTTCGGCGCAGGGGGCCGGGTGGCCGGCGTGATAATGACCGCAGCAGGCATCCAGCAGGTTGCCGCTGCCGCAGGGGCAAATGGATGTACTCATCGGGTTACCACCAATACTTTCCAAAATTTTGCGGGTTGGCCCAGAAGCGGGCGTTCAGCCAATCCGGCACCTGTTTATAGTCAAGCAGATCATAGGTAAACAGCGTCAAAACCTGATCGTCGCGCTGGAAACGCTCGCTGGCTTGCAGGGCCAGGGAGAAGAAATCGGTGTCTTTCCAGTGGCAGGCCTCCAGGTCCACCAGCACCGCAATGCGACTGGCATTGAGGTTGCGGATGCCCCCCAGCAGGGTCAGGCCCGCAGGTTTTGACAGGTGTTCCAGGCAACCGACCGCCAGTGCCAGGTCAAAACGCTGGGCCGCGAGGTCGGTGGGCAAGGGGCCGGGCTCGGCGAAGGACACCACGGTATCCGGGTGTGCTTCCTTAAAGGCATCCAGCGCCGGGAACTGGCTGGCGCCCAATAACAGCAGGCGTTTGGGCGCGTGAAGATCAAGCAGCGCAGCGAGCGCTTGCTGGGGTGTACGGGAAGAAATACCGGCAGTCATCGAAGATCCTCACATCAGGACCGTAGAGACTAGCCTGCCTGAGCGTGCGGGCCTAGAGCGGGCGGCGAGAATAAACCGCTCGGCCCAATGAATACTGGGGTGTGACACGCTGGCGCAGATGAAAAGAGCCGTCTTTACTCCACTCGTCGGCCCCCGCCGATCCCCTCAGGAGAAAGTCAGATGAGCATCATGCGGACAGCTCTACCCTTGGTTCTGCTAACCGGAGTATTGACAGGTTGCGCAGGCTTGCAAAAAACCGACTGGCCCACCTGTGCCGCCGTCGGCGGTGTGACCGGTGCTGCCATTGGTGCGACCCAAAGCTCGTCCTATGCAGGCTACGGCGCACTGCTGATTGGCGGCATGGCTGGCGCCTATTGCTGGGTGCATGGCGACGGTGACGAGGACGGCGATGGCGTACCGGACAGCCGCGACAAGTGCCCAGGCACGCCAAAAGGCGTGCAGGTCGACGCCAATGGCTGCCCTCCGGTGCCGGTAGCGGTGGTTCAAGAGGAAGTGGTGGTGGTCAAGGAAGAAACCATCGTGATTCGTGACGTGCACTTCGAGTTCGACTCCGCGAAGCTCACGGCTGCCGACAAAACCAAGCTCGACGTGATTGCCACCCGCCTGAAAAAAGAGGCCCCGAGTGCGCAGCTGCGCGTCAGCGGGCATACCGACAGTGTCGGTAAAGATGCCTACAACCAGAAACTCTCTGAACGACGCGCTCATTCGGTGACCGACTACCTGGTCAGTTCCGGCATCCCGCGCAGCAGTTTTGTCTCCGTGACCGGCGCCGGCGAAAGCCACCCCGTAGCCGATAACAAAACCGCTGATGGCCGCGCGCTGAACCGCCGCGTGGAAATTCAGATCAACCGCTGACCCCGCCTCAAGGCCCCTGTGGAATCCCCAGGGGCCCCTTCATCAATTTTTTAATCCTTCACTGGCACAACGCCTGTAGAAGTCGTTACTGTGCGCCCAAAGAATAATGTGCAAGGGGAGCGTGCGGGATGAAGGTGTTTTGGGGGCTGGGTAAATTCTTGACGTTGCTGTTCTGGGTCGTGGTGGTGGTCAACCTGATCACACCGCTGATCAACCCGTTCCACCTGTTGGTCAACCTGGCCGGCAGCCTGTTGTTGCTGACCCATGTGCTGGAACTGCTGTTGTTCAACGGCAGTGTGAAAACCCGTGCCCATCCCTGGCGTGACCGCTTGCAGATCCTGCTGGTGGGTATGTTCCATGTGCAGAGCTTTTCGACGCCGACACCGGCTAATGATGTAAACAAGGAGGCCAATCATGCGTAAGGTTTTTCTGTTGGCCCTGCTGGTCAGCCCCATTGCCCTGGCCCAGAGCGTCAGCGTCGAGACCAACTCCTTGATGCGCCTGCCCAATAGCAGTGGTGTGTTGCAACTGGAGCGACTGGACGTGGCGGATTACGGCACCTTGCTGATTCCCGCCAATATCACCCAGGTGACCGTGGATGAACTGCACCTGGGCCGCGACGCGCGAATCGCCATCGTGCCTGGTAGCACCACGTTGCAACTGCAGGTGCGTCAGGCGCAGCTGGAGCAGGGCAGCCAGATCACCTCACGCGGCGCTCCCGGTACCCATGAGCGCCCGGCCAAGGCGGGGCGTGACCTGGTGTTGCGGATTAACTCGCTGACGGCCGATGAGCTGTCGGTGGATGCCCGCGGTGGCGCGGGTGCCCAGGGTTATGCCGGGCTGGATGGTGCCAACGGCGAAGACCCTGGCTGCACCTGGGGTTCGGCCGGGCGCGGTGCCAATGGCGACAACGGCGGCGACGGGCTGCCGGGCGCGGCGGGCGCGCAGGTCCGTGTGGAATTGCCGCAGGACTTCCCGGGCGAGAAGATCAAGGTCTGGGTGGACGGCGGAGCCGGTGGTTTGGCGGGCACGGCGGGCAAGCCGGGTAAAGGCGGGCAGTCCAAGGGGTGCCTGGTGTACCGCGCGGATGGCGGCGAAAAGGGCCGGGCCGGGTTGGAAGGGCAGCCGGGGCCAGCGGGGCCTGCGGGTGCTGTGACCATTCAGAGGCTCTGAGGCGACTGGCCTGACGCTTTCGCGAGCAAGCCCGCTCCCACATTTGAAACGCATTCCAAATGTGGGAGCGGGCTTGCTCGCGAAAGCGGTCTACTAGGCGCTTTAGAACATCGGCCGTGCCGAAGCAATCGCCACCAGCACCAACCCCACTATCAAGTTGATCCCCACCAATTTACGAATCTGCCCCAAGGCCGCAGCCCCGGCCGGCCAATCCTCCGCCGCCACCGCCACGCGCAGCTCCGGCAACTTCAGCGCCTGAATCCGGATAAACAGCGCCGTCATCACCACATACAACCCCATCATGACCTGTACATAACGCGGCGCGGTCTCAAACCCGCTGAAGCGCAGTTGCAGCAGGCCGACACCGCTGATCGGCAACACCAGCACCGCCACCCAGACCCACACGAAAAAACGTTGAAACACATTTACCCAGAGTTTCAGCCGGGCCGGCCCGTCCAGCGCGGCCATGGCGGCGGGGCGCAGGATCATCCAGGCGAAAAACATACCGCCGACCCAGATCAGGGCGGCCAGTACATGCAGGGTGTAAGCGAAGCTAAAGACGGTCATTGGGGTACTCCGTTCTGCGCGGGATTAATTAGCGGGGTATGATAGCGGCCGATCCGAACCACTGAAAATTTATCCAGCGTTTTTTGCGCCCGACTATCCATGATCAGCACTGAACTCAAAACCACGATCCAGGGCGCCTACTCGCGTTTTCTCGAAGCCAAGAGCTTGAAACCGCGGTACGGCCAGCGCCTGATGATCGCCGAAGTCGCCAAGGTCCTCGGGGATATCGATACCGACGACGAAGGTCGGCGCAGTGGCGACCCCGCCGTGGTGGCCGTCGAGGCCGGCACCGGTACCGGTAAAACCGTGGCCTACAGCCTGGCGGCGATCCCCACCGCCAAGGCCGCCGGCAAGCGCCTGGTGATTGCCACCGCCACCGTCGCCCTGCAAGAGCAGATTGTCTACAAGGACCTGCCCGACCTGATGCGCAACAGCGGCCTGAATTTCACCTTCGCCCTGGCCAAGGGCCGTGGGCGCTATATGTGCCTGTCCAAGCTCGACGTGCTGTTGCAGGAAGGTCACGCGCAAACCGCCACTGCCTCGCTGTTCGAAGAAGAAGGCTTCAAGATCGAAGTCGATGAGGTCAGTCAGAAGCTGTTTACCAGCATGATCGAGAAACTGGCGGGCAATAAATGGGACGGCGACCGCGACAGCTGGCCCAATGCCCTGGAAGACGCCGACTGGGCACGGCTGACCACCGATCACAGCCAGTGCACCAACCGTCATTGCCCCAACTTCGGCCAGTGCGCCTTCTACAAGGCCCGGGAAGGCATGGGCAAGGTAGACGTTATTGTCACCAACCATGACATGGTCCTCGCCGACCTGGCCCTGGGGGGCGGCGCCGTGTTGCCCGACCCGCGCGACACACTCTACGTGTTCGACGAAGGCCATCACCTGCCCGACAAGGCCATCGGCCACTTTGCTCACTACACGCGGCTGCGCTCCACCGCCGACTGGCTGGAAACCACGGCCAAGAACCTCACCAAGTTGCTCGCCCAGCACCCGCTGCCGGGCGACCTGGGCAAGTTGATTGAGCAGGTGCCGGAGCTGGCGCGGGAGATCAAGACCCAGCAGCAATTCATGTTCAGCGCCTGCGAACAGGTGGCAGACTTCAAGCCCGGCGAAGACGTGGAAGGCCGCGAACGGCCGCGCCATCGTTTCGTTGGCGGGCTGATCCCCGAGCACATGCGCGAAATGGGCGTCGAGCTGAAAAAGGGCTTTTCGCGCCTGACCGACTTGTTCACCCGTCTCACCGATTTGCTCAAGGAAGGCATGGATGGCGAGGTCAATATCGGCATCGCCAGCAACCAGGCTGAAGAATGGTACCCGCTGTTTGGCAGCCTGCTGTCCCGTTCCCAGGGCAACTGGGAGTTGTGGACCGCCTTTACCGTCGAAGACCCGGAAGACAACCCGCCCATGGCCCGTTGGCTGACCCTGTCGGAAAGCGGTGCGCTGTTCGATATCGAGGTCAACGCCAGCCCGATCCTGGCGGCGGAAATGCTCCGACGCAATCTGTGGAACGTGGCCTACGGTGCCTTGGTCACCTCGGCTACGCTGACGGCCCTGGGCACCTTCGACCGCTTCCGCATGCGCGCCGGGCTGCCGAAGAAGGCCGTCACCGCCGTGGTGCCCAGCCCGTTCCATCACGCCGACGCCGGTGTGCTGCGGGTACCGGACCTCAAGGCCGACCCACGGGATGCGCCGGCCCATACGGCGGCGATCATTCGTGATCTGCCATCATTGGTGGAGGGCTCACGGGGCACGCTGGTGTTGTTCTCGTCCCGCAAACAGATGCAGGACGTGTTCGACGGCCTCGACCGTGACTGGCGCAAGCAGGTGTTTATCCAGGGCAACCTGTCGAAACAGGAAACCCTGAACAAGCATAAGGCGCGGGTAGATGGCGGCGATTCCAGCGTGCTGTTCGGCCTCGCGAGTTTCGCCGAGGGTGTGGATTTGCCCGGCGCTTACTGCGAACACGTGGTGATCGCCAAGATCCCGTTCTCGGTACCGGATGATCCGGTGGAGGCCGCGTTGGCCGAATGGATCGAAGCCCGGGGCGGTAATCCGTTCATGGAGATCTCGGTGCCGGACGCCTCCTTGAAGCTGGTCCAGGCCTGCGGGCGCCTGCTGCGTACCGAAGAAGACCGCGGCACCATCACCTTGCTTGACCGGCGTCTGGTTACCCAGCGCTATGGGAAAGCTATCCTGAATGCTTTACCGCCGTTTCGGCGGGAAATTTCTTAAGGCCCAGTGGGCGAATTCGCCCACTTTGTGGTCTATCTCACCATCGCTTCACGTCATCAGGCCAGTCACCGGCCGTTTGGGAGAACCTTGTTCACATGATTCGCACGCTGCCCGCTGTTTTTGCCCTGTTGTTTGCCGCGCCATTGCTGGCTGCGCCTGCCGGGCAACAAACCTTGTTCAACTTTGTACGGCCCGCCGATGTGGTCAAGGTGGCGACCCAGGACGCCAGCCTGCCGCAATACAACGCCGAACAAACCGCTGAAGGCGAAGTGCTGCGCCGTATCACCTTCAACCCGGCGGCCGAACCGAGCCTGGTGCTCAGCCCGCAGACCGGCGCCTGGGACTGGTCGCAATCCGGTGCCATGAGCCTGCGTATTCAAAGTGCGATGGACTGGGCGCTGACCCTGTACGTCAAGGTGCAGAGCAATGACGGCCGAACGCTGTTCAGCCGTATCGACCTGCCAGCCGGTCCCGCGCAAACGCTGTTGATTCCGCTGCAAGCCAACTCGCCCCTGAGCCACGGGATGAAGGCCGGCCCGCCGATGCCGATCACCGTCGATGGCCAGCGCGTGCTGCTGGCCAGCAGCGAAGGGGAGATCGACCGCAGCCAGATCGTGTCGGTGACCCTGTCGATGATCAAGCCGAACGTTGCCCAAAGCATCTTGCTCGAACGCTTTGGCGTGCAGGACATCGCGCCGGTACTCAAGGCTACCTACAGCGATCTGGTGGACGCCTATGGGCAGTCCACCCGCGCCCGGTGGCCGGAGAAAGTCAGCAGCGACGAGCAGTTGAGGGCCGCAGCGGTCAAGGAACAGCAACAGCTCAAGGGCTGGCTGGCCGAGCGCGACAAGGCCTCCCTGGACAAATTCGGCGGCTGGAACAAGGGCCCGGCCTTTGACGCCAGCGGCTTCTTCCGCACCGAGAAGCGCGACGGGCGCTGGTACCTGGTGACACCGGAAGGCCATCCGTTCTACTCCCTGGGCGTCAACACCGTCGCCCCGGACAACAGCCAGACCTACGTAGCGGGCCGCGAATGGATGTTTGCCGCGCTGCCCAAGGCCGGCGAGCCTTTCGACAAATACTACGGCAGCGGTGACAGCCGCAGCGGCAATGGTGCCGATCAGGGGCGCAGCTTTAATGTCGGCCGCTGGTACGACTTCTATGGCGCCAACCTGCAGCGTACCTATGGCCAGCCGTGCGTGCCGCCGGCACCTTGTGCTCCGGAAGGTTTCGACCAGAAACGCTGGGTCAGCCACACCCTCGACCGCCTGCGGGCCTGGGGTTTCAATACTGTCGGCAACTGGAGTGCGCCGCAGCTGGCGACCGCCGACCGCGTGCCTTACACCTTGCCACTGTCGATCGTCGGTGATTACGCGAGCATCAGCACCGGCACCGATTGGTGGGGCGGCATGCCCGACCCGTTCGACCCGCGCTTCGCCATGGCCACCGAGCGTGCGGTGGCAATTGCCGCCCGTGACCATCGCGACGACCCGTGGCTGATCGGCTTCTTTGCCGACAACGAACTGGCCTGGGCCGGTCCCGGTGATGATGCGAAATCCCGCTACGCCCTGGCCTACGGCACCCTGCGCATGACCACCGACGTGCCGGCCAAGCGCGCGTTTCTCAAGCAATTGCGCGACAAGTACCGCAACCAGGAGGGGCTTTCCAGGGCCTGGGGCATCGAGCTGCCCGCCTGGGAACTGATGGAAGACCCGGGCTTTGTGCCGCCAATGCCAAGCCCGGAGCACCCGGAAATCGAAGCGGACTTCAAGTACTTCCAGAAGACCTTTGCCGACGCCTACTTCAAGACCATCTCCGATGCATTGAAATGGCATGCGCCCAACCAGCTGTTGCTGGGTGGCCGATACGCGGTCAGCACGCCGGAAGCGGTGGCGTCCTGCGCGCAATATTGCGATGTTCTGAGCTTCAACATGTACACCCTCAAGCCTCAGGACGGCTACGACTTTGCGGCCCTGCGGACGTTGGACAAGCCGGTGCTGATCACCGAATTCAACTTCGGCTCGGCGGACCGCGGCCCGTTCTGGGGCGGCGTGACGCAGTTGGCCCGGGAAGAGGACCGTGGGGTTGCCTACGCCAACTTCCTGAAGCAGGCCATGGCCGAGCCGTCGATCGTCGGCGTGCATTGGTTCCAGTACCTGGACCAGCCGGTTACCGGCCGTTTGCTTGACGGCGAAAACGGCCACTTCGGCCTGGTCGGCATCACCGATGTGCCGTTCCAGGGGTTTGTCGACAGTGTGCGCAAAAGTAACCTGGCTGCCGTCGATCAGCTGGGCAAGGAGGCCGAAAAGGCCAAGGCTGCCGCAGCGGTCCACGCCGGTGAGGGCGGCAAGCCCGGGCGTGAAGGCAATGCAGCAGCGCCGGGTGCAGAGCATTCCGGCGGGCATTCCGGCAAAGGTCATTGATGGGGGCTGATCGACGAGAGCGGGTTCACAAATCGCTCAATGGCTGGAACAATGTCGGCCACTTACTGTAGTACTTTTCCAAGGGGGCTTAGGTGCAGATTCAGGGTCATTACGAGCTTCAATTCGAAGCGGTGCGTGAAGCCTTCGCCGCGCTGTTCGACGACCCTCAGGAACGTGGTGCCGCGCTGTGCATCCAGATTGGCGGCGAAACCGTCGTCGACTTGTGGGCCGGTACCGCCGACAAGGACGGTGCCGAGGCCTGGCACAGCGACACCATTGCCAATCTGTTCTCCTGCACCAAGACCTTTACGGCCGTCACGGCGCTGCAACTGGTGGCCGAAGGCAAGTTGCAGCTGGATGCGCCGGTCGCCAAGTACTGGCCGGAGTTTGCTGCCGCGGGCAAGGAAGCCATCACCCTGCGCCATCTGCTCTGTCACCAGGCCGGGTTGCCGGCCCTGCGTGAAACGCTGCCCGCCGAAGCCCTGTACGACTGGCAGATGATGGTCGACGCCCTCGCCGCCGAAGCGCCATGGTGGAAGCTCGGGGAAGGGCACGGTTATGCGGCGATTACCTATGGTTGGCTGGTGGGCGAGTTGCTGCGCCGCGCCGACGGTCGTGGGCCGGGCGAGTCCATCGTGGCCCGGGTTGCACGGCCACTGGGCCTGGATTTTCATGTGGGGTTGGCAGATGAAGAGTTTTATCGAGTTGCCCATATAGCCCGAGGCAAGGGCAATGTTGGCGATGAGGCGGCACAACGTTTACTTCAAGTAACGATGCGCGAGCCGACGGCGATGACTACCCGTGCATTTACCAATCCACCGTCTATTCTGACCAGCACTAATAAACCCGAATGGCGGCGTATGCAGCAGCCAGCGGCAAATGGTCACGGTAATGCGCGAAGTCTGGCGGGTTTTTATAGTGGGCTGCTCGACGGTAGTTTGCTGGAAGCCGATATGCTCGAAGAGTTGACCCGCGAACACAGTATCGGCCCGGATAAAACCTTATTGACACAAACGCGGTTCGGGCTGGGTTGCATGTTGGATCAACCGCACGTGCCAAACGCCACGTTCGGCCTTGGCCCACGGGCCTTTGGGCATCCCGGGGCCGGTGGTTCGGTGGGGTTTGCCGATCCGGAACATGATGTAGCCTTTGGTTTTGTGACCAATACATTGGGCCCTTATGTACTTATGGACCCGCGGGCGCAAAAGTTGGTAAGAATATTGGCCGGTTGTCTGTAAATAGCTTGCTGTCTTGCGTTTTTTTGTTACAAAGGCACATACAAAAAGACGCTAGGCGAAATGTTGTAACTTTAATGTTCCAGAAGCGTCTGTTTAACGGGTCATTCAGGCCCCTGGTTTTTTCTCATTTTGTGGATATCTCATGTTATCGAACAAGTCCTTGGCACTGGCGCTATGCCTCACTATTACTGGCTGTGCACAAACCCCACAAAATGATGCCGAGGGCGGGCATTGGTGGTCATTTGGCTCCGATAAGGCTGCTACCAAGGACGCAGTGAGCCAGGCCGACACCAAGCCGGATGCCAAGCCGGCGGTCGCGGCCAAGGCGCCAGCGCCGGTAGCACCGGCTGCTGCACCTGCACCTGCACCGGTTGCGAAGGCGGATACCGGCTCGAGCTGGTGGCCGTTCTCGTCGAAAGCCGACGACGCCAAGGCAGACCTGAAGGCCGACCTCAAGGCGGCAACGCCTGCCTCCGGCGCCCCGGCTGATGCACCGGCCGCTGCACCTGCCGTTGCCAAGACGGATACCGATACCAAATGGTGGTGGCCGTTCGAAAGCAAGCCAAAGCCATTGGCCAAGGTCGACGTCGCCAACATCCCGATGCCTGATCCAAAAATCACCCAGGCCTGGCTGGACGACTACGAGCCACGCCTGCGTCTCGCGATCAAGGACAGCAACCTGCAACTGGAACGCCGTGACAACGTATTGGTGGTGATTGCCCCGGTTGATGGCTCCTACAACCCGAAACGCCCGGCGATGTTGCTGCCGGTGACCCTGGGTCCGTTCACCCGTGTTGCCAAGGCCGTTGAAGGCGATCCGAAGACCGCCGTACTGGTCCTGGGCCATGTAGATACCTCGGGTGCCGAGCCGGTGAGCCAGGCCCTGACCAAGGAACGTGCACAGTCCATCGCTTCGATCTTCAGCCTCAGCGGCCTGAAGCAGGACCGCCTGATGCTGCGTGGCATGGGCGACCTGATGCCGCGTGCCGCCAACGACAGCAACCAGGGCCGCGCCCTGAACCGTCGCATGGAAATCATGTTCACCCAGCGCACCACCATGCTGGCCTTGTTGAGCAAGTACAACTCGGCCAATCCGCCGAAGGCTGAAATGGTCGCTGTGCAGGACGTTCCTGCTCCAGCCGCTGCTCCGGTCAAAAAAGCTGCCGCTCCGGCGAAAAAAACCGTCGCCAAGAAAGCTGCCGCCAAGCCGGCTGCCAAAAAGGCCCCGGCCAAGCCTGCTGCTAAAAAGCCAGCACCTGCCAAGGCCGCCGCTCCAGCTGCTACCAACGACCAGGCGAAGAACTGATTATTTGAGCAAGAAGGATAAAGCCGCATGACCCAGGCACTGGCCGATATGCGCCGTGACTACACACGGGACGGTTTGAGCGAGGCCCAGGCCCCGGATGAACCGTTTGCCTTGTTCCACCAGTGGTTCGCCGACGCGGTGAAAACCGAACAGCCACCGGTGGAGGCCAATGCCATGACCCTGGCTACGGTGGACCAGGACGGTCGCCCGCACTGCCGGATCCTGCTGCTCAAAGGCCTGGATACACAGGGCTTTACCTTCTTCACCAATTATCAGAGCGCCAAGGGCGAACAACTCGCGGCGCGACCGTTTGCCGCCATGACCTTCTTCTGGCCGACCCTGGAGCGCCAGGTGCGCATCGAAGGTCGGGTGGTCAAGGTCTCGCCCGAGGAGTCGGATGCTTACTTCCAGGTCCGTCCCCTGGGTAGCCGCCTGGGTGCCTGGGCTTCACCGCAAAGCCGGGTAATCAGGGACCGCGAAGAGTTGCAGGCGCTGCTCAAGGCCACCGAACAACGCTTCAGCGATACCCAGCCTGATTGCCCCGAACACTGGGGTGGTTACCGCCTGCTGCCGGAGCGCATCGAGTTCTGGCAAGGCCGCGCGAGTCGTTTGCACGACCGCTTGAACTTCCGCTTGCAGGGGGCCGACTGGACCCGTGAGCGCCTGGCGCCCTGAGCCCACCTTTCGTCACCTCGCCTGAATGTAGCGCTGCACGCCGAAGTCTCTAGTCAGAGGCCTTGGATGGGTAGCGCTGCGCTGCGTTATGCGGCCGTTAGCTACAATGATGACAGCGTCCATCAAGATCCTGAGGGAGGTGGGAACGCTACCGTTCGTCGAGTTTTTCGGTACAGGTTCTCTGTACTAAGGCTGAATGAAAACAATTTTCTGCCCGGCATGCCGTGACAGGCGGCAAGCCACAGCGGTTTAATGGATACCTGTCCTTTGGAGTTGATGCTATGCGTAAGTCCGTTTTACTAGTTGCCTGCTTTACCACCCTGTCGCTGCTGCTGGGTGGCTGCGCCTCGAGTCTGACCGGCGACTCGTACTCCCGTGACGAAGCTCGTCGTGTACAGACTGTTCGCATGGGCACCATCGAATCCCTGCGTCCGGTGAAAATCGAAGGCACCAAGACCCCAATCGGCGGCGCTGCGGGCGCAGTCATCGGCGGCGTTGGCGGCAGCGCCATCGGCGGCGGCCGTGGCAGCATCGTGACCGCCGTTATCGGCGCAGTCGCCGGCGGCCTGCTGGGCTCGGCCACCGAGGAAGGCCTGACCCGCACCCAGGGTGTTGAAATCACCGTCCGCGAAGATGATGGCAGCATGCGCGCCTACGTCCAGGCGGTTCAAGAGAACGAAATCTTCCGCATCGGCGACCGCGTCCGCATCATGACGGTGGACGGAACCAGCCGCGTTACTCGCTAAGGGTAAGGTTGCAGGAAAAGAAAAACCCCAACCGGGTGGCCGGTTGGGGTTTTTTGTTGGAGAAAATCCGGGACGTCAGGTGAACATCTGAATATCGTCAAGTGCGTCTTGTACGACCCCACTCAGAGAAGGAGATTTTCTTTTTGCTTGCTGCAGCACGGGCGTAACCTTCGCCATATCCAACTCACCGAAACGGCGCGCAATGTGGCCTATCGCAATGATGGCAGCCGACGCGATGTCCTCGTTGTCATTGTTTGCGTACTTGAGACAGGTTTCTTGTGCCCAGATAGCATCTGTCTCGTTAAGGCCGATGGATATTAGAGCTTCTGTGACCTTGGTCAGGTCATTAGTGGCTATAAAGCTTATAGCTTCATCCTGACTTAAAGAAGGGTCGTGATAGCGCAAACTCATTTTTCGGCTCCCAGAATCTTTCCTTTTCGATCTGTTTTGTTCGCTTTTATTAAAGCATTTTTCATCTCTTGTCTTAGCTCACTCCACAGTCTCACATGACCGTGGTAAACGCCTTCTGAGGTGCGATCGATCACTACAAACTCTTTTGTGTGTGGGTCAATCCCTATGCGTCTACGTGAGTTTGGCGGATTCAGCTCTACCGAGTTATTAAGCGCATCCAGGCCGTTAGTCGGCTTTCTGCTTTTGACAGCGTTATCTTTTTTTCCATGATAGGGGGCGTCCTCATACCTCAGGCTTACGACGATATACAGAGGTCGAATACCCGAACCCGCCGGAAACACCAGAATAAAATCCCTGTATTCCGGCGGATAGATCGGATCAACGATGATGTTGTCGGCCTTCTCGGTTGGCGGATACACCCAGATTTGCGGCGCCTGCGGTGCAGCCTCCAATGCAGGAATGCCGAGGGTGCCAGCGGGGTCGACAGCAGGCGTCCAGATCAGCTCGACGCCGTCGCCCAAGTCCGCGATCTGCTGCGTGCCGCGCTGGCCAAACTGCACGACATCAACCATTTCCCAGTCGCGATTTTTCCCGGTGTAGAAGGCGTATCCCTTGAGCGTGCCGTCAGCAAGTTGCTCGATATGCAGGCGGGCTCGGGTGCGTGCCCGTGGCATTGAGCGCAGTTGACGGTCGCTGTAAAGCGCACTATCGCCCAGGCTGGAGGGCCAGACGAGGGCTGCAACCCCAAGCATCAGTCCGGCCCCAGCTGTTCCAACACTCGCTGCGATGCTGGAGGCGCCACTAACCGCTGAGCCACCCAGTGCCAATGTCCCTAGCCCAGCCGGGAGTGCGCTGCCGCTGATCTTTTTGAGTGACAGCAGCCCCTCGATGTCCGTTTCACGACCACCCAGCAGAACGTGCTCGCCATAGTCTCCTATGGGGTCAAGCGGTACATAGCCGGATGGATTGTTGTAGTCGATGTGGGCGTCCGGCAGGTTGCAGGACTTGGCGAATACGCAGCCCGCGATGGGCAATGTTGCTGGCGGTCGCTCCACTTTGCGTCTGGCCTCGTAGACCTCCTGACGGGCAAGCATGGCTTCGTATGCTCGCTGCCTGGCCTCACGATCAGCCAGCTCGCGCTCGCTCATGTACTCGAGCCGACGGTAACCCCCCGTGCCGGTCCCGTAGCATCGCCAGACTTGGGGGATATCCTTGCTGTTTGCCATCGTGCCCTCCTGGCGTGTTGCATAACGACGTCCGGCGGCGGAGCCGGGAGCACGACGTTATTGCAAGCCGCGGAGGGGGGATGTAGGACGCTTCTGTGAGATGGCGCCGAATGGGCCGAGAGGAGACTGGAGCCGGCAAGCCGGCTCCAAAAGTGATTAGACCTGAGCGAGTGCCTGCTTGCGACTGGCCATCGCCGTTACTGCATACCCGATCAGCGCCGCCAGTATCGACCCGGTCAGGATGCCCATCCGGTCCATACCCGCGTATTCACTGCTGCCCGGCACAAACGCCAGGGAGCCGACAAACAGGCTCATGGTGAAGCCGATGCCGCACAGGACCGCCACGCCCAGCACCTGGCCCCAGTTGGCGCCGGCGGGCAGTGCGGCAAGGCCGGTTTTTACCATGACCCAGGTGAAACCCAGTACGCCAACGGTCTTACCCAGCAGCAGGCCGGCGGCGATGCCCATTGGCACGTGGTGGGTGAAGCTTTCCAGGTTGACGCCCACCAGCGAGACGCCGGCATTGGCAAAGGCAAACAGCGGCAGGATCGCGTAGGCCACCCAGGGATGCAGGGCGTGTTCCAGGGTCAGCAGCGGCGATGGCTCGGCGTTTTTGGTGCGCAGCGGGATGCAGAACGCCAATGTTACGCCCGCCAGGGTGGCGTGTACGCCGCTCTTGAGCACGCAGACCCACAGGATCAGCCCGACAATCATGTAGGGCCCCAGCTTGACGACACCCAGCCGGTTCATGGCTATCAAGGCGATCAGGCATGCCGCTGCGCCGGCCAATGACGCCCCGGACAGGTCGGTGGAGTAGAAGATGGCGATCACGATGATTGCGCCAAGGTCGTCGATGATGGCCAGGGTCATCAGGAACAACTTCAGCGAAACCGGCACGCGCTTGCCCAGCAGGGCCAATACGCCCAGGGCGAAGGCAATGTCGGTGGCCATGGGGATTGCCCAGCCACCCAGGGCGGCCGGGTTGTCCTTGTTCAGCGCCCAATAGATCAGCGCCGGCACGACCATGCCGCCGATGGCTGCCGCTCCCGGCAGTACCACTTGCGAAGGCTTGGACAGTTGGCCGTCGAGCAACTCGCGTTTGACCTCAAGGCCGATCAGCAGGAAGAACAGGGCCATCAGGCCGTCGTTGATCCACAGCAGCGCCGGCTTGGCGATTTTCAGGGCGCCGATTTGTGCGATCACCGGCACGTCGAGAAAACTCGCGTAGAGGTGCGACAGCGGTGAGTTGTTGATGATCAGCGCCAAAGCGGCAGCAGCGATCAGGAGCAGACCGCTGGCGGCTTCCAGCTGGAAGAAACGGGTGAAAGTGCTACGCAGAGGCAAGGGATGCTCTCCAATCAAAGTTCAATAGGTGGGTACCCTAACCCGTACCGTTAGTTGTTAAAACAAAAGTTATATTCTTATTTGTTATAAGGAATCGGTCTGATCACTTGCGCGCCAGACCCCGAAAATTGTGTGTCCAATTGAGTCATGACTGTATCTGTGTGGAGTGTAGGAAACATCCTAAGATCAGGTCTGAAATCCTTAGAGAAACCGATCATGAGCGACAACCGCCAATGGGCCCGCGAAGCCATTCGCATTATTGAAGCGGACTTCCAGCGCAGCGCCGACACCCACCTGATCCCCTTGCCAATGCAGGGTTTGCCGGGTATCGAGTTGTATTTCAAGGATGAGTCCAGCCATCCCACCGGCAGCCTGAAACATCGGCTGGCGCGTTCGTTGTTCCTCTATGCGTTGTGCAACGGCTGGCTCAAGCCCGGTGCACCGGTGATCGAAGCCTCCAGCGGTTCCACGGCGATCTCCGAGGCGTACTTCGCCAGGCTGCTGGGCTTGCCGTTTATTGCGGTGATGCCGGCCACCACTTCCCAGGAAAAGATTGCGCAGATCGCGTTCTACGGGGGCAAGAGCCATCTGGTGCAGGATCCGACGCAGATCTACGCCGAATCCGAGCGCCTGGCGCAGGAAAGCGGTGGTCATTTCATGGACCAGTTCACCTATGCCGAACGTGCCACTGACTGGCGCGCCAACAACAACATCGCTGAATCGATCTTCCAGCAACTGCGCTTTGAGCGTTATCCGGAGCCGAGTTGGCTGATTTCCAGCCCCGGCACGGGTGGCACCACGGCGACGTTGGGGCGTTATGTGCGTTATCGCCAGCACTGCACCCGAGTGTTGTGCGCGGACGCGGAGCGTTCGGTGTTTTTCGACTACTACCTGAGCGGCGACGCCAGCCTGCGCCTGGACTGTGGCTCGCGCATCGAAGGCATTGGCCGGCCACGGGTTGAGGCGTCGTTCCTGCCGAAAGTGATTGATGCGATGGTCAAGGTGCCGGATGCGCTGTCCCTGGCGGCCATGCATTACCTGGCGCAGCGCTTGGGGCGGCGAGTAGGCGGCTCAAGTGGCACCAACCTGATCGGTGCATTGATCGCGGCGCAGCAGATGAAGGCGGCAGGGGAGTCGGGCTCGATCGTGGCGATCTTGTGCGACGGCGGTGAGCGCTATGCCACGACCTATTACGATCAGGCCTGGCTTGCAGGGCAGGGGTATGAGTTGGAGGGTTTGATTGCGGCCGTTGCGGCGAGTGTCGAGCGGGGGCAACCGTTGCCGGAAAGCATCCTGCGCGCCAATATCTAAAACACCGCATTATCAATGTGGGAGCGGGCTTGCTCGCGAATGCGGAGTGTCAGCCAATACATGATTCGGCTGATCCACCGCATTCGCGAGCAAGCCCGCTCCCACATTTGATCTGCTGCGTTTTCAGCGCAGTGGTTAAGCCTCCAGGCCCAACATATCCCGCGCCAGCGCCTCGGCAATCCGAATCCCGTCGACACCCGCCGACAAAATCCCACCGGCATAACCGGCACCTTCGCCCGCCGGGAACAGGCCTTTCACGTTCAAGCTTTGCATCGACTCATTACGGGTAATCCGCAGCGGCGAAGAAGTGCGGGTCTCGATCCCGGTAAGGACCGCGTCGTGCAGCGAGTAGCCCTTGATCTGCTTCTCGAACGCCGGCAACGCTTCGCGGATGGCTTCGATGGCAAACTCCGGCAACGCCAGCGCCAGGTCACCCAGGGCTACGCCGGGCTTGTAGGATGGCTCCACGGTACCGATGGCGGTGGACGGCTTGCCGGCGATGAAATCACCCACCAGCTGCGCCGGTGCTTCGTAGTTGCTGCCGCCGAGGATGAACGCGTGGGATTCCAGGCGTTCCTGCAACTCGATCCCGGCCAGCGGGCCGCCCGGGTAATCCACTTCCGGGGTGATGCCCACCACGATCCCCGAGTTGGCGTTGCGTTCGTTACGGGAGTACTGGCTCATGCCGTTGGTTACTACGCGGTTCGGCTCTGATGTCGCCGCGACCACGGTACCGCCCGGGCACATGCAGAAGCTGTACACCGAACGGCCGTTCTTGGCGTGGTGCACCAGTTTGTAATCGGCGGCCCCGAGTTTCGGGTGGCCGGCGTACTTGCCCAGGCGTGCAGCGTCGATCAGCGACTGCGGGTGTTCGATACGGAAACCCACCGAGAACGGCTTGGCTTCCATGTACACGCCACGGCCATGCAGCATGCGGAAGGTATCGCGGGCGCTGTGGCCGAGGGCCAGGATTACGTGCTTGGACAGGATCTGCTCGCCGCCATCCACCACCACGCCATTCAACTGGCCGTCTTCGATCAGCACGTCGGTGACCCGCTGCTCGAAGCGCACTTCACCGCCCAGGGCGATGATCTGCTGGCGCATGTTTTCCACGACGCCGGTCAGGCGAAACGTACCGATGTGCGGCTTGCTGACGTAGAGGATTTCATCTGGCGCACCGGCCTTGACGAACTCGTGCAGCACCTTGCGACCGTGGAATTTCGGGTCCTTGATCTGGCTGTAGAGCTTGCCGTCGGAGAAGGTCCCGGCGCCGCCTTCACCGAACTGCACGTTGGATTCCGGGTTCAGCACATTCTTGCGCCAAAGGCCCCAGGTGTCCTTGGTGCGCTGGCGCACTTCGCGGCCGCGCTCGAGGATGATCGGCTTGAAACCCATCTGTGCCAGCAACAGCCCGGCGAAGATCCCGCACGGGCCAAAACCGACGACGATCGGCCGCTCGGTCAGGCCTTCCGGCGCATGGCCCACGACCTTGTAGCTGATGTCCGGCGCCGGGTTGACGTTGCGGTCGTCGGCGAACTTGAGCAGCAGGGCCGCCTCGCCTTTGACTTCCAGGTCGATGGTGTAGATGAAGCACAGCTCCGACGATTTCTTGCGGGCGTCGTAGCTGCGTTTGAACAGGGTGAAATCGAGCAGGTCATCACTGGCGATGCCCAGGCGTTGCACAATGGCAGGCCGCAGGTCTTCTTCGGGATGGTCGATGGGCAGCTTGAGTTCGGTGATTCGTAACATGACAGGAATCCGGTAGGCGGCGGGCAAAGAGGCCGGCTGTTTTGCAAACCGGCGATTATAAGCCCCAACAGCGGTTTCCCGTCATGCTAAAACAGCGCAGGGCGCAATCAGTCGTCTCGCGAACCGCCGAACGACGCGCAACCGCGTTGCACCTGGCCGTTGACCCGAAGCTCAGCGGACATGTGCTGCAGGCTGCCGCTGGCGCTGTCGACACAGCGTTGCGGGGCCACCCAGAGTTCGATGTGCTGGTTATTCGCTTCGGTCATCAGGTTGAACCGTCCGTCGCCCGATTGCTCTTCCACATACGGCACGGCCAATGGTGGCTGGCCTTCACGCTCCAGCACCATGCCCTTGGCGGTGACGTTCATCGCCCAGGCCGGTTTGTGGCCGTTGGCCCGCAGGATCATGCGCTTGAAGTCCGGGTCATCACAGGCCGAGGTCGAGCGCTCGACGCGGTACACCTGTTGCAGGTCCACCGTGCCCTGGGTGCCGCTGGCGACGCCGGAGAACTTGCCACGCAGGTCGGCAAACAGTGCGCCTTGCTGGCCGGCCAGGGAGGCGGCCTCCTGCAGGATGCTGGTGCCACCGGTGTCGTTGACCACGTAGTTGCGTTTGTCGTTGCAGGGCTGGAACAGCAGTTTGTCACCCTGGGCCGTCAACTCGCCCTGCATGCGGGTCATCCCGGCGAGAGAGGGCTTGGCCGGCTCGTTATCGAACATCTGGCAGGCGGCGAACAGGGGCAGCAGGGCAAACAAGGCTAGGGTACGGGCGGCACGCATCATCGGGTCTCCTGATAAGTGCCGCCACGTTACGCAGGCTGGCGGTGCATCACAAGCCCGGGACACAGGTTGAATAAGGTGTGCCGGGGGCGATCATCCCTGCTGGGACTTTTCCTATAGAGGGATGTGAATGGTCATGGGAACGTCTTTCTCTTTTATTCGGAAAGCCGCGATGACTATTCGATGGAATCTGTGGGGGTTGTTACTGGTGACGGGTTCTGCACTGGGCAGTGAACCGGCGCGGCTGGAGTACTCCTCTGCCACTGACTTTACCGAGATCTCGATCACCGTGAAGAGGACGCCTGACAGTAGCCCGGACTTTATTTCGGTCAATGTCACGCTGAGCCCGGAGGCCAGGGCCCGCACGGCTGCAATTACGTTACTGGCTTACAACAAGCAGGTTTCGACATACGTAGACGGCTACAACGTGAGTGATGGCGCCACTGTCATGGGTGTGCTGAACACACGAGAAATACAGTTTTCCGTCCCCCAGGACATGCTCCGTAAATGGATGCCCTGGGTTCAACGGTGACGGCTTTTCAGGCTGGTCAACCAACGATAAACGTCTGCCCGGTCTGCAAGCCTTCCACGCTTTTCGCGTAGGCCAACGCCACTTCTGCACCCGGAGCCGGTTTGTACCCACGGAAGTACGGCGCGTAGCTGCCCATGGCTTCCAGCAGGACGGTAGGGCTGACCGAGTTGATGCGCAGGCCGCGGGGCAGTTCGATCGCAGCGGCTTTCACGAATGCATCCAGCGCGCCGTTGACCAGGGCAGCCGAAGCACCGGTGCGAATCGGATCGCGGTTGAGAATGCCGCTGGTGAAGGTGAACGACGCGCCGTCATTGGCGAACTCGCGGCCAATCAGCAGCAGGTTGATCTGGCCCATCAGCTTGTCTTGCAGGCCCAGGTCAAAATCGGTTTCGCTCATGTCGCCCAGGGGCACGAAGTTGACGCTGCCGGCGGCGCAGATCAGTGCGTCGAATTTGCCGGTCTGTTCGAACAGTTTGCGGATCGAGGCGCTGTCGCTGATATCGACCTGGAAGTCGCCACTTTTGCGACCGATGCTGATCACTTCATGCCGTTGGGACAGTTCTGCCTTGACCGCCGAACCCACGGTGCCGCTTGCGCCAATCAACAGGATTTTCATCGTGCCTTCCTCCAGATGTGTAGGTGAGGTTTCAGTCTAGAGTGATTTTTTGCGCGGATAAGTGCACTAATAGGCAACCTTTGGTTTTCAATTGGAAACAATCCATGAGCGAAATGGATGACCTCGCCGCGTTTGCCGTGTTGATCGAAGCCGGCAGCTTTACCTTGGCGGCCCAGCAACTGGGCTGCAGCAAGGGGCAACTGTCCAAGCGCATCAGCCAGTTGGAAGCGCAGTTTTCGGTGGTGTTGTTGCATCGCACCACCCGCCGCCTGAGCCTGACGGCGGCGGGTGCGGCGCTGTTGCCGCAAGCCCAGGCGTTGGTGGTCCAGGTGGAGCGGGCACGTCAGGCATTGGCCAGGCTCAAGGATGATCTCGTCGGCCCGGTGCGTATGACGGTTCCGGTGTCCCTGGGCGAAACCTTCTTCGACGGTCTGTTGCTGGAGTTTTCCCGGGAGTACCCACAGGTGCAGATCGAGTTGGAACTCAACAACCAGTACCGGGACCTGGCGCGGGATGGCTTCGACCTGGCGGTACGTTCGGAGGTCGCCAACGACGAGCGTCTGGTCGCCAAGCCGTTGCTCGCCTGGCACGAGATGACCTGCGCCAGCCCGGCTTACCTGGAACAGCACGGCGAGCCGCTGACGCCGGCGGAACTGGTGGGCCACAACTGCTTGCTGAACAGCCACTACAGTGGTCGTGAAGAGTGGCTGTATCACCAACAGCATGAGCTGCTGCGGGTTCGGGTATCCGGGACCTTTGCCTCCAACCATTACAACTTGTTGAAGAAGGCTGCACTGGTGGGGGCGGGCATCGCGCGCTTGCCGTCCTACGTGCTGCACGCGGAATTGGCTGACGGTCGCCTGCGCTGGCTCCTGCGGGATTATCAGACCCGCAGCATGCCGATGTACCTGGTCCATCCGTATCAGGGCGGCCTGCCGCGCCGCACCCAGGTACTCGCAGATTATCTGGTGGGCTGGTTCAAGCGCAGCGGCGAAGCCCTCGATCGCCTTTAGCGGTAGCGCCGGGCGATCAGGTGATCAATCGAGAAGCTGCCCGGCCCCTTGGCCATCAACAGCAGCAGCAATGCGATCCAGGTGCCGTGGGTCGGGTAGGCGTCCGGGTAGACGAAAAGCTGGATGGTCAGGGTCATGCCCAGCAGCGCCAGCGCCGAGAATCGCGTGGCAAACCCCACGAGGATCAGCACCGGGAAGAAATGCTCGGCGAACGCAGCCATGTGCGCCGCCACTTCCGCAGACAGCAGCGGCACGTGGTATTCGCTGCGAAACAGCGGCAGGGTGGACGGCGCCAAGTGCGGCCAGCCCAGTTGGAAGGTCCCGCCGATCAGGTCCACGGCAAGGCCTTCCACTTTGGTCTGGCCGGATTTCCAGAACACCGCTGCGATAGAGAAGCGTGCGACAAAGGCGATCAGGCTGTAGGGGATTTTCTCGAAGCACTGGATGATCCGTTGGATCAGCCCGGGAGCGGTGGTGTTCATGGCGATACCTTGGGTTCTGTGTGCAAGTGGGTGATGGCGCCGTGACCGATCAGCAGGGCCAGGCATTGGTGCAGGTCAAATTCGGCGGCCGCATCGAGGGCGTAGGCCACGGCCATTTCCAATGGCCAACCGTTGTTCAGGCTGTTGATAAACGTCGCTGAGCCGCTGTCGATGTGAAATACCTGCACGTGCAGGCCATTGCGTAGTACCAGCGCGCTTTGGGCATGGAAGGGGTCGAGGGTGGCGAGGGATTCGCCGGTCTGATGCGCCGCCCATAAAGCCACCACGGCGTAGGCCGAGTTCAGGGTGGCCAGGGATGGATGCAGTTGCAGGCGCAGTTCGCCCAGGTCCGACTGTTGTTGCAGGGTGGCGATGACCTCTTGTTGATCCAGCGGCTGTGCGTCTGCCGCGTGGTAGGCCCTCACCCGCAATCGCTCCAGGCGCGCCACATCAGCCAGGTAAGGCACGCTGGCGGCGGGGGCGAAGCCCTGGATAAAGTCCGCCAGGTCGCTGCCGTATTCATTGATCAGAGGGCTTGTCGGCGGGAAACCCTGGACATACACACCGGCCATCGCCCGAAAAAACTCATCGCCCACCAGTTGCAGGGTGACCGGGTAGCCGGCGGCCAGCGCGTTGATCAGCGAGCTATGGACATTGTTGCGATACACCGCAAAACGACCGGCCGGATCGGCGCCGTTGCGGCTGAACAAGCCTTGCGGGCAGTTTTCCTCGGGGGACAGCAGGGCGCGGCTAAAGACGTCCTGGCGGCTCATGCACGCACCTCCAGCAGAAACCGGTCGGCCTCGCGTGCTTCAGCGTGCAGCACGCTGAACGCCGGCACCTGGTTGTCGCGCTCGATCAGCGTGGCGACCGGCCCGGTGCGGCTGAGCACGTGCTGGTAGAGCTGCCATACCGCGTTGTCGATGGGGGCGCCGTGATCGTCAATCAGCAAACGGTCGCCGAGGCTGTCGGTGTCTTCGGCAAACCCTGCCAGGTGAATCTCGCCCACGGCTTGCAACGGCAAGGCCTCGATGTACTTCAGCGGGTCTTGCTGATGGTTGATGCACGACACATACACATTGTTCACGTCCAGCAGCAGCCCGCAGCCGGTGCGGCGAATCGCTTCGCTGATGAAGTCGGTCTCTTCCAGGGTGGAGCACTGGAATTGCAGATAGGTCGACGGGTTCTCCAGCAGCATGGTCCGCTGCAGGCGGGTTTGTACCTGGTCGATGTGTTCGCACACCCGCTTCAGGGTTTCATCGTCATACGCCAGCGGCAGCAAGTCATTGAGAAACACGGGGCCGTGGCTGGACCAGGCCAGGTGTTCGGAAAAGGAGTGGGGTTGATAGCGTTCGATCAGCGTGGCCAAGCGCGCCAGGTGCTCGTCGTTCAGCGGACCTTCGCCGCCAATGGACAGGCCTACACCGTGCAGCGACAGCGGGTACTGTTCGCGGATCAAGCCCAGGTAGTGATGGAAAGGCCCGCCGGCCACCATGTAGTTTTCGGCGTGGACTTCAAAAAAACCGATATCGGGGGACGTCTCGAGCACTTCACTGAAGTGCTCGTTCTTGAGCCCCAGCCCGGCCCGACGGGGGAGGCCGGGCGCCTGAGCCTGGGAGATGGAGTGGGTGAATGAGAGCGTCATCGTCAGTACTCAGGCTGTGCAGGGTTTCAGGACTTGGCGGTGAAGGCAGCTTCCTGGCCGAAGCCGGTTGGCGAGGTGGTGCTTGGGGTTTTCAGGCAGGTACCGGCCGGGACCAGTTTCCAGGCGTTGGCCTGATCCTTGACCTTCGAGGTGCCCGCGCAGGAAGTGCCGGCGCCTGCAGCGCAATCGTTCTTGCCGGCTTCGGCTACACCGAAGCATTTCTGCATGTCATCGGCGGCGTGGGCGGTGGTGGTCAGGGCGGACAGGCTCAGGGCCGAACCCAGGGCCAGGACGAGGGTGGCGGCGGACAGCGAGCGGGTTTTGGTAGTCATGGTGTATCTCCAGCAGTGGGTTGAGTTGGCAAGCATGTTCGCCTGCTTACACCACTAGAGAAAGGGGGAAGGGATTCGTTACAAAGCCGGGGAAAATAATTTCAGGTTTCGCCAAAGTCTTTGGTTCACACCAAACAAATGTGGGAGCGGGCTTGCTCGCGAAGGCAGTGGGTCAGTCACCCAACAAGTTGGCTGATCCACCGCCTTCGCGAGCAAGCCCGCTCCCACAAAAGCCCGCTCATACATTGACCAGATGGGCATCAACCGCCCAAATAAGCCTCACGTACTTTCGGATCGGTCAGCAGTTGTTCGCCGCTGCCCTGCATCACCACGCGGCCGTTTTCCAGCACGTAGGCGCGGTCGGCAATCTTCAGCGCCTGGTTGGCGTTCTGCTCCACCAGGAACACCGTCACACCGTCCTTGCGCAGCTGTTCGATGATGTCGAAGATCTGCTGGATGATAATCGGCGCCAACCCCAGGGACGGTTCGTCCAGCAACAACAGCTTGGGCTTGCTCATCAGCGCGCGGCCGATAGCGAGCATTTGCTGTTCGCCGCCGGACATGGTGCCGCCGCGCTGGCTGAAGCGTTCCTTGAGCCGCGGGAACAGGTGCAGCACCTTGTCCATCTGCTCCTGGTAATCGCCCTTGTCGGTGAAGAACCCGCCCATGGCGAGGTTCTCTTCCACGGTCAGGCGGGCAAATACCCGGCGGCCTTCCGGAACCACGGCAATGCTCTTGCGCATGATCTCGGAGGAGGCCTGGCCCACCAGCTCCTCACCCATATAGCGGATGCTGCCGCTGTGAGCCTGGGGCGAACCGCACAGGGTCATCAGCAGCGTGGATTTACCGGCACCGTTGGCGCCGATCAGGGTAACGATTTCGCCCTGGCGCACTTCCACGTTGACGCTGTGCAGCGCCTGGATCTTGCCGTAGAAAGTGGAAACGTTTTCGAATTGCAGCATTTTACGCTTCCCCCAAATAGGCTTTGATCACTTCCGGGTTGTCGCGGATCTGCTCCGGCGTACCGTCGGCCAGTGGCGTGCCCTGGTTGATCACGACGATATGGTCGGAAATGCTCATGACCAGTTTCATGTCGTGTTCGATCAGCAGCACGGTGGCGTTGTTTTCTTCACGCAGCACACTGATCAGCGCCTTGAGGTCTTCTGTTTCCTTCGGGTTCAAGCCGGCGGCCGGTTCGTCGAGCATGAGGATCCGCGGGCGGGTCATCATGCAGCGGGCGATTTCCAGGCGCCGTTGCTGACCGTAGGCCAGGGTGCCGGCAGGACGGTTGGCAAACTCGGTGAGGTTGACCTTGTCCAGCCAGTACGCGGCATATTCCATGGCCTCGCGCTCGCTCTTGCGGAACGACGGCGTCTTGAACAGGCCGGCAAAGAAGTTGGTGTTCAGGTGGCGATGCTGGGCGATCAACAGGTTCTCGACCGCCGTCATGTCCTTGAACAACCGCACGTTCTGGAAGGTCCGCACCACGCCCTTGCGGGCGATCTCGTGGCCGGCCAGGCCCTGGATCGGCTGGCCGTCCAGCAGGATGGTGCCGCCAGCCGGCTTGTAGAAGCCGGTCAGGCAGTTGAACACCGTGGTCTTGCCGGCGCCGTTGGGGCCGATCAGGGCCACGACTTGTTTCTCTTGCACGGTCAGGGCCACGCCGTTGACCGCCAGCAAACCGCCGAAGCGCATGCTCAAGTTTTCGACTTTCAGGATCTCGCGGCTCATTTGCGCAGCTCCATGTGGGGACGTTGCATGGGCAGCAGGCCTTGAGGTCGCCAGATCATCATCAGCACCATCATGGCGCCGAACATCAACATGCGGTATTCGCTGAATTCACGCATCATTTCCGGCAGCAGGATCATCACGATCGCCGCGAGGATCACGCCGAGCTGCGAGCCCATGCCGCCCAGTACCACGATGGCGAGGATGATTGCCGACTCGATGAAGGTGAACGACTCCGGCGTCACCAAACCTTGGCGAGCGGCGAAGAAGCTGCCGGCAAAACCGGCGAAGGTCGCCCCGAGGGTGAATGCCGAAAGCTTGATGACGGTCGGGTTCATGCCTAGTGCACGGCAGGCGATTTCATCTTCGCGCAGCGCTTCCCACGCGCGGCCGATCGGCATGCGCAGCAGGCGGTTGATCACGAACAGCGCCGCCAGTGCCAGCAGCAGGGCCACCAGGTACAGGAACACCACTTTGCTCACCGGGTTGTAGTCGATCCCGAAGTACTCGTGGAACGTCTGCATGCCTTCGGCCGCGGTGCGGTCGAACGTCAGCCCGAAGAACGTCGGCTTGGGAATGCTGCTGATGCCGTTGGGGCCGCCGGTGATATCGGTAAGGTTACGCAGGAACAGACGGATGATTTCACCGAAGCCCAGGGTCACGATCGCCAGGTAGTCACCGCGCAAGCGCAGTACCGGGAAGCCCAGCAGGAAGCCAAATGTGGCCGCCGCCATGCCGGCCAGTGGCAGGCAGATCCAGAAGCCCCAGCCCAGGTAATGCGAGAGCAGCGCGTAGGTGTAGGCACCCACCGCATAGAAGCCCACATAGCCCAGGTCGAGCAAGCCGGCCAGACCCACCACGATGTTCAGGCCCAGGCCCAGCAACACGTAGATCAGGATCAGCGTCGCGATATCCACCGCACCACGGGAGCCGAAGAACGGCCAGATCAACGCGGCCACGATCAGGCCGATGATGATGTAGCGCTGGGTGCGCGGCAGGGTCAGGAACTGGCTGACCTTGGGCGATACCAACGGGCCACGGTTGGACTTGAGGAGCGCACCGACCTGCTGGGTGAACAGCACGCGCAGGAACATCAACACCGAGCACAGGGCAATGATGGTCAACGTCACGGGACCGGTGCCATGCACTTCAAGGTTGATCCCGACAATGCTCAACTTGAGCCCGAGTACCGGGAAGGCCACGGCCCAGACCAGCAAGGCGCTGAAAAACGCCGATTTAAGATATCTGCTCATACTTTCTCAACCTCCGGACGGCCCAGAATGCCGGTCGGCCGGAACAACAGCACCAGAACCAATAGACCGAATGCCACCACGTCCTTGTACTGGTCACCGAATACGTCGGCGCCAAAGGCTTCAGCCACCCCCAGCACCAGCCCGCCGAGCATCGCACCCGGAATGCTGCCGATGCCGCCCAATACCGCTGCGGTGAAGGCCTTGAGGCCCACCAGGAAACCGGCGTTGGGGTTGATCACGCCGTACTGCATGCTCAGCAACACGGCAGCGATAGCCGCCAGTGCGGCACCGATGACGAAGGTCAGGGCGATGATGTTGTTGGTGTTTATGCCCAACAGGTTGGCCATCTTGATGTCTTCGGCGCAGGCCCGGCAGGCGCGCCCCAGACGGGAGCGGGAGATGAACAGGGTCAGGCCGAGCATCGCCACCAGGGTGACGACGAAGACCAGGATCTGCATATAGGAAATCAGCACTTCCTGTGCGCCGCCTGGGCCGAAGGAGATGCTCCCCGGGATCAGGTTGGGAATGGATTTGTCCTTGGAGTCCTGGGACAGCAATACGGTGTTCTGCAGGAAAATCGACATGCCGATCGCGGAGATCAGCGGGATCAAGCGGTTGCTGCCACGCAAGGGGCGGTACGCAACGCGTTCGATACTGTAGCCATAGGCACTGGTTACGACGATGGACGCCAGGAATGCGGCGGTCATCAACAGCGGCAGGGAATGGATACCCAGCATGGCCAGCCCGGCAAGGGCGATGAAGGCCACGTAGGAACCAATCATGTACACCTCGCCATGGGCGAAGTTAATCATTCCAATGATGCCGTAAACCATTGTGTAGCCAATGGCTATCAAGGCATAGGTGCTGCCAACGGTCATGCCGTTAACCAGCGTTTGGAAAAAATGATAGATCTCAGGCATTACAGCGCTCCTAAAAACCCGATACGCATTTCACTGGTGGAGTCAATTTCCGGCTCGGTGCCCTGTTCTGTGATCAGGTTGCACAAAGCGTTTGCCAGCGAACCGCTGGTGACGGTTTTAAGATTTTCAGGTGAGCCAGCGCCCGGATCGCGGGTGACAGGCCCATAAACCTCGTAAAACAAAGCCCACTGCTTGCACAGTGGGCTTGTTGACCAGTAACGCCTGGCTTACTGAGGGGAAACTTCGGTTTTTGGTTTGCCGAAGTGCCATTCGTAGACCACGAACTTGAAGTCCTTCAGGTCGCCCTTGGCGTCGAAGCTCAGGTCGCCGGTCGGGGTCTTGAAGGTACCGGCGTGGATGGCCGCTGCCACCTTGGCGGTGTCTTCGCTCTTCGCGGCAGCGATACCGCCGGCGATCACTTCAACAGCCGAGTAGGCCGGGAACACGAACGGACCGGTTGGGTCCTGCTTGTTCTTGGTGAACTCTTCAACGATTGCCTTGTTGGCAGGATCGGTGTCGAAGGATTTCGGCAGGGTAACCAGCAGGCCTTCGGAAGCGTTCTGGGCGATTTGCGAGATGGAGTCGTTGCCGACGCCTTCAGGGCCCATGAACTTGGCGTTCACGCCTTTTTCCTTGGCTTGGCGCAGGATCAGGCCCAGCTCAGGGTGGTAGCCGCCGTAGTAGACGAAGTCGACGTTGGCTTGCTTGAGCTTCTGGATCAGCGAACCGAAGTCTTTGTCGCCAGCGTTGATGCCTTCGAAGAGGGCAACTTTCACGCCTTTCTTCTCGAGGGTTTGTTTAACGGCAGTGGCGATGCCTTCACCGTATTGCTGTTTGTCGTGAATAACGGCTACGACTTTCGGCTTCACGTGGTCGGCGATGTAGTTACCGGCGGCTGGGCCCTGGGCGCTGTCCAGGCCGATGGTGCGGAAGACCAGCTTGTAGCCACGGGACGTGATTTCCGGGCTGGTGGCAGCCGGGGTGATCATGATCACGCCTTCGTCTTCGTAGATGTCGGATGCTGGCTGAGTGGAGCTGGAGCAAAGGTGACCGACCACGAACTTGACGCCGTCGTTGACCACTTTGTTGGCTACGGCCACGGCTTGTTTTGGATCGCAAGCGTCGTCGTATTCCTTGGCTTCGAGCATTTTGCCATCTACGCCGCCCTTGGCGTTGATGTCGGCGATGGCCTGCTTGGCACCCATGAACTGCATGTCGCCGTACTGGGTCACAGGGCCGGTTTTAGGGCCGGCAATACCGATCTTGATGGTGTCAGCTGCGAACGAATGGCTGGCAACCCCGGCCAGGACCATAGCGGCAAACAGTTTGGAAATCTGCTTAGTAGCCTTATTCATAGTGCTCCACTCTTACTGTTGTATTTTTTATAGTTCTAGCGGCCTTGTGAGCTGCAGAACCGGATCAGATATCTCGGATATCCCCCGGCAGCGGCCTGGCAACTGTACCGGTACAGTGTAGAGCGCCGGTTGATCGCTTGAAAAGCTGGCTGCTGGGGGCAAAACCCGGGTATGTCGCTTAAATGAAAGAAAAAGACAGAATTGCGGCGGGGTGATGCCAGAGTTTCGGGCAATCCTTGGCTTTCCTGACACTTTCGTTCGGTGCCTCATTTGCAACTGGGTTTTTCTGCCTGGGGCTCGACGGTATGATTGCGCCGATTTTTTCTTCAGGTGAACTCCCATGACGCAAGAACCTAGCACCCTCTATGCCAAGCTGCTTGGTGAAACTGCCGAAATTTCCTGGAAGGAGCTTGAGCCGTTCTTTGCCAAGGGTGCCCTATTGTGGGTCGATGCCGGGCTGGATTTGATCGAGGCCGCCGAGGGCATGGCTGAGGACAACCGTGAGAAAGTCGCTGCCTGGCTGGCTGCGGGGAGTCTTGGCGAGGTTTCTGCGACGCGGGCATTGGACCTGGTTGAGCGGGACCCGAGTTTGTGGGCGGTGGTGGTTTCGCCGTGGATTCTGATCCAGGAAAGGGCAGTGTAGGAAATGCATGCGCGAAAAAGGTGCGTGATTTTTCCGAGTTTAAGTGTGTAGGCGGGTAACTGCATTTGCGGTGATGGCACCTTGCCGTAGAGAAAGGTCACAGGCGGGGGTTACGTGCGCGTCATGGGAACAGTTTTGGTAGCGGCGGAGTGCGGGGGGAATTGTTTCTGGGTATGTGTACATATCCGTTATTTAGGTAACGGCCACCTATGGTTCCGCTCTTACAGCGGGTCACTTTTGGCAAACGCCCGGAATGCCGGCCCAGCCAAAAGTAACCAAAAGGTCTTTGCCCCACCACTCGGTGCCTCGCCTAGGCTCGGCATGCCCGCACTCCGGCACGGTTCCGCGGGCCGCCGCGACGGGCCATCCATGGCCCGGCGCGGCTAAATCGGCATCCCTGCCGATTTACCCGCTCCACCGTGCCTACTTGCGGCCATCGTGGTTAACGGGGCCCGCAGATCAAAATCAAAAGCAGAGCACAGCGGCCTCCCGGCCGGCTTGAGTGTAAAAAGAAAAAGCAAAGACCAGAGCGAAAACAGATCTGCTTTTCTGTGGGAGCGGGCTTGCTCGCGAAAAAACTGAGAGCGCCGCGTTTATCCAGAATGCCCGCGTCATCGTTAACGACCTTCGCGAGCAAGCCCGCTCCCACATTTTTTGGACCGTGCCCGCTTTAGCTTTTGATTTGGCTTTTAAACACTCAAGCCGGCCGGGAGGCCGCTGTGCTCTTGCTCTTGATCTGCTTTTGATCTTGATCTTAAGCGCCCCGTTAAACCACGCTGGCCGAACGCAGGCTTTGGAGCGTGGGTAACCCGGCAGGACGCCGGGTTAGCCGTCCTGGGCCAAGGATGGCCCATGACGGCGGCCCACGGTCCAAAGCCGGAGTGAGGGCACACCGAGCCTAGGCGAGGTGCCGAGTGGTGGGGCAAGAGCGTTTTGCTTACTTTTGCGCTGTTCAAAAGTGAGCCGCTGTAAGAGCGGAACCGATATAAGCCATCACCCAAATAACGGATATACACCCCACCTCAGCAACATAGCCTACGCCGTCTTCCCGGTATGGTTATTCAGCGAAATAACCTTGGTCTTCCCAATCCGGTGACGATAAATCTCACGCAGGTACTTGATCGCCTTCTTCACACAATCCCGCGACAGACGAATATCGTTGATCGACACAAACTTGTCCTTGTCGTTGATCAACTCACGATACTTCTTCTCGTACATCGGCTTGATCGCATACCAGTTGGTATCCAGGATCTTCGCCGGGTTCTCGAACTCGTTGAGCAGCTCATCAATCCGGTCTTCATCAAAATCCTCATGGATGATGAAATCCAGGATCGAATTATCCAAGGTGTCATCAAACCGATACGGATTACGCGCAAAACAGCGCTTGATAAATGCCACGATCAACGTCAAAAAATCATCCGACAGGCACGGGCTTTTAGCGATCAAGGTCGTGAGCGACAAGTTGGCCGACGCCCCGATCACCAGCGCATACCGTTTGAGCGTCGTATTGGGAAACAGGCTGTTGAGGTGCGTCTTGAGCCGATTCAGGTCCATATAGGACAGCTTGTAATCCTTGGGCAACGACACAATCGACACCACCGACGAGCAGTTCTTGAAGAAGTGCAGGTCATGCAACGCCGCCGCGTCATACCCGGAATTCTTGTACTGCTCCAGGGAGGCCTTGTACCGCTTGGACTCAATCGGCAACAGGCTGATGCCTTCGATCGCCTGGGTCACCTTGTTGAAGTGCGGCAGATCAATGGAACGGAAAAACAGGTCGTCGATGTTCAGCCGCTGCGGCTCTTTTTCGAACACCTTGAACTTGTCGCTCGAAGGCGCCGGCGTTTCCGGCACCACCGATTCGGCGTAGGCAATCGCCACCGGGCCGGCCAGGCTCATGAACAGGTCGTTGGCATCCAGGCGGATGGTCTCGCCAATGTCGATCCCGGCGCGACGGAAGTAGTTCTGGTCGTAGTCGGTGGTAACCGCCTGGGCCGTCAGAATGTTGAAGATCTGCTGCGAGATGTACTGGTTGGCGTGCTTTTCCATGGCATTGACATCAATGTTCTGGATGTTGCCGTCATCGCTTTCCTCGGCGTAACGCATGATGTCGTTGGAGATCAGCATCATCGCGTTCCACGGTCGGATACGGCCTTTCACGCTGGCTTCGCTGCTGTCTTCATTGTCGAAGTTGTACGAGAAGTCCCATTCTTCCGACAGGTATTTGCACAACAGCCGCCCGGCGTTGATGTGCAGCGCCTCGGACATTTCGCTGCGGTGATCGGAGATGTTCGGCAGCACACAAATCCCGCTGGTGAAGATCGGTTCGAACACGAAGGCGTGACCGCTTTTGCTGTCATGTTCATCGGCGGGCTTGGTGTCGAACGTCTTGTTCATGTACGAGTGCTGCTGGGCCAGGCCGAACTCCGAGGCCATGCCTGAACCGGTACCGCCGCCGGCACTGAAGATCGAGAAGTACAGGCGCGACTGGTTGGCCTTGATGCCGCAGGAGTCGATCAGGTACGAGTGGATCATCTTCCAGTCGGGGCTGGAAAAACGTTGGGTGTCTTTGTTGAGGATGATCTTGGCCAGGTACTGGCCGAGGATCGGCGCGTTACCGGCGCCGCCGGCATGGACTTCCGAGAGGTCCATGATTTTCATCTTGCTGTAGTCCCGCAGGAAACCGCTTTTCTCACCCTTGCGCGAGAAACGGATGCGCCCGGCAATGTCCTTGTCCAGGTCGCCCAGCATCACCAGCGGCTCGACCAGGAACACCGGTTTGGTGCCCTTGTTCGAACCCAGGCGCAGGTTGTTGCGAATCCACTGGGCGGGGCGGTAGCCCTTGTCGGTGGATTTGTCTTCGTTGCTGAATTCGTTGAGGTAGAACTTGCGGGCGTTGTACACCAGCTCTGCCACATCCAGGGCAATGTTGGAGCCACAGCGGCCCAGGCCGATCAGGCACACCGAGGGGAATTCCTGCTCATTGCGCAGTTCACCGTCGACTTCCAGGTGCGGTGCGCGCGGGAACACCATGTCGCGCAGGCCGTCGAGGTTGTCGAGGATGCGGTCGGTGTTGGTTTCGGTGAAGTACAGGTACTGCTGGGTGGCCAGTGGGCGGGCGGTGCTCAATGACTTTGAACCTGAGGGTTTTTCCGCAGGGGCTGTCAGCAACACGTCGGATACCGCGGTGGCAGAGTTATTTTTAGAAGTCATTGTGCGCCATGTGCCTGGACGGATGGCTGAGTAAGTATCAAATAGCCATCACAGAATGAGAGATCGCGACTTTACAGTGCGTCCTGGTCCTGGGCGATAGGGTTTAACCCTAGGGTTTTAAGGGGAAAGCCTGGCCGGACTCTGATGAATCGGCCGTTCGTCGGGGTTCTTTAGTGAAATGATGGCGAATTGCCAAATTTTCGGCGTCAGCGAATTGGCCGAACGATGGACGCCGGGCCCGCACGACCCGAAGGCGGATCTTTCGGCGCGGGGTCACCCCCCGTCAGGCCCAGCAGGCTGAACATGTTGTTCTGGTCCAGGCTGTTGATCACCGCGCTGATATCACTCAACGGCACCGCAGCGCTGAGCAGGTAACCCTGAACAAAATCACAGCCGTGTTTTTGCACCACTTCAAATTGTTGCAGGGTTTCCACGCCCTCTGTCACCACCTGCAGGTGCAGGGTGTGGGCCATGCCGATAATGGCCTGGACGATCTCAATGTCGGCGTTCGACTTGGGGATATCCTGGATAAATGAACGGTCGATTTTCAAGGTGTTCAACGGCAGGCGCTTAAGGTAGGCGAGGGACGAGTAGCCGGTGCCGAAGTCGTCGATGGACAGCGACACGCCCAGGGCGCGGATTTGCCGCAGCAATGCCAGGGTGCTGCTGATATTGCCCATCAGCGCGTTCTCGGTCACTTCCAGTTCCAGGCGATTGGCCGCGATCCCGCCGAAGCGCAGGGCGTTTTCGATCTCATCGGCCAACTCGTCACGCGTCAGGTTGAGGGCCGAGCAGTTCACGGCCATGACCAATTCAGTGTGGCCTTGCTCCGACAGCAGGCTCAGGTCGTGACAGGCCTGGCGCAGCACCCAGTGATCCAGTTCGGCAATCAGCCCGTTGCTTTCGGCAATGCCGATGAACCGGTCCGGGGTCAGCAGGCCATGTTGGGGGTGTTGCCAGCGCACCAGGGCTTCGAGGCGCGTGACCCTGCCTTTTTTCAGGTCAAGTATCGGTTGGTAAAACAGCACCAACTCGTTCTTGCCCCGCAGTGCGGCGCGCAGTTCCTCTTCCAGCTGCAGTTCCAGGAAGGCCCGGGTTTTCAGGTTGGAGCTGAAGAAGTTCAAGCTATTACGCCCGGCATCCTTGGACTGATACAGCGCCAGGTCAGCGGTCTTCAGCAGCTCTTCGCTGGTTTTGCCGTCTTCGGGAAACAGGCTGATGCCGATGCTGGTGGTCATCACCATGCGCCGGCCGGCCAGTTCGATGGGGTCTTTCATTTTCTGCATGATGCGCTGGGCCATGTGCCGCGCTTCATCGCGATGATGGATGCTGATCAGGATGCAGAATTCGTCACCGCCAAACCGCGCGACCACGTCGTCATGGCTGCGCACCGAGCTTTTGATATGGCCGGCCAGCACAGTCAGCAGTTCGTCGCCGGCGTCATGGCCGAGGCTGTCGTTGATGCGCTTGAAGTGGTCGATATCCAGGAAGATCACCGCCAGCATGCCGTCGGTGGCGGTTTTTTCCGCGAGTTTCTCGGCGAAGATCTGGTTGAAACCACGGCGGTTGAGCAGGGTGGTCAGGGCATCGTAATGCGCCACCTGTTGCAGCGAGGCGCGGGCCTGGTCCAGTTCGGTGAGCAGGGCGTTGACCCGGCGCAGGTCGGTTTCCTTGTGTTGCAGCTTCTTGTCCGCGAGGGCAGCACTGATGCTGCTGCCAATCACCAGCAGGGCGATGACCGCCACCAGCAGCCCCAGTTGGACCGGGTTGTTGTCCACCGGCAGTGCCGACTGTACGAGGTCTTCGGGTACCAGCAGCTGCATGGCCGCCATGCCGGTGAAGTGCATGCTGATAATGCCCGCGCCAAGCACCAGGCTGGCCGCGTACTTGAGCAATTGATGGAACATGCCGGTGCCGTTGCGCAGGTACAGCGACAGCAGCAACGCCGCCAGGCTGGCGCCGATCGCGATCAACACAGAGGCGAGGAACAAGCCAGTCTCGAAATACACGCCCGCCTCGGAGCGCATGGCTGACATGCCCACGTAGTGCATCAGCGCAATACCCAGCCCCATCCACACCGACGCCAGCACATATTGGTGGGCGCGCAGCCTTGGATGACTGAGGGTTTGCATGGCGAACAGCGCCGCGATCAGGGCGATCAGCAGCGAGGCGAACGTCATGATCAATTCGTAGTGAATCGCGATAGGCGCCTGGAAGGCCAGCATGCTGATGAAGTGGGTCGACCAGATGCCGCCTGCCAGGCAGCCCGCGCCTACCCAGCGCCAGTGCCGTTGAGCCTTGGGGTTGTCGACATGGCCGACCCGCTCGGCCATGTCCAGGGTGCCGAAGCCCGCTGCACACGCCACTACATACGCCAGTAGCACCAGAAAGGGGTTATGACTGCAATTGAGTAATAAGTGCCCACTGTCCGGAAGGTCGGTAAAAAAATGCAAACCAAGCCATTCCATAGCATGTCCCGTCACAGAGTTTTAGTCTGACTGCGTCTTTCAGTATAGAGAGCGTGAGCGAGTTACAAGGATTGATGGCAGATTGCTTCTAATCATTTGGCGATGAGTTTATAAACAACTAGAACCAAATGATTAGGGATGACCGCCCGGGTCGCCCGATGGAGTGACATCAGACTTACGAATCATTACAGACAATCCCCACGAGGCTGACTAGATTGCAGGTTCCGGGCTCAGGATGCGTCTGGCATCGCGGCTCACATAACAATAAAAGAGACGGACCCATGCAGAACTCGACCCAAGCGGCGAATGCCTGGCGCATTCTGTTCCTGCTGTTCCTGGCCAACCTGTTCAACTTTTTCGACCGCACCATTCCCGCGATCATCATCGAGCCGATCCGCATGGAGTGGCACCTCAGCGACTTCCAGCTCGGGATCATCGGTACCGCGTTCACCATTGTTTATGCAATTGCCGGCTTGCCGCTGGGGCGCCTGGCCGATACCGGCTCGCGCAGCAAACTCATGGGCTGGGGCCTGGCGGCGTGGAGTGGCCTGACAGCGGTCAATGGTCTGGTGGGCAGTTTCTGGACCTTTTTGCTGGTGCGCATGGGCATCGGCATCGGCGAGGCCAGTTATGCGCCGGCGGCAAACTCGCTGATCGGTGACCTGTTTCCCGCCCACCGCCGTGCCCGGGCCATGGGGATCTTCATGCTGGGCCTGCCCTTGGGCCTGCTGCTGGCCTTCTTCACCATTGGTGCGATGGTCAAGGCGTTCGACAGCTGGCGTGCGCCATTCTTTATTGCCGCGGTGCCGGGGCTGATCCTTGCGGTGTTCATGTTCTACATCAAGGAACCCAAGCGCGGCGCGGCGGAAGCCGTGCAAGTCTCCCAGGAGAAAGTCGACCGGCCGATTCGCCGGGTGCTGGCGGTGCCGACATTCCTCTGGCTGGTGCTGGCCGGGTTGTGCTTCAACTTCGCCACCTATGCCTGCAACTCGTTCCTGGTGCCGATGCTGCAACGCTATTTCCTGCTGCCGTTGCAGGATGCGGCAGTCGCCACCGGTGTCATCGTCGGTATTACCGGCCTGGTGGGCCTGACTCTGGGCGGCTGGATTGCCGACAAGATCCATCAACGTATCGCTAACGGCCGGCTGCTGTTCGCGGCGTGCAGTTTGATTATCTCTACAGTGACCACTGCCTGGGCGTTGCACGCGGGGCGGATCGAGATTGGTGTGTTTGTGGCGCTGTTCAGTGTCGGCTGGCTGTTTGCCTATAACTTCTACACCTGCGTGTACACGGCGATCCAGGACGTGGTCGAGCCGCGCCTGCGGGCGACGGCGATGGCATTGTTCTTCGCCGGCTTGTATTTGCTGGGCGGGGGCATGGGGCCGATTGTGGTGGGCGGGTTGTCGGATCATTTTGCCCATTCGGCGATGTATGCCGACGGTGCCCAGCAGATGACCGAGGCTTACAAGGCGGTGGGACTGCATGACGCCATGTACCTGATTCCGGTGGCGCTGTTTTTGACCATGCTGTTTCTGTTCCAGGCGTCCCGCAGTTTTGTGCGCGATGCCAAGCGGATGAAGGATGGGTTGGGGGTGGCGGAGGTGCCGGCCAGGGCGGTTACTGCCTGAGACCGAGGTGACGCCTTCGCGAGCAAGCCCGCTCCCACATTTGACCGCATTCTCAAGATGGAACTCGGTCAAATGTGGGAGCGGGCTTGCTCGCGAAGAGGTCATCAATAACAACGATGTCTACAGTGAATAAAAAAGGCCCGCATTGCGCGGGCCTTTTTGTTTGTCAGGGTAGGGCGGCGAAGTTAGCCCGCGACCAACACCCGAATCGCTTCCAGTCGCAGCGCCGCCTTGTCGAGCATCGCCAGGCCTTGCTCGCGCTGTTGGCGCAGGGCAACCAGTTCGCTGTCGCGCACGGTCGGGTTGACCGCTTGCAACGCGGTCAGGCGCGCCAGTTCTTCGTCGGTATCCGCCGCCAGGCGACGTTGAGCCTCGGCCACACGCTCGGCGTGACGCGGGGCGATCTTCTCTTCACCGGCGTTGATCCGCGGCGTCAGCTGGTCGCGCTGGGCCTGCACGAACTTGTTGGCGCTGGCCCGCGGCACGCTTTCCAGCTGGTCGTTCAAGGTCAGGAACGACACGCGGCCCGACAGGTCATTGCCGTTGGCATCCAGCAGGCAACGCAGTGCCGCCGGCGGCAGGTAACGGCCCAACTGCAGCGAACGCGGAGCAACCACTTCGCTGACGTAGAGCAGTTCCAGCAACACGGTGCCCGGCTTGAGCGCCTTGTTCTTGATCAGCGCCACTGCGGTGTTGCCCATGGAGCCGGACAGCACCAGGTCCATGCCGCCCTGCACCATCGGGTGTTCCCAGGTGATGAACTGCATGTCTTCGCGCGACAGCGCCTGGTTACGGTCGTAGGTGATGGTCACACCTTCGTCGTCGCCCAGGGGGAAGCTGGCGTCGAGCATTTTTTCGCTGGGTTTGAGGATCAGCGCGTTTTCCGAATGGTCTTCGCTGTCGATGCCGAAGGCGTCGAACAGGGTTTCCATGTAGATCGGCAGGGTGAACTGGTCGTCTTGCTCAAGGATCGCTTCCACCAGCGCATCACCTTCGCCAGCGCCGCCGGAGTTGAGCTCCAGCAAACGGTCGCGGCCGGTGTGCAGTTCGGCTTCGAGGCGCTCGCGCTCGGCACGGGCTTCGTCGATCAGCCCTTGCCACTCGCCGTCGTCGGCGTTTTCCAGCAGCGGCAGCAGGCGCGGGCCGAACTGGTGCTGCAAGGCGTTGCCGGTCGGGCAGGTGTTGAGGAACGCGTTCAGCGCCTCGTGGTACCACTGGAACAGGCGCTCTTGCGGGCTGGTTTCCAGGTACGGCACGTGCAGTTCGATTACATGTTTCTGGCCGATCCGGTCCAGACGGCCGATCCGCTGTTCCAGCAAGTCCGGGTGGGACGGCAGGTCGAACAGCACCAGGTGGTGGGAGAACTGGAAGTTGCGGCCTTCACTGCCGATTTCCGAGCAGATCAGCACCTGGGCGCCGAATTCTTCGTCCGCAAAGTAGGCGGCAGCGCGGTCGCGCTCGAGGATGTTCATGCCCTCGTGGAACACCGTGGCCGGGATGCCGGAGCGCACGCGCAGGGCGTCTTCCAGGTCCATGGCGGTTTCGGCGTGGGCGCAGATCACCAGGACTTTGGTGCGCTTGAGCATCTTCAGCTGGTCGATCAGCCACTCGACGCGCGGGTCGAAACGCCACCAGCGTTGTTCTTCATCGACGTCCGGCTGCGACTGGAAGCTGACTTCCGGGTACAGCTCGGCGTGCTCGCCCAGGGGCAGCTCGAGGTATTCGTCCGGGCACGGCAGCGGGTAGGCGTGCAGCTTGCGCTCCGGGAAGCCTTGCACCGCGGCGCGGGTGTTGCGGAACAGCACGCGGCCGGTGCCGTGGCGGTCCAGCAGTTCGCGGACCAGGCGGGCACTGGCTTCGGCGTCGCCATCGTTGACGGCGGTCAGCAGCGCTTCGCCTTCGTCGCCGAGGAAGCCCTGGATGGTCTTGTGGGCGGCGGGCGAGAGACGGCCCTTGTCCAGCAGCTCCTGGACGGCTTCGGCCACCGGGCGATAGTTTTCGCTCTCGGCGCGAAAGGCGTGCAGGTCGTGGAAACGGTTCGGGTCCAGCAGGCGCAGGCGCGCGAAGTGGCTGTCCTGGCCCAGTTGCTCAGGGGTTGCAGTGAGCAGCAGCACGCCCGGAATCACTTCGGCCAGTTGTTCCACCAGAGAGTACTCGGGGCTGGCTTTTTCTTCGTGCCAGACCAGGTGGTGCGCTTCGTCGACCACCAGCAGGTCCCAGCCGGCCGCGAACAGCGCGTCCTGGGCCTTCTCGTCGTCCACCAGCCATTCCAGGGCCACCAGCGCGAGCTGGGTGTCTTCGAACGGGTTGGTGGCATCGCTTTCGATAAAGCGCTCTTCATCGAACAGTGCGACCTGCAGGTTAAAGCGGCGGCGCATTTCCACCAGCCACTGGTGCTGGAGGTTTTCCGGCACCAGGATCAACACGCGGTTGGCGCGACCCGACAGCAACTGGCGATGGATCACCAGGCCGGCTTCGATGGTCTTGCCCAGGCCCACTTCGTCCGCCAGCAGAACCCGCGGCGCGATACGGTCGGCGACTTCACGGGCGATGTGCAATTGGTGCGCGATCGGTTGCGCACGCACGCCGCCCAGGCCCCAGAGCGAGGACTGCAACTGGCGGCTGGTGTGTTCCAGGGTGTGGTAGCGCAGGGAGAACCAGGGCAGCGGGTCGATCTGGCCGGCGAACAGACGGTCGCTGGCCAGGCGGAACTGGATGAAGTTCGAGAGCTGGGTTTCCGGCAGGGTGACCTGCTCGTTTTGCCCATTGAGGCCGTGGTAGACCAGCAGGCCGTCGACGTCGTCGACTTCTTGCACGGTCATTTTCCAGCCTTCGAAATGGGTGATGGTGTCACCCGGCGAAAACCTCACGCGAGTGAGGGGCGCATTCCGTAGCGCATACTGGCGAGTGTCGCCAGTGGCCGGATAGAGCACGGTTAACAAGCGGCCGTCCTGTGCCAGAACGGTGCCTAACCCCAGCTCTGCTTCGCTGTCACTAATCCAGCGTTGCCCCGGTTGATACTGCTGCGCCATGCTGCCTGACTCCCGCCGTGAAAAAGCCGACTATTCTAACGGAACACGGCTTCCAGACCAAAAGGAATAGGTGCAGCTTCGAGCTTTAAGCTACAAGCGGCAAGAAAAAGGGCGGTATCTTCGTCGGATAGATGACGATTGGTTCACAAGTTGGCGGCTTGACGCTCAAGTCGTCACCCACGCAGCCGACAGTCTGCTGAACAGGAGACTAATAATATGCTGCCACCCATGCTGCCCTTGAGTGTTGTGCCGGTCACGTCGCAGCTTGACCCGGTGCGCCAGAAGCCGGATATCCCGCCCGTGGCGCCGGTTCAGCCAGGCTCCAACGAAAGTACCATCGACTTGCAAAAGCGCGATCCCGAGGAAGCGGCTTTGCTGCTGCGCGAGGAGCAGCGTCGCCAGCAGGAACAGCAAAAGCGTCGCCGCGAAGCCGATGAAGACTCGCAGGAGCACCTGGCTGTTCCCGGTGACGAACTCAACGCCGACAACACCGTGCCGGTGGTGCCGTTGATTGAAGACGCACCACGGCAAGGCTTGTGGGTGGACGTCGAGGTTTAATCCCGCAGTTCGCGCAGGGCGGCGATCAGTTGCTCGATGTCTTGCGCCGTATTGAGGTAGCTCACGGAGATTCGCGCCACGCTGTCCAGCTCGCGGGCCTGCATGTCCAGTGGAGTGTAGGGCACACCATTGGCACCGATATTGATCCGCTTGAGGCCCAGGCGGCGCTTGAGCTCGAAGGCGTCCCAGCCGGCCAGGTTGAACGCGATCAGGCCGGACTGGTTTGCGCTGGTTCCCAGGTCATGCAAGGTAATCCCGTCGATTCGGCGCAATTGTTCACGGATTGTGTCGCTTAACAGCCGGACTGTCTCGCGGACCCGCTCGATCCCCAATCGATTGACCTCCAGCAACGCATTGCCCAGGCCTGCCAGCAAGGCGAATGACACTTCGCTGGTTTCAAAGCGCCGGGCGTCGTTGCGCAAGTCAAATCCCGCAGGGCTCCAGGGCGCCGAAAACACATCGCGTTGGGCAGGGTTCAAGCGCTCGAGAAAATCCGGCCGCACATAGAGCAGGGCGGTCCCGCGTGGGCCGCGCAGATGCTTGCGCCCGGCGCCCTTGAGCACATCGCAGTGCAGCGCTTGCACATCCACCGGCACCTGGCCGATGGCTTGCCCGGCGTCGATGAAATAGGCAATGCCATGACGCCTGGCCAACGCGCCGATGGCCTCGGCCGGGTTGATCAAGCCGCTGTTGGCGGGGAGCCAGGTCAGGTCGATCAACCGCACCCGGGCGTCGAGCATGGCTTCCAGGCCGGCGACGGATACCGCGCCGGTTTCATCGCAGGGGATCACTTCTACTTGTGCACCCGATTGCACGGCCGTCTGCATGCTCGCCAGGTTGCCGCCCCATTCGTGGCGGCCCACCAGAATGCGGTCGCCTGGCTGCCACGGGCCCAACGCCTGGAACGCCATGCTCCAGGCGGTCGAGCCACTGCTGGCGAAGGCAATCGATGACACGGGCGCATTGAGCAGTTGCGCGGCGGCGCGACGGGCTTTTTCTGTCAGCAGTGCACCGTGTTCGCCGGCCTCCATCGGGCCGTCGCGGGCTTCGCGCTGCAACTGGTCAATGATTGCATCAAGCGTCCCTTGGCTGGGCAGGGAGGCCCCGGCGTGGTTGAAGTGGACGATGCCGGACTGGCAGCCCGGCGTTTCGTCCCGCAACTCCCGGACCTCGGTCAGGGACAGCGCAGTCACGGCTGCAACTCGAAAATCGCGTCGATCTCCACGGCTACGCCGCCCGGCAAGCTGGCGACGCCCACGGCCGTACGGACATGCCGGCCTTTGTCGCCGAGGGCGTTGACCAGCAAGTTCGAAGCGCCATTGGCGACTGCACCCTGGCGCTGGAAATCACCGCTGCTGGCGATAAATACGCCCAACCGAATGATGCGCACCAGTCGCGACAGGTCATCGCCCAGGGCATCGCTTAATTGTGCCAGCAGGCCCAGCGCCGCGAGTTCGGCGGCCTTGGCGCCTTCGTCTTCGCTGATGGATTCGCCGAGTCTTCCGATGTAAGTCGGTTTGCCGTCCAGCAGCGGGATTTGGCCGGAGATGAACAGCTGGTTCTGGCTGATCACGTAATTGACGTAGTTGGCAATCGGCTGGCTGGGTGTCGGCAGGCTCAGGCCGAGGGCTTGTACGCGTTGTGAGATGGAGTGGCTCATGATGAATCCTCTTGGAAAGAGTCTTCAGCATGGGCGGGGCGATTTTCGCCGACAAACGGATAGATTTAACTCGACGTATCGAAATAACTCATGCGTCAGCGCAGATTTCCCTGAGCCATTCACTGAAACAAGCGGCCGCCGTGCTGGTTTCGCCATGCGGGGCAATCAGCCAGTAACCGATCTCGCTTTGATAGGGCGGCCAGTCGAAGGCTTCCACCAATGTGCCCTCCTTGAGCCTGCGTTCGATCAGGCGGTGGCGGCCCATGGCGATGCCCTGGCCGGCGACGGCGGCTTCGACCACGATGTTGTAGTCGTGCAGCAGCGCCTTGGGGTAGTGCTCCACATCCACCTGATAATGCCGGGACCAGTCGGTCCACTCGAAAGGGCGGTGCGAGGTGGCCATCAGCAGCGGGCCATTGGCCAGTTGGCTGGCCTTGAACGCCGGGCTGCAGACGGGTGACAGTGTTTCGCTCATCAGGCGCGTGGCCTGCACGTCGGTCCAGTCGCCCTTGCCGTAGCGAATCGCCAGGTCGACCTCGGCGGCGGCGACATCTGCCAGCTGAATCGCCGGCACCAACTCCACCTGGATGTGTGGGTAGCGGCTGAGAAACCCCGCCAGGCGCGGTGCCAGCCACAAAGTGGCGAACGAGGCGAGCAGGCCGACGCGCAGTACGCTGGTGGCGGGCGGTGTTTGCTGCTGGCGGGTGGCGGCGGCGATGGTGTCGAGGGCGGGGCGGATCTGGTCGTAGTAGTGTTGGCCGTCTTCGGTCAGATCGATGGCGCGGGTGCGTCGGATAAACAGCGGTTTGCCCAGGTGCTGTTCGAGTTTCTGCACTTGATGGCTGAGGGCGCTTTGGGTCACTGACAGCTCGGCGGCGGCCTTGATAAAACTCAAATGCCGGGCCACGGCCTCAAAGGCGCGCAGGGCCAGGAGTGGAGGAAGGTCCTTGTGCAGTGCCACGTCGAACGCTCTGTGTGAGGGTTGGGATGGGGGGATTTTGCGGGCAAATGCGCGCGATGACATCGATTTTGTTTACGCGGGATTGGCGCAGGACGCATTATTGGGGCATCCAAGCCATTACGTAAGCCAAGCCATGAGTGACGATGACAAGCTGATTGACCTGAATGCCGAACGGGCCAAACGTGTTCATGATCTGAATGACAAGCGACTGAATGAAGTGCGCCAGGCGTTTGAACAGGCGATGCCGTTGGGGAAGCCCAAGAAAAAGCCGAAAAGCAAACCGAAAAAGCGTTGATATAGCCTGCATCGTTTGATGCAGGTCAGTTATTTCCCTTCTTTACGCTCCGTCGCGGGCGACATTGATCCTCGTCAATTTCTTCTTTCGTCTTCTTGGTTAACTTAGCCCTATCGCAACAGGGCAAGTGCAGGAGGCCGGTCATGTTTTTCGATAATGTGGTGTTTGCCGGAGTGCTGACGGTTGGCCTCATGGTGATGTTCTTTGTAGGGTTTGGAATTTTTATCTGGAAAGACGCTAATAAGCGTAAGAGGCCTTAGGTCTTTTCGGATACATGAGCACGCAAGGCATTTTGGGCGACTTCGGTCGCCTTTTTTTTGTTTTGGATTTTTTGTTTTTGATTTTTTGATTTGTGTACATATCCGTTGCTGCGGTAACGGCTACTTATGGTTCCGCTCTTACAGCGGGTCACTTTTTTACAAACGCCTAAAAAAGTAACCAAAAAACGCTTTGCCCCACCACTCGGTGCCTCGCTTAGGCTCGGCATGCCCGCACTCCGGCACGGCTCCGCGGGCCGCCGCGACGGGCCATCCATGGCCCGGCGCGTCTAAATCGGCATCCTTGCCGATTTACCCGCTCCACCGTGCCTACTTGCGGCCATCGTGGTTGACGGGGCCCGCAGATCAAAATCAAAAGCAGATCAAGATCAACAGCACGCAGCCTCGCTGGCGCTCGACAGCTGCTACGGGCGGGGTGGCTCTGCTTTTCTGTAGGAGCTGGCTTGCCGGCGATGCAGACACCTCGGTGCATCAGGTACACCCAGTTGATGCCATCGCAGGCAAGCCAGCTCCTACAGTGGACCGTGCCCGCTTTAGTTTTTGATTTGGCTTTTAAACACTCAAGCCGGCCGGGAGGCCGCTGTGCTCTTGCTTTTGATCTTGATTTTGATCTTAGGCGCCCCGTTAAACCACGCTGGCCGAACGCAGGCTTTGGAGCGTGGGTAACCCGGCAGGACGCCGGGTTAGCCGTCCTGGGCCAAGGATGGCCCATGACGGCGGCCCACGGTCCAAAGCCGGAGTGAGGGAACACCGAGCCTAGGCGAGGTGCCGAGTGGTGGGGCAAGAGCGTTTTGCTTACTTTTGCGCTGTTCAAAAGTGAGCCGCTGTAAGAGCGGAACCATAAGTGGCCGTTACCTAAATAACGGATATACACCCAAACCCCAGCCATAAAAAAAGGCACGACCCTCACAGGTCGCACCCTCTTCACAAGCCCAAGAGCTGTCAGCTACCCAAAGCCTTGGAAGCCAACCAGAACAACCCGGCCGAAAGGCCCACAGTCGCCGGCAGCGTCAACACCCAAGCCATCAGAATGGTCTTGACGGTGCCACCTTGCAGCCCGCTCTTGTTCGCCACCATGGTCCCCGCCACACCCGAAGACAACACATGGGTCGTGGAAACCGGCAAGCTGAAGATATTGGCCAAGCCAATCATGCTGGCCGTGGTGATCTGCGCCGACATACCCTGGGCATACGTCATGCCCTGCTTGCCGATCTTCTCACCAATGGTCAGCACCACACGCTTCCAGCCCACCATGGTGCCCAGGCCCAAGGCCAGTGCCACCGCCAGGATCACCCAGAACGGCGCGTACTCGGTGGTCGCCGTCAGGTCCTTGCGCAACTTGTCCAGGTCCGACTTCTCACGCGCATCCAGGCCTGGCAACTTGCCCACCTTCTTCGCGGTGTCATCCAGGCACAACAGATAACGACGCACTTCAATCCGGTGCTCGGCGGTCAACGAATGGTAGTCAGAGACACCTTTCAAGGTCCCCAGCAGGGCGTTGATCGTCGGTTCAGTCTGCTGCGGATTGCACTGGAACTTGCCCGGCAAATCGTCTTTCACGCTTTTGCCCAGGGCCAGGAACTCACCGAGGGTTTCTTGATTGCGCTGGTAGAACTGATTCAAGTGCAGCGTGGCGTCGCGGGTGCGCTCGATCTGGTAAGTGGTGCTGCCCAGGTCCAGTACGAACTGCGCCGGCACGATACCGATCAGTACCAGCATGATCAGGCCAATACCTTTCTGCCCGTCGTTGGAGCCGTGCACGAAGCTCACGGCCATCGCCGAAATCACCAGGACCAGGCGGTTCCAGAACGGCGGGTGCTTCTTGTCGTCGAGCTTGCGGCGCTGGTCCGGTGTCTTGTGCATCTTCGACAGCGGGCGCCACCATTTCAGGCCCAGCAGCACCAGGGCGGCAACCACGAAACCAGCCATCGGCGAGAACACCAGCGAAGCGCCGATATCGATCGCTTTCTGCCAGTTGACGCCGTCAGCCAGGGGAATGTCGTTGATCAGGGCGTTGGCCAGGCCGACACCGAGGATCGAACCGATCAGGGTGTGGGAACTGGACGCCGGGATCCCGAAATACCAGGTGCCGAGGTTCCAGGTGATCGCCGCTGCCAATAATGAGAAGACCATGGCCAGACCGTGGCCGGTGTTCACATTGATCAGCAACTCCACCGGCAGCAGGTGCACGATGGCATACGCAACACCGACCCCACCGAGCAACACGCCGAGGAAGTTGAACACCCCGGAGAAGAACACGGCCAGATGCGGAGGCATGGCTTTGGTATAGATGACTGTGGCAACCGCGTTAGCGGTGTCATGAAAGCCATTGATGAACTCGAAGGCGAGGACAAAGGCCAGGGCGAGCAACAGGCTCACTAGAACCCAAGCATCCAGTCCGCTGAATAAATCGATCATGAAGGTTTTCTGACCCGGTCGTAAGGGGGCGCGATTATGCCAGAAAACATCGGTAATCAATGCACTAGCTGCTCATCGGTAACATTCTTCAACGAAAAAAAATGGGGGGGAGGCGTGCATCCCGGTGTTTTCGGGGCTTTGGCAAGTGATTGATTTATATGGAGGATCCATCAAATTCGCGGGATAAAGCGCCGGAAGGGAATAACTGAAACAATCGTATGAAATTTCGCTAAGGCCACATAACGGGCTTCCCTCCACCAGGGTGGTACTGGCAGAGAGATGGCACCTTTGGAAGCTCAACCCGAAACGCTTATGGCTCTTCGGCTTTGAGGTCCTGTTCAATCTTTTGGATTTCCTGGGCAAAGGCCTGGTCGAGCAGGCTGGCTCGTTTGCGCCATGGCTTGCGTTCAGGTTCTGGCTGGGCGGCGTAGGTGGTGACTTCCCCGCCGTAAACATCCTTGTAACGTTGTTCCTGGCGCTCAAGTTCCGCGCGCAGTTCGTCTTTCGTCACATTGTTACCTAATTGAGTTGAGTTTGATTCCGGCGAAACGCGATGCCGGGAAGTCGCCCCCGGTATACCGTCAATCTGAAGATCAGCGTGGAAAGGTATACAGGAAAAACCACTTCTTTATTGCACGCGGCCACGATACCGGAGAAGAGCAGTTGTCGTAGCAACAGTTTTCTTGTCACAGCCACAAGCAGTTGGCAGGCATTCGAAATGTGTGTCAGGTACTTGCGGCGGAGCCTGCACGCAGCCGGTGCACGACTGGGTGAAATCTATCCTCGGGGTCAGGCGAGGCTGGCTCCTGCACAGGATGCATTATAGCCACGCGCTTGAATAACACTATCGCCAACAAGTTAAAAATCGTCAACTTTGTGTGAGGGTTTTGTTACGCAGGTGTGTGGGGTATTTGCTGAACTATTGGCGCCATAAATCGTGCAATGTTCTACAGGCGTTAATCAACCTTAACTTCTCTCGTACATCAGTCGATTCTGAAAGGCACTCAAATGGATGTAGAGGGGTTCCGGCACCGGTCGGCGGTGACAAATTGCGATAATCGAATGACCGTCCGATAATCGCCCAATGTTGGTTGCCCTGCCTTGTGCAGCCATTGCACGGCGGCTTGTAATAGCGGTCACCCTCCCGCAGCGGTTAAAAATAAGAGAAAGGACCCCAAATGAACGATCAATTGCGCAACTCCTTCGCATCAGTGGCGCCGCCGATCGTTGCGTCACCGGCCAAGCGCATCCAGGCGTTTACCGGTGATCCGGATTTCATGACCTCCCTGGCACGCGGCCTGGCCGTGGTGCAGGCATTCCAGGAGCGCAAGCGCCACCTGACCATCGCCCAGATCAGCCACCGCACGGAAATCCCCCGCGCTGCCGTACGCCGTTGCCTGCATACCCTGATCAAACTCGGCTACGCCACCACCGACGGGCGTACCTATTCGCTGTTGCCCAAGGTGCTGACCCTCGGCCACGCTTACCTGTCGTCCACGCCCCTGGCCGTTTCGGCGCAGCCTTACCTGGACCGCATGAGCGAGCAGCTCCACGAGGCGTGCAACATGGCAACCCTGGAAGGTGATGACATCCTCTACATTGCCCGCTCCGCCACCACCCAACGCCTGATTTCCGTCGACCTTTCCGTGGGCGGCCGTCTCCCGGCCTACTGTACCTCCATGGGCCGTATCCTGCTGGCGGCGCTGGATGACGCCTCGCTGCAGGACTACCTCGACCACGCCGACCTGCAAACCAAGACCAGCCGCACCCTCACCACCCCGCAAGCCTTGCTCGAATGCCTGCAGGAAGTGCGGCAGCAGGGCTGGTGCATTGTCGACCAGGAACTGGAGCAAGGGCTGCGTTCCATCGCCGTGCCGGTGTACGACGCTTCGGGCCAGGTCCTGGCGGCACTGAACGTCAGCACCCATGCCGGGCGGGTCAGCCGCAGCGAGCTGGAGCAGCGTTTCCTGCCGAGCATGCTCAGTGCCAGCCAGGAGCTGAGTGCGCAGCTGTTTGCGTAAGCTGTTCGGTGACCGCACAGATCCCGGCTGGATGAATTGACGGTGTTTCCCAAGGCTTATTAATGTGCGGCAGCGCTTCAAGGCGCCGCCCCAATAATAATGACGACTCAAGGTCGTTCGCCCGCCCATCGGTGTGGAAATAAAAATAATGAATCAGCCTTCACCTGCTGTCGGTACTTGCCTGGACGTTCAGTCCTTCATCAACGCCCAGCCGCTGTCGCGGTATCAGTGGCGAGTGGTGATCCTGTGTTTTCTCATCGTCTTCCTCGACGGCCTCGACACCGCCGCCATGGGCTTTATCGCCCCGGCGCTGTCCCAGGACTGGGGCATCGACCGCGCCAGCCTCGGCCCGGTGATGAGCGCCGCGTTGATCGGCATGGTCTTCGGCGCCCTGGGCTCCGGCCCACTCGCCGACCGCTTCGGGCGCAAGGTGGTGCTGGTGGGGGCGGTGCTGGTGTTTGGGGCCTTCAGCCTGGCCTCGGCCTACAGCAGCAACGTCGATCAACTGCTGATCCTGCGCTTCCTCACCGGTCTCGGCCTGGGCGCCGGCATGCCGAACGCCACGACACTGCTCTCCGAATACACCCCGGAACGCCATAAGTCGCTGCTGGTGACCAGCATGTTCTGCGGCTTCAACCTGGGCATGGCCGGTGGCGGGTTTATCTCGGCCAAGCTGATCCCGGCGTATGGCTGGCACAGCCTGCTGATGATCGGCGGCCTGTTGCCGCTGATCCTCGCGGTGGTGCTGCTGTTCTGGCTGCCGGAGTCGGCGCGTTACCTGGTGGTGCGCAATCGCGGCACCGACAAGGTGCGCAAGACCCTGGCGCCTATCGAGCCGGGCATCGTCGCCCAGGCCTCGAGCTTCAGCGTGCCCGAACAGAAAACCGTCAAGGCGCGCAACGTGTTCGCGGTGATCTTCTCCGGCACCTACAGCGCCGGCACCTTGCTGTTGTGGCTGACGTATTTCATGGGCCTGGTGATTGTTTACCTGCTGACCAGTTGGCTGCCGACCCTGATGCGCGACAGCGGCGCCAGCATGGAACAGGCCGCGTTTATCGGTGCGTTGTTCCAGTTTGGCGGCGTATTGAGTGCGGTCGGCGTGGGCTGGGCGATGGACCGGTTCAATCCCCACAAGGTCATCGGTACCTTCTACCTGCTGGCCGGGGTGTTTGCCTACGCGGTGGGGCAGAGCCTGGGCAATATCACGCTGCTGGCGACTCTGGTGTTGATTGCCGGCATGTGTGTCAACGGTGCGCAGTCGGCGATGCCGTCGCTGGCCGCACGTTTCTACCCGACCCAGGGCCGCGCCACGGGCGTGTCGTGGATGCTCGGCATCGGCCGCTTCGGCGCGATCCTCGGGGCGTGGATGGGCGCGACCTTGCTGGGCCTGGGCTGGAACTTCGAACAGGTGCTGACCGCCCTGGTGATCCCGGCGGCATTGGCCACCACCGCGGTGGTGATCAAGGGCATGGTCAGCCATGCCGACGCTACCTGAAACGGACCGATAGCAAGACAACAATCCGTTCGATAATCGAACACTCAGTCGATTATCGGATTGTTTGGCCCCGACCCCCGGCTTAATCTTCAAGCACTTCGGCGCTGCCTCCAGCGCCTTTTTCGATCGATACCGGGAGCCCACCCCATGGCTGAAATCCTTTCGCTGGCTGATGCGGTAAAGCAGTTCGTGAATGACGGCGACACCGTTGCACTCGAAGGCTTTACTCACCTGATCCCTACGGCGGCAGGTCATGAAATCATTCGTCAGGGCAAGAAAGACCTGACGCTGGTGCGCATGACGCCTGACCTGATCTACGACCAGTTGATCGGCGCCGGCTGTGCACGCAAGCTGATTTTCTCCTGGGGCGGCAACCCGGGCGTGGGTTCACTGCATCGCCTGCGGGACGCCGTTGAAAAGCAATGGCCGCAACCGCTGGAGATCGAAGAGCACAGCCACGCCGACCTGGCCAATGCCTACGTCGCCGGTGCCTCCGGCCTGCCATTCGCGGTGTTGCGCGCCTACGCCGGCTCCGACCTGCCCAAGGTCAACCCGCTGATCAAGACCGTGACCTGCCCCTTCACCGGTGAAGTACTGGCGGCCGTGCCGTCGGTGCGCCCGGACATCACCGTGATCCACGCGCAAAAGGCTGACCGCAAGGGCAACGTGCTGCTGTGGGGCATCCTCGGGGTGCAGAAGGAAGCGGCCCTGGCGGCCAAGCGCTGCATCGTTACCGTTGAAGAAATCGTCGACGACCTCAACGCGCCGATGAACGCCTGCGTGCTGCCGACCTGGGCCCTGACTGCCGTGTGCCATGTGCCGGGTGGCGCGCATCCGTCCTACGCTCACGGTTACACCGAACGTGACAACCGTTTCTACCAGGCCTGGGACCCCATCGCCCGGGACCGTGAGACGTTTACTGCGTGGATCAACGAATACATCCACGGCACCGCCAATTTCAGTGAATTCCAGGCCAAGCTGGCCACCGCGCAGGAGGCCAAATAATGGCTTACTCGACCAACGAAATGATGACCGTCGCCGCCGCGCGCCGCCTGAAGAACGGTTCGGTGTGCTTCGTCGGCATCGGCCTTCCCTCCAAGGCTGCCAACCTGGCGCGCCTGACGTCGTCGCCGGATGTGGTGCTGATCTACGAGTCCGGCCCGATTGGCGCCAAGCCTTCGGTGCTGCCGCTGTCCATCGGTGACGGCGAGCTGGCTGAAACCGCTGACACCGTGGTGCCGACCGGTGAGATTTTTCGCTACTGGCTGCAGGGCGGGCGCATTGACGTCGGCTTCCTCGGCGCGGCCCAGGTCGACCGTTTCGGCAATATCAACACCACCGTGGTCGGTGACTACCACCAGCCCAAAGTGCGCCTGCCAGGTGCCGGTGGCGCGCCGGAGATCGCCGGCTCCGCGAAGAGCGTGCTGATCATCCTCAAGCAGTCGGCCCGCTCGTTTGTCGACAAGCTGGACTTCATCACTTCGGTCGGCCACGGCGAAGGCGGTGACTCGCGCAAACGCCTGGGTCTGCCAGGCGCCGGTCCTGTAGGGATTATTACCGACCTGTGCATCATGGAGCCGGAGGAGGGCAGCCACGAATTTGTCGTCACCGCCCTGCACCCCGGCGTGACCCGTGAGCAAGTAGTGGCCGCCACCGGTTGGGCGATTCGTTTTGCCGACCAGGTGACCACCAGCGCCGAACCCACCGAGATTGAACTGACTGCCCTGCGCGACCTTGAGGCACGCACCGCTGCCGCCCACGGCCAAGCCCCCGGAGAAGCCTGATGCGCGACGTATTTATCTGTGACGCCATTCGTACCCCCATCGGCCGTTTTGGCGGTGGCTTGTCCAACGTGCGCGCCGATGACCTGGCGGCACTGCCGATCAAGGCGCTGATGGAGCGCAACCCGTCGGTGGAGTGGAGCGCTGTGGACGAAGTGTTCCTCGGCTGCGCCAACCAGGCCGGCGAAGACAACCGCAACGTGGCGCGCATGGCGGCATTGCTGGCCGGCCTGCCGGAGAGCATCCCCGGCGTCACCCTGAACCGCCTGTGCGCTTCGGGCATGGACGCGATCGGCACGGCCTTCCGCGCCATCGCCAGCGGCGAGATGGAACTGGCGATTGCCGGTGGCGTCGAGTCGATGTCCCGCGCGCCGTTCGTGATGGGCAAGGCCGATGCGGCGTTCTCGCGCAACATGAAGCTGGAAGACACCACCATCGGCTGGCGCTTTATCAATCCGTTGATGAAGGCCCAGTACGGCGTCGACCCGATGCCGCAAACCGCTGACAACGTGGCCGACGACTATAAAGTCTCCCGCGCCGACCAGGACGCCTTCGCCCTGCGCAGCCAACAACGTACTGCCGCTGCACAGGCCGCCGGTTTCTTCGCCGAAGAAATCGTACCGGTGCGCGTCGCCCACAAAAAAGGCGAAACCGTGGTCGAGCACGACGAGCATCCACGGGCCGATACCACCCTGGAAGCCCTGGCCAAACTCAAGCCGGTCAATGGTCCGGAAAAGACCGTCACCGCAGGCAACGCCTCTGGTGTGAACGATGGTGCCGCCGCGCTGATTCTGGCCTCTGCTGAAGCCGTCAAAAAACACGGCCTGACCGCCCGCGCCCGGGTGCTGGGCATGGCCAGCGCCGGTGTGGCGCCGCGTGTGATGGGCATCGGCCCGGTGCCGGCGGTGCGCAAACTGGTGGAACGCCTGGGCCTGGCGGTAACTGATTTCGATGTGATCGAACTCAACGAAGCCTTCGCCAGCCAAGGCCTGGCCGTGCTGCGCGAGCTGGGGATTGCCGACGACGCACCGCAGGTCAACCCGAACGGCGGCGCGATTGCCCTTGGCCATCCGCTGGGCATGAGCGGTGCGCGCCTGGTACTGACCGCGCTGCATCAGCTGGAAAAAACCGGTGGCAGCAAAGGCCTGGCGACCATGTGCGTCGGTGTGGGCCAAGGCCTGGCCCTGGCGATCGAACGCGTTTGAGACCCACAAGAATAAAGAGGATTGCTCCATGAGTGACAAGCCCGGATACCGGCGCCCGCAAGCGGGTACTCAGCCTGACTACCTGCACCCGGCCTACCAGTCGACGAACCTGCGTTCGCCGTCCAAGCCGTTGGTGTTCCTGCCCCATTCCCTGTCGGAAATCACCGGCCCGACCATCGGCGCCGAGCGCGTCAACGAGAAGGACAACGACCTGACCGCCCAGCACGAAGGCGAGCCCCAGGGCGAACGCATCATCATTCACGGGCGCGTGCTGGATGAAAACGGCCTGCCCGTTCCCGGCATCCTCGTGGAAATCTGGCAGGCCAACGCTGCCGGCCGCTACAACCACAAGCGCGACCAGCACGACGCACCGCTGGACCCGAACTTCACCGGCACCGGGCGTACCGTCACCGACGCCGACGGCTGGTACCAGTTCCAGACCATCAAGCCCGGCGCCTACCCGTGGGGCAATCACCACAACGCGTGGCGCCCGGCGCACATCCACTTCTCGCTGTTCGGCCCGAGTGTGCTGACGCGGTTGGTGACGCAGATGTATTTCCCCGGTGACCCGCTGCTGGCCTATGACCCGATCTACAACTGCGTCCCGGACACGTCCGCCAAGGAGCGCCTGATCGCCTCGTTCGATCTGGAAAAAACCATTCCGCACTATGCCCTCGGCTACCGCTGGGACATCGTCCTGCGCGGCCGCGACGCCACGCCGATGGAGAAATGAGATGAGCCTCAACGCGACTACTTCCCACACCGTCGGGCCGTATTACCACATTGGCCTGACCTGGCTGAACCGCGAAGACCTGACCGTTGCGGCCACCCTCGGCGAGCGCGTGGCGATCACCGGGCAGGTGGTGGATGGCAATGGCGATGTGGTCAACGACGCCATGCTGGAAGTCTGGCAGGCCAATGCGGCCGGCAAGTACGACCATCCCGAGGATGAGCAGGACAAACCGGTGGACCCGAACTTCGAAGGCTTTGGCCGAGTGCCGGTGGACGCTGAAGGGCGTTTTCGCTTTACCACCATCAAGCCGGGCAGTGTGCCGGGGTTGAAGGGCACGACCCAGGCGCCGCACCTGGTGGTGCTGGTGTTTGCCCGTGGGCTGGTGAAGCACCTGCTGACGCGGATTTACTTTGACGGTGAAGCGGCGAATGGGGATGACGCGCTGCTGGCGTGTGTGCCGCAGGAGCGCCGCCGCACGTTGATCGCCAAGGCGGATGCGGCGGGTGTGTATCAGTGGAATGTGATTTTGCAGGGCACAGACGAAGAGACGGTGTTCTTCGATTACTGAGTGGGCTGCGGATCTATCGCAGGCAAGCCAGCTCCCACAGGGGAATGCATTCCAAATGTGGGAGCCGGGCTTGCCCGCGATGAGGCCGGCCCAGGCAACAAATATCCAAAAGTCTGCTTGCGGAACATGGTTGTTGCAAAGTATGTCTAGGCTATAACCGTTCCCACTGAGTGAAAAAACATGACAACAAAAACCAGCCACTACACCGGAGAAGAACGCAGCAAAAGGATTTTTGCGATTGTCGGTGCCTCTTCCGGCAACCTCGTCGAATGGTTCGACTTCTACGTCTATGCCTTCTGCGCCATCTATTTCGCCCCGGCGTTTTTCCCGTCGGACGACCCCACCGTGCAACTGCTGAACACCGCCGGCGTGTTCGCCGCCGGCTTCCTGATGCGCCCCATCGGCGGCTGGCTGTTCGGCCGGGTGGCGGATAAACACGGTCGCAAGAATTCCATGATGATCTCGGTGCTGATGATGTGCGCCGGTTCCCTGGTCATCGCCTTTTTGCCCACCTACAAAGACATCGGCGCCTGGGCCCCGGCCCTGCTGTTGGTCGCCCGGTTGTTCCAGGGCCTGTCGGTCGGCGGCGAATACGGCACCACCGCCACCTACATGAGTGAAGTCGCCCTCAAGGGCCAGCGCGGGTTCTTCGCCTCGTTCCAGTACGTGACCCTGATCGGCGGGCAACTGCTGGCGGTGTTGGTGGTGGTGATCCTGCAACAGATCCTCACCGAAGAAGAACTGCGGGCCTGGGGCTGGCGCATTCCGTTTGTGATCGGCGCCATTGCGGCGGTGATCTCGCTGTTGCTGCGTCGCACCCTGAAAGAAACCACCAGCAAGGAAATGCGTGAAGACAAGGACGCCGGCAGCATTGCCGCGCTGTTCCGCGATCACAAGGCGGCGTTTATCACCGTGCTCGGCTACACCGCCGGCGGCTCGCTGATTTTCTACACGTTCACCACCTACATGCAGAAGTACCTGGTGAACACCGCCGGGATGCACGCCAAGACCGCCAGCTACATCATGACCGGCGCGCTGTTCTTCTACATGTGCATGCAGCCGGTGTTCGGCATGCTGGCGGACAAGATTGGCCGCCGTAACTCGATGCTGTGGTTCGGCGCCCTGGGCACGCTGTGCACCGTGCCGATCCTGTTGACCCTGAAAACCGTCAGCAGCCCGTTCCTGGCTTTTGTGCTGATCACCCTGGCCCTGGCCATCGTGAGCTTCTACACCTCCATCAGCGGCTTGGTGAAAGCCGAAATGTTCCCGCCACAAGTGCGTGCATTGGGCGTGGGCCTGGCGTATGCGGTGGCGAACGCGATCTTCGGCGGTTCGGCGGAATACGTGGCCTTGGGTCTCAAGTCCATGGGCATGGAGAACACCTTCTACTGGTACGTCACGGCGATGATGGCGGTGGCGTTCCTGTTCAGCTTGCGCCTGCCCAAAGAGGCGGCGTATTTGCACCACGATCTGTAACCGGCTGGCGCGTGCCCGTTGCCGGGTATGCGCCACCTAGGGATGTGTTATGACGATGCGCACGAGCAACCAACTGTTCGACGCCTACTTCACCGCCAACGGCATGGCCGAAGTGTTCTGCGACCAGGGGCGTTTGCAGGGCATGCTGGATTTCGAAGCGGCGCTGGCCCGGGCTGAGGCTCAGGTCGGGTTGATCCCGCAAGCGGCCGTCGCGCCCATTGCCCAGGCCTGCCTGGCTTCTCTCTACGACGTAGATGCCCTCGGCGACGCCATCGCCACCGCAGGCAACTCTGCGATTCCGTTGGTCAAGGCCCTCGGCAAGTTGATCGCCAGCGAAGATGCCGGCGCCGAACGTTATGTGCATCTGGGCGCTACCAGCCAGGATGTGATGGACACCGGCCTGGTGCTGCAACTGCGCAGTGCGGTCGAGCTGATCGAACATGATCTGGCGCGGTTGGGAGACATTCTTGCCGCCCAGGCCCAGCGTTACGGGACAACTCCTTTGGCGGGCCGGACCTGGCTGCAGCATGCAACGCCGGTCACGCTGGGCATGAAGATCGCCGGTTGGCTCGGCGCAGTCACCCGCAACCGGCAGCGCCTCAGTGAGCTCAAGCCGCGTTTGCTGGTGCTGCAATTTGGCGGTGCTTCCGGAACCCTGGCGGCCCTCGGTGAACAGGCGATGCCGGTGGCGCAAGCACTGGCCGCCGAGTTGCAGTTGGGCCTGCCGGAGCAACCCTGGCACACCCAGCGCGACCGCCTGGTGGAGTTTGCCTCGGTGCTCGGTTTGATCGCCGGCAGCCTCGGCAAGCTGGGTCGCGACATCAGCCTGCTGATGCAGACCGAAGCGGCGGAAGTGTTTGAGCCGTCGGCCCCCGGCAAGGGCGGCTCTTCGACCATGCCCCACAAGCGCAACCCGGTGGGCGCTGCCGTGCTGATCAGCGCTGCCACGCGAGTGCCCGGCCTGGTGGCAACGATGTTCAGCGCGATGCCCCAGGAACACGAACGCAGCCTGGGCCTGTGGCACGCCGAATGGGAAACCCTGCCGGAGATTTGCCGGCTGGTATCCGGTGCATTGCACCAGGCGCTGCTGGTCAGCGAAGGCCTGGAAGTCGATCCCCGGCGCATGGTCCAAAACCTTGATCTGACCCAGGGCCTGGTACTGGCCGAAGCGGTCAGCATCGTCCTCGCCCAGCGCCTGGGCCGCGAAACCGCGCACCATCTGCTGGAACAATGCTGCAAACGCGCCGTCGCCGACGGGCGCCACCTGCGGGCGGTGCTGGGGGATGAACCGCAAGTGACTGCCGAGCTTTCGGCGGCCGAACTCGATCGCCTGCTGGACCCGGCGCACTACCTGGGCCAGGCGCACACCTGGGTCACCCGGGCCGTGGCCGAACATTTTGCTTTGACTGCCTGAGGAGGCTGCTGTGGGATTTGTACAACTCGCCGATGGCGAACTGAACTACCAACTCGATGGCCCCGAAGATGCACCGGTACTGGTGCTGTCCAACTCCCTGGGCACCGACCTGCATATGTGGGACATCCAGATCGAGGCGTTCACCCAGTACTTCCGGGTGCTGCGTTTCGACACCCGGGGCCATGGCAAGTCGCTGGTCACCGAAGGCCCCTACAGCATCGAGCAATTGGGCCGTGACGTGTTGGCGCTGCTGGATGCGTTGCAGATCGAGCGCGCGCATTTCTGCGGGTTGTCCATGGGCGGCCTGATCGGCCAGTGGCTGGGGATCAACGCGGGTGAGCGTTTGCGCCGGCTGGTGGTGTGCAACACCGCCGCGAAGATCGGCACGCCCGAGATCTGGAACCCACGCATCGAGATGGTCCTGCGCGACGGTGCGGCCGCGATGGTTGCCCTGCGTGATGCGTCAATTGCCCGCTGGTTCACCGCAGACTTCGCCGAGGCTCATCCTGACCAGGCCAAGCTGATCACCGATATGCTGGCGGCGACTGATCCCCAGGGTTATGCCGCAAACTGCGCGGCCGTGCGCGACGCGGATTTCCGCGAGCAACTGGCGTCGATCAAGGTGCCGACCCTGGTGATCGCAGGCAGCGAAGATGCGGTGACGCCGCCGGCGGGTGGGCACTTTATCCAGGCGCATGTGCAGGGCGCCGAGTATGCCGAGTTCTATGCCGCGCACTTGTCCAACGTGCAAGCCGGTGCGGCGTTCAGCGACCGTGTGCTGGAATTTCTGCTATCGCGCTGAGTATCGCTGAACCCTGTGGCGAGGGAGCTTGCTCCCGTTGGGCTGCTAGCAGCCCCTGAGCAGCCGCAACCCAACTATTTGTAAAACCCTGCAGCGGCCTCACTGGGGTCGCTGCGCGACCCAACGGGAGCAAGCTCCCTCGCCACAGGTATGTGCCTGTCGTCACCGTTGCATGAGGAGCGTTTTGTGGACGAGAAACAACGTTATGCCGAAGGCCTGCAAGTGCGCCGCGAAGTGCTGGGCGACGCCCACGTCGACCGCAGCCTCAACGCCCTGACCGAGTTCAACAGCGAGTTCCAGGAAATGATCACCCGCCATGCCTGGGGTGATATCTGGACCCGCCCGGGGCTGCCGCGGCATACCCGCAGCCTGATCACCATCGCCATGCTCATTGGCATGAACCGCAGCGAAGAGCTGAAGCTGCACCTGCGCGCCGCCGCGAGCAACGGTGTGACCCGCGCCGAGATCAAGGAAGTGCTGATGCAGAGCGCGATCTATTGCGGGATCCCGGCGGCGAATGCGACGTTTCACTTGGCCGAGTCGGTGTGGGATGAGTTGGGGGTAGAGTCGCGCGTCTAGTGCGAGTCAGCGTCCCACACCCAATTCCACACACCGGGCAGGTGCACCACTTCGTCGGCGCTTTTTACCGTGCGGGCCATGGCGGCTCGCTGCAAGGTTGCCCGGTCGGTGTAGAAAGGCTGTGTGGCGAGGGGCACGCCATTGATATGGGCGCTGTCCAGCAGGATTTGCAGGTATTCCTTCAAGTGCCAGGCGGTGTAGCGGTTGATATCGTGGAAGGTCACCACCACCGGGATCACGCCGTCCACCGTCGGTAATTCGCCTTTGGCGATGCGCTCACGCACCACCGAGAGTTGGCGTATCAGGTTTTCCCGTCGACGCGGGCTGCCGTTGAACACCCAGATCACCCCATCGTTTGCACTCAGGTCGGTCAGCAACACATGCATGCCGTGTTGCTGATAGGCGGCGAAGGTGCGCTTGTCGTAGTTCCAGAACGGCGGGCGTACCAGTGTGGGCGGTTGGCCGGTGATGGAGGTGAGGGTCGATGAACCCAGGCTGAGGTAGTGCTCCAGTTCAGCCGGATTCTGCAAGCGATGGTTGCTGTGCCACGGGGTCGCGGTGTGGAAGCCCAGGATATGGCCGGCCGCGTATTCGCGCTCCATGGTCTTGTAGCCCCGCGGGTTGCCGCCGGAGCGGGGCGCCTCGGTCTGCAGGAAGAACACCGCCTTGATCCCCGGCTGTATCGGGTTGTTCGCCAGGTCCGCCATCACCGAACGGCTGGGGTTCATGAAGCCCGAGGCGCTGGGGCCGTCATCGAAGGTCAGCAAAAAACGGATTGGCGCCTCGGTTTTCAGGCGTTGTTCGGTTTGCGGTGTCAGCGCCAGAGGCGGGCCGATGCAACCGCTGAGGCTCAGGGCCAGGGCTAGTGCGGCCGATACGGTGGCGAAGTGTTTCATGGCGGACTCGAATGACATTGGCTGCTGGGGCGGGTCATCCATGACACGCGCGCACCATACAACAAGACTGTCGAGGCTTTACAGCAGGCTTATCGGGTAACTGACGATCAACCGGTTTTCATCAAACTCGTTGTTATTGTAGTCCCGGCGCATGCTGGAGTTACGCCAGCGCACATTGAGATTCTTCAGCGCTCCGCTCTGCACCACGTAGGCCACTTCACTTTCCCGTCCCCATTCCTTGCCATCGGTCACCGTGCCGCTGTGTACGTTGCTGCCGCTGATGTAGCGGTTCATCAGCGTGAGGCCCGGAATACCCAGGGCGGCGAAGTTATAGTCATGGCGTACCTGCCAGGATTTTTCCTGGGCGTTGTCGTAGCTGGCGTTGTAGCTGTCGTTGGCCAGGGTGCCGCCGCTGGTGCCGTTGACGCGCATCCAGGCGCTGTTGCCGGTGAGTTTTTGCAGGCCGACGTAGAACGTGTTGCCGCCGTATCGGGCCGAGAACAGTCCGGACCAGGTCTTGTTGTCGAGGTCACCGGCGCGGGCGCTGCCGTCGTCCTTGCCATAGAAGAACCCGAGGTTGGCGCCCAGGGTCCAGTCGCCCACCGGTTGGCTGTGGATCAGGTTGAGGTATTGCTGGCTGTAGATGTCCTTGAGTTGGGCGTTCCACACACCGATCTGGGTGCGTTTGTCGTTGAAGGCATATTCGCCGCCCTGGAAGTTGAAGCGGTCGGAGGTGAACGCGGTTTTCCCGAACATGGACATGTCGGTCATGCTGCTGTCGTCCCGTGGGCTGTTGGCGCGGAACTGGCCGCCGTACAGGGTCAGGCCGTCGATTTCCTTGGAGGTGATTTGCCCGCCGCGCAGGGTTTGCGGGAGCGAGCGGCCATCGTCCGAACGCAGGATCGGCAGCACCGGCATCCATTCGCCGACTTTCACTTCTGTCTTTGAAACCCGTGCCTTGAACGCCACGCCCAGACGCCCGAATTCATCCGCCGGGCGGCCATCGTGGTCCAGCGGCAACAGCTGGGTGCCACCCGTGCCGCGTCCGCCATCGAGCTTCAATGAGTACAGGCCCAGTACATCCACGCCGAAACCGACGGTGCCCTGGGTGAAGCCGGATTTGGCGTCGAGGATGAAGCTTTGCGTCCACTCCTGTGCGCCGCCCTGGGTCTTGCTGGGGTTGGTGTAGTTGCGGTTGAAGAAGAAATTACGCAGGTTTAGGTTGGCGCTGGCGTCTTCCAGGAAGCCGTGTTCTTCAGCGACAACGGGGAGGGCAATGCTGGCGACAGCGGTTGCCAGCAAAAGCCGGCGCGGGTCGAAAGTGCTCATGGTGTCAGACCTGTTGTTATTGGGGTTATGCAGGTGGCGGCCATGGTGCGGGGCGGTGCGGGGGCGATGAAAGTGGGGGAGAGCGGGTTGTGGGCGATGATCGAACGCAAAGTCATGGGCGTAAAAAAACCGCTTCCTGGGCGGGAAGCGGTTTTTGTCTACTGCGCCACTATCAGAACAACTTCAAGGGCGGTGCTTCTTCTTTCAACGGTTCGTTCTTCGCGGTCTGTTCGTTCCAGCCACCACCGAGGGCCTTGTACAGGTTGACCTCGCTGTTGAGCTGCGCCAGGCGGTCGGTGATCAGCGATTGCTGGGCACTGAACAGTTGGCGCTGGGCGTCGAGGAACGTCAGGTTGCTGTCGACACCAATACGGTAGCGACGCTCGGCCAGGCGGTAGTAATCCTGGTTGGCCGCGACGAAGCCACGTTGGGCGTCCAGTTGCTGCTTGTAGGTCTCACGGGCGGCGAGGCCGTCGGAGACTTCCTGGAAGCCGGTCTGGATGGCTTTCTCGTAGTTGGCGACGTTGATCTCTTTCTGGATTTTCGAGTAATCCAGGCTGGCGCGCAGGCTGCCGGCGTTGAAGATCGGGATGTTGATCTGCGGTGCAAACGACCAGGTACCCGAACCGCCCTTGAACAGGCCGCCCAGGGTCGGGCTCGCGGTGCCGGCGCTGGCGGTCAGGGTGATGCTCGGGAAGAACGCAGCGCGTGCCGCACCGATGTTGGCGTTGGCCGCCTTGAGGTTGTACTCGGCCTGCAGGATGTCGGGACGACGTTGCAGCAGGTCCGATGGCAGGCCGGCCGGTACTTCGCTCAACAGGTCATCAGCCAATGGCCGGCTGACGATGTTCGCCGGCAGGCCGGTACCCAGCAGCAGGGTCAGGTTGTTTTCGTCCTGGGCCACCTGGCGGGTATAACGCGCCAGTGCAACCCGGGCGTTTTCCACCGAGGTACGGGCCTGGCTCAGGTCCAGGGCCGAAGCCACGCCGACTTCATTGCTGCGCGAGGTCAGTTTGAAGCTCTGCTCGTACGCGCCCAGGGTGTCCTGGGTGAGCTTGAGCAGCTCCTTGTCGGCCTGCCAGGTCAGGTAGGCGTTGGCCACGCTGGCCACCAGGCTGATCTGGGTGGTGCGACGCGCTTCTTCGGTCGCGAAGTATTGTTGCAGCGCTTGTTCGCTCAGGCTGCGTACGCGGCCGAACAGGTCCAGCTCATAAGAACTGATCCCGAGGCCCGCCGAGTATTGGCTGGTGATGCCCGCTTCGCCGGTCTGCGACAGCTTGGCCGGGGTGCGCGTACGGCTGCCGCTGCCCGTGGCCGAAACCGCCGGGAACAGGTCGGCGCGCTGGATCTGGTACTGCGCGGCATACGCATCGATGTTCAGGGCCGCGACACGCAGGTCGCGGTTGTTCACCAGGGCGGTCTGGATCAGCTGTTGCAGGGCAGGGTCATGGAAAAACTGCTTCCAGCCCTGCTCGGCAGCCGCCTGGCCCGGCGCCTGGGCCGACGAATACGCCGGCCCCTGCGGGAACTGCGCGGCTACCGGCGCTTCAGGGCGCTGGTAGTCCGGGATCAGCGAGCAGCCACTGAGCACGAATGCCGTGACAGCTAAGGAAAGTAGCGACTTGCTCATTGGCCAGCCTCTTTAGGAGTTTGCTTGGGTTCAGTCTTTTTACGCTCGCCAGCGGAGGACACGGTTGCGAAGAACAGGGGTACCCAGAAGATCGCGAGGACCGTGGCGGTGATCATACCGCCAATTACGCCCGTACCGATGGCGTGCTGGCTACCTGAGCCGGCACCGGTGGAAATTGCCAGGGGCAGTACGCCGAGCATGAACGCCATGGACGTCATGATGATCGGTCGCAGACGCATGCGGGATGCCTCGATGGCCGACTCGACAATGCCTTTGCCCTGCTCGTGGAGCTCCTTGGCGAACTCCACGATCAGGATGGCGTTTTTCGCTGCCAGACCCACCGTCACCAACAGACCCACCTGGAAGAACACGTCGTTGGACAGTCCCCGCAGGCTGGTGGCGATCAACGCACCGATCACACCCAGCGGTACAACCAGAATCACCGCAATCGGGATCGACCAGCTTTCGTACAGTGCCGCGAGGCAGAGGAACACCACCAGCAGCGACAGGGCGTACAGCGCAGGTGCCTGGGAGCCGGACAGACGTTCTTCGTACGACAGGCCGGTCCAGGAGTAACCAACGCCAGCCGGCAGGTCCTTGGCAATGCGTTCGACTTCCGCCATCGCATCACCGGTACTGTAGCCAGGTGCCGGGGTACCGAGGATTTCCATCGCCGCTACACCGTTATAGCGCGAGAGTTTCGGCGAACCGAAGATCCACTTGCCCGAAGAGATGGCCGACAGCGGCACCATCTTCCCGGACGTGCTGCGCACGTACCATTTGCTCAGGTCTTCCGGAGACATCCGGCTGGCGGCGTCACCCTGTACATACACCTTCTTCACACGACCACGGTCGATGAAGTCGTTGATGTAGCTGCCACCCAAGGCGATTGCCAGGGTCTGCTGGATGTCTGCCAGGCTGATGCCCTGGGCACTGGCCTTCTCGTCGTCAACGGTCAGCTCGTACTGCGGCTCATCGTTCACGCCGTTGGGGCGCACGCCCGCCAGGATCTTGCTTTGTGCCGCGGCACCCAGGAACTGGTTACGCGCATCCATCAGCTTCTGGTGTCCGACGCCGCCCTGGTCTTGCAGGAACACGTCGAAACCGGTGGCGTTACCCAGTTCGAGTACCGAAGGTGGCACCACGGCAAATACCATGGCGTCCTTGAAGGCCCCGAAGAAGTAACCCTGGGCACGCTTGGCAACCTCAAATACCGACTGGCTCGAGTCACGCTCGTCCCACGGCTTGAGCATCACGAACGCGAGGCCCGAGCTCTGGCCACGACCGGCGAAGTTGAAGCCGTTCACGGTAAACACCGATTTGACAGCCTTGCCTTCGCCTGGCTCGCCTTCCTTGTCGTTCAACAGGTAGGCGCGCATATCGTCGATGACTTTCTGCGTACGTTCAGCCGAAGAACCCACCGGCGTTTGTACCTGGGCAAAGATCACGCCCTGGTCTTCCTCTGGGAGGAACGCGCTTGGAATGCGGGTGAACATCCAGATCATGCCGGCAAGGATCAGGGCATAGACCACGAACGCCGGGAACTTGTGCTTGATCATGTTACCGACGCCGCGCTCGTAGCTCAGTACGCCACGGTCGAAGGTACGGTTGAACCAGCCGAAGAAACCGCGCTTGGGTTGGCCGTGTTTTTCCGGGTCAATCGGCTTGAGCATGGTGGCGCACAAGGCCGGGGTGAAGACCAGGGCAACCAGTACCGACAGCGCCATCGCCGAAACGATAGTGATGGAGAACTGGCGGTAGATCACACCGGTGGAACCACCGAAGAACGCCATTGGCAGCAATACCGCCGACAGCACCAGGGCGATACCCACCAGGGCCCCCTGGATCTGGCCCATGGACTTGACCGTCGCCTCCTTGGGCGACAAGTGCTCCTCGGCCATTACCCGCTCGACGTTCTCCACCACAACGATGGCATCGTCCACCAGCAAGCCGATGGCCAGGATCATGCCGAACATGGTCAGGGTGTTGATGGTGAAGCCGAACGCAGCGAGGATCCCGAAGGTACCCAGCAATACCACCGGTACGGTCATGGTGGTGATGATGGTGGCGCGGAAGTTCTGCAGGAACAGGAACATCACCAGGAACACCAGCACGATCGCTTCGATCAGGGTGTGAACCACACCGGAGATCGATTCGGTCACAACCGGCGTGGTGTCATACGGCACCACAGCCTTCATGCCAGGCGGGAAGAACGGTTCGAGGGACGCAACCGTTTCGCGAATCGCCTTGGCGGTGTCCAGTGCGTTGGCACCGGCTGCCAGCTTGATCGCCATACCGGAAGCCGGCTTGCCGTTGAACTGTGCGCTGATGCTGTAGTTCTGGCCGCCCAGTTCGATACGCGAAACGTCACCCAGGCGAACCTGGGAACCGTCGGTATTGACCTTCATCAGGATATTGCCGAACGCTTCAGTGGTTTGCAGACGCGTCTTGCCGATGATGGTGGCGTTCAACTGAGTGCCGGGCAGGGCAGGCAGGCCGCCGAGTTGGCCGGTGGCCACCTGGACGTTCTGCGCCTGGATGGCGTTGCTGACATCCACTGGCGTCAGCTGGTAGTTGTTCAGCTTGGCCGGATCGAGCCAGATACGCATGGCGTACTGGGAACCGAACACCTGGAAGTCGCCCACACCGGCGGTCCGGGAAATCGGGTCCTGGATGTTGGAAACGATGTAGTTGGAAAGGTCATCCTTGGTCATGCTGCCGTCTTCCGACACCAGACCGATCACCATCAGGAAGTTCTTCACCGATTTGGTAACGCGGATACCCTGCTGCTGTACTTCTTGTGGCAGCAGCGGGGTCGCCAGGTTGAGCTTGTTCTGTACCTGAACCTGGGCGATGTCCGGGTTGGTACCCTGGTTGAACGTCGCGGTGATGGTCATGCTGCCGTCGGAGTTACTGTCCGAGGCGACATAACGCAGGTTGTCGATACCGTTGAGCTGTTGTTCGATGACCTGCACCACGGTGTCCTGCACGGTTTGTGCAGACGCGCCCGGGTAGGTCACCTGGATATCAATGGCGGTTGGCGCGATGGCCGGGTACTGGTTGATGGGCAACTTCAGGATCGACAGTGCCCCGACCAGCATGATCACCAGGGCAATTACCCAGGCGAAAATGGGACGGTCGATAAAAAATTTCGACATGAATTACTCCCCTTGACCAGCAGCGGCAGCAGGAGCAGCAGCGGAACCGGCGGGTTTGGCGTTATCAGCGTCCTTGACCTTGACTTCGATGCCCGGCTTGATGAATTGCAGGCCTTCGGTGATCACACGGTCACCGGCGTTCAGGCCTTTTTCCACCAGCCAGTAGGCGCCGGTAGTGCGGTTGGCCACCAGTACACGTTGCTCGACCTTGTTGTCCTTGTTCACCACCAGCGCGGTCGGGATGCCCTTCAGGTCGCGGGTCACGCCTTGCTGTGGTGCCAGGATGGCCTTGCTGTTCACACCGGCTTGCAACTGCGCGTGGACGAACATGCCCGGCAGCAGGGTGTGGTCAGGGTTCGGGAATACGGCACGCAGGGTCACGGAACCGGTGGTTTCGTCGACCGAGACTTCGGAGAATTCCAGCTTGCCTTCCACGCCGTAGGCGGTGCCGTCTTCCAGGGTCAGCTTGACCTTGGCCGCGTTTTCGCCGGCTTTTTCCAGTTGGCCGCTTTCCAGGTCACGACGCAGTTTCAGCATCTCGGCAGAGGACTGCGTGACGTCGACGTAGATCGGGTCCAGTTGCTGGATCACTGCCATGGCGTCGGTCTGGCCGTTGCTGACCAGCGCGCCTTCGGTGACCGAAGAGCGACCGATACGCCCGGAGATTGGGGCAAACACCTTGGTGTAGCGCACGTTGATCTGGGCCGTTTGCACGTTGGCTTCAGAGGTCATGCGGTTGGACACGGCGGTGTCGTATTCCTGGCGGCTGACGGCCTGCTCATCGACCAACTGCTTGTAGCGATCGGCAATCGATTTGGTCTGGGCAAGGTTGGCCTGGGCGCTTTTCAGCGAGGCGTCATACACCGACGGATCGATCTGATAGAGCTGCTGGCCCTCCTTGACGTCGCCCCCTTCCTTGAACAGACGCTTGAGAATGATGCCGTTGACCTGAGGGCGAACCTCGGCAATGCGATAGGCCGTGGTGCGGCCTGGCAGCTCGGATGTCAGGGTAAAGGCTTGAGGTTGAATAGTGACCACGCCGACCTGAGGGGTTTGAGCGGGCGGAGCCGCTTCTTCCTTTTTACATCCGCTGAGCAGCGATGCCAGGGCGACGGCAGTAACCAGGGCGGTAACAGCTGGCTTAAGTTGCATGAAGATCCTCGGGTCAGGCGCGCAGAGTGCGCACAAGAAGTGTGGAAGGGTAAAAAACAGGCACTGAGTGGATAAGTAGCTTGCTACGCAATATACTTACGTTCATGGTTGTTTGTAAACTCTTGACAGGCTTCGCGGAATGTTGACAAAGCAGCGTCCAAAGCCTCGATTCTAGTACGTTCGGCGCCCTTGACGGCGTCGTCCCACAATTATTCAGATGGTCGTTAGCAGCGGTTGAGTCTGCGTTACCGATCACCCCAAGTCTCCTGATTGAGGTTTTACTGCCATGGTTCGTCGTACCAAAGAGGAAGCTCAGGAAACGCGCAGCCAGATTCTTGAAGCGGCCGAGCAGGCCTTCTACGAGCGCGGGGTTGCGCGTACCACGCTGGCGGATATTGCCGCGCTGGCAGGCGTGACACGTGGTGCCATCTACTGGCATTTCAGCAACAAGGCCGACCTGGTGCAGGCGATGCTCGATACGCTGCACGAGCCGCTGGATGAATTGGCCAGGGCCAGTGAGAGCGAGGACGAGGTCGATCCGCTGGGTTGCATGCGCAAGCTGCTGATTCATCTGTTCCATCAAGTGGCCCTGGACCCGAAGACCCGGCGCATCAATGAGATTTTGTTTCATAAGTGCGAATTCACCGATGAAATGTGTGATCTGCGCCGTCAGCGCCAGACCGCCAGCCTCGAATGCAACCTGCGCATCGGGCTGACCTTGCGTAACGCGGTCCATCGCGGGCAGCTTCCGGAGAATCTCGACACCGTACGTGCCGCGGTGTGCATGCACGCCTATATCGACGGAATTCTCGGCCAGTGGCTGCTGGTGCCCGACAGTTTCCAGTTGGCCCAGGACGCAGAGCGCTGGGTCGATATCGCGTTGGACATGCTGCGCTTGAGCCCTGGCCTGCGCAATTAAGACAAAATGCGTAATTGCGACCAGTTGTGTCAACAATAAACACCGGGGCTGGTCAATCAGGCTTTTCCCTGATTTTGTGGGGTGACGTTATATACGGGCTGGCGGGCGGTTGATAGGTAGTTGGCTAAGTATTTTGTAGCAATATTGTTGCAAGGCTGTGAAGGAATGTTTCCTGCGGCCCATAAAAAAGCCCCGGCTCTCGCAAGTCGGGGCTTTTTCGTTTCAGCAGATCAGAGTGCCAGGGTCGGGTAGTCGATGTAGCCGACCGGGCCTTTGGCGTAGAAAGTCTCTGGATGTGCTTCGTTCAGCGGTGCATCGGCCTTCAGGCGAGCCGGCAGGTCCGGGTTGGCGATGAACGGCACGCCGAATGCCACGGCGTCAGCCTTGCCCGAAGCCAGCCACGCGTTGGCGCTGTCCTTGGTGAAGCGTTCGTTGGCGATGTACGGGCCACCGAAGGCGGCTTTCAGTTGTGGGCCGAGGCTGTCGCCCGCTTCCTTTTCACGGGAGCAGATGAACGCGATGCCACGCTTGCCCAGCTCTTTGGCGACGTAGGTGAAGGTTTCCGACAGGTTGGCGTCGCCCATGTCGTGTGCGTCGGCGCGTGGTGCCAGGTGCACACCGACGCGACCGGCGCCCCAGACTTCAATCACGGCGTCAGTGACTTCGAGCAGCAAGCGTGCGCGGTTTTCCAGGGAGCCGCCGTAGTTGTCGGTGCGCTGGTTGGTGCTGCTTTGCAGGAACTGGTCGAGCAGGTAGCCGTTCGCACCGTGGACTTCCACGCCGTCAAAACCGGCGGCCTTGGCATTCTCGGCACCTACGCGGTAGGCGTCGACGATATCGGCGATTTCAGCGACTTCCAGGGCGCGCGGGGTAGGGTAGTCGGCCAGTGGACGCACCAGGCTGACGTGGCCCTTGGCTGCGATGGCGCTTGGGGCAACCGGTGCTTCGCCGTCCAGGTACGACTCGTGGGAGATCCGGCCCACGTGCCACAGTTGCAGGAAGATCTTGCCGCCTGCACCGTGCACGGCCTTGGTCACATTGGCCCAGCCGCGAACCTGGTCGTTGGACCAGATGCCCGGGGTGTCCGGGTAACCCACGCCCATTGGCGTTACGGAGGTGGCTTCGCTGAGGATCAGCCCGGCGGAAGCGCGTTGGACGTAGTACTCAGCCATCAGCGCATTGGGCACGCGACCGGCGTCGGCACGGCAGCGGGTCAGCGGCGCCATGATGATGCGGTTCGACAGTTCCAGGTCGCCCAGTTTGATCGGATCGAAAATAGTCGTCATGGGATAACACCCTTCTCTTTAGTTGATCAGTTAGTCGCGGGGGCCAGGTCGGCATCGCCGGTCTGACGGAAAGTAATCAGGGTCACCAGCAGCGCGAGCACGGCCAGTGCAGCAGCGGCCAGGGGCACGCTGGTCAGGCCGAAGCCGTGGGCAATCACGCTGCCGCCCACCCAGGCGCCGAGGGCGTTGCCGATGTTGAAGGCGCCGATGTTCAAGGTGGACACCAGGTTCGGTGCGGCCTTGCCGAAGGTCACCACGTTGATTTGCAGTGCCGGTACGGCGGCAAACGAGGCGGTGGCCCAGAGGAACAGGGTGATTTCAGTCGGGATCACGGCGACGCTGGTCCAGGTCAGTACGGTGGACACCACCGCCATGCTGATGAACACGCCGATCAGGGTGGCAGCCAGGCGCTTGTCTGCCAGCTTGCCGCCGATAATGTTGCCGACGGTCAGGCCCAGGCCGATCAGCAGCAGGGTCCAGGTCACGCCCTTGGGCGAAACACCGGTGACGTCCCCCAGCAGCGGCGCGACGTAGGTGAAGAGGGTGAACATCGACGCAGCGAACAGCGCGGTCATGCTCAGCGACAGCCAGATGCCGGCGCCTTTGAGTGCTCTGAGCTCGGCGCGCATGTCGAGTTTTTCCTCGTCACGCTTGGCCGGCAGGAAGCGGATCAGACCGATCAGGGCGATCACCCCAATCACCGTCACGGCCCAGAAGGTCGAGCGCCAGCCGGCTTCCTGACCCAGCGCGGTGCCCAGCGGTACGCCGAGCACGTTGGCCAGGGTCAGGCCGGTGAACATCAGCGCCACGGCCGAAGCACGCTTGTTGGCCGGCACCAGGTTGGCGGCGACCACCGAACCGATACCGAAGAAGGCACCGTGGCACAGCGCGGTGACCACACGGGCAAACATCAGCACGTTGTAGTCACTGGCCAGGGCGCAGAGCAGGTTGCCGATGATGAAGATGCCCATCAACGCTACCAGGGCGGCCTTGCGCGGCAGCTTGGCGGTGGCCAGTGCCATGAAGGGGGCACCGATGGCCACGCCCAGGGCGTAGCCGGTCACCAGCCAGCCGGCGCCGGGAATCGATACACCGAGGTCGGCCGCCACATCGGGCAACAGGCCCATGATGACGAACTCGGTGGTACCGATGGCGAAGGCGCTTAAGGCCAGGATGAGTAGCGAGAGAGGCATTGATGGGTCCTTGTTACAGCGGTGCGCTGAGTTCTTCGGTGAGCGCTTTGAGGAAGGCTTGGATCACGTCCTCATTGCGTTTGAAAAAGTGCCATTGGCCGGCCTTCTGGCTGCTGATCAGCCCCGCCCGTTGCAGGTTCGCCAGGTGCGCCGACACGGTGGACTGAGACAGCCCGCAGCGCTGGTCGATCTGCCCGGCGCAAATGCCGTATTCGTGGTTGTGCAGCTGCTCGGGGAATTGCACTTTCGGGTCTTTCAGCCAGTTGAGGATGTCTCGCCGTACTGGGTGCGCCAGGGCTTTTATTATTTCGTCGAGGTCGATGGACATGGCAGTGATGCTCGGTTTTGTAAAACGTTATATCGCGATGAGGCGAACTTTAAATCGTTGTATCCCGATATACCAATATGATTTTGGTCTTAAACCAGATTGAATCGGTATATCGGGTTATAACGATACGTTGACGGCAGTGCTAGACTGCGCGCCATGAATTATCTCGCACATCTGCACCTCGGCGGCCAACTTCCTGCTCAATTGCTTGGCAGCCTGTATGGCGACTTTGTTAAAGGGCGCCTGCAAGGCCAGTTCAGCCCGCAAATCGAGTCGGCGATTCAGTTGCATCGCTCAATCGATCGCTACACCGACAGTCATCCGCTGATCGGGCAGGCGCTGTCGCGCTTCACCCTGACCCGGCGCCGCTATGCCGGGATTGTCCTCGATGTGTTTTTCGACCACTGCCTGGCGCGGGACTGGGCGTTATATGCCGATCAGCCGCTGGAGCGATTTACCTCTGAGGTTTACCGGGTGCTCGCCGAAGAGCCGGCGTTGCCGGGGCGGCTGGCGCAGATTGCGCCGTACATGGCGGCGGATGACTGGCTGGGTTCGTACCGCGAATTTGCGGTGATGGAACAGGTACTTCGAGGAATTGGCCGGCGCCTGACACGGCCCGAAGAACTGGGCCATGCCATGCAGGAATTACGAGCGCTGTACGAGCCGTTGAGCGAGGACTTTCGGGTGTTTTACCCAGAATTGCAGCGGTTCTCAAATAGCCAGTTGGCAATACAACTATAAATGTGGGAGCGGGCTTGCTCGCGAAAGCGGTGGGTCAGCTTATGAATCTGCTGACTGATGCACCGCCTTCGCGAGCAAGCCCGCTCCCACATTTTTCACCGTGCTCGCTTCAGGCCGCGAATGCTGGCCGCGCTGGCATTTGCTCAGCTTCTGGAAGGGGGCCAAACAACGCCTTCTGCACCGCCTGCTGCGCCTGGAACGCCAGCGCCGCACGTTCCTGCCCGGCGCAGGCAATCGGCTTGAGCAGATGGATTTCCACGTCGCCCTGGTCATTGCCGAACAAGCGCATCAAGTGCGAGAGCAAATCATCGTCGCCAATAAACGGTGCCAGCGGGTCGATGTGGCCATCGCGCAGATAACGAATCGCCACCGGTTGCAGCGACACATCGGCATCAATCGCACTGGCCAGTAACCGCCCGTGGAACGTACGCAGGGCGCGGCCGTCGGTGGTGGTGCCTTCCGGGAACATCAACAGCGGGTGTTGTTGTTCCAGATGACGCGTCATCTGTTTGCGAATCAACTGGCTGTCCCCCGAACCTCGGCGGATGAACAGACTGCCTGCCTTGGCGGCCAACCAGCCCGCCACCGGCCAGGTGCGCACCTCGGCCTTGGACAGGAACGACATCGGCGCCACCATCCCCAGCAGCGGGATATCGGTCCACGATACGTGGTTGCTGACCCACAGCATCGACTGTTGCGGCAACTCACCGTGAACGGTCACGCGAAAGGGCAGGGCGTTGGTCAGCCGTGCCATGAAAAAACGCGACCAGCGCTGCCGGCGCACCATCGAGTTGGCCACGCCCAGACGTTCAAACACGCCAAACACACTGGCCATGGTCAAACCCAGGGCCACCACCACCAGCACGCGGGCAATTCGCCCGTACACCCGAAGGCGGCTCATCACATGGCTGCCTTGAAGTGGCGGGCATACCGCGGGCACAGCTCGTCGCGCTTGAGCAGGATGAACACGTCGGCGACCTGGAAGTCTTCGTCCCAGCAGGGTTCGCCGCAAATCTTTGCACCCAGGCGCATGTAGGCCTTGAGCAAGGGGGGCATTTCGGCGATGACGTTGGATGGCAGGTCCAGTGCCGGCAGCGGCTTTTTCGGCTCGGCCCGCAGGTGTTCGTTGCACAGGTAGCGTTCGCGCAGGCGCTGCATGATGGCGTGGGCCTGGATGCCGCCGTCGTGCATCGGGATGCTTGCGCAGCCCATTAGGTAGCTGTAGCCACCCTGGTTGAGGACTTCGGCCAGCTCGCCCCACAACACGGCGATGGTGCCGCCGTTGCGGTAGGCGGGGTCGACGCAGGTGCGGCCGATTTCCAGGATGGGGCCTTTGAGGTGCAGCAGGCCGTGGAGGCTGAATTCTTCTTCGCTGTAGAAGCGGCCCAGGGTGGTGGCGGCCTGGTGATCGAGCAAACGGGTGGTGGCGACGAGTCGACCGCTGTTCAAATCCCGCACGCCGATGTGGCTGCAGTGAACATCATAGTCATCCATGTCCAGGCCCAGTTCAGCGCCTTTCAGCTTGGCGTTGAATTCGCCGCTGAACACGTTGAACCGCAGGGCCTGGGCTTCCTGCAAAGCCTGGGCGCCGATCAGGCGTTCGGCTTGCAGGCGGCGTTCATTGCCGGTGTCGCTGATGCGGGCGATCTGAGTCATGGCGAGTCTCCGAGTGCCGGCCAGGGTTACGGCCGGTCGACTTGTTTGTGCCATGTCAGGCTATGTAGGGCCGGTGTCATCTCCATGAAGTTACGGTGACGCTTAGATGACAGGGGGCTTGGTGGTGGTTTGCAGGGGGATTGAGTACATATCCGTTATTTAGGTAACGGCTGCTTAGGGTTCCGCTCTTACAGCGGGTCACTTTTGGCAAACGCCCCAAAAGTAACCAAAAGGTCTTTGCCCCACCACTCGGTGCCTCGCCTAGGCTCGGCATGCCCGCACTCCGGCCCGGTTCCGCGGGCCGCCGCGACGGGCCATCCATGGCCCGGCGCGGCTAAATCGGCATCCTTGCCGATTTACCCGCTCCACCGTGCCTACTTGCGGCCATCGTGGTTAACGGGGCCCGCAGATCAAGATCAAAAGCAAGAGCACAGCGGCCTACCGGCCGGCTTGAGTGTTTAGAAGCCAGATCAAAAGCCAGAGCGAAAGCCAAATGAAGCTGATGCAGCTCTGCTTTTCTGTGGGAGCTGGCTTGCCTGCGATGCAGACACCTCGGTGTATCAGGCAGACCCAGTTGATGCCATCGCAGGCAAGCCAGCTCCCACATTTGACCGTGCCCGCTTACTTTTGCGCTGTTCAAAAGTGAGCCGCTGTAAGAGCGGAACCCATATCAGCCATCACCCAAATAACGGATATGTACTCACCCCAGAGTCCGTAACAAAACCGTCATCCCCCTGGGCTAGGCTCGCGGGCTTGAATGCCCCCGAGTCCCAATCCATGTTCAAAGGCCTCCTATACGCCGCGCTGCTGTTCACCCTGACAGCCCACGCCGAAACCTGGCCGGAGAAGGAATGGTCCCAAGGCCAGCCCCTGACCGGCCCGGCAGCCAAGGCCTTGGATGACTACGCCTTCCCACCCCGCGATGACACCACCCGCAAAGGCGTCCGCACCGACGCCTTGATGGTCATCCGCGACGGCCAGATCATCTACGAACGCTACGCCGCCCCCACCACCGCCAGCACCCCGCACCTGACCTGGTCTATCAGCAAAAGCCTGATGGCCACCGTGCTCGGCGTGGCCTTCGGCGAAAACCGCTTCAAACTCACCGACCCCGCCGCGCGCTTTTACCCGCCGATGAAACAACACCCCGGCGTGACCATGGCCGACCTGCTGCACTGGGCCTCGGGCCTCGACTGGCAGGAAGACTACGAATACGCCCCGCTGAAATCCTCGGTGGTCGCCATGCTCTACACCCGCGGCCACCACGACATGGCCGAGTTCGCCGCCGACACCGCGACCTACAGCGCCCCCGGCCAGGCATTCCGCTACTCCAGTGGCGACAGCAATATCCTGTCCGCCACCCTCAAGGGCATGCTCGGCCACAAGGCCTACGTCGACTACCCATGGACCGCCCTGTTCCAGCCACTGGGCATCCACAACGCCACCTGGGAAAGCGATGCCGAGGAAACCTTCGTCGCGTCCTCATACGCCTACCTCACCGCCCGCGACCTGGCCCGCGTCGGCCTGTTGATGCAGCGCGACGGCCGTTGGGGCGAGCAACAATTGCTGCCCAAGGAGTGGGTCGCGTTCAATCGCCAACCGTTCGACAAGTACAAGGCGGGCCAGGACGAAGCCGTTCCGGGCGGCCAATGGTGGCTCAACCGCGAAGTGCAGGGTGCCGCCAGACCCTGGCCGGACGCGCCCGCCGACACCTTCGCCGCCCTCGGCCACTGGGGGCAGGCGCTCTACGTGATGCCCGAAAAACAGCTGGTCATCGTGCGCTATGGCGACGACCGCGACGGCAGCTATCGCCACAACGAACTCCTCAAGCGCGTCCTTGCAGCGGTGCAACCATGATCCGCCGTCATCCCGTCATCAGCCTGTTGATCCTGCTGTTACTCGTGTTGCTCGGCTGGGTCTGGCACGAGCGGGTCAACCTGCAAGCCTTCCCCGACATCATCGCGGCCTACACCGCCAAGGAGTACTGCTCCTGCCGATATGTGGAAGGCAATCCCGCTGATTATTGCCTGGGTTATGTGAAGCAATACGTGCCCACCAGCGCCTTCACCGACAACCCTGAAAAACACCTCGTGACCGCCAGCGGCCTGGGCCGCACCCACAGTGCCCAATGGCTGGGCCAACGCGAGGGCTGCCGCCTCTTGCCCTAATGCAGCCACAGGTGGGGCTGAGGTTCCACAGGGTGGAACCACCTTTGATTGTCCTCCTGCGCACATCGCGGTTATCTGGCGGTGTGCAACGAAAAAGAACGGGAACACCCGCCTGCGAGGAGAATCACCATGAGCCCACACCAGCACATCCTGGATTGGCTGAGCGATGTCGCCAGCGACCTGCACGCCGTGCGTCAGGACATTCACGCCCACCCCGAACTGGGTTTTGAAGAAAACCGCACCTCCGCCCTGGTGGCGCAATCCCTGCGTAACTGGGGCTACGAAGTCCACACCGGCATCGGCCAGACCGGCGTGGTGGGTGTGCTGCGCAATGGCAGCAGCTCGCGCAAGCTCGGTATCCGCGCCGACATGGACGCGTTGCCGATCATCGAAAACACCGGCGCCAGCTACAGCAGCCAACACGCCGGCTGCATGCATGCCTGCGGTCATGACGGCCACACCACCATGCTGCTGGGCGCCGCGCGTTACCTGGCCGCGACCCGTCAATTCGACGGCACCCTGAACCTGATTTTCCAGCCCGCCGAAGAAGGCCAGGGCGGCGCCGAAGCCATGCTCGCCGACGGCTTGCTGGAGCGTTTTCCCTGCGACGCACTGTTCGGCATGCACAACATGCCGGGCTTGCCCGCCGGCCATCTGGGCCTGCGGGTCGGGCCGATGATGGCCTCCCAGGACCTGCTCACCGTGACCCTCGAAGGTGTCGGCGGCCACGGCTCCATGCCGCACCTGACGGTGGACCCGCTGGTGGCCGCCGCGAGTATGGTCATGGCGCTGCAGACCGTGGTGGCGCGCAATATCAATGCCCAGGAAGCCGCCGTGGTGACTGTCGGTGCGTTGCAAGCGGGCCAGGCGGCCAATGTGATTCCCCAACAAGCACTGTTGCGTTTGAGCCTGCGTGCCCTGGATGCGAACGTGCGTGAGCTGATGCTGGAGCGGGTCAAGGCGATCATCCTGACCCAGGCCGCGAGCTTCGGCTGCACCGCGCAGATCGAACATCGCCCGGCCTATCCTGTGCTGGTCAACCATCCCGAAGAAACCGAATTCGCCCGCCAGGTCGGCGTCGCCCTGCTGGGTGAAGGTGCCGTCGACGGCAACACCACCAAGCTGATGGGCAGCGAAGACTTCGCCTGGATGCTGCAACGCTGCCCCGGCAGCTACCTGTTTATCGGCAACGGCGTGTCGCGGCCGATGGTCCACAACCCCGCCTATGACTTCAACGACGACATCCTGTTGACCGGCGCCGCCTACTGGGGCGCGCTGGCCGAGAGCTGGCTCAAGCCCGCCTGACGACCTCTTTTTTCTGCCGCTGGACCCTTTTCCGACTGGTTGAATGGAGTGTTCCCATGCAGGCTTCAAAACAAGGTGTATCCCGCACCCGCCAAGTGGTGGCGGCGGTGATCGGCAATGCGCTGGAATGGTATGACTTCATCGTCTACGGCTTTCTCGCCAGCATTATCGCCCGGCAGTTTTTCCCCTCGGAGGATGAATACGCCTCGCTGCTGATGGCCCTGGCCACCTTTGGCGTCGGCTTCTTCATGCGCCCGGTGGGCGGGATTCTGCTGGGCATGTATTCGGACCGCAAAGGCCGCAAGGCTGCGATGCAACTGATCATCCGGTTGATGACCATCTCCATCGCCCTGATCGCTTTCGCCCCCAGCTATGCTGCCATCGGCATGGGCGCGCCGATGCTGATCGTGGTTGCGCGCATGCTCCAGGGCTTTGCCACCGGCGGTGAATACGCCAGTGCCACGGCGTTTCTGGTGGAGAGCGCGCCGGCCCATCGCAAGGGCCTGTACGGTTCCTGGCAGTTGGTGGGACAGTGCCTGGCGGTGTTCGGCGGCGCGGCGATGGTGGCGTTGGTCACGCACTTCTTCGAGCCGCAAACCCTTGAAGTCTGGGGCTGGCGCCTGCCGTTCATCTTCGGCTTGCTGATCGGTCCCGTGGGCTTGTGGATCCGCCGGCACATGGAAGACCCCGAGGAATTTATCGAGGCACGCAAACAGGCCAAGGGTGCGGCGCCGAGCTTGATGGACGTCATCCGCGACCACCGCCGCAGCATCTTGGTTTCGATGGGCCTGGCCTGTGGTGCAACGGTGTCGTTCTACGTGGTGCTGGTGAACATGCCGACCTTCGCCCACAAGAACCTCGGCCTGCCGCTGGACCAGGTATTGATGGTGCAGATGTTCGCGGTGGCGCTGATGACCGTGGTGATTCCGCTGTCCGGCCTGCTGTCGGATCGGTTCGGTCGGCGCCCGGTATTGATGGCGTTCACCCTGGCGTTTTTTGTGATGGTGTACCCGCTGTATGTGTGGGTCGCGGCGGCACCGTCCATCGAGCGTTTGCTGGTGATGCAGGTGATGTTGTGCACTGCCATCGGCGGCTTTTTCGGCCCGGCGCCGACGGCCCTGGCCGAGCAGTTTCCCATCGAAGTACGCTCCACCGGGGTGTCGGTGGCTTACAACGTGGCGGTGATGGTATTCGGGGGCTTTGCGCCGTTGATCGTCACCTGGCTCAGCAAGGTGCTGGGCACGCCGGTAGCCCCGGCATTTTATGTGCTGTTCGCTTGCGTCCTGACGCTGCTGGGCACTTACTGCATGCATGAGGCGCCACGGGCGAAACGACCGGCGCCGTTTTCCAGCGAGGTGAAACCTTGAGTATTGTTGAACTGGATGCCATCGAACTGTCTCGGGCGATCCATGCGCGGCAGGTGTCCTGCCATGAAGTGATGCAGGCGTATCTGGCCCAGGTCGAACGCTTCAACCCGACGGTGAATGCGCTGGTCTCGCTGCGCTCCCATGAGGACGTGCTGGCCGAAGCGGCGCAGCGTGATCGCGAGTTGGACCAAGGCCAATCCCGTGGCTGGATGCACGGCATGCCCCAGGCGATCAAGGACCTGGCGGCGACCCGGGGCCTGCGCACCACCCTCGGTTCGCCGCTGTTCGCCGAGCATGTTCCTCAAGAAGATGCGATCAGCGTGGCGCGGGTTCGGGCCAGTGGCGCGATCATCATCGGCAAGACCAACGTGCCGGAATTTGGCCTGGGCTCGCAGACCTACAACAGCGTGTTCGGCACCACCGGCAACGCCTATGACCCGCGCCTGGTGGCCGGTGGCAGCAGCGGCGGCGCGGCGGTGGCGCTGGCATTGCGCATGCTGCCGGTAGCGGATGGCAGCGACATGATGGGCTCGCTGCGAAACCCGGGGGCGTTCAATAACGTATTTGGCCTGCGTCCGTCCCAGGGTCGGGTGCCTCACGGGCCGGCGCCGGAGCTGTTCGTCCAGCAACTGGCCACGGAAGGCCCGATGGGTCGCAGCGTGGCGGATGTGGCGCGGCTGCTGAGTGTGCAGGCCGGCTATGACCCTCGGGTGCCGCTGTCGCTCAAGGAGGATCCGGCGGTGTTGGGTGAGCCATTGCAGCGCGACTTCAAGGGTGCACGCTTGGGCTGGCTCGGGGATTACAACGGTTACCTGCCGATGGAAGACGGCGTGATGAGCCTGTGCGAATCGGCCCTCAAGGACTTCGCTGCGCTGGGTTGCGAGGTCGAGCACTGCCAACCGGAATTTTCTCTGGAACGCCTGTGGCAGACCTGGCTGGTGCACCGCCATTGGCTGATCCAGGGCTCCCTCGGCGCGGCCTTCGCCGACCCGCAAAAACGTGCACTGCTCAAGCCGGAGGCGCAATGGGAAGTGCAGGGCGGATTGCAACTGAGTGCGGCGGACGTTTACCAGGCTTCGATCAACCGCAGCGACTGGTACCGCGCCCTCGGCAAACTGTTCGAACGTTACGATTTCCTGTTGCTGCCCACCGCCCAAGTGTTCCCTTTCGATGCACAACAAGCCTGGCCACGCCTCGTCGCAGGGCGCGAGATGGACACCTACCACCGCTGGATGGAAGTGGTGATCGGCCCCACACTGGCCGGCCTGCCGAGCATGAACGTGCCGGTGGGTTTCAACCCCCAGGGCTTGCCCATGGGCCTGCAGATCATCGGCCCGGCCCAGGCGGACAGGGCGGTGTTGCAACTGGCGTACGCCCACGAACAACTGACCCACTGGGTGCAGCGGCGACCGCCAGCTTGCCTCTCGGCGACCGGTTGAGCCGCGACGGGCCTGTATCTTGCTGTGAAATCAGATCATCCATCGGCATCAAGGAGATCGACACATGGGCAGCGACGCCGAGACGGGAACCGTACGCTCAGTAGGGCGGGCACTGGCGATCATCGAATTGCTCGGCGAGCATCAGGCGCTGGGGCTGGAAGAGTTGCATTACCTGACTCACCTGCCCAAGGCCACGGTCTCGCGGATGCTGCTGACCTTGCAGGAACAGGGCTGGATCTATCGTGGCCTCAGCGACCGGCGTTACCGCCTGCGGGCCAGACGGTTGTTCGGCGACACCCAGCAACGCTTCAAGCGCCAACTGGTGGAAAGCGCCGCGCCGTGGCTGCTGGACCTCAGCGAGCGCACCGGCCTGGTGGTGGACCTGTCGAGCTTCGACGGCGAACGCCTGGAAGTGATGGAAAGCGCGATCCCCACGGTGCTGCGCAAGCTCTACCCGAACAATTGCCAGATCGTCGGCCAGCACGCCAGCCTGTTTCATTCGGCCATGGGCAAGGCGTGCCTGGCGCAACTGTCGGCGGATGAAGTGCAGCGCCTGGCAGGCCGTGAGCATGTGGCGGAAGACGATCAATACCGGGCGTGTGAACAATCCCAGCACCAGGGGTTTGGCCAACGCACCGAAGGCTATTGGGAATATCCGGTGCGCCTGCCGTTCCTGATTCGCGCGGTGGCCTTGCCGGTCCGGGCCAATGGCCGGTTGGTGGGCAGCATGGCGCTGCATTGGCCGATGGATCAGGCACCGGTGGAACGGGTGCTGAGCCTGCACCTGGCCAGCCTGGAGTCGACGATTCGCGATGTGCAGCAGGCGTTGGCCTGACCACCGTTCCCCCGTAGGAGCGAGCTTGCTCGCGAAGAACTCACAGGCACCGCGTTCATTCAGAATGCCCGCGTCATCGTTGGCAACCTTCGCGAGCAAGCTCGCTCCTACAGGAGGTCTTTGTTACTGTTCGCCCAGGTTTTTTGCCCCAAGAGTCTTTATGTCCCTGTTCAAACCCATGGCCTTCCTGCTGCTGGCCGCTGCCGCCGTGCCTGCCCACGCCGACTGGTACCTGGACAACGAGTCCTCGCGCCTGTCGTTCGTCACCACCAAGAACACCGACATCGCTGAAGTGCAGCGCTTCCTGGTGCTGCATGGCAAGGTCGACAGCAAAGGCGCGGCGCAGCTGGAAGTCGAACTGGAGTCGATCAACAGCGGCATCCCGCTGCGCGACGAGCGCATGCGCAATGAGCTGTTCGAGATCAAGACCTTCCCGGACGCGGTGATCAATGCGCAGATCAACCTGCAACCGATCAACGACCTGGCCCCCGGCGCGCAATACGAGCTGCGCCTGCCGCTGTCGGTGACCCTGCACGGCAAGACCCAGACCTACAGCACCGAATTGCTGGCGACCCGCCTGGATGACCGACGCTTCCAGGTGGTCACCCTGGAGCCATTGGTGGTGCACGCCGAGGATTTCGATTTGCTGCCAGGGGTAGCCGCATTGCGCAAGGCCGCCGGGCTGTCGCAGATCAGCCTGTCGGTGCCGGTGGGTGCGGTACTGATTTTCACGGCGCGCTGACATGAGCGGCGCAGTGTTCCCGTGGCGCAGCGCCAACCGTTTCGAGCTGATGGTCGACGGCCCGAGTTTCTTCCCGCGCATGCTGGAAGGCATCGCCCAGGCCGAGCAACAGGTGGCGCTGGAGCTGTATCTGGTGGAGGCGGGCGCGTGTGCCGAGGCGATGGTTCAGGCCCTGGTGGCGGCCGCCGAACGTGGCGTGCGCGTACGTTGCCTGTTCGATGACTACGGCAGCCTGGCGTTTACCCTGGGCCTGCGTCGGCGGTTGATCGATGCCGGGGTGGACCTGCGATTCTACAACCGCCTGAGCTGGCGCCGCTGGATGCGCAACCTCTATCGGGACCACCGCAAGCTGTTGTTGATCGACCAGACCATCGCCGTGGTCGGCGGCACCGGCGTGACGGATGAATTCTGGACGCCCGGGGAAGACACCGCCGATTGGCACGAAGTGATGGTGCAGATTCGTGGCCCGCTGGTGCTGGATTGGCAGGCGTTGTTCGACCGTCAGTGGCTGGCGAACGACGATCGTAGAGCCTGGAAACCGGCCACGCATTTTGGCCTGCCACGCTTGCCCAAGGTGCCAGCGACAGGACCGGGGCTGGGGCGTGTGGCCTATGCCGACGCCCGCCAGCATCGGGATATCTTGCAGTCACTGATCCGCGCGCTGAACAGCGGCCACCAGCGTATCTGGCTGGCCACGCCGTATTTCCTGCCGACCTGGAGCGTACGGCGTGCCCTGCGCCGGGCGGCGTGCCCTGCGCCGGGCGGCGGGGCGCGGGGTGGATGTGCGTTTGCTGTTGACCGGGCCACGTACCGATCACCCGTCGGTGCGGTATGCCGGGCACCGTTACTACCCGCGTTTGCTCAAATCCGGGGTGCAGATCTTTGAATACCAGCCGTGCTTCCTGCACTTGAAAATGGTGCTGGTGGACGATTGGGTGAGCATTGGCTCGTGCAACTTCGATCACTGGAATCTGCGCTTCAACCTGGAGGCAAATCTGGAGGCGCTGGACCCGGAACTGACGTTGGCGGTGGCGGGGAGTTTCGAGAGGGATTTTGCCCAGAGCCAGGCGGTGAGCCTGGAGGCGTGGCGGTCGCGGCCATTGTGGCGGCGGGTGAAGCAGCGGGTGTGGGGGTGGATTGATCGGTTGGTGGTTAACCTGCTGGACCGCCGCGGATAAGCCAGAACACCCCAATCAAATGTGGGAGCGGGCTTGCTCGCGAAAGCGGTGTGTCAGTCACCTGATGTATCAACTGATCCACCGCATTCGCGAGCAAGCCCGCTCCCACATTTTGACCGAGCAAGACGTTAGAGTAGTTCGAAGCTCTGCTGCTTCACATCCTGCGAATCCAACCCGATCTGCACATTGAACTCGCCCGGCTCAGCCGCAAACTTCAGCTGGGTGTTGTAGAACTTCAAGTCTTCCTCGGTGATGGTGAAGTGCACCGCGCGCTCTTCGCCCGCCTTGAGCATGATCTTCTGGAAGTTCTTCAATTCCTTCACCGGGCGGATCATCGAGCCGGCCACGTCCTGGATATACAGCTGCACCACGGTTTCGCCATCGACCTTGCCGGTGTTTTTCACCACCACGGTGGCGTCGAGCTTGCCGGTCTTGTTCAGGGTGGTGGACGACAGCGCCATGTCCGACAGGCTGAAACTGGTGTAGCTCAAGCCGTAACCGAACGGAAACAGCGGCCCGGTGGTGTCATCGAAGTACTGCGAGGTGTAGTTGCCCGGCTTGCCCGGAGTGAACGGCCGGCCAATGCTCAGGTGGTTGTAGTAGGTCGGAATCTGCCCCACCGAACGCGGGAAGGTGATCGGCAGCTTGCCCGACGGGTTGTAGTCACCGAACAGCACGTCAGCGATAGCGTTGCCGCCTTCGGTGCCGGCGAACCAGGTTTCCAGGATTGCGTCAGCCTGTTCGTTCTCCTCGACAATCGACAGCGGACGGCCGTTCATCAACACCAGCACCAGCGGTTTGCCGGTGGCTTTCAAAGCCTTGATCAGGTCGCGCTGGCTCTGCGGGATGTTCAGGTCGGTGCGGCTCGACGATTCGTGGGACATGCCACGGGACTCGCCCACGGCGGCCACGACCACATCGGCGCCTTTGGCGGCCTTGACGGCTTCGTCGATCATGTCCTGGGACGAGCGCGGGTCATCCACAACTTCCGGGGCATCGAAGTTCAGGAAGTTGAGGTAGTCGACGACTTTCTTGTCGTTGGTGATATTGGCGCCACGGGCATAGATCACCTTGCCCTTGTCGCCGATCACGGCGTTCATGCCGTCCAGCAGGGTCACCGATTGCGCGGGTTTACCGGCAGCGGCCCAGCTGCCCATCATGTCGATCGGCGCTTTGGCCAGCGGGCCGACCAGGGCGATGGTCGCGTCCTTTTTCAGCGGCAGGGTGTTGTTCCGGTTTTTCAGCAGCACCTGGCTGCGGCGCGCCACGTCACGTGCGTCGGCGCGGTGCAGGCGGCTTTCGGCGTAGGTGTCGGCCGGGTCATCCTCGGCCTTGCCGATGCGCAGGTACGGGTCGGCGAACAGGCCCATGTCGTACTTGGCGCCGAGCACTTCGCGCACGGCGTTGTCGATGTCGCTCTGTTCGATCTCGCCGGACTTCAGCAGGCCGGGCAATTCCTTGCCGTAGAGCGAGTCGTTCATGCTCATGTCGATCCCGGCCTTGATCGCCAGCTTGGCGGCTTCACGCCCGTCCTTGGCCACGCCGTGCTTGATCAGCTCGAAGATCGCACCGTGGTCGCTCACGGCCAGGCCCTTGAAGCCCCAGTCCTTGCGCAGCAGGTCGTTCATCAGCCAGGTGTTGGCGGTGGCGGGTACGCCGTTGATCGAGTTCAGCGCAACCATCACGCCACCGGCGCCGGCCTTGATGGCGGCGTGGTAGGGCGGCAGGTAGTCCTGGTACATCTTGACCGGGCTCATGTCGACCACGTTGTAGTCGCGACCGCCTTCCACCGCGCCATACAGGGCGAAGTGCTTGACGCTGGCCATGATGCTGTCGGCCTTGGCCGGGCTGCTGCCCTGGAAGGCCTTGACCATCACTTCGGCAATGCGCGAGGTCAGGTAGGTGTCTTCGCCAAAGCCTTCGGAGGTACGGCCCCAGCGTGGGTCGCGGGAGATGTCGACCATCGGCGCGAAGGTGATGTCGAGGCTGTCGGCGGCAGCTTCCTGGGCGGCGATGCGCCCGGAGTGGCCGATGGCGTCCATGTCCCAGCTGGAAGCCAGGGCCAGGCTGATGGGGAATATCGTGCGGTGGCCGTGGATCACGTCATAGGCGAAGAACATCGGGATCTTCAACCGGCTGCGCATGGCTGCGTCCTGCATCGGACGGTTTTCCGGGCGGGTGATCGAATTGAAGGTGCCGCCGATGCGACCGGCGGCGATTTCCTTGCGGATCAGTTCGCGGGGCATTTCGGGGCCGATGCTGATCAGGCGCAATTGGCCGATCTTCTCATCAAGGGTCATCTGCTTGAGCAGGTCACTGACGAAGGCGTCCTTGTCCTTGAGCACTGCGGGCTTTGTTTCGGCTAATACGGAATGAGTGGCCAAACTGACAACAAGGCCCAGCAAACACAGCTTCTTCATGAAAATCCTTTCTCGCAGCCTTGGGACCGGAGAGCGTCTATTGTTGTTCGGGTGTTGTTCAGATAAATACCGCACACTTCTGAACTCTTATTGGCGCTGGGCATCTTTTAGCTGATTGGCACGATGCAATCCAGTGGGTGGTGGCGGATTATGCCCTAAGCCCGTGGCTAACGCGTCAGTCGGTAAATTTCATAGGTTTGGCAGGAGAAACACCATGCAAGCAGCACAAGGTTACCGTTGGGGCTGGAAGGCCGTGGCATTGATACTGGTGAGCACCGTGCTGAGCGGTTGCGGCATCAACAAGATCCCGACCCTGGACGAACAGGCCAAGGCGGCCTGGGCCCAGGTGCAGAACCAGTACCAGCGGCGCGCCGACCTGATCCCCAACCTGGTGGAAGTGGTCAAGGGCTACGCCGCCCATGAACAGGACACCCTGACGGCCGTGATCGAAGCGCGGGCCAAGGCCACCTCGATCCAGGTGGATGCCAGCACCCTCGACAATCCCGAGAAACTCAAGCAGTTCCAGCAAGCCCAGGACGGTTTGAGCGGTGCACTCAGCCGTTTGATGGTGGTGTCCGAGCGCTACCCGGACCTGAAGGCCAACCAGAACTTCCTGGCCCTGCAATCGCAGCTTGAAGGCACCGAAAATCGCATCGCCGTGGCCCGCCGCGACTTTATCCAGGCAGTGCAGGCCTACAACACCGAGATCCGCACCTTCCCTGGCCGCCTGTGGCACAGCGTGATGTACAGCGACTTGCCGGTCCGCGCCAACTTCGAGGCCACGAGTGCCGATGCCGATAAAGCGCCGCAAGTGAAATTCTGATGGGCAAGCGCGCTTGGCTGATGGCGGCGGTGCTGCTGGCCTTCAGCCTGACCGCCCAGGCCGCCCTGAATTTCCCGGCCCTGACCGGACGGGTGGTGGACAACGCCCAGATGATCGACCCGGCCGTGCGTGCGCAGCTGACCCAGCAGTTGCAGGCGCTGGAGCAGACCAGCGGCGACCAGATCGTGGTGGTCACCGTGCCCGACCTGCAAGGCGTGCCCATTGAAGACTTCGGTTATCAACTGGGCCGCGCCTGGGGCATCGGCCAGAAGGGCAAGGACAACGGCGCCCTGCTGATCGTCGCCCGGGATGAGCACAAGATTCGCATCGAAGTGGGTTATGGCCTGGAAGGCGTACTCACGGATGCGCAGTCCTGGGTGATCATCAACCAGGTGATCGCCCCGGCGTTCAAGGCGGGCAACTACAGCAAGGGCATCAGTGACGGAGTGGCGGCGATGCTGCAGGTGGTGGGCGGCGATCCGCTGGCCGTGCCGGCGCATGTGTCCGAGGCCAACTTCGCCAAGCAAAACCCGGGCATTTCCATTGGCCTGTTCATCCTGTTGCTGGCAGTGTTGTGGCTGTGCAATCGCATGGGCCTGCCCGTTGGCGCTATCCTGCTGGCGATTCTCAGCAGCAGCGGTCGTGGCGGCGGGGGAGGCGGTGGCGGTGGTGGCTTCAGGGGCGGCGGCGGTGGTTTTGGCGGCGGTGGCGCCTCGGGCGGCTGGTAATGACAATAACTAGAGAGCATCAACAACCATGGCATTACTGAGTCAACACGAGCAACGCCAGGTCGCCGAGGCGATCGCCCGGGTCGAGCAACAGACCGACGCCGAACTGGTGACCGTGCTCGCGGCCCGCGCCGACGACTACGCCTACATCCCGCTGTTGTGGGCCAGCCTGCTGGCGCTGGTGGTGCCGGGGATCATCCACTACCTGTCGGGCTGGTTGACCATGTACACCTTGCTGCTGGCGCAGTGGGGCACGTTCGTCGTGCTGTGCCTGGTGTTCCGTTTGCCCAGGGTCACCACGCGACTGATCCCGCGCTCGGTGCGCCATTGGCGCGCGTCCAACCTGGCACGGCGGCAGTTTCTCGAGCAGCACCTGCACCACACGCTGGGCAGCACCGGGGTGCTGATTTTTGTCAGTGAGGCCGAGCGGTATGTGGAAATCCTGGTGGACAAGGGGATATCCAGTCGCCTGGATGACAGCAGTTGGGATGCGATCGTCAAGGACTTCACCCGCCAGGTGAAGCAAGGCCAGACGTTGGCCGGGTTTGTGGCGTGTATTGAGGCTTGCGGGGAATTGCTCAGGGAGCACGTACCGGTGACCCACGCACGCAATGAGCTGCCGAATCGGTTGGTGGTGTTGGAGTAGTGTAAAATTCCCGGCATTCCCTGCCCGAGGCGTTTTTGTTCATGTCTGCCACCGCTAAACCTGCCAGCCCCGCGCCGGATCATCACGCGCAGTTCCTCGAACTGCTGAGCGCGAGCCTTGAGCAAAACGCCTTTATCAAGCTGGTGCTGGCCAAGTACGTCGGCACCGAGCCTGATCTTCAGAAGCTGATCATCAAGCAGCTGACGGTCAAGGATCAGCCTTGCCTGTCCTTCGTCTATCGCTACAAGACCCGCGACATCACCAAGAACTTCTCCCTGGCCGACGGCGTGGCGGCAATTGCCGAGTTGTTGCCGGCGGCGTTCAAGAATGCGCACCTGCTGTCGGTGACCGACGAAGCCCAGCTGGAATACAGCAAGAAAAACAAAAGCTCACTGTTCAAAAGCAAGCCGCAGCAACTGCGCGAAGCGCCGTCTGCCGAGCACAACCGCGAGAAGAATCGCTTCCTGGACCTGACCCGGCCCTTCCTCGCCGACCTTGGTGTGACCAACGCCAAACACGAGCTGATCCCGGCGATGTCGCGCAAGTGGAAGCAGATCAACAAGTTCATCGAAGTGTTCAGCCATGCGCTGACCACCTCGCCGCTGAAGCTGGACCAGCCGGTGCGGGTCGCGGACTTTGGCTCGGGCAAGGGCTACCTGACGTTTGCCATCCACGACTACCTGCGCAACACCCTCAACGCCGACGGCGAAGTCACCGGCGTGGAACTGCGCGAAGACATGGTGACCCTGTGCAACAACGCCGCCGCCCGCCTGGACCACCCGGGGCTGGTGTTCAAGTGCGGGGATGTGCGCAGCGTCGCGCCCAGCGAACTGGACGTGATGATCGCCCTGCATGCCTGCGACATCGCCACCGACTACGCGATTCACACCGGCATCCGCTCCGGTGCGTCGATCATCATGTGCTCGCCGTGCTGCCACAAGCAGATTCGCCTGCAGATCCAGAGCCCGGCGCTGCTCAAGCCGATGCTGCAATACGGCCTGCACCTGGGCCAGCAGGCGGAAATGGTCACCGACAGTTTGCGCGCGTTGTTCCTTGAAGCGTGCGGCTATGAGACCAAGGTGTTTGAGTTCATCTCGTTGGAGCACACCAACAAGAACAAGATGATCCTGGCCGTGAAGCGTGCCGAGCCGGTGGACAACGCTCAACTCCTGGAGAAAATCCAGGAGCTCAAGGCGTTCTACAACATCACCGAACATTGCCTGGAAACCCTGCTGCGGTCGGAAGGTTACCTCGCCTGAGTACGACGCAAATCAAAAATGTGGGAGCGGGCTTGCTCGCGAAAGCGGTGTGTCAGTCACCTGATGTATCAACTGATCCACCGCATTCGCGAGCAAGCCCGCTCCCACATTAGATCGCGCTAGCCTTGGGAGCTGGCGCAGGCTTCACGCTGGTCTTGCGCCCCAACATCACCGTCACAATCACCCCGCAGGCAAACAGCCAGGTAATCGGCTCGATGTGTTCACCAAAAAACAGCGCCGAAAACGCGATGGTGAAAAAGATCTGCAACAGCTGAATCTGGCTGACCCGGGCGATGCCACCCATGGCGAGCCCGGCGTACCACGCAAAGAACCCCAGGAACTGCGAAAACAACGAGACATAACCAAACGCCCACCAGGTGCGCATGGAGATCGGCCCTTCGTGTTGCAGCGCCAGGTAGGCCACCGGCCCGATCAATACCGGCGTCGACAGCACCAGCGCCCAGCAGATTACCTGCCAGCCGCCCATCTCCTTGGCCAACCGGCCGCCTTCGGCATAACCCAGGCCACCCACGGCAATCGCGCCGAGCATCAACAGGTCGCCCGCCTGGATACTGCCGGCTCCGGTGATCAACGCATAACTCAGCACCAGCGCACTGCCCAACGCCGCGCAGGCCCAGAAGGCTTTCGACGGCCGCTCATGAGACAGCCACGCCGCATACAGCGCCACGCACAGCGGCTGCAATCCGTTGACCAGCGCGCCATGGGACGCGGGCAAGGTTTGCATGGCCCAGGCCGACAATACCGGGAAACCCAGGATCACCCCGGCAATCACCAGCGTCAGCCCGCGCACCTGGCGCCAGGTGGGCCAGCGCTCGCGACGCCACAGCAACAAAGCCGCCGCCGGCACCGCCGCAAACAACGCCCGGCCCAGGCCGTTGAGCAGCGGGTGGATTTCCTGCACCACGATACGGGTGAAGGGCAGGGTGAGGCTGAAGATGACGACGCCCAGCAGGCCGAGGGCCATGCCGGTATTTTCGCGGGAGCTCATGGAAGGAACCAGAATCGAATGGGCCGGAAGTGGACGTTCATCTAGCCACAAAGCCCGGAAAACGCGGGCCTACAGCTGGGTGCGGATTTATCCGTACAGTTTTGAACGGGCGACCCGGTTCATGTGGGAGCTGTCGAGCCTTGGCGAGGCTGCGATGGGATCAACGCAGTTTACCTGTCAGGCCGAGGTGTCTGCATCGCGCGCAAGCCCGGCTCCTACACAAGCCGGGGTGCTGATGTAGTAGCGGGCCATTACCCGGATCAAGCCTGCGGGTCTATCTTGGCTACTCCTGTCTGCCCAACCGTTCAACCGGAGGAATGTCCCATGGCCGCGAAAAAAATCCTGATGCTGGTCGGCGATTACGTCGAAGACTATGAAGTGATGGTGCCGTTCCAGGCGCTGCTGATGGTGGGGCATACCGTGCACGCCGTGTGCCCGGACAAGGCTGCCGGCCAGACCGTGCGCACGGCGATCCACGACTTCGAAGGCGACCAGACCTACAGCGAAAAGCCCGGGCACCTGTTCGCCCTGAATGCGGATTTTGCCAAGGTGAACGCTGCCGACTACGACGCGCTGCTGGTGCCGGGTGGCCGTGCCCCTGAGTACCTGCGGCTGAACGAAAAGGTCCTGCAACTGGTCAAGGATTTCGATCAGGCTGGCAAACCCATCGCTGCCGTGTGCCATGGCGCTCAACTGCTGGCGGCTGCCGGGATCCTGGAAGGCCGCGAGTGCAGCGCCTACCCGGCGTGCGGGCCGGAGGTACGACTGGCGGGCGGTACGTTCATCGATATCCCGGTGACCGACAGCCACGTTCAAGGCAATCTGGTGACGGCCCCGGCGTGGCCGGCGCACCCAAGCTGGCTCGCGGGTTTCCTCGGACTGCTGGGCACCAAAATCACCCTGTAAAGCGGAGGTCATCGCCATGTGCGAACTGTACGTCAAGGCCGACCCGATTCTGTACGAATCCCGCTCGCGCTCCCTGCGCATCTGCGGCGTGGTGACCACCGTGCGCCTGGAAAACCAGTTCTGGGACATCCTCAGCGAAATCGCCGAGGTGGATGGGATGACCACCAATCAACTGATCGCCAAGCTGTATGAAGAAGTGATGGATTACCGCGGCGAAGTGGTGAATTTTGCTTCGTTCTTGCGGGTGAGTTGCACGCGGTATTTGAGCAGGCAGCGGGTTCACGCCCCAGAGCTCAGCCTGGTTAATACAAGAAATGGCGCGCAGAAGGTCTGAATGTGGGAGCGGGCTTGCTCGCGAAGGCGGTGTGTCAGGTAACTCATGTACCGACTGATCCAGCGCTTTCGCGAGCAAGCCCGCTCCCACATTGATTAGTAGGGGTCAGAAGAACCGCGTCACACTGATCTTCGCATCCCGGCCCTTGGTGTAGGCGCGGTCGCCGCTCAGGGCCGGTCGGAAGTTGTTGTTGAACAGGTTGTCTACGGTGAAGTTCACCTCGGTACCCTTGAGGTAAGCCTGTTGCGGCTTCCAACTGGCGAACAGGCCCTGGGTGTTGTAGCGCTTGTTGCCGTACTGGTCGTAGAACAGGTCGCCGATGCTGGTGCCCGGGCCGCCGGAATACTTGTCGCTCGGCAGGCGGCTGGTGGCGCCGATGAACTGCCCTTGCCAGCCCACCCGCATATCCAGGCTCGGGATCTTGGTGCCGAGCACCACCACCCATTTGGTTGGCGGAATGTCCCGCGCCCAGACGTCCGGCCCCCACGGGTTGGTGTAGGCGCCTTCATGTTTACCGGTGGTGTAGGCGAACGATACCGAGCCGAACACGTAGGTGGAGTCATAGAAACTCTCGGCCTCGAAACCCTTGATGGTCATGCCGCCGATGTTGCGGTAGTTGGACATCGCGCCCGGCGGGCAGGCGCTGGAAATCGTCCCGCCGTTGACCGCCTGGTTCTGGCAGCCCACGCCTGTGGCCTTGAAGATTTCGTCCTCGACCTTGTTGTGGAACAGCGTGGTACGCAGTTGCAGGTTGTCGCCGTGGGCGAACACGTCGGCGAAGCTGGTGACGTTGCCCAGGGTGATGGAGGTGATGCGCTCCGGGTCCAGGTCCAGGCTGGTGGCGGTGCGGCTGCCCAGGCCCTGGACTTCATACTGCTCGTCGATCACTGGCGCACGCCAGGTGCGGCTCCAGTTGGCGAACATCGCCACGTTCGGGGTGATGGTCCAGTACGCCGCCAGGCGTGGCGACCAGCCGGTGTAAGTGCGGTCGCTGTAGTCATGGCCGATGGCCGGGTCCGGGTTGCTGTAGTACGGCGCGTCGTTGGCCTCGCCGCGGTTGCGCACATGGTCATAGCGCATCGACGGGGTAATGGTCACATCGCCCAGCGTCACCGCGTCCTGGATAAAGAAGCTGTTGGTGTCGACCTTGCCATGGGGCATGAAGCCCGGCTGGAAGTGCCCATAGTTGTATTTCGGGGTGTTGTAGGTGGCGCCGGGCATCCACATTTCGGTTTCCCGGGTGTGCTTGCGGATTTGCACACCGGTGGTCACCGCGTGCTGCAACGCACCGGTGGAAAACAGGCTGACGTTGCGTACGTCGAGGTTCTTGTCGTTATAGGAGGTGTCCATCTTGCGCCCGCCGGTGGCCAACTGGAAAAACGCCGTGGCGTCGCGCTCGTCGGTCTGGTCGGTATTGGATTCGGAGTACTTGATGGTCAAGTCCACCAGCGGGTTATTCATCGGCTGGTATTCGTACTTGCCGGACCAAGTGGTGTCGACGGTATTGCGGTTGGCCAGGAAGCGTTTCAGCGCGGCTTCGTAGCCATAGCGGTCGATGTTGGCCTGGGTCGGCGGCGTCGGGTAGCTGGCGGCAGAGAAGGGCGTCCAGCGCTGGCTGTTGGAGCGCGAATACGACAGACCCAGGCTTTGCTCATCGGTGAAGTGAGCATTGAACTTGAACAGTTTGCCGTCCACATTCTGGGCGCTGTTGGGCAGGCGCTTGGGGTTGATCGGGTACTGGTTGTTGTCGTTGGGCAGGGTGGCGGCCAGCTTCATGTCGCCGCCGTCGCGCTGGGTCAGGTAGGCCAGCGCATCGAAGCGGCCGTCATCGGTACGCCCGTAAACGGCACTGCTGTAGACCTGCTCATGGTCGTTGCTGGAGTAGCCGTATTTGAGCATGGCACCGCTGTTGCGCCCGTCCTTGAGCAGGTCCGGGGCATCCTTGGTGGTCATGTTGACCGTACCGCCAAAGCCGCCATTGCCGCTGAAGGGCGAGTTGGGGCCTTTCTCCACTTCGATGCTCTTGATCAGCTCGGGCTCGATAAACACAGTGCCCTGCTGGTAGCGCTCAAAACCGCTTTTGGTGGCGCCATCGACGGTCAGCGGCACGTCTTCGGCGTCGCCGAAACCACGGATGTTGATGGTCTGGCCACCGGGCTTCAGCGAGCCGCCCTGGCTGATGCCGGGCAAGGTTTGCAGCAGGCTGGGAATGTTGTTGGACTGGTAGCGGTCGATGTCGGCCTGGGTCAGGGTGGAACGGCCGACGGTGGTGGAGTCGACCTCGCTGCCGGTGCCGATCACGCTCAGGGCGTCGAGCTGGATCGCGCTGCTGTTGGTGGTCTTGCCCTCTTCGGGGCGTACCACGTAAGTGCTGCCGACCTTGAGCAATACGAACTCGCCGTCCTTGAGCAGGGTGCGAATCGCCACTTCCGGTGTGAAGTCGCCATTGAGGGCCGGCGCCTGGATATTTTTCAGCAGCGCTTCATCGAACAGCAGCTGGATTTTCGCCTGCTGCGCCACCTGGCTCAGGGACGTGGCCAGGGACTGGGCCGGCAGTTGCAGCTTGAACGACTCGGCCTGGGCACTCAGGCTGAAGGCCAGGCAGGCGGCAATGGCGGTGGGTCGAAGAAACAGGTGCTGAACGTGGCAAGGCGCGCGAAACATGAAATCCCCCGGAGTAGCCAAATGGCCAGAAAGGTGTGCGTATCAAACGCAGACCCGAGGAAGACGCGGCAGGAAAAATAATCCTCACATGCGAATGCAAAATATTCTCAAATAAGAATTCCGCGGGGCTATTTGCGCGGTTCGATCCTGATATTGCCGTCGGCCAGGGCCACGGTTTTCACCGGCAATAGCGCCGGCAGGGCGTTGAGCAGGGCGTCCGGATCATTCACGTCCAGATTGCCCGAGACCTTCAACTGCGCCACCGCGCTGTCCACCAGCAACGGCGCCTGGGGCCGGTACAGGCTCAACTCATCCATCAGGCTGGCCAGCTCGCGATTACGAAACGACACGTGGCCGCCGCGCCAATCGGCGACCTCGCCGGCAGTGAGGGTTTGCTGCTGCAGCGTGCCTTTGGCATAACTGAACGTAGCGCGCTGATCGGCGCCGAGCAGGGTGGCCGGCAGCCTGGCATCCGGATCGAACGCCACTTGCCCATGGGCCACGCTGACCACCAACTGCTGCTTGCTGCGCCGCACATCGAAGCCGGTGCCGACCACCCGCACATTGGCTTCACCGGCCTGCACGAACAGCGGACGCTCCTTGTCGGGCGCCACCTCGATATACAACTGGCCCTGATCCAGATGCACGATGCGCTGGTGACTGTTGAAGTCCACCCGCAGGCGCGTATTGGCGTTGACGTACAAGGTGCTGCCGTCAGGCAAATGCATGGTGCGCATTCCTTTGGCATGGGCCGCGACCTGGGCGTGGAACAGCTCGCGTGGGGCGCCGATGTTGCTCGTCAGCACGGCACACACCAATGCGGCAGCCACCGCCAGGGCCGGGCGCCAGGCGGGTGTCTTGCGCGCGGGCAGCGGTGTCGGTTTGTTCAGTTGCTGCAACTGCGCCAGGTCGGCCCACAGCTGTTCGAATTCCGCATAGGCGCGGGCATGGGCCGGCTCGGACTGCCAGGCGGCAAACGCCTTGCGGTCGGCGCGACCGGCGTCATTGCGGTTGCGCGCAAACCAGCTGGCGGCCTGGGCATCGATGGAGTCGCTGGCCTCGATGTCACAGGTGTCGATGTCGCTCAGGCGGGTCATTCTGGCTGCTCCTTGCCCTGTTCTTGTTGAAGTCGCTGCTTGCAATGCAGCAAGGCAAAAGCGATGTGCTTTTCCACCATGCTGACCGAAACGCCCATGCGCTCGGCGATCTGCGCCTGGCTCAGGCCTTCGAAGCGGTGCAGCATAAGGGCTTCTCGTCTTCTCGGCGAGAGTTCAGAGAGCACTTCTTTCAACTGTTCCAGGCGTTGCAGGCGTTGCGCGGCGGCCATGGGATCGTCTCGCGAGTCGCTGACAGGTTCGGCATCCAGTTCGGCCTGTTGCTGGTGGACGGTGTGCCGCACCTTCTGTTTGCGCCAGTGATCGCGCAGCAGATTGCGCGCCATCTGGAACAGAAACGCCCGTGGCTGCTCGACCTGGGCCCGGTCGCGGTAGTCCAGCCATTGGGTGAAGACATCCTGGGTCATGTCTGCCGCGTCGCTGGCGTTGTCCGTGCGTTTACGCAGGAAATGCAGGATATCTGCATAAAACCCGCGAAAGGCATCGGCCGACAGCGGGTCGGGCTTGGGACGAGACATGGATATCCTTCTTGACGAAGCACGACGTGGAAAAGTCGTGAATGATATCGAGAATTATTGTCATTTGTCTCTATTGAAAATCCAAGGTTGGATGCGGACTAAATGTGGGAGCGGGCTTGCTCGCGAATGCGGTGAGTCAGTCGACCTATTAATTGACTGACCCACCGCCTTCGCGAGCAAGCCCGCTGCCACATTTGGATTGCGTTTCAGCGCAACAGGGTCAGTAGCTCTTGCAACTGAACACGGCCTGCCTCAGCCAGCGGAAACACCGGCAGCCGTGGATCCCCCGACTCCAGGCCCGTCAGCCGCAAACCGGCCTTGATCGTCGCCGGCAAGCCACCTTTGAGGATGAAATCCAGCAACGGCAACTGGCGATAAAACAGCTCCCGCGCTTTCTCCAGGTCATTGGCCAAAACGGCTTCATACAAATCCAGGTTGAGCTGAGGAATCAGATTCGGCGCCGCCGTGCACCAACCTTTCGCGCCCGCCGCAAACGCCTCCAGTGCCAGCGGATTGCAGCCGTTGTAGAACGGCACCTGGCCCTCGCTGCGCCGGTGCAATTGATGCATGCGCTGAATATCCCCGGTGCTTTCCTTGACCATGGTCACGTTGTCGACGCTGTTGACGATGCGCAGGATCAAGTCCACCGACATGTCGGTGCCACTGGTGGCCGGGTTGTTGTAGAGCATGATCGGCACGCCGATGCTGTCGCCAATGGCCGCATAGTGGGCGAGGATTTCCGCCTCGCTGAGTTTCCAGTACGAGGCCGGCAATACCATTACCACGTCCGCGCCGTGGGCCTCGGCAAACTGCGCACGACGCACGGCCTTGGCGGTGGTCAGGTCGGAGACGCTGACGATGGTCGGCACACGCTTGCCCACCTTCTGGATGCTGTAGGCGGCGACTTCATCCCACTCTGCATCACTGAGATAGGCGCCTTCGCCGGTGCTGCCCAACGGTGCGACAGCGTGCACGCCGCTGTCGATCAGGCGGTCGATCGAAAGGCCCAGGGCGTCGAGGTCAATGCGCTGTCCGTCCGTGCTGAACGGGGTGATGGTGTAGCCGATAATGCCGTGAATAGAAGGGCTGGACATGGAAAGGTCTCCGGTCGAAAAAGGGTTTCAGTTCAGGCAATCGGCGTGTTGGCGCAGGTTCTGCCGAGCGTAGTAGTTGAACGCGGCGCCGTGGCGCTTGGGCTTGGAAATCCAGTCATGGGCTTCGCGGCCCAGTTCCGGCAGGATCGGCTTGATCGTGCCGGCGGCCATCGCCAGCAGCTGCAACTTGGCCGCGCGTTCGATCAACTGTGCGATCACACAGGCTTCCTCGATGCTCGCCCCAGTGGACAATTGGCCGTGGTGGGAAAGCAGAATCGCGCGTTTATCCCCCAGGGCAGCGGTGATGATTTCACCTTCTTCGTTGCCCACCGGCACCCCGGGCCAGGCTTCGAGGAATGCGCAATCTTCGTACAACGGGCAGAGGTCCATGTGGGACACCTGCAACGGCACTTCCAGCATCGACAACGCAGCGATGTGGGTCGGGTGAGTGTGGATGATGCAGTTCACGTCCGGGCGACCGCGGTACACCCAGCTGTGAAAACGGTTGGCCGGGTTGGGCATGCCATGGCCTTCCAGCACCTCCAGGTCTTCGTTGACCAGCAACAGGTTGCTGGCGGTGATCTCATCAAAACCCAGGCCCAGTTGTTGGGTGTAGTAGGTGCCAGGCGTCGGGCCGCGTGCGGTGATCTGCCCGGCGAGGCCGGAGTCGTGGCCGTTTTCGAACAGGATCCGGCAGGTCAACGCCAGCTTTTGCCGGTCGGTCCACGTATTATCCGCCAGGGTGTTTTGCATCTGGGTCAGCGCCTGCTTGACCAGTTGGTCTTTCGGGAGTGCTAATGTCTTGGCCATATCAGTGTCCTTGTTCGTCGCAAATGACACTAAAGAGACTATATGACACAAAGTGTCATTAGCAAGCATTCATCATCGCCTCTTTAATGGATTAACCGCTGCGCATGTCTATCCGTTTGAAAATATTGAGAAAAAAACTTGGTGTGACATTGGAGTCGCTCGCGGAAAAATCCGGGATGACCAAGAGTTACCTGTCGAAAGTCGAGCGGGGGTTGAATACGCCGTCGATTGCGGCGGCGCTGAAACTGGCCAAGGCGTTGAATGTGAAGGTCGAAGAATTGTTCAGCGAGGACAATGTCAGCCTCGACAGCTACAGCCTGGTGCGCAGCCACGAACGGCAGGCGTTGTCGGGCACCGATGCGTCACCGGGTTACGCGGTGTTGGCGCATCAGGTCAGTGAGCGTAGTTTGTTGCCGTTCATCATCTACCCGCCGGCGGAGTTCACCGACAAGACCTTCAAGGAACATTTGGGGGAGGAGTTTTTGTTTGTGCATGAAGGTCAGGTTGAGGTGGATTTCATGAGTGAGCGGGTGGTGTTGAATCGGGGGGATGCGTTGCATTTCAATGCGCAGAAGCCGCATCGGATTCGGTCGGTGGGGGAGGTTCAGGCGCAGCTTTTGGTGGTGGTGCATAGTGCTGAGGGGTGATGGTGGGGGTGGGGCATATCCGTTATTTGGGTGATGGCTTATATCGGTTCCGCTCTTACAGCGGCTCACTTTTGAAGAGCGCAAAAGTAAGCAAAACGCTCTTGCCCCACCACTCGGCACCTCGCTTAGGCTCGGTGTGCCCTCACTCCGGCTTTGGACCGTGGGCCGCCGTCATGGGCCATCCTTGGCCCAGGACGGCTAACCTGGCGTCCTGCCAGGTTACCCACGCTCCAAAGCCTGCGTTCGGCCAGCGTGGTTTAACGGGGCGCCTAAGATCAAAATCAAAAGCAGATCAACAGCACAGCGGCCTCCCGGCCGGCTTGAGTGTGGTGAAGCAAAAGCCAAATCAAAATCTAAAGCGGGCACGGTCAAATGTGGGAGCTGGCTTGCCTGCGATGGCATCAACTGGGTCTGCCTGATACACCGATGTGTCTGCATCGCCGGCAAGCCAGCTCCCACAGAAAAGCAGAGCTGCATCAGCTTCAGATTTGGCTTTCGCTCTGGCTTTTGATCTGGCTTCTAAACACTCAAGCCGGCCGGTAGGCCGCTGTGCTCTTGCTTTTGATCTTGATCTGCGGGCCCCGTTAACCACGATGGCCGCAAGTAGGCACGGTGGAGCGGGTAAACCGGCAGGACGCCGGTTTAGCCGCGCTGGGCCAGGGATGGCCCATCGCGGCGACCCGCGCAAGCGTGCCGGAGTGCGGGCATGCCGAGCCTAGGCGAGGCACCGAGTGGTGGGGCAAAGCGTTTTTTGGTTACTTTTTTAGGCGTTTGTAAAAAAGTGACCCGCTGTAAGAGCGGAACCATAAGTGGCCGTTACCGCAGCAACGGATATGTACACCCCACCCCACCTCACCTCACCCCAACTACCATCACCGCTCCACCGGCACCGAAAGCCCCGAATTCCCAAGCGCATGACTACGCGCATCAAAAAACCGCAACTCCACCTCCATCCCCTCAAACAACTCCGCAAAACGCCGCTTCTGCTGCTGGATAAACCCTGCACTGCGGCCAAACACCGAAATCGCCAACGTGCTGATCTTCGCCTGTCGAATCGCCTGCACCAGATGCACATCCTGCGCGCCGAGGTGATGCCCAAAGATGCATAGCCCACCTTCATGGCCCAACAACTGCTCATAACAGAACGACAAATAGTCAGAACTGCGAATGGTCTTCAGCTTCTCCTCAACCTTGCCCTCGCTGACAAACAACGGCACATCATCCAGCGTCTTGATCGTGTTGTTGATCGCAAAACTGCTGAGCAACGTGCTGTCAGTGGTCGGCAATTTACGCGCCGTACCATCAAGGTTACGCACCAGGTGCAGGCCACCATGCAGATACAAAATGCGCGTGGTGTCGCAGGCAGTATTGCGCAGGTCAAAGCTCGCATCGCCACTGCGAAACAGATCATCGATGCCCGGCGCATGCAGGATCGCCCAGTAGTTGAGCAGGTCGTAATTGCTGGTGAACACCGTCGGGTAACTCGCCAGCTCCTGATGGAGGGTCGCCAGTGTCGACGGCTTCACCAGGCGCCACGGAATATGCACGGTGTGGATCGTATTGATCAGCGCTTCCTTGATCGCGTAATAGCGATTACGCGGCGCAGCCGAGCTGACCGCCAGGGCCTTGTTGACCCGGCTGGTGGTTTTCAGTGCACCCAGCACCTGCTCGAAGCTGCGGGTCTGCATCGCGTCAAACACGCTGAGTTCGGACTGGCTCAGAGGTTTTTCTTCCACGGTGCGGGCGTTTTCGAACAGCGAGTCGTAGGCAAAGTCTTCCCACACTGCGCGGCTGGCGCCGTTGCCGATCAGGATCCCGCTGATGGCGGTACTGCTGCGCAAGGCGTTCCAGTCTTCTAGGTGGGCATCAAAATCCTGGGAATCCTTCATTGCGGCGGGTCTACTCGAAATCGGCTGGGCGGTGACTTTATCACGAGCGGGCGTTGATCCTGGTCAAGATGCCGCAGGCAATCGAGGTCGATGCTGTAGGCATAACGACTTTAAAGGATTAGCCACCATGAGCAGCACCTTCTTCATTCCCGCCGTCAACATCATGGGCCTCGACTGCCTCGACGAAGCCATGACCGCGATTCGCAACTACGGTTTTCGCAAGGCGCTGATCGTCACTGACGCCGGGATGGCCAAGGCAGGTGTGGCCAGCATGATCGCCGAGAAGCTTGCGATGCAAGACATCGACTCGGTGATCTATGACGGCGCCAAGCCCAACCCGAACGTCGAGAACGTCGAAAAAGGCCTGGCGCTGCTGCAACAGAGTGCCTGTGATTTCGTGGTGTCACTGGGCGGCGGCTCACCCCATGACTGTGCCAAGGGCATTGCCCTGTGTGCGACCAACGGCGGGCACATCGGCGACTACGAAGGCGTCGATCAGTCGGCCAAGCCGCAACTGCCGCTGGTGGCCATCAACACCACCGCCGGCACGGCCAGCGAAATGACCCGCTTCTGCATCATCACCGACGAAACCCGCCACGTGAAAATGGCCATCGTCGACCGCAACGTCACGCCGCTGCTGTCGGTCAACGACCCGGCGCTGATGGTCGGCATGCCCAAGGGCCTGACTGCCGCCACCGGCATGGACGCGCTCACCCACGCAATCGAAGCCTACGTGTCCACGGCTGCCAACCCGATCACCGACGCCTGTGCGATCAAGGCCATCGAACTGATCAGCGCCAACCTGCGGATTGCGGTGCGCGACGGTAAAGACCTGGCCGCCCGGGAGAACATGGCCTACGCGCAGTTCCTTGCCGGCATGGCCTTCAACAACGCGTCCCTGGGGTTCGTGCACGCCATGGCGCACCAGTTGGGCGGGCTGTATGACTTGCCTCACGGCGTGTGCAATGCGGTGCTGTTGCCCCATGTGCAAAGCTTCAACGCCAGCGTCAGCGCCGAGCGCCTGAGCCATGTGGCACGGGCCCTTGGCGCAGATATCAAGGGTACGTCGGTGGAAGAGGGCGCCCAGGCGGCCATCGCGGCGATTCGCAGCCTGTCCCAGGATGTGGAAATTCCTGCCGGGCTACGGGAGTTGGGCGCCAAGTTACAGGACATCCCGCTGTTGGCGTCCAACGCCCTGAAGGACGCCTGCGGCCTGACCAACCCACGGCGGGCGGATCAGCGTCAGATTGAAGAGATCTTCCGCAGCGCGTTCTGATCAGTCCTGGCCATGGCGACGCACAGCAGTGCGCCGCCCGCCAGCGTCACGCATAACACCGCCAACGGCCAGGCCTGCTGACTCGCCAGCAGGCTGGCCACGCCACCGATCGCCGCTGCCATCAACTGATGCATAAAGCCGCTCAAGGCCATGGCGTAGGAGCCGCTCACCGGTGATTCATCATTGGCCAGGGACAGGCTGATGGGATAACTCATCGATTGGCCGAACACCGCCAGGCAATACGGCAGCCACAGCAGGATCGCCAGCCCATTGGCAAACAGGCTGCCCAGCAACATCGTCGCGCTGCCGCACATCACCAACGCCACGCCCCAACTCATCATCGACAGGCGCCCGGTGCGGGCGACGAGGCGATTGACCATCAACGCCCCCGCCAGATACGCCCCGCTGATTGGCCAGCCGAGCCAGCCATATTGCGCCGCGCTCCACTCGAAATGGCCCTGCAAAATCAACGGTGCGCAGGTGTTGAACGCGATGATCACCCCGTAACCCAAACCGCCCGCCAACGCAGGCCGCAGGAACGCCGGATGACGCAGGATCGTGCCGTAGATGCGCCAGGCCGAGACGTGCCCGGCGGCTTTTTCCAGTGTTGCAAACACCACCCGTTGCAGCGCAATCATCAAGCCGACAGCCGCGACCGCCAGCCCATAAAAGATCGCCTCCCAACCAAACGCCACTTGCAACAGCGAGCCCACAAACTGCCCGATGCCCAGGGCGATCACGAACGTCATGCCCAGCCACGACAAACCTTTGGCCAACAGGGCACCGCTGAAGCTGTCACGAACCAGCACCCGCGCCATCACCGACACACCGCCCGCACCGAGGCCTTGAACCAGGCGCAGGCCGAGGAACGATTCGAGGCTGTAGGCGGACGGAATCGCCGCACTGGCCAGCGCATACAACGCCAACGCTGCCAGCAACACCGGCTTTCTACCCAGGCGCTCACCGAGGCTGCCCCAGAGCAGCATCGGCAACGCCATGCCGATCAAGTACACCGCCAGGGCCAGTGCCACCTGGTCCTCTGCAGCGGTCAATGACAAGGCAATCGCCGGCACGGCGGGCAGATAACTGCTGATGCCAACCTGGGACAAAAAGGCCGCGCTGCAGGCAATGGTGAGGGTCGTGGTGCTTTTCAAGGGGCAAAAGATCCTGTTGAGCAGTAAGCTGCAAGCCGCAAGCTACAAGTTGCCAGTGGGTTTGTCTCTACCTTGCAGCATGAAGCTAACCGCTTGTCGCTTAGGAACCAACCTTATGAGAGTTCTATTATTCGGCGCCACCGGCATGGTCGGCCAAGGCGTGTTGCGCGAGTGCCTGCTGGCCAGTGACGTGCAGGAAGTCGTCGCCGTCGGCCGTACCGCGCTGACCCAGGAACACGGCAAGCTGCACCAGGTGCTGCATGCCGACATGTTCGATTTCCAGCCCCTGGAGCATCTGCTGCAAGGTTTCGATGCCTGCTTCTTTTGCCTGGGCGTTTCTTCGGTGGGCATGGATGAAGCCAAGTACACCCATTTGAGCTACGACTTGACGCTGGTGGCCGCCAGCACCCTGGCGCGGCTCAACCCGCAGATGACCTTTATCTACGTGTCCGGCGCCGGTACCGACAGCAGCGAAACCGGCAAAACCATGTGGGCACGGATCAAGGGCAAGACCGAGAATGCGTTGCTGCGCCTGCCGTTCAAGGCGGTGTACCTGTTCCGTCCCGGGGTGATCCAGCCGTTGCACGGTGTGCGCTCGAAAACCCCGCTCTACCAGTCCATCTACACCGTGGTCGGCCCGTTGTTGTCGCTGCTGCGCCATGTGCGACCGGCCTGGGTGGTGAGCACGGAAACCGTTGGCCGCGCAATGCTCTCGGCCGTCCGGCACGGTGCACCTCTGCCGGTGGTGGAGCAGGCCGATATCAATCGCCTGGCCACCGAGCGCGCCTAGATGCTGCACAAAAGCTTGGTTCGCCGCCTTGACCTGATCACCCTGCAATTGTTTGTGGCAGTGCATGAGGAAGGCACGCTGACCCGCGCCGCCGCCCGTGAAGCTATCGCGGTCTCGGCGGCCAGCAAGCGCTTGATGGAGCTGGAACAGGTGCTGGGCGTCAGCCTGTTTGTGCGCCAGGCCAAGGGCATGCAGCTCACGGCTGCCGGCGAGACCTTGCTGCACCATGCACGGCAGATGCTGTTCAATGTCGAGAAGATGGGCCTGGAGCTGGGCGAACACAGTCACGGCGTGCGCGGTTATGTGCGGATGCTGGCGAACCTCTCGGCAATCATTCAGTTCCTGCCCGAAGACTTGCGCGACTTTTCCGCGCTGCATCCACAGGTGAAGGCAGACCTGGAAGAGCGGCCCAGCAATGGCGTGGTCCAAGGTGTGATTGACGGCGTTGCGGACCTGGGCATCTGTTCCAGCGACACCGATACCAAAGGCCTGCCCGGTGTGACCTATCGCCGGGACAAGCTGGTGGTGCTGATGCCGGCGGATCACCCGTTGGCCTCGCGCAAGACCCTGGCGTTCGCCGAGACGCTGGACAGCGACTACGTGGGGCTGCATTCCGCCAGTTCGATCAACATGCGCACCCATGCGGCGGCGCGGGAGGCGGGCAAGGTGCTGCGCTTGCGGATCCATGTGCCGGGCTTCGATGCCATGTGCCGGATGGTCCAGGCCAACATGGGCATCGGCATCCTGCCGCAAAAAGCCTATGAACTGTTTGGCCGGGCGTTGGGCTTGCACGCGGTGCCGCTGACGGATGCCTGGTCGGACCGCAGCCTGATCCTGGTGGTGCGTGATGAAGAACAGCTGTCACCGGTGAGCCGGCTGTTGTTCGATTACCTGCGGCGGGAGCAGGCGTAAGCAAACCCTGTGGCGAGGGCCCTCGCCACAACCAGTCCTTACTCAAGCGTTCGCATTTGGCGAACGCTCGTTGCCAACTGACGGTTGGATTTCTACTGCCTGCGTCCTCTAGCCTTGGCCCCACATTCCAAGAACAAGAGGTACACCCCATGACGGCTCCCCTGAGCGGTATCAAGGTGATCGAGATCGGCACCCTGATTGCCGCGCCCTTCGCCGCCCGGCTGATGGCCGAGTTTGGCGCCGAGGTGATCAAGATCGAAGCCATGGGGCAGGGCGATCCGCTTCGCAAATGGCGAAAGCTGCACGAAGGCACGTCGCTGTGGTGGTACCTGCAATCGCGTAACAAGAAGTCCCTGGCCCTGGACCTCAAGTCGGCAGAAGGCCTGGACCTGGTCAAGCAATTGCTGGGCGATGCCGACGTGCTGATCGAAAACCTGCGCCCCGGCGGCCTGGAAAAACTCGGCCTGGGCTGGGACGTGCTGCACGCCCTCAACCCCAAGCTGACCCTGGTGCGCATCTCCGGCTACGGCCAGACCGGCCCTTACCGCGACCGCCCGGGCTTCGGTGCCATCGGCGAGGCCATGGGCGGGATTCGCTACACCACTGGCAACCCGGATTCACCACCGGCGCGGGTCGGCGTGAGCCTCGGTGATTCCCTGGCGTCGCTGCACGGTGTGATCGGCGCGCTGATGTCGCTGCTGCGGGTCAAGACCGGCCAGGGCGACGGCCAGATTGTCGACGTGTCCCTGGCCGAAAGCGTGTTCAACCTGATGGAAAGCCTGGTGCCGGAATACGACATGCTTGGCCATGTGCGTGAACGCAGTGGCGGCGCCTTGCCCGGCATTGCACCGTCCAACACCTACCTGACCGCCGACGGCGCCTATGTGGTGATCGCCGGCAACAGCGACCCGATCTACAAGCGCCTGATGCTCGCCATCGGCCGCGCCGACTTGGCCGAAGCGCCGGAGTTTGCCCACAACGATGGCCGCGCCGCGAAAAGCGGCCTGCTGGACGCCGCCATCACCCACTGGACCAGCAGCCTGCCCATCGACGAGGTGCTCAGTGCCCTGGAAGCCGCCGAAGTACCGGCGGGGCGCATCTATTCAGTGGCCGATATCGTCGCCGATCCGCACTACCAGGCCCGCGACATGCTGCTCAGCGCCGACCTGCCCGGCGGCCTCACGGTGAAGATGCCCGGTATCGTGCCCAAACTGTCGGAAACCCCCGGCGCGGTGAATTGGCAGGGCCCGAGCCTGGGCCAGCACACTGATTCAATCCTCGGCGACCTGGGCCTGAGCGGCGCCGATATTCAACGCCTGAAAACCTCGGGAGTGGTGCAATGAAAAACTATTCCGATGCCCTGGTCGTGCAGGAAGTCTCACCCCGTGACGGCCTGCAAATCGAGCCGACCTGGGTCGAGACTGTCGACAAGATCGCGTTGATAGACCAACTGTCCATGGCCGGGTTTTCCCGGATCGAAGCCGGCTCGTTCGTGTCGCCCAAGGCCATTCCCGCGTTGCGCGATGGTGAGCAGGTGTTCCAGGGCATCACTCGTCGCCCCGGGGTTATCTACGTGGCGTTGATCCCCAACCTCAAGGGCGCCCAGCGTGCTATCGAGTCCCGGGCCGATGAGTTGAACCTGGTGATGTCCGCCAGCCAGACCCACAACCTGGCGAATATGCGCATGCGTTGCGAGGCTTCGTTGGCCGCATTCGGCGATATCGTGAGCTTTGCTGCCGAGCACCCGGTGCGCCTCAACGGCAGCATCGCTACCACTTTTGGTTGCCCGTTCGAGGGCAAGATCGATGAGGACCGCGTGCTGCAATTGGTCGACGCCTACCGCGGGCTGGGCATCCAGGGCATCAGCCTGGCCGACACCACCGGCATGGCCAATCCGCGTCAGGTCGAGCGCCTGGTCAAGCGCGTGCTGGAACGTGTTCCGGCGAGCGACCTGACCCTGCATTTCCACAACACCCGCGGCCTGGGTTTGTGCAATGTGCTGGCCGCCTACGAGGCCGGTGCGCGACGGTTTGATGCGGCATTGGGCGGCCTCGGCGGTTGCCCGTTTGCGCCCGGCGCGTCGGGCAATATCTGCACCGAAGACCTGGTCAACCTGTGTGATGAAGTCGGGATCCACACCGGCATCGACCTGCCGCACCTGCTGAAAATGTCGCGGCAATTGCCAGCCTTGCTGGACCACGAATTGCCGGGCCAGGTGGCCAAGGCCGGGCGCAATTGCGACCTGCATCCGCCACCGGCCTACATCGCCACCTTGTAAGCCGTAACCAGACAACAAAAACAATCGGACGCCTGCGAGCAGTCCGCTGGAGAGAATCGATGAGCCTTAATACGTTGGAGGCCGGCGTGCGCCCGGCCGCTGAACACGATGCCGAAAAAGCCCTGGTCAGCAAGGTCGCCTGGCGCCTGATGCCGCTGATCATGGTCTGCTACCTGTTCGCGTTTTTTGACCGCATCAACATCAGCTTCGCCAAGTTCCAGCTACAGGCCGATCTGAGCCTGAGTGACACTGCCTATGGTCTCGGCGCCGGGCTGTTTGTGGTGGGCTATGTGATCTTTGAAGTGCCGAGCAACATGATGCTGTACAAGGTCGGCGCCCGCCGCTGGATCGCTCGCATCATGATGTCGTGGGGGCTGGCGACGGCCGCTATGGTGTTCGTCACGGCCGAATGGCAGTTCTACGGCCTGCGTTTCATCATCGGTGCGATGGAGGCCGGGTTTGCCCCGGGCGTGCTGTATTACCTGACGTTGTGGTTCCCGCAGCACTTCCGTGGGCGCATCACCTCGATGCTGTTCCTGGCGTCGGCGTTTGCCGGGCTGGTGGGCGCGCCGTTCTCCGGGCTGGTGCTGGAACACCTCGACGGTGTGCTGCAAATGCGCGGCTGGCACTGGTTGTTCTTGCTCGGTGGCTTGCCCTGTGTGGGCCTGGGGTTCCTGGTGCTCAAGCTGCTCAAGGACCGTATCGAGGACGCCCACTGGCTGACCTCGGCGGAGAAGACGTTGCTGGCCAGCCGCATTGCCGTGCATGAACCCCACAAGAGCGGCGGCTCGTTGCTGGCTGCATTGCGTATCCCAGGCTTCCTGATGCTGGGTCTTATCTACTTCCTGATCCAGGTGGCGTCCTACGGCCTGAACTTCTGGGCGCCGCAACTGATCCGCAGCGCCGGCACCCAGAGCCCGGTGATGATCGGCTTGCTGACGGCGATTCCCTACGTCTGCGGCGCCATCAGCATGGTGGTGATCGGACGCGTGTCCGACGCCACCGGCGAACGTCGCAAGTTCGTCAGCGGCCTGGTGGCGCTGGGGGCGGTGGGGTTCTTCTGTGCCGGGATCTTTGCCGATCACACCACGTTCCTGATCGTCGCCCTGAGCTTGCTGGGCGCGGGGATCATCGCTTCGATCCCGACGTTCTGGACGCTGCCGCCGAAGTTGTTGGCCGGTGCCGGCGCGGGCGCTGCTGGCGGGATCGCGGTGATCAACACGTTGGGCCAGTTCGGCGGCATCGTCAGCCCGGTGATGGTCGGCCGGATCAAGGACCTCACCGGCAGCACCACGCCGGCGCTGTATGTCATCGGCGTGTGTGCGTTGCTGGCGGCGGCGCTGTTGCTGTGGGGCTTGCCTCAGAAGCTGCGCACCCTCGACAAGCGCTGATCAGCCGGCGGTCACCAGCGAGCGGGTGGGTGCGGCACTGAATTGAATCAGGGCCACACCGCCAATCAACATCAGCGCCCCGATCAACCGGGGCGCGGTCAATTGGCGTTCCACCAGCCCGAACAAGCCGAAGTGGTCCAGCATCAACGAGGCGACGATTTGCCCGGCCATCGCCAGGGCGATAAACCCCGAGGCGCCGAGCTTGGGCATCAGGATCAACGCCAGCGAAATGAAGCACACGCCGAACGCGCCGCCGCTCCACATCCACAGCGGCGCCTTGGTGATAAAACCCAGGTTGGGCAGCGGCAGGCGCAGGGCCAGGATCACCGGCAGCAGCACGATGATGCTCACCAGCAGCGAGGCCAGGGTGGCCCACAGCGGATGCCCCAGGCCGCGTCCCAGGTTGGCGTTGATCGCGCTTTGAAACGGCACCACTGCCCCGGCAAACGCGGCCAACAGCAACAAACCTACCCAATGCAACGTCGTCATGATCAATATCCCAGAGGTTTTGCTGGACTCTAGGCTATTCGTCGCGCAAATTTAAATTCCAAGTTCTTATGCAGAACATGCAGCTGATGAATGATCTACGACGCATCGACCTTAACCTGCTGGTGATCCTTGACGCCTTGCTCAGCGAGCAACACGTGACCCGTGCCGCCGAGCGCCTGCACCTGAGCCAGCCGGCGGTGAGCCACGCGCTGGCGCGGTTGCGGGACTTGCTTGGAGACGCGTTGCTGGTGCGCCAGGGCAGTTCGCTGGTGCCCACTGCTCGTGCTCTGGAACTGGCCATGCCGCTGGCGGAAGCGCTGGCCCAGGTACAGGCGCTGCTGGAGCCCAATCGTTTTGATCCGGCGTCGGCCAAGCGCACCTTCCGGGTCGCCATGTCGGACTACAGTGCGGCGATTTTCTTGCCGGGACTGGTGCGCACCCTGCGCCGGGAAGCGCCGGGGATTGATTTGCAGATTATCCAGGCCAGTCGCGAAGGCATGCTTGACGGTGTGCTCAATGGCGATATCGACCTGGCGGCCGGGGTGTTTCCCGACATGCCTGCCGAACTGCGCAGCACGCCGCTGTTTGAAGAGCATTACGTGTGCCTGGTGGACCGTGACAGCCTGCCGGCAAGCGGTGTACTCGACCTGCCCACCTATCTGGCGCGGCCCCACGTATTGCTGGAAATGCGTGGCAGCGGCACCCCGGAAATCGAACGGGCGCTGACGGCGATTCGTGAGCGCCGGCACGTGTCTATCAGCTTGCCTCATTGGGGTGTTGCGCCGCAGTTGATCCAGGGCACGGACCTGATTCTTACCGTGTCGTCTCGCGGGCTGCTGAACATTGATCACGAACAGTTGTTGGCGGTGCCGCCGCCGTTTCACATTCCGTCGTTTGCGTTTGTGCTGGCGTGGCATTCGCGGCGGGGTGGAGACCCGGCGTTGCAGTGGTTGAATGGGCAGGTGCAGGTTGTGATACAGGGTTGATCGGCGTTACCAACTGTTCGGTGGTTGGCGCCGTGTGTGAAATATTCGAAGAACCTGTAACCGTCCCTCGCGAATACGATATGGCACGAGATAGGGCCAGCGTGGCATCACCCACTCACGTGTACCAGGAACGCGTCCCTCTCGACCCATCGCCGGAAACTCAGCAACATGCTCAAGCCCCGTCCGGATGGCCTGAACAAACTCATAAGCCGCTTTGGGGTTTTCCTGGGCGATGAAAGCTGCTTCATCATCAAGATTTTTGAGTGCTGCCTTCAGCCACTCAACGCGCATTGGCACGCCATTTGTTTGCCACTGCGTCTACTTCGGCGGCAGTTGCAAAGTCACCCGCATCGGCTTCTTTCAACGCCTTTTGAATTTCCTCGATTTGCCATGCTTCACGCGTCAGGTATTCGCGTAACGCATCGACGGCGAGGAACGATTTGCTGCGCCCGGTGGCCTTGGCAAGGCTGGCGAGTGTTTCGGAGATGTCTTCAGGTAGACGTAATGACATGACCGACATAAGTGCCTCGATGTAGTGATGTGTAATACAACATACTACATTGTCACCGTTGCATCTTTGTGTCCCGTTCGTCAGGACTGCTCCTCAGTAAGACCTGACGACCGTTCGTCGCACTAACAAGTTTTTTCTAAACCTTTACCGCCCTGAAAATTCAGATTCAGAGCGGGGCTCGTTTCCCTGCACCTGTTTATTACCTGGAGGAACCCATCATGAGCCGCATGGCTATCCGGTTACGCACCGCCAGTTTCGCGATGCTGCTGGGCCTCGGCGCCAGCAATGCTTTCGCCCAGTCGCCTGCCGATTTCATCGAGCAGGCTTCGGCCAAGGGCATGGCCGATATCGAGACCAGCCGCATGGCACACGCCAAGACTTCGTCCCAGGAGATCAAGGACTACACCATCGAAGTCATCAATGAACGCACCCTGGCCAATCAGCACCTGGCGGCCATCGCCAAGAAGCTCGATTTGCCAGTGGCCCCACGGGACAAGATTGTCGACAAGGCCGAATCGCTGATGCCCGAGCTCAAGGACGGCGACTCCTTTGACGCCGCCTACACCGCCCAGCAGATCAAGGCCAACGAAGACGCGATCGCCTTGTTCAAGCAGGAGGGCGCCGAGTCCGATATCCCGGAAATAAAGGCTTTGGTGGATGAGACCTTGCCCAAGTTGGAAGAGCGCCTGGAGAAAGCCCGGGCGCTGGCGTCGACGTACGGTAAGGGTCACCAGGGCGACGGTTGATTGCCTTGAGTACCCCATGAAAAACGGTGGCTGGAGTGATCCAGCCGCCGTTTTTTTATGCCTGGTTCAGGTCCGTCTTGGACCGGCCATTGTCATCCGTTGTTTCGGTAACCAGCGTCGTCACAGTGATGGTTTCACTGTCGCCGATGGTCTTGTATTCCTTGCGCAGTTTCTCCAGTTCCTTGCGGTCCAGGCCGTCCAGGCTCAATACGGCGTTTTGTGCATCCTTGGTGGCGCGCAGCAACTCGTCAATCTTGATATGCAAAATGTCGTTGTCGCGGTTTTGCGTGTTCTGGATCAGGAACACCATCAGGAAGGTGATGATGGTGGTGGAGGTGTTGATGATCAGCTGCCACGTGTCGTTGTAGTGGAAATAAGGCCCGCTCAGACTCCACAGGAGGATCAATCCCACCGCCGCGTAGAACGTGCGGGCGCTGCCTGCCCAACGGGACAGGGATTGTGAGATGGCGGAGAATTTCATGACCGTTTTCCTATAAGGGTGGGTGATGAAAATACTGACCGCAGGCGCGCTCTGAAATTTCTTTTTACAATTGAGGATCTGAACAAAGTTGTACGTTTTCCTGCTGGGGGTCAGCCGTGATCCTCCAGCGCCAGCAGATACTGCTTGGCCTCAAGCCCGCCGGCGAACCCGGTCAAGCCACCCGACGCACCAATCACCCGATGGCACGGCGCAACAATCGAAATCGGATTGCGCCCGTTGGCGGCGCCGACGGCACGCACGGCCTTGGGGTTGCCTATCTGCGCAGCGATCTGGCTGTAGCTGCGGGTCTCTCCGAACGGGATGGTCAACAGCGCCTGCCAGACTTTCTTCTGGAAGTCGGTGCCGGCGAAGTCCAGTTCCAGCTCGAAACGGTTGCGGGCACCGGCGAAGTACTCCTTCAACTGTCGCTCGGTCTCCAGCAGTACCGGGCTGTTGCTGGCTTCTTGCAGGGCACCCAGGCGAACGCGATTGGGCCGCTCTTTTTCCCAGAGGATGGCGGTGAGTTTTCCGTCACGGGCCACGAGGGTCAGTTGGCCGACGGGGGAGGGCATGTATTTGTATTCGTAGGACATGGTCGGGCTCCTTGAGTGGGTATGGCTCTACTGTAGATGGGCCGACCCAGGGTGGAACTACGTTTCTTGCGGTCGAATTCGCGAACGACTTAGAAGTTCCAGTAAACCCAATCGGCGTAATACGGATACCAATAAAACCACGAGAACCAGTACAGCGCCTTGAGTACCGATGCCGTGCCAATGACAAAAAATGAAGCGATGTTGAGCAGCGTGATGATCACGGCAAATACGGTTACACGCCGACTGGCATGCAGTTGGGCAAACCGGGCGCCATAAACGGAGGCCGTGATGGACGCCAGCACCAACACGAGTCCCAGCGCAAAGGGCAGCCTGAGGAACGAGAGCAGCAGAGGAACGATCAGCACCCAGCCCAGTACCTTGCGCAGTACGGGGCTGGGCGTGCGGTGTGAGGGAGGGAGCATTGCGCGGTTCCTTGAAGTGCTGTTACCGGTCTTGTTGCAATACCTTGAGGGCAGCAGACGCAAGAAAGCCCGAACGGCTTTTTTCTTCCGGATGATGCAGGACGTATTCGTCAATGCGGTTCAGCAGATAGCCGGGCAACGTGATATTGAGTTTCTGTGCCTTGCCCAGGTACTTGGTCACATCAATATCCACCACCGCCCACGTGCAGCCGGCATATTGCGGGTTGGCGGCATGGAGGGTGACTTTCTGTGCTGTAGGAATGGGCGCACCGTCTTCTGCGAGGATCTCGAAGTGGCCTTCGATCGCTTCGCGGGCCATGGCCATGGCGTCGTCCAGATCATCTCCAGCTGAGAAGCAACCGGGAATGTCCGGGACTTCCACACCCCAGGCATGGTCCTCGTCACCGGTTGAAATTGCGATTGGGTACAGCATGTTTGTTGTCCTCAACGAACGTGTTAGCTGAGCAGAGCTTGTTTCAAAATGCTCTTTGCGGTCTTGTCCAGCAGGTCCTTTTTAGGATGGGGAATCGTCACGAGCCCCGGCTTTGTCGGGTGCTTGAAATGATGATGGCTGCCTCTGATTCGCACCAGATACCAGCCATCCGCAACGATGTGACCTATCAAATATCGGCTGTCCACAGCACCTCCTTGTGGTGTGTGTTGGTGGAGACTATAACTACTGAAAATAAATTATCAACACTCTACCTACCAGCGGTCGATGACCGGTGTTTCTGTAGGGGCTGTATGCAGTGTATGAGCGCATGGGGACGGTGCCCGACGGAGGTATTGCGAGGTTTTTCGAGAGAACAATCAGGCTTTCTGACGAGCCTGCAGCAACTCATCAATTACCGTGAGAAATGCCGTGACCATCAAGCTGCTTGCGCCGCTACGCGTAAGAACGAGCAGCCGTGCATACGCTTCCGCGTCCACCAACGGCCGATACGTCACGCCCTTGTTCATCAAACTCTGCGTACATTCCGGCACCAGCGCCACACCTTGTCCCGCCGCCACCAGTGCAATGATCGAGGTAATTTGCCGTCCCGACGGCCCGGCCCTCAGTGGCAAACCTTTGTGCCGATAAAGCTGCTCAATGGACTGGTTAAGCCCCGAGCCATAATCGGCTGGGAACAGAATCAACGGGTACCCACTCAACTGCGCCAGGCTGACCTCGGCCTGGTTGGCCAACGGGCTGTCGCTGGACACCGCCGCCACCAGCCGCTCCTCACCCAACGACAACGCTTGCACCTCAGTCTGACCGTCCTGGGGCAGTAACCGGCTCAGGCCGATATCCAGGCGGCCATCAGCCACCTGTGCGCCCAGGCTGCCGGAGGCGCATTCCACCAGCGTCAGTTGCACATCGGGAAAGCGTTGGGCGAAGGCTTGAATCGCTTGGCTGAACAAGTCCGACAGGGCTATCGAGCTGACGTAACCCAGCGCCAGTTGCCCGGCGGCACCCGCCGCCAATTTGCCCGCGATGACTTCAGCGAGGTCGACCTGCTCCAGCACCGCCCGTGCGTAGGGCAGGAACGCGCGCCCCTGGGGAGTGAGCGAAACCGTGCGACTGGTGCGGTCGAACAGGCGAAATCCCAGCTCAGTCTCCAGCGCGGAAATCTGCCGGGTCAACGGCGGCTGGGCCAGGTGCAGGCGAATGGCCGCTCGGCCGAAGTGCAATTCTTCGGCGACGGTCAGAAAGTAACGCAGCTTGCGTAGGTCGAGCATCCTGGCCCCAGGGTATTGATCGGTTCGAAATCGGTATTGGTCTCGGGTGTGCGGGTCATTCTATAAAGGCCTCAGATAATAAAACGAGAGGTTTCATGAAACCGCGCCTGCATTGTGCCCGTCTTGCCCTGTTCCTGTGTGGCTGCGCGGCGTTTCTCAACCTCTACGCCACCCAGAGCATTTTGCAGAACCTTGCCGCCAGCTTTGAAGTGAGCGCCAGGGCGGCCGGTTGGAGCATTACCGTCACCACCTTGGCGGTAGCGCTGACCGCGCCCTTTGTCAGCCGCCTGACCGGGCGTTTTGAGCAACGCACGGTGATCTCGGCGGCCGCGCTGTTGCTGGCGTTGCCGGCTTTGATGACTGCCTATGCCAGCAGCTTTGCCGAACTGCTGGTGTGGCGCTTTATCGAAGGCATGCTGATCCCCGTGGTGTTCGCCACCAGCGTGGCCTACATCGGTGATCGCTGGCGCGGCGGCACCGTCACCGAAGTCACCAGCCTCTACGTGGCCGGCACCGTGCTCGGCGGGTTTGCCGGGCGCTTCGTCACCGGTGTGATGACCGAGTACGTCGGCTGGCGTGAAGCCTTCGAGCTGTTGGCAGTGTTGAGCCTGATGGTGGGCGGGTTTATCCAGTTCCTGCTGCCGGGCAATCCACCCCGAATTGCGCGACCTTCAACCACCTGGGCCGACGTGCTCGGCACGCCGCTGCTGGCAGCCTACGCCGTAGGATTTTGCGTGCTGTTCTCCCAAGTGGCGACGTTTACCTACGCTGGCCTTTACCTCAGCCAGGCCCCGTTCGACCTTGGCCCGGCGGCGCTGGGCACGATCTACATGGTGTTCCTGCTGGCCCTGGTGGTCATTCCCGTTGCCGGGCGCCTGAGCAAATCCCGCCCGCAATCCGAACTGCTGACGGCGGCTGCGGTGCTTGGCGTTTGTGGCTCGGGCCTGACCTTGCTGCCATCCCTGTGGTGCATCGTATTGGGCCTGGCCCTCAGCTCCACGGGCGTGTTCCTCGCCCAGGCCGCCGCCAGCGCCTTCACCACCGCCACCGCCCGCCACAACAAGGCCGGTGCCGTGGGCCTGTACCTCACCTGCTATTACCTGGGCGGCAGCTTCGGCGCCATCGTCCCGGCGCTGATCTGGGGGCGTTGGGGTTGGGTGGGGTGTGTGGCGCTGATCATCGGTTTCCAGCTACTGTCGTTGCTGATCGCCCTGGCGGGCTGGAAGCCCCTCCAACCTGAACTGAGCAAGACCTCATGAGCGATGCCGTTGCCCTGCCGGTACCCGAGACTTCCGCCCGTCGCCGCTCGTTGATCGCCGGCTGCAGCGCCCACGCGATTCACGATGGCCTGACCGATGTGATCTACGTGCTGCTGCCGATCTGGCAAGCGCAGTTCGGCATGACCTACGCCCAGGTCGGCCTGCTGCGCGGTGCCTATTCCGGGATGATGGCGGTGTTTCAGTTGATGGCCAGTCGTGCCGCCAAACGCTGGGGACGCACGCCGATGCTGGTGGGCGGCACGGCGCTTGCCGGTGTTGCCTATCTGTTGGTGGGGCAGGCGACCGGGTTGGGCATGTTGTTGCTGGCGCTGCTGTTGGGCGGGCTGGGGGCGAGTACCCAGCATCCGCTGGCTTCTTCGATGATCACCGACACCTACGAGAGCGGTGGTGGGGTCAAGGAAGCGCTGTCTCAATACAACTTCTCCGGGGACATTGGCAAAACCCTGGTTCCCGGGCTGGTCGGCCTGTTGCTGACCGTCATCAGCTGGCGCGCGAGCGTCACGCTTCTTGGAATGCTGGGATTGGCCGCGGCGGGGTTGCTGTGGTGGCTGATCCCAACGCAGGCAGCGGCGTCTGCTTCCGGCAAAACCGCCAAGACCTTGATCGGAAGTGGCTCGGTCAGCGGTCTGCGTGCGCTGATCGTCACGGGCACACTCGACAGTGCCGTGCGGATGGGCTTTCTCACGTTTCTGCCCTTTCTTCTGAAAGCTAAAGGCGCCGGCACTGCGGGCATCGGTCTCGCGCTGACCATGCTGTTTATCGGCGGCGCCTTCGGCAAATTGCTCTGCGGCTACCTCGGCGCACGCATCGGCATGATGAAAACCGTGTGGCTGACGGAGAGCAGCACGGCGGTGTTGATCGTTGCGGCGGTGTACCTGCCGTTGAGCGGGTTGATGGTGATGTTGCCGGTGTTGGGGCTGGCATTGAATGGCACGTCGTCGGTGCTTTACGGCGCGGTGCCGGATCTCGCTGGCGCAGGTAAACGAGAGCAGGCGTTTGCCGTGTTCTACACCGGCACCATCGGCGGGGGCGCGTTGGCGCCGGTTCTGTTTGGCGGGCTGGGGGACTTGATGGGCGTGCCGGTGGCGGTGATGGTGCTGGCGGGGATGTTGTTGCTGACGTTGCCGTTGGCGTGGGTGGTGCAGCGGGGCTGCTCACTCAAATAATCGAATGATTGGCGACATGCCCCGGCTGTGCTTGCAGATCGATACCCAGTGCGTGAAGCACCTTGAGTACCGTTTCGAAGCGGGGCTTTGCTCCAGGGGCAAATGCCTTGTACAGACTCTCACGGCCCATGCCGGTATCGGTCGCGACCCGCGCCATCCCGCGAGCTTTGGCCACGTACCCGACGGCCCTGAGGAACTCCTCATTATCGCCGTCGGCCAGAACTTGAGAAAGGTATTCGCTGATGGCTTCATCACTGTCGAGCAGTGCCGCCATATCAAATGTCGTCAGTGTTTGGCTCATGATCAAACTTCCTTTGCCAGTTTTTTTGCTCGCCGGATGTCGGCGTCTTGTGAGGATTTGTCGCCACCGGCCAGCAAGACGATGACGGTTCTTCCTCGCTGCGTGAAATACACTCGATAACCCAGACCGATATCTACGCGCATTTCCGAGACACCATTGCCTACCGTCTTTATATCGCCCAGATTGCCAGCAGATGCGCGATCGATGCGCCGGGCGATGGCGATTTTTGCGCGTAAATCAAGTATTGCTGAATGCCAGGTAATGAAGGTCTGCGTTTGCTGGACTAGATAGTTCACGGATTTTCACTGTATCCATATGGATACTTGCTGGCAATAGGCATGAGCACGTGCGCGCGGCGCGGTTAGGCGCAGGAGAATGATGTGAGTAAGGCTAAGGATTCAAATGGTCTCTTGTTGCGAGCGATTGCAGTGTCGAAGTCTCTTGCAGTTGCTGGCGCCTAATCCATCAAGGATGCGATCCGCTGCGCATCCTCCGGCGTCGCCGGGTTGTACACCACCATATTCAGATCCTTGCGCCCATCGACCGCAAACACCGAATACTCAAATTCGATCGGCCCCAACACCGAATGGCGTATCCGCTTGATGCGATCACCATGGGCGCCCTGAACATCGTTTTCGCTCCACATCGCCTTAAATTCAGGGCTGCGTCGACACAGTTCATCCACCAGCGGCTGCACCTGCTCCGCCGCGCCTGAGCGCGCCGTATCAATCCTGAAAGCCCCCAACACAAACCGCGCCACGCTTTCCCAGTCGTATTGGGCCGCGCGGGAATTGGGATCAAGGAACATGAACCGCAGGATATTTCGCTGTTCCGGCGCCTGGGATCCGTAGTCCATCAACATCACCGTCGCCGCCTGGTTCCAGGCCACCACGTCCCAGGTCGCCGTACGCAGGATCGCGGCGCTGGGGTTCAAGGCATCCAGTACCCGTTGCAGGCGTGGCGTCACCGTTTCGTTTTGCTGATAGCGCACTTCGGGTGGGCGTCCGAAGGCCAGCAGGAACAGATGCTCGCGTTCGATATCGGTCAACATCAGCGCATGGGCAATCCGCTCCAGCACTTCCACCGACGGCGCGCCGCCACGGCCCTGTTCGAGCCAGGTGTACCAGGTGGGGCTGATGTTCGCGCGTTGGGCCACCTCTTCGCGGCGCAAACCTGGCGTACGCCGTCGTGCCGATGAGAAGCCGAATGCCGCCGGATCAAGCCGGGTACGTCGGTCTTTCAGATAGCTGCCCAACTGGTTTGCGCTCATAGCCTGTTAGCCTCTATACCCTGATAACTTCACTACTTTACCCGTATAGGGCAAGCGCACAGATTAGTCTCTGAATACACACGGAGATACGGTTCATGCGCATATTTATAACGGGTGCCAGCGGATTTATCGGATCGGCTGTCGTCAAGGAACTGATCGCGGCGGGCCATCAGGTGCTGGGGTTGTGCCGCTCGGATGACAAGGTGGCAGCGCTGGAGGCCGCCGGGGCTCAGGTACATCGTGGGTCGCTTGAGGACCTGGGAAGCCTCAAGTCTGGTGTTACCCAGGCGGATGGCGTGATTCACTTGGCGTTCAATCACGACTTCTCGAAATTCGTCGCGAACTGCGAGGACGACCGCCGGGTTATCCAGGCGCTGGGAGAGGCACTTGCCGGGTCGGATCGACCGCTGATCATTACCTCCGGTGTCGGAATTGCGAGCACCGTGCCGGGGCAGTTGGCGACGGAGGATGGTGCGGTGGTTACCTCAGCGCAAATTCCTCGTGCAGCGTCGGAAGAAGCGGCTAACGCTGTAGCCGCGACGGGGGTGAATGTGTCGGTGATGCGTTTGCCTCAAGTACACGACACCGTCAGGCAGGGGCTGGTTAGCCCGGTGATCGAGTTGTATCGCGAGAAGGGCGTTTGCGCTTACATCGCCGACGGGAAAAACCGTTGGCCGGCGGCACATATTCTGGATGTGGCTCGGCTCTACAGGCTGGCGATTGAAAAGGCCGAGCCGGGCACGAGGTATCACGCGGTGGCGGAGGAGGGTGTGTCGCAAAGGGAGATTGCCGAGGTATTGGGGACGCGGCTAGGGTTGCCGGTTAAATCCATTTCGGCGCAAGAGGCTCAGGGGTTTTTTGGTTGGTTGGCAAGGTTTACCGCTCACGATATGCCTGCATCCAGTGCGATCACGCGCAAGAAGTTGGGATGGGAACCGGTGGGGCCGGGGTTGCTTGCGGATCTTGCGCAGTTGGAGGGCTTTTAAGGTCGAATTGCTGGAGGGCAGATTACTAATGTTTTCGAGAACGGGTTTGTTTCATTAGTCGTTGTTTCTCCAGCATTCCAACGTCAAGGAATAGCGCTTCGGCTGCTTGCTGCGTCTGAGACCGCCTGCAAGACGATGAAGCTTTTTACCTCGGCAAATACGTCCAACGTCGCTTCCCAGAGACTCATCGCCAAGGCTGGTTTTTTCCAAGCGGGGTTATCGAGAACCCGAATGAGGATGATCCGGAGCTGGTTTATTTCAAACGTATTCGGTGAATGAGACGGGCCGTTTGATCATTGTGAAACACCACGCTTGAGGCCTGGCTTAGTGTTTGCCGGAGTTGTGTGCTCCTAACACACGATGCAACTCCCCCGCGACAGCAAGCAGTTGCTGTTCCAAGGCTTCCACATCGGATGCGTTGATCCTGTCATTGATGACAGGCAAGGTTTTCGCCCGCTTTTTCGGGGCGGTTACTAGGTTATGTGCATCCTGGGAGACCAGAGCCTGGCGCAGAATGTTATTGATCACCGTCTGATAGCCCGTACCGACGTTTTCGGCGCACGTGCGTGCTGCATCGATCACGACGTCATCCAGCATGATGGTGATGCGTGTCTTGCCTTTGTTGCCTGCAATAGCACCGCGCTTCCCTGAGCTGAAATCGTATTCGTCTTTCATGGTTCAAACCTCCAGATACTGGCGTCGTTCACTTTTGGATGCGAGCCTTGCACTGATGATGCGTACGAAATTCGGATCACGGTAGGTGTAGGCCACCACCAATATTCGATCCTTTGCATCTTTGCCCACGACTACCCAGCGTTCTTCATCGTGGTCGCGGTCTTCTATCATCAATGCTTTAGCGTCGTGAAATACCGGTTCAGCATCGGCCAGGCTTACACCTCTGTGCTTTAGCTGATTCAGTGTGTTCTTGGTGTAGTCATACTGGATTCTGAAGGTTTTCATTATGCATATTTTATATGTATAAAAAAGCGATTGATTGGGGGATGGATCTTGAGGGAAGGGATGACGGATTTCCGTCGGTCGACGCTGATGCGCCCGGTATGAGGGGGATGCTTAGTGTGTAGGGAAGGTGAGGAACCAAGGGGGGGATTGTTGAGCGCAGCTATCTGGAAGAGAGATCTTGCGGCTTTGCCTACACAACCATCAGAATCGTCCCGGTTGTACGCCTTGGGCGACGTCTTTAAGGTTCGTCAGCCGCTGCCCATCAGCGGTCGGGTTTAGTAGCCCGATTTGATCAACGGCGTATGGCTGTGCCATTTTTCAGACGTTTGAATGTCTGGTCTTTATGGTGGCTGTACGCGGGGCGCCTTTGGGCGCGCCGGTTTCGTTGATCAACCGGTCTACTAACCCGCGTATAGCCGCCACCCTTTGTTTAGTATCTCCGGAAGGTGGTCCTAACCGAGGATCAACAGATGTGTACTGGCTCGTATAACTCACCCACATTGATTCGACGCCCCCAATCGCTGTCGGATTGCTGGCGTTGCAGTTGGCGCTTTGACGAATGATCGGTGACGGTGATGCACGCATTTAAAGTGTTTGGCGCTGGATTTAGCGTGGTGTCGGTCTTGGCCATCGGAGTGATTTTTAACGGTGGAAATGCCTTTGCCCTGGATGCCACAAAAACCCCAGGCGACAACCTGCCCAACCTGAGCCGTGCGTACGTTCTTCAGGATTTCAATGCGCAAGGTCAGCCAGAAGAAATAGCGCTAGGCGAAAATCTTCAGAACGCCTATTTCTACACAAACTGTTATCGCTCATCGGGATGCCATCAAGGTGTGCCGGAAGGAGCGCTGGTATTCAACACACCCTCGGGTTTTAACGCGACGCCCAACAGTCACTATCCCCGGGTTGAACTGCGGGCAAAAAGAGAGTTCACCGCAGGTGATGTGTTTGATAACACCCAGTCCGGCGAGCTTTATGTGGTGCAAAATCCAAGCACAAAATCGATCATATTTGCCCAGATACATGGCGACAAGGCGGGAGGTTCGGAGCTGCTGAAGCTTCGCTGGGAAGGTGGCTCGATCATCGCCGGGACCAAAACGCGCTATGGGCAGAAGGAGCAACGGACAGTATTGCTGAAGGGGCTCGAGCTTAACGACAAGCTGAATTACAAGATTGAGGTCAAGGGCTCCGAGGGTGGCATGGTGCTGCTGGTTTCGGCTGCGGCGAATGGCAGGCAGGCCAGCCGGGAATTCGATATTCCGCCATCGGGTTGGCAGGGCATCAATCTGTATTTCAAGGCCGGGAATTACAACCAGACCGCTGAGCAGGACGGCGGGGCAGCTATTGTTGCGTACACCTCCCTGGATGTGGGTTACCAGTAGCAGTGTGCGCCGGTTCAGAGACTCCCCGGCCCAGCAACCTGCGTACAGTCTCACCCTATCTGCGTAGTACTGCGTCAGTAATGCCGAGTAAAAAGATTCGTTCCCCCTCGCTCCATTAGCGTCCGACGTCGTTGTAAGACACTTCTCGTTGTTCGCGCCTCCATTGAAGTTCTCCACGGTGATTGCCTATGTTTGATGGCATCAAACCAAGGAGGAATGACCATGCCTCGAAGTGCCTTAGCAGAAGATGGATATCTGCATTACATGCCTCGTGTGAGCCAGACTCATTGCGTCGAAGAGCTCGCAGAATTACGTCGAGAGTTTGAACAGTTGGAGCCGGATGAGTACGCCCCGCCTGGAGTAAACAGGTTTCGACGGTATGGCAACGGAGTCATTCTTCCCTGGCAAGACACGCATGAAGGCCACTGGTTGCCAATCGTCAAAGATGGGGCAGGCCACGGACGCGCAGGTTACGACCAAGGCGGTAACAATCCGGATCACGCAAATATTCGCTACTTTCACGCGTTGAGTGATGCGGTAAAAAACAATCGCGTACTACTCGACCTGATCGATGAAGATTTTTCCCTGACGTTCTGGCAGCATCCTGGCCAGCCCCTTCCTATCTATTTTGGGGTGCATTTTGTAAAACTCACGTCCGCGAGTTCGGATCAGCCAGGTATAAGCTCACCGAACTTTTTTCACCAGGATGGAGAGCCCGTCACGTTTGCGCACTTGATCTACCGTTCTTCGAACATGACGGGTGGCATCAATTTTATTGGGCATCCGGAAATTCGAAACATGCTATTTGAGGACGCGCGGGCAAGTCAGATTTGGGCGGAGTTTACCCTTTCGGAGCCTCTCGATAGTTTTGCCGTTCATGATCCGAAGGTTTCGCACTATATAAGCCCGATCAAGAAACTTGACGACGCCTCTCCCGGAGTCTGTGAGCGCTGTATTGTTTTGGTTGATTTCTCGCCAACCATTCAGAGGATATGACGGTGCAGGCGTTGAGCTCGGTATTGCCCATCTTGATTGCGTTGGGAATAGGCTATCTATCGAGCAAACTCTTGCTCCCGGATAAAGTTGTTGTCCGATTGGTCAGTCTGATCAGCCCTTTGGTTTGGGGGCTACTTTTTCTGATAGGCACTGAGTTCGGCGAAGTGGTTTCTTCGCCGGATGCGGTTGGGTATGTACTCAAGACATCTTCGCTTGTCGCGGTCGCAACAACAGTGGTGCCTTGCATGCTGCTGCTGGGCTTGGCGGCTTTGAGAGGGGCTGGACGAGAACCAGGCAGGGTTGCCAGTTTCGATATGCATGGCGCTGCTGCTCCTCTGAAAGGGTGCTTTATTGCGCTGCTGATGGTGGCCTTGGGCGTGTTGTTCACATATGCAGAATCAACCGTTGCAAGCTTGTGGCTTCCGCCCAGCAACGTGATGTTAATGGTACTGATCTTCTTGGTGGGACTCGACTTGTCGAGCATCAAGTTAGGTCGTGACTGGATCTCATGGGGCGTTCTATGCGTTCCGATTGCCGTGGTCATTGGCTCAATATTGGGAGCCTATGCGGTTCATTTCATCACTGGCGAAGATATCCGTTTGCTCCTGGCACTCTCGACGGGATTTGGATGGTTCACGCTATCCAGCGTCCTGGTCGGAGGGCTGTCCGGAGAAGTTCATGGCGCTACGGCATTGCTCGCAGACCTGGGGCGCGAACTGATCGCGATCGCTTTACTGTACCTGGTCGGTGGCTTCCACCCAAGGGTCGGTATTGCCGCCGCTGGGGCAACCGCTCTGGACTCGACGTTACCGATCGTGCGCCAAACCTGCCACTGCGACACGCTGCCTACTGCTCTCATGAGTGGTTTGATTCTGACGGTGTTAGCGCCCTTTTTTATAACCTTCTTTCTGACCGCATGACGTGACCTCTTACTGGAGGAAATCATGACTCCACGATTTTCAGAAGAAAAACCGAGTCTGCAACCATCAGCATTTAAAAGTCTCACGCTCGGCCCGATGCTTGCCGCGTTTGAACAGCTGCTGATGTGTATCAAAACTCAGCCCAAGGCGTTGATCCCGGTGGCTATGTTCCTGTCGCTGGCGGGGCCTGTCCGGGCGGAGCCGACGATTATGGAAAATGTGCGTGGTTATACCGTGAGTGGAGGCGGTCTGATGCGTTTTGATGCGTTGGCCTTTGATGCGTCGGGCAAAGTGATTTGCGTCGGTATGGCGGCCGATCTTGCTGGCAAGCATGCATTGGCGACGCGCATCGATGGTAAGGGTGCGTCCCTCTTGCCTGGGTTGACCGATGCGCACGGCCATATCAAATGGCTTGGAGAGTCCCTTCGAAGCATTGCTTTACGGGGCTCTCCAACACTGGTTGATACGCAGGAGAGGCTTCGGGTATTCGCTGCAGCGCGCCCCGGCGCCCGTTGGCTGACCGGCTCAGGCTGGAACCACGTTACCTGGAAGTTGGGGCGGTTTCCGACGGCTGCCGAAATTGATAAGGTCGTTGTCGATCGACCAGTGTGGCTAATTCGGGTGGATGCCCATGCCGGATGGGCTAATACCAAGGCGATGCAACTGGCGGGTATTACTAAGGACACGCCTGATCCGAAAGGCGGACGTATCGAACGGGATGCAGAAGGTAACCCGACAGGTGTATTTATCGACGCCGCTATGGGGCTGGTCGCGGATATTATTCCGCTGCCTGACGAGCAGGAGCGAGAGGTCGCGTTGCAGGCTGCATTGGAGCATCTCAATGCACAAGGCCTGACATCTGTGCACGATGCAGGTGCTGATAGGCAGATGATCAAGACGATGCGCGGTTTTGCCGATCGCGGCCGGCTTCCGTTACGTGTCTACTCGATGATCAACGGTGCGGGGGATGATTTCGCGGTGTTGTCCCAGGACGGCCCTTTGATCGGCTACGGCGATGATCGTCTTACCATTCGTAGCGTCAAGCTTTATGCCGATGGCGCTTTGGGAAGCCGTGGTGCGGCGCTGTTTGAGCCATCCTGCAGACTTGGGTTGGCGGGAAGAAGGTCTATCAGGCGATTGAATGAGCCCGGTTCGACCGTTTAATTTCCAAATCCCACCCATAAAAAAACCGGACACCAAGGACCGGTTTTTTTACACATCCCCCGTCAAAACCAGCCTGACGCAGGAGCAAAATCTGAGTGGAGCGGGTAGAGGGAATCGAACCCTCATCTAAAGCTTGGGAAGCTTTCGTTCTACCACTAAACTATACCCGCTCAGAGCGGCTGACTTTGTACCAGATGTGCTCGCGGATTTGAAGTTTTTCTTCGAAAATTCTGTGTTTTACGTGCCAACGGTCGATCGTGGGCAGGCGGCCCCCCTGGGAAATCCGGCCCGCCCACAACCCCACCGCTCATATGGCAAACGCATGCTGTGGCTGTGACGCGTGGTACCGCAACCGGCTTGGCTGCTGCTCCGGTCTCAAAAAGCCCATCAACGCCTCCCGGCTATCCCGGCACGCGGCCTTGTGCTCCATATCCAGAAAGTGCCCGGTCGCCTGAATCGTGCCGAAGCTGCTTTTCGCAATATGTTGCCCAAACAGCTTGGCATCCTGGGCACTGGTGTACTCGTCCCATTCGCCGTTCAAGAACAACACCGGTATATCAATCTGCTTAGCGGCCTTGAGGTAGCACAACCGGTCGCTGTTGAGCACGTGGCTGATGTGAAAGTGCATCTGCCCATACTCGTGCTCGGCCAGGCTGCTCACGTGTTTGTGATTGAAGCGTTTGAACAGCGACGGCAGGTGTTTGCCGATGGTGCTGTTGACCAGGTGGCCCACGCGGTCGCGGTCGAGGTTGCCGAGGTAGTCGACACCGCGCTCCAGGTAGTCGCGCATCGGGGCGTTGATCACCGGGGAGAACGAGCTGATCACGGCCTTTTCCACACGGCGCGGGCGGTGGGCGAGGGCGACGAGGGTCGCGGCGCCGCCCCAGGAAAAGGACAGCACGTGTTCGGCGGCGAAGTGGTCGATGAGTTCCAGAAGGATCTGGCCCTCGACTTCTTTCGTCAGCATATGCTCGTGGCGGTTGTGGATTTTGGAGCGGCCAGCGTAGGGCTGGTCGTACAAAACCACGTTGAACGTCGGGTGCAGGCTTTTCACGGTCTGGGCGAAAGACGCAGTGGTGGCCATTGAGCCGTTGACCAGGATGATGGTCTTGGCTGCTGCGTCCGCGCGATAGAACTCCGTGTAAACCCGATACTGACCCTGTATATCCAGCACAGCGATTTCTGGCCTCATGTCGTAAGACTCCTGGCAAGCGGGTAATGCGCGCAGATCACTCTGCACGAGCTTTGTGACAGGTAGGCATACGCCTGGAAGTGAGGGCCCATGTCGATCCGGTACTGGCTGGCCGACGGGTGTTGTTATGGCGGGCAATTTGCCGTGAGAGGCCCGCAGGTCAAGCGTGCGGACGGGCAAAGTGTTTCTTGTAGGTAGGGGTGACTCGCCAGTCAGATTGCGGCTGGCTGGGTTGATTCAAGCATCAGGGATGCCAGTTCGCCAGTCGATGGCGTGGGTTTTTGCCATCATCGGCTGAACGGTCATCAGACCTGTTGGATTTCAGCCTCTGTAAGCGCCCGGTAATGGCCTGGCGCAAGGGCTGCGTCCAACTCCAGCGGTCCCATGCGTTCGCGGTGCAGGCGTATCACTTTGTTGTCGAAGTGCCCGAACATGCGCTTCACCTGGTGATAACGCCCTTCAATGATGCTCAGGCGCGCCGTTCTGGGGCCCAATAGTTCCAGTTCCGCCGGTTGGGTGGTGAGGTCTTCAAAGGCGAAGTACAGGCCGGCGGCGAAGGTGGCCGCGTATTGCGGGCCGATGTCCTGCTCGGTCTCGACGTAGTAGACCTTGGGCAGTTTGGTTTGCGGCTGGGTCAGGCGGCGCGACCACTGGCCGTCGTTGGTGATCAGCATCAGGCCGGTGGTGTTGAAATCCAGACGACCGGCGATGTGCAGCTCGTGCTTGTCCGGTTCATCCAGCAGGTCGAGCACCGTGGGGTGTTGCGGGTCGGACGTGGCGCTGACGCAGCCCTGGGGTTTGTGCAGCATGAAGTAACGCGCGGGTTTGCCGGCTTGCAGCACTTCGTCATCCAGCAACACACGGCTGAACTCGCTTACCGGGTGGTGCGGATCGCTGGTGGCCTGGCCGTCGACGCTGATCCGCCGCTCCACCAGCAACAGGCGAACCTGTTTACGGTTGAAACGCGGCAGGTTGCTGAGGAAACGATCTACGCGCATTACGACCGCTCGTTGCCGCGCAGTTGTTCGTCCACCTGGGCACAACGCGGGCACAGGCAGGCTTTATTGCGCAGTTCCGCCGGCAAGGCTTCGAGCACTGCGGGGTCGATGCTGACGGAATAGCACCAGCACGCCTGGTCGGCAGTGCGCGGGTCGGCCAGGGCGCAATCGTTGCGGGCGCCGCAGGCGGGGCAGAGGGTTGGCGTGGTCATCGGTCGGTTCAGGCTGTATCGGACAAGGTCCCGGTGAAACCCGGTGTGCCTTGCACGATACAGCCCCGCCGCGTTATTGCAAATCACGCTCCAGCACCACCACCCGTTGGCCTGCGCCAATGCCGCTGCCGGGCTGCACCGGAATTTCCCGCACGGTGCCGGCGAACGGTGCGACTACCGGGATTTCCATTTTCATCGACTCCAGGATCACCAGCACATCTCCCGCCGCCACGCGTTCGCCAGCGCTGACCTGCACTTGCCAGAGATTGCCGGCGATGTGGCTGTCGATGCTGTATTCGTTGGCCTGCAAGGGCGTGTCTGCGCCCTGTGGTGCGGCGAGTTCCTCGCTGTCGAAATGCGCCTGGCCGCTGGCGATCCAGCGTTCGCGTTCGGCGTTGAACGCGCGCTGCTGTTGCCCGCGAAACGCGCCGATGCTTTCGGCTTCCTGCGCGAGAAAGGCCTGGTAATCCGTCAGGTTCAACTGGCTGTGTTCGATGCTCAGTTCAAACCGCCCAAGGGGGAAATCCCGGCGTATCTGCACCAGCTCATCGGCGCTCACCGGGTAAAAGCGGATCTGGTCGAAGAAGCGCAGCAACCACGGTTTGCCATCGAACGCGGCGACTTCCCGGTAGCGGTTCCACATCTGCAAGGTACGCCCGACGAACTGATAACCGCCGGGGCCTTCCATGCCGTACACGCACAGGTAGGCGCCACCGATGCCCACGGAGTTTTCGGCGGTCCAGGTGCGTGCCGGGTTGTACTTGGTGGTGACCAGGCGGTGACGCGGGTCCAGCGGCGTGGCCACGGGCGCGCCGAGGTAGACGTCGCCCAGGCCCATCACCAGGTAGCTGGCATCGAACACGGTGTGGCGCACTTCGTCGAGGTTGGCCAGGTCGTTGATGCGGCGGATGAACTCCAGGTTGCTCGGGCACCACGGGGCATCCTTGCGCACGGTGGTCATGTATTTTTCGATCGCCAGTTGGCAGGCCGGGTCGTCCCAGGACAGTGGCAGGTGGACGATGCGCGACGGCACTTGCAGGTTTTGGCTGGCGCAGACGGCGTGCCATTCGGCGGTGATCAGCGCCAGGAGGTCGGCGAGGGTAAGTTGTTCGGGCTGGTAGTGGATTTGCAGGGAGCGGATGCCGGGTGTCAGGTCGATGACGCCGTGCAGGGCTTGTGCTTCGAGGGCTTGCATCAGGGCGTGGGCGCGAAAGCGCAGCACCAGGTCGAGTTCCGGGGCGCCGATTTCCAGGAGCAGGTGGGTGTCGCCGGCGAGGCGGGCGACGAGGCGGGTGTCGGCCTGGCCGATGTCCAGAACAACAGGCGACTCAATCAAATGTGGGAGCGGGCTTGCTCGCGAAAGCATCGCCTCGGTTTGCCTGTCGGACCGAGTTGCCTGCATCGCGAGCAAGCCCGGCTCCCACACTTGATCCCAGTTCAAGGCGAGGTCGCGGGCAGTCTTGATGTCGACGGGGGTGAAGCAGATTTTGTCACCCGCCTTGAGCTGGCCCAACTGCCACAAGTCCGCCTCGATCACCGTCACCGGGCATACAAACCCACCCAGGCTCGGGCCGTCGGGGCCGAGGATCACCGGCATGTCCCCGGTAAAATCCACCGCACCGATCGCATACGGATTGTCGTGAATATTCGACGGATGCAACCCCGCCTCACCGCCATCCGTACGCGCCCACAGAGGCTTCGGCCCGATCAACCTCACACCCGTGCGGCTGGAGTTGAAATGCACTTCCCACTGGGTGGCAAAGAACGTCTCGATGTACTCGGGCTTGAAGTATTCCGGCGCGCCGTGGGGGCCGTAGATCACCCGCAGTGTTCGCACCTCGCCAAGCGGTTCAGGCACTAGCGTATTGCCGCAACTGACATCCTCCAACGGCAGTAAGTGCAACACATCACCCGCCCGCAAAGCCCGCCCGCCATGCCCACCAAACTGGCCAAGGGTGAAGGTACTTTTGCTTCCCAGATAATCCGGAACCTGCAGCCCGCCGCGCACGCAAAGGTAGCTGCGAGCACCGGCCCCGGCGATGGTGCCCAGGTTCAAGGTTGCGCCAGCCGGGATCAGCAACGCGGTGTTCATCGGTACCGCTTCATCATTCAAGCGCAGCACAATGTTTGCACCCGTCACCGCCACCACCGCCGCACAATTGAAGCGCAGCAACGGCCCGCTCATGGTGATTTCCAGCGCAGCGGTGCCCTCGGCATTGCCCAGCAGGCGATTGCCCAGGCGCAGCGCGCGACTGTCCATCGGCCCCGACGGCGGCACGCCTACGGCCCAGTAACCGAGGCGCCCCGGATAGTCCTGCACACTGGTTTGCGTGCCGGCGCTGAGCACTTCAAACGTGTTGGCGTGGTACACCAAATCTTCAAGGCAGCGCGTCCACGGATGGCCACTGGCGAACGGTGTAGCGAGCAGAATCTGGCGCAGATAATCGCGGTTGGTTTCCACGCCGTACAGTTGGCTGTTGCTCAGGGCTTGATGCAAATCCAGGCGTGCCTGTTCGCGGGTCGGCGCCCAGGTGATGAGCTTGGCGATCATCGGGTCGAAGTAGGGCGGAATCTCGCAACCGGCCTCCACCCACGTGTCGATGCGCAGGCCTTCAGCGACCGGGAAGTCCACATACGTCAAAAGCCCCGGGCTTGGCTGAAACTCCCGGCCCGGATCTTCGGCGTACAGGCGTGCCTGAATCGCGTGGCCGTGAGGCTTCAGTTGCAGTTCCCGCAATGGCGGCATTTCCCCGGCGGCCAATTGCACCATCCAGCGCACCAGGTCCACGCCCCACACTTGCTCGGTGACGCCATGTTCCACCTGCAACCGGGTGTTCACTTCCAGAAAATAGAAGCGGCCATCGGCGCTATCAAAGATAAATTCCACGGTGCCGGCGCTGCGGTAATCCACTGCCTTGGCCAGGGTGATGGCGGCACGGCACAGCTCATCCGCCATGCCGTCGGGCAGGTTCGGCGCCGGGGTTTCTTCAAGCACTTTCTGGTTGCGCCGCTGCACCGAACAGTCGCGCACGCCGAGGGCGATGACCTCGCCGCAGCCGTCACCAAACACCTGCACTTCCAGGTGCCGGGCGTGTTGGATGTACTTCTCGATAAACACACCGGCATCGCTGAAATTGTTCTGGCCCAGGCGTTTCACCGCCTCGAAACAGTCGCGCAATTCATCGGCGCTGTGGCACACGCGCATGCCGATCCCGCCACCACCGGCGGTGCTTTTAAGCATGATCGGATAGCCCACGGTTTCCCCGGCCAGTAGTGCGGCGTCGAGGCTGTTGAGCAGCTCGGTGCCTTCCAGCAGCGGGATGTTGTGCTGCCTGGCCAACGCGCGCGCGGTGTGCTTGAGGCCGAACACCCGCAGCTGCTCCGGCGTCGGGCCGACGAAGGCGATGCCTGCTGTTTCGCAGGCTTCGGCGAAGGCGGCGTTTTCCGATAGAAAGCCATAGCCGGGATGAATCGCGGTGGCGCCACAGGCCTTGGCCGTGGCGAGGATTTTCTCCACCGACAAATAGGTGCCGGCCGCCGCGCCTTCGCCCAGGCTGTAGGCCTCATCCGCTTGCTGGATATGCAGGCTGGCGGCATCGGCTTCGGAATACACCGCCACGCCCTTGACCGAAAGCTCACGCAAGGTGCGCAGGATGCGGCAGGCGATGGCGCCACGGTTGGCGATCAACAGTTTTTCGAACATGGCAAAACCCCGCAGGCCGATGAGTGCTCGGCCTTGTCCTGGGATGCGGGCCGTCCCGCAAATGTGGATGGCGCTGCGGTCGTCCGCAGCGCAAATTTCAACACCAATGGAGATCAACTGTGGGAGCCGGGCTTGCCCGCGATGGCGGTGGATCAGTCACCCCATATGTTGGCTGATCCACCGCTATCGCAGGCAAGCCAGCTCCTACAGGTCATCTTCCACAGTTGATCTTCAGCGTTTTCGCAGGCACTGCCCGGCGCGGGCCTGGCACAGGGCGAACAACCACTGGCGCAACCGCTTGATCTTCAGTTCCATACCAGTAACTCCGCAGGGGTTGGGTTGTAGCCGTTGCACGGGTTGTTCAGTTGCGGGCAGTTGGAGATCAGTACGATCACGTCCATCTCGGCCCGCAGGTCGACGTACTTGCCGGGGGCGGAAATCCCGTCCTCGAAGGTCAACCCGCCATCGGCGGTCACCGGCACGTTCATGAAGAAATTGATGTTCGGCCCGATGTCGCTTTTACCCAGCCGGCCATCGTGGGCGCAGGCCCGCAGGTAGTTGTCGCGGCAGCTGTGCATGTAGCGTTTTTCCAGGGCGTAGCGCACGGTGTTGCTCTCTTGGGCGCAGGCGCCGCCAAGGGTGTCGTGGCGTCCGCAGGTGTCGTCGACGATGGTCAGCATCGGCTGGCCGAGGTTGGAATACAGCACGCTGCCGGTGCTCAGGTACACGCTGTTTTGCCGACGCAGGGTGCGCTGCACGTCGTAGCGTTCCCTGGGGTTTTTCAGGCTGTAGAACAGCGTGTCGACCGCCTGGTTGCCCTCAAGGTCGAGGATGCGCAGGGTCTGGCCGGCCTTGACTTCCATCAGCCAGGGTTCGCCGGCGGGAATGGTCGCGCGGTACACGGCCGCGTCCGGTTGTTTGGCGAGTGCGATAGACATGGCAGGTCCTCAGGCGAACAGACGGTCGGTGTTGATAAAGCCGCGCTCGTTTTCCGGGCGCGAGGTACGGCAGTGTTCGGCGACGCTTGGGTCGGCGTTCATCCAGCTGAGTTTCAGCGGCTGCGGCGCGTACTCGGGGTTGGGGTCCATGGGATGTTGCAGCGCGGTGAGCACCACCAGTGTGTCCATCGGTGCGTAGAGTTCGATGTAGTCGCCGGCCTTGGAGTGACCGGGGACAAAGTGCAGGCTGCCAGCTTCATCTACCGTGACTTTGCTGAACAGGTTGAGGGTCATCAGCAGGTCGGACAGCCCCAGGCCCCACTTGCCCAGTTCCACCAGCAGGTTGTCGGTGCCGTTGCGGTAGAAGCCGTTGCGCAGCTCTTGATAGCGGCCTTTGCCGTATTTTTCCGCGACCTCGGAGGCGCATGACACGCCGCCGATACTGTCACTCCAGCCGCAGGTGTCGGCGGTGATGGCAGCCAGCACGCGGCCCATGTCCGAGTACAGGCAATGGCCGTTGGTGAGCTTGGCGGTGTGTTGGCATTTGAGGCTGTCGGGCAGGTTCAGGCGCTCGGTTTTTTCATTGGCATTGAGCAGGGTCAAACTGACGTTGGCGCCGCCGCGAATGTCGGTGAGGCGCAGCAGTTGGCCGCGCTTGAGCACAAAGGAACGGTGGCCGCCGCCGGGGAGCATTTCCTCGGCGAAAGGTGGGAACAATTGAGTTGAGTCGGTCATTTGGAAGTGGCTCCAAGTTCGGCGGCGATCGCCTTGCGGCGCTCGCTGTTCAAAGGGATGTCGTAGGTGATGCGGGCGCCGTAGGCGCCGGGGGCGTGGGGGTCGAGGCGCACCTTGTCGAACACCAGCAAGCGGGTGCCGAGGCTGAAGCCTTCGCTGAGGTCGTGGGTGACCATGAACACCGTCAGCCTGGTTTCGCGCCACAGCTCCAGCAACAGCAGGTGCATGTCTTTGCGAATGCCCGGGTCGAGGGCGCCGAAGGGTTCGTCCAGCAGCAACACGCGGGGCTTCATGATCAGCGCCTGGGCGATGGCCAGCCGCTGCTGCATACCGCCGGAAAGCTGCGCCGGGTACTTGTCCAGGGCATGGCCCAAACCGACTTTATGCAGCAGGGCTGCGGCCTGTTCCCGGGCCTGTTTTTTCGCGCTGCCGAACAGTCGGCCGAGCAACGCTGAACGTGGCAACTCAAGGCCCAGCGCAACGTTGTCCAGCACCGTCAGATGCGGGAACACCGAGTAGCGCTGGAACACCACGCCACGACTGGCATCGGGTTCGGCGGCGAGCGGTTTACCGTCCAGCAGGATCTCGCCATGGCTGGCGGTCTCCTGCCCCAGCAGCAGGCGCAGGAAGGTCGATTTGCCGCAACCGGAGGTGCCGACCAGGGTGCAGAATTCGCCTTCGGCCACGTGCAGGTTCAGGCGCTCCAATACCACCTGGTCGCCATAGCGCTGCCACACATTGTTGACGCTGATAAAACTCATGCCCGCGCTCCTTCGTACCAGGGGAACGCGCGCCGGGTCAGGGCCTTGAGGCCCCAGTCCATCAGCCAGGCCAGCAGGGTGATCCACACCACGTAGGGCAGGATCACGTCCATCGCCAGGTAGCGGCGCACCAGGAAGATCCGGTAACCCAAACCGTCGGTGGAGGCGATGGCTTCGGCTGCAATCAGGAACAGCCACGCCGAGCCGAGCATCAAGCGCAGGGAGATCAGCAAACGTGGCAGCAATTGCGGCAGCACCACCCGCAGCATCAGGGTCCAGGTGGAGGCGCCGAGGGTCTGTGCCTTCACCAGCAACTCCACGGGAATCTCCCGTGCCCGCTGTTCCAGGTCCCGCGCCAGGGCCGGGGTGATACCGATCACGATCAGCATCACTTTCGACAATTCCCCCAGCCCGAACACGATGAACAGGATCGGCAGGATCGCCAGCGGCGGCACCATCGACAGCACCGTCAGTAACGGCGACAACGGTGCGCCAACCAGCGGCAAGGTGCCGGCTGCAATGCCCAGGCACAGGCCGGCGAGGGCGCTGATGCCCAGGCCGATCGCCAGGCGGCGCAGGCTTGAGGCGCTGTCTTGCCACAGTACGTATTCACCGGTGCGAGTGTCGGCGCTGAAGGCCAGGCGTTTCACTGCGTCGCCCATTTGTGCGGCGCTGGGCAGCAGCTTGTCGTTGGGGTTGTCTGCCAGGCGCTCGGCCGAGCCCACGAAGTAGGCGAACAGCAGCAGGGCGAAGGGCAGCAGCACCAACAGCAGGCGACTGGAGCGTTCCGGGTGACGGTTGATCAGGCGCATGGCCGGGTCCTCTTACAGCGTGCCGTCGGCGGCCATCTGTACGTAGCTGGGGTCGAAATGCAGCTTGAGGTTGGCGGTGTCGCCGCGGGTCACGCCATTGGCGAAGCTCATGCCCACGGCGTTGGTGTCCTTGGCACCTTCACCCAGCAGGCCGTGTTTAAACGAGAACTCGGCGACTTTGCCCATGGTGGCGGGCAACTGCGCGCTGGTGGCGAAGGCCAGGGCTTCCTTGGGCGTGGCGAACAGCTTGGTGGTGTCCAGTTGCGACTGGAAGCCCTTGAGGTCGGTGCCGGAGGCCTTGGCCATGTGTTCCAGGGCGTCGGTGCTGGCGGCGTTTTTCGCGTTCATCAGCGCCACCACTTCAAACCAGGCGCCGGTCAACGCTTTGCCCAGCTTGGGGTTGTCCTTGAGGGTCTGGGTGTTGACCACCATCATGTCCATGATTTCGCCGGGCACTTTGCTGGAGTCGAACACTTCGGTGACACCGGGCTTGGCCTTGATCTCCGAGAGCATCGGGTTCCAGGTGGTGACGGCCTTGACCTGGTCGGTGTTGAAGGCGGCGGCGATGTCGGCGTCGGAGGTGTTGACCACTTTCAGGTCTTTTTCGCTGAGGTTGGCCGACTCCAGGGCGCGGGCCAGCAGGTAGTGGGACACGGAAAGTTCCACCAGGTTGACGTTCATGCCCTTGAGGTCGGCGACGGTCTTGCCTTCACCTTTGATGACCACGCCATCGTTGCCATTGGAGAAGTCGCTGACCACCAGCGCGGTGCTGTCCACGCCGCCGGCGGCGGGAATGGTCAGGGCGTCCATGTTGGTCATGGTGCAGCCGTCGAACTGGCCGGCGGTGTACTGGTTGATGGATTCGACGTAGTCATTGAGCTGCACCATGTCGATCTTGATGCCGTACTTCTTGGCCCACTTGTCGAGGATGCCTTGGCTGCCGGCGTATTCCCACGGCATCCAGCCGGCATAGATCGTCCAGCACACGCTGAAATGGTCTTTGGGGGCGGCTTGGGCGGAAGAACTCACCACGACGGCGAAGGCGGCGGCGAGCAGGGCGGGTAAACGTATCGAGGGCATGGATGCTTCTCCAGTTGATCAAGGGCGAGCAGGAGCAACGCGGCACCGTGAACGGTGGCTTGTCTCCCGGGCTTTTATCCCGCCGTGTAACCTCAACTGGAGGTCGCCGACTCTCGGACCAGCCACTCGCCTTAGCGAGCCGGAACCCTAGTCAGCCATTGCAAATTGTGGTGCCGCGAACCTGTGATGACTCCTGCACGGGAGAGGTAAAGCGAGAGTCGTGCCAAGTGGCACGGGTGCAGTAATGGCGCGGGTTGGCGCGAGGAGGGGGGCGCAACGTGCGGTGAATATGCGTCGTGGTGGTGCGGGATTGCACTGCAATGAGGCGACCGGCAGATGTATCAATCTATGTCTAAATCGCACCAGATTCCGTTTTTGATGTCAGATATTTCGTCAGGCAGTGAAAGCTGTTTGCCGCCCCCCAGCGTCGCTGGGTGTGCTCTTCCGCGGTCCAGGAGGCCGCCATGTATCGTCGACTGCTTCTCATCGCTTTGCTCGGCTTGACCCTTTCTGCGTGCGCGCCTTATTACGGTGGCGGCCAGGCCTACTACGGTTCCGAGGTCTACACGGCGCCCGCGCCGGCGTATTACTACGGCGGCGGCCCGTATTACCATTACCGCCAGGGTTACTACCCGCCACCGCAGCGTTATTACCCGTCGCCGCGTTATTACCAGCCGGCGCCTCGCTATTATCCTGCGGGGCCGCGCGCGGGTTATCGGCCTTACCCAAACCAGGGTTGGGGCAACAGTCACTGGGGTAATGGTGGCGGACATGGCCAGGGTGGTGGTCAGGGTGGAGGCCGTGGCGGCGGTCATCGCTGATAGGAATAATTGGAAAAACGGCGCTCAGGCGCCGTTTTTGTTTACCGTTGGTCGGCACTGTCATATTTGACAGCTATCCTGTGGGTTACGCCTGTAGTTAATTGGGAGCAGTCGCCTGTTTGGCGTATCGCTTCCAGCATCGACTGATGGAACCCATGACATGAACGTCAGCCCGCTCTACCTGTTATTTTTTGCTTTTCTTGGCGTCAGTACGTTGGCAGCAGCGCAATCCTGTCCTTACCCGAGTGCTGTACGCTACGTTGACGGTCACTTTCAGGGAACTGACAGCGACTCGCCATGGATAAGCCAGGCAATGAGCGGCGGGGAATTCGTGGAAACCTTTGTCGGCGCGCTTTTTACTCCTAGCGAGCAGGACGAGCGCAAGCATGGCTATCTGGAAAAGTGCATTTATAAAACCCTGAGGGGTAAGACAGTCACCCTGAGGTACGGCACGGCCCAAGCCGGGGGGGCGATGTCGCTGGCAGATACCACGCATTGGGTACCGGGCACCGATGCTTTCGGGCAACAGGTTTTCCAGTGCGACGACCACCAACCCGATAATTGTGCCTTCACGTTCGAGGGCAAAAAAGCGCCGGCGGACGCTCAATAGTCAGACAGGTCCGCCAGCGGATGCCGCCCTTCCCAGACCTTGTGGAAGTGCGCCTGCACCACGGCCTCGGGGATCAAGTTGATGTCCGGCCAGTGCCAGTGTGGCTGCTGGTCCTTGTCGATCAACCGCGCCCGCACACCTTCGCTGAATTCCGGGTGACGGCAGCAGTTCAGGCTCAAGGTGTATTCCATCTGGAACACCTGGGCCAGGGACAGGTGCCGCGCGCGCTGGATCTGTTCCCACACCAGGTGCGCGGTCAGCGGGCAGCCTTCGTTCAGGGTCTTGCCTGCGCGGCGGAGCAGCGGGTCGGTGTGATCGCGTAACTGGCTCAAGGCTCGCCACGCACAGCGCACATCCCCCACGTCCAGCCACTCGTCGATCTGCCCACGGCGCGGCAGCCATTGGGCTTCGGGCAACTGGCCGGCGGCTTCCTGGGCCAGGGCCTTGAGCAGGCTGTTGAGCTGCATGTCGGTCTGTTCCTGCCAGTTCAGTTGCAGCAGGCCTTCAAGCAGTTCGTCTTGTTGTTCATCCAGCAGGAAGCGGTCGGCCAGGCCCAGGTCCAGGGCGTCGCGGCCATTCATATGGGCGCCGGTCAGGCCGAGGAACAACCCCAACTTGCCGGGCAGGCGAGACAGGAACCAACTGGCGCCCACGTCCGGGTACAGGCCGATGCTGATTTCCGGCATGGCCAGGCGGCTGCTTGGCGTGACGATGCGCACGGCGGCGCTTTGCAGCAAGCCCATGCCACCGCCCAGCACATAGCCGTGGCCCCAGCAGATCAGCGGTTTGGGGTAGGTGTGCAGGCGGTAGTCGAGGCGGTATTCCGCGGCGAAAAATTGCGCGGCCAGCGCCGGTACTTCGCCGGGATGTTCACGGCAGGCCTGGGCCAGGCTGCGTACTTCGCCACCGGCGCAAAAGGCCTTGGGGCCATTGCCGCGCAGCAGCACGCAGACGATTTGCGGGTCTTTGGCCCAGGCGTCCAGGCGTTCGCTCAGGGCCAGGATCATCGGCAACGACAAGGCATTGAGGGATTTTTCCGCGTCCAGACTGGCGATGCCAACGCGGGCGCCGCCGGTGCCAATCAGCTCTTCGAAGTGCAGGTTCATCATGACCTCAATCGATAAAGTGAAGGTTCAGTATGATCGCTTCGCAGGAAAGTGCGGTATCTGCGTCAGATCAATTGACAAGCAAGGTCGGCTTTCCTAGGGTTCGCCTCATTCTTTTGACTAGACAGCGTAACCATGACCACCGACGACCGTATCAAACTCGAACCCAGCTGGAAACACGCCCTGCGTGACGAGTTCGACCAGCCGTACATGGCCCAGTTGCGGGAATTCCTGCGCCAGGAGCACGCGGCAGGCAAGGAGATCTATCCACCCGGCCCGATGATCTTCAACGCACTCAACTCAACGCCCCTGGACAAGGTCAAGGTGGTGATCCTCGGCCAGGACCCGTATCACGGCCCGGGCCAGGCCCACGGCTTGTGCTTCTCGGTGCAACCGGGCGTGCCGGCACCGCCGTCGCTGGTCAATATCTACAAAGAACTCAAGCGTGACCTGAACATCGACATTCCCAACCACGGCTACCTGCAAAGCTGGGCCGACCAGGGCGTGCTGATGATCAACACCACCATGACCGTGGAGCGCGCGAATGCCAACGCCCATGCGGGCAAGGGCTGGCAGTTCTTTACCGATCGGATTATTGAAGTGGTGAGCGAGCATCAGCCGCACTTGGTGTTCTTGCTGTGGGGCGCCCATGCGCAGGGCAAGCAGAAGCTGATCGACGCCACCAAGCACCTGGTGCTGACGTCGGTGCATCCGTCGCCGTTGTCGGCCTATAGAGGGTTTATTGGCTGCGGGCATTTCAGCCGCACCAACAAGTTTCTTGAGCAGAATGGCGAGACGCCGATCGAGTGGCGATTGCCGCCGGTTTGACATAGCTCCAATGTAGGAGCTGTCTCGCTAAAGCTCGACAGCTCCTACAATTGAATGTCTCTTGGGCTTCAGATTTTGTCTGGCTGCCGGTTCCAGTGCCGAAACAACGGCTCCGCCAGAAACAGCACAAACAACAAACGCATCACCTGCATCGCCGTCACCAACGGCACCGATAATTGCAGGGTTTCCGCCGTCAGGCTCATTTCCGCAATTCCGCCTGGCATCATGCCCAGTGTCAGCGAACGCAGGTCCAGATGTGTGAGTGCACTCAAGCCCACAGCCGCCAGCGTCGCAATCAACATGGTCAACGCCGTACCGATCAACGTACGTCCCATGAACAACGGCGCGCGCCGGAAGAACTGCCGGTTGAAGTGGCAGCCCAGGCCGCTGCCGATCAGCCACTGGCCGATCTGGCTGCCGCCGTCGGGCAGCCCGATGTGCAAGTCCCAGGTAATGCTGGCGGCGGCACTGACCAGCAGCGGCCCGAACAGCCAGGGGTTTGGCTGACGCAAGCGTTGCCAGCCCCAGGCCACCAGGGCGCCGACGGGAAACAGCAGCGCCAGCCAGGTCCAATCCACCGTCGCCGGATGAAACTGCGGGGCACCTTCCCCCAGCAAATACTTGAACGCCGCCGGCACGCAGAGCACCACCACCAATACCCGCAAACTCTGGCCCGCCGCGACGCGGCTGAGCACTGCGCCATTGCGTGCGCCGAGGTTGACCATCTCCCCCGATCCACCTGGCATGCTCGAGAAAAACGCCGTGGCGCGGTCTTCACCGCTGCGGCGCATCAACCACACACCCACAATGCTGGAGAGGCTGGTGACCAGCGCGCCGAAGAAGATCAGGCCGAAGTGGCTCATCACCTGCTCGATCACCACCGGGGTGAAGTGCAGGCCGATGCCGATGCCCACCACCCATTGGCCGCATTTGCGGCCGCCGGGAATTTCCGCGAGCTGCCAGGGTGTCAGGCAGCGCACCAGGATGATCGCCAGCAACGAGCCGACCATGTACGGCAGTGGCCAGCCGATCTGGCTGGCGAGATACCCGCCCAGCAGACCGACCAGCGGTGTTGCCCACCAGTTTCTGAACGTGGCCTCAGACATCGGCCACGGCACGACGCTGCAGGGAACGCTTGCGCCAGATGCGCAGGAGCGGGAACAACAGCATCAAGGCCGTCAGTACCCACACGCCGAAGGTGATCGGGCTCGACCAGAGGATCTGCAATTCGCCGTTGGAAATCGACAGCGCACGACGCAGGTTCTGCTCCATCAACCCGCCGAGGATAAAGCCCAGCAGCACCGGCGAGAGCGGGAAATCCAGCTTGCGCAGGATGTAGCCGAAGATGCCGATGCCGACCATCAGGAACAGGTCGAAGGTGGTGGCGTGAACCGCGTACACACCGATCGCAGTGATGATGGCGATCACCGGCACCAGTGCCCAGTTCGGCACGGCAAGGATGCGGGTGAAGATGCGGATCATCGGGATGTTGAGGATCACCAGCATGATGTTGGCGATAAACAACGAGGCGATCAGGCCCCAGACGATGTCCGGTTGCTGTTGGAACAGCAGCGGGCCGGGGGTGATGTTGTACAGCGACAGGGCGCCGATCATCACCGCCGTGGTGCCCGAGCCGGGTACGCCGAGGGTCAGCATCGGCACCAGGGCGCCGCAGGCGGAAGCGCCGATCGCGGTTTCCGGAGCCGCGAGGCCGCGCATGTCGCCCTGGCCGAATTTACCGCTGGCACCGGCCAGGCGTTTTTCGGTCATGTAGGCCACGGCCGAGGCCAGTGTGGCACCCGCGCCCGGCAATACACCCATGATGAAACCCAGCAGGCCGCAGCGAATATTCACGACGAATACCGCGGAAGCTTCCTTCAGGTTGAACATCATGCGTCCGGTGGCTTTCACGGCTTCCTGGCCACGGTGGGTTTTTTCCAGCAGCAACAGGATCTCGCTGATGGAGAACAGGCCCAATACAAGCACCACGAACTGGATGCCGTCGGTCAGGTGGATGTTATCGCCGGTGAAGCGGTATACGCCGCTGTTGGCATCGATACCCACTGCTGACAGAAACAGGCCGATCAATGCCGCGACAAAGGTCTTCAGCGGCTTGTCACCGGCCATGCCGCCCAGGCAGACGATGGCAAACACCATCAGTACGAAATATTCCGCCGGGCCGAAGGCAATCGCCCATTTGGCCAGCAGCGGGGCGAACAGCACCATGCCGCAGGTGGCGATAAACGCACCGATGAACGAACTCCACGCCGACAGCGACAACGCCACGCCCGCCAGGCCTTTGCGAGCCATCGGGTAGCCGTCGAGGGTGGTCATCACGGTGGAAGCTTCACCCGGGATGTTCAACAGGATCGAGCTGATGCGCCCGCCGTATTCGCAGCCCAGGTACACGGCCGCCAACAGGATCAAGGCCGACTCAGGCGGCAGCCCCAGGGCAAATGCGATGGGGATCAACAGCGCTACGCCGTTGATCGGCCCAAGGCCCGGCAACAGGCCGACCACGGTGCCGATCAAGGTGCCGCACAGTGCGGTGATCAGGTTGTAAGGGGTCAGTGCAACGCCGAAGCCCTGGCCCAAATAGCTGAACGTATCCATATCAGTTCTCCAGAACTTCAAGCAGGCCGAGCGGCAGCGGTACATCCATGGCCTTGTCGAACAGCAGGTAAAGACCGATGCTCATCAAGGTCACGATCACCACGCTGGGCATCCAGCGGCCGCCATACAGGCGCGCCATCGGAATGCCGATCAGCATGCTGCTGAGGATGAAACCCAAGGGTTCGAAGGTGCCGGCAAACACCAGCAGCAACCCGACGCAGATGCCGATCTTGATCAGGGTCTGGCGGTCCAGCGCGGGCTCTTCTTCTGTGTGCTTGGTGGGCTGTGGACGAAACAGCATGTAGATCAGGCCCAGGCCCATCAGCCCGAGCATCAGCAGCGGGTAGGCCCGAGGCCCTACCGGCTCGTAGGAAAACGACGCCTGATATGGCCAGGCCATCAGTGCGAGGCCGGCACATACCAGCAACATCACTGAGGCGAAAATGCGTTGTAAGAGCATGGGAAACTCCTTGGAGACTCTTGTAGGCGCGAGCTTGCTCACGAAGAACGCCAGGACGTCGCGTTTATACAGGCAGCACGCGTCATCGTTGAAGTTTTTCGCGAGCAAGCCCGCTCCCACAGAGGGGCGATTACTGGATCAGGCCGAACTCTTTGGCCAGCACTTTGTAGTCAGCCACCTGTTTCTTCACGTAGGTGTCCAGCTCCGGGCCGGTCATGGCGAACGGGAACAGCTCGCGCTGGTCACGCAGCTTGGCGAACTCTTCGGAAGCCAGCAGTTTGTCGAAGGCGTCTTTCCACCAGGCATAGTCTTCGTCGCTGACTTTTGGCCCGAGGTAGAAGCCACGCACCACCGGCCAGACGATGTCGTAGCCTTGTTCCTTGGCGGTCGGGATGTTCTTCATTTCCGGCTCGTCCAGGCGTTCGTCGGAGAACACCGCCAGCAGGCGCATGTCACCACTGAGGATGTGCGGCATGGAGTCGGAGATGTCGGTACTGCCTACCTGGATATGGCCGCCGAGCAGGGCGGTGGCGATCTCGCCGCCGCCTTCCAGTGCCACGTAACGCAGGTCACGCGGGTTGATGCCGGCGGCCTTGGCGATCAGGGCGGTTTGCATCCAGTCCTGGCTGCCGACGGTGCCGCCGGAACCGATGACCACGCTGCCCGGATCTTTCTTCAGGGCCTTGACCAGATCGTCGAGGTTTTTGTAGGGCGAATCGTTTTTCACCGCGATGGCGCCGTAGCTGGTGCCGACGGCCGCGAGCCAGCGCACGGCGCTTTCATCGAAGCGGCCAAATTTGCCCTGGGCCAGGTTCAACAGCGAGCCGCTGGACCACGCCACCAGCGTGCCAGCGTCGGCCGGACGCTGCGCCACGACGGCGTTGTAGGCCACCGCGCCCACGCCGCCGGGCATGTAGGTCACGCGCATCGGCTTGCTCAACAGTTTCTCGTTGACCAGCGCGCTCTGCGCCAGTTTGCAGGTCAGATCGAAACCACCGCCAGGGGACGCCGGGGCGATGCACTCCGGGCGCTTGGGCTCGGCGGCCAGCAGTTGGCTGGCGAACAGCATGCAGCTGGCCGTCAGGGCAAATTTACGCAGTGAAAGGGTCATGTTCATCTCCATCATTGTTGTTATGAGGTTGCTGTTACCAGAGTGCGACGCTGTAGCTCACCAGCAGGCGCACTTCATCCGCATCACGGGCCGAATAGTTGGAACGGTAGGTGGCATTGCGCAGACGCACGGCCACGTCCTTGAACGTGCCGCTTTGCACCACGTAGCGGATCTCGCTGTTGCGTTCCCACTCCTTGCCGGTCTCGCCGTTCTTGAGCTTGATGTTGTCACCCGACAGGTAACGGCTCATGAAACTCAGGCCGGGAATCCCCAGCTTGGCGAAGTCGTAGTCGTAGCGGGCCTGCCAGGAGCGTTCTTCGGCGCCGGCAAAGTCGTTGATCTGCACGAAGTTGACAAGGTAAGGATCGCTACCGTCCACGTAGGGAAAGGCGCTGTCGCCGGACATGTGCTGGTAACCGGCGCTGAGCTTATGGCCATTGAGGGCATAGCTGAAGAGGCCGTTGAGGGAGGTGTTGTCGATCTTGCCGCCGCGCGCCGCGCCGGTGTCGTCACTGACGGCCAGGCGCAGGTCGGCGCCGAAGGTGCCGGGGCCCATCGGGCGCGAGGCCACGAGGCCGAGGAAATGCTGGCGGTACACGTCGTCGAGTTGCGCGAAGTGGTAGCTGCCGGTGATCTTGTCGGCGAATTTATAGTCCACGCCGCCGAAGTCGAAATGCTTGCCGGTGGCGCCGCTGAGGAAGCGGCTGTTCTTGTTGTTGAGGCCGATGTCTTCGTAGTTGGTGTCGTCGCGGTCCTTGGCCTTGTTCAGGCGGCCGCCGGTGAACACCAGGTTCTTGAATTCCCTGGAACTGAGCAGGCCGCCTTCAAACGTCTGCGGCAGGATGCGCCCGTCGTTGGGCTTGAGGATCGGCAATTCGGGGATCAGCGCGCCGATCTTCAGCTCGGTGGCGGAGATCTTCACTTTGCCGGTCAGGCCGAGTTTGGAATATTCGTTGGCGGCGCGGCCGTCGTCGTGTGTCGGCAACAGCCCGGTGCCGGTGCGGTCGGGGCTGGAGTCGAGCTTGACCCCGAGCATGCCCAGCGCATCCACGCCGAAGCCGACGGTACCGTCGGTATAGCCCGACTGCAGGTTGAGCATGAAGCCCTGGGCCCACTCGTCGCGCTTGGATTGTTGTGCGCTGGTGCCGTCGCGAAAGTCGCGGTTGAAGTACATGTTGCGGGTTTCGAGGGTGGCGGTGCTGTCCTCGAAAAAGGCGGCCTGGCCTGCGGGCGAAAAGCCGGCGAGGGCGGCGGCACTGGCAAGGGCGGTCTGGGTGATACGAGAAGAACGAGCAGGCGGCTGTGTGCGCAGCATCGTGGGTGTACTCCGTTATTGTTCTTATTTTGGCGAAAACGCTTCGAGGCGTTTTTCGGGCGCTATGGGTGAAATAGCTCGGCAGGCGAAACCCACCGTGGCTGGATGCTAAAGGGCGAAGCTTTCACTAACCTTTCAGTCGCCTTTCAATGTTTTCGGGCTTCACAGCGCAGGCCGCGCCTGTAAACTCCCCGGCAAAGCGTGGCGCCGACCACCCCCGAACGAGGTAAAAACCCATGCGTGTCCTTCTGGTCGAAGACCATCTGCAGCTAGCCGAAAGTGTCGCCCAGGCGCTCAAGAGCACGGGTTTGACCGTCGACGTGTTGCACGACGGAGTGGCGGCGGACCTGGCCTTGAGCAGCGAGGAATACGCGGTGGCGATTCTCGATGTGGGCCTGCCGCGCATGGACGGTTTTGAAGTATTGGCGCGCCTGCGGGCCCGTGGGAAAAATCTGCCGGTGTTGATGTTGACCGCACGCAGTGATGTGAAAGACCGCGTGCATGGCCTTAACCTGGGTGCGGATGACTACCTGGCCAAGCCGTTCGAACTGACGGAGCTGGAAGCCCGGGTCAAGGCGCTGCTGCGCCGTAGCGTGCTGGGCGGTGAGCGGCAACAGGCGTGTGGTGTGCTGATTTACGACCTGGACACGCGGCGCTTCACCCTGGGCGGCGAATTGCTGACGTTGACCTCCCGCGAGCAGGCGGTGCTTGAGGCGCTGATCGCGCGTCCTGGCCGGGTGATGAGCAAGGAGCAACTGGCCTCCCAGGTGTTTGGCCTGGATGAAGAGGCCAGCCCCGATGCCATCGAAATCTACGTGCACCGCCTGCGCAAGAAACTCGATGGCCAGCCTGTGGCCATCGTCACCTTCCGTGGCCTGGGGTACCTGCTGGAAGCCCGCGATGCATAAGCCCAGCAGCCTGCGCTGGCGCCTGCTGTGGAACCTGGCGCTGTTGCTGGTGGTGTTGATGATTGCCAGCGGCTTGAGCGCTTACTGGAATGGGCGCGAGGCGGCGGACACGGCTTACGACCGAACGCTGTTGGCCTCGGCGCGGACCATTGCGGCCGGCCTGTCCCACCGCGACGGTACCTTGAGTGCCGATGTGCCCTACGTCGCCCTGGATACGTTCGCCTACGACAGCGCCGGGCGGATCTACTACCAGGTCAACGATATTCACCAGAAGCTGATCTCCGGCTACGAAAACCTGCCGGGCCCGCCGCCGGGAACTCCACGCACCGATGACTATCCGGCGTTGGCGCGCTTTTATAACGCCAGGTATCAGGGCCAGAACGTGAGAGTGGTCAGCCTGCTCAAGGCAGTCTCCGAACCGAACATGAACGGCATGGCGGAAATCCGCGTGGCCGAAACCGACGAAGCGCGGGTGGCGATGGCGCGCAGCCTGATGGCCGATACCTTGCTGCGCCTGGGGATGCTGGCCATCGGTGCATTGTTGTTGGTGTTCTTTGCCGTGAGTGCGGCGCTGCGGCCGTTGGAGCGCTTGCGCACGGCCGTGGAAGAGCGTCAGCCCGATGACCTGCGGCCATTGCCGCTGGTGGAGGTGCAGCATGAATTGGGCCCGCTGGTACATGCGCTCAACCATTTCACCGAACGCCTGCGCGGGCAGTTCGAGCGCCAGGCACAGTTTATTGCCGATGCCGCCCATGAGCTGCGCACTCCGTTGGCAGCGCTCAAGGCACGCTTGGAGCTTGGCCTGCGTGCCGAAGATCCGGCTACCTGGCGCACCACCCTGGAAACCGCAGCCCAGGGCACTGATCGCCTGACTCACCTGGCCAATCAATTGCTCTCGCTGGCGCGCATCGAAAACGGCGCCCGGGCGATTGCCGAAGGCGGGGCCCAGTTGCTGGACCTGAGCCAGTTGGCTCGCGAGCTGGGCATGGCCATGGCGCCGCTGGCCCATGCGCGTGGCGTGGCCCTGGCGCTGGAGGCGGATGAACCGGTGTGGCTGCGGGGCGAGCCCACCTTGTTGAACGAGTTGTTGAGCAACCTGGTGGACAACGCCCTGGCCCACACGCCCCCGGGCGGCAACGTGATCTTGCGGGTCACGGCGCCGGCGGTACTTGAGGTGGAAGATGACGGCCCGGGCATCCCGCTGGATGAGCGGGACCGAGTGTTCGAGCGCTTCTATCGGCGCAGCCAGCAGGGCTTGGGGGCGGGCTTGGGGTTGGCGATTGTTGGCGAGATCTGCCGGGCACACCTGGCGCAGATCAGCTTGCATGACGGAGAGTTGGCGGGGTTGAAAGTGCGGGTCAGTTTTATCGCGGGGTAATCAGTAGAACATCGACCGTGCTTCATCCAGCTCGGCGCGCAAGGTGTCGCTGTAGGGGTCGAGTCGCAGCTTCTTGATCGCAGGTACCGTCAATATCGGCACGCTGGCCAGCGGGTGGTCAGTGTCGCGGTGGCAATACAACACGGCGACCTGCACCAGGTCGATATAGTCCAGGCGCTCGGAGTCGCGCTCAAGGTTCATGTACTGCGCCGGCAGGTTCACCAGCATTTCCGGGAAGTCCCAGCGCCGCAGCAGCTTGTCCCCCAGCAACGGGTGGATGCTTTCAATCACGTGATCGAGGCTGACCGGATCGGACAGCAGTTCATAGTGATCTTCGGCGTAGGTCAGGATCGGCAGCACGCCAATCTGGTGCACCAGCCCACCCAGCGCCGCCTGGTCAGGCTTCAACTGGCTGTGGTTGCGGCACAACGCATAGCTCACGCCGGCCACTTCCAGGCTGCGCCGCCAGACATCGCGCATCTTCTGTTCGACCACCTCGGAACGGGCGTGGAAGATCTGTTCCATCACCAGGCCGATCGCCAGGTTGCTGCTGTAGTTGGTGCCCAGGCGGGTGATGGCGGTGTGCAGGTCGGTGACTTCCTGGGTCGCGCGCAACAGCGGGCTGTTGACCACTTTGATCAGCCGTGCCGACAAGGCAGTGTCACGGCCGATCACTTTGCTCAGGTGGCTGATGCTGATGTCCGGGTCTTCGGCGGCCTGACGAATGTTCAGGGCCACTTCCGGCAGCGTTGGCAGAACCAGGTCATCGTTATCGATGGCCACAACCAACGCCTGTTGGACTTTTTCCGCCAGCTTGTTCATTCAAGATCTCTAGGGTGTAGCAAAAAGGTACGACGATCAGCGCTGGATCTCGCGATCACGGTCCAGCTGGTAGGGCAGGTCGAGCAGCTGAAGGCCGGGGCCTTCCAGCGTGCCTACATGCACATCGCCACTCTCTGCTGCTTCGGCTTGCAGCACCGCTAGAAGTTCAATCGCCTGATCGGCACGGGCGGCAAGCACCACCTCGCCGATGGCACTATTGTGATTCGGGGAAAACAGTGGGGTGCCGGGCTCAGGCAGCTCGCCGGCATTCAGGCTCAGGCGATACAGGCGACGCTTGAGTTTGCCCAAATACTGCATGCGCGCGACGATTTCCTGGCCGGTGTAGCAGCCTTTCTTGAAGCTGACGCCGCCGACGGCTTGCAGGTTGAGCATCTGCGGGATGAACAGTTCGCGGGTCTGGGGCATGACCTGGCCGATACCGGCACGGATCTGGCCCAGCAGCCATTGGTTCAGTTCACCTTCGTTCAATTGTGCGGCGAGTTGGCCGTGCAGGGTTTGAGCTTGGGCGGCGGGGGCCCAGAGTTCGGCACGGCCCGGCGATACGCGGATGGCGATCAGGTCGTCGCTGCGCACCACGCTGTCGGTCTCGGCGGGTAGTTGGAGGCCGAGGCCGGCCAGTACCTGATCGGCATCCGACACACCGAAACGCGCCCAGGCAGCACTTTCGTCGGTGAGTTTGGATTTGGAGAACACGGCGTACTTTTTCAGGTCCGCCAGTTGTGGCTCCAGCAGTTCGGTGGCCATGGCCAGCAGCACGCCATCGCCTTGCAGCAGGATGCGGAAGCTCGACTGCATGCGCCCTTTCTGGGTGCAGCGCGCGCCCAGGCTGGCCTGGGTGTCACTCAGGTAGTTAAGGTTGCAGGTCAGTTGTCCCTGGAGGAACTTGGCAGCGTCGAAACCGCGGACGGCGAGAACGCCTTCGTGGGACAGGGGGCAGAAAAAAGCAGAGTCAGCCATGGGTCATCGCAGGTTAAAAAGTCATGAGTGCATCATAGAGGGGCGCCCGGCAAATGGATAGTTTCCGTATGGCCGACCAAAGCCGACTGTTCCAGGCAGCTTCGGCCTGTATACTTGCGCTCTATTTGAGGAGCGCTCCATGGTCGAAGATGTAGAACTCAATCGCCTCTACTGGCACAGCCGCCGCGGCATGCTTGAACTGGACGTGTTGCTGGTACCGTTCGTCAGGGAGGTCTATCCGCACCTCAACGACGTCGACCGCGACTGCTACCGCAAGCTGCTGGAATGCGAGGATCAGGACATGTTCGGCTGGTTCATGGAACGCGCCGAATCGGAAGACCCGGAGCTGCAGCGCATGGTTCGGATGATTCTGGATCGTGTCCAGCCCAAGTAATACGTTCGAATGCCGCTGGCACGCCTCCGGGCAGTTGCTGGCGGCTTATCTTTTCGCCCAGGCGTTCGCACTGGGTGCGCTGTGGTTTCTCGATGTGTCCCCGTGGTTCGGAGCCTTTGGCGCCTTGTTGTGCCTGGCCCATGCCGGTTGGGTATTGCCGCGTCATATCCTGCTGACTCACCGTTCGTCGATCCGTGGCCTGCGCCGCGACGAGGATGGCTGGCAACTGTGGAGCGCCGCGCGTGGCTGGCACAGCGTGCAACTGCGCCCCGACAGCCTGGCGTTGCCGTTGATCGTGGTGCTGCGCTTTCGGGTGCAGGGTGACTGGCGGGTGCGTTCGATCTGCGTGCCACGGGATTCGCAGGCTACCGATGTGCATCGGCGCCTGCGGGTGCGCTTGAAGTTCAGCCGCCGTAGGTGGTTGGCACCAGAATAGTGTCGCGCGCTTCGGGCAGCATTTGCGGGTAGTCGAGGGTGTAATGCAATCCCCGGCTTTCCTTGCGCTCCATGGCCGAGCGGATCATCAGTTCCGCCACCTGGGCCAGGTTGCGCAGCTCAATCAGGTCGCGGCTGACTTTATAGTTGCTGTAGAACTCGTCGATCTCATCCAGCAACAGTCGAACCCGGTGCTGCGCCCGCGCCAGGCGCTTGTTGGTGCGCACGATGCCCACGTAGTCCCACATGAAGCGCCGCAACTCGTCCCAGTTGTGGGCGATGATCACGTCTTCGTCCGAATCGGTCACCTGGCTGGCGTCCCAGCGGGGCAGGGCGGCCGGCACCGGGATGCGCGGCAGCTGTTCAAGGATGTCGGCGGCGGCGGAGCGGGCGTACACGAAACACTCCAGCAACGAATTGCTGGCCATGCGGTTGGCGCCGTGCAGGCCGGTGAAGCTGGTTTCGCCAATGGCGTACAGGCCGGGCACGTCGGTGCGGCCGTTCTGGTCGACCATCACGCCGCCGCAGGTGTAGTGCGCCGCCGGGACGACCGGGATCGGGCCCTTGGTGATGTCGATATTGAACGCCAGGCAGCGCTCGTAGACCGTCGGGAAATGGGTCTTGATGAAGGCTTCGGGCTTGTGGCTGATGTCCAGGTAGACGCAGTCGATGCCCAGGCGCTTCATTTCATGGTCGATGGCCCGGGCGACGATGTCCCGCGGGGCCAGTTCTGCTCGTGGGTCGAAGCGCTGCATGAAACGTTCGCCGTTGGGCAGCTTCAGGTGTGCGCCTTCGCCGCGCAGGGCTTCGGTGATCAGGAAACTCTTGGCCTGCGGGTGATACAGGCAAGTGGGGTGGAACTGATTGAATTCCAGGTTCGCCACCCGGCAGCCCGAACGCCAGGCCATGGCGATGCCGTCACCGCAGGCGCCGTCGGGGTTGCTGGTATAGAGGTAGACCTTCGCTGCGCCGCCCGAGGCGAGAATGGTGAAGCGCGCGCCGTAGGTGTCGACTTCGCCGCTGGCCCGGTTGAGCACGTAGGCGCCGAGGCAGCGTTCGCCCGGCAGGCCAAGGCGCTTTTCGGTGATCAGGTCGACGGCGACCCGCTGTTCCAGCAGTTCGATGTTGGGGCGTTGCCGGGCCTGGGCGAGCAGGGTCTTGAAGATCGCGGCGCCGGTGGCGTCGGCGGCATGGATGATCCGCCGATGGCTGTGGCCGCCTTCGCGGGTCAGGTGGAACTCGAAGCCGCCGTCGTCGGTGCCGGAATGTTCGTCGCGGGTGAAGGGCACGCCCTGGTCGATCAGCCACTGGATGGCTTCGCGGCTATGCTCGACGGTGAAGCGCACCGCCTCTTCATTGCACAGGCCGCCGCCGGCATTCAGGGTGTCTTCGACGTGGGATTGCACCGTGTCGGTGTCATCGAGCACCGCGGCGACACCGCCCTGGGCCCAGAACGTCGAGCCATTGGCGAGGTCGCCCTTGCTCAGTACGGCTATGCGCAGGTGGCCCGGCAAGGTCAGTGCAAGGCTCAAGCCCGCGGCGCCGCTGCCAATCACCAGGACATCGTGTTGAAACTGTTGGCTCATTTGAAGGATTCCGCAAAAAGCGATCCGTAGGGGGCGCAAACAGGACGCCTGGATCGGCGAATCAAAGGGTGACACGGCCCACTAGTATATAGAGGGGGGGAGCGGCACAATAGCCGGGCATTCGTGGCATTGTGAGACTACGGGCAACGAACTGCACGGCTTTCATGAAACGGACAGCGATTGGGATGGGAACTTTTTGCATAGGCCCCGACTCAATAGCAGGATGCCCGAAAGCTGGGAACACGCTGGATTTGCTGAGCCGCGTCTGTGTCAGGCGCGTCAGGAAACTGGCGACAGATTATTCGCGCAGCCGGCATTGCCCGCGCTGCGTTTTTCGTGTGTGCCAAATCAGTGCGCGCCGGAAACTTGCTTGGAGGGGGAGAACTTTTGCGAAAAGTCCGAGTCTATGTTTGCAAGCCTGATCGATTAGTTATGCAAGCCTCCTTCAAGTACAACGAGGAGTGTTCATGCTAACCCAGGAAGAGGATCAGCAGCTGGTCGAGCGCGTTCAACGCGGCGACAAGCGGGCATTTGATCTGCTAGTGCTGAAATACCAGCACAAAATTCTCGGGTTGATCGTGCGGTTTGTGCACGACACCCATGAAGCGCAGGACGTTGCACAGGAAGCCTTTATCAAGGCGTACCGTGCACTCGGTAATTTCCGCGGTGACAGTGCGTTTTACACGTGGCTGTATCGCATCGCCATTAACACGGCGAAGAACTATCTGGTTTCTCGCGGTCGCCGCCCGCCGGATAGTGATGTTAGTTCGGAAGATGCTGAATTTTATGATGGTGATCACGGCCTCAAGGATCTCGAGTCGCCGGAGCGTGCATTGCTGCGCGACGAGATCGAAGGAACCGTCCATCGCACTATTCAACAACTGCCAGAAGATTTGCGTACGGCGTTAACTTTACGTGAATTCGATGGTCTGAGTTACGAAGACATTGCGAGCGTCATGCAATGTCCGGTGGGTACCGTACGCTCCCGGATCTTCCGGGCTCGGGAAGCCATCGATAAAGCCCTGCAGCCGTTGTTGCAGGAAAACTGAGACAGCGGCGACAGCCAAGAGAGGAACCGCCATGAGTCGTGATGCCCTGCAGGAATCGCTGTCCGCAGTGATGGATAACGAAGCGGATGAACTGGAACTTCGTCGAGTGCTTAATGCATTTGATGATGCCGAAACCCGTGATACCTGGTCTCGTTACCAAGTCGCTCGGGCGGTGATGCACAAGGATCTTCTAATCCCTCGTCTGGATATTGCTGCGGCCGTTTCTGCTGCACTGGCTGATGAAGCCGTTCCGGCAAAAGCTGCTCGCGGTCCTTGGCGTAGCCTGGGCCGTCTGGCAGTCGCTGCTTCGGTGACCGTCGCTGTATTGGCAGGTGTTCGCCTGTACAACCAGGACGAAATCGCCGGTGCCGAACTGGCCCAGCAGACCCAGCAACCGGTCATGGCCGGCCCGCAGGTCAAGGGTCCAGCCGTATTGGCCGGCTACAAGGAAAGCTCCGATACCACCGGGCCTATGGCCAACGGTGTACTTCAAGGGCAATCCGGCTGGCAGGATCAGCGTCTTCCAGGCTACCTGCGCCAACACGCACAGGAATCGGCCTTGAAAGGCACTGAAAGCGCTCTGCCTTACGCCCGCGCTGCAAGCCTGGAAAACCGCTAGTCCGCCAAGGAGCTTTATGCGCGCCATACCGCTCCTTGCGCTTTTGCTCAGTGGCTGGTTTGCAGTCCCCGCCCATGCCGATGAAGCCCAAGACTGGCTGACGCGTCTTGGGCGGGCGGAGCAGCAGCAAAGCTTTCAGGGCACCTTCATCTACGAGCGTAACGGTAGTTTTTCTACCCATGACATCTGGCATCGTGTCCAGAATGGTCAGGTCCGTGAGCGGCTTTTGCAGCTCGATGGTTCTGCTCAGGAAGTCCTGCGCGTCGATGGCCGTACCCAATGCGTGAGCGGCACGCTGGTTGCCGGGCTTGGGGGTTCTCCCAATGCCACTGCGCGTACCCTTGATCCGCAAAAACTCAAAGCGTTCTACGATCTTGCCGTCATCGGCAAATCGCGCGTGGCCGGTCGGAATGCGGTGATCGTCTCCGTGACCCCCCGCGATCAATACCGTTATGGTTTTGAGCTGCATCTGGATCGTGAAACTGCGCTGCCATTGAAGTCATTGTTGCTTAACGACCAGGGCCAGTTGCTGGAGCGTTTCCAGTTCACCCAGCTCAATACATCGGTGCCTGACGATCGTGATTTGCAGCCCAGTGGCGAATGCACGCCGGTGGCGGTGACCAACGCCAAGGCCCCGGAGGTCGAGATCCCTCAGGATTGGCGCCTCGACTGGTTGCCACCAGGCTTTCAGCTGGTCAACAGCAGTGCCCATAAAGACTCCCACACCAAGGTAACCGTCAGCAGTCTGATGTATGACGATGGTCTGGCGCGTTTTTCGGTATTCCTGGAGCCGCTTAACGGTGCGACCGTAAACGAGACCCGCACCCAGTTGGGCCCGACAGTCGCCGTTTCACGGCGGTTGAATACCCTGGAAGGCGAGGTGATGGTGACCGTCGTCGGCGAGATCCCGATTGGCACCGCCGAGCGAATTGCGCTGTCACTACGCAGTGGCACCGTGCCCGCCAAGCCTTGAGTTGTTAATCCTATGTTCATCCTGATATTTCAATGTTGCGCAGGAGATAGTCGATGCCTGCCTCTGCCGAGAGCATGAAATGTCTGGATCATTTTTTTCACTTGCTAATATCCCCTATGTTTTTTATAGGTCAGGGCTTAACGGCCCTGGCCTTGTTTTGTTCGCGGAACAAAAATGTCGGTCGCAGTTTTTCGGCGTTTATTGAACCCTGTCGCTCAACCCTGCTCGTCGTAACGGGAGCTGTATGTCGATACCACGTTTGAAGTCTTACCTATCCATAGTCGCCACGGTGCTGGTGCTGGGTCAGGCCGTTACCGCGCAAGCGGCCGAGCTGCCTGACTTCACACAACTGGTGGAGCAGGCGTCGCCTGCCGTGGTGAACATCAGTACTACGCAGAAGCTGCCGGATCGTAAGGTCTCCAACCAGCAGATGCCCGACCTGGAAGGCCTGCCGCCGATGCTGCGGGAGTTCTTCGAACGCGGCATGCCCCAGCCGCGCACGCCGCGTGGCGGTGGTGGCGGCCAGCGTGAGGCCCAGTCCCTGGGCTCGGGCTTCATCATCTCGCCTGACGGCTACATCCTCACCAACAACCACGTGATTGCCGACGCCGACGAGATCCTGGTGCGCCTGGCGGACCGCAGTGAGCTGAAAGCCAAGCTGGTGGGCACCGACCCACGTTCCGACGTGGCCCTGCTGAAAATCGAAGGCAAGGACCTGCCGGTGCTGAAACTGGGCAAATCCCAGGACCTGAAAGCCGGCCAATGGGTCGTCGCCATCGGTTCGCCGTTTGGTTTTGACCATACTGTGACCCAGGGTATCGTCAGCGCCATCGGTCGCAGCCTGCCGAACGAAAACTACGTGCCGTTCATCCAGACCGACGTGCCGATCAACCCGGGCAACTCCGGCGGTCCGTTGTTCAACCTGGCGGGTGAAGTCGTTGGCATCAACTCGCAGATCTACACCCGCTCCGGTGGTTTCATGGGCGTTTCGTTCGCGATTCCGATCGACGTGGCCATGGACGTTTCGAACCAGCTGAAAACCGGTGGCAAAGTCAGCCGCGGCTGGCTGGGCGTGGTGATCCAGGAAGTGAACAAGGATCTTGCTGAATCCTTCGGTCTCGACAAGCCGGCCGGTGCCCTGGTCGCGCAGATCCAGGACGATGGCCCTGCTGCCAAAGGTGGCCTGCAAGTCGGTGACGTGATCCTGAGCATGAACGGCCAGCCGATCGTCATGTCTGCGGACTTGCCACACCTGGTGGGCGCGCTCAAGGCCGGCAGCAAGGCCAAGCTGGAAGTGATTCGTGACGGCAAGCGCCAGAACGTCGAACTGACCGTCGGTGCGATCCCGGAAGAAGGCGCGGCGCTGGATGCGCTGGGCAACAGCAAGCCAGGTGCCGAGCGCAGCAGCAATCGCCTGGGCATTGCTGTAGTCGAGTTGACCGACGAACAGAAAAAGAGCTTCGACCTCAAGAGCGGTGTAGTGATCAAGGAAGTCCAGGACGGTCCTGCCTCCCTGATCGGCCTGCAACCAGGTGATGTCATCACCCACCTGAACAACCAGGCTATCAACTCCACCAAAGAGTTCACCGACATCGCCAAGGCGCTGCCGAAGAACCGTTCGGTGTCGATGCGCGTCCTGCGTCAGGGGCGTGCCAGCTTCATTACCTTCAAACTGGCCGAGTAATCCGCTAGTCCAATAAAAAGCCCCGCTCTCGATGTTCGAGAGCGGGGCTTTTTTGTGGCTGAAAGGTTTAGCCCATCATGTCTTTGATCATGCGTTCCTGGTCGATCAGTTCACGCTGGCGTGCGTCGATACGTGACGAAAGCGGGAAGTTGCTGCCGGCGCGACGCTTGGCGAAATCCAATTGCTGGATGGCCTGCTTGAAATCTCCCACCAGCGCGAAGTACTCGGCCCGGGCCTGATGCAGGCCGATGATATTGCCCGACAACCCACGGGTTTCCGCAACCTGGTACCAGACGTCCGGATCGTCCGGGCGAGACTTCAACAATCCTTCCAGGGCTTTTTCCGCGTCAGCGTTGCGGTTCTGCTTGAGCAGCAGATCCACACGAACCTGGTTCAGCGGATAGTTGCCTGGATATTGCGTCAACATTCGGTCCGTACGCTGCTGGGCATCCGGCAGGCGATTGTTGGTCATGTCCAGCTCGATCTGCGCCAGGTTGTAGGTGATGTCGTTGGGCGCCTTGGCCAGCAGCGGCTTGAGGTTTTCCCGGGCCAGGTTGAACTGGGCACCCTTGATCTGAGCGATGGCGAGGCCATAACGCGCGATATCGTTCTTCGGATTTTCATCCAGCTGGGCCTGGAAACGTTTGGCGGCCAGCCCCGGGGTGTCTTCGTAATACAGTTGCACCCGAGCACGGATCAGTTGATAGCGCAGGCTGTCCTCAATGCCACCCAGCTTGGCTTGCTCCGCACGGTTGCGGGTGTCGGCGATCCGCGATTCGGTTACCGGGTGAGTCAGCAGGAATTCAGGCGGCTTGGCATCGAAACGGTACTGGCGCATCAAGCGCTCGAACATGGTTGGCATGGACCGTGGGTCGTAGCCGGCTTTCTCCAGGTTGAGAATGCCGATGCGGTCAGCCTCTTGCTCGTTTTGCCGGGAAAAGCGCCGTTGCTCCTGGATCGCGGCGGCCTGGCTGCCGGCGATCGCGGCAATGCCCGCATCGCCTGCGCCAGCGGCGGCAGCGATGATGCCGCCGAGCAGCGCAGCCATCATCGGGATCTGCATGCGCTGCTGTGCTTCCACGCCTCGTGCGAAGTGACGTTGGGACAAGTGAGCCAATTCGTGGGCCAGTACCGAGGCATATTCGCCTTCGGTCTGGGCGTTGAGGAACAGGCCGCCGTTGACCCCGACGATGCCACCCGGTGCGGCAAAGGCGTTCAACTGCGGGCTGTTGATCAGAATGAATTCCAGGCGCCGGTCATTGACCTGGCTGGTTTCCACCAGCTTATAAACGCTGGATTCGACGTAATCCTTGAGCTGCGGGTCGTTGAGTTGCGAGACCTGGCCACGCAGGTAGGCCAGCCATGCCCGACCCAGATCGTATTCCTGTTTTGGCGAGACAATGGCAGAACTGGCGTCGCCAAGTGACGGCAGGTCGTCGGCGAAGCCTGGAGAGGCAAGCAGGCAAGCCAGCGTCAGCAGGGTAGGGCGCAAAAAAGTCATGCACAAAGCCTTTCGACAAAGAGCTTACTGTAGCCGGACACTGAGCTTCGGACCAGATATTCTAAGCGCCCTCGACGCCCACCCGGAGTTAGACCATGACCGACGCTGTAGCCTTCGATGCCGAACTGGATGCCAGTGGCCTTAACTGCCCGCTGCCCTTGCTCAAGGCCAAGCTGGAGCTCAATCGGCTGGCCAGCGGCGCGGTGCTCAAGGTGATCGCCACGGACGCTGGCTCCCAGCGGGACTTTCGTACGTTTGCCAAGCTGGCCGGCCACACCCTGCTGCATGAAGAAGACGAAGCGGGCGTCTATCGTTACTGGTTGCGCAAGGCCTGAATCGCTTGAATATGCTGTCCTTATAGCCTGAGGTTTATTGATGTTCAAAGTGTTACGTGACTGGATTCAGCGCTACTTCTCCGACGAAGAAGCCGTGGTGCTGGCCGTCCTGCTGTTTCTTGCCTTTACGGCCGTGCTCACTTTGGGCGGCATGCTGGCGCCGGTACTGGCGGGGATGGTGCTGGCATACCTGATGCAAGGCCTGGTCTCCATCCTGGAGCGTCTGCGCTTGCCGGGTGGGGCAGCGGTGGGTCTGGTGTTTGCCTTGTTCATGGGGCTGTTGCTGGTATTTATCGTGATCGTGGTGCCTTTGCTGTGGCACCAGTTGATCACCTTGTTCAACGAGCTACCGGGCATGCTCGCCAAGTGGCAGTCATTGCTGCTGCTGTTGCCTGAGCGCTATCCGCACCTGGTGTCGGACGAGCAGGTCCTGCAGGCCATTGAGGTGGCTCGCGGCGAAATCGGAAAGTTCGGACAGTGGGCGCTGACCTTTTCCCTTTCGAGCTTGCCGCTGCTGGTCAACATCATGATCTACCTGGTACTGGTGCCGATCCTGGTGTTTTTCTTCCTCAAGGACCGCGAGATGATCGGTCGCTGGGTGCGTGGCTATCTGCCCCGTGAGCGTGCGCTGATTACCCGGGTCGCCGAAGAAATGAACCGGCAGATTGCCAACTACATCCGCGGCAAGGTTATCGAGATTTTTATCTGCGGTGGCGTCACTTACATCGGTTTTGTCGCGCTGGGGCTTAACTACGCTGCCCTGTTGGCGCTGCTGGTGGGTGTTTCAGTGGTGGTGCCATATGTTGGCGCGGTGGTGGTGACGGTGCCGGTGATGTTGATCGCGCTGTTCCAGTGGGGCTGGAGTGATCAGTTCATCTACCTGATGGCGGTGTACGGCATCATCCAGGTGCTGGACGGCAACGTGCTGGTGCCGCTGCTGTTCTCCGAGGCGGTGAACCTGCATCCGGTGGCGATCATCTGTGCGGTGTTGTTGTTTGGCGGGTTGTGGGGCTTCTGGGGGGTGTTCTTTGCGATTCCCCTGGCGACGCTGTTCAAGGCGGTGCTGGATGCCTGGCCTCGGCAGGAGCCGGTGGTGGCGCCGTTACTCTGATATTTGTGGTGCCGGTGCAGGCCTCATCGCGGGCAAGCCCGGCTCCCACATTGACTGAGTTGTCCTGTCGAACAATGATCACAGGTGGGAGCTGGCTTGGCTGCGATAGCTATTTCAAAGCCAGCAGGTGAATCAAGCCTGGTTCAGCGCCTGTGCCGCTTCGAGCACTGCATCCACATGGCCTGGCACTTTCACACCGCGCCATTCCTGGCGCAGTACGCCATTCTTGTCGATCAGGAAGGTGCTGCGATCAACACCCAGGTATTCCTTGCCATACAGCTTCTTCAGCTTGATCACATCAAACAGCTGGCAAACCGCTTCGTCCTTGTCGCTGATCAGCTCAAAGGGGAATTCCTGCTTGGCCTTGAAGTTCTCGTGGGACTTCACGCTGTCCCGGGACACGCCAAACACCTCGGTGTTGGCCGCCTTGAACGCAGCATGCTGGTCACGGAAGCCCTGGCCTTCAGTGGTGCAGCCCGGGGTGCTGTCTTTCGGGTAGAAGTAGATCACCACTTGCTTGCCCTTGAGCCCGGCGAGGCTGAAGGTTTGCCCGCTGGTGGCCTGGGCTTCGAAGTCGGCTACCGGTTGGTCGATCACTACAGACATGAAGACTTCCTTACATAGGGTTCTGTGGGCGCCAAGGCTCGATCAGTGCGTCGAGGTTCAGGGCATCGGCGAAATCCAGGAACTGGTCGCGCAGCCAACTGATCTGCACGCCGGCCGGCAAGGTCACGGTAAAGGTGGCGTTGAGCATGGTGCCGCCGGTCTGCGGAGCCTGATAGGTGTCGCAGGTCAGGTTTTCCAGCTCGACGTTGTGGTCGATAAAGAACTGGCACAGCTCGTTGACGATGTCCGAGCGGTAGGCCGAACTGACATAGGCCACGTAGGGCAGGGCCTGCGGACGGTTTTCCAGGGCGGCGCTGCGCACCACGTTGACCGTGAAGTCATGCTTCTTCGCCAAACCCGGTAAACCGGTTTCAAGGCGGGCCAGGGCATCCCAGGTCCCGGAAATCTGCAGGACCAGCGCACTGCACTCGCCATGGCGGGTCAGGCGGGAGGTCACGACGGCGCAGCGGTTTTCATGGCTGGCGCGGCACAGGACGTTAGTCAGCTCCATGGGGTTGGCGCCGAGGGCACTGATGACAAGGAATTGTTCGCGGACTGTGGGGGTGGACATGCAGCCTTCCTAAAGCGATGAGCGGTCGATACGATGCAAGCGGTATCAATCAAAGGATGAAGGGTAGCGAAAACCATCGCCAAGGGCTAGGAGGTGGCGTTTTCATTACGTAATCAGCTTCATCAAACCCCGCTTTGGCAGAATGATGGCGCTGCCGCGAACTAAGTTGATCCAGAACGCATCCTCAGGCGGTACTTCGCTTGTACAAGCATCTTGGCGCCAGTACCATTACCGCTCTCTTTTTCCGGCAGGAGCGGTTGCATGATTGCGGGCAGTATGGTGGCACTGGTCACACCCATGGATGCACAAGGTAATCTCGACTGGGACAGCCTGGGCAAACTGGTGGACTTCCACCTGCAAGAGGGCACCAACGCCATCGTGGCGGTCGGCACCACAGGTGAATCGGCCACACTGGATGTGGAAGAACACATCGAAGTGATCGAGTTCGTGGTCAAGCGCGTTGCAGGGCGCATTGCTGTCATCGCCGGCACGGGCGCCAATTCGACCCGCGAAGCGATCGAATTGACCAGCAACGCCAAGAAAGCCGGCGCCGATGCCTGCCTGCTGGTGACGCCGTACTACAACAAGCCGACCCAGGAAGGCCTGTACCTGCACTTCCGCGCCGTTGCCGAAGCGGTCGATATCCCGCAGATCCTCTACAACGTACCCGGTCGCACCGCCTGCGACATGAAGGCCGAGACCGTGATCCGCCTGTCCACCGTACCGAACATCATCGGTATCAAGGAAGCCACCGGTGACCTGCAGCGCGCCAAGGACATCCTGGCCGGCGTCAGCAGCGACTTCCTGGTGTATTCCGGTGACGACGCCACGGCGGTCGAGCTGATCCTGCTGGGCGGTAAAGGCAACATCTCGGTGACTGCCAACGTCGCACCGCGCGCCATGAGCGAGCTGTGTGCCGCGGCCATTGCCGGTGATGCGGTCAAGGCCCGGGCGATCCACGAACAATTGGCACCGCTCAACAAAACCCTGTTTATCGAATCCAACCCTATCCCCGTGAAATGGGCGCTGCATGAGATGGGCCTGATGCCGGACGGTATCCGTCTGCCGCTCACCTGGCTCAGCGAAGCCTGTCACGAACCGCTGCGACAGGCCCTGCGCCAGTCCGGCGTCCTGGTTTAATTGAGGAAGCACTACGCATGAAGCGATTGGCCGGACTTTCCGCACTTGCCTTGATTATCTCCAGCACCAGTGGCTGCGGTTGGATCTGGGGCCCGGAAGGCTACTTCCGCGACCGCGGTAGCGATTACCTGGAAGCCCAACAAACCGCCCCGATGAAATTGCCGTCGGACGTCAATGTCGCCAAGCGCCTTGACCCGTTGCTGCCGATTCCGCGCAACGTGGCCGACGACACCTTCAAGGGTGAATACGAAGTGCCGCGTCCACAGCCGCTGTCGGCCGTGGCCGATGCCAGCGACTACAGCCTGCAGAAGAGCGGCGACACCCGTTGGGTCATGGCCCAGCGCCCACCTGCCGAAGTCTGGCCGGTGGCGGTCCAGTTCTTCCAGGACAACGGTTTCCGCATTGACGAACAACGCCCGCAGACCGGTGAGTTCACCACCGCGTGGCAGCACACCAGCGAACTGTCGGCATCCATGGCCAAGCGCCTGCAGGCCGGTGGCGTAGCCAATGACAGCGAAGCCCGCATCCGCGTGCGTATCGAGCCAGGCGTGCAACGCAACACCAGTGAAGTCTACGTAGTCAGCGCCGAGCGTCCTGCCGGCAGCACCGCCAACGTCGACTTCACCCCACGTTCGGTCAACACCGGCGTGGACGCTGCCCTGGTCGACGAAATGCTCGCCAGCATGAGCCGTATTTCCGAGAAGGGCGGTTCCGTCTCCCTGCTCGCCGCCGGTAGCTTTGACACACCTAGCCGCGTCAGCCTCAGCGAAGACGGCAGCGGCAACGTGGTGCTCAACCTGGGTGAAGACCTGGACCGCGCCTGGTCGAGTGTCGGCCGCGCGCTGGAGCACGGCGAATGGCGCGTTGAAGACATCAACCGCAGCCTGGGCCTGTACTACATCAACCTGGCCGAAAAAGCCGAGAAGAAAGACGACGAGCCAGGTTTCTTCAGCAAGTTGTTCGGCAGCAAGCCGACCAAGGAAGAGATCGAGACCCGCGCCGAGCGTTACCAGGTTCGTTTGAGCAAGGTAGGCGAAAGCGTGCAAGTCACCGTCGAGAAAAACATCAACACCGTGGCGCCGGCAGAAGTGGCACGCAAAGTGTTGGGCGTGATTCAGGACAACCTGGGCTGATCCGATGCGTTTTGCCGTTCTCGGCAGCGGTAGCCAAGGGAACGGCACGCTTGTAGCCCATGACGACACGTACGTCCTGGTTGATTGTGGTTTCTCCCTGCGGGAAACCGAGCGGCGCCTGCTGCGCCTGGGGGTTCACCCCGCGCAGCTGAGCGCGATTCTGGTGACCCACGAACATGCCGACCACGTGCATGGCGTGGGTTTGCTGTCTCGGCGCTACAATCTTCCGGTGTACCTGAGTCGCGGTACCTTGCGCGGGATGCGCAAACCGATCGAACCTGCAGGTTTGCTGGCCGGTGGTGAGCAATTGCAGATCGGTGCCTTGAGCATCGATGTGATTGAAGTGGCCCACGATGCCCAGGAACCGACGCAATACGTATTCAGTGACGGTGAGCGGCGCTTCGGCCTGCTCACCGACCTGGGTTCGTACTGCGCCAAGGTGCTGGACGGTTATCGCGACCTCGACGCATTGATGATCGAGTCCAACCACTGCCGTGACCTGCTTGCGCGTGGCCACTACCCGGCCTTTCTCAAGCAGCGGGTCGGCGGGCAGTTTGGACATTTGAACAACCACCAGGCGGCGTACCTGGTGTATGAGTTGGGCTGGCAAGACCTGCAACACCTGGTCCTGGCCCACCTGAGCAGCAAGAACAACCTGCCGCAGCTGGCCCGGCAATGTTTTGTCGATACCCTTGGGTGCGACCCGGACTGGCTGCAACTGGCCGATCAAGATTCAGGGCTCGACTGGCGACACATCGCCTAGCCCACCTACTTAGCAAGCGGAGCCCATCATGGAAAAACGTGAAGAACTCTACCGCGGCAAAGCCAAATCGGTTTACAAGACCGACGACGCCAACCGCTTGATCCTGCTGTTTCGTAACGACACCTCGGCGTTCGACGGCAAGCGCATCGAACAGCTCGACCGCAAAGGCATGGTGAACAACAAGTTCAACGCCTTCATCATGCAGAAACTCGAAGCGGCCGGCATTCCGACCCAATTCGACAAACTGCTGGGCGACAACGAATGCCTGGTGAAAAAACTCGACATGATCCCGGTCGAGTGCGTCGTGCGTAACTATGCGGCCGGCAGCCTGGTGAAGCGTTTGGGCGTGGAGGAGGGCCTCAAGCTCAACCCCTACACCTTCGAGCTGTTCCTGAAAGACGACGCCAAGGGTGACCCGTTCATCAACGAATCCCACGTGGTGGCATTTGGTTGGGGCACCGCTGAGCAACTGGCTCGCATGAAGGAGCTGTCGCTGAAGGTCAACGACGTCCTGAGCAAACTGTTCGACGACGCCGGCCTGCTGCTGGTGGACTTCAAACTGGAATTCGGCGTGTTCCACGACGGCTCCATCGTCCTGGGCGACGAATTCAGCCCGGACGGCTGCCGCCTGTGGGACAAAGACACTCGCAAGAAGATGGATAAAGACCGCTTCCGCCAGGGCCTCGGTGATGTCATCGAAGCCTACGAAGAAGTCGCCAATCGTCTCGGCGTACCGCTGTAACCGACGCAAGCATCTGATAGCACGGAAAAAAATCGCTTTGGCGCTTTGCTTCCAGGAAACAGGCTGTTATGATGCGCGCCGTTGGAGAGATGCCAGAGTGGCCGAATGGGACGGATTCGAAATCCGTTGTACCTTCACCGGTACCTAGGGTTCGAATCCCTATCTCTCCGCCATTATTGAAAAATGAAAAACCCCCGATAACTTCAATGTTGTCGGGGGTTTTTTGCTTTCAGTCAGAAACTGCATAATGAATTCTGCTACGGTCTTCGTTAATTGGCGCTTCGGACATCGGTCATGAATTTTAAAAAAGTACTGGCGCATTTGCAGGCTGAAGTTCCCGAGCTATTGGCTGTGTATGTGTTCGGTAGCCAAGTGACGGGTGAGGCAGGTAGTGAGAGTGATCTGGATGTTGCGGTCCTTTCTGCGGGAGTGGTCGAGCCTTTATTGCTATGGCAGCTTTCTGGGGAGTTGGCCGATATCGTTGGAGTTCCCGTCGACTTGCTTGATTTGCGCGCAGCCTCAACGGTAATGCAATACCAAGTATTGACCACTGGGCGTCGGCTCTGGTCCGGGAACGTCCAGGCGGGTCTATTCGAGAGCTACGTCCTGAGCGAAAAAACCGCGCTGGACACGGCAAGGGCTGAGTTGTTGGCGGATATCCAGAAGGAAGGGAAAGTTTATGGTCGATGATGTTCTCATCAATAAAGCAGCCAGCATTGAGCGGTGCGTTGCTCGCGCCCGTCAGGAATACGATAAGGATCCCACCAGCTTCGCCACAGATTTCACGCGCCAGGATGCGGCGATTTTTAATATTCAGCGTGCCTGTGAGGCAGCGCTGGACATGGGCCAACACTTGATTCGTCGTGAGCGCCTGGGTGTTCCACAAGGAGCTCGTGACGTGTTTGAGTTGTTATGTCAGGGCGGTTGGGTCAATCCTGCGTTGCTGACCAACCTGAAGAACATGGTCGGGTTCCGTAACATTGCTGTTCACGAGTACCAGACGCTTCAATTGCCGATTACTGTAGCGATCATTACAAAACACCTGGATGAGTTTCTAGCATTTAGTTCGCATATTTTGACCAAGGATGCGGGGTTGGAAAATAAACAAGTCTAATCTGTAAATTTTCCATCCCTCTGAATAAGTTTTCCTGCTGCGGTGTTCACCACACAGACCACTCAGGAAGCGCCCATGAACAATCCCGCCGACCGCTACGACCGCCTGACCCGCACCTTCCACTGGCTGACCGCCGCCCTGGTGATCTTCATGTTCGCCAGCGCCCACGTCTGGGAAAACCTGGAAAAAGGCACGCCACTGCGCAAGGGCCTGCAATCGGTCCATATCTCCCTGGGCATCGCCATGGCGGTGCTGATCGCTGCACGTATCCTCTGGCGTGTGTTCGGCGGCAATCACCCAAAGGCCGACAATCACCCTGCGCTTAACGTGGCCGCCAAAATCGCCCACGGCTGTCTATACCTGTTGTTACTGACGCAGGTGACCCTGGGCTTCCTGTTCCGCTGGGCTCAGGGCGAGCCCTTCAACTTTTTCGGACTGTTCCCGGTGCCAGCACCTTTTGTGATTGATCACGAATTGCGAGGCACCCTGGGTGGCCTGCACAACAATGTCGCCTGGGCGATCATCGTACTCGCCGGGCTGCATGCCTGCGCCGCGCTGTGGCATCACTACATCCAGCGCGACAGCACGTTGCGCCGCATGCTGCCGGCCCCTCGTGGCGATCTTCCCTACTGAGTTTGCTGCTGTACTTTCCCTATCGTTACGGAGCATGAATGCCATGAAGAATCGTCCCGAGCACGCCGTTGGTTACCGCACCGCTTTGTTCTTTGGCGCCTGTATGGCCGCCGCGCTATTGGCCGGCCAGGCCCATGCCTCCGGTGACGAATCGGCGCCGCCCAAGCCCAACTGCCCCAAAGGCCAGGTCTGGGATACCAAGACTGGCAAGTGCGTGCTGCAAACCAGCAAGGCCACGTCGGACGCCGACCGCACCGACTACGCCTACCGCCTGGCCAAGGACGGGCGTTACGAAGAAGCCCTGTCACTGCTCGACACCCTGCACAACCCGAACACCGCCAAGGCCCTGAACTACCGCGGCTACGCCACCCGCAAACTGGGGCGCACCGATGAAGGCATCAGCTACTACCTGAAGTCCGTGGCACTGGACCCCAACTACGCACAAGTCCGTGAGTACCTGGGGGAGGCCTACGTCATCAAGGGCCGTGTGGACCTGGCCCAGGAGCAACTGGTGAAGATCAAGGCGTTGTGCAGCACCACCTGCGAAGAGTACGAAGACCTGGCTGAAGCCATCGCCGCCGCGCCTCAGGCTTGAAGCTGTGAGCGAACAGCGGGGAGAGCGCCATCACCACAGACGCTGAGTTGCGCCGAGAGTTGAGCCAGCTGTTGCCACGTTTATGGCGATACGGGCTGGTGCTGTCGCGACAAAAGCATGTGGCTGATGACCTGGTGCAAGCCACCTGCGTGCGGGCGTTGGAGCGTGCAGGCCAGTTCGTGGCTGGCACGCGGCTGGACCGCTGGTTGCTGACGATCATGCATTCGATCTGGCTTAACGAATTGCGCGCCCAGCGAGTACGGCAAGGGCAGGGGTTTGTCGACGCCGAGCAGGCGTTGTCGTTCGACGGTGAAGCCCTGGCTCAGGACCAGGTCCTGGCCGCACAGGTGATCAAGCGCGTCAATGCATTGCCCGAAGCGCAGCGGGAGACTGTTTTTCTGGCCTACGTCGAAGGCCTCTCATACAAGGAAATTGCCGAAGTCCTGCATATTCCCGTAGGAACGGTGATGAGCCGGTTGGCCGCTGCGCGCATGAAGCTGGCTGAAACTGCGCACTCAAGCGGCTTGTTGGATAAATCGAGCGGAGAACGACGATGACTCAAAATACACCACCGTCGGATGAACTGCTGGTGGCTTACCTGGACGGTGAGTTAGACCCTCAGCAGCGTCAGGTTATCGATAACCTGCTGGGGATCGATCCTGCCGTGACCGCCCGCTTGGAGCTGCTCAAGCGCGGCCACTTGCCGTTCAAATCAGCCTTCGATTCGGTTCTCGATCAAGCCCCTACAGAGCGTTTGCAGGTGATGCTCGATGCCTTGCCGCCGACACAAACACCCACCCTGAGTCGACGCAAATTTCTCGCGGTAGCAGCAAGCTTTGCGGTGGCCGGTGTGGTCGCTGATCGCTTGTTCATGACCTGGCCCCGGCCTGAGCCCGGTTCGGGCTGGCGTGCCTCGGTTGCCGAATACATGGCGCTGTATACGCCCCAGACCCTGGAAAACCTCAGCGCCGATCCCGACGCCCATATCGCCCAGCTGAGTTCGGTCGGGACCCAGCTCGGCCTGCCGTTGAACCCGGATGCAGTACACCTGCCTGGCGCCGAATTTCGCCGCGCACAAATCCTCGATTATGACGGCGTACTGATCGGCCAACTGACCTACCTCGACGCGCGCCACGGCCCGCTGGCGCTGTGCATTACGGCGGCGAAAAAAGGTGCGGTGGCCATGGCCACCGAACAGCGCCGGGGCATGAACGTGGTGTTTTGGTCCAGCCCGTCCCATGCGTTCATGTTGATTGGCAGAAACCCGTTCGAGGATTTGCAGATCATGGCGCGCAGTGCCGAGAAGGCTTTGTCGGCATAGCTTCAATGAGACGATGAGGGCGTCTGCAACGCCCGCCACCGAGCCGGCGTCGTCCCCTCCCAGGAACGAAACGCACGATAAAACGAGTTGGTATCTTCATAGCCCACCAGGCACGCGATCTCGTCTATCTCAATCGACGGCTCGGTGAGCAGATGCCGCACCACTTCCTGGCGGGTTTCCAGCATCAGTTGCCTGAAACTGGTGCCTGCCTCGGTAATGCGCCGTTGCAACGTGCGTTCGCTCATGCCCAGCTCCCGCGCTACCTCGACCATCTCGGGGCGGCCACTGGCCAGGAAGCGCTTGAGGGTGATCTTGACCTGATGGCTGATGCTGGCCGGTGTCGAGGCCTCGGCAAGCGCTGCCACCAGGCCCGGGTTCAGCATTTCGAGCATTTGCGGGTTGTACCCCGGAAAAGGTCGGTCCAGATCGGCTGCGTCCAGTATCAGCGCGTTGCGCCCGGCACCAAAATGCACGGGGCAGCCGAAAAACTCGGCCAGTGCACGGCTGCCATCGTCCGGGCGAACCAGTTCGACCTGCAGGGGAGTGATCTGCGTCCGTGCTCCCCGTCGCCCCAATTCAACAAACGTCGCAAACGCCGCATCCACCAGCAGCGCAGGCGGTAATTCTGGCGTGTGCAACCAGTCGATGGTCACCGTACAGGCACGGCCATCCTCGCAAACCAGCAGGCGCTCGGGTGTGCACAATTGCTTGAAGCGGGCGAGGCGGTGCAGGCCATCGCGATAATCCCGGGCGATAAAAGCGGCAAAGCTGGAGGGTGGAAGCGCGGTGATATCCAGCCGCGTCACCAGTAATATCCCGACAGCCGGATCAGGATTAAGTATGCGCACCGCCTCCCACAAGCGAAAGAACTCCAGCGTCGTCACCTGCCGCCGGTCTCGCCGCTCGCGGATATGCAGGGTCATGGGCAAGCGTGCCTGACGCAACACCACCGACGGCTCCAGCCCGACGCTCTGCAGCGCCAGCCAGAACACATCCGGTATGTTGAAACGGGGTTGGGTCACGTCAGGCATGCGGCACCTTTTTCAAAAGCGTGAGATTAATCCGAGGCTGACACGCTGAGGTCATGCCACTTCTTATCCGACTCGGCCAAGTCTGCCGCTGCCCGGGCGGCGTATTGCACGGCATCGCTGCCGATCAGCAAGCGTAGCGGGGCGTCTTTGTTCAGTGCCAGCTCCAGCACGATTTCGGCAACCCGGTCCGGACCCGTCGGCAGGATGCCGGGGGAGTTGAGCAATTCAACCAGGGCGCCGACCGTTTGTTGGTAGGGCTCACTGATGGCCGGAATCGTCATGGAACTGCCCGACCAGTCCGTGCGCATGCCGCCCGGCTCCAGCACGGTCACCTGGATGCCCAGTGGTGTGACTTCCTGTGCCAGTACTGTGGAAAATCCACCGACTGCCCATTTCGCACTCTGATACGCGGCCAGGCCGGCCATGCCGATGCGGCCACCCAACGACGATACCTGGAAGATATGCCCACGGCCCTGGGCGCGCAGCACCGGCACCACCGCCTTGCTCACGTGCACCACACCATAGAAGTTGGTGTTGATCTGCGCGGAAAAATCCTCCAGCGTCACATCTTCCACCGACGCCAGGTCACCGTAGCCGGCGTTATTGACCACCACATCCAGGCGACCAAAATGTTTCACCGCGGCATCCACCGCTTCCAGCACCTGCTGGTTATTGGTCACGTCCAGCGTGACCGGATAAATCGCCTCGCCGTATTCGGCCACCAAGTCATCCAACTGCTTGGGATTGCGCGCGGTGGCAACCACACGATCACCGGCGCGCAGGGCGGCTACGGTAATCGAGCGGCCGAGGCCGCGGGAACTGCCGGTGATAAACCATATCCTGGACATTCGAACACCTCTTCGTTTGAGACTGCGGGAGTAACTTGTGAACGAATGATGGTCGACGGGCCTCTCTCATACACTAGCAAGAGGCCGCCAAGTGACTTGCATATCACGCCATTTATTCTGCGGCCAACCGTGCCGACAGGCTTTCGATAAACACCGTCTCCGCCCGGCTCATCTTCTGCTCACGGTTCCACAGCAGGTGGATATCCACGTCGGTAATCCCTTCGTCTGGCGGCAAGCGCCAGAGCAACCCATGCTTCACATCCTCGGCCACCACATGAATCGGCAGGCAGCCCAGGCCAAACCCGGCAATCACCAGGCGCCGCACTTCCTCCAGGCTGGAGGACGACGCCACGATGCGCCCGCTGAAGCCCTGCTGGTCGCGAAAGATCGTCAACGGCGAGAGCATCCCGCCGATCTGGTCGCTGGTAAAACTCACGAAGTTCTCCGACTGCAAATCTCCCTCCGCCAGCCCGGTGCGTCCGAACAACGGGTGATGCCGCCCGCAAAAAAATGCATAACGCTGACGCAGGAACAGGTGCTGCTCCAGCCGTGGTTGCGGCCGGCGATTGAGGCTCAGGCCCAGCGTCGCGGTTTTCTCCAGCAGGGCGGCGACGATGTCAGAGCTGCGCATCACCTCAACGTCCAGGTCGACCCGGGGATGCTGGCGATGGAAGTCCGCCAGGAAGTCATCAAAGGTGTCCGAACTGATCCGGCTGATCATCAGCAACCGCACTTTGCCAAGCACCTCGTCGCCAGGCTTTTGCAGGGCGTTGCTCATCTGCGAGACCTGGCCATACATCTCGCCGGCGATCGCGAAAATCTGCTCGCCGGCTTCGGTCAGCACGAAGCGCGGGCCGCGCCGGGCGATCAACTGGCAGTCGAGCTGTTCTTCCAGGCGCTTGAGCGCCTGGCTGATGGCCGGCTGGGTGAGGTGCAGGCGGGCGGCGGCGCGACTGATGCTCAACTCCTGGCCGATCACCCTGAAGGTGCGCAACAGGTTCCAGTCCAGGCGGTCATTGAGCAGCGGATGAACATCGCGGCGGTTTTCAGGCATGTCGACAGCTCGATAATAAGCAGGATTTATAATCGGAATAATAAATAGAAAATTGACTAATCATAGGGCCGAGACGAAAAATCACCCTCAACCAGCGCCATCAGAGCGCGTGCGCCAGACCTTTCTCCTGCCAAAAAAATAACCAAAGGAGCCAGCCCCATGAAGCCTTCCGCTTCGCCGCAGCCGCGCCGTGCCGCGGCCGCCGCTTTCATCGGCACCATGATCGAGTGGTACGACTTTTACATCTACGCCACCGCCGCCGCGCTGGTGTTCGGTCAATTGTTCTTCCCTTCCGACGACAAACTGTTCAGCACCATGGCCGCGTTCGGCACCTTTGCCGTGGGCTTTTTCGCCCGGCCATTGGGCGGGATAGTGTTTGGGCATATCGGTGACCGTATCGGTCGCAAGAAATCCCTGGTGATCACCTTGGTGATGATGGGCGTGGTCACCGTATGTATCGGCCTGTTGCCGACCTACGCGCAGATCGGCGTCGCGGCGCCGGTGTTGCTGGTGCTGCTGCGTATCGTGCAGGGCATCGCCGTTGGCGGCGAGTGGGGCGGGGCGGTGCTGATGGCCGGCGAACATGCACCCAAAGGCCGTCGCAATTTCTTTGCCTCCTTTGCACAGTTGGGCAGCCCGGCGGGTTTGATCCTGTCGTTGCTGGCCTTCAGTGCGGTAACCCGTTTGCCGGAGGCCGACCTGCTCAGTTGGGGCTGGCGCGTGCCGTTCCTGGCCAGTGCCTTGTTGTTGATCGTCGGTCTGGCAATCCGCCTGGGCGTCAACGAATCGCCTGAGTTCCTGGAAGACAAAGCCAAGGCAGAAAAGGCCCGGGCCATCACCCAGGATCAGGCCCCGGTGATCGAAGTGCTGAAAACGGCCTGGCGCCCGCTGCTGCTGTGCATCGGTGCCAACACCCTGGGGATTGCCGGGGTGTATTTCACCAACACCTTCATGATTGCCTACACCACCCAGCAACTTAACCTGCCGCGCTCGTTGATTCTGGAATGCCTGTTTGTCGTGGCCATCATCCAGTTCTGTGTCCAGCCGCTGGCGGCCTGGGTGGCGGAGAAGGTCGGTGCCACACGCTTTCTGTGTGCGATGAGCGTGCTTGCGATGGCCTCGCCTTATCCGATGTTCGTGCTTGTCAGCAGCGGCCAGGCGCCATTGATCATCCTCGGCATCGCCCTGGCCGTGGTGTGCATGGCCTCGTTTTATGCGGTGATTGCAGGCTTCGTCAGCGGCTTGTTCGAAACCCGCGTGCGCTACACCGCCATCTCCCTGGCCTATCAAGTGTGCGGCGCGCTGGCCGGTGGCCTCACGCCGTTGATCGGCACCTGGCTGGCCCATGAATACCAGGGCCAGTGGTGGCCGATGGCTGTGTTCTACAGCGCGATCGCGGCGGTTTCGCTGCTGTGCGTACTTGCGTTGTCCCGGCGTCACGCCACCGCCCACCGTCTTGAAATGGCTTGAAGCGTTTGATTGGAGAATGTGTATGTTGAAGATTGATGGCGAGCGCCTGTGGGCCAGCCTGATGGCCATGGCCGAGATCGGCGCCACGGCCCGCGGTGGCAGTTGCCGCCTGGCGTTGAGCGCCGAAGACCAGGCCGGCCGCGCACTGTTCAGCCGCTGGTGTGAGGATGCCGGGCTGACCCTGAGCGTCGATGCCATCGGCAACCTGTTCGCCCGCCGGGCTGGCACCGACCCTGAAGCTGCGCCGGTGATGATGGGCAGCCACCTCGACACCCAGCCGGAAGGCGGGCGTTTTGATGGCGTCTATGGTGTGCTGGCCGGACTGGAAGTGATCCGCAGCCTCGACGACCACGGCATCAAGACCCGCAAACCGCTGGAAATCGCGGTGTGGACCAACGAGGAGGGCGCCCGGTTTACCCCGGCCATGCTCGGCTCGGCCGTGTTCACCGGCACCTTGGCGTTGGATAACGCGCTGGCCACCCGGGATGTCGCCGGTGTCAGCGTGGCGGATGCGTTGCGCAGCACCGGCTACAACGGCGAGCGCCCCTTGGGTGGCGCGGTGGATGCGTATTTTGAAGCGCACATCGAGCAAGGTCCTATTCTGGAAGACAACGCCAAGAGCATTGGCGTGGTCACCGGTGGGCAGGCGATTCGCTGGCTCGACGTGCGCGTGGAAGGCATGGCCGCCCATGCCGGGACCACGCCGATGCCACTGCGCAAGGACGCCTTGTACGGCGCCGCGCAGATGATCCAGTCGCTGGAAAACCTGGCGGCTGATTTTGCGCCTGAGGGCCTCACGACCGTGGGTGAATTGAGCATCGCCAAGTCGTCGCGCAACACCATTCCCGGCCTGCTGAATTTTACCGTCGACCTGCGCCATCACCGCGACGCCGACATAGAAGCCATGGAGCAACAGGTGCGCACCCGCTTGCAGAATATCGCTGCCCAACGTGGTCTGAGCGTCACCGTCAGCCCGCACTGGATCAGCCCGGCGACACCGTTTGATGCCGAGTGTGTCGCCTGTGTGCAGTCCGCCGTGGATGCGTTGGGCTATGCCCAGCAATCGATTGTCAGCGGTGCTGGCCATGACGCCATCCACCTGGCGCGGTTCTGCCCCACGGCGATGGTGTTCATTCCGTGCGTGGGAGGCTTGAGTCATAACGAAGCCGAAGATGTGCTGCCCGAGGACGTTCGCCAGGGTACCGATGTATTGCTCAATGCCGTGTTGAAACGTGCCGGCCAGGCTAATTAATGAAACATTTCTGCAAGGTTGAACACGATCAAAATGTAGGAGCTGGCTTGCCTGCGATAGCGGTGGTTCAGGCAACAAATTTGTATCTGAGCCACCGCAATCGCAGGCAAGCCAGCTCCTACAGGTCCGGTGTTCAACCGCAGATGTGTGCCCATCAGGAGAAATCCCATGCGTACTTATTTCCACCCCGAACAACTCCTGCACCATCCTCGCAGCTACTACTCCCGTGGCCAGATGCGTACCCCGCAGGAAGTCCCGGAGCGCGCCCGCAATCTGCTGCTGGCCGCGCAAAACCTGGGCTTCGACATCCAGCAACCCCACGACCACGGCCTTGATCCACTGCTGGCTGTGCACGGTGCGGCCTACCTGGCCTTCCTCCAGGAAGCCCACCAGCGCTGGAAAGAAATCCCCGAAGACTGGGGCGACGAAGTCATGTCCAACATCTTCGTGCGCGAGCCCAACGCCCTGCGCGGCATCCTTGCCCAGGCGGCGCGCTACCTCGCCGACGGCAGTTGCCCGATTGGCGAACTCACCTGGCGCTCGGCCTATTGGTCCGCCCAAAGCGCCGTCGCTGCCGCCCGGGACATCCTCGACGGCGCACCCGCGGCCTACGCGCTATGCCGCCCGCCAGGCCACCACGCGCGTTTTGATGCAGCCGGTGGGTTCTGCTATATCAACAACGCGGCGGTTGCGGCGCAGGCGTTGCGCGCTGGCTTCGAGCGCGTCGCCGTACTCGACACCGACATGCACCACGGGCAAGGCATCCAGGAGATTTTCTACGAGCGTGATGACGTGCTGTACGTGTCGATTCACGGCGACCCGACCAACTTCTATCCGGGTGTTGCAGGCTTTGCCGAAGAGCGCGGCGCTGCTGCGGGTGAAGGCTTCAACCTCAACCTGCCGATGGCGCATGGCGCGAGTGAGGCGGTGTTTTTCCAAAAGCTGGAACAGGCATTGAAGGCAGTGAAGGACTTCTCGGCGGACGTGCTGGTGTTGTCGCTGGGGTTCGATATCTACGAGCTGGATCCGCAAAGCAAAGTGGCGGTGACACGGGAAGGATTTGCGCGGCTGGGGGAGTGCATTCGTGGATTGGGGTTGCCGTGTGTGATCGTGCAGGAGGGCGGGTATCACCTGGAAACGCTGGACAGTAATGCTCAGGCGTTTTTTGCAAGTGCGCAGGCGTGGTCAATGTAACCCGCTGAATAAAGCGCCCCGGACTGCCTTGGAAATACATTCAAGGCGCGTCCGCCCCGTGGGCCTTTTACGTCGATAATTTATATCTCTTAACTTCTGGTCGACACCCCTAAAGTCCCGCCCTGACTGGCCGAAACTCTGTCATACGATGTCGTATGCCCATAATGAGAACAATCGCCATGTCGCTCCGCAGCCTGTCCATCGCCCGCCGTGCGGGTCTCGGTTTTGCCTTGATTGCCTTGCTCGTGGCGCTGTTGGGGTTCTTTGCGCTCTCGAACATGGCAAGCATCCGCGAAAGCGCCGTGCAGGTTGAACGTGGCCTGGTGCCGAAAATGCGCCTGGTCTCGGATATCCGCGAAATCATGCTGCGCATCCGCACTATTTCCCTGCGCATGGCCCTTGATCCCAATCCCGCGAGCCTCTCGCAATACCGTAGCCAGATGGACACCCGCAGCCAGGATCTGACGAAGAAACTGGCCGACCTGAATGCGGTGATTGATACCCCCGAGGTACGCAATCTTTATGATCAGTTCCAGGTCTCCCTGCGTCAGTATCAGCAAGGTCTCACTCAGTCATTCATCCTCGCCGACAAGCAGCAGACCGCCGAGCTGAACAAGTTGCTGCTGGTGGACATGAAGACCGTGGTCGACGGTTCCGGCAATCAGCTCAATGCCCTGGCCGACTATTACAACGCCCAGATAAACCTGCAGGGCCAGACGGCCGAGTTGCAGTACAGCCGCTCGCGCACGATGGTCTTCGGCTTCGTGCTGCTGGCGGCGTTGAGCACCGTGGCCCTGGCCTGGTTGCTGACGCGCAGCATTGTCGGCCCGCTCAGCCACGCGGTGCGCGCCGCAGAAAACGTCGCCCAAGGCGACCTGACGCAAACCGTTGAAGTGACCGGCGATGACGAAGTGACGCGCCTGCTGGTGGCGTTGCAGACCATGCAAGGCAGCCTGCGCAGTACCTTGCAGCTGATTCGCCAGTCGGCCGGGCAGATGGCCGCATCGGCCACCGACCTCAACGGCATCACCGACCAGAGCAGCCGCAGCCTGCAAAAGCAGACCGCTGAAATCGAGCAAGCCGCCACCGCGGTCAACGAGATGACTTCGGCCGCCGATGAGGTGGCACGTAATGCAGTCTCCACTTCCGAATCCACCCGGCTCTCCAATGAAACGGCCCGCGATGGCCAGCAGCGCGTCGGCGAGACGGTCAGCGCGATTCAGGCGTTGAGTACCAACATCGGTGAAACCTCGAGCCTGGTGCAAAACCTCGCCGATCAATCGCGGGACATCGGCAAGGTGCTCGATGTGATTCGCTCCATCGCCGAGCAGACCAACCTGTTGGCCCTGAACGCCGCCATCGAGGCGGCGCGTGCCGGTGAGTCCGGGCGTGGCTTTGCCGTGGTGGCCGACGAAGTGCGTGCGCTGGCCCATCGCACCCAGCAATCGACCCTGGAAATCGACCAGATGGTCACCGCGATGCGCAGTGGCTCCAGCGAGGCACTGACCTCAATGCAATCGAGCACCCAGCGGGCCAGCGAAACCTTGATCCTGGCCGAAGGCGCCGGTGGAGCCTTGAGCCAGATCACCGACTCCATCGACCAGATTCACCAGCGCAACCTGGTCATCGCCAGCGCCGCCGAGGAGCAGGCGCAAGTGGCCAAGGAAGTGGATCGCAACATCGTCAACATTCGTGACCTGTCCGCGCAATCATCTTCGGGAGCAGGGCAGATCAACGGGTCGAGCCAAGAGCTGGCGCGCTTGGCCGTGTCGCTCAATGAGGCGGTGGCGCGGTTTCAGCTGTAACCGGGTCTAGTCGTGCCACGGATGGCACCAGCTCCAGGATCCGGTCACGACCCCCTTCGGCCACCAGGTACGTTCCCTTCGTCGTACGCACAATCGACTGTGGCGCCTTCAGGAAAGACAGAATCGTCTGCTGGCGTCCTTGCTTGTCGATCAACAACAAACGCGCGCGGTGGGTGGAATCCTCGTTGATCCATAACCCGCGTTCATCGCACATCAGGAAGGTGGGTTTGTTCAATTGGCTCAGTACCACTGGATCGCTACCGTCCTCGGTTAATTCGCGGACCACACCCTTCTTCTTTTCCGTGTAGAGCATGCGCCCATCGGTACAGCGAACGATCGACTCGCCTTCGCTGAGTTGGTCACGCACGACGCTCAAGGTCTTGTCGCTCCAGCGATAGCGCAGTATGCGGGCAGCTACCTTGCGGTCTTCGATGGCGTAAAGGAACTCGCCGTCGTCCCACAGCCCTTGCACGCTGTCGCCCTTGAACAGCTCGGTAACGACGCCGTCCTTGAGGAAACTGACCGGCGCGCCGTCCACTTCCTGGCTGAATACCCAACCGCCTTGAGTGGCGACCATCCCATCCGGTTTGGATAAATTTCCTACCACCTGTTCGCGTTTTCCGTCGGGCAAGATGCGCACGATACTGCCAAGGCTGTTGCTCAATTCCTGGCTGACCATCAGCGAACCGTCAAGCATTGGCATCAGCGACGCAGCCTTTTCCACATTGCGGTGGATCACTTGCACACTCCAGTTATTGGCAGCGCTGACCGGATAGAAACTTTGCCAGGCGAAGAAGCCCAGGGTGGCAAGGCAGAGCAACCCCAGTAGCCACAGACCCAGAAGAAGCGCGCGATAGAGAGGCGCTGGGTTGGAAGTCCTTTTTATTGTGTTATCCATTGAGTGCGCTGCCGGTAGGTAGTCGTGAATAGAAAAGATCTGAATATAAATTAATTGTCGTGGTCACCTGCAAGAGGGCTGCATATCGTGCCCCACCTGAAACGTCTCTGGGAATCACCTGATCCCTCTGGCAAGCCACTGGCGGTATAGCTTACGGGCGACTTCCATTCGCGCGATAAGGATAACCAGCCAGATCATCCCGCCCATCGAGAGCAAGGCGAACCACAGCAGGAGCCCGCGCTGTTCGCTCAAACCGTCGCGCACGTATTTACTGTAGTTTTTATCGATAAAAAATGAGCAGATGACGTCGAGCTTTTCTTCTGGCAGACCGGGAAGGATGAAGGCTTGCAGAGACCCTGATGACCGACATTGCTCAACAGTGAGCCTTGCGTCGGACCATATCCCGAACTTCACGTTTTCTTCGGAGAGGTAGAATGATGGCGACTCCGGAGAGTTTTTCAGTGACACCATCAAATACCCGGATTCAATCAAAGGTGGAGTGATCGCTACGCCTGCCAGCAGCACGATGGCCAACAAGAAACAGCAATTGGTCCTCCACTGCGCGAACCTTCTGGTGATGAAGCTCAAGGCAGTGAAGTCGCTCCAGTCAATGTAGCGCTTCACTCGACCGAAATCGCGTGGGGTGAATCCATTGTTGTACATCCACTCTTCAGCCGAGTCTGCATCCTGCAAGGTGTTTGCAGGAATGTTGAACTCATAGCGGTAGTACTCCAGCTCACGGAGGTCCTTGCGCATGCGTTCGAAACGTTCGGTTTCGAAGTGCGGCTGCCCACCAAAAAAACGCCAAATCCAGTCGCGCAGAAACAACAGAGAGCCGGAGCGTCGGTAGATGAAACAAAGCAGCCACACAACGGCGAGTAGAGTAACGATGCCGCTGAATGCAGGGAAATTTTCAACATACCAAGTCAGCGGTGTGCTTTTGGAGATTGGGGCGGTCATGGCTTAATCCTTAGTCATAACGAGTCGAACGCGCGATTCTAGGCAAACTGGGCAGAGGTGTCTTTGCTTCAGGAAAAACAGGAAGAAGCTGACTTGCACGTAGGAAGCCGGACAGCATCAAGAGGTCATTGAACTGAAACGCTTATACGGTGTGCAGATTCACGTAGACCTGCTGATCAAGGGTTTTGACGGTGCCAGCGAGCGTGTGAAGCTTGATGCCAGTTTTGCGACAATTGACGCCCTAATACCCGAGACCTATGATCAAGCCCAGCTCACTGAGCTGTTAGCAGAGGCAGGATTTTTGTATACGGCAGATACCGGAAAAACCCAGCCTGTTGCTGGGTTTTTTGCATCTGAGCGTTTTTCTCCCGCGACTACCCAACGGCCCACTCGATGATCATCAACTTCGACCTCAACGACCTCCAGGCCTTCCGCGCCGTCGTAGACAAGGGCAGTTTCCGTGCGGCGGCCGAAGCCATCCGTATCTCCCAGCCGGCCCTCAGCCGGCGTATCGAGAAGCTCGAATCCGCCCTCGACGTCAAACTCTTCGAACGCACCACGCGCCGGGTCAGCCTGACCATGGTCGGCCGCGCGTTCCTGCCGCAAGTCGAGCGCATGCTCGATGACCTGGACATCGCCCTGATGGGCATCAGCAACGTCGCCTCGACCCGCATGGGCAATGTCACCATCGCCTGTGTGCCGTCCACCGCGTACTACTTCATGCCCCACGTGATCTCCGAATTCCACAAGCTCTATCCGAAGATTCGCCTGCGGGTCCTGGACGCGAGTGCGGGCGAGGTGTGTGCGGCGGTGGAAAGTGGCGAGGCGGATTTCGGCGTGAGTTTCAGCGGCAGCCTGGCAGACGGGGTGGAGTTCGAGCTGCTGTTGCAGGAGCGTTATGTACTGGCCTGTCGCCGGGAGCATCCGCTGGCGGACCGCGCCAGTGTGACGTGGGCCGAGGCGTACGAGCACGACTACATCACCGTGGACAAGACCTCAGGCAACCGCTTCCTGCTGGACCAGGCCCTGCGCGGCGTGCGGGTGAAGAAACCAAGCATCTGCGAAACCCATCACGTGACGACCATGATCGGGCTGGTGGAGGCGGGGCTTGGGGTGGCGATGGTGCCGTCGATTGCGATGCCGGGCGGCGAACATCCGATTCTGACGAGCGTGCCGCTGGTGGAGCCGGAGGTGGTGCGCAACGTGGGATTGATCAAGCGCCGCGGGCGTACGTTGACGCCGGCGGCACTGGAACTGGAGCGGTTGACGCGGGAGATGCCGTTCCGGTCAGTGTGAGACCGAATCCAGGCCGGTGGATTGCACCACGGGTTGCGCCTGGGGCGAGGCGAGGAATTGCAGAAGCTTTTTCGCCTGCGCCGGGTGCTGCGCATTTACCGGAATGCCGGCGGCAAAACGGGTGACGGACTGCACGTCTTCGGGGATCTTTCCGACGTAGGTCACGCCTGGAATCGGCAGCAGTTCGGACACCTGTTGCAAGCCCACTTCGTAATCACCCTTGGCCACCTGTGAGGCCACCGGGATGCGTTCGATCATGGTGCCCTTGGACGGCATGCCGAGCTTCTTGAACAGTTCCTTTTCGACGTAGACGCCGCTGGCGCTGTCCGAGTACGCGACGGATTTGGCGTTGGTCAGTACCGTCTTCAGTTCGGCATCGGTGGCAATCGAGGGCTTGGCCGCGCCTTCCCTGACCACCAGGCCGATGCGCGAGTCCGCCAGTTCAACCCGGGACGCCTTGTCGACCTTGCCTTGCTTGATCAGCTCATCCAATGCGTAGCCGACCATGATCACCACGTCGGCGTGTTCGCCACGGGCCAGGCGGTTGGGAATCGCTTCCGGCGCCTTGCCCATCGACGGGCCGAGGATGGTGTCGAGGGTGTCGCCGCTCTGGGTGGCGTATTGCGCACCCAGCACCTTGTAGGCAGCGGTGAAGCCGCCGGAGGTCATGACTTTCAGCTCTTCGGCGTGGGCGACCATCGCCAGGGAACCGATCGCCAGTGCCGCCAGTGTTTTCAGCATGGGGTTCATCAGTGCGACTCCTCAGGCAACTTGCAGACGGGCGCTGGCGCGGCGATACAGCGCGAACGTCGCGCACAGGGCGCACAGCGCGGCGAACATCAGCCAGTAGGCGGGCGATGCCTTGTCGCCCGTCTCGTGGATAAACCAGGTGGAAATCGCCGGGGTAAAACCGCCGAAGATCGCGGTCGCCAGGCTATAGGCCAGGGAGAAGCCCGCCACACGCACTTCCACCGGCATGATCTCGGTCAGGGCCGGGATCATGGCACCGTTGTACATGCCGTAGAGGAAGGAGAACCACAGCAGGGTTTCCAGCATGTGCGCGAAGCTTGGCGCATTGACCACGTAGGAAAGTGCCGGGTAAGCGGTCAGCACGGTCAAAGCAGTCATGGCGATCAGCACCGGCTTGCGGCCAAAACGGTCACTGAGGGTGCCACCGATGGGCAGCCAGATGAAGTTCGACACGGCCACCAGCAAGGTCACCAGCAGGGCGTCGGCGGTGGTCAGGTTGAGTACGGTTTTGCCGAAGGTGGGTGCGTACACGGTGATCAGGTAGAAGGCCGTGGTGGTCATCGCCACCATCATCATGCCGCCGATCACGATGGTCCAGTTCTTCACCAGGGTGGCCAGCACTTCGCGCATGGTCGGGCGATGCTTGCGGTTGGCGAACTCTTCGGTTTCCTGCAGGTTGCGGCGCAGGACGAAGATGAACGGGATGATCACGCAGCCGATGGCGAACGGAATGCGCCAGCCCCAATCGGCAACCACGGCTGGTTCCATCCACTGGTTCAGGCCATAACCCAGGGCGGCCGCGACCACGATGGAGATCTGCTGGCTACCCGATTGCCAACTGGTATAGAAACCCTTGCGGCCCGGGGTGGCCATTTCGGCCAGGTACACCGACACGCCGCCCAGTTCGGCACCGGCCGAGAAACCTTGCAACAGCCGGCCCATCAGCACCAGCAGCGGTGCCCACAAACCAATGGTGTGATAGCCGGGCACCAGCACGATCAGCAGGGTGCCACTGGCCATGATCGCCAGGGTCACGATCAAGCCTTTGCGACGGCCCACATCATCGATGTACGCGCCGAGGATGATAGCCCCCAGCGGACGCATCAAAAAGCCCGCGCCGAACACGGCGAAGGTCATCATTAATGACGCAAATTCATTAGCGGCAGGGAAGAAGGCGGCGGCGATATAGGTGGCATAGAAACCGAACAGAAAGAAGTCGAACTGTTCGAGAAAGTTGCCGGAGGTGACGCGAAAGACCGCGCCGACTTTGGAGCGGGCAGAGTCAGGCCGTGAAGGGTTTTGCATTTTCTTGTGTCTCCAGCGTTCTTTTTAAAGTGCTTGTTTCGCTTAAGACCGCGGATAGTGGCTGACACATTTGGAAATGATAAGTGAGTTGTTTACATGTATTGATGCGTCGTGGTTATCAATTGCCGGATGCACACAAAACCGCTCCCTCATCTATGCTTGCCCAGTGTGTCCAATTCTTACGGATGGGAGGTGGGTATGAGCAACGAACAGAAGCAGCGCGAAGAGTTGGAGCAGGAGCGGGCGAGGAAGCTTCGCGAGGAAGAAAAGCCGCAGACCTGGAAGCATCCGGACGATGGCACCGAGCTGTCGGAGCGCGATCAGGAGCGCCCGCTCAAGCCTTGAGTCCTTGTTTCCTGTAGGAGCGAGCTTGCTCGCGAAAAACCTGAGGGCGACGCGGGGCACCTGATTTCCCGCGTTATCGTTAACGACCTTCGCGAGCAAGCTCGCTCCTACAGTGTTTCTTCAGTTTTGAATCGGCGTACACAACTCCACCAGCGTCCCATCCGGGCACCGCACATACGACACCACCTGCCCCCAAGGCTTGGTGCTCGGCGCAGCAAGTTCTGTCGCACCCTCGGCCAGCGCTCTGGCATGAGCCTTTGACACATCCTCGGTAACAAACCCCAACTCCATCCCCAGCGGTTGCTGTGAAGCATGCGCCTCCACATGCCCGCCCTTGAAGTTCATCTCGCCCAACTCATGCGCTGCAAAAGAGAGGGTTGTATCACCGGTATCCAACTCGCCATAGGTCCCCGATTCATGCAGGAAACGGCGACTGAAGCCGAAGGCTTTTTCGAAGAATTGCAGGGATGCAGCGACGTCCGGGACGTAGACGATGGTGTAGGCAAATTTCATGGTTCAGCGGTCCTTGCTGGAGAAAGGGCTCATTAGAGTCAGCGTCGTGCATACCGTCAACGGGAAACTATTTGACATATTTGATTTGTGATCACATATTGGAGCCATAAGAACGACAACACAGGTTTTGACTCATGACAGATGGCCCGCTTCTCCTTCCGACCTTGCGCCAGGTGTCCCGCGATACCTTGCAAGACCAGGTCTATCGCCAGATCCGCGAAGCCTTGATGAGTGGTCGTTTCCAGCCCGGCCAGAAACTCACCATCCGCGGCCTCGCCGAAGCCCTCGGCTCCAGCCCCATGCCGGTGCGCGAAGCCCTCCAGCGCCTCAGCGCCGAAAACGCCTTTGAAGTCACCGAAACCTCCCGTCTGCGGGTACGCATGATGACGGTCGAACGCCTGCGGGAAATCCGCGATGCGCGGGTCGCCCTGGAAGGTTTGCTGGCAGAAAAGGCCGTATTGCTCCTGGAAAAAGCCGACCTCGACGAAATCTCCGACCTCTGCCAACAGATGCAACAGGCCGCCGACGAAGTCGACGTTTCCCGCTACCTGTGGACCAACTTCGCCTTTCACCGTCGGATCTATGCCGTCGCCCAGGCCGAATTGACCATGGCCGCCGTGGAAAACTTCTGGCTGCACATGGGCCCGTGTTTTGCCCTGGTCGCCCCCGATAAAGCTCACTTGCAACGCTCGATGGAGGCGCATACGCGCATCGTCGAGGCCCTGGCCGCCCGCGATGGCGCCGGTGCCCGCGCGGCCGTGACCGATGACATCATGCAGGCCGCCGATTCCCTGGCGCGCCTGCTCGTCAAGAACGACCGTTCGCGGTCGTCTGTTTCAGGAGGTAAACGTGCATGAGTGTCCTACAGCGGCTGCAGCCCTATCCTGGGTTACGTGTGTTGATTTCCGGCGGGGCTGCCGGCATCGGTGAAGTGTTGGCGGCGGCCTATCTGGAGGCGGGTGCCAAGGTGCATGTGTGTGATGTCAGCGAACCGGCCCTGGCGGCGTTTCGCGACAAGTACCCGGGCACTGTCGCCACCCGTGCCGACGTGAGCGATGCCACGCAGATCGAGGCGGTGTTCCAGGTGCAGCGCGAGCAATTCGGCGGGCTGGACGTGCTGGTCAACAACGCCGGGATTGCCGGGCCCACCGGCGGCATCGACGCCATCAGCGATGCCGAGTGGCAAGCCACGATCAATATCAACCTGACGGCGCAATACCGCTTTGCCCACCACGCGGTGCCGATGCTCAAGGAATCGTCCCACGGCCATCTGCTGCATATCGCCTCGGTCGCCGGGCGCCTCGGCTACGCCTGGCGCACGCCGTATGCGGCGACCAAATGGGCCATCGTCGGCCTGATGAAATCCCTGGCCTCGGAGCTGGGCGAAAGCGACATCCGCGTCAACGCCTTGCTGCCCGGCATCGTTGAAGGCCCGCGCATGGACGGCGTGATCCGCGCCCGTGCCGAACAGGTCGGTGTGCCGGAAGCCGAGATGCGCCAGGAATACCTGAACAAGATCTCCCTCAAGCGCATGGTCACCGCCGAAGACGTCGCGGCCATGGCCTTGTTTCTCTGCTCGCCTGCCGCCCGCAATGTCACCGGCCAGGCGATCAGTGTCGACGGTAACGTCGAGTACCTGTAGGCCGCGTCAGCGTTAAGCCAGGGAAGAACACACAAGTTACACCCGGGATTTTTTTCATAAGAATAAAAGTCGGAGAATCGTCATGTCCAAAAATCGTCCTGTGATCATCACCTGCGCCGTCACCGGTGCCATCCATACGCCGTCGATGTCGCCGCATTTGCCGATCACCGCGCAGGAAATTGCCGACGCCGCCATCGGTGCCGCCGAAGCCGGCGCCGCCATTGTCCACCTGCATGCCCGTGATCCCATCGATGGCCGTCCCAGCCAGGACCCCGCGCTGTTCGCCGAATTCCTGCCGCACATCAAGGCCGCCAGCGACGTGGTGATCAATATCACCACCGGCGGCGCACCGACCATGGGCGTCGAAGAACGCCTGCAACCGGTGATGCAGTTCAAGCCGGAACTGGCCTCGCTGAACATGGGCTCGATGAACTTCGGCCTGTACGAAATGCTCAACCGCTTCACCGAGTTCAAGCATGACTGGGAGCGTCCGTACCTGGAAGAAAGCGACGACCGGATCTTTCGCAATACCTTCCGCGACATTACCCACATCCTCAATTCCTGCGCCGAGAACCGCACCCGTTTTGAAATCGAGTGCTACGACATCGGCCACCTGTACACCGCCGCCCATTTCCTGGAGCGCGGCCTGCTGAAACCACCGTTGTTTATCCAGTCGGTATTCGGTTTGCGCGGCGGCATCGGCGGGCACCCGGAAGACCTGGCCCATATGCGCCGCACCGCCGACCGCCTGTTTGGCGACGACTACGTGTGGTCGATCCTCGGCGCCGGCCGTGGGCAAATTCCGCTGGCCACCATGGGCCTGTCCATGGGCAGCAACGCCCGAGTCGGCCTGGAGGATTCGCTGTGGGATGGCCCGGGCAAACTGGCCGCGTCCAACGCCGACCAGGTACGGCGCATTCGCACAGTGATCGAAGCCCTCGGCCATCAGGTCGCCACGCCGGATGAAGCGCGGGAAATCCTCGGGCTCAAGGGGCGCGACCAAGTCAATTTCTAAGTGATAAACCGGCCGCGTCACGGCGCGGCCATGCCCATCCCGCACAACAACAAAAAAGGGGATAACACCATGCGTATCGAAGTGCTTGTGGACGTGAAGACCACCCTGGGCGAAGGCCCGGTGTGGGACGTCGAACAACAACGGTTGTACTGGATCGACAGCGCCGACGGCCGGATCCTGCGCTGCACCGAGGATGGCCGCGAACTGCGCGCCTGGGATGTGGGCCAGAAAATCGGCTCCATGGCCCTGCGCCATAGCGGCGAGCAAGCCATCGTCGCCCTGCAAAACGGCGTGCACCTCCTCGACCTCAACAGCGGCGAACTGGCCCTGGTGATCGACCCGGAACCCGCACTGCCCAACAACCGCCTCAACGACGGCAAGGTTGACCGCCAGGGGCGCTTTGTCTTCGGCTCCATGGACACCCTCGAAGACAGCGCCAGCGCCAAACTCTACCGACTCGACGCGGACCTGAGCCTGCACACCCTGGACGAAGGCATCATCGTGTCCAACGGCCCGTGCTGGAGCCCGGCGGGCGATACGTTCTACTTTTGCGACACTTGGTCCGGCGAGATCTGGGCCTATGACTACGACCCAGCCAGCGGCGCGGTGAGCAATCGACGCACCTTCGCCAAGGTCGATACCAGCGGCGGTGGCGCCGCCGACGGCTGCACCGTGGATGCCGAAGGCTGCCTGTGGCAGGCGCTGGTCTACGCCGGAAAACTGGTGCGCTACACACCCGACGGCGAGGTCGACCGGATCATCCAGATGCCGGTGAAAAAAGTCACCAGCCTGACCTTTGGCGGGCCGAACCTGGACACCCTGTTTGTCACCTCCATGGCCAAGCCACCGTTGCCGCGTTTCCCGGCCGACGGTCAGCAGCGCGGGGCGCTTTTTGCGATCACCGGGCTGGGCGTGCAAGGAATAGCCGAGCGACGGTTCGCCAGCTAGCGCGTTTTTTTCAACAAGGCACTTTCCTTTCGCAACCTTGTGTCAGTGCGCGCCCTCGCGCGCCTGGAGAAACCCATGGCAACCTTGAAAAAAGCCTCGCTGCGCAGTATTCACCGGCACTCCTGGGTGTCGCTGCTGGTGTGCTGGATGATCTGGATCCTCAACGCCTACGACCGTGAGATCGTGCTGCGCCTGGGGCCGACCATCTCCAAGCATTTCGATTTGTCGGCCGACCAGTGGGGCACCATGGCCACGGTGATCATGCTCGCCCTGGCCCTGCTGGATATTCCCGGCTCCATGTGGAGTGACCGCTACGGCGGTGGCTGGAAACGTGCGCGGTTCCAGGTGCCGCTGGTGCTGGGCTACACGGCTATTTCGTTCCTCTCCGGGTTCAAGGCCCTGAGCGGCAACCTCGCGACCTTTATCGCGCTGCGGGTTGGCGTCAACCTCGGCGCAGGCTGGGGCGAGCCGGTGGGCGTGAGCAACACCGCCGAATGGTGGCCGGTGGAGCGTCGTGGTTTTGCCCTTGGCGCGCACCACACCGGTTACCCGATCGGCGCCATGCTCAGTGGCATCGTCGCCAGCTTTGTCATCAGCACCTTCGGTGAAGACAACTGGCGCTACGTGTTCTTCTTCGCGTTCGTGGTGGCGTTGCCGCTGATGATTTTCTGGGCGCGGTATTCCACCGCCGAACGCATCACCGCGCTGTACGTCGACATCGCCGCCAAGGGCATGACCCCGCCGGACAACGCACCGGCCAGCCAAGTGAAGGGCCACGCCTGGCGCACGTTTATCGCCACGTTGCGCAACCGCAATATCGCCCTGACGGCGGGTAATACGATGCTGACCCAAGTGGTGTACATGGGCGTCAACATCGTGCTGCCGGCCTACCTGTACAACATCGCCGGGCTGTCCCTGGCCGAGTCGGCGGGGATGAGCGTGGTGTTCACCTTGACCGGAATTCTCGGGCAACTGGTGTGGCCGTCGCTGTCGGACATCATTGGCCGGCGCGTCACCCTGATCATCTGCGGGGTGTGGATGGCCGCCAGTGTCGGTGCGTTCTACTTCGCCAACACCCTGACCCTGATCATCGTCGTGCAACTGCTGTTCGGCCTGGTGGCCAACGCGGTGTGGCCGATCTACTACGCGGTGGCCTGCGACTCGGCCGAGCCGTCGGCGACCTCCACCGCCAACGGCATCATCACCACCGCGATGTTTATCGGTGGCGGCCTGGCGCCGGTGCTGATGGGCAGCCTGATTGCCATGGGCGGCGGCTGGACCACCTTGCACGGCTACACGGTGTGCTTCTTCGTGATGGCCGGCTGTGCCCTGGGCGGGGCGCTGCTGCAACTGTTTTCCCATCGCCCGCCGGCGCTGGTTGCGCAACTCGAACCCTAGAACAACACCGATGCGTCCCCCAGCCGTTGCGCTGGCGGGGCGCCAAGAGGAATTGCCCGATGAAGACTGCCAACACCGCCCGTGAACCACGGGAGTTGAACAAACTGATGTTCGTCAAGCTGATGCCCTTGCTGATCATCGCCTACGTGCTGAGCTTCCTGGACCGCACCAACATCGCCTTGGCCAAGCACCACCTGGACGTTGACCTGGGGATTTCAGCAGCGGCCTATGGCCTGGGCGCCGGGCTGTTTTTCCTGACCTATGCGCTGTCGGAAATCCCCAGCAACCTGATCATGCACAAGGTCGGCGCGCGGTTCTGGATAGCCCGGATCATGGTGACCTGGGGCCTGATTTCGGCGGCCATGGCGTTCGTCCAGGGTGAGACCTCGTTCTATATCCTGCGCCTGCTGCTGGGCATTGCCGAAGCCGGCCTGTTTCCCGGGGTGATGCTGTACCTCACCTACTGGTTCAACCGCGAGCAACGGGCGCGGGCTACCGGGTATTTCCTGCTCGGCGTGTGTTTTGCCAACATCATCGGTGGCCCGGTGGGCGCGGCGTTGATGCGCATGGACGGGCTGCTCGGCTGGCACGGCTGGCAGTGGATGTTCCTGCTCGAAGGGCTGCCGGCAGTCGCGTTTGCCTGGGTGGTGTGGTGCAAGTTGCCGGACCGTCCGAGCAAGGCGCCATGGCTCTCGGCCGCAGAGGCGCGCGGGATTGAACAGCGCATCGCGATGGAGACCGAAGAGGGCGCAGGCGAGGGCGGGCATTCCCTGAAGAACTGGCTGACACCGCAGATCCTGCTGGCGATCTTTGTGTATTTTTGCCATCAGATCACCATCTACACCGTGATCTTTTTCCTGCCGAGCATCATCAGCAAATACGGTGAATTGAGCACCATGAGCGTCGGCTTGCTGACCTCATTGCCGTGGATTGCCGCAGCGGCCGGCGCTGTGTTGCTGCCGCGCTTTGCGACCACGCCCACCCGTGCCCGACGGCTGTTGATTACCGGTTTGCTGACCATGGCATTGGGGCTGGGGATTGCCTCGGTGTCGGGGCCGGTGTTCAGCCTGCTGGGCTTTTGTGTGTCGGCAGTGATGTTCTTTGTGGTGCAGTCGATCATCTTTCTCTACCCGGCCTCGCGCCTCAAGGGCGTGGCGCTGGCGGGCGGGCTGGGCTTCGTCAATGCCTGCGGATTGCTCGGCGGGTTTGTCGGGCCGTCGGTGATGGGCGCGATCGAGATGAGCACCGGCAATGCCACGAATGGCTTGAAGGTAATTGCCGTGGTGCTGGTGGTGGCCGCGTTGGCCGCCTTGCGTTTGCGTCAGGGGCAGGAGCAGGAGCCCGGTCACACCAGCAACGAGGTAGGAAACCCCGAAGCCAGCACCAGGTAAGCCACGACTGCCGCCAGGCACAAACCGACAAATACCCGTAACAGTGTCCTGGCGGTGGGATGAGCGATGAATTTGATGGCCCAGAGCAAAATCCCGGCAACCAGGATGCTCAAGGCAGAAATGACCAGCACGATGGTGTTCTCGCAAGCCTTGGAAGCTGCTTTATAGTCCCAAAGGCCCGTGTTGAACAGTGTGCGCATAGACGCAGGGCCCCGGGTGTTTCTAAACTGCGACTTATCCAGGGCAGTGGGGCGGTCGCCGATGAATCGCAATGAATTACGCAAGGCCGACATCAATTTGATGGTGGTCTTTGAAACCTTGATGCTCGAACGCAACGTGACCCGGGTGGCGGAGAAGCTGTTTCTCGGGCAACCCACCATCAGTTCGGCCCTCAACCGCCTGCGTACGTTGTTCAATGACCCGCTGTTCATTCGTGTCGGCCATCGGATGGAACCTACCGCGCGGGCCGAGGAAATCATCAAGCACCTGTCGCCGGCCCTCGACTCCTTGTCGTCGGCCCTGAGCCTGACCCACGATTTCGACCCGTCCATCAGCACCATGACCTTTCGCATCGGCCTGTCCGATGACGTCGAGTTCGGCCTGCTGCCGCCGCTGCTGCGCGCCTTGCGCCAGGAAGCGCCGCAGGTGGTGTTCGTGGTGCAGCATGTGGATTACTGGCGCATCCCGGACCTGCTGGGTTCCGGGGATATCACCGTCGGCATCACCCAGACCCGCGGCCTGCCGGCCAATGCCAAGCGCAAATTATTGCGGCATATCCGCCCGTGCCTGCTGCGGGCGGATGCCTCGGACAAACCCCTGACCCTCGACGAATATTGCGCACGGCCCCATGTGCTGGTGTCCCACACCGCCAACGTGTCCGGGTTTGCCGATGAGTGGCTGGCGGAAATCGGTCGCAAGCGCCACGTGGTGCTCTCGGTGCCGCAATACAGCGCATTGCCAGCGCTGCTCGCCGGCACCGACATGATCGCCAGCCTGCCGGATTACACCGCCCAGGCCATGGCCGCCGGAGGCAATCTGTTCTGTGAACCGTTCCCGTTCGAAACTCCGACCCTGGATTTGTCGATGGTCTGGCTCAGCCACGTTGACACCGATCCGGCGGAGCGCTGGATGCGTTCGCGGCTGGAGGCGTTCATGAGCGAGCGGGACATGCTGCCGGTGGTCGCACCCAAATCTTGAGATAAAACCTTCAGGGAGATCCAGGCATGGCCCCATCCCGTTCCTTGCTGCGTGGGCGCGGCAGTCATGACAGCGGCAAGGTTGGCATGGTCGAGCTGTTTTTCGACCTGGTGTTCGTGTTTGCCGTGACCCAGTTGTCCCATTCGCTGCTCGCCCACTTGTCCATCGGCGGTGCCGTGCAGGTGGCGTTGATGATGGTCGCGGTGTGGTGGGTGTGGATCTTCACTTCGTGGGTCACCAACTGGCTGGACCCGGAAAAAATCCCGATCCGCATCGGCCTGTTCGGTTTGATGGTGGCGGGCCTGTTGCTGTCCTCGTCGATCCCCAAGGCGTTTACCGATCGCGGGCTGTTGTTCGCCGGCGCCTATGTGTTCATGCAGGTAGGACGCACGCTGTTTGCGTTGTGGGCGGTGCGCGGCGAGTCGCTGAACATGACCCGCAATTTCCAGCGGATCCTGGCGTGGATGCTGTTTTCCGGGGTGTTCTGGATCACCGGTGCGCTGCTCGAAGGCGAGCAGCGTTTAGCCTTCTGGGCCCTGGCGCTGTTGATCGAGTTGATTTCCCCGTCGGTGTATTTCTGGGTGCCCGGGCTTGGGCCCTCGACGCTTGCGGACTGGAATGTGGAAGGCAACCACATGGCCGAACGCTGCGGCCTGTTTGTGATCATCGCCCTCGGTGAGTCGTTGCTGGTGACCGGCGCGACCTTCGCCGAACTGCCCTGGAGCGTGGACGGGCTGGCGGCATTCCTGGTGGCAGTGGTGGGCAGTATCGCCCTATGGTGGATCTATTTCGACAGCGGCGCCGAGCGCGCCCACCATCGCATTGCCAGCTCTGCCGACCCGGGCCGTCAGGCGCGGATCGCCTACACCTACCTGCATGTATTGATCGTCGCCGGGATTATCGTCAGCGCCGTGGCCGACGAACTGGTGCTGGTGCATCCGGGGCATGCCAGCCAGGCAGGCGTGGTGGCGATCATCGCCGGCCCGTGGTTGTTTTTGCTGGGCAGTGCGCTGTTCAAGTGGGTGATGAGCGACCGGCCGTTGCCACCGTTTTCGCACCTGGGCGGCTTGCTGATGTTACTGGTGTTGCTGCCGCTGGGATTGCAGCAGGTGTTTTCGGCGTTGGTACTGGGGGCGTTGACGTCGGCGGTGTTGGTGATCGTGGCGATCTGGGAAAATCGCTCGCTGCACAGCCTGACCGAAGTTTCACACTGAAAGCGGTCTGATTCCGCCCGGCCCCGTGCTATATGTATGACTCTTTTCCTACAACAACTCGGAGCCTTTCATGCCGCATCTGCATCTGGAATACACCGCCAATCTCACAGAGCTGGCCGTTGAGAAAACCTTGTTGCGGCTCAACAACGTGCTGATGGCGTCCGGGCAGTTCGGTTCCGAGTTCGATATCAAAAGCCGCGCGCTGAAGGTGGAGACATTCCAGGTTGGCACGTCCATCAGCCCGCGCGCTTTTATCGCGGTCAAGCTGTCGCTGCTCAGCGGGCGTTCACCGCAGGTCAAGAAGCAATTGTCGGAAAGCCTGTTGGCGGCGCTGCAGGACCTGGGCGATTGGCCTGCAGACCTGCAGGTGCAGCTCAGTGTCTTGCTGGTCGATATGGATCGCGAGTCCTACAGCAAAGTCACCATCGGCTGACGTGCAATACTCTGAGGCGAGGGAGCTTGCTCCCGCTGGACCGGGCTGGCGCTGCAGTGCGAAGCGCTCCCAAAATTCTTGGGGCCGCTACGCAGCCCAGCGGGAGCAAGCTCCCTCGCCACAGGGGGTCATAATAACCCCTGATCCGCACACACCTTCACCACCTGCTCCCTGAACCACGTGTTGGCGCTGTCCTGCGCGCTGTGTTCATTCCACTGCATATCCAGGGTAAACCCCGGCAAACCGTTCGGCGCTTCGCAATGCCCGAACACGGTCGTGTCTGCCAGCAGCTTCAGCACTCGACGGGGCAAGGTGACGATAAAGTCAGTGCCGGTGATCATCTTCAGCGCCGCGCTGTAGCTGTTGGCGCGGGCGATCACCTGGCGTTTGTGGGACTGGCGCGCCAGCCAGCCGTCGATCATGTTGGTGTCGGAACTCCAGGGCGTGGGGAACACATGGCGCCGGGCGACGAAGGATTGCAGGCTGAACGCCGGTTCCCGGGGCGCCGAGTGTTTGTCGAACACGCACACCAGGTCGTCCTCCAGCAGCATCTGGGTCTTGATGTCCTTGTGCTCGCGATGAAAGTGCGGCCCGAAGCAAATCACCAGGTCCAGACGCCCGTCGCGCAAGGCGTCGGCCGGGACCTCGGTTTCGAGCTTCTGCACGTTGACGATCACCGGCAGGTCGGCGCGGTCGAAGTTTTTCAGCAGGCGCGGCAGGATCAACTGTTCGAAGTATTCGGGGGCGCAGACGTTGAAGGTCACAGCCTTCTGGGTGGGGTCGAACGTTTGGCTGCCGGCATGGCACAGGTTGATGCTTTCGAGGATTTTCTGCACATGCCCGTACATGGTGGCGGCTTTGTACGTAGGACGCATGCCCGCCCGGGTGTTGATAAACAACTCGTCTTCGAAGCTCGTGCGCAGCTTCTTCAGGCTGTAGCTCACGGTGGACTGGCTGACGAACAGGGTTTCGGAAACCTCGGTGACGCTGCTTTGGTCGTAAACAGCGACAAACACCATCAGGTCCTGCATATCGAGCTTTCTAAGCAAGTTGCTGTTTAGCATCCGTTCCGTCCGCAAGCGCTTTGTACCGAAATCGGTACAAGACAATACAAAATGTTAACGGAACGCTCGTACCAATAGAAAGCTCTGTCGGACCTTTCTCTGTTTGAGGTGGGACAAATAATGTTTACAACACGACCTCAGCGAATATGCCGCGCGTAATGCCGGGGATCGAAGCGCAGTACGATCAGCAGCATCACCACCACTACGGCCGTCAGTGACCACCAGGCCCACTCGAAGCTGCCCAGTTGGTCGCGGATCATCCCGGCAATCAGCGGCGACAAACCGGCGATCAGGTAGCCGATGCCCTGCACAAAGGCCGTCAGGCCACCGGCGCGGCGCGGGTTGTCGAGGTGGTCGAGGGACAGGATCAGGCTCATCGGAAACAAGCCGCCAATCCCCAGGCCGAGCAAACACGGCCACAGCAGGCTCAGGTATTGCGGGCTCAGGATCAGGCCGCAGAAGCCGGCGATGATCAGCACCAGCAGCACCGCTACCACACCCCGCTTGTCCCTCCGGCGGTTGGCGATGGCCGGGGTAATCAGGCCGGAGACCACTTCCATGGCCGTCAAAAAGCCCAGCAACAGGCCGGCGTTCTGTTCACTCCAGCCTTGTTCCACGTAGTACGGCGCCAGCCAGGCCAGCACGCAGGTGTAGGACGCGGTACCGAGGCCGAAGAAAATCGCCAGCAACCAGGCCCGGCGATTGCCGAAGAATGACGCCTGCGGGCCTGCGCCGGCTTGCGGCAGCGGCGGCAGCACCGAGCGTTGGGCGTACCAGAACACCAGCGCCAATACCGCGAGAACCGCCCAGATCGCCAGGCCGATGCGCCAGCTGCCGGTTTGCACCTGGATAAACGGCGAGAACGAAGCGGCGAGGGCCGCGCCGCCCATGATCGCGGTGACGTACAGGCCCATGAACAGGGAAACGTTGTCGCTGAAGCGCGACTTGATCAAGGCGGGCATCAACGCCTGGATCATCGCGATGCCTACGCCGGCGGCGATGGCGCTGAGGATCAGCTCAACCGCCGAGTCCAGGAACAACCGGGAGACGGTGGCCAGGCCGATCACCACCAGCGACAGCACAATGCTGCGATGCTCGCCGAAGCGTTTGGCCACGCCCATGCCAAAAAACATCGCCAGGCCCATGGCCATGACGGGCAGCATGGTCAGCAGGGAGGCCGTGCTGAAACTCAGGGCCACATCGGCGCGAATCGACGACAACAACGGGCCGACGGCGGCCATTGACGGGCGCAGGTTGAGGGCAACCAGCACAACGCTGATCATCAGCCAAACGGCGGTGACGGGTTTTGCGCGGACGTTTTCCATGGGCGAGCCTTGAACTGACAAGGGCAGTATTAGGCCGGGCGTGGGGGAGGGCGGCAAATGAGAAAGTCGTTGGCGCTATTGAAAAAATGCATCTGCTGACACGGCACAAATCAACAGGTAGGAGCTGGCTTGCCTGCGATAGCGGTGGCTCAGGCAACACATCTGTGTCTGATAGACCGCAATCGCAGGCAAGCCAGCTCCCACAGGGAACAGTGGTGCTCTTGAGTGTTTCTACACCGCCCGGATCACATGCTTGATCTCCTGAAACGCCTGCAACCCCCACGGCCCCAGTTCCCGGCCAATGCTGCTCTGCTTGTAACCACCCCACGCCGTTTGCGGGAAGATCACCTGCGGCGCATTGATCCACACCAAACCCACCTGCAAAGCATTGGCCACTCGCTCAGCCGCCTCCACGTTGCTGCTCAGCACGCTCGCGACCAGGCCAAACTCACTGTCATTGGCCAGCGCCACCGCCTCGGCCTCATTGGCAAAACTGCGCACGCACAGCACCGGGCCGAAGATCTCCTCGTTCCACAACGCGCTGTCCAACGGCACTTCAGTGAAGACCGTCGGGCGAATGAAATACCCATGAGGCAAATCCGCCGGGCGCCCGCCGCCACACAGCAGCTTCGCGCCGGCTTGCACGCCACGTTCGATATGCCCCAGCACCCGCTGGTACTGCGCACGGTTGACCAATGCGCCCATTTCCACGTCTTCGGCAAACGGGTCCGCCACGCGAATGCTCTCGGCCCTGGCCTGCAAGCGGGTGAGAAACTCGTCCGCCAGTTCGTCGGCCACCAACACCCGGCTGGTGGCGGAACACATCTGCCCGGCGTTGAAGAAACCACCGCCGCAGGCCAGTTCCACGGCCAGGTCGAGGTCGGCGTCCGCCAGCACCAGCAACGCGGATTTGCCGCCCAGTTCCAGGCTCACACCCTTGACCGTTTCGGCGGCGCGCTGCATCACCTGCACGCCCACGGCGTTGCTGCCGGTGAAGGAAATTTTCGCGATCCGTGGGTCAGCCGCCATCGGCGCGCCCACCGCCAGGCCAGTGCCGCAGACCAGGTTGAACACACCGGCAGGCAAGCCCACCGAGGCGATGATCCGGGCCAGTTCCAGCTCTGCCAGCGGCGTCACTTCCGAAGGCTTGAGCACCACGCAGCAACCGGCCGCCAGCGCGGGGGCGAGTTTCCAGGCGGTGGTCACCATCGGGAAATTCCACGGCACGATCAGGCCCACCACGCCGCAGGGTTCACGGCGTACGCGGGCGCTGAAGTCCTCGGTGGGCAGCGCCACCGGACGGTCCTGGGTGGCGTCCATTTCGTCGGCCAGGTTCGCGTAATAGGCAAAGGTGGCGATCACGTCATCCACATCGATGCCGGCTTCAAACAGCGGCTTGCCGTTGTTGCTCGATTGCAGTTGCATCAGGTGTTCACGCTCTGCGCTCACACCCTCGGCGATCTTGCGCAACAGTGCGGCGCGGTCGCGGCCGGTGCTTTTCGACCAGTCCGGGAAGGCCGCGCTGGCGGCGCCGATGGCCTCAGTCACCGCGCCTGCATCACCCACGCTCACTTGGGCCAGGGTGGCCTCGGTGGCCGGGTTGATCACGTCCAGCACGTCATGGCCGGCACGCCACGCGCCATTGATAAACAGCCCATTCAATACCGCGCTCATACCGCCACCTCCTTCATCCAAAGCCCCTGGTCGATTTCAATCAGCGTCGGGCCCTGGCGATCAGTCGCGGCACGCAAGGCGCTGCGTAATTCCTCAACACCCTGGATGCGCTGGGCAGCAGCGCCGAGGGCCTTGGCCACGCCGATAAAGTCCGGGGTGTAGATGTCCACGCCCACCGGTTCGATGGCGCGGTTGACCATGTATTTCTTGATCTCCTCATAGCCCTGGTTATTCCACAGCAGCACGATCACCGGCGTGCGCGCTTCCACGGCGCTGGCCAGTTCCGGCAGGGTGAATTGCAGGCCGCCGTCGCCGATCAGGCACACCACCGGCGCACCGTTGCCGCGCCCCAGCCACGCACCGATGGCCGCCGGCAAGGCGTAGCCGAGGGTGCCGTAGCCGGTGGAGGAGTTGAACCAGCGGCGCGGCTGGTCGAGGTTCAGGGTCAGGTTGCCGGTGTACACCGGTTGGGTGGAGTCGCCCACCAGTACGGCGTCGGGCAGTTCGTCCAAGACGGTGTTGAGGAACAGGGTTTGCGCGCGGGTGGCGGCGTCCCAGGTGGGTTCCAGTTCGCTCCACAGGCGGGCGACGCGGCGGGCGCCCCAGTTGCTGTCGCGGGCGGCCAGGGGTTTGTTGCCCAGCTCGGCAAGCAGTGCCTGCGCAGCGATTTGCGCGTCGGCTACCAGCGCGACTTGCGGCGGGTAATTGCGCACGGTCTGGTCGGAATCGATGTCGATGCGCAGCAGGGCGCCGGGAATGTCGAAGCCGCCGGCGAAGGTTACGTCGTAGTCGGTTTCCGCCAGCTCGGTGCCGATCGCCAGCACCACGTCTGCCTCGGCCACCAGCGCGCGGGTGGCGACCAGGGTTTGGGTCGAGCCGATCAGCAGCGGGTGGTTGGCGGCCAGCATGCCCTTGGCATTGATGGTCAGCGCCACCGGAGCGCCGAGGGCTTCGGCCAGTTGCGTCAACTCGGGTGCTGCGTCGATGGCGCCACCACCGGCGAGAATCAGCGGGCGTTTTGCCGCCGCCAGCAACTGGCTCATCTGCTTGACCGCCGACGGCGCAGCGCCAGCGCGGGAAACGCTGACCGGTTCGCTGCCGAGCAACGCGTCGGCGTTTTCCACCAGCACGTCCAGCGGGATTTCGATGTGCACCGGGCGCGGTCGTCCGGCCTGGAACAGCGCAAATGCCCGGGCCAGTACACCGGGCAACTCGGCCGCCGACATCAAGGTATGGGAGAACGCCGCCACGCCCGCGATCATCGCGTTCTGGTTCGGCAGCTCGTGCAGCTTGCCGCGCCCGCCGCCCAGCTGGCTGCGGGACTGCACGCTGGAGATCACCAGCATCGGGATAGAGTCGGCGTAGGCCTGGCCCATGGCGGTGGTGATGTTGGTCATGCCGGGGCCGGTGATGATGAAGCACACGCCGGGCTTGCCGCTGGTGCGCGCATAGCCGTCGGCCATGAAACCGGCGCCCTGTTCGTGGCGCGGGGTGACGTGGCGGATGCTCGAGCGCGCCAGGCCCCGGTAGAGTTCCACGGTGTGCACGCCGGGGATGCCAAACACCTGGTCCACGCCGTAGCCTTCCAGCAGGTTGACCAATACTTCGCCGCAGGTCGCCATTGTCGTCGCTCTTATTGTTGATAAAGGCCCGTATTGGAACGGCTGGCCCGTAGCGGCAACAATCGATAAAAAGTCATACTAGCCATGTCCTCACGTCATGGCTGCGCCCTTATGAAACGTCTTCCGCCGCTGCCGGCCCTGCACACCTTTTGGGTCACGGCCCAGTGCTGCAACTTCACCCGAGCCGCCGAGCAATTGCACATCACCCAGGGCGCGGTGAGCCGGCAGATCGCCGGGCTGGAAAGTCATCTGGGCTATGCGCTGTTCCAGCGCCAGGCTCGTGGCTTGAGCCTCACCGAAGAGGGCCGCGAATGGTCACTGCGGGCGCAGCAGGTGTTCGGCCTGATCGGCGAGGCGGTGGAGCAGATCGGCACCCGCCGCGAGACCTTGCAGCTCAAGGCCTCCACCTGCGTGATGCGCTGGCTTCTTCCACGGCTGATGCAGTGGCAGCAGGAACGCCCGGATGTGCCGGTGGAGTTGACCACCACCGTGGCCTACACCGTCGACTTTCGCCGCGAGCAGTTCGATGCCGCGGTGATCTACGCGCCGATTGCCGAGCAGTCGGCCCAGGCCCGGCATCTGTTCGATGAGCGCCTGACACCGGTGTGCGCGCCGGCCTTGCTCGGTGGCTTGCACACGCCCGCCGATTTGCAGCAACAGGTGTTGTTGCACCCTACGCGGGATGAGCGGGATTGGGCGTTGTGGTTGAAAGCGGCGAATACACGCTTGAGCAATCTGGCCCAGGGGCATCATTTTGAAACCCTGGACCTGGCGATGACGGTGGCGTCCCAAGGCTCGGGCGTGGCAATTGGTGACAGCGCGCTGATTGGCGAGGACCTGAAGGCGGGGCGGTTGGCCACGCCGTTTGAACTACGGGTGCCGACGGGGATGGGGTATTACCTGGTGTACCCGCCGGGCACTGAGCCCTCGGCGGGGTTGGAGCAGCTTATGGACTGGCTGGTGAGCCAGGCACAGTCGCCGTCACAATGAAGATCAAAATGTGGGAGGGGGCTTGCTCGCGAAGGCGCCGGGTCAGCCAATACATCTGTTGACTGACACACCGCATTCGCGAGCAAGCCCGCTCCCACATTTTTAGTGCGCGTCAGCCTTAGTAGCCGACGGTAAACCGCTGGCGTGAATGCTTCGGTGTTTCCACTTCATCAATCAGCGCAATCGCAAAGTCGGCAAAGCTGATCCAGCTGCGGCCTTCACTGCTCACCAGCAATTCATCCTGGCCCAGGCGGAATGTGCCGGTGCGTGCGGTCTCGACGAACTCCGCCGAAGGCGACAGGAAGGTCCAGTCCAAGTCTTTTTCCTGGCGCAGGGTATCGAGGAAAACACTGCCGGCGCTGGCTTCGGCTTTGTATTCCTCGGGGAAGCCCGGGCTGTCGATCACTCGGCCGCCGCCCGGCAACAACAGCGAACCGGCACCGCCGACCACCAGCAGGCGCTTCACGCCGGCTTTTTTCACCGGGTTGATCACCGCTTCCGCAGGCAGGGTGGCGAAGTGCGCCGCGCTGATCACCACGTCGTTGCCGCGGATGGCCTGTTCCAGCGCCTGGGCATCCAGCGCATCGACTTGCTTGGCGGTGACGCCAGGGCGCGCGCCGATCTTGTCGGTATTACGTGCGATGGCCGTGACGGTGTGCCCGCGACGCAGCGCTTCTTCCAGCAGTTGGCTACCGGCACGACCGGTGGCACCAATGATTGCGATCTTGCTCATGACGTTCTCCAGTACGGTTAAGGGTTGAATCAACTCACCACTGCATTTCGCCCTTGGCGACTTTGGCGCCCAGTTCCAGGGTGCTCTCGTCACCCAGGTTCGGGTAACGCTTTTGCATCGCCGCAATCAGGGCGGCGGAGTCCTTGGCCTTGGCGGTTTCTTCGTCAAAGGCCTTGATGTAGTCGGCGGTGAACGCCACGGATTTGAGCGACGGCGTGCCCAGGTAGTGACCCGGAATCACCGTGCGCGGTTTCAAGTCCTGGATACGTTGCAGGGTGGCCAGCCAATCGGTGTGGGACTTCGCGGTCTGCGTATCGGCCATCCACACATGAATGTTTTCCGCGACGACTACACCACCGACCACCGCCTTGATCGACGGGATCCACACAAAGGTGCGGTCCGGTTGTGCGCCGTCGAGGCCGATCACCTCCAACTGCTTGCCTTCGAGGGTCAGGCTGTGGCCCTCAAGCACCTGGGGAATGACGGCTTTACCAGGCTTGTCCGCGCCCAGTTTCGGGCCCCAGAACGCCAGTTTGTGTTCAACGGTGGCCTTGATATGGTCCACCACCGGCTGCGGTGCCAGGACTTTGGCCTGGGGGAAGGCGGCGGTCAGGGTATCGAGGCCGAAGTAGTAGTCCGGGTCGCCGTGGCTGATGTAGATGGTAGTCAGGCGCTTGCCGCTGGCGCGGATTTTTTGCACCAGTTGCTCGGCCTGGGTCTTGCCGAATTGGGCGTCCACCAGGATCGCATCTTTGTCGCCGCTGACCAGTACCGAGGTGACCGGCATCATCGCGGTTTCGCCCGGGTTGTAGGCGTCCAGGGTCAGGTCGGCCGCCATGGCGTGCGCGGCGAAGGCCAGGGAGGCGGCGGCCAGGGCCACGCGCTTGAGCGGGGAGAATCCAAACATGTGCAGCTCCAGTCATCGGTAAGGTGTGGACAGAGCTTAGTTGCACCAAACGCTACAAAAAATGCGATGCTTGGACATAGTTTGTTTCTAAAAGCGGGCAAATCATGGATCGTCTTCAAGCAATGCGGGTGTTTGTCGCGGTGGTGGACTTGGGCAGCCAGTCGGCGGCAGCCGACCATCTGGACCTGTCGCGCCCGGTGGTGTCGCGCTACCTGGCGGAGCTGGAAGACTGGGTCGGCGCGCGCCTGATGCACCGCACCACCCGCAAGCTCAGCCTGACCGCCGCCGGCAGCGAAACCTTGCCCCGTTGCCGACAGATGCTGGAGTTGTGCAGCGACATGCAGGCCGCCGTCAGCGAACCGGACGAAGCACCCCGTGGCCTGCTGCGCCTGAGTGTCAGCACCTCGTTCGGCCAGGCGCAACTGGCCGATGCCATGGCCGAATACGTCAAGCGCTACCCGCTGGTCAACATCGATATGCAGATGCTTGATCGCACGGTGAACCTGGTGGATGAGCGCATCGACCTGGCGATCCGCACCAGCTTCGAACTGGACCCCAACCTGATCGCCCGCCGCCTCACGCTGTGCCGTTCGGTGATCTGCGCATCGCCCGCTTACCTGCTGGAGCATCCGCAACCCCGGCAGGTACAGGACCTGGCCCGGCACAATTGCCTGACCCACTCCTACTTCGGCAAAAGCCTGTGGCACTTCATGGAAAACGGCGAGCCGGTGTCGGTGCCGGTGCAGGGCAATATCAGCGCCAACGAGGCCAGTACCTTATTGCGGGTGACGCTGGCGGGAGCAGGGGTGTCGCGGCTGCCGAGTTATCAGGCGGGCGACTACATCCGCAGCGGCGAGTTGATCCGCTTGTTGCCCGAGGCCGAGCCGCAGCAGATGAACATCTACGCGGTGTACGCCTCGCGCAAGCATATGCCGGCGGCGCTGCGCAGCCTGCTGGATTTCCTGGTATTGAGGTTTCCGGAAGAGCCGGTGTGGGACGTCGGTCTCTAAGCCGACATAAACAGGTTGAATGTCGCCCGATAATGGCGACTTGCCCCAGCTGACCTATGCTTATCAAAGCACCTTCTTGATCGGATCAGAGGTCAGCATCATGTCGATCAAAACAAGAAAGTACCTGATGATTTTCACCCTGTGCGCCGCCGCCACCGCGCTCTATGGCACTGCCGCCTACCGCGTCGAACAGACCCGCATGCAGCCGGGGTTCGCCTCCAGCTGCAATCACGGTCAATGCGTTGGCCACATGGCTGCCTTCAGTTCGCTTCGCTAGCGTCCTGGTCGGCTTTCAACTGCTCCCGAAACGCCTTCGGGGAGAACCCGACGCGTCGGCGAAACAGCCGTGAGAAGTTGGTCGGGTCGGAAAAGCCCAAAACCTCCGACATTTCATTGATGGTCATGCTGGTGTAGGTCAGCAGGCGCTTGGCTTCCAGCAACTGGCGGTCGTGCATGATCTGCAACGCGGGCTGCCCGCCCAACTCCCGACACGTACCGTTCAGGTGTGAGACCGAGATCCCGAGCTTGTGGGCCAGGTCTTCGATTTTCGGGTGCTCGCGATAATGTTGCTCTACCAGCTGGGTGAACCGGCGGAAGTATTCGCGGCCCCGCGGTGCCCGTGGATGGCGACGCTGGATGGCCTGGCGGCTGATCCACACCAGCAGTACGCTGACCAGGGCGTGCATCATCATATCTCGCGCCGGTTGGTCGCTGGCGTACTCCTCCTGCAGGCGCGCAAACAGGCTGTTGAGGTAGTCACTGTCGTTACCGGCAGGGTAGCTGCCCAAGGCGTTCAGGCCATCCAGCGCAGCCCCAAGCTGCCCCTGCAAATGCGCCATCAGCGGCGCGGCCAGCGTGACCACAAACCCCTCGACGTCTTCGGAAAAGCGAAAGCCATGCACGCATAACGGCGGCAGCACCTGCAGCGTCGATTCATTCAGGGTGCTGCGCTGCCCCTCGATCTCCAGTTGTGCCTGGCCTTTGTGCACGTAAAGCAACTGACACAGGTCCGCATGCCGGTGGGGCTGGATTTCCCACTGGTACTCACGGCTGCGCCGGGAGATGGTTTCACAGTGCAACAAATCCGGGGTCGGCCATTGCTGGCTCTCACCGTAGAGTTTGAACACTGGAATCGCGGCACTGGCAGTTTTGGTCATGGCTTCATCCGATACTTCGGGAGAGTTGTGCGGTAATCGCCCCAATTGGCGAAAAGCGCAGCTTTGGGCTCAGTTTTCACCTTCTTATGCCGGGCACTCAAGTGAAAAATGCCAGCAACACCTTCAATGACAACTCTTTCACCGGATACGTTCGGATGAAGCTTGCGGGCCATAAAAATAATGAAAACGCTGAAAACCCAAGTCGCCATCATCGGTGCCGGTCCCTCGGGGCTGCTGCTCGGTCAACTGTTGCACAACGCCGGGATCGAAACCCTGATTCTTGAGCGCCAGACGCCGGATTACGTGCAAGGGCGCATCCGTGCCGGGGTGCTGGAACAAGGCATGGTCGACCTGCTGCGCCAGGCCGGCGTGAGTGCGCGGATGGATGCCGAAGGCCTGGTGCATGAGGGCTTTGAGCTGGCGCTGAATGGGCAACTGACCCATATCGACCTCAAGACGCTGACCGGCGGCAAGACGGTGATGATCTACGGGCAAACCGAAGTCACCCGCGACCTGATGGCCGCGCGCCAGGCCAGCGGCGCGACAACGTTGTATGAAGCCGGCAACGTGCAGCCCCATGATCTGAAAAGCCCGGAGCCGTGGCTGAGCTTCGAACATAAAGGCGAGCATTACCGGCTGGACTGCGACTACATCGCTGGCTGCGATGGTTTTCACGGTGTGGCGCGCCAGTCGATTCCCACCGAGGCATTGAAAGTCTTTGAACGGGTCTATCCGTTTGGCTGGCTGGGCATCCTCGCCGACACCCCGCCGATCCACGATGAACTGGTGTACGCCAAGCACGAACGCGGTTTTGCCCTGTGCAGCATGCGTTCACCGACCCGCAGCCGTTATTACCTGCAGGTGCCGGCCGATGAGTCGGTGGACGACTGGTCCGATGCACGCTTTTGGGATGAACTGAAAACCCGCTTGCCCAGCTCACTCACCGAGCAACTGGTGACCGGCCCGTCCATCGAAAAGAGCATCGCGCCACTGCGCAGTTTTGTGGTGGAGCCGATGCAGTACGGCCGCCTGCTCCTGCTGGGCGACGCCGCCCACATTGTGCCGCCCACCGGCGCCAAGGGTTTGAACCTGGCGGCCAGCGATGTCAGCACCTTGTTCAATATCCTGCTCAAGGTGTACCGCGAGGGCCGAGTGGAATTGCTGGAGAAGTACTCGCAGATTTGCCTGCGGCGGATCTGGAAGGCCGAACGGTTTTCCTGGTGGATGACCTCGATGCTGCATCAGTTTCCTGAGGCAGACGGCTTCAGCCAGCGCATTGCACAGAGCGAATTGGAGTATTTCGTGGACTCAGAGGCGGGGCGTAAAACCATTGCAGAAAATTACGTCGGACTTCCTTACGAGGCTATCGAATAGTCAGCTATCTAGTACACTGACGAGCATTCCCGTGGGCCTCCTTTTCCCGCGGGCCCTTGCTCGCAGGTTCTGCCGTGACCAACCTCAATCAGCCCGCCACACCCGCCGTGCGCAGTGTCCTTGTCGCCTTGATGATGGCGATCTTTCTCGGGGCCCTGGACCAGACCATCGTCGCCGTTTCCATGCCGGCCATTTCCGCGCAGTTCCATGATGTAAACCTGCTGGCCTGGGTGATCTCCGGCTACATGGTGGCAATGACCGTGGCCGTGCCGATCTACGGCAAGCTCGGCGACTTGTACGGGCGCCGGCCAATGATGCTGATCGGCATGGGGCTGTTCACCCTCGCTTCACTGTTCTGCGGCATGGCCCAGAGCATGGAGCAACTGGTGCTGGCGCGGATCCTCCAGGGCATCGGTGCCGGCGGGATGATTTCGGTCAGCCAGGCGATTATCGGCGACATCATCCCGCCCCGTGAGCGCGGGCGCTACCAGGGTTACTTCAGCAGCATGTACGCGGTGGCGAGCGTGGCCGGCCCGGTGTTGGGCGGCTACATGACCGAGTACCTGTCGTGGCGCTGGGTGTTCCTGATCAACCTGCCGCTGGGCGCGGGCGCCTGGTGGGTGGCCCATCGCACGCTGGTGGGGCTGCCGGTGCCGCAACGCAAGCCGGTGATCGACTACCTCGGCACTGTGCTGATGATCGTCGGTTTGACGGCGCTGTTGCTGGGTGTCACCGAAATCGGCCAGGGCCATCATTGGCGCGACGATGAAGTGCTGGGGCTGTTGGTCTGTGCCGTGGTGGCGTTGACGGTGTTTGTGTGGCACGAGCGTCGGGCGCGGGAGCCCTTGTTGCCGATGCACCTGTTTGCCAACCGCAGCGCGGTGTTGTGCTGGTGCACGATTTTCTTTACCAGTTTCCAGGCGATTTCCCTGACGGTGCTGATGCCGCTGCGCTACCAGACCGTCACCGGTTCCGGTGCCGACAGTGCCGCCTTGCATTTGCTGCCGCTGGCGATGGGCTTGCCGATGGGGGCGTATTTTGCCGGGCGCATGACCTCGGTGACCGGGCGTTATAAACCGATGATCCTGATTGGCGCCTTCCTGAGCCCGATCGCGATTTTCGGCATGGCGTTGAGTGCGCCTCAGGCGGTGGCGGTCACCAGTCTGTTTATGTTGCTGTGCGGGATTGCCGCCGGGATGCAGTTTCCGACTTCCCTGGTGGGTACGCAGAACTCGGTGGAGCAGCGGGATATCGGGGTGGCGACCAGCACCACCAACCTGTTCCGTTCCCTGGGCGGTGCGGTTGGGGTGGCATGCATGTCGGCGCTGTTGCTGGCGTTGTTGCAGGACTCCAGTTTTGCGCACCTGGCCAGTGGGGCGCTGGTCGCGGAAGGGAGTTCGGGGAATGTGCTGCTGGATGGCTTGAATGCTGCGCCTGGGCCGGCGCAGGATGCCTTGCGGGGGGAGTTGTTGATTACCTTCAGGCATTTGCTGATGGTCAGTGCCGGGGTGTCGTTGTTGGGGTTGGCGGCGGCGATTGCCATGCCTGATCGCGTGTTGCGGGGGCGGGAAGACAAGGCTAAATAGTCGAAAAAATGAAGATTAAATGTGGGAGCGGGCTTGCTCGCGAATGCGGTCTGTCAGCTGATAAATAGGTTGGCTGATACACCGCATTCGCGAGCAAGCCCGCTCCCACATTCGATTGCGTTCCAGCATTTAAATAGCTGACATTCACGGGCTGTAATACCCCACAGCCACCATGAAATGTCCGGTTTTGCGCAAATACGCATGCTTGTTCTCAACCTTTCCGGTCACCGGATTTTTCCAGCGGTACTTGTATTCCCCCTGATCCTGCTCGGCCATGACCGCCAGGATCGGCTCACCCACCGGCTTCCCGTCGGGATCCTTGATCTTGCTGAAATCCGTATTCACCAACCGCGGAGTCGTGCCATGGGCCACGTAGCGCTGGGTGTCGAGGTCAACCACAAACACATACAAATCGTCCTGTAGAAAACCACCCTGCATGGCGTTGATGGCCTTGAGCGTCCCAACCGGGTCTTTCTCCAGCGCCTTGACGGCTTTGTTTCGCAGCGCTCTGGCATGTTCCGGCGTCGCCCGCGGCAGGTAGTAGCCAACGGCCAAAATCCGCTGCCCGACGCGCTGGTAATACACATGCTTGCGTTCCACCTTGCCGTCATTCCAGTTCTGCCACCGGTAATCGGCCTGCTGGATGCCACTGCCTTCCGGCACCGCCAACGCCTCCTTGAACGACTTGTTCAGATCCGGCCCCAGTACCTCGGAAACATTGCGCCCGATCAACGCAGAAGAGGGCCCGCCACTCGCCAGCAGCACGCCCTTGGTGTTGACCACGAACACGTAACGGTCCTGGTCGACGAATTCACCCTGGCGGCTGAACGCCGCAAAAGCCTTGTCACCATTCGTCTGGTAATACGCCAAGGCCTTTTCCAGCAAGGCCTTGGCGGCTTGGGCATCCGCCTCCTCAGCGGTGGCGGCGTGCACCTGGCCAACACATAACAGCAGCAGCCAGGTGGCTCGGAGCATTGCCTTCATTACCCGTCCCTCGTTCTTGTTGGTGTGCCAAGAGCGTAGACGGTTTGCCGGCAAATCAGAACGGTTTGGTCGGCAGGTATTTGCCATCCAGGGTGATCACCGCGCGGGAGCCGCCGTCCGGGTCTTCGACCTTCTTGATGTCCAGCTTGAAGTTGATCGCGCTGATGATGCCGTCGCCAAATTGTTCGTGCACCAGGGCCTTGAGGGTCGAACCGTAGACCTGCAGCATTTCATAGAAACGGTACATGGTCGGGTCCGTCGGCACGCCGCCCGGAAAGCTGCCGCGCAGGGGCACGGTTTGCAGCAGGCGGCTGGCGTCCTGGTCGAGGCCAAGCTTGTCGCAGACCACATCGGCAGCGTCCTTGGGCAGCGGATGCTGGCCGAGCAGGGCGGCGGTAACGAACGCCAGGCTCAGGCCGGTGCCGTCGGTGAGGTCCTGCCATGACAGGTTCTTGCGCGCCTTGATGTCGATGACGGTGTCGGCCAGGGCCAGGCGTGGGGATTGGGCGAATTGGGATTGCAGCATGGTGATGTCCTCTTGGGTTTGAATAAGGTTCAGGCGGCGTAGGCACGGGTGGCCGGGTGGTCGAGCAGCGACACGAAGCGCCCGCTGCGGCCATCCAGGGCGTCGATGGCGCCGCTTTCGATGTCGTAGACCCAGCCGTGCAGGCTCAGCCGGCCTTGTTCCAGGGCCAGGGCCACGGAAGGGTGGGTCTTGAGGTTGGCCAGTTGGGCGACCACGTTTTCCCGTACCAGCGAGTTCAGCCGGTCGGCATCCGATGCGTGAGTGCGGGCGGCGTTGATCACCTTGGCCGACTCGGCGTGGCGCAGCCAGTTGGCCACGGCGGGCAAGTGGTCGAGGCATTTGCAGGTGGAGATCGCGGTCATGGCACCGCAGTCGGAGTTGCCGCAGATCACGATGTCGCTGACGCCGAGAACGGCCACTGCGTATTCGACGGTGGCCGACACGCCGCCAGGCTCCGGCCCGTAGGACGGGACGATGTTGCCGGCGTTACGGATCACAAACAGGTCACCGGGTTCCTGCTGGGTCAGCAGTTCCGGGACTACGCGGCTGTCGGAACAAGACACGAACAACGTGCCGGGGTTTTGCGTGGTAGCCAGGTGTTTGAACAGGTCGCTGCGTTGGGTGAAGGCTTCACCCTGGAACTTGCGAAAGCCGTCGATGAGATCTTGCATGGTGGTTCTCCTTGCGTCGCTGATGGGGCAAGGATGGAAGTTTTCAGCTATAGCGTCCAAGACCGGCTTATTATGGTTTCTATAAGTCATGCCTATAGTTGGAGCGCCTTCCATGTTGCTGCGTCATATCCGCTACCTGCTGGCCGTTGCCGAGCACCGTAATTTCACCCGGGCGGCGGAGGCGCTGCATGTGTCGCAGCCGACCTTGTCGCAGCAGATCCGGCAACTGGAAGACACTCTCGGTGCGCCACTGCTGGACCGTTCCGGCAGAAGCGTCAGCCTGACCGATGCAGGCGAGGCCTATGTGCGGTTTGCGCGCCTGGCCTTGCAGGATCTGCAGGCCGGCACCCGCGCCATGCATGACGTGCAGGACCTGAGCCGTGGCAGCTTGCGCCTGGCGATGACGCCGACATTTACCGCCTACCTGATCGGGCCGCTGCTGGCACGATTTAACGGGCTGTATCCGGGGATTACAGTGAGTGTCGAGGAGCTGACCCAGGACCGCATGGAGGCGGCACTGACGGAGGATTTGCTGGATATCGGCATCGGTTTTACCGGCGAGCATTTGCCGGATATCGAGTGTGAAGGGGTGTTTGTCGAGGCGTTGAGCGTAGTGGTGAGCGCCGCTCATCCCGGCATTGATCGACAGTCGTGGCTCCAGCAGCCGTTGGTGCTGCTGAATGCCGGCTTCGCCACGCGTCGCTATATCGATGAGTATTTTCGCAGCCAGGCGGTGAAACCGCTGATCACCATGGAGGCCAATTCCATCAGCGCGATTATCGAAATCGTACGAAATACGCAGTTGGCGACCATCCTGCCCAGCGCGATTGCCCAGGTGCAGCCGGGGTTGCAGGCGGTGCCGCTAAGCCCGCCGTTGCCGCAACGCACGGCGGCGTTGCTCAGCCGCAAGGGAGGCTATCGCAGTGCGGCGTGCAGGGCGTTTGTCGAGCTGGTCAGGGCGCAGCCAGCCACTGATTGATGATGCCGTCATACACGCCGGTCACCGTGCTCAAGTGCAGCCACTGGTCCACGTAACTCTTCCATGCGACATCATCGCGGGGCAGCAGGAACGCTTTTTCGCTGTACTGCATGTACCGCTCGGGATTCACCGCGCACAGTCCCGGCTTGAGCTTCTGCTGATACCGCGCCTCGCTGGCGTCGGTGATCATCACGTCCGCCTTGTTCGCCAGCAGTTCCTCGAAAATCGTCACGTTATCCGGGAACAGCGTCAGTTGTGCCTTGCCCAAATGCGCCCGCGCAAATACTTCATTGGTGCCGCCCGCAGGCTCGATCACGCGTACCTGCGGCTGATTGATCTGCTCCACCGTCTGATAGCGCTGCACATCGGCGCAACGCACCAGCGGGATCTTGCCGTCGACGCCCAATGGTTGGCTGAAAAACGCCTTTTTCTGCCGCTCCAGGGACACTGAAATACCACCCACCGCAATATCACAGCGCTGGGCCAGGAAGTCCGGCATCAGGGTTTTCCAGGTGGTCGGCACCCACTTCACCTGCACCCCAAGGCTCTTGGCCAGGGACTGGGCCATCGAAATGTCGATGCCTTCGTAGCTGCCGTCCGGGCGCAAATAGCTGTAGGGCTTGTAGTCGCCGGTGGTACAGACGCTCATTTCGCCGCGCTGGAGCACTTCATCCAGGCGCGACGCAGGGCTGTCGGCCAGGGCCTGGGCAGACAGGCCGGCCAGCAGGGAAAGGGTCAGCAATGCTTTCATGCGGTCGGGTCCTTGGGCATGGGCAGGGCCGCCATTATTTGCAAATGTTTAGCCACGGCACAACCAAACTCCATCAAGACTGGATTTAACGGCTTAACCTCGCGTGTGAGGCTGCCCGGCATCTCTTTACTGTGAATCCCGCATGGACGGTTCCCCCGACACACACCCTGAGACATCGCCAGGCGCCACCGCGTCCAGCCGTCCGGATGGTCGTCGAGTCACCGCTGATGCCCTCCCTTCCGAACTCGCCTTCTGGGCGCTCTGGCACTGCCGCCACGCGCGCCCACCGGACACCTTTCTCCTACGTTGATTTGCCCGAATGGATGCCCCGCGCATCTGCCCGGCAGCGCCCGCGCGCCTGCCTGACGCGAACGTATGAGAATGCCCATGAGCACGCCCTTTGCCACCCTGCACGAAGCCCAGTCCTTTCTTGAGCAGAACCCGGATATCGAGATGTTCGAGCTGTTCATCCTCGACAACAACGGTGTGCCTCGCGGCAAACTGCTGCACCGCGATGAACTGCTGGCGGTCTATGAAAGTGGCCGGCCGCTGCCGAGTACCATCCTCGGCCTGACCATCAATGGCGACGACGTGGAGAACTCCGGGCTGGTCTGGGAAGTCGGTGATATCGACTGCCGCGCTTACCCGGTCAGCGGCAGTTTGCAGCGCATGCCGTGGCGCCTGATCCCGACGGCAGCAGTGCAAGTCAGCATGCACCCCACCGAAGGCATGCCCGCTACCGTGGCCGATCCCCGGCACCTGCTGGCCAGGGTGATTGACGACCTCAAGGCCGACGGCTATTACCCGGTGATGGCGGCGGAGCTGGAGTTCTATTTGCTCGACCAGAAACCCGACAGCAACGGCCGCCCGCAACCGGCGCGGGATGTCGACGGCGGGCGCCCGCGCTCGACCCAGGTCTACGGCCTGCGGGAGCTGGAGCAGATCGAACCGTTCCTCGCCGACCTCTACAGCGCCTGCAAACTCCAGGGCATCCCGGCGCGCACGGCGATTTCCGAATACGCCCCGGGCCAGGTGGAAATCACCCTGGAACATCGCAGCGATGCCCTGCAAGCCATGGACGAGGCGGTGCGTTACAAGCGCCTGGTCAAGGGCGTAGCCCACAAGCACGGGATGACCGCGTGTTTCATGGCCAAGCCGTTCGACGATCTGGCCGGCACCGGCATGCACATGCACGTCAGCCTGGCGGACCGCGACGGCAATAACCTGTTTGCCAGCGAAGCGCCCGACGGCACGCCGCTGTTGCGCCACGCGGTGGGCGGCATGCTCAGCACCTTGCTCGACTCGTTGCTGATGTTCTGCCCCAACGCCAACTCCTATCGACGCTTCCAGACCAACAGCTACGCGCCGCTGGCCGCGACCTGGGGCGTGGACAACCGCACCGTCACACTGCGGGTGCCCGGCGGACCGGCGTTTTCCCGGCATATCGAACACCGTATCTGCGGCGCCGACGCCAACCCGTACCTCGCGGCGGCCGCGATTCTGGCCGGTATCCACCGGGGCATCCGCGAACAGCGCGACCCCGGCGCGCCGGTGGAGGGCAACGGTTATGCCCAGGCCAAGGAGTTGCTGCCCACCGATTGGCTGACCACCTTGCGTGCGCTTGAAGGCTCGGTTTGGGCGCGGGAGGCGTTCGGCGGCGAATTCCTCGGCGTGTACCTGGCGGTCAAGCGGGCCGAATACCGTCAGTTCATGGGCGAGGTGGGCGAGCAGGATTGGCGCTGGTATCTGCACCAGGCCTGAAGATGAAGGCGTTGATCACAGACAGTTAACAGACAGGCAGCGGGCTGGATACTGGTTCTGCATTAACGGCGAACAATCCTTCGACCTTTTTTTCACGAGACGGTGGTTAAGCTGCGAATGTCTGATCCATTAACAGAGTCGTGTGATGCCGTCGCAACCGCCGTCTTCCATCGAGATTGAATTTGCCGAACGCGCTGGCCAGCAGCATGCCCTGGTCTGCGCCGACACGCGTCCGCCGGGGCTGTTGCGGCGCCTGGGGTTGTGGCGCGATGAGCAATTGGTGCGCCGTGCACTGAAGATCGCCGGCGAGCCTGGGCTGATTCTCGACCTGGCGTGCGGCTCCGGGCGCTTTTGGCCGGTGCTGGCCGAGCACAGCAACCGGGTGATCCTGGCGTCGGACAATTCCCAGGACATGCTCGACCACGCCCGTACCCACCACGCGCCGGGCTTGCTCAAGCGGATCAAGACCTTCCAGGGCTCGGCATTTTCCATCGGCCTTTCGGCCAACGCGGTGGACTGCATTTTTTGCCTGGAGTTGTTTCGCCATGTGCCAACGGCAGAAGGGCGCCTGGCCCTGCTCGGTGAGTTTCATCGGGTAAGCCGCGACACGGTAATTGTTTCGGTCAACAGCGACAGCGGCTACCGGGCGTTGCAGCCTGGCCCGTCGGCAGTTGCCAGCCACCGGGCGCAAGTGGAGGCGGAGTTTCGCCTGGCGGGTTTCAAGGTCCTCGGTCAACAGGAGTTCATGCCCGGCTCAGCCATGTGGCGGGTGTATGTCCTGCGTAAGAGAGGATAAGTACCGACTGTCGGACTATTCTTCAGCTCCTATAAGAGTTTTCATGGCGGATGCTGTACTGCGAATGCTCGCAACTCCCTTTCGCGATATATACTGCGCGCCATTCTTCAAGGGAGAGCCGTGTGGCCATCGATATTCACTGGATCTGCGACAACGATAGCCTCGGCCAGCACTGCGCCGAATGGCAGCAGTTGCCATTCGTCGCCCTCGACACCGAATTCATGCGGGTCGACACTTTTTATCCCATAGCCGGGCTGATCCAGATCGGTGATGGCGCGCGCGCTTACCTGATCGACCCCCTGACCATCGACAACTGGCAACCCCTGGCCGCCTTGCTGGAGAACCCGGCGGTGATCAAGGTGGTACACGCGTGCAGCGAAGACCTGGAAGTGTTGCTGCGCCTGACCGGCAGCCTGCCGGTGCCGTTGTTCGACACGCAACTGGCGGCGGCCTACCTGAACCTCGGTTTCTCCATGGGCTATTCGCGGTTGGTGCAAGCCGTCCTCGATATCGAGTTGCCCAAGGGCGAGACCCGCTCCGACTGGTTGCAGCGGCCATTGTCCGAGACGCAAATCAGCTACGCCGCCGAAGACGCGGTGCACCTGGCAGAAGTCTACACACGCCTGCGCCCGAAGCTTTCCGACGACAAATACGCCTGGGTCCTGGAAGACGGTGCCGAACTGGTGGCCAACCTGCGCCGCGAAGTCGACCCGTACGAGGTTTATCGCGACGCCAAGCTCGCCTGGAAACTCTCCCGTGCCCAGCTCGCCGTATTGCGCGAACTGTGCGCCTGGCGCGAACAGCAAGCCCGTGCCCGTGACCTGCCGCGCAACCGGATCATCCGTGAGCACTCGTTATGGCCCCTGGCCAAATCCCAGCCGGATAACCTCGCCGCGCTGGGCAAGATCGAAGACATGCACCCGCGCACCGTGCGCCAGGACGGCGAGTTTCTGCTGGGCCTGATCAAGCGCGCCGGCAGCGTGCCCATGGACCAGTGGCCACCGGCGGTTGCCGAGCCATTGCCGGTGGACGCCGCCACGCTGATCAAGCAACTGCGCGCCCTGGGCCAGGCCGAGGCCGGACGCCTGGACATGGCGCCGGAACTGATGCTGCGCAAGAAAACCCTTGAAGCCCTGGTCAAGAGCGGCTACCCCGAGGGGCCTTACCAATTGCCAGATTCGCTGCGTGGCTGGCGCCGCGAACTGATGGGCCAGGCGCTGCTGGACAGCCTGGCCACTGCCGGAGAACAGCCTTGAAACGTATCTGCTCCATCTATCGCAGCCTCAAACGAAACGAGATGTACCTCTACGTGCTGAAAAGCGATGCACTGGAGCGCGTGCCGGAAAGTCTGCTGGCCGCCTTCGGCAAGCCGCACCACGCCTTCGACCTGGTGCTGAGCCCGGAGCGCAAGCTGTCCCGCGAGGACATCACCGTGGTTCTGGAGAACCTCGAAAAGCAGGGTTACCACCTGCAAATGCCGCCGGCCGAGGACGAGTACATCGAACACTTGCCCGAAGAGCTGCTGCGACGCAATGACCCGATGTGATCGGTCAGTGCCCCGTCCGGGGCACATTCATCAATGGAATTCAATTTTTGGCGGCGGCCGCACGGTACAGTGAACTGGACCGGCGGCCGCCTGCAGTGTTTTTGAAAGGTTTGAACCATGCGCGTTCTGATTGCTGAACACGATCACCCGCTGTACGCCCGGCTGCTGCGCGAAGCGGCGCCGGACCTTGAGGTCATGACCAGCGGCGACTCCGCCGAATTGTCGCGCCTGGCGGCCGATTGCCCGGTGTGGCTGGGCCAGCCGGATCTTCTGGCCACCTTGCTGCGCCAGGGGCACCAGCCACAATGGCTGCAATCCACCTGGGCCGGCATCACGCCGCTGCTGGCCGACGGCCTGCCGCGGGATTACCGCCTGACCCGCGCCGTGGGCATTTTTGGCCAGGTGATGGCCGAATACGTGCTGACTTACATGCTTGGCCATGAGCGTGAAGTGCTGGCGCGGCTGGTCAGCCAGGTCGAGCGCAAGTGGGATAACCGCATGGGCCAGAGCCTGGCGGGGCGCAAAGTGCTGATCGTCGGTACCGGTGATATCGGCCGCAGCGTTGCGCAATTCCTGCAGCCGTTTGGCGTTGAGCTGTACGGCATTGCCAGTGAGGCCCGTGAGCAGGCGCCGTTTGTCGAAGTTGCCGGGCTCGACGCGTTGCCGCGCCTGGTGGGTGAGGTGGACTACGTGGTCAACCTGCTGCCCAACACGCCGAACACCCACGATTTGTACAATGCGGCGCTGTTCAAGCAGTTCAAGCCGACCGGGTTGTTCATCAACGTCGGGCGCGGTGTGGCGGTGGTCGATGCGGACCTGGTGGAAGCGTTGAAGGAAGGCCATCTGGCCGGCGCGGTGATTGACGTTTGCCGTCAGGAACCATTGCCCCAGCGCCATCCGTTCTGGACCGCCTGGGGCTTGCTGTTGACCGGCCACAGCTCGGCGCCGACTTCGCCGGGGATGATGGTGCAATTATTTGTCGAGAATTTGCGCGCGTACCAGGCGCAGGAAACGTTGCGCGGCGAAGTGAGTTTCGAGCGCGGTTACTGACAGCGCGAAGGCTCGGCAACGCGTGTTGCCGGGCGCTTACAAATTTCTGCAAACACTAATCAGATGTTCGTTTCGCAGGCCGTATGTGAGGCTCGTACCCCTCTCCAGATGGGTACATTCTCATGTTGAATGCTGGCACTGTGTCTCTCCCTCCACGGGTAACTCCGCAACTTTCCCTGCTTTCTACCGAGCCGGCGGCGCTCCCTCTATTGCCCTCTGCTCTGGGTGCTACGGCCGATCGCGATACGCTGGCCCTCGCCCCAGTCCCCCGGCAATCCGGTCTCACCGCGGCGTTGGGCGACCGCGAGAATCTGCGGACACTGGGCCAGAAGCTCAACGAAATCGCCAGCCGTCTTGGCGTGAATGCCAGCCCTCAAGCGGTGCTGGCCGCGCTGCAAACGACACCGATGCAAATACACCCCGACTCGTCCTACCCGACCCAGGCGGGTAAAGCGGCGACGGTAGAGACCTTTCTCGGAAGTATCGGCTTGGGGTTGCCCACCAATCATTTTCAGCTGACCGGTCATGCCCATGCGGTGAGTGACAGGGCACTGGAGCATCCGCTCGGCAATTTTGGCGGCGGGTTGTCCTGGCCTGTTCCCATGAGCGCCGCTGAACAGCGCAGGGTACTGGCGGCGGCTACCGACCATGGCAGCCAGAACCCCAATGCACCACACATCGGCGCAAGCGTGGGTGTACTGGAATATCTGAACGCGAACCAGCCGTTGTCGGGCGAGGCATTGGCTGATCCTGCCAAGGCACTCGAAACCCTCGTCAGCTCCACCCGCGGGCAGGCACTGGGGCAAGCCATACAGGACCAGCTTGGGGGCGCCGCCTCCGAGACCAGCGTGAACGAGTACGCACTGAGTGCGATCCATCTGCTGCTTGACCCGGAGTCCATCACGGCGCCGCACCGTAACCGCGTGGCGGGTTTCGACCTCGCCCAACAAGCCCGTTGGGGCAAGCCGGCTTCGACAGTGCTCGAGCGCCTGAGCACTTACCTGCACGAAAATCACAAGACCAGTCCCGAGATGGCCAAGGCCGGCGCCTATTTGTTACTGGCACGAAAGGCGCCCGAGTTTTTGATCAAGGACATCCCCGACCGCGTGACCTACGGCAGCCCGGCCTGGGTAAGCCTCGCGGTCGCAGCGGCGGCCATAGAGGCGCAGTTCCCCGGAAAGGTGGCGCACATGACCTTTGCCCAAGTCATGTCCAGCGCGGAAAACGCGATCCTGACGAATCGAGCCGCCGCCGAACATGCACAAAAGGCGGCATTGGTGGACTGGGCCGTGGTCAACGGGATCGTCACATGCCAGCCAGGTGATCATTACAGCGACGATGAGATAGACCGTGCAAGGACGGCATTCAACGCACAACTGAAGTCGACGCTTGCGGCTACCGGTTTGTTGGAAGCCGAGATTCCAAGCCGTAAAGACATTGCGTTGGCTCATTTGAAGGAGCGGTTTGGCGAACACGTACCTTTTGAAGAGAAACGACTGAAGGTCGTTGACTCGAAACAACCGTCAGCCCAACCACTTTATGATCCGAACCGGGCGCCCGGCGGGCTTTTCTCGTTGTTGGACATCGCCATGAGCGGACTTGGCCAATACCCATGGGAAACCAGGGACTCGAGCATTGCCGAGGCAATCAAAGGCAAGAGCCTGGATTTCAGCGTGAACAAAATCTTCAACGAAGAATTTGAACAAGCAATCACTTCTCGCCAGCAAGGGGTTCGCAGCGTCATCAAGCACCTTGTCGCAACACTGCCCTTGGTTGACCGGGAAAACCTGGAGTTTGCAAAGCTCGAGTTTTTTCAGAAAAACACTTATGAACTGGGCCTCGACTTCTCCTCTAAAAAACGACAAGGCGCGGAAAACAAACTGTGGGTCAAGGCCACCGGAAGGAATGGCAACACTGTTTATGAAATTGATTTGAACGCAGGTGCAATCAAGTCGGTGCCGACCTCGGAGTTAACACCAAAACGCGAGCGGCAGGCCAACAAGGAGTTCAAGACGGAGCCCTTCAAGCCCAAGACCGTGAGCGAGGCTGCCCTTGGCCAAAAGAGCCAGGACGGCTTGTCAACGCCGCCCCCCAGTTTTTCCAGTGCGCGAACCCAGCACATCGCCGATGCCTTTGTTGAGCATCTTGATCTCGACAGTGATGACATAAAAACCTATGCCCGGGGTGTCACCTCGTTCGATAAACAAATGGCAACCGAGTGGAACGTCACCCACTTTTTTCTTGACCTGATTCCGCTCAGGTCCGCCATCGTGAATTTTTCCAGGGGCAACCACCTGGAAGGTGCCAGTGACCTGGCGCTGGATGTCTTTGGTTTCGTCACGGCGGGCGCGGGTGTGGCGGCGAAAGTCACGAAGGCGGGGGCCAAGGTCGCGAGCGCCGCCGCCAAGGCCATTCAAGTGGCAAAAGTCATCGGTGTGGCTGCCATTCAAGCATTCAACCCATTGGATGGCTTCAGCGAACTGGTCGCGGGCGGTGCCCGGTTGCTGGGCAAAGGCGCCAACTTTGTATGCGCCACGGGTGCAGAGGTGGTCAACAAGCTCAGGGGCGCGAGCGGCAGCTATGACCTGTTGAAGGCTGCCAGTAAACATTATGACGCAGCAGCGACGGGTACCTTCAAGGTCGCCGGGCAAAGCGTTGATGGAGGCGCGGTACTCCAGAACGGTCGATGGTATGCGTTTGATGTGGACAGGATGCGGCCTTACGGCAGCCCTCTTGAAGGCTTCACCGCAAAAACGAGTGCGATGGATGGGGCGATCATCACCACGCCTGCCGAGCCGGGCAGCGCCCTGAACAACCGGTTGCTTGGCGACTACAGCGTGGCCGAATCGAAAATAGCCGGGCTTGCGCGCAACAGTCAGGGGATCTATGTGGCGGCGGACGGTCACTTGTCCCACATCCGCCATACCGATACTGCCGGCAACACTGCGGTCTACGAAGTGCGGCAAGTGACTCGCACCGCCGACGGTGCCGTACAGGCGCAGATTTATCACAACAACCGGCAAACGCCGCTGCTGGTGCAGCACCTTCAGGGGGACCAATGGCAGCGCCTGGGGGCACGCGGCGGTAACCCGCCTTCTGTGGCATCAGACCTGGGGCCGGAAATTGGCGGGGGCGGTGAGGGGACGATCTACGACAGTCTCGACGGGAAAAGTGTCTATAAGGACTATGGCCCTTCATCCATGACTTCTGCCGACGACTTTGTCGATAACGAGACCCTGTGCCTGAACAGCTATTACGGTGACGGCTTTGCAACCACGATATTTGAAAATGGTCGCCGTTATTTGAAAATGGGCAAGCTGGACGGGGTGGATGTAAATACCCTGGCAAGGGGAAGTTTGCCCCCAGAGGCCAGGCTTTTACTGGATGACGCATTTCGGCGCATGGAACAGAAAAATCTTTACCACAACGATCTGCAGTTAAGTAATTTCCTGTATTCAGCGAGGGATAATAAAATCTATCCAGTGGACTTGAACGCAAACGGTCTTGAAGACATGACACCGTTTCTCGCGAGTATGTACAAGCGTGATCGAGACGAGCTGCGCAGGGCCTATTACGCGCTGATCGCCAAGGCGTAGCTGCACTTGTGGCGGGTGTACCCTGCTGTGATCGCAGCAGCAGGGTTTTGACGTGACCGTCAACGACTGCCAGAGCGTGTTCAGTCCTGGTGGTTGAAGTCGCCTTCGGACACCAGCTCGTTCAATGGACGACGCGGGCTCGGGGTTTCCCGGGCTTGCAGGTAGTCGGCCAGGGTCGATTTGTCGCCGAGCTTGCCAATCGCCACCGCAGCGTGCAGGGCGTAACCTTCAGGAATCTTCAGTTCCTTGCGGGTCAGTTCCTGGTCGAAACCGGCCATGCCGTGGGTGTGCCAGCCGCTGAGGCTGGCTTGCAGCGCCAGGTGGCCCCAGGCCGAGCCGGTGTCAAAGGTGTGCCACAGGGCCGGGGTTTCTTCGGTGGCACCAGGCACGGCAAAGGTCGTCTTCGACGCGACGATCACCAGGGCCGAGGCATGCTGCGCCCAGCCACGGTTGAATTCGTTCAGCAGGCCCAGGAAACGTTCCCAGTTCGGCGTGTCGCGGCGCGCATAGAGAAAACGCCATGGCTGCGAGTTGTAGGCCGAAGGTGACCAGCGCGCGGCTTCGAAGAAGCTCAACAGGGTGTCCACCGGGATGCTTTCGCCGGTGAAGGCGCGCGGCGACCAGCGGTCGGTGAATTGTGGGTGGATCGGATAGTCGGCGACGCGTGGGTTGCTGCTCATTGGGCTGATCCTGATGAAAAACCGGGGTTCAAAACTACTTCGCCGCCGGGTGGCTGACAAGTCTTGTTCTACCGACAGTCGTAAGCGCTTGGCCCCGGGGGCCATGGGCACTAGACTGGCGGCCTTTTAACATACCGATATTGATGTAGAGCCATGGCCGCCAAAGTCGAACCTTTCTGGATCCGCAAAACCCTCGAACAACTCGACCAGGACGAGTGGGAGTCGTTGTGCGACGGCTGCGGCCTGTGCTGCCTGCAAAAGCTCGAGGATGAAGACGACAACAGCGTCTACTACACGCGCATCGCCTGCAAACTGCTGGACCTGAAAACCTGCCAGTGCACCGATTACCCCAACCGTCGCGCCTCGGTGCCCGATTGCATCCAGCTCACTCCGGGCCAGGCCGACCAGTTCAAATGGCTGCCGCCCACCTGCGGTTACCGGCTGGTCAGCGAGCGCAAGGATTTGCCGCTGTGGCACCACCTGGTCTGCGGCGATCGCGACGCTGTGCACCAGGAACGCATTTCCCAGTCCGGGCGCATGCTCAGCGAAGGCAGCGTGCCCGAGGATGACTGGGAGGATTACCTGATTTTTCGTGCAGGCTGAGAAGGAGTGTGTATGACGGTTGGAGCCAGGCTGGCGGCGAGCCTGCTGTTGTTGGTATTGAGTGCGCCGGCGTGGGCGGCGAAGAAAGTTGACCTGGACTATCACGTCAAGCTGTTGCCCCAAAGTGATCAGGCAGAAGTGCGCCTGAGCCTGTCCCAAGGCTCGGCGGTGCGCAGCCTCAACTTCGACCTGGGCCGCGACGGCGACTACAGCGACTTCAAGGCCGATGGCCAGTGGCAAGTGTTGCCGGGCAATACCCCGGGTGACAGCCGCGGCCTGTGGCAACCGAGTGCCGACAAGGCCAGCCTGACCTACCGTGTACGCCTCACCCACGCGCGCAAGAAAGGCGTCTATGAAGCGCGGATGACCCCGAGTTGGGCGCTGTTTCGCGGCGAGGACCTGGTGCCCACTGCACGTCTGGATCAACAGGACGGCATTGAACTGGTGTCGCGCCTGGTGTTTGAACTGCCTGCCGGCTGGAAAAGCGTCGAGACGTCCTGGCCGCGCATCGGCAAGAACAAATTCCGCATCGATAACGTTTCCCGCCTGTTTGACCGGCCCACCGGCTGGATGCTCGCGGGTACGCTGGGCAGTCGCAGGATGCGCCTGGGGGAAACCGAAATCACCGTGGCGTCGCCCAAAGGGCAAGGCATGCATCGCATGGATGTGCTGACCTTGCTGACGTTTGTCTGGCCGCAAGTGCAAGCGGCATTCCCACGGCACCCGGCGAAATTGCTGGTAGTGGGCGCCAGTGACCCGATGCGCCGCGGTGCGTATTCGGCGCGGGACTCGATCTACCTCAACAGCCGTACGCCGTTGGTCAGCGAGAACGGCAGCAGCCCGTTGATCCGTGAAGTGGTGCAGGCTATCGGCCGCTTCAACGACCACCAGGGCAGCGATTGGATCAGCGAGGGCTTGGCGCAGTACTACGCCATTGAGCTGATGCGCCGCGCAGGGGGGATCAGCGACGATCGTTATGCCGCCCTGCAGGCCCGGCTGGCCAGCGAAGGCAAGGACGTGACCACTCTGCGGGTCGAGCACGCCAGTAGCGCGACCGTCTCACGAGCGGTGGTGTTGTTGCAGGAGCTGGACCGCGAGATTCGTGTGAAAACCCACAACAAGCGTTCGCTGGATGATTTGACCCAGGCGGTGATGCGCTTGAACAGCATCAGCACAAAGGAATTCGTGCAGCTGGGGGAGAGCATTATTGGCGAGTCGTCGGTAGTACTCGATACCAAACTGCTGCACTGAAACCAAGGTGGGAGCGGGCTTGCTCGCGAAAGCGGTGTATCAGAAACACAGTCAGTGACTGACACTCCGCTTTCGCGAGCAAGCCCGCTCCCACTTTTGATCGGGGTTAACCCACAGTTTTGCTGGCGTTTTCAGCCGCCACTTCAGCCTTGGTCTTGAGGTTTTTCAGTTCCTCACCGGCGCGTTCGATCTTGGTTCGCACGCTGTTCATTTCCTGGCGGCTGCGCTCCAGCAACTCTTTCGCCGAGCTATGCCCGCTGATCCCGCGTGCCAGCGCTACGCCGCCAATCGCCACCTGGATCAAACCGAAAAAGCCGCCACGGCGCAGGCCTTTGCCCATCATCACCACACCGCCAGCCAGGGAGCCGATGCGTTCCCAGCCCTGGACGTTTTGCGTGGGTTGGGGCTCGAACGGGGTGGACCGGATAACGGGTCGCAGGGTTTTGCTGTCGCTCATGATCTGTCTCCAACAAGGGCTGATTGATATGCAGCTGACTGCACACAGGCCGCGGATGTTCCCAAAAAATCAGTATTTGGGGCCCGAGCGGGTGTTGTTGCCCTTGGCCAGACGGTCGTAAAGCACCACGTTGACGGTGGCGGCGAGGTTCATGCAACCGGTGGTCGGGATGTAGATCACGTCTTCACACCAGTCGCGAATCTCTTTGTCGAGGGAGCCGTCTTCCGGACCGAAGATATACAGCGCACGGTCCGGATGGGTGTATTCGGGGAGAGGGCGGGCGCCTTCCACCAGCTCGACGGCGACCGGGATGCAGCCCAGGGGCAGGATCTTTTTCAGGTCGTCGATACCGATCAGCGGAATGTCGTGGTGGACCTTCTTGGTGTCGGTAATAAAGTCCCGGGCCCGCTCATAGCGCTTGCCGGTGTAGAACACCGAGGCCACGCCGTAGCAGCCGGCGGCGCGCATCACCGAACCGACGTTTTCGGGGGATTTGGGGTTGTACAGACCGATGCAGCTGTAGCGTTTATTGCCCACGGGAAAGGGTGCCTTCGAGAAAAACCGCGATTATACGGCCTCGGGCTAATGCATTGCTTGGGCGATCGCTATCGCGGGCAAGCCCGGCTCCCACATTTGGAATGCAATCCCTTGTGGGAGCCGGGCTTGCCCGCGATGAGGCCGTCACATTCAGCGAAGATACTCAGTCGTCTTTCTTCATCAACCCGGCCAACGCCGCAAACGGGTTGTGCGTCGCCTTGGCGATCGTCGGGCTGCTGGTGGAGCCTTCGCCGAAATACTGCTGGTCGGTATAACGCGAGTGTTCGTTGTCGTGGCAATACAGGCACAGCAACTCCCAGTTGGAGCCGTCCTGGGGGTTGTCGTCATGGTTGTGGTTGCGGTGGTGCACGGTCAGTTCGCTCAGGCGCTTGCCGGCGAATTCACGGGCGCAGCGGCCACACACGTGGGGGTACATCTTCAGGGCTTTGTCGCGGTAGCCCATTTCCCGGTCGCGCTGGGCATCGGCGAGGATGCGGTCCAGCTTGGCGGTGTGGGAGGGCGGGTTGGTCGAGCTCATCATGGCTCCTGTCTTTTAGTGGATCACGGATAGCGTTGATTCTAGCTGCTTGCGGGCTAATAAACCTCCGGCTTTTTCAGGCGCGGTCATGCCGGTGAGGGGGATTGTTTGTAGTATCGACGAACTGAATTCATAAGGAGCGGTACTCATGCGGATGCATTCATGGTTGTGGGCGCTGCTGTTGTGCGCCATCAGTGTTCAGGTCCAGGCGTTTTCCACGCCCCAGCCGGGCGAGGTGATCGATGTGGCGCTGGAGCAGCTCCACCCGACCCAGGCCGTCATCGGTTTTGATCAGATACATTACAAGCTGGGGGTATTTGCCGAGTCGCCCAAAAAAGTGTTCGACGAATACTGTGAAACCAACGGCCAGGGCGGTGTCGACAAGGTGCCTGAAGATGCCGATCTGCATAAGCCGGGCAGCTTCACCTGCAAAGACCCGGTAGGCGCTCACCCGGCGGATATGAAAACCGTGGTGGTCGGCCCCGCTGGCCAGTTGTACCTCACTGACGGCCACCACTCGTTCAGTACCTTGTGGGAGCAGCCAGGTGCCGGCGCCAAACTGAAGATGTGGGTGCGGGTCACCGATAACTTCAGCGACAGTCCCGACCTGGCGACTTTCTGGAAACGCATGGAGCAGGGCCGCAAGGTCTGGCTCAAGGACGGCCAGGGCCAGACCATCACGCCTGAGCAAATTCCGGCACACCTGGGCTTCAAGGACCTCGGCGACGATATGTTCCGCAGCCTGGTTTACTTCTCCCGCAAGGCGTCCTACGGCAAGCCGACCTCTGGTGAGGTGGTGCCGGAATTCCTGGAGTTTTACTGGGGAGGATGGTTGCGCACGCAGATTGACCTCGGCGCGTTCAACCTGAACAAGCAAGGCGGGTATGAAAAGGCAATCGAGGCGGTAGCCAAGCGCATGGTCAGCCTGGCGCCCGAGGCACCGGTAGGGGACAGCGGCTTCAGCGCCCGGCAGTTGGGCGGCTTCACGTCACTTGACCGCAAAGAACTGAACGATACGTTCAAGAAGAAAGTGCCCTACGTTATCGACAGTAGAAGTAACTAAGTGACGAACCGGCAGGGGCGGCCTTGTGCTGTTTCTGTCGGGCGTATAACGGCTTAATATACAGTAAAGATCCGGCAAATATCGATTTAAATGCCGTGGGGCATTTAATTGGCTTCAGGATGATAAAGTGTTGGACTAACTTTGCCAGTTTGTTTAATGTGGCGCCTCTTGGCCTACTGCCGTTAGTGTGTTCTGTGGTGGCGTCAGGTAGTCAATACGTCAGGTCTTTCCTGGCGACTGTAAGTTTCCCGCAAGCCGGGCTTTCCTTTCACGATATCAACCCCCGTGGTTGACGTTGTGGCGTTTCAAATCAGAAGCGCTCATCCAGAGCGTACTGCTTCCAATAACCGAAGTCGGGTGGTTGAAGTGTCTGATGATCGTCGTGCAAATAATAAAAAATCAACGCGTTACCCTGTTGTTATAACTTGAATATTCGGGATAGGTGTCCTGTGCAAGTTGTAAGTTTATGGTGCCCGTTAATAAACTTCTGATGTTCATCTCACTGACATTCACACTGCGTGAATGCAACGGCCTGCTTCAATTGAATGCATGCAATTTTTTGTAGAGGCTGTTGTGTCTAAAGGCGTTGTTCTGGCGGTTTCCGCTTCCTTCCTGTTTGGTGTGCTGTATTTCTTTACCTCCCTTCTTGAACCCTTGAATGGCCAGCAGATATTTGGCTGGCGAATGCTCATCTCCTTGCCCTTCATGACGTTGCTGCTGTGCCTGTCCGGAGACTGGAAGTGGGTGCCGTTGATCTACAAGCGTCTGCGGGAGAAACCCGCATTGCTGCCTTGTGTCGTGCTCACCAGTGCCCTGGTGGGTGTGCAGTTGTGGATCTTCATGTGGGCGCCCCTCAATGGCCACGGCCTGGATGTGTCGCTGGGCTATTTCCTGTTACCGCTGACCATGGTCATCACCGGGCGCATCGTTTACGGCGAACGCCTTTCCCATCTGCAAAAAATTGCCGCTGCGCTGGCGGCGGTGGGCGTGGCCAACGAGCTGTATCGCACGGGCGGGTTCTCCTGGACCACCCTGGTGGTGTGCGTCGGTTATCCGCTGTATTTCGTAGTGCGCAGGCGTTGTGGCACCGACAACCTCGGCGGGCTGTGGCTGGACATGATGCTGATGATTCCGGTCGCGCTGTGGTTCGTCCTCGGTAGTGAGCCCATCAACGAGACCCTGGCGCAGCGCCCGGCGCTCTATTGGCTGGTGCCACTCATGGGGTTGGTCAGCGCGGCGGCGGGTTATTCCTACATCCTGGCCAGCCGGCTGTTGCCGTTCAGCCTGTTCGGTTTGCTCAGTTACGCGGAACCGGTGCTGCTGGTGGCCGTGTCGCTGATGCTGGGAGACGCCCTCAAGCCGGGCCAATGGATGACCTACCTGCCGATCTGGCTGGCGGTGGTGGTGTTGGTGCTGGAAGGCTTGAGGCATTTGAATCGACTGCGCCGGTCGATCTGACTTCAACCCACGCAGTTAATGCTTAGCCCTTGAGCTTTTCAGCAATCCAGATGGTATGCCGCGTGCCCTTGTTACCATGGGCAAACACTTGCACTTCCTCGGCCTTGAAGCCGGCCTTGCGCAGTTTGTCGCTGAACTGCTTGTCGGCGCTGGCCGACCATACCGCCAGCACGCCCTTGGGCCGTAGCGCCTTGGCGCAGGCGCTTAGGCCACCGGCGGAATACAGCCAGCTGTTGGCTTTTTGCGTCAGGCCTTCGGGGCCGTTGTCGACGTCCAGCATGATCGCGTCAAACCCCTGGGGCTCGGCCTGCAGCACCTTGGCCACGTCTTCCAGACGGATCACGGTGCGCGGGTCCAGCAGCGGGCGGCCGGACTTTTCCCCCAGGGGCCCGCGATTCCACTCGACCACGCCGGGCACCAGCTCGGCAACCACCACTTCGGCAGTCTTGCCCAAATGCTTGAGCGCTGCCGCCAGGGTAAAACCCATGCCCAGGCCGCCAATCAACACCCTGGAGCCGGGCCGACCGGCGACTTTGCGGCACGGAATCTCCGCCAGCGCATCCTCGGAACCGTGCATGCGCGTGTTCATCAACTGGCCACCGTCACCGCCCTGAATCTTGATGACAAAATCCTCACCGTATTCGAACAGGCACAAGGCACCGCCGTTGTCGGGGATCGGAGTGGTGTCCAGCAGAACGAAACGTTTCATGGAAATCTCATTGGGAAGGGCATTCTTGCGCGGTTGGGAGTAGCCTTACGACTTTACGGTCAGGCCATGGAGCCATCGATGAAGTGCAGCATTCTAACGGTCATTGTGTGGAGCGCGCTCGCCCTTGGCGGTGTGGCCCAGGCTCAGGAGTCGCAAACCGTGCCGATTACCCCCGCGCCCACGGCGGGTTCACCGGGTACTGCAACGCCCACGCCTTACCCGCAAGTCACGCCACCGGCAACGCCAAAGGCGGCCGGCAGCGGTGAGCCATTGTTGGCGCCGATCGTGCTGCCCGCGCCGCCGAAGGACCAGACGATCCCCGGCTTGCAGCAAAACGACATCAAGCCCAAGACCCCAGGCGGCTAAAACTGATGTGACAGCAATTGCCCGTCCGCCATGCGCAGGCGCCTGGACAGGGCGATAGCAATCGCACGAATGATCTTGGCCGCGATTTTCGGTGCATCGTTGAGCATCTTTTCCAGGGAATCCTTGCCCAGGTTCAACAGCACGCAATCGCTGGCCGCCACACAGCTGGCGGAGCGGCGTTCGCCGTCCAGCACAGCCATCTCGCCAAAGGTCCGCCCGCTGCGCAAGGTGGCGATAGTCAGGCGCTGGCCTGCATGGTTGGTCTTCTGCACCGCCACCTGGCCTGAGTGAATGATGCACATGAAGGTGCCCGCGTCGCCCTCGAGGAAAATCACCTCATCGCGGGCGATGCTGCTGATGTTGAAATAGCCCGCCGCTACGTGGAAGTCTTCCGGCAGCAACGGGTCGAACAGGCCGCAATCCATCAGCATGTCGCGGATTTCGTTATTGAGTAAGGTCGGTTCTGGCATGAGGCTTACAGTCTTTGTCCATAAATCGTGCAGGGCGCGCCCGGCGGTCAAGTGTTCAGACCGGCCCGCCAGGCGGAGTTCCTTAAATCAGCCCCAGCGCCTTGAAAACAAATGCATATTCGAGTGCTACGTCACGTAATCCCTGGTAACGACCACTCATGCCGCCGTGGCCGGCGCCCAGTTCGGTCTTGAGCAGCAACAGGTTGTCGTCGGTCCTGGTGTCGCGCAGCTTGGCCACCCACTTCGCCGCTTCCCAGTACTGCACGCGGCTGTCGTTGTAGCCGGCGATCACCAGCGTGGCCGGATAGGCCTGGGCGCTGACGTTTTCGTACGGTGCGTACGCCTTGATCCGCTCATACACCTCGGGCTCCTGCGGGTTGCCCCATTCGTCGTACTCGGTGATGGTCAGCGGCAACTCGGGGTCGAGCATGGTGTTGAGCACATCGACGAACGGCACTTCGGCAATCGCCGCCTGGAACAGCTCCGGGCGTTGATTGAGCACCGCGCCGATCAACAGGCCACCGGCGCTGCCGCCGCTGATGGCCAGTTGCTTGGAGGTGGTCAGGCCCTGGGCGATCAAGTGTTGGGCGCAGGCGATAAAGTCGCTGAAGGTGTTTTGCTTGTGCTCCTGCTTGCCGCCGCGATACCAGGCCTCACCCAGTTCGCCGCCGCCGCGTACATGGGCAATGGCGAAGGCCACGCCACGGTCCAGCAGGCTCAGGCGGGCGTGGGAGAACCACGGGTCGAGGCTGTGGCCGTAGGCGCCGTAGCCGTACAGATACAGGGGCGTCGGCTTACCCAACTGATCGCGTCGGACGACAAGACTGATCGGCACCTGAGTGCCATCGGCCGACGTTGCCCACAGGCGTTGGCTGACGTAGTCGTCGGCGTTGAACACGCCCAGCACCGGGGTTTCCTTGAGCACTTGTTGTGCGCCGCCGGCCAGTTCCAGCTGACGAACCTGGGCCGGGCGGTTCAGCGCCTCATAGCGCAGGCGGATCTTGTCGCTGGCAAATTCCAGGCTGTTTTGCACATAGAGGCTGTAGGCCGCGTCCGGTAACTCCACGCGATAAGCGGCTTGCCCCTGTGGGTGCACTTCGATGATCGGCAGGCCGCCGATCCGCAGGCTCAGGGTCATGGCCCGGGCATTGAGGCTTACGCCATCGAGCATTACCGCGTCGTCGTGGGGGATCAGGTTCAGCCAGTCGTCCTGGGTCGGCACACTGCCGGTGTCGGCCGCCTGGAACAGCGCAAAGTTGATGCCGTCACGGTTGCTGCGGATAAACCAGGTCCACTGGTCGTCCAGCTTGCCGTGGTCGACGTCATATTCATGGCCTTCGACCCGTGGCGCCATGCAGGTAAACGCCTGCTGCGGCTTTTCGGCGTCCAGGGCCCAGATCTCGCTGGTGGTCTTGCTGCCCAGGGCCAGCAGCAACTGACGCTCGGAGCTGGAGCGGTAGCAGTGCAGGAAGAAACGTCCGTCAGGCTCGTGGAACACTTCTTCGGCGGCAGTGCCGTCCAGGCGATAGCGATACAGCTTGTGCGGGCGATGGGTGTCGTCCAGTTCGGTGAAGAACAGGGTCAGGCTGTCGTTGGCCCAGGTCATGCTGCCATCGCAGTCTTCAAACTCCAGTTCGCTGACCTTGCCGGTGGCCAATTCCTTCACGTAGAGGGTGTAGATCTCTTCGCCGCTGGTATCCAGGCTGTAGGCCAGGCGCTGGTGGTCCGGGCTGATGCTGAAGGCGCCGAGGGAGAAAAAGCCGCCATTGGCCAGTACGTTCGGGTCCAGCAGCAGCTCTTCCGCGCTTTCGTCGACCTGTTGGCTGTCGTCCGCCGGGCGCGGGCAGCGGTAGTGGCGGGCGTATTCGTCGCCGGCGGTGGTGCGGGTGTAATACAGGTACGGGCCCCAGGGCGAGGGCAGGGACAGGTCGGTTTCGAGAATGCGGCCCTTGATCTCCTCGAACAGGGTCTCGCGCAGCGCCTGCTGGTCGGACAATTGTGCTTCTTGCCAGGCATTTTCCGCCTTGAGGTAATCGAGCACCTCGGCGCTGTCACGCGCTTGCAGCCAGGCATACGGGTCGGTGCCTGGGGCCTTGCGGGCGATCGGGGCGGCAGTGATGTGGGTCGATGGGGGCATGGATCACTCTCTGTCTGGCGGTTGGCCGACGGCATTGCAGCCTCGGCACTGAAAAGCCGTTATCATAGCGGCCTGTTTGCCTACCTTGCCATGGACACCATGACCGAGAACGACTATCTGATCGCTTGGGGCCTCTACGCCTTCGCAGCCCTGGGTTGCCTGTTGGTGTGGTTTGCCATGACCCGCTGGATGTGGCGCTGGCTGCGCGAGCCACTGCGGTTGCTGGTGGCGGTGCTGCTGTTCAGCCCGACCATCGTCGATCCGGTGAAGACCCAGTTCGCCCCGGCCGTGGCCATCACCGCCCTGGACCTGGTGCTCAAGGTCGGCAACAACGCCTGGCGGGCGATTTCCGATCTGTTCATGTATTGCATGATCGCGTTCGGCGTGTACCTGGTGTTCGTGCTGATCCGCTGGCCCATCGAGCGTGCCGCCAGGGTTCGTCGTGAGCAGAAGGCCGCCGCTGCGGCAGCCGCTGCTGCCGAGCGGGAGGATGACGACGAACCCTTCGCCGATGAGCGTTACGGTCGCCCGGCACCTGTCAGCGGTATGCGGGTCGAACCGCGCCTTTAACGTTGTACGCCCTGTATCGAGAAGCCTGGCATGTGTGAATTATTGGGCATGAGTGCCAACGTACCGACCGATATCGTCTTCAGCTTCACCGGGCTGATGCAGCGCGGCGGACGTACCGGGCCCCACCGCGACGGTTGGGGCATCGCCTTCTACGAGGGCCGTGGCCTGCGGTTGTTCCAGGACCCGGCGGCCAGCAGCGAATCGGAAGTCGCGCTGCTGGTGCAGCGTTATCCCATCAAGAGTGAAGTGGTGATTGGCCATATCCGCCAGGCCAATGTGGGCAAGGTGTGCCTGTCCAATACCCATCCGTTCGTCCGTGAACTGTGGGGCCGCAACTGGTGCTTTGCCCATAACGGTCAACTGGCGGACTTCAACCCCCGCGCCACGTTCTACCGCCCGGTGGGCGATACCGACAGCGAAGCGGCGTTCTGCGATTTGCTCAACCGAGTCCGTGAAGCGTTCCCGGAACCGGTGGACATCGAACAGGTGCTGCCGGACCTGATCGCCGCCTGCAGCGAATACCGCAGCAAGGGCGTGTTCAACTGCCTGCTCAGCGACGGTGACTGGCTGTTCTGCTATTGCTCGACCAAACTGGCACAGATCACCCGGCGTGCGCCATTTGGCCCTGCACGGTTGAAAGATGTCGACGTGATCGTCGATTTTCAGGCCGAAACCACCCCCAATGACGTGGTGACGGTAATTGCCACCGAACCCCTGACCGAAAACGAGACCTGGACCCGCTACGAACCGGGCCAGTGGAGCCTGTGGCGGCGCGGCGAATGTGTCAGCCAAGGTAAAACGGAATAAGGACGTCGAATATGTTGCTCAGCTATTTGCGACTGGTGTTGTTTGCCGTGGGTCTGTTGGTCGGTGTGCAGGTGCCGGGGTTTATCAGCGACTACGCCAAGCGCGTCGAAGCCCACTTGATCGAAGCCCAGACCGGCTTGCGCGGCTTCGATGCCACGGCGCAACAGTTCTTCAACGGTGACTTGCAGGCGCTGGTGGCCCATTACCGTGCCAGTGACGACCCGGTGTTTCGCAGCGATGCCAACAGCCTGGGCACCTTGCTCGACCGCCAGGTAGCGCTGGATAAGCAGTTCCAGGCGATGCAGGGCCCGTGGTACATCCGCGCGCTGCAAGTGGCGGTGGCCGCCGACCCGGCGATTCGCCAGGAAACCTGGAACGGCTACAGCTACATGCTGTTGCTGACCCCGGAAGCCATGGGCTGGGGCCTGGGCGGGGCGATGTTGTTGTCGTTCGGCATCGAGTGCCTGTTCCGCCTGATCGACTGGGTGGTGTTGGGCGGCAAGCGCCTGCGCCAGAGCCGACCGATTGAAGAGCGGGACCTCAAGGGGCTTTAAAGGCTGACGCGGTCAAATTGTGGGAGCGGGCTTGCTCGCGAATGCGGTGCGTCAGTGACATAGGGGTTGGCTGGCACACCGCATTCGCGCGTAAGCCCGCTCCCACAGTTTTAAATCGGTTCCTTCAGTGGCATGGGTTTGCTCAACACCATCAAGTCCTCGCCCACCTTCTGTGCGTACTGCTGCACCACGCTCTGGCACAGCGCCACAATCTCCTCCACCAACTCCACGCCCACTCGCCACGACACCACCACCTGCAGGTTCGGCGGCCGTTGTTCCATGGGCAGCATGGTCAATTCACCTCGTGCCAGCTCTTCACTGACCAATACGGGCGGGAACGCACCAATCCCGAACCCGTCCCGCAGCAGGCGGGTGATCGCTGACACCGAGTTCACACAGTTCATCCGTGGGGCGGATACGCCGTTAGCCTGCATCAGGCTGAGCACGTCCTGGTGCGGACAGGAGTTTTTCGAGTAGGTGATGATGCGCTCCTGGGCCAGTTCGGCGAGGGACGCGTAGTCGCGGTTGTAGATCGAGTGGCTGGCGACGATCCAGCCCATGGGGTGGCTGGCCAGTTCCAGGCTGCGCAAGGTTTCCTGGCGCAGCAGGTCGGTTTGCAGGATCAGGTCGAGAAAGCCTTTTTGCAACTGATCGCTGAGGTTCAGCGCGGTATCGGCGACCAACTCGATTTCTACCCGCGGAAAGTTGTCCGTCAGTTCTGCCACCAGCGCGCTCAGCCAGGTGTGGATCACCGTGTCCATCACTCCGATGCGGATACGCCCGACCTTGCTGCTGGTGGTTTCCAGGGACTGCTTGAGCCCTTGCATGGTCGCCATCATCTGCTCGGCATAATCGAGCACCTTCAAGCCTTCCGGCGTCAGGCTCACACCTCGGGAATCGCGCAGGAACAGCTTCACCCCCAACTCGCTTTCCAGCACGGCGATGCGGCTGGAGATCGAGGCCTGGGTGGTGAACAGCTTCTCTGCCGTGAGGCGAAAGCTCTTGAGCTTGGCCACCCAGACGAAGGTTTCGAGGAACTTCAAATTCATGGGATCAACTTTTCTTATGCATGGATTGTTTTTTATTAGTTGGACGCAGCGTGCCGCAACCGCCAAAAATCGAGCTGTCTCACGATAAGCGTCGTTGGGGCTCGGGACAACATCGTTGCGAGATCTTGGTAAAAGATCCCACACTACAAAAAAATAAAGCCTACAGGAGCCCTACCGTGAGCCGCCTGCTATTGAACTGCGACATCGGCGAAAGCTTTGGCAACTGGACCTTGGGTCTGGACGCCGAAGTCATGCCGTTCATTGATTGCGCCAACGTAGCCTGCGGTTTCCACGCCGGTGACCCGAGCATCATGCGCAAGACCGTCAGCCTGGCCTTCGAGCATGGCGTTCAGGTGGGCGCGCACCCGGCGTACCAGGACCTGCAGGGTTTCGGCCGCCGCTCCATGGCCTACACCCCGCAGGAAATCCAGGACCTGTTGCACTACCAGGTCGGCGCCCTCGACGGTATTTGCCGGGCCCAGGGCGGGCGGGTCAGCTACGTCAAACCCCATGGCGCGATGTACAACGACATGATGGCCAAGCCTGCGCAATTGCGTGCGGTGATCCAGGCCGTGGCGGCCTACGACGCCAGCCTGCCATTGATGCTGATGGCCACCCGCGACAACAGCGCCGCCCAGGCCCTGGGTGAGGAATATGGCGTGACCCTGTGGTTCGAAGCCTTTGCCGACCGTGCCTACGACAGCGCCGGCCATCTGGTCTCCCGCCAGTTGCCGGGCGCGGTGCATCATGACCCGGAAAAGATCATCCAGCAGGCCTTGATCATCGCCCGGGGAGAACAGTTGGTCGCCAGTGATGGCAGTCCGTTGCACCTGCAAGCCAATACCTTGTGCGTGCATGGCGATAACGCCAGCTCAGTGGCTGCCGTGCAGCGCATCCGCGAGGCGTTGACCCCAGCATGAAGCCACGGATTGAAGTGGTGGCCATCGACTGCCTGATGGTGCGCCTGTTTGAGGTGATCGCCGAAGACAACATGCCCTGGATGCTCGCCGCCACCCGCCGTTTGCGCGAAGGTTTTGGCCCGGCGCTGGTGGACCTGGTGCCGTCCTACACGACCCTGATGGTGCACTACGACCTGCTGGCGCTGGACCCTGGCCAGGCACGGGCGTTGATCGACCAGGCGCTCAAGGAATTGCAGCCCGAACCCAAGGGCAGCGGGCGATGCCATGTGTTGCCGGTCTGGTATGACCTGAGTGTCGGCCCGGAGTTGGCGTTGCTGGCGCAGCGCAGTGGCCTGGCAGTGGAGGAGGTGATTCGCCGTCACAGCCAGCATGAGTACCAGGTATTCGCCTTGGGCTTCGCCCCGGGGTTTGCTTTTATGGGGCTGGTGGATGAACAGCTCGCGACACCGCGGCTCAATACCCCGCGCAAGCGGGTGGCGGCGGGCAGCGTGGGCATCGCCGAGCGGCAGACGGCGGCTTATCCGGTGGTCTCGCCAGGCGGCTGGAACCTGATTGGCCGCACGCCGGCCAAGCTGTTTGACCGTGAACGCGAGGGCTACAGCCTGATGCAGCCTGGGGATACCGTGCGCTACGAAGCGATCAGCCATCGCGAATTCATCAACTTGGGCGGCGATGACACGCCGTTGGAGGCCCAGGCATGAGCCGCTTGTTGATCGAGGCCAGCACCCCGCTCTGCTTGTTGCAGGACGCTGGACGTTTTGGCGTAAGGCATTTGGGCGTGACCCAGGGCGGCGCGCTGGATTGGGTGTCGATGTCGTGGGCCAATTGGTTGCTGGGCAATGCCCTGGATGCGCCGGTGGTGGAAATCACCTTGGGTGGCTTCACCGTGCAGGCCGAGGCCTATTGCCTGCTGGCGCTGGCCGGGGCGGACTTGGGCGCGTATGTCGACGAGCGCGCGATCAGCCCGGGGCGCAGCTTTATTCTGCAAAAGGGCCAGCGCTTGCGTTTTACCCAGCCTTTCAGCGGTGCGCGGGCTTACCTGGCAGCGCCGGGCGGGTTTGATGCGCCGCAGGTGCTGGGCAGCTGCGCCACGGTGGGCCGTGAAGAACTGGGCGGGCTGGATGGCTTTGGCCGGTCACTGGCCGAAGGTGCGCAATTGACCTATTCGGGCGTGGGCGGTGCGATGCAGGTGTTGTCCGCCGGGCAATTGCCGAAGCTGGATTCCAAGGCGCCACTTGAGGTGATCCTCGGGGCGCAGATCGGTCAGTTTGGCGGGCAGAGTCTGTTTGATGTGTTCAACAGCGAGTGGACCCTCGACAGCCGTGCCGACCGCATGGGCATGCGCTTGCTGGGTACGCCGCTGGAATATCAGGGGCCGTCGCTGATCTCGGAAGGCATCCCGCTGGGGGCGATCCAGGTGCCGCCGGACGGGCAGCCGATTGTGTTGCTCAATGACCGGCAGACCATTGGCGGCTACCCACGATTGGGCGCGTTGACGCCATTGGCGTTGGCGCGGCTGGCGCAGTGCTTGCCGGGGGAGAAGGTGAGGTTGGCGCCGGTGGTGCAGGAAACGGCGCATCGCCAGCAAGTGGAGTATTTGCAGTACCTTGCCAGAAACTAAAGATCGCCGCAGGACAAAATGTGGGAGCGGGCTTGCTCGCGAAGGCGGTGTATCAGCCAATATATTCGGTGACTGACACTGCGCTTTCGCGAGCAAGCCCGCTCCCACATTTGATGGTGGTTGTCTGGGGAGCAGGTTACTTCGACAAAAAGCGCATCCCTTCCTCAAGCCCACGCAACGTCAACGGAAACATCTGGTCTTCGATCAAATCCCGCACAATCCCGGTGGACGCCGTATAGCCCCAGGTATCTTTCGGGTACGGATTAATCCAGATCAGCTTCTTGTACTTCTCCATGAACCGCTGCATCCACACATACCCGGGCTCTTCATTCCAGTGCTCGACGCTGCCGCCGGCCTGGGTGATTTCATACGGCGCCATGGCCGCATCGCCGATAAAGATCACTTTGTAGTCGGCACCGTACTTGTGCAGCAAATCCTGGGTCGAGGTGCGTTCCGAGCCCCGGCGCATGTTGTTCTTCCACACCGATTCATAAATGAAATTGTGGAAGTAGAAATACTCCAGGTGCTTGAACTCGGTCTTGCACGCCGAGAACAACTCTTCGCAAGTCTTCACATGGGCATCCATCGAGCCGCCGATGTCGAACAGCAGCAACAGCTTGATGGTGTTACGCCGCTCCGGGCGCATCTGGATATTCAGCAGCCCGGCATCGCGGGCCGTATGGTCGATGGTGCCGTCAATGTCGAGCTCTTCCGCCGCACCCTGGCGTGCGAACTTGCGCAGGCGGCGCAGGGCGATCTTGATGTTGCGGGTGCCCAGTTCCACCGAATCATCGAGGTTCTTGTACTCGCGCTGGTCCCAGACCTTGACCGCCTTGCCCTGGCGCTTGCCGGCATCCCCCACGCGTATGCCTTCGGGGTTGAAGCCGCCGGAGCCGAACGGGCTGGTACCGCCGGTGCCGATCCACTTGTTGCCGCCGGCGTGGCGTTCTTTCTGTTCTTCCAGACGTTTCTTGAATTCTTCGATGAGCTTGTCCAGCCCGCCGAGGGACTGGATCTGTGCGCGCTCTTCGTCGGTCAGCGAGCGTTCGAATTCCTTGCGCAGCCAGTCTTCGGGGATCAGCGCCTGCAGGTGATCGTCGAGTTTTTCCAGGCCATTGAAGTAGGCGCCGAAGGCCCGGTCGAACTTGTCGAAATGCCGTTCGTCCTTCACCAGGATCGCCCGGGCCAGGTAGTAGAACTCGTCCATGTCGGCGAAGGTCACGCGCTGTTTCAGCGCGTTGATCAGGTCCAGCAGCTCACGCACCGACACCGGCACCTTGGCTGCACGCATTTCATTGAACAGGTTGAGCAGCATGGCAATCGCCCTTATCGGTTACCGCGACGGCTCATGAACGCCAGGCGTTCCAGCAACTGCACGTCCTGCTCGTTCTTCACCAGGGCACCGGCCAGGGGCGGGATGGCCTTGGTGGGGTCGCGCTCGCGCAGTACCGCTTCGCCGATGTTGTCGGCCATCAGCAGTTTCAGCCAGTCCACCAGTTCGGAGGTGGACGGTTTTTTCTTCAGGCCCGGTACTTTTCGCACGTCAAAGAATACGTCGAGGGCTTCGCTGACCAGGTCTTTCTTGATGTCCGGGTAGTGCACGTCGACGATCTTTTGCAGGGTGGTGCGGTCCGGGAAGGCGATGTAGTGGAAGAAGCAGCGGCGCAGGAACGCGTCCGGCAGCTCTTTTTCGTTGTTGGAGGTAATGATGATGATCGGGCGCTTCTTGGCCTTGATGGTCTCGTCGATTTCGTAGACGTAGAACTCCATCTTGTCGAGTTCTTGCAGCAGGTCGTTGGGGAACTCGATGTCGGCCTTGTCGATTTCGTCGATCAGCAGGATGACCCGCTCCTCGGACTCGAAGGCTTCCCAGAGCTTGCCCTTTTTCAGGTAGTTGCGTACGTCGTGTACCTTGTCCACGCCCAGTTGCGAGTCTCGCAGGCGGCTCACCGCGTCGTACTCGTACAGGCCCTGGTGCGCCTTGGTGGTGGACTTGATGTGCCAGGTGATCAGCTTGGCGCCAAAGGATTCGGCCAGTTGCTCGGCGAGCATGGTCTTGCCGGTGCCCGGTTCGCCCTTGACCAGCAGTGGCCGCTCCAAGGTGATGGCGGCGTTGACGGCCAGTTTCAGGTCATCGGTGGCAACGTAGGCCTGGGTGCCTTCGAACTTCATCTATCAATCCTCGAACGTGACGCCGAACGGTGCAGGACCGAAGCGGGCGAGTAATCAGCTTGGCCCGACTATACCGCGCAGCCCCGGCGACTGTGAACGCAGACGGGCTATTCAGTCTCTGAATGGGCAGTCACGTTGAAGATCAATCTGTCGAGGGCTTGGGTTGTTCATAGCGGGCGTTGAAGGCCTGGACAAAACCATTGCGCAAAATCTGCAAAAACGCCTGGAACGCGCTGATATCTTGCTGGTGCACGTTGCCGCTGAGCTCCACGCGGGTGGCGAACTGGTTTTTCTGCTGGTTCTTCAGCACGGTTTCGCTGACGCCAACCACCGCCTCCCAGATCGACCGAAAGATGCCCTTGTCCTTGTTCTCGACATCCTGCTGCCAGTTGAACACTTCGACATTGCGCAGCAAAGGCTTGATGTAGCCGGTCAACTGGCCTTTTTCGGCCTGGGCTTCCACCACCAGGTCGCCGGTGCCGGCATTGAAGTCGAACTTGCCGTAGGCCGAGGCGAAGTCATTCATGCGCTTGAGTTCGATATCCCGGGCCCGGAAGCGGAATTCGAAGTTTTCGAAATTGCTCAAGGGGTCGAACGTGGCGGTGGCTTCCAGCGGTGCCTGGCCCAGGAACAGCGCCTTGCCGTCGAAGCGCGCGTCGCGCTGGCCTTTGACATCCACCACGTTGGTCAGGTTGTAGAAGCTGGCGTTGACCTGGGTCGCGTACATATTGACCGGCGGTTTCGAACTGAAGTTATGGAACGCGATCTTGCCGTCGTTGATGCGCACCTCATTGAGGGTGATCGGCAACAGTTTGCTCAGTTGGGCCCGCCAGTCGGTGCCCTGACCGGTCTGGGACGCCTGTTTGTTGGTGCCGCCGTCGACGAAGTTCAGCTCCGGCTTGATGAACTGTGCCTCGGCCACCACTGCGTGGTCGTACCACAGCGAATGCCAGCTCACTGACAGGTCGATCACCGGCGCCTTGACGAACGGTACCGGCACCTTGCCGTCGACCTTGACGATCTGCAGGCCGTTGATCCGATAGGCGCCGCGCCACAGTGCGAGGTCGACATCGGTGACCTGGCCGCGGTAATCGCCCATGTCGGCGAGTTTGTCATTCAGGTAATTGCGCACCAGATAGGGCAGGGCGATATCCAGGACGACCAGCAGTACCACGACCCCGACGAGGGTCCAGAGCGGCCAACTGTAGCGACGTTTCATAGGAAAATTCTCCATCCGTGTAGGCGATTGACTGCTGGCGCCGCCGGACGTTCGCTTGACTGGACGCCTTGCAACACGAGGCATACCCTTGGGGCCTTCCTGAAATTGCCTTAAGGACCCGTCATGAGCCGCATTTTTGCAGACAACGCGCACTCCATCGGTAACACGCCCCTGGTTCAGATCAACCGTATCGCGCCGCGTGGCGTGACTATCCTGGCCAAGATCGAAGGGCGTAACCCTGGGTATTCGGTGAAGTGCCGGATTGGCGCAAACATGATCTGGGACGCCGAAGGCAGCGGCAAACTCAAGCCGGGCATGACCATTGTCGAGCCGACTTCCGGTAACACCGGGATCGGCCTGGCATTTGTTGCCGCCGCCCGTGGTTACAAGCTGTTGCTGACCATGCCCGCCTCCATGAGCATCGAGCGCCGCAAGGTGCTCAAGGCCCTCGGCGCCGAACTGGTGTTGACCGAGCCGGCCAAGGGCATGAAGGGCGCGATTGAAAAAGCCGGCGAAATCCTTGCCAGCGACCCGGCCAGGTACTTTATGCCGGCCCAGTTCGAAAACCCGGCCAACCCGGCGATCCACGAGAAAACCACCGGTCCGGAAATCTGGAATGACACTGATGGCGCGGTCGACGTGCTGGTAGCGGGCGTGGGCACTGGCGGCACCATCACCGGGGTGTCGCGCTATATCAAGAACATCCAGGGCAAGCCGATCCTGTCGGTGGCGGTGGAGCCGATCAGTTCGCCGGTGATTACCCAGGCACTGGCCGGTGAAGAGATCAAGCCCAGCCCCCACAAGATCCAGGGTATCGGCGCCGGTTTTGTGCCGAAGAACCTCGACCTGTCGATGGTCGACCGGGTCGAACTGGTCAGCGACGAAGAATCCAAGGCCATGGCGTTGCGCCTGATGCAGGAGGAGGGGATTCTGTGTGGTATCTCCTGCGGCGCGGCGATGGCCGTGGCGGTGCGACTGGCAGAGAAGCCGGAAATGCAGGGCAAGACCATCGTCGTGGTGCTGCCGGACTCCGGTGAACGCTACCTGTCGAGCATGCTGTTCGCCGATTTGTTCACCGATCAGGAAAACCAGGCTTGATTCAAATCAGCGCGATGGCGTGGCCCTTATGCATAATTGGCCCGTTATCGCGCACCGCTAGATGCTGATTGTTGGAGTGCGCGGGTTTTTCCCGAGGCCCGGAGTGTTTATCATGGCCGGCTGCTACGTCTGGTTTCCCCTTAACGGGAGGCTAATGGCCAGACGCCTATTTCCAGGAGTTGCTGCATGACCTTTTCTTTGGCCGCCAAACTGTCGGTGTTGCTGCTGTTTATCGGCAGCACGCTGTATGTACATTTGCGTGGCAAGGCCCGTTTGCCGATGTTGCGTCAGTTCGTCAACCATTCAGCGCTGTTCGCCCCGTACAACGCCTTGATGTACATCTTCTCCGCCGTGCCGTCCAAGCCGTACCTGGACCGCAGCAAGTTCCCGGAGCTGGACGTGCTCAAGGACAACTGGGAAGTGATTCGCGAAGAGGCCATGCACCTGTTCGACGAGGGCTACATCCGCGCCGCGGAGAAGAACAACGACGCCGGTTTCGGCTCGTTCTTCAAGAAGGGCTGGAAGCGTTTCTACCTCAAGTGGTACGACAAACCGTTGCCGTCGGCTGAACTGCTGTGCCCGAAAACCGTGGCCCTGGTCAGCAGCATTCCCAACGTCAAGGGCGCGATGTTCGCCCTGTTGCCAGGTGGCAGCCACCTCAACCCGCACCGTGACCCGTTTGCCGGTTCCCTGCGTTATCACCTGGGGCTGTCCACGCCGAACTCCGACGACTGCCGTATTTTCGTCGACGGCCAGGTGTACGCCTGGCGCGACGGTGAAGATGTAATGTTCGACGAGACCTACGTGCACTGGGTGAAGAACGAAACCGAGCACACCCGGGTGATCCTGTTCTGCGACATCGAACGCCCGCTGAGCAACCGCCTGATGACCCGCATCAACCGTTGGGTCAGCGCGCAACTGGGGCGCGCCACCGCACCGCAGAACCTGGATGACGAACGCGTTGGCGGGATCAACCAGGCGTATGCCTGGAGCAAGCGCTTCAGCGACAGCTTCAGTGGCGTGGTCAAGCAGTGGAAGCGCAAGCATCCGAAGGCTTATCGCATCCTGCGGCCAGTGCTGGCGGTGGTGGTGCTGACGGCGCTGGGGTATTGGTTGTTTGGTTAAGGCGTTTGCAGGCTCGAAAAAACCGCTCCGATGAGCGGTTTTTTTATACGCTGGATTTGTGCGGGCGAAGTTATTGCAAAGCATGTCCCCAGCTGGTTATAGTCGGCCGCAGGTGTTTCCAGACACCTTGTTCATCCCTTCATAAAAGATCAGCACATGTCAGCTTCCCTGCGCATAGCGGTAGTCGATTCAGCGGTCAACGCTGCGGTCGTGCCGTGCGGGAGCCAGCAGCCTGCGCAGATCAGTCACTACCCCCCACCTGTCAGTAGCACGCCGGTGTACGCAGTCGTATCACCGCCGGGTGTTGGCATTTCGGGCTGATCAGCTGATGGCTGTTCCCCTGTGCCCGCCTGAAAAAACCTACTGAATTTCAGCTGTTGCTGAGTTGGCTTTTTGCCTGATCACAGGTGGTATCCATGTCTGTTCTTTCGAAACAATCCGTGGCCGCGGCGGCCTCGACGAGCCTGTTTGTCTTGCTGTGGAGCAGCGGGGCGATTTTCTCCAAATGGGGCCTGGCCCACGCTTCACCCTTTGCGTTTCTGCTGATCCGTTTCGCCATCGCCCTGGCGGGGTTGGTGATACTGGTACCGATCCTCAAGCTGAAGTTGCCGCGTCCCGGCAAGCCGATGCTTTACGCGGCGGCTACCGGGCTGGTGCTGTTGGGGGCCTACCAGATTTTCTATCTGCTGGCCCTGGACCTCAAAGTCACGCCCGGCATGATGGCAACCATCATGGGCGTGCAGCCGATCCTGACCGTGGTGTTGATGGAGCGCCGGCGCTCCTGGAGCCGGATGTTCGGCCTCGGGCTGGGATTGGCGGGGTTGATCATGGTGGTGTACCAGGGCATCGGGATGTCCGGCATGTCCCTGGCAGGCATGCTTTTTGGCCTGTTGGCCCTGGCCAGCATGACCTTTGGTTCGATCATGCAGAAGCGCATCACCGATAACCCGTTGGGCACGCTGCCTGTGCAATACCTGGCTGGCTTGCTGTTGTGCTCGGTGTTTGTGCCGTTCCAGCCGTTCCACTTTGAACACAACACCGGCTTTTTCGTGCCGGTGCTGTGGATGGGGCTGGTGGTGTCGTTGCTGGCGACGCTGTTGCTGTACCGGCTGATTGCCCAGGGCAACCTGGTGAATGTCACCAGCTTGTTCTATCTGGTGCCCGCGGTGACGGCGGTGATGGATTACCTGATCTTCGGCAACAAGCTGGCAATGTTGAGCTTGCTGGGGATGGGCTTGATCATCGTCGGATTGGCTTTTGTGTTCCGTAAGGGCTGATAAAACCAACGCTGTAGGAGCCAAAAAGCTCCTACAGCTTGCGGGCCAATTTCCCCGGCCGAAGCACCAGCCACAACGCCCCCGCAATCAATAACCCGCCATACAGATGCGCCATGGACAACGGCTCATCCAGCAGCAACGCGCCCCACAACACCCCGAATGGCGGAATCATGAAGGTCACGGTCATCGACTTCACCGGGCCGATGGACGTCAGCAAGCGGAAGTACAGGATGTAGGCAAACGCCGTGCATACCAGCCCCAACCCCAGCAGCGACAACCATACAGGCCAGCCACCCCAGCTGACGGGTGGATGGCTGATGGCACTCCAGGCAAACAGCGGCAGCAGGAACAGCGTGGCCCCGAGCATGCTGCCCAAGGCTGCGAGACGACTGTCCAGCCCGCCCCGTTGATCGAGCCAACGCCGTGCCAAAAAGCCGGCAAAGCCATAGCAGGTGGTCGCCAACAGGCACGCCAGCGCACCCATCAGCAGTTCCATGTCGAAGGCCACCGGCCCGGCGCGGGTCAGGATGCCAACGCCTAACAGGCCCAGGCATACCCCGGCAATTTTCGACGGCGTGAGGCGCTCACTGAAGAACAACCCGCCAATCAGCACGCCCATCAGTGGCGTCGTGGCATTGAAGATCGCCGAGTAACCGGCCGGCAGCACTTGGGCCGCCACTGAATACATGGTCGCGGGAATGCCCGAGTTGATCACCCCGAGCAACAGGACCGTCTTGAACTTGCCCTGGAAATCCCAACTCACCCGCATCATGGCGAGGATCACCAGCAGGCCGGTGGCGGCAATCGACACCCGGAAAAACGCGGTAGGAAGGGTGCCGATTTCCGGCGCGATAATTCGCATGAACAAAAAACTCGCGCCCCAGATAGCGGCCAGCACCAACAGGTGCAGGGTGTCGACAGGTCTCACGGAGGAACTCCAGTTTGATAAGGGCGGAAGTGTTGCCCACCGACCTGTCTGACACAATCGCTAATACATGTTTTACAGCACGAAACGCGTCACCAAGCCATTGAGGTCCACCGCCAGCCGCGACAGTTCCTGGCTGGCCGCCGAGGTCTGGGTGGCACCGGCGGCGGTTTGCGTCGACAGGTCCCGGATGTTCACCAGGCTGCGGTCCACCTCACGGGCCACCAACGCTTGCTGTTCGGCGGCGCTGGCGATCACCAGGTTGCGCTGGCTGATCTGTGAGATTGCCGCCGTGATTTTCTCCAGTGCACTGCCGGCGCTGTTGGCCCGCTGCAAGGTCTGGCCAGCGTGTTCGGCGCTGCTGTTCAGGGCGCCGACGGTGTCCTGGGTGCCTTGCTGGATACCGTTGATCATCTGCTCGATTTCTTCGGTGGAGTCCTGGGTGCGTTGTGCCAGGGAGCGCACTTCGTCAGCCACCACGGCAAAACCACGACCGGCCTCGCCCGCGCGGGCCGCCTCAATCGCCGCGTTGAGTGCCAGCAGGTTGGTCTGCCCGGCAATCCCGCGAATCACTTCAAGCACCTTGCTGATGTCCTGGGCCTGCGCCGCCAGGCCCTCGGCCTTGGTCGAGGCACCGAGGACTTCGTCCACCAGGTTCTGGATCGAGCTGATGGTTTCGCTGATCTGGTAGTGACCGTGCTTGCTGTCTTCGTCGGAGGCCTTGGAGGCTTCGGCGCTGGAAACCGCATTGCCCGCCACTTCATCGACTGCCGCGCTCATCTGCGTCACGGCGGTGGCAGCCTGTTCGATCTCGTCGTTCTGCGCTTGCAGGCCGCGGGTGCTCTGCTCCATTACCGAACTCATCTCCTCCGCCGCCGAGGCCAACTGCTGCGACGATTCGCTGATGCCACGAATGGTTTCCTGCAGGTTGGCCTGCATGGTGGCCAGCGCGGTGAGCAGTTGCGCCGGCTCATCCTTGCCCTCCACGACGATCGGCCGGCTCAGATCGCCGGAGGCGATGGTGCGGGCCACTGTCAGTGCCTGGCCAATGGGCGCGGTGATGCTGCGGGTCAGCAGCCAGGCGAGCAACAAGGTGGCCAGCAGGGCGGTGATGATGATCAGGCCTACGATCCATTGGGCGCTGTAGTACATCTGCGCCGCTGACTCTGCGGCTTCCTGGACGCCTTTCTGGTTGAAGGTGATCAGGTCTTCCAGGCTCTTGTTGAGCACCAGGCCCTGGGGCGCGAGGCGGCTGTTGAGCAGGTCCATGGCCTGCTGCTGTTGATCCTGGTCCACCAGCTGAATCATCTGGCCCATGATGCTCATGTACGTCGATACGGTACTTTTCAGCTGGTTGAGCATCTCGGCGTCCTGCTCGTTGACCACCAGTGTTTCGTATTGCTTGAAGCTTTCCTGCAGGTCTGCCTGTTCCTTGCTGATCAGGCTCTTGCTGTTGTCGCGCACCCTGGATTCGTCGGTGGTCAACAGGCGCAGTGCTTCCAGGCGGATGCTGGCGATAAAGGCCGCGCTGTCGTGGACCGTCTCGATGCTCGGCATCCAGGAATCCTCAATCACGGTGGCGCTTTCCCGCAGCTTGGCCATTTGCCCCAAGCCAAACAGACCCACCACTACCAGCAAGCCGGCCAGTACCGCAAAACTCAGACTGGCGCGCAGGCCGATCCCCATATTCCTCAATGACATCTCAATGCTCCTTTGGCGGTTAGAACCTGTTCCCGGATCGGTCTTCTGACCTTGTTAGGTGGGAGAGGGCGCGCTATATAGCAAAGTGCCACTAGCTAGGGTAGTCAGGGTTTCCCTTACGTTGGATCCAATGGTCGAGAAGCCACCAGTAACGGAGCAGTAGAGCAAAGACTCTTATTTACCCCGGCTCGCACAGGCAGGCCACGTCACACAAGGCCTATAGATGAAACGTTTAATGCGGGGAGCGTGACGCGCGGGTTTTTTGTTGACCAGTTAGTCGAATTAAATAAAGAGTAAATAAATGTACGAAATGAACAATCTTGTACAAGTCTGAATGAAAAATGATCCTTCTCCTGTTCCCGCACACTGGCTAAGCTCAGCTCACTCCAAATGCCCGCAGAGGTTTCCCGAATGCCGCAGCCAACGCCCGCCCTCGACATTGCGCAGATGATCCTCGACGGCTTCGACGACTACCGCGAGCACTTCCGCCAGATCACCGACGGCGCCCGGGAGCGCTTTGAAAAGGCGCAGTGGCAGCAAGGGCAGGCGGCATCGGCTGCGCGCATCAATCTTTACGAAGAGAAGGTCAGCGAAGTCACGGCGCGGCTGCGGGCGGCTTTCGATGAAGCCGTGTTGCTCGACATTGCCGACTGGCCGCTGGTGAAAAGTGCCTACATCAGCCTGATCGACCTGCGGTTTGACGATGAGCTGTCCGAGACCTGGTACAACTCGACGTTTTGCGGGCTGTTCAGCCATGACCTGATCAGCGACGGCTGCATGTTCATTCACACCACCCGGCCGAGCCTACGCCGCGCCCGGGCGGCGCAGACCCGAACCTACAAGCCGGGCGGCAAGCTGGCAGGCATGCTGGAACAGATTTTCGCCGACTACAGTTTCAGCGAACCCTACGCCGACTTGCCCGCCGACCTGCGCCGCCTGGAGGCGCAATTGCGCGAAAACCTGCCGGACTGGGTGTGCAAGGACCCGGACCTCAACGTCGAACTATTCTCCTCGGTGCTGTACCGCAACAAAGGCGCGTACCTCGTCGGGCGCATCTACACCCGCGACGAACAGTGGCCGCTGGTGATCCCGCTGCTGCATCGGGAAGGGCGCGGCATCCAGATCGACGCGCTGATCACCGACGAGGCCGATGTGTCGATCATCTTCTCGTTCACCCGCTCCTATTTCATGGTGGACGTGCCGGTGCCGGCGGAGTTTATCGGCTTCCTCAAGCGCATCCTGCCGGGCAAGCACATCGCCGAGTTGTACACCTCCATCGGCTTCTACAAACACGGCAAATCCGAATTCTACCGGGCGCTGATCAACCACCTTGCCACCACCGATGACCAGTTCATCATGGCGCCGGGCGTGCGCGGCATGGTCATGAGCGTGTTTACCCTGCCGGGCTTCAATACCGTGTTCAAGATCATCAAGGACCGGTTTTCACCGTCGAAAAACGTCAACCGCGCCACCGTGATCGAGAAGTACCGGTTGGTGAAAAGTGTCGACCGGGTAGGGCGCATGGCCGACACCCAGGAGTTCGCCGACTTCCGTTTTCCGTTGAGCAAATTCGAGCCTGAATGCCTGGCCGAACTGCTTGAAGTCGCCGCCGGTACCGTCGAAGTCGAAGGCGATACGGTACTGATCCGCCACTGCTGGACCGAGCGGCGCATGACCCCGCTGAACCTCTACCTGGAAAACGCCAACGAAGCCCAGGTGCGCGAAGCCCTGGAAGACTACGGCCTGGCGATCAAGCAACTGGCGGCGGCGAATATTTTCCCGGGCGACATGCTGCTGAAGAATTTTGGCGTCACCCGCCACGGTCGCGTGGTGTTCTACGACTATGACGAAATCTGTTTCCTGACCGAGGCCAACTTCCGCCACATCCCGGCGCCGCGTACCCCGGAAGATGAAATGGCCTCCGAGCCCTGGTATTCCATCGGTCCGCTGGACGTGTTCCCCGAGGAGTTTCCGCCATTCCTGTTTGCTGATTCCGGCCAGCGCCGCCTGTTCGACGAACTGCACGGCGAGTTGTACAACGCCGACTACTGGAAAGGCCTGCAAGAGGCGATTCGCGCCGGCAAGGTAATCGATGTGTTTCCTTACCGGCGCAAGGGCCTGGACAATGAATGAGGGGAGCGCGCGGCGGCGCTTTTCTGCGACAATCCGCCCCCTGCCTACATAGACGACCTTTGCGTACCTGATGACTGACCAAGCGCCCGCTATCGACCAACTGCTGAAAAACCTCGATCACGCCATGCTCGCCGACCGCCACCGCTTGCGGCGGCAGCTGCTTGAGCTGCGCAAGAAACCCGATGAGGAAAAACTTGCGCAGTGGGTGACGCGGATGCAGGCCTCCTGCGCCCAGGTGACGGCGCGGCGCGCCAGCCTGCCGGTGATTCGCTATGACGACAGCCTGCCGATCGCCGCCAAGCGTGACGAGATCAAGGAAGCGTTGCTCAAGCATCAGGTGCTGATCATTGCCGGTGAGACCGGTTCGGGTAAAACCACCCAGTTGCCGAAAATCTGCCTGGAAATCGGCCGCGGTCAATATGGCCTGATCGGCCACACCCAGCCGCGGCGGATTGCGGCGCGCAGCGTGGCGAGCCGGGTCGCGGAAGAGTTGGCGACGCCGCTGGGTTCCCTGGTGGGTTATCAGGTGCGGTTTGAAGACCAGAGTGATTCCAACACCCTGATCAAGCTGATGACCGACGGCATCCTGCTGGCCGAAACCCAGAACGACCGCTATCTCGAACGCTACGACACGATCATCGTCGACGAAGCCCACGAACGCAGCCTGAACATCGACTTCCTGCTGGGTTATCTGAAAACCCTGCTGCCGCGTCGCCCGGATCTCAAGGTCATCATCACCTCGGCCACCATCGACCTGGAGCGCTTTTCCAAGCACTTCGACGATGCGCCGATTGTCGAGGTGTCGGGCCGCACTTTCCCGGTGGAAACCTGGTACCGCCCGCTGACCCTGGAGCAGGACGAGGAGGGCAACCGCGTCGAGGACGACCTGACCGTCGACCAGGCGATTCTCGCCACTCTCGATGAGATCGCCGCCTTCGAGCGCAGCGAGCGCAAGAGCCCCGGCGATGTGCTGGTGTTCCTGCCCGGCGAGCGCGAGATTCGCGACGCCGCCGACATGCTGCGCAAGGCCCAGCTCAAGCACACTGAAATCCTGCCGCTGTATGCGCGCCTGTCGCCGGCGGAGCAGCAGCGGATCTTCCAGTCGCACCCAGGCCGGCGTGTGGTGCTGGCGACCAACGTCGCGGAAACCTCGCTGACCGTGCCAGGCATTCGTTATGTGATCGACAGCGGCACCGCGCGCATCAGCCGCTACAGCTACCGGGCCAAGGTGCAGCGACTGCCGATCGAGGCGATTTCCCAGGCCAGTGCCAACCAGCGTAAAGGCCGGTGCGGGCGGGTCGAACCCGGTATCTGCGTGCGCTTGTACAGCGAAGAGGATTTTATTGGGCGCCCGGAATTTACCGACCCCGAGATTCTTCGCACAAACCTCGCGGCCGTAATCCTGCAGATGCTGCACCTGCGCCTGGGCGAGATCACCGATTTCCCGTTTATCGAGCCGCCGGACGGCAAGGCCATCAGCGACGGTTTCAACCTGCTGCAAGAGTTGTCCGCCGTTGACCGCAACAGCCAGCTGACACCGATGGGCCGCCAGTTGGCGCGTCTGCCGGTGGACCCACGCATGGGCCGCATGTTGCTGGAGGCAGCCAAGCTTGGCAGCCTGCAGGAAGTGCTGATCGTCGCCAGCGCCATGTCGATCCAGGACCCGCGCGAGCGTCCGCCGGAGCGCCAGCAAGCCGCCGACCAGGCTCACGCACAATGGAAGGACGCGGATTCGGACTTCGCCGGGTTGGTGAACCTGTGGCGGGGTTTTGAAGAGCAGCGCCAGGAATTGACCGCCAGCCCGCTGCGCAATTGGTGCCGCAAGAATTTCCTGAACTACCTGCGCCTGCGGGAATGGCGTGACTCCCACCGCCAGTTGAGCCTGATCTGTCGCGACATGCAGTTGACCGTCAACAAAGAACCGGCGGACTTCCCCAAACTGCACAAGGCGGTGCTGTCCGGCCTGCTCAGCCAGATTGGCCAGAAGACCGAAGAGGGCGATTACCTCGGCGCGCGTCAGCGGCGTTTCTGGATTCACCCGTCGTCGGGTATTGGCAAGAAGCGTCCGCAATGGCTGATGACCGCCGAGCTGGTGGAAACCACCAAGCTGTACGCGCGGATGGTGGCCAAGATCGACGCCGACTGGGTCGAGCCGTTGGCCGGGCACCTGATCAAGAAAAACCACTTCGAACCCCATTGGGAAAAGAAGCGCGGCCAGGTGGTGGCGTTTGAGCAGATCACCCTGTTCGGGTTGATCATCGTCGGGCGCCGGCCGGTGCATTACGGGCCGATTGATCCGGTGACGTCTCGCGAGCTGTTTATCCGCGAAGGCCTGGTGCGCGGCGAGATCCAGTCCCGGGCCCGCTGCCTGACGGCCAACCAGCAATTGCTGGAGCAGCTTGACGAACTGGAAGCCAAGGCCCGCCGGCGCGATATCCTGGCGGACGAGGAAACGCTGTACGCCTTCTACGATGCGCGCCTGCCCGCCGAGATCCACCAGACTGCGACCTTCGACAGTTGGTACAAGGTCAACAGCCAGAAAGACCCGCAGCTGTTGATCATGCGCGAAGAAGACGTGCTGGCCCGCGAGGCCAGTGAAGTCACCGCCGCCCATTACCCCGACACCTTGCACCTGGGCGACCTGGCCCTGGCCTTGAGTTATCACTTCGAACCCAACCATCCACGGGACGGTGTGACCCTGCGCGTACCGGCGCCGTTGTTGCCGGCCTTGCCACCCGAGCGCCTGGAATGGCTGGTGCCGGGTGTGATCGAGGCCAAGTGCATTGCCCTGGTGCGCAACTTGCCCAAGGCCCTGCGCAAGAACTTCGTGCCGGTGCCGGATTTCGTCAAGGCGGCGTTGCAACGTATCGAGTTCGGCCAAGGCTCGTTGCCTCAGGCCTTGGGGCGTGAGCTGCTGCGCATGACCGGGGCACGGGTCAGCGATGAAGCCTGGGCCGAGGCTGCGCAGCAGGTGGAGAGCCACCTGAAGATGAACCTGGAAGTGGTCGACGGCCAGGGCAAGTTCCTCGGTGAAGGCCGCGACCTGGCCGAGTTGACCGCGCGTTTCGCCGAGGCCAGCCAAGCTGCGTTGGCGGTGCCGCAGACTGCGAAGAGCCAGCAGCCGGTGGAGGCCAAGGTGTTTGCGGCGGTGGCCGAGAAAACCCAGCAAAACATCGCCGGGCTTTCGATGACGGTGTATCCGGCCTTGGTCGAAGAAAACGGCACGGTCAAGGAAGGGCGTTTCTCTACCGCTGCCGAGGCTGAGTTCCAGCACCGTCGAGCCTTGCAGCGCCTGCTGCTGCAACAACTGGCCGAGCCGGCAAAGTTCCTGCGGGGCAAATTGCCGGGCCTGACCGAGTTGGGGTTGATGTACCGCGAGCTGGGGCGTATCGAAGCCCTGGTGGAAGACATTCTGTTGGCCAGCCTCGACAGTTGCGTGCTGGAAGGCGAAGCCAGCCTGCCGCGGGACGGCGCCGGCCTGGCCGCCCTGGCCGAGCGCAAGCGTGGCAGTTGGACCGAGCACGCCGAGCGCCAGGCGCGCCTGACCCTCGAAATTTTGAAACTGTGGCATGGCCTGCAAAAACGCTTCAAGGGCAAGATTGACCTGGCCCAGGCGGTGGCGCTGAATGATATCAAGCAGCAACTGAGCAATCTGGTGTACCCCGGCTTCGTACGGGAAACTCCGGCGCAATGGTTCAAGGAACTGCCGCGCTTCCTCAAGGCCATCGAGCTGCGCCTGGAGAAATTGCCAAGCCAGGTGCAGAAGGACCGGGTCTGGAGTACCGAGTTGGGCGGTTTGTGGAGCCAGTATCAGAACCGCCTGAACAAACACGCCCAGGAAGGCAAGCGCGACCCTCAGCTGGAGCTGTATCGCTGGTGGCTGGAGGAATACCGGGTATCGCTGTTTGCCCAGCAGTTGGGCACCAAGGTACCGATTTCCGACAAGCGCCTGAGCAAGCAATGGAGCCTGGTCGAAGCGTGACCGACGTGCGGCAAGCAACTGTGGCGAGCGAGCTTGCTCGCGCTGGGCTGCGAAGCAGCCCCATAAGGTCTCTCTGAAACACCCGGGTCACTTTATTGGGGCCGCTTCGCGACCCAGCGCGAGCAAGCTCGCTCGCCACAGGGAAGGTGTTTGCGCGGGATAGGCGCCAAGTGTCCGATGTTGTGGCAAACTTCGCGGTTATAAATGCCGGGATCGTCGAGTTGGGCTGGTGCAGCCGTGGCGCGATGGAATAAAGCGTTTCCAGTTTGAAGGCCGCTGGGCGGCATAAAACTACTTACGGTTTGGTACGACGGTACCAATACCCTTCTGCCTGAACAGATTTAGAGGAACGACCGTGCATAACGTCGTCATCAGCGGCACAGGCCTGTACACCCCGGCCAACAGCATCTCCAACGAAGAGCTGGTGCAGTCTTTCAATGCTTACGTGCAACAGTTCAACCTGGATAACGCCGCCGCCATTGAACGCGGTGACGTGGAGGCCCTGACCGAATCCAGCGCCGCCTTTATCGAGAAGGCCTCGGGCATCAAGAGCCGCTTTGTCATGGACAAGGCCGGCATTCTCGACCCGCAGCGCATGGCGCCACGCCTGCCCGAGCGCTCCAACGACGAATGGTCGATCCTCTGCCAGATGGCCGTCAGTGCTGCCGAGCAAGCCTTGCAGCGCGCCGGCAAGACCGCCGCCGATATCGACGGTGTGATCGTCGCCTGTTCCAACCTGCAGCGGGCGTACCCGGCGATTGCCATCGAAGTCCAGGAAGCGCTGGGTATCCAGGGTTTTGGCTTTGACATGAACGTGGCGTGTTCCTCGGCGACCTTCGGTATCCAGAACGCCGCCAACAGCATCCAGCTGGGCCAGGCGCGGGCGATCCTGATGGTCAACCCGGAGATCTGCACCGGCCACCTGAACTTCCGCGACCGCGACAGCCATTTCATCTTTGGCGATGCGGCCACCGCCGTGATCCTGGAGCGGGCCGACCTGGCCACTTCCGAGCATCAGTTCGACGTGGTGAGCACGAAGTTGCTGACCAAGTTCTCCAACAACATCCGCAATAACTTCGGCTTCCTCAACCGCGCGGCGGAAGAGGGGATTGGTGCCCCGGACAAGCTGTTCGTGCAGGAAGGCCGCAAGGTCTTCCGTGATGTCTGCCCGATGGTCGCCGAGTTGATCGGCAAGCACCTGTCGGAAAACCAGCTGAATGTCGGCGATGTGAAGCGTTTCTGGCTGCACCAGGCCAACCTCAGCATGAATCACCTGATCGTCAAGAAACTGCTGGGCCGCGAGGCTTCTGTGGAAGAGGCGCCGGTGATCCTCGATACTTACGCCAACACCAGTTCGGCGGGTTCGGTGATTGCGTTCCACACCTACCAGGACGACTTGCCCAAGGGCGCTGTGGCCGTGCTCAGCTCGTTTGGCGCCGGGTATTCGATTGGTAGCGTGATCCTGCGCAAACGCTGATCATGTTTTGAAATCGAGGTCTTGAATGGCAGCAGCGGACGACGCGCACCTGCTTGAACGATTGCTCAAGGGTGAGCAGCGGGCCTACAAGGAGTTGGTCACCACTTACCAGAGCGCTATGCGCGCGGTGGCCTATGCCATTGTTGGCCAGCGCCATGCCGACGAGGTGGTGCAGGACGCCTGGCTCTCGGTGGTGCGCAACCTGGCGAAATTCGAGGGGCGTTCCAGCCTCAAGACCTGGCTGCTGACCATTACTGCCAACTCGGCAAAGGGCCGCTACAAGCAAAACCGCCGGGAAGTACTGCTCGATGACTTGCCGGCGCCCCATGGCACCATCGGTGATGATCGCTTTGTGCCCGACGATGGCCACTGGGCGGTCGCGCCGTTTGCCTGGCATCAGGACACTCCCGAAGCGCTGCTTACCGAAGACGAACTGCGTAATTGCCTGGAGCACACGCTGGCCAGTCTTTCCGAACTGCAAAGCAGCGTACTGCTGCTGCGCGAACGTCAGGGGCTGGAGTTGGAGGAGATTTGTAATCTTCTGACGCTATCGCTCTCCAATGTTCGTGTGCTGTTGCATCGAGCACGGCTTAAAGTCTTCGCCACGGTGGAGCATTTTGAGGAAACCGGCGAATGTTGACCTGTAAGGAACAAGTGGCACGTTCCAGTGACTATCTCGATGGGCAACTGACCTTTCGCGAGCGCCTGCTGGTGCGCCATCACCTGATGTTCTGCCCCAACTGCCGGCGCTTTATCCGGCAGATGCGCTTGATGCAGGCGACGCTGAAGATCCTGCCCGAGCCGCCTATCGCCGATGTTGATGCGTTGGCCGAACGCCTGGCCGCCGAGCGCTCCCGCGACCAATAATATCCATCACTTTTCACACTGAAACGAAGCCCGCATCGACAAAAGATGCGGGCTTTTTTTTGCTCAAAAAACAACCAAGATGAAAAATATTTCATTTTTATCAGGTGTTTTTACATTTTGTATCATCTGCCATTTTCACCAGTTTCCGGGGCTGGAGCCTTGATTTCCGTAGGCTCTGGCTTATTTCGAATGGCTATTAAAAAGTTCCCGAGTAACAAAATCTTTATGTTCCGGCAACCCAGCTGAAATATCCCCTCGCCAAGATCGCCCCCCAACACCAGCGGCTCTAAACCGCGTGTTTTACCAATGCACAAGACCATCAATTAGGGGAATTCTTCGATGATCCGTAAGCACTTCGCCGGTTTCGCGGCCAGCGCCTTGGCCCTGGCCGTTACCGCCCAGGCTTTCGCCGGTACTGTCACTACTGACGGTGCCGATATCGTTGTCAAAACCAAGGGCGGCCTTGAGGTTGCAACCACCGACCAGAATTTCAGCTTCAAGCTGGGTGGTCGTTTGCAGGCCGATTACGGCACGTTTGATGGCTTTTACACCAAGAATGGCAACTCGGCGGACGCCACGTATTTCCGACGCGCCTACCTCGAATTGGGCGGCACGGTGTACAAGGACTGGAAATACCAGATCAACTACGACTTTTCCCACAACTCCGGCAATGCCGATGATGGCTACTTCGACGAAGCGTCCTTCTCGTACGTAGGCTTCAAGCCAGTGGTGATCCGCGCGGGTCGTTTCGACCAGGACTTCGGCCTGGAAAAAGCCACCAGTTCCAAATGGGTGACCGCCATCGAGCGTAACCTCGGTTATGAAGTCGCCGACTGGATCAACTCCCACGAGAACGGCATGGGCCTGCAGGTCAGCGCCGTGGTGGCTGACATGGCCTACCTGTCCTCCAGCGTGTCGTCCAAGGACATCAACGACAAGGACGGCAAAGGCGTGAAGCAGTTCAACGGCCGTGCCGTGTTTGCGCCGATGCACGACAGCGGCAACGTCTTGCACCTGGGTGTGGACGTGGCGGTGCGTGACCTGAAGGACACCTCGTTCGACTCGCGGATCCGTCCTCGCCTGGACGCTCGTGGCGTTGCCACCAACGGCGGTAACGATGCCGGGGCCAACGGCAACCGTGCGACCTTCGGCGGCGGTGTAGGGCTGGACTCCGGCAACCTGACCGCGAACGACGCCTACGACACCGACACGGTGTTCGGCGGCGAATTTGCCTTCGCCCGCGGTCCGCTGTCCCTGCAGGCCGAATACCTGAACCGCAAGATGAAGGCCGACAGCAGCGCTTATCAGGATGTGAAGGCCACGGGTTTCTACGGCCAGGTGGCCTACACGCTGACCGGCGAGTCCCGGGTCTACAAACTCGACGGCGCCAAGTTCGACACCATCAAGCCGCAGAACAAGCAGTTCGGTGCGTGGGAAGTGTTCTACCGCTACGACAACATCAGCGTTGACGACAAAAACGTAGTGCGTAACAGCGCGACCCGTGAAGTGGGTGACGCCAAGGCAAGCCTGAACACCATCGGTGTCAACTGGTACGCCAACGAAGCGGTGAAGGTGTCTGCCAACTACCTCAAGGTCAGCACTGACAAGATCCAGAACGCCAATGGCGACGACAGCGGCGACGCCATCGTGGCCCGCGTGCAATACGTGTTCTAGGCAACCTGTAATACCGCTCCAAAGCGCTCTTTCTTCATCCGTCAAAGCGCTCCTCATTTGGTTTGCCCCGCCGTTTGGCGGGGCTTTTTTTTGCGCCGTGTCCTGTAGGCGCGAGCTTGCTCGCGAAGAACCCGAGATCACCGCGTTCTGTCAGAATGGTCGCGTTGTCGTTAACGATCATCGCGAGCAAGCTCGCTCCTACACAAAGCCGTGACCGTCGGGGAATGGGATGCCGTTACAACGTTTGAATAACCTGTCCGAGATTGCGCCCGATGAATGGAACGCGTTGGTCCCCGTCGATCAGCCGTTTCTGCGCCATGCGTTCCTCAGTGCCCTGGAAGACAGCGCCAGCATCGGCCCGCACTCCGGCTGGCAGCCCGAGCATTTGCTGCATTATGAAGGTGGACGGCTGATTGCCGCGTTGCCCAGCTATCGCAAATGGCATTCCTATGGCGAGTACGTGTTCGACCACGGTTGGGCCGATGCTTGCGAGCGGGCGGGCATCGACTACTACCCGAAATTGCTGACGGCCGTGCCCTTCAGCCCGGTCAGCGGCCCGCGCCTGTTGGCCGCCAGCGCCGAGGACGGTTTCGAATTGCTTAAAAGCCTGCCCGGTTACCTGGAAATCGAAGGCCTTTCCAGCGCCCATATCAACTTTACCGACGCCCTGGCGGACACCGCACTGGCCCGGCAGCCGGGTTGGCTGCAACGCCTGGGCTGCCAGTTTCATTGGCAAAACCGCGGCTACCGCGACTTCCAGGACTTTCTCGACGCGCTGAGTTCGCGCAAGCGCAAACAGATGCGCAAGGAGCGCGAGCAAGTGGCGGGGCAGGGCATCGATTTCGAGTGGCTGCAAGGTCATGAGTTGAGCGAGGCGCAGTGGGATTTTGTCTACGCCTGTTACGCCAATACCTACGCCATACGCCGACAATCGCCGTACCTGACCCGGGCGTTTTTCAGTCTGCTGGCCGAGCGCATGCCCGAGGCGATTCGCGTGGTGCTGGCCAAGCAAGGCTCACGGCCGGTGGCCATGGCCTTCAGCCTGATCGGCGGCAACAGTTTTTATGGGCGTTACTGGGGCTGCCTGGCCGAGTTCGACCGGCTGCATTTCGAGACTTGCTTCTACCAAGGCATGGATTACGCGATTGCCCATGGCCTGCAGCGTTTCGACGCCGGCGCCCAGGGCGAGCACAAGTTGATTCGCGGGTTTGAGCCGGTGATCACGCACTCCTGGCATTACCTGCGACACCCGGGATTGAAGACCGCCGTGGCGGATTTCCTGGAGCGCGAAAGCGTGGGGATCCTGGCATATGCCGAGGAGGCGAGGGCAGCCCTGCCTTATCGGCAGGGCTGAACCACTGATCGGTTGACAGGTGCCGAGGGCGGGAGCACTTCGCTACAGTGTATGTACAAAAGTAAATACAGGATGCAGCATGCGTTTTGAGTGGGATGAATCCAAAAAACCAAATAAACATCCGCAAGCACGGCATAGACTTCAACGACGTATCGGATATTTTTCAACATCCAATATTGTCACAACGTGATCCTCGAACGGATTATGACGAAGAACGCTGGGTCAGCATTGGCTGGATAAAATTACTGGTAGGTGTAGTTGTATACACCGAGAGGCGGGGTGACGTAATTCGCATTATTTCCGCCCGAAAAGCAACCAAACAGGAGGCCAAATACTATGTCGAAAGCATCGAAAACTGACTGGGAGCGCCTGGCTAAGATGGACGATCGGGAGATCGATACCAGCGACATCCCCGAATTAGGAGAAGACTTCTTCCGTCGTGCCGAATTGCGTGTGCCGGTCAAGCAGGCAGTTACTATCCGTCTGGATGCTGACGTTCTTGAGTGGTTCAAGGGGCAAGGGACTGGCTATCAGACGCGCATCAATCAGTTGCTGCGCCAGTATATGCAGGCACATCAAGGCTGATAGAGCACTGGCGAGGGCAGCCCTGCCTTATCGGCAGGGCTGAACCTGTCTGGCTCAGGCGGTTTTTTCCGCGCCCAGCCATCGATAGGTAATGCCGCCGACCACTGCACCGAGGATCGGCGCCAGCCAGAACATCCACAACTGCTGGAGCGCCCAACCGCCGACAATCAGCGCCGGGCCGGTGCTGCGGGCCGGGTTGACCGAGGTGTTGGTGACCGGGATCGAGATCAGGTGGATCAGCGTCAGCGCCAGGCCAATGGCAATGGGCGCGAAGCCCGTCGGCACACGGCGGTCGGTGGCGCCGAGGATGATCAACACGAACATCGCCGTCATCACCAGCTCGCACACAAACCCCGCTGCCATCGAATAACCACCAGGTGAGTGCTCGCCGTAGCCGTTGCTGGCCAGGCCCGAAGCCAGTTCGAACCCCGGCTTGCCGCTGGCTATGAAGTACAACAATGCAGCGGCAACGACGCCGCCGATTACCTGGGACACGATGTACGCCGGTAACTCCCTGGCCGGAAATCTTCCGCCCACTACCAGCCCCACCGACACTGCAGGGTTCAGGTGACAACCGCTGATGTGCCCGATGGCAAATGCCATGGTCAGCACCGTGAGCCCGAACGCCAGGGCCACACCGAGCACACCGATCCCGACCGGGGACGATGCGGCCAGTACCGCACTGCCGCAGCCACCCAACACCAGCCAAAACGTACCCAGTCCTTCCGTAACGGAACGTTTGAACAGTGACATGAACACATCCTTAATAGATTGCTCTATCTGATTAACGGGTCTGTGATGCATCCCTGCTGCCTTAAATCAGGGCCCTCCTGGGGCCTGATTGGAGTACAGCAGGATTGTGTCGCAAGACCAGCGGGATAGAGAAAACTGTCAGAATTGTTCGGAATTGAGGTTGCAGTTAACCAACGGAATCAGTCTATTCCAACGAAGCCACCGGTCTGGTGTTGCCACAATCGCGCATACAAACCGCCGTGTGCGAGCAATTCGGCATGGCTGCCGGTCTCGGCGATCTGGCCTTTTTCCAGCACCACCAGCCTGTCCATTCTGGCAATGGTGGACAGCCGGTGGGCGATGGCGATCACTGTCTTGCCCTGCATCAGGGTTTCCAGGCTTTCCTGGATCGCCGCTTCGACTTCCGAATCCAGCGCCGAGGTGGCTTCGTCCATGATCAGGATTGGCGCATCCTTGAGCAGCACCCGGGCGATGGCGATGCGCTGACGTTGCCCGCCGGAGAGTTTCACCCCGCGTTCACCGACGTGGGCGTCGAGGCCGGTGCGGCCCTCGGCGTCCGACAGCAATGGGATGAACTCGTCGGCGCGGGCCTTGTGCACGGCGGCCCAAAGCTCTTCGTCGGTGGCGTCCGGCTTGCCATACAGCAAGTTGTCGCGGATCGTGCGGTGCAGCAGCGAGGTGTCCTGGGTGATCATGCCGATCTGTTCGCGCAAGGTTTCCTGGGCGACGTCGGCGATGTTCTGGCCGTCGATCAGGATACGGCCGCCTTGCAGGTCGTACAGGCGCAACAGCAGGTTGACCAGGGTGGATTTGCCCGCGCCGGACGGACCGATCAGGCCGATCTTTTCACCCGGTTTAATCGCCAGGTTCAAGCCGCTGATGATCCCGCTCTTCTTGCCGTAGTGGAAATCCACCTGATCGAACCGCACCTCGCCATGGGGCACTTCCAGGCGCGGGGCATTTTCCCGGTCGGTCACTGCCAGCGGCTGGGCGATGGTTTTCAGGCCGTCCTGGACCATGCCGATGTTTTCGAAAATGCCGTTGACCACCCACATGATCCAGCCGGACATGTTGACGATACGAATCACCAGGCCGGTGGCCAGGGCGATGGCGCCCACCGAAATCAGGGATTGGGTCCACAGCCACAGGGCAAGGCCGGTGGTGGTGACAATCAGCAGGCCGTTCATGGTGGTAATCACGATGTCCATGCTGGTCACGACGCGGCTGGCCAACTGGGTTTTCTCGGTCTGCTCGACGATCGCTTCCCTGGCGTAGTTCTGCTCGAAATTGGTATGAGAGAACAGCTTCAAGGTGGTGATGTTGGTGTAGCCGTCGACGATCCGCCCCATCAGTTTTGAGCGTGCCTCGGAGGAGATGACCGAGCGCTCCTTGACCCGTGGCACGAAGTACCGCAGGGCCAGGCTGTAGGCGACGATCCAGGTGATCAGCGGGATCATCAGGCGCCAGTCGGCTTCGGCGAACAGCACCAGGGCGCTGATGGCGTAGATCGCCACGTGCCAGATCGCGTCCACGGCGGCCACTGCGGAGTCGCGCAGGGAGTTGCCGGTTTGCATGATGCGCTGGGCAATGCGCCCGGCGAAATCGTTCTGGAAGAAGTTCAGGCTCTGTTTGAGCACATAGCTGTGGTTTTGCCAGCGGATCAGGCTGGTCATGCCGGGGCTGATGGTCTGGTGCACCAGCAGGTCATGCAGGGCGCCGAAGATCGGGCGCAACAGCAGGGCGACCACGGCCATCCAGATCAGCTCGGTGGCGTGGATCTGGAAGAAGTTGGCGGGCGGCGTGCCCTGGGCCAGGTCGATGATGCGGCTCAGGTAGCTGAACAGCGCCACTTCGATCAGCGCGCCGATCAGGCCCACCACCAGCAAGGCGGCAAAGCTTGGCCATACCTGGCGCAGGTAATAGACGTAGAAGGGTAGGACTTTGTCTGGAGGGGCCGCGCTGGGAGGTTCGCGGAAGATGTCGATCAGTTGTTCAAAACGACGATAGAGCATTAGGTCTGACGCCCGCGCGGCGGGCTCTCCTGTTCAAATGCGCGCGACGCCTTGCGGGCCCCGCGCGAAACTCCCTGTAGCCTTCAGTCGATGCGCTTGGCCGACTTGATCAGGACAGGATCGATTGGCACGTTCTGCATGCCCTGTTTGGTGGTGGTCTGCGAGTTGACGATGATGTCGACCACGTCCATGCCCTTGACCACTTTGGCGAACACCGCGTAACCGGCATCACGGCCCGGGTCGAGGAAGGCATTGTCCGCAACGTTGATGAAGAATTGGCTGGTGGCGGAGTTCGGGTCGTTGGTACGCGCCATCGACAGGGTGCCGCGCACGTTATGCAGGCCGTTGCTGGCTTCGTTCTTGATCGGTGCTTCGGTCGGCTTTTGCGACATTTGCTGGGTAAAACCACCGCCCTGCACCATGAAGCCCGGGATTACCCGGTGAAAAATGGTGTTGGTGTAGAAGCCCTTGTCGACATAGGCCAGGAAGTTCTTGGTACTGATCGGGGCCTTGACCGGGTCCAGTTCGATCTCGATGTCGCCATTGGTGGTGGTGATCAAGACGTGGGGTGCCTTGGCGGGTTCGGCCGCCATCAGGTTGGCAGCGAACAGTACGGAACCGGCAAAGAAGGCGATTTTTTTCAGCATGGGTCAGTGATCCTGGGTTGTGGTTTCGACTGTCTTGAGAAAATCGAGCAGGGTGTTGTTGAAGCGTTCGGGTTGGTCCAGCGGCGTGGCATGGCGGGAATCCTCGATCACCACCAGTCGCGCATCGGGCAGCAGTTTTACATAGATTTCTTTCTGCGCCACGGGGGTGTAGTCGTGGTCGGCGCTGATGACGAGGGTTGGACAGGAGATTTTCGAAAGTTGTTCCTGTACGCCCCAGCCAACAATCGCATCGAAGCTGGCGAGGTAAGCACGTTTGTCGTTTTTTGCCCAGCGTTCGGCCATCTTGCGCCGCAGTTCGGCCTGTTCGGGCTTGGGAAACAGCAGGCTGCCCAGGGCCTTGCCGATAGTGTTCAGGCTGAGGATGCGCGCCAGGCTCCAGCGCTTGGCCCACTGCCAATAGTCGCTGGCGCTGCGAACCTTGACCTGGGGCGCACTGTTGACGATGCACAGGCTCTTGAGCATTTGCGGCTCATCCACTGCCAGTTGAAAGGCGATCATGCCGCCCATGGACAGGCCGACCACGTGGGCCGGCGGCAAATGCAGGTGTTCGATCAAGGCCACCAGGTCGGCGGTGAAGCCGGCGATGCTGTAGCGCTCACGGGGTTTGTCGGAGCGGCCGTGACCGCGCACATCCACCACCACCAGGCGATAGTGTTGTGACAGCACGGGCACTTGCAGTTCCCAGTCCAGGCAACTGGAGCCCAGGCCGTGGATCAGGATCAGCGGCGCGCCGTGGCCATATTCCTCGTAATGCAGGGTGCAACCTTCATGTTCGAAATAGGCCACGTGAACTCCTTGTTCAGGCTTGCTGCGGTGCGGCGAATGGCGCGTCCAGTGGTGCAGTGTCGAAGGTGCGCAGCAACTCGACGAGAATCTGCGTGGCCGGGCCCAGGGGTTTGTCCTTGTTCGAGTAAAGATAGAAGGTCGGGTTGCGGCTGCCACCCCGTTCCAGGGGCAGTAGCTTGAGCAGGCCTTCCTTGAGTTCGCGTTCGATCAGGTGTCGCGGCAGCCAGGCGAAGCCCAGGCCGCTGCTGACGAAGGTGGCGGCGGTGGGCAGGCTGCCGACGGTCCAGCGCTGCTCGGCGCCGAGCCAGCCGACGTCCCGTGGCTGCTGGCGGCCGGAGTCGCGGATCACCACCTGCATGTGGCTTTCCAGATCCTGGAAGCTCAGTTCGCGGTGCAATTGATGCAGCGGATGTTCGGGGTGGGCCACGGCGACAAATTCGACGTCGCTCATTTCCGTACCGAGGTAACCGGGAATGATGAACCCGCTGATGGCGAGGTCGGCCATGCCGTCCATCAACAGCTCTTCGACGCCGGACAACACCTCTTCGCGCAAGCGCACCCGGCAGCCACGGCTTTGCGGCATAAAGGCAGTGAGGGCGCGCACCAGGCGGGCGTTGGGGTAAGCGGCATCGACCACCAGCCGCACCTCGGCTTCCCAGCCTTGTTCCATATGGTGGGCCAGGTCTTCCAGTTGGCTGGCGTTTTTCACCAGTTGCCGGGAGCGGCGCAGCAGCACTTCACCGGCTTCGGTGAGCACGGCCTTGCGCCCGTCAATGCGCAGCAGCGGCACGCCAAGCTGATCCTGCATCCGGGCCACGGTGTAGCTCACCGAGGATTGCGAGCGGTGCAGCGCTTCGGCCGCCTGGGCGAAGCCGCCATGGTCGACCACGGCTTGCAAGGTGCGCCATTGATCAAGGGTAACGCGGGGCGCTTTCAAGATGAGCTCCTCTTGTCCTAAGCTGGCGGTCCTTATTGGAGACTGCCGAATGAGAAAATTCTGTTGTGTGCTGCTGGCGTTGCTGCCGTTGAGTGCGTTTGCATTCAGTACCGATGTGACGAAAGACATTCAGGGCGTGAAGATCGATTACAGCGCGTCGGACGTCGACAGCACTATCAGTTCGATCCAACTCACCAACTACGGCCCCAATGACGCGGAGTGCAAGGTACGCTTTACCAACGGCCCGGAAGCCCCGCGTACGCGCAAGGTCACGGTTGCAGCAGGGAAAACCACCAATACCACGGTCAAATTCAACCGTGCCGTTATCAAGATGCGTATCCAGCTCACCTGCGCACCGAAATAAGGCAAAAGCGGAGGATGCCCACAGCAATACTCCGCTTATAAACAAATTTCTAGATGGGTTATAGCAATTTTTTACGCTTTTTAATCGAACGGGCTCTGATTAACCTTCACTCCATCGCCTTACAGCATTCACCGATGGAGCTTACATAATCATGGCCCGTGTTCTGATCATCGAAAGCAGCGCCCGTCAGCAGGACTCAATCTCCCGCCAACTGACCCAACAATTCATCAGCCAATGGAAAGTCGCCCATCCGGCTGATCAGATCACCGTACGAGACCTCGCCATCAACCCGGTTCCGCACCTGGATGCCAATCTGTTGGGCGGCTGGATGAAACCTGCCGAGCAGCGCAGCACGGTTGAACAGGCCTCCCTGGACCGCTCCAACGAACTGACCGATGAATTGCTGGCCGCCGATGTGTTGGTGATGGCCGCGCCGATGTACAACTTCGCGATTCCCAGCACCCTCAAAGCCTGGCTCGACCATGTGCTGCGTGCCGGTGTGACCTTCAAGTACACCGCCACCGGCCCCCAGGGCCTGCTGACCGACAAGCGCGCCTTTGTGCTGACCGCCCGCGGCGGCATCCACGCCGGTGGCAGCACCGACCACCAGGAACCGTACCTGCGTCAGGTCATGGGCTTTATCGGCATCCATGACGTCACGTTCATTCATGCCGAAGGGGTGAACCTGGGCGGTGATTTCCAGGAGAAGGGTTTGAACCAGGCCAAGGCGTTGTTGGCCCAAGTGGCGTGAGATGTTAATCGTCAGATAATCGCCCGCTGTTTAGATAGCTCCACGCAACCCTTCAAGTACGCGTATCGAACCTCCCTTTGCACTTTTTGCTCCTGAGTGCTCCCGCCCGACTGACGCTTTTAGCGAGGTCGGGTTTTTTTTGCCTTGAGTTTCGTAACGCGCGGAAAACCGCTAATGTCGCGCCCATTCAAAATGAGGCGAGCATGGGCTATCTACTTGTTGTGACGCTGATCCAGGCGTTTTCCTTCAGCTTGATCGGCGAATACCTGGCCGGTCACGTCGACAGTTATTTCGCGGTGCTGGTGCGTGTATTGTTGGCCGGGCTGGTGTTTATCCCGCTGACCCGCTGGCGCTCGGTGGAGCCGGCGTTCATGCGCGGCATGCTGTTGATCGGCGCACTGCAGTTCGGCGTGACCTACGTGTGCCTGTACCTGAGCTTTCGCGTACTGACGGTGCCGGAGGTGTTGCTGTTCACCATCCTGACACCGTTGCACGTGACCTTGATCGAAGACGCCCTGAACCGCCGCTTCAACCCGTGGGCGCTGGTGGCCGCACTGGTGGCGGTGGCGGGGGCAGCGGTGATTCGCTTCGACCAGATCACCCCGAACTTCTTCATGGGCTTCCTGCTGCTGCAACTGGCCAACTTCACCTACGCCGCCGGGCAGGTGCTTTATAAGCATCTGGTGGCCCGTCATCCGAGTGATCTGCCGCATTACCGGCGCTTTGGCTACTTCTACCTCGGCGCGTTGGCGGTGGCGTTGCCGGCGTTCCTGATGTTCGGCAAGGCCAACTACCTGCCGGAAGCGCCGTTGCAGTGGGGCGTTTTGGTGTTCCTCGGTCTGGTCAGCACGGCACTGGGTATGTACTGGTGGAACAAGGGCGCGTGCATGGTCAACGGTGGCACGTTGGCGGTGATGAACAACCTGCATGTGCCGGTGGGGTTGTTGCTGAACTTGCTGATCTGGAATCAGCATGAACCGTTGGGCAGGTTGCTGCTGGGCGGTTTGGTGATTCTCGGGGCGGTGTGGATCAGCCGGCTGGGCCTGCGGTCGTCGGCGCCAATTGCGTCAGCAAAAAATCAATGAATGCGCGGGTCTTTTGCGGCACGCGTCGCGCTGACGAATAAACCGCATTGATGGTGATTGCCGGCGCCTGCCATTCGCAGAGCACCGGCACCAGGCGCCCGGCGCTCAGGGCGTCTTCGACGATAAAGTCCGGCAACAGCGCGATGCCCATCCCGGCCTCTGCCGCCTGGGCCAGCAGGTCGCCGTTGTTGGCGTGCAGAGGGCCGGTAACGTTGACCCGCTGGGTTTCCTGGCCCTTGCTCAATTGCAGGCTGACGCCGCTTTGCAGATACCCATAATTGAGGCACTGGTGCTGGCGCAGGTCTTGCGGGGTCTGCGGTATGCCCGCGCGTGCCAGGTAGGCTGGCGCAGCCACCATGATCCGTGGCGCAGGTGCCAACTGGCGGGCGATCATCGTTGAGTCGGGCATGCTGGCGATGCGGATGGTCACGTCGAAACCACCGCGTACCGGGTCGACCTGTTGGTCGCTGAGCACCAGTTGCAGCTCGATATGCGGATGCTGTTCATGGAACAGCGGAATCAACCGCCCCAGGCGATGCAGCCCGAACGACATCGGCGCATTGACCCGCAACACGCCCCGTAGCTCACCGATACCATCCCGGGCCCGCTGTTCGGCTTCGTCCAGGGCGGCCAGTACTTCACGCGCAGCTTCAAAATACTCGGCCCCGGCCTCCGTCAAATGCAGGCTGCGGGTGGTGCGCTGAAGCAGTTGCACGCCTATGGCTTCTTCCAGCGCCTGAATCTGTTTGCTGACTTTTGAGCGCGGTACGTCCATGGCTCGCGCGGCGGCCGCGAAGCCGTTCTCGCCGACCGTGACGACAAACGCCCGCATGCATTCGATACGATCCATGATTGTCCCTTTTTTAGAATCAATGATTCTCTATTTTAGGTAATTGTCTCGATTTTATCCATCCCATAAAGTTACTTCCAAGCCGCCAGCCAAGCTTCACAGCGGCGCTGAACGCACCCCTTACCGAATCGAAACCATTAAAAGGAAGTCACCATGTCTATTCGCGAATTGCTCAACCCAGCCAACTCCACCCTGATCCTGATCGACCACCAGCCGCAGATGGCCTTTGGCGTGCAGTCGATCGATCGCCAGACCCTGAAGAACAACACGGTGGCGCTGGCCAAGGCCGCCAGGATCTTCAACGTGCCGACCATCCTGACCTCGGTTGAGACCAAGAGCTTCAGCGGCTACATCTGGCCGGAACTGCTGGACGTGTTCCCGGACCAGCAGCCGATCGAGCGCACCTCGATGAACTCCTGGGAAGACAAGGCGCTGGTGGCCGCGGTGAAGGCCACCGGGCGCAAGAAGCTGATCATGGCGGCCCTGTGGACCGAGGTGTGCCTGAACTTCCCGGCCCTGGAAGCCCTGGCCGAAGGCTACGAGGTGTACATCGTCACCGACGCCTCCGGCGGCACCAGCAAAGAAGCGCATGACATGTCGGTGCAACGGATGATTCAGGCGGGCGCGGTACCGGTCACCTGGCAGCAAGTGCTGTTGGAATACCAGCGTGACTGGGCTCACAAGGAAACCTACGACGCGGTGATGGGCCTGGTACAGGAGCACAGCGGCGCTTACGGCATGGGCGTGGATTACGCTTACACCATGGTTCACGGCGCGCCGCAGCGTCAGGTCAAGTAAGGTCCAACGCAAAAAAAACGGCACAACTCGGGTTGTGCCGTTTTTTGTTGTTACATCACTGCCTTTTCCGCCGGGGGCAGGTGACTGGCCCCCAGCACCGCCGGCAACATCCCCGCCCGCAAGTCACCGCCGCTGGGCTGCTGGTACAGACTCAAACCAAATTCCGGCAGCACCGCCAGCAGGTAGTCGAAGATATCGCCCTGGATCCGCTCGTAGTCGGCCCACGCGGTGGTGCGGGTGAAGCAGTAGATCTCCAGCGGAATGCCCTGGGCGGTGGTCTGCATCTGCCGCACCATGCAGGTCATGTTCGGCTGGATCTCCGGATGGCTTTTCAGATAGGCCAAGGCATACGCGCGGAAGGTGCCGATATTGGTCATGCGTCGGCGGTTGGCGGACATCGCCGCGACATTGCCCTGGGCTTCGTTCCAGGCCTTGAGCTCGGCCTTCTTGCGGCTCATGTAGTCGGTCAGCAGGTGTACCTGGGTGAGCTTCAGCTCTTCGTCGTCGCGGATGAAACGCACGCCGCTGGCGTCGATATACAGGCTGCGCTTGATCCGCCGGCCACCGGAGGCCTGCATGCCGCGCCAGTTCTTGAACGACTCGGACATCAGGCGCCAGGTGGGAATCGAGACGATGGTCTTGTCGAAGTTCTGCACTTTGACGGTGTGCAGGGTGATGTCGACCACGTCACCGTCGGCGCCGACCTGGGGCATTTCGATCCAGTCGCCGACCCGCAGCATGTCGTTGCTGGTCAGTTGCACACTGGCGACGAACGACAGCAGGGTGTCCTTGTAGACCAACAGAATCACCGCCGACATTGCACCCAGACCGGAAAGCAGCAGCAGTGGCGAGCGGTCGATCAAGGTGGCGACGATGATGATGGCGCCAAACACGAACAGCACCATCTTCGCCAACTGCACGTAGCCCTTGATCGAGCGGGTGCGGGCGTGTTCGGTGCGGGCATAGATGTCCAGCAGGGCGTTGAGCAGTGCACTGATCGCCAGCACCATGAACAGAATGGTGAACGCCAGGGCGACATTGCCGATGAACAGGGTGGCGGTCTTGCTCAGGTCCGGCACCAGGTACAGGCCGAACTGGATCACCAGTGACGGCGTCATCTGTGCCAGGCGATGGAAGACTTTGTTGTGCCGCAGGTCATTGAGCCAGTGCAGCGCGGGTTGCCGGCCCAGCAGCTTGACGGCGTGCAGGATGAGGTAGCGGGCCACTCGTCCGAGCAGCAATGCCACTACCAGCAACACCATCAGCGCGAGGCTGGAATGCAGCAGCGGGTGTTCGTCGAGGGTGCCCCAAAGGTCTTTGACGTTGAGCCAGAGCTGTTTGATATCCATGGGTAAACGCGATTCTTCTGTAAGACGTGACGGGCCGATTAGAGCATTTAAGTACGTCAAAGTTGTGGTTGTGGACAAATCCCCTGACAAAAAAGCGCCTGATTAACGCAGTTCGCGTAAAGAAACTCGGCCTCGGCGCCCGAAACCGTTACCCTATGCAGCTGTTTTTTTGTATTTCTTCGAGGTAGCACCCGTGTTTTCCCAATTCGCCCTGCACGAACGCCTGCTCAAAGCCGTGGCCGAGCTTAAATTTGTCGAGCCAACGCCTGTGCAAGCAGCGGCCATCCCGCTCGCGCTCGAAGGGCGTGACCTGCGGGTGACGGCTCAAACCGGGAGTGGCAAGACTGCCGCTTTCGTCCTGCCGATCCTTAACCGTCTGATCGGCCCGGCGAAAGTCCGTGTCAGCATCAAGACCCTGATCCTGCTGCCGACCCGCGAACTGGCCCAGCAGACCTTGAAGGAAGTGGAGCGCTTCTCGCAGTTCACTTTCATCAAGTCCGGCCTGATCACCGGCGGCGAAGACTTCAAGGTCCAGGCCGCCATGCTGCGCAAGGTGCCGGACATCCTGATCGGCACCCCGGGCCGGATGATCGAACAACTGAACGCCGGCAACCTGGACCTCAAGGAAGTTGAAGTCCTGGTGCTCGACGAAGCCGACCGCATGCTCGACATGGGCTTTGCCGACGACGTGCAGCGTCTGGTGCAAGAGTGCGTCAACCGCCAGCAGACCATGCTGTTCTCGGCCACCACCGGTGGTTCGACCCTGCGCGACATGGTCGCCAAGGTCCTGAACAACCCTGAGCACCTGCAGGTCAACAACGTCAGCGACCTGAACTCGACCACCCGTCAGCAGATCATCACTGCTGACCACAACGTGCACAAAGAGCAGATCCTCAACTGGTTGCTGGCCAACGAGACCTATCAGAAGGCTATCGTGTTCACCAACACCCGGGCCATGGCCGACCGCATCTACGGTCGCCTGGTGGCTCAGGAGTACAAGGCGTTCGTCCTGCACGGTGAGAAAGACCAGAAGGACCGCAAGCTGGCCATCGACCGCCTCAAGCAAGGCGGCGTGAAGATCCTGGTCGCCACCGACGTTGCCGCCCGTGGCCTGGACGTGGATGGCCTGGACATGGTGATCAACTTTGATATGCCCCGCAGCGGCGACGAATACGTACACCGTATCGGTCGTACCGGGCGTGCCGGCAACGATGGCCTGGCGATCTCGCTGATCTGCCATGGCGACTGGAACCTGATGTCGAGCATCGAGCGCTACTTGAAGCAGTCGTTCGAGCGCCGCACCATCAAGGAAGTCAAAGGCACCTACGGCGGGCCGAAGAAGGTCAAGGCATCGGGCAAGGCCGTTGGCGTGAAGAAGAAAAAGGTCGACGCCAAGGGCGACAAGAAGAAGGCCGGTGCCAAGTCGCCGACCAAGCGCAAGATTGCCAACCGTCCAAAGACCGACAACCTGTCGTTGGTCAGCAAGGACGGCATGGCGCCTCTGAAGCGCCGCAAGCCGGAAGCACCGGCTGCCGAATAACGCTTGAGCCATAAAAAAACCGGACAATGTCCGGTTTTTTTTCGCCTCAGTTTTTAGTTTTGTCGGTCGCCTCATTGAGTTCCGTGAGGCGCTGGTCGATCAGTTGGCACTTGTCGGGCAGGTCTGCGCTGGCGGTTTCCAGCTTCATGTTCTGCAGTTCTTCGTTGATCTCCTTGGCCTTCTCTGGATTCTGCTGGGTGAGCTCGGTCACCTTCTTGGCCAGTTGCTCACGTTTGGCGGTGGCCTCTTCCGGCGTGCAGGCCCAGGCGGGCAGGGCGGCAAGCAGCGTGGCCGCCACGGTCATATTCAGCAGGGTTTTCATAATTCGGACCTCCATGGCGATGATGTTCGGTTGAGGGCCGCGAGCGCTTAAAAGTTCAGCGAAATTGCGCCTGTCCACTAGGCTGAACGGACGATGGCCCGGCATGTCACACCTTTGAAGGGCCTATTTCGTGTGCCTTCAGGAGGAATCAGGATGACGACTTACGATTGGGATTTGATCGAACGATTGCTGCATGAGGTACAGAACGGTGGCGCCAACTTCGCCCCGCGCAAATATGCCGAGGAGGAAGCCGCTGAAAGGGCTAATGCTAGAGAGCCCATCGGTAACCTTGATAAGTTCAAAAAGACCGCAGCGGATTACGAGGCGTTGTTGTTCAAGCACGGCTTTATTGAGTCGAGGTCAGAGGAAGAGTGCGGCAATGGGGAGAATTTCAAATTGACCCCGCGCGGCTCACAGCTGCTGAGCCTGATCGACAGCAGCATCCCCGGCAATAATCACCCCCGGCAGGTGCTGGACGAACAGGCGGATGCGCTGGATCCGGCGACGTTTGATGAAGTGGCTTCGAAAGCACAGATTGCCTGATGTCTACGGGGTGCCAGCCTTCAGGCATTTAAGGGCCTTGAAATCGCTGCGCACCTTGTCGATCTTTTGTGTCAGCTTCTGGCGTTGTTGCACGGTGCTTTCCGCCATCAGGTCGACGATCAGGCTGCGGGCAGCGGCTTCGGTCTGGGCGTAGGCCTGGCGATATTCCGGCGTCCACAGGCTTTCGCGGTTCACCAGCAGTTGCTCGATCTTCTGTGGGAAATCGCTGCTGTGGCGGTCTTTGACGGCTGCGATAAATAGTGTTTGCCAGTGGGCGCGGTTGCCAATCCATTGTTGGTTCTGCTCACCCAAGGCGATCGACCAGGCGGTGACGCGATTCTGCTGGCTGGCACTTAACGGCCCGAGCCACGCATCCAGCCGTTTGTTCATGCGCTCGGCGCGTTCCTTGATCTGCTGCTCGAGGGGCGGTTTCAGGTATTCGTCCTGACGCTTGCGCAGGTCCTTGGCGAACGCTTGCTCCATATCCTGTACTTGCTGGTCGTCCAGCCCCTGCAGTAGCTCGACGGCGGACGGCGTGATCGCCCGGGCGCTCTCGGCAATAGCTTGTTTGGCTTCGGCGGTACGGGTTTGCAGGGCGGCGTCGGTCACCTGGTTGGTGTCGACCATCTGTTGCAGGCGATCGAGCCAGTCCAGGTAGCCCGGCAACTGGGTGGTGCAATGCCAGGCCAGGTGTTCCTTGAGTGTGTCGTTGAACCAGCTCTTCTGCCCGGCGTTCATTTCCAGGTAGTCGCTGAGGGTCCAGGGGATGATCACATCCAGATTGCGATAGGCCAGGCCCACCCGATTGCAGCCGGCAAGCACCAGGCTGAGGGTCAGCAACATCACCAGAAATTTTAACCGACGCAGCATGAGCGAGTCCTTGCGCAGACGAGAGTATTGCATCTGAACCCGTCAGGGCAGCGACAGTTCAGCTCATCAATAAAACGCTCGCTCGGCCTTCAGGGTCAACAGCCCGTCGCATTGCGAGTTGTGTCCGGAGTAGGCCGAGCAATCGCCGCCGCTGAGGCTGGAGTCGCTGTAGATCAGGTTCAGGTCGACGCCCATCCATGGCCTGGAAAATTGTACCGACCAGTCGCTGAAGCTGCGGATCGAGCTGCCATCGGCCACCGAGACCGGGGTGCCGAGCTGGTGGGTGGTGTACTTCATGCTGACGCCGATGCCGAATGGCTTGGTGCCGCCGAGGTCGGCGAACAGGGTGCTGTCCTGCCGGTCCGGGTCGTTGCTGAAGGAGGCGCCGAAGCGATTGCCCAGCAAGGTCAGGCCGCCGTAGAACTCCTGGCTGTCGAGGGGGCTCAGCTTGGGATAGCTGTAGTGAATCATCCCCAGTTCATAACCCAGGGTCTGGTCGAAGGGGCGTTTGAAACCCAGGTAGGAGTCGACTTCCAGGTTGCTGGTAGGGGAAATGCCCATGCTCGGTGAGAATTGGCCGAGGTACAGGCCGCTGCCGTGGCTCAGGTCCAGGCCGCCATGGAACGAGTCGCTCCCGGGTGCCGTGGGCTTTACCAGGCCTTGAGCCATGCTTCGGCTGGGTGTCGTGCCCAATTTCAGGTCGAAATCACCCAATTCACGCTGGAAAACCTGCGCTTCGGCGAGGGGGCTGGCCAACAGGGCACCGGCCAGGAATATGCAGGATTTGAGCATGCTTCACTCCATGAAAAGCGAGGAGCAGTAACGGGAAATATCAGGCAAATGCCCGATCTAGACGTGTGCAAGCATACCGGCGATGGTTCGCAGATGAGGCCCGTTCGTCGATTGGCGTAATAAAGGGGTGTATCAGAGGGTAGTGCGGGCTCTAGTCCTAGCGCCTTGAAAGGCAAAGCGCATAGGGACCAGGTGTAATGCGCGAGTCTTACTTTTTACCCAGGGTGATCTGCTTGGACGGGCCGAAAGTCTGGCCGCTTACGCCTTTGGCAATCTGCTGGATTTCGCCGCCCTGCTTGAGGAATGCAGCAATTTGGCTGTTGATCGATTCGCTGGTTTCAACGGCGGGAGCTGGCTTTGCTTTGCTGTTGGATGCTTTTACGCGCATGGCGGCCACTAACCTGTAGAGAATTAACTTGGCCATGCATCGTACATGAAATGCTTGACAATTGCTTGGCAAATATCCCCCTGAAATATACGCAGGGTTTATGATTCGCCTGGATTATTAAGTGAAATACTCACCTAACTTGCTGTTTTAACTCGAATCCCTCGAGGAAATCCGGCCGTGGGTACTGGCCGGATTCAGCCCGATGACCTGACGAGCGGGGCGCTTCTCGGCAAACCCATGATTTTTCAGGCCTGTACGCCGGTACGCGGGACCGCCGTCGTCAACTCGGGTAGAATGCCGCCCACGCAATGAGGGTATTTGAGATGGCTTTAGTCGGGCGCTACAACAGCTTGCAAGTGGTTAAACACACTAACTTTGGTTTGTACCTGGATGGTGATCAAGAGGGCGAAATCCTCTTGCCCAACCGATATATCCCCAAAGATATTCCCAGTGAAGATGAAGACTGGCTCAACGTTTTCATTTATCTGGACAGCGATGACAAACTTATCGCGACCACCGAAAAACCAAAAGTACAGGTGGGTGAATTTGCCAGTCTGAAAGTGGTTGAAGTCAACAGTATCGGTGTATTCCTCGATTGGGGCCTGCCCAAGGACCTGCTGCTGCCTTACTCCGAAGAAAAGCGCCAGCTGACCGCCGGTGAGTATTGCGTGGTACACGTCTACCTCGACAAACACACCAAGCGCATCACCGCCACCGCGCGCCTTGACCGCTACCTGGACAAGACCCCGGCCACCTACAAGGTCGGCCAGGAAGTTGACTTGCTGGTGGCCGAAGCCACCGACATGGGCTTCAAGGCCATTATCAACAACAAGCACTGGGGCCTGATCCACAAGAACGAAGTGTTCAAGTTCCTGCGCCCGGGTAAGGAAGAGAAAGGCTTCATCAAGGAAATCCGCGCCGACGGCAATATCAGTCTGAGCCTGCAGCCTGTGGGTGAAGAAGCGGCCTCCAGCCTGAACTCGAAGATCCTCGCCAAGTTGCGCGACAACAACGGCACCTTGCCGGTCAGCGATAAAAGCGACCCGGCACTGATCAGCAGTTTGTTCGGTGTCAGCAAAGGCAACTTCAAGAAGGCCATCGGCGCCCTCTACAAGCAGGGTCACATCGTGATCCACGCGGATCGCATTGAACTAAGCTGATCGCGGTTTGCTCTTCTGTAGGAGCACGCTTGCTCCTGCAGAAGGCCGCCTCAATGTCCAGAAAAACGCTTTTCGCCTACCTCGGTACGTTGCTTGCCTTTCTGATGCTTGACGGCCTGTGGCTCGGTGTCCTCATGGGCCCGACCTACAAAGCGCTGCTCGGCCCGTTGATGCTTGACCAGCCGCGCCTGTTCCCAGCCGTGGCGTTCTATCTCCTCTATGTATTCGGTTGTGTGGTGCTTGTCGTCCTGCCTGCGTTGGCGAGCGGCGGCTGGCAGCGTGCCGCGCGGCTTGGTGCACTCCTGGGATTGGTAGCCTACGGCACCTATGACCTGAGCAATTGGGCAACCCTGCAGGGCTGGTCCGCCGGTTTGGCCTTCATGGACATCGCCTGGGGCACCTTCCTGACTGCCGTTTGCTGCACCGTGGGCTATCAATGTGCGCGCAGGGTGCACAATTGATTGTGTACAGGATTGCCCTGCACCATCCCTGAGCGAATCACCACCGTTCAATCGTCTCTTCGCCTCCTGAAGAGCCAAGCTCCACGGGGGATTGTGCCGAGTTTTATTGCATTGGCACGCATTCTGCTCATCAACTCGTATACAAACCATGCCGCCTCCCGTACGCACTCCCGTCGCGGGTGGCAGGCCGGTATTTACGAGGAGCCCTGCGATGACCGAACAATTGCCCAAAGGCTACAGCCCGCGCCTGTACAACCAGGACCTGGGACCGCTGCCGCAAAAATGGAACTGGTACAACATCTTCGCCTTCTGGATGAGCGACGTGCACAGCGTCGGCGGCTACGTATTCGCCGCCAGCCTGTTCGCCCTGGGGCTGGCCAGTTGGCAGGTATTGATCGCCTTGCTCGCCGGGATTTGCATTGTGCAATTGATCGCCAACCTGGTGGCCAAGCCGAGCCAGCAGGCGGCAGTGCCGTACCCGGTAATCTGCCGGTTGGCCTTTGGGGTATTCGGGGCGAATATCCCGGCGGTGATTCGTGGGTTGATCGCAGTGGCCTGGTACGGGATCCAGACATACCTGGCGTCCAGTGCATTGATCATCGTGGTGCTGCGCTTTTTCCCACAGATGGCGGTATACGCAGAGCCGCACTTTGCCGGCCTGTCGTACCTGGGCTGGTTCGGTTTCCTCAGCCTGTGGACGCTCCAGGCGCTGGTGTTCTGGGCGGGCATGGAGTCCATCCGTCGTTTCATCGACTGGGCGGGGCCTGTGGTCTATGCGGTGATGTTTGCCCTGGCAGGCTGGATCGTCTGGAAGGCTGGCTGGGCCAATATCAGCTTCACCCTGGCGGAAAAATCCCTCTCAGGCTGGCAGGCATTTGGCCAAATCATCGTGGCAACCGCGTTGGTGGTGTCGTACTTTTCCGGGCCGACCTTGAACTTCGGTGATTTCAGCCGCTACTGCCGCACGATGAAAGACGTGCGTCGCGGAAATTTCTGGGGCTTGCCGGTAAATTTCCTGGCGTTCTCCCTGGTCACCGTGGTGATCGTCTCGGGCACCTTGCCGGTGTTCGGCGAAATGCTCCACGACCCGATTGCCACCGTTTCGCGCATCGACAATGACATGGCTGTGTTGCTGGGGGCGTTCGCCTTTGTCACCGCGACTATCGGCATCAACATCGTGGCCAACTTCGTCTCGCCGGCCTTTGACTTCGCCAACGTGGCACCGAGCAAAATCAGCTGGCGTGCCGGTGGAATGATTGCGGCGGTGGCCTCGATCTTCATCACCCCATGGAACCTGTTCAACAACCCGCTGATGATCCACTACACCCTCGATATCCTCGCCGCGTTTATCGGGCCGTTGTTCGGGATTCTGCTGGTGGATTTCTACCTGATCAAAAAACAGAAGATCGACGTGGATGCGCTGTTCGATGACAGCCCGAGCGGGCGCTACTACTTTGACGGCGGCGTGAACTGGACGGCGGTCAAGGCGCTGGTGCCCGCGACGCTGGTGGGCGTCGCGATTACCTTCACCCCGGTGCTGCAGGGCATGGCCAATTTCGCCTGGTTTACCGGCTGCTTCCTGGGTGGGCTGTTTTTCCTGGTGTTGGCGCGGCGTGAACAGGTTCGCGCGCCTGTGTCGATGGTTGCCGGCTGACCAGCACCGATCCGGCCACCAACAAACCGGCGCCTGCTACCACCAGCGCCGGTTGCAGGCCACCACTGAGGTGGCTGCTCACCGACGCCAGCAACGGACCGCTCAATTGGCCGATCGCAAAGCTGGCGGTCAGCAACCCGGTGCTGCGCTGGTAGCCGTGGGGGGCGACCTCACGCAAGCGCGCCATCACCAGTTGCATGCACGCCAGGAATGGCCCACCGCACAGCAACACCCCCAGCGCCAGCCCCCAACCGTTGCCCAGCAGGCAGGCAAACACGCCTGCCGCTTGCAGCCAAAGGGTTGTCATCAGCCAGCGACGGGTGGTGTCCGGGTCCTTGCGGCGCAAACTTGCCGCCACCACGCCAATCGCGGCAGCCAGGCCAAAGCAGGGCCAGAACAGGTCTGCTTGCCATGCGCCCTTGAATTGCGCGCTGGCCATCTGTGACAGGAATGTCGCCGGGATGATGTAGCCAAGGCCATACAACACGTAGATCCAGCACAGGTGTGTGATGCTGCCGTTGCTGGCCACGTCGGTGTGGCTGGCAGCGGGTGAGTCGGCAGCGGAAGGCTTGGGCAGGAACGGCAGGATTGCCAGCAGCATGACCAGGGCGACTACCCCATACACCAGCCACAAGGTTGCAGAGTCTTGCCCCAACAGGTTGGAGCCCAGCGCCAGCAACCCGGTCAACAGAATTCCCAGCCCCGGCCCGGCAAATACCAGCGCACCCAGGCGTGCGCGCCCGGCCGCAATGGCCAGCGGCTGGCTCAGGCTGGTAATCATCACCAGCGCCCAGGCACTGGCTACACCGGTACCAAAGCGCAACAACAGATGCGGCCAGAACCCGTGGGCCCAGTACGACGCCAGGGTCAGCAGCACACACAGCCACAGCCCACCGTACAAACGCCCGCGTACATGATGATGGCTGCGGGCAAAGATCGAATCCACCGCACCGACGAAATAACCCAGGTAGTTGGCCGCCGCAATCAGGCCGGCGCCGGTCAGGTCGATCTGCCCTTCACTGAGCAAATGCGGCATTTGCGGGGTGAGCGCGAATCGACCTATGCCCATGGCCATCATCAGGGCGATAAAGCTGGCGAGTAAGCGGATCAGCGGTGACATGGTGGTTTTTCCTGGGAGCAGCGAGTGACCATCAGGCTAAAGCGGATTGACTTTCTTTAAAAATGAATAATAGTGAGTAACTTGTTCAGTTATGGAGAATGGTGATGGAGTTCAGTCAATTGCGGATTTTCCAGGCCGTGGCCGAGGAAGGCTCCATCACCCGTGCCGCTGAGCGCTTGCACCGGGTGCCGTCCAACCTGTCGACCCGGCTTAAACAGATGGAAGAACAACTGGGCGTCGAACTGTTCGTGCGCGAGCGCCAGCGCTTGCAGCTTTCTCCTACAGGCAAAGTGCTGCTGGACTACAGTGCGCGCCTGCTGGCCCTGCATGACGAAGCCCATGGCGCGGTGCAGGGCGGGCAACCGGCTGGAGACTTTGTGCTCGGCAGCATGTACAGCACGGCGGCGATTCATTTGCCCAAGCTGCTGGCGCGTTACCACAAGGCGTATCCGATGGTGAACCTGCAGGTGCAGTCAGCTCCCAGCGGTGAACTGCTGGAAGGCTTGATCACCGGGCGCCTGGACGCCGCATTGGTGGATGGACCGTTGACCCTGGCCACCCTCGACGGCGTGCCGCTGTGCGAAGAGCGCCTGCTGCTGATCTGCGAGGCGGATCATCCGCCGGTGCGTGGGCCGCAGGATGTTGCCGGCCGTTCGGTGTTCACTTTCCGACGCAGTTGTTCTTATCGGGCGCGCCTGGAAGCCTGGTTTTCCCACGATCGCGTGGCCATGGGCCGGGCCATCGAGATCGAGTCCTACCAGGGCATGCTGGCCTGTGTAATCGCCGGTTCCGGCGTGGCGTTGATGTCGGAATCGATGCTCGACAGCCTGCCGGGCAAGGACAGCGTGTCCATTCATCCGCTGGCCGAGCCTTTTGCCAGCGCCACCACCTGGTTGATGTGGCGCAAGGGCATGCTCGGCGCTAACCTCAATGCGTGGATTGACCTGCAGCAGGAGGGCAAGGTGCTACCGGAAACCGAAACCCGAGCGATTGCTTGAACGATCCGTCAGGATTTTGATCAATTCAGTAATAGTTCGTTGTGGTTTCGTTCAAGCAATACGTAAGACTTAAGACTACTATCTGTAGGAAGCGGCCACAGAATTCCAGCCGCTCGGCATTACCCCAAGGGGGCACCATGAAAGAGAAACTGCAAAACTGGCTGCACGACCTCGGCGTCGCACTCGGCTTGATCGAGCCACCGTTGCAACCGGTGCCAATCCGCACCGATGACGAGCAGCGTCGCCCGCGTCGCAGGTAAGTCCTGGAAAGCGCTCAAGCATGTTTGTTTGGGCGCGGCCAGGAGGTTTGCCTATGTATTGGAGTCATGATTGATCATGACCCGTTGCTGTGTACTTCAATTCTTCGTCTGGCTTTGGCCGGACGTTTTCATTTCCGGGGTTTGGTGATTTTCTCAAGACGCCTGCTTTCGGAATAATCCTTCAAATATTTAATTTAATAACGCCACGGTCATACCGATTGGTAGTCCGGACGTGTGCGCGTCAGTCGAGTTTAGCCATTAAGTATCGGAATTGGACTACCTGTTTGTCAGAGTCGACGGGCTTATTTGATTATTAGGATAGGCGTAGGTTGAGTTTCATCACGAAAAGATTTGTAGCGTTTGCAGTTCTTGCAAGCCCCCAACTTCATTGAGTTGCGCTCTCCGGAGTATGAGCCAGTCAGAACTGTTGGAGACAAAACCATGATGTTCTCTTCCGTTCCGCCAGTCGCCGCGTCACTTATTGCCACCACCGAAAACATCTTGCATATCGCCCCTGCATCGCGTGGCTGGAAAGCTGATGCACCCAGCAACGTGGTGTTTTTCCCGCCGACGTTAACCAAGCAGGCTCTGCTTATACAGATTGCACTGCTGCGCCCATCAACGATCATTGTCGCAGACCAGGTTATTGATGCCGACGTCATCAACCAATGGCGTATATCCCACCCATTTGGCGAACTCTGTTTGGTCCGCAGAGGTACAAGTCTGGATAAGATCCGATTGGATCTGTGCGAGCGCAACAATGTTCGAGTGATTAACACGCCAGGGGTCAATGCGCCGCATGTTGCTGCCTATATTGCGCACTGGCTGACGCTGGCCGATGGCTCCTTGCCCCATGACATCTGTGTACTGGGATACGGCAATGTAGGGAAAGAGCTTGTTAAGTTGTTGCTTGCTCGAGATCCGGATGTTCGGATTAAGGTGTTGGATCGACGCGATCGAGTGTCGGACAGTTTCGGGAAAGCCTCTTCCGATTGTAGGGTTTCATTGGTTGACGACTGGCTTGAGGCGCTCGAGGGGGCCAATGCAGTCGCCCTATGCTTATCCCTGAATGATGAATCCATTTATCGCATTGATCGGACCCTCATTCAGTGCCTGCACAGAAAGGCTCGCCTTGTCTGTGTCGCCAAGCCGGATGTCTTTAGCGACGATGCGTTGCAGACCCTGGCAGTCTCCGAAGACATCCAGCTCATATTGGACTACGGCCCCAGGACACTGGATGCGTTTCGGGTGCGCACACAAGCGCTCGGCTGCAGTGTCTCCACATGGTACAAGCCGGCGACGCTGACCACACAGGCGGCCACCACCGAAGCCTGCCATTGCGACCTCGACTATGCGGTCTCGGTGCAACTGAGCTTGATGGCCTTGCGCGGCCTTGTCCGGCGCAAGCTTGCACACTCATTGGCGATCCCCTCTCGGCAAGCCGATGCCGGTGCGCCGCGTGTGTCGATCATCGGCAGAGGTATCAACGGGCTGCTCCAAGCCGTGATGTTCCGCCTGGCAAATTATCAGGTCACGGTTTACGGAGGAAATCAGCAGCGCGATGGTGCCAGTCACAAGCAGGTGAACATGCGTCATCTGTCAGCAACGGAGACGACTGCAAAACCGCTGCCTAACGATTACCTGACTCCCGCAAATCAGTACCTGGCCATTGAGTGCAATCGCGCAGGCATCGAGCTGTTTGAAAAATTCCTGGCCGACAACCCATCGCTGGCACGATTTGCACGGTCGCGAATTGTACGAGCCTATGTGGACGACTCCAGTGGCACGGAGGCCGCGATCCGCGAGCAACGGGATATCGAAAACAGGCCTTGGCCGAGTGGCAAGCCGGGGCGTGAGCTTGCAGAGATCAGTCAGCTGCAATTCCAGGCAATGTATGGAGTTCCCGAGGTCGGGCGGGCGATTGAGGTGTCGGGCTACGATCTGGAATTTATCCATTTAATGGATGAGATGGTGACGCTTTTGCAGCGCTCAGGGGTTGAGTTCCTGCCACGGCACCTGAGTCCGGTCCAAATTGCCGATCTGAGTAGAGAGCACTTTGTCGTCACGGCCATGGGGGTGGACGAGCCAGAGGTCATCCCGATCATTGGCTGGTTTTTCAAGCTGCGCGCCGTTGATGATGAAGGTGTCGACATGCGCGGACTCAAGCTGCAGTACGACCTGCCAATCGGCGTCATGAATTGCCGCCTGGACGGGAACTGCATCCTTGTCTCCGCCGGGCAGGTGCCGCCCGATTCGACGCCGCAGTACAAGGAGCAGATACGGGCGGCGTGCCTGGCTGCCGTTTCTCGACACTTTCCAAAGTCCTGCAGCCGTGCGATCGAACGTGGCGACTTGCAACAAATCGAATGTGCCAGGCCCGGCACCGCAGATGGACTTTCAATCGTGCATTGGTCCGCCTACAACCGCATTGTCGCGGGGGCAACTTATGCCGGGGGCACCACGCAGGGATTGGTATGGGCTTCTTTGGTCCAGGAAGTCATCCAGGCCAGAGCGCCGGGGGTTTCGGCAGTGTGGGAATAAAAAAACGGGTGCGACATCCGACGTCGCACCCGCTGAAGAAAGCTACTTTCAACTATTCGTTCAGATCGCCCGAGCCGCAACAGCCTCCGGACGACGGGACAGCAAACTCACCAGCACAAAACTCACCAGGCCCACACCCAGGCTGTAGTAGATCGGCGTATTGGCGTCCAAACCATCCTTGATCATGAACACCAGCGCGGTCACAAAACCCAGGGTCATGGAGGTGATCGCCCCGGAAGTTGTCGCACGCTTCCAGAAAATCGCCCCGATCAGCGGGATCAACATGCCGCCCACCAACAGGTTGTATGCCAGGGTCAGTGCGCTGATCACATCACTCACCACCAGCGCGATACCCAACACGGCGATACCGGTCAGCAAGGTAAACAGACGGTTGATCTTCAAGCTCGACTGCTTGCCACCACGCAGGCGCGGCAGCAGGTCTTCGGTCAATACGGTGGAAGCGGCGAGCAAGCCGGCGCTGGCGGTGGACATCATCGCGGCCAGTGCAGCGGCGATCACCAGGCCGCGGATACCGTCGGGCAGCGAGACTTTGACGATGGCGGCGAACGCATTGTTGACGTTGTCCAGGTCCGGGATCAGTACGTGGGCGGCCATGCCGATCAGCGCACAGGCCAGGCCGTAGAGGATGCAGTAGAAACCGGCGAAGGTGCCTGCGTACTGGGCGACCTTTTCGTCGCGGGCGGTGAACACCCGTTGCCAGATGTCCTGGCCGATCAGGATGCCGAAGAAGTAGATCATGAAGTAGGTGATGATGGTGTCCCAGCCGATTTCAGTGAAGCTGAAATTCGACGCGGGCAGTTTGGCCACCAATTCATCCCAACCGCCGACGCGGTACAGGCAGATTGGTAGCAGGATAAACATCAGGCCGACCGTCTTGATCACGAACTGCACGATGTCGGTCAGGGTCAGCGACCACATGCCGCCAATGGTCGAGTACACCACCACCACGCCACCGCCTACCAATACCGACATCCAGAACGGCAGGTCGAACAACACTTGCAGCACGGTGCCGATGGCCAGGATCGAGGTCACGCCGATCATCAGCGCGTAGGCCAGCATGATCACCGCACTGGCCTGGCGGGCCATGGGGTTGTAGCGTTTCTCCAGGACCTGGGTCACGGTGAAGATTTTCAGTTTCAGCAGCGGCTTGGCCAGGAACAGGTTCAGCGCAATGATCCCCGCGCCCAGCGCGGCGCACAGCCAGAAACCGGAAATACCATGTACATAGCCCAGGCGCACGGTGCCGACGGTGGACGCACCGCCCAGCACCGTGGCAGCCATGGTGCCCATGTACAGCGTCGGGCCGAGGTTGCGGCCGGCCACCAGGTAGTCTTCATGGGTCTTGGCGCGGCGCATGCCGTAGTAGCCGAGCACCAGCATGCCGGCGGCGTAGATGAGGACGACGAATAGATCTAAGGCCATGACGGCGAGTCTCCGATTATCTTTTTTATGTGGGGCTAAAGGGGGCTGTGTGGCGAGGGAGCGTGCTCCCGCTGGGCTGCATTGCAGCCCCAATCCATTCCACGCAATTCATCAGGCAGCCTCGCGACTGCTGCGCAGTCGAACGGGAGCAGGCTCCCTCGCCACAGTCGGTCCGTAGACGGCAGCCGGTTCAGGGAACACGCGAAGCAGTGTCAGGTACACCAGCGAGGCCAGGCCCAGGGTCACCGGCAAGCTGATGTCGATGCCGTCGGCGAGGTTGCCCAGCGGCCCGACAAACTGCCCCGGCAGGTTGACGAAGCACAGGCCCACCAGCGCACTCGGGATCCAGGCCCCCAGGCCGCGCCAGTTCCAGCCATGGCTGAACCAGTAGCGCCCGCCGGTTTCGCCGCGAGTGAACACTTGCAGGTCATCCGGGCAGTAGTAACCCCGGCGCACGATTAGGCCGATGATCATCATCACCATCCACGGCGTGGTGCAGGTGATGATCAGCACGGCGAAGGTCGACACGCTCTGCACCAGGTTGGCGGCGAAACGTCCGATAAAGATGAAGGCAATCGACATCACCCCGATCAGCAGCGTTGCCTTGACCCGGGACAGCAGGCGCGGGAATACGCTGGACATGTCCAGGCCGGTGCCATACAGCGAGGTGGTGCCGGTGGACATGCCGCCGATCACCGCGATCAGGCACACTGGCAGGAAGAACCAGCTCGGTGCCACCGCCAGCAGGCCGCCGACATAGTTGTTGGCCGCGATATAGTCCGGTGCCTTGACTGCCACGATGGTCGCGGTGGCCAGGCCGAACAGGAACGGGATCAACGTGGCGATCTGCGCAAACACCACCGCCAGCATGATCCGCATCTTCGAGGTTTCCCGCGGGATGTAGCGCGACCAGTCACCGAGGAACGCGCCGAAGGAAATCGGGTTGCTCATGGCCACCAGTGCTGCACCGATAAACGCCGCCCAGAAGCCGGTCTGGCCGAGGGCAACGGTGCCGGCGAAGTGGCTGTCGAAGGCCGGCGCGAAGGCGAAGATCCCCAGCAGGAACAGCAGGCTCGCCGCCCACACTGCGATGCGGTTGACCCACAGCATGAAGCGAAAGCCGTAGATGCACACCGTCAGCACGAGAATGGCGAAGACGCCGTAGGCCAGGCCCAGGGTCAGGTCGGTTTCCGGCAAGCCCACCAGACGTTTCGCACCGCCCACCAGCGCATCGCCTGAACTCCACACCGACAGTGAGAAGAACGCAATAGCGGTCAGCAGCGACAGGAACGAGCCGACAATCCGCCCGTGCACACCAAAGTGCGCACCGGAAGACACGGCGTTGTTGGTGCCATTGATCGGACCGAACAGACCCATGGGGGCGAGGATCACCGCACCCACCAGCACGCCCAGCACAATCGCCCAGACGCCGGCCTGGAACGACAAGCCAAACAGCACCGGAAAGCTCCCCAGCACGGCGGTGGCGAAGGTGTTGGCACCGCCGAAAATCAGGCGAAACAAATCCTTCGGCCCGGCGGTACGTTCGTGGTCCGGGATCTGTTCGACGCCGTTGGTTTCTATGTTGCGAATACTGTTTTCGTTGTTTTTATTATTCATGATCTGCTCCGATCACATTGGCTAATGGGGCGGCAGCCCTTCCGGCATAGCGGACAAATGTTCGTGACAGGCCAGCCACAGGCCTTCTTTTTGTTGTGTGCGATCCCCTTGCCGCTTGAAGACAATGGTCTCGCGTTCCTGGCTAAAGAATTGCTCCCCGTTCATGCGCAGCTCGGTGGCCACGTCATGCACAAATACCGCGACGTCACCGTGCAGGCTGACGAAAGCGTTGCTTGAGGTGCAGGAAAGCACCTCAAATCCCTCGTCCCGGCGCCAGCTGTCCCACAACACCTGGTAGGCATCGCGACTCAGCAGCGGCTGGGGGAGGGTGTAGAACACGAAGCTGGCATCGGCACTGAACGAACCGAAGTAGGCGTCGCGGTCATTGCGGGCGAAGGCCGACACCAGGTCGGCCGCGGCTTTTAATACCTCGGCCTGGGCGCTCATCAGCGGTGCGCCACGCCCGGCAATACGCAGAGCATTTCGTACAGCAGGTTGGCGCCCAGCAGCGAGGTGTTGCCGGTGGTGTCGTACGGCGGCGAAACTTCTACCAGGTCGCAACCAATCAGATCCAGGCCTTGGCAGCCGCGGATGATTTCAATCGCCTGGATCGTGGTCAAGCCACCGATTTCCGGGGTGCCGGTGCCGGGCGCCCAGGCTGGGTCGATGCCGTCGATGTCGAAGCTCAGGTACACCGGGCCACCGCCGACTTTCTCGCGCACTTCAGCCATCAGGGGCGCCAGCGAGTGATGCCAGCATTCTTCGGCCTGGACCACACGGAAGCCCTGTTTGCGGCTCCAGTTGAAGTCTTCGGCGGTGTAGCCCTGGGCGCGCAGGCCGATTTGCACCACGCGGTCGCAATCCAGCAAGCCTTCTTCCACCGCGCGGCGGAAGGTGGTGCCGTGGGCGATTTTCTCGCCGAACATGTGGTCGTTGACGTCAGCGTGGGCATCGATGTGCACCAGCCCGACCTTGCCGTGTTTCTTGTGGATCGCCCGCAGGATCGGCAGGGTGATGGTGTGGTCACCGCCCAGGGTCATCGGGATCACATTGTGTTCGAGGATCTCGTCGTAGGCTTCTTCGATGATGCGCACAGCGTCCAGCAGGTTGAAGGTGTTGATCGCCACGTCGCCGATGTCGGCAACCGACAGCGAGTCAAACGGCGCGGCGCCGGTGGCCATGTTGTAAGGGCGGATCATCACCGATTCGGCGCGAATTTCCCGCGGCCCGAAACGGGTGCCGGCACGCAGGGAGGTGCCGATGTCCAGGGGCACGCCGACGAAGGCGGCATCCAGGCCCTTGGCCGATTGCAGATGGGGAAGACGCATCATGGTGGCGATGCCGGCGAAGCGCGGCATTTCGTTGCCGCCCAGTGGTTGGTGGAAAATCTTGTCCACGGGATTGCCTCATCGTTTTGTTTATTAGAAGCCGATTCTGCGAAATGCATGGGAAGGGAAGAATCGGCAGGGGCAAATACTTAGTTCAGATTTTTCTAAACTAATGCCTGAGGTAAACTCGGTTCAAATGTGGGAGCGGGCTTGCTCGCGAATACGGTGTGTCAGTCACGGAGGGTTCGATTGATCCACCGCATTCGCGAGCAAGCCCGCTCCCACAGGTTTTATGTTTGCCTCTGGAGAGCCCATGGCCAACGCCTTGCCCGACCTGAAACTCCTGCGCATCTTCGTCAGCGTCGTGCGGCACCAGGGTTTCGCCAATGCCCAGCACGAACTCAACCTGTCGACCTCGGCCATCAGCACTTACATGAGCCAGCTGGAAGCCGCGTTGGGCCTGGTGCTGTGCCATCGCGGGCGGGGCGGGTTCAGCCTCACCAGCAAGGGCGAGTTGTTCCATCAGGAAACCCTGCGCCTGCTGGGCGAGCTGGAAGGCTTCGAGCAATACGCCGCCGCGCTCAAAGGCGAACTGCGCGGCACCCTGAAACTCGGCGTACTCGACTCCACCGTCAGCGACAAGGCCTTGCCGTTTGCCGAAGTGATCGGCGCCTACAGTCAGGAACACCCGGCGGTGCATTTGCACCTGTCGGTGATGAGTCCTTACGAGTTGCAACTCGGCGTCCAGGATAATCGCCTGGACCTGGCCATCGGTGCGTTTTCCAACCGGATGAGCGGGCTGATCTATATGCCGCTGTACCGCGAACAGCACTGGCTGTATTGCAGCACCCGTCACCCATTGTTCAACGAGCGGCGCATTCCCGAACAAGTCATCACCCAGCAACGCATGGTCGGTCGTGGTTACTGGAGCCAGGCCGAACTGGCGCGTCACGGCTTCAAGCACAGCGCCGCCACGGTGGAAAGTATGGAGGCGCAATTGATCCTGGTGCTGTCCGGCGCCTACATCGGCTACCTCCCGGAACACTACGCCCAGGCCTGGGCCGACAAAGGGGATTTGCGGGTACTGCTGCCGGCGACCTTTGGTTACCAGGCGCCGTTCTCGATGATCATGCGCCGGGGCCGCAGCCGCGAACCCCTGATCCAGACCTTCCGCGATTTACTCAAAGCCCAGCTCAACCAGGCCTGAAAACCCATGTCCAGACCCCAATGCTCCCGCTGCCTGCGGCCCACCACCCATTGCCTGTGCGCGCTGATTCCCCGGCTGGATAGCCGAACCCGGGTGTTGCTGTTGCAGCATCCGAGTGAGGTCAATCACGCCTTGAATACCGCGCGGTTGGCGGCGCTTGGCTTGGTGAATGCGCAGTTGGTGGTGGGGGAGGTGTTTGAGGATTTGCAGGCGTTGTTGAATCCGCCGGGTTATCAGGCGCGTCTGTTGTTTCCGGACGAAAATGCCCAACCCTTGCAGGCCTATACGCCATCCGACGAACCGTTGCTGCTGGTGGTGCCGGACGGTACCTGGCGCAAGGCGCGCAAGTTGCTGCACCTCAATCCTTTATTGGCGGCGCTGCCTCGGGTGACGCTGGCGGAAGGCGCCGTGTCCCGTTATCGGCTGCGCAAGGCACCGGGGCCCGGAGCGTTGTCGACGGTGGAGGCCATCGTGCAGGCGTTGCAGGTGCTTGAAGCGCCCACCTCATTTGAGCCGCTGCTGAAACCGTTCGAGGCATTGATCGAAGGACAGATTGTTGCGATGGGCGATGAAGTGTTCCAGAGAAACCACGGCCCCGCCTGACTTATTCCATTAAGCGATAAGCACCACACTTTGCGTGATATGGCCCGCCAGCCTTTCCCGGTATGATAGTCGCCCCCGCAGTCTGGATTGCGAATACGCCATGACCTTGCAGTACCCCACCATCGCCGATTGCGTCGGCAACACCCCGCTGGTCCGCTTGCAGCGCTTGCCGGGCAACACCAGCAATACCTTGTTGCTCAAGCTCGAAGGGAACAACCCGGCCGGCTCGGTCAAGGACCGCCCGGCGTTGTCGATGATCACCCGCGCCGAGTTGCGTGGGCAGATCAAGCCCGGCGACACCCTGATCGAAGCCACCTCCGGTAACACCGGGATTGCCCTGGCCATGGCCGCGGCGATCAAGGGCTACAAGATGGTCCTGATCATGCCCGACAACGGCAGCGCCGAGCGCAAGGCGGCGATGACCGCCTACGGCGCCGAGTTGATCCTGGTCACCCAGGAAGAAGGCATGGAAGGCGCCCGCGACCTCGCCGAGCGTATGGCTGCCGAAGGCCGTGGCCTGGTGCTGGACCAGTTCGCCAACGGCGACAACCCCGAGGCGCATTACACCACCACTGGCCCGGAAATCTGGCGCCAGACCCAGGGCACCATCACTCACTTCGTGAGTTCAATGGGCACCACCGGCACCATCATGGGCAACTCGCGCTACCTCAAGGAGCAGAATCCCGAGATCCAGATCGTCGGCCTGCAACCGATGGAAGGCGCAGCGATCCCGGGGATCCGTCGTTGGCCCGAAGAGTACTTGCCGAAGATCTACAACGCGGCTCGCGTCGATCGCATCATCGACATGGCCCAGCGTGAAGCCGAAGACACCACCCGCCGCCTGGCCCGTGAAGAAGGGATCTTCTGCGGCGTGTCGTCCGGTGGCGCCGTGGCCGGGATGTTGCGCTTGTCCCAGGAGTTGGAAAACGCGGTGATCGTCGCGATCATCTGTGACCGTGGCGACCGTTACCTGTCGACCGGCATTTTCGACGCGCCCAACTGATGGCCAAGCACGAGAGAGGCCTGCGCTTCCAACCGACGGGCGGCAGCCGGGCCCCACAGATTCCTGTAGGCAAGAAGCAGCGCCTGACCATCGAGCGCCTGGCCAACGACGGCCGTGGCATTGTGTTCTTTGAAGGCCGCACCTGGTTTGTCATGGGTGCGCTGGCCGGTGAAGAGGTGGAAGCGCGGGTGTTGGGCGCCCACGGCAAAGTGGTCGAGGCGCGCACCGAGCGCGTATTTACCGCCAGCGAACTGCGCCGTCCGGTACCCTGTGTCCACGCCGGCCGTTGCGGCGGTTGCAGCCTGCAACACTTGCCCCATGACGAACAACTCGCCCTGAAACAGCGCATGCTCGCCGAGCAATTATCCCGTGTGGCCGGTGTCGAACCCCAGGAGTGGGCCGCGCCTTTGAGTGGGCCGGAATTCGGCTATCGTCGCCGCGCCCGCGTGGCCGTGCGCTGGGATGCCAAGGCGAAGAAACTTGAAGTCGGCTTTCGTGCCGTGGCCAGCCAGGACATCGTCGCCATCGACGATTGCCCGGTGCTGGTACAGGCCTTGCAACCGATCATGCAGCGTTTGCCCAACATGCTGCGGCGCTTGAGCAAGCCTCAGGCATTGGGGCATGTGGAATTATTCAGTGGTTCGTCGATTGCCGTGTTGTTGCGACACATGGCGCCCTTGTCCGAAGCGGACCTGACGATCCTGCAGGAATTTTGCACGTTCCATGAAGCCCAACTGTGGCTGCATGGCGAGGGCCAGCCGCAACCGGTCGAACCAGACCAGGCCTTGGGCTATCGTCTGGAACCGTGGGATTTGCAGTTGGCGTACCGCCCGGGAGACTTTGTGCAGGTCAACGCCGGGGTCAACCAGGCGATGGTCGCCCAGGCGCTGGATTGGCTGGCGCCGAAGCCCGACGAGCGGGTGCTGGATTTGTTTTGTGGCTTGGGCAACTTCGCCTTGCCGCTGGCCCGCCAAGTGCGGGAAGTGGTGGCGGTGGAAGGCGTGCAGGCCATGGTGGACCGGGCGGCACAGAATGCCGTCAGCAATAATTTGCATAATGTTCAGTTTTTTCAGGCCGATTTGTCCCAGCCTTTGACCGACGCGGAATGGGCCAAACAGGGCTTTTCTGCGGTACTCTTGGACCCACCCCGCGATGGTGCCCTGGAGGTTGTGCGCAAGCTCGCTACCCTGGGGGCTGATCGCCTGGTGTATGTGTCCTGCAATCCGGCAACGCTGGCGCGGGACACGGTCGAGTTGGTCAAGCAAGGCTACCGGCTAAAACGTGCCGGGATCCTCGACATGTTTCCCCAGACGGCCCATGTCGAGGCCATGGCGTTATTTGAAGCGGGCTAGGATGCCCGTTTAATCCGACTGGCCTGCATCTCCTGGGCCTGTGACCTGCCAGGGAGCGTGCACAAGCTTTTTTTGTAAAGCAGGTCAGCGATGATTTTGACGCACTAAAAGGTGCGTCGTAGGGAAGGTAAGCAAGATGGTACAGGTGAGAGCACACCAGCCGATCAACACCGACGGCAGTATCAATCTCGAGGCATGGCTGGATCATGCCATCAGTGTCGACCCGGCACTGGACCGTGAAGCCTTGAAAGCAGCCTGCGAGTTCGCTCGTGAGTCTGAACAGCAAGACAATGCGGCGAAGAACCTGTGGGCCGAAGGCACTTCAAGCTTTCGCACCGGGTTGGAAATCGCCGAGATCCTCGCCGATCTCAAGCTCGATCAGGATTCGCTGATCGCGGCGGTGCTGTATCGCGGCGTGCGCGAAGGGCACATTCAGCTGCCCACCATCAGCCAGCGTTTCGGCACCGTGGTGGCCAAGCTGATCGACGGCGTGCTGCGCATGGCGGCGATCAGTGCCAGCCTCAGCCCTCGCCAGTCGATGGTGCTGGGCACCCAGGGCCAGGTGGAAAACCTGCGCAAGATGCTGGTGGCGATGGTCGACGACGTGCGCGTCGCCTTGATCAAGCTGGCCGAGCGTACCTGCGCGATTCGGGCGGTGAAAACCGCCGACGACGAAAAGCGCAACCGCGTCGCCCGCGAGGTGTTCGATATCTACGCGCCGCTGGCCCACCGCCTGGGCATCGGCCATATCAAGTGGGAACTGGAGGACTTGTCCTTCCGTTACCTCGAACCCGATCAATACAAACAGATTGCCACGCTGCTCCATGAGCGGCGGCTGGACCGTGAGCGGTTCATCGCCGATGTGATGAGCCAACTGCGCACCGAATTGCAGGCCACCGGCGTTGAAGCCGACATCAGCGGCCGGGCCAAACACATCTATTCCATCTGGCGCAAAATGCAGCGCAAGGGCCTGGCCTTCAGCCAGATCTACGACGTGCGCGCCGTGCGTGTGCTGGTGCCGGAAATGCGCGACTGCTACACCGCGCTGGGTATCGTGCACACGCTGTGGCGGCACATCCCCAAGGAATTCGACGACTACATCGCCAACCCCAAGGAAAACGGTTACCGCTCATTGCACACGGCAGTGATCGGCCCCGAGGGCAAGGTACTGGAAGTACAGATCCGCACCCACGCGATGCACGAAGAGGCGGAGCTGGGCGTATGCGCTCACTGGCGCTACAAGGGCACCGACGTCAAGGCCGGGTCGAACCAGTACGAAGAGAAAATCTCCTGGTTGCGCCAGGTGCTGGAGTGGCACGAAGAGCTGGGCGACATCGGCGGTTTGGCCGACCAGCTGCGGGTAGATATCGAACCTGACCGGGTCTACATCTTCACCCCCGACGGCCACGCGATCGACCTGCCCAAGGGCGCCACACCGCTGGATTTTGCGTACCGGGTGCACACCGAGATCGGCCACAACTGCCGTGGCGCCAAGATCAACGGGCGCATCGTGCCGCTCAACTACAGCCTGCAGACCGGTGAACAGGTCGAGATCATCACCAGCAAGCACGGTACGCCGAGCCGCGACTGGCTGAACCCGAACCTGGGCTACATCACCACGTCCAGGGCGCGGGCGAAGATCGTCCATTGGTTCAAATTGCAGGCGCGCGACCAGAACGTCGCCGCCGGCAAGACCTTGCTCGAGCGCGAATTGGCACGCCTGGGTCTGCCGCAGGTGGACTTCGACAAGCTGGCCGAAAAGGCCAACATGAAGATCGCCGAAGACATGTTCGCCGCCCTCGGTGCCGGCGATCTGCGCCTGGCGCAGTTGGTCAACCTGGCCCAGCAACTGGTTGAGCCGGAGCGTGGCAGCGAGCAGCTGGAACTGATTCCACGCAAGGCCACCGGCTACAAGCCGGGCAAGCGCGGCGATATCCAGATCCAGGGCGTCGGCAACCTGATGACGCAAATGGCCGGCTGCTGCCAGCCATTGCCGGGCGACGCCATCGTCGGTTACATCACTCAGGGCCGCGGGGTGAGCATTCACCGCCAGGACTGTGCCTCGGTGTTGCAACTGGGCGGGCGCGAGCCGGAGCGGATCATCCAGGTCAGTTGGGGCCCGGTGCCGGTGTTGACCTATCCGGTGGACATCATCATTCGTGCCTACGACCGTTCCGGGCTGCTGCGTGATGTGTCGCAGGTGCTGCTCAATGAGCGGATCAACGTGCTGGCGGTCAACACCCGCTCGAACAAAGAGGACAACACGGCGCTGATGTCCCTGACCATCGAGATTCCGGGGCTGGACGCGTTGGGTCGGTTGCTGGGGCGTATTTCCCAGTTGCCGAACATTATTGAGACCCGGCGTAATCGCACGCCATGAGTAGCTGGATGAGCGCGGACTGAAATGTGGGAGCGGGCTTGCTCGCGAAGGCGATGTGTCTGTCAAATATCAGGCAACTGACACGACGCCTTCGCGAGCAAGCCCGCTCCCACATTTGATCCTCAGCGTTCCCACTTCTGCGGAAAGAGACTGATGTATTCACTTGAAGACCTGCTGCACCTGATGAACCGCCTGCGCGACCCGCAATACGGTTGCCCGTGGGACATCAAGCAAACCTACGCCACCATCGTCCCCCACACCCTGGAAGAAGCCTACGAAGTCGCCGATGCGATCGAGCGCGGGGATTTTGATCACCTGCAAGGTGAGCTGGGCGACCTGTTGTTCCAGGTGGTGTATTACAGCCAGCTGGCGCGGGAAGAAGGGCGCTTCGAATTCGCCGGGGTGATCGACAGCATTACCCGCAAGTTGATTCGCCGTCACCCGCATGTGTTTCCCACGGGAGACTTGTACGCGCCGCTGGATATTCCGCAGCTGAGCGAAGAGCAGGTCAAGCAGCGTTGGGAAGAAATAAAGGCCGAGGAGCGTGCGGAAAAATCCGACGCACCGGAGCAACTGTCCTTGCTGGATGATGTACCCACGGCCTTGCCGGCGCTTTCCCGCGCCGCCAAATTGCAAAAGCGCGCCGGGCAGGTGGGTTTCGACTGGCCGGCCGCGTTGCCCGTGGTGGATAACGTGCGCGAAGAGCTGGATGAAGTGCTCGAAGCCATGGCCGATAACGACCCGGCAGCCATCGCCGATGAAGTAGGTGACCTGCTGTTTGCGGCGGTCAACCTGGCCCGTCACCTCCAGGTCGACCCGGAAGCAGCCTTGCGTTTAGCCAACGCTAAATTCGAACGACGTTTCCGATTTATCGAACAGGCATTGCGCGAGACCCACCGTCCCATAGAAGATTGCACCCTCGAAGAGTTGGACGCCCTGTGGGGCGAAGCCAAACGCCAGGAAAAGAATCTGTCCAGCTGCGGCTGAGCCGTTGCCCAAGTGAGTAAGCACCATGAGCATTTCCCTTCGCGACCAGTTGCTCAAAGCAGGCCTGGTCAACCAAAAGCAGGCCAAGCAGGTCGGCAAAGAGAAACAGAAACAGCAGCGCCTGGTGCATAAAGGCCAGGCCGAAGCGGACGACAGCCAGGCGCGCCTGGCCATCCAGGCGCATGCCGAAAAGGTCAAGCGCGACCAGGAGCTGAACCGTCAGCAGCAGGAAAAAGCCGAGGCCAAGGCCCGCGTTGCGCAGGTCAAGCAATTGATCGAAACCTCGCGCCTGCCCAAGCTGACCACCGAGGACTACTACAACTTCGTGGATGACAAGAAGGTCAAGCGCCTGTCGGTCAACACGCTGATGCGTAACAAGCTGAGCAACGGCTCCCTGGCGATCGTGCATCACGGTGGCGGTTACGAGGTGATCCCGCGCGAAGCCGCGCTGAAGATCCAGGAGCGGGCGCCAGAGCGCATCGTCCAGATGAACGTGCTGACCGAAAGCCAGGTGCCGGATGAGGATGATCCGTACGCCGCCTACCAGATCCCTGACGACCTGATGTGGTAATGCGTTAGAAACACACATTGTGGCGAGACGGCTTGTTGTGGCGAGGCAGCTTGCTGTGGCGAGGGAGCTTGCTCCCGCTGGGGCGCGAAGCGCCCCCAAAATCCCAATCCCAATCCCAATCCCAATCCCAATCCCAATCCTAAACCCAAAAAAACACAAACCCCGCTCAAAAGGCGGGGTTTGTGTTTATAGACACTCCAGCTGCGTGGGGCTGGTTATCTACAGGATTTCAGAGTTTCAGGAGCTTTGCGCCTGGCGTTTCATCTCAAGGGTCTCGAGCTCGTTTTTATAATTATGAGCTTCGGTCTCGTCGTGAAACATGCCGACCAGCAGGTCTTGCTGGTGTACATCCCAGATGTGAATCCCGTGGGCTACTGCTTCATGGGACATATGTTCATCGTCGCGTTCAGTTACTTTTACAGTCATCTGCTTGCTCCAATCTCTGGTTGATCTGCGGCAAGGCGTCGCAGGCCTTTGTTATATGATTTGTTAGCTTGCTAAGTAAATAACCAGGAATTGCAACACACCTTTACAGAAACTGGAGTAATCCCGCGAGCCCACGGAAACCGCGACATTGCGTCGCAGGGCGCTGAGTTTTATGACAAAAGTTTCATGTTGGCGTCAGGCGACAGGCGAAAAAAAGCCCCGCGTACGCGAGGCTCTTTCATTGCGCAGAGGATCAGCTGCCTTTGACAGCCTTGCCGTCAACGGTACCGTCTTGCAGCATGATGTTGTATTCCTTGCCGTCAGTCTCGACCTGGCGCAGGGCAACCAGGATGCCGCCCCAGTCCTTGGCAAACCACATTTGGGTAATGCGCTTGCTTTGAGTCGGGTCACGCACGCGCTCGACCTTGATCGCATCGATGGAGCCGGCTTTGGTCTGGACCTTTTCCGGGCCGATCACGCGGAAGTCGTAGGTATCGACATCAGTGCCTTCGACGACGTTGTAGCTCATGCTTTTCTTGCCGGCTGCCACATCGCGCTGCAATGCCAACTGGTAGGTCGACTTGTCGAGCATGCCGCTTTGAAGGGCCACGTTGACCGGGTCCTTGTTTTCAAAGCCGGTGACTTTCTTGGCCGTCTGATCGAAGTCGAGGTTGATCTTCTTCGTCTTGCCCAGGCCACCGCGTTCGAAGGTGTAGCTCACCGGTTGCAGGGCGTCTTTGTCGAAGCGGATCACGCTGGTTTCAGTCAGGCTGGCGATCATCATGGAAGCCTTGAAATTCAAGGTCCAGCTGCCGTTGTCATTCTTGGTCAGGCTGCGTTCTGCCGAACCACTCATGGGCAACTGTTTCCAGTCGGCGGTGTAGCTGGCGGAGAAAGGGTGAAGGTCTGCCGCTTGCACGGCAGGCAAGGCGAACAGCGCAAAAGCGAAGAGCAGGGCGCGACGCATAAAGTCTCCTAGGTTCGAATCAAGTGGCCGCTGGCCGCAAGTAACTGACCGTCCAATAATGCACCGTGGTCGCCAAGAATCAACCGCCCCTCAGCGAACCAGCGAACAGCCAGCGGGTAAATCCTGTGTTCCTGGGTGTGAACCCGTTGCGCAAGCGTCTGCGCAGAGTCCGCAGACTCTACCGGAACTACTGCCTGTACGACCAGAGGCCCGCCATCGAGTTCCTCGGTGACAAAGTGCACGCTGCAGCCGTGCTCGGTGTCGCCGGCCTCCAGGGCACGCTGGTGGGTGTGTAACCCTTTGTATTTTGGCAGCAGGGACGGGTGGATATTCAGCAGACGCCCGTTGTAGTGACGCACGAAGTCAGCGCTGAGAATGCGCATGAAGCCGGCCAGTACCACGAGTTTGGGGTTGAAGGCGTCGATCAGTTCGATCAAGGCGCTGTCGAAGGCCTCGCGGCCTTCGAAAGCCTTGTGATCCAGGGAGCGGGTGTCGATACCTGCGTCCCTGGCGCGTTGCAGGCCGTAGGCGTCGCTGCGGTTGGAAATCACCGCAGCGATGCGCACCGGGCTGTCGCCGGCGCGCGTGCTGTCGATCAGGGCCTGCAAGTTACTGCCGGTGCCGGAGAGCAGCACCACGACATCACAGGTTGCAGGCATCAGTGCGCCTTAAGGTTCTTCAGTTCAACCTGAGCCGCGCCTTCAGGGGCGGTAGCGATCTGGCCGATGACCCAAGGCTGTTCGCCGGCTTCACGCAATACGTTCAGCGCGCTTTCAACGTGCTCTTGAGCCACGCAGATGACCATGCCCACGCCGCAGTTCAGCACGCGGTGCATCTCGGTTTCGTTGACGTTGCCTTTCTCTTGCAGCCAGTCGAAGACTGCCGGGCGCTGCCAGCTGGCCACGTCGACAATCGCCTGGGCGCCTTTAGGCAGTACGCGCGGGATGTTGTCCAGCAGGCCGCCACCGGTGATGTGGGCCATGGCCTTGACCGCGCCGGTGTCCTTGATCAGCTTGAGCAACGGCTTCACGTAAATGCGGGTCGGGGCCATCAGCAGGTCGGTCAAGGGCTTGCCGTCGAGCTGGATGGTTTCGATGTCGGCGCCGGACACTTCGATGATCTTGCGGATCAGCGAGTAGCCGTTGGAGTGCGGGCCGGACGATGGCAGGGCCAGCAGGGCGTCACCGGCAGCCACCTTGGAACCGTCGATGATTTCGGATTTTTCGACAACGCCGACGCAGAAACCGGCCAGGTCGTAGTCTTCGCCTTCGTACATGCCTGGCATTTCAGCGGTTTCGCCGCCGACCAGGGAGCAGCCGGACAGTTCGCAGCCAGCGCCAATGCCGGTGACCACCTGGGTAGCGGTCTCGACGTTGAGCTTGCCGGTGGCATAGTAGTCAAGGAAGAACAGCGGCTCGGCGCCGCACACCACCAGGTCGTTCACGCACATGGCAACCAGGTCGATGCCGATGCTGTCGTGCTTGTTCAGGTTCAGTGCCAGGCGCAGCTTGGTGCCCACACCGTCGGTGCCGGAGACCAATACAGGCTGCTTGTAGCCGGCCGGGATCTCGCAGAGGGCGCCAAAACCGCCCAGGCCGCCCATGACTTCGGGGCGCGCAGTGCGCTTGGCGACGCTCTTGATGCGTTCGACCAATGCTTCACCGGCGTCGATGTCTACACCGGCGTCCTTGTAGCTCAGGGAGGGTTGCTTGCTCATGATCCAGGCCTTTAGGGGGGATTCAGGGGTAACGACCGAATGCGGCGGGTGTACCGAAACCTGAAGTTTCAGCACGGCCTGCCATTGACGGTCTGCGAAGGCGCGCGATTTTATCAGGCTTGAGGGGCAGCGGCCATCCTCGGGCCGACGGGCAGGGGCAATAGCTGTTAAAAAAATCGCTAATCGAGTCGGTCACAGGCCCTATTAAGGTATAGCCTTTAACTCGCTATCGTTATGACAGTACAAAAACTTGCCGAGACCCTGTGAATGTTTTGCCGGTCGCTGTGGTCACAGCCTTGCTCAACAGTGTTCACGCGGTCTGTTCCAACCGCTTATTTGCCGTTCGGGAATCTTCTTTCATGGGTCTGAGTAAATATTTTTTTGTGGGCTGCTTGTCGTTGGTCAGCCTGGCGAGTCATGCCGAAACCCTCAATGGTCTCTATCAAGTGCTGGAGCCGGTCAGCAGTCAGTCTCCCCAGGAGCGCGACCAGGCGACCCAGCGTGCCCTGCAAACCCTGGTGATCCGCCTGACCGGCGACGCCAAGGCCGCCGATGGCCCGGGCCTGGCGGCGATCCGCAAAGACCCGCAACAAATCATCAGTCAGTATGGCTACGACGCCGGCCCGCCGGAAAGCCTGCAGGTGGATTTCGACCCGGTCAGCACCGACCGCGCGTTGCGTGGCGCGGGCCTGGCGCTGTGGGGCAGCAATCGGCCATCGATCCTCGGTTGGTGGCTGAACGACTCCGTGGAAGGCAGCAGCCTGGTCGGTGATGGCCAGGCCGTCGCCCAGCCGCTGCGCCGCGCGGCCCAGCACCGTGGTTTGCCGCTGCGTCTGCCATTGGGTGACCTGGACGAACAGATCGTCGCCACCGCCCCGAATCTTGAAAGCCCTGACGCCACACCGCTGCGCGCCGCGTCCGAGCGTTATGGGGCCGATGCCTTGCTGGCGGTGCATGCTCGCGAAGATGGCGGCCAATGGTCGGCCAAATGGCGCCTGTGGCTGGGGGATAAAAGCGAGCAGGGCACCGCCACCGGCACTGATACTGCCGCATTGGCCGACGCCGTGCTGCTGGCCGTCAGCGAACGCCTGGCACCACGCTTTGCGGTCAAGGCCGGCGCTGCCACCAGTGATCAGTTGCTGGAAGTGCAGGGCATGAATCTCGAGCATTACGCCGCCCTCGGCCATCTGCTGGAACCGTTCGGTGCCCAGCCAGTGCGCGTGGACGGCACTCGCATCGTTTATCGGGTGAATGGCAGCGCCGAGCAGCTGCGCACCCAGTTGAGCCTGGCCAAGTTGCAGGAAATCCCGGCAGGTGAAGCTCCGGCTCCGCAGCCGGTGGTAGAAGGCGCGCAACCGGCACCGGTCGAGCCGACGCCGCAGCTACGTTTTCATTGGTAAGTGTTCTTCCTTCTTATATAGAAGCAGGAAGCAAATAACAGAGGGAGTGTTTTATGGCGGATACGCGTCGTTGGGTGTGGCTTGGCGGGATTGTCCTGCTGTGCGTTTTTGTGTTCCTGCTGCATTCGATCCTGACGCCGTTCCTGGTCGCGTTACTGCTGGCCTACCTGTTCGATCCGGTGGTGGATCGCCTGGAAAAGATCGGCCTGTCACGTACCTGGGGCGTGGTGGCGGTGTTTGCGTTGTTCACCTTGATCATCACGGCGCTGGTCCTGGTGCTGGTGCCGATGTTGGCCAAGCAGTTGTTCAAGCTCTATGAGCTGGCGCCGCAGATGCTCGACTGGCTGCAACACACGGCCATGCCGTGGGCGCAGGCCAAGCTGGGGTTGGCAGACGGCTTCTGGAAGTTCGACAAGGTCAAGGCGGCCATCAGCGAGCACATGGGCCAGACCACCGACATTGTCGGCGTGGTGCTGAGCCAGGCGACGGCGTCGAGCCTGGCGCTGATTGGCTGGCTGACCAACCTGGTGCTGATCCCGGTCGTGGCGTTCTACCTGCTGCGGGACTGGGACATCATGATGGCCAAGATCCGCGGCCTGCTGCCGCGCGACCGTGAGGAGCGCATTGTCTCCCTGGCCGAGGAGTGTCATGAGGTGCTCGGCGCCTTCGTCCGTGGCCAGTTGCTGGTGATGCTGGCGCTGGGGATCATCTACGCGGCGGGGTTGATGGCGATCGGCCTGGAACTGGGGCTGTTGATCGGCCTGATCGCCGGCCTGGCAGCCATCGTGCCTTATATGGGCTTCGTGATTGGTATCGGTGCGGCGCTGGTGGCCGGGTTGTTCCAGTTCCACGGCGACCTGTACCCGATGCTCGGGATCGTCGCGGTGTTCATGGTCGGCCAGGCCCTGGAAGGCATGGTGCTGACGCCGTTGCTGGTGGGCGACCGGATCGGCCTGCATCCGGTGGCGGTGATCTTTGCGATCCTGGCGGGCGGCGAGCTGTTCGGCTTTACCGGCATCCTGCTGGCGCTGCCGGTGGCGGCGGTGATCATGGTGCTGGTGCGCCATGTGCACGACTTGTACAAGGACTCGGACATGTACGCCGGAACCGACGAACCGGAGTTATAACCGCAGCATCACAAACCCGGCTCAAGGCCGGGTTTGTCATTTATCGGCTCTGGCGTTTCGCCATTGCGTCAAACATTCCTCACCAAATCCAACAAGTTAACGCAAACCTTTGATTTTGCTTGTGGTCTGCTGCATTGTGCGCCCGGCGTCACGGGTATAAACTTTGCAAACTTTACACAGAGGTCACTAACGGTTCGATTGGAACCGTTCAGTCAGCATGAAACCGATTCAGCTGCCCCTAGGTGTGCGTCTGCGTGACGACGCCACCTTTATCAATTACTACCCAGGCGCCAATGCCGCTGCACTCGGCTATGTCGAGCGGCTCTGCGAAGCCGACGCCGGGTGGACCGAAAGCTTGATCTACCTCTGGGGCAAGCACGGCGTGGGGCGTACCCACTTGTTACAGGCCGCTTGCCTGCGCTTCGAACAGATGGGTGAACCGGCGGTGTACCTGCCGCTGGCGGAGCTGCTGGACCGCGGTATCGAGATCCTCGACAACCTTGAACAATACGAACTGGTCTGCCTGGACGATTTGCAGGCAGTGGCGGGGCGGGCAGATTGGGAAGAGGCACTGTTCCATCTGTTCAACCGCTTGCGTGACAGCGGCCGGCGCTTGTTGATTGCCGCCTCCACCTCGCCACGTGAGCTGCCGGTGAAGCTGGCGGACTTGAAGTCGCGGCTGACCCTGGCGCTGATTTTCCAGATGCGCCCGTTGTCCGACGAAGACAAACTGCGGGCCCTGCAACTGCGTGCTTCGCGCCGCGGGTTGCACCTGACCGATGAAGTCGGGCATTTTATTCTCACTCGCGGTACACGCAGCATGAGCGCACTGTTCGACTTGCTCGAACAGCTCGACCAGGCTTCCTTGCAAGCCCAGCGCAAGCTGACTATTCCCTTCCTCAAAGAAACCCTGGGCTGGTAGCCAGCCCTTTAAAACCGGGGCTTTCGGCAAATTACAGGCGCCAGAAAACCTGCGTTTGGGCCGTTTTGGCCACGCAAATGGCTGGCATAGGGTGTTAAGGGCTTAGATGTCATAGTCCAAACAAGAAGTCACATAGATCACGATTGAATTTGCAAATCGATGTGATAGAAGGCATAGTCTCGGCTTCTTTACACATCAGCCACGGTCGTGCCCATGCTAAATCGCTTCGCACCCCTCGTGCCTCTCGCACTCGTTACCCTGTTGTTTGGTTGCGCCACCCACACTCAAAACGTGGCTGAGCAGCAAAAACCAGTACAGCAGTCCCAGGCAAAATTCGTTGCGTCGCAGTCTTCCACTGTTTATCAGGAAGAGATCGCAACTGAAAAAGAACTCGCCGACTTCGCCGGCGCCAAGCCTTACCAGCTTCCCGTTCTGGCCGACAGCATTCTCGAACGCGGCATGTCCCTGATCGGTACCCGTTACCGTTTCGGCGGTACCTCTGAAGCCGGTTTCGACTGCAGCGGTTTCATCGGCTACCTGTTCCGCGAAGAAGCCGGCATGAACCTGCCGCGTTCCACCCGCGAAATGATCAACGTGGATGCACCGTTGGTCGCGCGGAACAACCTCAAGCCCGGTGATCTGCTTTTCTTTAGTACGGCTGGCCGTGGTCGTGTCAGCCACGCCGGTATCTACCTGGGCGACAACCAGTTTATCCACTCCAGCAGCCGCCGCAGCGGTGGTGTGCGAGTCGACAACCTGGGTGACAGCTACTGGAGCAAAACCTTCATCGAAGCCAAGCGCGCCCTGGCGATGGCCCCGACTACCGTTACCGCTAGCAAGTAAAGTTAAAGTGATACTTGAAGTTTGACGTGTAAGCGCTAGAATCCCTGGACATTGTTGTAAATTGATCGCGCGAGCTTTGCTTGCGCGTTCTGTTTTTCAACGTTCGGCAGCGAAAGCCGCATCCAGATCAGGATTGTTCTGCCCATGTCGACCTCGGCCCGCCTAATTCTTCTCGTTTGCGCCGCGCTGCTCAGCGCCTGCGCAAGTCGTCCTCCGCCTGCTCCCGTGGCCGTCAAGCCCAAGCCGGTGTTCAACACCTATGCCACCCAAAGTTTCTCGCCTGCGGCCGAAGACGTGCTTTTTCGTGCGCTGGGCCTGGTCGGCACGCCTTATCGCTGGGGCGGCAATACGCCGGACTCGGGGTTTGATTGCAGTGGCTTGATCGGTTTCGTCTACCGTGACGCGGCGGGCATCTCCTTGCCACGTACCACTCGCGAGCTGATCGTGATGCGCGCCCAGGACGTGAGCGAAAACAACCTGCAGACCGGTGACCTGATCTTCTTCGCCACGGGTGGCGGCTCGCAGGTCAGCCACGCCGGGATCTACGTGGGAGAAGGGCGCTTTGTGCATGCGCCGCAAACCGGCGGTACGGTGAAGCTGGACACGCTGTCCAAAGCCTATTGGCAAAACGCCTACCTGAGCGCCAAGCGTGTGTTGCCAGCCGAGCACCTGGCACGAAACCCCTAGGAAAACACGAAACCAAATGTGGGAGCGGGCTTGCTCGCGAATGCGGTGGATCAGTCGACAACAAGCTGACTGACACACTGCATTCGCGAGCAAGCCCGCTCCCACATTTGTTTTGCGGTGTTTGCGAAGCTGGCTATTTAGCCGCCGACACTCGCCACACCTTGTTCCCCACGTCATCCGCCACCAGCAAATCCCCCTGCTTGTCGATCACCACGCCGACCGGGCGGCCCATGGCTTTCTCGTCGCTGTCGAGGAACCCGGTCAGCACATCCACCGGCTGGCCTTTGGGTTTGCCGCCTTCAAACGGCACGAAGATCACCTTGTAGCCACTGTGTGGCTTGCGGTTCCACGAACCATGCTGGCCGATAAACGCGCCATTGCTGAATTGCGCCGGTAGCTTGCTGCCCTCGGCAAAGGTCAGTCCCAAGGAGGCTGTGTGCGGGCCTACCGCGTAGTCCGGGGCAATCGCCTTGGCTACCAGTTCCGGGTTCTGCGGACTCACCCGCACATCCACGTGCTGGCCGTAATAACTGAAGGGCCAGCCATAGAACGCGCCATCCTTGACCGAGGTGATGTAGTCCGGCACCAGGTCGCTGCCGATTTCATCGCGCTCATTGACCGCCGTCCACAGCTTGCCGCTTTGCGGTTCCCAAGCCATGCCGTTGGGGTTGCGCAGGCCGGAGGCGAAGATGCGGTGCTGGCCGGTAGCACGGTCCACTTCCCAGATCGCGGCGCGGCCTTGTTCGGCTTCCAGGCCGTTTTCCGCGACGTTGCTGTTGGAGCCCACGCTGACGTACAACTTGCTGCCGTCCTGGCTGGCGACCACGTTCTTGGTCCAGTGATGGTTGATGCTGCCGCCCGGCAAGTCGGTCACCGTGGTGCCGGCTTCCTTGATCGAGGTTTCGCCTGGCTGATAGGGGAAGCGCAGCAGCTTGTCCGAATCGGCCACATACAGGTCGCTGCCCACCAGTGTCATGCCGAACGGCGAGTTCAGGTTCTCCAGGAACACCGTGCGGGTTTCGGCTATGCCGTCGTGGTCGGCGTCCCGCAGCAGGGTGATGCGGTTGGGGCTCGGCACGGCGGCCCCGGCGCGGCCCATGACTTTCTCCATCACCCAGCCACGAATACCCTTGGAATCGTCCGGCTTGGGTGGCGCATTGGTTTCTGCCACCAGCACATCGCCATTGGGCAGCACATACAGCCAGCGCGGATGGTCCAGGCCTTCGGCAAACGCCGCTACTTGAGTGCCTGCCGCCGCCGTTGGCTTGGTGCCTTCGGGCCAGCCGATGGCCGGGGCGATATTCACCGTGGGGATCAGGGTTTTATTCGGTTCCGGCAGTTTGGGCGAGGGCCCGGTGCCGTCGGACACTTGCAGGGTAGAGCTTTCGCCGCAGGCGGCGAGGGTGCCGGCGAGCATGATCAGTAGGGCAAGTCGGGTCTTGTGCATGGTTTTCTCCTTAATACCTGTAGCGGTAGAGGCGCGCAGCGGCCCGATGGTTCACGCGCATGTCCGGCTTTAATTGACGCTCCACCCCCAACCCACTAACCTTCGCGGCTTGTTTCAGGTGCTCTGTGGCGTACGCGCCGACTGAGTGAAACAGGGAAGCCGGTGAGTGAGCGCATTTTTCTACAGTGCTGCCACGATCCCGGCGCTGCCCCCGCAACGGTAAATGAGTCAAGACGGTGCCTTAAGCCACTGTATCGCCCGCGATATGGGAAGGCGCACCTTCGGCATCCAATGCCACTCATGAGCCCGGAGACCGGCCTGATCCATCCAACAGCATCACGGTGGGCGATGCTTGGCTGTCTGTATGTGTCTTTTTCCTGCCCGCCGTTTTTGTCCAGCCCCAACGGAGAGCTGCCATGACTGAATCCCCCGATCGTGACGAACGCCACCTGGCGCGCATGCTGCGCAAAAAAACCGTGATTGACGAGCGCATTGCCAATTCACCGAACGAGTGCGGGTTGCTGCTGGTGCTTACCGGCAATGGCAAAGGCAAGAGCAGCTCGGCCTTTGGCATGCTCGCCCGGGCCATGGGCCACGGCATGCAGTGTGGCGTGGTGCAGTTCATCAAGGGCCGCAACAGCACTGGCGAAGAACTGTTCTTCCGCCGTTTCCCCGAGCAGGTGCGCTTCCACGTGATGGGCGAAGGTTTTACCTGGGAAACCCAGGACCGTGCCCGCGACATCGTGGCCGCCGAAGCCGCCTGGGCGGTCTCCCGGGAAATGCTGCAGAACCCGGCCATCGGCCTGGTGGTGCTGGATGAACTGAACATCGCCCTCAAGCACGGCTACCTCGACCTGGACCAGGTACTCAGCGACCTGCAGGCCCGCCCGCCGATGCAACACGTGCTGGTTACCGGCCGTGGCGCGAAACCCGAATTGATCGAAATGGCCGACACCGTGACTGAAATGGGCATGCTCAAGCATGCGTTCCAGGCCGGTATCAAGGCGCAGAAAGGCATCGAACTTTGAATCAGCCCCGTCACTGTCCTGCTGTGCTGATCGCCGCACCGGCGTCCGGCCAGGGCAAAACCACCGTCACCGCCGCGCTCGCCCGTTTGCACCGCAACCTGGGGCGCAAGGTGCGAGTGTTCAAATGCGGCCCGGACTTTCTCGACCCGATGATCCACGAGCGCGCCAGTGGTGCGCCGGTCTATCAATTGGACATGTGGATGGTCGGCGAGCAGGAAAGTCGCCGATTGCTGTGGGAAGCGGCGGGGGAAGCCGACCTGATCCTGATCGAAGGCGTGATGGGCCTGTTCGACGGCACGCCGTCCAGCGCCGACCTGGCGCGGCATTTTGGCGTGCCGGTACTGGCGGTCATCGATGGCACGGCCATGGCCCAGACCTTCGGTGCCCTGGCATTGGGCTTGGCGCGTTACCAGGCGGACCTGCCGTTTGCCGGCGTGCTGGCCAACCGCGTCGGCACGCTGCGCCATGCGCAACTGCTTGAAGGCAGCCTGACCGAAGGCCTGCGCTGGTACGGCGCACTGTCCCGGGAAACCGGGATCGAATTGCCCAGCCGCCACCTTGGCCTGGTGCAGGCCAGCGAATTGAACGACCTCGACCTGCGCCTCGACGCCGCCGCCCAGGCCCTGGGCAGCAGCTGTGAGGTAGCGCTGCCACCGCCGGTGGAATTCGCTGCGCCCGAGGTGATCGAGGCCCAACCGTTGCTGGCCGGCGTGCGCATCGCCGTGGCCCGCGACGAAGCCTTCGCGTTTACCTACGGCGCCAGCCTCGACCTGTTGCGAGCGATGGGCGCCGAGCTGCGCTTCTTCTCGCCGATTCGTGACCGCGCATTGCCCGAAGCTGACAGCCTCTACCTGCCCGGCGGTTATCCGGAATTGCATCACCAGGCGCTGTCGGAAAATACCGCGATGCTCGACGCCATCCGCGCCCACCACGCTGCTGGCAAGCCACTGCTGGCCGAATGCGGCGGCATGCTCTATCTGCTGGACTCACTCACCGATGTCGACGGCACCCGTGCCGAACTGGTCGGCCTGCTCCAGGGCGACGCCGTGATGCAAAAGCGTCTGGCGGCACTGGCCCTGCAAAACGTCGAACTGCCCGAAGGCCTCTTGCGCGGTCACACCTACCATCACTCGCTGACCAGCACCGAGTGGCAGCCGATTGCCCGGGGCCTGAGCCCGAATGGCGGGCGCGGTGCCGAGGCGGTTTATCGTCAGGGCCGGATGACGGCTTCCTACGTGCACTTTTATTTCCCGTCCAACCCGATGGCGGTGGCTGCCTTGTTTGCGCCAAGCCTTGAGACCGCCATCGCAGGCAAGCCCGCTCCCACAGTTGACCGAGTTGAAACGCAATCTACTGTGGGAGCGGGCTTGCCCGCGATGAGGCCATGACTGACAACGCCTTTCCGGAAGCCGACCGCGAAGCCGTCTACCGCGCTATCGCCGAACGCCGCGACATGCGGCACTTCAGCGGTGGCAGCGTGGCGCCGCAATTGCTCCATCGCCTGCTGCAAGCCGCGCACCAGGCGCCGAGCGTCGGCTTGATGCAGCCCTGGCGTTTTATCCGCATCAGCGACCGCAACCTGCGCGGCCAGATCCGGCAGCTAGTGGAAGAAGAACGCGTACGCACCGCCGAGGCTCTCGGCCAGCGCTCCGACCAGTTCATGAAGCTCAAGGTCGAAGGCATCAACGACTGCGCCGAAGTGCTGGTGGCTGCCTTGATGGACGACCGCGAGCGGCATATCTTCGGGCGCCGCACCTTGCCGGAAATGGACATGGCATCGTTGTCCTGTGCGATTCAGAATCTATGGCTGGCGGCTCGTGTCGAAGGGCTGGGCATGGGCTGGGTCTCGCTGTTCGAGCCCCAGGCCCTGGCCGATCTGCTGGGCCTGCCGCCCGGTGCCAAGCCGTTGGCCGTGTTGTGCCTGGGCCCGGTGGCCGAGTTCTACCCGGCACCGATGTTGCAGCTCGAAGGCTGGACCGAACCACGGCCGCTGAGTGACATGTTGTACGAGAATGTTTGGGGAGTGAGTCAATGAGTGTGGCCTTGCTGAGTGTCGCTGCCGTGGCGCTGGATGCGCTGCTGGGCGAGCCCAGGCGCTGGCATCCGCTGGTGGCGTTCGGCAATTTTGCCGGGCGCATCGAGCAACGATTCAACTCCGGCGGGCGGGGCTGGCGCAGCCATGGCGTCACCGCCTGGGTGATCGCGGTGGTGCCGCTGACCCTGCTGGCCACGGCGCTGTCGTGGGCGCCCTACATCGGCTGGGTCCTGGAAATCCTCGCATTGTATTGCGCCCTCGGCATGCGTAGCCTCGGCGAGCACGTGCTGCCGGTAGCGCAAGCATTGCGCAGCGATGACCTGGACGAGGCACGCAAACGCGTCAGCTACCTGGTCAGTCGCCAGACCAGCGAGCTGGACCGCACTGAAGTTGCCCGTGCGGCCACCGAATCGGTGCTGGAAAACGGCAGCGATGCGATATTTGCTGCGCTGTTCTGGTTTGTGGTCGCTGGCGTGCCCGGCGTGGTGCTCTATCGCCTGAGCAACACCCTGGACGCTATGTGGGGCTATCGCAATGAGCGCTTTGAACGTTTTGGCTGGGCCGCGGCGAAGATTGACGACGTGCTCAACTACATACCCGCACGCCTTGTAGCGTTGACCTACGCGCTGCTGGGCAAAACCCGCCTGGCTCTCAAATGCTGGCGCACCCAGGGCCCGACCTGGGACAGCCCCAACGCCGGCCCGGTGATGGCTGCGGGTGCCGGTGCCCTTGGCGTGGAGTTGGGCGGTGCAGCGATTTATCACGGTGAGCTGCACCAGCGCCCGCCACTGGGCGAAGGCCCGCCGGCGGATGCGGATTCCATCGAGCGTGGCTGGCAACTGGTGCAACGCGGCGTGTGGCTGTGGTTGCTGATCCTGTGTGTGGGGGCTGAGTTTTATGCTTGAGCACGGTGGCCGCTTGCGCAAGGCGGCGATGCAGTACGGCATTCCAGAAGCAGACTGGCTGGACCTGTCCAGCGGCCTGGCGCCGTGGCCGTTCCCGATTCCGGAAATCCCGCTGCGGGCCTGGGCACGCCTGCCTGAAAACGATGACGGCCTGGAGCAGGCTGCCTGTGAATATTACGGCACGCCCCATGTATTGCCGGTGGCCGGCTCCCAGGCCGCGATCCAGTTATTGCCGCGCCTGCGCCGGGCCGGCAAGGTCGGTGTGCTGTCGCCGTGTTACGCCGAACACGCAGAAGCCTGGCGTCGCGCCGGCTACATCGTGCGCGAAGTGCTGGAGCAGGAAGTCGACTTCTTCCTCGACAGCCTCGACGTGCTGGTGGTGGTCAACCCCAACAACCCCACCGGCCTGAGCCTGACGCCGCAACGCCTGCTGGACTGGCATGCTCGCCTGGCCCAACGCGGCGGCTGGCTGGTGGTGGATGAAGCCTTCATGGACATCACCCCGCAACTGAGCCTGGCGGGCCAGGCCCATCAAGTCGGCCTGATCGTGCTGCGCTCGTTCGGCAAATTCTTCGGCCTGGCCGGAGTGCGGCTGGGGTTCGTGCTGGCCGAGCGCAAGCTGCTCAAGCTGCTCGCCGAACAGGTGGGGCCGTGGGCCGTCAGCGGGCCGACGCGGGTGCTTGGGCAAGTATGCCTGCGCGATACCGCCGGCCATGCGCAACAGCGGCTGCGTTGCGAATCGGCCAGCCAGCGCCTGTTTGATGTGCTTGAACGCCACGACTTGCGGCCCCAGGGCGGCTGCGCGTTGTTCCAGTGGATGATCACGGACCGGGCTGAGCAGCTGCATGAATTCATGGCCCAGCGCGGCATTCTGCTGCGCTTGTTTGTCGACAACAGCAGCCTGCGTTTCGGCCTGCCGGATACCGAGGCCGACTGGTTGCGGCTGGAACAGGCACTGAAGGCCTACAAGGAAGCCTCATGAGTACCTTGATGGTGCAGGGCACCACCTCTGACGCCGGCAAAAGCACGCTGGTGACCGCACTCTGCCGCTGGCTGGTGCGCCAGGGCATCCCGGTGGTGCCCTTCAAGCCGCAGAACATGGCGCTCAACAGCGCCGTGACCGCCGAAGGTGGCGAAATCGGCCGAGCGCAGGCGGTGCAGGCCCAGGCCGCGAACCTGGCGCCCCATACCGACATGAACCCGGTGCTGCTCAAACCCAACAGCGACACGGGCTCCCAAGTGATCATCCACGGGCGCGCCGTGACCACCATGAATGCCGTGGCTTATCACGATTACAAAGCCATCGCGATGCAAGCGGTGCTGGCCTCTCATGCGCGGTTGAGTGCGGCTTACCCGGTGGTGATGGTCGAGGGTGCGGGTTCGCCGGCCGAGATCAATCTGCGGGCGAACGACATTGCCAACATGGGCTTTGCCGAAGCGGTGGACTGCCCGGTGCTGCTGATTGCCGACATCAATCGTGGCGGGGTGTTTGCGCACCTGGTGGGTACGCTGGAATTGTTGTCGCCGACCGAACAGGCGCGGGTCAAAGGCTTCATCATCAACCGGTTTCGCGGGGATATTGCGCTGTTGCAGCCGGGGCTGGATTGGCTGGAAGCGCGCACGGGCAAGCCGGTGGTGGGGGTGTTGCCGTATGTGATGGATTTGCACCTGGAGGCCGAGGACGGCATCGACCAGCGCCAGATCGACAAGGCGGCGCAGGTGCTCAAGGTGGTGGTGCCGGTGTTGCCGCGGATCAGTAATCACACGGATTTTGATCCGTTGCGGTTGCATCCGCAGGTAGATTTGCAGTTTGTGGGGCCGGGGCAGGCGATTCCTGCGGCGGACCTGATTATTTTGCCGGGCTCGAAGAGTGTGCGCAGTGATTTGGCGTATTTGCGGGCCAACGGGTGGGATACGGCGGTGGCGCGGCACCTGCGTTATGGCGGGAAGGTGCTGGGGATTTGTGGTGGGTTGCAGATGCTCGGCGAGCAGGTGCACGACCCGCTGGGGTTGGAAGGGCCTTGTGGTTCTAGCGCTGGGCTGGGGTTGTTGGCGTTCAGTACGACCCTGGAGGAGGAGAAGCAGCTGCGTAACGTGCGGGGGCGGTTGTTGCTGGAGGAGGCCGAGGTGAGTGGGTATGAGATCCACGCGGGTGTAACCAGTGGCGCTGGCTTGGTGCGGGCTGCGGTGCAGTTGGACGATGGGCGCCTGGATGGGGCTCAGAGTGAGGATGGGCAGGTTCTCGGGACCTATCTGCATGGGGTGTTTGAGACGCCGGCTGCGTGTAGTGCGTTGTTGCGGTGGGCGGGGTTGGAGGATGTGCAATCGGTGGATTATCACGGGTTGCGGGAGCGGGATATTGAGCGGTTGGCGGACTTGGTAGAGCGGCATCTGGATACCGGGTTGTTGCGTTCGTTGTGTGGGGTTTGAGTTGGTTGTAATGGACGGTGTACATATCCGTTGCTGCGGTAACGGCCGCTTATGGTTCCGCTCTTACAGCGGGTCACTTTTGGCAAACGCCCCAAAAGTAACCAAAAGGTCTTTGCCCCACCACTCGGTGCCTCGCTTAGGCTCGGCATGCCCGCACTCCGGCCCGGTTCCGCGGGCCGCCGCGACGGGCCATCCATGGCCCGGCGCGGCTAAACCGGCATCCTTGCCGGTTTACCCGCTCCACCGTGCCTACTTGCGGCCATCGTGGTTGACGGGGCCCGCAGATCAAAATCAAAAGCAGATCAAGATCAAAAGCACGCAGCCTCGCTGGCGCTCGACAACTGCTACGGGCGGTGTGGCTCTGCTTTTCTGTAGGAGCTGGCTTGCCGGCGATGCAGACAACTCGGTGCATCAGGTACACCCAGTTGATGCTATCGCAGGCAAGCCAGCTCCCACATTTGACCGTGCCCGATTCTGATCTTGCTGTTGCTGTTGCTTCACCACACTCAAGCCGGCCGGTAGGCCGCTGTGCTCTTGCTTTTGATCTTGATTTTGATCTTGATCTTGGGCGCCCCGTTAAACCACGCTGGCCGAACGCAGGCTTTGGAGCGTGGGTAACCCGGCAGGACGCCGGGTTAGCCGCGCTGGGCCAAGGATGGCCCATCGCGGCGGCCCACGGTCCAAAGCCGGAGTGAGGGCACACCGAGCCTAAGCGAGGTGCCGAGTGGTGGGGCAAGAGCGTTTTGCTTACTTTTGCGCTCTTCAAAAGTGAGCCGCTGTAAGAGCGGAACCAATAGTCGCCGTTACCTAAATAACGGATATACACACAGTCAAAAACAGAGGCACAACCCATGCTCCAGTTGATCCTCGGCGGCGCCCGCTCCGGCAAAAGCCGCCTGGCTGAAAAACTCGCCACCGACAGCGGCCTAAGCGTCACCTACATAGCGACCAGCCAACCCCTGGACGGCGAAATGACCGCACGCGTCGCCCACCACCGCGAACGCCGCCCATCCGAATGGGGCCTGATCGAAGAGCCCGTCGAACTGGCCCGTGTCCTCAAGGAAAACGCCACCCCGAACCATTGCCTGCTGGTCGACTGCCTGACCCTATGGCTCACCAACCTGCTGATGCTCGAAGACCCCGACCGTCTCAAAGAAGAGCGTGAGGCCCTGCTACAAACCCTGGCCACCCTCCCGGGAGAAATCATTTTTGTCAGCAACGAGACCGGAATGGGTGTCGTGCCGCTGGGCGAATTGACTCGCCGCTATGTCGATGAAGCCGGTTGGCTGCATCAAGCCTTGGCCGAACGTTGTCAGCGCGTTGTCCTGACCGTCGCCGGCCTGCCCCTGACTTTGAAAGGTACTGCGTAATGACCGACACCTGGTGGCTCAACCCCTGCAAGGCGATCGACCCCCAAGCCCACGAACAAGCCCTGGCCCGTCAGCAGCAACTGACCAAACCCGCCGGCTCCCTCGGCCAGTTGGAAGCCGTGGCCGTCCAACTGGCCGGCCTCCAGGGCCAGGTCAAACCCAGCGTCGACCACCTGTGGATCGCGATCTTTGCCGGCGACCACGGCGTCGTCGCCGAAGGTGTCTCCGCCTTCCCCCAGGAAGTCACTGGCCAGATGCTTCACAACTTCGTCACCGGTGGCGCCGCCATCAGCGTGCTTGCGCGCCAACTCGACGCCAAGCTGGAAGTGGTCGACCTCGGCACCATCACCCCGACGTTGAACCTGCCGGGCGTCCGCCACCTGAATATCGGTCTCGGCACCGCCAACTTCGTCAACGGCCCGGCAATGACCGAAGCCCAGGGCCAACTGGCCCTGCAAGCCGGCCGCGACAGCGTGCACCGCGCTATCACCAGCGGTGCGCAACTGTTTATCGGCGGCGAAATGGGCATTGGCAACACCACCGCCGCCAGTGCCCTGGCCTGCGCGCTGCTGGATTGCCAGGTCAGTGACTTGACCGGCCCCGGCACCGGCCTGAACGCCCAGGGTGTCAGCCATAAGGTCGCCGTCATCGAGCGCGCCCTTGCGCTGCACGCCAGCGACCGCGACGACGCACTGAAAACCCTGTTCAACCTCGGCGGCTTTGAGATTGCCGCACTGGTCGGTGCCTATCTGGCCTGTGCCCAAGAAGGTGTCGTGGTGCTGGTGGACGGTTTTATCTGCACCGTCGCCGCCTTGGTCGCGACGCGCCTGAACCCCGGCTGTCGTGAATGGCTGCTGTTCGGCCACCGCGGTGCCGAGCCCGGCCATCGTCACGTGCTGCAAAGCCTCAACGCCGAGCCTTTGCTGGAACTCGGGCTGCGCCTGGGTGAAGGCAGTGGCGCCGCGCTCGCTGTGCCGTTGCTGCGCCTGGCCTGCGCGCTGCACGGGCAGATGGCGACCTTCGCCGAAGCAGCCGTAGCGGATCGCCCGGCATGACTTTGCGCCTGGACCTGCTGCGCCACGGCGAAACCGAACTGGGCGGCGGCTTGCGCGGCAGCCTGGACGATGCGCTCACGGCCAAGGGCTGGGAGCAGATGCGTGAGGCGGTGGTGGCGCAGGGCCCTTGGGAGCGTCTGGTCAGTTCGCCGCTGCAACGTTGTGCGCGGTTTGCCGAGGAGTTGGGCACGCGCCTGAACCTGCCGGTCACCCTCGAAAAGGATCTGCAGGAACTGCACTTCGGCGCCTGGGAAGGGCAGAGCGCTGCAGCCTTGATGGAAACCGACGCCGACGCGCTGGGCCTGTTCTGGGCTGATCCCTACAGTTTTACGCCGCCGCAGGGCGAGCCGGTTTCGCAGTTCTCCGCGCGTGTTTTGGGGGCTGTCGGCCGCTTGCATCAAGCCTATGCCGGCCAGCGAGTGCTGCTGATCAGCCATGGTGGAGTCATGCGTTTGCTGCTGGCCCAGGCGCGAGGCCTGCCGCGTGAGCAACTGTTGAATGTCGAAGTCGGCCATGGTGGCCTGTTCAGCCTGCAGGTCGAGGCGGATGGCGTATTAAGGGAAGGACGCTGAGCATGTTGCCGTTCTGGATCGCCTTGCAGTTTCTCAGCAGCCTGCCGATTCGCTTGCCGGGCATGCCGCAACCCCAGGAACTGGGGCGTTCGTTGCTGTTTTATCCGGTGGTGGGGCTGCTGTTCGGGCTACTGCTGTGGGGCTTGAACGCCGTGTTGATGGGCGCGCCATTGCTGCTGCACGCCGCGCTGCTGTTGACCGCGTGGGTGTTGCTCAGTGGCGGCCTGCACCTGGACGGCCTGGCCGACAGCGCCGACGCCTGGCTCGGTGGCTTCGGTGACCGCGAGCGCACCCTGACCATCATGAAAGACCCGCGCAGCGGCCCGATCGCGGTGGTCACCCTGGGCCTGGTGTTGCTGCTCAAATTCACCGCGCTGGTGGCATTGATCGAGCAGCACAACGGCGCCGCGCTGATCCTCGCACCGTTGATTGGCCGCGCTTCGATGCTGGCGCTGTTTCTCACCACGCGCTATGTGCGCGCCGGTGGCCTGGGGCAGGCCCTGGCGGATCATTTGCCACGGATCGTCGGCCAACAGGTGCTGATCCTCAGCGGCCTGGCGTGTATCTTGATCGGCGGTTTCAGTGGCGGGATTGCCGTGCTGGTGGCTGCCCTTTGTTTTATCGGCTTGCGCCAATTGATGGTCAATCGCCTCGGCGGCACCACCGGCGACACCGCCGGCGCGCTGTTGGAACTGCTGGAACTGGCGGTGTTGATCAGTCTGGTGCTGTAACACTTTCTTGCATTTCATTAATCCCGGGTATATACACGCTCCATGCTTGCCTCCCAATGTTTATGCACAAACCTGCGTCGCGCCGCTCGTGGCGTCAGCAGGCATTACGACGGCGCTCTCGACGGCTTCGGGATCAACGTTGCCCAGTATTCTTTGCTGTGTAATCTGCAGCGCCTCGATCAACCGAGCATTTCCAGCCTGGCCGACGCCATGGGCCTGGATCGCAGCACACTGGGGCGCAACCTGCGGGTGCTGGAAGGCGAGGGCCTGGTGCAGTTGGTGGAGGGCGATGACTTGCGCAACCGCCTGGTCTTGCTGACCGAGGCGGGTCTCGAACGGCTCGCCGCCGCATTGCCGGCCTGGGAAGCGGCGCAGCAGAAATTGATTGATAAGTTGGGCGCCGAAAAGCGCGAAACCCTGTTGGCCTTGCTGGATGAACTCGCTTGACGCGAGTTTGTTCGATGATAAGCGGGTATATACCCGCGAACGGAGAATAAGAAATGACCTCGATGTGGCGCACCAGCGGCTGGATTCTTGTGGGGAGTGCGCTGATCCTCGCGTTGTCCCTCGGCGTGCGACATGGCTTCGGCCTGTTCCTGGCGCCCATGAGTGCCGAATTCGGCTGGGGCCGTGAAACCTTTGCCTTTGCCATCGCCCTGCAAAACCTGATCTGGGGCCTGGCACAGCCGTTTACCGGCGCCTTGGCCGACCGCTTCGGCGCCGCCAAGGTGGTGATGATCGGTGGTGTGCTTTACGCGCTGGGCCTGGTGTTCATGGGCCTTTCGGATTCAGCGTGGTCGTTGTCCCTGAGTGCCGGGTTGCTGATCGGCATTGGCCTGTCGGGTACTTCGTTCTCGGTGATCCTCGGGGTGGTGGGGCGTGCCGTGGCGCCGGAAAAACGCAGCATGGCCATGGGTATCGCCAGCGCCGCCGGCTCGTTCGGCCAGTTCGCCATGTTGCCGGGCACCCTCGGTTTGATCGGCTGGCTTGGCTGGTCCGCCGCGTTGCTGGTGCTGGGCCTGATGGTGGCGCTGATCGTGCCGTTGGTGACCATGCTCAAGGATCGACCGTTGCCTGCGGTGGCTGGCCAGCAGACCTTGCGCGAAGCCTTGGGTGAGGCCTGCTCCCATTCAGGGTTCTGGCTGCTGGCGTTCGGCTTTTTTGTCTGCGGTTTCCAGGTGGTGTTTATCGGCGTGCACTTGCCGTCGTACCTGGTGGACCAGCACTTGCCGGCCTCGGTGGGGACGACCGTGCTGGCATTGATCGGCCTGTTCAATATCTTTGGCACCTATACCGCCGGATGGCTCGGCGGGCGCATGTCCAAACCCCGTTTGTTGACCGGTTTGTACCTGCTGCGGGCGGTGGTGATCGTGATCTTCCTGTGGGCGCCGGTGACGCAGACCAGCGCCTACCTGTTCGGCATGGCGATGGGCTTCCTGTGGCTGTCCACGGTGCCACTGACCAACGGCACGGTCGCGACCTTGTTTGGTGTCAGAAACCTTTCCATGCTCGGTGGGATCGTGTTCCTGTTCCATCAACTGGGCTCGTTCCTCGGCGGCTGGTTGGGCGGGGTGGTCTATGATCGAACCGGCAGCTACGATTTGATCTGGCAGGTGGCAATCGTCCTGAGCCTGGTGGCAGCGGCGCTGAACTGGCCGGTGCGCGAGCGCCCGGTGGCACGTTTGCAGGCGCAAATGGGGGTGGCATGAATTCGGCCTGGCATTGGCTCGGCGCAGCAGGAGCAGGACTCTTGCTGCTGCTGGCGTGGTGGGGCTGGCAACAGGGCGGCCTGGCATTGATGCAGTTGGGCATGGCGATCTGTTAAGTTCTGTGTCTGAGACTTTTCAAGGACACCTCACATGCAGATGCGCTGGTTCGCAGTACCCGCTCTGATGGTGGCTTTTGGCGGTGTCGCCATGGCTGCCGAGTGCCCGCCGTTGCTTGAAGGCCAGTTGCCCAAGCTGCGCGCCAAGGAATCCATCGACCTGTGCCAGCGCTTTGCCGGCAAGCCGCTGCTGATCGTCAACACCGCCAGCTTCTGCGGGTTTGCGCCGCAGTTCAAAGGGCTTGAAGCGTTGTACCAGCGCTACAAGGGCCAGGGGCTGGAAGTGATTGGCGTGCCGTCCGATGACTTCAAGCAGGAAGCCAAGACCGGGGAGGAAACTGCCAAGGTTTGTTACGTTAATTACGGCGTGACCTTCACCATGACCGAACCACAGAAGGTCAAGGGCCCGGACGCGGTGCATCTGTTCAAGATCCTGGCGCAGCAGAGCAGTGCGCCGAAGTGGAATTTCTACAAGTACGTGGTGGACCGCCAGGGCAAGGTGATCGCCAACTTCTCCAGCCTGACCAAGCCGGATAGCCCGGACCTGATCAAGGCGGTGGAAGACGCGTTGGCCTCCAAACCCTGATCACCGCCCACAAAAAAGCCCCGCCTCTTTTGCAAGAGTGCGGGGCTTTTTTGTGCCGCTTTACATCAGAACTTGTACGTCACGCCCAGGCCGAAACCGTTGGCGCTGTTTTCGTACTTGGCGCTGTAGGAACCCAGTGCGTTGGACTTGTTAACTTTTACCGGCTCTTCCTTCAGGTAGGAATAAGCCAGGTCAACAGTCATGTTATCCATCACGGCATAACCCAGGCCCACACTGAAGATGGTCCGGTCGCCAGTAGGAATACGTGGGGAACGGTCAGTGTTGTTGGTTGGCGACTGGTCGAAAGTCAGGCCGGTACGCAGTACCACTTGCTTGGTGACCTGGTACGAAGTACCCAGGGCGTAGGCCCAGGTGTCGTGCCAGTTCTGAGGTTCAGTGATAGTGCCGATGACCGACGGTGCGAGGAAGCCGTTGGCGCCCGTTACACCCTGGTTCTTGACAGTGATGTCTTTCAGGCGGCTCCAGCGAGTCCAGGTAGCACCGCCATAGAGTTTCCAGGCGTCAGTCAGGTCCTGGGTTACCGACAGGTCGTAAGACTCTGGCGTGTCGATGCTCAGCGAGGCGTCGTAGCGGCCACTGCCAATGGCACCGGCAGTCGGGGCAGGCGCTGTCACCTCGGTGTGGCCGTCAAGCTTGTAGCTGACCTTGGAGTGGTAGGTCAGGCCGACGCGCGTGGTATCGGTGGCCTGTACCAGTACGCCGACGTTGAAACCAATGGCGGTATCGTCGCCCTTGATCGTGACGTTGGTCGAAGGCACGGCAGGGTTCAGGGTCAGTTCGGACTCCAGCTTGCCGGAGATCCGGTTGATGGTAGGACCGAAACCGATGGAAACCCGGTCGTTGAATGCGTAGCTGACCGTTGGCTGCAGAGTGATTACAGATACTTTGCTGTAGCTGCCGAACCCGCTGCCCTGGAAGCCGCGTTCGTAATCAGTCACCAGGCCGAACGGTGCGTAAACACCAAAGCCGACAGCCCACTGATCGTTGAGTTTGTTGGTGTAGAAGCCGAACGGTACGCCGGTGAAGGGCACCATGTCGCCTTTGTTGGTGCCCCTGGAACGGCCGCCGGCATCTTTGATGTCGGTCGAGGCATCGATGGCTGCAACACCACCCGTGATTTGCTGGCCTTCAAGGCGAGCCATACCGGCAGGGTTGCCATAAACAGTGCTTGCGTTATCGGCAGATGAAGAACGTCCCGCAAAACCGGTACCCATCCCGGCAACGTCTTGTTCGTTGAGGGCGAAGCCGCTCGCGAACACGTGGGAGGATGCCATTGCAACGGCGAGGCTAAGTGTCGTCTTGAGCATTACTTTTTTCATTATTAGAACTCCGTGGTGATCACCGCTGCGGAAAGTAACAATAAATTTATGTTTGCGCTATAGGCTCAAACACAGGAGATAGAGCGGTTTTGTAGGACAATCCGACCAAAATCAACGTTTTTAGCCGAATCTTGCAAATCGCCCGGTCAACAGGCGACGTGATTCATGGGTGAAACACAGGTTTGCCAGGCCTGGGTGAAATCCCGGAGCCGGCCTTGAGGGTGAAATATTTCTTTCCAGATACGTGCCATCGCCAATACGTCGTCGGCCGGTGGCAGGTTTGGGCGGTGTTGTTCCACCAGCAGCCAGGCGATGGCGGTGGCGTAGCGCAGGTTGACCGTCAGCTCAAGCTGCGGCCCGCTGAGGAAGGCATGCTGGCTGGCGAGTCCGCGTACCAGGCTGGCGCGCTCGGGGTCCAGCGCCAGGTAGTTATCCCACAGCGCGCGATGACGCGGCTCGGTGATGCTGTAGAGGCCATGGCCGCGGCGGTCGTGCAGGGCTGAGCCGAGCGCCGACTGGCTGGCGGCGATGCCCAGCAGCAGGGATTCAGCCGTCTGGTTATGGCGACCCAGGTAAAGCAGGGTGGGCCGGATCACATAACGACACAATTCGCTGGCGGCGATGCCCATAAATGCCTCAATCCATGAAATTAATCGGCGATACCTGAGCGAGGGCTTGGCAGCGGTGAATCGGATCTCAGGTCCGCCGGAAGCGGATCATGCCGCTTGAGTTGAAGTGTAGTGTCATATTTACGATGTAAAGGACTGTTTTTAAAATATTTTCATCATTTAGTTATATCGTTTATATCAATTTAAACTTAGCGCGCCTGAATTTCAGGCAATAAAAAACCCCGGGTTTTAACCGGGGTTTTTGTGTTTCAGCGATTCGGGTCGATCAGGCAACCAGTGCCTGGCGAGTACGATCGATCACGGCCTGCAGCGGTTCTGCGCTGGAGTATTGATCGGGGTACAGGCGTTCGCTGTGACGAGCGATGCCGTGTTCGTTGACCAGGGTAAAGCTGAAGCAGCCTTTGCGAGCGGCCATGATCAGGCAGTTCATTGGTGCAAAAGCGTTGGTGAGGGTGCGAATGGCATCCTGAGTGTGGATTTGAGTGGACATATTATTGGTGTTCCTACAAATGACACGGTTAAGAACCGTGCAACGTTAAAACGTTCCAGTGACGTTGATCACCATTGATCGAACGAAGAACCCGACTGGAACAAAGCAGCCAGTTTGAAGCGCTATTAAGTTGGCGCGCTTGGGCTGGCAGGTAGGTACTTAGGAGGGCAGGCAACACAACAGGGGCAAAGGTTCTGGGCCCGGGGTGAAGATCCTGATCAATTTGCAGGTTGGTTCTTTCAGAGTATGGAAACTTCGCGACACCCTTTGCATTGTTCAAAGGCCGTGTCGTCGCAAGTGATACCTGGAAACCATCGAGGTGGTCGATCCCTTTTTGTCGGCGGTGCCGTGAGGGAGTTGTTCGACCAGAATTGACTTTCAGCTTGGTACTAACGCCGCGGATAGTAACGGATTGAAACGATGAAAGGAAGTGTGATAGGCAAAAAACTTTTCGGGTCCTGGGCCTGCGGTAACATTCCTTAGCCGCTGCCTGAGCAAAAAACGCGGTTGATATAACCGGCGAGTGGGTAGTTGTGCACATTGGTGGCGCCCTGTGTAACTGAACTGACATACGCCCCGCAAAGCGCCCGGGTGCCTGCAACTAAAATTTAAGTCAATGAAAAATCGAGCTTTTTTTTATTGGTGAAAAAATCGTCAGTTTGACTGCGGCCCCCGTTCCATGGGCCTTTGCGGGACTTACAGAACGGTTGTCCACTGAGTTATCCACAGCTTCTGTGGATTGTCCCAAGCGCTTGCTCTAGAACGGGCGTGCAGGCTTTTTTCAGCTTTACCTGTACGAAAAAAAGAGTAGAGTGGCGCGCCTTCCGTTCTGTCCCACAGTGCTTTATGAAGTTTCGCTCAGTATCACCTTCTGTTACCGACAGCCCTCAGGTTGTTACCGCACCCAAGCGTTTTTCCCTGAAAGTTGCCTTGTGGTTGCTCGACAGCCCGCGCCTGGGCCACAGCCCCAACGTCAAACATTTTGCAGGGCATTTGCTCAAGCAACCGGCTCGTGCTGGCGTGGTGGTGGCGCAAAGCCGTCTGGGCCAGTTGATGTGCCGCGAGTGCGGCAATGCCCGCGACCGCCGTATCGGCCACGAACTGCTGCGCCAGGCCGCCCGCGCCGGTGACCGCATCGCCCAGCGTGAACTGGGCCAGATCGAAGACTGAGCTGTCCTCAATGCGCTGGCTTGGTTAACCTTCTTCTTTTCGGGTGACGGCAGGAATCGCTATGGCTTTTGACTGGACCAGTGTTGTGCTGGGTCTCGCCGCTGCTGGGTTGCCGCTGTTGGGGCTGTGCTGGCAGATTCAGCGCCGACTGAGCGCGCGAATGGCCGGCTGGGAATTGCTCGAAGAGCGCCTGGCCACCGCACAACTGGCCCAGGAAGGGCTCGCCGCGCAGTTGGACGCCAGCCGTGACGAAATCAGCGACCTGAGCCAGGCCAACGCTGCCAAACAGGCTGATCTGGCCGCCGTGCGCCGGGAAGTCGAACTGCTGCAGATCGACCGTGACAACGCCCGCGACGCCGCCCACGCCTGGAACCTCGACCGTTCCGCCAAGGAAACCGAACTACGCCGCCTGGATGCCTTGTCCGCGTCCCTGCGCGCCGAATTGCGCGAGCAACAGGAAAGCCATCAGCAACGCCTCAGTGACCTGCAAGGTTCCCGTGATGAGCTGCGCGCGCAGTTCGCTGAACTCGCCGGGAAGATCTTCGACGAGCGCGAGCAACGCTTCGCCGAAACCAGCCAACAGCGCCTCGGCCAATTGCTCGACCCGCTCAAGGAGCGCATCCAGTCGTTCGAAAAGCGTGTCGAAGAAAGCTACCAGAGCGAAGCCCGCGAGCGGTTTTCCCTGGCCAAGGAGCTGGAGCGCCTGCAACAGCTGAACCTGCGCCTGTCCGATGAAGCCACCAACCTGACCCGCGCCCTCAAGGGCCAGAAAACCCAGGGCAACTGGGGCGAGTTGATCCTGGAGCGGGTGCTGGAACATGCCGGTCTGGAAAAGGGCCGCGAGTACCAGACCCAGGTCAACCTCAAAGGCCCGGACGGCGAACGCTTCCAGCCCGACGTGTTGATCATGCTGCCGGGGGACAAGCAGGTAGTGGTGGACTCCAAGGTCAGCCTGACCGCCTATCAACAGTACGTCGCCGAGGACGACCAGGCGATCGGCCAGGCAGCCCTCAAGCAGCACGTACTGTCCTTGCGCAACCACGTCAAAGGCCTGGCCGGCAAGGACTACAAACGTCTGGAAGGCCTGCACAGCCTGGATTTCGTGCTGCTGTTCGTGCCCATTGAAGCCGCATTTTCGGCGGCGCTTCAAGCCGAGCCGAACCTGTTCCAGGAAGCCTTCGACCGCAACATCGTGATCGTCAGCCCGACCACGCTGTTGGCCACCTTGCGGGTGATCGACAGCCTGTGGAAACAGGAACGGCAAAGCCAGAACGCCCGGGAAATTGCCGAGCGCGCCGGTTGGCTGTACGACAAGTTCGTGCTGTTTATCCAGGACCTGGACGAGGTAGGCAACCGCCTGCAGCAGTTGGACAAAGCCTACAGCGCAGCGCGCAACAAGCTGACCGACGGACGCGGAAACCTGGTGAGCCGTACCGAGCAACTGAAGCTGCTCGGCGCCCGCGCCAGCAAAAGCCTGCCGGCCGACCTGCTGGAACGGGCGATGACCGATGAAGACGGCGTGGCGCAGTTGCCAGAATAGTCACCGGTCTCTGTGGGAGCTGGCTTGCCTGCGATGCAGGCGCCTCGTTCCTCCAGATACACCGAGGCGATGCCATCGCAGGCAAGCCAGCTCCCACATGGGCTAAAGCGGCAGGTGCCGGCTCAACAAAGCCCGCAACGCCGCCGGCTTCACCGGCTTGGCCAGGTAATCCAACCCTGCCGCATGCACCTGGGCCACCATCTCCGGCCGCCCGTCGGCACTGATCACCACACCCGGAATCGGCTCTGCCAGTTGTGCCCGCAGCCAGCCCATCAACTCGGTGCCGGTCTCGCCGTGGTCGAGGTGGTAATCCACCAGGGCCAGTTGCGGCCGCACACCCTCGGCCAGCAACGCGGCACATTGCGCCTGGTCGCGGGCGGTCCAGACTTCACAGCCCCAGCGCGTGAGCAAACTGCGCATGCCGATCAGGATGCTTTCTTCGTTATCCACACACAGCACCTGTGCACCGCTCAACGGCTGGCCGCTTTCCTGCGCCGGCTTGGCAGGCGCGCTGACCTGAGTGCGCGCCAACGGCACACGCACGCTGAACACGCTGCCTTTGCCCGGCCATGAACGCACGCTCAAGCGGTGCCCGAGCACGCGGCACAGGCCATCGGCAATCGCCAGGCCCAGTCCCAGGCCTTTCTCGGCACGGGTCTGGTGACTGTCCAGGCGTTTGAATTCCTCGAAGATGACTTTTTGCTTGTCCTGGGGAATCCCGGGACCACGGTCCCATACTTCCAGGCACAACTCGCCGCGACGGCGCCGCACACCCAATAGCACCGGCCCGTCGGCATACCGGAACGCGTTGGTGAGGAAATTCTGCAACACCCGCCGCAGCAACTTGATGTCGCTGTCGACCCGCAAACGGCTGCCCCGCAGGCGGAAGCGCAAGCCCTGCTCCTGAGCCAGCGCCTTGAACTCGGCGCCCAGCGTATCGAACAGTTCATTGAGCACGAAGGGCTGGCGCTGCGGATTGATCTTGCCGTTTTCCAGGCGCGAAATATCCAGCAGGTCGCTGATCAGGTCTTCCGCCGAACGCAACGAGCTGTCCAGATGCTGCACCAACTGCCGGGCATCCGGCGACATGCCGTCGTTCTGGTGGGAGAGGGCGGCAGAGAACAGCCTTGCGGCGTTCAACGGTTGCATCAAGTCGTGACTGACCGCTGCGAGGAACCGGGTTTTCGACTGGCTGGCGGTCTCGGCCACGCCCTTGGCATCGGTCAGCGCGACGTTGAGTTGCGACAGTTCGTGGGTTCGCTCGGTCACCCGCTGTTCCAGGCCTTCATTGGCCTCGGTCAACGCCTGCTCGGCTTCGCGGAACGCGGTGATGTCGGTGAAGCTCATCACAAACCCGCCACCCGGCATCGGGTTGCCGATCAGCTCGATCACCCGGCCATTGGGAAACAGCCGCTCGGAGGTATGCGCACGGCCCTGACGCATCCAGTGCAGGCGGCGCGCCACGTGCACTTCGGCCTCGCCCGGGCCGCACAGCCCGCGCTCGGCGTTGTAGCGAATGATGTCGGCTATCGGCCGGCCCACACTGATCAGGCCTTCGGGGTAATTGAACAGCTCCAGGTACCGCCGGTTCCACGCCACCAGCCGCAGGGACTGGTCGACCACGCTGATGCCCTGGGTGATGTTTTCGATGGCGCCTTGCAGCAATGCCCGGTTGAACTGCAGCACTTCCGACGCCTCGTCGGCGATGCGTACTACGTCCTCCAACTGCATTTCCCTGCCTTCAATGGCGGCTTTCACCACTGCGCGGGTCGATGAAGCCCCGAGCACACCGGCCAACAGGCGTTCGGTGTGGGCAATCCAGTCATTGTCAGCGTTCTGGTTGGGGTTAAACCCTTTGCCTTGGCGATAGGCGAAGCGCACAAAACTCTGGTGAGCCCGTTCTTCACCGACAAACCGCGCTGCGAGGCTGAGCAAATCATTGATCTGCACCGAAAGCATTGAGCGGGCGCTGGCTCGCTGGCTGATTTCCTGGCCAATAAAACGCCCGGCCTGCCAATGCTCCGACACCCGCGTACGCGACAGCATTGAGACCCACACAAACAGTGTGAAGTTACCCGCCAGGGAAAATACGGTGCCCAGCGTCAGAGAAGTTACAGACAAGCCCAGCGGATGCGAATGCAGCCACGTCATGCCCGGGAAAAGGCTGAACGACCAGCCCAGGCTTTTCGCGGTGACCGGCAGGACCAAGGTGTAGAACCACAGGAACGTACCCGCCGCCAATCCGGCAAACACGCCGCGCCGGTTGGCCTGTTTCCAGTACAGCGCACCCAGCATCGCCGGTGCCAGCTGGGTCACGGCGGCGAACGCAATCTGGCCAATGGTTGCAAGGCTGGCGGAGGACCCCAGCAGCCGGTAACTGACGTAAGCCAGCAGCAGGATGATGACAATGCTCACCCGGCGTACCGACAGCATCCAGTGACGGAACACTTCGAACGGCCGCTCGGCACTGGAACGGCGCAGCAGCCAGGGCAGCAACATGTCGTTGGAGACCATGGTCGACAGGGCGATGCTCGCGACGATCACCATGCCCGTAGCCGCCGAAGCGCCGCCGATAAACGCCAGCACCGCGAGCGCCGGGTGGGCTTCGGCCAACGGCAGGCTGATCACGTAGGAATCCGGCAATACCGAACCCGGCAGCAGCATCTTCCCGCCGAGGGCAATCGGGATCACAAACAGGGCGGCCAGGATCAGATAGGCCGGGAATACCCACTTGGCCAGGCGCAGGTCCTGGGGGTCGATATTTTCCACCACGGTGACATGGAATTGCCGGGGCAGGCAGATGATCGCCATCATGGCGACGCCGGTCTGCACCACCATCGAGGGCCAGTTGACGGTCTCTTTCCAGTATTCCTCCAGCCGTGGCGCGAGCATCGCCTGGCTGAACAAATCGTCGAAACCGTCGTACAGGCCGTAGGTCACAAACGCACCGACGGCGAGAAACGCGAACAGCTTGACCAACGATTCAAAGGCAATCGCCAGCACCATGCCGCGGTGGTGTTCCGTGGCGTCCAGGTTGCGGGTACCGAACACAATGGTGAACAACGCCAATACCAGCGACACGATCAGCGCCGTGTCCTGGGAGCGGGTGCCCGTGGTGTCGGCGCTGGCGCCGATCAGCAGGTTCACCCCCAGCACGATGCCTTTGAGTTGCAAGGCTATATAAGGCAGGACGCCCACCAGACAGATCAGCGCCACCACTACCGCCAGGGATTGGGATTTGCCGTAACGGGCGGCGATAAAGTCGGCGATGGAGGTGATGTTTTCCTGCTTGCTGATCAGCACCATCTTCTGCAGGACCCACGGCGCGAGCACCAACAGCAGCACCGGTCCCAGATAGATCGGTAAAAACGCCCACAACTGTTCGGCCGCCTGGCCTACGGCACCAAAGAATGTCCAGCTGGTGCAATACACCGCCAGCGACAGGCTATACACCCAGGCACGCATCCGCGGCGGCAGCGGCGCATGGCGACGGTCACCGTAAAAGGCGATGGCAAACATAATGGCCATATAGGCCAGGGCAACGGCGGCGATCAGCCCGCTGGACAGCGTCATGAGAACTCCAGACATAAGAACGCCCGGGCATTCCCGGCCCGGGCGAACAGTCTCGCATGATGCTTGGCGTTAGTCAGTGTCGACCAAGGTCGGAGCGTGGTGTGATGTCGCAGCGTTGGTTCAGGCGCCGAAACCACCGTCGATGGTCAGGCTGGCGCCGGTGATGTAGCCGGCCTCAGGGCCTGCCAGATAGGCGACGAAACTGGCGATCTCTTCTACATGGCCATAACGGCCCACGGCCATGAAGCCGATCAGGCTTTCGGCGAAATCACCGCTTGCCGGGTTCATGTCGGTGTCCACCGGGCCTGGCTGTACGTTATTGATGGTGATGCCCCGTGGGCCCAGGTCGCGGGCCAGGCCTTTGGTCAGGCCGACCAGCGCCGATTTGCTCATGGCGTACGGGCCGCCACCGGCAAACGGCATGCGATCGGCATTGGTGCTGCCGATGTTGATGATGCGGCCACCTTCGCCCATGTGCCGCGCGGCTTCCTGGGTGGCGACAAATACGCTGCGTACGTTGATGGCGAGGGTGCGGTCGAAGTCTTCCAGCTTGAAATCTTCCAGCGGGCCGACGGCCAGCACGCCTGCGTTGTTGACCAGGATATCCAGGCGCCCGAACGCTTCGACGGTGGCGTTGACGGCGCTGCGGATGGCGTCTGCGTCGGCGCTGTCGGCATGAATCGCCAGGGCTTTGCCGCCTTGGCTGATCACGCTGTTCTGCAACTCTACAGCCTTGGCAGCCGAACTGACGTAGGTAAAGGCGACGGCAGCGCCCTGTGCGGCCAGGCGCTTGACGATGGCGGCGCCGATACCGCGGGAACCGCCCTGGATCAAGGCGACTTTGCCGCTGAGGTTCTGTGTGGTCATGTCGATCTCCAAAAGGTGTGTTGAGGTTGGAGTCGAGTATCGACCTCACCCGGCGCGCCCGGTAGACCGTGATTGCTATAGTCTGTGTAAACCAAAAGTTTAGAGTGGGGCGATATGGAAAGCTTTGGCAGTATCGAATGCTTCGTGCGCAGCGCCGAAGGCGGCAGTTTTGCCGAGGCTGCCCGGCACCTGAGCCTGACCCCGGCGGCCGTGGGCAAAAGTGTGGCCAAGCTGGAGGCGCGCCTGGGTGTAAGGCTGTTCCAGCGCAGTACCCGGCGCCTGACGCTGACTGAGGCCGGCAAGCTCTTCCTCGAAGAAGTCAGCGGCAGCCTCACCACCATTCAAAACGCCGTGGCTAACCTGGCCAGTGCCGAAGGGCGGCCAGTGGGCACGCTGAAAGTGAGCATGGGCACGGTGTTCGGCAACCGTTATGTGGTGCCGTTGCTGGGGGAGTTTCTAAAGCGCTTTCCTGATATCAACCCCGACTGGCATTTCGATAACCGCCAGGTGGACCTGATCGGCCAGGGTTTCGATGCCGCGATCGGCGGTGGTTTTGAGCTGCCCCAGGGCGTGGTCGCGCGCAAGCTGGCGCCGGCTCACCGGATCCTGCTGGCCTCACCGGAATACCTCGCCAAACGCAAGCCGGTGGTCGCGCCCGAGGACTTGTCTGTGTGCAACGGCATCCTGATCCGCTCACCGCAAACCGGGCGCGTGCGTTCGTGGCAACTCACCCACCGCACCCGCGAACAACGCCCGCTGGTGCTCAAGCCGCGCATGACCATGAGCGACTCGGGCGCTGCCTGCTGCGCCAGCGCCCAGGGCCTGGGGATTGCGCTGGTCAGCATGCCGATGGCGGTGCCGTATCTGGACAGCGGCCAACTGGTGCGAGTGCTGCCCGACTGGTACGTCGACGACGGCAACATCTCGCTGTACTACGCCGAACACAAGCTGCTGCCCGGCAAGACCCGGGCGTTTGTGGATTTCATCCTGGAGCAGTTTGTCGAACGCGAGTTGGGGCGGCGGTTCAGCGCCATTTGATCCTTGTGGGGATCAAAGTGTGGGAGCGGGCTTGCTCGCGAAGGCGGTGTGACAGTCACCACATGCATCGACTGATCCACCGCTTTCGCGAGCAAGTCCGCTCCCACATTTTGGATCTTCAATGTCCGAACTTTCCGGGCCAGCCGATCACTTTCTTCGGCCTCGGCGTCGCATACGTGCGGATCTTCGAGGTCGACAGTCCCAACCGCACCAGGCCTTCGGCAATCGTGACCGCCGAGGTCACACCGTCCACCACCGGCACACCCGTGCGGTAGCGAATCTGCTCATCCAGCCCGGCCATGCCGCCGCAGCCCAGGCAGATCACTTCGGCCTTGTCTTCGCTGATCGCCAATTCAGCCTGGCGCACGATGGCCTCCATGGCCCGCAGCGGGTCTTCCTCCAGTTCCAATACCGCCATGCCGCTGGCCCGTACCGACGCGCACCGCTGATATAAGCCGGCCAGTTTCAGCCGGTCCTCGATCAGCGGCACGGTGCGGTCCAGAGTCGTCACCACGGAGTAGGCATGTCCGAGGAACATCGCGGTGCTGGCGGCCGCTTCGGTGATGTCCACCACCGGCACGTTGAGCAACTCCTGCAAGCCTTCGCGGCCATGTTCGCCGTAGCCGGCCTGGATTACCGCATCGAACGGCTGGTCGTAAGCCATCACCCGGTCCATCACCGCGATGGCCGCCAGGTAGCTTTCGAAATTGCCTTCCACCGATTCGGCACCGAAAAACGGAGTCAGGCCGACGATCTCGGTGCCGGGGGACGCCACCGCCCGTGCCTGTTTGGCGATGGCCTCGGTGATGGACTCGGTGGTGTTGACGTTGACCACAAGGATGCGCATGGAATGTCCTTACTTAATGACTGACGTTATCGACTGCAATGCTTTCGCCGCTCACATCGGCGTAGTACGGCTGGCGCTTGGCGAACAGCAGGTACAGCAGCCCTGCAATACCGGCGCCAATCAGCCAGGAGAAGGGCGAGACGAGGGCGAAACCGGGCAGCAGGGCGAGGAGAATGGCGATCACCGCCGCAGGAATAAACGCCGCCACCGCCCGCAAATTGATCCCGCGGCTGTAGTAATAAGCGCCATTCGGGTCTTCGCTATACAACTGCGGCACGTCCACCTGGCTTTTACGGATCAACCAGTAGTCGACCATGATCACGCCGTACAACGGCCCCAGCAGAGCGCCCAGCCCCGAGAGGAAATACACGATCACCAGCGGGCTGTTGTAGAGGTTCCACGGCAGGATCAACACCGCCACGGTGGCGCTGATCAGCCCGGCGCGGCGGAAGTTCAGGTACTTGGGCGCCAGGTTGCTCAGCACAAAGGCGGGTGCGACGAAGTTGGCCATGATGTTCACCGCCACGGTCACAATCAGGAACGCTAGGCAGCCCAGCACCAGGAAGAATGTGTTGGGTATCGCCGCAATGATTTCCGTAGGGCTCTCGATCACCCGGCCATTGAGGTGGAACTGCCCGCCGCACAGCAGCACGGTGATGGCCGCGAACACCAGGATATTCACCGGCAGGCCCCAGAAGTTGCCGACCTTGATGGTCTTGCGGCACGGCGAGGAGCGGGCGAAGTCGCAGAAATTCAGGATCAGCGTGCCGTAGATCGCCAGCCACAGCGCGCCGCCGGCAAAGATATTGCGCCACATCTCACCACCGGTCAGCGGCTCGCGGATCGACCAGGCGATCTGGCCGCCGGCCTGGAAATACATCCAGCCGGCCAGGGACGCTACTGTCAGCAGAATCACCGGCCCGGCGAAGGCTTCATAGCGGCGCACCATCTCCATCCCATAGGCGAGGATGGCGAGCTGCACAAACCAGATCGCCACAAAACACGCCCAGCCCAGGGTGGACAGGCCGAGGATCGAGTTGTGGTCGTAGTCGGCAAAACCTGGGTGAACCGCCGTCAACAGCACGCGGAAAACCACCGAGGCCAGGTAGGTCTGTATCCCGAACCAGGCAATCGCGATCACCGCACGAATCAGTGCCGGGATCTGCGCACCATGGATGCCAAAACTGATACGGCTGATCACTGGAAACGGTACGCCGGTCTTCTGCCCCATATAGCCCGACAGGTTCATGAAGAAGTACACCAGCGCCGCGCCGATCCCCAGGGACAGCAGAATCTGCCAGCCACCCAGGCCCAGCGCATACAGGCCGATGGCGAAGGAGTAGTTGGCGATGTTGTGCACATCGTTGGTCCACAAGGCAAAGATGCTGTAGCGGCCCCAGCGCCGGCCTTCGGCCTTGGTAGGCGCCAGGTCCTTGTTGTGCAGGCGCGGGCTGAGGACCAACGGGCCGGGGCTCGTGGCCTCGGGGTTCAGGGTGGAGGAGGGCAGATCCAGTGCGATGTTATTGGAGAGACTTGTACGCATTCCGGCAGGCTCCTGGACATCAGCAGGAGAGCGGCTGATGTCAAAGTGTATGTATCTTTTTTATTAATTGTATACAAAGTGTGTTTTGCCTTAAGCCACATGCGTGCCAGATTTTCGCCGGATGAAATACACGGCGATTTGGTTTTTAGCGTGATTGGAAATAACCGGCTGAATTTAAAGCGATATAAATTGACCGTTTGAACAGCTATTTATTTTGTAGCGCAGAGAGGGGCGGGGATTTTAGAAGAGGTGTGACGAGGGAGGATGTAACTTTTCGGTGCAGGATCTTATAAATGCACACAAAAATGGCACCGATGGTGACATTTCTGTGTACAGGATTCTGGCTCAGGCGTTACGCCTTGCTGATGATGTTCCCGGCGTGCAACCCGCATTCTTTTTGGGTTGCTTCTTCCCACCACCAACGGCCTTCGCGTTCGTGCTGGTTCGGCAGTACCGGACGGGTGCACGGCTCACAGCCGATGCTGATAAAACCGCGCTCGTGCAGGCTGTTGTACGGCAACTCCAGCATGCGGATGTAACCCCATACTTCCTCACTGGTCATCTGCGCCAGCGGGTTGAACTTGTACAGGGTGCGTTCCGGGGTGGAAAAAGCCGTATCGATTTCCAGCGCGGCCACCTGGCTGCGGGTGCCGGGGCTCTGGTCGCGGCGCTGGCCGGTGGCCCAGGCGCTCACACCGGACAGCTTGCGGCGCAGCGGTTCGATCTTGCGCACGCCACAGCACTCGCCATGGCCGTCCTTGTAGAAACTGAACAGGCCCTTTTCCTTGACGAAGGGTTCCAGCTTGCTCTGGTCCGGCGAGATCAGTTCGATGTCGATCTTGTAGAACTCACGCACCTGCTCGATAAACCGGTAGGTCTCCGGGTGCAGGCGACCGGTGTCGAGGCTGAACACCTTGACGTTCTTGTTCAGCTTCCAGGCCATGTCTACCAGCACCACGTCCTCGGCACCGCTGAAAGAGATCCACAGGTCGTCGCCAAACTGGCTGAAGGCCAGCTTGAGAATGTCCTGGGCGGATTTGTTGGCGTAAGTCGCGGCGAGTTCAGCGACGTCGAAGGCTTGGTTCATCAGGACGGTTCCTACAGGTCAGTGGCGCTGAGCGCTCTATAGGGGGGCGATGGTAACAAAATCCCGCCTGCGTTGCGGCGGCCAGCGTGAATCGCTAGAGTTCGGCAGTCCTTTTGCTCGCTCAACTCAATAACTTTAAATGGGAGTGTCTTGTGGAAATTGCCTGTCTCGACCTGGAAGGGGTGCTGGTTCCGGAAATCTGGATCGCCTTCGCCGAAAAAACCGGTATTGAATCCTTGCGGGCCACCACCCGGGACATCCCCGACTACGACGTGCTGATGAAACAGCGCCTGCGCATTCTTGATGAGCATGGGCTGAAGCTCTCGGACATCCAGGAAGTGATCGCCACCCTCAAGCCGCTGGACGGCGCCATCGAGTTCGTCAATTGGCTGCGCGAGCGCTTCCAGGTGGTGATCCTGTCTGACACCTTCTATGAGTTCTCCCAGCCGCTGATGCGCCAACTGGGTTTCCCGACCTTGCTGTGCCACCGGTTGATCACCGACGAGAGTGACCGGGTGGTGAGCTACCAGCTGCGTCAGAAAGATCCCAAGCGTCAGTCGGTGCTGGCCTTCAAGACCCTGTACTACCGCGTGATTGCCGCTGGTGATTCCTACAACGACACCACCATGCTGGGTGAGGCCGACCGTGGGATTCTGTTCCACGCGCCGGAGAACGTGATTCGCGAGTTCCCGCAGTTCCCGGCGGTGCATACGTTTGAGGATTTGAAGAAGGAGTTCATCAAGGCGTCGAATCGTTCGTTGAGCCTGTAAGTTCTTTGGCGTGGCTGACGCCTTCATCGCAGGCAAGCCAGCTCCCACATGTTGACCGCGCTCCCCTGTGGGAGCCGGGCTTGCTCGCGATGGGGCCGGAGTGGCCACTGCACAGCCTAGACCCCTGCCAGCAAACTCTCATAAGGAATGCGCAATCTCGGAAATCTTTCCTGACAAGTAGGCAGTCGTTTCATGTGATCCTTCACAGACGGCTGGTGGACGGTTGAAACCGGACGCTATCCTCCGGCTTCGACCCCGTCTACTTCGGTACTGATTCAGGTCTTTTCTGCTGCGTGGCTCTACGTCAGCGAGCCAGGAAGGGGCTGGGTGCTACAGGCTTTCCAAGGTTTGTAACAACACCCGCACCTTGGTCATCGACTCCTGATACTCCGCCTGCCACTCCGAGTCCGCGACAATCCCGCCGCCGCCCCAGCAGCACACCTGACCATCCTTGACCAACAGGCTGCGAATGGCGATGGAGCTGTCCATCTCGCCGCGCACGTCCAGATACACCAGCGAACCGCAATACAACCCGCGCCGGGTCGGCTCCAGCTCGTCGATGATCTGCATCGCGCGAATCTTCGGTGCGCCGGTGATGGAGCCGCCGGGGAAGCTGCCGGCGATCAGGTCGAGGGCGTCTTTATCGTCCGCCAGCTCACCGGTGACGCTGCTCACCAGATGATGCACGTTGGGATAGCTTTCCAGGCTGAACAACTCCGGCACTTTCACCGAGCCGGTACGGCAGGTGCGGCCCAGGTCGTTGCGCAGCAGGTCGACGATCATCAGGTTTTCGGCACGATCCTTGGGGCTGGCCAGCAATTCAGCGGCGTTGGCTGCATCTTCCTCAGGCGTCGCACCCCTTGGCCGGGTGCCCTTGATCGGGCGGGTTTCCACCTGGCGCTGGCTGATTTTGACGAAGCGCTCCGGCGATAAACTCAATACCGCGCCATCATCCGGCAAGCTTTGGAACCCGGAAAACGGCGTCGGGCAGGCTTCGCGCAAGGCGCAGTAGGCCACCCACGGATCGCCACTGCACGGGGCACGGAAACGTTGGGCAAAGTTGACCTGGTAGCAGTCACCGGCCTGGATGTAGTCCTGGATACGGGCGAGGGCGTGCTGGTAGGTGTCGGCTGTCACGTCCGGGGCCATTGGGCCTTGCAGCTTGAAGGTGGCCGATGCGCTGATGGTCGGCTGACCGAACAAGGTAATCAGGCGTTGCCGTTCGCTTTCCGCCAGTTTGGGGTGGAACACCAGTTGGCTGGTCTGCGCCTGGTGATCGCTGATCAAGGCCCAGGCGTACAGGCCGAAGCGTGCATCCGGCAGGTGCAGGTCGTCCACCGCCAGGTGCGGCAGGTGCTCAAGATGACGACCGAAGTCGTAGCTCAGGTAGCCGATGAGGCCGCCGGCAAACGGCAGCTCGTAGGGCGCGGGGATCGTGGCTTCACCCAGCAACGTCAGGTTTTCCCGCAGGCGCTGCAGGAAATCACTGCCGCTTTCGTCGGGCAGTACCGCCAGGGTCGTCTCGGGCCAGGCGCTCAGCAGGTCATAACGGCCGCGCTCGGCCGCCGGTCGGCCACTGTCCAGCAGCACCGCGCCGGGCGCACGGCGGATTGCTGCAAAGTATTCGGCAGGGTTGGCCCGGTAGGGCAGCGGGTGTACGGAGCAGGTCACTGGGTTTATCCCTCGACCGCCGGAATATGCCCAAACATTTCCTGCACAAACTTAACCCGTTCCTCCGGTGTTTCCGTTACTCCCGCCGCCTTCAGCTCTTCCAGTCGAGCCTCCACGGCATGGGTGCGCAAGGTCAGGCCGCAGTCGTTGGCAATCTGGATGTTCAGCCCCGGGCGAGCGTTAAGTTCCAGGATCAACGGACCCTTTTCCTGGTCCAGCACCATATCCACGCCGATATAGCCCAGGCCGCACAGCTCGTAGCAGCCGGCGGCGAGCTTCATGAACCCGTCCCAGTTGGGCAGTTGCACGCCGTCCACCGCATTGGTGGTGTCGGGGTGCTTGGTGATGATGTTGTTCAGCCAGGTGCCGCGCAGGGTCAGGCCGGTGGCGAGGTCGACACCCACGCCAATCGCGCCCTGGTGCAGGTTGGCCTTGCCGCCGGACTGGCGGGTGGGCAAGCGCAGCATGGCCATCACCGGGTAGCCCATCAGCACAATGATGCGGATGTCCGGTACGCCTTCGTAGCTGATGCTCTTGAAGATCTGGTCGGGCACCACCCGGTATTCGATCAGCGCGCGGTCACGGTGGCCGCCGAGGGAATACAGGCCGGTGAGGATGCTGGAAATCTGATGCTCGATTTCTTCATGGCTGATGATCTTGCCGGAGACGGTCCGGTAGCGCCCTTCAAAACGGTCGGCGATCACCAGGATACCGTCACCACCGGCGCCCTGGGCCGGCTTGATCACGAAGTCGCTGCGCCCGCCGATGATCTCGTCGAGCTTGTCGATTTCCTTCTCGGTGGAAATGACCCCGTACATTTCCGGCACGTGGATGCCGGCGGCCATGGCCCGTTCCTTGGTGATGATCTTGTCATCGACGATCGGATACAGGCTGCGCTTGTTGTACTTGAGCACGTAGTCGGCATTTCGCCGGTTGATGCCCATGATCCCCCGCGCTTCCAGGGCCTTCCAGGTCTTCCAGAAGCCGAACATTACGAGTCAGCCTTGAGGAAGGCCTTGAAACGCACCAGTTCGGTCAGGCGGTAGCCGCGATAACGACCCATGGCCAGCATGAAGCCCACCAGGATCAACAGGATCGCCGGGAAGGTGAACACGAAGTAGATCAGTTCCGGCACGCTCATGATGATGTGCGCCAGGGACGCGGCGAACAGCGTGCCGATCGCGACTTTCATCGCATGGCCGCCACCGCGTTCTTCCCAGGTGATCGACAGGCGTTCGATGGTCATGGTCAGGATCACCATCGGGAACAGTGCCACCGACAACCCGCGCTCCAGGCCGAGCTTGTGGCTGAACAGACTGATGGCGGCGATCAGCACCACCACGAAGGTCAGCACCACCGAGAGCCTCGGCAGCATCTGCAGCTTCAAGTGTTCCAGGTAAGACCGAAGCGACAGCCCCAGCGCCGTAATAATGGTGAACAGCACAATCCCGAAGCCCAGCTGTGTCTCGCGGAACGCCAGGGCAATCAGCACCGGGGTAAACGTGCCAAGGGTCTGCAGGCCGATCAGGTTGCGCAGGATCAGGATCACCAGCACGCCAATCGGGATCATCACCATGATCATGAAGGTCTGCTGGGTTTGCAGCGGCAGGCCGTACAGCGAGTACTCGAGGAAGTTGGCGTCGGTGTTTTCGTCCGTCAGCTTGGCCAGGCGAATCGCGTTCATTTCGCTGTTGTTGAGGCTGAAGGTCACCATGGCCTTCTTGCCGCCGTCGACGGTGATCAGGTTTTCATCACCGGTCCACCACAGCAGGCGGTCGGCCGGCAGGCCTTGCTCGCCGGTGTCGGGGTTGAAGTACAGCCAGTCGTTGCCATTGAAACTGCGCAGCCAGAGTTCCGGGGTTTGCGGCTGGTCGGCCACCAGGCGGATGGTGTGGACCTTTTCCACCGGCACATGGGCGATGGACAGCAGCAACTCGACGATCTTGGCCTTGTGCGGCGTCGACGGGTCGCCCGCCAGCAGCAGCTTCACGTTGTCGTCGTTGAGGTTGTTGGTGCGCTTGATGGCTTCGCTGATAAAGGTCTCGACGTCGGCCGAGTGCTGGCGGATCGGCGCCAGCAGGGCTTCGGCGGCGATTTTTTCCGGGCCTTCGACGGCGATGCTGTCGCGGAAGGTCGGGCCCTTGACCTTGACCTTTTCACCGCTGTAACGCTTGGTCAGCACCAGGCGGTAGTAGAGGGTCTGGTTGCCCTTGGCCCGGCGTGCCGACCAGGTGACCTTGCGGTTGCCGTCGAGGCGATTGACGCTGACGCCGTAGTTATTCGAGATAAAGCTTTCATTCAGGCTGACGAAGTCGCGGCTCAGGGGCGGCACGAACATCTGGATTTTCACCGGGTCCTTGGCGCTGGCGACGAACTCGACCTTGGCGTCGATGTTCCACAGGTCGTCGGTGGCGTCCTCGGTGACGGGAATCCCCAGCACGAAAATCTGATAGGCGGTGACCGAAATGCCCAAGACCACCAAAACGGCGATCAGGATTTTCAGGTGCAGATTAAGAGAGCGCATTCAAATTACTCAGCGGTATGAGCGTCGGAGGCGCAGGCAGGTTTGCCCGCCGCGTATTTAAGACTGGGGTCGACCAGCGCATCAAAGCGTTTCAGCGCTTCGGAGCCGATCAGCAGCGGGTATTGGAAGGCGCTGCGGTCAGTCAAGTTCACTTCGATACTGCGTAAAGCGGTGCCCATGCAGATGTCCAGGGCGATGACTGGACGGGCGGTGTAGTTCTTGTCTTCATCGGGGTCGTAGTCACCGGCGCGGCGCTTGATCTTGCTCACGCGGGCCAGGGGGCGCTCGATGGGGTGGGAGTGTGCGGTGTCGATGGCCAGGTAGAAGCGCACCCAGGACTCGCCGTTGCGCTTGAAGCGCTTGATGTCGCGGGCGCTCAAGGACGCGGTCTTGGCGCCGGTGTCGAGCTTGGCGGCCACTTCCAGGTCAATGCCGGCCAACTTGGCGTATTCATTGAGTCCATAAACGGTCTTCTCGGCAGCAACGCCAAGGCCCGGGATAAACAGTAGAAGCAAAAGGGGGAAGGGCTTGAGTCTCATAAATCCTGACGCGGTGCAGTGCGATGTTCAATTCAAGGCGACTGGCATTGCTGCGCAAGCTCCCTCGTGCGCCTTTTCATCCAGGGATGTGAGGCAAAAGTGGCCGGCATTCTAACATGAAGGTTTTCTGGCGCCAGCGCTGGCAGCCGGCCATGCCCCGATAGAGTGCAAGGCGGGTTATTAGACGATTGTCGACAATGTGTATTTATTCTTTGACTATCCGGGGCTGATTGGCTAGTTTTTGCGGCATTGCTTTTAAAGGTGTCGACAATATGCTGGATCAACTGGAAACCCCAGTGATGGCCCAAGACGATTCCCAGACCATGTCCGAGAACGTCTTCCGGCGTATCCAGGCCGCCATCGTCAAGGGCGAAATCGCCCCCGGCAGCAAGATCTCCGAGCCGGAACTGGCGCGCACCTATGGCATCAGCCGTGGCCCGCTGCGCGAGGCGATTCATCGCCTGGAAGGCCAGCGCCTGCTGGTGCGCATCCCCCATGTGGGCGCGCGAGTGGTCTCGTTGAGCCATGAGGAACTGATCGAACTCTACGAAATCCGCGAATCCCTGGAAGGCATGGCCTGCCGTCTGGCCGCCGAGCGCATGACCGACGCCGAGATCGAAGAGCTGCGCCAGGTGTTGCACACCCACGAGCGCGATGCGGCCTTCCAGGCCGGTGTCGGCTACTACCAGCAGGAAGGCGACTTCGATTTTCATTACCGGATAATTCAAGGCGCCGGTAATCGCACCCTGACCCAAATGTTGTGCGGCGAGCTGTATCAGTTGGTGCGCATGTACCGCATCCAGTTCTCCGCCACCCCCAATCGTCCACGCCAGGCCTTTGCCGAGCATCACCGCATTCTTGACGCGATTGCCGATCGCGACGGTGAACTGGCCGAGTTGTTGATGCGCCGGCATATCGGTGCCTCCAAACGCAACATTGCCCGTCACTTCCCGGACGGCGCTCCCCAATCACGAGGTGAGTCATGAGTTCCAATAACAACACCACTCCAGGCCAGCGTTTCCGTGACGCGGTTGCCAGCGAGCACCCGTTGCAGGTAGTCGGCGCGATCAACGCCAACCATGCGCTGCTGGCCAAGCGCGCCGGCTTCAAGGCGATCTACCTGTCGGGTGGCGGGGTGGCTGCCGGCTCCCTCGGTGTGCCGGACCTGGGCATCACCGGCCTGGATGACGTGCTGACGGACGTGCGCCGCATCACCGACGTGTGCGACCTGCCGCTGCTGGTGGACGTGGACACCGGTTTCGGCTCCTCCGCGTTCAACGTGGCGCGCACCGTCAAGTCGATGATCAAGTTCGGCGCGGCGGCGATCCATATCGAAGACCAGGTGGGCGCCAAGCGTTGCGGCCATCGCCCGAACAAAGAAATCGTGTCCCAGCAGGAAATGGTCGACCGCATCAAGGCTGCGGTGGATGCGCGTACCGATGACAGCTTCGTGATCATGGCCCGCACCGACGCACTGGCCGTGGAAGGTTTGGAATCCGCCCTGGAACGTGCGGCCGCCTGCATCGAGGCCGGTGCCGACATGGTGTTCCCGGAAGCCATCACTGAGCTTGAGATGTACAAGCTGTTCGCCTCCCGGGTGAAAGCGCCGATCCTGGCCAACATCACCGAATTCGGTGCGACACCTCTCTATACCGTCGATCAACTGAAATCTGCGGATGTTTCCATCGTCCTGTACCCGCTCTCGGCCTTCCGCGCCATGAACAAGGCGGCCGAGAACGTCTACACCGCGATCCGTCGCGACGGCACCCAGCAGAACGTGATCGACACCATGCAAACCCGCATGGAGCTTTATGATCGCATCGACTACCACACCTTCGAGCAGAAGCTCGACGCGCTGTTCGCCGCCAAGAAGTAACGCGAGCGCCTCACTAATAACTACAAGATTGGAGATAACCATGGCCGAAGCAAAAGTACTCAGTGGAGCTGGCCTGCGTGGCCAGGTTGCCGGGCAAACCGCACTGTCCACCGTGGGCCAGGCCGGTGCCGGCTTGACCTATCGCGGCTACGACGTGCGCGAACTCGCCGCCGATGCCCAGTTTGAAGAAGTCGCTTACCTGCTGCTCTACGGCGAACTGCCGACCAAAGCCGAACTGGCCGCCTACACCGCCAAGCTCGGCAAACTGCGCGACCTGCCCCAGGCGCTGAAAGAAGTGCTGGAACGCATCCCCGCCGACGCGCACCCGATGGACGTGATGCGCACCGGTTGCTCGTTCCTGGGCAATATCGAGCCGGAGAAAGACTTCTCCGTGCAGCGCGACGTGACCGACCGCCTGCTGGCCGCGTTCCCGGCGATCATGTGCTACTGGTACCGCTTCAGCCACGACGGCCAGCGCATCAACTGCGTGACCGACGAGCCGAGCATCGGCGGGCACTTCCTGCACCTGCTGCACGACAAGAAGCCCAGCGACTTGCACGTCAAGGTGATGAACGTGTCGCTGATTCTCTACGCCGAGCACGAATTCAACGCCTCGACCTTCACCGCCCGCGTGTGTGCGTCGACCCTGTCGGACCTGTATTCCTGCGTCACCGCCGCCATCGGCTCCCTGCGTGGCCCGTTGCACGGTGGTGCCAACGAAGCGGCGATGGAGATGATCGAGCGTTTCTCTTCTGCCCAGGAAGCGGTGGAAGGCACCCTCGGCATGCTGGCGCGCAAGGACAAGATCATGGGCTTTGGCCACGCGATCTATAAAGACAGCGACCCGCGTAACGAGGTGATCAAGGGTTGGTCGAAAAAACTCGCGGACGAAGTGGGCGACACCGTGTTGTTCCCGGTTTCCGAAGCCATCGACAAGACCATGTGGGAGCAGAAGAAACTGTTCCCCAACGCCGACTTCTACCATGCCTCGGCGTACCACTTCATGGGCATCCCGACCAAGCTGTTCACCCCGATTTTCGTCTGCTCGCGGCTTACAGGGTGGGCCGCGCATGTATTTGAACAGCGTGCCAACAACCGCATCATCCGTCCGAGCGCCGAGTACATCGGCGTTGAGCAGCGCAAGTTCGTGCCAATCGAACGTCGCTGAGTGGAGAAACCGCTGATCTTGGGGTGAAACCGGATCAAAAATGTGGGAGCGGGCTTGCTCGCGAAGGCGGTGTGACAGTCGCCATGTGTGTTACATGACACACCGCTTTCGCGAGCAAGCCCGCTCCCACATTTTGATCGCATTCCACCTTGGATCAGCAACGGTTCTTCCTTTTGCAACTACCGTGACCGAGTCCTGACGATGAACACTGAACACCGCAAACCGCTCCCCGGCAGCCGCCTCGATTTCTTTGATGCCCGCGCGGCGGTCGATGCAATCACCCCCGGCGCCTACGCCACACTGCCGTACACCTCCCGCGTGCTCGCGGAAAACCTGGTGCGTCGCTGTGACCCCGCAACCCTCAATGCCTCCTTGAGCCAACTGATCGAACGCAAGCGCGATCTCGATTTCCCATGGTTCCCGGCCCGCGTGGTATGCCACGACATCCTCGGCCAGACCGCCCTGGTGGACCTTGCCGGCCTGCGCGACGCCATCGCCCTGCAAGGCGGTGACCCGGCCCAGGTCAACCCGGTGGTGCCGACCCAACTGATCGTCGACCACTCCCTGGCCGTCGAAGCCGGTGGTTTTGACCCGCAGGCGTTCGAGAAAAACCGCGCCATCGAAGACCGTCGCAACGAAGACCGTTTCCACTTTATCGAGTGGACCAAAAAGGCCTTCAAGAACGTCGACGTGATCCCGCCGGGCAACGGCATCATGCACCAGATCAACCTGGAGAAAATGTCTCCGGTGATCCAGGTACGTGACGGCGTGGCCTTCCCGGATACCTGCGTCGGCACCGACAGCCACACGCCTCACGTTGATGCCTTAGGCGTAATCGCCATCGGCGTTGGCGGCCTTGAAGCAGAGAGCGTGATGCTCGGCCGCGCCTCGTGGATGCGCCTGCCGGAAAGTGTTGGCGTGGAGCTGACGGGCAAGCTGCAACCGGGCATCACCGCCACCGACATGGTGCTGGCGCTGACCGAGTTCCTGCGCAAGCAGAAGGTCGTCGGTGCGTGGCTGGAGTTCTTCGGTGAAGGCGCCTCGGCGCTGACCCTGGGCGACCGCGCCACCATCTCCAACATGGCCCCGGAATATGGCGCCACGGCGGCGATGTTCTACATCGACCAACAGACCATCGCCTACCTGAAACTCACCGGTCGTGAAGACGAGCAAGTCACCCTGGTGGAGCAATACGCTCGCCACACCGGCCTGTGGGCGGACGACCTCAAGGGCGCGCAATACGAGCGTGGCCTGAGCTTCGATTTGTCCTCGGTGGTGCGCAACATGGCCGGCCCGAGCAACCCCCACGCCCGCGTCGCCACCAGCGACCTGGCGGCCAAGGGCATCTCCGGCCAGTGGGATGACGTGCCGGGGCAAATGCCCGACGGCGCGGTGATCATCGCGGCCATCACCAGTTGCACCAACACCAGCAACCCGCGCAACGTGATTGCCGCCGGCCTGCTGGCACGCAATGCCAACAAGCTCGGCCTGGCCCGCAAGCCGTGGGTCAAGTCGTCCCTGGCACCGGGTTCGAAAACCGTCGCGATGTACCTCGACGAAGCCGGGCTGACCACCGAACTGGAGCAACTCGGTTTTGGTGTCGTGGCGTTCGCCTGCACCACCTGCAACGGCATGTCCGGCGCACTCGACCCGGTGATCCAGCAAGAGATCATCGACCGCGACCTGTACGCCACCGCCGTGCTTTCGGGTAACCGCAACTTCGACGGCCGTATCCACCCGTACGCCAAGCAAGCGTTCCTCGCGTCGCCGCCGCTGGTGGTGGCCTATGCGATTGCCGGCACCATCCGTTTCGACATCGAAAAAGACGTGCTGGGCCTGGACGCCAACGGCAAGGAAATCCGCCTCAAGGACATCTGGCCAAGCGACGAAGAAATCGACGCGGTGGTCAAGGCGTCGGTCAAGCCGGAGCAGTTTCGCCAGGTGTACATCCCGATGTTCGCGATCCACGAAGACACCGGCCCGAAGGTCACGCCGCTGTACGACTGGCGCCCGCAGAGCACCTACATCCGTCGCCCGCCGTACTGGGAAGGTGCCCTGGCCGGTGCACGTCCGCTCAAGGGCATGCGCCCGCTGGCGGTGCTGCCGGACAACATCACCACCGATCACCTGTCGCCGTCCAACGCGATCATGCCGGGCAGCGCCGCCGGTGAATACCTGGCGAAAATGGGCCTGCCGGAAGTCGACTTCAACTCTTACGCGACCCATCGTGGCGACCACTTGACCGCGCAGCGCGCCACCTTCGCCAACCCGAAACTGTTCAATGAAATGGTGGTTGAAGACGGCAAGGTCAAACAGGGTTCGCTGGCGCGCCTGGAGCCGGAAGGCAAGGTCACGCGCATGTGGGAAGCCATCGAAACCTACATGGAGCGCAAGCAGCCGCTGATCATCATTGCCGGCGCCGACTACGGCCAGGGTTCGTCCCGGGACTGGGCGGCCAAGGGCGTACGCCTGGCCGGTGTTGAAGCGATTGCCGCCGAAGGTTTCGAGCGCATCCACCGCACCAACCTGGTGGGCATGGGCGTGCTGCCGCTGGAGTTCCTGCCGGGCACCGACCGCAAGACCCTGAAGATCGACGGCACTGAAACCTACGACGTGATCGGCGAACGCACCCCGCGTGCGCAACTGACGTTGCTGATCAACCGCAAGAACGGCGAGCGTGTCGAGGTGCCGGTGACCTGCCGCCTGGACACGGCTGAAGAAGTGTCGATCTACGAGGCGGGCGGCGTGTTGCAACGTTTTGCCCAGGACTTCCTGGAATCGGCTGTTACTGCCTGATAACTGCGGCCGGGGTCAACGCCCCGGCCCATGAGGACCACCATGGCACACGTACCGCAGATCAAGATTCCCGCCACCTACATGCGTGGCGGCACCAGTAAAGGCGTGTTTTTCAGCCTCAAGGATTTGCCCGAGTCGGCCCAGGTGCCGGGCGCGGCGCGGGATGCGTTGTTGTTGCGGGTGATCGGCAGCCCCGACCCGTATGACAAGCAAATCGACGGCATGGGCGGCGCGACTTCCAGCACCAGCAAAACCGTGATCCTGTCCAAAAGCACCCGCGCCGATCACGACGTGGACTACCTGTTCGGCCAGGTGTCCATCGACAAACCGTTCGTGGACTGGAGCGGCAACTGCGGCAACCTGTCGGCGGCGGTGGGTTCGTTCGCCATCAGCGCCGGCCTGGTAGATGCCGCGCGCATTCCGCACAACGGCGTGGCCGTGGTGCGGGTGTGGCAGGCGAATATCGCCAAGACCATCATCGCTCACGTACCGATCACCGACGGCGCGGTGCAGGAAACCGGCGACTTCGAACTCGACGGCGTGACCTTCCCGGCCGCCGAGGTGCAGCTGGAATTCATGGACCCGGCGGCGGAAGAAGAGGGCGGCGGTGGCTCGATGTTCCCTACCGGCAACCTGGTGGATGACCTGGAAGTGCCGGGTGTCGGCACGTTCAAGGCGACCCTGATCAATGCCGGGATCCCCACCATCTTCATCAACGCCCAGGACCTGGGCTACACCGGCACCGAGTTGCAGGGTGCGATCAATGGCAACCCCAAGGCCCTGGCGATGTTTGAAACCATCCGCGCCCATGGTGCGCTGCGCATGGGCTTGATCAAACACCTGGACGAAGCGGCCCAGCGTCAGCACACGCCGAAGGTGGCGTTTGTGGCGCGGCCTGCGGACTACGTGGCGTCCAGCGGCAAGGCGATCAAGGCGGGTGATGTCGACCTGCTGGTGCGGGCGCTGTCCATGGGCAAGTTGCACCACGCGATGATGGGCACGGCGGCGGTGGCGATTGGCACGGCGGCGGCGATTTCCGGCACGCTGGTGAATTTGGCGGCGGGCGGCGTGGAGCGCAATGCGGTGCGGTTCGGGCATCCCTCCGGGACGTTGCGCGTAGGCGCCGAGGCCAGCCAGGTCGACGGTGAATGGGTCGTGAAAAAAGCCATCATGAGCCGCAGTGCGCGAGTGTTGATGGAAGGGTTCGTACGCGTCCCCGGCGACTCTTTCTAACCGATCATTCCCACGCTTTGCGTGGGAATGCATCCCGTGACGCTCTGCGTCACCCTTGCGCCGTACGGGACGCGAAGCGTCCAAGGCGGCGTTCCCACGCAGAGCGTGGGAACGAACACCCTGACCCTGAGGATGGACCACACCTAACCCACTTTGGAGTACTGCCATGAGCGCCAACGTCGACCAGAACAACCGCCCCGACTACGACCAGGTCCTGCAGGACATCGCCGACTACGTACTGAGTTTCAGGATCGAATCCCGCGATGCCCTCGACACCGCCCGCAACTGCCTGATGGACACCCTCGGTTGCGGCCTGCTGGCCCTGCGTTTCCCGGAGTGCACCAAGCACCTGGGGCCGATCGTCGAAGGCACGGTGGTGCCGTTCGGCGCACGGGTGCCGGGCACCTCGTTCCGCCTGGACCCGGTCAAGGCCGCATGGGACATCGGCTGCATCGTGCGCTGGCTCGACTACAACGACACCTGGCTTGCCGCCGAATGGGGTCACCCTTCCGATAACCTCGGTGGCATCCTCGCGGTCGCCGACCATCTCTCGCAAAAACGCCTGGCCAACGGCGAAGCACCGCTGACCGTGCGGGCAGTGCTTGAGGCGATGATCATGGCCCACGAAATCCAGGGCGTGATTGCCCTGGAAAACTCCTTCAACCGCGTCGGCCTTGACCACGTGCTGCTGGTGAAAGTCGCCTCCACCGCCGTCACCGCCAAGCTGATGGGCGCCAACCGTGAGCAACTGCTGTCGGCCCTGTCCCAGGCGTTTGTCGATGGCCAGGCATTGCGTACTTATCGTCATGCGCCGAACGCCGGTTCGCGCAAGTCGTGGGCGGCGGGGGATGCGTCGAGTCGCGGGGTGCGCCTGGCGGATATCGCCATGCGCGGCGAGATGGGCATTCCCGGTGTGTTGAGCGCGCCGCAGTGGGGCTTCTATGACGTGCTGTTCAGCCACACCAACAAGGACCTGGCGCTCAAGCCCGAAGACAAGCGCGCCTTCAGCCTGTCGCAGCCCTACGGCACGTATGTGATGGAGAACGTACTGTTCAAGATCAGCTTCCCCGCCGAGTTCCACGCACAAACCGCCTGCGAGGCAGCAGTCACCCTGCACCCACAGGTGAAGCACCGCCTGCATGAGATCGACAAGATTGTGATCACCACCCACGAATCGGCGATCCGGATCATCTCCAAGGTCGGGCAGTTGGCCAACGCGGCGGACCGCGACCATTGCCTCCAGTACATGACCGCCGTACCGCTGGCGTTTGGCAACCTGGTGGCCGAGCAATACGAAGATGAATTCCACGCGGCCCATCCGATCATCGATGAGCTGCGCGAAAAGATGGTCATCGTCGAGGAGCCGCGCTACAGCCGCGAATACCTGGAGGCCGACAAGCGCTCCATCGCCAATGCGGTGCAGGTGTTCTTCAAGGATGGTTCCAGCACCGAACAGGTGGCCGTGGAATACCCGATTGGCCACCGTCGCCGTCGGGTGGATGGCATTCCGTTGCTGGAAGACAAGTTCAAGGCCAACCTGGCGACCCGGTTTACCGCGCAGCGCAGTGCCGAGATTTTTGCGCTGTGCAAGGATCAGGCACGGCTTGAGGCCACTGCGGTAAACCGGTTTGTCGACCTGTTCGTCATATGAAGAACACCACTGATCAAATGTGGGAGCGGGCTTGCTCGCGAATGCGGTGGATCAGCCATATATGCATTGGCTGACACTCCGCATTCGCGAGCAAGCCCGCTCCCACATTAAACCTACATGCTGCCTTCCACATCATCCAGGCTGAACGTCTCGGTATGGTCGTCATAGGAGAAAATCTCCGCATACCGCCCCCAGGCCACCACGCTTTCCAGGGTTTTCTCCACAAAGGCTTCCGTCATCGAGTCTTCCAGCTCCTGCTCGAAGCGCACCCGTGGCGCCCGGTGGCCGCTGCGCTCAAGCAACACCTGGTGAATGCGCGCGGCCAATGGCACGTGGCGGATCAAGTGTTCGGCGAACAGGGTTTTACGCTCCTGGGTGCCGTAGTCGGCGAACAGTTTGCCGGCATCGGTCAGGGTGATATCGGCACCCTTGAGTTCGGCGAAGCCCAAATGCTCAAGCATCTCCGCCACCGGGAACAGATCGTCGACTTCCAGCAAACGCCGTTCAGCCACGGTCGGCAGGCCGGCGTGGCCATTGTAGGGCTCGGCGGCCAGGGTTTCGATCAGGCCAGCCATCAGGTTGGTGGAGACTTCCGGCAACAGGCTGCCCATTTTCAGCTCAGGCAAACCTCTGCTCGCGTCGGCGCTGCGGCGGTCGGTCATCAGGGCGTAGATGTCGTCGACCATTTGCCGGAAGGTCGGGTCCAGGCGGTTGCGCGGGTGGGCAAACGGCACCTTGATCTCGGCCACCACCCGGCCAGGGTTGGACGACAGCACCAGGATGCGGTCGCACATCAGCACCGCTTCTTCGATGTTGTGGGTCACGATCAGGATCGACTTGATCGGCAGCTGCTTGCCGCTCCACAGATCCAGCAGGTCGGTGCGCAGGGTTTCGGCGGTGAGTACGTCCAGCGCCGAGAACGGTTCGTCCATCAGCAGCAGGGTCGGGTTGACCACCAGCCCGCGGGCGAAACCTACGCGTTGGCGCATGCCGCCGGACAGTTCGCGCGGGTAGGCGTTTTCAAAACCGTCCAGGCCGATCAGGTCGATGGCCGCAAGGGCGCGCCTGCGGGATTCCTTGCGCTCGACCTGCAAGGCTTGCAGGCCGGCCTCGACGTTTTCCAGCACGGTCAGCCACGGGAACAGCGCGAAGGTCTGGAACACCATGGCCACGCCTTCGGCCGGGCCGGTGAGTGGCGCGCCGTTGTAGCGTACTTCGCCCGACGACGGCTGAATCAGCCCGGCGATGATGCGCAGCAAGGTCGACTTGCCCGAGCCGGACCGGCCGAGCATGCCGACAATCTCGCCTTCGTGCAGGCTCAAGTTCACGCCGCTGAGGACTTGCAGCTCGTCTTTACCTTTTCCGAACACCCGGTTCACGTTTTTCAACGAGTAGATTTCCGGAGTGTCGGCGGCATGCTCGGTATAGGTAGTCATCACAGCGAGTCCCATCAATTCAGACGAAGTTTGTTTTCAGCCATGGCGTACATCGGCCGCCACACAGCGCGGTTGAACGCCACCACGAAGATCGACATCACCACCACGCCCAGGGCGATCTTCGGGAAGTCGCCGGCCGCGGTGGTCTGGGCGATGTAGGCGCCCAGCCCGTGGGCGACCACGTTGTCGTGGCCCCAGGACACGTACTCGGACACGATACTGGCGTTCCAGGCACCCCCCGAGGCGGTAATCGCGCCGGTGACGTAGTACGGGAAAATCCCCGGCAGCATCACCTTGCGCCACCACAACCAGCCGCGAATGCGGAAGTTGGCGGCGGCTTCCTTGAAGTCATTCGGGAACGCGCTGGCTCCGGCGATCACGTTGAACAGGATGTACCACTGGGTGCCCAGCACAATCAGCGGGCTCAGCCAGATATCCGGGTTGAGGTTGTAGTGCAGGATCACGATGACGAACACCGGGAACAGCAGGTTCGCCGGGAAGGCCGCAAGGAACTGCGCCAGCGGCTGGATTTTTTCCGCAAGCGCAGGGCGCAAGCCGATCATTACGCCCAGCGGCACCCAGATCAGCGAGGCGATCAGGATCAGGCCAGCCACACGCAGCAGCGTGATGAAGCCCAGCACAAATACGTGGCCGACTTCGGCCAGGGTCACTTCGGTGCCGACGTACTGCACGATGTGGTACAGCGCATAAGCGGCCAGCAGCGCGATGAGTGCGCCCCATACCCAGTCGATCACTTTTGACGCTTTCGGGGTTTCTGCCGGCAGCGCCTTGAGTGCACCGCCCGCCAGGCTGAAGCGCTTGTTGCCAATGCGGCTGATGGCGCGGGTGACAGGCCGCAGGATGCGCTGGACGATGCGCGTGCGCTGGATCAGGTTCAGCAGCCAGGATTGCGGCGCGGCACCCTGGGAGGCGGTGGTTTCCATGCGGAACTTGTCGGCCCAGGCCACCAGTGGGCGGAACAGGAACTGGTCGTACATCAGGATGACCACAATCATCGCCAGGATCACGTAGCCCACGGCGTGCAGGTCTTTCTGGGCAATCGCCAGGGCCAGGTATGAGCCCACGCCCGGCAAGGTGATGGTCTTGTCGCCGACGGTAATGGCCTCGGAGGCGACCACGAAAAACCAGCCGCCGGACATGCTCATCATCATGTTCCACACCAGCCCGGGCATGGCGAAGGGCACGTCGAGCTTCCAGAACCGCTGCCAACCGGAAAGTCGCAGGTTGGTCGACACTTCCACCAGGTCATGGGGCAGCATGCGCAGCGACTGGTAGAAGCTGAACGTCATGTTCCAGGCCTGGCTGGTGAAAATCGCAAAGATGGCCGCGAACTCCGCGCCGAGCACACGCCCGGGGAACAGCAGCAGGAAGAACGTCACTGTGAACGAGATGTAACCCAGCACTGGTACTGATTGCAGGATGTCGAGCACGGGCACCAGCAGTTTCTCGGCGCGCCGGCTTTTGGCGGCCAGGGTGCCGTACAACAGGGTGAACACCAGCGCTGCAACCATCGCCGCCAGCATGCGCATCGTGGTGCGCATCGCGTATTCCGGCAGGTTGGCCGGGTCCAGCGAGATCACTTCACTCTGCAGGGTGGCGATGGGCGCCCAGGTTTCCCGTGCAGTGATGGAGAAAAACAGTAAAAAGCCGATCACCAGGGGCAGGGCGACCAAATCCCAGCGGTTGGGGAGCAAGCGCAATGTGGATGCAGGGATGTAGTGACGGAACACTCTTTTCATAGGCAGTCATTCCTGCAGCGTTCAGGTTCAGGGGCGTGATGGGAGTGAGCTTAGCTGCTGCACGAATGACCCACCGAGAAGGGCGGGCGCTGTTTTCGCGAGTCAGGGGCAACGAGGCGTTGCTGGCGGGATTGTACGTTTCTGAATGTTACAAGCGCATAAATTTGCTGTCAGTTTCCTGTACGAACGGCGACTAGGGCGTCGGCGCCCCGGTCGTCGCTCGGCGGTTATTCAAACCGCAGGATCACCCTGCGATTGTGTTTGCTCTTCTTCTCGATTTTTTCGCAGAACACCCGGCCGATTTCCTCGGTATTGGTCACATGGGTGCCGCCGCAGGGCTGGATATCGATCCCGGCGATTTCAATCACCCGTACTGCCCCCTGGATGACCGGTGGCGCCACCGCCTGGGTGCGAGTGATCTGCAGCAGGGTTGAATACTCCGAGGCGGGCATGGACAGGGTTTTCACCCCATGAGCCTGTTCGATCAAGGCATTGAGGTCACGGGTGATGGTCTCTTTGTCGAGGGTCATTTCCGGCAGGTCGAAATCCAGGCGGCCCTTGTCGGCGCCGATACTGCAACCGGTCACCGGAGCGTCGATGATCGAGCACAGGAGGTGCAGGCAAGTGTGCATTTTCATGTGCTGGTAGCGACGTTCCCAGTCCAGGCTGGCGTCTACCTGCATCCCGGCGGCCAGTTGCTCGGGGCAGTGTTCTACCTGGTGCCAGATGATCGAGCGCAGCACCGGGTCACGCACGGTGCCGGTGATGTCGACGCGGCTGCCGTCGGGCAGGATGAAATGGCCGGTGTCCCCCGGTTGGCCGCCGCCGGTGGGGTAGAACAGCGTGTGCTCCAGGGCGATTCCCTGTTCGCTGACGGCAATCACCCGCGCACTGAAGGCATTCTGGTAAGGCGCGCTGTCGAACAGCGCGAGGGTTTCCATGGTGTGCACGGACATGTTCAACCTCCGACGATCAGTGGGCTGGCTTGCAGCAGGCGACGAACCATCGCGCTCAAGCCAGGAGGAGATAGCAGGGTGATTTCAAATTCGGGCCCGGTCACTTTCAGGTTCAGCGGCAGGCGCGGCGGGTAGGCGTTGGTTTCGATGTGCCGCAGGCGGAATTGCAGGTGATGACGTTCCTTGACTGTCGGCTCCAGCAGCAGGCCGGGCAGGGGATGAAAGTCAGCGTCCAATACCGTCACCTTGTGGCTGGCGTTGACTTCGCCCACCACGTGCAGGCGTTCGTCGAGGGCAAACGCGCCGAGGTAATTGCTGTGGTCCGACTCATCGTTTTTCTGCAACTGGATCTGGTTGACCACCTTGACCTTGGTGCCGGCCGGCACGTCCTGGGTGATCACGCAGGACGGGCTGATGAACACGTTGTCACCGATCAGCACGTAACCGAGCACCCGCGCGCCGGAGCCGACTTCCACGTTGTTGCCCAGCCGCGGGTGGCGCTTGCCGTCCGGGTTGTTGGCGATGCCCCGGGCGCCGAGAGTCACGCCGCAGAGGATGTAGCAGTCGTTGCCGATCTCGCAGGTTTCACCGATGACCGTGCCGTAACCGTGGTCCAGCACAAAGCGCCGGCCGATCCGCGCTGCGGGGTGAATTTCGGCGCCGGACAGGATCTTGCCCTGGTTGCTCAGCTTCAGGGCGATGGCGGAAAACACGCCGTTGTTCTTGTCCGGGAAATTCCACACCAGGTGGGCCAGGCGGTAATACAGCACGGCCTTGAACGAGGCGTAGGACTCCAGGATCAGCTCTCCGCGCCCACGGGACGCCGGGTCGCGCCAGGCATAGGCGATCAGGTCTTCGGCCACCGCCTGGGCCGCCGCCTGGATCAGCGGCGCGAGATGCGCCTCCAGCTGCTTCAACTGCGCAGGCGTAAGCGTGGTGATGAGGTGGGTGAGCAACTCATCGTGCAGTTGTTGCATGTCGATAAAGCCCCCCATGGAGGCACCCCCGCAATAGTTGTTATTCAAAACAGGGCAGATAGCTGTCGGCACTGTCGTAGACCATGGTCAGCACGACAGTGTCGGTGGGCAGCTCCGGCGCCAGCTTGGCGATGGCTACCATGTTGGCGGCCGACGACAGCCCGAGGCTGATGGCGTCGGTGCGCATGATGCGTTTGATCATGTCGAGGCATTCCTGGCGCGACACCTTGAGCATCCCGTCAATGATCGCGACGTTGAGAATGCTCGGGATCAAGCCGATCGACAGGCCCTGGATATGGTGCGGCGCATGGCGGTCGCTGAGCAGGTCGCACTCTTCCGGCTCCACCCCTATCACGCGGATCGCCGGCCAGGTGCTCTTGAGGGTTTCGCCGATGCCGGTGATATGGCCCCCGGTGCCGATGCCGCTGACGAAGTAGTCCACACGCAGCTCGCCGAAGGCGCGGATGATTTCCCGGGCGGTGGTGTCACGGTGGGTCTGCGGGTTGGCGCCGTTGCGCTGCTGGTTGAGCATCACGTAGCTGGGGTTTTCCAGCTGCAGCTCCATGCACTTTTCGCCGTGGGAATTGTTGCCCAGGCGGCTGTCCGACAGCACCACCCTGGCGCCGTACAGGCGCAGCAGTTTCTGCTTCTCGGGGCTGTAGTTGTCGGGGATCACCAGCACCACTTTATAGCCCAGCACGTTACCGGCCATCACCAGGCCGATGCCGGTGTTGCCGCCGCTGGGCTCAATGATGGTTTGCCCTGAGCCACGAATCAGAATGCCCCGGCGCTCGGCGTCGAGGATCATGCCCAGGGCGATGCGTGCCTTGTGGCTTCCGCCGGGGTTGAGGGATTCCAGCTTGGCGTAGACCTCGATGCCGAGGTCTTCGGAAAACTGTTCCAGGCGCACGATGGGCGTTTGGCCAATGGCGTCGAGTATCGAGTTATGCAACATCAAGTAAGAGCCCATGGCCGCTGATCAGTACAAAGGCATGTCGGGTTCGACGTCGCGAACCCAGTGTTTCATGCCACCTTGCAGTACTTTGGTGTTGGCGAATCCGGCGGCCAGCAAGGTGCTGGCGGCTTGCTCCGCGCGGGTCCCGGCGTAGCAGATGAGGTAGTGCGTGTTGTCGCGGCTGAGGTTGGCGAGTTGCCCGTCGAGCTCGGCCAGCGGGATGTGCACCACCCCCGGCAACTTGCACACTTCCAGCTCGCTGGCGTCCCGCACATCCAGCAGTACGTCGGCCTTGCTGTGTTGCTCGAGCAGTTGCTTGAGCACCCGCGGCTTGATGTAGCGTTCTTCGGCCAGGGAAGGTTGGCTTGGCAGGGCGTCGGCGCAGACGGCGGGGGCGATGGTTTGGCTGTGGCGCAGTTCCGAGCAGCAAGGGCAGTCGGCGCGGCGCTTGAAGCGGATCTCGCTGAACTTCATCGCCAGTGCATCAAAGCGCATCAGCCGGCCCGAGAGTGGTTCGCCAATGCCGATCAGCAGCTTGATCGCCTCGGTGGCCTGGATCATCCCGACCACCCCGGGTAATACGCCGATGACCCCGCCGGCGCTGCAGTTGGGCGCCAGTTCCGCCGGTGGTGCCTGGGGAAACAGGCAGCGATAGCACGGCCCGCCTTTATAGTTGAGCACGCTGATCTGCCCGTCGAAGCGGTAGATGGCGCCGTACACCAACGGCTTGCCCAACTGCACGCAAGCGTCGTTGACCAGGTAGCGGGTTTCGAAATTGTCGGTGCCGTCGATCACCAGGTCATAGGCGCCCACCAGTTCCAGGGCGTTGTCGGTGTTGAAGGCGGTGTCGTAGGTGTTGATCTGGATGTGGCTGTTGAGGTCCTGCAAGCGCTGCTTGGCGGACTCGACCTTGGGCAGGCCCAGGGTGCTGTTGCCGTGGACGATCTGGCGTTGCAGGTTGCTGCTTTCCACCACGTCGAAATCCACCAGCCCCAGGGTGCCGATGCCGGCTGCCGCCAGGTACAGGCTGATGGGCGAACCGAGGCCGCCGGTGCCGATGATCAGCACGCGGGCTTTCTTCAGGTTCAACTGGCCTTCGCGGCCGACGCCGGGCAGGGTGATGTGGCGCACGTAGCGCTGCACTTCTTCGTTGCTCAGTTGGTCGACGTCCATGCCGCCGGAAGTGGCCAGCAACACTTCGATTTTGGCTTTTTCGGGCAACCGGTCGTTGGCGTCGATCAGTTCCTCTTCGGCGGTGAACAGGAAGTGTTCCTTGAGCTGGTTGTTCTCGTAGAGCAGGTGCGCCCGCAATTGCGGGTGCTCGATGCAGAGGTTTTCAATGACTTCGCGCAATGTCGATCCGGCACCCTCGAGGGTCGATGCTGGCAGCTTGGCCACGCGGACCAGGATGTCGGGGAAAGAGACAGCGTTCATGCACAACTCCGTTTGCAGGTCGTTGAAGGGTTTTTGGGCGAAGTGTTTGCCATCCCAGGCAAACAGCTTGGAACCTTGGGTCTTGCCCTGGCGAACATCCACCACCAGGTAGCTTACGGGGTAGATCGGCTCGCCCATGAAAAGGGCCTTGTCCTGGTCTTCGTCGCTGAAATACGCGCCGACGTCAGGGTGGGAGTGGTAGATCACCACCACCGGGTTATCACTGCGAAACGCCTTGTTCATCATCAGCGTGTCGGCCACCGAAAAGGTGTAGCCGTTGGCGGCGCTGCGTGAATACATATCCGGGTTCTTGCTGTGCAGCTCGTTCTGGATGTTGCTGCCCAGGTACACGCTGCCATCGGCGAAAACGAAACCGCAGCATTCCTCGGGGTAGCTGCGGTCGGCGTGGGCGTAAATCTGCTCCAGTGCGCTTGGGCTCAGGACCTTCATCTCAGTTTTTCTTCGCCAGGAGCTTTTCGATGGGCAGCTTGGTGATGGCAAAGCCGGCCAGCAGGATCGCCGAATACATCATCAGGTCCCTGGAAATCTGCACGCCCTCGTACCAGGCCCCGATGATCACCGCGAACACCGGGAAGATGATGAACACGAAGGACAAAATGATCGGGCTCAGGCGCTTGAGCAGCATGAAATACACGATAAAGCCGCCCACCGAGGCCACCAGCCCGAGGTAGAACAGCGCACTCCAGGAACGCAGGGTGATGTCTTCAAAGGTCGGGGTTTCAAACCACAGCCCGGCGACAAACAGCATCAACCCGGCGATGCCGATGGGCAGGGTGTTGTAAGTGATCACGCTGATGGCGCTGCCTTGTTTCTTGGTAATCACGTAGCACAAGGCATGCATGATCGCGGCGGCGAGGATCGCCAGCACGCCGAAGAACTCGGCATGGTCCAGGTGCAGGCCCTGGCTCTTGATGATCATGTACAGGCTGCCGAACCCGATGGCGATGCCGATCACCTGGGAAAAGTAGATGCGCTCGCGCAGGAACAGCGCGGAGAAAATCAGGATAAACACCGGCATGCAGCTGAACAGCAGCGCGGTGAGGCCGGACGAGACATGCATCTCGCCGTAGTTGAGCAGGTAATACGGAACGCTGAAGTAGGACAGCGTCACAAACACGAAGAACCAGCGGCTTTCCCGGGGAAACAGGATCGGCTCGCGGCGCACCCAGGCGAAACACAGGAACAGCGGAAACGCGATCAGGAACCGCAGCCCGGCGGAGGTCAGCGGTGGCACGCTTTCCACAGCGATCTTGATGCCCAGCCAGGTAGTGCCCCAGCTGAGACATACGATCAGGAACATCACACTGGTAATCAGCCCGGCCAACCACTGCTTGTGAGTTTTTGTTTTTTCAGCATTTTCGAGAACGGCGGACATTGGCATCGTGACATTGCTTCCATGAGACCGAATTGACCTCTATATTGAGTGCCATGATTCGGTGATTGAACCCGTAAAAGCACACTATTAGGGCGAATGATGGCTGTCAAAACAAATATTGACATGGTGTCAATTATGCGAGAAGGACTCTCCAACGGGCAGGGCGTGAAGTACAAGCGCCTGTCCGATGTCATGGAGCGAGGCATCCTTGAAGGCTTGATTGAACCGGGAAGAAAACTGCCGCCTCATCGGGTGCTTTCCGACAATCTGGGGGTAACCATTGGCACCATCAGCCGCGCCTACGGTGAGCTGGAACGCCTGGGGCTGGTAGTTGCGCGGGTGGGCGACGGCACTTTCGTACGCAAGCGTGGGATGGAGCGCCAGCGGGATGAAGGCTTTCGCAACTTCAGCGACGAGCCGCGACAATACTTTGATATGAGCCGCAACATGCACATCCCCGGGCAGGAGACCACGTTTCTGGCCCAGAGCTTCCAGACGCTGGCGAACAACGCCAAGTTCTTGCAGGACATCAGTGCCTACACCCCGGATGCCGGGCTGCCGCGTTACCGGGCGGCGGGTGCGCAGTGGCTGGTGCAGCGGGATTTCCACCCGATTCCCGAGCAGGTGATTTGCGTGAACGGCGGCCAACATGGGTTGCTCTGCGCAATGATGGCGCTGTTGCGAGCCGGCGATACGGTGGTGACCGAACAGTTGACCTATCCGGGGTTGATCACCGCCGCGCGCATGCTGGGCATCCGCCTGATCGGCCTGGAAATGGATGAAGAAGGGCTGCTGCCGGGGGCGCTGGATGAAGTCTGCCGCAATCACCGGGTGTCGGCGTTGTACTGCACGCCGACCATCCAGAATCCTACGACAGCGGTGCTATCGGTCCCGCGCCGTGAGGCATTGGTGAAGGTCTGTCGGGAACACAACCTGCTGATTCTCGAGGATGAGGCCCACGGTGTGCTGGTGGAAGACCGTCCGCCGCCCCTGAGTCATTTTGCCCCGGAGCGTACGATTCTGATCAGCAGCCTGAGCAAGGCGGTATCGGCAGGCTTGCGAGTTGGGTACGTGCATGCACCGCCGGCGCTGGTCAGCCGGATTTCTGCGGCCCTGCGTTCCACCTGCTGGATGGCCACGCCGGTCACCCTGGAACTGGCGACCCAGTGGATCGAAAACGGCACGGCGGAACACCTGTTGCACCAGCAGATCCAGGAAATCAGCCGCCGCAAGGCACTGGTGGAAGGTTTGTTGATTGGGCTGGAGTACCGCACTCACCTGAACAGCCCGCACTTCTGGATCGAAGTCCCGGAGCCATGGCGCGCGTCGGAAATCGAGGCGGAGTTAAAGCAGAACAATTACCTGATCGCGACAGCCGAAGCGTTTGCCGTGGGGCAGACGGCGGTGCCGCAATTCATTCGGGCGAGCATCTGCAATACGTCGGGGGATGATCAGTTGCTGCTGGATGGGTTCGATGCGCTGGCGACGGCGCTGGGGCAGGGTGGGGGGCGGTTTCATCTGTGAACCAACAGCTTGTTGTGAACATGGCCCCTGTGGCGAGGGAGCTTGCTCCCGCTGGGCTGCGAAGCAGCCCCAAAGCCATTCACTAAATACCAGTCGTCTGGTTTGCGACTGCTGCGCAGTCGAGCGGGAGCAAGCTCCCTCGCCACACAAGCACCTTGGCCAGAGCGCGGAGTTACTTGAACCGCCGCTCCACCCCTTTCTCCACCAGAATCTTCGCCGAAATCTCTTCCACCGAAAAATGCGTGGAATTGATGTGCGCAATATTTTCCCGGCGGAACAGATTTTCCACCTCCCGCACTTCAAATTCGCACTGCGCATAGCTGGAGTAACGGCTATTGGGCTTGCGCTCGTTGCGAATCGCCGTCAGGCGGTCCGGGTCGATGGTCAGCCCGAACAGCTTGTGCTGGTGCGCGCGCAGGGCGCTCGGCAGCGTCAGGTGCTCCATGTCGTCTTCGGTCAGCGGGTAGTTGGCCGCGCGAATCCCGAACTGCATGGCCATATAAAGGCAGGTCGGCGTCTTGCCGCAGCGGGACACGCCCACCAGGATCAAATCAGCCTTGTCGTAGTAGTGGGTGCGGGCGCCGTCGTCGTTGTCGAGGGCGAAGTTCACCGCCTCGATCCGCTCCATATAGTTGGAGTTATGGCCAATGGAGTGAGATTTTCCGACAGAGTATGACGAATGTTCACTTAACTCTTGTTCCAGCGGCGCCAGGAAGGTAGAGAAGATGTCGATCATGAAACCATTGGAGGTGGCGAGGATCTCACGAATGTCCTGATTGACGATGGTGTCGAAAATGATCGGACGAAATCCGTCTTTTTCGGCCGCCAGATTGATTTGTTGTACCATGGCTCGCGCTTTATCCACGCTATCGATATAGGGTCGCGTGAATTTGCTGAAGGTAATGTTTTCGAACTGCGCCAGCAGGCTTTGACCCAGGGTTTCGGCTGTAATGCCGGTGCCGTCGGAGATAAAGAAAGCAGATCGTTTCATTTGAGCCTTGGGCCTTAAGCTGATGACGAATCTTGGATATGATAGGCGCGATTTTGCCGTCCCGCAGTGGGCCGCATTCTCACTTATTTTCCAGGTCCAGGCCACAAACGCCGGTAACCGCTCCTACTGAGCCGCCGGCGTCCTGAGCTTTTCCAACACAGAAAGTGGAGAGATCACCTTGGTAGAGTACGTAGTTTCCCTCGATAAGCTCGGCGTCCATGATGTAGAGCACGTAGGGGGCAAGAACGCATCCCTGGGCGAGATGATCAGTAATCTTGCGGGTGCCGGTGTATCGGTGCCAGGTGGTTTTGCCACCACTGCCCAGGCTTACCGTGATTTCCTCGAGTTGAGCGGCCTCAACGATCAGATCCATGCCGCCCTCGATGCGCTGGACGTCGATGACGTCAACGCCCTGGCCAAGACTGGCGCCCAGATCCGTCAATGGATCATGGAAGCCGAGTTCCCCGAGAAGCTCAACGCCGAGATCCGCACCGCGTTTGCCACGCTGTCGGCCGGTAACCCCGACATGGCTGTCGCCGTGCGCTCCTCGGCCACCGCCGAAGACCTGCCTGACGCCTCCTTTGCCGGCCAGCAGGAAACCTTCCTGAACATCCGCGGCGTGGAAAACGTGATCCGCGCAGCCAAGGAAGTGTTTGCCTCCCTCTTTAACGACCGTGCTATTTCCTACCGCGTGCACCAGGGTTTCGACCACAAGCTGGTGGCCCTCTCTGCCGGTGTGCAGCGCATGGTGCGTTCGGAAACCGGCACCGCCGGCGTGATGTTCACCCTGGACACCGAATCGGGCTTCCGCGACGTGGTGTTCATCACCGGCGCCTACGGCCTCGGCGAAACCGTCGTACAAGGCGCGGTGAACCCGGACGAATTCTACGTCCACAAACACACCCTTGAAGCCGGCCGCCCGGCCATCCTGCGCCGCAACCTGGGCAGCAAGGCGATCAAGATGATCTACGGCGACGAGGCCAAGGCCGGTCGCTCGGTGAAAACCGTTGATGTCGACAAGGCCGAACGCGCGCGTTTCTGCCTGACCGACGCCGAAGTCAGCGAACTGGCCAAACAAGCGATGATCATCGAGAAGCACTACAAGTGCCCGATGGACATCGAATGGGCCAAGGACGGCGACGACGGCAAGCTATACATCGTCCAGGCCCGCCCTGAGACCGTGAAGAGCCGCACCTCGGCCAACGTCATGGAACGCTACCTGTTGAAAGAAACCGGCACCGTGCTGGTGGAAGGCCGTGCCATCGGCCAGCGCATCGGCGCCGGCAAGGTGCGGATCATCAAGGACGTGTCCGAGATGGACAAGGTCCAGCCAGGCGACGTGCTGGTCTCCGACATGACCGACCCGGACTGGGAACCGGTGATGAAGCGCGCCAGCGCCATCGTCACCAACCGTGGCGGGCGTACCTGCCACGCGGCGATCATCGCCCGCGAGCTGGGGATTCCGGCAGTGGTCGGTTGCGGTAACGCCACCCAACTGTTGAAAGACGGCCAGGGCGTAACCGTGTCCTGCGCTGAAGGCGACACCGGCTTCATCTTCGAAGGTGAGCTGGGCTTCGATATCAAGCAAAACTCCATCGACGCCATGCCCGACCTGCCGTTCAAGATCATGATGAACGTCGGCAACCCGGACCGCGCCTTCGATTTCGCGCAATTGCCGAACGCCGGTGTGGGCCTGGCCCGCCTGGAGTTCATCATCAACCGCATGATCGGTGTGCACCCCAAGGCCCTGCTGAACTACGACGGCCTGCCGCCGGACATCAAGGAAAGCGTCGACAAGCGCATCGCCGGCTACAACGACCCGGTGGGCTTCTACGTCGAGAAGCTGGTGGAAGGCATCAGCACCCTGGCAGCGGCGTTCTACCCGAAAAAGGTCATCGTGCGCCTGTCGGACTTCAAGTCCAACGAGTACGCCAACCTGATCGGCGGCAAGCTTTACGAGCCGGAAGAAGAAAACCCGATGCTGGGCTTCCGTGGCGCCTCGCGCTACATCAGCGAAGCCTTCCGTGACTGCTTCGAGCTGGAATGCCGCGCCCTCAAGCGCGTGCGCAACGAGATGGGCCTGACCAACGTCGAAATCATGGTGCCGTTCGTGCGCACCCTGGGTGAAGCGAGCCAGGTGGTGGACCTGCTGGCTGAAAACGGCCTGTCCCGTGGCGAGAACGGCCTGCGCGTCATCATGATGTGCGAGCTGCCATCCAATGCCATCCTGGCTGAAGAGTTCCTGGAGTTCTTCGACGGCTTCTCCATCGGTTCCAACGACCTGACTCAGCTGACCCTGGGCCTGGACCGCGACTCCGGGATCATCGCCCACCTGTTCGACGAGCGTAACCCTGCGGTCAAGAAGCTGCTGGCCAACGCCATCCAGGCGTGCAACAAGGCCGGCAAGTACATCGGGATCTGCGGCCAAGGCCCTTCCGATCACCCGGACCTGGCCAAGTGGCTGATGGAGCAGGGCATCGAAAGCGTCTCGCTGAACCCCGATTCCGTACTGGAAACCTGGTTCTTCCTGGCTGAAGGTCAAGCCCAGGCGTAATACGCAACACCCAAAAGTGCCGGTCAACCTTGCGGTTGGCCGGCATTTCTCATTCTGTACAGGGCGGAACTCCTTCCGGACGCCGCCCTTTTTTGTGCAAGAGCATTATGCAAAGCAGCAGCAACCTGTTTCCCGTCGCCTTGATCAGCGCTGAGCGTCGTGGCGACCTGAGTGAAGATGTGTATCGGCTGAAACCCGGCAACAGCCCTGACGGTACCGTCGAGCTGGCCGTGACCCGCCTGGGCCTGGCTGACGTCCCGGAAAACCGGGGCGTGCCGGTGGTTTTGTTGCATGGCAGTTTTTCCAACCGTCGCTTCTGGTACTCGCCCAAGGGGATCGGCCTGGGCGCCTACCTGGCGCGCGAAGGGTTTGACGTCTGGATCCCGGAAATGCGCGGTCACGGGCTGTCCCGGCGCAACCAGGACTACGCCAGGAATCGTGTCGCCGACTATGCTCGCTACGACTTGCCGGCCATTGCCGCCTTCGTGCGTGAGCAAAGCGGGCAGATTCCCCACTGGATCGGGCATTCCCTGGGTGGCACAACCCTGGCTGCGGCCCTGGGTGGGCAGCACCTTGGCGCGCCGGCAGTGGCCTCGGTGGCGCTGTTTGGCTGCCAGGTCAGTCGCACGCATTGGCCGTTGAAGTTGCCACCGGTGGAGTGGACCGGTCGCCTGCTCTTGAAACGTTTCGGCCAATTGTCCGGCGCTCGGTGGAAACGCGGCCCGGAGGACGAGCCGGCGGGCGTATTGATTGAAGCCATGCGCTGGAATGGGCTGTTCGGCCGCTTTGGCGAAGGTAAGCAGGATTGGTGGAAAGGCTTGGCCGAGGTTGACGTGCCGCTGTTGGCGGTGAGCGCCGCCGGCGATCACCAGGACCCGGACTGGGCCTGTCGCAAGCTCTTTGAGCAGGTCGGCTCCGAGCATCGCCAATACCTGTGCCTGGGGCGCCAGCAAGGGTTCAGCGGGGATTTCGGGCATGTCGAGATGCTCGTCAGCAAGGCCGCCCAGGCTGAAGTGTGGCCGCTGGTGACGCGCTGGTTGAAAAATCCGCTTACACCTTTGCTGGGGGCGCAGGCGCAGGAACTGGCAGCGGTTTGAGCGCAAGGCTCTATCAGGGGCGTTTCGCTTGTTTGCCGTAGAGGCTAAGATATGACGCGTTGGGTGGTTCTGGTCATATTCAGTCGCGCAGTGGGTCTTGCGTTGCTATCCGATGGGCCTGACTATTCGGCCCGGATTAAAGAACCTTCACGGCAAAGCGTTTCCAGATGTAAGTAAACAGTGGGATGTTTGACACCTTCTTTCACCTACAGGAGTTTCTCGATGAACCATTACCTTACCCCCGACCTGTGTGACGCCTATCCGGAGCTGGTGCAGGTGGTTGAGCCGATGTTCAGCAATTTCGGCGGCCGGGACTCCTTTGGTGGCGAGATCGTGACCATTAAGTGCTTTGAAGACAATTCCCTGGTCAAGGAACAAGCCGAACTCAATGGGGCCGGCAAGGTGCTGGTGGTCGATGGTGGGGGTTCCCTGCGCCGCGCGTTGCTGGGCGACATGATCGCCGAGAAAGCCGCGAAAAACGGCTGGGAAGGGCTGGTGATCTACGGCTGCATCCGCGATGTCGACGTAATCGCCCAGACCGATCTGGGCGTGCAGGCCCTGGCCAGCCACCCGATGAAGACTGATAAGCGCGGTATTGGCGATTTGAACGTGGCGGTGACATTCGCCGGCGTGACCTTCCGCCCGGGCGAGTACGTGTACGCCGACAATAACGGTGTGATCGTCTCCCCTAGCCCGCTGAAGATGCCTGAATAAACAGCAGTAGCCGACAGGGGTGAGGATGTTCGAGGAAGAAAACGCGCAGTGGGGGCTGGTGCATGCCCTGGTGCTGGACGGTAAAGGTGGTGCGCGTTCGATTGCCCGGACAGAGCTTGATGAGCTGCAACTGCAGCCTCAGGAAAGCCTGTGGCTGCATTGGGACCGTAGCCATCCCCAGACCCAGACCTGGTTGCGCAAATCCAGCGGCCTCAGCGAATTCGCCTGTGACCTGCTGCTGGAGGAGAACACTCGCCCACGCCTGTTGCCGCTGCCGGATGCCGAACTGCTGCTGTTTTTGCGCGGGGTCAACCTCAATCCCGGCGCCGAACCGGAAGACATGGTCTCGGTGCGGATCTTTGCCTCGGCAGCGCGGGTGATTTCCCTGCGTTTGCGCCCATTGCGCGCCACCGACGAGTTGCTGGTGCAACTGGCAGACGGCAAGGGGCCGAAGACTTCCTCGGAACTGGTCCTGTATATGGCGCAGTACCTGACCAACAAGGTTCAGGATCTGGTCAGCGACTTGTCCGAAATCGTCGATATCGAAGAAGAAAAACTGGATGCCGACGAACGGTATACTCCGGAGCATGGCAGCGTTTTGCAGATCCGTCGGCGCGCCGCCGGGCTTAAACGTTTCCTGTCGCCGCAGCGGGATATTTTCGCGCAGTTGACCCGGATCAAATTGCCCTGGTTCTGTGACGACGATGCTGACTACTGGAACGAATTGAACAACAGCCTGACCCGCTACCTGGAAGAGCTTGAGCTGGCCCGGGAGCGCGTGGGGCTTGTGCTGGAGACCGAAGACCGGCGTTTGAGCCTGCGCATGAACCGCACCATGTACCGCTTCGGGATCATCACCGGGATCTTCCTGCCGATGAGTTTCCTGACCGGTTTGCTGGGCATCAATGTAGGCGGAATTCCGTTCTCTTCCAGCCCTTACGGGTTCCTGATTGCCTGCCTGATGATGGTCACGGTGGCGGTCGGGCAATGGTGGTTGTTTCGACGGTTACGTTGGGTTTGAGCTGAATGTGACCTGAACGTGGAAAGAGGTCATGTGACCCGAAGAATTTTACCCTCGTCTTTTAAATCACTTGCGAGAGGTTTTTTATGCACGATCCGTTCGAACAGTCTTTGCGTGACATGCTCAATGCCTCGCCGTCCAACCGGGACGACGATGCTTGCCTGGGTCGCGTCTTGAAAACCGCCAACCGCCAGGTCGGGGCGGGGGATCTGTTCGGTCTGCTTGGCCGCTGGTTGCCGGCGTTGATGATGGCCTTGAACAATGGTTCGGCCCATGTCTCACCGGTTTCCCGTCGTAAACCTCTTGCACGCACTGCTGATAAGGCTGAATGAATATGGAACTCGATCTCTGGACCCAGAGTCTGGTAACTGCAATGACTGCGTTGTGGACCAAGGTGGCGAATTTCATTCCCAACCTGTTTGGTGCACTGGTGGTGGTACTGCTGGGTTTTGTCGTGGCCAAGCTGCTTGACACCCTGCTTTCCAAATTGCTGGCTAAGCTGGGTCTTGATCGATTGATGGGTGGCACCGGCCTGACCAAGATTTTGGGGCGTGCCGGGTTGCAAGTGCCGATCTCGACACTGATCGGCAAGATCGTTTATTGGTTTGTTTTGCTGATTTTTCTGGTTTCTGCGGCTGAATCCCTTGGACTTGAGCGAGTTTCAGCTACGCTCGACATGCTGGCGCTGTATTTGCCGAAAGTATTCGGTGGCGCGCTGGTGTTGCTGGTAGGGGTTTTGCTGGCGCAACTGGCCAATGGCCTGGTGCGTGGGGCGGCTGAAGGCGTGGGTCTGGATTATGCCAGCGGCCTGGGGCGAATTGCCCAGGGTCTGGTGATTATCATCAGTATTTCGGTCGCGATCAGCCAGCTGGAGGTCAAGACCGACCTGCTGAACCATGTGATTGTGATTGTTTTGATTACCGTTGGTCTGGCCGTTGCGCTGGCCATGGGACTGGGAAGCCGGGAAATTGCCGGGCAGATTCTTGCGGGAATCTATGTGCGTGAGCTATATCAGGTTGGGCAACAAGTGCGTGTGGGCGAGGTCGAAGGGCAGATCGAGGAGATCGGCACGGTCAAGACGACAGTGCTGACGGACGATGGCGAACTGGTGTCGCTTTCGAACCGGATCCTGCTGGAACAGCATGTGACTAGCCGCTAACCCGGCGAATCCTGCTAATGTACGCCGCCGCAAACCTGGGTATCCAGGCCATGGCGGACATTGACCTGACTGTCGGCACGACTTGTTTTGAATAAAGCCCAAACGCTGTCCACGCGCTATGACCCCCGTGAGCTCTCTGATGAGGAGTTGGTCGCGCGCTCGCACACGGAGCTGTTTCACGTAACACGCGCGTACGAAGAATTGATGCGCAGGTATCAACGCACTCTGTTCAACGTTTGTTCAAGGTATTTAGGGAACGATAGAGATGCGGATGATGTCTGTCAGGAAGTGATGCTCAAGGTGCTATACGGCCTGAAGAACTTCGAGGGAAAATCGAAGTTCAAGACATGGCTCTATAGCATCACGTACAACGAGTGCATCACGCAGTATCGGAAGGAACGGCGAAAGCGTCGCTTGATGGATGCTTTGAGTCTGGACCCCCTTGAGGAAGCGTCTGAGGAAAAGGCGCCTACCCCGGAAGAAAAGGGCGGACTCGATCGCTGGTTGGTGCATGTGAATCCGATTGACCGGGAAATTCTGGTGCTACGATTTGTCGCAGAGCTGGAGTTTCAGGAGATCGCTGACATCATGCATATGGGTTTGAGTGCTACAAAAATGCGTTACAAACGCGCTCTTGATAAATTACGTGAGAAATTTGCGGGCAGCACTGAAACTTAGTGCGTGGCAAATATCTCTTACGTGTAGGCAAGTTCTGTTAGACTTGTCGCCGAGTTGTCCCCCGGTATGTGGGACTGCTTTACAATCACCAGATGGGGATTTAACGGATGAAACTGAAAAACACCTTGGGCTTGGCCATTGGTACTCTTATTGCTGCCACTTCTGTCGGCGCTCTGGCACAAGGCCAAGGCGCAGTTGAAGGCCAGCTGTTTTACAAAAAGCAGTTCAACGATAGCGTCAAACATATCGAAGACGGCTTCAATCCTGGCGCCAGCATCGGTTACTTCCTGACCGACGACGTGTCGATCAACCTGAACTACGACACTACCAACCACACCCGTTCGAACGACGGTACTGGCAACCAGAAGATCAAAGGTGATACCGGCAGCGTTACTGCCCAGTACCACTTCGGTCAAGCTGGCGTCGACTCCCTGCGTCCATACGTAGAGGGCGGTTTCGGCCACCAGAGCCGTACCAACGTTGAAGCTGATGGTCACAAAGGTCGCGATCAATCGACCCTGGCTATCGCTGGCGCTGGTGTGAAGTACTACTTCACCGACAACCTGTTCGCACGTGCTGGTGTTGAAGCTGACTACGCTATCGACAACGGCAAGTGGGACTACTCCGCACTGGTTGGCCTGGGCGTAAACTTCGGCGGCAACGCTGGCAAAACTGCTCCAGCTCCTACCCCAGCACCAGCTCCAGAGCCAACCCCAGAGCCAGAAGCTCCGGTTGCTCAGGTTGTTCGTGTTGAGCTGGACGTGAAGTTCGACTTCGACAAGTCGGTTGTTAAGCCTAACAGCTACGGCGACGTGAAAAACCTCGCTGACTTCATGAAACAGTACCCACAAACCACCACCGTTGTTGAAGGTCACACTGACTCCGTCGGTCCTGACGCTTACAACCAGAAGCTGTCCCAGCGTCGTGCTGACGCTGTTAAGCAAGTCCTGGTCAAAGACGGTATCGCTCCTAACCGTGTAAGCTCGGTTGGTTATGGCAAATCCCGCCCAGTTGCTGACAACGCAACTGAAGCTGGCCGTGCTATCAACCGTCGCGTAGAAGCCTCGGTAGAAGCACAAGCAGCTCAGTAATTACTGAGTTGTAGAAAAAAGCCCGGCTTAGGCCGGGCTTTTTTTCGCCTGCAATTTGCCTCAGGCCGTGGCGCTGGCCAGGGCCGCAAGCGCCTGCGTCGCTTGAGCAACCCGGCCAATCACCAGGATAGCCGGGCTCTTGAGCGCGAATTCGTGCGCATCATCCTGCATCCGGGCGAGGCTGCTGCGGCATTCGCGCTGTTGTGGCAGTGAAGCGTTTTCAATCATCGCCACCGGCATGTCATCGCTCATGCCACCTTCCAGCAATTGCCGGCGGATTTCCCCCAGTTTCGCCACCCCCATATAGATCACCAGCGTCGTGCCGCCCTCTGCCAGGGCCCGCCAATTGAGGCTGCTGTCGTCCTGGGTATGGGCCGTGACCAACGTGACGCCACGGCTGACACCGCGCAACGTCAGCGAAATATCGCAGTTCGTTGCCCCGGCCAGCCCTGCCGTAATGCCGTTGACCAACTCCACTTCCACCCCTTGCTGCCTGAGCCACGCCGCCTCTTCGCCGCCGCGACCAAAAATGCACGGGTCGCCGCCCTTGAGCCGCACCACGCACTTACCCTGCCGGGCATAACGCAACATCAGGCGATGGATAAACGCCTGTGGGGTGGAACGGCAGCCACCGCGTTTGCCCACGGTGATCAGCCGTGCAGCGGGGCAATGCTCCAGCAGCGCCGGGTTGACCAGATCATCGATCAGCACCACATCGGCTTCCCGCAGGGCTCTCACCGCCTTGAGTGTCAGCAGTTCCGGATCGCCGGGGCCTGCGCCCACCAGCCAGACTTTTGCGCTCATATGCTTGCCTCACACTCTGATCGCGATTGGCTGCTTGCCACTCGCCAATAACCGTTTGATTTCCGGCACACAGGAGCCGCATTGCGTGCCGCAACCCAGTTCCTGCTTCAGCCCGTTCAGGTCCAGGCCCCGGGCAATGCCGGCGCAGACCGCGCTTTCGCTGACGTTCTTGCAGTTGCACAGCGTCTTGTTGCTGCTCGAACCGCCCCCCGGTGGCGCACTCAATGGCGCCAACAACCAGCGGCGTAACTGCTCATCGGTGCGACCTTCCAGCCACAGGCTTTGCAGCCAGTGGCGAGCCAGGGTTTCGCCAGCCAGGCGGATCGCGGTGATACGGCCTTTTTCAATCTTTACCCGCTTGCCAATGGAGCGCCGCGGGTCGTCGTACGCCATCACGGGGCCGTCGTTGAGGCCCAGCAGTTGGTCGATCTGCTTGAGCAGGTCAAGGGCGGGCGCCTCGTGATGCGCCGCACGAATCAGCAGGGCAGGCCGCTCGCGTCCGGTCAGGCTCAGGCTGACGTAGGCAAAGCCGTCACACAGCGGTCGCAACGCTTCGAAGTGTTGCTGCACATCGCCTTCAATCAGCGCAAACAAGTGCCAGGGCAGCCGCACCGCCTCCAGGCGCACGCCGCTGTGCTTGAGTTCCGGCTGTTTGGACAGCGGGTCGAATGCCGGCTGGGTCAGCGCATTTACGCCGCCTTTAAGAAAACGGTCGCCCCAGTGCATCGGCAGGAAAGCCTGGCCGGGACGCACGCTGTCATCGCTGCCGACGGCCACAATCACGCTGCCGCGCCGGCTTTTCAGGCTGACCAGATCCCCTTCCTTCAAGCGATGGCGACGCAGTTCGTCCGGGTGCAGGCTGAGCACTGCTTCACTGACATGGCCGAACAGCTGCGCAGCGGTGCCGGTGCGGCTCATGCCATGCCATTGGTCCCGCAGGCGGCCGGTGATCAGGGTGAGTGGGAAACGCGCGTCACGCTGCTCCTTGGCGGCGCGATAAGGGTCGGCGACAAAGTGCGCGCGGCCAGTCTCCGTAGGGAAAAATCCGTCGGTGTACAGCCTTGGTGTTCCGCCCACCGCATCGGCCGGGAATGGCCATTGCTGCGGGCCTATCCGGTCCAGCAGCGCGTGGCTGATACCCGACAGGTCCAGGTCACGCCCACGGGTCAGCAGCTTGTATTCATCAAAGATCTGTGCCGGTTGCTCAAAGGCAAAAAGCCCCGGTTTTCCGGGACAAAGACGCTGCTCCAGGCGTTGGGCAAAATCCACGGTGATTGCCCAGTCCGGCCGCGCTTCCCCGGGTGGGGGGATGGCTCGGCGAACGTGGGAAATGCGCCGCTCAGAGTTGGTCACTGTGCCTTCCTTCTCGCCCCAGCTCGCGGCTGGCAGCAACAGGTCGGCGTAACGCGCCGTTTCGGTTGTACGAAAGGCTTCCTGTAGCACCACGAACGGACACGCTTCCAGGGCCTGGCGCACGGTGTTCTGATCGGGCAGGGATTGGGCGGGGTTGGTGCACGCGATCCACAAGGCCTTGATCTTGCCGGCCTGCATCTGTTCAAACAATTCGATGGCGGTCAGTCCGGTGCTGGCCGGCAGTTGGTCGACCCCCCAATACGCGGCTACTTCTGCCCGATGTTCGGGGTTGGCAGCCTCACGATGGCCAGGCAGTAAATTCGACAAACTGCCGGTTTCCCGCCCACCCATGGCATTCGGCTGACCCGTGAGGGAGAAAGGTCCGCAGCCAGGGCGGCCGATGGTGCCGGTCGCCAAATGCAGGTTAATCAAGGCGCTGTTCTTCGCGCTGCCGGCGGTGGACTGATTGAGCCCCATGCACCACAACGACAGAAAACTCGCCGAGGTGCCGACCCATTCCGCACACAGGTGCAGTTGCTCGATACTGATCCCGCACAACTGCGTGACCATTTGCGGTGTGTAGTCGTGAACCAGGCGTTTGAGTTCGACCAGGCCGTCGGTATGGGCCTGGATAAAGTCGCGGTCGATCCAGTCTTCCCACAACAACAAGTGCAGGATCCCATGGAACAATGCGACATCCGTACCCGGCAAAATCGCCAGATGCAGGTCCGCCAAGTCGCAGGTGTCGGTGCGCCGGGGATCAATTACCAGCACTTTCATCTGTGGCCGGCGGGCCTTGGCTTCCTCCAGGCGTCGGAACAACACCGGATGCGCGTAGGCCATATTGCTGCCGACGATCATCACGCAGTCGCTCGACTCCAGGTCCTCGTAGCTGCACGGTGGCGCGTCGGCCCCCAGGCTGCGCTTGTAGCCGACCACCGCCGAAGACATGCACAGCCGCGAGTTGCTGTCGATATTGTTGGTGCCCACCAGCGCTCGCGCGAGTTTGTTGAAGCTGTAGTAATCCTCGGTCAGCAACTGCCCGGATATATAGAACGCCACGCTGTCCGGCCCGTGTTCAGCGATGGTTTCGGCAAACACGTTCGCCGCGTGCTCCAGGGCGGTATCCCAGTCGGTGCGGCTGCGGGCCAGGCCTTTGCCCAGCCGCAGTTCCGGGTACAACGCGCGGGCCGCGAGGTCTCCGGTGAGGTGCAGGCTGGAGCCCTTGCTGCACAATTTTCCGAAGTTGGCCGGATGACTCGGATCGCCACTGACGCCGAGGATCTGCGAGCCATCATGCTCGATCAGTACGCCGCAACCGACCCCGCAGTAGCAGCAGGTGGACGCGGTGGTCTGGCGGTTCATCAACCGGCGTCCCGCAGCGCCAACATCACCCGGCCGTTTTCCACACGGGCCGGGTGGTGATGGGCGCAGCCGACGTCCGGTGCCTGGGCCTCCCCGGACTCCAGGTCGATCTGCCAGTTGTGCAGCGGGCAGGCCACGCGCTTGCCGTAGATCAAGCCTTGGGACAGCGGGCCACCCTTGTGCGGGCAGCGGTCGTCGAGGGCGAAAACCTCGTCGTCACTGGTACGAAAAATCGCGATGTCGCCTTTTGGCCCGCTGATGATGCGCGAGCCCAGGGCGTTGATTTCTTCGAGGGCGCATATATCCAGCCAGTTCATGCCGGCACCTCCAGCAGTTTGACGGGGATGGTGTCGAATTCCTTTTTCAGCAGCGGCTGTTCCAGGCGTTCTTTCCACGGGTCCTGCTCGACCGACAGGGAGAATTGCAGGCGTTCATTCAACGCCTGGCGCCGCGCCGGGTCTTCCAGTACAGCCTTCTTGATGTGCTCCATGCCGACCCGTTGCAGGTAGTGCACGGTGCGCTCCAGGTAGAAGGCTTCTTCCCGGTAGAGCTGTAGGAAAGCGCCGTTGTATTCGCGCACTTCTTCGGCGGTTTTCAGCTTGACGAAGAACTCGGCGACCTCGGTCTTGATCCCGCCGTTACCGCCGATGTACATCTCCCAGCCGGAATCGACGCCGATGATTCCCACGTCCTTGATCCCCGCTTCCGAGCAGTTGCGCGGGCAGCCGGACACTGCCAGCTTGACCTTGTGGGGCGACCACATATTGAACAGGTCATGTTCCAGCTCAATCCCCAGCTGTGTGGAATTCTGCGTACCAAAGCGGCAGAACTCGCTGCCGACGCAGGTCTTCACGGTGCGGATGGATTTGCCGTAGGCATGGCCGGATGGCATATCGAGGTCTTTCCACACGCCGGGCAAGTCCTGCTTCTTGATGCCCAGCAAATCGATGCGCTGCCCGCCGGTAACCTTGACCATCGGCACGTTGTACTTGTCGGCCACATCAGCGATGCGCCGCAGTTCCGACGGATTGGTCACACCACCCCACATCCTTGGGACTACCGAGTAGGTGCCGTCTTTCTGAATATTGGCGTGGGCGCGTTCGTTGATCAGGCGCGATTGCGGATCGTCTTTTGCCTCGCCGGGCCAAGTGGAGATCAGGTAGTAGTTGAGTGCCGGGCGGCAGGTGGCACAGCCGTTCGGGGTGCGCCAGTTCAGGTAGCTCATGGTGCCGGCGATGGTCAGCAGGTGCTGGTCGCGGATGGCCTGGCGGATTTGCCCGTGGTTGAGGTCGCTGCAGCCGCAGATGGCTTTTTCGCTTTTCGGTTTGACGTCCGCCGCGCCGCCCACGGTGTTGATCAGGATCTGTTCCACCAGCCCGGCGCAGGAACCGCAGGAACTGGCAGCCTTGGTGTGCTTCTTCACGTCGTCGACGCTGAACAGCCCGTGTTCCTGAATCGCCTTGACGATGGTGCCCTTGCACACGCCGTTGCAGCCGCAGACTTCGGCGGTGTCGGCCATGCTCATGGCTTTGTCCTGGCCTTGGTGGCCTACATCGCCCAAAGCATTTTCACCGAACATCAGGTGATCGCGGATCTCGCCAATGGCATGGTTCTCACGGATCTGCCGGAAATACCAGCCGCCGTCAGCCGTATCGCCGTACAGGCAGGCGCCGACGAGGATGTCGTCCTTGATCACCAGCTTCTTGTACACACCGCCAATCGGGTCGGAAAGCGTGATGGTCTCCGTGCCTTCGCCGCCCATGAAGTCCCCGGCGGAGAACAGGTCGATGCCGGTGACTTTCAATTTGGTCGAAGTCACCGAGCCTTGATAGCGCGCGAAACCCAGTTGGGCGAGGTGGTTGGCGCAGACCTTGGCCTGCTCGAACAGCGGTGCCACCAGGCCGTAGGCAATCCCGCGATGGCTGGCGCATTCGCCGATGGCATAGATGCGCGGGTCGTAGGTTTGCAGGGTGTCGTTGACCAGAATCCCACGGTTGCACGGGATGCCGGATTTTTCCGCGAGTTCGGTGTTGGGGCGGATGCCCGCAGCCATCACCACCAGGTCGGCGGGGATCACATCGCCATTCTTGAATTGCACCGAGCCGACGCGGCCGTTGCCAGCGTCATGCAGCGCCTCGGTCTGCTCCTTCAAGCGAAACACCAGGCCACGGCTTTCCAGTTCGGTTTGCAGCAACTGGCCGCTGGTCTTGTCCAATTGCCGTTCCAGCAGCCACTCGCCGATATGCACCACGGTCACGTGCATGCCACGCAGCATCAGGCCGTTGGCGGCCTCCAGGCCCAGCAGGCCGCCGCCGATGACGACCGCGTGCTTGTGGGTCTTGGCGGTGTCGATCATGGCCTGGGTGTCGGCGATGTCGCGGTAGCCGATCACACCCTGCAACGTATTGCCCGGGATCGGCAGGATAAACGGCGTGGAGCCGGTGGCGATCAGCAGGCGATCGTACTCGGCCTCGCTGCCGTCTTCGGCGATGACTTTGCGTTTGACCCGGTCGATCTGCACCACTTTGCGGTTAAGCAACAGCTTGATGTTGTTATCGAGGTACCAGCTCAAGTCATTGAGCACGATCTCTTCGAAGGTCTGCTCACCGGCCAGCACCGGCGACAGCAAAATGCGGTTGTAATTGGTGTGGGGCTCGGCGCCGAAAACGGTGATGTCGTACAGGTCGCTGCTCAGCTTGAGCAATTCTTCAAGGGTGCGAACCCCGGCCATGCCGTTGCCGATCATCACCAGTTTGAGTTTCTTCATGTCGTTCTCCGCAGTGGCTCGACAAATCGTGCGCAACAAAAAAAGGCGTCCCCGCTACGTAAGTAGCGAGGACGCCTTTGTCCTGGTCCCGTTCTCTCGGGAAGCCCGACCTTCGACGTTGAAGGTGCGGCTATATGTGTGTTGATGGGAAAGCTAATGCAGCGGTTGTGCCAAGTAGGATTTTGGCCGGTTTTGCTAAGTGAGGCGGTGATGTATCAAGAAATTTCGCCTCTTAGTGGTGCAACAGCCAGTACAACAGCACCAGATTGATCAGCAACGACAGCACGGCCAACGTTTGCCAGACCTTCAGCGGTTCGCGCTCCAGCAGCGGTTTTGGTCGCGTGCTCAACTCGCGGCGATCCGCCTGCTCCAGTACCAGCAACCATTCCTCGGCAGTTTCATAACGTTGCTCGGGTTGCGCGGCGACTGCGCGCTCCAGGCTCTGTTGCAGCCAGTCGGGCAGGTCGGGGCGGTAACGGCTGGCGCCGACAAGCGTAGTGAACCTGGGACGCTGGAAAGCTTCGATTTCGCCATAGGGGTAATGCCCGGTGAGCAGGTAATACAAGGTCACACCGACGCTATACAAGTCCTGTTGCGGGGTAGGGCGTTCGCCGTTGAAGGCTTCCGGGGCGATAAAGCTTGGCGTGCCAGGCAACAGGTGCGCGCGATCCTCCGAGAGCCCGGGGCAGTAGGCCAGGCCGAAGTCCAGCACACGCAATTCGCCATCCTCGGCCAGCAGCAGGTTTTCCGGCTTGATGTCGCGGTGCAGGATCTGCCGGCGGTGCAGCAGCCCGACGGCACGCAACAGGCGCTCGGCCAGGGTTTGCCACTGCGCCAGGGGCAATGGGCCCTGGTGCTTGAACAGTTCGGCCAGGGTTTGGCCGGAGTATTCACGCATCACGTAGTACAAATGCTGACGGCCACTGGCTGGATGGACTTCAGGGAACGCGCGGCCGGCGACCCGGCGCAGGAACCATTCCTCTGACAGCAATGCCTGGGCGGCGAACACGTCATCGTCGTGGCTGAGCGGCAAGGTCTTCAGCAGCCACGCCTGTTGATGGGCATCGCGCACCCGATAGAGCAAGGATTGGCGGCTTTGCCCCAACAGCGACTCTACGTGCCAGCCTTCGAAGCGCTGGCCGGGTTTCAGGGGGGGCGGCAGGGGCCATTGCTGCAACTGCACCAGCGCATCGCCGAGGGTGGCGGCGCCAAGCTGGTCGACGCGGACCAGCAGGGCGCTGGCGTTGTCCTGGCTACCGGCCAGGTGCGCGGCGCTGACCAGGGTGTTTACCGCGAGGTCCAGGTCCGACTGTTCCCGCAGGATTGCGCTGATGTTGTTGTCATCCAGGGTCGCCCACACGCCGTCGCTGAGCAGCAGGAAACACTCGCCTGCCCGCAACTCGCCGTCGAGGAAATCCAGCACCAGATGCTGATCCAGGCCCATGGCGCGCTTGAGCACATGCTGCATGCCCGGTTGCTCCCACACATGCTCCTGGCTCAGGCGCTGCAACTGGCCATCGAGCCAGCGGTACACCCGGCAATCACCCACATGGGCCAGGGTGAAACGCTGGCCGCGAAACACCAGGGCGCTGAGGGTGGTCAGCAACGGCTGGCCGCCGCCATTGGCTTGCAGCCAGCGATTCTGGGCCACCAGCAAGCGTTCCAGGGCCTGGGCCACGCCCCAGGTTTGCGGCGTGGCGTAATAGTCCAGGGCCAGGGCTTGCAAGGTCGAGCGTGCAGCCAGTCCGCCATCGGCGCATTGGCTGACGCCATCGGCGATGGCACACAAGTAGCCTTTGCTGGCGGCCAGCTCCGGGGCGGGAGTGACCAGGCGCAAGGCGTCCTGGTTTTCCTGCCGTGGGCCGGTGGCGCTGGCTTGGGCGAAGCTCAGTTGCAGGCTCATCAGACCCGTGCAGCCGTCACCGCAGCCGAGCCCCAAGTGGTTCTCCAGCGACGCTTGACGCCGTACAGGCCGAACCAGGCCAGCACGCCCAGGCTGGCGAACAACCACAGCGCCAACTGATAGCTGCCGGTGCTTTGCTTGATCGCGCCCATGCCCGCCGCCAGGGCGAAACCGCCGATGCCGCCGGCCATGCCGATCAGGCCGGTCATCACACCAATCTCGCGGTGAAAGCGTTGGGGCACCAGTTGGAAGACTGCACCGTTACCGGCACCCAAACCGAGCATGGTGCACACAAAAAGCGCCAGTGCTGCGTAGGAGCTTGGCAGGTTGAACCCCACCGCCGCGATGCAGATCGCTGCCACGCCGTACATGCCGAGCAGGGTGCGAATCCCGCCGAAACGGTCGGCCAGGGCGCCGCCCAAAGGCCGCATCAGGCTGCCGCCGAATACGCAGGCGGCGGTGTAGTAGCCGGCAGTGACGGGGCTCAGGCCGTATTGGTCGTTGAAATAGCCGGGCAGGGCGCTGGCCAGGCCGATGAAACCACCGAAGGTCACACTGTAGAAGAACATGAACCACCAACTGTCGCGGTCGCCCAGGGCTTTGAAGTAGTCGGCCATGGACTTGGCCTTGGGTCGTTGCGGGGCGTTGCGGGCGAGCCAGGCGAAGACGATCAGCGTCAGGATCAGCGGGATCAGTGCGAAGCCGAACACATTGCTCCAGCCAAACGCGGCGGCGAGCACCGGTGCCAGCAGGGCAGCAAACACCGTCCCGGAGTTGCCGGCGCCGGCGATGCCCATGGCCTTGCCCTGGTGCTCGGCGGGGTACCACTGGGACGCCAGGGGCAGGGCGACGGCGAACGAGGCTCCCGCCATGCCGAGGAACATGCCCAGCAGCAGGGCTTGCTCGTAGCTGTGGATTCCGAGTTTCCAGGCGACGAACAAGGCGCCGATGACAATCACCTGGCCGATCAGGCCGGCGGTCTTGGGGGAGAGTTTGTCGGCGAGCATGCCCATCAGGAACCGCAGCACTGCGCCGGCCAGGATGGGGGTGGCGACCACTAGGCCGCGTTGTTGGGTGGTGAGGTGCAGGTCGGCGGCGATTTGTACCGCCAATGGGCCCAACAGGTACCAGACCATGAAGCTCAGGTCGAAATACAGGAACGCGGCGAACAGGGTCGGGGTGTGACCGGATTTCCAGAAGCTTGATTTCATCACGCACCTCAGCGGTAAGGGGTCTTATGAGAAGGCCTGGTGATGGAACGGCTGGGGCCGCCCCATCGGCCCCGGGCTATGGGGCCAAAACGAAAAAACGCCGCCACCGGGTTCGCTGGGGCAAACCGGGTGTGCGACGTCTTTGTCGTGGAGGGGGCAACCGCCGTTGGCTACCTGTGGGGATTCTTTAGCAAGAGGTGGGCCAACAGGGGGTGGGGGCGTTGTGGTGTGGTGTGGTGTGGTGTGGTGTACATATCCGTTGCTGCGGTAACGGCGGCTTAGGGTTCCGCTCTTACAGCGGGTCACTTTTGGCAAACGCCCCAAAAGTAACCAAAAGGTCTTTGCCCCACCACTCGGTGCCTCGCTTAGGCTCGGCATGCCCGCACTCCGGCACGGCTCCGCGGGCCGCCGCGACGGGCCATCCATGGCCCGGCGCGGCTAAATCGGCATCCCTGCCGATTTACCCGCTCCACCGTGCCTACTTGCGGCCATCGTGGTTAACGGGGCCCGCAGATCAAAATCAAAAGCAAGAGCACAGCGGCCTACCGGCCGGCTTGAGTGTTAAAAGCAAAGACCAGAGCGAAAACAGATCTGCTTTTCTGTGGGAGCGGGCTTGCTCGCGAAAAACCTGAGAGCGCCGCGTTCATCCAGAATGCCCGCGTCATCGTTAACGACCTTCGCGAGCAAGCCCGCTCCCACATTTTTGACCGTGCCCGCTATAGATTTTGATTTGGCTTTTGCTCTTCAACACTCAAGCCGGCCGGGAGGCCGCTGTGCTCTTGCTTTTGATCTTGATCTTGATCTCAGGCGCCCCGTTAAACCACGCTGGCCGAACGCAGGCTTTGGAGCGTGGGTAACCTGGCAGGACGCCAGGTTAGCCGTCCTGGGCCAGGGATGGCCCATGACGGCGGCCCACGGTCCAAAGCCGGAGTGAGGGCACACCGAGCCTAGGCGAGGTGCCGAGTGGTGGGGCAAGAGCGTTTTGCTTACTTTTGCGCTGTTCAAAAGTGAGCCGCCGTAAGGGCGGAACCAATAGCGGCCGTTACCTAAATAACGGATATACACCCCGCCCCCCCCTCTCACCCCAACAACTCACTCATCGCAATAATCTGCTCCGCCACCTGAATCAGCTTCTGCTGCCGACTCATCGCCTGACGCCGCATCAGCGTGTAGGCCTCTTCCTCATTACACCCCTTCATTTTCATCAACAACCCCTTGGCCGTTTCGATCCGCTTGCGTTCGGCCAACTGCTGATCCCGCGCCTGCAACTGCGCGCGTAGCGCCTGGTCACTCTCGAACCGCGCCATCGCCACATCCAGAATCGGCTGCAACCGCTGCGCCTGAATCCCCTCGACAATGTAGGCACTCACCCCGGACTTGATCGCCTGACGCATCACCCCCGGATCATGCTCATCGGTAAACATCACAATCGGCCGTGGCTGGTCGCGACTCACCAGCACCACCTGCTCCATCACATCGCGTCCCGGCGACTCGGTATCGATCAAAATCACGTCCGGGCGCACCGCTTCGACCCGCGCCGGCAAGTCGATCGTCAACCCCGATTCATCGATCACCTCAAACCCGGCCTCGGTCAACGCAGCCTTGAGCCGACCGACCTTGCGCGGTGTGTCATTGATCAACAGGATTCGTAGCATGGGTTCCTCCTGTCAGCGCAAGGCCTGGCGGCTGGCAACATCTGCCATGGCATGCAGGCGAAAGCTGCGGGCATACCCGGCCGGGTCCGAACCGTCCCAGATTTTTCCGTCGATCAACTGGCTGCTGCGCATGGCCTCGCCACCGGCAGGCACGCCCACGGCGCTGGCCGCCTGGCGATAGATGTCCAGTTGTTGCACACGCCGGGCAACGCCGAGGTAGTCCGGGTCCTCCCGCAGCAGGCCCCAGCGGCGGAACTGGGTCATGAACCACATGCCATCAGACAGGTAGGGCAGGTTCACCTCGCCGTCGCCATAAAAACGCAGCGCGTGGGGATCCTGCCAGTGGTTGCCGAGGCCGTCATCGTAGTCGCCGAGCAGGCGCGGTTCGATGCAATCGAGCGGGGCGTCGAGGTACTGCGGGGCGCTCAGCAACTGTGCAGTGGAGCGGCGGTTTTCCGTGCTCTGTTCGATAAAACGGCTGGCCTGCAGGATCGCCATCACCAGTACCCGGGCGGTATTGGGGTATTGCTCGACAAATGCCTGGGTGCAGCCGAGGACTTTTTCCGGATGGTCCGGCCACAGTGCCTGGGTGGTGGCCAGGGTAAAACCCTGGTTCTGCTTCACCGCACTGGCGCACCAGGGCTCGCCCACACAAAAGCCGTCGATGCGCCCGGCTTGCAGGTGCGCAACCATCTGCGGCGGCGGCACCACCACACTGTCCACATCCTGCAGGGGATGGATGCCCTGGCTGGCCAGCCAGTAATACAACCACATGGCGTGGGTACCTGTGGGAAAGGTCTGGGCGAAGGTGAGTTTTGTTCGGCTTTGGTGCACGTGGCGGTCCAGTGCCTCAGGACTGGTCACCCCCAGCTGTTGCAAGCCACGGGACAGGTTGATGCTCTGGCCGTTCTGGTTCAGGCCCATCAGCACCGCCATATCGGTGGGTGCCACGCCGCCGATGCCCAGGTGTACGGCGTAGATCAGGCCGTACAGGCTGTGGGCGGCGTCCAGTTCGCCGCTGACCAGGTTGTCCCGCAGGCTGGCCCATGATGACTGGCGCCTGAGATTCAAGGTCAGGCCATAGGGCTGGGCGAAGCCCTGGGTGGCGGCGACCACCACCGAGGCGCAATCGCTCAGGGCCATGAAACCCAGGTTGAGGCTGCTCTTTTCCGGGGCATCGCTGCCGTTGACCCAAGCCAGGGGATCACTCATCAATACGTACCTTTCATAAAAAAACGCCGTTCCGTCGGGTACTCAGAAGAAGAGCCCGGGGTAACGACGTCTGTGTCCTTGAGCCCGTTCCGCCGTTGGCGCGAGCTGCGATAGACAAGGCAAAGCAAGGCACATGCCACGATGCGCACAGGATGGGCTGGGCGTCAGCTTTCCATCAGGATTGAAATTGGCCTGCCTCGCAGTATGGCCGCTCTTTCAGCCCGGGCCATGCAGGCATGTTCAGCCACCTTCACCGTTTCTCGACGCTGCTTTTCGGCCTGGTGCTGCTGGGCAGCCCCGGCGCGTTCGGGGGCTCCTACCAGGCCCGTGATGAAAGCCTGCACACTTTTTTTACCGCGTTGTCCCTGCCGCTGGGGCAGCCGATCGTTGTCAGTCAGGCGGCAGCTCGCAAGCGCATCAGCGGGGCGTTCGATTTCGACTCGCCCCAACCGCTGTTGGAGTCGGTCGCCCAGCAGCAAGGCCTGATCTGGTACACCGATGGCCAGGTGCTTTACCTCTATGACGCCGACGAGGCGAAAAGCTCGGTAGTGACCCTGCGGCATATCTCGGTCGACCTCCTGCGCGGGTTCATGCGCCGTTCGGGGCTCGAAGAGGCGCGCTACCCGCTGCGTGCGAGTGGGGCGCGGGTGTTCTACGTGTCCGGGCCGCCGAACTATGTCGACCATGTGCTGCGCCTGGCCCAACTGATGGACCGCCAGCGTGCGGAACTGCGCCTGGGGCCGCAGCGGATCGGGGTGGTGCAGGTGCTCAACACCCACGTTGCAGACCGCGAGTACAACATGGGCGACAGAACCGTCACGGTGCCGGGCATGGCATCCATGATCGAAAAACTGCTGGCCGTCGAGCAGGAGAGTGCGTCCCCGCGGCAACCCGGATTACTGGCCGACAAGAATATCTCGGTGCTGGCGTACCCGGACACCAACAGCCTGCTGATCAAGGGCAAGCCCGCGCAGGTGAGCTTTATCGAAGGTCTGGTGGCAGAACTGGACGTACCGAAGCGCGCGGTGGAGGTTTCGATGTGGCTGGTGGATGTGGACCGCGATGAGCTCAAGAAGATCGGCGCGACCATGCACAAGGGGGCGGACAAGCCTTCAGCGACCCGGGTCATGGCACCCATCGAGGACGAAGCATTCATGCAGCGGATCACCGCCTTGGAGTTGCGCAGGCGAGCGAGGGTCACGACGTTGCCGGTGATTCTCACCCAGGAGAATGTGCCCGCGGTTTTCAACGACAACCAGACGTTCTATCTGCCCCGGCCGGGTGAAGACCACGACGAATGGCAACCGGTGGTCTTTGGTACGCAGGTCAGTGTTCTGCCGCGCTTTGCCGAGGCGAATGAAATCGAGATGCTGCTCACCGTCGAGGATGGCCGCCAGATGGGCAAGGCTGCCAGTCGCGACAAACCCTCGGCGGGGGTGGAGCGGATGGGGATCAACACGGTGGTGCGTGTGGCTCCGGGCAGGCGATTGCTGGTGGGGAATTTTCAGCGCGATACCGGCACAGCCTTGCTCGGACGCTACAACGGGCCCATGGCCAACAGTGTGCGATTGTTTGTGATTCAGGCGACGGCGGTCGCAAATGTGCTGCATACCGCTGCCGAGCCGGGGCAGGCGCCGCCGTTGACGCGCTCCCAGCATGAGCAGGTGAAGCGGGCATTTAACCGGGTGACCGAAGGATAAGAACGTTGGTGGCGCCCCTGGGCGGGCATCGCCGAAAGGTCCTACGTGCCCAGTCTGAAAAAATCAGTGCCTATGGGGTTTTTTCCTCTCCTATACAGCGAGTGGGCTTTTTATAGTCGCGACCTTCAGGAAACCAGTGTTGGAAGGTGAGTTGGGTGCGGAGGTACGAATGGCCGTGGTGAACGATGGGGTACTGGCTACCCCCATGGTCTTTGAGCGCTGGACGTTGCACGGTGACGGTAGATTGACCAGTGAAGACTCGGATATTCAACTCCCGCCCAAGGAGTGGCAGGTGTTGCGCCTGTTGCTGTCCTCGGCCGGAGTGCTGGTGACCAAGGACCACTTGCTGGAACAGGCATGGCCCCATAACGAGGCCACGGAAGAGTCCCTGACCCGTTGCATCTGTTCGCTGCGCAAATATTTGAAGGGCGGCAAGGGTCTGATCAAGACGGTATACGGCAAAGGGTACCGGGTGACCTGTGCGGTCAGGATGACCAGCCTGACGGTGGGCGCTGTCTGTTCCACCTGCGGTCGGGGGCAGGCATGAGCAGCGCCCGGTGCAAGGGGGCGCTGCTGCTGATGCTCACGCTCGGCTTCGGCAATGAAGCCCGGGCGTATTGCTGGGCCGAGGCTGCCAGCCGATACGGCATGGAGCCGGAATTGTTGCAGGCCATCGCCGCAGTGGAGTCGGGCTACCGCGCCAAGGCCATGAATTACGCCAACAACAACGGCACCCGTGATATCGGGCTGATGCAGATCAACAGCATTCACCTGCCGCGCCTGCTCAAGGAGGGCATTACCGAGCAGCGCTTGCTGGATGAGCCTTGCCTGTCGGTGGAGGTGGGGGCGTCGATCCTTGCCGACTTCGTCAAACAGTTCGGCTACAACTGGACAGCGATCGGTTCCTACAATGTGGGCGGCGGGCCCGGGCCTCAGCGTGAGGCCCTGCGTCTTCGCTATGCGCAAAAAATCTGGGCCCGCTATGAGGAACTGATGACGCACCGTAACTGACGATTGGACGGCACGCCTCGCATGCAGCCCGTCACCCCGGCTATAATCGCCGCCACCTTTCGCCGCCATCCGAGTCAAGCCCGCCCATGTATACCCTGGCCCGCCAGCTGTTGTTCAAACTCTCTCCGGAAACTTCCCACGATCTGTCCCTGGACTTGATCGGTGCCGGTGGCCGCCTGGGGCTCAATGGCCTGGTGTGCAAGGCCCCGGCGAAAATGCCGGTGTCGGTGATGGGGCTCGATTTCCCCAACCCGGTAGGCCTGGCTGCGGGTTTGGACAAAAACGGTGCAGCCATCGACGGTTTTGCGCAGCTGGGTTTTGGCTTTGTCGAAATCGGCACCGTGACCCCACGGCCGCAGCCGGGCAACCCGAAGCCGCGGATCTTCCGCCTGCCGGAAGCCGAGGCGATCATCAATCGCATGGGCTTCAACAACCTGGGTGTGGATAACCTGCTGTCACGGGTTCAGGCGGCGAAGTACACCGGTATCCTCGGGATCAATATCGGCAAAAACTTCGACACGCCGGTGGAGCGTGCGGTGGATGACTATCTGATTTGCCTGGACAAGGTCTACGCCCACGCCAGCTACGTCACGGTCAACGTCAGCTCGCCTAACACCCCGGGCCTGCGCAGCCTGCAGTTTGGCGACTCCCTCAAGCAACTGCTCGAAGCCTTGCGTCAGCGCCAGGAAGATTTGGCTGTGCGCCACGGCAAGCGTGTGCCCCTGGCAATCAAGATTGCCCCGGACATGAACGACGAAGAGACCGTACTGGTGGCCCAGGCCCTGGTGGATTCGGGCATGGATGCGGTGATCGCCACCAACACCACCCTGAGCCGCGTCGGTGTCGAAGGCCTGGCGTATGGTGACGAAGCGGGCGGCCTGTCCGGTGCGCCGGTACGCGACCAGAGTACCCACATCGTCAAGGTGCTGGCGGCCGAGTTGGCAGGGCGCTTGCCGATCATTGCCGTGGGCGGCATCACCGAGGGCAAGCACGCGGCCGAAAAAATCGCCGCCGGCGCGAGCCTGGTGCAGTTGTACTCCGGCTTTATCTACAAGGGCCCGGCGTTGATTCGCCAGGCGGTGGATGCGATTGCGGCATTGCCGCGCGGCTGACAACAGGCAATAAAAAGGGCTCCTTGAAGGAGCCCCTGGGCCGAAGCCCGCCGCCCGGATGGGGCGTGCGTGGTTAAGTGGTTGCGTATTCGTGCTGGTGTCGGAATTAAATGCCCTTGATTAGCCGACGGCGTGAAGTTCGTTGAGTCTGTGGATTCCCGCAGTGCCAGTCATACCGTCCCAGTTGTCGCCGCGTCCTTCTCGCCAGCCGTTGATCCAGGCTTGGCGTACCGACGGTAGAGTAAATGGGCAAAGCTCACGGGATTTGCCATGAACGCCATATTGATATCCGCGTAAAAATGCTCTTTCCAACGGATCACGCTTAAGTCTTCTCATAGGGTGTTTCCCTCACTTGTTGACTGTCTTGATATCCTTCGGCCTCGTCCGAGGCCGGGCAGAGTTTTTCTGCCGTTGGTGCGCTCGCTGCCGGCGTGGCGAGCTATGTGTCGGCGTCGTTACGGCGCCAACCTGTGTTGAGTTCTAACCAATAGGTCACATGGATTCAATGATCGTTTTGTCATAAGCACGTAACGATAACGATGCTATAGCCATAAGCTGGGATGGCTTTTCGCCCCTTTTATTGGGCAAACCCAGCTATGATGTGCCCTTCAAAGAGGATGGGTTTAATCCTTTAGTGAGAATGTCCGCCTGTTGCAGTCGGTTATTATTCGACGAAGGGTCGGAATGTTTCTTCTTGTTGCTCCAAATACTTGAACTGCCCCGTCGATAAAGGCCCGAAAGGCCGGTAGCCGGGGTGGAACGGCACATTCGTGCCACACGAGCGCTCTTCAAGAAAAGCGCTTGATTGAAAACCGAACGCGCGATGCGTCGCCCGTTCACTTATTGCTGAAAAGCCTGGAATGCCCCATGTCGGACCGTTTTGAACTCTTCCTCACCTGCCCCAAGGGCCTCGAAGGCCTGCTGATCGAGGAAGCCGTCGGGCTTGGCCTTGAGGAAGCCCGCGAGCACACCTCGGCCGTGCGCGGCATGGCCGACATGGAGACCGCCTACCGCCTGTGCCTCTGGTCGCGCCTGGCCAACCGCGTGTTGCTGGTGCTCAAGCGCTTCCCGATGAAGGACGCCGAAGACCTGTACCACGGGGTGCTGGACATCGAGTGGGAAGACCACATGCTCGCCGACGGCACCCTGGCCGTTGAATTCAGCGGCCATGGCTCTGGCATCGACAACACCCACTTCGGCGCGCTGAAGGTCAAGGATGCGATTGTCGACAAGCTGCGCACCCCGACCGGCGAACGTCCATCCATCGACAAGATCAACCCGGACCTGCGCATCCACCTGCGCCTGGACCGTGGCGAAGCGATCCTTTCCCTTGATTTGTCCGGCCACAGCCTGCACCAGCGCGGCTACCGCCTGCAGCAGGGCGCGGCACCGTTGAAAGAGAACCTGGCGGCGGCGATCCTGATTCGCTCCGGCTGGCCGCGCATCGCTGCCGAAGGCGGCGCGCTGACGGACCCGATGTGCGGCGTCGGTACCTTCCTGGTGGAAGGCGCGATGATCGCCGCCGACATGGCGCCCAACCTGAACCGTGAGCTGTGGGGGTTCACCGCCTGGCTTGGCCACGTTCCGGCGCTGTGGAAAAAACTTCACACAGAGGCCAGCGAACGTGCCGCCATCGGCATGGCCAAGCCACCGCTGTGGATTCGTGGCTACGAGGCAGATCCTCGCCTGATCCAGCCCGCCCGTAACAACATCGAACGCGCAGGCCTCAGCCACTGGATCAAGATCTACCAGGGCGAAGTCGGTACTTTCGAGCCGCGCCCGGACCAGAACCAGAAAGGCCTGGTGATCTGCAACCCGCCGTATGGCGAGCGTCTGGGTGATGAAGCCAGCCTGTTGTACCTCTATCAGAACCTCGGCGAGCGTCTGCGCCAGGCGTGCCTGGGCTGGGAAGCGGCGGTGTTCACCGGTGCTCCGGACCTGGGCAAGCGCATGGGCATCCGCAGCCACAAACAGTATTCGTTCTGGAACGGCGCCTTGCCGTGCAAATTGCTGCTGATCAAGGTCACCCCGGACCAGTTCGTCACCGGCGAGCGTCGCACCCCGGAACAACGCCAGGCCGAGCGCGAGCAAGCGGCCTACGACCAGGCGCCGACCGAGCCGCAAGAGCGCCAGTACAACAAGAACGGGAACCCGATCAAACCCGCCCCGGCCCCAGTGGTCGAGCAGGCGCGCTTGAGCGAAGGCGGGCAGATGTTTGCCAACCGCCTGCAAAAGAACCTGAAACTGCTGGGCAAGTGGGCCAAGCGCGAAGGCGTCGATTGCTACCGTGTGTACGATGCCGACATGCCGGAATACTCCATGGCCATCGACCTGTACCACGACTGGGTCCACGTCCAGGAATACGTGGCGCCGAAGTCGATTGACCCGGAAAAAGCTTCGGCACGCATGTTCGATGCCCTGGCGGCCATTCCCCAGGCGCTGGGCATCGACAAGAACCGTGTGGTGGTCAAGCGTCGCGAACGCCAGAGCGGCACCAAGCAGTACGAGCGCCAGAGCGCCCAGGGCAAGTTCACCGAGGTCAGCGAAGGCGGCGTCAAGTTGCTGGTCAACCTGACCGATTACCTGGACACCGGCCTGTTCCTCGACCACCGTCCAATGCGCATGCGCATCCAGAAAGAGGCGGCCGGCAAACGCTTCCTCAACCTGTATTGCTACACCGCCACCGCCAGTGTGCACGCCGCCAAGGGTGGCGCGCGCAGCACCACCAGCGTCGACCTGTCGAAGACCTACCTGGACTGGGCGCGCCGCAACTTCTCCCTCAACGGTTTCTCCGACAAGAACCGCCTGGAGCAGGGCGACGTGATGGCCTGGCTGGAAGCCAGCCGCGATGAGTTCGACATGATCTTCATCGACCCGCCGACCTTCTCCAACTCCAAGCGCATGGAAGGCATCTTCGACGTGCAACGCGACCACGTGCAGTTGCTGGACCTGGCCATGGCGCGCCTGGCACCGGGCGGCGTGTTGTACTTCTCGAACAACTTCCGCAAGTTCCAGCTGGAAGACAACCTCGTCGAGCGGTATGCCGTCGAAGAGATCAGCGACAAGACCATCGACCCGGATTTTGCGCGTAACGCCAAGATCCATCGGGCGTGGAAAATCACCGCGCGCTGATCACTGCGTTCTGAAGCCGCAGGCCCGGATCATTCCGGCCTTGCGGCTTTTTTTTGCGCTGGTCAAACGCAAGTCCTGTGGCTATAACTTAGGGCCTGGCCAAAGTGACGCACCCGCACGTTGGCGTTCCGAGTCTTGTCTATGCCGCTGCATGCCGTCCGCCCGAAAATCCTAGGCTTTATCAGTGAGCAGGTGTCGGCGTGGCTGGTGGCGGTGGTGGTGTTGCTGGGCGGTATCGCGCTGACGATTGTCGTCGCCTGGGCCGCGTCCGAGCTTTACCAGCAGCAGATGCGCCAGCGCTTTCAGCTGCTGGTCAACGAGCGTTACAGCCGCCTCCAGGAGCGTTTCGAGGACCAGGAACAACGCCTGGGCAGCCTGCGGCGGTTCTTCGTCAATTCAAATACAGTCTCGCGCAAAGAGTTCGAAGGGTTCGCGCAGCCCTTGCTGTTGCGTACCCGCGCCTATGCCTGGGCACCCCGGGTTTTGCGTGACCAGCGCGGTGCGTTCGAGCAGGCAATCACGGCGGAGCGCGGTGCGAATTTCTCCATTCGTGAATTGAATGCGGCGGGCGAACTGACCCCGGCGACTGATCGCGATGAGTATGTGCCGGTGCTGTACAGCCAGACCCAGAGCATTCTCGGCTCGCCGCTGGGTTTTGACCTGTTGGCCCAGCCACTGCGGCGCTCGACGGTGGAGCGTGCGCAACAGTCAGGGAAGATGGCGGTGTCCCAGCCCATGCAACTGGTGGGTGTGGAGCCGGCCTATGCCATGGGTGTATTGCTGGTGGCACCGGTCAGCCGGGCACCGACGACACAAGTGCCCAACAGTGAACCTTACGGCTACGTCATGGCGGTGATCAGCATGCGCCAGCTGGTGGCCGATGGCTTGCCCAAGGCCGCACGGGACAACCTGGTGATGCAGATTGTCGACACCTCCGATGCAGAGCAACGGGTGTTGTACGAATCCAGCAACCCCGTGGCAGACAGTGACCTGGTGGCAGCACGCCGGCTGACGCTCGGCGACCACGTCTACGCCTTGAGCCTGCGCCCCAGCCAGGTGTTCCAGCAGGGCAATCACTCGTCGCTGGTCAGTATCCTGGTCATGGGCAGCCTGCTGAGTGTGCTGCTCAGTGCGTTGCTCTACGTGGTGGTCAGCCAGCGCCAGCGCGCATTGAAGCTGGTGGAGCAGCGCACCGCCCAATTGCGTCAGCGGGAACAGGAACTGAGAGGCACCCACGGCCAACTGCGCAGCGTGCTCAATGCGGCCACCCAGGTGGCGATCATCGCGACGGACTTGCGCGGTGTGATCACCACCTTCAACGCCGGCGCCGAGCAGATGCTGGGCTTTGAAGCACAAGAGGTACTGGGCCACCTGACCCTCGAAAGCCTGCACCTGGCCCCCGAGCTGGAAGCCCGTGCCGCGCAATTGAGCGCAATCCTCGGCAAGCGCATCGCGCCAGCCCAGGCGATGCTGGTGGACAGCGCCGATGCAGTGCATGAGGCCCGCGAGTGGACGCTGGTACGCAAGGACGGCAGCCAACTGACGGTGAACATGCTCGCCACTGTTCTGCTGGACGAGCATGGCCTGTGGGTCGGGCACCTGGCGATCTGCCTGGATGTCACCGAGCAGAAGCGCGCCTATGAGGCACTGGCCGCGCGGGACCGCCTGCTGAAGAAACTCAGCGCCCATGTGCCCGGCGGTATTTTCCAGTTCATCCTGGAACCGAACAATGTCTCGCGTTTCATTTATGCCAGCGATGGCATCCGCGACATCTACGAAATCGAGCCTGGGGTGTTGCAGCAGGATGCGCGAAAGGTCTTCGAGCGGATTCATCCGCTGGATGTCGAGCGGGTACGGGAGTCCATTCGCCTGTCCACCCTGCAACTGAGCCATTGGCGTGAAGAATACCGGGTGCAGTTGCCCCATCGGGGGCTGCGCTGGGTTCGCGGTGAGGCGACGCCGGAAGAGCTGGCCGGTGGCGGTACGTTATGGCATGGCTATGTGTCGGATATTTCCGATCTCAAGCGGGTCGAGGAAGAGCTGCGGGCGCTGTCGATTACCGATTCCCTGACCGGCATTCATAACCGACGCTACTTCCAGGACCGGCTGAAGGCCGAGATGATCCGGGTCAAGCGTGCCTCGGGGGCGTTGTCGGTGATCATGTTCGACATCGATCACTTCAAGCGCATCAACGACCAGCATGGTCACGCGGTGGGTGATGAAGTGCTCAAGGAGTTATGCCGGCGCATCAGCCAGCGGTTACGACGCACGGATGTGTTTTGCCGGCTGGGGGGCGAGGAGTTTGTGGTGCTGTGCGCCAATACCGACGGCAGCCAGGCGTTCAGTGTTGCCCTGGAGTTGTGGCAGGCGTTGCGCGGTGAGCCGATGGAAGGTGTCGGCACGGTGACGGCGAGCTTCGGGGTCGCCAGTTGGCGGGTCGAGGAGGGCGTCGACAGCTTGTTGCTGCGGGCGGATTCGGGTGTCTATGCCGCCAAGCAGGCGGGCAGGGACAGAGTTGAGGCAGAGCGGGTGCTTGCCTGAAGTGCACGGCCATTCAAGCTATTAGAGATCAATGTGGGAGCTGGCTTGCCTGCGATAGCATCACCTCGGTATTCCTGATAGACCGAGGCGTCTGCATCGCAGGCAAGCCAGCTCCCACATTTGATATTTGCTGCTGTTAGAGGACCGGGGCCGCCGCCGCCAGTTTCGGCTGGCGATACAGGTCCAGCAGCACCTGGTCCAGTACCGAGGACGCGCCCCACGGTTTCGGATCGTTGAGAATCGCCACCACAGCCCAGGTATTGCCATTGTTGTCGCGGCTGAACCCGGCAATCGCGCGCACGGTGTTCAGGGTGCCGGTCTTGACGTGGGCTTCGCCGCGCATGGCCGTGGTCTTCAGGCGTTTACGCATGGTGCCGTCGGTGCCGGCAATCGGCAGCGAACTGATGTACTCCGCCGCGTACGGGCTTCTCCACGCCGCTTGCAGCATGCTCGCCATTTCGCGGGCGCTGACCCGTTCAGCACGGGACAGGCCGGAGCCGTTCTCCATCACCAGGTGCGGCGCGGTGATGCCTTTTTTCGCCAGCCACTGGCGCACCACGCGCTGGGCGGCCTTGGCGTCGTCGCCGTCGGCATCGGTGCGGTACTGCGCACCCAGGCTCAGGAACAACTGCTGGGCCATGGTGTTGTTACTGTATTTGTTGATGTCGCGGATGATCTCCGCCAGGTCCGGCGAGAACGCACGAGCCAGCACTTTGGCGTTCTTCGGTACCGGCGCCTGGATGTCGCGGCCCTGGATGCTGCCGCCCAGTTCCTTCCAGATCGCCCGAACGGCGCCGGCGGTGTAGGTGGCGTGGTCCAGCAACGACAGATACGTCTGCGAACTGCAGCCGTCCGCCAACTGGCCGCTGACGGTCACGGTGACGCTGCCGTCGGCGGCGGTCATCGGGCTGTAGCGCACATCGCCGGTGCATTGCTTGGCGTTGGAGACCTTGACCTGGTTGTCGATGCGGATGCTCGCAATCGGCGGCTCGACCGACACCAGCACCTTGCCCGAATCATTGCGGGTGACGAAGCGCAGCGCCTTGAGGTTGACCATCAAGGCATCGGGCTTGACCAGGAACGGCTTGTTCTCGTCGTTGCCGTCGTCATTGAACTCCGGCAGTTGCGGCGGGATGAAGAAGCCACGGTCCAGCACCAGGTCGCCGGTCACTTGCTGCACGCCATTGGCCCGCAGGTCGCGCATCAGCAGCCAGAGTTTTTCCATGTTCAGCTTGGGGTCGCCGCCGCCCTTGAGGTACAGGTTGCCGTTCAGGATCCCGCCGCTCAGGGTGCCGTCGGTGTAGAACTCGGTTTTCCACTGATGGTTGGGACCGAGCATTTCCAGGGCCGCGTAGGTGGTGACCAGCTTCATGGTCGAGGCCGGGTTGACCGACACGTCGGCGTTGAACACGGTAGGTGTGCCCGGGCCATTGAGGGGAATCATCACCAGGGACAGGGCATTGTTTTGCAGCTTGGCTTTCTGAAGGGCTTCCTGGACCTTGGGCGGCAGGGAAGTGTTGATCGGGGCGGCGGTAACGGAAAAGGCCAGGGGCAGAAGAAAACTGGCGAGTAACAGTGGACGCAAAGATTTGATCATAAGAATTAAAACCCTACTGCTGAGGGGGTAAAAAGGTGAGGGGTATGTACGAAAAATCCCTCAATGGTCATGAAAGTGTCGGCATTATGCCCCAAGGCTGTCGCACTTGTGGCTGAACGATAGCTGCAATTGGCGGTTTTTTTTACTGGCACTCTGCCGCCTGTCCCAGAGAATCGGGCAAAGGCCTGCTTAAACTGCTAAAGTGCCGCCCGTTATTACTTAAGAGGATTGTTCCAATGGCGACTAACCGTTCCCGGCGTCTGCGCAAAAAACTGTGCGTTGATGAATTTCAAGAGCTGGGTTTCGAACTGAACCTGGACTTCAAAGAAGGTTTGGACGATGAAGCGGTTGACGCTTTCCTCGAAGCATTCCTGACTGAAGCGATGGACGGCAACGGCCTGGACTACGTCGGCGGTGATGACTTCGGTCTGGTTTGCAAAGCCACCCGTGGTTCGGTCAACGAAGAACAGCGTGCCGCTGTTGAAGCGTGGCTGAAGGCTCGTCCAGAGCTGACCCGCGTTGAAGTCAGCGCCCTGCTGGACGCTTGGCACCCAGAAAAGCCGATTAACCCGGCAGTCTGATGTCATGAAAAAGCGACCCGCCCGGGTCGCTTTTTCGTTACTGGGTCTAAAGAATCAGGCCTTGCGCCAGTTCAGAATCACCAGCGTCAACACCCCCGCGACAATCCCCCAGAACGCCGAACCGATGGAAAACAACGTCAACCCCGACGCTGTGACCATGAAGGTGATCAACGCAGCTTCCCGTTCCCTGGGTTCATTCATGGCGATGCTCAGGCCATTGATGATCGAGCCAAACAACGCCAGTGCCGCAATCGACAGCACCAGTTCCTTGGGCAGGGCGGCGAACAACGCGGCCAATGTCGCGCCAAACACCCCGGCGATCCCGTAGAAAATCCCGCACCAGACCGCGGCGGTGTAGCGCTTGTTGCGATCCTCATGGGCATGAGGGCCGGTGCAGATCGCCGCGCTGATGGCTGCCAGGTTGATGCCATGGGAGCCAAACGGCGCCAGCACCAGCGAGGCCAGGCCGGTGGTAGTAATCAATGGCGACGCCGGTACGTTATAGCCGTCGGCCCGCAGCACCGCCACACCCGGCATGTTCTGCGAGGTCATGGCCACCACGAACAGCGGGATGCCGATGCTGATGGTCGCGGCCAGGGAGAAGTGCGGCGTGGTCCACACCGGCGTTGCCACTTCCAGGTGAAAGCCACTGAAATCCAGCAGCCCCATCAGCCCGGACAGCGCCGTGCCGATCAGCAGTGCCGCGAGCACGGCATAACGCGGCGACAGGCGCTTGATGACCAGGTAAGTGAAGAACATCCCCAGCACCAGACCGGTACGGTGCTGCGCGGCGACGAAAATCTCGCTGCCGATCTTGAACAGAATCCCCGCCAGCAAGGCGGCCGCCAGGGACGCGGGGATGCGCTTGACGAGTTTTTCGAAGCTGCCGGTCAGCCCACAGATGGTCACCAGCACCGCGCAGGTGATGTAGGCGCCGATGGCCTCGCCGTAGCTGACGCCGCCCAGGCTGGTGATCAACAGCGCCGCGCCCGGTGTGGACCAGGCAATGGTGATCGGCGTGCGGTAGCGCAAGGACAGGCCAATGCTGCACACCGCCATGCCGATGGAGATCGCCCAGATCCACGAGGAAATCTGCGCGGTGGTCAGGCCGGCGGCCTGGCCAGCTTGAAACATGAGCACCAGGGAGCTGGTGTAGCCGGTCATCATGGCGATGAAACCGGCGACGATGGCCGAAGGCGAAGTGTCGGCCAGTGGGCGTAATCGCGCTTGGGGGACGTCGGACATGGGGCGGTGTTCCTTTTACCGGGCTGTCTGTAGGAGCGAGCTTGCTCGCGAAGGTCGTTAACGATGACGCTGGCATCCTGACTGAATGCGGTGCTTATACGTTTTTCGCGAGCAAGCTCGCTCCTACAAAGGAGAAAGTGCGGAATCAAGCCTAAACTCAAACGTAACGATTCATTGCAATACAGCCGGCGCCCCAAACAGCCGTACAGTGTGTTGGCGCACTGGGTTGTGTACAATGTGCGCTGATTTTACGCGATACTTGCCAGCGACCCTCTGTGCCGTATTACAGTCAACGTCAATTCGCCGCCGTTCTCCCGACCCGAGTGCCCATGAACGAACAGTTGCAGCCCCTCAAGAAACAGCCGCGAGCCGGTAAGGCCGGTCGCAGTGGAACCCAGGACGATATCGTCTACGCGCATATCTTCGAGGCGATCCTCGAACAACGCCTGGCGCCCGGTACCAAATTGAGTGAAGAAGCGCTGGGCGAAATCTTCGGCGTCAGCCGCACCATCATTCGCCGCGCGCTGTCGCGCCTGGCCCATGAAGGCGTGGTACTGCTGCGGCCCAATCGTGGTGCGGTAGTGGCCAGCCCGAGCGTCGAGGAAGCCCGCCAGGTATTCCTCGCCCGGCGCCTGGTGGAGCGTGCGATCACTGAATTGGCGGTGCAGCATGCCACGGCCGAGCAACTGGCCGAGCTGCGGCAGATGGTCAACGACGAGCGCGACAGCTTCTCCCGGGGCGATCGCGGCGCGGGCATCCGGCTTTCCGGCGAGTTCCACCTGAAGCTGGCCGAGGCGGCGAAGAATGCGCCGCTGATCAGTTTCCAGCGCAGTCTGGTGTCCCAGACCTCGTTGATCATCGCCCAGTACGAAAGCGGCAACCGCTCGCACTGTTCCTACGATGAGCACACGCAGTTGATCGACGCGATCGAAGCGCGGGATGCGGATTTGGCGGTGAACCTGATGATGCATCACATGGATCACATCGACAGCAAGCTCAACCTCGATGAGGAAAGCGCGTCGGATGACCTGCATGCGGTGTTCTCGCATCTGTTGCAGACCAAGAAGCCGGGGCGCTCGTCTGTAAAACTGTAATTTTCCAGGCTCGCCACTAACCAAATGTGGGAGCGGGCTTGCTCGCGAAGGCGGTGGATCAGTCAGCACATCCAGTGACTGACACACCGCCTTCGCGAGCAAGCCCGCTCCCACATTTGTTTTGTTGTACCTGTTAAATCAGCGTTGATGCACCAATTGCCCCGCCGCATACGTCTGCAACACCGCCCGGTCATCCCCCAGTGTCATCAACACAAACAACGTCTCGGCGATGTTATTGGCCTGCTTCAGGCGATAGCTGAGCAGCGGGGTGGCGTTGTAATCCAGTACCAGGAAGTCCGCGTCAGTGCCGGGTTGCAGCGTGCCAATCTTGTCTTCCAGACGCAGCGCCCGCGCACCACCCAGGGTCGCCAGGTACAACGACTTGAACGGACTCAAGCGCGCCCCTTGCAGTTGCATCACCTTGTACGCTTCGTTCAGGGTTTGCAGCAGCGAGAAGCTGGTGCCACCGCCGACGTCCGTACCCAGGCCGACATTCAGCTTGTGCTTCTCGGCCATCGGCAGGTTGAACAAACCGCTGCCCAGGAAGAAGTTCGACGTCGGGCAGAACGCGACTGCCGAACCGGCTTCTGCCAACCGCGCGCATTCGTCGTCGCACAGGTGCACACCGTGGGCGAACACCGAGCGTTCACCCAGCAGTTTGTAATGGTCGTACACGTCCAGGTAACCCTTGCGTTCCGGGAACAGTTCTTTCACCCATTCCACTTCCTGCAGGTTTTCACTGATGTGAGTCTGCATGTAGAGGTCCGGGTATTCCCCCAGCAGCTGCCCGGCGAGGGTCAGTTGTTCAGGTGTACTGGTCGGTGCGAAACGTGGCGTCACCGCGTAGTGCAAACGGCCCTTGCCGTGCCAGCGCTCGATCAGCGCCTTGCTCTCCGCGTAGCCGGATTCGGCGGTGTCGGTCAAATAGTCCGGCGCGTTGCGGTCCATCATTACCTTGCCGGCGATCATCCGCAGGTCGAGCTTCTCGGCCGCTTCAAAAAACGAGTTCACTGACTGCGGGTGCACGCTGCCAAATACCAGCGCGGTGGTGGTGCCGTTGCGCAGCAGTTCCTTGATGAAAATATCCGCGACTTCTTCGGCGTGGGCCTTGTCGGCGAACTGGCTTTCACACGGGAAGGTGTAGGTGTTGAGCCAGTCCAGCAACTGCTCGCCATAGGCACCGACCATGCCGGTCTGCGGCAGGTGGATGTGGGTGTCGATCAGGCCGGGGGTGATCAGCGCGTCCTGGTAATGGGTGACTTCGATGTCGGCGGGCAGGCTGGCGAGCAAGTCGCTGGCATGGCCCAGGGCGCTGATCTGGCCGTTGTCGATCACCAGCAGGCCGTCCTCGAAATATTCGTAGGAGGCTTCGATCCCCACTTCGGCAGGGTCGGCGATGCTGTGCAAAATGGCGGCACGGTAGGCTTTGCGTGTCAAAGGCATGGTCGTCTCAGTTAGTCGCTTGGCTGCGGCGGGATACCGGCAGCAGTTTGGCAATGGGTTCGGCGCTCGCAGTGTGCTGGCCGAAGTTGGCGTTATAGGTGGCGATGATTTCGCCGGCGATGGAGATGGCGATTTCCACAGGCAGTTTGCCTTTGACCTCGGTCAGCCCCATCGGGCAATGCATGCGTTGCAGTTGCGCGGTGTCGAAACCGCGATCCCGCAGGCGGTGTTCAAACTTGACGCGTTTGGTCTTCGAGCCGATCAGGCCGAAGTAGGTGAAGTCATTGCGCTTGAGCAGGGCGGCGGTCAGCTCCAGGTCCAGCGCGTGGTTGTGGGTCATGACGATGCAGTAACTGCCCACAGGCAAGTGGTCGATTTCATCCACCGGCTCTTCGCTGACGATTTTACGCACGCCTTGGGGGATGTGTTCCGGGAATTCCTGTTCCCGGGAATCGATCCAGCGCACCCGGCACGGCAGGCTGGCCAGCAACGGCACCAGCGCGCGGCCCACGTGGCCGGCGCCGAACACCGCGATCTGCGCCTGCACCTTGCCCATGGGTTCGAACAACAGCACCGTCACGCCGCCGCAGCACTGGCCCAGGCTGGCGCCGAGGCTGAAGCGCTCCAGGTGGGTGTTTTGCTGGCCGCGCACAAGCATGTCCCGGGCGATCTGCATCGCCTTGTATTCCAGGTGCCCGCCACCGATGGTGTCGAAGGTGTGGGCGGCGCTGATCACCATCTTCGAACCGGCGTTGCGCGGCGTGGAGCCGAGCTCTTCGATGATGGTCACCAGCACGCAGGGCTCGCCCTGGTTCTGCAGGTCGGCGAGGGCGCTGATCCAGTTGTTCATGTTTACCTCAACATCTCTGTTGTCAGTTCGACCGCCTTCGCGAGCAAGCCCGCTCCCACATTTGATTGGGTTCACACATCAAAATGTGGGAGCCGGGCTTGCCCGCGATGGCAGCGCCTCGGTCTAAAGCGAAGCCAGCTCGGTTTCCGTTTCCACAGCTTTTGCAGCGGTCAGTTGGCGCATCTGCTCACAGCCCCACAACACCCGCTCCGGCGTCGCCGGTGCATCGATCTTCGGCTGATGGCGATAGTCACCCAGGCTCGCCACGGCGTCCTTGATCGCACACCACGAGGCAATACCGAGCATGAACGGCGGCTCACCCACGGCCTTGGAATGGAACACCGTGTCTTCCGGGTTCTTGCGGTTTTCCACCAGCTTCACCCGCAGGTCCAGCGGCATGTCGGCCACCGCCGGGATCTTGTAGCTGGCCGGGCCGTTGGTCATCAGCTTGCCCTTGTTATTCCACACCAGCTCTTCCATGGTCAGCCAACCCATGCCCTGGATGAAGCCGCCTTCGACCTGGCCGATGTCGATGGCCGGGTTCAGCGAGGCGCCCACGTCATGCAGGATGTCGGTGCGCAGCATCTTGTACTCGCCGGTCAGCGTGTCGACGATCACCTCGCAACAGGCCGCGCCGAACGCGAAGTAGTAGAACGGCCGCCCACGTGCCTGGCTGCGGTCGTAGAAGATTTTCGGGGTCTTGTAGAAGCCCGTGCTGGAGAGCGACACCTGGGCGAAATACGCCTGCTGGATCAGCGCTTCAAAGGTCAGGATGTGATCGCGGACCCGCACATGCCCGTTGTGGAATTCAACGTCGGCCTCGCTGACTTCATATTTGCGCGCGGCAAACTCCACCAGGCGCTGCTTGATGGTTTCGGCGGCATTCTGTGCGGCCTTGCCGTTCAGGTCGGCGCCGCTGGAAGCCGCCGTCGGCGAGGTGTTGGGCACCTTGTCGGTGTTGGTGGCGGTGATCTGCACGCGGTCGATTTCCACCTGGAAAATCTCGGCCACTACCTGCGCGACCTTGATGTTCAACCCCTGGCCCATCTCGGTGCCGCCGTGGTTCAGGTGGATGCTGCCGTCGGTGTAGATGTGGATCAGCGCACCGGCCTGGTTGAGGAAACTGGCGGTGAAGGAAATGCCGAATTTTACCGGCGTCAGGGCCAGGCCTTTTTTCAGGATCGGGCTGTTGGCGTTGTAGCGACGGATCGCTTCGCGGCGCTCGAAATACTGGCTGCTTTGTTCGAGTTCGGCGGTCATCTCTTCGAGCATGTTGTGCTCGACGGTCTGGTAGTAGTGGGTGACGTTGCGCTCGGTCTTGCCGTAGTAGTTGGCCTTGCGCACGGCCAGCGGGTCGAGGGCCAGGTGTCGGGCAATCGCGTCCATCACTTCTTCGATGGCGACCATGCCTTGGGGGCCGCCGAAGCCACGGTAAGCGGTGTTGGAGGCGGTGTTGGTCTTGCAGCGGTGGCCGTTGACAGTGGCGTCGCCCAGGTAATACGAGTTGTCGGAGTGGAACATTGCGCGATCGACAATCGAGTTCGACAGGTCCGGTGAGCAACCGCAGTTGCCCGCCAGGTCCAGGTTGATGCCGTGCAGCCGGCCACTGTCGTCGAAGCCTACGTCGTACTCGATATAGAACGGGTGGCGCTTGCCGGTCATCAGCATGTCTTCGACACGCGGCAGGCGCATTTTGGTCGGCTGGCCGGTGAGGCGTGCGACCACCGCACACAGGCATGCCGGGCTGGCGGCCTGGGTTTCCTTGCCGCCAAAACCACCGCCCATGCGGCGCATGTCGACCACGATTTTGTTCATCGATACGTCGAGTACTTCGGCCACCAGCTTCTGTACTTCGGTGGGGTTTTGCGTGGAGCAGTAGACGATCATGCCGCCGTCTTCGGTGGGCATCACCGAGGAGATCTGGGTTTCCAGGTAGAAGTGTTCCTGACCGCCGATGTGCAGGGTGCCCTGGATACGGTTCTTCGCGGTCGCCAGTGCGCCCGCCGAATCACCGCGCTGGTGGGTGTGGCTGTCGAGCACGAAATGTTTTTTGCGAAACGCCTCGACCACGTCCAGCACCGGCTCCAGGTCTTCGTATTCGATCACAGCGGCCATCGCCGCCTTGCGTGCGGTTTCCAGGTCGCGGGCGGCGACGGCCAGCACCACCTGGCCGACGAACTGCACGGTGTCGATGGCCAGCAACGGGTCGCCGGGCATCAACGGGCCGATGTCTTTCAGACCCGGCACGTCTTCGTGGGTGATGACGATGCGCACGCCTTCAAAGGCGTAGCAGGGCGCGGTGTCGATGCTAAGGATCTTCGCGTGGGCGCGGTCCGACATGCGTGCGTAGAGGTGCAACTGGTTGGGAAATTCCAGGCGGTCATCGATGTACTGCGCTTCGCCCGAGACATGCTTGGCGGCGCTGTCGTGCTTGACGCTGCGACCGACGCCGCTGGTCAGGTCCTTGGCAAACAGTTCGGCGAGTTCGGCCTGGGATTTTTCCACGGCGTGATGGTTAGACATAAGCGGTCACCCGAGTCTCGATGTGCGGCGTTTGCAGTTCGATGAAGTATTTGCGCAGCAGGTTCTGTGCGCTGAGCAGGCGGTATTCCTTGCTGGCGCGGAAGTCCGACAGCGGGGTGAAATCCTCGGCCAGGGCCGCGCAGGCTTTTTCCACGGTGGCGGAATTCCAGGTGGCGCCGTTCAGTACGGCTTCGCAGTTCTTCGCGCGTTTCGGGGTGGCGGCCATGCCGCCGAACGCCACGCGGGCATCGTCGATCACACCGTTAGTGATCTTCAGGTTGAAGGCCGCGCAGACGGCAGAGATGTCATCGTCCAGGCGCTTGGAAACCTTGTAGGCACGGAACAGCGGCACGCCTTTGGGCACGATGATTTTCTCGATGAATTCGCTGTCCTGGCGGGCAGTGACGCGGTAGTCGATGAAATAGTCTTCCAGCGCCAGGGTACGGCGGGTGTTGCCCTTGCACAGCACGATCTGCGCGCCGAGGGCGATCAGCAGTGGCGGCGAGTCACCGATGGGCGAGGCATTGCCGATATTGCCGCCCAGGGTGCCCTGGTTGCGGATCTGCAACGAGGCGAAACGGTGGAGCAATTCGCCGAAATCCGGGTATTCGTTGTTGAGTGCGCTGTAGCAGTCGGAGAGTGAGGCGGCGGCGCCGATTTCCAGGCGGTCGTCGAAGCTTTCGATGCGCTTCATTTCTTCGATATTGCCGACGTAGATCATCACCGGCAGCGTGCGGTGGAACTGGGTAACTTCCAGCGCCAGGTCGGTGCCACCGGCCAACAGCCGGGCTTGTGGATAAGCGTCGTAAAGGTCCGCCAGGTCGGCGACGGTCAGCGGCACCAGGCAGCGTTTGTCGCCGCTGTTCAACTCGCCGGTTTGCGTCGGGGCGATGGCTTTCAGGCGGGCGATGGTGTCGGCCTGGCGACTGTCGAACTGGTCCTGGGGCTTGTTGCAGCAGGCCTGTTCGGCGGCGGCAAGAATCGGGCGATAGCCGGTGCAGCGGCAGAGGTTGCCAGCCAGGGCTTCGTGGGCCTTTTGGCTGTCGGGTGCATCACTGTTCTTTTGCAGGGCGAACAGCGACATCACAAAGCCCGGGGTGCAGAAGCCGCATTGCGAGCCGTGGCACTCCACCATGGCCTGTTGCACGCTGTGGAGTTGGCCCTGGTGCTTGAGGTCTTCGACGCTGATCAGTTGTTTACCGTGCAGGGACGAGACAAACGTCAGGCACGAATTGAGGCTGCGATAGCGAATCTGCTCGGCGCCCTGATCGTCGGTGTGCAACTCGCCGACTACCACGGTGCAGGCGCCACAGTCGCCGCTGGCGCAGCCTTCCTTGGTGCCGGATTTGCCCAGGTGCTCACGCAAATAGTTGAGCACGGTCAGGTTCGGGTCCAGGGCGTGTTCGCTACGGAGCTCCTGGTTTAGTAAAAACTGGATCACGGAAGGCCTCGCAGACTCATTATTGTTGTTAACCGCTTTGCGCCGAATCTAGTCATGTCTGACTTTTCGGTCAACGATTTTCTGACCGAAAGGTCAAGAAAATGCGATATCAACATCCTTAATTATGGTCCAGTTCTCTGGAACCGCCGTTTTTGGGGGCTTCTGGACTTTAATGGCTGCTTATTTCATGCCAAATTCCGCTCTGTGGGCCGTACGCCATCAACCGGCAAGTGCGCTACACTGCCGCGCTTGTACCGATAGAAGATTTTGAAGGGAAAACATGACGTTCAAGGCGCCGGATAGTCTTGCCGAGCAAATCGCTCACCACCTCGCCGAACGTATCATTCGCGGCGATCTCAAGCCTGGGGAGCGGATCCAGGAGCAGAAGGTCACACTGGCGCTGAATGTCAGTCGTGGTTCCGTGCGCGAAGCCTTGCTGATCCTCGAGCGCCGGCACCTGATTGCGATCCTGCCGCGCCGTGGCGCCCACGTCACCGAGCTGACTGCCCACAAGGTGCAAAGCCTGTGCACGCTGATGGGCGAGCTGTACATCCTGCTGGGCAATGCGGTCGCCGCCGGCTGGCAGACCCAGGCCGACATGGCGCCGTTCGTGCAAATCCAGCAGCGCCTGATCGCCAGCTTCGAACGCCAGGACATCCGCGCCTTCGTCGAAGAGAGCTTCAACGTGATGCGTGCCGCCTATCCGTTCGCCAACAACCCGTACCTGCAGGAAACCGTCGAGAACCTGCAGCCGGCGATGAACCGCGCCTATTACCTGGCGCTGGATCAGCGCAAGGCGTCCATGAGCGAGTACCTGGTGCTGTTCGAGCAATTGCTCGCCGCCGTGCTGGCCCGTGACCTGCCGCAGATTCGCCTGGTGCTCTCGGCCTACGGCGAGCGCAGTTGCTCGCTGGTCATTGCTGCGTTGGCGGAAGCCTAAGCGTGCGGCTCAAGTGCATCAAACTGGCGGGGTTCAAATCCTTCGTCGACCCGACCACGGTGAACTTCCCCAGTAACATGGCGGCAGTGGTCGGGCCCAATGGCTGCGGCAAGTCGAACATCATCGACGCCGTACGCTGGGTGATGGGCGAGAGCTCCGCAAAAAACCTGCGTGGCGAGTCGATGACCGACGTCATCTTCAACGGCTCCACCAGCCGCAAGCCGGTGAGCCAGGCCAGCATCGAACTGGTGTTCGACAATTCCGACGGCACCCTGGTGGGCGAGTACGCGGCCTATGCGGAAATCTCCATTCGCCGCAAAGTGACCCGCGACAGCCAGAACAGCTACTTCCTCAACGGCACCAAGTGTCGCCGCCGGGACATCACCGACATCTTCCTCGGTACCGGCCTGGGCCCGCGCAGCTATTCGATCATCGAACAGGGGATGATCTCCAAGCTGATCGAAGCCAAGCCCGAAGACCTGCGTAACTTTATCGAGGAAGCGGCCGGCATCTCCAAGTACAAGGAGCGCCGCCGCGAGACCGAAAACCGTATCCGCCGTACCCATGAAAACCTTGCCCGCCTGACTGACCTGCGTGAAGAGCTGGAGCGCCAGCTGGAGCGCCTGCACCGCCAGGCCCAGGCCGCCGAGAAGTATCAGGAATACAAGGGCGAGGAGCGTCAGCTCAAGGCGCAACTGTCGGCCCTGCGCTGGCAGGCGTTGAATGACCAGGTGGGCCAGCGCGAAGCAATCATCGGCACCCAGGAAATCAGCTTCGAAGCCCTGGTGGCCGAGCAGCGCAATGCCGACGCCAGCATCGAACGCCTGCGGGACGGTCACCATGACCTGTCCGAGCGCTTCAATCTGGTGCAGGGGCGCTTCTATTCGGTGGGCGGCGATATCGCCCGGGTCGAGCAGAGCATCCAGCACGGCCAGCAGCGTTTGCGCCAGTTGCAGGACGACTTGAAAGAAGCCGAGCGTGCGCGCCTGGAAACCGAATCGCACCTGGGCCACGACCGCACCTTGCTGCTGACCCTTGGGGAGGAGCTGGACATGCTCACTCCCGAGCAGGAAGTCACCAGCGCCGCTGCCGAGGAAGCCGCTGCGGCCCTGGAAGAATCCGAAACCACCATGCACGCCTGGCAGGAGCAGTGGGACACGTTCAACCTGCAATCTGCCGAGCCGCGCCGCCAGGCTGAGGTGCAGCAGTCACGCATCCAGCAACTGGAAACCAGCATGGAGCGCCTGGCCGAGCGTCAGCGGCGCCTGGTGGAAGAGCGCGTGCTGCTCGCTGCCGACCCGGAAGATGCAGCGATCCTCGAACTGAGCGAGAAACTCGCCGAAAGCGAAATGACGCTGGAAGAGCTGGAAGCCAGCGAAGAACAACAAGTGGAGCGCCTCGAGCAATTGCGTCAGCAACTGCAGCAGGCGACCCAGGCACAGCAGCAGGCCCAGGGCGATTTGCAGCGGCTCAACGGCCGGTTGGCTTCCCTGGAAGCCTTGCAGCAAGCGGCGCTTGACCCGGGCACCGGCACGGCTGAATGGCTGCGTGACCAACACCTGGCCGAGCGTCCGCGCCTGGCCGAAGGCCTGAAGGTTGAAGCCGGTTGGGAGCTGGCGGTGGAAACCGTGCTCGGCGCCGACCTGCAAGCGGTGCTGGTGGATGATTTTGGCGGGTTTGACCTGGCGGGTTTTGCCCAGGGCGATCTGCGTTTGCTCAGCCCGGCGTCGGACGGCACTCGCGTGCCGGGCAGCCTGCTGGATAAAGTGGAGGCGGCGATTGACCTGTCGCCCTGGCTCGGCCAGGTCAAACCGGTCGACAGCCTTGAGCAGGCCCTGGCCCTGCGCGGGCAACTGGCCGCCGGGCAAAGCCTGATCAGCCGTGATGGCTTCTGGGTCGGCCGGCACTTTTTGCGGGTACGGCGCGCCAGCGAAGCGGAAAGCGGCGTATTGGCCCGTGGCCAGGAAATCGTCAACCTGACCGCCGAGCGCGAAGAGCGCGAAGCCACACTTGAGTCCCTGGAAAACCAGCTGCAAACCCTGCGCGCCACCCAGCGCCAGCAAGAGACCGGCCGCGAACACCTGCGCCGGCTATTGCAGGACGAAGCGCGCCAGCAGGGCGAATTGAAAGCCCAGCTCTCGGCGAGCAAGGCCAAGGTCGAGCAACTGACCCTGCGCCGCACCCGGCTCGACGAAGAAGTGGCCGAGATGGGCGAGCAACGCGCCCTCGAACACGAACAAGTCGGCGAAGCACGCCTGCAATTGCAGGAAGCCCTCGACAGCATGGCCCTGGACACCGAGCAGCGCGAGTTGCTGCTGGCCCAGCGCGACAGCTTGCGCGAGCGCCTCGACCGGGTGCGCCAGGAAGCTCGCCAGCACAAGGATCACGCCCATCAATTGGCCGTGCGCCTCGGCTCCCTGCGGGCGCAGCACGACTCCACGCGCCAGGCCCTTGAGCGCCTGGAAATGCAGTCCGAACGCCTGACCGAAAAACGCGAGCAACTGAGCCTCAACCTGGAGGAGGGCGAGGCCCCGCTGGAAGAGCTGCGCCTGAAGCTTGAAGAGTTGCTCGACAAGCGCATGACCGTCGACGAAGAGCTCAAGACCGCCCAGATCGCCCTGGAAGACGCCGACCGCGAACTGCGCGACGCAGAAAAACGCCGGACCCAGGCCGAGCAACAGTCGCAACTGATCCGGGGCCAGCTCGAACAGCAGCGCATGGAATGGCAGGCCCTGACGGTGCGCCGCAAAACCCTGCAAGACCAGTTGCTGGAAGACGGCTACGACCTGCACGGCGTGCTCAATACCCTGACCGCCCAGGCCAACGAGAAAGAAGCCGAAGAAGAACTTGAGCGGATTGCCGCGCGCATTCAACGACTCGGCGCGATCAACCTCGCGGCCATCGACGAGTACCAGCAGCAGTCCGAGCGCAAACGTTATCTGGATGCGCAGAACGCCGATCTTGTCGAAGCGCTGGACACCCTGGAGAACGTGATCCGCAAGATCGACAAGGAAACCCGTAATCGCTTCAAAGATACCTTTGATCAGATTAATGGCGGTTTACAGGCGTTATTCCCGAAAGTTTTCGGTGGTGGCAGCGCTTACTTGGAACTGACGGGCGAAGATCTACTCGATACAGGGGTAACGATCATGGCGCGGCCTCCGGGCAAGAAGAACAGCACCATCCATTTGTTGTCTGGTGGCGAGAAGGCACTGACCGCATTGGCCCTGGTATTTGCGATCTTCAAGTTGAACCCGGCGCCGTTTTGCATGCTCGACGAAGTTGACGCCCCGCTGGATGACGCTAACGTTGGACGGTACGCCCGACTGGTTAAAGAGATGTCCCAGACGGTGCAGTTCATCTATATCACCCACAACAAGATCGCCATGGAAATGGCCGATCAATTGATGGGCGTGACGATGCACGAGCCGGGCTGTTCGCGATTGGTGGCGGTGGATGTCGAAGAGGCGATGGCGCTGGTGGAATCCTGAGCCGCAGGTCGAAGGAGGATTTTCAGCAGGACGTAAGGTGATTTACCGGTCTGGGAAAAGTGGCAAATGGACATATTTGTTCAAGGCATTTTGACAGACGGTGTAAAGTTATCTTTGGTCGTGCTAGTTTAATGTCAAATTTTCGTATGCGTGGGCAAAACGTCATTCAGAACATAGAGTTGGCGCCACGTTTTAAAGCGGTTTGCACGGTGCTAAACCCCTTATTTTTCAGCATTTTTTATTAGAGGCACGGGATTACATGGAAATCGGTCTGCGCGAGTGGCTGATCGTCATCGGCATTATTGTCATTGCCGGTATTCTTTTTGATGGCTGGCGCCGGATGCGTGGCGGCAAGGGCAAGTTGAAATTTCGCCTGGACCGCAACCTGTCCAATTTGCCGGACGACGACGGCAGCGCCGAGCTGCTGGGGCCTCCACGTGTCCTGGATAACCATAAAGAGCCGCACCTGGACGAACACGACCTGCCGTCGATGAGCGCACCGGTGCGTGAAGCCCGTGAACCCAAGCGCGGCAAGCGCAGCGCGGCCAGCGAGCCATCCCAGGGCGACCTGAACCTGGACCTGGAAGAAGGCCCGAGCTTCAGCAGCCGTGATGACGACTTCCCGGATGAGTCCCCGGCCAAGAGCGCCCATAAAGAATCCGTCAAGGACCAGCCGGCTGCCGAAGAGGTGCTGGTGATCAGCGTGATCTGCCGTGACGCCGCCGGCTTCAAGGGCCCGGCCCTGCTGCAGAATATTCTGGAAAGCGGTCTGCGCTTTGGCGAGATGGATATTTTCCATCGCCACGAAAGCATGGCCGGCAACGGCGAAGTCCTGTTCTCCATGGCCAATGCGGTCAAGCCGGGCATCTTCGATCTGGACGACATCGACCATTTCAGCACTCCGGCGGTGAGCTTCTTCCTCGGCTTGCCAGGCCCGCGTCACCCGAAACAAGCGTTCGACGTGATGGTGGCGGCAGCTCGCAAGCTGTCCCAGGAACTCAACGGCGAACTCAAGGACGATCAACGCAGTGTCCTGACCGCCCAGACCATCGAGCATTACCGTCAGCGCATCGTCGAGTTCGAGCGTCGTGCCCTGACACAGAAGCGCTAAGGTCCAAGCTTAAGCGTTGCCTGTAGAATCCATGCACTAACATATTGAGCAGCTTCGGCTGCTCTTTTGCTTTATGAGAGAACACCCATGACCGCCGCCCACACCCGCATCCTCGAACTGCGCGCTGAACTGGATCAGCACAACTACCGTTACCACGTCCTCGACGAGCCGAGCATTCCGGACGCCGAGTACGACCGTTTGTTCCACGAGCTCAAGGCGCTTGAAGCCGAGCACCCGGAGCTGGTAACCCGTGATTCACCGACGCAGCGGGTCGGCAGTGCGGCATTGTCTGCGTTCACTCAGGTACGCCACGAAATCCCGATGCTCAGCCTCGGCAACGCCTTTGATGAAAGCACCATGCTGGAATTCGATCGCCGGGTCACTGAAGGCCTGGACCTGCCCGTGGGCGACCTGTTTGGCGGTGGCGCAGCGGTGGAGTACAGCTGTGAGCCGAAGCTCGATGGCCTGGCGGTCAGCCTGCTGTATCAGGACGGTGAGCTGGTGCGTGGCGCCACCCGTGGCGATGGCACCACTGGCGAAGACATCAGCGTCAACGTGCGTACCGTGCGCAACATTCCTTTGAAACTGCACGGCACCGGCTGGCCGGCGACCCTCGAAGTGCGCGGCGAAGTATTCATGTCCAAGGCCGGTTTCGAGCGGCTGAACGCCACCCAGCTGGAAGTTGGCGGCAAGACTTTCGCCAACCCGCGCAACGCGGCGGCGGGTAGCCTGCGTCAGCTGGACTCGAAGATCACCGCCAGCCGTCCGCTGGAATTCTGCTGCTATGGCGTGACCACGGATATCAGCGACACCCACATCGGCAACCTGCAACAGCTGAAGAAGTGGGGCATGCCCATCAGCCATGAGCTGAAGCTGGCCAAGGGGATTCAGGATTGCCTCGACTACTACCGCGATATCGGTGAGCGCCGCAACGCCTTGCCCTATGAAATCGACGGCGTGGTGTTCAAGGTCAACAGCATTGCCTACCAGCGGGAGCTGGGCTTTCGTGCCCGCGAGCCGCGCTGGGCAATTGCCCATAAATTCCCGGCCATGGAAGAGCTGACCGAGCTGCTTGACGTTGAATTCCAGGTCGGCCGCACCGGCGCTGTGACACCCGTGGCACGCTTGAAACCTGTCAAGGTCGCGGGTGTGACCGTGTCCAACGCCACACTGCACAACATGGACGAGGTGGCACGCCTGGGCCTGATGATCGGCGACACGGTGATCATCCGCCGTGCCGGTGATGTGATTCCCCAAGTGGTATCGGTGGTGACCGAGCGCCGCCCGGAAAACGCCCGCGCGGTGCAGATCCCCGAGAGCTGCCCGGTGTGCGGCTCCCACGTTGAGCGCACGCAACTGGTCAAGCGCAGCAAGGGCAAGGAAACCGTCAGCGAAGGCGCGGTGTACCGCTGCGTCGGGCGCCTGGCCTGCGGTGCGCAGCTCAAGCAGGCGATCATCCATTTCGTCTCGCGCCGGGCCATGGACATCGATGGCCTGGGCGACAAGACCATCGAGCAACTGGTGGACGAAAAACTCATCGGCTCGCCGGCGGATCTCTACAAGCTCAAGTACGAACAGATCATCGACCTGGAAGGTTTTGCCGACGTTTCCAGCAAGAAGCTGATTGCCTCTATTGAAAACAGCAAGACGCCAACCCTCGCACGGTTTATCTACGCTCTGGGCATTCCCGATGTGGGCGAGGAGACGGCCAAGGTGCTGGCGCGCTCGCTGGCATCCCTGGAGCGCGTGCAGCAGGCCTTGCCGGAAGTGCTGACGTACTTGCCGGACGTTGGCCTGGAAGTGGCCCACGAGATTCACAGCTTCTTTGAAGACAGCCATAACCAGGATGTGATTGGCGCCCTGATCTCGAAGGACGAGTGCGGCCTGGAGTTGCAGGAGCAGGGCGACCTGAGCGCCGAGTTTGCGGCCAGCACCACGTTGGGCGGCTTGCTCGACAAGCTGCACGTACCGTCCGTAGGGCCGGGCGCCGCGCAGAAGCTGGCGGACAAGTTTGGCTCCCTCGAAGGCGTGATCAAGGCCGACTGGCTCGACATGCGCCAGGCGTTGCCGGAGAAGCAGGCCAAGGCCGTCCGGGACTTTTTTGATATTGAAGAAAACGCCCGGCGTGCGCTGGCCATCGAGCAACAGCTCAAGGACTTCGGCATGCACTGGCAGAGTGAGAAGAAAGTCGTCGAAGGCTTGCCCGAGGCCGGTCACACCTGGGTGCTCACCGGCTCCCTGGAACTGATGAGCCGCGATGTTGCCAAGGAAAAACTCGAAAGCCTGGGCGCCAAGGTCGCGGGCTCGGTGTCGGCGAAAACCCATTGCGTGGTCGCCGGGCCGGGCGCGGGTTCGAAGCTGGCCAAGGCCACCGAGCTGGGCTTGAAAGTGCTGGATGAAGAGGCGTTCGTGGCATTTTTGGCCAAGCACAACATCACAGTCTGATGATCGTTCCCACGCCCTGCGTGGGAACGCCGCCCTGGACGCTCTGCGTCCGCTCTAAAGTTGCGACGCGGAGCGTCACAGGATGCATTCCCACGCAGAGCGTGGGAACGATCTCTCTCGGGCAATGCTCTAGTATTGGCAAGCCTCCCGGAGAGATCGCCATGTACCGCTTCTTCGAACAACTCAGTTCGCGCATCGCCGCACCGTTCATGGCCGAGACCTCGCGCAACAGCAAGGTCTGGCAGTGCCGCTGTGGGCAATCGCTGTTCTTTCGCAACAGCCAGTGCCTGGCCTGCTCGGCGCTGCTGGGCTATCAGCCGGAGCAGAGTCGCCTGTCCTCCCTGCAGCCCGGCCCGTATGCCGATACCTGGCTGCTGGACGCCGACCCTGAAGCCGGTGCCTTTCGCCGCTGCGCCAACCTCGACACGCCGGCCGCCTGCAACTGGCTGCTGCCCGCCGACAACGGCCAGGCCTTGTGCGTGGCCTGCAGCCTGAACCGCACCATTCCCGACCTGTCGATCCCCGAAAACCCCGAACGCTGGCGCAAGGTCGAAACCGCCAAGCGTCGTCTGGTGGCCCAACTCATCAGCCTGGGCTTGCAGGTGATTCCCAAGACGGTCGATGAAGACACCGGCCTGGCCTTCGATTTTGTCGGCATCGACCTGGAAGGCAACGCGCCCACCACCGGCCACGCCAATGGCCTGATCACCCTCGACATCAAGGAAGCCGACGACGCCCACCGTGAGAAAATTCGCGTACAGATGCACGAGCCTTACCGCACCTTGCTCGGTCACTTCCGTCACGAGGTCGGCCATTACTACTGGGACCGCCTGATCGCCAACAGCCATTGGCTGGAGCCGTTCCGAACGCTGTTCGGTGACGAGCGCGCCAGCTACGCCGACGCCCTGGAGCAGCACTACCAGAACGGCCCGCGCCCGGACTGGCAGCAAACCTGCGTCAGCGCCTACGCCACCATGCACCCGTGGGAAGACTGGGCGGAAACCTGGGCGCATTACCTGCACATGATGGACGCCGTCGACACCGCGCTGGGCTTCGGCATGAGCGCCCGGGAGATGGACCTGGATTACCAGCCGTTCCCCCTCAGCACCCTCTACGACCCCGGGCATCCCGGCGGCACGGCGTTCCTGTCATTCGTCAATGCGTGGATCGAACTGGCCGGTATGCTCAACGAACTGTCCCGCAGCATGGGCCAGCCGGATTTCTATCCGTTCGTCCTGCCGCCGGCGGTGATTGCCAAGCTGCACTTCATTCACCTGGTGATCCAGCAAGAGGGCGGTCGGGCGGACGAGGTCGTGCTTTTGTAGGAGCAAGCTTGCTCCTGCAGCCAAGTACTTGAACCATCAGATATTTTTAATCCCACGCCAACGGTTGTAACTTCCGATGAGATCGGTACAATGGCGCGGCTTGCCGAGAGGCGAGCGTCGTTATGGTGACCCCATCGGTCCCCCCGCAACGATTACCCGTGAACCTGGTCAGAGCCGGAAGGCAGCAGCCACAGCGGGAACATTGTGTGCCGGGGTGTGGCTGGTGGGGTTGCCTCCATAACGCAACCCTCCTTGATTCAAAAAATACTTTTATGAAGCCCTTCGCTGACAATCGTCATCTGCGAAGCGATTTCTGCTGTTCGCTCATCAGGGTTACTGACGGTACAGCGGGAACTCTCCCATGGCCGGAATCACTTCTGCGCGCAACCTCGTCATGTGCCCGGGCAACTCCTGTCGTGCGGCAGGCGTGTCGGACGGGATGTTCTTGGCAAAGTGGAAGCTGATGATTTGGCCGGTCCCGTTGTCCTTGTAGTATTTGAAGATATTGAACTCAAAGAAGCTGCCGTCCTTGCGTGTGGAGGTCGGATAAAACAGCAGCACGTAGATCGCATCGGTTTTCTCGTCTGAAAACATCTCCACCGGAAGGTTGGGGTATTCCTGTTTGTGGGCCTGTGCGGTCAGGTTGGCAAGATCCCGGGGCTCGTTGCCGGTGGTCTGGGGCGGCGCGAGGCGAAAATCCACCAGTTCGCTCCAGGCGTTGACGCTTTCTGGTGCGAGGAAATACTCCCAGAGCGGAACGTTGCCCCGGGCCTGGTATTTCAGGACGTATGTTTTCCCTGCAAACACCACCGACTTTGTCTCGGCGATCGACGGGCGGGACAGGTCCGGCGGCGCCACAGGCGGTTTGGATGCACAGCCGAACAGCAGCAGGACAGTCGATACCACGATTAGCCAACGCATGGGCACCTCCTGTGTCACGGCTTAGTGCTGTTGATGTGGTCGGCGATGCTGGCGAGCGTTGCGCTCCATTGTGCAACGGTTTGTTCTGAAGGCATTTCTCTCCAGGTCCTGGAAACCTTGTACGTGTCGCCCCCCAATTGATAGGCAAAATGCCTCAAGGTCATGACGTTGCCGTTCGCCTGTGTGCAGATCACCGACCAGCCCATATACGGGGTGCTGGTATCTCCCATGTCAGTCTGGCTGATATGTGTTTTGCAGTTCTTCTCGGCGGCCCGGGTATCGGAATCACGGGCCGCGCTTGGCGGTTGATTCTGGCCCGGCAACACAAACAGGGTGATCTCGTCTTTTCCGGTGTCGGCAGACCACTTGTATCGTTTTACCCCGGCATTCGCGAACGCTGATGCCATCTCGTCATCGTTTTTGGTTTGCCATTGCGGACCTTTTGGCGTTACCGCCTTGAGCAAGTAGCCCGCAAAATCTTCTGCGTGGGTGTTTGGCGAGACGAAGAGCAATCCGCTGATGGCACAGGCAATAAAGGTCGATTTCATGTCAGTCCCTGGACGTCATTGTTAGATGTCAGGACGACAATGCATCCTGCGAAACAGACAGTAGCGCAGGTAGTGGCAAAGTGCCCAGTCCGTTTAAAAATTATTCCCAGGGACGACGTCAGTGAGGGATTGCTCACATCCTTAAACCTTGCGCTGGACAAGCCAAATTCGCCTTGTTAGTTTGCGCCAGCGACATATTTCTAAATATGTCAGTGGCACATGGATGATATTAAAGTGATGGCGCTTTATGGCTCATCTACTCCAACTAACAAGGATGTCAGTAATGAAAAGCCTGCAAGGGTTGCCCACTCTCATCAGCGCTTCCGTCGGTGCGCCGGGCAAAGCCCGCAACTTGCCCGCCGATGTTCAATGCATCCAGTATTTATTCAACTTGATCATTCCCAAGTTGGGTTTCCCCCTGGCGGAAAATGGCAAATGCGACGGCCAGTTGGTGCAGTGCATCAGCCAGTATCAGTTCCGCCACCTCAAATACGCGCATCCCGATGGTGTTATCGACCCCACCGGGCGCACCTTCAATAGCCTGATCGAAGAGGCGGTGAAGGTGCCGGTCAAGCCGAACCCGACCCTGCGTATTCCGACGTTCCTCAATGTGTTCGGCAACACCGGCGCGGACATGGTCCAGGCCACGGTCGACCACTATCTGGACCGCATGCGGGCAATGATCGAGGCTGAGCGGCGCAACCGGCAGATGATGCTCCAGGCCACGTGCGACGGCGGTACGACGCTGACGGATACGGACTTCCAGAACGCTGCCACGCAGTTGGGTAACGGGATTTCGGTCAATATCATCAAGGCCTTCGCCACGGTGGAGTCGGGCGGGCGCTCCGGGTTCGGCCCGGCCAAGTTGCCGGTGATCGCCTTTGAAGGGCACCATTTTCGCAAGTACACCAAGAGTAAATACGACCAGACTCACCCGCTGTTGTCGTACCCCTACGTGAAGAAGGCCGGGCCCCAGTGGAAGGCCAATAACAAGGACCAGACCAAGGCCTGGGAAACCATGGCCACCGCCTTTGCGCTGGATCAGGAAGCGGCCTTGAAGTCGGCCTCCTGGGGCATGTTTCAGATAATGGGCTCCAACTTCACGGCATGCGGTTATAAAACGGTGTTTGAATTTGTGGTGGCCATGAAGATTAATGCCGGGCATCAACTAAAGGCCTTCCTCGGTTTTTGCAGCCAGAGCCCGGCCCTGGTCAAGGCCATGAAGAACAAGGATTACGCCGCCATGGCGCTGAACTATAACGGCAAGGATTATGGCGACTATGACCAACGCATCAAAAAAGCCTACGAAGCACTTGAAGGGAAAAAATAGAATGCCGTTCAAACGTTGCGTGTCCCGATTGCTGGTTGCCTCTTTCGTGTGTGTTGCTGCAGGTGCGCCGACGTTTGCCGCTACGCTGCACTCGGGCAAGTACGAAGGGCTGATGCTGGCCGTGACGCCCGAGCATCAGGTGGAGGGGTTTTATGCCGAGGAAATGGGCGAGGGCGTGACCCGCTCGTGCACGTTCTTCCTGCAGGGCAAGGTCGACGGTGCGAAGGCATCGGTGTCGACATGGCTGGATGAGGCCTATCCGGGTACCGTCGCGGCTTCCTCGGACGGTGTGATGCTGACCGTGGAGAAGGGCCGCGAACATCCCGGCTGCATCAACGTGTTGATGCCGGAAATTGCCACCGGCCTGGACCTGACCCAAACCGCTGCCAAGAAATGGATTGGCCTGGTGACCGTTTCGTCCGACAAGGCCTTCCTGCAGAAGACCCCGGACGCCAAGGCCAGCCATCGTGCCTACGTGGTCAAGGACGATGTGGTCGCGGTACTGGCGTTTAAGGATGGCTGGGCACAGGTCGAGTTCATCAATGGCGAAGGCCGCTCTTCCAAGGGCTGGATCAGCCAGGACCAGTACGCCAGGCTGGTCCCCGCAAAAGGCTGAAGATGCTGCTGCGCCCGCGCGTAGCGGGGCGAAAACCGGTTAGCCGAAAGTCTCCCGCAACAGCCCCGCAAAGGCATCCCGCGCCAGGTGGCGTTGGGTGTCCTTGTGCCAGAACAGCAGGTTATCCACCGCCGCCAATTCGTCGAAGCGGTAGGACGTCAATTGGTTGGCCTGCTCGTAGCGCGCCAGGATGCCTTCCGGCGCCAGTGCCACGCCAATCCCCGCGCTGACGCAGCCAATGATCGTGCCCCAACTGGCATAACTTGCGATGGCAGGCTTGATGTCGTGGGGCTTGAGCCAGTTCTCCAGGGCGGCGCGATACGGGCAGCCGGGCGGCCACACCAGCAGCGTGCGGCCGGCCAGGTCCCGGGCGTCCTCGATGGGTGCGCTGGAGGCGCTGGTAATCAGCACCAGGCGCTCGCTGTAGACCACGCTTTGTTCGAGCTTCGGGCGTTTGCCGCCGGCGGCCACCAGCGCGGCGTCGATGCGGTGATGTTGCAGGTCATCGAGTAACTGCGCCCAGGCACCGGTCACCAGTTCCAGCTCCACTTGTGGATAACGTCGATGGTATTCGGCCAGCAGCGGCGGCAGGCGGCCACTGGCGCTGGATTCCACTGCGCCGATGCGCAGCTTGCCGCGGGGAATCGCGTTGCTGTCGACGGCACGCTTGGACTCTTCCACCAGCGCGAGGATGCGCTCGCAGTAGTCGAGAAACACTTCCCCTGCGGCACTGATCGCCAACCCGCGCCCGGCGCGAATGAACAGCGGGGTACCCAACTCGCTTTCCAGTTGCTTGATGCGTGTGGTGATGTTGGACGGCACGCAGTGCAGTTGCAGGGCGGCCTGGGCCACGCTGCCGGTTTGTGCCACGGCTTTCACCATTTTCAGTTGGGCCAGTTCCATCGCTCAGTTCCAGTGATTACAGAAGTCAGAAACGGTTAATTGTCCTGCGCCTTGCCGGGGCCAAGACTGACGGCATTCCCACTGCTGGACGCCGTTCATGAAAGCCCCGTCACCTGTAAAGCTTACGCTAGTCACTGCCAGCGTCATCCTCTGTTGGGCGTATTCGCCGATTGGCGTGCATCTGGCCTTGCACAGCTACAGCCCTGGCCAGTTGGCCTTGGGACGGTTCCTGATTGCTTCGGTATTGATGGCCGGCGTCGCGTTGGTCATGAGGATCGAGCGGCCACGTCTGCGGGACCTGCCGTGGTTGCTGGTGCTGGGCTTCTTCGGGATTTTCCTGCATCACCTGACGATCAATTTCGGCCAGCAATTTGTCACGGCCGCTGCCTCCAGTGTGCTGGCGCAGTCGGTTCCGCTATTTACGGTGCTGGTGGCGTTTTTCGGCTTGAAGGAGCGAGTTACCGGCTGGCGCTGGGGTTGCGTGCTGCTGGGCTTGAGCGGGGTGCTGGTGGTGATCTGGGGCGAGCATGGCCTGGGGCAGATTGATCCCCGTGGACTGATGATCCTGCTGGCGGCGTTGTCGTGGAGCCTTTATTTCACCATCCAGAAACACTATTCCCGGCGCTACAGCCCGCTGACCACGGTGTGCTACACCGTGTGGTCGGGCACCTTGCTGTTGTGTGTGTATTTGCCGGGTTTGCCGGCGGTGGTGTCGCAATCATCAACCCAAGCCAACTGGGCGGTGTTGTTGCTCGGCGCCTTTCCCAGCGCCCTGGCGTACCTGGCCTGGGCCTATGTGTTGCGGCATGTCGAGGTCAGCCGCGCGTCAGTGGCGTTGTACCTGGTGCCGCCGGTGGCGATGGTGATGGCCGCCACGCTGCTGGGCGAGCAGGTTTCGCTGCGCGTGGTGCTGGGTGGCCTGATCGTGCTGGCCAGTGTCGGCGCCATCAGCCTCGAAGGGCGCTGGCGCCGCAAGCCGTTACGGGTTCACGGTGAACACCCGCAGGCGGTGACCGTCGGGGTCCTGGGCGACAAAGGTGTAGCCGAAGTCCGCCTCGACCGGTGACTGGATGATGCTCATCCCGAGTTGCACCCAGCGTGTGTGCAAATCGTCGACCGTTGCGATATCAGCGACGCAGAAACCCGCCTCGCTACCGCCAACCGAGGCTTGGGCCGCAGGCTCCACGGTATGGCGCGACCACAGGCCGAGTTTCACCCCGTTGTCGAGGATGAACAGCGCAAAGGTCGGCCCCAGCTCCACCGGCGGCTTGTCCAGCAGCCGGCTGTAGAGGTTGGCGCTGGTGGCCGGGCTGTCGACGTACAACAAAAAGTAATGGGCAATGCTATTCATGATGACTCCGTGGAATGACGCAGCAATGGCGCGGCTCAGTCCCTAGTCTAAGGGGCTGTCCTGTCAGTTCATGTCAGGAGTCATCAAGCAAAGAGCAGACAGTCAATCTGGCTGTCTGCTCTTTTTATTGCGTGCACGTGTGTTGCGAGCTCTAAGGCTTGGACAAGGCCTGGTCTACCGCTGCGATCAGCTTTCCCAGATCCTTCGGGGTGGCTTTGTGAATGACACCGAACAGATAAGCGCGCTGTTCCTCCTCGTCGACCAGGTCTGCGAAAAAGACTTTCAGCTTCACTCCCAGCGCCTCTGCGAACAAGAACAGTGCCTCGACGCTGGGTGTATAGGTGCCGGTTTCGAAGCGGCTGATGGTTTTAGGGTCAAAACCGGTTTTTTCACCTAGTTCAGCCTGAGTAAGCCCTGCGACCTTGCGGTAACGTCTGATGGCTGGACCCAAACTTGAAATGTGCATCGCTCAATTCCCATTTAGAATCAAGAACTTAACGATAAATCTTAAAATTAGACAACCGCATGTACCATCACCTTTTCTTGCAAAATGTGATGTAATTCGTAGAATCGGCATCTAGGACAAGTATTTGGTGGTCTCGTTTCAGAAGGCAGGTTTATGAAACAGGAAATCATTGCTCTCTCCTTACTCTCATAAATGTGCCCATAAAACGGACGCCTGGCAGGGACTGAAATGTCGCTCGTCAGTGCCACGCTTCATTGCGCCTCACGTGCCGGATACCCGAATTCAAGCCTAGTTGATCATCACTGAATGGATGATGAATTGCTGTGCAAAATCGTGGGTTTGCGTACCTTTGCGGCCAATCAGCCGATCGACGGCGCAGCCCGACTGGAAATACGAATCCGCCTGTCCTGCCTACCCGGTGGTCGAGAGGGCGATCGAATGCTGTCCATGGAGCTTTAACGTGCGTCTCAATTTGCCGGTCACTGCTGTTGAACAGACTTTTGGGGAGCAGCAACGGCTAATTTCCGCAACTGACGTCAACAGCCATATAACCTACTGCAACGCCGAGTTTGCCGCCATGAGCGGCTTTACCCAGGCCGAGCTGATCGGCAGCACCCACAACCTGGTGCGCCACCCGGACATGCCGCCCGCCGTGTTCCAGCTGATGTGGAGCTACCTCAAGGCCGGGCAGAGCTGGATGGGCGTGGTGAAGAACCGCTGCAAGAACGGCAACTATTATTGGGTCAGCGCCTATGTGACGCCGATTCTCGAAGACGGGCGGCTGACGGGCTACGAGTCGGTTCGGGTCAAGCCCACCCGCGAACAGGTGCGCCGCGCAGAGGCGCTGTACGCGCGGTTGCAGGCAGGTGGTGCGGCGGTCTCGCCGGTGCGGCGTGTGGCGTCTGTGTCCCGGGCCATGGCGTTGCCACTGGCGGCTGCCGTTGCCAGTGTCGCCGCCTTCCAATGGGTTCCGGGTGTATGGGCCCAGGCGTTGACTGTCGGCTTGTTTCTCGGCCTGGGCGTCTGGGGGCATCAACGCTTGGGGCTGCAGCTCAAGCAGATTGTGCAGAACACGCCCAATACCTTTTCCGACCCCATCAGCGCCATGACCTACAGCGACGCGCTGGGGCCGACCGCGCAGCTCGAAATGATCCTGATCAGCGAAGAGGCGCGACTTAAAACCGCCCTGACGCGCCTCAGCGACCTGGCCAACCAGATGGCCGAAGCAGCCGCCCATTCCAGCGTGTTGTCGAGCACCACCGAATCGGCGTTGCTGGAACAGCGCGCCGAGACCGACATGACCGCCGCCGCCATGACCGAGATGGCTGCGTCCATCGCCGAAGTGGCGGTGCACGTGCAGCAAACCGCCAGCGAAGCTCACACCGCCAACACCCTCGCCGAGCAGGGCAGCCAGGTGGCCGGCACGTCCCGCGAGGCGATCCAGCTGCTGGCCGGCACCGTCACCCAGATCAACCAGGCGGTGGGCAACCTGGCCGGGCAGACCCAGCAAATCCAGGTGGCCGCGAGCATGATCCAGGCAATCGCCGACCAGACCAACCTGCTGGCCCTCAACGCGGCCATTGAAGCGGCCCGCGCCGGCGAGCAGGGCCGTGGCTTTGCCGTGGTGGCCGACGAGGTGCGCGCCCTGGCGGGCAAGACGCGGGAGTCGACCCAGCAGATCCAGGGCATCATCCAGAACCTGCGGGCCGGCGCCGATGAGGCGGTCGAGATCGCGAGCCTGGGCATTCACGAGGCCGAGCAGGGCGTGCAGCAAGTACTTGAGGCGCAGCAGGCGCTGCAAGGTATTCGCCACGCGGTGGAGCGTATTACCGGTATGAGTCAGCAAATGGCTGCTGCCTCACAGGAACAATCCCACGTCGCCGAGGAAGTTTCACAGCAGATCAATAACGTTGCCGCCACGGTGCAAAAGACAGCGGGCAATGCCAACGCTGCAGTCACCCGTGGCCGGGAACTCGAAAGCATCTCTTCCGGGTTGCGCGCCCTGGTCGAGCGGTTCAACCGCTAGCCACAGTGAGCCTGACTCATGGACGAGAAATACCGCAGGGCCGTGGATGCAGCCGCCATTTTCTCCGAGACTGACCTGGCGGGCTGCATCACTTACGTCAATGACCAGTTCTGCGGCATGTCCGGCTACGGGCGTGACGAGTTGCTGGGGCAAAATCACCGCATTCTGAGCTCGGGACTGCACCCTGCGGGGTTCTTCCAGGGCATGTGGCAAGCCATCAGCGAAGGCCGGGTGTGGCGTGGGGAAATCTGCAACCGGGCCAAGGATGGGACGTTGTATTGGGTGGACAGCACCATGGTGCCGCTGCTCGATGAGAAGACCGGGCGCGTGCAGAAGTACGTGTCGATCCGCTTTGATGTCAGCGAAAAGCGCCAGCTGTTGCACACCCTGCAATGGCGGGTCGGCCACGATGTGCTGACCGGCTTGCCGAACCGCGCCTATCTGTCGGAGTTGCTTAACCAGTCCCTGGAGTTCTCCCGCAGCGAAGACATACCGTTGGCGTTGTGCATGCTCGACCTGGACGGCTTCAAGGCGGTCAACGACGGGTATGGGCATGCCTGTGGGGATCTGTTGTTGGTGGAAGTGGCCACTCGGTTGCGGGAGATCATCCGCGGCGAGGACGTGGTCGCCCGGCTCGCCGGTGACGAATTTGTGCTGATCCTGCGTTATGTGCGCGATATCGACGAGCTGAACGGCGCCTTGCTGCGCATCCTCAAGGCGATTTCCGAGCCGTACTCGATCCAGGGGGCGGAGCTGAATGTGTTCGCCAGCATCGGCGTCACGCTGTTCCCCCTGGACGACGAGGACGCCGACACCTTGCTGCGCCATGCCGACCAGGCGATGTATGTGGCCAAGCAGAGCGGGCGCAACCGCTACCAGTTGTTTGATGTATCCCTGGAACAGGAGGTCAAGGCCAGCCACCAGACCGTGGAGCAGATCCGCCAGGCCCTGGCGGCGGGCCAGTTGTGCCTGCATTACCAGCCCAAGGTCAACTTGCGCTGCGGCACGGTGGTGGGGTTCGAAGCGTTGTTACGCTGGCAGCACCCCGAGCGTGGCCTGGTGAAGCCGGGGGATTTCCTGCCACTGATCGAGCAGACCGACCTGATTGTCGATATCGGCGAATGGGTGATCGCCCAGGTGTTGGGCCAGATGCATCGCTGGCAGGTGCATGGGCATTGGTGGTCGGTGAGCGTGAACATCGCGGCGCGGCACTTCCAGCGCGAGGATTTTGTCGAGCGCCTGCAAGACTTGCTGGCGCAATACCCGCAGGTGGAGCCGCACCGGCTGGACCTGGAGATCGCCGAGTCGGTGGCCATCGACAATATCCAGCGTGTCACCCAGCACCTGGAGGCCTGCCAGGCCTTGGGCGTGCAGTTCTCCCTGGATGATTTTGGCACCGGCTATTCCTCCCTGAGCTACCTCAAGCGCCTGCCGACCCAGACCATCAAGATCGACAAGTCGTTCGTGCGCGACATCCTGCACGACAAGGACGACCTGGCGCTGACCAAGGCCGTGATCGGCCTGGCCCGTGCGTTTGGCCGCGAAGTGATTGCCGAAGGCCTGGAAACCCTGGAGCACGGCCAGCTGTTGATGCGCATGGGCTGCGAAGTGGCCCAAGGCTATTTCATCGCCCGGCCGATGCCTGCGGACGACGTGCCGGGTTGGGTCGAGGGATTTGCACCGCCGCCGCAGTGGCAAAAGCTTGAGTGATGTTTACTGTGGCGAGGGAGCTTGCTGTGGCGAGGGAGCTTGCTCCCGCTGGGCTGCGTAGCGGCCCCAAGATCTTTGGGAGCGCTGCGCACTCCAGCGGGAGCAAGCTCCCTCGCCACAGCAAGCTCCCTGGCCAGCAAGCTCCCTGGCCACAAGGACAATCAGGTGATCTTAAGGGGCGGGGGCGCTGTTCCCGATATACAGCTGGATGATTTCATCAATCTCCCCGGACATTTTCATCCGCAGCAACGTGCGCAGGATCTGCTGCCCCGGCACCTGCGGGTCGTTGCGCACATAGCAGCCCAGGCGTTGCTCCTCGATCACGGCCACCGTATGCAGGCGCTGTGTGGGCGGTAATTGCTGATTGAAGCGGTCAAGGATCCATTCGTTGATCACTGCATAGTTGAAGCGTCCGGCCACCAGTTTTTGCAGCACTTGCTCTTCACTGCGGCTGTCGTCGCGGCTGAACTGGCCGCTGGCGAAGCGCGCCTCCAGGGTCGGGTAGCTGTAGCCGAGTACCGTGCCGATGTGTTGCGGCGCAAGGCTGTCCAGTGCCACTGACGTTGAGGGCACGCGCCCGGCGGCCAGCACATTGCGCTAGACCAGCAGCGGGATGCTCCAGGTGTAGTCCCCCGACAGGTTGTTCAGCCACGCCGGTGTCACGTAGCAGCGCACGTCCACATCCCCGCGCTCCATGGCGGTGTCGATGCGCGCACGCGGCAGCACATGGAATATCGCAGGACGGCCGACCTGGGTGGCCAGGCTCAACATCAGGTCATACAAAATCCCCTGGGTCGGCTGGCCCTGGTCAAGTTGCACCATGGGCATGGTCCAGCTGTCGGAAATGGAGAATCGCAGAGGTGCGGGTGCCGCCAGGGTGACCGTGGCAATCATCCACAAGGCGCCCAGGACTGCGCGCATAAATTCTCCGGGTTCAGCCTTTTATAGGCTTGGTCAGACCAGCTTAGTCAGATTAGACGAGCGTGCCGGATGCAATTTCCCCCTTGCTCCGCTAGCATTACCCGCTTCCGCTTCCCAGTTGCGACGGTTTTCGATGAGTTATCAGGTTCTTGCACGTAAATGGCGTCCGCGCTCGTTCCGCGAAATGGTCGGCCAGACCCATGTGCTCAAGGCTCTGATCAATGCCTTGGACAGCCAGCGGCTGCACCACGCCTACCTGTTCACCGGTACCCGCGGGGTGGGCAAGACCACCATTGCCCGCATCATCGCCAAGTGCCTGAACTGTGAAACCGGCATCACCTCGACGCCGTGTGGTACCTGCTCGGTGTGCCGGGAAATCGACGAAGGGCGTTTTGTCGACCTGATCGAGATCGACGCCGCGAGCCGCACCAAGGTCGAAGACACCCGCGAGCTGCTCGACAACGTGCAGTACGCACCGAGCCGTGGCCGCTTCAAGGTCTACCTGATCGACGAAGTGCACATGCTGTCCAGCCACTCCTTCAACGCCTTGTTGAAGACCCTGGAAGAGCCGCCGCCCTACGTCAAATTCATCCTGGCCACCACCGACCCGCAGAAACTTCCTGCAACGATTTTGTCGCGGTGCCTGCAGTTCTCCCTGAAAAACATGACCCCGGAGCGTGTGGTCGAGCATTTGACCCACGTGCTGGGTGTCGAGAACGTACCGTTCGAAGACGACGCCCTGTGGTTGCTGGGTCGTGCCGCCGACGGCTCGATGCGTGATGCCATGAGCCTTACCGACCAGGCCATCGCCTTCGGTGAAGGCAAGGTGCTGGCCGCCGACGTGCGGGCGATGCTCGGCACCCTGGACCACGGCCAGGTGTTCGACGTGCTGCACGCGTTGATCGAAGGCGACGCCAAGGCGTTGCTCGAAGCCGTGCGTCATCTGTCCGAGCAAGGCCCGGACTGGAATGGCGTGCTGTCGGAAATCCTCAATGTGCTGCACCGCGTCGCCATCGCCCAGGCCCTGCCCGAAGGTGTCGACAACGGCCACGGCGACCGCGACCGCGTGTTGGCCCTGGCCCAGGCGTTACCGGCCGAAGACGTACAGTTCTACTACCAGATGGGCCTGATTGGGCGACGTGACCTGCCGTTGGCACCCGATCCGCGAGGCGGCTTTGAAATGGTCCTGCTGCGGATGCTGGCCTTCAGGCCCGCCGACACGGCGGATGCGCCGAGACAGCCGCTAAAGCCAGTGGGGATCAGCCAGGCCACAGTTGATTCCGCCAAACCAGTGGCTGGCCCGGCTGTTGTCGCGCCAGTGGTTGCGCCGCCTGCGCCGGTTGCACAGGCCGCCGCCCCGGTTGTCGCCGAGCCCGTGGCGCCTGTGGTGGTGCCGGAGCCGGTGGTTGAGCCTGCGCCCGTGCCTGAAGTCGATCTGCCGTGGAACGACCCGGTAGAGGCCGATGTCGAGGTCGAGCTGCAGCCTGCCGTCGAGCCGGTGCTGGAAACCACCAGCGAGCAGCCTGAACTGACACCCATGCCCGCGCCGACCCCGGACAGCGTGGTGCCGGACGCCCCCGAGTGGGTTTCGGCCCCGGTGCCGGAGCCGACCGTTGCGCAAGTGGACGCCGCCACCCCGGGCACCGACCTCGACGACGAGCCGCCGCTGGACGAAGATTACATCGAGCCGGACATGGATTCGGCCTACAGCTACCTGGACGACCTGGCCAGCGAACACACCGCCGAGCCTGCCCCGGAGCCTGAACCCGAACCTGCCGCGATGCCGGCCACCGGCCTGGCGTTGCAATGGCTGGAGCTGTTCCCGAAACTGCCGATCTCCGGCATGACCGGCAGCATCGCCGCCAACTGCACCCTGATTGCCGTTGATGGCGACCACTGGCTGCTGCACCTGGACCCGGCCCACAGCGCCCTGTTCAACGCGACCCAGCAGCGCCGGCTCAACGATGCCCTGAACCAGTTCCACGGGCGCACGCTGACCATCAGCATCGAGCTGATCAAGCCCGAGCAGGAAACCCCGGCCCAGGCGGCGTCCCGTCGCCGGGTCAACCGCCAGCGTGAGGCTGAAGAGTCGATCCACGGTGATCCGCTCATCCAGCAGATGATGCAGCAGTTTGGCGCGGTGGTGCGGCACGATACTATTGAACCTGTAGAAGCCCCGGTACCCCAAGCGTCATAACCCGGGGCCAATAATTGATCCACGTACTTTTGAGGTGATTCCCATGATGAAAGGTGGCATGGCCGGCCTGATGAAGCAGGCGCAGCAGATGCAGGAAAAGATGGCCAAGATGCAGGAAGAACTGGCCAACGCCGAAGTCACCGGTAAAGCCGGTGGCGATATGGTCAGCGTGGTGATGACCGGTCGTCACGACATCAAGCGCGTGAGCATCGACCCAAGCGTATTGCCGGGCGTCGGCGAAGACGACCTGGAAATGCTCGAGGCGCTGTTTGCCGCGGCCGTCAACGACGCCGTGCGCAAGATCGAAGCCAACAGCCAGGACAAGATGTCCGGCGTGACCGCTGGCATGCAACTGCCACCGGGTATGAAGCTGCCGTTCTGATCGGCAAGCGCAGCACCGAAAATGCCAGGCCCCGCGCCTGGCATTTTTTTGTCCGGCTATTTTCCATACCCGTAGCAGCTGTCGAGCGCCAGCGAGGCTGCGTCGGCAGCGACTCGGTCCCACGTCTGGCATGAAAGCAGCGGTGCGGCTAACGTAGCCTCGCTGGCGCTCGACAACTGCTACTGCGAGAGTTTTGTCGAACCCTGGACCCTGTGTTGGGGTCTGCACCCTATACCGTTGAATTCAATCACCGATAGAAGGAGCCTCGCTGATGTCCGAAGCATTGACCCTCAACCAGCGCATTGTGCTGGTCTCACGCCCCCACGGCGCACCGGTGCCGGAAAACTTTCGCCTGGAGCGCGTCGCGCTGCCGGAACTGGCCGACGGCCAGGTTTTGCTGAAGACCCTTTACCTGTCCCTGGATCCCTACATGCGCGGGCGCATGAGTGATGCGCCGTCTTACGCTGCGCCGGTAGAAATCGACGAAGTGATGACCGGTGGCGCTGTCAGCCGCATCGAACAGTCCCGCAATCCGAAGTTCGAGGTGGGTGACCTGGTGGTCGGTTCCACCGGCTGGCAGAGCCACAGCATCTCCGATGGGCGCAACCTGATCCCGGTACCGAAGGGACTGGCCAGCCCGTCCATGGCCCTGGGTGTGCTGGGTATGCCCGGCATGACCGCCTATATGGGCCTCACCGATATCGGCCAGCCCAAGTCCGGGGAAACCCTGGTGGTGGCGGCCGCTTCCGGTGCGGTGGGCTCGGTGGTGGGCCAGGTGGCGAAGATCAAGGGGCTGCGGGTGGTCGGTGTGGCGGGTGGCGCCGACAAGTGCCGCTATGTGGTGGACGAGCTGGGCTTTGATGCCTGTGTCGATCACAAGAGCGACAACTTTGCCGAGGAGCTTGCCCAGGCCTGCCCCAAGGGCATCGATATCTACTTTGAAAACGTCGGCGGCAAGGTATTCGACGCGGTCGTGCCGCTGCTGAATGCCAAGGCGCGCATTCCCTTGTGTGGCCTGATCGCCGGCTATAACGCCCACGAAGCGCCCAGCGGTCCCGACCGGCTGCCGGCGTTGCAACGTACCTTGCTGACCAAGCGTGTGCGGATCCAGGGCTTTATCGTGTTCGACGACTATGGCGACCGCCAACCGGAATTCCTCAGTGCCATGGCGCCGTGGGTGCGGGATGGCAAGATCAAGTTCCGCGAGGACGTGGTGGAAGGCCTGGAGCAGGCACCTGAAGCCTTTATCGGTTTGCTGGAGGGGCGCAACTTCGGCAAGTTGGTGGTGCGGGTCGCACAAGATTGAGCATTTGACGCTAATCCGAGGCGCGGGTATAAACCGCGTCTCGTTGTTTTGTCGGACCTTTCCCCATGAGCTTCAGCCCCCTGATTCGTCAACTGATCGACGCCCTGCGCACTTTGCCGGGTGTGGGCCAGAAAACCGCCCAGCGCATGGCGCTGCAACTGCTGGAGCGTGATCGCAGCGGCGGCTCCCGACTGGCCCAGGCCCTGAGCCAGGCGATGGAAGGGGTCGGCCACTGCCGCCAGTGCCGCACCCTGACCGAGGAAGAGCTGTGCCCGCAATGCGCCGACCCGCGTCGCGACGACACGCTGCTGTGCGTGGTCGAAGGGCCGATGGATGTCTACGCGGTGGAGCAGACCGGTTACCGCGGGCGCTACTTTGTGCTCAAGGGCCACCTGTCGCCGCTGGACGGGCTGGGGCCGGAGGCGATTGGTATTCCGCAACTGGTGACGCGAATCGAGGAGCAGGGCACGTTCGTCGAGGTGATCCTGGCCACCAACCCGACGGTGGAAGGCGAAGCGACGGCCCATTACATCGCCCAGCTGCTGACCAACAAAGGCCTGATTACCTCGCGCATCGCCCACGGCGTGCCGCTGGGTGGCGAGCTGGAACTGGTGGATGGCGGGACCCTGGCGCATTCGTTTGCCGGACGTAAGCCGATCGCCCTATAACAAACACCGCAGAACAAAATGTGGGAGCGGGCTTGCTCGCGAATGCGGTGGTTCAGTCAATGCATCTGGCGACTGATACACCGCATTCGCGAGCAAGCCCGCTCCCACATTTGTTTTGTGGCGTTCACGAGTCTTTCCTCTTGCTTGATAACCAAGCAAGCGCTTGGTAAGTTCGCTCTACCGTCCCGTGGAGCTTGCCGATGTCTGCCTATCAGGAATACTTCGACCCCAGCCACCAATTGGTCCGCGACAGCGTGCGTCGTTTCGTCGAGCGCGAGATGTTGCCGGGCATCGAGCAGTGGGAAGAAGCGGAAAGCTTCCCCCGGGAGCTGTACCTCAAGGCCGGCGCGGCGGGGATCCTGGGCATCGGTTACCCCGAAGCCCTTGGAGGCAGCCACGAAGGTGACCTGTTCGCCAAGGTCGCGGCCAGCGAAGAACTGATGCGCTGCGGCTCCGGCGGAGTAGTGGCAGGGTTGGGCTCGCTGGATATCGGCTTGCCGCCCATCGTCAAATGGGCCCGGCCCGAGGTGCGCGATCGTGTGGCGCCGCAGGTGTTATCCGGCGAGAAGATCGCCGCCCTGGCCGTCACCGAGCCCGGTGGCGGCTCCGATGTCGCCAGCCTGCAGACCCGTGCCGTGCGCGACGGCGACCATTACCGGGTCAGCGGCAGCAAAACCTTTATCACCAGCGGCCAGCGTGCCGACTTCTATACCGTCGCGGTACGTACCGGGGGGCCGGGCTTTGCCGGCATCAGCCTGTTGTTGATCGAAAAGGGCACGCCTGGTTTCACCACCGGTACACCGCTGAAGAAAATGGGCTGGTGGGCGTCGGACACTGCCGAATTATTCTTCGATGATTGCCGCGTACCCGTAGGCAATCTGATCGGCGCCGAGAACATGGGTTTCGCCTGCATCATGGGCAACTTCCAGAGCGAGCGCCTGGCCCTGGCCCTGATGGCCAATATGACTGCGCAGATGGCCCTGGAGGAAAGCCTGAAGTGGGCGGCCCAGCGCGAGGCCTTCGGCAAACCCATCGGCAAGTTCCAGGTGCTCAAGCATCGCCTGGCGGAAATGGCCACGGCGGTGGAGGTCTCGCGGGAATTCACCTACCGCCAGGCCGCCAAGATGGCCGCGGGCAAGAGTGTGATCAAGGAGATCTCGATGGCCAAGAACCTCGCCACCGACACCGCCGACCGCGTGACCTTTGATGCCGTGCAGATCCTCGGCGGCCAGGGCTACATGCGCGGCAACCTGGTGGAGCGGCTGTATCGCGACAACCGCATCCTGTCCATCGGCGGCGGGACTCGGGAAGTGATGAACGAAATCATCAGCAAGCAGATGGGCTTGTAGAAAGCGCTTTTGTGGCGAGGGAGCTGTGGCGAGGGAGCTTGCTCCCGCTGGGCTGCGTAGCGGCCCCAAGATCTTTGGGAGCGCTGCGCACTCCAGCGGGAGCAAGCTCCCTCGCCACACGAGTCCCGGGGTTATTGGTCTGTCAGGGCAAACTGCGTCAGGCAGAACGTCGCAATGCCCATGTCTTCCAGGCGCTGGGAACCACCCAGCTCCGGCAGATCGATGATCGCCGCCGCTTCGAAAATCCGTGCGCCCATGCGCCGCGCCAGGTTGGCCGCTGCGATCAGCGTGCCGCCGGTGGCGATCAGGTCATCGAACATCAGTACCGAATCACCTTCACACAGGCTGTCGGCGTGCACTTCCAGGAAGGCTTCGCCGTATTCGGTCTGGTAACTCTCGGCCAGCACGTCAGCCGGCAACTTGCCTTGCTTGCGGAACAGGATCAGCGGTTTGTTCAACTGATAGGCAATGATCGAACCGATCAAAAAACCGCGGGCATCCATCGCGCCGATGTGGGTGAAGTCGGCTTCGACGTAGCGGTGTACGAAGGTGTCGGCCACCAGGCGTAAGGCCTTGGGCGACTGGAACAGCGGCGTGATATCGCGAAAGATCACCCCAGGCTTGGGGAAGTCGATGACTGGGCGAATCAGGGATTTGATGTCGAACGAATCGAAGACCATCGTCGAGGAGTCCTGGGGAGGAAAGCGGACTCGAAGTATACCTGCGGCCCAGCCGATTGGCTCGGCCGCAAGCGTCTGGATCAACCGTCGAGCGAACCGCCAGCCAATGCGCAGAGCTGGATCGGGTCGAGGATATGCACTTCCTTGCCTTCGGCCGCAATCAACTCGTTCTGCTGGAAGCGGGTGAATACCCGGGACACGGTTTCCACCGCCAGGCCCAGGTAGTTGCCGATTTCGTTGCGCGACATGCTCAGGCGGAACTGGTTGGCCGAGAAACCCCGCGCGCGGAAACGTGCGGAAAGGTTGACCAGGAAAGTGGCAATACGCTCGTCGGCGGTTTTCTTCGACAACAACAGCATCATCTGTTGGTCGTCGCGGATTTCCCGGCTCATCACGCGCATCAGCTGGCGACGCAATTGCGGCAGCTGCAGGGCCAGTTCATCCAGGCGTTCGAACGGGATTTCACACACCGATGTGGTTTCCAGGGCCTGGGCCGACACGGGGTGAATCTCAGTGTCCATGCCCGACAGTCCGACCAGTTCGCTCGGCAGGTGGAAGCCGGTGATCTGTTCTTCGCCGCCATCGCTCAGGCTGAAGGTTTTCAGCGCGCCAGAACGTACTGCATAAACGGAGTCAAACTTGTCGCCCTGGCGAAACAGGAACTCGCCTTTTTTCAGTGGGCGACCGCGTTTAACGATCTCGTCCAGCGCTTCCATGTCTTCCAGATTCAACGAAAGTGGCAGGCACAGGGGGGCCAGGCTGCAATCCTTGCAATGAGCCTGGCTATGAGCGCGCAGTTTAACTGGCTCGGACATTTCTTAAATCCTTGTGGGAAAACACACATAAGACGTAAGGGTAACGCACCGGGGGGCAATCAGGCCAGCGTGTACAGAAAAGCAGCAGCGGTATAAAGAATTTTGTATCGAGGTCGATACAAGATTGTCACTCCTAGAGCTGGAGGCTCAGATCATGCTTTCCATTGGCGCAACCAACCCTGCCATTGTTTCTTCGCTAACCGTGCCTGATGCGAAAAAAGACCCCGCTGCAGACGATAAAGACCAAGCGTCTTCTACCGATCGGGCCACTGACACCAAGCCCCAAGGACTGGTGGTGGATATCTCGGGGGCGGGGCTGAAAGCCTCCAAGGCCAGCACCAACTCCAACAAGGACATTGACGACAGCAACCTGAAAGACAACATCAAGCAGCTGTTGAAAATGATTCGCGAGATGAGAAAACAGCTCGCCGAGAAGATGGCTCAGCTCTCAGCTGCCATGTCCGCCGCCTCAAAGACCCCGCAGGCAAGGCAGGCCAGAGTGGCCGCCTTGCAGAGTGATATCGCGACATTGCAGGCCGGCTTGATGACGGCCCAATCGCAGTTGACAAAGGCCTTGAAGGACGAGTCTCCCGAGTCGCAGCTGGAAGCGATGGCCCTGCTGGCGAAGTAGGACAGGTTCAGATTACCCGCGAAAATCGTTGCCGATTCTGGTGCTCCAGATAGGCATCGAACACCATGCACACCGAGCGTACCAGCAGGCGTCCCGCCGGCAATACGCGGATGCCCTGTGGGTCGAGTTCGATCAGTCCGTCCTCGGTCATCGCCTCCAGTTGCGGCCAGAGCTCGTCGAAATAGCCGCGAAAATCGATGTTGAAGGCCTGTTCGATCTTCTCGAAATTCAGGCTGAACGTGCAGATCAGCTGCTGGATCACTTCCCGTCGCAACCGGTCATCCGTGGTGCATAACAACCCACGGCTGGTGGCCAGTTGCGCGCCGGCGAGGGCGTTCTGGTAGTGGTTCAGGTCGCTGCTGTTCTGGCAGTACAGGTCGCCGATCTGGCTGATCGCCGACACCCCAAGCCCGATCAAATCGCAATGCCCGTGGGTGGTGTAGCCCTGGAAGTTGCGTTGCAGCGTGCCTTCTTCCTGGGCGACGGCCAATTCGTCGTCCGGCAGGGCAAAGTGGTCCATGCCGATGTAGCGGTAGCCCGCCCGGGTCAACTGCTCGATGGTGGTTTGCAGCATCAGCAGTTTTTCCGCCGGGGAGGGCAGGTCGTCGGTGTTGATCCGTCGCTGGGGCATGAACCGTTCCGGCAGGTGTGCGTAGTTGAACACCGAGAGGCGGTCCGGTTGCAGGCTGATGACTTCTTCCACGGTGCGTGCGAAATTCAGCGGTGTCTGCTTGGGCAAACCGTAGATCAGGTCGATATTGATCGAACGAAACTGCAGGGTGCGCGCTGCGTCGATCACTGCGCGGGTTTCTTCCAGGCTTTGCAGGCGGTTCACCGCACGCTGCACTTCGGGGTCCAGGTCCTGCAGGCCGATACTGACGCGGTTGAACCCCAGTTCACGCAGCAGGCCCATGGTCGCCCAGTCGGCTTCCCGCGGGTCGATTTCAATCCCGTAGTCGCCGGAGTCATCGTCCAGCAGGTTAAAGTGCTGGCGCAGGCGGCCCATGACCTGACGCAGCTCGTCATGGCTGAGAAAGGTCGGGGTGCCGCCGCCGAAGTGCAGCTGCTCCACCGGCTGTTTGGGATCGAGGTGGCACGCCACCAACTGGATTTCCTGCTCCAGGCGTTGCAGATAGGCGTGAGCCCGGCCGCGATCCTTGGTGATGACCTTGTTGCAGGCGCAGTAGTAGCAAATGTTGGCGCAAAACGGCACGTGCACATACAGCGACAGGGGCCGTACGGCCTTGCGGCTGTCGCGCAGGGCGTGGAGCAGGTCGAAGGTGCCGACCTGGCTGTCGAATTGTACGGCGGTGGGGTACGAGGTATAGCGTGGCCCCGCCAGGTCGTAGCGGTGAATCAGATCAGTGTCCCAACGAATGGCGTCGAGCATGCGGGCGTTCCCCCGGATAGGCTAGTGGGCCGAGTCTAGGGGCTGGGTGGGGAAGCCATCTTGATTTGCATCAACGGGGAGCGGCGCTATGCCACATGGCGATCTAGTGGCCCATCAGCCAGTGCTGGTGCGGCCCGGGCAAGGTCCAGATGCCGAACAGCATGACCAGCAGGCCACCGGCCATCCGCACGCTGCGTTTGCGCAATAACGCGGTGACTCGATCAGCGGCTAAGCCCGTGGCCAGCAGTACCGGCCAGGTGCCAAGGCCGAACGCGAGCATCAGCACCGCACTGTCCAGCGCATTGCCCTGGCTGGCCGCCCACAGCAACGTGCTGTAGACCAACCCGCACGGCAACCAGCCCCAGAGCGCACCCAGCAGCAACGCCCGGGGCAGGCTGGACACCGGCAGCAAACGGTTGGCAACCGGCTGGATATGCCGCCACAGGCCGCGCCCGAGGCTTTCGATACGGGTCAGGCCGCTCCACCAGCCGGCCAGGTACAAGCCCATGCAGATCAGCAACAGCCCGGCGAGGATGCGCATGAACATCGCTGCCGGACTGTTGGCCACGGCCCAGCCGGCCAGGCCGATCAGCAAGCCCGCGGTGGCGTAGCTGAGGATGCGCCCCAGGTTGTAGGCCAGCAGCAGGCGAAAGCGCCGGCTGCGTTGCTCCTTGGGAATCGCCAGGGTCAGCGCGCCCATCAGGCCGCCACACATACCCAGGCAATGGCCGCCGCCCAGCAGGCCGAGGATCACCGCCGAGACCAGCAGGGGCGCCAGTTCAAGCATGGGGCGGATCTTTCGGCTTGGGCGGTTGTTCAGGGCCGTTGGCTTCATCGACGGCCGCCAGGTGGTTCGGGTCCTGGTCATCGAACAGCACGCTGTGGGCCGGGCCATCGAGGTCGTCGTACTGGCCGCTGTCCACCGCCCAGAAGAAGATGTAAATGGCGATGGCAACGATCAACAGCGCCGCCGGGATCATCACGTAAAGAGCTGGCATCTGCACTCCATGCCCGCGCGGCTCATGCCGGCAGCGGGCGGGTTACGGGGGCGGGGCTCACGGCTGGCGTGCTCGGCATGCGAGTCAGGCGCAGGGCATTGAGCACCACGGTCAACGAACTGAGGGACATGCCGATCGCCGCCCAGATGGGAGTGATCCAGCCGAGGGCGGCAAACGGCAACATCAGGCCATTGTACAGCCCGGCCCACAGCAGGTTTTCAATGATTACCCGGCGGGTGCGCCGGGCCAGGGTAAAGGCTTGCACCAGGGCGTCGAGGCGGTTCGACAGCAACACCGCGTCGGCGCTGGTCTTGGCCAGGTCGGTGGCCGAGCCCATGGCCACGCTGATATCGGCGGCGGCTAGCACCGGCACATCGTTGACGCCATCGCCGAGCATCAGCACCTTGCGGCCTTCCTTGTGCAGCTGTTGCAGCATTTGCAGCTTGTCATCGGGGCGCAGGCCGCCATGGGCTTCGTCGATGCCCAGCTCGGCGGCGACACTGGCAACCATCGGCGAGCTGTCTCCCGACAGCAGCAACGTGCGCCAGCCGCGTGCCTTGCAGGCGGCGAGCAAGGCGGGCGCGTCGCTGCGCAGGCGGTCATCCAGGACAAACCAGGCCAGGGCGCCGTCGGTGTCGCCCAGCAGCAGCCATTGGCCGGCTTCCTTCGGCGAGGCGGGGAGGGCGCAGCCGCTCAGCTCGCAGACAAAACCCGGCTGGCCAATGCGCAACCGGCGGTCACCGACGCGGCCTTCCAGGCCCAGGCCCGGCGTGCTGAGCACTTCATCCGCCGCCAACGGCGCGCGGCCGAATGCGCGGGCGATCGGATGTTCCGAACGTTGCTCCAGCGCCGCCGCAAGGCTCAGGCACTCGTCGCTGCCCAGCAGGCTCAACGGGCGGATCGCGCGCAACGCCAGGCGACCTTCGGTAAGGGTGCCGGTCTTGTCGAAAATCACCGTGTCGATCTGGTTCAGGCCTTCCAGCACGTGGCCGCGGGTCAGCAGCAGGCCGAGTTTGTGCAGGGTGCCGGTGGCTGCCGTCAGGGCGGTGGGTGTTGCCAGTGAGAGGGCGCAAGGGCAGGTCGCAACCAGCATCGCCAGCACGATCCAGAACGCCCGTGACGAATCCAGCTCCCACCACACCAGGCCGATGACCGCAGCGGCGACCAATGAGCACAACAGGAACCATTGGGCGGCGCGGTCGGCGATCTCCGCCAGCCGGGGTTTCTCCGCCTGGGCCCGCTCCAGCAGGCGCACGATGGCCGACAGGCGCGTGTCGTGGCCCAGGGCGCGGACTTCGACGGTCAGCGCACCTTCGACGTTGAGGGTGCCGGCAGTGACGGCATCGCCGACCTGGCGTGGTTGCGGCAGGTACTCGCCGGTCAGCAGCGATTCGTCGATGCTCGACTGGCCGTCGAGGATGATGCCGTCTGCTGGCAGCACCGCCCCCGGATGCACCAGTACCCGGTCGCCCAGGGCCAGCTCGCTGAGCAGGATCCGTTCACTCTGCCCATCGGCACTCATGCGCAGGCACGAGGCCGGCAACAGGTTGACCAACTGCGCGGTGGCTGCCGCCGTGCGTTCCCGGGCGCGACGCTCCAGGTAGCGCCCAGCCAGCAGGAACAGGGCAAACATGCCGACTGCATCGAAATACAGTTCGCCGGTGCCGGTGATGGCGGTCCAGATTCCGGCCAGGTAGGCACCGCCAATGGCCAGGGACACCGAAACATCCATGGTCAGGTGGCGGGTGCGCAGGTCGCGCATCGCCCCCTTGAAAAACGGCGCGCAGCTGTAGAACACGATGGGCGTTGTCAGAAACATCGCGACCCAGCGCAGGATCACGTGCAGCTCCGGGCTCAGGTCGATATTGAATTCCGGCCAGGTGGCCATCGTCGCCATCATCGCCTGGAACCACAGCAGCCCGGCCACCCCCAGTTGACGCAGGGCCAGGCGGTTTTCGCTGGCCAGTTGTTCGGCGGCGCGGTCGGCTTGGTACGGGTGGGCGGCGTAGCCGATGTGACGCAATTCGCCGAGCAGTTGGCTCAGGGGCAATTGCCCGTCGGCCCAGCGCACGTGCAGGCGGTGGTTGGACAGGTTCAGGCGTGCCTCGGCCACGGCGGGCAGGCTGCGCAGGTGTTTTTCGATCAGCCAGCCACAGGCGGCGCAACTGATGCCTTCCATCAACAGTGTGGCTTCCGACAGGTCACCGTCGTGGCGCACGAAAGGCTTTTGCACATCGGCACGGTCATACAGCGCCAGCTCGTCCACCAGTTGCACCGGCAGCGCCTCGGGGTTGGCCGAGGCTTCGCTGCGGTGCTGGTAATAGCTTTCCAGGCCACCGGCGACAATTGCCTCGGCCACCGCCTGGCAGCCCGGGCAGCACAGCTCGCGGGGCTCGCCGAGGATCACGGCAGTGAACCGGCTGCCGGGCGGCACGGGCAGGGCGCAGTGGTAGCAAGGGGTCGGGGTGGTCATGGCTCAGTTCCGATGATCGTTCCCACGCTCTGCGTGGGAACGCTTCGCTGGACGCTCCGCGTCCGCTCTTGTGACGCGGAGCGTCACGGGATGCATTCCCACGCAGAGCGTGGGAACGATCAAACAGGTGACGCTCTATTTTTTCAGGTCTTCAGCACCCTGCAGCGGCTCGTCGCCCAGCAGCAAGTCCTTGTCATGGCTGACCTGTTCTTCTTCAAACATACGCCAGGTCCGGTCGCCTTCCACCCCCAGCAGCTCGACGAAGCGGCGGCCTTCGACCTTGTCGGTCACCTGGCCGATGTAGCGGCCGGGCTCGCTGTCGCTGCGGGTCAGGATGATCTTGCGATCCTTCTCCGGCTGGGTCGGCGAAATCAGGTTCAGCTCCAGGGTGCCGGGCCCGCTGTTGCCTGTCAGGTGCAATTCGACTTCGCCGGTCAACTCGTCCAGGTGCATCTTGGCCCGCAGTTGCAGAGTCTGGGCCAGCAGTTCGCGGTCCAGGGAACGGTTGATGCCTTTGCCGGCCTCGTAATAGTTGTCGTTGACCAGGTTGTCGGGGTTGTTCACCGCGATGGTCACCATGGACAAGGTCAACGTCACCGAGCAGGTCAGGATCCCAATGATGATCCAGGGCCAGAGGTGCTTGTACCAGGGGCTTGCGGCAGTAGCTGCGGGCATTGTTCGGCTCTCTATTAACGGACTTGTGGGCCGATGAATCGGCTCTTGGCTTCAATGTGGACGCTGTCGTCATCGGCATCCCTGAGGATGAATTTCACCTCGTTGGTGCTCGACGGCAGTTGTTCCGGTGCGCTCGACAACTCCACCGGCATGCTGAAGATTTCCCCGGCCGCTACCTTGATCTCGCGCCGGCCTTGCAGCTTGAGGTCGGGCAGGCCTGCGGCGTCAAGCACGTAGGTGTGGTCGCGCTGGTCCTTGTTCATGATCTTCAGGCTGTAGACGTTTTCGATCCGGCCCTCGGCGTTTTCGCGGTACAGCACGCGGTCCTTGCTGACGTCGAAACCCACCAGCGAGCGCACGAAGAAGGCGGCCACCAACAGGCTGATCATCGCCAGCAGCACCAGGGCATAACCGATCAGGCGCGGGCGCAGCTTATGGGTTTTCTGCCCGGACAGGTTGTGCTCGGTGGTGTAGCTGATCAGCCCGCGCGGGTATTCCATCTTGTCCATGATGTTGTCGCAGGCGTCGATGCAGGCAGCGCAGCCGATGCATTCAATCTGCAGGCCGTCACGGATGTCGATGCCGGTAGGGCACACCTGCACGCACATCGTGCAATCGATGCAGTCCCCCAAGCCCTGGGCCTTGTAGTCGATACCTTTTTTGCGCGGCCCACGGACTTCGCCACGGCGCGGGTCGTAGGAAACGATCATCGTGTCCTTGTCGAACATCACGCTCTGGAAACGCGCATACGGGCACATGTAGATGCACACCTGCTCGCGCAGCCAGCCGGCGTTGCCGTAGGTGGCGAGGGTGAAGAAGCCGACCCAGAAATACGACCAGCCATCCGCCTGGCCGGTGAAGAAATCGAACACCAGTTCACGGATCGGCGAGAAGTAGCCGACAAAGGTCATGCCGGTGACGAAGCCGATGATCAGCCACAGGCTGTGCTTGCCAAACTTGCGCAGGAACTTGTTGGTGCTCATCGGCGCCTTGTCCAGCTTGATGCGTTGGTTGCGGTCGCCTTCGGTGACCTTTTCGCACCACATGAAGATCCAGGTCCACACGCTTTGCGGGCAGGTGTAGCCGCACCAGACGCGGCCGGCATACACGGTGATGAAGAACAGGCCAAACGCCGCCACGATCAGGATGCCCGACAGCAGGATGAAATCCTGGGGCCAGAAAGTCGCGCCAAAAATGAAGAATTTACGTTCCGGCAGGTTCCACCAGACTGCCTGGTGGCCACCCCAGTTCAGCCACACGGTGCCGAAGTAGAGCAGGAACAAACCGGCACCCCCGAGCATCCGCAGATTGCGGAACAAACCGGTGAAGGCACGGGTGTAGATTTTCTCCCGCGATGCGTAGAGATCGACGGTGTTATTCGAATTTTTGGCAGGCGGAGTAACGTCATGTACCGGAATCTGGTTGCTCATCATTGCATCCCACGGCAGTGGAGATTTGCCTCGGCCAGTACGTGCCAGCCGGGGTCAAAATAGGGGTGTTGCAGTGGCCTAATGATACGCCCCTGATACCCTTCGACGGGTGCGACCTTTGGTCGCGTTGGGGGAAATCAATTGATGGTGTACGTGATCTGGGTCAATTGACTTGTGAAGTATGGACGGTTTTCGCAGCCTTACCGGTCATTCGTCCCATGGATTGATCAGCGCGACGCCGCTGGATTGAAAGTCGCCGATGTTGCGGGTGACCACTGTCAGCCCATGAACCAGCGCGGTTGCAGCGATCAGCGCGTCACTTTCGTTGGCTTGGTCTGGCACATGCAAGCTGGCACAGCGCAGGGCAACTGCTGCATCAATCGGCAGGATTCTGGCATCAAACGCCGGCATGACATGGCGCTTGAGCCATGTGCGCAAAACCTTCCCCTGGGCGGGATCACGCCGCTCCATTCGCAGGACTCCTGTTTCCAGTTCCTTCAAGGTAATGGCTGAAATATACATCCGTGGCGCGATGACACTTTTGGCCCAGGCGACGACCTTGGCATCGGCCTGGGGTTTGCGCAGTTCAGAGATGACGTTGGTGTCGAGTAGATACATCAAGTGAAGTCCACGGGTCGATGAGTGATCACGGCGCGTTCGGTTTCGAACTCGATATCTGCCGCTTCAGGCATCACCAACAGGTCAACGATGTCGGCATTGAGGCCTGTCAGTTTTTGGTAGTCCTCAATACTTAGCAGTACATGGGCAGGCTTGCCCCGGTCAGTGATAAAAACCGGGCCTTGGCGGGCGGCTTTTTTGGCACCGCTTGTGTCTTGATTGAATTCACGGCTGGAAATGGTGGTGATGGTCATGGGGGCTAACCTCCGTATGGAGTACGAATGTAGTCACGTTACTACCTGCGGTTTTCTTGATCAATCTCAAATGTAGATGCGTTGCTGGCGGTGACGACTTTTTCGACTTGAAAACAAAACGGCCCCGCCAATCTCCACTGGCGGGGCCGTTTTTTTTCACCGCTTTTCCTCACACGGCGTCTGGCGGCTTGTTCCCATGGGACAGTCCGAAACATACGCCGCCAGCAAGTGCACCTTGCCGTTTCCCTTGCGACTTCCTGGTGTTGAGTAAGTAAATCAGGAGAGGTCTACGGGCCGGTGTGGTGGCGTTTTTATAACTGCTTTTTGCGCTGTTAAATAACCTACAACGATTGGTTAGGAAGCTGACGCTTCTGCGATATCAGTTCTTAGGCCCAAACGAGCCTTTGTTTACACAGAATGAAACGTTTGTTGTAGGAACGCTGATCGCGTTATTGCCACGCAGGAAATGCCGACGTTGAGATCAAGTCTGGATCAGTGTTCGGCAATGTTTTGTAGCAGCGCGTAGCGTTACCACGATGAAACCTTTGATGAGCAATTGTTGAACGTTATGCCTAGGTCTCTTGCGCGCCGATAAATTTATTTTGTTTTGACGTTATTCAAATCGAGGAAACCAATGACCATTCAACGTGCTAATGACACGCATAATGTTGGAGCCGTTCCACCATCGGCTTCGACGCTGCCAGTATCCTCTGGCATCAGCGTAGAGCAATTCAGTAGTTGGAATGATTATCGGGTGGCCGACCGTCTACTCAGAAACTTTGATAAGTATGCCGACCCTGCGCAACCAGACTACATCACCCGCGACTCTCTACGACAGGTAGCGTATGCCTCTGCGCAGAGTGGCTACAGCAGTGACGACATGAATTTCGCCCGTTCGCTGCTGGAAAATCCTGTACTCATGGAGAAACTCGATGGGTACGGAAAGCATAAGCACGATGGCAAAATCGATCGTGAAAGTATCATAACCGTGGGTCAGAATATGGGGTTTCCCCTGGCCACGATGAGTGATAAAGAGCTGGCGCAAAAGCTCCTGAATGAATATGACACCTATTACCCGGAGCGCGGTTGGGGTGGGATTGATCGCAGGGAGGGTGTGACTTACGCTTCACTGAAGAACATCGCGGATGGGACGCGTCATGATCGCGGCCCAGATGAAGCGATGGTCGCGCGGGAAATCTTGAGTCGTCCTGAGTTAGTGGCACAGTTAGGACTGACGGATTGGTCTAAATCGGCTGATCGGGGGGCGATCAACGCTGCTATTAAAAGAGTGGACCAAGTGCATGAAGAACGGTAACGCCTCGTCCTCGGGGTAAGTTGAGTTCCACCAATGCCCCATTACCAAAGCCCCGCGCAGCATTGGCTGCGCGGGGCTTTTTGGTTTTAATGCTTACTGCTCCTCAGCTGCCTTGTCTCCATGGGACAGGCTGTAAACATACGCCGCCAGCAAGTGCACCTTGTCATTGCCCTGCAACTGCTCCTGCGCAGGCATCTGGCCCTGACGGCCATAACGGATGGTCTGCTGCAGTTGCGCGAAGCTCGAGCCGTAGATGAACGCGCCAGGGTGGGTCAGGTCAGGTGCACCCATGGCGGGGGTACCTTTACCGGCGGGACCGTGGCACGCCACGCAGTTGGCGGCGAAGAGTTTCTCGCCGTTGGCCACGTCTGCCTTCGCGCCTTCCGGCAATTTGCGGCCATCGAGGTTGGTCACCACAAAGCCGGCCACATCGGCCACGCCTTGCTCGCCAATGACTTCGGCCCACGCCGGCATCACCGCGTGGCGGCCCTTCATGATGGTTTCCTTGATGGTGGCCGGGTCGCCGCCCCAGCGCCAGTCGGCGTCGGTCAGGTTGGGGAAGCCGTAGGCACCCTTGGCGTCGGAACCGTGGCACACCGAGCAGTTGGAGGCGAACAGGCGGCCACCCATCTTCAAGGCTTGCGGGTCCTTGGCCACTTCTTCGATCGGCATGGCGGCGAACTTGGCGAAGATCGGCCCGAACCGGGCGTCCGACTTGGCCATTTCCTTTTCCCATTCGTGCACGCCGGTCCAGCCGGTCTGGCCATTGGCAAACGGGGTTTGCTTGTCGTTGTCGAGGTAGTTGTAGCCCGGCAGCAGGCCTTTCCAGTTGCCCAGGCCAGGGTACAGCGCCAGGTAACCGAGGGCGAAGATGATGGTGCCGACGAACAGCATGAACCACCATTTGGGCAGCGGGTTGTCGTACTCCTCGATGCCGTCGAACGAGTGGCCGACGGTTTCATCGGTTTGCTCGGCGCGCTGGCCCTTGCGGGTCGACAGCAGCAGCCAGGTCAGGGCGAAAATGGTACCCAGACTGAGGACTGTGACGTACAGACTCCAGAACGTAGTCATTCTTTGTTACTCCTAGACGCTTCCACGACGTGCTTGATGGCTTCGGGATCATCCGCGAAGGGCAGCAACGTCGCGTCTTCAAACTCCGACTTGCGCTTGGGGCTGAACACCCACAAGGCCAGGCCGATAAAGGCCACCATCACGACAACGGTGCCCAGGCCTCGAATCATCCCGATATCCATCCAGATCACCGTTTGCTTTTGATGATGGTGCCAAGGCCTTGCAAGTAGGCCACCAGTGCGTCCATTTCGGTCTTGCCCTTCACGGCCGCTGCCGCGCCGGCGATGTCTTCGTCGGTGTAGGGCACGCCCAGGGTGCGCAAGACTTCCATCTTCTTGGCGGTGTCCTTGCCGTCGAGTTTGTTTTCGACCAGGAACGGGTACGCCGGCATTTTCGATTCGGGCACCACGTTGCGCGGGTTGTACAAGTGCGCACGCTGCCAGTCATCGGAGTAACGACCGCCGACCCGGGCCAGGTCCGGGCCGGTACGCTTGGAACCCCACAGGAATGGGTGGTCCCACACGCTTTCACCGGCGACCGAGTAGTGGCCGTAGCGTTCGGTTTCGGCACGGAACGGGCGGATCATCTGCGAGTGGCAGCCGACACAACCGTTGGCGATGTAGACGTCGCGGCCTTCCAGTTCAAGGGCGGTGCGCGGCTTCATGCCTTCCACCGGCTTGTTGGTCACGTCCTGGAAAAACAGCGGAACGATCTGGGTCAGGCCGCCGATACTCACGGCGATGACCATGAAGAAGGCCAGCAGGCCGATATTCTTCTCGACTACTTCATGCTTCATCAGTGAGCTCCCACAACGGCGATCTTGGTAGCGGCTTCGGCTTCTACAGGGTCGGAGGCACGCACGGTGCGCCACACGTTGTAGGCCATGAACAGCATGCCGCTGGCAAAGATCGCACCGCCCAGGGCGCGCACGATGTAACCCGGATGGCTGGCTTGCAGCCCTTCGACGAAGGAGTAGGTGAGGGTGCCGTCATCGTTGATTGCACGCCACATCAGGCCCTGGGTGATGCCGTTGACCCACATCGAGGCGATGTAGAGCACGGTACCGATGGTGGCCAGCCAGAAGTGGGTGTTGATCAGGCTGACGCTGTGCATCTGCGCACGGCCGAACAGTTTCGGGATCATGTGGTACAGCGCGCCGATGGAAATCATCGCTACCCAACCGAGGGCGCCGGCGTGTACGTGGCCGATGGTCCAGTCGGTGTAGTGGGACAGCGAGTTGACCGTCTTGATGGCCATCATCGGGCCTTCGAAGGTCGACATGCCGTAGAACGCCAGGGAGACCACGAGGAACCGCAGGATCGGGTCGGTGCGCAATTTATGCCAGGCGCCCGACAGGGTCATCATGCCGTTGATCATGCCGCCCCAGCTTGGCGCGAGCAGGATGATCGACATCGCCATGCCCAGGGACTGGGCCCAGTCCGGCAATGCGGTGTAGTGCAGGTGGTGCGGACCGGCCCAGATGTACAGGGTGATCAGGGCCCAGAAGTGCACGATGGACAGGCGATAGGAGTAGATCGGACGCTCGGCCTGTTTCGGCACGAAGTAGTACATCATCCCCAGGAAGCCGGTGGTGAGGAAGAAACCTACGGCGTTGTGGCCGTACCACCACTGGATCATTGCGTCCGTCGCACCGGCGTAGGCCGAGTAGGACTTGAAGAAGCTGACCGGCAAGGACGCATGGTTGACGATATGCAGCATCGCCGTCACCAGGATAAATGCCCCGTAGAACCAGTTGCCGACATAGATGTGCTTGGTCTTGCGCTTGACGATGGTGCCGAAGAACACCACTGCGTAGGTCACCCAGACAATCGCCAGCAAAATGGCGATCGGCCATTCCAGCTCGGCGTATTCCTTGGTGGTGGTGTAGCCCAGCGGCAGGGTGACGATCGCGCCCACGATGACCGCTTGCCAACCCCAGAAGGTAAAGGCCGCCAGTGCATCGGAAATCAGTCGCGTTTGGCAGGTTCGCTGCACGACGTAGTAAGAAGTGGCAAACAGTGCACATCCACCGAAGGCGAAAATCACCAGGTTGGTGTGCAACGGGCGCAGGCGTCCAAATGTCGTCCATGGCAGGCCAAAATTCAACTCTGGCCAAACCAGTTGCGAGGCAATGAAAACGCCGAGCCCCATGCCAAGGATCCCCCAGACCACCGTCATGATGGCGAACTGGCGGACTACCTTATAGTTATAAGCAGTCGGACTGATTGCTGTGCTCATTCTAAGGTTCCACGGTTTAGTTTTTTTATAGGGTAAAAATCGGTCGCAAGTATGGAGAAAGCAAGATTCCATTGCAACGCAAGGTGACCTGCGTCAATGCGTTCCAAACCAGATTCTGCGCCCTTTCCATGTTTGGCGTAAGGACAAAATTCAGGGTTAAAAGCTGACGACTTGGACAGGATTTTAAACGGGTCGAAGGTACTTGTAACTGAGTGTGTGTAAACAAGCAGCTCGGGTGACGAATGGCCAGTGGCACGACAGCCGGTAGGTACCAGCCTTTGCGCCTGTCATCGAGCAGAAATGTTTCAACCCATCGAGTGCAAGTCGGCCGTCGACCGGCCAATGCCAGTCCACTGTGCAAACAAGCGTAGACCCGAATGGCAGGAGGGGAAAGTCAGCGATCGGAAGGGTGCGACAATGGGTCGCAAAAAAGCCGCGCCTGAATCAGGCGCGGCTTTTGGGTGGTGCAGGATTACTCGGGTTGGCTGTCAGGCGTTGCGCCATCAGCATTGTGGGACAGGCTGTAAACATAGGCGGCCAGCAGGTGCACCTTGTCATTGCCTTGCAGTACTTCCTGCGCAGGCATCTGGCCCTGGCGGCCGTGGCGAATGGTCTGCTGCAACTGCGCCAGGCTGGTGCCGTAGATAAAGCCACCTGGCTGCGTCAGGTTCGGCGCGCCCATGGCTTCCACGCCATGGCCTTCCGGCCCGTGGCAGGCGACACAGGTGGTGCTGAATGCCACTTGGCCCGCGGCGACATCCGCGGTGCTGTCCGCCGGCAGCGGCAGGCCTGCCAATTCATGGCGCACATAGGCTGCGACGTTCTTCACACCGTCCTCACCCAGCACTTCACCCCAGGCCGGCATCGCGGCATGACGGCCATTCATGATGGTCATCTTGATTGCATCCGCCGAACCGCCCCAGCGCCAGATGTTGTCTGCAAGGTTCGGGAAGCCGTAGGCGCCCTTGGCGTCCGAGCCATGGCACACCGCGCAGTTGGAGGCGAACAGGCGGCCGCCCATTTTCAGCGCCTGAGGGTCCTTGGCAACTTCTTCCACCGGCATGGCCGCGAATTTGGCGAAGATCGGCCCGAATTTGGCGTCGGCCTTGGCCATCTCCTTGTCCCATTCCTTGGTCTGGGTCCAGCCATCTTCATAGCCCGGCAATACGCCTTTCCAGTTGCCCAGGCCCGGGTAGAGGATCAGGTAGCCGACGGCAAACACCAGGGTGCCGGCGAACAGCATGAACCACCATTGCGGCAGCGGGTTGTCGTACTCCTCGATCCCGTCGAAGGCGTGGCCCATGGTCTGGTCCACGCTGCCCTTGGTCTCGCCCTTGCGGGTGCCGATCAACAGCCAGGTCAGGCCGATCAGGCTGCCGAGGGTCAGTACACAGATCCATGTACTCCAGAAGGTAGTCATGGCCGGTTGCTCCTTGTTGCAGGCTCTTCTTGAGCGTCGGGGGTTGGCGGTAGCGGTTCATCGGCAAACGGCAGCAGGCACGCCTCGGCGAACTCCGAATTGCGCCGGGAGTTGAACACCCACAGCGACAAGCCGATGAAGGCGATGGCCACGACCAGCGTGCCAAGCCCGCGGATGGTTCCAGCATCGAAATCAAATCCCATGGCTCACCTCTTGCTCTTGATGGCAGTGCCGAGCACTTGCAGGTACGAAACCAGCGCGTCCATCTCGGTCTTGCCCTTGAGGGAGGCCACGGCACCGGCGATGTCGTCGTCGGTGTACGGCACGCCGAGGGTGCGCATCACCTTGAGCTTGGTCTCGGTGTGGCTGCTGTCGACCGGGGCGGTGACCAGCCATGGGTACGCCGGCATCTTCGATTCCGGTACCACGTTGCGCGGGTTGTACAAGTGCGCGCGGTGCCAGTCGTCCGAGTAGCGCGCGCCGACGCGGGCCAGGTCCGGCCCGGTACGCTTGGAGCCCCACAGGAACGGGTGATCCCACACGCTTTCACCGGCCACCGAGTAGTGGCCATAACGCTCTGTTTCGGCGCGGAACGGGCGGATCATCTGCGAATGGCACTGTACGCAGCCTTCGCGGATATAGATGTCGCGGCCTTCCAGTTGCAGCGCGGTGTAGGGCTTCATGCCTTCCACTGGCTTGTTGGTCACATCCTGGAAGAACAGCGGCACAATCTGGGTCAGGCCGCCGATGCTCACGGCGAGCACCATCAGCAGCATCAGCAGGCCGACGTTCTTTTCAATGGTTTCGTGTTTCATCATCGACTCCTCAGGCCATCTGCGCCGCAGCGGCGACTTCGGCGGGTTGTGCCGAACGCACGGTGCGCCAAGTGTTGTAAGCCATCAGGAACATGCCGCTGAGGAAGATCGCCCCGCCCACCAGTCGCACGATGAAGCCTGGGTGGCTGGCCACCAGGGTTTCGACGAAGGAGTAGGTCAAGGTGCCGTCTTCGTTGACTGCACGCCACATCAGGCCCTGGGCGATGCCGTTGACCCACATCGAGGCGATGTAGAGCACGGTGCCGATGGTGGCCAGCCAGAAGTGCGCGTTGATCAGGCCGAGGCTGTACATCTGCTCGCGACCGAAGATTTTCGGGATCATGTGATACAGCGCGCCGATGGAGATCATCGCTACCCAACCCAGCGCCCCGGCGTGTACGTGGCCGATGGTCCAGTCGGTGTAGTGGGAGAGGGCGTTGACCGTCTTGATGGCCATCATCGGCCCTTCGAAGGTCGACATGCCGTAGAACGCGAGAGAGACGACAAGGAAGCGCAGGATCGGGTCGCTGCGCAACTTATGCCAGGCGCCCGACAGGGTCATCATCCCGTTGATCATCCCGCCCCAGCTCGGTGCCAGCAGTACCAGCGACATCACCATGCCCAGGGACTGTGCCCAGTCCGGCAGCGCGGTGTAGTGCAAGTGGTGCGGGCCGGCCCAGATGTACAGGGTGATCAGGGCCCAGAAGTGCACGATGGACAGGCGATAGGAATACACCGGACGTTCGGCCTGTTTCGGCACGAAGTAGTACATCATCCCGAGGAAGCCGGCGGTGAGGAAAAAGCCTACCGCGTTATGCCCGTACCACCACTGCACCATGGCATCCGTCGCACCGCCGTACAGCGAGTAGGACTTGGTCAGGCTGACCGGGATTTCCAGGTTGTTGACGATATGCAGGATCGCTACGGTGATGATGAACGCACCGAAGAACCAGTTACCGACGTAGATGTGCTTGGTGTTGCGCTTCATAACCGTGCCGAAGAACACGATGGCATAGGCCACCCAGACGATGGTGATCAGGATGTCGATCGGCCATTCCAGCTCGGCGTATTCCTTGGAGCTGGTGTAGCCCAGCGGCAAGGTGATCGCGGCCAGCACAATCACCAGCTGCCAGCCCCAGAAGCAGAACTGCGCGATCTTTGGCGCGAACAATTGGGTCTGGCAGGTGCGTTGCACCGAGTAGAAGGAGCTGGCAAACAGCGCGCAACCGCCAAAGGCAAAGATCACCGCGTTGGTGTGCAGCGGGCGCAAGCGGCCGAAACTGGTCCAGGGCAAATTGAAGTTGAGTTCGGGCCATACCAACTGGGCAGCGAGAAAAACCCCGAGCCCCATGCCGACGATGCCCCACACCACCGTCATAATGGCGAATTGGCGGACCACCTTGTAGTTATAGGCGGTACTTAAAGTAGTGTTCATGGTTCCCCATCCACGGTTCAACCCAAGCAAATGCGGCACTTGGGCTGGAGTTATAGGCAGACTAAAAAGCGAGGCAAGCATGGGCAAAGAGCACAAGGCCAGTATTGACGGGGATCAATGGGCGCAGTGTGTGCGGGAACGCGGCTGGTTGTGGAAGGCCGCGACAGGGTCTATCGCGCGTACGCCCGCGACGCTGATCCTGGCCCACGGCGCGGGCGCGCCAATGGACTCGGGCTTTATGGAAGACATGGCTGCACGCCTTGCGGGGCATGGCGTGAACGTATTGCGCTTCGAGTTTCCGTACATGGCCCAGCGTCGTGTGGATGGCGGTAAACGTCCGCCGAACCCGGCGCCGAAACTGCTGGAATGCTGGCGTGAGGTGTATGCCGAGGTGCGACGTCATGTCGCTGGGAAACTGGCGGTGGGCGGCAAGTCCATGGGCGGGCGGATGGCCAGTCTATTGGCGGATGAATTGGGCGCGGACGCGCTGGTGTGCCTGGGTTATCCGTTCTATGCGGTGGGCAAGCCGGAGAAGCCACGGACCGAGCACCTGGCCGGCCTGAAGACGCCGACGTTGATTGTGCAGGGTGAGCGGGATGCACTGGGCAATCGGGCGGCGGTGGAAGGGTATGTGTTGTCGCCGAGCATCGAGGTGATGTGGCTGGTGGCGGGGGATCATGATTTGAAGCCGTTGAAGGCTTCGGGGTTCAGTCATGAGCAGCATCTGGAGGCTGCGGCGGTGAAGGTGGCCGGGTTTCTCGGCGCCTGATAGGGCCCTTTCGCGAGCAAGCCCGCTCCCACATTTGAAATGCATTCCAAATGTGGGAGCGGGCTTGCTCGCGAAAGCGGTTTACCGGTTAAAGCGTTCTACCAGCGAATACTGAGTATTGGCGGTATGCGTCAGCTCTTCACTCAACTGCGCCGAATTCAACGCCTGTTCCGACGTCTGGTCCGCCAGCAGCGCAATGGTGCTGATGTTACGGCTGATCTCTTCCGCCACCGAGCTCTGCTCTTCGGTCGCCGCCGCAATCTGCGCCGTCATATCAGTGATGTGCGCCACCGCCTCGCTGATCCCGATCAGCGCCTGATCCGCTTCCATCACCCGTGCCACACCTTCTTCCGCCTGGCGATGCCCGGCGTCCATGGTTTGTACGGCCGCGCTGGCGGTCTGTTGCAGCTTGGCGATCAGCGCATGAATCTGCCCGGTGGACTCGCTGGTGCGCTGGGCCAGTTGCCGCACTTCGTCGGCCACCACTGCGAAGCCCCGGCCCATCTCCCCGGCACGGGCCGCTTCGATGGCCGCGTTCAGTGCCAGCAGGTTGGTCTGGTCGGCGATGCCTTTGATCACATCCACCACGCCACCGATTTCGTCACTGTCCTTGGCCAGTTGGGTCACGGTCACGCCGGTCTCGCCCACGGCCACCGACAGGCGCTGAATCGCTTCGCGGGTTTCGCCGGCGATATCACGGCCACGCCCGGTCAGGCGATTGGCTTCCTGGGTGGCATCGGCGGTGCGTTGCACATGGCTGGCGACTTCCTGAGTCGTCGCGGCCATCTGGTTGACCGCGGTGGCCACCTGTTCGGTTTCCACGCGCTGGCGTTCAAGACCGCTGGAGCTGTTATGCGCCAGGGTATTGGACTGCGCCGCCTGGGAGTTGAGGTGTTCAGCCGTGTCCTGCAAACGGGTAAGACATGTCTTCAGGCGCGCCTCCTGGCTGAGGATCGACATTTCCAGGCGCGCCTGGGCGCCGCGGCTGTCGGTGTACATCTGCGCGATCAGCGGGTCTGAGGTGGTCTGTTCGGCCAGGCGCAGCAAGCGCTTGAGCCCGCGTTGTTGCCAGCTCAGGCCCAACAGGCCCAGCGGTACCGACAGCGCCGCTGCCAGGGCAAAGCCCCAGTGGGAATTGAGCCACACGCCAATCAGGAAGCTCAACTGGCTGACCAGGATAAACGGCAGCCAGTCCTGCAACACCGGCAGCCACTTGTCGCGGCGCGGGATGGCCGGCTTGCCCTGGTTGATGCGCTGGTAAAGCGCTTCGGCACGGCGGATCTGCTCGGCGGTGGGCTTGACCCGCACCGACTCGTAGCCGATCACCTGGTTGCCGTCGAAGACCGGTGTCACATAGGCGTTGACCCAATAGTGATCACCGCTCTTGCAGCGGTTCTTGACGATGCCCATCCATGGCAAGCCTTGTTTGAGCGTGGACCACATGTGTGCGAACACTGCCGCCGGCACATCCGGATGACGAACCAGGTTGTGCGGGGCACGCAGCAGTTCGTCATGGGAAAACCCACTGATCTCGACGAAGGCGTCGTTGCAGTAGGTGATCACGCCTTTGGCATCCGTGGTGGAGATCAACCGTTGCTGAGCGGGGAAGGTACGTTCGCGCTGGGTAACGGGTTGGTTATTACGCATGATTGTTCAATCCGCAAGGCTTTGACAGGTTGTCGACCGTCGCGGGGTTTTATTTAACTTATTTTTTGCAACAATCGGCGCAGCCTCAGCCCGCCAGCATCGGATAGGTAAACAACCCGAAATGCAGCAGGTTCAGCCCGAAGTGCGTAACGATCGCCGCGCCCAATCCGCCAAAGCGATACGCCAGGCCGTAGCCCAGGCCTGCGATGGTCGCCAGCAGGGTCCACTGCCAGCCTGCGCCCAGGTGTACCAGGCCGAACAGCAGGGCGGCCAACAGCAGGGCGAGGTTTTCACCATAGGGCAATTGCTTGAACCGTCGGCTCAGGCCGCCCTGGATATAACCGCGGAACAGCGCTTCCTCCACCAGGGTCACCAGCAGCAAGTTATTCAACACCCACAGCCAGGCCTGCTCCGGCCACTTCGGGGCCCAACTGATGACGCCCAGCAACGCAGCGCCGCCCAGGGCGGCAATCGCCGTCAGTGTCAACGCCAGGGCGGTGGCGTAGATCGACAGGCGCAGGGACCGGCGCGCAACAATCCACGGGCAGGCCAGCAGCAGCCAGAAGCCAATCAGCGGCTTGTCCTGGTTCAGGTACATCGAGAACGGCACGGCGTCGTCCGTAAAGCGCTGCGGCGCGATCCCGCGACCGTTGTAGAACCCGGGCAGCCAATGCATCGCCAGCCCCAGCGCCAGCACGATAAACAGCCCGTGGCCCAGATAGCGTACCCACGGGTTTCGCTGTTGCCGCACGGCAAACCCGGCCAACAGCAGCATGGCGACGGAAAGCGCCGCCATTAACCCCAATTGCCCGTAGCTCAAGGCAAGTACATAGCCGATGGAAAGAAGCGCCAGGTACAGCCATGGCAATGCAAGCATGGGGAATCCTTGTGACAGTCAAAATCTGAGGGCGGCAGTATACCGAGCGTCACCGACGGTAAAAATGAAAACACCGCCAGGGAAGGCGGTGTTTTGGGTAGCGCGTGTCAGTTACGAGGCAATCAACTGCCGCAACACGTAGTGCAGGATCCCGCCGGCCTTGAAGTACTCGACCTCATTGAGGGTGTCGATGCGGCACAGCACTTCGACCTTCTCGCTGCTGCCATCCTCACGGGTGATCACCAGCGTCAGGTTCATGCGTGGCTCGATCTCGGCGTTGGTCAGCCCGAGGATGTCGATCTTCTCCTTGCCGGTCAGCTTGAGTGCCTTGCGGTTTTGGTCCAGCTTGAACTGCAGGGGCAGCACGCCCATGCCCACCAGGTTGGAGCGGTGAATCCGCTCGAAACTCTCGGCAATCACCGCCTTGACCCCCAGCAGGTTGGTGCCCTTGGCCGCCCAGTCACGGCTTGAGCCGGTGCCGTATTCCTGGCCGGCGATCACCACCAGCGGGGTGCCCGAGGCCTGGTATTTCATGGCGGCGTCGTAGATCGGCATTTTCTCGCCGGTAGGGATGTAGATCGTATTGCCGCCTTCCTCGCCGCCGAGCATTTCGTTGCGGATGCGGATGTTGGCGAAGGTGCCGCGCATCATCACTTCATGGTTGCCGCGACGCGAGCCGTAGGAGTTGAAGTCCCGCGGTTCGACGCCTTGCTCGCGCAGGTATTTGCCGGCCGGGCTGTCGGTCTTGATGTTACCGGCAGGGGAGATGTGGTCGGTGGTCACCGAGTCCCCCAGCAATGCCAGCACGTTGGCGCCCTTGACGTCTTCGATCACCGGCGGCGGGCCGCCGATGTCGTCGAAGAACGGTGGGTGCTGGATGTAGGTGGAGTCCTTCTGCCACACGTAGGTTGCAGCCTGCGGCACTTCAATGGCCTGCCACTGTTCATCACCGGCAAACACCTCGGCGTATTCCTTGTGGAACATCTGGGTGCTGACTTGCGCAACGGCGTCGGCGATTTCCTTGCTGCTGGGCCAGATGTCCCGCAGGTACACCGGTTTACCGTCAGAGCCGGTGCCCAGTGGTTCGCTGCTGATGTCCATGCGCACGGTGCCGGCCAGGGCATAGGCCACCACGAGGGGCGGGGAGGCCAGCCAGTTGGTTTTCACCAGAGGATGCACCCGGCCTTCGAAGTTACGGTTGCCCGAGAGCACCGAGGCCACGGCCAGGTCGGCTTTCTGGATGGCTTTTTCGATCGGCTCGGGCAGCGGCCCGGAGTTGCCGATACAGGTGGTGCAGCCATAACCCACCAGGTCGAAGCCCAGCTTGTCGAGGTAGTGGGTCAAGCCTGCCGCTTTGTAGTAATCAGTCACGACTTTGGAGCCCGGCGCCAGGGAGGTTTTCACCCAGGGCTTGCTCTTCAGTCCTTTCTCCACGGCCTTTTTCGCCACCAGTCCTGCCGCCATCATCACGCTCGGGTTGGAGGTGTTGGTGCAGGAGGTAATGGCCGCGATCACCACCGCGCCGTTTTTCAGGCGATAGGTCTGGCCTTCGAAGTCGTAGTCGGCTTCACCGATCAGGTCGGCGTTGCCCACCGCAACACCGCCGCCGCCTTCGCTTTCCAGGCGGCCTTCTTCCTTGTTGGTGGGCTTGAATTGCAGGTCGAGGAAATCGCTGAAGGCCTGGCCGACGTTAGGCAGTGAGACACGGTCTTGCGGACGTTTCGGCCCGGCCAGGCTGGCTTCGACGCTGGCCATGTCCAGCGCCAGGCTGTCGGTAAAGATCGGCTCCTGACCTGCATTGCGCCACAGGCCCTGGGCCTTGGTGTAGGCCTCCACCAGTTTGACGGTTTCTGCAGGACGGCCCGACAGGCGCAGGTAGTCCAGGGTTACTTCATCCACCGGGAAGAAGCCACAGGTGGCGCCGTACTCCGGGGCCATGTTGGCAATGGTCGCGCGGTCGGCCAAAGGCAGGTCGGCCAGGCCGTCGCCATAGAACTCGACGAATTTGCCGACCACGCCCTTTTTACGCAGCATCTGGGTGACGGTCAGCACCAGGTCAGTGGCGGTGATGCCTTCTTTCAGCTTGCCGGTGAGCTTGAAGCCGATCACTTCCGGGATCAGCATCGAAACGGGCTGCCCGAGCATCGCGGCTTCCGCTTCAATCCCGCCCACACCCCAGCCCAATACGCCGAGGCCGTTGATCATGGTGGTGTGGGAGTCGGTGCCGACCAGGGTGTCGGGGAAGGCATAGGTGCGGCCGTCTTCATCCTTGGTCCACACGGTGCGGCCGAGGTATTCCAGGTTGACCTGGTGACAGATGCCGGTGCCCGGTGGCACTACGCTGAAGTTGTCGAAGGCGCTCTGGCCCCAGCGCAGGAAGGCGTAGCGTTCGCCGTTGCGCTGCATTTCGATGTCGACGTTTTCCTGGAAGGCGCCGGTGGTGGCAAACTTGTCGACCATCACCGAGTGGTCGATCACCAGGTCCACCGGTGACAGCGGGTTGATGCGTTGCGGGTCACCGCCGGCCTTGGCCACGGCGGCGCGCATGGCGGCCAGGTCGACCACGGCGGGCACGCCGGTAAAGTCTTGCATCAGCACGCGGGCGGGGCGGTATTGGATCTCGCGGTCGGAGCGGCGCTCCTTGAGCCAGGCGGCAATGGCCTTGAGGTCGGCTCCGGTGACGGTCTTTTCGTCTTCCCAGCGCAGCAGGTTTTCCAGCAGCACCTTGAGGGACATCGGCAGCTTGTCCAGATCACCCAGGCTCTTGGCGGCTTCGGGCAGGCTGAAGTAGTGATAGGTCTTGTCGTCGATCTGTAAGGTTTTAAGGGTTCTCAGACTATCAAGGGATGACATTACATGACTCCTTATGGTCCGCACGGCTACGGACCTGACGGGACGAACAGAGCTTACAAATTAGCCCTGTTTTAAGTAGCTGGCTAATTACTGGACTCTATCAATAAGTCCAAGGTTCCGAACTCGGCTATCATGCGCGCGTTTTCATGACAGGCATTGCGCTATAGCAAGCCCGTGATCCAGGAGAGTTGATGAACACCCTTTTTATGCACTGCCGCCCGGGTTTTGAAGGCGAAGTCTGTTCCGAGATCGCGGAACACGCCGCACGCCTGAACGTTTCGGGCTATGCCAAGGCCAAGACCGGCAGCGCCTGCGCCGAATTTGTCTGCACCGAAGAAGACGGCGCCCAGCGCCTGATGCGCGGCCAACGCTTTGCCGAGCTGATCTTCCCGAGGCAGTGGGCGCGCGGGGTGTTCATCGACTTGCCGGAAACCGACCGTATCAGCGTGATCCTCGCGCACCTGCGGGATTTCCCGGTGTGCGGCAGCCTGTGGCTGGAAATGGTCGACACCAATGACGGCAAGGAGCTGTCGAACTTCTGCAAGAAATTCGAAGTTCACTTGCGCAAGGCGCTGATGGCCGCCGGCAAACTGGTGGAAGACGCCAGCAAGCCGCGCCTGCTGTTGACCTTCAAGAGCGGCCGCGAAGTGTTCATGGGCCTGGCCGAGTCAAACAACTCGGCCATGTGGCCGATGGGCATCCCGCGCCTCAAATTCCCGCGGGACGCGCCAAGCCGCTCGACCTTGAAGCTGGAAGAGGCCTGGCACCACTTTATCCCCCGTGATCAGTGGGACGAGCGCCTGCACAGCGACATGACCGGCGTCGACCTCGGCGCAGCGCCTGGCGGCTGGACCTGGCAACTGGTCAACCGTGGCATGCTGGTGACCGCCATCGACAACGGCCCGATGGCCGAAAGCCTGATGGACACCGGGCTGGTGCAGCACTTGATGGCCGACGGCTTCATCTACACCCCCAAGCAGCCGGTGGACTGGATGGTCTGCGACATCGTCGAAAAACCGGCGCGCAATGCGGCCCTGCTGGAAACCTGGATCGGCGAGGGACATTGCCGCGAAGCGGTGGTCAACCTGAAGTTGCCGATGAAGCAGCGTTATGCCGAAGTGAAGCGCCTGCTTGAACGCATCGCGGAAGGCTTCAAGGAACGTGGCATCCGGGTGGAGATCGGCTGCAAGCAGCTGTACCACGACCGTGAAGAAGTGACCTGCCATTTGCGCCGGTTGGATGTGAAGAAGCCAAAGGCCCGGTAAACGCTGCTCAATGTAGGAGCGAGCTTGCTCGCGAAAAAACCGAGGGCGCCGCTGGCTACCTGGCGCCCCGCGTTACCGTTAAAATGCCGGCCTGTTTAGGAGTAAACCATGAGCCTGACCCCTGATTTACCCGTCGATGCCGTCCTCGACGCCACCGGCCTCAACTGCCCGGAGCCAGTGATGATGCTGCACCAGCACATCCGCGACCTGGCGCCCGGTGGCTTGCTCAAGGTGATCGCGACCGATCCGTCGACCCGTCGCGACATCCCCAAGTTCTGCGTGTTTCTCGACCATGAACTGGTGGACCAGCAGGAACAGGCCGGTACTTACCTATACTGGATCCGCAAGAAATCGGCTTAAACCCGGCGAATCCGCTTGCGTGCGCTGCGCACCAGGCGGATCACCAACATCGCCGCGGCACAGCTCAGGCCCACGATCAGCCCCTGCCACAAGCCGCTCGGGCCTCGGGCCTGGCCCAGCCACTCGGTCAGCCCCAGCGCGTAGCCCACCGGCAAGCCCACGCCCCAATACGCAAACAACGTCAGCACCATGGTCACCCGAGTGTCCTGGTAACCACGTAGTGCGCCGGCGGCCGTGACCTGGATCGCGTCCGAGAACTGAAACAGCGCCGCAAACACAATCAGCATCGCCGCCACCTGGATCACCAGCGGGTCCTGGGTGTAGATGGTGGCGATCTGTTCGCGAAACAGCAGCATCAGGCTGCAGGACAGGCAGGCATACACCAACGCGGTGCCCATTCCGACACCTGCGGCAAAGCGCGCCTCACGGGGTTCTCCTCGGCCCAGGGCCTGGCCCACGCGCACGGTGACCGCCATGCTCAGGGAATAGGGGATCATGAACACCAGCGAACTGAAGTTCAGCGCGATCTGGTGCCCGGCCACCACCGTGGCGCCGAGGCTGCCGATCAGCAGCGCGATCACCGCAAAAATGCTCGACTCGGCGAACACCGCGATCCCGATGGGCAAGCCAATGCTCAACACACGCTTGATCACCGACCATTGCGGCCAGTCAAAGCGCTTGAACAGCTCGCTGCTCTGATACACCGGTGCCCAGCGGGTCCAGGCGGCCAGGCCAAGCATCATCACCCACATCACGATCGCCGTGGCCCAGCCGCAACCGATGCCGCCCATGGCCGGCACGCCGAAGTGGCCGTAGATAAACACATAGTTCAGCGGAATATTCAGCGCCAGCCCGCACAGGCCCATGACCATGCTCGGCCGCGTTCGGCCCAGGCCGTCGCTGAAGCAGCGCAGCACGTAATACAACGCAATGGCCGGCATGCCCGAAGCGATGCCGTGCAGGTAGCCCATGCAGGGCTTGATCAACTCGGGATCAACCTTCATCAGGTGCAGGATCGGTTCGGCGCTGATCAGCAACAGCAGCGCGGTAATTCCCACCACCAGTGCCAGCCACATCGACTGGCGCACCAGCGGGCCGATTTCACCGTGGGTGCCGGCGCCAAAGCGCTGGGCGACTTTCGGCGTGGTGGCCAACAGGGTGCCGGTCATCAGCAGGTACACCGGGATCCAGATGGAGTTGCCCAGGGCGACCGCCGCCAGGTCTCGGGAGCTGACACGCCCGGCCATCACGGCATCGACGAACCCCATGGCGGTGGTCGCCAGTTGCCCGATCATGATCGGCAGCGCCAGGGCCAGCAGGTTGCGCACTTCAAGGCTGACGCGGGCGGGGCGAGAAAGGGAGGTGGTGGTTGTGGCAGTGTTCACGTACAGATGTCCGATAGGGGGAGCGCAGGACGGCGCATTCTACGCCTTGACGTGTTGGTCAGGAAAAAACCTGTGTTGTGGATTTGTAAACACATCCCCGCGCAAATGCAGCGTTTTGTGGCGAGGGCGCTTGCTGTGGTGAGGGAGCTTGCTGTGGCGAGGGAGCTTGCTCCCGCTGGGCTGCACAGCAGCCCCAGAACGGGCAACCGATGTGTACCTGAAAAAACACGGTGCTGCATTTGGGAGCGCTGCGCACTCCAGCGGGAGCAAGCGCCCTCGCCACAAGGAAAACCGCTGTACACTGCTGATCCGCGAAAGGAGCCTGCCATGCTGATTGTTGCCGACGAAAATATCCCGCTGCTCGATGCATTCTTTGAAGGATTCGGCGAGATTCGCCGGGTTCCGGGCCGGTCCATTGACCGCGCGACGATCGAGCAGGCCGATGTGCTGCTGGTGCGTTCAGTGACCAACGTCAACCGGGCCTTGCTCGAAGGCACGCCGGTGCGGTTTGTCGGCACCTGCACCATCGGCACTGATCACCTCGACCTCGATTACTTCCAGCGCGCCGGCATCCAATGGTCCAGCGCCCCCGGCTGCAATGCCCGTGGCGTGGTCGACTATGTGCTGGGCAGCCTGCTGACCCTGGCCGAGATCGAAGGCGCCGACCTGGCCCAGCGCACCTACGGTGTGGTGGGGGCCGGTGAAGTCGGCGGGCGTCTGGTCAAGGTGCTCAAGGCGTTGGGCTGGAACGTGCTGGTGTGCGACCCGCCCCGGCAGATCGCCGAGGACGGTGATTACGTCAGCCTGGAGCAGATCGTCGAGCAGTGCGATGTGATCAGTCTGCACACGCCGCTGAACAAATCCGGCAACGGCTCCACCTGGCACTTGTTCGACCGCGAGCGCCTCAACCAGCTCAAGCCCGGTGCCTGGCTGATCAACGCCAGCCGCGGCCCGGTGGTGGACAACGCCGCCCTCAAGGAGGTGCTGCTGGCGCGCGAAGACCTGCAGGCCGTGCTGGATGTGTGGGAAGGCGAGCCGCAGGTGGACGTCGACCTGGCCGACCTGTGTGTGCTGGCCACCCCGCATATCGCCGGCTACAGCCTGGACGGCAAGCAGCGCGGCACGGCGCAGATCTATCAGGCGTTTTGCCGGCATCTTGGTCAGGACCCGACGATTCAATTGAGCGACTTGCTGCCGGAGCCGTGGCTGGCCGAAGTCAACCTCAATGCCAATACCGATCCGGCCTGGGCCCTGGCGACCCTGTGCCGCAGCATGTACGACCCGCGCCGTGATGACGCGGATTTCCGCCGCAGCCTGGTAGGCACAGTGGATGAGCAGCGCAAGGCCTTCGACCTGTTGCGCAAGCACTACCCCGAGCGGCGTGAGATTGACGGCTTGAAAGTGCGGATCAACGGCGAGTCTGCCGCCTTGTCGAGCATCGTGGCAGCATTGGGCGCACAGGCAATCTGAAGGCATAAAAAACCCGGCCATCAAGGCCGGGTTTAAGAGAGCGTGGGCGAATCAGCCTCGCTTGGCAGGCTTGACCAATTTCTGTTCCAGTTCGGCGCACGCGCTCTGGATCATTTCTTCGGTGATTTGCACTTCGCGGCCCTGAGCGTCGATATACGAGCAAGGCAATTGCTGCGGTTGGCGGATCACTTGAATTTTGGCGTTGCTGCTGTTTTGCAAGGACATGGCCCGTCTCCTCATCAGGTTGTGTACCTACTTTAAAACCCCCGCGTGACCGCGTTGTTACAACTCCTTGCGCGGCCCGCAGATCGAATGCCCAGTCCAGCAGAAACCGATACAAATTTCCAGCCGGTCCTTAGACCGATAGCCTCTAGGGCCTAGGTTCGGTGAGCATAATTAACCTGACTCATTGTGATTCGCTCAAGTTCCCCCCATGTAGCTATGCAGGTTCCCGTCTCCAACCTTCAGGTGAAACCCTCCATGCTCTCAGCCCGTCAACGCCGCGCGATTCGCCTGGCCAGTCGCTTCGTCGCTCCCTACCGCTGGCAGGCTCTGGGCGCCTTGTTGGCGCTGATCGTCACCGCCGGCATTACCTTGTCCATGGGCCAGGGTATTCGCCTGCTGGTGGACCAGGGGTTCATGACCCAGTCGCCGCACCTGCTCAACCAATCCATCGGTCTGTTCATGATCCTGGTGCTGGGCCTGGCGGTGGGCACCTTTGCGCGGTTTTACCTGGTGTCGTGGATCGGCGAGCGGGTGGTGGCGGACATCCGGCGGCAGGTGTTCAACCACTTGATCTACCTGCATCCGGGCTTCTACGAAAACAACCGCAGCTCGGAAATCCAGTCCCGGCTGACCACCGACACCACCTTGCTGCAATCGGTGATCGGCTCCTCGCTGTCGCTGTTCCTGCGCAACGCCTTGATGGTGATCGGCGGGATCGTGCTGCTGTTTGTCACCAACCCCAAGCTCACCAGCATCGTCGTGATAGCGCTGCCACTGGTGCTGGCGCCGATCCTGATCTTCGGCCGCCGGGTGCGCAGCCTGTCGCGCCAGAGCCAGGATCGCATCGCCGATGTCGGCAGCTATGTGTCCGAAACCCTCGGCCAGATCAAGACCGTGCAGGCCTACAACCACCAGGTCCAGGACGAACAGCGCTTCGCGCTGACGGTGGAAGAGGCCTTCACCACCGCCCGCAAACGCATCGTGCAGCGCGCCTGGCTGATTACCCTGGTGATCATGCTGGTGCTGGGCGCCGTGGGCGTGATGCTCTGGGTCGGCGGCATGGACGTGATCGGCGGGCGCATTTCCGGTGGTGAGCTGGCGGCGTTCGTGTTCTACAGCCTGATCGTCGGCAGTGCCGTCGGTACGTTGAGTGAAGTGTTGGGCGAGTTGCAGCGCGCCGCCGGTGCGGCGGAGCGGATTGGCGAATTGCTGCAGTCGAGCAATGAGATCAAGGCGCCCGAAGCCAACGTGATCAAGCTGCCGGAGCGGGTCAGTGGCCGCCTGGAAATCCAGGATTTGCGCTTCTCCTATCCGTCGCGTCCGGATCGTTTTGCCATCGACGGCTTGAGCCTGAGCATCAATGCCGGCGAAACCCTGGCCCTGGTCGGTCCGTCCGGCGCGGGTAAATCGACGATGTTCGATCTGTTGCTGCGTTTCTACGATGCCCAGCAAGGCCGCATCCTGCTTGAAGGCCACCCGCTGACCGAGCTGGATCCGCTGGACCTGCGCCGCTGTTTCGCCCTGGTGTCCCAGAGCCCGGCGCTGTTTTTCGGCAGCGTTGAGGAGAACATCCGCTACGGCAATCCGACGGCCACCTTTACCCAGGTCGAGGAGGCGGCGCGCATCGCCCACGCCCACGACTTCATTTTGCAAATGCCCGACGGCTACCAGACCCACCTGGGCGACGGCGGCATGGGCCTTTCGGGCGGCCAGCGCCAACGCCTGGCCATCGCCCGGGCCTTGTTGGTGGATGCACCGATCCTGCTGCTGGACGAAGCCACCAGCGCGCTGGACGCCCAGAGCGAACACCTGATCCAGCAGGCGCTGCCGCAGTTGATGGAAGGGCGCACCACCCTGGTCATCGCCCACCGGCTGGCCACGGTGAAGAATGCCGACCGGATTGCCGTGATGGACCAGGGCAAGCTGGTGGCGGTGGGGACGCATCAGCAACTGATCGCCAGCAATCCGCTGTATGCACGGCTGGCGGCGTTGCAGTTCAGTGATGGTGAGTCGACCACCCACTGATTCACCGCCCACAAAAAATGCCCGCATCTCTCAATGCGGGCATTTTTTATGGGACGCGTTACTTACTGATCATCAAAATACCGCTCATGCCAATCCACCAGCGGCTGCGGTGCATTGAGCTTCTGCCCGTAGATCACCGAATAAGACAGCACGTTCTGCACATACTGGCGGGTTTCGTCGAACGGGATGCTTTCCACCCACACATCGAAACTCAGGTGATCGGCGCCGCGCAGCCATTGGCGTACACGGCCCGGGCCGGCGTTGTAGGCAGCGGTGGCGAGCACGCGGTTGCCGTTGAACTGGGCGTGGACCTGGCTCAGGTAGGCGGCGCCGAGCTGGATGTTCTTGTCCGGGTCGAGCACCTGCTGTTGCGAAGCCAGCGGGATGCTGAACTTTCGCGCAGTCTCCTTGGCGGTGCCGGGCATCAGTTGCATCAGGCCGGTGGCACCGACGCCGGAACGCGCGTCGTCCATGAAGGCGCTTTCCTGGCGGGTGATTGCAAATACCCAGCTGGAATGCACGCCGCGGACCTTGGCTTCTCGCACGAGGGTGTCGCGGTGGGCCATCGGGAAGCGGATGTCCAGGTCGTCCCAGTACTGCGCCTGGCTGATGGTGCGGATCGCCGGGAAGTACCACTTCATGTCATAGGCCAACTTGGCCTGGGCGACCATTTCGTCGCGGTTGAAGTGCCGGCTGACGTGGTACCACTCGCGGCGGCCATCAACGATCTGGCCACGGGCGTAGAACTCCAGGGCGCGGCGCACGCCCGGTGTGTTGCGTACCTTGTTCATCAGCGCCTGGCTCATCACCAGTGGCTTGTTGTTCAGTTGGTACGGGGACTGGGAGCGATCCGCCGCCAGGAAACCGTAAAAGTCTCGTTCCTTGGCCAGGCCCTTGTACATCACCAGGGCTTGCGGGTTCTTCGGCTCTGCCAGTTCCAGGCTGCGGGCCTGCCAGTAGCGCCAGCGGTTGGTGGTGGCCAAATCCTGGGGCAGCTTGCGGGTCAACTGGTAGGCGTCTTCCCAGCGGGCCAGGCGCAACAGCAGACGCAGGCGCCATTCGGAAACGGTGTTGTCCCGCAGTTCCGGATCGTATTTGGTCATCACGTCAAGGGCGCGCGGGTCGTAGCGACGCGCCAGGGTCAGGCCTATTTCCCGGGCGATCGACACTTTTTCGTCACGAGAGAAGTGCATGCTGCTGGCATAACCGTCGAGCAGGGCCATGGCCTTGTCCGGGTCCTGGCGTGCCAGGCGGCGCAGGCCCAGGCCTACGGCATCGGACATGGCTTCGTTGGCCGGCAGGAAGCGCGATGGGTCGCCGAGCATGTCGGGCTTCTGCGCCACGTCCACCATCAGGCGGCCCTGGGCGCCGAGGGTCGGCAGGGTCTTCACCAGGCTGTTGGCCAACGGATAGTTGCGGGCTTCGGCGGCCAGCTTGGCGCGGTCCCATATCTTCTGTTCGGTCAGTTGGCCGTCGGCGGCCCACTGGCCAAAGGTGGCATCACAGGCCGCAGGCTGGGATTTACCGGTCAGCCACAGCTTCTCGGTGGTTTTATAACCTTCGGCTTTTTGGTTGTGGGTCAGCTGGAATTGGCCATGGAGGCAGTCCAGTTCGACGAAATTGAGTTTGGCGTCGTAGTACTTTTCAAAGGTTTGCCAGTCGCCACGGTCGGCCAGCCAGCGCAACCAGCGCAGTTTCATCCAGTTGGCCTGGGGCAGGTCGCCGTTCTTGGCGAGGAATTGTTCGATCTCCTCGTTGCTGGCGGTTTTCAGTCGCGCCGTGAGCTCGTCGTAGGCGAGGTACGGCGTCAACGGGTAGTCGGCCAGGGCCTGGCTGTATTGGAAATACGGGCCGCTGTCGCCTTTGGCGAGGGCTCGTTTGGCTTCATCGTAATATTGACGTTGGGTGGTGAGGTCCACGGCCTGGGCAGATTGAACGGCGGTGGCAGAAAGAAGCAGACAAGATAAAAAGCTGAAAAGGCGACTGCGCATGAGACGTCCGTGCAGAGGAATCTGGACTAGTGCCGACGTCGCCGACACTGATTGCCCCTAGCTTAGCCTTTTGCCCGCAACCGGTGAAAGCTTTGCCGGTCGCTTCGTTCAAGTTCATCTGAAATGTCCAACAGAACGTGTCAGCGGCGAAAATGCCGGCCGCCTCGAGCCCTAAGTCAGGTAGAATGCGCGCCCAGTTTTTGGAGAAGCGTATGACCCTGCTCAAATTCAGCGATGTGTCCCTTGCTTTCGGCGCTATGCCGTTGTTGGACAAGGTGTCCTGGCAGATCGCCCGTGGTGAGCGGGTGTGCATCATCGGCCGCAACGGCACCGGCAAGTCCAGCATGATGAAGCTGGTAAAAGGCGACCAGAAGCCCGATGACGGCTCTGTCTGGCGCGCCCCGGGCCTCAAGATTGGCGAATTGCCGCAAGAATTGCCGGTGGCCGACGGACGGACAGTGTTCGACGTGGTTGCCGAAGGCCTCGACGGCGTGGGCGCACTGCTCGCCGAATACCATCACCTGGCGCAGAACTGCGTCACCGAAGCCGACCTGGACAAGCTGATGCACGTCCAGCAAGACCTCGAAGCCCGCGACGGCTGGCGCTTGCAGCAATTGGTCGACAGCACCCTGAGTCGCCTGCAACTGCCCGCCGACAAGACCCTCGCCGAATTGTCCGGCGGCTGGCGTCGCCGCGTCCTGCTGGCCCAGGCCCTGGTTTCCGAACCGGATCTGTTGCTGCTCGACGAACCGACCAACCACCTGGACATCGGCGCAATCGCCTGGCTTGAAGAAGCCCTCAAGGATTTCCAGGGCGCCGTGCTGTTCATCACGCACGACCGTTCCTTCCTGCAGAACCTGGCAACCCGCATCCTCGAACTGGACCGTGGCGGCCTGATCGACTGGAACGGCGACTACGCCAGTTTCCTGGTGCACAAGGAAGCCGCGCTGTCTGCGGAAGAAACCGCCAATGCCCTGTTCGATAAGAAGCTGGCCCAGGAAGAAGTCTGGATCCGCCAGGGCATCAAGGCCCGCCGCACCCGTAACGAAGGCCGCGTACGTGCCCTGAAAGCCCTGCGTGTCGAGCGCAGCGAGCGCCGTGAACGCACCGGCAAGGCCAATATCCAGCTGGACACCGCCGACAAGTCGGGCAAGCAAGTGATGGTCCTGGAAAACGTCAGCTTCCATCACCCGGACGGCCCGTTCCTGATCAAGGACTTCTCCATGGTCCTGCAGCGCGGCGACCGTATCGGCCTGCTCGGCGCCAACGGTACCGGCAAGACCACCTTGCTCAAGCTGATGCTCAACGGCCTGCAACCCACCAGCGGTACCGTGGAAGAGGGCACGCGCATCGACGTGGCCTACTTCGACCAGCTGCGCCACCAGTTGGACCTGGAAAAAACCGTGATCGACAACGTCGCCGAAGGTCGCGACTTTATCGACATCGACGGCCAGAGCCGCCACGTGCTGAGCTACCTGGGCGACTTCCTGTTCAGCCCGCAGCGGGCACGTACGCCGGTCAAGGCCTTGTCCGGTGGTGAGCGTGCGCGCCTGCTGCTGGCCAAGTTGTTCAGCAAGCCAGCCAACCTGCTGGTACTCGACGAACCGACCAACGACCTCGACGTGGAAACCCTGGAACTGCTGGAAGAGGTCCTGCTGACCTTCAACGGCACCGTGCTGATGGTCAGTCACGACCGGGCATTCCTCGATAACGTGGTCACCAGCACCCTGGTCTTCGAAGGCGAAGGCAAGGTGCGTGAATACGTCGGTGGTTATCAGGACTGGCTGCGCCAGGGCGGCTCGCCGCGCCTGCTGGGCGTGACCGAGAGCAAGTCCGGCAAGGCTGACTTGACCTCGGCCGTGGTTGCTCCAGTGGCTGCTGCTCCGGCACCAGCCCAGGAAGCACCTGCTGCGAAGAAGAAGCTCAGCTACAAGCTGCAACGTGAGCTGGAAGCACTGCCGGGTGATATCGACGCCAAGGAACAGCAGATTGCTGCCGTTGAAGCTGAAATGGCTGACGCGGGTTTCTACCTGCGTCCAGCTGCAGAAACCGCCAAGGTGATTGCATCCCTCGAGCAGCTTAACAGCGAGCTTGAAGCCCTGGTTGAACGCTGGGCCGAGCTGGATGCCTGAGTGATTCAAGCGCAATAAAAAACCCGGCGCTCATTTGTATGAGCGCCGGGTTTTTTGTATGAAACGCGGTTCAGATGTGGGAGCGGGCTTGCTCGCGAATGCGGTGTGTCAGTCCATATATTTGTCGACTGATCCACCGCTTTCGCGAGCAAGCCCGCTCCCACACAAGCCCGCTCCCACATTGGATTGCCGTTGGTCTTACGAGCTCTTGACCAGTTTCACGGCCAGCACATCGCAAGGTGCGCCGTGCAGCACGTCATTGGCGGTGGAGCCCAGCAGCAAGGCTAGGCCGTGACGGCCGTGGCTGCCGACCACGATCAGGTCGCAACCTTGCTCCTTGGCCAGGTGGTGGATTTCCTGGCGCGGCTGGCCGTAGGTCAGGTGGCTCTGGTCTTTTTTCAGGGCAGGGTATTTGTTGATCAGCCGGTCAAGGCGTTCCTTGGCCTGGTCGAACTGCTGCTGTTGCAGTTGGGAAAGGTCCATCGGCACATCGCCGCCAAAGGCCATAGCCATCGGTTCGACGATATGCACCAGGGACAGCTTCACCGAGTCGCCTGCAAGGCCTACGGCCCGCTTGATCACGGGGTCGCATTCTTCGGTCAGGTCCACGGCGACCAGAATATGTTCGTAGGGCATGAGGAGTCCTCCAAGGGAAAGCGATAAGTTCAGTATGGCTGGTTTCAAGCGGATGGGGTTGCGTCAGGTCAAATCCGCTCATCAAGAAATTCGGGAGTACACATATGACGGTCTGGATAGTGGTGTCAATCCTTGCGCTGGTTTTAAGCCCCCTGGCGTGGCTGCGTCCTTCGCGCCATTCGAGCGGGCGCATGGCTTTGCGCATGGAGGCGCGGCGCATTGGCCTGGCCATGCAACTGACGCCCCAGGAATGGCCGCACTGGCTCAAGCACGAGCCGCCAAGTCCGTGTGCCCAGTATCACCGGCCACGGCGTGGCACCACGCGGGTGACCTGGAGTTACTGGCAGTTGGAGCCGGGGGTTTGGGTCAATCAGTGGCAGGAAACCTGCGTCGATGAAAAGTTGTTGCCACATTTTGCGACGCTGCCGGCGAACGTCTACAAAGTCGAAGCCGACAAGCAAATGATCACCTTGTACTGGGGCGAGAAGGGCGAGTTGAGCGTGTTGCAGGACATTGACGCGGTGCTCAAGGCGCTGGCCTGAGATTCCTGCGGGCATTAAAAAGCCCGAAAGCATCATCGGGCTGGAGTTGGCCAGGCAGGCCGGTAATTCGTTTTACGTGCCGCTAGCCTAGCCGCATATTCGGTTCTGTACAGCCCTTTAAATCAAAATTCACATTATTGATTTCGCGAATGATTAAACATTGGCGGGGCGATGCCGGCTGCCCCGGGTTCTGAAATGACTGAAAAGTCGCGTTTTTGCGGCCCTTTCGAGCGATTGACAATTCTTCGGATTTGGCTGAAGGTGACGTACCCAAATCAAACGGGCGTATGAATTGAGCGTTTGTCTTTCAGACCGTTCGTACAGAATCCCGACTATCGCGTTGGCGGGTGTGCCTGGCAAATTGGCGTTAGCATCGACGGTAACGTCAGTGCCTACGCTGAATCCTGCGTCCGACGTGTACTGTTCAGCTTCCATATCGTGGAGATCAGTTGATGATTTACGAAGGTAAAGCCATCACGGTTAAGGCTCTTGAAAGTGGCATCGTCGAATTGAAATTCGACCTCAAGGGTGAGTCCGTCAACAAGTTCAACCGTCTAACCCTGAATGAATTGCGTCAGGCCGTAGACACCATCAAAGCAGATGCTTCGGTCAAGGGCGTGATCGTCTCCAGCGGCAAGGACGTGTTCATCGTCGGCGCTGACATCACCGAATTCGTCGACAACTTCAAGCTGCCCGATGCCGAGCTTGTGGCTGGCAACCTCGAAGCCAACAAGATTTTCAGCGATTTCGAAGACCTCAACGTGCCGACCGTTGCCGCGATCAATGGCATCGCCCTGGGCGGCGGTCTGGAAATGTGCCTGGCCGCCGACTTCCGCGTGATGTCTGCCACCGCGAAAATCGGCCTGCCGGAAGTCAAGCTGGGCATCTACCCAGGCTTCGGCGGTACCGTGCGCCTGCCGCGCATCATCGGTGCCGACAATGCCATCGAGTGGATTGCCGCCGGCAAGGAAAACCGTGCTGAAGACGCGCTGAAAGTCGGCGCCGTGGATGCTGTGGTGGCTCCCGACAAGCTGGCAGAAGCCGCGCTGAACCTGATCAAGGGCGCCATCAGCGGCGAATTTGACTACAAGGCCAAGCGTCAGCCAAAGCTGGAAAAACTCAAGCTCAACGCCATCGAACAGATGATGTCGTTCGAAACCGCCAAGGGTTTCGTGGCTGGCCAGGCCGGCCCGAACTACCCGGCGCCGGTTGAAGCGATCAAGACCATCCAGAAGGCCGCGAACTTCGGTCGCGACAAAGCCCTGGAAGTCGAAGCTGCCGGCTTCGTCAAACTGGCCAAGACCTCTGCCGCGCAGAGCTTGATCGGTCTGTTCCTGAACGATCAGGAACTGAAGAAAAAGGCCAAGGCCTACGACGAAATCGCTCGCGACGTGAAACAGGCTGCCGTACTCGGCGCCGGTATCATGGGCGGCGGTATCGCCTATCAGTCGGCGTCCAAAGGCACGCCGATCCTGATGAAAGACATCAACGAGCACGGCATCGAGCAGGGTCTGGCAGAAGCCGCGAAGCTGCTGGTAGGCCGCGTTGATAAAGGCCGCATGACTGCAGCGAAAATGGCTGAAGTGCTTAACGGCATTCGTCCGACCCTGTCCTACGGTGATTTCGGCCACGTCGACCTGGTGGTCGAAGCGGTTGTCGAGAACCCGAAGGTCAAGCAGGCGGTACTGGCTGAAGTTGAAGCCCAGGTGAAAGAAGACACGATCCTGGCGTCCAACACCTCGACCATTTCCATCACCTTGCTGGCCAAGGCCCTCAAGCGTCCGGAAAACTTCGTCGGCATGCACTTCTTCAACCCGGTGCACATGATGCCGCTGGTGGAAGTGATCCGTGGCGAGAAGTCCAGCGAGCTGGCCGTTGCCACCACCGTTGCCTACGCCAAGAAAATGGGCAAGAACCCGATCGTCGTCAATGACTGCCCGGGCTTCCTGGTCAACCGCGTACTGTTCCCGTACTTCGGCGGTTTCGCCAAGCTGGTCAGCGCCGGTGTGGACTTCGTGCGCATCGACAAGGTCATGGAAAAATTCGGCTGGCCAATGGGCCCGGCGTACCTGATGGACGTGGTCGGCATCGACACCGGCCACCACGGTCGCGACGTAATGGCTGAAGGCTTCCCGGATCGCATGAAAGACGACCGCCGCTCGGCGATCGACGCGCTCTACGAAGCCAAGCGCCTGGGCCAGAAGAATGGCAAGGGTTTCTACGCCTACGAGACCGACAAGAAGGGCAAGCAGAAGAAAGTGGCCGACCCATCGGTTCACGAAGTACTCGCGCCGGTCATCTACGAACAGCGTGAAGTGTCCGACGAGGACATCGTCAACTGGATGATGATCGCCCTGTGCCTGGAAACCGTGCGCTGCCTGGAAGACGGCATCGTTGAAACCGCAGCCGAGGCCGACATGGGCCTGGTCTACGGTATTGGTTTCCCTCCATTCCGTGGTGGTGCGCTGCGTTACATCGATTCCATCGGTGTGGCCGAGTTCGTTGCCCTGGCTGATCAATACGCTGATCTGGGCCCGCTGTACCACCCGACTGCGAAGCTGCGCGAGATGGCCAAGAACGGCCAGAGCTTCTTCGGTTAAGTGCCCAGACGACTAGAGCGAGAATATTTATGAGCTTGAATCCAAGAGACGTCGTGATTGTCGACTTCGGTCGTACTCCGATGGGCCGCTCCAAGGGCGGCATGCACCGCAACACCCGTGCCGAAGACATGTCGGCGCACCTGATCAGCAAATTGCTGGAACGTAACGTCAAGGTCGACCCGAACGAAGTCGAAGACGTGATCTGGGGCTGCGTCAACCAGACCCTGGAGCAGGGCTGGAACATCGCCCGCATGGCTTCCCTGATGACGCAGATCCCGCACACCGCTGCCGGCCAGACCGTCAGCCGGCTGTGTGGCTCGTCCATGAGCGCGCTGCACACCGCTGCCCAAGCGATCATGACCGGTAACGGTGATGTGTTCGTGGTTGGCGGCGTGGAGCACATGGGCCACGTCAGCATGATGCACGGTGTGGATCCGAACCCGCACATGTCCCTGTACGCGGCGAAAGCCTCGGGCATGATGGGCCTCACCGCTGAAATGCTCGGCAAAATGCACGGCATTACCCGCGAAGCCCAGGATGCATTCGGCCTGCGTTCCCACCAGTTGGCCCACAAGGCAACCGTGGAAGGCAAGTTCAAGGATGAAATCATCCCGATGAACGGCTACGACGAGAACGGTTTCCTGAAACTGTTCGACTACGACGAAACCATTCGTCCGGACACCACCCTGGAAAGCCTGGCGGCCCTGAAGCCGGCCTTCAATCCAAAGGGCGGCACCGTGACAGCCGGTACTTCGTCGCAGATCACTGACGGTGCTTCGTGCATGATCGTGATGTCGGCCCAGCGTGCCCAGGACCTGGGCATCCAGCCGATGGCCGTGATCCGTTCGATGGCAGTCGCAGGTGTGGACCCGGCAATCATGGGCTATGGTCCAGTACCGGCCACACAAAAAGCATTGAAGCGCGCAGGCCTGACTATCTCCGACATCGACTTCTTCGAGCTCAACGAAGCTTTCGCCGCACAGGCCCTGCCAGTGCTGAAAGATTTGAAAGTGCTCGACAAGATGAACGAGAAGGTTAACCTGCACGGCGGCGCGATTGCCTTGGGTCACCCGTTTGGGTGTTCCGGCGCTCGTATCTCCGGCACGTTGCTTAACGTGATGAAGCAAAATGGCGGCAACCTTGGGGTTGCAACCATGTGCATTGGCCTCGGCCAAGGCATCTCCACCGTCTTCGAACGTATCTAAACGTTTCGTTGACGGAAGCCGGGGCCCAGTGCCCCGGTTTTTGTTTTTTGGAATTTTTTATATTTTTTTTTAACAAATTTTGTAAGAGGGCCAGAGCATGAAAGTCGAACCAGGGCTCTACCAGCATTATAAAGGTCCGCAGTACCGCGTTTTTAATGTGGCGCGGCATTCCGAGACCGAAGAGGAAGTGGTGTTCTACCAAGCACTGTATGGCGATTACGGCTTTTGGGTGCGTCCCTTGAGCATGTTCCTGGAGACCGTCGAAGTTGACGGCGAACAGGTCCCGCGCTTTGCTTTGATGCAGGCCGAACCCAGCCTTTTTTCCGTGCAATAAAGGCAGGCCGCGCAGAATGCTGCGCTTGACCTCACCTTGTTGCCACTATATATAGCGTTGCCGCGTCAGGCGCCAACCGCCTTTCACTTCTCGAATTCAGGAATTTTCCGATCCATGGGCAAATCGCTGGTCATTGTGGAATCCCCGGCTAAGGCCAAGACCATCAACAAGTACTTGGGTAACGAGTACGTGGTGAAGTCGAGTATCGGCCATATCCGAGACCTGCCCACCAGCGGTTCGGCTAGCGCCAGCAAGGAGCCTGCCGCCAAGCGCGGCAAGGCGGCTGCGGGCGAAGGTCCGGTGCTCACGCCTAAAGAGAAAGCGCGCAAGCAGCTGGTCTCGCGCATGGGTGTCGATCCCGATCATGGCTGGAAAGCCAAGTACGAGATCCTCCCGGGCAAGGAAAAGGTCATCGAAGAGCTGCGCCGGCTCGCCAAGGATGCTGACACCATCTATCTCGCAACCGACTTGGACCGCGAAGGGGAGGCTATTGCCTGGCACCTGCGGGAAGCCATCGGGGGTGACGACAGCCGCTACAAGCGCGTGGTGTTCAACGAAATTACCAAGAAGGCGATCCAGGAAGCCTTCTCCAAGCCGGGCGAACTGGACATTGACCGCGTCAATGCCCAGCAGGCCCGTCGCTTCCTCGACCGCGTCGTGGGTTACATGGTCTCGCCGCTGCTGTGGGCGAAAATCGCTCGTGGCCTGTCCGCCGGCCGTGTGCAATCGGTTGCGGTAAAGCTGGTGGTGGAGCGTGAGCGCGAGATTCGTGCGTTCAACCCTGAAGAATATTGGGAAGTGCACGCTGACCTGGGCACTGCCAAGGGCAACAACGTACGCTTTGAAGTGGCCCGCGAGAAAGGCGAGGCCTTCAAGCCGCTCAACGAAGCCCAGGCCATGGCCGCGCTGGAGAAGCTCAAGGCTTCCAGCTACAGCATCGTCAAGCGTGAAGACAAGCCCACCAGCAGCAAGCCGTCGGCGCCGTTCATCACCTCCACCCTGCAACAGGCCGCGAGCAACCGCCTGGGCTTCGGGGTGAAGAAGACCATGATGATGGCCCAGCGCCTGTATGAAGCGGGCTACATCACGTATATGCGTACCGACTCCACCAACCTGTCGCAAGACGCGGTGGCGATGGCGCGTACTTATATTGAAAGCGAATTCGGCAAGAAGTACCTGCCGGAGAAGCCGAACGTCTATAGCAGCAAGGAAGGCGCACAAGAGGCTCACGAAGCGATTCGTCCCTCCGACGCCAACACCGAGCCAAGCAAGCTGAGCGGCATGGAGCGCGACGCTGAGCGCCTCTATGAGCTGATCTGGCGCCAGTTCCTGGCGTGCCAGATGCTGCCGGCGCAATACCTGTCGACGACTGTCAGCGTGGGTGCTGGTGACTTCGAGCTGCGTGCCAAGGGCCGTATCCTCAAGTTCGACGGTTATACCCGCGTGATGCCGCAAATCGCCAAGCCGGGCGACGACGATGTACTGCCGGACATGGCGCAGGGCGATGTGTTGAAGCTGATCAAGCTCGACCCGTCCCAGCACTTCACCAAGCCGCCGGCGCGTTATTCGGAAGCCAGCCTGGTCAAGGAGATGGAAAAACGCGGTATCGGTCGTCCTTCGACCTATGCGGCGATCATCTCCACCATCCAGGACCGCGGCTACGTGGCCTTGCACAACCGTCGTTTCTACTCGGAAAAGATGGGCGACATCGTCACCGAGCGCCTGTCCGAGAGCTTCTCCAACCTGATGGACTACGGCTTCACCGCCGGCATGGAAGAGAACCTCGATGACGTGGCCCAGGGCGAACGCGACTGGAAAAACGTGCTCGACGAGTTCTACGGCGACTTCAAGAAGAAACTTGAAGTGGCTGAAAGCGCCGAGAACGGCATGCGGGCCAACCAGCCGGTGATGACGGACATTCCGTGCCTCACTTGCGGTCGCCCGATGCAGATTCGTACCGCCTCCACCGGTGTGTTCCTCGGTTGCTCGGGTTACAGCCTGCCGCCGAAAGAGCGCTGCAAGGCCACCGTCAACCTGGTGCCGGGCGATGAAATCGCGGCCGATGACGAGGGTGAGTCCGAGTCACTGGTATTGCGTGGCAAGCACCGTTGCCCGATCTGCAGCACGGCAATGGATGCCTACCTGCTGGACGAGAAGCACAAGCTGCACATCTGCGGTAACAACCCGGATTGCAACGGCTACGAGATCGAAGAAGGCACTTACCGCATCAAGGGCTACGAAGGCCCGAGCCTGGAATGCGACAAGTGCGGCAGCGAGATGCAGCTCAAGACCGGCCGTTTCGGCAAGTTCTTCGGTTGCACCAACCCGACGTGCAAGAACACCCGCAAACTGCTGAAAAGCGGTGACGCGGCGCCGCCGAAGATGGACCCGGTGAAGATGCCTGAGCTCAAGTGCGAGAAGGTCAACGACACCTACATCCTGCGTGATGGTGCTTCGGGGCTGTTCCTGGCTGCCAGCCAGTTCCCGAAAAACCGTGAGACCCGTGCACCGCTGGTGATGGAGATCGTGCCCCACAAGGACGAGATCGATCCGAAGTACCACTTCCTCTGTGAAGCGCCGAAGAAGGACCCGGACGGTCGCCCGTCCGTAATCCGCTACAGCCGCAAGACCAAGGAGCAGTACGTGCAGACCGAAGTGGAAGGCAAGCCTACCGGCTGGAAAGCGTTCTACGACGGTGGCAAGTGGAAGGTCGAGGACAAGCGCCAGGGCGCTTGATACGATCAGCTACATGCACAAAGGCCGCCTTGATAGGCGGCCTTTTTTTTGCGCTTGCAGTGGCCTTGGCTGATCCGTGACACTGTTCAGCCAGCATCACGCCTTATTCGTTGTGGAGACTGCCTTCATGGCCAACGAACTCTATACCCGTACCAACCAGAAAATTTACTTCGCGGGTTTGTCCCTGGAAGCCCTTGGCCGTGCCGAGGAAGGAAAGGAGATGAACGCTATCGCGCTGGTACAGGCCGGGCGTGAAGCCGCGCTGTTCCACCTCTATGGCGCCTTGCTTGGCTTATGCCATGAGATCGCCGGGTTCTACCGTCTGCCGCAGGCCGGCTCGCCGCGTGCGGAAATGATCATCCACCGGGATGTGCTGGAGTCCATGGCCATCCCGGAGTTGGCCGAACTGGTGGAGATGGCGCAAAGCCCGGACAGTTGGCTGGCGCGCTTGCTGGTAGCCCACGCGGAGATGTTCCAACCGCCACGGGTGAAGCACACGCCCAAAGGCGATGTGACCCAGCCGCTGATCGTGGCCGTAAGCCTGGACGAAGAAGGACCCGAGCCGTTGAGCCGGGAAGAGCTGGAAAGCTGGCGGCAGGAGCTGAAGAAGCTGGCCATTCGGTTTCGGGATGGATTGAACGAGTGCTGAAGGCTTCTCGCTGACGCCTACCGCTCTTAGTGGCGAGGGAGCTTGCTCCCGCTGGGTTGCAAAGCAGCCCCAAGGCTTTTCAGGCCTGGCAGTGTCAGCTGTCGGAGGGCCGCGGCTCAGCCCAATGCGGGCAAGCCCGCTCGCCACAAGACTGATATAATGCCGGCCTTTCGTGGAGAACAGACTTTTATGCCAACGTCCTTTCTGGAAATTGTTGAGTTGCCCGACGGCCGAATCGAGCTGCGCCGGGCTGAGGACGAGGGTTCTCTGGTGATCTTGGATTTTTCCGAGGACGCAAAAGCGTTCCTGCAGGGCCAGCACGTGGAAGTGGCAAAAGCCATGTTGAGCGTAGGTGTGCAGATGGCGGGGCGCCTGGCTGAAGGCGAACCGGAAAAGGAAGACGGCCCGCGGATTCTTCACTGAGTCCGTCTGTCGACTTTTTTACAGGCTTCAATTGTGCAGATCGGCTTCTCAATTCTGAAGAAGCCTCGCGTCATGGCGGATCCTGACAGCTGTCAGTTACCCGCGTATCGTTTTATCCCAACCGAATGTTCAAGCTTTGCGCATCACCTGTGCGGGCGGCGCTGATCAGTTGCTGCCTGGCCGCTGTGGTCAGCGGGTTCAGCCAACTGACCACCGTATGGCTACGGCCCAGGCGCAAGGCTTCGCAGGTCAACTGCTGGGCGCTTTGAGCACCACGGGGTTGCAGCAACAGGATGCGTTCGCGGTTCAGGCCCGCATCCCGCAACCAGGCCTGGGTCAGGCTGGATGGCGGGGCGATCAGCGTCAACCAGCGGGCGTCCTGTTCCTCGCTCAGTTCGCGAAGGATCGGCGCCAACAGGCTCAGGCAGTTCCCGGCAGCACCGCGCAACGACAGTTCACTGAACGCCTCGGGTTCGGCGCTCCAGGGCGCTTCGACCACTTCCTTGAGGATGGGCGCAAGGGGCTGGGCCATAAAGGCCTCAAACAGCGACAGTTGAGTGTGTTGTGGGGTCTGTAGGAACTGCATGATGCCTCCGTTAGCGGCGAATAACGCCGACGCTCAAGCCTTCAATCACCAGGTCCTGATCCTTCAGGTTCACTTCAATCGGCGCGAACTCGGGGTTCTCGGCCAGGAGCCAGACCTTGCTGCCTTCGCGCTTGAAGCGTTTGACCGTCACTTCATCGCCGATACGGGCGACGACGATCTGGCCATTGCGGGCTTCACGTGTGGTGTGGACGGCCAGCAGGTCGCCGTCGAAAATGCCCACGTCCTTCATGCTCATGCCATGGACCCGCAACAGGTAGTCGGCACGGGGATGGAAGAAGGTCGGGTTGATGTTGCAGGATTCCTCGACGTGCTGTTGCGCCAGGATCGGCGCACCGGCTGCGACGCGGCCGATGATCGGCAGTGTCGACTCGTCGGCCTTGGCTTCGAAGCCAGGGATACGAATACCGCGTGAAGCACCCGGGGTCATCTCGATCGCGCCTTTGCGGGCGAGGGCCTTGAGGTGTTCTTCAGCGGCGTTGGGTGACTTGAATCCCAGTTCCAGCGCAATTTCCGCCCGGGTCGGCGGGTAGCCGTTGTCATCGAGGCAGCGCTTGATAAAAGCCAGAATCTCAGCTTGGCGTGGCGTCAGTTTTAGCATGTTGATCGCTCTGTCTTTTTATACAGTGACTGGGATTATATACAGTGGACTGCGCTTGGCAATCACCGTTTTCAGTCACTCCGCTGGACGGTCATTTATCACCTGTCCTACACACTGGAGACAGCGCTGCCTACAGACCTTGGCGAATGTGATTAAATGGCCATGAAATAGCTGACCGGCCAGCCGCAAACCGACCTGCAGGCTTGACAAGACATAGCTTGAAACGTATGTTTCAAACAAGTGTTTGTCAGGCGGAGTAGCCATGGCCCAGTCGGAAACCGTTGAACGCATTCTCGATGCTGCCGAGCAGTTGTTCGCGGAAAAAGGATTTGCTGAAACTTCATTGCGGCTGATTACCAGCAAGGCCGGGGTCAACCTGGCGGCAGTGAACTACCATTTCGGCTCCAAGAAGGCGCTGATCCAGGCCGTGTTCTCACGTTTCCTGGGGCCTTTCTGCATCAGCCTCGACCGTGAGCTGGAGCGTCGCCAGGCCAAGCCTGAAAACAAGCCAAGCCTGGAAGACCTGCTGGAGATCCTCGTCGAACAAGCCCTGGTGGTTCAGCCACGCAGCGGCAACGACCTGTCGATCTTCATGCGCCTGTTGGGCCTGGCGTTCAGCCAGAGCCAGGGCCACCTGCGCCGCTATCTGGAAGACATGTACGGCAAGGTGTTCCGCCGCTATATGTTGCTGGTCAACGAAGCCGCCCCGCGTATCCCGCCAATCGAACTGTTCTGGCGCGTGCACTTCATGCTCGGTGCCGCGGCATTCAGCATGTCCGGGATCAAGGCACTGCGTGCGATTGCCGAGACCGACTTCGGCGTCAACACCTCCATCGAGCAGGTCATGCGCCTGATGGTGCCGTTTCTCGCCGCCGGCATGCGTGCCGAAACCGGCGTCACCGACCAGGCCATGGCCGCCGCCCAATTGCGCCCGCGCAGCAAGTCAGCACCGGTCCCGGCCAAGGTTTAACCCCTCCCGGGTGTGCGCGGCCGCTTGCATCCGCTAAGCTAGCCGCCCATGCCGATTTCAGCTATTTATCCACAGCTCGTTGCGCTCGCTGAGCGTCCGTCTCCAGATTCAATCCTGGCGATGCGATCTCGCGGGGGCTTCGGGCTGCGTGCGTTATTTAAGGAAGCTATATGACCCAAGCCCTGCAAGGCTCTTTGATGGTGGACGTAGCCGGCACCTGGCTGACGGCTGAGGATCGCCACTTGTTGCGTCAGCCCGAGGTGGGCGGCCTGATCATTTTTGCACGCAATATCGAGCATCCTCGGCAGGTGCGTGAATTGAGCGCGGCGATTCGCGCCGTGCGCCCGGACCTGTTGCTGGCGGTCGATCAGGAAGGCGGCCGAGTGCAGCGCTTGCGTCAGGGGTTTGTGCGTCTGCCGGCGATGCGTGCCTTGGCCGACAACCCGAATGCGGAGCAACTGGCCGAGCAGTGCGGTTGGATCATGGCAACCGAGGTGCTGGCGGTTGGCCTGGACCTGAGCTTCGCCCCGGTGCTGGACCTCGATTATCAGCGCAGCGCCGTTGTGGGCACTCGCGCCTTCGAAGGCGACCCCGAGCGCGCCGCCGTGCTCGCGGGCGCCTTCATCCGTGGCATGAACAGCGCCGGTATGGCGGCCACCGGCAAGCACTTCCCCGGCCACGGCTGGGCCGAAGCCGATTCCCACGTCGCCATTCCCAACGACGAGCGCAGCCTGGAACAGATTCGCGCCAATGACCTGGTGCCTTTCGCGCGCCTGAGCAAGCAACTGGCAGCCGTCATGCCGGCCCATGTGATTTATCCACAAGTGGACGCGCAACCGGCCGGCTTCTCCCGGCGCTGGTTGCAGGACATCCTGCGTGGCGAGTTGCAGTTCGACGGGGTGATCTTCAGTGACGACCTGTCGATGGCGGGGGCTCATGTGGTCGGTGATGCTGCCAGTCGTATTGAGGCGGCGTTGACTGCCGGTTGCGACATGGGCCTGGTGTGCAACGACCGCGCCGCCGCCGAGCTGGCCCTGAGTGCCGCCCAGCGCATGAAGGTCACGCCGTCGGCGCGTATCGCGCGGATGCGTGGTCAGGCGGTGGCGTCGACCGAGTACAAGCAGGATCCGCGTTGGTTGGCGGCGTTGGGTGCGCTGCGGGATGCTCAGTTGATCGACTGACAACTGCGGTGCGCCCTTCGCGAGCAAGCCCGCTCCCACATCCGACCGCATTCCTCCAGGGTATATGCGGTCAAATGTGGGAGCGGGCTTGCTCGCGAAGGCGATCTAACAGTCAGCGCTTTTCCTGCTTATGAGGCAACGGCGCAAACAACGCCTCGATATCCTCATTCCCCAACTTCCAATCTCCCGTCGTCCGCCCATCCAGAACGCCCGCCGCCAGATCAGACTTTTCCTTCTGCAAATGCTGGATTTTCTCTTCCACGGTGCCCCGGGCAATCATCTTGTAGACGAATACCGGCTTCTCCTGGCCGATGCGGTACGCACGGTCGGTGGCCTGGTTTTCCGTGGCCGGGTTCCACCACGGGTCGTAGTGAATCACCGTGTCGGCTTCCGTCAGGTTAAGTCCGACGCCGCCTGCCTTCAGGCTGATCAGGAAGATCTGCAGCTTGCCGCTCTGGAAGTCTTTCACCGGCGTGCGCCGATCCCGCGTCTGACCGGTAAGCAGCGCATAAGCCACGCCACGCTTCTTCAACTCGGCCTCGATCAGGCTCAGCATCGAAGTGAACTGGGAAAACAGCAGAATCCTGCGGCCTTCGGCAAACAGCTCTTCGAGCATCTCCATCAAGCTGTCGAGTTTGCCCGAGCTACTGCCCTTTGCCGGCAGGGTTGCATCATTGACCAGGCGTAAATCACAGCACACCTGGCGCAACTTGAGCAGCGCCTCCAGGATGATGATCTGGCTGCGCGCCACACCCTTGCGGGTAATCTCGTCGCGGACTTTCTTGTCCATCGCCAGGCGCATGGTTTCGTACACGTCGCGTTGGGCTTCGTTGAGGTCGACCCAGTGGATGATCTCGGTCTTGGGCGGCAGCTCGGTCGCCACCTGCTCCTTGGTGCGACGCAGCAGGAACGGCTTGATCCGACCATTAAGGTGCTGCAATCGCACATCGCTGCCGCGCTTTTCGATCGGTACGCGGTAATCGCGGTTGAAGCTCTTCACGTCCCCCAGCCAACCCGGCAGCAGGAAGTGGAACAGCGACCACAGCTCGCCCAAGTGGTTTTCCAGCGGTGTACCGCTGAGGCACAGGCGCTGGCGGGCGTTCAGCTCGCGGGCCGCCTGGGCCGCCTTGCTGTTGGGGTTCTTGATGTACTGCGCTTCGTCAAGGATCAGCACGTGCAAGGGCAGGGCGGCCAGTTGCTCGATGTCCTTGGGCAGCAGGGCGTAGGTGGTCAGCAGCAGGTCGTAGTCCTGCAACTGAGGGAAATGTTTCTTGCGCCCCGCGCCGTACAACGCCATGACTTTGAGCTGCGGCGTGAAGTGCGCCGCTTCGTCGAGCCAGTTCGGGATCAGGCTGGTGGGCATCACCACCATGCACGGGCGGTCCAGGCGTCCGGCGATTTTCTCGCTGAGAATATGCGCCAGGGTTTGCAGGGTTTTGCCCAGGCCCATGTCATCCGCGAGAATCCCGCCGACGTCGAGTTGGCGCAGCGACTGCATCCAGCTCAGGCCTTCCAGTTGATAAGGGCGCAACGTTGCGTTCAAGCCTTCCGGCGCTTCGCAGCTGAAATCCTTGATGTCCCGCAGGCGCTGGGCGAAGTTGCGGATCTTTTCGCCGCCTTCCCATTGCAGCGGCAGGTCTTCCAGCGGGTTCAGGCGAATCGCGTCGGCCTTGGCCAGGCGCAGCGCGGTGGTGCCGGGCTCTTGCAGGTAGAACTCGCCCAGGGTCGCCAGTACCGGTTTCAGCCGGCCGTAAGGCAGCGCGACTTGCAGCGGGCCGTGGCCGTTGGGCAGGCCGGGAATGTTCACCAGGATCAGTTCGTCATCGCGACGCCGGGCGAGTTTTTCCGGGTTGAGGATCTCGGTGTGAGAGCGCATCAGGTTCAACAGGATCGGCAGAAGACTCAGGCGTTCGCCGTTGACGATGATCCCCAGTTCCAGGTCGAACCAGTCGCGCTCCGGCATCTCGTCGACGCTGGCGTACCAGTCGTCGACGGCGCTCAGGTCGAAGCCGAAATCTTCATCGATCTGTAGTTCCCAACCCTGGGCGCGCAGGTTCGGCGAGGCATTCAGGGTGAAGTTCAGCCACGCGCTGTCATTGACCATCTCGAACAGCTCGCCGGCGCTTTCCGGCAGGGCCTTGCTCTGGCGGGTGGCGATCTTGAAGCCCAGCAGGCGCAGCTGTTCGCGAAACTGCTGCTCCACCTCGGGGTGGCGCTTGATCCGCAGGCTCTGCTGTTCCTGGCGCACGATAATGTCGGCGTTCTTCTGGCCGCTGACGTAGTTGCCCAAATAGTTGAAGGACAACGCCGCGCGATGCTGGATATAACGCTGCATCTTGCCGTTGCGCGGTTCGAAGGCACTGAACTCGATACTCGCCAGCCACAGGCGCGGCACCGGTTGCACGTCTTCCATCACCACTTGCGGCAACACCACGCGGTTATCCAGCACCGCCTGGAGCTTCTCCAGCAACTCGGCATCCTGGGCCGCCGCCGGGTAGGCCAGGGTTTCCTGGACCTTGAGCAGCACGGCGGCGATGTGTTTGCAGTTGGTGTGCACGGGGCACGTGCAGCGGCTGTCCACCAGGATCAACGTGCCCTTGGCGGATTCGCGCAGCGAAATGGTCTGGCGGTAGACATTGCCACCCGAGCCTTCGCAGCTGGCAATGATGGTGCTGTCGCCGGACTCGACGATACGCACGCGGTTTTCCAGGGCGTAGCGCCGGCCACGCTCGAGGCTTTGCTCTTTAAAGCGATTGGCCCACGAAGGGGCCAGGGGTTTGGTCAACGACGACGTCAGGGGCATGGTGCTGGATCAGTCCTGGACATCGGGCGGTGGAGCGCTGGGCGGCTTGGCGGTCAGCGAAGTGATCTTGATCAGCAGGGCGAGGTGGCCGCCGTCCAGGTAGTTGAGCTGGTTGTTCTTGGTGCGCACGTCTTGCTGGCTGAGGTGTTCGCTGGCGATGACGCTGCCGTTGGCGTCGAACTGGTTAACCCAGAAGTCCGCGTCGATATCGGTAAAGCGCCCAAGCTGCAGGTTCAGGGTGCCTTCGATGGGGAACTGGCCGAACTGTTCCTGGCCATCGCTGATGGCCAGCTTCACCGGTTGCTCACCGAGATTCTGTTCCCAGGACTTGTGCAGCAATACGGTGTAGTCGCTGCTGGCTTGCAGCTTCTCGACAATATTGCCCAGTCGTGGCGGGCTCATTTTGTCAGTCCCCAGGCGTGGTGCGCCGGCGTCCCAGTTTTCCGGCGCCGCACGGCTGTTGATCACCGGCTCGGCGTTCTGGCGCACCAGGATCATCTCCACCAGGTACGGGCTGTCGGCGAACGCCGAAGGCGCAACGACCACCAACAACAAGCTCAAAATGCGGAACAGGCGCATTGGGGCGTCCTTCAAGCAGATTTCGGGATGAGGCGCTCAAACAGCGCCTCCAGTGTATTAAAGCGTTCTTCGGCGCGTTCCATCGGCACCATGAATTTGAACAGCGTAGCCCCTTCGAACTTGTAGCGATTGGGCTGGCCCTGAATCAGCTTGATCAGCACCAGTGGGTCCACCGGCGTCTGCGCTTCGAACTCGATACGCCCGCCTTGCGGGCCTGCGTCGACCTTCTTGATGCCCAGTTGCTCCGCCTGCAATTTGAGCAGGGTCAGGCGCACCAGGTTCTTGGTCGGCTCCGGCAACAGGCCGAAGCGATCGATCATCTCCACTTGAAGGTCCTTGAGACCTTCTTCGTCGGTGGCCGAGGCGATGCGCTTGTACAGGATCAGTCGCGCGTGCACATCCGGCAGGTAGTCTTCGGGGATCAGCGCCGGCAGGCGCAGGTTGATCTCCGGGCCGCCACCCAGCGGTTGGTCGAGGTTCGGTTGTTCGCCCTTGCGGATGGACTTCACCGCGCGCTCGAGCATTTCCATATACAGGGTGAAGCCGACGGCCTGGATCTGCCCGCTCTGGCCGTCGCCCAGCAGTTCGCCGGCGCCGCGGATTTCCAGGTCGTTGGTGGCCAGCACAAAGCCGGCGCCGAGGTCCTGGGTGTTGGCGATCGCTTCCAGGCGCTTCTCGGCGTCGGAAGTGATCTGCTGGCGCGGCGGTGTCAGCAGATAGGCATACGCCTGGTGGTGACTGCGCCCGACCCGGCCGCGCAGCTGGTGCAGCTGCGCCAGGCCGAACTTGTCGGCGCGCTCGATGATGATGGTGTTGGCGCTCGGCACGTCGATGCCGGTCTCGATGATGGTCGAGGCGATCAGCACGTTGAAGCGCTTGTGATAGAAGTCGCTCATCACCTGTTCGAGTTCGCGCTCGCGCATCTGCCCGTGGCCGATGGCGATCCGTGCTTCCGGCACCAGTTCGGCGAGGTCGGCGGCGCATTTCTCGATGGTTTTTACATCGTTGTGCAGGTAGTACACCTGGCCGCCGCGCAGCAACTCGCGCAGCAGGGCTTCCTTGACCGTGCTTTTGTTCTGCTCCATGACGAAGGTGCGCACCGACAACCGGCGCGCCGGCGGCGTGGCGATGATCGACAGGTCGCGCATGCCCGACACCGCCATGTTCAGCGTGCGCGGAATCGGCGTGGCGGTGAGCGTCAGGATGTCGACTTCACTGCGCAGGGCCTTGAGCTGTTCTTTCTGGCGAACCCCGAAGCGGTGCTCTTCGTCGATGATCACCAGCCCGAGGTTCTTGATCTTCACGTCATCCGACAGCAGCTTGTGAGTGCCGATGACAATGTCGATCTTGCCTTCCGCCAGGTCGGCGATGGCCGCATTCACTTCCTTGGCCGATTTGAAGCGGCTCATCACCTCCACAGTCACCGGCCAGTCGGCAAAGCGGTCGCGAAAGCTGTTGTAGTGCTGCTGGGCGAGCAGGGTGGTGGGGACGAGGATCGCCACTTGGCGGCCACCGTGCACCGCAATAAACGCTGCGCGCATTGCCACTTCGGTCTTGCCGAAGCCCACGTCGCCGCACACCAGGCGGTCCATCGGCTTGGGCGCCAGCATGTCGGCGCGCACGGCGTCGATGGTGGTTTGCTGGTCCGGGGTTTCTTCGAAGGCGAAGCCGGCGCTGAAGGTGGCGTAGTCGGCTTTTGGGTCGGCAAACGCATAACCTTCGCGGGCGGCGCGGCGGGCATAGATGTCGAGTAACTCGGCGGCCACATCGCGTACCTGTTCGGCGGCCTTGCGCTTGGCTTTCTGCCAGGTCTCGGAGCCCAGGCGGTGCAACGGCGCGAGGGCGTCGTCGCTGCCGGTGTAGCGGGCGATCAGGTGCAGGTTGGCCACGGGCACATAAAGCTTGGCGCCCTCGGCGTATTCCATGGTGAGGAATTCGGCCACCTGGTTGTCGATCTCCAGGGTCTGCAGGCCCAGGTAACGGCCCACGCCGTGGTCGATATGCACCACCGGCGCGCCTTCGCGCAGTTCGGTGAGGTTCTTGATCACCGCATCGTTGTTGGCATCGGCGCGCTTTTCCCGGCGGCGGCGCTGCATCACCCGTTGACCGAACAGCGGGCTTTCGGCAATCAGTGCCAAGGCCGGGTCGTCCAGCAGCAGGCCTTCGTCCAGCGGTGCGATGGTGATCGCCAGGCGGTCCTTGCTCGCGACAAAGTCCGGCCAGCTGTCGACGGTTTTCGGCCGCAGCTTCAGGCGTTCCAGCAACTCCAGCAGCACCTCGCGGCGCCCGGCGGACTCGGCGGTAAACAGCACGCGGCCGGGGAAGTCACCGAGGAAATTCGACAATGCTTCCAGCGGCTGGTTGGCCTTGGCTTCAATCGCCAGGTTCGGCAGCGCTTGCGCCGGAAAGCGCTCGCGGCCGGCGCCTGCATCCACGTCCTGCTGGCTGGCGACTACTCGCGGCCAGTTTTTCAGGCGAGCGAAACAGTCTTCCACCGGCAGGAACAGCTCGGCCGGTGGCAATAAAGGACGGGACGGGTCGACGCGGCGTTCTTCATAACGGTTGCGCACGTCATTCCAGAAATTCTCCGCTGCCTGTTCGATGCCTGGCAGCGAGAACACCTGGGTGTCCTGAGGCAGGTAATCGAAGAGCGTGGAGGTTTCGTCGAAGAACAGCGGCAGGTAATACTCGATACCGGCGGGGGTAATCCCGCTGCTCAAGTCCTGGAAGATCGGGCAGCGACGGAAATCCACGTCGAAGCGCTCGCGGAAACGTGCCTTGAAGCGCGTGACCGCGTCTTTTTGCAGCGGGAACTCCCGGGCCGGCAGCAGCTTGATCGACTGCACCTTGTCGATGGAGCGCTGGTTTTCCGGATCGAAGGTGCGCAGGGTTTCGATTTCGTCGTCGAACAGGTCGATCCGGTAGGGCAGTTTGCTGCCCATCGGGAACAGGTCGATCAACGCGCCACGCACGGCGAACTCACCGTGCTCGTACACCGTGTCGACGCAGCGATAACCGCTGGCCTCAAGCCGGGTGCGCATTTGCTCCACATCGAGCTTCTGGCCGATATCCAGCACCAGGCTGCTGCCCAGCAGGAACTTGGTCGGTGCCAGGCGGTGCAGGGCCGTGGTGATCGGCACCACCAGCACGCCGTGGGCCAGTTCCGGCAAGCGGTACAGGCTGGCGATGCGCTGGGAAATGATGTCCTGGTGCGGCGAGAACAGATCGTAGGGCAGGGTTTCCCAGTCCGGGAAATGCAGTACCGGCAAATCGGGGGCGAAGAAACTCAGCTCCTGTTCCAGCCGCTCGGCACTTTGGCTGTCGGCGGTGAGCAGCAGGGTAAAGCGCTTGGCAGCGCTGGCAGCCTCGGCGATGGCCAGGCTCAGGGCGGCACCGGGCAGATTGCCCCAGTGCTGTTTACCTGCCGCGGCAGGGAGAAGCGGTAGACGCAGAACGGGCACGGAAGGTTGAGCTCCAAGCGTTGCGACAAAGTCGGTAATTGTAACGGCCCGGAGTGCCGCCTGTCAGTTGCTGACTGAGCCTATTACGGTTTGTAGGAAATGTAGTGGCTAAGACAAACAAAGGTGCCTTTTGACTCATTATGTAGTGCCGAAATCGGTGTATGTTTCGGAGGGTTACGGACACTTTGTCACATTGGTCCAACAGGGGGTGCGCTGGAAGCCGCGTATTTACTGGGCTGCAGAGGGGCGATATTTTTTTGCAAGGGGTTTTGTTGCGGGCCGCGCATTGCTCCGAGGGCGGTCGGGCGGCATAATGTAGCCCCTTTTTTCTGCCCCTACATGTGGAAGGTTCCCGTGACTCAGAAGCCCGACCAGTGTCTTGGTGAATGGATCGACCGCGAAGCACTCGCTGAAGCGATGATTCCGCTTATCGGTCAGCTATACCGCAATAACAACGTGGTGAGCTCGATCTATGGCCGCAGCCTGATCAACCAATCAGTCATCGCGATTCTCAAGGCTCATCGCTTTGCTCGCCATCGTTCTGCCGACGATAGCGAACTCTCCGTCCACGAAACATTCCCTCTGCTTAAAGCCATGAGCGAGCTCAAGCTCGGCGCGGCTTCGGTAGACCTGGGCAAGCTGGCCTATAAATTCCGCAAGGAAGGCGCTGGCCGCACCGCCGAGCAGTTCGTACGTGAAGAAATGGCCGACGTGGTTGGCCAGCAAAACGCCGCAGCCCGCAAAGGCACCGACGTTGTGCTGTACGGTTTCGGTCGTATCGGCCGCCTGCTGGCGCGCATCCTGATCGAAAAAACCGGTGGCGGCGACGGCCTGCGCCTGCGTGCCATCGTGGTGCGTAAAGGTGCTGAAAACGACCTGACCAAGCGCGCGAGCCTGCTGCGTCGTGACTCGGTCCACGGTCCGTTCAACGGCACCATCGTCATCGACGAAGAAAACAACACCATCACCGCCAACGGTAACCTGATCCAGGTGATCTACGCGAAGAACCCGTCTGAGGTGGATTACACCCAGTACGGCATCAAGGACGCACTGCTGGTGGACAACACCGGTGTGTGGCGTGACGCCGAGGGCCTGGGCCAGCACCTGGCGTGCCCGGGTATCGACCGCGTTGTCCTGACTGCGCCTGGCAAGGGCAAGCTGAAGAACATCGTGCACGGCATCAACCACGGTGAAATCACCGCTGACGACAAAATCGTGTCCGCCGCTTCCTGCACCACCAACGCCATCGTGCCGGTGCTGAAGGCTGTGAATGACAAGTTCGGCATCGTTAACGGTCACGTTGAAACGGTTCACTCGTACACCAACGACCAGAACCTGATCGACAACTTCCACAAGGGCGATCGCCGTGGCCGTAGCGCCGCGCTGAACATGGTGATCACCGAGACCGGTGCTGCCACCGCTGCTGCCAAGGCCCTGCCTGAGCTGGCCGGCAAGCTGACCGGTAACGCGATCCGTGTTCCGACGCCGAACGTGTCGATGGCCATTCTCAACCTGAACCTTGAGAAAGCCGCCACCCGTGAAGAGATGAACGAGTACCTGCGCTACATGGCGCTGCACTCCGATCTGCACAAGCAAATCGACTTCGTCAATTCGCAGGAAGTGGTTTCCACCGACTTCGTGGGCTCGCGCCACGCCGGTGTGGTGGACGCTGAAGCGACCATCACTCAAGACAACCGCGTTGTTCTGTACGTCTGGTACGACAACGAATTCGGTTACAGCTGCCAGGTGGTTCGTGTGATGGAAGACATGGCCGGGGTTAACCCGCCAGCATTCCCGCGCTAAGCATCAGCGGTAAATGAAAAAGCCCCGACTGGTTCGGGGCTTTTTTATGTCTGTTGTTTTTGTGTTGCTTGTACCGGCCTCATCGCAGGCAAGCCAGCTCCCACATTTTGATTTGTGAATACATTTCAAATGTGGGAGCTGGCTTGCTCGCGAAAGCGACCTATCAAGCGCCGCCGACTACAGAGGCCTGCGCGGTACGCAGTTCATGCCGGTTGCCCTTGAACAGAATCAATGTGGCGATCAAGCCCAGCACCGCCGCGCCGCTGAGCCAGATGCCCGGTGCGGCCTTGTTGTCCAGCACGTGGATCAGGTAGGTACAGGCCGCCGGAGTAAAGCCACCAAAGGTTGCCGTCGCCAGGCTGTAGGCCAGGGAGAAACCGGTGGTGCGCACTTCTACCGGCATGATTTCGGTCAGCGCTACAACCATCGCGCCGTTGTACGAGCCATACAGGAACGACAGCCAGAGCAGCACGATCAGCAGATGGCTGAAGCTCGGATTGGCCACCAGCCAGGACAGCGCTGGATAAGCGGTGAGGATCGCCAGAATAGTCGCCCCCAGCAGCAGGGGTTTACGCCCGATCTTGTCGGACACCGCGCCCATCACCGGCAGCCAGATGAAGTTCGAGATGCCCACGCACACGGTGACCAGCAGCGCGTCGAAGTCCGAAAGGTGCAGTTCGGCCTTGCCGAAGGTCGGGGTGTAGGCGGTGATCAGGTAGAACGACACGGTGGTCATCACCACCAGCGCCATGCCGGCGATGACGATGCCGAAGTTCTGGCCGATCGAGCGGACGATTTCCTGCAGGGTAGGGCGGTGTTTGCGCGCCTGGAATTCCGGGGTTTCTTCCAGGGAGCGACGAATCACGAAGATCACCGGCACGATCAGGCAGCCGATCAGGAACGGCACGCGCCAGCCCCAGTCACCCATTTCTTCCGGGCTGAGCCAGTGGTTCAGGCCTACGCCCAGCAGGCCGGCGAATACCACGGCGGCTTGCTGGCTGGCGGACTGCCAGCTGACGAAGAAGCCTTTACGGCCTGGAGTGGCGATTTCCGCCAGGTACACCGACACGCCGCCCAGTTCGACACCGGCGGAGAAGCCTTGCAGCAGGCGGCCGAACAGCACCAGCAACGGCGCCGCGACGCCCAGGGTGGCATACCCGGGAACGCAGGCAATCAGGATGGTACCGGCGGCCATCATCGCCAGGGTGATCACCAGGCCTTTTTTACGGCCGTGACGGTCGATGTAGGCACCGAGGAAAATCGCGCCCAGAGGACGCATCAGGAACCCGGCACCAAAGGTCGCCAGGGACAGCATCAGGGACGCGAACGCGCTGTCGGTGGGGAAAAATGTCTTGGCAATGGCCGTGGCGTAGAAGCCATAGACCATGAAGTCGAACATCTCAAGGAAGTTACCGCTGACAACGCGAAAGATCGCCTTGCCCTTGCCCGTTGTAGTGGACATGTCATGCACTCATTTTGGCTATCTTATTAGTAATCCCTGGTCGCAACCGTCCTTGCTGTTGAAGCTCTGGCACGAGGCTGGCGCTGAACAGTTTTGTAACGATATGTGTATAAGCCACCACAGGCAACAAAAAACCGATAGCAAGCTGGCAAATTGCCGCAGGCCTCCGGGTGATGAAAATCCAATGTGGGAGCGGGCTTGCTCGCGAATGCGGTGTGTCAGTCAGCTTATAAGTCAATGACACACCGCATTCGCGAGCAAGCCTGCTCCCACAGGGTTTTTGCGATCAGTTGAGGAGGGTGTTACGCAGGCTGTCGGACAAGCCTTTTGGTGCCAGCCAGATTCCCAGGTAAGCCTTGGCCAGCTCGTCATTGCGACTGCTGAACACCACCGTGCCGTTGATTTCCAGGTTCAGGCCGCGCTGAGGCTGGAAGTCCAGCGCATAACGGTCGCCGCTGCGGATGTTGCGGAAGCTTTTGTGCAATTGATCCAGTTCAGGCTTCAGGCGGGCGAGGGTGGCGGGTGTTTGCTGACGTTCGAGGGTGGCAGTGGCGGCCTTGATCACATCGTTGCGGTCGATATCGCGAAAGTAATACAGCTCCAGGCGCAGGTCTTTTTGCTGATCCAGGGCTTGTTTGGCGCTCAGGTCAGCCGGGGCGAACAATGCCGCCGCATAGACGTCTGCCCACAGGTAAGTCAGGACGGCCTGGTTTTTCAGCACCAGTTGATGAGATTGCGGCGGAAAATCGGCTTGTTTGAGGCGATCAGCCTCATTCGCCAGAACCGGGACCGAAAACATCAGCAATAAACAAATGACGACATGCTTCATAATAGCCAGTCCTGAAAAGGTGCTTGCCTACAGGTTAATTCAATAACGAGCGCCGTGTAGTAAAGGCAAAACTGGCCTACGACGCGACCAAGGGTTAATGTGCGCGACGTTGAGCGTTCTATAGACTGTGCCCCGGCTCACACACTTGAGCCACATTGATCCTTCATGACCGCTGGCCGCGGCATGATTTAGCCAGGCGTCCAACCGTGCGCCCTGGCCTGTTCTGAGGAGTACGCATGGCTGTCTACAACTACGACGTGGTGGTACTGGGTTCCGGCCCAGCTGGAGAAGGTGCGGCGATGAACGCCGCCAAAGCAGGGCGCAAGGTGGCGATGGTCGATAGCCGTCGCCAGGTCGGCGGTAACTGCACCCACCTGGGTACCATCCCGTCCAAGGCCTTGCGTCACTCGGTGCGCCAGATCATGCAGTTCAACACCAACCCGATGTTCCGGGCCATTGGTGAGCCGCGCTGGTTCTCGTTCCCGGACGTGCTCAAGAGCGCTGAAAAAGTCATTTCCAAACAGGTTGCCTCGCGTACCGGCTTCTATGCCCGTAACCGCGTCGACCTGTTCTTCGGCACCGGCAGCTTCGCCGACGAGCAAACCGTCGAAGTGGTCTGCGCCAACGGCGTGGTCGAGAAGCTGGTAGCCAAGCACATCATCATCGCCACCGGCTCGCGTCCGTATCGCCCGGCGGATATCGATTTCCACCACCCGCGTATCTACGATAGCGACACCATCCTCAGCCTGGGCCACACCCCGCGCAAACTGATCATCTATGGCGCCGGCGTGATCGGCTGTGAATACGCCTCGATCTTCAGCGGCCTGGGTGTATTGGTCGAGCTGGTGGATAACCGCGACCAGTTGCTGAGCTTCCTCGACTCGGAAATTTCCCAGGCGTTGAGTTACCACTTCAGCAACAACAACATCACCGTGCGCCACAACGAAGAGTACGAGCGGGTCGAAGGCCTGGACAACGGTGTGATCCTGCACCTGAAATCCGGCAAGAAGATCAAGGCCGACGCCTTGCTGTGGTGCAACGGCCGTACCGGCAACACCGACAAGCTGGGCATGGAAAACATCGGGGTCAAGGTCAACAGCCGTGGCCAGATCGAAGTCGACGAGAACTACCGCACCTGCGTACCGAACATCTACGGTGCCGGTGACGTGATTGGCTGGCCGAGCCTGGCCAGTGCCGCCCATGACCAGGGCCGCTCGGCCGCTGGCAGCATTGTCGACAACGGCAGCTGGCGCTACGTCAACGACGTGCCGACCGGGATCTACACGATTCCCGAGATCAGCTCGATCGGCAAGAACGAGCACGAACTGACCAAGGCCAAGGTGCCTTATGAAGTCGGCAAGGCGTTCTTCAAGAGCATGGCGCGTGCGCAGATCGCCGGTGAGCCCCAGGGCATGCTGAAGATCCTGTTCCACCGCGAGACCCTGGAAGTGCTCGGCGTGCATTGCTTCGGCTATCAGGCGTCGGAGATCGTGCACATCGGCCAGGCGATCATGAACCAGCCGGGTGAGCTGAATACCCTCAAGTATTTCGTCAACACCACGTTCAACTACCCGACCATGGCTGAAGCCTATCGGGTAGCGGCCTACGACGGCCTCAACCGGCTTTTTTGAGCGGCTCCGGCCGGTGGCCTGAGCCGGCCGGGGAGACCGATTTCAGTAATTCCCGAGGGTGGCAGTGGCCAAACCGGGAAAGTCTGTAATCAGGCTATCTACGCCGAAGTCGGCGAGCCTGCGCATCAGCGCGGGTTCGTTGACGGTCCACACGGACACGTGCAAACCCTGGCGCTGGGCTTTTTCCAGACGCTCAGGGGTGCACAACGTCCAGTTCAACGCCAGAATCTCACAGCCATAGTTGGCCGCGACCTTCAACGGGTCGAGCCAGGCGTATTCGGCTACCAGCCCGCGGGACAGGTCCGGGGTGAGGTCCAGCGCCGCTTTCAACACTTCCCGCGAGCTTGAGGTCACGGTGACCTTGTCCATCAGCCCGAAACGCTGAGCCATTTCACGGATCGCCAGCACGGTGGTTGCCGCGCGGGTGCGCGATGCGCTTTTGACTTCCAGTTGCCAGTGGTCGAAGTCGCACTGTTCGAACAGCTCTTCCAGGCGCGGGATCGGGCAAGGGTTGACCCAGCCCGGGCCGCCTTTGCGCGCGTCCATCTTGACCAGGTCGGCGGCTGAATACTCGACGACCTTGCCGCGCCGGTCGGTGGTGCGCTTGAGCGTCGGGTCGTGGATGACCATCAGCTCGCCGTCCATGGACAGGTGCAAATCCAGTTCGCAGCGGCGTACGCCGTGCTTGAGGCATTCCTGGAAGCTGGTCAGGGTGTTTTCCGGTGCTTCGCCTTTGGCACCGCGGTGGCCATAAATCAGGGTCACAGTTGCTCCTTTACGCCAGGGTTCCTGGCTGGATGGATGACGCGACGCGCCATTCAATGATCGTATTCAGGTGTCGGATTCGTCGCTTTTTTCCCGCGCCAGGCGCCGTTCCTGGGCCTGTTTCTGCAGGATATAGCGTGCCAGCAACTGGCGTTGGGCATCGGTCATGGCTTCGAATTCCGTGCCGATTTCAAAGCCACCGGTCTTGGCATCGCAATGGGTAACCTTGGCTCGCAGCAACAGCCCGAGGGCTTGCGGCATCAGCACCAGCTTGACCGCCAGGTGGCTGTCGGGCTGGATCGCGGTGGGGTTCAGAAATTCGATGCCGCCTTCGGAAATGACCACGGGCTGCGGCGTACCGATTTCGCCCAGCAGGCTTTGCGCCATGATCTGGCTGAGCAAATCCATGCGTTTGTTCTGCACTTTGAGGAAGGCGGCCAGGGTGCGGTCCCGCTCGCCGATCTGGCGCAGCAAGTGCTGGGATTCAAATTCACTCAGGTGCAACTCGCTGAGCAGATTGAACAGCGGCGAATCATCCAGCAACACTTCCTTGCTCAGCGCTTCCGGGCCCGACAGTGGGGTAATTTCCAGTGCGATCATGTCCTCGATACGGTAGTATTCGCGGCGATCTTCTTCATCTAATGTCGACATGGCGAACCCAAGGCAGCGGTGATGGTCTGAGTGTAAAGCTGCTTACCTGACCCCGCCACAAGGACGTCTTCTTTTCCTCCGAACAAGCCCCGACATGTTCAGACCTCTCTTCGTATTTATTGGCACGCGTTATACCCGTGCAAAACGTCGCAATCATTTTGTGTCGTTCATTTCCCTGACCTCGATGATCGGGCTCGCCCTTGGCGTTGTCGTGATGATTGTGGTGCTGTCGGTGATGAACGGCTTCGATCATGAGATGCGTACCCGCGTGCTGGGCATGGTGCCCCACGCGACCATCGAGTCGGGTGAGCCCATCAGCGACTGGCAAAGCCTGGCCGCGAAGGTCAAGCAGAACCCCAAAGTGCTGGCGGTTGCGCCCTTCACCCAGATGCAGGGCCTGTTGACCAACGACGGCAAGGTGCAGAAAGTCCTGCTCAATGCCATCGACCCGGCGCAGGAACGCAATGTCTCGATCATCGATAACTTCATGCAACAGGGCAAACTGGACGACTTGTCGCCCGGCAGCTTTGGCATCGCTATCGGCGACAAGGCGGCGGCCAAGCTCGGCGTGGGCATCGGCGACAAGCTGACCTTCGTCGCGCCGGAAGTCACCGTGACTCCGGCGGGCATGTTCCCGCGCATGAAGCGCTTTACCGTGGTCGGCATCTTCCATGTCGGCGCCGGTGAGATCGACGGCTACCTGGGCCTGACCAACCTGACCGACCTGGCCCGCCTGCATCGCTGGAAGCCGGACCAGGTCCAGGGCTTGCGCCTGAAATTCAACGACCTGTTCGACGCGCCGCGTACCTCGTGGGAAATCGCCCAGCACCTGGGTGAAAACCAGTACTACGCCCGCGACTGGACCCGTACCCACGGCAACCTGTACCAGGCCATCCGCATGGAAAAAGCCATGATCGGCTTGCTGTTGCTGCTGATCGTCGCCGTCGCCGCCTTCAACATCATCTCCACGCTGGTGATGGTGGTGAACGACAAGAAGGGCGACATCGCGATCCTGCGCACCCTTGGCGCCACGCCGGGGCAGATCATGGCGATCTTCATGGTCCAGGGCACGGTGATCGGCGTCGTCGGCACCTTGATCGGCACCGTGGTGGGGATTCTCGCCGCGCTGAACGTCAGCGCGGCTATCGCCGGGCTGGAAGTGTTGATCGGCCACAAATTCTTGAACTCCGACGTCTACTTCATCGACTACTTGCCGTCCCAGGTGCAGAGCCAGGACGTATTGATGGTCGGCGGCGCCGCGTTGGTCCTGAGTTTCCTTGCCACCCTGTATCCAGCCTGGCGCGCGGCACGTACCCAGCCGGCGCAGGCTTTACGTTATGAGTGAATCGGGCATGAGTGAAAAAGCAATCCTGAGCTGCCGCAACCTGGGCAAATCCTACGAGGAAGGCCCGGAGTCCGTGGTGGTGCTGTCCAACCTGCAGCTGGAACTGCACCCGGGCGAACGCGTGGCGATCGTCGGCAGTTCCGGTTCCGGTAAAAGTACCTTGCTCAACCTGTTGGGCGGCCTTGATACGCCGTCCCAGGGCAGCGTCTGGTTGGCCGGCGAAGAGTTGTCGGCCCTGGGCGAGAAGGCCCGTGGCCAGTTGCGCAACCGTTCGCTGGGTTTTGTGTACCAGTTCCACCACTTGCTGCCCGAGTTCACCGCCCTGGAAAACGTCTGCATGCCGCTGTTGATCGGCAAGACCGCGATCCCGGAAGCACGCCAGCGTGCCCAGGCGTTGCTGGAGCGCGTCGGCCTGGGTCATCGCCTGGAGCACAAACCGGCTGAGTTGTCCGGCGGCGAGCGCCAGCGTGTGGCGATTGCCCGTGCCCTGGTCAACAACCCGGGCCTGGTGATGCTCGACGAGCCGACCGGCAACCTCGACTCCCATACCGCCCAGGGCATCAAGGACTTGATGCTGGAGTTGAGCACCCAGATGCGCACTGCGTTCCTGGTGGTGACCCATGACATGAGCATGGCCCGCCAGATGGACCGTGTGTTGCACCTGCAGGAAGGTCATCTGGTCGCCATCTGACCTGTTTCAAGCCCGGCGCCCGGCGCCGGGTTTTCTATTTTTTCAACGGTGCCCGCGAATGTTCAGACCGTTATCGATTTTCATCGGCACGCGCTATACCCGCGCCAAGCGCCGCAACCGTTTTGTTTCGTTTATCTCGATGACCTCGATGATCGGCCTCGCCCTCGGCGTGCTGGCGATGATCGTGGTGTTGTCGGTAATGAACGGTTTCCAGCGGGAAATGAGCTCACGCATCCTCGGCATGGTGCCCCACGCGACCATCGTTGGCGTGAAGCCCATCAGCGACTGGCAGCCGGTGGCAGATGCCGCGATGAAGAATCCGGAAGTCACCGCTGCCGTACCGTTCACACAGATGGACGGCATGCTCTCCTACAAGGGCGCGATGCAGCCGATCGAGATCAGTGGCGTTGATCCGGCCCAGGAAGGCAAGGTGTCGATCGTGGCCCAACATATTGTCCAGGGCCATCTGGAAGACCTGAAACCGGGCGAGTTCGGTGTGGTGATCGGCGAAATCACCGCCCGGCGTTTCCGCCTGAACGTCGGCGACAAGCTGACCCTGATCGTGCCGGAAATCAGCAGTGCGCCCGGTGGCATCACCCCGCGTATGCAGCGTTTGAACGTGGTGGGTGTGTTCAAGGTGGGCGCGGAGCTGGATGGCTCCATGGCCCTGATCCACATGGCCGACGCCGCCGAGATACAGCATTGGGAGCCGAACCAGGTGCAAAGCGTGCGCCTGGCGGTGAAAGACTTGTATGCCGCACCCAAGGTCTCGGCGGATATCGCCGCCAGCCTCGGTGCCGACTACAAGGCCGACGACTGGACCCACACCCAGGGCAGCCTGTTCAGCGCGATGAAGATGGAAAAAACCATGATAGGCCTGCTGTTGCTGATGATCGTCGCGGTGGCGGCGTTCAACATCATCGCGACCTTGATCATGGTGGTGAACGACAAGGGCGCCGACATTGCGATACTGCGCACCATCGGCGCCACGCCGCGGCAGATCATGGCGATCTTCATGGTGCAGGGGACGGTGATCGGGATCGTCGGTACCTTGATCGGTGGCATCCTCGGCGTGATTGCGGCGCTGAACGTCAGTGAACTGGTGGGTTGGCTGGAACGGGTGACCGGGCAGCATATCTTCAGTTCGGACGTGTATTTCGTCAGCAACCTGCCTTCGCAGTTGCAGGGTGGGGATGTGTTGCTGATTTGCTCGGCGGGGTTTGTGTTGAGCTTTTTGGCGACCATCTATCCGGCGTATCGGGCGGCGAAGATTGAGCCGGCGCATGCCCTCAGGTATTCGTAATTCTTAAGACCGCCTTCGCGAGCAAGCCCGCTCCCACATTTTGACCGCGTTCTTCCTGAATGCACCCGGTCAAAATGTGGGAGCGGGCTTGCTCGCGAAAGGGCCGCTACAGCTTGCATCAATACCCCTGCGGCAACGCCATCACAAACCTCGCCCATCCCGCCCCCGACTCACAGAAAATCCGCCCCCCATGGGCCCGCACAATCGACTGGGTAATCGCCAAACCCAGCCCCGCATGTTCGCTGCTCCCTTCATGACGCGCCGGATCTGCCCGGTAAAACCGGTCAAACAACCGTGGCAACAATGCCTCGGGAATGCCTTCCCCGGTGTTTTGCACACTCAGCGTCACGCCTTGCATCCCCTCGACAATCCGCACGCTGACTTCGCCACCCGGCGGGGTGAACCGCAACGCGTTATCCAGCAGGTTGGAAATCGCCCGGCGCAACATGCTGCGGTCACCTGAAGTGCTGGCGTTGCCTTCCCGAACCAGCCGCACCTGGACGTCCTCCGCCAGCGGTGCGAAAAACTCCAGCAATGCCTCCACCTCGTCCGCCAGCACCAGGGTTTCGCGCTTGGGCACCAGCAGCCCATGGTCCGCCTTGGCCAGGTACAGCATGTCGTTGACCAACTGCGCCATCCATTGCAGTTCTTCCAGGTTGCTGTGCAGGGCTTCGCGGTAGTCCTCCAGCGCCCGTGGCTGCGTGAGGATGACTTGGGTCTGTGTCAGCAAATTCGACAGTGGCGTGCGCAGTTCATGGGCGATGTCGGCAGAAAACGCCGAAAGGCGCTGGAAGGCATCGTCCAGGCGGCCAAGCATCGCGTTGAAGGACTGGGCGAGTTCCGCCAGTTCGGCGGGCATTTGTTCCTGGGGCAGGCGCTGGGTCAGGGAGTGGGCAGAGACGCCGCTGGCGACTTCGCTCATGCGCCTCAGCGGTCGCAACCCGCTGCGGGCGGCCCAAGCGCCGAGCAGGGCGGTGGCCAGGGCGGAAAGGCCGACGGTCAGCCAGATCAGATGCTGCATGCGTTGCAGGAAGTGTTGATGGTGGGTGATGTCGAGCATCAGCGTCAGGCGTGGCGAGTCAGCGTTTCCAGGAATCAGCGGCGCGTTGTACACGCGGTAATCGGTGCCGGCGTTCTGCACGCTGTGCAGGCCAGGCGCCTGGGGCAGGGTGATGCCGGGAGCGCCGTCGAACCAGCGCTGATCGCCGGCGGTGATGCGCAGGGCCAGGTCGGGCTGGCGATTGAGTTCTTCTCGCAGCGTTGTTTCTCGTAAGGCAAACCGTTCTGGCGTGTCGGCACCTTGCAATGTGCTGCGCAGCGCTATCAGCTTGCCGTCGAGCAACTGCTGGTCCAGCTCGATAAAGTGCGCCTCGCTGGCATGGTTGAACAGCACGCCGGCCAGCAATGAAACCACGGCGGTACAGCCAGCAAACAGCAGTGCCAGGCGGCTGGCCAGGGAAATCCGTTTCATCAACTGAACCGCTCCTCAAGCACGTAGCCCATGCCGCGTACCGTATGGATCAGCTTGTTGGGAAAGTTGTCGTCGACCTTCAGGCGCAGGCGGCGGATCGCGACTTCGATGATGTTGGTATCGCTGTCGAAGTTCATGTCCCACACCTGAGAGGCAATCAGCGACTTGGGCAGTACTTCGCCCTGGCGGCGCAGCAGCAGTTCCAGCAGGGAAAACTCCTTGGCCGTCAGGTCGATGCGCTGGCCGTCGCGCTCTACCCGGCGGCGGATCAGGTCCATGCGCAGGTCGGCCAGTTGCAGGCTGGTTTCCTGGGGGGGGCTGCTGCCACGGCGCAACAGGCTGCGCACCCGGGCCAGCAGTTCGGAGAAGGCGAAGGGCTTGACCAGGTAATCGTCGGCGCCCAGTTCCAGGCCATGCACCCGGTCTTCCACGGCGTCCCGCGCGGTAAGGAACAGTACCGGCATGTCGAGCCCGGCGTTGCGTACGGCCTGGAGGATCTGCCAGCCATCGCGACCTGGCAGCATCACATCGAGGATCAACAGGTCGTAGTCACCGGTCAGCGCCAGGTGCTGGCCGCTGGTGCCGTCGGCCACCAGCTCGGTGTTGAACCCGGCCTCGGCCAGCCCCTGGCGCAAGTAGTGGCCGGTTTTCGGTTGGTCTTCGACGATCAGCAGTTTCATGGGCGGCTCATGGTTTTACGGGAACACAGACGTTATACCGCGCACATCCGGCAGCAGGCTCAAGCTGACAAAGTTGTAATCTGGCAGTCAGCTGGCTGGCAGCGGCGCGTTCGTAAAGTGTCCCACAGACTGATTCCGAACCTTTGGAGTGTGAGCATGTTTTTACGTAAATCCTGGTTGTTGGCGGGCTGCCTGATGGCGATGAGTCTTCCGGTGCTGGCATCCCCGGCTGAAACCTTCGCCTTCGGTGAGGCCGCGCCCGCCGCCAAGGCCACGCGCACCGTGGAAGTGGTACTGCAGGATATTTCCTTTTCGCCCAAGGCTATTGATGTAAAAGCCGGTGAGACTGTGCGCTTTGTGCTGGTCAACAAAGGCCAATTGCTTCATGAATTCAACCTTGGCGATGCCGCCATGCACGCAGCGCATCAGAAAGAGATGCTGCAGATGCAGGCCAGCGGCATGCTGACGGCCACCGGCATGGGCAAAATGGACCACAGTGCGATGGGGCATGGTGATATGGCAGGCATGAAGCACGACGACCCCAACAGCGTGTTGGTAGAGCCAGGCAAGACCGCCGAGCTGACCTGGACCTTCACCAAGGCCACCGGCTTGGAGTTTGCCTGCAACATTCCGGGGCATTACCAGGCGGGCATGGTCGGCAAGCTGACCGTCAGCCAGTAAGCCATTGACGGGCAAAGGCGGGTAGAATGGCGGCGTTTATTTAGCCAGGTTTCCGCCATGCATCCCGCAGCCGAACATTCGCCGCTGGGCAAGTCCAGTGAATACATCTCCACCTACACCCCGTCGTTGCTGTTCCCGATTCCTCGCGCCGCCAAGTGGGCCGAGCTGGGCCTGAGTGCCGAGACCCTGCCGTATAAAGGCGTGGATTTCTGGAACTGCTTCGAACTGTCCTGGCTGCTGCCATCCGGCAAACCCGTGGTGGCCATCGGTGAATTCAGTATCCCGGCCGACTCGCCGAACATCATCGAGTCGAAGTCGTTCAAGTTGTACCTCAACTCGCTGAACCAAACCGCGTTTGCCGATGTGCAAAGCCTTGAAGCGACGTTGCGCGCCGACCTGAGTGCAGCGGCCGGCAAGCCCGTTGGCGTGCGCATCCGCAGCCTGGGCGAGGTTGAAGCCGAAGGCGTGGTCGCGTTGCCGGGTGTGTGCATTGATGACCTGGACATTACCGTCAGCAACTACGAGCACCCGCGCCCGGAACTGCTGCGTTGCGACGATTCGCGCGTGGTGGAGGAGAGCGTCCACAGTCATCTGCTCAAGTCCAACTGCCCGGTGACCAGCCAGCCTGACTGGGGCAGTGTGGCGGTGGAGTACCGCGGCGCGGCGCTGGATCATGCCAGCCTGCTGGAATACCTGGTGAGCTTCCGCCAGCATTCGGACTTCCATGAACAGTGCGTGGAGCGGATCTTTCTCGATCTGCAGCGCTTGCTCAAGCCGGAGAAACTGACGGTGTATGCGCGCTATGTGCGGCGTGGCGGGCTCGATATCAACCCGTACCGCAGTACTGAAGAGCAGCAGTTCCAGAACCTGCGCCTGGCTCGACAGTAGCCTTCACCCAAAATAAATGTGGGAGCGGGCTTGCTCGCGAAAGCGGTGTATCAGCCAGCTTATGTATCAGCTGACGGACCGCATTCGCGAGCAAGCCCGCTCCCACATTTGATAGGTGTCCGACTATTAGATCCCGATGTTACCCAGGGTCACCACAATATTGCGCAAGGTCCCGGCAATGCCCGGGTGCTCCAGTTCGAAGCGTTCTACGGCCAGGTTCACACCGTCGGCGATGCTTGGATCCTGAATGGCACCTTCCAGTGGCTCCTGAACTTCCAGTTCAGCAATCAAATCTCGCAGCTCTTCGCGCTGTTCGAGGGGCATTTCTGGATTCTGATCCAATTGCTCGCGCAAAATTTTGACCTGTTCTTGCAGTTGTTCGCGGGCAGGCATGGCGTTCTTCCTTTTATCGATAGGCACTGACATAGACCGCGGCACGCCGGGAAAGGTCTATGGGCTGACCTGTAGATTAATCCACTGGCGCCTACTGTGCATGATCTCGATCAGGGCTTCTCGCCTTTGAGCTGGCGCAGGCTGATGTCGGCCAGGCAGGTCTGCAGTTCGCCCAGGTGGTCAATCACCGAATGCACGCCCAGGCCATAGAGCGCGACAGTGGCTTTGGCGCGCTTATGCTCGCGTTCCTTCTCGCTGAGTGCTTGCCATTGCTGCGGCGAAAGCCCGCACAATGAGCCACAGGATGCCAGGCCAATGGTCCACAGCCCGGCATTGAGCCCCGATTGCAGCAGGCGTGGCTCGCCGCTGACCAGGACGCAGCCTTCCAGGCGTTCGATATTCAGTTCCATCAGGGCCTGCCAGCAGGCGTGAGGCGCCGGCCAGCGGGTGGAGGAGGGCTTGGCAGCCTTGATCCAGCGGGGTAGCCCGGCGGCCAGCGGTGTGGAAACCGACGCCGGCAACTCGTCCAGCCATGCACAAGGGACGCGCTGTTCTTCGAGGCTGCGCAGGATCTTCAGGGCGCCGACAGTGGCATGGGTATCGCTGGAAGGCGCGGAATCGGCGCGGGCCTGGGAACCAAAGTCCACCAGGCAGCCACTAAGCCCGAACAGTACGGCCGTCAAGGACGGGGTGCTGGCACTAACAATCTCGGCGTGTGGCATTTCGACGTCCCTGAAATAGCAGTGACGCTACCGGACTTGGGTGACAAGCAAGTTACACCCGCAGCAATTGTAGGAATTTTGTGCATTTGCTGAATGACATTTCTGCAAGGCTGCCTAATCTGACACTTCCGTCATATACTGACGGCCTCATTCAGGGCATAGCGCCCATGACAGACCATTCAAGGAGTTCAAGCTATGCGCTGGAGCCAATGTCTAGCTCAGCTGTCCGTATGTGCGAGTATTTTGCTGGTTCCTTTCGTAGCCCAGGCGGCCTCGGAAGATGATCCATGGGAAAGCGTCAACCGCCCGATCTTCACCTTCAACGATACCGTTGATACCTATGCCCTCAAGCCATTGGCTCAAGGCTATCAGTTCGTGACCCCGCAGTTCGTGCAGGACGGGATCCACAACTTCTTCCGCAACATCGGCGACGTCGGCAACTTTGCCAACGACGTGCTGCAACTCAAGCCCCACGCTGCAGGCGTCGACACTGCCCGCTTGCTGATGAACACCACGTTCGGCGTGCTGGGTTTCGTTGATGTCGGCACCAAAATGGGGCTGCAACGCAACGACGAAGACTTCGGCCAGACTCTCGGCTACTGGGGCGTCGACAGCGGTCCTTACGTGATGCTGCCACTGCTGGGCCCAAGCACCCTGCGTGACGCGCCGTCCAAATACGTGGACAGCTACACCCAGCCGTACCGCTACATGAACGATATCGGCTGGCGCAACAGCACCTTCGGCCTGAATATCGTCGACACGCGTGCCAGCCTGCTGTCCTCCGAGAAGCTGATCAGCGGCGACAAATACACCTTCATCCGCAACGCCTACTTGCAGAACCGCGAGTTCAAGGTCAAGGATGGCAAGGTTGTAGACGACTTTTAAGCCCCAGGCTTGAAAGAAGAAGGCGGCCCTCGGGTCGCCTTTTTTGTGGGCGGCATTCGAGGTTTATCCGTGGGTTACGTGCTTACTTTAAGTCGCGGTTTTATGCGTTCTTATAACTACTGGTGATTTGCGATGTAAAGACGCCCGGCGACCATCGCCGTGAGCTTGAAACCCCTGGCGGATGGGAGTACCGTCTGCGCCTTAGAAGGGCACCTCTGCTTTACCTTTGTGCGTCGGCAATAACTCGGCGTTTTGTAGGACAGAGAGGCTAGAAAGCGAATCCAGTAGTAAGCCCGGCCATTGTCGAGCTGCCTACGCCAACCTAATTCTGGCGCCGTTTGCCCACATGCAGAAAACCAGTGCCACGCTGCTGATAATCGATGACGACGAAGTAGTGCGCGCGAGTCTTGCGGCCTATTTGGAAGACAGTGGCTTCAGCGTCCTGCAGGCCAGCAACGGCCTCCAGGGTCTCCAGGTATTCGAGCGCGACAAGCCCGACCTTGTGATCTGCGACCTGCGCATGCCCCAGGTGGGCGGCCTTGAGCTGATCCGCCAGGTAACCGACATCGCCCCGCAGACGCCGGTGATTGTCGTGTCCGGTGCCGGCGTGATGAACGATGCCGTCGAGGCCTTGCGCCTCGGCGCTGCCGACTACCTGATCAAGCCCCTGGAAGACCTGGCTGTGCTGGAGCACTCGGTGCGTCGTGCCCTGGATCGTGCACGGCTGCTGCTGGAAAACCAGCGTTACCGTGAAAAGCTCGAAACCGCCAACCGCGAACTCGAAGCCAGCCTGAACCTGCTCCAGGAAGACCAGAACGCCGGTCGCCAGGTGCAGATGAACATGCTGCCGGTGAGCCCGTGGAGCATCGACGAGTTCAAGTTTGCCCACCAGATCATCCCGTCGCTGTACCTGTCGGGTGATTTCGTCGACTACTTCCGCGTTGATGAGCGGCGTGTCGCGTTCTACCTGGCCGACGTTTCCGGCCACGGCGCCTCCTCCGCATTCGTGACCGTGTTGTTGAAGTTCATGACTACACGGCTGTTGTTCGAATCCAAGCGCAATGGCACCTTGCCGGAGTTCACCCCTTCGCAAGTGCTGGGCCACATCAACCGGGGCCTGATCAGCTGCAAGCTGGGCAAGCACGTGACGATGGTCGGCGGCGTGATTGATGAAGAAACAGGTCTTTTGACCTACAGCATTGGCGGTCACCTGCCATTGCCGGTTTTATACACTCCAGACAGTGTGCGCTACCTGGAAGGGCGTGGTTTGCCGGTTGGCTTGTTCAATGAAGCCACCTACGAAGACCACATCCTGGAATTGCCGCCGACGTTCAGCCTGACGCTGATGTCCGACGGTATCCTGGACCTTTTGCCAGAGCCTACACTCAAAGAGAAAGAAGCCGCCTTGCCCCAACGGGTCAGGTCGGCGGGCGGCAGCCTGGATGGCCTGCGGCAGGTTTTTGGATTGGCCACGCTAGGGGAGATGCCGGATGATATCGCCCTATTGGTGTTGAGCAGGAATCTTTGATGAGTACCGGAAGAATCCAATTCGCCGAGCAAGACGGGACTTTTGTCCTGAAGTTTGTCGGTGAAGTGCGCCTGACCTTGTGTTCGGCGCTGGATGCGACGATTGAGCGGATCTTCACAGCCTTGAATTTCTCGGCGATCGTGATCGATCTGACCGAAACCCGCAGCATCGATAGCACCACCCTTGGGCTGTTGGCCAAGTTGTCCATTCTGTCTCGGCAGAAGGTCGGACTGCTGCCGACCGTCGTCACCACCCACGAAGACATCACCCGTCTGTTGCAGTCCATGGGCTTCGATCAAGTGTTCAACATCGTTGACCGCCCGATCCCGTGCCCGGAATGCCTGACCGACCTGCCGTCCCAGGACCAGTCCGAGGAAGTGGTACGGGTCAAGGTACTGGAAGCCCACAAGATCCTGATGGGCTTGAACGACTCCAACCGCGAGGCGTTCCACGACCTGGTGAATGCGCTGGAGCGGCACTAATTTCCAGCTGAAACACTGTCAAAGTGTGGGAGGGGGCTTGCTCCCGAAAGCGGCGGGTCAGTAGTGAATGTAGCGACTGACGCCTGTATTCGGGAGCAAGCCCCCTCCCACATTTTTAACTGAGTTCGGCTCGAAATCGGCTAATACAAAAAAAGGGCGGCACCCTCACAGGTGCCGCCCTTTTTGTCGCCGCCGTTTTTAGAGCTTGGCGGTCAACAGCGCTTCGAGTTTTTCCTGGTCGCGGGCGAACTGACGAATGCCCTCGGCCAGTTTCTCGGTGGCCATCGCATCTTCGTTGGATTCCCAACGGAACTGCGCTTCGGTCAAGTGCACACGAGCTTCGCCCGCATGGCCTGGCGACAATCTGCGTTCCAGCTTGCCGTTGTCGGCTGCGAGTTTTTCCAGCAGGTCCGGGCTGATGGTCAGACGGTCGCAACCAGCCAGCTCTTCGATCTGGCTCAGGTTACGGAAGCTTGCACCCATTACTACGGTCTTGTAGCCATTGGCCTTGTAGTAGTTGTAGATGCGCGTCACCGACTGCACGCCCGGATCCTCGGAGCCGGTGTAATCGTTACCGTTGGCCTTCTTGTACCAGTCGTAGATACGGCCCACGAACGGCGAAATCAGGAACACGCCGGCTTCGGCGCAAGCCACGGCCTGGGCGAAGGAGAACAGCAGCGTCAGGTTGGTCTGGATGCCTTCCTTTTCCAGCTGCTCGGCGGCGCGGATGCCTTCCCAGGTGGAAGCGATCTTGATCAGCACGCGGTCACGGCCAATGCCGGCCTTGTCGTACAGGTCGATCAGGCGATGGGCGCGCTTGAGTACCGCGTCGGTATCGAACGACAAGCGGGCATCCACCTCGGTGGAAATGCGGCCGGGCACCACTTTCAGGATTTCCTGGCCGACGGCTACCGCGAAACGGTCGCTGGCCAGGCCTACATCGCCGTTGCAGTCGGCAACAGCCTCGTCCAGCAGCTTGGCATAGCCTGGGATCGACGCGGCCTTGAGCAGCAGGGAAGGGTTGGTAGTGGCGTCTTGTGGCTTGAGCTTGGCGAGGGTAGAAAAATCGCCGGTATCGGCTACTACAGTGGTGAATTGCTTGAGTTGTTCCAGCTTGGAAGTCATGGGCGTGCTCTGTCCTGTGGGTCTGATGACATTACCCGAGCGCTGACAGCCGCTCAAGGGCGCAAATGCATTCGATCGTTTGCGAGGGCAACAACCTGAAAACAGCCGTTTGAATCACCGGCCAATGCTCAATAGGAGGCCAAAACAGCCAGCAGGTTCAACCCAACTGCCCGATGACCACCCGATCAAACGGTGGGAGCAGCCTTGCCCCATCTTCCTGACATCCCCCCCATCCAAATGTGGGAGCGGGCTTGCTCGCGAAGGCGTCGTGTCAGCCACCCAATAAACCCACTGACACCCAAATCACCGCCCCTCCAACAACTCCCCGGCCATATCCAGCAACGCCAGCGGATCACTGGCCTTATGAATATCCACCGACAACAACTGCCGAAACTTCCGCGCCCCCGGGAAACCCGTCCCCAGCCCCAGTGCGTGGCGCGTGATGTGATGCATCGAGCCACCTGTCGCCAAGTGTTCGGCTATATAAGGACGCAACTGCGCCAGCGCCTCGGCGCGGGAGATAACAGGTGCAGTGCTGCCAAACAGCTGCTGATCCACCTCGGCCAGCAAATACGGATTGTGATAAGCCTCGCGGCCCAGCATCACGCCGTCGAAGGTCTGCAAATGCTCCTGGCACTGTTCGAGGGTCTTGATGCCGCCGTTGAGGATGATCTCCAGTTCAGGGAAATCCTGCTTCAACTGGGCGGCAACCTCGTAGCGCAAGGGCGGGATGTCCCGATTTTCCTTCGGTGACAGCCCTTCCAGAATGGCGATTCGCGCATGCACGGTAAAACTGGTGCAGCCCGCGTCCTTCACCTGGCCAACGAAATCGCACAGCTCGGCGTAACTGTCCCGGCCGTTGATGCCGATGCGGTGCTTAACCGTTACCGGGATCGAGACCGCGTCCTGCATCGCCTTTACGCAATCCGCCACCAACGCAGGGTGTGCCATCAGGATCGCGCCAATCATGTTGTTTTGCACCCGGTCGCTGGGGCAGCCGACGTTGAGGTTCACCTCGTCGTAACCGGCGTCCTGGGCCATGCGGGCGCAAGCGGCCAGGTCCGCGGGGACGCTACCGCCCAACTGCAAGGCGAGTGGATGCTCGGCCTCGTTATGGCGCAGAAAGCGTTCGTGGTCGCCGTGGAGGATTGCGCCGGTGGTGACCATCTCGGTGTAGAGGAGGGCGTTTTTGGAGAGCAGGCGCAGGAAGAAGCGGCAGTGTCTGTCCGTCCAATCCATCATGGGAGCAACGGAGAAGCGACGGGAGAACGATGGCGTTGGTGCTATAGGTGAGGACATTAGGATCTGAGATGGATAAGGCGAAGGGCGGACAGTTTAACAGGAATGGGCGTGGTGCCGTGGTGGCGAGTGCCAGAGCTCCAGCCACCCTGGCACGGTTTTCAGCTTATTTCTTCTTTTTGTCGGGCGCCTGAGTCAGCGCCGAAGCCGCCACAGATTTCACATCCGGCGGAGTGGTGGGATCCGCCAGCAGCTTGGCTGCTTTTGAAGCGATGCTTTCACTGGTTTTTTCGTCTTTAGCCATTACTTGAGCTTCCCTCTACGTAGGCCGCAGGTTCATCTGAATTGATGCCTGGTCGGCTTTAATATGTAGGGGCTAACTGTTGATATCGCCAATCAGAATATGTGCCTGGATAATTCGTCGCCAAAACGACATCAACCTGAACCGATCCTGTCCTACGGCAAAGTTTCATAATTCTCACCGGCATTGAGGCCTACGCTCAGCCCATAAGCCCAAAGGGAACTGAAAAAATGATCTCCAACCTCGTCAAAGTCGTGATGGTCGCAGGCATGTTGCTCTTGGCCGCTTGTTCGTCGGGTTCATCGGGCATGAGTAGCGACCTGAGTAGCGACCCTTGTTATTCAGGGGGATGCCAAGCCTTTGGCGACCACAGCCCCAGCAAGGCCGCCAAGATGAATTTTGGGGGCAACGCGCTGGGGAGCAGTTACGGGGAGTATGGTTCGGGGTTGATGCATGATGACTGACTGAGCGGGTGGGGCAGTCATTTACTCAGTGACTGACCCACCGCTTTCGCGAGCAAGCCCGCTCCCACATTGGATCGTGGGAGGGCTTTAGTGACCGCCTTTCATACGTCGGGCGATCAGGTAGATGCCCAAGCCTACCAGCGCCGTAGCCGCGCCAATGTAGCCCGTGCTGGTCCACCCATACCCCGCCGTAATCGCCATCCCACCGAACCACGGCCCCAGCGCATTCGCCAGGTTGAACGCCGCGTGGTTGGACGCCGCCGCCAGGCTCGGTGCCTCATGCGCAATGTCCATCAAGCGGATTTGCAGCGGCGCGGCCATGGCGATCATGGTGCCGACCAGGCCAATACCCAGCAGTACGCCCCACAGCGAACTCGCGGCGAAGGTGAAGAAGATCAGCACGGCCATCGACCACACCATAATCCAGCCCACTGCGCGAAATTGCAGGCGATCAAACAGCTTGCCGCCGGCGATGTTGCCGATGATGCCGCCTACGCCAAACGCGGCCAGACCGAAGGGAATCCACTGCGGCGAGACTTTGGTCACTTCGAGCATGGTCGGCGCCAGGTAGCTGAACACGCAGAACATCCCGGCAAACCCAATAGCGCCAATGGACAGCGCCATCCACACCTGCGGTTTGGTGAAGGCACGCAGTTCTTTGCGCGGGTCGCTGCGGGGTTCGTCGTGGCGATCCGGTACGAATTGCCAGACCAGCGCGATGGTGCACAGGGCGATAGCACTGACCAGTGCAAACGCCGAGCGCCAGCCCAAGTGTTGACCGAGGAAGGTCGCGATGGGGTTGCCGAGCAGCATGGCCAGGGTCAGGCCCATCATCACGCGGGCGACGGCGCCAGCGCGTTTGTCGTTGGGCACCATGCTGGAGGCGACCACGGCGGCGATGCCGAAGTAGGCGCCGTGGGGCAGGCCGCTGATAAAGCGGAAGGCCACCAGCGAACCGAAGGTCGGGGTAAACGCCGTGGCGAGGTTGCCCAGGGCATAAAGGCCCATCAGCAATAGCAGCATGTGTTTACGCAGCAACTTGGCGCCGAGGATCGCCAGCAGCGGGGCGCCGACCATCACGCCCAGCGCATAGGCGCTGATGGCGTGGCCCACTTGCGGTTCGCTGAGATTGAGGTTGTGGGCGATGTCGGGCATCAGCCCCATGATGGCGAATTCGCCGGTGCCGATCGCAAAGGCGCCCACGGCCATGGCCGCTTCCATTTTGGCGGCGCTGCGCGCGGGCAGCACGTGCCCGGGTGTTTGCTGGATAGTCATGGGTAACTCTGTTTGATGAAGTGCACGAAGGACAGCCGCCGATGCTACGCAAGCAGCGACGAAGGTGTCTAGAACAGCGTGTTGCGCGAGAGTTCCATCGGCGCAAGCAGTGCGGGGCTTTGAGATCCGTCTTATTCAACTACCCTCTCGCCACGCTTACTCTTTTGGCGATGAAGCTCAAACATTTCCTGCAACCACTCGACTCTTCTTTTTCGACGCCCAAGGCCGCGCGCAAGTTGTTGCGGCTGTTTGCCCTGGCATTGGTGCTCGGCGTGTATGTGGGTGCCTACAGCTACTTGCGTGCGGCGTTGAATGAGGAAATTTCGCTACGGCGCAGTTATATGAATGAGGCGATTTCCGATGCGCAGAGTTTTTTTGTCAGCCGCCAGACGCTGCTCAAAAGCCTCGGCCTGTCGACGGTTCGTCATGTCACGCCACCCGTGGGCAACCTCAATAATGTGCCGGCCGAAGAGTTGCACATCACCTTGGGCGAGGCGGGCAATATCTGGAGCCTTTGGCTGACTAGGCGCCTGCTTGATTACCTGCAGGTCAACCAGGTCAACCTGATCTACGTCGCGCAGCGCGCCGAGCCGGTGGTGGAGCGCCTGTTTACCGTTGGGGCGGCCCCGGAGAATGTGCCGCAGCCGGTATTGCAGCGGTTGATGGCGGTGGACACCGGCAAGGTCTCGGTCAGCGATGAGTTGTGGCTGACTGAGCAGAGCCGCCTGGATTCACCGCTATACATCTTCACCCGCCTCGATGACCGTAGCCCCACGTCGGGTTGGCTCGGGCTGGAGGTGGACGGCCCGGACCTGATCAACGCCCTGCAGCATGAAAAAGCCGGGGACTTCATGTTGCTTGACGGCGCCGGGCAGCTGATTTTCAGCAGCACGCCTCATCAACCCTCGGCTGCGCAGGTGCTGCGCCAGTATCACGCCACGGCCAGCTTTGGTTGGGAAGGCAGCCGCTGGCTGCCGGATCGCTTGGCCATTCGCAAGCACCTGGGTTACTCCCAGTGGCAGATCGTCTACAGCCTGGAGCTGAGTTCACTGTTGCCCAGCCTGGCCATGCCGTTGCTGCTGTGCCTGCTGTTGTGCGCAGCGGCCAGCTTGTTGATGGTGCGGTTGGTGCGGCGCATCGATCAGCGTTTGATTATCCCGGCAGCCAATCGCATCGAAGCGCTGGTGGAGAGTGAGGCATTCAGCAGCGCGGTGATTCGTATCGCGCCAGTGGCCTTGTGCGTGCTGCGCCGCAGCGACGGCGAGGTAGTGTTGGAAAACCCCCTGTCCCGGCAATGGCTGGGCAACGGCCACGAGCGCCAGCAACTGTGTCACGGCTGGATTCGCCGCGCGTTCGATGAGTCGGAACAAAGCAGCACCGACGAGCTGCAAATGGCCGACGGTCGTCACCTGTACTTGAGTTTCGCGCCAACCCGTTACCAGCGTGAGGAGGTGCTGATCTGCGCCTTCAGCGACATCACCGAACGCAAGCAGGTGGAGTTGGCCCTGCAGCAGGCGCGCACGCTGGCGGACGCGGCGAATGAGGCCAAGACCCTGTTCCTGGCAACCATGAGCCATGAAATCCGCACGCCATTGTATGGCGTGCTGGGCACCCTGGAATTGCTTGCGCGCACCGACCTTAACAGCCAGCAGCGTGGCTACCTGAATGCCATCGAGGGCTCGTCGGCGAACTTGCTGCAAATGATCTGCGATGTGCTGGACGTGTCGAAAATCGAAGCGGGACAACTGTCCCTAGAGTTCAGCACGTTCTCACCGATCGAGTTGGTGCAGGAAGTGATCCAGGGCTACGCAGGCGCCGCCCAAAGCAAGGGCCTGCAGTTGTTCGCCTGCCTCGACCCGCAGTTGCCCGACCACGTGAGCGGGGATGTCACACGCATCCGCCAGATCCTGAATAACCTGCTGAACAACGCGCTGAAATTCACCGAAAGCGGCCGGATTGTCTTGCGTCTGCGCCTGGAAAGCCGTGAAGGCGAGCGCACGATGTTGCAGTGGCAGGTAGTCGACACCGGCAAGGGCATCGCCGAGGAAGACCAGCGGTACCTGTTCGAGCCGTTCTTCCAGGTCAGCGGCAATGCGAATGTGGTCGCCGGCAGCGGCCTGGGCTTGTCGATCTGCAAGCGCCTGATGCACTTGATGAACGGCACCTTGCGGGTGGTCAGCGAACCGGGCCTGGGCAGCAGCTTTTCCTTCACCTTGCCGCTGGAGCAAGTCAACGACGACGACCAGGCTCCCTGGGCGCAGCCGCTGCTCGGCGAGCGGGTGTATGTGGTGTCGCCGGTGCGTGAGCTGGCGGAAAGTGTTGGCGGCTGGTTGCGTCGCTGGGGCGCGCGCGCGCAACTCGGTGCGCCGGAGTCCGCCGAGGCCGACCCCGGCGCGGTATTGGTCGAGCTGTATCCCGGCCCGACCGAGCCCGACCAGTTGCTGCATTGGTCCGGGCCGCGGGTGATGGCCGCGGTCGACGAGCATGGCGCTTATCCCTGGCAGATCGGCCTGAACAACCTGCAGGCGCTCAACCGCGCGGTCAGCCGCGCCCAGGGCAGCGAAGAGTTGTTGTCGCCGAGGATCAGCGAGAAGCCCACCGAGTTCAGCCTCAACCTGCGCCTGCTGGTGGCCGAAGACAACCTGATCAACCAGTTGATCCTGCGCGACCAGTTGGAAGAGCTCGGCTGCAGCGTGGTGCTGGCCGGCGACGGCATTGAAGCGCTGTCACTGTGGGGTGATACCGCGTTCGACATGATTCTCACCGACGTCAACATGCCACGCATGAACGGCTATGAACTCACCGAACAACTGCGTCGCCTGGGTTGCTCACTGCCGATCATCGGGGCCACCGCCAACGCGATGCTCGACGAAGCCGAGCGCTGCCTGAACGCTGGCATGGATCATTGCCTGGTCAAGCCGTTCACCCTGCGCGCCCTCTACCAGTGCCTGCATCGCTATCAGAGGAGGGTGCTTTGAGCGCCTATCGCGTACTCATCGTGGAAGACCATCCTTTCCAGCATGAGTACTTGATCAACGTCTTCCAGGCCATCGGCGGGTTTGACGTCGATGTGGTCTGGGATGGCGCCACCGCGCTGCAACGCCTGGCCCGACAGCGCTACGATCTGCTGCTCAGCGACTTGATGATGCCGGGGATGGACGGTGTGCAACTGATCCAGCACTTGGCCCGCATGCACGCGCCGCCTGCGCTGGCGCTGATGAGCGTGGCGTCGCGGCGCATGTTGGTGGGCGCCGGGCAGGTGGCCGGGAACCTCGGCCTGACCGTCGCCGGGCTAATCTCCAAGCCGGTGCGCGAACGCGAGGTGCGCACCCTGCGCGATTGCCTCGACAAACTCGCCGAGCAGGCGCGCACGCCGTGTTGCCACCGGGGTGTCAGCCATGCCCGGGAGAACCTTGAGCGCGCCTTGGCCAATGGTGAAATCCAGGCGTGGTTCCAGCCGAAAAAATCCCTGCATGACGGGCGCATCGTGGGCGCCGAAGCCCTGGCACGCTGGGTGCACCCGGTGGAAGGGTTATTGATGCCCGGCGCGTTTCTTGACGACATCGAGCGCCTTGACCTGGAAACCCGCTTGCTCACCTGCATTCTCGGCCAAACCCTCATCGCCCAGGCCCAGTGGGCGCAACTCGGTTACCGGCTGCCGGTGTCGATCAACCTGCCCACGCATTTGCTCGACCAGAGCGACCTGGTCGACCGCCTGCTTGCCCAGGTGCAAAGCCGCGACGCCGAACCCCGGCAAATTACCTTCGAATTGATGGAAAGCTCCACCACACGGCTGCCCAGTAACTACTACGCTGGAGCATGTCGCTTGCGCATGATGGGCTTTGGGTTGGCGCAGGATGACTTCGGCAAGGGGTTCAGTTCCTACTTCAACCTGGTGTCGACGCCGTTCAACGAGGTCAAGATCGACCGGTCACTGGTGCATGGCTGTGCCGAGAACGAAAGCCTGGCGTCGGCCTTGCAAAGCATTGTCGAGCTGGGCCGCAAACTCGGGCTGACCACCATCGCCGAGGGCGCCGAGACCCAGGCGGAGCTGGCGGTGTTGCGGCGTATCCGCTGCGATCAGGTGCAGGGTTTCCTGATCTCCCATGCCGTGGCGGCGGAAAAATTCAGCGCCCTGTTAATCGAGGATGGCCCTGCGCCAGCACTTATGTGAGTGGCCAGGGTCACACAGTCAAGAAGCCCGAAGGAAGGGTCGCCCGGTCAGCCGGGCGTTATTGGCCAATGCCGGGATCAAGCATAGGCCCCATATCCTGATTCAGGCTTCTGCGGTACTGACGATGAAACATGCAAGTCTGCGCCTGGACAAGCTGGCGCAAAGCTCTCAACGCTTGAACAAAGCCCTGTTATTGCTCACGGGGCTCGCCTTGTTGCTGTCCAGCAGTTGCTATTGGGCGGTGTCGCGGTTGCTCGACGCTGAACAGGAAAAGGTCGAGTTCCACTTCGCCCGCGTGGTGGAGATCATCCATGAGCACGAGGCGTTCCTGCGCAACGTGGCCAGTGGCTACAGCCGCAGCAACGCGCCGCCGCTGCCGGCCGTGCAGTCGACCTCGGTGGTGGAGTTGCAGCACGAAGGCGGGCAGGTGGTGTTGCAGGCCAAGGGGTTTGCGATGTCGCTACCCTTCACCTTGTCCCACGCCGAGACGTTCTCGGCGGATGACACGCGCCGGGCACTGGCGTTTGGCGTGCAACTGACTGACTACTACGGCGGCTACTGGGCCAGCTCGTTTTACGCCTCGCCGCAGCTGTTCGTGTTCACCCCCAATGCCGTCGCCAGCCTGGCCGTGCCCGGCGTGGGCGGCTTGCGCCAGCACCAGCCATTGTTGCGCGAGCAGTACCGCGACGTGGTGAGCCGCTTGCAGCAACTGCAACAGAGCCAAAGCCTCCTGCTGACCGACAGCCGCGTGCGCTGGATGCGTGCGCCGCCGCAGTTGTACCAGAACAGCCGCAGCGTGGTCGCGATGATCGGCCTCGACGCGCCTGCCGCCGTATTGCCGGCCAATCAGCCTCAGGGCCTGCTCACGCTGGCGGCGGTGGTGGACACCTCGCAGGTCGACGAAATCGAGCGAGTACTGCAACTGTCGGTCTACAACCAGTTCACCCTGATCTCGCCCCAGGGCGACGTGTTGCTCGGCAGCCTCGGCGATGAACACATGGCGCCCCTGGGCCTGAGCTTCAACAGCCAGGGTTTGCGCTTCAAGATGCTCAGCGAGGGTGGCGAGCACTGGACCGGCCTGTACGCCATCAGCTATCAGGATTTCCTGCGCTACGCCAAATGGCCGCTGCTGGGCCTTGGCCTGACGTTTCTGGCGGCCGTGCTGCTGGGCTGGTGGATCAACCATTGGTACAAGACCCGCATCGTCAGCCCGGCGCAACGCGCGCAGGAGCGTCTGTTCGAGAGCGAGGCATTCAACCGCATCATGCTGCACAACGCCCCGGTGGGATTGTGCGTAGTGCGCCGCAGCGATCACCAGTTACTCCTGGAAAACCAGCGCGCGCTGCAATTGCAGGGCACCGCACCGCTGCTCGACGTGCTCAAGGCCAACGATGGCCCGGACACCCCCGGCGAGATGTGCCTGGCGGTGGAGGGGCGGTACTTGCAGGTCGTGGTGGTGGCGGCGCGGTACGAAGGTGAGGACGTGTTCCTCTGCGGCTGCAACGACATCACCCGACACGTGGACGAGGCCCAGTTGCTGACCCAGGCGCGCCAGGAAGCCACCGAAGCCAACGAGGCCAAAACCGTGTTCCTGGCAACCATGAGCCATGAAATCCGCACCCCGCTGTACGGCGTGCTCGGCAACCTGGAACTGATGGCCCTGACCGACATGAGCGAGCGCCAGCGCCACTACCTGGAAATTATCCAGGGTTCGTCCACTGTGCTGTTCCAGTTGATCAGCAACGTACTGGATGTATCGAAAATCGAATCCGGGCAAATGGCCGTGGAAGCGGCGCCGTTCAGCCCGGGCCAGTTGGTGGCGGAATCGGTGTTGGCGTTCAGCGCGACCGCGCGCAATAAAGGCTTGCAGATCGATGCCGAGATCGACCCGCTGCTACCGCCGCAACTGCTTGGCGATGCTGGCCGCATCCGGCAGGTCCTGCATAACCTGCTGGGCAACGCGATCAAGTTCACCGACTCCGGGCGCGTGCGTTTGCGCCTGATGGTGCAGCAACTACTTGACGATAAAGTGACCCTGCAATGGCAGGTCACTGACACCGGCGTGGGCATTCCGGAAAAGGCGCTGGACCAGTTGTTCAAGCCGTTTTATCAGGTAGCGGGCGACCAGGACGGCAATGGCGCCGGCCTGGGCCTGTCTATCTGCTCGCGCTTGAGTGAGTTGATGGGCGGCAGCATGCGCGTGGTCAGCGAGCCAGGGTTGGGCAGCAGTTTTTCGCTGTTCATCACCTTGCCGGTGCTTCAGGAAACCCTGCCCTCTGCGGAACAACCGCCGATGCCGCCGTGCCTGGACGCACCGTGCCTGAACGTGCGCGTGCTGGTCGCCGAAGACAACCCGGTCAGCCAGGCCGTGCTGCAAGAACAGCTCGAGGCCCTTGGCGCCCACCCCACCGTAGCGCGTGACGGCGAGCATGCGCTGCAAATCTGGGGTTCGCAGCCGTTCGACCTGGTGATCACCGACATCAATATGCCGCGCCTCAACGGCTACGACCTGGCCCGCGCGTTGCGTGAACAAGGCGTCCAGGTGCCGATCATCGGCGTCACCGCCAATGCCCTGCGCGAGGAGGGCGAGCGTTGCCTGGCGGTGGGCATGAACGCGTGGGTGGTCAAACCGCTGAGCCTGAGCATGCTGCGCCAGGCGTTAATGGCGCACTGCCGGCGGGCCACGGCCTTGCCGGTGGTGCAGGTGGACCGGGACCGTGAAGGCTGGATCGAGCTTTCCCCGGCCATGCGCCAACTGATGGCCGACACGTTGCTGGTGGATGTGCAGCAGATCGAACAAGGCCTGACGGCCGGCGATGCCACCCTCGTACGTGAGCGTTTGCACAGCCTCAACGGCGCGCTGGCCAGTGTGCGTGCCGGGGAACTGTCCAGCGCTTGTCAGGCATGGGAGAACACCCTGTACGACGCACCGCTGGATACATACGCCACCACGCAGATTCGAGGCGTGTGCGCACGGCTTACAGCGGTTGCGCAGTGCTTGCTGGCAGAGTCGCAAACTTGATGAAAGCCCATTACAAGGAAGATAAAGAATGCGAGAAATGAACGTTGTGATCGCCGATGACCACCCGATCGTACTGGTGGGCGTGCGCGAAATTGTGCAGCGTGATTCACGCTACAGCCTGGTGGGCGAGGCGGTCAGTTCCAGTCAACTGATCGAGCAGTTGCGCAAGCACCGGCCGCAAGTCCTGATCACCGATTTCAACATGCCGGGTGACGACACCTATGGCGATGGGTTGAAGCTGATCGAGTACATCCTGCGTCACTTTCCCGCGACCCAGGTGCTGGTGCTGACCATGATTTCCAACAGCCTGATTCTCACCCGCTTGCAGGAATTGGGTGTGGCCGGGGTGATCCAGAAGAACCACCTGCACGGCGAGATCGAAAAGGCCCTCGGCGCGATCAGTGCCCAGCGCAGTTACCGCGCACCGGAGCCCGCCGCGACTTCGGTCTTGGCCAATGTGACCCAGGTGCAGGCGCGCTTCCAGAGCCTGTCGCCACGGGAGATGGAAGTGCTGCGTTTATTCGTGACGGGCATGAGCGTGAGCGATATCGCGCGGCAGTTGAGCCGCAGCAACAAGACCGTCAGCGCGCAGAAGATTTCGGCCATGCGCAAGCTGGAGGTGGACAGTGACCAGGCGCTGCTGACCTATTGCATCGAAGCCCGGCAGTTTCAGTAATCAGCGGTACGTCATCTGCATCAACAGGGTGGCTTTGTAGCTACCCGCCTCGGGCAGCTCGCCCAGGGACACGGGCTTGACGCGCAGGGTCAGCGCCAACGGTTCGTCTTCTACCGGCCAGGTGCCGGTTTGGCCCAGGCCGATCCCCGGCTTGTCGGTCTTGTCACGCAATTGCACCTGCAACCCCAGGGATGGGAGATTGGTGAGCAGCACCGGGCTGGCGGTGAGGGCCCGGGCCATGCCCGCCGACAAACTCAGCTCGACCTGAGCGCCCGCCTGACAGTCGAAGACCAGCGGCACATCGGTGGCGACGGTGCTGCCGTCGGCCAACTGGTTGAGGTTGACCTTGCCCAGGTCCACCTGTTGCGTACTCGGAAACCTTGCGGTGCACGGCGGTGCGGTCAGCTTGCCGCTGACGTCGATCTGCGCTTCTTCCGCCGCTTGCGCAAGGGCGGTGCTGGCTACGGCCAGCAGCATCCAGGCGAGCGCTTTCATAGGTAATTGAGGGTCATGACCATCGACGAGGTGAACGCGCCCGGCGCCAGCGTGCCGCGTTCGACCAGTTGCGCCTTGAGGCTGATATCCACGTCGCCGCTGAGGTTGGTGTATTTCTTGACGGTGCCATTGAGGTTTGCCGCCGTGTTGTCCGCCCACAGCAACGACACACCGAGGTTATCCGCCGTGGTCTTGGCCACGGTGGAGGTGTAGGTGCCGTTATTGGACGTGAAGCTGACATTTAGCGAAGAACCCGACGAGCACTTCAAGCGCACCGGCACTTCCACAGTGCCGGTGGTCGCCACCTGGTCAGTACGCACGTCGCCAAATGCGGCGGTCAGGGTTGTGCCGGTACTCAATACGCACGGTGGGCGGGTGAGGGTGCCGCTGACGGTGATATTCACCACGTCGGCAGCGTGAGCGGTGCTGCTGAGCAGCATCAGGGCGAGCAGTGGAGTTTTCATGGCAAGGCCCTCATTGATAGTCGATGTTCAGCGTGTATTGGCTCTGAAACGCACCCGTCGGTGATTGCCCGGCCGCCAGTTGTGGCTTGAAGCTCAGGTTTACGTCATTGCTGCCCACGCGTAACTGCATAAAGCGCGGGGTAGTGAAGTTCACCGGGTTCAGGGTGTCGGTCCACAGCGCCTGCATGTTCAAACCTGCCAGCGAGGTGCGTGTCACGCCGGTGGTGGCGTTGACTACCGCCTGGTTGGGCAGCAGGTAGACGTTGGCGCGCATCGCGGACTTGCAGTTGATCGACACAGTGGTCGATTGCATCTGGTTGCTGAGGTCGGCGTTACTGATGGAGCCAAAGCGCAGGTCGACGCTGCCGGGTGAACTCAGGCTGCACGCCGGTGGAACGACGGTGTATTGAAATAGTGTTTGCATGAACCACTCGCCATAACCCAGCCAGTTTTGCGAGGTCACGCCCAGCGCTACAGCTACAAATCGTGTACCTGCTGTTCGGGGCGCAGTGCCCACCAGAATGTAGCGGTAAGGCACCACGGTATTCAGGGGCAGAGGCCGGCAATAGCCACCCAGGCAATTGTTACTGTATTGGCCGATGGGCAGATTGGATAAGTAGATGTTGTGATACGGGTCGGTCAATCTCAACGGGGCTTGATCCGGGCCGCTCAGGTAATTGACTTGCGAATTTAAGCCGGCGGAATAGGGGAATGCACGGCGAACGGTGCACGTACCCTCGTAGACGATTCTGATCGCCTGACCGGGCGTAAAAGTGTAACCGCCGCTCGGAAAACCCGGCACTGTGCAGTTGAGATTCCCTTCGACCAACGCTTGCGCCTGTTGTGAAAGGCAGCTCAATACTGCGCACAACAGCGCAAGCATCAGCCGTCCACGCACCTTATGTGTTGCTTTAACGATCATGTCAGGAATCCTTGGCACCCGACCCACCGGCCGCGCGCTCACATTGAATATTCATTTGGGTGATGCCGCCGTCGGCAGGCGCTGTTTCGTCCAGCTTCAATTCACGGCTGCACCACGGCTGGCCGTCGACGCTGACCAACAACCGCGCCTCGGGCGGCACGCCGGTCAGGAACGCGCGGCCTTTGTCGGCCACCAGGGTGTTGCCGAGGGCGCGGCCATCCGGGGCAAACAATTCGGCGCGGGCGGCAAACGGCGCTGCTTCGCCAAGGGTGTCGCTGATGCGAAACAGGATGCGTTGGCCGCGCCGGGTGTCGAAGTCGGCCAGTACAAACGCGCCGCGGTTTGGCGTGACTTCCTGCACCGGCTCGGCGATGTCGACGTCAGACGGCATCGACTGGGTGTCCAGCGACACGCGGTTTTTGCGATAGGGCAGGGCCTGCGGCACCACGGTGTAGCCATTGCTGTTGGTGCGCACACCGCGCTTGTTGCTGATGCCCACGTCGGCGGCGCCCGGTGTGGCGACGATCACATTGGTTTCGCCCAATGGCTGGCTGAACATCAGGTTGCTGCCATACGCCACCACCGAACCTTCGACGCCCATGTCCAGTTGGCGGCTGCCGGTGGTCTCGTTATAGGCACCGCGCACAATCGCGTTGGGCGCGTCGTATTGCGCGGCGAAGGTGCCGCCGGTCTGGCGTTGCGCGCCGCTGACTTGCTGCGACACACCCGCGCTGTAGGCCAGCGTATCGTCCTCGAACGCGTTGCCGCTCAGGGTCGCGGTGCGTGATGCCGAGCCCCGCGCACTCTGGTTCATGTTGGCCGTAACGCGCTGGCTGCGCGTGCCGCCCAGGGGCATGCTGATGCTCAGGGACAGGCTGCGGTCGTCGCTGTTGGCGCCTTTGTTCAGGCCCAGCCCAAGGGAGTAGGAAATGTCCCCGACGCTCGCGCTGTATCCCAATTGGATCGAGGTGTCGGCCTTGCTCTTGTCCCAGTAGGCGGTTTTCGACACGTTGGCATAGACCCCGCCGTAGCCGCCCAATTGCTGCGACACGTTGGCGGTGAAGTTGCTTTTCATGTGGCCGCTGCGGTACGTGTCCAGGGTTTGCTCGGTGCTGCGGCTGTTCAGCGCTTCGTTGAACGAGTAGTAGCCGCCGGTGGAGTAGCGGTAGCCGATCAGGCTGAAGTTGGTGTCGGTGGCCGCCAGGGACTTGGAATAGCGAAAGCGAAACGACTGGCCGCTGGACGTGGTTTTCTCCCGGCCCACGGCGTCGCTGCGGGCGTGGGTCACGTCCACCGAGATCGCGCCAAAGCCGGCAAAGTCGTGGGCAAAACCCAGCAGGCCGGCGTTGTATTGATTACTCAGCAGGCTGCCGCCAAACAGCGTGGTGCTGCCGCTCAAACCGCGTCGTAGGGAGGCCTGGATAAATGTTGGGGTTTGCTGCACAAAGGACGATTGCGCCGGGCGGTATTGGCCGGCGAATACCGAATAGCTTTGCTGGCCTTCGCGCAGCATGTAGGGCACCGACGAGAACGACTGGGTGTAGACCTGGCGCTGGCCGTCCGGGCCTTCCACGGTGACTTCGATGTCGCCATTGCTGGCGGTGGGGTACAGGTCGGTCAAGGCGAACGGCCCCGACGGCACCCATTGCTCATGGATCACATAGCCGCGCTGGCGGATGATCACCCGCGAGCGGCCATTGGCAATGCCGCGAATCACCGGGGCGAATTCGCGGGCCTGGTCGGGCAGCATGTCCAGATCAGAGGCGATGCCCAGCCCGCGATAGGGGATCGCGTCAAACAGGTCGCCTTCGGTGGTGGAATCGCCCAGGGTGGCGATCGCCATCATATTGCCCATGTCGCGCTGGGCGTAGGTTTCCAGCGACTCCCAGCGCCCGGGCGTGGTGCTGCCTTTTTGCCAGGTCGAAAAATTGCGCAGGCGCCAGGCCCCGGCATTCACGCCGCTCCTCAGGCTGCCGAACTGGTCCTGGCGGCGGCCGGTATCGGACTCCACGGTGCTGCCGGTGAAGCTGTAGTTGGTGAAGGCCACCTGTTCGCCGTTACTCCATTGCCGACGGCGCACTTCAAAAGGGATGCTGCCCAGGTAGGCCTGTGGGATTTCAATCGACAGGATCTGGCGGTTGAAGTCGTAGTCGTAGCTCACGCCGGCCAGGCCCTGATCGAACGCAATGCAGGTGGGGTCGGCGTCGGTGCGGTTTTGCAGGGCCGTGTCGGCCACGCCCTGGGCGCGGAAGAACTCGACATCCAGGCAGGGGAACAGGCCGGTGCTCGAGCGTTCCTGGGTGCCGGTGGCGCGGATGAAACGCACATCACGCTGTTCGATCGAGCGCTGGTTGAGCTGGATATCCACCCGGTAAATCCCCGGCAACTGGCCGTCGCTCATGGCGCTGACCTGTTGTTTCACAGCGGCCGAACTCTGCCCGCCGCCGATTTCGAGAAACGACGCATCGAACTCGTAGCCGGCGTGTGCGGGGGCCAGGTGCAAGGCGGCGGCGGCCACGAGCGGGCAGCCGAAAGCCTTCACGGCCCGACGGCGCATGAATGGGAATGAACGGAGCATGGTCGTTCCTGAAAAGGCGTTCCGGGGTTGTCGCGTGGGTATCAGTGAATGCGGATGACGGGGGCGGTCACGATGCTGCCGTAGTCATCGATGTAGCTCAGTTGCACTTCATCGCCGGCCTTTGCCTGGATCGGCAGCTCACGCGCTTCGCCTGGGCGCAGCACATCCGGCGCCTGGGTGATCGGCAGGCCGTTGAGCTTCAGTTCGCTGACCACCACGTGCAGCTTGGAGGCGTTATTGACGGCCAATGCACCCGCTTGGGCCTTCCAGTTCACTTGCGCCACCGCGTCCTTGAGCGAACCTTTGAGGCCGGCCGGGCGGTAGAACAGTTTGATCGTGGTCTTGAGCGCGATCTGCAGCACGTTCTTGCCTTTTTGATCGTCGCTCATGGCCGGGATTGCCTTGACGTTCATCAGGAACAGGCTTTCGCGGTCCTGGGGCACTTCTGGGCCACCGGTAAAAATGATGCGCAGGATGTTTTCCTTGTCGGCATCCAGCCGGAACAGCGGCGGCGTGACGATAAAGTTATCGACGCTTTCCTCGTTGCCACTGCCGAAGTGGCTGACCCAGGACTGCACGAGGTAAGGCGAGGTGTCGTCGCGGTTGCTGACGCTCAGGTTGGCTTCGTTGGAAGCGCCGTCGTAGATCAGTCGCGTGGCGCCGACGGTGACGGCGGCGTTGGCGGCGCTGTGCCAGAGCGGCAGCAGGGCGAGCAGAAGATAGACTTTCAAACGCATGACAGGGGGACCTCCGGAAGCCCGCGGGCCGGCGCGCGAACGCCTGGCCCACGGTGTTGACGAGCAATTACTTGTAGGTAACGTCGAAGCTGGCCAGCGCGTGCACCTGACCGGTGCTGATGCCGGAGGTGGTCACCGCGTCGTCGCCTTCACCGGTGGTGGTGTCGGCGACGGTGCGCACGTAGGCAGCGGTAAAGTCGAAGGTATTGGACTGTGCACGCAGGTCGTAATCGGCGGTCGGCGTGTTCAGTGGCAGTTTGTTGCCGTTACGGGAGTCGGTGATCTGGATCGCGATGCCGCGCACCTGGTTTTCACCGGTCAGGCCCAGTAATGTCGGGTCGCTGGCGTCTTGCTGGCCGCTGAAGGTGATCGCGACGTTTTTACGGGTCGCGGTGCTGCAGTTGTCCAGGCTGATGGAAAACGGCTTAGCTTTATCGGTGAGCACCGAACCCACGGTGGGCGCGAAGTCAGCGATGCGCACCGGGTCCAGAGTCACCGACTTGTTCACGTCGCCGGTGGTGATGGTGCAGGCGTTATCGGTGACGGAACCGGTGAATTCGATCTGCCCGTCCGCCGCCTGAGCGGTGCCGGCCAGCAACCAGCAAGCGCCGCAGGCGAGGGTGAGTTGGCTCAGTTTGTTCAGCATTGCAGTGCCTCTTTTAAGAGAAGGAAGGTTGTCTGCCTACCCGTCAGGTAAGCCAATCCATAGTGCAATGCTGTGTTTTAGAGGCACATGAGACGAATCTTAAAAACTGGCGAACTGATGGCCGCCCGACCGCTGAGTCCATATAAGGCGCCGAGCGTGATATTCTGCGCGCCATCTTGGTCTAGCCTCTATCGAGTACGTACACCCGTATACGTCCCGGTGGTTAGCTGGCGCCCAGGTAGCTGAAGCCAATAATGATAAGAAGTCAGCGCAGAAGGGACATAAAAGTGAGGTCGATACGTCGGCCTTGTGTGCCCACCCTGCGGTCCCCGAATGAATGTGCACACCCCGCGGTGCGTTGCCTGGCGCAGCGTGATTGAGGGTTGCCCATGATCAGGGGCAGTGGGGCGGATGGCGTTTTATCATAGGTGCTACTGATGTTTAAAAAAGTAAACACTGCCCTGCTGGGGCTGGCTTTGTCGATGGGGATCACTTCCGTTCACGCGGAAGAGGCAAAGAAAGTCGATGTGCTGCTGATCGGCGGCGGCATCATGAGTGCAACCCTGGGTGTATGGCTCAATGAGCTGCAACCGGATTGGTCGATGGAGATGGTCGAGCGCCTTGATGGCGTGGCCGAAGAAAGCTCCAACGGCTGGAACAACGCCGGTACCGGTCACTCGGCTTTGGCTGAGCTGAACTACACCCCGGAAGACAAGAACGGCAACGTTGAGATCCCGAAAGCGGTCGAGATCAACGAAGCGTTCCAGATCTCCCGTCAGTTCTGGTCCTGGCAGGTTCAGCAGGGCGTCCTGAAGAACCCACGTTCGTTCATCAACTCCACTCCGCACATGAGCTTCGTGTGGGGGGATGACAACATCAAGTTCCTGAAGAAGCGTTACGAAGCGCTGCAGGCGAGCCCGCTGTTCGCCGGCATGCAGTACTCCGAAGACCCGGCGCAAATCGCCAAATGGGTTCCGCTGATGATGGAAGGGCGTGACCCGAACCAGAAAATCGCGGCCACCTGGACCCCGATCGGTACGGACGTGAACTTCGGCGAGATCACGCGCCAGTTCGTCGCTCACCTGCAAACTACGCCGAAGTTCGACCTGAAACTGTCGAGCGAAGTGCAGGACATCACCAAGAACGCCGATGGCACCTGGCGTGTCAGCTACAAGAACCTGAAAGACGGCACCAAGACTGAAACCGACGCCAAGTTCGTGTTCATCGGCGCGGGCGGCGGTGCACTGCACCTGCTGCAGAAGTCGGGCATTCCTGAAGCCAAGGAATACGCGGGTTTCCCTGTTGGTGGTTCGTTCCTGGTCACCGATAACCCAACGATTGCCGAGCAGCACCTGGCCAAGGCCTACGGTAAAGCTTCCGTTGGCGCACCGCCGATGTCGGTTCCGCACCTGGACACCCGCGTGCTGGATGGCAAGCGCGTGATCCTGTTTGGCCCATTCGCCACCTTCTCGACCAAGTTCCTGAAAGAAGGCTCGTACCTGGACCTGCTGACCAGCACCACCACCCACAACATCTGGCCAATGACCAAAGTCGGTATCCGCGAATACCCACTGGTCGAGTACCTCGCCGGCCAACTGATGCTGTCGGATGACGACCGCTTCAAGGCGCTGCAAGAGTACTTCCCGAACGCCAAGAAAGAAGACTGGCGCCTGTGGCAGGCCGGTCAGCGTGTGCAGATCATCAAGCGTGACGAAGAGCAGGGCGGCGTCCTGAAACTCGGTACCGAAGTGGTCAGCTCCGCCGACAACACCATCGCCGGCCTGTTGGGTGCATCGCCAGGCGCGTCCACCGCGGCTCCGATCATGCTGACCGTGCTGCAGAAAGTGTTCAAGGAACAGGTTGCTTCCCCGGCCTGGCAGGAAAAGCTGCACCAGATCGTGCCTAGCTACGGCACCAAGCTGAACGACAGCCCTGAAGCTGTGGCTAAAGAATGGGCCTACACCGCCAACATTCTGCAGCTGACGCCTCCACCTGCGATTCCGCAGCTGACTGCTCCGAAAGCCACCGAGGCTGCAAAGCCTGCGGCTGAGCCGAGCAAGCCAGCTTCTGACCTCGCGCTGTAAGACGTCGGTGAGGTCCTGATTCAGGGCCTGCGCAACGTAAAAAGCCCGCTGAACCGGTGACGGTCAGCGGGCTTTTTTGCAGGTGTCACCAATGAGCGGGTACTTCGACCTGCCGCTCTGCAGCTGCCAACGCTGCCTTCAGTCCCTCTTTATCCAGAGGTATGCAGTACGCCGGCTTGGCGCGTTCAAACCGCCAGCTCTCATCCAGCCCACCGGCATCCACTGCGTCGAAGCCGATCTCGTCCAGCAGGGCGATGACTTGCGCCTTGGCTGCCGGGTCATCCGCCGCGACCGGGAGCGCGCGCCGGTCGGGTGCGCCGCGGCTGCGAGCATCCTGGGTCAGGTCCGGCGCCAGGATAGCGTTGAACACTTTCACCACAGTTGATTGCGATAGGTGCTCGGCCACCAACCGGCTGGTGGTGGTTTCAAAGCGGTCGAGCACGGGAATATGGCCGTCGCGGTTCGGGTAGTAGTTGTTGGCATCCATCACGGTTTTGCCTTCCAGCCACTGCGCCGGCACGCTGCGGTAATGTTCGAACGGAATCGCCAGCAGGACCAGTTCGCCAAATTGCGCGGCGTCTTGCGCAGTACCCACTTGAACCCCACGAATGCCACTCAGCACGCTGCTCATCGACTGCGGGCCGCGGGAGTTGCTCAACATCACTTCATGGCCGGCCGCCAACGCCAACTGCGCAACGGCGCGTCCGATAAAGCCTGCTCCGATAATGCCAATTTTCATGTCGGTGCTCCTGAGTTGAGAGAGACGTTATGATGATTGGCTACTGGATGAGGATAAATGGCCGTTCTGGTCTTGGTGTTGTTACTCGGAGTTGTGAATGATGGACCGCCTTTCAAGCATGAGTGCCTTTGTGATGGCTGCCGAACTGGGGTCCTACGCCCGTGCTGCCGAACGCCTGGGAATGTCGCCGCAGATGGTAGCCAAGCATGTGGCGGCGCTGGAGCGGCGGCTGGGCGCACGCCTGCTCAACCGCACCACACGCCGGCAAAGCCTGACGGAGTTGGGAAGCGCGTACTACGAGCGCTGCAAACATATCCTGACAGAGGCAGAGGCCGCAGACTCCCTCGCCCAGATCATGAATGACACACCACGGGGCAAGCTCAAGATCAGCGCCCCAGTGACTTTTGGCTCCTACAGCCTGATGCCACTGGTGACCGAATTTTTACGCGACAACCCCGAGGTGGAAATCGACCTGCACCTGACCGACCGGTTTGTCGACCTGGTGGAGGAGGGCTACGAAGTGGCGTTCCGTATCGGCCCGCTGGCGAACAGCAGCCTCACCGCCCGGCCGCTGCAGCCCTACCGTCTGGTGGTCTGTGCGGCACCCAAATACCTGGCCGAGCGCGGCACGCCGCTGACGCCCGCTGACCTTGAACACCACGAGTGCCTGGGATACGCCTACTGGTCACGCCCGGCGGATCGCGAATGGTCGTTCTACCAAGGCGCCGTCCTGCACAAGGCGCAGGTTGCCAGCCGCCTGCACGTGAATGAAAGCCGGGCCTTGATGTCGGCCGCGCGGGATGGTTTCGGGATTGTGCTGGGGCCTGAGGATTTCTTACGCTCGGCCCTCAAGAGCGGTGAGTTGGTGCGAGTGCTGCCGGACTATGAGGCGCCAAGTCGGCAGATGCATTTGCTCTACACCGCGAATCGCCAGCGCACCGCCAAGCTGCGGCGATTTGTCGATGCGGTGCTGTTGCGTTTCGGACCACCCTAGACGCTGAAGCCGGCCTTGACCTGCTCATACAGATGCAGTGCCAACAGGTTGCTGCTGTCGCCAAGCAGGTACAGGTGATGCAGCGGCAGCGGCGGCAGTTCAGCTCCAGCAATCTGGCGCGTCAATCCCTTACCCATGCGGCTTTCTTCCACCAACCCCACCGCCATGCCACTGCGGATACACGCTTCAACAGCGGGCGAACTCGCGCTTTCCAGCAGCACCCGATAGTAAGTGCCGTGCTCCTTCAGCGCTCGAATCGCTGCAGCGCGATAAGGGCAACCTGTCAGTTGCACGGCAATCGGCAGTGGCGCCTGCGGTGGGCAGCTGAAGTGTTCGGCGGCCACCCACAGCGGCTGGATTTCTCCCAGGCGCTCGCCTTGTTCCAACGGCTGGGCGCTGACAATCAGGGCCAGGTCCAACTGCCTGCTGGCGAACAGCGTGAGCAGTTCGCCACTGGAGCGCGCCTCTACCTCCAGTTCCAGCAGTGGGTTGTCGGCGACCAGGCGGGGCAGGAACTCCTGCATGAAGTCTGGCGCGTAAGAATCAGGCAATCCCAGGCGAATCTTGCCCTGCATGCGTTGCGGCGTGAGGGAGGCCAGCAAGCGGTCGTGGCTCTTGAGGAATTCGGTGGTTTCGCCCAGGAGTTTCTTGCCGTACATCGTCAGTTCAACCCCCTGGTTGCTGCGGCTGAACAGGCGTTGGCCGACCTGGTCTTCGAGCTTCTGGATCTGCGTGGTCACCGTCGAGGCACTGCGGTGCACATGATTGGCCGCTTCGTTGAATCGCTGGAAGCGCGCCACCGCGTGGAAAGTGCGCAACAGGTCAATATTCAGTTGTTTGCTCATGATTCCACTTTTAAGGATTAGTGGTACAGATTATTCAAATATACAGAATCATGCGCGGCACTTAGCCTTTTGGTCAATCAAGCGAACCGGAGGCTCAATGAAGCGATCAACCGTGGGGCGGTTGCTGTTACAGGCGGTGTTCGTGCTGTCGTGGAGTTCGGGGTTTATCGGCGCGAAACTGGCGACCCGGAGTGATGGCGTGTTCAACGTGCTGTTCTGGCGTTTCTTGCTGGTGTCGTTGTGCCTGGCGCTGTTTTTGAACGTGCGGCTGCTGAAGGTTTCCTGGGCACAGATCCGCCATCACGCGGTGGTGGGTTTCCTCTCGCAGTTTCTCTATTTGACCTGTGTCTACGTGGCGATCCAGAACGGTTTGCCGCCGGGGATTGCGGCGATCATCGCGGCCCTGCAGCCATTGATGACGGCGGCGCTGTCATCGGGTAGCCACGCCGAACGCAGCGGCGGCTGGCAGTGGCTGGGGTTGATGATCGGTTTTGCTGGCGTGTCGATCGTCATCTTCGGGCAATACCACAACAGCGGGGCCGAAGTCGGGTGGGTCATGTATGCATTGCCCCTGGTGTCGGCACTCGGTCTGACCGTGGCCACGCTGTACGAACGGCGGGCGGCCCGCACTGACTCCGGCGGCCTGAGCCTGGCGTTGTTTATCCAGTCGTTGCTGACCTTGATCGGCTTTGCTGCAGCGGTGCTGTACACCGATACGCTGAGCATTCCGCGGACCCCCGACGTATTGATCTCCATCGTTTGGCTGACGGTGTTCTCTACCTTCGTGGCTTACCTGAGCCTGTGGATGTTGTTGCGCGTAATGACGGCTACCCATGTGGCGACATTGGTGTACCTGGAGCCTCCCGTGACACTGGTGTGGGCGGCACTGATGTTTGGCGATGAGATTCATGCGTCGACATATGCAGGGATCGCCGTGGTGGTGGCCGGGCTGATTCTGGTGCGACTGAAACAGCCGGTCGCAGTCTGTGCCTCTTGAAAAGGTCAGTTTTTCTTTACCTGCTGTCTGCCCGTGGGTTCAGCAAGCTGACAGTTGGCACCTGTTAAAAAGTCTTATGGCCAAGCAGGAGCGCGGCTGGAACAAGGGGGCACTTTTTTTACCGGTATAAACGCTGGGCGGTCACGCCCGAGGATTCTGTATGTTGTTACGTTATGCGGCATTGGCGGCTTTGGTCGTCGCGGCTTCCGGGTGTGTAGAGGAGCGGGTCGTGCATGATCGACGACCGGTGCAGCGTGAATATGTAGAAGTCGTCGCGCCGCAACCGCCGCCGGTGCAGGTCATCGAGGTCGAGCCCGAAGGGCGGCCAGGTTACCTGTGGTCGCGTGGCTACTGGCGTTGGGAAGGTGGGCGCTATGTGGCGGTTCACGGCCACTGGGAGCCGGTACGGCCAGGTTACCGTTATGTTCACCCGCATTGGGAGCAGCGTAACGACGGCTATCACTGGCAGGGCGGCGGTTGGGTTCGCTGACCGTTTTCCGATGGCTTAAATCGGCTTCTTCGTACCCAGAAGCCGAACTTCCCTGAGCAGCGCCGCGCCCAACTGGCCGGTGCCAAGCTCCTTGTAACCTACAGCTTTAACATCGCCATTCTCTTCCGCCTGGATGAGGATCACCGGTGTTTCCTTGCCGGTGCCTTCGTCGACATGCATGGCGTACTGCGGGATATCCAGCTTGATCGGCGTGCCTGCCGCCTTGCCCTTCACATTGATCAGAAACGCCGCACAACCGGTGTCCACATCCTGACTGGTAGCGGAGCGACCGCTGACGAAGCAGGTGTCGGGCAGGTCGGGCCAGGCGATGGCTTCGGCGAGGGTCAATGGGGACGTTAATGCCAGGCCGGCGAGAAAAAGCGTGCGCACGTTGGTCTTGTCTCTGGATAAAGTCAGTAAGGGCATTTTCTACCAAAGCCTTGACGCTTCTGCAACGCGACGCCTCAGGTCAGCCGCCGCATACCTGTAGCCTTGGCCGCGCTGACATCAAATGTCGCCGTATATTCACAGCCTGCTGCGTGGGCGCAGCGTTCAATCAGGCAGTCGGCGAAATCGGCCCTGGTGCTTGTAAATCGCCGGAGTGCCTGCCAGATAACGTCGGCGTGCTCTACGGTCAGTTCGCGGGTACGCAGCAGCGTCTCCAGGACCGCAACCACTTCACTCTTGGCTGACTGGTAACTGGACTGCAGGACCCACACCAGTTCCACCACTGAAACCAGGCTGACAAAACCCGGCGAGGCAGTGGTGAGCGACTCGATCAGTCTGGATGCCTTTGGCGATTGGACGGGATCATCCTGGGTGACGTAACGCACCAGCACATTGGTATCCAGTCCAATCATCGTGCTTTGGCTCCCTGTGCAGCGATGGCCAGGTTCATTTCTTCGATGCTGACGGGATTGGCGGGTTTGCGGATCAGCCCTTTGAGGTCCGACACAGTCTTGCTGGCCGCGATGATCGCAAACTTGCCCTCTTCCATTTCGACGAATTCGACCCGGTCGCCAGTGTTCAGCCCAAGTGCGGCCCTGACTTGAACGGGAATGGTTATTTGGCCTTTTGAAGTGAGTGTGGCGGTAGCCATGTTGAAAGCCTCTCTCGTGATACTCCTTACCTTAGGGTAAGGAATAGTGGAGGGCAAGATCCATTGGTCCATAGGTTACTCATCTGGCGTGGGTGGGTCGGAACAGGTAAAACGATAGTCCGAACGTTTCCCGTCGACACGCCTGAAACCAGCCTTAAGAGATACAACATATGACCGACCGCCACCTCATCATCCCCACCTCCATGCACCCCATCGTCGAGCGCGCCGGCTACGTCCCGGCCGTAAAAGTCGGCAAGACCCTGTACTGCGCAGGGCAGGTCGGCCGCACGGAACACCTGGAAGTCATCACCGATCCCGAGGCACAGTTCGTCGCCGCCTGGGAGAGCCTGCGCCTGGTATTGGAGGAGGGGGGCTGTACGTTTGAAGACGTGGTCGACATGACCACCTACCACGTGAACATGAGCGAGCACATGGCGGTTTTCCGTGAAGTGAAAAACCGCCTGTTCCCTCGCGGGTTGTGCGCCTGGACGGTCATTGGCGTATCAGAACTGGCCAACCCAGGCTTGCTGCTGGAGATCAAGTGCGTAGCGGTTCAGCGCTGACTCACTGCACCACGCGGTAGCACGGCACGTAGGCGGCGCCGCCTGGCAGTTTCATCCGGTGCTGCTCTACGAACGCCTTCAGCAACTCATCCAGCGGTTTCATGATCGCCGGGTCGCCATGAATCTCATACGGCCCGTTCTGCTCGATCAGGCGGATGCCCTTGTCCTTGACGTTGCCCGCCACAATCCCCGAGAACGCCCGGCGCAGGTTGGCCGCCAGTTCATGGGGCGGCAGCGCGTGGCTCAGTTGCAGGCTGGCCATGTTGGCGTGGGTCGGGTCGAACGGGCGCTGGAAGCCCTCGTCGATCTTCAGCAGCCAGTTGAAGTGGAACGCGTCGTTGCGCTCGCGGCGGAACTGTTTGACCGCTTTCAAGCCGACGGTCATCTGCCGTGCCACCTCAGCCGGGTCGTCAATGATGATCTGGTAATGAGCCTGGGCCGCTTCGCCCAGAGTCGCGCCGACGAACGCGTGCAACTGTTGCAGGTACGGCGCGGCGTGTTTCGGCCCGGTGAGGATCACCGGGAACGGCACGTCGCGGTTGTCCGGGTGCATCAGGATGCCCAGCAGGTACAGGAACTCTTCGGCGGTGCCGGCGCCGCCCGGGAAGATGATGATGCCGTGGCCGACGCGCACGAAGGCTTCCAGGCGCTTTTCGATGTCCGGCAAAATCACCAGCTCATTGACGATCGGGTTCGGCGCCTCGGCGGCGATGATCCCCGGCTCGGTCAGGCCCAGGTAGCGCCCGCCGGTAATGCGTTGCTTGGCGTGGGAAATGGTTGCGCCCTTCATCGGGCCTTTCATCACGCCGGGGCCGCAGCCGGTGCACACGTCGAGGCTGCGCAGGCCGAGTTCGTGGCCGACTTTCTTGGTGTATTTGTATTCTTCGGTATTGATCGAGTGCCCGCCCCAGCACACCACGATCTTCGGCTCGACGCCCGGGCGCAGGGTGCGGGCGTTGCGCAGCAGGTGGAACACGTAGTCGGTGATGCCCTGGGAGCTGCTCAGGTCGATGCGCTGGCTGTCCAGTTCGTTTTCGGTGTAGACGATGTCACGCAGGGCGCTGAACAGCATCTCCCGGGTACTGGCGATCATTTCACCATCGACGAACGCGTCAGCCGGTGCATTCAACAGTTCCAGGCGCACGCCACGGTCCTGCTGGTGGATGCGCACTTCGAAATCTTTATAGGCGTCGAGGATGGTCTTGGCGTTGTCGATGTGCGCGCCGGTGTTGAGGATGGCCAGGGCGCATTGACGGAAGAGGGTGTAGATGCTGCCGGTACCGGCTTCGCTCAGTTGCTGGACTTCACGTTGCGACAGCGTTTCAAGGCTGCCTTTAGGGCTTACGGAGGCATTGATGACTTGTCTTTGGGGCATTCTGATTCCCTGAAAGCACAGCCACCGGACCATGCATGGCCAGTGGCTTGAGGATAGTGCGCGCCGTTTTCGGTCGCATTGGACTGGCATTTTCCCCGGCACTGGAGCCGAGCGCAAACACCGTCGCGCACCATCATGCCGCAGAAGTTACTGAATCAGCTTCCAGTTTTTGTAGAAAAACCGACGCAGGGTAAAGACTGCTCCGGCAAAGGCCGCGATCAGGCCGTTGAGCACCGACGGCACCAGGGTTGGCCGCACGATGTCGATGAACAGGCAGTAGCGCTTGGCGTCGTTCTTGTTGAAGGAGGCATGCATCAGCGTGTCATCGAAGATAAACAGCGGATCATCGTGCCAGTAGTGTTTGTGCTTGCCGACCTGGATGTAGACGCCATCGTGATGGGGCGCCGGTGCCATGTTGTAGAGCACGCGGAACATCATGCGCAGCGGGCCGAAGTGAAACGAGGTGGAACGGTTTTCGTTGAATACCGACACGCCGATGGTTTTCACGTAGGGCAGTTTTTCCCGCAGTTGCGGGATATCCAGGGTGGTCTCGATCGGGCGGCCGTACCATTGGAAAAACAGCATGCCGCGTTTTTTCTCGGCCATGCGCTCATCCAGGTACTGGATGATCTCGTCTTTGTTGGCCATGGCGTCGTCGATCACCTTTTGCAGGTCTTCGCGCCAGGCCGGCGGCAGGTCGTTCATTTTATAAACGTGGCGATTGCGCTGGCTCATCAGGTCAAACAGCGTGTTGAACGGCGCCAGCAACCAGGTATTGCGGCCGTTGCCGATGAAATACTTCTTGATGGTCGCGCCGTCGTACAGGCCATTGCGCAGGAAATCGTACAGGCCGCAGAACACCACCAGCATCAGAAACACCAGGGTGGTCTTGGGGAAGCAATAAATGAACAGCAAGACGCCAAGGACCCATGCGGCGGACGCCAGGCGTTTGCGGATGACACTCTTACTCATGAAACTGGGCTCCATCAGACGGTTTTCGATTGCTTCAAAACCGTCCGCGGTTGACTGGCAGGCCAGGCAAAGGAGTCAGTCAACCCGTGGGCATCATGCCCGAGCCGAAACATATCGAAATAATATGGTCATGATAGGGTGTTATCGCCCTCACGTGGCGTTTTAAATGCTGGAAATTTGTGAAGTCACTGCACAGATTTTTACCGCTGTCCCCCTAAAATGCCTCGGCGGATGGCCAGGCTGGCGGTGTTGCGGATAGCATTTTGTGAACAGAAGATTTGCGACTATCGTGACGCTTCGGTTTTCCGGGCGTCATAGACCCGTACGATTGACGCTGTAATGGCCACCATTGGCCTTCGGCACCTTGGAAGAGGCAGAAATTTTATGATCATCAAACCGCGGGTTCGTGGCTTTATCTGTGTGACCGCTCACCCGGTTGGCTGTGAAGCGAATGTCAAAGAGCAGATCGACTACGTGACCGAACACGGTGCCATTGAAGGCGGCCCGAAAAAGGTGCTGGTCCTCGGGGCTTCCACCGGCTACGGCCTGGCCGCGCGCATCAGCGCTGCCTTTGGCTGCGGCGCCGACACCCTGGGCGTGTTTTTTGAGAAAGAAGGCGAAGAAGGCAAGCTCAGCTCTGCCGGCTGGTACAACAGCGCCGCCTTCGAGAAGTTTGCGCTGGAAAAAGGCCTGTACGCCAAGAGCATCAACGGCGATGCGTTCTCTGACGAGATCAAGCGCCTGACCATCGAAACCATCAAGAAAGACCTCGGCAAGATCGACCTGGTGGTCTACAGCCTGGCCGCGCCACGCCGTACCGACCCGCAAGGCGTGGTGCACAACTCCACCCTGAAGCCGATCGGCAAGGCTGTGACCCTGCGCGGCATCAACACCGACAAGGGCGTCGTGGTCGACACCACCCTCGAACCGGCCACCCAGGAAGAAATCGACGGCACCGTGAAAGTCATGGGCGGCGAAGACTGGCAGCTGTGGATCGACGCCCTGCGTGACGCCGACGTGTTGGCCGAAGGCGCCAAGACCACTGCGTTCACCTACCTCGGCGAGAAGCTGACCCAGGATATCTACTGGAACGGCTCCATCGGCGAAGCCAAGAAGGACCTGGACAAGAAAGTCCTGACCCTGCGCGAAAACCTCGCGGCGCTGAAAGGCGACGCCCGTGTGTCGGTACTCAAGGCAGTAGTGACCCAGGCCAGCTCGGCGATCCCGATCATGCCGCTGTACCTGTCGTTGCTGTTTAAAGTGATGAAAGAGCAGGGCACCCACGAAGGTTGCATCGAGCAGGTCTACGGCCTGTTCAAGGACAGCCTGTATGGCAAAGAGCCCAAGCTCGACGCCGACGGCCGCCTGCGCGCCGACCTCGCGGAACTTGAGCCTAAGGTTCAGGACGCGGTAGCGGCCCTGTGGAATCAGGTCTCCGATGACAACGTCAACGAGATCAGCGATTTTGCCGGCTACAAGGCGGAATTCCTGCGCCTGTTCGGTTTCGAGATCGACGGCGTGGACTACGACGCTGACGTGAATCCGACCGTGAAGATCAAGGGCCTGATTCAGGCTTAAGCGCTTGCGGTAACGAAGAAGCGGCCTCCAGGGGCCGCTTTTTTGTGCGCGTCATGCCAGACTGCGGCCGTTATCACACCCACGCTAACGGAGGATCTACATGACGATTCGTGCAGTCGTTTTTGATTTCGGCGGTGTCCTGTTCGACTGGAACCCGCACCATCTCTACCGCCAGCTGATTACCGACGACCGGGAGCGCCAACGGTTCCTGGACACCGTCTGCACCCAGGCCTGGAACACCGAGCAGGACGCCGGGCGCAGTCTGGCTGAGGGCACCCGCGCGCTGATCGCCGAACATCCGCAGCATGCACCACTGATCCAGGCGTACTACGACCGCTGGCACGAGATGCTGCGTGGTTCATTGCCGGAGGGCGTGGCGATCCTCGAAGCGTTGCATGAGGCGAAGATGCCGCTGTTCGGCCTGACCAACTGGTCCGCCGAGACCTTTCCCTATGCCCGCGCCCACTATCCCTTCCTGCAGTATTTTCGCGACATCGTGGTGTCCGGCGAAATCAAGCTGATCAAGCCCGATCCTGCGATTTACCACGCCAGCCTGGCGCAGGTGCGCGCCCATTTGCCGGATATCCAGCCGGGTGAAGTGGTGTTTATTGACGATGTAGCCGGCAATATCGAGGCGGCCACTGCGCTGGGTTGGCAGGGGATTCACCACGTGTCTGCCGCGCAGACCCGTGAGCGCTTGATCGAGCTGGGGGTGAGCCTCTAGCGCGCCCATTTCTCCATGACGAAGTCCACGAACGCCCGCAGCTTGGGCAGGCGATAGCGGTCCTGGGCGTACAGCAAATGCATGGGCCGGCTGGGCAGTTGGTAGTCCGTCAGTAATGCCACCAGTTTACCGGCCCGCAGGTCTGGCTCGACCAGGGCGTCAGGCAGCATCACGATGCCCATGCCTTCCAGGGCAGCCTGGCGCAAGGCCTGCGAACTGTTGATGGTCAATGAGCCGGAAACCGGAATTTCCACGTCGCCCTCTGCGCCGCGCATTCGCCACAACTTGTCGGCGTTGCGCCAATCGTCGGTCGCCGGGTAAGCGAACGCCAGGCAGTCATGTTGCTGCAGATCATCGGGGCGTTGAGGTGTGCCACGGCGCGCCAGGTACTCCGCAGAGGCGCAGAGGGTGATGGTGTAATCCTGCATGGGGCGGGCAATCAGGCTTGGCGCGTCCAGGTCGCCCAAGCGGATGGCCACGTCGAACCCGCTGTCGACCATGTCCATCCGCTGGTTGCTCAGCACCACGTACAGCTTGATCTGTGGGTAGCGCTGGGAAAATTCGCTGAGCGCCGGTGCCAGGCGTTCGGTGCCAAAGGCCGGTGGTGCGGTGATCCGCAGCAGGCCCTTGGGTACGTCACTGTTGGCTTGTTCGGCCATCTGCTCGGAGTCGGCCACCAGGCCCAGCACCTCCAGGCAACGCTGGTAGTAAATCCCGCCAAACTCGGTCAGGCTTTGCTTGCGCGTGGTGCGCTTGAGCAGGCTGACCCCCAGCCTTTGTTCCAGCGCGCGCAGGTGATTGCCGACCATGGTGGTGGACATGCCGCACGCCTGCGCCGCCGCCGTCATGCTGCCGGCTTCCACTACTTTTACGTACACCGTCATCGCCTGGAACAGATCCATTATCAAGCCTTGGTTTAAAGTGATCGCAGTGTTGTGCAGTTTATCCAGCTCGGGTGGCTAACGATACTGGTGCCATCACTACGATGCACTGGAGCCTGATGCCATGACCGCCGCCTGCCTGATGACCACTTATCAACCGTCGCCCCTGAGCTTTACCCGTGGCCTTGGCACGCGCCTGTGGGACCAGCAGGGCCGTGAATACCTGGATGCGGTGGCAGGTGTGGCGGTGACCAACGTCGGTCATTCCCACCCGCGGCTGGTAGCGGCCATCAGTGAGCAGGCCGGTTTGCTGCTGCACACCTCCAACCTCTACAGCATCGACTGGCAGCAGCGCCTGGCCCAGCGCCTCACCCGGCTTTCCGGGCTGGACCAGGCGTTCTTCAACAACTCCGGTGCCGAAGCCAACGAAACGGCGCTGAAGCTGGCCCGGCTGCATGGCTGGAAAAAGGGTATCGAACAGCCGCTGGTGGTGGTGATGGAGAATGCCTTTCACGGGCGCACCCTGGGCACCCTGTCCGCCAGCGACGGGCCTTCCGTGCGGTTGGGATTTCAAAAACTGCCGGGGGATTTTATCAAGGTCGGCTTCGGTGACTTGAAGGCACTGGAGGCCGTGACCCGGGAGTTTGGCCCGCGCATTGTTGCGGTGCTGCTTGAGCCGATCCAGGGCGAAAGCGGCGTGCAAGTCGCGCCGCCGGGATATCTGAAAGCCTTGCGCGAGCACTGCACCCGGCAAGGCTGGTTGTTGATGCTCGATGAGATCCAGACCGGGATCGGCCGTACAGGTCGCTGGTTTGCCTTCCAGCATGAAAGCATCGTGCCGGACGTGATGACTTTGGCCAAAGGCCTCGGCAACGGTGTGCCGATTGGCGCGTGCCTGGCCCGGGCCGCTGTTGCGCAACTGTTTACCCCCGGCAGCCACGGCAGCACCTTCGGCGGCAACCCGCTGGCCTGCCGTGTCGGTTGTACGGTGCTGGAGATCATCGAAGAACAAGGCCTGCTGGACAACGCGGCGCAACAGGGTGAGCGGCTGCTGGCGCGCCTGCGGGTGGAATTGAACGAGCATCCCCAGGTGCTGGCGATTCGCGGGCAGGGGCTGATGATCGGCATCGAACTGGCAACACCTCAGCGCGACCTGGCCCAGCGCGCGGCGCAAGAGCATGGCCTGCTGATCAACGTCACCCGGGGCAAGATCATCCGCCTGCTGCCGCCGCTGACCATCGATGCCAAGGAAGTGGAGATGATCGTGCGCGCACTTTCCCGGCTTCTGGACTAAACACGGATGAGGCTGACGCGGAGCGTCACTGGCTACATTCCCACGCAGAGCGTGGGAACGATCAGTCAAACGGGGTAGCCGGAGCCCACCTGCACCCCGTTCAGCCATTCCTGGTTCAGGGTCTCGGTATCCCCCAGGTAATCCAGCAACCAGGCCATGGCCGGCGACAGTTTGTTCTGTGCCCAGGCCACGCACGACGGGCTGGCAGGGAAGGGCCGGGAAAGTTGCAGGGCGCTCAGCTCGCCGCGCTCGATCCACGGCTGCACCAGGTGCGCCGGTGCCATGCCGACGCACAGGCCATCCCGCAGGCAATCAATCGCCGAAGCCCAGTGCGGCACCACCAAACGACGCTGGTTATCCAGGGTCCAGGTGTCGCGCTTGGGCAGGTTGCGCGAGGTGTCGGTCATGCACAGGGAGGCGAAGGGCCGCAGTTGGTCATCGCTGAGCAGGCCTTCGACCGCTGCCAGCGGATGCCGGCTGCTGACCACGCACAGCCAGTTCAGCAGGCCCATGTCACGAAATGTGAATTGACTGGCCACCGGCACCGCGCTGGTGGCGCCGATCACGATATCGGTGCGGTCATCGGCCAGGGCATCCCACACCCCGTTGTACACCTCGTAATCCAACAGCAATTCCACCTCCGGGAACTGCCGATAGAAATCCAGTACCAACTGCCGGCAGCGCTGCTGTTTAACGATGGAATCCACCGCGACTTTCAACTGGCCACTCCAGCCATTTGCCACTTGCTGGCACAGCCGGCGGGTGCCGAGCATTTTTTTCATGACGCCGCGGGCTTCGTCGATGAACAATTTACCCGCGGGTGTCAGCTCCACATCCCGATGCCGTCGGACGAACAGCGGCACCGCCAGCCATTCTTCGAGTTGCCGCACGGTGTAGCTGATGGCTGACGGCACGCGGTGCAGTTCCTGGGCGGCGGCGCTGAAGCTGCCGTGGCGGGCCACTGCATCCACCACATCCAGGGAATATTCAGACCACATGGGGTTTGCCTTCAAAATTATTGATAAGAGTGTCCAATTATTATCGCTTCACAGGGATTTGCTCAGCTTCATAATAGGCGCCAGTCAGCAAATAGTTTGATGGCAGGTTATACAAGGCTTCAATGAAAAATTCTTTTGGATTCACCTGGTACCTGGCGGGGCTGAGCATGCTCGGCTATCTGGCCATGGATATGTACTTGCCGGCGTTTGGCGCCATGGGCGAGCAACTGCAGATTTCCCCCGGCGCGGTGGGCGCGAGCCTGAGCATTTTCCTCGCCGGCTTTGCCGTCGGGCAGTTGCTGTGGGGGCCGCTGTCCGACCGGTTGGGACGCAAGCCGGTGCTGCTTACGGGCCTTTCCCTGTTTGTGCTCGGCTGCCTGGGGATGTTCTGGGTCGAGACCGCACCGCAGCTGTTGGCCTTGCGTTTTGTCCAGGCGATTGGCGTGTGTTCCGCCGCCGTCAGTTGGCAGGCGCTGGTGATCGACCGCTACCCGGCGGACAAGGCCCATCGGGTGTTCGCCGGCATTATGCCGCTGATGTCACTGTCTCCGGCCCTGGCGCCATTGCTGGGAGCGCTGATGCTGAATCACTGGGGCTGGCAGGCGATTTTCGGTGTGTTGTTGGTGGTTTCGCTGCTCCTGCTGCTGCCTACGTTGTTTCTCAGGCCGCTGCCGAAACGCCTGACAACCGACGGCGAACCGTCCCGAATCGGCTATGGGCAATTGCTCAAGTCGCGGGTGTTCACCGGCAACGTGATGATCTTTGCCGCATGCTCGGCCAGTTTCTTCGCCTGGCTTACCGCCTCGCCGTTCATCCTTGGCGGGATGGGCTACAGCCCGAATGACATCGGCTTGAGCTACGTATTGCCAACGCTGTCGTTCCTGATCGGTGGCTACAGTTGCCGCAGTGCGTTGCAGCGGCTCCAGGGCAAGACTTTGTTGCCGTGGCTGCTGCTGGCGTACTGCATCAGCATGGTCGCGCTGTACCTCGTCGCGACCTTGACCGTGCCGACGCTCGCCACCTTGCTGATTCCGTTCTGCCTGATGGCCCTGGTCAATGGCGCCAGCTACCCGATCGTGGTGGCGAATGCACTGATGCCGTTTGCGGAAAATTCCGGCAAGGCGGCGGCATTGCAGAACACCTTGCAGTTGGGGTTGTGCTTCCTGGCGAGCCTGATCGTGTCGTCGATGATCGACCAGCCGCTGTTGATCACCGCGATCGTGATGCTGGCGACCGCGCCATTGGCCGTGTTGGGCTACTGGCTGGCGCGACCGAAGGTCGACGATGGCGATGCCGACCTGGTGCGCGCCCGCTAGAACGTCACTTCCATGTTCACCGTCGGCGTTGACGTGCGGCTACCCCGGCCGCCGTCCACGCCGAACTTGTTATGCCAATACTCATACCCGACGCCCAGGTAGAGATTGGGCTTGACGCTTTTGCCCGGGCGCACCGCCACCATCAGCGCGGTGCGCATCAGGGTTTCCGGCGCGGTGTCGCGGCCATGGAAGTCTTCGCCCTTTTCCCCGACGTGATTGATAAACCCCTGAAACTTCGCCCCGTGGTTGCCGATCTCGAAAGGCCGCATCCAGGTCAGGTTGAGCATGTAGGTATCGTCGAAGGTATGATCGGGTTCTTTCGCGCCAGGGATGCCGGAATGGTTTCTTTCCTTGTAGTACATCAGGCTCAGGTCCAGCACGCCGACGGTGTTGAACTTCAAGGTCGGGCCAATCACCAGCGCACGTTTTTTCGCCGACGCCAGGTTGTTGTTGCGGTTGGCATCAAAGCCGAAGGTCAGTGCGTAATCCTTGATCACCCCGGTGCCGAGCGGTACATCGAATACCCGTGAGGCATACAGCTGGTGCCGGTACACCGCATACACTTCGCTGCCGCCGTGGTCGGTGCCCTTGCGTGGGTCGCGGCTGTCGGACAGGAACACATCGAGGTTCAGGTAGTTGCTGCCGTACTGGTAGCCGCTGGCGTGGGTGAAGCTGTAGATGCGCTTGCTGAACTCATCCGGGTTGTTCGGGTTGGTGAACTGTTGCCCGTAGCGAAATCCTACGCTGTTGTTCATCCATTCCAGCGCGACAGCCTCCCCGCCGCCGAACAATGTGAGTAATACGGTTGCGCCGTGCAGTGCCTTTTTCATTGTTTTAATTCCTTTGGCGTTTTGGCTCATGGCGACCGCGCAAGGGTCGCCGGGCGCAGTATCGGCACATCCGTTGTGGGTTCCAAAGAACAGAATCTCGCCTGGGCCGATGCCGAAACGGCAGCACTGAAATTGGCCTGAGAGTCAGGAAATACGTGGCGCCCAGGGTGTTTCCTGATGTTCGCGCAAACTGATTTCTTCACTGAGCAGATGGGCCATGGCTTGCACCGCCATCGGCAAGTCTCGGTCTTTGCGGGCGTACAAGCCCAGGTCGCTGAAGATCCCGCCCTGGTCGCTGAGCGGAATGTGCAGCAGTTCGCCGCGGGCTAAATCCACCTCCACGCCAATGCGCGTCTGGAACGCGATGCCCAGTTGCTGGCGCGCCAGTTGCCGGGCCAGCTCCATCGAGTTGCTGTGCAGCAGTGGCTTGTTCGTCGCCGCCGAACGCTTGTGCAGCGGTGCGATCAGGTGGTGAACCGAGAGCTCGCTCTTGGCCTGGATCACCCCGTGTTCACAGCAGCGCGCGTAACTCACGCTGGTTTCACCGGCCAACGGATGCCCCGGTGCCATCAACGCCCCCAGGCGGAAATGGCCGACACACACCTGGATGGTTTCGCTGCTGCGCGGTAAAGCAAAGGCCAGCCCCAGGTCAGCCTGGCCGTTGACCACCGCACCGGGAATCGATTGCGAACCTTGTACCGTGACGCCAATGGTCACTTTCGGATAACGCTCACGCATGCGCTTGAGGGCGGCGGGCAGCAGCTCCACAGTGGCGCCTTCCACCGTGGCGATTTCCACGTGGCCGGTCTGCACACCGTTCAAGCCATCCAGTTCACCGCGCACGCGCTCCACGTCCTGCAACAGGAAACTCACGTGGCGGGTCAGGATTTCCCCGGCCGCCGTCAGGCGCAGGCCGCCGGGCAGGCGCTCGAACAGCGCCGCGCCCACCTCGTCTTCCAGCTTGAGGATCTGCCGGTTCACCGCCGAAGACGCCACGTTCAGGCGGCGCGCGGCTTCGCGGATCGAGTGGCAGCGGCGAACCATGTCGAAGTAGTAAATCGCCGGGGCGTGGATGCGCAGCTTGCGGTTGAGCATTTTTTTCAAGTCCTTGTGCGCAGCGCTTCGAGCCACGGGGCAGGGCGGCTGAATGGATTTTTGTAACGGCGTTCAGGGTGTTCTTGTGAAAATGATTGTATACAACTCTATGGACATCCAATCTTTCTATTGCATACAGTGAGTGCACAACAAAAACAGAGAACCCCTCACCATGACTATCCCGAAGGCGTCACCGCAGCGGCCAGAAGATGAGAATCTCGGCGTCGCGGCCAACATGGCTTACGGCCTGCAGCATGTGCTCACCATGTACGGCGGCATCGTGGCTGTACCGTTGATCGTCGGCCAGGCGGCCGGGTTGTCGCCGGCCGATATTGGCCTGCTGATCGCTGCCTCGCTGTTTGCCGGAGGCCTGGCTACGCTGTTGCAAACCCTGGGCCTGCCGTTTTTCGGCTGCCAGTTGCCGCTGGTGCAAGGGGTGTCCTTTGCCGGGGTGGCGACCATGGTGGCGATTGTTGGCAGCGACGGTGCGGGTGGCATCCCGGCGATTCTCGGGGCGGTGATGGCCGCCTCCCTGATAGGCCTGCTGATCACCCCGGTGTTCTCGCGAATCACCAAATTCTTCCCGCCGCTGGTCACCGGGATTGTGATCACTACCATCGGCCTGACGTTGATGCCCGTCGCCGCCCGCTGGGCCATGGGCGGCAACAGCCGCGCTGCAGATTTCGGCAGCATGCCGAACATCGGCCTGGCGGCGCTGACCCTGGTGCTGGTATTGCTGCTGAGCAAGATCGGCAGCGCGACCATCTCGCGACTGTCGATCCTGCTGGCGATGGTGATCGGCACCGTCATCGCGGTATTCCTCGGCATGGCTGACTTCTCCAGCGTGACCCAGGGCCCGATGTTCGGCTTTCCCACACCCTTCCATTTCGGCATGCCAACCTTCCATCTCGCGGCGATCATTTCCATGTGCATCGTGGTGATGGTGACGCTGGTGGAAACCTCGGCGGACATTCTGGCAGTGGGTGAAATCATCGACACCAAGGTCGACTCCAAGCGCCTTGGCAATGGCCTGCGTGCGGATATGCTGTCGAGCATGTTTGCGCCGATCTTCGGCTCGTTCACCCAGAGCGCGTTTGCACAAAACGTCGGACTGGTGGCGGTTACCGGGGTCAAGAGCCGTTATGTGGTCGCCACCGGTGGGATATTCCTGGTGATCCTCGGCCTGCTGCCGTTCATGGGGCGGGTGATTGCGGCAGTGCCGACTTCGGTGCTGGGCGGGGCCGGGATCGTGCTGTTCGGCACCGTGGCTGCCAGTGGTATTCGGACCTTGTCCAAGGTCGATTACCGCAACAACATGAACCTGATCATTGTCGCCACTTCCATCGGTTTTGGCATGATCCCGATTGCGGCCCCGAGTTTCTACGATCACTTCCCGAGCTGGTTCGCGACCATTTTCCACTCGGGGATCAGTTCGTCGGCGATCATGGCGATCCTGTTGAACCTGGCGTTCAACCACTTCACCACGGGCAACTCGGACCAGCAGTCGGTATTCGTTGCCGGGACGGAACGCAGCCTGTGCTTCCAGGACGTGGCGGCGTTGCGGGACGGGGATTACTTCAGCGGCGGCAAGCTGTTTGATGCCGAGGGCAAGGAAATTCCGTTGCTGGAGGAAGTGCCGAAGAAAGCGGCCGTGCACGGCAGGGCACAGACCAGCGAGGTGTAACAGCCACAAAGAGTCCAATGTGGGAGCGGGCTTGCTCGCGAAGGCGGTGTGTCAGTCGCTAAATATGCTGACTGATCCACCGCCTTCGCGAGCAAGCCCGCTCCCACATTTTGATCTCAGCCAGTCTTGAGCGTTCTGTGGGGCACGGAACAAGCCTCATCCAGAAACTGCACCACTGTCCCCATGCACGCCTGTCGCTCTTCAACATGCGGCATGTGGCTGGAGTCTTCGAACAGCGCCCAGCGCACATCGGCGATCTCATCCAGGAACGGCTTGACCACCAGCGGCGTGGCCTCGTCATGGCGACCGGAAATCACCAGGGTCGGCACATTGACCTTCGACAGCCGGCCGATCACGTTCCAGTCTTTCAAGCTGCCAATCACATGGAATTCCGTCGGGCCGCTCATGGCGTGATACACCGTCGGGTCCGAATCCACCTGGGCGAATGTGCGGGCGACTTCTTCCGGCCACGGATTGACCCGACACACGTGCTGGTCATAGAAAATCCGCGAGGCGGCCAGGTATTCAGGGTCCTGGTAGGTGCCGGCCTGTTCATGCTTGAGCAAGGTCTCGTGCACGCCTTCAGGCAGTAGCTTGCGCAGGCGGTTGGCCTCGGCAACCCAGGTACGCATGCAGGTCGGCGAGTTGGCCGGAATAAATGCACGCAGGCCCTTGGGTTGCAGGATGGCGTGTTCGCTGCCGAGCATGCCGCCCCAGGATTGACCCAGGATCGCGTAGTTGTTGCTGATCTGCAGGTGGTCCAGCAGGTTGTCCAGTTCTTCGAGGAACAAGCCGACGGTCCAGAATGAAGGGTCTTTGTCAGGCAGGTGGGTGGAGCGGCCGTTGCCCAGTTGGTCGTAGTGAATGACCGCGTGGCCACTGGCGGCTACGTCCTTGTAGGCATCGACATAATCATGGGTACAACCCGGGCCACCATGGAGGATGACCAGCGGTGTGAGGCCGCTGTCCAGATCGCCGGTTACCCGATACCAGGTCTGGTAGTCGCGAAAGGCCGCATAGCCTTCGCGGATTGTTTCGATGAATTCCATTTCGTGCCCTGCCCTGAGAAAAAGTGATCAGGTACACGATAGTCGGCACAGAAAGTTTAAGTAACTAGCAAAACAGCTAGGTTTTTCCTTCGGATCAGTCTTCCAGCAGCCGGTAATGAGTGGCCCGTACCACCGCTTGCACCCGGTTCTTGGCCCCCAGTTTGTGCATGGCCGACGCCAGGTGCAGGGTAACCACTGCCAGGGAGCGGCTCAATTGGGTGGCGATTTCGGCGGCGGTCAGGCCGTCGGCGGCCCATTTCAGGCATTCGCGCTCACGCTTGGTCAGGCGGATATGCGGGTAGGAGCGCAGTTCCTTGCTGAAAAGCGGGTAGGCCGCTTCCTGCAAGGCGTGGGTAATCAGGCTGAATTCCGACAGCGTCTGGCGGGCGTCCTGCAACACGGCGCTGGCCTTGCCGGTGCGCAGGCCGGTCAGCGAGGCGAAGCCGCCACGGGGCAAATGGATCGGCACGCTGACGCCGCAGGTCATCTGGCGGTCGTGCAGGTAGCTGGAAACCGGGGCGTGGCAAGGGTCGATGATTTTTTGCAGCGCGGTATCGGCCTTGGCCTCGTAGGACCACACAAACGGTGAAACCGTCGACAGCGCGAGGTGTTGCACCGGATCGATCTGATAAAAACCGGAGCTGCACCACAGGTTGTACCAGTCGGGCGGGGTATTGCGCAGTTGCAGCACAGAAGGGGTGATCAGTGCACCATTATGGTCAATGGGCACGGGGGTGTAGTCGTAGACCAACGCATCAAAACCCAGGTCCTGGGCCAATACGAGGGTGTTGTCCATCTGTTCATCCAGGCTCCTGCCGGGGATGAGACGGTCATTAAACGCAGTTAGCCTGGCCAGCATCCGTTCTGCTCCCGATTTCATTTGAATCTCGTCTTGCTGCAAGTAGAATGCCACGCCCCGGCGAAGGACTGCCAGACCAAACCTATAAGAATTACCAGGTTATGGACACGCGGCATCCTCGGTAGTGTTGGCCTCTAAACGGCCACTCTCCACAGGGCCGACACACAACAAGGAATGTATGCATGTGGCGTGAAATTGCCCCCGACCAGCGGTACAACGTGCAGGTCGATGGCCACAACCTCGTGGCCTATAGCTTTGGCGAAGGCGATGAGGTGTTGCTGTGCCTCAATGGCGGCCCCGGGCTGCCTTGCGACTACTTGCGCGACGCCCATGGCTGGCTCAAGGACAGTGGCCTGCGAGTGGTTGCATTCGACCAGCTTGGCACGGGCGCTTCAGCCAGACCGACCGATGTTTCGCTGTGGGAAATCAGCCGTTATGTCGAAGAAGTCGAAACCGTGCGCCAGGCCCTTGGCCTTGGCCGCGTGCACTTGCTGGGGCATTCCTGGGGCGGATGGTTGGGCATCGAGTACGCCATTCACTACCCCGATGCGCTGAAAAGCCTGATCCTGGAAAACACCGTCGGCGACATTCCGCACCTGTCCCTCGAGCTGGAACGCCTGCGCGGCGCCCTCGGTAGCGAAACCGTGGCGATGATGCAACGCCATGAAGCCATGGGCACCCTCGATCACCCGCAGTACCAGGCCGCGATTACCTTGCTCAACTACCGCCACGTCTGCCGCCTGGACGAATGGCCGGCGCCGGTCCAGCGTTCCCTCGGCGACTGGAACATGGGCCCCTACGAAACCATGCAGGGCCCCAACGAATTTCTCTACATCGGCAACCTCAAGGACTGGAACCGCATCCCCGAGATGGCCGAGTTCAAGATGCCGATACTGATCACCACCGGCCAGCACGACGAACTGACCCCGGCCTGCGCCATGCGCATGAAAAGCGCGGCCCGGCACGCCGAGCTGCACGTGTTCCCCAACAGCAGCCATATGCCGTTTTACGAAGAGCCCCAGGCATACTTCCCGGTGCTGCTGGACTTCCTCGCTCGTCATCGAGGCTGACGGATGAACCTGGCGCGTTACCGTTTTGTGCTGTCCCGGCCGCTGCAATTGCTGCCGGTGCTGTTTGGCATCAGCCTGATCACCTTTGTGCTGGTGCGCTCGATTCCCGGCGACCCGGCGCGGGCCCTGCTGGGTTCGCGCAGCACCCCGGACGCCTTGCTGAAGATCCGCGCCCAGTACGGCCTCGACCAGCCGCTGTGGCTGCAATATTTCTACTTCCTGAAAAACCTGCTCAAGGGCGACCTCGGCCAGTCACTGCTGTACAAGGTCGACGCGCTGAAACTGATCGTCACCCGCATCGAGCCGACCCTGTTCCTGGTGCTCGGCAGTGTGCTGCTGGCGCTGTTGATCGCCGTGCCGCTGGCCACCGTGGCCGCGCGTAATAAAGGTGGCTGGGCGGATAACCTGATCCGGCTGTTCACTACGGTGGGCCTGGGCATGCCGGCGTTCTGGCTGGGCTTGATGCTGATCCTGTTGCTCAGCGTGCAATGGGGCCTGTTCCCGGTCTCCGGGTATGGGCGCACCTGGCTGGACAAGGCGCACCACATGGTTCTGCCGTGCCTGACCATCGCCCTGGCGCTGTCGGCGGTGCTGGTGCGCAACCTGCGGGCGAGCATGTTGATGGAATTGCAGGCTGACCACGTTACCGCCGCCCGGGCGCGCGGGTTGTCGGAGGCGGCGGTGTTTCGTCGTCATGTGCTGCCCAATTCCCTGGTGCCGGCGGTGAACCTGCTGGCGGTGAACATTGGCTGGCTGATCAGCGGCACGGTGGTGATCGAAAGCCTGTTTGCGATTCCCGGCATCGGCCAATTGCTGGTGCGCGGCATCTTCACCCGCGACTACATGGTGGTGCAGGGCGTGGCGATGGTGCTGGCCTGTGCCACCGTGCTGGTCAACTTTGTTGCCGATGTGGTGACGGTCACGCTGGACCCGCGAGTGAAGATGCAATGAGCAGCCGCCCATTGATCGCCCCATGGCGCCTGCGCCTGCGCTTTGGTTTTCGCAATGGCCGGCTGACGGCGGCCTGGGGCCTGTTGATTCTGCTGACATGGCTGGCGCTGGCCGTGTTCGCCCCCTGGATCGCACCCTTTGACCCGATTGCGCAAAACACCGACATCAGTTTGCTGGGTCCCAGCCAGGCCCATCCATTTGGCACGGACAACTACGGGCGAGACATCCTTTCGAGGGTGATCTGGGGCGCACGCATCGACCTGCAACTGGCGGTGGTCGGGGTGATCTTTCCGTTCCTGATCGGCACCTTTGTCGGTGCGGTGTCTGGCTACATCGGCGGGCGTTTCGACAGCTTCTGCATGCGGGTGATCGACGTGATCCTCGCGTTCCCTTTCCTGGTGCTGATGCTGGCGATCATGGCCATTCTCGGCCCGGGTTTGAAAAGCTTTTACATCGCCATGGCGCTGGTGGGCTGGGTGTCCTACGCGCGGCTGATCCGCTCGCAGATCCTGGTGCTCAAGGAAAGCGACTTCGCCCTGGCCGCCAAAAGCCTGGGCTTTGGCCATGGGCGCATTCTGTTCCGGCATTTGTTGCCCAACGCGATGTTCGGTTCGATTGTGTTCTCGATGTCTGACGCAGTGCTGGTGCTGCTCAACGGCGCAGCGGTCAGCTACCTCGGCCTGGGCGTACAACCGCCGACCGCCGAGTGGGGCACCATGGTTGCCGAAGGCCAGGCGTTCATCACCACCGCCTGGTGGATTTGCACTTTCCCGGGCCTGGCCATCGTGACCCTGGCCATGGGCTTCAGCCTGCTGGCCGATGGTGTGGCGCAAGTGCTGGGGGATCGCTCATGAGCCTGTTGCAGGTGCAGGACCTGAGCGTCATCGCCAATAACACCGGGCGCGACGTAACGTTGGTGGACCGGGTGTCGTTCGACCTGGCCGAAGGTGAAATCCTCGGCCTGGTGGGCGAAAGCGGTTCGGGCAAGACCATGGCCTGTCGCGGGCTGATGCGCTTGCTGCCGTCCCCGAGCCTGCGGGTGCAGGGCGGTTCGGTGCGCCTGGCGGGCCAGGACCTTCTGCAGCTGGATGACGCCGGCATGCGCGCGGTACGCGGTGGGCAACTTGGGATGATTTTCCAGAACCCCAGCAGCCACCTCGACCCGTTGATGCGCATCGGCGAGCAGATCGCCGAAGGCATCCGACTGCACCAGGGCGCGTCGAAAAAGGAGGCGCGCTTGCAGGCTATCGAAGTGCTGCGCCAGGTCGGCATTCCCGATCCCCAGGCGCGGATCGACAATTACCCCCACGAGTTTTCCGGCGGCATGCGCCAGCGGGCAATGATCGCGGTGGCCCTTGGCTGCAATCCCAAGGTGCTGATTGCCGACGAACCGACCACCGCCCTCGACGTGACCGTGCAAGCCCAGATTCTGCGGCTGTTGCTGGACCTGCGGGACCAGCGTGGCCTGTCGATCATCATGATCACTCACGACCTGGGCGTGGTGGCGCAAACCTGCGACTCCATCGCCGTGATGTACGCCGGGCGCCTGTGCGAACACGGCAGCAAATACGAGCTGCTGGCACACCCGCAACACCCTTACACCGCCGGCCTGATCGAGTGCCAGCCCGCCACCAGCAGCGGCCACGCCCTGTTGCGCACCATCGCCGGCCAACCGCCATTGCTCGACGCATTGCCCAAGGGCTGCCGGTTCAACCCGCGCTGCCCGCAAGTCGGCAGCTTGTGCACCGAGCTGCTGCCGGAAGGCGCGCGGGTGGCCTGTCACTATCCCCTGGGAGTTCGCCCATGACGTTGTTGCAGGTGAATGACCTTGAGGTGCGTTTTGCCGCCGCCGGCAGCGGCCTGTTCGGCCTGAATAAACAGTGGGTGAGGGCGGTCAACGGGGTGTCGTTGACCCTGGCCGCCGGTGAAACACTGGGTTTGGTGGGCGAGTCCGGCAGCGGCAAAAGCACATTGGGGAGGGCGATCCTGCACCTCAACCCCATCAGCGCCGGGCAGGTGGTGTTTGACGGCATCGACATGGCCCACGCCGGGCCGGTCGATATCGCCCGTTTGCGGCACGAGACGGCGATGATCTTCCAGGATCCCTACGCGGCCCTGAACCCGCGGCTGACCATCGGCGAAACCATTGCCGAAGTCCTGCGGGTGCAGCGCAAGGTGGCGCCAGAAAACATCCCACGCCGGGTCGACGAATTACTCGATCTGGTAGGCCTGCGCCCCGAGCTTGCCAGCCGCAAGCCTGGCTCCCTGAGCGGCGGCCAGTGCCAGCGCGTCGGCATTGCCCGGGCGCTGGCGGTGGAGCCGCGGCTGATCATCGCCGACGAATGCGTGGCTGCCCTGGATGTGTCGATCCAGGGCCAGATCATCAACCTGCTGCTGGAACTGCAACAGCGCATGAACCTGGCGATCCTGTTTATCGCCCACGACCTGGCCATCGTCCGCCGCCTGTGTGATCGGGTGGCGGTGATGTACCTGGGGAAAATCGTCGAGGAAGGCCCGGTGGAGGCAGTGTTCACCACGCCCCGTCACCCCTACACGGCGGCGTTGATCCAGGCGATCCCGGAGATTGATCCGTACCGCCCGCTGCCCAGCGAGCCCTTGCCGGGCGAGCCACCCAGCCCGTTGAGACTGCCCAGCGGTTGCGCCTTTCACCCGCGTTGCCGACATGCACGCGCCGTGTGTGCCGAGGTATTGCCGCCGACTCACGTTGTGCAAACGCATCGGTACAGTTGCGTGCTTGAAGAACCTTTGCTTTGAACCCTTCCTGCCGATCATGAACAACCGCCGTTATAGACAAGGAGTTATGACATGCAATCCCGTCACTTGAAGTTGCTCGCCGCCGCCACACTCACCGCCTGGTCGCTGACCGCCGGTATTGCCCACGCCGCAGGTGTGCTGACCATCGGCTGCCGCGAAGACAGCACCACGTTTGACCCGATCAAAAGCGCGCAGAACCGCGATACCTGGGTGTTCGCCAACGTCTACGACACCCTGGTGCGCGTGGACAACCTGGGCACCAAGATGGAACCGGGGCTGGCCGAAAGCTGGGACATTTCCAAGGACGGCCTGACGTACACCTTCAAGCTGCGTGCCGCGAAGTTCTCGGATGGCTCGCCGATCACCGCCGACGACGCTGCCTTCAGCCTGTTGCGCATCCGCGACAACAAGGCGTCGCTGTGGAGCGACCCGTTCAGCCTGATCAACACCGCCAAGGCCAGCGACCCGCAAACCCTGGTAGTGACCTTGAAAACCCCGGCGGTGGCCTTCCTCTCGCAACTGGCTTCGCCGACGGTGTCGATCCTGTCGGAAAAAGCCATGACCCAGATGGGCGAAGACGCCTACTCGGAAAACCCGGTGACCTCCGGCGCGTTTACCGTGGACGAGTGGCGCAAGGGCGATCGGGTGATCCTGAAGAAGAACCCGAACTTCTGGCAGGCCAGCAACGTCAGCCTGGATGGCGTGGAGTGGGTCTCCGTCACCGACGACAACACCCGCATGCGCATGGTGCAGAACAACGAGCTGGACACGGCGATCTTCGTCCCGTTTTCCCGGGTTGAAGAGCTGAAAAAAGACAAGAACGTGGTGGTGCACTCCGACCCGTCCACCCGTGAAGATCACCTGTTGATCAACCACGCCCACGGCCTGCTGGCCAAGCCGGAAGTGCGCCAGGCGCTGGACATGGCCATCGATAAACAATCGCTGGTGAAAACCGCCACCTTCGGCCAGGGCACCGTGGCCTATTCCTACATTCCAAAAGGCTCGCTGTACCACTACGCCAACAACCTGCAACGCCCGTATGACCCGACCGAAGCCAAGAAACTGCTGGCGGCTGCCGGCGCCCAGGATTTGAAGCTCAACTACGTGGTCAACGCCGGCAACGAAGCCGACGAGCAGATTGCGGTGATGATCAAGGATCAACTGGCCAAGGTCGGTGTGACGGCCAACCTGCAAAAGGTCGACCCGACCCAAAGCTGGCAGATGCTGGTGGACGGTGATTACGATATTTCGGTGATGTACTGGACCAACGACATCCTCGACCCGGACCAGAAGACCACCTTCGTGCTGGGCCACGACACCAACCAGAACTACATGACCCGCTACAAGAACGACAAGGTCAAGGACCTGGTGGCCGCGGCGCGGATCGAGGCGGATCCGGTCAAGCGTGAGCAGATGTACGTCGACCTGCAGAAAATGGCGAAACAGGATGTGAACTGGATCGACTTGTACTACAGCCCGTACATCAACATCTCACGCAAGAACGTGAGCAACTTCCTGCAAAACCCGTTGGGGCGCTTCACGCTTGAGGAAGTGGTGAAGAACTAAGTTCTAGAGATCACCGCAATACAAATGTGGGAGCGGGCTTGCTCGCGAAGGCGGTGGATCAGTCGATATCTCTGTTGACTGACACTCCGCCTTCGCGAGCAAGCCCGCTCCCACATTAGGTTGTACTGTGTTCCAGATAGTTATTGCGCGTCAAACGCCTGCCCATTGATGCCGGTACTGTCCGGCCCCATCAGGTACAGGTACACCGGCATGATTTCCTCCGGTGTCGGGTTATCGGTCGGGTTCTCCCCTGGATACGCCTGGGCCCGCATGCTGGTGCGGGTGGCGCCTGGGTTGATGCTGTTGGCGCGCACCGGTGCGACGTTGTCCAGCTCGTCCGCCAGGGTTTGCATCAGCCCTTCGGTGGCAAACTTCGACACCCCGTAAGCCCCCCAATAAGCCCGGCCCTTGCGGCCCACGCTGCTGGAAGTGAACACCACCGACGCATCCTGGGACAGCTTGAGCAGCGGCAACAGCGTGCTGGTCAGCATGAACATCGCGTTGACGTTCACATGCATCACCCGCATGAAGTTCTCGCCGGACAACTGCTCGATCGGTGTGCGCGGGCCGATGATCGAGGCGTTGTGCAGCAGGCCGTCAAGGTGGCCGAACTCCTTTTCGATCATCGCTGCCAGCTCATCGTATTGATGGGGCAGGGCGGTCTCCAGGTTGAACGGGATCACCACTGGCTGCGGTTGGCCGGCGGCTTCGATTTCGTCGTAGACCTGGGCCAGGTTGGCTTCGGTCTTGCCCAGCAGCAGCACGGTTGCGCCGTGGGCCGCATAGGTTTTGGCCGCCGCTGCGCCAATCCCGCGACCGGCGCCGGTGACCAGGATAACCCGGCCCTTGAGCAGTTCTGGACGTGCGGAGTAATCAAACATAAACAACCTCGACAAAGTTCACAGAAAATCCATGTGATTGATTGCGGCTAAGGCTGGCCAAGGCTTCTGTGGCGAGGGAGCTTGCTCCCGTTGGGTTGCGAGGCAGCCCCAGCTTTCGCGACTGCTGCGCAGTCGAACGGGAGCAAGCTCCCTCTCCACAAAATTGCAGCAACCTCAGGCAGTCCCGATCAGCAGCTGCACAGCGCGCTGTCCAGCACTTTGCGCAATTCCAGCGGGTGATCCACCACCACATCGGCACCCCAGTTGCGCGGGTTGTCGTCCGGGTGGATATAGCCGTAGGTGACCGCCGCAGTACGAGTGCCGGCGTCGCGGCCCGACTCGATGTCCCGCAGGTCATCCCCCACGAACAGCACGCTGGCCGGGTCCAGGTCGAGCATCTTGCACGCCAGGATCAACGGTTCCGGGTCCGGCTTGCTGTTCTTCACGTGGTCCGGGCAGATCAGCAGCGCCGAGCGCTCGGCCAGGCCCAGCTGCTGCATGATCGGTTCGGCAAAGCGCAGTGGCTTGTTGGTGACCACGCCCCAGATCAGCCTGGATTTCTCGATATCCACCAGCAGCTCCTCCATGCCCTCGAACAGCTTGCTGTGGATCGCGCAGCCCTTGAGGTAACGCTCGAGGAATTCCTGGCGCAGCTCTTCAAAGCCCGGGGACTCGGGGTCCATGGAAAAGGTCACGGCGACCATCGCCCGGGCGCCGCCGGAGATTTCATCGCGGATGTGCTGGTCGTTGATCGGTGCCAGGCCGCGGTCAGCGCGCATGGCCTGGCAGATGGCGATAAAGTCTGGCGCGGTGTCCAGCAGGGTACCGTCCATGTCGAAAAGAACCGCTCGCAACTTCACAGGCTTACTCCTCGCGCAGGGTCTGGATCATGTAGTTGACGTCAACGTCGCTGGCCAGCTTGTAGTGCTTGGTCAGCGGGTTGTAGGTCAAGCCGATGATGTCCTTGACGGTCAGCCCGGCCTGACGGCTCCAGGCGCCCAGCTCGGAAGGGCGGATGAATTTCTTGAAGTCATGGGTGCCGCGGGGCAGCAGCTTCATGATGTATTCGGCACCGATGATCGCGAACAAGTACGCCTTCGGATTGCGGTTGATGGTGGAGAAGAACACCTGGCCACCGGGCTTGACCATGCGGAAGCAGGCGCGGATCACCGAGGACGGGTCCGGCACGTGCTCGAGCATTTCCAGGCAAGTGACCACGTCGAACTGCCCGGGCATCTCTTCGGCCAGCTCTTCGGCGGTGATCTGCCGGTATTCGACGTTCACGCCGGACTCCAGTTGGTGCAACTGGGCCACGGCCAATGGCGCTTCGCCCATGTCGATACCCATCACGGTGGCGCCGCGCTGGGCCATGGATTCACTGAGGATCCCGCCGCCGCAACCCACATCCAGTACCTTCTTGCCGGCCAGGTTGACGCGCTCGTCAATCCAGTTGACCCGCAGCGGGTTGATGTCGTGCAGGGGTTTGAACTCGCTTTCGCGGTCCCACCAGCGATGGGCGAGGGCTTCGAATTTGGCGATTTCAGCGTGGTCGACGTTGCTCATGGGGAATCCTCTAAATCTGATAAAACGTTTTGCCGGCCCTGGCATGCGTTGCCAGGGCGGGTGTTATTCGCTGTGTCCGCTGATGCGCTGGCCCCAGGCGATGGCCGTGGCGCACAACTGTTGTTCATCCAGGCGGGTCAGTTGCCGGTCGTCGAGCAATTGCTTGCCGCCGACCCAAAGGTGTTTCACACAATCGCGTCCGGTGGCATATATAAGCTGTGAGACCGGATCGTAGATCGGTTGTTGCGCCAGGCCCGACAGGTCGAAGGCCACGATGTCAGCGGCCTTGCCGACCTCCAGCGAGCCGATTTGACTTTCCAGGCCCATGGCCCGGGCGCCGTTGAGGGTGGCCATGCGCAGTGCGCGGTGGGCATCCAGGGCGGTGGCCGAGCCGGCGACGGCCTTGGCCAGCAGCGCGGCGGTGCGGGTTTCGCCCAGCAGGTCGAGGTCATTGTTACTGGCCGCGCCGTCGGTGCCTACTGCCACATTGACGCCGGCTTGCCACAGGCGTTCCACCGGGCAGAAGCCGCTGGCCAGTTTCAGGTTGGATTCCGGGCAATGGATCACGCTGGTGTTGCTTTCTACCAGCAAAGTCAGGTCGTCATCGCTGATTTGGGTCATGTGAACGGCCTGGAAGCGCGGCCCCAGCAAACCCAGGCGGCCAAGCCGTGCCAGCGGGCGTTCACCACGCTGTTCAACGGACTGCTGCACTTCGAAGGCGGTTTCATGCACGTGCATGTGGATCGAGGCGTCCAGTTCCTCGGCGATCACCCGGATTTTTTCCAGGTTTTCATCGCAGACGGTGTACGGCGCGTGCGGGCCGAAGGTGATTTTGATCCGTGGGTGATGCTTGAGGTCGCCGAACAGCTCAACGCCCTGGCGAATCGCCTCGTCGGCGTCAGCAGCGCCGGGAATCGGGAAATCCAGGATCGGGATGGCGATTTGCGCACGCATGCCGCTGTTGTGCACCCGTTCGCTGGCGACTTTCGGGAAGAAGTACATGTCCGAGAAACACGTGATGCCGCCCTTGATCTGCTCGGCGATGGCCAGGTCAGTGCCGTCGCGGACGAAGGCTTCGTCGACCCACTTGGCCTCGGCGGGCCAGATGTGGTTTTCCAGCCAGGTCATCAGCGGCAGGTCGTCGGCCAGGCCGCGAAACAGCGTCATGGCCGCGTGGCCGTGGGCGTTGATCAGGCCGGGGCTGAGCAGCATGCCCGGCAGTTCACGCACTTCGCTCGCTGCGAGCTTCAAGGCCGCGGCGCGTGGGCCGATAAACGCAATGCACCCGTCACGAATGCCCAGGGCGTGCTCCTTGAGCACTACGCCGGCAGGCTCGACAGGTACCAGCCAGGTGGGCAGCAGCAATAAGTCGAGCGGGGCGGCAGTCGGTGTCATCGAGGGCAGTTTCCCAGGCATCTATAAAGAACGGCGAAGTATACCCGAGCGTCCTGGCTGGCGGATCGCTATAATCGGCGGCTTTTGTTCATGAGTGCGGGGTGAGGGATGCGCGATCGACTGTTGGCTGCGGAGAAAGTGAAGGCCATCGACTGGCGTGATGGCGCACTGTACCTGCTCGATCAGCGTATTTTGCCGTCTGCAGAAACCTGGGTCGCCTGCACCAGTGCTGCCGAGGTGGCCGAGGCCATTCGCACAATGGTGGTGCGCGGTGCGCCGGCCATTGGCATCAGTGCGGCGTATGGCCTGGTGCTGGCCGCTCGTGCCCACATCGCCGAGGGCGATGACTGGCAGGCCGCCTTGGAAGAGGACTACGCGCTGCTGGCGGATACCCGCCCGACCGCGTCGAATCTTTTCTGGGCCATGAAGCGCATGCGCGATTGCCTCGATCGCCTCAAGAAACACGCCGATCCGTTGAAGGTGCTGGAGGCCGAGGCGGTGGCGATTCACCAAAGTGATCGTGAAGCCAACCTGACCATGGCGCAGCTGGGTGTAGAGCTGATCCGCAAGCACCAGGGCAATGTCCAGGCGATCCTGACCCATGGCAATGCGGGTGCGCTGGCTACCGGCGGCGTCGGTACCGCGCTCGGGGTGATTCGCGGTGCGTTCCTGGAAGGCATGGTGGAACGGGTCTACGCCAACGAAACCCGGCCCTGGCTGCAAGGCTCGCGGCTGACGGCCTGGGAATTGGCCAATGAAGGCATTCCGGTCACCGTGAATGCCGATTCGGCTGGCGCGCATATTCTCAAGACCAAGGGCGTGACCTGGGTGATCGTCGGTGCCGACTGCATTGCGGCCAACGGTGACGTGGTCAGCAAGATCGGTACCTATCAGTTGGCGGTGTGCGCCATGCATCACGGCGTGCGTTTCATGGTGGTAGCGCCCAGCTCCACCATCGACCTGATGGCGACCAGCGGTGATGACGTGCCGCTTGAAGAGCGCGACGCCCGTGAGTTGCTGGAAGTCGGCGGCACCCGCGTAGCCGCTGATGTAGACGCCTTCAACCCGGTGTTTGACGTGACGCCGGCGGACCTGATTGATGTGATCGTCACTGAAAAAGGCATCGTCGAACGCCCCGACACGGCGAAGTTGGCGCAACTGATGTGTCGTAAACGCCTGCATTGAGGCAATTTGCCCGCAAAAATCCCCTTGGATCCAGCTCTAAGGCCCTCTCGTCGCCGTCAAGCCTGTCATCCGTCAACTTACTATGCTCCATGCGCATCAGGGGGATAGGTGCGTGGCGGCGATTGTGATAACATCCGGCGGTTTCCAGGGTCACCCCAAGGGGTAACCTTTAATGCGCAGATCCGTGTCATAACTCGTTGATTTGTCGTAAGTCGTTGCCAGGCATCATGCCGGCAGCGGCGAGCTTCGTTCGTCCCATAGGATGTGACGAGGTTTCACCCGAAAAAGGAATCAGGCTTCTCATGGGCGAACTGGCCAAAGAAATCCTCCCGGTCAATATCGAAGACGAGCTGAAACAGTCCTACCTCGACTACGCGATGAGCGTAATTGTCGGTCGGGCACTGCCTGATGCGCGCGATGGCTTGAAGCCCGTGCACAGGCGTGTGCTGTTCGCGATGAGCGAGCTGGGTAACGACTGGAACAAGCCGTACAAGAAATCTGCCCGTGTTGTCGGTGACGTGATCGGTAAGTATCACCCTCACGGCGACACTGCGGTGTACGACACCATCGTTCGGATGGCCCAGCCGTTTTCCCTGCGCTACCTGCTGGTAGATGGCCAGGGCAACTTCGGTTCGGTCGACGGCGACAACGCTGCGGCCATGCGATACACCGAAGTGCGCATGACCAAGCTGGCGCACGAGCTGCTGGCTGACCTGCACAAGGAAACCGTGGACTGGGTGCCGAACTACGACGGCACCGAAATGATCCCGGCGGTCATGCCGACCCGTATTCCCAACCTGTTGGTCAACGGCTCCAGCGGTATCGCCGTGGGCATGGCCACCAACATCCCGCCACACAACCTCGGTGAAGTCATCGACGGTTGCCTGGCCCTCATCGACAACCCCGAGCTGACCGTCGATGAGCTGATGCAGTACATCCCGGGTCCGGACTTCCCGACCGCCGCGATCATCAACGGTCGTGCCGGCATCATCGAAGCCTACCGTACCGGTCGCGGCCGCATTTACATGCGTGCCCGCTCGATCATCGAAGACATCGACAAGGTCGGTGGCCGTCAGCAGATCGTCATCACCGAACTCCCTTACCAGTTGAACAAGGCGCGTCTGATCGAGAAGATCGCCGAGCTGGTTAAAGAGAAGAAGCTGGAAGGCATCACCGAGCTGCGCGACGAGTCTGACAAGGACGGTATGCGCGTGGTGATCGAGCTGCGTCGTGGCGAAGTGCCTGAGGTGATCCTCAACAACCTCTACGCCCAGACCCAGCTGCAAAGCGTATTCGGTATCAACGTGGTAGCGCTGATCGACGGCCGCCCGCGCATCCTGAACCTCAAGGATCTGCTGGAAGCCTTCGTGCGTCACCGCCGCGAAGTGGTAACCCGCCGTACCGTATTCGAACTGCGCAAGGCCCGTGAACGCGGCCACATCCTGGAAGGCCAGGCTGTTGCGCTGTCGAACATCGACCCGGTCATCGCCCTGATCAAGGCCTCGCCGACGCCGTCGGAAGCCAAGGAAGCGCTGATCAAGATGCCGTGGGAATCCAGCGCCGTAGTAGCGATGGTGGAACGTGCCGGTGCCGATTCGTGCCGTCCGGAGACTCTGGACCCACAATACGGCCTGCGCGACGGCAAGTATTTCCTGTCCCCGGAACAGGCCCAGGCCATTCTGGAACTGCGTCTGCACCGTCTGACCGGCCTGGAACACGAGAAACTGCTGGCCGAGTACCAGGAGATCCTCAACCAGATCGGCGAGCTGATCCGCATCCTCAACAGCGCCGTGCGCCTGATGGAAGTGATCCGCGAAGAACTGGAAGTGATCCGCGCCGAATACGGCGATGTGCGCCGCACCGAGATTCTCGACGCCCGTCTCGACCTGACCCTGGGTGACATGATCCCGGAAGAGGATCGCGTCGTGACCATTTCCCACGGTGGCTATGCCAAGACCCAGCCTCTGGCGGCGTACCAGGCCCAGCGTCGTGGCGGTAAAGGCAAATCGGCTACCGGCGTCAAGGATGAGGACTACATCGCTCACCTGCTGGTTGCCAACAGCCACACCACGCTGCTGCTGTTCTCCAGCAAGGGCAAGGTGTACTGGCTGAAAACCTACGAAATCCCGGAAGCGTCCCGCGCTGCCCGTGGTCGTCCGCTGGTCAACCTGCTGCCGCTGGACAGTGATGAATACATCACCACCATGCTGCCGGTAGACGAGTACACCGAAGGTCACTTCATCTTCATGGCCACTGCGAAAGGCACCGTGAAGAAGACCCCGCTGGAATCCTTCAGCCGTCAACGCAGCGTGGGCCTGATCGCCCTCGAACTGGACGAAGGCGACGTATTGATCAGCGCGGCCATCACTGACGGCGAGCGTGAAGTCATGCTGTTCTCCGACGGCGGCAAGGTCACGCGCTTCAAGGAGTCCGACGTTCGTGCCATGGGCCGTACCGCCCGCGGTGTGCGCGGCATGCGCCTGCCGGAAGGGCAGAAGCTGATTTCGATGCTGATCCCGGAAGAAGGCAGCGAGATCCTCACGGCATCGGCCCGCGGCTACGGCAAGCGTACGGCCATCAGCGAGTTCCCCGAGTACAAGCGTGGCGGCCAGGGCGTTATCGCCATGGTCAGCAACGATCGCAACGGCCGCCTGGTCGGCGCGGTCCAGGTGCTGGATGGTGAGGAAATCATGCTGATTTCCGACCAGGGCACTCTGGTACGTACCCGGGTTGATGAAGTGTCGAGCCTGGGGCGTAACACCCAGGGCGTGACCTTGATCAAGCTGGCCAGCGACGAAACGTTGGTAGGCCTGGAGCGTGTCCAGGAGCCATCGGAAGTCGAAGGCGAGGAGCTGGAAGGTGAAGAGGGGATTGCACTCGAGGGGCAAGTGATCGGCGATGCCGATGACGGCGTCGACGAGCCAACACTCGACGCTGCCGCAGACGAAGAAGAACCGCAGGAATAAGCGGACACACAGGGGGCGGATGAAGATTCGCCCCCTTGTTGTTTGTCCCGTTTGAAATACGACGCCGCGCCGCTCTTGTAGGAGCCGGCTTGCCGGCGATGGCATCAACTCGATTCAAGTGAAGCGCCGAGTCGTTTGCATCGCTGGCAAGCCAGCTCCTACAGGGTTCCGCGTTGCGGGATGTTGATTGCAGTCCCACCAGATCAGAGAGATTGGATGTGAGCAAGAGAGCCTATAACTTCTGTGCCGGTCCCGCGGCGCTTCCTGAAGCAGTCCTGCAGCGCGCGCAGGGTGAACTCCTCGACTGGCATGGAAAAGGCCTCTCCGTGATGGAAATGAGCCATCGCAGCGATGAGTTCGTGTCCATTGCCACCAAGGCCGAGCAGGATATGCGCGACTTGCTGGACATCCCGTCCGATTACAAAGTGCTGTTCCTGCAGGGTGGTGCGAGCCAGCAGTTCGCCCAGATCCCGCTGAACCTGCTGCCGGAAGACGGCACTGCGGACTATATCGACACCGGTATCTGGGGGCAGAAGGCCATTGAAGAGGCGTCCCGTTACGGTCACGTCAATGTGGCAGGCACGGCCAAGCCCTACGACTACTTCGCCATCCCCGGTCAGAACGAGTGGAAGCTGTCGAAAGACGCGGCCTATGTTCACTACGTGGCGAACGAAACCATCGGCGGCCTGGAGTTCGATTGGGTGCCGGAAGTGGGTGATGTCCCGCTGGTCTGCGACATGTCCTCGGACATCCTCTCGCGCCCGATCGATGTGTCCAAGTACGGCATGATCTACGCCGGTGCACAGAAGAACATCGGCCCGAGCGGCATCCTGGTCAACATTGTCCGTGAAGACCTGTTGGGTCGTGCGCGTTCGCTGTGCCCGACCATGCTCAACTACAAGGTCGCGGCCGATAACGGCTCGATGTACAACACCCCGCCGGCCTTCGCCTGGTACTTGTCGGGCCTGGTGTTCGAATGGCTGAAAGAGCAGGGCGGCGTGGCTGCCATGGGCAAGCTCAACGAAGAGAAGAAACGTACCCTGTACGACTTCATCGACGCCAGCGGCCTGTACAGCAACCCGATCAACCTGACCGACCGTTCGTGGATGAACGTGCCGTTCCGCCTGGCGGATGATCGCCTGGACAAGCCTTTCCTCGCCGGCGCCGACGAGCGCGGCCTGTTGAACCTCAAGGGCCACCGTTCGGTAGGTGGCATGCGCGCCTCCATCTATAACGCTGTCGATATCCACGCCGTCAAAGCGCTGGTGGCTTACATGGCAGAGTTCGAAAAGGAACACGGCTAATGTCTGAGCAAGAACTCAAGGCCCTGCGCGTACGCATTGACAGCCTGGACGAGAAAGTCCTGGAACTGATCAGTGAGCGCGCGCGGTGCGCCCAGGAAGTTGCACGGGTGAAGATGGCTTCCCTGGCTGAAGGCGAAGTGCCGGTGTTCTACCGTCCGGAGCGTGAAGCCCAGGTGCTCAAGCGCGTGATGGAACGCAACAAGGGCCCGTTGGGCAACGAAGAGATGGCGCGGTTGTTCCGTGAAATCATGTCTTCGTGCCTGGCACTGGAGCAGCCGCTGAAAGTGGCTTACCTGGGCCCGGAAGGCACCTTCACTCAAGCCGCGGCCATGAAGCACTTCGGTCACGCGGTGATCAGCAAGCCGATGGCTGCGATCGACGAAGTGTTCCGTGAAGTGGCAGCCGGGGCGGTGAATTTTGGCGTGGTGCCGGTGGAAAACTCCACCGAAGGTGCCGTCAACCACACCCTCGACAGTTTTCTTGAGCACGACATGGTGATCTGCGGCGAAGTCGAGCTGCGTATTCACCACCACTTGCTGGTGGGCGAAAACACCAAGACCGACAGCATCAGCCGCATCTACTCCCACGCCCAGTCCCTGGCCCAGTGCCGCAAGTGGCTGGACGCGCACTACCCGAATGTGGAGCGCGTGGCGGTGTCCAGCAACGCCGAAGCGGCGAAGCGGGTCAAGGGTGAGTGGAACTCGGCGGCGATTGCCGGCGACATGGCTGCCGGCCTGTATGGGCTGACGCGCCTGGCCGAGAAAATCGAGGATCGCCCGGATAACTCCACGCGCTTCCTGATGATCGGCAGCCAGGAAGTGCCGCCGACCGGCGACGACAAGACGTCGATCATCGTCTCCATGAGCAACAAGCCCGGCGCGCTGCATGAGCTGCTGGTGCCGTTCCACGATAACGGGATTGACCTGACGCGAATCGAGACTCGTCCTTCGCGCAGCGGTAAATGGACTTATGTGTTCTTTATCGACTTCGTCGGCCATCACCGCGACCCTCTGGTCAAGGGTGTGCTCGAGAAAATCAGTCAGGAAGCCGTGGCACTCAAGGTGCTGGGCTCCTACCCGAAAGCGGTTTTGTGAGGCTTTAACATGAGTGGCAACTTCCTCGCCCTGGCGCAGCCGGGCGTGCAACAACTGTCGCCTTACGTTCCGGGCAAGCCTGTGGACGAGCTGGCGCGTGAGTTGAATCTGGATCCGTCGAAGATCGTAAAGCTGGCCAGTAACGAAAACCCGATGGGCCCAAGCCCCAAGGTACTGGCCGCGATTCGTGAGGCGCTGGCCGAACTGACCCGTTATCCTGATGGTAACGGCTTTGAACTCAAGTCCCTGCTGGCGAAAAACTGCCGCGTTGATATCAACCAGGTGACCCTGGGTAACGGCTCCAACGATATTCTGGAGCTGGTCGGCCGCGCCTATCTGGCGCCGGGCCTGAACGCGGTATTCAGCGAGCACGCGTTTGCGGTCTATCCGATCGTCACTCAGGCCGTTGGCGCCGAGGCGCGTGTGATTCCTGCGAAAGACTGGGGTCATGACCTGCCAGCCATGCTGGCGGCCATCGATGGCAATACTCGTGTTGTGTTTATCGCCAACCCGAACAACCCGACCGGCACCTGGTTCAGCGCCGAGGTGCTGGATAACTTCCTGCAGGACGTGCCGGAGCATGTACTGGTGGTGCTGGACGAGGCGTACATCGAGTACGCCGAAGGCAGCGACTTGCCGGACGGCCTGGACTTCCTCGCGGCTTATCCGAACCTGCTGGTCTCGCGCACCTTCTCCAAGGCTTATGGCCTGGCGTCGCTGCGGGTCGGTTACGGCTTGTCCACTGCGGTGGTAGCCGATGTGTTGAACCGTGTGCGCCAGCCATTCAACGTCAACAGCCTCGCACTGGCGGCGGCTTGCGCTGCGGTGCAGGACGCCGAGTACCTGGAAGAAGGCCGTCGCCTCAACGAAAGCGGCATGCTGCAATTGCAGGAAGGCTTCCGTGAGCTGGGCCTGGGCTGGATTCCGTCCAAGGGCAACTTCATCTGCGTCGACCTCGGCCAAGTGGCGGCTCCTGTGTTCCAGGGCTTGCTGCGCGAGGGTGTGATCGTGCGTCCGGTGGCCAACTACGGCATGCCGAACCACCTGCGCATCACCATCGGTCTGCCTGCTGAAAACAGCCGCTTCCTCGAAGCGCTGGCCAAGGTTCTGGCTCGTGGTTGATGTCACTGCATTGCAACCTGCTGTACCTATGATCGGTCGCCTGGTGGTGGTCGGTCTGGGATTGATCGGCGGCTCCTTTGCGAAGGGCCTGCGGGAAAGCGGCCTGTGTGGCGAAGTGGTCGGTGTGGACCTGGACCCGCAATCGCGCAAGTTGGCGGTGGAGTTGGGTGTGGTGGACCGTTGCGAGGCTGAGCTCGCTGTAGCCTGCCAGGGCGCGGATGTCATTCAGCTGGCGGTGCCGATCCTGGCCATGGAGAAGTTGCTGGCGCTGTTGGCCGGCATGGATCTGGGCCAGGCAATCCTGACCGATGTCGGCAGTGCCAAGGGCAATGTGGTGCGTGCGGCGCGGCTGGCCTTTGGTGGTATGCCTGCGCGGTTTGTGCCCGGGCATCCGATTGCCGGGTCCGAGCAGAGCGGGGTGGAGGCGTCCAATGCGCAGCTGTTCCGTCGCCATAAAGTGATTCTGACACCACTGGATGAAACCGATCCTGCGGCACTGGCCGTGGTGGATCGGCTCTGGCGCGAGCTGGGGGCGGATGTCGAGCATATGCAGGTCGAGCGCCACGATGAAGTGCTGGCAGCGACCAGCCATCTGCCGCATTTGCTCGCATTTGGCCTGGTGGATTCGTTGGCCAAGCGCAACGAGAACCTCGAGATTTTCCGCTACGCCGCCGGTGGTTTCCGCGACTTTACCCGGATCGCCGGTAGTGATCCGGTGATGTGGCACGACATCTTCCTTGCCAACCGCGATGCGGTGTTGCGCACCCTGGACACGTTCCGCAGCGACCTCGACGCCTTGCGCGACGCGGTCGATGCTGGCGACGGGCACCAGTTGTTGGGCGTGTTCACCCGTGCGCGGGTGGCACGGGAGCATTTCAGCAAGATTCTGGCGCGTCGGGCCTATATGGATGCTGCAGTAAACGCGGATGACCTGGTGTTTCTCGCCAGTCCCGGTGGCCGCTTGAGCGGGCAGATCCGCGTGCCTGGGGATAAGTCGATCTCCCATCGCTCGATCATGCTCGGTTCTCTGGCGGACGGTGTCACTGAAGTCGAAGGTTTTCTGGAGGGTGAGGACGCCCTGGCGACCTTGCAGGCGTTCCGCGACATGGGCGTGGTGATTGAAGGCCCGCACCATGGGCGCGTCACCATCCACGGGGTTGGCCTGCATGGCTTGAAGCCGGCGCCAGGTCCGATCTATCTGGGTAACTCCGGCACCTCCATGCGGTTGTTGTCCGGTTTGCTGGCGGCCCAGCGCTTCGACAGTGTGTTGACGGGGGACGCCTCGCTGTCCAAGCGCCCGATGAATCGCGTGGCCAAGCCATTGCGCGCAATGGGCGCGGTGATCGAGACCGGGCCGGAAGGGCGCCCGCCGCTGACCATTCGTGGCGGCCAGGCACTCAAGGGGCTGACCTACGCATTGCCGATGGCCAGCGCTCAGGTCAAGTCCTGCCTGTTGTTGGCCGGGTTGTATGCCGAGGGTAAAACCTCGATTACCGAACCGGCGCCGACCCGCGACCATACCGAGCGGATGTTGCGCGGTTTTGGGTATCCGGTGGACGTGGCGGGCGCTACGGCTGCGGTCGAGTCGGGCCATGCGTTGACCGCGACCCATATTGAGGTGCCTGGGGATATTTCCTCCTCGGCGTTCTTTCTGGTGGCGGCTTCAATCGCCGAAGGCTCCGAGCTGTTGCTTGAACATGTGGGTATCAATCCGACCCGTACCGGCGTGATCGATATCCTGCGACTGATGGGCGCGGACATCACCCTGGAAAACCAACGGGAAGTGGGTGGTGAGCCGGTCGCTGATTTGCGTGTTCGTGCGGCGCCGTTGAAGGGGATCGAGATTCCTGAAGCCCTGGTCCCGCTGGCTATCGATGAGTTCCCGGTGTTGTTCGTGGCTGCGGCGTGCGCCGAAGGCCGGACGGTATTGCGTGGGGCAGAGGAGCTGCGGGTCAAGGAGTCCGACCGGATCCAGGTCATGGCCGACGGTCTGCTTGCGCTGGGCGTGAAGTGTGAACCGACACCTGATGGGATTATTATCGATGGTGGCGTGATCGGCGGTGGTGAAGTCCGCGCCCATGGCGATCACCGGATTGCCATGGCCTTCAGCGTGGCTTCCCTGCGAGCGGCTGCGCCGATTCGTATCCATGACTGTGCCAACGTGGCTACGTCTTTTCCGAATTTTCTTACACTGTGTGCCCAAGTCGGCATCCGTGTTGCCCAAGAGGCTCAATTGTGAATATCAAAGCACCGGTGATTACCATCGACGGGCCAAGTGGCTCGGGCAAGGGCACGATCGCCGGCATCCTGGCCAAGCGCCTGGGCTGGTGCCTGCTGGATTCCGGGGCGCTATACCGCTTGCTGGCCTTTGCCGCCCGCAACCATGGTGTCGACCTGACCAACGAAGAATCGCTGAAGCTGCTGGCTGCGCATCTTGACGTGCAGTTCGTCGGGGCGACCGAAGGTCATCCCCAGCGCATCATCCTGGAAGGGGACGATGTGACCGACGACCTGCGCAACGAGCAGGTCGGCTCCTGGGCTTCCCAGGTCGCCGCATTGCCGGCGGTGCGCGATGCTTTGCTGCAGCGCCAGCGGGCTTTCCAGGAACCGCCGGGTCTGGTGGCCGATGGCCGCGACATGGGCACGGTGGTCTTCCCCGAGGCGCCGCTGAAGATTTTCCTCACGGCCAGCGCCGAGGAGCGGGCCCGTCGCCGTTACTTGCAGTTGAAGGGCAAAGTCGATGGTGTTAGTCTGTCGAGTCTGCTAGATGAGATCCGTGCACGCGATGAGCGTGATACCCAGCGTGCGGTAGCCCCGCTCAAGCCGGCGGCTGACGCCATACAGCTGGATTCCACGGAGTTGTCCATCGAGCAGGTGCTGGAACGCATCTTGAGTGAGATCGCCATTCGCGATATCGCCGGGTGACCAAGAAGGCCGCAGGGGACCAGTCATAGTCCTGTGGTGCTTCTTTTAATTGAAACTGACCCACACCGTCTGGGGTGTGGAGATGGGCGTATTCTTCGCCCTTATCAACAGGAATTAAAATGAGCGAAAGCTTTGCGGAACTCTTTGAAGAAAGCCTAAAAACCCTGAACCTTCAGGCAGGCTCCATCATCACCGGTGTTATCGTTGATATCGATTACCAAGCTCGCTGGGTAACCGTTCACGCTGGTCTGAAGTCTGAAGCTCTGATCCCGCTGGAACAGTTCTACAACGATGCTGGTGACCTGACTATCAATGTCGGTGACGAAGTTCACGTTGCTCTGGACTCGGTTGAAGACGGTTTCGGTGAAACCAAGCTGTCCCGTGAAAAAGCCAAGCGCGCTGAATGCTGGATTGTTCTCGAAGCAGCCTTCGCAGCTGAAGAAGTGGTCAAGGGCGTTATCAACGGTAAGGTTAAAGGCGGCTTCACTGTCGACGTTAACGGCATCCGTGCGTTCCTGCCAGGTTCTTTGGTCGACGTTCGTCCTGTGCGCGACACCACGCACCTGGAAGGCAAGGAACTCGAATTCAAGGTCATCAAGCTCGACCAGAAGCGCAACAACGTTGTCGTTTCCCGTCGCAGCGTCCTGGAAGCAGAGAACTCCGCCGAGCGTGAAGCTCTGCTGGAATCCCTGCAGGAAGGCCAACAAGTCAAAGGTATCGTCAAAAACCTCACCGATTACGGCGCATTCGTCGATCTGGGTGGCGTCGATGGCCTGCTGCACATTACCGACATGGCTTGGAAGCGTATCAAGCATCCATCGGAAATCGTCAACGTTGGCGACGAGATCGATGTCAAGGTTCTGAAGTACGATCGTGAGCGCAACCGTGTTTCCCTGGGCTTGAAGCAGCTGGGCGAAGATCCATGGGTCGCTATCAAGGCTCGTTACCCAGAAAGCACTCGCGTCACCGCGCGTGTTACCAACCTGACCGACTACGGCTGCTTTGCAGAGCTGGAAGAAGGCGTGGAAGGCCTGGTACACGTTTCCGAAATGGACTGGACCAACAAGAACATCCATCCTTCGAAAGTCGTACAAGTCGGCGACGAAGTGGAAGTTATGGTTCTGGACATCGACGAAGAGCGTCGTCGTATCTCCCTCGGCATCAAGCAGTGCAAATCTAACCCATGGGAAGATTTCTCTGGCCAGTTCAACAAGGGCGATAAAATCTCCGGCACCATCAAGTCGATCACCGATTTCGGTATCTTCATTGGTCTGGACGGCGGCATCGACGGTCTGGTTCACCTGTCCGACATCTCCTGGAACGAAGTTGGCGAAGAAGCTGTTCGTCGTTTCAAGAAGGGCGACGAGCTGGACACCGTTATCCTGTCGGTTGACCCAGAGCGCGAGCGCATCTCCCTGGGTATCAAGCAACTGGAAAGCGATCCGTTCTCCGAGTACGTTCAAGAGAACGACAAAGGCGCAATCGTTAAAGGCATCGTGAAGGAAGTTGACGCTAAAGGCGCCATCATCACTCTGGCCGACGATATCGAAGCGACTCTGAAAGCCTCCGAAATCAGCCGTGACCGCGTTGAAGACGCGCGCAACGTTCTGAAAGAAGGCGAAGAAGTAGAAGCCAAGATCATCAGCGTTGACCGCAAGAGCCGCGTAATCCAGCTCTCCATCAAGTCGAAAGACGATGCTGAAGAGAAAGAAGCCATCCAGAGCCTGCGCGACAAGCCAGCTACCTCTGAGCCTTCTGCTGGTCCTACCACTCTGGGCGACCTGCTGCGTGCACAAATGGAAAAGCAGAACTAAGTTCTGTCAGACCATAGAAAAAGGGCGACTTCGGTCGCCCTTTTTTGTGCCTGGGATTTGGTGTTGTGTGCAGCGTCGCCTTGGCGTTCTGTGGCTGGAGCGCCGTCGTCGCGCTGGCAGCGCGTTCGCGCTTACAGGCTCTATCTGGCAGCGATCGCGCTGGAGTGCCTCCAGTGAGACTGAGCGAGAGCTGGCTGTCGTGGTGCGCAATGCCAACTCTCTTCGAGTTGCACCCCAAGTCTTTGAATATAAGTCAATACATGGGCTGTTCAAATTCCTCCGGTCATGCTAAAACCTTCGAAGCGCTTTTCCTAGCTGCTTGAAAAAGAAGGGAAAAATATGACGAAGTCGGAGTTGATCGAACGAATTGTCACCCATCAAGGGCTGCTCTCATCCAAGGATGTGGAGCTGGCCATCAAGACCATGCTTGAGCAGATGTCCCAATGTCTGGCTACCGGCGATCGGATTGAAATTCGTGGGTTTGGTAGCTTCTCGCTGCACTATCGTGCGCCTCGTGTGGGGCGCAACCCAAAAACCGGGCAGTCCGTCAGCCTTGACGGCAAGTTCGTGCCTCATTTCAAGCCGGGCAAGGAATTGCGCGATCGGGTGAACGAAGACGAAGAAGAAGGCGTCTGAGGGTTTTTGGGTAGGAGAAGTTTATGCGTGGGGTCAAGCGCGTTGTGTCGGTGCTGATTACTTTGCTCGTCATGGTTGGGGTGCTGGCGTTTGTGCTGGAGAATCAACAGAGCGCCGCTTTGTCATTCCTGGGGTGGACCACTCCCCAGGCACCGATTTCCATCTTAATGACATTGGCTTTGCTTGTAGGAATGACCGTTAGTCCATTGGTGGGTTTGGCGTTTAGGTTGAATCGCTCTCCTCGGTCGAAGAGGCTGGCGCCCTGATTGATAGCTCGGTGCGCATGGGGTGCCGCGCAAGCTTTTGTAGCATTTTTCAAGGAGTTTGGCTTTTTCGGAACAGTCCTACAGATTGTCAAGACTTGTAATATGGCAATTAGATGGCAAAATGCTTGCTGTTCTCGAGAATAGGCAATTTTTGTGGCTCATCCCAGCAGCGACGCCGGGGGCGAGCCAGATGTTTATAATTCTAAAAAACCATGAATTGTCTGCATAACGAGCCCGCAGTTTCTCTTTGAAGGCAGGTTTTTGTTGTGAGTAGTAGTTTTAATGCCCCTCCGGTACCACCATCCGATGAAATTGATCTTGTCGCGCTTTTTCAGGCGGTATGGCAGCAAAAGGTCCTCATAGTCATAGTCACCGCGCTTGTTGGCGCGATGGCTGCCGCTTATGCCTTTTTTGCGACTCCTGAATATCAAGTTAGTAGCGTTTTGCGCCCTGCGGCGATCAACGAATTGGATGCGTTGAATCGATCTGAAATTTACGGTCTTCCTCCTGGAGAGGCGCTGATCAGGGTCGGAGCGTCTCTTGAGTCGTATGACACCCGCCTGAGTTTTTTTCGGACTCATCAAAATCTATTTAAGGCATTTGAGCGTCCAGGAAGAACTCTCGAGCAGAGTTTTGAGGAGTTCAATCGTAACTCGATCAATCTGGTTCTGCCTGATCCTAAAAAAGCCGACTCCCTGAGTGCCTATATCAAACTTGAGATGAACTATCCCAAGGGAATTGATGGTGTCTCGATTTTGAACGGGTTTATTCAGTTCGCGATTGATGCCGAGCGTCAGCAGATCGGCGCTGATTTGAACGTAATCGTGAAAAACCGACTGAACGAGATTGAAGGTAAGCTGAAAGCTGCTCGCTCAAGCTATGAGATCGATAAAGAGGCAAAAATTGCCACTCTGACTGAAGCTGATGTGCTTCGGCGTGCCCAGTTGCAGGATGAGCTCAAAGCGCTCAGGGCCCAATTGAAAATCATCCGTGGTGATCGGCTTGTACTGCTGAACGAGGCAATTGGCATCGCCAAGTCGCTGGGTATTAAAAAGCCAGCTACTCCCTCGTCGCTCGGCGATGAAAACCGCGCTGGGACGCCAGGCATGATGCGTACCGAAATCAATAACCAGCAGATCCCCCTATATTTTATGGGCGTAGATGCACTGGAGGCAGAGCGAAATGCCCTGCAACGGCGCACGTCTGATGACTTTACTGAAGGTCGTATCGCGCAAATTGCCAAAGAGCTTCAACTGCTGCGGGCCAATCGTCAGATTGAGGTCTTGAATCGTCGTGAGAATGAAGACCTGTTTCTAATCAATGTGGAGCCCCTGCGTGCAGAGGAGGCTCGGCTACGTAAACTGAATATCGATATGAGTCGGTTGAAACTGGTGACTATTGACAAGCAGGCGCTCGAGCCGCTGAGTCCAATTAAGCCGAAGAAAGCTCTCGTGCTCGCAATGGGGCTGGTTCTGGGTGGGATTCTTGGCGTTCTGATTGCTCTGGCTCGAACACTGCTGGCAAGCAGGAAAAGAATGGCGACACGTCAAGTGCCCGTTCTCGGCTCTGAACTGCTTGGAGAGGGAAAAGCTCAGGCTCAGACGCGAGTGTATTAACTGCGTCCAGTAGGGTTGTGTCGCTCGATTGTGTGCAAACAACCCGATCTCCAATTCTTCTCTCGGTATAGGGACTGCTCCTATAGCGAACCAAATCACCTTCGGGTGTTCAAAAAATGACTCTCCGGCATGCCATGAGCCTTCAGGCTCTTGGCGTTGCATGTCTGACGTCGGGATCCGGATGCCGCGAGTTCTGATTTATATTGGTATCGCGTAGTATGATTATCTAGCTGTCATGGAACTCTTCTAATTGAGAATCATCGAAGCATGATGGCATTGCGCTATGCTTCGCGGTCTTCTGATTATCCGATTCCGAGTGTAACTGAGGGCGATATTCTTCATGGTGTTCAGCGGGTTGTGGTGTTTAAACTATCCGGCGCTGATGGGCCAGGAGCGATACGTACCCTATTCGACAGGGGAGGCTGCGGCAGTGCCAGAAACAGACCTGAATTGTTCGCTGATGGAATATGCTGCTGACGAATAATATAGGTGGTGGAATGCCTCAAAAAGCATCACTGAGGGATTAGTTGGATGTGCGAGCCATGACTGTACCAGGAGAGAGTACTGAATCGGCGTCGCGCTTGAAGCACTTCATACTGAAATTAATTCAGTAAATATTATGGATTCTCTGATTATTTAGGCTTTGATTATGCAAAAACTGGAAGATATTAAGCTCGCCATTATCGGCCTTGGATATGTGGGCCTGCCCCTCGCAGTGGAGTTTGGTAAGCATCGGACGGTGGTCGGGTTTGACATTAACCAGCCGCGTATCCAAGCCTTGAAAGAAGGACATGATTCAACTCTTGAAGTCAGTGACGAGGAGCTGAAGCAGGCGGGCTATTTGAGTTATAGCTGTGAGCTGAATGAGCTGGCTGCCTGCAACACTTTTGTCGTTACCGTTCCGACCCCTATCGACGAATACAACCAGCCAGACCTGACGCCTCTGATCAAGGCTTCTGAAAGCATCGGGAAGGTGTTGAAGAAGGGCGATCTGGTTATTTACGAGTCAACTGTATACCCAGGCGCTACAGAAGAAGACTGCGTCCCGGTTCTTGAGCGGGTCTCTGGTCTCAAGTTCAACGTCGATTTCTTTGCTGGCTACAGTCCTGAGCGGATCAACCCGGGCGACAAAGAGCACCGGGTTACTACGATCAAAAAAGTCACTTCCGGCTCCACGCCTGAAATCGCTGACCTGGTCGACGCACTTTACAATCAGATCATTGTCGCGGGCACTCACAAGGCTAGCAGCATCAAGGTTGCCGAGGCTGCCAAGGTTATCGAGAACACTCAGCGCGACTTGAATATTGCGCTTATCAACGAGCTGGCGATTATTTTCAACAAGATGGGCATTGATACGGAAGCGGTGCTTGAGGCCGCGGGTACGAAGTGGAACTTCCTTCCGTTCCGTCCAGGGTTGGTCGGCGGGCATTGCATCGGTGTTGACCCCTACTACCTTACCCATAAAGCCCAGTCAATCGGCTACCATCCGGAAATCATCCTGGCCGGCCGTCGTTTGAATGATGGCATGGGCGCTTACGTTGTTTCACAGTTGGTAAAAGCGATGTTGAAAGAGCGCATCCATGTAGATGGTGCTCGCGTATTGATCATGGGTCTGACTTTCAAGGAAAACTGCCCGGACCTGCGTAATACTCGTATCGTCGATATCGTGAGTGAACTGGCAGAATACAACATTGCTGTGGATGTTTATGATCCATGGGTGAGTGTTGCCGAAGCGGAGCATGAGTATGGGATCACTCCTGTTTCCGAGCCGGGAGTAAATGCATACGACGGTATCGTTCTGGCGGTCGCTCACAATGAGTTCCGTGCCCTGGGTGCAGAAAATATCCGCCGGTTCGGTAAGGCGGAGCACGTTCTTTATGATCTTAAATATCTTCTGAGTCGTGAAGAATCGGACATTCGCCTGTAAGCCCCAGGTTTCTGAAGTCGTTAACCTAAATCAAATTACGAGCTAATATCGATGACCCGCTACGAAACTCTGATAGAAACACTTCCAGCTTCGCCGAAAACCTGGTTAGTCACCGGAGTTGCGGGTTTTATTGGCTCTAATTTGTTGGAAACACTGCTTGGTTTGAATCAGACGGTTGTCGGGTTGGATAATTTCGCTACCGGTCACCAAAGAAACCTCGACGAAGTAAAAAATACAGTTCTCCCTGAGCAGTGGGCACGTTTTCGATTTGTCGAAGGTGACATTCGAGAGCTCAAGGATTGTCATCAGGCCTGCGAAGGTGTGGATTATGTACTGCATCAGGCCGCTTTGGGGTCTGTTCCTCGTTCCCTTAACGACCCGATCACAACAAACGGTACCAACATTGATGGCTTCCTCAACATGTTGGTCGCGGCACGGGATGCCAAGGTAAAGAGTTTTACTTACGCGGCAAGCAGTTCGACTTATGGCGATCATCCCGGTCTGCCAAAAGTTGAAGATGTGATCGGTAAGCCGCTGTCCCCCTACGCGGTCACCAAGTACGTCAATGAACTGTATGCCGACGTTTTCGCCAGATGCTATGGTTTTGAAACAATCGGTTTGCGTTACTTCAATGTTTTTGGCAAGCGGCAGGATCCTGATGGTGCTTACGCGGCTGTTATCCCAAAATGGGCGGCTGCGATGATAAAAAACGAGGAAGTTTTCATCAATGGTGATGGTGAAACCAGTCGGGATTTCTGCTTCATCGAGAATACAGTTCAAGCCAATATTTTAGCCGCGACTGCAAGCGATTCTTCCGCGCGCAATCAGGTTTATAATGTGGCGGTCAGTGGGCGCACTGATCTCAATATGTTGTTTTCGGCGTTGCGCGAATCCCTGGCGGAAAACGGCATCACTTATGATAAAGAGCCTGTGTATCGAGACTTTCGCGCGGGTGATGTGCGCCATTCACAAGCAGATATTGGCAAGATACAAACGCTTTTGGGATATGCACCCAAGTTTAATATTGGGCAAGGCATCGCAAAGGCCATGCCTTGGTATGCGGAATTCTTGAAGTAAGAATAGCGCGAGATATGGGTTCTCTCTATCTCGCTATATGACTTACTAATAAGTACTCAGCTACGAGGCGCGGTTGAGTGATTAAGATTAGCGCAAGGAAGTTTTATGAGCGATAAGCCTGTTTATGTAACTCAGCCCTACCTTCCGCCACTAGAAGAGTTTGTTCCCTATCTTGAAAAAATATGGGAGAGCAAGACACTGACCAATGGCGGCCCAATGCACCAGCAGCTTGAAAAGGAGCTCTGTGAGTACCTGGGGGTGGAGCACATTGCGCTTTTTAATAACGGTACAATCGCGTTATTGACTGCGCTGCAGGCGCTCAGAGTTACAGGCGAAGTCATTACGACACCTTACTCATTCGTTGCGACTGCCCACTCTTTGTTGTGGAATGGGCTGCAGCCTGTTTTCGTGGATATCGATCCTGTTACTTTTAATTTGGATCCGAAAAAAGTCGAGGCGGCAATTACGTCGAAAACCACAGCTATCATGCCAGTGCATTGCTATGGTTATTCCTGCGATACCGACGCTATTCAGAATATCGCTGATAATTACAATCTGAAAATTATCTATGATGCCGCTCATGCGTTCGGCGTTAACGATGCAGGGGGAAGTATTCTTCGCCATGGCGACTTGAGCATTTTGAGCTTCCATGCCACTAAGGTATTCAATACCTTTGAGGGCGGCGCCATCGTCTGCCCCGACGCGAAGACAAAAAAACGCATAGAACAATTGAAGAACTTTGGCTTTGTAGATGAAGTCACCGTGGTCGCACCAGGGATAAATGGGAAATTAAGCGAGATTAACGCGGCGTTTGGGTTGCTTCAGCTGAAGCATATCGACAGTGCGATGAGTCTGCGTAAAGAAATTGGTCAACGCTACAGTTCCGGATTAAAAAGTGTTGAAGGTATCAGCCTGAGCCACATCAGTGCAGGCCTTGAGTCGAATTATTCGTACTACCCCATTCTGGTTGAAGATGATTACCCGCTCTCGCGAGACGAGCTTTACGAAGTGTTAAAGGAGCAAAACGTATTCGGTAGACGGTACTTTTTTCCTTTAATCAGCGAGTTTTCCATGTATAGAAGCATGCCTTCAGCGGACAGTCGGAACCTGCCTGTGGCTCATGATATTTCATCGAAAGTTCTTTGCCTTCCTATCTATCCGGCGCTGGAGATGTCTGCCGTTGATAAGGTTGTCGAAATAATTCGTAATGTGAGAAAAGCGTCGTAATGAAGCTCGCAATAATGCAGCCTTACTTTTTTCCGTATGTCGGATATTTTAAGCTGATAGGGTCCGTGGATAAGTTCGTTTTCTATGATGATGTCGATTTCATTAAAAATGGATGGATAAATAGAAATCGGATATTTGTATCCGGCAAAGTCGGTTATATGACTATTCCGCTCCTTGGGGCGAGCTCTAATCAAAAAATTTGTGACGTGCAAACCCAGAAAAAATCACTCTGGGTCCGTAAGCTGACCGAGGCGGTCAAACAGAACTATTCGAAAGCACCAAACTTCAAAGCGTGTTTCGAGTTGTTCAACGCCGTTCTCGAGCAAGAACAAGACTCAATTTCTGATTATGCAAAATCCAGTGTTTTGTTAACGGTCGAGGCATTGGGTATCGATGCTGAGATGGTAATGAGCTCGAAGGTTTACGCAAACGAGCAATTGAAAAGCGAAGACCGAATTCTGGATATTTGCAATAAAGAGCAGGCCGACGAGTACTGGAATTTACCAGGTGGTGCGCTTCTCTATGAGAAAGAGAGTTTTGCTTCGCGAGGCATTGACCTGAAGTTTGTCAAGCCGGCGCTAGTTGAGTATCCACAGGCGGGACGAGATTTCGAGCCCGGCCTCTCTATTTTGGATGTGATGATGTTTAACTCTTTTGATGAAGCTCGCCAGCTTGTCACTAATAAATAAACGATGGGTTATTTATGCTGCCCCCAGAGCTGAAAGATTTAATACACATTGAGCAGCGTCTTCAAAAAGGAGAGTTTATTCGCGGTATCTCTGCAGAAGACTACATTCTGAAAATTGAAGACCAGGCAGAGATTCTCATCCATCACTCTGGTGGGTCGTATAACGGGTTTGTGGCATTTTACTGCAATAATGATGTATCCAGGGAGGGATACATAGCGTTGCTTTTGATCGCTGCAAGTGGCCGAGGCAAAGGGCTTGGGGGCGAGCTCCTGAGCAGCGCACTCATGGTGATGAAGAGTCGCGGTTTCACTGCATGCAGCCTGGAGGTACGCGCAGGGAACAGTTCAGCGATAAAGCTTTACACGCGGTATGGATTCAAGATAGTAGCAGACGGCGACACGAACATAAAAATGCAGGTTCGGCTATAAATATTCGGGATATAAACAATTGTCGCTTCAGAAGAACATAGCCGCTAACTACGTAAGCCAAATATATGTGACGTTGATTGGCATCGTGATGCTGCCTGTCTATATAAAATACATGGGCGCGGAAGCCTATGGCCTGGTTGGATTTTTCTCCATGCTGCAGGCTTGGTTCAGCTTGCTTGATCTTGGCTTGACACCTACGATCGGCAGGGAAACTGCACGTTTCAAGGCTGGTGCGGTATCGGCATTGGACTTTCGGCGGTTGTTCCGGGCGCTCCATGTTTTATTTCTGGGCATTGGCATTCTCGGCTTTATTACGTTGTATCTGTTTGCCCCGCTTGTTGTAAAACATTGGCTGAAACTTGATGCGTTGAGTGTCGAACAGGCGAGTTTTGCTATACAGATAATGGCCGCATGTATCGCAATCCGCTGGATATGTGGCTTGTATCGAGGCGTCATCACCGGTGGCGAACATCTGGTTTGGTTGAGTGGCTATACGTCAATCATTGCGACACTCAGATTTATATTTGTTTTGCCCGTGATGTGGTTTTATGGATATACGCCGATTGTATTCTTCTTTTATCAATTAATTATTGCGGTTGTGGAAATTCTCGGGTTGTACATTAAGTCGTATGGCGTACTCCCAAAGGTAGTCAGCGCGTCGATGGGGTGGTCGCTCAAACCCATTAGAAGTGTCTTGGCTTTTTCCCTCACGGTGGCGTTTACTGCCTCAATTTGGGTAATGGTCACGCAGACAGATAAGTTGATACTTTCGAGCATATTGCCGCTAAGCCAGTACGGATACTTCACTCTGGCGGTGCTGATTGCTGGCGGGGTAATGGTTATAACCGGACCGATCAGCAGCGCGATTATGCCGCGAATGGCCCGCTTACATGCCGAAAACAAGGAAGCTGATGTGATTACGATTTATCGTAACTCTACTCAACTTGTTTCCATTATTGCCGGTGCTGCATCGATTACCCTTGCAATTTGTGCGCGTCCTTTGCTGTGGGCATGGACAGGTGACGCGACCGTTGTCGAAAACGTTGCCCCGACAATGGTGTTGTATGCGATTGGAAACGGGTGCTTGGCGGTTTCAGCATTCCCTTACTATCTTCAGTATGCTCGCGGAAACCTGAGGCTTCATTTTCTGGGTAACCTGATTTTGTTATGCGTCATGGTCCCCGCTATCTATTTTTCGTCGACCTATTACGGAAGCATCGGTGCTGGCTACAGTTGGATGATGGTCAACCTGACATTCTTGATCTTTTGGGTTTGGTTCGTTCATTCGAGGCTTGAGCCTGGGCTCCACAAGAAGTGGCTGACTCATGATATAGGTTTGATTGTTTTACCCGCAGCCGCAGCCGGACTGCTTGTTAATTGGGTAGATGTGCGAAGTGAAAGCAGGATTTTAAGCGTGCTCATAGTGTTTGTTTCAGGTGGGTTAATTATGTTGACCGCGGTGGCTTTTTCAAGCGCTGCCCGGGCAATGGTAGCTAACAAGATTGTTGGGCGGAGAGGCGTGTGAGTATTGTTTCCGAGGGAGAAAATATAAAGGTTTCAGTATGTGTGCTGACTTATAATCAGGTTGGTTATATCAGCGAGTGCTTGTTGAGCTTGATTAATCAGGTCACGGATTTCAAGTTTGAGGTGATCGTCGGTGATGACTGTTCGACAGATGGCACCAGCGACGTAGTACGTAGTTTGGCGGAGCAATACCCCGATATTGTCAAGCCGCTTATACATGAAAAGAATGTTGGTATCACGGCAAATTACCTTGAAGTGCACGCTTTGGCATGCGGCAAGTACATTGCTCATCTAGATGGTGATGATTACGCTCTTCCAGGGAAACTACAGGCTCAAAGTGACTTTCTGGACGAGCACCCGAACTATAATATCGTCTGGCACAGGATGCTCGTCGAGAATCCTGGCACCAAGGTTGTTGTAGAAGACCTCATTGACTTATCTCGCGTGAGTAACTCGTTCACCAGAAAGGACATTTTTCAATATATAACGATTGGAATGAACAGTTCTAAAATGTATCGGGCCACGGCAAGGGACATTGAACTGCCAGATTTTCCTTTGCTGGATTACTTTGCAAACGTCGAGCAGGTTGGACAAGGCTATGCAGGGTTCGTCAGCGCCAAGCCTTTGGGTGTTTATCGTACAGGTATCGGTATTGCCTCCTCGGGAAACAAGACAAAAGTTTTGCTGGTGAAGTCGTTTGATTACTTTTTGGAAAAGTACAAAGGTAGTGCCGCAGATATATCGGTGTCTATCAGCTTCTTGTTTATTGCCGCACTGAAAAACAGGCGTTTTGAAGACTGTAAACTGTTTTTCCCAATATTCGTTCGCGCTTTTAGACTGACGACTATACCCAAAGTATGGCGTGCCAGTAAGATGCTTTCAATGCTCAGAATCCCCGATGCGGTCAAGAGTAAATGAGGTTTTTATGTCGTTAACCTATTTGATCCAGGACCTACGCTCAATCGCAGGTAGTGAGCGGGCGTCCAGAGTGCTCAAGAGCGTAGTGTTTGATCACACCGCTCATTTGACCATCATGTTGCGACTGGGCCAAAGCCTGTTAAAAATTCCCGTTATCGGGCGTGTATTGAGCTTTCTGGTTGAGTATTTTATTCGCATTGTCTTTGGTAGCGATATCTCTTGCAGGGCACAAATTGGCCCAGGTCTCTGCATCATGCACGGTCATGACATAGTGATAGGTGCCGATGTAGTAATGGGGTCGAACTGCAAGATTTTTAATGGTGTGACTTTTGGGAACCAGGACCTATCGAAAACCAGCAAGGGCAATCAACCGACACTGGCAAATAATGTGGTTATTTGTACGGGTGCAAAAGTCCTCGGGCCGATTTTTCTGGGTGACAATGTGGTTGTGGGTGCGAACAGCGTTGTTGTTAAAAGCTTTCCACAGGATACGGTTGTTGTAGGTGTTCCTGGCAAGGCGCTCGTGAGAACGTAACTTCAACTTCGGTGGCAGGGTGAGCAAGGTGCGGTCGTTTTTTTTGGTGTTGGTTGTTTTTTTCTACGTGTTCAATTTTACGCTCAGCTTTCTGGGCGTGCCCTCTGTCGCGCTTCTCATTCCTGGGGCTTTGCTTCTGATTCTTGCTGATCCGTTGCTCCGCGGTTTTGTTGGTTATGCATTTGTCACCTGCCGCTTTGCCATCGTGGCGCTGTTGCTCGCGGGTTCCTTGGGCGTGATGCTGAGTGTTCTCTGGGGTAACGCTGAGACAATATTTCTGGAGATTTTCATAAAGTTTATTGTCGTTCTGCTGTTGGCGCTGGTTATAACTTATTATGCGGTTGGCCGGCGTGCGAATTCAGATGATGCACTCTATGGCTTTCATCGATGCTTCGAGTTGATCTATTGGGCGACTGTTCTTCAGGCGTTTTTCATTATGCTGTCGTTCGTGGAGCCCTCTTTTAGGGATTTGTTATCCGCGTCGTTGGCTAACCGTGGAAATATTGAAGTTGATAGTGTTCTGCGCTTTCGCGGTATTCACGATAGCGGCGGTTTTAACCTCAGCGCTATTCTTGCGCTGGCCGCTGTATACGGTGTTTACTCAGTATATTCCCGGGCCAATAATGCGACCATTTGGCGATTTCTAAGCATCTCCGTGATTGCTCTTTCAATTACACTGGTTGCACGTACCGGTGTGGTCGTGTTCCTTCTTGGCGTGGGGCTTCTCGCGATTCGATGGCCTCTGAAGTCCCTCATCGTAGGGGTGGCTTTTAGCGCCTTTGCTGCGCTGGCAATTTTGTTATTCCAGTATTTTTTTCCGGAAAGGTTCGAATTTTTTTCAACCTACGTTTTTGATTATGCGTTCGAGATTTTCATCAACTATTCGAAAGGTCAGGGCCTCACCTCTGCCTCTACGGATGATCTGAAAAGTATGCTTTTCGTCCCGGATCTGTTGAATATTATTGCAGGTAGTGGCTCGTTTGATGATCAAAGTGGTGGCGTCGCGCGGTCTGACTCCGGTTATCTGAAAACGCTGCTTGCCAGTGGCATCGTGGGATTTGTGCTGGTTTACGCGTCTTATGGTTGGATGTTCTTGAAAATCTGGACAGGGATGCGGCGATTTGCCGATGCGGGCTATTTTGTTTTGGTACTGTTGTGCCTGATTTTAGTTTTGGAAGTAAAGGCTCCTGTGTTTTATCAGAATGACGTGTCTCGCTTGTTTATATTGATATTTTCAAGCGCGCTATTGCACCGGTTTTATAATCGCTATGCGAGCGTGAACCCGAGTGCTCATCTGGCTTGACTCAGGCGGGCGAGAACGGCCCGACCAGTAAATTAATTGCGAGCTTTCCTGATGTGTGGTTTTTCCGGATATTTTACGAACAAGAAGTTTTCTACCGATGAGTCTTCGCTGCTTGAGGCAATGGGCCGCTCAATCATCAACCGTGGCCCGGACGGCGGCGGTTATTGGTTTGATTCAGCCGCTGGTATAGGCCTGTCCCACAGGAGGCTGGCGATTGTCGACCTGACTGCTGCCGGCCACCAGCCAATGCATTCATCAAGTGGGCGCTTCGTAATTGCGTTCAATGGCGAGATCTACAACCATGGCGAACTGCGTGCTCTTCTTGAGGAGAGTGGGCTTTCGCCTACCTGGAACGGGCACTCAGACACAGAAACGCTGCTTGAGTGCTTTGAGCACTGGGGAATCGAAAAGACCCTGCAGGCAACGGTTGGGATGTTCGCCATCGCGCTGTGGGATACGCGGCAAAATGAACTGGTATTGGCTCGGGATCGTCTTGGGGAGAAGCCGCTTTATTGGGGGTGGCAGAATGACGTGCTGTTGTTCGGTTCTGAACTCAAGGCGCTCAAGATCCATCCCGCGTTTTGCGCTGATATCGACCGTGACGCCTTGGCCCTTTATCTGCGCCACAACTACATTCCCGCGCCCTACAGCATCTATCAAGGGATAGAGAAGCTGAAGCCGGGGCATTATGTAAGGATCGCGATAGACCAGCGCCGATCGGATGTAAAAGCGCTTCCTTTTTGGTCTTTCAATCGGGCGGTTGAGGCGGGGCTTGCGTCTCCGCTGCAATCTGATGCCAACGCCGTAGTTGATACGCTTGAAGCACAGCTTAGCGAAAGCATCGGCATGCAAATGCTCGCGGACGTGCCCCTGGGCGCGTTTCTAAGTGGTGGCGTGGACAGCAGTCTTGTGGTTGGCCTGATGCAGAAACAAAGCCCGCGACCGGTCAAGACGTTCACCATTGGCTTCAGTGAGGCAGGGTTCAATGAGGCTGAACATGCTCTGGCCGTATCCCGCCATTTAGGTACTGAACATACTGAGATCTATGTTCAATCCAAAGACGCGTTGGACGTTATCCCGGATCTACCGAACATCTACTGCGAACCCTTTGCCGATAGTTCACAGATCCCGACTTTCCTGGTCAGTCGCCTTGCGCGACAACAAGTCACCGTCACGTTAAGCGGTGATGCGGGAGATGAGCTGTTTGGCGGCTATAACCCTTACCAATTTGCCCCACGTATCTGGGGGAAGATCAGCCAGGTGCCGTTACCCCTGCGACGTTTTGCATCCGCAACGCTCAGGGCATTGCCGATAAAAGGCAAGGTCGAGAAGTTGGTGGATATTCTTGATACTCCGAGTCGGGAGGACTTTTATCGGCAACTTGTCAGTCACTGGAAAACACCTTCCAGTGTCGTTATCGGCGCGAAAGAGCCGATTACGGTGCTTGACACCGCTTCAGCGTGGCCCGCTACGCAGCGGTATGAAGAGTGGATGATGGCGATGGATGCACAGACCTATATGGCTGACGACATCCTGGTAAAGGTCGACCGTGCGGCGATGGCCAGCAGCCTGGAAACTCGCGTGCCAATGCTCGATCACCGGGTTGTTGAATTGGCCTGGCGCATACCGTTGGATATGAAGATTCGAGGTGGTGTTGGCAAGTGGGTATTGAGGGAAGTGCTTTATCGTCATGTTCCTCGCGAGTTAATCGAGCGACCGAAAAAGGGCTTTTCCATACCTATCGCGACGTGGTTGCGCGGGCCCCTGCGCGATTGGTCGGAAAGCTTGCTGGATGAAGGCCGGTTGCGCCGGGAGGGTTTCTTCCATCCTGCACCGATCCGCCGTGCCTGGGAACAACACCTCAGTGGTCGGGCTGATCATTCAAGCAAGTTATGGGGTGTCCTGATGTTCCAGGCGTGGTTGGAGGAGCAAGGCCGTTGAAAGTTACCCATATTATTGTCGGTCTGCATATCGGCGGCGCGGAGTTGATGCTGCTTCGGCTCTGTGAGTCATTCAACTCAAGCGGCGATGATGAACACAGTGTTATCTCATTGACGGATTTGGGTGAAGTGGGCGCTCGGCTGCGTGCCTGCGGGGTGACTGTTGACACGTTGGGTATGCGGGGGGCCTGGGATGTCATGCCAACGTTTGCAAAGTTGGTTCGCCATCTTCGGCTGAACAAGCCTGATATCGTTCAGACCTGGATGTATCACTCTGACTTGTTGGGTGGCTTGGCAGCGCGTTGGGTGGGGATCAGGGGCGTGATCTGGGGGGTCAGGACCACTGACGTCAGCCGAGGTGGCGCAAAGGCCACAATTATTGTTCGCAAACTGTGTGCCTGGCTGTCGGCGACTGTCCCCAGCGTTATCGTGTGCGCTGCCCAGGCGTCACGAAAGACGCATGTGGCTGCGGGTTATTCCCCGAGCAGAATGGCTGTCATTCCCAACGGGTTTGATCTTGAGCGTCTGGTTGCATCGCCGCAAGAGCGTGAGGCCATAAGGTCGGCGCAAGGAATAAGCGCAGATGACTTCGTTGTAGGAAGCTTGGGGCGTTTTAACGAAGTCAAGGATCACGCCAGTTTTGTCGAGGCTGCCGGGCTCGTCGCTCCCAGGTTCCCGCACGTCAAGTTCCTGATGGTGGGACGTGATGTCGATGAGGCGAATAGCGTATTGATGGCGCAGATTGCATCAACCGGATTCGCTGATCGATTTGTGTTGCTGGGTGAACGAAAAGATGTGCCCGCCTGCTTTAAGGCGATGGACATGTTTTGCCTGCATTCATTTACCGAAGGTTTTCCTAATGTGCTGGGCGAGGCGATGAGCCTGGCGTTGCCTTGTGTGACGACCGATGCAGGAGACGCGGCATTCCTGCTGGGTGAAAATGGGTTTGTCGTACCCGTACAGGATCCACTCGCGTTGGCTGAAGCGCTGGCGAAGATGATTGCAGCGTCTCCTGCCGAGCGATCAATGATGGGGCAGGGTGCCTATACACGTATCGTCGAAAATTTCACGATGAAATGTACCGAGCATAAATTCAAAGAAATCTATGACCGGCTTTACTTAAATCAGGACGTTCATTGATGTGTGGTTTCAGCGGAATTTTCCAGGCCCGTAATAGTGATCTGGCATCGATCATTACCCGGATGAACGATGCCCTCGTGCACCGTGGCCCCGATGATCGTGGTGTATGGGTTGACGAAAATGCAGGCCTCGCGCTCGGGCATCGACGGTTGGCAATTGTCGATCTGTCGGAGGCCGGTCATCAGCCGATGCATTCCAGTTGTGGGCGATTTTTAATCGTCTTCAACGGTGAGATCTATAACCATACCGAACTCAGGCAGAAGCTGGACAATGAAGGATTGTCGCCACCCGCATGGCGAGGCCATTCTGATACCGAAGTCCTGCTCGCAGGTCTTGCAGGCTGGGGTGTCGAAAAGACCTTGCAGGCATCGGTTGGTATGTTTGCCTTCGCGCTGTGGGACAGGCAAGAGCAGGTATTGACGCTTGCACGCGATCGGATGGGCGAGAAGCCTTTGTATTACGGTTGGCAGGAAGACACGCTGCTGCTGGGGTCTGAGCTCAAGGCTATCAAGGCTTTCCCGCAGTTCACTGGCGAAGTGGATCGCAACGCGTTGACGCTATTGCTTCGGCACAACTGCATTCCTGCGCCTTACAGCATTTATAAAGGCATCGCCAAGCTCGAGCCCGGCCACTACGTAACGCTTGCGCTGAAGAATCTGCCCGCTGCAAAGGCCGCAGTCCCACAGGCTTACTGGCGTCTCAACGACGCAGTAGCAAAAGGCATTGCCGACCCCTTCAAGGGCACTCCCGCCCAAGCGACGGATTTGCTGGAGACGCAACTGAGCTCAAGCATTGGTCAGCAAATGCTCGCAGATGTGCCTTTGGGTGCATTCCTGAGCGGCGGCGTGGATAGCAGCACTATCGTGGCCTTGATGCAGGCCCAGAGCGCCCAGCCAATCCGCACATTCACCATCGGCTTCGACGAAGGCGGCTATGACGAGGCTGTTCATGCCAAGGCGGTTTCCAAGCATCTTGGCACGCAACACACCGAGTTGTACGTGCGCCCGGACGATGCCCTGGCTGTTATCCCGCGTCTACCGTCGATGTATTGTGAGCCGTTCAGCGACAGCTCGCAGATTCCCACATTCCTTGTCAGCCAATTGGCCAGCCAACAGCTCAAGGTTGTGTTGAGTGGTGACGGCGGCGACGAGCTCTTCGGCGGTTATAACCGCTACCTCAGCGCCAAGAAAGTCTGGTCAAAAATGCAGCAACTGCCGCCGTTTGCCCGACAGGCGAGCGCCGGGCTTTTACGCTCACTTTCACCGTCCACCTGGGACAGCCTGTTCCGTCTCTCCAAACCTTTGCTGCCCAAGCGGCTTCATCTCAGCACGCCTGGGGAAAAGGCTCATAAATTGGCTAGCGTCCTGGCGCTTGCGGATGGGCATGAGTTCTACCTGCAGCTCAACAGTCATTGGACTGACCCTGCCAGTGTCGTGATCGGTGGCAAGGAACCCGAAACCATTTTCACTGACCCTTCGCGCTGGCCCCAGACCGATAGTTTCGAACACTGGATGATGGCGATGGACGCCCAGACCTATATGTCAGATGACATCATGGTGAAACTGGATCGCGCTGCGATGGCCGCAAGCATTGAGGGTCGGGTCCCTATGCTTGACCACAGGATTGTCGAACTGGCCTGGCGCATGCCTCTGGACCTGAAGATTCGTAACGGCCAGGGCAAATGGCTGTTGCGAGAAGTGCTTTATCGTCATGTTCCCAAGGAGTTGATCGAAAGGCCCAAGCAAGGTTTTGGTATCCCGCTTGGGGCGTGGCTACGCGGTCCTTTACGGGAGTGGGCAGAGTCTTTGTTGGATGAAGCGCGCTTGCGCCAGGAGGGATACTTCCACCCTGAACGCATCAGGCACATGTGGCAGGAACATCTTGAGGGCCGCGGAAACTGGCAGCCTCACTTGTGGACCATCCTCATGTTCCAGGCATGGTTGGAAGAGCAGGCATGAGTAAAGTACTTTTGTTTATCGTCAACGACCCGGGTTTTTTTCTTTCGCACCGGCTGGCAGTTGCCAAGGGCGCGCAGGCAGAGGGCTATAGGGTTCATGTGGCGTGCATGCCTGGTCCGGCTGTTGCGGCTATTGCCGCTGAAGGTTTCGAGTTTCACCCGTTGCCGCTTTCACGTAGCGGCCGTAACCCCTTGGCCGAACTGGGACTGATGTTCGCGATCTGGCGGCTGCTCTGGCAATTGAAGCCGGACGTCTTGCACCTGGTGACCATCAAGCCGGTTTTGTATGGTGGCGTTGCCGCTCGGCTGGCACCGGTCAAAGGTGTGGTTACCGCTATTTCCGGACTGGGCTTTGTATTTCTCTCCAAGGGACTCAAGGCCACTATCACGAGAAAGGTTGTCAGCACCTTTTATCGGTTGGCATTGGGCAAGCGTAATCTGCGCTCGATTTTTCAGAACCCCGATGATCGTGACCTGCTCTTGAGCATGGGTGGACTTACCCAATCCAAGGTCGTGATGATTCGTGGTTCAGGCGTCGACCTGTCTCGTTACACCGCGTTGCCAGAACCGGAAGGGACCCCAGTGGTGTGCCTGGCGGCTCGACTGCTGCTGGACAAGGGCGTTGTCGAGTTCGTTGAGGCGGCAAAAATATTGACCGCGCGCGGTGTTAACGCGCGCTTTCAGTTAATTGGTGACATTGATCCCGGTAACCCGGCGACAGTTACCACCTCACAGTTGCAGCAGTGGCGAGAGGAAGGGGTGATTGAGCTGCTCGGTTACCGCGACGACATCGCAAATGTGTTCGCTGCGGCGAATATTGTGACCCTTCCTTCCTATCGTGAAGGCTTGCCCAAGGTACTGGTCGAAGCCGCAGCGTGCGGCCGCGCAGTGGTCACCACCGATGTGCCAGGTTGCCGGGATGCGATTGATGCCGATGTAACAGGGTTTCTGGTACCTGTTCGTGATGCACAGGCCCTGGCGAATCAATTGCAGGTGTTGATTGAGGCTCCTGCCTTGCGTGCCCGGATGGGGGCGGCTGGCCGTGAACTGGCTTTACGCGCATTTGCGATCGAGAAGATCGTGCAGCAGCATTTGGATGTGTACAGAGAGTTGGAGCGCGCGCTTTGAATCAGCACAAAACTATCTTCGTCACTGGAGCCAGTGGCTTTGTGGGGGGAGCACTGGTCAACCGGTTGGCGTCTGCAGGGGACTGTCGGGTGTTGGCGCTGGTACGTCGCGAGGGTGTGACACTGCCTGCGTCTGCTTTACCTGTGCGGGTCGGTGCCGATTATCTTGCGGGTGAGTCGCTTGTTCTTGAAGGGGTTGATGTTCTGGTTCACTGCGCCGCGCGCGTTCATGTGATGTCAGACGCCTCCAGTGATCCGTTAACCGAGTATCGCAAGGTCAACGTCGAAGGCACGTTGAAGCTGGCGGAGCAGGCAGCTCAGGCGGGCGTCAGGCGTTTCATCTTTATCAGCTCGATCAAGGTCAACGGTGAGGGAACCCAAATGGGCGCCCCTTACACGGCAGATGACGTGCCGGCGCCGTGCGACCCCTATGGTGTTTCCAAAATGGAGGCCGAGCAGCAACTCTTGTCGCTGGCGCAAAGAAGCGGGATGGAAGTTGTTATTATTCGTCCCGTCCTGGTGTACGGCCCTGGGGTCAAGGCAAACTTTCGCAGCATGATGAATTGGCTCAACAAAGGAGCTGTACTGCCGTTGGGCGCTATTCGTAACCAGCGCAGCCTGGTCGCGCTGGACAACCTCGTTGACTTGATTGTGACGTGCCTGGATCACCCGGCGGCGGCCAATCAGACGTTTCTGGCCAGCGATGGTGATGACATGTCGACCACTGATTTGTTGAGACGCATGGGGATTGCCTTGGGTAAACCGGCCCGGTTGATCCCCGTACCGGCAGCCCTACTGCAATTGGGCGCGACCGTGCTAGGCCGCAAGGCTATTGGCCAGCGCCTGTGTGGTTCGTTGCAGGTTGATATTGGCAAGACTCGCCAATTGCTGGGCTGGAATCCTCCATTGACGGTGGCCAGCGCATTACGCAAGACGGCTGAAAGTTTTCAGGGAAGCTTGAAGTAAATAGTGGTGCCCTATGAGGGACCTTAATTGGAGCTGTAGATGAATCGTTTACTGTGGCTGGCGCCTGCTGTTGCAGCCCTTGCTCTTCTTCTGACCTGGTGCCTGCGCCGTTATGCGCTGGCCCGAAGTCTGATTGATGTTCCCAATGCGCGCAGTTCTCATACTGTTCCGACGCCTCGTGGAGGCGGAGTGGCGATAGTCTTGAGCTTCTTGATTGCGTTGCCAGTATTGTTTATCGGTGATGAGATAACACGCTCGGTTACATGGGCGTTGCTGGGGGCTGGTGCGGCTGTGGCGGTGCTTGGGTTTCTCGACGACCATGGCCATATCGCCGCGCGCTGGCGTTTGCTGGGGCACTTCAGTGCCGCGGCCTGGGCTCTTTTCTGGTTGGGCGGCTTGCCCGCAATAACGCTGCCCTGGGTGGTCCTCGACCTGAGCTGGGCGGGGCACATCCTTGCCGCGTTTTATCTGGTGTGGATGCTCAATCTGTACAACTTCATGGATGGTATCGATGGCTTGGCCAGCGTCGAAGCGCTCTGTGCATGCCTTGGCGCCTGTCTGATTTATTGGTTGGTTGGTTATCAGGCGCTTATCTGGGCACCACTGTTATTAAGCATGGCGGTGCTGGGGTTTCTCTATTGGAACTTTCCACCGGCACGAATCTTCATGGGGGATGCCGGTAGCGGTTTTCTCGGTATCGTCCTGGGCGTGCTATCCCTGCAGGCCGCCTGGCAGAACGCCGACTTGCTGTGGGTATGGTTGATCCTGCTCGGTGTCTTTATCGTCGATGCGACGTTTACTCTGGTCCGCCGCCTGATGAGGGGCGACAAGGTTTACGAAGCCCATCGCAGTCATGGCTATCAGTTTGCATCGCGTAAAGTTGGAGGCCACTTGCCAGTAACGCTTGGGGTGCTTGCGATCAACGTGATCTGGCTGCTGCCGATCGCACTTTGCGTTGCATTACTGGGTCTAAACGGCGTGCTGGGCGTTGTAATAGCGTACATCCCGCTGGTGATGCTGGCAGTCAAGTACAAGGCGGGTGAGCTGGAAAGGGCCGCGTGATTGTGTTTTTAGAGTCATTTCAGCGGTGATTGACTGGCCTAAAGTGTTTAAATTCGCAGAGCAGCAGCCGTATCAGGAGCAACAGAGGTGTTTAAAGGGTTTATGAGCATAATTCGATCATATTTGTTGGGTCTCCCTCGCCGACAGAAGCGCATCCTGCAGGTTATTGCGGACATTCTTCTTGTTTGGCTCGCCCTGTGGATGGCGTTTGTCGTTCGATTGGGGGTGGACGATATGATCAACCCTGCGTCTGCGCATCGCTGGCTGTTTCTGAGTGCTCCGGTCGTCGCTATTCCGCTGTTCATCCGTTTTGGCATGTACCGTGCTGTCATGCGCTATTTTGGCAATGACGCGCTTATCGCGATTATCAAGGCCGTCAGCCTTTCATCGTTGATTCTGGGCGTGGTGGTCTATTGGTACAGCGATCATCAAAACGTGGTACCTCGTTCCATCATTTTCAACTATTGGTGGTTAAGCCTCATCATGGTTGGCGGCCTACGCCTTGCCATGCGTCAATATTTCCTTGGCGACTGGTTTGCCGCCGCCCAGCACGTACCGTTCACCAATCGCGAAGATGGCTTGCCGCGCGTCGCCATCTACGGCGCGGGCGCTGCAGGCAATCAGTTGGTCGCTGCCCTGCGTATGGGCCGGGTCATGCGGCCTGTAGCCTTCATTGATGATGATGACAGTATTTCTGACCGGGTAATTTCCGGACTTCAGGTGTACAAGCCACGGCACATTCAGCGCATGATCGATGCCACCGGAGCCCAGGAAATCCTGCTGGCGATACCGTCTTCCAACCGTGCCCGGCGTCGTGAAATCCTGGGCTACCTTGAAGGGTTTCCTCTGCATGTGCGCAGTGTTCCAGGATTTATGGACCTGGCCAGTGGCCGGGTCAAGGTCGACGATATTCAGGAAGTGGATATCGCGGACTTGCTGGGACGTGACGCGGTGCCTGCCCAGGGCGAACTGCTGGAGCATTGCATCAAGGGGCGCAGCGTTCTGGTAACGGGGGCCGGTGGTTCCATTGGTTCAGAGCTGTGTCGTCAGATCCTTGCTTTGCGACCGACCATACTGCTGTTGTTTGAACACAGCGAATTCAACCTCTACAGCATTTTGTCGGAGCTTGAACAACGGATTACCCGAGAGTCGCTGCCAGTAAGGCTGCTGCCCATCCTCGGCTCAGTGCGCAATCAGAGCAAATTGCTGGGTGTCATGAAAACCTGGGGCGTCGACACGGTTTATCACGCCGCCGCTTATAAGCATGTGCCCATGGTTGAGCACAATATTGCGGAAGGCGTGCTGAATAACGTTATTGGTACGCTTAACACGGCCCAAGCGGCATTGCAGTCGGGGGTAGCCAACTTCGTGTTGATCTCTACCGATAAGGCTGTACGGCCCACCAATGTGATGGGAAGCACCAAGCGTCTCGCCGAGTTGACCCTCCAGGCGCTCAGTCGTGAGTTGGCACCTGTGCTGTTCGGTGACAAATCGAATATCTCGCGGGTCAATAAAACCCGCTTCACGATGGTTCGCTTTGGCAATGTATTAGGCTCCTCCGGCTCGGTGATTCCGCTTTTTCACAAGCAGATCAAATCCGGTGGACCTCTCACGGTTACCCACCCGAAAATCACCCGGTACTTCATGACGATTCCCGAGGCCGCCCAATTGGTGATTCAGGCGGGCTCCATGGGCCTTGGCGGTGACGTGTTCGTGCTGGACATGGGTGAGCCGGTGAAGATTGTCGAGTTGGCCGAGAAGATGATTCACCTGTCTGGTCTGAGTGTCAGGTCGGATAAAAATCCTCATGGCGATATTGCAATCGAATTCTCTGGCCTGCGCCCGGGTGAGAAGCTTTACGAAGAGTTGCTGATTGGTGACAACGTAGTCGCCACGCAGCACCCGATGATCATGAGTGCCAATGAAGATTACCTGTCTTGGGATGTGTTGAAGGACAAGCTGGCAGAGTTGCTGGCAGCAGTAGAACAGGACGATTACACGCGTGTTCGCCAGCTTTTGCGCGAAACCGTCAGTGGCTACACGCCTGATGGCGAGATCGTCGACTGGATCTACCAACAGCGTCGTCTCGAGCCCTGACTCATACCCTGTAACTCACCTGTTTTTGACACCCTCCAAACATCACCTAAGTTTGAAAAGCAGCTTCGGAAAAGCTGCTTTTCTCTTACAGATGTCATGGAGCGTCACCTATGAATAAAACATGTTTCTCGTCCCTCATTTTCGCCTTCCTCTCCAGCATTTCACTGGCTACCACCGCAGCGCCGTCTACCAAGCCTGAAACGCCCACGCCGATAGCTGTGCAAATGACCAAGGCCGAGCAATCCAGCAAGGTCAGCCTCAACTCCGCCGACGCTGAAACCTTGCGCCGCGATCTGTTCGGAATCGGAGCAGCCAAAGCCAAGGCGATCATTGCCTATCGAGAAAGCAACGGGCCATTTACCGCAGTCGATGAGTTGTTGGAGGTGAAAGGGATCGGTAAAGCGCTGTTGGAGAAAAACCGCGATCGGCTGGAGCTCAATTAAGGAATAACGAAGTAAGCCAGGAGGCCGGTCATTGACCGGCCTCTTCAATTTTGTGCGATCTGTTTTTTCAGATTGCCACGTACTACCTCCAGGATCTGCGCTGCCAGCTCGGCGCTCTCCACGCTGCGCGCCAGCACCAGTGCTCCCACCAGAGTCGACATCATCAGCAGGCCTTGCTCATTGGCATCCGGCCGCCCCAGTGCGGATTGCACCTGCTTCAACCGTGCGCCAAGTACTGCATCAGTGGTCGGGCTTTGCTGACCCCGCAGTCCTAGCTCAGGGCACATGGTTGTCAACGGGCACCCTTCATGCGGTGAGGTCTGGTGCCACTGCGAAAGATAGTTGTCGATGAACGCTTCAAGGGGGCGTTCCTGGCTGAACAGCTGTTCGCAGTGTTCATCCAGTTGAGCGGCCGCAGCTTGCAGGGCCTTTTCCACCAGCTCATCTTTGGATTTGAAATGCGCATAGAATCCGCCATGCGTCAGACTCAAGGCTTTCATCAGCGGTTGCAGGCCGGTAGCCCCGATACCATCGCGGCGAAAACGTACGGAAGCCTCCTTGATGATGCGCTGATGGGTTTGAGCTTTGTGATTTGCCGAGTAGCGCATAGAACAGCCTCCGAAACATTGCGCCATATTAGCCAAGCTCATGCAGGCAAAGGGGCATCTCGTTACAAAATTGCTGACTGGCTGATCGAATGTCTTGGAGTCGTGCGCCGATATCGTCGGCAGTTATCTGCACCCTGGCATGTCGTTGATCGAAAAGTTCGACGCGCTGATTCGTACCGTGCATGCCTGGAAGGTCCAGGCTGGCCTGTTCGGTGTGGGATTTAGTGATCGCCACAGGCGTTGCTCGAATGCTGGAGCCAGCTTGAGCGTGCTGTCTATAGGGGAAAATACTGCTGCATATCGCCAAGGCGGGTTGGAAATAAAAAAGCCCTTCAGTGAAGGGCTTTCCTTGATCAGATCACGCTGAAAACTGCGCCACTCGCCAGTTTGTAGAGGTCTCCCGCCACCAAACCTGCGGCTTTTGCAGCCGTATTATCGTTGAATGTACGCAATGTCATGTTGACTTGGCCAGGCATCGCTACCGGCGTAGCGAACTCGACACGAGCGCCTGATTCGTTACCCAACAGTTGCAGCTTTTTCTGAGACGGCAGCCATTGGATGAAGAAGGAACCGGAACGATTACCGGATGCCGAGTGGAATGCCACTACAGAGCCCGTCGTATCGGCACTGATAAGCGCCATGATTGCAGTGCTGGCCTCTACCACTGCGGTGCAGTCGGACAAGCTCGAATAGTCGGTCCGCAACTTGCGCCCGCGTGCCCAGACCTTGACTTGACTGATGGTATTGGTCGGCTCGACACCGAACGTCGCATTGGTCGCGCGGAACGAACCGCCCAGTACGGTATTCCCGACAGCGACGTTACCGCCTACCGAGGAAGTTTCCGAGTCAAAAAGCTTGTTCAGTTGAGCACTGTTGTCGTTGCAGTCCACCAGAACGTTGTTACTGATCACGACACCTTCGAGCGGCGGAAACAGTCCCCAGAACAGTGCCTTGAAGCTCGTGGCAATGTTATCGCTGAAAATGATCCACTTATCCGGCATTGCTTCGCCGGAGGAAGGGCCAAAGCCCCCCAGCACGCTCTCATTGCCGTTCCTGAATTCGTTACCGGTGACAATCAGGCGCCCGGCGCCCCATGAAAACGTTACTGCACCCTCGGAGTGACCATTTGCCTGGTTACCCGCCAGGCACACGCTCTCAACATAGTTGTTGATGAACCAGGAGGCACTTCCAACTGCGTCTGTATCGTCGTGGCGGCTTGTATGAAAGGCCGAGCCCGAGAGGTTGCGAAACTCGCAACTTTCTACCCGCAGGCCATGACCGACGATGCATTCGCCTGTGGTGTTGGCAAACCGTACGCCACGGATCCCCGAAGAGCGGCCGTTGATATAGATCTCCATGGCGAAGCGCCAGGAGTTGTTGAGTTGATTGGCGCTGTTGCCATCGACGGAGCCGTTGATGATCTGCACGTTGTAGTTGATGCCCGGGCGCAGCTTGCCGCCTTCTTCGGTAGACGGACGGCCGAGGAAGCATTGGAAGCTTTTACCAACCCACGATCCAGCAGGGATGGTTTGGGTCGTGTTACCGAAGGGACCAAAGCCGGCAGCCAGGGTCACTGTATTCGTATTCGGGTCGATTGCAGTGATACGCATGGGGCTTCGGCTGGTGTCTTGATCCCCTGAGCCGACAAACGCTGTCACGGTATCGTTGACGTACCAACTGTCGGGCACGGCATCCAGCACGATTGTATTGCTGCTTACGCTGGTGTCTGTGGCTAGTCTGGCGGTGGTGACCGATGCATCTGCGCGCATGAGAGTCGCGCCGTTCAGATCGATAACCAGATTGTTGATGTAGTCAATTTCAGCCGTGCGGTCGTAAATATAGGTACGGCCGGTTTCGAAATACAAACGCGAACCCTGGCCGTCCGGCACGTTGGCGCTGATCCATGCGAGTGCAGCGCGGATAGTGCTCGAATCAGTACCGGTGTCATCGTCCTGGCGGAAGTCCTCCACAGCAACGTCGAAGCCTGAGTCGCTCGAATAGATGAGATTGGTTGCGGTTGCAGCTAGGTCGTTCATGTCAGTCATCGTGTCCCTCGATAGAAAAAAAACCGCGGAGTGCGGATTGTTTTGGGCAGCTATCCCCAAGCATTTGGTATGCCAATGGATTTCTGCATGCTCCATGCAGGTCATTCGCCGCAGAAAGTGCTTGGTTTCAAGCAAGAGGAAACGATAACAATGCACTGTATGAATAACCAGTACTTTTTTTGAGAAATTAAACTCTTTGTTGATTGTTTTGCTTCGCGCGCGGTTTTTCCAGACGTGATTGCCAGTCATGAAACGGGGTTTTCCAGTGCGCGCGGAGGTGCCGCGACGCCGTCTATTCAGCTTGAAAAGACGGGCGGCGTGAAGGGAGGGGGAAAGCGAAACAGAGGGTTTTTAAGCAGGCTGAGCGAATATTTACACGAAAGTGATCAGCGATCCTGCGCATCCTTGGCGTCCGCCTGGGCATTGCGTTCTGCCACGCGCTTACGTTGTTCATCAGTCAATTCAACCTTGTTGGCGCTGTCTCGCAGCATCAACAAACCACCGACGATCGAACCGATCGCGACCACTAAAATCAACCAGGCATACCACGGCATAGGGCTCTCCTTGAGGCAGCAAACCGTGGGGAAATTTCCCACGGTAATGACTGCTTTGAGTAACGGGCTTTCTTAGTAGTTCATTGTAGGCCCGTTCTGCCCCGGTAGCCTTACAGCCCGGTCAACATAGCGTCCGCCGGTGCATCGGCGCGGTCTTGCGCGGTCAGTTGGAAGTACACAAAACCCACCACCATGAAGCCCAGGAAGATCAGCCCGATCAGCGCGTTGAACCACGCCATGGCCACCAGGCAGACCACGGCCAGTACCAGCGCAATCCCCGGCACGATTGGATAGCCCGGGGCGCGGAAGGTCCGCTCCAGCAGTGGCTCGGTCTTGCGCAGTTTGAACAGGCTGAGCATGCTCATGATGTACATGACGATGGCACCGAACACCGCCATGGTGATCATCGCGGCGGTCAGGGTCATGCCGCCCAGGTTGATCAGCCCGTCGCTGTAGATGGCGGCGATGCCGACGATGCCGCCGGCGATGATTGCCCGGTGCGGCGTCTGGAAGCGCGACAGTTTGGCGAGGAAGGAGGGCAGGTAGCCCGCGCGCGCCAGGGCGAAGAATTGGCGGGAGTAACCCAGGATGATCCCGTGGAAGCTGGCCACCAGGCCGAACAGGCCGATCCACACCAGCATGTGCAGCCAGCCCGAGCTGTCGCCGACCACGGTTTTCATCGCCTGGGGCAGCGGGTCGTTGATGTTCGACAGGGTGCGCCAGTCACCCACGCCACCGGCAAAGAACATCACGCCCATGGCCAGAATCACCAGGGTGAGGATGCCGCTGATGTAGGCCTTTGGAATAGTGCGCTTGGGATCTTTCGCCTCTTCGGCCGCCATGGCGGCGCCTTCGATGGCGAGGAAGAACCAGATGGCAAAGGGTATGGCCGCAAACATTCCGGCGATCGCCGGTGCGCCGAAGGTGTCGGAGCCGGCCCAGCCGTTGAGGGCGAAGTTGCTGAAGCTGAAGGCGGGAGCGACCACGCCCATGAACACCAGCAACTCGGCCACGGCAAGCACGCAGACCACCAATTCAAAGGTGGCGGCGAGCTTCACCCCGAGGATGTTCAGGCCCATGAACACAATGTAGGCGCCGACGGCCGCATGTTTCGGATCGAGGGCCGGAAACTGCACGTTCAGGTATGCGCCGATGGCCAGGGCGATCGCGGGTGGGGCGAAGACGAACTCGATCAGCGTCGCCAGCCCGGCAATCAAGCCACCTTTCTCGCCGAACGCCCGGCGGCTGTAGGCAAACGGGCCGCCAGCATGAGGAATCGCGGTGGTCAGCTCGGTGAAACTGAATATAAAGCAGGTGTACATGGCGGCGACCATCAACGAGGTCACCAGGAAGCCCAATGTTCCCGCCACGCCCCAGCCATAGCTCCAGCCGAAATACTCTCCGGAAATCACCAGCCCGACTGCGATGCCCCACAAATGCAGAGTGCCCAAGGTGGGTTTGAGTTGTGTGTTCATCGTGTAGCTCTCCCTGAACGGTTTGGAATGTTTCAGGGCATTGCAGCGGACATGCCATTAACCAAAGCCGTGTCGTAAAGGCGCCGAACTGTCGCCGAGGGAACGGTTTGGCGTTTGAATCATTTCAAGCGCTGCACCAGATAAGGGCGTTGGTGTCTGGTCTGACGCTATCGCGGGCAAGCCCGGCTCCCACATTTGAAGTGCATACCCCCCGTAAACCCCGCATAAACCCACTCTTTACGCCGTCTTTACGCCCCACCCATACCGTCGCTCTCGTTCCTTTACGCCACTCCTGCGGACAATCCTCCTACACGCGGCAGTCGCCGCACGACGGAGAAACTTCCATGAGCGTTCTGGACGGGGTGTCACTGCTGTTGGCTGTGGCGCTGTTCATTTATCTGCTGGTTGCGCTGTTACGCGCGGATCGGAACTAGGAGCAGGCTATGCACAGTTATGACTATTGGCTGATCATCGCCTTCTTTGCCTTGGTGCTGATTCCGGCACCGGCCCTGGGGCGGTTCTACTACAAGGTAATGGAAGGGCAGCGAACCTGGCTCACGCCGGTGTTCGGCCCGGTCGAGCGCGTGTGCTATCGCCTTTCGGGTGTCGATGCAGACCAGGAACAGAGCTGGCAGAAATACGCGCTGGCGTTGCTGGCGTTCAACCTTGCCGGTTTCGTGCTGCTGTTCGCGATCCTGCTGTTCCAGGAATACCTGCCGCTGAACCCGCAGAAATTGCCGGGTCAGGAATGGACCCTGGCGTTCAACACCGCCATCAGTTTCATGACCAACACCAACTGGCAGAACTACAGCGGTGAAGCGTCCCTGAGCTACCTCAGTCAGATGGTCGGCCTCACCGTGCAGAACTTCGTCAGTGCCGCCACCGGCCTCGCCGTACTGGTCGCGTTGTGCCGTGGGATCGGTCGCAAATCCACCAAGACTTTGGGCAACTTCTGGGTCGACATGACCCGCGCCACGCTCTACGGCCTGTTGCCGTTGTGCCTGGTGTTTGCGTTGTTCCTGGTGTGGCAGGGCGTGCCGCAAACTTTCGCTCACTATGTGAACGCGGTCACCATGCAGGGCGTTGACCAGGTCATCCCACTGGGCCCGGCTGCCAGCCAGATTGCGATCAAGCAACTGGGCACCAACGGTGGTGGTTTCTTCGGTGTCAACTCGGCGCATCCGTTCGAAGACCCGACTGCCTGGGCCAACCTGTTTGAGCTGGGCGCGATCATCCTGATTCCGGTGGCGCTGGTGTTCACCTTTGGCCACTACGTGAAAGACCTGCGTCAGAGCCGGGCGATCCTCGGTTGCATGCTGGCCCTGTTCATCATCGGCGGTGCTACCGCGATGTGGGCCGAGTACCAACCCAACCCGGCGCTGAACAACCCGGCGGTTGAGCAGGCGGCACCGCAGGAAGGTAAAGAAGCGCGCTTCGGCACCACTGGCACCGTGTTGTGGTCGGTGGCGACCACCGCCGCGTCCAACGGTTCGGTCAACGGTATGCAAGACAGCCTCAACCCCCTGAGCGGGATGGTGTCGCTGGTCAACATGATGGTCGGCGAAGTGATCTTCGGCGGCGTCGGCGCCGGCATGTACGGCATGTTGCTCAACGTGTTGATTGCGGTGTTCCTCGCCGGTTTGATGATTGGCCGTACACCGGAATACCTCGGCAAGAAACTCCAGGCCAAGGAAGTGCAGTTGCTGGTCGTGACCTTGCTGGTGATGCCGGTCGGCACCCTGGTACTCGGTGCCATCGCCGCCAGCCTGCCTGGCCCGGCCGGTGCCATCAGTAACCCTGGCCCCCACGGTTTCAGCCAGTTGCTGTACGCCTACACCTCGGCCAGTGCCAACAACGGTTCGGCGTTCGGCGGCTTCAGTGCCAACACCGCGTTCCACAACCTGATGTTGAGCCTGTCGATGTTGCTCGGTCGCTTCGGCTACATCCTCCCTGTACTGGCCCTGGCCGGCAGCCTGGCGATGAAGAAGACCGCACCGATTGGCCAGAACAGCTTCCCGACCCACGGCCCGCTGTTCGTGACCCTGTTGACCGTGACCATTTTGCTGGTGGGCGGCCTGACCTTCCTGCCGACGCTGGCACTTGGGCCTATCGCTGAACATCTGAGCATGGGCTTCTAAGGGGATATGAAAATGAATATGCCTGCAAAAAACGCGGCTCCGGTGAAAACCCAGGAGCCGGCCAAAACCGCAATGTCGGCCCTGTGGCGCCCGGCGCTGGTCCAGGCGTTCGTCAAGCTGGACCCGCGCCAGCTGCAACGCTCGCCGGTGATGCTGGTGGTCGAGCTGACCGCGATCCTCACCACCATCCTGTGCTTTGTGCCGGAGGTGGCCGTACCGACCTACGTCTCCGTGCAAATCGCCGTGTGGCTGTGGTTCACCGTGCTGTTTGCCAACTTCGCCGAAGCCTTGGCTGAAGGCCGCGGCAAGGCCCGCGCCGACAGCCTCAAGGCCGGCAGCGAGGGCCTCAGCGCCCGCCGCAAGGAAGCCGACGGCAGCTTCAAGGTCGTGCCGGCCACCAGCCTGCGCAAAGGTGATGTGGTACGCGTGGTCGCCGGGGAAATGATCCCGGGTGACGGCGAAGTCATCGAAGGGATTGCCGCGGTCAACGAAGCGGCCATCACCGGTGAATCGGCCCCGGTTATCCGTGAATCCGGCGGCGACCGCTCGGCCGTCACCGGCAATACCCGCCTGGTCTCGGACTGGTTGATGATTCGCATCACCGCCAACCCGGGCGAGTCGACCCTGGACCGCATGATCGCCCTGGTGGAAGGCGCCAAGCGCCAGAAAACCCCCAACGAAATCGCGCTGGACATCCTGCTGATCGGCCTGACGCTGATCTTCCTGCTGGTGGTGGTGACCCTGCAGCCGTTCGCCCACTTCGCCAATGGCAACCTGCCGCTGGTGTTCCTGGTGGCGCTGCTGGTCACGCTGATTCCGACCACCATCGGCGGCCTGTTGTCGGCCATTGGTATTGCCGGCATGGACCGCCTGGTGCGCCTCAACGTGATCGCCAAGTCCGGTCGCGCGGTGGAAGCGGCGGGGGACGTGCACGTGCTGTTGCTGGACAAGACCGGCACCATCACCTTCGGTAACCGTCGTTGCACCAACGTGATCGCCGCGCCGGGTGTCAGCGGCAAGGAACTGGCCGAGGGCGCGCTGCTGGCATCCCTGGCGGACGACACGGCCGAAGGTAAGTCAATCGTCGAATACCTGCGCGGCCAGCACCCGCAAGCCGAGCCGTCGACGGATGAGCTGACCTCGGTACCGTTCAGCGCGGAAACCCGCTTGTCCGGCGTCGACTACCAGGGCCGTGTGTTCCGTAAGGGTGCCGTGGATTCGCTGCTGGCGTTCATTGGCCTGCAACGCCGCGACCTGCAACCGGCGCTGTCGCGGGAAATCGACAAGATCGCCCAGAGCGGCGGCACACCATTGCTGGTGTGTGCCGACGGCAAATTGCTCGGCGCGATTCACCTCAAGGACGTGGTCAAGCCCGGCATCCGCGAACGGTTTGCCGAGCTGCGCAAGCTGGGGATCCGCACCGTGATGGTGACTGGCGACAACCCGCTGACCGCCGCCGCGATTGCTGCTGAAGCCGGTGTGGATGACGTGCTCGCCGAAGCCACCCCAGAGAAAAAACTCGCGCGCATTCGTCACGAACAGAACGATGGTCGCCTGGTTGCGATGTGCGGCGACGGCGCCAACGACGCCCCGGCGCTGGCCCAGGCTGACGTCGGCATGGCAATGAACGACGGCACTCAGGCCGCCCGTGAAGCGGCCAACATGGTCGACCTCGACAGCGACCCGACCAAGCTGCTGGACGTGGTGCAGATCGGCAAGGAATTGCTGGTGACCCGTGGTGCGCTGACCACCTTTTCCATCGCCAACGACGTGGCCAAGTACTTCGCGATCCTGCCGGCGCTGTTCGCCTCGATCTACCCGCAACTGGGTGTGCTCAACGTGATGCACCTGCAAAGCCCGCAGAGCGCGATCCTCTCGGCCATCGTGTTCAACGCGCTGATCATCGTGGTGCTGATCCCCCTGGCGCTGCGCGGGGTACGTGTGCAGGCGGCGAGTGCGGCGGCGTTGCTGCGTCGCAACCTGCTGATCTACGGCCTGGGCGGGATCGTGGTGCCGTTCGTGGGCATCAAGGCGATCGACATGCTGTTGACCGCGCTGCACCTGGTTTGACTCGATGCCCGCAGGTACCGGCAAACCGGTGCCTGCAGGTTGCAATGACCGAATTGAGGAATTTGAAATGTCCAACATTATCCGCCCGGCCCTGAGCCTGCTGGTGTTGATGAGCCTGATCACCGGCGTGGCCTATCCCCTGGTTGTCACCGGTGTGGCGCAAGTCGCGTTCCCTGACCAGGCCAACGGCAGCCTGGTGCACGATGCCAGCGGCAAGGTTCGCGGTTCGAGCCTGATTGCCCAGGATTTCACCGGTGACGGCTGGTTCCACCCACGGCCATCTGCCGGTGCGTTTGCTACGGTTTCCAGCAGCGCCAGCAACCTCGGCCCAAGCAACCCCGCACTGGCCACTCGTGTATTTGACGATGCCAGGAAAATGCTGGTGCCAGACCAGGGACCGGTGCCGATGGCGTTGCTGACTACCTCCGGCAGCGGTCTTGATCCACACTTGCCACCGCAGGCAATTGCCTATCAACTGGCCCGGGTAGCTGCCGCGCGTAATCTGCCGGTGGCGACCCTGCAGCGCTTGATGGATGAGCACATCGAAAGCCCGCTGGTGGGGCCGCCGGTGGTGAACGTGCTGGCGTTGAACATGGCCTTGGAAAAACTGTAAGCCGTGGCGCCGCTTTTGCGAGCAAGCCCGCTCCCACATTCGACTGAGTTTCACCTTTGGAATGCGGTCAAATGTGGGAGCGGGCTTGCTCGCGAAGGCGGACTCAAGAAACCCACATCAACACCTGAAGGAAGACCGCCCGCATGAGCGACTCCGGCCGCGCCGATGCCCTGTTAGCCGATCTACCCCGGGACGGCCGTGGCCGGCTCAAAGTCTTCCTCGGCGCCGCGCCCGGCGTGGGCAAGACCTACGCCATGCTCCAGGCTGCCCACACCCAGCTGCGCCAGGGCGTGCGGCTGATCGCCGGCGTGGTGGAAACCCACGGCCGCGCCGAGACCGAAGCCTTGCTCAGCGGCTTGCCACAACAGCCGCTGCTGCGTTCCGAATACCGCGGCGTGATGCTGGAGGAAATGGACCTCGACGGTCTGCTCGCCGCCAAGCCCAAACTGGTGCTGGTGGACGAACTGGCCCACAGCAACGCCCCCGGCAGCCGCCACGAAAAACGCTGGCAAGACATCCAGGAATTGCTCTCGGCGGGCATCAACGTCTTCACCACGGTCAACGTCCAGCACCTGGAAAGCCTCAACGACCAGGTGCGCGGCATTACCGGCGTGCAAGTGCGCGAGACCTTGCCCGACTGGGTCTTGCAGGAAGCCGATGAACTGCTGCTGATCGACCTGCCATCCCGGGAACTGCTGGAGCGCCTGCGGGACGGCAAGGTCTACGTGCCGGAACAGGCCCGTGCTGCCATCGATGCCTTCTTCACCCAGACCAACCTCATGGCCCTGCGCGAGCTGGCGATGCAAACCGCCGCGGCCCATGTCGACGATGACCTGGCCCAGGGTTATCGCCAATTGGGCCAGGCCGCACCGGCTGTGCGTGGCCGCTTGCTGGTGGGCGTGGACGGCGATGCCCAGGCCGAACGCCTGGTTCGTCACGCCAGCCGGGTGGCCCAGCGTCGGCATTTGCCGTGGAGCCTGGTGCATGTGGATAACGGCCGGGTGCGCGATGAACAATCGCGCCTGCGCCTGCAAAACGCCCAGCAACTGGCCGAGCGTCTTGGCGGTGAAGTGGTGTTGCTGCGAGCGGGGGAGGTGGCCAAGACCCTGATCCAGCACGCCGCCGAGCGTCGCGCCAGCTTGATTCTGGTGGGGCAGTCCCGGCCGCGCTGGCATCGCACCGTGTTTGGTGGTGGCCTGGCGTCGCGTTTGTTGCGCAATGCCAGGGGCCTGGAAATCAACGTCCTCGACAGTGACGAAGTGCCGGCTCCGCCACGCCTGCCGGATGTACGCGGGCTGGTGTGGTTTGACTATGCCCTGGCGGTGGTGGCGACCGTGATCGCGGCCGCAGTCGCATGGGGTGTCGCCAGTGCCTTGCCGTTGCCGAATATCTCGCTGGTGTTCCTCGCCGCCGTATTACTGGTGGCGGTGCGCAGTAGCCTGGGGCCGGCGCTGGCGTGTGCGGCGCTGTCATTCCTGAGCTACGACTTCCTGTTCATCCCGCCGAATTTCTCCTTCGCGATCCAGCGTGAAGAAGACGTGCTGACGCTGTTGTTCTTCCTGCTGATGGCGGCGCTCACCGGTAATCTCGCTGCACGCCAGCGCCGGCAGTTGCAGGCGCTGCGCGATACCCAGGAAGAAACCACCGAGCTGCTCGACCTGTCCCGCAAACTCACCGCCGCCACCGATCGCCAGGCAGTGATCAGTGCCGCCGCGCATCATCTGGAAGGCTGGAGCGACCTGCAATTGTGCCTGCTCAACCGCGACGGGCAGGGCGACTGGAAGGTCGAGACCGGTGGCCCGATCACCTTTACCGAAGCCGAACGCGCCGCCGCCGACTGGGCCTGGCAGCACGATCAGCCGGCCGGCATGGGCACCGGCACCTTGCCGTTCGGGCGCTGGTGGTGGTGGCCGTTGTCCAGCGAAGAAGGTCCGTTGGGTCTGCTGGGGGTCAGCCCGAAGGCCGGGCTTGAACTGAGCGGCCAGCGCCGTCGCCTGCTCACGGCCTTGAGCCAGCCATTGGCCCAGGCCCTGGCCCGTGCGCAGCTCGGCCAGGAACTGGAAGCGGCACGCCTGCACGGTGAAACCGAGCAATTGCGCAGCGCCTTGCTGGCTTCGGTGTCTCACGATTTGCGCACACCGCTGACCTCCATGCGTGGCAGCATCGACAGCCTGCTGGCCCTCGGCGAGGCGATTCCCCTGGAAGATCGCCGGGAGCTGCTGGAAGGCACTCGCGATGAGGCTGAGCGCCTGGATCGCTACATCCAGAACCTGCTGGACATGACTCGTCTGGGCCACGGCGCGCTGAAGCTGGCGCGGGACTGGGTGTCACCCGGCGATATCGTCGGCAGCTCCCTGGGCCGCTTGCGTGCGGTATTGGCGCCGCTGCAGGTGATCACCGACGTGCCGCCCGAGCTGCCGCTGCTCTACGTGCATGCCGCGTTGATCGAGCAAGCACTGGTCAACGTACTGGAAAATGCCGCACGCTTCTCGCCGCCACAAGGCCGGCTGAAACTCAGCGCGGGCGTGCAGGATAACCAGTTGTTTTTTGCTGTTGCCGATGAGGGACCGGGGATTCCCGAGGAGGAGCGGGCGAAGATTTTCGATATGTTCTACACCGCCGCCAGGGGGGATCGCGGCGGGCAGGGCACCGGGCTCGGCCTGGCGATCTGCCAGGGCATGGTCGGCGCCCACGGCGGGCATATCAGCGTGGCCGACGGCATTGAGGGCCGGGGCACCTGCATCACTTTATTCCTGCCATTGCAGGCTCAGCCTGGCCTGGAAAGCGAACCTTGAGCTACCCTCTTTTCTTCACGGATTTTGATTGGACACCATGAGCCAGACTGCGACGATTTTGGTCATTGACGACGAACCGCAGATCCGCAAGTTCTTGCGTATCAGCCTGGCCTCCCAGGGCTACAAAGTGATCGAGGCCGGCACCGGCAACGAAGGCCTGGCGCAGGCCGCCTTGAGTAAACCGGACCTGCTGGTGCTGGACCTCGGCCTGCCGGACATGGACGGCCAGCAGGTGCTGCGCGAGTTTCGTGAGTGGTCCACGGTACCGGTACTGGTGTTGTCGGTGCGAGCCAGTGAAGTGCAAAAAGTCGAGGCGCTGGACAACGGCGCCAATGACTATGTGACCAAGCCATTTGGCATCCAGGAGTTTCTTGCACGGGTGCGGGCGTTGTTGCGCCAGGCGCCGGCGGGGGAAGCCCAGGAAGCGGCACTACGTTTTGGCCCGCTGACGGTAGACCTGGCTTATCGGCGGGTGCTGCTGGACGGTGTCGAAGTGGCGCTGACCCGCAAGGAATACGCGGTGCTGGCGCAACTGGCGCGGCATCCCGGGCGGGTGATCACCCAGCAGCAACTGCTCAAGGATATCTGGGGCCCGACCCATACCGAAGACAGCCATTACCTGCGGATTGTGGTGGGGCATCTGCGCCAGAAACTGGCGGATGATCCGACCCAGCCACGGTTTATCGTGACTGAGGCCGGTGTTGGGTATCGGCTATTGAACACCGAAGCCTGAAGCGTTAGCTCACCTGTGGCGAGGGAGCTTGCTCCCGCTGGGCTGCGCAGCAGCCCCAGAATCCTGGGAGCGCTTCGCACTCCAGCGGGAGCAAGCTCCCTCGCCACACAAGCCCTGCTTATCAAACCTCAGTGTTGCTCGCTCTCGTAACGATCCAGCGTATCGCTCGCGATCTCCCGCCCCAGCGCGATCAACTCCGGCGCTTTGTAAAACTCGAAAAACCGGCACACGCGCTTCGGCACGTTGATCAGAATATCCGGCGGATACCCGGCGATCTTGTACTGCGCCAATGACGTCTGCATCACCTCAAAGCTCTGGTTGATCAAATCCAGCAGCGATGCAGGCCCCACGTTATCGATGATGAACGAGCCGGTCGCCGACTTTGGCGCCCCGGCCTTTTCCGGTGCCGCCGCCGGTTGTTGCGCCTCGGGTTCGGCAGAGTCCAGCCACGGGTTGATGTCGGCAGCCTGGGCCAGCAGCGCTTCCTGTTCCAGCATCAATAACTGCTCGGCCTGCTTGCGCCGAAACGGCAAGTGCGAACCCAGTGAACGCACCAGGTTGTCGAAGCGGCTCCTGAACGCCGGCGGACGCTGGATCACCGGAAGCTTGTAGTGCTTCTGGTTGGTGGAGTTGAGGTTGACCGCAATGATCAGGTCGCAGTGGCTCGACACCACCGGCACGATCGGCAGAGGGTTCAGCAAGCCGCCGTCCACCAGCATGCGATTGCCCTGCATCACCGGGGTGAACAGGCTGGGAATCGCCGCCGAGGCCCGCATGGCCTGGTGCAGGCAGCCTTCCTGGAACCAGATTTCCTGCTGGTTGGTCAGGTCCGTGGCCACGGCGGTGTAGGGAATGCGCAGGTCTTCGATATTGATCTCGCCGACGATCTTGCGGATCTGCCCGAACACCTTCTCGCCACGGATCGCCCCGAGGCGAAAGCTCACGTCTACCAGGCGCAGTACGTCCAGGTAGTCGAGGCTTTCGATCCAGTTTCGGTACTCTTCCAGCTTGCCCGCGGCATAGATCCCACCCACCACGGCGCCCATGGAGCAACCGGCAATGCAGGCGATGTCGTAGCCGCGTTTTTCGATTTCCTCGATCACGCCGATATGGGCGTAGCCCCGGGCGCCGCCGGAGCCCAGCACCAATGCAACACGTTTCTTCATGACCTGATCCTTCGCAAAACAGGTGACCACAATGCACCCATCGAGGGGCGCGCTTCAATCATCACTGTCACAACCGATTATTTTCGCGAGCGGGCCACCACGCTCGGGTATGCTCTGGCAATCGGGACTGCGGATTCAGGCAGTCGGATAAGGCACTTTTCGGTGTAGGCAACGTCTACACCTGTGACTGTTTTTTCTTTTCTTGAGGTGTCATTTGATGAAAGCCTGGATGTGTGTGCCTGTGATCGTGTTGGCCCTGGCCGGTTGTGCCGGGAAAACCGCTTATCGCGACAGCTGCGGCACGCAACTGGATGCTGCGTGGCACGAGCTGGACCTGGCCAAGGCCGAAGGTTTCGCCGGCACCGTGAGTTACTCCAAGGCTCTGTCGTTGTTGACTGGCGCCAAGACCCAGCAGCAGTTCGAAGCCTTCGAAGGCTGCTCGACCAAGGCCGAGAAAGCCCGCTTCTATATTCGTGAGTCGCGCGCCGGGCGCTAACCCCGCGTAGCAGTTGTCGAGTGCAACGAGGTTGCGTCGGCGGCCTCAAGCCCGAAGGTTTAATCATTGAGGAGGAAAGGATGTCAGCCTTGGTCGATCAGCTAGTCGCTCAGGTCATCGGCCTGGAAGTTGGGTTACTGAGCTGCCAGGCGCGCCTCGCCGCCGTCACGGACGACGAGGCCCTGCATGATCTGCGTACCACGGTGCGGCGCTTGCGCAGCCTGTTGCGGCCATTGCGCGGGTTGCCCGGTGTCGAGCAGCTCGAGGCGGCCGCCAGTGCCGTCGGCCAACTGACCACGCCATTTCGCGACCGCGAAGTGCTGGCGGCGTACCTCCACCAACACGGCCATCATGAGGCGGCCGAGCGGCGTATCCGGCAGCAGCCGGCCACCTACCGCTCGGTTGCACAAGGGCCTGAGCTGGCGCAACTGCTGTTGATCCTCGAAGCATTCCCCCGCTTTATCCGCGCTTCCCAACGGCAGAAGTTGCTCAAGGGCCTGCGCACGCGCATTGAAAAACGCCTGGCCAAGCAATGGAAGAAGCTCGGCGAAGCGCTGCACGACCCCAACCACGACCGTCATCGCCTGCGCCTGTTGATCAAGCGCGTGCGTTATGCGGCCGAGGCTTATCCCGAGCTGAACAAGCTACCGCCCAAAGCCATATCGCGTCTCAAGGCGGCCCAGGGCGCCCTGGGTGATTGGCACGATTGCTGGCAATGGCTGGCGCAAGCCGGGCACGAGCCCGATTTGCAGCCGTGCGTGCCTGGTTGGCACCGCACCATGGCCGAGGCGGAAGGGCAGGCGGATCGGGTTTTGGATAAGTTGAACGCCGACTGCTTCGCTTGACCCTGCGACCTATCTGTCCGGGATTTTGGCCGGAATAGGCGCTGCATGGTGTAGGCCGGCTGGTTAAGATCCCTCAACTCCTTTTTCAAGTTGAGACCGCCATGCGCTTTAGTGATTTGCTCGACGCTGCCCGCAGCCACCCGTTGGACGTTTCGATCCCGGCCGAATGGGCCCAAGGCCGCGCCAGCTTTGGCGGGCTGGTTGCGGCGTTGGAGTACGAGGCCTTGCGGGCGAAAGTCCCGGCGGATCGCCCGTTGCGCTCACTGGCGATCACCTTTGTGGGCCCGGTGGCGCCGGATGTGCCGGCCCGCTACGAGGTCGAAGTGTTGCGCGAAGGCAAGGCCGTCAGCCAAGTGCTGGGACGTGTGGTGCAGAACGGTGAAACGATGACCCTGGTGCAGGCCAGTTTCGGCGCATCACGGCCTTCGCAGATTGACGTCGCCGCCGAACCGGCGCCCACCTTCAAACATTGGGATGAATGCCAGGAGTTGCCCTACATCAAAGGCGTGACGCCGGAGTTCATGCGCCACCTGGCGATGCGCTGGAGCGTCGGTGGCCTGCCGTTCACCGGCAATACATCCCGGGAGATGGGCGGCTGGGTGCGCTTGCGTGGCGATGTAAAAGAAGAGCCGCTGACCGAAGCGCACATCCTCGCGCTGGTGGATGCGTGGCCACCGTCGGTGTTGCCGCACCTGAAACAACCGGCGGCCGGCAGCACCCTGACCTGGACCATCGAATTTGTCCAACCGCTGCAAAACCTGAGCACCCTGGACTGGTGCCAATACCTGGTCCACATCGAGCACGCCCGCGATGGCTATGGTCATGCGGCTGCGCAGTTGTGGAGCCCCGACGGCCAGTTGATCGCTATCAGCCGCCAGTCGGTGGTGGTGTTCGCCTGAGTCCTCAGACCAGCAAGTGTTGATCGCTGGAGGCGTCGCTGCCGCGTGCCTCCAGGCGGCGACCGTGATGCTGCAATCCAAGGGCTGCCAGAATGCCGACGATACCGATGGCGGCACTCGCCAGGTTCTCGCTGAACACGCCCGATGCCATCAACAGAAAACCGATGACCAGGAGTGGCAGCGCAATCAGCTGCAACACTTGATTGGTCCCGTGCTGGTGATTTTGCGGGTGGGTGCGCCATTGCCAGGCGGGGATATTTGGATGACGTTTGCCCATGATCGTGATTCCTCTGTCCGTTGAAACATCTTGAGCAGAGTTTAGGTCGGGCAGGGTGGGGCTGCGAATCAAGGATGGCTATGGGGGCCATAGCCATCCCTTTAGGGGTTAGAGCCGCAACTGGCCGATGGCCTTGCTCAGTTCCCCGGCCAGGGTTGCCAGCTCATTGCTGGTGGTCGCCGAGTCTACTGTCTGCTGCACGGTATTTTCGGTGACGTCCCGAATGCTCACCACCGCTCGGTTCATTTCCTCGGCCACATGGCTTTGCTGCTCGGCAGCCACGGCAATCTGCGTGTTGCTCTCGCGCATCTGCGCCACCGCGCCGGTGATCTCGGCGAGGGCAATCCCGGCTTCTTGAGCCTGTTGCACACAGTCGTCGGCCTTGAACGAGCTTTCCTGCATGAAGTCCACCGCGTCCCGGGTGCCGGCTTGCAGGGCGGACACCATGCGGGTGATTTCATCGGTGGAGCTTTGCACCCGCTTGGCCAGGTTGCGCACTTCGTCGGCGACCACGGCAAAACCCCGGCCCATTTCGCCGGCGCGGGCGGCTTCGATGGCGGCGTTGAGGGCCAGCAGGTTGGTCTGTTCGGCGATGCTGTGAATCACCCCGACCACGCCATTGATTTTCTGGCTGTCCTCGGCCAGCTTCTGGATCATTTCGGCGGTCTGCTGCACGCCGGTGGACAGCCCGGCAATCGAGCGCTGTACCCGGCTGACCACTTCCTGGCCGCTGCCGGCGAGAGTGTCGGCCGTCTGGGACAGGTCGCGGGTGGCGCCGGCGTGCTGGGCGATGTGGTAGACGGTGGCGGTCATCTCGTTGATCGCCGTGGCGGCCTGGTCGGTTTCGCTTTGCTGGCCGAGCATGCCGTGCTGCACCTCGTTCATGCTGCTGGCCAGGCGTGCGGCGCCGTCGTCCAGTTGCCTGGCGGTGCGCGCAACCGTGTTGACCACCCGTTGATAACCCGCCTGCATCGCGTTGAACGCGCTGGCCATCTGCCCGACTTCATCCTTGCAGGCCAGGGGGACGCGGGCCGAGAGGTCGCCGGTTTTCTCGACGTGCAGCATCACGTCTTTCAAGGTGTTGAGCTGGCTGAGGAGAAAGCGGATCAGCAGCTGTGAGGCGCCGAGCATGGCCAGCATCAGAATCATCACCGCTACGGCGTAGTTGGCGAAGCGTTCTTCGAACACTTGGCTCAAGCTGGGCCCGTAGGCCAGCACGGCGACCTGTTGACCGTCGGCACGGCTGATTACTTCGGCGCCCATCAGCGGGTTTTCGCCGAGCAGTGGCATGTGATTGAAATCCACCCAGCCACTGGCGTTGGCCAGGGCTGACAGATCTTCGTCGCCCAGTTGTGGGACTTTGCCCCTGGCAAACGTCAGCCAGTGCTCGCCCTTGGGCAGTGGCTGGCCGGCGGGCCAGGCACCGAGCAAGCGCCCCTGGGCTTGCGCCGACGCCTGTGAGGCCTGGCTGCGGGCCTGTTGTTCGAGCTGCACGGCGTACAACACCAGCAGCAGGGTGGTGATGAAGGCGACCGCGTTCACGGCCCAGAATTTGTACTTCAGCGAGATGTTGCTAAGCCAGGCACCCATGGAAGGTTTTCTCTGATAGCGGAAACAGCATTGGCAAGGTGCCATTATTTTGCCGCTATCGGGATGCCGGGTTTTGATATGGGTCAATGCGCCGCGTCAATCCGGCACAGGCAATCCAAAAAAGGCGCGGGCACAGGCGGTGCTGTGTTGCGCCAGGTCTTCCACGGTTTCTTCGCGGTGCAACGCGACCTCCCGTAGGACTTCCGGTAAATAGGCGGGTTCGTTGCGACCGTTTTTCGGCTTGGGCCGCAGGGTGCGAGGCAGCAGGTAGGGCGCGTCGCTTTCCAGCATCAGGCGGCCCCGGGGGATTTCCCTGACCAGCGGATGCAGGTGCGTCCCACGGCGCTCGTCACAGATCCAGCCGGTGATACCGATATGCAGGTCCAGGTCGAGGTAGCTGAACAGCGCCCGCTGCTCGCCGGTGAAGCAGTGCACCACGGCGGCCGACAGGTGATCGCGGTAGTCCCGCAGGATTTCCAGCAGGCGCTGGTTGGCGTCACGTTCGTGGAGGAATACCGGGAGCTTCAACTCCACGGCCAGGGCCAGGTGTTCTTCGAGGACTTTTTCCTGCTGGGGGCGCGGTGAGAAATCCCGGTTGAAATCCAGCCCGCATTCACCCACCGCACGCACGCGACTTTCCTTGAGCAGGCCGCGCAGGCGCCTGGCGCTTTCGGCGTTCCAGTCACTGGCAGAGTGGGGGTGAATGCCGGCGGTGGCGAACAGGCGTTGGCCACTTTCGTCCAGTTGCTGGCACAGCTCCAGGGCCTGTTCGCTGCCGTCGACACTGGTACCGGTGAGCACCAATTGGCTCACCCCGGCGGCGTAGGCACGGTCGAGAACGGCCTGGTGCTTTTCGTCGAAACTTGGGTTGGTCAGGTTGACGCCGATATCAATGAGTTGCATGGTGCTACCTCCGCCTGCGGTCGGAAAGCATATCAGAGCTGTAGATTTATAAGAAAAGCCAAGAACTACAACGAGTTAAAGCTGTCTTTGAAAGTCGCAAGTAACACCGTGTTTGGTTTGTCGCCATCTGCCGTGCCACCCTTGCGCCCAAAGCCTGCGCTCATGGCGCTCTGTTTCTGTCCCCCAACGCCTCGTTTTTCGCGAAGCAATGGGCAGTATTCTTTCTTCCGGAGAGCGGATGATCCGACCCTCGGCGTTGCTTGTGTTGTGCCTGACGTTACTGCTGCCCATGGCGGCGGTTGCGCGTCTGGACGGGCCGCTGGAAGTGACCCGGCCCGGCAAGGTCCGCGACCTTGCGGAAATCCGCAGCAGCCGCACCTTGCGGGTATTGGTCAACCAGAGCCGCAACAGTTCCGGCGAAGTCCAGGGCCAGGCCATCGGTGTTGAATACCATCGCCTGCGCGCTTTCGAGCAATACCTCAACGGTCACGCCCGTGACGGCGAGGAAATCAACCTCAAGATTATTCCCAAGGCCAAGGATCAGCTGATTGGCGCATTGGCCCGTGGCGAGGGCGACCTGGTGGCACCCGGCGAATTGCTGGATGTGAAGGCCGCCCACAAGATTGCCACCAGCGACCCGATCGCCAGCGACGTGCCGTTATGGCTGGTGGGGCTGAAGGGCGAGCGGCGGTTTACCCGGCTGGAGCAACTGTCCGGGCGCACGCTGGCCTTGACCACGGGCAGTGCCGCGTCGGACGCGATCAGCCAGGTCAACCAGAAGCTGGCGCTGCACAAATTGCCGCCGGTGAAGGTGGAATGGGTGGATCCGAGCCTCGCGGTAGAGGACGTGCTGGAGATGGTACAGGCCGGGATTTTCCACCTGACCATTGTCGAGCGGCCGATTGCCGAACGCTGGGCGAAGATCCTGCCCAAGCTGCGTTTCGACCGGCAAGTGACCATCAGCGAGCCGGGCGAAGAGTATTGGTTTGTGCGCCAGGATGCCTCGATGCTGCGGGCCAGTATTGATCGCTTCCTCAAGACCTACCGCACGCCGTCCGATCAGGATGTGGCGTTCCAGCGCATCTACCGCCGCCTCTACCAGGTACGTTATCCACTGGCTCGCGTCGACCGCCAGCGCCTGGAAAAGCTGCGCCCGGTGCTGCAAAAGCATGCCCGCGAGCAGGGCATGGACTGGCTGAACCTGGCCGCGCTGGCGTTCAAGGAGTCTGCCCTGGATCCTGGCGCTCGCAGCAGCGGCGGCCCCACCGGGCTGATGCAGATCACGCCATCGGCGGCGCAGCGGGTCGGGGTGAACAACATCGAAAGCCTGGACAACAATGTGCAGGCGGGCGCGCGGTACCTGGCGATGATCCGGCGCAAGTTCTTCTCAAGCCCCAAGCTCAACGAGCGCGAGCGCATGGCGTTTGTGCTGGCGGCCTACAACATGGGGCCCGAGCGGGTCCAGGGAATGCGTGCCGAGGCGCGGCGGCGGGGGCTTAACCCAAACCAATGGTTTTTCCAGGTCGAGCGCATTGCCATGGAGCAGGTGGGAATGAGCGGCGTCAGCTATGTTAATAGCGTGAACAAGTATTACCTGGCGTTTGATCGTGAGCGGGAGTCGTTGGAGCCGGCAGCGCCACGGGTTGCCTCACGGAAATAATCTATTAATTCGATAATTATGAGCCGCTTTATCGGCTTTTATCATTGTTTAAACTGATTAATATAGCGGCCAACCCAACCCCTACCTTGAAAAGGATTATCAGCATGAGCCCATTGATCACCCGCGTCCTCTCCACCCGCGCCGGCTACGGCCTGACTGTCCTGCGGATTTTTGTCGGGATCATCTTCGCCGCCCACGGTTCGCAAAAACTCTTTGGCTGGTTTGGCGGCGGCGGCCTGGCGGGCACTGCCCAGTGGATGGAAAGTATCGGCCTGGCCCCAGGTACCCTGATGGCGGTGCTGTCCGGTGGTACCGAGTTCTTCGCCGGGCTGGCGCTGATCATTGGCTTGCTGGCACGGCCGGCGGCACTCGGCCTGTCGATCATTTCCCTGGTGGCGATTTTCTCGGTGCATATCCATAACGGTTTGTTCATGGCCAACAACGGCTACGAGTTCGCCCTGGCGCTGCTGGGCGGTACGCTGGCCGTGTTGTTGGAAGGTGCGGGCAAATTGTCCGCAGACCGCGCCATCACTCACTGATACCGCGACCCCCCCCTTAAAAGGCCCGCCCAGTGCGGGCCTTTTCGTTGCTCGGGATTCTTGACACCGCCCTACAGGCTTCTCTAGGATGTTGCCCATGCGCCGATTTAAACAGCTAATTGCGGGGCGCCACGGGTGACTGATCACAGTCCCGACAGAAGCCAGAGCCATGGGCCAGCTTCGAAATTCCGCTAAAGCGCTGGTTCGGTGTTGCCTCTCACCTGCCCGCAGACTTTTGAGGCAGAGACACGACACAATGAATGCACTACGCCCCCTCATACGCCTGGCCCCGATCACCGCGGACCTGACCCAACGCAATCCTAAAATCCTCTTGGGCGGCAAGCATCAGCCGACGTTGCTGCGCTATCTTGATGGCTGGCCGCGCCGCACGGGGCGGCCTTCGGCCTTTCTGATCCAGTTTGTCGAAGACGGCGACTCCCTTGCGCGCTTTGCGTCCAACAGCTTCGACCTGGCCGTCATTCAGGCACCCAGTGCCAGCGACGCGGGCGAAGTGATACGCCAACTGACCCGCATTGCCCGGCAAGGGCTGATCGCCCGGCGTTGAGCCCTCAGTAGAATGCTGCTGAAGGCAGGTGCCGGTGACGGCGACGCAACAGGAAAATACCCCACGCAATCAGGCACAGTATCAGCGGTACAGGCACGATATTGAGCAGCTTCACTTTGCGTTCCAGGGCGTGAACCTCGGCGTATGACTGGACCTTCAACGCGTGAATTTCCATGGGGATTCGCAACCGCTCCTTGTTGAGCGCTTGCAGCAGTGTGTTGGAGGTTGCAGCCTGAGGGCCCGGGGAAATTGTCGGGGGGTTGAGCAGTTGCCATTCCTTTTCCGTTTGTTCCAGGCGTTGCGCCAGTTCGGCGGATTTCTCACCGTAGGCCAGTGCCGCGTCTTCGCGCATTGCCTGCAGCACCTGCAGTGATCGAGCACCGCCTGCGCGGGGGCGAATGTTCATCAGTGCATCGGGCGCCGCCAGGTTGTCCAGGGTGTTCAATACAAACATCGCGTTATCTGACAACGGGGTACCCGCCGCGCGATGCTTCTGGAGCATTCCAGACACACGATCGCTGAGCAGGTCAGTGTCGGCGACCACGACCACATGGATGTTCGCAGCCTTTTGCAAGCCGGTGTTACGCCCACTGATGCCGTCAGGAAAGGCGGAATAGGCGGGCCCTTCGACGCGGGCGGCGATCACCTGTTGTTGAGCGCGAGTGGCTGTTTCATTGATCAGTGAATTGAGCTGCGCTGGCAGGGCGAAGCGCTCTGCCTCAAACAGCGCGGCGTGCGCGGAGCTTTGCAGCAACGGGGTGAAGGTCATGCGGCTTCTCTTGGCAGGGACCAGGGCGCCGCTGCTCAAGACGTTGACGTTGTGAAGTTTCCAGGCGCTGATGTCATCCTGTGCCATCGCCTGGCGGGGCAAGGTCAGTGCCGCGGGATGGCGCACAGGCGGCTGGCCTGTGGTCAGGATCACCGAAGTGGCATAGTCGCGATCGGCAATCACCTTGTTCGCGGGCATCTGGATGCCCCAGGCGGACAGCAATGCCTCCAGCCTGGGGTTTTCCGGGGCCGTGACGCTGGTGTCCAGCCCGACAAGCGGGTCGTTAAACATCATCAACTTGCCTGCGCCCAATACAAACTGGTCTATTGCGTAGAGGGTTTGGTCAGGCAGGTTGCCGGGATGAATCACCATCAGGGTTTTGACGTGTTCAGGAATTTGCGCGATACCCGGCTCCAGGCTCACCACGTTGAACTGGCGACGGATCTCCTGCAACACCTGCCAGGGAGGCGTATTAACGCCGTTGCGTTCATCTCGCTCACCGTTTATTGGCAGCCGGGAGATCAAGCCCACAATGGGTTGCTCGGGGTGGATCACCTTATGAATCAAATGGCTGATTTCATACTCCAGCAGTGACTCCCGGTCCGGGCTGAATGACGGGATGCTATTGGGCGCATGGCCCGCGCTGGTACCCACCAGGCCGAAGAATCCGTGTTGTTCGTCAAGTCCCAGTAACCTGGCTTTGTATTCATCTTCAGAAAAAGGGGTGGGGTCGATGAGGTGCAGGTTGATTTTGCCCTTTGCCGCTTTTTCATATTCCTTGAGCAACAGCTCTACCCGTTTAGCGTAGCTTTCAACGGCGTTGGCTTTGTGTGCACGGTTGCTTGAATTGAAGAAGTACAGATCCACCGGTCTTTCCAGTGAACCGAGCATAGTCTGTACAGGATCGGAAAGTGTATGGATGTTCTGTTCCGAAAAATCCAGCCGTGGATTTGGAAGTTTCAGTGCCCAGACCAGGTTAAAAGCGAGAAACAGTAACAGGAGCGTGATAATTGTGAGGCTGGCACTTAGTCGCGTTTTCATCGTGATGTGTCCCTCTCAACCGTTTCTTACATTCAGGACAATGACCGTCGCGCCAAGAAAGGCGATGATCATACTGATGAAGTACAAACTGTCTTGAAGAGCCAGTACCCCTTGGTCAATGGCGTCAAAACGCGCAGACGGGCTCAGGGAAAGAAGGCGGTCAATCAGCCATACCGGAACTTGATGTTCAATCGCATCAAGAATGGATGACAGGCCACTGGCGGTCAGCAGCAAGCACAGGGTTACGGTGAATATAATCGCGCGATGGTGTGTCAGTGCGCAGATAAAACAACCCACGGATAGATAACATCCGGCCAATACCCAACTTCCCAGGTATTGTGACGCAATGACTGTATTGTCCGGATTGCCAAAATAGTTGACGGTGATGACTATCGGGAAGGTCAACAGCAGGGCCACGCCGGAAACAATCCAGGCCGCCAGAAACTTTCCGACCACTATCTCGAAACGTGTGACGGGCAGGGTTTTCAGGAACTCCATGGAACCGGTGGTGGGCTCGTCGGCCCAAAGCCGAGTGCATAGGGCAGGTGTCAACAGTAAGTAGAGCCAGGGGTGCAACTGGAAGAAGCCCTGCAAGTCGGCACTGCCGACTTCCAGTAACCGGGTTGCATGGAAGCCAAATACAGCAGCGGCGGTCAGGAAAACCGCAGTGCTCAGGTAAGTGAGGGGAGCCGAAAGATAACTGACCAGTTGACGCTTGAATATGACCGGGAGAAGTTTCAAATCGATGCCTCCTGGCTCATATGGTGCACAACGTCATCCAGGCGCCCGGCTTCCAGGTTCAGGGCATTGAGCTTCCAGCGGCGCTGGGTGACCAGTGCATTGATGTGGGGGTAGATGATTTGCCCCGGCAGGGCGAGTACGGTCACTGTGCCGGGAGTCTCGCGGTCTTCCTCGATGCCGGCGACCCCGGGCAATACCGCCAGGGCCAACAGGTCCAGCGGTGTGTCGGCTGCAAGGGTGACCGCCTGGTGATGACGGGAGCTGCGCTGCAGTTCGGGCACCGAAGTGTCTGCCACCAATCGGCCGTCGGCTATCACCAGTGCGCGGTTACAAATACCGGTCAGTTCTTCCGGCGCACGGGACGCGACAATGATCGTCATCTCGTCGCTGAGCGACTTGATGAGCATTCTGACTTTGTGTTTCTGGTCGGCACTCAGACCTTCTGTTGGCTCGTCGAGCAACAGCAGGCCGGGGTCATGCAGGATTGCCTGGGCGATGGCTACCTTGCGTTTCAACCCGTCCGTGAGGGTTTCCACCGGGCTTTTGAGTATCCGCCACAACTCAAGCCGTGCAACTGCCCGGTCAATCATCTTGCGTTTTTCCGCGCCGCGGAATCCACGTATTTCGGCAATGAAACCGAGAAAGGCCTTTACACTCATTGCACCATGGCTCAAGAGTCGCTCTGGCTGGTAGCCGGTGACTTTCTTTGCCTGGAATGCGTTCAGGGCGATATCGTTACCGAATATTTTTATATGGCCTGAAGAGGGTGTAGTCGAGCCTGAGATCATTTTGATAATAGTTGTTTTTCCCGCACCATCATTTCCAAACAGCCCGATGCATTCCTGGGGTTGAGCGTTGAATGAGAAGTCATGAATAATGTTTTTTCCGCCCATGGTTTTTGTCAGGCTCGTTATCTCTATCATTATGCTTTTCTACTGAATGGATATGGCAAGGCTGGATTAACCTGGGTGAACAGCAGGTTGTGAATGTTCGAAATTCAATGCTTGAAATCTTTTTATGTTGAAGCTTTTCCGACGTCGCACTGTTAAAAAATGGTACGTTCAATAAACGCTCTTGGAAATGCTGAGGGGGCTGAATAAGATAAGTCCTACATGCCAGACTATGACTCGCTGAAACAATTGTTTTGCTTTTGATGATTTAATTACAGTCGTTGTTTATTTGGTGTTTATTTAAAGTTTATGCCAATTTGAAATGGAGCCTGATGTCATGCTGCTTCTACGTACCCTTGTTCTTGAACAGTCCGGGCATGATGCACCGGTCAATGGTGCACTGCTTTGTGGTTTTGCGGTGGCGCAGATCTCTTCAAACTTTCTTGCCTACAGTCTGGATGAAGAAACAGAGCCCGGTAGTTCACGGGTGTACATCGCAGCGTTGCGCAAAAAGTCCGAACGTTACTTTCTGGGGGCGATAGACTCCAAGGAAGACCTGCAAATAGCGACCCATGTCTTTAAGCAAATCCTGACGCTCGCGGCTGCTCCCGGGGCAAAATCTGCAAGCAGCGGCGAAACTCAGATTCCCTTTCATTTTGTTGATTTGAAAGGCTGCAAATTGCCCCCGGCCAGGCCTGAAGATCATCACTCGTTGACGATCAAGAAATCCCTGGTGATGAAGGTGATTACCCTGGGAACGTCGGCGCCCGGTTTGCCCGCCATTGAAAGCAATACGTTGATCGTGCCGTCGATTCGTTTCTCCTCAAGAATGGTGTCTGCTCCCAGGTCCCCCGATCCTTCAGAGCCTGCGCGGTCATTGCCCGAGCCGGTGACGCAGGCGCCCGAGGCTGAGCTCGAGATATCCGAGCCGCTCGTTGAGGCGCCACTACAGGCACCGATCGAGGCGCCTGCTGTCGCTGCGCCACTGCCGGCGCCCATAGTCCAACAACCTGAACCTGTCCCCCAGGCGCCGCCGCCCATGCCTGCCCGGAATGAGTCAGCCTCGTTGTTTGAAGTGGACGATACGCTGGCCAATCTTTCCCGATTGTCACAGGAGCTGACGCAGCAAAAGCTCAGCGTGCTCAAGCAGGAAGAAGCGCTTGATCAGTTGCGTCTCGAACTGCGCCAGGAAAAGGCTGACCTTGAGCAGGAGAGTCAGCGGAGTGCCGACAGGATTGCCGAAAAGGAAACGTCCCTGGAACAGTTGGCCCGCACGCTGGCCCTCCGGGAGGAGCATCTGGCTGGCAGCTCGGCGCTGAACCAGACAGAGCAGCGTCGAATGGACGAGCGTGCGCGCTACCTGGAGAGCCAGGAAGCCCAGTTGCATGACCGTGACCTTGCGGTGCGCCTCAAGGAGCAACAGCTGACGGCTGCGCTGTTCCAGTTGCCTGTCCTGCGGGACAACCTGAGGGTTACGCTTCAATCCCTGGATGAGTCACTTGCATGGCTTGGCGAGAACGGGCGCGGCCAGCCTGAATGCGGCCCGACCCAGACGGAGGCTGACTGATACGCGTCGTTGCCGGAATCCGCCGGTGGGTCTGGCTACTTTCCCGAGTTCATTTATCATCGACCCCCACAGCCGACATCGGGCGTTAAATGCGTTGTGCCTGATGCGGCAGCGGGTCTGAAAAATGCAAACTTCCAGGGGATGTAGAGCTTTTGAGCACCAAGCTGATTACCAAAGAAGGTCATGAAGCCCTGAAAAAGGAGCTTGATTACCTGTGGCGAGAAAAGCGCCCTGATACCACCCGCAAAGTGACGTGGGCGGCCTCCCTGGGGGACAGGAGCGAAAACGCCGACTACCAGTACAACAAGAAGCTGCTGCGGGAAATTGATCGCCGGGTGCGTTATTTGCGCAAGCGCCTGGAAGACATGCGCGTGGTCGAGTACATGCCCGAGCAGGAAGGGAAGGTGTTTTTCGGCGCCTGGGTGGAGATTGAAAACGAACAGGGCGAGACCAAGCGGTTTCGCATCGTGGGGTACGACGAGATCTATGAGCGTATGGACTACATCTCCATCGACTCACCCATGGCCCGGGCACTGTTGCGCAAGGAAGTGGATGACGAGGCGCTCGTGCAGACCCCCAGTGGCGAAGTGTGCTGGTGGATCACCGCTATCGAATATGTGAAGTGACAACGGATGGCCCGTACGCATGAACGCGTGCGGGCCATTTGCGTTTTCAGCCCTCGCGCAGCACCGTCAACGGGCTGGCATTCAGTGCGCGGCGGGTGCCGAACACGCCGGCACCGCCGATCAGCACGGCGCCGATCACCGGCAGCAGCAATAGCCACGGATGCGGGTGCCAGGTCAGGTCGAACGCGTAGCGGTACAGCACCAGTGTCACCAGTTCAGTGCCCAGCGCTGCCAACAGCCCGCTGACTGCGCCCAACAACCCGAACTCGATACGCCGGGCCTTGACCAGCAACTTGCGCTCAGCCCCCAGCGCCCGCAGCAGGGCGCCCTGGCGAATCCGCTCATCGAGGGTTGCCTGGAGCCCGGAGAACAACACGGCCATCCCCGCTGCCAGGACAAACAACAGTACGTACTCCACCGCCAGGGTGACCTGGGCCAGGATGCTGCGCAGTTGTTCCAGCAGTGCCTCCACCTGCAGGATGGTCACCGCCGGGAAGGCCCGGGACAGGTCGACGATCTGTTGGTCATGGCCGGGTGCGAGGTAGAAGCTGGTCAGGTAGGTGGCCGGCAGGTCCTTCAGGGTGCCGGGCTGGAAGATCATGAAGAAGTTGGGCTGGAAGTTGTCCCAGTTGATTTCCCGCAGGCTGGTGACCCGCGCTTCGCGGTTTTCCCCGCCGACGGTAAACACCAGGTGATCGTTGAGCTTGAGTTTCAGGCTGTCGGCGACCTTGGCTTCCACCGAGACGCCTGGAATCTCGTCGGTCGGTTGCGCCGTCCACCAGGAGCCCGCCGTCAGCTTGTTGCCCGGTGGCAGGTCGGCGGCCCAGGTCAGGCTCAAGTCTCGCTGTACTGCACGATCGCCGCTGGAGTCCTTGCTGACAATCTCCTGCACTGGCGCGCCATTGATGCTGATCAGTCGTCCCGGTACCACCGGATACAACGGAGCCGATTGCGCCTGTAATTCCAGCAGGCGTGCGCCGAAGGTGTCTTTGTCGGCGGGCAGGATGTTCAGGGCGAAATAGTTGGGGGCGTCCTTGGGCAACTGGTTCTGCCAGGTATCCAGCAATTCGCCGCGCAACAACGCGATCAAGCCCATGGACAACAGGATCAGCCCGAACGCCAGTGACTGCCCCGCGGCGGCCAGGGGATGACGCAGCAACTGGCCCAGCCCCAGGCGCCAGGGCAGGGAGGCCTGGGCCAGCAGGCGCCGCAGGCTTTGCAACAGCAGCAGGAGCAGGCCGCCGAGAACCAGTGCAGCAATCACGCCGCCACCCAGCAGGGCGAAGGTCAGCACCAGATCGAGGCTCAAGCGCCACATGATCAGGCCCAGGGCAAACAGCGCGGCACCGTAGACCATCCACGTACTGGAAGGGATCGGCAGCAGGTCGCGTCGCAATACCCGCAGCGGTGGCACGCGCCCCAGTGCGGCCAATGGCGGCAGGGCAAAACCGGCGAGGGCTACCAGCCCGGTGCCAATCCCGGCAACGGCCGGCAGCAGCCCGCCGGGTGGAACGTCCGCCGGCAGCAGGTCATGCAACAGCGCAAACAGGCCCAATTGCGCCAGCCAGCCGAGCAGGGCGCCGGTCAGGCTGGCCAGCAACCCCAGCACGGCCAATTGCAGGCTGAACAGCAACATGGTTTCGCGTCGCGACAACCCGAGGCAGCGCAGCAAGGCGCTGGCATCAAAGCGTCGGCTGGCGAAGCGATTGGCCGAGAGCGCCACGGCCACGCCGGAGAGCAGCACCGCCACCAGGCTGGCCATGTTCAAGTAACGTTCGGCCTTGCCCAGCGCGCCGCCGATCTGCTGGTTGCCGTCGCGCGCATCCTGCAGCCGCTGGTTGGCAGCCAGGCCGGGCTTGACCAGGTCGCGATAGGTTTGCAGCACGGTGCCGCCTTGTGGCGCGCGCCACAGGTCGCGATAACTCACGCGACTGCCGGGCTGCACCACGCCGGTGGCGTCAAGGTCGGCCAGGTTGATCATCACCCTGGGCGTCAGGCTATAGAAGTTGCCGGCGCGATCCGGCTCATAGGTCAGCACGCGCGAAAGGCGCAGGGTCTTCATGCCGACGTCGATGCTGTCGCCGATTTTCAGGTTCAGTGCCGTCAACAGCCGTGCTTCCACCCAGGCTTCACCGGGTTTGGGGCCACCTCCGGCAGTTTCTTCGGCGAAGGGTTCGGCGGCGCTCTTCAGCTCGCCGCGCAACGGATACGCCTCGTTGACCGCCTTGATGCTGGACAGCTGGATGCCAGCGTCAGTGGCAATCACGCTGGAGAATTCCACCACCCTGGCGTGCTGCAGGCCCAGCTCGGTGCCACTCTGGATTTGCTCGGTGCGGGCGGGTGAACTGCCTTCCAGCACGAGGTCGGCCGCCAGGAACTCGGTGGCGCGCAACATCATCGCGCCGTTCAGGCGGGCACCGAAGTAACCGATGGCGGTGCTGGCGGCCACGGCCACCAGCAGGGCGAAGAACAGCACACGCAGTTCGCCGGCGCGGGCATCGCGCAGCAACTGGCGAAGGGCAAGGCTGAACAGGCGCAACAAGGGCAAGCGTGCCATCAAGGCTCCAGGGGCGCGACCATCAGGCCGGCTTCAAGACGGATCAGGCGACGGCAACGGTGGGCCAGGCGCTCGTCATGGGTCACCAGCACCAGGGTCGTGCCGCTCTCTTTGTTGAGTTCGAACAGCAGGTCGCTGATGCGCTCGCCGGTATGGCTGTCGAGGTTGCCGGTGGGTTCATCGGCAAACAGCACGTCCGGTTCGGCAGCAAACGCCCGGGCAATCGCTACCCGTTGCTGCTCACCCCCCGAGAGTTGGCGCGGCGAGTGGGTGAGACGCTGGCCCAGGCCGACACGCTCCAGCAGGTGTTTGGCGCGCTCGCGGGCGTCCTTGCGACCGTCCAGCTCCAGGGGCAGCATCACGTTTTCCAGCGCGTTGAGGCTGTCGAGCAACTGGAAGGACTGGAACACAAACCCCACGTGCTCGGCGCGGATGCGTGCACGCTGGTCTTCGTCGAGGGTACTCAGGGCCTGGCCGGCGAGGGTGACTTCGCCACTGCTGGGCAGGTCGAGGCCGGCCAGCAGGCCGAGGAGGGTGGATTTGCCGGAACCGGAGGCGCCGACGATAGCCAGGCTATCGCCCTTGTTCAGTTCCAGGCTCAGTTCGTGCAGGATAGTCAGTTCACCTTCCGCGCTGGGAACCACTTTGCTAAGGTTTCGCGCGGTGAGAATGCTTGCGCCCATGGAGAATCCAATGCGAATGTGGTTTTTGAGTGCTGGCCTGGCCTTGATGTGCATGGCCCAGAACGCAGCGGCGGGTACAGTCCTGATCGTTGGCGATAGTATCAGTGCCGGTTTCGGGCTGGATACCAGCAAAGGGTGGGTAGCGTTGTTGGGACAACGGCTCAAGAGCGAAGGTTTCGACGATAAAGTGGTCAACGCCTCTATCAGCGGCGACACCAGTGCCGGAGGCCGGGCGCGGCTGCCGGCGGCGCTTGCAGAGCATAAGCCGGACCTGGTGATCATTGAGCTGGGCGGCAATGACGGCCTGCGTGGGCAGCCACCCGAGCAATTGAAACAAAATCTTGCATCGATGATTGAACAGTCCAAGGCCAGCGGTGCCAAGGTGCTGCTGCTGGGCATGCAGTTACCGCCCAATTACGGCCCGAAATACACCACCGCGTTTGCCGAGGTCTACGGGGCGTTGGCCAAGGAGAAAAGCGTCCCGCTGGTACCGTTTTTCCTGGAAGGAATCGGCGGCCATCCAGAGCTGATGCAGGCTGACCAATTGCACCCGGCGGTTGGCGCGCAGAGCAAGTTGCTGGAAAATGTCTGGCCAACGCTAAAACCACTGCTATGACGCTTTTCTAGCAGCGGTCTTTCGGCTAAGGTGGCGCCCCCCCGATTTGGAGCCCCCGATGTCGCGTCCTGCCTGGTCACTGTTTGCCTACCAACTGATCGAGCCTGACGAACAGCTGGATCTGTTCGCCTGCCAGGAAGTCCGGGTGCATCTGGTGACGCGTCAATTGGAGTTGGGCGGGTCCATCGACCGCACCCTCTGCGGCACGTTGTTGCCTGCCCAGCCGCGCTGGTCATCGGTGGATCGCTCGATCTTCCAGGACCAGCGTTTGTGCCCCCTGTGCCGGGCGATCCTCGAGTCGCAAAAACGCGGCACACCGCCGATCTGGCCAGAGCTGCGCTTCGAGCTTTGAATATGGGTGCCCGCCGGGCAGCCGTGTACAATCCATTTTCTACTACCCGTCGATCTGCGAAGGAATTCCCGGATGTTGTCGCGCCTTTCCGCCGTCACCTGCTGCCTGTCTCTCGCTGCGCTCTGCGCGGCCGGTCCTGCTGCAGCCTTGCAGTTGCCTTTGCCGCCACCGGGTGAAGATATCGTTGGCCAGGTCCAGGTGATCAAGGCCAAGTACGAAGATACCTTCGCGGACCTCGGCACCACCTACGACCTGGGTTATTCGGAGATGGTCGCGGCCAACCCGGGCGTGGATGCCTGGCTGCCGGGAGCGGGTACCGAGATCGTGTTGCCGACGCGCTTCATCCTGCCGCCCGGCCCGCGTGAAGGCATCGTGATCAACCTGGCGGAGTACCGGCTCTACTACTACCCCAAGGGCCAGAACGTGGTGTACACGTTCCCGTTGGGGATTGGCCGTGAAGGCTGGGGCTCGCCAGTGGCCCACACCACCATCACGGGCAAGATCCCGAACCCGACCTGGACCCCGCCAGCCTCGATCAAGGCAGAACACGCCGCCAATGGCGACCCGTTGCCCAACGTCGTGCCGGCGGGCCCGGACAACCCGCTGGGGCCGTTCAAGTTCACCCTCGGCACGCCGGGCTACCTGATCCACGGTTCCAACATGAAGTTCGGCATCGGTACCCGTACCAGCCACGGTTGCTTCCGCATGTTCAACAACAACGTGCTGGAAATGGCCGACATGGTGCCGGTGGGCACGTCGGTGCGGATTATCAACGACGCCTACAAGTTCGGCGCGGCCGGGGGCAAGGTCTACCTGGAAGCCCATACGCCGCTGAACGACGATGGCACCCCATCGGTCGTCGACAAGCACACCGCCGTCATCAACGCCTTGCTCAAGCGTGAAGACCTGTCCAGCAACCTGCGGGTCAACTGGGACCAGGTGCGTGACGTGGTTGCGGCTGAAGACGGTTTGCCGACGGAAATCGGTGTACCCGGCGGGGCGCCGATGGTATCGAGTACGCCGGTCGATCTGCAGCAGTAAGCCTGCACGATCCATAACCCGTTATCGCCTCGCGCGGTGACGGGTTTTTTATTGTCTGGAATCCAGCCAAATCACAGGCAAAAAAAAGCCGATCCAAGAATGGATCGGCTTGATAACAACCCCGGAGGATTATTACTTGCGGCTTGCTTTTTCAAGCATGCGCAGAGCGCGCTCGTTAGCTTCGTCAGCAGTCTGTTGTGCTTTTTGAGCAGCAGCCAGAGCTTCATCAGCTTTACGGTAGGCTTCGTCTGCACGAGCCTGGGAGCGTGCTGCTGCGTCTTCAGTTGCAGTCAGACGAGCTTCGGTTTCTTTGGAGACGCTGCTGCAACCGGTAGCCAGAACTGCGGCCAGAGCCAGAGCAGAGAATTTCAGAACGTTGTTCATCGTGTTCCCCTTCAAGGACTTTCTATTAAATGGCTACTTTCTCAGAGTGAGCTAATAGCCGGCGTACATACTACCCATTACTTGTAGTAAGTAAACTGACGTAGCGCAAGAAGCAAAAAAAATTCTCGCGTCCAATCTATTTTGGCTAATCTTTCGAGAGTCTGTATAAAAAATATGCAGATTTTTGCACTCGGCCGAGGATTGGATCCAGCCTGAAAGGGCCGGCTGGCATGTGTTAAGCCATGTAAACATAAGTCATTTTATATATCGTCCCTGACACTATTGTTCAGATTGTCTTTTCGCCATTCGGTATCTTTTGTGCATGTTGAGGTGACTTTAAGAGCGCGTGTTCGTCTCAAGCTTCAACTGCCGGCAATGTTCAGGCCATCGACGTAAGGAATCTCGATTGGCCCTTTCTATGTCCGCCAGCGCAACGGAAGACGAGCGCGTCTTGAGCAATTGTGCGATTGGCGCCTACTATTTCCCTGTGCGGGTTGTGAGCGCTAGTGCAAGACACTGGCCGCTTTTCTCGTTGTCGAAACCGGCACCGGGTGGCGTAGATGTTCCTTCGCCGGAAAAACATCGGTAAGGTAGGGGTCAGAAACCAAGACCCGCGAGGAGTAGTGATGAGCGAGGCGTTGTCCATCCACCATGACCAGGCTGGTCATCAGTTCGAGACCAATGTGGACGGTCATCGTGCCTATCTGACCTATATGGATCTCGGGAAGCAGACCCTGGATATCTATCGCACCTTCGTGCCCAACGCATTGCGCGGCCGTGGCATTGCTGCCGCGCTGACCGAGGAAGCGTTGAAGTTCGCCGAAGAGGCAGGTTATACGGTGATCCCGTCCTGCTCCTACGTTGAGCGCTACATGGAGCGCCACCAGCGCCATGCCGCGAAGCTTTGAGCATTGAGTAGGGCGGTACGCAGAGCATCCCAGGATGCATTCCCACGCAGGGCGGGGGAACGATCAAAAAAAACGCCGGGTTTAGCCCGGCGTTTTTGTGTCCGCAGTCTGTGCTCAGCCGCGCTGGCGCTTGGGCAACACGTCCTTGAGCTTGGCGTGCATGCTGCGCAAGGTGGTCTCGGTGGCAGACCAGTCGATGCACGCATCGGTGATCGACACGCCGTATTGCAGGTCGGCCAGGTCCTTTGGAATCGCCTGGCAGCCCCAGTTCAGGTGGCTTTCGACCATCAGGCCGATGATCGACTGGTTGCCTTCCAGAATCTGGTTGGCCACGTTCTCCATCACCAGCGGTTGCAGGGCCGGGTCCTTGTTGGAGTTGGCGTGGCTGCAATCGACCATGATGTTCGGCTTGATCTTCGCCTTGTTCAGCGCCTGTTCGCACAAGGCCACGCTGACCGAATCATAGTTGGGCTTGCCATTGCCGCCACGCAGTACCACGTGACCGTAGGCGTTGCCCTTGGTGGTGACGATGGACACGCCACCTTCCTGGTTGATGCCCAGGAAGCGGTGCGGGCTGGAGACCGACTGCAGGGCGTTGATCGCCACGGTCAGGCCGCCATCGGTACCGTTCTTGAAACCCACGGCCGAGGACAGGCCGGAAGCCATTTCGCGGTGAGTCTGGGATTCGGTGGTGCGTGCACCAATTGCCGACCAGCTGATCAGGTCTTGCAGGTACTGCGGGGAAATCGGGTCCAGGGCTTCGGTTGCCGTCGGCAGGCCCATTTCCGCCAGGTCCAGCAGCAATTGACGACCGATGTGCAGGCCGTCCTGGATCTTGAACGAGTCGTCCAGGTACGGGTCGTTGATCAAGCCTTTCCAGCCGACGGTGGTACGCGGCTTCTCGAAATAGACACGCATCACCAGGTACAAGGTGTCGGACACTTCCGCCGCCAGCACCTTCAGGCGCTCGGCGTATTCGTGGGCAGCCTTGAGGTCATGGATCGAGCACGGCCCGATGACCACGAACAGGCGGTGGTCGGTGCCGTCGAGAATCTCACGGATGACTTCGCGGCCCTTGGTGACGGTCTGCAGGGCAGCGTCGCTCAGGGGGATTTCGCGCTTGAGCTGATCGGGCGTGATCAGGGTCTCGTTGGATTCGACGTTAAGGTCGTTGATCGGTAAATCAGCCATCGTGTTACTCGTCAGGGTCACGGGTGCCGGCCGCCAGCGATCCCCGTGCGGCGGAGCACAGCATGATTTAAGTGCAGCGGGGAGCGGAACCTTAGCGCGTTACAAGGCTGCGAGACAATGGGCAACGTCCGCTTTAATCCAGCGCTGGCAGCACAAAAGCCTCATGGGAGAACTCGCCGGCATGGCGCGTGACCCATTCCCGGGCCAGCGCTTCGCTCTGCCCGAGTGTGGGCTCGGCGCCTTCGTGGAGGCGGCAGTACCGTTCGATCTGGCACACTTGCTCACCCATTCGCGCACCGAACAAGGCCTGCTCATCGGTAAAGGCAATGTCGACGCGGTAGCCGTTTTCGGCCTTGCGGCACCATGCCACATAGCCCGGATAGCGGGCCGTCTGGCCCAGTGAGGGGATGTGCAACTCGATGGCCGCGCCCTGGCGCCAGGCGCGCGGGCAATTGCATGCGACGCCGCCCAGGCCGATAGTGTGCAGCCGTTGGCGGGAAATGCCGGAAATGGGGCGTTGGGTTATTTCGACAGCGACATCATCAGGGTGAGGAAAGAAACGACCCATGCACACGGACTCCGAGCACCGTCAAGTTGACGGCGGTGGCAGCAGTATAGTGAAAGAACTGCAACTTACCGACCTGGATATCGACCAGCAATTACTGGGGCTTCCCGGCACGTCCCTGGTGGTGTTTACCGGTGACGGCTGCTCGCGTTGCCGCTTCCTGCACCAGCAACTGCCGGGTTGGGACTTGCCGGTGGACCGGGTGTGCTGGGTGGATGCGGGTCACAATGGCGGGGCAGTGGAGCGCTACGAGATCTTTCACCTGCCGGCGTTGTTTGTGGTGTGTGACGGGAAATTCCATGGAATATTAGCGTCACTGACGCGTCTGACCGCCAGCGACCTGACTCAAGGTGTGCAGCAGGCGCTCAAACGAATACCAGAGGAGTTGCCATGACCGAAGTAACAAAACAGTCGCCACGGATCGGGATCATCGGCACCGGGGCCATTGGTGGCTACTACGGTGTGATGCTCGCGCGCGCCGGCTTCGATGTGCATTTCCTGCTGCGCAGCGAGTACGCGGCGGTCAGCGAGCGCGGCCTGCAACTCAACAGCACGATCCACGGAACCGTGCACCTTCACCCGGTACAGGCTTATGCCCGCGCCGCCGACATGCCGCCGTGCGACTGGCTGCTGGTGGGCACCAAATCGACCGGGAATGTCGAACTGGCCCCGACCATCGCTCAAGTTGCCGCCCCGGACGCCAGGATAATCCTGTTGCAAAATGGCCTCGACGTAGAGGACAGCCTGCGTGAACACCTGCCGCCGTCGCTGCACCTGCTGGGTGGCTTGTGCTACATCGGCGTGCACCGTTCCGGTCCCGGGATCGTCGAGCATCAGGCGCTGGGCCGGGTCAACCTGGGTTACCACAGTGGCCCCGCGGCCAACGATGACAACGGTCGGCAAGCCATCGTCGAAGAAGGCGCCGCGCTGTTTCACCAGGCCGGTATCGATTCCCAGGCCATGGCCAATGTGCACCAGGCGCGCTGGCATAAACTGGTGTGGAACGTGCCTTACAACGGTCTCTCGGTAGTGTTCGGCACGGGCACCACGGCGATGATGGCGGATGAGTCCAGCCGCGAACTGATCCAGGCGCTGATGGCCGAAGTGGTGCAGGGCGCCCACGCCTGCGGGCATGAGATTCCCGCCAGTTACGCCGGGCAGATGTTCACCATGACCGAGAGCATGGATGACTACTTGCCCAGCATGTATCACGATTACGTGCACAAGCGCCCGCTGGAACTGGCGGCGATCTACGCGCGCCCCTTGGCCGCGGCCAACGCGGCGGGTTGTGAATTGCCACGCATGCAGGCGCTGTATCAGGCCTTGAGTTTTATGGATCGGCATAACCGCTGATTGGGGGGAACACCATGGCGAAGGGATTGGGCGACAAACTGGTGCTGGCGATTTCCTCGCGAGCTCTGTTCGACCTGAGCGAGAGCCACAAGGTCTACCTGGCCCAAGGCGTCGAGGCGTACCGCAAGTACCAGATCGACCACGAGGAAGAAACCCTCGAGCCCGGTGACGCCTTCCCGCTGGTGGAGAAACTCCTGAGCCTCAACGCCAGCCTCGGCCGCGCCCGGGTCGAGGTGGTGCTGGTGTCGCGCAACAGTGCCGACACCGGCTTGCGTGTATTCAATTCGATCCAGCATTACGGGCTCGACATCTCCCGCGCGGCGTTTGTCGGCGGGCGCAGCCCTTATCCTTATCTGGCGGCGTTTGGCTGCCACCTGTTTCTGTCCACCCATGCCGAGGATGTGCGCAGCGCCCTGGATGCCGGGTTTGCCGCAGCGACGATTCTGTCGGGCGGCGCAGGTCGGGCCTCCAGTGCTGAATTGCGGATCGCCTTCGATGGCGACGCGGTGCTGTTTTCCGACGAGTCCGAGCGCGTTTATCAGTCGGGCGGCCTTGAAGCCTTCCAGGCCAGCGAGCGCGAATCCGCCCGCGAGCCGTTGCGCGGCGGCCCATTCAAGGGCTTCCTGGCGGCACTCAACCTGTTGCAGCGCGAGTTCCCCGACGAGTCCTGCCCCATCCGCACTGCGCTGGTGACGGCCCGTTCGGCGCCTTCCCACGAGCGGGTGATTCGCACGCTGCGCGAGTGGGATATCCGTCTCGACGAGTCGCTGTTTCTTGGTGGCCTGGAGAAGTCGGCGTTCCTCGAAGCCTTCGCCGCCGATGTGTTTTTCGATGACCAGGAAGGGCATTGCGAGAAGGCCCGGGAGTTCGTGGCCACCGGCCACGTACCCCATGGCATCAGTAACGAGTTGAAAATTCAGACCGAGGGCTGAGCACTGCCAAAGGCGCTGCTAAGCTGAATCAATCCCCGCCATCCTGGCTGCCCAGGAGGTTCTATGATTCGTTCGATGCTGTACGCCACTGACCTCGGTCTGTATGCCCCCTATGTGATGCAACATGCCCTGGCGCTGGCGCGAACGTTCAAGGCTGATCTGTATGTGATTCACGTGGTCGAGCCCATCGGGCTGTTCGCCGAATCGGTGTTGCAGAGCTACCTTGATGAGAAGGCCTTGAGTGAATGGCAAAGCCAGGGCCTGACGACGGTGATGGCGACCATCGAGCAACGGGTGCTCGACAGTTTTCGCGAGGAGCTGGGGGACGGGGAGCAGGACCTCAAGTTGATCCGTTCGGTGCGGGTGATCCAGGGTGATCCTTGTGAAGTGATTCTCGACCAGTCGCAGAAACTCTCTGTGGATTTGTTGATCGTAGGTAGTCACAGCCAGGCGGTCGGGGTGGCAACACCTCTGGGGAGAACCGCCGCACGGGTGCTGCAGCTGTCCCAGGTGCCGGTGTACCTGGTGCCGCTGTTGCAGCGTCGACGCAGTGACGACGTGTGATTGGTAGAAAACGATAAAAAGTTCTAGATTTATCCATCTAACCTTTAATATAGTTATATACCGTCGCTGATACCCGTGGCGTCTATCCGCTTTGAGGGACACATATGAAGCTTCAACAACTGCGCTACATCTGGGAAGTGGCGCACCACGACCTCAACGTTTCCGCTACTGCTCAAAGCCTTTACACCTCGCAACCCGGTATCAGCAAGCAGATCCGCCTGCTCGAAGATGAGTTGGGCGTTGAAGTGTTCGCACGCAGCGGCAAGCACCTGACCCGTGTCACCCCGGCCGGTGAGCGCATCATCACCACCGCCGGCGAGATCCTGCGCAAGGTCGAAAGCATCAAGCAGATCGCCCAGGAATTCTCCAACGAGAAAAAGGGCACCCTGTCGATCGCCACCACCCACACCCAGGCGCGTTATGCGCTGCCGCCGGTGATCAGCAGCTTTATCAAGCAGTACCCGGACGTGGCCTTGCACATGCACCAGGGCTCGCCGATGCAGATCGCCGAGATGGCCGCCGACGGCACCGTCGATTTCGCGATTGCCACCGAAGCGCTGGAATTGTTCGGCGACCTGGTGATGATGCCGTGCTACCGCTGGAACCGCTGTGTGGTAGTGCCTCAAGGTCACCCATTGGCCAAGCTGCCGAAGCTGACCCTGGAAGCCCTGGCTGAATACCCGATCGTGACTTACGTGTTCGGTTTCACCGGCCGTTCGAAACTCGACGAAGCCTTCAGCCATCGTGGCCTGACGCCGAAAGTGGTGTTCACCGCGGCTGACGCCGACGTCATCAAGACTTATGTGCGCCTGGGCCTGGGTGTCGGTATCGTCGCCAAGATGGCGGTCGACACCAAGCTCGACAACGACCTGGTGGTGCTCGATGCCAGCGAGCTGTTCGAGTCCAGCGTGACCAAGATCGGCTTCCGTCGTGGCACCTTCCTGCGTGGTTTCATGTGCGACTTCATCGAAAAGTTCGCGCCGCACCTGACGCGCGAAGTGATGGCCAAGGCCATCCAGTGCCACAACAAGCAGGAACTGGAAGAGCTGTTCGACGGCGTTGAACTACCGGTTCACTGATCGGCTTACTTCACCTCGGTAACAGCAAACTGTTGCCGAGCGCCCCCCACCAGAATCTCCACCTCATCCCCTTCGAACTTGCCCAACAGGCTTTTGCCCAAGGGCGAGCGTGGGGTGATGACGGTCACCGGTTGCCCCACCACATCGACCTTCAAGCCTGCGCCGTCCGGCGCCAGGAATAGCCACTGCTGGCGATCGTTTTCATCTGCCAACCCCAGTAATGCGCCCACTTCGATGCCGCGCTGGTCATCGTAGGCCCGCAGCTGCATGTTCTGGCACAGCGTCAGCGCCTGCCGGATCTCCTCGACGCGTCGGGCCTGGCCGGCTGCCAGGTAAGAAGCCTCCAGGCCCAGGGTGTCGTACTTGTTCTCGGCGATGTTTTCTTCGTGGGTCGCGGTTTCGTACGCGGTTTGCGCGGCGCGCTGGGCGATATCGAGATCGACCGCGAGTTTGTCCAAAACCAACTGGTGAACGGCGTGTTTATTCATGGGCGGCTTTCGTGATCAATCGCAAAATTGCAGGACGTTGGCCCGGCTCTTGTCGTTGGGGGCGTTCTGGTCCTGTTGCAGCCAGAACTGGCATTTGGGGTTGGACAGGTTACGCGGGTTGTTGCGGGCCTGGTCCAGGGTTTGCTGTTGCTCCTGCTTGCGCAGGTTCTCCTGGTACTGCTCGAACATCCGGTTCGGCGGCTCCGGTGCAACCACCTCTGGCTTGCCCAGTTGCTGCACCACTCGGGCCACCGGCGCCACGGTTTGCTCGGGCAGGTAGCGGGAAGCCAGCCACACGCTCAGCACAATGGCGATAAACCCCAGCCACAGGCCGAAGGCCACAGCGATACTGAGCTTGAACAGCGAGAACGAACGATCAGACATGGTGGCCTCCTGGCAGGCACGTGCGGCATGGCGCCGATTGTCCCACAGCCGCGCGCAGAATAATCGCGATCAACCCTTCTGTATCGAGGCATTTATACGGACAATCGAGCCTTTGAGCGTTGGAGCCCGGAATGAAAGCCCGCTGGGATATTTTTTGCAGCGTCGTCGATAACTACGGCGACATCGGCGTGACCTGGCGCCTGGCCCGGCAATTGGTGGCGGAACAAGGGTGTGCGGTGCGCTTGTGGGTCGATGACCTGCGGGCGTTCGAACGCATGTGCCCCGAGATTGATGTGCAGGTGCACCAGCAATGGCAAGAGGGCGTCGACGTGCGCTACTGGCCCTCCGACTGGCCGGCGACCGACGCGGCAGACGTGGTGATCGCTGCGTTCGCCTGTCAATTGCCGTCTGACTACATGGAGGCGATGGCCGCACGCGACCGCACGCCGCTGTGGATGAACCTGGATTACCTGAGCGCCGAAGACTGGGTGGTCGGCTGCCACGGTTTGCCCTCGGTGAAATTCAAGGGCGTGCAAAAGTACTTCTTCTTTCCCGGATTCCGTCCCGGCACCGGCGGCTTATTGCGTGAGGCGGGGCTGCTGGAACAGCGCGATGCCTTCCAGCAAGACGCCGCCGCCCGGCAGCAGTTTCTGCAGGCGCTTGGGGTTTTCCCGGTGGACGGTGCGCGGATGATGTCGTTGTTCGCCTATGAAAACGCCGGGCTGGCCAGTTGGCTCGACGTGCTGGCGGCCGATGGGCGCGCCACTCATCTGCTGGTGCCGGAAGGGCGGATCCTCGGAGATGTGCAGGGCTGGCTGGGGGTCGAGTCATTGGAAGTAGGTGATGTGCACCGGCGCGACGGGTTGACCGTGCAAGTGCTGCCGTTTGTGCGCCAGGAGCAATACGACCGGCTGTTGTGGTGCTGCGACTTCAACGCCGTGCGCGGCGAAGACTCGTTCGTGCGGGCGCAATGGGCCGGGCGGCCACTGTTGTGGCATATCTATCGCCAGGACGAAGACATTCACCTGGACAAGCTCGATGCGTTCCTTGAGCTGTATACCGAAGGTCTGTCTCCGGCTGCGAAAGTCGCGTTGGTCGGCCTTTGGCAGGCCTGGAACGCTGATGGCGATATGGCACTTTGCTGGAAAATGCTGCTGGAACACTGGCCGGAAGTGACCGCGAACGCCGAGAAATGGGCTCTGGAACAAGGCTCGCGGACCGATCTTGCGACGGCGCTGGTACAGTTTTATGTAAATTGGATATGATACGCGACCTTGATTTTTGTAAATCCCATCCAAATTTCGGATATTCGCAATGAAAACTGGTAAAGAACTGAAACCCGGTACAGTGATCCGTCTCGAAAACGACCCTTGGCTGGTTCAGAAAGCTGAGTTCACCAAGTCTGGTCGTAACAGCGCAATCATGAAGACCAAGCTGAAGAACCTGCTGACCGGTTACAAGACCGAGATCGTCTACAGCGCCGATGACAAACTGGACGACGTGATCCTCGACCGCAAAGAAGCGACCCTGTCCTTCATCAGCGGCGACACCTACACGTTCATGGACACCACCGACTACACCATGTACGAGCTGAACGCTGAAGACATCGAAGCCGTTCTGCCGTTCGTGGAAGAAGGCATGGAAGACGTCTGCGAAGCTATCTTCTTCGAAGACCGTCTGGTTTCCGTAGAGCTGCCGACCACTATCGTGCGTAAGGTTGCCTACACCGAAGGTTCCGCTCGCGGCGACACTTCGGGCAAGGTGATGAAGCCTGCCAAGCTGGCTAACGGTACCGAACTGCAAGTAGCCGATTTCATCGAAATCGACGACCTGATCGAGATCGACACCCGTGAAGGTGGTTCGTACAAAGGTCGCGCCAAGAAGTAATTCTTGCGCCACCGGTACGATAAAAAAAGCCCGACCATGCGTCGGGCTTTTTTGTGGGTGCCGGTTTTTACTTCAGGTGTTGCTTCAGTTCCTCGGACGCCTGCAGCAGCGCCGAACGAACCTCCGGTACCTGGCTGACGACATTCAGCAAACCGTAGTCATGGATCATGCCGTTGTAGCGCACGGCGGTCACCGGTACACCGGCCTCATCCAGCTTGCGGGCATAGGCTTCGCCTTCGTCACGCAGCACGTCCGAGCCTGCGGTCTGAATCAACGCAGGTGGCAAACCCTTGAGCTGCGCGGTGCTTGCCCGCAGGGGCGACGCATAGATCTCGGCGCGCTGGTTGGTGTCGGTGGTGTAGTTGTCCCAGAACCACTTCATCATGTTGCGGGTCAGGAAGTGGCCTTCGGCAAACTGGTTGTAGGACCCGGTGTCGAAGTTGGCGTCGGTCACCGGCCACAACAGCAGTTGGAACTTGATTGACGGAGTGCCCTTGTCCTTGGCCATCAGGCTGACCACCGCTGCCATGTTGCCGCCGACGCTGTTGCCGGCGACGGCCAGGCGTTTGCCATCAACGTTGATCTCGCTGCCGTGTTCGGCCACCCACTTGGTTGCCCCGTACGCCTGGTTGATCGCCACCGGGTAGTGCGCTTCAGGTGATGGCGTGTAGTTGACGAACACCGCCGCCGCTCCCGACCCCACCACCAGGTCACGTACCAGACGCTCGTGGGTCGGGAAATCCCCGAGTACCCAGCCACCGCCGTGGAAGAACATGAACACTGGCAATGTGCCCTTGACCCCGGCCGGACGCACGATGGTCAGGCTCAGCGGCTGGCCATCGACCTGAATGGTCTTCTGGCTCACGTCGGCCTTGGGCAGCGTCAGTTTCACGCCTGACTGTGCACCTGTCAGCACCGCACGGGCTTCCCTGGGCGTCAGTTGCTCCATCGGTTTGCCGGTGCCGGCGTTCAGTACATCGAGAAACGCCTGGGTGTTGTGCTCCACGTCACCGCCGGCCGCAAAGGCATTGGTGATCGAGAAGGCGAGCAGGGTGCCGGTGAGTACTTTGCCAAATGTGTTCATGTTCTTCTCCAAAAAACCGCGTGGGTCAGACGGTTACGTGCAGGCGTACATCGACGTTGCCACGGGTGGCGTTGGAGTAAGGGCAGACCTGGTGCGCAGCGTCGACCAGGCTTTGCGCGTCGTCCTGGGCCAGGCCGGGCAAGCTGACGTGCAGGTCGATGTCCAGGCCGAAACCGCCGGGGATTTGACCGATGCCGACGTGGGCAGTGATCGAAGCGTCATCCGGGATTTTGCGTTTGGTCTGGCTGGCGACGAATTTCAGGGCACCGATGAAGCAGGCGGAGTAACCGGCGGCGAACAGTTGTTCCGGGTTGGTGGCCTGGCCACCCGCGCCGCCCAGTTCTTTTGGCGTGGAGAGTTTTACATCGAGGATGTTGTCGCTGGAAACAGCACGACCATCACGGCCGCCGGTGGCGGTGGCTACTGCGGTGTAGAGAGCTTGCATGATGATTTCCTCGTCAGTGTTTGCGCTAAATGTTTGCGCGCTAAGTAAGTGGCGAGGTGAATGTATCGCGCTAATAGTTAGTGCGCAAGATATATTTGGAAAATATTTTGTGTGCTTTGATAGCCAGGCATTGCACAAACAAATGTGGGAGCGGGCTTGCTCGCGAATGCGGTGTGACAGTCACTAGATGCATTGACTGATCCACCGCATTCGCGAGCAAGCCCGCTCCCACATTTTTGATGCGTGGTGCCTTTAGAGGGAGACTTGCAGGTTTTTTCGCAGTGCCAGTAAATCGCCCTGCAGCTTGCGCAACTGCTCGATGTCCAGCCCGCTGGCGCCCAGGATGCACTGTGGAATATCTATGGCTTTGTCCCGCAGGGCGCGCCCGGCCTCGGTCAATTCAACCACCACCACGCGCTCGTCTTCGCGGCTGCGGGTGCGGCTGAGCAGGCCTTCGGCTTCCAGGCGCTTGAGCAGCGGCGTCAGGGAGCCGGGATCCGTCAGCAGGCGATTGCTGATTTCGCCTACGGTCAAGCCATCCTCTTCCCACAGCACCATCATGGCCAGGTACTGCGGATAGGTCAGGCCGAGGGCTTGCAGCAGCGGTTTGTAGACCTTGGTCATCAACAACGAGGTGGAATGCAGGGCAAAACACAGCTGGTTGTCGAGCAACAAGGATTCGCAGGTATCGAGGGGCTTGGTCATGGCAGTGCCTTAAAACGTGTCTGGTTTCGAATCTAGCGGGCAAATCTTTAACGCGCCAGACAATTCTGTCCGGCCGGTCAACCCAGGCCGCTTTGCAGTGCCAGGTCCCAGGGCGGCACAGGGCTGAAGCGCGCCTTGAGGTATTCCAGCAACAAGCGGCTGCGGGCGTTGGCGTGTTGCTCCAGGCGTAGCGCATAGATGCCCGCGGTTTCAGGCGTCGGCAGGCCGTTCTCGCAGAACAGCGGGACCAGTTCACCGCGCACCAGGTATTCACTGGCGAGCCAGGTGGGCAGATGCGCAACACCCAGTCCGGCCAGCGCGCCTGAAAGCAGGGCTTCGGCGTTATTGGCGCTCATGCGAATGCGCTGCGGGCGGTAGGTGGATTTGCGCCCATCGAGCTCAAAACGCCAGGCGAACATCGGTGCCAGGCCTTCCCAATCCAGGCCGTCATGCTCGCTTAACTGGCTGGGATGGGTCGGCGTGCCACGGCTTTTCAGGTAGGCCGGGCTTGCGCAAGCGATGCGCACAATGCTGGCCAGTGGCGTGGCAATCAGCCGGGTGTCGACGATATGCCCGGCCCGCAGCACCAGGTCGACCTTGCCCAGATGCTCGCCCTGCATGTCGACAAAGCTGTCGATCAAGTGCAGGTGCACGTCCAGTCCCGGATAGACATTGAGAAAGTCAGCGATGGCAGGCGCCAAATGCCGCCTGCCGAAAGCCGCCGGTGCGTCCACGCGGATCAAGCCTTCAGGCGCATGACTCAGCGACACCGCTTCGGCCCGCGCCAGTTGCAGCTCGCTGACAATCCGCCGGGCGCGCTCGGCAAACGCCAGGCCGGCGGGCGTCGGCACCACCGCATGGGTGCTGCGTTGAAACAGCCGGCTACCCACCGAGCTTTCCAGGCTGTCGATGCGCCGCGCCACGGCCGAGGGCGTGAGCGGGTGACGGCGCGCGGCTGCGGAAAAGCTGCCGGCTTCCAGTACGTCGAGAAACAGGCTCAGTTGATCGGTCAATGTATTGGGGTTCATCAGCGTCTGCTTGTGCGAGATTGGCACAGCCATTGTGCGTTGCTGTGCGTTTCCGCACCAGAGCGGACTGCGTAGCATGCAAGGCCTGGGAACAGCAGGAGCGAGCGGGTGGCAGATTTAGCGTTGTATTTAATGCTGGGCGTAGCGTTGGGCACGGTCGGTGGCTTGTTCGGCATCGGCGGCGGGCTGATTGCCATTCCCGTGCTGGGGGTATTTTTCGGCCTCGACCAGCAGATCGCCCAAGGCACGGCCCTGGTGATGGTGGTGCCGAATGTGATGCTGGCGTTGTGGCGTTATCACCAGCGCAACCGGATTGAATTGCGTCATGCACTGCCGTTGGGCGTGATGGGTTTTTCCTTCGCCTGGCTGGGCTCGATCTGGGCGGTGGGGATCGATGCTGACGTGATGCGGGTGGGTTTTATCGCGTTTCTGCTGGTATTGGCGTCCTACAACCTGCTGCGAATGTTTACCCACAATGCACCGCCGTCAGCGCAGATGCGTTATTCCTGGCCGTGGCTTGGGGTGTTGGGCGCGGCGTCGGGCTCCATGGGTGGCTTGTTCGGGGTGGGCGGTGCAGTGGTTGCCACGCCGGTGCTGACCAGCATCTTCGGCACCAGCCAGGTGGTGGCCCAAGGGCTGTCGCTGGCCCTGGCGCTGCCGAGCACCAGCGTGACCCTGGTGACCTACGCCTGGCACCACGAAGTGGACTGGCTGATCGGCGTGCCTTTGGCCGCCGGCGGTTTGCTCAGCATCAGTTGGGGCGTGAAAGTCGCCCACGCCATGCCGGAGCGCATGTTACGCGGGCTGTTCTGCGGGTTCCTGGCGGTGTGTGCGGTGATGCTGACGTTTAAAGTTTGAAGCCTTCGAGGATGTATTCGGCGAGGCATTCGGTAATCGGCGAGGTGGTACGCGGGTTGCGCAACAATCGCAGATTGACCGACGGCAGCGGCGGAAAACCGTCCGCTGTGCCCAATATGCGCAGGTCTTCGGTCACCAGGCTTTCCATATTGATCGTGACGGCCAGGCCGGCACCCACCACTGCGAGGATCGCGGCCCCGTTGGAGCTGTGATACGCCAGTCGGTACTCCTGCCCCTGGGCGTCCAGCGCGGCGCGTGCCCACTGCGTGCAAAAACTGTCGAGGCCGGAAATGGCCAGGGGCAGGGCGCTGTGCTCATCCATGCAGAAGCAGGGCGCCGCCACCCACACCATGCGTTCATGGCGCAGCAGTTCGCCGATTTCATTTCCCGGTTCGCGGCTGATAACGGTCAGGTCGAGGTCCCGGCGCTGCATCAGCACCGGCGACGACTCACAGTGCATTTCAATCTGGATCAGCGGGTAAGCCTTGGAGAAGCGCTTGAGAATCCCCGGCAAGTAGCGCATCACGTAATCGTCGGGTGTGCCGATGCGCACCAACCCGACCATGTGCGGCTCGCGCAGGGTGTTGAACACTTCGCTGTGCAACTTCAGGATCCTGCGGGCATAGCCCAATAGCACCTGGCCTTCCGGAGTCAGCCGCACCTGGCGGCCATCGCGCTCGAACAACTTGCGCTGCAACACATCTTCTTCCAGGCGCTTCATCTGCATGCTTACCGCCGACTGGGTGCGGTTGACCTGCTCGCCGGCGCGGGTAAAGCCCCCTTGATCAGCGATGGCGACGAAGGTGCGCAGCACCTCGGTGTCGATACTCGGGTAGCTGGACAATTGATCAATCTCCGAGATGTATTGCATAAGAAACATTCGTTGGATTGATCATAGCGCCAGGCACAGACTTCAGTCATCCCCACTGGAGGGCGAGATGATGAAAGGTCAAAGAGGCTTTGTACTGATGGCGAAGCGGCCGTTTTCCGGGCTGCTTCAACTGGGTTCCCGGTGGATGGCCGTGCACCGTGAGCGTCAGCTGTTGATGAGCATGAGCGATGAGGCGCTCAAGGACATCGGGCTCAACCGTGGCGATGTCGAGCAGGAAAGCCGCCGGCATTTTTGGGAAGACCCGCTGCGAAAATGACTCGGGATGCAGTAGGGTGGTTCGCGAGCACACAAGGAGATGCCCATGCCCGCAGAACTGTCCTTTTCCCTCAAGCAGGCGCGACGCCTGGCGCTGGCCGCCCAGGGTTTTTCCGGGCGCCAGCCGCCGGCGTTGATCAAGGCGGCGCAGGTCAATCGCCTGGTTGAGCGTTTGGGCGTGTTGCAGATTGATTCGGTAAATGCGGTGGTGCGTTCGCACTACCTGCCGCTGTTTTCCCGTCTGGGGCATTACTCTCCGTTGATTCTAGAACAGGCCGCCTGGAGTTCGGGGCGGCGCCGCTCGCTGTTCGAATATTGGGGCCATGAGGCGTCGTTGTTGCCAATGGCGCTGTACCCATTGATGCGCTGGCGCATGGAACGGGCGGCCCGGGGGCAGGGGATCTATCAGCAAATGGCGCGTTTTGGTCGCGAGCAGCAGGCCACCATCGCCCGGGTGCTGGGCATCGTCGAACAACAAGGCGCCCTGGGTGCGGGCAGTTTGTCGACCCGCGAGGAGCGCGCCGGCCCGTGGTGGGACTGGAGCGATGAAAAGCATGCGCTGGAATGGTTGTTCGCCGCCGGCCAGGTGACCGTCGCCGGGCGGCGGGGTTTTGAGCGTTTGTATGACCTGCCGGAGCGTGTGATCCCGGCCGACATTCTCCAGCAACCCCCCTTGGACGAGGCTGAGGCGCAACGCGGTTTGCTGCTGCACAGCGCCACGGCGCTGGGGGTGGGCACTGAAAAAGACCTGCGCGACTACTTCCGTCTGGACCCGGCCGACAGCCGTGGGCGCCTGGCGGAGCTGGTCGAGGATGGGCAATTGATCACCTGCGAGGTCCAGGGCTGGAAACAGCCGGCTTATTGCCTGCCCGAGCCGAAAGTCCCGCGCAAGGTGCCTGCCAGCGCACTGTTATCGCCTTTTGATTCGCTGATCTGGGAGCGCAGCCGTACCGAGCGGTTGTTCGATTTCCGCTATCGGCTGGAGATCTACACGCCCCAGGACAAGCGGGTATATGGCTACTACGTGCTGCCGTTCCTGCACAACGAGCGGATTGCCGCGCGCGTGGATCTGCGGGCGGAGCGGGCGGCCGGACGCCTGGCGGTGCATGCCGTTCACGAGGAAGAGCCGGGGCTGGACGAGGAGGGCATGCGCGCGCTGGCCCTGAATCTGCGGCAGATGGCCGACTGGCTCGGGCTTGAGCAGATACAGCTCAATTGCCAGCGGGCCAGTGCGGCACGGTTGCGGGTAGAGCTTTTAACGCTTGACCTGTTTTAGCGTCTCGGCGATCAGGAATGCCAATTCCAGCGACTGATCGGCATTCATCCGTGGGTCGCAGTGGGTGTGGTAGCGGTCCGACAGCCCGTCTTCAGTAATCGGCCGCGCGCCACCGATGCACTCGGTGACGTTCTGCCCGGTCATCTCGATATGAATCCCGCCGGCGTAAGTGCCTTCGGCTTCATGCACCTGGAAGAACTCCTTCACCTCACTGAGAATCTGCGCGAAGTCCCGTGTCTTGTAGCCGCTGCTGGCCTTGATGGTGTTGCCGTGCATCGGGTCGGAACTCCACAGCACCTGCTTGCCCTCGCGCTGTACCGCGCGGATCAGGTTGGGCAGATGGTCGCCGACCTTGCTGGCACCCATGCGCGCAATCAGGTTCAGGCGGCCCGGGTCGTTGTCCGGGTTGAGGATGTCGATCAGGCGGATCAGGTCGTCGGGGTTCATGCTCGGGCCGACCTTGACCCCGATCGGGTTGTTCACCCCGCGCAGGAATTCGACGTGGGCACCGTCAAGTTGGCGGGTGCGATCACCGATCCAGAGCATGTGTGCCGAGCAGTCGTAATAGTCGTTGGTCAGGCTGTCGCGGCGCACGAAGGCTTGTTCGTAGTTGAGCAGCAGCGCTTCGTGGGCGGTGAAGAAACTGGTCTCGCGCAGTTGCGGCGAGCTGTCCATGCCACAGGCACGCATGAAGGCCAGGGTTTCGTCGATGCGGTCGGCCAGTTGGCTGTACTTCTCGGCCAGGGCGGAGTTGGCGATGAAGTCCAGGTTCCACTTGTGCACCTGGTGCAGGTCGGCAAAACCGCCCTGGGCAAACGCCCGCAGCAGGTTCAGGGTGGCGGTGGACTGGTGGTAGGACTGCAGCAGGCGGTCCGGATCGGGCACGCGGCTTTTTTCGTCGAAGCCGATACCGTTGACGATATCGCCGCGGTAGGCGGGCAGGGTGATGCCGTCGATGGTTTCATCGTTGGAAGAGCGCGGCTTGGCGAACTGGCCCGCCATACGCCCGACCTTGACCACCGGGCAGCCGGCAGCGAAGGTCATCACAATCGCCATCTGCAGCAGCACCTTGAAGGTGTCGCGGATTTTTGCCGCCGAGAACTCGGCAAAACTCTCGGCGCAATCGCCGCCTTGCAACAGGAAGGCGCGACCCTGGGTCACCTCGGCAAACTGACGGCGCAACTCACGGGCTTCACCGGCAAACACCAGCGGCGGATAGCTCGCCAGGTTTTGCTCGACCTGCGACAAATGCGCGGCGTCAGGGTACTGGGGTTGTTGCTGGATCGGCAGGGCGCGCCAGCTGTCGGGGCTCCAGGGTTGGCTCATCATGAACTCGAGTGATTTGCGGTCGGGCCGTCATGTTATCAGCAATTAGTACGTGACCTGCTGCCGCCGGTTCGCCCACAATCCCGGCTTTCCCGTTGGCACGCCGTTAGGAGTTGCAATGTCTGAGGAGCGCGTCGAGCGCCTGCTGGCCGAGGTCCATGATGACTTCGGCATGATCCGCGTGCTGGAAGTGGCCGATTACCGCTTTCTCGAGTTTGGCGATGCCATCGAGCAGAGTTGTGTGTTTACTGCTGACCCGAGCTGGTTGGAGTATGACTACACCCGCGCGATGCTGATTGGGGCGTTGTGCCATGAGCAGCCGGAGAGTGCGTTGTTCCTGGGCTTGGGCGCTGGGACGTTGACCCAGGCCTGTCTGAAGTTTTTGCCTTTGGAAGATGTTGAGGCCATCGAACTGCGGCCTGATGTGCCGCGTCTGGCCATTGAGTACTTGGGGCTGGATGATGATCCTCGGCTGTATATCCGCGTTGGGGATGCGTTGGAATTGCTGCCTTCGGCTGAGTCGGCGGACCTGATTTTTGTCGACCTGTATACGGATGTTGGCCCGGGCGTTGGGCATCTGGCTTGGACGTTTTTGGAGAACTGCCAGAAGAAGCTGAACCCGGGGGGGTGGTTGGTGATTAATCAGTGGGCTACGGATGATGGGAAGCCGTTGGGAGCGGCGTTGTTGCGTGGGTTGTATCACCGGCATTATTGGGAGTTGCCGGTGAAGGAGGGGAATGTGATTTTGCTGGTGCCGGCGGATCTGGATCAGGTGCTCGATGTGGCGGCGTTGTCGGCGCGGGCTGAGGCGTTGGCGCCGCGGTTGGGGTATTCGTTGCAGTCGCTGATCAAGGCGATTCGGCCGGCTACGTAGGGTTTTGATTGTGTACATATCCGTTGCTGCGGTAACGGCCGCTTATGGTTCCGCTCTTACAGCGGGTCACTTTTGGCAAACGCCCGGAATGCCGGCCCAGCCAAAAGTAACCAAAAGGTCTTTGCCCCACCACTCGGTGCCTCGCCTAGGCTCGGCATGCCCGCACTCCGGCCCGGTTCCGCGGGCCGCCGCGACGGGCCATCCATGGCCCGGCGCGGCTAAATCGGCATCCTTGCCGATTTACCCGCTCCACCGTGCCTACTTGCGGCCATCGTGGTTGACGGGGCCCGCAGATCAAAATCAAAAGCAAGAGCACAGCGGCCTACCGGCCGGCTTGAGTGTTAAAAGCAAAAGCAAAGACCAGAGCGAAAACAAAGCCGCTTTTCTGTAGGAGCTGGCTTGCCGGCGATGCAGACACCTCGGTACATCAGACACACCGAGGCGATGCCATCGCCGGCAAGCCAGCTCCTACAGTGCACCGTGCCCGCTTTAGCTTTTGATTTTGCTTTTAACACTCAAGTCGGCTTTCAGGCCGCTGTGCTCTTGATCTGCTTTTGATCTTGATCTTAGGCGCCCCGTTAAACCACGCTGGCCGAACGCAGGCTTTGGAGCGTGGGTAACCCGGCAGGACGCCGGGTTAGCCGTCCTGGGCCAAGGATGGCCCATGACGGCGGCCCACGGTCCAAAGCCGGAGTGAGGGCACACCGAGCCTAGGCGAGGTGCCGAGTGGTGGGGCAAGAGCGTTTTGCTTACTTTTGCGCTGTTCAAAAGTGAGCCGCTGTAAGAGCGGAACCAATAGTGGCCGTTACCTAAATAACGGATATGTACCCCGCCCCAAGCCCCCTCCACAATCAACAGCCTTTAAAAACCCCAGGCCGCTTCTCGACCATCGCCCGTACACCTTCCTTGGCATCCTCACTATTCAGCAGTTTCTCCACCAAAACGGGCAACCCGGCCGCCGCCGCGGTCTCCCCCTCGATCCGTGCCTGGCGCGCCGACATCAGCGTGGCCTGCACCCCCAGCGGCGCCTGCTGGGCAATGCGGTTTGCCAGCGCCACCGCCCGGGGCAACAAATCCTCGCTGGCCATCACCTCCTGCACCAACCCCAACCGCAGCGCTTCATGGGCATCAAACTCATCCCCCGTGAGCAACCAGCGCATGGCATTCCCCCACCCCGCGATCTGATGAAAGCGCAACGTCGCGCCCCCAAAAGGAAAAATCCCGCGCTGCACTTCCATCTGCGCAAACCGGGTATTGCTGGCACACAGGTTGATATCCGCCGCCAACATCAACTCGATACCAATGGTCAGGCAGTACCCCTGAGCCGCAACAATCACCGGCTTACTGACCCGGGGCCCCGCGAAAACGCCCCACGGGTCACAACCACCCAACGGCGGTTGCCAGCCTTGTGCCATCGTGGGCCCCACATTGGCCAGGTCCAATCCGGCGGTAAAGTGATCGCCATGCCCGAAGACAATGGCCACCCGCGCTTGCTCATTGCGATCAAATTCGCCATACGCCAGGCTCAAATCATTGAGCAATTCCAGGTCGAACGCATTGCGCTTGGCCACGCGATCCAGCCCCAGCAACAGGATATGACCCTGCTGTTCACGGCTGACGCGGCTGTTGGTGGCTTGGTTCATGGGGTGTGCCCTCGGGCGCAAAGGGAGGTTTCGGACCGAAGGGCCCGCTGTTAAGGGTGAACCGTTTAAGCGTCATGACCAACAGGGCCGGGCCTTTGAAAAATAGACCCTGCTGCCTGGATGCGCAAAGCCTTTGATGCAGAGGCGTTTACCTGCGGTTTGCGATAAAAAAAGCTCCCTTTTTCAGCGATTTCCGGTATAGTGCGCGCCGGCCTTTAACCGGGCCGCGTTTAGGTAGCGCAATTCCCCGAAGTCAGCTTCGGCTGCACGTCCGCACAGCGGACTCTTCCTTGACGAATCTTTTTCATTCATTCGTTTTCGCAAATCCCCGCCGACAAAGCAGCCAGGGCGACTCTTGAGTCTCAACACGGCATGCGCAGCTTTGGAGCATGGGTCTTTGCGGATGCACTTAGAGGCAGACCCATGACCCAGGAAACCGGCGGCTTCGCCGCTTTTAATCTTAACCCGAACATTCTTGCTGCCGTCATCGCGACTGGCTACGAAGAACCTTCGGCTATTCAGCAGCAATCGATCCCGATCATCATGGCCGGCCAAGACATGATTGGCCAAGCGCAAACCGGTACCGGTAAAACCGCCGCGTTCGCCCTGCCAATCCTGCACTGCATCGATCCTGCCAAGCGCGAGCCGCAAGCCCTGATCCTGGCGCCAACCCGTGAGTTGGCGCTGCAAGTAGCAACCGCTTTCGAAACCTACGCCAAGCAAATGCCGGGCGTTACCGTTGTGGCCGTTTACGGCGGCGCGCCTATGGGCCCACAACTGAAAGCAATCCGTAACGGCGCACAGATCGTTGTCGCCACTCCGGGCCGTCTGTGCGACCACCTGCGTCGCGACGAAAAAGTGCTGTCGACCGTGAACCACCTGGTTCTGGACGAAGCTGACGAAATGCTCAAGCTGGGCTTCATGGACGACCTGGAAGTCATCTTCAAGGCACTGCCAGCAACCCGTCAGACCGTACTGTTCTCGGCTACCCTGCCACAGTCGATCCGTGCCATTGCCGAACGCCATCTGCGCGATCCGCAACACGTGAAGATCCAGACCAAGACTCAGACCGTTACCGCGATCGAACAGGCTCACCTGTTGGTTCACGCTGACCAGAAGACCTCGGCTGTATTGAGCCTGCTGGAAGTCGAAGACTTCGACGCCCTGATCATGTTCGTGCGCACCAAGCAAGCGACCCTGGACCTGGCCAGCGCCCTGGAAGCCAAAGGCTACAAAGCCGCTGCGCTGAACGGTGACATTGCCCAGAACCAGCGTGAGCGCGTGATCGACTCCCTCAAGGATGGCCGTCTGGACATCGTTGTGGCGACCGACGTTGCTGCCCGTGGCCTCGACGTTCCACGTATCACCCACGTGTTCAACGTTGACATGCCTTACGATCCAGAGTCCTACGTTCACCGTATCGGCCGTACCGGCCGTGCTGGTCGCGAAGGTCGTGCATTGTTGCTGGTGACTCCACGTGAGCGCCGCATGCTGCAAGTGATCGAGCGTGTAACCGGTCAGAAAGTTGCCGAAGTCCGCCTGCCGGATGCCCAGGCCGTTCTCGATGCGCGCATCAAGAAACTGACCAACAGCCTGTCGCCACTGGTGGCTGATGCTGAATCGACCCACGGCGACCTGCTGGACCGCCTGACTGCCGATATCGGTTGCACCCCGCGTGCCCTGGCTGCAGCCCTGCTGCGCAAGGCGACCAACGGTCAGGCCCTGACCCTGGCTGCCATCGAGAAAGAACGTCCACTGGTGCCGAACAACGCTCCGCGCGGTGATCGTCCAGAGCGTACTGGCGACCGTCCGGACCGTGGTGATCGTGAGCGTCGTGCTCCGGTTCCATTGGCTGAAGGCCGTGCTCGCTGCCGTACCGCGCTGGGCGCGCGTGATGGCATCGCTGCCAAGAACCTGCTGGGCGCTATCCTCAACGAGGGTGGCCTGGCACGTGAAGCGATCGGTCGCATCCAGGTGCGTGACAGCTTCTCCCTGGTGGAGCTGCCGGAAGATGGCCTGGAGAAACTCCTGACCAAGCTGAAGGACACCCGCGTTGCCGGTAAGCAGTTGAAGCTGCGTCGCTACCGCGAAGATTGATCCGCCCTTGGGCTGATTGATCGAACATAAAAAATCCCCGACTGGTTCGGGGATTTTTTTTGCCTGCAATCAGGCGAAACGGTAGATGTCCATGCCCAGCGCACCCATGGTAAAGCCTTGGTGGGCTGCGCTGAATTCACCGCCGGCGCCCCGGGCGAAATACAGCGGCAGCAAATGCTCGTCGCTGGGGTGGCTGCGCACGGCATGAGGTGCCTGGCGACGATAGTCGTGCAGCGCGGCTTCATCGTTGGCTGCCAGTTTGCTGACCATCCAATCGCGAAAATCCCGCGCCCAAGGCTCGATGCTCTCCGGCCCGGCATGCCAGTCCAGTTCGCCGAGGTTGTGGGTAATGCTGCCGGAGCCGATCAGCAGCACGCCCTGTTCCCGCAGGCTCGCCAGTGCGTGGCCGACACGGGTTTGCAGGGCAGGGCCCATGCGGCTTGGCAGCGATACCTGCACCACCGGGATATCGGCCGCCGGGTACATCAGCGACAGGGGCACCCAAGTGCCGTGGTCGAAGGGGCGCTGATCATCAATGCGCGCTTCCAGGCCGTCAGCCTTGAGCAACTGCACGATTTGGGCGGCCAACTGCGGGTCACCGGGTGCCGGGTACTGCACCGCGAACAGTTCCCGTGGGAAGCCGCCAAAGTCGTGCCAGGTCTCTGGTGCGGCGCTGCCAGTCACGAGCAGCCCCTGGCTTTCCCAGTGCGCCGAGACCACCACAATGGCCTTGGGGCGTGGCAGCTCGGCTGCCAGGCGCTTGAGTGCCGGGCCACTGGCACCGGGTTGCAGGGCAAGCATGGGCGAGCCGTGGGAGATAAACAGGCTGGGCAGCATGAGTAGGGTCCTGAGGGTTAAGATGGGACCATCTTCAATCAGATCATTGATCTAAATCTAATATAAGTTTTAGCGCTATTTGATCAAGTTTTAGGATAAATCATGGAACCTGGATTTTGGCATGAGCGGTGGGCGCGCAATCAGACGGGTTTCCACTTGCCCGAGGTGAATCCTTACCTGCTGCGCCACTGGCCCGGTCTGGGTGTGGCGAGCGGGGCGCAGGTGCTGGTGCCGTTGTGCGGCAAGAGCCTGGACCTGGTGTGGCTGGCGAGCGTCGGGCATCGGGTGATCGGGGTCGAGTTGTCGGAAAAGGCCGTTGAAGAGTTTTTCAGCGAGCAGGAGCTGGCGCCGCAGGTCAGCCAGCGCGGCGCTTTCAAAGTTTTCCAGGCGGGTTCCATCGAGCTGTGGTGCGGGGATTTCTTCGCCCTGGATGCCGGTGCCGTGTTTGGTTGCACAGCGCTTTACGACCGGGCGGCGCTGATTGCCCTGCCACCGTTGATGCGCGAGCAGTATGCGGCGCACTTGAATGGGATTCTGGCGGGAGGCAGTCGTGGCCTGTTGATCACCCTCGATTATGAACAGTCGCAAAAGGCCGGCCCGCCGTTCGCGGTGAGCGATGAGGAAGTGCAATTGCTCCTGGGCGGCCGGTGGAGCCTGGATGTGCTGCAGGAGCAGGACATCCTGGGGGACAGCTGGAAGTTTGTTCAGGACGGCGTCACGCGCCTGGACGAGCGGGTGTACCGGTTGGCCAGGCGCTGAAGAGCGCCCACAAAAAAGGGGCGATTGAATCGCCCCTTCTTCTTGTCGCTATCAGCCGCGACGACGCAGTGCGTCAATTCGCTCTTCCAGTGGCGGGTGGCTCATGAACAGGCGAGCCATGCCCTGCTTGATGCCACCGTTGATGCCAAAGGCGGTCAGGGTGTTCGGCATGTGCACCGGCAAGCCCTGTTCGGAGCGCAGGTGCTGCAGGGCGCTGATCATCGCGCCGGTACCGGCCAGGCGTGCGCCGGCTTCGTCTGCGCGGAATTCCCGTTTGCGCGAGAACCACATCACGATCGAGCTGGCGAGGAAGCCCAGTACCAGTTCGGCGAAGATGGTCGCCACGTAGTAGGCCATGCCCTGGCCCTGTTCGTTCTTGAAGATCACCTTGTCGACGAAGTTGCCGATGATCCGCGCGAAGAACATCACGAAGGTGTTCACCACGCCCTGGACCAGCGCCAGGGTGACCATGTCACCGTTGGCCACGTGGCCGATCTCGTGGGCCAGCACCGCCTTGATTTCGTCGGGCGAGAACCGCTCCAGCAAGCCCTGGCTGACGGCCACAAGGGCGTCGTTCTTGTTCCAGCCGGTAGCAAAGGCGTTCGCTTCATAGGCCGGGAAGATCCCGACTTCAGGCATCTTGATCCCGGCTTCGCGGGACAGTTGCTCGACGGTCTGCAGCAGCCATTGCTCATGACGGGTGCGTGGCTGGGTAATGATCTGGGTGCTGGTGCTCATCTTCGCCATCCACTTGGAGATGAACAGCGAGAAAATCGACCCGGCAAAACCAAAGACCGCACAGAAGATCAGCAGCTGATTGAGGTTCAGATCAACCCCGTTGGCCGCCATGATCCCATTGAAGCCGAAAAGGCTCAGCGTGATGCTGGCAATCAGCACGACCGCCAGGTTAGTGGCCAAGAACAGCAGAATGCGCATCATGGTTGTAGAATTCTCCTCATGCTTAATATGTCGCGTACTGCGGGGTATATAAGGTGCGGCATGGGGCTATTCAACCGGGGGACTATTTCAAACTGTGTCCTACAGCCTGAATGTAGAGCCTTGAAGGGAATTTCCGAGGCCTGGTGTGGCTCGGCAGCCTCGCCCCATTGCCTTGCAGCCCTGTAATTATAGGGTGATGCCCGAGCAAGGGTGGAGCCGGCAGGTGTAAAAGGCGATACCGCCCACGCAGGGCAGAGAAGTGTTGCCAGATAATCGCTGTACGACCACGGGGGGGCCGTACAGCGCAATGCCCATTACTGGCGATAGGACTTCAGGAAGTTGCCGATGCGACCAATGGCCATCTCCAGGTCATCCACCCGCGGCAGGGTGACCACCCGGAAGTGATCCGGCCACGGCCAGTTGAACGCCGTACCCTGGACCACCAGCAGCTTTTCCGACAGCAGCAGGTCGAGCACGAACTTCTCGTCGTTGAGGATCGGGCACACTTTCGGGTCGATCCGCGGGAACGCATACAGCGCCCCCATCGGCTTGACGCAACTGACGCCGGGAATCGCGTTCAGCAGTTCCCAGGTGCGGTTGCGCTGCTCCAGCAGGCGGCCTTGTGGCAGCACCAGGTCGTTGATGCTCTGGTAGCCGCCCAGTGCGGTCTGGATGGCGTGCTGGCTCGGCACGTTGGCACACAGGCGCATGTTGGCCAGCATGTCGATGCCCTCGATGTAGCTCTGGGCATTGTGCTTGGGGCCGGAAATGGCGATCCAGCCGGAACGGAAGCCCGCCACCCGGTAGGATTTAGACAGCCCGTTGAAGGTCAGGCACAACAGGTCCGGCGCCAGGGAGGCGGTGCAGATGTGCACGGCGTCGTCGTAGAGGATCTTGTCGTAGATCTCATCGGAAAACACCACCAGGTTGTGCTGGCGCGCGAGTTCGAGCATGCCCAGCAACACTTCCCTGGAGTAGACGGCGCCGGTGGGGTTGTTCGGGTTGATGATCACCAGGGCCTTGGTGTTCGGGGTGATCTTGGCCTTGATGTCGGCCAGGTCCGGGAACCAGTCGGCACCTTCGTCACACAGGTAATGCACCGGATGGCCACCGGCCAGGGTTACGGCGGCGGTCCACAGCGGGTAGTCGGGAGCCGGAACCAGCACTTCGTCGCCGTTGTTGAGCAGGGCCTGCATGGACATGACGATCAGCTCGGACACGCCGTTGCCCAGGTAGATGTCTTCGATGCCGACACCTTCAACCTGCTTCTGCTGGTAGTACTGCATGACGGCCTTGCGCGCGCTGAACAGGCCTTTGGAGTCGCTGTAGCCTTGTGCGGTAGGCAGGTTGCGGATCACGTCCTGGAGGATTTCGTCCGGCGCTTCGAAACCAAAGGGTGCCGGGTTGCCAATGTTCAGCTTGAGGATGCGATGGCCTTCCTCTTCCAGGCGTTTGGCGTGCTTGAGCACCGGGCCGCGAATGTCGTAGCAGACGTTGGCGAGCTTGTTCGATTTGCTGACCTGCATGGCGATGTGATCCTGAAAATGAACGATCCAGACGGTGTGAAGACTACCGTGCTGAGAATCCTGCGTTGGCCTGACCCATAAATACGTTTGAATGCCGGTAACGCGGGTGCCAGACTGGCGCTTTGAAGAGGCGCAATCATACGTGCCGCCTGATCCATGGAAAAGACACAGATCAGGCTTTTTCAGTTGCCGAGGTGTACCGATGGAAAAGTTGCAGAAAACCGTTGAAGAATGGAAAGCCATGCTCGACCCGGAGCAGTACAACGTGTGCCGCCTCAAAGGCACCGAGCGACCGTTCAGCGGCAAGTACAACGGCACCAAGACCGACGGCGTCTACCACTGCATCTGCTGCAATGAGCCGCTGTTCGATTCCAGGGCCAAGTTTGACTCCGGCTGCGGCTGGCCCAGCTTCTACGAGCCGATCGCCAAGCAGGCCATGGTCGAGATCCGGGACGTCAGCCACGGCATGATCCGCACCGAAGTCACCTGCGCCAAGTGCGATGCGCACCTGGGCCACGTGTTCCCGGACGGACCGCCACCGACCGGTTTGCGTTACTGCATCAACTCGGTGTGCCTGGACCTGGTACCGCGCTGAGCCGTCAGGCTCCTGCGGGCTTCGTGCCCGCAGGAGCCGTTATATCAAGGCATAAGTCCCGCCAATTAAATTGCACACAATTGAATTGCCTACTATCGTTCAGTCCTTCTTATCTTTGTAGAGGCACTGCCATGAGCGACAACCTGCTGAGCATCCCTTGCACCACCATCAAGGGTGAGCAAAAGACCTTGGCCGATTTCGCCGGCAAGGCGATTCTGGTGGTCAACACTGCCAGCAAGTGCGGCTTCACCCCGCAATACAAGGGGCTTGAAGAACTCTGGCAGCATTACAAGGACCAGGGCCTGGTGGTATTGGGCTTTCCCTGCAACCAGTTCGGCAAGCAGGAGCCGGGCAACGAAGGCGCCATTTCGGAGTTTTGCGAGCTGAACTTTGGTGTCAGTTTCCCGCTGTTCAAGAAGATTGACGTCAACGGCAGCGATGCCCACCCATTGTTCGTACAGCTTAAAAAGCAGGCCCTGGGATTGCTGGGCTCCAAGGGCATCAAGTGGAACTTCACCAAGTTCCTGATCGGTCGCGACGGCCAGGTGGTCAAGCGCTTCGCCCCGACCACCAAGCCCCAGGACCTGACCCAAGAGATCGAAGCCCTGCTCAAATGACCGACCTGTCCCTGGCCCTCGACGACCAACTGTGCTTCAAGCTCTACGCCGCCTCCCGCGCAGTCACCCGGGCCTACAAGCCGATGCTCGATCAGTTGGGCCTGACCTATCCGCAATACCTGGTGATGCTGGTGCTGTGGGAATGGCAGGCTGCAGTGGTGTCGCAGCCTACGGTCAAGGCCCTGGGCGAGCGCCTGCTGCTGGATTCCGGCACGCTGACGCCACTGCTCAAGCGCCTGGAGCAGCTTACCCTGGTGCGGCGTCAGCGCAGTGCGCTGGATGAGCGTGAAGTGCACCTGAGCCTGACCGATGAAGGCCGGCACCTGCGCGACCGGGTGCAGCCGCTGAAGGCCCGCCTGTTGTGTGACAGCGGCGTTGATCTGAACCAGGCCGATGCCTTGCGTGACGGTCTGGATCAGCTGTTGCGCCAGATCAAAGACTTGTCGTAGTCGGCACCCACAGATCGAGCAAGGCCTTGAGTTCTTCCCGGCGAAACGGCTTTGCCAGGTAATCGTTCATGCCCGCAGCCCGGCAGCGCTCGCGTTCCTCGGACATGGCATTGGCCGTCAAGGCGACGATCGGCAAGTCCGGCCAGCGCCCGCTGCGGCGGATCTGCCGACTGGCCTCATAGCCATCCATCACCGGCATATTGCAGTCCATCAACACCATGTCGAAGCCTTGCTCTTCCAGCAGCTTGAGGGCTTCACCACCGTGGGCGGCGACGATCACCTCGCACCCGAGCTTGCCGAGCATGCCCTTGGCCACCAGTTGATTGACCGGGTTGTCCTCCACCAGCAGGATGCGCGCCCGGTGGGCGAGGGGGCCGGTTTCCAGCTGGATCAGGTCCAGGACCAGGTCCGGATCGGTGCGCAAGTTGCGTTGCAGGACCTGGTACAGCGCGGTGCGGCTCAGGGGGCGGGCCTGTTGCTGCAAGGGGGCCAGGGCCGCGACTTCTTCGCTGGGCATGAAGTTGCCGTAGGCGGTTACCACCAGGATCGGGGCGGTGATCATCGGGCGCAGGCGGAACAGGCATTCGGGGCAGTCGGTGATCAGCAGGTCGGGATTCTGCCCGCTCAAGTCATCGTCGATGGAATAACAGCGCGGAGCCAGGCCCCAACTCGGCAGCAGGCTGGTGAGGAGTTCTGCCAGCCCGCTGCTGGTGCTGGTGATGGCGATTACATCTCCAGCCAAAGGCGCCAGGCGCACCGCCGGCAAGTGGGTCGGCAAGGGCAGGTCGGCACAGAACTGGCTGCCAAAGCCAGCTTCCGAGCTGATGCTCAGGCGGCCTTTCATGGCTTCGCACAGGTTGTGGGTCAGCGCCAGGCCCAGGCCTGTCCCGCCGAACTGGCGGGTGATGCCCGCACCGGCTTGGGTGAACGGCTGGAAAATCTTGACCTGGGCATCCTGGGCGATCCCGATACCGGTGTCGCACACCTCGATCCTGACCCGGCCGGCCTGGGCACTGAGGCGTACATCCACCCGGCCGAAACGTGTGAACTTCAGGGCGTTGGACAGCAAATTGCTGACAATCTGCCGTACCCGCGTCGGGTCGCCCAGCACCTGGGCGGGAAACTGCGGGTCGATCAGGCACGTCAGCTCCACGCTGGGCGCGGCGTTTTGCGAGAGCAGGTTGGCGGTGTCTTCAACCAGTGAACCGAGGTCGAACGGGATGCTTTCCAGTTCCAGTTGGCCGGCGTCGAACTTCGACAGGTCGAGGATATCGTTGAGTAGCTCCACCAGTACTTTGCCGGAGTCATGGGCGATCGACAGTTGCTGGCGTTGCTCGGCGTTCAGCGGGCTGTCGAGGGAGAGGGCGATCATCCCCAGCAGGCCGTTCAGCGGTGTACGGATTTCATGGCTCATGTTGGCCAGGAACGCCGCCCGTGCCTGGGCCATGCCCAGGGCCGTCATCTTCGCCGCTTCCAGCTCGTCGTTCGACAGCGTCAACCGATGATTGATCGCCTTGAGCTCGGTGGTGCGGGCGGAGACGATGTCTTCCAGTTGGCCGAGGTATTCGGTCAGGCGATTTTCAGCGTGCCGGCGTTGCTGGATTTCAGTCTCCATGTTTTCAAACTGTTGGTTGGCGACGTTGACCAGTACGCCGATCTCGTCGTGCTCGTGCCCCGGCGGGCAGTCCAGGCGCTCGTGCTTGCGTGAGCTCAGCTCGCGGATAATGCGCACCAGCGGCTTGGTCAGCATCACGTAGAAAAGCGCCAACAGAATGCCGGTGAGGATCAGGCTGCGGGCGAAGCCGTTGAGCAGGGTGATCTCGGCGCGGTGCAGGAAGCGGCTGCCGAACGCGTAGGTGTCTACGTCAAGACGCAGTACACCGAGGGAATCGTTGGGCATGTGGGCGAGGTAGAGCCGATCTTCGAATTGGCGGTTGGCGCCAAACAGGAAGTCGCTGATGGGCCGGTAGGTGCTTTCCTTGCGCGGGCGATGGACATCGGCCAGCACCAAACCGTTGTTGTCGATCAGTTGTGCATGGGTGATGGCGGGGGAGTGCAGCAGGCCCAGCGTCAGTTCCTGGGCCAGCTCGGCGTCGATGTTGTAGGCGATGCGCGAAGCCGGGTTATGGCTGATTTCAATCAGCGCACGTATTTCCCGGTTGATGGAAGCGTCTTCGCTGGCATAATCAATCCCAATCTGTATCAGGCTGAGCAAGGTTCCCAAGACGAATCCGACCAGCACTGTCAGTCTGGCTTGTTTATAAGACAAGCGGTGGGCGAACTTGATATCCATCGGGTGCTGTACCACTTTACGTTTCCTTTCGCCCGGCAAGCATAGCTGAACATCCACAGGCTCAAACTTGCCCGGCATGAATCGATTTTATTCGGTGCAGCCCTGCACGGTCTGCCTCAGGGTTGCCAATACGCCATCTTTTACAAGAACTTGCCAGAGGAATAGTCGTGGATTCTCGATTGAATGCCTTTCTTGAGCGTGCCGACGCGGTACTGGCTCGCCTGGAGCCCTTGTTGCCTGCCCCGCGTGAAGCCGTTGACTGGAACCATTGCCTGGCTGCCCGTTGGCAGCGCGAAGGTCGCAGCGGCTTTTTATTGCCACTGGAAGTCAGCCTGGATATGCGCCTGTCCGACCTGATCGGCGTGGATAAACAGCGCGAACAATTGGCCCGTAACACCCAACAGTTTCTCGACGGCCTGCCGGCCAACCATGCGCTGCTCTGGGGCTCGCGCGGCACCGGTAAATCGTCCATGGTGCGCGCCTTGCTGGCCCAGCACGCCAAGGCCGGGCTGCGCCTGATCGAAATCGAGCGCGATCACCTGGCGGACTTGCCGCGGGTGGTCGAGCAACTGATCAAATTGCCACAACGCTTTATGTTGTTCTGCGATGACCTGTCTTTCGAAGCCGGCGAGAGCGATTATCGTGTGCTCAAGAGCGTACTCGACGGCTCCCTGGAGCAGGCGCCGGAAAACGTCCTGTTGTATGCCACCTCCAACCGTCGTCACCTGGTGCCCGAGAACCAGAGCGATAACGAGAACTGGAAGACCATAGACGGCGAGCTGCATCCCAACGAAGCGGTGGAGGACAAGATTGCCCTGTCTGACCGTTTCGGTTTGTGGCTGTCGTTTTACCCGTTCAATCAGGAGCACTTCCTGGATGTGGTCGAGCACTGGATCGGCGAGTTGGCGAGCAAGGCCGGTCTGCAGTGGCAACGCGATGAAGAGTTGGACATCCTCGCCGTGCGCTGGGCCACCGGGCGCGGTAATCGCAACGGCCGTTGTGCCTATCAGTTCGCCCGCTACTGGGTGGGCCTCAAGTTGTTGGAGCGTCAACCATGATTGATTTGCAACAGGCTGGAACCGGCCTCGATGGCTACGCCATGCTGCATGCGCAGCTGGAATCGCTGTTGGCGGATGAGCGGGATTTCATTGCCAATGCCGCGCAGTTTTCTGCGTTCCTGTTCAACCAGCTGGATGATTTGAACTGGGCAGGCTTCTACCTCAACCGCAATGAAGAGCTGGTGCTCGGGCCGTTCCAGGGGCAGATCGCCTGTGTGCGCATTCCGTTCGGTCGCGGTGTGTGCGGCGCGGCAGCGGCCTCGCGGCAAACCCAGCGGGTGGAAGACGTGCACGCGTTCCCGGGGCATATCGCCTGTGACAGTGCGTCCAACAGCGAGTTGGTCGTCCCGTTGGTCAAGGACGGCCGCTTGATTGGTGTGCTCGACCTGGACAGCCCATCGCTGTCGCGGTTTACCCCGCAGGATCAGGCCGGCATCGAGCAGTTGGCGGCGATTTTCCTGCGGTTGACCGATTGTTGATGGGGTGAGTCTCCTGCAGGAGCGAGCAAGTTCGCTCCTGCAGGCTATCGACAGTCCAGCACGTCCAGTTGCATCTGCAGCATCCTCTCCAGCTCAAGCATGGATTTCTCTATTGCCTTGATGCCCGCCTCGATAACGTGTGGTGTCTCGCGTTCGCCACACGCCTGCTCCAACGCTTCGCATTGTCCGGACAAGGTATCGGCCTGGATGATCCGGGCGGCGCCCTTGATCTTGTGGGCCTGGTCGATCAGGTCGCCGGGCGCGGCTTGCCGTGCCAGCATGGCCATCAGCTCGACCCGATCATTCCGGCTGCTGCTGAGCAACTCCTCGAGCAAACGCCGGCTCAACTGTGGGTCACCGCCCGTCATCGCGTCCAGGCTTTGCAGGGTAAACACGTTGCGGGTGGGCAGCGGATCGACCTGCGCCAGGTGCTGTTCCAGCGCAGTAAGACTGATGGGTTTGAACAGGCAGTCATTCATGCCGGCGTCAAAGCAGCGTTGTTTCTCCTCGGGCTGCGCGTTGGCGGTGAAGCCGAGTATCACGCACGGAGTTTTCTGCTCGCGCTCCTCATACTCGCGAATGGAGTGACTCAATTCGTAGCCGTTCATGATCGGCATATTGCAGTCGGCAATGACCAGGTCGAAGTGTTCCTGGCGCCAGGCCTGGAACCCCGCAGCACCATGATGGGCCGCGGTGAACTGATGCCCCAGGAAACCCAGTTGCTGGCACATCAGCAAGCGGTTGGCCGGATGGTCATCCACCACCAGCACGTTGAGCACTGGCGCCGGCGTGGCCGCGGCCGGTTCGAGCTTGTCTACGGCCTTGACCGGCGGCAGGCTGGTCATCTTCAGGCTGACGTGGACCTGGGTGCCTACCATGGGCACGCTGCTCAGGCTCAATTGGCCGCCCATCATGGCGCACAGGCTGCGACAGATCACCAGGCCCAGGCCGGCGCCGCTCCTGGCCAGGTGCCCGGAGTTGTCGGCCTGGGCGAACGGCTCGAACAGGCGTAGCTGGTCTTCGCGATTGATCCCGATGCCGGTGTCCTCCACTACCAGTTTCATCTCGATCTGTTGAGGTTGCCCGGTCGCCTTCAGCTGCACCTTGATCTTCACCTGCCCGCGTTCAGTGAACTTGATCGCATTGCTCACCAGGTTCGAGAGCACCTGCTTGAACCGCAGAGGGTCGATCAGTACGTCGGTATCCTCGACATCGGGGGTGAACTCCAGCACCAGGCTCAGGGTTTTCTGGCGCGCCAGGCCATCGAACACGCGGACCACCGACTCGATGACTTCGCGCAGGTTGACCCGCTCCGGGGCCAGGCTCAATCGACCGGACTCGATACGTGCAATGTCCAGAATGTCGCCGATCAACTCCAGCAGGTCCTTGGCCGAGTTGTAGGCGACCTCGATCGCAGGGCGATCAAGATGACCCTGATCGGCGCGCTTGAGTGTCAATTCCAGCATGCCAATGACGGCGTTCATCGGCGTGCGGATTTCGTGGCTCATGGTGGCCAGGAACGTACTTTTCGCGCGATTGGCCTCGTCGGCGCGTTCCTTGGCGGCGCGCAGCTCGTCGAACAACTGGCGCCGTTCGCTGATATCGATCCAGCCGCCAATGATGCCCTGGACCTCGCCCACGGAGTCGCGGTAGGGGAGGATCCAGTGGTAGATCGTGAGTTTTTTCCCGTGCACGTGCAGGGTGCGATCAAGGATCAACGGTTTACCCTCGGCCACTACCCGCTGGTAGTCGGCATGGTACTGCGCCGCCTCCGTCTCAAGGGCCATGCTCATCTGCGTGATGCTTTTGCCGATGACGTCTTCACGCTTGATGTCGAACGTCTGCAGGTAGCTGTCGTTGCAGGTCTGCAGATAGCCGTTGTGGTCGCGTACGTAGATCGGATGGGGCGTTTCATTGACCAGCGCCCGCATGAACTCGAACTGGTCGTTAAGGGCGCGCTCGGCCAGTTTTCGGTGCTTGATCTGGCGCTGCAGGTAGCCGTTCCAGGCCAGGGAAATCAACAGCAGCAGCCCGGTGCCGATGATGATCTGGGCAATCAGGCGATGGTAATTGCGCCAGTAGCCATCGGACGCTGCGTTGTAGCCGCGCCAGCGGCTGTTGATCGCCGCCATCTCATCCGGGGCGATACTCAGCAGTGCCTTGTCCAGGATCGAACTCAGCTCCGTGGCGTGTCGGGACGTCGCCAGGGCAAACGTCGCAGGCAACGTGCCGATGCTGGAACTGATCTGCAGTTTGTCCTGGAATGCCGGAGAAGAAAGCAGGTAGTTGGCGATCACCAAAGGGTTCACTGCGCCGTCGACTTGCCCCTGTGCCAGCAATTCCGATGCCTTGAAGGTATCCCCGGTTTCCACCAGGTTTATCTGGGCAAATGCCTGCTGCAGGAATTTTTCCAGCTGATTGCCCTGGGTAATCGCCAGGCGCTTGCCGGCCAGTTCTTGAAGGCTTGTGGGCGCGCCCGGCTCTTTACGGGTCAATAATACGTAGGAGTTTTCCAGGTAGGGGCGGCTGAAGTTCAACTGGGACTCGCGCCCGGTACTGGGGGTAATTGCGCCGATGATGTCGGCTGCGCCGGTCTGCACCAGTTCCATCATGTTGGCGACGTCACGCACGTGTTGAATCTCGAAGCGCAGGCCGGTTCGCAGGCGGATCAGCTCCAGCACGTCGGCGGTGATGCCTCGGAAGTTGCCGTCGGTATCAAAGAACGTCAGGGGGGCGAGGGTTTCATTGACCACCACCTTCACCACGGGGTTGTCCTTGAGCCAGCGCTCTTCGCGCAGGCTCAGTTGCAGCTTGCGGTCGGTCAGCAGAATGTCGCTGCCCGCACTCCAGCGCTTGGCGATGCTGTCACGCTCATAGGTTGATACGCCATCGAGCACTGAGTCGATGATACTCAGGAGAATGGGTTGATCCTTGCGCAAGGCGAAGCTGAACCCGTGGGCCTCGTGCTTGCCGAAGTTGGCCATGCGGATATTTTTCAGGTAGCCCTTGTTGATCATGTAGTGAGTGGAAATGGTGTCGCCCAGGAATACGTCAGCCTGGTCGAATGCCACGGCATTCAAGGCATTTTGATAGGACGGGTAGGCGTGGATGGTCGCCTTGGGGTACAGCGCCTGCACTTCGTCCATGGGCAGGTAATGGTAGACAAGACTCAGGCGCAGGCCGGCCAGGCCGTCGCCAAGGTCGCGGTTCTCACCTTCACGGGTCACCAGTACCGGCTGATCCACTGCGTAGGGCAGTGACAGGACGATGTCGGGATTCGCCGCTTCAAAACCGTTGGCAGACCCCAGAAAATCGATTTCGCCGTTTGCCAGCGCCTGGATCGCGGCTTCACGGGAGGAGTAGCGCAACACGGTGAGCGGTATCGCCAGTGTCCTGGCCAGCAGCCCGGCGTAATCGGCAGTCAGCCCTTCATAATCACGCCCGCTGGAGGTGATGTCGAAGGGCGGATAGTCGGGTGCAGAGGTGCCCAGTATCAGTTCCCGTTTGTTCTGCAGCCACTGGCGCTGTGTCTTGTTCAGGGGGGTGTCCAGTTGAACGGCACCGGCACGCCCCAGCAGGGCATATTGCTCGGGAACAGTTTGTTCGGCAGGCACGGAAGTGCTGAGGCACACCCCGATACTCAATATGATTAGATAGTCCTTTAATCGCCTGGGCATCCGATTTCTCACACTAGCGCGTTACGTTTTGCCATCTCGATAAGTTCTACCAAGGATTTGGCTTTCAGTTTTTGCATGAGCCTTTTTTTGTAAGTGCTGACGGTTTTGTTGCTGAGAAACATGCCCTTGGCGATTTCCTTGTTTGTCCGGCCTTGGGCAAAAAGTTGTAATACCATGAGTTCACGATCGTTGACGACTTTGAAAAGTTCAAGCTCTTCATTGTTATCCGTTTCGTTAGTGCTGCCGTTAAGGGCCTGGCTCGGGAAGTAGTTGTAACCTGACAAGACCGCCCTGATGGCACTGAGCAGTTCGCTCAAGTCACCTTCCTTGCACACATAGCCATCGGCACCGGAGCGCATGCACCGGGTAGCAAAGAGCTTGGGGGTCTGGGCGGTGAGTATCAACGTCTTGGTCGGCGTACTCATTGCGTTGAACCGGCACAGCACTTCCAGGCCATCGAGTTTCGGAATGCCGATATCAAGGATAATCAGGTCAGGCTGACACTCCTTGACCATTTGTATCGCATCACAACCGTTATCGGCTTCTCCCACTACTTTATAGCCTTCGTGTTCTAACAACATCCGAATGGCAAGTCGGATGACGGGGTGGTCGTCAATAATAAAAACTGAGTTCATGATCAAATTCCATACAGGCGCAAATAAAGTCGGCACATTAGCTCACATGGCAATGAAGGAGGATGAACTTGATGTGGAACAAACGTAAAACAAGAATAATCCTACATCAAAAAAAGCAAGGGATTACGCTCTGTGAGGTGTTTGTTGTTTGGGTGTAAGAGTTTTGCGTGGGTGGAATTTAAAAGTAACTGGTCGTGAGAGGGCAGCGTTATAAAGAGGCGTTTTCGGATTGCCCGGGTGTTTAACTTCCTACTTTTCTGTTGAGCGAGTAAGGCGTGATTGGCGTATGAGTTCATTCAGCTCAAGGTGGCTTAACGGCTTCGACAAATAGCCAAGTAATGGAAAGTTGCGTCGGGATGCCTGGGCCATCAGGTGTTCCAGTTCATTGACGGGCAGGCCGCTGAGCAATATCGCGGACCTTATAAAGCCTCTGCGGTTGGCAATTTCAATCAACTCCAGCCCAGGCAAGTCGGGCAAACATTGATCACAGAGCAGAATATCGAATGGCACGTCGGTTTGTGTCATCAGCCGCATTGCCTGTTCTGCATTCTCGGCCAGTGCCAGGTCGTGGTAGCCATAGTTTCGTAGCAGGCATTGGGTGGCCAGCAATTGAAAGGGGTGATCCTCCACCAACAGGATGCGAAGTTGTTCGAGCATGGTTTTTTCCATGGAATGGACAAGAGCCCTGAAGACGCTCCACCAGGGCGTGTAGTAAGAAGTTAATGGGCCCGCCAGCTATCGGGCGCAGGAGCAGGTCGAAAGACTGCGGTCAGGGCGCGCGATTATTCATCGCGGCGGGGAAGAACTTCGATCAGGCCGCTCTGTTCCGTGCGTAGGGCGATTCTTTGAAAAGTCGCCCTGGCCATCAGCCAGGGCTCCGATTTATTGCGGGCTGGAGCGGCCGGTCATCTCGCGGGCCATCTCGCTGGCGTAGCTGTCAGTCATGCCGGCGATAAAGTCGATCATGCGCAGGAAGGACGCGTGCAATGACCAGGAGGGATCCGGGGCGCTATTGCCCAACAGGTCGAGGATGCGTCGGTTCTTGAACGACGGGGTGCGACCGCCATGTTGTTCCAGGGCCGCGCCGCAGAAGGCATTCAAGAGGATTTCCAGGGTGGTGTAGGCGCCGATCTCATGCAGGGTCTTGCGCTTGTCCTGGAAGATCTTCTTGCGGGCCATGTCCTTGGCATCCAGCACGCAGCGCTTGGCCGGGCCGTGCATATGTTCCACCAGGTCCCCCGGCAGGGTGCCGGCCAGCAGCGCGTCCTGTTGTTCGACGAACGCCCGGGCCGCGGCGTTGGTCAGGTGTTCGATGGCCTTGCCTCGCAGGATCGCCAGCTTGCGTCGCCGGGAATCCAGCGGGCCGAGTTGCCGATAGGTTTGCGGCAAGTCGTCGCCCACCAGGTCCAGCAGCAGTGACTCGACCTCGGCGTATTCCAGCAGCTCCATTTCCAGGCCGTCTTCGAGGTCGATCAACGCGTAGCAGATATCGTCGGCCGCCTCCATCAGGTACACCAGCGGGTGCCGGGCCCAGCGTTGTTCTTCCAACTGCGGCAAGCCGAGCTTCTGGGCGATCTGCTCCAGGATCGGCAGTTCGCTCTGGTAGCAGCCGAACTTGTGTTTCTTGTAGCCCAGGGAGTCGGCGTGGCGGGCGGTCCAGGGGTATTTCAGGTAGGTGCCCAAGGTGGCGTAGGTCAGGCGGGTGCCACCATCAAACTGGTGGTATTCCAGTTGCGTGAGTACCCGGAAGCCCTGGGCATTGCCTTCGAAATTGAGGAAGTCATTGCGTTCGGCGCTGCTCATGTCATCCAGCCAGCCACGGCCTGAAGCTTGCTGGAACCAGTGCCGGATCGCGTCCTCGCCGGAATGGCCGAAGGGTGGGTTGCCGATGTCATGGGCCAGGCAGGCCGACTGCACCACCATCCCCAGGTCGCTCGGGTCGCACCAGTCGGGCAGGGCACTGCGGATGGTCTCGCCTACGCGCATGCCCAGGGATCGTCCCACGCAACTGACTTCCAGGGAGTGGGTCAGCCGGGTGTGGATGTGATCGTTGCTGGTCACCGGGTGCACTTGCGTCTTGCGGCCCAGGCGGCGAAACGCACCGGAAAAGATGATGCGGTCATGGTCTTTGTGAAACGGACTGCGCCCCAGTTCTTCCGGGCTGTGCAGGGGTTTTCCAAGGCGTTCGCGGGTAAGCAGGGTGGGCCAATCCAAGGCGGGTACTCTCCGTGCGGTGAATGACGGCTCCCAGCTTCCCGGTTCAGCCAGGCCTTCGCAAGCGAAAAACTACAGGCCGGCGGCGTCGATATCGATTAACAGCAGGCGCTGACCATTATCAAAGAATTGTCCGGCAGTCAGGCAGTACTGGTTGGTCGTGGCATCGCGATAGGTTGAGGAGAGGGTCAGCCGCCGCTCCTCCCAACCTTCGGCCAGCAAATGATAAAAATACGGACGCCATGACCAGTTGTGGCCCAGGTAGCGGCTGTCGGCTTGCCAGGCGCCCTGGTGCCATTCGAAGTTGGGTGTCAGTTGCGTGCCATGCCGGTCGCACTGGTAAAAACGCAGCAGCCAGGGAAACGCCGGCAATTGCGGCAGGTGGCTCAGCGGTGCGCGGGTGTGGGCCCAGGTTTGCAGGATCTGCATCAGCTCCGCCAGTTGCTGGCGCAGTTGCATGATCCGGCCACGTTCGGCGAGCTTCTGTTGGACATAGCCGGTGCGCAACTGGGCGAAGCGCGGCACGAATGCGTCGGTGTCGAACCAGTCCAGTTGGGCCTGGGCGAACAGGTAGCCCTGGACATAACGCGAACCGCATTCCAGGGCGAAATTCAGTTGGGCCTCGGTTTCCACCCCTTCGGCGATGATCCAGCAGCCGGTTTTTTCCGCCATTTGCGCCAGTGCCCGTACCACCTCACCGCTCGGGCCACCGCGGGCCGCGGCCTGGAACAGGCGCATGTCCAGCTTGAGAATGTCCGGCTGCAAGGCCAGCACCCGGTCCAGCTGCGAATAGCCGGCGCCGAAGTCATCAATGGCAATCCGCGCGCCGGCCTCGCGGTAGCGCTCGACGACTTCGGCCAGGCGCAGGATATCGCCGCCCAGTTCAGTGATCTCGAACACGATGCGGCGCGGGTCGACGTTATGCAGTTGCAATTGCTTCAGGCTCGGCAGCGCCTGGCCCGGGCGCAGGCGGGTGATCCAGCGTGGCGAGATATTCAGGCTGAGGAACCACTCCTGCGGGGCTTCATGCAGGCGGCTCAGGGCATTGTCACGGATCTGCCGGTCCAGGCGGCGCAAGGCCACCGAGGGCGTGCGCGGGTCGGCGAACAGCGGACCCACCGAGCGCAGTTGGCCATTCGCCTGGCGTAGGCGGCCCAGGGCTTCTACGCCGGCGATGCGGCCGGTGGCGGTGTCGATGAATGGCTGGAAGCAGGCGAGCGGTTGCCCGTCGATCACGGGGCCTCCTTAAAAGACCGGAAATAAAAAAGGCCCGGCCCTCAATGGAGAGGGCCGGGCCTGATCTGTTTGCAAGAATGCAGCCAGCACGCTCAACTTTTGCGCGAAGCACCTTGCATGGCCAGTTTGATCAGCGGGATCAGGCCGGCACCCAGCCGCACCAGGCGGGTCATGGTGCCGATTCCGCCGCCCTTGGCGCCTTTGCCGGTGAGAAACCCCAGCAGCGTCACCACGCCCACGCCCCACAGCGGCGCGTGCTTGATGCCAAAACCGTCCTGCCAGCTCTGGCCCATGTTGCGGACCTTTTGCAGCGGCAGCATCAGTTGCTGGGACTCGTGACGGATTTCCTGGCGGTGCATTTCCATGCGCAGGCGGATCAACGCCTTGCGCATTTCTCGCCGGGAAGTGTTTTGCGGCAATTCAGTCATGCTCATGGCAGCAGGCGCTCCCGGTCGTTGGCCAGCTCTTCGAGGGTGGCGTGGAACGGCGTGGACTCATCGAACACCGCCGCCTTCAGGCGCAACCCGCAGAATGCTGCGGCCAGTATGTAGAACACACACAGGCTGATAATCCCGGTCAGGCGGTAGGTATCCCACACCAGAATCATCACCAGCGCCGACAAACCCACCAGCAACAGCAAGGCAAACACCAGCGCCAGGCCGGCGAACAGCAACAGGCTGACGGTGCGGGCTTTCTGCTCCTGCAACTCGATGCCGAACAGCTCGACATGGCTGTGCAGCAAACCCAGGACAGCCGCGCCCAGGCGCCGTGAAGTAGAACTTGGGCCCGTGGACGAGCCGGATTCGCCGATAGACATGATTAGCGCCTTGTAGCCAGCAGGCCGATCAAAAAGCCCACGCCGGCCGCAATGCCGACGGACTGCCAGGGGTTGGCCTGCACATAGTCTTCAGTGGCCGTGACCGCCGCCTGGCCGCGTTCGCGCAGGGAGTCCTCGGTCAGTTGCAGGGTTTCACGGGCCTTGAGCAGGCTTTCGTGAATCTTGCTGCGAAGCTCGTCAGCCTGGTCACCGGCGAGGATCGCAGTGTCGTCCAGCAGCTTCTCGGTATCGCTGACCAGGGTTTGAAAATCCGCCATCAGTATTTCTTGAGCAGTCTTTGCCGTTTTTCTGGCCATGGTTATCTCCGTGAGTGGCTGGTCTGTTTACTTCTGGTTTCGAGTCACCGGTGTCGGTGAAGGTTCACTGCAATTGTCTGGTACAGCTTTTGCTTTGCCTTGGTGCGCGGGCCCGGGGCCTTGCGCTGAATCCGGGCGGTTGGGGCTCAAACCCTGAAAAACCTTACCCTAAATAACTAAAACTCGCGGAAAAACCCTGTCGGATTCTGCCTTTTTCAATGATCGCTGCGCCAAAGCGGTTCACGGCCTCAAACGAGGGTCGGACCGCTGGTGCCAATTTAGTGCGCATCATGAAGGTCATGAACTGCTTTGGTGCTTTTTCCTGCATGTGCAGGCCTGCCATCCTCCATGGAAAATTTGCAAAGCGCGGTGGACACCCTCGTCCACAGCTCCAACACGCTGTTTATTCTGATTGGTGCGGTCATGGTCCTGGCCATGCACGCCGGCTTTGCCTTCCTGGAAGTCGGCACGGTGCGCCAGAAGAACCAGGTCAATGCCCTGTCGAAAATCCTCAGTGACTTCGCGATTTCCACACTGGCCTATTTCTTTATAGGCTATTGGATCTCCTACGGGGTGACCTTCATGCAACCGGCGGCGGTGATCAGCGCCGACCACGGCTACGGCCTGGTGAAGTTCTTCTTCCTGCTGACCTTCGCGGCGGCGATCCCGGCGATCATTTCCGGGGGAATCGCCGAGCGTGCACGGTTTGTTCCGCAACTGTGTGCCACTGCGTTGATCGTAGCCTTCATCTACCCGTTTTTCGAAGGCATGGTGTGGAACGGCAACTACGGCCTGCAAGCCTGGTTGCTGGCCACCTTCGGCGCCAGCTTCCATGACTTTGCCGGCAGCGTCGTGGTGCACGCCATGGGCGGCTGGCTGGCGCTGGCGGCGGTGTTGTTGCTGGGGCCAAGGCAGGGGCGTTATCGGGAAGGGCGCCTGGTGGCGTTCGCGCCGTCGAGCATTCCATTCCTCGCGTTGGGCTCGTGGATCTTGATCGTCGGCTGGTTCGGCTTCAACGTCATGAGTGCGCAAACCCTGTCCGGGGTCAGCGGGCTGGTGGCGGTCAATTCGTTGATGGCGATGGTCGGTGGCACGGTAGCGGCATTGGTGATCGGCCGTAACGACCCAGGCTTCTTGCACAACGGTCCATTGGCCGGGTTGGTGGCGATCTGTGCCGGTTCCGACCTTATGCACCCGGTGGGCGCGTTGGTGACCGGCGTGGTGGCGGGCGGCTTGTTCGTCTGGTTCTTCATTGCCGCCCAGGATCGCTGGAAGATCGACGATGTGCTGGGTGTATGGCCGTTGCACGGCCTCTGCGGCGTGTGGGGCGGGATTGCCTGCGGGATCTTCGGCCAGACCGCCCTGGGCGGTTTGGGCGGCGTCAGTCTGATCAGCCAGTTGATCGGCACCGCACTGGGTGTGATGGTGGCGCTGGCCGGTGGGTTCCTGGTGTATGGGGTGATCAAGCGCGTTTACGGGCTGCGCTTGAGCCAGGAAGAGGAGTATTACGGCGCGGATTTGTCGATCCACAAGATTGGCGCGGTCAGTCAGGATTGAGGGGCGCGTCCCCTTCGTTCTGGTTGCAGCCATGTAACAGGCGGTACCGGCTCTGGCGCACTTCATCGACACGGCCTTGCACCTGCTGCTCCGACAACCCCAGCAGGATCAACGCATGGGAGGCGAGCATCAGGCTCGACTCCAGCAACTCGGGCACCACTTCAGTGGCGCCGGCGGCTTTCAGTTCGGCCAGCTGACTGTCGTCGCGGGTGCGTACCAGGATCGGTACGGTCAGGTTGATCCGCCGCGCTTCGTTGAGCACGGTCAGGGCGACGTCGCTGTTGTCCACCGCGATCACCACCAGGCGCGCACGTTCCAGGCCGACCGCGCTGAGCAGGGCGCCACGGCGGCAGTCGCCGTAATGCACGGCGCTGTCTTCGGTAGAAGCTTCCTGGACCCGCTCCGGGTCGTCATCAAGGGCAATGAACGCCTGTTGTTCACGGTGCAGGAAGCGCCCGATGGACTGGCCAACCCGGCCGTAGCCGCAGATCACCGCGTGGTCGCGCAGCTCGGCATTCAGGGCCGTAATCTCTTCAAGCTGTACTTGCTGGTTGGGCTTGCGGTGCAGGCGCAGGGCAATCGCGGGTGCAGCCCTGAGCAACAGCGGAGTCAATAGCATCGAGCAGAAGGTGGCAGCCAGCAGCAGGCCGCTGATGTCGGCGGGCATCAGGCGGCTTTGCTGCATTTGCGCCATCAAGGCGAAACAGAACTCGCCGCCCTGGGCCAGCGCCAGCCCGCTGCGCCAGGCGGTTTCACCGTCGCTGCCGCGCAGTTGCACCAATAGCGCGACCACACAGCCTTTGATCAACATCAGCGTGAGGGTCAGGCCGAGAATCAACAGGCTATGACTGACGAACAGTTGCAGGTCGATCAGCATGCCGATGCTGACAAAAAACAGTCCCAGCAGGATGTCGCGAAACGGCCGGATATCGGCTTCGATCTGATGGCGGTAATGGCTTTCCCCCAGCAGCATGCCGGCGAGAAACGCACCGAGTGCCGGGGACAGGCCCAGCAAGTGGGTCAGCCAGGCGGTGAGCAGTACGATCACCAGTGCCAGCAGCACGAACAATTCGGCCGAATGGGACGCCGCCACCTCACGGAACAAACGCGGCAGCAACCAGCGGCTGGCCAACAGCAGGCCAAGGAACAGCACCACGGTTTTGCCCAGGGTCAGTGGCAATGCCCAGTACCAGGCTTGCTCGCTGTTACCGGCGAACACTGGCACGAGGGTCAGCAGCAATACGGCCACTACATCCTGGAACAGCAATACCCCAATCGCATTCTGGCCATGGCTGCTGAAGATTTCGCCGAGGCTGGTCAGCTCCTTGCTGACGATGGCGGTGGACGACAGTGCCAGTCCAGCACCGAGCAACAGCGCGGTCGTCGGCGACAGGCCGAACAGTGCCAGCAAACCGCCCAGCAGCAACCCGCAGCACAGTACCTGCAGGCTGCCCAAGCCAAACACCACCCGGCGCAGGCTGAGCATTTTGTTGAGAGAAAACTCCAGGCCCAGGGAAAACAGCAGGAACACCACACCCAGTTCGGCAAGATCTGGCAACTCTTCGCTGTCATTGACCCAGTCGAGGGCGGTGGGGCCCACGGCCAGGCCAACACACAGATAGCCCAGCACCGGCGGCAGTTGCAGGCGACGAAACAGCGCAATCACCACCAGGGAGGAGGCCAGGATAATCAGCAGGTTGGCAAACACATGCAGCTCCATTGCAGGTATTACGGGAAAAAAGTCGCGAGAGTCGCTGAATCAGTTATACGCCATGCTGATCTGGGTCAGGCTTTTGCAGTGTCCCGACGCTGTTAGAATAGGTGCCTGATTCTTCTCGGACCCTTTGCCATGCTTCCTGAATGTCAGTTGTTCGGCACCCTGGGCTGCCATCTGTGTGAGATTGCCGAAGCCGAAATCATGCCGTTGGTCGAACACGGCCTGCTGGTGGAGTTGGTGGATATCGCCGATTCCGAGGCCCTGTATGAAGCCTACGGCCTGCGGATTCCGGTGCTGCGCCGGGTAGACACGGGCGCGGAGCTGGAGTGGCCGTTCGACGAAGCGCAGGTAGTGAACTTTCTTAGCTAGCACTCGGCGATGGCGAGTTCCCGATTATTCGGTTACTGTATGTTTGTACAGCGATTGAATGAGAGGGAACGCCCGTGGTGAATGTTGAACAACTGAAAAGCAGCGTCAATCGCATGTCCGCCGACGTCGTGCGCGACGCGGTGAACGAGCTGCGCCTCGATGGCCTGGTCACGGAAGGCAAGACGCCGTTTAACAAAGTGCATTTCAACACCTGCTTTGCCGAGATCGAGGCGCTGTTCCAGCGCGCGGGTTATCACAAGCAGCTGGATGTGGTGGGTTATCAGGGCTTGCTGTATGCGCTTTACGACCCGGGCCGCTGGGAAGCGGTGGATGTGCTGCGCTGGCTCAAGGAATTCACCGAGGCGGCCAGTGCGTCACCGGTGTTGCGCGCGGAATTGGCCAAGGCCTGAATCTGTGCTGGGCCTGATCCGGCTGCATGCGGGATAATGTGCGCCTGTATGTCCACGTCTTGAGCCTGCCCATGTCCGTTTTTTCCGCTGCCCAGCACCAAGCCAGCACCTTGTACCTGCCGCCAGGCGCCTGGGCCACCGTGCTGGATTGCCTGTGTGAGCACTTCCAGGCCATCAGCCGTGAGCAATGGCTGGACCGCATCGCCCGAGGCCGGGTACTGGACATCAATGGCACCCCCATCAATCAGGACCTCGCCTACCGCGAAGGCCTGTGCATCTACTACTTTCGCGAAGTACCGAACGAGAAAGTAATCCCGGTGCAGGAGACGATCCTGTACGCCGATGAACACCTGGTGGTAGCCGACAAGCCGCACTTCCTGCCGGTCACGCCTGCCGGTGAATACGTCGAGCAGACCCTGTTGCGGCGTTTGATCCGTCGCCTCGACAACCCGGCGCTGGTGCCGCTGCATCGCATTGATCGGCATACCGCGGGGCTGGTGCTGTTTTCGGCCAACCCCCAGACGCGCTCGGCGTATCAACAGCTGTTTCCCACGCGCAAGATCGACAAGTTCTACGAAGCCATTGCCCCTGCATTGCCTGGGCTGACCTTTCCGCTGGTGCACAAAAGCCGGCTGGTGGATGGCGAGCCGTTCTTTCGCATGCAGGAAGGCGCGGGGGCGAGCAACACCGAGACGGCGGTCGAGGTGCGGGAAAAAAATGGCGACCTGTGGCGCTATGGCCTGTTTCCGGTGACCGGCAAGAAGCATCAGTTGCGGGTGCACATGACGGCCCTGGGCGCGAGTATCTGCAACGATCCGTTCTACCCCGACGTTATCAAGGATGCCGAGGACGACTACGCCAACCCGCTCAAGCTGCTGGCCCAGGGGGTGCGTTTCATCGACCCGGTCACCGGCCTTGAGCGCGACTTTCGCAGCGAGATCAGCCTGGACTGGTAAACCCCAGCAACGAAAAAGCCCGCATTACGCGGGCTTTTTTGTATCTGGCGTTAAGACTTACAGGTCTTTAACGGTGCGAACCTGATCCTTGTTGATCTGGGTGCGCTTGCCATCCAGCTGTTCGAATTCGTAGAAGCCGGTGGACTTGTCGAATTTAGGAGTGTCGACGGCCTGGATTTCGCGACCGTCATTCAGGGTGATCACTGTCGGCGAGGCGCAACCGGCAAGGGTAGCGAGGCCCAGTGCAAGCATGAGAGCGGCGATGGTCCGTTGAGTCATGAGTTTGTCTCCGAGAGAATGCTTTGTTGAGTACTGACCTTGTGACGTGTGCAACGTCGGCAAAGTTCCTTGTTCGACGCTCATTCTGACACGCTGGGCGGGCGGTGCAACAACTCCGGTGTATTGAGGTTGGCCAGGCGCGGATCGTCGGCGGGGCAATCCAGGGCCTTGGCCCCCAGCGCCTGCATGATCTGGCGCGGGCTGCGCTCGCCGGCTGCCCAGGCCCGTTCGAAGGGCTCGCGCAGCGAAGTGGGGATCACGCAGAGCAGCGGTTCCCAGAAATCGCCGTGGCGCACCATCACCGGCAGCAACGGGCTTTGCTGCGCCGTACTGCGCAGGTCGGCGAGCAATCGTGCATCGATCTGCGGCACATCGCACGGCAATACCAGCAGATGCCCATGCTGCGCCACCGCCAGTCCTGCGCGAATGCCGGCCAGTGGCCCGGGAAAGTCGGGGCTGTCATCGCCGACCAATTGATCGGCGTAGGCCGCGTACTGCGCCTGGTTGCGATTGCAGGAGATGATCAGGTCGTCGGTCAACGGCCGCACCAGGCGATGCAGGTGCGCGATCAGCGGCTGCCCGTGCCAGTCCAGCAGGCCCTTGTCGAGGCCGCCCATGCGCTGGCCACGACCGCCGGCCAGCAAAAGGATCGAGCAGGGCAGTGGGGAAGAATGGCTTGGCATGACGGCTCCTGCGGGCAGTGAAATGGGGGGCTGTGATATAACATCGGGCTGTTCCTTCGACAACCGGACCGAGCCATGAAAGCCAAGGCTGATGCGCCCTTTGTACCCCTGAATATCGCTGTATTGACGGTCAGCGACACCCGCACCCTGGAAACCGACACCTCGGGCCAGGTCTTCGTCGACCGCCTGACCGCCGCCGGTCACCTGCTGGCCGAGCGAGTTTTGCTTAAAGATGATCTGTACAAAATCCGTGCGCAAGTGGCGCACTGGATTGCCGAAGACGTGGTGCAGGTGGTGTTGATCACCGGCGGCACCGGCTTCACCGGCCGCGACAGCACCCCGGAAGCGGTGAGCTGCCTGCTGGATAAGCAGGTGGATGGTTTCGGCGAACTGTTCCGGCAAATCTCCGTGGCCGATATCGGCACCTCCACCGTGCAATCCCGTGCCCTGGCCGGCCTGGCCAACGGCACACTGGTGTGCTGCCTGCCGGGCTCCACCAACGCGGTGCGCACCGGTTGGGACGGGATTCTCGCCGAGCAACTGGATAACCGTCACCGCCCGTGCAACTTCGTCCCGCATTTGAAACAGGCCGAGCCCTGTGAATCCCGTGGGTAAGCCGGGCAAGACCGGCGCGTTGATGCCGGTGGAAGACGCCCTCGAACAATTGCTGGCGATGGCCGAGGCAGCGCCGATTCGCGAGCCGGAAACGTTGCCGCTGGCCGAGTGTGATGGTCGGGTGCTGGCCCAGGCGTTGATCTCCACGCTGGACTTGCCGCCCTGGCCCAACAGCGCCATGGACGGATACGCCCTGCGCCTGGCGGACTGGACCGGTGAGCCACTGGCAGTCAGCCAGCGCATTTTTGCGGGCACGGCACCCGAGCCCTTGGCTGCCGGTACCTGCGCGCGGATCTTCACCGGAGCCCCGGTACCGGAGGGCGCGGACTGCGTCGAGATGCAGGAAAACGCCGTGGTCCATGCCGATCAGCGGGTGAGCTTCACCGAAGCGTTGCAGGTGGATCAAAACATCCGTCCCCAAGGCCAGGAAACCACGGTGGGCGAGTGGGTGTTGCCAGCAGGTACACGCCTGGGCCCGATCGAGTTGGGCCTGGCGGCTTCGCTGGGTCGTGATCGGCTGGAGGTGGTACGACGCGCCCGCGTGGCTGTGCTGTCCACCGGCGACGAGTTGATCGAGCCGGGTCTGCCGCTGGGCCCCGGGCAGATCTACAACAGTAATCGCCGGGTGCTGTGCAGCTGGCTGGAGCGCCTGGGCTGCGAAGTGGTGGATGCCGGGATCCTGCCGGACGACCTGGAACAAACCCGCGAACGCCTGGGCGCATTGGGCTCGGTAGACCTGATTCTGTCCACCGGCGGTGTGTCGGTGGGGGAGGCGGATTTTCTCGGGATTGCGCTGCGGGAAGAAGGGAAGCTGGCGCTGTGGAAGCTGGCAATCAAGCCGGGCAAGCCGCTGACGTTCGGGCATTTCCGTGGTGTACCGGTGATCGGTTTGCCGGGCAATCCGGCGTCGACGCTGGTGACCTTTGCCTTGCTGGCGCGGCCTTACCTGTTGCGTCGCCAGGGCGTGGAAGACGTGCAGCCGCTGCGCATTGAAGTGCCAGTGGGGTTTGTCTGGCCCAAGCCGGGGAATCGCCGCGAGTATTTGCGCGGGCGGCTGGAGCAGGGCAAGGCGATCATCTACCGCAACCAGAGCTCGGGTGTGCTGCGTAGCGCGGCGTGGGCCGAAGGTTTGGTAGAAGTGCTGGAGGGGACGACGCTGGAGATCGGTGACCGGGTCAACTTCATTCCGCTGAGTGAAGTGTTGAACTGAGCCCGATCTATCAAACAATGAAGATCAAAATGTGGGAGCGGGCTTGCTCGCGAAAGCGGTGGATCAGTCACCCGATGTATTGACTGACCCTCTGCATTCGCGAGCAAGCCCGCTCCCACATTTGATTTGTGTTCATCCTGCAATTACGGCAAGTCGCGACTCGCGTAAAACGCACTCAACACCTTCACCAGGTGCGCCAGGTCGTGGCTGCCGCACAGCTCGCGAATCGAGTGCATCGCAAACGTCGGCAAGCCGATATCCACGGTGCGCACGCCCAGGTGGCTGGCGGTGATCGGGCCGATGGTCGAGCCGCAACCCATGTCGCTGCGTACCACAAAGCTTTGCACCGGCACTTCTTCGGCCATGCACAGGTGGCGGAAGAACCCGGCGGTTTCGCTGTTGGTGGCGTAGCGCTGGTTGCTGTTGACCTTGATCACCGGGCCGGCATTGAGTTTCGGGCCGTGGTTGGCGTCGTGCTTCTCGGCGTAGTTGGGGTGCACGCCGTGGGCGTTGTCGGCAGACACCAACAGCGACTTCTGGATAGTGCGTACGAATTCATCACCCTCGGGCAGCAGGCGACGCAGGGTCTGCTCCAGCATCGGGCCGTCGGCACCGCAGGCGGAGCACGAGCCGACTTCTTCGTGGTCGTTGCAGACCAGCACGCAGGTTTCATCGGTTTCGGCGGTGAGCAGGGCTTGCAGGCCGGCGTAGCACGACAGCAGGTTGTCGAGGCGGGCACCGGCGATAAAGTCGCCATTGAGGCCGATCACGGCCGCGCTCTGGGTATCGTAGAAGCTCAGCTCATAGTCGAGCACCACGTCAGCGTTCAACCCGTGTTCACGAGCCAGTTGCTCGGTCAGCACTGCGCGGAAGTCTACGCGCTCGTCACCGGCGAACTGCGCAAGGATCGGCGGCAGTTCGGTCTGGGCATTGATCGCCCAACCCTGGTTGGCTTCACGGTTCAGGTGAATGGCCAGGTTGGGGATGATCGCGATGGGCAGCTTGAAGTCGATCAGCTGGCTTTCGACCTTGCCGTCGCGGCGGAAAGTGACGCGGCCGGCCAGGGACAGATCGCGGTCGAACCACGGCGCCAGCAGCGCGCCGCCGTACACTTCCACACCCAGTTGCCAGAAGCCCTGGCGTTGCAGTTCAGGCTGTGGCTTGACCCGCAGGCACGGGCTGTCGGTGTGGGCGCCGACCAGGCGGATGCCGCCTTGCAGGGGCGAGTGGCGGCCGAGCTTGAAGGCGATGATCGAGGAGTCGTTGCGGGTCACGTAGTAGCGCCCGTTGGCCTCGGTGGTCCAGGTCTCGCGCTCGTCAAGACGCTGGAAACCGGCCGCTTCCAGGCGCTGTGCAAGGGCGGCGGTGGCATGGAACGGGGTAGGGGAGGCCTTGAGGAAGTCGATCAGGCCTTGGTTCAACTCTTCGCGCATAAGTAGCTCCAGACAGCAATGGCGCGAGTTTACCGTCCGACGGGATAAGTGCACAGAACAAATGTGGGAGCGGGCTTGCTCGCGAATGCGGTGTGTCAGTCGCCGAATGAGCTAACTGATCCACCGCATTCGCGAGCAAGCCCGCTCCCACATTTTAATTGCGTTTACAGCTTAAAACGGCGCGGGGCACTCGAAGCGCAGACGCTCGCCGCTCTGGGGATGGGTGAAGCTCAGCATGCTGGCGTGCAGACACAGCCGTGGCCAGGCAGCCAAGGCCTGTTCGTGGGCATACAAGCCATCGCCCAGCAACGGATGCCCGATGGACAGCATATGCACGCGCAGTTGATGGGAGCGGCCGGTGATCGGCGTCAGCTCAACCCGGCACCAGTCGCCGCAACGCTCCAGGACTTTCCAGAAGGTCAGCGCGTTCTTGCCGAACTCGTGGTCCACCACGTGCCGTGGCTTGGTCGGCGGGTCGTAGCGCAAGGGCAAGTCGATGCTGCCGCTGTCCAGTTCCGGTTGGCCCCAGCAGAGTGCGGTGTAGGCCTTTTCGGTTTCCCGGTCATGAAACTGGCGGGACAGTTCACGGTGGGTATCCGCGTCTCGGGCCAGCAGGATGATCCCGGACGTTTCCCAGTCCAGGCGATGGACGATGCGGGCTTCGGGGTAGCCGTTTTCCTGCAGGCGGGTGATCAGGCAGTCCTTGTTGTCGTCGGCGCGACCGGGCACCGAGAGCAGCAGGGTAGGCTTGTTCACCACCAGGACAGCAGCGTCCTGATGAAGGATATGGACATTGGACAACGGCATTAAAACAGCCTCGTAACAAACGCCAACGGCGGCTCGCTCACCCGGCCCCGTGAGGGGAGCCAGGTAACCGAGCCGCCGTGGCGACCGCCTTTTCGATCAACGATCAGGCAGGGTGATATTGAGTTCCAGAATCGAGCAGCTGCCGTCATTTTCCAGGGCGACATGCACGTCATCGTTACCGATGTTGACGTACTTGCGGATCACTTCCACCAGTTCCTTCTGCAGGGCTGGCAGGTAATCCGGGGTGCTGCGTTGGCCGCGTTCGTGCGCCACGATGATCTGTAGACGCTCTTTCGCTACCGACGCGGTACTTGGCTTTTTGTTGGCGCGAAAGAAGTCGAGAAATTTCATTGTTTAGTTGCCTCCAAAGATACGCTCGAAGAATCCCTTCTTCTTAACATCGAGGAAGCGATGTTCCACGGTCTTGCCCAGCAAGCGATCTACCGCATCGCTGTACGCCTGGCCGGCGTCGCTCTGGTCGTCAAGAATCACCGGCACACCTTGGTTGGATGCCTTCAGGACGGCCTGGGATTCCGGGATCACACCCAGCAGGGTCACGGCGAGGATTTCCTTCACGTCTTCAACGCCGAGCATTTCGCCATTGCTGACGCGCTCAGGGTTGTAGCGGGTCAGCAGCAGGTGTTCCTTGATCGGATCTTCACCTTTCTCGGCGCGCTGGGACTTGCTGGCCAGCAGGCCGAGCATGCGGTCCGAGTCACGTACCGAGGAGACTTCAGGGTTGGTCACGACGATGGCTTCGTCGGCGAAGTACATCGCCAGGTGAGCGCCGGTCTCGATACCCGCCGGGGAATCGCACACCACGTATTCGAAGGTTTCCTTCAGTTCGGCGAGGACCTTGCCCACGCCTTCCTTGGTCAGCGCGTCTTTGTCGCGGGTCTGGCTGGCGGCCAGTACATACAGGTTCTCAAGGCGCTTGTCCTTGATCAGTGCCTGTTGCAGGTTGGCTTCGCCATTGACGACGTTGACGAAGTCGTAAACCACGCGGCGTTCACAGCCCATGATCAGGTCGAGGTTACGCAAGCCGACGTCGAAGTCGACGATAACTGTCTTGTGGCCGCGCAGAGCGAGGCCGGTACCGATAGCGGCGCTGGTGGTGGTCTTACCCACACCACCCTTGCCGGATGTAACCACGAGAATCTTGGCCAAGGTGTTTCACCCCTAAGGAAAAAGGACTTTTTAGTCCCTGAAAAACATCTCTTGTCACTCGCTGCAGGCGGGCAGCTCTTGTAGGAGAAAGCACGGTTTGCCTGGGCAAACCCCACCTTAAAATTATTCCTACACAAGTTTTGCCGTTTTCGCTGTGCTATCAGAGTCCAGAGATGCTTGGAAAATGCGGCAGTATCCGTTAAAGACGAACGATGTTCAACACATCGCCCGACAGGCTGACTTGTACCCCGGCCCCCCACAGCGGATCGCGGCGCAAATCTTCCGAAACCTTGTACTGGCCTGCGATGGACACTAGCTCAGCGGTCAACTGCTGGCAAAAAATACGGGCCTTGGTGTCACCTTTTATGCCGGCCAGGGCACGACCACGCATGGGGCCGTATACATGGATGTTTCCATCGGCGAGAAGTTCCGCCCCCGGGCTGACCGGGGCGATGACGACAAGGTCGCCACCCTGGGCGTAAATCTGCTGCCCGCCCCGTACGGGAGAGGTGATGATCTTTGTCGGCTTGATCGTCGGCTCCGGCGGTTTCTCAGGTTTTTTCTTCTCTTCGCCGACCAACGGGTCGAGCGGACGCTCGCGGGCACCCGACGGCGGCAGTACTGGCAGTTCAATGGCGATTGCCGCGGCGATGTCTTCGATACGGCTGGCACGGATCGCCAGGGTGCGCAGGCCATGCTGGCGGCACACGCGCATCAGCCCGGGCAGGTCGACCGCGCCCTGGCCGGCCGGGAGCTTGTCCAGGGCCAGCACCAGCGGTGCATTGTTGAAGAAGTTCGGCGCCAGGGCGACCTTGGCGGCGAGCTGGCGGTCCAGGGCATCAAGGTCGTTGCGGGCCAGTTCCAGCACGGTAATGGCGAGCATGCTGCCTTTCAACTGGAACACGGGATCTTGGTCTAGCGGTTCGGTTTGGCTCATGGTCGGCAAAGCGGCTTGTCACGAAAAGTGTCGAGACTTATAACGAGAACATCCGCTAGCCGCAAGCCGGGTCGAACCGTTGTAGAATGCGCGGCCGTTGTCTTTACCGGAATCTTGAATGGATCGCCCGCGTTTTCGAGCTGTATTTTTTCATCCGCGCTTCTGGCTGTTATGGCTGGGGCTGGGTTTGCTGTGGCTGATTGTGCAGTTGCCGTACCGGGCTTTACTGGGGATTGGCCGTGCCTTGGGGGCGGGAATGTACCGGGTGGCCGGTGAACGTCGACGTATCGCCGCACGAAACCTGGAACTGTGCTTCCCGGAAAAGTCCGCTAAAGAGCGTAAACATTTGCTCAAGGAAAACTTTGCCTCCACCGGCATCGCGTTCTTCGAGATGGCCATGAGCTGGTGGTGGTCCAAGCCGCGCCTGGCGCGCCTGGCCCATGTCGAAGGGCTGGAGCACCTCAAGCAGGCGCAACTGGAAGGCAAGGGCGTGATCCTCATGGCCCTGCATTTCACCACCCTGGAAATCGGCGCCGCCTTGCTCGGGCAGAAGCACACCATCGACGGCATGTACCGCGAGCACGGCAACCCCTTGTTCGATTTCGTCCAGCGCCGTGGCCGCGAGCGGCACAACCTCGACTCCCTGGCCGTAGAGCGCGAAGACGTGCGCGGCATGCTCAAGCTGCTGCGGGCCGGTCGTGCGATCTGGTACGCACCGGACCAGGACTACGGCGCCAAGCAAAGTATCTTCGTGCCGCTGTTCGGTATTCAGGCCGCCACCGTCACTGCCACCAGCAAGTTCGCACGCCTGGGCAAGGCTCTGGTGGTGCCGTTCACCCAGGAGCGCCTGGCCGACGGCAGCGGTTATCGCCTGGTGATCCATCCGCCGCTGACCGACTTCCCGGGTGAATCCGACGAGATCGATTGCCTGCGCATCAACCTGTGGGTCGAAGCCTCCGTGCGCGAATGCCCCGAGCAATACCTGTGGACGCACCGCCGCTTCAAGAGCCGGCCGCCAGGTGAACCTAAACTGTATGAAAAACGCCGCCGTTGATCTGAAGTCCCCAAGCACCATGGAGTGATGCAATGCGCCCAGCTGAACCGGTCACAGGCTTGATTCTTTCCGGCGGCGGGGCGCGGGCCGCCTATCAGGTGGGGGTACTGGCGGCGATAGCCGAGCTGTTGCCGCCGGGCGCGGCCAATCCGTTTCCGGTGATCGTCGGCACCTCGGCCGGGGCGATCAATGCAGTGAGCCTGGCCAGTGGCGCCATGGACTTTACCGCCGCCATCCAGCGCCTGACCGCCTTCTGGCAGGGCTTTCGCAGCCACCTGGTGCTGCGCAGCGACTGGCCCGGGGTGATCAGCCAGGCCAGTCGATTCCTTATCCACAGCCTGCTGGGGATGGGGGCGCAGGTGCCAGTGGCGCTGCTCAACAGTTCGCCGCTGCGGGACTTGTTGCGCGACAAACTGCACCTGGAAGGGATCGCGCAGTCGATCCGCGAGAAACACCTTCATGCTGTGGCGGTGACCGCGTTCGGGTACGAGTCCGGGCAAGCCGTGACCTTCTATCAGGGCGGCGGCACCATCGATGCCTGGTTGCGGCATCGGCGCATCGGCATTCCCACCCAATTGACCGTTGAACACTTGCTGGCCAGCTCGGCGATTCCGTTGCTGTTTGCGCCGGTCAAACTCGGGCAGGAATATTTTGGTGACGGGGCGGTGCGCCAGTCGGCGCCGATCAGTCCTGCGTTGCACCTGGGCGCCAGCCGCGTGCTGGTGGTGGGGGTCAGTGGCAACCCGCGTGGCAACGATCCATCGAACCCGGCGCGCACCTTCACCGGCCAGGAGCCGACGTTGGCGCAGATCGGCGGGCACATGCTCAACAGCACGTTCATCGACAGCCTGGAAAGCGATATCGAATTGCTCGAGCGCCTGAACCAGTTCAGCCACGTGTTGCCGGCCAACGCGGCGATACAAGGTTTGGCGCCAGTGGAAGTATTGGTGATCGCTCCCAGTCAGCCAATCGACGAAATCGCGGCACGTCACCGCCAGGAATTGCCGGCGGCATTGCGCCTGTTTCTGCGCGGGCCGGGGGCGACCAAAACCAGTGGCGCGGGGGTGCTCAGCTACCTGCTGTTCGAGGCGGGGTATTGCAGCGAATTGATCGAATTGGGAAGGCGGGATGCGCTGGCCAAGCGCGAAGAGTTGCAGCGGTTCCTGGGCCTGACACCGGACTGAATGTGGGAGCGGGCTTGTGTGGGAGCTGGCTTGCTCGCGAATGCGGTGTGTCAGTCGCCAGATGTATTGACTGACCCACCGTATTCGCGAGCAAGCCCGCTCCCACATAAACCCGATTCCACAGGGGATAGGCGGTGTGGTTAGAAGTGGTACTTCACCAACAGGCTCGCAGTGTCCTGGTTGGTCTCGAACGCGCCGCTGTCCTGGATCCCGTACTTGTTCTTCCAGTAGTCGTATTCGATACCGACATACAACTGCTTCTCGCCCCAATGCAACGCCTTGCCCAGGTCATATTTGATCTGCGGGTTGAAGTGCAGGTTGGCGTGGTAAGTGCCGCGGGCGTTCTTGTCGTTATCCACCACCCAGTCCATGAAGCCGTCGATCAGCACATTGGAGTTGCCCACCGGGATCGTGTACGACCACACCGGTGTGATCTGCCATACGCCGTCACCCGGGCGATTGCCTTCGGTCTGGCGCTGGTAGAAGTTCAGCTGGAAGTAGTCGAAACCAGGGATTGCCAGGTCGAAGCCCGGGCCGAGCAAGTACGACTCGTTGTCGCCTTCGCCGAACTCGTAAGTGAACGCCAGCAACACGTCCTTGATCGGACCGAACGACAAGTCCTTGTCGAAAATCTTGCCGAACGACAAGCGTGGGCTGAACTCACCGTAGTAAGTACTCGGGCCGACATTGCCGTCTTCCTTGCCGTTGTAAAAGATGCGGTCGAGGAAGAAGAAGTTGTCGCCGTACTTCCACGCATCGGCGTGTTCGAAGGTCACGGTTTGCTGGATCTGCGGGTTAACAGTGAAGTTCTTGCCCCACAGATAAGTCAGGCTGTTGTTCTGCCACTGCAGCAGATCACCGGCCATGGCCTGGCCCCCGGCCAGCAGGGATCCTGCCAGCATCAGGCTGTTCACGGTACGTTTCATTCGGTTGCTCCCGAGGTAAAGGTTTCTGGTTTTTTTTCTAAGCGGACGCTCTGGTGTGGCGTCTTTTGGCTTGCCGCAAAAATCGTCTGTTCGGTCAGCTTTGATGCTTTTAGCAAGAGCTGCGCCAAGGTGTTTAAAAAGCCAAAAAATCCCCGTCGGCTGTGATGAACACAGTCGAATTCGGAGAGTTTTTGCACACGTTGGCTGCGGACGTGGGGCCGGGATAAGTTGGCCTTGCAGTCAGCTTTTACATTCGCTGTTTTTTTTTGAGTCGATTTGAGCGGGCGCCGAGAATACTGACTCCCAGGCCTGTGCTCAAGTGCGCCGTTAAAGAGCGCGCGGGGCGAGAATGGGGCACGGCGCGTGGCCGGCCCCGGGTGAATGGCGTACATGGTGTGTTCCCTGATCGTTATTGTTTTTGTTGTGACGCAGGAATCAATGTGGGTGTGCGTGAGCGCTTGGGGCAGCACGTTCGGCGCCACCCAGGATGTTGAATAACAGGTTCAGCGACAGCGCGCTGATCGTGGCCATGGCGATGCCGCTGTGAGTGATCGGGCTCATCCATAGCGGCAGCTGTGCAAAGAATTCGGGACGTACCACCGGGATCAATCCCATGCCGATACTCACCGCCACCAGCAATTGGTTACGGCGGTCGGCAATGTCGGCTTCCTGGAGGATCTTGATCCCGGTGGCTGCCACCATGCCGAACATGGCAATCGCCGCGCCGCCCAGCACTGCGGGTGGAATCGACGCTACCAAAAAGGCGGCCTTGGGCAGCAGGCTCAGCACAATCAGGAACGCGCCGGCCACGATCGTCACCGAACGGCAGCGCACGCCGGTCATCTGCACCAGGCCGATGTTCTGCGCGAACGAGGAGTGGGTGAAGGTGTTGAAGAACCCGGCAAAAAACGATGCGCCGGCGTCACACAACAGGCCACGGCGGAGCATTTTCGGCGTGACTTCCTGGCCGGTGATCTTGCCCAGGGCGAGGAACATCCCGGTGGACTCGACGAAGATGATCACCACCACCAGGCACATCGACAGGATCGGCGCCAACTCGAACTTGGGCATGCCGAAATGCAGTGGCGTCACCACTTGCACCCACGGGGCGCGCGCCAGGCCGCTGAGGTCGACCATGCCGATCATCCCGCACAGCCCGTAGCCGAGGGCCATGCCGATCAGCACCGAGATATTCACCCAGAAGCCGCGCATGAAACGGTTGATCAGCAGGATGGTGGCCAGCACCAGCGCGGCAATCGCCAGGTAAATCGGTGAGCCAAACGTGGACGCCGCTGCGCCACCGCCGGCCCAATTGACCGCGACGGGAAACAGCGAAAGACCAATGGCGGTGATCACGGTACCGGTCACCAGCGGTGGAAAGAAGCGCACTACCTTGGACATGAACGGCGCGATCACCATGCCGAAAAAACCGGCGGCGATGGTCGCACCGAAGATCCCCTGCAGGCCGATGCCGGGCATGCCGGCCATGGCCACCATGCTGCCGACAGCGGCGAAACTGGCGCCCATCATCACCGGCATACGAATGCCTACCGGGCCGATACCGAAGGACTGGACCATGGTTGCGATGCCCGCCACCAGCAGGTCGGCGTTGATCAGGAAGGCGATTTCTTCACGGCTCAGGCCCGCGGCCTGGCCGATGATCAAAGGCACGGCGACGGCGCCACCGTACATCAGCAAGACGTGTTGCAGGCCTACCAGAATCAGTTGCAAGAGGGGCAGCCGCACCATGGCGGGCGCGGCAGGAGTCTGCGTTTCTAGCTGGGACATGCAACACCTCGGATCTTTTTATTGTTGTGTTGTTCGGCATTCAATTGCCGGGTGGAACTCATTCGTCAAAGCACACCGCAGATCCCATGTGGGAGCGGGCTTGCTCGCGAACGCGGTGGTTCAGTCACCTGAAGTGTTGAATGACACACCGCATTCGCGAGCAAGCCCGCTCCCACACGAGTCCTGCGTTAATCAGTCAGTTGGTACGCGCCCCCTGAGTGATCCAGGTGCCAATCAAGTCCCGTTCCTGCTGGGTCATCTGGGTGATATTGCCCAGCGGCATGATCTGGCTGGCCACGGCCTGTGCCTGGATGCGCGGGGCCATTTGCTGGATCTGCTGCGGCGTATCAAACATCACCCCGGCCGGCGCGGTGCTGAACAGCGGGCTTGTCGGCTTGGCCGAATGGCACACCGCGCAGCGCTCCTGGATCACCCCGTGGACCTTGTCAAAATCAATCGATGCCTGGGCCGGTGCTGCTTCGGCAGGTGCCGGTGCAGGTGCCGCTGGAGCAGCCGGTTTAAGCCCGCCACCCAACGCCGTTTCCGGCAGCGGCTGGTATTCGATGGCCGCAGGAGCCTTGGCCACATCCGGTGCAGTCGCCACCGGTTTTGGGCCGGTCACGTAGGCCAGGCAAATCATCGCCAGCGCGCCAACCGGCAAGGTCCAGGCGTATTTCTGGCTGTTGTGACGGGTGTTGAAGTAGTGACGCACCAACACCGCCGCCACCGCGATACCTGCGAGGATCAGCCAGTTGTATTGGCTGCCGTAGGTGCTCGGGAAGTGGTTGCTGATCATGATGAACAGCACCGGCAAGGTGAAGTAGTTGTTGTGGCGCGAACGCAGCAAACCCTTGGCCGGCAGTGCCGGGTCGGGCGTGCGGTTTTCGGCGATGGCCGCCACCAGCGCACGCTGGGCCGGCATGATGATGCGGAACACGTTGCCCACCATGATGGTGCCGATCACGGCGCCCACATGCAGGTACGCACCACGACCGCTGAACACTTTGCTGAAGCCGTACGCGGCGGCAATCAACAGCACGAACAGGATCAGGCCGAGCAGGGCGGGGCGCTTGCCCAGTGCCGAGTCGCACAGAAAGGAGTAGATGAACCAGCCGGCCAACAGCGAGCCGAGGCCCAGCAACACACCTTCCGGACCGCTGAGGCTGCTGCCCGGGGCCAGCAGGTACAAGGTCGGGTTGGCGTAGAACACCACGCACAGCAGCGCGATGCCGGACATCCAGGTGAAGTAGGCTTCCCATTTGAACCAGTGCAGGTTGTCCGGCATGGTCGGCGGGGCCAGTTTGTATTTTTCCAGGTGGTAGATACCGCCACCGTGGATCGCCCACAAGTCACCGGCGAGGCCGTCCTTGGGGTTGACGCGGTTGAGGTTGTTTTCCAGCCAGACGAAGTAGAACGAAGCGCCGATCCAGGCGACGCCAGTGATCATGTGAACCCAGCGCACGCTCAGGTTCAGCCATTCCATCAAATGTGCTTCCACAGTCTTTACCTCTCGCCTGTCACTCTGTCGTCGAGTGATCAGACCTTCTCTTATTGGTGGGGGGCGAGGATCAACCGCTCATCCTCTTTAAAAAAATGCTCATCGCAGTTATTGCCTGTGCCACTGCGATCAACCACCAGGAAGTCATCCCGCTTTTCGATCGTCAGCACCGGGTGGTGCCAGACGCCGCGATGGTAATTAATGCCCTGCCTGCCGTTGGTAACGAAGGCGCGGACCAAGCCCGATACAGGTTCATCGCCAAGTGGCGCGACCACGATCAGAAAGGGGTTGCCGAGCAGCGGGATGAAAGCCTGGCTGCCCAGCGGGTGTCGTTCCAGCATGCACACGGTCAGCGGCATGTCCTGCGCGTCGGCGCGGAAGATGCTGATGATCGCGTTATCTTCTGGCGTGGCGGTTTCAACCGTCGCCAGTTTATGAAAGCGCATGGTCGACCCGTTGTTGATCATGAAGTGATCGCTGCCATCGGTTTCGATAACGTCTCCGAAAGGGGCGAAGGCTTCTTTGGTCAGGGGTTCGATCATCAGTGTGCGCATGGCTGTCTTCTTAATCTTGTGTATGGATCGTTCCCACGCTCTGCGTGGGAACGCCGCCCTGGACGCTCTGCGTCCGCTCTTGTGACGCAGAGCGTCACGGTATGCATTCCCACGCAGAGCGTGGGAACGATCGGGTGTTACTTCGAGACCTTACCGAGAACCCGCAGGCGGCTCACACCACCATCCGGGAACACATTCAGACGAATGTGGGTGATCGGGCCCAGCGCCTTGATCTGCTCGGCAAACGTGTGTTCAGCGTGCATTTCCAGTTTCTGCGCCGGCAGCAGTTCGCGCCAGAACAGCGATTGGGTTTCGATCTGGCTGTCGGTGCCGCCCTTCACGAACGCGCCCTGGATCGAGCAAGTGTCCGGGTAGTTGCCCTTGAAGTGCAGGGTGTCGACCACGATCTTCTCGATCTCGCCCGGGTGGCCCAGTGCGACGATCACCCAGTCATTGCCCGGCGTACGACGACGTGCGGTTTCCCAGCCGTCGCCCATGTTGATGCCACGGCCCGGGTTGAGGATGTTGCTCATGCGCCCGAAGTGTTCATCGGAGCAGGCCAGTGCGCGGCCGCCGTTCAATGCAGCAGCCAGGTCCACCTGTTCGTTGTCGCCCACCGCCGACCAGTCGCGGAACGGAATGCCGTACACACGCAGACGGGCCACGCCACCATCCGGGTAGATGTTGAAACGCAGGTGGCTGAAGGCCTGGTCGTTGTTGATCTCGTGGAAGTGATGGCTGTTGCCTTGCAGCTCTACAGCCGACAGCACTTCAACCCATTGGGTGTTGTCATCCGGCTCGCCGCTCGCGAGGAAGCAGGCTTCCAGGGACGCCGATGGCGGGAAGTTGCCGGTGAAGAATGAAGTGTCGATGTCCACGCCTTTGATCGAACCCGGTACGCCCAGGCGGATAACTGCGCTGTCGTAGCCTTCGAAGCGCTTGCGGCGCGACTCCCAGCCGTCCATCCACTTGCCGTTGTCATCGAAAACGCCCTCCTTCCACACGGCCGGGGTCGGCTGGAACAGGCGGTTGGCGTCGGCGAACCAGTCATCGGTGACAGAGATGATCTTGGTGCCCAGGCGGGCGTCGGCCAGGTTGACGAACTTTTCGAAAGGTACGGGTTGCGCTTTCATTCTTCTTGTCTGCCTTAAAGTAAGTGGCTTGGGATGCTCGCCAGGCCCTGGGCGTTCATGAACCGCTCGGGCCAGGTCTGCTAAAGGGTCAGTAATCGGAACAACGCGATTTTATTGATCTCGGCCAGCGCACATTTGAACTCGGCTTCCACCGAGTTGTGAATGCGCGTTTCAAACGCGGCAAGGATCTGGTGCCGGTTGCTGCCTTTTACCGCCATGATGAAGGGAAACTTGAACTTGGCCTTGTAGCCATCGTTCAGCTCGGTGAAGCGCGAAAACTCGTCGCTCGAGCATTGGTGAATACCGGCGCCAGCCTGTTCATTAGTGCTGGCTTCGGTCAACTGGCCCTGGACGGCCGCTTTGCCCGCCAGGTCCGGGTGAGCGTTGATCAGGGCCAGTTGACTGGTGTGATCGGCGCTCAACAGGATGTCGCTCATGCGCTGGTGCAGGGTTTCGATCTCGTCGATCGAAGCGTCCTGGCCCAGGTCGAAGGCCTTTTCGGCCACCCATGGCGAATGTTCGTAGATGTCGGCGAAGGCTGCGACGAATTCGTCGCGGCTCAGGCTCGACGGTTTCAGGGTTTGGAACGCGGTCATTTGGCGGCTCCCTGGAAAGGGTGTACGTCATGCCAGTGACGGGCGATGTCGACGCGGCGGGTAAACCACACCTGGTCATGGCCCTTGGCGTATTCGATAAACCGCTTGAGGGCGGCCAGGCGTGCCGGGCGGCCGATCAGGCGGCAGTGCAAGCCGATGGAGAGCATTTTCGGTGCGTCCGCGCCTTCGGCATACAGCACGTCGAAGGCGTCTTTCAGGTATTCGAAAAAGTCGTCGCCCTTGTTGAAACCCTGGACCTGGGTGAAGCGCATGTCATTGGTGTCCAGGGTGTAGGGGATCACCAGGTGCGGCTTGCCGGTCGGGTTGTTGGGTTCCCAGTAGGGCAGGTCGTCGTCATAGGTGTCGCAGTCATAGAGGAAGCCGCCTTCCTCCATCACCAGCCGCCGGGTGTTGGGGCCGGTGCGGCCGGTGTACCAGCCCAGTGGGCGCTCGCCGGTGAGTTCGGTGAGGATGCGGATCGCTTCGAGCATGTGCTCGCGTTCCTGGGCCTCATCCATGTATTGGTAGTCGATCCAGCGGTAGCCGTGGCTGCAGATCTCGTGGCCGGCGGCGACCATCGCGCGGATCACATCCGGGTGGCGCTGGGCGGCCATGGCCACGGCGAAAATGGTCAGCGGGATATCGAATTCCTTGAACAACTTGAGGATGCGCCACACGCCGGCACGGCTGCCGTATTCGTACAGCGACTCCATGCTCATGTTGCGCTCGCCTTGCAGCGGTTGCGCCGAGACCATCTCGGACAGGAAGGCTTCCGACTCTTTGTCGCCGTGCAGGATGTTGCGCTCACCCCCTTCTTCGTAGTTGAGTACGAACGACAGGGCGATACGGGCCTTGCCCGGCCAGTGTGGGTGAGGAGGGTTACTGCCGTAACCGATCAGGTCGCGTGGGTAGTCAGCGCTCACTGCAGTCTTCCTTCTTGTTCGTGGTAGCGGTGTGTGTGGCGGCCGGGCAGCGGAAAGACTGGGTGGCGTCACAACGATGACTGATTGTATACAACTTAGTGTGCACTTTGTAAGCCTGTATTTCTGCATTTTTTCCGCAGGGTCTTTGCAGAATTGCACTGCAAGAAACCTGCCTGACTGGTCAGCTAAATTGAAAAAAACGTCATTCACTGTAGGAGCGAGCTTGCTCGCGAAAAACCTGAGAGCGCCTCGTTAACCCTGAAGCGCTGCGTTATCGTTAACGATCTTCGCGAGCAAGCTCGCTCCTACAGTATCGGCGTCAGCAACGGAACGCAGGCTTGTTGAATTTATTGTGTACAATTTTTTTGAAAAGTGTCTTAATCAGCCATCGCCGACTTTTTCAGTGACCTGAAAAGGTGCGGTCTTTCACTTTTTACTGACTTCGGGAGGCGCGCAGACGCTATGGGACGTTTGACCACACACGTATTGGACGCCGCGCATGGCTGCCCTGGCAGCGCAATCAAGGTTGAGTTGTACCGTGTCGAGGGCGCACAGCTTGAGCTGGTCGCCAGCACCCTGACCAACAGCGACGGCCGCTGCGATGCACCCCTGCTGCAAGGCGATGACTACCGCAGCGGTGTCTATCAGTTGCAGTTCAACGCCGGTGATTACTACCGCGCCCGCGGTGTGCAACTGCCCGAACCTGCATTTCTCGATGTGGTGGTGCTGCGCTTCGGCATCAGCGCCGAACAGGATCACTACCACGTGCCTTTGCTGATTTCGCCTTACAGCTACTCCACCTATCGCGGTAGCTGAGTCGTCACCGCGCTTCACACCCCCAAAGCTCTTCGTTGGTTTTTCGCCCGCTCACACTGCGGGCTTTTTTTCGCCTGCTGATTGCACCATAAAGGCGGCCCCGATCTTCAGTGCGATCGGGGCTGGATCTTCAGCGGCTCAATAGCGACGCAGCGCCGGCGCCTGTGAACAAGCCCGCACTGATCCGGTTGAACCAGCTCTGGCCCCTGCCGCTGCGCAGGTAGCGCGCGGCACCATGGGCGCCGAGGCCGTAGGCCAGTTTGCACAGCAGGTCGAGCACGGTCCAGGTGGCGATCATGATCAGCAACTGCGGCAAAAAGGCCTGCTGGGCACTGAGGAATTGCGGCAGGAAGGCGGCGAAAAACAGGATGTCCTTCGGGTTGCTGGCGCCCAGCACAAAGGCCCGGCCAAACAGCGCACGAAATCGCGGGGTGGCGGCCACTTGCGGTACGTCGGCGACGTGGGCCGGTTGCCGGGATTGCTGCCAGCTCTGCCAGGCGAGGTAGAACAGGTACAGCGCGCCGACGATCTTCAGGGCGCTGAACAGCTGTTCCGAGGCCAACAACAACGCACCCAAACCCAGCGCCGAGGCGCTCAGCAGGCAGATCGAAGCAATCACCCCGCCGAGAAAGGCCGGGTACGAACGGCGCAGGCCGTAGTTCAGGCTGTTGCTGATCATCAATAAGGACAGGGGGCCGGGGATCAGGATCACCACCAGCGCAGCGCCGCTGAACAGCAGCCAGGTTTCCAGACTCATTGCATTCCTCCATTCGTACAAAAGCCCCACCCGACGGGGTGAGGCAGGGTCAAGCGGGTTGGCCTACAGGAACGCGAACTTGGCGATGAAGATCGCGCAAAGCACCCACAGGCTGATGGAAATTTCCTTGTGTTTACCCGTGCCGGCCTTCAGCGCCACGTAGGTGATGAAACCCAGGGCGATGCCGTCGGCCACCGAGAAGGTCAGGGGCATCATGATCGCCGTGACGATCGCCGGAATGCTGTCGGTGGCGTCGTCCCAATTGATATGGGCCATGCCGCTCATCATCAGCATCGCCACATAGATCAACGCGCCGGCGGTGGCATAGGCCGGAATCATGCCAGCCAGCGGGGCAAAAAACATCGCTGCGATAAACAACACGCCAACCGTAACCGCCGTCAGCCCTGTGCGGCCACCAGCGGCAACCCCGGCGGCGCTTTCCACGTAACTGGTGACTGGCGGCACGCCGACCATGGCGCCGAACACGCTGGAGGCGCTGTCGGCTTTCAGGGCGCGGGAGAGATTTTCGATCTTGCCGTCGGCATTCACCAGGCCTGCGCGCTGGGCCACGCCCATCAGGGTGCCGGCGGTGTCGAACATGTGCACAAACAGGAAGGCGAACACCACGCTGATCATGCTGACGTTGAACACGCCCATCACGTCCATGGCCATCCAGGTCGGCGCCAGGCTTGGCGGGGTGGCCAGGATGCCGTGGTACTCCACCAGGCCCAGGCCCCAACCGGCGAGGGTCACGGCGATGATGCTGATCAGGATCGCGCCGAATACCCGGTGGTAGCTGAGGATCGCAATCAACAGGAAGCAGATGGCCGCCAGCAATGGGGCGGGTTCATGCAGGGAGCCGAGCTTGATCAGGGTGGCCGGGCTTTGCACGATGATGCCGGCGGTTTTCAGGCCGATCACCCCGAGAAACAATCCGACGCCGGCGCCCATGGCATGGCGCAGGCTCACCGGAATGCTGTTGAGCAGCCACTCGCGAATGCGTGAGAGCGTCAGGATCATGAACAACACACCGGAGATAAACACCGCACCCAGTGCCGTCTCCCAGTTGTAGCCCATGGTCCCGACCACGGTGTAGGTGAAAAACGCGTTCAGGCCCATGCCCGGCGCCAGGCCTACTGGCCAGTTGGCGTACAGGCCCATCAGCAGGCAACCCAGCGCGGCGGCGATGCAGGTGGCGACAAACGCCGCGCCGTGATCGATGCCGGCGTCGGCCATGATGTTGGGGTTGACGAAGATGATGTAGGCCATGGTGATAAAGGTCGTGAGGCCAGCGATCAGCTCGGTCTTCACTGTGGTGCCATGCAAGCGGAGTTTGAACAGGCGTTCCAGCCAACCGTTGTGGGTTGGCGAGAGGTCGAGCGTAGGGGCTTCGGATTTGCGGCTTTCCACAGCAAGTACTCCTCAAGAGTTTTATTGTTATTTCCAGCGCCGGACACATGAGTGGGCAGCAGCGCTTTGAGGTACCAGCGGGTTTTGTTGACCAATAGGTCAGGAACTCGCACGAAGCGAATTATGCTTTTGTATACAAATAAAGCAAATAATGTTTTCTATTTTGTGTGCGAAAGGGGATGAAAGGCAATTCAGGATTGGCCACTGAGTGCCTTGTTTACCGCCAGCCAGCCTTCTACCGCCGTCTCGCCTGCCTCGGCAAACGCCCGTTGCAGCAGCTTTACCTGTTCGCGCCGCAGCGATTGTTCGAAACGCCGGCCTTCCTCGGTCAACTCCAGCAGGCGCTTACGCTTGTCGGTCTCGGACGCCACGCTGTCCACCAGGTGCATTTCCTGCAGTTGGCGCAACGGCATGTTCAGCGCCTGTTTGCTCACGCCGAGCAGTTCCAGCAGCTCCTTGACGCTCAAGGCCGGGTAGCGCGCGATAAAAAACACGATGCGTTGATGCACCCGGCTCAAGCCGCGGCGCTCCAGCATTTCGTCAGCCTTGGCGGTGAACGCCTGGTAGCCGAAGAAGAAGGCTTCCATGGCGGTTTGCTGGCTGGTCTGGTTTTTAAGGTCAAGCATATTGACGTATCTGCCCAAGTCGTCGTAATTTCGGTCAAGCAGTTTGACGTATTTTCCCCAGGCTTTGCTACCGGTGACCCTTATGGCCTTCTCAGAACGTGTTTCGCGTCTTAAAAGCTCCCTGATCCGTGAAATCCTCGCGGCGGCGCAAAAGCCGCAGGTGATGTCCTTCGCCGGTGGCCTGCCGGCCGAAGTGATGCTGCCCACGCTGGATTGGGAAGGCATGCCGCTGAATATCGGCCAATACGGCATGAGCGAAGGCGAGCCACAGTTGCGTGAATTGCTGGCGGCCGAGGCGCGGGTGCTGGGTATTGCCTGCGATGCGCGCCAGGTCATGGTGGTCAGCGGCTCCCAGCAAACCCTGGACCTGGCGGCCAAGCTGTACATCGACAAGGGCACCAAAATTCTCCTGGAAGGCCCGACTTACCTTGCGGCATTGCAGATTTTCCAATTGTTCGGCGCCGATTGCCTGACCGTACAGCTTGAGGCGGACGGTCCGGACCTCAGAGCCTTGCGCAGCAGCCTTGAGCAGCATCGCCCGTCCTTCGTCTACCTGATCCCGACGTTCCAGAACCCTTCGGCGGTGCGCTACAGCGATGCCAAGCGCGAGGCCGTCGCCGCGTTGCTGGACGAGTTTGGCGTAACCCTGATCGAAGACGAACCCTACCGCGAACTGACCTTCGACGGCGGCAGCGCACAACCCATCGTCAGCCGGCTGAAAAAGGCCAGCTGGATCTACACCGGCACCGTATCCAAGACCTTGTTGCCCGGCCTGCGGGTCGGCTACCTGATTGCCAGTCCGGACCTGTTCCCGCACCTGCTCAAACTCAAGCAATCAGCCGACCTGCACACCAACCGCGTTGGCCAGTGGCAGGCGATGCAATGGATCGGCACCGAGAAATACCAGCATCACCTGGTAGCGTTGCGCAGCTTTTACCGAGGCCGGCGCGACGCTTTCCAGGCTGCACTGGCGCGGCATTTCAGCGACCTGGCCGACTGGCAAATACCCCAGGGCGGATTATTCTTCTGGCTGACCTTGAAACAGCCGCTCGATACCCGCACCTTGTTGGCACCTGCGCTCGACCAGGACATCGCGTTCATGCCCGGTGAGCCGTTCTTTTCCGAGCCGGACAATCATCACGGTCACCTGCGGCTCAATTTCAGCCATATCGACCCGGCGCGCTTGGACGAAGGTCTCAAGCGTCTCGCTGCGGTGGTCCGTCAAGCACAGCACGCGCAAGCGGCATAGGGGAGCCTCCATGTACAAGGTCTACGGCGATTACAAATCGGGCAACTGCTACAAAGTCAAACTCATGCTCAGCCTGTTGGGCATCGACTATGAGTGGATCGATGTCGACATCCTGAAGGGCGACACCCAGACCGCGGAGTTCCTGGCCAAGAACCCCAACGGCAAGATCCCGGTGCTGGAGCTGGAAGACGGCACCTGCCTGTGGGAGTCCAATGCGATTCTCAACTTCCTGGCCGACGGCAGCGAGTTCCTGCCCAGCGAACCGCGCCTGCGCACCCAGGTTCTGCAGTGGCAGTTTTTCGAGCAGTACAGCCACGAGCCGTACATCGCGGTGGCGCGGTTTATCCAGTTTTACCTGGGGCTGCCGGAAGATCGCCTGGAGGAATACAAGAAGCTGCACAAGGGCGGATACAAGGCCCTGAAGGTGATGGAGCGCCAGTTGCAATTGACACCGTATCTGGTGGGCGACCAATTCTCGATTGCCGACGTGGCGCTGTATGCCTACACCCATGTGGCGGATGAAGGTGGCTTTGACCTTAGCGCCTATCCAGGTGTGCAAGCCTGGTTGAAGCGCGTGGCCAGCCATCCCAAGCATGTGCCGATGCTGGGCTGAAATGCGGTCAAAAATGTGGGAGCGGGCTTGCTCGCGAAGGCGGTGTACCAGTCAGCACATGTATTGGCTGACCCACCGCCTTCGCGAGCAAGCCCGCTCCCACATTTAGTTTTGCGGTGCGCCAGGTAATTCTTCACTGAGCAACTCAAAACAGCGCTGCGCCGCTGGGCTCAACGGCTGTCCACTGCGACTGATCAACCCGATCTCCCGGTTCACCCCCGGATGATCAATGGTAATCCGCTTCAACCCCTCCAGACTGTCCGCCGCCGATTCCGGCAACACACTGATCCCCAAGCCCTGCCGCACCAACGCCAACACGGTCGACATGTAGTTGGCCTCCATCCCCGCGAGCATCGTCAGGCGTGTTTCATCGAACAACGCGTCCACCTGTTCCCGCACGCTGCTGTCGCGGCCGGTGAGGATGATCGGCTGGTCGGCCAGTTGCTCCAGGCTCAACTTTGCAAAACGAGTCAGCGGATGATCCAGCGGCACGAACGCACATAACCGATCATTCAGCACCGGCACAAACGCCAGTCCATGACTCAGCCGCGCCCGCACACCAATGCCGAAATCCACCTCGCCCGAACGCACTTGCGCATGAATGCGGTGAGCAACCAGATCATGCAAGCGCACCTCGATCCCGGCAAAACGCTCGCGAAACAGGCGCAGGGCGGGAGGTAACGCGCCGGCGCACACGGAGGGCAGGGCGGCGATGGTCACCACGCCTCGTCGTAGCGCTGCCAGGTCACGGGAGCCGGTGACGATGTTGTCCAGGTCCAGCAACAGCTTCTCCATCGGCCCGCGTGCATCCAGCCCTGCGGCGGTGATGCTGACGTGGCGCGGGCTGCGGTCGAGCAGCGCGACGCCCAGCCATTCCTCCAGTTGTTGCACCTGCACGGTCAGCGCCGAGGGCGACAAATGCAGTTCGTTGGCAGCCTTGGTAAAGCTGCCCGTGCGGGCAACGGCGAGAAACGCCTGGATATGCTGGATCGAATTTTTCATTTTTATTTTGCTCGGGCGTTTTGTTTTTTCGAATGTGGGGTGCCGAATATTCCAATTTACAAAGCCTAACGCGATTCCAATACTCCAGGGAAAACAATAACCGGCCGAAAACGCCGTTCTGGAGCTACCCCATGCTCGCTACCCTGGGTGTCATCACCATCCTGTGCCTGCTCACTGCCGTCATGAGCAAACGCCTGTCGCCACTGGTGGCCCTGATTGCCTTGCCGATCATCGCCGCGCTGCTGGGCGGTTTCGGCTTGCAAACCAGCGCCTTCATCATCACCGGCATCAAGAACGTCGCCCCCGTGGTGGGGATGTTTGTGTTCGCGATCCTGTTCTTCGGGATCATGACCGATGCCGGCATGCTGGATCCAATCATTGATCGCATCCTGCGCACGGTAGGGACGCGTCCTACAAGGATTGTCGTCGGTACCGCGACCCTGGCCCTGCTGGTGCACCTCGACGGCTCCGGCGCGGTGACCTTCCTGGTGACGGTGCCGGCGATGCTGCCGCTGTACACGCGGCTGGGAATTGATAAACGCATCCTCGCGTGTGTGGCGGCGATGGCGGCCGGGGTCAACTTCCTGCCGTGGACCGGCCCGGTACTGCGTTCCTCGGCGGCGCTGCACGTGCCGGTGGCGGACTTGTTCCAGCCGCTGATCCCGGTGCAGATCGTCGGCCTGGTCTTTGTATTCGCCTGCGCCTGGTGGCTGGGCCACCGGGAAGAAAAACGCTTGGGCCTGGGCGCTGGTTCCAGCGTGGACGCCGTGCCGCAACGGGTGCTCAGCGACGATGACATTGCCCTGCGTCGCCCGCGGCTGTTCTGGGTCAACCTGGTCCTGACGGTACTGGTGATGGTGGTGATGATCGCCGGTTGGGTCGACCCGGTGGTGATGTTCATGCTCGGCACGGTGGTGGCGCTGTGCATCAACTACCCGAACGTCGACGCCCAGCGCGCGCGGATCGACGCCCACGCAAAAACCGCCCTGACCATGGCCAGCATCCTGCTCGCTGCCGGTGTGTTCACCGGCATCATGCAAGGCACCGGCATGCTCAAGGCCATCGCCGAAGTGGCGGTGGCGCAGATTCCGGCGGGCCACGGCAAGTTGATCCCGGCGGTGGTGGGCTTCCTGTCGATGCCGCTGAGCATGCTGTTTGACCCCGACTCCTACTATTTCGGCGTGATGCCGGTGATCGCCGAAGTCGGCAAGGCCTTGGGCGTCGACCCGCTGCAAGTGGCTCAGGCCTCGTTGCTGGGCGTGCACACCACCGGCTTTCCGGTCAGCCCGTTGACGCCTGCGACCTTCCTGTTGGTGGGCCTGTGCAAGATCGAATTGGCCGATCACCAGCGCTTCACCATCCCCTTTCTGTTTGCCGCGTCGGTGTTGATGACCCTGACGGCTTTGCTCCTGGGAGTGATTTGAAATGAAAACCTTGCGCATCGGTTCCGGCGCCGGCTACTCCGGCGACCGTATCGAACCTGCGGTGGAATTGGCCGAACAGGGCGACCTGGATTACCTGGTCTTCGAATGCCTGGCCGAACGCACCATCGCCCTGGCGCAACAGGCGCGGATCAGCGATCCACAAGGCGGTTACGACCCGCTGTTGAGTGAGCGCATGCGCCGCGTGCTGCCCTTTGTCGGCCGGCCCGAAGGGCGCCGGCGCTTGCGGGTAATCACCAATATGGGCGCGGCCAATCCGGTGGCGGCGGCGGTTGAAGTGCGGCGGATTGCCAGTGAACTGGGGCTTAACCTCAAGGTGCTGGCGGTGGTTGGCGACGACGTGCTTGAGACCTTGCGTGCCCAGCCGGAGCAGTTGCTCGACAACGGCCAGACCCTTGGCTCGTTGGGCGAGCGATTGATTTCCGCGAACGCCTATTTGGGCGCCGACGGCATTATCGACGCCTTGCGCGCCGAGGCCGACGTGGTGATCACCGGCCGGGTGGCAGACCCTTCGCTGTTCCTGGCGCCGCAGATGTTCGAATTCGGCTGGGCTGCGGATGATTGGCAACGGCTGGGGCGCGGCACGCTGGTGGGGCATTTACTGGAATGTGCGGGGCAGGTCAGCGGTGGCTACTTTGCCGATCCGGGTTTCAAGGACGTGGACGATCTGGCACGCCTGGGCTTTCCACTGGCCGAGATTGACCCAGACGGCGAGGCCTTGATCACCAAGGTCGCAGGTTCCGGTGGGCGGGTCAGCCGTGCCACGTGCACCGAACAATTGATCTACGAAGTGCACGACCCGGCGGCCTACCTCACACCGGACGTGTGCGCGGATTTTTCCCAGGTGGCGTTTACCGAAGAAGCCGTGGACCGGGTGCGTGCCCACGGCGCGAGCGGACGGCCACGTCCCGAAGCGTTGAAAGTCAGCGTCGGTTATCTGGACGGCTGGATCGGTGAGGGGCAGATTTCCTACGGTGGCCCGGGCGCGGTCGCTCGTGCGCAACTGGCTCGCGATGTGGTCCTGAAACGCTTGGAGTTGACCGGCGTGCGCATGCAGGACGTGCGTGCCGAATTGATCGGCGTCGACTCCCTGCACGGCCCGCGCAGCACGGTTGAACCGTGGGAAGTGCGCCTGCGCATCGCCGCCCGCTGCGCAGAACGCAGCGAGGCGGTGCGTGTCGGCAATGAAGTGGAAACCCTCTACACCAACGGCCCGTCCGGCGGCGGTGGCGCCAGCAAGAGCCTGCGCCAGGTGGTGGCGGTGGCATCGTTGCTGCTGCCTCGTCACGCGGTCAACCCGAGGATCGAAGCATGAAGCTGCACACCCTGGCCCACTCCCGAACGGGAGACAAGGGCGACACCTCGAACATCTCGATCATTGCGTATCGGGCCGAGGACTATCCGCTGCTCTGCGAGCAATTGACGGCTGAGGTGGTGGCGGCATTTTTTGCGCCGTTGCTGGAGGCGGGCGCCGCACCGGTGCGGCGCTATGAACTGCCCAATGTGCAGGCACTGAACTTCGTGTTGCCGGGGATCCTGCGGGGCGGGGTGACGCGGTCGCTGGCGCTGGACGCCCATGGCAAGTGCCTGGGCTCAGCATTGCTGGATCTTGAATTGGCAATACCAAACTAATGTGGGAGCGGGCTTGCTCGCGAAGGCGGAGTATCAGCCACTACGTCTGTGGCTGATACTCCGCCTTCGCGAGCAAGCCCGCTCCCACACTGGATCCTCGCTGTTTGTCAGACCGCCGCAAACCGCTTGTCGAGGTAATCGATGATCACCTTGGAGTCGTACATCCAGGTGGTCTGGCCGTTCTCTTCGATGCGCAGGCATGGCACTTTGATCTTGCCGCCTTGCTCCAGCAGGGTCTGGCGGTCCTGCTCGTTGTTCTTCGCATCCTTCAAAGCTACCGGCACGTTCAGGCGGTGCAGGGTGCGGCGGGTCTTCACGCAGAACGGGCAGGCGTGGAATTGATACAGGGTCAGGTCCTTGGCCGCTGCGTTCACCTGCGCCTGTTGTTCGGCAGGGCGCTGCTTTTTGCGCGGACGGGTCAGGAAGTCGCCGGCGATGATGACGTGGCCGAGGCCCACTCGAAGTGCTTTGACGAACATGGCTGAAACCTCTTGCCCTAGACTTAAGGGGGCGCAGCTTACCTGATTTTTCACAGGCGAAAAAAAACCGGCGATGAACGCCGGTTTTTCCAGGTGCCGCGTATTACTTGATCAGGCTGAGAAACTCGCTGCGGGTCGCCGCGTTTTCGCGGAACTCACCCAGCATCACCGACGTGATCATCGACGAATTCTGCTTCTCCACACCGCGCATCATCATGCACATGTGCTTGGCCTCGATCACCACTGCAACGCCCAGGGCGCCGGTGACCTGCTGGACCGCATCGGCGATCTGGCGGCTGAGGTTTTCCTGGATCTGCAGGCGGCGGGCATACATATCGACGATACGCGCGACCTTCGACAGGCCCAGCACTTTGCCGCTCGGGATATACGCGACGTGAGCCTTGCCGATGAACGGCAGCAGGTGGTGTTCGCACAGCGAGTACAACTCGATGTCCTTGACCAGCACCATTTCGCTGTTGTCAGAGCTGAACAAGGCACCGTTGGTGACTTCTTCGAGGGTCTGTTCATAACCGCGGCAGAGATACTGCATGGCCTTGGCGGCACGTTTTGGCGTGTCGAGCAGGCCCTCGCGGGAAACGTCCTCGCCGAGTTGGCCGAGAATCGCGGTGTAATTCTGTTCCAGGGACATGAAACTACCTAGTGGGATTTTCGCAAAGGGCAAGGGTACGGCGGCCAACACATCGCTGCAAGCCTGACGATGGCACTTGTTACTCGTCGCGGCCTTCCATCATGGTGCGCTTGAGCATCACATACACCGCGCCAGCGCCGCCGTGACGTGGCTGGCATGAGGTAAAACCCAGCACCTGGGAGTGCTGGCGCAACCAGGTGTTGACGTGGCTTTTGATCATCGGCCGTTTGCCGTCCAGGCGCACGGCCTTGCCGTGGGTGACGCGCACGCAGCGGATTTCGAATTTGGTGGCTTCGGCGAGGAACGCCCAGAGGGTTTCGCGGGCTTTTTCGACGGTCATGCCGTGCAGGTCGAGACTACCCTCGAACGGGATCTGGCCGACCTTGAGCTTGCGCATCTGGCTTTCCTGCACGCCGTCGCGGGCCCACATCAACTCGTCTTCGGGACCTACATCGATAACGAATTGATCCGACAGGCCGTCCACGGTGGTGGCGTCCGTGCGCACGGTCGCGGCCTGTCGCAGCTTGGCGATCTGGGCGCGATCGGTCTTGGGTTTGCCGGTGTCGGCGCGATCATGCTTGATCGGCTTGACGCCGCGCAGCTCGTTCTTGAATAGGGAAAAATCGTCGTCTTGCATGTCAGCCTCCGCGAAGGGCGGGCAGTTTACCTAATCGCGGCGGCTTGATGCGCAACAAACGCTATCTGTACGCCATCAGTCGTGCTTTTTCATCAGATGCGAAGCGATGTTCAGTGACAGCGGTTGGCGCATGCGCCGACGGCAACGGCGCCACAGCCATACGCCGAACCACAGCACCAGCAGGCCGATGACCAAGAGTATTGCAGAACCGCCAGGGCTGGCATTCAGCTCGCCCAGGGCCGGTGAGTGTCCAACCAAACCAGCGCCGCCAGCAATTGCCAGTAGTACGCCACCTATCGCCAACAGCGCGGCAAAGCCGGCGCCGATGCGCAGACGCCAGTTGCTCGGGCCCTTGGGGCGCAAGCGACGAGCATCAAAACCATCGGATATCTTCATTCCGACCTTTCCTCCAGGGTATCGGCCCTTCGACCGGAAGATACACAGGTTGTTCCGGGTACAGAGGCAATTGCAGCAAATGACAGGTATTTGCGGATGAGCGGGCGGCTACCCGCTCATCGAAGGTCGATCAGATCAGATCTTTGGTCAAGGCGAGGGTGGCGAAGTTGTCAGCCATGATGGCCATTTCAGTCTGCTGCACGTGGTCGGCGCTGAGGATGCCGCCCTTGTAAGGCAGGTCGCGGGTGGCGCAGGCGTCTTCCACCAGGGTGCAGCGAAAGCCCAGGTTTTTTGCCGCACGCACCGTGGTGCTGACGCTGGAGTGGCTCATGAAGCCGCAGACGATCAGGTCCAGGGAACCGAGGTCTTGCAGGTGTTTCTCCAGGCCGGTGCCGTGGAAGGCGCTGGGCAGCAGCTTGCCGATGATGGTTTCGTCGGCCTGTGGCTCAAGGCCAGGAATGAACTCACCGCGCTCGCCCTGAGGGTCAAACAACCCGCCGACAGTGCCCAGGTGGCGCACATGCACGATCGGGCGCCCGGCGTTGCGCGCGGCAGCCGCCAGTTGCTTGATATTTTCGACAGCAGCGTCCATGCCCGAGAGGGCGAGGGGACCACTGAGGTATTCCTTCTGGGCGTCGATGATCACGAGGGTCGCATGGTTCAGGTTCGCCGCTGCGTAACCACGACCGCTGAGTTGAAACATCGTCTTTGGAACGGACATTCTGGGGCTCCTGTGAGTGGGGCTTTTGTGACATTGTCCTCTGGCTGAGCGCTTCTGTGAATCGCTACCATCGTAAGGTACGCCGTTGTTGGCGTGCAGCGATGTCAATAGGGCACTACGTTTAGGCAAAAACCACGTTTAAGATGAAATCCGACGTGCGGCAAAGGGTTTTTTCGTACATCGTCGGTACAGCTTAAGACTGTTAGAATCGCCGGTCGTTTTTTCCAGGAGCTTGCCCCCGTGATCACTTCCCGCCTGCGCACCTTGCGCGACCACATCCGATGGGCCGTCAGCCGTTTCCATGGGGAAGACCTGTTTTTTGGCCATGGCACCGACAACGCCTGGGACGAAGCCCGGCAACTGGTGCTCGGCGCCTTGCACCTGCCATGGGAAATTGCCGACAGTTACCTGGATTGCAACCTGGAAGAAGAGGAAATCTCCCACGTGCAACGGTTGCTGCACCGCCGTATCCACGAGCGTGTGCCGACCGCTTACCTGTTGAAGGAAGCCTGGTTCTGCGGCATGTCGTTTATCGTTGATGAGCGTGTATTGATTCCACGCTCACCGATTGGCGAACTGATCGAAAACCGCTTCGAACCGTGGCTGGGCACACCGCCGGCACGCATTCTGGACCTGTGCACCGGTTCCGGTTGCATCGGTATTGCCTGCGCCTACGAGTTCCAGGACGCCGAAGTGGTACTGGGCGACCTGTCCTTCGAAGCGCTGGAGGTGGCCAACCAGAACATCGAGCGCCATGGCGTCGATGAGCGCGTGTATACCGTTCAGGGCGACGGCTTTGATGGTTTGCCGGGCCAGCGTTTTGACCTGATCGTGTCCAACCCGCCGTATGTCGACGCCGAAGACTTTGCCGACATGCCGGATGAATACCAGCACGAGCCGGAGCTGGGCCTGGCCTGTGGTGACGACGGCTTGAACCTGGTTCGGCGGATGCTGGCCGAGGCGGCAGATCACTTGACTGAGAAGGGCTTGCTGATTGTCGAAGTGGGCAACAGCCAGGTTCACGTCGAGGCGTTGTACCCCGAAGTGGACTTCGCCTGGCTGGAGTTCCAGCGCGGCGGGCATGGCGTGTTCATGTTGACGGCCGAGCAGTGCCGGGCGCATCAGGCGGTGTTTGCCGCCAGGGTTTAACCGCTTCCAAGTGGGTAACGCGGTCAGTGTGGGAGCGGGCTTGCTCGCGAATGCGGTGGCTCAGTCAAGATATCCGGTGACTGACACACCGCATTCGCGAGCAAGTCCGCTCCCACATTTTGATCCGGTTTCAATTGATAAACCGGATTATCGATGCGTCGCAATCCAGATCAACAACCCCGCCTGAAACACGGTAAACGCCACCAGGCACGTAATAGTGAAGCGCAACCCGCTGTCTTCGCGCTTGAACTTGGTGACTTTTTCCTCTTCCTTGCGCAGTTTCACTTCCTGTTCCGCCAGGTTCTGCTCGGCCTGTTGCAGCATCTGCGCCGCTTCCAGAATCTCCACGAACTGCAGCTTTTCGGTGTTCCAGCTGTCCAGCACATCGCTGACCTTGCCCGGCTGCACGTTGCCCTTCAAATGCTGGACATCGGCGTACGCCACATCAAAGCCCTGGATACGCAGGAAGTGATCCCGGCGCAGGCGCGTGGCTTCGTTGAGGGCGTCCTTGTTGGCCAGGTCGACGCCGTCGACGCGGTAGTGCGACCACTTCTTTTTCGCCCAGGCGGCGCCCTGGGCTACCAGGAAACGGCCGATGCCGCGGTTAGCCGGCTCGATCTCCAGGCTGTTGCCCGGGCCAAAGTGCACCCGATGGGTCGCGTGATCGACCCAGATATCCAAATGGTTCTGTTCCCGGCGCACCCGCTGGCCCGGCAACTGAATGACCATGCGCAGCAGGCTGTGGTCCTTGTTGTTGCGTTCGGCCCAGCCAAACTGCACAAAGCGCAGGGGCCGCACGCCCGTGGCACGGTCGGTGGCCAAAGGGGCCAGGCGCAGCATCTTGAAATGTTCGGCCTGCACCTCCGCCCACGGTAACGCGGCCGATGCGGCGGCCTCGGTGTCAGCCGTGGTGTCGGCGGTAGGTTCGGGTGTTGCTTCGGTGTTCGTCATTCGGCGCGATCCTGTCCAAGCTCTGCGGGCCGACAGGCTTTTTGCTGTCGACCCATGGCTTATCGGCCGTTTTGCTCAGGACTGGAGGGCAATACTCGCTTAACTGGCGCGAAGTCCGTCGATAAAGCGAACCAGGCGGGTGCCCAGTTCAGCCGCCAGCGGCAACTGCGGGTCGTTATAGGACTCCAGTTGCTGCTTCACGTTGTTGGGCACGATGCGCATCACGTGGTTCATGCCTTCGATCACCGTCAGCTCGGCGTCGGGCTTGGCCTTCTGCAATTGTTGCGCATCGGCCACGCCGACCTGCAGGTCATTGGTGCCCTGGACGATCAGCGCCGGCATGGTCAATTTGGCAAAGGCCGCCGAAGGGTCGGCGCGGAACAGGCTGATCAGATAGGGCTGCACGCTGGGGCGGAAAATGCCCTCAAGGGGTGTGGGCACATCGGCGTCCACCTGGCCGGCCTTGAGGTGATCGAGAATCTGGTTGCTGCGCAGTAACAGCGCTGGAGGCATATGGTCGGCCAGTTGCTGGCGGATCACTTGGTCCACCGGGCGCGCACTGCCCGACAGGGAAATCACCCCGGCCGGGTTGAGCTGCGGGGCGGCGAGGGCGGCCACCAGTGCACCTTCGCTGTGGCCCAGCACAATCAGCGGGCCCATGCGTGGGTCGGCCTTGAGCAACTTGCCCCAGGCCACGGCGTCGGACACGTAGGCATCCAGGGTCAGGTTGCGTTCATCGGGGGTGGCGGCAAGGCTGGCGGCCACGCCGCGCTTGTCGTAGCGCACGCTGGCGATGTTGTGCCTGGCCAGCACCCAGGCCAGGCGCTTGAGGCTGTCGTTGCGTGCGCCGTCGGCGCTGTTGCCGTTGCGGTCGGTGGGCCCGGAGCCGGCGATGATCAGCACCACCGGCACCGGCTTGTCGGATTTGGGCAACAACAGCGAACCAAACAGCTCGCCACTGCCGGTGTCCAGGCTGATGGGCCGTTGCAGCACGACAGGGGAGGCGGCGAAGCCAAGGCTGGAAAACAGAGTGAGGGTCAAAAGCAGAACTCGCAGCATCATCGCGCCATCATGAGGAAGGTGCCGGTTGGACCAACGTCTACCGGTAAGGTTTCGAGGATGAACTAGTCGGTTAGCCTGCGTATACTGGCCGCCTTAAGTTATTACGGTTGACTTGATTCAACTGATTTCACGGAGCGCCCTGCATGTCCGGCAATACCTACGGCAAGCTGTTCACTGTTACCACCGCGGGCGAAAGCCATGGCCCGGCGTTGGTCGCCATTGTCGACGGCTGCCCGCCGGGCCTCGAGTTGTCCCTGGAAGACCTGCAGCGTGACCTCGACCGCCGCAAGCCCGGCACCAGCCGCCACACCACCCAGCGCCAGGAAGCCGACGAAGTCGAAATCCTCTCGGGCGTGTTCGAGGGCCGCACCACCGGCTGCGCCATTGGCCTGCTGATTCGCAACACCGACCAGAAGTCCAAGGACTACTCGGCGATTAAAGACCTGTTCCGCCCGGCCCACGCCGACTACACCTACCACCACAAATACGGCGAGCGCGACTACCGTGGCGGTGGCCGCAGCTCGGCGCGGGAAACCGCGATGCGCGTGGCGGCCGGTGCGATTGCGAAGAAGTTCCTGGCGACCCAGGGCATCGTGATCCGCGGCTACATGAGCCAGTTGGGCCCGATCGAAATCCCGTTCAAGACCTGGGACAGCGTCGAAGACAACGCCTTCTTCTGCCCAGACCCGGACAAAGTGCCGGAGCTGGAAGCCTATATGGACCAGTTGCGCCGTGACCAGGATTCCGTCGGCGCCAAGATCACCGTGGTTGCCGAAGGCGTGATGCCGGGCCTGGGCGAGCCGATCTTCGACCGCCTCGATGCCGAACTGGCCCACGCGCTGATGAGCATCAACGCGGTCAAGGGCGTGGAAATCGGCGCCGGGTTCGATTGTGTGGCCCAGCGTGGCACCGAGCACCGTGACGAGCTGACCCCGGAAGGTTTCCTCAGCAACAACGCTGGCGGCATTCTCGGTGGCATTTCCTCCGGCCAGCCAATCGTTGCGCACCTGGCCCTCAAGCCGACGTCCAGCATCACCACGCCAGGCCGTTCGATCGATGTGCACGGCAACCCGGTGGACGTGATCACCAAGGGCCGTCACGACCCGTGCGTCGGCATCCGCGCCACGCCGATTGCCGAGGCGATGATGGCCATTGTGTTGATGGACCACCTGCTGCGCCATCGTGGGCAAAACGCCGACGTAAAAGTCAGTACTCCGGTATTGGGCCAGCTGTGACCGTGGGTGGCGAGCGAGCTTGCTCGCGCTGGGCTGCGCAGCGGCCCCAAAGCCTGCAACCCGGTAGTACCTGGAGAACTGCGGCGCTTCTATCGGGGCCGCTTCGCGACCCAGCGCGAGCAGGCTCGCTCGCCACAAGTCACTCATGCTGACGCAAGCCCTTCCATACTGGCGACTCTCCAGCTTCTACCTGTTCTATTTCGCCCTGCTGGGGGCGACGGCGCCGTTCCTGGCGTTGTACTTCGATCACCTTGGGTTCTCCAGCGCGCGCATCGGCGAGCTGGTGGCCATCCCCATGCTGATGCGCTGCGTGGCACCCAACCTGTGGGGCTGGCTGGGGGATTACACCGGCCGGCGCCTGGCCATCGTGCGCTTTGGCGCGGTGTGCACCCTGGTGAGTTTCTCGTTGATCTTTGTCAGCAAGACTTACGCCTGGCTGGCGCTGGTGATGGCCTTGCACGCGTTCTTCTGGCACGCGGTCCTGCCGCAGTTTGAAGTCATCACCCTCGCGCACCTGCAAGGCCAGACCTCGCGCTACAGCCAGGTGCGGTTGTGGGGCTCCATCGGTTTTATCCTCACCGTGGTGATCATGGGCCGCTTGTTCGACTGGCTGAGCCTGGATATCTACCCGGTGGTGGTCGTGGTGATCATGGCCGGCATCATCGGCGCCAGCCTCTGGGTGCCGAATGCGCAGCCCCTGAGCCAGGGGAATCGCCTGGCCGGTGACGGCTTTTTGCGGCAACTGCGCAGCCCCGGCGTGCTGGCGTTCTATGCGTGTGTGGCGCTGATGCAGATGAGCCATGGTCCGTACTACACCTTCCTCACCCTGCACCTTGAACACCTCGGTTACAGCCGTGGCGTGATCGGCATGTTGTGGGCGCTGGGCGTGGTGGCGGAAGTCTTGATGTTCCTGGCCATGAGCCGGATTCTCACGCGCTTTTCGGTACGCCGGGTGTTGATGGCGAGTTTCCTGCTGGCCGCACTGCGCTGGTTGCTGCTGGGCTCCTTTGCCGAATTCTTCTGGGTGCTGTTGCTGGCGCAGGTGATGCACGCGGCGACCTTCGGCAGCTTCCACGCGGCGGCCATCCAGTTCGTGCAACGCAGCTTTGGTGCTCGCCAGCAAGGGCAGGGCCAGGCACTGTATGCGGCACTGGCCGGTACCGGCGGTGCGCTGGGCGCACTCTATTCAGGTTACAGCTGGAACCTGCTGGGGCCGACCCTGACCTTCAGCATTGCCAGCGTCGCGGCCCTGGCCGCCGCCCTAATCATTGGCATTCGATTGCAAGAGGAGCGGCCATGAGCGGCTCCCGTGACAGAGGAAGAGTTTGATGAGCTATCTCGCGGTTTACCACGTCTGCACCCCCGACACCCCGAACAAGGTCCTGACTCACCAGGACGATATCGCCTCGACCCTGGCCGAGCTGGGTGTGGGGTTCGATCGCTGGCAGGCGGCTACCCGACTTGAGCCCGGGGCCAGCGAGGTTGAGATTATCGCCGCCTACCAGGCGCCCATCGACAAGCTGATGACCGAGCGCGGCTACACCACCGTTGATGTGCTCCGCATCAGCAATGATCACCCGCAGAAAGCCCAATTGCGCGCCGAGCGACTCGACGAACACCGCATGGCCCAAGACCACGTGCGTTTTTTCGTAGCGGGTCGTGGGCTGTTTACCTTGCACATCGAAGATTATGTGTACGCGGTGTTCTGCGAGAAAAACGACCTGATCTTGGTGCCGAGCGGCATCCCGCACTGGTTTGATATGGGGGAGAACCCGCACTTTGTGGCGATCCGCCTGTTCAGTGACCCTGAAGGGCTGGCGGTCATGCTGACCGGCGACGCGATCGCCGAGGGTTTTCCCCGGCTTGATGACTAAGTTCGTCCGGCAATGCCTCCTGAACAGGCGGCATTTTTTTAACTTCAATTCCTTCAGGTTGGAAATCGCTGTAGGAATAAACTTGAAAGTTTGTGGGTAACAGCTGTTTATCGTTGACCTTACTTGTTACTTCCACTCTTTGTGTAACTCTCTCTGGTCTCAATATTTATTCGCCTGTCAATAGGAGTAATCCGACTTCGGGCGTTACAAGACCTATATGAAGAGAGGGGCCTGCATGAGCGGTTCGGAGCCACAGGAACAACCGTCCACGCAAACTGACAGCGCGCCGGTTGCCAACCGCAAGGCGCGTGCGATGTTGTCGGGTAAACCCCTGACCCCAAAGGAACGGGAAATCCTGCATTGGGCGGTCGAGGGCAAGACGGTGTGGGAAATCAGCAGGATTCGCTCCATCTCCCAGGCCACGGTGAAGTTTCACCTGCGCAACATCTACGGCAAGTTGCAGGTGACTAACCGGGTCCAGGCCGTGAACGAGGCGGTGAAACAGGGATTGTGCAAATAAAAAAAGGCCGTGGTGCGCAACGGCACCACGACCTGTTCGGGTCCTGCATGACAGTCAAGCCGAATGGTAGGTCGGCAGGGCAAAGCGATTCTGGCTTTGCAGCATCGAAATCTGTGGCAGGTCGCTGGCTTGTTCAGCCAGGTCGCGGCGAATGGCGCTGATGACCCACGTCAGTTGGTCGGCCGTGTGCAGTTGCTGATAAGAGATCGAACGTTTGATCTGCTTGCCTTCGCTGTTACGCAATGTCAGCAGGATGCCGCCATCAGGACGCGCCTGGGTGGTGACGTCGAAATTGGAGAACACAGAAGAAAATTTATCTTGGATCAGGCTCATGTCTATCAGCTCCGTTAGCTCATGTTTTGCAGCGTGGAGTGATAGGTGCAGTGATTGTGCCAGTACTGAGTATCTTAAAAAATCGTTATAAATCAAATAGTTATAAAATTTTAAGATTTCCAGTTTCGTGCAATTTGCATGAATGGCCATCGTGCATCCTGCATTTTGCGGGGTTTTGCCAAGTGTTTCACCGCTGGCACGCAAGGCAGGTCTTCCATAGTGACCACCTGGCGGTGCGCAAAATTCCTTTTCCTTTCGGGATACAAAACTTTTCAAATCCTGCGTGTACAGCCGAAGAACGGCTGGCGTATTTTCCTGCAAGGCATTCGGCGCGGGTCTAACAGTGCGATGGGTGCCTTGAGGGTCATACGAACAATAAGAAAAAGGACGTTCCCGCCATGAACCACCCGCCAAGTGACATGATCACCTGGGGCATGATGCTGCGTAAGGTGCCCACCATTGTCCGTGCGCTGCCGCGCCTGGTGCGCGGAATCCGCGTTGCCAACATCACCGATCCCGACCAGCCGTGCGGCCTGGGCTGGACCTTTGAACAAGCCACCCAACGCAACCCCGACGGCGCCGCGCTGCTGTATGGCGACACGGTGCTGAGCTACCGCCAGGCCAATCAGCAGGCCAACCGCATGGCTCACTACCTGCAGCAGCAGGGGATCGGCAAGGGCGACGTGGTGGCGTTGTTTATCGAGAACCGCCCCGAGTTGTTGCTCAGCGTACTGGCCGTGGCCAAGGTGGGCGGCATTTGCGCGATGCTCAATACCTCGCAAACCCAGTCGGCGCTGGTACATAGCCTCAACCTGGTGGCACCGGCGGCCATCGTGGTGGGAGCCGAGTTGGTAGGGGCCTACGAGGCCGTGCGCAGCCAGGTGGCCATCGAGGCGGATAAAACCTGGTTTATTGCCGATCAGCAGCACAGCCATGTGCCGCCGGATTACGTCGACCTGATGGCCGCCAGCGCCGACTGCCCGGTGGAAAACCCCGCCAGCACTCAGCAGATCTACTTCAACGACCCTTGCTTCTATATCTACACCTCCGGCACCACCGGCTTGCCCAAGGCCGGCATTTTCAAACACGGCCGCTGGATGAAGTCCTCGGCCAGTTTCGGCACCATCGCCCTGGATATGGGGCCCGAGGATGTCGTCTATTGCACCTTGCCGCTGTATCACGCCACTGGCCTGTGCGTGTGCTGGGGTTCGGCGATTGCCGGGGCGTCGGGGTTCGCGATTCGCCGCAAGTTCAGCGCCAGCCAGTTCTGGGACGATGTGCGCAAATTCAATGCGACCACCCTGGGTTATGTCGGCGAGCTGTGCCGCTACCTGATCGACCAGCCCGCGAGCGAGCAGGACCGTGATAACCGTGTGACGAAGATGATCGGCAACGGCCTGCGCCCTGGGGTTTGGGCTGAGTTCAAGCAGCGCTTTGGCGTCGATCATATCTGCGAGCTGTACGCCGCCAGTGACGGCAACATTGGCTTCACCAATGTGCTGAACTTCGACAACACCATTGGCTTTTCCCTGATGCACTGGGCACTGGTGGACTACGCCCATGACAGCTGTGAGCCGATTCGCGGCGCCGACGGTTTCATGCGCGAAGTGCCCAAGGGGGGCCAGGGGCTGCTGCTGGCCAGGATCGATGACAAGGCACCGTTCGACGGCTACACCGACCCCGAGAAGAACCGCAAGGTGGTGCTCAGCGACGTGTTCGAGAAGGGCGACCGTTATTTCAACACCGGCGACCTGTTGCGCAATATCGGCTTCGGCCACGCCCAATTCGTTGACCGGCTGGGGGACACCTACCGCTGGAAAGGTGAAAACGTCTCCACCACCGAAGTCGAGAACATCTTCCTGCAGCACCCGCAGATTTCCGAAGTGGTGGCCTACGGCGTGGAGATTGAAAACACCAACGGCCGCGCGGGCATGGCGGCCATTACGCCTGCCGAATCCCTGGCTTCCCTGGACATGCGCGAGTTGCTGACCTTCGCCCACGGGCAATTGCCCGCGTATGCGGTGCCGTTGTTCCTGCGGATCAAGGTGAAGATGGAAACCACGGGCACCTTCAAATACCAGAAGGTGAAACTCAAGGAGGAAGCGTTCGACCCGGGCAAGGCCGGTGATGATCCGATCTTTGCCTGGCTGCCTGGGTCGGACAGTTATGTGCCGGTCACCGGGCAACTGTTGGCGGACATCCAGGCGGGCAAGTTCCGTTATTGATTCTGCCTATCGCCGCTTTTGGGAAAAAAGGCATGACAGTGGGGAACTCCATCGCGAGACTGGGCGCCTTATGAAACACCAGACAAGGAGCCCCACATGTCAGACCAAGCCAAACAAATGACCGAAGATGAAGCCGCCGAATTTGCCGAGCAGGTGTTCGACGTGGCGCGCAAGGGCGATGCCGCGATGCTGGCGGCGTTGCTGGCCAAGGGCTTGCCGCCGAACCTGCGCAACCACAATGGCGATACGCTGTTGATGCTGTCGGCCTACCATGGCCATGTGGACGCGGTGAAAGTGCTGCTGGAATTCAAGGCCGACCCCCAGATTGCCAACGACAAGAACCAGCTGCCGATTGCCGGCGCGGCGTTCAAGGGCAACCTGCCGGTGGTCAAGGCGTTGATCGAAGGCGGAGCGTTGGTCGAAGGCGCATCCTCTGATGGTCGCACCGCCTTGATGATGGCGGCGATGTTCAACCGTACCGAAATGGTGGACTACCTGATCAGCCAGGGCGCCAATCCCAAGGCCACCGATGCTCAGGGCGTGACCGCGCTGGCAGCCGCGCAGACCATGGGGGCGGTGGATACGGCGGCGCAGTTGCAAAAACTGGTGTAGGCTTTGCGCCCTCAAAATCAGCCCCGCCACAGGACCACCCCATGAAAACCGCACTCGTCGAACTCATCAGCAAAATCAGCTCCGGCTGCATGAGCGAACCCGAGATCGCCAGGGTGGCGGACGAGGCGGCCCAGGCCTACGCCGATCCCGACGCTTTCCTGGCCGCCAACCCCGACATCAACTACGACGACACTTTCCCGATTCCCCTGGGTGAGTGGATCGTCGTCGGCAGCCTGCCTGACACCGTGCTGTTCCAGGCCGACACCTACCTGGACCTGTTCGCCCAGATCGTCGCCTCCTTTGGCCCCGGCGTGGCGTTCAACCTCAAGCCCAAGCAACTGGCCAAGACCGAAGCCCTGACCGCGCTGAACCGCATCCAGATCCAGATGAGCGCCCTCAACCCGGAGAACGGCGGCTACGTGCTGATGAACTTCAGCCAGTTGCTGGACGACGAGATCCAGGCTGTGCTGGTCTACGGCGACGACGTGCCACGGGTGCTGGAGTTGTGTGCTGAAACCGGCATAAAGGGCGAACCATCGCTGGAAGCCCTGCGGGTTGCGGTACACGTCTGAAATAAAACGGAACCCCTGGCCACGGCTGACTATCCTAAGCAGGCAAGCCCTCACTTAGGAGCGACACCATGGGTTCCACTTTTAATGGTCTGATCGGGTTGATCATCCTCGCGCTGGATATCTGGGCGATCATCAACGTGTTCAAAAGCGGCGCGAGTACCGGCGCCAAAGTGTTGTGGATCCTGTTGATCCTGCTGCTGCCGGTACTGGGCTTGATCATCTGGGCGATCGCCGGGCCGCGCGGTAACGTGCGGATCTGATCCAAACAACGCTATCCAGAGCGGGCACAGTAAGTGTGGGAGCGGGCTTGCTCGCGAAGACGGTGTAACAGTCACCTGATGTATCGACTGATTTACCGTATTCGCGAGCAAGCCCGCTCCCACATCTGTTTCCGTACGCCCGTTATTGTGTTTCGAGATATTCGCTGTACAAAATTTTCACATTCCATCCAAGACAATTCGCCGGCTATTTCCCCTGTCGAGTGCTCTAAAACGAGTGCCCACCTACTGCAGGAGTGAGTAATCAATGGCGTTGCCGGCGTTGATCGGGCACCATTTGCGCCATTGCGTTCACCGTCTACCCCAGCCTGCCTGGGCGAGGGCGGGGCGCCGCTGTATTCATTCGCAACTTAAACTTCCAATGGGTCCTAAAACGACATGGCAAACCCGGACGCCCTGAATCAGCAGCGAGCTTCTAATCGCTTGCTGCAACCGACCGTCAAATCCCATCTGGCGTACACGCTGCTTTGTGCCTTGATCATGATGGTGATGTTCTCCCTGCTGCGCCTGGCGCTGCTGGTCTACAACCGCGAGATGATCCTCGACACACCGGCCTCGACTTTCCTTGAAGCGTTCGCCAACGGCCTGCGCCTGGATATCCGCCTGGTGATGTACGTGCTGGTGCCGTTGCTGCTGGCGTTGTTCAGCGTACGGGCCATGGCGGCGCGCGGGTTCTTCCGCTTGTGGCTGACGGTCGCGTCCAGCATCGCGCTGTTCCTGGGCCTGATGGAAATGGACTTCTACCGCGAGTTCCACCAGCGCCTCAACGGCCTGGTCTTCCAGTACGTGAAGGAAGACCCGAAAACCGTGATGAGCATGCTCTGGTACGGTTTCCCGGTGGTGCGCTACCTGCTGGCCTGGGCCGTGGGTACGCTGATCCTGAGCATCGCCTTCAAAGGCGCCGACCGTGCAACGCGCCCACGCGGCCCGTTCAGCGGTGGCAGCATCGGCACTCGCCAGGTAGCGCCGTGGTACACGCGCATCGCGGTGTTCGTGGTCTGCCTGCTGGTCGCCGTGGTCGCCATCCGTGGCACCCTGCGCCAGGGCCCGCCACTGCGTTGGGGCGACGTGTACACCACCGACTCGAACTTCGCCAACCAGTTGGGCCTCAACGGTACCTTGTCGCTGATTGCGGCGGCGAAATCGCGCTTCTCCGAGGAGCGTTCGAACATCTGGAAAGCCACCCTGGAGCAGCCGCTGGCCACCCAGACCGTGCGCGACATGCTGGTATTGCCGACCGAGAAACTGGTCGACACCGACACCGCCGCGGTACGCCGTGACTTCACGCCGCCGGCCGAGAAGACCCTGCCGATCAAGAACGTCGTGGTTATCCTGATGGAAAGCTTCGCCGGTCACTCGGTGGGCGCCCTGGGCCGCCCGGGCAACATCACGCCGTACTTCGACAAACTGTCCAAGGAAGGCCTGCTGTTCGACCGCTTCTTCTCCAACGGCACCCACACCCACCAGGGTATGTTCGCCACCATGGCCTGCTTCCCGAACCTGCCGGGTTTCGAATACCTGATGCAGACTCCGGAAGGCAGCCACAAGCTGTCGGGCCTGCCGCAGTTGCTCAGCCATCGCGATTTCGATGACGTGTACGTCTACAACGGCGACTTCGCCTGGGATAACCAGTCGGGCTTCTTCAGCAACCAGGGCATGACCAACTTCATCGGGCGTAATGACTTCGTCAACCCGGTGTTCTCGGACCCGACCTGGGGCGTGTCCGACCAGGACATGTTCAACCGTGGCCTGGAAGAGTTGAAGGCCCGTGAAGGCGGCAAGCCGTTCTATGCGCTGCTGCAAACCCTGTCCAACCACACGCCGTACGCGTTGCCGACGCCATTGCCGGTCGAGAAGGTCACCGACCGTGGCAGCCTCAACGAGCATTTGACGGCCATGCGCTACTCCGACTGGGCCTTGGGCCAGTTCTTTGAAAAGGCCCGCAAGGAGCCGTACTTCAAGGAAACCCTGTTCGTGATCGTGGGCGACCACGGCTTCGGCAACGAGCAGCAGATCACCGAAATGGACCTGGGCCGCTTCAACGTGCCGATGCTGATGATCGCACCGGGCATGCAGGAGAAGTTCGGCGAGCGTGACCACACCGTGGGCACCCAGATCGACATCGTGCCGACCATCATGGGCCGCCTGGGCGGTGACACCCTGCACCAGTGCTGGGGCCGCGACCTGCTCAACCTGCCAGAAGGCGACAAGGGCTTTGGCGTGATCAAGCCGTCGGGCAGCGACCAGACCGTCGCCTTGCTTACCGGTGACCGCGTGCTGGTACTGCCCAAGGAAATGCCGCCGAAGTTGTGGGAATACGAACTGGGCGCCAACCCGACCGGGAAAGTGATTCCAGAGTCGCCGGACGAGGCTGCGTTGAAGCAGAAGCTCGAATCGTTCCTGCAGACCGCTACCAAGAGCCTGCTGGACAACACCGCCGGTGTAGTGGACGGCAAGCCGGACTAAACACCCGCGCATAAAAAAAGAGGCCTTTCAAGGCCTCTTTTTTTTGCACGCTGGAACGCGTTATATCTTGCCGAGCAACAACAGAATCAGCAGCACTACCAACACAGTACCGAGAATACCCGATGGTCCGTAACCCCAATTGCGTGAGTGAGGGAACACTGGAAGACCGCCGACCAGCAGGAGGATCAGAATAATGATAAGAATGAGGCTCATGTTTTGTTTTCCTTATTGTCTTCTGAAAAGACCTGGTATTTAACGGATAGGCCCGACAACTGATACGGACGCCTTAATAACTCCGACCCATGTGTTTGGCAGAAAATTCCGTGTTTTTTTAAAGCTTTTCGCTAACTTGCTTATTTCCTTTAACCCCGTTGCAAATAACTGTCCTTAGTTCAAATAAATGGAACTTGGCGGGTTTCCCGCTATCCGACCCGGCCCACGGTTTGCCTGGGGCATTCAGCAGTCTGATGGTGCGTGGGTGCGGGAAAAACCTTCGCTACACTGCGGCTCACTTCTTCCGTGAACCACAAGGCTACTTTCCTATGCAAAATCGCATGATGATCACCGGCGCCGGTTCTGGCCTGGGTCGCGAAATCGCTCTGCGCTGGGCCCGCGAGGGTTGGCAACTGGCCTTGTCGGACGTCAGCGAAGCGGGCCTGCAAGAAACCCTCAAGCTTGTACGCCAGGCCGGCGGTGACGGTTTCACCCAGCGCTGCGACGTGCGCGACTACAGCCAGCTCACCGCGTTCGCACAGGCCTGTGAGGAAAAGCTCGGTGGCATCGACGTGATCGTCAACAACGCCGGTGTCGCATCGGGCGGGTTCTTCAGCGAACTGTCCCTGGAAGACTGGGACTGGCAGATCGCAATCAACCTGATGGGCGTGGTCAAGGGCTGCAAGGCCTTCCTGCCGCTGCTGGAAAAGAGCAAGGGCCGCATCATCAACATCGCGTCCATGGCCGCCCTGATGCAGGGCCCGGCCATGAGCAACTACAACGTGGCCAAGGCCGGCGTGGTGGCGCTCTCGGAGAGCCTGCTGGTGGAACTCAAGCAACAGGAAGTCGGCGTGCATGTGGTGTGCCCATCCTTCTTCCAGACCAACCTGCTGGACTCGTTCCGCGGGCCGACGCCCGCGATGAAGGCCCAGGTGGGCAAGCTGCTGGAAAGCTCGCCGATTACCGCCGCACAGATCGCCGACTACATCTACCAGCAGGTGGCGCAAGGGCAATTCATGATCCTGCCCCACGAGCAGGGGCGCATGGCCTGGGCATTGAAACAGAAGAACCCGCAACTGCTGTATGACGAGATGACCGTGATGGCGGACAAGATGCGGGCGAAAGCCCAGTCGCAGGCGGTAAAAGGTTGAATTTCAGGTGAGCACCTGATGTGGCGAGGGCTTGTTGTGGCGAGGGAGCTTGCTCCCGCTGGGGTGCGAAGCAGCCCCAAAACCAGCCGCCCAAGTCTTCCTGAAAGAATGCATTGACCTTATTGGGGGCTGCTTCGCACCCCAGCGGGAGCAAGCTCCCTCGCCACAGCAAGCTCCTCGCCACAACAAGCTCTCTAGCCACAGAGAGTGCCTGCAAATTTGAACATATCGTTTGGTTCTTGGGTGTAATTCGAGATTATTCACTGCCTGTCTGTAGGGTAATTTACCCTGATGTGTAAGGCATGCCTGTTTAACCTGAAGGCCATTGATGGTGCCAGGCAGGGAGCGCATGGTCGGGGTTCGGTAACTTAAAAAGGACGAACCCCATGCTGGTATTAAGCCGCGCGGTAGGTGAAATAATTTCGGTGGGTGACCAGATCACCTTGCGCATTCTGGAAGTGAACGGCACCCAAGTGAAGTTGGGTGTGGAAGCGCCGGTGGGGGTCAATGTGCACCGGGCGGAGGTCTATCAGAAGATCCTCAGTCGCCACGGGCAGCAGACCAATATCCATCCAGTGCCTGTGCCCAATCCTTGAGTCTCAGTCGAACAGGTGCTTGGGCACATCGTGCTTGAGCATCAACTGGCACTGCTCGCTTTCGGGGTCGAAAACAATCAGCGCCTGGCCCTTGGTCAGCGCCTGTCGTACCCGCAGCACCCGTGTTTCCAGGGGTGTGTCGTCACCATTGTCGGTGCCGTCGCGGGTCACGAAGTCTTCGATGAGGCGTGTCAGGGTGTCGACTTCAAGTGCATCGTAGGGAATCAGCATACAAGCCTCGGCTAGGGAATCCCGGCGATGCTACTGCGCCGGGATCCGAGTTGCCAGTCTCAGGTTTTTTGGCCCACCAGGCTGTCCACCGACGGCACGCGGGTATCACTCTCCATTTGTGTGTCGTGTTCGATCTGGTGACTGAACCGGTCGAGGGAGCCCTTGGCCGGCTGTGCATCGCTGGCGAACACCGGCGGGCTGAGGATGTACGCGCCCAGCAGGCGACTCAGGGCGGCGAGGCTGTCGATGTGCGTGCGCTCATAGCCGTGGGTGGCATCGCAACCAAACGCCAGCAGTGCGGTGCGAATGTCGTGGCCGGCGGTCACCGCCGAATGCGCGTCGCTGAAGTAGTAGCGAAACAGGTCGCGACGCACCGGTAGCTCATTTTCCGCCGCCAGGCGCAGCAGGTGGCGGGACAGGTGATAGTCATACGGCCCGCCGGAATCCTGCATCGCCACACTCACCGCGTGCTCGCTGGAGTGCTGCTCGTGGGCCACCGGCGCAATGTCGATGCCGACGAACTCACTCACATCCCACGGCAATGCCGCCGCCGCACCACTGCCGGTTTCTTCGGTGATGGTGAACAGCGGATGGCAGTCGATCAGCAGCGGCTGGCCGCTGTCGACAATCGCTTTGAGCGCCGCCAGCAGCGCGGCAACCCCCGCTTTATCGTCCAGGTGGCGGGCGCTGATATGCCCGCTCTCGGTGAACTCCGGCAGCGGGTCGAAGGCGACGAAATCGCCGACGCTGATACCCAGGGAGTCACAGTCGGCGCGGGTGGCGCAGTAGGCATCCAGGCGCAGTTCGATGTGGTCCCAACTGATGGGCATTTCATCCACGGCCGTATTGAACGCGTGACCGGAGGCCATCAACGGCAGCACGCTGCCACGGATCACGCCGTTATCGGTGAACAGGCTGACGCGGCTGCCTTCGGCAAAACGGCTGGACCAGCAGCCGACCGGCGCGAGGGTCAGGCGGCCATTGTCCTTGATCGCCCGCACGGCGGCGCCGATGGTGTCCAGGTGCGCGGAAACGGCGCGGTCGGGGCTGTTTTTCTGGCCCTTGAGGGTGGCGCGGATGGTGCCGCGCCGGGTCATTTCAAAGGGAATGCCCAGTTCTTCAAGGCGCTCGGCGACGTAGCGCACGATGGTGTCGGTAAACCCGGTGGGGCTGGGAATGGCGAGCATTTCCAGCAGCACTTTTTGCAGGTAAGCGAGATCCGGTTCGGGGATGGTTCGGGTCATAAAGACTCCTGATGAGTTGAGGATGATCGTTCCCACGCTCTGCGTGGGAATGCCTCATGGGACGCTCTGCGTCCTCTCTTGTGACGCGGAGCGTCACGGGCTGCGTTCCCACGCAGAGCGTGGGAACGATCATTCACGCCGTCGGTTGGCTATGGGGAAACAACAGGTCCACGAACTTTTCAGCCGTCGGCTGCGGTTCATGGTTGGCCAGCCCGGCCCGTTCGTTGGCTTCGATAAACACGTAGTCCGGTTGGTCGGCGGCCGGCACCATCAGGTCCAGTCCCACCATGGGAATGTCGAGGGCACGGGCGGCGCGCACGGCGGCGTCCACCAGGGTCGGGTGGAGGATGGCGGTGACGTCTTCCAGGCAACCGCCGGTGTGCAGGTTGGCGGTACGCCGCACCGCCAGGCGTTCGCCACGGGGCAGGATGCTGTTGTAGTCGTAGCCGGCCGCCTGCAGGGTGCGTTGGGTTTCATGGTCCAGGGGAATTTTGCTTTCGCCATCGGTGGCGGCCTGGCGTCGGCGGCTCTGGGCTTCGATCAACGCGCCAATGGAATGCTGACCATCGCCGGTGACTTCCGCCGGGCGGCGAATGGCGGCGGCGACCACTTCAAAGCCGATCACCAGAATGCGCAGGTCGAGGCCTTCGTGGAAGCTTTCCAGCAGTACACGGGTGTCGAATTGGCGGGCCGCCTCAATGGCTTTTTGCACGTCTTCAATGGTCTGCAAATCCACCGCCACACCCTGGCCTTGTTCGCCATCCAGCGGCTTGACCACAATACGCTGGTGCTCGTCGAGAAACTCCAGGTTGTCATCGGCACTGCCGGCCAATTGCTGGGCCGGAAGGTTCAGGCCTGCGGCCTTGAACACCTTGTGGGTCAGGCTCTTGTCCTGGCACAAAGTCATGCTGATGGCGCTGGTCAGGTCGCTGAGGGATTCGCGGCAGCGCACCCGGCGGCCACCGTGGCTCAGGGTGAACAAGCCGGCATCGGCATCGTCCACTTGCACGTCGATCCCGCGCCGATGGGCTTCCTCGACAATGATCCGCGCATAGGGATTGAACTCCGCCTGCGGGCCAGGGCCGAGGAACAGCGGCTGGTTGATCCCGTTCTTGCGCTTGATGGCGAAGGTGGTCAGCGCGCGAAAGCCAAGCTTGGCGTAGAGACTTTTCGCCTGGCGGTTGTCGTGCAGCACCGACAGGTCGAGGTAGCTCAGGCCACGGCTCATGAAGTGTTCGATCAAGTGGCGCACCAGCACTTCACCCACCCCGGGGCGGGTACATTGCGGGTCGACCGCCAGGCACCAGAGGCTGCAGCCGTTCTCCGGATCGTGAAAGGCCTTCTGGTGGTTCAGGCCCATCACGCTGCCGATCACCGCGCCGCTGTCTTCGTCCTCGGCGAGCCAATACACCGGGCCGCCTTGATGGCGTGGCGTGAGCAGCGCCGGGTCCACCGGCAACATGCCGCGCCCCTGGTACAGCTGGTTCACCGCCTGCCAGTCCGCCTCGGTTTGTACCCGGCGAATCCGGAACCCGCGAAACACTCGGGTCGCCGGACGATAGTCGGTGAACCACAGGCGCAGGGTATCGGACGGGTCGAGAAACAACTGCTGGGGATCAATCCCGAGGATCTGCTGCGGCGCCGCCACATACAGCGCGATATCCCGCTCGCCCGGCTGCTCGTTGAGCAACTCCAGGGCCAGGCTCGCCGGGTCCGGGAAGGTGTGGCCGATCAACAGCCGGCCCCAACCGCAATGCACGGCAATCGGCGTGGGGTCCAGTTCGCTGCCGTCTTCGGCGAAGCGGGCTTGCAGGCGCTCGTAGGAGGGCGCCTGCCCTCGCAGCAAGCGTTGGCTGTAAGCCGTGGCATGAGGTTTCATGAATCAGATTCCTTGTTCGCTGAGCCACAGGTTCAGCGCCGCCAGTTGCCACAGCTTGGAGCCGCGCAACGGGGTCAGTTGGCCTTGGGGATCGGTGAGCAGGCGGTCGAGCATGGCCGGGTTGAACAGGCCGCGGTCCTGGCCTGGGTCCAGCAGCAGCTCACGCACCCAGTTCAAGGTGTCACCCTGCAAATGCTTGAGGCCGGGCACCGGGAAGTAGCCTTTCTTGCGGTCGATGACCTCGCTCGGGATAACCCGGCGCGCCGCTTCCTTGAGCACTTGCTTGCCGCCGTCCGGCAATTTGAATTTGCCCGGCACGCGGGCCGACAGTTCTACCAGGCGATAGTCGAGAAACGGCGTGCGCGCTTCCAGGCCCCAGGCCATGGTCATGTTGTCGACGCGCTTGACCGGGTCATCCACCAGCATCACGGTGCTGTCCAGGCGCAGGGCTTTGTCCACCGCCGCATCGGCGCCGGGCTGGGCGAAATGCTCGCGCACGAAGTCACCGGCGGCGTCATTCGCGGTCAACCATTTCGGCGCGACGGTAGCGGCGTAGTCGTCGTAGCTGCGGTCGAAAAATGCGTCGCGGTAGGCCGCGTACGGGTCGCTTGCGCCATCCACCTGCGGGTACCAGTGGTAACCGGCGAACAGTTCATCGGCGCCCTGGCCGCTTTGCACCACCTTGCAATGCTTGGCCACTTCCCGGGACAGCAGGTAGAAGGCAATGCAGTCATGGCTGACCATCGGCTCGCTCATGGCACGGAACGCCGCCGGCAATTGCTCGATGATTTCGCTTTCGGCGATACGCAGTTGGTGGTGACGGGTGCCGTAATGCTTGGCGATCAAGTCTGAATACTGGAACTCGTCGCCGCGCTCGCCGCCAGCGTCTTCAAAACCGATGGAGAAGGTCGACAGGTCCTGCACGCCGACTTCCCGCAACAGACCCACCAGCATGCTGGAATCGACACCGCCGGAAAGCAGCACGCCCACATCCACCGCCGCCCGCTGACGAATCGCCACGGCTTCGCGGGTGCTGTCGAGCACGCGGTCGGTCCAGTCTTCCAGGGTCAGGTTGGCTTCACCGGCGTGGGGGCCGTAGGGCAGGGTCCACCAGGTTTTCTGTTCAGTCTTGCCATCGGCGTCGATGCGCATCCAGGAGGCGGGCGGCAGCTTTTCAATGCCCGCCAGCAGGGTGCGCGGCGCCGGCACCACGGCGTGGAAGTTCAGGTAGTGATTGAGGGCCACCGGATCGAGGATCGGGTTGATATCGCCACCCTTGAGCAGCGCCGGCAGGGCCGAGGCAAAACGCAGGCGCTGGCCGGTGCGCGACAGGTACAGCGGCTTCACGCCGAGGCGGTCACGGGCGATAAACAGGCGCTGGGCATCGCGCTCCCAGATGGCGAAGGCGAACATCCCGTTGAGCTTGGGCAGCAGGGCTTCGCCCCAGGCGTGGTAGCCCTTGAGCAGCACTTCGGTGTCGCCACCGGAATAGAAGGCGTAGCCCAGGGCTTCCAGCTCTTCACGCAATTCCGGGAAGTTATAGATCGCGCCGTTGAACGCCAGGGACAGGCCCAGCTGGGCGTCTACCATCGGTTGGGCGGAGCCATCCGACAGGTCCATGATTTTCAGGCGTCGATGGCCCAGGGCAATCGGCCCCTGGGCATGAAAGCCCCACGCGTCAGGACCGCGTGGCGCCAAGTGATGGGTGATTCGTTCCACCGCTGCCAGGTCGGCAGGTTGGTGATCGAAACGTAACTCTCCAGCTAATCCGCACATAAATTCCTTACCGGTTTTTCCGTTGGGGAGGGATAGAAATGCAGCCCGCCAAAACGGCGGGTACCCAGAGACTGACCCGGGTAAATTGTGGGAGTTTTAGAACAATACGTTATAAGGCAAAGAGCCTTGACGGGTTGCAAGCCCGTCGTGGCCCTCAGGATTTGCCTGGGTTACCGCGGATCAGGGCACGCAGCGCGAAGCGATTGGGGTGACAGGCTTCGCTGACACTGCGCGGCAGCGGCAGGGGCTCATTGTCGAGCCAGGCGGCCAGCAGCTCTGCACAGAGTGGCGCGGTGACCAGCCCCCGTGAGCCATGGCCACTGTTGATATACACGCCGTGCAACCACGGGCACGGCGCATCAGGGACCTGCCGGGCGTCTTTGCCAAGGGCGGCGTAGGTGTGATCAAACGCCTCTCGCTGCGCCAGCGGCCCGACGATCGGCAGGTAGTCCGGGCTGGTGCAACGGAAGGCGGCGCGGCCTTCAAGCTGTTCGGGTGCCAGGCTGTCGGCGCCCAGGCGTTGCAGCAAATCGAGGGAGATTTCCCGCAGCATCTCCAGATTGCCCGCGTGCTCGGCCACCGTGGGCGTAAGGTCATCGCTCTTGAAGTCGAAGCTGGCACCGAGGGTGTGCTCGCCCAGGCGTGGCGGGGCGACGTAGCCCTCGGCGCACACTACTGTGGCCAACGCCTGGCTTTGCGCCGTTTGCGGCAGGCGAGTGATTTGCCCGCGGATGCGCTTGAGGGGCAAGTCAGCGCTGAAGGAAAACCGCTTGATCTCGGCGGCGCCGGCCAGCACGACCACACTGGCTTGAGCCAGAACCGTATCGCCCTGCAACGCCTGCCACTGACTGTCGACCTGCTTGAGCTCAAGGGCGTCGTGGTGCTGGAGCACTTCGATCAGCGGGTGCCTGGCTTGCCATTCGCACAGCGCCGGCGGGTGAACCCAGCCGCCTTCGGGGAAGAACAAGCCGCCGTGCTCCAGCGTTATCCCGGCGCGCGCCTGTGCCTGCTCTTTATCCAGCAGGTGCAACAGGTCCTGGGCAAAAGCGCCGGCCAGTTGTGCCTGGCGCTCGGCTTCCTTGGCGTTGAAGGCCAGTTGCAGCACGCCGCAGCCATCCCAGTCCACGCCACGTTGCAGGTGTTCCAGCAGGCGCCGGGTGTGGCCGAAACCGCTGAGAATCAACTGCGAAAGTGCCGTGCCATGGGCGGAAAGCTTGAGGTACAACACCCCTTGCGGGTTGCCGGAAGCTTCCTGTGCGAGCGCTGCGTGGCGTTCCAGCAAACTGACGCGCCAGCCGCGTGCCGCCAGGCTGGCCGCCGTGGCGCAACCGGCCAGGCCACCACCGATGACCAGTGCATGGCGTTCACCGGAAACCGCAGGTGGGCGCGCAAACCAGGGTTTTGCCGCGGCAGGCGCAGGCGTTTCAGCGGGCCAGCCGAGAAACTCACCCCGCAGGATTTCCCACTTGTGGCCGATGCCGGGGGTGCGCTTCATCTTGAACCCGGCGGCGTTGATCAACCGCCGTACCCAGCCGGTGCTGGTAAAGGTGCTGATGGTCGAGCCCGGCGCCGCCAGCCGCGCCAGTTCGGCGAACAGCTCGGCAGTCCACATGTCGGGGTTCTTGGCCGGGGCGAAACCGTCGAGGAACCAGGCGTCGACCTGTGCGTCCAGTTGCGGCAATTGCTCCAGGGCGTCGCCGATCAGCAACGTCAGGGTGACTCGACCGTTATCCAGTACCAGCCGCTGGAAGCCTTGGTGAATCGCGATGTATTGCGCCAACAGCTGCTCGGCGAACGGTGCCAGTTCCGGCCAGAGGGCGAGGGCGCGCTGCAGGTCGGCGTGGCTCAGCGGGTACTTTTCCACGCTGACAAAATGCAGGCGTGCACCCGCCACCGCGTGTTGATCAAACAACTGCCAGGCGCACAGGAAATTCAGGCCGGTGCCGAAGCCCGTCTCACCAATCACCAAGCGCCCGCCCATCGGCAGCGCCGCAAAGCGTTCCTGCAAACGGTTCTGTTCGAGGAACACGTAGCGGGTTTCTTCAAGGCCCGACTTGTCGGAGAAGTACACGTCATCGAAGACCCGCGAGTGCGGGCGACCTTGGTCATCCCAGTCAAGCTGGGCGTGGGATACGGGGTTCATGAGCGGCTCGGCAAAGGCAAGGCGGCCATTCTAGCTGATCAACAGGGTTGTCATTGATCCATGGCAAGCCGCTGTGGAATTTCCTGCCACGTGTTGTTGCCCAATCCGCTAGTCTTGATCACTTCTGGAACGGAGCCGCCCATGTTCGAATCTGCCGAAATCGGTCACGCCATCGACAAAGACACCTACGACGCCGAAGTGCCGGCCCTGCGTGAAGCCTTGCTGGAAGTGCAGTACGAACTGCAACAGCAGAAGCGCTTCCCGGTGATCATCCTGATCAATGGCATCGAAGGTGCGGGCAAGGGTGAAACCGTCAAATTGCTGAATGAATGGATGGACCCGCGCCTGATCGAGGTGCGCACCTTCGACCAGCAGACCGACGAAGAACTGGCCCGCCCGCCGGCCTGGCGCTACTGGCGCCAGCTGCCGGCGAAAGGCCGCATGGGGGTCTTTTTTGGTAACTGGTACAGCCAGATGCTGCAGAGTCGCGTCCATGGCGAGATCAAGGATGCGCGGCTCGACCAGGCCATCGCCGGTGCCGAGCGCCTGGAAAAGATGCTGTGTGACGAAGGCGCGCTGATCTTCAAGTTCTGGTTTCACCTCTCCAAGAAGCAAATGAAATCCCGGCTCAAGGCCTTGCAGGACGACCCACTGCACAGCTGGCGCATCAGCCCGCTGGACTGGCAGCAGTCCAAGACCTACGACAAGTTTGTGCATTTTGGTGAGCGGATCCTGCGCCGCACCAGCCGTGACTATGCGCCTTGGTATGTGATCGAGGGTGTCGATGCGCACTACCGCGGGCTGACCGTCGGCAAGATCCTGCTCGAAGGCCTGCAAAACGCCTTGAAAGTGCCCAAGGGTAAAGCCAGCGGCATGAACCCGGCGCCGCTGCCATCGGCGGTTGACCAGATGAGCCTGCTGAACAGCCTGGACATGAGCCTGAGCCTTGAAAAGGACGATTACGAAGAACAACTGATTACCGAGCAGGCACGGTTCTCCGGGCTGATGCGCGACAAGCGCATGCGCAAGCACGCGTTGGTGACGGTGTTTGAAGGCAACGACGCGGCGGGCAAGGGTGGGGCCATCCGGCGTGTGGCGGCAGCCCTCGATCCCCGGCAGTACCACATCGTGCCGATTGCCGCGCCCAGTGAAGACGAGCGCGCCCAGCCTTACCTGTGGCGTTTCTGGCAGAAGATTCCGGCGCGGGGCATGTTCACCGTGTTCGACCGCTCCTGGTATGGCCGGGTGTTGGTGGAACGCATCGAAGGCTTCTGCACGCCGACGGACTGGATGCGCGCCTACGGCGAGATCAACGACTTCGAAGAGCAACTGCGCGACGCCGGGGTGATCGTGGTCAAGTTCTGGCTGGCGATCGACAAGCAGACGCAGCTGGAGCGGTTCCAGGCCCGCGAGGAAATCCCGTTCAAACGCTTCAAGATCACCGAGGACGACTGGCGTAACCGCGAGAAGTGGGACGACTACCGGGCGGCGGTGGGTGACATGGTGGACCGCACCAGCACCGAGATTGCGCCGTGGACGCTGGTTGAAGCCAACGACAAGCGCTGGGCGCGGGTGAAGGTACTGCGCACCATCAACCGGGCGCTGGAGGAAGCGTTCGACAAGACCGACAAGCATGACAAGAAGGACAAGAAGAAGTAACGCCATGCTTTTGCATACGCGGGGTGAATGATTGTCGCGGTTGAAGAGGGCGGGATCTATGCTCGATCCATCTCTCAACAACCACAACAATTGAGGTAGCCCATGCGTGAAGTAGTGATCGTCGACAGCGTGCGAACCGGCCTGGCCAAGTCCTTTCGCGGCAAGTTCAACCAGACCCGTCCCGATGACATGGCTGCCCATTGCGTGAACGCGTTGCTGACCCGCAATGGCATCGACCCGGCCACGGTCGAGGACTGCATCGTCGGCGCCGGTTCCAACGAAGGTGCCCAGGGCTACAACATCGGCCGCAATGTGGCGGTGTTGTCGCAACTGGGTACCGGTACGGCGGGCATGACCCTCAACCGTTTCTGTTCCTCGGGGTTGCAGGCGATTGCGATCGCCGCCAACCAGATTGCTTCCGGTTGCAGCGAGATCATCGTGGCCGGTGGGGTCGAGTCCATCAGCCTGACCATGAAGAGCGTCAACACCGATAACCTGATCAATCCGTGGCTCAAGGAGCAGGTGCCGGGCATTTACTTTCCCATGGGGCAGACGGCGGAAATCGTTGCGCGGCGGTATCACGTCAGTCGTGAAGAGCAGGATCTGTATGCGCTGCAAAGCCAGCAGCGTACGGCTCAGGCCCAGGCTGACGGGTTGTTCGATGATGAAATCGTGCCGATGGCGGTGAAGTACAAGGTTGAGGACAAGAACACTGGCGCGGTGCAGGTGTTGGAGGGGGTGGTGGATCGGGATGATTGCAATCGTCCGGATACGACGTTGGCCAGTCTTGCGGGATTGAAGCCGGTGTTTGCGGAGGATGGGTCGGTGACGGCGGGGAATTCCTCGCAGTTGTCTGATGGGGCTTCCATGACACTGGTGATGAGCCTGGAAAAAGCGCTGGAACTGGGGCTTAAGCCCAAGGCGTTTTTTCGCGGGTTTACGGTGGCGGGGTGTGAGCCGGATGAGATGGGGATCGGGCCGGTGTTTTCGGTGCCCAAGTTGCTCAAGGCCCGTGGGCTGGCAGTGGCGGATATTGATTTGTGGGAGTTGAATGAGGCGTTTGCCTCGCAGTGCCTTTATGCGCGTAATCGGCTGGAAATTGATAACGCCAAGTACAACGTCAACGGTGGGTCGATTTCCATCGGGCATCCGTTTGGGATGACGGGGTCGCGGCAGGTGGGGCATCTGGTGCGTGAGTTGCAGCGGCGCAAGTTGCGTTACGGCATTGTCACTATGTGTGTGGGCGGCGGCATGGGGGCCACCGGCTTGTTCGAAGCCGTACGCTGACTCAGTGTGGGAGTGGCGGTGCGACGATTCGACTTGCTCGCGAATGCGGCGGGGCAGTCGATGAAAATGTTGGCTGATAGACCGCCTTCGCGAGCAAGCCCGCTCCCACATTTGATCAGCACCGTATCCCAATCCGTTCACATCCCCCTAGAATGCACCTCCTCCACCTCAGGCATTCGGGGCACTCATGCACATCTCATCGGGCCGTTGGGTCTACGGTTTATCCCTGGCCCTGCTGACCGCGCTGCTCTGGGGCATTCTGCCGATCAAACTCAAACAGGTCTTGCAGGTGATGGACCCCGTCACCGTCACCTGGTTTCGCCTGGTCGTCTCCGGCAGTTGTCTGTTTATCTATCTCGCCGCCGTAAGGCGCCTGCCCAGCTGGCGTTCCCTCGGACCAAAAGGTGGCTGGCTGGTAGCAATCGCCGTGTGCGGCCTGATGGGCAACTACGTGCTCTACCTGGTCGGCCTCAAACTGCTGAGCCCCGGCACCGCGCAACTGGTGGTACAGGTGGGCCCGATCTTCCTGATGATCGCCAGCGTCTTCGTGTTCAAGGAACGCTTCAGCCTCGGGCAGGGCATGGGCCTGCTGGTGCTGATCATCGGCTTCGGCCTGTTCTTCAACCAGCGCCTGACCGAGTTGTTGACCTCCCTGGGCAGCTACACCGCCGGGGTGCTGACGATTCTCCTGGCCACCACTATCTGGACCTTCTACGCCCTGGGCCAGAAGCAGTTGCTGACGGTATGGAATTCGTTGCAGGTGATGATGGTGATCTACCTGTCCTGCGCGCTCTTGCTGACGCCATGGGCGCACCCGATGGAAGCGCTGCAACTGAGCCCGCTGCAAGGCTGGCTGCTGCTGGCCTGCTGTTTCAATACGCTGATTGCCTACGGCGCATTCGCTGAAGCCCTGGCCCACTGGGAAGCCTCGCGCGTCAGCGCCACCCTGGCGCTGACGCCATTGGTGACCTTCGTCGCGGTAGCGCTGGCCGCCTGGATGTGGCCCGAGTATGTGCACGCCGAAGACATCAATGCCCTCGGCTACGGCGGGGCCGTGTTGGTGGTGCTGGGGTCCGCGACCGTGGCGTTGGCGCCGTCGCTGTTCGCCGGGCTCAGGGCCCGGCGTGCACGATTGGCGTCTTAATGACCGGCTTCCAGCATGTTTTCCGGACGCACCCACTGGTCGAACTCTTCGTCCGTGAGATAGCCCAGCTTCAGCGCCGCTTCCCGTAGGGTCAGCCCTTCGGCATATGCCTTCTTGGCAATCTCGGCGGACTTGTCGTAGCCGATGTGCGGGTTCAGCGCAGTCACCAGCATCAGGCCACGCTCAAGGTGCGCGGCCATTTGCTCGGCGTCGGGTTCCAGGCCGGCGATGCAGTGCTCCTGGAAGTTGCTGCAACCGTCGGCCAGCAGGCGGATCGACTCCAGCAGGTTGTGGATGATCACCGGCTTGTACACGTTCAACTGCAAGTGGCCCTGGCTGGCGGCGAAGCCAATGGTCACGTCATTGCCCAGCACCTGGCAGGCCAGCATCGACAGCGCTTCGCACTGGGTCGGGTTGACCTTGCCGGGCATGATCGAGCTGCCCGGTTCATTCGCCGGCAACTTGACTTCCGCCAGCCCGGCACGCGGGCCGGAGCCCAGCAGGCGCAGGTCGTTGGCGATTTTCATCAGGGCCACGGCCAGGGTCTTCAAGGCGCCGTGCAGGGTGGTCAACGGCTCATGGCCCGACAGCGCGGCGAATTTGTTCGGTGCGGTGACAAACGGCAGGCCCGACAGCGCGGCCAATTCCGAGGCAATCGCCTCGCCAAAACCGTGGGGTGAATTGAGCCCGGTGCCGACGGCAGTACCACCCTGGGCCAGTTCACACACGGCGGGCAGGGCGCTGCGGATCGCGCGTTCGGCGTAGTCGAGTTGCGCTATAAAGGCCGAGACTTCCTGGCCGAAGGTGATGGGCGTCGCATCCATCATGTGGGTGCGGCCGGTTTTCACCAGCTTCATGTGGCGCGCCGACAACTCTGCCAAACCACCAGACAGTTCACGGATCGCCGGCAACAGCTTCTCGGTGACGGCCTGCACGGCGGCGATGCTCATGGCGGTGGGGAAGCAGTCGTTGGAACTCTGGGAACGGTTGACGTGGTCGTTGGGATGCACCGGGCTCTTGCCGCCACGGGGCTTGCCCGCCAGCTCGTTGGCACGGCCGGCGATCACTTCGTTGGCGTTCATGTTGCTCTGGGTGCCGCTGCCGGTCTGCCACACCACCAGGGGAAACTGGTCGTCGTGTTCGCCGGCGAGCACTTCGTCAGCGGCCTGTTCGATCAGCCGGGCGATGTCGGCGGGCAGGTCGCCATTGCGGTCGTTGACCCGGGCCGCAGCCTTCTTGATCAGGGCCAGGGCGTGCAACACAGCCAGGGGCATGCGTTGGTCGCCGATGGCGAAGTTCACCAGCGAGCGTTGGGTCTGCGCGCCCCAGTAAGCGTCATCCGGGACTTGCACTTCTCCCAGGCTGTCGGTTTCGATACGGCTCATCGGGCACACTCCTTCAGGTTCGTTTGCGCAGTTTAGGCCCTGATCGCCCGGTGGGGTTCCCTTAAAAGACTTTTCATCGGATTAAGCCCCGCAAAACCAGGCCCCACAAGGCGTGGGGTTGAGCCGCGGCGTTTTTTAGGCGCAGAATGGGCGCCCTTGGGGTCTTACCTCGCCTGCTAGAAAAGGAAACTCGATGACTCGTCTTCGTGCCATCTGTACCGCGGTTGCTCTGGTATGTGCCAGCGGCCAGGTTTTTGCCGATACCGCCAGCCACAACGCCAGTGCCGAAGCCTTCCTTACCCTGGCCCATGCCGACAAGCTGGGTACCCCGGTGTACATGCAAGTGCAACAAATGTTCGCCCAGCGTTTCGAGCAGACCAAGGCGCCTGCTTCCAAGCAAACCGTCCTGGACACCTACCAGGCCAAGGCCAACACCGCCCTGGACCAGGCCATCGGCTGGAACAAGCTCAAGCCGGACATGATCAAGCTCTACACCGACAACTTCAGCGAATCCGAGCTCAAGGACCTGGTTGCGTTCTACCAGTCGCCACTGGGCAAGAAAGTCCTGGAGAAAATGCCCCAGCTGACCCAGCAATCGGCCCAGATGACCCAGGCCAAGCTGGAAAGCGCGGTACCTGTGGTGAACAAGCTGCTGGAAGACATGACCAACGAGCTGACGCCAAAAGCCCCGGCCCCGGCCAAGAAGAAGTAAACAGGAATGACCATGCAACAGCGTATCGAATCGGCACTCGTCGCCCTGAGCCCGGAACACTTGAGCGTGCTGGATGAAAGCCATATGCACAGCCGTGGGTTGCAGACCCACTTCAAGGCCGTGCTGGTCAGCCAGCAGTTCGAGGGCCTCAACCGCGTCAAGCGCCACCAGAAGGTCTATGCCACGTTGGGTGACCTGATGAGCGAATTCCATGCGTTGGCGCTGCATACCTACACGCCTGAAGAATGGGCGAAAATCGACGCAGCCCCGGCCTCGCCGACCTGCGCCGGCGGTCACTGACACTGTGGCACATCAGCTTGATGTGGCGAGGGAGCTTGCTCCCGCTGGGCTGCGCAGCAGCCCTTCTGCCAATCACCGCGATCTTTCTGAAAGGTTGCAACTGCCTGGTTGGGGCCGCTCCGCAGCCCAGCGGGAGCAAGCTCCCTCGCCACAGTAAGAGGCGGTCCATAATCGTCGCCATTTTTGTTAGAATCCGCAACGCGCCGCTCAGTCGGCGCGTTTTTTTTGCATCCGGTTCACCCTTTACGAGGGTAGCCACCTGGAGAGAACACCCATGACTCAACCGATTGTCGTGGCGGCACTGTATAAGTTCGTCACCCTCGAAGATTACGTCGCCCTGCGCGAGCCACTGCTGCAGGCGATGGTCGACAACGGCATCAAAGGCACCTTGCTGATTGCCGAAGAAGGCATCAACGGCACTGTTTCCGGCAGCCGCGAAGGCATTGATGGCTTGATGGCCTGGCTCAAGAACGACCCGCGCATGGACGACATCGACCACAAAGAGTCGTACTGCGACGAGCAGCCGTTCTACCGCACCAAGGTCAAGCTCAAGAAAGAGATCGTGACCCTGGGCGTCGAAGGCGTCGACCCGAACAAGAAAGTCGGCACCTACGTCGAGCCGCAGGACTGGAATGCGCTGATCAGCGACCCTGAAGTGCTGCTGATCGATACCCGCAACGACTACGAAGTGTCCATCGGCACCTTTGAAGGCGCGATCGACCCGAAGACCACCAGCTTTCGCGAATTTCCCGACTACATCAAAGCCAACTTCGACCCGGCCAAACACAAGAAAGTCGCCATGTTCTGCACCGGCGGCATTCGTTGTGAGAAAGCCTCGAGCTATATGCTCAGCGAGGGTTTCGACGAGGTGTATCACCTCAAGGGCGGCATCCTGAAGTACCTCGAAGAGGTGCCGCAGGAAGAAACCAAGTGGCAGGGCGACTGCTTTGTGTTCGACAATCGCGTGACCGTGCGCCACGACTTGAGCGAAGGCGACTACGATCAATGTCATGCCTGCCGCACACCGGTCAGCGTCGAGGACCGTGCATCCGAACACTATGTAGCTGGCATCAGTTGCCCGCATTGCTGGGATAAGCTTTCAGAGAAGACCCGTCGCAGCGCGATCGACCGGCAAAAGCAGATTGAACTGGCCAAGGCCCGCAATATGCCGCACCCGATTGGCTACAACTACAAGCAATCCCCATCCTCCGAGGCCTGAGCCATGTCCGCACGCCTGCTCTATGTAATGGATCCGATGTGCTCCTGGTGCTGGGGTTTCGCCCCGGTGGCCAAGGCGCTGGTTGAGCAGGCCCAGGCCGCAGGCGTGGAGCTGCACCTGGTGGTGGGTGGCTTGCGCACCGGCAGTGGCGCGGCGCTGGAGCCGACGACCCGGCGCTATATTCTTGAGCATTGGCAGGCCGTGACCGACGCCACCGGCCAGCCGTTCAAGCGTGAAGGTGCACTGCCTGATGGTTTTGTCTACGACACCGAGCCGGCTTGCCGCGCCGTGGTCACTGCCCGCAGCCTGGCGCCGGATTGCGCGTGGAAACTGCTGGGCCTGATCCAGCAGGCGTTCTACGTCGAAGGGCGCGATGTGACTCGCGCCGACGTATTGGTGGAACTGGCCGAGACCGCTGGTGTGCCGCGTATCGAGTTCGCCGAAGCTTTTGACCGCGCCGACCAGCACGCGGCCACCGCGGCGGATTTCACCTGGGTCCAGGACCTGGGCATCGCCGGTTTCCCGACCTTGCTGGCGGAGCGTAATGGGCAACTGGCGCTGCTGACCAACGGCTATCAGCCGCTGTCCGAATTGGCGCCGCTGCTGAGCCGCTGGCTGGAGCGAGCTGCCTGTGCATGATCAGCCCGATCCCGTTGAGCAACCCAAGCGTGTCGACCGGCTGACCTGGGCGGAAGTCCGCCGCCTGGCGCTGCATCACAAGAAATCCCTGTGGATCGCCAATGGCGTCGCCGTGCTGGCAACCTTGTGCAGCGTGCCGATTCCATTGCTGCTGCCGTTGCTGGTGGACGAAGTGCTGTTGGGCCATGGCGATGCGGCACTGAAGGTGATGAACCACGCATTGCCCCTGGGTTGGCAGAAGGCCGCCGGCTATATCGGCCTGATGCTGCTGGTGACCTTGCTGCTGCGTTGCGGCGCCCTGGTGTTCAACGTGCTGCAGGCGCGGTTGTTTGCGCGACTGGCCAAGGACATCGTCTATCGCATTCGCGTGCGGCTGATCGAGCGCCTCAAACGCATTTCCCTCAGCGAATACGAAAGCCTGGGCAGCGGCACGGTGACTACGCACCTGGTCACCGACCTGGACACGGTGGACAAATTCGTCGGTGAAACCCTCAGCCGGTTCCTGGTGGCGATGCTCACCCTGGTAGGCACCTCCGGGATCCTGATGTGGATGCACTGGAAGCTGGCACTGTTGATCCTGCTGTTCAACCCGCTGGTGATCTACGCCACGGTGCAGTTGGGCAAGCGGGTCAAGCACCTGAAGAAGCTGGAAAACGACAGCACGTCGCGGTTCACCCAGGTGCTCACCGAAACCCTCGATGCGATCCAGGAAGTGCGTGCCGGCAATCGCCAGGGCTTTTTCCTCGGTCGCCTGGGCCGGCGGGCCCAGGAAGTGCGGGATTTTGCGGTCAATTCCCAGTGGAAAAGCGACGCCTCCAGCCGCGCCAGTGGCTTGCTGTTCCAGTTTGGTATCGACATCTTCCGTGCGGCGGCGATGCTGACGGTGCTGTTTTCCGACCTGTCCATCGGCCAGATGCTCGCGGTGTTCAGTTACCTGTGGTTCATGATCAGCCCGGTGGAACAGTTGCTGAACCTGCAATACGCCTACTACGCGGCGGGCGGGGCGCTGACGCGGATCAACGAACTGCTGGCCCGCGCCGATGAACCGCAATACGCGGGCGGTGCCGATCCGTTTACCGGACGCGAGACGGTCGGCATCGAAGTGCGCGGCCTGAATTTCGGCTACGGCGAGGAACTGGTGCTGGACCAGTTGAACCTGAACATCGCCCCGGGTGAAAAAGTCGCGATTGTCGGCGCCAGCGGCGGCGGCAAAAGTACCCTGGTGCAACTGTTGCTGGGGCTGTATACGCCGCAGGCCGGCAGCATTCGCTTCGGTGGTTCGACCCAGCAGGAAATCGGCCTGGAGACGATTCGCGAGAATGTCTCCGTGGTGCTGCAGCACCCGGCACTGTTCAATGATACGGTGCGCGCCAACCTGACCATGGGCCGCGAGCGCAGCGACCAGGCCTGTTGGCAGGCGCTGGAAATTGCCCAGCTGGATACGACCGTCAAGGCGCTGCCGCTGGGCCTGGACAGCGTGGTCGGACGCTCCGGCGTGCGCTTTTCCGGTGGGCAGCGTCAACGCCTGGCCATTGCACGGATGGTGCTGGCGGAGCCGAAAGTGGTAATACTCGACGAGGCCACCTCGGCCCTGGATGCGGCAACCGAATACAACCTGCACCAGGCGCTGGCGCGGTTTCTCAGTGGCCGTACCACCTTGATCATCGCCCACAGGCTGTCGGCGGTGAAACAGGCGGATCGGGTATTGGTGTTCGATGGCGGCCATATTGCCGAAGATGGCGACCATCAGCAGTTGATTGCTGATGGTGGCTTGTACGCCAAACTTTACGGACACTTGCAACAAGTGCGGTGATTTAGCCTACGCTGAGCTATCAGGAGCGGTTTTCACTCGCGTGCGTATTTTAGTTGTGCATGTGCAAGGGACCTCATGAAGCAAAAGCAGACTCTCGGAACCCCTCGGTTATTGGGCATTGTGTGGCCTTTTATCGCCGTCGTGCTGTTCCAGGCATTGTTAGGCTGCGTCAGTCTCTACGTACTCTCGGCGGTGCGCGGTTATGTGGCGGGCGAAAGCCTGTGGTCCAAGGGCCAGAAAGACGCGATCTTTTACCTGACGCTCTACGCCGACAGCCGCGACGAAGCCACCTTCCTCAAATACCAGAACGCGATTGCCGTACCCCAGGGCGGGCATGAGCTGCGGCTGGCCCTGGACCGCCCGACGCCGGACCTGCCTGCCGCGCGCCAGGGCATCCTCAAGGGCGGTAACCACCCTGACGACGTTTCCAGCCTGATCTGGCTGTACCTCAACTTCCGCCATTTCAGTTACCTGGAAAAAGCCATCGAACTGTGGACGGTGGGCGATGGCTACCTGGTGCAACTGGACGACCTGGCCCAGGAGATGCACCGAGCGATCATGGCCAATCAGGTCAGCAGCAGCGACGTACACCGCTGGAAGCAGCGGATCTTCGCCATCAACGACGGGGTGACGCCGGCCGCGAAAGCCTTCAGCGATGCCCTGGGTGAAGGCTCGCGGATGATTCTGCGCCTGCTGCTGGTGACCAACCTGGCCACGGCACTGGGCTTGATCGTGCTGGCGCTGTTGCGCACCCACAAGCTGCTGGCCCAGCGGCATGCGTTTGCCGACGCGCTCCAGTTGGAGAAGGAGCGGGCGCAGATCACCCTGGAGTCGATTGGCGACGGAGTGATCACCACCGATGTCGACGGCGCCATTGCGTATATGAACCCGGCCGCCGAAGCCCTGACCCATTGGAAAGCCGCCCAGGCCCAGGGGCTGCCGCTGGCGGCGCTGTTCAACCTGCTGGACGAAAATGCCCAGGCCGACGGCTTTACCCTGATCGAACATATATTGGGTGGCCAGCTCGGTGGGGGCAGCGAGCACTCCAAGCTGATCCAGCGCCTGGACGGCACCACCGTGTCCGTCACCCTGGTGGGCGCGCCGATCCGCAGTGCCGGCAAAGTCGTCGGCGCGGTGCTGGTGTTGCACGACATGACACAGGAACGCCAGTACATCGCCAACCTGTCCTGGCAGGCCACCCACGACGCCTTGACCGGCCTGGCCAACCGCCGCGAGTTCGAGTTCCGCCTGGAGCAGGTGCTGCACAACGTCGGGCGCCAGCAAACCGGGCGCCATGCCTTGATGTTCCTCGACCTGGACCAGTTCAAGCTGGTCAACGACACCTGTGGGCATGCCGCGGGGGATGAACTGTTGCGGCATATCTGCGCGCTCTTGCAGTCCGACCTGCGTGAAGGTGACACCCTGGCCCGGCTGGGGGGCGACGAGTTCGGCATCCTGCTGGAGAACTGCCCGGCGCCGGTGGCGGAAAAAATCGCCGAAAGCCTGCGCCACACCGTGCAGAGCCTGCACTTTGTGTGGAAGGGCAGGCCGTTTGTCACCACTGTGAGTATTGGCCTGGTGCACATCACGCACGCCCCGACCACCCTGGAGACTTCCCTGCGAGCCGCCGACATGGCGTGCTACATGGCCAAGGAAAAGGGCCGCAACCGGGTGCAGGTGTATCACGCCGATGACTCGGAATTGTCCCTGCGCTTTGGCGAGATGGCCTGGGTGCAGCGCCTGCACATGGCGCTGGAAGAGAACCGTTTTTGCCTGTACGCCCAGGAAATCGCGCCCCTTGGGCACACCGAACAGGGGGATGGGCATATCGAAATCCTGCTGCGCCTGCATGACGAGGCGGGGCGGATCATCCTGCCGGACAGTTTTATCCCGGCCGCCGAGCGTTACGGCTTGATGACCTCCCTGGACCGTTGGGTGGTGGAGAACGTGTTCAAGATCATCGCGGGCTGCATGCGTGAGCGCCTGGGCCGGCCCATGGCCATGTGTGCGATCAATCTGTCAGGCACTACCATCGGCGATGAGGACTTTCTTGGGTTCCTGCGTGAGCAATTCATTGCCTATGGCATTCCACCGGAAATGATTTGTTTTGAAATTACAGAAACCAGCGCTATAGCGAATTTGGGTAGTGCGATTCGTTTTATCAACGAGCTCAAAGAGTTAGGGTGCCATTTCTCCCTGGATGACTTCTGCGCCGGGATGTCCTCGTTCGCATATCTTAAACATTTACCTGTAGACTTCTTGAAGATCGATGGAAGTTTCGTAAAGGATATGCTGGACGACCCGATTAACCGCGCTATGGTCGAAGTGATCAATCACATCGGTCATGTCATGGGTAAGCGCACAATTGCCGAATTTGTCGAGACACCCCAGATCGAACAAGCCTTGCTTGAGATCGGGGTCGACTACGCTCAGGGATACCTGATCGAGCGACCGCAGTTGTTTACCTTTGATAGTTTGCAGTGTCGACCTGTGCGACCGCAGCCTCTGTTATTCAAGGCGCCTGGCACGTTCCGATGAAACATTTGCTGGTCTGTACATATCACAAATCAAAAGGAGCCCGACAGTGATCGACACATTCAACAGAACCGGCCCGCTTATGGAAGCCTCAAGTTACCCCGCCTGGGCGCAACAGCTGATCCAGGACTGTAGCGAGAGCAAGCGTCGCGTTGTCGAACACGAACTGTACCAGCGCATGCGCGATAACAAGCTCAGCGCCAAGACCATGCGCCACTACCTGATTGGTGGCTGGCCGGTGGTTGAACAGTTTGCGTTGTACATGGCACAGAACCTCACCAAGACCAAATTTGCCCGCCATCCTGGGGAGGACATGGCGCGCCGCTGGCTGATGCGCAATATTCGCGTGGAACTCAACCACGCCGATTATTGGGTGCATTGGGCCCGCGCCCATGGTGTCAGCCTGGAAGAATTGCAGGCACAGGAAGTGCCGCCGGAGCTGCATGCACTGAGCCACTGGTGCTGGCACACCAGCTCGGCCGATTCGCTGATTGTCGCGATTGCCGCCACCAACTACGCCATCGAGGGGGCCACTGGGGAGTGGTCCGCCGTGGTGTGTTCCACCGGCGTCTATGCCGCGGCTTTCCCTGAGGAAGACCGCAAGCGCGCGATGAAGTGGCTGAAGATGCATGCCCAGTACGATGACGCACATCCCTGGGAAGCCCTGGAAATCATCTGCACTCTGGCCGGCATGAACCCGACCAAGGAACTGCAGGTAGAGCTGCGCCAGGCGGTCTGCAAGAGCTACGACTACATGTACCTGTTCCTGGAACGTTGCATGCAGCTGGAAAAGTCGGTGGCCGCCCCCCGCAAACAACCGGCCCTGGTTGCCAGCGAGGCGTAAACGGGGTGATGGCGGGGTAAATTACCCCGCCATTGCCAGCCGATTGCGGCCTTCACGCTTGGCCACATACAAGGCACTGTCCGCCCGGCGCAACAGGCTCTCGGCGGACTCTCCCGCCAGCAAGGTCGAGCAGCCCAGGCTCACCGTCAATTCGATCCGCTCATCATCCGCCCAATAATCCTGGGCCTGTGCCGCCTGGCGCAGGCGCTCGCCGACCATCGATGCCGCGTCCCGGCCGGTGTTGGACAGCAGGATCAGAAACTCTTCCCCGCCAAACCGGAACACCATGTCCACATTGCGCAGCTGGCTCTTGATCGAGGCGGCGACGGCCTTGAGCACCTTGTCGCCCGTGGCATGGCCGTGGCTGTCGTTGATGTGCTTGAAGTGGTCGATGTCCAGCATCAGCAAGGACAGGGGTTGCAGGTGCCGGCGAGCCATGTCGATTTCCCGTTGCAGGGTCTGGTCCATGGCGATGCGGTTACCGGTTTCGGTCAGTGGGTCGCGCAGGGCACTGCGAGTCGCCGCACGGTAGAGCAGGGCATTGCGCATCGGGTAGAGCAAGGTGGCCAGCAGCGATTCCAGGTTGGCCAGTTCGTCTTCGAGAAAGCGTTGGTTGCGCCGAAACACCAGTTCGCCAAGGTGCTCGCCTTCATGGCTGAGGGCATAGCTCACCGAATGATGGCCGCGGTGACCGTACTCCAGGCGCAGGTCGCTGGCTTCGTGGCGGTATTGCAGGGCGTCCAGCGGCACCAGGCGTTGGATCTCGCGGAAGAACAACGCAAGGATATGCTCCGGCTCCAGGCTGGTTTGCAATTGCATGCCCAGTTGCTGGCGAAGTTGCTCAACCGTCGCGGGGCGTCGTGTAAGAAGGGAAGGCTGACCAAAGCCCAGGCGTTGCAATTTGGCGCTGTCGAAGTCAATTGCGTTGGTCTGGGTCGGTGTTTTCATAAGCGAATGAGCCTCTAAGCACAAAACTGTCTTACAGGCTGGGTGAGAGCGTCGTACTGTTCCTTCAGTTCCGTAGGACTGACGTACAGTCTAGCCCGGTTTGCCTAAGGGTATAACTGCCGCACGTCTTATAGCCGGGGCCGCGTCGCCGCGGGCCCCGGGTTGGGCTTATTGTTTTTGCGGGTCGAACTGCTTGTCACGGATAAACAGCGCTGGGATTACGCCGCAGATAAAGTACGCGCCGCCCATGACCAGGAATCCCACGCCAATCGAGCCATGGGACGCCAGGAAACCAATGGCTGCCGGTGCCACCGCCGCGCCGATTCGGCCAATGTTGTAGGCGCCGCCCACTGCCGAGCCGCGAAATTTCGCTTCGAAGCTTTCGGTCATGTAGGTCGCATTCACGCCATAGGGGATGCCGTACAGGAAGCCGAACACAATCAGCATCCACAGGATGTTGTCCGGGCTCTGGAACAGCACGATCACCGGCAGGAAAATCGCCGTGCCCAACGCGCCGACGGCGAACACCAGGCGCCGGCCCAGGCGGTCTGCCGCGAGCCCGGCGAGGATCTTGCCGAAAATCATCGCCGCGTAGGTGCCGACCATGTAGCTGGTCATCGACTTGAAGTTCATCCCCAGCTCGCCTTCCAGGTACGACGGCATCCAGTTGTTCACGCCGTAGTAGCCGAACTGCAGGAAGCCTGCGGTCAGTGCCCAGAGGATAAACATGCGGCTGGCTTTCGGGTCGCTGAAGATCAGCTTGAACATGCCGTCGGGTTTCTTCGCCGACACGCGCTTGATGCCTTCGGCCTTTTCCCGGGCACGTTCGGCCTGGGCCTTGATCCAGGCTTGCGGCTCCGGCACCAGGCGTTGCATCAGTACGGCGAGGATCACCGGGATGATCGCCACGTAGAACAACCAGCGCCAGCCGTGGTTCGGCAGGATCCAGCCGGCGAGCAGGGTGGCGACGATGTAGCCCACCGACCAACCGGCCTGCAAGGTGCCGAGCACGGTGGTGCGATAGCGGGTCGGCACGTATTCGGCCATCAGGGTGTTGCACGCGACATACAGCGCGCCGAGGCCCAGGGACGCGAAGAAACGGGTGCTCGCGAACTGCCAATAGCTGTGGGTCATGCCCAGGATCGCCGTGCCGGCGGAGAACAGCACGATGCTCCAGACCACGGTTTTCACCCGGCCAAAACGGTCACAGGCCCAACCGCCGTAAATCCCGCCGATGGCCATCCCGGCCAGGGTGAAGCTGCCCAGGCTGCCGGCTTCGACGCTGGTCAGGCCGAACTCGGCCTTGAGGCTGCTGAGGCTGTAGGACAGCAGCATCAAGTCGGCACCGTCGATCAGCAGGCCGAGGAAGCAGAAGATGAATACGATGATCCACAGTTTGTTTTGCGCGGGCGACAACGCACCCGCCGAAGCGGCGACTTCCATAGCGATACCTTGTTGTAGTTGTTAGGGCACAAGTTATGGGTGTTGCGGTAATGCGGTTGGAACACGGTCACTGTAGGAGCTGGCTTGCCTGCGATGGCATCGCCGCGGTGTTACTGCCAGACCGAGTTGTCTGCATCGCAGGCAAGCCAGCTCCCACATGGGTTTTGTGTTGTTCCCGGGTTCAGTGCTTGGCCTCGCGAATCATGTTGCGGGCGATCACCAATTGCTGGATCTGCGTAGTGCCTTCATACAGGCGGAACAAGCGCACATCGCGATAGAACCGCTCGATGGCGTACTCGCTCACATACCCGGCACCGCCGTGAATCTGCACACAACGGTCGGCCACCCGACCGCACATTTCCGTGGCGAACATTTTCGAGCAGGACGCTTCGGTGCCGATGTTCAGGCCTTCGTCACGCTTGCGCGCAGCGTCCACCACCATGCAGCGGGCGGCGTAGATCTCGGCCTTGCTGTCGGCGAGCATCGCCTGGATCAGCTGGAACTCCGCGATCGGCTGGCCGAACTGCTTGCGCTCCAGGGCGTAGTTCAGGGCATCGTCGAGCATGCGCTCGGCGGCCCCGACGCTGACGGCGGCAATGTGCAGGCGGCCCTTGTCGAGCACCTTCATTGCGGTCTTGAACCCCACGCCTTCGACGCCACCGATCAGTTGGTCGGCCGGTACGCGCACGTTGTCGAATATCACGTCGCACGTGTGGGCGCCTTTCTGGCCCATCTTGTGGTCGCGCTTGCCCAGAGACAGGCCGGGGGTGTTGCGCTCGACAATGAATGCACTGATGCCGCCCGCGCCCTTGATGTCCGGGTTGGTACGGGCCATCACCGTGTAGATCCCGGCGTGGGGGGCGTTGGTGATAAAGCGCTTGGTGCCGTTGATGACATAGTGGTCACCGTCGCGCACCGCCGTGGTTTTCAGCGAGGCGGCGTCGGAGCCGGAGTCCGGCTCGGTCAGGCAGAACGAACTGAGCAGTTCACCGCTGGCGAGTTTTGGCAGGTAGTGCTGCTTCTGCGCCTCGGTGCCGTCCAGCAGGATGCCGATGGAGCCGATGCCGTTGTTGGTGCCGAAGTAGGAGCGGAATGCCGGCGAGGTGCGGCCCAGTTCGAAGGCCACGTTGACCTCTTCTTCCATGGTCAGCCCGAGGCCGCCGTAGGCTTCAGGCAGGGTCAGGCCAAACAGGCCCAGCTCGCGGAACTGGCTGACGATATCCGCCGGGACGTCATCGGTCTCGGCCAGTTCGTTTTCCCGGGGGATCAGCGCCTCGTTGACGAACTGCTGCAGGGTTTCCAGCAACAGATGAAGCGTTTCGGGGTCTCGGATCATGTGCATTCCTCAGCGGCCCGTTCGGCGGGCCTGTTGTCGTCAATCTGCCGAGGCCTTGCACCGATCTGTCTAACGGGCGGCGGCCTCGATGTTGTTCACCATGTGCTTGAGACGGGGCCCGATGTCGTCCTCGAGTTTCTCCCGGGAAAGGTGAAAACTCGGTCCGCCACAGTTGAACGTCAGCAGCCCATGTTGTGCATGCAGCAGCGGTACGGCGATGGCGTTTACATCGCGGTGCCACTCACCGATCGACATGCAATAGCCGAAATCGGTGTAATCCCGGAAGGCACGTTCCAGACCCTTCCTGATGCCCGGCCAGTCCGCCAGATGACGCTGGCGGATATGGTCGAGGATAAATTCCCGCTCGTTTTCCGGCATCGCTGCCAGGCAGGCGCGGCCTGCGGAACTCAAGTGCAACGGCAACCGTGTGCCGACCTGGCGGCGCATGGTCATGTTGGCTTCACCCTGGACCACGTCCAGGTAAACCATGTCCAGGCGGTCCCGCGTGGCCATCGCCACCGCGGCCTGGGCGTACTTGGCCATCGTCTCCATCAGCGGATGGGCCACGGCCCGCACCGACAGGTTCGACAGCATTGCGTAACCGAACGCCATCACGCCCACATCCAGCTGATACCGGCCTGACTGCGGCAGGTGCTTGAGATAGCCCAAGCGGGTCAGCGTATGGGTCATCCGCGTAATCGTCGGCTTTGGCAGCCCGGTCTTGCGCGCCAGCTCCTGGTTACCCAGCACGCTTTCGCTGGGGGTGAAGCAGCGCAGCAATTCCAGGCCACGGGCCAGGGCGGTGACGAACTGGCGGTCCTTGTCTTCTTCCTCGTCGGCATTCATCGGATCGATCAGCAAGTGCTCGAATGCGTGGTTGCCGGCAGGTGTTTCGGGTGTGTTCGGGTCCAGGTTTCGACGGCGCATGTTAGTCCCCCTTTTTTTAGAAAATCAACAAAACAAAATTGTATTCCGCACAGCGAAACTAATCAACTTTGCGTGGCGTTGTCTTTTTGTTTAATAAAACTCGTCTAAACAACGAGTTATAGCCCGATTTATCGGAGGTTCAGGTTTTTACGTTTACATCACGGCAACTCGGTCCTTATGATTATCGCTAAATACGGAATGTTGTTTCGCATAGCGAAACTGGCGATATCCGAACTAACAAGAACATTGCAGCAGGAGAATTTGTGGCCAGCCTCGACCAACCCGTAGTGCACCTCGACGTCCAGGACAATGGCGTCGCCGTGGTACGCATCCACCGTCCCGAAGTGAAAAACGCCTTGAACGCCCAGGTTCGCGAAGAGCTGGCCGAGCACTTTCGTGCCCTGGCCAAGCGCCGTGATGTGCGCGCCATCGTGCTTACCGGCGGCGACCAGTTCTTCGTGGCCGGTGCCGACATCAAGGAATTCGCCAGCGCCAGCCCGATCGAGATGTATCGCCGCCACACCGAATACCTGTGGGAAGCCATCAGCCGCTGCCCCAAGCCGGTGATCGCCGCGGTGAACGGGTTTGCCCTGGGCGGCGGTTGTGAGCTGGCCATGCATTGCGACCTGATCGTCGCCGGGGAATCGGCGCGCTTCGCCCAGCCCGAGGTCAAGCTGGGCCTGATGCCGGGCGCCGGTGGCACCCAGCGCCTGGTGCGCGCCGTGGGCAAGTTCCAGGCCATGCGCATCGCGTTGACCGGCTGCATGGTCAAGGCCCCGGAAGCCCTGGCCATGGGCATGCTCAGCGAAGTGGTGGCCGATGACCAGACCATCCCCCGCGCCCTGGAACTGGCCGCGCAGATGGCCGCCTTGCCGCCACTGGCGGTGGAACAGATCAAGGAAGTGATGCTGGCCGGCGCCGACCTGCCGCTGGAAAGCGCGCTGGTGTTGGAGCGCAAGGCCTTTCAACTGCTGTTCGATTCGGCAGACCAGAAGGAGGGCGCCGCGGCGTTCTTCGAAAAACGCACCGCGAACTACCTGGGGGAATGACAATGGCTGATTCAATCAAGATCATGGGCCTGGTAGGCACCGGCGTGATGGGCGCCGGGATTGCTCAGATTGCCGCTCAGGCGGGCGTGTTGGTGCGCTTGTTCGATGCCCGCGACGGTGCTGCGCAAACCGCTCGGGATAACCTCGGCGCCACGCTCTCGAAGCTGGCCGCCAAGGGCAAGATCACCCAGGCAGCGGTGGACGCTGCGCTTGCGAACCTGCAAGTCGCCGCCACCATTGAGGCGCTGCACGACTGCGACCTGGTGGTGGAGGCCATTGTCGAAAACCTCGACGCCAAGCGCGGCCTGTTGCAGCAGCTGGAAGGTGTGGTCAGCGCGGCGTGCATCCTCGCCACCAACACCTCGTCGCTGTCGGTCACGGCCATCGCCACCGGCTGCCGACACCCTGAGCGGGTCGCCGGGCTGCACTTTTTCAACCCGGTACCGTTGATGCGCGTCGTCGAAGTAATCGACGGCCTGGCCACCGCACCGAAGGTCGGCGATGACCTGTTGGCCTTCGTTGCCCGTACCGGCCATCGCGGCGTGCGCGCCAAGGACACTCCGGGTTTCATCGTCAACCACGCCGGCCGTGCGTACGGCACCGAAGCCTTGAAGATGCTCGATGAAGGCATTGCCGAGCGCGGCGACATCGACCGTATCCTGCGTGAAGGCGCAGGCTTTCGCATGGGGCCGCTGGAACTGCTGGACCTCACCGGGCTCGACGTTTCCCACCCGGTGATGGAGTCGATCTACAACCAGTTCTATCAGGACCCGCGCTACAAACCATCGCCCCTGACCCGCCAGATGCTGGTGGGCGGACGCTTCGGGCGCAAGAGCGGGCAGGGCTTCTACCGCTATGAAAATGGCCAGGTGGTGGACGGCCCGCAGCCGCAGCCGGTGCCTTCCATCAAGCAATTCCCGCCGGTATGGATCGCCACCGAAAACACCGACGACTACGAGCGCCTCAGCGCCCTGGTGATCGAGTTGGGCGCGCACCTTGAAAGCGCGGCGCAGCCTTCGCCTGAAGCGTTGTGCCTGCTGGCGCCCTACGGCCTCGACGCCACCTCGGCCAGCGAGCGCTTCCACACTGACCCGGCACGCACCCTGTGCATCGACCTGCTGACCGACCTGTCGCGCCACCGCACCCTGATGCAAAACCCGCTGACGTCCACCGCCACCCGCGATGCCGCCCACGCGTTGCTCGCCAGTGACGGTGTAGGCGTGACGGTGATCAGCGACAGCGTCGGCTTCGTTGCCCAGCGCACCCTGGCGATGGTGGTCAACCTGGCCTGCGACATTGCCCAGCAACGCATTGCCAGCGTCGACGACATTGACCAGGCCGTACAACTCGGCCTGGGTTATCCACAAGGCCCGCTCGCCTGGGGCGATGCCCTCGGGCCACGGCGCATCCTCACGATTTTGCAACGCATGAGCGAACTCACCCACGACCCGCGTTATCGCCCCAGCCCCTGGCTGCGGCGGCGTGCCGTGCTGGGGATTTCCCTGCGTCATGAAGAGCCGGCAGTCGGCTGATTTCGATTCATCACAGGACAAGAATAATGGGTGCATTGACAGGTTTGCGGGTGCTGGACTTAAGCCGGGTATTGGCCGGGCCCTGGTGTGGCCAGGTGTTGGCCGACCTGGGCGCGGAAGTGATCAAGATCGAACGGCCACAGAGTGGCGACGATACCCGCGGCTGGGGCCCGCCGTGGATGAAGACCGACACCGGCGAGTCATCCGGGCAGGCGTCTTATTACCAGTCCACCAACCGCGGCAAACTATCCGTGGCCATTGACCTGGCCACCAGCGAAGGCCAGGAACTGGTGCGGGCCCTGGCGGCCAGCTCCGACGTACTGATCGAAAACTACAAGGCCGGTTCCCTGGCGCGTTATGGCCTGGATTACGCGACCCTGGCCGAGATCAATCCACGGTTGGTGTACTGCTCCATCACCGGCTTCGGCCAGACCGGCCCGCGCGCCGAAGAACCCGGCTATGACTTCATCATCCAGGGCATCGGCGGCCTGATGAGCATCACCGGCGAGCGCGACGACCTGCCCGGCGGCGGCCCGCAAAAAGTCGGCGTGGCGTTCTCCGACCTGATGACCGGCCTGTATTCCACCGTCGCGATCCAGGCCGCACTGCTCAGCCGCGAACGCACCGGCGTTGGCCAACACATCGACATGGCGCTGCTGGACGTACAAGTGGCAACCCTGGCCAACCAGAGCATGAACTACCTGGCCTCGGGCAAGGTGCCGCAGCGTTTCGGCAACGCCCACGCCAACATCGTGCCGTACCAGGTATTCCGCGCCGCCGACCGCGACTTCATTATTGCCTGCGGCAACGACAGCCAGTTTGTAGCGCTGTGCCACAGCATCGGTTTGCCGCACCTGCCGGAAGACCCGCGCTTTCGGCGCAATGCCGATCGGGTTGCGCATCGGGCGGAGATTGTCGAACTGTTGTCGGCGCACTTCCTGGGGCGCACGGCGGACGAGTGGGTGGCGAGTATTCACGCCTCGAAAGTACCGGTGGGGGCGATCAACAACATCGCGCAATCCCTGGAAGAGCCGCAGGTGATTGCCCGTGGGTTGATGGTGAAGATCCCGCATCCCAGGAATCCGCAGTTCGAGATGGTCGGCAGCCCGATCAAGATGTCGGGCACGCCGGTAGAGTATGTAAGGCCGGCGCCGATGTTGGGGCAGCATACCGATGAGGTACTGGGCGAGCGCCTCGGGTTGTCGGCAGAGCAGTTGGGGCAGCTCAAGGCAGGAGGGGTGATTGAGCAACTTGACTGAAGGATGGCGGCCCATAAGGCCGCCATCTTTGCGCACGACTTTTTAGCGCGCGACTTCTTTAAGGTAGGCAGTTCGGGCCGCAACGGCAGTCGGCGTGAAATCCGTAAACACACCGTCAACACCGGCGCGGAAAAAGGCCATGTATTCCGCCGCCGGGCTGCCCTTGTAGGCGCCGGCCAGGTATTTGGCTTCGTTGCGGAAGGTGAAAATATGCACGAACAGGCCGGCCTTGTGCGCATCGCTGATCAGGCTGGTGGGCTTGAAGGTATCGACCTCGGGCAAGCCGGGGTTTTGCGCTGAAGCGGCGGTCAGCGACATCGCTTGCGGCTTCCACGGCCCGATGCCGTCGGCATAGGTCTTGACCTCGGCCAGCCCGGCCGGGGTCAGCATCGCACCAAAGGCGCGTGGGTCGCCGGCGACGGTCCAGCTGTACGGGCGACCGCTGACGAAGGTGTTGGGTTTGTCGGTGATGAAAATGGTCTCGCCGGTCTTGAAGTTCACCCCGTTCCCATCCACCAGTTGAACCGCCCTGGTTTGCAGGCCGATGGAGCGCAGGTATTTCAGGCTGTTCGGGTCGAAGCTCTGCACGAACACCGGCGCATCTTTGCGATTGAGGTTGTTGTCTTCAAGGGTCTTGAGAAACGCCGCTTCGAACGGATGACTGCCCGGCGCGCCGCAGCCGTTGGCGATGGCCTGGGCATTGTTCCAGATCGGGTTCTTGCTTTCCGGGTAGGTGGTAATCACCCGGCCCGTGGTGGCGCTTTTGGCTTTCGCGATGTCGATCACTTCCTGGAAACTCAGGATCGGCAGCTTGCCGTTGAGTTCGGTCGGGCGCTCGTCGCGGGCGTCGTACGTCGTGCCGCCGATCCATTGCTTGAGTTCGGCCAGGGTGAAATCGCTGATTGACCAGTCGTTGGTATGGTCTTCGCCATCCACGATCAAGGACTTCAACACGGATTTTGGATCGTTGGGGTCAGTCAGATCACTCAGGTACTGGGCCGGGCCATTTTCTGCAGTGGCCGGATACCTGACGTTAACCAGTACACCCGGCACCGTGCGCTTGCGGCGTGCAACTTCGGGATTGGTCTTCGCGACGTCGCTGATGTTGGTGTTGTCGCTCAACCAGGGATTGTGCCGGGCCACCAATACACAGTCCTTGGTCATGTGCAGGTCCAGCTCCAGCGAATCCGCACCAGCGTCGGCTGCATGCTCGTAGGAGGCCCGGGTTTCTTCCGGGTACAGTCCTGGCAGGCCGCGATGGCCGATAACCAGCGGCGGTGCACCGTCCAGGGTTTTGAACGAAGCAGGCGCGACAGGCGTGCTCCTGGTCACACTGTCACACGCGCTCACCGTCAGGCTGCATCCGATAACGATAAAACGGGCAAGCAGGGTTTTTACCGCTGGCGGGCCTGAGCGAGTGTGCATGTGTCGTCCTTCAAGAAGAGGGTAGGGGCGGGGTATCTGCGGATGTTGGCGTTGACGTATGACAGCGTCGTGACAGGAAGTGGCGTGGTGATTTTCCAGCGCGGCGCACCTGGGGTGAAGCAAAAATCTCACTGAATGCTTGACTTCTCCTTTTCAATCAGTAACATACGGCGCATTCCGCGATAGCTCAGTTGGTAGAGCAAATGACTGTTAATCATTGGGTCCCTGGTTCGAGTCCAGGTCGTGGAGCCAGATAGTAAAAAAGCCTGCAGCGATGCAGGCTTTTTTTTGCCCGGAATTTGTCCCGGACACTCGATTCAGGCGTGCCCTCGAAACAGGCGATATTCGGCTGGCATGCACACCGCACAAGGACGAAATCCCGCGGCGACAGCCGTCGCTTCATCGAGAAAAAACACGCGATTTTTCACGTAGCCGCCACGCGCAATGGCTCCCAGCGCCGCACGACAGTCGAGCTTTCCATAGCGCTTGCCGCCTCGGTGGCCGCCCAGCGTTCCCGGCTCGAGGCTTGGGTAGGGTTTTGCATCTGCGCCCATCAGCATCCACACGTTTTTGTCAGCCATCGCCTGTCCTCCTGCCGTAGCAGCCTGCGGTACCTCCGCCATGTATCGCCGATCAGATCGGGTAACACACCCGGTTTCTTGCTTTTTTTATCACTCAAAAAGGCTCAAAGTCGGGCACGCTATCCATTTCTGCTTTTCGACAGGATTCGAACATGTCAAAACTTCCCGAAACGTCCAACGATCCCTACCAATGGCTTGAAGACGTCGACGGCACGCGTTCACTGGACTGGGTACGCGCCCAGAACCTCAGGACCGAAGACCGGCTCGCCCGCTCCGACAGCTTCAAGCAGATCAAGGCCGAGGTGCTGGAGATACTGGACTCGGACAGCAACATCCCCTACGTCGATAAGGTCGGCGCCTATTACTACAACTTCTGGATGGACGCCGCCCACCCGCGGGGCCTGTGGCGTCGCACCACGCTGGCGGAGTACCGCAAGCCTCAGCCTGCCTGGGAAACGTTGCTGGACCTTGACGCACTGAACGCCGCCGAAGGCGAAAACTGGGTGTGGCACGGTGCTGATTTCTTGCGCCCGGACTACCAGCGCTGCCTGCTGGCGCTGTCCCGTGGCGGCGCCGATGCGAATGTCACCCGCGAGTTTGATCTGGCCAGCAAGACCTGGGTCGAAGACGGCTTCCAGTTGCCCGAGTCCAAGGGCGGCCTGGGCTGGATCGACCGTGACAACGTCTATGTCTATACCGATTTTGGCGAAGGCACGATGACCCGTTCCGGTTACCCGCGCATCGTCAAGCAGTGGCAGCGCGGTACACCGCTGAGTGCCGCCAGTCTTGTCTATGAAGGCGCGCTGGATGATATGTACATCGCGGCGATGCACGACGACACGCCCGGCTACGAGCGTGACTTCGTCAGCCGCACGCTGGCGTTCTACAACAACGAGCTGTACCTGCGGGGCAGCGACAACCAGTTAAGCAAAATCGACGCGCCGAACTCGGCGGAAAAGTCGGTGTACAAAGACTGGCTGCTGCTGGAACTGCGGGAGGACTGGACGCTCGATGAGGTGTTCGTGGCCGGCTCGTTGCTGGCGATCCGGTTTGATCGCTTCATGGCAGGCCAGCGGGATTTCGAGGTGCTGTTCACCCCTACGGACAGCACCTCGCTGGCAGGGTTTTTCTGGACGCTGAATCACCTGGTGCTGAACGTACTGGATCACGTCAAGAACCGCCTCAGCGTCCTCACTCCCGGCGCGAACGGCTGGCAGCACAGCCCGTTCACCGGGGCGCCGAGCATGGGGACGGTGGGTGCCAGCGCAGTGGACAGCGACGACAGTGATGCCGTCTGGCTGGTGACCACTGACTACCTGACGCCGACCACCTTGTCGCTGGCCGAGATCGGTCATCCGCCCGAGGTACTGAAAACCCTGCCGGCCTTTTTCGATTCCAGCCAGCACGTGATCGAGCAGCACTTTGCGGTCTCCAGGGATGGCACTCGTGTGCCGTATTTCCTGGTGCTCGGCAAAGACCTGCCGCGCAACGGCACGGCGCCGACCTTGCTCTATGGTTACGGCGGCTTTGAATACTCCCTGACCCCGTATTACTCCGGTAAGGCAGGCCGCGCCTGGCTTTCGAAGGGCGGGGTGTACGTGGTTGCCAACATTCGCGGTGGCGGTGAATACGGCCCGCGCTGGCACCAGGCCGCACTCAAGCAGAACCGTCCGCGCGCCTACGAAGATTTTGCCGCAGTGGCCCGTGACCTGATCGACCGTGGGATTACTTCGCCCCGACACCTGGGCGCGGAGGGTGGCAGCAACGGTGGTCTGTTGGTCGGCAATATGCTTACTCAATACCCGGAACTGTTCGGTGCAATCGTCTCCCAGGTGCCCTTGCTCGACATGCAGCGCTATCACCTCCTGTTGGCCGGGGCGTCGTGGATGGGGGAATACGGCAACCCGGACGTACCTGAAGAGTGGGCGTACATCCAGACGTTTTCTCCATACCACCTGTTCGATCCGGCGAAGGCCTACCCACCGGTGTTTTTCCTGACCTCGACCCGCGATGACCGGGTGCATCCAGCCCACGCCCGCAAACTGGCGGCGAAGATGATCGAGGCCGGCAAGGACGTGACGTACTACGAAAATATCGAAGGTGGGCACGGCGGGGCGGCAGACAATGCGCAGGCTGCGCATATGAGTGCGCTGGTCTACAGGTTTTTGTGGGAGAAGTTGAGTTCTAATCGGGACTGAGTGTTGCCAGCCTTAATTGCTGGTACGCCTGCACCAATTGGTCGAGCGTAAACCCAAGGTTCCTGCCGCTGGGATTGGGCAGAACCCACACCGCCGCACACCCCAAGGTGTGCGGTTGAAGTCCCCAGGCAATCTGCTTCTGCCCGCTCAACGCGCTATAGGCGGCCTTTCCCAGAAACGCCACATACCGTGGCGCATAACGTGCGATCTTGCGTTCAAAACCCGCCGCCGCCGCCCTGAATTCATCCGCCGACAACTGGTCCGCCCGGGCCGTAGGCCGCTCCACCACCGTGGTCAGCCCGCATTGGTATTGCAGGATCGTGAGGTCGTTCTCCGGCTGCACTTCATGGGGCGTAAACCCGGCCAGGTGCAGCGTGCGCCAGAACCGATTGCTCCTGCCCATGAAGTGATGCCCGGTGGTGGCGGCCTTCAGCCCCGGGTTTATGCCGCAGAAAATCACGGCCAGGTGCTCGGCCAGAATGTCTTCCAGTCCTTCACTCATCCGCAGATGACCTGCACGGCGTTGCGCGCCAGGGTGATCAATTCGGCGTGGGGCTTGCCCGCCCGTGCACGAATCGAAAGGCTGTGCACCAAAGACGCGGCGAGGACGGCGACGGCTGCCGGGTCTGCACCACCTTTCAACTCGCCGGCCTCGATGGCCGTGCGCAAGCGGGTTTCGAGATGGGCGTCGAGTGCGTCGAGGCGCTGCAAAAGCACGGCGCGAATCTCCGCATCCTCCACCGCTTCAGTGGTCGCGGTGCCGATGATAAAGCAGCCCCGTGGCTCGCCATCCCCCGAAAAGTAGATCGACAACTGGCCTTCATATAAGCGCATCAACGCCTCTGCGAGGGTCAGGCTCGGGTCGTCCAGCGCCTCGTCGATGGCGGCAGAAGCGAGACCCCAATACTGCTCAAGTGCCTTGAGGTAGATCGCGTGTTTGTCGCCGAACGCGGCGTACAGGCTTGGCCTGTTCATCCCGGCGGCGGTGGCGATGCTGTCCAGTGAGGCGCCGGAATAGCCGGTGCTCCAGAACACCCCGAGGGCTTTTTGCATTGCCGTTTCGGGGTCGTAGGCCCGTGGGCGGCCACGGCCTTTTGCCTCTGTGATCTTTTTTTGTGCCATGGCGTACAAAAATCCTTGAGTAGAGGTGGGTGGGTCGATATTCTTACATCATCGCACAAAATTAAGGCCTCAGAAATCCCGGGCTCAGCAAAGGTGATTCGATCATGAGCAATGCGTTGGAAAACACGACCCGCACCCCCTGGCGTTCACTGTTGATGGTGGGCTTTCCGGTACTCATTGCAGCGGCCGGGTATGTGTATTACCTCAAGGATGCGCCGTACGTATCCACCGATAACGCGTATGCCCGAGTGGCGAAGGCGTCGATCAATGCGCGGGTATCCGGGCAGGTCGTGGAGGTCGCCGTGGAAGACAACCAGTCGGTACACAAGGGTCAGGTACTGCTGCGTATCAACCCCGAGCCGTTCCAGGTCGCGGTCGAGCGTGCCCAGGCGCAATTGAGCGTGGCGCGCCTGCGGATTGAAGGCCTCAAGGCCAGCTACCGGCAACAGCAGGCAGAGTTGCAGGCGGCCAAGGAATCGGCGGGTTTCGACCAGAAGGAATTCGCCCGCAAAAAGGCCCTGGTGGCCACCGAGTTCGTGTCCCAGGCCGTGTTCGAACGGGCCGATACCGACCTGAAAGTCGCCCGGCAACGCGTAGCGTCCGTCGAGCAGCAGATCGCCAATACGGTGGTGGCGCTGAACGGCAATCCCGACATCGAAATCGACCGACACCCGGCGATTCGCGAGGCCCAGGCGCAGCTCGACGAGGCGCAACTCTACCTCTCGTACGCGACGGTCTATGCCCCCGACGACGGCGTGGTGGCCAAGGTGGATGACGTGCAGGTCGGCGATTACCTGAACAGCGGCGCGCCGGCCTTCGCCTTGCTGTCGCCCCGTCGCACCTGGGTCGAAGCCAACTTTCGCGAAACCCAGATGACCCATATGCGAGCCGGTCAGCAGGCAACCATCAAGCTCGACACTTACCCGGATCATCCCTTCAAGGCGCACATCACCAGCCTGAGCCCGGGCGCCGGTGCCGACTTCGCGCTGCTGCCGCCGGAAAACGCCACCGGCAACTGGGTCAAGGTGGTGCAGCGGGTGCCGGTGCGCCTGGAACTGGACGATGCCAACGCGGACTTGCCGCTGTTCTCCGGCACCAGCGCCACGGTGACGGTTGATATCAGGACCGGCCCATGAACGGCGCACGTACTCTCCGGTTTGCGGCGTTGCTGGTGACCTGGTTGCAGGCGGTCAACGTGTCGCTGCCGAACTCGGCCCTGCGGTTTGTGCAGGGCAGTTTGTCGATGACGGATGACGAGGCGGGGTGGATCTTCACGTCGTACCTGGCGGCCAGCGCGATTACGTTGCCGGTGGCTCAGTGGCTTGCTGCGCGCTTCGGCGTGAAGGCGGTTTACCAGGCGGCGATGCTGATCTTCGCCCTCGGCCTGCTGCTTGCGACACAGGCCACCACCTCACTGCAATTCGTCGGCGCGCGGATCATCCAGGGGGCTGCCAGCGGCGTATTGGCGCCGCTGTCGATGGCCATCGCCCTGGAGACATTGGCCCCGTTGCAACGGCCAAAATTCGGCCCGTTATGGACGGCGATCGGGTTGCTGGGGATTGTCAGCGGCCCGGCGATTGGTGGCTGGATCAGCGAGCATTTCGGCTGGCGCTGGATGTTCTACGCCAGCCTGCCGCTGTTGGCGTACACCTTCTTGATCGTGGCGATGTTGCAGCAGGAAAAGAAAGCCAACAGCGCTGCTGCGTTTGATTTCCCAGGCTTCGCCAGCTTCACCCTCGGCGTGATCGGCCTGCAAATGGTCCTCGACCGTGGCCAGCGCCTGGAGTGGTTCGACTCGCCCGAGATCTGGCTGGAAGCCGCCACCAGTGCCCTGGGGTTCTACCTGTTCGCAATGCACCGGTTCACCTCGAGCACACACTTCATCAGCAAGGGGTTATTGCGCGACCGCAATTTCGTGCTGTCGACCATCCTGTTCTTCGCCGTCGGTTTCGTGCTGCTGCCGACCATGGCGATGACCTCGCCGATGCTGGATGAACTGCTGGGCTTCCCGCCCGACACCACAGGCTTCCTCACCATCCCCCGTGGCGTGGGGCTGCTGGGTGCGTTCTGGCTGATGAACAAGGTGCCTGCGCATCTCGACGGCCGCCCATTTGTGGTCGCCGGGATCGCCGTGGTGATCTACGCCAACCACTCGATGCTCGGCTATTCACCCTTGATGGACGGCTGGCCGGTGGCAGTGGCTGGCGCAATCCAGGGCGCGGGCCTGGGCCTGCTGATGCCGGCGCTTTCCCGGGTGGCGTTCAGCACCCTCGACCCGACGTTGCGCCCCGAAGGCAGCGGGCTGTTCAACCTGTCCCGCGTCTACGGCAGCACCCTGGGTGTGGCGGTGGTGCAGTGGTTCTTCTTCAACAACACCCAGGCGATGCACGTGGCGCTGGCCGGCCACCTGACTGTGCATTCGGTCCCCGCATCGACGCCCCTGGCGGGATTCGCCGCGCTGAACGAAGCCATCACCGGCCAGGCCGCCTTCATCGCGGTGGTCGGCCAATTCAAGATCCTGCTGTGGGCAATGCTGGTGGTGAGCCCGCTGGTGCTGCTGCTGCGTAAACCTGTCACGACCCACTAGTTTTCCGGAGTGTGCGTAATGAAATCCCATGGGCTTGTTATCACGGCCGTCATGACCCTGTCCGCGTGTTCGGTTGGCCCGGACTATAAGGCGCCGTCCGTTACCGCTTCGCAGCACTATGACGTGCAGGCTGAGCAGCACGTTTCCTTCAGTCAGAAGGTCAGCGTCGACTGGTGGTCGACCTTTCATTCCGAAACGCTCGACAGCGTGATGCGCCGGGCCATTGCCGGCAACCTTGAGCTGACGGCAGCGGACGCGACGTTGCGTCAGGCCGCCGCTTCGGTGGCTGCGGCCGAGGGTGCACTTTTCCCGCAGGTGGATTTCGCCGCGCAAGCGGGCCGCCAGCGCGTGCACAACGCCGCGCGGCCAGCGGTGACGAACTTCTATGGCGTCGGGCCGCAGGTCAGTTTCGACCTCGACGTATTCGGCGGCAATCAGCGCCGGGTCGAGCAACAGCAGGCATTGGCCGATTTCCAGCAGCATCGCTTCGAGGCGGCGTACCTGACGCTGACGGGCGACGTCGCCAGCCAGGCGTTGCTGATGGCCTCGGCCAGCGCGCAGATGGAAGCGGTGCAGACCTTGCTCGCCACCGACGCGAAAAACCTCGAACTGGTGCGCGCGGCGCAACACAGCGGCACGACGACGCAGCTCGATGTCTCCCTGGCCGAAACGCGACTGGCGCAGGACCGCACCCTGTTGCCACCACTCGCCCAGCAGCGCGATGCGGCGCGGCATGCGCTGTCGATCCTGGCGGGCAAGGGCCCGGCGGATTGGCGCGCACCGGATTTCGAACTGGCTGGATTTGCCTCGGCCACCACGCTGCCGGTCAGCTTGCCGTCCGAACTGGCCCATGACCGCCCGGACGTGCTGCAAGCCGAAGCCGAATTGCATGCGGCCAGCGCGGCGGTCGGCGTGGCCACCGCCAATCTCTATCCCCGTGTGGAGTTGTCCGCGTCACTGGCCCAGGCCGCGTCGGGCAATGGTGGTGCGGCGCTGTGGGGTTTTGCCGCCGGGTTGGCGGGGCCGATCTTCGATGGCGGAACTCTCAAGGCAGAGCGCCAGGCCGCCGTGGAGGGCTACAACGCCGCGCTCGCCAACTATCAGCAGACCGTCATCAAGTCCTTCGGCCAGGTCGCAGACACCTTGCAGGCGATCAACCACGACGCCGAGGAGTACCAGGCACAGACCGCCGCGCTACAGGCCGCCGCCAACAGTTTGCGCCTGAACCAGCAGGCCTATGGGGCAGGGGAGAGCGGGCTGTTGCAAGTGCTGGAGGCACAACGCGCCTATGAGCAGGCCCTGCTCGGGCAGATCCGGGCGAGCACCGCCCAACATCTCGACACCGTGCGGTTGTTCGTGGCGCTCGGTGGTCGCTCGGTCAACGATTTCAAACGCTAGTGGAGCAAACACATGAGCTATTACGATGCACTTCGCGATACCCGTTTTCCTTTGCAGCATGGCTCGGGCGCGATGCCGGCGGTGGGGTTCGGGACGCTGTTCAGGGATTTGACGGCCACCACCCAGGCGGTCACGCAAGCGTTGGAGGCGGGCTTTCGCCATTTCGATTGTGCGGAGCGTTATGGCAACGAAGCGCAGGTCGGCGCGGCGATTCACGATGCGGTGGCGGCCGGTAAAGTCCGGCGCGAGGACCTGTTCATCACCACCAAGCTGTGGAACAACAACCATCGGCCCGAGCGTGTGGTGCCGGCGTTCGAAGCCAGTTGCCGCCGGCTTCGGGTGGAGGTGATCGACTGCTACATGATCCATACGCCGTTTGCGTTTTTGCCGGGTGACGAGCTGCACCCACGGGATGCGTTTGGGCATGTGTTGTATGACTCGGGGGTGACGTTGATCGAGACGTGGCGGGTGCTTGAGCGTCTGGTGGATGAGGGGCGTTGCAAGTCCATCGGGGTGTCGGATATCAGCCTGGAAACGCTGCGGGAGTTGGTGGCGGTGGCGCGGATAAAGCCTGCGGTGGTGCAGGTTGAGTCACACCCTTATTTGCCGGAGTGGGAGCTGTTGGAGTTTTGCAGGCAGCATGGGATTGTGGTGTTGGCGTTTGCGCCGTTGGGGCATGGGATGAGGCCGCGGGTGCTGGATGAACCGGTGATTACCGGGATTGCACGGCGGGTGCAGAAGACGCCGGCTCAGGTTGCGTTGGCGTGGTCGGTGCAGCGTGGGGTGGCGTTTTTGACCTCGTCGGTGACGCCGGCGCGGATACGGGAGGATGCGGATATTTCTACGTTGCCGCAGGTGGCGATGCGTGAGATTGAGCAGGACATTACGACCCGGGTTCGTTTTAATCCGGTGATGGATACTGGGGTGTTGGGGTTTATTTCGCGGGAGAAGTTTTGAGCTTGGCCGGGGGAGGGGGGGGTACATATCCGTTATTTAGGTTATGGCTACTTATGGTTTCGCTCTTACAGCGAGTCACTTTGCAAAAGCGGCAGGGGGCAGTTAGATCAAGATCAAAAGTAAGAGCACGGCTGCCTGAGAGCCGACCTGAGTGTTAAAAGCAAAGGCAAAAGCTGCTTTTCTGTAGGAGCTGGCTTGCCGGCGATGCAGACAACTCGGTGAATCAGACACACCGAGGTGATGCCATCGCCGGCAAGCCAGCTCCTACAGTGGACCGTGCCCGCTTTAGCTTTTGATTTGGCTTTTAAACACTCAAGCCGGCCGGTAGGCCGCTGTGCTGTTGATCTGCTTTTGATCTTGATCTTGGGCGCCCCGTTAAACCACGCTGGCCGGAGTGAGGGCACACCGAGCCTAGGCGAGGTGCCGAGTGGTGGGGCAAGAGCGTTTTGCTTACTTTTGCGCTTTTCAAAAGTGAGCCGCTGTAAGAGCGGAACCAATACAAGCCATCACCCAAATAACGGATATGCCCCCTAACCCAACAACGCCCGAGCAAACTCATCAGACGCAATAAAGTCCATGGCCTTGCGCAACTCGCAAGCCGCCTCAGCCCCAAACACCTCATCAAACCGCACCGCCATCTGCCTGGACACCACCCGCGCCTCTTCGTATTTACGCTGCCCCGCGTCGGTCAACAGCACCCGCCTGCTGCGGCGGTCCAACTCATCCACCCGCAACACCACCAGCCCATCCCGCACCAGCGGCTTGAGCGTATGCCCCAGGGCCGACAAATCCATCACCAACGACTGCGCCAGGTCGCGCATCTTCGGAGCGTCCCCATTGGCGATGTGGTTCATCAGCGAATACTGGGTGGCCTTCAGACCAAACGGCGCAAACGCCTCGTCATAGATCTGCGCCATACGACGGGACGCGCGCCGCACGGCTCCGTTGGAACAGGTGCTCGGGCTATTCAGGACAGGCGGTGCGCATTTCACAGGCTGATCACTCGCTACAGATCAAGGGTTAACCGAACGTTAATCCGGCAAGATGAATATTGACACATGCTGCAACAAATTAGTTGCGTATGCCACTAAACGCTATATCGTGGCATATGCCTCTATTTTGACCGGATGTCAGTGCAGTTGGCCCGGAACACAGACGGGCGGGGCAGGAGGGAAGCGCTGTTCGGTACCTCCTTCAGTCATCAACTTCCTGTCTGGATCACATCTATGCTCAACCTCGTGCGCATCGCATTGCGGCGCCCCTATACCTTCCTGGTATTGGCTATTTTCATTCTGATTGTGGGCCCGCTCGCGGCCTGGCGTACCCCGACCGACATCTTCCCCGAAATTCGCATCCCCGTGATTGCCGTGATCTGGCAGTACACCGGCTTGCCGCCCGACCAGATGGCCGGCCGCATCACCTCGCCGTTCGAGCGGGTGCTGACCACCACGGTCAACGACATCCGCCATATCGAGGCGCAATCGCTGAACGGCTACGGCATCGTCAAGGTGTTCTTCCAGCCGGGAGTCAACATCAGTACGGCCAACGCGCAGATGACTTCGGTGTCCCAGGCCATCCTGCGTCAACTGCCGCCGGGCACCACGCCGCCGCTGATCCTCAACTACAGCGCCTCGACAGTGCCGATCGTGCAGTTGGCGTTGTCCGGCAAAGGCCTCAGCGAACAGAAACTCGGTGACCTGGGCCTCAACACCGTGCGCCTGATGCTGACCACGGTGCCCGGTGCCGCACTTCCATACCCGTTCGGCGGCAAGACCCGCCAGGTGCAGATCGACCTCGACTCCGCACGCATGCAGGCCCGTGGTCTCTCGGCGCAGGACGTGGCCACTGCCCTGGCCACGCAGAACCTGATCACCCCGGTGGGCACGCAAAAGATCGGCAGCTACGAGTTCAACCTGCAACTGAACAACTCGCCGACGGACTTCCACGACCTGGAAAACCTGCCGATCAAGACCGCCGACGGCACCACCGTGTTGATTCGTGACGTGGCCACGGTGCGTGACGGCAACCCGCCGCAGACCAACATCGTGCACGTCAACGGCAACCGCTCCGTGCTGCTGCCGGTGCTCAAGACCGGTTCGGCCTCGACCCTCGGGGTGATCGCCGGGATCAAGGACAAACTGGCCGACAACAAAGGCGCCTTGCCGCCCAACCTGAATATCGACCTGATCGGCGACCAGTCGTTGTTTGTGCGCTCGGCGATCAGCGGCGTCGCCCGTGAGGGGATCATAGCGGCCGCGTTGACCAGCCTGATGATCCTGTTGTTCCTCGGCAGTTGGCGCTCCACGGTGATCATCGCCACGTCGATCCCATTGGCCATCCTGTCGTCGATTGCCACGCTGTCGGCGCTCGGCGAAACCCTCAACATCATGACCCTCGGCGGCCTGGCATTGGCCGTGGGGATCCTGGTGGATGACGCTACGGTGACCATCGAAAACATCAACTGGCACCTGGAACAGGGCAAGCCGGTGGAGACGGCGATCCTCGACGGCGCGGCGCAGATCGTCACGCCGGCGTTCGTGTCGCTGCTGTGTATCTGCATCGTGTTTGTGCCGATGTTTTTCCTGGAAGGCGTGGCGCGCTTCCTGTTTGTGCCGATGGCCGAAGCGGTGATCTTCGCGATGATCGCCTCGTTCATCCTCTCGCGAACCCTGGTGCCGACCCTCGCCAATTACCTGCTCAAGCCTCACGAACATCATGCGGACGGTACGCCGGTGGTGGCGCCGTCGAGCAACCCGCTGGTGAAATTCCAGCGCGGGTTCGAGCGCCAGTTCGACGCGTTTCGCGGGGTTTACCACGGGGCACTGGAGAGTGCCTTGCACCACCGCCGTATCGCGGTGATCGCGATGCTGGCGTTCGTCGCCGTGTCGTTTGCGCTGGTGCCATTCCTGGGTCGCAACTTCTTCCCCGACGTCGACTCCGGGCAGATCCTGTTGCATGTGCGTGCACCGATCGGCACGCGGGTCGAGAGCAATGCGCGGCTGGTCTCGCAGATCGAGAACACCATTCATAACGTGATCGAGCCCCGGGAGCTGGCGGCCATCGTCGACAATATCGGCCTGGCCATCAGCGGGATCAACGTGGCCTACAACAACACCGGCACCGTGGGTTCACAGGACAGCGACATCCAGATCAGCCTGAAAGAGGGCCATCGTCCCACCGCCGAATACATGCGCGAACTGCGGGAGCGGCTGCCCCGTGAATTCCCGAATGCGGTGTTTTCGTTCCCGGCTTCGGACATCGTCGGGCAGATCCTCAACTTCGGTTCTTCGGCGCCGGTGGATGTGCAAGTCAGCGGCAATAACCTGCCCGCCAACTTCACCTACGCCAGCACGTTGCTGCGGGAAATCCGGCGGGTTCCGGGTGTGGTGGATGCGCGTATCCAGCAGTCGCGGCAACTGCCCACGTTCAAGATCGATGTGGACCGTACCCAGGCCCAACTGGTGGGCCTGAACGAGCGCGATGTGACCAACAGCCTGGTGGTCAACCTGGCGGGTTCCAGCCAGGTGGCGCCGACGTTCTGGCTCAACCCGGCCAACGGCGTGTCTTATCCGATTGTGATGCAAACCCCGCAGTACGGCCTCGACACCCTGGCCGCCCTGCATAACCTGCCGTTGAGCGGCAGCCCCGGTTCGGCGCAAGACCAGACCCTCGGCGGCCTGGCGTCCATCGAACGCAGCCACGCGAACTCGGTGGTGACCCAGTCGGACATCCAGCCGGTGGTCGAGGTGTTGACCGCAATCCAGGGCCGCGACCTCGGTGCCGTTGCCGCCGACATCCAGAAGATCATCGCCGCCCACGCCAGCGAAGTGCCCACCGGCTCCAAGGTGCTGTTGCAGGGTCAGGTGCAAACCATGAACGCGGCCTTCAGTGGCTTGCTGTTTGGCCTGCTTGGCGCGGTGGTGCTGATCTACCTGCTGATCGTGGTCAACTTCCAGTCGTGGGCTGACCCGTTCGTGATCATCACCGCCTTGCCGGCGGCGCTCGCGGGCATCGTGTGGATGCTGTTCATCACCCACACGCCGCTGTCGGTACCGGCGCTGACCGGGGCGATCATGTGCATGGGCGTGGCCACCGCCAACGCCATCCTCGTGGTGAGCTTCTGCCGCGAACGCCTGGCCGTGCACGGGGATGCGGTGCAGGCGGCGCTTGAAGCCGGCTTTACCCGTCTGCGCCCGGTATTGATGACCGCGATTTCGATGATCATCGGCATGGCGCCGATGGCGCTGAGCCTGGGGGAGGGCGGCGAACAGAACGCCCCGCTGGGCCGTGCGGTCATCGGCGGGCTGGCCTTCGCCACCATTGCCACGTTGTTCCTGGTTCCGCTGATTTTCAGTCTTGTGCACGGGCGGCGTCAGCACGCCACGCTTGCGACCACCGCCACTCAAGGGGTTTGACATGTCTGCTTCCGTTTCCAATCCGGGTTCGCCCCGCCGTAAATCCCGTGGTCTGCTCTGGCTGGTGCTGGGGCTGGTGGTCCTGGTTGCCGTGGTGGTATTCGGCATCGGCGTGCGCGCCAGCGAATCCCATGACCTGAAAACCTGGACCGATGCCCAGGCGTTGCCCAGCGTGATCCTGATCACCCCGAGCGTGCAGCCCCAGGGTCCGATCCTGAACCTGCCGGGGCGTCTTGAGGCGTACTCCCGAGCGTCGATCTTTGCCCGGGTCAATGGCTACCTCAAGACCTGGAACGTCGACATTGGCGACCACGTGAAGGCCGGGCAACTGCTGGCCGAAATCGACACGCCGGAGCTCGATCAGCAACTGCTGCAAGCCAAGGCCGTGCTGGCTTCGGCCCAGGCCGACGAGTCGCTGGCACAGACCACCGCCAAGCGCTGGCAGGCAATGCTTTCGTCGGACTCGGTGTCGCGCCAGGACGTGGATGAGCGCACCGGCGACCTGACTGCCAAGCAGGCCAAAGTGGTCGCGGCCAGGGCCAACGTCGACCAGTTGGTTGCCACCAAGGGCTTCCAGCGCTTGACTGCGCCGTTCGCCGGCGTGGTCACTGCACGCTCCACCGATGTGGGTGCGCTGATCAGTGCCGGTGGTGCCACCGGCAAAGAGCTGTTCGCGGTCTCCGACGTCAGCCGCCTGCGGGTTTATGTGCAGGTGCCGCAGTCGTCGGCGCCGCAGATCCAGGTGGGTACCGTGGCACGTCTGAGCGTGCCGGAATATCGCGGTGAAACCTTCAACGCCAAGGTGATCGCCACCGCCGATGCGGTGAACGCCGCGTCCGGCAGCACCCTGGTGCAACTGTTGGTGGAGAACCCCGGCAGCCGCCTGCTGCCGGGCGGATACACCAGCGTGCAGTTCACCTTGCCGGTGCAGACCGACGTGCTGCGCCTGCCTGCCAGCGCCCTGGTGTTCGATGACAAGGGCATGCGCGTGGCCACCCTCGACGCGAATAATCATGTGCACTTCAAGACCGTGACCATCGCCCGGGACTTCGGTGACAGCGTGGAAATCGGCAGCGGCCTGGTCGCCACCGACCGCGTGATCGACACCCCGCCCGACGGCCTGGCCGACGACGATTCGGTGCAGCTGGCCGCCAATCCCGTGGAGGCCAAACCCCATGGCTAAGCGCACTTGCCTGGTATTAGTCGCGACCCTGGGCCTGGGCGCCTGCCATCTTGCGCCGCCGCTGGACGTGCCGGAGGTACCCATTGCCGCGCAGTTCCATACCCAGGGACCGTGGACCGTCGGCACGCCGAACGACCAAGCAAGTCGCGACGGTTGGTGGCACATCTACAAGGACCCGCAACTGGACGCGATGGAGCAGCAGTTGCTACAAAGCAACCCGGACTTGAGCGCGGCACTGGCTCACTATTCCCAGGCCCAGGCGTTTTTGGCCCAGGCGCAATCCGGGCTGTTTCCAAAGCTGATCGGTTCCAGCAATGCCCAGCGCATTCGCCAGTCGGACACCCGCCCACTGCGCTCGGCCAGCCCGCCGAATGTTTACGATTCCGGGACAGTGGGGGTAGAGCTGGACTATGAAGTCGACCTCTGGGGCCGTGTGCGCGACACCGTTGCCGCCGGCACCAGCGACGCCCAGGCCGCCAAGGCCGACCTGGCCTCAGTGCGTCTGAGTTTGCAGGCGCAATTGGCCGACAGCTACATCCGCCTGCGGGGCATCGACCGGCAAGACCAGTTGCTGCAGGAAACCAGCGATGCCTATGCCAAGGCTTTGAGCCTGACCGAAGGCTTGCACGGCGGCGGTATCGTCTCCGGCCTGGACGTGGCGCGGGCGCGTACCCAACTGTCGACGGTCAAGTCGCAGCTGAGCCAGAACCGGGTGCAGCGTGCAGTGCTTGAACACTCGATAGCGGCGATGCTGGGTGAGTCCGCATCGACCTACACGATTGCCCCAAGCGTCGCGGATATCGCCTTGCCCGGCGTGCCCACCGGTGTACCGTCTACGCTGTTGCAGCGTCGGCCGGACATCGCCGCTGCCGAGCGCCGGATTGCCTCGGCCAATGCGCGCATAGGGGTGGCGAAAGCCGCCTGGTTCCCGGCCCTTACCCTGAGTGCCCAGGGAGGTTTCCAGAGTGATGAGTTCGCGCACTTGTTGAGCGCGCCCAACATTTTCTGGGCCATCGGCCCGTCGCTGGTGGGGACGATTTTTGACGGCGGCGCGCGCCAGGCCGGGGTGGACAGTGCCAAGGCGGCAACCGATGAAGCCGCGGCCAAGTATCGTGGTGTAGTGTTGACCGCGTTCGAGCAGGTGGAGAACAACCTGTCGATCATCTCCGGGCTCGACACCGCCCTGGTGGATCAGCGCGATGCGGCGGCAGCCGCGCAGTACGCCGAGGACTTGTCCCTGGCACGCTATCGCCAGGGTGGCGCGGCGTACCTGGACGTGGTGACGGCGCAGGTAGCGTCGTTGCAGGCACAGCGCACGGTGCTGGATCTGCAGACTCAACAGTTAAGCGCCAACGTAGGGCTGATCAAGGCACTGGGTGGCGGCTGGAATATGGCCCAACTGGCCCAAAAGAACCTGTAGGAGCGAGCTTGCTCGCGAAGGTCGTCAACGATAACGCGAGCATCCTGAAAGAACACGGCGCCCTCGAGTTTTTCGCGAGCAAGCTCGCTCCTGCCGTTAGTTGTTGTGAACATTGAATCCAAGGAGTAGTGGCATGACTGATTACGTACCGCCAAAAGTCTGGACCTGGAAGACCCAAAACGGCGGCACCTTCGCCAGCATCAACCGGCCCATTGCCGGCGCGACCCACGACAAGGAATTGCCGGTAGGCCGTCATCCGTTGCAGCTGTATTCGTTGGCAACGCCCAATGGCCAGAAGGTCACGATCCTGCTGGAAGAGCTGTTGGCCCTGGGTCACCAGGGGGCGGAATACGATGCGTGGTTGATCAGGATCGGTGACGGCGACCAGTTCGGCAGCGGCTTCGTCGGCGTGAACCCGAACTCGAAGATTCCCGCGCTGCTGGACCGTAGCGGGCCCAAGCCGATTCGGGTGTTCGAGTCGGGTGCGATCCTGCAGTACCTGGCCGAGAAGTTCGGCGCGTTCCTGCCCACCGAACCGGCGGCCCGTGCCGAATGCCTGTCGTGGTTGTTCTGGCAGATGGGCAGCGCGCCGTACCTGGGCGGTGGTTTCGGGCATTTCTATGCCTACGCGCCGACCAAGATCGAATATGCCATCGACCGCTTCGCCATGGAAACCAAGCGCCAACTGGACGTACTGGACAAGCAATTGGCCGAGCACGAATACATTGCCGGGGATGAGTACACCATCGCCGACATGGCGATCTGGCCGTGGTACGGCGGCCTGGTGAAAGGCCGCTTGTATGAGGCGGGGGAGTTTCTCTCGGTGCAGGATTACAAGCACGTCGTGCGCTGGGCCAATGCCATCGAAGCGCGGCCGGCGGTGCAGCGTGGGCGCCGGGTCAACCGTGTGTCGGGCGAGCCGTCAGAGCAACTGCGCGAGCGGCATGACGCGTCGGACCTCGACTGACCCACCACACCCACCCTTGTGGCGAGGGAGCTTGCTCCCGCTGGGCTGCGCAGCAGCCCCAAAACCTGCGCCCACGTTCTACCTGAAAGAATGCGGGATGCTTATTGGGGCCGCTTCGCGGCCCAGCGGGAGCAAGCTCCCTCGCCACAGGTTTCTGCGGTGCTCTCACGCCTTTCCCATTTGGCAATCACCAGCGGTGCCAGGGCATTGCCCAGCACGTTCAACGCGGTGGTCGGCATTTCCATCAGGCGATACACCCCGGCGATGAAGGCGATGCCCTCCAACGGCAAGCCCGCACTCGCCAGGGTCGCCGACAGAATCACGAACATGAACCCCGGCACCCCGGCCGCGCCCTTGGATGTCAGTACCATGGTCACCACCAGCAGGGCCTGGTCGCCAAGGCTCAGGTCGATGCCATACAGCTGCGCCACGAACAGCGTGCCGATCCCCAGGAACAGCGACGCACCGTCCAGGTTGAACGAATACCCCACCGGCACCACAAAGCTCACCAGTGAAGGCGGCACGCCGTAGGTTTCGAGTTTCTTCATCAGTTGCGGCATCACCGCCGCCGAACTGGCGGTGGAGAACGCCAGAATCAGTTCGTCCTTGATATGTCGCATCAACGCAAACAGGTTGATCCCGCACAGCCGCGCCACCAGGTTGAGCACCACCAGCACGAAGAATGCAATCGACACGTAGCTGACCAGGATCAGCTTGGCCAACGGCAACAGCGAGCTGAACCCGAAGTTGGCCACGGTCACTGCAATCATCCCGAACACGCCGATGGGCGAGTAGGCCATGATCATCGACGTGACCTTGAACATCGCCTCCGACACCCCGCGCAGCAGGGCAATCACCGGGTCCTTGCGCTCGGCCGGCAAGCGCGAAACCCCAAGGCCAAACATCACCGCGAAGAACAGCACCGACAGCAGGCTGCCCTGGGCCATGGCGTTGATCACGTTGTCCGGAATGATCCCGACAATGATCTGCCCCAGGCTGTGGCCGCCGCCGGCGCTGCTGGTGGGCAAGGTCACGGCACTCGCTTGCAGGCTGGCCAGTTCGGTGCCGGCGCCCGGCTGGAGCAGGTTGCCCATCACCAGCCCGACGATGATCGCCAGGGTGGTGATGCAGAAGAAATAGCCCAGGGACTTGGCCCCGATGCGTCCCAGGGATTTACCGTCACCGTGCCCGGCAATGCCCACCACCATGCAGGCAAACACGATGGGCACGACGATCATCTTCATCAGCTTGATAAAGATATCGCCCGCCGGTTGCAGCAGGTTGTCCACCAGCCACGGCCGGGATTCGGGAAAACGGTGCAGCAGGGCGCCGATGGCGATGCCGGCGAGCAAGCCAATCAGGATTTGCCAGACCAGCGCAATGCGGGGCTTGTGCATGGGAATGCCTCATTTATATCAATGATTATGAGTGTTGTTCTAGGCAGTCAATGAGCGGCCATCCCTGGCCGCCGGGTGGGGCGGGAATCCGTCAGCGCAATCGATGGCACGCTTCATTCAGGCGACGGCAACCTTCTTCAATCACGTCAAGCGAGCTGGCGAAAGACAGGCGGATATACGGCGACATGCCGTACGCCGCGCCGCTTACGGTGGCCAGGCCGTGTTCCCGCAGCAGGTGCTCGGCCAGTTGGGTGTCACTGTCGATCCGCTCGCCCTGGGCGGTGGTCTTGCCCATCAGCCCGGCGACGTTGGCGAACACGTAGAACGCGCCATCCGGTGGCGTGAAGCTCACGCCGGGAATGTCTTCGAGCAGGCCCAGCATGCGTTCGCGGCGTTGCTGGTACACCTCGCGCATCCCGGCGATGGGCGCCTGGTCGCCGGCGAAGGCGGCCACTGCGGCAGCCTGGCTGAGGGAACTGGGGCAGGTGGTGGTTTGCGAGAGCAGCTTGGCAATGGCCGCGATCAACCAGGTCGGACCGGCACCGAAGCCCAGGCGCCAGCCGGTCATGGCGTAGCCCTTGGAGGCGCCGTTGACGATCAGCGTGCGCGGCTTCAGGTCCGGTGCGAGTCGGGTCAGGGAAACGTGGCGGGCATCGTCGTAGACGAAATGCTCGTAGATCTCATCCGCCATGATCAGCACATGGGGATGGCGCCGCAGCACCGCGGCCAGGGCCAGCAGTTCGGCCTCGTTGTACACCGCGCCGCTGGGGTTGTTCGGGCTGTTGAGGATCACCCATTTGCTGCGCGGGGTGATCGCTTGTTCCAGGGCCTGAGGCGACAGCTTGAACCCCAGTGACTCGTCGCCGGGAATGATCACCGGCGTCGCGTCATTCAGCCGTGCGATGTCCGGGTACGACACCCAATACGGCGTGTGCACGATGACTTCGTCGCCGCGATTCAGGGTCGCCGCCAGGGCGTGATAAATGATGTGCTTGCCACCGCACCCGGCAATCACTTCGTCCAGCCCATAGTCCAGCTGGTTATCGCGCTTGAGCTTGAGGCAGATCGCCTGGCGCAGGGCGAGGGTGCCGCTGGTGGCGGTGTAGTGGGTGTCGCCACCGTGCATCGCGGCGCTGGCTGCTTCGAGGATATGCGCGGGTGTATCGAAGTCCGGCTCGCCCACGGTGAAGTTGACGATGTCCCGGCCCTGGGCGCGCAGTTCGCTGACCAGTGCATTGGCGGCGATGCTCGGGGAGGGCGCGATGCCCAGCACCCGGTCGGACAGAAAGGCAGTGCTCATGATGACTCCCCTCAGCCTGCCAGGCCGGCCTGTTGCAACACCTTGTCGATCCAGCTCTGGCGCACCGCACCGCTGGCAATTTCGGCTTTGACTTGCTCTTCATGGGCCGCGTGTTGCGCGGCCTTGCGCAGCACTTCGGCGGCGTCGGCCTGGGAGAAGGCGACTAGGCCGTCTTCGTCACCCACCAGCACATCCCCCGGGTTGATCAGCATGCCGCCGATGGACACCGGCACATTCACCTCGCCCGGGCCGGTCTTGTAGGGGCCGCAATGCACCACGCTGCGGGCGTAGCAAGGGGTGTCCTCGAAGCTCGCGACATCGCGAATCGCCCCGTCAATCACAAACCCCACGCAGCCGCGTTGCTGGGCGTAGAGCTTGACCAGTTCGCCGATCACCGCGTTGTTGGTGTCGCCCTGGGCGTCCACCACCAGCACGTGGCCCGGCTCCAGCATGCTCAAGGCCTTGTAGATCAGCAGGTTGTCGCCGGGGCGGGTTTTCACCGTGAGCGCGGTGCCCACCAGCTTGCCGGTGCGGTTGTAGCGGTTCAGCCCACGGGCGCCGATGTGCCGGCCGAGGTTGTCGCTGATGTGCGGGGTGACCACGTGAGTGAAGGCTTCGAGCACTTCGGCAGAAGCCAGCGGCGGGTTGGGGAGGATGCGGGAACCGGGCAAGGACATGGCTGTAACTCCGATTGATCTTATGGGTCTGTGGCTAGATCTTAGGAGTGATGAACATACAGTTTTAGCGATATTTTATTATCTGATAGGATCGCTTTTTCTCATGGGAGATAGCCGATGATCACGTTCAAGCAAATCGACGCGTTGTACTGGATTGCCGAGCTGGGCAGTTTCGAGGCGGCGGCGAACAAGCTGAACATGTCGCAGTCGGCGATTTCCAAGCGCATCCAGGAGTTGGAAGAAACCTTCGATGTGGAGATTTTCGACCGCAGCAAACGCAATGCGCGGTTGACGGAAAAGGGCGCCGAGTTGCTCGACTACGCCAAGGACCTGCTGGAGCGTCGCGACTACATGCTGGAGCGGGTCAGCACCCGTGAAGTGCTGGTGCGCAGGTTTCGCCTGGGGGTGACGGAATTGACGGCTTTCACCTGGTTGCCGGCGCTGGTGGAGGCGTTGCGCGAGGCCTATCCCAAGGTGCAGATCGAACCGTCGGTGGAGTTGAGCAGTGAGCTGTTTCGCAAGCTGGAGAGTGATGAGCTGGACCTGGTGATCGTGCCTGATGCCTACAGTGATTCGCGCTTCCTGAGTACGCCGCTGGGCAGTGTGGAAAACGCCTGGATGTGCGCACCGGGGTTGGTCAGCGAGGCTGATCCGGTGGGGCTTGAGGCATTGGCCGGGTATACGGTGTTGACCCAGGGTTCGCACTCGGGGACGGGGCTGATTTATGAGCGCTGGTTGGCAGCGCATGCTGTGCAGATGCCGCGCAAGTTGACCAGTCATAACCTGTTGGTGCAGGTCGGGCTGGCGCTGTCGGGGGTGGGGGTGAGTTATTTGCCCAAGGGGTGTTTGTCGCATTTGATCGAGCGCGGGGAGCTGCGCGCGCTGGTGACGGAACCGGCGCTACCGAGGGTTGGGTATGTGGCGTTGCATCGCGGGGATCGGCAGTTTGGCTTGAACCAGAATGTGGCGCAGTTGGCGGTGCAGTGTTGTGATTTTTCGCGGTTGTTGTTTTAGTTTTTCGAAGCAGTGAGCGAGTCCTTAAAGACCTACCCGGTGTAATCCATCATGAAACGCCATTTCGAAGATTTGCAGCTGGGCAGCATCGAGCTGTTCTGCCTGGCCGCCGAGGCCAGCAGCTTTACCGCCGCCGCCCAGGTGGCAGGCGTGACCCCGGCGGCGGTGAGCCGCAGCATCTCGCGGCTGGAAGAGCGCCTGGGCTCCCGGCTGTTTGTGCGCACCACCCGCAGCATCCGCCTGACCGATGGCGGCCGGACATTTTTCGAGCAATGCCGCCAGGCGCTGACGCAACTGGTGGAAGCCCAGCAGGAAATGATGGGCGCGCAATCGGTGCCGTCCGGGCTGTTGCGCATCAGCATCCCGACCACCTACGGCCATCACCGGATCCTGCCGCTGCTGCCGAAATTCCGTGCGCTGTACCCGCAAGTCAGCGTGGATATCCACATCAGCAACCGCAACATCGATTTCGTCGCCGAAGGTTATGACCTGGCCATTCGCGTGCGGGCCCAGCCGGACTCGACGCTGATTGCGCGGTTGCTGGAAGACGCCAGGCTGGTGGTGGTCGCGACGCCGGCGTACCTGAAGCGTGCCGGCACGCCCCAGGCCCTGGAGGATTTGCCGAACCACGAGTGCATCCAGTACGAATTGCCGAGCAACGGGCGGCGCATTTCCTGGCTGTTCCAGGTGGACGGCAAGGAGCGGGAGTTTGCCGGGGAAGCAGGCTACAGCTGCTCTGACGACGTGCTGGGTGGCGTAACCCTGGCCAAGCACGGCGCGGGGTTATTCCAGACCTACAAGTTCATCGTCGAGGAGGAGTTGGCCAACGGCAGCCTGGTGGAGGTCTTGCAGCCTTACGGCGGGCGCTCACGGCCGTTTACCTTGCTGTATCCCCATGGCCGCTATGTACCGCATCGGGTGCGGGCGTTTGTGGATTTTCTGCTGGAGCATCGCGCCGAATGGGCGGCGCTGTAGCGGCGGATAAGTCCCAGGTCAGCATCAGTTGGCCAATGGCAGTATCGATGGCATCAGCGTCGACGCCATCCCGGGCGAGGATCGACACACCCTGCAGGAAACTGTCGTAGACCGTGGTCATGGCACGTGCATTGGTCTCGGCCGGTAACTGGCCTGCGCGAATGCCGCGCTCGACACAATGCACGATGCCCGCCCGTGTGCGCTCTCGCGAATGGGTCAGCCCATGGGTGACTTGTGCGTTCTCGGGGGAGGGCGCGCTCATCACGCCCAGGGCTACCATGCAGCCTTTGGGATGCCCCTCTTCACACTGCATGCGTGCGGATTGCCGCAACGCCGTCTCGATGGCCTGGCGCGGTGGCAGGCTGTCATCCCACAGGCATTCGGTGACCTGGGCGAACGTCGCCAGATAACGCTGCACGCACTCCTGGAACAGCGCGTCCTTGGAGCCGAACGCCGCGTAGAAACTTGGCGCAGAGATGCCGCCGCCCAATCCGGCTTTCAACTGGCTCAGGGACGTCGCGTCGTAACCGTGCTGCCAGAACAGGTGCATGGCCTGTTCCACGGCCTGGTCGCGGTCGAAGGTGCGGGGGCGGCCCATCTGTGCCATGTGGAAATCCTCTCGGGTGATGAGATAAATACTAGTCGATACATAAGTCGTTGACAACGCTGCGTGGGTCGCCCAACATTTATATCGATCGGTATTTAAGTCCTCTCGCTCAAGGAGTTTCCCTGTGACCCCCTCAACCACCTTATCGACAGACGCCGTTCCCGACCGCTTGCCCGTCGGCGCCTTGCTCGCCCTGGCCATGACCGGTTTCATCTGCATCGTCACCGAAACCCTGCCGGCGGGCCTGTTGCCGCTGATCAGCGATGGGCTGGGAGTTTCAGCGTCCATGGCCGGGCAGATGGTCACCGCGTATGCGCTGGGCTCGGTGCTGGCGGTGATCCCGCTGACCATCGCGACTCGCGGCTGGCGGCGACGCAATGTGCTGCTGCTGACCATCGTCGGTTTTCTGCTGTTCAACTCCATCACGGCGCTGTCCTCCCACTACGGGCTGACGCTGTTGGCGCGGTTCCTCGCCGGGATGGCGGCGGGGCTGGCCTGGAGTTTGTTGGCCGGCTATGCGCGGCGCATGGTTGAGCCACATCAGCAGGGCAAGGCGTTGGCGCTGGCCATGGTAGGAACGCCGATTGCCCTGTCACTCGGCGTACCGCTGGGCACCTGGCTGGGTGGGCTGGTGGGCTGGCGCACCACGTTCGGGATCATGTCGGCACTGACCCTGGTGTTGATTGTCTGGGTGCTGGTGAAAGTGCCGGATTATCCCGGCCAGTCGGCCCATCAGCGCATGCCGTTGCGCAAGGTGCTGACCACGCCGGGTGTGCGGCCAGTGCTGGCGGTGGTGATCTCATGGATGCTCGCCCATAACATTCTCTATACCTACATCGCGCCGTTCGTGGCTCCGGCGGGCTTGGTGGACCGTGTGGATCTGGTGTTGTTGGTGTTTGGTATAGCGGCGCTGCTCGGGATTTGGGTGACTGCTCGGTTGGTGGATGTGGCGTTGCGCAAGACGGTGCTGGTCAGCCTGGCGGGCTTTGCGGCGACGTGCCTGGCGTTCGGTTTTCTCGCGCAAGTGCCGGGCGTTATTTACCTCGGCGTGGCGGTCTGGGGCTTGAGTTTTGGTGGCGCTGCAACGCTGTTGCAAACCGCGTTGGCGGACGCAGCCGGGGATGGTGCGGACGTGGCGCTGTCGCTGAATGTGGTGGCCTGGAACAGCGCGATTGCCGGAAGCGGCGTGGTGGGTGGCGTGTTGCTGGATACCTGGGGCGTGGCGTCTTTCCCATGGGCAATGTTGGTGTTGCTGGCGGTGGGCTTCGCGATTGTGTGGTGCGCGCGACTCCATGGCTTCAAGCCGGGGCACCGGGCCCACGGTAAACCTGTGGTTGGCGGGCACTGATATTTCCAAAGTCTTTGGAAAAACCGCTTCTAACATCAGACAAATCTTAAAATAACCTGCTGCTCGGCCGATATCCCGGGGCATAGGCTTTATCACCCCCGGGAGTATCGGCATGCGCATCAAGAGAATGTCTGCAATCCATGTTGGCCTGTTGTTCAGCCTGTCCGGTGCCTGCATGGCCGCGAGCCCGGTGGGGCAGGGAGTCATCTCGTTTCACGGCAGCATCGTCGAAGCGTCTTGCACACCGCTCGCCGTGGCCAACGGGATGAAACTCAACAATTGCCCTACGTCCGCACGCGGCAGCGCCATCAGCGTGCGCAGTGTGCAACCGGTGGGCTCGGTCACGGCCCTCGACCACAGCGCCGTGAACGTGAAGCTGGTCGCCGACAGTGGCCGGGGAGACCGCTATTACCAGCAGCAATATGCGTTGGTGGATGGCCAAGGGAGGCCTGTGACGTCGGGGCAGTATCTGATTACATTAACGTCACCTTGAGAGATGGCAGTGGATCAACCCGATGAACCTGACTGGACACAACCTCGCGCTCCTGACTTCCCTCAGCGTCTTGCTTGAGGAGAGGAACGTCACGCGGGCGGCGGCGAAGCTCAACCTGACGCAGTCGGCGTTATCCGCGCAGTTGTCGCGGTTGCGTGACCTGTTCGGCGACCCTTTATTGATGCCTGCTCAGTCCGGAAAAGGCATGGTGCTGACAGCACGTGCCGAACATTTGCGTCAGCCGTTGCGCCAGGCGTTGCAGGTACTGGGGACGGTGGTCGGTGACCTTCCATGCTTTGATCCTGCCAAGTCGGACCGGACCTTTGTGATTGGCGCGAACGATAACGCCGCTGCGATCGTCGCGCCCCGGCTGGTGCAGCTTGTGCAGGCTGCGAGTCCTGGGGGCATCCGGGTTTCGATACGTGCGATCGACCAGGTGTTGCTTGGCGATCAGTTGGAAAGCGGCGAGATTGACGTCGCGCTGGTATCACACAGCCGTATCGGGAACCTGTCGCACGAGTTGCTGCTGCAGGAAGAATTCAAGATGGCCCAGCGCGCCGATCACCCTCGCGGATCCGCGCCACCAACGCTGGAGGAATACCTGGGCCTGGAGCATGTGGTGGTGTCGGGTGCCGTGAACAGCTTTCACGGTTTTATTGATGATGTGCTCGCGCAGAAGGGGCGTGCGCGCCGTGTCGCGGTGTCGGTGCCTTACTACAGCATCGTTCCATTGCTGCTGCAGAACAGCGACTGTGTAAGTGTGCTTCCGTCCCGTTTCCTGAGCCGTTATGAGCGCTCGCTGGCGGCCCTTGCTCTGCCCCTCGAGGTGCGCGACTTCAGTTTGTTCTCTGCCTGGCATCCACGGTTCGACAAGGACCTGGCACATCTCTGGTTGCGCGAACAACTCAAGCTCTGCGTGCTTTCCTGACGACATCAGGCCCTGGCAGGTATCTACGCCACACATACCTGGCATGCGGAGTTTCGATTTCAACTATAAAAAACGCTTGAATAGGATGCCGCCGATTCCAACTGGAGAGCTGCACCATGACCAAGCTGACATTTACCCGCGTGTTGAATTACACGGCCCTTGCTGCTGCCCTGGCACTGGGAGCCATCGCGGCACCGGCGGTGGCAGTTGCCGCCGCGCCCCAAGTCAAAACCCAGGCCCCTGGTTACTATCGCACGATGCTTGGAGATTTCGAGGTCACCGCGCTGAGTGACGGCACCATCGATGCACCGTTCGACAAATTGCTGAATGAGCCGGCTGCCAAGACCACTACCGCACTGCGCAAGGCGTTCCTCGGGGTGCCCACCGAGGCCTCGACGAACGCGTATCTCGTCAATACCGGCACTCGGCTCATCCTGATTGATACCGGCGCTGGTGCGCTCTTCGGGCCGACCCTGGGCAAGCTCGCGGCCAACCTGCAGGCAGCCGGCTACAAGCCGGAGCAGGTCGATGACATCCTTCTCACGCACATGCACCCGGACCACGTGGGTGGGCTGGTTGCCGAAGGGGTGATGGTGTTTCCGAACGCCACGGTACACGCCGACAAGCGTGACGCCGATTACTGGCTCTCGCCGGCGAGGCTGGAGCCTGCCTCGGCCGACGCCAACAGCTTCGTACCCGAGTTCGCGAAGGGTGCAATGGCTTCCTTGAACCCGTATATCGCGCTTGGAAAGTTCCAGCCTTTCCAGGGCAGCGGGGAGATCCTGCCGGGGTTCAAGGCGCTGTCCAGCTATGGCCATACCCTGGGGCACACCAGCTACCTGGTTGAGAGCAAAGGCCAGAAGATGATTGTCGCCGGTGATCTGATCCACGCCGGTGCCGTGCAGTTTGCCGACCCGTCGGTGACTATCGAGTTTGATACGGACAAGAAAGCCGCCACCACTGCCCGCGAGACCGTGTTCAGCCTGGCTGCGAAAGAGGGCGCGCTGGTCGGCGCGGCGCACCTCTCGTTTCCCGGCCTGGGGCATTTGCGTGGTCAGGGCGCCGCGTGGCAATGGGTGCCGCTGAATTACTCAACCGAACTGAAGTGACTCGCGATTAGTACGCTTCACGGGGAATCATGGAAATAAACTCCGACCTGAAGATACCTTCCATGACCTGCATGAAATCCGAGGCGAGCTTGGAGCGCTGCTGGTGACCCGGAAATACCATCGAAACCTCGAAGGGTATGTCCTGGTCCAGCGGTCTGAACGTAAGGCCCGGGTATTTCGAGTAGGAGGCGGTGAATGGATCACACACGGTGATGCCGAGCCCCCCGGACACCATTCCGCAGGCGGAGTGCGCGGCGGTGGTTTCAACGCTGGAGACGCCTGCAACACCCCGAGCCTCCATGGCTGATGTGATGCGTCGCTGCAAAGGATTGTTGGCGTTCAGGGTAATCAGGCGTCGCCCGTGCAAATCCTCCAGGGTCACCACGTCTTTGGTGGCCAACATATCGTTGGCCGGCATCACGCACACCGCGCTGATGGGTGGCAGGTTGATCACCTGGATCCCGGGATATTCCCCTGAAGGAATCTGCACAAAACCAATATCGATCTGGTTGGCAGACGTCAGTTCCAGGATGCCCACCGAGTTGCGCACATCCAACGAGGTTCTGACCTCGGGGTGCTTTCGCGCGAATCGGCATACCCCCTCAGCCACCACACTGAGCCCCAGCGTGCTCATTGAACTGATCCTCAATGTGCCGGTGCGCAGCGTCACAAGGTCCTCTGCAACCCGCTCGATGCGTTCTATGCCTTGATAAAACTTGTCCACCTCCGCGTACAACACCTGTGCTTCCGCCCCGGGAATGAGGCGATTGCCTTCACGGCGAAACAGTCGAAGGGAAAGGACAATTTCGAGGTCGCGGATGAGCCGGCTGATGGCCGGTTGACTGACCTGAAGTGCCTCGGCGGCGATAGTCATGCTTCCGGTGAGCATGACCGCCCTGAAAGCTTCCAATTGGCGAGGATTGAGTTTCATTGTGGCTCTCGATCGAATGTTGGAGGGCGCATTTTTGCGAGCGTATAACATTTTGTTATGTGCGTCCAACCTGTTACCGGTTTGCTATAAGCATGTAACGGCGCGATGATTTAGTTGCGTGGTTTTACCAAAGAAAAGCAGTTCCCGTTATTAATATCGGGTGCCGCTTAAGTAAAAATAAAAAAGAGGATAGCGCGTGCTGAATTATACCGTCCGCAGGTTGTTACTTCTGCTTCCGATGCTGCTGGGAGTCTCCATTGTGGTCTTCCTGGTCATGCACTTTATTCCGGGAGATCCTGCGCAGCTGGCAGCAGGTCCGGATGCAACAGCGGAAGATGTTGCGCAAATAAGGCAAAACTACGGATTGGATAAGCCGCTAATCAATCAATACCTTATTTATGTCAGGAAAGTTGTCGTGGGTGATTTTGGCGAGTCATTCCAGACATTCACGCCCGTGCTCGAAGGTATAGCCAGAACTCTTCCCGCCACGATTGAACTGACCGCTGCCGGAATGTTGCTTGCCGTCATCATTGGCGTTCCCCTCGGTATTGCGGCCGCTTTGAAGCCCAGAGGCTTCCTTGATAGTTCGCTGACCACCGTTGCAGTTCTGGGCATATCAATGCCTGGCTTCTTTCTGGGACTGATATTGATGCTGATCTTTTCAGCCAACCTCGGATGGTTGCCGCCGACCGGCAGAGGCGGGCTGCAACACCTGATATTACCGGCCTTGACACTTGGTTTGCCGTATGTTGCAACTTTTTCACGGCTGGCCCGATCCACCATGATGGATGTGCTGAGGGAAGATTATATTCGTACTGCCTATGCGAAAGGTGTACCGAGTTACAAGGTAGTACTCAAGCATGCACTTTCCAATGCGGCCATTCCATTGGTGACAGTATTCGGTATGGACTTCGGCCGGTTACTGGGTGGCGCGGTTATTGTCGAGACAGTATTTGCCTGGCCGGGAATGGGGCGGCTCTTGATTGATGCAATCATGGCTCGGGATATTTATGTCGTCCAAGGCACAGTTCTTGTGTTTGCCGCGGTGGTGGTAATTATCAACTTAATGGTGGATTTGGTTTATGGCGTCCTCGACCCTCGCGTCACTTACAACTGAGGCCGATATGAAACTTCCGAAAAAATATCGGTTGGGTTTTGTCAGTTTCCTTATTTCCAATAAGCGCTGGTTCGCGTTTGCTTCATTGATCGTGATCCTGGTGATGGTTGCTGCGGCGATAGCTGCCCCTTTGTTGTTTGATTGGGATTCGGTCACCAAGATCAACTTATCAACGTCCCTTGTCGAGCCCGGTGCAAGTTCCTGGCTCGGCACGGACCAATTGGGCCGTGACTTGTTGGGTCGAGTCGTGTGGGGGGCACGAATTACGCTCACCGTCGCAGTTTCAAGTGTCAGCATTGCGATGGTCATTGGCATCGCTTTAGGTGCGGCGTGTGGCTATTACAACGGCGCCATCGCCGGGGTGGTGATGCGGGTCATGGACTCGATGATTGCATTTCCCCGGACACTGGTTGCCATTCTGGTCATCACGGTGGCGGGCAACAGCATAGTAAGCCTGACACTGGCCATCGCCATTTCAACGATCCCGATTTACGTGCGTTTCTTTGCCGGGCCGGTCATGGCATTGAGAAACCGCGAGTTTGTATTGGCCTCCAAGTCGATTGGCGTCAGCGATCTGCGGCTGCTGCTGATACATATCCTGCCGAATATCGGTTCGCTGGTCATTATCCAGGCCACCGTCTCGCTGGCTGAAGCAATCCTCATTGGTTCCGGGCTCAGCTTTCTGGGGCTTGGCCCGCCGCCGCCCACCCCGGAGTGGGGCTCGATGATTGCCGAGTCGCGGCCGCTATTGACCACCCATCCCTACGTATTGATTGCGCCCGGATTTGCACTGGTTTTGACCATATTGAGTTTCAACATTGTGGGGGATGCGTTGCGAGACTACATCGACCCGAAATCACGTAACGCATAAATGAGTTCGGCGCGGTTAAACACGCCCTGTGTGTCCACCAGAATTATCAAGCGAGAAAGATTATGCGGCGTCTGAATTGCCTGGAAGTATTGATACGGAGTTTCGCTGTTGTCGGCATCCTTGGACTGTCGGCGGGCCTATCGTTTGTTGCCAACGCCAAAGACCTGAAGAAGCTGACATTCGTTCAAGGCGCTGATATCGATACCCTGGACCCAGCGATTTCGCGCAGTGTGCCTTCCTATAACGTGATTAATCACCTGTTTAATCGGTTGGTCGCATGGGACGGTCACGGGCATAACACGTTTGTAGCTGATTTGGCGCAGTCATGGTCAAGGTCCGAGGATGGACGGCAATGGATTTTTATCCTGAAACCGGGAATTACCTTTCATGACGGCACGGCGTTTGATGCTGCAGCGGTGAAGTTTAACCTGGACCGAATCATGAACCCCAAGCTCGGTTCTCCGCACCGGTCCTACTATGCGGATATAGCTTCGGTGGATGCGCTAGCGCCGAATGAGTTACGCATCACCACAAAAAATCCGTCACCCACAATGTTGGAGTTACTGGCAAAAGAATCTTCGTCAATCAGCAGTCCGGCCGCTGTCGTTAAATATGGACGGGCTTATGGGCACCATCCCGTCGGTACCGGGCCCTACGTATTTGATAGTTGGATACCCAACGACCAGGCCGTTATTCATAAGAACAACGCTTTTTATGGAACAACGGCAAAACCGGAAACCATCGTGTTCCGTCCGGTCAGGGAAGATTCTTCCCGAGTCATAGAGCTGCGAACGAACAATGCGGATATCGCGGCAAATTTATCGCCCGAGGCGGCTATTGAATTAAAGGAACTGAATAAATCCACCTTGCTGCGGGTACCCAGCACATTCCAGGTGTTCTTTGAAATGAACCTGACCAAACCGCCCTTTGATGACCCGCGCATACGGAGGGCGGTGAGTATGGCGATTGATCGCCAGGCATTGGTCGACAAAGTGTTGTTGGGATATGGAAAAGTACCCACTGGCCCATTTCCGGAGGGTACGCAAGCCCGACGTGAATTCCCTCCGGTGAAGTACGACCCTGATGCGGCAAGAAAAATAATTAACGAGGTATATCCAGGCGGTTATCCAGGCACCGTAGTTATATGGACCCCGGCGGGACGCTATACCAAAGATCGCCAGGTCTCGGAAGTTGTCCAAGGCTATCTTAACGCCGTGGGGCTGAAGACCGAGTTTAAGGTATGGGAATGGGCAACGTATCAAAAGAACTTGTATCGCCCCGAGCCGGGCAAGGGCACGGGCAAAGGTAGCAATGACGCAAACATGTGGTTACTGGGAACGGGCATATCTGACGCGGATATTCGTTTGCGTCGAAAGTTGTCCAGCGGCGACCCGCAGAATCTCACGGGTTACAGCAACCCTCAGGTAGACAAATTACTTCAGTTGGCCTCGCGTGAACTGGATGAAAAAACACGCATGTCCTATTACGGCCAGATTCAGCAGATTCTATGGGAACAAGACCCGGACAATCTGCCGCTGTTTGACCAGGAGCAAATAATTGGTGTGCGTAAAGCGTTGAATGGCCTGGATGTCGATTATGAAGGGACCATCGATTTGACGAATGTAGAACTTATTGAGCGGTGATTTAAATGTCGAATTTACATGCCAACGAAACACTGTTAACCGACGCTCGCCTGAGTGCTCCTCCCGCTGAACGCATGGTCAAGTACCATGATATTCCGGCACTTGAGACCGAGAAACGTCAGTTTCACGAGTTTGTCGAAGTGGACCTGGCGCACACCGTGATGCTGGTTGAACAGCAGATTCTTTCTGTGTCGGTCGGGCAAGCCATCCTCGCGGAGCTGCGGTTGATTCGGGACATGGTTCCCGCCGACTTCCCGTTTGATGTAAAGAAAGGCAGCTTCCTGCTTCAGGTTGAATCGTACCTTTTCTCCCGGATCGGCGAAGACTCGGCCGGGCAGATGCACACCGGCCGCAGCCGGATAGACCAAGGGGCAACGGTACGCCGCCTGTACGACCGCAAGCGCATCCTGGCGGTGCTGGACCGTATCAATGAGTTCCAGGTGGCGTTGATTCAGAAGGCCTCCACGCATTCGGGCACCATCATGCCCGGCTACACCCATATGCAGCATGCCCAGCCCTGGGTGTTCGGCCACTACCTTTTGAGTTTTACGTCGAGGCTGCACGACAGCTTCAGCCGCTTGATGCACGCTTACACCCGGGTCAATCGCAACCCCCTTGGTGCCGTCGGCCTGGCCGGCACGTCCTGGCCGCTGGACCGTGGGCGCACCACGCACCTGTTGGGGTTCGACAGCCTGGTAGAAAACTCCAAGCTGGGCCGCGAAGCATGGTACGCAGCAGAGACGATTGGCGCATTGTCCTTTGTCATGGCCGACCTGAACGACCTGGCAACCGACCTGCATATCTGGTCGAGCGTCGAATTTGGAACGGTGGAAAGCCACGACGGCTATTGCGGCACCAGCAGTATTTTCCCGCAGAAGAAAAACCCCAGCGGCTTGGAAACCATCAAGAAAGCTGCAGGTGGATCGGTGACCTGGCTCAGCACGGCCCTGGCCACTTTCCGGTCCGAAGGTACCGGCGACCAGGCGATGCGCGACCTGCCGTTGATCCATGATGCGCTGGCCACCACCGAAGGCATGCTGGACCTGTTTACCGGCATCATTGAAACCCTGGTGGTGCATGAGGACCGGATGACAGCCCTGCTCTCCGGGAGTTGGTGCACCGCCAGCAACCTCGCCGATGTGATCGTTCGGGACCGGGGCATCTCTTTCCGCCAGGTCCACCACATCGTGGCCCGCCTGGTGCGTAACTGTCTGTACGAGGGCGTGGCTCCTGCCGGGGTGACCGGCGCCGCACTGGATCAAGCCAGCGTGGAAACTGTCGGCTCAACCCTGGGCTACTCGGATGCCCAGGTCCGCGATGCTTTGAACCCGCGCCGTTTTGTCGAGACCCGCACTTCCGCGGGCGGCGTCGGCCCGGACGAGGTCCGGCGATTATTGTCGATCGCCCAGAACGAACTGGAGCAGGACCGTGAGTGGGTTGCGCAGAGCCGGCGCAAGGTCGATCAATCCCGTGCCGACCTTGACGCGGCCATCTCGGCGATCGTCGATTAAAGGAGCGCCCCATGAACGAGAATTTGGTAGCCCGGGTGAAAAACCTGAGTGTCGGCTTCGGCACCAGAGGGCGCGAGACGCCGGTGGTGCGCGATGTGTCCTTCGAGGTGATGCGCGGTCAGACGCTGGCGATCGTGGGTGAGTCCGGCTCCGGCAAATCCGTCACCTCAATGGCGATGATGGGCCTGATCAAGCGCGCCGGCGGACGGGTGCTTTCGGGCTCGATGGAGCTGCAAACCAGGAATAACCAGATTGTCGACCTGGTGGCGGCGCCCGAGTCTGTCATGCGCACACTGCGGGGCTCGTCCATGTCGATGATCTTTCAGGAGCCCATGACTTCGCTGAATCCGGTCTTCAAGATCAGCGCGCAACTCATCGAAGGCATCTTGCTGCATCAGCGGTGCAGCCGTGCGCAAGCCGAAGCCCAGGCATTACGCATGCTGGACCTGGTGCGTATTCCGGATGCGAAGCAGGTCATGAACCGGTTTCCCCATGAGCTTTCCGGCGGCATGCGCCAACGGATCATGATTGCGATGTCGCTGGTCTGCGAGCCCACACTGCTGATCGCCGACGAGCCGACCACAGCGTTGGATGTGACGGTGCAGGCGCAGATCCTGCGGATTATCAAGGAGCTGCAAGATAGCCTGGCCATGGGTGTGATCTTTATCACCCACGATATGGGCGTGGTGGCGGAAGTCGCAGACCATGTGATGGTGATGAAGAAAGGCGAGACCGTTGAGCAAGGTCCGGCAAGGGCAGTGCTGCAGGAGCCCAAGCAGCCCTACACCCGGGCATTGCTGGCGGCTGTTCCAAAAATCGGCTCAATGCGTGGCACTCAACTTCCCGCAAAATTTGCCTTGATCGATGATGACGTCGCAGCGGGTGCAGAACCTGCGCCTGGCGTGGCCCCGGACTACCAGAGTCCGCCGGTGCTCAGAGTCGAGTCGTTGTCCATTCGGTACGACCTCAAAGGTGGTCTCCTCGGGAAGGTCCGGCGCCGTGTGCATGCCGTCGAAGGCATCGACTTTGATATCTACTCAGGTGAAACGCTGGCCCTGGTGGGCGAGTCCGGGTGCGGGAAATCCACCAGCGCTCGTGCGATTGCCGGGCTGATGCCGATACAGGGCGGGAATATCGTTTTCGGTGGCAAGAACCTTACGACGTTGAACAAGAGCGATATGAACTCGCTGCGCCGCGATATCCAGATGGTCTTCCAGGATCCCTATGCATCCCTGAACCCGCGTCTCACGATCGAGAACAGCCTGCTGGAGCCGCTGCATGTTCATGGCATTGCACATGGCGCGCAAGCACGAAAGCAGGTGCGAATATTGCTGGAGAAGGTGGGGCTGTCGGCGGAGCATGCACAACGCTATCCGCACGAGTTCTCGGGTGGGCAGCGACAGCGGATCTGCATCGCGCGGGCGCTGACTCTGTCTCCGAAGCTGATCATCGCCGATGAAGCCGTCTCGGCGCTGGACGTGTCCATTCAAGCCCAGGTGATTAATCTCCTGCAGGACCTGCAGCGCGAGATGGGCATTTCATTCCTGTTTATTTCCCATGACCTGGCGGTGGTCGAGCGGGTCAGCCACCGGGTCGGGGTGATGTACCACGGACGCATCGTTGAGATCGGGCCACGCCAGTCAGTGTTCGAGCAGCCTCAGCACCCTTACACCCAAAGGTTGCTGAGCGCGGTGCCCTCGGCGGACCTGAACGTGCCCAGAAAGCCGTTCAGCCTGATGGAGGAGAGCGTGCCCAGCAGGATTTACGAGGTGGGCTACAAGGCTCCGCCGATCAGTTACCGCGAGGTCGCCGCGGGCCACTTCGTTGCAATTTGAGCGCCGGGTATCACAGGTCGACACACCGCCCTGTGCGGGCGGGTTCAACTGCCCTTAACGAGCATGTACTTGCTGAAATTGTTGATGTGATCATCAAGATTATCCTCAAGCATCATCCGGTACTGATCACAGAAATACTTCAGCATCGCCTCACGGGCCTGGGCCATTTCTTCGCCGGATTTAAAGCTGCGTGCGCTGACCCAGGCATTGAAGCGTGTGGTGCCGAACATCATCGAGGCGCTGACTTTGCCCAGGTCGGCGAACGCCCTGAACTGCTCGTTGGACAGCTCGATGTGCGCGTCCGCGCGATCATAGAAGCCGTTGTCGGTGGTGTCTGGCATTGCGGTTACCTTCCTGTTCGTGAGTGCGGCGAAGGTACCGCCGCGCTCTACAGGAAGGCAACCACATCGGCCGCTTCAGGCCTTATTTATTGCGCGTCACCCTCCACACCGTGTTGGCCAGGTCATCGGCAATGATCAGCGCACCCTTCGGATCAACCGTGACCCCCACCGGCCGCCCGCGAGTCTTGCCATCGTCCCCGCGGAAACCCGTGGCGAAGTCCAGCGGCTCACCGGCAGGCCGGCCATTGCTGAACGGCACGAAGATCACCTTGTAGCCCACCGGATTGTCCCGGTTCCAGCTGCCGTGCTCGCCGACGAAGACGCCGTCGGCATATTTCTCGCCCATGGCCGGGATGGAAAAATCGACGCCCAGCGCGGCGACGTGGGAACCCAGGCTGTAATCCGGCTTGATCGCGGCGGCGACCTTGGCCGGGTTCTGCGGTTGGGCGCGGGTGTCGACGTTCTGGCCCCAATAGCTGTAGGGCCAGCCGTAGAACTCGCCTTCGCGCACCGAGGTCAGGTAATCCGGCACCAGGTCCGGCCCCAGTTCATCCCGCTCGTTGACCACCGCCCACACCTGCCCGGAGCCCGGCTGAATGGTCAATGCCGTCGGGTTGCGCAAACCGGTTGCATAAGGCTTGTGGGCACCGGTGGCGGCGTCGATCTGCCAGACCATCGCCCGGTCGATCTCAACCTCCATGCCGCGTTCGGTGATGTTGCTGTTGGACCCGATGCCCACATACAGCGAGCGGCCATCGGGGCTGATCGCCAGGGATTTGGTCCAGTGATGATTGATCGCGGCGGGCAGCTCGGTGACGGTGGTGGGCGGGCCACCGGCCTTGGTCTGGCCGTCTTCGTAGTCGAAGCGCACCAGCGCATCCTGGTTCGCCACGTACAGCTTGCCGTCGGCAAAGGCCAGGCCGTAGGGCGCGTTGAGGTTTTCGGCGAACACGGTTTTCAACTCGTAGGTGCCGTCACCGTCGGCATCGCGCAGCAGGGTCAGGCGATTGCCGCCCTTGACCTTGGTGTTGCCCTCGGCCTTGATCACGCTGGCGATCACATCCTTGGGCTTGAGTTTCGCTGCGCTGCCGCCCCGGCCTTCGGCGACGAGAATGTCGCCGTTGGGCAGCACCAGGGTCTGGCGCGGGATCCGCAGGTCGGTGGCGATGGCCGTGATGCTGAAACCCTCGGGCACCGTGGGTTTCTGCTCGGCCCAGGCCACCGGTTCGGCGATCTTCATGCTGGGCAACAGGCCGCGCTGGGGTTCCGGCAGCTTGGGGTCGGGGCCGCGAGCCTGAGTGCTGTCGGCTTCGCCACCGCAGGCGCTCAACAACATCGCCATGCTTAAAACGGTCAGCGTGCTGGAAGGCTTCATTGGGCACCTCCGGAGCGCAGGTTGGTCAGCCCGACCCACGTGGTCACGCAGGCCAGCAGGGTCACGATGGCGGACAGCACCAGGCCCGAAGGCATCACGGCCCAGGCATCCTTCGCATGCTCAAAGGCATTCACCAGGCCTAGCGCCCAGGTCACCAGCAACAGCAGGAAGTACACCGTGGGGCGCCCGGCCTTGCGGTCGGCACGCAGCAGGTTGACCAGTGCAAACAACCCCGCCAGCCCGCAGAACAGCAGGGCGCCGGCGATCAGCCAGGCGGCGAAGTTGCTCCATTGGATCTGGTAGGTCTGGTAGTAGGCAATGTCGCTCAGCAGGGCGCCGAGAAACAGCGGGACGGTACCGGCCAGCAAGGTCGCGTGAAGCGGACCAGGCGTGCAGCGGTAGGTGAGGGTGGTGGTGTCGGTCACGGGCGGCTCCTTATCGTTGAGCGGCCCTGATGAGGCTCATCAGGGCCGCGCTGACTGCGCTTAAGGAAGGAGCGTGCTGCTTGCGCGTTAGTTCACCCGCTATTCGTTTCCAAATATGTTGCGTCAGTTGATGCGTGGATGTTGCTGCACCAGGTTTTCGCGCCTGGCTTCCAGCTCGGCGATTTGCGCGTCGATGTCTTCGATCTTCTGCTCGATATTGTCTTCGTGCTCCTGCAGCAGCTCCTTGGCTTCCTCGATATCCGACGCCGCCGGTGCCGCACCGCGCAGGGGTTTGTTGGCGGTTTCCTTCATGGTCAGGGCGGTGAAAAGCCCCAGTACGGCGAATACCATCAGGTAATAGGCCGGCATGTACAGGTTGTTGGTGGTCTCCACCAGCCAGGCCATGGCGGTTGGCGTGAGGCCGGCAATCAGGATCGAGATGTTGAAGGCGCTGGCGAGCGCGCTGTAGCGGATGTGGGTAGGGAACATCGCCGGCAGGGTGGACGCCATCACGCCGATAAAGAAGTTGAGCACCACCGCAATGATCAGCAGCCCCGAGAAAATCAGCCCGAGCTTGCCGCTGTTGATCAGCATGAACGCCGGAATGGCGAGAAAGAACAGCGCGATGCTGCCGAACAGAATGAAGGGTTTGCGCCCGATCTTGTCGCTGACAAAGCCAATCATCGGCTGCACGAACAACATGCCGACCATGATCGCGATGATGATCAACACGCCGTGGTTTTCGCTGTAGTGCAGGTTGTGCGACAGGTAGCTCGGCATGTAGGTGAGCAGCATGTAGTAGGTGACGTTGGTCACCACCACCACGCCGACACAGGTCATCAGGCTGCGCCAGTGCTTGGTGGCGACTTCCTTGAACGAGACTTTCGGGCCGCCCGCCAGGCCTTCGCGGTCACCTTGTTCGAGTTGCTCCACGTGCTGTTGAAAGGCCGGTGTTTCTTCCAGGGCATGACGCAAGTAGAGCCCGATCATGCCCAGCGGCAGGGCGAGGAAGAACGGCAGGCGCCAGCCCCAGGACTGGAAGGCGTCTTCGCCGATCACCGCCGAAATCAGCACCACCACGCCCGCGCCGAGCACGAAGCCGGCGATGGAGCCGAAGTCCAGCCAACTGCCGAGGAAGCCGCGCTTGCGGTCCGGGGCGTATTCGGCGACGAAGATCGAGGCACCGGTGTACTCACCGCCCACCGAGAAGCCCTGGGCCATCTTGGCCAGCAGCAACAGGATCGGCGCCCAGATGCCGATCGAGTCATAGGAGGGGATCAGTCCGATGGCGAAAGTGCTCAGGGACATGATCACGATGGTCGCCGCCAGGACCTTTTGCCGGCCGTATTTGTCCCCCAGCCGGCCAAAGAACAGGCCGCCCAGCGGGCGAATCAGGAACGGCACCGAGAAGGTCGCCAGGGCCGCGATCATCTGTACGCTGGGAGACGCTTCGGGGAAGAACACCTTGCCCAGCACATAGGCGACAAAGCCATACACCCCGAAGTCGAACCATTCCATGGCATTGCCCAGCGCAGCGGCGGTGATCGCCTTGCGCATCTTGGCGTCGTCGACGATGGTGATGTCATCCAATCCAATCGGATTGACGGTTTTCTTGCGTGATTTCATGGGAATACTCAGCCGCAGGTCCATTTCGATGCCACTGTTTTGGTGGCATGCGCTTAATGGGTCAGATACATGCGGACACTGAATAATTCACCACTGGCTGGATTTTTTTGTTAACGGCCCGGCAAGGATTAACTGATCCGCTCGCCCCCCAGGGAATCACGCTGCATCGACTGCAGGTTTTTCTCGATGGTTTCGCAAAGGGCTTCCATCTGGATCTGGTGCTCGCTGTCGCGGAACGGGCTTTGCAAATCGGTGCCGATGCGTTCGATGGCCAGCAGCATGAAGCCCACCACCGTGGACGCCAGAGGGGTGAACCAGCCCAGGGATTCCACCAGGCCCACCGGCACGATCAGGCAGAACAGCGAGATGAACAGCCGCGGGAAATACACGTAAGGGTAGGGCAGCGGCGTATTGGCGATGCGCTCCATGCCGCCCTGGCTGTTGGACAAATCCACCAGGGTCGACTCCAGCCGCGCCAGGCGAATGCTGTCCAGGCGCCCGGCCTTGTATTCCTGGGCCAGCAGGGCTGCGGAGCCGTTGATGATGTCGTTGGAAAAGTTATTGGTACTGGTGCTGCGGGCGAACTCGTTGGCCGGCAGGAAGGCGCGGATTTCATCCGGGCAAGGCTGGCCCCGCAAGTGCGCCGCCAGGCAGTTCACATACGCCACGTGACGGCGCAGCAAGGTCGCCTTTATCGGGTTGACCTCATTGTCCGGGTCATCCAGCAGCGTCAGCACTTGCCGGGCGAAGCTGCGGGAATTGTTGACCATCGCCCCCCACAACGTGCGTGCCTCCCACCAGCGGTTGTAGGCGCTGCTGTTGCGGAAACTGATCAGCACCACCAGCGCCGAGCCGAGTAGGGTGAGCGGCATCAGCGGCAGGTTGATCTTGCTGTTGAGGAACAGCATGAAGTCCACGGTGACGGCGATATCCCAGAGCAGCAGCCAGAACAGCGCCCAGCCTACATAGCCCATGGTCTTGATGATCAGGCGGTATTTTTTGATGATGGCAGCTTTCAAACGGAAACCTCGCGGCGAGCGGTAAACATCAATGCCCTAGCTCGGACGGTGTTTACCGGGTAAAGGTTCGCCGGGGGGCCGGGTCTTCAGGCCTGGAATGTCAGGACAAAGCGGTTTTCGCCCTGGGGCTTGCCGTCCGGTGCGGGCTGGTCGGGCACGAAACCGCAGCGGGTGAGGACTTTTTGTGAGCCCACATTCTCGGGGTACACGTACGCCACCAGTTGGGTCAGTGCCCAGCGCGCCTGTGCCTCGCGGATCAGATGGTTCAGCGCCAGGGTTGCCAGCCCTTGCCCGCACGAGCGCTCACCCACGCGGTAGCCGACTTCGGCAGAGCCCTTTGGCGAGTCGATGCTTTTCAGGTTGGCGCGACCGACGATTTCGCCGTTGGCGTCTTCGATCACGAACGGGTGCCATGTGCCGGTGGCCAGGCCTGATAGATAACCGTCAATATGCTCGGCGACGCCCTGCACCGAGTAAAACGATGGGTCGCGCGCCTCGATATGCGACTCGAACCAGTCACGGTTACGGGCTTCGAAGGTCAGCAATGCTTCAGTGTCCGTACTGCTCAGCTCGCGAACGCGAAATGACGTCATTGCTCGAATCTCCAGGGTTGTTCTGTCCATTTAGTCATGTTTTCGTCATAAAGGCGTGTGAAATTTGCCTGCCAAAAATATGAAATCATGGAGTTTTTCCGATGAGGGTAGTCACCTCCGGCTCGGCGTATCTGGACATCGATGCATACGCCTGCTGCATTGCGTATGCCGAGTTGTTGAATCGTCAGGGAATCGAGGCGCGTGCCGTCAGCAGTGCTCCACTGAATGCCAGCATCTCCAGGACCGTGCTCGGCTGGCGATCGTCACTGGATGACTACCGACCCGAGCCCGGCGATGAGTTTGTGATGGTGGATATCTCGGACTTCCACCACTTCGACCCGGTGGTCGTGCTCGATCAGGTGGTGGAGGTGATTGACCATCACCCGGGGTTTGAAACCTATTGGGCGCAGAGGCTGGGAAGTGCCGCAGACATCCGTTTGATCGGTGCAGCAGCGACGCAGGTTTTCCTGCGTTGGGAAGCGGCCGGGTTGTTGCCGCTGATCAGTGAGCACAGTGCCGCGCTGCTGGCCACGGCAATCCTGGACAATACCCTGAATTTTACCGGGCAGTTGACCACCGCGGCGGATGTTCGGGCTTATGAAACCCTCGCGCTGCTGGCGAAACTCGCGGCAGACTGGCCTGAGCGGTATTTCTCCGAGTGCCAGGCCACTATCGAGTCAGACCTTGCAGGCGCGTTGGCGGGTGACCTGAAGTGGCTGAAAGCCGACAGCAACCTGCCGCAGGTTTTTGCGCAGATGACGGTGTGGGATGCCGGTGCGCTGATCCGAAAGCATCGCTCGACCATCGCTGATTGGCTGGCGGCGCAGGGGGAGGACTGGCTGGTGAATCTCATCAGTATCCGCGAGTGCAGAAGCTATTTCCTGGCTGAGCCCAAGGTCAGCCAGGAAAAACTGAGCCAGTTGCTTTCCATCGACTGGCAGGCCGGGATGGCGGTGCTGGATCGTTCGCTGTTGCGCAAGGAACTGGTAAGGCTGGCGGCCACTGATTGACGGCGCTCACCAAAGTGACGTTCCTCTTTGATGAACCCGCAATACAATGGCCAGGGTATTACCGAAAAGGAACGGCAGTTGAACGAACACACATTGTCCATGCGCCTTGAGCGCGTGGCGACGCACGTCCCCGCCGGGGCGCGCCTGGCGGATATCGGCTCCGACCACGGCTACCTGCCGGTGGCATTGATGCGCCGCGGCGCCATCGTGGCGGCGGTGGCGGGCGAGGTGGCCCTGACGCCGTTTCGCGCAGCCGAGCGCACGGTGCGCGAGAACGAGCTGGAGCAACACATCACCGTACGCCTGGCCAGTGGCCTGGCGGCGATCGAGCCGGGAGACGGGATCACCGCGATCAGCATCTGCGGCATGGGCGGCGAGACCATCCGCGATATCCTCGACAGCGACAAGGCGCGCCTCAACGGCCGGGAGCGCCTGGTGCTGCAGCCCAACGGCGGCGAGCAACCGTTGCGCCAATGGCTGATGGAGAACGGCTACCGCATCGTGTGCGAAGAGCTGCTGCGGGAAAACCGATTCTTCTACGAAATCATCGTTGCCGAGCACGCCGGGCCTGTGACCTACACCGCCGAAGAACTGTACTTCGGCCCACTGCAAATGCAGGCCCGCAGCCCGGAATTCCTGCTCAAGTGGCAGCGCATCCTGCGCCACAAACAGCAGACCCTGAGCGACTTCGCCCAGGCGCGGCAAGCGGTGCCCGAGGACAAGGTGCAAGAAGTCGCCCAGCAGGCGCGGTGGATCGCAGAACTGCTGGCGTGAGGGTCAGCCTGCGAGGGTGTTCAGCTCTGCGAGTACCTCATCCGAAAGATCCAGCTCGCCCACCGCGATGTTTTCCCGTAGATGGGTGAGCGAGGACGTTCCCGGGATCAGCAGGATATTCGGGGAACGGCGCAGCAGCCATGCCAGGGCCAGTTGCATCGGGGTGACGCCGAGGCGCTGTGCGACGTTCGACAACACCGCTGACTGCACTGGCGAGAACCCGCCCAGCGGGAAGAATGGCACATAGGCAATGCCGTCCCGGACCAATTCGTCGAGCATCGCGTTATCGTGCTGGTGGGCGATGTTGTACAGGTTCTGGACGCACACGAAGCGCACGATTTTTCGCGCCTCGGCGACCTGCGTCGGGGTAACGTTGCTGATGCCGATATGGCGTATCAGGCCCTGTTGTTGCAGCTCGGCAATGGCACTCAGGGGTTCCTCGATCGAGCCTTCGGCAGTGCCCATCACGCCGTGCATGGCCCGCACATTCACCACGTCCAGCACATCCAGGCCCAGGTTGCGCAGGTTGTCGTGCACGGCCTGGGTCAGCTCGGCCTTCGACGAAGCGTTGAACCAGGCGCCATCGTCGCCACGGCGGGCGCCTACCTTGGTGACGATCGTAAGATCGTCTTTATACGGGTGCAGTGCCTCACGAATAATCTGATTGGTGACATGCGGCCCGTAGAAGTCGCTGGTGTCGATATGGTTCACGCCGCAAGCGACGGCCTCGCGCAGTACGGCCAGCGCTGCATCACGGTCCTTGGGCGGGCCAAACACGCCTGGGCCGGCCAGTTGCATGGCGCCGTAGCCGATGCGGTTGACGGTGCGATCGCCGAGATTGAATGTGCTGGTGGTCATGGTCGTAGCTCTTGCTTGACGGGAGGAAGCCTATAATATGAAGGATCCTTCAGGTTTAGAATTCGCATTCCATGAGCCCTCTCAAAGCGTCGTTAAAGCCAAGAAAATCAGCGGTCCAGGCCCGGTCGGCGGCGACGGTGGAAGCGCTGCACACGGCAACCCTTCAGGTTTTGACCGCTCAGGGCCTGGTCCGCTGCACCACGACCCGCGTGGCCGAGCGGGCGGGCATGTCGGTGGGCAGTCTCTATCAGTACTATCCGAACCGCGATGCACTGCTTGCTGCGGTATTGGAGAAGCATCTGGTGCAGGTGGCCGAGACCGTCGAGCAGGCGTGCGATCAACACCAGGGCACCACGGTGGCGGAAATGGCATCGGGGTTTGTCACGGCTTTTCTCGCCGTGAAGCTGATGGACCCGACGGCGTCCAAAGCCCTGTATGCCATCGCAGGTGAGCGGGGCGGTGCGGAGCTTGTGGCGCGGATCAACAAGCGGGTGGTGGCCGCGATTGCAGCGATGTTGGCGACGGCGTCGGATGCCCGGTTTGAAGACCCATCCCTTACCGCCGCCATCTCGCTCAGCGCGGTGGTGGGACCGGTTCGGGCGTTGCTTGAAGGCAATGCATCTGCGGCCTTTGAAGCCGGCCTGGAACAGCAGGTGACCCGCATGCTGCGAGCTTATCTTCAAACCTATCAGTCACTTACGTAAACCGTGTTCAGGGTATTTTGCAGCGCTGCTTCGCACTAAAGTCACATCCATGGGTCCATAAGCCCCGCAATCGAACTTTGAAGATTTAACCCATGCACCTACGCAAAATTGCAGTTGGGCTGTCGGCCCTTGTTTTGCTCTCCACCGGGGCGCAAGCCCGTGGCCTGCTGGACCTCATCACACCACCTCAACCCCATACCTCCCGCTCGGGCTCCATCAGCCAGGGCGCGGCCCTGGATCTGTATTCAAGCCAACAGAAAAAGCCATCGTTCGACAGTTGCGCCGACCTGTTCCCGGCCGCACAACCGATCAACACGGCCACCGTGCCGGCCACCATGAAACCCCTGGCGCTGTGTTCCGATAATTTCGCGGTGCTGTACTCGCAAACCAGCAAGACCCCGCTGGTGGTGGTCGAACGCCTGAATGCCGGCCAGTTGAAGGATGCCAAAGGCGAAGAACGCACCAACCAGTTCTACCCCGACCCGCGTATTCCCAAAGGCGCGCGCGCCGAGTTGAGCGACTACCGTGGCCAACACCCGGCCGTGGACCGCGGCCATCAATCCCCGGCGGCGGATGCGCCGAGCACCAACGCCATGGCCCAGTCCTTTGCGCTGTCGAACATGGTCCCGCAAGACCCGACCAACAACCGCAAGATCTGGAGCAAGGTCGAGGCGGACGTGCGCAAGTTTGCCAAGCGCGCCGACGGCAATGTGTTCGTGTTCACCGGGCCGTTGTTTGACCCGGGCTACAGCACCATTGGCGACAACAAGGTCTGGGTGCCGACCCGCCTGTTCAAGCTGGTTTACGACGTGTCGTCCAAGCGCGCCTGGGCGTATGTACTGCCCAACGCTGAAACCCGTATCGAGAAGCCGATGGACTACGCGACGTTTGTGAAAACCACCGGGCTCAAGTTGCTCGGGAATTTGCCGGTGACGGGGTCAGTCGGGCGTACTTGACGGCCTGAAACCGGGTGCGTCACTTGCCCTTTTTCAACGTCTTCAAGCGCAACGTTGCGCGCTGCACAGCGGCCATCTTCTCTGGCCGCTTCATCTTTTTCCATTTACGAATATCGTCCTTGGTGCGTCCACAACTCACGCACAGCTCACCACTGAGCTGGCAGGTTGAGACGCACGGGTTCTCGATATCTTTAGCCAAGGCTTTACCCCTTTACCGCATACAGTTTGAGCAGGCGCAGGCGCCAATTACCGCCATGCTGCAGGTGGCATTCTTCCTCGGAGTCGAAGCGCACGTAGCGGTCCGAAGAAGGGCGATCCACCCCGGCATCCTCCAGCGCGGTGGCCGTCAGTTCGCGCATGCGCAGGTCCAGTCCGGTAGAAAGGGCCAGTTCCCGGTTCGCCCTGGTATCGAATACCCAGATGACCAGCAGGCTTTGGGCAAAGGCCTGATAGTCGACTTCGTGGGTCAGCCAGTCGAAGCCGGTGATTTCGGCTTTCGCGATCTCACAGGCTTCGGTCAGGGTCGCGACCAGGCGACGTTCGATGCGTGCGCTGTCGCGTTTGCTTGAAGACATGGGGAGTCCTTGAGGAGCGAGGAGGGTGATGATACGCGAGAGATCTACTGAGGGAGCTGTCGAGCTTTAGCGAGGCTGCGATGGCGGACTGGCAGGCGACATCTTTATTGCCTGACAGGACCTCTTCGCAGCCTCGCTGAAGCTCGACAGCTCCCACACTGGATTCGTGTTGCCCTTCAGATATTGATCGTTCCCACGCTCTGCGTGGGAACGCCGCCTCGGACGCTCTGCGTCCAGCTGACGATGCAAGGTTCAAGTCCTGCGCAATGGTGACGCGGAGCGTCACAGGATGTATTCCCACGCAGAGCGTGGGAACGATCAACTGTGCGAGCCTGCGAAGATCAACTGAGGGAGCTGTCGAGCTTTAGCGAGGCTGCGATGGCGGACTGGCAGGCGACATCTTTATTGCCTGACAGGACCTCTTCGCAGCCTCGCTGAAGCTCGACAGCTCTCACACTGGATTCGTGTTGCCCTTCAGATATTGATCGTTCCCACGCTCTGCGTGGGAACGCCGCCTCGGACGCTCTGCGTCCAGCTGACGATGCAAGGTTCAAGTCCTGCGCAATGGTGACGCGGAGCGTCACAGGATGTATTCCCACGCAAAGCGTGGGAACGATCAACTGTGCGAGCCTGCGAAGATCAACTGTGGGAGCTGTCGAGCTTTGGCGAGGCTGCGATGGCGGACTGGCAGGCGACATCTTTATTGCCTGACAGGGCCTCTTCGCAGCCTCGCTAAAGCTCGACAGCTCCCACACTGGATTCGTGTTGCCCTTCAGATATTGATCGTTCCCACGCTCTGCGTGGGAATGCCACCTCGGACGCTCTGCGTCCAGCTGACGATGCAAGGCTCAAGCCCTGCGCAGGGGTGACGCGGAGCGTCACAGGATGTATTCCCACGCAGAGCGTGGGAACGATCAACTGTGCGAGCCTGCGAAGATCAACTGAGGGAGCTGTCGAGCTTTAGCGAGGCTGCGATGGCGGACTGGCAGGCGACATCTTTATTGCCTGACAGGACCTCTTCGCAGCCTCGCTGAAGCTCGACAGCTCCCACACTGGATTCGTGTTGCCCTTCAGATATTGATCGTTCCCACGCTCTGCGTGGGAATGCCGCCTCGGACGCTCTGCGTCCAGCTGACGATGCAAGGTTCAAGTCCTGCGCAATGGTGACGCGGAGCGTCACAGGATGTATTCCCACGCAGAGCGTGGGAACGATCAACTGTGCGAGCCTGCGAAGATCAACTGTGGGAGCTGTGTTGCCCATCACATATTTTTAGGCCGATCCAGCTTGCGCGTCATGGTGTACACCGCCACGCCGGCCGCCAGGATGCCCGAGGCCGCGCCGACCGCCAACGCCCAGCGCGGGCCAAGATGGTCGGCCACCCAGCCCACAATCGGTGCGCCAATCGGTGTGCCGCCCAGGGCCACGCCCACCCGCAGGGCGATTACCCGGCCGCGCATGGAGGGTTCGGTGGTGAGTTGCATCAGGCTGTTGGTGGTGTTGCTGAAGGTCAGCGCGCCCACGCCGATGATCACCAGCGCCCCGGCGAACAACCAATAGTTCGGGGCAATCGCCGCCAGCGTGCAGCCCACCCCGAACACCAGCGCGCCGATCAACAACGCCTTGAAGTGTGGCCGCTCGCGACCGGCTGCGAGCAGCGCCCCGGCAACGGTGCCGATGGCCAGGGTCGACGTCAGCAGGCCATAGCCGCGGGCATCGGCGTGGAACACGGTGACGGCCATGGTCGAGATGAAGATCGGAAAATTCATGCCGAAGGTGCCGATCAAGAACAGCATGATCAGGATCGCCATCAGGTCCGGCCGCGCCCACACATAACGCAGGCCTTCAGTCAGGCTGCCCTTGGTGCGCAGCGCCCGCAGGCTGGTGTGCAGGCCGGAAACCCGCAGCAGAAACAGCGAGGCCAGCACCGCGAAAAAACTCGCGCCATTGAGCAGGAACGCCCAGCCGGTGCCCACCGATGCGATGGTCACGCCGGCCACCGCCGGGCCAATCATGCGCGCCATGTTGAACGAGGTGGAATTGAGCGCGATGGCATTGGACAGGTCCGCTTCGCCCACCAGCTCCGCCACGAATATCTGCCGCACCGGTGCATCGAAGGCCGAGGCGCAGCCGGACAAAAACGCGAACACATACACGTGCCACAGCTGCACGATGCCGGTCAGGGTAAACACCCCCAGCATCAGCGCCAGCACGCCCATCACGCCCTGGGTGACCATCAGCAGCTTGCGCTTGTCGTAGTGATCGGCGGCGAAGCCGGTCCAGGGCAGCAACAGCAATTGCGGCCCGAACTGCAACGCCATGACGATGCCGACGGCCGACGCGTTATGCGGCGTGAGCTGGGTCAGCACCAGCCAGTCCTGGGCCGTGCGTTGCATCCAGGTGCCGATATTCGACACCAGGGCGCCGGCGGCCCAAATGCGGTAGTTGACGCTGCGCAGCGAGCGGAAAATGCCCATCGAACTCACACCGGCCCTGAGGAATGACCACCGTTGAAGCGCCCGAAATGCTGCGCCAGGAATACACTCAGGGCCAAGGCCCCGAGCCCGAGGGCGAGCACATCAGCGGTGCTTTTGAGGTCGAAGTCCCCGACCCGGCAGACCAGCACGTAGCCGACCACCAGGTTGAGAAAACCCCAGAGCACATTCAGCGTCGAGGAGGACCGCCCCTGGCCGCGCGGCTTGGCAAACGGCGTCTGGAAGGACTGGCCCATCAAGCCACTGAGGCAATGGGGCAGCGCGTTGGCGAGCAATCCGCCGCCGAAGAAATAAGAAACCAGCTCATGCCATTGCATCGTCACGCACCCCTTGTTTCAAGCAAGCCGATGATCTCCTGCGCGGTGCCGGTTTCCCCCAGCTTCGGAAATACCTGGTTCAGGCTGTAGTGATGGGCCTCGGCGTTCGCGTCGGTCATGGCATCGACGGCCAGGGTCACGTTGAAGCCGGCCTCGTAGGCCTGGCGCGCGGTGGACTCCACGCCGGTTCCGGTAGCAACGCCGGTGATCACTACTTGAGTCACGCCGAGTGCTTTGAGTTGCGCCTCAAGATCAGTGCTGGCGAAGGCACCCCAGGTGCGTTTGGTCACCCCAATGTCGCCGGGTTGCTGATCGAGTTCGGGCAGCAGGTCGGCCCATCCCGGTGGAAATACATCGCTGCGCCGTGGCCGCTCGGTGCGCCCGGGGGCGAAGCCTGTGACGTTGACCAGCACCACCGGCATGCCGCGCTCGCGGAACGCGTCGAGCAGTGCACGGGAGCGTTCCACCACGGCGCCGATGGGGTGGATGAACGGGTATTCGGCGATGCCTTTTTGCAAGTCCACGATGATCAGCGCGGTGTTGGGATCCAGCAAGGTGACGGCCATGGGAGGTCCTCGAACGGATAGAAGTGGCTCAAAAGTCGGCGAGGCGCTCCAGCAGCTTTACCGCTGCCGCGAGTTCAGCTTGTTCTTCGGCAGACAGTTGCTCCTGCAGCGCCCGCAGCAGCCAATCGTCCTTGGCCGCCCGGCTGGCGATCAGGTGCTTACGAAAGCCGGGAGTCAGCTCGATCAGGGTTTGGCGCCCATCGCTGGGGTCGGGTTTGCCCCTGATCGCTTTCATCGTTTCCAGCCCGGCCACGGTGATGCGCATGGACTGCGGCCGCACGCTCTCCGCCCTGGCCAGGGCCGAGACGGTGCTGGGCCCGTCTCGGTCCAGGCGCAGCAGCACCGACTTCTGGGCGGAAGTGAAATCGTTCGGATGGGTTTGTTCCCGCAGCCGGCGTATCAGCTTGCCCAGGGAGATGCGCAGCTCGGCAGCCAGGGCGGCGGATTGGGTTTCGGAGGTGATGGAAGGTTTGTTCATGCTCGGACATTAGCATGCGTGCAGAAAAACTGTACAGTTTAGCTGTATGAATTTTTTGTCATAAAAGCCCGCGTCAACGGTCCTTTTGCCGGGGCGTTACCTGGTGTCGCGGCTGGGCGTGCTGTCGTTCATGGACCGGGATGGTGCAAGACCGAATGCTATGTGGGTGACCGATTGTTGGGCGTGGATGATGAACGGGTTCTGCAACTGTTCACGGACTTGATGAGCCGCGCATTGACCTGATCGATATTCATGCGCGGCTTTTTCCCGGCCTATCAAGTGTGTTGATAGCGGTACTCCTGAGTCACCCCTTCATAGCCGTAGGCACTGGCCCGGCAGTCGATGATGTGCACATTGGAGTGTGGGTGCAGGTTGCCGATCAACTCCGCCAACAGCGTGTAGGCTTCACGATGAAAACGCGCCTTTTGCGCCTTGGTGTTGGTCTCATCGGTCACGGTGACTTCCAGGCGGAATGCGTTGCGCCCATGTTCGGCCAGCGAGCGGTTATGAATGAACCACTGGTCATGCGGTACAAAATCGAGAATCAGCAAGGTCTGCTCCGGGCGTTTCTCGAGCACTTCACAGGTCAGTGCAGTGAGCTGCGGGACGAGCTGGCGGACCAGTTCGGGATTGCGTTCTCCGGAGATTTTCAGGGTGATGCCTGGCATGGTGAGTTCCTCGTAAGGGTAGGGTGAGGTACCAGATTAAGAAAATTACTCGGATCTGAAAAACGGGAAGATATAATGATATCTATCGGAAAAAACGCAGGTTAGACATGCGCCCCTTTGACCTTGAGCAACTGCGCTCCTTCGTCACCATCCTGGAATCCGGCAGCCTTTCGGCGGCCGCGCCCAAGCTGTGCCGTTCCCAGTCCGCGCTCAGTGAGCAACTTCGCAAGCTGGAAACCTTCACCGGCGTGACGCTGCTGGAGCGCGGCAAAAAAGGCGTGAGCCCCACACCTGCCGGAGAGCGCCTGCTGGCACATGCGCGTGAATTGCTCGCGCTGAGTGACTGCGTGCTTGAGGATATGCGCGGCGTAACCTTGAGCGGCGAACTGCGTCTGGCCATCACCGACTATTTTTTGCCCAGCGCCATCGCGGGTATGTTGAAGGGTTTGCGCACGCGATATCCGCAGCTTCGGTTGCATGTTTCGGTGCGCAAGAGCCTGCAAATCGAAAAGGGCGCCAACAGCGGCGAATTCGACATTGGCCTGTCGATGCGCATCCTCGATGGTCGCAGCCTTCCCGAAGGCATTCCCGTACGACGAGAGGCCCTGCGGTGGGTGGCACTCAGTGGGTTCGACGCACAGCACGAACTCGTGGCGCCGCTGCCGTTGGTGGTACTTCCCCAGGATTGCAGCTTGCAGCGGTTCACCATCGACCTGTTGGATGCGCGCGGGGTGCCGTATGTCATTGCGCATTCCGCGTCCGGGGTGGCGGGCCTGCAATCGGCACTGCTGGCGGGGCTGGGCGTGGCGTGCCTGAACAGCTCGGCCGTGCCTGCCGGGGCCGAGGCATGCCGGTCGATCCAAACGCTTCCGGCGCTGCCCGATGTCGAGTTCAGCCTGTTACCGCCGCGTCCGGGCGAGGCTTCGCTGGTCAGTGCAGTGCGAGAAATGTTGATCACGCACTTTTCCTAGCGGCTCAAGATCTCCGGCTGGCCCCCGGCGGCTGCCCGGTGACGCGCTTGAATGCCCGGCTGAACGCGGCCTGGGAGTTATAGCCAAGGCGCTGCGCCACGGTTTCGATCGGCAGCCGTTCCAGCGTCAGCCACTGGCTGGCCAGGCGCATCCGCAGTTCGGTGGCGTAGCGCAGCGGTGGCGTGCCGATGGTGGTTTGAAAGTGCTGGGCGAACACCGAGCGTGAGGTATGACATTGCGCTGCCAGCTCCTCCACCGTCCAATCGCGCCCGGGTTGCTGATGCAACGCCAGCAGGGCCTTGGCGAGGCGTGGGTCGCGCAACGCCGCCACCAGGCCGGACGCATTCCCGCACGCACATTCAACCCAACCCCGAACTACCATGGCCGCCACCACCTCAGCGAGGCGCGCCAGGATGCCGGCGAAGCCAATGCGGGCGCTGCTGACTTCACGCTCCATGGCCGCCAGGATCGGCATCAGCCCCGGATAACGCTGGCCCTTGGCGTCGATCAGCATCAGGTCCGGCATCAGGCGGCCAAGGCCGTGCAAACTCCCCAGTTCAAACTCCATGCAGCCGCTGAAGAGCAGGGCGCTTTGCGTCACGGCCACATCGGCCCGGGCATCCACGGCACACACCGCATCACCGAGGGCTGCCGCGTTGAAGCGGTCGATGTCCTGTACCGGCACGTCCGGGCTGGAGAGCAACTCATGGGCACCGCCATGGGAGATGAACACGGCATTGCCTGGCGTCAGTTCATACAGGGTGCCGTCCTCGGTACGCAGGGTGACGCAACCGGCAGCGATAAGGTGGAAATAGGCGTGCCCGGGCTTGGCCGGGAAGCCCAGGCCAAACACCGGTCCAGTCTGGATACGCCGGTACTCGACACCCCGCAGGCGCATGCCGCGCAGCAGTTCGTTGATGAGGTCAGAGGACTGGTCGAACGGATCGGTGGGCATCATTTCCGGGGTTTCGGTAAAGGATTCGAGATTTTGCATCATAGATCATCCCGATCGTCGCACCTAGACTGCCGGTCGCAATAACTTTTGAAGGATGACCGTGATGAGCAGTTGTGTGTGTGACGCCGTAACCGGTGCAGATGTGGCGCCCGCGACACCGGCCTGGATGGCGGTGTTTTCGTTGGCGATGGGCGTGTTCGGATTACTCACGGCGGAGTACCTGCCGGCCAGTTTGTTGACGCCGATGGCGGCCGAACTCGGCGTCTCGGAAGCCTTGGCAGGGCAGGCGGTGACAGTCACGGCGGTGGTGGCGTTGTTCGCCGGTTTGCTGGTACCGGGCCTGACCCGCGGGATCGACCGGCGCGTGGTGCTGTTGTGCTTCAGCGCACTGATGATCTGCTCCAACCTGCTGGTGGCGGTCTCGTCGAGCCTCACGGTGTTGCTGCTGATGCGCGTCCTGCTGGGCATCGCCCTGGGTGGCTTCTGGAGCATGGCGGCGGCGGTTGCGATGCGGCTTGTACCGGCGGCACTGCTGCCGCGTGCCTTGTCGATCATCTTCAGCGGCATCGCGGTGGGCACTGTCGTGGCGGTGCCGCTGGGCAGCTTTTTGGGTGGGCTGTACGGCTGGCGCAGCGCGTTTCTCGCCGCCGCAGCAGTGGGCGGCGTGACCCTGGTGTTCCAGCTGTTCACCCTGCCGCCGCTCGCACCCCGCAGGACCGCCCGCTTGAGGACGGTGCTGGAAGTGCTGCTGCGTCCGGGCATTGCCGTGGGCATGTTGGGGTGCGTGCTGGTGCACACCGGGCACTTTGCGCTGTTCACCTATATCCGGCCATTCCTGGAAAGCACCACTGGCGTCGATGCCGAGGGGCTGGCGTTGATGTTGCTGGGATTCGGTGTTGCGAACTTTGCCGGCACGCTGCTGGCCGGCTGGCTGCTGGTGCGTCTGCCGCGTGGAACATTGGTGCTGATGCCCGCGCTGGTGGGCGTTGCGGCGCTCGCCCTGGCGCTGTTGCCGGCAACCGTGACCGGCCAGGTGTGGTTGTTGATGCTGTGGGGCCTGGCGTTTGGCGGGGTGCCGGTGGCCTGGTCGAACTGGGTGGCGCGGGCAGTGCCTGACCAGGCCGAAAGCGCCGGGGGCATGGTGGTGGCTTCAGTGCAGTCGGCGATTGCCGCCGGGGCGGCGGCAGGCGGCGCGATGTTCAGTTTCAGTGGTATCGGCGGGGTCTTTGTCGCGGCAGGTATCTTGATGCTGTTGGCGGCACTGTTGATTGCGCTGAAGGTGAAGGTTGAAGCGCCTCCACAAGGTGCAGAGGCGGGGCCGGTGTTTCATCTCTGAAACCGTGATAGAGGCAGGGGGCGAGAATAAACGCATGCGCTTCGCCCCCTTTCAGTCCGCTTGATCAATCCTGCTGGTTTGGGGCTCAGGTCCGACTCCGAGCAATCGTAGCTGAACGACCGCCTGCTGATCATTGCCCGGCAACGACCCTCGTATCTCTCTTTACTTCAGTAGCTGCGCAAAATAACCTCTGCCTCGCAGGCACCGTCCTGCTCCTTCAGGTTTGGCAAGGCGCCTCACACTCACCAGCACCGCCTGGCAGGTGTCATGGTGCTTGCACGTTGAGGTTCTGCGATGAGCGCAGTCGTTGATCATGGCGTCCGTTTCGGACGAATTGCAGTAACGCTTCCCGTAAAGGACATGGGCAGGGCCCATGATTTTTACACCAGGGTCCTGGGGTTTACGAAAGCCTTCGAAAATGGAAACCCGATCGGCTTCATGATTCTGCAGCGCGACCAGGGCGAGCTGCATTTGACCTTGCAACCCAACCATCCAGCTGCCGCGTTCACGATTGCCCACCTGATGGTGGACGATGTCGACAGGCTGCACGCCGCTTGCGTGCAGCATGGGGCGAGGATCATCAAGCGCCTCAAGGATCAGGATTACGGGTTGCGGGCGTTTGTGTTCGAAGACCCGGACGGGAATCGTATTGATGTAGGTCAGCCGCTCTAACCGAGCAATCAGGGAAGATAATGTTGACGACTACCGATGTTGTTCACACGCTGCGTGCACCGTCAGAGCTTGATTACTACGACACCCGTTCAGCCCCGCTGCCTACTGAAATCACCGCGCTGGATGCCTGGAACATCATGACCGGCGAACCGGGGCCGTTGATGCAGGTGGCTTTCCGAATCAGGGATGCCATTTCCTCGTTGTTTGGTGTGAAGCGCATCGGTGGGTTCTCCGGCACCTTGCGAGAGGCTGTGCAGGTCGGCGACCGGCTGGACTTCTTCCTGGTGGAACGCAGCGCGCCCGACATGCTGGTGCTGACCGAGCGTGACCGGCACCTGGATGTGATGATCTGCCTTTCAATCGCTGACCGTGTACTCACGATCACCTCGTCGGTTGTCACCCATAACACCTATGGGCGCCTCTACATGCTGCCAGTGGGGCCAGCGCACAAACTCATTGTGAATGCTCACCTGCGACGACTTGAACGAACGCTTCAAGAGACAGCCGCAACGCCCGGCGGGTAGGCACGTTCACCGCCCGCCGGGAGGTGGATCAATTGCCTTTTTCAGCCGCCAAGAAGTACGCAACCAACGCATTGGCGTGACCATGGCCCATGCCGTGTTCAGTCTTGAGCAAGGCCACAAGCTCCATATGCTTCCTGGAACTGGCGGCCTTGAGCAGATCCAGCCAGTGGCTAATGGGTTGCCCATAGTTTTTTTCGATGGAGGGGAAGTACGACGCTGGCCCTTTTGTTTTTGTGTCGTCGGTCATGATGCAAACTCCCTTTTTGCTGAGGTGATAATGCCCGGATAACGTTACCGCTCTGGACTCACCGGGTCCACCGTACGGCCCGTCCCTACACGCCCCCGTTGGCCTCGCCAATCAGAATATCCTCGAAGAACGCCCCGACCGGTTGTGTGGGATGGCAGATCTGTATCTCCAGCACCCAGGCCATCTCGCTCGGTACGATCTCGACTTCAGCCAGCTTGTCCTGCCCGAACAGGGCATGGGGGAAGTCGGCGATGCGGTGTCCGGCCAGGTTGCGCTCAAGGCGCCAGCCCTTGGAGAGGGCGCTACCCTCAGCGAAGTCGTACAGCTCGCGCCCGGTCAGCCCTTGGTGCCAGGCGTTGCGGGTTTCGTCGAACACTTCATGCAGTGCCTTCACACAGGCACCATGCAACGGGTGCTCGCCGAAGACGAAGGTGTCGCCATAGTCGCCTTCATAGCCATCCCACACCGGGCCAAGGTCGACCACGGCGATATCGGTGGGCCGCAGCTTGCGCAGCAGGTCGATGCCTTGGCGGGGTGTGCGGACGGTGTCTTCGCCAAAGCGAATATAGGTGGGATGCCAGGTGTGAGACGCGCCCATGGCCTGCAATGTCTCACTGGCCATTGCGAGGGCTTGCGCCGTGGTCATGCCGACTTTCAATTGATCGGCGATGGCGGCCAGGGCCCTGACCGTTTGCTCGCGGGCCGCAAGCATGCCGTCCAGCGAGTAGCGCGGGCCGACTTTTTCCAGCACCGGGTGCCGCGTGTTGAGCGACTCCGCTGGCGTCAATGCACCGCTGGGGACGAAGGCTTCGGCGACAAAGCGATGAGCCTGGGCGCCCGCTGCCAGGCAGGTTTCGCGGACTTGGCTGATCATCTTGCTGTTGCCGCAGGCATAGATCTGGCTCTCCGCCCAGTGGTGGGGCTGTGTCAGCGCAACCTGTTGCACGCGGGCGTCTACCGACTGCACTCGATGCCAGTGAAAGCGTGGATGTGCCTGTCTGGCTCGCTCAAGAAACTCAGCGTCGTAGAAGTCTGCCGGCGACGAGTTCCCCCAATACAGGGTGACTTCGGCCTGGCGGGCCAGGGCCGTCAGCAACAAGGGCTTGATGCCGGCATAACCGGTCCCGGTGGCGAACAGCACAACAGGGCGCCCATCGTCGTGTTGCCAGGTGCAGGCGCCTACGGGACCTTCGAGCTTTACCGCATCGCCCACTCGCAGGGTCGGCAGGATGCGTTCGGAAAACAGGCCACCGCTGACCTGGCGAATATGAAACACCAACCGGCCTTGGTCCTGCGCGGGCAGATTGGCCACGGAGAAACAGCGGCTGTCGCCATCGTCGAGGCGAAACCTGAGGTACTGGCCGGCCCGGACTTCGAGTGGCTGGGCAGTCAGCAACACCAGCTCGACGATGTCGGCGCTCAACGCGCGTTTGCTGATCACCTGTGCGCTGGCTTCCAGCGCGGGCGTGTCCAGTGACCAGCCGGGGATTTCCAGGCGCATGTCGCTGCAGGCATGGCTCTGGCACAGCAACATCTCGTCAGCCGCGAGCGGATAAGAAGGGGCAGGGGTGTCGGGTGTGCGCAGCTTTTCCCGGTGCTGGCCCGACACCACCTTGACCTTGCACGATCCGCAGGCGCCGCGCCGGCAGGAAAAGGGTACGGCGAGACCGCTGGCCAGCATGGCGTCGAGCAGCAATTGATCGGCAGCTTCGAAGGATTTGCCCGAGGGCAACAATTCAACGACATGGCGGTTTTGCATAAACACCTCGGGGCAATTGAGGCTCGATTGTTGCGGTAGACTAGGACCAGGAGAACCTCCAGTTTTGGATAATTCATATGGTCCAGCTTCGCAAATGGCGCCCGTTGCTCAAACTCGATGGGGAGCAGCCGCAGGCGTCCTACAGAAAGATCGTCGAGGGCCTGGTGAGCGCGATTGTCGAGGGCCGCCTGCGCCCCGGAGCGCTGTTGCCCGGCACGCGGGAGATGGCGCAACTGCTGGACGTCAACCGCAAGACGGTGATCCTTGCCTACGAGGAGGCGGTGACCAAGGGCTGGCTGGTCAGCCTTCAACGTCGCGGTACCTTCGTCAGTTCGCAGCTGGCGACAGGCGCGGTGCCGGCCACCCGCGCCCCGAAGTCGTTTGCCCCGGCATTGCGGGAGGTGCCTGCGGCGGCCTATTTCACCCCGGGCGAACAGGTGACAGCCCTGCAACACCGGCCCGGCGCGCTGTTTTTCGACAATGGCGCCTGTGACCATCGCTTGCTGCCGCAAGCCGTGCTGCACCGCTATTACCGCAATGCCTTGCGCAACAGCTTTACCACCAACACCGTGCGCCATGGCAGCGAAGGCAGCGGCCAGTACCTGCGCAACGCCCTGGCCGAAATGTTGCGCCACAATCGCGGCCTGACGGTCGGCGCGCCGCAGATTTGCCTGACCCAAGGCGTGCAGATGTCGCTGTACCTGACCGCCAGCGCGCTGCTCAAACCCGGTGATGTGGTGGTGGTCGAACGCCTGAGTTACCCACCGGCCTGGGAGATTTTCCGCCAGTTGGGTGCGCAACTGGTCACCGTGGACCTGGACGACGAAGGTTGCCGGGTCGACCAGCTCGCCGAGCTGTGCCGCCTGCATAACGTACGGATGATGTACGTCACCCCCCATCACCAGTTTCCTACCACCGTCAGCCTGCGTGCCGGCCGTCGCCAGCAGCTCCTGGAACTGGCCCGGCTGCATGACTTCTGCATCATCGAGGAAGACTACGACCACGAGTATCACTTTGCCGGACGGCCCTATTTGCCTCTGGCCAGTGATAGCGCGCAGCGTCATGTGATCTACATCGGCTCGCTGTCCAAGTCCCTGGGCAGCACCTTCCGTTGCAGCTATATCGTTGCACCGTCGAACCTCATCGAAGTGCTTGAGCGTACGGCGGCGGTGAGCCTGGGCCAGGGCGATGCCGTGATGCAGCGGATGCTCGCGGACCTGATCAACGATGGCGAATTGAAGAAGCACCTGCGGCGGGTGTCCAGGGAATACCGCCGGCGTCGGGAGACCCTGCTCAGTTGTTTGCTGGAAGCTTTTGGCGAGCAGATCTCTGTGCAGGAACCCGAAGGCGGGCTGGCGCTATGGGTAAGGTTCGCCGACTCAATCGACGTCGACCGACTGGCTGAAAAAGCGCTGGAGCTGGACCTGGTGGTGCGCAGCGGTCGCCTGTTTTCACCGTTTGATCATCCCGAAAATGCCTTGCGCCTGGGCTTCGCCTCGCTCAATTCGGAGGAAATCCGCGTCGCTACGCAGCGCTTGGCTGAGGCTTCACGGGCGATTGGGGGCGCGGCTAAATAATTACGCCGGCTCAAAGGTGGATGTGTAAGGATATGTTACTTAGCCTTTGATACTGCCAATAACAGGAACCGACGCTGATGCTCGCTGCCTTCAGACACTACCCGTTTTCGGTCAATCTGCTGCTGTCGTCTGCGTTGTTCCTGACCCTGGGGCGCGCCATTACCCTGCCGTATATGGTGATTTATCTGTCATCCAACTTCACGTTGGGCATCAGCGAAATCGGCCTGGTGGTGGGCGGTGCAATGCTCGTCGGTTCGTTGCTGAGCCTTTACGGCGGCTACCTGACTGACAAAATCTCCAGCTACCGATTGATCCTCAGCTTCACGGGGTTTTTCACCGTCGGCTTCATCGGCATGTGCGTCACGTCGCACCTGTGGCTGTTTTTCCTGTTTCTGGTGTCGTTCAACTTCGCCTATTCAGTGATCGATATCGTGGTCAAGGCCGCGTTTGGCAAACTGCTGCCGGAAGCCGAACGCGGCAAAGTGTTTTCGGTGCGCTACACCCTGATCAACATTGGTTACGCAGTGGGGCCGTTCATTGGCGCCGGGCTCGCGCACATGGATATGAAACTGCCGTTCCTGGTGTCGGCGATCCTGGGCATGGGCTTCTTCCTCACCTATTGGGTGTGGGGCGACAGGAGCCTCAGCTCCGCCGACCCGGCCAATGCCCCGGTGTCGTTCGTCGCGGTGGGGCGCATTCTGCTCAAGGACTATCGCCTGGTCTGCTTCACGGTGGGCGGCGCGTTGAGCGCCGTGGCGTTCGGCCAGTTCACCGGCTACATCTCGCAATACCTGGTGACCACAAGCACGCCGGAATTTACCTACCGGGTCATCAGCTCGGTGGTGGCGGTCAATGCGACCGTGGTGATCTGCCTGCAGTACATCGTGGGCAAGCGCATTACCAACGAGCATCTGAATCAATGGCTGACGGCGGGCTTCAGCCTGTTTCTGCTGGGCGTCGTCGGTTTTGCGCTGTCCACCACCGTGCTGCATTGGGCGTTGGCCGTGGCGATATTCACCGTGGGCGAAATCATCGTGTTCCCGGCCGAGTACATGTTTATCGACCGCATCGCACCGGAGCACCTGCGCGGCATGTATTACGGCGCGCAAAACCTGTCCAGCCTCGGCGGTGCGCTGGGGCCGGTGCTGTGCGGGTTTGCCCTGGCAACGCAGTCGGCGCATTTCATGTTCTACATGCTCGCGGCGTTTATCGTGGCGGGTGGGTGCTTCTATCTTATGGGGGCTTCCTATTCCAAACGCTACGACACTGGACGCGGGGCGTGAGTGCTTTATCTATCCTCCACGCCTGCCCAGGTGAGTAAGCCAAACTCAGGTGTTCATGGCGGCCCCTTCAAAAAACGCCGCGCATGATCCGGATCCGGCAACAGGCAGGTGTCGTATTTCCCGAAGAGCCGATAGCGATTACGCGCGATGCGATCATAAGCCCAATCCCGAAGAAAGCGCGGGATGGCGCGCAGCACCAGCAACGGGCGTCAGCGGGCAGGCAGTTGCGCAATGATTTCAAACACCGCCTCCGAACGCTCCCAATACTGCCGGTCGCGGATCACGGCGAGGGTGTCGAACTGATCCAGCGGCAACCCGGCCCAGGCCAGTAGCGCCTGACCTTCGGGCGACTGAACGGCCGCCAACCGCACACGTCGGTCGTGGTCGTGGCGAATCAGGAACCTCGCCCAGCCGTTGCACAGCTTGCACACACCGTCGAACAGCACCACGGTTTCGCCGGGCTTGAGGAGTGGTGCGGGAGTAGGCCGGGTATGGGAGGCGGGCATCAGCGTGGGTCCAGTCGGGCCGGGTTAGCCTGGATCATACCCGCGTTCGGCACGACTCAGCGCTGCCCGCAGCCCCGTCGATGCACTGGTGAGTGGAGCAGGGCCCGTCGTTACAAGCGAAGAGGCTTCGCTCATGGACGCTTGCCCCAGTGCCACGATAGACGCGCCGTCCATATAGGCACGGTCCGCAGCCTTGGCGATGGTCGCGAGATAGCCGTGCAAGTCGCCCGCCTTGAACATCGCCCATGCCCCCGGAACCAGTTGCACCTCCACCGCCGCCCCGGTGTGCTGGGCCATCTGGTAAAACAAGCGAGCAGTCGGTTCGAGTGTGGTTTCGACAGCGCACAACACCACCACCTTCCCGCCAGCTTGAACCGCCGCGAATGCCAGCGCTTCATCTGCCCGCAAAATCGGCACCGGGGTGTGAGTACCGGCAAGTTCAACCACCGGGCCCAGGGTCGAACAGGTGAGCACCACTGCATCGCAGTGCTGAGCCAGGGCAACCAGCGCCAGCTGCGTTTCCTCGGCTATGCCTGCGGTCAGCTTACCCGCGCATTCAACCGCTGCCAGAAGATCGGCCCGGACTGCATGGTGCAACACCCGTGACCCGATCCCCAGCGCTGCTGCGGCAGCGTCAAACACTGCAATGTTGCTCTCGGCGGTATGCAGGCAGGTAATACGCATCGCTCAGGTCTCCGGCACTTTTGAACACCCGCCGACTTTAACGCGACAACACCGGCGCCGCGCCTTTTTCCTCCACGCCCACCTCATGCAGCGAAATCCGCGACGTCTCCGGCAACGCCAACCCGCCCGCCAACGCCAGCACCGCCACCGCAATCAGATAAAACGCCGGCGACAGGTTGCTGCCGGTGGTACTGATCAACCACGTCGCCACCAACGGCGCCGTACCGCCAAAGATCGTGTACGCCATGTTGTAGGTAATCGCTGAAGCCGTATACCGCGTGCGTGTCGGAAAGGTCTCCGACAGCAACGCCGCCGTCACCACCCCACACAGCACCGCGCCCACCGCCAGCAACATCACCCCTACCACCGATGCCGCGAACGACCCGGAACTGGCCATCAGGAACGACGGGTACACCACCACAATCAACAACACACACGCCGTCATCACCGTGACCCGACGCCCCACCCGATCCGAATACAACCCCGCCAGCGGGCAGATCGCCGCCGCGAAAATCAGCGCAATCAGCGACACCAGCAACGCCACCGCCCGACTCAAGCCACCCGCCACCTGCAGATACGTCGCGAAGTAGGTGGTGAACATATAGAACGACAACGCCGTGAGCGACACAAAAGCGCCCAGGCAACAGATCGCCGCACCATGGTTGCGCAAGGTTTCCTTGAGGGGAGAGTGCGCTACCGCGTGCTCCTGCTTCACCGCCTGGAAGGCCGGCGTCTCATCCAGCTTCCAGCGCAGGTAAAGCCCCACCAGCCCCAGCGGCGCGGCGATCAGGAACGGCAAGCGCCAGCCCCAGCTGCCCATCGCCTCGGCGGACAGCGAAGCCTCCAGTGCGTACGCCACCACGGCCGCCGCAGCGAACGCAGAAAACGTCGACACCGGCACAAAACTGCCATACCAGGCGCGCTTGTCACTGGGCGCGTGCTCCATCAGATAGGCACAGGCCCCGGCGTATTCGCCCCCGGCGGAAAAACCCTGGGCGCAGCGAATCAACGACAACAGAATCGGCGCCGCCACGCCGATGGCGGCATAGGTGGGCAGCAGGCCGATCAGCGTGGTGGCGCCCGCCATCAGCAAAATCGTCATGGCCAGCGTGCGTTTGCGCCCGATCCGGTCGCCGAGCATGCCAAAGAAAATCCCGCCCAGGGGCCGGAAGGCGAAGGCCACCGCGAACACCGCAAAGGTCTTCAGCAACGCCGCGCTGGCGTCACCGCTGGGGAAGAATTGCTGGGCGATGGTGGTGGCGAGAAAGCCGTAGACGGCGAAGTCGAACCACTCCACGAAGTTACCGATACCGGCGGCGATGATCACTCTGCGCAGGGTTTGGGGGCTGACCTGGTCGGTGGATGGGCTCGTCATGGGGGAAGGCCTCGGCGGTGGTAAGGGGATGCTTGATTATCGGGGGCGGGGATTGGGCGGCGGGGCTCAAAAGAGTCGTCCGCGTAGTCAGTAGCGACTGGGTGGGAGTGATGCAGGCAGGATTTGGGCCAGGTAAGGCGGGGAGCTATCCAGGGAGGGGGTGGGTGATTTCTACGCAAGGACCACAACGGAAAAGGGGTCAGACCACGTTTTCACTATCTGCCAGATGTAAAAGACAGTTCGCCGAGAGAAGTTTCGTGTGCCTTGATTCCCGAATGAGGATGAAGAAGACTCCATCAATTATCTGAGGTCGAACCAACGACCGAAGTTGTCGAACTGGGATTACTTTTGAGCATGGGGCCGCCGATGCAGGGAAAAACGTTCGAGATAGTGCGAATAGATCAAATCCACGAAATTGTTTCGCCAACCGTAGAGTCACTTTTACAGCCGTTAGGATTCGAAGTTCAGGGCCCGCTGTCCTGGCTTCGTAGCGTCGATGCTCCGATTCGCCAACTCTTTCGCCTTGAACAGTGGAAAGGCGGCGCGCTAGCGCCGTCATGGGCTCTGTCACTGGACTTCGTTCCCCACCTTTCCGGCAATGAAATCAAATGGCACAGGACGTCAAAATCAGCACGACCTGATCTGACTTTCGATGTGCGCGATCGAGCGTTTGATATCTCATGCAGCTACGGACCTGATGCCATAGCAACCAGCGCACCCAATATCCTCCGGGCTGCCATTCCAAAAGCTGAATCGTTTTGGGACGAGGCTCGTTCGATAGCCGACCTGCCTGGTGCTTTCGAGCGGGTCAAGCAGCATTTGTCGACGGGTGGCCTGGGTTTCTACAACTACATACAACATCCTCTTGCATACGCGTTTGTATTGGCCATGAACGGCAAGCCCGACACAGCCGAAGAAGAGTTTCAACGCTATTCACAGCGTCTTTCAGAGGCGGCTCGAAAAAAACTCCGCAAGCTATTCATTGATGCAGGCGGTCACCTTGGCTAAGCGAGTACGGCTTTTTCAACAGAATCGGCCAGAAGCGGCCGCTCATGACCGACCGCTTCCGCCCCAACGCAGCCATCCGCTCCTGACTATTGGGTTAATGCACCCACGTCATTCACCAGTGTGCGCCAGCCATCCTTTGCCTCCTGCTCCGAGGTAAAGACTTGCACTTTGGGATGCCAGAACGCCCCCTCGATTACGATGCATTCCAAGGTAGAGTCCTGAAACGTAAAGACATAGTGGATAGCATCTTTCATGAACCGCTGTTTGTCGTGTCGAGGATGAATGGCGTTCCTTTGCTCAAGCTCTGCTAACCAAGGCGAATTATCTATTCGATGAATTTGGTAATGCTTTAGGCCAAGTCCAATGAGCGGATGGCCGCCCAAAGCTTCGTCGTTTGGCGAACCGAATTGGATTTTCTTTACTAGCGGAAAATGAACCACAGCTATTTCTTCTCCGGTGGTGTAATACCGTAAACATAGTTGCGTGTCCGTGGCGAACACCACTGGTTCAGGCGACGTACTTGGCTGTGGCCAGGAGTCGAGCAGCACTACGGTCGCTAATGACATGCGGGAACCTGATGAATGAATGGGTTATAAACAGAGTGCGAGAGCGACTCGTTGTCGTCAAACCTTTCTGATCGCGACCGACTGCTTCTGGCCGATTTCTGCCTTTCGTGACAAGCAGCAATCGGCCAATAGCGGTGCATTCGTCCAGAACCAGTTTCCACCCTTAGCAGTCACTCAAGACGACCACTTTTTCTTATTCGCCTTATCTCTACCTTGTAAATTTGCTCGAGTCCGAAGCTCTTTAATCTCCCGAATCACGCTGCCAAGAATGCCGATCCCTTCATGAATCTGCTGCGTTGTCAGGCCGGCATAGCCCAAAATGAGCCCTGCCGGTCGCTCGTATTCTACCGACGTGGGTTCGGCAAACAGCGGCGAAAGCGGATATACGCCAACCCCGCGTTCGAGCGCTATAGCCTGCAACGTCGGCTCATCCTGAGCGCGAAGCGTGGGTAGCGTTAATACGCCGTGTAAGCCCGCCGCCATGCCGGCCAGTTGCCCATATTCCGCCAGATGCTGTTCAAAAGCCTCCAGTAATGCCCTTCGCCGCAGTTCATTCTCCCGCCGCAGGCGGCGAACGTGACGCTCATAGGTTCCACTTTCTATCAATGAGGCGAGCACGTTTTGCTCCCAGCGCGGAGAGTGTCGATCGGTCAGCCGTTTTGCTTCACGGAAAACGTGAACCAACTCGCGTGGAAGAACCAGATAACCCAACCTGAGTTGCGGTGAGAGTGCCTTGGAGAACGTTCCGACATAAATGACGCGAGCATCTGCGTCCATGGATTGCAGTGCGTCGATGGGCCGCTGGCCATAGCGAAACTCGCCGCCGTAATCGTCCTCAATGATCCACGCGCGATGTCGCCTCGCCCAACTCAGCAGTTCGAGGCGACGTGCGACAGGAAGCACCGCCCCCATGGGAAACTGGTGCGACGGAGTGACAAAGGCCAGGCGCACGCGATCACCTTCCGGCAGAGCACTGGTATCCAGTCCAGAGGCATCGACGGGTATGGGCAACGCCGTCGCGCCCGTGGCCTCAAAGCAATATCTGGCCATGCGGTAGCCAGGCTCTTCGAAGACGAATGCATCTTGCGGGTTCAGCAAAAGCCGGGCGCACAGGTCAAGTCCTTGCTGCGAGCCATGCACGACGAGTATTTGATCCGCATCGCACGCCAGACCGCGTGCGCGTCGCAGATAACCTTGCAGCGCATTGCGCAAGCGCTCTTCCCCTTCGGGGTGGCCGTAAGCGAGGCTCGGTTGACGCTTGACTAGTTCGGAACGGTAGGCGCGCTGCCAACCCAGCGCCGGAAAATCCCTGGTAGCGACCGAGCCGTACCTGAAATCGATGCGGGCTTGGGGTGACGCCATGTTGTACGGCTTCATGATGGCCACTCGTTGCCCGTAAAGGGAAAGCACTGGCGGCAGTTCCTTTTGCTGCGCCGAGTCCCCTTGGGCATGCCCGGATTGAGTGCTGATTATGCTCGCTACCGTGGCGGCCTTGCCCACTGATGTCAGGACAAAGCCTTCGGCCGCCAGTTGCTCGTAAGCCGCCGTTACCGTGGTTCGCGACACGCCGAGTTCGGCCGCGATTGCCCGCGTCGACATGAGCCTCGTGCCGGCGGCAAGCGTGCCGTCTTCTATCTGCGCGCGCAGCCTGGCATAGATCCGACGTTGCGCGCCGCGGGAAAATGCATCCGGATTGGCTGAAAACTGGCCCATGGAAAAACCTCGAAACTGGCACTTTCGATGATGCAGGTCGTGGTCGACATTATGGACTCCCAACAATCCGTAGTGAAATCCCATGTACATTCCCGAACACTTCGCAGAGCACCGCCCGGAACAGTTGCACCGAATTATCCGCGACAATCCGCTGGGCATCCTCGTGACTGAGGGTGAATCCGGCATGGATGCGGACCACATTCCCTTTGAGCTCGATACCGGCCACGGAACATACGGGTTGCTGACCGCTCATGTGGCCCGCGCCAATCCTGTGTGGCAACGTTGCGCCGGCGGCACGCCTGTCATGGTGATCTTCAGGGGGGCAGAAGGCTACATTTCGCCCAACTGGTATGCGTCCAAGCACGAAACGCATCGCCAGGTTCCCACATGGAACTACGAGGTGGTGCATGTGCATGGCGTCATGCGCGTGATGTCGGAAGAAAAGCTCCTGCGCCGCACCCTGGCCCAGCTGACTCGCCACCAGGAGTCCAAGGAGATCAAGCCCTGGAAGATGGGCGATGCGCCGCGTGAATATCTGGACGAGATGGTGTCGAGAGTTGTCGGTATCGAGATCGAAATGCAGTGCGTTGAATGCAAGCGCAAGCTCAATCAAAACAAGTCGCACGCTGATCGCTTGTCTGCGATCGCGCACTTGCGCGAGCGCGGGCGCGTTGAGCTTTCTTCGATAATGCTGGCCAACCTTGAGCAGCCGGATCAGGGGGCAGCACCGTGGACCTTGAGTTGACCACCACCACGATTCTGGTGACCTTCGCCGGAGTTTTTTTGATCTGCTTTATGAAAGGTGCCTTCGGTGGAGGCTTCTCCATTGTCGGCATTCCGCTGCTGTCGCTGGTGATGGATCCGCTCACAGCCGGCGGTCTGCTAGCGCCGTTGTTTATCGCGATGGACCTGTTCGGCCTGCGTTACTGGAAGCCATCCACTTGGTCTAAACCCGACCTGGTGCTGTTGTTACCCGGTCTGATTGTCGGCATCGGTGTCGGCTATCTACTCTTTCGCGTCATGGATCACCGCGCAGTCGCCTTAGTGATGGCAGCGGTTACCCTGATTTTTGTCGGCCTCTGGTTCAAGACCGGCGGCGAAATCAGGATCAGCCAGCGCTCATCGCTCAAGGCGGTGTCCGCAGGCGTCACCTCTGGGATCACGACTATGGTCGCGCATTCTGGTGGGCCACCATTAGCGATGTACCTGTTGCCGCTCGGTCTAAGCAAGAAAACCTATGCCGGCACCACCAGCATGTTCTTTACCGTAGGCAATCTGCTCAAGGCAGTGCCCTGGCTGCTGTTAGCCAGGCCCACAGGTAACGTGCTAGGCCTGATGCTCATCTGCCTGTTAGCAGTTCCAAGTGGTGTCTGGCTGGGCTGGCGACTGCACACCAAGCTGGATCAACGCCAGATGTACCTTGCCTGTTACTGCCTGCTCGTAGTCACGGCGGTAAAACTTCTGTGGGACGGCATAAGTGGCTATATCGTCTGAAAATGCCTCACCACTATGAGGCCCAACGTTACGGCCATTATCCGACTGGCTGCCAACGGAATGTTAGCGGTGAATCGCCCCTGATTTCATAGGCGCGTTCAATTGCCTGACTTTTGCCAATTAGCCAGTTATGAATGACGGAAGCGGGTCGGAAGCCGCCTGACCCGACCGGCGGCTTTTGGCCGATTTCTGCCGCTAGTGACGGGCAGCAATCGGCCAAGAGCGGTTGAGCGCAGGTCATGCGCTTACCAGTACAAGGGGCTTGCTCCAGAACGCCGCTACACAGACCAGTCACAGCTTTATCGTGCCTTTCGTCGTATTGACAAAGGTCGATGTTAATCATGAGCGCGCAATCCGTAGCGATCCGACAAACCTTTCTACTAGCTGAAAGCTTTCAACAGAATGGCATCACATCCCCACCATACCAAGGTCGCGCGCATCGAAGGCTTTGTCAGACCTACTTGAAAGGATGTATCAAAATCAGCTAGCACTGGAGGCGGCGCTAATGGAGTTGATACTCCATGCAGAGAAGCAGGGATCAAGCGAGAAGGGCGAAAATGTCCGAGGAGCTTTGCATACGATTAGCGAAAACGCAGGCCACATCAAGCAAGGCTTAGCGAGACTCAGATCTGAAAATCTCTGATGAAAGCAGTTATTGATCTCTCATTGCGTTTTTGAATTGGCCGATTTCGGTCAAAAACATTCACTCTCGCCCCAACCTCAATCGTATCGCCGCCCACCCTAGCTACATCAGGATCCACGAAGTTAACGGGAGCCTTGCTGCTTGGGAAATTTCCTACACAACATAAGGCCATTTCCTTCCTTTACTCAGCCTGCTCACGTCCACTATCAGATTCTTCGTACCTGAAAGTGGTTGATAAGCATGGCCCACCCCCGCGTCCTGGTTCTGGAGAACCAACGATTCCAGCGCAGCGTCTTGATCAAAATGCTTGATCACTTAGGCGTGCGCGATGTGGTTCAAGCGAGTAATGGCGAACAGGCCCTGGAGCAGATTCAGAAGTCAGGTGGTGTCGACATCGTGCTATGCGATCTGGCGGACCGCAGCTTGGATTGCCTAGGCTTCCTGCGGAGCGCTGCCCGGTCGGGCATGGTGCGTGCTGTGGCATTGTGTAGCGAACTAAGGCCGGAGCTTCGCCGCTCCTTGGAGCAGATGGATTCGCTCTCAGGTTTACAACTGCTGGGGGTCATGAAACCACCGGTGCAAATCAGTGCGCTTAGCAAGATGCTTCATCGTTATGCCCATCGACGTGCCCCTCCTGCCCTCCAACCATCGGTCCTGCCTCTGCCCAGTGAAGAGGAGATCCATCGCGGATTAGCACTCGGTGAGTTTCGTGCCTGGTTCCAACCCAAATTTGAGTTGGATACCGGCGAGTTGGCTGGAGTTGAAGCCTTAGCTCGCTGGGAGCACCCCGCCAAGGGCCTGCTACTGCCGGCGGACTTTCTCGCAGCTGTCATGGCCTATGACTTGATCGACCAGATGTTCAAGCAACTTCTGGAGCAGGGCCTGAATCTTTTAGGGGTATTACGTCGGCAAGAGGTGCAACTGGAGCTCTCGTTCAACCTGCATGCTTCCCAGCTCATCAGCGATCAGTTGGTCGAGCATATTCAGTGGGCTCTGGGACAACATGACTTTCCAGGTAATACCTTGATGTTCGAATTGGCGGAAAACGGTTTGCTGGATATTTCGCCACGAATTCAGGACAACTTGCTGCGTCTCCGGATGTTGGGCTGCGGCCTCTCCGTCGATGATTTTGGTATGGGTTTTTCGTCCCTCAGGTTGCTATGCCAGCTGCCGTTCAATCAGCTCAAGCTTGATGGCGAGATTGTCCGAAATATACGCGAGCCTCGCAGCCAAGCGATGATTGCTAGCACGCTAGCATTGGCTCAGTCTCTGGATATGAGCCTAGTGATTGAAGGGGTCAGTAGTCAGCGCATTCGCGACACAGTCACGAAAATGGGTTGTAAGTTTGGCCAGGGGTTTTATCTGGCTCGGCCGATGGAGGGCTACCGGCTTTTGCCTTGGATCGAGGCCCATGAAGCAGGCTTGGAGGCTTCCATCAATTAGTGCTGTAAGTTTTATAAATTTCCTACAATTGAATAGCGTTCGTGTATTTTAAACGACGCGTAGACAGGTCAGTTTCGCCATGGCTTTTACGCCATATATTTTTAGTCAGCGGCTGAATCTGGTGTGTCACACAGGAGCTCCTATGCATAAAGCCTTAGTTGTGGACGATCATCCTTTTATTCGCTCCTCGGTCAAAATGCTACTGACGGGAGAGGGCTTTGAGGTAGTGGGCGAGGCCGATAACGGCGCGGACGCGTTGCAACTGGCGCGGGAACATGAACCAGACTTAATTGTGCTGGACATTGCTATGCCCAAGCTGGACGGGCTGGAGGTCATCGCGCGGATATGTGCCTTGGGTCTCAAGTGTAAGATTGTAGTGTTGACCTCCCAGTCACCGCTGTTCTATTCCATGCGCTGTATGAAAGCCGGGGCCGCGGGGTATATCTCCAAGCTCAACGACCTCAGCGAACTGGTCAAGGCGATCAAGGCGGTAATGGGCGGTTATACCTTTTTTCCCAATTTAGCCAGTAGTTCGGTGCGGCGAAGTGATGCCGAGACCACCGATCTAGAATTGATCCAGAAACTGTCTGACCGAGAGCTGATGATCCTGCAACAGCTGTCTCAAGGACTGAGCAATAAGGAAATCGCTGACACGATGTTGCTCAGCAACAAGACGGTTAGTACTTACAAAACTCGCTTGATCGAAAAGCTCAACGTGAAATCGGTGGTTTACCTCGCCGACTTTGCCAAACGCAATAAACTGGTCTGAATGAGAACATCCTTGCGTAGATGGTTGATGGCAATCGTGCTGGTCGGCACCTTTAACGGCACGGTTCTGGCTGATGGGCCGGTAGAAACCTATCAAGTACTGGGCCGCTCACATGTGGAGGGTTACGGTGCTTCCCTATCGGAACAGGACTGGAGTTGGCTGAGGAGCAAGGGCGTGCTGGTGCTTGGTGCCTCTGCGCCCGACTATGCGCCCTTTGGTATCACCAGTGACGGCCATGACTATGAGGGCCTCACTGCCGACTATGCGCAACTGTTGAGCGAGCTGTTGCGTACCCGCATCGAGGTGCGCCGGTTTGCGTCCCGTGCCGAGGTGATCCAGGCCCTGAAGAATGGCAGCGTGGACTTCTTGGGCACCTCCAATGGCTATGAGGAAGCCGACGCCGACCTGTTGATGTCGACGTCGTACGCCGAGGACCAACCAACTCTGGTCACCCAAGTTGCCAACAGCCAGGCCCTGACGCCGGACCTGGCAGGCAAGAAAATCGCCATGCTATATCACTACCTGCCTCCCGAGGCGGTCAAGGCGTTTTACCCCAAGGCCACCTTGCAGCTCTATCCCTCGACCCTAAGCGCGATCGGCGCCGTGGCGTTTGGCAGTGCCGATGTGTACCTGGGCGACTCCATCAGCGCGCACTACCTAATTAATAAGAACTACCTGAACAACGTGCAGCTCGCTGACTTTTCCCGCATGGAAGTCAGTAACTTTTCGTTTGCCCTGGACCGTAGTAATGAGCGCCTTTTGCGCATTATCAACAGCGCCCTGGCGACGATTCCCTCCGTTGAACGCATGACCATCCTGCGCCGCTGGAGCGCCGGCGGCGCCAGCATGCCAGGACGCACGGTGTTGAACTTCAGCGCCAATGAGCAGCGCTGGATGAATGCTCATCCACGGCTGCGTGTGGCGATCGATGAGACCTACCTGCCAGTTTCGTTCTTCAATCAGGAGGGTGAGTTCCGTGGTATTAGCGCGGATGTGCTGGCCAAGGTCGCCCTGCGTACAGGTTTGAAGTTCGATATTCAGCGCACTCACTCGGTGGCGCAAATGCTCGAGCAGGTCAGGACTGACAAGGCTGACCTGCTGATCTCCCTTACGCCCAGTGCCGCACGCGAAGGGTTGCTGCGTTTTACCCGGCCCTACTTAAACACTCCCTACGTTCTGGTCAGCCGTAATGCATCCGGCAGCCCGGCGACACTGGACGAGATGGCCGGCAAGCGCCTGGCCTTGATTCATGGCAACCCGGTGCGTGACCTGTTGATCGAGCAGTACCCCAACATCATTCTGGTAGACGCGAGCAATGCCCAGCAGGCGATGGCCCTGGTGGCCAATGGTCAAGCGGATGCCGCGGTCAACTCGTTGATCACTGCGCACTACATGATCTCTCGCCAGTACCGTGACCAATTGCGCGTAACCAGCACCGTCGGCACTCAATCAGCGCTCACCGCGTTCGCCACTCCTCGTGGCTCTCTGGAACTGTATTCGATCCTCGAAAAAGCCCTGCTCAGTATTCCTCCGGAAGAAATGGACGAGGTGACCAACCGCTGGCGCAGCGAAATTGCTGTAGATGAGAGTTATTGGCTGCGTAATCGCACGGTAATCCTGGAGGGCTTCGCTATAGCGGCCGTTTTGTTGGTGATAGCTCTAGGCTGGATCGCCTACCTGCGGATGCTGATGCGCCAGCGCAAACAAGCGCAGCTGGCCCTAAATGACCAGATGGAGTTCATGCGGGTATTGATCGATGGCACGCCACATCCGATCTACGTGCGTGACCGCCAGGCCCGCCTGATGATTTGCAACAGCGGCTACCTCTCTGTGTTTGGCGTGGAGCGCGAAGAAGTGCTCGGTAAAACCGTGGTGGAAGGTGTGCTGAAGAATGCCAGCGAGGCAGCGGCTTACCACGAAGACTACTTGCAGGTCATGGAGGAGGGAGTGCCGAGAGTGCAGGACCGCTCCCTGACCATGCGGACCGGCAATGTACTGACCATTTACCACTGGATGCTACCGTATCGTGACAGCGATGGCGTCGTCACTGGCATGATCGGTGGCTGGATCGACATCAGCGAGCGCCAGCATTTGCTTGAAGCGTTGCGTGAGGCCAAGGAAGGCGCCGATGATGCCAGCCGTGCCAAGACCACGTTCCTGGCAACCATGAGCCATGAAATTCGCACACCGATGAACGCCATCATCGGCATGCTGGAACTGGCCCTAAAAAAGGCCGATCAAGGCTTTATGGATCGGTTTTCTATCGAGGTCGCATCCGGAGCCGCCCGGGGTTTGCTGGATCTGATCGGCGACATCCTCGACATTGCTCGTATCGAATCCGGTCGGCTTTCGCTGGCTCCGGAACGCGCCAACCTGCGTGAGTTACTGGAGTCGGTGGTACGGATTTTCGAGGGGCTGGCGCGACAGAAGCAATTGCGCCTGATCCTCGACCTCGACTCCACCGTAAACCGTGATGTGCTGGTTGATCCGCTGCGCTTCAAGCAAATCGCGTCCAACCTGTTGAGCAATGCTATCAAGTTCACCAGCGAAGGGCAGGTGCACCTGCGGGTCGTTGCCGAGCCAAACAGTAATGACGAGCGCCTGGCGGTGTGCCTGCGGGTCGAGGACACTGGGATAGGTATTTCCAATGAAGATCAGCAGCGCCTGTTCAGTCCGTTTGCCCAGGCGAGCAACAACGCACAATCAGCCCGGGGCGGTTCGGGGTTGGGCTTGATGATCAGCCGCACACTGAGCGAAATGATGGGCGGCACCTTGGTGCTCAGCAGTGTGCTGGGACAGGGCACTCAAGTGGAAGTGCGGGTCAGCTTGCCAACCTTAATGACGTTGGAGGAGCCGGCCGCTGCTGATGTAACTCAGCCCGTTACACCACAGGTCTTGAATATCTTGGTAATCGACGATTACCCGGCGAACCGGCTTTTGTTGGCGCAGCAACTCAACTATCTCGGTCACCGGGTTACCGACGCAGAAGACGGCGCCCACGGGCTACGTGCTTGGCGAGGTCAACATTTCGACGTGGTGATCACTGACTGCAACATGCCGCTGATGAATGGCTACAAACTAGCGCGGGCGATTCGGGACGAGGAACTCGCCAGGGGCTTACAACCGGGGCTGATTCTCGGCCTGACTGCCAATGCCCAGCCAGAAGAGAAAGACCGCTGCATCGAGGCAGGGATGGACGATTGCCTATTTAAACCCATCAGCCTCCAGGACCTCAGTGCGCGGCTCGCTCCCCTGGCCCCTGACACTGTGCCTGTGCCCACCGAGGAAGAGCGTCGCGAAACCCTCGACGATATTGACCTGACTAGCCTCGAACAACTCAGCCGTGGCGACGCAGCTTCGATCAAGAGTCTGCTCCAAGACCTCGCAACCAGCAATCAGCAAGATATGTCGCGGTTGATGCAACTGTTTACCCAACATGATCTCCCCGGTCTGGGAGACCTTGCCCATCGGGTCAAGGGTGGGGCGAGAATCATCAAGGCCCGACGGCTAATCCATACCTGTGAAGAACTGGAGACCGCCTGCAAGGGGCTGAACTCGGCATTGCTGACCGAAGCGGTGGATAACTTGCAGCAGGCTATGGAGCAATTGGATCAGCGATTGGAGGAGTATCTGGCTTGACAGCTGACTGACGCGCCTTCGGAAACTTCCTACACGCCCGAGGGATTGGTACTACATGACTCAAAACTCCATGAAAGGAAGATAAACCCGTCGCACACAGCAGATGCTTTGTTTATTCCAGCGCGCATTCAGCACCTGGCAACTCATCAGCGCTTAGCGACCGTGTTTAAAACTTTCCCATTGGAGTTGCACCATGAAAACTAAAGCCCTCACGCTTGCTGCACTGGTTTGCGCTTCTGGCGCTCAGTTCGCCAACGCTGCCGACGGCACCATCAATTTCAACGGTGAATTGGTTAACCAGACCTGCACCATCGCGGTAGACGGCGTGGTCACCCCTGCCGTTGCCACCGTGACCCTGCCAACCATCTCTACCGGCCTGCTGACTGCTGCCGGCCAGGCTGAAGGCCGTACCGGTTTCAATATTCAACTGAGCAACTGTGTTGGCACCGCCGCCACCGCGGCCGCTTTCTTCAACTCCGGCGCTACAGTCGACCCAATCAGCGGCAACCTGAACAACATGACTGGCACCGCCACCAACGTGCAGTTGCAATTGGTTGACGCCCAAGGCGGCGCGGTGATCCAGGCCGGTAACACCAACCAGCGCACCAAGACCACCCGCAACACCATCGACGGTAATGGCGCAGCCAACATGCCTTACGCCGTGCAGTACTTCGCTACCGGCGCCACCACCCCAGGCACTGTGGTCAGCTCCGTGACGTACAACGTCGACTACCAGTAAGCCGCGTTCACGTCAGCGCGCCGCGACCCGGCGCGCCGATGTCGGGCTGATGAGGTGTTTTATGTCCTGTCTGAAAAATCTTTGTCGCAGCGCGTGGTTAGTGCTGGCCACGCTGGTCTGTTCCCAGGCCATGGCCGGTGTGGTGATCACCGGTACCCGCTTGATTTACCCGGCGGGCCAGAAAGAAATCACCGTCAAATTGAACAACAACGGCTTGCACCCCGCGCTGGTGCAGGCCTGGGTGGATACCGGGGACGTGCAGTCCAGTCCTACCAGTTCCAAGGCACCGTTTGTGCTGTCGCCGCCGGTCTCGAGGATCGACCCGAGTAAGGGCCAGAGCTTGCGCCTGATGTTTACGGGGGCGGCACTGCCAACGGGCAAGGAGTCAGTGTTCTGGCTCAACGTGCTGGAAATTCCGCCCAAGGCCGAGGGCCCGGTGGACCTGAATGTGCTGCAAATGGCCTTTCGTTCGCGGATCAAGATTTTCTATCGACCCGACGGCCTGCCGGGCACAGCTGCCGAGGCGCCATCGCAGGTGCAATGGAAGGTTATCCCCCAGGGCCAGGGTTATGCGCTGCAATCATTCAACCCGACGGCGTTTCACGTCTCTCTGGTGGAGTTGACCCTTGCCGTCGGCAACCAGCGCTTTGAGAGCGACAACGGCATGATCAACCCCGGCGAGAACCAGGTGTTTGCCTTGCCGGGCCTCAAGTCGCTGCCAGGTGCCGCTGCCCAAGTGGAGTTCAACGCGATCAATGACTACGGCGCGCTGATGCCGATCAAGCAGGCGCTCAAGCCCTGATCCACCCGCGAATGTTCTAGCGCACGAGTGATTTATGACGACTATCCCACGCCTGGGCCACTGCCCGCAGGTGAGCCGCCGCTTTGCCCTAAATCCGCTGACGGTGCTGATTCTCAAGACTTTGGCCGTAATGCCGGGTGTATGCCTGGCTCCGTTGGTCTGGGCTGAAGACGTGCAGTTCAACGATGCCTTTTTGCCTGAGGACTCTCGCAGCCTGGACCTGACTCAATACGAAAAGGGCAACCCCGTGCTGCCAGGTGATTACCGGGCCGATGTTGCGGTCAATGGCAAGCTGGTCAGTCGCCAGGACATTCGCATCAATGCCGCCGAAGACGGTAGCCATCCGGTGGTGTGCTTCAGCCGTGGCTTGCTGGAGCTCATTGGCGTGGACCTGCACAAGCTGTCGACCCAGGCCACGGCCGAGCTGGAGAGCGGCGCAAGCTGTCTGGACCTGAGCCAATTGATCGAGGGTGCTACGGCAAGCTTTTCGCCTTCCAGCCAGCAACTGGATATCAGCATCCCGCAAATTGCCCTGCGCCGGGATGCACGTGGGTATGTCAGCCCTGAACTGTGGGACCGTGGCGTCACCGCCGGGACCTTGAGCTACACCTTCAACGCCAACCACAACACCACCAACACCGGCAATTACGACTCAGCCTACCTGGGCCTGAACGCCGGTTTGAACCTGGGGGACTGGCGCCTGCGTCATAACGGTTCGTTGAACTGGCAGAAGGATACGGGGCAGAACTACCAAACCCTTAATACCTACGCCCAGCGTGACGTTACCTCGCTCAAGAGCCAGTTGACCGTCGGCGAAGCCAATACCAGTGGCGAGATTTTTGACACCCTGGCCTATCGCGGTGTGCAACTGGGCACCGACGACCGCATGTTGCCCGAATCCCAGCGCGGTTATGCCCCGGTGATTCGCGGGATCGCCCGCACTGCCTCACGGGTGGCGGTGCGCCAGGCCGGTAACCTGCTGTATGAGACGACAGTGTCGCCGGGGGCCTTTGTCATCGACGACTTGTATTCCACCGGCTACGGCGGCGACCTGGAAGTGACCGTCTATGAGGCTGACGGCAGCGAGCAACGCTTCATAGTGCCTTACGCGTCCACCGCACAGTTGCTTCGCCCCGGCACTTCGCGTTTCAACGTTACTGCAGGTGAAACCCGCAATAACTACATCGAGCGCCAGGCCAAGCTGGTGCAAGGTACCTACCAACTGGGTCTGAGCAATATCTTCACCGGATATGGCGGTGTTCAGGGCAGTGATGATTACCGCGCGCTGCTTGGCGGCCTGGCGTTCAGTACGCCGATTGGTGCCATGGGGATCGACTTGACCCAGGCCCAGACCGACCTCAAGAGCGGCAAGGCCAGCGGGCAGAGTGTGCGCATGAGTTACAGCAAAAACATCCTCAGTACCGGAAGTAACTTTGCCGTGGCGGCGACGCGGTTTTCCACCGAGAACTACCTGGATTTCAGCAACGCGATGCAGTTGCTGGATGCCGAGCGCAACGGCCTGGACACCAGCCTTTACGGGCGCCCGCGTAGCCGATTGACCCTGACGGCCAACCAGAGTCTGGGGCCCTGGGGCCAGGTGGCGTTCAGTGGTTTTACCCAGAACTATTGGAACCAGCCGGGACGGGACGTGCAGTACCAGTTCAGCTACAACAAACAGGTACGGCAGGTCAGCTATGGCATCAGTGCCAACCGCAGCCGCATTGGCCTGGGCGAGATGGACAACAGCTTGCTGCTCACCGTTAGCATGCCACTGGAGTTCGGCGGTTCGGTCAACTCGCCGCAATTGTCGGGTCGTGTACTGCGTGATACCCACGGCAGCTACAGCGAACAAACGACTTTAAGCGGCACGGCCGGTGAAGACCGCCAGTACAACTACAGCCTGACCGGCAGCCATGAAGGCGCCAGCCGCACCAACAATACCTCGGTCAACGGCCAGTATACCGGCCCTAAAGCCATTGTCGGCGCCACCGTTAGCCAGGGTGATGGTTATAACAGCCTGTCCCTGAATGCCAGCGGCAGTGTCGTGGCACACCCCAGCGGAGTGACCTTTACCCCTTATCGCGGTGAAACCATGGCGGTGGTCAGTGCGAAGGGGGCTGAGGGTGCCAAGGTGGTGGGCTTCCCTGGCTTGCGCCTCGACGGTCGCGGCAATGCCGTGGTGCCGTACCTGCGTCCTTATGAATTGAACGAGGTAGCCATCGATCCGCTGGGCACGTCCCTGGACGTTGAATTGACTGAAACCAGCCAGCAAGTCGCGCCTCGGGCCGGTGCCGTGGTGGCGCTCAAGTACGGCACCAGTAATGGTCAGGCCCTGCTGCTTAACGTGACCCTGGCTGATGGTAGCCCGCTACCGTTTGGCGCCAGTGTTGTGGATGACCGAGGCGTATCGGTGGGCGTGGTCGGCCAGGGCGGTCAGCTCTATGCCCGGGTGAAGGAAGATGCCCGGCGGTTGTTGATCAGTTGGGGCACGCAAGCGGGGCAGCAATGCTCGTTGCCATTGCCTGCGGGGAAAAGTGACGGCAAGACATTGCGCCAAGTGGATGCGGTGTGTGCGGTCGATCAATTGGATAGTCGCGTTGCCTCAGTGAGCAACGCACGGGAGAGCAGATAATGAAGTGGATAAGGGGGCTGAAAGCCGGTGTGACCGTGATAGGGCTGTCGTTGGTGACAGGGATGGCTATGGCGGATTGCAACTTTTACAGCGATACGGCCCCGATGATTCGCACTCAACCGCTTTTGGGCGGCAATCTTACTGTCGGCAGGGATGTACCGTTAGGTGCGGAGATCTATCGACAAACGTTCACGCAAGTTTCACCCGTCAGGTTCGGCTGCTCACCTGGGATTTACAACATCGAGACCAGGCGTTGGCCGTCTGTCACACCTATGCCTTTGTCCAGTTGGGTGGGTGTTCCTTACGGGGGCAAGGTTTATGAGTCCGGGGTCAAGGGCATTGGCGTCGTTGTCTGGTACGCCGGCAATGCTATGCCCACCTCAACCAGCATTGGTAATTGTGGCAACAATGAAGTTGAGTGTGTGTGGACCATTTCAAACACGCTGACATTTGATCTTTCGTTCATAAAAATCGGTGAGGTCACAGCGGGCACTATCCAGGGAGCCTCGCTGCCGACGGTTTCGCAGAACTGGATCTCCAGCAACAGTCTTGAGGTTATGAGGGTCAACTATTCCGGAAGCATCAACATCGTCTCGCGTACCTGTTTAACCCCGGACGTAAACGTACCAATGGGCACGCATCTGACCAACGAGTTTTCCGGCAAGAACACCTTCACTCAGTGGAAGGATTTCAATATCGCACTGAACAACTGTCCTGCATTCAATGGCTATTATCAGGATACCGGACCGCGTTGGGCGGACGATGGCTCCAGCAGCAATCTTGGCTCACGTAAGAACAACACTCTGCAAGTACGTATTGATCCGACTCTGGCCGCTATCAACCCATCCCTGGGCATCTTAAGCCTTAACCCCAGTGCTCAAGGCAACTCGCCCGCAGCCACAGGGGTAGGCCTGCAAGTTGCTGATAGCCGTGGTTCTCCGTTGTCATTAGCTACGTTGCATGCCAGCGGTATCACCCCTCTTACTCAAGAAGGCGCCAGCTACAGCATTCCGCTCAAAGCCCGCTACATCCAGACCGCAGACAGCATCACCGCCGGCCCGGCGAATGCCACCGCGACCTTCACCATCAATTACTACTAGCCCTTCACGACGTCGCGTTCAGCCGCGTTTCCTGCACCTGGAAACGCCGCCGAAGGCTGGAAAAATCACTGGGAAATTTCCTACAAATCGAATAGCTGCTTCCTACATTTAGTCCTTCCTCCAATTCCGATAATGAACCCGTTGAAGCGAAAAACCTGCCACCGGCAGCGCTACCAACATGAGGTCAAGGCCCCAGCGGGCCGACTCCCTACCACTTATTATCTGGATACCGTTATGAACAAGTTTGCTCTGAAAAGTCTGGTTGCCGCTGTAGTCCTCGCCGCAGGTTCCCAAGCCGCGATGGCCGCCGATGGCGAAATCAATTTCATCGGTAGCGTCACCGATAACACCTGCCCGGTAGTGGTCAGCGACCTGAACGGTTCGGCCGGCGCCGGTGATGTGAGCCTGGGTAACGTACCTGCCACCTCCCTGGCAAAAATAGGCGACATCGCAGGCGGCGGCGCCTTTAGCCTGACCATCGACACGTCGGCCCCTGGCTGCACCGTTGCCGGCAAGAAAGCCGTGGTCAAGTTCCTGTCCCTGAGCGGCAACGCTGGTGCCAGTGGTCAATGGGTTGGCATAGCCCCGGACGCCGGCGCAGCCACCAACGTCGCGGTACAGATCAAGGACGCCCAAGGCAAGGACGTGCAACTGGGCCTGGATTCCTCGCCCTACGCCGACCTGACCCAGCCACTGCGTTTCACCGCCAACTACATCGCTACCGGTGCTTCCACTGCGGGTCCGGCCAACGCCAAGGCAGCGTTCACCATCGACTACCAGTAAGCCCCTCGATGCACAGCCGGGTCAACGCGCTCCGGCTGCCATCCCAACGGCAAGAGGATGATCGACATGAAAGCCTTTCCCTTCAAAACTCTGTCCCTGGCGGCACTGCTGGTTGGTGCGAGCTTGCTCAGCAGCGTCAGCCAGGCCGGCATCATGCTCGGCGGTACACGGGTAGTGTTCGATGGCAGCAAGCGTGACGCCGCCATCACGGTGAGCAACACCACCTCCCAGCCGTATGCCGTGCAAACCTGGGTTAACACCGAGGCAGATGACAACAGCACCCCGACGCCGTTTGTGGCGACCCCGCCGCTGTTTCGCCTCGACCCACGTAAAGAGCAAGTAGTGCGCATCCAGAAGGTGCCGGGCAACCTGCCGGCGGATCGCGAGTCGGTATTTTATTTCAACGCCCAGGAAATCCCGGTGGCGAGTGCCGGCGACGAGAACACCCTGAAGATTGCTATGCGCACCAGGATTAAGCTGTTTTATCGCCCTGTCGGCCTCAAGGGTTCGGTACTGGACACGCTGCCGAAGTTGCAGTGGAGCCTGGTGCAGACGCAGGGCAAGCCGGTGCTGGTGGTCAATAACCCGTCGGCGTTCCATGTGTCGTTTATCGGCGTGAAGGTCAACGCCAGTGGCCGCTCGGTCGAGGTCAACGAGCCGACGATGGTCGCGCCAATGAGCAGCCAGCGTTATTCGCTACCGGGTTTTACCGGCACCAGCGGTGAGGTCGAGTTCAGCGCCATCAACGATTACGGCGGCTACACCGACCCACAAAAAGCCCCGCTGGGCAGCCCCCGCTAACACGCTCCATCCCTTTTACCTGCGAACGAAACCGCGTGCCGCCTGTGTGGTGCGACGGGCTCGTATTGAGTATTGCCATGCGAATCCATATCCCGAGTATCAGCCATTCAAACGTGCCTTTTGCACCTTTGCCGCTGTGCGTTGCTGTCCTGGCCGCGTTTGTCGGCAGCCTGGCGCAAGCGGGGGAGCCTGCGAAGTTTGATTCCAGCTTCATGCAGTCGTTTGGCGGCACCAGTGCCGGCCCTAACCTCGACCTGGACGCGATCGCCAACAGTGGCAGCATCGGCCCCGGCACTTACCCGGTGGCGGTGCGCCTGAACCAGAGCTTCTTTGGCCGCCGCGACATGACCTTTGCCAAGGACGCCGATAGTGGTGACGTGAAGGCTTGCCTGTCTGAAGACTTCCTCAAGGAACTTGGGATCAAGCTTGATGGCTTCGTCACCCCAGGTGAAATCCTGCCGGAATGCGTCAACCTGGAAAGCCTGATTGACGGAGCCTCGGTAAGTTTCGATGCGAGCCGCTTGGTCTTGGATATCAGCGTGCCCCAGATCGCCTTGCGCCGCGATGCCGCCGGCTATGTGGATCCGCAGGAATGGGACCGCGGGATCAATGCCGCAATGCTCAATTATCAGTTCTCGGCTGCGCAAACCAGCAGCGATGCCCGGGGCAGCGGCCACCAGTACAACCTGTATGCCACCGGCGGTTTTAACTATGGCGACTGGCGTTTTCGCTCCAGCTCCTCGTTCCGCCAGGATGACCAAGGCGGCCGCGACTGGCAGCGCAGCAACACCTACGCCCAGCGCGACCTGACTGCCATCAAGGGCACCCTGACCGTCGGTGAAAGCTTCACGCCTGGCGATGTGTTCGACAGCGTGCCTTTTCGCGGTATGCAAGTGGCTTCGGACATGGGCATGTTGCCCGACTCGATGCAGGGTTATGCGCCGATCATTCGCGGTATTGCCGAAACCCAGGCCAAGGTGGAAGTGCGTCAGAACGGGTATTCGCTGTATACCACCTACGTGGCGCCCGGTGCCTTTGAGATCGACGATTTGAACTCGGCCTCCGGCAGTGGCGACCTGGAAGTGATCATCACCGAAGCCGATGGCCGTGAGCGTCGCTTCACCCAGCCTTATGCGACTCTGGCCAACATGCTTCGGGAAAAAACCTGGCGCTACAGCTTCACCGCTGGTCAATACAATGCCGCACAGGGCGGTGAACACCCCGCGTTTGTCCAGGCGTCGCTGGCCTACGGTTTGCCATTCGATCTGACCCTTTACGGAGGCGCCCTCGGCGCAGATTTTTATCGTGCCGGTGTGGTGGGTGTCGGCAAGAGCCTGGGCAGCCTCGGCGCGGTATCTGTGGACGTGACTCAGGCTCAGACCGACATTCCCAACGCGCGGTCGGCCAAGGCGGGCAGCGAGAAAGGCCAGAGCGTCAGCGTGCGTTACGGCAAGGCTTTTGAGACCGGCACATCGGTGCGGTTCGCCGGCTATCGCTACTCCACTGAAGGCTACCGTGACTTCTCCGAAGCGGTAAGCCTGCAACAGCCCAACGACTACGCCAACATCTCCAAGCGCAGCAAGGTCGAGGCAAGCCTCAACCAGGCACTGGACAGCTACGGCTCGCTGTACCTAAACGTGAGCCAGCAGAACTATTGGGGCTCGTCCCGTGTAGACAAACAGATGCAACTGGGCTTCAACACTCAGGTCAAGGGTGTGACCTACGGCGTCTACGCCAGCAAGACCCTGACCGACAACTATGGCCAGAGCAATCAGGTGGTGTTCACCGTATCGATGCCTCTCGGCCAGACCCGCAGCACCGGTACGTTCAGCGTCACCCGCAACAACGATGGCAGCCTTGATCAGCGTGCCGGCATCAGCGGTCGCAATGGCGAGATGACGTACAACGTCGACGCCAACCGCGTGGAAAACACCGGTAACAATGGCTCGGCCCTGATCGGCTACCGCGCACCGTTTGCTCAGTTGGGCGCCGGCGTGAGTGTTGGCCAAGGTTACAAGCAAGCTTCGATCAGCGCCTCGGGTTCGGTACTGGCCCACAGCGAAGGCATTGAGTTCGGCCAGACCCTGGGCGAAACCGTGGCCCTGGTGGAGGTCAAGGATACCCCGAATGTTGGCGTGCAGAACGCTCCGGGCATCCTCACCAACAAGCAGGGCTACGCCTTGGTGCCGTATGTCACGCCGTACCGCAAGAACCGCGTGACAGTGGACACCAGCGAGCTGGACACCAACGTCGACATCGCCGAAGGCGTGACCAATGTTGTGCCGCGTCGTGGCGCCGTGGTGAAAGCCAAATTCGCCGCGAGCCGTTCGGAGAAAGTCGTGCTCAACGTCCGCATGCAAGACGGTTCACTACTGCCGTTTGGCACCACTGTCGAGGACGACAAGGGCACCAGCGTGGGCGTGGTAGGACAGGGTGGACAGGTGTTGCTGTCGGCAGGCGAGGGCAAAACCTACAGCATGAAGTGGGGCGAGAAAGCCTCGCAACGCTGCGAGATTCAACTGGATATCAGTCAGGCGCCGATCACCGATGGTTATCGCGTGATGGAAGCGCTGTGCCGGGTTGCGCCTTGAGCCCCCCGTTCTCTATCAATGACAGCATCTTTGTGAGGTTGTGATGAACAAGTATTTGGCTTTGATCTTGTTGGGTGTTTTACAGATGTGTGTGGGCCAGTTGGCTTGGGCGGAATGCGACATAAACCCTTCGACGCTGACCTACAACGTTGGGGCTTTGTATATTCCCCAGGATGCGCCGGTTGGCTCGACCATTGGTATCCGGAAGTATTCAGTCAACAAAGGCGTAACCTGCACGACCTCCACACTCTTTACCGCGCAGGGAAATGTCTTGAGCGCGAAGGTCGGCAGTGTACCGGTGGCCGTTGGCAAGGGCCTGGGTGAGTCGGTGTACAGCACCAATATTCCGGGGGTAGGCGCCATAGTCAATTACGATGGTGGGGTCGGTTACTGGTGCCGCGTCGGCGATAGCACCTTTCCCATCAGCATTGAAAGCTGTGGTCCCGGAGGGTCTTGGGCGGTCGCGGGCATCAGCATCTTCCTGGTCAAGACCGGTCCAATTGGTGCGGGTAGTCATGACTTCAACGGACTGGAGATCTACTCCTTTGACATCAACAATGGCAGCGGTCCCGAGCGCTGGGCCACCGGCGTCTTGAATGGCAGCATCACCGTAGCCGGCTGTAGCCTGCCCCAGGAGACCGGCAACATCGTTGACGTGCCCATGGGCACCTGGGAGCGCAGAGTATTCAACGGTCCTGGCACCACCACCACTACCCAGAACTTCTCCATCACGTTGAATAACTGCCTGGCCGGCACTTACGTCTCGGGCCAGGCCTGGAACTACTTCCAGGGCAACAACGCCAATATCCGCCTTGAAGGCGTCCGCGGTTCGGCAATCGTTGACGCAGGGAATGGCGTGATGGGTCTCAACGCAGAATCGACCGCCAAGGGGGTTGCCGTACAAGTGCTCAAGCAAGATGGCACGCCGCTGCCATTGGGTGTGGATACCCCGGTAATGCCAGTACGCGACGGTGTTACCACCCTGCAGTTCGGGGCTCGTTATATTCAGACCGCCGGCAGCACCATTGGCCCTGAACCAGGCGTAGCCAACGCTACCGCGAATTTCACGATTACCTACAAGTAGTTCATCTGGTAAACCGCGCCGGACTGTGTCCGGCGCGGTTTTTTTGTGTCTGAAGCAGAAGATCCTTTGGGAAAATTCCTACAAAAACTCAGCCATTTTCCACGCTAATCCTAGAGGTCAATCCTCGAAAATGGGCGTATTCCTTTGTAGCCGAGTGAACCAAAATGCCTAGCCTGCCACTTCGTGTCCTGGTGCTTGAAGACCACCTGTTCCAGCGCTCCGTAGCGGTCAGCTTGCTGAAACAATTGGGCTGCGCCGAGGTACTGGAGGCCGGCAATGGTGTGGAAGCATTGACCCTCTTGCAAGCGGTTGGCTCTGTAGATGTAGTGTTGTGCGACCTGCAAATGGAAGGTATGGATGGCCTTGAGTTCATTCAGCGTGCTGGTACCGCCGGGCAACTGGGCGCCGTCTTGATCAGCAGTTGCATGCCAAGTGATGTGCGTCGCGCAGTGAGGCAGATGGGCTCACTGTTGGGGCTGAATATGCTCGGTGATGTTGCCAAGCCTTTGCACGCAGATATTTTGCGTCAGTTTCTAGAGGCGTATCTGAGCGGGCGGCGGTCCGCGCAGTCCATCCCGGCGTGTGTAGAGGAGGCGAGCGAAGAGCAGGTACGACATGCTTTTATCGATCAGCAACTGGAGCCCTATTATCAACCCAAATTCGATTTGCGGACCGGCGAGGTATTGGGGGTGGAAGTCCTAGCGCGCTGGAATCACCCCACCAAGGGCCTGCTCGCGCCCGCTGTGTTTCTGTCGACGGTTGAGCGTTGTGGCTTGATCGATGAACTGCTGTTCAGCCTGATGCGTCAGGCGCTGAGCTTGCAGTGGCAGATCAGGAGCCAGGGCGCGGCTCTGGACCTTGCGTTCAACCTTCAAGCGAGCCAACTTGCCAGTGTTGAGCTGACGTCGCAGATCAAGCGGATATTGGCGTCAAACCAGACTCCGGGCTCAAGCTTAACCTTCGAATTGACCGAGAGCGGATTACTCGAAGTACCGGCGATGTGCCTGGAAAACCTGATACGGCTGCGCATGATGGGGTGTCGCTTGTCGATCGATGATTTCGGTGCAGGCTTTTCCTCGTTGCAGCGCCTGTGTCAGTTACCGTTTAACGAAATCAAGCTCGACGCTGAGTTCGTCCGTGGCCTCAATGATGAGCCCCGTTGCCGAGCTGTGATCGGGAGCACCCTAGCCTTGGGGAGCACCCTGGGCATGTCCGTGGTAGTCGAGGGCATTGAAACCGCCGAGCAACATCGAGAGCTTTTGGAGCTTGGCTGCACCCAGGGTCAGGGTTACTGGCACGCCCGGCCAATGGACGGCGCCGACCTGCTACGTTGGCTACAGCGAACGGCGCAGGTCGCTAGGAGCCTCCCATGACCAATAAAGCCTTGCGTATCATGATTGCCGATCCGCAACACTTTCAACGTTTGCGGTTGGAGCGAGACTTCAACTACCAGGGCTACTACGCCATAGCACCTGTATCGAGCTTGGAAGAAATGCTAAATCTACTGGAGTACGGCGACAGCGTTTTCGACTTGGTAATGATAAATGCTAGCTTGGCGACAAGCTTTCGATTCAATCTGTTGGCGTTTTGTATGGACCATCCCTTGATCCGGCAAGCCTTTATCTACGACGTGCCGGAGCGGCGACTGGCGAAGCTGAGCACCGAGGTCAAGGGCCGGATTATCTTCAGCTCCGTGCAATTGCCCGAGGGTGTACCGATCAGACGCTTATTGCATACAGTCGATCCGTCGCCCCTGGATGGCACAGTTAGGCAATGACGATGAGACTCTAGCGATACTCAAAATTTCATCTACCCCATCGGTCAAAGCGTGGGCAACCGACAGGCAGCTTTTGGCCGAAACCAGCCCTTTAATTCCCATACCGGTCTACCATGGCCCCCCCGGCAGTGGTTCCACGCGCTACCGACCTCAATCTCAAGGTATCGCCCATGACCTCTTCACCCCGCATCACCCCATCCCGCACCTCATCCGAGGCATCCCAATGAGCATCGACCAAATCAGCCTCCCAAAAGGCGTAGGCCCTCACGCCATCAAGCTCCTCGACGCCATCACCGGTGCTGACACCAAAGAAGACCTCAACCGCGCAGGCGGGAAGGCTGAAGGTTTTGTATTGGGTCTGGAAAGCGCCAAGGCTATCAAAAGCCAAATCGCCGAGTCGCTGTATGTGGCATACGACGACGCGGCGAGTAATCGGTTGAGTGAGTTGAAGGGCTAGTCCCGCTGGACCGCGTTCGGCTTTAGCTTCGAGGTGTTTCGCGGTCCATCAGTTTGCGATCAGCAATTCGCTCAATTCGTTCAGTTGGTGGATGGTCAGTGCCGCATCGCGGTCTGTCCGGTCAGTTCGTCGGACAGCTCGAGCAGCAGGGCACCGACTGAGCAAACGGTTTTGTGTTTGTTGGCTATCAGAATTTCGCTGCTGACGCCGGAGAGTGCGCTGAAAAGGGCGGTCGTCTCTGGGACGGTAGCGGGATTCAGGCCGTGATCAAGAAGGAAAAGAAGTCTGGTTTTTTAATCGAAAAAATAAAGCCCCTTTCTGTTCAGCGTGGTGCCGGGTTATCCAGGCATATCAAGTCATTTCATTACCTGTCGGGCCAGGAAATATCATCAGAATTCAACCATGTTATCCGAGCTGATTTAACTCTCGGATTCTTTAAAAAATCTTCCACCGCTAACCATGCTACATCGGGCTTTAAAAATGAGCCTTCAGGTACGAACTGATCATCACCACAATTCTTAACGACATTAATTTTATTCAGTGTACCCACTGAATAAAACTCAGCGCCTGTTCGTTCTCCGGATATTCGGATGTTGTATCTAACTGAAATACCTAACTCTTTATTCTCTAGCACTGATAGCTCGGACTTGTCACCTTCGTCACTAATATAGCTAAATACTCCATCACCGGACCCTTTCTGCCACTTTGAAGATTGATAGTTCAAGAAGAACTCAGCGTATGCCTGAGGATCTGGATTAATATCAACGTCATGATCAAGAAAGAAGCATTTTAATTCAGGCATAACACGCTCGCTAAAATTGAGTTAGGCAACCATCACATACAGTCTTTTAGAAAAGACGTGAAGTGATTCTGACCACATCAATCAATGACATTTGCGGCTTTGCCATTCACTCCAGCAGTTCTCCGCAACTATATCCGGATAGCCGCGTTCCCTTTCCATATCAAGCGCCACGCTGAATGGCAGGGTAATACAAACCGCCTGGTCTCGAATATTGCAGACCTCAGCCTCGGTAAGAGGTGAACCCTTTCTGTCTTCAGCGGCGGTGAGAACGGCTACGAGGGCTGGTACAAATACTAGGCATAGCGGATCCGCGTCCATGAATCACCTGTTGGGTTTCGACTAGGCCCATTACAACGAACCAGGCGGGGTTCAGCAATGGCTGAATGCACCGTGCGCCTCTCGCCGCGTCGCTGTATATGACATACGACGACGCGGCGAGTAATCGGTTGGGTGAGTTGAAGGGCTAGTCCCGCTGGACTGCGTTGGGCTCTATGCCCGAGGTGTTTCGCGATCCATCAGTTTGCCGATCAGCAGTACGCTCAATTCGCTCAGTTGGTGAATGGCCAATGCCACGTCGCGGTCTTTGCCGGTCAGTTCGTCGGACAGGTCGAGCAGCAGGGCGCTGACGGAGGAAACGGTTTCGTAGCTGTTGGCGATCAGGATTTCGCTGCTGACGCCGGAGGTGACGCTGAAGAGGGCGGTTGTCTCTGGGACTGTCTCGGTGCCGGGATTGAGGTAGTGATCAATGGCGCGCTGGGCAGCCTGGTGGAGTTTTAGATCCGGTTTATTCGGAGGATTCGGCGTTACTTTGAACATGGTGCAATTCCTGAATGGGGCCGACACCCTTTCGCTACTACACAAGAGGGTGGCAGCTGTACGCAGGTTAGTAGACCGGGGAATTACACAAAGCCGGCGCACCCGAAGGCGCCCTACGCACAGCCACCATCAAGCACAGACAGGAACGTCTGATAGATGCAGCTCATGCACTATGTGTAATTGACCCTAGGGCTACTAAACCCGATCACTGAGTTTTCAGCGACCGAGCAACCTTAGAGATGACCAACCAGGTGCACAAGCCGGCGGATTCTGACGCAAGCGTAGGCAAAGGAGCAAGGTGCTACGGCCTACGCAAAGTCTCCTTTATCCCGCAAATGCAACCACCAGCCCATCGGCCTTTACGGTCCATTCACCTTTCAAACCGTGCTCCAACACTTCGGCGGTGGCCGCGAACAATTGCCAGTCGGACGTTTCCGAAATCTGTATTTCCATAAAGTTTCGCCGAAAGGTACTTGTCGTAGAATGTGACAAAACCTGCGCAGCTTTCAAAGGAATGACCCCCTGGCAACGCGCGCAACGACCTGCCGTGCCCGTTATGGAAAACCTATGCGCTCTTATCGCCTGTTGTACGTGTTACTGGCCCTGATCCTCAGCGGCTGCAGCATTCCGTATCAAACACCCGAAGCCCGGCAGCAAATCGAGCACGACCTACAGATTGCCCCCGGTTCGGTGCGGGCCCTGAGCCAGACCAACTGGTGCTACTTGCCCTACGGCTCGGAGAATGGCGGCGATGGCCAGTGCCGTGCCACTCAGGGGCTGGGCGTTCTGGTGGACGATGGCTTGATTCTGAGCACCTATTCCGGTGGCCGTTATCAGCGCTTTATCACACTGCGTACCCGCGATGTGCTGTGCGTGAAAACCTTCCGCAGCCGTGAAGCCGCCGCGGCGTTTTTCGCGTTCACTCGGGCGGGGGCTGCTCAGATCATTCCGCTGACGGCCGAGGGGCAGTTCAATACGCCGGTGAAAATCCAGTTTCTGGATTACCTGCTCGGTGAGAACCAGCCGGGCGATCTGACCACCGACAAGACCTATGTGCGTGAAACCGGCAAAAATGCCTACTCCGTCGGGATCATTCCAGGTACGAAAATTCCGTATGTGTCTGCGGTGGCGGCGACGGAAGTGTTCAATCCCTGTCCGGAAAAGTAGTCGCCGGCAGTAACCCAGCGCGTATGAATCACTATCAAGGAGAGCGACATGGCGGGTGGCGAGATTGGGTGTGGTTCGTTTCAGGGCAGCGACAAGTCGGGGTCGGCCTTTGAGGCGGTGCTGGACGCGCTGCCGTTGCAGGCGCGGGACTGGGTCGAGGCGGCCAGGCAGCAACTGGACTCGGCTGACGTTGTGCTGCTGGAGGTTGATCATGCGCAGGGCTTGCTTCCCTTTTTGAAGGGCTACCAAACACGCTTGATCGCCGAGATCGGCCACGATGATTGGGAGCGGGCCACGCGGGATGAAGCGGCATCCCTTGATGATGTGGCTGCCAAGTGGGGCGTGGGCAAGGGCTGGCGACTTTATTGTGTACGGGATCTGGTGCGTGCTTGTGAGCAGTCGGCGGTGGAGCAGGAGCCTGTTTACATCGCGTTCAGCTAGGGCATCTGTGGCGGGGCACGGAGCAAAGAAAAATACACTTTTTGCTGCGCGGGGCGTCCAACCCTGAAACCGCCGTCAAGGCTTTTATCTCCAGGCAGCTGCTCTCAGCTAAGGACCGGTTATGGTGACGTTGTTTATTTTTCTTCTGGCCTGCGGTGCCGCTGCGAGCACCGGCATCATCTTCAAACCGGGCGACTGGTACGCCACCCTGGTCAAACCCAGCTTCACCCCACCCAACTGGCTGTTCCCGGTTGCCTGGACGATCATCTACCTGCTGCTCGCCTGGGCCGGCTACCGCCTGACTCTGATCCCCGGCAGCGAAATCGTGCTGGCTCTATGGGCTGCGCAGATCGCACTCAACACCCTGTGGACGCCCGTGTTCTTCGGTGCCCACCGGATTTTCGCCGGGATGGTGATCATCACGCTGCTGTGGCTGGTAGTGGCCGCCATGGTGCTGCTGACGGTGCGGCTGGATTTGATCACCGGGCTGATCCTGTTCCCGTACCTGGTGTGGCTGAGCGTTGCGGCAGCGTTGAATTTCTCCATCCTGCGCAATAACCGCTGAGCCTGGCGACGTGGGCAGAGGGCGGAAACATCATTGCCATGATGCCCACGCACACTGGCCAAGGTGAACATCTCTTTCAGAGATAGAGGGAATATCGAATTGGGAACTCACACGCTGTGGCCTGCTGAAGAACATGAACTGGCGCAAATGCAGCGCTTTAACCAGAAGCTCGCCTGGATGCCGCGCTTTCGCATCCGCAACCGCGTGACGCCCCGGGTGATCCAGGCGCTGTTGCGCTCCAGCCAGATGGTGGCCGGCAACAAGTTGCTCAAGCATGGCCTGCAGGCTGAAAGCCGGCGGGTGGGCTCGGTGCCGGTGCGCATCATCCGGCCGAAGGGCAAGGCCAAAGGCGTGGTGCTGGATATCCATGGCGGCGGCTGGGTGATCGGCAATGCGCAGATGAATGACGACCTCAACGTGGCCATGGTGAATGCGTGCGAGGTGGCGGTGGTGTCGGTGGATTACCGGCTGGCGGTGAATACACCGGTCGAAGGGATTCTGGAAGACTGCCTGGCCACGGCGCGCTGGTTGCTCGGGGACTGTGAGGAGTTCGCCGGCCTGCCGGTGATCGTTGTCGGCGAGTCTGCCGGGGGGCACCTGGCGGCGGCCACGCTGCTGGCGCTGAAGCAATCGCCCGAATTGCTGGCGCGGGTGAGCGGGGCGGTGCTGTATTACGGCGTCTACGATTTGACCGGTACACCGAGCGTGCGCACGGCGGGGCGGGAAACGCTGTTGCTGGACGGGCCGGGCATGGTGGAGGCGCTGCGCTTGCTGACGCCGGGCCTGAGTGACGAGCAGCGTCGGCAGCCGCCGTTGTCACCGTTGTATGGCGACCTTGCCGGGCTGCCGCCAGCGCTGATGTTTGTGGGGGAGCTGGACCCGTTGCTGGACGACACGCTGCAGATGGCCGAGCGGTGGGCGGGGTCCGAGGTGTTTTTGTTACCGCAGGCGGCTCATGGGTTTATTCATTTTCCGACGGCGATGTCGGGCCGCGTGCTGGCTTACAGTCGCGATTGGATCACGGGTCGTTTACGCTCGGTTGGTTGATATTGGATTTTTACAACAAGGCCACATGGAAAGATGAAAATAAGAAAGTCGTTCATCGCGTCGCTGGGGATTTTATCGCTGGTTCAAACATCACTGTCCTTTGCGGACAACGCTAACGGGAAAAACATTTATCTGCAGCGCTGCGCCATGTGCCACGGCGCGGATATCAAAGGCACGGGACCCTTGGCGAATAAAAGCAATCCGCCTACGCCTGACCTGACAACGGCTACTTTCAAAAAACGCTTGAGTGATTATCCGGGCGTTATCGTGTCGTCCGTCATTCTTCGTCCAAATGGCGACCTGATTCCCAGAACGTTGCGGGAGAACGGTGTGAAGTTGTCACCGTTCACCTGGAAAGTTCAGGACTTCCGCGATTTGAACGAGTACATGAGCGGAGTGATTTCAAAAAGCCGATGATGCTGCTCGTTCCCACGCTCCGCGTGGGAATGCATCCCGTAACGCTCCGCGTCACCAACAGCGGGACGCAGAGCGTCCCCGGCGGCATTCCCACGCGGAGCGTGGGAACGATCAGTCAGCAACCGCTCAACGCTACCTGCGGACGCTCACCTGCAAAGAAGAACGGCCGCAACCGCACGCCCACGCTGTTGCCGATAAACGCCGCCACCAACCACACCCAGCCATGCAGGCTGCCCGAGGCAATCCCGCTGAAGTACGCGCCGATATTGCAGCCATACGCCAGGCGCGAGCCGTAACCCAGCAGCAGGCCGCCGATCACCGCCGCAAACAGCGAGCGTGCCGGAATCTTCAGGCTTGGAGCGAAACGCCCGGCCAATCCCGCAGCCAACAGCGCACCGAGGATGATGCCGATGTCCATTACGCTGGTAACGTCTTCCCACACCGGCGCCGCCAGGGCCTTGGCATTGCCCGGCATTTGCCAGAACGCCCAGCTGCCTACGTCCACGCCCAACCCGCCGGCAACCTTGGCGCCCCACAGGGCGAACGCCGAAGTGATACCCCATGGCCGCCCGGCCAGTGCCAGGGTGGCGTAGTTGAGCAGGGCCAGGCCAATCGCGCCCCACACCAATGGCCATGGCCCGCGCAGGAAGCGGCGCAGGCCCTGGTGTTCGCTGGTCACGCCGGCTTCGAGTTGCCCGTGACGGCCTTTTTCCAGGCGCACGGTGACTGCCGCGATGATGCCAAATACGGCCAGGCTCAGCAGCAAGGCCGGCACCACGCCGAAGCTTTTGACGATGGAAACCGCCGGGAACGAAGGCAGCGAGAACCACCAGTCGACGTGGTGAGTCGCAATCAACGAACCACAGATAAAGAAGAACAGCGTCACCAGCATGCGCGCGTTACCACCGCCCACAGTGAACAGGGTGCCGGACGCACAACCGCCGCCCAGCTGCATGCCGATGCCGAAAATGAATGCCCCGAACACCACCGAAACCCCGGCCGGTGCCACCAGCCCGACCACGGGCTGGCCGAACAGGGTGCCGGCCCCCAGCGCGGGGAAGAACAGCACCACGGCAATCGCCAGCATCACCATCTGCGCACGCAAGCCCGCGCCACGCCGGTCGGTGATGAACACTCGCCAGGCCGAGGTGAAGCCGAAAGCGGCGTGGTACAGCGTCAAACCCAGTGCGGCGCCGACCACCAGCAACAGCACCTGGCGCGAGCCGACGCTGTTTTGCAGGAAGACGGCGCCGAACAGCAGGATGGCAAACGCCAGCAGGGGCGCGAGCGGCTTGCGCGCAGGGGTTGTAGAGAGGGAAAGGCTCATCGGGTATCTCGGGTGATGTGGGTTAAGGGCGAGGTGGCGAAGTATAAACCTCGCGCTCTGCCACTGGCGCCTTGAAAAGCAACGCCAGCGCCACGATCACCGACAGCGCCACGGCCACCGCGCCCGCCAGGTACACCGATGCCACTCCGGCCACGCCGGCCAAGGCGCCGATCAGCGGGGTGCTGACCCCCAGCGAAATATCCAGGAACGCCACATACGCACCCATCGCCAGGCTGCGGGATTGGGGCGGCGCGCGCTTTATCGCCTCCACCCCAAAGCCGGGAAACGCCAGGGAGTAGCCGAAACCGGTCAGCGCCGCGCCCAGGTAGGCGGTCAAGGCGCTGTCCGCGCCCCAGATCAACAGCTGACCGGCGGCTTCGATTATCACGCACACCAGCGCGACCTTGGCACCGCCGATCTTGTCGGGCAGGTGCCCAAAGAAAATCCGCGCGCCGATAAACGCCAGGCCAAAGGCGGTAAACGCCAATGACGCATTGCCCCAGGCCTTGGTGGCAAACAGCAGCGCGATAAACGCGGTAATCACGCCAAACCCGACGCTTGCAAAGGCCAGGCCCAACCCCGGTACCCACACCGAGCGCAGCACCTTGAAAAACGAGGTGCGCCGCTGGCTGGTGGGCGCAACGCCTTGCGCTCCGGCGACGATGGCCAGTGCCAGCAGCGGAATCACCATGGTCCCGACGGCGATCCCGCTGAAACCCCACTGGCTATTCACCGCCACCCCGAGGGGCGCGCCCAGGGCAAACGCGGCGTAGATTGCGATGCCGATCCAGGCCATGACCTTGCCGGTATTTTGCGGCCCCACCAACCCGACACCCCAGCCCATCGAGCCGGTCACGATCAGGCTTTCCCCCAGCGCCAGCACCACGCGCCCGGCGAGCAACACCCACACCGAGACCACCGGCGACGCCACAAACGCCAGGGACGCGAGGTAGATCAAGCCGGAGCTGGCCGCCACCAGCATGCCCGCGAGCATGGCGCGCTTGGGGCCGCGCATATCGGCAAAATTGCCGGCCCAGGACCGCGACAACAGTGCCCCGGCAAACTGCGCACCGATCACCACGCCCACCACCAGCGTGTCCATGCCCAAGGTGTTGTGCAGGTGCAGCGGCAGCACCGGCAGTTGCATGCCGATGATCAGGAACCCGACAAACACCGCCAGGGTGATGGGCAGTAATTTCAGTACCACTGGGCTTACCAATCCAGACATGAGTTGAATCCTCTGACGGGCATCAGCCCAGGCGAACGGAAAGCTCGACGTCGTCACCGATCGGCACCGACAGGTAGCCGTTTGCTGGCGAACGCACCCGGGCCAGGTAGTCGGGGCAGTAGTCGGTGTTGTCGGCAATGATCAACGCGCCGGGCTTGAGGCGGCTTTCCACCAGGTTCAGCACGTCGCCATACAGCGCCTTGGCGCCGTCGAGCAGCAGCAGGTCGACGCTGTCGGGCAGGCCGTTGGCCAGGGTAACCAGGGCATCGCCTTGGCGGATCTCCACGAGGTCGCTCACGCCGCCTTGCTCCAGGTGTTGCCGGGCGAGAGCGATCTTCGAGGGCTCGAACTCGCTGCTGATCAGCGTGCCGCCGCCGTTGTCCCGCAGGGCGGCCGCCAGGTGCAGGGTGGACAGGCCGAACGAAGTACCGAACTCGACGATGGCCTGCGCTTTGCTGCTGCGTGCGAGCATGTACAGCAGGGTGCCGGTGTCGCGGGAGACGGGCAACCACAGGTCTTTCAGCATGCCGTAGAGTGCCAGGTAGTCGGTCTTGCTGCGCATCAGGCGGTCGCGTTCTTCGTGGGTCACTGTGTTGATGACGGGGCTGGTGGCGGCATCGGCCTGTGTGTACAACCGTTCAATCAGGGCCGCCATCGGGGCCGAGGTAAGCGTATTCATGGGGATGTCCTGCTGCAGGTTGAGCGCCGTGAGGCGCCGGGCTAGTATGCGAATGATTCGTCGCATTTAAAGTATGCGAACAATTCGTCACATTCGCTATTCGCATTCCAACGGCAGCAGGAAGGCCCCATGACCGATCGCCAGACCTCGCAGATTTCCTCACGCAAAGAGCCCAAACAGGCGCGATCCACCGGGTTGGTGACGGCCATTCTCGAAGCGGCTATTCAGGTTTTGGCCAAGGAAGGCGCCAGCCGTTTCACCACCGCCCGTGTCGCGGAAAAGGCCGGTGTCAGCGTGGGGTCGGTGTACCAGTACTTTCCCAACAAGGCGGCCATCCTGTTTCGGCTGCAGACGGATGAGTGGCAGCAAACCTCGCAGATGCTCAGCCGCATTCTGCAGGACGTAAGCCAGCCGGCCCTTGAGCGGTTGCGGGCGTTGGTGCATGCGTTTATTCGTTCGGAATGTGAGGAGGCGCAGATGCGCGTCGCCCTGAGCGACGCCGCGCCGCTGTACCGTGATGCGCCCGAAGCCCATGAGGTTCGCGCAGAAGGGCAACAGATTTTCCAGGCGTTCATGCTGGAACTGCTGCCGCAGGTGCCTGAAGCCACCCGTGCCCTGGCCTGCGATTTGATCGCCACCACCTTCAGTTCAGTGGCAAAGGAATTCTCGGGAAGCCCGCGCACCGAGGCGCAAATCACCGCCTATGCGGACGCCATGGCGGATATGTTCGGTGCGTACGTGACGGTGCTGAACCAGACAACACGATGACCCGCAGGGCGGGCCATCGTTTGCAGCGCTTGCTTAGCGGCGGTTCAGCCACACGGTCTGCGCGTTGCAGAATTCCCGCACACCGAAGTGCGACAACTCCCGTCCAAAGCCGCTCTTTTTCACACCACCAAACGAGACCCGGGGATCGGACACGCTGTAGGCGTTGATAAAGATCCCGCCGGTTTCCAGTTGGTTGGCGATGCTGCGTGCCTTCTCTGGGTCGGTGGTGAACACACTGGCGGTCAGGCCGAACTCACTGTCGTTGGCCAGGGCCACGGCGTGGTCCGCATCGCGGGCGGTGATGATGGAGGCGACCGGCCCGAACAGTTCCTGTTTGAACGAGGTCATCTGGTCGGTGACGTTGGCCAGCACGGTGGGGGCGTAGTAGTTGCCCGCGCCTTCGACTTTGTTGCCGCCCAGCAGAAGGGTGGCGCCTTCGGCCAGGGTGGCCTGGACCTGGCCGTCGAGTTCGTCCCGCAGGTCGAAGCGGGCCATCGGCCCGATGTAGGTCTCGGTGGCGGTCGGGTCGCCCATCACCAGGTTGCGGCTGGCTTCGAGGAATTTGGCGGTGAAGGCTTCCACCACGCCTTCTTCGATGATCAGGCGCTTGGCGGCGGCGCACACTTGGCCGGAGTTCTGGAAACGGCCGATCAGGGCGGCTTGCACGGCTTCGTCGAGGTTTGCGTCGTTGAGCACAATGAACGGGTCGGAGCCGCCCAGCTCCAGTACGCATTTTTTCAGCGCGGCCCCGGCCTGGGAACCGATGGCCATGCCGGCGCGCACGCTGCCGGTGAGGGTCACGGCGGCGATGCGCGGGTCGGCGATGGCTTTGGACACGCCGTCCTTGGTGACGTTGATCACTTCGAACAGGCCATCGGCAAAGCCGGCGCGCTGGAAGGCTTGTTTCATCAGGTACGCGCTGCCCATTACGTTAGGCGCGTGCTTGAGCACGTAGGTGTTGCCGCTGAGCATGGTTGGCACCGCGCCGCGCAGCACTTGCCACACCGGGAAGTTCCACGGCATTACAGCGAGGATCGGGCCCAGCGGGCGGTATTCGATCTGGGCGGTGCCGTTGTCCACCAGGGTGGCTTCCGGGGCCAGCATGGCTGGGCCGTGGGCGGCGTACCACTCAGCGAGTTGCGCGCATTTTTCGATTTCGCCACGGGCCTGGGCGATGGGTTTGCCCATTTCCAGGGTGATCATCTGGGCCATTTCTTCGGCCTGGTCGCGCAGGGTGCTGGCCAGGGCCAGCAGTAGTTCGGCGCGCTGGGCGACGGGGGTATTGCGCCCGTTGCGGAAGGCGTTGATCGAGCGGGTGAGGGCGGCATCCAGCTGCGCCTCGGTTTCGTACGGGTAGCTGGCGACCGTTTCACCATTGGCGGGGTTAATCGACAACGCGTGGGTCTGGGAGGAAATGGAGTTCATGGCACCGTCCTGCGCAGTGAATGGGATGGAGGCCAGCGTACGGGGCTGTATCTTTTTCGGAAACTGAATAATATTAAGCAATACGTTCACGTTTGGAGAATGACTTGGATCTGGTCCAGCTGGAAATTTTCAAAGCCGTTGCCGAGCAAGGCAGCATCAGCGCTGCCGCGCAGCTGATCCATCGGGTGCCGTCGAACCTGACCACGCGGATCAAGCAATTGGAGCAGGACCTGGGCGTGGACTTGTTTATTCGCGAGAAGAGCCGGCTGCGGTTATCGCCGGCCGGGTGGAATTTCCTCGGGTATGCGCGGCGCATTCTCGACCTGGTGCAAGAGGCCCGGGCGACGGTGGCGGGGGAGGAGCCCCAGGGCGCGTTTGCGTTGGGCTCGCTGGAGAGTACGGCGGCGGTGCGCATCCCGGCATTGCTCGCGGCGTATAACCAGAAGCACGCCAAGGTTGAGCTGGACCTGACCACCGGGCCGTCCGGCACGATGATCGAGGGCGTGTTGTCGGGGCGGCTGGCAGCGGCGTTTGTCGATGGGCCGGTGTTGCACGCGACGCTGGAGGGCGTGGCGGTGTTCGAGGAGGAGATGGTGGTGATTGCGCCGTTGCATCACGCGCCGATCACCCGGGGGCGGGATGTGAGCGGGGAGAGCATCTACACGTTTCGTTCGAACTGTTCGTACCGGCATCACTTCGAGCGCTGGTTTTCACAGGATGGCGCGGTGCCGGGGAAGATCTTTGAGATGGAGTCCTACCACGGGATGCTCGCGTGTGTGAGTGCCGGTGCCGGGTTGGCGCTGATGCCGCGGAGCATGCTGGAGAGCATGCCGGGGTTTACGGCGGTGAGTGTGTGGCCGCTGACCGATACGTTCCGGATTCTGAATACCTGGCTGATCTGGCGCCGGGGTACGGTGTCGCAGAGTCTGAACAGTTTTGTGCAGTTGCTGGAAGAGCGTGGCCTGGCCCTGGCATCGTAGCCGTAGCAGCTGTCGAGCCCCGGCGAGGCTGCGATGGCGTCGGCACAGTCGACATTGATGGTGCCTGACCCACCGCTATCGCGGCCTCGCTAAAGCTCGACGGCTCCCACATTTGGTCTTTGTCAGCCGCCAAATTGCAGGGGGACTGCTTGGATCGAGTTGAACCAGCCACACGAGCGCGGACTGAAGGCGGGAGTAGATCCCCTGTGGGAGCTGTCGAGCTTCAGCGAGGCTGCGAAGGCGTCGGCACAGTCGATATTGATGGTGCCTGACCCACCGCAATCGCGGCCTCGCTAAAGCTCGACGGCTCCCACATTTGGTCTTTGTCAGCCGCCAAATTGCAGGGGGACTGCTTGGATCGAGTTGAACCAGCCACACGAGCGCGGACTGAAGGCGGGAGTAGACCCCCTGTGGGAGCTGTCGAGCTTCAGCGAGGCTGCGATGGCGTCGGCACAGTCGATATTGAGGGTGCCTGACCCACCGCTATCGCGGCCTCGCTAAAGCTCGACGGCCCCCACATTTGATCTTTGTCAGCCGCCGAACTGGAAGGTGCCCATGGCCAGCTTGGCCATCAGGGCGCCGGCGCCCAGTTGCACCAGCCACAAGGCCAAACCGCCTAGGAATACGCCGAGGGCGATTTGCAGCACCAGGCTTTTCTGGCGCTTGGCGGGTGGTGGGCGCGGGGTGAAGTGGTCCAGTTCGTCGCGGTCGGCACGCAGGTCCAGGTCGTCGTTTCTCATAGGATACTCAAGGGGAAGGGACTGTCTTGCTGTCAGTCTAGGGGCAGCGGACTGAAAGCAGCGAATTTTTAGGGGCTGAACACCCGCTCTTGAAGGCAAACCACCCACCCTGTGGCGAGGGAGCTTGCTCCCGCTGGGCTGCGCAGCAGCCCCAATTCAGGCACCGCATTCATTCATAAAGTTCACGGTGGCAGGTTTTGGGGCCGCTTCGCATCCCAGCGGGAGCAAGCTCCCTCGCCACAGGGGGCGCGGTTTTCAGAATGAAAAAGGGGAAGCCATTGGCTTCCCCTTTTTTTGCATCACAACAGGCTTACAGCACCTGAACGATGGCCTTGGTCACTGCATCAATGTTTTTCTGGTTCAACGCCGCCACACAGATACGGCCGGTATCCAGCGCGTAGATACCAAACTCGTTGCGCAGGCGTGTCACTTGTTCAACGCTCAGGCCGGAGTAGGAGAACATCCCGCGCTGGCGACCGACGAAGCTGAAGTCGTGGCCCGGAGCAGCCTTGGCCAGGTCAGCCACCATCTGCTCGCGCATGCCGCGAATGCGCAGGCGCATTTCCGCCAGTTCCGCTTCCCACTGGGCGCGCAGCTCAGGGTTGTTCAGCACCGCCGCCACGATCGCCGCGCCGTGGGTCGGCGGGTTGGAGTAGTTGGTGCGGATCACACGCTTGACCTGGGACAGGATGCGCGCGCTTTCTTCCTTGGAGTCGGTGACGATGGACAGGGCGCCCACGCGCTCGCCGTACAGCGAGAACGACTTGGAGAACGAGCTGGACACAAAGAAAGTCAGGCCCGACTCGGCGAACAGGCGCACCGCAGCGGCGTCTTCGTCGATGCCGTCGCCAAAGCCCTGGTAGGCCATGTCGAGGAACGGCACGAGGTTTTTCGCCTTGACCACGTCCAGCACTTGTTGCCAGTCGGCCGGACTCAGGTCGACGCCGGTCGGGTTGTGGCAGCAGGCGTGCAGCACGACGATGGACTGTGGCGGCAGGGCGTTGAGGTCTTCCAGCAGGCCGGCGCGGTTTACGTCGTGGGTGGCGGCGTCGTAGTAACGATAGGTCTGCACCGGGAAGCCGGCTTTTTCGAACAGCGCCTGGTGGTTTTCCCAGCTCGGGTCGCTGATGGCGACGACGGCGTTGGGCAGCAGTTGCTTGAGGAAGTCAGCGCCGATTTTCAGGGCGCCGGTGCCGCCGACCGCTTGGGCGGTGATGACGCGGCCGGAGCTGATCAGCGGCGATTGCTCGCCGAACAGCAGCTTTTGCACGGCCTGGTCGTAGGCGACAATACCGTCGATCGGCAAGTAGCCACGAGCGGCGTGTTGCGCCACGCGAATGGCTTCCGCTTCGGCAACGGCACGCAAGAGTGGAATCTTCCCCTCCTCGTTGCAGTAAACGCCCACGCCAAGGTTCACCTTGGTGGTTCGGGTATCGGCGTTGAATGCTTCGTTGAGGCCCAGGATTGGATCGCGTGGTGCCATTTCGACAGCGGAGAACAGGCTCATTTTTGCGGCAGCTCTATAGAGAGTGGAGGGACGTGTCGCGCTCCAGCCGAATGCACTAGAGCGGTGCACAAACGGGGAGCTAGTATAGAGGCCATCACTGCTCACGGCGACAGCCGAAACGGCTTTTCGGCCAAGTTTTTCGGTTTATTTACCGACCGTTAGTCTTATTGCAACATGGGTGACCAACGGCATGTAGGACGATTGCCTTGAAACCCGTCACATTCGCCTCCACTTCTACAGCTATCATGGTTTTTTCCTGCAACCTGCGCCGAACAGTCGCGGGTCGCGGTCTTTTTCGTCCCCGTTGCTTTTTCCGGCCCCGGGGTGACTCAAGAGGTACGTTATGTCGGATTTCCAGCTAGTCACCCGCTTCGAGCCTGCCGGCGATCAACCGGAAGCCATCCGCCTGATGGTCGAAGGCATTGAGGCCGGCCTCGCGCACCAGACCTTGCTCGGGGTGACCGGCTCCGGCAAGACTTTCAGCATCGCCAACGTGATCGCCCAGGTGAACCGCCCGACCCTGGTGCTGGCGCCGAACAAGACCCTGGCCGCGCAGTTGTATGGCGAGTTCAAGGCGTTCTTCCCGAGCAACGCGGTGGAGTACTTCGTTTCCTACTACGACTACTACCAGCCGGAAGCCTACGTGCCGTCGTCCGACACCTTTATCGAGAAAGACGCCTCGATCAACGACCACATCGAGCAGATGCGGCTCTCGGCGACTAAGGCGCTGCTGGAACGCAAGGACGCGATCATCGTCACCACGGTGTCGTGCATCTATGGCTTGGGCAGCCCGGAAACCTATTTGAAGATGGTGCTGCACGTCGACCGCGGCGACAAACTCGACCAGCGCGAACTGTTGCGTCGCCTGACGAGCCTGCAATACACCCGCAACGACATAGACTTCGCCCGGGCGAGCTTCCGCGTGCGCGGCGATGTGATCGACATCTACCCGGCGGAATCCGACCTGGAAGCGATCCGCATCGAGCTGTTCGACGATGAAGTCGAGAGCCTGTCGGCCTTCGACCCTTTGACCGGCGAGGTGATCCGCAAGCTGCCGCGCTTCACCTTCTACCCGAAAAGCCACTACGTGACCCCGCGCGAAACCCTGATGGGCGCCATCGAGGGCATCAAGGCTGAGCTGGTGGAGCGCCTGGAATACCTGCGTTCCAACAACAAGCTGGTGGAAGCCCAGCGCCTGGAACAGCGCACCCGCTTCGACCTGGAGATGATCCTAGAACTGGGCTACTGCAACGGCATCGAAAACTACTCGCGCTACCTCTCGGGCCGCGAGTCCGGGCAGGCGCCACCTACCTTGTTCGATTACCTGCCGGACGATGCCTTGCTGGTGATCGACGAGTCCCACGTCAGCGTGCCGCAGGTGGGCGCGATGTACAAAGGTGACCGTTCCCGTAAAGAGACCCTGGTGGAATACGGCTTCCGCCTGCCATCGGCGCTGGATAACCGGCCGATGCGTTTTGACGAGTTCGAAGGCATCAGCCCGCAGACGATTTTTGTCTCGGCCACGCCGGGTAACTACGAGGCCGAACATGCCGGGCGTGTGATTGAGCAACTGGTGCGCCCGACCGGCCTGGTGGACCCGCAAATCGAAATCCGCCCGGCGCTGACCCAGGTGGATGACTTGCTCTCGGAGATCACCAAGCGCGTGGCCCTGGAGGAGCGGGTGCTGGTCACCACGCTGACCAAGCGCATGTCCGAAGACTTGACCGATTACCTGGCCGACCACGGCGTGCGCGTGCGCTATTTGCACTCGGACATCGACACCGTGGAGCGCGTGGAAATCATCCGCGACCTGCGCCTGGGGGCGTTCGATGTGCTGGTGGGGATCAACCTGCTGCGTGAAGGCCTGGATATGCCGGAAGTGTCCCTGGTGGCGATTCTGGATGCGGACAAGGAAGGCTTCCTGCGGTCTGAGCGTTCGTTGATCCAGACCATTGGCCGGGCGGCGCGCAACCTGAATGGCCGGGCGATTCTGTATGCGGACCGGATCACCGGTTCCATGGAACGGGCGATTGGCGAGACCGAGCGTCGTCGCGACAAGCAGATTGCCTACAACCTGGAACATGGCATCACGCCGAAGGGTGTGTTCAAGGACGTCGCCGACATCATGGAAGGCGCAACGGTGCCGGGCTCGCGCAGCAAGAAGCGCAAGGGCATGGCCAAGGCTGCGGAGGAGAATGCCAAGTACGAAGCGGAATTGCGTTCGCCGAGCGAGATCACCAAGCGTATTCGTCAGTTGGAAGAGAAGATGTACCAGCTGGCGCGGGATCTGGAGTTTGAAGCGGCGGCGCAGATGCGCGATGAGATCGGCAAGTTGCGGGAGCGGTTGCTGGCTGTGTGATGATCGTTCCCACGCTCTGCGTGGGAAAGCAGCCCGGGACGCTCTGCGTCCCAAGAGCGGACGCGGAGCGTCCAGTGAGGCATTCCCACGCAGAGCGTGGGAACGATCTTCAAGCTCTTTGTGGCGAGGGAGCAAGCTCCCTCGCCACAACAAGCTCCCTCGCCACAGGTTATTTCAGTGAGCTTCCCCAGCCTTAAGCCCCGCCGGCAACGCCTTGGTCAACAAGATCGCCACCATGCTGATCCCCAACGCCAACCCTACAAAATGGAACGCATCGTTGTAAGCCATGATCTGCGCCTGCTGATGCGCTATCTCACTCAACTTGCCCAACGCCGCCGTCTCACTCCCAAACGTCTCCGTCAGCCTGGCCATGCGCTCTGCCACCTGTGGATTGGTCGGCACAATCGCCTCACGCAGGTAATCAAAGTAGGTCTTGGTGCGCGCATCCAGCAGCGTCGCCAGCAACGCAATCCCGATCGCCCCGCCCAGGTTTCGCAAAATATTGAACAGGCTCGACGCCGACCCCGCGTCCTTCTGCATGATGTATGCCGTGGCAATCAACGAAATTGTCACCATGATCAACGGCTGCCCCAACGCACGGATGATCTGGATGCGGTTGAACTGGTCGCCGGCAAAGTCCGGGTTCAGCACCCCCGATGAAAAACTCGCCAACCCGAACAGCCCGAACCCCAGGGTGCACAGCCATTTGGGCGACACGTACTTCATCAGCTTGGGCACCAGCGGAATCAAAAACAGCTGCGGAACCCCCATCCACATGATCACTTCGCCGATTTGCAGGGCGTTGTAGTTCTGGATCTGCGCCAGGTACAGCGGCAGCAGATAAATCGAGCCATACAACCCCACGCCCATCCCCAGGCTCGAAATACTCGATAGCCCGAAATTGCGATTGCCGAGGATGCGCAGGTTGATCAGCGGGTTGGGCTTGGACATCTGCACGATCACAAAGGTGATCAAGCTCAACAGGGCGACGGTGCCCAGGCTGACAATCAGGCTGGATTCCAGCCAATCCTTGCGATGGCCTTCTTCCAGAAACACCTGCAAACACCCAAGGCCTACGGCCATGGTAAGGATGCCGAGATAGTCGGTGCTTTTGAGCAGGTCCCAGTTGGAGTCCTTTTTCTCCAGGCCGTACAGCAGCCCGGCGATCATGATCAGGCCCGGTGGGATGTTGATGTAGAAGATGTATTCCCAACCCCAGTTTTCCGTGAGCCAGCCGCCAATGGTCGGTCCGATGGACGGGGCGAAGGTGGCGGTCATGGCGAACATGGCCATGCCTTTGGCGCGGTGATGTTCGGGCAGCTTGATCAGCGTGAGGGTGAACGCCAGGGGGATCAGCGCGCCGCCGGTAAAGCCCTGCAGCGCGCGGAATACGATCATGCTTTCCAGGCTCCAGGCCATGGAGCACATCAGCGAGGCGATCAGGAACCCGCCCGAGACCCACACCGCCAGCCGACGCGCCGACAGCAGCTGCACCAGCCAGGCGGTGAGGGGGATCATGATGATTTCGGCCACAAGGTAGGAGGTGGAAATCCACGAACCTTCTTCCAGGGTGGCCGACAGCGCGCCCTGGATGTCCTTGAGGGACGAGTTGGTGATCTGGATGTCGAGCACTGCCATGAAGGCGCCGAGCATCACGCTCATGACCGCGATCCAGTCGCGCCGGCTCGGTTCGCCTACCGGCGGCAGCAGTTGATCACCGGCCATCGTGCGGGTCTTGGATGTTCACTTTGACCGTCACCGACATGCCCGGGCGGATTTTGCCCTGCAGCGGGTTGTCGGTGGCGAAGGTCAGTTTGACCGGAATCCGTTGTACGACTTTGGTGAAGTTGCCCGTGGCATTGTCCGGCGGCAGCAGGCTGAATTGCGCGCCGGAAGCGCCGAACAGGTTGGCCACGCGGCCTTCGATTGGAGTATCGCTGTAGGCGTCGAATGTCAGCTCGGCTTTTTGCCCAGGCTGCATATGGCCGATCTGGGTTTCCTTGAAGTTGGCCTGCACCCAGATGTCCTGGTCCGGGACGATCGACAGCAGGTAGGCGCCGGCCTGTACGTATTGACCGTTGCGCGCGGCACGCTGGCCGATCAGGCCGCTGATGGGCGCGTGGATTTCGCTGCGGGTCAGGTTCAGTTCGGCCTGGGCCAGGTCAGTCCTGGCGTTGGCGATCATCGCGTCGAGGCGCTTGATCTCGGCGTTCAGGGCGTTGACCTGCTGGCGCTGGCCCTGCAGGTCGGCCTGGGCCATGGTCACCTGGGAGCGGGCGATGTGGTTGTCGGCGTCGAGGGTGGTGACCCGTTCTTCGGAGACATAGCCGGGTTTGCGCAGGGTTTGTGCGCGGTTCAGGTCGATCTGCGAGCGGCCGAGGGTGGCCTGGCTGGACGAGACCTTGGCTGCACCGGCGGCGATCAGGCTGGCTTGCTGGGTCAGTTTGCTCTGGGCCTGCACGCGCTCGGCTTCGCGCATGGCCAGGGCGGCGTTGGCGCGGTCGACGGCGAGGTGGAAGTCGTCGCCTTCGAGCTTGACCAGCAGTTGGCCTTTTTCCACGTGCTCGTTGTCGCCCACCAGCACCTCGACGATGCGCGCACCCAGTTGGCTGGAGACCCGGGTGATCTCGCCCTGGACGTAGGCGTTGTCGGTGCTTTCATAAAAACGGCCCTTGAAGAACCACTGAGCGAAAAAGCCCCCGGCGATCAGGACCACGATAAACAGGAAGATAAACAGGCGGCGTTTGAGCGGGGCAGGCATGGCAATAATGTCGTCGACAAAAGGTAATGGAATATAGCCAGCGAACGGTCTGGCAAATAGCCATGTCGAGACTTGAGACCGGAGCTTGTCTCATATGCCCTTTGTTCGCCTCCCCACGCTGGAGCCCAAGGGCTTGGGGCTGTTACCATTCGCCCCTTGTTTCATTTTCAGTTTTATCGCCAATTCGAGACCCGCCATGACCACCGTCCGCACGCGCATCGCGCCATCGCCTACTGGGGATCCCCACGTAGGTACTGCTTACATCGCCTTGTTCAACTACTGCTTTGCCAAGCAGCATGGCGGTGAATTCATCCTGCGGATCGAAGACACCGATCAACTGCGCTCCACGCGCGAGTCGGAACAGCAGATTTTCGATGCGCTGCGCTGGTTGGGCATTACCTGGGCCGAAGGCCCGGACGTCGGCGGCCCCCACGGCCCGTATCGCCAGAGCGAGCGCAGCGACATCTACAAGCAGTACACCCAGCAACTGGTCGACATGGGCCACGCCTTCCCGTGCTTCTGCACCGCCGAAGAGCTGGACCAGATGCGTGCCGAGCAACAGGCCCGTGGTGAAACCCCGCGCTATGACGGCCGCGCACTGCTGCTGTCGAAGGAAGAAGTGGCCCGGCGCCTGGCTGCCGGCGAGCCGCACGTTATCCGCATGAAGGTGCCGAGCGAAGGCGTGTGCGTGGTGCCGGACATGCTGCGCGGTGACGTCGAGATCCCGTGGGACCGCATGGACATGCAAGTGCTGATGAAGACCGACGGCCTGCCGACGTACTTCCTGGCCAACGTGGTGGACGACCACCTGATGGGCATCACCCACGTACTGCGTGGCGAAGAGTGGCTGCCATCGGCGCCGAAACTGATCCTGCTGTACGAGTACTTCGGCTGGGAACAACCGCAGCTGTGCTACATGCCGCTGCTGCGTAACCCGGACAAGAGCAAGTTGTCCAAGCGCAAGAACCCGACCTCGGTGACCTTCTACGAGCGCATGGGCTTCATGCCCGAAGCGATGCTCAACTACCTGGGCCGCATGGGCTGGTCGATGCCGGACGAGCGCGAGAAGTTCTCGTTGCAGGAAATGGTCGATAACTTCGACCTGTCCCGTGTGTCCCTGGGTGGGCCGATCTTCGACATCGAGAAACTCTCGTGGCTCAACGGCCAGTGGCTGCGTGACCTGCCGGTGGAAGAGTTCGCCAGCCGCGTGCAGCAGTGGGCGTTGAACCCCGAGTACATGATGAAGATCGCGCCGCTGGTGCAGGGCAGGGTGGAGACCTTCAGCCAGGTCGCACCGTTGGCGAGTTTCTTCTTTGCCGGTGGCGTGAACCCGGACGTGAAGCTGTTTGAGTCGAAGAAACTCTCGGGTGACCAGGTTCGCCAGTTGATGCAGTTGATCCTGTGGAAGCTCGAAAGCCTGCGCCAGTGGGAGAAGGATGCGATTACCGCGACTATCCAGGCGGTGGTTGAATCCCTGGAACTGAAATTGCGCGATGCGATGCCGCTGATGTTTGCCGCGATCACCGGGCAGGCGAGTTCGGTGTCGGTGCTCGATGCGATGGAAATTCTGGGCCCGGACCTGACTCGCTTCCGTCTGCGCCAAGCCCTTGATTTGCTTGGTGGTGTGTCGAAGAAAGAAAACAAGGAATGGGAAAAGCTGCTGGGCGCTATCGCTTAAGCACGCTGTTGTAACGGCCAAACCCCGGTTTTCCGGGGTTTGCTCGGTAAGTGATTGTTATCTCGGCAAAAAATTTTGAAAATTGTTGAAAATAAATTTGACACGTTTCGAATACGCCATTAAGATTTGCCCCGTCCTCACCGACGAGGGGCTATAGCTCAGCTGGGAGAGCGCTTGCATGGCATGCAAGAGGTCAACGGTTCGATCCCGTTTAGCTCCACCAATTTACAGGTTCAAGGTCTGGCCACACCGTCCTTGAATTCGATCAGACTCAGCCTGATCACGTTGTATAGAAGGTTTGTGTCCCCTTCGTCTAGTGGCCTAGGACACCGCCCTTTCACGGCGGTAACAGGGGTTCGAGTCCCCTAGGGGACGCCAGTTTCAACAAGCAGTTCGAAAGGTCTGCTGCGCCGCGAGGCGAAAAATCCGGGGCTATAGCTCAGCTGGGAGAGCGCTTGCATGGCATGCAAGAGGTCAACGGTTCGATCCCGTTTAGCTCCACCAATTTACAGGTTCAAGGTCCGGCCACACCGTCCTTGAATTCGATCAGTCCTCAGCGCTGATCAGTTGTACAGAAGGTTTGTGTCCCCTTCGTCTAGTGGCCTAGGACACCGCCCTTTCACGGCGGTAACAGGGGTTCGAGTCCCCTAGGGGACGCCACGATTACCCGCTCTGCGGGATTTTTAAGGGTCATTCAATTATTGAATGGCCCTTTTGTTTGTCTGGCGTTTAGCCAATCCTCCTTCCTTTTTCCCTGAATGTTCTTCTGACCAATGGTCATGCCTGTGGCTTGCGAAATATTATTATGGTAATAATATTCGAAGCATGAGATTCGGAGGCAACGATGAACGATAAAAAAGCGCAAACCCGCGAACGCATTCTGCAAGCTGCCGGCGCCGCCCTGGTACAACGCGGCCCGGCCGAGCCGAGTGTGGGCGAAGTCATGGGCGCGGCGGGGCTTACCGTCGGCGGTTTCTACGCGCACTTTGAAAGCAAGGACGCACTGATGCTGGAGGCCTTCACCGAGTTGCTGGCCCGGCGTCGCGCCGCCGTCGATGACATGGACTCCTCGCTGACCGGTGAAGAGCGTCGCGCGCTGGTCGCAGCGTTCTACCTGTCGCGTAAACACCGTGACTCCACCAGCCAGGCGTGCCCGATCCCGTCCACCGTGGGCGAGATGAGCCGCCTGCCGGACGAATTTCGCCAGGCCTTGAACGAACACTGCGAACTGATGGCGGCACAGCTGGCCGCCAGTCCGGAAGACACCGACAAGGCCCTGGCCGACATGGCACTGATGATCGGTGGCTTGTCGCTGGCCCGCGCCCTGGGCCCGGGTGAGTTATCGGATCGTGTATTGCGTGCGGCCAAGTCCGCAGTGCGTTAAGAACGGCTTCTGGCCTGAGGGATGAGCGATGGGCACGTTGAAATGGATTCGTGGCGTCAATGGCACCTTGGGCCGGCTGGCGCCGCAAACGGTGGCCAGCAAGATGCGTCGGGTGTTCATGACGCCTCGCGATTTGCCGCCACGTGACTGGGAGCTGCCGCTGCTGGCGCAGTCCGAGCGCATCACTTTGCGTTTCGGCCTGTCGGCGCTGAAGTGGGGCCAGGGCCCTGCGGTGCTGTTGATGCACGGCTGGGAAGGGCGCCCGACGCAATTCGCCAGCCTGATCAGCGCATTGGTGGACGCGGGTTATTCGGTGGTTGCGCTGGACGGCCCGGCCCACGGGCGTTCGCCGGGGCGCGAAGCCCATGTGCTGCTGTTTGCCCGTGCCATGCTGGAAGCGGCTGCCGAACTGCCACCGCTGCATGCGGTTGTCGGTCACTCCATGGGTGGGGCCAGCGCGATGTTGGCGGTGCAGTTGGGCTTGCGCACCAAGGCGTTGGTCAGCATCGCCGCACCCTCGCGGTTTCTCGACGTGCTGCGCGGTTTTGCCGGCATGGTCGGTTTGCCGGCGCGAGCGCGTTCGGCGTTTATCCAGGAGGTCGAGCTGACGATGGGCATGCCTCTCAAGCACCTCGATGTCGCCCACTATCAAATGAATATCCCGGGCCTGATCGTGCATGCCGAAGACGATACCTTCGTCTCGGTCAAGGCTTGCCAGGTCATCCATGACGCCTGGTTCGACAGCCGCCTGCTGCGCCTGGAGCAGGGCGGGCACCAGAAAGTGCTGGCAGATCCTCGCGTGATCGAAGGCGTCCTGGCGCTGCTCGCCGGCCGCCACGTGCCGGAGCGCCAAACCGCCTGAACCATGGGTTACACTGCTCGCCGCCGACATTAATCGACCGGGAGCACTGCATGGGCTGGGATTTGGCAACGCCGTTTATCATCGATCTTCAGGTCGGTGCCGAAGACATCGACGGCCTGGGGCACGCCAACAACGCGGTCTATGTGTCCTGGCTGGAACGCTGCGCCTGGCGCCATTCCCAGCGCCTGGGGTTGGACCTTACCGAGTACCGCCGGCTGGACCGCGCCATGGCCGTGGTGCGCCATGAGATCGATTACCTCGCCGCCGGTTACGAGGGCGATGAACTGCAGTTGGCGACCTGGATCGTCGACTGGGACCAGCGCCTGAAAATGACACGACGCTTCCAGCTGGTACGCCCGCGTGATGGCGCTACCTTGCTGCGAGCGCAAACAACCTTTGTCTGCATCGAACTGTCCAGCGGCAAGCCCAAGCGCATGCCGTCGGAATTTCTTGAGGGTTATGGCCCTGCGCTGCAAGGCGGATTACCTGCCAGCGTCTGAAACCAGTAAACTGCGCCACGTTTTTCGTTGAGTGTTTTCCATGCAAATTGCTTTGGCGCCCATGGAGGGGTTGGTCGACAACATCCTGCGGGACGTGCTGACCCGGGTCGGTGGTATTGATTGGTGCGTGACCGAGTTCATCCGGGTCAACGACCGCCTGCTGACGCCTGCCTATTTCCACAAACTCGCCCCTGAGTTGCTGCACGGTGCCAAGACCGCTGCCGGCGTGCCGCTGCGTGTGCAGTTACTCGGTTCAGACCCGGTGTGTTTGGCGGAAAACGCCGCCCTGGCGTGTGAGCTGGGCTCTCAGGTGGTTGACCTCAACTTCGGTTGCCCGGCCAAGACCGTGAACAAGTCCCGTGGCGGTGCGGTGCTGCTCAAGGAGCCGGAGCTGCTTAACCAGATCGTCGAACACGTACGGCGTGCGGTGCCGGCACATATTCCCGTCACGGCCAAGATGCGCCTGGGCTTCGACAGCCCCGACGGTGCCCTGGTGTGCGCCACGGCCCTGGCCGAAGGCGGCGCAGCGCATATCGTGGTGCATGCCCGCACCAAGGCTGACGGCTACAAACCTCCGGCGCACTGGGAGTGGATCCCGCGTGTGCAAGAGGTGGTCAAGGTGCCAGTGTTCGCCAACGGTGATATCTGGAGCGTTGAAGACTGGCGGCGGTGTCGCGAAATCAGTGGTGTCGAAGACATCATGCTCGGTCGCGGCCTGGTGGCCCGTCCCGACCTGGCCCGGCAGATTGCTGCCGCGCGGGCCGGGGAAGAGGTGGTCGAGATGACTTGGGCGCAGATGCAACCCATGCTCCAGGAATTCTGGCGGCAATCCGTTGAGCAATTGACCGAGCGCCAGGCGCCGGGACGCTTGAAGCAATGGCTGGCGATGCTGACCCGCAACTATCCCGAAGCAGTTGAACTATTTACGCTGATGCGGCGGGAAACCGACCTGGAGCAGGTAGGACGATTGTTGGGGGTGCCTGATTCGGTTGCGCTGCAAAATTGAGTACATATATATAAGCGTTTCAATCCAGTAGGAAAGGGTGCCGTGGGCGCCCTTTTTTTTGCTTGAAATAAGGCCTCGGATCGTTAACAGCGAGTGTTTGTGGGCACGTGACTAGAGCTTTTTGATTGCTTTATATATGTGAGCAAGTTTCTTGTTTGCTACAGAGTCTTGCGGTGTCAGCGGCGCATATTTTTAAGTTTTGTTAGTTGGAGTATGAGGGGCGCGCGCAATAACACAGATATGAATGACTGGCGTGGGTGAGTGATTTCATCAATTTGCCTTAACGGCTGACTGTTGCCTGATATATCCATTTTGCCCACGGCGACCACCGGGTAAGCATGATGTTTTACGGAAAGTCCATAGGATAAAGTCTCTATTTTCATTTGATTTCCTTATGTGAAGGCCGATTTTCGGAACCCGATGCTCGCAACACCCACGAAAGTAGGGAGTGTGCAGCACTCGGGTTTGTTTCCAGTCCAGAACCTGGACGGTCTGTTTGCAGACCGCTGAAGGAGTTTTGGCAATCACTGAATAAGGATTTGTTTATGTCTAATTTGTCGGTCAATAATTTCCCTCGCTTGACTAATGACTTCAATCAGCAGAATGCAGACCTGCCAAAGTCTGTCGACAAGAGCGCCGGCGAAATCCGGGCGAATACGCCCGGCACAGTATTGAAAAACAATCCCGCCGTGGTGACGGATGGAACCGTCACCTTCAACAAGGATGCACTCGAGAAGTTGTTCGAGTTGTTTGAATATGCATTCAAGGCCATACGGAACATGCTGTCCGGACAGGGCGGGATGCCCAAGTTGGTACCCGATGCTGGCCCGCTGCCTAAACCCGAAAAGAGTAGCGATACTCCGGTGAAGGATAAGGCGGACAGTAAGTCGAATGTGCCGGACACTGCGGCCAAGGACAAGGCGGGGACTGACTCGCAAGTGCCGAACACTGTAGCCAAGGACAAAGCCGAGACCAACTCGCCGGTATTGAACACTGCACTCAAGGACAAGTCCGGGACCAATCCTGAGGTGTCGGTACAGAAAGACAAGCCAGCAAACAATCCAGCGGTCCCGAGTTCCGAGGTTAAGGTAACGCCTAAACCCCTGCCAGATCCCCGCAGGCCAGACCCTGCATCGGGCAAGGACGTGCAGCCGAACAGCCGGAGCAGTTCCGACGTGAACGTCACGGTCCAAGTGATGAACTGCCATTGTCCTCACCCGGATGCAACGAAGCCGGTCCCGCCTAAGCCCGATGCACCGGTCCCGCCGAAGCCAGACGTGCCAGTTCCGCCTAAGCCCGATGCACCGGTCCCGCCGAAGGCCGACGTGCCGGTTCCGCCTAAGCCCGATGTGCCGGTTCCGCCGAAGCCAGATGCACCGGTTCCGCCGAAGCCGGACGTGCCGGTTCCGCCTAAGCCCGATGCACCGGTCCCGCCGAAGCCAGACGTGCCGGTTCCGCCGAAGCCCGATGCATCGGTTCCGCCGAAGCCAGACGTGCCGGTTCCGCCTAAGCCAGATGCACCGGTCCCGCCGAAGCCGGACGTGCCGGTTCCGCCGAAGCCTGATGCACCGGTTCCGCCGAAGCCAGACGTGCCAGTCCCACCGAAGCCCGATGCACCGGTTCCGCCGAAGCCAGACGCTCCGGTCCCACCGAAGCCGGATGCGCCTAAACCAGATGCTCCGAAGCCGGATAAGCCGGAGCCGGACATCACTTCGCCAGGGCCGTCTGAGGATTTCTTTGAGTTCGAAACCAGCGGCAGGCGTCGAGCGTTCGACAACGACTGGCGGTTTAATCCCGGCCGCCGGATAAGCAGGTAAGTCGGCCACTTCCTCAGTTTTTTTCAACAAGGCGCTCCCGATCAAAAACGTCGGGGGCCCTTGATGAAGGATGGTTATATGTCTTGTTCAGAAATCAATAATGCGGGCGCGGTCAGAAACTATTATCAACATTCGCAAACCGGCAACACACCAGGACGATCGGTTCCCGTGCAGCCGGTATTCGTTAATAACCAGGTCCTCTCATCGTTCGGTAATAACGATCAAAGTACCGTAGGGAACACAGCCAGCGACACCCCGCTGTTAGCAAAGCTCCTCGAACTGTTCACCCAGTTTTTTACACAGTTGCAAGGCCTGCTGGCGGGCAAGGAACTGGCGAATACAGTGGCGACCAAGGTAACGCCTGCGCCCCCGCCGGCAGTGCTGCCCAAGCCGGATGCACCCCTGCCGGATCCAGCACCGCAGCCGCTTCCTGATCTGTCCGATAAGCGCAACGGCGCCAAGCCGGCAAATATATGGAACGGTTTTCGCCAGGGCCCTGACGGTAATTGCGTGACCATTTCGGCGATCAAGGCGGCGATGGCGAAGTTCGGTCAAAGCCCGACCGATATCTTCAAGTCTGTTCAAGCCAAGGGTGATGGCTATCACATTGTCATGCGTGACGGGTACGCGCTGGATTTGAGCAAGGATGAATTGGCCCAAGCCAGGCGTGGCTCGAAGTTTGTCCCGATGCGCGATCCCGGCATGCTCAAGGATGCGCACTTTCTATTTGCCGTCAGCGCCAAGCGAGCGATGCTGGAAAACAATGACGGGACTGCAGGCAGGAGCTTTCAATCCGCGATAAACAGCCTCAACGACGGTGAGGACGAAACGGGGCCCGGGGAAGGCTTCAAGCGTCTGGGCTTGCGCCAGCATATGAAAGAAGTTCCGGTCAGTGCGTTTGCTGATAAATCATTGATCGGTATGGTCAACAGGAGCAGGCACTCTGTAGCAGTGGTTGATGGGTGTGAGGAGATGTATGGGACTAAAGCGGGAAGACCGCGGTTTGGACGGGCTATTGCATTGGTTGGCTAACGGGCTGTCCATAAAACAATAAGAAGATGATCATTGCTGCGCAACACGTTAAATCTATAACTAGATCTTGTTGAAATTATTATCTGACTGAGTGCAGTTCATCGCGTGCAGAAAATACTGTATGCCGTGTTCATGCACTTTCTTTTTATGCCTGAACGCAACGTGCAGGTGGCAGCGTTTACCACGGGCTATTGTGTGTTCGCCCTTTAAGGAGTGCTCCATGATTACGATGAATACGGGTTATGCAATGAGTACGGCGGTCCATCATCCTGCGCGTGTATACGGGGGTGAAAATAAATCCGTCGACAGTGTAAGTACTTTGAATTCTACCGAGCGACAGTTCGGTGAGCATTTTGATACGAGCAGCCATTCTGCTGTTATCCAGATGATGATATCGACCTTCGGTCCTGCGCGCGCTGATCTATTTGATGAAGTAAAGCGCGTTGGCTCGGGGTATGACGTTACGCTGAAAGACGGTTATAAGTTGCATGTTTCCGATCATGAAGTGCATGGCACTGCCTCAGCGTCGAGATTTGTCGGTGGTGATGCCAGTACAGTGGAAAACGCGAATTTCGCATTGGCTGTCTTCGTCAAGCGCAAACAATTGTCCAGTTCCGACAGCCGTATCAGCAGCAGCTTTAACGCGGCCTTGACCATGTCCTTACAGGGTGAGACTGCATCGAACCTGCTCAAGGGCATGGGCATGGGCCGGTTTATGCAGCAGATCCCTTCGGAGCAACTCGTCGGCAAGAACTCCGTCGGCGTCATGGAGGCGCATAACTTCGGTGCCGCGTTGATTCGGGATGGGGTGGCGCATCGGTTTGACCGTCAATATCGCCCCGACCGTCCCTACGTCTACGTGCTGGACAAGGAGGGGCAAACGGCTAAGCCGGTCAAGCGAGATGTGCCGGTTGCTCCGGTCGATGGTCCCCTCGTCGATACGCCGTCCACCCGGCGTGGCCGCAAGCCCGTTGACATTCTCAGCGGATTTAACGCGGCCGAGCGAGGATTCGGTGAGGTTGTTGATGGCAGCAGCCATGCCTGCGTCATAAAAATGATGATGATGAGGTTTGGTCCAGACGCCACGGATATGTTCGAGAAAGTCACCCCGGCGGGAGACGGGTATGACATCACGATGAAGGACGGTTTCGAACTGCATTTTTCCCGGCAAGAGTTGCAGCAAGCGACCACGGCCTCGCGATTCGCTGGGAACAACCCCGACGCGGTGAAGCAGGCCAACTTCATGCTGGCGGCGTACACGAAGCGCAAGCAGATGACCCGCGGTGACCAGGACCCTGGGGCATCGTTTGAAAAGGTTTTATCGAACACGCTCAAAGGCGATACGGAATACCGCGTGTTGAAGGGCTTGGGCATGACTGGCTTCTTGCGCATCGTGCCACCCGCCAAGATGCAGGAGCAGGGCGCGGTGGGGGTGGTCAGTACTTTTGGCTATTCGAGTGCCTTGGTACTGGATGGCCTGCAGCACAGCAATGGTGACAAGCCATCGATCGTCAAATCTTATGGCTACATGCTCGCCGAGGAGGTACCGGACGGAGTGCCCGTTGGTTCAAGCACGCGGCCCCCACCTATTTCCAATGTACCGGTCGGGGTCAGGCCTGGGAATATCTGGAGTGGATTCTATCAAGGTGTCGAGGGGAACTGTGTCACGGTATCGGCGATCAAGGCGGCGATGATGAAGTATGGGCAAAGTCCCCGGGGCATCTATAAAAACATCACCGAGACCCGCGACGGTTACACCGTGACGATGCGCGATTCCAGCAAGGTCAGCTTGACCCATGCAGAACTGAAAACAGCCCGGGAACACTCGAATTTCAAAGGCGCCGACGCCGGCCTGCTCAAGGATGCGAATTTCCTGTACGCCGTCAGCGCCAAGCGGGCGCAAATGGAGAACCACGAGTTTCGTGCCGGCGAGAGCTTTGAAGCGGCGATGAGCACGCTCAATGATGGCGAGACCCCTGGTGATGCACTGCGGCGTCTGGGTTTGTTCGCCTTTACCCGAAGCAGCAGCGTCCAGGCGCTGGCAGATGGTGCAACCGGCACGTTGGCGAACTTCATGCATTCTGTTGTCGTCGTTGATGGGGCTTTTGATGATTACGGGTATAAACACCCACTGAAATCATCAAGCTGGATGGATGAAGAGGGCACGGCGCTAACGCTGGTTTAGGTTTAAAGGTGCAGAGTTTGAGAAACACAGGCCACGAGATCTCGTGGTCTTTTTTCTGCGCGCAGAAAAGACAAGTCCGATGGTGGCCGGCTGCATATGCCTTGCAATCTGTGTCCGCATACGTAGTTGGCCTCGGCTACTCTCATCCACTCTGGAACCTCCTGGTCATGGATGAAATTCAACAGCATTGGCTGTATGCCCTGTCTGCTCCCATGGTGTCCATCAACCCTGGCGCCGGTTATCTCGAGGCGCCGCCTAGCAGCGCCGGGGAGTGCTTTGCATACTGCATGGTAGGTGTGCCCGAAAATGGAAAGCACTTGAACCTACAGGCTCAAAAAGCAGCTGCCCATCAGGAAAATCCGGTGCAACTTATTCCGATGAAGTGGCCTGGGGCATTCGCTTCAGTACCTGCCTGAACCCTTCCACCGGCAAGGGCCGACTGTGCAGATACCCCTGATACAAATGACACCCAAGCCCCTGCAAAAACGCCAGTTGCTCAGGGGTTTCCACTCCTTCGGCAATGACGTCCAGGTTCAAGCTGCGCGCCATGGCCACAATGGCGCGGATGATCTCCGCATCGTTGGGGTCATGGGTGGCGTCGCGCACAAACGACTGGTCGATCTTCAGCGCATCCACCGGCAGGCGCTTGAGGTAGGTCAGCGACGAATAGCCGGTGCCGAAATCATCCATCGCAAAACTCACGCCGAGCTTTTTCAGGCGGCGCATTTTGCTGATGGTGTCGTCCAGATTCTGGATCACGATGCCTTCGGTGATTTCCAGCTTCAGCAGGGTATAAGGCAGGTGGTGGGTGCGCAGGCTGCGTTCTACCCGTTCGACAAAATCATTCTGGCGAAACTGCCGCGGGCTGATGTTGACGCACAGGCTGAAGTTCAGCGGGTCTACCAGGCCCTCGGCAATCAACTGCGCGAAGGTGCTGCAGGCTTCGTCGAGGATCCAGGTGCCGACTTCAAGGATCAGGCCGCTGTCTTCCAGGACCTTGATGAATTCCGTCGGGGACTGTGCGCCCAACTGCGGATGTTGCCAGCGCACCAGGGCCTCGGCGCCGACGATGGTGTTGCCGCGCGCATCCACCTGGGGTTGGTAATGCACGCTGAACTCGCCGCGGGACAGGGCCAGGCGCAGGTCGGTTTCCATGCGCAGCCGCTCGCTGGCGGTTTTCTGCATGCTGTTGTGGAACATCTGGATGGTGTTGCGCCCTGAATCCTTGGCCCGGTACAGGGCGATGTCGGCGCGCTTGAGCAAATCTGCCGGGGTTGAGCCGTGATCGGGGATCAGCGCCACACCGATGCTCGGGGTGACTTGCAGGCGGTGGCCATCCAGGAACATCGGTTCGGATAACAGTTCGCGCAGGGTATCGGCCAGCTCCTGGACCTGAGTGCTGACTTGCGGGCGCGTGCCTTCCAGGCCGCTGAGCAGCACCACAAACTCATCGCCGCCCAGGCGTGCCACGGTGTCTTCCATGCGCACACTGGCTTCAAGGCGTGCAGTGACGATCTTCAGCACCGTGTCGCCGACCGGGTGGCCGAGGGAATCGTTGATGTGCTTGAAGTGGTCCAGGTCAAGAAACAGCAGGGCGCCCCGCAGGTTGTGGCGCTTGAGCAGGGCGATCTGCTGGCTCAGGCGGTCCATCAACAGGGCGCGGTTGGGCAGGTTGGTCAGCGGGTCGTGATAGGCCAGGTGGCGAATCTGCGCCTGGGCGTTTTTCAGCAGGCTGACGTCCCGGGCGGTCAGCAACAGGCAGGGGGTTTCATTGAGGGTGATGGGCTCCACCGACACTTCAACCGCCAGCACTTCACCGCGCTTGTTGTGCCAGAGCATTTCCAGGTGATGAATGCGGCCCTTGATCTGCAACTCGGCCAATAACGCCGCGCGCTGGTTTTCATCGGCCCAGATGCCGATCTGGTACAGCGTCAGGCCGATCGCTTCTTCGGCGCGGTAGCCGGTGAGGCGGCAGAAGCCGTCATTGACCTCCACGTAGCGCCCGGTATCGCGCTCGGTGATCGACACCGCATCGGGGCTGGAATGAAAGGCCTTGGCGAACTTCTCTTCGCTGGCCTTGAGCGCCGCTTCCGAGCGCTGTTGTTGGGTGATGTCCCGCAGGGTGGTGACGATGCAGGGTTGGTCGCTGACCTGGATCAGGCGGCTTGATATCACACAGTTCAGGGTCTGGCCGTTCTTGTGATGAACGGTGATTGCCACGTTGCTCAGGGATTGTTCGCGGATCACCTGCTCGATGCGCTGCAGGCGTTGGCTGGACTCCTCCCACAAGCCGATCTGCTCGGCGTTGTTGTTGAGCACCTCGGCGGCGGTCCAGCCGAAGGTCTGGGTGAAGGCCGGGTTGATCTCGATAAACTGGCCGGTCTCCAGGCGCGTCACGCAGATCGGGTCGGGGCTGGCGAGGAACAGGCTGGCGAATTTTTCTTCGGATGCGATCAGGCGCTGCTCACGTTCAACCTGGTCGGTGATGTCGAGCAGGGTCCCGGCCATTCGCAACGGTACGCCCGTGTCATCGCGATACAGGCGGGCGCGGCTTTCCAGGTAGCGCGAACTGCCGTCTTCCAGTTGCACGCGGTAGGTCAGTTGGTAGTTGCCCGCCGGGCCTTCGCGCAGGGTGCGGTAGGCGTTGCGCATGCTCTCGCGCTCTTCCTGGGGCATGCCTTCAAAGAAGGCCTCGAAGGATTCGTGGAACGGTTGGGGTTCCAGCCCGTGCAGTTGGGCGGCGCGGGCCGAGCCATAGAGCATGCCGCTGGGGATGTGCCAGTCCCAGGTGCCCAGTTGCGCCGAGTCCAGGGCCAGGTCCAGGCGTTCCTGGCTGTCCTTGAGGGCCTGCTCGGCATTCTTGCGCTCGGTGGTGTCGAGGAAGGTGCTGATCAGGTAGTCCTCGCCGTCCAGCTCGACTTTCTGGGCGCTGAGGGTGCCATTGTGGACCTGCCCGTTGCTGGCGCGAAACTGCACTTCCATGGTGATGGGGGCGCCTTTGCGCTGGGTGGCCTTGACCAGATGCGTGCGTTGTTCCGGGTGTACCCAGAGGCCCAGCTCCAATGTGCTGCGGCCAATGGCATCGGCCAACGGCCAGCCGAACAGGCTCTCGAAATACTGGTTGGCTTCGCTGATCAGGCCGTCCGCCTGGCGGGTCAGCAGGACCATCAGCGGGCACAAATGGAACAGGGTGGCGAAGCGCTTTTCCGAATGGCTGAGGGCGTGTTCGCGCTCGCGCTGGTGGGTGATTTCGCGGATCACCCCGATCATTCGCCGACGCCCGGCCTTGTCCGGTAGCAGGCTGCCGTTGATTTCCAGCCAGTGCAGGCTGCCATCGGGCCATTGGATACGGTGGTGCATGGCCTGGACAGCGGGTTCGCCGGCCAGCACCGCATGAAAGGCCCGGACCACCTTGGCGCGGTCCTCGGGGGCCAGCAGGTCCAGGTACTCCAGGTCTTCAGGCAGCGGCTGGCGCGGGTCGAAGCCGAACAGGGCCTGAGTGCCTCGGGACCAGCTGATCCGGCCGGTATCGATTTCCCAGCTCCAGGCGCCCAGCCGGGCAGCGTTGAGCGCCGCGAGCAGTTGCGGCGCGCTGTCCCAGCTTTGCTCCGCCTCCTGTGGGTCCAGGGCGTAGATGCGGGGCAGGGGTGGCACGGTATCGACGGGGTTGCGCATTATCAAAGGGCCTTGGCTCGATGGGCGTTCGGCGCGGGTTCCACGGTCTACGGGCCACGGCGATTCAAGCCTGATTCCCTGGCAGATCGACCTGTGCATCCAATAGGCTCATGAAAGCCCGCGCAGCGTTCGACAGCGTCCTTTCGGTGTGCACGATATAGCCTAGCTGGCGACTGAGCTGTATGCCCGGCAAAGCGATGCGTGCCACCTGGTCATCGAGCATGGTGCGCGGCAATACGCTCCAGGCAAGGCCAATGGAGACCATCATCTTGATGGTTTCCAGGTAGTTGGTGCTCATGGCGATGTTTGGCGTCAGGCCCTGGGCCTCGAACAGCCGCTGCACGATATGGTGGGTAAAGGTGTTGCCGCCGGGAAACACCGCCGGGTGCCGGGCGATGTCCGCCAGGCTGACGCTGCCGTTGCTGATCAGGCTGTGTTCCGGCGCCACCACGAAATCCAGCGGGTCGTCCCACACCGGGGTGGCCCGCACCAGCGTGTGGGGCTCCGGCGCCAGGGTGATTACGGCCACTTCGGCGCGGCCATGGAGGATTTCTTCGTAGGCCACTTCCGAATCGAGAAACTGAATGTCCAGCGCGACATTCGGGTATTCCCGGGTGAACGTGCGCAGGACCGGTGGCAAGCGGTGCAGGCCGATGTGATGGCTGGTGGCCAGAGTGAGGCGACCGCTGACCTCGCCGGTCAGGTTGGTCAGGGCGCGGCGGGTGTCGTCCAGTACATTGAGAATCTGATACGCCCGGGGCAGCAGCGCCCGTCCGGCTTCGGTGAGGCCGACTTCACGCCCCAGCCGGTCGAACAGGCGCACCTTTAATTGTTGCTCCAGGCCGGCGATGCGCTTGCTGACGGCCGGTTGGGTCAGGTGCAGGCGTTCACCGGCACCGGAGAAGCTGCCGGTCTCGGCGATGGCGATAAAGGCATTGAGGTTGGCCAGGTCCATTGTGCTATTCCAGTTGGTAATCCAAAGCATAAAAAATATGAATTTGAGTTATTTAATGTAGCGCCATACCATCAGCCTCACAAGCCAAAGGGTTATTGAATCGTTCAAGGCCCGGGGCATAGAAACACCTGATGAGGACCGCGTGATGGCCGGCAAAACGCTTTACGACAAGCTTTGGGATTCCCATGAAGTGAAACGGCGCGATGATGGGTCGTCGCTGATCTACATCGACCGTCACATCATCCATGAAGTGACCTCGCCCCAAGCGTTCGAAGGCCTGCGACTGGCCGGGCGCAAGCCTTGGCGCGTCGACTCGATCATCGCCACCCCGGACCACAACGTGCCGACCACACCGGAGCGTAAAGGCGGGATCGACGCCATCGTCGACACCGTGTCGCGCCTCCAGGTGCAGACCCTCGATGATTACTGCGACGAATATGGCATCACCGAATTCAAGATGAATGACGTGCGCCAGGGCATCGTTCACGTGATCGGCCCGGAGCAGGGCGCTACCTTGCCCGGCATGACCGTGGTTTGCGGCGATTCCCACACCTCTACCCACGGGGCGTTTGGCGCCCTGGCCCACGGTATTGGTACCTCCGAGGTGGAACATGTATTCGCCACCCAGTGCCTCGTCGCCAAGAAAATGAAGAACATGTTGGTGTCGGTGGAAGGTGAGTTGCCTTTCGGCGTCACCGCCAAAGACATCGTCCTCGCGGTGATCGGCAAGATCGGCACCGCCGGCGGTAACGGCCACGCCATCGAATTCGCCGGCAGCGCGATTCGCGACCTGTCCATCGAGGGCCGCATGACCATCTGCAACATGTCCATCGAAGCCGGTGCCCGCGTGGGCATGGTGGCGGCGGACGAAAAGACCATTGCCTACGTCAAGGGTCGCCCGTTCGCACCTGCCGGTGCTGATTGGGACGCCGCTGTCGAAGCCTGGAAAGACCTGGTTTCCGACGCCGATGCGGTGTTCGACACCGTGGTTACTCTTGATGCCGCCCAGATCAAGCCGCAAGTCAGCTGGGGCACCTCGCCGGAAATGGTGTTGGCCGTTGACCAGAACGTGCCGGACCCGGCCAAGGAAACCGACCTGGTCAAGCGTGGTTCCATCGAGCGCGCCTTGAAGTACATGGGCTTGAAAGCCAATCAGGCGATTACCGACATCCAACTGGATCGCGTATTCATCGGCTCCTGCACCAACTCGCGGATCGAGGATTTGCGCGCTGCGGCGGTGATCGCCAAGGGCCGCAAAGTCGCCTCGACCATCAAGCAGGCGATCGTGGTGCCAGGTTCGGGCCTGGTCAAGGCCCAGGCTGAAGCCGAAGGCCTCGACAAGATCTTCCTCGAAGCCGGTTTTGAATGGCGCGAGCCGGGTTGCTCGATGTGCCTGGCGATGAACCCGGACCGTTTGGAGTCGGGCGAGCATTGCGCGTCCACCTCCAACCGTAACTTCGAAGGGCGTCAGGGCGCCGGTGGCCGTACCCACCTCGTCAGCCCGGCCATGGCTGCTGCGGCTGCCGTCAACGGTCGTTTCATCGACGTTCGCGAATTGATCTGAGGAATACCCGATGAAAGCTTTTACTCAACACACCGGTTTAGTCGCGCCGTTGGACCGTGCCAACGTGGACACCGACCAGATCATTCCCAAGCAGTTCTTGAAATCGATCAAGCGCACCGGTTTTGGCCCGAACCTGTTCGACGAGTGGCGCTACCTGGACGTAGGCTACGCCTACCAGGACAACTCCAAGCGCCCGCTGAACAAGGACTTTGTGCTCAACGCCGAGCGTTACCAGGGCGCCAGTGTATTGCTGGCCCGGGAAAACTTCGGTTGCGGCTCCAGCCGTGAGCACGCGCCGTGGGCCCTGGAAGAATATGGCTTTCGCAGCATCATCGCGCCGAGCTACGCCGACATCTTCTTCAACAACAGCTTCAAGAACGGCTTGCTGCCGATCATCTTGAGCGATGCCGAAGTGGATGAGTTGTTCCAGCAGGTGGAAGCCGATGTGGGCTACCAGTTGACCATCGACCTGGCGGCGCAGACCGTGACCCGTCCGGACGGCAAGGTGTATCACTTTGAAGTGGACGCCTTCCGCAAGCACTGCCTGATCAATGGCCTGGACGACATCGGCCTGACCTTGCAGGACGGCGATGCGATTGCCGCGTTTGAAACCAAACACCGGGCCAGCCAGCCTTGGTTGTTTCGCGACGCTTGATTCCATGTAGACCGGACTGGCCCCTTCGCGAGCAAGCCCGCTCCCACATTTGATTGCATTTCAACTGAAGGAACTCGGTCGAATGTGGGAGCGGGCTTGCTCGCGAAAGGGCCAGCAACAGCAACACAAAAACCAGGGACATCATCATGACCAGCACCGCCCACACCCAAGTCGTGCAAAAACAATTCGGCGAACAGGCCTCGGCCTACCTGAGCAGCGCAGTACATGCTCAAGGCACCGAATTCGCGCTGCTCCAGGCCGAACTGGCCGGGCAGGGCGCTGCACGACTGCTGGACCTGGGTTGCGGCGCCGGTCATGTGAGTTTCAACGTGGCACCGTTGGTCAAGGAAGTGGTGGCGTACGACCTGTCCCAGCAGATGCTTGACGTGGTCGCCGCCGCTGCCGTGGACCGTGGCCTGGACAACATCCGCACTGTGCACGGCGCCGCCGAGCGCCTGCCGTTTGCCGATGGCGAATTCGACTTCGTGTTCAGCCGCTACTCGGCGCACCATTGGAGCGACCTGGGCCTGGCCCTGCGTGAAGTGCGCCGGGTGCTCAAGCCGGGTGGCGTGGCCGCTTTCGTGGACGTCTTGTCACCGGGCAGCCCGCTGTTGGACACTTACCTGCAAACCGTCGAAGTGCTGCGCGACACCAGCCACGTGCGTGACTATTCCGCCGGCGAGTGGATGCGCCAGCTCAGCGAAGCCGGTTTGCATGTGCGCAACAGCAGCCGCCAGCGCCTGCGCCTGGAATACACCTCGTGGGTCGAGCGCATGCGCACCCCAGAGGTATTGCGTGCCGCGATCCTGGAGCTGCAAAAGGCAATGGGCCAGGAAGTGCGCGATTACTTCGAGATTCAAGCCGACGGCACCTTCAGCACCGACGTGCTGGTGGTGTGGGCCGAACGCTGATTAATTTTTCCCGACCTGCCCACGGGCGGGTCGCTTGATGAAATGAGGAACGCATGAGCAAGCAGATTCTGATTCTCCCTGGCGACGGCATTGGTCCGGAAATCATGGCCGAAGCGGTCAAGGTGCTGGAAGTGGCCAACACCAGGTACAGCCTGGGCTTCGAACTGAGCCACGACGTGATCGGCGGCGCGGCCATCGACAAGCACGGCGTGCCTCTGGCCGACGAAACCCTGGAGCGTGCCCGCGCAGCCGACGCCGTGCTGCTGGGCGCCGTGGGTGGCCCGAAGTGGGACAAGATCGAGCGTGACATCCGCCCTGAGCGCGGCCTGCTGAAAATCCGTGCGCAACTGGGCCTGTTCGGCAACCTGCGCCCGGCGATCCTTTACCCGCAACTGGCGGACGCTTCCAGCCTCAAGCCGGAAATCGTCGCGGGCCTGGACATCCTGATCGTCCGCGAACTGACCGGCGGTATCTACTTCGGCTCGCCACGGGGCGTGCGCGAGTTGGAGAATGGCGAGCGTCAGGCCTACGACACCCTGCCGTACAGCGAGAGTGAAATCCGCCGTATCGCCCGTGTCGGTTTCGACATGGCCCGTGTGCGTGGCAAGAAGGTCTGCTCGGTGGACAAGGCCAACGTATTGGCGTCCAGCCAGCTGTGGCGTGAAATCGTCGAGGAGGTCGCCAAGGACTACCCGGACGTCGAGCTGAGCCACATGTACGTCGACAACGCCGCCATGCAGCTGGTGCGTGCACCGAAGCAGTTCGACGTGATCGTCACCGACAACCTGTTCGGCGACATCCTGTCCGACCAGGCCTCGATGCTTACCGGTTCCATCGGCATGCTGCCGTCGGCCTCCCTGGATGCCAACAACAAGGGCATGTACGAGCCGTGCCACGGTTCGGCGCCGGACATCGCCGGGCAGGGCATTGCCAACCCGTTGGCGACCATTTTGTCGGTGTCGATGATGCTGCGTTACAGCTTCAACCTGACCGACGCCGCGGATGCCATCGAGCAGGCCGTGAGCCTGGTGCTCGACCAGGGCCTGCGCACTGGCGACATCTGGTCCCAGGGTTGCACCAAGGTCGGTACGCAAGAAATGGGCGACGCAGTAGTCGCCGCGCTGCGGAATCTGTAATCTCTCGGGCCCGCTTGCAGATGTTGCTGCAAGGCGGCCCACTTTTGAACAAGGTGTAGTTGCGATGAAACGTGTAGGTCTGATCGGTTGGCGCGGTATGGTCGGTTCCGTGCTCATGCAGCGGATGCTGGAAGAGCAGGATTTCGATCTTATTGAGCCGGTGTTTTTCACCACCTCCAATGTAGGTGGTCAAGGGCCGTCCGTGGGCAAGGACATTGCTCCGCTCAAGGACGCCTACAACATTGAAGAACTGAAGACCCTCGACGTCATTCTGACCTGCCAGGGTGGCGACTACACCAGCGAAGTCTTCCCCAAGCTGCGCGAAGCCGGCTGGCAGGGTTACTGGATCGACGCCGCTTCCAGCCTGCGCATGCAGGATGACGCGGTGATCGTGCTGGACCCGGTCAACCGCAAGGTGATCGACCAGCAACTGGACGCGGGCACCAGGAACTACATCGGCGGCAACTGCACCGTCAGCCTGATGCTGATGGGCCTGGGCGGCTTGTTCGAAGCCGGCCTGGTGGAGTGGATGAGCGCCATGACCTATCAGGCGGCCTCCGGTGCCGGCGCGCAGAACATGCGTGAACTGATCAAGCAGATGGGCGCGACCCACGCCGCTGTCGCCGATCAACTGGCTGACCCGGCCAGCGCGATCCTCGACATCGACCGCCGTGTGGCCGAGGCCATGCGCAGCGAGGCCTACCCGACCGAAAACTTCGGTGTGCCATTGGCCGGCAGCCTGATCCCGTGGATCGACAAGGAACTGCCTAACGGCCAGAGCCGTGAAGAGTGGAAGGCCCAGGCCGAGACCAACAAGATCCTCGGTCGCTTCAAGAGCCCGATCCCGGTGGACGGTATCTGCGTGCGCATCGGCGCCATGCGTTGCCACAGCCAGGCGTTGACCATCAAGCTGAACAAAGACGTGCCGATCGCCGATATCGAAGGGCTGATCAGCCAGCACAACCCTTGGGTCAAGCTGGTGCCGAACAACCGTGATATCAGCATCCAGGAACTGAGCCCGAACAAGGTGACCGGTACCCTGAATGTGCCGGTTGGCCGTCTGCGCAAGCTGAACATGGGGACGCAGTACCTGGGCGCGTTCACCGTCGGCGACCAACTGCTGTGGGGCGCGGCTGAGCCGTTGCGTCGCATGCTGCGGATCTTGCTGGAGCGGTAATCGCTGCTGGTAATACGAAACCCGCGTTCTGGTGACAGGCGCGGGTTTTTTATTGCGCGCTCGGGCCTCTTCGCGAGCAAGCCCGCTCCCACATTTGATCGCATTTCAACTGAAGAAACTCGCTCGAATGTGGGAGCGGGCTTGCTCGCGAAGAGGCCATCAGCCACACCACAACCCCCAGGTTAATTGCCTCACCCCCAGCCACCCGGTAAAGTGCCGCTCCCCCCGCAATGCCCGAGGCAGCCCCCATGACCCAGACCTTTGATATTGCCGTGATCGGCGCCACCGGCACCGTTGGCGAAACCCTGGTGCAGATCCTCGAAGAGCAGGACTTCCCGGTAGGCAGCCTGCACCTGTTGGCCAGCAGCGAGTCGGCCGGGCATTCGGTGCCGTTTCGTGGCAAGAACGTGCGGGTGCGGGAAGTCGATGAATTCGATTTCAGCAAAGTCCAACTGGTGTTCTTCGCCGCCGGCCCTGCGGTCACCTTGAGTTTTGCCCCGCGCGCCACCGCTGCGGGCTGCACCCTGATCGACTTGTCCGGCGCCTTGCCGGCCGATCAGGCGCCGCAGGTAGTGCCGGAAGCCAACGCGCAGATCCTCGATGGCCTGAAAAAACCTTATCAGGTCAGCAGCCCAAGCCCGTCGGCCACTGCCCTGGCCGTGGTGCTGGCGCCACTGCGCGGCTTGCTGGACATTCAGCGCGTCAACGTCACCGCCAACCTCGCCGTTTCCGCCCAGGGCCGTGAGGCTGTCAGCGAGCTCGCCCGGCAGACCGCCGAGTTGCTGAATGTGCGCCCGCTGGAGCCGAAGTTCTTCGACCGGCAAATGGCCTTTAACCTGCTAGCCCAGGTCGGCAAGCCTGACGCGCAAGGCCACACCCCCCTGGAAAAACGCCTGGTGCACGAATTGCGCGCCGTGCTGGAAATGCCTTTGCTAAAGATTTCCGTCACTTGCGTTCAAGCCCCGGTGTTTTTTGGCGATAGCCTGACTGTGTCACTGCAATTGGGGGCAGCGGTGGATCTCGCTGCCGTCAACCGTGCCCTGGACTCGGCACCGGGTGTCGAATTGGTGGAAGAGGGCGATTACCCCACGGCTGTGGGCGATGCGGTCGGTCAGGACGTGGTCTACGTGGGCCGGGTTCGTGCCGGTGTTGATGACCCCGCGGAACTAAATATGTGGCTGGCGTCAGATAACGTACGCAAAGGGGCGGCACTGAACGCCGTACAGCTGGCGCAGTTGTTGATAAAAGGCCTTGTGTAAAAGATACTTGGCGGCAATTTGTAGATTGATTCTAGCCAAGCGCTATGCTTGGCCCCAAGCTGGAAAAATTGCGCGTCGGTGACCTATCGGCTCGCCATGCCTAATGGCAGCGGTTACCCACCTTCTCGCCGGCCGGGGAGTGTTCAAAAAGGATGAGGCTATGGTTCAAGTTCGCAAACTGGTGTTAGCAATAGCGGCCGCCTCGGCGCTGTCCTCCGGTATGGCGCAAGCACTGCAGCTTGGGGAGATGACCCTCAAGTCGAAGCTGAACCAGCCGCTGTCGGTGGAAATCGAGTTGCTCGATGTCGGTGGCCTGACCGCCTCCGAGATCACCCCCAGCCTCGCGTCGTCCCAGGCCTTTGTGGATGCGGGCGTCGATCGCCAGGCGTTCCTGAACGACCTGACCTTTACCCCGGTGGTCAATCCCAACGGCCGCAGTGTGGTGCGTGTCACCTCCAGCAAGCCGCTGCCGGATTCCTACGTGCGTTTCCTGCTGCAGGTGCAATGGCCCAACGGCCGCCTGATGCGCGACTACAGCGTGCTGCTGGACCCGGCCAAGTTCGACCAGTCGACCCCGGCCGCCGGTGCACCTGCACCCGCGCCACGCTTGAGTGCGCCTGCGACGACGGCTCCGGCAGTCACCAAGGCCAAGGAACACACCACCACTTCCCGTGACACCTTGTGGGAAATCGCCGCGAAAAACCGCAATGGCGCCTCGGTGCAGCAGACCATGCTGGCCATTCAGGCGCTGAACCCTGACGCCTTTATCGACGGCAACATCAACCGCATGAAAACCGGCCAGGTCCTGCGCCTGCCGGATTCGGGGCAAAGCACCAGCCTGCCGCAGCCCGAGGCGATTGCTGAAGTGACGGCGCAAAACGCGGCGTGGCGCGAGGGTCGCCGTGGCGGCAATCAGCTCGCCGGCAAGGCGCAGCTGGATGCGACCAAGCGTACCCAGGCGGGTAATGCACCGTCGCAGACCAATACCAAGGACAATTTGAGCCTGGTCTCGGCCGAAGCGGCCAGGAAGGGCGGGAAGGGCGCGGCGGGCGACAGCCGGGCCTTGAACAACAAGCTGGCGGTGACCCAGGAAAGCCTGGATTCGACCCGTCGCGAGAATGAAGAGCTGAAAAGCCGCATGGCTGACCTGCAAAGTCAGCTGGACAAGCTGCAGCGGCTGATCGAGCTCAAGAACAACCAGCTGGCCAAGTTGCAGACTCCGGGTGGCGCTGCGGCGCAGCCTGCTGCAACGGCGGCGATGCCGGCCGAGCTGGCTGCACAACCGGCGGCGCCGGCAACGGCAGCTCCGGCAGCAACCCCTGCGGCTGCGCCGGTCGAGACCCCGGTCAAGCCGGATGCGGCGCCTGCCAGCACTGAAGGTAAATTCAACGACCTGCTGACCAACCCGATCGTGCTGGGTGTGATCGGCGGCGCAGCGGGTTTGCTGGTGCTGTTGCTTCTGCTGCTGTGGGCCCGTCATCGCAATGCGCGCCTTGAAGAAGAAAAGCACCTGCGCATGGCGCGGGCCCTGGCTGAAGAGCCGGAATTTGCGCCGAACATTGATCACGATCTGCCATCTGACAGTTTCGAAGGCCTTGATGTGCCGCCGCCGAACGTCAAGCTGGCTCCAGCTCCAGCTCCAGCTCCAGCTCCAGCTCCAGCTCCAGCCCCGGCGGCGGTGGTTGCCCCGGTGATTGCGCCGGTGGTCGCACCTGTTGCTGCGCAGCGTCCGACTGACGCCCTGGCGCAAGCCCAGTCGCATATCGACCGTGGCCACCTGAACCAGGCTGCGGAAGTGCTGGAAGATGCAATCAAGCAAGAGCCCGCCCGCAGTGACCTGCGTCTCAAGCTGATGGAAGTCCACGGCTTGCAGGGCAACAAGGACGGGTTTGTCACCCAGGAGCGCCAGTTGGTCGCCAATGGCGACAACCATGCCCAGGTCGAACAGCTGAAAAGCCGCTTCCCGGCCATGGCCGTGTTCGCAGCAGGCGTCAGCGCTGCCGTCGCCGCTGCCGCTCTCGACGCCCAATACGTCAAGGACCTGCTCAAGGACGACCCGGCACCGCCTGCACCTGAGCCTGCGCCGGACGCGTTTGACACTGACTTCGACCTCAGCCTGGACGATCTGGAGGCTGCTTCGCCAGCTGTGGTCCGCCCGACGTCGGACGACGACCTGAGCTTTGAATCGGTGCTGCAACAGCAGACCGAGGCCAAGGCCAGCGCGGAAGACCTGTCGGATTTCGACCTGGACCTGCAACTCGATCCACCCTCGTCGACCCAGTCAGACGACGACTTCCTCTCCGGCCTTGAAGACCAGATGAAGGACCTGCCGCCGGTAGAGCCGCCGACACTGACGCCGGCCGACCTGGACGACCTCGACCTGCCGGAGGATTTCGACCTGTCCCTGGCCGACGAGCCCGAGGCGCCTGCAGCGGCCAAGCCGGACGCGTTTGCGTCGGAGCTTGATGATGTCAACGCCGAGCTGGATCGCCTGTCGCAAAGCTTGGAGCATCCGCCAATCGAACCGTCCTTCACCGCCGACGACGCGGCGTTGGGTGGCGATGAGCCGGAATTCGACTTCCTCTCCGGTACCGACGAAGTGGCCACCAAGCTCGACCTGGCGCAGGCCTACATCGACATGGGCGATGCCGACGGTGCGCGGGACATTCTTGGCGAGGTGCTCAAGGAAGGCGATGACGGTCAGAAGGGCGAGGCCAAGGAAATGCTCAGCCGGCTGGCTTGATACGCGCGGTAAATACAACGGCAGCCTTCGGGCTGCCGTTTTGCCATCCAGGCACCAAATCCATGGCGTCCCAGGCGCGCGGCCTTATAATGGCCGCCTTTGCGCAACTCATCAGGCTCTCAGTTCTTGGCAAATATAGATAACGCGGCCGCCGAAATGGCGGCCGCAGGCTTTTTCAGAATCGCCCTGGGCGTGGAATACAAAGGCTCGCGCTATCGTGGCTGGCAACGCCAGGCCTCCGGTGTGCCGACGGTGCAGGAAACCCTGGAGAAGGCCCTGTCGAAAGTCGCCGACTCACCGGTGTCGCTGATGTGTGCCGGACGTACTGACGCCGGCGTGCACGCTTGCGGGCAAGTGGTGCACTTTGACACTCAGGCCGAGCGCTCGATGAAGGCATGGGTGATGGGCGCCAATATCAACTTGCCCCACGACGTCAGCGTCAGTTGGGCCAAGGTGATGCCGGCGGACTTTCACGCGCGCTTCAAGGCCATCGCCCGGCGTTATCGCTATGTGATCTACAACGATCAGATCCGCCCGGCCCATCTCAACGAAGAAATCACCTGGAACCACCGCCCGCTGGACGCCGAGCGCATGGCCGAGGCGGCCCAGCATCTTGTAGGTATCCACGATTTCAGCGCGTTCCGTGCCGGGCAGTGCCAGGCCAAGTCGCCGATCAAGGAAGTCCACCACCTGCGGGTGACGCGCCACGGCAAGATGATCGTGCTGGATATCCGCGCCGGCGCGTTCCTGCACCATATGGTGCGCAATATCGCCGGGGTGCTGATGACCATCGGTACCGGCGAACGCCCGGTGGAATGGGCCAGGGAAGTCCTGGAAAGCCGGATTCGCCGTACCGGCGGCGTCACGGCGCATCCGTTCGGCCTGTACCTGGTGGATGTGGAGTACCGCGACGAGTTCGAATTGCCCCAGCGATTCATCGGGCCACACTTCCTCACAGGTTTCAGCGAACTTGGCGGCTGACGCCCTCAAAAGCATTTGTTACCATCCGGGACTTTCCCGGACACGCCCTGAGGTTTCATCGACATGTCTGCCGTTCGCAGCAAGATTTGCGGGATTACCCGCATAGAAGACGCGTTGGCGGCGGTCGAGGCGGGGGCCGATGCCATCGGTTTCGTGTTTTATGCCAAAAGCCCGCGGGCGGTGAATGTGTTGCAGGCGCGGGCGATCATTGCCGCGTTGCCGCCGTTCGTGACCACCGTGGGGTTGTTCGTCAACGCCAGCCGCTGCGAGCTCAATGAAACCCTCGACGCCGTGCAACTGGACATGCTGCAGTTCCATGGCGATGAGAGTCCGGACGAGTGCGAGAGCTACCAGCGCCCGTACATCAAGGCGCTGCGGGTCAAGGCCGGGGACGATATTGCTGCGGCATGCGCTGCCTATGGCGGGGCTCGCGGGATTCTTCTCGACACCTACGTCGAAGGCGTTCCCGGTGGTACGGGCGAGGCGTTTGACTGGTCGTTGATTCCCGAGGGGTTGAGCAAGCCGATTATCCTCGCGGGCGGCCTGAATCCGGACAACGTGGCCAGTGCCATCCAGCAGGTTCGGCCGTATGCCGTGGACGTCAGCGGCGGGGTAGAGCAGGGCAAGGGCATCAAGGATCACGCAAGGATTCGCGCATTCATGCAGGCCGTGCGCGACAGCAGCGGGACGATGTGACGGCTGGCAGTCTGCCGCCGTCCATAACTACCACTGTGTAAAACAGCCCGGCGCCGCCTGTGGGAGGCCCGGAAATGAAGTGGCAACCCTGCACGGCAGGTTGTCTGGAAGGCTGAGGGCACAGGCAGGAAATGGCTGGTCGAACGTCTGACCCCGTCCAGTTTGTGTCATCGCCACATATGAATTTAGCTCAAGGGCATACGCGGGGCTGTGTTCAAGCCACCGGTACTGGAGAAAGAAAGCATGAGCAACTGGTTAGTAGACAAACTGATCCCTTCGATCATGCGTTCCGAGGTGAAGAAAAGCTCGGTTCCTGAAGGTCTTTGGCACAAGTGCCCATCCTGCGACGCGGTGCTGTACCGCCCGGAGCTGGAAAAGACCCTGGACGTTTGCCCCAAGTGCAATCACCACATGCGTATCGGCGCCCGCGCCCGCATTGATATTTTCCTCGACGCCGATGGTCGCTCCGAACTGGGCGCTGACCTGGAGCCGGTTGACCGTTTGAAGTTCCGCGACGGCAAGAAGTACAAGGACCGCCTGACCGCGGCCCAGAAGCAGACCGGTGAAAAGGACGCGCTGATTTCCGTCAGCGGCAAGCTGCTGGGCATGCCGGTGGTGGTTTCGGCCTTTGAATTCTCCTTCATGGGCGGCTCGATGGGCGCCATTGTCGGTGAGCGTTTCGTACGTGCCGCCAACTACGCGCTGGAAAACCGTTGCCCGATGATCTGCTTCGCCGCCTCCGGCGGTGCGCGGATGCAGGAAGCACTGATCTCGCTGATGCAAATGGCCAAGACCTCCGCGGTACTGGCGCGTCTGCGCGAAGAAGGTATTCCGTTCATCTCCGTGCTGACCGACCCGGTCTACGGCGGTGTGTCCGCCAGCCTGGCGATGCTGGGTGACGTGATCGTCGGTGAGCCGAAGGCGCTGATCGGCTTTGCCGGCCCGCGTGTTATCGAGCAGACCGTTCGCGAAAAACTGCCGGAAGGTTTCCAGCGCAGCGAGTTCCTGCTTGAGCACGGCGCGATCGATCTGATCATTCCGCGCGGCGAACTGCGTCCGCGCCTGGGTAGCCTGCTGGCGCAAATGATGGGCCTGCCGACACCTGTGTACGTCGCGCCTAAAATCGAGCCGATTGTCGTGCCACCGGTGCCTGCAAACATATGACCCAACGTACCCTGGGCGAATGGCTCGCCTACCTTGAGCAGTTGCATCCGTCAGCCATCGACATGGGCCTGGAGCGCTCGCAACAGGTAGCGGCCCGCCTCGGGTTGGGCCGGCCGGCGCCGCGTGTGATCACGGTGACCGGCACCAACGGCAAGGGCTCTACCTGCGCCTTTGTCGCGGCCTTGCTGCAAGCCCAGGGCCTGAAGGTCGGCGTGTACAACTCGCCGCACCTGCTGCGCTACAACGAGCGGGTGCAGCTCAATGGCGTCGAAGCCACTGACGAGCAACTCTGCGAAGCCTTCGCCGCACTTGATGCCGGGCGTGGCGAGATTTCCCTGACCTATTTCGAGATGGGCACCCTGGCGGCGTTCTGGCTGTTCGAGCGTGCGCAGCTGGATGTGGTGGTGCTGGAAGTCGGTCTGGGCGGGCGTCTGGACACGGTCAACGTGGTGGATGCCGACCTGGCGCTGATTACCAGTATTGGTGTCGACCATGCGGACTACCTGGGTAACACCCGTGAGTCCGTGGCCTATGAAAAAGCCGGGATCTTCCGCCAGGGCAAGCCTGCACTGTGCGGCGACCTGGACCCGCCGCATACCTTGCTGGACAAGGTGCGCGAGCTGGATTGCCCGTTCTTCCTGCGCGGGCGTGATTTCAATCTCGAGATTGGCGACCAATTCTGGCAATGGCGCGGGCTTGACGCGCGCGGTCAAACCGTCGAGTTGCGCGACTTGCCACTGCTGAACCTGCCGATGGAAAACGCCGCGCTCGCGCTGCAAGCCTACCTGTTGCTGGATTTGCCCTGGCATGCCGAGCAGATTGCCGCTACGTTGCAGGCTACTCGCGTGGTGGGGCGCCTTGACCGGCGCACGTTCGACTGGGAGGGCAAGCGCCTGAACCTGCTGCTGGATGTGGGGCATAACCCTCACGCCGCTGAATACCTGGCCAGGCGCCTGGCACGCACGCCGCCCGCCGGTCGCCGCCTCGCGGTGTTCGGGTTGTTGTCCGACAAGGACCTGGACGGCGTGGTTGCACCCTTGCTGGGCGACGTCCAGGCCTGGGCGGTTGCACCGCTGGATACGTCCCGCAGTCGTCCTGCCATCGAGTTGCAGGTTGCCTTGCAGAACCTTGGCGCGTCCGTGACGTCCCATGCAAGCGTGACAGCCGCCCTGGAAGCCCAGTGCGCGGTTGCGACGCCTGAGGATGAGATTCTGTTGTTCGGATCATTTTATTGTGTTGCCGAGGCGCTCGAATGGTTGGCCCGGAACTCCACGGAGGAAGCTGCACATGGCATTACTGGATAGCGCATACAAGCAGCGAATGGTTGGAGCCCTGGTCCTGGTGGCGTTGGCGGTGATTTTCCTGCCGATGCTGTTTTCCCGTCAGGATGAGCAGCGCCAAGTGACCGTTGAAGCGCCAGCTGCGCCCCAGGCGCCTGCGGTGCCTCAGGTTCAGGTTGAGCCGGTGGTGGTTCCCGAGCCGCAAGCGCTGCCGGAAGAAGAGCCGGTGCCGACCGATGACGAAGTGGCTGCACAGCAAGCGCCGTCGATGCCGGTGCAGCCGAGCGTGCCGGTGGTTAAGCCTGCGCCTGCTGCTCCTGCAGTTGCTGCGAAGCCTGCGGCGCCGGCGCCAGCACCAAAACCTGTGGCCCCGCAACCTGCGGCACCGGGCAAGCCGGACGTGGGCCAGAGCCGTATTGACCCGAATGGCTTGCCGATCAGCTGGTCGATCCAGCTGGCCAGCCTGGCTAACCGCGAAAGTGCTGATGCGTTGCAGAAGAAGCTGCGCACCCAGGGTTACAACGCCTATATCCGCAGCGCCGATGGCAAGAACCGGGTATTCATCGGGCCGCTGATCGAGCGGGCTGAAGCCGATCGCCTGCGGGACCTGTTGGATCGCCAGCAGAACCTCAAGGGTTTTGTGGTTCGCTTCCAGCCCGAAAAAGGCTGAGGCTGCAAGGATTCAAGCTGGAATGCGGTCAATGTGGGAGCGGGCTTGCTCGCGAAGCGGTGTATCAGTCAGCAGATTTATTGGCTGCCCCACCGCCTTCGCGAGCACGCCCGCTCCCACAAGTGTTTTGGGTGTGCCGCAACAGGCCGGTTTCCCCTATAACTCATTGATTTCAAATGCACTGCCAATCACAGCTTACCGATAGCCCAGCGCTCTGCTAAAATGCGCCGCCTTATCCGTCTGTAGGCTGAACTGTGCCATTTACCTGGGTTGATTGGGCGATCGTTGCAATCGTCGCCATCTCCGCTTTGATCAGTCTGAGCCGCGGCTTCGTCAAAGAAGCATTGTCGCTGCTGACATGGATCATCGCAGGAGTTGTAGCCTGGATGTTCGGCGGTTCATTGTCTGTCTATCTGGCCGGATACATCGAGACACCTTCGGCTCGCGTCATCGCGGGCTGCGCCATCATGTTCATCGCCACGTTGTTGGTGGGGGCAATGGTCAATTATCTTATCGGCGAATTGATACGCGTCACCGGCCTCTCCGGGACCGATCGATTTCTCGGCATGGCCTTCGGCGCCGCGCGTGGCGGCTTGCTGGTGGTCGTGGCGGTCGGGCTGTTGAGCCTGGGGCCGGTACAGCAGGATTCGTGGTGGCAGGAGTCGGTACTCGTGCCAAAATTTCTATTGGTTGCAGATTGGTCCAAAAACCTCATTTTGGGGTGGAGCAGTCAGTGGCTGGCCAGCGGGATCAGCGTACCCGCTGATCTTCCGTTCAAGGAACACCTCTTGCCGGCCAAAACGCCTCAGTAAGTTGTGTTCAGTCAAGATTCATTAAGTAGGGGTTGCGTCGCATGTGTGGCATCGTCGGTATCGTCGGTAAGTCGAACGTGAATCAGGCGCTGTATGACGCGCTAACCGTCCTCCAGCACCGCGGCCAGGATGCTGCCGGTATTGTGACCAGCCACGACGGCCGGTTATTCCTGCGCAAGGACAATGGTCTGGTGCGTGACGTGTTCCATCAGCGCCACATGCAGCGCCTGGTCGGGCACATGGGCATTGGCCACGTGCGCTACCCGACAGCGGGCAGCTCGACCTCGGCCGAAGCCCAGCCGTTCTACGTCAACTCGCCCTATGGCATCACCCTGGCGCACAACGGCAACCTGACCAACGTTGAACAACTGGCCAAGGAGATTTACGAATCTGACCTGCGCCACGTCAACACCAACTCGGACTCCGAAGTACTGCTGAACGTGTTCGCCCACGAGCTGGCCCAGCGCGGCAAGCTGCAGCCGACCGAAGAAGACGTGTTCGCTGCCGTGACTGACGTGCACAACCGCTGCGTCGGTGGCTATGCGGTAGTGGCGATGGTGACCGGCTACGGTATCGTCGGTTTCCGCGACCCCCACGGCATCCGCCCGATCGTGTTCGGCCAGCGTCATACCGACGAAGGCGTCGAGTACATGATCGCTTCCGAAAGCGTGTCCCTGGACGTGCTGGGCTTTACCCTGATTCGCGACCTGGCGCCGGGCGAAGCGGTCTACATCACTGAAGACGGCAAGCTGCACACCCGTCAGTGCGCACTGAACCCGAAACTTACCCCGTGCATCTTCGAACACGTCTACCTGGCGCGTCCGGATTCGATCATCGACGGTGTTTCGGTGTACAAGGCGCGCCTGCGCATGGGCGAGAAGCTGGCGGACAAGATCCTGCGCGAGCGCCCGGATCACGACATCGACGTGGTTATCCCGATCCCGGACACCAGCCGCACCGCTGCGCTGGAGTTGGCGAACCACCTGGGCGTGAAATTCCGCGAAGGCTTCGTCAAGAACCGTTACATCGGCCGTACCTTCATCATGCCTGGCCAGGCTGCGCGCAAGAAGTCGGTGCGCCAGAAGCTCAACGCGATCGAGCTGGAGTTCCGCGGCAAGAACGTGATGCTGGTGGATGACTCCATCGTACGCGGCACCACCTGCAAGCAGATCATCCAGATGGCCCGCGAAGCCGGTGCGAAGAACGTTTATTTCTGTTCCGCCGCGCCTGCCGTGCGTTACCCGAACGTGTACGGCATCGACATGCCGAGCGCCCACGAACTGATCGCCCACAACCGTTCGACCCAGGACGTTGCGGACCTGATCGGCGCCGACTGGCTGATCTACCAGGACCTGCCGGATCTGATCGAAGCCGTCGGTGGTGGCAAGATCAAGATCGAGGAGTTCGATTGCGCGGTGTTCGACGGCAAGTACGTCACCGGCGATGTCGACGAGGCCTACCTGAACAAGATCGAGCAGGCCCGTAACGATTCCTCGAAGATCAAGACCCAGGCGGTCAGCGCGATCATCGACCTGTACAACAACTGAGTAGACACCGGCCCTGAGGGGCCGGTTTTGTATCTTTGATAAAGCATTCGAGTTGAGGAGTAGAGCATGAGTCAGGAATGGGATGCCGGTCGCTTGGACAGCGACCTCGATGGCGTAGCTTTCGATACCCTGGCTGTGCGCGCCGGCCAGCACCGCACCCCGGAAGGTGAGCACGGTGACCCGATGTTCTTTACCTCCAGCTATGTGTTCCGCACTGCGGCCGACGCCGCTGCGCGTTTTGCCGGTGAAGTGCCAGGCAACGTTTATTCGCGTTACACCAACCCGACCGTGCGCGCGTTCGAAGAGCGTATCGCCGCGCTGGAAGGCGCCGAGCAAGCTGTCGCCACTGCCACGGGCATGGCTGCGATTCTCGCGGTAGTCATGAGCCTGTGCAGCGCCGGCGACCACGTCCTGGTATCGCGCAGCGTGTTTGGTTCGACCATCAGCCTGTTCGAAAAGTACTTCAAGCGTTTTGGTATTGAAGTCGACTACGTGCCGCTGGCGGACCTGTCCGGCTGGGACGCGGCCATCAAGGCCAACACCAAATTGCTGTTCGTCGAGTCGCCGTCCAATCCGTTGGCCGAGCTGGTGGACATTGCCGCATTGTCCGAAGTGGCCCACGCCAAGGGCGCGATGCTGATCGTCGACAACTGCTTCTGCACCCCTGCATTGCAGCAGCCGCTGAAGCTGGGCGCAGACATCGTTGTGCACTCGGCCACCAAGTTCATCGACGGCCAGGGCCGTTGCATGGGTGGCGTGGTTGCCGGCCGCAGCGAGCAGATGAAGGAAGTGGTGGGCTTCTTGCGCACCGCCGGCCCGACCCTGAGCCCGTTCAACGCCTGGATCTTCCTTAAAGGTCTGGAGACCCTGAGCCTGCGGATGAAGGCCCATTGTGCCAACGCCCAGGCCCTGGCCGAGTGGCTGGAGCAACAGGACGGTATCGAGAAGGTCCACTACGCCGGCCTCAAGAGCCACCCGCAACACGAGTTGGCCCAGCGCCAGCAACGTGGTTTCGGCGCCGTGGTGAGTTTCGAGGTCAAGGGCGGCAAAGAGGGCGCCTGGCGCTTTATCGATGCGACTCGCCTGATCTCCATCACCGCCAACCTGGGTGACAGCAAGACCACTATTACTCACCCAAGCACCACCTCTCACGGTCGCCTGGCGCCGCAGGAGCGTGAAGCTGCCGGGATTCGTGACAGCCTGATCCGCATTGCCGTGGGCCTGGAAGACGTCGCTGACCTGCAGGCCGACCTGGCCCGTGGGTTGGCTGCCCTGTGATCGAGTGGTCCATGGAGGCGGCGAGCGCCAGTAACGGGCGGGTCGCGCTGGTGACCGGCGCGGCGCGGGGCATCGGCCTGGGGATTGCCGCCTGGTTGATCAGCGAAGGCTGGCAGGTGGTATTGACGGACCTGGACCGTGAGCGCGGTTCCAAGGTGTCCAAGGTGCTCGGCGACAACGCCTGGTTTATTACCATGGACGTGGCCGATGAGCGGCAGGTTGCCCAGGGCGTGGCCGAGGTACTTGGCCAGTTCGGGCGCCTGGATGCGCTGGTGTGCAATGCCGCCGTGGCCGACCCGCGCAATATCACCCTGGAAAGTCTCGACCTGGCTTACTGGAATCGTGTACTGGCGGTGAACCTCAGTGGTCCCATGTTGCTGGCCAAGCACTGTGCGCCCTACCTGCGGGCCCACGGCGGCGCCATCGTCAACCTGGCGTCGACCCGGGCACGCCAGTCGGAACCGGACACCGAAGCCTATGCGGCGAGCAAGGGCGGTTTGCTGGCCCTGACCCACGCGTTGGCTATCAGCCTCGGGCCGGAAGTACGGGTCAATGCCGTCAGCCCGGGCTGGATCGATGCCCGTGACCCGGCTGCACGCCGTGCCGAGCCGCTGACGGATGCGGATCACGCCCAGCACCCGGCGGGCAGGGTAGGCACTGTGGAAGACGTAGCGGCGATGGTGGCGTGGTTGCTGTCGCGCAATGCCGGGTTTGTCACCGGGCAAGAGTTCGTCGTCGACGGCGGCATGAGCAAGAAGATGATTTACACCGAGTAGGGCGGGTCGCGGTCCTGAAGCCATTTTGTCTTTTTCAGAAAAACTTCAAGCAGGCTATTGACTTAGGTCCGCTACCTGCGTAAATTTCGCGGCCTCAACGAAGCAAAGGGTGATTAGCTCAGCTGGGAGAGCATCTGCCTTACAAGCAGAGGGTCGGCGGTTCGATCCCGTCATCACCCACCACTTCTTGAGAGTTTTGCCATAGGGCAAGACGCAACGTTAAAGGTTGCACCGACGCGCAGCGGTAGTTCAGTCGGTTAGAATACCGGCCTGTCACGCCGGGGGTCGCGGGTTCGAGTCCCGTCCGCTGCGCCATATTTTCCAGGTCTGATGTTTCAGATTTGAGATTGAACAGCCAAGGTTGGTCAATCAGATGTTTGAAGGCGGTTGAAGGTGACACTTCAGCAGTCTGAGCGATACGCAGCGGTAGTTCAGTCGGTTAGAATACCGGCCTGTCACGCCGGGGGTCGCGGGTTCGAGTCCCGTCCGCTGCGCCATATCTGTTCCAGGGCCCACTGAACGCCCTGAGACGCCAAAGCAAGCCGCTGGCTTGGTTGGATCGATAGCAAAGACCCTGGTCGAGAGACCGGGGTTTTTTGTGTCTGCGATGGGGTGCCGGGGCGGCAAGTACAGGGGCCGGCAAGCCAGCCCCGTGGTCCGGGGTCAGAATCCCAGCTTGTCCCGCAACCCGTAATACCATGCCCCCAGCGCCGCAAACGGCGTGCGCAACAGTTGTCCGCCGGGGAAGGGGTAGTGCGGCAGGCCGGCAAACGCATCAAAACGTTCTGCCTGGCCTCTCAGCGCTTCCGCCAGTACCTTGCCCGCCAAGTGGGTATACGTCACGCCATGGCCGCTACAGCCCTGGGAGTAGTAGATGTTATCCCCCAGGCGACCAACCTGCGGCAGGCGCGACAAGGTCAGCAGGAAATTGCCGGTCCAGGCGTAGTCGATCTTCACGTCCTTGAGCTGCGGGAAGGCCTTGAGCATCTTCGGCCGGATGATCGCCTCGATATTCGCCGGGTCACGCGCGCCGTACACCACGCCACCGCCGAAGATCAGGCGCTTGTCGCTCGTCAGGCGGTAGTAGTCCAGCAGGTAATTGCAGTCCTCGACGCAGTAATCCTGCGGCAGCAGCGTCTTCGCCAGTTCATCGCCCAGTGGCGCGGTGGTAATCACCTGCGTACCACATGGCATCGACTTGGCCGCCAGTTCCGGAACCAGGTTCCCCAGATAAGCGTTGCCTGCAACAATAATGAACTTGGCCCTGACCTTGCCGTGCGCCGTATGCACTACCGGATTGGCGCCGCGCTCGATGCGAGTCGCCGCCGACTGCTCATAAATCGTGCCGCCCAGGGACTCCACGGCTGCCGCTTCGCCCAGCGCCAGGTTCAGCGGGTGAATGTGCCCGCCGCTCATGTCGAGCAGGCCGCCCACATAGTTGTCACAGGCGACCACTTCTCGAATGCGCCGCTCGTCCAGCAGCTCCAGCTGGGTGTGGCCGTAGCGCTCCCACAGGCGCTTCTGCGACTCCAGGTGGCCCATGTGCTTGCTGTTCAGTGCCGCAAATACACCGCCGTCCTTCAGATCGCACTGGATCTGATACTTGGCCACCCGCTCCCGAATGATCCTGCCGCCTTCAAATGCCATGTCGCCGAGTAATTTCGCCTGCTGGGGGCCGACACTGCGCTCGATCACATCGATATCACGGCTGTAGCTGTTGACGATCTGCCCACCATTACGGCCCGACGCGCCAAAGCCTACCTTGGCAGCTTCCAGCACTGTCACGCGAAAGCCGTTTTCCAGCAGGAACAGCGCACTGGACAGGCCGGTATAGCCGGCGCCAATCACGCACACATCGGTTTCAACTTCCCCTTGCAGCTCTGGGCGAGGAGGTACCGCATTCGCAGACGCGGCGTAATACGACTGGGGGTAGGGGGTGTTCGCCATCCTGGAACCTCTGTTTTATATTTTTTACGAGTGCGCCGATCCTACCTGAGTTGAAAATCCGCTGCCAGCCGCCGGAAAATACCGTTGTGCTGGCCACAAATAAAAAATTCGCATATTCATAGGCTTAGCTGCAAAAAAGGTGTTGACACCCCTCGGGAATTCCGTAGAATGCCGCCTCACAGCAGGCACGTAGCTCAGTTGGTTAGAGCACCACCTTGACATGGTGGGGGTCGTTGGTTCGAGTCCAATCGCGCCTACCAAACAAAATCCGCTCTGCTGGGCGGTCTAAAAGGGCTCACCGAAAGGTGGGCCCTTTTTTGTTGCCTGGAATTTGCAAAACTTTTGCAAAACTTTTGCAAAACTCCCACCTCAGAACGCCAATTCGGCGCCCACCTCCAGGTACTCGATCTTCTTTTCGTCATGCAGCGAGTAGGGTGGGTTATTCGGGTTCGATGCCGGTCTTGCGGAACTCTTCAAGCTGTCGTGACTGCTTTTCAGTAACCTCGAAAACAGGTCGCGACATGGTGGTGAAGCGGGCAGATTCTTCGGCGGGCGCTGCTGCCAGGTTGATCAGTAGCGTCGAGACCGTCTCCTGCCACTCTTCAAAATCGTGACGTTCGCCCAGCACTTGAAGCGCATCATCTAGCGCTTTCGAGACAATCAGCGTTCGCTTCTCGGCGCCGATCCGGTCGAGCAGCGCCTTCTCTTTCGCGCGCTTGTCCCGCTGGATCTGCGCGTTGTCCTTGGCCATGGCCTACCTCTTCGATTTCATGTGTCGGCAAATCAAGCCATGCCTGCCGCCGGCGCTGCCGCACCTGGTTGTTGATGCGGTTCACGTGGGCAACAGGTGTGAATTTTTCTATGTGGCTACCTTGTGTCATCGACTTGGATCCGGGCTGACCAATCTGCTATTTGGTCGGCCCGGATCCAGGCTTTTCGGTACTCGGATATGAGGAACGGTTACTACTATGAGCGATTGCAGCCAGTTACCGTATCGACCATATCGAGGTAGTGGCATGGGCCTTCTCAGTGCTTTTGAATATCGGGATGCCACTCCTCAATGGTGTCCGAGTATCAGGCGATGTAGCTTGCATCCGTGATGTTATTCAACGTTTGGGCTGTGGTTGTGGCATCGGGAGCGGCCACTTTAAAACCCACTGTAGAAATGTTGCCTAGCAATGAACACTTTGTTGCGCTGCCGATGGTGACAATTGACCCTCCTGATGCAGGAGGAAGATTAAATGTGTTCATGGCGAAACGTGTTGAGCTTGGATTGTTGATCAACAACGACCCGTTGGCCCGCGTGGTTTGATTGATTACGCTATTGTCGAAAAACTCAGAAAATCCAAGGCTTCCAATAGTCCCTAAGTAAAACGACCATTCCGTGACATTGATCGTGTTGCCTCTAGCCCTTAGCCCCTTCCATGCAGCGGTCCCGGTACCCGCTACAGCGGAGGAAGCAGTAATGTGGTTGTTAAGCAAGTCGATGTTTTTAACGGCCGCGCTTATCTGGATTCCGGTATTGATGGACGTAATATTGTTGCCGACAAACCTTGCCTGTGGTGTTTGCCAGTCAATACCAATTGAGCCTCCGCTGATGCTATTTCCTTCAATCAGGGGGGGCTGTGTCGCTGTATTGAGCTGGGACCTAATACCGATGGCATTTATGGACAGCAACTTCAGGATGTTATTCGAAATGATAATTTGGCCGTCGTGTGTAAAGCCCGTGACCGAGCCGACGCTTATCGCGACAGTGAACGAGCCTTGCAAGCTATTGGAAGATGCAATCAGTCTGTCAGTGCCGCTGTTAAAGAAAATGCCTAGTTGCTGTATTCCCGTAATGTTGTTTCCAGTAATAAGACAGTCGCGGCTTGCGACGGTTGTCGCATCCGGAAGTAGTGGTTGCCCGTTCAAGCCTATATTTGACGACTCTACTTTGCAGAAGTGCAGAACATTGTTGCCAGTGTTGTTGCTGATAATTCCCCCGCGAGTTCCCTGGGAGAAGTCTATGCAAAAGCCGCCAGTGAAGGACTCAAAGTTATTACTCGTGGCTCTTGGGCGATAACAGTTGGTAGCGACCATGCCGTGAACGACAATATTTCGAAGGTCACAGGTTTCTATCCAGATATTCGAGCAGTACTTGGATCCAGTGGGGTCCAATGCGTACTGGCGACCGCCGAGCAAACCGATCAACTGCCCATCTAGGGTGCAGTTTTTAAGCCCTACATCGTCAACCGATCCATCAGCAGTCGGATCGATGATAATCGCAGAGTAGCCGCCCGTGAATTTGATGCCCGAGATCACAATATTCTTGGCGTTAACTACTCTGAAAAATGCCTGCTTGGTAGTGTTGCCCCAGATTAATTCCGAGCCCGCACCTTCTCCTGTAACGTTCTGACCGGTGCCTAGCGTCACGGCGGAGGTCCGATTCGGCTCCCGCCCTTCCGGGTAGACAGCGGCCGGTCCAATCGGCGCTACCTTGTATCGGCCAGACGGAATATGTACAGGGAGTCCAGTGCTGAAGCAAGCCAGGTACCCGGCGGTATCGTCAGTGATTCCGTCGCCCTTGCAGCCGAACTGTTTAAGGGTATAAGGCGTAGTTTGGCAAAGCTTCCAACGGTAAGTGCCGTTGTCACCAACGATCACGCTTCCTTTATTGTCCGGTGTAGTGACATCGTCGGGATCCCTGCGATAGACACCTCCACCTCCATCTCCAGGCACGTAATATCCAAGCACATAAACCGCGTCACTCGCCGTAACGAGTGCCTTAAGTGCTGAGATATTGTCGACGACCTGACTGGTGATACCCGCTTCGTTAATGTTTTCTAGCATTTCCTTTGCTCCTTGATGATGGGGTTTTGCTTGTTTACGATGTTCGAAATCTAGCGTTTCCGGCATGTTTCTACGATCGTTTTGGGTAATCGATACCATGGGCGGCGATGATCCGCTCGAAGGCCTTGTTGCCGATCGCCAGCCTGCCGCAGCACTGGCGCCGGGTGATGCCCAGTTCCAGGAAGGCGCGAATCCGCTCGGCGTACTTCGCGTCGCGGGCCTGAACCTGTTCGCTTCGAACTGCGCCGTTGGCGCCGCCCCGGGTTGGCTTCTTGAAGGCGATGCCGTACTCCTTCGCGAAGCTGTAGAGGGTGCGCCGGCTCAGGCCCAAGGCAACCGATGCCTCCGTTTGCGTGTGCGTGGCTCCCAGTTCCCGAATACGCTCGGCAAGCTCGTCGCGTTCCTGCTGGCGTATATCTTTTGAGTGCAGGGGGCAGGGGAGTCGCCTCAACCCGCCGTCGAACAAATGGCTTCAGCGCTGGCGGCATCTGGTTGCTGTAGGTGATGGGTTTGGGCTTATACCCGATGGGCGCCGCTTCTTCGATCTGGCCGCCGCCGGCCAGAAACCGGGCGACCTGGGCCGCCAGTTCATCCGAGGCCGGGCGTAGTGCCTCGACCAGGCTGAGGTAGTTGCTGATCATGAGGGCCTCACTTAATGCGGATTGAACTGTCGCCGCGCTCCAAGTGAGCCCAGGCTGGTTCGGGTAAAAGTTCGTGCTCCGCATCCTCACCGGCCGCCATACGCTTTGTTACGGCTGCGTTGTGATCTCGGATTTCCTTGAGCTTGGTCGCGATAGCACGCTTGTCGGGAGAGAACACGGTTTTGGTGTCGATGAAGTCATCCGGGATATCGTCTTCTTTATCGACGATGACCTTTTCGGGCGCCAAAGCCAGAGTGATCGTGAACAACGGTCGCCTGATCGTCTTGATGTCGGAGGCCTCCATGTTATTGCGCAAGTACTCGTCGAGCTTGCCTACGGTATTCTTCCGGATGCGCTTGAGCTCATTCAGCCGGTCGACTTCTTTGTCTATTGCGTCGATGTCGCCTTGGATGTTCCGACTCAGCATGACGACGCTCTCAGCCTTATCGCCGAACTCGCCCTGGATCTCCTCCATGGCGTACTGCAGAGCCTCCTTCAACCCCTCGTCGTCGGTGTCAGCCATTGCTTGAAGTTCGGCCAGCTTGCCGGTGAGTGTGTAGAGCTGGGTCATGCTGCAGCCTCCTTATCGGCATCGGTGATTCGCTTCCATTCCAGCGAGATACGCTCGGCGCCCTTGGTGTCCTTGCGCAGAGTGAGTTTGCGTACCGCAACGTCATGGATCTTTTTCAGCTCTTGGGGGGACTGGGCTCCGGCCATCGTGTCGATAACCGATTTGATGTAGTCCAGGCGCTCCTGCTGCTGGCGAGCCCTCTCGGCCTCCTGGTCTTCGGCGTGTTCAATCAGCTCTTCGTCCTTCAGTTGATTGACGTACTCCGCGTCGTCAAACATCCCCAGGAACACGTCGGCGCTGAAGCCGAGCATAGATAGCGATTTCTTGATGGCATCGGTCAGCGATTCTTCGGCGCCTCGCCATCGGTTGTCGTACCGAACTTCGATTTGTAGAGGTAGCGAGTGCAGCCGTACTGCTCGATCTCGCCGCGCTTGCCGTCCAGCTCGAACCAGAAGCGAATCTTGATGGTGTGGTTGAGCTCTCGACCCAGTACGAGGCGTTTGTCGCCTTCGCCGCTAGCCATTTCTGAGCCTGCGTCGAAGCGCTCCTCCATGACTGACCACCCAAACCCGATGCCGACAGGCCCGAATATCTCCGTGGCTTTCATGATCATCGCCGTGCCGTTCAGGCTGGTGATCTTCTGTCCGCCAACCTCGGCAGCTTTGGTGTAGCGGGTGTCGGTCGTGCTGACCTTTTCCCAGATCTGCATGTTTGTCGACATGGGGAATCCTTGCCGCGATGCTCGCAGCGATTGAAGGTGTTGGTTATTGGGTGATTCGGTCAGCGAGGGCGCTGAGCAACATCAGGAAGGTGCAGACGGAGAGGGCAGAGAAAGAGCCGCGCCAGATCAGTAGGCGCCTGGTGCGCTGGCGGGTGGTCACGGCCGAACCCTCACCGCGATCCGCCCGCCCTTCATGGTTGCTGTAAGGCGCTTCGGCAGGGTGGCCACGGCACGCTCACGCGGCTGGCCGATCACTTCATTGAAGGGGAGGCCGAAGCCCAGCATGATCAGCTTGGCCTCCACGTCGTCGAGCTGCTCGTCGATTAGCGATTTAACCGGTGCGGTGGTCATGCGTCCTCCTTGCGCTGCGTGGTGATCTTCAGCAGCCGCTGGCAGTAATGGTTGAACTCCTCGACGGTGATTGCGTCGCCAGTGAGCATGTTGGTGATCATCCGCACCACGACGGCTTGGGCGCCTGGTTCACTGCTGGGATGCTCCAGGGCCTCCAGCGCCTCATCGATCAGGATGTGAGGGCTCATAGGTCTGCATCCACATCGTCTTCGCGCTCTTCCCGTTCCGCCGCTACAGCGTCCTCGGCATAGGGCCTCAGCAGCGCCACAGCGATCTTCTCGACCGCCTCAATCGGACGCTGCTGGCCCAGCAAGTCGGCAGCGTGGGCGCGGGCATCGCTCTGGCTGCCGAGCATTGCCGACAGCAGCAGGCGGGCAAACGAATCGCGCTGGTCCAGGCCGTCGATCTGGCGCTGGTTCAGATGGCCTTGCAGGACAGTGCAGAACCGGTCGAACGTCACCACCTGCGGCTGGCCGTAGCGGCGCTTCCACTTGATGTCGACGCCGCACACCAGGCGCTCCGCCGAATGCTCAAGCCAGTCCGTCACCTCGTCGCTCTCGCTGACCTCTGGAGGCAACTGAGCGTCGTAACGCTCCTGGCATATCTTCAATGCTGCGTTCATGGTCGCCTCCGAGGCGGCTGGGTGGGTTAGTCGGTGTAAGCGACGTATTTGAAGTGGCCGTCTTTGAATCCCGGCATAAATAGGTCTGTCGGGCACCTGACCGGTAAGGTTGTTGGTAGTGGGTGGGGAGGTGTCTATGCGGGGGAAAACTGGAAAATCGTCAATCAATAGCGCTATGATAAATTTCAGTTTTTTCAGGGAGATCAATGATGTTTTTAAAGCGAATTACTGCAGCGCTTCTGCTATTGAGCGTTTCCTCGGTCGCAAGTACCTTGGCAAGCGCAGCAGAGGACGACACCGAAAACGCCGTCAATTTGCTGGCCATTGAAAGCCTTTGCGTCAAGGCCAATCCAGATTCGAATAGCAGCGTTGAGAACGCTTTAAATAGCGATCCGGAGACGACCGAGTCGCTTAGAGCAGAAGTTCGCCGAGTCAAAGCTGATCCAGCTTCCAAAGCAAAAATCCAATCGTTGGCGTTCAATATGAGCAACTCTGTCGTCGTATCTAAGCTTCCAGATATGTGCTCGTACTACCTCCCCAAGAAGTGAGAACGCATACCTTATGCTAGGTGTCTCGCACCTGCGGGGTTGGCGTCCGACATCGTTGGAAGGCTCTCATCGCACAGTCAGCCTAAGCTGACCGCAACCGGCGCCGGGTGCCGCCCACCGTTACCGGCGCTGCGGGCATCGATCTCGACCCAGAGATCATTGACGATTGGCGGCCTCCATTGCTTGGGGTTAGGCGGTTGCTTTGGCTGCGATTAGCCGCTTGGCCTCAATCTCTTCGTCGAATGACAGGAGGTGAGGCGCTACTAGGTAAAGGTTGAGCAATCGTTCGCTTTCATCCGTTGACCATGTCTGGTCGGCTAAGCGTTCTTCGTCGCACTTGGCATAAGCCAAAAGAGCCGATTCGATAACTCCACTCATTGTTCTGCGCTGGATGCGACCCATTACATCGAGCATGTACTTAGCGCGGGGGCTGATTCGAACGCCGATTTGGGCGCTCCTGGTTTTTACGCCAACCTTCTTGGCCATGATTTTCTCCGTTCGTTGGTTCACCTGTATTCGTCAACACTCATGCCTCCCGCTGGTTGCCGATGGGCGCGGGGGAGGAGTGCTGACGGGTAGAGGTGGGAATCCGAAAAATCGGATTGATATGAGAGGACAGGGAGTCCTCAATGCATTGCTGTAGGAATGGTGGAGCTGAGGCCCTGTTCAGAGCGGTCAGCCACCACTAGGGGAGGTGCGATTACTGGTGAATGCTGGTCTTGCTGATGGCAATCCAAGAAATAGCGAATATGCCAGCAACAAATATCACCGGACTGCCGAAAACTTTGTAGTAAAGCCAAAAATCAAATGGCGTGGAAAAAGCGACCGCAACGCTCAACACTGCCATAGTTGCGAGAAGCAACGCCAGTGAAAGTGCACACATGCGCCATTGTGGTTTTGACAGATTTAAACGTTTTCCGAAAATGCATTGAAGTAGATTGAGCTTGAATCCGGCTTCAGCGATAACTACTACCAGAGCTAATGATCCGTACAAAATTGTAGGCTTAATCAATATGACGAATGAGCTCGGCAGTAGGAGTTTTCCAAGCAGTACACCAAATACCAAACCGAAAATTTGGAACAATAGAAACGCGCGCCACAAAAGCGCAAAGGACAGCCTCAGCCAATTTTTTGTCACACTCATTCTACGAGACCTTAAGGTGTTCATCATGTAGCGGCGGTATGCCGTTTCACGTTTAGGATTTCAGTTCTAAGCTACTAGATTGTATTGGCTCCATAAAGTACGAAAATTTTGTCATGCAGGTGACCGGGCATTTAACGACAGGCTATCGTGGCGCTGGTTGTTCAGATAACTGCCGTCATGGTCTTGGAGCCGTCGCCGTGTTCCGTGGTGAACGTCAGCGGAGCCGGCCGTCCATTACGGCGGATCAATGCGTTCGCCTGTGCAAAAACAGAGTATGGCTCGCCAGCTCCATCAGGCAGCAACGTGTTGCACGTCAAATTCGAGCAGTCTTCACCGTTCGGGCCTTCGCCATCGTGACCAATGGAAAAGCTCGCCATCATCGCGATGCCGTGTTCCTTACAGATCGCAATGACCTGCCGCATGAGCGGGCTGATCTGAGCGTCGTAAATCTGTTCTTTGTTCATGGTCATGCTCCGGTTATTTTCCCGATGCCCACCGCTCTGGATGGGCATCAGTGAAAAGGTCCGTCAGCCTTCGCAGCCCATCTGGTAGTTGCTTGCATGCTCGGCGCTGCAAAACGACAACTCTCGAGTGCGAAGCACCTGCCGATTGGTGTATGGGTCGCGAGTGCGGTCGTGAATGTTGCGGCGCACCACCTTTTCGGCTGGCTTGCCGCAGTACGTGCACTTCGTTTGTGTTGCTGCTGCATCGGTCATCGTGTTGCCCTCCGTTGATTTCCAATGCCGCCTCATAGAAGCGGCATCAGTAAATCTGTGGGTGTCTCTCGCGCCGCTTACCAGGTCATTCGCCAGTTCGGTCAACACCTCGTCACTAGAATCACTCACCTGGCGCTCAGTACCAGCTAATTGCTACTCTGCCGATATGGTCAGGGATCGGGGTTCCACATGGATGGCGATAAGCTCGAGCGATTGAAGCTCATAAGAAAATCCGGCGAGGGTGAGACTGCGCCGCACATGTCTCGGGATGGATTCAGCGAAGAGTCTGAGCAATATTTCTCTGATCGCGCTGCCAGCAAGCGCAAGGAAATCGAAGAAGGTGTAGTCCGGTCGTTGGCATATAAGGCTGACTATGAGCTTGATGACCTAACCAGAGACCTTCGCTTGGAGTTTGCGCGACTCAACAAAATTATCGAACTTCGAGAAGTCGCAAAGCAAAAGGGCACGAAGCAGAGTCGTAAGGCCGCTCGATCGGCGATCAAAGAGGCAAAAAAAGCCAGCAAGACAGCTAAAAAACCGAAGTTAGCTTCACCACCAAAGCAAACGAAGCCTTCAATCAAGGATTCAGAGTCGAAATGGGTCCGAAAGGTCTGTTGGCGGTGTGATAGCAAGTTTTCAATTCATATCCAATGGCAACAACCGCCTACGCTTTGCCCGGCGTGCACCAAAGACATAGACGAAACTCATCTGAGCTCCGCTCCGCATCGATCCATGCCTAAAGGATGGGTTCAGATCGTTAGCGGTGGAGCGCCGGGCATGGGTAAGCGTCGATAGCCGCTATTCAGTTGGCTTCCGAAAGCGCCCGATTCAGGCGCTGACGTGAAATGTTCTGCTGGTCGGTTTCCCGCTACTGGCGTCAGTCGCCGACCTGATTCAATTGTTCTTCCAGCCGCGGGCCTTTCGGCTTGTTCTCCCGCTGGATAACTGTTCTTGGCGCTTTACGCTGCACGCCCGGGTCAGTTGCCAACCCTCTGAGCCTGATCCGCCAAGAGATCAATCACGTTCGGCAGAGCCTGGACGTGATGGATGCGTCGGTGAAGGCAGCCTGAATTTCAGACACAAAAAAGCCGACGTACGAGGTCGGCGTCTTCAACAGCTTTAGGGGATGCTTTCCTTGGGCCTGATGGTGGGTGGTACGAAATCACCAACATCGCAAGCAATACCGCGCTTTCCATCACGCCAAACTATCGAAGCGCCACCAACGCGCCGGCGTTTATGCGCTGACACCAGTGCAGGGGTATACAAAGGATCTGGCCGACCAAGCCCGGGCGATGATTCAGCAATGGGGCGCAACACTTGCCGGCCTGGGTTCGGTGTCCACGGAAAACATCGTGCCCGTGGCGAAAGGCGGCACCGGGGGCAGCACACAGGCCGCAGCACGCAACGGCCTCGGCTTGGGGTCTGCCGCAGTTGCTGCGCTGCTTGGCCCTGTTTCGCAGGTCGGCGGCGTGCCGACAGGCGCCGTGTTTGAGTCTGGGTCGAACGCAAACGGCACCTACGTGAAGTTTGCCGACGGCACGATGATCTGCCAGCGCCTGGTGACGACCCTCGTTGATATGACGGCCAACCAGCTGAAGGACTTCGGCAACATGCAAATTGCTGCTCAGTTCGCAAGTTCGGCGTTCTCGGTAGTTGCGACCGGCATTCCAACGTCGACGTTTGATACTTACGGGTTTACGACCTCCTACTCCGTGAACTCCAACACAGTCAGGATCGTTTACAGAAACGGCGCAACACCGCAGACGATCGGCACCACACAAATTCTCTGCATCGGACGGTGGTTCTAATGAAGATCAAGTTGTCACCCTATGCCCCGATTGACCCGAGCGAAGCGCTGACGATTGTGCGGCGCGGGGATGTGCTCACCATCGACGGCGAGCGCTTCGATTTCAGCGCACTCCCAGAAGGCGCCACGCTCCCGGCTGAGGCGGTGAAGTGCGATGTCCTGGCCAGCGATGTGACGCGCATCAACGGGCAATTGGTCCTGACCCTGATGTTCCCGTGCAGCCCGGAGGCATCTGTCTCGGCACGGTTCCCCGCGGACATCATCGATCCACCTGACGGAAAAGTGAGCCTGCCAGCATGAGCAATATCGACTTCAGCAAGATGATCACCGCCGAACAGCGCCAGACTGAGCAGTTGCAAGCAGACCTCGACACCGCGCTGTCATTGCGCCGTGCGGCCTACCTGTCCGAATCCGACCCGCTGCGCTTGGATGCTGACTACGACGCGCTGAGCCAGGGCCGCGAACCGGACTATGCCGCCTGGCTTGCGTCCGTCGCCGCCATCAAAGCCCGGTACCCGCTGCCGGTCACGGTCGAGCCCGTCGCGGGCTGATCCGCAATCGAACACCGATGCCGCCTTGAGCGGTTTTTTATTGCCTGGAGAAAAGCATGCCGATCACTGAGCAGCAGCTGCTGCAGATCCTCCCGAACGCCGGCCGCCAATGCCGCCACCACCCAGGCACGGACCGAGCAAGACAAGCGCCTAGTCATCGAGCAGCAACTGGCCGCCGCCGACCAACACCACACCAAGGAATTATCCGATGCCCAGCGCAACCAGGCTCTGCTGCGTGACCGTCTTGCTACTGCTGATGTGCGGCTGTCAGTCCTTCTCGACGCCACGGATTCAGCCAGTGGCTGCAACGTGCCTGCCCCCCCCGGCGCCGTCGGCGTGGTTCATGCAATCCGTCGAGCCCAACTTGACCCAGCGCATGCTCAACGAATTATCACCATCACCGACGACGGGGATAACGCCGTGATCGCGCTGCGGGCATGCCAGGCATACGCAAAGAAAGTATCAATGCGGAAGTAAATAAGCCCGGTTACCTTACCCGATGGCCGTCACTGCAAATTCCGCCAATCCTGTCCAGGTGAATAACCCTGGTACTGGGGATGAAAAGTTGGCCGGCGCCGATGTTGAATTAGCTCGTTGCGTATGTATACTCCCGCAACATTTTGGGGGGGTGGCATTTTGGTATTGTCGCGGCGTGGCTTTATGAAAGCAGGCACAGCATTGATGGCGCTTTCCACGCCAGCAGCGCAAGCCATTGGGGCTTCTGCAAAAGGAGGCTGGAGTGCATCGCCGGAGTCCTATTCAAGTCTATTGAAACTGGGAGCGTTGGTGCCCTCCATGCTTTCTCGGGTGAGGGCTAATGCCTCACCGACTTCAGCTGTTTGCGTGCTGGGCGATTCGATAAGCCATGGTGCATTCGCCGGTGATCTATATCGTAATAGCTGGGTAAACATATTCAAAAGAATGATCAATGCTGAATTTGAAGTGTCTGGCTACGGTTTTGTACCGTTGCTGGAGTTGGGGGCGGGTGATACATTTTCACAAGATATACATGATGTTTTATTGACGAGCATAAATGGTGAGTCAATCCACTGGATTCCACATAATGGATCTAACGGCGAGTATGTTCCTCAGGGTCTTTCTTGGAGATCTACTTTAGTAGGGAATATTATCTCTACGAAAATTCCTACATTTCAAAGAGTCGTTTTGGTCTGGTATATTGGCATGCCTGGCGGCGGGACTTTTGATGTTAAGGTGAATGGCGAAGTAGTTGCTGCTGTAGACACTGATGCAAGTGTCCGTCAGCCCTTTAATTATATTGCTGTACAGGCTTTAGACGACGGATCCGGCTCATGCAAAGTGGAGTGCATTACGACCTCAGCAGGAATAGTTGAGCTATGTGGTTTTAGTTATGTGGCAAAAGAAGGCGAACTAGTTGTCAATAATTTCTCAAATTCCGGTAGGCGATTGCGTTGGCTTGATGAGAATGCCATTGCCAGATTGATGAGCGGAAGCGCGATGTTCATCTGCGCGCTCGGATATAATGATAGTGGAGAAAACTCAAAAAAAGGAACATATTATGCGGAATTTAAAAAAAGAATAGATTGGATTGTAAAGTATTCAATTGCATATGATGTTCCAGTTATCGTGCCTGACTTTGTTTGGAATAAGCCTGGCAATGATGTTACGAGGCGCCAATTGCAACGGCTGGCCAAACAAACTAATGGGGTATATATTCCATTTCCGGACATGTTTAACAAGTTTGGAGGGTTTTCAAGTGATAAGTATAGGATACATGATTTAAAGATGTTTTCTGATGGCGCGCATCCTGGCGTTCTGGGTCACCAGTACATCGCAGAGGTTGTATCCAAGTGCCTCGGACTAACGTGCGGCTCGAAGAAAATTGCACTTCAGCAGTATGATTGGTGGATGCCTATTGCACTAAGTGCAACAGGGATAACTAACGCTGGTACTAATTCAGATACGGTAACAGCTGTAAGAAATTCCGGAAAAAACAGAGCGGATCTGCGCGTGTACGTGAACGGTATAACTGGTGCAACTACTCGTGGAATGTGGGCCTCATGGCCTGTACGCGCAGGAATTCGACAATCATTTGCCCTGCCTTCAATTCCACTGCAACAAAAAACTGATGGCACCTCCAGGGGGACGTTCACCATTCTGGCTGGAGGAGAGAGCACTGCAAATCCCAATGCCTACAATGATATATCGCAGCACTTCATGTTCACATCATTCCCGACAGTTGACTGAGGCTCGGATCAAAATGGATTTGTTCGTTCGGCAGGGACGCCGGAGAGGGGAACCACTGTAGGAATATACAACGCTAAGTTATTGATTCTTATAAGGTGAAATAGCGTATTTGGATGGCGCTGAAGAGCAGTATTTTCCTTTACAGATCATATGCTTGCGCGTGTTCCGGGGTCACCTTGACATGGTGGGGGTCGTTGGTTCGAGTCCAATCGCGCCTTCCAAACAAAATCCGCTCTGCTGGGCGGTCTAGAAGGGCTCACCGAAAGGTGGGCCCTTTTTTGTTGCCTGCGATTTGCAAGGCTCTCATCTCAGCGCGCCATTCGGCGCCGACCTCCACGCATTTGATCATCTTTCCGTCGCCCCCTCCTGATAGTGCTTCGCAAGTCTTTCGCCTGAACGTCCTGGGGATTCCGTTCGGCAACGTTAGGACTTTTCCGAGGTTAAAGATGGCGTCGTACTACTACTCTTCCTGTGTTGTTCCGAAGGATCGATAGGCCTGCCCCGATTCGTCATAAATAACTACAGAGAGCTGCCCCATGCTTCAACTCGACTTCTATTCAACGCTGGTCGCCGCCTCCCTGGTGCTTTTACTTGGGCGCGGGCTGGTCGCTCGAGTCGGTTTCCTGCGCACTTACAATATTCCGGAGCCGGTGGCCGGCGGTTTAGTGGTGGCGGTGCTGCTCCTGGTCCTGCGTATGCTCGCTGGCATTGAGGTCCGGTTTGATTCGTCGCTGCAGACGCCACTGATGTTGGCTTTCTTTGCCACCATTGGTTTGAATGCGGATTTCGCCAGTCTGAAGAAAGGCGGGCGGGTGCTGGGGATTTTCCTGCTGGTGGTGACGGCGCTCCTGGTGGTCCAGAACGCGATGGGGATTGCGCTGGCCAAGGCGCTGGGGCTCGATCCATTGATGGGGTTGTTGGCGGGCTCCATTACGCTGTCGGGTGGGCACGGGACCGGCGCGGCCTGGGGCGCGGTGTTCAGCGAGAAGTATGGCGTGGCGTCGGCGTCCGAACTGGCCATTGCTTCCGCGACCTTTGGCCTGGTGCTCGGCGGCCTGATTGGCGGCCCGGTCGCTCGCCTGCTGATCAAGCGCGTCCAGACGCCCGCCCTGGCGCCGGTACAACCGCGAGGGCCAAAAGGGTTCGAGCAGCCGAATCAAGAGCGCATGATCACCTCCTTCTCCTTTATCGAGACCCTGGCGCTGCTCGCCATCAGCCTGCAAGTGGGCACGTTCCTCAGCGGTTTTATCCAGGGCACGGCCTTTGAGCTGCCGACGTTTGTGTGTGTCTTGTTTGTCGGTGTGGTGTTGCGTAATGGCCTGTCGGCGCTGGGCTGGCACCAGGTATTCGAGCGCGAAGTCTCGGTGCTAGGGAATGTCAGCCTGTCGTTGTTTCTGGCGATTGCATTGATGTCGCTCAAGCTCTGGGACCTCGCCGCGCTGGCCCTGCCGATTTTCATCCTGCTGGCTGCGCAGGCGTTGATGATGGCGCTGTTTGCGATTTTCGTGACGTTCCGGGTGATGGGGAGCAACTATGACGCGGCGGTCCTGGCGGCGGGGCACTGCGGTTTCGGGCTCGGTGCCACGCCAACTGCCATTGCGAACATGCAGGCGGTGACCCAGCGTTTCGGGCCATCGCAGATTGCATTTCTGGTGGTGCCGATGGTGGGCGCCTTTTTCATCGATATCACCAATGCGATCGTGATCAAGTTGTACCTGGCGCTGCCGTTCCTGGGCGTCGCGGGATAAACGCGGTTTACCGGATTTGCCGTTTAATGACTCGCCAGGTCCTGCTTGCCCAGGACCTCGTCAATCACCCCAAGCTGCCAGGTGAAATACGGATTGAACGTCAACCGCGCGTGCATCTTGCCCGGCTCACGGTAGCCCCAGTCCGAATACCACACGTCGGCCCCTTGTTCGCAGGCGCGGGTTGCGTCGTCCGTCTGGCCGTTCCAGCAAAACCGCAGGCTGCCCTGTTCGCCATACAGAGCGTTGTCGGGTGAGAACAGCAACCCCATGTGGGAGAACTGGCTGATCCGCAACTCCGGCAGGTAGTCGGTACGCGCTTTTACACGGCGAGTATCCCAGGCGCTCTCTGGCAATGCGCCGTACCAGGCGAGGCGGCTATGGGGGTTGCTGAAGCGTTGCTGGAAGGTCTCCAGCACGTAGTGCGTATCGAGTACTGAGTCGTGGGCTGCGACGGCAATGAATACCGGCTTGTCATAGGGGCGCCGCTCCAGGTCCTGGCGGGCTAGCCGGCTGCTGCGGTAGAACTGGGCAAAACCGTTGGTGGGCACTGTCATGTAGCGCACCAGGCTCTGTTGTGGCCGGCTGGCGTCTGGCGCCAGCAGCCAGGGGCGCGCCCAACTGATCAGGGGTGTCAGCCAGTCGTAGGTCATGCTGGACTGGAACGCGGGAGAGAACAGCAGCAGCCCCGCGACGTCGTCGTGTTTGTAGGCGTAGTCGAGTACCAGGTTGGCGCCGGTGGAAAAGCCGCCGAGGTAGATTTCTCCTACCTCTGCGCGAAGGATCGCAGCCTGTTCGTCCACCACCCGGCGCCAGTCTTCCATGCGTACCTGCAGCATGTCGGCCGGTTGCGTGCCGTGGCCGGGCAGCAGCACGGTCCTGACCAGGAAGCCGCGGGCGGCCAGTGCGCTGCCGATATCGTGGAAAGACCAGGGTGAGTCACCCAGGCCATGCACGAGAATGATCCCGCGCTTGGGGGCACCCGCCGGGCGCCATTCCTGCGGGGCGTTCCAGTTGAGTTCGGCATCCTTGTCGGTGCCCTGGAAGTCACGATGGTCCCGCAGCCATTGCAAGGTAGCGGCGCGATACGCTTCGAATGATTTCTGGCCAAGCGGCATGCCCGGTTCTGCCAGGGCTGTCGTGCAGAGCAATAGGGCGAGCATGCCGCAAGCAACGCTTCGGAGCGTTCTGCGCATCGATGGACGGGGCTGCATACAGGTGTGGTTGTTCAAGGCAGGTTCTCAACGGAGCGTAACCGTAAGGTCATGCACGATAATGACCTGCCTTGTATCGCCGAAAGTGCGAAACAGTAGCAAGACGTTTCCGATGATCTCAGAAACGATCCAGCCGGTAGGGCTCAAGCGCCGGCAGCCCGTTGGACGCGGCCGCAGGCGATGCCAGCCGTGCAATCAACTCCGCCGTCACCGCAGCCTGCGTCAGGCCCAGATGCTGATGCCCAAAGGCAAGCAGCACCTTGCCCTTGCACACCTTGTCGATAATCGGCAGCGAGTCCGGCAGGGAAGGGCGAAACCCCATCCACGGCGTCGCGTCCTCGGTACTCAAGTCACGACGAAACAGCCCCTGGCTCAGTCGATGCAACTGCCACGCGCGTTCCATGTTCGGTGGGCGATCAAGGCCGGCGAACTCCACGGTACCTGCCAGCCGCAATCCGCCGTCCATGGGCGTCATGATGAACTTGCGCTCCAATGACGTGACCGCAAACGGCAACCGTCCATGCTCATGGGGCAACATCAGGTGATAGCCGCGCTCTGTATCCAGCGGGACCTTTTTGCCAGTCAGTGCGCCGGTCAGGCTGGCTGAGTGCGCACCGCATGCGATCAACACCTGGCACGCGGCCACGATGCCTTGGTCGGTCCGCAATGAAACACCGTGCTCGTCCAGCTTCCCGCCCACGACCTGACGCTTGAGAAATTGCACCCCGCTGGCTTTGGCCGCCTCCATCAGCTCGCAAACCACCCCATAGGGATCGAGAAAATGCCCGGTGCGTGGAAAAAACAACCCGCCCTGAATCCCTTTGCTGAGTTGTGGCGCCGCGTCCTGCACCACGCTCGCGTGCCAGTGGTCCACCGGCACTTCCTGCTGACTCATGCGTGCCTGCAATGCATCAATGGCCTGTCGCGACTCGGCGCGCTCGAAGACCAGCAACGAGCCGTCTTCGCGCATCAGGTGCGGGCGCTCGATGCTGCCCAGCAGCCGGTGCCAGGCGCCCAGGCTGCCTTCATTGAGCGCGCGGATCCCGGCGACGGTGCGCTGGAAGGGCGCCGGGCGCAGGTTCAGCAGCAGCCGGGTAAACCACGGCAGTGCACGCGGCAGGTATTTCCAGTCCAGGCGCAGCGGGCCCATCGGGTCCATGAGCATGGCGGGCAAACGCGTCAGGATCGACGCATCCGCGATGGGGAACACTTGCTCGGTCGCCAGGTGGCCGGCATTGCCGAACGAGGCGCCGTGGCCAGGTTCCTGCTGATCGATGATGACCACCCGCCGGCCCTGGCGCGCCAGTTGCAGCGCGCAGGCGACGCCGATGATGCCGGCGCCCACTACGGCGACGTCTGGCATGACGTTATCGGACATGTTCTAGGCTTCCCTCTGACCGTCGAGCAAGCGCCGCAGCAGCAATGGGTTGCCGTGTTGCAGGGCCGTCGGCAGCAAGCTATCCGGGAAATCCTGGTAGCACACCGGCCGCAGGAATCGCAGGATCGCGGCGGTGCCCACCGAGGTGGTGCGTGAGTCCGAGGTGGCCGGGAATGGTCCTCCGTGCACCATCGCATCACACACTTCAACGCCGGTCGGCCAGCCGTTGACCAGAAGGCGGCCGGCCTTGCGTTCCAGGGTCGGCAGCAGCGCGCGGGCAGTTGCCAGGTCGTCGTCATCCAGATGCAGTGTGGCGGTCAGTTGGCCCTCCAGGTGTTCGCTGACCCGGCGGACCTCATCGACGTTGGCACATTGCACGATCAATGACGCGGCGCCGAATATCTCGGCTTGCAGGCTGTGATTGGCGAGAAAGTCCCGGGCCTGGGTCACGAACAAATGGGCCTGTCCCTGGTTCGGCCCTTCTGCCGGCAGACCGGTACCTGCGAACTGAGCATGCCGGGTCAGGGCGCTGACGCCGTCTTCGTAAGCCTTGAAGATCCCCGGTGTCAGCATGGTCTGGGCAGTGCTGTGTTGAAGCAGGTTGGCAGCCGTGCCGACGAAGTGGTCCAGCGCTTGCCCTGCAACGGCAATCACCAGCCCGGGGTTGGTGCAGAACTGGCCGGCACCCTGGGTCAGGGACGCGACAAAACCTCGTGCCAATGCTTCACCGCGTGCGCTCAACGCAGCGGGAAACAGGTAGACCGGATTGATCGAACTCATCTCTGCATACACCGGGATCGGCTCGGGGCGCGCCTGGGCCGCCTGGCACAAGGCAATACCGCCGCTGCGCGAGCCGGTGAAACCCACGGCCTTGATGCGCGGATCGCACACCAGCGCGATACCGACCTCGCGGCCCGAGCCATACAACAGCGAAAACACACCCTCAGGCAGGCCACATTGCTGAACGGCCCGGGCCACCGCGCGGCCCACCAGTTCGCTGGTGCCAGGATGCGCGCCGTGTGCCTTCACGATCACCGGGCAACCGGCCGCCAGTGCCGACGCTGTATCACCGCCCGCCACCGAGAATGCCAGCGGAAAATTGCTCGCGCCGAACACGGCCACCGGCCCCAGCGGTACGTGGCGTTGACGCAGGTCCGAGCGAGGCAGCGGCTGGCGGTCCGGTTGTGCAGTATCCACCCGCACATCCAGCCATTCACCCGCGCGCACGGTGCGGGCAAAGGTGCGCAATTGCTGGCAGGTGCGCCCGCGTTCGCCCTGGATGCGTGGGCGGGGCAGGCCGGTCTCGGCCATCGCCCGTTCAATCAGTTCATCGCCCAGGGCTTCGATTTCGTTGGCGATGGTTTCAAGGAATTCGGCGCGAGCCGCCAACGGCGTTTCGCGATAGTTATCGAAGGCGCTCCAGGCCAACGCACAGGCGTGTTCGACATGTTCGGCGGTGCCGCCGGCGTAGGCGGGTTCCAACGCAAGGTTGGTGGCAGGATTGATCGCCCGGATGGCCTCGCGGCTGCCTGGAATGGAGTGCTGACCAATCAGCATGGTGCCCGTCAGAGTCATGGCGTAGTCCTGGAAAGTAAAGATGGGCTTGGCGAAGAGAATCCACTGTGGGAGCTGTCGAGCCCCAGCGAGGCTGCGATGCAGGCGCTGCGGTCTGGCAGGTACACCGCAGTGATCCCATCGCAGCCTCGCCGGAGCTCGACAGCTCCCACATTTGATCTTTGCTGCCTTGAATAGTGTTAAACGACGTTCTGCTCGGCCGACCAGTTGGCGTACCACTGGCGGAACAGCGCGTACTGGTTCTCTGCATAACGACGCTGGGCATCGCTGAGGGCATCGGTGTCGTTGAAGTGCAGGGTGTATTCCTTGTCGCCGTTGAGCACCATCAGATGTTTGTAGAACAGCACCAGATCGCAGCCTTCGTCGAAGGACGACAGCACCGCCAGCGCCGACTCCAACTCCCGCGCCTGGCGACGTGCAGTGGCGTCGCCCTTGGCGGCTTTCTTGCTCAAGGCCACCAGTTGCAGGACTTCCCGTGGCAGTGCATTGCCGATGCCGGTGATTGCGCCGGTGGCGTTGCAGTTGACGAAGCCGTGCACCACTTGGGTATCCACGCCGACCATCAAGGTCACGTCATCGTCCTTGGAGGTGATGTGTTCGGCCGCGTAGCGCAGGTCTGCAGCACCGCCGAATTCCTTGAAGCCGATCAGGTTCGGGTACTCGCGACGCAGTTCGAAGAACAGGTCGGCGCGGGTGGCGAAGCCGTAGTAAGGGCTGTTGTAGATCACCGCCGGCAGGTTTGGCGCCGCCTTGAGGATGGCTGCAAAGTGATCCTTTTGCGCCGTCGCCGATGCGCCACGGGACAGCACCCGCGGGATGACCATCAAACCATGGGCGCCGACCTTCGCCGCATGCGCTGCATGGGCCACGGCTTCACGGCTGTTGACCGCGCCGGTGCCGACGATGGTCGGCACACCGGCGGCCACCAGGCGCGCCACGCCTTCCTGGCGCTCGGCCTCGGTCAGCAACGGCCAGTCGCCCATGGAGCCGCAGTACACCACCGCGCTCATGCCGATATCGATCAGTTCGCGGCCCTTGGCGACCAGTGCGTCAAAGTCCGGTTTGCGCTGGGCGGTGCACGGCGTCATCAATGCAGGGATGCAACCGGTGAAGATAGTGGTATTCATTGTTTCAGCTCCAGTTTGATTGAAGGGGCGGGGGCGGTTCAGATGCCCCACGCGAAGGGGTCCTGTTCGTCGATCAGCAAGGTGCTGTCGGCGGTCATGTAGGCGCGGCCGGTGATGGAAGGGCGCACACGTTCGCCCTCCCATTCATAGCTGCCTTCGAATTGGCTGCCGGTGATGCTGGCTTGTATCCACGGCTCACCGGCGGCGAGTTTCCCGTCGGCCGCCAGGCATGCGAGCTTGGCGCTGGTGCCGGTGCCGCAGGGCGAGCGGTCGTAGGCCTTGCCTGGGCACATGACAAAGTTGCGGCTGTCGGCCTGGGGGTCGTCGGCGAACAGTTCGATATGGTCGATCAGGGCACCGTCTTCGCCGTGGATGCCCTGGGCTTCGAGGGCCTTGAGCATTGTCCAGGTGTAGTCGGTCAGTGCTTCGACGTTGTTCATTTCCAGCGCTTGGCCATGATCGGAAACCAGGAAGAACCAATTGCCGCCCCAGGCGATATCGCCGTAGACCAAGCCATGTCCAGGCACTTGCACCGAGACATGCTGGCGATAGCGATAGGCGGGCACATTGCGCAACGTGACCGCGCCGTTGGCGTGCAACGTGGCGCTGACCGGGCCGACCGGCGTGTCGATCTTGTGCACCCCCGGCGCGATCTGCCCCAGGTGATGCAGCGAGGCAACCAGGCCGATGGTGCCGTGGCCGCACATGCCGAGGTAGCCGGCGTTATTGAAGAAAATCACGCCGCAGGTGGCATCGGCCGAGACCGGCGCGCAATACAGCGCGCCCACCAGTACATCGTTGCCACGGGGCTCCAGCAGGCACGCCCTGCGCCATTGGTCATGCCGGGTGCGCAGGTCGTCGAGCTTGTCGACCATGGTCTCGCCGGCCAGCGTGGGAAACCCCGTCATCACCAGGCGCGTGGGTTCGCCGCCGGTGTGGGAATCAATGATGTGCACTCGTTTCATAGAACAATCCATCCAGTGGTTGGCTGAGGCTCAGGAAGCAAGCTGCACTCGGCCGATGTCGGGCTCAGGGGCTTCGCTTTCGTCGTCTTCGGTTTCCAGGCGAACCAGGTGCGCCGGCACGCCGGTGGCCGCGCCCCAGTAATAAATCCCCAGCGCGCAAGCGGCGACGACCACGGTGTCGAACGGGTGGCTGAGGATGCCCAGGCCACCGAAGCTGCCGAGCTTCGACAGGATGATGGTCACGGCGTAGAAGCCGATCAGCCAGGCGGAGGAGCGAACCTGGCGGCCCAGGCTCAGGTGCAGGGTCGGCACAAAGCGCCCGCACAGCAGGTACACCACGAACATCAGGATTTGCAGGCCGAGCAGCCACGACACGGTGCTCCAGCCGGACCAGTAGACGATCAGCGCGGCGATGATGAACGACAGCGGGCCGAGCAGGCCCATCCACTTGACCCGGAACGGGCGCGGCAGGTCAGGCGCATTGCGGCGCAGGGCGGCCACGGATACCGGCGCCACGGCGTAGCTCAACACCAGCGCGGCGGACACCACGTTGATCAGCGCCTCCCACGACGGGAAGGGCAGCGTCCAGAACACCGACAGGCCAAAGGTCAGCCACAGCGCCGGGCGCGGGATGCCGGACTTTTCGTCGATGCGGGTGAAGATCTTGAAGAAGGTTCCGGTTTGCGCCCAGCCGTAGATCACCCGTGGCGTGGCGTTCATGTAGATATTGCCGCAGCCGCTGGGGGAGATCACGGCGTCGGCGACCACCAGGTACGCCAGCCAGCCCACGCCCAGGGCGAGCGCGATGTCGCGGTACGGCAGGGCCAGTTCCTTGGCGACGCCGGCCCAGCCGTTGGCGAGCATTTCGGTGGGGATGCCGCCGAGGAAAGCGGTCTGCAACAGCACGTAGATTGCAGTGGAGAGCAGCACCGACAGGATCAGTGCAATTGGAATGGTGCGTTGCGGGTTCTTCACTTCGCTGGCCACCGAGATGATCGGCGTCAGACCCAGGTAGGCGAAAATCACCCCGCCGGCAGACACGGCCATTTCAATCCCCGACAGGCCGAACGGCGCGAAGCCCTGGGCGTGGAAATTCTCCGGCTTGAAAAAGGTGAACAGCACGCCGATCACCAGCAGCGGCACGATGAACTTGAACACGCTGACCAGGTTATTGGCCATGGCGAAGGTCTTCACGCTGCGGTAGTTGAGGGCGAAAAACAGCGAGAGCAGCGCAAACTGCACGAACCAGCCGAGGACGGTGGGGTTGCTGGAACCCGCCTGCGTCAACTCGGGAAACCACGCCGCAGCGTATTGGCGCGAGGCGACCACTTCAATTGCCACCAGGCTTGAAAACGCGATCAGCGTGATAAAGCCCATCAGGTAGCCCAGCAGCGGGCCGTGGGAATAGACCGGGTAGCGCACCACGCCGCCGGCGCGGGGCAATGCCGCCCCCAGTTCGCAGTACACAATGCCCAGCAGCAACACGGCGAAGCCGCCCAGCAACCAGGAAAAAATCCCCGCCGGCCCGGCGATGGCGGAGACGTGACTGGCCGCGAACAGCCAGCCCGAACCGAAGATCGCTCCCAGTCCGATAAAGGTGAGGTCGATCAATGAAAGCTGTTTCTTGAACTTGCCTTGGGCTGACATGGCGGCGCCTTCTTGTGGGTTATTGGATAGGCATGCAGTGGCCATACAGTGAACCCATCAACGGCGCCGCGATTGATGTTTTGCGCAGGCTGCGATGACGAAATCAGCACAATTGCGAGTGCTCGACAGGGCCACCGCCATGCGGCAATCTGCTCGCCAGGCACCGCCCGCCGGGCGCCTGGCCTGTCCGTAAAATGCAGGAGAGAGCGTCATGATGCAGAGCGCGTTCGCGACCCTATGCCAAGGGAGCGAGTCGAATCGTCCACAGACCATCGAAGAATTACTGGCCGGCGTGGGGTTGCTGTTGCCGATGCTGGACGTGATTCCCAATGCCGCGATCTTTATCAAGGACGTGCAGGCGCGCTACGTATTGGCCAACCGCACCCTGGTGCAGCGGTGCGGCTTGAAGGACTTGCAACCGCTGTTGGGAAAAACCAGCGCCGAGGTATTTCCCGCGCAGTTGGGGCCCGGCTATACCGAGCAGGATCGGCGGGTGCTGGAGCAGGGATTTGTCCTCGAAGACCAGTTGGAACTGCACCTCTACGGTACCCGCGAGCCGGGTTGGTGCCTGACCCACAAATGGCCGCTGTACAGCCGCGACGCTGCAATCATCGGCCTGGCGGGCATCTCGGTCGACCTGCAAACCGCCAGCGAAACCCACCCGGCCTATCAACGGCTGGCGGCGGTGGACGAGCACATCCGGGCGCATTTCAATCGGCGGGTCACGTTGGGTGAGTTGACGCGGATTGCCGGGATTTCCGTGGCGCAGCTGGAGCGCTACTGCAAGCGCGTGTTCCACCTTACACCGCGCCAGATGATCCAGAAGGTACGCCTGGAACATGCGCACCGGCTGCTGCATACCGAGCTGCCGATCACTGAGGTGGCGTTGCAGTGTGGGTATACCGATCACAGTGCGTTTACCCGGCAGTTCAAGGCGTTGACCGGGTTTACGCCGCGCCAGTATCGGCAGGCGACCGGTATGTACTGATGTCTAATGGCCATTATTTGGCTACAATACAATCTGCATCGTGTGATATTCGCGCAGAGGAATGGCAGCAAAACAATGCATTCCATTTATGGTGTAACTGTGGCGATCCAGTTATTAGCAAGCTCCATGGTGAATAATGTTTTAAGGGATTAGTGTAATGTCGGATGGATATGTTTTTTGTGATAAGTTGTTTAACGCGTTAGAGCCGCAGCAGTTATATGCTCCAAATACATTTTTTGCTTGTTATAATGAGCGTGGGCTCTATCATTCAGCTCAGTTTGTCTTAAGGCTCAGCCCAGTTGTGCATGGGCTGGTTGATAGCATTACGAGCAAGACAGAGGGGCAAGAGATAACATATGAAGAGATATCCGCCTATGCTACGTTTATTCATGAGAATGTTCATTGGTGGCAGCATGTTGGGTCAACGGTAGGGTTGATTCTTAGTCTTGGGTACCCCGCGCAAACACATGAAAGTATAAAGTCTTTACTTCATTTGGCAAAGTCCAGAGAAGTCAGTAAATCAATAAGGTCATGGTCTGAGCGAGGGTTTACGCCCGGCAATGGTCTGGATGATGATATTAAGCATGCAAACATTGTCATTAATAATGCTAAAGATTTTGAATTTTTCAGGGCGCTTGTTATTCAGCCTGAAAATATAAGGGAGATACTCGGAGATCCTTATTTCTTATCGGTTGACCACTCTTTTTCTATGGCCTATCAGTTGGTGGTTGGCTTGTTGAAGGCGACCTTCGATCCCGAAGGCAATTATTTGCCAGGAATAGATAGTTGGAATGAGGGTTTTACCGAACTGGCCAATGAGAAGTCAGGGGAAGTGAACCGGGAGAAAACCGTCGCACTATATCAGATAACTGGCCTGGACATTCTTGAAGGTCAGGCTAGGTTAATTCAACTTCAGTTTTTATGTTTGAGCCATGCATCGAGTCCGACCTTTGGTGAAGCAGCTCAAGATGGATACCTTAAGGGGGTGTATGGCAAGGCATTTGAATACTTTCTCAGCAAGGTTGGATGTGAGTGCCCAGTTTCAGTTGAGGATCCGCTGATCGCAATATTTCTTCTGATTTGTGATATATCACTAAATTCAGGGGTGGGGCTGCCTTTTGAAATAGTCGATTTTGATAGATTTATATATGATGCTGATCCGAAGTATCGATTTGTAATGTTGTGCGGTGCTGCGGCTTTTGAATTGGAGTCGTTAAGTGAGATTATAATGGGGTACACTCGTGAAGAGTATATAGAGGCTGCCCGTGTGTTAACGTCGTTGTGTGATTATAATCACCCGCTGGAAATATCAGAGCAGATAGCGGATTGGGCGTTGACGCAGGAGAATATTGTGCAGCTTCTGTCCGAACGGGAGGAGTTTAAGTTTGCAAGGGAAAATATGCTGGTGAGAGTTGTTTTTTCGAGTTTTGTAGCGTTCAATGTTGATAAGTTTAAGGAACCTCAGTTTTTTTGCTGGGCTGGCTACCACCTGGCTAAAAGCAGTGATAGAGAGAAGGATAAGCAGTTGTGGCTGAAAAATTTATCACTGTTCACAGATAAAGAAGACGATAATGGGATATTTGTTAGAGACTTTCCCGGGAAAAGTCCCGAAATTATACATGAGACGTATAGTCAGTTTTACGCTTCTTGCATAACCTATGATATGACTAGGCAGTGGACGTTTTCTGATCGTCCGTTTAATTATGACTATTCATGGTTGACTGAGCAGCACGCGCCCGCTGATATGAAGAAGGAAGTTAAGCGGATTTTCAAGGAGCTTTATGGCATAGGTCCCGATGATATAAAGTGTAATTATGTTGGAAAAGACTCAAGTAGCAGTAGCTTGTAGATAGGGATACGTTACGGCGGGCTATCGCCCGCACTCACTTTTTGGACTTAACAAGCATCGACTCTGCCGCAGGACTGTCCCGCCCGCGACAGTCGTTCCTCAGTTGACGACGGTGATCGCGCCTATCGCAATCGCCGCCAGCAACATCACCATCACCGTGCCCACGGTCCATTTCAGCGAGACGCGCTGGTTGTCGCCGTAGTCGATGTCCAGCAGGCCGCACAGCAGGTACGTCGAGGCCACCAACGGGCTGAGCAAGTGCACCGGCTGACCGATCAGCGAGGCAATCGCCATTTCCTTCGCATCAATTCCGTAGTGGGCAGCGGTCTGTGCCCAGATGGGCAGTACGCCGAAATAGAATGCATCGTTGGACAGCACATAGGTGAACGGCATGCTCAGCAGCGCGGTGATCACCGACAGGTAAGGCCCGGACTGTTGCGGCAGCAGCGCGATCAGGTTGTCGGAGATCGCCTTGACCATGCCGGTGCCGCCCATGATCCCGACAAAAATCCCCGCGGCAAAGATCAGCAAGGTCACCGCCATCACGTTGTCGGCATGCCGCGCGATGACTTCCTTTTGCTGCTTGATGGACGGGAAGTTGACCAGGCAGGCCAGGCCGAAGGCGATCATGAACAGGATCGGCAAGGGCATCAGGCTGATCATCATGCAGGTGATCAGGGCGATGGTCAGCACCACGTTGAACAGAAAGCGCGGATCGCCCAGGCGGATGTGCGCATAGCCCTTGAGCACTTCTTCCTCGCTGATGCTCACTTTGCCCAGGCGGCGGAACTCCATGCGCCCCAGCCACCAGGCGGCGAACAACACCCACACTGCACCGGCCAGCATGATCGGTACCATGCTCACGAACAGCTCGGTGATGTCCACATGCATCGCACTGGCCGCCCGGGAAAACGGCCCACCCCACGGCAGGATATTCATCACGCCAATCGACATCAGCAGCACGGTGGCCATGACTTGCAGGCGGATGCCGGTCAGCCGGTACAGCGGCAAAAACGCAGCGGTCGCAATGATGTAAGTGGTGGCGCCGTCGCCATCCAGGCCTACACACAGGCCAAGTACGGCGGTACCGACCACGATCTTGCGCGGGTCGCCCTTGACCAGGCGCAGGATCACTTTGATCAGCGGGTTGAACAGGCCTGCGTCGGTCATCAGGCAGAAATACAGGATCGCGAACGTCAGCATGATGCCGGTGGGGGCGAGCATCTTCAGGCCGTCGTACATCATGCCGCCCAGTAGCGGGGCGAAGCCGGCCAGGCAGCCGAAGACGATCGGTACCAGCAGCAGCGCCACCAGCGGTGACAGGCGCTTGCTCATGATCAGGTACATGAAGCAGACGATCATGGCGTAGCTCAGGAATATCAACATGGGTGTGCCTTCTTGTTGGTCTTATAGGGCGCAGGCAAGTGACTGCCGGCTTTTTTCAGGGCGAACAAAGTCCCTGCGTGCTGCGCGCAGCGTTCAGTGCCGGTGGATTCAGCGGTGGGAAAACATCGGTTGGCCGGCGTGCTCCAGGTCGGCGACCAGGATCGAGCCGGTCGACGAATCGGTGATGAACAGTTGCCGGTTGCCCTCGCCGCCGAACGCCAGGTTGGTCAGGGTGCGGCCCTCGGTGCAGCTGCGGATGCGATAGAGCGGTACGGCGTGGGGATCGAATACCCAGACGCAGGCATTGCCGGCATCGCACACGTAGAGGTTGCCGAGCGCGTCGAGGGCCATGCCGTCGGCGCCACTCACGCCGCCCGCCAGTGCGGTGAAGATCCCGACTTTGCTTGTGCCGCCGTCGCGCTGGATCGGCAGGCGCCACACCGCGTTGCCCCGGGTCATGGCGACGAACAGCGCGTTTTGCGCCAGGTCCATGACCAGGCCGTTGGGGCTCGGGCCGTTGTTGATCAGGCAGGTGAGCGTCTGATTTTCCAGGTCGTAGGCGAATACACGACCGGTGGGATCCTGTTGGCCGGTCTGCCCCTGGTCGGTGAAGTAGAGCTTGCCGCCAGCGTCGAAGAACAGGTCGTTCACACCCTTGAAGCCTTCGCTGCGGTGGTGAGTCAGAAACGGTGTGATGACGCCACTGGCAGGGTCCAGGGTCAGGATGCCGTGCTTGTAGTCGGCAATGAAAATACGCCCGTCGCGATGGATCTTCAGGCCGTTGGGCCAGCCGTCGTATTGCACCACCAGGGTCCAGTTGCCGTGCGGGTCGATGCGAAAGATCCGGCCGTAGGGAATGTCCGTGACATAGAGATTGCCCTGCACATCGAAGGACGGTCCTTCGAGGAAGCTTTTCACTCGCTGGCCGGGTTTGTTGGCGTGCACCCACTCGGAGTCTCCGTCCTTGCAGAAAACCTGCGGCAATGTGCTGAAGACGCGAGTGGGCAAATCACGAGGCGGGGCATACAGGCTCACAGGATCAACTCCTACGGAACGGGCAAGGCACCTCTGAAAAGGAGGTAAGCCTTGTCTCATTATTGTTTTGTTCTGCTGAATAGAACGATGTACTTTCTAATAGAACAAATGTCGAGGTTATTTCTTGGGCTGTCAACCCTGTCTTTTGCCATATCAGATCAATGCAATGGATTGGCTTGCCCGTTGATCAACCAAATATAAGTAAAAAGCGCTGGGCGCTTTTCGGACGTTGACAGTGAAAATTAACGCGCTCATTATTTATTTCAGAACATCGTTCTGTCAGATAGAACAAGTATGAATTGACCTTTAAAGGCCTGGTGATGACCCCTAATAAAAACATCGACATTCTGATCAGCGAGGTAGGCCCGCGTGATGGCCTGCAAAGCGTCGCCGCGACGATGCCTACCGCGCTGAAATTGCAGTGGCTAACGGCTTTGGCCGACGCCGGCCTCAAGGAAATCGAGATAGGCTCATTCGTCTCCCCCAAGCTGCTGCCGCAGATGGCCGATGCGGCGCACTTAGTGGTGCATATGCGTCAACGCCGGGACGTGTTTGTCACGGCGCTGGTGCCGAACCTCAAGGGCGCCCAGGCCGCTTTCGACGCCGGCGTGCAGAAAATCACCCTGCCGATCTCCGTCAGCGAGCCGCATTCCTTGGCCAATATCCGCAAGACTCATCAACAGGTGTTCGAGGAGGTTCGCCAGGTCATTGCCCTGCGCAACGAACACTTCCCGAAGGTGCAAGTGGAGGCTGGGTTGTCGACGGTATTCGGTTGCACGATCCAGGGCGAAGTGCCTGAGGACGATGTGATTCGCATGGCGCTGCGCATGGCCGAGCTGGGCGTGGATGAGGTAGGGCTGGCGGACACCGTCGGCTATGCCAACCCGGCTCAGGTGCGCCGGGCGTTTATCCGCTTGCACAGCGAAATCGGCGCCAAGGCTGGCAGTGCCCATTTCCATAACACCCGCGGCCAGGGGCTGGCGAATGTGCTGGCGGCGCTCGATGTGGGGGTCACCACGTTCGATGCCTCACAGGGCGGGATTGGCGGCTGCCCATATGCGCCGGGCGCGTCGGGCAACATCGTGACCGAAGACCTGGTTTACCTGCTCGAATCCATGGGCCTGCGTACCGGCGTCGATATCGACAAGCTGGTGGCGGCACGTGAATGGCTGCAAAAAGGCCTGCCAGGCGAGCCGCTCTACGGGTTCATTCCGGATGCCGGCGTGGGCAAGAACTTCCACTACGCAGGGGCTGTACGATGAACACGCAGAATCACAAGATCCAGGCGCTGCCATTGGCGGGCATCCGCGTGGTCGAGTTTGTGCACATGGTCATGGGCCCGACCTGCGGGCTGGTGCTGGCCGATCTTGGTGCCGAAGTGATCAAGGTCGAACCGACGCCGGCTGGCGACAACACCCGGCGGTTGACCGGTTCGGGCGCCGGCTACTGGATGACCTACAACCGCAACAAGAAAAGCTTCGCCGTCGACATCAAGACCGAGGAAGGGATGGCGGCGGTGCGCAAGCTGATCGAAAGCGCCGACGTGGTCACCGAAAACTTTCGTCCAGGCGCCATGGAAAAACTCGGCCTGGGCTTTGAGCAGGTCAAGGCGATCAAGCCCGACGTTATCTACAGCTCCATGAAAGGCTTTTTGCCGGGCCCTTACGAACACCGCACTGCACTGGATGAGGTGGTGCAGATGATGTCCGGGCTCGCGTACATGACCGGCCCCGAAGGCCGCCCGCTACGCGCTGGTGCTTCGGTGAATGACGTGATGGGCGGGATGTTCAGCGCCATCTCGATCCTGGCCGCACTGTGGCAACGCAAGGCGACCGGGGAGGGCCAGTTTGTGCAGACCGGCCTGTTCGAGAACTCCGCGTTCCTGGTCGGCCAGCACATGATGCAGATGGCGACCACCGGCCAGCCGGCAGCGCCGATGCCCAGCCGTCTTTCAGCGTGGGCGATCTATGACGTGTTCAACGCCCGGGATGACGAGCAGGTGTTCATGGGCGTGGTGAGTGACAGCCAATGGCTGAGCTTCTGCCAGGCGTTTGGTTTTGAACAACTGGGCAGCGACCCCGAACTGGCGCGCAACACCCAGCGTGTGCATGCCCGTTCGCGAATCCTGCCGCTGGTGCGGGAGCGGCTGGCCACGCTGCCCAAGCAGCAAATCATGGACATGTGCGAGCAGGCCGGCTTGCCGTTCTCGCCGATCCAGCGGCCTCAGGATCTGTTTGACGATGTGCACCTGAATGCCTCCGGCGGCCTGGCGCACCTGACGCTGGATAACGGCGAGGAAGTGAAGGTGCCGATGCTGCCGTTTGAAATGAATGGCCGGCGTTTCGATACGCGCCTGAACGTGCCACAACTGGGCAGCCATTCGCAGGCGTTGCTTGAAGAGCTGGGTTATGCCGCCAGGGATGTCGACGCCTTGCGCGCTCGTGGCGTGGTCCGCTAGGTCCTTTTGTCGCCATTCCAATAACAATAATGTCGAGGAAACCCGTCATGGCAATTGTCACGACACCTGCATCAGGCGCCCCAGCCATCACCGCCGTGGTGCTGGATGCAGAGCAAACCCGCGTCCTGCACAAGGCCGCCTGGCGTCTGATCCCGCTGCTCGCCCTGGCTTACTTTTTCAACTACCTGGACCGCACCAGCGTTGGCTACGCCGCCTTGCAAATGACCGAACAGCTGGGTTTGACCGCCACGCAATTCGGCCTGGGTGCGGGGATTATGTTCGTTGGCTACTGCCTGTGTGAGGTGCCGAGCAACCTGGCGATGTACCGCTTTGGCGCCCGGCGGTGGATGGCGCGCATCATGATTACCTGGGGGATTGCGGCGGCTGCCACCGCCTGGGTCGTCGGCCCCTACAGCTTCTACGCCATGCGCCTGGTGCTGGGTGTGGCCGAGGCCGGGTTCTTTCCCGGCGTGATCTTTTTCCTGACCCTGTGGTTTCCTGCGCAGTACCGCACGCGGGTGCTGGCATGGTTTACCGCGGCCACGCCGATTTCGTTCCTGGTGGGCGGCCCGCTGTCGGTGTGGCTCCTGCAAATGCACGGCATCTGGGGTTTGGCAGGCTGGCAATGGATGTTTCTGATCGAGGGCGTCCCGGCGTGCATCCTCGGGCTGATCACGTTGAAAGTGCTGACCAACCAGCCTTCCGAAGCCAAATGGCTGTCGGCACAGGAACGTGCCGTGCTCACCGGCTTGCTGGCTGAAGAGCAAAGCCAGGGCCAGCACCGCCACGGCTTCAAGGCTGCCCTGAAAGACCCTCGGGTGTGGATCCTCAGCTCGATTACCTTCAGTTTTACCCTGGGCTCCTACGGCATTGGAATCTGGCTGCCGCAGATGCTCAAGGCCCACGGTGTCGAGATCAGCATGATTGGCTGGGTGGCGGCGATTCCCTACTTTTTTGCAACCATCGGCCTGTTGGTTTGGGCGAAACACGTGGACCGCACCGGCAAGGGGATTTTCAACCTGACCGTGGCCATGCTGCTGGCTGGCCTGGCGCTATTGGTCGCCTTGCAGATGGACACATTGGTGGCCGCCCTGGCCGGGATCACCCTGGCGCTGGTGGGGACGATTGCCGGCAAGACCATTTTCTACACCTTGCCGGGCAAGTTCCTGCGTGGCCAGGCCGCTGCCGGTGGTATTGCGCTGATTAACTCGATTGGTGCCTTTGGCGGTTTTGTCGGGCCATACCTGATGGGCTTTCTCAAGGACTACACCGGCTCGTTCACGGCGGGCCTGATGGTGATGGGGTGCATCATGTTCGTCGCGGCCGCGATGGTTATGTCGCTGCGGCTTTTCCTGCGGGAAGCATAATGCGGTGGCTGCACCCCGGCGCAAAAGGGTATGTTACGGCGACTGAAAGTGTCTGGCGCGACCGGGACGGCAATGATGCCGCCGCTTGCGCCGGCGATGAATACCCAATGAGTGGCCATGAGTACCGAACCCAACAACAGTCTTGCTGATCAAGCCGGCAGTCCGGAAGGCGGCGTTGCTGCAGTCGATCGCGCGTTTTCCATTCTCGCGGCCTTCAATATCGACCAGGAGAGCTTGAGCCTGGCGGAGATCGCCCGGCGCACCGGCTTGTATAAAAGCACCATCCTGCGCCTGATCACCTCGCTGGAAAAAGCCGGGTTTGCGCGGCGCTTGAGTGACGGCCAATACGCCGTCGGGCCTGAACCTCTGCGCCTGTCCCAGCTATATCAAGCCTCGTTCCGCTTGCGGGATGTGATCCTGCCGCTGCTGGAATCCATCACCGAAGAGAGCGGCGAGACCTCGTCTTTTTACGTCTATGAAAACGGCAGCCGGGTGGTGTTGTTCCGTGTCGAGCCCAAGCGCGCGGTGCGGGTCTCGGTGCTGGAAGGCGCGCGGTTCCCGCTGCATGCCGGGGCTTCCGGCAAGGTCCTGCGCGCGTTCTCACGCCAGGGTGACGCCACACTGACTCAGGAGCGTGAACGCTGCTGGGCCTGCTCGTTCGGTGAACGCGACCCGGAAACCACCGCCGTCTCCGTCCCCGTATTTGCAATGGGCGGTGAGCTCAAGGGCGCGTTGACGCTGTCGGGCCCCTCCGACCGATTGCTGAAAGAACACATCCCCCACGCCGCATCGATCCTGCTGCGCAACGCGGCGATCGCCACCAGCGCGTTGGGCGGCAACAACACCGAGTTGCGAGCGGCCCTGGAAAAACTCAATCCTTGAAGGGGTGGTGTTTTTGTGGGGTGATCTGGAATTCAACACAGGACGATCAAGATGGACGTGGCAATGGAACTGTCGTTTGAGGTGACGGAGCAAGAGCGCCAGGCCATCCTCCAGCCGCTGCGGACGTACAACATCAGCCAATGCGGCGAGAACCCGTTCGAAACGTTCGGGTTGTTGTTGCGCGATCCCGTGAGCCAGGAAGTGGTAGGCGGCCTCTACGGGAAAATCTCCTATGGCTGGATGTTCGTTGAACTCTTGAGCGTGCCGGAATCGCTGCGCACCCAAGGCATGGGCTCGCGGCTGATGCTCGCGGCTGAGGAGCTGGCACGGGAGAAAGGGTGTGCGGGGATCTGGCTGGACACCTTCAGCTTCCAGGCGCCCGGGTTCTACCGGAAGCTGGGTTTCAGCGAGTTCGGGCATATTGCCGAGTACCCGCCAGGACACACGCGCCACTTTTTCCAGAAGCACCTGGGCTGAGGGCTAGCGGGTCACCGACCGCCACGTGACCAAGCCGTCCAGCCCTTTATCGGACTTCAAGTACCTGAGCACGTTCTGCGCCTGGGCCTTCTCTTCAAACGGGCCGACAAATGCCCTCTGACGCTTCAAACACCCACAAACTTTATTGGATTGCAGCAACAATTTTTCTTGTTGGACACCTCCCTCCCCAAGCAGCAAAGATGCGGCCACTGACGCTCGACCTTCCAGGTCAACAATAAAAAATCGAGCCGGGCTGCACGCCGTTTTCTTGCAGTGAACCCTTTGTTCACTACCTGCTTTACTGGCGCCGCAGCGCGCACTTAAGGACCTCACCACCATGCAAACTGTTGTGAACCTATGGCCGCTGATTGGCGTACTCGTCATCGTGGTCGGCTTTGTGTTGCGCTTCAATCCGCTGCTGGTCGTCACGGCGGCAGCGATTGCCACCGGGTTTGCCGCCCACTTTCCACTGGAAAAGATCCTCGCCACCATGGGCGACGGCTTTCTCCAGACTCGCGCCTTGCAATTGATCCTGTTGTTGCCCCTGGCTGTCATCGGCTTGCTGGAGCGCCATGGCTTGCGCCTGCATGCGCAAAACTGGATCGCGCGCTTTGAGCGGGCCACGGTTGGGCGCTTGCTGATCATCTATCTGTTTGTGCGTGAATCCACAGCGGCCATGGGCCTGACGAGCCTGGGCGGGCACCCGCAGATGGTGCGCCCGTTGCTGGCGCCGATGGCGGAAGGTGCGGCGGAAAAACGCTATGGCAAACTCCCCGACAAGCTTCGCCACAAGGTCCTGGCCATGTGTGCCGCGACCGACAACGTCGGGCTGTTTTTTGGCGAGGATATCTTCGTCGCCTTTGGTGCGATTGCGTTGATGCACACCTTCCTGTTGGGTTCGGGGATTGATGTCGAGCCTCTGCACATTGCGGTCTGGGGCATCCCGACGGCGATCTGCGCCTTCATCATTCACGCCATCCGCTTGCACCGCTTTGACCGAATGCTGACCCGAGAGCTGTTGCCGGCCAACACAGCGGAGGCGGCGCAATGATCATTTCCATTCAATACCTGTACTGGCTGGCCGGCGTTCTGCTGGTGATCACCGCCGGGATGATCCTGATGGATCGCACCCACCCCAGGCGCTGGTCGAGTTCGTTGTTCTGGCTGCTGTTTGCCATTCCGTTCCTGGTGGGGGAGCGCCTGCCCTCGGTGGTGGTCGGCGTGGGCGTGGTGGTGATGGCACTCATCGCGGGCCTGGGCGGTGTAGGCCGCGGCGCGCATGCCCAGTTGCATGACAAGGCCGCACGGGCCAGCGCTGGTCGCCTGGGGCATAAATTGTTTATCCCGGCATTGGCCATTCCGTTGACCACGGTGATCGGCTCGGTATTGCTCAAACACACCGAGATCGGCGGCGTGCCGCTGCTGGACCCGAAGAACACCACCTTTGTTTCCCTGGGTATCGGCTGCCTGATTGCACTGGCGCTGGCCTGCTGGCTGACGCGGGACACCCCGGTGCAAGCCCTTCGCGAATCCCGGCGCCTCACCGAAGCGCTGGGCTGGGCGATGGTGCTGCCGCAGATGCTGGCGATGCTCGGGCTGTTGTTCAACGAAGCGGGCGTGGGCACAGCGGTGGCGCACATCACCACCACCTATATCAACCTGGATTACAAGCTGGTAGCGGTGATGGTGTATGTGTTGGGCATGGCACTGTTTACCGTGATCATGGGCAATGGCTTTGCCGCCTTCCCGGTGATGACCGGCGGCGTTGGCGTACCGGTGCTGGTAGGCATCTACGGCGGCAACCCGGCGGTGATGGCTGCCATCGGCATGTTCTCCGGTTACTGCGGTACGCTGATGACACCCATGGCGGCCAACTTCAATATTGTCCCGGCAGCGTTGCTGGAGCTGCCGGATAAAAACGCGGTCATCAAGGCACAGATGCCGACCGCGTTGATGATGCTGGTGGTCAATATTGTCCTGCTCTACCTGCTGATGTGAGGCTGTAATGCGCACTGTATTGCTGACGGGTTTCGAACCGTTTGACCAAGACCTTGTCAACCCGTCCTGGGAGGCGGTACGCCTGTTGGAGGGTGTGCAGCTGGGCGCTGATGTGCGGATTGTCGCGCGGCAGTTACCCTGTGCCTTTGCCACGGCGGGCGAGCGCCTGGCTCAGCTGTTGGCCGAACACCGCCCGCAGATGGTCATTGCTGTCGGGCTGGGCCCCGGGCGCAGTGATATTTCCATCGAGCGGGTCGCGATCAACCTCAACGACGCGCGGATCCCGGACAACCTGGGTGAGCAACCTGTCGACACGGAAGTGCTGCCCGGCGGCCCTGCGGCCTACTTCGGCACCTTGCCGAGCAAGGCCATGGTAAGGGCCGTGCGCGAGGCCGGCATTGGGGCCAGCGTGTCGCAAACCGCCGGCACTTTCGTGTGCAACCAGGTGTTCTATCTGTTGCAGCACGCGCTCGCCGGGTCAGGGGTACGCAGCGGTTTCATCCATGTGCCGTGGCTGCCCGAGCAGGTGGTGGGCCGAATACCCGAGCCGGCCTCGATGGCGTTGCCGATGCAGGTCGAGGGCTTGCGGATTGCGCTGCTGACGGCCTGGAATACCCTGGTGGATATCACTGAAACGGGTGGGCAAGTCAGCTGAGGTTTTCGGCTTCGCGTCCCGGGAAAAACAACGCGAAGCAGGTCACACCGTTCTCGCTGCTCACGCTGTATCGGCCGTTATGCAACTGCATGATGGTCGCGACAATCGACAGCCCCAATCCATTGGAATGCGCCGAACGCTCCCGTGATTCATCCACGCGATAAAACCGCTCGAACAACCTGGGCAAGTGCTCCGCCGGGATGGTCGCGCCGTGGTTGGTCACCGTCAGGTTGATGCCTTCGGCGCAGGGTGTGGCCTGGATCAGCAGTTCAGAGGCGGGCGCACCATATTTGATGGCGTTGGCGCACAGGTTGGCCAGGGCACGGCGCAGCAGCATCGGCTCGGCCCAGATCACACCGGCGCCCTGGGCGAGGATGCTGATGTCGACATCGCCCGCCAGGCCTTCGAAGTAGTCGGCCATGCGTTCCACTTCATCGGCCGCGTCCAGTTCCTGGCGCTGGCGCAGTGCACTGGCCGGGTCGGTGCGGGCCAGGAACAGCATGTTGTCGAGCATGCGCGCCAGGCGTTCGAGTTCTTCGACGTTGGAGGCCAGCAGTTGCTGGTAGGCCTCGATGCTACGGTGTTGCTGCAGCGCCACCTGGGTTTCCCCGAGCAAGTTATTGATCGGCGTGCGCAGTTCGTGGGCCATGTCGGTGGAGACCTGGCCCAGTTGCACAAAACCCTTGGCCAGGCGTTCGAGCATGGTGTTGAACGAATCAATCATCGGCAGCAGTTCTTTGGGGGCGCCTTGGCTGTCGAGGCGCGCGGCGAGGTTGCCGACGCCGATGCCCTGGGCATGCACGGCCAGGCGCCGCAATGGCAGCAGGCCGCGATGCACCATCAGGTAACCGACCACCGCCAGTACCAATGCCGCGATGCTGGCGAGGATATAGACACTCAGCCGGTAGCTGGCGAGCACTGCGGTGCGCTCGGTCATCAACCGCCCGGTAGTGACTTGCAGGCTGCCCAGGTCGCCTGAATCGATGGTGGCGGCGAGGGTGGAGAAGGGGACGCCATTGACGCCGGGTAAATGCTGCACGTCGGCGAATTCCAGGGCGTGGTCCCGGGGCACCGGTGCAACGTCGGGCATGTCGATGTTGCCGGGGTTCACTTCCAGCAGCGGTTTCTGCCCGGGTGCGGCGATGCTCAGCACCGATTCGCGGTTGCCCAGCATATTCTGGAACAGTTCGGGCTTGGTCTTGATCAGGTCCAGGGTGTTGCTGTCGTTCAGCAGGTTGCGCAGTTGGTCGACGCGGTAGATCAGCGCAGCGTCGTCACGGTGGATCAGTTCGCGCTCAAGGTCGCGGTACAGCGCCACGCCGAGGGTCGCCAGCAGGGCGAACGCCAGCAGGGCGAAGATCAGCGCCAGGCGCAGCGTCAGGGAGTAATGCCGGGGCTTGCTCATGGTTGCGTATCGAAGCGATAGCCGATGCCGCGCACGCTATGGATCAGCTTGAGCTGGAACGGGTCGTCGATTTTCAGGCGCAGGCGGCGCACGGCCACGTCGACCACATTGGTGTCGCTGTCGAAGTTCATGTCCCACACCCTTGAGGCAATCAGCGAGCGCGAGAGTACCTGGTCCTGATGGGTGGCGAACAAGTGCAACAAGGCGAACTCCTTGTTGGTCAGGGTGATGCGCACGCCGCCACGGCTGACGCGGCGCTTGAGCACGTCGATCTGCAGGTCGGCGATCTGCAAGTGTTCTTCTTCACGGCTTGGCCCGCGCCGGGTCAGGGTGCGCAGGCGCGCCACCAGTTCGGCGAAGGAAAACGGCTTGATCAGGTAATCGTCGGCGCCCAGTTCCAGGCCCTTGATGCGGTCGGCAATATCGTCCCGGGCGGTCAGGAACAGCACCGGCGTGTCGGCTTCCTTGCGCAGGCGACGCAGCACTTCCCAGCCGTCCATCTTCGGCATCATCACGTCCAGCACGATCACGTCGAACGGGGTTTCCAGGGCCTGGTGCAAACCGTCCACGCCATCGCGGGCAAGGCTCACGGAGTAACCCAGTTCCTGCAGGCCGTTAAGCAGGTAGTTGCCCGCCTTGGGCTCGTCTTCGACTACGAGGATATTCATGGGATTCGCCCTGGTGATGTGCAGTTCTTGCGTGGCGCAAGTGTAGCCCGATCAATTGTCATTGGGGCAGCCGATGCCCTGTACTTGATAGTCCAGCACGTGTTCGCGGCCCTGGCTGTCGAGGTAGTCGAGGCGCGCAGGGACAATGCCGCACTGGCCGTAGGTATCGGTGCTCGACAGTACTTTGGCCACGTCCATGTGCATGAAGAAGCCGGGGGTGTCATGGATCACCGAGGTGGTGGCGGTGGTATCGGCAAAGGCCGAGCCGGTGGCGAGGAGGGCAGCAAAGCCGAGGATAAACAGTTTCATGGCGGTATCTCTCTTTAAGGGTTGGCTGCCGGTATCCGGCAGTGAGTTCACAGTAACCAGGCGACACAAACAGCCAGCCAACAGGATGATGACAAGATAGTAATGAAGGGCTTAAGGCTGGCGGCCGGACGCTTCGAGGATCAGGTCGGTGATTTCCTTGGCGTGGGAAACCAGGGACAAGTGGCTCGATGGCACCTCGATGGTGGTGGCGTTCATGCGCTTGGCGAGAAAGCGTTCCAGGTCCGGGTTGATGGTCTGGTCATTGCTGGACACCGCATACCAGGACGGCTTGGTGTGCCACGCGGCGTTGACGGTGCGACCGCTGAACAGGGTCTTGGCGATCGGTTGTTGCACGGCGTACAGCTCCATGGCCTTGGCGTGGGGTACATCGGCGGCAAAGTACTTGAGGAAGGCGTCCTGGTTCAGGGTCAGGTAACCGTCGTGCTCCACCACACCGGCCCGCACGGGTGTGCTTGGGTACTTGGCGGACAGGGCGACGAAGTCTTCGTTGGCGTCCGGAGCGCGGGCGGCGACGTATACCAGGGAGCTGACCTTGGGGTTGACCCCGGCGTCGCTGACCACGGTGCCGGCGTAGGAATGGCCGACCAGCACGGTAGGACCGTCCTGTTGATCGAGTACGCGATTGGTGGCAGCGACGTCATCCGCCACCGAGGTCAGCGGGTTTTGCACGGCGGTTACATGCAAGCCGGCGGCCTGCAGGCGGGTAATCACTTCGGACCAGCTGGAACCGTCGGCCCAGGAGCCGTGTACCAGCACTACGTTATTGGCTTTCACCGGTGCAATCGGGCCGGCCACGGCGGCGCCGGTCCCCAGCATCAACAGGCTGGCGGCGATCAGGCAGAGTTTGCTTGCAGGTTTCATGGGCGGGCTCGCTTCATTTTCAGTGGGAAGTTGGGTCACCCGCTGTGGGTGACTGACGACTTCACTGTATGAAGTGAGGGTGAGGGCAACACTGACAGCTTGATGACAAGTTTGTAATGCAATGGGCAGCCGGAAGGCTGCCCTGGTTGGACGGTGACCCATCAGACAGTACGGGTTGCTTGCAGGCGTTCAGCGCCGCCTTCCGCCAGGCCGCGTTCGTGCAGGCGATCTGCGCCGCCCTCGGCGAGCAGGTGGGATGACTGGTCTTTGACCGCGCCAGCGTGGGTGTCGGCCGACGCCATGGATGACAGCCCGAGGCCCGCGATGACAGTCAGGCCGAGTACCAGGGACGAAGCTTTCGAGAGATTGAACATGATGAGGCTCCTACGCGTGAGTCAGCCGGATTGGCTGGTGGTCGTAGTTAATCGCCGGGGTGTATCTGCCATGTGTGCCCAGGCGTGGCGAAATGCGGGTTCGCGTATCCAGGCGGGGTTCCCATACAGTCCGATACAAACCACGGGAAGGTTTACAGCGTTTGGGCCGATCCGTAGATTGCACCAGGCAAGTGGTTCGTCAGCGCCCAAGACCGGGTGACGAAAGCAAGAGGAAGCCGAGCAGTGTCCACCCGCGATTCAGCTGTATTCGCCCACCGTTACCGCGCCTTTCTGTTCGATATGGATGGCACACTCCTGAACTCCATTGCCGCCGCCGAGCGCGTATGGGCCACCTGGGCTGAACGCCATGGGCTGGATGTCGAGGCCTTTCTGAAGACCATCCATGGTGCCCGGGCCATCGATACCATCACCCGCCAGGCGTTGCCCGGTGTGGACGCGCAGGCTGAGGCGCAGTGGATTACCGAGGCTGAACTTGAGGATGTGGAAGGGGTGGTGGCGATTGCGGGCGCAGTGGAATTCCTCAACGCATTGCCCGGCGATCAATGGGCGCTGGTTACGTCTGCCCCCAAGGCACTGGCTCTGCGCCGTATGCAGGCGGCCGGGATCAACCCGCCGGCGGTGCTGGTCACCGCGGAGGATGTTGCGAGCGGCAAGCCGGACCCTGCCTGTTATGTGCTCGGTGCGCAACGGCTGGGAGTACCGGTACAGGACTGCCTGGTGTTTGAGGATGCCAGCGTCGGGATTCGCGCCGGCGAGGCGGCGGGGGCCGATGTGATGGTGGTGACGTCGACCCACCTTGTGCCCATGGTCACCGCGCATCCGTCGATTGACGGGTATGAGCATCTACAGGTTCAGCGGGACGAAGCCGGGCTGTTGCATCTACAGCGCCTGGCGTAAAAAAAGGCCGACCCGGTTACCCGGATCGGCCTTCTTCGTATAGGGGCGGTTCAACGTTGGAGCCGTTTCCAGTCAGCGTCTGCAGGCGGTTGCCCTTGAGCCCCTGGCGGGACAAGACCATTTCCTTGAGGATTTCGCTGGCAAGCCTGGCAATCGCCTCCGGCCCTCGATGGTGGGCGCGGACGATGCCGGTCACTGCAAAGTGATCAGCTTCCGGGCCGCTGAGAATCGCGGAAAGCGTGCCATCGGCATGCAGGGTGCAGACGATTTTGTAGCTCGGCAGGCGCGCTGCCAGTGCTGATTCGATTTCGCTTTTACTCAGTGTGTCCATCAGCGCTACAACCTTTCACCGACCGTGCATGCCCAAGCATAGGTTGTGTCGCGCAGCTGTAAATACCGGCGATCTGATAGCAACTGCGGCGGCGGTTTCAACCCGCTTGCGGGATACACCGCGCTGGGGCAACGAACTTCAAGATGAAACCCAAAGCCGTCAGGATGAGGCTTTGCGGCGATCACTGTGAGGCGCGCGCCGGCACAGTCTGCGATGGACGGCGACCTGAATGGGCTTGAGGCAGAAGAAAAACAAGTACGCGCTCAGGAACAGCGTCAGGTCCAGCCATGAGTAGGCTTTGTCGGAGGAGCCTTCGATTTCGAACTTGAGGCCATACTCCAGCGCCACAAACGCCACGCTGATCAGCGTGACAATCAACCAAGACTTGGATAAGTAAGGCTGTTTAACGGTACGCCTCATCAACGTGCTCCTTGGCGCGCTGCAGACTGTAGGGGATTTGTCACGAGATTCGGCCCTGGAAAACTCCACAAGTTCCCTTTGTTTGCAGGCTGTTTCATGCGTTGAACGCAGCCAGCGACTATTACTGAGAAGTGTTCCTGCCATGTGTCATACAAAAGGGAGTACGCCTTATGTTGGTTCAGTGGTTTCTTGCAGCAGTCCATTTACTGGCATTCGCCATGGCTTTGTCGGCCGTGCTTGCGCGTGGCAAGGCATTGCGCGGTGTATCTGATAGTGACCCATCCACCCTGCGCCGCGTATTGATCGCGGACAACATCTGGGGAATCAGTGCCCTGGTGTTATTGGTAACCGGTGGCCTGCGGGCCTTCGGCGGCTACGAAAAGGGCAGTGATTATTACCTGCACCAGCCGTTGTTTCACGTGAAGATGACGCTGCTTGTATTAATTTTGTTACTGGAGCTCGCGCCGATGATTCGCTTTATCAAATGGCGCATCGCGTTGGCGCGTGGCACGCGCCTCGATTTGCACCAGGCAGGTCTTTTTGCGCGCATCAGCCATGTGCAGGCGTTACTGCTGGTGCTGATGATGATTGCAGCGAGTGGCATGGCACGCGGTATCGGCCTGGGATGACGCTGGCCTGACGCTGGAACAAGGGAATAGGGCGCGCTGGCCGCGGGAAGCCGCGAGCAGGCTGAAAGAGGTTTTCGCCAGCCGTTACAGTGAACGAAAGGGCTGGCTACTGGAGGCGCTTCAAGGTGTCTGGTTTTTATCCGGAGCCGTCAGGCCCGCCTGGATACGTTGGTAGATCTCCTCGCGATGCACGGCAACGTCCTTTGGAGCATTGATGCCGATTCTTACTTGCTGGCCGCTAACGCCCAGGATGGTGATCGTGATGTCATCACCGATGTTTATGCTTTCACCGACTTTGCGGGTGAGTATCAGCATGGACTTCTCCTTGATTGCTTTGAAGGACACATGTTTCAGACAGGGCAGATGTCGGATGTGTGTAGCTTACTGCGAAGCGCTTCCCTGTGGCTGCCTCTTTTAGGACGCATAGAGGCGGCATTAATTCCCATGCCGCCATCATACAGGTCTGCGATACATCATTCGCATTGTTTAAGCCAACGTTTATGACGGCCAGAATAGACAGTGAATGATAAAGTCGCCTCTTTGATCCTCTAAGGAGCAGGGTAGTGCGTAAAGTAGCGATGGCAATTGCGGTGTTGGCATTGGCCGGTTGCGGTGAAGGTAAAAGTGTCGACGCCCCCAAGGCCAGGCCTGCCGTTGCCGAGGCGCCCGCCCAGGCGCAACCTGCGGTCGGCGCGATCGCCTCTCAAGAATGGGATGTATGGGTGGGGCCGCCGGATCACAAGCTGCAGGCGATGACTGACCTGACCGCGTGGTTGCTGGAACACGGTTTCAGTTTCTATCTGGCGAAGGAAGACGGTAAGGACCAGGTGCTGCTGGGCCCATTCAGCACCAAGGCCGAGGCCGAGGCGAAACAAGCGCAGTTGACCGAGAAACTGGCCACTGCGAAGAAGAATGACACGGTGTCCGAGGTCATCGAACACAAGGTTGCGCAGTAAAGAGTCGACAAGCGGGAGGCCATGGCGCTCCCGCTTTTTTCGTTCAGCCGCAGGCTTTCAAGTTCACCGGGCCGACAAATTCATTGCCGCGCCCCATCACGCACGCCACGGTTTGATTGCGCTGGCGTTCCCAGGGCTGTACCGGGTAGGTCTTGTTCCAGGCTTCATACAGCTGGCGATCCTGTTTCGACAGGCGCAGGCCATACTGCTTACTCATATAGAAATAGGTTCGGGCGATCATGCCGCGAATGGAAGGGCGGGGCATGACCTTCTTGGCCTTGAAGTCCACCTGGGTCAGGCATGATCCATATTGGCCGCTTTGTACCGGCAGCCAGCCAAAACTGAAATTGTTTCGGTCGCCATTCACCTCGCCGATGCTCGGCACCAAGTTGTGCAGGTCGGCTTCGGCCCGCTTGTAGACCGCGTCCTTGCGGGTGCAGTTCTTGCGCCCGCCATCCTGCCAGCACTGGCGCTGATGGCCGATCTGCCAGGCCGGAACAATGTGTTCCCATTCAATACGTGCCGCCCGGTTGGCGTTTTTGCGCGGGATATAGCCGCAGGCTTTCAGGTCTACCCGGTTGCCGTTGTATTTGCAGCCGCAATAGAACTCCGTGGATTGCGGTTCATACAGTTTCCAGGCGATTTTCTTGGCTTCGCTGAACGTCCTGGGGGCTTGGGCTTGAGCGGTAACAGCAAAAAACACGAACAACACACTGATAAAACGGACACTCATTGACTCAATCTTCCTTCGGCACAACCCAGAAAATCTGCACGCCGCCGTCATCGCGATAAGCGAGGGTGACGTTATCGTTTTCTGCTATCTCTTCCAGTAGTCGTGCCCACTCGTCTTCCGGTTCCTCCGGCAAACGAAAAATCAACGCCGCCTTGTTTTTTTGGGCATTGGTGGAGTTGATGATTTTCTGCACACGAACGGCCAGTCGTTGGTAGGCATCAGGAGGTGTTGGTGCTGCGGAAGAGGGCTTTGCCACGGAGTATTCCTTATTAGGCTGTACGTGCATACAGTATTTAACTGTGGGCAATTTCGCAACTGCTTAAAATTCAAGAATTTCTTCTGACAGTGGTTTTGCCGATTTGGTGTAGGAACGCTTTGTTTTTCAAAGGTTTTTTTGCGCGGGGGATAAAGCGGGGGAAATCAGACCCGCTCGCGGTACGCCACGAGCGGGATGGCCCAACCGTTGCCGGCCGGGCCTGGGAGCGATCAATATTCCCAGAACATCCGTTGCAGTTCCTTGCTGTCCTGGGTCTTGGTCAGGGCGACCATGGCCAGGATGCGGGCTTTCTGCGGGTTCAGGTCATGGGCAACTACCCAGTCGTATTTGTCGTCTGGTTGTTCGGCGTTACGCAGAACGAAACCACCGGCATTCACGTGGGAAGAGCGAATGATCTGTACGCCTTGCTTGCGTAGTTCCTGCAGGGCAGGCACCACCTTGGACGACACCGAACCATTGCCGGTACCGGCATGGATGATGGCTTTCGCGCCGGCCTGGGCCAGGGCCTTGTAGGCGGTGTCGCTTACGTTGCCATAGGAATAGGCGATTTCGACGTCCGGTAGGCTTTTGATGGTCTTGATGTCGAATTCCGAGTTCATGGTGTGACGCTTGGCTGGCAGGCGGAACCAGTAGGATTTGCCTTCAACCACCATGCCCAGCGGGCCCCATGGGCTCTTGAACGCTTCAGTCTTGATGTTGATCATCTTGCTGACGTCGCGACCCGACTGGATTTCGTCGTTCATGGTCACCAGTACGCCTTTGCCGCGGGCGTCCTTGCTGCCGGCGACGGCAACGGCGTTGTACAGGTTGAGCATGCCGTCAGCCGACATGGCGGTGCCTGGGCGCATCGAGCCGACCACGACGATTGGCTTGTCGGTCTTTTCCACCAGGTTGAGGAAGTAGGCAGTCTCTTCCAGGGTGTCGGTACCGTGGGTGATCACGATGCCGTCGACGTCCTTGCTGTCGGCCAGTTCGGCGACACGACGACCCAGTTGCAGGAGGTTTTCGTTGGTGATGCTTTCGGAGGCAATTTGCAATACTTGTTCGCCGCGGACATTGGCGATCTGGCTAAGCTCAGGAACACCGGCGATCAATTGTTCGATGCCGACCTTGGCGGCCTGGTAGGTCGCACTGTTGGCCGCGCTGGCGCCGGCGCCGGCGATGGTGCCGCCGGTGGCAAGGATCACCACGTTGGACAGTTTTTGCTGGGTTTCAGCTTCTTTTGCCTGAGCGGCAACGGGGAACAACAGCAGGAGGGCTAACGCGCCCGGTACGAAAGTTTTCAACGCAGATTTCATTATTCTTCTCTCTAGTTTTGATGAGTGCTGATGCAGGTTCATCTAGAAACACCCGGGCGGTTCTGAACGCCACGAGGTGCTGAGTAAGAGCAGGATTTGTACCAGCGGGATTTTGTTGGGCAATAGAATTTAACCTATTGATTTATATCTATATTTGTTTGATTTGTAAGTAAATGGCTTGGTCTTCTGTCCGGCTTTCCGAACAAAGCGGTGCGCGGGTGTTCGGTTGTCCGAAAAGGATGACGGAAAAGTTTGGTTTTAAACGCAGGAGGCACGCCGCGACCTGTCGTTTCAGAGAACGATCCAGCAACGCGGATGTTTAAAGGGGGTACCGGATGGCTTCGAGGGCAGGGCGTAAAGCGGATTCATCAAAAGGCTGTTTTCTCCCGTTGACAAATCTCGACAAGCTTCTCATAGTTTGATCTAACGCAAACGTTTGCGAGATGTTTCACGGGGTGCTCCTCGAGTGTCGTGAAAGCTCGTATCAGCCGCCCGGGTGGGTTGGCTGCCGAAGCGTTCTTCGGTGCAAGCGTTGCTCACAATAATCATAAGATCGGAGTGAACCCATGAAGCTGCCATTTGCTGGACGTCTTCTTGCTGTCGCTGTGCTTGCTGCCGCATCCGCTGCCCTGCCTCTTTCCTCTGCATTTGCTGCCGAGACCGCCGCCAAACCCAAGGTCGGCCTGGTCATGAAATCCCTCGCCAACGAATTCTTCGTCACCATGCAGGACGGTGCCAAGGAATACCAGAAAGCCCACGCCGCCGACTTCGACATGATCACCAACGGGATCAAGAACGAAACCGATACCAGTGCACAGATCGATATCGTCAATCAGATGATCCTGTCCAAGGTTGACGCGATCGTCATTGCTCCCGCTGATTCGAAAGCCCTGGTCACCGTGCTGAAAAAGGCCTCCGACAAAGGCATCAAGATCGTCAACATCGACAACCGTCTTGATGTGGATGTACTGAAAAGCAAAAACCTTGATATCCCGTTCGTAGGTCCAGACAACCGCAAGGGCGCGCGCCTGGTCGGTGAAGAACTGGCCAAGCACCTCACCAAGGGTGACCAGGTTGGCATCATCGAAGGTGTGTCCACCACCACCAACGCCCAGCAGCGTACCGCTGGCTTCAAGGACGCGATGGATGCCGCCGGCATGAAGATCGTCTCCACCCAATCCGGTGAGTGGGAAATCGACAAGGGCAACGCGATTGCCGCTGCCATGCTCCAGGCAAACCCGAACATCAAGGCACTGCTGGCCGGTAACGACAACATGGCACTGGGCGCAGTATCCGCCGTACGTGGCGCCGGCAAGGCTGGCAAGGTGCTGGTCGTAGGCTACGACAACATCGAGGCCATCAAGCCGATGCTGCAGGACGGCCGTGTCCTGGCCACCGCCGACCAGGCTGCTGCCCAGCAAGCCGTTTTCGGTATCCAGAACGCTCTGAAGCTGGTCAAGGGTGAAAAAGTCGATGCCGTGGATGGCATGATCGAAACCCCGGTCGAACTCATCCTCAAGAAGTAATTCCCCGGCAGCACAAAACAGCGTCCGCTCACCCGAGCGGACGCCTGGAGACGTTCCTATGTCATCTTCCGCACCGAACGCTGTCCTCTCGGTCAGCGGTATCGGCAAGACCTATGCCCAACCGGTTCTGTCCGACATCACCCTGACGCTCAACCGTGGGGAAGTGTTGGCGCTTACCGGTGAGAATGGCGCGGGGAAAAGCACCCTGTCGAAAATCATCGGCGGGCTGGTCACCCCGACCGACGGCCAGATGCAGTTCAATGGCCAGGCCTACACGCCAGGCAGCCGGACCCAGGCTGAAGAGCAGGGCATCCGCATGGTCATGCAGGAGCTTAACCTGCTGCCAACCCTGACGGTCGCTGAAAACCTGTTCCTCGATAACCTGCCCAGCCACGGTGGCTGGATCAGCCGCAAGCAACTGCGCAAGGCCGCCATTGAAGCCATGGCCCAGGTCGGCCTGGACGCTATCGACCCGGACACCCTGGTCGGCAGCCTCGGCATCGGCCACCAACAGATGGTCGAGATCGCCCGCAACCTGATTGGCGACTGCCACGTACTGATCCTCGATGAACCTACGGCGATGCTGACCGCCCGTGAAGTCGAGATGCTGTTCGAACAAATCACCCGCCTGCAGGCCCGGGGCGTGGCGATTATCTATATTTCCCACCGGCTCGAAGAACTGGCCCGGGTTGCCCAGCGCATTGCGGTGCTGCGTGACGGCAAGCTGGTGTGTGTCGAGCCGATGGCCAACTACAACAGTGAGCAACTGGTCACGCTGATGGTGGGCCGCGAACTGGGCGAGAAAATCGACCTGGGCCCGCGCACCATCGGCGCGCCGCTGTTGACGGTAAAAGGCCTGACCCGCTCGGACAAGGTCCGCGACGTGTCGTTTGAAGTGCGTGCCGGCGAAATCTACGGCATCTCCGGCCTGATCGGTGCGGGCCGTACGGAGTTGCTGCGGCTGATCTTCGGCGCCGACCTGGCCGACAGCGGCACCGTGGCCCTGGGCACACCGGCGCAAGTCGTCAGCATTCGCTCGCCCGTCGACGCGGTTGGCCATGGCATCGCCCTGATCACCGAAGACCGCAAGGGCGAAGGCCTGCTGCTGACCCAATCCATCGGCGCCAACATTGCCTTGGGCAACATGCCGAAGGTGTCCAGCGGTGGCCTGGTGAACAGTCGTGACGAAACGGCCTTGGCCAAGCGCCAGGTGGACGCCATGCGTATCCGCAGTTCCAGTCCGGCGCAGTTGGTGTCCGAGCTGTCGGGTGGCAACCAGCAGAAGGTGGTGATTGGCCGCTGGCTGGAGCGCGATTGCGCGGTGATGCTGTTCGATGAACCGACCCGAGGCATCGACGTCGGCGCCAAATTCGATATCTATGCGTTGCTCGGCGACCTGACCCGCCAGGGCAAGGCGCTGGTGGTGGTGTCCAGCGACCTGCGTGAGTTGATGCTGATCTGCGACCGCATCGGCGTACTTTCCGCCGGGCGCCTGATCGAGACCTTCGAGCGCGACAGCTGGACCCAGGACGAATTGCTTGCCGCTGCTTTTGCCGGCTATCAGAAACGTGATGCGCTGCTCAACGACGCAGCGCCTAGGAATACCCCATGAAAACCACTTCCTCCCCCGCAAAACGTGGCGGCAACTTCTATGGCCTGGGCACCTACCTGGGCCTGGCCGGCGCCTTGCTGGCGATGATTGCGCTGTTCTCGTTCCTGAGCGACCACTTCCTCTCGTACGACACCTTCAGCACCCTGGCCAACCAGATTCCCGACCTGATGGTGTTGGCAGTCGGCATGACCTTCGTGCTGATCATCGGCGGCATCGACCTGTCGGTAGGCTCCGTGCTGGCCCTGGCCGCATCGGCCGTCAGCGTGGCGATTCTCGGCTGGGGCTGGAGTGTGTTGCCGGCAGCCGTGCTGGGCATGGGCTGCGCCGCGTTGGCCGGGACCATTACCGGTTCGATCACAGTGGCCTGGCGGATCCCGTCATTCATCGTGTCCCTCGGCGTGCTGGAAATGGCGCGCGGCGTGGCGTACCAGATGACCGGCTCGCGTACCGCATACATCGGTGATTCGTTTGCCTGGCTGTCCAACCCGGTGGCCTTCGGCATTTCACCTTCGTTCATCATCGCGTTGCTGGTGATCATCGCCGCGCAGCTGGTGCTGACCCGTACCGTGTTCGGTCGCTACCTGATCGGCATTGGCACCAACGAAGAGGCCGTGCGCCTGGCGGGTATCAATCCCAAGCCCTACAAGATCCTGGTGTTCAGCCTGATGGGCCTGCTGGCGGGTGTGGCGGCGCTGTTCCAGATTTCGCGCCTGGAAGCGGCCGATCCCAACGCCGGTTCCGGCCTGGAGCTGCAAGTGATCGCTGCGGTAGTGATCGGTGGCACCAGCCTGATGGGCGGGCGTGGCTCGGTCATCAGTACCTTCTTCGGCGTGCTGATCATCTCGGTACTGGCGGCAGGGCTGGCGCAGATTGGCGCCACCGAGCCGACCAAACGTATCATCACCGGTGCCGTGATCGTGATCGCGGTGGTGCTCGATACTTACCGCAGCCAGCGCGCCAGTCGGCGAGCCTGAGCCATGGCAACGATCAAGGATGTGGCCGCGCTGGCGGGGATTTCCTACACCACGGTGTCTCATGTGGTGAACAAGACGCGCCCGGTCAGCGAGCCGGTACGGATCAAGGTCGAGGCGGCCATCAAGCAGCTCGACTATGTGCCCAGTGCGGTCGCGCGCTCGCTGAAGGCCAAGACCACAGCCACCATCGGCCTGTTGGTGCCCAACAGCCTCAACCCGTATTTTGCGGAACTGGCCCGGGGCATCGAGGATTACTGCGAGCGTAACGGCTATTGCGTGATCCTCTGCAACTCCGACGATAATGCCGAAAAGCAGCGCAGCTACCTGAGGGTGCTGCTGGAAAAACGCATCGACGGCTTGATCGTGACCTCGGTGGGCGGCGACGACAGCGGCCTGGCGACAGGCCTCAAGGCGGTACGCACGCCGATGGTCATCGTCGACCGTGCATTGGACGGGATCGATGTCGACCTGGTGCGCATCGACCATGAACAGGGCGCTTACCTGGCGACCCGGCACTTGCTCGATCTGGGTCATCGCGACATTGCCTGCATTGGTGGCCCGAGTCATACCCGCGTGGCGCAAATGCGGATGGCGGGTTACTACCGTGCCCTGGCCGAGGCGGGGCTCGAAGTGCCGGCTGGTCGTGTGCTGGAAAGTGATTTCACCAGTACCGGTGGTTACGCGGCCGCGGCGCAATTGCTGGCGGATAATCCCCCCAGCGCGATTTTTGCCGGCAACGACATGATTGGCTTCGGCGTCTTGCGCGCCGCTGCGGAACGTAATATCCGGGTGCCCGGTGAGCTGTCGGTGATCGGGTTTGATGATATCCAGATGAGCCAGTACGTGTACCCGGCGCTGACCACCGTGGGCCAGTCGATCCTGCAGCTGGGAGAGATGGCGGCCGAGCTTTTACTGCGACGAATTGCGACACCCCAATTGCCGATCGATCAACGCATCGTGACGCCGAGTATTGTCCTGCGCGAGTCGACGGCGCCGTTGGCCGGTGTGTTTGCCCAATACCGCTGAACCGAATTGATGAGTACTGATGTATGCCAGCAAAAGTAGTGGTAATAGGCAGCCTGAACATGGACCTGGTCACCCGGGCCAGTCGGCTGCCCCGCGCCGGTGAAACCCTGATCGGCCAATCGTTTTCCACCGTTCCCGGCGGCAAGGGCGCGAACCAGGCGGTCGCTTCGGCGCGCCTCGGGGCTGAGGTCGCCATGGTCGGCTGCGTGGGCACCGATGCCTATGGCGCGCAATTGCGCGACGCGTTGCTGGTGGAGGGCATTGATTGCCAGGCCGTCAGCACCGTTGACGGTTCCAGCGGGGTGGCGCTGATCGTGGTGGATGACAGCAGCCAGAATGCGATCGTTATTGTCGCCGGTAGCAATGGCGAGCTGACCCCAGCCAAATTACAGGCATTTGACAGTGTGCTGCAGGCTGCCGACGTGATTGTCTGCCAGCTGGAAACGCCGATGGAGACTGTCGGCCATGCCCTCAAGCGCGGTCGCGAGCTGGGCAAGACGGTGATCCTGAACCCGGCGCCGGCCAGTGGTCCGCTGCCCGAGGATTGGTACGCCGCCATCGACTACCTGATTCCCAATGAAAGCGAAGCCTCGGCCTTGAGCGGCGTGGTGGTCGACTCGCTGGACAGCGCCAAGGCCGCCGCCACACGCCTGATCAAGGCCGGTGCTGGCAAAGTGATCATTACCCTCGGCTCCGAAGGCGCGTTGTTTGCCGATGGCCAAGGCTTCGAGCACCTGGTCGCGCCCAAGGTCAAGGCGGTCGATACCACGGCTGCCGGTGACACCTTCGTCGGCGGTTTCGCAGCCGCGCTGGCCAACGGCAGGAGCGAGGCTGAGGCCATTCGTTTCGGCCAGGTAGCCGCCGCGCTGTCCGTGACCCGCGCGGGTGCGCAACCCTCTATTCCCACATTGCATGACGTCCAAGGTTTTGTGCCCTCATGAAAAAGACTCCCTTGCTCAATATCGCGCTGTCGCGGGTGATCGCATCCCTTGGCCATGGCGACATTCTGGTGATCGGTGATGCCGGCTTGCCGGTGCCGCCGGGTGTCGAGCTGATCGACCTGGCGCTGACCAAAGGCATTCCGGATTTCGTCAGTACCTTGCGCATCGTCCTCAGCGAGATGCAGGTGGAAAGCCACGTGCTCGCGGAAGAAATCCTGCTCAAGCAACCGCCGGCCCTGGCGGATCTCAATACCCTGACCGAACAGGCCGCCCTCGGCGAGCGCCGCCTGGTCAGCCATGAAGAGTTCAAGCAGCTCAGCCGCAAGGCGAGGGCGGTGGTGCGCACCGGCGAGTGCCAGCCCTACTGCAATATCGCGCTGGTTTCCGGCGTAACGTTCTAGAATTCCCCAACGACAAGGAGTGCGTCATGCAACGTGGTACCCAAACCCTGCGACACCTGTTCCGGAGTGTGCTGCTTTTGTCCGTGCTAACTGCTGCAAGCGCCCACGCGGCGGAAAAAATCGACCTGATCATCGACACCGACCCCGGTGCCGACGACGTGGTTGCCTTGCTGTTCGCCATGGCTTCGCCCGATGAACTGCAGATCCGCGCGCTGACCACCGTTGCCGGTAACGTGCGCCTCGACAAGACCTCCCGCAACGCACGCCTGGCCCGCGAATGGGCAGGGCGCGAGGACATCCCGGTATATGCCGGTGCACCGAAACCGATGCTGCGCACGCCGATCTACGCTGAAAACATCCATGGCAAGGAAGGTATCTCCGGCGTCACCGTGCATGAGCCGAAAAAAGGCCTGGCCGAAGGCAATGCCGTTGATTACCTGATCAAGACCCTCAGCACCGCCAAGCCCCACAGCATCACCATCGCCATGCTCGGTCCGCAGACCAACCTGGCGCTGGCATTGACCCAGGCGCCGGAGATCACTCAAGGCATCAAGGAAGTGGTGGTGATGGGCGGCGCGCACTTCAACGGCGGCAATATCACGCCGGTGGCCGAGTTCAACCTGTTCGCCGACCCGATCGCGGCCGAGATCGTGCTCAAGAGCGGCGTCAAGCTGACCTACCTGCCGTTGGACGTGACCCACAAGGTCCTGACCAGCGACGCACGCCTGAAGCAAATCGCTGCGCTGAACAACAACGCGAGCAAGGTGGTGGGCGATATTCTCAATGAATACGTCAAGGGCGACATGGAGCACTACGGCATCCCGGGCGGCCCGGTGCATGACGCTACCGTCATTGCCTACCTGCTCAAGCCTGCGCTGTTCAGCGGCCGTGAGGTCAACGTGGTGGTGGACAGCCGTGAAGGCCCGACCTTCGGCCAGACCATCGTCGACTGGTACGATGGCCTGAAACAACCGAAGAACGCGTTCTGGGTTGAAAATGGCGATGCCCAGGGCTTCTTCGATCTGCTGACCGAACGCCTTGGTCGCCTGAAGTAAACAGCCTGCCGGTCGACGTTCGTCGGCCGGGTCTTATTCGCGCTCGGGGTCTGGCGCTCCCATGTGATCGGCCGGGTATTTCTCGAATACCTGGCCGATGAATGCCTGCGCGGCTTGTGTGCCCAGTTCCTTGACCAGCAGGTCGATACCGATGATTGCCAACTCCTCCGGGCTGCCCGGGCTGTAGGAGCTTTGCCCGTGGGGCCACTTGGCTTTGATGTCGGCGTGGATCGTGACGATGGTCATGGGTGTCTCGCGAGGCTGAAAGGCGGTTAGTGCGTTCTGCGTGTGGAGTTAACCATTTTGCGCCGTGTTTGGCACTGCTACTTAGGCATGAGGGGAGGGCTGTGCGACACTGTCCGCCTGTTTAATTGCCAGGGCAAACCGCGTGCAGATCGACTTGAACAACCCCGACAACCTGACGCTGGACGCTGTGCGGCAGCTGCTTGCGTCCGCCAGTGACAACGTTCACACCCAATTGCGCGTTACCAAGGCCGGTATTGCCTACATTTCTTCGGGCGTGGTGGGTGGCGTCGATATCGACGGCCTTCTGTTCCGCCTGGAGACCTGGGCGGCGGGTTCGGGTTATGTCGGCAACGTCGCAGCCAGCGACGAGGTGTGGGTGATGCAGATTTTCAACGCGCTCAAGCAGAACTGGCCAACGCCGCCGTTTGATTACATCGACATCTACTGAGTGCGTTCATATCTGGTGACGATTGATTCGCCAGCGCCCGGTGTCGACTCAGGCAGACTGGCCCACAGCCAATTGTGACAATTCTGAAACCAATCGGCCAAACCACGGTCGCACGATCTCTGTCCATTTTTTCTCAAAGGAGGCTTCATGCCTTGGAAGCTCGCATCATTCGGTACTTTGTTGGCTGCGCTCGCCTTGTCGGGTTGCAGCACCCCGGGTACCTCTGAGCCAGCCAAAGACACTGCCGTGACCGATGCTGGTCATAGCCGCTGTGAGGCGAAGGCTGCCGAGTTCGCAATCGGCCAGAAAGCTTCGCCACAATTGCTGGAACAGGCCCGTAGCCGCGCCGGAGCGCAGAACGCACGCATTCTCAAGCCAGATGACATGGTCACGCTGGAATACCGCTCCGATCGCCTGAACCTCAATACCGATGACAACCTTGTGATCAATCGGGTCAATTGCGGCTGATTGCTCCAGCGCTTTTCTCCAGGCCATAAAAAACCCCGTCACATGGACGGGGTTTTTTTAGTTCGGCGCAGAATTACTCTGGGCGAACCTGTGCAGCTTGCATACCCTTTTGGCCTTTCTCAGCCACGAAGGAAACGGTTTGGCCTTCTTTCAGGCTTTTGAAACCGTCGCTTTCGATAGCTTTGAAGTGTACGAACAGGTCGTCACCGCCACCTTGAGGAGTGATGAAGCCGAAGCCTTTTTCATCGTTGAACCATTTAACGGTGCCGGTTTGGCGATTAGACATGGTGTATCTCCAAGAAACATATATTTTCAGTAGTGCTGTGCTGCTCAGGCCAACTGGGCACACCGAGCTATCATAGTCGAAATGTTCGGCTTGGGAGCCCCCCCAAGGCATTGTTTGCTAATCAATCGCGTTGTGTTTCATGCCTTGGTTGGCTGAAAGCCCCGATCTACGGGGCTTTCAGGCGAAATATCAGCTGTTAAAAAAAGCCGTAAAAGCTGCGTAATTTGTGAGAAATGGCAGTTTTCATGGCGATTTCTGGTCCTTCAGCCGGTCTGGCAGGGTGTAAAAATTACTTTTTCTTCACGACTTTGCAGGACGAAATAGCCGTCACAGCTTTGGTCTTGAGCGCAGGATCTGCGTTCTGGTTGGTCATGAGTTCCTTGATTTCGGCACTGCTCAATTCGGCATTGATTTTGTCCGCGCCACATTCACAGTGGTCTTTGGCGGTTTTGGCATCAACACTTTGCTGGGCGGCTGCGCTGCAATCCTTGATGAAGCTGTCCCGCGCACCGGCAGGCCAGTTCGACGGGGCTGCGGCGTGCGCACCCAGGGACATGAGGGTCAGGGATGCAGCAAGGGCGAAAGTCGAGGTAAAACGCATAATCAAATGCTCCTGGAGTCGTGGACGAACGGCGATTCTCGGTGTGTTTGAGGGTTGCCGTACAGTTCAAGTTCACTTTTGCCCTTAAAAGCCGGGAATTTTCGTTTCCTGAAGCGGCTTCGGCGCCATGACCGTTCATCTGTGCTAGCATCTTTCGCTTGGCCATTTTCCGGCGCGCCCTATGCCGCCTTGCCAAGGTCTTTTTTGTTTAACTCCAGTCACTCTGGTTCGATTATCGGTTGGCCGAAAGGCTCCTGCCGCTGTAAGGCAGGCGTTCATCACTGAACGGCCTGGTATTGGATCTTGTACTGGCTCATCCCAACCCACGTGACCTTTGGTAGGGGTCACCACTAGGAGAGGAGGCGCCATGCCAACTATTACTCTTCCCGACGGCAGTCAACGTTCATTCGATCATTCGGTTTCCGTAGCCGAGGTCGCCGCATCCATTGGTGCTGGCCTGGCCAAGGCCACCGTGGCCGGCAAGGTCGACGGCAAGCTGGTCGACGCCAGCGACCTGATCACCGGCGATGCCAGCCTGCAAATCATCACGCCCAAGGATCAAGAGGGGCTGGAGATCATTCGCCACTCTTGCGCGCACCTGATTGGCCATGCGGTCAAGCAGCTGTACCCAACCGCGAAGATGGTCATCGGCCCGGTCATCGACGAAGGCTTCTATTACGACATCGCCTACGAGCGTCCTTTCACCCCGGACGACCTGGCGGCTATCGAACAGCGCATGCACGCGCTGATCGAAAAAGATTACGACGTCATCAAGAAAGTCACTCCGCGTGCCGAAGTGATCGACGTGTTCACCGCCCGCGGCGAAGACTACAAGCTGCGCCTGGTGGAAGACATGCCGGACGAGCAGGCCATGGGCCTGTATTACCACGAAGAATATGTCGACATGTGCCGTGGCCCGCACGTGCCGAACACACGCTTCCTCAAGTCGTTCAAGCTGACCAAGTTGTCCGGTGCCTACTGGCGCGGTGACGCGAAGAACGAACAGCTGCAGCGGATCTACGGCACTGCCTGGGCTGACAAGAAGCAGCTGGCGGCCTACATCCAGCGCATCGAAGAAGCCGAAAAACGCGACCATCGCAAGATCGGCAAGCGCCTGAACCTGTTCCACCTCCAGGAAGAAGCGCCGGGTATGGTGTTCTGGCACCCGAACGGCTGGACCCTGTACCAGGTGCTCGAGCAGTACATGCGCAAGGTTCAGCGCGACAACGGCTACCTGGAGATCAAGACGCCGCAAGTCGTTGACCGCAGCCTGTGGGAGAAATCCGGGCACTGGGCCAACTACGCCGACAACATGTTCACCACCCAGTCGGAAAACCGCGACTACGCCATCAAGCCGATGAACTGCCCGTGCCACGTACAGGTGTTCAACCAGGGCCTGAAGAGCTACCGCGAGTTGCCGATGCGCCTGGCCGAGTTCGGTGCCTGCCACCGTAACGAGCCATCGGGTGCACTGCACGGCATCATGCGCGTGCGCGGCTTCACTCAGGATGACGCCCACATCTTCTGCACCGAAGAGCAGATGCAGGCCGAATCCGCTGCGTTCATCAAGCTGACCATGGACGTGTACCGCGATTTCGGTTTCACCGAAGTCGAGATGAAGCTGTCCACTCGTCCGGAAAAACGCGTCGGTTCCGACGAGCTGTGGGACCGAGCCGAAGCTGCACTGGCTGCAGCGCTGGACAGTGCGGGGCTTGCATACGACTTGCAGCCGGGCGAGGGCGCGTTCTACGGTCCGAAGATCGAGTTCTCGCTGAAAGATTGCCTTGGTCGCGTCTGGCAGTGTGGTACCCTGCAGCTCGATTTTAACCTGCCGATCCGTCTGGGAGCCGAATACGTCTCCGAAGACAACAGCCGTAAACACCCGGTTATGCTGCACCGGGCGATCCTCGGCTCGTTCGAACGGTTCGTCGGGATCCTGATCGAGCACTACGAGGGTGCATTCCCTGCGTGGCTGGCTCCGACCCAGGCAGTGATCATGAATATCACTGATAAACAGGCAGATTTTGCCGCTGAAGTTGAAAAAACTCTCAATGAAAGCGGATTTCGTGCCAAGTCCGACTTGAGAAATGAAAAGATCGGCTTTAAAATCCGCGAGCATACTTTGCTCAAGGTTCCCTATCTTTTGGTTATCGGAGATCGGGAAGTCGAGATGCAGACTGTCGCTGTGCGTACTCGTGAAGGTGCTGACCTGGGCTCGATGCCCGTCGCCCAGTTCGCTGAGTTCCTCGCGCAAGCGGTTTCCCGGCGTGGTCGCCCAGATTCGGAGTAATTATTATTAAGCGTGAAATGAGACAAGATAAACGAGCTGCACCGAAAGCCCCGATCAACGAGAATATCTCGGCACGCGAGGTTCGGTTAATTGGCGCTGACGGCGAGCAGATTGGCATCGTCTCGATTGATGAAGCGCTTCGTATTGCTGAAGAGTCCAAATTGGACCTGGTGGAAATCTCCGCCGACGCAATCCCACCCGTTTGCCGGGTGATGGACTACGGCAAGTCGATCTTCGAGAAGAAGAAGCAGATTGCCGCGGCGAAGAAGAACCAGAAGCAGATTCAAGTAAAAGAAATCAAGTTTCGTCCAGGGACGGAGGAAGGGGATTACCAGGTAAAACTGCGCAACCTGGTACGTTTCCTGAGTGATGGGGACAGGGCCAAGGTATCCTTGCGATTCCGCGGCCGTGAGATGGCCCACCAGGAGCTGGGGATGGAACTCCTCAAGCGGGTTGAAGCTGACCTGCTCGAGTACGGTTCGGTCGAACAGCATCCTAAGATGGAAGGACGCCAGCTTATTATGGTCATCGCCCCGAAAAAGAAGAAGTAATCAATAGGGCACGGCAGGCCTTCTGATTATGTTTATCAACTGAATGCGGAGTACCGAACATGCCAAAGATGAAAACTAAAAGTGGTGCTGCTAAGCGGTTTCTGAAAACTGCTAACGGTATCAAGCACAAGCACGCTTTCAAGAGCCACATCCTGACTAAAATGTCGACCAAGCGTAAGCGTCAACTGCGCGGTAGCAGCTTGCTGCATCCGTCTGACGTGGCAAAAGTCGAGCGCATGCTGCGCCTTCGTTAATTTTAGTCAAGAATAGAGGAAGTAACTCATGGCTCGTGTAAAGCGTGGCGTCATGGCGCGTAAGCGCCACAAGAAAATTCTGAAACTTGCTAAAGGCTACTACGGCGCGCGTTCACGCGTATTCCGTGTTGCCAAGCAAGCGGTTATCAAGGCTGGCCAATACGCCTACCGTGACCGTCGTCAGAAAAAACGTCAGTTCCGCGCTCTGTGGATCGCTCGTATCAACGCTGGTGCACGTGTTAACGGTCTGTCCTACAGCCGTTTCATCGCTGGCCTGAAAAAAGCGTCCATCGAGATCGACCGTAAGGTTCTGGCTGATCTGGCAGTGAACGAAAAAGCGGCGTTTGCTGCGATTGTCGAGAAAGCTAAAGCCACCTTGGCTTAAGTACCCCCGACAGTCACCCTGGGTCGCTTCCGCGGCCCACGGTGTTAAACGTCTTAAATAGGGGAAGAGCCTTCAAGCTCTTCCCCTATTTTGTATCTGGAGTCTGTACATGGAAAACCTGGATGCGCTGGTCTCTCAAGCACTAGAGGCTGTGCAAAGCGCAGAAGATATCAATGCCCTGGAGCAAATCCGGGTTCACTACCTTGGCAAAAAGGGTGAATTGACTCAGGTGATGAAGACCCTGGGGAATTTGCCGGCTGAAGAGCGTCCGCAAGTCGGTGCGCTGATCAACGTGGCCAAGGAGCGTGTTACAGAGGTTCTCAATGCGCGCAAGGCGTCGCTCGAGGAGGCTGATCTTGCGGCCAAGCTCGCCGCCGAATCCATTGACGTGACCCTGCCTGGCCGTGGCCAGACCTCGGGCGGCCTGCATCCGATTACCCGGACTCTGGAACGTATCGAGCAGTTCTTCACCCACATCGGCTACGGCATTGCCGAAGGCCCTGAGGTCGAAGACGACTATCACAACTTCGAGGCGCTCAACATCCCAGGCCACCACCCGGCCCGGTCGATGCATGACACCTTCTATTTCAACGCGAACATGCTGCTGCGCACCCATACCTCGCCGGTACAGGTCCGCACCATGGAATCGCAGAAGCCGCCGATCCGCATCGTCTGCCCAGGCCGTGTGTATCGCAGCGACTCCGATATCACCCACTCGCCGATGTTCCACCAGGTCGAAGGCCTGCTGGTTGATCGCGACATCAACTTCGCCGACCTCAAAGGCACCATCGAAGAGTTCCTGCGGGTGTTCTTCGAGAAGGAGCTGGCGGTACGTTTCCGTCCTTCATTCTTCCCGTTCACCGAGCCATCCGCTGAAGTCGATATGGAATGCGTGATGTGCAGCGGTAAAGGCTGCCGCGTCTGCAAACAGACCGGCTGGCTGGAAGTGATGGGTTGCGGCATGGTTCACCCCAACGTGCTGCGCATGTCCGGGATCGACCCGGAAGAATTCTCGGGCTTTGCCTTCGGCATGGGCGTTGAGCGTCTGGCCATGCTGCGTTACGGCGTGAACGACTTGCGTCTGTTCTTCGACAACGACTTGCGGTTCCTCGCGCAATTTCGCTAGTCGTAACGGATCTTTAGGAGAGCAGGATGAAATTCAGTGAACAATGGCTGCGTGGCTGGGTAAGCCCGCAGGTAAGTCGCGACGAGCTGGTTGCTCGTCTGTCGATGGCCGGCCTTGAGGTCGATAGCGTTACGCCGGCCGCCGGTGTTTTCAGTGGTGTGGTTGTGGGTGAGGTGCTGAGCACCGAGCAACACCCGGACGCTGACAAGTTGCGTGTGTGCCAGGTCAGCAACGGCGCGGAAACCTTCCAGGTCGTGTGCGGAGCGCCAAACGTGCGCCCGGGCCTGAAAATTCCGTTCGCCATGATCGGTGCCGAGCTGCCAGGCGACTTCAAGATCAAGAAGGCCAAGCTGCGTGGCGTCGAGTCCAACGGCATGCTGTGCTCCCAGGCGGAACTGCAGGTCGGTGAAGGCAACGATGGCCTGATGGAACTGCCGGCCGATGCGCCAGTGGGCCAGGACATCCGTGTCTACCTGGAACTGGAAGACGCCAGCATCGAGGTCGACCTGACCCCGAACCGTGGCGACTGCCTGTCGCTGGCGGGCCTGGCGCGTGAAGTCGGCGCACTGTACGCCGCGACCGTGACCCGCCCGGTGGTTGCAGCGGTACCTGCCGTGCACGACGAAGTGCGTTCGATCGAAGTGCTGGCCCCCAATGCCTGCCCACGTTACCTGGGTCGCGTGATCCGTAACGTCGACCTGTCCAAGCCAACCCCGCTGTGGATGGTTGAGCGCCTGCGCCGTTCCGAAGTGCGCAGCATCGACGCTGCCGTCGACATCACCAACTACGTGATGCTGGAACTGGGCCAACCGCTGCACGCCTTCGACCTCGCCGAAATCAACGGCGGCATCCGCGTGCGCATGGCCGAAGAAGGCGAGAAGCTGGTACTGCTCGACGGCCAGGAAGTCAGCCTGCGTGCCGACACCCTGGTGATCGCTGACCATTCCCGCGCCCTGGCGATTGCCGGCGTGATGGGGGGTGAGCACAGTGGCGTGTCCGCAACCACTCGCGACATCTTTCTCGAAAGCGCTTTCTTCGATCAGATCGCCATCGCTGGCAAGGCCCGTTCCTATGGCCTGCACACCGACGCCTCGCACCGCTACGAGCGTGGCGTGGACTGGCAGCTGGCCCGTGAAGCCATGGAGCGCGCCACTGGCCTGCTGCTGGAAATCACTGGCGGCGAAGCCGGCCCGATCATCGAAACCGTCAGCGAACAGCACCTGCCGTCGGTTGCACCGATCATCCTGCGCGCCAAGGCCGTTGAGCAAATGCTCGGCCTGGTGATCGAGCCGGTTGAAATCGAGCGCCTGCTGTCGGCACTCGGCCTCGGCATCTCGGCCGGTGAAGCAGGGCAGTGGCACGTAGAAGTGCCAAGCCATCGCTTCGATATCAGCCTGGAAGTCGACCTGATCGAAGAACTGGCCCGCCTGTACGGCTACAACCGCCTGCCGGTTCGTTACCCGCAAGCGCGCCTGGCGCCGCAGCCGAAAGCCGAAGCCCGTGCACACCTGCCGGAACTGCGTCGCCTGCTGGTTGCCCGTGGTTATCAGGAAGCGGTGACCTACAGCTTCATCGATCCAAAGCAATTCGAACTGTTCAACCCGGGTGTCGAGCCGCTGTTGCTGGCTAACCCGATCTCCAACGACATGGCCGCCATGCGCTCGTCGCTGTGGCCGGGTCTGGTTAAGGCGCTTTCCCACAACCTGAACCGTCAGCAAGACCGCGTGCGCATGTTCGAAAGCGGCCTGCGTTTCGTCGGTCAGCTGGATGGCCTGAAACAAGAGCCGATGCTGGCTGGTGTGGTTTGCGGCAGCCGTCTGCCGGAAGGCTGGGCACAAGGTCGCGACACCGTCGACTTCTTCGACGTCAAGGCCGATGTGGAAGCGGTGCTGGGCTTTGCCGGTGCGCTGGATGCCTTCACTTTCACCCCTGGCAAACACCCGGCGTTGCACCCGGGCCAGACCGCCCGTATCGAACGTGAAGGTCGCCTGGTGGGCTTCGTTGGCGCGATTCACCCGGAACTGTCGAAAACCTTGGGGCTGGACCGTCCAGTCTTCGTTTTTGAGCTAGTCTTGGCTGAAGTGGCCTCGGGCAAAATGCCTAAATTCAGCGAGTTGTCGCGTTTCCCTGAAGTACGACGTGATCTGGCGCTGATTGCCGATCAAGGTGTTGCGGCCAGTGCTGTTCTGGACGTAATCCGTGAAAATGCAGGGGAATGGCTGACAGACCTCAGGCTATTTGACGTCTATCAGGGTAAAGGCATTGATCCGCATAGAAAAAGCCTTGCAGTTGGCTTGACCTGGCAGCATCCATCGCGCACTCTTAATGACGATGAGGTGAATACGACGACGCAAAATATCCTCACCTCGCTCGAACAAAGGTTGAACGCCACGTTAAGGAAGTGACGTATGGGGGCTTTGACGAAAGCTGAGATGGCGGAACGTCTGTATGAAGAGCTGGGCCTGAACAAGCGCGAGGCCAAGGAATTGGTCGAGCTGTTCTTTGAAGAAATCAGGCACGCACTTGAAGACAACGAACAGGTCAAATTGTCCGGTTTCGGCAATTTTGACCTGCGGGACAAACGCCAGCGGCCTGGCCGCAATCCAAAAACGGGAGAAGAAATCCCGATCACGGCTCGCCGTGTGGTCACCTTTCGTCCAGGGCAGAAGTTGAAGGCCCGAGTTGAGGCTTATGCTGGAACCAAGTCATAACGACGAACTGCCCGTCATCCCAGGCAAACGCTACTTCACCATTGGTGAAGTCAGCGAGCTTTGTGCGGTAAAGCCGCACGTGCTGCGCTATTGGGAGCAGGAGTTTCCTCAACTCAACCCCGTCAAACGCACCGGGAACCGTCGGTATTATCAGCGCCAGGATGTGCTGATGATCCGACAGATCCGTGCGTTGCTGTACGACCAGGGGTTCACCATCAGCGGCGCGCGCCAGCGTATGTCCGGTGATGAAGCCAAAGACGACACCACCCAATACAAGCAAATGATCCGCCAGATGATCTCCGAACTCGAAGATGTGCTGGTGGTTTTGAAGAAGTAATTCCGGCTTTTAAAATACTTCCACATTTCAAAAGCTTGCGGTATATTCCTGATCGCTTCGTTGCGAAGCGAACCCAGTAACACGCCTAGTCGGGGCGTAGCGCAGTCCGGTAGCGCACTAGCATGGGGTGCAAGGGGTCGAGTGTTCGAATCACTCCGTCCCGACCATTTATTCTAAAGAAATCCAAGAGCTTAGCGGTTCTTGGATTTTTTTATGCCCAAGCTTTCCTCCCCTCTCACGTTTTTGCCCCCACTTTTTGCCCCACCTAGATTTTCCTCCGTTCTAACGGCCCCCCTACGTATGTCCTAGCTTGCTCTGGAATCAACGCCAGTGGGTGCAAGTACTTTGCTGAGGTAATGGAATAGCGTATCTACATCACACCAGACGTGGGTCTGCAGTGATCTAATGAAACCTGGCATCGTCGGCTGTGCGAGGTTGATCAGGAGATGGTTGCCGCAGGCTAGGTGTACCGATACGCACAAGGCCTTGATGAGCGAGATAGCGCAGCTTCGCAAGGAACTGGGTTTCCTGATTGACGCGGACAACTTCTATCGCAAGCTGAAAATCTTGATCGATGTGATGAGCTGGCTGCGCAGCGGATGAACCTTCCATATATAGGCAGACCGGGGGCCGGATCACCGATTCACACACCAGGAACACGCTAATTCACATCCACCGATGTGGGCAGATCAATTGCGGCGAACCCATTGCCCCTAATACCGCCCCGGCTGATAGCTCACCACAAACGCCCCTGCGCTGCGAATCCCCGCCCTTCGAAAGTCAAGTTGGTACAGGCGGCGACCGTTCGTCGGGGACATGCCTGCGACGGAATCCTCGTATGCATATTCAGAAAGGGAGCAAGATGCAACGCACACGGCGTGCAGCCGCTCGTGAAGCCCTAGTTACCCCACGGACGCCCCAGCATTTTCGTTCTGACAAGCGCCAAATGGGCACCGCCTGAATGCACAGCTAAGCCGCCAGACCTAGCGATAGCAAAATGACACCAGCCTAGCTTCGTGTACTGGACAAAATGCCACCATTTCGATACCCTATTTTCAACAATAAAGGGTGACATTCAGAAGTTCATCAGTAGGTTAGCGGTGCTACCTTAAACGTTGTATTTGGAATGGAGTCCACGATGATGTTCGCTCAGACCTGTCTATCCTGTTAGCGCATTACTGCTGAGATCAATTTTGATCAGGGATTAGTTTCATGAGCCAACGGCTCAGAAAACTCTCTACTGCAGGAAACAAAAAATGGCTAACGGAAAAATCCTCAGGCAACTCTTCAAAGCTGGCACCCTAGGTGATCCAGCGGCGTTTCGCCTCGCATCCGAAGCGATTATTGAAGAAGAGCGCCAGAAGCAGCATCACCTGCTTGCTAACGATCTGGAACAGATTCTCTACGGCGGAGACCTGCACAAGCAGTCTTCCCCCAGAAAACCAAAGTTTGAGTTCGATATTCCTACGGATAAAGAGCGCGGGCTTCCTCTGCTCGACATTCGTCCTCCCAAGCGTTCGCTGGAAGAAATCATCCTCCCAGAAACCAGCTCTGCAATGGTTGAAGAAATGCTGGAGGAGCATCGTCGTTCGGACATCCTGCGCAGCTACGGTATGAGGCCTTCGGGTAAGGTCATCTTCTTCGGCCCTCCTGGTTGCGGTAAAACGCTCGCAGCCGAAGTGGTGGCTTTTGAACTGGATAGACCACTGGCGATTGTTCGCCTGGACGCGCTCGTTTCGTCGTTTTTGGGCGAGACCGCTGCCAACCTGCGCAAAGTCTTTGAATTCATTGCCGACCATTCGCTGGTCGTACTTTTCGATGAGTTCGATGCCATTGGTAAGGAACGCGGCGACAGCGCGGAGCACGGCGAGCTTCGCCGTGTAGTCAATGCGGTGTTGCAGATGATGGATGCCTATGACGGCAAAAGCTTGATCCTTGCTGCGACCAACCATGAGAACATCCTGGACTCGGCCATCTGGCGTCGCTTTGACGAGGCGATCGAGTTCCCGCTCCCGAACCGCGCACAATTGACGCTGTTACTTAAGCTCAAACTGAGGGGCATTCGGCGGCAGTTTGAATTGGACGACGACGAGCTACTCGCAGAGTTTGAAGGGAAAAGCGGGGCCGACCTAGAGCGTGTGGTTCGCAGGGCCGTTAAAAGAATGATTTTGAGGGGCCAAGAATTCCTTACTATCAAAGAACTGCGCAGCGCTCTTGTTCGCGAAGGACTTCGAAAACATTAACCACCTGAAATCAGGGATGATGTAATTGGCTACCTACCAACACCTCACGATCAATCGTGAGCAGCTTAATAATGCTCGTCGCACGAGACAAGCGCCTCCCCCGCGAAAGATTGATGACCTCAGAGGCCATGGGCAGAAGCTCAATGGCTATTTCGCGACCGCCAAAGCTGAAGTCCAAAAGCAGAACGCCTCCAAAGACAGCGCCACCTATATCTTGAAGATCCGCTATGAGGGGGCATTGAACTTCAAGCACCTCAACATTCATGGCCTAGAATTTGTAAGCCATGAGGGCAAGGAATTATGCGTTGTCTTCGCTACCGAAGAAGGGCTCGCTAAATTCCAGGAGCATCTGAACAAGTTGGGGGTTTCAGGCGAAAGCCTCACCTACAAACAGGTGCTGACCGCGATTGAAGGCATTGACAGCTGGTCTGCCGAGGATCGGATGAGTTGGGCACTTCAGAACAAAGGAATGCCTCAAACGCAGACATTCAGTCTGGATGTGGAGCTCTGGCCGTATCACACTGCCAACCATCCTGTCCGGCTCAGAACCCACATCAATTTTGAAGCCTGGCTGGCTAGTATCGGCGCGAGCCAAATTGATCGCATCAACCTGGACAGCCTCCTCATGTATCGGGTGGAGGTTAACCAGGAACAGGCCGATCAGTTGTTGGATCATCGCGACGTCCGCCTGGTAGACCTCATTCCTCAGACCGGTATCAACTTTCCCCAACTGAACCGTGATATTGCTGAGCTTCCGCTCAACATTCTCGCACCGCACGCAGATGCTGCCCGAGTATGCATCTTGGACAGCGGCATCAACACCAACCATCCGCTGCTGCGCTCCGCTATCGGTGAGAGCCACTCGTTTGTTCGTGGTCAGGATGAATTTGATGAGGCGGGCCACGGTACAGCGGTGGCAGGAATCGTGCTGTATGGCGACGTTGAAGCTTGCGATCAGAGCAACTACTGGCATCCCGCATTTTGGCTGTTCAACGCCAAAGTGATGCGCAAGTGTGAGCACTCAGACGAGGCAGTGTTTGATGAACACTCGGTCGAAACAACGCTCACCAATGCCATCGAACATTTCATTGACCTAGGCTGCAGAATTTTCAACCTGTCGCTAGGTAATTCAAACGCGCCCTACGACGGTATGCATGTCCGAGGACTGGCGTACATCCTCGATGTTCTTGCACGCAAACATAACGTTCTGTTCGTGGTGTCGACCGGAAACTTTCGCGGATCAATGAATCCGCCCGTTCCCGTGAATAGCTGGCGAGAAGAGTACCCGGAGTATCTCCTGAACCCGCAAAGCGTGATCATCGATCCAGCCCCGGCGCTGAACGTGTTGACGGTGGGGAGCGTTGCTCGCCATAACGCCACCGTGGATAGCCAGAAATATCCCGACATCCATCAGCTTTCGCCGGCTAGCGAATCACAGCCATCCCCTTTTACACGGCACGGCCCCTCTGTGAAAGGCGCACTCAAACCTGAGCTGGTAGCAGCTGGCGGCAATCTCGCCAGTCCGATGCGGCGCGATGGGGAGCAATGGGATCCCAGCACAAGAGGACTTGGCGTACTCACGCTCAATAATGCGTTTCAGGGCAACACCGTCTTCAAGGAAATCAGCGGAACGAGCTTTTCGGCCCCATACGTCACGCATTTGGCAGGGCGCTTGCTGAACGAATACCCCGAGGCGTCGGCAAATTTACTTCGAGCGATGCTTGTCAATCACGCTTATTTCCCGGCGGAAGTTGAATCAACCTTCACTGACGAAATGAAGAAGGCTTACCACAAAGACAAGGCGACTTGGCAGCGCGAAATCGCCCGAGACGTAGGTGGATATGGCCAAATCAGCGACAACGATCTTTTCCGATCTTCCGACCATTGCGTCGTGCTGATGTGTGAAGAAGCCATTGAGCGCGATTCCAGCCAATTCTATGAACTCCCTCTTCCTCCCTCATTCCTTCGCGCGTCACGCGGGCAGCGAGAGCTCAGCATCACCTTGGCTTACACGCCGGCTGTTCGAACAACACGGATCGAGTACGTCGCCACTCAGATCAGCTATCGACTGGTAAAAGGGGATTCCCTGGAAGCGGTGCAGAAGTCCTTCAATCACGCCTACCAGAAGGACGAAGCGACTCGCAACGATGACATGACCGGAAATCGTGACATCTCGGCGCAGTTGCGTAGTAAAGGCACTGTTCAATCCTCAAGGTGGACGTTCAAACAACGCAACCCCAAAGAAAAGTGGTTCGTCGTTGTCACCCGATCAGACAGAGACTGGAATCACCCCGATGTTCTGGACAAGGAACAGTACGCACTCGTGGTGACTGTCGCCGATCGGGACAATGAAGAAGCGCAGCTTTACACACAAATTGAGACCGTCCTTGCTGCACAGGTTCAAGCACGCAATCAGGCACAACTGGAGGCCCGTCAACGCGCAACGAGCTGAGTCGAGATTTGAGGTCGGAGAACGCGCCATAAGCCAGGTGCCGTATACGTTTCACACTGATACCTAGCCTGTCGTCCAGACCAAAGCCAATACCGGACACGGACAGGCAACCGACTCTCGCAACGGCTCACGCATATATTGGCTGGATCGAGCACCGGTCAGGCAGTGTACAATTCGCCATCATGCCAATGCGCCAAGCTCAAACCCAGCTGTGCGGTCGATGGCGAATAGAACAGGATTGTCAGGGAACGAAATGAGGACACGAGAGGATCTGAAACTCGCAGCCGCAATATTGTGGCTAAACATTCATTCCGCTAGAGCCACTGATAGGATTGTGAGCTCTATTGGGGTCTATCGTATCTGGCAAAACGCACCTGCCGACGAGTTTCAGAACACGCTTGTTTTCAGCTTAAAAACATCCAGCATGATGGTTCTAGAGCGTCTGTTAGCACATCTGCAGGATCTCAGACTGAGCCCTCAGTCTGACGAGCTGCTGCTTCTGCTGAACAGCATGTCAGAAGCTCAGTTTTCCAGCTACGCCAGAACCCACAGCTTCAAACAGGTGGTGAGGGACTCCATCACATTGCCATCTGAGATGGTAGGCAGCTTGGGCATCGACACCGCTGACAGCTACCACTCCGAACCCAAAGCCGGTCGACCGACTGCAGGCCCAGAAACTCCAGACATCCGTGTGAAACCTTTGAGCCAGATCCACCCGGCTCCGTTCACATCGCAGGGATTTGGAGTGACTGCGCCGAACGCGACGACCCATAGCGTCTTTTTTGGGACGGACAGGAACCATATCTCCAGCCACCTAAAATCTGAGTTTGGCGACGCGCGAAACGAAGCCGGCATCACCTATGGCGTCGCAGAGGTTTCGATCCCTCACGTTCATAGCGAAGGAAGCATCGAGCGCCCGAAAAAAAAGTTCAGGCTCTTCGCAACGGCTGAAAACCCCAACCTGCATATCGTCATCCACAAACTTAGCATCCGCACCCTACAGGACTGGATTGAGTCAGCGGAGATGACCGACGCTGATGGCCTGCTCTTCATACATGGCTTTAATGTCACCTTTGATGAGGCGCTTTGGCGCACCAGTCAGCTCTGCCATGACCTGAAGTTTGCCGGGCGCAAATTCTGTTACTCGTGGGCGTCTTGCGGCAGGGTTCTGAGCTACCCAACAGACGAAGCAACTATTGACTGGTCGGTGGCACACCTTCGCGAGTTCCTGCACACCATCACCCAAAACCTCGGCCTGAGGCGGCTCCATATCATCGCGCACAGCATGGGGAATCGAGCTCTGCTTGCCGTGCTTGAGAACTGGACGCATGTGGAGGGAGAAACGCCGATCAGCCAGATAGTCCTGGCTGCTCCCGATGTAGATACGGGGCGTTTCAAGCAAATTGCCAAGGCGTTTGGCCATTATGATCAGGTAACGCTGTACGCCTCGCGCGACGATAGGGCCATCAAAGTCTCCAGGGCTGTCAAATCACTGCCCAGGGCAGGAGATGCCAATCCCCCCATTGTCATGACAGGGCTGTCGACGGTCGATGTCACAGCCGTCGCCGGCGAGCTGTTCGGGCTTGGGCATAGCTACATCGCCGCTACCTCCCCCGTGTTCCGTGACCTGTATTACATCATCCAGGAGGGGTTGGCCCCGGAGAAGCGAGCCGGGGTTCGCAAATGCGATGACGGGTATTACATACTCAGCTAGAGAGGCCAGGCTAGAGGTTTGCTTTGTCGCCAAAAAAAAGCGTAGTGTCAGTCGCAACCCCAACGACCTGCTGCAGGAGAAATAGGATGGCGAAGACGTTCCGAGATCGAATCCAGTCGATGAATGAGATGTACAAGCTGCCCGTCCACGACTCGCCGCACCTCTTCGAGGGTACCGACGAGCGTCTGTTGAAGTTCAAGAAGACACTGCTGGATGAGGTTCACGAGATCGATGAGATTGTCGCGAGCATCAAGGAAGGAGCAAATCCTCTGGACATACAGGTCGCGTTGGCCGACCTCTTGGGGGATGTGATCGTGTACTGCCGCTCTGAGGCCATGAAATACGGACTTCCGCTGGAAGAGGTCTTGGACGTCATCATGGATAGCAACGAAAGCAAGCTGGGTGCTGACGGAAAGCCTATTTACGACGAGAATGGAAAATTCCTGAAAGGCCCTGCGTACTGGAAGCCGGAACCACGGATCAGAGACCTTCTAGCAGGCTACACGCCCAAAAAATGATTCCGTCACCGAGGTGATTCGTTGGCCACAATTCATGTAGGTAAATGCCGCAGCCTGGCTGACATCGAACGCGCTATCAGCCAGATGGACAGCCAGCCCCAGGATGACAGGTTTGTTTTTCCTCTGGACTTTTTCAAAGGTCGTCATAGCCCGAGCTACGACGCTTCGAGACTGCAGATGGTCGTTACGCTGGCTCGGCATCGGCTCAAGGATGGGTATTTAGACATTCATCAGAATGCATCCCCTGAGGACGCCAAAAACGCCGTTTGCAGTTACTCACCAGGCATCGCGGGTGCGCGCCTAACGCGAGGCATTCGCCTGGGCGACCAGGTGCTTGATCGGCGTGATGTGCTGACAGCTGCGGCGGAAAAAATGCAGAACACCGATGCTGGAAATTTCCGCGATGTCATTCGCGGCAGATCGTTGGATCTCATCTGTGTTGCAGCCTCCAAAGTCCAATATCTTCGGCCACTGTTCGCCTCCGCCCAGGTGGCCAAGAAACAGAGGGAAATGCGGGACTCGATGGCCGAACTCGTTGCCTTCGTAAACCAGCAAAGCCGTGAAAGCGTGCCTGAATCCCTTATTGATGCCTTGGGATCGTTTTCAAGCGAGCTTCTTCAGAATACCCAAGACCACGCTGTCACCGATCATGAAGGCACTGAATATCTGTCGCACGTTGAAGGCCTGATCTTGGGATGGACACGTCTGAGTGAAGAGCTATTTGCCGAAGACTTTTCGGGGAACGACAAGCTGAAAGGCTACTGGGCTACCGAAGCAGGCGAGACAGAATCCGGGCTTACAAGCCTGCGCGTTTTTGAGATCAGTTATTTCGATTCGGGCCCTGGGCTTGTCAGTCGGTACACCGGCAAATTGGTTACCGAAATGACAATTGAGGAGGAAAAGCACGCTCTGCTTCGATGTCTTCAACACACTGTTTCATCGAAACCCCAGGATGCTGCAGGCGAGGGTTTGCCACTTGTTCTTAACGAGTTGAGCAAGATCGGAGGGTTGATCAGGATAAGGTCAGGTCGCTTGTCGGTCTTCAACGTGTTCACCAAAGGTGATACCGAGCGCAATCATTTCGACTTTGAGGACTGGGTTCCCCAGCCTCTCGCCCCGGTAGAAGGCGCGGTTGTGTCTATCCTCGTGCCATTGAGGGCAGAGTAATGGAAAGATTCTACTCATGGCGGCATGTGAAACACTGCGCTGTTCAAGGCTCGGTTGAGGTTTTGAGCCTTTGCTACAACCGGTGCGACCTTAGCCCTAGCGATGTCTATGACGACGTTGATTTTGCGCTCAAACGCGAAGCCAACCTCCCGGATTGCGTTTATATCTTCGGCAACAGCAACCAGCTTCGGGCATTCCAGCAGGCATGGGCAACTGACAGCCCACAGCGCACCACAATGCTTAAGCGCGGTGAGAAGCGTCAGATAGATTTCGTACGTCAATACGTGTTCAACGAGTGGCAAGGCGCCGGCTTCACAATGCACTCGCTTGGGGACGGTGCAGAGAATTTCCAGTTTTCGGCAAACGACTTGCTCGAGCGCGGTGTTTTTTCGCTACTCCAGCGTAACAATGCCATTCACAAAGCACCGTCTGGCCATATTTTCAAGCACCCTTCAGGCACCAAAAACCGCGTATTTATTCAGGCTAGGGATATCGCCAGCGGTGAGGCTGAGCTGTTTGTGGTGGGTTACTGCATTGCCCACAGGCACAGCTCGCGCCTGCGCGTCGCCAAAAAAATCTACATCGACACCATGGGTATTTACGCGTTTGTGAAAAATGCACTGAGCCTGTGTGGTGGCGATGCGGAGATCCACAGTTTTCACTCATACGATGAACTAGAGAAGCTCATCCCTCCAAGCTTTCCTTACTTCTGCGTCGTATCCGCCTCCACTACGGGACGGATGGCTGCAAAAATGCGGGAGCGCTGGTTCTCCGATGATTGCATCCTGACGATGGTGGACGTCACCAAGCAAAGCCGCGACGGTGATGTCTTGGTCTCGCTAAATGCGATGGGGCTGAGCCTGCCCGAGCTCGGTGAAAAAGAGGGAACGCTGATCGAAATTATTGGGGAAAACTTCTCCTCCAAGGCTAAACCGCCTAGAGCTGTCGTTATCGGCACGAAGCATGCTCCGGACACACTGGACACAATCCACGAGCATTTCGGGTTCACAATTCCGCCCTTGAATTCTCGTGTTGATGGTGGCCGCTCCAAACTGATCCAGCTCGACCCTCAGCACGTTTTCGAAAACCCTGATTTCATTGAATGGCTGGATGATGAGATTAGCTGGCGATTCCCCATCGCGACCAACCTCGTCATCCACGCTGCCGACGACAACTCGTTGCGATTGGCGCAGGCAGTCGTCGAAAAGCTCAGAGAGAAGCGTGAAAGTGATAGGCCGATGCGACTGATCACGTCTGCAGATCTCCTCGCAACCGACTGCAGCGATGTAACCGGAGTGGTAGTGGTGTCAGCAGTCTCGCGAGATGGAGGCGTGCTCAGGGAAATCAGCCGGGATCTGCGTACGCGCATCTTGAGCAATATACCCAGACAGTACCTAACGCCAATCGGGATCCCGCAGAGCGCCAGCGCGTGGAAGCAGCTGGAAATTTTCCTGGCACGAAATCCAACGGATCGCCTGTACGGCTTTTCCAACTGGATCAACATGCCGATTGGGGAGGACATGGAGCAAAGCTTTTGGTCTCAGCTCACCGCAATGGGCTCGCTGGCACAGACGCTTACCATGCATGAGCTAGACCCTGGGGGTGGGATCACCCCCACTGTCGTGACTCAATCAGTAGATTTGGCCATTGACGAAATCGAGGCGGCCCGCCAGGCGCTGATGCGCTCGCCGCGAGCAGCGCCTCTCAAGCTGTCAGAGGGTTTTCTGTTCTTCAAAAAAGATTCTGATATCTCCACAGGGTACGAGCGCGTAAGCCAGAGCACCGTGTACCTAACCCTATCGGCGGTACTTCAGTACGCTCGTGAGCATGAAAACCCCAGTTTGCGACTTTGCCCTAACGGCTATGAATCTGTGGTACTCGGCCCCGAATGCTTCTTGCGATTCAATGATTCGATTCTCCAGGCGTGCTTGCTGAGGGCGAGTCTTCCTTCAGAGCTGGATTACTCTGCCAGCCCTGAATTGAGCAGGCTCATGCGAGAATTCCTATCGAAGGTGTTCATTCGCTGCAACGAAGAGTATGGCGATGCCGGCCTGGAATTCGCTGCAGCGCTCGCCATCGGCAGGTTGCGGTTGGTGAAGAAAGACATCGACGATCTGCTGGCTGAAAACTTTCAGAAAGCACATGGGGTGAGTCAGCCGTCCGCGCTGCTAGGGATGCTGATTCTCGCAAAGTACCAACTCGGATGAGTTAGCTACCGCTAGACCGCTCAGGGATACGGCATAAGCCCAAGAAAGATCGATGCAGATCGTCTGAGGTTATCGGTTTCCTGATCGAGATCAAGCGGTCGATTCACCAGAGCGGTTTGCCACAGGGTGACTCATATTTTCTGCTTCGCATGTACTCCGACAAACGCCAGGGGTTAGCTCATACCGCTGACCAATGGCGAATGGCGAATGGCGAATGCGCGCACGGATTCTATCCGTGACCTCACATACTCCGCGGCCAAGGCTTTGCCTTCGGCAACCCGTCGCTTGCTGTTCAGCCATCGTGGCGACTCAGGAGTACCCAGGCGCACTAGAAGCACGATGATAGTCGCGAGTTTAGGGTTACTAGGGGCTTCCTGAATGAACCCCATGAAAGACAGGTGAACGAGCCCAGTTCAAGCACCCTATATCCTTCTTCATGCGTATGCGTCCGGCCAAGTCATCTACCCAACCCCGATAGGACAGGACATGGTGTGCACTTAAATTTAGGTGGACATCAGTTCTAGCCTTTTAAACGGGTATTTCATGCAGCCAACACGCCGTTCGTATTCCAAGTCCTTCAAGGCCCGGGTCATCCAAGAGTGTGTCCAACCCGGCGCCTCAATCGCCAGCGTAGCCCTCAGCCATAGCCTCAACGCAAACCTCGTCCACAAATGGATTCGGATGCAGGCGCAGAGAAGTACGGCGCTTCAACCCGCCTTCATCCCGCTGCCTATACAGACAACGGTGCCAGTATCCTCAGCGAATATCAGCGTTGAAATTCTGCACCCGCGCGGCACCGTCAAAGTGAACTGGCCTACTGCAAGTGCTGCTGCCTGCGCCGCATTTGCGCATTCCACGCCATCCGGCCACCCAGCCCGCCAACATCCGGCCACCTATTCCACGCTCATCCGGCCAGGCAGTCGGAGCGCAGCGACGCAGGTTCGCATTGTTAGTCTGAAGTCCCTGCCGTCGTCAATTTCGTCGCGCGTCTGCGCATCGACTCGCCCTTCAGTTCGATCCGATAAGCGTTGTGCACCAGCCGGTCGAGGATCGCGTCGCCCAAGGTCGGATCACCGATCAGCGCATGCCATTTGTCCACCGGCATCTGGCTGGTGACCAGTGTCGAGCGGTTGCCGTAGCGGTCGTCCAGCAGCTCAAGCATGTCGCGCCGTTGCGCGGCGGTAAACGGCGCCAAGCCCCAATCGTCCAAGATCAGCAGGTCGGTCTTGGCGTAACCGGCCATCAGTTTGGCGAAGCGGCCGTCGCCGTGGGCCAGGCCTAGTTCCTCCATCAAGCGCGGCAGGCGCAGGTAGCGCACGCTGTAGCCGTCGCGGCAGGCCTTGTGGGCCAGCGCGCAGGCGAGCCAGGTTTTGCCTACGCCAGTTGGCCCGCCGATGATCAAGTTCAGGCCATCACGCAGCCACTGGCCACTGCCCAGCTGCAGGATCATGGCCTTGTCCAGGCCACGCGGGCTGCGGTAGTCGATGTCTTCCAGGCAGGCGTTGTGGCGCAACCGCGCCGCTTTGAGGCGAGTGGTCAGGCGGGCGTCTTCGCGCTCGGTCACCTCACGGTCGACCATCAGGCCGAGGCGTTCATCGAAGCTCAGATCATTGATATCGGGCGTTGCGTGTTGCTCGCCCAGCGACTTGATCATGCCGTGCAGGCGCAGGGTTTGTAGCTTGTCCAGGGTCGGGTTCGGTAGCATTTCGAAGCTCCTTTTTCAGGTCAGTGGTAGTAGCCCGGGCCACGCAGGTTGATGTGCTCGTCGGGCAGTAGCGGCAGGTTCTGCTGGGCCAGCGGCAGGCGTTCCAGCCCTTGGCGCAGGATCGATTCGAGGCTTTTGTAGCTGCATGCGCCCAGTGCCAGCGCCCGCTGGCACGCGGCTTCCAGCCGCGCTTCGCCGTGCTGTTTACTCAGGCGCAGGATGCCCAGGCAGGCGCGGAAGCCGTGCTGAGGGTGGATTCGGCGTTCGAGGATGTAGGCGATGACGCCAGCGGTGTTTGGCCCGGTCTGCTCTGCCCAGCGGATCAGCCGTTGCGGTGTCCACTCGGCGTGTTCGCGGTGGCTCTTGGGCATGTGCTCGGTTTGGGTGGTGTGGCGGCCTTTGTGCAGCGAGCGCAAGTGGCTGGCCACGCGCTGGTTGGCGTGGAAGCACTCGACGGTCTGGGCGGTGAGTCGTACTTCGAGTTGGTGCTTCACCAGCTGGTACGGCACCGAGTAGAAGTGGCCATCGACCTCGATGTGGTAGTCGATATGGACGCGTACCTTTTTCCATTCGGCGTAGACGTAAGGGTGTTCCGGCAGCGGGTGCAGCGCCGGTTGGTCGAGGGCCTCGAAGGCTGACCGGCGGGAGCCGGGCAGCTTTTTGAAGGGCTTGTGATTGACGCGATCCAGCAGCAGTGCGATGGCGGTATTGAGTTCGCCGAGCGAGAAAAACTGGCGGTTGCGCAGCACCGCCAGGATCCAGCGTTCGACCACTTGCACGCCGACTTCGACCTTGGCTTTGTCCCTTGGCTTGCGCGAGCGAGCGGGTAATACGGCTACGCCGTAATGCTCGGCCAGGTCGCGGTAGCTGGGGTTGATGTCGGGTTCGTAGCGATGAGCTTTGGTGACGCCGCTGCGTAGGTTATCCGGCACCAGTATCTGCGTTGTGCCGCCGAGAAAAGCGAAGCAGCGCACGTGCGAGCCTAGCCAGTCAGGCAGCTTTTGCGACCAGGTGGCCTCGGCAAAGGTGTAGCTGGACGCGCCAAGCACGGCGACGAAGATCTGAGCCTGACGGATCTCGCCGGTTCGCCGGTCAATGACCGGCACGGTCTGCCCGGCGTAATCGACGAAGAGCTTTTCGCCAGCACGGTGTTCCTGGCGCATCACCACATCGACCTTGGCGGCCCAGAGGCGGTAGTGCTCGCAGAACCAGCTGTACTGGAAGCCTTGCGGGTGAGCGAGCCGATATTCCTGCCAGAGCAGAGCCAGGGTTACGCCGGGACGGCGCAACTCGGCATGGAAATGAGCCCAGTCAGGCATCGGACGTTGATCACTGGGCACAGCGGGCGGCGGCGGAAAAAGATGCCGTTGCAGCTCGGAGTCGGTCAGCACCGACGGCCAGCTCAGGCCGCTGGCAGCAAAGCGATTGAGGTATTCACCGACGCTGGCTCGACCTACTTGCAAGCTGGCAGCAACTTGGCGGGCAGATAGGCCGACCTCGAATTTGAGACGTAGCACTTCTCGAATCTTACGCATGGATAACCGCTCCACGACGACCTCTCTGCTTCGATAAAAGAGGTCGATGGTAGTGAATTAATCCTGCGTTGCCGCCTGCCTTATGGGCGGCCGGATAGCCGTGGAATGGGTGGCCGGATCAACGTGGAATCAGTGGCCGGATGTTCATGGAATGGGTGGCCGGATGGCCGTGGAATCCGCAGCCGCATTCCTTCGAGACCTACTGCAATGATCCGCATCGATGCCATCTGGCTCGCCACCGAGCCCATGGATATGCGCGCGGGCACTGAAACCGCGCTGGCCAGGGTGGTCGCAGTGTTCGGTGCGGCGAAGCCGCACTGCGCTTATCTGTTTGCCAATCGCCGCTCGACTCGGATGAAAGTGCTGGTACACGATGGGATTGGCGTCTGGTTGGCTGCACGTCGATTGAACCAAGGAAAATTTCACTGGGCAGGCGTTCGACAAGGCAGCGAAGTGCAGCTGAATACCGAGCAGCTCCAGGCTTTGGTACTCGGTCTGCCTTGGCAACGTGTTGGCGCTGGCGCTGCAATCACGTTGCTTTAAAAACCGTAATTAATGCCTTGGCTTGCTGTAGAGGATGGCGGGCTTTGGTAAAATCAACGCCATGACTTCTTCGTCCGATCTCGCTCAAATGCCCCCCAACCAACTGCGTGTGTTCGCTGCGCAACTGCTGTCGCAAGTCGAGACCATGGGGCATACGGTCGAGACCATGAGCAAGACGGTCGAAGCGATGGGCAAGAAGATCAACCGCGATCAAACACTGATCGAGAAGCTGACCCACGAGATCGCACAGCTTAAGCGTTTGAAGTTTGCCAAGCGCAGCGAGCAAATGAGCCCTGAGCAGGCGAGCCTGCTCGATGACCTGATCGATACCGATATCGCAGCGATTGAGGCCGAGCTTCAAGCGTTACAAATAGCGCCAGTTGCGATCGAGCAAAAGCAAAAGCCGAAGCGTACGGCCTTGCCGGCAGAGTTTCCGCGTACGTTGATCCATCACGAACCGGACAACACCCACTGCCCATGCGGCTGTGCCCTCAAGCGCATCGGCGAAGATGTCAGCGAGAAGTTGGACTACACACCGGGCGTGTTTACCGTCGAGCGCCATATTCGTGGCAAGTGGGTGTGCGATGACTGCGAAACGCTGATCCAGGCGCCGGTACCTGCGCAAATTATCGACAAGGGCATCCCGACTGCCGGGTTGCTTGCCCACGTCATGATCGCGAAGTTTGCTGATCATCTACCGCTTTACCGGCAGGAATCGGTTTTCGGTCGAGCAGGCTTGGCGATTCCGCATTCGACATTAGCCCAGTGGGTTGGGATGACATGTGTGCAGTTGCAGCCCCTGGTCGATGCCCTGCGTGACGTGGTGATCGGGCAACAGGTCGTGCACGCGGACGAGACACCGGTACAAATGCTCGCTCCGGGCTCGAAGAAAACCCACCGTTCTTATGTTTGGGCGTACGCCACCGGCCAGTTCTGCGAAACAGCTGCTGTGGTCTGCGACTTTAGCCCTAGCCGAGCTGGTGAGCATGCTCGTAACTTCCTGCACGGCTGGAAAGGCAAGCTGGTCTGCGACGATTTTGGCGGTTACAAGGCAAGTTTCGAACTCGGCGTGACTGAAATCGGCTGCATGGCCCATGCCCGGCGCAAGTTCTTCGAATTACACGCCACCAACAAGAGCCAGATCGCCGACCAGGCCCTGCGCTACATCCAGTTGCTGTACGAAATCGAAAGCGAAGTGCGCAACCTGGAGCCGAATTTAAGGTGCCGAACACGGCAAGAAAAAGCCGCGCCGGTAATGGATAGGCTGCATGCCTGGATGATCGCCCAGCGTGATGCTGTGCCCGAAGGTTCGGCTATCAGGAGGGCGCTCGATTACAGCTTAAAACGCTGGGCAGCGCTGTCGCGCTACCTTGATGACGGCACCGTTCCCATTGACAACAACTGGGCCGAGAACCAGATCAGACCGTGGGCACTCGGGCGCAAGAATTGGCTCTTCGCTGGGTCGCTGCGCAGCGGAAAACGCGCTGCGGCAATTATGAGCCTCATCCAGTCAGCCCGGCTGAATGGTCATGACCCGTATGCTTATCTGAAAGATGTTCTGATACGGCTGCCGACGCAGCGGGCCAGTGAGATTGGCCAACTATTGCCGCATCAGTGGGTATCTGCCTGAATCACGCAAGGCGACTTCGCGGATGCTGCATATAGTCAGCAATGCAAAGAAGCGCCGCTGGATTGAATGCCTCAATCACAAACGCTGCTATAGCATCGGGGATAAAGCCCTTGACTCCGGCATTGAAGGCGAGCTTCGTTACCAGATTGGCAAGAGCACAATCTATCCATCCCACGAGGACATCCGACGGGTACAGGTCTTCGAGCGATATCCGATAATGACTAGGGCGAACTGCGTAAACCGAAAGACGTGATGCCTAGAGGCACAAGATCTACTGACTATGCGCCACTGCGGCAAGCGCCACTCCGGGACTTGCCGAGCTTTAAGGCATAGCCACTGATTATGCGGTCTTTATGCCTGCCTTGGCTAACAAGCTCGCACAGCGAGGGGAAAGGTGGCTGAGTTCGAAGCGTTTGCCAAACTTCTCGTAGCGCGCAGCTAGGCTTTCCAAAGAGGCAATCGCCGAATGGTCGACTACATGCAGAAAGCGACAGTCGACGATGACCGTGTCGGGGTCGCGCTGCGGGTCGAACAGCGCCTGAAAGTGCGTGGTCGAGGCAAAGAACAGCGTGCCATAGGGCCTATACACCATACGTCCGGAAACGCTTTCATCAGTTTCGGCGCGCATATCTCTGGAGTGCTGCCACGCAAACGATAGAGCGGCGATCACAATCCCGCATAGCACAGCGGTTGCCAAGTCAGTCAACACGGTGATGATCGTTACTGCAATCACCACCGCCGCGTCATTCATAGGAATCTTGCCTAGCACCCGTAATGATCCCCAGGCAAAGGTCTGCTGAGCCACTACAAACATGATCCCAGCCAGGGCTGCCAAGGGGATACGCTCGATCAGGGGCGATAGAAATAGAATGAACAGCAGGATCATTACCCCGCTTACCACACCAGAAAGTCGGCCTCGGCCTCCAGAGCTGAGGTTGATTACCGTTTGGCCGATCATCGCGCAGCCTCCCATTCCGCCGAACAATCCGGATACCACGTTAGCAGCGCCCAAGGCGACGCATTCACGGTTGGGCTGGCCACGGGTTTCGGTTAATTCATCGGTTAGGTTGAAGGTCAACAGCGTTTCTAGCAGCCCGACCATCGCCATCAATGTCGCGTAAGGCGCGATAATCTTCAGCGTGTCCATGTTGAATGGTACGGAGGGCCAGTGAAAGCTCGGCAAACTGCCGGCGATGGTAGCCATGTCCGCTAAGGTGCGAGTCGGCAAGCCTGCGAGCGCCACCAAAACGCTGATGCCGACGATGGCTACAAGCGCTCCGGGAACGGCCTTTGTTAGGCGGGGCAACAAGTAGACAATCATCATCGTCAAAACTACAAGGCCAAGCATAACTGCTAGCGCGTTGCCGTGAAGCCATTGCCCATCCGGTGTCTTGAAGTGATCCAACTGAGCCATGGCGATGATGATCGCCAGCCCATTGACGAAACCCAGCATAACCGGATGGGGCACCATGCGCACCAGCTTGCCTAGCCGAAGTAGGCCGAATAGCACCATAATCAATCCGCCAAGCACCACGGTCGCCAGGAGATACTCGACCCCGTGCTGAACTACCAGTGCAACAATGACAACCGCCATCGACCCGGCTGCCCCAGAGATCATTGCAGGTCGACCGCCAAACAGCGCGGTCAGGGTACAGATGATGAAGGCGCCATACAGTCCCATCAGCGGATTGAGTTGGGCCACGAGCGCGAAAGCGATGCATTCTGGAACTAGGGCAAACGACGAGGTGAGTCCCGCCAAGACGTTACTGCGTATTGAAGACAGGGTCATAGTTACCTTCTCAGACAGCGAAAAGACCTCGCCTGCCATTGAGGCACGCAAGGGGTTTTTATAGGAAGCGGATGGCCAATGCTAACAGAATTGCAAGCGGATGTGTCGGCAGATAGCAGCGGGTTGGTACGACACCTCTCAGTGCCTTGGCTATCTGAACACCGAAATTTCTATACTCGCCCTACCAACCTGTCACCAATCCCCATTAATCGATACCATTACCAGAGCCGAACTCTTTGGGGATCGATATTTCGAAGCGCTGTACATAGGCAGCTTGTTCTTATGCTCGAAAGCGATTGCCGGACTGCGTAACGCGGTTTCTCCATCCGGTGCGCCTCAAAATCAGGCCTGATCGTCTTCGCGAAGCGCTTTCCATGCCATTGTTTGCGGGTAGCGTTCCAGTGTGGTCACCAACTGCAAGCCGATCTGGCGAGTAACAACCATGCTGACCTGGTCGGCAGTCGCGAATGACTTCCGTAACGTTACGCTCCGGATCTCAACAGCGCAGCACCTATCCGACGGAAGTTTTCACGCCGTCTTCCAGCCCAGGGCGAGTGAAATCTCAACGCTTTTGCCTCATAAATGGAGCACGGCCTGAGCGGGTTTATCTTTTGGGCAGGCTGCGGAAGGAGAGCTTCGAGTTCAGAACTGGGGTCGTCTATCGGCTTACGGTTGTCTGAGCCTACGGCAGGCGGTTATTATCCCACTGTCGATTTACGACATATCAAAGGAAATACCTTGCCTCGTTCCAACTGGCTGCCTACGCCGCCATAGCGCTACGCCCCCTCGCGACACCCTGATCGCCTCCTAGCTGCGGTCGAACTCTGCTGCGCTCACGTTTTGGCCGCCGCTACCCTACAACTCAATTGAAGACAGATGCACCTGCATTGCTCAGCGCGCGCCGCTGCGCGTCATGCCGTGCCTGCTATGGGTGAATCCATGCTTGAAAAGATCAAAGCCGCCTGGCTATCAAATGTCCGAGCGGATGTTCTCGCGGGTCTCGTTGTCGCATTGGCACTTATTCCCGAGGCCATCGCGTTCTCTATCATTGCCGGACTCGACCCGAAGGTTGGCCTCTATGCATCCTTCTGTATATGTACCGTAATCGCCTTCATGGGCGGCCGTCCCGCAATGATTTCCGCCGCAACCGGTGCCATGGCGCTGCTGATGGTAAATCTGGTGAAAGATCATGGCCTCCAGTACCTTTTGGCTGCCTCTTTGATGTGCGGAGTGCTACAGATCATCGCAGGCTATCTGCGCCTAGGTGAGCTGATGCGCTTCGTATCACGCTCAGTCGTTACAGGTTTCGTTAACGCTTTGGCGATTCTCATCTTCATGGCGCAACTGCCGGAACTCACTGGAGTGACCTGGCCCGTTTACGCCTTGACCGCAGGAGGGCTGGCAATCATCTATCTGTTCCCACGGCTCCCGGTAGTTGGCAAGCTGCTCCCGTCCCCTCTTGTATGCATCATCGTCCTTACAGCGATCTCCATATACATGGGTCTGAAAATTCATACCGTCGGCGACATGGGTTCTCTGCCCGACAGTCTGCCGATTTTCATGTGGCCAAGCGTACCGCTGAACTTCGAAACCCTTCTGATAGTGCTTCCGTACTCTGCTGCGTTGGCGGTGGTTGGTCTGCTGGAGTCGATGATGACCGCGACTATCGTGGACGACCTGACAGACACTACCAGTGATAAGAACCGGGAGTGCAAAGGTCAAGGTATCGCTAACATCGCCACAAGTCTCATTGGCGGTATGGCGGGCTGTGCAATGATCGGGCAGTCAATGATCAACGTGAAGTCCGGAGGGCGGACTCGCCTATCGACGTTGAGCGCAGGCGTATCGCTACTGATCATGATGATTTTCTTGGGTGACTGGCTGGCTCGCATTCCAATGGCTGCCCTCGTTGCTGTCATGATCATGGTATCGATCAGTACCTTCAGTTGGGGATCTATTCGCAATTTGAAGGAATACCCGCTTTCTACGAACATTGTGATGGTCGCTACCGTGGTCGTGGTCGTCGCCACTCACAACCTTGCCTTCGGTGTGATTGCGGGAACGTTACTGGCCGCTATGTTCTTTGCAAACAAAATCGGGCACTACCTGGACGTGATTTCGAAGCATGACCCCGAGCATAGCCACCGGACTTATTTCGTCTCAGGCCAAGTGTTCTTTGGTTCTGCGGATCGATTCACGAATTCGTTCGATCTCAAGGAAAAACTCGATACCCTCACCGTTGATCTACGCGATGCTCATTTCTGGGACATCACAGCCGTGGCGGCACTCGACAAGGTGGTGCTGAAACTGCGCCGGGAGGGTGTTCAGGTTGATGTGATTGGAATGAATGAAGCGACCACCACGCTCGTGGATCGGTTCGGTGTGCACGACAAACCTAATCGTATCGACACCTTGATGATTCACTAACAACAGATCTGGCGGAGCACCCCGTCCAAAGGCACGCCCCGCTTCTAAACCTCACCATCTGCGTCCGCACCGCCGGATATCGAACGGGAAAGGGTGCGCCGGGGCACTGGCCATCTTTTCCTGGGGTCAGATCCATCATATCGTCTAGGTGAGTTGGCCGGACGCTTACTCATCAAGCACAATGTGGGATGGCGTCTGAACAGCAAGAGCCAGCTGGAATCTGCGCTGCCCAAGGATCTCGCCGATCGCATGGATGGCGTCGAGGCGGAACTCGATAAATTTGAAGCTGCACGAGAGCACTTCGGCAAGGCCAAGCGGTATGCATTGGGCACACACCGGGATTGCGAAAACTCGATCAAGGAATCGGTGAGCGCTTTTAAGAGCGTGGGCAAGGTTCTGCATGATCGAACTGCAACGCTGGGGGACGTGCTCAGCCGCATGAAAAAAGACGGCTCCGTTCCCCCAATGCTCGTGACTGTCATGGAGAAGTTCTACGCGTATGCCAACGCAGAACCAGGCGTGAGGCATGGCGGAGTTCAGAAGCCCAAATCGGGAGACATGGACGCGGAATTGGCTTTACACCTCAGCGGCGCCTTCATCCGCTATATCATTGAAGTCCAAAGCCAGGAAACACAGTGAGACCGAAGCGCCTTGAAGAAGCGCCGTCAGCAGTCAAACGCTGTTCGCGATTGGATCACGGAGCTGTCCGAAAAGGCGCGGCGCTGACGAGCAGGCTGCCCCGGCTCGCGGTTGACATCGCCTGAACATTGCCTGATCTGTACTTTACTCTCAGTCAGTCACGTCCTCCCTAATTCTGATCGATGACCAGTCACGCAAACTGGGTGAGGTCTCGGATTTTGCCATCCCTGTCACACCTCGGCGAGTCTCCGATCATGAACACGCGGCCCATGTGGCTACGGGTGCGTTTGTAACGATGATAATTTATCGGGCGGGAAATTTTTTCCGCCCATCTCCCGCTGGCGCCAAAAAGTGGAACAGCTTAATTGAGGAGGCTAGGTGGAATGGCGTCGGCAGCAATACGCCTGCATTGAACGAAGATGCGCTGCGCATCGGCACTGGATGTTGCTAAAAAATCTAATATCCCGCGTCGACTTCAATTTCGATGGAGATTCCATGTGATTCGGAGATACCTTCCATTCGCTCTGCCACAAGATCGCTCAAGTTGTCAAAAAAGCGTTCGCCCTGTTCGGAGTTAAAATCGGCAAACAACGTCAAGTCAGCCCCCCCTTAAAAGGCCGATGCTTGTGCAGGTGAGTGAGTATTCCCGCGACGATTTGTTCTGCGAGCGCTTCGGACAAGACTTCGCCAAAGCCAAGCGAATGATAGCGTGGCCTAACGAAAACGGCGTCCAAAGTTACAAAAAATGAAAGGGTGTCGTCATCGGGTTCGTCAGACGGTTCAGGCCTCACATTTCGATATCGGCACAGCCCGGCTAGCTGATTGTTGACCCATAATTCGATATTTTCAACGGCAAGGAAATATCTATGGTTCAGCGGTGATCCCGATGCCGAAATCTCCTCGACGAGTGGACACTTTTCGGCGTCTGTGGCAAGGCCGATAGAAGTCATGACATGCCAGTGGTCTTGTCCATCGTATGACAGATGTGGCCAAGCGGCCAAACACCGCGCTTGTGATCCGAGGAAGTCATCTTGGTGTTTCTGGTCCTCATCAGGCTCATCGACTAACGCAATGGCGCCTAGCTCTGTCTTCATCGTCATCTGCCCGTGTTGTGGTGGGACTGCATCTTTGAACTCGTAAAAAATAAGGCGACTCGAGCTCCGTGCAGATGACACCCGATCCTCAGCTGTCGGTCAATCTAAGAAATGGATTGTTTGTAAGCCCGTCTTGGTTGAGTTCTAGTGGATCTTTCATCAGGTAGCCGTTCAGTTTTCCGCGCTTGCGGGGACCTTGTACATGGCAGGCCCAGATGTTCTCGCCGTTTGGCCTGCGCTGGTGAATGTTCATTCTCTCAAAGCTTTTCTGCACGCTTGGCCAGGCTTCTGTACTGTCGATATGAACTACTTGCTCCTGGCACTCCATGGCATAGCGTTGGAATATACCCGGGGTTACCAAGAAGTAAGTGTCGCCGACGGTATGCACCTTGGCTCGGCTGTCATTGATGATCAGCGCGTGGCTCTGCAGACCTGCCCGCAACCACTCCAGGAAATTTTTGCCGAGATCGTTGTTGTCTTGCTCCTCGGCGATCGGGGTTTTGGACAGCGCGGTACCCTGATCGAGATCGGGCGTCTCGAATAGTCCGAGTACTGGCGCTAGATAGTCACTGTCATCCGCTTCGGGCGGATACAATCCCGGCGGCTCCGAACTCCGCGGATTGTGGGACGAAGTTTCGTAGGCCGCGGGTGGGGAGGGAACGTTAGTGACAATTGGTGCCAGTGGTAGAGTTTGGTCACGCTCGATATCGAGGACTGGGTCCACCGTACCGAAAAACTCCGGTGGCCGGGTTTCATCCGCCCAAATGAGCGATGGCTGCAGTCGCAGGAAGGTGAATTGCTGCTGCCAATCGCCTTCGACGACAACTGCCTTCCAAACTGCCTTGCCTTCGCTGTTGCCCTCAACCAGTCCATGGGACTGGAGCTCGTCGAAGAGTGCGATGTTGGATGAAGGCACGCCATCAATGGATTGTGCCAGCAGGTAGGCTCTGATCTTGTCTGCGGCTACCTTACTGACCAGCCACAGCACGTCTGCTGTCAGCCACCCAGCAGCGCCGACCTGGTTGAGCTTCAACTCATTCTTCAGCAGATGGCGCAGTGCGCTAAGCAGATGATGCTGCAGCGACGTTACAGGCGCCAGCAGCGCCTTGGCGGGATTTCCACCTATGTTCTGTGCGGTGGAAATGCGATCAGCCTGCGTGACCAGCTCGCCGAGCACGCCGGCATGCTCGTACTGGCCGGCAAGCACGTAAAGCAGGCTGCACCAGGGCGTAGGGTAAGCGCTGAGCCAGTCCAGAATGTCCCGATCGAGTATCTGGGTGAAGACCAGGCCGGCAGCCGCATTATGCAGTTTGTAGTCGCGACCGGTGACATAGCGAAAGCGGTAGGGATGTTCCAAGGGGCCATGCCACGGGTGCCACCGTTGGCCGGTGAGGTACTCCACTTCCAGATCCACGGCCACCTTGCCGATGTCGTGCAGCAGTGCCCCATAGGCGATGGCTGCCGACCAGGCATCCGCTTGCACGGCCTGATCCTCGGGTGCAGCCGTGGCAGGGAGGAGGTGGGACTGACGCAACTTCAGCGCGGTGGCCACCAGTTCCAGGCCATGATCGAGCATGCCGCCGGCATAGGCGTGGTGATGGCTTTCGCTGGCGGGGAGCAGTTGGACGTATTCGGCATAGCGTAATAAAGGCCGGCGGTAGAGCTGCTCGAACTGTTCCGGTGACAAGGCGGTGTATTGCCAGATGCGTTCCATCAGCCGTTGACGGTGTGGTTCAGCCAACAAATGGGTAGGAGGGTGCACCGGCGTCCAGCCTACCGGTACCCCATGAGCAGGCTCTGACGGTATAGGGCCCTTTTTCCGTTCAAACAGCTTGCGCATCAAGCCTCCACCGTTTTGGCAGGGCAGGGCCTTTTGGGCTTTTCGCGGATAGGCCTCTTACCCTTGATCCCCGTTCCCTTCATCCATTGACTCTTTGCCATTCCCTTTAACATGCTGGCCCCTTACCTTTTTAGTGCTATATCGGTATGCATTCCGTCATTTTAAAAGTTGAACCACCTATGGGCGGCTGTTTCCTTTTCGGCGTAGAATCGTCCTATTCAGAAACATGAGCGCAGTTGTGACGCTGAGTGATGCTACATTGATCCTGTTGCTGGCCGATCGCATTCACGGTACCGATGAGGCGATCCGGGCAGCCGCGAAGCGTTGCGTGAAGAAGTTGCCGCGCAGCAAACGTGAACTGATCTACAAGGTGATGGATAGCTCAGCGCCCCGTGAGCTAGTCGCGCATCTGTGTGCGACGCTTGATATCGAGTAACGTTAGGCGCGTATGCGGAGCCATCGCCACTAGTCACGAACGTGTTGTCTCAGGATTTGCTCCAGATCTGTAGATTGTTATCAATTAATTAATTAATTGAGTATGAGGATTCATCATGTCGAAGCTGGCAGAGTTCAAAGCGCTGGAAGCACAACTGGCGGCGCAGTTGCAGCAGCTGGACCAGATGAAAAATGATTCGGGCCTCAAGCGCGAAATCGAGTTCGAGACCAAGCTTCAGGAGCTGCTCGCCGAATACAACGTCGGTCTGAAGCAGGTGATCGCAATTCTGGATCCGCACTACCGTGCAGCCCCGGCTTCGTCGACCGCTTCGGCCGTCAACTCGCGCAAACCGCGTGAGCTTAAGCGCTACAAGAACCCGCACAGCGGTGAAGTGGTCGAGACCAAGGGTGGCAATCACCGCACCCTGAAAGCCTGGAAACAGGAATTCGGTGGCGACACGGTTGAAAGCTGGCTGGAGTGATCCGGTAAGGCGCTCTTTTGTGAACCGCATGAACAACAAAGCCCAGCAACGCTGGGCTTTGTTGTTCATGCGGCACTTATCCTTCAAGCGCTTTGCGGCAGTTCCTCCTGTTTGCGGTGTTGCAGTTCAAGCAGAAAGTCTGCGGCATCACGGGCATGGCCGCTGGCGCGGAAGATCGCTCGCTTGTCGTCCTTGAGCAGTTTCAACCACGAGGCGATATAGCCCTCATGCCGCAGTTCTCCCTGGATGCCGGTCAGGGCGCATAGAAACGCTGCGCCCATTTCCGCCACCAGTTCCTCGAAGGCATATTCGGAGGTGCCGAAGCGGTGCTGGCCGACGATGCCTTCGCGTTTGAGCCTTGAATGGTGACCCGTCCAATGGGTCAATTCATGGAGCGCCGTGGCGTAGTAATCGCCTTCAGTGTTGAACTGCGGTTTGGTCGGCAATTGTATGCGGTCGGCGATCGGCTGATAGAACGCTTCATCACCAGGACGGTGATCAATCCGAGCCCCCGAGTCGATCAGTAGTTGCTCTGCCAGGTCGTGGTTCACGAACGGCGAGCCTTCATCGGGGGCGATGGCCTCAACATCCAGGTTCTCGGCATTCTCGGTCTGCTCGATGTTGAACAGGCAATGCGTCTTCAGGATCGCGAATTGCACCTGTTTGGCATTGCCCTGTTCATCCAGTAACGGTTGGCCGGTGTCGTCCTGCTGCTCGCGGCTCATGGGTTTGTACAGCACGGCCAAGGTCGCATGTTCATCCTTGCGGATGTGTCCGCCGGCCTTGCGCGCCTGGTTGAAAGTGAGCCATCGATCCTGCGTGTAGCCCTTCAGGCGTGCTTCAGCCCACAGCAAGGGGATGTTGATGCCTGAGTAGGCGCGGCCAGTGACGGCGTTGACAGGGAAGGGCTGGAGCGCCCCGTGGTGTGCGGGTGACCACGGCTTGATCCACGGAATGACTCCTTGATCGAGCGCGGTGACGATTTTCTGTGTGACGTCGAGGTAGATATCAGACATGGCGTTCTCCAGGATTGAAGAGGGAACGCCTCCCGCTCGGGAAGTGTTCCCGAGCGGGTGAGGGTGGTGCAGTCGGTCAGGCAGAGCCTGGGGGTGGGTCAGTGATGCTCGTGGTCGAGGGTAATCAGCAACGCAGGGTGCCGCGCCGGCGAGTGGATGACTTGCAGCAGCATGGAGAGCGCCCGCGGTGGTTGGTTTCCCGGCATCGGCAACAAGACGTCGAAGCGAATGCTGGAATCGTCAGGCCTCAGTTGATGCAGTTCCAGTGCGGTACGGATCAACGAGCTCAGCCTCTGCTCCTGCAGATCGCTTTGCTCGCGCGGTGGATCAAGCAGAACGGCTTGCTCCCAGGTTAGAGCGGAGCAGACGACCGAGGGGGCAGGGGTGGTCTTCATGAGCATGGTGTGGCTTCCTGAAATGACCCTGCGCAGCTTCGTCCGCGAAGCCTGTCGCAGGATGATGAACAGATACGCGCGATGGGGAGGGGATCCCTGGACGCGGAGTGGGCAGTACCGTCAGCAGACGCGAAGGGTAAGTAAGCGCTCATCACCGCGGGGTGACCGTGCGAGCTTCCGAACGCGAATCGCACTTGGGATGAACCGGTCACCGGGGTGACTCAACCTTGAAGGTTCGGGCTGTCTGGCTGCGGTTTGCAGCAGGGTGCAATCGAGTATTTAACGTTAAGCCGTGGGAGGGTCAACGCCATTGAGGCGAGACAAAAGGCCTTACGTTCTACCGGATTCCATTGGCGACATTTATCGGTAATTGGCCGACAAAAGGTCCATGCCCACGCACCGCTTTAGGTATTGGGTGCTGACCACCGTTCAAAGAAAAGCCCCTCGAAAGAGGGGCTGAAAAACACGCTAGCGTTTTTTAGATGGCGTATTTTCCACCGCCAGGGTGATGTGTGGTTCGGTCGCTTCCAGGACCAGATCGCCGCCTGTTTCCCAGGCTCTGGCAAGGACGGCGTCCTGCGGGTCAAAGTACTCGGCGAAATCATCACCACCGAGTTCGGCGCGTGCTCTGCTCCACCAGTCGTCAAAGGCATCGACCTCTGGGTTACAGCCTACGGCATACGCCAGATGCTTGCGGGGGCCGTTGGCTACTTTCTCGCCGAACTCGGAGAGCAGGTACACGCCTTGATCCTTGGCTAGGACGATACGGCATTGATGGGTGCGCGCCTCGAGCAGAACCGCGCGCAAGTCGGAGCCTTTGAATTTCAACATGACGGATGTCCTCGATAAAGTCGCGAGGGCATCTGTCCCATGGGGGGAGAAGATCCCTCGCATGGAGTGGGTGGTGTGATGTGGCATGGTCGTGGACAAGCTAATGCCCACCGGGGGTGCAGTTAGCGTTCATCACCTGAAGGTGACCGTGCGAGCTACCGAACGCGGATCGCACTTGGGCTGGACCATCACGTACGTGACGTAACCTTTCAGGTCGTGGTTACATTTCGGGGCTTAAGTAAGCCATTAAAATCACAGTTAATAATCGACCTATGTGGCAGTCAACATACTGGCAATGCCCATCGATAAATGCGCATCTACTGTTGTCTTCTCCTGTCTTAGGTACAGCCTTCAAGTGATAAACGGTCATACCAATCACGCTTGGAGGAGTAGTATTCAATCGTGGATCGTTTTCGAGGTGTTGATCATGCGTAGCGACCATCGTCCTATGTCTCCAGCTTTTAGGCGCGCTCATGCTTGCGGTATGGTCTTGCGTCATGCCATTGGCCAAGTGAGAGCTTTCGAGGCACGGCTTCTCGATAATGTTGCCCGATTGACCGGTTCTGCATGGCACAAAGTCGCAAAGCTCTTGTTGGACGTCCTGAAGGTTATTGTTGCCGCGTGTCTGTTGCTCATGGGCGGATGGGTACTTAGCTGTGTGGCTATCCTGGCGATCCTCTACACAGTCATCGGCTCATACCGAATCACTAGAGGGGCTGATTATCTTTGGTATGAAGCTTACGGCGACCCCTACGGCGAGTACGAACTTAATCGTGCAGCTGGTCAGCCAGACATTGAAAAATGAGCGGTATTAGCGCTTTTTTGACTTTGCCACGGACGAGACCAGCGCGTCTGTTCCTTTCGAAGCGGCGTTTTGACTGGCGATGCTTCCTTTACCCATCATCCCCTCTGCCATAGAGCCAAAGTTGTAACCAGCCCAGCTCATTGCTGTTAGGAATAGGGCTGGCAATACCAAAAACATCGCCCCCATGACGTACTCGATCACCTGTGCAGTAACTGTCCCATCCATCACCCCGGATGTGGGAAGGGACAACAGTACTTGATCCGTCGTCGAAACCTGGTTGTACAGGGCATCAAGCATGCTCGAGTCGATCCACCTTGCAAGCTCCCACCAGAAGGTCAGCATGTGCAAGGTGAACAGCGCAAACGTCACCGTCATCACGGTCTTGAGCTGAAAGGCGCTGATTAAAAGCACCAACGGCAGGCTGATGACCGTTCCCATGATCAGGAACGCTTGAATCATCGGCAGCGCCGAACGCAGTGCGTTCATCGCTGGGAAGTTGCTGAAAGATCCCAACGCTAAGCCCGTGTTCGTTGCCAAATTGTTAAGTCCCTGGTTCACGGAACCACCACGTGCGCTCGCCCCATAGCTTTGATAGAGCTGTCCGGGTGACATGGTCAGCGACTGTTGTTGCGGGCTCACAAGCTGGCGAAGCGTCGCGTCCTCGACTTCGCTCGCTGAGCTACCCGAGAGCCATCCTTTCAGGGATGTCCATAGCGTCGCATCGACCTGGTTCACCAGGCGATCACGAAGCCCGATTTCGGGGTCGCTCCACCATTCACGACACCTCGGGTAGCCTGCACCGTTGGGAAGGCGAGCCAGTGAAGTGTCCCGTACGTCGTCATAGGGCCAATTCACCCGCGGCGTTCTCGACCGGTCGGTGTCGTAATAACCCGCGGTGTTCAGCAGGTAACTCGAGCCAATCCACGCAGCGTCGTAGCTTTGGGTTTTGTCCAGATTCGGCCGGTTCGTAAACATCCTCGACCTGGAATAGCCGTAGCAATCACGGGTAAAGTCGGCGACCTCCTGGAGCAACACTTGGTCATCGATGCGCGTGGCGTCGATGTCCATGCGCATCTGGCGAATATCGGGGGCACAGGGAATCGATGCGGTGGCCGCAGCCGTCACCCCTTTACTCAGGGTATGCACCAGGAACCACCAGATCGGTACGGTGGCGGATTTATCACCGATCGTATTGAACGTCGCGCCCCATGCGGTTTGTGATGGTGTGGACAGCGATACACCGCAGCGCTGACTGTTCGACGCATCCAGTGCCATCGATGCCAGATTGATCGGAAGTATCGGCATGCAAGCAAACATCAGCGTGACATAGGCAAGCCACAATCGATTCTCTATTCGCGGGATTGAAAGCAGGCCCTTGTTGCCTTCGTCAGCGCCTTGCTGGCGTGCCGAGAGCCATTCCTGAAGGATGATGGCAGCAAAGGGGGCCGCATAGAGGCCCGTATCGACCAGCGTGTTCCAGATCCCGTTGTTGATGATCCAGGCCAGTAACGACAGGTAGAACTCGAGATAGCTGTTGGTACTCATGGTCATGGCGTCACCCCCTAGATTCGATTGAGCTCAACGAGCAGGATGCTGGCGAAACCCGCTAGGCCGGTGCGATCGAGCAATCGGCGCCGGGCAGGGTTTTGTTGTCGCTTCCGGTTCGCCGACCAGCCCGTGAATAGGGCGCTGTAAAGCAGTGCCCGGCCGATAGTCAGTCCGATCTCGAAACGCCTGGAGAACTCGCTCCAGCGGATGGCATCGCCAACGGTGCTCAATACGATCCACGCAATAAAGATGGCGCTTACGGAGGCTCCAATGGTGATGAGCACGGCGAGTAGCAGTGATCGTAGCGATGAGCGCATCACGGCCTCCCATTGGCTTTATCAGCTTGTTCCAGTCGACCGGGTTCTGGATCACGCTGCTCAATGGTTCGAGAACCGTCGGCGCCTCCGGCATGCCGGTCGAGCACCAGGCTTGCGGTGTTGGTGGCCAGCGACTGTCGGACCTGCAGCTCTGTCTGCAACATCTGCACCTCTCGATCCAGCGCGGAGATGTTCTTCTGCAGGGAGTTTTGGGCCGGTGCGGCCGAAGCGACGTTAGGCTCGCGGCTGCCCGCGGCCAATGTGCGTTGGAGCAGGAGGGCTTCGTAGATCACCTTCGAGAGTGCCGTCTCACTGGCCAGCCGGCGCGCCAATACATCCTGGTCAGGATCGTCACGCAACCCCTCGATGACGCCGCGGGACACTGGCAACATCGGACTGGAGACTTTCGCAAGATTTTCAGGAGACGGGTCGTCGCCTCCGGTGAGCAGTTGTTGGAGGCCTTCCAGATGCTGTTCGTAGGTCTCCTGAATCAGGGGAGAAAGACCAGCACCCGCCGTGCTGCGCAAGGTTTCGCAGTCATCGCAGGTGGCCACTTCCGTTTCGCCCAGCACGCGCGTCGCCCATTCCGACGCTTGTACTGGGGATGACCAAGTTTGGCAGATGGCCCCGCCCTGGCAATTGCCCATGCTCGAGGTATCCTCGACCGATCGGTTGTGCAGCAGGTTGTAGCCTGCCCTGACCACGTCGGCAGTGACATGGATCGCGGTTTGCGCATTGCCTCCGGCGCGCTGTCCGCCGACCCAGCTCACTCCATTGTTGCCATTGCGGGTCTCGGTGTTGCGTACCGCCGTGACGGCGTCGCCGCCGCTCTGCTCCAGGTTGCTCTGCATTTCCTGATTCTTGGCTAGTGCGCCCCAGCCCGCCTGATCGACCTTGTCGGCCATCTTTTCAGCCATCGCCTGACAGGTAAGTTTCGAGCGGTCAAAGTCGATTCGTCCCTGCATGACGCCGTTGCTGAGCAACTCATAGAGCCCTGGATTGGCGCGCTGAATGATCAGCGCCGGTAGGGACATGACCGCCTGGGTGGCGTTTTGCACGACGCTGCCCATGATCTGCTGGAACCCCTCGGTGGCGCCGTTGAGTTGGTTCTGCAAGGTGTTCGACAGGTTCATGTTGCCGCACATCATGTTGGCCCGCCACGAGACGCCCACCCCGAGACCACTCGGGCGAAACAGCGAGGTCGGTGCGCCAGCTGCCGAGCCGCCACCGACCGTGTACATGACGCGGTCGTCAATGATTTCACCCTGATTCCCCAGTCGATAGTCACCCTCAGCCGCATGCGCGGAACGCTCGACGCCAATGCCGGCACACCCAAGCACAGTCGACAAAAACAGCCTCTGAGCGATCAAGCAAAGGCTCATGAGTCGCCTCCTTCGAATTCGATACTGAACAGGAAGGTCTGTCCCTCGCGCTTGCAGCAGCTATAAGGACGCCACAACGACCAGGCGTAGCCACCGTCTTCGCTCTGTAGGGCTTCGCTGGGGAAGACTGCGCAGGTCATTTGCAATTGCGGGTACAGCAACTGCCACTTGTGCGTGGTGATGTCGTTTTCCTGAATCGGCCCGGGAGGCCAATATCCGTCACGAGCGGCTGGCGTGAGTGGCAGGTAAACATGCGGCTGACCGCTTCGGGTGATGAAGTCGCCAGCGCGCTGGGCCATGACCGCCCCAGCCTTGAAGTCGTCGGGATGCACCAGGAAGCCTTGGCGGGGATAGACATTCCCCCACATCTCACCGTTTGCCTCGCTGCCGATTTCGCGCATGCCAGGGAGCAACGACTCGGGGTACACCGACTCCGGGATGCCGTAGCGCCAGCCCAATGGATCCAGCGTACTGAGGTAATAGGGTATGAAGGCGGTCGCGCCGCTTGGGCAGGCGTAACCGGACTGGGATGCCAGTTGAGTCGCTGCTGCTCCGCCGGGATGACCAATGCCGTCGACATTTTTAAAGCGGGGGAGATTGTCGCGTAATGGATTGGGTGTTATCACGCTTCCGCCACCCTCGGAGCCGGCTATTGGGTTCGACAGCGCCGCCAGCTCGGCCCATGGGTTGCCGCCGGTATCGGCATAGCTCGACACCACCAGTTCTGGAATGAAATGTCTCACTTTGGTGGACGTGCGGACTTCGCAGCCAAAGCTCGTGCAAAACAACCAGAAGCAGATCCCGACGACGCGGTACTCCAGGCATTGCAGAGATGCCACAGACGAAGTAATTCCAGCGGTCGCAAGCGCAATGGCCCTACTGCTAAAGGCGAGCAGTAGTAACGCGCTGGCTTGGCCGAGTGCACCGTGGTTTCGGAGTTTTGTCTGTAAAGGAGGCTGAGCGTGCATTGACTGACATCCTCAACAGCGGGTATTGAAAGGCGTCAGCATCCACGGAGGTGGAGCACGGAGAAGGATTTAAATTGAAAACGCGGACCCCGATTATCTGGGCAGGGATGCTCGTTGGACGTCGCGGCACAGAATTACTGAACGCGCGTAACTCCAGCCACCATGTTTACGCGGTACCGTTGTCAGCTGTCATTTAGCCGCGGAACGCCCTTAAGCCGGCGTTGGACGGATTACCTACGCGATGAGGATGTCGCTAGAGACTGCTTCCGATTGCTGCCTGTCGACGGGCGAAATCTCTCAGGATCTCCTTCACATACTTGGCTACAGAGGACATCAAACGTACCTAGGCGAACTTATCAGGCCCAAGAGGCCGGTAGGCTACAAAGGTCAAAAGGGGCTGTATAGCTGAGCCTGGTGCTGGATAGATGATTGAAATAACAAATCGATAGCTGTTTGACCCTATCCCCCCCTAGGGGATAGCATGTTCGCCACATTCGTCGTAGAAAAAGGCTCGAAACATGGCGGAGCACGATCATCCTCACGGACACACGCATCAATCTCATGAGGCCATTATCAAGCGACTCAAACGCGCCGATGGCCACCTGCGCAGCATCATCACGATGATCGAAGAGGGCCGCGAATGCGTGGACATCGCCCAACAGCTTCACGCTGTCGAGAAGGCGGTATGCCAAGCCAAGCGCACTTTGATCCAGGACCACATCGATCACTGTCTTGAAGACACGGTGGACTCGCTCGCAAAAGGTGAGCGCGCTCCATTGGAAGCATTCAAGCAGATCACCAAGTACCTCTAGGTCCATGATGCCCAACTTTACCGAGCTGTTGCAGCAAGGCGGTTCACACGCCTGGCTTTATTTCCCCAGCGCCATTTTGCTGGGCGCGCTACATGGCCTTGAGCCCGGCCATTCGAAAACGATGATGGCTGCGTTTATCGTCGCCATTCGTGGCACCGTCAAGCAGGCGGTGATGCTGGGGCTGGCTGCCACGCTTTCCCATACCGCGGTCGTCTGGCTGGTCGCGATGGTAGGTATGCATCTGGGCCAAGGCCTGGACGTCGAAACCACCGAGCCTTACTTTCAGATCGCATCTTCTGCGCTGATCATTGCCATCGCCCTGTGGATGCTCTGGAGAACCTGGCGTGGCGAGCAACTGTACAAGTTCGAGCAAGCAAGCGAGGAGCACGGCCACTGCCATGATGAAACTCACCGCATCAATACCGGCCACGGCATGGTCGAACTGTCGATCTTCGAGGAGGGCATGCCGCCTCACTGGCGCTTGAAGACGTTGAGTGGGCATGCTTGGGCGGCGGATGAAGTGGTTGTTCGTACGGCCCGTCCTAGCGGCGCGATGGGACAATTCGCGTTCGTACAGCAGGACGGCTTCCTTCAGTCGCGCGACGCCATTCCAGAACCTCATGAGTTCAGCGCCAGGTTGAGCCTGGGACACGCGGGGCATAGCCATGATTACGACCTGGATTTCAAGGAGCACGACCACGGGCACAGTCACGACCATGCTGAACTCGGTGGGCTTGATTTGACATCGGAGGGATACCAGGACGCTCACGAGAAAGCCCACGCCAATGACATTCGCAAGCGCTTCACCAATCGCCAAGTGAGCAATGGCCAGATTCTGATGTTTGGATTGACGGGTGGACTGATCCCTTGCCCTGCAGCCATCACCGTATTGCTGCTCTGCCTCCAAGTGAAGCAGGTTGCGCTTGGAGCTGTTCTGGTGCTGTGCTTCAGCATAGGCTTGGCCATTACGTTGGTCACGGTTGGAGCCGCTGCCGCCATAGGTGCTCGGAAAGCATCCAGCCGTTTCCCTTGGCTGAGCATGTTGGCGCGCCGCGCCCCGTACCTTTCCAGCGTATTGATCATCTGCGTAGGGCTGTACGTTGGGATCAATGGCTGGATCGGCTTGCACCCATGAGATGAACAAGTGTTCGAGATGACGAGTTATTTCGGGCTGTTCGTGGTGGCATTGGGTGCCGCCACGCTCCTGCCGCTTCAATCGGAAGCGGTGCTGGTCGGCATGTTGCTTTCTGAGAGCTACTCGACCAGCTGGCTGCTTGTCGTGGCCACCACCGGCAACGTCTTGGGTTCGGCGATGAACTGGTATATCGGCCGCTCCCTCGAACGGTTCCGCCACCATCGCTGGTTTCCGGTGAGCGACCGCCAGCTAGGCAAGGCGCAGGATGTTTACAGCCGCTATGGCCGCTGGACGCTTCTGCTCAGTTCGGTGCCGGTGGTTGGCGACCCTATCACGATGATCGCAGGAGTGATGCGTGAGCCGCTCTGGAGCTTCCTGATAATCGTGACGATTGCAAAAGGTGTCCGTTACCTGCTGCTGACGTCGCTGACACTCGGCTGGTTAGCCTAGATGAAAGACTCACCTGACGCCTTCGACCGCAATACGGCGAACGTGGGCTATCGCGGCGCCATGATTCGCAGGATGGGATGTCCGTTTATATCCTTGAGCGGAAAATATGAGCGATGGGTCGCCTCATCCACAGCAACCACATGCGCGTGCGGGCCGACGTTGCCGCTGCCGATTTTCGTTACGGTTTTATCGTTGATTTTGAACATCGACACCGTACCGGCCTCCCCAGCCACATAAAGCGTTTTCAGCACTGAATCAAACGCAAGTACGTCAGGCGTCCCGCCCGTATCGAACGCCTGGATCACCTTCATGGTTTCCATGTCCAGCACCAGAAGCTTGTCGTTGCCCTCGCACGCGATAAAGGCAAGCCGGTCATCCACATCTATCAGCAGACCATGGTTACCCTTCGCACCAGGAACATCGATGCGTGCCACAATTTGATCCTTCGCTGGATCTATCTCGATCAGCTGCCGGCGAGACTGGACATTGACGAAAATGTGCCGTGAGACCGGATCATATTGTGTATTGCCAACCTCACCTCCCAATGGCAGCGTGGCAACACGAGTGTTGGTACGCACATCGATGACCGTTTCGGTTTCGCCCGTTTCGTCTGACACGTAAAGTTTGTGCGCGTCGGGCGCGTAGGCCATGCCGTCCGGGTAGGTGCCACCGGGTATGCGGCTGACGACTTTCAGCGTCGCCTCATCAATCACCGCGATCTCGTTCGTGCCAGTGGCGGAAGCGTAGACACGGGAAAGTTCGGGAATAGCGAGCACGCCATGTACCGACGAGATATCGGCAATACGGCCCGTTACGCGAGACTCACGCATGTCGAAGATGATGATTTCGCTATCACCAAGATGAGCGATGAAAAGCAGCTTTCGACCAGGGTCGAAGCTTTGGTAATCAAGGCGCGTAGCGTTGCCGGGCAACGGAATATCGGCGACATGTTTTAGGGGTAAGTCGCCAGTCGTGATCGCGTCCGCCGCCTGGGAACAGCGATTAATGCCGACGCCTAACCCAATCAACAAGATCACAAGGATCGCTGGTGTAAGGCGCCGATTCATTCGTTTGTTCATGAGGCTCTCTTTTGCGTTGGCAAGGCCAGCTTCTGGTTGTGCTTCCGCCCGTATGGGACTACTCACGCGACCACCCAAGGCCCGTGACGCTTGCGACTCGGCGCCTAGCGGAGCAGGTGAACGATCAAACCCATCAATGCGCAGGCCATCAGTACCTGAATCACCCCACGTTTGAATCGAAACAAGGCAATCGCTGCGGCAATTGCAATCAGTGCGCTGGGCCAATCCAAGGCGCCACTGAAGCCTTTTGGCCATAGCACGTGATAGCCGAAAAACATCGCCAGATTGAGAATAACTCCGACCACCGCAGCCGTAATTCCGGTAAGCGGAGCGGTAAATTTCATTTCGTTGTGGGTGGCCTCCACCAACGGACCACCCGCCAGAATGAAGATGAATGAAGGCAAGAAAGTGAACCAGGTCACTAGCGTGGCCGCGAGGGCTCCGGCCAGAAAAACATGGTCGCCTCCAAACACCTGAGAGACATAAGCTCCCACGAACCCGACAAACGCTACTACCATGATCAGCGGCCCCGGCGTCGTTTCCCCGAGTGCCAGGCCATCGATCATCTGCGTGGGTGTAAGCCAGCCGTAATGACTCACTGCGCCTTGGTAAACGTACGGAAGTACGGCATAGGCCCCTCCAAATGTCAGCAGCGCTGCCTTGGTAAAAAACCAGCCCATTTGGGTCAGTGTCCCGTCCCATCCAAACAGCCCGGTCAAAATTGCCATTGGCAATGCCCACAATGCAGCGCCTACCAATACCAACAGCATCAGTTTCAACCAACTGAATTTGGCATGGGTCGGGGACGGAGTGTCGTCATCTATCAGGGCCGGCCCAAATGCTTTTTTGGTGCCGCTATGGCCGCCTGTCCTGAACTTCTCCGGTGCCCAGCGTCCTCCGATATATCCGATTAGGGCGGCCCCTAGCACGATCAGTGGGAACGGCACGTTGAACGCGAATATCGCAATAAACGACGCTCCCGCCATTGCCCAGAGCCAGTTGTTTTTCAGCGCGCGCGAACCGATTCGGTAAGCTGCCTGCACCACGATTGCGGTGACGGCGGGCTTGATTCCATAGAAGAGTCCAGCCACAACAGGCACTTCGCCAAAGGCGATGTAAAGCCATGACAAGACGATCAGGATGAACAGTGAAGGCAATACGAACAGGAGCCCCGCGACCAGTCCTCCCCAGGTTCTATGCATGAGCCAGCCAATGTAGGTGGCCAGTTGCTGGGCCTCTGGCCCTGGGAGCAACATGCAGTAATTCAGTGCGTGCAGGAACCGGCGCTCGGAAATCCACCGCCGTCGCTCCACCAGCTCCTGGTGCATGATCGAGATCTGGCCAGCCGGCCCGCCGAAACTGATGAAGCCGAGCTTCAGCCAGAACCAAAATGCCTGCCGCAAACTGATTGCTTGCGGCCTGGACAGCGCCAGCTCCGGCGTAGGTGCAACAACCTTATTCATTGGGTCGTTCCTCTTTCGCATACTCGGTGAGCAGCCCGTCGAAAATGGCGCTTGCGGCGGCCAGCAATGAGTCATCGTGGGAGATGGTTTCGCGCAGCCCCGCCAGTACCCGCTCAATGCCCACTGCTTCAACCGGCTGTATTCCCCCTACATCCAGGTAGTGAACCAACGCAGCCATCCTGCCAAGGCCGGGCTCTTGCAGCTCAAAGCTGGCTTGAAGGGTTTCGAAGGTGACGCGATCTCCCACATGGCTGAACGTCGCTTCATCGAAGTCAAACCCCAGTGCATCCGGGGGACAGTCGCTCGGCGTGTCCAACCAGATAATCTGAGCATCGGGGTCAATGAAACGCTGGATCAGCCAGGCGCACGCCAGGCGGTCAACCCAAGGGCGCTTTCGGGTTGCCCAGGTTCGCCCCTGATAATCGCGGAGGTTGAGTGCGGTAATTGTCTGGCTGCGGCTGTGGGGCTCATTTGGCGATAGAGCCCTGCTCACGGCGGTCTCAAGCCCTTGCAACGCCAGATCGAGTTGCTGCTTGGGTTTGCCTGGGAAGTAATCGACACTGGTTAGTTGGTCGTAAGACTTGCGCAGCTTGCGGATCTGTTTGGTCGTGACCAGAGCATTTTCGGCGGTGAGCTGGGCACGACATGCTTCGATCTCGGCACCCAACTGTCCGTAGTCCTCGCGGCGGTCGAACATTTCGATGAAGCGCCCATCGTCAGCCTCGACGACTGACAGCACGTAAGCGGTGCCGTTGATGGCGAGAATGTCACGCTCTACAGCCGAGAGTGCATCTCGGCAGCTAGGGAGGTCTGGCAGCAAGTAGGCGCCATCGCGAAGTACTGCCGCGCCGCAGGCCTTCAGTGCACGCCAGGCGCGCATCCGCTCGGTGGCGTGGGCCGTCGGTAGTCCCAGAATCAGAATAAGCCAGCTATTCATGTAGAGTCAGCTATGTATTTTGTAATGACATTTACTATAGCTGAAGTTCCGGCATTAAAAATAGCGAAACAGAAAGGCGATAGAGAATTTGCCTATGGCGCTTTTTCCTTGGAAAATCCGAGGCACCGCATTTTCTGCCACTGCGCGGTCGTAAGACCAATACTGGCATCACGGCTAACGGCATCTATGAGATGGTTGGAGCATATGCCAAAGCCGTAGACGTCTAGGTCGACAGGTTAGGTGTACATGTTCTGCGGGACACGGCTGCAACCAATGCCTTGGATCACGACGCTGACATCGCAAAGCTCCAGGCTTGGCTGGGTCATGCACATCAGTAAGACCAAGATCTATCACCGCCGACAATGACCGCCGGCAGACTCGCGGACCTACAAGGGCCGATATTGATCTCGCCTGACGGCCGCTGCTGGCGAGCCTGGAGCGGAAGGAGCGTGCCTCACCAATGCAACGCTGCAGCGGGATACATCAACTCTTAGCTTTTGCATAAGCCTGCTGTTTAACCGTTAATGTATTGGTAGCTGATATTTTTTGCCAGCATCAGGCCATCAAGGATAGACATGCAGCATACCGCCGAGCCGTCTCCCAATATCCCTCAGGAGCCGACTATTGCCCCTAGCCATCTGCCATTTCCAGTCGTGGGAATCGGCGCCTCGGCAGGAGGCTTTCAAGCGGTCAAGACGTTCTTCGCCAACATGCCCCGTGATAATGGTATGGCCTTCGTGGTCATCTTCCATCTGAACCCGACCCACGAAAGCATTGCCCATCAGATCATCCAAGAATCGACCCAGATGTCGGTGACGCAAGTCACCTCCACAACGCCGATCGAGTTTACTAGGGCGGTTTTACACACTCTGGGTCGAAAGCAGTCTGTCGGAGGATAGCGTTTGGAGGCATCACCAACGTGCTCACTTACGGGTAGCGGCTTCCCTATTATGAAAGCCGCTATCTGGAAGGAGCCAGGAGTGGCTTGGCGGATTGCCAAGTTGTAAAGCCGCTACTTGCAAGGTGTTTGTTTTTGGTTGGCCAATAACTGACCTTTATCCAATCCGCCCACCGACTAGCGTCCGATACCTCTCGTATCCCCAAGGATCCTTCCCGCGTCTTGTGCGGGAGGGAGCCCGAAGACCCGCGCATAATCTCGACTGAACTGCGTGGCGCTTTCGTAGCCAACCTCGAAGGCCGCAGCCATGACACTTTTGGCGCTCGCTACCATCAATGTTCGTGCCTGGAGCAGGCGCACGCGTTTCTGGTATTGCAAAGGGCTCAAGTTGGTCACTGCCTTGAAGTGGCGATGAAATGCCGAGACGCTCATCGACGCGCGTTCCGCCAAACGTTCTACGCCGATGGGTTCGGCGAAGTCGCGGCGAATCCACTGGATCGCCATATTCACCCGGGCCATGGCGGTATCGGGCGCTGCGATTTCCCTCAGCATCCAGCCATGCGGCCCCTGGAGGACACGGAAAATAATCTCGCGCTCGTAAACCGGCGCTAAAGCCGCAATGGCATCCGGATCGCCCATCAGCCGGAGCATGCGCACCCAGGCATCCATCAGGTCAGTGGTGACTGCAGCGACCGAAAAGCCTGGGTTGCTCTCCACGCGGCAGGCAGGTTTGGGCAGGTCGGCGAACAACGTCGACAAGACTGCCGGATCCAGCGTCAGGCTCACCGCCAGATACGGCTCGCCCGACGAGGAGGGATGAACCAGACCCACCGCTGGCAAATCGATAGACATGACGAAGTAGGTCGCCGGGTCATAGCGCAGCGTCCTGTCCCCGACCGTCATGCTTTTGCTGCCTTGCAGGATCACGTTCATCATTGGGTCATAGACCGCTGCGAGCAGGTGCTCGGGGATCTTGCCCTGCACCATGGCCACGCGCGGAATGCCTGTTTCAGTGCGGCGATTTTCAGCGCCGGCCGCTAGCGATCTGAGTTCTTCGAGTTGATTGTCCATGCCTCGCATGCTGAAGGTAGAACGGTTGCTCGCGCAAGCGAAAAGCAGAAACAGGCAGGTTTCGAGCAGGAACGGATAAGACCCGCCCGGCGCTGATTATTACTGTGGAAGCACATTCCAACCACAGGAGCAACGAACATGGGCGTCATCGTGATCACCGGCGGCAGTCGCGGTATCGGTGCCAGTGCGGCCAAGCATATCGCCAAGAAAGGCTTGGGCGTCATCCTGACTTATAACGCCAACCCCCAGGCTGCGGCATCGGTCGTGGAGCGTATCGAGCAAGCGGGCGGCAAGGCCGTAGCCCTCAAGCTTGATGTGTCGAACGTGGGCGGTTTCGAGGCATTTCGCGAATCGGTCGTGGTGGCCTTACGGGAAATATGGGGCGCCACTTCGCTGAGTGGCTTGGTCAATAACGCCGGCTATGGCCTGTTCAACCCGTTGGCCACCGTCAGCGAGGCGCAGTTCGATGACTTGTTCAACGTGCACCTCAAAGGCCCGTTTTTCCTCACCCAGGCATTGCTGCCGCTGCTGGCCGAAGGCGCCAGCATTGTCAACCTGACCAGCGCAACTACCCGCGTAGCCACCGCAGGCGTTGCGCCGTACGCGGCGTTCAAGGGTGGGCTGGAAGTGCTCACCCGCTACATGGCCAAGGAGTTTGGCGAGCGGCGCATAAGGGCCAATGCCGTGTCACCAGGTGCCATCCGTACCGAGCTGGGCGGCGGCTTGAACGATGAGTTCGAGGCGATGCTGGCCGCGCAAACGGCGCTCGGCAGGGTCGGCGAGCCCGAAGACGTCGCGCGGGTCATCACCATGCTGCTGTCCGAGGAGGGCGCCTGGATCAATGCCCAGACCATTGAAGTGGCCGGCGGCTACAACATCTGAACGCGCGAGGACTACCCCATGCTCGATCATCTATTTTTGTCGGTCAGCGACATCGCACGCTCCATCGCTTTCTATGAAGCTGCCCTAACGCCGCTGGGCATCACCGCGCGCCTGGACTACGACGGGAAGGACGGCCCACCGGGGCATCCCGATCTCAAAGGCTTTGGCGCCAACGGGCGGATGTTTTTCTGGTTGCGCGAAGGTGTCGTCGAAGGGCGCGCGGTACACGTGGGCTTCGTCGCGAACAACAAGGCAGAGGTCGACGCTGCCTATGCCGCTGCCATAGCGCAGGGCGCCGTCGATAACGGCGCGCCCGGTGCGCGCTTGCATTACGATCCCGATTACTACGCAGCCAATGTGCTGGACCCGGATGGGTACAGTCTGGAATTCGTCTATAAAAAATGGCAGCACGTCCAATGAGCACACTTCTGATCTACGGAGCCACGGGCTATACCGGTCGTATGGCGGCGGAGCGGGCAAAAACGCTCGGCCTGAATTTTGAAATTGCCGGGCGCAGCCAGCAGCGGCTTGCCACCCTGGCGGCGCAACTGGACGTGCCCTATCGAGTATTCGATACCGACGCGGCTATCGAGACCTTTCTGTCGGGAATCTCGGTATTACTCAACTTCGCCGGACCGTTCGCGCAAACCGCAGAGCCATTGATGCGCGCGTGCATCAACGCCGAGGTCGACTATCTGGACATCACCGCCGAGATCAACGTATACCGGCTGGCTGAGAGACTAGGCACTCAGGCCGCTTCCAGTAAGGTCATGCTGTTGCCAGGCGTGGGTTGGGATGTCGTTCCCACTGATTCGCTGGCGGTGCAGGTTGCCAGACGCGTGGAGAAGCCACTTGCGCTGAGCATCGCGCTTCAGGTGCCCGGATCGATGTCTCGTGGCTCGGCCATGAGTGTCAGCGAAATCATCAATGCGGGCCTGCTGGCAAGGGTCGATGGCGAACTGGTCTCGACCCCTGACGCGGCACTTTGACTTTGGCCAAGGGCCGGTCCTTTGCGTACCGCTGTCTTTCGGTGACCTGATCACCGGTTGGCATTCAACTGGCATCCCTAATATCGCCATGTTCGTGCATATCGCTGGCGATGCGTTTCCAGAGGGCGATCTGTCGCAGGTGCCTGACGGGCCTACGCAAGAGCAACGGGACGCGTACCGGGCACGTGCAGCAGTGGAAGTTATGGGTAGCGATGGAACCACAGCAAAATCGGTGATTGAAACCGTGAACGGCTATTCCTATACGCCGTTAGCAGCGGTTGAAGCGGCGCGTCGGGTTTTTAACGGGGAGCGGCAGCCGGGCTTTGCGACACCGGCCAAGGTCTTCGGGGATGGATTCGCCGAGAGCATTACCGGAACAGTCATCACCGACTTCTAGCGGTGGCTTTGGCCGCTCAAGAGGCTGCGGTCAGCTGTGTGCCGGGGGCAGGGGGCCTGAACCTCGCTGCATCCCGCGCAGGTGGCAGGCCAAACAGGCGGGCGTATTCGCGGTTGAATTGCGAGGCGCTTTCATACCCGACTGTATAGGCAATGGACGTCGCGTCCAGCGTATCGAACAGTAGCAGCCAACGAGCCCTCAGCAAGCGCAGGCGCTTCTGATATTGAATCGGTGTCATGGCCGTCACCGATTTGAAGTGCCGGTAGAACGCGGCAACGCTCATGTCTGACATCAGCGCCAATGGCTCGACGCGAAAAGGCTCGGTGTAATGCTCGCGAATCCACTGGGTGACACGACGAATCTGCGTCATCCGCCCATCCGGCCGGGCAACGTCGCGAAGAATGCCGCCCAGCGGCCCCAGCAACGCGCGAAACAGAATCTCCCGTTCGATCATCGGTGCCAGCACCGCAGCCTCATGCGGGCGATCCATGAGCCGCATCATGCGTAACCATGCATCGATCATTTCTGGCGGCGCGTGCACGCCCTGGAAACACGTGTTTTGTGGCGCCCTAGGCGCCTTCCCCTCATCCATCAGCAAGGTAGCGACCACATCGGCGTCCAGGGTAAGACTGACCGCCAGATAGGGCTGATCCTGAGCGTGCGCATGAATCTGACCCGTCGCGGGCACGTCGACGGGTACCAGGAAATAGCTACCAGCCGTGTACCGAGAAACCTCTTCCCCAATCGACAGCGTCTTGGTGCCTTGAAGCACCAGATGCAGCATCGGCTGATAGACCTGATCTGCACACGCCTCGGCGCGGACCATAGCCACTCGCGGCAATCCGGTGTCGGTCCACTTGTCTTGTGCGCGCATCACGATACGGCGCAGTTCTTCGATTGGTTTTTCCATGCCTGCCACCGTGAGCCATATCCGAATGCATGGCAAGCCTGCTGAGAAGAATAGGCAAGGATGTGCGAATAACCGGCAAACGCCGCTGCCTTCGCTGCCTGAATACTGGTGACACGCGGCTCGTTGCAGTTCGATTAGTCAACGAAGCCACATATCGCCCCACTCAATAGGTCATGTCATGAAGCTCGAAGGAAAATTAGCGGTTGTAACAGGCGCCTCAAAAGGTATCGGCGCCGGGATTGCCCGGGCGCTGGGTGCGCAAGGCGCTACCGTCATCGTCAACTACGCCTCCAGCAAGGCCGATGCAGATGCTGTGGTTGCCCAGATCGTCGACCAAGGCGGCTCAGCGTTGGCCGTACAGGCAGATATGAGCCAGGCAGCTGACGTCGTGCGTTTGTTCGAAACGGTGCGAACGAACTACGGCACCCTGGATGTTCTGGTCAACAACGCCGGCGTAGCCGTGTTCCAAATGATCGATGACCTGACCGAAGACGCCTTCCACAAGCAATTCAACCTGAATGTGCTGGGCTATTTTCTCGCGGTACGCGAGGCCGTCAAGCTCTTGGGTCACAAGGGCAGCATCATCAATATCAGCTCTATCCTCAGCACCGATCCCTACTTGGCGTCGAGCGTGTACTCGGCGACCAAGGGTGCGGTCGATACCTTGACCTTTGCATTGGCCCGGGAGCTGGGAGCGCGTGGCATCAGAGTCAACTCCATCTTGCCAGGGCATACCAACACACCCGCCACCGATGGCAATTTCGCTGGCGAACTGGGTGAGAAAATTCTTGCAGGAACGCCGCTGGGGCGTTTCGGCGAGCCGGAAGATATCGCACCGTTGGCGGTGTTTCTTGCCTCCGAGGATTCGCACTGGGTGACAGGCGAATCCATTCGCGCTTCGGGCGGCGTGCGTGGGGTCGGTTACTGACCGTTGCGGCGAGAGGGCAACACGTGAGGCCGTGTTGCCGGTGTCATTCAAGTAATCACGTGCGGGTGCGTCGCAAAATATTCGGCCAGCCAATCGACAAATGCCCGTACTCGCACGCTCAGGTGCCGATTGGGCATGTACACCACCGAGAGCGTATTGGCGTGCGCCGACCAGTCTTCCAGCACGGGAACCAGTTCGCCTGAATCCATGTGAGACTGGACCATGAAGCGCAACGTATGGAGCACGCCCAACCCCGCAAGCCCGGCAGCCACGTAGCCGTTGCTGTCGTTGACGGCCACCACATAGGTGCCGTCGATCACTATCTGCTCGTCACCTCGCTCGAATTCGACCCGGTTGTGTTTGCCCGAGGAAGGGAATACGTACCGCACCACCGGGTGAGTGTTCTCCAACTGCGAGGGATGGCAGAGCGGTTCGCGCGCAGCGAGATAGGTAGGGGTCGCGCAGGTGACGAATTCCACGCTGCCCAAGCGACGAGCGATGAGGGAAGAGTCGCGAAGATCGCCGCCGCGAATGACACAGTCGATGTTTTCGCTTGCCAGGTCTGCCGTGCGGTCGCTGGCACCTATTTCGATGTGGATGTTGGGGTAGCGAGCGTTGAAGGCTGCCAGTGCCGGTATCACCAGATGCGTGGCAATGGTCGTGCCCATGTCTACCCGTATCCGGCCTTTGGGATTGGCGTGGGTAAGGACTATTTCCGATTCGACCTCCAGCCATCGGTCGAGCACCCGGCTCATCCGTTCATAGTAAACATCGCCTTCGCTGGTCAGTGTCACGCGGCGGGTCGTTCGGTTAAGCAGCCTGACCCGCAAGTGCGACTCCAGGCTCTGGACCAGCTTGGTCACAACGTTGGGATGCAAGTCGAGTTGCGTGGCGGCCTTGACGAAGCTTCCTGTCTCCACGATGCGATTGAACGCTGTTACGGCGAGAAAATAGTCCATGGGCAATCCGCAGCGATGAGAGTCATTGATTATCACCCGTCCAGGGATTGTATATACCTTTTTGATCGGTTTATCCCGCATGAGATGGCGCTTACTGTGATTGCTCTGGCCTGCGACCCGCAGCGCTAACGCTTCATAAAGGAAATCCCATGAGTCAGTTGTTGAAAGGTAAAGTCGCGCTGATTACCGGCGCATCACGCGGAATCGGTGCCGCTATTGCAAAGCGCCTGGCGGTGGAGGGGGCCGATATCGCTTTCAGCTATGCCAGCTCGCCTGAACGTGCAAAGGCAGTGGCCAGCGAGATTGAAGCCCTAGGCGTGAATGTATTGGCGGTTGCAGCGGATCAGGCAGATAGCGATGCCGTCGCTTCGTTTGTTCGCAAAGCACACGAGCACTTCCGGCGGCTGGATATCCTGGTCAACAATGCAGGCGTCTTTGTGACGGGTGTGATTGGAGATTCTCAAGCGGATATCGCCGAGCTGGATCGCCAGCAGGCCATCAATATCGGCGGTGTCGTCGCAGCGGTGCGCGCTGCAGTGCCCTTGCTCGCAGACGGCGGCCGTATCGTGTCGATAGGCACCATGTTCGCCAGCCGCGCTCCCTTTCCCGGCATTGGCGACTACGCGGCCAGCAAAGCCGCTGTTGCCGCGTATGGCCGGGCTTGGGCTCGGGATTTGGGGTCGCGTCATATCACCGTCAATACCATCCAGCCCGGTCCCATCAACACCGAGCTGAACCCTGAGACCAGTGGCATGGCGTCGATGGTCAAGCAGATGACAGCTTTGGGTCGATATGGCCAACCTGAAGAAGTCGCCGGCGCCGTAGCGTTTTTAGTGGGGCCGGATGCCGCTTACATCACGGGCGCGACGCTGAATGTGGATGGTGGGCAAAATAGCTGAGTTCGGAATGTGCAACACGGTGGTAGGCGTGCGCGTTAGCGGTTTATTTGCTGCGCTTTATCCAGCTCATGAGCAATGAACCGACCCGCCGTCTGCGCGGCCTCGATCAGCCGTTTGCGCGGCATGCCGTTACACGCCGCAGACGATAGCCCGCGCAGGGTAATCGAAAGGTAGTCGGTAAGGCATTGGGCTTTTTCAGGAAGTGCCTGATCAAGGTAATCCCGAATCACTTTGATGCCTCCGTCCGCCAACGTTTGCGCCATCTGGCCGGCCACCTCGTCGTCCGCGCGCATGCCCTCAGTGATCATGCAGCCTCGCAGCACACTGTCCTTTCCATACTGCTTTGCCGCCGCGACCAGCAAAGCGGCCAGCGCCTCAGGTACTGGTCGATCCGGAGCGAGTAGCTTGTCCAACGGCAAAGCGTGCTCGCGGGCGTAGCGCAGCATGGCCTTCTCGAACAACTCAGCCTTGCTGCCATACGCGGCGTAGAAGCTGGGCGGCTTGATATCCATGGCTTCGACCAGATCCGTGAGGCTCACCGCGTCGAAGCCGTGTTCGTGGAACATGGCTTGGGCGATGGCGACTCCAGCCTCTCTATCGAAAGCAGGGCGGCGTTGGCGGATTTTGTCGGTCATGGTGATCTCGTGGGTGTGGTCGCGATTGTAGCGACCGCTATATGCCGGGGCAACTGTGCTGAGCTGAATGGTGGATTTATATAGTGACCACTAAATATCTTGCGTCATTTGCTTGCGCTATGTAGTGTCCGCTATATAAATTCATTCCTCCTCTGCACACAGGAGCATCAGCATGCAGTTTCAAGACAAAGTCGTTCTCGTCACCGGAGGGTCCTCAGGATTGGGGCTTGCCATCGCTCGAGAGCTGGCAGGGCAGGGGGCCACGGTGGTGATTACTGGGCGGCGGCAAGAGCAACTGGACAATGCATTATCGACGCTCGGGGGCCGAGCCAGCGCGGTGGTCGCGGACGTCTCGGTGATAGCCGATCTCGCTGTGCTGTTTGACAGAATCAAAGCCCGCCATGGCCGAATCGATGTGCTCGTAGCCAACGCAGGTATGGGCGAGATCGCTCCACTCGGCAGCATCACCGAAGCGTATTTCGATCGGGTATTCAGCACTAACGTAAAGGGCGTGACCTTCACCGTTCAAGGCGCGCTGCCGCTCATGGGCAAGGGCAGCAGCATTGTCATCATCGGCTCCACCGCCTCCATCGATCCCGGCCCTGGCCTGAGCGTATACGGTGCAACCAAAGCGGCACTGCGCACGCTGGTCAGAAGCTGGACGCTCGATATCAAAGGCAGCGGGGTGCGCATCAACCTCTTGAGCCCGGGCCCTGTAGATACTCCTTCGCTGCGCCATATGCTCGCGGAACACGCTGAGGCGGTGATCGAGTCCTTGAGTGAGAAAAGCACCATCGGGCGTATCGGCCAAGCCCATGAGATTGGCGCTGCCGTGGCTTTCCTGGCCAGTAACGCCGCCAGCTATATCAATGGTGTCGAGCTGTTCGCGGATGGCGGGGCGTCGCAGTGCTAGATTTTTGGGTCGCTGCTCACCCGGAGGTTCAAGCGCAAGTGTCGATCCCATTCCGTCGCCCGCCACAAGGCTGACAACTCGTTTATCAAAATCATTGCCCGTCTGACGCCATATTGGATTGCCTCCACGGTCGTCTGCCGAGCGCATCAAACGTATGGCCGCCGCTATACACCATTCCTTTGTGGCCTAAGGCCTGGAGAGAGTCATGACCAATTCACCCGAAATACTCGCACGTCTTGCCGCCGAGAGCGCCATTCACCGTCTTCACGCCACCTACATCCATCGTCTTGATAGCGGAGATTTCGCGGGTGTCGCCGAGGTGCTTCAGCATGCGGTGATTGATGTGCTTGGCAACGAGGCCTCCTCGGTTGAGGGGCTGATGGGTTTCTTCGAGGCGGGCCTTCAGATACATGCCGACGGTACGCCCCGCACGTGGCATTCGATCACCAACGTGCTGATTGATGTCGCTCCGTCGGGCGATAAGGCCAGTTCGGAAAGCTACTACACCGTGCATCAGCAACTCGACGGCTTTCCATTGCAGCCTATCTGCGCCGGCAAGTACCACGACCAGTTCGAGCTGCATGATGGGGAATGGCGGTTCACTCGTCGTGAGGTGACTTTGCGTTTTGCCGGCGACCTAAGGCACCACGTCAAGGGTGCTCAAAGTGATGCGGTAGCCCAGCCCGCCTGACAGGACAAACAGGCTCCATGCCCAGCTCGCGAGACGGCTCGGGTATGGGGTTCTGGCTCTTCACGTCGGCAGCCCAGCGCCTTTAAACGTACAGAAAAAGCATCTTTCAATTCCGAGGACTTCCACGATGACTATCAAACGACAGGCGCTCGTCACTGGCGCAAATAAAGGCATCGGACTCGCGATTGCCAAGGGACTTGCCGAGGCTGGGTTCTTTGTCTGGATCGGTGCTCGTGATCGGAACCGAGGCGAGCAGGCCGTTGCTCAATTACGTGATGCCGGTCTCGGAGCAGGTCTTCTTGAACGGACGTTGCGGTCGAAGACGGTGTGTATCGAGCGGCAGCGGTGCTGTCCAAGCAAATCGGTGCACTGGATATCCTGATCAACAACGCCGGGATAGCGGCTGACATGACCAAGGCACCCAGTGAAGTTCGTATGCAGGACATGAAAGCCGTTTACGAGGTCAATCTGTTTGGCCCGGTGCGCGTCACGCAGGCCTTCCTGCCCTTGCTGAAAAACGCCGACCAGGCCCGGATCGTCATGATGAGCAGCGGCGTCGGTTCGCTCACTTTGGTAACAGATCCGACATCCATCTATTCGACTGTCAACCTTCTCGACTACACCTCGTCAAAAGTGGCCTTGAATGCTGTTACGGTCTCTTTCGCGAAAGAACTAGAGCCGCTGGGTATCAAAGTGAATGCGGTCGAGCCTGGGCATGTGCGGACCGATCTTAATGGCAACTCGGGCGTATTGACGCCTGAAGAAGGGGCGACAACAGTCATCAAGATGGCGTTGCTGGGTCCCGATGGTCCTACCGGTGGTTTTTTTGGAAGTCACGGTCGGCAACCCTGGTAATCACATGGAGGCCGGTCCCTTGCGCATTGATCGTCAACACGCGCCGTGCTCGGTGGCTTCGACTGTCTGCTTACCTTAGCCGCCGTTCGCTTTTGGCTGAAAGTGGATGTTCCCTTAGCGCAATGCTGTCTCGATTAGGCCGAACGGTCTGCCTCAATGGCCGAGCTTGCTTGCTATTGCCCATGAGGGCACTCGGCCACCGCAAAGGCAATGTCTTGAGTTGGCCGTATTCCGATGAATGCCACGCTTGAAGCCAGTAACAAGCGCGCCGGGAACTCGGGCTCCTTCGGCGCCGGTATTCCCAACGCTTACCTCCTCGCGTAGCATTATCGGCCTCACGGCTTTTAGCGCACTGGTTACCTAGGAGGCCCTGTGTCGTTACCTATCACTGCACGACAGTTGAACGCCCTCCGCGCATTGCAGCGGGTGAATCCGGACCTCGGAGATTTAGCCTCGGCCGTGGCGCTCGCTTTTGATGCGTCAAAAGTCGATAACCCTGAATTGGCACGTCTCATTCTGGAGAAGACGTGCCGCAGGATGGCGGCGGGGCAGATAGGAAGTTCGGAAGCGCTGATTCACCATCTAGAACACTTTGCGACGCTTCGGTGTCTATCTTCCGCTCAAGTGAGCGAGTTCTCTGAACGTATACGAAAATTGGCTTAAGCCTGGCCCCAGCTTACTTCTAGTCTGCCGATCATTCCAAACTCGTCCGAGGTTGACCGAGGATACGCTCCCCTCAGGTGGCCGAAGCGATCCCCCCAGGCAGCCCTTCCACGATGAACACGCGGTATTCTGCACTTTTCATCGATGCTTCAGCGCCGCTTGGTACAGAGGACGCTTGGCTTTGCCGTGCTCACTCGGGAGGGGCGCTTTTGGCCGATAGCCGCCTGTCGCAATCCTCTACGAAGCGCCCTCGATTCTTTTGCCAGAACTAATCCGGCCGCTAATAGATACCACGGGCTGTATCGATTTTCCCCGCGATGCGGATGGCCGCGCTAAGTTCGGAGCAGTGCATCGCCTGCATTTCCTGCCAACGCTGTGCTTTTTCCTCCGGCTCCGTCATAGCTAAAGCCAAGTACAAGCTCGGTGGCACTACGCGGAATAGAGTCTCGACTTTCTTCGATAAGATGACGCCTTCGGTGTACTTGCCGGACGCTTTACTTGCGGTTAGCAAGAGCGCTTTCTGTGCGGGCGTAAGCTTCTTGAAGCGCGCGATCTCCTCAATTTCAGCCGGCGGCATGTTTAGGCATACCCACCATTCGATCATGTTGAGCATGGTCTGTGCGGCATTCGGAAAGTCTGAGAGATTCTGTGTGGCGAGCCAGAACCAGGCGCCGAGCTTTCGCCACATTTTGGTACCCTTCACCACGAATGGAGCGAGGAGGGGATTCTTGGTGATGATGTGGCCCTCGTCAGTCACCATGATGATCGGGCGGCCAAGGTATTGGTCACGCTCGGCGAGGTTGTTCACCGTGTTCATCAGACTGATATAACTGATCGACATCTGTGCCTCGTAGCCCTCCCGAGCATAGGTCGCAAGGTCGACGATGGTCACATCACTTTCGGGCCACGGTGTGCCTTCGCGGTCAAACAGCTCACCTTCGAATCCCTGACAGAACAGATCGATCGATTCAGCCATCTCCTGAGCTCGGTCACGGCGTTTGTCAGGCAAGTGCGTGTTGCCGGCAACGTGTTGCAGTGCATCACGGATATGCCGCGTTCTGACAGATGTTCGGGTGACCTGGCAAGCCCTCGCTGCATCCAGAATGCATTCACGGATAAGACTGCGATCGGCGCGGGTGAGCCGAGCATCTTCCTTGGCTTCACCGCCAGTGATCATTAGCCGCGCGGTGATCTCCAGTTCGCCCAGGACATCGCGTTGTTCATCGCTGTCATCCTCAGCTTCGTCCAGATCTTCAACTGCCAGGGAGGCCACCTTGTGCGGTTCCTCGACCAGTCGCCGCGCATCAGCGAAAGGCGCCAGGCTGACGCCGGTACCGGGCTTGAGCTGGATCTTGTTGACCGACAGGCCGAGCGTCGCGAAGTAATCACCCTGCAGCCCAAAGGAATTGCCCGCCTCAACGATGAACAGCCGCGGACGGTAGATCGCCATGACCTGCATCAGCAGCGAGACGAGAGTGGCCGACTTGCCAGAGCCCGTTGGGCCGAACAACAGCAGATGAGCGTTCATGGCACGGTCGTGGCGTGACAACGGGTCCACGGTCAGTGGTGCGCCGCCACGATTGAAGAAGCTCATGCCGGGGTTGCCGGTACCAATGCTACGGCCCCACAGGGGCAGCAGATTGGCCAGGTGCTGGGCAAACATCAGCCGGGTATACCAATTGCGTTTGTCCTGGATGGGGTTATAGCTCATGGGCAGCCAGCGCAGATAGCTGTTACAGGCGGCCACCTCGTCACCTTCGCGCACAGGTTGAAGCCCAGCCGCGAGTAATACGTTAGCCGCCTGAATCGATCGCTGATGCAGTTCGCGATCGTCTTTACCTCGGAGGTAGAGCGCCAGCGTTCCCCGGTAGAGTTTGTGTTGTCGGCCGATGATCGCCCGCGCTTGTTCAACGTCCTGTCGCGTCTGAGTGGAGGCGAGGTTCTCGCCAATGGCCTTGTGAGACAGGCGATTGAGCTGCTCTTCGAGCACGTCCTGCGGCGTCACCACCATGGTCAAACTCATGATGGTGTCTTCGGGCAATTGATCGAAGAGCGCGTTCAAGGCTTCGCCTTTGCGAGTCTCACCAGTGACCTGGCCGATGTGTGGCGGCTTGCGAAGTTTGTCTACCACCATGACCCGGTGGGGCTGATTGTCGAAGTACCATCGTCCGTGATCCACATCAGACCGAGGTTCGTTGTAGAACAGTCGCTCAGTAAAGTCATGATCGAAGGGCAATTCTAGGGATTCGCCATCAGACGTCTCGGGATAGGGCACACGGGCGTAAAAGTCAGCGGGCGCCTCATCGGTCAGCGTCGGTGCGGGATTGAACCAAGGCAGAAGCCAGGCGTAGAAAGCTTTCCCGTCCACACGTCGTGGTGCAACACCGCAGGCCTGCAGCGATGCCGATATGCGCTCCCAAGCACGCTCCAGAGCCGCCACAGGCGATCTTGCGTCATCGTCTGAGCTATGCAAGCGGCGGTAGATCACCAAGCGAACGCGACGATTGCTGCCTCGCCATGGCAGGTGCGAGACCACCGTGTCCTCGAACAGTCCTCCGGGTTTGGCAATGGCTTTGAGATGTTGCCGGGTCAGTTCAAGGTAGGCTTCGGTGAAGGCGGTTCCGCGGGCGCTCGGCTGGATGTAATCCGACAGCCTTTGCAGGTACGGCGAGAAGTCGCTGTCGTCCTGGCAAAAGAACTGCACCACCCATGGCGCACGATCCAATTCCTCGAAGCTGTCCTGCAGGGCATCTTCGAGGGCATCACGCGCGGTCATTAGCCATTCTGGTTCTCGCCCCTCTGTGCCAATGGGCGTCAGTTCGAACGCGGCACCGACGGAACGGTTGTCGTCGAGCAAAAAGCATTGGCTTTCCTCCAGGTATTCCACCCAGGGAAGATGATCCGTGAAGCTGGGATTAGGATCATATAACTTTGACTCGTCGGCTTGGGTCGCGCGGCGACGTCGGTCATCGCGCCATGGCGTCCAGAAGGAGCGAGGGTCCGCTTGATCTTCCGGCATCACAGGTCATCCACGCGTTCGCCGGGCTGTGCATATTGAACCGTGCGATAGAGCGGAAACACCGTCGAGTACCCCGGCACCGGCGCCTGCTCGGAGCCGCTCAGGTGCGGGTAGACATAGAGCACGAGGTCCGGATTAGGCAGTCGAGGGAACAAATTATAAATCTCGGTTTTAGCCGTGCGGGTGTAACTGGCCTGCTCACCGGCATTTGAGGAAGGATCCACCAGCGGGCGTCTTAGCACGCTGCGTGCATCGAACAACTGCTGCGGGGTGCCGACAGATCCAGCACTGTTCCAGATATCCATCATGGTCTGCTCTCCGTGGGGCAGCATGGCTTCCTTGTCGGTAGAGCAGCCAGCCAAAAATACCAGCAGCAGGCTAGTCGAGATCCAGTGACGAAACCGATGTGCTTTCATGGTTCACCCTCCGGCCCTTGGGCTCGTAGTCGATTGCGATCTCATGGTCCAGGTGCAGCGCCACCTTGGCCGACGGCGGCACATAAACCGCGGCAAAGGCTTCGCCATAGAGCTTGTTGACCCACTCGCGAATATCGCTGATGCCACCGCTGAGCACCGAGTTCAAAGCGCTGTTGCCGTTGCTCTGAGACATGCCCAGCGCCGTGCTGCCTGAACTGATCACGCTGGTGCTGTTCTGCTCATTGCTCAGCACCGAGGCCAGTCCGGCGCCGGCGGCGGTGATCAGGCTCTGACTGCCCAGATATTGCTGCGCGTTGGAGCGGCGCTCGCCGGCGATGCAGGGGATGCCATAAGGATCCGAAATAAAGCCCAGGCCGCCGCGAATTTTTTCGGTGCTGCTGGACTGTGTTGCGGCCGTGTTGCGGTTGACCACTGCTTGCGGCTGCGGGACGGTGCGCACCGTCCCGTCTTGGAAGATGAAGGTAATCGACTCGACCTGTCCGCGTACGCATGAAAGTGTCCAATCACCCGAAGCCGTCCCGCTCATGACCGCCCCTGCCACGTCGGGCAGATCGATGCCATTGGCGGTGAGGTTCTCCGGACCGATCAGCACCTTGAAGGGGTAGGGGTCGTTGACGGTACCGTCCACGGGCACTCGGCCGATCAGCGCTGTCATCGCCACCGACCCCATGAGGGTCGAGTTTTCTGGGATGGTGTAGACGGGGCGGGCCCCCTCGGTGCGGTCGGCCTTGCCGTCCAGATCGCGTTCGCCCTTCGAGGTGGCGCGGAGTTGTTTTTGGCCACGACCGATGGCGTTGTCTTTCAACCCGTCTAGCTTGAACTGCGAGGGAAGGTTGGACAGCGCAGTCGAGCCCTCGCTGGGCTTGGCGGAAGCGGCTCTGTCCGAGGGTTCGACCCAGCGCATGGCATCATTCTCGCTGGCCGCTGACTTGAATCGGTCCCCATCGCCGGGCTCGAGGCCGAATCCCACTGGCAGATCATCGTTCTTTCCCCCCAATCCGGAGAGTTGATCCTTCAACTGGGACAACAAGGACTTGGCCTCGCGGTTGTCCTGCTCGGCTTTCTGGCGTGCCGCATCGGCTTGCTTGCGCTCCTCGCTGACCTGCTGTGTCACGCTGCCGAGTGCTGATTGAATACGGGTATCGATGCTCCCTTCGCGTGTGCGCAGACGATTGTTCTCCGATTGCAGGGAGTCGTTGCTTTTCTTCAGTGACAGCATCTCGGTGCGCATCGCTTTGACCTGTCCCACCAGCGTTGCGACCGTGTCGCGGGGGGTGTCACCGGCGATGCCCAGGGACTTCGCTTGGTCAGCGGTCAGCTGCACCGGCTCCGCTTCCGCTGAGACGGTAGAGCTGAAGGTTGGGGCATCGCTGACCCAGGAGCGGAGAATAATCAGCACCACGGCCACCAGGGCGCCCGGTACGAGCCACTTAAGCAGTGCATTAGCCTTCATGGTCGTCACCTGCAGGCAGGGCCGGTGGCAGCAGAACGGCTTGATCCAGGCCACTGCCGCGCGTAACCAGATAGGCGACGGTGGTATCTTCGGCGGTCCCGGATCGACCCAGTGTCGAGTGTTGGAAAGCAGCGCCGAACAATTCAGCTTGCAGTTCGCGAGGATCCAGCTCGATAACCTGAAGGCTTAGATTCTTGATCTTCACGGCGGTTACCCAGAAGTCATCGAGTTGCCAGGCGGACAGCGGGGTGATCGCAACGTGTTGGGTGGGAAGCAAATGGCGCAAATCGGTGGGGACCTTCAACGCCATACGTCGAACGCCGGGAAGCGGTTCGACTGTGCGCAAGGGCGCATACAAGTTTTGGGCGGCGTAACGGGTCAGGGCGACGGGAACGGGCGTACGCTGCGGTGGACGTTCGGATCTACCTGTTCCATCGGCTTCAGTGGCCGAAGATGTGGTCGCGATTTGAATGGGTTCCAAAGCGCGCTCGCCGGGTTGAGCGTCCACATCCAGCAAAATGATTTCGCCAGTGCTGATCGATTGCAGCTGGAGCCGCGTCGGCCCGATCGAGTCAGACGGCAGCAGATACACGGTGCCTCCGATCGACTGCACTCGCAGCTTGCCGGCAATGCCCCCCGGTATGCCGACTCGGACGTCCTGGTCGACAAAGATAATGCGTTCCTGTCCAACGATCAGGGGTACGGCGATCGGTAGGCGGTCCCAGTGTTTGACCTCGACGGCCTGGGCGCCAGTGCTGATCCCCAGGCACAGCGCTAGCACAGTGCGCCACGAATGTGGGCTCATGAATCACCTCCCGGCAATATCAGCTTCTGTGGTGTGCCTTGGTAGCAGTCGAGCGCCAGGCCCCACTTGTTCCGCTCCGGATCAATGTCAAAGCGGATGACCCGCAATGGATAACGCACCACAACGCGCTTTACCGGTTCCGCGGCGTAATACTCGTCGGCGTTCAGATCCAGTTTCACCAGCCAGGAATCTGCATCGAGTTGGGCGACACGCAACTCGGGGTCGTCGCTGTACCCGCGGCCCAGTACTTCATACACGCCGCGGACCCGATCGCGCAGTTCGCCGGCGGCCTTGCGAAACTCGAAGTCGCCTTCCAGAAATGTTCTGCACGAAGGGGTCAGATAGGACTGCAGGGCATAGATGGCGCGTTGATAATCAGCTTCGCCATCGGTGGGCCAACGGTTGAGCTGGCCGAAGATGTACAGCGCAAACGAATAGATGTTCTCGGGAGGCACGTCCCACCATTTACGCGTGCTGCCTGAGCGCAGGTCCGGTGGCACATGTACCGTCAGCGAGGTCGGCGCAGACTGCCAGCCATACCACAGGCCGGCGCACACGAGGGTCAGCGCAACCACCCCCATGCGTAGACTGATGATATGGGCCTGCTGGGCATCCACCTTGTTGCGGAATCGGCTCATGGTCTGGGTCCTCGCAGGCGGCGCGTACGGCGAACCGTCCAAGGGCCGGAATGGATTACCAGTGCCTCCCGGCCGATGTGCCAACGAATTGCCAACTGCCATTGCAGGTTGCGGTACAGCCAGGTCTCAGGGCGCGCACGCTTGGCGCGGCGCAGCAGGGTGCCGCTGACCAAGAGGATGATCGCCATGCCGACGATCATTCCCGTAGGCGCCACGGCGATCGACGCCGTGACGATCGCCAGCGGCACGCCGAATACAAGGCCGATCGCTGCGCCGGCACCCAACGACACCCACATTTCGTCGTTGGTGAGCCCGCGCAGTACGGCAGGATCGCGGTTCAAACGCTCTGGCAGGAAGCTCAAGGTGCCATCTGCCAGGCGAGCGATATCGTCACTCATGTGGGCCTCACAGAATGGTGGCGGCTTTGTCGAGGAACCAGAGAATGATCACCACCAACAGAGCGCCGATCCCGACCACCGCGCCCAGATCCTTCCAGGTCTTGCGCTGGTTTTGCACATCGGCGTAGACCGTCAGGGAGTGCCAGGCGACCCCCAGAAAGGCCAGAACGGCAATGAGCAGCCCGATCATGATGCCGCCGTCATAGGCGTAGTTCTTGATGGTCTCGATCAGGCCGCCGCCTTCGCCGCGAGAGGGCGCTTCCATGGCGGGCAACTCGGCCAACGCCATACCCGGCCCCAAAATCAGGACCAGACCGAAAGCCTGCTGCTTGGCTTGTGTGTAGCGGGATTTGATCAGCGCAGTGTTGAGGACGGTGGGGATCATGGCATTACCTCCAGGGCATCAGGACAACGTGAAAAACATCAGGACCAACAATGCGACGGACACCCGGGCGGCGCTGCCACCCAGTGCCCCGAAACTCACATGACCCGCCGCCCAGCCTCGGTAGCCGGTCCACAACGCCCAGCTACACCACAACAGCGCGATCACCAGCGTCAGCGAGATCCAGAGCCCAGAGCTCAGTTGTGGGGTATAGCCGGCGGCGCCCTGAAAGGCTGCGGTTTGCGCCTCAGTCATGCTCATGGCGGTGACTCGCGGGCGGGTTCGGCGGCGTAGTCGCCGATCAGTTCGGTGGGATCGGCAGGTTGGGCACGGCGAGGGGACAGATAAACCTGGAGGCCCGCCTCGATACGCTGAAGGTCGTGGCGGAGCCTGGGGTAATCAAATTGGTAGCGCGCAGTTGAGTTCGACGATTGGTCGGCACGCTGCGCGATCTGATTGATCGCTCGGATTTGCTGAATGATGAGATCCAGCTCTGCGCGTTCATCGCCGGCATACGCCAGCGCATTGAGCGATGCCATCGCGAATAGGCTGAGCAAAACGGTTTGGCGCTTCAGAGCAGACATGAGACTGATCTCAGATAAGACTGGGACCTAGGCTCTTGGAATGGGAAGTCGCAAGCATTCGTTTAATCGAATACAGGGCTATCGAATTGGAGGCAGGGCTTTCGGTGTAGCGGTGATGCTCAATGGAGAGTCGGCAGCGGGGGCAGACGGGAGACCATCCGATTAAGCAGCCCCACAGGATCATCCGGGACGATTTCCATGAACTGCCGCAATTCCCTGAGCGCGAGCCGATGGCGGTCATCCTGACGCAACCAAAGCCTCAACGACTTGAGTCGCCGACGATCACCGGGCGCCTGCAGCACACCATCGCAAAGTCGCATCGCACGATCTCGCATGCTATCGGTGACGCGTTCAAACTCGTCGCTCATCGTAATGAATTCCAGCAGTTGCCCAAGGCGGCCCAGTTACTAGAACATTGAACCATAGGCGAATGGCCGATGGTACGCGAGTATCAGCCCCCTCCGGCTAGCATCGATGTGGGACGCCTTTCAACTACCGCGAACCAGGGCTGCAAGGCCGATGATTTGCATCCGTAACCAGTGCTTTGGCGTTGTCACCGGACGCGATAGTCGTCGCGTAATCCATCATGACAGCTTCCACCCGCACGACTTCGACACAACTCACGTTGCGGTCTCGGATTGACGTCACTTTTTCAAGAGGGCCAATGCTTTGGCCTCGGTTTATGGGCCCCAGAATTTCGATACTTTCGTCCGCCATGCTCGCCTTCGTACCGTCCGTAGTGTACGCAGCCACGAATGCGCGCAGCGTCTTCAGGGTTCGCGGAAAACTGTTCTTGATCGTGATGTGCACCTCCAACTGTCCGCTCGCAGGGGCGACGCTGGATGTCAGCTGTGTGATCGCGACCGGGAACGCCGCGGAGGTGCCTTGCGGGATGGACTGGCTGGCGCACGCGCCTAGCAGCAAGCAGCTGATCGTCGTCAGGATGTGTTTCATGTGAGCCTCTGTGATGGATGCTGTGTGAGTCCTCGATGGCTAACAAGGGAAGGTGGATGCTGAAAAGCCTAGCACCGCGAGCTCCGTGGGGACGTCGGGCTGATTTATCGACTAGCGTGCTGAAACCTTTAAGTTAAATTCGAGATAAGGGTCGATGGGCACATACAGTGGAAAAGCTCATGTGCCGCAATCCTTGGTGAGGGGCCTGTGAGGGGCTTCAAAGATACTTTTTGAATGTCGAGGCAGTGATGGCAACCATGATCCCTAGCAGAGCTGCGCAGGGCATCAGCACCCACAGAGGATTTAACGTGATGGGCAATGACAAATAGACAATCCAAGGTAGGAACATCAGGGGGATGAGCGATCGCTTGGCGCGATGGTAGATAAAACTACTTTCGCGTGCGGCGCCGAACTTTCTCAAGTCCCGGCGCATCAATCCGTCGACCAGCCCCGTCAGCGTCGCAAGCAAAAACAGCGGTGCCGCCAAGGTCAGCACCGCTAGGCGCACCGCAAAAGTCATCGTCGTGTAGACCGCGGCGAGGATGTAGTCCTTGGTGAGCACATATACGCCACCGACCCACGCCCAGAAGCTATCGGATTGCCCGATCTCGCTGGCGCGAGCGTCCAGGCGCGCTAGCCCGGTTCCCTCGATGAGCCACTCCTGCAAAAGCGTCAAACCCTTCAGCGTCGCTGCACCCGGTTGCTCAACAATGAGCGAGTTTTTGAAGTGGCTGCTGAGCCACGCGAGCTCGCTGTCGAGCATCGCATAACTGTGGTGCCAGCCTTGCTCCGCCCAGAACCAGATCAGCCCTATGTATTCCATGATGATCGACGCCAGCAGGGACATGAAGAGCAGTCCGATGACCTTCAGCACGCCGGCAATGAACGACATGATCAGGCCAGGACGTTGCTGCGGTGGGGCCTGCCGCGGTGGATCGGCGCTCACAGCACTAGCCGCTCGCATAGGGACTTTGCAATACAGCTATCCACGGCGACGTCCTGGCGGGGGTTGCTCTGGGTCATAGTCCACCGTCGGACCGCCGCCGCTGGCGGTCCACCACTTGTTCGCGTGGGCGTTGTACGCCGCACGCATGCGGGTGGCCAACTCCTGCAGGTCCTTGGGCATGGCATCGTCATCCGCCGGTTTGGGCAGGGGCATCCGCACCTTCCAGAGCTGTCCGCCTTCCTGGAAGGAAAACATTTGGCCCTTGGGCAGACTGACGATGTGCGCGGGCTCGATCAGCGGTACGGCAGTGGTGCTGACGCGATCCTGGGATGAGGACGTGAAATCGGTATGGGCATCGGGATCCGCGGTATCCGTGGCGCCCGAGACCAGGGTGCGTGTCTGCACATTGACCTTGGGCAGTTGGTGCGTGAGCAGCTCGGCGGTCGCGGTCTCGCGCACACGAAGCATCTGCAGCGTGTTGAAGTTGCCAATGACCTGACCGGCCTTGGCGCGGTTGCCGATCCTGGCTTCGATATCGCTCAATGTCTGGGTATAGGCTGTCACCTGGATACCGGCGCCACCACCCTTGTTGATCAGCGGAATGAACTCGTCGCCCATCAGCTCGTTGAACTCATCGGCGTGCAGATTGATCGGGAGTTTTTGCCCGGAGGCATCGGAATCGGGGAGTCCATGGTCGACGCCATGTTTGTAGATATGACCCGCGACCGACACCAGGTCGGCGAACATGGAGTTACCGACTGCCGCAGCCACTTCGGCGTCGGTGAGGGCATCCAGGCCAACGTAGACGATGCCGCGTTTGCGGATGATCTGCATCCAATCGAAGATCGGCCGCGGATCTTCCAGGTCGGTGTAGTTGGGGGCCAGCAACTGCGCGGTCTTGCCGCTGGTAAGCTTTTCCAGCAATGGCAGCAGGGAAGCCACGATTTTGTCGAAGTAGGTGCGGTCATAGCGTACCGCCGAGCGCAGACCATCCATGACCGGATCAAATATGCGCTTGGCGGCCAGGTATTGCTCGATCGCTACCACACGCTTTACGCGCCCGACCATGTGCCGCGGGATGTTCTTCTCGTTGAGCTTGCCCTCGATCTGCACGATGGCTTCCCAGGCACTGGCATCATGCCGGGCAAAGAACTGCTGGGCGTATTCGATGAACAAGGCGTCGATGTTCACCACGTGCCGCTGGATCTGCAGATAGTCCGGCCGGCGGCCCAGCTCGACCAGCGCGCGGGCGATGATGTTGACGAAGCGCCAGGCAAATTCGCGAAACGCCGCAGAGTTACCTTCGCCACTCAGTTGGCCAGCAATGCGGGTGGCCACTTCAGAGATGCGGCCGAAACGACCGACTGCGTTGTAGCGCGCGGAGATGTCTGGCCAGCCCAGGTGAAAGACATAGAATTCCTTCTCGCGACCGGCCCTTCGCGACTCGACGTACATGCGCTTGAGCAGATCGGCATCGCCCTTGGGGTCGAACACGATCACCACTTCGGGCGCTTTGCGGTGGATATCCTGGGTAATGTACACCTCTGCCAATCGCGTCTTGCCGACCCGGGTGGTGCCCAAGACCAGGGTGTGTCCCACGCGTTCACCCAGCGGTAGGCTGACTTCGGTTTCGTTGGGTTCGACCCCATGCAGCAGCGGCGAGCCACCCACCGGCGGCAGCGGCCTGACGGGGTTGAAGGCGCTGTCCCAGGCAGTGGCGCGGCCCAGCAGAGTGAGCGGGTAGGGCGCCCATTCCAGGCGCCTTTCGAGGTGCCGGGCCATGCGATGGGGCAACGATTGGTTCACGTAACGGGCGACATCCGGATCCTGAGCTTCGACCAGGCGCTGTGTGTGCAGGCGGGTCCAGCGAAAGCCCCTGCCCATGAACAGCCGTTTACGGCTCACCGGTATTTGGCGGCTGGTCAGCTCGTAGCGGGGCAGGCGCCGGATATTGCGCCGGTAGCGCAGCACCATGCGCGCCTCATTGAGCCGCTTGAGGCCGAAGGCTGTGTAGGCCATGGCCATCCCGGCGCCGATCTCCGGGGAGAGCGCGACAGCCCAAGGGGAGTGCAGGCACAGCGCAGCGGCTCCTCCGCAGACCGCCACGGTGTACAGCTCAACGGCAGGGCGTAGCAACGACTCCATCACGTGATCGGCCATGACGGGTACCTTACTGTTCCAGGGCAGTGGCGGTGATCAGTACCGGGTAATGGGAGAGCTGTAATCGCTCCGCAATATCATCGCCACTCACCGGCATGACGGTCAGCTCGGGTACCAACGACTGGATGCGTCGCAGCGAGCCGGCATCAGTCACGTCCACCACGAGTCCGGCGGCGCCAAGCTCTGTCAGGCGGGTGGCATTGCTGCTCAGCCACTCCAGTGAGGTCGCATCCTCCCCGACCAGGAAGAAAGGTTTGAGGCCTAGCATATGCAGTGTTCTGGCATCAACACGGCCTGGGCTCAGCTTCGGGCTACGTACCGGCAGGATCCATTGCAGTCCCGAAGGGAGGGACATGTCGGTATGAATGATCGACGGCGACACCGGGTTGAGCTTTCCGGTGTTGTCCTGGGCCGCCGCGGGTGCAGCGCACAGCGCAGCGATAGCCAGCGACAGCAAAAGGCGATTGAGGTCATGTCCAATCATGGTGAGGATTCCAAGGTGGGAGAAGTCGAGGCCTGTAACTGCTGCAGCTGCTGCCGAAACTGGGCGCGGTAGCGCGCGGCGATCGCACCACCCGCTGGGCGGTGGTAGCGGCCGGCCGCTAGGACCCAATCGCCGGTCAGATCGTAGTGCTCGCGCAGTAGCGTCGCGGTCACGATGAGGTTTTGCTGCGGATCCAGGGCGGCACATGGGGATGAATAGCGTGCGCCGTTATGGCCCAGGTTGGTTTGCCCCAGGCCGACATCAATACGTTTGAGGTCGTGTTGCCTCGCAGCCTCGTGTATCCCTTGGCAGGCTGCGTCACGCGTGGGATAGCGTTGCCCCTGGCCGGCAATGTTCAGTGTCCAGGGCCAGGGGATGCGCTGACCGCGAAGCAGCGTCCCGCTCTCCTGCAGCGCCACCGCGAACAGCACGGTCGCCGGGACGCCGGTGCGCTCTGCGACGAGTTGGTAAGCCGGCGGCGGGATGCTCTCGGCAAGCACGAGACGCACCGGCAGCAGCACGGCCAGCCAGGCTATTCGATGCGCTGCCATTGGCCATTGACCTGTTCGAAGCGGGCGGGGAGCGAGCCAAAGGCACCGAGGCTGAACCAGCGACCGCGGTCATGATTGAGGGTGATCTGCCGACGTTGAACATTGGCAGGGACAATCCCCGCTGCCTTGGCCCAGCGCCGCACTGAGTCATCGTCACCGTCGCTACCCACTAGGTACAGATCGAACGCCGTACCCTGGTCCTGCAGATGCTTCGCCGCATTCATGCAACTGTCGCAATCGACTTTGACAAAGAGCGCGCTGCGAGTGGCGGTTTGAGAGGCGGTACTGGCAGTGGTCGCCATCCCCTGGATTGGCATCAAATCGGGGTACAGCTTGGCCCACGCCTGCGTGTAGGCCTTCTGATAGGCCAGCTCGCGTTCGGCACGCTTGGCCTCAAGGCGAACCTGCAGCTCAGCATAACGCTGGCGTTCCTGGTCCGTCTCGGCCTCGACGCCGAGGGTGGTCAGAGGATCGAGCTGCGGGCTCCAGTAGCGGCGCGGACCCACTTGCAGCGATTCGAATTTGGCCCATTCCTGTTCGGTGAGCCCCCATATCTCCTGGGAGTGCTGGGCTGAAGCCCGCAATGCTTGCCGCTCAGGTGCAGTGTGGTCTGCGGTCGAGATGTCAGGGGCGGCCAGGGCCAGGTGGCAGAAACAGCCCATCGACCAGGCGGATAACGACACGAAGGTTTTCATGGCGCCTCCCTATGGGATTGGTAGGGTTTGAGCCTGGCCGGCGATCGAGAACACGGCAGTGCTCGTGTTCAGGTTGTCCAGTCGCCATCCGCCAAAGGTCTCGCCAGTTTGAATCAGGCGTACCGAACTAAGCGTTCGGTCGCCCAGTGGCAAGAGCGACAGAAAGCGCTCTGGCCCGCGAAGCTCGCTGCCCATGATCGAGAAGGGTGGCGTTGGCGGTTGTGGGCGTGGGCGTGGGACGGCCGGCGACTTGCTTGAAACGCTGGCGGGTCTCGCCTTCGGCGGAGGCGCCGCTTGCAGACGGACTTGAGCCAGTTGCTCCTCGATGAGCGAGAGCCGTAGCTCCAAAGGCTGCAGGTCGAGATTGGCAGTTGGTGCCTGCTTGGCGACCCTAAGGGATTCGATGTCGCTGGCCAGTTGCACCGTCTGTTCACCGTGCTCGGTTTGTGTCGAGGCCAGCTTGGATAACGTGCTTCGCAGTTGCGCGATGGCGGTATCAGCCAAGCCTTGCTTGTTGTTCAGCTCACTCCATTGGCGTTGGTACTCGGAGACCGTCATTTCGTTTTGCGGTTTGGCCTGTAACGCTTGTAGCTGCCGATGCTGATTAACGGCCACCGCCGCGAGTCCCGACGTACACAGGCACAGGGCGCCGACAACCAGCGCCTGAAAGGAAGTCGATTTCATGGCTGGCCCTCGGCCGTTAGCGATGGGTCGTTGGTAACGACCTGCCGCTGGGTAAAACACACGGTGCGCAGCACCGGATCCGTCTGCAATTGCCAGGCCTCGCCCCCCAACACGTCCAAGGTGTCTATCAGCGAGATGGGCCCCAACTGGTAGTGCACTGACGGCAGTGGACGACTGAACAGCATCTGGACCCCAGGGGTAGCGGCGCACAGGGAGTACCCGGATCGTTGCAGGATGAAGTGCAAGGCATCGGCGACCGTGGCGTTGAGCGTCGGCGTGATATGGACGTCGATGATCTGAAGCAATGGATCACGTTGTTCCACGGTTGGCTGGGTGCTCACCAGGCCGTAGCGCCCTTGGGCGATTTCCTGAGTCGACTTCGGCTTGAACCTGGGATCGATCGCGCTGGATACCACAGGCTTTGTCGTTCTGGGCACAGGCGGAGCGTCAGTGCGGGCGGTGGCGCACCCGGTCAGTGCGAGGGCCAACGCGAGACTGATGGGAAGATTCAGGTTCATGATGAACTCTCGGCATTTGCGAGGGCTAACCATGGCAGTCAGGATGACACAGCACTTACCAGAAACCCGAATTCAACCTGGCCACTTTTCTGAACTCCAGGATGCGTTAGCCTCAAGTGGTTGCCGGTGCGCCACGCAGAAAAAAAGCGCCCGTATCAAGGGCGCCTTTGGTTCAATCATCAGGGAAGATGGGCAATCCAGGCACTGCCGCAGCGTCAGGATCAAGGAACAAAAACCGCACATCAGCCTCACCTGCCAGCATCAGAATCCTGATCAGCGCCTCGGGCACACCTTCACCGCGCATGCGCGCTTCGACGTCGCTACTGTTGGCATCGAACGAACGTCGAGAAGGATTTGCCGACCACGGAGTCGAGTAGAGCTTGAACCCGACCGCGGTACTGCCCGGCAGGCTGAAGCACTCGAAGTAGCCCATCGATCGCCCGCTGCTGGCCGGAAAGCAAAAAGTCCACAGGTCCGGCTGAGGCACGTGGGCACTGCTGATTTCCCAGCTGCGGCTGTAGTGGCCGGTCTCAAACGCCATCTGCAGGATCGCCGATTGCGCAGCAGCCTCGGTGGGGAAATCCCCAAGGTGCACAGCGCTACCGAAATGGTCAGCCGTCACCTGGTAGATCACTGCCGCGACGGTGCCTTCGGACATGTATTGCGCTTCCAGATCAGGGTCTGGCTTTGGATCAGTACCGACCCATACCATGTCGTCGTTGAAACGGCAGGCAAGGTGCTCGATGTGCTCGTCGCTCAGATGAATCTGCGACGGGTGCAGCGTGCGGTAGCAGGGCGGCTGCTTGTCGTCGTAGATGATCATCAGCACGCGTTCGCTGACCATGGCCAGGTAGCCGCGGGCGAAAGGGTTTTCAGGTGTGGTGTTCATGCTCGGGTTCTCCACAAGGTGAGGAGGGCCCAGCCCCAAGGGGGAAAGGCCCCCAAGGGATGTGCATCAATAGTTAGATGTTCAGCAGCTTCAGCACGTGCGGCCGCCAGCGAGTGGGGATAATGCGGGCCTGGAGATGGTCTGCCTGACGCCGCAGGTTTTTTGCGGTGCTGTGGTTGTCCCAACGGTCTTCGTCGATGGCTTCTGCCAACAGGCGCCTTATTTGCGCTTCGGCTAAGAGCAATTCGTCACCGGTGCGGTAGGGCGACAACCAGGTCAGCGCGGACTGCCTGACGAGGCCTGACAGCACGGTTTGACCGCCGCGATCCTGAACTGAGATACGCTCCGGCCGAAAGTCCAGCACCGCATCGTCGATGAAGCCAGCGTTGCCCGAGACCAGATAATGCAGGGCCTTGAGCAGGCATTGCTCGAGCAAGCCGCACTGTGCGAGCTCGATTGTCAGCGGCATCCAGAAGGTGTGAGCAAAGCCATCATCATCCGCGAGTTCTGCCTGGCCGTGGGCGAGCACCCGGAACTGACGTTCGAAGATGTCCTGGCGCAGGGCTGTTCCAGCGAGGTAGGGGTTGTGAACGAAAGCGACGCCATCGAAGTGCTGTATATGAAGGTTCATGCTGTCTCTCCAAGGTTATCGAAAAACCGGGAGAGTCCGCCCGATGGGGAGGTTACTCCCCGGTCGGGTCTGGGTCAGTGCGAGAGCGCTTGCAGCGCGTGAGGTATCCAGTGTTCGGCGATCATCCGGCCTTGCCACTCTTCGGCCTCGGTGCGCAGTTGCCGGGCGGCCTCGTGCAGACCATCGTGGGTATGCACTTGTGCCCGATTCAACAGAACCTAAGCGGTCAGTCTGGCGTACATCCGTTCGGTTCGAGTCACACAGGGCGACAGCCACTCGATGCTTGCTTCACGGACAACGCCCGACAGCACGGTACGGCCCTGCAGGTCGACGATGTTGACCTGATGGATTCTGAAATCCACCGCGCGCGCCTGCTCTAATGCACGCAGCCCAAAGGTGTCGCTAAACAGGCAATCGTGAGCAGTCGCCATGCCTCGGTGATCAGGCCACAATAGCCCAGCACCACCAGCGCTCGTTCCTGAAAGGCCTGGGAGCAAAAGCTGCTTTTGGAAAAGATCATCTCGCCGTGACCCATCACCACGAATTGACGCTCGAACACGTCGCGTCGCAGCAGGGTGTCGGGTGCGTACGGGTTTTCCAAAAACTGAACGCCCGCCAGATCATTGATGGACAGTTCCATGGTGATTCTCCTGTTTCGGTTGAGTGAAACCGGAGTCACCGCCTCCCCAGCGGGGAAGAGATTTCCCCGGCAGGGTGAAGCGTTTGCACGTGAAGTCAGAGCCAACCCATCTCGGCGAGCGACACGGGTCTTCCCTCACCCACCACGAAGTGATCCAGAACGCGGACTTCCACCAACGCCAGGGCATTCTTGAGCTGTGCGGTGAGGTTGCGATCGGCCTGGCTGGGTTCGGCACACCCTGAAGGATGGTTGTGGGCGAAAATGACCGCGGCGGCATTGCAGGCCAAGGCGCGAATCACGATCTCTCGCGGGTACACGCTGGCACTGTCAATGCTGCCGAAGAACACTTTTTCAAAACTCAGGGTCCTGTGACGTGCGTCCAGGCAGACCATGGCGAAGACCTCCTGGTGATGCCCGGCCAGTTGTAGCTTCAGGTAGTCGGCCACCGCAGTCGGACTGAACAGGCATTCACCACGGGTGAAGTAACGCCGATCCAGCAGGTTGAGCGCTTCGGCAATCATTTGGTCTTCTGCACCGCGGCGGGTGACATCGGTACCGTCGATCAAGGTGAGGGGAGCGTGCATGGTGTGATCCTCCAGTCGCAAAGGGGCGCACCCCAAGGGCGTGATGGCCCCTGATGGGTTGGGTGAAAGAGCTTTGGATTTCAGTAATCACAATCGGGTGAAACGGTGGCGGGTGCCGTGAAGTGAGCAGTGACACGCATCACAAGGTGACGTGGAAAAGTGGTCGATGCCTAGGCCGGTCTCTGAGTCGAAATCAGCGCTCAGGGGCATCAGTTCCCGAGCACCCGCATGGATTGCGGCCATGCGCTGCTCGAGTTCCTCATCGGTGTAATACAGGGACAGCGCGCTGAAGTCGTCATAGGCGACGGCAAACAGGCAGGTTTGGCAGAGCCAGAAGGATTCCATCGGAGCCTCCTGTGGTGGAAGAAAAGGCGCTCGGGGGAGAGCGCCTGTTGCGGGATAGCGGACGGATCAGGCGGTTTGTCGTGCCTGCGATTCGTCCTGATGCTGTGCGTGATCTGCATCAGCGGTGGGTTGCTCCGCATCGGCGGCAATGGGCGTGCGGGCCGGGGCCTTGTACACCAAGGTGCCGTCGACCTTGATCCACTCGATGAAGATCAAGCGGCCTTTGAGACTGGCGCCGGGTTGACCCTGGCGTTCGCCTTTTTCGTAGATGAATGCATCGGTCCACAGATCACCGATACGAAAGCCCAAGAGGACTTTGCGTTCGGCCTGGACGTCGGCCATGTGTTGGCGGATCAGCCTTTCCGCTTCACCACCGGCGACCTTGCAGTCGAAACGGGTGTATTCCACGTCATCGCTGGCGCCATGCAGGGCAGCGATATCACAGGCCATGAACGGCTGGCCGCGACGAACCGTGACTTCACGCACGCGGTTCAGATAGCCGATGCCTTGGGTGTGCAGGTTGAAGTAGCTGCTAGCTTGGGTTTGGTTTTGGGCAGTGGACTGAGTCATGGTGAATCTCCTGTTTGCAAGAAACGCGGAAACCCACCGTCCCGGCGGGAGGTGAATTCCGCAGGGGGATGGCAAGTAGGCCCAGAAGGGCTGAGAAAACAATCAGCGATCATCACCGACGAATCGATGACCGTGCGAGCTGCCGAACGCGAATCGCACTTGGGAGAACCACCATCGAAATGGCGCAGCCTTGAAGGTTCAAGCTGCCTGGGCGCTGTCATCGACAGCAAGTGCAGCCCATCTATAAAACGCGATCAATGGGACGTCAACAGCCGATCGAACAGAGGCTGTTGGCGCAGATTCGAGCGGCACACAGTGGAAACGTCGCGGGCGAAAAATAGCCCGACGGTCATCGGGCTGGGGACAAAAAGGACCACCTTTGGCCAATCGCGACAACGTTGCTCCTCGTGACAAGCACACGTTGGCAGGACCTGACTAACCGACCCTTGTCGTGGCCTGGGTCGGAATTTTCTGGCACGCATCCGCGCACAAAAGGCGCCCAGTGTTTCGCCGGCGGGCACCGGAGCTGATCGTCATCGCCGAAGCGAATGACCCCTGCGGCCTGGTGAAAAGCGGCACGGGTCATTCGCTGCAGCGATATGCAGGGCGGTGAAGGGCAACCAGGTTGCAGGAAGAAGTGGCTCCGAACTCATGGAGTCCGACCGAACTGCCCGGAGCGAATCGGTCTTGGCTCGCCAATGGCGAAGGGCGTCCTCACTACAACAGCCCCGACCAGACCCGTCAAGTGCACGGTGAGGGTCACGGTCCCTTGGATTTGGGCTTCGACGCCTTGGGCTTGGCCAACGGCTTGGTGCCCTTGCAGTCGGGATAACGCGAGCACGACCAGAAGGTGCCGGTCCGCCCGGTGCGTTTGCGCATCACCGTCTTGCAGATCGGACAGCCTGGGCCGCGCGCCGCCGGCACATTGAGTTTGAGTGTCGCGTGGTGCTTGATGAGTTGGCTGAGCCATTCGCCCTGCTTGAAGAGAAAGGCGTCCACGGTCAGCCGGCCGGTTTCGATATGCTCCAGCGCCTGTTCCCACAACGCCGTCATCACCGGATCAGCCACCTCGGGCGGCACGGCCTCGATCAGCGTGTGACCGGCCGCCGAGGCCGACAGGCTGCGCTTCTTTTTCACCAGGTAACCGTGATCGATCAGCCCCTGCAGGATCGAGGCCCGGGTGGCTTCGGTGCCGATACCGATGCTGTCCTTGAGGCGTTGGCGCAGGCGCGGATCCTCGATCTGATTGGCGATGGATTTCATGGCCCTGATCAGCGTGCCTTCGGTGTAGGGCTTGGGCGGTTGTGTGGTGCGGGCATCGACCTTGGCCGAGCACACGCTCAGGGCATGGCCTTCGTGCAACGCGGGCAGCGCCTGTGAGGCGTCAGCCGGGCCAGTGGGGTCGGCTTCGCTGATCCAGGGCTTCCAGCCAGGTACCAGAATCTGCTTGCCCGTGGCCATGAAGGTTTCACCGGCCCCGATGAACAACGCTTCGGTCTTGAGGTACTCGTGCAGCGCGCAGAACTGCGCCAGGTAGCGGGCGCGGATCAACGCGTACACCGCACGTTCACGCGGGGGCAGGCTGTCGATCCGGAACGCCACGGCGGTCGGGATGATGCCGTGGTGGGCGGAAATTTTGGCGGTGTCCCAGGCGCGCGAGCGCACGGACAGGTTCAGGTCCTGAAGGCGATCCCGAAGCGCCGGATCGGCTTGAGTGAGCGCCTCGAGCACGGCTGGCGCGTCGTCGATCATGCTCTCAGGTAGGTAGCCGCAGTCGCTTCGAGGATAGCTGGTGACCTTGTGGGTCTCGTACAAGGCCTGGGCGCATTCCAGTGTTTCCTGAGCACCCAGGCCGAGCCGGGCCGAGCAGATTTCCTGCAGCGTGCCCAGGTCGAACGGTAGCGGGGCGGACTCCCGTACCCGCTCGGTTTCGACACTGTCGATGTGCACCTGTGCGGCCTCGAGCACCCCCTTCAGCACCTGCCGCGCGACACTTTGGCGGGTACAACGGCCTTGGTCATCGCAGACCGTAGGGGGCGGTTGCCAGCGAGCCTGAAAATCTGCGGTCCCTGCGGCCAGGCGAATATCCAGCGTCCAGTACGGCTGCGCCACGAAGCTCGCGATGGCCCGATCGCGGGATACCACCAGCTTCAGTGTCGGCGTCTGCACGCGCCCCACCGGCAGAACTCCGTCATAACCCGCGCGGCGACCAAGCAGGGTGAACAACCGACTGAGGTTGATGCCCACCAGCCAGTCGGCCCGCGAACGGGCCAGAGCGGAGTGATACAGCGGCAAGGTTTCCGCACCGGACTTGAGCGCCGCAAGCGCCTGTCGGATCGAGGCGTCGTTGAGCGCCGACAGCCACAGGCGCTGCACCGGCCCGCGGTAGCCTTCCAGTTCCAGGATCTCGCGCGCGATCATCTCGCCTTCGCGATCGGCGTCGGTGGCGATGACCACCTCGTCGCACTGGCCCAGCAAGCCGCGAATGACCTTGAGTTGGGAAGCGACCTTGGGCTTTGGCAGCACCTTCCACTGCCGGGGCAGTATCGGCAGGTCTTCCAGGGCCCAGCGTTTGAGGTGGCTGCCATAGGCTTCAGGTGGCGCAGTCTCCAAGAGGTGCCCGACACACCAGGTGACGGTGACCCGTTCGCCCACCAGGCAGCCCTCGGCACGCCGGCCGGCCTGCAACACGCGAGCGATGTCGCGCGCCTGGGAGGGCTTTTCGCAGATGAACAATTGCATGGCTTCGCTCCAGTCGGATGACTGAAGCAGGGTGACGCTCAGGGGGGAGGGCGCCAGCTTAAAACTGAAGATGCGGGGTCCAATTGGACGGTGGCGGCAGACTAACGCTGCTTCAGGTGGGCAATCAGGTGCTCGGTCGAAGACAGGATGAACTGCCGATCGGCATCGGACAGGGGCGCCAGCAGCAATCCGATCTTATGGCCTTGGTCACTGGGGCGTGGGCTGAAGTCGGTCACCAGTTCAGCCAGCCCGCAATCCAGCGCGCCCGACAGCTGAATCAGCTTGGGGACCGACAGCGACGTCTTGCCCAGTTCGAGCCGGGAATAGGCCTCACGACCCATCGACAGGCGTTCGGCCAACTGGTCCTGAGTCAGACCCAGGGCGCGGCGACGCTTGGCGATCATTTGGCCAATCTGCTTATCGGCGGCGGCGATGATTTTCGGCAACTGTGCGGGTCTCCCATTCAACCTGAATGGTCGAGCAAAGACCTCGCAAGATGAACAACCCATCGGGTTGACTCTGGGCGATATGGGTTGTATTTGTTCAATTGAGTGTGTGGATTGCTGAAAATGGGCAAGAATCAGTGGCGGTCGCTGCGCGCGCGAGGCGTGTATTGACGTACAAGGAAACTCACGTGGATACAGCGGACGATGGGCTGATAGGCCAGGTGCGGTTGCAGGCGCTTCGACGCTTTCTGGAGATTCATCGATCACCCGATGACAAGGACAAGCTCAGCGCCTTGGCGCAGTGGTTGGAACAATGCCCTACGCACCGGCAGGCGTTTCGGGAACTGGGGCAGGCGCTGGCGAAAGTCGCTGAGGATCCGGACGTGCTGGAGACGGCACTGGAGGCGATGTTGTTGCAATACAGTGCGGGTTCGACACGGCATTGAAGTGACGCGCGTCGATGGCCCAGGGTTTGGATGAGCGCCGCGCAGTGAGGCGCTCCTTCCACTGAGGTCCACTGATCAGCTCTTGGCACGACCGCCTTTGCGGGCAGTGCCGGGGCTCGCTTTGTCGGCCGGGCCCGATGGCGCGGCGTCGGGGGACTTTTCACGCATGCTCACGCTGGCCAGCCGATGCGGCAGGATACCGATGCGCCGCGCCTCGACCTTGAAGGTCACCCGCGCGTTGTCCTCGCTGTCCTCCCATTCATCGCGCACCGTGCGCCCCTCGACCAGCACGCGCATGCCTTTTTGAAACAACGTGCTCCAGTGCTCGGCATCGCGGTGCCACAGTTCAACCGGGGCCCAGTATCCACCTCGGTCTTCGTAGCCGCCCTCACGCGGTACCGGGTTGTCGAAGTAGACATTCAGGCGCAGCAGACGCCGCGGCTCATCATTGCCCGAGGTGAATTCCTGAAAGTCCGGCGCGCTGCCGATGTTGCCTTCGCCGACAAAAAAAGTGCTCATGGTGATGTCTCCGTTCCGGATGGGGATTGGCGCAGCACGCCTTCGGCGTTGGCCATCTTGTGGCTGCAGTCGAGCGCCTGGCGCTGCAGGGAATGCAGCACGCTCATCTGCAGGTTCAGCGCGATGCGATTGCATTCGAGCTGGAACAGGGCAGTGCGCAGGTCCGGGGGCAGGCGCGGATTGCGCATCAGCCGTTCCCAGACCAGGGCGCCCATGCGGGAAAAGTCCTGGGTGCGCCAGCGCAGAAAGGTGGTGCCGGCGCCGGTGTTCTGCAGCACCAGGCGAATGCCCAGCAACGACAAGGGCGGCAGCGCCATGATCGCCGCCTGGGTGCCCATGAGCTGCGCCACACGCTGTTCAAGCTCCCTCGTGACGTTCGTCAACTGGACCAGCTCCCCCTTACCCTTAAAAGGCTTTAAAAGGCCTTTTAGGGAGGCAGCGTGTTCGATGTCCCGATAGGCAGTGGGTGCGAGGGTCAGATCGTCGGGGAAGTCTTGTGGGGTCATGACGGCTTATCCGTCGCGTCAGCCTCGTCGTCCGCCGGAACGTCATCACTTGCACTGGCCGGCGCACGCTCCGTCGATCCCGCCACCGCGATGATGGGCGGGGCGAACTGCGAGCGGCGCTCGCCATCGAGCACATCCTGAGGCGGGAGACCGTATTTATCGACCGCTTCCTGAAAGCGAGCATTGTCGGCGGCCACATCGCTGCGGGTGACGCCGGACACGCGGCATCGATGGGCGATACCAAACAAGCTGCGCACCTGGTGGGCGCCCTGGTCGATCCAGCCCTCCATGTCCGGCCGGCCGATCAGCGCGGTGTGATGGGCGAGCAGCACACGCCTGACCAAGGTGTCGTAATCGGTGAGCAGGTACACCGCCAGAAATCCCAGCTGGCTGGCGATGAACAGCGGCAGGGTCACGGGGTGAATATTAAGGTTGTCACCGACGTCGATTTGCGAGGGCAGCAGTTTTTCAAGATGGCTGACCTGCTCCATCAAGTGGCCCATCTGTGCCTTGGCCCGCAGCACCTTGTCCTCGAGCATCAGCATGAACCAGTCGGCGAAGGGGTCGTCCTGCGCCGCCGCTTGCTTGAGGATATTGGTGATGTTGATGTAGGCCGCCATGCTCATGATCGGATGGCTGCCCTCGCGGGCCAGGCGGCCCTGCCACAGCCGAGCGGCGTGATGGGTGTGCAGGGTCAGGGTGATGGTGCTGCGCAGCGAGCCCAGGTTGAGCTGGAAATGGTCGGCCATGGGCAGGTCCTCAAGTCGGCGGGTGAGGACACAGTGCCGGGCAAACACCGGCGTGACTGCCGAAAACCTGAAGGACCTGTGTTCGGATAAGCTATGGCAACTGGAACAGTATGGATTTGATGCCTGAGGCATCAAATCCACTGAAGGCTGGTGCTCATTACCGCAAGTGCGTGAAGCCGGGCTTCAGGTTCGATCAACGCCCGTGGCTGAACAGAGCGACTGGACGTCCATGGATTTGATGCCTCAGGCATCAAATCCATTAAGCGCTACTCATCAGCCCACATTGTTGGCGCAGTTGATCCAGGCAGGCCCTTGCCACGGGGGACGCCGATCGCGGCGCGCCGCTGCGTTCAGCGCTCTTTGGCTCTGGCACCGCCTGCTGGACCCGCACGGCTTTGGGCGGCTGCGCTTTGGTCGCGATGTCCCTGGCGGCCCACAATCGAAAGTCTCCCTCGATCGCTTTCCTGATCAACCCCATCAGGTAAGCGGCGGGGCGCCGCACGGCCCCCGTGGTGCACCGGGCCACAGCCTCCTGCAGCACGGCCACCCTGGCCTCATTTGGCAATGGGGTCATGGCCTGCAAGGCGATCTGCCGATCACTTGCGCTGATGGGCAGGTTCGCCGGCCATTCGAGTTCGGATTTTCCCCCAGCCCCTCGTACCGTACTCTTTTGCTCTATACGCTTTTGTACAGTACTAGGGGGATTCGGAATCCGAACCACCGCTAAATCCGAGGCTTTCGCCGGCAGTTCGGATTGATGTTGTGCCGCGTAGGGCAAGGAAGCGACATCCAGCGAAGGCTGTTCGGATTCGTGAGCAGGTGAGGGTGACTCGAGCTCGAGTGAGTGTTGCTCAGGCGCCAACGGCACCAGGGCCAGCACCTTGGGTACAAAGGCCGCCGGTACCGTTTGGTCGCGCCGCAGTTCCCCCAACACATGTCCGGCGGTGATGCGTACGCCCTTGGCAGCGTGCTTGAGGCTGCGCTTGATCAGATCTCCGTAACCCTCGTCCAACTGCAGTGCTTCGGCCGGCGTCAGCGGCTCGTCGTGCAGGACATAGATGGGGGCTCGCAACCGACCTTGATCGTCGCGAAGATGCGTGACCAGGCTGAGCCAACGGGTCAGCCGCAGATTCTGCAATACACGCGCGACTGTCTCGCGGGAAGCTTTCTCGCCGCAGGGGACGGCGGACAGATACGGCTGCAAGTCCTCGTAGCGGGGGTATTTGAGCCCGCGCTCTACGATCATGAAGTGCAGGGCCTGCCAGGCGTTACGCTCCAGCGGTGTGAGCCGGGTATCAAGTAGCAGAGAGCGGGGCATGATGTTCTGGGGTTTGCCGATGTAGCGAAACTGGATCGAGGTGTCGGGCGGTGGCTTGGGTTTGGGCGGCGACGGGAGGGGAAACAGGTGAGGGTTGTCCTGCATGTATTGGGCGCACTGGCGCATGGCCCGTTTTAGATCCTCCAAGCTGAGACCGTGCCTCATAGCTGCTCTCCGTACAGGTGCAACTGTTGCCAGACCATGGTCAGAGTGACGCCCTGTTCCTCGGCGAGCATCATCATGGTGTCGAGCTTGTCGGCGGTACCGTCCTGCTGTCTCAGCTGACGCCAGCGCTGCCACAGCGCATGTTCCTGGGCTTCGGTCAGACTCTGTGGGCGACCGCGGCTGACCTCGATCTTCAGCAGCCGGCGGCGCATGGCGGTTTCGGAGTGGTCCAGGCCAAAGCACTTATTCATGATCAGCGAGCTCGCGCCGAGCTTGAGTGCGCGATTGATCAGGCGTTCGTTTTGCTCGTCACGGTCTGCCTGCTCGATCAGCCGGCGCATCACCGCGGTATCGACCTTGATTTCGACCCACGGGACTGCGGCATGGGCTAAACGAGAGAGGGTGGTGGGTGGCAGGGACTGCAGGATCTCCAGGTCTTCTTCAGCCAGGCCCAACGCGCGACAGCGCTGAAGGTGGCCTTGGCGCAGCTCATGCAACACCTGGTTGAGCATGGTGTTATTCAGCAAGGCGAAGATAGCGTTCATGAGAGTGTCTCCGAATCGTCCTGCGATGTGGCCTGGCTCAGGTCCACGATACGTCGTGCCAGCACCACCAACTGGACCCACTGATTCAGTTGCGCGTCGGGAAGGCGCTGAAGTTCGAACGTGAGTCTGGAGTTGCCCCCGAGCGGGGTCAGATAGTCACCGACCAGCAGTTGGCCCACCAGTGTTGGGGGGAGCTGCTGCTTGAGTTCCCATTCGACCCCGTCCTGCGCGCGCAGAATAGAGGTGAGCAGCAGCTGCACCGCGACGCCTTGGGAGTCGGTGGCCTCTGTGGCCTGCCAGTTGAGCGTGAATCCAAGACCATGCTCTGCGCCCATGACAAAGTTTGGCAGCGCCGCGTAGTGGGCCAATGACTGCGCCAATTCGGCGGCGAGGCTGCGCAGTTCGGCGATGGCCAGTGGCGCGATGAAATCCATCAGCTGTGACAGAGAAGGGAGCGATGAGGTACTGGTCGTCTGTGCTTCGATCACCTCTGTGCTACCTGGGCGCAGACCACCGAAAATATCGTCCAACCGTAGCGGGTCCTCGACGACCGGCCCGTCATCGTCCCGGACTTGATCGGTCGGATAGGGAGGAGGCGGTGTCTGACTGTGAACCAGCGGGGGCGCGCTTGCGGGTTTGGCGCCGGCATCTAGCAATTCGTTTACCGTCGCAGTAGGCCGCTCCTTGGTGGAGGGTTCACTCGGCGGCGTAGTGTGAGAGCCGCTCTGCGTCAGTTCCAATTCCATCAGCCGTGGCGTGATATCCAGCACCTTGGCCATCTGCGCCAACAAGGCGCCGCGCACCTCGTCCCAGTCGAACTCGTCGGACGTCGTGTCGAAGTTGGAAAGCGTCTGCTGCCACAGCACAAGCAGTTGATCGAGCGGCGCCAGCAGGCGGTTCCAGACTTGCTCAGCCCGTTTGCGCAGCAGAATGAGGCGCTCGATCTGAGGCTTCGGTAACCCTGAACACAGGGCATTGGGCAGACTGGGGAGTAGGTATTCGACGGTGTCGAACATGCGGCTGATCTGCGATTGCGAGACCGGATACCCGCCCGATGCCAACGCCTGGGCGAGTTCGCGTTGCGAAAGGGACGTGCCGTCATCCTCCAGCAATGCCTTCACGTTGACCACCGCCAGCGCGCGTTCAATGAATGCCAGCTGTCCGTGCAAATCGCTTTCAGCCAGATGTCCGAGCAAGGCATGGGTTTCGCTGGTCCAGGGGCGGTAGCGGCAGGCGATCCGGAAGTAACGCTCGTCGCGCGTCTCTTTCCACAGTTCGTTCAGAATGGACAGGCGCGTGTTACCCCCATTCAAGATGATGAAATACGTCTCGCTGGGTCTTCGGGTGATGGAAGGCGCCTGGTCCAGCCCGCGTTCACGAATCGACGACTTGATGTCGTCATACAGAGGGTTGCGGATGAATCGGGGATTGCGCTCGTAAGGCCGTAATTGCTCCAGGGTAACCACGATCTCTGACTCCTGGTCGAACTCCGGCGCTGCGCTTTCGCCTGGACTGCGCAGCAACATGTGTGGGCGCAGTCCGGCGCTGATCTGTTCCTGGGTGGGTTTGATCATGATGGGCCTCAATTACGCCTGCGGTAGCTTGTCGCCGACTTCAAACTTGACCACGAAGGCTGTGCCCGGCAATTCGAAGTGCTGGCTGAGCTCATGCAACAGCTTGGTGATAGCGGGGTGACCGCCCGGGAGGTCGAACACCACGGTGCAATAACAGGGTTCTGTTACCTCGCGGTGGGGAGAAGCTGATGGCGATGGGATCACGCAGCGTGGCTCATGCATGGCGAGCTCCAATAAGTTAGTTGGAAGATTTCAGTAGCGGGCACAGACGTCCGGTGCTGACGCCGGGTCGATGAGTCGGTGCCATTCGGGAAACAGCTCAAGCGCTAGCTGCCGCATCGACTGCGCCGCGCTCAACCCGCCAGAGGGAGAGGGGCGATAGTCGATCCGGTGCACGGGCAGGCCCAGCGAGGCCGCGTTCAGATAGGCCACGCGATCCAGCACCACCGCGGAACACAGGGTGACCCCGTTATGTGCGACAAAGTCTGCAGACAGGCTCTGAATGATCAACCGCGTATCTCGACGACTCAGATTGACCTGGTTCAGCAGCAGACGTGCCGGGGGAGGGCGGACGCCCAACTGCTCATAGGGCGCCAAGCTTTGCAGCAGCGCAAGCGTGCCGCGGTGCAGCTCCCGGGCCGCGAGCATTTCGGGTGGGATGGGGCTAAGCATCATGTCGGAGGCCAGCACGGACATCTCGACGATAACGCTGCGCGCGCCCTGTGTGTCGATCAGCACCACATCGTAAAATGTCTCGAAGACATGGAGCAGATTTTTCAGGCGCAATCGGCCATCTGGGGCGTGCAACAAGAGGGTATTCAACTGGCCAAGCGGATCATTGGACAGGACCACGTGCAAGCCTTCGACACAGGTCCGTGAAACGATCTGATCGAGATCTATTAGGCGATGGCCGATCAGCTCAACACTGCCCGCAGTGCCGGCGCAGGTGATCGGGTAGTAGCTGGACAGCGTCGGTTGGCTGTCCAGATCGATCATCAACACCCTCAAACCGGCATCGGCCAACAGGCCGCCCAGATTGGCCGTGACGGTTGTCTTGCCAACGCCGCCTTTGGTCGACACTACGGAGAGCACCTTCACCGTCACGCCTGCGCGCCGAGGCGTTCGGCGATCCACCGGTCGATCTCGGCAGAGTCCCAGCCCACGGCGCGCATACCAATGCGTCGGGCCAGGGGGAACTTGCCTTCCTTCATCAGGTTGTAGATATGCGCCCGCTTGAATCCAGTACGTTTCTCGACCTCATCACGGCGCATGATGTAGCGGTCAGTTCGGGCAGGGCTTGCGGTCACGTCGGTCTGGGTTTGCATACGTGTCACTCCTTGGCGCCAGATGGCTTGCGATGGGAAGTGACATGAGTCAACACCAGGAAATCGAGCTTGTCATTGCAATGCAATCGCGGACGATTGCATTGCAATTTGCTACAGGCGCGCTATTTGAATCGCTTGTTTGCGTCCGCAAATCGTTGATCCAGCGTCCGTTTTTTGAAGCCTGGATGATCGGGGTATTGCTGCTGGATAGCGGCAACGATCGCGTCCTGGCTGGCAAAAAAAGGCTTATTTTTTTCTCCGGGACTTCCGTTGAGCAAAAGCCTCAGCAGGACGCCAATCAGATCCAGCAAGCCAGCTTCGGTACGTGCATCCGCAGGCTTTTTCTCCTCGGCGGATGAGCGAAGCTGCTGCACCTCGACCCCGAGCGTGGCGAGTTGCTCCACCACTTCAGCGTGAGACTTCGTCAGCCGACTGCACAAAACTTGAAGCGTGTCCCTGTCAGCCTTCAGTACCAGATAGTGCCCCCATTTAACCGAGCCCTCCGCGTCCGCTGCGTAGGCAAACAGGAAGGGCGGTTTCTGGTCTGGGTGGTAAAGGCTCATCCAGGCTTTCAGTTCGCCGTGGCGGATGCGCAGCGACCTTGGGCCCAGGTTGGCATCAATCCCGGTGAATAACGCCTGCGGGTGACTGCGCAATTCTTGGTGCTGCACGGCATCCAGGATCATGCCGACATGTGTCGCCAGGCAGGGCCATCGGGGAAAGAGTTTGAGCAGTTGTTCGGGGTACAACCAGTTTGCCTGGCAGATCTGAGTCTCGAACGCTTGAAGCCCACACCAGCGGAGTGCTGCTTCGATAGGGGTGTAAAGCAATTTGAAATGCGGATCCGAGCATTGTCGGCACATGGGACCTCCTATTCCTTAGGATGGCCTCTCGCATTGGTCATGTGGATTGGCCGCACAGAGAGTGGGCGAAATCCCATATTGTTATCGCTCAGCGAGATGGCGTTAGATGCAGCTTGAACAGCAATAAGGCCCTTGCTGAACTGCTCCCAGGCGATGAGCGAATCCATATCAGACTCAGGCGTCCGTAATAAACTCCATTCAGGAGGGGTAAGCGTAGGGAAAGCAAGAGCTTGGAGCAAGTGCTCTAGATCGATGCTCTCACCGAGAGGTGTCAAGAAATCGGACAGGTAAGATGGGTGTTTCTAGATTGTCCTTTATTCATGGGGCCGGCCGAGTAGCGTAATTTTCTTGACAGTTCTGGGTCTGAAATAAAATGTAACAAACTCAGCGCTTCTAACGTTGGCTTTGCTGTACCACTTGGTTGTGTAGTGGTCAACTGATCCCGGACACCGCGTTAAGTTTTTCCTCGGCAACGGCAGGCGCTAAGCCTTCGTTGAACTGATGCGGTCGCCGCCAGTTGTACCGCTCCATCAGGAAACGACCGATATCTTGTTTAGCCAATGCGGCGCTCATGTAGCCCACCGTCGGTATCCATTCAGTTTTCAGGCTGCGAAATAGCCGGTCCATTGGGGCATATCATGGCAGTTGCCGCGCCGACTCATGCTCTGTGTGAAGCAGTATCGCCATAGTCTCTGGCGGAAACTCCGGCTGCCGTATTGGCTGCCCTGATCGCTGTGAAAAAGCACATTCTGAGGCCGACCACGCTGCTCATAGGGCATATCTAATGCCTTGATCACCAGGTCCGCGTCGGGTTTGGCTGAGAACGCCCAGCCCACAACCCGGCGCGCATAGAGATCGATTGCGGCCGCTAGATAGTGCCATCGACCTTCGGCTCAAACGTACGTAATGTCACCGCACCAGACCTTGTTCGGGGATCTAGCGTTGAACTCTCGATCAAGCGCGTTCGGGATATCAAGTCGCTCCACGGTCGCCTTTTTGTAGGCATGGGAGCCCGGCTGTTTGCTGATCAAGTTCATCTCGCGCATCAACTTACGTACCTTGAATCGCCCGATTTGCATGCGGTCCTCTTTCATCATCAGCATGATGCTTCGACTGCCCGCAGCGCTTCTACTTTGAGTAAATAGCCCGTTCACACGGCTGCGCAAAACCACCCGCTCTGCATCCGGAAATCGACGCTTGCGGCAATGGGCGTAGTAGCAAGACCGGGTGACTTCAAATACCGAGTACAACAGATCAACCGGCTCCTCGGAGCGAAGCTGATCGACTAACGCGAGCGCTCGTGCTTCTCGGTCATCAAGAGCGCGGTAGCCTTTTTTAGGATCGACTGTTCCCGTTCCAGACGATTGATTCGGGCTTCCAGTTCTTGGATTTTTTGCTGCTCAGGTGTTAATGCCTTGCTGGTCGGGGTGACACCGCCACGCGCCTGCTGGAGCTGGCTGACCCACCGCCGCAATGCTGATTCAGCTAACCCGAGCGACTGGGCTGCCTCAATGTGGCTGTAGCCCTGGTCAAGCACCAGGCTGGGGCTTTACGTTTGAATTCGGGGGTAAAGGTACGTCGTTGCTTGGTCATCACACACCTCTCTGTGGCGAGCATTCTCGCCTAAATGGGTCTCCGGTTTCATTCGACCACTACACTCTTCAGAGAATGTTGCTCAGCGTTTTCTGATGAATTGTTGCTCAGTGACCACCGTACCCCATTGGTCGCCTTGCGCTTCGTGAGTGAGCTCGAAACCCATTGATTCGTAGAGGCGTCGGGCAGCTTCCAAACCTTCGAATGTCCAAAGTTGAATAGCTCAGAAATTCTGTCTGTCGCAGAAATCTACTGCTTCGGTGAGAAGGCGACGACCTATACCCCCGCCACGGCAGCCATCGTCAAGGATAAACCAGCGCAGGTGGGCTTCATTGTTTCCTACATCCTCCGCGTCGATAGCCACCGATCCCACGATCCGTCCCGCGCTCTCAGCGACCCAAATGGCATTACGTGTATTGTCCAATCCTCCCGCAAGAACGGTGCCACCAAGGTGGTGTAGGACAGGCTCAGGTGGGCACGCTGTTGCATGGCCTCGGCGTGCAGCACCTCGGCCAACGCCGCACTGTGTTGCGCCCCCAATATGTCCAGCTGCTTGGCCGCGGCGTTGATGGCCGCGCGGTGCTCTGCTTCCAGGGCCTTGGCCGTCTGCAAGCGGCTTACCGCGACGGTATTTCTTCCTACCCTCACCCGCGCTTGATGGGCGATTTCTGGCAATTCCCCACCGTGTCCATGGGACTTGGCCCCAGGAGGGAGCGACCGAAACCACTAGTCGGCTGCAAGGCATACGCCTGGGCGAAAGGCTGGTGTTGCTGGATACTCCTGGCCTGCATTCGATGACGCCTGAGAACGCCGCGCTGACCCGCCGCTTCACCGACAGCGCCGATGGAGTCCTGTGCCTGACCAGCTCCGCCTCGCCAGGGCAGGTGCAGGAACTGGATGAATTGGCCCGCGAACTCCATCGTGACAAGCCGTTGCTGCCTGTGCTGACCCGCAGCGATGTGTACGAAGAAGACGAGGTCGACGGAGAAATCGTCAAGCTGTTGTGCAACAAAGCCGAGGAAAACCGGACACTGCAGGAGGCCGATGTAGCCAAGCGTGCCAGGGAAAAGCTGGCGATGCTGGAAGTGAACACCGAACTACTGGAAAGCCCGGTATCGATTTCCGCCTACGTCGCACGCCAGGAGGGGCAAACGCGAGAGGCAATGGAGGCCGCCGGCTTCGAACGGCTGTACGCTGCGCTTATGGCCATTACCGAGCCCGCGTTGGCATACAAACGGTTCAAATCGGCAGCCGTGCTTCTGCATCATCTGGAGGAGAACATTGCCGGCGACTTTAGAAACAGGCTGCAACCGTGCTTGGCTCAGTTGCAGCAGACGTTGCTACAGTGGGATAACGCGTTGGGGCGGCAACGCGATCAGTTCATTTCCGTTGCATGGCGCAGCATCGTTCCGGCATTGCCTCAGTTGTTGGAAAGCCATGCCGGTACGGAGGATGCCGGGGCCGCCCGCGCGCAAGCCGCGCAATTACTCGGCAAAGCCGTAGCGAAGGCAATCGACGAGGCGTTCGCTGATTTCGATATGGCGCTTGATCCAGCATTGACTGCGCCGAAGATCAATGGCCAGGCCGTCTACGGGACTCAGGCAGGGATGGTGGACTATGCACGCCTGCATGCCGAGCTGAAGGAGTCCATCCATGCGAACTTGCTCAAGATCACGAATGCAGCGATCAGTCATTGCCACCGCACCATCGATCCGCTACGCGCGGACCTCGCGCAACTGCAAGACGCCTTCTCTGCTCAGGAGCGCGAACTGTTCGAACTCAAGGCGTTGCTGGTGTGTCGCAGGCGGTAGTTATCAACGCTCGCGAAGAACGCATCCGAAAAGTCATCCGCAGCCTTCTGGCAAAATGGGCAGCAATGTCGGCTCGGCAGAGGGTCCCGTTCATCATGGGGGCGACGCTAAAGGGTTCAGCGATATGCCGGGCATTGAAATCTCGGCGTTGGGGGGGAAGGGTATGTTACACCGTCGAACCCCATCGGGAACCGGTAGGTTGCGTTGGTAGATGCAATTCATGTGAGTCGGAAAGTTTTGAAGGAAGTATTGGATAAGTCCTGAATCCTACGGTTTTAGACATATACAACATTCTCTGCATGAGCAAGGGGCAGAGCCATTAGACTCTCCCCATGCGTGTTTTTCAAATAGCCATGTCCGCCATGCTTGCGATCGCGAAGCCGCTATTTATGGATTTCTCAAGGGTAAAGCCGTTGTAACCCGAGTTGGCAATGTCGGTAATAACCTGTTTGTAATGTTTGCCGCCGCCCAGATACACCATGAACACTTGCGGTTTGCCGGGAATGTTTGCCCCAGAATACCATGAGGTGGCGTGTGGCAGAAGCGTCGCATCGGCGACCTCCTTGACATGGGCAATCCAGTTATCTTCGTCCTGAAGATTGGCTTCGATACTGCCGAAACCGTTCAAGTTCATGTAGTCGATACACTCGGCAATCCATTCGCAATGCATTTCGATACCCAGCGGCATGTTGAACAGCACCGAGGGACTCTGCGGTCCGGTGATGGTGAACATGTTCGGGAAACCATGGGCCGACAGGCCAATCAATGTGCGTGGGCCGGCAGACCAGTAGTCCTGCAGGGTCTGGCCATTTCGGCCGCGTATATCCATCTTGAATAGGGCGCCGGTAAAGGCATCGAACCCGGTGGCGTAAACGATGCAATCGAACTCGTACTGTGCTTTGGTGGTGGTGATTCCTGACGCTGTGATTGCATCGATAGGGGCTGCCTTGATATCGACGAGTGTCACGTTATCGCGGTTATAGGTTTCGTAGTAGTTGGTTTCACAAGGCTGGCGCTTGGTGCCATAGGTCTGTCCAGCGGGCGGGCATAGCAGGTCGGCGATCGCTGGATCAGTGACGCGCTGGCGAATTTTCTCCCTGACGAACTGCGCTGCTGTCTCGTTTGCTTGCTTGTCGAACAAAATGTCTTGATAGCTGCCAATCCACAAGCTGAAGCCGCCATCTTCCCAGCAGGATTGATAATGCGCCTGGCGTTGTTCAGGCGTCTCTTCAAGAGCCGAGGGTTTCAGGTTATTGAATGGGACCCCTGCGAACGTTTCCCAGGCCTGCAGACGAAGTCCATGATAATTGTCTTTGGCTCGCCGGTCGGTATGTTCGTCCATCGGAGCATTAACCAGCGGAGCGGCATAGTTGGGCGTGCGCTGGAATACGGTGAGATGCGCGGCCTGTTCGGCAATCAGGGGAATCGCCTGCATCGCGGTGGCACCGGTGCCGATGATGCCGACGCGCTTGCCGGTGAAGTCAACGCCGTCCTTGGGCCATTGGCCAGTGAAATAGACATCGCCGTTGAAGCTGCCGTGTCCCTTGAACTTCGGAATATTCGCCGACGATAGGGTGCCGACGGCCGGGATAAAATACTTCGCGCTCACGTGTTCGCCGGTGTCCGTGTCGACCAGCCAACGCTGCGAAGCCTCGTCATAATGCGCAGAGACGACCCGGGCCTGAAAGGTTATGTCCTTGAGCAGGTCGAAACGCTGGGCCACGTGATTAAGATAGCTAAGGATTTCCGGTTGTGCGGCGTACTTCTCGGACCAGGTCCAGTCCTGTTGAAGTTCTTCCGAGAACGAATACGAATAGTGGTGACTTGGGATATCGCATCGAGCCCCGGGGTAGCGGTTCCAGTACCAGGTTCCACCTACGCCATCAGCGGCTTCATAAACCTGGGTATCGAGTTCTAGTTTGTCGCGAAGCAGATGGAGCATATAGAGACCGGCAAAGCCTGCGCCTACAACCACGGCATCGATTTCTTTTCGAGGGTGGGGTATGTGGTGGGTTGGGTTGCTGATGGACATGGGACTCACCTTTTATTGTTGTGGGGTTATGTCTGCTTGCTCAACCACGGCGACCGATCGTTTTGCGGTTTACCGCAGCTGCGGTGAGTGGATTTTTTCACCGGCTGATATTGCGTTTGCAAACCCTGTGCCAGGCTTAATAAGTCATTAAATATCAGGCAGTTATATGGTTTTTTAGAGTGAGAAAATTCTGGCTGAGCAAAGTGTTTCTGAAATGATGGAATGAGCAAGCGCTGTTTTAACCATTTCATGAAGACCGCAGAAAAGTGGCGATAAAAAAAAGGCACCAAAGGCGCCTTAAAAAGGAGCCAAGATCTACAGCGGTACGGCGAACTCGAACCACAGTGAATTACCCTTTGGGCCATTCTTGACGGACGTTTCTGCCAGCCATTTGAATACGATGGCCGTCGCCGGATTGAAGTAGTAAACAGCCTGAGGGCCAACAGCGAATTTGCTCAGACGGCTTCCGCCAGGGACATCATGACCTTCAAACTGATCATCGGTGAACTGCTTGGTGTAGTGGCCGGCCAGGCCCACTTGCCATTTCGGATTCATCGGCAGCCGATAGCCGGCATTGAAGTCGATATCTAAAATATTGCCTGACTTATAGTGGGTGTCATCATTTTTCTGATTGAAAGAAACGGTAGGGGAAACCGAGAATTCCCAAGCCGGAGTGGGCAACCAGGTCAAGCCGAACTCCTGGACATAGGACGCGTAGTTGCTGGTGGTATTAATCAGGTCTTTTCGATCGTAATTTCCCACAGGAATGAACGCGCTGAAACCTGTAAGCAGATAGAATTCAGGCGTTGGCGACCACGTCAGATAGAGAGGGGTTAAGTAAAGCTGGTTAAGGCCGCTTTTATGATCCTTGAGACCTGCTACTTCCAAAGAATTGCGGCCTCCCGAGAGAATCGCTCCCGAACTGAACCCTACCCCGGAGTCGGTTTTCAGATTCCAGGTATGCACCACTCGCAATGCCTGGACAAATACATCCAGTTTGAAGTCGGGTAAGGATGACTTTCCGTCGTTGCCTCGAAAGGTATCGGCGAAATAATAAGCCGTGTAACTGTAGAGTTCAGTGGCACCTGGAGGTGGAAGTATCGCGGGAATTACTGTGTTCACTCCCAGGGGCCAGTTAGTTCCACCATTTTCGGAAGCAATACTGAGGCTGGTCTGGCCTAACGCCAGAAGGGTAAAAAAAACACGGCAGAATGTAATGAATCGAGTCATTTTTTTTATTCCTTATTCTTGGTAGACTCTGAGTGGCGTGCTAGATTGTGGGCAATCTGATGGTTATACCGTAATGGATTTCAAGCTTTTCAAACGTGCTTTTATGCCGTCGGTGATATACTTACGAGCGCAAACACTTTCCGGTAGCACATTCAAAAGCGTAAAAAATCCATGCATCTGCCCGGTGAATTGACGCCATTGGACGTCAATGCCGGCGTCCACTAGCTTCAATGCGTACGCTTGTCCTTCATCGCACAACACGTCATGTTCAGCCGTGATCAACAGCGTGTGCGGAAGTCCATTCACGTCCACCGCCAACAGGGGAGAGGCTTGGGGGGCATGACGGGCTTGCACGTCCGTCAGGTAATGATTCCAGAACCATTCCATGGACCGCTTACCCAACAGCCCTTGGTTTTCTGGGTTCAGGTAACTCTGGCCATTGGTGTCAGGCTGCACGACCGGGTAAATCAGAATCTGTTGCGCAAGTATCGGCTGCGCTGCTAGTCCAGCCTTTTGCGCGACGACTGCAGCCAGGTTGCCCCCGGCACTGTCCCCCATGACAAGCAACGGACAGTGGGTGGAGCCGCCCACGGCGAATCGATTGTTGTCGGCCCACACCAGTGCTGCCCAGGCGTCGTCAATCGCGGCCGGGTAGGGGTGTTCGGGGGCTAGCCGATAATCGACCAGTATTACCGTACACCCGGTTTCCTCAGCAAGAAAGCGACCTAGACTGTCATAATCTTCAATGCCCATCAGGCACCAGCCACCGCCATGGAAGTAGACGATAATACCTGTGGAAATGGCTGTTGGGCTCAGCATCCGCAGGCGTATTTCATGCCCAGCCGATTCGATGGTTGTCTCGCTGACTTGATATAGATCCGGGCCTGGCCCGATCGTTGCGCGCATGCCAGACATGAAGCCTCTGGCTTGTGAAATATCCATTTGATTAAATGGAGCGATCCCTTGATCAGCCAGTTGCCCAAGCAATGATAGGTTTGCAGCATCGAGTGTCATATGTCACCTCTACGGTTATTATTGTTGTTGAGGTGCACATAGCAACAGCTGTGCCATACGTGATCTCAAGTCTCCACCAAGTCCTAAATGATTGAAAAAACACAATAAAAATAACCGAATGAGTACAGATCAGCACCTTGGCCGAAGCTATCGAAGCGCGACTTCATGATTTGCGACACGCAGTTCAGCAAATCAGCAAATTCAGCCCGGATGCGCCGACGATCAGCACTCCTGACATGCAGGTTCTCGATGCCTACTGCCCTCGATCCAAAGTTTCCAACCAGTCGCGATCTGGTTTCGCAAATCAGCTTCGATACCGACCAGGGTAAAATCTGGATGCAGGAGCAACGGATGCTCCTGGTCCACAGCAGCCTGTTCGCCAACTTGCGCAAGGAATTGATCAACACTCTGGGAATCCCCCGCGCCCGAGGTTTGATGATGCGCCTGGGCTACCATTCCGGGTGGCGCGATGCCAATCTTGCCCGGGCATTGCGCCCCGACCTTTCGACGTCAGATTGTTTTTTCGCAGGGCCTCAATTGGCATTGATCAAGGGCATGGTCAATGTCAAGCCATTGAAGCTGGAGTTCGATATAGGCAAAGGAAGTTTCTATGCTGAGTTCCAATGGCAGGATGCCTGCGAAGCGGAGTTGCACTTAAAGGAGCACGGACCTGTCAACGATCCGGTGTGCTGGCTTCTCACCGGGTACTCCAGCGGTTTTACTACCTATTACATGGGACAGAGCATCTTCTACAAGGAGGTGGACTGTCTGGGATGCGGGGCCAGTCACTGCCGAATCGTTGGAAAGCCTGCCGGTGAATGGGAGGACCGGGAAGAGATCGAACGGCTTCTGCAACCCGACTCGATGGCCGATGAATTATTGGCTCTGCAGAGCCAGCTGAGTCACTTGCAAGATAACGTCCGCGACAACGCCGAGCATGACGCCCTGATCGCCAATTCAGTGGGTCGCTCTGCAAGTTTTCGTCAGGCCAGCAAGTTGCTTCAGCGTGCGGCCTCAGGCCCGGTCAGTGTTTTGCTGCAGGGCGAAACCGGGGTCGGCAAGGAAATTTTTGCCCGTGGCTTGCACCTGCAATCAACCAGGTCCTCCAAGCCATTCGTTGCCTTGAACTGTGCCTGTATCTCGCCTGAGTTGATAGAAGCTGAACTGTTTGGCGTCGAGAAAGGCGCCTACACCGGGGCGCACACCAGTCGTGAAGGCAAGTTCGAGCGGGCTAACGGCGGAACGCTGTTCCTCGACGAGGTGGCGGAACTGACGCCCCGCGCGCAGGCCGCGTTGTTGAGGGTGCTGCAGGAAGGTGAGTTGGAAAGGGTCGGGGCGACGAACACGATCAAGGTCGATGTCCGTCTTGTGGCCGCTAGCCATACCGATCTGGCCGAGGCAGTCAAACTGGGCCGTTTTCGCGCGGACTTGTTCTACCGTCTCAACGTGTACCCAGTCCACATTCCCGCGTTGCGTGAGCGCAAGGAAGACATCCCATTGTTGGTGGATCACTTCCTCGGCAAGTACCGGACACTTTACAACAAGCGAATTTCAGGGGTTTCCGACAAGGCGATGCTGGCGCTGATGGATCACGCTTGGCCGGGAAACATCCGCGAGCTGGAAAATATGATTGAACGGGGCGTCATCCTCACCGATAACAATCAGATGATAGATCTGCACGGGCTATTCTCGACGGTGCATGAGCCAGGCCGCTCAATGAATCATATCGACACCCAAGGGCACCTGAAGTCCGCACCTGCGCCGGTCTCGGCCGATGTCGATCCGATTTGCGATGCATTGCTCAGCGATGCCTTCAACCTCGAAGAGTTTGAGGCGCGTCTACTGCGCACGGCGATGAAAAAAGTGGATGGCAACGTTTCCAAGGCGGCTCGGGTGCTGGGGTTGACCCGTGCCCAGTTGGCTTACCGACTGGAGAAAAAAGACAGTTGAACAGGCACTCTTCCGGCATCGCGAGTTGGCGGGTGGCGTGCCGGGCCGGATAGAGCAAATGCTGAAAAACGCTTCATCAAATGCTGAAATACGCTGATGACTCACTTTGCTGTAAGCCCGCAGCGATCGCCATTCATCTGGTCAGGAAATTAAAATAAATTGTTGTTAATCAATGGTCTATAAATAACAACCTACCCCAGCAATGGACTCTGGCACAGCCATTGCTCTGTTCTGCATCAGCCCCAACCAGGAGCCAGATGCATGAACCCATCACCCACTGCTTTCAATGATATGCCGCGCTACGTTCGCGTGCGCAGTTCCAGCGTTGATCCTTTCGTCGAATTCGACTTCGCGATTGGCGATCCCGAGCTCTACGTCGAGCTGGTACTGCCGCGATTGGCCTTTGAACAGTTCTGCGCCAACAACCGCGTACAGCACATGAACGCGCAGATGTCCGCGGCCATTGATTCAGACATGCAGAAGTGGCGCTACGGCGAGACAGATCCGAGCTGTTGAGCCCTGGCACGTCGCCCCCTATAACAACAATGACAGGACGCACGCCCATGAGCGTTGAAATCAAGACGACTACCGCCCAGACCCTACGCAACACCTTCAGCCACACCCGTCGCCGGTTTGGCGACAAGGTTGCCAGTCGTTATCAAGAAGCCAGTTTCGACCTGGAATCGGCGACCAACTTTCATTACCGGCCATTGTGGCAGCCGGACAAACTGCTCAACGATGCCACCCGTACCGCAGTGGTCATGGCCGACTGGTACGCGGTCAGCGACCCACGCCAGTACTACTACGGCGCTTATGTGCAGGCCCGGGCCAAGATGCAGGAAAATGCCGAGCACGATTACGCCTTCTGCGAAAAGCGCGACATGCTCGCCGGTCTGTCCGGCGCCAATATTCAGCTGATCAGCAAGCTGTTGTTGCCGCTGCGCCACGCCGAGATGGGCGCCAACATGAACAACAGCAATATTGCCGCCGACGGCTTTGGTACCAGCGTCACCCAGATGCATATGTTCCATGCCGTAGACCGCCTGGGCATCGCCCAGTACCTGTCGCGAATCGGCCTGATGCTCGATGACGGCGACGTGTTGTTGCTGGCTCAGGCCAAACAGCAGTGGCTGAGTGATCCGGTTTGGCAGGGCATGCGCCGCTACGTCGAGGACACCCTGGTGGTGCGTGACTGGTTCGAATTGACCGTGGCGCAGAACCTGGTCAGCGACGGCCTGGTGTACCCGCTGCTGTTCCACAAGCTTGACGAGCAACTGTCGGCCAACGGCGCGGGCCAAGTCGGCATGCTGACCGAGTTCATGCGCCTGTGGTTTGCCGAAAGCCAGCGCTGGGTCGATGCGATGCTCAAGACGGTGATCATTGAAAGCGCGGCCAACAAGGACCTCGTGCAGGGCTGGATCGATCACTGGAGCCAGCGCTCGGTCGAGGCGCTGCAACCCTTGACTGCCTGGGGTCTCGATGAGTCGGCACTGGATGCCGTTTGCACTGAGTTCGCCGCGCGCTTGAAAAAAATCGGCCTGACAGGAGCCAACGTATGACGTCCCTCGTGTACATCAACCTGCAAGACACCGATTACGCGCGCTCGATCGTCGGTGCCATTGTTCAGGACAACCCCCATGCCGAGATCCAGCATCAGCCCTCGATGATCCGTATCGAAGCCCAGGGCCGCCTGGATATCCGCCGCGATACGGTGGAGCTGATCACCGGCAGCCACTGGGATATTCAGGAAATGCTGATGTACGTGATCACCCTGGGCGGCAACGTGGTGGAAGAGGACGACAGCTTCTCCCTGCACTGGAGCAACTGACCGCCAGCCGCCATTGATTGTTCGATGCATAACAAGAATTCGGGAGTGCCATCATGGCTATGAAAAAACGCCTTAATGCCAAAGAGAAATATCGCTGCATGACCCGTGACCTGGACTGGGAGCCCAGCTACCAGACCCACGAGGATATCTACCCGCATGAGCGCTTCGAGGGCATCAAGATCACCGACTGGGACAAGTGGGAAGACCCGTTCCGCCTGACCATGGACAGTTACTGGAAATACCAGGCCGAGAAAGAGAAAAAGCTCTACGCGATCTTCGATGCGTTCTCGCAGAACAACGGCCATACCACGCTCTCCGATGCCCGTTACGTCAATGCGCTGAAGCTGTTCCTGACGGGCATCACGCCGTTGGAATACCAGGCCTATCAAGGCTTTGCCCGGGTCGGCCGGCAATTCAGCGGCGCCGGTGCGCGGATCGCTTGCCAGATGCAAGCCATCGATGAACTGCGTCACGTGCAGACCCAGATCCACGCCATGAGTCACTACAACAAACACTTCAACGGCCTGCATGATTTTTCCCATATGCATGACCGACTGTGGTTCCTCTCGGTGCCCAAGTCGTTCTTCGAGGACGCACGCACGGCCGGCCCGTTCGAGTTCCTCACGGCGATTTCGTTTTCGTTCGAGTACGTCCTCACCAACCTGCTGTTCGTGCCGTTCATGTCGGGAGCGGCGTTCAACGGCGACATGGCCACGGTGACCTTCGGCTTCTCCGCGCAGTCCGACGAAGCCCGCCACATGACCCTGGGCCTTGAGGTAATCAAGTTCCTGCTCGAACAGCACGAAGACAACGTGCCGATCATCCAGCGCTGGATCGACAAGTGGTTCTGGCGCGGCTACCGTCTGCTGACCCTGGTGGGGATGATGATGGACTACATGCTGCCCAATAAGGTCATGTCGTGGTCTGAAGCCTGGAGTGTGTATTTCGAAGAGGCCGGCGGTGCGCTGTTCAAGGATCTGGAGCGCTACGGCATCCGTGCGCCCAAGCACGTCGAGGAGGCCAAGATCGGCAAGGATCACGTCAGCCATCAGGCCTGGTCGATCTTTTACCAATACAGCCAGGCAACCAACTTCCACACCTGGATGCCGACCGACGAAGAGCTGGACTGGCTGTCATCCAAATATCCCGACACTTTCGACAAGATCTATCGCCCGCGCTTCGAGCACTGGCGTGCACTGCAAGAGAAGGGCGAGCGCTTCTACAACCCGACCCTGCCGATGCTCTGCCAGATCTGCCAGATCCCGCTGTCGTTCGGCGAGCCGGATGACCAGACCACCCTTAGCCATCGCGCCACCGAGCACGAAGGCGAGCGTTATCACTTCTGCTCCCCGGGCTGCTGCGACATCTTCGCGTACGAGCCGGCCAAGTACATCCAGGCATGGCTACCGGTGCACCAGATCCTGCAGGGGAATTGCGGTGGCGATGATGTCGAGTCGGTGGTACGCGACTACTACAACATCAACCCCGGCGAGGATAACTGCGAATACTTCGGTTCCGCCGAACATCGACGCTGGCAGGACTGGCACCCGAACGACCGCAATAGTGTGCCGGCCTCTGCGGTTGACCCGGACTTGCGCAAGACCGGTTGAGCACTGACTTTGCGTGCCGAAGCAAGCCTGCGGGCTTGCTTCCCCCCAGACCCACAACAATAAGGGAAACTATCATGCCCGTGACTGCCATAGGCGCCTATGACGCCCAACCCCTAGACCGCCAGGAAAATTTCCGTGGCCTGCAACTGGTGTACCTGTGCTGGGAAAAACACCTGATGTTCTGTGCTCCTCTGACCTTCCCGCTGCCACCGACGATGCTGTTCGGTGATTTCATCGAGCAGGTGGTCAAGACCGCGATTGCCCAGCACCCGGATGCAGCGCGGATCAACTTCAGTCAAGTGCTGTGGCGCGTCAACGATCGGCCATTCACCCCGGACAACAGTGCGAGCCTGATCGCCAACGGCATCGACCACAAGAGTCTGTTGCACCTCAACACCCCTGGCTTGAACGGCATTGCCGGCAGTTCCAACTGAGGAGAACGCCATGAGCTACCAAGTAACCATCGAACCCACGGGCGAGCAAATCGAGGTGGAAGAAGGCCAGACGATCCTTCAGGCTGCATTGCGCCAGGGCGTCTGGTTGCCATTTGCCTGCGGCCATGGCACCTGCGCCACCTGCAAGGTTCAGGTGCTGGAAGGCGAGGTGGATCTTGGCGCGGCCTCGCCCTTTGCGCTGATGGATATCGAACGCGGGGAAGGCAAGGTCCTGGCGTGCTGTGCGATTCCGCAGAGCGACTTGGTGATCGAGGCCGATATCGACGCGGACGCGGATTTCCTTGGCCATCCCGTCGAAGACTACCTGGCGGTAGTCAGCGCTTTGGTGGATCTGTCGCCGACCATCAAGGGCGTGCACCTCAAGCTTGATCGACCGATGGCATTCCAGGCCGGGCAATACATCAACCTGCAACTGCCCGGTGTTGAAGGCACGCGGGCCTTCTCGCTAGCCAATCCACCGAGCCGCCCCGATGAAGTCGAATTGCACGTACGCCTGGTCGACGGCGGGCGGGTCACCGGCATGATCCACGATGGTTTGAAGGTGGGCGATGCAGTGGAACTGTCCGGCCCCTACGGCCAGTTCTTCGTGCGCACCTCTCAGCCCGGGGACCTGATATTCATCGCCGGCGGCTCTGGATTGTCGAGCCCGCAATCGATGATTCTAACCCTGTTACAGGCCGGTGATACTCGCCAAATCGTGTTGTTCCAAGGCGCGCGCAACCGTGCAGAACTGTACAACCGCGAACTGTTCGAGGCACTGGCCCGGGACCACGCCAGTTTCACCTATGTACCGGCCCTCAGTCAGGCGGTGGAGGATCCTGAATGGACAGGGTTCAAGGGCTTTGTGCATGACGCCGCGAAGCAGCATTTCGACGGTCGCTTCAGTGCCAACAAGGCGTATCTGTGCGGGCCGCCGCCGATGATCGACGCCGCCGTCACGTGCCTGATGCAGGGACGGCTGTTCGAGCGCGATATTTTCATGGAGCGTTTCTACAGCGCCGCCGACGGTGGTGATACCAGCCAGCGCTCGGCGCTCTTCAAACGTATCTGATCCCTCGGAAAACCATGCGCTGCCGGCCTCGGCAGCGCTTTGCCCGGCCCCATCATCGGGGGCATCACGCAAATCGACACGTCGCGTCCAGGCGCACCTTTGCGCATGTTGAAGCCCCGGCAAATGCCAATCGCGAATAGCAAAAGATTGCAAGCTCCAGACTCATGCCTATGAAGTATTGATTCAATCAGTCCAGGTATTGGAGTCGACGCATCAATCATATTATATTTCAAAGTTGGCTAGCTATTGCTGGTGTAATTAACTGATGCGAGCAACTGAAAAAGGATTGTAAATGAGTATTGCAACTAGGGCGGCTACCGCTCTGGCTCTGGCACTGGCCATCTGCGGCGTTGCCTCCGTGCCTGCGTATGCTAGCCCCGTTGTTGCAGGTGCAACTCAGTGTTCCGCATTGAAGGGGTTGTCCGACGAGCATCTGAAAATCGTGACTGCTCAAGTTGTGCCGCGTGGCCCTCAGCAAAGCAGTGGAAACGCCGCTTTGACCGGGAGTGCAGACAGTGGGGCATCGATTTTTCCAGCGCACTGCCTCGTCCAAGGCAAAATAGACGCCTACCTCGGAGCTGACGGAAAACCCTACGCGACCAATTTCGAAATGCGCTTGCCTCTTTCTTGGGATCATCGCTTATTGTTTCAAGGCGGAGGCGGCCTGGACGGATCGGTCGCGCCGGCCCTGGGCCAGATCGTTGTTAATGGGTCTGCAGCCAGATCAGCGTTGGAGCGTGGGTTCGCCGTTGTATCCATGGACGGCGGTCACGAAGGTCAGGGTGCAGATTTCGCCGCAGACCAGCAAGCAAGGCTTAATTTCGCATTCGGGGCAGTAGGGCAGGTAACGACCACTGCAAAGTTGATAATCGCCAAATTTTATCTGCGAGCCCCTGATAAAAGCTATTTCATGGGGTGCTCAAATGGCGGCCGCGAGGCGATGATCGCGGCTCAGCGTTACCCAACACAATTCGACGGGATAGTCGCGGGAGATCCCGCGTTTAACCTCAGTGATGCGTCAATGCTCTCTCATCACGGCCTAGCCACATTCGCTAAGGTTTCCCCTATTGGGCCGAACGGTATTCCCGTCACGACCAAGGCATTTAGCCCTCAAGAACTGAAACTTGTCAGCGATGCTGTCCTAAAAGCCTGCGATGGCATGGACGGTGTCAAGGATGGGCTTATCTTCAACCAGGAGCAGTGTCACTTTGATCCCTCTGTACTTAAGTGCAGGTCGTCCGCATCGGATCAGTGCCTAAGCCAGCAAAAAGTTGACGTCCTCAAGGAAGCATTTGCAGGGCCGCGGGATAATGCGGGGAACTCGATCGTCGGGAGTTGGCCCTACGACGCCGGTGTAATTGGCGAGGGTTACCGAGAATGGCGTCTTGGAGGAGTGGATGCTCAAGGCAATGCACAGACGCCCATGGCAGATATGAGTGACGCGGTGCTCACTCGCTATTTCAATTACCCACCGATCGCCTCGCAGAAATTCAAGCCCATGGACTATTCAAAAATGCGAGCGGACGTTGCGCCGATGGCCAATTTGAACAACCCAACTGGGTTGGATTTCCGTACGTTTGAAGCTAAGGGTGGAAAGCTTCTGATGTTTACCGGCTGGAGCGATCCGGTGTTTACGCCGATCGACCTCACACACTGGTATGAGCGGCTTCAGGCTGCTGATCAAGTGTCAGAAGGAAAGGCAACGCAAACCTACGCGCGTCTATTCATGGTGCCAGGGATGAACCACTGCGGCGGGGGGCCTGCACTTGATAACTTCGATCCGCTTACTACTGTTGTGAATTGGGTTGAGCACGGGAAAGCCCCGGACTCAATAATCGCGACAGGCAGTAGCTTCCCAGGTCAGACGCGCCCTCTGTGTGCTTACCCCAAAGCGGCGCAGTATAGCGGCGTTGGCTCGACGAACGATGCGACGAGCTACGTCTGCAAGTAAACCCAGGTGAAAGCGATTGCGGGTACGGCCAGGCTGACCCGTACGCCTTCGTCCATGGCTAGCGTCCACTCAACTGACCCACGTTGGCTGGCGCAGGTCGCGGTGAACAGGATCGATGGCAGCCTTGGAGGGGCTGCCATGAGCCCAACGGCATCTAACGTTGAATTGGCCTAGGGTGTGCCGGGAGTGCCGCCCGCCCGCCTGACTGACCTCATGGCGGCAGGTTCATCCTCCCGGCCCTCGCGCCATGCAATTTTCCCATTCCAACATGCACGACTGCATCTTTATGTGCATATCCATACCTGTCCGGCATTACTGCGACCAACCCATAAAAATTTGCCATTGACAGCCTAAGCGCGTTCTTGAAATCTATAGATACACATACGAATGTGTATGGTAGGTGTTGTGCAGGTTTGCCCACGCCAAACCCAAAAACAAGAATAATTTTCAGGAACTCCGTATGGCCTCAATGTACCGTCTTACCGGAGCGGGCTTAGCAGCCTGCGTGTGGATCAGCCTCCCTCAAGCCGTTCAGGCCGCTGGATTCATCGATGACAGCAGTGCCAACCTGACATTGCGCAACTACTACTTCGACCGTGACTACAAGGGGGCGTCTGTGCAATCGGCGGCAAGAGAATGGGCGCAAGGTTTCATCCTGAATTTCTCCTCAGGATTCACTAACGGCCCTGTCGGTTTTGGGTTGAATGCTCAAGGTCTACTCGGGGTCAAGCTTGACTCATCCCCGGATCGCTACGGCACCGGCTTGCTTCCCTACAGCATGAATGCGCATGAACCGGCGGACGAATATTCCAAGCTGGGACTGACGGCCAAGGTCAAGATTTCCAGGACGGAACTTCAGGCCGGCACGATTTCCACGCTGCTGCCGGTGGCCTTCGCAAGCCCCACGCGGCTGTTGCCCCAGACATTCCGTGGCGCGTATTTGCGGTCAAAGGATCTTGAGAACTTTACCTTCCACCTGGGGTGGCTTGATCGTATGAATCAGCGCGACTCCACCAATTACCAAAAGATGTCAGTGGCCTCCCCGAATGGCCGCTTCAACGGAGCCGCCACCTCGGATCAGTTTGAATTCGTGGGTGGGGACTACCAGTGGTCGCCAGCCCTTGTGCTCAAGTATTACCACGCTGAATTGCAGGATGTGTACAAGAAAAACTACTACGGCTTCGAGCATGTTCTGCTGATGGGCCAAGACAAGCTCAAGACAGATTTTCGCTATTTTGTCAGTGACGAGGCTGGAGCGGCCAATGCAGGAAAGGTCGACAACCGTAACTTGGGTGTGATGTTCAGTTACATCCATGGTCCTCATAGGCTTGGGGCTGGGTTCATGCAGCTTAGTGGCTCAACGGCCATGCCTTATCTGGCGGGAACCGAGCCTTTGGTCATCAGCGAAGGCGCGCTCAGTGCGGATTTTCTCAACGCTCATGAGCGAAGCTGGCAAACGCGCTATGACTACGATTTTGCCGCTTCTGGGATACCTGGTCTGAAAGGGATGGCGCGTTACCTGCACGGCAGTGACATTGATCTACCGGTGCGGCTGGGCGGAGGTGGGCTCACCGAAAGCGAGAAGGATATTGAGTTTTCCTATGTGGTGCAGTCTGGAACCTTCAAGGACGTGACCTTCCGGGTTCGCCACGCATGGTATCGCAATGACTTCGCGCCAACGGCGAGCTTTCGTGACGACAATGAGTTGCGGGTCAATATCGACTACACCTTGGCGCTTTGGTAATACACCGCGCGCGTAAGGTGTTGATCACGGTATCAGCATTCCTGCCATCCGGGTGGTACGCTCCAACCGGTTGGCAGGGCTACTGTCGTCGGACAGTAGCGACAGTCCCAGTTGGTAGGAGTAGATGAGGAATGCCCGGTCGCGCGCCTGGGTTTCATCGACTTCAAGCAGTATCAACAGTCCCTCGATGTAGCTCAAACGGTGCTTGTCAACTTCATCGATAGCCTGACGTGCATGACGATCAGCGCGTGCCCAGGCCCTAATCCCCAGTTCGATCGCAGCTGCCTCTTGGGCGGCGTGACCATGATAGGGCAGTTCCAGTAGACGCCTGATCTGTTGTTCTGCCGATGTCTGGGCGGTGCGCAGATGCATGATCACATCCTCGGTGGCCCGGGCTCGCCAGCTTGAAAGGATGCCCTGGAGCAACTCCTCTCGGTTGCTGAAGTGGTGATAGAAGCTGCCTCGAGTGATCTGCAGCTCTTTGGCCAGAGTGTCGACCCGCACGGCATCGACGCCGCTTTTGCTCAAGACCTGCTGGGCCGCGTGAATCCAGTCCTCGCGGTTCAGATTAGGGCGAGATGCCATAGGTGAAAAGCCTTAACTCTAGAGTGGGTATGAAATATTCATGCCGCAAGCGGCTTCAAATCCTGATTCTAACGCCATCTGCTCAGCCGCGCAGCAGCGGCAGCGCATGCCAAGCACTGCGAGCCTCCTACATACAGGTCTGCATGTAAATTTATTCAGACCTGGAAAGTATCAATCTATAGAAACAAAGCCTTGTTACCATGCAGAACTGTATTGACGACCGCGAACCTACTGCCTAGCATGGACATACGAAACTGTATGTCCACAAAAACAAGAATCGCGGAGGTCGTCATGGAAGGTCAAGGTAAGACGCTGCTGGCTGCAGGGCATGCCACCCATTATCACGAGTCAGGCGCAGGCAAGCCTCTGTTCCTGCTTCACGGATCAGGCCCGGGTGTTTCGGGCTGGAGCAATTGGGCCAAAAGCATGCCTGCGTTCGAGGATTCGTGGCGCGTCATAGTTCCGGATATCGCTGGCTTCGGCTTTACGCCTTACCAGGAAGGCTTGAAGTACGACATCAAGCTATGGGTCAACCACATCGTTGCCGTCATGGATGCCCTGGATATCCAGAAGGCCTCGTTTATTGGCAATTCCTTCGGCGGTGCGGTGGCAATCGGGCTTGCGATCTTCGCACCTGATCGTGTTGAAAAGCTGGTCTTGCTGGGGACACCAGCAGGCGAGTTTCTGCAAACGCCAGGGCTACGTGGTGCCTATACTTACGAGCCTTCGCTGGAGAACATGCGCTCCCTGATGGAGCTGTTCCCCTACGATCCAGCATTGATCACCGATCAACTCGTCCAGAGCCGCTACCAGGCCAGTGCTCGTCCTGGCGCTCAGGAAGGGCTGCGCAAACTGCTTCCCGCACCTGCCGAGCAAGGCGACACCATCGTTAAAGGTTTTCCCGCTACCGCGCTTACCAAAATCGTCGCACCGACCTTAGTCGTCCACGGCCGAGAAGATCGAGTCGTGCCACCTTCGTGCGGTCTGCTGATTGCCAATAGTGTCCCGAATGCTGACCTGCATTTGTTCGGGCGATGCGGGCATTGGGTGCAAAGCGAGCAGTCGACCCGCTTCGTATCGCTGGTGCGTCATTTCCTGAGCGAGTAATGCCATGAGCCGTAATGTACTGGAAAGGGTGCTGTGGCAACTGTCTGTTGATCGGTCGGCCAAGGAGCGCTTTCGCTGCGATGCAAATCGCTTCCTATCGCGCTTCAGCCTGAGCGACGAGCACAAGCAGATGGTGCTGGGTTTTGATGTTGCCGGTCTGCAGCGCCTGGGCGTCAACCCGATGCTCACGATGGGCTTCTGGCAGGAACTGGCGCCTGATCGCGACATGGCCACCTACAAGCGTTGTCTGGGCGCTACCGAAGAACACATCGCGGCGTTCAGCGCTGCGCTTAAAGGTTGACTGAGCCATGGGCAAAATAGTTGGCGGCTTCTGGATGCCGCATGACCCGGTAATGTTCGTGGCGCCTGATGCGCCTAGCGAATCGGTCAGAGAAAAGATCTGGGGGGCGTTCGACCTCTGTGCACAGCGACTGGTCGAGCTTGAGCCCACCAGCGTCATCATTGTCGGCTGCGATCATTTCATTTTGTTCGGCCCTCACTGCTTGCCCAAATATGTCATCGGGACAGGCGATCTGGACGGGCCAGTCGAGAGCCTTCCTGGGCTGACCCGAGCGCCCGTCAGCAACCATTGCGCGCTGGCGGAGCACATTGTCGCAGAGGCTGAAACCCAAGGAATAGACTGGACGGTCGCCCGCAGTTTCACCGTCGATCACTCGTTTTCCATTCCTCAGCAACTGGTTGTCCAACCCGCCGAAAAGATGCTCGGGCGCACACTGCCATGTGTACCCGTGTATCTGGCCTGTGGCGCCGACCCGTATATCTCGCTGCCTCGAGCGGCGCAACTCGGCCGCCAGATACAGGATGCAGTAGCGTCATTCGATGCCAATGAGCGCGTAGTCATTATCGGTAGCGGCGGCATCAGCCATTGGGTCGGGACTGCGCAGATGGGGCAGGTATCAGAAGACTTTGACCGGGAAATTCTGGCCTTGGGCGTCGAAGGCGACGTCGCCGCCCTGACGGCCTACACAGATGAAGAAATCATTGAGCGCGCGGGTAATGGCGCTATGGAAATCCGCAACTTCGCCTGCGCCTTGGCGGCGGTACCTAATGCGCATGGTGAGGTATTGGCCTACGAGCCTGTTCCTGAATGGGTAACCGGGCTGGGCTTTGTGCAACTGCATAGTGGGAGTGCCCGACATGAGTGAAGTGTTGCTGTGTCAACGCGATGAGCTAGCGCCAGGCTGCAAGAAGAAGGTGGTCAATGATCAGGTCGGGGACATTTGTGTTTACAACCTGGACGGCACGTTCTACGCCACCGCAGACATGTGTACCCACGCCACCGCATCCCTGGCTGAGGGTGACATCGAGGATGAACTCATCACCTGTCCAGTGCATTGGGGGCAGTTTGACATTCGTACGGGGCAGGCAGTGACGTTTCCTTGCGAACGGCACCTGCGTACCTACCGGGTGATTGTCACCGATGGCGGCGTGTATGCCGACACGGCAAGCGAGTCGGTCGAGGCCGAAGCCATTGCAGACAGCCCTGTCTGAAGTGCGGTAACCCCCAATAAGAAAAACCGTGAGGCTCCCATGACGGAAATCATCAAGCTTAGGCCCATCGAGGCCAGCGAACCCTTGCGTAATCTGGATCGAATTTGTGACATGGAAAGCGGCCGCATGTCCGGCAAGATTTTCTGGGACAAGGACATCTACGAGCAAGAGCTTGAAAAGGTCTTCGCTCGCTGCTGGTTGTTCGTGGCCCACGAATCCCAGCTTCCCAAGTCCGGTGATTACCTGACGACCACGATGGGCGAAGACGAAGTCCTGGTTGTGCGTCAGAAGGACAAGTCCATCAAGGTCATGCTCAATGCCTGCCCGCATCGCGGCAACAAGGTCTGCTTCGCAGAAGCCGGCAATGCCCGCGGCTTTATTTGCAACTATCACGGCTGGTCATTTGGCGCCGACGGCGGCCGGCTGATGGGCATGCATGAGTCAAAATGCTACGAGGAAAGTGGCTTCGACAAGACTGAGCATGGCCTGCGGCAGGCCCGGGTAGCCTCCTATAAAGGGTTGGTCTTCGCCACCTTCGGTGCTGATGCTCCATCCCTTGAAGAATACCTGGGGCCAATGACCTGGTACCTGGACGTCATGCTCGACATGGATGAGGGGGGCAGCGAGTTTTCGGGCGGATGTATCCGCTCGACCATCGAGTGCAACTGGAAAATCGCCGCTGAGAACTTTGTCGGAGACATCCTTCACGGCGGCTGGACCCACGACTCTGCTGCGAAAGCGATGCTGGGTGGGCCAGTACTCAATGTGGGTGAGCTCCCCGAGTCATATTCGGTCAACTGGAACGGCCACGGCTACGAGTTTGCCACTGACGTGGTTGGCAATGCAGCGACACTGGGCGAAAGGGATATCAACAAATACCTCCACGTTCTGCGCCCTAAGGTTGCCGAGCGCCTGGGTGAGTTTCGCTCCAAGCTTATCGGCTCCGTCTCATCCTTCACGGTCTTCCCGAATTTCTCGTTCCTGCCAGGGCAAAACACGGTACGGGTGTGGCACCCCCGTGGTCCCGACAAAATCGAGCTCTACACCTGGGTGATCGTCAACAAGAGCGCACCCGAGGACATCAAAGAGAAGTGGCGCCGTGGCGCAATGATGACGTTTTCCCCGACCGGCGTATTTGAAATGGACGACGGGGAGAACTGGGAATACTGCACCAAGACCAGTCGCGGCATGGTGACTCGCTACCAGGATCTCTATGTCGGTCTAGGGATGCACACCCGCCTTGATGACACTGAACTGCCCGGCAATGTGTTCAAGGGACAGTTGAACGAGTGCAACGCGCGTGCGTTCTACCAGCGCTGGAAAGACCTGCTGCAGGCGCCGACCTGGGCGGATGTGCCCGACCGCAATGGCACGATGCGCTGAGGAAGTGATGAGCATGGAACTGACTAACGAACGCAACGTAACGGTGGACGAGGCGCGCCAGGTTCAGGCGTTTCTGCTTCGCGAAGCCCGCCTGCTGGATGATGAGCGCTGGGACGACTGGCTACTGACCGTGTCTGAAGCCATCCATTATTGGATGCCCGGCATTGAAAATCGCCGCCGTGAGGACAAGTCCGGCCCTTATACGCTGGAACACATGGCGTACTTCGATGACAGCTTGCGTGACTTGAAACGCCGAGTCGCGCGGTTCAAGCAACCCTCAGCGTGGGCTGAAAATCCACCCACCCGCAACGTGCACCTCATCAGCAATATCGAGGTATTTGCGGGTGAGGAGCCTGGCGACTATCTGGCGTATTCATGCTTCATGAATGTGCGCAGTCGAGGCCTGAATGAGTCAGCTCAATTGGTCGGCCGCAGGGAGGACGTGTTGCGTCAGGAGGCAGATGGGCTGAAATTGCTCAAGCGCAAGATCCTGATTCCGAACGCGATGCTGCTCTGCAAAAACATCAACACCTTTCTCTAGGAGACGAATATGGGTTGGCTCGAAGGGCAGGTCGCGCTCGTCACGGGCGGTACCGGAGGGATCGGTAGCGCAATCGTTAGACGGTACGTGGAGGAGGGCGCGCGCGTGGCGGTCATGGCGCGTGATGCAGGTCAGCTCTCAGCCCTCCAGGATGAGCTAGGCGACAGCATCATCACCGTCCGCGGCGACGTATCGAAAGCGATCGATAACCAGGCAGCCGTTGCAGCAACGCTTGAGGCATTCGGCAAGCTCGACACCTTTGTCGGTAACGCTGCTGTGTTCGATTACTTCACGCGCCTGGAGCGGATTGCTCCTGAGTCTTTTGAAGAGTCGTTTCAAAAGCTTTTCGCAATCAACGTGCAGGGCTATCTGCTGGGCGCACGTTGCTGCATCGACGCGCTAAGAGAAAGTCGTGGAAGCATGATTTTCACGCTGTCCAACAGCGCCTTTTATGCAGGTGGCGGCGGCATTCTCTACGTGACGGCCAAGCATGCGCTGGTGGGCATGATTCGCCAGTTGGCATATGAGCTGGCGCCTGACATTCGCGTCAATGGCGTTGCGCCCGGTGCGACGAATACCGCAATGAAAAGCCTGGATGGGTTGAATAAGCGCAGTACCCCGCTCAATCAGATCCCCGGCTTCGAGCAAGCTGCAGCTCATGCGGTGCCTCTGAAGTCCATCGCCGAGCCTGAGGATCATACGGGGCACTATGTGCTGCTGGCGTCGCGACGAAACGCGAGCCAGACCACCGCGAACATTATTCATAGCGACGGTGGTTGGGAGGTTAGAACCCAAGCGTGATCGTGGCTGCGTGTGCAATACGTCCAATAACTACAACAATGAGGCTGGCCGATGAGCCTGAAGAATTTACCTGCTGGTGCCACTACACCTGCACGTTTGACTGCGCTGCTCAATAGCCTGCGCATTCCCGTGATGGCGGCCCCGATGTTCCTGGTTTCGGGGCCCGATTTGTTGAAGGCCTGCTGTCGTGCAGGTGTGATCGGTAGTCTTCCGGCACCCAATGCGCGAACGATTGAAGTTCTCGAATCCTGGTTGCTAGGTGCCTGTGAGGATTTCAAGGCGGCAGAGGAGGAGGGGGTCGAGTTGGCGCCTTGGCTGTTCAATATGATCGTGCATAGCACCTACGATCGTTACCCTGCGGAGCTTGAACTGGTTCGCCGCTTTCAGCCGCCGATTGTCTCAACCGCACTGGGAAGCCCCAAGCGTGTCACCGACACCGTCCACGGCTACGGTGGGCAAGTCATCTCTGATGTCATCACCCCGGCCATGGCTCGCAAGGCAGTTGACGCAGGCGTTGATGGGCTGATTCTGGTTTGCAATGGCGCCGGCGGCCATACGGGGCACTACAACCCTTTCGCCTTCATCGCCGAAGTGCGCGAATTCTGGGATGGCCCACTGGGCCTGGCGGGTGCTATTTCCACAGGCCGCGATGTCCATGCTGCGCAGGTAATGGGTGCTGATTTCGCCGTGGTAGGCACTCGCTTCATTGCCACGACCGAAAGCCTTGTCAGCGATGATTACCGAGACATGCTTGCTCAGTGCTCCATGGACGATTTGGTGCCTACCAAAGCCGTGAGCGGAGTGCTGGCGAACTGGATGAAGCCTTCCTTGGATAAAGCCCAGATCGACCCTACGACTCACCAGGTCGGCGCTATCGACTTTTCCGGGAACATCGCGAGCGCGAACAAGGCCTGGAAAGATGTCTGGTCAGCCGGGCACGGCGTGGGTCAGGTCAAGCGCCCGATGACTGCTCGACAGCTGGTCATGGAGCTTGAAGCGGGTTACCGCGCCAGCCTGGACCACCCAATCGCCCATCCTCTTGATTGCCTTGGAGCCCACGCATGAGCCAAATAACCGAACGATTGAAAGACGCAGCGAATGCCTTGCACTCGTCGCGAGAAACCGGTGTGCCTGTTGGAAGGATTTCCGAGCGTTTTGATATCCATACCGTGGAAGATGCATACGCGGTGCAGGAGTTCAACACTGAGCGGGCGTTGCAGGCTGGCCGACGCTTGTCCGGGCGCAAGGTTGGTTTAACGTCGGCAGCCGTGCAACAGCAACTGGGTGTTGATCAGCCCGATTTTGGCATGTTGTTCGCGGATATGGAGGTCGTCGACGGCGGCCAGATAGATCACAGTCGACTGATTCAGCCCAAAGCTGAAGGTGAAATCGCTTTCGTCCTCAAGCGTGATCTGCGTGCGACCGACACGACTTTGGCTGAGCTGCTAAGTGCCGTTGACTACGTGCTGCCTGCGCTGGAAATCGTCGACTCGGCCATTGAAGACTGGAAAATTACCATCGTGGATACCGTCGCGGACAATGCCTCCAGCGGATTGTACGTCCTGGGCAAACACCCGGTGCCCCTGGCCGACCTTGATTTGAGCCTTGAAGGGATGACCTTGAGTAAAAACGGCGACCAGGTATCGATGGGCGTGGGTGCAGCCTGTTTGGGCAACCCGTTGGATGCTTGCCTCTGGTTGGCCCGCAACATGGCTAGAGCAGGAAGACCTTTGCTGGCGGGTGACGTACTCCTCTCTGGCGCCTTGGGCCCGATGGTGCCTGTTAGCGCGGGCGATCGCCTGCACCTGCGGTTGACTCGCCTGGGCGAGGTCAGCTGCCAATTCGTATAGCCCTTGCAACGATCTGATTCCAGCTCGCCTTGAGTGCGGCGAGCAGCACCTGAAGCAACAACAAGAACAATGAAGCGCCGCAGTTAGGCGCTCAGGAGGCTGTAAACGTGACTGACCTATTCAATGGCCAGCTATTGGCCCCCGCGCGCGTGGAATTTGAGGAGCGCGCCGATGGCGGCTTCGTTCTGCGCTCGCCCGTAGCCCTGCAACCTTACGCACGCTGTGTCGGTGAGTGGCTCGAGCATTGGGCTGTGGTACGACCTGATCATACCTTCCTGGCCGAGCGCCGGGAGGGCGTCTGGCATCGTCTCTCCTATGCCGACGCTCGCCTGAAAGTTGGAAAACTGGCTCAAGGATTGCTCGAGCTTGATCTGCCAGGCGGTTCGCCCCTGGTGGTGCTGTCCGAGAATGACATCGACCACGCCTTGTTATCGTTGGCCGCCATGCACGTGGGTATACCCGTATCGACCATTTCGGTCGCGTATTCCCAGTCTGCAGGTGATTGCGCAAAGTTGGGCGCAATCCTGGGCGCCCTGAAACCAGGGGCAGTTTTCGTCACCGATGGTCAACGCTATGCCAGAGCCCTGTCCCTGACACAACTGGCATGCCCCGTCATCGTGGGCCGTCATGCAAATCAAGTGCAGGGCGCCATCGCTCTGGAAACGTTACTGGCAAGAAATGAGACGCCCGATGTCATGGCTGCATTTGGACGTTTGGGGCCTGATCATCATGCACGCTACCTGCTGACATCAGGCTCCACCGGCGTGCCAAAGGTTGTTGTTACCACCCACCGCATGCTCTGCGCCAATCAGCAAGCGATTGCGCAGTGCTGGAAGTTCTTGGAGCGCAGTGAAATCGTGATCCTGGATTGGTTGCCATGGAGCCATGTGTTTGGAGGAAACCATAACTTCAACTTGGTACTGCGCAATGGGGGAGCCCTTTATATCGACGACGGAAGGCCAATGCCGGGGTCGATTGAGCGCACGCTCGAAAACATTCGAACAGTCAAACCGACGCTTTTCTTCAACGTACCGAAGGGGTACGAGGTCATGCTTCCCCACCTGGAGGCTGACGCGGATCTGGCGCAAGCCTTCTTCGAGCGCCTGGATATGGTTTTCTACGCTGGCGCAGCGTTGCCGGCGAGCGTGTGGCAACGTTTGAAAGCAGTTGCCGCCCAGGTTCGAGTCTCTCCTTTGTTCTTCGCATCAGAATGGGGCTCCACAGAAACTTCACCTGTACTGACCAGCGTGCACTATCCCATCGAGATGTCCGGCAATATCGGTTTGCCGGTGCCCGGGGTCGAGATCAAGTTCGTGCCCAGCGCAGATAAGCTGGAAATGCGCGTGCGTGGGGAATCGGTCTTCAAGCAATACCGAGACAGTGCTGAGCTCACCGCGCAGGCTTTCGACGAAGAAGGTTATTACCGTATCGGCGATGCGGGGGCATTGATCGATCCTGCTGCGCCAGAAAAAGGCATCCGGTTCGACGGGCGTGTTACCGAAGACTTCAAGCTCACCAGCGGTACTTGGGTATCGGTAGGCACATTGCGCCTGCGGGTTCTGAGCGCGTTGTCGCCTTACGCTCAAGACTGCGTCATCACCGGCCATGATGGAGATGCCATTGGTGTCCTGTTGTTTGCAGCGCCGGCCCTGCGAGCGCTTGCAGGAGAGCGTGGCCATGCGATGTCTGCCGATGAGCTAGCGGCCTCGATTCTGGTACGTGAAGTTCTGTTGGCAGGGCTCGTGCGCCTGGCGCAAGAAAGTCCTGCCTCCTCTCAACATGTCAATCGACTCATCATTCTTGACACCCCGGCAGACCTCGAAGCCGGTGAGATCACCGACAAAGGTTACATCAATCAACGCCAATCACTGACTCTGAGGGCCGATCAGGTCGCGCGTCTGCACGCCGATCGGCCCGACAGGGCGGTCATCTTGCTCGAAGAAGCCAGAGGAGCACTTTCCCATGCCAGCTAAACGTAAATCCAAGGTCGCCATCATTGGTTCCGGCAATATCGGCACCGACTTGATGATCAAGATTCTTCGCAATGCACAACACCTTGAGATGGCGGTGATGGTGGGCATTGACCCTGCTTCGGATGGTTTGGCACGGGCTCAGCGCATGGGCGTTGCGGTCACCCACCAAGGGGTAGAGGGGCTTTCACGCATGCCTGAGTTTGCCGACATCGACTTCGTTTTCGATGCGACGTCAGCCGGTGCGCACGTCAAAAATGACGCCTTCCTGCATGCATTGAATCCCGGCATACGCTTGATCGACCTGACGCCTGCGGCGATCGGCCCCTACTGCGTGCCTGTTGTCAACCTGGAGCAGAACCTGGCGCAGTTGAACGTGAACATGGTGACTTGTGGCGGGCAAGCCACCATTCCCATGGTGGCAGCAGTCTCGCGGGTCGCCAAGGTGCACTACGCGGAAATTGTCGCCTCCATTGCGAGCAAGTCAGCCGGGCCTGGCACCCGCGCGAACATTGATGAATTCACGGAAACGACCTCCAGGGCTATCGAGGTCATTGGTGGCGCTCGTAAAGGAAAGGCAATCATCGTGATGAACCCCGCCGAACCACCGCTGATGATGCGCGACACGGTGTTTGTATTGTCCGAGGCTGCTGATCAAGGTCGGGTCGCAGCTTCCATCGAGGAAATGGCTCAGGCGGTTCAGGCATACGTTCCTGGTTATCGCCTGAAGCAGAAGGTTCAATTCGAGGTTGTTCCTGAAGACGCTCCGCTGACGATTCCAGGATTGGGGCAGTTCAGCGGTCTCAAAACCTCCATATTCCTGGAGGTCGAAGGCGCTGCTCACTACCTGCCGGCGTATGCCGGAAACCTCGACATCATGACCTCCGCGGCGCTGGCCACCGCTGAACGTATGGCCCAATCCCAACATAACGCCGCTTGAGGAGAGCAGACATGAACCCAAACAAAAAGCTCTACATCAGTGACGTGACGCTGCGCGATGGTAGCCATGCCGTCCGTCATCAGTACTCGCTGCGCAATGTCCAGGACATCGCCCGAGCACTCGACAAAGCCCGTGTGGATTCGATTGAAGTTGCGCACGGTGATGGCCTGCAAGGCTCAAGCTTCAACTACGGCTTTGCGGCACACACCGACCTTGAGTGGATAGAGGCGGCGGCTGACGTCATCAGCCATGCCAAAATCACGACCTTGCTGTTGCCCGGAATCGGCACGGTGCATGACCTCAAGGCTGCCTACAACGCTGGAGCCCGAGTGGTTCGGATCGCGACCCATTGCACCGAAGCGGATGTCTCGAAGCAGCACATTGAATTCGCACGCGAACTAGGTATGGACACTGTGGGCTTTCTGATGATGAGTCACATGATCCCTGCCGAGCAGTTGGCGGCGCAGGCCGGGCTCATGGAGAGCTACGGCGCCACGTGTGTGTACATGGCTGACTCCGGCGGCGCCATGAACATGCAAGATGTGCGTGACAGATTTCGAGCCTTCAAGGCGGTGCTCAAGCCTGAAACCGAGACAGGTATGCACGCCCATCACAACCTGAGCCTGGGGGTGGCGAACTCCATCACTGCCGTTGAGGAAGGGTGCGATCGCATTGACGCAAGCCTCGCAGGGATGGGGGCAGGTGCAGGAAATGCACCTCTGGAGGTATTCATTGCTGCGGCCGATCGTCTAGGCTGGAACCACGGCACCGACCTTTACACCTTGATGGATGCCGCTGATGACATCGTTCGGCCGTTGCAGGATCGCCCGGTACGGGTCGATCGCGAAAGCCTTGCGCTGGGTTATGCAGGCGTCTACTCGAGTTTCCTGCGGCATGCAGAAATGGCGGCTGCCAGGTACGGGCTGAAAACGGTCGACATTCTGGTGGAGCTGGGCAAACGGCGCATGGTCGGTGGCCAGGAAGACATGATTGTCGACGTCGCATTGGACTTGCTGGCAGCAGGTCGTGGAGGCGCGGTATGAGTTTCCACGTTTCGATCCAGCCGTCGGGACAGTCCTATGGCGCGGCGCCAGGCCAGACCATTTTGGATGGCGCATTGGCCCAGGGACTGATCCTCAAACACAGCTGCCGTGAAGGTACTTGCGGCAGTTGCAAGGGGAGAGTGGTCAGCGGTGAGGTTGATCACGGTGAGAGCCCTCTGGAAGTTCTCTCGCTGGCAGAGCGAGAACAAGGTTTGGCATTATTCTGCTGTGCCACCGCTTGCTCTGAGTTGGTCATTGATGCACCGGAGGTTACTGAAATTCGGGGAATCTCGGTTCAGCAGACGGCGGGGCGTGTCGCGAGCATCGAGAAGGTCAGTAATGATGTTGCTATCTTGCGGCTGATGCTACCGCCTCAACATAGCTTCAACTATTTACCGGGGCAGTACGTCCAGGTGCTCCTGAAGAATGGCGAGCGGCGCAGCTACTCCATGGCTACCAGCGTCCTGCACGATAATCAGCTTGAGTGGCATGTCCGGCACATGCCCAACGGGGTATTCAGTGGGCACGTGTTCAATGCCCTTAAGCCTAAGGAGTTACTGCGCCTGGAAGGGCCTTTCGGCGGCTTTTTCCTCAGGAACACGGATCGTCCAATGGTGTTCCTGGCCAGCGGTACCGGGTTTGCCCCGATCCAAGCGTTGTTGGAGCAGTTGCAGCAGCAGGACAACCGCCGCCCGGTTTATCTTTACTGGGGAGGGCGCAAGCGTGCTGACCTGTACCGCCATGCCGAGCTTCTAGCGTTGGAAAAAGAGTTGACCTGGTTGCGCTACACACCCGTGCTTTCCGACCCGGGTCCCGAGTGCGCGTGGGATGGCGCGATCGGGTTCGTGCACAAGCAGGTCATGAAGGAGTTCAGCAGCCTGCGTGATTTCGAAGTGTATGCCTGTGGTGCGCCAATCGTCGTGGACTCGGCGCGGGCTGAGTACGTCAAGGAGCGCGGGTTGGACAGTGAGCGTTTCTATGCCGATGCTTTCGTGTGAATCACTTTTCTGGATCTAAGGTGCCGCCTATGTTCTATGAACCTGGTATTACCCCTCACGGTTTACCTTTCGACCCCTTCAAGTCCTGCGTCGTACCGCGCCCAATTGGTTGGATTTCAACACGCAGCGCTAAGGGGGTCGATAACCTGGCCCCCTACAGCCAGTTCACCAACGTTAGCTTTGATCCGGCAATGGTCATGTTCTCTTCGAATCAGACTACCGACGGCCACCGCAAGGATAGCGTGATCAACGCGGAGCAGACTGGGGTGTTCATCTGGAACATGGCTACCTGGGCGCTCAGAGAAGCGGTCAACGTGTCGGCGCAGGAACTTCCCTTCGGCGTTGACGAATTTTTGCATGCTGGCCTGCACAAATCCCCAGGGCGATGCGTAGCAGCGTCTCGGGTGGCGGCGTCTCCCATTCAGTTCGAATGCCAATACCTGCAAACCGTTCGGCTGCCCGGCAACGGCCCCATGGGCACGGTAGATGTAGTGTTCGGCAAGGTGGTTGGCGTGCACATTGCCGACGCAGCGTTGACGGCAGATGGCAAGGTCGACGTGGTCGCACTGCGGCCGTTGGCGCGAATGGGCTATTTTGATTACACGACCGTGGAGTCACGGTTCGAAATGGTCATCCCTGACTCGACGAAGTTGTTGGCCGGCCTTGAAGGCTCGTCGCTAGGCAACGTTCGTTGATGTCCGGCGCGATGAGTGCGATCGGAGCTCATCGTCCTGAACGTAGATGACGTGCTCAGGAACATTCGAAACAGCGGCCTTAGGTCGTTGGTCAGGTGCTCACCGAGCAATAGCTCGGTGAGCACGTACAGGTCAGTTGCGTTTATGTTTCGCGCGGTGCCACGTCAGGTACGACATGACGACTTTTCCTTTGGAGTTGATAGGGGTAGCGGTGCTGAGTTTCAGTACTTCACCATCTGTTTCTACTACACGGGGCTGGGTCTGGCCCGTCCAGTTGGGGAACAGGGAAACCGTCATGGAATGGGTTAGCGTCTGAGCACTTTCATCAACTTCATAGGGGCCGGAATAGGCGATGTAGGTTGACGCTTCGGCCTGGTATTCCTCCGGGGAGCCATTGAACCAATCCCCGGATGCAAAGTTTTGTCTTTCAGGCAGCATCAGCTGCGCGGACATGAAGCCATCGTGGGTGTAGAGGATAAGCCCCTTGGGTGCATTTCCTAGCGGGTAGGAGTCTGGGGAGCCGTCCAGTGGTTTCTCAACATAGGAAACCAACTCCCACGCGCCCATCAACTTCTCTCCTAGTGACTTAATCATGCAACGTTCTCCAATTAACGATCGAGCCATTGCGGGGCGCTTGAGCCGCGCGGCACGAGGGGGATTTCGTAGTGACCGGGTGTCGCCGACATCTGCACCTGGTCAGTGACACCTTGATAGAAACCACAGGGTGTCTGGGCGCTGAACAGCTCTGGGGCGCGGTAGGCATGGTCACCCTCCGTGCCCGCAACTTCGTAGGCGTAATCCTTGTCGAAGATCCCCATTTCCAGAAGCCAGATCGATAGCCTGGCCAGGGAAACCCTGACTCGATAGCTGCCGCCTTCTGTGGCGCGACGCTTCAACGCGATTGCAGTGCCGACGGTTGCCAGCCAGGACATGACGTAGTCATTGACGACAAAGATTTCTGTCAGCTTAGGATTTTCAGGAGTGCCTTCAAGAGCGAAGACGCCACTGACGCCGCCAGCATTTTGATCAAACCCGACTCGATTCGCCCAGGGGCCTTCGTGCCCGTATAGCGACATGTCGACATGAATGATGCCTGGCTTGATCTGGGCCATGGCATGGGCTGAGAGGTTGAGCTTATCGAGATACCCCGGGCGCCGATTCGAGAAGAAGACGTCCGCCCCCTTCAGCAGCTCGCGAAACTTTGCCATGGCATCGGCCTGGCCGATGTCCAAAGTGCAGGAGCGCATGCCTACGTTCGCGGTGTAGTAGACGAGATCCATTTCAAAATCCAGGGGGCGCCAGACGTTGAGCACATCGGCGCCGTGGTACGCGAGGGCGCGACCAAGACCTGATCCGGCGATGACATGGCCAAGCCCGAGGGCCCGAATCCCGTCCAACGGCGTTTTTGGATCAGCCGTGAAAGGAATGGGATCGCAGTCGGCGATCTTTTCGATTTCGATCAGGGGCAGTGCTTCCAGGTAGGGGAATTGCTCACATTCGAGAAATTCCTCAACTGTACGAACCATCGTGGCCTGCAGGCCTGCACTGTTAGCGGCTTCCTCCAGGTCACGCGCATCCCATTTTCGCACTTGCTCAGCGATCGCCTGCGGGCTGTCGCAGCAGCCTAGGAAGGATAGCGCAGAAGATTTCGACCGCGGGTAAATGTTCATCAGCTGCATCCAGCGCCCATCGCGGGTCTTGTACATGTGGCTGGGCATGAATGGGTTGCCGGGATCAGATGGCACGCCAGGCGCGTAGCCGTTGAGCAATTCCCATTTCTTGTCGTAAAAAGGGCAAAGTCGGTGAAGCACTTGTCCCAAGTCGACTGACAGGTCTTGGCCTTCGCCTGTGCGGGTGCGCCAGAGATCAGCGATTGCCACAGCTTTGGCCATCAGCCCTACACCTGCCATGGTTGCCAAGGGGAGGGGGCTTTTAATGATCGGGTCTTTGCCCGAAAAGGCGACTTTGCCACCTGCTGACTCGATACTGAGACCGACGCTTTTCAATACCTTGGCGAGCTCATGCAGCGGGTCAAGTACATCATCGCTGCGCATGGGCGTGGTGAGGGCAGAACGAATATTCTCTTTCAAAAATGACATGGCAAATGCCCCCCTTCAAGGCAATAGCGGTGCGTTCTGCTTCAAATTCAGCAGCTGGATAAGTACGTCGTCGCGTTGCACATTGACGTCCGTGACTGAACTGCCCTGAAGCTCTTCATCTACGCCTTGAGCGAACAGCTTGTTAAGCGACGGCGAAAGTCCAAGCTCGCCCAAGTCTTTCCACCAGCTCTCGATGGGGGGGCCCAGATGCTCCAGTACATGGGCGATCCCACCGGCACCGCCCGAAAGGTGCAGGTTCATGAATGGGCCAAGGAGCGCCCAGCGCAGGCCTGGCCCATGGGCGATAGCGGTGTCGATATCGCTGACTGAGGCGACGCCTTGCTCTACGAGATAAAAGGCTTCACGCCACAGTGCTGCCTGCAAGCGGTTAGCAATGTGCCCGGGTACTTCACGCCGGATATGAATCGGTTTTTTGCCTATCGAAGTATAAAAATCCAAAGCGCGCCGGATGGCGTCCGGTGAGGTCAGTTTGCCGCCGACGACTTCGACCAGAGGAATGAGGTGAGGCGGGTTGAACGGGTGACCTAGCAGAATGCGTTCTGGATGCTTGGCTGCATCTTGTACTTCACTGATCAGGATGCCGGAGGAGCTGGTGGCTATCAGCGTATCGGTTGGTGCCGCCGCGTCAATCTGGGCAAACAGATCACGCTTTATATCCACGCGCTCCGGTCCGTTCTCCTGAATGAAGGTCGCGCCTTTTACGGCCTTGGCCAAATCACTCTCAAAGTGCAGGCGTGCTTTTGAGGCATCGGGTGCCAGTCCGATGCGCTCAAGGGCGGGCCAGTTGTTTGCTACCTGCTCACGCAGGCGCGATTCGGCATTTGGCGCGGGGTCTGTTGCCACTACGTCATAGCCCTGAGCCAGAAAGTACGACGCCCAACTAGCACCGATGACACCGGTTCCAACCACCGCAATGGAATGGGGTGACTGCATTTAGATATCCTCCTAATAGCGTAGCCGCTATGTGATTCAGGTATTGTGTGCTTGTTTGCCTGATCACATTAGTCCCGCATGGTGGACATCATCCAATATTTTGTTTACCTTGATTCATGCTTTCAAGGTATAGGTATAACATGGAGCTTCGTCATCTGCGCTACTTCGTCAGTGTTGCTGAGGCAGGCAGCTTTACTCAGGCCGCAGTGCGACTGCACACTGTCCAGCCCTCGCTTAGTCGTCAAATAAAGGACCTCGAAACCTACCTAGGTGTAACACTCTTCGAACGTAGCACCCGTCAGATGTCCCTGACGCCCGCCGGGCTTGTATTTCTTGACGAAGCACGGCTGGTGCTTTCGCAGGCCGATCGGGCAGTGGCCCGAGCTCGGCAAACGGCACGAGTGCAAGCCGGATCGCTGGCATTGGGGTTTCTCTTCGGCGTCGAGATGGAGTTGCTGGTACGCGTTATGAAGGCGCTCAACAGTGACCTCAACTCGGTCACCCTGACCATGCACAACATGTCATCGCCCGAATTGATCAAGGCGCTCCATAATCGTGAGATTGATGCCGCTTTCGTCCGCCCCTCGCCAGACTGCGAAGGCCTTAACCTGAAAAGCTTGCACCACGAGCGGCTCGCTGCGGCCGTGCCTGCCGACCACCCCTTTGCATCGTTGGGCGCCGTGACCGCACAGGAACTGGCTCTACAGCACTTCATCACCGTCGCCCATCAGCATGCTCCAATCTTGAGGGAGCTCGTGGATGGATATTTCGAAACAGCACAGGTTTCCTTGGCCTCTAGCTATGAGGCAGAAAATCTCATGATGGCGCTTTCGCTCATCAGTTCGATGGGAGGCGTTACCTTGCTGCCGGAGTATGCGCAGCGACTCTATCCTGCTGGCGTGGTCTCCGTCCCCTTGAGCGGGCAGTCGCCGACGATTGAGTTGGCTCTGGCGTATCACCCGGATAACCGAACTCCAGCATTGGAAGCTTTTCTCCAGGTCTTCTGAGCGAGTGGGGTTGCTCTACCCAACCGTGAGTAGAGGGTAGCCGCCTTCGAGGCAGGCCTCGGTGGATGTGTCAGGTTGTGTAATATTCCCTGAGAGCGTGGGGGCCAATAGGCCAGGGAAACAAGACAATTGGCCGGTGCATGCCCCCGCGTTACTAGAAATCATAGGTGTAGCCCAATACAAAATTGTCCTGGGAGTGCGTGTTTTTGATCGGTACGGCTGTGTTGGGTAAAACGCTGTTATAAGTCGTTTCCTGGAGGGCATGATCATAGGCAAAATCAACACGGCTGGAGGCGCTCACCTGGTATGAAAAACCTGTGGTGATATGTTTGGTGGGCGTCACTGGCAAGGTCGCGAACAACTGCGAGCCCTGTGCAGCCTTCGTCCCTTGTCTATAGCCTGCACGCAACGTCCAATTGCCGATTCGGTAGCTGGTACCCAAGGCTCCAATCGTTTGATCCCTGTAGGTCTGTGGGAACTGCAGATTCAGGTCTTGTCCCTGAGAATCGACAAAGTTGACCTTGATATCCTTCATGGCGTCTCTCCAAAAGACGCGCGATACATCGGCTGTGACAAGCCAGCGATCAGTTATCGCGTGGCTGACGCCGATGCTTAGCGACGCCGGCATCTGGAAATCGCGAACTTCGATCTTTCCGTTGATCGGGATCTGACCTGCGATTCGATCCACCGCAGTGACAGTGGCGTTGCCCTTGAGATCGGCCATTTGGCTTTTGAAGTTGTAGGCAACCCCTACGTGCGTGGTTTCTGTGGCTTTCCACAACAGCCCAATACGCCCACCGATTCCCCAAGCGTCGGCGCCGCTGGCCAAAGGCTGATCTTTACTGAAGCCTATATGGGCCCCGTCCAGGGCAGGCAGGCTGCCTATCACGGGTACGAGGCTACCAGTGGAGCGGCCACTGCCTATCAGCGAACCGACTTGGTTTGCGCCAAACATCATGTTGATGTTCATGCCCATCCACATGGCATCTACGCTTGCGCCGACCGTGAGTTGATCGTTGATATCAAAACTGAATGCCAGTGGTATGTTCAATACAAGGAGCCGGCTGCTGTTGTCGAGACCGGTAGGCGCGCCGCTGACGCCGTTGGACAGAAAGCTGTCCTTGCCGTACTCAGTGCCTAGCCCGCCTTGAGCGAATGCTCCGATGCCTACTGCCCAGCGATCAGCGCGGTAGCTGTAAGAAAGCTCGGGCGCGTAGTAGGGGCCGCGATTATTGGACTTATCATGGCTATTGGCGGTCTCGCCCGTATCCTGATTACGTGTCTTGATGTCGGTGGTGACCACGTCAGCGCCAATGCTGAAGTGGCTTCCAGCGCTTTGCAGTGAGAGAGTCGCCGGGTTGCTCATCATGCCGGCGTTCCCGACGTCATAACTCATGGCAGTGCCACCCATGGCCCGGGATACAGGGCCGAAGCCCTCCATACGCAATACGTCGGTGGCAGCAGCGTAATTGCACAGCACTGCTAACGGCAGGCAGCTAGCTGCACAAACAAGCGATTTATTGTTCATCTTCTTGTCTCGTTCATTGTTGTTATTGTTATTTGGCTAGGCGGTGGATCATCAGCACGATAAAGAGTAGGGCCACGGCGTGGCCCTCCTTGATTAGTAAGCGAGCACCATCTAGTTCATGGCAATACCTCATCATTCGGCCACGGCGCGGCCGATCGTCTTGGCTGTCTGGGGAGTTTTAAGGGCTTGGTAACCGATCACAAAAAGTGCGGCGAGGGCAAGTACGCCAAAGAGGTATGCCGGTGCTAGGGCGATAACGCTGAAAATATCGCCAGGCCCGAAGTGATTGGCGCCAAACGTCAGGCCGCGGTTGGGCGAGAGGTTGGAAAAGAAGTAGAAGCAGACGTTTGACCAGCCGTCTAGCACGATTGTCCATCCCAACAAACGTGCGGTTTTTTCTGCAAATCCCAGGCTGGGCAGTACAAATGCAACAGCGATCACCATCATCCCGTTCAACGCGGGGCCTGCGTGGGCTTTAGCCCAGCCCTCAGGAGACCCTGGGATATGAAATTGAATGATGTAGCCAGGGATGATTTCAAAGCCGCCTACCAAGTGCATCCATAGGCCGACGCCGAATAGCAGTGTGCAGAAAATCATCAAAATGCCGTGGCCGGCCATCTTGCGAGAAAACGTACTGAGCATAATCGATCTCCTTTGCACGACTCGATTACGAGTGCTGGCAACGCGAGTCGTAGTTTCTTGTTATTGGGGGGCGCGGATGGATCAGGTTGTCATCCTAGCGGGGAGGGATTGCGGTGGTAACGGCTGGCGAAGAACAACAAAGGTTGAGGGGCTTCGTGGCTGATCAGGTCGCACGCCATGACGCGTGAAATCAACAGCGTGTGATCGTGCACCACCAATGTGTCTTCAACCTCACATTCAAACCATGCCAGTGCTCCCTCCAGCGTGGGCAGTTCGTTGCGCACACTAAACGCGGGTAAGACGCTATCCTCAAGCACTCTCTTGCTGAAGTAGGCTGATGAAGCCTGCTGATGCTCAGCCAGGATACTGACGCCGTACCGGCCGCATTGGGTGATTAGATCCAGCATGCGTCCAGGCTTGAGCGAAACCATGACAGTGGGAGGATCCAGGCTGATCGAGGTAAAGCTGTTCACGGTCATGCCGTGTACCTGTCCATCGTCAGCTTGCGCGCTGATGACGGCGATCCCGGTTGCAAAGAGCGAGATCGATTGGCGGAAGCACTTCGCATCCGTAGCAGGGAGTGAACTAAGGGCGACTGACATAGATATTCATCCGAGTGAGCTGTGTAATGCCGACCGCTTGTGCAGTCGGCGGCCGAAACTTCAGGCGGCTACCTTAGGGGCGTGCCGTGCGCACCAACTGCCGAGCCGTTGCGCGCTCGAGAAGTAGTCCCATTGCTGTTCGGGGTAGTTGAAGTTGTCGGTGAACTCATCCGCCATTTCGCGGCTTTGGCTCAGGATAATGAGGAAGTCCACAAACTCCTGCGGGACTTGTGAAAGGCTGGTGAGCATAAAGTTCGTCCATCGCGTAGCGCACAGCACGCGGTCGGTGCGCCGGCGCTCCAGATGCTCGCAGAACCGTTGGTCATACACTGATTGAGCGACAATTTCCTCTCCCAAAATCCAGGCTGCGTGTGACGCCACGTTGGCGCCTTGGCCAAGAACCGGGTCAACGGTCGCTTGCACGTCTCCCAAGCCGATAACGGTTTTGCCGTTCTTCAACTGGATGCTGCCATTGCGAAAAGCCGGTACGACACCCCCTTGAAGGATGTCCAGGGGGCCGTTGGCGAGGTCGAATTCTTCGGGGTCAATGCGTTCAGCTACGGATGGATGATGCTTGCGAAGCTTCTCTAGCAGTAGTGCCATGAATGCCTTCGGATCGTCATCGTATTTAGTGTTGGAGAGCACCTCCAGATCTGCCCCGAAGTGGTTTTCCATCACCAAGGCCGTCACCATGCCGTTGAACGACAGCGTTGGAATCTCGATGAGCTCGCCATGCCCAGGTGAGAAAGACATGGTAACCGCGCGAATCGGCGCCTCTTTGATGCCCTTGAAAAGTCCCACGCAGAGCGCACGCTGCGGACGTTCGAAAGGAGAGTTTTCAAGCTGCTTGTCGAACAGAAAGCCCAGTGATGCTTTGCCCGTGCAAACCACCAGAAGATCAAATTCTTCAGAGAGCGCTTCCAAGCCCTCTGCCGACACCGCGTCGTACTTGATAACGCCGCCGCGAGCCAGGAAAGCATTCATCAGCATTGGCTGGTAAAGCCGATAGTCGACCGCCCGGCTTGGAGCCTTCAGGTCGCCATAAAAGTGCATCGGCTGAGGGGTGCCGACGTAGTAGTAGTGGCCAAAGTAACCATACTGCTCTGAAGGCCATTCGTTGACCTCGAGTGCCTCCTCGCGGCTTACCGTGACCGCATGGTGCGCCACCGTATTAAGCAGCCGCATCGAGGCATATTCTTCAGGTTTGCGATCGGTAAACACCGTCACATCGACATCGTGCTGGCGGAGGAAAAGACCTAGGTGCAAGCCGGCAGTGCCAGCGCCGATGATTCCAATACGCTTTTTCATGGTTAGATCCTTATTTTTGTTTTGCTTGGACACGACCTAAGCTTAAAGGCGCGACGGCATCCTCACCATAAACCATGGTTTAGAAATGCAATTTACAACGAATTTTCTCGATGTGCAGGCCACGCAGGTGCGCAGCCAGTCGGAAGGGATAGGGAAAGAAGGAGAATAGAGAGATGTCACTTTACGCTACGGTAAATCTTTGAGTCGCTAATTAGTTGTATCAGGTCAGGCAGCGATTTCGCCTCTATTTTTTGCATAATGTTGTGCCGATGGACTTTTACGGTGACCTCGGCAATACCCAGCAAAGCGCCTATCTGCTTGTTGAGCATGCCCTTCACGGCAAAATTCATTACCTCATGCTCACGGGCGGTGAGGCGTTCGAACCGTGCCTGCAAGCCCATGTGAAACTCATCGCTGCTTCTGCGCTGCGCGTCCATTGCCAGACCCTGGGCGACTGCATCCAGCAACGCCTGCTCCTGGAAGGGCTTGGGCAGGAACTCGAGAGCACCAGCCTTGACTGCGCGTACCGCGCTTGGAATATCCCCATGAGCGCTGATAAAAATGATTGGGATCAGGTCGCTCATGGCCAGAAGATGCTGTTGCAGCTCCGGCCCGCTCATGCCGGGCATTCGCATATCCAGAATCAAGCAGCAGGGGCAGTCAGGACGGCGATACTCAAGGAATGACGATGCGCTCTCGAAGGTTTGCACAGATCGACCGGCTGAACGGAGCAGGCTACTCAAGGCCTCCCTCATGGAAGGGTCGTCATCCACGATGAATACACAGGGCTTTGGCGGTTTCATCATGCTACCTCAGAGCCCGTGGGGAGGTTCAGTCGGAAAGCCGTAGATACGCCGCTGGGAGGCTCGGCCAGGCATTCGAGGAGACCGCCGTGCGCCTCGGCGATGGACCGGCATATCGCTAGGCCCATTCCGAGCCCCTGTTCCTTGGTGGTGTAGAAGGCGTCGAACAGCTGATTTCTCTGGTCGGAGACGATCCCTTTGCCAGAATCCTCCACTTGCAAATAGACGGAGCCTGGCGAAGCAGGCCGCCCTACAAGCGAGAGATTGTGTGGCCTTGGGCAACTCTGCATTGACTCAAGCGAATTCAACAGCAAATTCAAGATGACCTGTTGCAGCTGAATCCGATCACCTGAGACGCAAGCAAGGCTATCCGGTACGTCCACGCGCAGCGTGATGTCTTGCATGCGCAGCGGCTCACTGATGAATTCAAGCACCTGGTTCACCAGTTCAGCGAGTTTCAGCGGCTGCACATCACGCTCTCCACGCTTCAAAAACTCGCGAATTCGCACAATTACCTGAGCAGCTCTCAAACTATCCCGGCTGATACTGCGCAGGCTGCTCATCGCCTCTGGATGGTTGGGGGGATCTGCTTCAAGCCAGCGTCGGCAGGCATTGCTGTTGGTTGAAATGGCTGCGAGTGGTTGGTTGACCTCATGTGTGATGGATGCAGCGAGTTCGCCCAGAGTCGTCACCCGCATGACTCTGGCCAGCTCCTCCCGAGACTCCTGAAGCGCGTGCTCCGCCATTTTTCTACGGTCAATATCCTCCACTACACCAATTAGCGAAGGAGGGCTGTCCCCCGTAGCGGGCATCAACGACACGCTCGATTGAGTCCAGAGCGAGTGGCCGTTTTTGTGCACAAACCTTTTTTGATAGCGATATTCGCAAATGTGGCCATCCAGCAGTGACTGCAGGCGCTCATCGGTGACGTCGCGGTCCTGAGGATGAGTGAGGGCTAGAACGCTGACGCCTTTGAGCTCCTCCGGGGTGTAGCCCAGCATCTGACAAAAAGCGGGATTGGTGGTAAGAAAACGCCGTTGATGATCGACCACGGCAATACCGATGGCAGAGCGTTCATAGATAGCTCGCCATCGTGCCTCCGATTTGCGCCTGGCTTGCAGGCTTCGCTGAAGCGCCTGGCGGCCGTGGATCAATTCGCTCGCGAGCTGAACCAGGTCAGCGTTGTGGGTTTCCAGTTCATTCTGCAAGGCGACCCGTGCCCTGCGCATCATGACCAGGTTGCGAACCCGGCTGACCAGCTCGGGGATGAAAAAAGGCTTGGTGACATAATCCTGAGCCAGATCGGTCAGAAGGGATAGCCTGAGCTCCTCGTCGGCACGAGCCGAGAGAACCAGGACGGGCACTTGGGCGAGTGCAGGCAAGGCGCGCATCTGGTGCAGCATCTGATCACCGCTCAACTGCGGCATCATCAGATCGGTGATGACTAGATCAGGCGTGCGTTGCTGCATGGCAATCAGGCCTTGATGCCCATCGTTAGCCGTCCTGACATGAAACTCGCTCCCCAGCACACGGGAAATCAACTGACGCATGTCGGGGTTATCCTCCACCACCAATACATCGGCGCCTGTATTCTCGCTTTCGGCCAACTCGACACTCTCCGGCACCTGAGGATCGCGCCAGCGGAAGGGTGCCGGGGATTGCAATACTCGGGCTTCGGTGGGGGCGAAAAGGGGAAGTTCCACTTGGAAAAGAGCACCTGAACCCGGTGAGTCGGCGACTGCAACGATACCTCCGTGCAATTCGACGAATTCCTTGACGATGGCCAGCCCTAGCCCAGTTCCCGATTGGGAGCCTTCGGCATCACCCTGCTGAAAACGCTCGAAAATTTTGTCGCGTAATGAGTGGGCGATGCCGATGCCGCTGTCCTGCACGGTCAGCAAAAGTCGATCTCCCATTTTTCGTGCACTGCAGCTGATCCGCCCACCATCGGGAGTTGCTTTGAAAGCATTGGAGAGCAGGTTGAAGATGACCTGATTAACCTTGTCCGCATCTAGCTCTGCCGTAATTGGCTCCGGGACGAGCGCCACGCAGCTGATTTTATGCAGCGCCGCGTGGGCGGCGAAATGAGATGTCACGTCCTCTATGAGCGTGCCAACATCGGTTCGAAAATAATTTAACGTCATCTTCCTTGCATCCAGCTTGGCAAGGTCAAGCAGCTCGTTGACTCGGCGCAATAGCGTGACGGCATTGCGCCGGATGCTTGCCAGGCCGGTGAGCTGTTGGGGGGCCAATCCTTCGGGGTTAGCTAGCAGCTCGTCAAGCGGCGCCAGAATGAGCGAGAGCGGAGTGCGCAGTTCATGGCTCAGGTTGGAGAAAAATCGGCTTTTACCCATGTCCAGCTCCTGGACCTGGCGAACCAGTTGCTCCAATTCCTCTCGCTTGCGGCTGACCTCAAGCTCAATGTGCTTCTTCTCCGTGATGTTTCGCCCTTCGGCCACGAGGAACACAACTTCACCATCGTTATCCCTCACCGGGGTCAGCGAGTAATCGACAGTGATTGTTACTTCACCACTTGCCTCACCATAAATCTCCATATCGCAGCGAATGAATTCGCCGGCTGCAACACGTTGGACGTATTCCTGCTGCTGCGCCCGGCTGTCCCTGGACAGAGCAAACCAGCGGGCTTCCCAGAATGGAACCCCACGCAGGTCTTCGATCCTTTGGCCCGCGCCCGCCAAGGCGGGTAGATTGATTTCCAGAATGGTGCCGTTTTTGTCGAGAAGGCCGGCGAAGTGATACATCTGATCGAGAATAATCCTCGCCATTTTTTCCCGTTGGCTCTGCAGATCGTCATGCTTGCTCAGCGTCACGGAGCCTACATAGAGTTGCGATGTGTGGCGGAACAGCACGTCATTTATTCTCAGCATGAAGGCACGCCTTGATGGGTTTCTAATTGTTATGGGTATTCTAGCCGGCCAGGCTTGCGGCGGCTTTCGACCATCCTCACTCAGACATCCATCAAGGCTGCTAAAAAATACCAACGCAGGGTCGAGGTGTAGGCTTTGGCCGCCCGTCTTGACGGGAACGGGCTGTTTGGTCTCGTCAGGGGCGTCACCGGCTGCTTTCTGGTCGGCGTACAGCGATGGCATGGGAGTCATCGCCAGCGAGCGGCGGGTGCGCAGGTATCTGCGCAAGCTCCATCGCTGGGATGACGGCTATCCCTATCAGGCTCCGCGTTTGACCACCAGCGTCAGAATGTCGTAACTGGCCACCACCTCGTCATTCTGATTGGTGACCTCCACGTCCCAAGCCACTACCCCCTGCGGATCGCCCAACGGGCTGGCCTTGCCCTGGTCTATCTTGCGCTTGCAAGTCAGCCGCGCGCGAATGGTGTCGCCGATGCCCACCGGGTTGATGAAGCGCAGGTTGTCGAGGCCATAGTTGGCCAGCACCGGACCCTCGCCAGGGTAGACGAACAGCCCGGCCGCCGCCGACAGCACGAAGTAGCCGTGGGCGATGCGCTTGCCGAACTGGGAGTTTTTCGCGGCGATTTCGTCGAAGTGCATGTAGAAGTGGTCACCCGACAGGCACCCGAAGTTCACCAGGTCGGCCTCGGTCACGGTACGCCGGTGGGTCAACAGCGATTCGCCAATCTGCACGTCCTGGAAGTAGCGGCGGAACGGGTGCACCTCGGTCTCGATGACCTTGGCGCCGCGCACGAACTCGCCGGTCACAGCGCTGAGCATGGTCGGCGAGCCTTGCACGGCGGCGCGTTGCAGGTAGTGCTTCACCGCGCGCAGGCCGCCCAGTTCCTCGCCGCCGCCGGCACGGCCGGGGCCGCCGTGCTTGAGTTGCGGCAGCGGCGAGCCGTGGCCGGTGGATTCGGCGGCGGCGTCGCGGTCGAGAATCAGCAGGCGGCCGTGCCACGCGGCGATGGCCGGGGCAGCCTTGGCGGCGGTGGCGGGGTTGTGGGTGACCAGGCTGGCGACCAGGCTGCCTTTGCCGCGGGCGGCCAGGGCGAGGGCTTCGTCGAGGTCGTCGTAAGCCATCAGGGTGCTGACCGGGCCGAAGGCTTCGATGTCGTGGGCGCCGCCTTCGGCATGGGGATCGCGGGCCTGCAGCAGGGTCGGGGCGAAGAACGCCCCTTCCTCGACACCTTCGCCGCGCGGGGCGAAACCGTCGCGGGCGCCGAACAGCAGGTCGCTGCTTTGCAACAGCATGTCCAGGCGTTCGCCGACGTCTTTCTGTTGCGCGTGGGAGGCCAGAGCGCCCATGCGCACGCCTTCCAGCGCGGGGTCGCCGACCACCACCTTGGCCAGCCGTGAGCGGATGCCCTCGGCGACCGCATCGAGGTGCAGGCGGGGCACGATGGCGCGGCGGATGGCGGTGCATTTCTGCCCGGCCTTGGTGGTCATCTCGCGCACCACTTCCTTGATGTACAGCTCGAATTCCGGGTCGCCCGGAGCAACGTCCGGGGCGAGGATGGCGCAGTTCAGGGAGTCCGCCTCGGCGGTGAAGGGCACGCTGTGGCGGATCAGGTTGGCGTTGACCCGCAGCTTGGCGGCGGTGTCGGCGGAGCCGGTGAAGGTCACCACATCCTGGCCCTGCAGGCGGTCGAGCAGGTCGCCGGTGCTGCCGATCACCAGTTGCAGGCTGCCCGGTGGCAGCAGGCCGGATTCGTCCATCAGCCGCACCACGGCTTCGGTCAGGTAGCTGGTGGCGGTGGCCGGCTTGACTACGCAGGGCATGCCCGCAAGGAAGCACGGCGCGAATTTTTCCAGCATGCCCCAGATCGGGAAGTTGAAGGCGTTGATGTGCACCGCCAGGCCGCCGCGTGGCACCAGAATATGGGTGCCCGCGAATTGGCCGAGCTTGCCCAGCGGCATGGCCGGGCCTTCGTGTACCACATTGCCGGACGGCAGCTCGCGGCCGCCAATGCCGGCGTAGCTGAACAGTGTGGCGTTGCCGCCTTCGATATCGACCCAGCTGTCGGCGCGGGTAGCGCCGCTGTGGTGGGACAGGGCGTAGAGCTGTTCCTTGCGCTCGGCCAGATACAGGGCCAGGGCCTTGAGGCGCTGAGCACGCTGCTGGAAGTCGAGGGCGCCGAGGCTCTTGTTGCCCTCGCGGCGGCCATGGTCGACGGCTTCGGCGAAGTCGATGGGCTCTTCATGGGTGCGCGACAGGGGCTGGCCGTTGAGGGCGCTGCGCAGCACGGTGGCGCCTTGGCTACCGATCCAGCGGCCGGCGATGAAGGATTGCAGGGTAGGGGGCGACATAGGGGGTGGCTCCGAGATTTTTGTTGTTTGTGCGGGCCTCATCGCGAGCATCGCTCGCTCCAACAAAGTCGCGCGTATCCTGTTGGAGCGAGCGATGCTCGCGATGAGGCCGGTGAGTTCAATACAAATTCAATACAAGGCGCGACTCAAACCTGATCGAAATCCAGCACCACTTTCTGGCTAAGCGGATAGGCTTGGCACGACAGCACATAACCCGCCGCCACCTCGTAATCCTCCAGCGCGTGGTTGCTGTCCATTTCCACCTCGCCTTCAATTACCTTGCATTTGCAGGTCGAGCACACCCCGGCCTTGCACGAATAAGGCAGCTCGGCGCCGATGGCGTTGCCGGCGTCCAGCACGCTGACGGTGTTGCGCGGCAGGTCGAAGGCCAAGGCGCGGCCGTCGCTGATCACGGTGATCTGGCTGACCTCCGCATCCAGTTGGCGAGCCGCCTCGCGGGCCTCGCGCTTGCGGCCGTCGTTGAGCGCGCCAAACAGTTCGAAGTGGATGCGCTGGCTGTCCATGCCCTTGGCCTTGAGACTGTCGCGCACGGTTTCGGTCATCTCTTGGGGGCCGCAGATAAAGGCAGCATCGAGGGTTTTCACGTCCAGCCAGCGGGAGAACAGCTGGTCGCACTTCTCGGCGTTGATACGGCCGTTGTACAGCTCCACATCTTGTTGCTCGCGGCTGAACACGAAGATCAGGTTTAGGCGTTGCAAAAAGCGATTTTTCAAGTCTTCCAGCTGCTCGCGAAACAAGGCCCCGGCGCTGGAGCGGTTGCCGTACAGCAAGGTGAAATGGCTGTGGGGCTCGGCGTGCAGGGTGGTCTTGATGATCGACAGGATCGGCGTGATGCCGCTGCCAGCCGCCACGGCCAGGTAGTTGCCATGGCGGGCCGGGTCTAGCGCGGTGCTGAATTCGCCGGCCGGTGGCATCACCTCCAGTTGGTGTCCGGGTTGCAGTTGTTCATTGGCAAAGGCCGAGAAACGCCCGCCTGCGACCTTCTTGATCGCCACTCGCAGTTCGTTGTCGGCGACGCCGGTGCAGATGGAATACGAGCGGCGAACCTCCTCGCCGTCGAGCAGGGTGCGCATCACCAGATGCTGGCCCTGGGTGTAGCGAAATTCGTCCCGCAGTTCGGCCGGCACGTCGAAAACGATGGACACCGCGTCGCGGGTTTCCGGGCGAACCTGCTTGATGGTCAGGCTATGAAAACGGCTCATTTTATTGTTCTCCGCAGCGCATCAGATGCACTTGAAATAGTCGAACGGCTCACGGCATTCGCAGCAGCGGTACAGCGCCTTGCAGGCGGTGGAGCCGAACTGGCTGAGCAGCTCGGTATGGGCGCTGCCGCATTGCGGGCAGAGCACTTCGGGCGCCTCGCCCAGCAGGCTGCGCTTGCTGGTGCTGTGGGCCGGCGGCGCGATGCCGTAGGCCTGCAGGCGCTGGCGGCCGCTGGCGCTGATCCAGTCGGTGGTCCAGGCCGGGGTCAGCTTGCGCAGCAGCTGCGGCGCGGCGAACCCGGCGCTTTCCAGGGCGCTGCGAATGTCGTCCTCGATCACCTCAGTGGCCGGGCAGCCGGAGTAGGTGGGGGTGACCACCACCCGCAGATGGCCGGCGTGCCAGTCCACGTCGCGGACGATGCCCAGCTCCACCACACTGACCACCGGCACTTCCGGGTCCATGACCCGGCTCAGCACCTCCCAAGCGCGCGGCAGGTCGGCGCCCAGCGACACGCGGGCGCCGCGGTCGCTGCCGATCAGCTCACCAGGTTGCATCGGGATAGGCCCTTGGCAGGTACTGCATTTCGGCCAGCAGCATGCCCAGGTGCTCGGTGTGCAAGCCCTCGCGCGCGCTCAGGTAGAACGGCACGGCGGCGGCCGGTACGGGCAGGGTGGCGCGGGCGAACACGTCGGCGACCTTGCTCTGCCAGGCGGCGACGACGTCGTCCTGGTTGCCCAGCACCCCGCTGGCGCGCAGGCGTTGCTCGCTCTCGTGGCTTTCCAGCAGTTCGACGCTGTAGCGCCACAGCTGCTCGATCGCCTTGAGCATGCGTGCATGGCTTTCCTCGGTGCCGTCACCGAGGCGCTCGACCCACTCGCTGGAGCGGCGCAGGTGGTAGGTGACTTCCTTGAGGCCCTTGGCGGCGATACCGGCAATGCGTTCGTCGCTAGAACTGCTCAGGCCGTGCAGCACCTGAAAGTGCCAGGCGTCGTAGAGAAACTGCTTGAGCATGGTCACCGCAAAGTCGCCGTTGGGCTGTTCCACCAGCAGCAGGTTGCGATACTCGCGCTCTTGGCGCAGAAACACCAGGCGGTCCGCGTCGCGGCCGTCGTCCAGCAGTTCGGCGGCGTACTCCAGCCAGTTGCGCGCCTGGCCGATCAGGTCGAGGCCGACGTTGGCCAGCGCCAATTCCTCTTCCAGCGCCGGCGCGTGACCGATCCACTGGCTCAGGCGCTGGCCCTGGACCACGGCGGTGTCGCCCAGGCGCAGCAGGTATTCGATGAGGTCGTGCTGTTCGTTAGCTGGCATGGCGCACCTCACATGTGGCCGACTTCGGGCGGCAGCTCGTAGAAGCTGGCGTGGCGGTAGACCTTGTCGTCGGCGGGGTCGAACAGCGGGTCCTTGTCGTCCGGGGACGAAGCGGTGATCAGCGCCGAGGGCACCACCCACAGGCTCACGCCTTCGCTACGGCGGGTGTACAGCTCGCGGGCGTTCTCGATGGCCATGGTGGCGTCGGCGGCGTGCACGCTGCCCACGTGCTTGTGGTTCAGGCCGTGCTTGCTGCGCACGAACACTTCGAACAGGGTCCAGTCGGACATAACGGCTTCTCCAGCGTCAGGCGGCATTCTTGTTGTGGTGTTTGCGGGCATGGGCCACGGCGGCTTCGCGGACCCAGGCGCCGTCCTCGATGGCTTTTTTACGGGTGGCGACTCGGTCCTGATTGCATGGGCCGTTGCCCTTGAGCACTTCGTAGAACTCGTCCCACTGGATCTCGCCGAAGTCGTAGTGGCCGGTTTCGGCGTTCCACTTCAGGTCCGGGTCCGGGGCGGTGCAGCCCAGCAGTTCGAGCTGTGGGATGGTCTGGTCGACAAAGCGCTGGCGCAGCTCGTCGTTGCCCTGGCGCTTGACCTTCCAGGCCATGGACTGGGCGCTGTTGGGCGAGTGCTCGTCGCTGGGGCCGAACATCATCAGCGACGGCCACCACAGGCGGTTGATGGCGTCCTGGACCATGTCCTTCTGCGCCTGGGTGCCGTGGCGCATCATGGTCAGGAGAATTTCGTAGCCCTGGCGCTGGTGGAAGCTCTCCTCCTTGCAGATGCGCACCATGGCCCGGGCGTAGGGGCCGTAGGAGGTGCGCTGCAGCACCACCTGGTTGACGATGGCGGCGCCGTCGACCAGCCAGCCCACCGCGCCCATGTCGGCCCAGCTCAGGGTCGGGTAGTTGAAGATGCTGGAATATTTCGCCTTTCCGGCGTGCATCTTGGCGATTTCCGTATCGCGATCGGCACCCAGGGTTTCCATGGCGCTGTAGAGGTAGAGGCCGTGGCCGGCTTCGTCCTGGATCTTGGCCATCAGCTGCAGCTTGCGCTTGAGGCTGGGGGCGCGGGTCACCCAGTTGGCCTCCGGCAGCATGCCGACGATTTCCGAGTGGGCGTGCTGGGAAATCTGGCGGATCAAGGTCTGGCGGTAGGCGTCGGGCATCCAGTTCTTGGCTTCGATCTTGATCTCGGCGTCGATCTTTGCCTGGAAGGCGCGCTCCTGCTCGGACATTTCGTCCAGAGTCTTGAGTCGTTTGACGCCGGTGTCGACGAGTTGCGCGTACATGGCGGTTCTCCGCAGTCGGGGCTTGCAATATGTATAAGTGATACAGAAATAAATATCAAACTGAATTTATATGTATCGTGTAATTTGCGTATCGCTTCAGCCGCGTTTGTCGAACACGTGGCAGGCCTTGCCTTCGGACCGCTTGAGCGAGAACGCCGGCTGCAGCACCACCCGCGTGCTGATGCCGATATAGGTCTTGATCTGCTTGCTCAGCTCGCCACACACCGCCTGCTGCTCGGCCGCTGTGAGGTGCTGGTGGTCGGCCTTGAGCTCCACGTGCACTTCCACGGTGTCCAGGTTGCCGTCGCGCGACAGGTGCATTTCGTAGCACTCGCACAATGCCTTGCTCTTGAGCACCTGTTCTTCCACCTGGGTGGGGAACACGTTGACGCCGCGGATGATCAGCATGTCGTCGCTGCGCCCGGTGATCTTGTCCATGCGCCGCATCGGCCGGCCGGCGCCGGGCAGCAGGCGGGTGAGGTCGCGGGTGCGGTAGCGAATCATCGGCAGTGCCTCCTTGCTCAGGGAGGTGAACACCAGCTCGCCGAACTCGCCGTCGGGCAGCACCTCGCCGGTCAGCGGATTGATGATCTCGGGGTAGAAGTGGTCTTCCCATATCGTCGGGTGGCCCTTGCTGTCGGCGCACTCCATGGCCACACCCGGGCCCATGATTTCCGACAGCCCATAGATATCCAGCGCGCTGATGCCCATGCGCTGCTCGATGGCGCCACGTAGTTCGTCGGTCCAGGGTTCGGCGCCGAAGATGCCCAGGCGCAGCTTGAGGCTGTGCGGGTCGATGCCCTGGCGTTCGATCTCGTCGGCGATGTTGAGCATGTAGGAGGGCGTGACCATGATGATGTCCGGCTGGAAGTCACGAATCAGCTGCACCTGCTTTTCGGTCTGGCCGCCGGACATGGGAATCACCGTGCAGCCCAGGCGCTCGGCGCCGTAGTGGGCGCCCAGGCCGCCGGTGAACAGGCCGTAGCCGTAGGAGATGTGCACTTTGTCGCCCTTGCGCCCGCCGGCGGCGTGGATCGAGCGGGCGACGATATTGGCCCAGGTGTCGATGTCGTTCTGGGTGTAGCCGACCACCGTCGGCTTGCCGGTGGTGCCGCTGGAGGCGTGCAGGCGCACCACCTCGTCCATGGGCACGGCAAACAGCCCATAGGGGTAGTTGTCGCGCAGGTCGGCCTTGCCGGTGAAGGGGAACTTGCTCAGGTCTTCGAGGCTTTTCAGGTCGTCAGGGTGCACGCCCAGGGCATCGAAGCGCGCGCGGTAGGCGGGCACATTCTGGTAGGCGTGGTTGAGGCTCCAGCGCAGGCGTTCCAGTTGATGGCTGCGCAGCTGATCGACGCTGGCGTGTTGCAAGGGGTCCAGCAGGGCTTCGCGGTCTAGGTACATGTTCATGGCTTCACTCGATTATTGTTGTTCGGAGCACGCAGTGTTGCAGTCAGATTCGTTCGATGATCAGGGCGATGCCCTGGCCGACGCCGATGCACATGGTGCATAAAGCGTAGCGGCCCTGTATTGCTTCCAACTGGTGCAGGGCGGTGGTTACCAGCCGCGCGCCGCTCATGCCCAGCGGGTGGCCGAGCGCGATGGCACCGCCGTTGGGGTTGACCCGCGGATCGTCGTCGGCCAGGCCCAGTTCGCGCAGCACGGCCAGGCCTTGGGCGGCGAAGGCTTCGTTGAGCTCGATCACGGCCATGTCCGTCAGGCTCAGGTTAGCCAGTTCCAGCACCTTGCGCGTGGCCGGCACCGGGCCGATGCCCATGATGCGCGGCTCGACGCCGGCGGTGGCCATGGCCAACACTCGGCCACGGGCCTTGAGGCCGTAGCGCTGGGCCACTTCCGGGCTGGCCAGCAGCAAGGCGCAGGCGCCGTCGTTGACGCCCGAGGCATTGCCCGCAGTGACGCTACCGTTGGCGCGGAATGGTGTGCCAAGTTTCTGCAACTGCGCGAGGGTGGTGTCGGCGCGCGGGTGTTCATCCTGCTCGACGCGCACAGGGTTGCCTTTGCGTTGCGGGATCAGCACCGGGACGATTTCTTTCGCCAGGCGCCCGTTGGCCTGGGCCGCTGCGGCGCGCTGCTGGCTGCGCAGGGCAAAGGCGTCTTGGTCGGCGCGGGAAATGTTGAACTGGGTGGCGACGTTTTCGGCGGTCTCGGGCATCGAGTCGATGCCGTATTGTGCCTTCATCAGCGGGTTGATGAAGCGCCAACCAATGGTGGTGTCGTACAGTTCGGCCTGGCGCGAGAAGGCGGTTTCAGCCTTGCCCATCACCAGCGGCGCGCGCGACATGGATTCCACCCCACCCACTAGCATCAGCCCGGTCTCGCCGCTGCGAATGGCCCGCGCGGCGCTGCCCACCGCATCCAGGCCTGAGCCGCACAGGCGGTTCAGGGTGGTGCCGGGTACGCTGACCGGCAGCCCGGCCAACAGCGCTGACATGCGTGCGACATTGCGGTTGTCTTCGCCAGCCTGGTTGGCGCAGCCGTAGAACACGTCGTCGACCTCGCTCCAGTCCACCTGTGGGTGGCGTTCGAGGAGCGCGCGCAGAGGAATGGCGCCGAGGTCGTCGGCGCGCACGCTGGACAGGGCGCCCGCGTAACGGCCAATGGGGGTGCGCACGGCGTCGATGATGAGGGCGTCTTTCATGTCGGGGTCTCCTGCGCCAGCACGGTGCCGCGCACTTTGTAGGATTTGCCATGGAATAGGGCGATCAACTGGCCCTGCTGGTTTTCGATGCGCACGTCGTAGTTGCCGGTGCGGCCGCTGCGGCTTTGCTCGCTGCATTGGGCGCTGAGCACATCGCCTTCGAAGGCGGGGGCCACATAGTCGATGCTGCAGCCCTGGGCCACGGTGGCGTCGTTGTAGGTGTTGCAGGCCATGGCGAAGGCCGAATCCGCCAAGGCGAACAGAAAGCCGCCGTGGCAGGTACCGTGGCCTTGCAGCATGTCGGTGCGCACGGGCATCCGCATGTGGGCGCGGCCGGGGCCGGCTTCCAGCAGTTGCATGCCCAGGGCCAGGCTGGCGTTGTCGCGGGCCATCAGCGCCTGGGCGCAGCGTTCGGCGAGTTGCTGGGCAGGGAGGTCATTCATGCAGGCTTCTCCCTTCGGCCAGGCGCCGGCGCAGCAGCAGCGAAGGGCGGTAGCGTGCTTCGCCGTAGGCGGCCTGGAGGTTGTGCAGGGTGTGCACCACGGTCGCCAGGCCCAGGGCGTCGGCCCAGGCCAGTGGGCCTCTGGGGTAGTTGACCCCGGCGCACATCGCCAGGTCGATGTCGGCTGGGCTGGCGACGCCTTGCAGCACGGCATCGGCGGCTTCGTTGGCGAGCATGGCGACGGTCCGCAGCACCAGCAGCGCTGGGGTGTCGCTCAATGGCGTGACGTGCAGGCCGGCTTGACTGAGCACGGCCACCACCTGGTCGATGGCTGACTGGCTGCAGTCCGCGGCCCAGCTGAGGCCGACACGGGTGGCGCTGGTGTAGTCGAGGGCCAGGTCGAGCAGCAGCAAATTGTCGAGGCCTTCGTCGCGGGCGCGTTGGGCGGCGAGGCGGCCATCGCTGAGGGCCAGGGTGGCGTCGCCGATGCGCAGCAGGCCGGCGCCGGGGCGCTGAATCACTGTGATGCCCCTTGCTTCGAAGCGTTGCAGCAGAGGCTTGAGCAGAGCGCCCACGCCCTCGGCCACCACTGGCTCAATGGCGCTGGTGCTGGTCAAACGGGCCGGCTGTGTTTTTGCTGCCGCCTCGCGGTAATCGTAGAAGCCCTGACCGCTCTTGCGCCCCAGGCGCCCAGCATCCACCAGTTCCTTCTGAAGCAACGACGGCTGAAAGCGCATGTCGTGGTAGTAGGCGTCGAACACCGAGCAGGTCACTGCGTAGTTCACGTCGTGGCCAATCAGGTCGGTGAGCTCGAACGCGCCCATGCGAAAGCCGCCGGCGTCGCGCATCAGGGCATCGAGGCTGGCGCAATCGGCGGCGCCTTCCTGTAGCAGTCGCAAGCTCTCCGCGTAAAACGGACGGGCGACGCGGTTGACGATAAAGCCCGGCGTCGAGCGGGTGTGCACTGGCTTCTTGCCCCAAGCCTTGGCGGTGTTGTACAAGGCTGCGGCAACTGAAGCCGAGGTCGCCAGGCCGCTGACCACTTCCACCAGCGCCATCACTGGCGCCGGGTTGAAGAAGTGCAGCCCGGCCATGCGCTCGGGGCGCTGCAGTTCGGCGGCCAGGGTGGTGATCGACAGCGACGAGGTGTTGCTGGCAAGGATGCAATCCGGCCGACACAGCGCTTCCAGCGCGGCGAACAGCTCACGCTTGACGGCCAGGTTCTCGACGATGGCCTCAATGATCAGCCCGCAATCGGCCAGGCCTTCGAGGCTCGCGCAGGGCTGCAGCCGGGCGATGCAGGCGGCGTGCTGATGGGGCGCCAACTTGCCAGCCGCGACGCGCTTGGCCAGCTGGCTGTCGATGTTGGCGATCGCCTGTTCGGCTGCACCGCTGCGGCTGTCGTGCAGCAGCACCCCATGGCCCGCCTGGGCCGCGACCTGGGCGATGCCCGCGCCCATGGCCCCAGCGCCGATTACCGCGACGGTGGTTTGCGTGGTCAATGCGCTCATGCTCAATGCCCCTTGAACACAGGTGTGCGTTTTTCCATAAAGGCGGCGACGCCTTCGCGGTAGTCATCGCTGCGCCCGGCCAGGCGTTGCAGGTCGCGCTCGAGGTCCAGCTGCTGATCGAAGCTGTTGTCGAAACTGGCATTCAGCGCGCGCTTGATCAGCGCCAGGCCGGCGGTAGGCTGGGTGGCCAGTTGGCGGGCCAGCTGCAGCGCGGTTTCACGCAGGGCTTCATCGTCCACGCATTGATAGATCAACCCCCATTGCACAGCCTGCTCGGCGCTCAGACGGTCGCCCAGCAGCGCCAGGGCCTTGGCCCTCGCCATGCCCACCAAGCGTGGCAGCGCCCAGGTGCCGCCGGAATCCGGCACAAGCCCGAGCTTGCAGAAGGCCTGAATGAATTTCGCCGAGCGCGCCGCCAGCACCAGGTCGCATGCCAGCGGAATATTCGCGCCGGCACCCGCGGCCACGCCGTTGACGGCGCAGATGACTGGCATCGGCAGCTCGCGCAACGCCCGCACCAGCGGGTTGTAGAATTTCTCGATGGAGGCACCCAGGTCGGGCATCTGCGCACCGGGCGCCACGTTGCGGTCGGCGAGGTCCTGGCCGGCGCAGAAGCCGCGGCCTTCGCCGGTCAGCAACAGCACGCGCACGTCGCTGCGCTGGCGCACCTGCTTGAGGGCTTCGCGAACTTCGCCGTGCATCTGCGCGTTGAAGCTATTGAGTTGCTCGGGCCGGTTGAGGCTCAACAGCGCCACGCCCTGATCGATGGAAAACAGGATGGTCTCGAATTGCATGATGGCAGCAGCCCTCTGGCAGTAATGGTCGGGTCAGGCCCCGGTGAACCGTGGCTGGCGTTTTTGTTGGAAGGCGGCGATGCCTTCGGCGCGGTCCTGGGTACCGGCCAGAAGGGTAAAAGCGTGGCGCTCGAAGCGCAGGCCGCTGGCCAGGTCGGTGTCCTGGGCCTTGAGCAGCGCTTCCTTGGCCAGGCGTACCGCCAGCGGCGCCTTGGCGGCGATGCGCTGGGCGATGGCCAAGGCGCGCTCGACCGTCAGCTCTGGCTCGGTGACCTCACTCACCAGCCCGGCCTGCTGAGCCTGGCGGGCGTCGATCGGCTCGCCGGTGAGCACCATCTGCATGGCCATGGACTTGCCCACGGCGCGCAACAGGCGTTGGGTACCACCGGCGCCGGGCATGATCCCGAGGTTGATTTCTGGCTGGCCGAAGCGTGCGTCGCTGCCGGCGATGAGGATGTCGGCGTGCATCGCCAGCTCACAGCCGCCGCCCAAGGCATAGCCGTTGACGGCGGCGACCAAGGGTTTGCTGAAGGCGGTGATGCGCTGCCAGGCGGCCAGGCGCGGGTCGTTGAGGATGCCCACCAGGTCGCGCTCGGCCATCTCGTTGATGTCGGCGCCGGCGGCGAAGGCCTTGCGGCTGCCGGTGATGACCACCACGCGGGTGGCCGAGTCGGCCTCGGCGATGCCCAGTTGCTCGGCCAGTTCGCTCAACAGCTGGGTGTTGAGCGCATTCAGGGCCTCGGGGCGCTGGAGGGTGATCAAGCGTACTTGTTCAAGTACCTCGACCGTTAACAGCTGCGGCATGGCGCGGGTCCTCATGGAGCGGGCTCGGCATCGGGGCGAGCTCATTGTTGGAGTGGCTGGGGTGGCCTTTGCGATGAAGTATAGTCATAAAGCGATACGGAAAAACAATATAAAAAATTAAAATAGTGTCTCTATCTGCGGAGTGGCACGGCCAGCAAGGTGACTGGCGCGCAGGCAAAAGTGCGCCAGTGACGGATTAGATAAGCTCTGGCCATTCACTCTCCGAAGGAAAACAACAATGAGCACGCAGATAGTCAAAACCCTGGACAGCGTGAGCGCCTTTCTCAAGCGCAGCCACGGCCTGTATATCGATGGCGGCTGGGTGGCTTCGCAAGCCGCAGGCAGCCTGCCGGTGTACGATCCCGCCAGCGGCGAGCGGATCGCCACCACCGCCGATGCCAGCGCTGAAGATGTTGACCGTGCGGTGCGCTCCGCCCATCGGGCCTTCACCAGTGGTGTGTGGTCACGGCGCCTGCCGGCCGAGCGCGAGCGCATCCTGCTGCGCTACGCCGACCTGCTGGAGCAGCACGGCGAAGAGCTGGCGCAGCTGGAAACCCTGGAGCAGGGCAAGTCGATCAATATCGCCCGCGCCTTCGAAGTGGGCAGCACGCTGAACTGGATGCGCTACACCGCCGGCCTGGCGACCAAGATCAGCGGCCGCACCTTCGACCTCTCGATCCCGGTGCCCGAGGGCGCGCGCTACACCGCCTATACCCGCAAGGAGCCGATCGGCGTGGTGGCGGGCATCGTGCCGTGGAACTTCCCGCTGATGATAGGGATGTGGAAGGTCATGCCAGCGCTGGCGGCCGGTTGCTCTATCGTGATCAAGCCCTCGGAGATCACACCACTGACCCTGATGCGCATGGCCGAGTTGGCCACCGACGCCGGCGTGCCTCCAGGCGTGTTCAACCTGGTGACCGGTAGCGGCCAGGTCTGCGGCCAGGCCCTGACCAGCCACCCACTGGTGAGCAAGATCAGCTTCACCGGCTCCACGGCCACCGGCAAGGGCATCGCCCGCAGCGCCGCCGACCGTCTGACGCGCATCAGCCTAGAGTTGGGCGGCAAGAACCCAGCCATCGTGCTCAAGGACGCCGACCCCCAGCAGGTGGTCGAAGGCCTGTTGCTGGGCAGCTTTCTCAACCAGGGCCAGGTGTGCGCGGCCAGTTCGCGGATCTATATCGAGGCGCCGATCTACGACAGCCTGGTCGCGCAGTTCGAAAGCGCGGTCAAGGGCATGAGCGTGGGGCAGGGCATGGACCCGACCACGCAGATCAACCCGGTCGCTTCCAAGGCTCAGCAGCTGAAGATTCAAGGCTTTCTGACCAACGCCCGCGAGCACAACGCCGAGCTCATCAGCGGTGCCTCCGGCCCCGATCCGCAGGGCTACTACATCGCCCCGACCCTGGTGCTGAACCCCGACGAGGCGCTGCACCTGACCCGCGAAGAAGTGTTCGGCCCGGTGCTCAGCCTGACCCGCGTCGCCGACGCCGAAGAGGCCCTGGCGCTGGCCAACGACTCTGACTACGGCCTGACTGCCAGCCTGTGGACGACCAATTTGGCGGCGGCCATGAACCTCACTCCGCGCATCGAAGCCGGTACGGTATGGGTCAACAGCCACACCCTGATCGACGCTAATATGCCGTTCGGCGGCTTCAAGCAATCCGGTACCGGGCGTGATTTTGGCGTGGATTGGCTGGATGCGTTTACCGAAACCAAGTCGGTGTGTATTCGCCACTGAAGCGACTGAATACCGTTGCACCGGCCAGGGTCCGATGCGCTGGCCGTCTAATAAAAACAAGACGATTGCCTGGACATCACCATGAAGCTTTTGAAGCCCCTTACTGCCATGGCGGCCTGGCTGTTATCAGGCCTGGTGCTGGCCACGCCCGCCACCGAAAATACCGGCCAGGCAATCATCGACGCCGACCAGCACCCGGAAAACTGGCTGAGCTACGGCCGCACCTATTCTGAACAACGCTACAGCCCGCTGGAGCAGATCAACACCGGCAACGTCAAGAATCTGAAGATCGCCTGGTACTACGACATGGACACCAACCGCGGCCAGGAAGGCACGCCGCTGGTGGTCGATGGGGTGATGTACGCCACCACCAACTGGAGCAAGGTCAAGGCCTTCGAGGCGGCGACCGGCAAGCTGCTGTGGGAGTTCGATCCCAAGGTGCCGGGCGACGTGGCCGTGCGCGGTTGCTGTGACACCGTCAACCGTGGCGCCGCCTACTGGAATGGCAAGGTCATCGTCGGCACCTTCGACGCCCGCCTGATCGCCCTCGACGCCAAGACCGGCAATGTCGAGTGGAGCGTCGACACCGTGCCCAAGGACGCCGCCCTCGGCAAGATCCGCAGCTACACCATCGACGCCGCACCGCGGGTCGCCAAAGGTGTGGTGATCATCGGCAACGGCGGCGCCGAGTTCGGCGCCCGGGGCTTCATCTCCGGTTTCGACGCCAATACCGGTGCGCTCAAGTGGCGCTTCTATACCGTGCCCTCGCCAGACAATCAGCCTGACCACCAGCCTTCCGATAAGCCTCTTTCCGAACTCGCGTACAAGACCTGGGGCCCCAACGGCACCTGGCGCGAATCTGGTGGCGGCGGCACCGTGTGGGATTCGGTGACCTACGACCCGGTCACCGACCTGCTGTATATCGGCGTCGGCAACGGCTCGCCCTGGAACTACAAGCTGCGCTCCGAAGGGGTGGGCGATAACCTGTTCCTGGGCAGCATCGTCGCCGTGCGCCCGGAGACCGGCGAATACGTGTGGCACTTCCAGGAAACCCCGCAGGACCAGTGGGACTACACCTCCACCCAGCACATCATGACCGCCGACATCGAGGTCAACGGCAAGCCGCGGCACGTGATCCTGCACGCGCCGAAGAACGGCTTCTTCTACGTGCTTGACGCGGCGACGGGCGAATTCCTGTCCGGCAAGCCCTACGTGACCGTCAACTGGGCCACCGGGCTGGACCCGAAAACCGGGCGGCCGAATATCGTCGACGGCGCGCTGTATTCGCTGACCGGCCAGCCGTGGCTGGGGCTGCCCGGCGACCTCGGCGGGCACAACTGGCAGCCCATGGCGTACAGCCCGAAAACCAATCTGGTGTATATCCCGGCGCAGCAAATCCCCTTCGGCTATGTGCCCAGCGACAACCCGCAACTGCACCAGGTGGGCCTGAACCTGGGTCTGGACATGGCCAAGATCGGCCTGCCCGACGACCCCAAGGTCAAGACCGAGGTGGCCAAGGTGCTGCAGGGCTGGCTGCTGGCGTGGGACCCGGTCAAGCAAAGGGAGGTGTTCCGCGTCGACCACAAAGGCCCTTGGAATGGAGGGGTACTGGCCACTGGCGGCGATCTGGTGTTCCAAGGCCTCGCGACCGGGGATTTCGGCGCCTACGACGCGCGCACCGGTGAACGCCTGTTCGGCGAGTCGCTGCAAAGCGCGGTCATGGCGCCGCCGATCAGCTACGCGGTAAACGGCAAGCAGTACATCGCCGTGGAAGTCGGCTGGGGCGGCATCTATCCGCTGCTGATGGGCGGCATCGCCCGTACCGCCGGCTACACCACCAACAAGTCGCGCATCGTGGTGTTTTCCCTGGACGGTGACAAGACGCTGCCGCCGTTGGTGGACAAGGGCTTCATGCCGGTCAAGCCGCCGGCCCAGTTCGATGAGGCGCAAGCGGGGCCGGGTTATGGCCGCTACATGCAGTTCTGCGCCGCCTGCCATGGCGACAACGGCGAGTCGGGCGGCGTGTTGCCAGACCTGCGCTGGTCGGGCGCGTTGCACAGCGCTGATGCCTTCGATCGCGTGGTCGGCAAGGGCGCGCTCACGGCCTATGGCATGGATGCGTTCCAGCAGGCGATGTCGGCCCACGAGATCGAGTCGGTGCGCCAGTTCCTGCTCAAGCGCGCCAATGCTACCTACGAACGCGAGATGAAGGCGCGGGACAACCCCTCGGGCATTCCGGACAACACCGGGCCGGTGTTCAAATGAAGGGGGTATCGCGTATGAAGACGCCGTTTCTATTGAGCGTTGGGCTGGCTGTGGTTGCCAACGCCAGTGCGGCATCGGTCGATGACGGCGCCACGGGCATGAGCAAGGGCCAGTACCTGTCGCGCCTGGGCGATTGCGCCGCCTGCCACACGGCCATCAAGGGCCCGCTGTACGCCGGCGGCCTGGCGATCGAGGCGCCGGTCGGGACCATATTTTCCAGCAATATTACCCCGGACAAGGCCACCGGCATCGGCAACTACTCCCTGGAAGATTTCCAGCAGGCCGTGCGCCATGGCATTCGCCAGGACGGCAGCACGCTGTACCCGGCCATGCCGTATCCGTCGTACTCGCTCATGAGCGATGGGGATATCGCCGCGCTGTATGACTACTTCATGCATGAAGTACCGGCCGTGGCGGCGCCGAATCGCAGCGCCGACATTCCCTGGCCGCTGTCGATGCGCTGGCCGTTGGCGCTGTGGCGCAAGCTGTTCGCGCCCACCCCTGCGCCGTTTTCGGGGGCGCCCGTCAAGGATGCGCAACTGGCCCGCGGCGCTTATATCGTCGAAGGGCCGGGGCATTGCGGCTCGTGCCATACGGCGCGGGGCATGGCCATGCAGGAGCTGGCGTTGAGTGATCGCGACGGCAAGGCGTATCTGGCGGGCGGCTCGATCATCGACGGTTGGTCGGTGCCCAACTTGCGCGGCAATGCGCGGGGCGGTTTGGGCAACTGGAGCGAAGAGGATCTGGTGCTGTTCCTCAAGACCGGGCGCACCGACCATACCGCGGCGTTCGGCGGCATGAGCGATGTGATCGCCTGGAGTACCCAGTATCTAAACGACTACGACCTGCAAGCGGTGGCGCGTTATCTCAAGACGCTGCCGGCCGACGGCCCGTTGCCCGCGGTTCGGGCGCCGGTCGCGGCGGTGGCGGGGCTACCGGGGCACAAGGCTTATCAGGACAATTGTGCGCTGTGCCACGGCGCCGACGGGCAGGGGATTGTGCGGATGTTTCCGCCGTTGGCGGGCAATGCGATGATCATTGCCGACCAGCCGCAGTCGCTGCTGAAGATCATCCTCGACGGCGCGCAATTGCCGCCCAGCCACTGGGCGCCGTCGACGGTGCAGATGCCGGGGTACCGCGGGCAGCTGGGTGATCAGCAGGTGGCGGATATCGCCAACTATGTGCGCCAGGCGTGGGATAACCATGCTGCGCCGAATGTAGCCGCCAAGGATGTGGCGGCGGTGAAGGCGGGGAGTGATATCGAGATCGGCAAGACGCGTAGCGATATTGGCTGGCAGACGATGCGGGCGCAGCCGTATGGGCCGAACTGGACGTTTTCGATGCAGTCCCATGAGCGCCGGGATGCCGCGCAGTAGCCCTAGGCAAGCCGCACCGGCCTCATCGCGGGCCACGCCCGCTCCCACATGGGCCCGGGCGCGGCGCCGCCCTGTGGGAGCCGGTAACGCCCGCGATGGGGCCCTCAAGAACCCGACATTCACTCAATGGCAACGCTTGCGATACTCGCTCGGCGACACCCCGAACCGCGCCTTGAACGCCGTGGTGAAATAGCTGCTGTTGCTGAACCCCCAGCTATACCCGACCACTGCGAGCTTCTCGCCACCGCCACCCTGGCGCAACGCCTGGGCGCATAGGTCCAGGCGCCGATGCTTGATGTATTGCGCCACCACCAAGCCATGCTTGGCGAAAATACGATACAGCCCACGCATCGAAACCCCAATCTCCTGTGCCACGAATTCCGGGCTCAGCTCAGCCTCGCGAATATGCCGCTCAATCAACTCCAGCCCTTTGCGGAAAATGCGCTCGTGTGGGTCGACTTGCTGAGGGCTGGCATCCAGCGCCGGGCGCAATAGGTTCAACGTGGATTCCAGCACCGCTTCACTCTCCGGCACCGACAGCTCGCCCTGTGCCCGAGTCGCCAGCAGCAACTGCGCCGCCAGGCCCGCCACCGCCATCCCGGCGGCGATCTTGTGGCCGCCGGCGATGCGCCGGTGGGGCAGGGTATGGCCCACCAGGTCATAGGGCAGGATCAGTGACAGCTGGCGGGAAGCATCGCTGTAGGTGAAAGCACTGGGGCGGGCGTTGTCGATGAACATGATTTCGCCAACGCTCAAGGTTTCCCGGGCTTCGCCCTGGGCCATGCAGGCGCTGCCGGCCAACTGGAACACGGCGTAGTAATGATGGCTGCTGACCTGCGCCACTTCGCGCTGCTGGCGGCGCAGGCACAGGTGGCTGGCGTCTACCACGCTCATCTTCAGCGCGCCTTGGCAATATTCCTCGATGCGGGCACTGAAGTTCGGCGCGCTGGCCTCCCCGTCGAAGGCGCCGCAGATCTGGTTGATGTCGGATAACCAGCCGGCGAAGCTCTCGCGTTGGCTGCGGTTCAGGTCACTCATGGTCGCACCTCATCCATTGTTCTAATTGTCATGAGTCGCACAGGCGTGGCTGCGCAGGGCGGTTTGTCGATAATAGCGTCGAATGTTCATTTTGTGTATCGCTTGTGAGGGCCGCAGTCAGGCACGCGTTCTAAACCATCTGGCAGCGCCACGACGCAAGCGGCGCTGGCGTTTTGATTTAATCCCGGCAACTGGCTCGCGCCTGCCCTGGGTTTTTCCGCGGCCACCATGCTCGGCAAGCAGCGGCAGCTGATGGGGCAATACTAGCGTGACGTGACAGTGCGTTCGGGGCCCATGACCGAGCATTACATTCAGTTCCGCCTGGCGTACATTTACTGACGGGTGCTGGGCAGGGGCGGTTTTATATGTTACAAAAAAATAAATAACCATAAATTCGGCGTGCCATAAGGGGTACGCCCCTGCCGGAGCCACCGCCCCATGCCATGTTACCGCCTCAACGGCATGACCCCCGTCATCGACCCCAGCGCCTACGTCCACCCCACCGCCGTACTGATCGGCGACGTGATCATCGGCCCCCATTGTTATGTCGGCCCCTTGGCCAGCCTGCGTGGCGACTTCGGCCGCATCGTCCTGGAAGAGGGCGCCAACCTGCAGGACACCTGCGTGATGCACGGCTTTCCCGACAGCGACACGGTGATCGAGCGCAACGGCCACATCGGCCACGGCGCCGTGCTGCACGGCTGCCACATCGGCGCCGACGTGCTGGTGGGCATGAACGCGGTGGTGATGGACAACGCCCACATCGCCGAGCGCTGCTTCGTGTCGGCCACGGCCTTCGTCAAGGCCGGGTTCCGCTGCGCGCCGCAGTCGTTGATCATGGGCGCGCCGGCGGCGGTCAAGCGTGCCCTCAGCGACGACGAGGTGGCCTGGAAACTGGCCGGCACCCGCGAGTACCAGCAGCTGGCCCAGCGCTGCCTCCAAGACCTGCAGGAATGCCAGCCACTGCCCGCGGTCGAGGCCGACCGCCCGCGCCAGCGCGACTCCGGGCTGCGGCCCAAGCACAGCGGCGCTTGAACAGCACCTGTGCCTACAGCCACCAAGCAGGTATATTTCGGTTTTTCTTCGCACGGACAGCCAATGTCGTCCCTCACGCCGCTCGACGCCCTGATCGCCCGCTTCCAGGAACAGACCCCCATCCGCGCCAGCTCGCTGATCGTCACCTTGTACGGCGACGCCATCGAGCCCCACGGCGGCACGGTGTGGCTGGGCAGCCTGATTCGCCTGCTGGAGCCGATGGGCATCAACGAACGGTTGATCCGCACCTCGATATTTCGTCTCACCAAGGAAGACTGGCTGACCGCCGAGAAGGTCGGCCGCCGCAGCTATTACAGCCTCACGGCGGTCGGCCGGCGACGTTTCGACCAGGCCCTCAAGCGTGTCTACAGCTCCAACCTGCCGGCCTGGGATGGCAGCTGGTGCATGGTGCTGCTGACCCAGCTGTCGGCGGCCCAGCGCAAGTCGGTGCGCGAGGAGTTGGAGTGGCAGGGCTTTGGTGCGCTGTCGCCAACCTTGCTGGCCTGCCCGCGCAGCGACCGCGCCGATGTCAACGCCGCCCTCGGCGACCTCGGCGTGCTGGAAGACACCATCGTGTTCGCCACCCGCCCTGAGCCGGAAGCCACCTCCGCGGCGCTGCGCACGCAAGTGAAGGAGACTTGGAATATCGAAGCGCTGTCGGCCCATTACAGTGAGTTCATCCAGTTGTTCCGCCCGCTGTGGCAGGCCTTGCGCGAACGCGCCGAGCTGGACCCCGAAGAGTGCTTCCTGGCGCGCATGCTGTTGATTCATGAGTACCGCAAGCTGCTGCTGCGTGACCCGCAACTGCCCGACGAGCTGTTGCCCGCCGACTGGGAAGGCCGCGCCGCCCGGCAGCTGTGCCGCAATATCTACCGGCTGATCTACGCCCAGGCCGAGAAGTGGCTGGGCGTGACCATGGAAACCGCCGACGGGCCACTGCCAGACGCCGGCGAGAGTTTCTACCGGCGTTTTGGCGGCCTTCGAGATACCTGACTTCAGCCTACACGCCGAGCACTGTTGGAGCGGGCAATGCCCGCGATGAGGCCCTTGAGTCTGGCGCCGAGTTCTCAGGGTTTCGCGTTAAGGTTCAAAGTCGGCGTCTCATCAAAGAAGTTCCACGGCTTGAGCAGCACGTGCACCCATTCGGTCGGCATGATCGGCCATTCTTCCGCCCGTGCCACGTGAGTGGTGCCGGTGGTCAGCCACACCACATCATCGGTGTTCTCGATCGACTGGTTGTTCGCGGTGAACTGCCCCAGGCCACTGTCCGCCGCCGAGCGGTTCGGGTACTTGCCTTCCGGGTAGCGCTCCTGCGGGTCGTAGCGGGTCACCCAGAGCTGCTTGTCCATGAAGCTGAGGCGATGGTACAGACACTCGTCGCTGCCGAAATTGGCGCCCTTGGCCACCGGGTGGGTGCCCCCGGCATAGGGAATCAGCTGGTAGGAAACCGGGTAGCCCATCTTGTTTTCCTTACCCGGGTTGCTGATCAGGCGAATGGTCGCCGGGTCGAATTTCTGCGCCGCCTGCTGCTCGGTGCTTACCACCTGTTGGTCGATCTGCATGGTGCTGGTGCGCGGGCCGCCGCGGTCGTTCTTGGCCACCACCGGGTTGAGCTCGACCAGCGAGTTGTTCTCGCCGTCGACGTCCATGTCCAGGCGGAAGTTGTAGATGTGTTGGTGGGTGGTGCCGACGATGTTGTGGTCGATCAGCGTACCGTAGCGGGTATCCTCCTTGGCGGTGGCGTCGTGGATGGTGGTGGACTTCACGCCCTTGACCGCCTCGATACCCGTGGCGCCGGCGTCGATGCCGATCACGCCGTTTTCCTGGAATACCCAGTCGAAAATGTAATCGTAGTTGCCCACGGTGCTGATCCAGCGCACCACCAGCTCGCGGCGCTCGGTGCTGAGGTTCGGCTGGCCCATTTCCGCGTGCTTGTACTCGGGGCCGGCGTAGCGCTCGAAGATGGCCATCGCGCGCGGAATCTTGGTCGGCGCGCCAGTGTAGTCGGCGATGGTGGCGTCCAGCAGCACGGCGTTTTGCGGCGCGTCCTTGCCGGGCTGGATCGGCGAGGTGAGGGTGCCCATGCCGTAGTCGCCGGAGTCCAGGTAGGCCTTGAAGTACCAGCCGATGTCCGGGTCGCCGTAGGGCACGATCATGCCGCCAAGGTTGCCCTCGTACATGATCTTGCGCTTCTTGCCCTGGTCGTTGTAGGTCACGGTGGAGATCACCGGGCCGACGCGGGAGTCGAGGTGCAGGTGCAGGTCCCAGTTCTGCCAGTGGATGCTGTCACCGGTGATGGTGTAGTTCTTGCCTTCGGGCTCGGTGATGTCCAGCGGCTTGACCGTGGCGCCCTTGCGGCCGCGGCCGTCGTAGGGGGTGGGTTTCATCGGCACGGGAATCACGCCGGCGTCTTCGATCTTGAGGATCGATTTGGTTTCCAGGTCGACCACCGCCACCAGGTTTTCGATGGGGTGCGCCCAGTAGTTACCGTCGCCGACGTCGAGGTAGCTGACTATCTTGAGCAGGCGCTTGTCCTGGGTCAGGCCGTCCTTGCCGTCGAAATAGCCGACGGTGAGCGGCGTAGCGACCACTTTCTTGACGTCGGTGATGCCGCGCTTGGCCAGGGCCTGGGCGTATTCGGGGCTGGTTTCGATGACGTTCTGCACGGTGGCGAAGTCGTCCAGCAGGACCATGCCGTGGGCGTCCTTGATCGGCTCCCAGCTCAGCAGTTGCCTGCTCTTGAGGTCGACCACGGCCTCGATCACGTGCTTGCCGTCAAGCACCACCACATCGGCCTGGCGGGGCTGGCTGACGGGCTTGCCAGTGAAGACGAAGTCCCACACTTCGCTCTTTTTCGGCTCGCGCAGGGAGATCGCGGTATAGCGCAGGTTGCTCTTCGCATGCGCAGACGCCTGGACAGCGGCCACGGCGGTTTTTATTTCATCGGCGCTCAGGGCATTGAGCGGGTGCGGACGGGTTTCAACCACGAAAGTTTTATCCAGCCCCGATTGGAATACTTCGTTGATAAAGTCGTGGGACATGTACGCGGTATTCTTCTTGAACACCACAGGCACGCTCAATTCCAGGCGTTTGCCATTGAGCATGGCCACTTTGCTATTGGGCTTGACCTTGACGTAGGCGCCGTCCTTGGAAATAACGAAGACGTTGGCGTAGTCATCATATTTGACCGTGGCGCCGAAGTTTTCCAGGGTGCTTTGCAGCGGCACCATTTCTGCCGCGCCGCCATGGGCCTGGGCCTCAGGCGTGAGGCTGACGAGGGCCAACGCCAAGGCCAACGGGGCCATGGCGAAGCGCTGATGTTTGAAGATATTACCCATGAGTGTGTCCTTGAGTTCCCGGCCGAATGAGGTGGTTGTGTCTTCCGGTAACGGCTTGATACCGTTCTTTTACGGGTGTGCCAGGCAACTTTCTGTACGTGCCAAAGTTCGGCGGGTTGAACTGGCCTGCGGATTCACTCTACGGCCGGGAGCGAGCGGGTAATTAACACAAAGTGGCAATTGGTGAAGCCAGGGTTTGAATTGAATGCCTGTACTAGAGCGGTGCACGAAGTTGAGGCGGCGGTGCTGCAAATAAGGGCAAGATGAAGGTCATTTCAGGCAGGAAACGCGCACTGCACGACGGCATGACAGTTGCACACATTTTGTAACATCTGCTCATTCGCGAGCGCGCCCTGTCGAGACTTCGTATGCGCCAGTCCCTGCACACCACCGATATTTTCGAGCACGCCAACGCCTTGCCGGGCTGGCAGCAGCAGTACGACCAGCTCAGCAGCGGGCGGCTCGACGGCTGGCTGGACGTCGCCCAGGTGGATGAGGTGCAGCTGTTTCGCGAGCGCCTCAACCAGCAGGTGGTGCAGCGCATCAGCTTTCCGTGTGATGCGGTGAATATCCTGCTGCCGCTGGCGTGGCCGCAAGAGGATGAGCAGGGCGTAATCGTCCAGGGCCGCGCCACGGTGCTGCCGGCCATCGATGAGTATCGGGTGGTGACACCCTCCGGCATGGATGTGCTGTGCCTGTCGGTGCCGTTCGAGTCGCTGCGCGGGCTGTTGGACGAGGCGGTGCTCGCGGTGTTGATGGCATCGACCGTTTCGCGCCGGGTCTGCCTGCCGCCCGCGCGCCTGGCCAAGGATATTCGCGCGCTGCAGGTACTGATGGAGCTGGGCACCGGTTGGCAGACACTGCAGCTCAAGCGCAGCTTGACGATGCTGGTGGTCGAGTGGCTGGAGACCGCGGTCGACACCCGCCAGGCCCTGCCGCGGCCGAGCACCCGGGGCTATATCGTCGAGCGCTGCCACCAATGGCTGATGGAAGCCCCCGACGCGGCACCCAGCGTGCTGGACCTTTGCAAACGTCTGAAGGTCTCGCGGCGCACCTTGCAGTACAGCTTTCAGTCAGTGGCGGCGGTGACGCCGGTGCAATACCTGCGCTCGGTCCGCCTGAACGGCGCCCGTCGCGCCTTGAAGCAGAACCCCCAAGCGAATATCGCCGAAGTGGCGGAGCGCTGGGGCTTCGGCCATTCGAGCTATTTCACGCTGGAATATCAGAAGCTGTTTGATGAGCTGCCTTCGGCCTTATTGCAGAGGCGATGATCGAAGGGATTTGAGCAGTAGCTTAACCGAGCGCCGGAATGTTTGCCTGACTTCCCAAACCCACCGGATACGCCGTAAAGCCGAACAGCCCGATGGCGATGTTGACAAAGAATATGCGCAGGCGCTTTTAGGCATCTACTAATAGGCGATGGCACGGCTGAAGATACCGTTTGCGTCGTGGGCACAAAGCTTGGAAGGGAGAGCGGGTGGAATGGTAGTTAAAGTGGTACAGAATTGGTAAGTGGCATGCATTTCTTCTGTATTTTAACTTGTTACTCAGCTGGTTATAAGGGAGTTGGTCCCATCCATCGTCAACGCTATACATTCGCTGGGGGGGGCGTTTTGAGGATGGCTTCTATGCGCTCTCCAAGCAGCTTCCACGCGAGACTCTTCTCTTGCTGATAGTCGTGATGTAGATAATGTCGACGTACCTTGGACCCGCCTAGAACGTGATTCTGACAGCGGTCTATGATTTCAAGATTGACGCCTAGCATCTGCATCGTAGTGGCGCCGGTGCGGCGTAAATCATGAGGTGTCCATTCACCATTGATTCCTTTGCCAAGCACCAGTGAATCGTCATGATGACGCCCTGCCGGTGGCTTGGACCTGTTTTTGAACCGGCATTGGCGGTCTCCAATCAGTTTGCTGACCGTTTTTGTATCAACGTGATTTAGTTCATTTCGGCCCGGAAAGCAAAAATGAGTGTGTCCGGTTTCCACTTTCAGGCGTTTGAACTGGGCCATGCTAAAGCTTGAGAGAAAAACATGGTGATCCTGGCGCTTGCCTTTGCGTCCCTTCGTGGCTTCAGCTGGGATGAACCAGATGCCTTTATTCAAATCGATGTTGCGCCATTCGGCCTTCAGCAACTCGCCAATGCGACATAGGGTACTGAGGCAAATCCATACAGCGCATTGGACTCGAGGGTTGACCGGTCTAACTCCCGAATACTTCGCTCCACTTGCCAGCGATGCGTAGTCATGTTCAAGCTGATCGAACACCCCACGTAGCTCTCGGATCTCCCCTGGGGACAGTACACGATCTCGCTCTTCCTCATAGTCGTGATCCAGAAGCTGGCTTACATCCACTAAATCCGCAGGGTTGCCATCATTCATCAATGCTCGCCACGGTTTTCGCTTCTCAGCCCACCGGAGCATTTGCCCTATATCGTTGCTGCGAATGACAACCGCGCGATTGAGGCCACGTGATTTGATAGCTCGAAGTACGTCCAACAAATCTCGCTCTGTGAGTTCGCGCAAACGCCTGCTACCGATGAGCGGCAATACATCCTTATTGAAGCTGCGGCGAAGCTCGGCATTACCATCCTGGCGCGAAACTCCGTCACGCAGCCATTCACAGAACAGGTCGTTCACTGTCTTGTTTTCAACGGCCAGCCGGTCGGCCTCAGCAATTGTGGCGGCGATGGCATTCTGAGCTTCGATCTTCGCAGCTTTCCGACCTGCAGTTGGATCGATTCGCTTTGAAAGCATCGTCTTAAGCTCATCACGCTCAGCACGAATTACGCCAAGAGATTTCTTTGGCCACGTGCCCAGCCGATGGTCCCGTTTGGCGCCATCCCACTTGAATTCAAAACGGAATTGCACCGTGATGCCGCGCACACCGGCTCGAACCTTGGCGACAATGCCCCCATCCTCGCGGAGCGTTCTGCCATCATCTGCATCCGATAGTGCTTCCAGTTGCTTAATCGTGAGCTTTGCCACAGCCTACCCCTAGCATCAGTGGTTTCGCTGAATTTTGCCCCCACTTTTGCCCCACCGAAAGTACCGGCTGTCACCGTATGTCAATAGATCTTCTTGGACGCTATGAAGGAACCATGACGATGATTCCTAACGGTTTTATCCGTCTTTTGGATGCCTCCAGCATCCATCGCGTTCTGGTTGATAAAAGCATGGGGTGCTAGGGGTCGAGTGTTCGAATCACTCCGTCCCGACCATATATTTCAATGCATTAGCCTGGTTCGGTAACGACCAGGCTTTTTCATTTCTGTGATTTGGTCTTTCCGGTTGCCAATTGGTTGCCAATTGAGATTAGCTAAAGCTTCAGTAAGGTCTGCGCTTTGTCGGCATGGTCGGATAAATGTGATTGGCCGGAAAAGCACAACCGCCCTTGCTATCTGCCGGGAGTGAAAGGGGAACGAAATGAATCTGGAAGAGCTTCTCAATAACCTTGAATCCCCCATTTTCGTGCGCCCGACGCGCCGGATGACGCAAGGCGAGCTCGAAAACTATCTGGATAAAGCGGCCGACATCTTGCGTGGTAGCGCGGACCACTCTGAATTTCGCGGATACGTTTTTGCCTTGCTCTTCTACAAGCGAATTAGCGATTGCTTCAATGAGGAGGTGCAGGCCCAGGTTTCGATCCTGACGAAAGCCGGCATGTCGCTAGCCCAGGCCACCGTCTTGGCCATGGCGCCAGAAAACCATCACTTCGTTGTGCCAGCAGGTTCCTCCTGGGATGGCGTCGCTCGGACATCAAAAAACCAGCTCGGTCAGGCACTCAACGATGCCATGCTGGCCATCGAACGCGCCAACGCGCACCGTCAGAACAACTTCGATGGCATCCTCACAGGCAAGATCGACTTCAACAAGCAAGACGAGTTGCCGCGCGACAAGCTGGTTAATCTGATCAATCATTTCGGCTGCCAGATTTTCGATAGAGCCCACGTTTCGGACGACCTATTCGGCAACGCCTACGAGTATCTGATCCGCAACTTCGCCAGTAAGGCGGGAAAGTCCAGCGGGGAGTTCTATACCCCGGCAGAGGTCGGCTTTCTGATGGCCGAGGTGCTGCAACCGCAAGCTAATATGTCCCTTTGTGACTGGGCCGCAGGCTCGGGTGGACTGCTTCTGCAATGCATCCGCTACGTCAAGAAGCATGGCGGTGACGTGCGCCAACTGCAGTTGCACGGGCAGGAGTCTAACGTAGCGACCTACAACATCTCACGCATCAACATGATCCTGCATGGCATCCCCGTGTGGGAGCACAAGCAGGGCGATAGTCTGCGAGACCCGCGCCACCTCAGTGTTGGGAATGGCTCCAGTGGTGCTAGTAAAGCCAACCTCAAGCAATTCGATCGGATCATCATGAATCCTCCGTTCTCTCTGGAAGACTGGGGTTACGATACCGTGGCGGCGGGCGACAAGTTCGGCCGACTGGCCTACGGCATGCCGCCGGCCAGCAATGGCGACTGGGCCTGGATGCAACAGATCGCCAAATCCCTGAAGGATGCTGATCCTGACACCGGCCGCGGTGGGCAAGGCATGGTAGTAATGTCGCAGGGAGTACTGTTCCGTGGCCAGCCGGAGCAGACTGTTGAGGAGGATGGCCAGAATCAGAAGGCTGATTCCGAATACGTGATCCGGCGTGGCTTCATCGAGGCCGACCTGATCGAAGCCATCGTTGTGCTTCCGGGCAAGCTGTTTTACGGCAATAATGTGCCTGGCTGTCTGGTGTTGATTAATAAGGACAAACCAGCGGAGCGTAAGGACAAAATTCTGATGATCTGGGCCTCGCGTCACTTCCAGAAGGGCAATCCGCAGAATTTACTGCGTCCATCTGACTTGATGCGCATTCTCGTGCCATGGCGCGCCTTTGGTAGCCTCATAATGGCCCGCCGCTTGGTGGCTGAGCAGGAAGTGCAGCTGATCCGGGAGGTTGAAGTGCAACGTGTTGGCCGACTGGCGGATATCGAGGATGCATACGGCCCAGTGCTCGAACCTCTAGTACGTCTGGAAGCGGAACTCACCCAGCTGGATGCCCTGGATTTGAAGGTGCAAGCCGTAAAAGAAGCCATCACGCCATCGCATCCGTATTTCCACCCCCTTGCGCCGTTGCAGGCTGCAGTTGATTGCATCGAAAATGAGATCGCTGCCGCGGGGCGCGGTGAGAAGGCCGCGCTCAAAACCAAGTTGTTGGCCCCAAAGGCTGAATACCATTCCGCCCGCAAGACGCTGATTGACGCCGTCAAGGCTCGACACAAGCAGGTCACCAAGGCAGTTAAGGACTTGGGAAAATTCAAGGAAGAGCGCGACTCTCGCGAGCAGGAAGTGGATCTTTCCGCCGAGCGCGAGATTGCCCATCTGCGCGAGGCCGCTGCCGATCTATTGCGCATCTGTGCTTGCGAAGACGAGGCACGCCGCTATTTCACAGTGGTGGACAGGGCTGAAATCGGGGAGAACGAGTTCAACCTTAACCTGCCGCGGTATGTCGATACATTTGAGCCGGAGAGGGTTCTTCCGCTCTCACAGGCCGCGAAGCAACTAGTAGCTGCCTCGATGGCCGCCGACGGCGCCCAGAGTGCACTGCAATCTTTGTTAACCAGTATCAACAAGGCCGTCGTGTGTGAGGAAAGCGCTTGATGCTAACTCACCGTTTCAAAACTATCCTTGGCACTATCCCAGGTGATTGGCAGGCCAAGCCGCTCAGATCGCTGATCACAGAGCAATTTGCCGGCGATTGGGGTAATGACGATGGCGAACAGGCTGTATCGGTGATGCGTTCGACAAACTTCACGAACGACGGGCAGCTTGATATGAGCGACGTCGCCACTCGTTACTTCTCCAAGGAAAAAGCTGAGCAATTCGGTCTGAAGAAGGGTGATCTTTTGGTTGAGCGTTCCGGCGGGGGGCCTGAGCAGCCGGTCGGTCGAATCGGGTTCATCGAGCAGGACATGTCTGGCGCTACGGTATCCAACTTTGTACAGGTGCTCAGGCCCGATGCGGAAAAAGTGGATGCGACGTTTCTTGGTTGGGCACTGTTTGAGTTGCAGCGCACAGGCATTGTTGAGCGTGTTCAGCAGCAGTCCACGCAGATGCGAAATCTCAATTGGCGGGACTATCAACGTCTGTTGCTACCGTGGCCGGAGATGGACGAGCAGCGCAACATCGCTGCATCACTCAGGCTGGTCGATGATGCCATCAACAAAGCTCAGGCGGAATTGGAGGCGACGCGGGATCTCAAGCGTTCACTGATGGTTCACGTCTTTGAGCGTGGCCTGGTTGCCGATATTGAAACTAAGCCCTACAAGATCCACCGATGCTACACAGCTCGGATCCCTACGCATTGGGATGATGACAAGCTAGGCAAGTCTTTGACCGCTGTTGAGTACGGCACTAACGCTGCGTCCAACGACTACCGCGGTGGTTATCCTGTGATCGCGATCCCACAGGTGGTCGCACCGCATCTGGCCTTGACTGACGTCCCATTTGCCGAAGTGACTGAATCGGAAGCGGCTGCGCTGCGCTTGATGGTCGACGACGTGCTCCTGATTCGCACGAACGGAAATCCGGAGTACATAGGTAAATCGACCATCGTTTCTGAAGAGGTTGCCGAAACTCATACGATCTTTGCCTCATACCTGATCCGTGTGCGAACTGATAAAGATCGATTGATGGGCGCTTACCTCAATTACTTTCTCGCATCTCCCCTAGGGCGTAGGCAAGCCGGTGCCGTGGCGAATACATCTGCGGGCAATAACAACATCGGCGCACGAGCGATCAAGCAGTTTCGCTTTCCACGCCCGCCGCTCACCGAGCAAGAGCACGTTGTCACGTTACTCGACGGGATCGAGAGTCAGATCAGCGCACAATTGGAAAAGGTGAATGCTGCCATGAAGGTGAAGCGCTCCCTTCTGCAAAACCTACTCACCGGTAACATCCGTATTCCAAAAGGCGACACCCATGTCTGAAGTGATAGAGGCACTGGCTCCATATACGGTGAGCACCTTGTTCAATGAGGAAACCACGGTCGAGCGCGAGATTATCGAGCACCTCAAGGCGGCCAAACTAGGATGGACCTGGCGGTCGCGCGAGCAACTGCGCGAATTCCGACCCGATGAGCGCGAAGTGTTGTTGTTACCCCTGTTGCGCAAGAAGTTGAAGGCGCTGAACCCTTCGGTGCTGACAGATGACGCGCGGGTGGACGCCATCATCACCAAGTTGCGCGGCTGCCGAGACAACCAGCAATGGCTGGTGTGGCTGAAGGACGGCGTCAATTACAAGTTTGACGCTGCTGAGACCACTCAGGACGTGCGGTTGATCAACTACGACGATCTGGATAACAACGAATGGTGGGTGACTAATCAGTTTCCGGTGGAGGGTCGCTCGCCGCGCCGCCCGGACATTGTGCTTCTGATCAATGGCATTCCAATCATCGTCATCGAGGCCAAAACGGCTAGTCGCAGCAAGCCCGATTGGCGCGAGGGTGCCAAACAGCTCGGCATGTATGCTGAGGAAATCGACCAGCTCTTCTACACGAATGCCTACGCCGTGGGGGTCAATGAGACGCGGATGATGTACGGCGTGCCGGGGCGACGCTTGCAGTTCTGGCTGCAATGGCGTGATCCGTGGCCGCACGACATCGACGAGTATGATGAGATGAAGGTCTCGCTGTATGGCTTGTTCGATCGAGGCAATTTGCTGGACTTTATCCGCCACTTCATTGTCTTCGTCACCAAGGATGGCAAGACAGAGAAGGTGGTGGTGCGTTACCAGCAGTACCTTGCGGTAAAGGGCATCCTGAGCCGGGCGACTGATCTGACGCTGCCCGCGGACAAACGACGCGGCCTAATTTGGCACACCCAAGGCTCTGGCAAGACGTTGACAATGATTTACGCCGCTCGAAGCCTATGGGAAGACCCGAAGTTGCAACAGCCGACCGTCATCTTGCTGGTGGACCGTGAACAATTGGGCGATCAGATGGACCGCGAGCTGAATTCTACTGGCATGGACAACGTGTGGGTGGCTCCGAACAAGCGCGAGCTGGAGGAGAAGCTTACAGGCGACTATCGCGGCGTGATCCTGACCACAGTGCACCTGTTCGAGGGAATGCCCAAGCAGGTGACGAAGCAGCGCCCCAACGTGATAGTGATGGCCGACGAAGCGCATCGTACGCAGGAGCGCGACTTGGGTACTTATATGCGCTCGGCTCTGGAAGGGGCGTCGCTGTTTGGCTTTACTGGTACACCCATCGAGAACGATGACCACAATACGCCCAAGGCTTGGGGTTACGTGAAGGAGGACGGCAAACTCGAGCGTTACATGGGCCGCCCCTACACAGTAACGGATGCATTGCACGACGGCGTAGTGAAACCGATTCACTGGCAACCGCGCGTGACTGACTGGCAACTGCACGGCACCAAGCTGGATACCACCTTCAAACGAGAGTTTGGCCATCTGCCGCAAGAAGAGCAGAACAAGCTGATCACCGAGGGCGCCCGGGTAGATGCGCTGCTATTCCATCCCACGCGCATAACTCAGATCGCCGATGACGTGGTTCAACACTTCACAGACCACGTCCGCCCCAATGGCTTCAAAGGCATGCTGGTGTGCAAGGATAAGCAGGCTGTGAAACTCTACGCGACAGCGCTGCGTGAGCGCTTGGGTGATGAAGCAGTGATGGCCGTGATATCCGAGGCGCCGCAGAAGGATCCCGAAGACATTAAGGCGCTGTACTTGGGGGAAGTCAAGCGCAAGAAATTGCTGAATGAGTTCTTGATCCCGGCGCAATCGGAGCAGGACGAGCACCGCGACAAGGCCTACCGCAAGGTCGAGATGCTGGTGGTGTGTGACATGCTGCTGACCGGCTTCGATGCGCCAATCCTGCAGGCGTTATACCTGGACAGGAAGCTGCTGAATCACACTCTGTTGCAAACCATTGCGCGGGTGAACCGGCCCTATAACGAACTCAAGGGCCACGGTTTGGTGCTGGATTACTACGGCATCTTTGACCACCTGAACGAGGCGCTGAACTACAAGCCCAATGAGTTGGGGGACGTAGCTTTCCCGTTCGACACCATTCGCGAGCATTTTCGCAACACCTTCCAGCAGGTCTGGGACTTGTTTCCGTTAGACACGGTGCCACGGGATGGTTCGCACGATGCGTTCATCACCGCGATGAAGATCCTGCGCGATGTAGATGGCACCGAGAAGCAATTCGATAGCGGCTACCGTAGCCTGCGCGTGCTGTATGAGGCGCTGCAGCCCGACGAGCCGTTGCGCGATTTCATTCGACCTTATGCCTGGCTGACCAAACTGTATATGTTGTACCGGAAGAAGTTCTACCCGGACGCCAGCAAGAGCATCGAAGCAACCGAGGAGGACGCCGCCCGCACGCGCGAGCTGATCCGTGATCACATCGACGTGGATGAGTTGGAAATCGAATTCCCCACCTACGTGCTGGACGAGCATTTCCTGACCAAGCTGAAAGACAAGAAGCCAGATGCTAAGGCGCTCGAAATCGAGGCCATGCTATCGGCCGAGTTGCGCATCCGCCTGGATCTGGATGAGTCTTTCCGCCCGCTGTCGGAAAAGCTGCAGCGGCTGATCGACGAGAAGCGCGCTGGTACCTTGGCCGGTATTGCACTGATCGAGGAATTGGAGAAGCTCACCGATGCTGTTCGTAATGCCGTCGAGGAAGCAAATCGCCCCATCGCCCAACAATTGGCGCTAAAGATCAAGGCCCACAACGCCTCAATTACTGAGATGCTGGCTGTCGAAATCTCGGCGGCTACCCTGGCCGAGGCAGATACACACTGTTTCCCCGGCTGGTGGAGCAGCAGCGCGATAGACCCAGATTTGTCGCGCGGGCTTTTGCTCATGATAGTCACGCGGTTTTCTGCCGCAGGTTTGCTCGCGGGTGATGCGATGGAGCTCATTGGGATCTTGGTGCAAACGCTCAAGGTCAGGCACTACAAGCCGTCAGCGTCTGACGGATCGGATGGCGATGGAACGGGTGCTTGAAGCGACCACACACGCACATCTGGATTTACCGGATGGCAGGGAGCTCGAGTTCGAGATTCGCTCTTCGACCAAGGCCCGTTCACTTCGGCTGAAGATCAGTGCTCGCGCTGGGCTCATAGTCATTGTGCCCAGCGGGCTTGAGCGTGATCGTATCTTGCAGTTGGTGGCTAGCAAGGTCGATTGGATCGCTGAGCGACTCTCTGAATTCGATTCGGTACGTCATTTGGTCAGCGAAGCTGCTCCGGTCCGACCCCAAGCTTTCGACCTGCCTGCGCTGGCCGAGTCGTGGCGGATTGAGTACCGGGCTACCCGTAGTCGAACCGTAGGGGCTAGAACCAATCAGCCCGGACGCATTGTTGTTTCAGGCGCCATCGACGACATTGAAGCCTGTCAGGCCGCGATACGCCGCTGGCTGGCACGCCATGCCAAAGGAGCCCTGTCGTCGTGGCTGTCGAACCTTGCGCAACAGACTGGGCTGCGATATACGGATCTCGCCATCAAGAATCAGCGCACTCGCTGGGGGAGTTGTACCGTACATGGGCGCATCACTCTGAACTGCAAGCTACTATTCCTTCCGCGTGATCTGGTGCGCTATGTGCTGGTACATGAGCTTTGCCATCTTTTGGAAGCCAATCATTCTGATCGCTTCTGGGGGCACCTACGTAAGTTTGAGCCGGCGACGGACACCTTGCACGGTAAGATGCGTGACTCTTGGAAGCTGATACCTGCTTGGGCGCAGCGAGGCTCGGGCGTTCTGTTGTGATTGGGGACTGACTGACTGACTGATTGAGTGGCCAAGTCTGCGTGGCTGTTGCTAAAAATGATTGCAGGCAGAGAAAAGTAGCATCGAAAGATCCTTCGTCAAAAGTTAATGAGTTGGCGATCGATACTCCACGCAATCGTTTCGTTCGTGCTGCATTGGAAACCGTTTCGAGGATCGTTCGGCGCAGGGACGTCGTCACCGCGAGGCTGAGGGTTTTGGACTACAGAACGCTCCTCGACAATTAATTCCGTCGTCTGGCATACGCACGTCTCTGCCCAGACGTTATTATCCCCCACATTTTTAGCGCCTGCCGAGCGGGCGCGTGAGCCATGGAGCAACATTCGGTGATCACCGGCGAACTCAAGAGCAAAATCGACGTTATCTGGAATGCGTTCTGGTCAGGTGGTATTTCCAACCCGATGGAAGTCATGGAGCAGCTGACGTACCTGCTGTTCCTGCGTCGTCTGGATGAGTTGCATACCCTGGAAGAGAACAAGGCCAATCGCCTGAAACAACCAATGGAACGTCGCATTTTCCCTGAAGGTCTTGACCCGCGCGGCTGCAATTACAATGACTACCGCTGGTCGCGCTTCAAGCATTTCTCTCCGGCGACCATGTTTGAAGTGATTGGCGAGCACGTATTTCCGTTCCTGAAAACCATCGGCAGCGACGACTCCACCTACAGCCATCACATGCGCGATGCGCGCTTTACCATCCCCACGCCAGCGTTGCTGGCCAGAGTGGTGGACTTGCTCGATGGCATCCCGATGGACGACCGCGATACCAAGGGTGACGTCTACGAATACATGCTCGGCAAAATCGCCAGCGCTGGGCAGAACGGTCAATTCCGTACGCCACGACACATCATTCAGTTGATGGTTGAACTGACCGCGCCCAAACCTAACGATGTGATTTGCGACCCGGCTAGCGGCACCTGCGGCTTTTTGGTGGCGGCCGGTGAATACCTGCGCGACACCTACCCGAGCCTGTTGCTTGATGCCACCCAACGTCAGCATTTCCACCACGGCATGTTCCACGGCTTTGACTTCGACAACACCATGTTGCGCATCGGCAGCATGAACATGTTGCTGCACGGCGTGGAAAACCCGGACATTCGTTACCGTGACTCCTTGGCGGAAAGCACCGCAGGGGAGGCCGAACACTACAGCCTGATCCTGGCTAACCCGCCGTTTGCCGGTAGTCTGGATTACGAAAGCACCGCGAAGGATCTGCAGCGCATCGTTAAAACCAAAAAGACCGAACTGCTGTTTTTGGCGCTGTTTCTGCGCCTGCTTAAACCGGGTGGCCGTGCGGCGGTGATCGTTCCGGATGGTGTGATGTTTGGTTCCAGCAAGGCGCACAAAGAGCTGCGTCGCATGATCATTGAAGATCACAAGTTGGACGGCGTGGTCAAACTGCCGAGTGGGGTGTTTAGGCCTTATGCGGGTGTCGCCACTTCTATTCTGCTGTTTACCAAAACCAACTCCGGCGGCACCGATAACGTCTGGTTTTATGACGTGCAGGCAGATGGTATGAGTCTGGATGACCGGCGCACTCCGCTGCTTAGTGAGGACAAGTTAGGCGTTGCGCCGAGCGTTGCCTTGAGTGAAGAGGATCATGCCAGAAACAATCTGCCCGATGTGTTGGCGCACTGGAATGAGCGTAAGGGGACGGAACTAACTCGCCCGCGCACGGCGCAAAGTTTCTGCGTGCCTAAAGAAGAAATTGTTACGCAAGGCTATGATCTCAGTATTAGTCGCTACAAGGAAGTGATTCATAAGGAAGTCGAGCATCGTACGCCTCAGGAAATATTGGCAATGCTGGACGAGTTGGAAAAAGAGATTCAGCTAGGAATGAAAAATCTGAGAGGTATGCTGGGATGACCTCGTTTGTGACAGTTACCTTGGGTGATGTGGCGACATTTATACGTGGGATTACCTTCAAGCCTGAGGATGTTGTTCCGGTGGGAACTGAAAATTCAGTTGCATGCCTGCGGACAAAAAATGTTCAGGCTGAACTCGATCTAAGAGATGTTTGGGCTGTGGACAGAAGTTTAGTGCGCCGTAACGATCAGTTTCTGCAAGAAGGTGATATATTGATTTCCAGCGCTAATAGTTGGAACTTGGTTGGGAAATGTAGCTGGATTCCTGCGCTTCCTTGGAAAACAAGTTTTGGTGGTTTTGTATCGGTTCTTCGAGCTAATCCCGAACATGTTTATCCGCGTTTTTTGTTTTGGTGGTTTTCGTCAACCCGCATCCAGGCTATGGCAAGAAGTTTCGGTAATAAGACAACTAGTATTTCAAATTTGAATGTTGATCGTTGTTTGGAACTTTCTCTTGATCTTCCAAGCTTGCAGGAACAAGTGCGCATTTCGTCTATTTTGGATCAGGCTGAATGCCTTAGGGCTAAGCGTCGAGAAGCGATTTTTAATCTTGATGCTTTAGCTCAAGAGGTTTTTATTGATGTGTTTGGTGATCCCAGCTCTAGTCAAAAGAAGTGGGAGGTGAAAAAGCTGAGTGAGCTGGTGTTGGAGTTTCGATATGGCACATCAGAAAAGTCAGGGGGGGAGGACATCCCTGTTTTGAGGATTCCTAACATCGCAAAAGGTGATGTTGATATATCGGATTTAAAGTTTGTCTCTCTTGGGGTAAAGGACTACGAGCGTCTGCTGTTGAAAGAAGGAGATATTCTTTTTGTGCGGTCCAATGGTAATCCTGAGTTTGTTGGGCGTTGTGCGGTTTTTGAACAAGGGTCCTGCGGTCGAGGTTTTGTTTATGCTTCTTATTTGATTCGCGCGCGTTTGAGTCAAGATGTTGTTTCTCCTTACTACTTGCGTGAGTTCTTACTAGGTCGAACGGCAAGGCAGTCGCTTTTAGCTAATTCAAAAACATCTGCAGGGCAATACAATATAAATATACAAGGGTTGGGTAGCATTGATGTGCCTGTCCCTCCGTTGACCTTGCAGGAGGAGTTTAGCCGTAGACTCTCAGCAATCAAAGATATGAAAAAACTGTATCTAAACGATCTCTCGAAGCTTGAGGCCCTCTTTACCTCTCTCCAAATCCGCGCCTTCCGAGGCGAGCTCTAATCCATGCGCGGCTCAATGCTCCTGATCTGGTCCCGTACCTGGCGCGAGCTCTGGAGCCCCTTAAAGCGCGACACGGATCGGCGCCTGCCGATCTGTTCTGCGAGTGTACCGGGCGTTGATGCCCGCCTTGAAAACGCCACCGTCCCTTGCAGTTCTGGCCGAAATCATCGACGACCCTCCCCAGAGTGTTCAAGTCTTCCGCCGGATCACCGCCGATGACCTTATCGACGAGTCGGCACTACTGAGCTTTCTGCAAAACGTCTACGGCGTGCTCGATGAGCTGGCGGGAGAGGCGCTGGCCAATGCGCACTTCAATCGCCTCTCTGGTTTCATCGAGACCTGCAACCTGCGTTACGAGTTGCGCCGCCCCGTGTTGGTTGTACCCGACCGTACCCGGGCTGTTCGCCAGCCTAGTTCAGGGATTGCGCGACAGCCATGCCGAGCACCCGCACCTCCACACCCTGCAGCGGGATTTCGACCAGGCTTTTCGTGATCTACACGACAAGGGCGGCGAAGGACGCATCAAAACCTGCCTGCAAAAGCAGATCAACTTGCTGGAAGCCTTGGGCCGCGACAATCCTCGGGTAAAGGAGTAGTCGCTGTCGAGCATCTGCGATCAGCTCCCCCATTGGCCTCACGCCAAGGTTCGCGAGGCGCTGAAAAGCCTCTATGGTTTCACCTGTGACTATCCCGGCAATCGCCATGGCGGCAAGCCCGGCAGCGTGGAAGGCAATATAGAGATGCGCGATATGCTGGCACTTTGTATCCTGTCCACCGGATTCACCCCGTACCTGACCGACCGGTTAGACGTTGCCGCCATATTTCAAGGATGTTGATATGAGTAACTTTGCCTTCTTGCGCACTGAATGGCCCGGCCTCTATGCCGAAGCGGTCAAGGCAGAGGCCAATGTCTTGGCTGATCCGCGCTCTTCCTGTTTCTATGCCCGGCGCACTCTGGAGTTGTTGGTGGCGTGGCTGTTCCAGGCCGATCGCAGCTTGAAGTTGCCGTACAAAAGCGATTTGTCGGCGTTTCTGTTTGAACCCAGCTTCAAGATCCTGACCGGGCCGATGCTCCACACCAAAATGGAAGTCATCCGCAAGCGTGGTAACGATGCTGTGCACAGCGCCCGCCAGGTACGCGAGCAAGATGCCCAGGCCGTCCTCAGCGAGCTGTTTCATGTGGCCTATTGGCTGGGGCGGCATTACGCACGCAGTGCGGCCGGTAAACCGGATGGTGCGTTGCGTTTCAACGCTGCGCTATTGCCTAAACCGCCAGGAGCCGTCGCTACCCAAAGCCAGACTCAGCTGCAAACGCTTGAAAGCGAGCTCGCTCAACGGGATGCCGCGCTGGCTCAAGCGCAAAAGAAAAACGCGGCCCTGGATCAAGAACTCGTCTCGCTGCGCGCTGACGTGGCAGCAGCGAAAGCGGCCAACGCCGTACAGCCCGATACCCACGACTACAACGAAGCCCAAACCCGCGACCTGTTTATCGATCAGTTGCTGCACGAAGCCGGTTGGCCGTTGGATGCAGCTCGTGATCGTGAGTATGAAGTGGCGGGCATGCCGAACACTCAGAACAAGGGCTTTGTCGACTACGTGCTCTGGGCCGACGACGGCAAGCCAATGGCGCTGATCGAAGCCAAGCGCACTCAGCGCGACGCCCGTGCCGGGCAGCAGCAGGCCAAGCTGTATGCCGATTGCCTGGAATCGATGTACGGCCAGCGGCCACTGATTTATTTCACCAATGGCTACGAGCACTGGCTGTGGGACGACACCTTGTACCCGCCGCGTTTGATTCAGGGCTTCCATAAAAAGGCCGAATTGGAACTGCTGATTCAGCGCCGTATCAGCCGCAAGGCCTTGGGGCAGGCGACCATCGATCCGTTGATCGTCGAACGGCATTACCAGCAACGGGCGATCCGTCGTATCGGCGAAACCTTCGAGCAGGATCGTCAGCGTAAGGCGTTGGTGGTGATGGCCACTGGTGCCGGCAAGACCCGCACGGTAATTGCCCTGAGCGATTTGTTGATGCGTTGCAATTGGGCCAAACGCATTCTGTTTCTGGCCGATCGTGTGGCGCTGGTCAATCAGGCGGCTAACGCCTTCAAAAGCTTTTTGCCCAGTGCCGCTCCGGTGAATCTGGTCACTGAGAAGAACACTGAAGGGCGCATCTATGTGTCGACCTACCCGACGATGATGGGCCTGATTGATGAAAAGCAGGAGGGGCAACGCCGCTTCGGTGTGGGCCATTTCGATTTGATCATCATCGATGAGGCGCACCGATCGGTGTATCAGAAATACCGGGCGATTTTTTCCTACTTCGATGCGCTGCTAGTTGGGCTGACCGCTACCCCTAAAGATGAAATCGACCGTAACACCTACAGCCTGTTCAATCTGGAGAGTGGCGTTCCGACCGATGCCTACACCCTGGAAGATGCAATTGCAGAGGGCTATCTGGTCAAGCCTCGCGGGGTTTCGGTGCCGCTCAAATTTCAGCGCGAGGGAATCCATTACGACGATCTTTCCGAAGATGAGAAAGATCAGTGGGACGAACTGGAGTGGGGAGAAGAGGAAGAAACACCGGACGAGGTTAGCTCCGATGCGGTAAACCGCTGGCTGTTCAACACCGACACGGTAGACAAAGTGCTGCAAACCCTCATGGAGCGCGGCCACAAAGTGGCGGGCGGTGACCGCTTGGGCAAGACCATCATCTTTGCCAAGAACAACGCTCACGCCCAATTTATTGCTGACCGCTTCGACGAGAGCTATCCCGATAAGGCCGGTGCCTTTGCTCGGGTGATTACTTACAAGACCGAATATGCGCAGTCGTTGATTGATGATTTCTCAATCAAGGATAAGGCGCCGCACATCGCGATTTCGGTGGATATGCTCGATACCGGGATTGATGTGCCGGAAGTGGTCAACCTGGTGTTTTTCAAGATTGTTCGCTCCAAAGCCAAGTTCTGGCAAATGGTCGGGCGAGGTACGCGATTGTGCAAAAACCTCTTCGGCCCAGGGCAGGACAAGGAAGATTTCTTCATCTTTGATTTCTGCCAGAACCTGGAGTTTTTCAACCAGAATCCCGAGCCCACCGAGGGAACATTGAGTGAGCCATTGGGGCAGCGCTTGTTCAAAGCTCGATTGGAAATGTTGGCGGCCCTGGATCGGCGGCGTAACAGTGTCGAGCTCAAGGAGCCTCGTGGCGCCTATGCGACCGTGTTCAGCGATGATCAGCTGCGTGACGACATTGCCCAGTCGCTGCATGAGCGGGTGTGCTCAATGACGCTGGACAATTTCGTGGTTCGCCCTAAACGACGTTGGGTCGAAATCTATTCCGCTGCAGGCATTTGGAAAGATGCCGGTGAGACTCAACTGCGTGAGTTGGCCGAGCACGTTTCAGGATTGCCGACCACTTTGGCGGAAGAAGACGAAGAGGCTAAGCGCTTCGATCTCCTGCTGCTGCGATTGCAGCTGTGCATTCTCAATGCAGAACCAGGTTTCGTCCGTTTAAGTGAACAGGTGCAAGACTTGGCTCAAGCGCTGCTGGGACAGACCAATATCCCGGCGATTGCGGAACAAGTGCTGATGATCGAAGCAGTGGCGGGGCAGGAGTGGTGGGAGGATGTCACCGTTTCGATGCTGGAACAGGCTCGCCGCAAGTTGCGCAGTTTGATCAAACTGCTGGAAAAAGGGCGTGGCGTTACCGTCTATACCGATTTTGAGGACGAGCTGGGACAGATCGACGAAGTCATTATGCCTTCGATGGTGAACCCGGCGAGTTTCGAGCGTTTCCGTGATAAGGCCCGTGCTTTCTTGCGCGCACACCAGGATCACCTGTCGTTGCAGAAGCTGCGCCGAAATCAACCGCTGACGTCCTTGGATCTAGAGGCTCTTGAGCAAATGCTGGTTGAAAGTGGTGCTGGCGCAGGCGAGATCAATCGTGCGAAAGAACAGACCAGAGGCTTGGGATTGTTCATTCGCTCCCTGGTTGGCCTGGATCGCGATGCCGCCTCTGACGCGCTGTCTGGCTTCCTGGCTGGAAAAGCACTCAACGCCAGCCAGATCGAGTTTGGTAACTTGGTAATCCAGCACCTGACAGAGCACGGCGTTATGAGTGCAGCCCTGCTGTATGAGTCGCCCTTCACCGATATCACGCCAAGTGGTCCGGACGGCTTGTTCGAGCCGAAGCAGGTCGATGAATTGTTTTCGGCATTGAGCAAGATTGAGGCAAGTGCTTTGGTGGCGTGAGTTAGGTAGTAGGTGAAGTTGGAGTGACGCGTCCTACCTCGTCTGGAAAGCTATTTGGCGGTCAGCTTGCCCATGATTTTTGCTTTCCGATCGGTCGCGGGAGGGCGCAGGTAACTGCCATTTCTACCGCGACCGATTCAGGCACCGCTATCGGCGCATGTAATCGACAAAGGTACGCCACAAGCCAGTTTGCGAACTTAAGCACCGTAGTTCAGGACTGCAAATGCACCGTATCAATCGAACATCAAAACCTGCGTCAGACTGGGGTCGTAATCCGTATTTCCCAGATGGCTCGCCATGCACATTAGGCCAAACGCCATTGCCTTGTGCTTATTCCAGAGAGTTTCCAGGTTCTCCAGCAGAGGCAACAAGCATTTTTTTCGTAGCGACCGAGTTCATAGTGGTCAGGCTGTGAGCCGATCGTGTCGAAGTAAATTTCAGCCCCCAGCTCTTCCTCTGCATCTGATCGCAAGCAAGCCATTTCATCGTAGGCGTCACGACATTCCTCGCGCTCCTGGGCCATAAACGTTTGGAACTCGGCTTCGTTATCGGAGAACTCCTCCTTTAAGTCATCTGGCACATTTGCCAGGCTCTGTACGAAACGCCCTCGGTAGTCCTGCTTGATTCGTGCAACGAAGTAATCGAAGCGATCGAAGCGATCGAATTTATGGATGGTATTCGATAGCCATCCGGCTTTGACGTTCAACCACCGACCATCGCTGACTTTATCCGCCAGCATATCCAGGTCATCTCCCAGCGGAGTACCGCCGAATACCGTTTTCAGGAAATCGTGCTGCTTGTTGAACTGGTCATAGTGTTTTTCGTAGGCACAATCTATCTCGTTTGCCTGTTTGATCGTCATTGGTAGGGCTCGCTTGGGCTGACTCAGAGAAGCGCAAAGTGCGGGGCTCGAGGTTGTGCTGCCATTACTTTAATTGGAAGGGATCAGGTTAGCTTGAATAGAGTGAGGGATGATGGGTAGGTGCAGTCATCCCTGAATCTTACGAGCGGAGAGATCAACCCTCAAAAAAGTGATTGGCCTCAGCTTTTTTATCTAACCCGACTACTACGCTTTCCGTGATACGGCACGCGGTGGGCGGATTGGATGGCCCCCAGTGCCGGCAGTAATAGCGACCTTCGTTTACCGCCTCACCTTCCTCAGTGAACACTTCGATCACCGCGTTCCAGAGGGACACTTTCGGCGCTTCGCTGGTGGGGTCGAGGCAGAGTAAATGAGTGATCTGCAGCTCATCCTCGTCATCGACCTGAAAGCCTTGGTATCCGATGACGAGAAGCCAGTGTCCCGACTGTCCGCCTTCCCATTGAACACCAACTATGGGGATCTTTCGTTGATCGACCGCTTCGGCGAGGTTGCCTATAGTGGTTTTGCGGCGCGGGGCTACATCCAATACGTCGGTTACCACCCCGGCTCTCTTGAATAACTCGACCAGCCAACTCACGTCGAAATCGTCGGTGCCTTCGGTCACAAGTGCACCAAAGGCCATCAAGTTGTCGCGAAAGCGCCCAAGACGAGTACGGCCGTCGAACGTATCGAGCGACAGCGCCTGCTCGCGAGACATCACCCCGAGCGTGATCAGTGTCATCACGGCGCAGTAGGGCCCACAGGCCCCATCCATTTCACCTTGACGCAGGTGGATAAGGTCGTTGTTGTGGGGGTGGGCGCAGGTCACGGGGCCATGGGGTGAAACGGACAACCATGGGCTGACGAACATTCGATTCATGCGGTGTCATTCCTTTACGCATGGGGCAAGCCACGGCCTGGGAAGTAGCCGTGGCGAAACTGATGCGATGGATCGGCTAGTTGCGGATTTGAAGCACTGTCTGGTAGTTACTGGGCAGGCTCCAGTACTTTGTAGACGCCAGGCGTTACCCGCAGGTATTGGGCCTTGGCGCCATTGCTGACACTGTTTCCACCTGCACCGGTCTTTCCGTCACTGGCTTTGTTGGCGATGGTCGTACCAATCGCCGACTTCATGAAGAACTCGAAACCAATCCGATATTTTTCAACTAGCTCCTTACCCTCGGGGTACATCACCCGGCGACGCTCCGAGGTCAACTCCTGAACCTCAAAGGGATCACTTAGTGCACCATTTCGGGTTTCCAACAGAATTGATTCATACAACGTCATGCTTTCTTCCTTTGAGATGTAGGCGGTCAAAAGTAATCCTGACCGCCGGGATTGATCGTTAACGCGAGAGTGAAACCCGCCCACGGCTAGAAAACGCGAATGGCACCGGCAGCCGTAGGCAGGAAGATCCAGGCCTCTATCACAGGCCTGCCAGATGCCGCCTCAATCGCTTGGGCATACGCGTCAAGTTGGCCTGCATGTTCTTGAGCCAGTCGCTCCCACTGCGCCTCGGGAGATGGATTGGATTTGTGGTCAATCAGTACCCAGCCATCCTTCGTATCCAACAACAGGTCAATCCGTCCATTCAGTATCTGCCCCGAGGTGAGCAACTGTTGCACCGGGTACTCTGCCATGGCTTTGGCATGCGGCCACCGGGACTCGATCCAGGAATGCAACGCAGATAGCTGATTGATGACCTGGCTGGCGCTCACATGCTCATGTACTTCATGGCTCAGCAGCAGGCGCTGCACTTCGTCCAGGACGACGGGACGGGTTGGATCGGTGAACGAGAGGCACAGACTGGCGTGAATCGCGGTCCCCAATGCACTCATATCCGGGCTGCCCTGCAAGGCGATGCGGGTGCCGATTTGGCATTTTTCGCCGGCGCCTGTCACCGATCGGATGACGCTACTGGACGGCTGAAAGCTCAGTTGCATACGCGGCTTGGCAACTACCAGTGGGGCAAGCCAATGCAGATTTTGCACGGCAACTGCGATAGGTTCTGGCGCATTGTCGGCGGTCAGTGTTCGACAGTCAGCCGGCAACGATTTCCCGCTAGGTAAACGTAGAACTTGCTCGCCTGGGGCTGTCATCAACCACGGCGCTTGAACGCAGTCGAGCCACTGCCCGGTTGTTTTTCTGCCGGAACGTGCGATCACCAGCAGATCGCGGGCTCGGGTCATGCTCACGTAAAGCAGGCGTTTTGCTTCTTCAACAGCTTCCTCTCGGCACGTTTTGGCCAGGCTGGTCTGCTCGAACTTCTCGGCCAGTGGGACCTTCTGCTGTTTGCCTAGAGGCCAAGGCCAGTAGCGGATGAAGCGGTCGTGCAATGGTTTGTGCGGATCGAACGCGCTATTGGAGCGCGAAGAAACGGACCATAGGCGGTCGCCAATATCGCGCGCCAAATCCATCAGGATGACCACTGGCCATTCCAGGCCTTTGCTTGCGTGGTGGGTCATCACCTGAACGGCGTCCAAAGCCGGTGTGGCCAATGCATCGTTGTTGGTGCTGGCCGTTTCGCCCAACCAGAGCACCAGCCCGGAGATAGATGCAGCCCCCAGCCCATTTCGGCATAGGTCCTCATATTGCTGCGCCAAGTCGATTATTGCGTCGAGGTTGGCCATGCGCTTTTGAGCCTGTGCTGGCGAGGTCGACCAACTCGTGACGCGCGAGGGTAAGTCACACTCAGCGATTAAGCGCTGCAACGCTTCCACAGGCGTCAGCAATGGAAGGTCCGCGCGCAGCCGCGCCACTGCCGCAACCAAGGGGTGTGCCCGATAATCGTCGACGTCTTGCTCGCGCCACAGCGCTTTTGGATGACCCGCATGCAAATAACGCAGGCGCTCCGCAACCCAGCTCTCCGGCTCTTCTGCCTCAGCCAGCGAAACAATCTGCGCGGTAGCCAGGGTATCGAAGGGATCATTCAAGCGACGCAAGCACGCCAGCGCCAGGGTTGCTTCTGCGGTAGCCAGCAAGCCGGGCTGTGCAGTGGAGCAGGGCATTCCCGCTGCAGCGAGGGCGGCGGCCACTTTGGCGACGTTGCTGTGGGAGTAGCAAAGTACGGTGATATCGCCCAGCTGGACGTCACGGATTTCCTTGCTGGTTTTATCGAATACCTGATGCCGGTTTTTCACCAGTTGGCCAATGCCTTCGGCCAACGCATTCACCTGCTGCTCGGCATTGCTGCCATCGAGTAACCAATTGGCGAAGGCGGGCCCGGGCAGTTGGTCCGCTCGAGTAGGTATCAGCTGAACTTCGTCGGGCGGCAAGCTGCTGGAGAACGCCGGGCCAAACACTTCGTTCGCCAGCTCGACCAGCTCCGGTCGTGAGCGCCACGAGTTACGCAACACCTGTTTCTCACCGCCCATTTCGGGTAACGCGTTGAGGATGGCCTGCATCAATGCACAGTCGCTGCCACGGAAGCCATAAATGGCCTGCTTGATATCGCCTACCCAGTAAACCCGTTTGGCAAAGCGCGAAAGCTTCAGGAAGACTGCCAACTGCATCGGGCTGGTGTCCTGGAACTCGTCAACCATGACCAGATCAAGTTCTTGCTCCAGCACCTGAATCACGGCGGGGTTGTCTAGCAGTTTCAGCAATGCGTGTTCCTGGTCGGCAAAGTCCAGCACGCCGAGCTCAAGTTTGCTCTGGCCGTACACGTGCAATGCGTCGATGGCCAAGGTGAACACCTGTTCCAGATACACCGTGATATCGCGATGCAAGTCCGTGTGTTCTGCGTAGCGCTCTACCGTTTCGGTCAGGCTTGCAACCAATGGCTTGAGCTTGGCTTCCGGGGCCGATTTGGCCAACTTTGCCCAGGCACTCCAGCGCGCGTTGCCTTGCAGCAACTCACGGTGGAAATCCATGAGCAGGGATACATAGTCCGCCGTAAGCTTTATCTTGCTGTTGGCAGCGATCAGTTGTCCAAGCACATCAGGAATGATGCGCAGGAGCTCACCGCTCAAGTCGGTTTTGGTCGCTGAGGGGAAATGCTCAAGCATATCCTCGGCATTGCGGACTGCAAAACCACGGGCCAGATCGAGGTCGATGTCGTTGGTGCGTAGCTGATCTAACAGTCGGCGAAGTTCATCGAGCCAGTTATTGCTCGCATAGTCGCCCTGTTGATGGGTGACTTCCAGGCCCAGACGGCGTGCGATGGCAAGGAAGGTGTCCATGCTTTCGCCATGCAGGACCCGGTCTACTGCCTGATTGAGCAGCACTTTCGCCTGATTCTCTTCCAGCACTCGCTGTTGTGGAGGCATGCCAGCTTCAAATGCGAAGCGCTCCAGCAATTGGCCGCAAACGCTGTTGACGGTGCCTATCCGGGCTTGCCCCATAGAGGTCGCCAAGCCAATCTCACCTTTTTTGAGCAAATGGCTGCGTACTCGCTCGCGAAGTTCGGCTGCCGCTTTTCGTGTGAAGGTGGTGGCAATAACGCCTGCAGGTTGGACCTGCTGACTGAGCAGTTCCTGGTGCAGAATCTCCGTGAGCCGGTGAGTTTTTCCGCTGCCGGCGCCTGCGCTGATAAAAGTGATGTGCGCGTTCTTAGGCATTGTCATTGCTCCCATCCGGCCAGGGCCAGGTAGTCGTTGTAGGCTTCCTTGAGGTATTCCATTGGCATCGCTTTCTCGGGCGGTGTCGAATCCTCGTCCTCTTCAATACTTTCCAGTGCCACTTCAAAGACGCCCGCAGTGATTTGCGCCTGACGCCATTTCCAGGCCTCGGTGAAACTCTGCCAGAGTTCGGGCGTGGTGCTTGGCGGATTGGCGGGCACCCGTTCCGAATCGGCAAATACGCGGTCATCCGGTGTCAGCAGGCGGGCGGACTCCAGGATGAAATACGCCACGGACGGCAACGAATTGGTCTCCTGACGCAGCAACTCGGCATAAATCGCCAGTTGTAAATGGCGGTTCGCCTTGAGTTGTTCGGGATATTTTTTGCCGCCGGCCCACTTCATGTCGACGATGGCTCGATGCCCGTCCTCTGTGGTCAATACCAGGTCGGCAGCACCCGCCAGAGCGCCTCCAGCGAATTGCCCGTCCAACGCCTGCTCTGCGGTTACGACGCGGACATTGGCATTGGCCAAGTGCGCTCGCAACTGGGTCATTGCACGCAACACTCGGTGGCGCAGGGTTGACAGATCGGCACCGCGCCCCTCCATCAACAGCACTGCCCCTTCTTCACGCACCACGCGCGGGAAATGAATCGAGAACCATGTGGCGAAGTCTGCCGCGTCCATGGTCAACGCGTCGGTTCTGCTGAAAAAGTGTTCAGCTAAACGGTGGGCAAGCGAACCGTTCAGAAGAAAACTGTCGCTCAGACTGAGACTCTTGGATGCCTGAATCTTGGCTCCGTATTGCAGCAGCCATTGGTAAGGGTTGAACAGCAGCAGGTTGAGGCTCGAGAAAGAGGCTTTTTCTGGCAGAGCCAGCGGCATGTCTGCCGGCAGCTTCCACCAGCGTTTGCGCACTGGTAGGGGGGTCGACGGTTGTGGCTGAAATAGGAGGCCGGGCGCAAGCAAAAGGTCCTCCAGCGCATGTATTTTTGGGGGCTGAGCAACCGCTTCGATCATCTGCCAAAGTGGGTGACTTTCCTCGTGCGGTGGCGCTAGCACCAGCGTTAGATTGCGGTTCGCGACCAGCAAAGGCCGTAGCCAGTCTTGGGCCGCTTGAGCCAGCAGCGTTCCACCGTCGGGCAGCGCCACTCCTGCATTTGCGAGTTGCAGCAGTTCCGCTTTGGACCACGGCGAAATGGCAGGCAGTGCCGGCATGGCCAGATTCCACCAGACCACCGTGTCCGAGCTCTCAATGGCGGCCCCCGGGCGGGAAACGGTCGAATGAGCGCCGACCTGGGCGGCCAGTAACGGATTATCCGTGCCACTCGCAGTGGCCTGTTCGATCACCTGCTGCAACTGCCGCGGACGCAACCGCTCGACGCCTTGAAGTTGAAGCGTCTCTAGTGTTTCCAAAGCTGCTTCGCACTGCGCATAACCCGCCCGAGCAGCTAGGCTGTGTGCGGGTTCTTCGTGGCCCAGGCGCGGTTGAAAGAACGCCAGCAAGCGCTGGACACGCACCAGCACTTCGCTCAGCGGCGCGCCTTCATCAACACTGAACGTGGGAGCTTCGAGCCAGTCGCCAATGGATGTCCGAACACGAGGCGCTTCGGCACCGTAGTGTTCTGCGATGCGCTCCAGGACTGCTTCCCATTCGGCTCCGACAATACCCGGCATACTCGATACCTTGGTCGCCAACTGTCGACGGGCAAACAGCCGAATCGGGCATATCGGATGGGTCAGAAACTGTAATAGCGCCGGGTAATTCAGTGGCGCCCAAAGCAACTCCATTGCCAAAGGCAATACCTGCAGGGCCGGCCGCAAATCGCTGCTGCCATTCAGGCCATGGCGAGCTTGGTTTGCACCGACTAAATGACCATCAAGGCAGCCGCCCTCGGCACTGGCCACCAGCAAGGTCTGCACGCTTTCATCTAGCGAGCGGCTCAACCAGCTCGCCGCCAACACTCGAGTCTGTGCCTGAACTACCTTTACCGTGCCGTCCTCTTGCCACGGCATCGGTGTCACGCGCTCACCGGCAATGCTCTTGCGCAGTTGCGTCTGCAACTGGCCTAGGAAGCCTTGCGCCGTGCCCACGGGCACCTCAAGGCGCTCGTGTGGGAGTTGATGCAGCACCGCTTGCCAACCAAGTGGGTACACCTCCCAATCGTCAGCCAGCAGCACATTCTTGATCGGTGGTCGCCGCACAGCCAGAGCCTCGGCAACATTGTGCAGGCGTTGCCCAATCGATGGCGCGACTACCTCGCGGGCTTTCATCTCTACCTCGGTAAGGTCCTTCAGGCGCTGGCTGGCATCTGCCTCCACGCGCCCATCCCAACCGTACAGATACAAGTCATCTCGCCAATCCAGTAATGCAGCGGACACACCCAGCTCATCAGCGGAAAAACTGGCGTTGTAGAAACGCTGTGCGTTGTTGCAGTGTGCCAGGCAATTCCGATACGCCGCTGTACGCTGCGCCGCGCAAGGTTGGTGTGCTGTCAGGCCCAGTTGGGTTTCCAGAATATCCAGAAACCCCTGTGGCCCAACCGTCAAAGCGCCCAGCTGATTGCTCGCCCGGGTTGCCCGTTGACCATCGAGTTGCATACCGAACGTGATGAGCATTTCAGACACGTTGACGCTCCTTGTGAACGTTGAGGGTTCAACACACCGCTATCGGTGAGTTGTTGTAACGACCTAAAGACGAAACACATTTAGCGGCTGGCGGCTACCGTACGAACGAGGTGCGACGGATTGCGTCGTGGTCGACACGTTTGTCAGCGAAGGCGCTGTTCTCGCCATATTTGCGACTTATCCAGGATTGAGCCAACTCAGGGCTCGATGGACACGTAAGGCGAGGTTGGGGTGGTGGGCGGTTGCGTTCATTGTGGTGGCGAGTCTTGAGCGACTGGTAATCCATTCCAGGAGTTTCCTTGGGGCAGAGGATGTCCGCTTGGCCTTGGTTATCGAGGCTGTATCGGCGGATTAGGCTCAGGCTTGAGCATTCGGGGATACTCAGTCCAGTGCATTCTCGCGCAGTGTGGCGATAAGCTATCACTTGTTGAGGGGAGGGATCCACAGGTGGAGAAACGTCAGCGAACCTGAGTGGGAGCGTTGAAACACTTGTAACCGGGATACTGGGCTTCGGCAGTGACCTTGGCCATGGCCGAGCTCACTGCTTGTACGGTGATGGTGAAATTGGCTTGCGGACCGGCAGTGGCGATGGAGCGTTGCATGAAGGCGCTGTAGGTTTTCATGAGTGCTGGCTCTGGGTTGTATTGATGAGCCTTCATTGTTGTGATCAGCCGCGACAGGATGTGTCGAGATGCGTGTACGACACAAAATGTCGTTGTCATTTCGATAATGAGCCCTATCGAATGATCAACCGGAAGGCTGTCCGAATGAGCCCTGATGAAAAAGTATTCCAGTTTCTGGATGCCCTGTTGCCCGATGCCGAGAGCATGCGGTTTGTCGAGTCGCGGTCGCCATGCGTTGCGGATGCAGACATTGGCATGCCGTCCTTGAGAGTGTTGAAAGCGCCTGTCGACGGCAATCTTGCCTACCTCACGATCAACGCCGCGAGCCCCCTGGTCACCATGGTCGATCCCGCGTTGCTGCGCATTCTGTATCGTTCGCTACGCGATGACTCGCTCGCCTCAGACCCGGATGCGCTCAATGATCTTGGCTGGCTATGGATCAACGGTCGTCGCGTCCCTTTCGATAGCGTCCTCGCTCGGCGGTTGTTCAAACTCGCGTATGTGTTGGGATCGGGTGAGGCGGCATTCAATCTTGGCGAGCAAGCCTGGTACGGCCGAGGCATGTGCGTTAACCAGGACCTTGCGACCAGTTACTACGAGCAGGCATATGAGCGCGGCATCACGTGTGCGGCGCAGGCGTTGGGACGTTTGCATGAAAAAGGAATTGATGGCCAGGCGCCAGACTTTGCCAAGGCTACGCACTGGTACCGGCTGGCTGCCGGAGCTGCGTTTGCGTCAGGAGAAAAATGCTATGGGTTTTGAGAGTTGGGCATCGATGGCGATGCAGGGGCTGATCCTTTCAGTGCTGGTTGCGCTGTACACGCGATGCGGCAAAACCTGGCGTTTACTCAGCGATTGGCATGTCACTACGCAGGAGCGTCGAACTCGCGCGAATTGGCATGCCGAGGAAAATCGCGAGCTCAGATCGGCGCTGCGAGCGGAAAAGGCTCATGTGGAACAGCTACAGCGCAAGGTGGAAATTCTGCAGGCCTTGCTGCCTGTGGCGTAAAGCGAGCGTAACAGAGGAGTAATGACATGCCCATAAGACCAAGACCCTTCACATTTGTCTGTGGCAAATGTGGCTGGAAGAAAACGGTCGTGCCACTTAGCGATGCCCTTGGACCGGGGGATTGGTGCGATCGATGTGAGAAATGTGGAAACGAAGCGTTGACCCGACAACCGGCCAATATGATTGATCGTACGTTGGCTGAATGGTTTGCCCGGTTACGTAGATAGGACGAACTCATGATCGAATTCCAGGGCCAGCGTTTGCGTGATGCTTCCCATGTGGTCGTATTTACTGGCGCGGGCGTTTCTGCCGAGAGTGGCATCCCGACGTTTCGCGACGCCTTGACTGGCTTGTGGGAGCGTTTCGATCCAGCGGTATTGGCCACCGCCGACGCATTTCGCAACGACCCGGCGTTGGTGTGGGGATGGTATGAATGGCGACGCTCAAAGGTACTTACCGCCAAACCGAACCCCGCCCATTTGGCTGTTGCCGAACTCGCTCGGTTAGTCACCAGGCTGACGGTCATTACTCAGAATGTCGACGATCTGCACGAGCGTGCGGGTTGTCATGGGGTGATTCATTTGCACGGCAGCCTCCACTCACCGCGCTGTTTTGCGTGTGCCCGGCCTTATAAGGGGACAACGGATCAGTTGAGTGAACCTGCAGACGGACGCAGGATCGAACCTCCTCGCTGTCGACACTGTAACGGCAAGGTCCGGCCGGGCGTGGTCTGGTTCGGTGAGTCGCTACCGGAGCACGCATGGCATGAAGCGCTGGCGGCCGTCAGAGATTGCGATCTGCTGCTTTCGGTGGGGACTTCGGGGCTGGTACAACCAGCGGCGGAAATTCCTCGGATCGCCAGGGAACATGGCGCTGTAGTTGTGCATGTCAACCTGCAGCGAGAATCGGTCCAGGGAGAAAGGGAGTTCAGTCTCGTCGGCAAAGCGGCAGAAATACTGCCGCAGTTGCTTGCTCAGGCAAACGAATAGCGGACGCCTTCAACGGTCAGCGAATTGCTTATCGAGCGCCCTGTCTGCCGAACATGGGTTTGTTCGAGGCCCACAAGCCATCTTCTATCGCCTGGACGACGGCACCGTCGATCTCTTTGCTGAATCGCCAGGCTTGAATGCGCAACGTACCCTCGCGTTCTGGCAGCCAGTGGCAGAGCTGCATGGCGTAGGTACCTTTATTGCCGAAGCCCAGGTGTTGTTTGACCCGCGAATCCAGGTCGGAGGAGCTCCCAACATATAACAGTGCTGACGCGGGATTGAGACGGCAATACGCTCGATCGTTTTTCCGAGCCTCCTTGGCTTCCTTAAATGCGCCGTGGAGCTCTTCGTATGCATCGTCTTCAACTGAAAACTGATAGATGTAGCGCGCTTTGGAAGAGGACCAGGTCTTCAGAGCCCCCAGCGTTTGAGCGGGATAGCCGCTGCGGATCTCACTGAAAGGAATACATACGTCATGGAGGCTATCGATAGTTGTGCGTTCGACGTAGCGGGCCAGATCACGCAGATTGCTTGCGATGTCGGTCAGGATGGAAGGCGTAAGCATGTGTTTCTACCTTGTTGAGCATTCGACCAAAAAATAGGCCGGTCGCGTCGGTTGCTTAAAACAAGCTAAATTTCTGGCTCATACGCCGCAGCGGCGCGGCGCAATGTATCGCCTACCTGTTGGCGCAGTGCTGCGGGTTCCTGCACGACCAATGAATCGCCCAACGACAAAATCCACCAGTGCAATTGCCACGTATTGTTGACGGTGGCCTGCACCTGATAACCGTCCGACAATGCTTCGAGCGCCATGTCTTTACTCAGTGGCGTCTCTCGAATCAACCGAGCCTGGTGTTCACTCACCCAAGCCTTGAAGCGGATTTTCTCGGGTTTGCCGAACTGCAGGGCGTCGGTGGCAAGGTAGGTTTGCAGCTCGAATGACTCCAGCCCCTGGCATGGCGTGTCGAGCACCGTTACCGCACGAAAGCGATGCACCGCGAACTGACGGACATCGGTATACGGCGCGGCAGTGGCGATCAGATAGGTGATCAGTCCCCGCTGGACAATCGCCAGGGGGTTGAGAGTCAGTACACTGAGTTTGTCGGTGTGTGCCGAGTAGTACTGACAATGAACTTGCTGTTCGCTAATCAGGGCATGCTGCAGTGCCTCCAAGGTTTCTGCCTGGATTTCCGGAGCTCGAAGATTGAAATCCGGCCGAACGCTCGCAACTTTGTCGGGCCAGCGCGCGGCAGGGTTGCCGTCTTCGAGGCCTTTGAGTTTTTGCCGGGCATGCTCGAAGCGCGGTTCCAGCACGCTCAACATGCTGCCCGGGAGCAGTGGGCGGATTGCATCTTCGACCAACGCAAGACTTACGGCTTCAGTCAGAGTAATGCCCTGCAACTCGACGCTCACGCCCGGTTTCCAGTACCAACCGAAGGGCGTACCACCATCGTTGCACTGCAATGGAAACACCAGGGACAGATCACGCAGGTCGCGCTCGATGCTGCGGCGGCTGATGGAGTAGCCAGTGGCCGTCAGGCGAGTCAGCAATTCACTCACTGTGATACCGGGTGAGCGTTTGGGCAGCTGTTGCAACAGCTCCCATTGACGACTCAAAGCGCTATGGGTCTTGGCTGAAGGCAAGAGAATCATCCTTGTAGTGTTGAAGCTGGCCTTTGGCTGGCGAATAAACCGGTTGTCTGCCTATCGGCGACAATCCGGCAACCTTTAGTCCGTTCAATGTATGAAACCGATAGGGCGCTGCTGCCCAGCGGACTTCAGTCGACACTCGGCAAGCAATGCGCCTGCCAATTCATCCGCGCTGGCGAATGGCTTGAAGCGCCCCCGGCGCGCGACCGCCGCGAAGTCACCGGGAGTCAGGTATGTCTCGCCGCGCAAGCGAGTCGCAGCACTGTTTTGTGGGTCCTTGAGCTCCAGAGCCTTCAGAAGTGCGGCAAACAATGCCTGAGCCTGAGCGGTTGCTAGGTAGCCGAAATGCACCTTAAGGTCGAAGCGCCGCAGAGAGGCTTGATCCAGATCGAGGATCAGGTTTGTGGAGGCAATGAACAGCCCTCGGTAGCTTTCCATTTGCGTGAGCATTTCATTGACTGCAGTGACCTCCCAGCTTTGCCGCGCCTTGCGCCGGTCCTGCAAAAAACTGTCGACCTCATCCAGCAGGAGTACGGCGTCTTCTCGTTGCGCGAGCTCGAAGGCGCCCGCCAGGTTCTGCTCAGTCATTCCCACGTAAGGGGATACGAGGTCGGAGACTCGCTTGACCATCAGCGGCTTGCCCAGCTCCTGCGCCAGCCAGTGGCCAAATGCGGTTTTGCCAGTGCCGGGTGGCCCGTAGAAACACAACCGTGCCTGTGGATGAGAGCGGAAACCGTCAACCAGTCCGTCCAGTGGGAGGTCGGCGTTGATCCACTCCGGAGAATAAAGCGCTGGCAAAGCGCCGTCGGTGTGCTGAAGTTTTTCGAAGCCTTGAGCTTTCAGCGTGCCGTCGACAATGCAGCGAATAGTGTTATCCAGCGCCTTGCTGGCGCGCTGCGACACGCTGCGTCCTACGCGTACTGCCCGCTCCAGCACGGCAGGCGTCATTCGCTCGTGTGCACTGAGGTGTTCGATCAACTGATCGCTCAATTTGCCACCGCCACACTCGCGCAGCATCCGCTTGCGTTGTGCCAGTGGCGGGTTGGGCACCTCGATCACCATATCGAAGCGTCGTATATGGGCGGCGTCGATAGCCTCTATGCTGTTGCTCAGCCAGAAACACGGCAGCGTATTTTCTTCCAGCATGCGATTGATCCAGCCTTTCTGCGAGCGACTATTGGCGTCTGCGCTGGCGGTCTGGAAGATGTCTTCGATCTCGTCAAGTACGAGCAAGGCGCGTTGAGAATGCAGCACACTGTTGGCCGCGCGCAGGGAACACAGACGTTGCTTGGCGGACACCGGGTCACCTTGGCTGTCAGTGCAGGCGACTTCATAAAGAGCGCTGCCCAGGCTGTGAGCGATCAGACGACTGAGTTGAGTCTTGCCAGTACCAGGCGGGCCATACAGCAGAATGTTCACACCTTGACGCCCTTGGGCCAAGGATTTGCTCAGGTAGCGTTCGGCGATCATCAGCGGCTGTCTGACATGACTGTAATGCTCCCAGCTCAAGCTGCCGGGTGGACTCAAACGGAACGCATAGGCGAACAGCTCCAGTGGCGTGCCTTTGCTGAAGCGCAGGAGGCCAGGCAGATCCGGGTTGCTAACCGACAACATCGAACTCAACGCCATGACGGAACGGTGGTTGTTGCTTATTTCCAGCAGTCCGGTGCGCATTAGTGGGCTGTTATGCGCTAGGCAGGCCTCGACCTCCGGCAGCGGCAGGCCCAATAGTACTGACAGCACTTTTATTGCACGGTTGAGTCCCAGCATCCCCAGCTGATCTGTAGCATCACTGAGTGTCGGATCGGTGTGCATCAGCACGCAAAAACCGAGCACCTGGAGCTCTGCGTCGGCCAAACCCAACAATTCTCCCAAGGCCTCAAGATTGGTCGCCAGGCTGTCCGGGTAGGGCGCATACAGGGGATCGGTGTTGAAGCTACGAGCGCCTTTGCGCAGTGTCGCCAAGGCAAGTGCGGGACTGTAATTGTCGCCGTCTATCCATTTGGCCAGACCCAGTTCATGCGCCAGATCCTCATCATTGAGGCCGTGTCGGCTGATAAAGGTGCGATGTCCCCCCAGATCCAGCAGCAGTTGGAAACTCCACTTCAGCGATAACGCACAGGTGTCAACGGCGCGGCGGCTGCCGTGTGCGAAAGGGTTTAATCGGGTTCCCATGCTAGATCTCCTGATGCTGTGGAGGCGGCAGGGTAGGACGAGCAGTGGTCAGGATGTGTCGTGGTTGTCGTGCGTATTGAGTGATGTCATATTGCCTGCCGCTCTCGGCGACCCACTGGATGCCAGATCACTGCATACGACACATCTTGTCGGTGCCCGGTGATATTGCTGGTTTGAACACCTTGTTCATTCCGGCGTCAGCCTTCTCAAGGATCGAGTTTTCATGCTTACCGTTCTATCTCTGCTGGATAACAGGCTACGTCCTAAAGGATCACGAGATCCCTTGGCCATCGAGTCCATCTGGAGCTCGGTGGGGCGAAAGGCGGTGGGTAACCTGACAACGGTCACCAGCCGCATGAGCCATTTCATGGTCGCGTTGCTGGCCTGCCGATATGCCCATACAGGCACGAAATCTCGTCCCCTTGAAGATGTCCAGCAGCGGTACGCACGCGCCGAGCAACTGTCGGCTTACCTGCGACTTCATGACTCTGTTAAAGCAGGGCCACTGGGAAGCCAGCTTGCTATCGCCAATCTCAAGCGCGACTCGATGGAATTGGGCATACACAAGAAGGCGCAAATCCTCAGCAATCAACTCAGCTATGGGCTGTGGGGGCTGTATTCCTCCGCACTACAGGCAGCGGGTCTTATCAAAGGCAGTGAAAGACGACTGACTGACCGAGGTGTGGCGCTCACGGATCTTATGTTGCAGGTGTTTGGTGACTCTCGGTGGCAACGCTTCGAGGATTTAGCCGGCCGGAACAATGTGACCCGGGCGCAACTGTCCCTGTTGGCGCCCGACTTTGCCGCGCTGCTCAATGACAAAGGCGTACGCAAGCACATCGTCCTGGCGCTGCTGAATTACCAAAGGGCTGGCCCCCTGCAAGTCGCGTTGTTCGAGGCGGTTAACGTGTGGCTCCTGTTGCCTGGCGATAAATCTTCAGTGCGCGATTTCATTCAGTGGGCGCTGACCGAGCAGAGTGTCGACCCCCAATTGCAGGATGTTCTAAAGCAAATTTTGTTGCTGCAACCAGTGCTGGTGTTTGCCAATACGCTTGTTGCCTGGTTGCAAAGCCAGAAAGGCCGCAGCCGCAGCGATTTGATCGACGACTTGAGTCCACGGCTCACGGCGCCATTTCTACCGTTGGGCTGGAGCAGGCCGGGGTTGCCGCATTTATCGTTCCTGCAGAGCCTCGTGGAGGCTGCCAACGGCGGCGATGCCGCTTCGGTAATCGAGCAGATCGTCATCCAGAACAGCGTAGTGATGGGCCAGAGAGGTGGAGCCGCGTGGCTTCACTGGGAGGCAGACAAACTCAGGGTTCGGGTTCCCGTGGATCGCGCCTGGTTGCCTGAGGATCTTTGCGGTCATTGTGGAAAAACCTGGGATTACAGCTTTTTTCTTCATTCCTTCCTGACCATTGCCAAGGCAGGCCAACAATGAAAGCACACACCATCAGTGATGCGTTCCGGGCCTGTATTGGTGAGCGCGAAGTGACCTCGGCTTTTTTCACAACCTACAGCTTCGAGCCAGACTTCTTCGAGCTTGAGGTCATCCCGCTGCTACTGGGCGATCATGCACTTTCAAGCCAGAGCGATATTCGCTCGGTCCAGCTGCAGGCATTGATGCAGGACAAGGGCAGGCGCTTTGCCGTGGTGCATGACATGGATGTATTCAACCCCACGGCAGGCAGTCGCCTTGAAGTCGATTATTTGCCCGTGCGGATCGGCGGGGGGTGTCAACACGCCAAGATGGCAATATTGGTTTTGCAGGAAAAGGGCGATCAGATACCGACGATTCTGCTGGTGGCAGGGTCATTCAACCTGACCAAGGCGGGGTGGTGGGACAACATCGAGGTTGGACATTTTGTCGAGCTGCAAGCGACTCGTGCGCCTGCCAATATTCTTGAACCCATGCGCCGTGCACTGCGATTTTTTCAGGCAGCCGCGCCCACCCCTGTCCTGGATGAAATAGTGAATGTGCAGGCCGGCTGGTTGGCGAGCGCCGATGATCCTGATTGCAGCTTCTATTTCTCCGGGGCTGCTTCTAACCGTTTGGCTTTCCTCGACTTCATTGGCCAGCGCCCACATACGTTGCCCGCTGCCAAGGATGCAGCCACGTTGGAAATCGTCAGTCCTTTCTTCGGCGAGAAACCGGACAGTGGCGATACTCAGAAACTGATGAGTCTGTTCCCGACAGTCCGTTTGCTGCTGCCTCGGGATGAGGAGAAGCGGGCACTTGTCGATCCCGGAGTATTTGACGCGTTCAATACCGATCAATGGTGCGGTTGGGCCTCTGCCTGGAACGATAGCCATCAGGTCATCGGAGCCCCCTTTCGCCGGGTACATGCAAAGATATTCCAGGGGCGCGGCAAGCGGTCGTGGCAGTTTGTGGGGTCAGTGAATTTCAGCCACAAGGCATTCCGGGAAAATGTCGAGGCTGGTTTTCTTCTGCAAGGAGGCGATTTCCCGCCATTGCTGGAGCCTTTGACGGCCCTGCCTTCGGGGTTTGCCCCGGACTCGGATTTGCATAGCGCTGAAGCTTCGGAAGGACTGGCAATGCCGGCCTTGCGCCTGGCATACGACTGGAACAGTCAATGGCTGGAAGTGATAGCACAGGATTCGATCAGCGGTGAGCTGACATTGCTGGACAACCCAACGCCAAGCCTTGGCTCAATTGTTTTCGCACAGACAACTTCGGGCAATGCGTTTCTGCCTGCATTGCGTGACCATCTGGAACGTTCTTCTCTGGTCAGGGTGCGCTGGCAGTCAGGTGCCGAGTGCGTGGAGCGTTACCTGATGGTGACGCAGCGCAACATTTACTGTCGTCCCAGCCAGTTGCCGGCGATGGACCTGCAAAGTCTATTGCGTTTGTTCATCGAGATGCGCCTTACCAAAAAAATCAGCCAGTTCGGTGAGCTGGCTCAACAGATGCTTAACCTCCGTGCCGCACTGGGTGCGACGGATGAACAACTGCCGGAAATGATGGACGCGATTGAAGCCAAAAGCTTCTTCGCGGAGTTCTCGCAGGTCAATGGCGCGTTCTGGCAATTGGAACGCACCCTTGCACTGGCGGCAGACGAGAACAGCGCAAAAAAACTCGCGTACTACCTCGCTGGCTGTCAGCCCGACTCTTTGAAGGCCATGCTGGAAAGCGTGGAAGCGGCGGGCGGTGATGAGGAAACGGTGGTTGTGCGCTATTTGACGCTGGTCAGCATGCAAGGCTTGTTGACCCGATATCCGCAGCACAGCTGCGCGACCCTGATACGGCGAGTACAGGCACTCATTACCGAACTGGAAAATGAAGAACTGTTGCGTCAGCTCGACGAGGCCGAAGGTGCGCGTTTCCTCGACTGGTTCAGGACTCAATTTCAGCGCCCCTTGAACGCTGTAAATTCACGGAAGAAGGATGCCCCCCATGCAGCGGATCAATAAGGCCACGGCCGAGGCCGTTATCGATTTTTCCGGAGGCAATCCTGAACTCGAGGGCTTGGCTGAGCAGCAACTGTTGGGCACGGTCGCCCTGTACAACAAACTGGCGGACCGTCAGGTGGCGTACCTCGCCGATGAAGTGGGGATGGGCAAGACTTACATCGGCCTCGGTGTCGCTGCATTGATGCGGCATTTTAACCCTGGTCTGCGTGTCCTGTATCTGCTGCCGAAAAACAACGTCCGCGACAAATGGATCAAGGACTATCGGGCGTTTGTCCATAGCAACTATAGGCTTGAGGACATGGCGGTCAAAGGCCTGGGTGGCGAGCCGGTCACTCCGTTCAGAGCCTGCCACAATTTGTCTGAGGTGGTTCAGGCAGTGGCCAGCGGCAACGAGCGCGATCTATTTATCTGCACATCAGCCTTCAGCTTTGCAATGGGAAATACCGTAGCAGACATGCTGCGTTGGACACAGCGATTTGAGGAGTTGATGCCTCAACATCGCAAGCTTCTGGAGAAGATCGTCAGGCAGTTGAACACTATGGACGGCAGAAGCAATCCTGGGGGACTCAAGCGGCAGGTCAAGGATGTCTGGGTGAAGGCGTTGGGCGAGATGTTGCCCCGCTTCGATCTGGTGGTAGTGGACGAAGCGCACAACCTGCGTGCTGGCTGTGAAAGCAGCGACCGTAATCGCTTGTTGGCGACCTTGCTGGGCGACAACAAGCGTATCAAGCGCCTTTTGCTACTGTCGGCAACACCCTACGACCGCCATCTTGAACAGTTGCGCAACCAACTCGCGTTGTTCGGCTTCCAGGGGTATGCGGCACTGCCGGAGGGCGGCGATCCGACCGACCCCGACATGCACGCGGCGCTCAGTCGCTTGTTCGTACGTCGCCTGAACACGCTCACGCTTGATCAGGTGGCTCACACCCGCAACATGTATCGTCGTGAGCATCGCAGCGGCGAGGCTGCGGAAGTGAAGATGACCGTAGCGCAAAAATTGTTCGCCGCTCTGCTGCAAAAGAAGGTGAGCGAGCACTTGCAGGAGAACTGCTCTAATCGTTTTGAGCTGGGTATGCTGGCGTCGTTCGAGAGTTACCTGCCTGGCGAAAAAAACCGGCCGGTAGAGTTCGATGGTCATGAGGCCGCGGACGAAGGCGATTCGTTACGGGATGCGGCAGACCGCAGCGTCGTTGAATATCTGGTGGACGATTACGAGAACTCCTTCAAACGCAGACCACCGCATCCAAAAATGGACAGTGTGAGTCAACAGACGCATCGTCTGGCGTTTGTCGAAGGCAAGAAACAGTTGATTTTCGTCCGCCGTGTGCGCAGCGTTTCCGAGCTGAAGTTCAAGCTCGAAGAAGCCTACGACGATTGGATTAGTGGCTACATCGTCGGCGACAATGCTGTTGTCAAAAGTTACCAGCTATACCGAACGCGCACGGTCGAACGTAGTCACTCCCTGATCGAAAACGATGTCGCTGACGTGTTCGATGCACCGGCAAGCAGCGACAATTTCTTTACCTGGTTCTATCGTGGTCAGAATCCGGAGCTGGCCAGCATCAAGGGCCTGGGGCAGTTGCCCCACAACTTCCGCAGCACGCTGTTGCAGAGCCGATTGTTCGAGGCTAACTGGTTATCTTTGCCGGGCATGCCCGCCATGACGTCGTTGAAAATCGATTGGAGCGTGATCGGCAAGAGCGAGTCTGTCGCCAGTCCCGGCCAACGTTATCGATTGGCTCAATATGCGTATCTGCGGGCCGTCGCAACGCGTGACGATGCCGCCGCGACAGTCGCCAAACGCGTGTTGAATGTGTTGTTCGAAGGGGTCCAGGCCACGTGTGACTTGGCTGACCCTTCAGCTCTTGCCCGTGAACTGGAGCGTTCAACGCTCTGGGATAGCTTGCGGCGCCATGGCGAGCTTGCTGTGCTGGCACCCAATTGGAACTCAGAGGTATTCCCCCAACTTGCCACTTTAAACAATGGTGCGGTTGATCGGCTGTTGCGCAGACTGAGTACTCATCAGGAATTGCTCGGCGCGCTGTGTCGTGTAGATCATCCTTTCATTGATCTGTATTCGCTTAGGAGCGCTCGCAGGGAAAAGGACGGCGACGCCGACGGCCTGTTCATAGAGGCACTCGTCGAACTGTTGGATGTTCAGCGAGCAAAGCACAGCCCGTTCAGCAGTTATCAGATATTGCGCGATACCGTCGAGAACCTGGATTTGTTGATCAAACTCAACTTTCCGGAGATCTACTCAAGGCCAGTCAGTGGCCTGACCAAGTACCTGGCCACCCAGGTTCGTTCCACTTCACCCATTCGCGGAGCTACCGGCGAGAACAGCGCCAGCCGTACAGCAATTGCCACGCTCTTCCGCATGCCTGGCTATCCACGTGTGCTGATATCCACCGATGTCTTTCAAGAAGGGGAAGACCTGCATACCTTCTGCGACAGTGTCGTGCATTACGGTATTTCCTCCAGCCCCATCGCTCTGGAGCAAAAAGTCGGCCGTGTTGATCGGATCGGGTCACTGGCACATCGGCGCATGCTCACGGCCGGCACCGGTTATGCCGAGCATTTCATTCAGGTGGGCTTTCCGCACATCCGTCAAAGCATGGAGTTTTATCAGGTACGCCAGGCTGCGGCCAACATGAACGCATTCATTCAAACGCTGCATGCCGTGGGCCACCAGGGACCCCGGTTCAAGCGCGAAGTGGAGCTGCATGAGGAGTTGGTGGACCAAGCGCCCGTGAAGCCGCAGATTCTCGACTTTCTCACCAGCCATTATGAAATCACTGACGAAGACCTAAAGGGCGATGATCGCAGTGAGGCGATAAGCAATCAGGCCATTGTCATGACGCAGCGTCTGGCTCATGTCAAAACCCAATTGGGGACCACGCTTAGAGATCTGACTGGCGATCCGCAGGCTTTCGTGAGGGAGGCTGGTGACGGCTGGCATCTGTCGAAAGCGGATTTCGATATGCCGAGCGTTACCGTGCGCAGCGCTGTTGGCATGGCCGAGTTGCTGGTAGCAGCGACGATACCTTGCGATATCGACGAGTCAGGCGACATCCACAGCCCCATCGGCCGCGTCCGCTTCCTCAAGACCTTGCAAGCCGATTCGTTCAGGCGGGTGTTGCTGGCGCCGACAGCGGAAAAAACCAAACGATTCGCTTTGCTGTACAACGCCGAAAATTACGCGGGCAGCGATGGTGTTCTAGTTGGTGACGAAGTTCTCGACGTCTATCGGCGTGTCTCAGGCTCGCTTTCTACATCCAGCAAACGCACCGAGGAAACGGTCGCGCGCATCCACGGGATGGTAGACAGACTCGTACACGACACTGAGCGCATGAGCGTCAGGCGTCTATCGACGTGGAGGCTTGAGTTCCATTTCAAACTGGAGGGGCGGTACCAATTGGTCCGGTGGGGGTTCAAGGGCCAGTACGTGGTGTTCACCTCCAAGGTTGTCGATCACAAATGGACCAGAAAATTGGCGATGTTCAAACAGTTCAGCCAGTCACCGCTGGTGGAGCACACGCTTGGACGCAATTGCCGATTCGATCTGGTGGACTTCCATGTCGACCAGGACGAGGAGCTGAGCGTGCGGGCGTGTCATCCAGTGCAACATCTGAATGCTGAAGAGTTGATGCACATTGCTCATCAGGTCGCATCTCAGGCAGACAGGCTGGAGCACGTATTGATGGGGCGGGAAGGGGAAGTCGGGGACGACGACTGACTATCACCGCCAGGGTGAGTATTTTTCGTGCCTTTGGAATCGGCTGTTCGGCCCCGACACAATCTGTCGCGACCGGCTCGTAGTCTCAGTACAGACCACAAGAGAGGGATGCGAAATGCTGAAAAACGTGATGGCTACCATCGGTTTAGTCGTGGTGCTCAAAGCGAGCTTTGATCTGTATCTGAAGTACAAACAGATGGAGCGAGAGAATGATACCTGGCGCAAGTCGGCCTCCGGCGGGGAGTGATGTGCTAATCGCCTGGGTTCTTAATTGATCCAAAAAATCTTCAAGTTCGACGTCTGCTGTCCGATAGCTTTCTGATGCGCCGTTGGATTTCCAACGGCTCAATCAAGATACTGCCTGCGGACTTGCGCAAGCTTCTCTTGCAAGGCTGCAAAGCCAAAGAGCTCAAATCAATGGACTGGTGATTACAGTGTCCTCCAGAGACTATCTCTATCAGAAGTTACGGCCTGAGCTGTTGGCCGCCGCCGAAGAACCTCCCGCCAAGACTGCACCCGCATCGCGAAGCACATTGCCTCGCTTCACACTTGAGCGGGATGTAGTGCTTTCGCCGCAGATCAAGCAACAGCTCGATGAAGCCTTGGTGAAAATTCACCACCATCACACCATCTACGTCACCTGGGGCTTCGCTGAGGTCGACCCTTGTGGCAGCGGCACGATCCTGAACTTTCACGGCGCGCCGGGTACGGGGAAGACGCTGACGGCCGAGGCATTTTCCGGAAGTATCGGCAAACGGCTTATCAGCGCCAGCATTGCCGACCTTGAAAGCAAGTTCATGGGCGATACGTCAAAGAATATTGCGCAGTTGTTCGAGTTGGCGCGTGCCGAAGACGCAGTATTGTTCCTGGACGAAGCCGACACGTTGCTGGGTAAACGTTTGTCTTCCGTCACCCAAGGCATTGATAACGAGGTCAATGCCATGCGCTCCACGCTGCTTATCGAGTTGGAGAAGCACACTGGCATCGTGATTTTTGCGACCAACTTTGCGCGCAACTATGACAGCGCCTTTGTCAGCCGCATTTCTCAGCACATCCGTTTCGAGCTGCCTGGCGAAGGTGAGCGTCGAGCGCTATGGGCACGCATGCTGGTACCGGGTATTCCCCTGGCAGAGGAGCGGGAAGGGGTGCTTGACGTCCTCGCCGCCGCGTCCGAGGGACTATCGGGTCGTGAAATACGCACGTGTTTGAGACTGGCTTTGCCCAAGCCCCTGCTGCCCCAAGGCGCCGGTGTGCTGCAGCAGGCTCATCTTCAGGAAGCACTCGCTCAGCTGCTGGCTGCGCGTCAAGACATTCACGCTTCGCGGCCCGAGGTTGATCTCGGCACCGTCGCGGCGAACCGTAAAGCATTGGGCATTCATCAAAGGAGCGATAGTTAATGGGCTGGTTTGATTCTCTAGTAAGTACGGTGAAAAACGTTGCTTCGTCTGCGTTCCGTGCCGTCAAGCAAACCGTTAGCAAAGCCGTCAAATGGCTCGCCGACGAAGCAGAAATTTTTGTAGGAGAGGTCAAGCGACTTTACCAGGCAGCCAAGCCTTACATTTCCAGTATGCGCGTGGGACTTCGAACGCTCGCAACCCATGTGCCGTGGCCATGGGTTAAGGCCTTGAGTCTTGGCCTGGAGCGTGCCTTGGCCGCGCTGGAGCACCTGGATACCCACCCGTTGGCAGCCAAGGTGCAGCAGGCCATCGACTGGGTGATTGAGCGTGCCCGTGAATGGCAGAAAAAATTGCTGGATGAGCAGGAGATCGCCGAAGCGCAGGCGCGGGAGCGAGATCTGAACGCTGCCATGGCCAAAACCCAGGGTGCAGACCGCGAAGCACTCCAGGCGATTGCGTTGACCAACCGCTATCACTTGGTCAAGGCATTGACTAATCGCCTCGTCGAAAAAGAAGCGTTCGTAGATTTCGACCATTACCTGCGGGTTCGCGCCGTGCAGAAGCTGCTGCAAGTTTACGAAGAGCAAATGACCCAGCTGGAAGACGTCGTGTCCCTGAGCCAGGAGCCACTGTTCATTATCGACGTCGCTGCCCAACTGATCGAAGCACGGGCGGAATTGAGCGATGCTGACGTACAGCGCCTGGACGATATGACCGTCAAGCACTTCGGCAAGGCCGTGATTCCGTTTGTATTCGAGGAAATGATTCTGGTGTGGGGCCTGAGTTTGCAAAATGCTCAAGCAGCCTGGGAAGAGCTCAATAAACGCGTGGTCAAGGACCGAGTGCTTAAGCGACGCCTGGAGCTGGAGGCAGAGCTGGAACCACTGGAGTCGGAAGAGGCGCTGGTGCTGGACGACCTACGCAAGCTGTTACCACGTGACGAAGCCAAACTTGAAGTGCTGGGCAATGAGACACGTGCCAAGCGCAACTATGTGTTCGCTGCGGAAGGTTTTCTGCAACTGCTTGAGAAGAGCGAAGAGCAAATTGTGGCCGACGATCAGGAGTATCTGATCGATCACGGCGGCAAGGTTGGCGAGATTCTCGTTCGCTGCGCACAGAACGGCGAAAAATGGGAAAGCCTGGAGCCGGAAGAGAAATCGCTGATTGTCAGCTTCGCCAATATTTTCGAGGCCGACTGCAAGAAACGGACGGATGCGTTCAAAGTGATTGAGGTTGCGGCATGATTGGCGAAATCCTGCAGTTCTTGACCCCTTCGCTGAGCAACCCGCTGGAAGTGTTTTTTTTCAGCATCATCGTGTTGGGTCTACTGCTGTCGCTGATTACCTCTCAGGTTTTCGGCCAACCGGCGAACTGGGAAAAAAACTGGCGCGGCGGGGCTCGCATCAATGCGCTGGACATTGAGCACGGTTCAATCGGTGAATTGAGCCACGTTGTCGCCTCAGGTTGGGAGCGCTTCGCTTCCAACATGCCGGGATTGCTGCTGATCATCGGGCTTTTAGGCACGTTTCTGGGGCTGGGCCTGGCGTTGGACAAGGCCTCGACCATCCTTCAGGGGCATGACGACTCGATCAACGCCATGAGCGGTTCCCTGACTCAGCTCACTGGCATGATGAAAGATTTGGGCACCAAGTTCAAAACCTCCACGTGGGGCATCGTTGCCTTCATTGTGATCAAGCTGTGGGAAGCCGCGCCGTGGTCAGCGGAAAGCAAGCGCACGGACTGGTGCCTTGGGCACATGAAGGCAGAGATTGATCTGAGCCGAAAAGCCGCGCTTGCATTGCATGCCGAACGCGACCAAGTGCACTTGGCTGCCCTGGAGAGTGTCGGTAGCCGGCTGGTCGAGGCGTTCAATGCCCAAGGTCTGCTGGTGGCCACCGAGCTCAAGCAGATCAAGGCAGTCGAGTTCCAGAACGGTAAACAATCCGAAAGCCAGCTCACTGCGCTGGATGAAAGACTTGCCAGTCTGGCAGCCGACATTGATCTCGGTCGCAAAGCCACGTTTGCGCTGCATACCGAAAGTGAGCAGGCGAACCGGGCTGCGCTGGAAAATGTCGGCGCTCGGGCAATTGAGGCCTTCAACGCCCAGGGTCTGCAGCTGTCGACCGAGCTCAAGCAGCTCAAGGCGGTTGAGTTCCAGAATGGTAAACAGGCCGAGAGCCATTTCAATGCGCTGGATACCCGGCTTGCCGACCATTATCAACAGCTCGGCGAGATCGCCAGACTCAGTGAAAACCTTCCACAAATCGCCGAGATGAGTACGCAACTCAGCCGCTTGGTTAATGTCGAAGAGAGCCTCAAAGGCCTGCAGGCGGTCGAGACTCGACTGGGCGAAGTGGCAGACAGCACCAGGATGTCGAGTGAGTGCCTGCAAGGGTATGTAGAGGCCAAGACCGATAACCTGCAACGCCAGGAGGCGGCGGTACAGTTGATGGGCGAATCTGCCACGCTACTGGCAGACTCGGCAGGGCTGCTAAAAGGCAGCGTGCAGGTCATGCAGGAAAAACTCAGCGGTGCGATCGAGTCGCTCAATGAGGACTTCGCCGGACACCTGGGAGAAATGAAGGCGAGTATGGATGGCAACATCACCCGGCTGGGCACTGTCATGGAGACCATCGAGGGGAGTTTGACCGGCACCATTACCACGATGAGCCGGGACTTTACCCAGAACACCCAGGACATGGCGGCCAACCTCAAAGGTGCGACCGACAACATTTCCACTGCGGTTGATAAGTTGTCAGAGCATGTCGGCACAGTGGTCAAGGAAGTTCAGGTGACGACAGAAAGCGCCAAGGATATGCAGAAGAAAACCAGCTCTCAGTTCTCGCAGACAAGTACCACGCTTAACGAAGCGATCGCAACGATGAGCTCCAACATGGATGAGCTCGGCAAGAGTATTTCGGAAGGCCTGAAGGAGGCTTCCAAGGCAGGACACAAGATGGATGCGGTGGCGAGCAAACTGGTGACCTTCCCGCAACTCGCCGAACAGTTCACTGCGCTCAATGTGCAGTTCAAAACCATGACCGACCAGGGTGCTAAAACCCAGGAGGCGCTGGAAGCTTTGCCGGCTAGGCTGACCCCTCTGAGTGCAAGCGTCAAACTGCTTGAGCAATTGTGTGAATCAGCACGACAGTTGCCTCCAGTCGTCCAGGACGTGAAGGCGCTTGCGGACTCGCATCGCCAAGGCCAACAAGCCATTAGTGCTCTGCCTGAACAGATGGCGGCCAATATCGACAAGCAGTTTGCCAATCGACTCCAGGTGCTCAGCGACGCGGCACAGTCGACCGTGGCATTGCTTGGTCGACTCACGACGGACTATGACCCTGTGCCTGCGAGCGGTTTGCAGACCGATAAAGTTCAGCCGGCGTAACCGACCATGAAAGAAAAACCCAGCGAATGGATTTCCATCTCGGACCTCATGGCAGGTGTCATGGCGGTCGTGATGCTCATGCTTGTCGTTTCGGTGCTGCAGAACAAAGCGGCCGAAGCGGCAATGCGAGTCGAAAAGCAACAGATGGAAGCAGCGCGTCAGGCTGAAAAAAACCAAGGCGCGACAACTCAACAAAAACGCCTGAGTGTCTTGCTTGAAGCGATGCAGGCGGATCTGGAACGCGGCGGTGAAGGGGGGCTGATCGATGTCGATATCAAGAACCGGCGCCTGACGTTGCCTGATAATGCCTTCGGCCGCGGTAGCGCCTGTATTACCGATGAGGCCAAGCGGGCGCTGACTCAGTTGAGCGTTCGCGTCGCTACCTTCATCCACGATTACGGCCAGGGCCAGGTATTGGTCGAGGGGCATACCGACAATGTGCCGGTAAGCCGACCGGTCACTGATTATGCGCGGTACTGCACGGTCTATGACGATAACTACACGCTCTCCGCTGCTCGGGCACGGGAGGCACGCAAGTTGTTGGTTTTGGCCCTGGATGGGCAGCAATCACTGCGAGTGATTGTGGCGGGTTACGGTGATTCCAGACCAAAACCCGGCCTGAACCCGGCAAGCGCAGAAAACCGGCGGGTTGAAGTTCAGTTGGTGGTGTCTCAGGAAGATCGCTCGCTTGGAGAGCACTGACCTTTTCTTGATGGGCACGGCACGCATGTCGCGTCTACCGTGAACAGAATAGTTGCCGACTCCCGCTGTTCGGGGTGTCGGCAATCGATATTTGAATGCTCAACTGTCCAATTTGGCACCCCACGCACTTATTACCTTGCATTGATTATGGGGCTACTTCAGGCCATCCCCAGGGCTTAGTGCAAGAGGCCGATTGGGTATGCCTGTCTTGAGGGGCTGGTTTGATCGCGACATATCCTGTCGCTACACGCTTGAAAAATAAGCCCATCGCCCACGTGAGAAACTCAATGAACCAGATGGTAATGACAACAGGCACTTCGACCGCACTGCCCGGTATCCTGGAAGATTTTGCCCAATACCTGGCCAGCCTCTGGAAAGGTGGCTTCACCCACCGTTACGCCATCACCCATCACCGCGCCTGGAATCCCTGGAAGGCGCGCCACGAGAAGGCCAAGGAGTGGTGGTGTGAGTCCCTGGGGGAAGCGGCGGCGCATTACTCGTGGCCTGAGCGCGATGCTCCCAATAGCTTTGACTGCATTGCCGAGCGCTTGCGCTCTGAGTTGTTTGCTTTAGGTGATAAATCCGACGATGCATTGGCTGAAGCATGCCTTGCAGTCTTCAAATGGGGAGGGGTTGCCCGCACCGCCAAAGACCCATCCCGCCAGTGGTTGGCCACTCGCAACGGATTGCACGCCTCGATCCAGGATGCGGTCAAAAGGCTGCATCCCAACGCTGTCGACAGCCTGAAACGCTTTGACGGCAAGGACCTGCTGATGAACTCGGCGATGACCAAGGTCTACGCCGCCGCAGACCCCGAGCAAATCATTATCTACGACGGACGAGTAGGTGCCGCCCTTGGCCTGTTGGTCCGCCACTGGCTCACCAGCCGCAAGCAAGTGCAGGTCCCGGCTGAACTGGCGTTCCGCTGGGGCCCGCACGCCACCAGCACCAGCAGCCGAAACCCGTCGGTCGGGCCCTTGAAGTTTCAATCCCTGTACACCGCCAGTACCCAGCAGAGCAACAGCGTGGAGTACTGGGCCAAGCTGGTGCGCGATAGCAACCGCCTGCTGCGCCGGGTGGTGCAGATCCTTCAGGAGCAGGGCGTTGCTGTTCGGCTGCTGGATCTGGAGCGAGCCTTGTTCATGATTGGTTATCGAGTGGCCTGACTTACTGCGCCACTACGGGGTAACGGGCATAACCCACAGGGGCCGGGGTTATCCAGCATGAGTGCGATTATCTGCGGCACCAACTTGCCAAGCAGTTGCCGCAGTCGCGTAACTTCGCCGATGCATGTCGATGAGCTACTACCCATTTAAGATTTTGATCCATGGACAGTTAGCCTTTGGGGCTTTTTTGCAGCCACACCGATGCCCACCAAGGAACGCACAATGCCAATTCACCCCCGCAAAAATAATTACGGCGAACAGGTCCACCTCCACAACCCCAGCACCGCCACGGCGATGCGAACTTGGCACGATGATGAAGCCACTGCCACCTGCCTGCCGGATGGTGAACTGCCGCCCACCCTCCATGGCATCGCGTTGCAACCCTGGCTCGACACGCCACACAGCTGCGAAGGCTGGAACCAGGACACAGGCATCAATCTGGACTTACCCGAAGCCTGCATGGTTGAACTGGATAAAAAAATAGCAGCCGGCGCCGTCATCATCGAGCCGGACGGCCGCGTCTGGGTCACGCACCCCAGCAACCAGTTTGGCGGCTATCAAGTGACCTTCCCCAAAGGCCGACAAGAGCCTGGTCTGTCGCTCCAGGCCACCGCTATCAAGGAATGCTGGGAAGAGACCGGGCTGCGCATCCGTATCCACAGTCTGCTCGGCGACTTCAAACGCACCGCCACACTGACGCGCCTCTACCTGGCCGAGCGTGTCAGCGGCACACCGGCCAGCATGGGCTGGGAAAGCCAGGCCGTCAGCCTCGCGCCGCTCTTAGCTCTGGGCAGCCTGCTCAATGGCGCCGCCGACAAGCCCGTACTCGCCGCCTTGCAAAAAAACCTGCACTCCCTCAAACATTTCGGAGAGCCCTTTGGTGGCTACAGGCCCATCGCCCAGCAGCGCGGCCAAGACTGAAACAGTGTCACCATCTGTGCGGTTTTCTTGACCAAGCCCCGGAAGCGCACCTTGGTATATCCAAACTGGCGCTTGACCACCCGGCAAGAATGCTCAACTTTGGCGCGAGCCCAGGCCTTGGCCTTCTCGGTCCTGCGCATCACTTTTTACAACGCGCTGCGTTTTCCGTGTTTCCTGTAGGTGCTGCGTCGGGCTGCAACCTGCTAGATGACTCGGCGTTGCAGGCAGTACGACTCGTTCCCTGTTTCGAGGACGTGGCAGTGATGCGTGAGCCGATCCAGCGTATGCGTCCGGGCATCACACCTTTGCTGATGGTTGAGCTTTTGGGCAAGAGATCGCGCCGGGCGATTATCCAGGGGCCCTACCCATTACCGAAGGGCTTCTCCCTGCCCCATACCCTCTACGGACTCTGCATCTAGCCGTGCAGAGCTTGCGCGTCGATAGTTGCATTCGCTTCAACCGACATCGCTTTGTATGAGTGGCAGTTGGCCGGTGGCCTACATTACTCGGCTGTGAGAGGATTTCGTCACAAGCTTGTGCAGCCTAGCCTAGCCTAGCCAAGCCAAGCCAAGCTCAAACCGAACAGTAGTTACCAGGGAGATGTGATGGAATCGGTTGTCATGCGCAATAGGCCGTTAGCGGACGTGTTTGCACGGGCGGCATCGTCAGAGCTGGACATTCTTGCAGACATCATCACAGACAAAGGTGATGGACGTCTCGCGTTGAGTACCAAATCCAAAGACGCAATCCTCAAAAACAAAAAGCTGGGCAAGCTCCAATCTATAGGCGGTCTGCTAGCTCAGGAGATTTGCTGTTATGGTGGCCACACGCTCGTTAACATGTTTCGGAGCAATGGCGCTGAATACCGAGAAGTGGCAAAAGATGTGGGGATACACCTCGGCGCAAAAATTCGCAAAAATGACGATGTTTACGCTGTTGAAGAAAAAGTAGTCGAGCACATCATTCAGACATTTGCAAAAAGCCCAGGCAAAAATTTCACAAACGAAGATAGATCGAACTTGCTGGCATTCATCGTACGAGGACTTGTTTACTCGGATCAAAGCGCATTGGAACGTTTTCTGAAGGAGCATTTCCTCGGTGGCGGTTTCGCGCCAATCTTTAAGATTGTATTTCTGCCTACCTATTTGGCTAATGAAATTACAGGCCTCACCAGCCAGCTTCGTATAACTGTCCCAGCAGTGATCCAGATTGCAAGTATGCGCCGACGTCAGGTCGATGCTGAATATCATTACTATCGCAGGAGCCTGGAGGCATGCCTATGAGCACGGATGTATGGCGTGTTTTGACCGACTCGCCGGAAATACTTGAGGGCATCCGCAGCGGTGTATACAAGATATGGGGCGGGGTTATTCGTCACGCTACTGGTAGTCCTGAAGGTGGCCGAATTGTAGGTCATCTGAAATTTCCAGGTGATCAGCAAGCGGCTCAACAAAGTATCGAAAACCTTCAAGGAATGCTCAGTCAAGGCTTCGAGTCTGCACAGACGGCGATGGGCGGCCTACAGCAAAGCATGAATATGCTGCAAGGATTGCAGGTAGCCAACCTTGCGCTGTCGGGTCTGAACCTCGCGGTCTCCGTAGCAGGCTTTGCGATCGTGTGCAGCAAACTCAACAAGCTGAGCGCACAGGTTCAAGCTCAGTCCATCAATATCAACCAGATTCTGGAAATCGTTAGCGAGGCGCGAGATCGTGCCCTACTTTCGGATGAAGCCCAGTTTCGGTCGCACGTTTTGTCTGCAAAGCAGTTCAGTGAAGAAGGAGACACGCACCAACTGAAATCGCTTCTGCCAGCTATCACGAAGGAGTATGAGTTCAGCCGACTGATCCTTCAGAAGCATGCGGGCATAGCCGTCAGCAGCATCGAGCACCTTCCTACTATCGCCCTTTTTCAGGAGCGTCTTGTCCATATCGGACTGCTGCGTTCTCATGTTCAGATGAAGGTCGGTGCGCCCAAATACGCCGAGGAATCCTTACAAGACTTGCTAACCGAATTGCCCTCCCTCAACGCGACTCGTGTTGAATGCCTGTTGAAAGACAAGCACATGGCGACACGGATGCCCGCTGACCATTTTCCCAAGATCCTGGATTTCTTCTGTCAGGGCAAAGCTGTCCTTCCGGCGCTGTCCTACGAGTCCAACCTATTAGCGCTGGAGCGCAGTCAACCTGGAACGCTCGCCCAGTTTGCAGCCAACGACTCAAGCCAAATTCTGATTTTGCCCGTTAGAGCTACTGCCTGACCTAACCAGAACCGAGAGAACTACGATTACAAAGTCGATGCTCGCAATCAGCGAGTTGCTTGAGAATTGCCGCATAGGCAGTTCAGAAAAGTACCAGTTCCAATAACTGGCCCAGGTTCACTGCCACAATGGCAGTCCAGACCAAAAAAAATGGAAAATAGCATTTAGGCAGACAGGAGGCACTTCAGCCTCCTGTCTGCCTTATGTTGTTTTATCCGATTCTGGGGAGGCGCTTGAGCACCCAGAGAAAGAGCAGGCAGGCAATGCCTACAGCGATCAAGGTCGGTGGAAATCGCAGCATCAGGATCACCGTCAGCACGACTGCGCAAACGCTTGCCAGTACGATGGTGAAAGTAAGATGTGAATCGCCCCGGGTTTCGTAGACACCTCCATGCCTTAAAATGAGGCCCATTAGGAGGTGCCATGAGCAACCAGCGTTATCCCGAAGAGTTCAAAATCCAGGCGGTCAACCAAGTGACCGAAAAGCAGCTTCCTGTCTCGGAGGTGGCTGCCCGATTGGGTGTGTCCGTGCACAGCCTCTACGCCTGGATTAAGCGCTACACCAAGCCCCAAGAGCAGCGCGTTCAGGAGGACGATCAGAGTGCCGAGCTTCGCCGTCTACGTGCTGAGCTAAAGCGGGTGACGGAGGAGCGAGACATCTTAAAAAAGGCCGCCGCGTACTTTGCCAAGGAGTGCGGCTGAAGTACGCCTTTATTAAGCAGCTTGCGGGTGACTACTCCATTCGACGTCTTTGTCTGACGCTGAAGGTTCATCCCAGCGGCTACTACGCATGGCTATCCGAACCAAAATCTGCGCGAACCAAGGATGATCAACGACTGCTCGGTTTGATCAAGCATTCCTGGCTGGAAAGCGGTGGTGTTTATGGTTATCGCAAGATCCATGATGACCTGCGCGAGGTCGGCGAGAGCTGTGGCCGCCATCGGGTGGCTAGGTTAATGCGCCTTGAGGGTTTGCGTTCTCAAACTGGGTATCGGCGACGCCCAGGAAAATCTGGCGGCAAACCAGCGGTTGCCTCACCAAATTTATTGAAGCGCCAGTTCGATGTCAGAGAGCCCAACAAAGTCTGGGTCACCGACATCACCTACATCCGAACATATGAAGGCTGGCTGTATTTGGCCGTGGTGCTCGATCTGTTTTCACGCCAAGTCGTTGGCTGGTCAATGAAGTCACAAATGACGAGCGACTTGGCCATCGATGCACTGCTAATGGCGGTGTGGAGGCGTAAGCCGAAGCAGGAAGTAATGATTCACTCTGATCAGGGCAGCCAGTACAGCAGCTCTGATTGGCGCAGCTTTTTAAAGGCCAACAACCTGGTCGCCAGCATGAGCCGTCGAGGTAACTGCCACGACAACGCCGTAGCTGAGAGTTTTTTCCAGCTGCTGAAACGGGAACGAATCAAGAGAAAAATCTACACCACGCGGCAAGATGCTCGTGGGGATGTATTCGATTACATCGAGATGTTTTACAACCCAAAACGACGTCATGGTTTCAACAATCAACTGTCACCGGTAGAGTTTGAAAAGCGTTACACAGCGAGCTTGGAGAGTGTCTAGAAAACCCGGGGCGATTCAGCATCCTGAGCAAGCCCAACCTGAAAAGGCTGGGCTTTTTCATGCCTTAAAAGAAACCCAAGACTCACTCCCCAAAAAACACCAACGCCCGCACCTCGATACTCCTCCTTAGCGGTGCATCCACCGGCGTAGTCGGGTCATCAAACGCCGTATGCGCGCTGCGCCTCGCAACATCGCTACGCGAGTCATGGATCTTCAACAGCAGCACCTCATCCGGCCGCAACAGCGGGTAGTAATACCAGCGATGTGCGGGATTGGCCTTGACCGAAAAAGTCTCGCCAACCTTGTCCCGATACACCAGGTCGCTGGGCAGCAAGTCGCTCTCGGCCATGCTTTGCGCATCGCACAGGGCGAGTGGGGTACTCAGGACCGGCGCACCAATCGGCCGCCAGACGTTAATAATCGCAAACCGTTCCAGCAGCCGCTGTTCAGCCTCATCCGCAGGCAAATGATCACGTACCCTGCGAATCGCCGAGCGCTCGGTCTGGTCGTTATGCACGTACCGCACCGGCTCACGCAGCCCGCGGTCCTCGCGTCCGTGCTCGTCTACCCGGATGGTGTGGTCGAAGATCACCACTTTCACCGCACCGGTCTGTTGCTTGAGCAAGGCTTCGGTTTCCGGATAGTAGTGTTCACGGACCTGATCATCGTTTTCCAGGTCAGGCACCGAGCTGGTGTGGTCGATTCTTTCGAAACCGTTGCGATCCAGATAAGCCGGTTCGTCGAGCAACCGGGCGTTGTGAATACTCACTTGGGTGGGGTCCAGCACGCCGTTGCGCTTGGGTGTGCCGTCTGGCTGCGGGAAGGTGTAGTTCACCGGTCGCTCGCCGGTGTCCAGCAGGTAGTTGAGTTCGCCGATGACCGATGGCGGGGCGAGATGAGTCTGATGAGTTCCCATGAACAATCCTCCAGCCGTGAGGCGGTTTTCAGAAGGGTTCCTTGAAGGGCCGCAGGTCCAGTTCCTGGGTCCAGGCGCTGCGCGGTTGGGTGTGCAGGTACCAATAGGCGTCGGCGATGTCTTCGAGTTTCAGTGCACCGTCTTCCCCCAGTCGCGCCAGGTAATCGGGGGCCCGGCTTTGCACGCGCTCACCGTCGATGGCGCCATCGATGACCACATGGGCGACGTGCACGTTTTGTGGCCCGAACTCGCGGGCAAATGACTGGCTCAGTGAGCGCAAGCCCGCCTTCGCGGCAGCAAAGGCGGCGAACGGTGGCTTGCCTCGCAATGAAGCGGTAGCCCCGGTGAACAACAGGCTGCCGCCACCACTGGCGAGCAGCAAGCGGGTGGCCTCGCGGGCAAACAGGAAACCACCCAGGGTCGATGCCCGCCAGGTCTGCTCGAACAGCTGCGCGCTCAACTCCAGGGTCGGCGCTGCGACGGAGTTGCCGACATTGAAGATCGCGGCCTTGAGGGGGCCCAACTGGCTGATCTGCTGGCTGGCGGCGATCACCTCGGACTCGTTTCCCGAGTCCGCCACGATAGCCACCGCTTCCCCGCCGAGCGCACGGATGCCCTCGACCACGGCCTGCAACTTGTCCGGGCTCCTGCCGCTGACAGCCACCTGCAAACCCTCCCGCGCGAAGCGTCGCGCCAGCGCCGCTCCCAGGCCGGCCACGGCACCCACACCAGCAACCCACACCACAGGCTCGGATCGAGACTCAGACATTAGCCACTTCCTCAATGAGATACGTGGCTAACAATTTACCCATCGCCGGGCGTGAGGAATAAGAACATCGACAGCTAAGGTTATGCGCTGACTCAATAGCGCATTTCCACCGCCACATAAGCCCCAATCCCATCCCCTGGATACAACGACGCCGTATCCTGCCCCTTCGCGTCATACAACGGCTGCACCGCCGTCACGTATTTCTGATTGGTCAGGTTCTTCAAATCCAGCGACACCTTCCAGTCCTTGCTCGGCGTTTCATACCCCACGTTCGCCCCGAAGATTGTGTAGGAGGGCGCATAGAAGCTGTTCGCATAGTCCACCGCCGTACGCGAAGCCGATTGCACATTCACCCCGGTATAGAAGCCCGCCGGGTGCTGATACTGCACTTCGCCCTGATAGATATGCTTCGGAATCCCCGGCAGTTGGTTGTCGCCGAAGGTCGGGTCGTGGCGGTAGTAGAAGTCGTTATAGGTATACACCTGGCGCAGGGTGATTTTTTCACCCGAGGTGTTTTCCCACAGGCGTGTATTCAAGCCGGCCTCGATCCCTTGGTGGATCGTCGGCGTGGCGTTGAATGCACCGGTGACCGCAGCAGCCGTGGAGGTGGCCGGGATGATCTGCACGTTGAGCAATTCATTTTTCACCCACGAGCGGTAGAGCGCCAGGCTGCCGTCGAAGATGCCCGATGAACCCTTGATCCCGACTTCCACGGTATTGGCTTTCTGTTCCACCAGCGGCCGTACGTACGGCGTGGTCGGCCCGGAGCCGGAGTATTCCCAGGACGCCGGTGGATCGACGGAGCGGCTGACGTTGGCAAACACTTGCAGTTGTGGGTTGAACTCGTAACGCACGCCCACTCGCGGTGCCAGGCTCCAGTTGTCGTAGGTCACATCGCTCGGGTAAGTGGTGGTGTTGGCCACCAGGGCTTCCTTGACGTCGGCATGGCGGCGCACGTTGATCGCCGAGACGCCGCTGGTCAGCCACAAGCCGTCCACCAGTTCCAGGTCGTTGCCCAGGGAGAACACGTGATCAAACGAGGAGCTGTAGTCGACGAACTTGCGCGTCTGTTTGTTGGCGAAGGTGGAGTCGACCTGGCCCTTGAGGTGCTCGGTGGAGGTGAAGGCCAGGCTGGAGCGGCTTTCGTGGCCGAACAGGGTGTCGCGGCGGTCGTAGTTGATCACCGCGCTCAGGTCATGCCAGTCCCAGTAGCTGGGGTTGCTCGGGCTGTTCGGGCTGTTGTTGTGGGCGTACTGGTAGTAGACGAAACCCACCGACAGGGTGGCGTCGTCCTCAAAGGTGTAGGTGGTCTTGCTGCCCAGCCATACGCTGCCGGGGCGACGGCTGCCGGCGCCGCTGCTTTCGGCGGTGGCACTGGCACGGTCGGAATGGTGCTTGACCGCATCCAGGGTGGTGGCGCTCGGGTCGTTGTGGAACTCGTCGCGGTAACGCAGCATCACCCGGGTTTCGAGTTGCGGGCTGAAGCGGTAGCCAAAGTTGGCCACTACGCCCTGGCTTTTCGACAGGCTGTAGTCGCGGTAGCCGTCGCTGCGGTAGTTGTCGGCATTCAGGTAGTAATCGAACGCACCCTCGACGCCGCCGACGCTCAGGCTTTGCTTGTTGTAGCCGTAGCTCCCGGTTTCCGCCCGCACCCGCAGGCCGGGTGCGGTGTAGCCGGTCTGGTTGACGAAGTTGATGGCGCCGCCAAGACTCAGTGCGCCGTACTGGAAGGCGTTGGCCCCCCGCAGGATTTCGGTGTAGTTCACCCCCGAGCCGTTGAGGAATTCGTAGGGTGTGCCGCCCGGGCCGGTGATCGGCAGGCCGTCGAACAGGAACTTGATGCCCTCACGGAAATACCCCGGCGAGGTGTTGGCGCCCGAGCCACGAATGGAGATCTTGGCCGCGTCGTTGCCGCCGGTGGACTGCACGAACACGCCCGGCTGATAGGCGAGGGTGTCCTGCAAGGTGGCGGTGCGTCCCTTGGCCACTTGTTCGCTGTCGACCACGCTGGTGCCGCCTGGCACTTCGGACAGCTGACTTTTGGCTGCCTCAACGGGCGTGATTTTTTGTGCCTCTACTGTCACCGTCTTTAGCCGTGTTCCGGTCGTCGGTGTGACCTCATCATCTGCCTGCACACTGGCGGAAAAAACCAGGGCTGAGCCCAGCCCCACCATCGCCAGCCAAGTTGCTTGCCGCACGGCAAGTGTCAACTTTTGCAACTCTCCCCGAAAGATTGGATCCATTAAGCGTGTTCCTTGTGAATAGATAAAAGAGCCCCAGCTTTCTATTCGAATAGTCATGCCTGTTTCGCTCTGAGCAGTTTCTATGCCAAGACTATTGGCCAAGGAATACGGGCGCTTAGTTAAGGTTAAGTGTTCTGCGGGATACTTTGTTTTGAATCGGTGTTTGATTCTCAACAGTCAACTTTAATGGCTGGGATTGCTGCAGCTGTCGCGAACGCAACAGTTGATAAGCAGTGTGTAAGGCTACCAACAATTCCGGGGTGTATAACGGGTATAACCATATAAGTGTTTGGCAGTGTTCGCCTCGTTTTACAAGGGTTTTGCGCTGGTTTCGTGGTCAATATGGCGTTTCTTGAAGACTGGCATGCTCACTGCATTACACCCCGTAATTGCAAACTTTCAGTGTTCATCGAGTTCCTCTAAGGAAGTGTCATTGACAACCATCCTGAAACTTTCGGCGGTTATTTCACTGTGCCTGGCAGTCAATGCCTGCTCACCGGCTGCGGCACCGAAACATGAAACGTCTGCGGCTGATGGCACGGTCACCAACGGTGTAGTGACTTATTCGGCGACGGACTTTCATGAGTCGTCACCGGGGCGCAGTGGCGGAACTTTGCGCGTCTCAGCCGCCTCCGACGCCGGCAGTTTCGATGTTCATGCACTGTCTAACGGCAACATCCAGTGGATGGGCCGGATTCTCTTCGATTGCCTGGTGTACCAGGACGAGCAGGGCAATATCAGCCCGTGGCTGGCCCGCTCCTGGGACATCTCCGACGACGGCAAGACCTACACCTTTCACCTGCGCGACGACGTGACCTTCAGCGACGGCGAGAAATTCAATGCTCAGGCGCTGCAAACCAACCTGGAACACATGCGCGACCCGGCGACCAAGTCCCCACTGGCCGCGGCCTATATCGCGCCGTACCTGGATGGCAAGGTCATCGACGACTACACCTTCGAAGCCCATTTGCGCGAACCCTATACGCCGTTCCTGGATGTGCTGGCGCAGTCCTGGCTGAGCATGATCTCCCCCAGGCAGATTCGCGAGGCGCCGAAGACCATCGCCGAGCACCCCATCGGCAGCGGGCCGTTTACGTTGCAGAGCTACACCCGTGACCAGGGCGCGGTGTTCATCAAGCGCCCCGGCTATAACTGGGCGCCACCGGTGACGCGCCACGCGGGCGAGGCCTACCTGGACCGTATCGAACTGAGCTACGTCCCCGAAGCCATGATCCGCTTCACGGCGCTAGAGTCCGGCCAGTCGGATTTCGCGCTTGATGCACCGGCCCAGAATGCCGCCGCCATCCGTGCCAACCCGAGCCTGGTGATGCGCAGCCGGATCCGCAAAGGCAACCCGAGCCGCAGCATGACCTTCAACGTCGAACAGCCACCGTTCGACGATGTACGGGTGCGTCGCGCAGTGGCCAAGGCCATTGACCGCGAAGGGTTGGCGTGGATTTCCGGTTTCGGCGAATACATCGCCAAGGCGGATTTCCTGGCGGCCAACACCCGGTTTTATCAACCCAACAACGACGCCCTGGCCTACGACGTGAAAGCCGCCAATGCGCTGCTGGACGAGGCCGGCTGGACCGGGCGCGATGCCCAGGGCTATCGAACCAAGGACGGGCAGCGCCTGAATGCAACGATGCTGTCCTATGACAACCCGGCGTTTCCCGCCAGCGTTTCGGTGGCCATCCAGGCCGACCTGAAAAAAATCGGCTTCGAGATGCCCATCGAAATGCTGCCGCTGACCCGCGTGACCGAGAAACGCTACGCCGGGAAATTCCAGGCGCTGGCGGGCGGTTACTGGCACACCAACACACCCGATGGCCTGTTCGTGCTCTATCACAGCCAGGCCATCAGCACCGATAAGATCATCGGCCAGAACGTCGGGCGCTTCCGTGATTCCGAACTGGATCGCGTGCTCAGCACCGCCCGCCAATCCCGCGACCCGGTGCAATTGCAGGCGCTCTATGGCGAGGCGCAAAAGCGCCTGACCGAAACCGTCCCGGCGGTGCCTTCGGTGGAAAGCCAGGTGCTCACCGCGTATGGCCGGCAGGTCCAGGGGGTGATTTTCGATACCTCCCACAACGTACCGTTCTTCACCAGCATCTGGCTGGACCGGGGGCAACCATGAGCCTGTTCAAATCCATCGCCTGGCGCCTGCTGGCGGGCATTGGCGTGCTGTGGGGCGCGGCGACGCTGACGTTCCTCGCGGTCAATTTCAGCGGCGGTGACACGGCGCTGGCAATCCTCGGCGGGCCGGATTCGATGCCCACCCCGGAGCTGCTGGCCCGGGTGCGTGCCGAGTACGGCCTGGACCAACCCCTCATCGTGCAATACGGCAATTACCTGGTGCGCCTGGCCCATGGCGACCTGGGCGAGTCCTATCGCTTGCGCATCCCGGTGCAGCAGGCGATTGCCGAGCAGATCGGTGCAACCATTCAACTGTCCCTGAGCGCGGCGTTGCTGGCGGTGGTATTGGCCCTGGTGTGCGCGATCCTCACCGCCAACCGTTCGCGTTGGGTGCGTTCAGCCGTTTCAGGCAGCGAGCTGGTGCTGTCTTCAGCACCTTCGTTTGTGATCGGGATGCTGTTGTTGCTGGTGTTTTCGTTTCATTGGCACTGGTTGCCGCCCTCCGGCTCCGTTGGCTGGCGCTCATTGATCCTGCCCTCGATCGCGCTGGCGTTGCCGGTGGCGGCAGTGCTGACCCAGCTGTTGCGCCAGTCCCTGGAAGACACCCTCGAACAACCCTTTATTGCCATGGCCCGTGCCCGTGGCTTGTCCGAAACCGCTGTGCGCCTGCGTCATGCCTTGCGCCATGCGCTGGTGCCGTTGGTGACCCTGGCCGGGTTCGTGTTCGCCAGCCTGCTGGGCGGCGCGGTGGTGGTGGAGTTGCTGTTTGCACGCCAGGGCATCGGGCGCTTGATGCTCGATGCCACCAGCAACAAAGACGTGCCGGTGGTGCTGGGCGTGACCTTGCTGGCCGCCACCGTCTATGTGCTGGTGAACCTGGCCGTCGATTTGATCAACCGCTGGATTGACCCTCGGGCCAACCAAGCGTGAGTGCCTTTGAAGAAGGAAAAACCATGAGTGCTTCGATCCCCGCTGAAGTGAGGTATGCCGACTTGCACCAGCGTTTCGCTGACGTATTTGCCCGGATAGCCGACACCGCCGTCGCCCGCGAGCAGCAACGCGAGCTGGCCCATGACGCGGTGGCTTGGCTGCGCGAGGCCGGCTTTGGCGCACTGCGTGTGCCGCAGGCCTTGGGCGGCCTGGGTGCAAGCCTGCCGCAGCTGTTTCGCCTGTTGATTGAACTGGGAGAGGCCGATTCAAACCTGCCGCAGATCGTGCGCGCGCATTTTGGTTTTGTCGAAGGCCGGCTTTCCAGCCGCGACAGCGCTTCCCAGGATTACTGGTTCGCCAAAGTCGTCGACGGCGAGTTGTGGGGCGCCGCGATGGCCGAGCGCACCGACACCACCCGCAACTCGGTGACCCTCAGCGCGGTCGACTCCGGCTGGCAGCTGGACGGCGAGAAGTACTACTGCACCGGCACGCTGTACGCCAACTGGATCGCCGCCGTGGCCCTGGATGGCGAAGATTTTGTCAGCCTCGCGGTACGCACCGACGCGCCGGGTGTCACCGTCGAGGATGACTGGGACGGCTTTGGCCAGCGACTCACCGGCAGCGGCACCACCCGCTTCAAGGCGGTGAACGTACCGGAGCAGCACATTGTGCGGCGCTTCAAGAAAGACGAACTGCGCGCCGAGTCCTACCTGAGCGCTTTCTACCAGCTGTTCCACCTGGCGACCCTGGCCGGCATCGCCAACGCCGTGCTGCGTGACGCCACCGAATTCGTCAAGGGCCGCACCCGCGCGTTTGGTGTGCCGGGGCAATCGAGCCCCAAGGATGACCCGCTGGTGCAGCGGGTGATTGGCCGCTTGTCGAGCCTGGCCTATGCCGCACGCACCCAGGTGCTGGCCGTCGCGGAGGTGCTGCAGGACGTGCACGAAGCGGAGCAGGGCGGGCACGCAACCGAACAGCATTACACCGAGGCCGAGATTCGCGCTTTTCAGGCGCAACAGATCGTGCTGGAACAGGTGCTGGAAGCCACCACGCTGCTGTTCGAAGTCGGCGGCGCCTCCGCCACCAGCGAGTCGCGTCGCTTCGACCGGCATTGGCGCAACGCACGAACCCTGGCCTCCCACAACCCGGCGATCTTTCGCGAACGGGCACTGGGCAACTACTACCTCAATGACGTCACCCCGAACGCCGCCTGGCGCAGCCTGCAAGCCGCCGACGCCGAGCAGCAGGCCGCCCGCGACGAAGCGAGTGCGGTATGAGCCATCAACCCTTGAAGAAAAAAGGATCACCCATGCGTTACCGCCAACTGGGCAATAGCGACATCCAAGTCAGCGTGCTGGGCCTCGGCACCATGACCTGGGGCCACCAGAACACCGAAAACGATGCCCATCAACAGATCGACCTGGCACTGGCCGAAGGTATCAATTTCATCGACACCGCCGAGATGTACCCCACGCCCACCAAGGCCGAAACCTGGCGCACCACCGAGCGCTACATCGGCAGCTGGCTGGCGGCCAGTGGTCGACGTGACGAGGTGATCCTGGCGAGCAAAATCGCCGGCCCGGCCCGTGACCCCAGCAGCCAGCAGCACATCCGCGACGGCCTCAGCCGCCACGACCGGCGCAACATCGTCGAAGCCCTCGACGGCAGCCTCAAACGCCTGAACACCGACTACCTCGACCTTTACCAACTGCACTGGCCCGACCGCACCACCAACATCTTCGGCCAGCGCGAATACCCGTATCAGGCAGACACCCAGAGCGTGGCCATCGAGGAAACCCTGGCGGTGCTGGCCGATCAGGTCAAGGCCGGCAAGGTACGCCACATCGGGGTTTCCAATGAAACCCCGTGGGGCGTCGCCGAGTTTCTCAAGCAAAGCGAACGCCTCGGCCTGCCGCGCATTGCCAGTGTGCAAAACCCCTACAGCCTGCTTAACCGCCTGTACGAAGGCGGCCTCTCGGAGTTCACCCATCGCGAAGGCGTCGGCCTGCTGGCGTACTCGCCGCTGGCCTTCGGTGCGCTCACCGGCAAGTACCTCGGCGGCGCACGGCCCGAGGGCTCACGGCTGTCGGCGGTGTACCGCACTTTCAATCGCTACGACAGTGCCTCGGCCCAGGAGGCCATCACCGGCTACGTGGAGATAGCCCGGCAACATGGCCTCACCCCGGCCCAACTGGCCCTGGCCTTCATCATCGACAAACCCTTCGTCACCAGCGCACTGACCGGGCAAACCAGCCTGGCGCAATTGCGCGACAACCTCGGCGCGCTGGACGTGACTCTTGGCGATGAGATCAAGGCGCAGATCCAGGCCATCCACCAGCGCATCCCCAACCCCGCGCCTTAGCACCAGGAGCCTGGCATGACGCAAACCATTGAAACGTTGATCGGCAATCGCCCGTTGCGTCTTGTCGGGTTTACCCAACTGCGGCCGGGTCTGTTGCTCGCCGGGGTATTTGTCGGGCTGTTGCTGTTGGCCGCTGTTGTTCCGCACTGGCTGGCCCCGTATGACCCGCTGGAGGCGTCGGCGCGCATGGCGTTCCAGGCGCCGAGCAATGTGCATTGGCTGGGCACTGATGAGAACGGGCGCGATGTGCTCAGCCGATTGATTTATGGCGTGCGTTCGTCGCTGTTCATGGGCCTCGCCGCCACCGCGCTGGGCCTGGCCTGGGGCACCTTGCTCGGCTTGATCGCAGGCCTTGGGCCGCGCTGGCTGGACAGCGCATTGATGCGCGGGATCGACGTGCTGCTGTCCTTTCCCGACCTGTTGCTGGCGCTGGTGATCATCACGTTTTTCGGCCAGGGCACGGCCAATCTGATTCTCGCGATAGGCATTGCCGGTGTGCCGCGTTATGCGCGCCTGGTGCGGGCGCAAACCCTCAGCGTACGTAATGCCGGCTACGTCGAATCCGCCGTCACCCTCGGCCAATCGCAGCTGGCGGTGGTGCTGCGGCACATCCTGCCGAATGCGTTCAAGCCCGTGTTGATCCTCGCCACCATCGGCATCGGCGGCGCGATCACTGCCGGTGCCGCCTTGAGTTTCCTCGGCTTCGGCGCACCGCCGCCTGCGCCGGAGTGGGGCGGGATGATGTCCATCGGGCGCAGCTTCCTGGCCAATGCGCCGTGGCTGGTGGCCTGGCCCGCCCTGATCATCACCCTGACCGTTGTTTCCATCAGTGCCATCGGCCGCGAACTCTTGCGCCGCAGCGAAGGAAAGCCTCTATGACGATGAACATCCATACCCTCGGCCCGCTGGTCGATATCCGCGACCTGACAGTACGTTTCGGCCAGGCCGAGCCAGTGTTGCACGGTGTCAGTCTGCAGTTGAGCCGGGGTGAATGCCTCGCGCTGGTGGGGGAGTCGGGGTCCGGCAAAAGCGTCACCGCCCGCACCCTGGCTGGCCTCACCGGCAAGGACGCCCATGTCCAGGCTGCCAAGCTGGCCTTCCAGGGCGTCGACCTGCGCCAGCTCAACGAGCGGGCCTGGCAGCAACTGCGCGGCGCGAGCATCGGCTTTGTGATGCAGGACGCGTTGGGCGCGCTGGACCCGCTGCGCCGCGTCGGTGCCGAGATCGAAGAACCGTTGCACCTGCACACCGCATTGGGCCTGGAAGCGCGCCGCCTGCGGGTGCTGGAACTGCTGCGGGATGTCGGTGTGCCGGAACCGGAACTGCGCGCCAGCCAATACCCCTGGCAACTTTCCGGTGGCTTGCGCCAGCGGGCGCTGATCGCCTCGGCGATTGCCTGCAATCCGCGGCTGATCATTGCCGATGAACCCACCACGGCACTGGATGCCACGGTGCAGGCCCAGGTCATCGCCCTGCTGGAGAGCCTGCGCGGTGAAGACAATGCACTGCTGATGGTCAGCCACGACCTGTCGGTGGTCTCGCGCCTGGCCGATCGCGTGGCCGTGATGCGCCACGGGGTGATCGTGGAGGAGGGCAGCACCGAACAGGTCCTGCAAGACCCGCGTCATCCGTATACCCAACTGCTGCTGCGGGCCGCCAAGGCCGTGCACTTCCAGCCCACACGCCGACTGCTCACGGCGGTGGAGCCCGAGCCGGCGCCCCAGGGCGAAATACTGCTTGAAGCACGCGAGCTGTCCAAAACCTTTGTCGGCCCCGACGGCAAAACCCGCACGGTGCTGAACCAGGTGTCGCTACAGCTGCGTCGCGGCGAGACGCTGGGGGTGGTGGGCGAATCGGGTTGCGGCAAGACCACCTTGACCCGGCTGATACTCGGCCTGGAAACCGCCGATGCCGGCGAGGTGTGGATCAATGGCCAGCGCTGGTCCGACCTCGACGCCAGGCAAAAACGCGAAGCCCGGCGTGCGGTGCAAGTGGTGTTCCAGGACCCGCTCAGCTCCTTCGACCCACGCTACACCGTGCAGCGTGTGCTGTTCGAAGCGCTGGTGGTGGCTGGCGTACCGCGTCATGCCCGGCGCGACCGTGCCCTGGAACTGCTGGAACTGGTACGCCTTGATGCCAGCGCCTTGTCGCGCCGGCCGATCGAACTTTCCGGTGGCCAGCGCCAGCGCATCGCGATTGCCCGAGCGTTGGCGTCCGAGCCGCAGATCCTGATCTGCGATGAACCGGTGTCGGCGCTCGACGTGTCGGTACAGGCACAGATTCTCGAACTGCTCGACGACCTCAAGCGCCGCCTCGGCCTGGCCTGCCTGTTCATTTCCCATGACCTCGGCGTGATCAATCACGTCAGCGAGCGTGTGCTGGTGATGAAGGCCGGTGAAGTGGTGGAGTCCGGCTCGGTACGCGCGGTGTTCGACCGTCCGGCCCATGCCTATACCCGCGCGCTGATCGATGCGATCCCGACCCTTGAAACCGACTACACGCCGATCCCGTTCTACCTGAATGTCGCGATCTGACGTATTGGAAAACGTATCTACGAAAGGAGTGCTCCTGGTGCCCAAGCAACTGCACGTGAATTTGTTTGAAATGAACTGCGTCAGCCACATCGTCCATGGTTTGTGGGTGCACCCGGACAACAACCGGCACCGTTTCAACGACCTGGACTATTGGACCGAGCTGGCGCAGCTGCTGGAATACGGCACCTTTGATGGCGTGTTCCTGGCCGATGTGATTGGCACCTATGACCGCTTTCGCGACGGCCCCGAGACCTCGCTGCGTGAGGGCATGCAGATTCCCAGCAACGACCCGCTGCTGGTGATTCCGGCGATGGCCGGGGTGACCAAGAACCTGGGTTTCGGCGCGACCTTTTCCACCACCTACGAACCGCCGTTCGCGTTTGCGCGGCGCATGAGTACCCTCGATCACCTGACCAAGGGGCGGGTGGGCTGGAACATCGTCACCTCGTATTTGCCGAATGCGGCGCGCAACTTCGGGCATGACACTGAGGTGGTTCACGATCACCGCTACGAGATCGCCGATGAATACCTCGACGTGCTGTACAAGCTTTGGGAAGGTTCCTGGGACGATGACGCGGTGATTGTCGACCGTGAGCGTCGGATCTACACCGATCCGGACAAGGTGCGCTATATCAACCACGTGGGGGAGCACTTCAAGGTTGCCGGCCCACACTTGTGCCAGCCTTCGCGGCAGCGTACGCCGGTGTTGTTTCAGGCTACGGGGTCACCGGCCGGGATCGAGTTTGCCGGGCGGCATGCCGAAGTGGTGTTTACCGGTGGTAATGATGCGCCGGCGGTGCGGGCGAATATCCAGGCGATGCGGCAGAAGGCAGTTGAGCATGATCGCGATCCGGCGGGGTTGAAGTTTATTGTGATGGCGGGGGTGATCGTTGGGCGGACGGATGAGGAGGTGAGTGCCAAGCTCGACAGTTATCGCAAGTTGGTGAGTGTCGAGGCGTCGCTGGCTCACGGGCAGTCGGCGATTGATTTGACGGCGTATCCGCGGGATACGTTGATCAGTGATCTGGTGAGTCGGCAGGTCAAGGGGTGGGAGAGTTTGAGCCGGTACAAGGCGGACTCCACTGTTGGGGCGGTATTGGCGCAGCTGGGTGGGTTTAATCGCGAGCGGTTTTTTGTCGCGGGTACGCCGACGGTGGTGGCGGACGCGATTGAGAAATGGCTGGATGAGGATGGGATCGACGGGATTAACCTGAGGCAGTACTTGTCGTTTGAGACGGCGCGGGACTTTATTGAATTGGTGGTGCCGGAGTTGCGTCGTCGGGGGCGGTTTCGTGAGCGGTACAACGAGGGGGAGACGTTGCGGGAGCGGTTGTTTGGGGCTGGGCGGGCGCGGTTGCCGGGGGACCACTTTGGGGCGCGTTATCGGGATCCGGCGGCGTTGCTGAAGCCGGCGTTGCCATTGCGGTTTTCATCGTGAGTTGGTGTACATATCCGTTGCTGCGGTAACGGCGGCTTGGGGTTCCGCTCTTACAGCGGGTCACTTTTGGCAAACGCCCGGAATGCCGGCCCAGCCAAAAGTAACCAAAAGGTCTTTGCCCCACCACTCGGTGCCTCGCCTAGGCTCGGCATGCCCGCACTCCGGCCCGATTCCGCGGGCCGCCGCGACGGGCCATCCATGGCCCGGCGCGGCTAAATCGGCATCCTTGCCGATTTACCCGCTCCACCGTGCCTACTTGCGGCCATCGTGGTTGACGGGGCCCGCAGATCAAGATCAAAAGCAGATCAAAAGCGAGAGCACAGCGGCCTCCCGGCCGGCTTGAGTGTTAAAAGCAAAAGCAAAAACCAGAGCGAAAACAGATCTGCTTTTCTGTGGGAGCGGGCTTGCTCGCGAAAACCTGAGAGCGCCGCGTTCATTCAGGATGCCGGCGTCATCGTTAACGACCTTCGCGAGCAAGCCCGCTCCCACATTTTTGACCGTGCCCGCTTTAGATTTTGATTTGGCTTTTGCTCTTCAACACTCAAGCCGGCCGGTAGGCCGCTGTGCTCTTGATCTGCTTTTGATCTTGATCTTAGGCGCCCCGTTAAACCACGCTGGCCGAACGCAGGCTTTGGAGCGTGGGTAACCCGGCAGGACGCCGGGTTAGCCGCGCTGGGCCAAGGATGGCCCATCGCGGCGGCCCACGGTCCAAAGCCGGAGTGAGGGCACACCGAGCCTAAGCGAGGTGCCGAGTGGTGGGGCAAGAGCGTTTTGCTTACTTTTGCGCTGTTCAAAAGTGAGCCGCTGTAAGAGCGGAACCAATAGCCGCCGTTACCGCAGCAACGGATATGTACTCAAACCTCACGCCCCCCCAAGGCCGAGCTGTTGCCTGACCAACACTTCCCACACACATTGTCGTTTTCAGCAATCCCCCAACCCTCCAATCCCCCCTGTTTACAGGCCCAAAAAACCGGCATGCCTTGTGCAATGACCCAGTTCCCGGACTTTAGGCCTGACCCATCATGCAAGAACCCGCCCCTTACCCGCGACGATCCAGCCCGTTGCTCCTTATCGGCACCGCCACACTCTGCGGCCTGCTCCTGGGCTGTGGCCAAGGCAGCTCCACCGTCACACGCAGTGACCAACCGGTAAAGGGCGGCACCCTGGTCTACGCCACCGACCGCGAACCCACCTGCCTCGACCCCCATGTGGCCGGCGACATGCCCCAGGTGTTCGTCGCCCAGCAGTACCTCGACTCCCTGGTCTCGATGGACGCCGACGGCCGCATCGGCCCCTGGCTCGCCAAGACCTGGGAAGTCTCCCCCGACGGCCTGACCTACACCTTCCACCTGCGCAACGACGTGCACTTCACCGACGGCACCCCGTTCAACGCCGCCGCCGTCAAGGCCAACCTCGACCACATGGCCAACCCCAAGACCCAGTCCAGCACCGCAGGCGGCTACATCCGCCAATACCGCAGCACCGACGTGCTCGACGAATACACCGCAGTGGTGCACCTGGCCACGCCGTACGCGGCCTTTCTTGAAGTCCTCGCCCAAGGCTTCCTCGGCATCGAGTCCCCCACAGCCCTGCTGCGCTCGCGCGATGTGAACTGCGAAAGCCCGGTCGGCAGCGGCCCGTTCAAGGTCGTGCGCTGGGACCGGCAAAGCCAGGTCGAGCTGGTGCGCAACCCCGACTACAACTGGGCGCCACCCACCGCCAAGCACCAGGGCCCGGCCTGGCTCGACCGGATCGTCTGGAAGTTCATCCAGGAACCTTCCGTGCGCTTCGCCTCGTTGCAGGCTGGCGAGGTCGACGTGATCGAAGCGTTGCCGCCGGAATCTCACGAGGCCGCTCGACGCAACCCGGACCTGACCCTGGTGATCGCCCAACGCCCCGGCAACCCCACCAACGGCACGCTGAACATTACCCGTGCGCCGTTCGATGACGTGCGAGTGCGCGAAGCCTTCGTGCGCAGCTCCGACATCGAGGGCGCGTTGAAGAGCGTGTACTTCAACGAATTCCCCCGCGCCGGCGGGCCGCTGAGCCCTGCCACGCGCTTTTACAGCCCGGAGTTCCAGCACGCCCAGGATTACGACCCGGCCCGGGCTGCTCAGTTACTCGACCAGTCCGGCTGGACCCAGCGCGACAGCGAGGGCTACCGCACCAAGGACGGCAAGCGCCTGCAAGTTCACGTGGTGATGGGCAACCGCACGCCACCGTCGGAATACACCTTGTGGGAACAGGTGCAGGCCACCACCCGGCAGGTCGGCTTCGAGCTGATCGTCGACCAGATGAGTGACGTACAGGCCACCAAACGCCAGGCCGACTGGGACTACGACATTCGCCTCGGCTACTGGAACACCAACACCGCCGACGTGCTGCGGATCATCTTCGGCAGTGAGTTCATCAGCCCGGCGGGTGTCGGTGGTTACCACCAGAACACCGCAGGCTTCAGTGACCCGGCGTTCGACACGCTGATCCGGCAAGCCCTCACCACCCAGGACAGCGAGCAGCGCCGGGCGCTGTATTACCAGGCGCAGAAAATCGCTTCCAGCCAGTACCTGCAATTGACCACCTACCCGCAAAGCACGCGGCTGGGTATCTACAAGACCACCCAGGGCGTGCGGCTGGAGCCGTCGCTGGCGGTGACTTATCTCTATGACGCATGGGTGAACAAATGAGCGACACATCACTTGCCAACCCACGGCGCGAGCGCCTGGCCCGGCTCGGCAAACGTGCGCTGTGGCGCCTTGCCGGCGGCGTGCTGGTGCTCTGGGCGGTGGCCACGCTGACGTTCTTTGCCTTGCGCCTGATGCCCGGCGATCCGGTGCAGGCGATCCTTGGCGGCCCGAGCGGCAACCCCACCCCCGAGACCATCGCCGAAGCCACCCGCGAGTACGGCCTCGACAAACCACTGGCGGTGCAATACGCGTTGTACCTCGGGCGACTGGTGCAGGGTGACCTGGGGGTTTCCTATTCCCAGCACCTGCCGGTGACCCGCGTCCTCGCCGAGCAATCCTGGCCGACCCTGGAGCTGACCCTGACCTCGCTCGCCCTGGCCTGGGTCCTGGTGCTGGCGCTGACGGTGCTGACCGCCGGCCGGCGACGCTGGGTTGCCAGCCTGGCCTCGTTGGCCGAAACCCTGGCCGCCGCGCTGCCGCACTTCTGGCTGGGGATTCTGCTGCTGGCGGTGTTTGCGTTCGGCCTGCGGCTGTTCCCGCCGGCAGGCAGTGATGGCTGGCGCACCCTGGTGTTGCCGTCGTTCGCCCTGGCGATTCCGCTGGCCGGGTTTATCGCCCAGGTCACCCGCGAATCCCTGGATTTGACCCTCGACCAACCCTTCATCCTGACCGCCCGCACCCGTGGCCTGAGTGACTTCAACGTGCGCTTCAAACACGCGTTGCGCCACGCCGTGTTGCCGGGCATCTCGCTGTCGGGCTGGGCCATCGGCGCGCTGATCAGCGGTGCCGTGGTGATCGAAGTGATTTTTTCCCGCAAGGGCCTCGGCCGCCAGTTGTACCAGGCGGTGCAGGCCCAGGACCTGCCGCTGACCATCGGCATCAGCCTGGTGGTCGCCGCCGGTTACGTGCTCGCCAATATTCTGGTCGACCTGCTGTACCTGTGGGTCGACCCTCGCCAACAGGAGCTTCCAGCATGAGTGGCCTGACCCTGGAAACACCGCTGCCCGCGCTGCGGATTCAGCGCACCACTCGCACGCTGCGCCTCGGCCCGCTGTTGGCGATTACCTTTCTGTTGCTGGTGATCGTCGCGGCGCTGGTGCCGCAGTTGTTCGCCTATAGCGACCCGCTGGCCATCGTGCCCCGCGATGCGTTTCATTCGCCGAGCCTGGCCCACTGGTTCGGCACCGATCAGTCGGGGCGGGATATTTTTTCGCGGGTGATCCATGGCACCCGCCAGTCGTTGTTCATCGGCCTGGCAGCCACGGCGATTGCGATGACAATCGCCATTGTGCTTGGCCTGTTGGGCGGGCTGGGCGGCGCGCGGGTGGACCGCGGCGTGGGCTGGTTGCTGGAAGTGCTGTTTGCGTTTCCGAGCCTGATCCTGGCGCTGTTGTTCGTGGCGATTTTCGGCAGCGGCATCGGCCCGCTGATCGTCGCCACCGGGCTGGGCAGTGCACCGGGTTATGCGCGGATGGTCCGTGGCCAGGTGCTGGCGGTGCGCAACGCGGGCTATATCGAAGCCGCCCGGGCCCTCGGGCATCCGCCGCTGCGCATCATCCTGCGCCAGTTGCTGCCGAACGCCATGCGCCCGCTGATCGTGACCCTGACCATGGGCGTGGGCCAGGCGATTGTCTGGGCCTCGGCCCTGAGTTTTCTCGGCCTGGGCGCCCGTCCGCCGGCACCGGAGTGGGGGACCATGTTGTCCATGGGCCGCGACTTCATCGCCAACGCCTGGTGGCTGACGTTCTTCCCCGGGCTGTTCATCGTATTGACCACGCTGTCGACCACGGTCACTGGCCGTTACCTGCAACAACGCCTGGAGGGCCGTCTTTCATGAGCGACCAGAAACGCTTGATCGTTGAAGGGCTGTCCATCGAGTTTGCCGGGCAGTCGGTGGTGCGCAATCTGTCTTTCACCCTGGAGCCTGGCAAGACCCTGGCGCTGGTGGGCGAATCCGGCTCCGGTAAAAGCGTCACCGCCCGCAGCCTGATCGGCCTGGCGGGTGCGGGCGCGAAGGTTACGGCGCGCACCTTGAGCTATGACGGTGTGGATTTGCTCAGCCTGTCGGAACGCGGCTGGCGTCGTTTGCGTGGCAATGGCATCGGCTTCGTGTTGCAGGATGCACTGGTGTCCCTCGACCCGTTGCGGCCGGTGGGCAAGGAAATTCTCGAAGTGCTGGAGACCCATCGCTGGGGCGACCGTCGCAGCCGTGGCGAACGCGTCATCGAACTGCTGGACCTGGTGGGCGTACCCGAACCGCAACTGCGTGCGCGCCAGCGTCCCGATCAACTCTCCGGCGGCCTGCGCCAGCGTGCGCTGATTGCCAGCGCACTCGCATTGAACCCCGGCCTGGTGATCGCCGATGAACCGACCACGGCGCTGGATGCCACGGTGCAGGCGCAGATCCTGCAGGTGTTGCAGCAGATCAAGGCCCGTGGCGATTCGCTGCTGATCATCAGCCATGACCTGGCAGTGGTCGCGCAATTGGCGGATGAGGTGCTGGTGCTGCGCCACGGCGAAGTGGTGGAGCAGGGGCCGATGGATCAGGTGCTGCTCAACCCGCGCCACGCCTACACCCGCTCGCTGCTGGATGCGGTGCCCGCCGAACATGCCCGGGGCACACGCTTGTCGCCGGAGCGCAGCAACGCTGTGGCGCAACCACGGCCCGGCGCGGATTCGCCGGTGTTGCTCAAGGCCTCCGGGCTGGGCAAACGGTATATCGGCCCCGATCAACAGTCGCGTCAGGTGGTGGATAACGTCAGCTTCGAGCTGCGCGCCGGCCGCACCCTAGGCATCGTCGGTGAATCCGGCTCGGGCAAAACCACGGTGGCGCGTATCGCCCTCGGCTTGCTGCAACCGGATGCCGGTGAGGTGCGTTTTCTCGACCAGCCATGGGCCGCGGCAGGTACCGAGCGGGTCGAGGAAAAGACCCGCCGTGTGCATCGCCGGGATATCAGCGTGATTTATCAGGACCCGCTGAGTTCGTTCGACCCGCGCTGGACGGTGGGGCAGATCCTCAGTGATGCGCTGGACGTTGCCGGTATCGACGCCGAGCAACAGGCGGCCCGCGTGACACAGTTGCTCGACCAGGTACGCCTGGCGCCGCAATTGGCCGAGCGCCGACCGTTGCAACTGTCGGGCGGGCAGCGCCAGCGCGTGGCGATTGCCCGGGCGATTGCCAGCAACCCCAAAGTGATTATCTGCGACGAGCCGGTGTCGGCGCTGGACGTGTCGGTGCAGGCCCAGGTCCTGGATCTGCTGGCCGACCTGCAAGCCTCGCTGGGCCTGGCCTACCTGTTTATCTCCCACGACCTGGGGGTGATTCGCCACGTCAGCGACGAAGTGTTGGTGATGCGCCACGGCCAGGTGGTGGAAAGCGCCAGCGTCGAGACGATGTTTGAATCGCCCCAGCACGAATACACCCGGCGCCTGCTGGGCGCGGTGCCACGCCTGCCCGGCAGTGGCACGCAGTTGGTGGTGCCGGCCCTGGAGCCGGAAAACCCCGGCTGGCTGTTTGATGAATCGCGCCTGTGGAAAATCGCCATCTAGACCTGAATCAAGGAAGTGCCATGAGCAAGTTGTCTGCTGTACCCACGCCGCCGGTTGTAACGGTGGCCGAACTGAACGCCCGCGCCGACCGCATCCTGCCGCAGATTGCTGCCGGCGCTGCGCAACGTGAGCGTGACCGCCAACTGCCGTATGAGGCCGTGGCGCAGATCGCCCAGGCCGGGTTGTTTACCGTGCGGATTCCCAAGCGGTTTGGCGGCGCCGGTGGTTCGGTCAGGGACGTGATTGCCTTGCTGATTCGCATCGCCTCGGCCGACTCCAACGTGGCCCAGGCGCTGCGCCCCGGTTTCGGGTTTGTCGAAGGCCTGCTGGCGTCCCGCGCCGAGGGGGCGGAGGAGGAGCGCGAGCGTTGGTTCGGGCGCTACCTGCAAGGCGCCGTGATCGGCAATGCCGGCTGGGAAGTCGGCGGTGCCAACGGTTCGATCAGTGCGCGCATCGTGCGTGACGGCGAGCACTTTCGCGCTTGCGGCAGCAAGTACTACAGCACCGGTTCGTTGTATGCCGATTGGGTCAGCGCCGTCGCCCTGGACGAGAATGACCAGCCCGTGTCGTTCATCCTGCCGCGCGACCGCCAGGGCCTGGAGTTGCTGGATGATTTCGACGCCATGGGTCAGCGCCTGACCGCCAGTGGCACCACCCATCTGCATGATGTGCAGGTGTTGGCCAGCGAGATCCGCACCCGCACCGTCGAGGAAGGCAAGCGCACGATTGTCACGCCGTTCCTGCAAGTGTTCCTCGCGGCGGTGCAGGCTGGTATTGCGCGTAATGCCCTGAATGATGCGGTGACCTTTGCCAAGGAGCATGCGCGGCCGATCAAGCACAGCAGCGCCACGCGCTCGGTGGATGACCCGTACGTGGAACTGAGCGTGGGCGACGTTTCAGCCCGGGCTTTTACCGCCGAAGCGGTGGTGTTGCACGCGGCGGACTCCATTGACCGCGCCTGGGCTGCGGATCTTGATGCGGTGGCCGTCGACCAGGCGGCAGTGGACGTGGCCCAGGCGCAATACATCGCGGCGGAGTCGGCGCTCAAGGCCGCCGAGCTGGTGTTCGACGTGGGTGGCGCTTCCACCACCGGCCGCGCGCATAACCTGGACCGGCACTGGCGCAACGCGCGCACCGTGGCCAACCACAATCCCCGGCACTGGAAAGCCGCAGCCGTGGGCGCCTGGCAACTCAAGGGCACGCCGCCTCCGACATCGGGGCTGTTTTGAACAAAGCCCTCGACCTTTCACACCCCTTGGGCGAGGTGGGCACCGGGCACGCGCGCCGGGTGCCGATGATCATCGGCTGTGCGCTGTTCATGGAATTGATCGACGCCACGGCGGTGCTCACGGCGCTGCCGCAGATGGCCCAGGATTTCGGCGAGCCCAGCGTGCGCATGAACCTGGTGGTGTCGCTGTACCTGCTGGCGGTGGCGCTGTTCGTGCCGGTCAGCGGCTGGGCGGCCGACCGGTTCGGGCCGCGTCGGGTGTTTATCAGCGCCATCGTTCTGTTCACCCTCGCGTCGGTGGCCTGTGCCTGCTCGGGCTCGCTGTTGCAACTGTCCCTGGCGCGTTTGGCCCAGGGTGCCTCGGGGGCGATGATGGTGCCGGTGGGGCAGGTGATCCTGCTGCGCTGGTCGGCGCGGGAAAACCTGCTGCGTGCCATGTCGTACCTGACGGTGGCGGCGCTGGTTGGGCCGCTGCTGGGCCCACCGTTGGGCGGGCTGTTGGTGACGGTGCTGTCGTGGCACTGGATCTTCCTGATCAACCTGCCGATCGGCGTGCTTGGGGTGATCCTGGTGCTGCGCTATATCCCGGACTATTCCGGGACACCCGGCCAGCCATTGGACGTTCCCGGCCTGTTGCTCAGCGGCGTGGCATTGGGCGGGCTGGTGTTCGGTTTCGAGGTGCTGGGCCACGGCCTGTTGCCGCGCCAGTGGGCGTTGCTGCTGATTGGCGGCGGGCTGTTGAGTGCCTGGCTGTATGTCCTGCATGCACGGCGGACGGCGTACCCGTTGATCGATTTTTCGTTGTTGAAAATCCCGACCTTCGCGGTGAGCTTCTGGGGCGGCAACCTTATGCGCATCGGCAGCGCGTCACAGCCGTTTTTGCTGGTGTTGCTGTTCCAGCTGTGTTTCGGGCTTAACCCGTTGCAGGCGGGGCTGCTAAGCGTGGCCGGTGGCGTGGGTGCGTTGCTGATGAAAATGCTGGCGGTGCGGATTGTCAGCCGCTTCGGTTTCCGGCGCACCTTGATCGGCAATGCGGTGCTCACCGGTGCGACCATCCTGGCGTGCAGCCTGTTCGAGGTATCAACGCCTTACTGGATTGTAATACTGGTGTTATTTGGCAGCGGGATCATTCGTTCGCTGCAATTCAGCACCCTGGGGGCGTTGACCTATGCCGACGTGCCACCGGAGCAATCCAGCCGCGCCAGCAGCCTGTCGGCGATGACCATTCAGTTGACGTTGAGTTTATCGGTGGGCATCGCGGCGGGGCTGCTCGGCTTGATCATGGCCGTGCGCGGGCATGCCACGGTCGAGCAGAGTGATATCGCCTGGATCATGGCGGGTGCCGGATTGCTGTGTGCCTTGTCGGGGCTGGTTTATCGCAGGCTGTCGCCCCAGGCGGGCTCGGCGATTTATGCAAAACGCGCAGAGGGAATTGGATGATTCGGGCAGCACGTATCGAGGACGCAGGTGACATTGCCTGGGTGCATATTCGCAGTTGGCAGCAGGCTTATCGTGAACTGATGCCGGCGGATTACCTGGCTTCGCTGGAGGCGACGCAGCCTCGGCGTGAAGCCTTTTGGCGGCAGTCGATTGAGCAGGGGAGCGAAGCTGTGTTTGTCGCGCAGGTCGAGGGGCGTGTGGTGGGCTGGATTGTTGTCAGCTCGAGTCGTGATGAGGATGCTGATCCAGGCGTAACCGGTGAAGTGCAGGCGGTGTATGTGCTGGCCGAGCATTGGGGAACGGGGGTGGGCAGGGCGCTGTGGCTCAGGGGGCTGGAGCATCTCGCGAGCCTGGGCCTGGAGACGGCGACGTTGTGGGTGCTGGCTGAAAACCGGCGGGCAGTGCGCTTTTACCAAAATGCAGGATGGATAGCGCAGCCCGAATCAAGCCGCACCCTTGCTCGGGGCGGTCGTGAGTTGGAGGAACTTCGCTACCAATCCCAAAAGTGACGCTGAACCTGTGGCGAGGGAGCTTGCTCCCGCTGGGCTGCGCAGCGGCCCCAAAATCCTGGGAGCGCTTCGCACTCCAGCGGGAGCAAGCTCCCTCGCCACAGGGGAATGCCGCTCTGGACGCTCTGCGTCCGCTCTTAAAATCGTGACGCAGAGCGTCACCGGATGCATTCCCACGCAGAGCGTGGGAACGATCACACTCACCATTTTTGCCTGAAAGCTGCGCGGCCACAGGCGTCATTCAGGAATGTCATTGGCCATGAGTTCGTCTTTTTCATTGTTTCGCACCTGGAATGTCCAGCACTTGCCATCGACGCCGGCGGCGTTTGTGCGGCATTTCATCGGGCATTTCAAAGGGTGGTACCTGGCGATCCTGCTGTTGCAGATTGCTGCCGTGGTGTGTTCGATCCTGATTCCCTGGGGCCTTGGGCAAATCACCCGCACCGTCAGCAATGGGCTGGAGGCGGAGCGTGCGTTCGAGGTGCTGCGCTGGCCGTTGACGCTGTTCGCCATACTGCTTGTGTGCGAGGTGTTATTTACCCGCGCGGCGGCGGGCTGCCATATCCACGTGTTGCCGTTGCAGCGGCGTACGGTGACCCATGTGGTGTTCGCCTACCTGCAACAGCATTCCCATCGCTTTATCAGCAACGAATTCGCCGGCGCCCTGGCGCACCGGGTGTCTGAGGTGACCCTTGGGGTGAACCAGACCCTGAGCATCCTGCTGTTCGACCTGATCCCGCTGCTGGTGACGCTGAGCCTGGCCACGGCCTTGCTATGGACCGCTTCGCCGCTGCTGGCGCTGTTCATGGCCGGCTGGTCGGTGGTGTTCATCGCCATCTGTTACCTGCTCGCACGGCGCAGTCATCCGCTGGCCCAGCAGTATTCGGCAGCGCGCAGCACCAGTACCGGCAAAGTGGTGGACGCCGTGTCCAACCTGGCCAATATCCGCCTGTTTGCGCGGCATGCCTTCGAGCACAGTTACCTGGGCACCTTCCTCGACAAGGAGGTGACGGCGGCTTATCGCTCCCTCGGCTATATGGAGCGCATCCGCTGGTTCCAGACCAGCTGTGGCGTGGTGCTCAAGCTGGGCCTGTTGCTGCTCGCCCTGTACTTGTGGCGCAGTCACCGCATCGATATTGCGGCGTTTGTGATGTCCACCAGCTTGTCGCTGTTGATCATCAGTGACGTGGGCAACCTGTCGCGACGCTTTCTCGAATTTTTCGAAGCCACCGGCAACATTGCCAACGGCGTGCGCACCTTGATCCGCCCCCATGAAGTCATCGACCAACCCGGCGCCAAGGCGCTGATGGTCAAGCGCGGCGATATCGAGTTTCGCGACGTGGGCTTCAGCTACAGCGCCGGACGGCCGATTTTCGAACACCTGAATATCGTCATCCCCGCTGGCCAGAAAGTTGGTCTGGTAGGCGCTTCCGGTTCCGGTAAATCGACACTGTTGAGCTTGCTGCTGCGCCTCTACGACGTGCAGCAAGGCCAGGTGCTGGTGGACGGCAAGGACGTGCGCGAGGTGACCCAGCATTCGCTGCACCAGCAGATCGGCCTGATTCCCCAGGAGCCCGGCCTGTTCCACCGCAGCATTCGCGAAAACATCCATTACGGCCGCCTGGATGCCTCGATGGACGAGGTCGCCGAGGCGATCCACCGCGCCGGCGCCAGTGAATTTATCGACAGCATGGAACACGGCTACGAATCGCTGGTGGGCGAGCGTGGGGTCAAATTGTCCGGCGGCCAGCGCCAGCGCATTGCGATTGCCCGGGTGTTGCTGAAAAACGCGCCGATCCTGGTGATGGACGAAGCCACTTCCAGCCTGGACTCGATCACCGAGCGCTTTATCCAGGACAAGCTCGACGAAATCATGGAAGACAAGACCGTGCTGGTGGTCGCGCATCGGCTGTCCACCGTGGCCCACCTGGACCGGATCCTGGTGTTCGACAATGGCCGGGTGATCGAGGACGGCAGCCACGAACAGTTGCTGCGCCAGGGCGGGCAATATGCGCGGTTGTGGAGTCGCCAGTTCAGCGATGCGCTGGATGAAGCGGTGGTGTGACCAGGCGGCGTACCGGGTACGCCGCGCAGTCAGGTTCAGATCGAGAGGTGCAGCACCCGGTCATCCTTGGCACCGGCCAGCGGGCGGCGCTTGTTGACCTTCAGCTCTCCGAGGTTGATCAGCAAGGTGCGGGTCACGTTGCGGCTCAGCCCCAGCAACTCGGCGGTGTGCACCTGGTTGTGCTGGCACAGCCGGTAGGCGGCGGTGAGCAGGCTGCGTTCCACCTGTTCGTGGAGGTTTTCTATCTGCTCCTCGAACAGCCGCTGGAAGGCCTGGTCGAGCAGGTCATGGGCGGTGGTGCTGTCTTCCTGGCGTTCGATACGCAGGCTGGACATGCGCAGGTCATCGGCCTGGATCACGCCGTCGCGGCAGATCAGCAGGGTGTGGTGGATGACGTTTTCCAGCTCGCGGATATTCCCCGGCCAACTGTAGGTGGCCAGGCGTTGCTCGGCTTCCTTGCTCAAGATGATCTCGCCATAGCCGAGGCGGCGGGTGTAGGTGTCGATGAAGTACTGCACCAGCGGCAGGATATCGCCGGGGCGATCCCGCAGCGGGCTGAGTTCCAGGTTGACCACGTTCAGGCGGTAGAACAGGTCCTCGCGGAAATGCCCGGCGTTGATGGCTTTTTCCAGCTGCACGTTGGTCGCCGCCAGTACCCGCACATTGATCGGAATGCTTTTGCGCGAACCCAGGCGCACTACTTCACGCTCCTGCAATACCCGCAGCAGCTTGACCTGGATCGACATGGGCAGGTCGCCGATTTCATCGAGGAACAGCGTGCCGCCGTTGGCTTCTTCAAACCAGCCGGCCTTGGCACCGAGGGCACCGGTGAACGCGCCTTTCTCGTGGCCGAACAGCTCGGCTTCCACCAGTGATTCGGAGAACGCACCGCAATTCACCGCCACGAATGGCTGCTCCTTGCGGCCACTGAGGTTGTGGATATGCCGTGCGACCAACTCTTTGCCGGTGCCGGTTTCACCGATGATCAGCACGCTGGCTTCGCTCGGCGCGACTTGTTGCACATGCTTGAGCAAGGCCTTGGACCTGGGGTCTTCAAACACCTGCGCGGTGGCGCGGATGGAGGTGGCAAGGGCGGGCGAGGGCGGTAGGGTCAGCAGTTGCATGGTTATCCCTTTGAATAAAAGATCAGGAATAAAACGTCGGGATGGGCGCGGTACCGTTCAGTGCCCACTCGCCCAGTTCATGAAGTTTGTAGTCCAGCGGGTCATGCAGGCTCTGGGTGCGCAAGTTGCGCCAGTGCCTGTCGAGGGCCACCGAGGCGTTGGTCGCCCGTGCGCCGGTGACCTCGAAGACCTTGCTACACAACTCCAGACCATTGCGGCTGGCGGCGACTTTGGCGGTGGCGATGGCAATCGCCGTTTCGCCGCGTTCCTCGCTGGTCAGGGCCGAGCCCTTGGCCCATGCCGCGTCCAGCACCTGGCCTGCGCGCTCCACCAGCAGGCGGGTGCTTTGCAGCGCCACCCAGAAATCGCCGTAGTGGCTGAGGATGTAAGGGTCCTGGGTGCTGTGGCTGGCGCTGGAACGGAACCACGGGCGGGCTTCTTCCAGGGTGTATTGGCGCGCTTCTTCGAACGCGCCTTCGGCGATGCCGAGGAAGATATTCGCGAAGTGCAGTTGCGCAATCAGCGGGCGCAGGCAGGCGAACGGAGTACTCAGGGGGCCCGGGTCCAGCAACAGGTCGGACTCTTCCACGCGCACGCGCTTGAAGGTCACGCTGCCGCTGTCGGTCTGGCGCTGGCCCATGTTGTTCCAGTCGTTGTGCAGGATGATCCCGCTGCGGGCGCTGGGAATCGCCGCGATCAGCAACTTGCCGCCGGCGCTTTCATCGATGGCCGAGGCGATCAGCATTTCCGAGTCGTTGGCCCCGGAGCAGAAGTTCTTCTGTCCCGAGAATTCCCGCCAGCCCGTGTGGCGCTTGACCACCGTGCGGGTGTCCAGGGGGTTCAGGGTGTTGCCCCAGAACCAGTTGTTGCTGGCCGTCAGGCTGAACCAGGTTTGCCATTGTGCGGGCGTGGCAAATAACCGGACGGTGGCGAGCATCAGGTGATGAAAGCCGAATACGTGGGCGATGGAGCTGTCGACCCGGGCGAATTCGCGCACCACCTCGAAGGTTTCCGACCAGTTGGCGTCCAGCCCGCCGAATTGCCCGGGGATGCTCAGGGACAACAGGCCGCTGCTGCGCAGTTTGTCGCGTTCGGCCTTGGGCGTACCGCCGCTGGCGTCGCGGTCGACGGCGGTGCGCGCGAACTCGGTCGCCAGGTCACGGGCAATCTCCAGTGGCGTCCTGCGGGTGCAGAGTAAGTTGACCGTCACGCGTGAATACCTCGTTGCTTAAGTCGAGAATGCTCGAGCTGATTTGTTTCAACAGGCAATGGATAGAGCAAGACCCATACCAAGTAACAATAAGCCGATAACTTGCGACTTCTTACGGGGATGCAGGCGCGGACAGTGTCGAATACGCAACTTTTGTTGGAGGGCTGTTGGGATTTGCACAGTTGCGTCCTGTGCCCGCAGGGCGGGGCTTTCGTTATGCTTTTATTGCTTGAGCATATAAGTGGTTGTGGGTGGTTTTTGTATTGTCCGGAATCGAACATTTCACCAGCAAAGTGTTGCACTTGTGGCGATTAATAAGAGTGGCCGGCCAGTGTTTATTGAGGCTTGGACGTGGCATGAACCCTGCAAAGTTGGAAACAGAGCGCGACTATACGAATAGATGCTCCAACTAATTCGAGACCCCAGGAGTATTTAATTCATGCGGCAACTGTTTGAACCTCGCGCTCGTCGTTTTGAGTCACTGGCCACCGCGTCCAGCCTTGGCGTGCTGTTGATGTTGATACACGGCGCGGCCTTTGCCGCCCAGGCGGACCCGACCCTGGCCACGGTAGTGGTCACCGGTGCCGAAGCCACCGAAGCGCAAAAGGCCGAGAAGCAACTGTCCAAGGTGCCCGGCAAAACCGCAGTGATCGACAACCGCAAGATCGAACAGGGCCGCGCGGCGAACGCCGAGGACGTGCTGGCGTTGCAGCCGGGCGTATTCGCCCAAGCCACCAGCGGCTCGGGCGCGAACAAGATTTCGATCCGCGGTTCGGGCCTCAATACCTTCTATCAAGGCTATGTGCTGGGGATCAAATTCCTTTATGACGGCCTGCCGTTGACCGGCCCGGGCGGCACCCAGGAAGACATGCTGGACATGGCTTCCGTGGACCACACCGAGGTGCTCTACGGCGCCAACGCCTTCCGTTATTCAGCCTTGTCCCTGGGCGGCGCGATCAACTTCGTGAGCAAGACCGGCCGCACCGATCCGGGCAACTACGCGCGTTTCGAAGCCGGCAGTTTCGGCTATCGCAAGGAGCAACTGAGCACCGGCGGCGTGGACGGCGACAATGACTATTACGTCAGCATCCAGCACAACGAGCGTGACGGTTACCAGGACAACACACCGAACAAGGGGCAGGGGATCGTTGCCAACTTCGGCCACGTGTTCAGCCCGCAACTGGAGACGCGCTTCTACATTCGCTACAAGGAAGAAACCCTTAGCCAGGGCAACACCCTGACCAAATACCAGCTCAAGCACGACCCCACGAGCAACCTCGTGCCCATCGGGCGCAAGAAGGACGGCTCGACCCTGCTGGGCAGCACCACCACCTACACTTTCGACGACAATGCCAAGCTCGAAGTCGGCCTGGGCTACAACGATTACCCGCTGGACAACGGCTGGCGCTATTCGCCAACACCACAGGAATGGCGCTCCCAGGACGTCAACCTGACCTTGCGCTACCTGCGCACCGCCGACACCTTCTTCGGCCTGCGCAGCGACAGCAGCGTGACCTTCAGCAATACGCTGGCGTACCTGGCCGATGTGAAATCCCACAGCAAGGCCACCGGCATCACCCAGCAGAAGACCAACTACACCGGCTCGCGGGACACGGTGTTTTCCCTCGGCAACGAACTGCAACTGAATGACCGCACGTGGCTGTCCACCGGGTTGTCATTGATTGATATCAAGCGCAAGGCGCAGATCGAATACAGCACCGCCACCAATACCAGCGCGTTCCCCAGTGGCGTTGAATACGACGAGACCGACGTCGCCCCGCGCATTGGCCTGCGCTATCAGTTGACTCCGGAATTCGAAGTGTTCGGCAACGTCAGCCGCTCGGTGGATCCACCGGTCACCTGGCAGCTGGGCAGCACCGGCACGCCGTACATCCGTGATGTGCGGCCGCAAAAAGCCAACACCGTGGAGTTCGGTATCCGCGGCGGCCACGGTATTTTTGACGGCAGCCTGACGGTCTACCGCTCGTGGGTGCAGAAAGAACTGCTGTCGGTGGTGGTACGCCAGGCGACGGCTACCCAGGATCAACTGGTGGCCACCTCCAACGGCAGCGCGACCATTCACCAGGGCATCGAAGCCGGCTTGAATGCGCAACTGTGGGACGGCGGCAATGGCGACACCGTGACCCTGCGCCAGGCCTACACCTTCAACGACTTCCACTACCGCAACGATGCGGTGTTCGGCGACAACCAGCTGCCGGGCCTGCCGCGCCAGGTCTACCAGGCCGAGCTGGAATATCGCCAAGGCAGCGGTTTCTACGCGCAGCTCAACGCCCGGGCGGCGTCCAGTTATTACGTCGACTTTGCCAACTCCCTGAGTGCGCCGTCGTATACGTTGTGGGGGGCCAAGGTGGGCTACGAGGCCCCGAGCAAGAAGTGGGAAGTGTTCGTCGATGCACGCAACCTGACCAACAAGCGCTATGCCACGGCCACCAACACCGCGTACGACGCCAAGGGCCAGGACTCGGCCAACTTCTATGTGGGGGATGCGTTCAACGTGACCACGGGGGTGGCGTTTCACTTCTGACCGTGACAGATCGTTCCCACGCTCCGCGTGGGAATGCCGCCTTGGACGCTCTGCGTCCGGCCGTCGATGCGAGAGGTGATGGTGACGCAGAGCGTCACGGTATGCATTCCCACGCGGAGCGTGGGAACGATCATTTCGAGGAACCTAGTTCTGCGGCCGCTGTTTGGTCGAGTCCAGCTCGGCCTTTTTACCGGTGCTGATCTCGGTGATCTGCGCCGACTTGGCAATCGCGAAATCAAAGGTGTCCTGCATCTTGGCGATGGCATCGGTCGCCGTGCCGTTGAGCCCACCGTTGGCTGCCCAGTCGAAGTTCCACACCCCGGAAAAGTTATCGGCACCGGCCACATCATGGGTTTCGATCGCGGTGAACACGTCGGGATGGCGCTCCATGTACTGGGCCGCAGCGCTCACATCGGCGGGCACCTTGCCCGAGGCATTGCTGGCCAGTTGCGAAAGCTCTTGCTTGGTGATGGCCGACTTGCCCGTTTGGCGCATGTAATCGGCGATGACCTTGCTCGACTTGGAAATATTCAACTTGTCGTCGAATACCGACGTCGAGGCTTTTTGAGTGGTCGGTCCGCCACCGGCGGGTGTTACGGTAGTAGACATCGGCGCTGCTCCCTCAATGAATTGGATGACATCGAAGCCGACGTTAGCATGGGCAATTGGCCATTTATCACCGGCTTCACAACAATTCGCAGCGGCCGGAAAATTTCACAGCGTTTCGCACAGGGAAGGGATGGTGTTCAGGACGAATCAAGGGCAAAGCCGGTTTGCCGGTTTTTTCATCAGCCGCAATTTTTCACTTTTATGGCTGGGCCAGGCGCTCTCGTCCTTCGGCGAGTATGTGCTGGAGAGCACGATCATCGTCTGGCTGGTGACCGATCTGTTCCGTGACAGCGCCTTTCTACCCAGTGCCGTGGGCCTGGCGGTGGCGGCCTCGGCGATCCCGCGGGTGCTGGTGGCGCCATTGGCGGGTGCCTGGGTCGACCGCCTGACCCCGCTCTACGTGATGATCAGCGCAGACGCTATCCGGGTGATCAACTTCCTGATCTTTATCCTGATCTATTCGCTGTCCGGCCTCGATCAGATGCAAGTGTTCGCCGGCGTGCTGCTGTTGCTGGTGATGAACAGCAGCGCCGCGCAGTTCTTCAACCCGTCCCGGCAGGCGGTCATGCAAGTGATCATTCCCGCTGAGCGGCGGGTGGAAGCGTCGGCCAAGACGATGTTTTCCCTCACGGGCATTTCGGTGCTTTCCGCCTCCGTGGGCCCGGCGCTGTTTGTGTGGGTGGGGCCGATCTGGGCGTTGCTGATCAATGTGCTGGCGTTCAGCTGTTCAGCGCTATGTATCCTGGCCACCCGAGATTTGGGGGCTGCATTGCCCGCAGAGCGCGCCTCATTCTGGCGTGGACTCTTGGCCGGCCTGCGGTTTTCCTGGGGGCACCCGTCGATTCGAACCCTGCTGACCGGCGTGGCGTTATATGGCTTTTCCCTCGGTATCAACAACGTCGTCCTGTCGTTGTATGCCTTCAAAACGTTGGGCCTGAGCCCGCGTGAATATGGCCTGGTACTCGCCGCATTCCCCGTCGGCGGGCTGGTGGCGGCCTTTCTCGTTCGGCCGCTGTTGAAGGTCTTGAGCATTCGACGCGCGTTCACCGTGGCGCTGTTGTGCCTGGGGCTGAGCTACCTGGGCTATGCGTTGCATCCGCCGTTTTACCTGGCCTGGGGGCTGATGTTCTGCTGCGGGCTGTGCTTTTCGGTGTTTGCCATGGTGCAGGGGCCTATGCTGCAAGAGGCCGTGCCGGCAGGCTATATGGGCCGAGTCTCCGCGACCGTGACGCCGGTGCTGGCCATTGCCTCGCTGACCGGCACCCTGGTGTGTTCCCAGACGCTCAACCTCGTGCAAGGTGTGGATGTGTACGGCGGCTATATCGTTATCGCGGCGGGCTTGCTGCTGACGGGAGGTGGATTGATGCTGCTCGGTCAGCGTGCCGGCAAACACCAAGTCGCCCGCTCAAAGTGACTCGCCCGCATCCAGCTTCGCCAGCAGCCTCTGGCCCCGTTCCCACAGCGCGTCCTGCTTGGATTCAGGCATCCGGTCGAGGTTCTTGTAAAGCATGGCCATGCGCTGATTGCCCCGCAGCAGGTCGCCGTGGCGCATCAGAAAGTGCCAGTAAAGCGCATTGAACGGGCAGGCATTGTCAGCGGTACTTTCAGTGACTTTGTACGCACAGTCGCGGCAGTAGTCCGACATGCGCTTTATGTATTGGCCGCTCGCGCAATAAGGTTTGGAACCCAGGTAGCCGCCATCCGCATGCATGACCATGCCCAGGGTGTTGGGCAGCTCGACCCAGTCGAACGCGTCCATGTAGATCGCCAAGTACCACTCGCATATCTGGCTGGGCACGATGCCGGCCAGCAGGGCGAAATTGCCGGTGACCATCAGCCGCTGGATGTGATGGGCATAGGCATGTTTCAGGCTCTGGCCGATCGCCTGGCGCATGCAGTTCATTTGCGTCTCGCCCGTCCAGTAGAACTCCGGCAGCGGGCGGCTGTTGCCGAATGCATTGCCAGCGGCATAGTCGGGCATCTTCAGCCAGTACACGCCGCGTACGTACTCACGCCAGCCAATCAGTTGGCGGATAAACCCTTCGCCAGCGTTCAGCCCGATGCTGCCCGACCAATAGGCCGCCTCCACATCGCTGCACAGCTGGCGCAGGTCCAGCAGGCCGATGTTCAGGGCTGCGCTGATACGGGCGTGAAACAGGAACGGCTCGTCGCTGGCCATGGCGTCCTGGTAATCACCGAATCCAGCCAGGCCATAATCCAGAAAGTAGTCCCAGAGGGCCTGCGCGTCGGCGTGGGTCACGGGGTAATCGAAGGTGTCGAGGGAACCGTAGTGGCTGCTGAAGTGTTTACCTACCAGCGCCAGCACGTCCTGGGTGATCGAGTCCGAGCTGAAGCGCGCCGGGTAGGGCGCCCTGGTGCCCTTGGGCAATGCCTTGCGGTTGTCTGCATCAAAGTTCCAGGCGCCGCCCACCGGCGTACCGTCACCGTTGAGCAAGAGCCCACTCTTGCGGCGCATCTCCCGGTAGAAGAACTCCATGCGCAGCTGTTTTTTACCGCTGGCCCAAGCGGCGAACGCGTCACGGCTGCACAGGAATCGGTGGTCGGCATGCCACTGGACCGGCAAACCGCAGTCCTTCAGGGATTGCTCCAGGCGCCAGTCACCGCATTCGGTCAGGTGTATTTCCCGGGGTTGCATCAGCGATTGCCAGCGCCTTAACTCGCCGGGCACCGAGCCGGTGTTTTGCGGATCGTCCAGGGTGACGTACTGCACCCGCACGCCACGCTGCTGCAACGCCTGGGCAAAATGGCGCATGGCGCTGAAGACCAGGACGATTTTTTGCGGATGGTGGGGCACATGGCTGGCTTCCTCCATGACCTCGACCATCAAGACCGCATCGCGCTGGCTGTCCAGCCCATCCAATGAGGCCAGGTCAAACGACAACTGGTCGCCCAGCACCAGGCACAGGTTTCGAACTGCCTTGGTCACCATGGCGCTTCCAGGGAAAATGGCGTTCGCAGTGGCTCGATAGCGCCTTCTCGCCGGCCGCACATTTCGTCATGCACGCACTGATGCACCAGGGTGCAGGGAAACGCAGGGACTGCCTGCAACACGTCACGCAAGTGATTGACGGAGCGAAAGTGCATGGGCTTCGCCGACTCGTCCAGCAGCGTGAACTGGCCGTGGTCCAGCGTTACGCGCGCCAGATAGAAACCACCTTCCAGCGACAGCAGTTCCATTTCGCGTACAGCGCCTTGGGTGGCCAGTTTGGTCAGGGCTTGCAGGTTCATGGTTCACTCCTTACCGGTCAGGGTTGTGAAGACTGGCGACGGAAGAACAACGTCACCTGGCCGACTTCCACACCCAACTTGGACATGCTGGAGCGGTTGATCAACGTGTCTTCGTCCATCAGGTACATCCAATCGTCGAGGCTCACTTCGTAGACGGATCCATCAACCGGCAGGTTCAGGACGTAGCGCCAGCGCAGTGCGTTGCCCGCCACTTCGCCCCTGGCCTCGCCCACCACATCACCGGCCCGTCCGCGCCAGTGGGTGGGGCCGTCCGGGGTGAGGGTCCAGACACGTTGCTGGCGAGTACCATCGCTGTATAGAAAGCGCTCATCGAGAATCAGGTTTTCACCCTCGCGGCGGCTGGCGATATTCACCTCGAAACGCTTGGCCACTTCACCCGAGCGTTTCTCGAAGATGCCCCAGGCCTTGACGGGCTTGCTGAAGAAGCTCACCAGGTCCAGTTGCGGTTGCTGGTCGGCATAGTGTTTTACATCCACGCTGCCACAACTGCTCAGGCCCAACACCAAGGCCAGCGAAACCAATAGACGGGTCATTGCGGTTCTCCCCGAGAGGGCTTGATACTGCTGATACTTGTACAAAATAATAAAATTGTACAGGTATTTAGCGCATTACCAGGATGTTACCGGCTACCGGCCTGCCCATTTATGGCGGGTATATGCAGCCTCAGGGGACCAGGTGCAGATGATCGTTCCCACGCTCTGCGTGGGAATGCCGCCTCGGACGCTCCGCGTCCCGCTGGCACCGCCGGATTGACGTCTCGCGCAAGGGTGACGCGGAGCGTCACGGTATGCATTCCCACGCAGAGCGTGGGAACGATCAACACACTCAAGCCGGCCGGCGCTCCGCATGCCGGTCAGTAGCGAATCATCACCGACTTGAGCTCGGTGTAATCCTCGATGAACGCCCCGCCAAACTCCCGTCCCACCCCCGAAGACTTGTTGCCGCCAAACGGCACCGCCGGGTCGAGCATCGTGTGCATGTTCACCCACACCGTCCCCGCGTTGATCGCCGGCACCATGCGCAGGGCCTTGCTCAGATCATTGGTCCAGAGACTGGCGCTCAGGCCGTAAGGCGTGTTGTTCATCAGTTCCAGCAGCTCATCCTCGGTGTCGTAGGGGAAAAACGTGGCGATCGGGCCGAAGGTCTCTTCGTTGAGCAGGGTGTCGTGGATCGTGTTGGCGAGAATCACGGTGGGCTCCACATAGCACCCCGGTCCGTCGATCAGCTTGCCGCCGTGGACAATCGTATTGTTCTCGGCCCGGGCCTTGGCGAAAAACCATTCGAGTTTCTGTTGGTGCTGGCGGTTGGTCACCGGGCCGAATTCGGTGCGCTCGTCCAGCGGCGAGCCGATGTTCAACCGGCCCAGGCGTTGCGCCAGTTTGTCCATGATCGGCTCGATCTGCGAGCGGTGGGCGAAGAAGCGTTCGGCGGCCGCGCAGATTTGCCCGGAGTGCAGGAAGCCGGCTTCGATGATGCCGTTGACCGCCTTGTCGAGGTCCACATCCCGCAGGAATCCGGCGGAGTTTTTGCCGCCCAGTTCCAGGGTCGCCCGGGTCAACCCGGCGCCCATGGCACTGCGGCCCACGGCGATGCCGGTGGGCACCGAGCCGGTAAACGAGACCTTGTCGGTGCCCGGGTGCTCCACCAGGCCTTTGCCCACGTGGCCGCCACCGGTCAACACGTTCAGCACGCCCGCCGGCAGGCCGGCGTCGATGGCCAGTTCGGCGATGCGCAGGATGGTCAGCGGGGTGAACTCGCTGGGCTTGATGATGATGCTGCAGCCGGTCACCAGTGCCGAGGCGAGTTTCCAGATGGCGATCATGGTCGAGAAATTCCACGGCACGATGCCCACTACCACGCCCACCGGTTCGCGCAGGGTGAACGCGGTGTAGCGTTCGCCGGCGAAGGAGGGCAGTGACGGGGTAAGGGTCTGGCCGCTGATCTTGGTGGCCCAGCCGGCGTAGTAACGCAGGAAGTGCGCCGCCTGATCGACCTCGAAGGCCCGGGAAATCTGGATGATCTTGCCCGACTGGCAGGTTTCAATCTGCGCCAGTGCTTCGCGATGTTGCTCCAGCAGGTCGGCGAGTTTCAGCAGCAAATTGCCGCGAATGGCTGGGGCGACCTGGGACCATTGCCGGAAGCCACGCCGGGACGATTCCACCGCTGTGTCGATATCGGCCAGGTCCGCATCGGCAACCTGGGCGATCACCTCGCCGGTGGCCGGGTTGATCACTTCCAGAGCCTGGCCGGAATGGCTTTGGACGTACCCGCCGTCGATAAACAAGGCATGGCTTCGACGGAGGAAGGCCTGGACTTCAGGCAGCAGCGCAATATCGCTCATGGGATTTTCCTGCTTGCAAAAGCCCGAGGGTAACCAGCGCCGCCGGGCCAGGCTTGTCCGTGCCTGCCGGGCGACATGTCTGTGGCTGCCAGGCCTGTGGAAAGTGCAATCTTGGCTGTGGAAGGTGCATTTTCCGGGGGGGTCGCCCGCTCCATACTGGCCCCACATCCAGCGTCGTTCGTTGAGTTTGAACGCCAGCCGGACATCCAATAATAAGCAGGGCCGTCCATGAAAAATCCAAACCCGCTCCTCGAAGATCTCAAGGCGATTCTGCCGACCATCGCTGCCAACGCCTTCCAGGCCGAGCAGGACCGCAAGGTTCCCGACGAGAACATTGCGCTGCTCAAGAGCATCGGCATGCACCGTGCCTTTCAACCCAAACCCTTTGGCGGCATGGAAATCTCCCTGCCGCAGTTTGCCGACTGCATCGCCTTGTTGGCCGGCGCCTGTGCCAGCACCGCGTGGGCCATGAGCCTGTTGTGCACCCACAGCCATCAACTGGCGTTGTTTCCCGCCAAGTTGCAGCAGGAAGTCTGGGGCGATAACCCGAATGCCACCGCCAGCAGCAGCATCGCGCCGTTTGGCCGCACTGAAGAAGTTGAGGGCGGTGTGCTGTTCAGCGGTGAAATGGGCTGGAGCAGCGGTTGCGATCATGCCGAGTGGGCGATTGTCGGCTTCCGCCGTAAAAACGCCGAGGGCACCCAGGACTATTGCTTCGCGGTACTGCCGCGCAGCGACTATCAGATTCGCGATGACTGGTTCGCCGCCGGCATGAAAGGCAGCGGCACCAAGACCCTGATCATCGACAACGTGCGGGTGCCAGAACACCGCATCCAGAAAGCCAAGGACATGATGGAAGGCAAGTCCGCCGGCTTCGGTCTGTACCCCGACAGCAAGATTTTCTACTCGCCGTACCGGCCGTATTTCGCCAGCGGTTTCTCCACCGTGAGCCTGGGTGTGGCCGAGCGCATGCTCGAAGTATTCCGCGAAAAAACCAGGACCCGCGTACGTGCCTACACCGGCGCGGCAGTGGGGGCGGCGACTCCGGCGTTGATGCGCCTGGCCGAGTCGACACACCAGGTGGCCGCCGCCCGGGCGTTCCTGGAAAAGACCTGGCAGGAACACGCCGAACACAGCGAACAGCACCGTTACCCGAGCCGCGAGACCCTGGCGTTCTGGCGTACCAACCAGGCGTACGCCACCAAGATGTGCATCCAGGCGGTGGACCGCTTGTTCGAGGCCGCCGGTGGCAATGCGTGGTTCGAGCACAACGAGATGCAGCGTCTGTTCCGCGATTCCCATATGACCGGCGCCCATGCGTACACCGATTACGACGTGTGCGCGCAGATCCTGGGGCGTGAGCTGATGGGGCTCGAGCCTGATCCGAGCATGATTTGACGCCGACCCGGCCATCACAACCATCAGGACTGCGCGTTGATGCAGTCCGGGAGTCTTGCATGTCTGATAACAGTTTCGACCCACGGGCCTTTCGCCGGGCCCTGGGCAACTTTGCCACCGGTGTCACGGTGGTCACTGCCGCTGATGCCAGCGGGCGCAAAGTGGGTGTCACCGCCAACAGCTTCAACTCGGTGTCCCTGGACCCGCCGCTGGTGCTGTGGAGCATCGACAAGCGCTCCAACAGCCACGAGGTGTTCGAGCAGGCCAGCCATTTTGCGGTCAACGTGCTGGCGGCCGACCAGATCCACCTGTCGAACAACTTCGCCCGGCCCAGGGACGATCGCTTTGCCGAAATCGAATTCGAGCCCGGGGAGGGCGGTTCGCCGGTCTTCGCTGATTGCTCGGCGCGGTTTCACTGCGAGAAGTACCAGCAGGTGGATGGTGGCGATCACTGGATCATGATTGGCAAGGTGGTGGCTTTCGATGATTTTGGTCGTGCGCCGTTGCTCTATCATCAGGGGGCGTATGCGCGGATCGAGGAGCGGCAACCGTAGGGCGAACACCTCTATCGAAGGCTGAAGCAGGTTCAATGTGGGAGCGGGCTTGCTCGCGAATGCGGAGTGTCAGCCAATACATCTGGCGACTGACACACCGCTTTCGCGAGCAAGCCCGCTCCCACATGTGATCTCGGTAGCTCATTGCATCTGTGTTAGAACGGCACGGCCACGGTGACCTGGCTATAGAGATTGGTGCCATTGCCACCCACCTGGTTGCCGCCGTTGCTCTCATCCTTGTTGGGCTTGTACAAACCCAGCAGTGGCGTGACGATCAGGTGTTCGTTCACCGCCCACTCCGCGTACAGGTCCAGTTCGCGCCCATCGAGGTTGAGCATGCCGCCCTTGCTCAACGTCTTGTAGTCGAAGAACAGCGCGCCCAGGGTGACGCTGTCCAGCGGCTTGACCTTCAACGCCACATGCTGCACCTCAGTATTGGTATTGAACGGCCCCGAATAATTGCCGGCCACCTCGCCCTGCACCCAGGTGCCGTAGCCACGGTTGAAGCCCGAAAACATCGCATCCCAGTTTTTCGAATAGCGGCTGTAGCGGTAGGTCAGGTCCGGCGACCACGGCAGCGCGGCGAAGGTATAACCGCCTTCGGTGTACCAGGCCTTTTCCGGGCCGGCGTCCTTGTCCTGCCAGGCGTATTCAAAGGAAAAGTGCGCGTTCTCGATCCCGGCATTACCGGCGCCCCGCAGGCTGTAGATGTTCATCCCGGCGCGCTGTTTTTGCAGGTCATTGGCATAACGGTCGTCGACGCTGATGCCGTGGATATAGGTCAACCCCAGGGTGCCGGGCGCGGCGGTGTAGTCCAGGGTGCCGGCAGCCATTTCAGTGTTGGCCTGGGCGCGGTTGTCGGACTTGATCCACATTACGCTGCCATGCACGCCGTCCTTGCCACCCAGGCGTAGCACTGCGGTTTGATCGAAGGCATGCCGGGCGGCGATGTAGTAGGCGCCGCCCCGGTTGAACTTGCCGTCATCCACGCCCTTGCCGAAGTTCGGGCCGTCATCGTTGATGATGAAACCGTCGCCGAGCATGATGACCTGGCGGCCGAACGACAGGTTCACACCATCCTTGCCCAGTGCCGGAAACAGTTCCCCCGAGCGCCAGCCGGCGAAGGCTTCGTCGAACTTGGTGGTGCGCTCGCTGCCGGTGGTCACGCCCGACGCATCGCCATCACCCCAGGTGCCCGAGCTGACCAGGTTGGCCGTGCCATACACGCTGCCCAGGGCGCCGAAGCGCTGGTCGACGCTCAAGCCATACTTGATAAAACCTTCACGCCAGGTGGAACCGCCGGTGGTGCCGTCGTAGTTCTTGCGGCTGTTGAACATCCCGTACACCGCCAGGAAGTTGCCGGTGACCTGAGTGTCGTCATCGGCATACAGCTCGAACGCCTGGGCCGATGAGTCGATGATCATCAGCGCGACGCCCAGGCTGATGGCCCTGTACAGGTGACGGGTTTGTTGTGTGTGCTGCATTGTTATAGTCCCCAACAAGGTGAATTGAGGGAGCATTAGGGCGAGCGCCACCGGGCCAAGTCTTTCCCCTGCGTGCCAGGAAATTGTCCCAGGCCGCCAGTGGCGCAGCAGTGGCAGGCAGCAACAAAACCGGCGGCAGCCAGGAGCAAGACGATCAGCCAGGGCGGGCGCAGAGTGCCAATACTTCTAAAAATCCGCTTCTTGAGGATCTGCACCATGTCGATCAACGACCGGCTCACCGAACATTTGAAACGCGGCACGGTGGGCTTTCCAACCGCGCTGGCGAGCACCATTGGCTTGATCATGGCCAGCCCGGTGATCCTCACCGCGACCATGGGGTTTGGCATCGGCGGCAGCGCCTTTGCGGTGGCGATGTTGATCGCGGTGGTGATGATGCTGGCCCAGGCGACCACCTTCGCCGAAGCCGCCTCGATCCTGCCCACCACCGGCTCGGTCTACGACTACATCAATTGCGGCATGGGCCGGTTCTTTGCGATCACCGGCACCTTGTCGGCGTACCTGATCGTGCATGTGTTTGCCGGCACCGCCGAAACCATCCTCTCCGGCGTGATGGCGCTGGTGAATTTCGAGCACCTCAACACCCTGGCGGAATCCGCCGGCGGTTCGTGGTTGCTGGGAGTGGGCTTCGTGATTGTGTTCGGGGTGCTCAATGCGTTTGGCGTCAGCGCGTTTGGCCGGGCCGAGATCATCCTCACTTTCGGCATGTGGACCACCTTGATGGTGTTTGGCGTGCTGGGCCTGATCGCAGCCCCGGCGGTGCAGCTGGACGGCTGGTTCGGTGAATCCCTGGTCGGTACCGACCTGATTACCATCCTGTCGCTGGTGGGCATGGCGATGTTCATGTTTGTCGGCTGCGAGTTCGTCACGCCGCTGGCGCCGGACCTGCGCAACTCGGCCAAGGTGATGCCCAAGGCGATGGTGCTGGGGTTGCTGGGGGTGGCCACCTGCATGTTCATCTACGGCGCCGCCATGAAGCGCCAGGTGGAGAACGTATTGATCGACGCGGCGGGCGGCGTGCACCTGCTGGATACGCCGATGGCCATCCCGAAATTCGCCGAGCAGGTGATGGGCAGCATCGGCCCGATGTGGCTGGGCATCGGCTTTCTGTTTGCCGGGGCTGCGACCATCAACACCCTGATGGCCGGTGTGCCACGGATCCTGTACGGCATGGCGGTCGACGGCGCGTTGCCCAAGGTTTTCACCTACCTGCACCCGCGCTTCAAGACACCGTTGCTGTGCATTCTGGTGGCGATGCTGATTCCGTGCCTGCACGCGCTGTACCTGGGCGGCAACACCGACAACATCATGCACCTGGTGCTGGCGGCCGTGTGTGCCTGGAGCTTTGCTTATCTGCTGGTGACGCTGTCGGTGGTGATCCTGCGGATTCGCCGTCCGGATCTGCCTCGCGCCTACCGTTCGCCGTTCTTTCCGCTGCCGCAGATTCTGTCGAGCATCGGCATCCTGCTGGGCATGTGGTTTATCACCCCGCCGGGCATGAACCCCGCCGACATCTACATTCCCTTTGGCGTAATGCTCGGGTGCACGGCGGCGTACGCGCTGTTCTGGACGCTGGTTGTGCAGAAGGTCAATCCATTCAGGCCCGCCTCGGTGGAAGAGGTGTTGGCCAAGGAGTTCGCCCATGAGCCGGGTCAGCCGCACAACGGGTATATCAGCCATGCTGCAAAAACTGTCTGAGCTGTTCAGCGCCCGGCGCGCGCCTGCCGGGTATCGACCCGGCGTTACGCTGGAACACCTGAGGCGTAACCTCGGCCTGGCCGGTTATGAGGTGTGTGGACCGACGACGGCCCGGGTTTCCCTGGACAATCTCGGGCTGCAACTGGAGATCGTCGAACGCACCGAGTCGCAGCTGTTGATGCACCTGGTGATGACCGAATTCGTACTGCGCATTCCTGCCTCGCAGCAGGGCACGGCGAGCTTCGAACTGCACCACACCGGGGCCGTCCGACGCACCGGAATCCGCTGTCGACAGCGGTCGGGAGACAAGGAAGTTTTAGGCATTTTGCACACGCAATTGCAGGAGGGCAGCGCCTTGCATCGCGCCTTGATGCCGCTGGACTTCAAGCGCCTGCGCATCGACCTGGTGGATCACCAGTGGTGTGTGCGGCTTGAGCATATGGGCGGCAGCGAGGTGGTCAACCGCATGCCGGCGTTCCGTCGCTACATCGCCTTGAGCAGTGTGCAACGCGCCTGGCTGCTGGACGCCTTGAACGGTTTCCAGCGCGCCTTGCAGGCCCACTGACCGCAGTATTTGGCATCAATAGTGCAACCACCTTGGCAGACACGTACTTGTTGCGCGCATATAGATAACATGTTAACTATTGCCCGACAAAAACAAAAAGCCAAGGTGGAAACAACCATGAGCATGCAACAGATTGGGCAAGACGGGCTGGACCTCTGGACCCGGGATCTGCGCGCGGTTTGCGGTCACTTCGACACAGAACTGGCCTTCAACCGCTCGCTGTTCATCGGCAGCATCAGCACCTTTTCCCGCGGCGGTTTGCCCCTGGCCAGCCTGCGCACCAACGCCGGCCTGATCAAGCGCCCCAAGGCCCGCGCCGACCACGATGACGACCAACACTGCTTCCTCGTCAGCCAGCGCAGCGGCTACTGCCAGATCACCCAAAACGGCCAGAGCTTCCAGCTTGCCCCCGGCGAACTGTTATTGATGGACTCGGTGGGCTCCATCGACATCACCCCGTTCGGGCTCATCGAACACGCGTCCCTGTCCTTGTCCCGCGCAGAGGTGTGCAAACAGTTCGGCAACCAGCCCAAGACCTTCGGCAAAATCTCCTCGAGCAAAGCCTGCGGGCGCATGTTGCATGTGTTGATGGATCAACTGTGCAAAGACGCACTGAACGGCGAAGGCGCGGTCGGGGAGGGGCAGGCGTTGCAGTCGGCGTTTGTCTCGCTGCTGGGGTCGGCGTTTGAGCAGGAAGACGATGAGCGCGATGATTGTGGCGGGTTGCAGGGCAGCAATCTGCGCAGCTATGTGCAGAAGGTGATTGATGAGTCATTGACCCAGCCAGGGCTTAGCCCGGTGGGGTTGGCGAGTCGGTTGAATATCTCGGTGCGGCATTTGTACCGGTTGTTTGAGGAACAGGATGACAGCGTGTGCCGGTATATCCAGCGGGCGCGGTTGAAGCGCAGTGCGGATGATCTGACCAACCCGTTTTTGCGCAGTGAGTCGATTACGTCGATTGCGTATAAGTGGGGGTTTACGGATTCGGCGCACTTTAGTCGCTCGTTCAAGAAGCAGTTTGAAGTGTCGCCGAAGGATTTTCGGGCTGGGCGGTTGCAGCAGGTGGGGTAGGGGAGGAAGAAGGGGCTTTCCGAGCACCTTCTTTATTATAAATATCTTAAGAGATCGAAGTTATTCGCCTCTTTGGCTCAAAAGCGCGTCAATGTGCTCCAGCCACAATTTCCCGCTTTTCCAATCGTGAGGATAATAGTAGCCACAGCCAATATCTGAGAACAAAAGATGCTGTAACGCTTGCTCCGTCTTGTTGGCATGTAAAAGAGCTTTTAACTCGAGGTGTGCAGCTTTAAAAGTTTCTGCTGAGGATTCAGCTATAAAGCTGAGAATCACATTGTCCGCACTATCAAACTCATCAACCCAATCTTGATTGAAGTAACCCGCGAGAAGTTGTTGCAGTTGTGAATAATCGTTATTCATGGATTCGGATATCCGGTCTGAATTCTATAGCCATTGGGCATGCTTTTATCTTTGAACAAAATCAGGTAAATCTCCCGTCCGGGGACGGTTTTTTTTGCACCTCGCTTCAGGCTGGTTCCAACTGGCTGAGGAGACTTTTGAGTAATAACAATTTTTTTGTCTTTTCCTTTAACAAACGAATTTATTTTAGTTTTGTTGCTTGCTATCACGCTTGATATTGCTGACTCGGCTGTCGCGCGATCAGGGAAGGTAGATGCCGTGGGCACATGAGGCTCATTTTTAAGACGTGTTGCCAGTTGTTGGTCAGTTCTACCAATGTGCTTTTGCATCAAATGTCCTCCGGCAGCTTCGTGAGCAGCTAAACCTCCACCAGGAACAATTTCGCTGTAAGGCCCATCGGCGACTATTTGGCCTGGGCAGGCTGTAGCTTTACAGCTCAACCCCAACGGATCCACCCACCCCGTCGGGTTGGGCACGTACTGGTATCCGTTCAGCCCGCCCGCCAGTTTCACCGGATCAGGCGTCAGGTAGCGGCCAATGTCCGGATTGTAGTAGCGATGACGGTTGTAGTGCAGCCCGCTTTCCGGGTCGAAGTATTGGCCCTGGAAGCGCAGCGGGTTGGTAACGGTGTTGACGTCCAGCTTCGCGATTTGGCCGTAGGCGCGGTAGTGCGCTGACCAGACAATTTCGCCGTCGGGCGCGGTGAGTTCTTGTGGCGTGCCCAGGTGGTCGAGTTGGTAGTGGAAGGGTTTTACGTTTCCCGGCCCATAGCCTTTCAGCAGCGCTAACGGGCGAAAGCTGTTGGGTTCGTAGATATAGCTTTGGTGGTGATCAGCACTGTGTTCGGCAATCAGCGTGTCGCCTTGCCAGAAGAACTCGGTGGTTTGGCTTTTTATCGTTTTGGCGATACGCCGACCAAATGGATCGTAGCGGTAGCTGGCCTGTATTCCGTCCGGCTGGGTGACGCTGATCAGGCGATGCTGACAGTCGTAGCGGTATTCGGTAACCAACTGTTGAGCCTGGCCCCGGCGTTCCCGCAGGAGGTTGCCGAAAGCGTCGTAGTCGTAATGACGGTCGCCTTGCATCAACAGGCGATTGCCTTTGACGACGCTCGGACCGACGCGGTCTTGCATCAGCAGGTTGCCCGCCGGGTCGTGGACGAAGCGTTCCTGCAGGTCGTGCGAGTGGTTGGCGCGGGTCAGGCGGTCGAGCGGGTCGTAGTGGTAGTCGTGCTGGCCTTTTCGAGTGTCGAGGATGCGGGTCAGGTTGCCGCGTTTGTCGTAGTCGTATTGGCGGCGCTGGTGGCGTTGTTCCTGTTGGGTGATCGCGTGGGCGTGCAGGCGGCCCTGGTCGTCGTAGTGGTAGTGGCTGAGGAGTTGGCCTTGCTGGCGCTGATGTTCGCGGCCGGATTTGAACAGGTGCGAGGTGAGCAGGTTGCCGTTGAGTTCGATGGTGGCGAGGTCGCCGCCTTTTTCGTGGTGGAAAGCGAGGCGGTTGTTGTCGGGCAGGCGCAGGTAGTTGAGTTGCCCGCATTCGTCGTAGCGGTAGCGCAACGTGCCCCAGCCCTGGTGTTCGGCGGTGAGGCGGTTTTGCAGGTCGTATTCGTAATGCAGCGGCCAGTGGCCGTCGTCGACGCTGATAAGGTTGCCGAGGCGGTCGTAGGTGTAATCGACAATGCTGCGGTCGGGCAGGGTTTTTCTTACCAGGCGACCGGCGCTGTCCCGCTGATAGCCAGTAACCAACTGACTGCCGTCATCGCCGTATTCGGTCTTTTCCAGCAGATGCCCGGCGAGGTCGTAGACATAGGCAGTACGCCGGCCATCAAACCCGATTTCCTGCTGGATCAGGCCGTTGGGGTGATAGTCGAGCCGATAGGTTTCGCCGACCTCGTTTTCAATCTCGGTCAGTAACAGCCGAACGTTGTCATAACGGTATTTAAGCTGCGTGCCGTCCGGATTAATCCGACGGCTGATCAGGTGCAGACCATCGGCGTATTCGTAGCGGGTGACGCGGCCCAACTCGTCGCGCTCAGCAGTGATTTTTCCGTACGGGTTGTAGCTGAATTCGCGTGTGGCCCCGTCAGGCTGAATCACTTTCAGCAAACGACCTACGGCGTCCCACTGATACTGGGTCAGCGCACCATGCTCATCCTCGCAAGCCACCTGCCGCCCCAGCTCGTCATAGCGATAACGCCGCACACCGCCATTCGCCAGTTTTTCCTCAATGAGCTGGCCGCGTTCGTTCCAGATAAAGCGTTGGCTGCTGTTGTCCGGATACCAAACACCCGTAAGCTTTCCGTGTTTGGTGTAGGTGTATTCGGTGTAATTGCCGTCCGGATCAGTCTTGCGAGTGATATCGCCTTGATCGTTACGCTGGTATTTCCACACCGCGTCACCACGGCGCACAACCCGTACGAACCCGTTGTCATGCTCGTAGGACGTCGGCATATCGTCCCCGGGAAACAGCGCAATCAACCGACCGGCTTCGTCGTACTGATAGGCCGTCACCGCCCCCAGCGGATCCTGCTCGACCGTCAGCCGGCCTTTTTCATCGTAGGATTTGAAGTGCTGCGCGCCGTCCGGATCGATCCGCTGCACCAGCCGTGCGCGCTGGTCGTGGACGTAGACTTCCTGGCTGCCATCGGCGTTGTGCACGGTGACCGTGCCGTTGTCGTCCCACACATACCGCGTGTCCATCTGCGAAAAACTGGCCCAGTGCCGGACGCACCTTGCCGCCTTGCCGGACCGTTCCCACTCCCAGAAGAAACTCGCCCCACCGGCCAGTTCCCGCTCCAGGATCACCTGCTGATCGTCGTATCGATAACGCTCGCTTTCGCCTACCGCGTTGGTCGCCTCAACCAACCGCCAGGCATCGTCGTACGTGTAGGAAACAACGTTCTGTTCGGTGACCCAGCCCGGCTCCCGCTGCACCTGATAGTCGACGGCAACGATATGGCCGTGCTCATACCGCAGCAGCAATCCCTGGCCAACATGGTTATCGATCCGCTGAATCCGCCCGGAATAATCGCGAGCAATGCGCAGTCGGTTGTCATACGCATCGCTGATCGCCGTCAGCACACCGTCACGGAAGTGGTAGAAAAGCGACGCCTGAGCCAGCACCAGTTCATCCGGCAAAGCACCCCGATAAATCGCCGCTTCCGCCAGGCTATTGGTGATCGCCGGCCGTGCAGCAGAGGGCAGGGGAAAGGTGGTGCTGCGGTTTTCGTGATCGGTCCACACCACCGATTCACCGCTCACCACCAACCGCTGCGCCAGCGCATGACTCCAGCCAAACCCCAACCCGCAATCCACTTCCACGGCACTGCTGCGATACAACCGCGTCCAGGCAAATGGCAGGACACCCTCCAACGAGCCGTCTGTGAGGGTCAGCAGTTCCTCACCAGTAACCATCGAAACCGGGCAGCCATTGGTACAGGTATTCGCCGAACAGACCGAAGCATCCCCATTGGGGTTTTTCGCCGAAGCCGGGGCATCATCCACATGTTCTTGCTTCACCAACGCCGTGCGCGCCGTCTTCGGCTCCCGCACCATCGGTGCCGGATTGGAAATCTCGTCCACGCCAGCCTTCAACGGCACCGCCGCAGCCTTCACCGGTACTGCCTGACTCTGAAGCGATAACGGCTTAAGCACTTCCGCATGCCTATCCAGCGGGGCCGTACCGCCCAGCTTGGCAATCTGCTCCAACCACTCCCGTGCCCGTTCGGACCTGACCTTGCCCAGCACCTGCGCGCCCAGCCGTACCGCCACACCCATACCGCCGGTAGCCCACAGCAACAGCAGGTTGAGCAACACCTCGGTGGTGATTTCCCCGAGCAACTCAAACATGTAATGCGGCGGCAGCATGCGCATCCAACTGACCATCGCGGACAGGTAGATGAACAGCAGCGGCTCGTCGCTGAGAATCAACAATCCTTTGGCAATCGCCTCATGACTGAGCTTCAGGAGCGCTCCAAGCTCGGCTTGGGAGAGGTACTGCAGGAGCTTTTCGGTGTTGGGCTTGATGTCTGCCAACCACTGGTACAGCTGCGCAATACCGTCCCAGAGGCCGTAAAGCACGTTTTCAAAGCCCCGCGCATAAGCCAGTTGCAGCGAGGTGTAGCGCTCGCCATAACCCGCCTTGGAATAGCTCTCCCATATCGGATTGAACGTGCTCGTCCACTGACCGCGCAGGTTGCCTTCCAGCGAGCTGATCTCGGACTGGTAGGAGGCATACAGTGCCTTGACGTGATCCTGGGAAACGTTGGGATAAAAACTGACCCGGTACTGCCGGTCGACGGTGCACTCGGTGACTTCGAGAATGCCGCTGGGGCCGATGGTTTTATGGATGGGGTCGCCGAGGGCGCCACCGTCTTGCGCGACTTCCTGCAGCATCACCGGCGTATTGCCGATGGGCACGAACCGTGTGCTCTGGAACATGTGCACCAGGGTCAACGGTGAGTTGGCCTTGCAGGTCGCGACGGTGCTGGCGGGATACAGGGAACGGGTGATGGGCGCGACCAGCGAAACCTCGTCGCCGACCTTGAACACCTGCTCGACATCCAGTGCCGAAAAGCTCCAGAAGCTCTCGGCCCACGCGTCGTAGGTGTTCAGGCAATGTGTGAAGTCATTGAGAACCCCATCGACGTCGCGCGTCTTCGGGTCCATCGCCGCCACGACCAGAAAGCCTATGGCGGGATTCAAGAGGCAGCCCCATCGGGCAGGGCATTAATCGAAAAAAACATCGGCGTTCCCTCGCGCTGTGTGATCAGGCGAGGGACTTTGCAGAGGTTCTCAGGGCAGGGGAGTAGAGGTTATCCGGCAGTTCGGTAGGACGTTTCGTTAAACCTCCGGCAAGGTCGAGCCGCCATCCACCACCAGCGTCTGCCCAGTGATATAGCCTGCCAGGTCCGATGCCAGGAACAGCATTGCCCCGGCAATATCCGACGGTGCGCCCAGCCGTCCCAGCGGTACCCGGCTGGCGATCTGTGCATTTACCTGGTCATCCCCCAGGTTGCCCATGGCCGGGGTTGCGATCATGCCGGGCTCCACACCGTTGACTCGCACATTCAAGCCGGCCAGTTCCAGCGCCGCATTGCGAATGAACCCGTTGACCCCGGCCTTCGACGCCGCATAGTGACTCAACCCCGGAAACGCAACCCGGGGACCTGTGACAGACGACGTAACCAGCACGCAGCCCCGACCCTGACGGCGGAACATCGGCAGCGCCGCCTGGGTCAGCCAGAACAACGCCGAGAGGTTGACCGCCAAGGTACGGCCGAGCATCGCCGGAGTGATCTCGGCAAAGGGCGTCAGCGGAAAATACCCGGCGTTATGCACCAGAATATCCAGCCGCCCCCAGTCGTGTTCCACCCCTGCAATCAGCTCGAAAACCGCAGCCGCATCCGCCAGATCCACCGTCACCGCTTCCACCTGGCAGCCGCGCCCGCACAGCTCCAGCGCGAGCGCCTCTGCCAGTTGCAGGTCGGCGATCATCACCCGCGCGCCCCGCAGGGCAAACGCCTCGACGATGGCCCGACCAATACCCTGGGCGCCACCCGTTACCAATACGTTGCGGCCAGTGAAATCCAGGTCTTCATTCATGACGCTGCTCCATACGCGCATAGGCCAGCGTCGGCACATCGACGATGCTTGAGCCTCCGTCCGCCACCAGCGTCGCACCCGTAATGATCGACGCGTCACTGGAGGCCAGGAAGCGGCACACCCTGGCGATTTCTTCAGCGCTGGCGGGCCGGCGCAACGGCACATCGGCGCACACCCGGTCATAGGCGTGCTGCAGCGTCTCGCCATGGAAATCCATCAACGGCTGCATTTCCTCATCCGCCATCGGCGTGCGCACCCAGCCGGGGCACACCGCGTTCACCCGCACCCCGCGCGGGCCGTAATCCCGGGCCAGCGAGCGATTGAGCCCGAGCAAGGCATGCTTGGCCGTGGTGTAGCCGCACACCTCGGGCCCGGCAGCCAGTGAGGCAATCGAACCCATCAGCACGATGTTCCCGCCACTTTCCAGCAGCAGCGGCAAACACGCCCGCGCACTGTAGAAGGCGCTGTCGAGGTTGCTGCGCAGCGCCGCTTCCCAGGTCTGCGGGCTGGTGCCGGTGGCGCTGCCCACGCCATGGCCGCCCGCACAGGCCAGCAGCACGTCGATCCGCCCATAGTGCTGGCGAATCTGCGCAATAAAACCCTCCCAGGTCTGCGGGCAGGCCGCATCACCCACCAACACCAACCCCCCGGTTTCCCGCGCGACCTGCTCCAGTGGCTCGCGACGACGGCCGATCAGCACCACATGCGCACCCTCGGCGGCGTACAGCCGGGCGCACGCGGCACCGATGCCCGTGCCAGCCCCGGTGATCACAATCGTGCGCGGCTCAGTCATCAGGATGCTCCGTGCGATTGAGCACCTGGCAGTAGGAGCTGATGGGAAAGTTCGATAGCTCATCGAAGGAGGCGTCGGCATAGCCGAAGATCTTGCCGTCGCTGCGGTGTTGCTGCAGGTCGATCAGCACCAGGCCGAGGGTGGGGATGATTTTTTCGCGCCAGACGAACAGGTAGAGCTGGTCGGCGATCTTGTAGTAATCGCAGCGGTCGGTGTCGCACAGGCCTTGCTCGACACCCTTGAGGCATTGCCAGGCGTAGAACTGGTGGTTGAGGTAGATGTGCTCGTAGACCTCGCTCGGGCTGTAGCGATACTGGTTGCGCAGGCCGATCAGGTCGGTGGTTGGTGCGTGGGGGCATTGGCCTGGCTGCCACGGGCGGTCGAGGCTGCCGTGGAGGAATTCCACTTCCACCGACGTCAGCGGCTTGCCGGCAAGGGCGCGGCTGTAGAGGCCTTCGCGGGTTTGTTCCTGGGTGGGCATGCGCCCGAGCACAGCGGTGAACGAAGCGCTGGCGGTGTCGAGCACCAGGCTGACCGACCAGGCCTGCGTGCCTTCGCGCTTGATGAAATCCACCAGGTACAGGCCGGGGCGCACGGAGGTCGCACGGTAGGTTGCGCTGCCGCTGGAGTGACCGTCGGCTGCAGCCCAGGAGAGCCTGTCGCGCTCGAAACGGTGCTCGATCTGCCAGCCATTGGCGAAGTGCAGCGTGAAGGCCTTGCCGCTCAGGTCGGCCAGGTTCGGCAGGATAAATGCCTCTGGGGCGAAGCCGTCGGCCAGGGCGCCCACGGTGATCCAGTCAGAAGGGGTGGTCATTTGCGATGCTCCGGTTGGGTGGGTGAACACCACGAATCATCGCGCCCGGGAGCAGGCCCTGGTATCAACCGAATGGTTGAGGCGAACTACAGGAACAGGCTGCCCACCAGCTCCGTGCGACTGCTGACGCCGGTCTTGCGAAACAGGTTGATCAGGTGGGTCTTGATGGTGGGCAGGCCGACATCCAGCTCCTGGGCCAGCTGTTTGTTGCTGGCGCCCTGGCGCAACAGCAGGGCGATCTGGCGCTCCTTGGGTGTGAGACCGGCCAATGCATCTTCAGTGGGCTGCATGTTGGCCACCGCCAGTTGCAGCAAGGTTTGCAGGGCGTTCAGTTGGGCCAGTTGCTCGCCGGTGAAAGCGCCCTGGTCGGCGGTGCGCAACAGCGAAATCGCCGCCTGGGGCTGGCCGGCCCGCTGGGCGAAAATCTCCACCACATCGACCACGCCATAGCGCCGCAGAAAATCCCCATAGCGCCGGGTATCCCGCGCCGGCTGGCGGGCCATGGCAACGCCCAGCGGCACCACCGCCAGGCCACTGGACAGGCAGTTGCGCGGTTGCAACGGGTCGAATTGGCGGTAGTTGTCGAGGTAGTCGCGGTGCATTTCGCCGCTCATGCCGTGCAACTGGAAATCCCGGGCTTGCAGCTGGCGGTCGACGCAATAGAACGCGGCCTGGCTGACCGGAATCAAGCGGGTGAAAGCCTGCAGGCACTGGCCGGCGACTTCGTGGGAGGGGAGGGCGTGCATGGGGGATACCTGCGCCAAAAGGCTGCCGACGGGGGCCGGCAGCCGGGGCCATCACACCACGGCGAAGTAGTGTTTGACGAAACTTTCGCTGACCACGTCCCACAGCACCGGGGTGCCCTTGGTCACGAACCAGCTGTCGCCGGCCTTGTAGCGGGTGCTCTGGCCGGTGGATTCGTCGGTGAGTACCACCTCGCCGGTGACCACGGTGGCTTGTTCGGCAAACGGGTAGACCATGCGGAACTTGCCCTGGGTGGTGCCGAAATAGGCGCTGCTGACCGGGTCGGTGGGGGCACCGAAGGTCATTTTGCCGAAGGCCCGGACTTCGCCTTCGAGGATGGTCGAGCCGAGGTCGGCGACGGTGCCCCAGGCGTCGAGTTCGGATAGCTGGATGTCTTTCTTGAGGGTAACGAGGGTCATGGCAGTTGCTCCTGATGAGAAAAAATTAGTGACCAACTGTAGGAGCGAGCTTGCTCGCGAAGGTCGTCAACGATGACGTTGGCGTCCTGGATTAACGCGGCGCCCTTGGGTTTTTCGCGAGCAAGCTCGCTCCTACAGGGTGTTTGTCAGCGGCGGCCGTTCCAGTAACCGGAGAGCTGGTGCCAGGACTTGCCGGCGGTGAGCAGCAGTGGGCGGATCGCGTCCTTGCCGATGATGGTCGGGCGATGGATCGAGCTGACCAGGTCATACCGCGCCGAGCCTTCGCTCATGCCTTCGGCCAGCACCTTGCAGATGATGTGGCTTGGGGTCACGCCGAAGCCCGAATAGCCCTGCACGTAGAACGCGTTGCTGCGCCCGGGCAAGGTGCCGACCTGCGGGAACAGGTTCGGGCTGCAGGCCATCGGGCCGCCCCAGGCCAGGTCGATCTTCACGTCCTTGAGGTACGGGAAAATCTTCAGCATCAGGTTGCGGTTCCAGGCTTTCAAATCGCCGGGAATGTGCTCCACCAAAGGCGTGGCGGCGCCGAACAGCAGGCGGTTTTCGTTGGTGACGCGGTAGTAGTCGATCACCGGGCGAATGTCGCTGTAGGCCCCGCGAATCGGGCTGATACGGTTGATCAGCTCTTCTGGCAACGGCTCGGTCATCATCTGGAACGCGTAGGTGTTGATGGTCGAGCGGTGCAGTTCCGGCTCCAGCTTGTTGAGGAAACTGTCGCAGGCCCACAGCAGCTTGCTGGCCTTGACCGAACCGCGGCCGGTGCGCACGGTGATGCGCTCGCCATAACTGACTTCCAGCGCCGGGCTGTTCTCGAAAATCCGCACGCCGTGGCCGGCCAGGGCCTTGGCTTCGCCCAGCAGCAGGTTCAACGAGTGCACATGCCCGCCGCCCATGTGCAGCAGGGCGCTGCTGTAGGCGTCGGAGCCGATGATCTGCCTGACGTCGGAGCCGCCAAGAAAGCGGATCTCGTGTTGGGTGTTGATGGATTTGAAGTCTTTCTCCCAGGCGCGCAGGGTCTTTTCCTGGCGGGCGTTGAAGCCCATGTAGCCATAGCCGTGGCAGAAGTCGGCATCGATGTCGTACTTGGCGATGCGGTTCTTGATGATGTCGGCGCCCAGGTCGCTGATCTCGAAGATCTGGCGCAGGCCGTCTTCACCCACGTCCTTCTTGATCTTTTCCAGGTCGTGGCCAATGCCGGCCATGATCTGCCCACCGTTACGCCCGGTTCCGCCGAAACCCAGGTAACGCGCTTCCAGCACGACGATGTTGGTGATGCCTTTTTCGGCGAGCTCCAGGGCGGTGTTGATCCCGGAAAAGCCGCCACCGATGATCACCACGTCGGCTTCCACGTCCTGCTCCAGGGTGGGGAAGCTGAGGTTGTATTTCTTGGTCGCCGTGTAATAGGTCGGCGTTTCGATATTGATCATTGCGCTGCCTGACAGTGAAGAGCTAATGAGTGTATTAAGGCCGTTGGCGCGCTGGATGTCTTGATTCTGTGTGCCGCCGGTTTTGATCCTGCGCGCCAGAGCCTTCGCCGGCTTCACAAGTTATAGCGTGAGGTGGGGAGGAGAGTGTTAGAGTTTCGTTAAAACATTAACTAAATCTATCGTGACCCTGAGCCTATGTTGAAACCCAGACAATCCCTGACCCTGACCTTGCTTCAGGCCCGTGAAGCGGCCATGAGTTTTTTCCGGCCCTCGCTGAATGAGCATGGGCTGACCGAGCAGCAATGGCGGGTTATTCGAATTCTCAGCCAGCATGACGAGCTGGAGATTTACCAACTGGCGGAACTGGCGTGCATTCTCAAGCCGAGCATGACCGGCGTGCTGGTACGCATGGAGGCGGCGGGGATGGTGCACCGGCGCAAGGCCGAGCAGGATCAGCGGCGGGTGCTGGTGACGCTGGCGGAGAAGGGCAAGGCCAGTTTCGAGTCGATGAGCCAGTGCATGGAGGAGAATTACCAGCGGTTGCAGGAGCAGTTCGGGGAGGAGAAGTTGCAGGTGTTGCTGGGGTTGCTGGATGAGTTGAAGACTATCAAGCGCTGACACACCGCCGATCCAAATGTGGGAGCTGGCTTGCTCGCGAATGCGGTGGGTCAGCCAACAAACCTGGCACTGATACACCGCTTTCGCGAGCAAGCCCGCTCCCACATTTTGGATCTTTGTGGTTTCAGAGCGTCAGTACACGCCGCCGGTAATGGCCGGTGTTGCGGTGTCTTTGAATTTCGCCGCCAACCCCTGCAACCCGCGCATCAACACCGTCGTATCCACCCCTACCGCCACAAACGCCGCCCCAAGCTCGATATACCGCCGCGCCAGTTTCTCATCCGCACTCAAGATGCCCGCCGCCTTGCCGGCTTTTTGAATCCTTACGATGGCGTCCTCAATCGCCGCCTGCACCTCGGGGTGCCCGGGATTCCCCCGATGCCCCATGGCCGCACTCAAATCCGCCGGCCCGATAAACACCCCGTCCACTCCGTCAACCGCAGCAATCGCATCGAGGTTGTCCAGGCCTTCACGGTTCTCGATCTGCACCAGCAGGCACATCTGCGCATCGGCCTCATCCAGGTAACCGGGAATACTGTTCCAGCGCGACGCCCGCGCCAGCGCGCTGCCCACGCCCCGTATACCACCCGGTGGATAACGCATCGCCCGCACCAGCTGCCGTGCCTGGTCAGCCGTCTCCACCATCGGCACCAACAGCGTCTGCACGCCGATATCCAGCACCTGCTTGATCAACGCCGTATCGCCGATCACCGGGCGAATCACCGGTTGGCTGTCATAAGGCGCGACAGCCTGCAGTTGGCCGAGCATGCCGCGCAGGTCATTGGGCGCGTGCTCGCCGTCGATCAGCAGCCAGTCGAACCCGGCATTCGCCGCCAGTTCGGCGCAATAAGCGTCCGCCAAACCGAGCCACAGGCCGATCTGGGTCTCGCCACGTTGCAGGCGCTGCTTGAAACGGTTGATGGGCATGTCCATGAAACAGTCCTCCAGTATTCAGACAAAGCGGCAGGAGATGGAACCCAGCATGTCGTAGTCGACATGGAAGGTGTCACCCGGATTCGCCGCCACCGGGCGGGTGAAGGAGCCGCCGAGGATGATCTGGCCGGGTTGCAGGGTGACGTCGTACGGCGCCAGTTTGTTCGCCAGCCAGGCCACGCCCTTGGCCGGATGGTTAAGTACCGCAGCCGACACCCCGGACTCTTCGATCACCCCGTTGCGGTACAGCACCGCCGGCACCTTGCGCAGGTCGATCTCGGTGGGGCGCACGGCGCGGCCGCCCATCACCACGCCGGCATTGGCGGCGTTGTCGGAAATGGTGTCGAACACCTTGCGGGTGGCGTTGGTGTGCGGGTCGATCTGCTGGATGCGGGCGTCGATGATTTCCAGCGCCGGGATCACCCATTCCGTGGCATCGAGCACATCGAAAATCGTGCAGTTTGGGCCCTTGAGCGGCTTGCCGAGGATGAACGCCAGTTCCACTTCCACCCTCGGCACGATGAAGCGCTCGAAGGGGATGTCGGTGCCTTCGTCGAAGAACATGTCATCGAGCAGGGCGCCGTAATCCGGCTCGGTGATGTTCGACGACACCTGCATCGCCCGCGACGTCAGGCCGATCTTGTGCCCGACCAGCTTGCGCCCGTCCTTGATTTTCCGGGCCACCCAGGCGCGCTGGATGGCGTAGGCGTCTTCAATCGTGATGTTCGGGTGATCCAGGGAAAACTGGCGCACCTGTTCACGGGAGCGCTCGGCCTGGTCGAGGCGGGCGGCGGCTTGCTGAATAAGGGCTTGATCAAGCATGACAAAATCTCTACTGGGGATTGACGATGGCCGCATGGGTGCGCAGCACCAGCAGGCCGCCGAGGGCGATAAGCAGCGCCAGCACGTACAGGGCCAGGCTCGCGCTTTGGGTGGTGTCGCGCATCCAGCCGATCAGGTAGGGCGCGAGGAACGAAGCGATGCTGCCGAACGAGCTGATCAGCGCGATGCCGGCCGCCTGGGTGCTGTTGGACAGGAACGCCGGCGGCAATTGCCAGAACATCGGCAGCGCAGCGCTGGCGCCCATGCCGGCGAGGATCAGGCCGCCCAGCACCAGGGTCGGGTTGGTGGGCGAGAGCCCGGCCACCGCAATACCGATGGCCGACATCAGCAACGGCACGCACAGGTGCCAGCGGCGTTCGCGGTTGCGGTCGGACGAGCGCCCGCAGCCGATCATGAAGAAGCACCCGGCCAGATACGGTACGGCGCTCAGCAGGCCGACCTGGCTGTCGCGGCCGATGCCGGCGCCGTGGATCAGAGTGGGCATCCAGAACGCCAGGGTGTTCACCGCCAGCATCACCGCGAAGTACACCGCCACCAGCAGCCACACCTGCGGGTCACGCAGGATGCCGCCGAAGGAGGTGATGGATTTGCGCTGTTCTTCGGTGCTCAGTTGCTCGCGCAGTTGTTGCTTTTGCGCGGGCTCCAGCCATTTCACGGTTTCGAAGCTGTCGGGCAGGTATTTCAGGACGACCAGGCCGAGCAGCACCACCGGGGCGCCTTCGATCAGGAACATCCACTGCCAGCCCCGCAGCCCGCCGAAATCATGGAAGTTCTCCAGGATTGCACCGGACAACGGGCCGCCAATCACACCGGCCATGGGCACGGCAATCGCAAACAGTGCGGTGACTTGCGCGCGGCGGCGGGCCGGGTACCAGCGGTTGAGGAACACCAGGATCCCCGGGAAGAAGCCGGCTTCGGCCACCCCCAGCAGAAAGCGCAGCACGTAGAAGCCCGTGGAGCTTTCGATCCACAGCATGCTGGTGGAGAGCACGCCCCACACCACCATCAGGCAGGCGATCCAGCGCCGTGGGCCGACCCGGTCCAGGGCCATGTTGCTGGGTACGCCGAACAGCGCGTAGGCGATGAAAAACAGGCCGGCACCGAGGCCATACACCGTGTCGCTGAAGTGCAGGTCGGTGCTCATCTGCATCTTGGCGAAGCCGATGTTGATGCGGTCCAGGTGGGCAAACAGGTAGCAGATCAGCAGCAACGGCATCAGTCGCCAGGTGACGATGCTGTGGGTGCGCTGATGTTCGATCAGGGTGGTGCTGTCGGCGGTATTGGCTGTGCTCATGATGTTGTTCTTTTTTGTTTGAGTGGCCATGGGCGGAAAGGTGGGCTGTGCTCAGCCCGCCTGGTTCTTCAGGAATGCGTGCACGTTGTTCTGCTTGAAATTCAGCTCGGGGTGCAGCTCGATCATCTCGAACGACAACGCCAGCAGCCGCTGGGATTGCAGCTCGGCGAAGTGTTCGGTGATGACCTTGAACAGGGCTTCGGCCACCGCCTTGCGGGTTTCCAGGTCGCGCCCGTGGCCGACCTTGAGGGTCATGTGGACGAAGGCGTAGTCATGCTTGCCGTCGGCCATGCGCCAGGTGTCCAGGCGCACTCCGCGACTGCGGATGCCCCCCAGGGGAAACACGCCGCTGTCCCCCAGCACGGCGTGAACCTGCTCGAACAGGGCCGGCAGGTTGGCCTGCTGCTCGATGTTGTCGGTGTATTCGGCGATGAAGTGCGGCATGTGTATCTCCTCTTGGGGTGAGGTACAGCGAATTCCTTGTAGGAGCTGGCTTGCCTGCGATGGCATCAACTCGGTGCGACAGATACACCGAGGTGCCTGCATCACAGGCAAGCCAGCGCCTACAGGTGATCTTCACCAAGGCTCATAAAGGGAAAATGGCATTGATCTGCCCGGTGCCCGAACTGCCGAACGGCTGGGTGATGATCTCGGCCGGCTGGTTGTAGTCCGGCCCGCCCAGCAGTCCCAGGAGCATCGCGGTGTCGTGCATCTTGCCTTCGCCGAAGCAGTGCTCGGCGTAGTCCGGCAGCATTGCGCAGAACTCCTTGAAGCGGCCTTGCTTCCACATCTCCACCACGTGCAGGTCCATCTGTTTGTCGAATTCACGGGTCCAGTTGTGGATGTTGGCTTCGGCTTCGCGGTCGTCCGAGAAACGGTGGGAGAGGGAGCCCGAGGCCAGCACCAGGACTTTGCGGTCGCTTTTCTCGATCGCCCGGCGCACGGCGGCGCCGAACGCAAAGCTGTCTTCCAGGCGGTGCCAGGCGCACCACGCGGCAATCGAGATCACGTCGAACTTCTGCGCGTCCGGCACGCCCATGTGCATGTAGCGCATCGGCACCAGGGTGCCGTATTCCAGCTCCAGGCTCGGGATGTTGTGGGCCATGGTGCGCACGCCGGCCAGGTTGGCCTCGGCGGCGATCAACTCGCCCAGCTCGGGGCAGCCCGGGTACTCGTACTCCATGTTCTTGATGAAATGCGGCAGCTCGTTGCTGGTGTAGGTGCCCTTGAAATGCTCGCCGCAGTTGACGTGATAGCCGCTGTTGACCAGCCAGTGCACGTCGAACACCACCGCGGTGTCGGCCCCCAGTTCACGGGCGCGCCGCCCGATTTCCTTGTGCCCGGCGATGGCTGCTTCGCGGCAACCGTGGTGCTTGCCGGGCAGTTCCGACAGGTACATCGAGGGGACGTGGCAGATCTTCGCTGCCAGAACCACTTCGCCCATGATCATTCTCCTGAGTATTTATTCTTTTGTAGGAGCGAGCTTGCTCGCGAAAAACGTCAACGATAACGCAGCACTTCTGTTAGCCCGCGGCGCCTGCGGGTTCTTCGCGAGCAAGCTCGCTCCTACAGGTAGCGTTGTTATATCCGGGTTACACACCCCAGCGCGGGATGTGATGACTGCCCATGGAAATGCACACGTTCTTGATCTCGGCAAACACTTCGAAGCTGTACTGGCCGCCTTCACGGCCGGTGCCGGAACCTTTTACCCCACCAAACGGCTGGCGCAAGTCCCGCACGTTCTGGCTGTTGATGAACACCATGCCGGCTTCGATGCCGTAGGCCAGACGATGCGCCTTGCCGATGTCCTGGGTCCAGATATAGGACGCCAGGCCGTACTCGGTGTCGTTGGCCAGTTGCAGCGCTTCGGCTTCGTCCTTGAACGGGATCAGGCACACCACCGGCCCGAAGATCTCTTCCTGGGCGATGCGCATGTTGTTGTGCACATCGGCAAACACCGTCGGCTGGATAAACTGCCCGCGGCTCAAGTGCGCCGGCAGGTTGGCCGGGCGTTCCAGGCCACCGGCCAGCAGGGTGGCGCCTTCTTCGAGGCCAATCCTGATGTAGCCGGTGACCTTGTCGTAGTGGGCCTGGGTGATCATCGAGCCGACCTGGGTCTTCGGGTCCTGTGGGTCGCCGACGATCAGGCGTTTGGCGCGGGCGGCAAATTCGGCGACGAACTGCGGGTACACGCTCTCCTGAATGAAGATCCGGCTGCCGGCGGTGCAGCGCTCACCGTTGAGCGAGAAGATGGTGAACAGTGCCGCGTCGAGGGCGCGGTCCAGGTCGGCGTCTTCAAAGATCAGCACCGGCGACTTGCCGCCCAGTTCCATGGAGTACTTTTTCAGCCCGGCGGTCTGCATGATTTTCTTGCCGGTGGCGGTACCGCCGGTGAAGGAAATCGCCCGCACGTCCGGGTGGCGCACCAGCGCATCACCGGCGGTGGCGCCGTAGCCCTGGATTACGTTCAGCACGCCGTTGGGAATCCCGGCTTCGACCGCCAGGCGCCCCAGTTCATTGGCCGTCAGCGGCGACAGCTCGGACATCTTCAGCACCGCGGTATTGCCCAGCGCCAGGCACGGCGCAGTCTTCCAGGTGGCGGTCATGAACGGCACGTTCCATGGCGACACCAACGCGCACACGCCCACCGGCTGGTACAGGGTGTAGTTGAGCATCTGGTCGTCCACCGGGTAACTGTGGCCGTCCATGCGGGTGCAGACTTCGGCGAAGAAATCGAAGTTGTGGGACGCCCGGGGAATCAGCACGTTCCTGGTCTGGTGGATCGGCAGGCCGGTGTCGAGGGTTTCCAGTTCGGCCAGGTGCGGCACGTTCTGTTCGATCAGCTCACCGAGCTTGCGCATCAGGCGGGCCCGTTCCTTGGCCGGCGTTCCCGCCCACTTCGGAAAGGCTTCCTTGGCGGCCGCTACCGCCTGCGCCACTTCCTCGGCCCCACCGCTGGCGACTTCACCGATGGCTTCGCCGGTGGCCGGGTTGTAGTTGATGAAGGTGTCTTTGCTCTCGACCTCACGGCCGTTGATCCAGTGTTTGATCATGTTGCTCAAGCCTCTTTACGGGCGGAGAAGAATTCCGCCTCGCTGACAATTCGATTGACCAGGCGACCGACGCCTTCCACTTCCACGACCACTTCATCCCCCGGCACCACATCCGCCAGGCCTTCCGGGGTGCCGGTGGCGATCATGTCGCCGGGCTGCAGGGTCATGAAGCTGGACAGGTACTCGATCAAATACGGGATGTCGAAAATCATGTCTTTCGTACTGCCTTCCTGGCGCAGTTCACCGTTGATCCAGGTGCGCAGCTTCAGGTTGCTCGGGTCCGGCACGTCGGCGACATCCACGATCCATGGGCCCACGGGCGTGGTGGCGTCGCGGTTTTTCACCCGCAGGTTGGGGCGGTAGTAGTTTTCCAGGTAGTCGCGGATCGCGTAGTCGTTGCACACCGTGTAGCCGGCCAGATACTCGAGGGCGTTCTCGCGCTTGACGTTGCGCGCAGGCTTGCCGATGACCGCCACCAGTTCGCACTCGTAGTGCATGTAGGCGACGTTGTCCGGGCGCCAGGTCACCTGGTTGTGGCCGGTGTAGGTGCCGGGGGACTTGATGAACGCCAGCGGTTCAGTCGGTGGCTTGAAGGCCAGTTCGGCGGCGTGGTCGGCGTAGTTCAGGCCGAGGGCAAACATGCTGCCGGTGGCCGGTGGCAGCCATTCGACCTGGTCTTCGGCCAGCAGGCGACCGTCGGCCAGGCGCACGGCGTTTTCAGCTTCTACCAGCACCTGGTGGGCTTCACCTTCAAAGCGAATACGGGCGTGTTTCATGACAGCTCCTCTGCCTTGATGTGGTTGACCAGGCGGCCCAGGCCGCTGATCTCGACTTCAACCGTGTCGCCGGGTTGCACGTCCACCCGGCCTTCGGGGGTGCCGGTGATCAGCACATCGCCTTCGTGCAGGGTCATGAACTCGCTGATCTCGGCGATCAACTGCGGCAGGCTGCGCACGAAGTTGGCGGTGGAGTTTTGCTGGCGCAGTTCACCGTTGACGAACAGCTTCACGCTCAATTGATGCGGATTGGCGACCTGGTCGCGGGCCACCAGTTCCGGGCCCAATGCGCAGAAACCGTCCCGGCACTTGGCTTTCACCGCCGGGCGGTAGTAGCTGTCTTCCGGCAGGCTGAACTCATTGACGATGGTGTAGCCCGCCACATGCTCCAGGGCATTTTCGACGCTGACCCGGCTGGCGCTCTTGCCAATCACCACCCCGAGTGCCGGGCCCGGTTGCAGGCGTTCACCCTGTGGGTGCAGCACCACGCCGTCGTGGCCGTTGCGGGTATTGGGCGTCTTGATGAACAGCACCGGCTTCACCGGTGGCTTCTGGTAAGGCGCTTGTTCGAATTCGGCGAGACGTTGGTTCAGCAACCCCTGGTAGTTCAGCGCAACGCCGAACAGGGTGCCGTTCGCAACATCATGCAGGGCACGGCTCATGCTTTTCTCCTGGCAGTGGCGGGGCAGATTCGGACCTGCACCGTGGGAAATTCGTTAACCTGTTAACGTTATAATTAAGATGTTAACTATCGTCAAGCGTGGCAATATTTCAGGGCAGTCAAAACAACAAAGAGAATGCAGTGATGAGCGATCGTCAGCCGATCCCCAACATCAACATCGGGCAGGTCTACGACCAGCGTTACAGCGATGCCGAGGTGCACTACGACCGGCTCGGCAACCTGGCGGGATTTTTTGGCCGCAACATGCCGGTGCATCGCCATGACCGGTTTTTCCAGGTGCATTACGTCAAGACCGGCGCGGTGCGGGTCTACCTGGACGACCAGCAGTACCTCGAATCCGGGCCGATGTTTTTCCTCACGCCGCCGACGGTGGCGCATTCCTTCGTCACCGAAGCCGACGCCGACGGCCATGTGCTGACCGTGCGCCAGCAACTGGTGTGGGCCTTGATTGACGCCGACCCAAGCCTGGCCCCCGGCGCGCAATTGCCGGCGGCCTGTGTGGCGTTGGCGCGCCTGGCGCCGGAGTTTCAGCCCGAAGTGCGCCGCCTGGAATTCCTGTTTGATGAGCTGTGCAGCGAGATCAACGCCCAGGCCAGCGGGCGCGGTTCGGCGCTGGACAGCCTGACGCGCCTGATCATGATCAGCCTGCTGCGGCTCTGCGCCAATTCCCTGGAAGCCCGCCCTGCACGTCACGAAGACCTGCGGATTTTTCACCGCTTCAACGAACTGATCGAAGACCACTACCTGCAACACTGGCCGCTGTCGCGCTATGCCGACGGTATCGGCGTCACTGAAGCGCGGCTCAACGAGGTGTGCCGACGCATCGCCGACCTGCCGTCCAAGCGCCTGATTCTGGAGCGGCTGATGCAGGAGGCCCGGCGCCTGCTGCTGTTCACCGGCAGTTCGGCGAATGAAATCTGCTACCAGCTGGGGTTCAAGGACCCGGCGTATTTCAGCCGGTTCTTCCAGCGCTACGCGCAAATGACGCCGGGGGAATACCGCCAGCGTCAATCGGGGTTGCGCTGAGGTGGCCAGCGTTACCACAGGGCTACGGTGTAGCCGATGATCACCCGGCTTTCGTCGATGTCGCTGGTCAGGCCGTTGCTTGAGCGCAGGGTCGCATTGCGCAGGCGCACGTTGACGTTCTTCAACGGGCCGCTCTGCACGGTGTAGACCAGGTCGGTGTCGCGCTCCCATTCGTGGCCGTTGCGCACCGTGGCGGTTTGCGCATGGCTGCCGTCGACGTAGCGGGTCATGAAGGTCAGGCCCGGCAGGCCGAGGGCGGCGAAGTTGTAGTCGTAGCGCGCCTGCCAGGCATCGGTGTTGGCCTTGGTGAAGATATTGATGGTCACCAGGTTGACCGAATAGGGATCTTGCCCCGGGAAGGCAAAGTCGCCGTCACCGGAAAGGTTCTGGAAGCCCAGGCCGAATTTGTGTGCGCCCACCGACAAACTGAACATGCCGTTGAAAAAGCGGTTGTCGATCCGGCCGCCGTCCACGCGGGTAGGGCTGCGCAATAGCGTGCTGCCTTGCTCGCGGGTGTCGAAGTAGCGCAGGTCGGTGCGCAGGTTCACGCCCTGGGCCAGCGGCAGGTCATGCACCAGGCCGATGAAATTCTGGCGGTAGATGTCCTGCATCTGCGCGTAGTAATAAGTCGCCGCCAGGTGCGGATTGATTGCGTAGGTGCCGCCGGCCAGGTCCAGGTGGCTGCTGAAGACGCCGCCGTAGCTCATGGATTCGTTGTTGGAGGAGTCCCGCAGGTTCTGCTTTTCCAGGCGGCCGACGTTCAACGTCAGGCCGTCGATGTCCTGGGAGGTCACCAGTTCACCGTTGTAGGTCGACGGCAACAGCCGCGTGTCGTTATAGGCGGCCACCGGCAACAGCGGTTGCAGGGTGCCGAGCTTGAGCACGGTTTTCGACACGCGCAATTTGGCGGTCAGGCCGAGTTCGCTGTAGCTGTCGGCCGGCTCGCCGCTGGCGCCAGACGGCAACAGCCCGGTGCCCCGGCGGTCGCGGCTGGAGTCGAGCTTCAGGCCCATTTCACCCAGGGCGTCCACGCCAAACCCGACCACGCCTTCGGTGTAGCCCGACTCCAGGCGCAGCACAAAACCTTGCGCCCATTCGTCTGCCTTGTTCTGCGGCGCGTTGGCCTGGCGAAAGTCGCGGTTCATGTAGAAATTGCGCAGGTCCAGGCTGGCCTTGCTGTCCTGGATGAAGTCGGCGTGGGCGACCAGAGGGCTAAACGCGGCGCACAGGCCAGCGCTTGCCGCCGTGCGAAAGAGGCACGAATGCATGAGGGGCGTTCCTTTTGTTGTTTTTGTTGGTAGAGCCCGCCACCAGGGCAGGGGCGGGCATATTGTTAACATGTTATCTTTAAGCTGAATAGCTGGATTAACAGGTTTTTATGAATTCGTTTCGAAATTAACGACTTGCTGCGTGCGTCGGGTTGCGCACGCGGAACACCGACTCTAAGCTTCGTCGCTTCGACCTCTATTGCGCGTGAACCATGCCCACCCCCAGACCGTCCCTTACGCTCACCTTGCTCCAGGCCCGCGAAGCGACCATGGCGTTCTTCCGGCCGTTGCTCAATGAACATGACCTGACCGAACAGCAGTGGCGGGTGATCCGCATCCTGCGCCAGCAAGGCGAACTCGAAAGCCACCAACTGGCGCACCTCGCATGCATCCTCAAGCCGAGCATGACCGGCGTACTGGGGCGGCTGGAGCGTGACGGCATCGTGCGCCGGCGCAAATCCGCCGAAGACCAGCGCCGGGTGTTCGTCGCCCTGACCGAACAGGGCCAGCAGTGTTTCGTCGACATGAGCGCCGGGATGGAAAGCAATTACCTGAAGATCCAGGAGCAGTTCGGCGAGGAATCCCTGGAGCAATTGATGGAGCTGCTCCAGAAGCTCAAAGGCATCAAACCGTAATAATCAAAAAATAGTGGCTGAAGCCTGTCCCTTTTTTTCACGTGACTGGTCATTCCAGGTAAGTGAACAAAATCGAGAGCTTCTTCCAATGCCCGCAATACGCCCGTTGCTGAACCTCAGCCTCATGCTGAGCCTGAGTGCCAGCCCGTTGTTCGTTCCCATCAGCTATGCCGAAGACGGTGCGTCCCGGCGCAGCTACCAGGTGCCGGCCGGCAGCCTGAGCGCCGCGCTGACCCGTTTCGCCGGGTTGGCCGGGGTCAACCTCTCGGTGGACCCGGTGCTGGTCAGCGGCCGCAACAGCAGCGGGTTGTCCGGCGAATACGGCGTCGAAGAAGGTTTCGCGCGCCTGCTCCAGGGCTCCGGCCTGCAACTGCAGCCCATGGGCGAGCAGGCCTATAGGCTGACCCCGGTTCCCGAAGGCGGCAGCCTGCAACTGGCGCCCACCTCGATTCTCGGCGCCACCGGCGATGCCGGCAGCGAGTCCTTTGCTGGTGGCCAGGTGGCGCGCCGTGGCTCCCAGGGCCTGCTGGGCTCGAAGGACTTCATGGATACCCCGTTCAGCATGACCACCTACACCAGCGCGGCGGTCAAGAACCAACAGGCGCGTACCCTTGGCGACCTGATTGCCAGCGACCCCTCGGTGCGCGCCACCAACCCGGCCGGCGGGCGCTATGAGCAATTCACCATTCGCGGCTTCAGCCTGTTCAACAGTGATGTCGCCTACAACGGCCTCTATGGCGTATTGCCGACCTACACCATCGATATGGAAATGGCCGAGCGCGTCGACATCATCAAAGGCCCCAGCCAGTTGATCAACGGCATCTCGCCACGGGGCAGCGTGGGCGGCGGGATCAACGTGGTGCCCAGGCGTGCCACCGACACACCCATCACCTCGCTCACCGGCAGTTGGGCCTCCGACAGCCAGGCGGGCGGAGCCGTGGATATCGGCCGGCGTTTTGGTGAAGACAACCAGTTCGGCCTGCGTTTCAACGGCGTGAAACAGTCCGGCGACACCGCCTGGGATCACCAGAGTGTCGACCGCGAAATGGCCGTGCTGGGCCTGGATTTTCGCGGTGAACGCCTGCGACTCTCCACCGACATCGGCCGCACCGAGCGCGACACCGACGCCCCCCAGGAACGTGTGCAAGTCGGGCCCAACGCCAGGGTGCCGAGTGCCAACGACGTACGCCACAACTACGCGCAGCCCTGGAGCAAGGCAAGCACCAACGACACCTTCGGCACGGTCAACGGCGAGTTTGATCTCAGCGACAACGTAATGCTCTACGGCGGCGTCGGTGCGCGCAAAAGCAACCATGACTTCCTGCGCCATGCTGTGTCAGTGACCAACAACGCCGGCGATTTCAGCGTGCAGCCCCGCGACTTCACCCGTGATGAAAACGTGCGCACCGCCACGGCGGGCGTGCGCAACTGGTTCCATACCGGCCCGGTGAGCCATGAGGTCAACCTGGCGGCCAGCTACTTCTACATGGACTTCGAAAACGGCGGCGCGCGATATGCGCCGGGTTCGAGCAATATCTACAACCCTGTGGAAACCCCCGCGCCTGGCCGGCCAACGCGATTTGACTCGAAGGTCTACACCGAAAACCGTTTCAGCGGTGTGGCGTTGTCCGACACCCTGGGTTTTTTCGATGACCGGTTGCTGCTGACCCTCGGTGCGCGCTGGCAGCGGGTCAAGGTCGACGACTGGACCGATGACGTCAAAGGCGACACCGCCTACGACGAGGAAAAAATTTCACCGTCCGGCGGCATCCTGTTCAAGGCCACCGACAAGCTCTCGTTGTACGCCAACTACATGGAAGGCCTGAGCCAGGGCAAGGTCGCGCCGTCGGCGTCGGTCAACGATGACGAAATCTTCCCACCGTTCATCAGCCGTCAGGTCGAAGTCGGCGCCAAGTACGACGCCGGTGCGTTCGCGGTGACGGCCGCTGTATTCCGGATCAAGCAGCCGGCCTACGAGACCAACGCCACCACGCTGGTCTTCGGCCCCAATGGCAAGCGCCAGAACGATGGTGTGGAACTCAGCGTGTTCGGCGAGCCGCTCAAGGGTTTCCGCCTGCTGGGCGGGGTGATGTACATCGACAGCGAACTGACCCACACCACCAACGGCACCTACGACGGCAACCGCGCGCCGGCCACGCCCAAGTACAACGTCAACCTGGGCGCGGAGTGGGACGTGCCGACTGTTGAAGGCCTGACCCTGACCAGCCGCGGGATCTATTCCAGCTCGCAGTACCTGGACCAGTCCAACGTCAAGGAAATCGACGCCTGGACGCGGCTTGATGTCGGCGCACGCTACGCCTTCAAGGTCGACGACAAGCACATCACCCTGCGGGCCAATGTCGAGAACGTGGCCAACCGGCGCTACTGGAGTTCGGCCGGTGCCTCGGATGACAGCGAGCCGGGGTTGACCTTGTCGACGCCGCGCACTTACTTGCTGTCGGCCACCGTCGACTTCTGAGGAGCCTGCCATATAGCCTTCTGTACATCGATGGGCTTGGGCAGCAGGCGGTTCTGGTAAAACAGGTCCGCCGTCTCTTGCTGCGCCCCAATGATGTGCTTATCAATCGGCAGGATGGGCGATGGCGGCCGGTTGTCGACGTAACGTGCAATCACCCCGGCCGGCAAACCCATGAAACGGGTCAGCACCTGCAGGCTGTCTTCGCGCTGGCTGCGGGTCAGGGCTTCGGCGGCGCTCAGTTCATCGAGCAGGGCGTGGATGAACGGACCATTGGCCTCGGCGTATGCACGGCGCGCGGTATAGATCGGCCCAGACAGGTTCAAGCCTTCGCCGTTGGCCAGGACGCGGCTCGGGCTTTGGCTCAGGGCCAGTGACGAGTAGGGCTCCCAGATTGCCCAGGCGTCGACACTGCCTTGCTCGAAGGCGGCGCGGGCATCGGCCGGTGGCAGGTAAACCGGCTGGATATCCTTGTAGCTCAGGCCGGCTTTGTTCAAGGCCCGCAGGATCAGGTTGTGGGAGCTGGAGCCTTTCTGGAAGGCGACTTTCTTGCCCTTGAGGTCGGCGATGCCGTGCAGTGGGCTGTCGGCCTGCACCAGGATGGTTTCCGCCGTCGGCTTGGGCGGTTCAGCGCCGATGTAGACGAGGTCGGCGCCCGCCGCCTGGGCGAACAATGGCGGGATATCACCGGTGGACGCCACGTCCAGCGCGCCCACGTTCAAGGCTTCGAGCATCTGCGGGCCAGCGGGGAATTCGATCCATTGCACCTTCGTCTGGTCGAAGCGTTTTTCCAGCAGGCCATGTTCCTTGGCGAGTACCAGGGCGATCGAGCCTTTCTGGTAGCCGATCCTCAGGGTGGCCGGCTCGGCGGCCATTGCAGTTTGAGTCAGGGCAAACAGCGCAAACAACAGTGCAGGAATTCTCATGCCGGTTTCTCCGCAAAGCGATTGGCCGGTCGCGCCAATCCAAGGTTTTCACGCAGGGTGGTGCCGGCGTATTCGGTGCGGAACAGGCCACGCCGTTGCAGTTCCGGCACCACCCATTGGGCGAAATCTTCCAGCCCGCCCGGCAGGTGCGGCACCAGCACATTGAAGCCATCGGCGGCGCCATTCTCGAACCAGTGCTGCAGTTCATCGGCGATCTGCGCGGGTGTGCCGATCAGGCTGTAGTGCCCGCGTCCACCGGCGATGCGTCGGCCCAGTTGCGCCAGGCTCAGTTGTTCGCGGCCCGCCAGTTCGGTCAGCAGTTGCTGGCGGCTGCGCTGGCCGCTGTCGGTCAATGGCAGGTCCGGCAGCGGGCCGTCCAGCGGGTAGCCGGACAAGTCGAAGTTACCCAGCATGCGCCCCAGTAACGCGACGCCAACCTGCGGTTCGACCAACTGCTGGAAGGCCTCGAATTTGTCCCGGGCTTCAGTTTCTGTCTGCCCGACCACCACAAACACCCCCGGCATGATCTTCAGCGCATCCGGTTCCCGCCCATATCGAGCCAGGCGACCCTTGAGGTCGGCATAGAACGCCTGGGCATTGGCCAATGATGTCTGGGCGGTGAACACCACTTCGGCAGTTTGTGCCGCCAATTCGCGGCCTGCCTCGGACGAACCCGCCTGGACAATCACCGGCTGGCCCTGGGGCGAGCGCGCCACGTTCAGCGGGCCCTTCACACGAAAGTGTTCGCCGACATGCCCGAGTACATGCAGTTTCGCCGGGTCGTAGTAGCTGCCACTCGCCTTGTCGCGCACAAAGGCATCGTCTTCCCAGCTGTCCCACAGCCCCGTCACCACCTGGTGAAACTCCCGGGCACGGCTGTAGCGTTCGCCGTGGCCGAGGTGCTCGTCGCGGCCAAAATTCTGTGCTTCGGCGGCGTTGTCCGAGGTCACCAGGTTCCAGCCGGCGCGCCCGCCGGACAGATGATCCAGCGAGGCGAACTTGCGCGCCACATGGTACGGCTCGTTGTAGCTGGTGGTGGCCGTGGCGATCAGGCCGATGTGTTCGGTCACCACGCTCAATGCCGACAGCAGCGTCAGTGGCTCGAAGTGATCCGAGCGCGCCATGCGGCTGGCAATGTCTCCGGTGGCGGCGGCAATGCTGTCGGCCACGAACAGCGCGTCGAATTTCGCCGCTTCGGCAATTTGCGCCAGGCGTTTGTAGTGGGCGAAATCCAGCCCGGCATTGGCCGGTACATCGGGGTGACGCCAGGCGGCGACGTGGTGCCCGGTGGCCATCAGGAAAGCGCCGAGTTTCAGTTCACGGGGCATGCTCAAAAATCCTTGCGCAGTTGCACGCCGAAGTAACGTTCATCGTCACGGGGTACGGCGCGGTAGATGTAGCTGCCGCCACTGGCCAGCAGCGGTGAATAGGACTTGTCGGTGAGGTTCTTCGCCAGCAGGGCCACGCGCCAGCCGTTGCTGTAGTCGGCCAGGGCGACGCTGGCGTTCCAGATGCCGTAGGCGCCTTGCTTGGTGTCGACGTTCTGGCTGATGTCGTACTGCACTTCGCTCTGCCAGCTGTAGTCGGTACCCAGTTCGATATCCAGGCCGTTATCCAGCGGGATGCTGTAGTCGGCGCGCACGTAGCTTTTCCAGTCCGGGCTGAAGGGCAGCGGCTTGCCGTTGACGTTGCAGGACGCCGCCGCGCCAGGCGGGCAGGCGAACTCATCGATGCGGGCCCGGGTGTAGGCCAGCGCGCCGGAGAGCTTCAGTTGTTGGGTGGCCTGCAGTGCGTAGTCGAGTTCGACGCCTTCGGTGCTGACGCTGCCGGCGTTGATCAAGCGCGTCACCACTTGCCCGGCGACGGTGTCGAAGAAGTTCGCCTGGTAGTTGTCGTAGTCGCTGTGGAAGATCGCCAGGTTGGTGGTCAGGCGATTGTTCCAGCTGGTGGCCTTGATCCCGACTTCCCAGGTGTTGGAGGTTTCCGGTTTCAGCGCGTCGGTGTCCCGTGGCTGCATGTTGAAGAACACGTTGTAGGCCGGGCCCTTGTAGCCGCGCGAGTAGGTCAGGTAGCTGGTGACGGTGTCGCTCAGGTCGTATTGCACCCCCAGCCGGCCGGACCAGCCGTCTTCGTCCACCGAGCCGGAACTGCTGGTGGCCGGTTGAATGCCGCTGACCGTGGTGGCCGAGGTGGAGACGCGGCGGTGATCGTATTCCAGGTCGTCGTGGGTATAACGCAGGCCGGCGATGCCACGAAAGGCCGAGGTGAAATTCAGCGTGGTCTCGCCGAACACCGCGTAGCTGTCGCTGGTGGTGCCGTATTCGGCGATGCCGCGGTCGGTGCGCGTGGTGGTGGTCAGGGTGCGCTGGTAGGTTTCCTGGTCCTTGCCGTGCATGTAGAACAGGCCGCCGACGTATTCGAGGAACTCACCTTTGGGCGAGGCCAGGCGTAGCTCCTGGGAGTATTGGTCGAACGCCAGTTGGCCTTTGTCGGCGGTGCCGGGGAACGCGGCGGTCACGGTGCCCAGGCGGTCGCCGTCCTGGTACTGGGTGTTGTCCCAACCGCGCCAGGCGGTGATCGAGGTCAGGGTGTAGTCGCCGAGGTTCCAGTCCAGTTGCGCAGACAGGCCTTTGTTGGTGTCCTCCACGTGGCTGCGGGTGTCGGCGTTGATGTCGCGGTTGTCGCTGGTCCCGCGCACCGGGTTCAGCGCGTTGGCGAACGCCGGGGTCAGGGATTTGCTCACCACGCCATTCGGCGCATCGTCGTGGGACTGCATGTAGTCGGCAATCAGGGTCAGTTTCACGTCGTCGTTGGGGGTGAACTCCAGTTTGCCGCGCACGCCCTGATGGTTGTAGCCGTTCACTTCCTGGCCGTTGTGCTTGTTGTCGACGTTACCGTCGTAGCTGCCGAACAGCCCGCTGATGGAGCCCTTCAGCGTACCGGGAATCAGGCTGCCGCCCAGGCCGAAGCGGGTGCGGCTTTCATTGCCGCTGAAGTAGGACTGGTCGATATAGCCGTGGGTCTCGGCCGTCGGCGCCTTGCTGGTGATATTCAGCACGCCGGCCGAGGCGTTCTTGCCGAACAGTGTGCCCTGGGGCCCGCGCAGCACTTCGACACGATCCAGGTCGAGCAGGTCCAGGGTAGCCTGGCCGGGGCGGGCGTACACCACGCCGTCAATCACCGTCGCCACCGTGGGTTCAACCCCGGGCGAGGTGGATATCGTGCCCACTCCGCGTACGAACAACGAGGTGTCCTTGTTCGACGCGCCGGTACGGAAATTCAGCGAGGGTACCTGCTGGACGATGCTCGCCACGCCGTTGCGATTGTCACGCTCCAGTTGTTCGCCATCGAGCACCGAAACTGCTACCGGGACTTTTTGCAGCGACTCTTCGCGGCGGGTGGCAGTGACCGTGACCGGCTTGAGGGTGGGTTCCTGGTCGTCGGCGGCGAATGCAGCGGGAACGGGCAGGGCGGCGAGCCCCGCCAGTAGCCAACCCAGGTGGGCGCGGCGCCCGGTGGCGGCGCGTATGGATTGCGAAAGTTTTTGAGGTTGCCCCGAATGTGTGTGCATGCTCTGACCGCTCGAAAAATGCCCTGAACCGCTGCCGTTCTGCGACGACAGCGCCGTTGAATCCGTCTTGGGCATTCGCTCGAGCGAGTAGCAGACAAAACGCTTTGGTAGCGCTAACATCGGCATTATTGGTAGGTGCGATATAGAGCGTCAAATACTAAAAAATTAGTTTTATATTCTTTTAGGTTTTTAACAGGATCGTCCCTTGAGCGAAGACAAACCCCGGAAACGCCGTGGTGCCGGCCGCGTCACCTTGAATACCGTGGCGCGCCAGGCCGGTGTGTCAGCGATTACCGTGTCGCGCTATTTCAACCAGCCGGAGCAGGTCTCGCCCGAACGCCGCGAACGCATCGCGGCGGTGGTTGCCGAATTGGGCTATGTGCCGAACCTGGTGGCGGGTGGGCTGGCGTCGGCGCGGGGCAGGATCGTCGCGATGGTGATTCCAAACATCTCCGGGCCGATCTTCGCCAATACCATCCAGGGCTTCAGCGATACCCTCAGCCGCCACGGCTACCAATTGCTGCTGGCGTCCAGTTACTTCAGCGCCGAGCAGGAAGAAAATGCAGTGCGCGCGTTTCTCGGCTGGTCCCCGGCGGCATTGGTGCTCACCAGCCGCTTCCATAGCGCGGGCACCGAGAAGATGATCGCCGAGGCGGATATCCCGGTGGTTGAAACCTGGGATTACCAACCCGAGCGGGAGCCGTTGCAGATTGGCTTCTCGCATTACGAGGTGGGCGTGACGGCTGCGCGCTACCTGCATGGCAAGGGTTATCGGCGCATCGCGTTCGTACAGAACAGCGCGCCGGGGGACTTCAGTGCACTGGAACGCCGGGATGGCTACAGCGCGACCCTGATTGAGCTGGGCATGCAGCCGTGGGTGTTTGCCCCGGACGCCGATCGCGCACCGTTTGAGGCGGGCAAGCAAGCGATGCAGGCATTGATGAGTGCCGCCATTCCACCGGACGCAATCATCTTCGCCAATGACAACCTGGCCGCCGGTGGCCTGCTGGCCGGGCAACGGGCAGGTCTGGAGATCCCCAAGGATTGCGCCGTGCTCGGCTTTGGTGATTACCCGTTTGCCGAAATGCTCTTGCCCAGTCTCAGCACCATCAAGCCGCCCGCCCTGGAGATCGGTGTGCTGGCGGCGACGCGGGTACTGGAAAGCCTGGGCGTGTTGCCGGTTGAGGATGAGGTGCAGCGCTTGAACCTGCTGGAGTGCCGCTTGATCGAGCGCGAGAGCGCCTGAGTCCAGTTGCGGCTCATGGCCATGTTGCGTTGACTCTCGGTATTTTCTGATAACGGATTATTCAAGGTCAGGCGCTGAAACATGCGTTTGATTGCGTGCGCTCGTCTCTTTTTTATCAGTGGGTAGTTCTTCTTCGGTGACAAGTTTTAGCGATGGCTAATTGCAATTAGTGCGGTGAGTTTCGCGATTTAAAAAGTGCAATGACTTGGTGGGTTGTTCTTTTGAGTAGTGTCCATGTGATATTGCAAGATGGCCTATTGAACTGATCATTGATTGCCATTAGGTGCCGGGATAGACCAAGATCTTGCGTGAGGCTGGCGATATTTTCTTGCGCTGATGAACTAAGTTTAAACATGTCAGTCGATGCTTTAAACATCATGCGTACGGTCATGGCTAACTAATGGCGCCTATTGGTAGTTCTAAAAGGCCATAACTTAAGTGGGCTGTAATACAAAATGTTTTGGTGTAGGGTCCGTACCTTGTCATGACAGCGCTTGCGCTAAAAACCTCCAACTAAGTGTGGATGCCCTTGTTCCGGCGCGTGCCACGGAACAGGTTTTTAAATAGCCCCTCAGACTTGTGCAGATGCCCCAGCCGATACCGTCAATGCCCATCGATGCATGCCGAATGCAGATTCCGGATGCCGAACAAGTGTGCGCGTGGCTGATGCGAAAAGCCGGTCTGAAAACCGTCGACCTGGAACGTGCTCGACGGTTATCCCAGGAATCCGACGACCCCGAACTGCTCGGCCTGCTGACGCGCCTGGGGCTGGTTTCCGAAGTGGAACTGGCGCGGGCCTGGGCCGATTTGCTCGGCGCGCCGTTGCTGCTGGCCGATGCCGCACCGCCCGTGCTCGACCCGCTGCCGGCGCTGACCGAACGCTTCATGCGCCATTACCAGGTGGTGCCGGTGGGCTGGAGCCACGGTGGTGTGCGGGTGTTGGCGGCCAACCCGGCGCTGCTGTATCCGTTCCAGGCCCTGGCGTACGCGTGCGGCGTGCCGGTGTGGCTGGCGGTCGGGCCGCGCAACGAAGTCGAAACCCTGATCGAGCGTTACTACGGCCAGGGCCGTTCCGCCATGGGCACCCTGATCGAAAACCTCGATGAACAGGGTGGCGCCCTGGAAGACATCGAACACCTCAAGGACATGGCCTCCGAAGCCCCGGTGATTCGCCTGGTCAACCTGATCCTGCAACGGGCCGTGGAGCACCGCGCCTCGGACATCCATATCGAACCCTTCGAAAACCAGCTCAAGGTGCGCTACCGCATCGACGGTGTGCTGCATGAAGCGGAAGCGCCGCCGGCGAGTTCCTCGGCGGCGGTGATTTCCCGGGTCAAGATCATGGCGCGCCTCGACATCGCCGAGCGCCGCCTGCCGCAGGACGGCCGGATCATGTTGCGCATCCAGGGCAAGGAACTGGACCTGCGGGTATCCACGGTGCCCACCAGTTTTGGCGAGTCGGTGGTGATGCGCCTGCTGGACCGCCAGACCGTGCAGTTCGATTTCCAGAGCCTGGGCTTTGACGGCCAGCGCCTGGAAACCTTCCTTGAAGTGCTCGAGCGACCCCACGGCATCCTGCTGGTCACCGGGCCCACCGGCTCGGGTAAAACCACCACGCTCTATACCGCGTTGTCGCGGCTCAATACCGCCGAGCGCAAGATCATCACCGTCGAAGATCCGGTGGAATACCAACTGGAAGGCATCAACCAGATCCAGGTCAAACCCGCCATTGGGCTGGACTTCGCCGGCGCGCTGCGCTCCATCGTGCGCCAGGACCCGGACGTGATCATGATCGGTGAAATCCGCGACCTCGAAACCTGCCGCATCGCCATCCAGTCCTCCCTGACCGGCCACCTGGTGCTCTCGACCCTGCACACCAACAGTGCCGCAGCAAGTATCACGCGCCTGCTGGACATGGGGGTGGAGAGCTACCTGATCGCCTCGACCGTCAATGGCATCCTCGCGCAGCGCCTGGTGCGCCGCCTTGACCCGGCGACCCGTGAGGCGTTTGAAGCACCGCCGGAGTTGATCGAGGAACACGGCCTCGACCGCTTCACCGAGCAGCGCCCGATCCTGCTTTACCGGCCTCGCGCCAACGCCGCCGGCGGCGGTTACCACGGCCGCAGTGCAATCACCGAATTGCTGGTGATGAATGACGAACTGCGCAGCTTGTTGATGCGCCAGGCCGACGCCGCGACCCTCGAACAGGCCGCCCGCCGTGGTGGCTTGCGCACCCTGCATGAAGAAGGCCTGCGCCAGGCGGTGGCCGGTGTCACGTCCCTTGAAGAAGTGTTGCGCGCCACCCGTGGAGAGGGCGCGTGAGCCTGTTCAAATACCGCGCCCTGGACAGCCAGGGCGTCGCGCAGAACGGCACCCTCGAAGCGAAGGACCAGGCCGCCGCCGTCGCTGCGCTGCACAAACGTGGCCTGCTGCTGTTGCACATCGATGCCGCCGGTGCCCAAGGGCTGCGCAATACCTTCGGGCGCGGCCAGTTGAATGGCGCGGCGCTGGTCAGTTTTACCCAGCAACTGGCCACCCTGCTGGGCGCGGGCCAACCGTTGGAACGCTCGCTGGGCATCCTGCTCAAGCAGCCCGGCCAGCCGCAGACCCGAGCGCTGATCGAACGTATCCGCGAGCACGTCAAGGCCGGCAAGCCATTGTCGGCAGCGCTGGAAGAGGAGGGCAGCCAGTTTTCGCCGCTGTACCTGAGCATGGTCCGTGCCGGTGAGGCGGGCGGTGCGCTGGAGAACACCCTGCGCCAACTCAGCGACTACCTGGAACGCAGCCAGTTATTAAGAGGCGAGGTGATCAACGCGTTGATCTATCCCGCCTTCCTGGTGGTGGGCGTGCTCGGTTCCCTGGCGCTGTTGCTGGCTTACGTGGTGCCGCAGTTTGTGCCGATCTTCAAGGATCTGGGCGTGCCGATTCCGTTGATCACCGAAGTGATCCTGGGCCTTGGCCAGTTCCTCGACGCCTATGGCCTGGCGGTTTTTGCCGGGTTGATCGTGACGGTCTGGGCCCTGGCGGCACGCCTGCGCAACCCACGACACCGCGAGCAGTACGACCGGCGCGTGCTGGGTATCCGCGTTATCGGCCCGCTGTTGCAGCGGGTCGAAGCCGCACGCCTGGCACGCACCCTCGGCACCTTGCTGAGCAACGGCGTGGCGCTGCTGCAAGCGCTGGTGATCGCGCGCCAGGTCTGCACCAACCGTGCCTTGCAGGCACAAGTGGCCCAGGCCGCCGAGTCGGTGAAAGGCGGCGGCACCCTGGCCAGTGCATTTGGCAGCCAACCGCTGCTGCCGGACCTGGCCCTGCAAATGATTGAAGTCGGCGAACAGGCCGGTGAACTGGACAGCATGCTGCTCAAGGTCGCCGACGTGTTCGACGTCGAAGCCAAGCGCGGCATCGACCGCCTGCTCGCCGCCCTGGTGCCGTCCCTGACGGTGGTCATGGCGGTGCTGGTGGCGGTGATCATGCTCGCGATCATGCTGCCGCTGATGAGCCTGACCAGCAATATATGAAGACCCAAGGAAGCAAGCCGATGCGCCATACCCGTTTCAAACCCGCCCGCCGCCAAGGCGGTTTCACCTTGCTGGAAATGCTCGCGGTGATTGTGTTGCTGGGCATCGTCGCGACCATCGTGGTGCGCCAGGTGGGCGGCAACGTCGACAAGGGCAAATACGGCGCGGGCAAGGCGCAACTGGCCAGCCTGAGCATGAAGATCGAGAGCTACGGCCTGGACGTCGGCTCGCCACCCAAGACCCTCCAGCAATTGGTCGACAAGCCCGGCAACACCGCCGGCTGGGCCGGACCGTACGCCAAGCCCTCAGACCTCAAGGACCCGTTCGGCCATGCCTTCGGCTATCGCTTCCCCGGTGAACATGGCGCCTTCGACCTGATCTTCTACGGTCAGGACGGCCAGCCCGGCGGCGAAGGCTACAGCGCCGACCTGGGCAACTGGGAATAATGCCGGCCCTCCAACGCGGCTTTACCCTGCTGGAGATGCTGGTGGTGATCGTGTTGATCAGCATCGCGGCCGGGTTGGTGGGATTTGGCCTGCAACAAGGCCTGCGGGTAGCGAAAGAGCGCCAGGTGGTCGGGCAGATGGTGGATGCCCTGCGCAGCACACGGGCACGGGCGATTGTCAGCGGCAGGTCGGCCAAGACCGTCTTCGACTTGGCCCGGCTGAGCTTTCAGGCGCCGGGGCAACCCATCAAGCACTGGCCGGCCGATCTGCAAGTGACCCTGCACACCGCCGAACACGCAGGCGCTGCGGTGGAGTTTTACCCCGACGGCAGCTCTACCGGCGGCAACCTGTTATTGGCCAATGGTACGCGGCGCTGGCGCATCGACGTCGGCTGGCTGACCGGTAGCGTGCAGTCCAGGGCATTGCCATGAATCGTCAGTCGGGTTTCACCTTGCTGGAGATGCTCGCAGCGCTGACCCTCATGGCGATCTGCAGCACGGTGTTGCTGGTCGCGTTCGGCCAAAGCGCGCGCTCGTTGTTGCAGGTGGCCCACAGCGACCGCCTGACCCATACCGCCTTGAGCGTGATGGATCAGGAGGCGTCGGGGCCCCTAGCCAGTGGCGTGCGCCAGGGCGAGCTGGACGGCATTGCCTGGCAACTGCGCGTCGCCCAGCAGCCCACCCGCATCGGTCAGCCACATTTGTTTCGCCTCGATCTCAGCGTCAGCGAAGGTCTGCGCCGCGCAAATTTCAGTACCTTGAAACTGCGCGCCAGCCGCGACGGGAGCCTCCAGTGAAGCAGCAGCGGGGCTTCACGTTGCTCGAAATCATGATCGTGCTCAGCCTGCTGGGCGTGTTGTTGGCCCTGGTGGGCGGCGCGCTCCTGGGAGCCAACCGTGCAGTACTCAAGGCGCAGCGCTACACCGTCAGCCTGGATGAAAGTCGCGCCGCGCAACAGTTCCTGCGCACTTCCATCAGCGAGGCGCTGCCCCTGGACGTGACCGAGGACGACAGCCAGACCAACGGCTTTTTTGTCGGCGCTCCCCAGCGCCTGCAATACGTCGCGACCTTGCCGGGCGTGCTCGGCGGCGGTATCCAGCGTTTCACCTTGCAGTTGACCGAGCGCGAGTTGCAGGTGGCGTTCGCACGGTTTGAGTCCAATGCCCAAGTGAGCGTGCCGGCCACCCGCAGCGAACCGCAGGTGTTGCTGAAGAACGTCGAGGATCTGCAATTCAGCTATCGCGGCCTGTCGCCCAAGGGCCAGGCCACCGGTTGGATCAGTGACTGGCCGTGGACCAAACGCCTGCCTTATGCGGTACGCATTGCAGCACAAGTCAACGGACCGGTGCCGTGGGTCACCCAAGTGGTTGCCCTGCGGCTGAACCTCTCCAGCGGAGCATCAGGCGAATGAAGCGTCAGCGCGGCGTTGCATTGCTGCTGGTGCTGTGGGTACTGGCGTTGCTCAGCTTGCTGCTGGGCGGCCTGGCCGGTTGGGTACAACTGGAAAGCCGCCAGGCCCTGTGGCATCGCCAGCATACCCAGGCGCTGCTGGCGGCGGAGGCGGGCGTGGCGTTGGCCATGCAGGCCCTGGCCGACCCGCTGCAACGCAAGCAATGGATCGCCGACGGCCGCGAAATGCCCCTGGTATTTGATGACGCACAGCTTCACGTGAGCCTGCACAGCGAGCGCGGCAAGCTGTATTTGAACAGCGCCGAGGCCGCTGATTTTGCCCGCCTGGCCCTGGCCTGCGGCGCCACCCAGGCCCAGGCCAGCCGGCTCGCCAGGGACCTGGAAGTGCGGCGCAACGCAGGCCTGGCGCCGTTCCGCGTGGTGGAGGAGGTGCGGCAATTGCCCGGCATGACCCAGGCGCTGTACAGCCGGCTGGCCCCGGAAATCAGTTTGTGGAGCGGCCTGGACCGGCCCGATCCCGCTTTCGCCAGCCCCTTGATGCGCCAGGCGCTGAACCTGCCCCGGCAGAGCGCAGTAGGGGCCGACCCCGGTGACGTGCTGGTGATCGACAGCCGCGCACAACGCCCCGGCGGTTACCACGCCCGGTTACGAACCACGGTTTTATTGAGCCCATCGGAGGGAAGCGCACAACCTTATCGGGTGCTGCGTTGGCAAGAATGAATCCAAACCTTTCGGCGCCAGTGGCGCGCCTTCAACAGCTGGCCGAACCGCTCACCCGGCGCTGGCGCGGCAGCTTGCTGCAAGTGGGCTGGCGCCTGTGGCTCAAGGAGCTGCGTGGCTGCCTGCCGGCGTGGCTGTCGGTCCGTGACATCCCCGAGCACCGCTACCACTGGCCGTTGACCGGGCCGGTGGCAAAACCTGCCGACGAGGTGCGCCAGGTGCTGGTGCTCGCGCCCTCGGCGGTGTTGCTGCAAACGCTGCAACTGCCCCTGGCGGCCGCGCGCAACCTGTCGACGGTGGTGGGTTATGAGCTGGACCGCTTTACCCCGTTCGAAGCTGAACAGTTGTACTTCGTGGCCCGTCAGGAACGGCGCACCGCCACGCATGTGCAGGTGACCCTGGTGGCCATCCTGCGGGAGCGCCTGGATCAAATCCTGTTGGACTGCGCTGCCCTTGGCTTGCAGCCCCATGCGGTGGATGTGGACGGGCCAATGGGCATCGACCTGCTGCCGGCGCCGTTGCGCCCACGCCAGCGGCCGGCCGGGAAGGGCTTGCAACGCAGCCTGCCCTGGCTGTGCGGCGCCTTGCTGATTGCCGCGATGCTGCTGTGGCTCAACGACCGCCAGCGGGTGCTCGACGTCATGCAGGCGCAGGTGCAACAACAGAAAGCCCAGGTCGCCGAGGTCCAGAGCCTGCGCCAGCAACTGCTTAACACCCGTGGCGCCGCGCAGTACCTGATCCGCCGCAAGTCGGCACAACCGCCGTTGGCGGCGTTGCTCAACGAGCTGACCGCCTGCCTGCCCGCCGACACCTGGATCGACCAGTTGGACGTCAACAACGGCGCCGACGTGTCCTTCTCCGGGCAAAGCGCCAAGGCGAGTGCCCTGATCACTCGGATCAAGGCGTGCCACAGCCTGGAAAACCCCCAGTTCGAAGGGGTGATCCAACCCGATGCGCAAACCGGCAAGGATCAGTTTTCCCTGCGCGCCCACTTGCACCAGGAGGCCGCCGATGCGCCGACCACTGACACCCCGTGAGCGTCGCGGCGCCGCCTTGCTGGTCCTGGCGCTGGTGCTGGGCGGCGGTTACTGGCTGCTGATCGACAGCTGGTTCGCCGGGCCATTGCGTGCCATGGGCGAGCAGGCCGAACAGCTGCGCGAACAACAGCAACGCTATGCGGGCCTGCTGCACCAGGGCACCGCCTTGCGTGAGCAATTGGAGCAAGCCCGCCAGGACCCGGCCAGCAGCACCAGCCTGTTGCCGGGGGATGACCCCAGCGCCGTGGCGGCGGACCTGATGCAGCGCATCGCCGACCTGATCAACAGCCGCGCCGGCCTCGGCGGCGGCTGCAGCCTGACCCAGCGCATGCCCATCACCCCGGAGCAGGACGACACCGAGCCCTATCGCCAGGTCAAAGTCAGCCTGACCCTCAACTGCGCCATCGAACCCCTGACCGCGATCCTGCATGAGCTGGAGTACCAGCGACCGTTCCTTTTCGTGGATGAAATGAGCGTCCGTCGCGGGCCGAATGCCCCCGCCAGCGGCGGTGCCGGAAAGCTGGTGGTGCACCTGTTGGTGCGCGGTTATCTGCAACCGGCAGCCGCCACGCAGGCCCGCCGATGATCAATTCATTGCGCCCCCTCGAGTGGGGATTGCTCGGTGTGGCCGGGCTGCTGGGCCTGCTGATGGTGGGCATCTTGAGCAGCATCGGCGACGCGCCGCAGTGGTTGGATGAGCCTGCCTCCGCCGTGCGCGCCAATGCTTCGGCCAAGGTTCACGTGGCCCCGAGTGCGACCCTGGAAAGCCTCGCCGGCACCTGGCAGGCGCCGCTGTTCAGCCCCGACCGCAGCCCCGATGTCGCCGTGGGTCAGGCCGAGATTTCCAGCCTGTCGAGCCTGAAGCTGACCGGCGTGCTGCTCGACGGCGACCTGCGCGTCGCGCTGCTCAAGCGTGACGAGGGCCCGCCGCTCAAGGTCCACCAAGGCCAGACTCTGCCCAACGGCTGGCGCCTGGAACACCTGACACCGCTGCACGCCCGTTTTGTGCTGGATGGCCGCACGCAAACCCTGAGCCTCAGCGTTCCGCGTTTGCCGCCGCCGTCCACCACACCACCGATTTCCCTTCCTCACGAGCCCGCCCCTTGATCGATACTTCCCCTAGCGCCTTGCGCACCAGCGTGTTTTGCCTGGCCACCGCCGTCGCCTTGGGCGGCTGTGGGTCATTCCCCGATCACCTCGACCCGGACGATGCCTTGCTTCACGAGGCGATGCAGGGCACCGGTTCGCAACGGCCGCCCGTGGACCCGGCCAGCGAGTCGCCTGCGGCCGACAGCCGCCAACCCCAGGCGCCTACGCCGCCCCAGCGCCAGTTGATTCGCGGTAACCAGCAGTTCGTGCGCCAGCCCGCACCTGCGCCGGCGGTCAAGGATGAAGCCAGCGGCGACATCGTGTTCAACTTCGCCGACCAGCCGATTGAGGCGGTGATCAACAGCGTCATGGGCGACCTGCTGCACGAGAACTACAGCATCGCCCAGGGTGTGAAAGGCAACGTAAGCTTCTCCACCTCAAAGCCGGTGAGCAAGCAGCAGGCGCTGTCGATCCTCGAAACCCTGTTGTCCTGGACCGATAACGCGATGATCCGCCAGGGCCAGCGCTACGTGATCCTGCCCGCCAACCAGGCGGTGGCGGGCAAGCTGGTGCCGGAAATGAGCGTGTCGCAACCCTCCAGCGGACTCTCCGCACGGCTGTTTCCGCTGCGCTATATCTCGGCCACGGAAATGCAGAAACTGCTCAAGCCGTTCGCCCGGGAAAACGCATTCCTGCTGGTGGACCCGGCACGCAACGTGCTGAGCCTGGCCGGTACGCCGGATGAGTTGGCCAACTATCAGGACACCATCGACACCTTCGACGTCGATTGGCTCAAGGGGATGTCGGTGGGGGTGTTCGGTTTGCAACGGGCCTCGGTGGCCGAGTTGATGCCCGAGCTGCAAAAAATGTTTGGCCCCGACAGCGGCATGCCCCTGGCGGGCATGGTGCGCTTCCTGCCCATCGAGCGGACCAATTCGGTGGTGGCGATCTCGTCCCAGCCGCAGTACCTCAGTGAAGTTGGCGACTGGATTCACACCATAGATGAAGGCGGCGGCAACGAGCCGCAGATGTACGTCTACGACGTGCGCAACATGAAGGCCACGGACCTCGCCAAATACCTGCGGCAGATCTACGGCACCGGCGCGATCAAGGACGATGCGCCGGCCCAGGTGGCGCCGGGGCTGCGCACGGCGACCTTGTCGTCACTCAACACCAGCGGCGGCACCTCGGGTGGCTTGAACAACAGCAGCAATAGCCCGCCCGTCAGTGACGATGAGGACCAGGCCCCGGCCGCCAGCGAAGACGGTGAAAATGCAGAGCCGGGCGCTGCCAAAAGCCTCGACGCCGGCACCCGGATCACCGCGCAAAAAAGCAGTAACCAGTTGCTGGTACGCACCCGACCGGTGCAGTGGAAGGAGATCGAATCGGCGATCAAGCGCCTCGACAACCCGCCGCTGCAAGTGCAGATCGAGACGCGCATCCTCGAAGTCAAACTCACCGGCGAACTGGACCTAGGGGTGCAATGGTACCTGGGCCGCCTGGCGGGCAACTCCACCAGCACCACGGTAGCCAATACCCCTGGCAGCCAGGGCGCCCTGGGTGGCGGCGGTGCGGGATTGGGCGCGGATTCGCTGTTCTATTCCTTCGTCAGCTCCAACCTGCAAGTGGCCTTGCACGCCCTGGAAACCAACGGCCGCACCCAGGTGCTGTCGGCGCCATCGCTGGTGGTGATGAACAACCAGCCGGCGCAGATCCAGGTGGGTGACAACATCCCCATCAGCCAGACCACGGTCAACACCGGCAACGCCGACAGCACCTTGAGCAGCGTCGAATACGTGCAGACCGGGGTGATCCTCGACGTGGTGCCGCGGATCAACCCGGGCGGCCTGGTGTACATGGACATCCAGCAACAGGTCAGCGACGCCGAGAACCAAACCACCAACAGCAGCGACACACCCAACAACCCGCGTATCTCCACGCGCTCGGTGTCGACCCAGGTGGCGGTGCAAAGCGGCCAGACCGTGTTGCTCGGCGGGCTGATCAAGCAGGACAACGCCGAGAACGTCAGCGCCGTGCCGTACCTGGGGAAAATCCCCGGGCTGCGCTGGTTGTTTGGCAACACCAGCAAGTCCAGGGATCGCACCGAGTTGATCGTGCTGATCACGCCGAAGGTGATCACCAGCAGCGGTCAGGCGCGGCAGGTGACGGATGACTACCGCCAGCAGATGCAGCTGTTGCGACCGGCCAACTGAAGGACCTTTCAGCCCTTGCGTTGCAGGGTGTGATAACCCAGCGCCGCCCGTGCTTCACGCAGGGATTTGCCTTCATCGAGCAGCGTCCGGATACGCGCTTCCACCGCTTCAATCGAGCGTGCACAGGCTGCCACTTCATGGGCCCGCTCGCGCGGCACGATCACCACGCCGTTGGCGTCGGCGACCACGATGTCCCGGGCGCACACCCGGGCCTGGCCGATGGACACCGGCTGGTTTACCGCTTCCACTTCAACCCGGTCCTTGCCCGTGCGCATGAACCGGCCCTTGGTGAACAGCGGGTAGCCGTCGCCCAGGGCCTTGCTCACGTCGCGGCACACGCCATCGATCACCGTCGCGGCGATCCGCTGGCTGCCGGCGTACTGGGTCATGATGTCGCCCCACACCGTGCAGTCGGTGCGTCCGTCGTTGTCGATCACCACCACATCGCCTTCGGCCACGTCATCGATAAAGTCGCCTACGGTGCCCGGCGGGGTGCTGGCGCTGACGTAGCGCACCGTGAAGGCCGGGCCGACCACCACCTGGCGATAGTTGTCCAGGGGCATGATTCCCAGGCATTGGCCGGGCAGGCCGAGTTTGTCCAGGGCGTCGGACACGCCCGGGGTGTCCAGGCCTGCAAACAGGGCAACCAATTCTTGGTCTTGGGGTGACATGGGTAACTCCTCGTGGTGGTGACAAATCAGGTCGGGTGGCTGGAGGCCGGGCGGGGCTCGGCAATGGTCAGCAAAATGATGAAGCTGATGAACGAGCCGATCGCCAGCCAGGCGAACACGTAGTTCCAGCCGTAGTTGTCCAGCAGCAGGCCGGTGATGAAGGGCGTGGCGGCGGCGCCCAACTGGCCGATCATGTTCACGATGGCGTTGGAGATCGGGAAGGTCTTCTTGGTGGTCAGGCCCATCGGGTAGACCATGTAGGACGAGAAGCCGAGGCTCAGCACCACGCCGGTCAGCATCAGCAGCAAGCCGTAGGGCAGGGGCTCGGCCGGTGAGTTGATCAGCAGGTACATCATCAACGAGGTGCCGACGGCCGACAGCAACATGCCCGGCTTGCGGCGCCCGCCCATCAGGCGGTCCGAGCAGAAACCGCCCAGCAGGTTGCCCAGCACCGCGCCCACCCAGGGCGCTGCCGAGACCAGGCCCATGTTCATGATCGAAAACTGCTTGACGGTCATCAGGTAGGTGGGAATCCACGCCAGCAGCACGCTGGAGACACCGAGCTGGAAGCAGTAGCTGGTGGCGCACCCCCAGATATTCCATGAGGTGAAAACCTGACGGTTGGTTTCCAGGGGCTTTTCATCGCGGGTGCGGATCACCCGGTCGAGCTTTTTCACCCACGCCGGCGTCTTGTGCACACGGGCGGTCTGGGCGATTGCGGTGTCTTCGACGATGTATTGAAGTTCGGCCTGGTTGACGAAGCGGCTGCGGGACGGATGGTCGGTGACCAGGAAGTACCAGACCACCGCCAGCACGATGCCCGGGATCGCAAAGAAGTAGAAAATTTCGCGCCAGCCCCATACCGAAATGATCACGGCACACAGCGGCGGCACGATCACCGGTCCGAACTTCACGGCCGACAGAAAGATCCCCGACGCGGTGCCTTTTTCCCGTGCCGGAAACCAGTTATTGATGGTGGTGGTCATGCTGATGGGCAGCGGGCCTTCGGCGATACCCAGGCCCAGGCGATAGAGTTTCAGCGCCAGCAGTGAGCTGGCGGTGCCTACCAGGCCGGTCAGCAACGAGGTCAGCACCATGGCCCCCGGCAGGATCCGGCTGACGCCAAAGCGGCCGAAGGCAAAGCCCGACGGCAGTTGTGCCAGGGCGTAAGCCAGCAGGAACAGGCTGACCAGGCCACCGGCCTGGGCGTTGCTCATTGCAAATTCCTGGCGAATGAACGGCAGCGCCACGCCGAGGTTGGCCCGGTCGGCGGCGGCCACGGTGTAGATCAGGAAAATCAGCGCAGCAACCACCCAGCGGTATTGGCTGCGCACAGCGGGTTTTATGACTTCAGGCATAGACATGGGGGCGGACCTTGTTGTTGTGAGTGTTGTCCTGTTCGGCCTTAATCTTAAGAAGGGGCGCACGCCACCATTAGCGATATTTATCTATGTGAACTCATCACTTTTATTCTTCTGCCAGCAAGCTGCTGCAGAAGCCACGGATTGCCTCGCACGCCTGGCGCAACGACTTGTCATCCAGGGCATAGGCGATGCGGATGTACGGCCCCAGGCCGAAGGCGCTGCCATGCACCACGGCTACATTGGCCTCATCCAGCAACGCCAGGGCCACGTCTTCATCGCTGCGCAGCAGCCGCCCGCCCGCCGAGGTGCGCCCGATCAGCACGGCGCATGAGGCGAACGCGTAGAACGCGCCGGCGGGGCTGATGCACGTCAGGCCTGGCGTGTCGTTCAGCAACTGGACCATCAAGTCCCGGCGCGCCTGGAACACCCGGCGGCTGTCGCGGATGAAATCTCTGGGGCCTTCCAGTGCAGCGAGGGCCGCCTGTTGCGAGATCGAACAGGCGCCGGAGGTCTGCTGGCCCTGGAGTTTTTCCATGGCCTCCAGCAGCCAGCGTGGGCCGGTGGCGAAACCGATGCGCCAGCCGGTCATGGCATAGGCCTTGGACACGCCGTTCATGGTCAATGTACGCGGTGCCAGCCGGGGTTCAACCTGGGCCAGGGTATGGAACACCTGGCCGTCGAAGATCAGGTGCTCGTAGATGTCGTCCGCCAGGATCAGCACCTGCGGGTGGGCCAGCAGCACCTCGGCGAGTGCCCGCAAGTCGTCTTGGCTGTACACCGCACCGGTGGGGTTGGACGGTGAGTTGAGGATCAGCCAGCGCGTCTGCGGGGTCATTGCAGCGGCCAGGGCCTCGGGTGTCAGCTTGAAACCGCTGTCGGCATCACAGGTGACGATGCGCGCTTCGCCGCCGCACAGTTGCACCATCTCCGGGTAACTGACCCAGTACGGCGCGGGCACGATCACCTCGTCGCCTTCATTGAGTGTGGCTGCCAGGGCGTTGTAGATCACCTGCTTGCCGCCGTTGCACACGAGGGTGTCCTGCCAGGACACGTCCAGGCCGTTTTCGCGCCGGAACTTCGCCGCCACCGCCTCCCGCAGGGCCCGCGCACCGGCCACCTGGGTGTAGCGGGTATGCCCGGTTTCAATGGCCTGGATCGCGGCTTCGCGGATATGCGCCGGGGTGTCGAAATCCGGTTCGCCGGCGCACAGCGAGATAATCTGCGCGCCTTGCGCCCGGCGTTCGGCGACGCGGTCCATGATGCGATAGGTGGCAGACGGTTGTGCGCTGGCCAGGCGCTGGTTCAGCCGCTGGATATCGGCGCTCATCGGCTGATCGCCTCAAACTGTGCGTCGTGCATCACCTCGACCACCGAGCGCCCGCTGCGCACGGCCTGCACCATGCCGTCCTGGCGGCGGGCAATGCGCTCGCCCAGGTCCAGGACCTTTTCGATCACCGCCTGGGCCACGAATACCGTGCCGCAGGTATCGGCAATCACGTAGTCGTCCTCGCTGACGCTTACGCCAGCAACGCTGAGGGGCACGCCGGCGTCGAGCTGCACCACGCGGTTGCGCGCGCTGATCATGGTCACGCCGCGTCCGAACACCGGATAGCCGATGGCTTCGCTGCCGTCGATATCGCGGCTGAAACCATCAATCACCGTACCGCGTATGTGTTTGCGCAACGCCGCGTTGGCGATGATGTCGCCCCAGCAGGAAATGCCCTCGATACCGCCGGCAATCACCAGCACCCGGTCGTCTGTCGCGACCTGTTCGATCACCGGGGTGATCAAGTGCACGGTCGGGGCGATGTCGGACTTGGGGCCGAGCAGTACGGTACTGGCGCGGCCAACGATCTTCGGGCAGTTCCACAACGGGCGCAGGCCCACGGTGGCGCCGGGCAGGCCGAGAAAGTCGAGGGCGTCGGACACGGTGTTGGTGTCCAGTGCGGCCAGGCGGTCGAGCAAACGGTCAGGGGTCATGGGCAAGCCTCGGGTGACGGAGGCGGCCAGTGTCAGTCAGTGGCTATGATAGGTATATTACGAAGTACAGAAGCCTTGCATACGCTTAACCTATGGATAAGACCATGATCAACTTTCGCCTGATTCGTCACCTCTGGTTGTTCCTGGCCGTGGCTGAAGAGCAGAACTTTGGCCGTGCGGCCAAGCGCCTCGGCATGTCCCAGCCACCGCTGAGCGAGCAGATCCAGGTGCTGGAGCAGGCGCTCAAGGTCAAGCTGTTCGACCGCTCCCGACGGGGGGCCAAGCTGACTCCGGTGGGCGCGGCGATCCTGCCGGCGGTGCGCAAGTTCGCCGAGCAGCTGGAGCGCCTGGAACTCGCCGTGGAAGAAGCGGTGGCGGGGCAGTCGGGGATGTTGACCATCGGCGCGATTTCCACGGCGATGTTTGATGTGCTGCCGGGGTTGATCGAGCAACTGAAGCTTGATTACCCGCAGCTCACGGTGTCGGTGCGGGAAATCGACAGCGTCGAGGCGTTGCCGGCGCTGGAGGCCGGGGATATCGACCTGGCGTTTGCCCGGCTGGATGGTGACCTTGGGGCTTCGGTGCAGTCATTGCCGCTGACGGAGGACCGGCTGGTGGTGGCGTTGCCGGCGGATCACCCGTTGGCGAGTCGTACGCGGATCAGTTTGTCGAGCCTGGCGAATGAGCCGTTGGTGATGTTTTCGCGCAACGTCAGTCCGGTGTATTTCGACAATTTGATCGCTACCTGTCGTGCCAGCGGGTTTTCGCCTCGGGTGCTGCATGAAGTGCGGTCGGTGGCTTCGCAGATCGCGTTTGTCAGCTATGGGCAGGGTATTGCGTTGGTGCCGGCGTCGTTGAAGAAGCTGGCGCCGGCCAATGTGGTGTTTCGGGCGTTGAGCCAGAAGCTCAATGTGGTGACCACGGCCGTCGCCTGGAATACCCAGCGGCCGAACCCGGTGGTGGAGGCGGTGATCGCGCGGTTTCGCTAGGGGTTGGGGTTGAGTACATATCCGTTATTTAGGTAACGGCGGCTTATGGTTCCGCTCTTACAGCGGGTCACTTTTGGCAAACGCCCGGAATGCCGGCCCAGCCAAAAGTAACCAAAAGGTCTTTGCCCCACCACTCGGTGCCTCGCCTAGGCTCGGCATGCCCGCACTCCGGCCCGGTTCCGCGGGCCGCCGCGACGGGCCATCCATGGCCCGGCGCGGCTAAATCGGCATCCTTGCCGATTTACCCGCTCCACCGTGCCTACTTGCGGCCATCGTGGTTGACGGGGCCCGCAGATCAAAATCAGAGCACAGCGGCCTACCGGCCGGCTTGAGTGTTAAAAGCAAAAGCAAAGACCAGAGCGAAAACAGAGCTGCTTTTCTGTGGGAGCGGGCTTGCTCGCGAAAAACCTGAGAGCGCCGCGTTCATCCAGAATGCCCGCGTCATCGTTAACGACCTTCGCGAGCAAGCCCGCTCCCACATTTGGACCGTGCCCGCTTTAGCTTTTGATTTGGCTTTTAAACACTCAAGCCGGCCGGTAGGCCGCTGTGCTCTTGATCTGCTTTTGATCTTGATCTTGGGCGCCCCGTTAAACCACGCTGGCCGAACTGGACTTTTGCGCTTTTCAAAAGTGAGCCGCTGTAAGAGCGGAACCAATAGCGGCCATAACCGCAAAAACGGATATGTACCCAGGCAGATCAGAAATTCTGCCCCATGGAGAACTGGAACACCTGCTTGGTCGCATTCTCCGGCGTACGAACCGGCAACGCCAGGTTGATACTCAACGGCCCCAACGGGCTGTACCACGTAGCCCCAACCCCCACAGATGCACCCAGCTGACTCAGGTCAACCCCATTACAACCCTGGGTAGTACTGAGGGCACACTTGTCCGAATAAACGTTACCCACATCCCAGAACACAGACGTACGCACCGATTTATTATCTTTAAGGAACGGCATCGGAAACAGATATTCCGCCCCCCCGGTAATCAGGATGTTGCCCCCCAACGCCTCGGGACTGCGGTCGCTGTAGTACTGCTGGCCCGCACTGGCATACGCCCCGGTCGCCGGCGTACTGCGCGGCCCAAGCGTGCCGCTTTCAAACCCGCGCACCGAACCTTCACCCCCGGCCGTGTAGTTTTCATAAAACGGCAGGCCGTCCGTCGAGCCGTACCCGTTGGCGTAACCGAGCTTGGTATGCAAACGCAGCGTCGTCGAATTGGTGATCGGCACAAATGTCTGCCCGGAATAATCGAGTTTGTAGAAACTCAAGTCACTGCCCGGAAGCGTCACCGTCAGGTTCAGGTTCTGCGAGTAACCACGGGTCGGCATCACGCCTTTGTTCAACGTCGACTCCGACCACCCAAGGTTGGCCTTGAAGTTGGTGAACTCACTGCCTTCGCGCTGAAGAAAATCGTAGATCTCATCAGAGCTGTAGATGCCCGGGTCGATACTGTCGTGTTGCACCGTCAGGCCGAAACTCAACCGCGAGGTTTCATTGATCGGGTAGCCGAGTGTGGCCCCCAGGCCGTAACTGTTGATGGAGTAGTAGGAAACACCGCTGCCATCGTCGTAGTAGTTGTTGTAATCGGTGGCACTGTAGAACGCGTTATAGCCCAGGCTCACCCCGTCCGGCGTGAAGTAGGGGTTGGTAAAGCCAATGTTGTACTTGCTCTGGTACTGCGAGCGGGTCAGGCCCAGGCTGGCGTAATCCCCGGTGCCCAGGAAGTTGTTCTGGGTGATCGAACCGCCGAGGATCAGCCCGGCGTCCTGGGCAAAACCGACGCTGGCGGTAATCGAGCCGGACGCTTGTTCTTCGACCGCGTAGTTCACATCAAGCTGGTCGTCGACCCCCGCCACGGCCGGGGTTTCGACGTTGACCTCCTTGAAGAAGCCCAGGCGCTCAAGGCGAACCTTGGACTGGTCGATCAGGTAGGTCGACGCCCAGCCACCTTCCATCTGGCGCATTTCCCGGCGCAGCACCTGGTCGTCGGTCTTGGTGTTGCCACGGAAGTTGATGCGGTTCACGTAGGCCCGTTTGCCCGGGTCGACCGCAAACACGATGTCCACGGTGTGGTCTTCATCGTGGGGCGTGGGCATGCCGTTGACGTTGGCGAAGGTGTAGCCGTCGTTACCCAGGCGCCGGGTGATCAGGTCCGAGGTGGTGGTCATCAGCTTGCGCGAGAACACCTGGCCTTTCTGCACCAGCAACAGGGCTTCAAGCTGGTCCTGGGGCACTTTCAAGTCGCCGCTGAGCTTCACGTCACGCACCGTGTATTTCTCGCCTTCGTTGATGTTGACGGTGATGTAGACGTGCTTCTTGTCCGGGGTGATGGACACCTGGGTCGAGGTGATGTCCATGTTGATATAACCACGGTCCAGGTAATAGGAGCGCAGGCGTTCCAGGTCCCCGGTGAGTTTTTCACGGGCGTACTTGTCATCGTTGGTGAAGAACGACAGCCAGTTGCTGGTCTTGAGGGTGAACGTGCCGATCAGTTCCTTGTCGGTAAACACGTGGTTGCCCACCACGTTGATGTGCTGGATCGCGGCCACGGAGCCTTCGTCGATCTTGACCTTCAGGCCCACGCGGTTACGCGGCTGCGGCAGCACTTCGGTGTCGACCGTGGCCGAATAGCGACCCTGGGCCACGTACTGGCGCTGCAGTTCGTTGCGCATGCCTTCCAGGGTGGCGCGCTGGAAGATCTCGCCCTCGGCCAGGCCCGACTGCTTCATGCCCTTGAGCAGGTCTTCGGTGGAGATGGCCTTGTTGCCTTCGAACTCGATGCTGGACACCGATGGGCGCTCGACCACATTGATGATCAGCACCGTGCCGTCGCGGCTCAATTGGATGTCCTGGAAGAAGCCGGTCTTGAACAACGCACGGGTGGAATCCACCAGCCGTCGGTCATCCGCCTCGTCCCCCACGTTCAGCGGCAAGGCACCAAACACGCTGCCCGCCGAGACCCGTTGCAGACCGTTGATACGGATATCCGAGATTTTGAAGGCTTCAGCGTGTGCAAGTGTGACATTGAGCAGCAGCGCAACCGAGCAGAGCAGGCGCGAAAAATTCATCAAGATCTTTTCCAGAACACATCGACAAGCAGCGCAAGCGCGCCGGGATGACTCGCCGCAGACGGGTCACCACAACGCGGCCAGACGGGTGGACGGCAAGCATAAGAGCGGCGCGGGTTTGGTGCGGTTAACCAAGTGTCAAGTTAGGTAAAGGTTGGCCCCGGGGCGATGAGGCTGGGCGATACTGTGGGGGTACCCTTTCACGAGCTCGCCATGATCCGCGTATTGCTAGTCGACGATGACCAGGAACTGACTGAAATGCTGGGCCAATACCTGGAGCATGAAGGCTTTGAGGCGACCTGCGTGCACACCGGCGAGGAGGGTGAAGTTGAGGCGTTGTCGGGGCGCTACAGCATTGTGGTGCTGGACGTGATGCTGCCCAGGCTCTCGGGCATCGAGGTGCTCCGGCGTATCCGGGCCAGCAGCCAGGTGCCGGTGGTGTTGCTCACGGCCCGGGGCGACAACATCGACCGGATCACCGGGCTGGAACTCGGCGCGGACGATTATGTGCCCAAGCCCAGTTCCCCGGGTGAACTGGTGGCGCGGCTGCGCGCGATCATGCGCCGGGTGCAGCCCGTGGACCCGCCGGCCGCTGACGTGATCAAGACCGGCGCCCTGGTGCTCTGGCCCGGCAAGCGCCAGGCCCTCTGGAAAGGCTGCGCACTGGGGCTGACCAGTACCGAATTCAGCCTACTTGAAGTGCTGGCCCGGTGCGCCGGCCAGGTGGTGAGCAAAAAGGACCTGTCGCTCAATGCCCTGGGCTGCCCGTTGACCCGCTATGACCGGCGCATCGACGTGCATATCAGCAGCATTCGCCAGAAGTTGGGCCCGCGCCCGGATGCCAAGGCCTGGATCCAGAGCGTGCGTGGCCTCGGTTACCTGTTGATCGCCGAATGATGAAACCCAGCCGGCTGTTCTGGAAACTGTTCCTGGCCTTTTGGCTGGCCACCAGCCTGACGTTCCTGGTGGGCTTGAGCATTCTCGTGGCGGGCAGCCTGGGCCCCGGGGACCATCATCTGGATGCGATCCTGGCCAGCGAAGAACAGTTGCTGGAACAGTACGGTGTCGAGTCGGGCCGCCAGCTCCTGGCGGTGTGGCAGCCACCCCACGGCCAAGCCATTGGCGTTTATGACAGTGCCGGTCAATTGCTGGCCGGCACGCCGGTCTCGCAGGTGGCTTATGAAAAGTCGCTGATCAGCAAGGACGGGGCCACGCTGTCTCTCAGGTCTTCCCATCCTCCCCACGAACCCGGGCGCCTGGGCCACTGGATCCCGCTGATCATCGGCACGCTGATGAGCGCGCTGTTCAGTGGGTACATGGCCTACTACCTGGCGTGGCCGCTGGCTTATCTGCGGCGGGCGATGGGCGACGTTGCGCTGGGCCGCTTCGAAACCCGGGTGCGGCCGATGATGGGCAAGCGCCGTGATGAAATCGTCGACCTGGCCGAAGACTGCGACCGCATGGCCAACCAGCTCAAGCTGCTGGTGGAGGCCCAGCAACAGCTGTTGCACGACATCTCCCATGAACTGCGCTCACCGTTGACGCGCCTGCAAGTGGCCATCGGGCTGTTGCAGCAAGACCCGGCACGCCAGGAAATGCTCGGGCGCATCCAGCGTGAATCGGCGCGCATGGACACGCTGATCGAGGCGCTGCTGACCCTGGCGCGTGTGCAGGGCCGTCCCGAAAGCATCGAGCGCGAGCCGGTGGATATCGTCGAATTGCTGGCCGTGATTGTCGAGGATGCTCAGTTCGAGGCGGGTATCAAAGGCTGCAGTGTCAGCTTGCAGGCGTGTCCGGACTTTGTCAGTCGGGCCAGCGGCGAGCTGCTGTATCGGTGTTTCGAAAATGTCATTCGAAATGCCGTGCGCTACACGCAGCCTGATACCACGGTGCGGGTTTCGGCGGAGGTCAGCCCCGACACCCGTTGGCTGCGGGTATTGATCACCGATCAGGGTCCGGGCGTTGAAAACCTGCGGTTGCGGAGTATTTTCGAGCCTTTCGAACGTGGCCCGCATGACACCGATGCCGGTTTCGGACTGGGCCTGGCGATCGCCTTGAGGTCCGTGGAAATGCATGGCGGCACCATCGAGGCGCACAACGAGCCGTCCGGCGGGTTGAGCGTGGAAATCATCCTGCCTCGGGTGGGATCTTTACACGATATTACATTGGCTTGACCGCCCTGTACGCCCTGCGCCTTTAGACTTTTCTCCTGCGTGAGCTGATGTTCAGTGACGCCATTGGCGTGGAGGTGGCGATGTTTCAGGTGCACAAAAAAGGCTTCGTGGCCGGCAAGAAAATGGTCGACGGCCTGGTGCCTTACGATTTCTTCTGTGAAGACAGCCCGGCGATCAACCTGTTCGTGTTTACCGGCTCTGCGGCCCTCGGCCAAACCGTGGAAGAGCAGACATTGTGGGGCTTTACCCGGCTGGAGCGGTTTGAAGCCATGACCGGCGCCCTGGTGGCGAACAAGAAGAACGACGGCTGGTTTCAAAGCGTCAACGTGCTCACCGGGCCCAACCAGAACGGCACCCAAAGTGTGAAATTCCAGCGTGTGCTGAAGATCATCAAGCACGCCACCGCCACGGGCCGCGCGACCAGCAAGTTTGAATACGAGATTCATACGGATGAAGGCGACACCTACTTCACCCGCCGACCCGCTGCACCCGACAGTGCGCAAACCGTCATTTATGCGGCGGATCAATAGCGCGGCTGCCGGAGTTCAAAAAGAGCGAAAAGCAGCGAAAAGGGGACAGATTTATTTATAAAATAAATCTGTCCCCTTTTTACCGTCCTCTTTTTACCGTTACCTGCCGGCAGCCTCTACCGGTGTTGAAACCTTGGCAACGAAGCAATCCGCATCTTCGGCTCCTGCAACCTGGCCAGGTCACTGGCAATCTGCGCCCGCCAGAAATGCGCCCCGGCCAACTGCGCATCCACCCACGCCTGGCGCAGCAACACCTTGGCCTTGTCCACCGACCCGTACTGGGCCTGGCGCAGAATCAGCTGCGCCTTGATCCGCAACATCTGCGGCACGAACCAGCGCTCATGCCGGCCCAGCGCCAATTGCAGGGTGTCTTCCAATACCTCCAGCGCCAGTTTCTCCAGGCCCAGCCGCGCCAGCCCCAGGGCGTATTCACAACGCAGCAAGCTATAAAGCTGGCTATCGCCTTGGCCATGCAGGTGATGCAAGGCCTCACCCAGCAACGGCACGCCTTCTTCGGGCGACCCCTGGCGGATCAGCAGGATGCTCTCGAAGCACAGCCGAAACTGACGCCAGATGTGCAGGTCCTGCTGGGTCGTGCTGTCTTGCAGCAAGCCCAGGTAGTACCGCACCTTGGGCAGGTTGGACGCCAACAGCGCCAGGGGAATTGCCCCCAGGCACAGGGTGTACCAGAGGGTCGCGGGGTGATCGAGGGTGATGGCTTCATCGACGCAACTGCCGATCAGGCGCAGCGCCGGGTCGACATCGCCTTCCAGCAACTGCACCTGTGCCTTGAGGCAGCGGGCGGCGATGCGCTGGTCAAAATGCACGTCGATAATATGCGAGCGCGGCGCTGACGGTGACCCCAGTGCCTCGTCGATATTCTGTCGGGCGCCGGCCAGGTCGCCCATGTGAAACAACGCCAGCGCGCGCATGCGTTTACCCAGCAGTTGCTGGTTGTCGCTGTGGCTCAGGCTGATGTAGCGCTCGGCCAATTCCAGTGCTTCGGCGTACTGGTTGCAGCCGCAGCGGTCACTCCACAGGCCCCACAGCGCCCGCAGCTTGTGCTCGGCATCGCCCAGGTCGCGGGCGTCTTCACGCACCTGGCGCCAGGCTTCGCGCATTGGCCCGCCGGTGCCATAGGTGAGCATCAGCACGCTGGCCAGGGCGGTTTGCAACAGCATGCGCTGGCGCAGCGGCAGCGGCAGCGGGGTGGTGGCGGCGCTGGCCAGGCCTTTGTCGACCCAGGTGCGGCACTCGCTGACCAGCGACAGGCGCAGCCACAGCGGCACACCGCCCAGGGTCAGTTCGATGCCGGTGGGCAGGTCGCCCGAGGCTGAAAAGGCCCACTCCAGCGCGGTGCGGATGGTGTTGATTTCCGGGCCGTAGAGGCCGATCCAGGTCTCGGGAGAAAGCCCGTCGAGGGTCTGCCCGGCTTCCTGCAATACGCCCAGCGCATACAGTGCATGACGCTGGCGGGTGGCATCGGCTTCGCCGTGTTCGTTGAGCTTCTCCAGGGCGTAGGCGCGGGTGGTTTCCAGCAGGCGGTAGCGCTTGAGCAACTGCGATTCACCGGCGATCAGCAGCGACTTGTCCATCAGGCTTTCCAGCAAGGGCAGGGCATTGCGGGCATCGAGGGTACTGCTGGCGGTCATGGCCTTGACCGCGTCCAGGGTAAAAGAACCGGTGAACACCGCCAGTTGGCGCAACATGGCCTGTTCGTCGCCGGTGAGCATCGAGTAGGTCCAGTCCAGGGTCGCGCTCAGTGAACGGTGGCGGGCGAGGGCGGTGCGCCGGCCGGTCATTTGCAGGCGGAAGCTGCCGTCGAGCAACCCCACCAGGTCCTGGATGCCAAAGGTGCGGACCCGCGCTGCGGCGATTTCGATGGCCAGGGCGTTGCTATCGAGCTTGCGACAGATGGCGCTGGCGGCGGCGACGTCGGTGTCCTTGAACACGAAGGCGGGGTCGAGGGCCTTGACCCGTTCGATGAACAACGCGATGCCCGACCAGGTCATGGCTTGCTCGGCACTCAAGTTCACGTCTTCGTCCGGCACCAGCAGCGGTGCGAGGTCGTGCACCCGTTCGCCTTCGGCCCGCAGCGGTTCGCGGCTGGTGGTCAGCACGCAGCACTGGGGCGCGCAGCGCAGCAGCACTTCGACGACGTCGGCGGTGGCTTGCAGCACGTGCTCGCAGTTGTCGAGCACCAGCAGCAACGGGCTGTTGGCGAGCATCGAGGCCACGCTTTGCAAGGGCTCGTCACTTACGCTTTGAATGCCCAGCGCGTTGGCGAGCATGCCGGCCACCCATTGGCCGCTGGTGGCGGGGGCCAGGTCGACGAAGCACATGCCCTGGTGAAAGCGGCCCTGCAGCAGCTGCGCCACGGCCAGGGCCACGGTGGTCTTGCCGATGCCGCCGGGGCCGGTGATGGTCACGAAACGCTGGCTCAGTACCTGGTCGGCCAGGCTCAGGATCAGCTGTTCGCGGCCAATCACCGTGGTGGGCGCCGGTTGCAGGTTCGGTGCCTCTACTGTCGGGGCGGGCAGCAGGGCCTGGGTCATAGCGCCTTCACCCACCGCCTGCATCGTCACCGGCGCGACAAACCGATAACCCCGGCCTGGCACGGTGACGATGTAGCTGAAGTTGCCGTCATCCCCCAGCGCCCGGCGCAGCGCAACGATCTGCGCGCGCAGGTTGCATTCCTCCACCACCACTTTGGGCCAGGCGAAAGAGATCAGCTCGGACTTTTCCAGCAACTCGCCAGCCCGACTGGCGAGGGCGATCAGCAAGTACAAGGCGCGGCTGCCGAGGGTCACCGGCTCGCCGTTGCGCAGCAATACATGCTGGCGCGCCAACAAGAGAAAGGGGCCAAAACCGATTGCATTCTCGGTGTGGTCCGGGGCCTGGGGGACGAGGTCCGTGAAGGACACTGCGGGGGATTTGCTCGAACTCATCAATTTGTCCTTTTTTGTAGTCGGGCTTGTTATTGGCGATCAGGCCATTCGCCCTTTTGGGTGCTTACGTGCGGCAGCAGGCTTGGAGAGTTGAAGTCGATCAAAAAGGTGAGAGTTGTCGCCCTCCTTTGGGGCATGGACGTTGTTATAGGGCGCGGGGCCGTTGGGTTTCAGGCGATGAGACTGTTTCAATTTAGAAACATTTTATTACTAGAAAACCTGATGTAGCAGAATGTATGCCAGTTGGCATGTAACAAAGATGACAACAACCGTATGAAATTTATGGGGATTTTTGAGGTCGTCGAAAGCGGGGGAAGGTGGGTGTTCGGAAAGGCGAATATTTCTAATTGTGTCGTTCGGGATGCCGAATAAAACGGCGGTGGTTTGGCGTGGTTTTTTTGGCTGTGTATCAGACTGTGTATCAGCACCCACCTGATACACCGGCATGAATAGAAGGAGGGAACGCGACACAGACGGGATACACGCCTGGCTTTAAATCTGTCTACCAGATGGCGCAGGCGGTCACTCACCGCACAAGCGCCCTGGCCACATTCAGTCAAGCCAGGAGATTCAACAATGAAGCGCCATTACGCAGCCCTTGCCGCCACCCTCGCACTGTCCCTCGGTGCCTTCGCCGCCACCGCCCATGCCGAGGATGCCAAGCCTCAGGAAAAATGCTTCGGCGTGTCCCTCGCCGGTGCCAACGATTGCGCCGCCGGTGCCGGGACTTCCTGCGCCGGCACCGCCAAGGCGGATTACCAGGGCAACGCCTGGGTGCTGGTGGACAAAGGCACCTGCACCCAGATCAAAACCCCCAAAGGCTTCGGCAGCCTGACGGAACAACCATGATTGCCCTGGCCCCTGCGGTGCTCAAGCGTGTGCTGCCTGAGGCGCTGCTGTTGCTGGTGGCCCGCCTCGGGATCGCTTCGGTGTTTTTCCTCTCGGGCCGCACCAAGGTGACCGGTTTCCTGCAGCTCAAGCCGTCGACCTACACCTTGTTTCGCTCGGAATACGCCTTGCCGCTGGTGCCGCCGGACTGGGCAGCGCACCTGGCGACCTACGCCGAGCATCTGTTCCCGCTGTTGCTGGTGCTGGGCCTGCTGACCCGCCCGGCGGCTGCCGCGCTGTTGGGCATGACCCTGGTGATCGAGGTGTTCGTATACCCCGACGCCTGGCCGACCCACCTGACCTGGGCGGGCTTGTTGCTGCCGCTGCTGGCGTATGGCGGCGGGGCCTGGTCACTGGACCGCGTGCTGTCCGGCCAACGCCGTTAACCCTTTCACAACAATGATCAGGCCCCAAGGCCTGTGGAGAGTCGCATGCGTATTCTTTCTTCCCTGGCGATCGCCATGGCACTCGCTACACCGTTGGTGGCCTCGGCCGCCGATGCAGCCAAGCCCCAGCCGGGCACCGGTAAAAGCGTGGTGATCGTGCCCGGTTCCTTTGTCGACGGCTCCGGCTGGCGAGTGGTGCACGACATCCTGATTCACAAGGGCTACAAGGTCACCGTGGTGCATCAGGGCCATGAAAGCCTCGCCGCCGACGTGGCCGAGGCCCGCGAAGTGCTGGAGCAGCAGGTCGGCCCGGTGGTGCTGGTGGGTCACAGCTCCGGCGGCGGGGTGATCTCGATTGCCGGTGACCGCGACAAGGTCAAGTCGATGGTCTATGTCTCGGCCCTGCAACCGGAAGTCGGCGAGAACATGAGCCAGCTGCTGTCGTCGATGCCGGCGCCGAGCAATGACGTGATGCAGACCCGCGACGGGCATCTGTTCTTTGATCGCACCAAGTTCAATGCCGACTTTGCTGCCGACCTGACCACCAACCGCACCGACTTCATGGCCGCCTCCCAGGTGCCGGCCACCACCGCGCTGTTCGGCGGCACCGTGTGGGCCGCGGCCTGGCACAAGAAGCCGACCTACGCCGTGGTGTCCACCGAAGACCGTGCCCTGAGCCCCGATCTGCAGCGCTGGATGTACAAGCGCGCCGGCTCGAAAGTCACTGAAATCAAGGCCAGCCACTCGGTGTACATCTCCCAGCCCGAGGCTGTGGCGAAGGTCATCGAAGACGCGGCATCCGTCATCAAATAAACCCCACCCCGAGGAGTAATACCCATGAGCACATCCATCAAATCCCGCTTGAGCCTTGCCACTGCTGCCGCCCTGATCGCCATGGCGTCCGCTTCCTTCGCGGCCGCCGCCAGCGCCGCCGACCAGCCGGAACAGCCGGGTCGCTGCTACGGCGTGAACAACTGCAAGGGCGAAAGCCTGTGCGCCACGGCCAAGAACGATTGCAAGGGCCTCAACAGCTGCAAGGGCCAGGGCGTTGTCGTCAAGACCCCGTCCGAGTGCCTGAAGCTGGGCGGCACCACTACCGAACCGAAGTAACACCCCGGCGGGCCCAGGTTGGGCCCGCCGCCTATTTATGCAACGGAGACCACATGATGCCGACACCCAACCCGCGTTTTCCAGGCTATGGCCTGGGGCTGCGCAAGGAACACTACAGCGAGTTCCTGGAGAACCCGGTGGCGGTGGATTTCGTTGAAGTGATCTCCGAGAATTTCATGGTCGCGGGCGGCCAGCCCCGGCACATCCTGCGCCAGATTCGCGAGCGGTATCCGGTGGCGCTGCACGGGGTGTCGATGTCGATCGGCACGGCCGAGGGCCTCGATCGCGATTACCTGAAACGCCTCAAGTCGCTGGTGGACGAGATCGAACCGCTGTTTGTGTCCGACCACTTGAGCTGGTCCCGCAGTGGGGCCTTCAACTCCCATGATCTGTTGCCGGTGCCTTACACCCATGAGGCATTGGACCGGGTCTGCGCCAATATCGACCGGGCTCAAGAAGTGTTGGGCCGCACGATGCTGTTTGAAAACCCGTCCAGCTACCTGGCCTTTGATGGCGCGTCCATGAGCGAGTGGGAATTCATCGCCGCCATGTCCCGGCGCACCGGCTGCGAGCTGTTGCTGGACGTCAATAATGTGTTTGTCAGCGCCAGCAACCATGGCTTTGACGCTCTCGCGTTTCTCGACGGGATTCCGGCCGAGCGGGTCCGGCAAATTCACCTGGCCGGCCATAGCCAGGGCCGCGATTTGCTGATCGACAGCCACGACAGCCCGGTGTGTGATGGCGTCTGGGACTTGTATGCCAAGGCCGTTGCGTTGCTCGGCCCGGTCGCCACGATGATCGAGCGCGATGACGAGATCCCGCCCCTGGCAGAGCTGCTGGAGGAGCTGTCGATCGCCCGCATGCTCGGTGCCTCCGAGGCCTACAAGCGTGCGCAGGTGCGCTCATGAATCTCGCGCAATGGCAGCAGGCTTTTCATACCTGGCTGGTGAGTGCCTCGGAGCAGTCGGCCGAGATGTTGGGTAACAAGGCCGCGGGACTGGCGGTGTATCAGAACAACTACCGCGCGCAATTGGTGGGTTGCCTGGAACAGGCGTTTCCCAACCTGCGGCGCTGGGTCGGGGACGAGGCGTTCCTGGCCGCGTGCGTCAGCCATATCGACCGGCATCCGCCCCATGCCTGGACCCTGGACGTCTATCCCGAGGGTTTTCACCTGACCCTGGGCGAACTGTTCCCCAACAATCCCGACGTGCATGAACTGGCCTGGATCGAGTCGTCGCTCAATGAAGCGTTTGTCGCCGCCGATGCCAGCCCGTTGCCCATGGACGTGCTGGCGTCGGTGGATTGGGACACGGCACGCCTGCAACTCACGCCGTCGCTGCGCTGCCATGGGCTGACCACCAACGCCGAGGCGATCTGGTCGGCATTGTGGCAGCAAACCCCGGCGCCCGAGGCGCTGATGCTGGCCGAGGCCGGTGGGCTGCTGGTGTGGCGCCGCCAGTTCACCTCGCGCTTGCGCCAGGTCGATGCGCTGGAGTTCCAGGCCTTGGTGCACCTGCAAGGCGACGGCAGTTTTGCCGGGTTGTGCGAGTTTCTGGTAGCGCGCCTGGGGGAAGAGCAGGGCGTCGCGAAAGCCGGTGAGCTGTTGGCCGGCTGGATCGGCAGCGAGTTGATTGTGGGGGTCGTTGAAGACCTTTCTGTGTCGCATTTTTCGGAGCTATAAACCTATGTCTTTTTTCAATCGCCGTCGCTTTCTGATTTCCAGCGCCATTGCTTCAGTGGCGTTGTCACTGCCGGTCATGGCGACGCCCGCCCGTTGGACGATCCGCCAGGTCAGCACCGACCTGCTGGATATCGGCTACTACGAGGCCGGCCCGGAAGAGGGCAGGCCGATCATTTTGCTGCATGGCGCGGACGGCGACCTGGAGCGCTTCGCCGAGGTCGCACCCTACCTGGCCGCCCGGGGCTTTCGGGTAGTTGCCCCGTACCTGCGTGGCCATGGCACTACCACGCCGCTGGACAAGGCGGCACCCGCCAGCACTCAGGAAGTGGTGCTCGGCCAGGACGTGCTGGACTTGATGAACGCCTTGCACATCCCCGAGGCGGTGCTCGGCGGGTTCGATCTCGGCGGCCGCGCTGCCACCGCCGCGGCGACCTTGCGGCCAAGCCGTTGCGTGGCATTGGTCACCGTCAACAGCGCGCCGCAGCCCGCCCTGGCCGAGGTGCTGGTGCAGATGGCGCAGATGGGCAAATGGCGCACCTGAACATGAATATTTGGACAGCCGCGCATTTGCCCGCTGAAAAAAAAGGCCGCTGCCCGTAATCTAGACGCCTTTGCCACGTGTGCGGATTGTCCATGTCTTCAGTAGCTGATGGGTTGCCCAGTGATAAGCGTCTAGCGGCGGTTGTCGCCATTTCCCTGGGGATCGGCATGGCGACCCTCGACACGGCCATCGTCAACACCGCGTTGCCGACCCTGGCCGAAGGGATTGGCACCGACTCCGCTTCGGTGATCTGGGTGGTCAATGCCTACCAGTTGGCGACCATTGCGGCGGTACTGCCCTTTGCGTCCCTGAGTGATGTGGTCGGCCACCGCCGGGTGTTCCTCGGCGGCTTGCTGGTGTTTGTGGTGGCGTCGCTGTTTTGCGGGCTGGCCTGGTCACTGCCGACGCTGACTGCCGCCCGGGTGGTGCAGGGCCTGGGCGCTGCGGCAATCATGAGCGTCAACATTGCGCTGCTGCGGCACATCTACCCGGCAAAAATCCTCGGCCGAGGGCTGGGGTATAACTCATTGGTGGTGGGGCTGGCCTTTACCCTGGGGCCGACGGCGGCGTCGGCGATTCTATCGGTGGCTACCTGGCACTGGTTGTACCTGATCAACCTGCCCCTGGGGGCACTGGCCTTGTGGCTCGGGGTGCGGGCGATTCCGGTGATCCCGATCACCGGGCATGCCTTCGACCGGCTGGCGGCAATTCTCTGCGCCGGGTTGTTTGCCCTGCTGGTGCTGGGCCTGGGCTCGGCGGTGCACGGTGCGCAGGCGGTGTTGACGCTGGGGCTGATCGCCGTGGCGCTGCTGTGCGGGCTGTTGCTGATCCGCCGTCAGGCCGGGCACCCGGCGCCGATGCTTGCGGTGGATCTGTTCAAGCGCCCGCTGTTCACCTTGTCGGCCCTCACCGCGATTTGCGCGTTCAGCGCCCAGGGGCTGGCGTTTGTGTCGCTGCCGTTCCTGTTGCAAACCGTGTTGGGGCACAGCCAGGTGGCCACCGGTTTCCTGATGACGCCGTGGCCGGCGGTGGTCGCGGTGATGGCGCTGATTGCCGGGCGCCTGGCGGACCGTATCTCCCTGGCGTTGTTGTGCGGCATCGGCCTGGTGATGTTGAGCGCGGGCATGGCCTCGCTGGCGACCCTGGGCAACGACGCCTCGACCTTCGACATCGGTTGGCGCATGGCCCTGTGTGGCGCCGGGTTCGGTTTTTTCCAGTCGCCCAACCTCAAGGCGATCATGACCAGCGCACCGATTGCCCGCAGCGGGGGAGCCAGCGGGATCGTCGCCACTTCGCGGTTGATGGGGCAGACACTCGGCGCTTCGTTGGTGGCGTTGTGTTTCCACCTGTCCCTGAGCAGCGGCCCGCAGTACGCGTTGTGGCTGGGCTGCGGGTTTGCCCTGGTGGGCGCGGTGGCCAGCGGGTTGCGCCTGATGCAGGACGGCGCCAAGGTTTAATCATTTGGGCCTTGTAAAACCTTGAGGTAGACGGCTACCGTGGCCGTCTAAATAATTCTGAATGTTTCAGCTTTTATGTCTGATCTGGCCCAACGCAGTGCTGATTCCCACTCCCGCCGTGCCGCGCTGACCCTTGGCCTGTGCCTGCCCAGTGACGTGTTGCTGTACCTGGTGCTGCCGATGGAGTCCCAGGCGTTCGGTATCACCCTGGCCCAGGCCGGGGTGCTGCTGGCGGCCAACCGCCTGGTGCGGATCTTCGGCTACAAGCATGTTCTGAATTTCTACGCCCGCAACGGTGATCGGCTGACGTGCTCCATTGCCGCCGGCGCGGCGGCGGTGTGTGCCCTTGGCAACTCGATGCTGTCCGGGTTTGCGGCCTTGCTCGGGCTGCGGTTGGTCTGGGGCCTGTGTTTTGCGGCGTTGAACCTTTCCACTCAAGTATTGGCTACCTCTGAACCGCTGGGTGCGGCGCGGCGGGCGGGGCGGTCGCGGGCGTTGATTGCCCTGGGGCCGATGCTGGCCTTGCCGTTGGGTGGGTGGCTGACGTTGCAGGTTGGGCCGCGGCCGATCTTCTGGATTCTGGCGGTGTGTTGCCTGGTGGGGTTGTGGATGGCGCGGGGGTTGCCGACTGCGGGTCACAATTTGCATGGCACGCCGGGGCGGCGGTTCAAGTTGCCTGACAGTGTGGCGACCTGGTCGTTTATCGAAGGGGTGGCGCTGGATGGGCTGTTTATCTTTGGCCTGTCGATTCAGGCGCAGAAGCTGCTGGGGGGCAATGCGGTATTGATTGCCGGTGGGTTGATGGCGCTGCGTTATGTGTCGGAGTTGCTTCTGAGTCCGCTGGGGGGGCGTGCTGCGCAGCAGTTTGGTGCTACTTCAATGTTGCTGCTGTTTTCGTTTCTCAGTGCGTTGGCGTTGGGGGCGTTTGGTAGTCATTGGGTGATTGTGGGGGCGGCGGCGGTGTTGGTGTTGCGGGCGTTGCAGTTGCCGTTGGTGACGACGCTGGTGGCGGAGCGTAATCCGGGGGCGATGCGGGTTTCGGCGTTGGCGTCGAATGCGGTGTGGCGTGATGTGGGGGCGGGGCTTGGGCCTTTGCTGGCGGGGTTGTTGTTGCCGGTGGCGTCGGCGCCTTGGGTGTTTGGCGTGGCAGGGGCGGCGATTGCGGTCAGTGCGGTGTTTTGCTGGCGGGCCAGGGGTTTAGCATGAGATGGGGGGAGGGGGGTACATATCCGTTTCTTCGGTAACGGCCACTTAGGGTTCCGCTCTTACAGCGGGTCACTTTTTTACAAACGCCTAAAAAAGTAACCAAAAAACGCTTTGCCCCACCACTCGGTGCCTCGCTCAGGCTCGGCATGCCCGCACTCCGGCCCGGTTCCGCGGGCCGCCGCGACGGGCCATCCATGGCCCGGCGCGGCTAAATCGGCATCCTTGCCGATTTACCCGCTCCACCGTGCCTACTTGCGGCCATCGTGGTTGACGGGGCCCGCAGATCAAAATCAAAAGCAAGAGCACGGCGGCCTGAAAGCCGACCTGAGTGTTAAAAGCCAGATCAAAAGCCAAAGCGAAAACCGATCTGCTTTTCTGTGGGAGCGGGCTTGCTCGCGAAAAACCTGAGAGCGCCGCGTTGAATCAGGATGCCCGCGTCATCGTTAACGACCTTCGCGAGCAAGCCCGCTCCCACATTTTTGACCGTGCCCGCTTTAGATTTTGATTTGGCTTTTGCTCTTCAACACTCAAGCCGGCCGGTAGGCCGCTGTGCTGTTGATCTGCTTTTGATCTTAGGCGCCCCGTTAAACCACGCTGGCCGAACGCGGGCTTTGGAGCGTGGGTAACCCGGCAGGACGCCGGGTTAGCCGTCCTGGGCCAGGGATGGCCCATGACGGCGGCCCACGGTCCAAAGCCGGAGTGAGGGCACTCCGAGCCTAGGCGAGGAGCCGAGTGGTGGGGCAAGAGCGTTTTGCTTACTTTTGACTGGGCCGGCATTCCGGCTGTTCAAAAGTGAGCCGCTGTAAGAGCGGAACCCATATCAGCCATCACCCAAATAACGGATATGCCCCCCAATCAGCGAGCCTTCACAGCCTCAACCCAATCCGGATCCAGCCGCGTCTGGTCAGGCTCAATCCCCAACCCCCGCATCCTCTCCAGGTGCTCATCAACCTCGCGCACCAACTGCGCCTGAGAACTCGAATTGGCGTCCAGTTCGTGCATCTGCATCAACCCAAGGTGATAAAACCGCAGCAACTTGATCGCCACCGGATCATTCGCCTTCACCCCGTCAGTCACCTTGTGCATCACATTAGTCACACTCATCAGGCTGCGCTTGAGCTGCCACCCATACACCGCCGGCGCGAACCAGGCCTGGTTCCAGAACGGCCCCCGCACCAGCCCTACGGTAATCAACACCCCGGCAAACACCCCGCCCACATTAAAGCGAAAATTATCCCCCCCAGGCTCACCAAACAGCATCACCGCCAGGCTGGAAAGCACCATCGCCAACACCACAAACAACCCCGCGACTATCAACGTACTGCGTCGCGTCTGCTGGCGAAAAACAATCGGGTCGCACGGTTTGAGCTCAAACATCCAGGGTCAGTCTCCATGGCACAAGTAGGGTTATAACGCCGGCCAGCATCTTCTCATGCTTCACCCGTCGGAGTGACGGTAATCAGGTTGAACGATGGATCAGCGCAATTTCTCTAACCCCTGTAGGCAACCGACCCCCAAGTGAGGTGAACCATGACCCGGTACCAGCAACAGCCGCCCGGCACACCCAACCCCGACCGCACCCCCGGCGAAGAGGAACGTGACAACGACGCCCTGCGCCCCAACGACCCGGCCGAACGGCAAGACGAAGAAGAGCAGGTCGAGGAAGACCTGGAAAACCTGCACGACAAGGCCCGCCCGCTGTAGACCCTGCGCGCCAAGGAGGTAGTTATGACTAATCGTACAAGCGGCCCGCATTCATCCGAGCATTCCAGCGGCAAGGACGAATTGGGTTTCGACCCCGATTCCCCGGACGTCGCAGACCCACAGGTCGACCCGGTAGGCCCCGCCATTGCCCCGTTGGACAAGCCAGAAAAAACCGGCAAGAAGCCGGCCTATGATCCCCTCGGTGATCTGAAAAAGTGAAACAAGCCCCGCCGTCGTGCGGGGCTTTTTATTCCTCAACCAAGCCGTTTCGGGGCTGTCCATGTCACCTCGGTGATGCCGAACTTCTCCGCCCAGGGACGAGTGGTCTTTTTCACCCGCTCGTGCCCCGGCCGGCCTATCCGCCCCACGTGGGCAATGTCGGCGTCAACGGCCGCCCAATGCCACGCTTCGGCGTTGTTCATGACCTCGGTACGCACCACAAAGGTTTTTGGTTCGCCGTGTAGCAAGTAGTGGATGGTGTAGATCATTGCGGTACTCATGATGCCTCCCTGTCTTGTAGTGAATGGATATAAATCAGTTCAGAAAGGTTCAGAAAGTTTGTGCATCTGAGGGCTTGCATTTGATTCAACCCACAATTGGCAAATAACCGCCGTCAGGGTATTAGTGGTGCTTTCGCCACCGACTCCAGGATTGCGTCATGCCAGAGCTGACCCACAGCCGCCTCTACCTGCAACGTCTGGGCTACGACACGCCGCCTCCGCCCACCCTGCAAACCCTGCAGGATCTGCAGTTGCGCCATGTCAGCACCTTTGCGTTTGAAAGCCTGTCGACCCTGCTGCACGCACCGGTGCCGATCGATTTGCCGAGCGTCGAACAAAAAGTCCTGTTCGACGGCCGTGGTGGTTATTGCTACGAGCTGAACCAGCTGTTCCTGGCCTTGTTGCAGGAGTTGGGCTTCGAGGCGCGGGGCATTACCGGCCGTGTGGTGATGGGGGGGCCTCCCGATGAACTTACGGCGCGCACCCATCGGCTGAGCCTGGTGACCCTGGACGGCGTGCGTTACATCAGTGATGTCGGCTTTGGTGGCATGGTGCCCACCAGTCCGTTGCAACTGGACACCGATGCCACCCAGGCCACCGCCCATGAACCCTATCGCCTGAGCCTGGACGAGGGCAGCTACACCTTGTGGGCGCAGGTCGCCGGTGAGTGGCGCGGCTTATATGTGTTCGACCTGCAGGTGCAGTCACACTTCGACTACGAAATCGGTAACTGGTACGTCTCCACCCACCCGGATTCGCCGTTCCTCGGCCAGCTGAAAGTCGCACTGATTGGTCCGGGATTTCGCCGCACGCTGAACAACGGCCAGTACGCGATTCACTACCTGGACCGGGCCAGCGAAAAGCGTGCAATCGAGGACGTCGAAGAGTTGCTGAACCTGTTGCAGGCCAGCTTTGGCATTCGCCTGCCGCAGCATCCGCAGTTGCGGTCAATTTTCGGTCGTTTGCTGGCTCCCGTCCAAGACGCTTGATGTAGAGCCTTCGCTGAACCGTTTTACCTCGAAAAAGGTGCAAATTAATTCGAACCTTTCGCCAAAACGAGGGTTCGAAGCGTTTCCTGAATAATTTGCCACCTGCAATGGAGACGTAAAACGATGTCCAAACTATTCGGAAAGATCCTCAAGAATTCCTCGGTCCTGGCCTTGATCGCGGCACCTGGTGTGGTGTTCGCAGCAGCGCCGACCGACCCGATTTCCACCTTCGGGATCCTCGGCAGCTACAACGACTTCAAACTCGAAGGCGGTAGCCAAAGCGACAAGGACCACATGCCTGAAGCCGGCCTGTTCTATAACTTCGGCAACAAGCTGACGGCTGAATCCGGCTTTATCTACCAGGCCGGTATCGAAGCCAAGTACGGCGAGAAGAGCGACAACAAGCTCAAGGAAGGCCAGGCCGACCTCGACCTCGGCTGGCGTGCCGCGCTGGATGCGCGCAACTTCGTCGACGTGCTGGTGGGTGGCGGCTACAGCTGGACCCGCTACGAGCCGGACTCGGGCGACTACGACATGAAACTCACCAACAAATCGCCGTTCGCCAAGGCGGCCCTGGGCTACAACCACCAGTTCGACGACATGACCATGCGTGTTGAACTGGGCGCCCGCCATACCATCGACGGCCGCGCCAAGCTCAAGGTCGACGGCATCGGCAGCGACACCGTGGACCTCAAGGACCGCACCAACCCGTACGCCGAAGTCAGCCTGCTGATGAACCAGAAAGGCGATCTGCCAGTGATGGCGGGCCTGTACTACACCCGCACCGAGTACAAGCTCGATGACGATTCGTACGTGGCCGACAACACCAAGCTCAAGCGTGACGAGTATGGGTTCAAGGTCGGTATAGCCTTCTAAGCCCACCTCGATTCTAACGGTGGGAGCGGGCTTGCTCGCGAATGCGGTGTATCAGTAACAGATCTGATGACTGATACACCGCATTCGCGAGCAAGCCCGCTCCCACATTTGATCGGCGTTGCGGCTCAATCAACTGTCCGCCCAAGCCCCCCTTTCTGTCCCCCAATACCCTCAACGCCGCGCCCTGGCTGCCTTAGTGTGGATCACGCTTTCACACAATAAGAGAGAAGGTGGCTATGCGGGCAATCAACCCCCGTCGCATCAGTCTGCTGCTGGCCGTGACCTGCCTGCTGACAGCCTGTGGCGACAAACCGAAACATCCCCCCGAACGTGCCACGGCGGCCAATGCCATGCCGAGCGACGCAGCCCTGGCCCAGGTCTACGACACCAGTTGCAAGCTGTGCCACGCCAACCCGGCCTCCGGTGCGCCGCTGACCGGTGACGGCCCGGCCTGGAGCCCGCGCATCGCCCAGGGCCCGGACACCCTGCTGGACCACACCATCAACGGCTACAACGGCATGCCGCCGATGGGCCTGTGCGTGCAGTGCTCCGAAGAGCAATTCCTGGGGCTGATCAGTTTTATGTCGGGTCAACACATCCAATAAGCATAACGGGGTAGGCAATGGCGCTTTCACGGCGAGAATTATTGCAGCGCGGCGCGGTAGCCGGCGCGTTCATGGCATTGACCAGTAACCCGGTACTGGCCCAGCTGGCCCGGGCACCGCGGCTGATTCCCTGGCGCAATTGGTCGGGGGCGCAAACCTGTCTGCCCCTGGCGCGGCTGGCGCCGAAGAACCTTGATGAACTGGTGCAGGTCATCGGCCAGGCACCGGGCAAGGTGCGGCCGGTGGGCTCGGGCCATTCGTTCAGTGCCCTGGTGCCCACCGACGGCACGCTGCTGTCCCTGAGTTACTTCAATGGCCTGCTGGATCACGACCCGCAAACCGTGCAGGCCACCTTCGCCGCCGGCACGCCGATGTCGCGCATGGGCCAGGCCTTGAAAGACGTCGGGCAGGCGCTGCCGAACATGGCGGATATCGACTACCAGACCCTGGCCGGGGCGATCTCCACTTCCACTCACGGCACCGGTGTGGGCTTCACCTCATATTCCGGTTGCGTCACCGGGCTGCAACTGGTGACCGCCCAGGGTGAGGTGCTGGAGTGCGACGCCAAGCGCCACCCCGAGGTGTTCAGTGCCGCCCGGGTGTCCCTCGGCGCCCTCGGCGTGGCCACCCAGGTCCGCCTGCAAAACCGCGCACCGTACCGCCTGCGGGAGCGCCAGTGGATCGCCAAGACTGAAGAACTGCTGGAGGACGTGGCTAAGAACACCCGGGAAAACCAGCACTGGGAAATGCTCGTGGTGACCCATTCCGACTACGCCCTGTCCATCGCCCTGAACGAAACCACCGACCCCGAAACCCCGCCCATCGACCCGGCGGAGGCGGGCGGCAACGAGTTTGTGTCGATCATCGAGAAACTCGACAAATACGGCAGCGATTTCCCCGAGGCCCGGCGTACCTTGCTCAACAGCCTGCGCTTTTTTGCCAGCTTCGATGACCGCGTGGCCGAGTCGTTCCAGGTGTACGCCAACGTGCGCAACGTGCGTTTCAACGAGATGGAATATTCAGTGCCCGCCGAGCACGGGCCGGCGTGCCTGCGGGAAATCCTCAAGCTGATCAACGACAAGGACCTGCGCACCTGGTTTCCCATCGAGTACCGCTACGTCAAGGCCGATGAAATTCCGCTGAGCATGTTCGAGGGCCGCGACAGCTGTTCGATTTCCGTGCACCAGCACTACACCATGGACCACCACAACTTCTTCGCCGCCGTAGAACCGATCTTCTGGAAATACGCCGGTCGCCCGCACTGGGGCAAGTTGCACACCCTCAATGCGCGCACCTTGCAGCCGCTGTATCCGCGCTGGGAGGAATTTACCCGAGTGCGCCGCGAGCTGGACCCCAGCGGCAAATTCCTCAATGCGCACCTGTCGTCTATTCTGGGAGTGGCCTGATGAACCGCAGACATTTCATGCTCGGCACCGGCGTGTTGCTGGTGGGGGGGGCCATCTTGCTGAGGCCCGGCGACCGGGGCAGCCCGTACACCGAGTATTTCCGCAGCCTCAACCAGGAACTCAAGGCCCGTGGGCCGATGCGCCCGGTGATGCTGATCGACCTCGATCGCCTGGACCACAACATCGACGTGGTGATGCAGTCCGTGCAGCGCGGCGGCAAACATCTGCGGCTGGTGGAGAAATCCCTGCCGTCGCCGGGGCTGTTGGCGTACATCGCCAAGCGAGCCGGCACCCAGCGCCTGATGTCGTTTCACCAGCCATTTCTGAATCACGACACCCAGGTGTTTCCCGACGCCGACATCCTGCTGGGCAAGCCGTTGCCGGTGCGTTCCGCCGAGTTGTTTTACCAAACCCACAAGGGCCCGTTCGACCCGTCCCGCCAGCTGCAATGGCTGCTGGACACGCCCGAGCGCCTGCAACAATACCTGGCGCTGGCCCAGGGGCTGGGCACCAAACTGCGGGTCAATATCGAGCTGGATGTGGGCCTGCATCGCGGCGGCATCAGCGACAACGCGGTACTGGGGCAAATGCTCACGCTGATCAGCGCTCATCCGCAGCAGCTGGAATTCAGTGGGTTCATGGGCTACGACCCGTTCGTGGGCATGGGCGTGCCGGGGATTCTCGGCTCGCCCCAGGACCTGTTCGACAAAGTCATGCAGCGCTACAACGGCTATGTGGATTACACCCGCCAGCACTTTGCGCCGCTGTGGCGCGACGGGCTGACGTTGAATACGGCAGGCAGCCCGAGCTATCGCATTCACGAGCAGGAGAAGCTCAGCAGCGAGGTGTCGGTGGGCACGGCGTTGCTCAAGCCGACGCACTATGACTTGCCGTCGCTGAGCGAGCATGTGCCGGCGGCCTATATCGCCACGCCCGTGTTGAAAAGCACCGGGCCGGTGGACATTCCGGCGCTGGACGGCAAGTCGCGGTTGTTCTCGTGGTGGGATGCGAATCAGCGCGCCACGCTCTTTATTTATGGGGGCAACTGGATGGCGGAGTTTGAATCGCCCAGGGGCTTGCAGAGCAATGACCTGTACGGGCGCAGCTCCAATCAGGAGATGGTCAATGGTTCGCCCAAGGTGGGGCTGAACGTGGAAGACCAGGTGTTTCTGCGCCCGACCCAGAGTGAGTTTGTGCTGCTGCAGTTCGGCGATTTGCTGGCAGTACGGGGCGGGAAAATCGTCGGTACCTGGCCGGTCTACACCTGACAACGCCGTCCCACTGTAGGAGCGAGCTTGCTCGCGAAAAACCCGAGGACGACGCGTTCATCCAGACAGCCCGCGTTATCGTTGACGTTTTTCGCGAGCAAGCTCGCTCCTACAGTTTTTGTCGGGTTTACAGGGCAAACGGAATCGTCAGCTTCGCCCACAACATGTCGCCTTCCGGCCGGTTCTGCACATCAAACTCCTTGGCCCAGCGCACCTCGGCACTCGCATACTTGAGGAAGGTGAAATACACCGCCGGACCGATCGCAAACACCTGGCCCTTGACCCCGTCATCCACATCTTCGCCATAGATGTTCACCACGGTATGCCCGTATTGCTTATCGTCGGTGGTCTGCTTGAGGTAGTAGCCGTTGAGCCCAAGGCTGAGGTTATCCGTCACCTTGTAGCTGGCCGAGTAGTCGAAGTGAAAAATCTGCCCCGACCGGTAATGGGTATCGGGGTTTTCCTTGTTGAAGCTGTAGGTGGTCTTGATCGACAGCTCAGTGCGCTCGTTGGGCATCCAGGTCGCCGACACCAACGGTTTGTAGGTGTAGAAATTGTTGCTGGTATTGGCCAGGCGCGTGGCGTCGTATTCGCCGGTGGGCAGGGTGATTTCCAGGGCGGTGCCCACTGTCAGGTTCTTGCCCAGGTCCCAGAGGATGATCGGCGCCACGGTGGTGTCGCCCATGCTTTCCCGGGTGTCGGACATGCCGAACAGCGACACCTGTTGCTTCAGGTACGGCTGGGCGATGTAGCCGCCCAGGCGCCCGCCGAATACCCGCAACGGGCTGAGGTAATCCAGGCGCGGGATGATCGCGTCGGACTTGATCTTCACGTCCGGCACCTTGCCACCCAACGAGCTGATATCGAGCTTCCTGGCTTCGTAATGGTTGTAATAGATGTTGAAGGCGAACATGTGGTCGGGCAGGTTGTTGACGTCCAGCGGCAGGATGTAGAAGCCATCGGTGCCGGGGCCGATGTTGTCGACGCCGCCTTCGGTGGCCAGGGCCGGCAGGCTGATGAGGGTCAACAGGGCGAGTTGCACGGGGTAAAACGCACGGGTCGTGTTCATGTCTGGGCTCATTATTATTATCAGGACGACGCTGCCTATAGAAATAAGCCCTCGGCGCCCGGCGGGGCAGGGTATTGGCGGCCACATAGGGGGACTTTGGCGGACAGCTTTCATCCAGAGTGCAGCAGTTCTTGCAAGAGCCTATGATTGTCAGGATGTTTCCAAAACAAGAACTGAAGCACTCAGTCGGGAATCGAAGATCCATGCAAAGGAAAGCCGTTGATCCGCACTATGATCTGGCCCTGGTCTCGCCATTTCTGTTGCAAACCCTCGGCCAAGTGGTCGCGCAAAAAGGCGCGAGCGCCGAGCACCTGTGCCGTGGCCTGGGATTCACCCTGGCCGACCTGGACGACCCGGCCCAGCGCATTTCCTATCGCCAGGCGGTAGCGATGATCCAGCGTGCACTCAAGGTGTTGCCCGACCAGGGGCTGGGCCTGTGGGTAGGCCATCAGAACGTACTCGGCACCCTGGGCCTGCTCGGCCATGTGATTTCACTGTGCAAGACGTTGCGCGATGCGTTTGCCATCGGGGAACGTCATCAGCACACCTCCGGTGGTATCGCCACCTCGCGCACCCATGAAGGCCCCCAGGAAGTTTTCGTCGATATCGAATGCCTGCTGCCCTACGCCGAGGTGCAGGTGTTTGCCGCCGAGGAGTTCTTCGCCAGCCTGATGGTGTATGGCCGCGCCCTGGTGGGCGAGGGCTTCATGCCGCTGCGGGTCGAATTTATCCACGCCGCGCCCAGCTATGTCGCTGACTATCACCAGCTGTTGGGTGCGGATGTGCGTTTTGGCTGCCTGCATAACCGCATGGTCCTGGCCAGCCACTGGCTGGATGTGCGGCTGCCCAATCACCATGCCCTGGCCTTGCGCCAGGCCCTGGAACTGCTGGAACTGGAAAGCGCGCAACTGCATCAGAAAATGGATTTGATCCAGGCGGTGGAGCGCGCGATTTCCCGGGATTTGCAGGGCAGCCAGCTGGAAAAGGTCGCCAGTGACTTGAACATGAGCGGGCGTACCTTGCGCCGGCGCCTGACCGAGCATGGGCTGACGTTCGAGGGCTTGCTGGAACAGGTGCGCAGGGCAAGGACCATGGGCTTGCTGAGCAACCCGGGGTTGTCCATCGAACGGATCACCGAGGAAGTTGGCTACAGCGATGTGCGCAGTTTTCGGCGGGCGTTCAAGCGCTGGACCGGGCTGAGCCCCAGTGCGTTTCGCGGTGAAGGCGCAGGGCCGGGGTGATCGTCAGGATTGGCCCCATTGGCTACCTGATCTTTCCCCGGATTGGCTATTTGTCCAATGTCCCCTCGTCACTACTCTAGACACCAATCCCCACTGTTCTGGAGTATCACCATGCAAGCTCGTACCGACTTCTACACCGCCTCCCCGGATGCCATGAAAGCCATGCTGGCCCTGGAGGCTGCCGTCGGCAAACTGTCCATCGAACTGCCGCTGCTGGAACTGGTGCGCCTGCGTGTGTCGCAGATCAACGGCTGCGCCTTCTGCCTCGACATGCACACCGCCGACGCCCGCAAGGGGGGCGAGACCGAGCGTCGCCTGTACACCGTGTCGGCCTGGCGTGAAACGCCGTTCTTCACCCCCCGTGAACGCGCCGCGCTGGCCTGGGCCGAAAGCCTGACCCTGCTGAGCCAGACCCACGCACCGGATGCAGACTTCACCGAACTGGCCGCCCACTTCAGCCCGCAAGAGCAAGTCGACCTGAGCGTGGCGATCGCCACCATCAACAGCTGGAACCGTCTGGCGGTGGGTTTTCGCAAGATGCCTAAATAACCCCGCGTCACCTGTGGCGAGGGAGCTTGCTCCCGCTGGGCTGCGTAGCAGACCCACAGAATTTTCCCACGAGATGCCGGGATTGCTTCGATTTGGACCGCAGATTAACCTCCCCCGGTTGCTGACACTCAGCAATCGGGCTTCGCGGCCCGCTAACTTGATGCATAATTGCCACCGCTTTGCGCCGGACACTTTGGTGTTCGGCGTTTCGTGTTATGGCAGCTGTGCGTGGGATACCTTCGGGTATGCCGAGTTCCAAGTTCTCGGTCCGCGAACCTGCGTACAGCTGCCACCTTCCATCGCGTCGCGGCGATTAGGTGCAGCTCCAGCCAAACTTGGAGATATGTCATGCACAAAGTCACGCCGAATCCCCCGCCTAAAGATTCAGCAGCGCTGTTGGACGCTGCGAGTCGCGCTGCCCGTCACGCTCTTCCACCTCCGCCACACACCAACGGCTACCTTCCACTGTTTTCCATCAATGCTGCCGCCAATACGGAGGCGCTGCTGGCCAACGCCTATGAGACCCTTAATGGCGCGTGCGGCCTTGTTCAGGATCTGGCGGAGACAATGGACGACAAGCAACGTTGTCAGTTACTGGCCATCGGGCAGTTGCTGGAGTTGACGGTGTTGTTGGTTGATCGGGCGATGGAGCAGAAATGTCCGGTCTAGGCGGTTAAGGAACCGTATTCAACCTAAGAAGCAGATCCAGTGTGGGAGCTGTCGAGCCCCGGCGAGGCTGCGATGGTGGCGGCACAGTCAATATTGATATCGGCTGATCCACCGCCATCGCGGCCTCGCTAAAGCTCGACGGCTCCCACCTTTGTTCTTCTAGAAGTTAACTGTTGCACTCAAGCGCGCCGTCAACGGCGCACCCTGGAACAGGTAGTCATCGCCCATGTATTCGCCGGCATCGCGCCAGTAACGCTTGTCGAACAGGTTGTCGACGCTCAGGCGAAACACCGTTTCATAGCCATCGAGTTTGGTGGTGTAGCGGCTGCCGACGTTGACGATGGCGTAGTCGCCCACTTCCACATCACCGGTGCGATTGGCGTACTTGTTGGCGCTGTATTGCACGCCGCCGAGCAGCGCCAGGCCGTCGACCCAGGGCAGGGCGTAGTCGGCGTACAGACTGGCCCGCAGTTTCGGCACGTTGATCGCTTGATGGCCTTCGTATTCCGGCGTGCCGCTGCCCGTCACCCGTGCACGGATGGCCGCGACGCTGGCGGCGATCTGCAAGCGCTGGGTGGCCCAGCCGTTGGCGGACAATTCCAGGCCGGTGTTTTTCTGCTCGCCCTGTTGCACGTAGGTGTAGTCGCCGGCGTCATCCGGCCTGGCATATTGATAGGCCTGGCGAGTCTGGAAGATCGCGGCGGCAAAGCTGATGCGGCGCCAGTCGTATTTCACCCCGGCTTCGATCTGGCGGGAAACTGTCGGGGCGAGGGTTTCATCTTTATTCAGGGCAAACCACGGCGCGGTACCGCCCACGGACAGGCCTTTGCTGTAGCTGGTGTAGAGCGACAGGTTTTCAATCGGTTTGTAGATCAGCGCCGCCTGGGGCAGGAACACATACTGCCGGGTGTGGCGCGACTCGTTGCCCTGATCATCGAAAGCCTTTTCGTCCAGGCGCACTTCGCGGCCGCCCACGATGGTCTGCCATTGCTCGTTGAAGCTGATGCGGTCGGTGACGAACAGGCCGTATTGGCGGCTGTCGAGGTTGCGATGACTATCGTTCAGGGGCTTATCGGTGGGCGCGAAGTTTTCCGGGTCCTGATTGATATTGCCGGAGCCAATCATCTCGTTGACCGATTCGCGCTTGTCCACCACTCGCCGAAACGCACTGCTGCCAAACGTCAACTCATGCCCCAGGCCACCGGTATTGAACAACCCGGTCATCGCGGCCTGGATTTCATCATCGCGCCGGGTGTCATCAGGGCTGCGGAAGTCATAGATATCGTAGTTGCCTTCCGGGCTGAAGTAGTTCGGTACCTTGGCCCCGGCACAGCTCGCGGACCCGTAGCAGCCCCACGCAAACGAACTGTAATCATCAATCACCACCTTGCTGCGCGCCGCGCTGACGCTGCCTTTCCACTGGTCACTGAAGCGATATTCAAACTTGCCGTTGAGGTTCAGCGAATCAATCCCTACCTGATTCGCACCGCTCTGATGCCCCAGCAGTTTTTTCGGCGACGCGTCGTGCGGCACCTCGGTCCCGCCCAGCAGCTGATAACCCGGCACCGAGCGCTGTTGCTTGTTCTGATACTCGGCATCCAGCTGCAATACCGCGTCGGGGCTGATGTTCCAGTCGAACGCCAGGGACAGGAAATCCCGGTGGCCATTGGCATGTTCGACATAGGAATGCAGGTCTTCATGGGCCACGTTGGCGCGCAGGCCGAACTGCTGCTCGCTGCCAAACCAGCCGCCCACGTCGGTGGCCAGGTAACCACTGCCGCGATCATCGGTGGACACCGTCACCGAGCGCACATCCTCCGGGCGCTTGGTCACGTAATTGATCACGCCGCTGGGCTCGGAAATCCCGCTTTGCATACCCGACAATCCCTTGAGCAGCTCCACGCGCTGCTTGTTCTCCAGGGCAACGTTCTGCTCGCCGGTGATGGTGCGGCCATTGATCTTGTAACTGCTGGCGGCATTCAGCGAGAAACCGCGCACCACGAAGTTTTCGTAGTAGCCGATGGGCGCATAGCTGTCGCCCACCGAGGCGTCATTGCGCAGCACTTCGCTGAGCAAGCGCGCCTGCTGGTCCTTGATCAACGACTCGTTGAACACCGCGATCGAGGCCGGCGTGTCGAGCAACGGCGCCTCATTGAAAGCGCCCACCGACGCGGTGTCGGTGTTATAGCCGGATTCATCCTGGCCCTGGACCTTCACCTCCGGCAGCTCGATATCAGCCGCCTGGCTGCTTCCAATACCTGCGCTGAGCAACAGGCCGAGGGCAAAACGTGAAGGGGCAGCGGGGCGAAGACGCAAAACCATGGGGGAAGGCCTGAGAGCGCAGAGCGGAGGGCGCATAAGCTAGGCATAACGGCGGCGTTTTACAAGTTTTCGAGAATGGTTCGCTTTGAGACGTCCCGTCTCAGCCCGCAGATCAATCCTGCTGCTGCTCGACAGCGGCCCCTGGCAACTGCGATAGACAAGGCTTCTCTCACCGTTGAAGGAGATCGTCATGAGTATCGCTGGAAAAGTTGCACTGGTGACCGGCGCCGGGCAGGGCATCGGCCGGGCCATCGCCCTGCGCCTGGCGCGGGACGGCGCCGACATAGCGTTGGTGGACATCAACAGCGCGAAGATTGAAGCGGTGGCGGCCGAGGTGGTTGCACTGGGGCGCAAGGCCTCGGTGTATGTCGCCGATGTCTCGAAGCTGGAGCAAGTGGTCGCGGCGGTGGACCATGCCCACCAGACCCTGGGCGGCTTCGACATCATCATCAACAACGCCGGTGTCGCACAGATTGACGCACTGCTGGACGTAACCCCGGAACAAGTCGACCGCACGTTGCGTATCAACGTGCAGGGCACGCTTTGGGGCATCCAGGCCGCAGGCAAGAAATTCAAGGCGCTGAAGCAGAAGGGCAAGATCATCAATGCCTGCTCGATTGCCGGCCATGAAGGCTTTGCGCTGCTGGGGGTGTACTCGGCCACCAAGTTTGCCGTGCGTGCGCTGACCCAGGCCGCGGCGAGGGAACTGGCCATTGACGGGATTACCGTCAACGCCTACTGCCCGGGTGTGGTGGGCACCGACATGTGGGTCGAGATCGACAAGCGCATGGCCGGGATTACCGGCGCCGAGGTGGGGGCGACGTACAAGAAGTATGTGGACGGGATTGCGTTGGGCCGGGCGGAAACGCCGGAGGATGTGGCGGGGCTGGTGTCGTACCTGGCGGGGCCGGATTCGGATTACATGACCGGGCAATCGCCGTTGATTGATGGCGGGATTCTGTACCGCTGAGCTGGCGGAATCACTCGGTCAAAAAATGTGGGAGCGGGCTTGCTCGCGAAGGCGGAGTGTCAGTCACCGGAAATGTTGACTGGTACACCGCCTTCGCGAGCAAGCCCGCTCCCACATTTTTGACCGTGTTGGGTCAGTGCTTGCCGGGCATGTCGATACCCAGCTGGTTAACCCGCCGATACAAGGTCGCCCTGGAAATCCCCAACGCCTGCGCCGCCGCCAGCGGCTTCCACCGATGCCGAATCAGTGCGTCCAGCACCAACTGCCGTTCCGGGCTGACGCTTTCCGATGTTTCCACCGCAACCGCGTCACCGCGAACTTCCACCGGCAAATCCGCCAGTTGAATTGTCCCGCCGTCGCACACCGCACAGGCGTATGCCAATACATGCCGCAGTTGCCGCACATTCCCCGGCCAGGCATAACCCAGCAGCGACTCCAGCGCCGCTGCCGCGATCCCGACCGCAACACCGCTGTGCCGCGCCTCCTGCTCCAGAAGCCGATTGATCAATGCCAGTTTGTCCATGCGCTCGCGCAATGGCGGCACACAGAACCGCGCACAGCCCAACCGGAAATACAAATCCTCGCGAAAGCTTCCAGCACTCACCAGCGCCGCCAAGTCCCGATGGCTGGCGCAGATCACCTGGATATCCACCGCCCGGGTTTTTGCCCCGCCCAGCGGCGCCACTTCACCTTCGGCCATTACCCGCAGCAGTCGCGTCTGCAACGCCAGCGGCATGTCGCCGATCTCGTCGAGAAACAACGTGCCGCCATCGGCCTGCAACAGCAGCCCGGTCATGCCCTTGCTGGAGGCACCGGTAAATGCCCCGGCCACGTAGCCGAACAGTTCGCTCTCGATCAGGTTTTCCGGGATCGCCGCGCAGTTCACCGCCACAAAGGGTCCGTCGCGACGGGCACTGCGTTCATGCAACTGGCGGGCAAACACTTCCTTGCCGGCGCCGGTTTCGCCCTGGACCAGCACCGGCAGGTTGCGGTCCTTGACCCGCACGGCCAGGCGCAGATGTTCTTCTACTCGCGGGTCTACCTGATGACTCGAAGACACCGTCGTACGTGCAGCCTTACGCCGCGGCGCGCTGACCCGTACCTGCAACGCCCCCGGCTCGCCGAGCCAATGCAACTGCTGCGTCGATTGATCGGTCACGGCGCGCAACGCGTCCAGGTCAAACACTTCGCCGATATGCTCCGGCAATTGCCCGAAGCGCAACCTCAGGGCCTGCCGCGCCTTGCTGTTCAAGGCTTGCAGCCGCCCATCCTGATCCCACGCCAGCAGCATGTCGGGCTGGCTGTCGACGTAACCGGGCGTGCTGTGGGCCTGCAACACCCAATGTTGCCGGGCGCTGTGCATGAAAAACGCGTTCTCGATGGCCCGCGCGCTTTGCGCCACCATCTGCCGAACCAGGTGCTGGCTGCGCCGGTCATCCGGCGATTTGAGGGCGGAGGCGTCCATCACGCCCAGCAGGTTGCCCAGGGGATCAAAGATGGGGGCGGCAGAGCAGGTCAGGCCGATAAACGCCGCACGAAAGTGGTCGCGCTTGTGCACGGTGACCGCGGCCTTGCTGGTCAGCACCGTGGCCACGCCACAGGTGCCTTCCTCGGCTTCCGACCAGCAGGTGCCCAGGTACAGGCCGGCCTTGCGGCAGTCGTTACGAATGCCGGCGTCCACACGATGGTCGATGGTCTGGCCCTGGGCGTCGGTAAGCATCACGCAGTAATCGGCGTGGCGCACCCGGTTGTGAATCTGCCCGACTTCCTCACTGGCGATGCGCATGAACAGCTCGGCGCGTTCGCGGCATTCCTTGAGCAGGGTGCTGGTGAGGATGCGCGGCCCTTGCAGGGAACCGGGGTCGAGGTGGTGCTGCTCCAAGGAGCGGCGCCAGGAATCAAAAATCAGCGACGGCACCGGAGCCTGGGGCAGGCGGTCGGCGTTGCGTACCACGCGGCTGACACAGTCGACATGGTCCTTGGAGTTCACGGCGAGCATTGAAGCCTCCGGTTCTCGATCCTTGTTGTTATGCCCGCCATTAAGCGCCCATGGGCCGGGAGGAACAAGGCCGGCCTGACCAACTGCCCGAGGTGAGACGCAGCGTCTCATTGCGCCGCAGACGCTGCGGGCAGGTTGCAACGGCGCGTCTCATTGAACGGCCCACAGTGGCACGTCCACGCTTCCAGGCAACTGCTCTGGGTCAAGGCTTTTCCGGGTTTTCCAGCGGATTGGCACAGGCCGTGCTGAGTGCCTTGCAGCTGGCCTGATCCAGCCTTTTGTGTGTCGAGACAACCTGGAGAACAACAAGATGTCCACTCACCTGTCCACCGATCAATTGCTCCATGCCTACACCGTGATGCGCACCATCCGTGATTTCGAAGAACGCCTGCACGTGGAATTCGCCACCGGCGAGATTCCCGGTTTCGTGCATTTGTATGCCGGCCAGGAGGCCAGCGCCGCCGGGGTCATGGCCCACCTCAACGATGAAGATTGCATCGCCTCCAACCACCGTGGCCACGGCCATTGCATCGCCAAGGGCGTGGATGTGTTCGGCATGATGGCCGAGATCTACGGCAAGAAGACCGGCGTCTGCGGCGGCAAGGGCGGCTCCATGCACATCGCCGACCAGGAGAAGGGCATGCTCGGCGCCAACGGCATTGTGGGTGCCGGGGCGCCGCTGGCAGCCGGTGCGGCGCTGGCGGCCAAGCTCAAGGGCAGCGCGGGTGTGGCGGTCGCGTTTTTCGGCGACGGCGGCTCCAACGAGGGCGCGGTGTTTGAAGCGATGAACCTGGCCTCGATCATGAACCTGCCGTGCCTGTTCGTGGCCGAGAACAACGGATATGCCGAAGCCACCGGGTCCGGCTGGTCGGTGGCCTGCAAGGACATTGCCGAGCGTGCCGTGGGTTTTGGCATGCCGGGGGTGATTGTCGACGGCAACGACTTTTTTGCCGTGCACGCCGCCCTCGGCGTCGCGGTAGAGCGTGCCCGCAGCGGTAAAGGGCCGACGCTGGTGGAGGTCAAACTGAGCCGTTTCTACGGCCACTTCGAAGGCGATGCGCAAACCTATCGCGGCCCGGACGAAGTGAAAAACCTGCGGGAAACCGGCGACTGCCTGAGCCTGTTTCGCCAGCGCTGCACCGCCGAAGGCTGGCTCGACGCGGCTCAGTTCGAACGCATCGACACCGAAGTCGCGCAGCTGATCGAAGACGCCGTGCGCCTGGCCAAGTCCGATCCCAAACCCCAGGCCGCCGACCTGCTCAGCGATGTCTACGTCGCCTACCGCTAACCGCCACCCACTACAAAAACAATCCGTGGAGAAGTCATCATGGCTAGAAAAATCAGCTATCAGCAGGCAATCAACGAAGCCCTGGCCCAGGAAATGCGCCGCGACCAGAGCGTGTTCATCATCGGCCAGGATGTGTCCGGCGGCACCGGTTCGCCCGGTGAACAGGACGCCTGGGGTGGCGTGCTCGGCGTCACCAAGGGGCTGTATCCGGAGTTCCCCGACCGCGTGCTCGACGCGCCACTTTCCGAGGTCGGTTATGTGGGCATGGCCGTCGGTGCAGCCACCCGTGGCATGCGCCCGGTGTGCGAGTTGATGTTCGTCGACTTTATCGGCTGCTGCCTCGACCAGTTGCTCAACCAGGCGGCGAAGTTTCGCTATATGTTCGGTGGCAAGACCACCACGCCGCTGGTGGTGCGCGCCATGTACGGCGCCGGCCTGCGTGCGGCGGCCCAGCATTCGCAGATGCTCACCTCGATGTGGACGCATATTCCCGGGCTCAAGGTGGTGTGCCCGGCCACGCCCTATGACGCCAAGGGCATGCTGATCCAGGCGATCCGCGACAACGACCCGGTGATTTTCCTCGAACACAAAATGCTCTACAGCCTCCAGGGCGAAGTGCCGGAAGAGCTGTACACCGTGCCGTTCGGCGAAGCCAACTACGTGCGTGAAGGCAACGATGTAACCCTGGTGACCTACGGGCGCATGGTGCACATCGCCCTGGAAGCCGCCGCCAATCTGGCGCGCCAGGGTATCGACTGCGAAGTGTTGGACCTGCGCACCACCAGCCCGCTGGACGAAGACAGCATCCTTGAAAGCGTGGAGAAAACCGGGCGCCTGGTGGTGATCGACGAGTCCAACCCACGTTGCTCGATTGCCACGGACATCAGTGCATTGGTGGCGCAACGGGCGTTCGGCTTCCTGCGCGCGCCGATCGAAATGGTCACCGCGCCTCACACGCCGGTGCCGTTCTCCGATGCCCTGGAGGACCTGTACATCCCCAACGCGGCGAAGATCGAAGCTGCGGTGCTGAAGATCGCCGACAAGAGGAATGCCGCATGATCCATACACTGACCATGCCCAAGTGGGGGCTGTCGATGACCGAGGGCCGGGTTGATGTCTGGCTCAAGCAGCCGGGCGACCCGGTGGAGAAGGGTGAAGAAGTGCTGGATGTCGAGACCGACAAGATTTCCAGCAGTGTCGAGGCACCCTTCAGCGGGGTGCTGCGGCGGGTGTTGGCCCAGAGCGATGAGACATTGCCCGTGGGGGCATTGCTGGCAATCGTGGTGGAAGGCGAGGCCAGCGAGGCCGAGATTGATGGGGTGATCGAGGCGTTCCAGGCGGGGTTCGTTTCCAGTGCCGCCGAGGCTGAAGCCAGCGGGCCATCGGCACAGAAGGTCGAGGTGGGCGGGCGCCTGCTGCGCTATCTGGACCTCGGGGAGGGCGGCACACCGCTGGTGCTGGTGCACGGCTTTGGTGGCGACCTGAATAACTGGCTGTTCAATCACCCGGTGCTCGCGGCTGAGCGGCGGGTGATCGCCCTGGATTTGCCGGGGCATGGCGAGTCGGGCAAGTACCTGCAAACGGGCGAGCTTGAGGAGCTGAGCCAGGCGGTATTGGCACTGCTGGATTATCTGAAGGTTGACCGGGTACACCTCGCCGGGCATTCCATGGGCGGGCTGGTTTCCCTGAACCTCGCGCGGGTGGCACCGCAGCGTGTGGCGTCGTTGACCCTGATCGCCAGCGCTGGATTGGGTACGCAGATCAACAGTGACTACCTGCAAGGTTTTATCGACGCGAGCAATCGCAATGCACTCAAGCCGCAACTGGTGCAACTGTTCAGCGATCCGGCGCTGGTGACCCGGCAGATGCTGGAAGACATGCTCAAGTTCAAGCGCCTGGAGGGTGTGGAGCAGGCGTTGCGGCAGATCACCGGGGTGTTGTTCAGCGGTGGTCGGCAATTGGTGGATTTGCGCAGTGTGGTGGGGCAGCAGCCGAGCCTGGTGATCTGGGGCAGTGATGATGCAATCATCCCGGCGAGCCATGCCCATGGGTTGGACGCTCAGGTGGAGATACTGCCGGGGCAGGGGCATATGGTGCAGCTGGAGGCGGCGGAGCGGGTGAATCAGTTGATGCTGGCGTTTCTTCGGACCTGATCGTTCCCACGCTCCGCGTGGGAACGATCTTCAAATGTGGGAGCGGGCTTGCTCGCGAAGGCGGTGTATCAGTGCCAGATTTATTGACTGACCCACCGCATTCGCGAGCAAGCCCGCTCCCACACAAGCCCGCTCCTACATTTACCTCTGGCGCTTCAGGGTCTCGCTGGGCAACTCCTGAAACAACGCCCGATAACTGTTGGAAAACCGCCCCAAATGCCAGAACGACCAATTCATCGCCACCTCCGCCACGGTGGTGTCCACTGACGGCGGGCTCAACAACTCCCGCCGTGCACTGTTCAACCGGCGCAACCGCAACCACTGCGCCGGGCTCATCCCTGTATACGTCTTGAACCCGTGCTGCAACTGGCGCAACGGCACCCCGGCAATGCGCGCCAGTTGCACTAGGTTGACGGTTTCATCCGGCACATCCGCCGCCCATTCGCCAATGCGCGCCATGATGATTCGCTCCTCGGTGCGTCGCTGCAATGAGCCCTTGTCGAGGCACACGCAGGCGTTGTCGAGGATGAACAGGCAGTCGTCCAGTAACTGCTGAGTCAGCGCATCACGACTCGGCGGGTCCAGCGTCGCCGACAGCCGTGTCAGCGTGCCGCTGAGCCAGCGGCTGAACAACGGGTTTTGCAGGGAGTTGAGCGGGGCCATGAACAACCCCTCCAGCTTCGTCACATCCAGACCATGGCGCTGGACAAACTGCGGCCCGAACACCACTGCCACTTCGCGGTAGTTTTCCGGGGTGATCCAGGTGTTGCGGCTTTCGCCATTGAGCACGTACAGCGCGTTGTCGCTGCCATCGAAACAGAACGCCAGGGAACCCGGCGGCGCGTTGAAGTTCTGCTCCACCCGGGTGTTCATCCGCTCTTCGTACACCTCGACACCTTGCAGGTCGAGATAGCGGATCTGCCCGGCAAAATGCCCCGGGGACATCTGCTGGTACTGCTGCACCCAACCGGGTGTCGCACTGCATTGAGCGGCCACATCACCGGTGGTGAAGGCCTGTACGCGCAAAGCTGTTGCCTGTGTCATGGGTAACCTGGGCGCACTCTATTGGTGCGTTGTGGTTGGCGCAAAGTGGATAGATGCCGTTGGACGGCTGGCCCAAGATAGACCTCAATGCGCCGCGAGGGAAGCCCGCGGCGCAGCATCCAACCCATGACGAGGTCCTTATGAACGCCCCCTTCGATCAGCTGTCCGCCTGGCTGAAAGAACACAAGATTACCGAAGTCGAATGCGTGATCAGTGATTTGACTGGCATCGCACGCGGCAAGATTTCGCCCACCAACAAGTTCCTGCATGAGCGAGGCATGCGCCTGCCGGAAAGTGTGTTGCTGCAAACGGTAACCGGGGACTTTGTCGACGACGATATCTACTACGACCTGCTGGACCCGGCCGACATCGACATGATCTGCCGCCCGGTGTCCAACGCCACCTACGTGGTGCCATGGGCCATCGAGCCGACGGCCATCGTGATCCACGACACCTTCGACAAGCAGGGCAACCCCATCGAACTGTCGCCGCGCAACGTGCTGAAAAAGGTCCTGCAACTCTATACCGACCAGGGCTGGCAGCCGATTGTCGCGCCGGAGATGGAGTTCTACCTGACCCAGCGCTGCGAAGACCCGGACCTGCCGCTGAAGACCCCGCTGGGCCGTTCCGGTCGCGCCGAAAGTGGCCGCCAATCGTTCTCCATCGATGCCGCCAACGAATTCGACCCGCTGTTCGAAGACGTCTACGACTGGTGCGAAGCCCAGGGCCTGGACCTCGACACGCTGATCCATGAAGACGGCCCGGCGCAGATGGAAATCAACTTCCGCCACGGCGATGCCCTCGACCTGGCCGACCAGATCACCGTGTTCAAACGCACCCTGCGCGAGGCTGCACTCAAGCACAACGTGGCGGCCACCTTCATGGCCAAACCGGTGGCCGACGAGCCCGGCAGCGCCATGCACCTGCACCAGAGCGTGGTGGAGATCGCCACCGGCAAACAGGTGTTTGTCGATGAACACGGCAACAAGAGCCAGCTGTTCCTCAACCACATCGGCGGCCTGCAGAAGTACATCCCCAAGCTGCTGCCGATGTTTGCGCCTAACGTCAACTCGTTCCGCCGCTTCCTGCCGGACACCTCGGCACCGGTCAACGTCGAGTGGGGCGAAGAAAACCGCACCGTTGGCCTGCGTGTACCGAGTTCCAGCCCCGACGCCATGCGCGTGGAAAACCGTCTGCCGGGCGCCGACGCCAACCCGTACCTGGCCATCGCCGCCAGCCTGCTGTGCGGCTACCTCGGCATGATCGAAAAGGTCGAGCCCAGCGCCCCGGTGGAAGGCCGCGCCTACGAGCGCCGCAACCTGAGGCTGCCGATCACCATCGAAGACGCCCTGGCGCGCATGGAAGAGTGCGACACCGTCAAGCAGTACCTGGGGGACAAGTTTGTGCGCGGCTACGTCGCGGTCAAGCGTGCCGAACACGAGAATTTCAAGCGGGTGATCAGCTCCTGGGAACGTGAGTTCCTGCTGCTGAGCGTCTGACGAATCGTCCGTAGCTTAGCGAGGCTGCCGTCGGGCCCACCGCAATTGTGTCCGATACATCGCTACGCAGCCTCGCCAAGGCTCGACAGCTGCTACGGGCAGAATGGCTGGATGAATACATAAAAATCAATCAAGCAAAGGGGTGTCGATATGCGTCTGGTGAAAAAGCTTCTCCCGCTGGCCTTGGCGGCATTGTTCAGCAGCGCGGGCCACGCCGCGCAGACGGTCAGTGTGTACAACTGGACCGACTACATCGGTGAGACCACCTTGGCCGACTTCCAGGCCAAGACCGGGATCAAGGTGATCTACGACGTGTTCGACTCCAACGAAACCCTGGAAGGCAAACTGCTCGCCGGCCGTACCGGCTACGATGTGGTGGTGCCGTCCAACCACTTCCTGGCGCGCCAGGTAAAGGCCGGCGCGTTCCTCAAGCTGGACCGTTCGCAGCTACCCAACTTCAAGAACCTCGACCCCAAGCTGCTCAAACTGCTGGAGAAAAACGACCCGGGCAACGAGCATTCGGTGCCGTACCTGTGGGGCACCAACGGCATCGGCTATAACGTGGACAAGGTCAAGCAGGTGTTGGGCATCGACCATATCGATTCGTGGGCCGTGCTGTTTGAACCGGAGAACATCAAGAAGCTCCACGAGTGCGGCGTAGCATTCCTCGACTCGGCGGATGAACTGTTCCCGGCGATCCTCAACTACATGGGCAAGGACCCGCGCAGCGAGAATCCCGAAGACTACAAACAGGCCGAGGCCAAGCTGCTGACCCTGCGGCCGTACATCACTTATTTCCATTCCTCCAAGTACATCTCGGACCTGGCCAACGGTGATATCTGCGTCGCCTTCGGTTATTCCGGCGACGTGTTCCAGGCGGCCAACCGCGCCAAGGAAGCCAAGAACGGCGTGAACATCGCCTACTCGATCCCCAAGGAAGGCAGCAACCTGTGGTTCGACCTGCTGGCCATCCCGGCGGACGCCGCCAACCCGAAAGCCGCCCACGCCTTCATCAACTACTTGCTGGACCCTGAAGTGATCGCCAAGGTCAGCGCCAGCGTCGGCTACGCCAACCCGAACCCGGCGGCCAAGGCCTTCATGGCCCCCGAGCTGGTGAACAACCCCGAGATCTACCCGTACCAGGAAGTGCTCGACAAACTCTACATTTCCACCACCCCGACGCCCGCCGTCATGCGCTTGATGACGCGGTCCTGGAGCAAAGTGAAGACCAACAAATGAACCGTTCCTCCTCCGACCACGCTCGTTCCTATTACCTGGCTTCGGCCAACGCCATGCCCCGGCGCCCAGCGCTGGGGGCTGACCTGACCGCCGATGTGTGTGTGATCGGCGGTGGGTTCACCGGGGTCAACACCGCCATCGAACTGGCCCAGCGCGGGCTGTCGGTGATCCTGCTGGAGGCCCGGCGGATTGGCTGGGGCGCCAGCGGGCGCAATGGCGGGCAGTTGATTCGCGGGATTGGGCATGATGTATCGGGCTTTGCCAGGTACGTGGGGGAGGAGGGCGTGCGTTACCTGCAGCAGGCCGGGATCGATTCGGTGGCGCTGGTGGGGGAGCGGATTCGCGAGCACGGGATTGACTGTGATTTGCGCTGGGGGTTTTGCGAGTTGGCGAATACGCCGGCGCAGTTTGCGGCGTTTCAGGGGGAGCTGGAGAGCCTGGCTGCCTTGGGGTATGCGCCTGAAACACGGTTGGTGGCATCGCAGGATATGGCGCAGGTGGTTGGCTCAGGCTTGTATGCGGGTGGCCTGGTGGACATGGGCTCCGGGCATCTGCACCCGTTGAACCTGGTGCTGGGGGAGGCTGGAGTGGCCGAATCCCTTGGGGTGCGGATCTTTGAAGACAGCCCGGTGCTGGAGTTGATCCATGGCGACACGGTGCAGGTGCGTTGCGAGTTTGGCAGAGTGCGCGCCGGTAGCCTGGTGCTGGCGTGCAATGCGCATCTGGAGGAATTGGAGCCGAAGTTGAGCGGCAAGGTGTTGCCAGCGGGGAGCTACATCATTGCGACCGAGCCGCTGTCGGTTGGGGTGGCTGATCAGTTGATTCCGCAGAACCTGGCGTTGTGTGATCAGAAAGTGGGGTTGGATTATTACCGCCTTTCGGCGGATCGGCGGTTGTTGTTTGGGGGGGCTTGTCATTATTCGGGGCGTGATCCGGTGGATATCGCGGGGTATATGCGGCCGAAGATGCTCAAGGTTTTTCCGCAGTTGGCGAATACCGCGATTGAGTTTCAGTGGGGGGGGAAGATCGGCATCACCGCCAACCGCTTTCCCCAGGTGGGGCGCCTGAAGCAGCATCCGAATGTGTTCTATGCCCAGGGGTATTCGGGGCATGGGTTGAACGTGACTCACTGGTGTGCGCGGTTGTTGGCTGAGGGGATTCAGGCTGGGCAGAGCCGGGGGTTGGATATTTTCAGCCAGGTGCCGCATATGACGTTTCCTGGGGGGAAGGTGTTGCGTTCGCCGCTGCTGGCGTTGGGGATGTTGTGGTATCGGGTTCGGGAGATGGTGGGGTGATTGATTGGGTACATATCCGTTTCTTCGGTAACGGCCACCTATGGTTTCGCTCTTACAGCGAGTCACTTTGCAAAAGCGGCAAAGTAACCAAAGCGCTCTGCCCCGCCTGTCGGCACCTCGCCTAGGCTCGGTGTTCCCTCACTCCGGCACCGCGAAGCGGGCCGCCGCGACGGGCCATCCATGGCCCGGCGCGGCTAAACCGGCGTCCTGCCGGTTTACCCGCTGCGCAATACCTGCGTTCGGCCTCGGGCTTATTGGGGCAGTCAGATCAAAATCAAAAGCAAGAGCACGGCGGCCTGAGAGCCGACCTGAGTGTTAAAAGCCAGATCAAAAGCCAGAGCGAAAGCAGAGCTGCTTTTCTGTAGGAGCTGGCTTGCCGGCGATGCAGACACCTCGGTCTTCCAGACACACCGAGGTGATGCCATCGCAGGCAAGCCAGCTCCCACATTTGAACCGTGCCCGCTTTAGCTTTTGATTTAGCTTTTAACACTCAAGCCGGCTTTCAGGCCGCTGTGTTCTTGATCTTGCTTTTGATCTTGATCTTGGGCGCCCCGTTAAACCACGCTGGCCGAACGCAGGCTTTGGAGCGTGGGTAACCCGGCAGGACGCCGGGTTAGCCGTCCTGGGCCAAGGATGGCCCATGACGGCGGCCCACGGTCCAAAGCCGGAGTGAGGGCACTCCGAGCCACAGCGAGGAGCCGAGTGGTGGGGCAAGAGCGTTTTGCTTACTTTTGCGCTGTTCAAAAGTGAGCCGCTGTAAGAGCGGAACCAATTTAAGCCATCACCCAAATAACGGATATTCACCCCCAAAGCCTACCGCTCAATCGACCGACTCCACCGCGCATTCCACTCGGGTCGTGCCTGGTTCACCTGATCCCAGTCAATCGAAATCGCCGTCTGCAAATAACTGTTCATCGCCTCCACCCGCGCCCGGGTTTTGTCGGTAGTCGGCGTCGTAGGATTCGAAGGAATCTGATCCCCCAGTTCCAAAGCCGGCGCCTGAGCCTCTGCGGTCAACAAGAACTGCGCCAGTTTCTGCGCCAGCTCCGGCTGGTCATTCCGCGCAATCACACACTCCGCCACGTTCAACACCACCGCGCCTTCCTTCGGCTGCGCATACTCCATCGGCACACCCAACAACTGTTGCGTGGTCACCTGTGTTGGCGTCAGCGGAAAGATCGCCGCCTCATCCGTCTGCACCATCTCGGAAATCTTCGCCGAGCTGGCGATGTACTCCAGCACATTCGGCCCAACCGTCTTCGGCCAGGCCTTGAACCCCGGATCCACGTTGGTCTCGCTACCCCCCTGAATCCGGTTGAACATGAGGAACCCGTGCAACCCAAATGTGGACGAGGCCAACGACTGGAACACCACCTTGTCCTTGAAGCGCGGGTCGGCCAGGTCCATCCACGACGTCGGCGGCGCCCAGCCCTTTTCCTTGAACATCTTGGCGTTGTAACCCAACCCGGTCACCCCGAGCGTCACCGCAACCGCTTCTTCCTTGATCTTCGCCTTGGCCGGAATCTGATCCAGGGTCGGATTGGGCGTGAGCTTCTCGCACAACCCCATGGAAATCGCGCGGTACATGATGCCGTCGTCGAGGAACATCACGTGCATCTGCGGGTTGTCCTTGTTGGCCTGCACCTTGGCCAGGATGTCCGACGAGGTGCCCGGCACGATCACCACCTTGACGTTGTTGGCCTTTTCGAACGCGGGCAGCACCTTGTCGGCGTAGACCCGCTCCATGGTGCCGCCGTTCATGCCCAGGTACAGCGTCGGTGCGGCGTGGGCCGCCGTGCTCAACAGGGCGAGGGACAGGCAAGACAGCGCAGTACGTTTGATCATGTGCATGAATCTTCCTCTCAGGCTTGGAAACGACGGATGGAAAATGCTTCGATGGGCTGCCGGCTGGCCCCCGTGCAGACGATCTCTGCCAGGGCTTCACCGACCGCAGGGCCGAGCTGGAACCCGGCGCCGGCAAAGCCGAAACCGTGGAGCAGGCCGGGTTGGGTGCTGCTGTCGCCGATCACCGGTTCGTGGTCGGGCAGATAACCTTCGGTGCCGCTCCAGGTACGGATCGCCTGGGCACCCTTGAGGAACGGGTACAACTCGCCGGCATTGCGCAGAATCTCCAGCACCGCCGCTTGCCCCGGGCGGGCTTGTTGCGGGCCCAGGGCAAAGCCGCGCCCGCCACCGAGGATGCAATTGCCCCGGGCGACTTGCCGCGCATAAATCCCGCCGCCTTCCACCCCGGTGCTCACGTCCATCACCACCGGCAACGGCTCGGTCACCAGCATCGCCGGGTGTGCCGAGGTCATCGGCACCGGTTCGCCAAATTGCGCGGCCACAGTACTGGCCCAGGCGCCGGCGCAGTTCAACAGCCAGCGGGCTTGAAGCTGCACACCATTGGCACAGCGCACCTGAAACAGCTGGCCGTCATGCTCAACCTGGGTGACTTCGGTTTGCTCCATCACCCTCGCACCGTGGCGTTGGGCGGCGCGGGCAAAGGCGGGGGAGACCAGGCGCGGATTGGCGTGGCCGTCTTCGGGGCATAACGACGCGCCGACCGCCACATCACCCACCCACGGGAACCGGGCGCGCAGTTGAGCGTGATCCAGCATTTGCAGGCCCAGGCCAAAGCCTCGAGTGGCGTCGGCGTAAGCCTGCAGAGCGGCCAGGTCTTCGTGACTGCGGGCCAGTTTCAGATGCCCGGAGCGCACATATTCGCCATTGATGCCAATCAGCCCCGGCAAGTCGGACCACAGCGCATGGGCGCGTTGGGACAACGGCAACTGATGTAATGGCCGACCCTGGCGCCGCACGCCGCCATAGTTCACACCGCTGGAGTGCGAGCCACAAAAGTCCCGCTCCACCAGCACCACGCGCCGGCCTTTCTGCGCCAGCATCAAGGCCGCTGAAGCGCCGACAATCCCGCCGCCCAGCACGATCACTTCGCTGTCGATCATGACTGCACCTCCACGCCAAACGGCAAGGGTTTGATCGGTGCCTGGCCCCGCAGGCGGCCAACGTTTTGAATCTCGCGCCCACTGCGTTCGGCAATGATTTCTGCCGCTGCGAGCCCACACATCCGGCCCTGGCAACGGCCCATGCCAACCCGGCAATGGGCCTTGACCCGGTTCACTTCCCAGTGGCCTTCGTCCACCACCGCGCGCACTTCGCCGACGCTGACTTCTTCACAGCGGCACAGGATCAGTTCGTCCGGAGCTTCAGCGGCCCAGTTTTCCGGGAAGGGGAAGGCGGTTTCCAGGCCGTGGCGAAAGCGCTGGATACCTGCCAGTTGTTGTTCCAGCACGGGCCCGCGACGGTGGTCGATGGCAACACCGCTGTCTTCGAGCAAGGCCAATGCCGCTCGCTCGCCGGCCATTTGCGCCGCATCGGCGCCCATGATTCCTGCACCGTCGCCAGCCAGATACACGCCCGCGACACTGCTACGCCCGGCCGCATCTCGCTGGGGCAACCAGGCGCGGTTCAATGCATTCCAGGCAAATTCACACCCAAGTAAATCCGCCAGTTGAGTCTCGCTGCGCAGGGCATGGGCGAAGGCCACGGCATCACAGGCGATTTCCTGCTGGTCCCAGTGGATGCCCGTCACTCGTTGCTCGCCGTTGATGTGCGACAACGTTGCCCCTTGATGCACCGGGATGCCGTGGGCCGTGAGCCAGGCGCGGTAGTACAAACCCTTGGCCAGGGTCGCCGGCTGGCCGAGCAATGCCGGCAGGGCGCGGCATTGGGCGCTGAACGGCGCGCTGTCGAGCACCGCCACCACCCTGGCCCCGGCCTTGGCGTACTGATACGCCACCAGGTACAGCAACGGCCCGCTGCCGCAAAACGCGACGCGCTCACCGATGGCGCAGCCTTGATACTTCAGCGCGATTTGCGCCGCGCCCAGGCTGTACACACCGGGCAGCGTCCAGCCCGGCACGGGCAGGATGCGGTCGGTGGCGCCCGTGGCGACGATGATCTGCGCGTATTCGATGCTTTCGGCGTGGCCGTTGTTGAGCATGTCCAGGCGGCCATTTTCCGCATTCCACACCAGGGTTTCCGGCCGGTAGTCGATCCGGGTGGCCAGCTCATCCATGGTGCGATGCAGCGCTGTCGCCTTGCCCGCTTCAAACCCATACAGCTGCTTGGCCGAGCGCTGGAAGTTCGCCGGCTGGCGCCGATAGATCTGGCCGCCACCGCGCAGGCTCTCGTCCACCAACACCGGGGTTACGCCATGGTCCAGCAAAGTCCGGGCTGCGGTAATGCCCGCCGGGCCTGCGCCCACTATCACCACGCTCTTCATGCCTGGCGCCCCGGGTCACGGTGAATCGCCTGGCCGTCTTCCAGCAAGGTCGAACAGGCGCGCACTCGCCGACCATCCTCCAGCCGTACCCAGCAATCCTGGCAAGCTCCCATCAGGCAGAAACCGGCGCGGCGTTCGGCGCTGAAATCACTGCCCCGCAGGTGCTCGACGCAGGTCAGTACGGCAGTCAGCAAGGTGTCCCCGAGCAGGCCCGTGGCAGGCTGCCCATCGAGGGTGAACGCCAGGCTGGGCCGCTCGGTTTCCGCCAGTCGTTTGAACAGTGCCATCAATGTTTCCCTACCAACACGCGATCCAGGCCGTAGACCCGGTCCAGCAGAATCATTGCCGCCGCCGTCAACCCGATCACCAGCGCCGACACGGCCGCCATCATCGGGTCGATGGATTCGGTGGCGTACACGTACATGCGCACCGGCAAGGTCTGGGTGGCCGGCGAGCTGACAAAGATCGACAGGGTCACTTCATCGAAACTGTTGATGAACGCCAGCAACCAGCCGCCGGCCACGCCGGGCAGAATCATCGGCAAGGTGATCTGGCGAAACAGGGTGAAGCGGCTGGCGCCGAGGGATTCGGCAGCCTGCTCGGCGCTGCGGTCAATGCCGATGGCGGCCGCCAATACCAGGCGCAATACGTAAGGCGTGATGATCACCACGTGCGCCAGCATCAACCAGGTGAAGCTGCCGTTGACGCCCATCATTGCGAACAGCCGCAGCATCGCCACCCCCAGCACCAGGTGCGGGATGATGATCGGCGAGAGGAACAGCGCACTGAAGAAGTTACGGCCGGGGAACTGGTAGCGACTGATTGCCAGCGCCGCCGGTACCGCGATCAACGTCGCCAGGGTGGCGGCAACGAACGCCAGGACCAGGCTGTTGTAGAACGCCTGGATAAAGTCCGCGCGCTCGAACACCGCATGAAACCAGCGCAGCGAGAAGCCCGAGGTGGGCAGGCTCAAGGTGTTTTCCGGGGTGAAGGCCACCAGGCACACCACCACCAGCGGCGCCATCATGAACAGCACCACCAGGCCGTGAAAGCCCAGGGCCAAAGGACCGTTTCTGGACATCGTCTTATACTCCCAGGGACTTTTTGTAGCGGCCTTCGACCATGCGGTTCCAGCTCAGCATGATCAGCAAGTTGACCAACAGCAACACCACCGCGATGGTCGCGCCCATGGGCCAGTTGAGTTCCGAGAGGTATTGGTCGTAGACCACCGTGGCGACCATCTTCAGGCGGCGTCCGCCCAGCAGGCCGGGGATCGCGAAGGAGCTGGCAGCCAGGCCGAACACGATCAGGGTGCCGGACAGCACGCCGGGCATCACCTGCGGCAACACGATCTTGCGCATCACCGTGGCCTGGCTGGCACCCAGGGACAGCGCCGCCTGTTCCGCCGACGGGTCGAGCTTCTGCAGGGAGGTCCACACCGGGATGATCATGAACGGCAGCATCACGTGCACCAGTGCGATGATCACGGCGAACGAGGTGTACAGCAGCTTCACCGGCTTGCCGCCCAGGGCCTGGATCACCTGGTTCACCAGGCCATCGGCACCCAGCAGCAGGCTCCAGCCGAAGGCCCGCACCACCACCGAAATCAGCAGCGGGGTGAGGATCAGGATCAGGAAGATCGAGCGCCATGGCGTGCCCATGCGGCTGAGGATGTAGGCCTCGGGCACGCCGATCACCACGCAGAGCAAGGTCACCAGGGCACTGATCCAGAAGGTGCGCCAGAAGATCTCGTAGAAGTACGAATCGCTGAACAGCGACAGGTAGTGGGCGAAGGTCCACTCATCGGCCTTCACCCCTACCTGATAGTCGAACACGTTGAACGACAGCACCAGTGTCAGGCCCAGGGGCAGGATCAGCAGCCCGAAAAACAACACCAGCGCCGGCAACGACAACAGGTAGCCACGGCTCATGCGCGCACCTCATCCGCGGCCAGCACCCGCAACAGGTTCGACTCCCAGTCCAGGCCCACTGCAGCGCCGCAAGCCAATGGCGCGCTGCCGTCATTGCGGCGGACCACGGTCAGCTCGCCGATCTCGGTCTTGATGCGATACAGCCATTGGCTGCCGAAGAAGTAGCTGTCGAGGATCTTGCCTTGCAGCCGGCCGTTGCCGGCGGCCACCAGGTCGATCTTTTCCGGGCGCAGGCTCAGGGTCAGTTGGCCGTTGCCGGGCTCGAAGCGCACTTGCGGCGCGCCGAGTTGATCGAAGTCGCCCGCCAGCAGGTTGGCCTTGCCGACAAAATCCGAGATGAAGCGTGTGCGCGGGTGTTCATAGAGTTTGTACGGCGCGTCGATCTGCGTCACGCGCCCGGCCTGCATCACTACTACCCGGTCGCTGATGGACAGCGCCTCGGCCTGGTCGTGGGTGACCATCAGGGTGGTGATCCCGACTTCACACTGGATGCGACGGATCTCGAACTGCATCTCTTCCCGCAGGTTGGCGTCGAGGTTGGAGAGGGGCTCGTCCAGCAGCAACACCGGCGGCTCGATCACCAGGGCGCGGGCCAGGGCCACGCGCTGGCGCTGGCCGCCGGACAGTTCCCGCGGGTAGCGCTCGGCGTGGGGCGCCAGGCGCACCAGTTCCAGCACGGTCTTGACTCTGCTTGCGATCTCAGTGGCAGGCACCTTGCGCATCTTCAGGCCGAAGGCGACGTTGTCGCGCACGCTCATGTGGGGGAACAGCGCGTAGCTCTGGAACACCACGCCGAGGCCGCGGCTGGCGGGTTTGGCATGGGTGATGTCGCGACCGTCGAGGACGATCTGGCCACCGGTGACGTCGACGAAGCCGGCGATCATTTGCAAGGTGGTGGTCTTGCCGCAGCCCGAGGGGCCGAGCAGGGACACGAATTCGCCTTTTTCCACCGCAAGATCAGTGGCGACCACCGCGTCGACGGCGCCGTAGCGTTTGCTCAAGGCGTTGAGTTGGAGAAAAGCCATGTCTGCGTTCCACCTTTTTGAGTCGCGTCGAAACGCGCTTTTTTGTTTTGGGCAGATGCGAAAAGGGTGTTGCGGGTGCGTTGGCGCTCGATCTTGAGTCGGCTGCCGTTAGTTGTTCATTTCGCCCCTGTGGACGCAGATTAGGGCGAAAGACTAGGATGGCGGAAGATGGAATTTCACTGGATAGAGTACTTTTTTCAGTTTCATTCACTGACCAGAATTTAGTGTGAGATATCGGCTTATGGATTCCACTGAGCGGAATGAAAGTGTCAAGGAAGTCGGCGCCGGTGGCGTCTCCCGGTTGTTTGCATTACTGCGCATCCTCGGCGCGGCGCCGGACGGTGGTGAACGGGTGACGCAACTGGCGCAGCAGGTGGGGCTGTCGCAACCCACCACCCACCGACTGCTGCGCAGCCTGATGGACGAGGGCATGGTGGAGCAGGATGCGCGCAGCAAGCGCTATCGGCTGAGCCTGGAGTTCTTCGCACTGGCGGCGAATGCGGGCAACACCGGCAACCTGCGGGACCTGGTGCGGCCGAGCATGTTGCGCCTCAGTGCGTCGTTGGGGGATTCATTGTTCCTGCTGGCGCGCAGCGGGTTTGATGCGATCTGCCTGGACCGCAGTGAAGGGCCGTATCCGATCCGTACCTTTACCGGTGATATCGGCGGCCGCGTGGCGCTGGGCGTGGGGCAGGGCAGTCTGGCGATTTTGGCGTTTTTGCCAGAGGAGGAGCGCGAGACGGTGATCCGCTACAACTTGCCGCGGCTCAAGGATTTTCACCTGTACGACGAGGTGTTTTTGCGTTCGGAGGTGGAGAGTGTGCGGCGGTTGGGGTATGCGGCGCGAAACACCGGGGTGCTGGAAGGCATGGCCGGGTTGGCGGTGCCGATCCTGGATCGCAATGGGCATGCGGTGGCGGCGTTGAGTGTGGCGACCATCAGCGACCGGCTCGGGCCGGGGCGGTTGCCGACGGTGGTGGAGTTGTTGAAGCGCGAGGCGGCGGCGATCGGGCCGAAGATCAACCCGTTTGACCCGACGTTGCGCCGGCCTTCGCAGATCTTCGGTGGGTAGGTAATACCAGTAACGACACAGATCAAATGTGGGAGCGGGCTTGCTCGCGAATGCGGTGTATCAGTAAAAAATTTGGTGACTGACACACCGCATTCGCGAGCAAGCCCGCTCCCACATTTTAGACCGTGGCCATCTGTGGGATCCGGGTTGGACTCATCGCCGCCATCGCCACCGAAGTCGCCGCCGTGCGCGTCTCCACTCCCAGCTTCACATACACATGCTCCAGATGCTTGTTCACCGTCCTCGGACTCAACCCAAGAATGTCGCCAATATCCCGATTGGTCTTGCCACACGCCACCCAACGCAGCACTTCCACCTCCCGCTCCGTCAGTTGAAACCGCGCCGACAATAGCTTGTGCGCCGGCTCATCCTCCAGGGTGATCACGCTCGGCTGTGTCGCCGCCCGCGCCGACAGCAAAATCCGCGACGTACGCAAATGCGCCGCCACCCGCGCCAGCACTTCATCGGTCTGGATCGGCTTGGTCACGTAATCGCTGCCGCCCACCTCGAACCCCTGCACCACATGCTTGCTGTCGGTGAGCCCGGTCATGAACACCACGGGAATGTCCGCGCTGGCCGGTTGCGCCTTGAGCCGGCGGCAGGTTTCAAATCCGTCCAGCCCGGGCATCACCGCGTCCAGCAGGATCAAATCCGGGCGCCGGCGTTGCACGCGGTTCAGCGCGCTGAGGCCGTCCAGCGCCACCAGCACCATGTAGCCGGCGTCGTCCAGGGCGTCGGAGAGCATGGCCAGGTTGTCCGGGGTGTCGTCGACAATCAGCACCACGCCGGGCTCAGCGCTGTGGGTCAAGGCATTCATCTTCGGCCTCCTTCAGGATGCGGTTGAGTTCTTCCAGGCGAAAGCTTTTCAGCAAGGCCCGGAGCTTGTTGATGAACGGTGCGGTACCTGGGCAGTCCAGCACGATGGCGTCGAGCTTTTCATGCAAACCACGCACATAGCCAATGGCGCTCAGTTCGGCGAGCACCGCGAGTTCTTCTGCGCTGGGTAGCGCGCCCTGGGGCGCGACCGGCGCGGCTGTCGGTGTGCGGCGACGCAGCCATTGCAAGTCCAGGTGCAGTTGCAGGCGCCCGAGCAGTTCCGGAGTGCGCACCGGCTTGGCCAGGTAGTCGTTGCAGGCGCCGGCGATGCTGCGTTCGCGGTCGTCGGTGAAGGCGTTGGCGGAGATGATGATTATCGGCGCGGTGGACAACGCGTTACGCCGGATCAGCCTGCTGGTGGCCCAGCCGTCCATGGTCGGCATCGACAGGTCCATCAGGATCAGGTCCGGCGACAGCAGCGCCACCTGGCGGATCGCCTCCTGGCCGTTGCTGGCCTGGGACACCTCGAAGCCCAGGGGCGTGAGCATGCCGCTGAGCACCTTGCGATGGTCCACGTGGTCATCCACCACCAGGATGCGCCGTCGTTCGCCGTGGTAGCCGATGATGTCGTGCTCCACATGCACCACGGCTTGCGGCACGCGGACCTGGGACAGGAACAGCCGTACCTGGAAGCAGGTGCCCTTGTCCAGCTCGCTGACCACCCGCAATTCGCCGCCCATCAGCGAGGTCAGCATGCGTGTGATGGTCAGGCCCAGACCCACGCCCTTGTCCTGGCGCATCAGGTCGCCGCGTTCGAACGGCTGGAAAATCCGCTCGATCTGTTCGGGGTCAATCCCGATGCCGGTGTCGATGATTTCGAAGTTGGCGGTCTCGCGCATGTAGCTGACCCGCAGGCGCACCTCGCCGCTGTCGGTAAAGTTGATCGCGTTGCCCAGCAGGTTGATCAGGATCTGCCGCACGCGTTTTTCATCGCCGCGCACTACGGCGGGGATCTTGCCCACGCAGTCCAGGCGAAAGCGCAGGCCCTTGTCTTCGGCCTGGGGGGTGAACATCTGCTCCAGGTCGTGGATCAGTTCCGGGAAGGGGATTTCGGTGAGCTCCAGGCGCAGCTTGCCGGCCTCGATCTTCGCCACGTCCAGCAGGCCGTCGATCAGCGACAGCAGGTGCGAGCCGCTGCGCAGGATGGTCGCCAGGGCGTCCTGATGCTGTTCGGGCATGGCACTGTCGCGCTGCAGGATCTGGGTGAAGCCGAGGATGCTGTTGAGCGGCGTGCGCAGCTCGTGGGACAGCCCGGTGACGTAGCGACTCTTGGCCGCGTTCGCTGCTTCCGAGGCTTCCTTGGCCTGTTGCAGGGCCTGGTCGGTGAGGCTGTGGGCGGCGATCTCCTGCATCAGCAGCGAGGTTTGCCGGTCGGATTCTTCCTGGGCCACCCGCCGGCTTTCGCGGGTGAGTACTACCCACCAGGCGAGTACGGCGGCCAGCACCGAGAGCGTGAGGAACGCCTTGAAAAACGCCTGGTACAAGGTTTGCGAATGGGGCAAACCCTGGGCTGCCTGCATGTAGATCAGCGCCAGGGCCCCGGCGAGCATCAGTACCAGCGCCAGTAACAAGCCCAGGTAGTGCGCGAGCCGGGTATGCAGGCGCGGTACCAGCGTGGTCGGCAACAACCAGCGCAACACCCCTTCGAACTGGCTGGCCAGGCGCGCGTGGGGTTTGCAACGGTCGCCGCAACGCGCATCCAGTGAGCAACAGAGCGAGCAGATCGGCGTGCTGTAGGCCGGGCAGAACGCCATGTCGGCGGTCTCGAACGGGTTGCTGCACAGCCCGCAGATCACCAGGCCGGTGCCGGGTTGCGGGTGAATCAATTGCGCCTCGCTGCTGCGCGCAATGTAGTAGCGGCCCTTGGTCAGCCACGCCAATAGCGGCGCCATGATTAACGCGGTACCCAGCGCGACAAACGGTGGCGCAGCCTGGGCCAGGGCGCCGAACAGGCCGAAGTGGGCGAGGATCGACAGCAGCGAGGCAATCAGCATCGAGCCGACGCCCACCGGGTTGATGTCGTAGAGGTGCGCACGCTTGAATTCGATGTGCTTGGGTGACAGGCCCAGGGGCTTGTTGATTACCAGGTCCGCTACCAGCGTGCCGATCCAGGCAATCGCGATATTCGCGTAGAGCCCCAGCACCTGCTCGATCACATCGAACACGCCGAGCTCCATCAGCATCAGCGCAATGGCGACGTTGAACACCAGCCACACCACGCGGCCGGGGTGGCTGTGGGTCACGCGGGCAAAGAAGTTCGACCAGGCCAGGGAGCCGGCGTAGGCGTTGGTCAGGTTGATCTTCATCTGCGAGATGAACACGAACAGCACCATCGCCCCCAGCGCCCATTCGGGAGAGGAGAACACATAGCCGAACGCGACGAGGTACATCTGGGTTGGCTCGGCGGCGCGCTCCATGGGGATTTCATGTTGCAGGGCGAGGAACGCCAGGAACGCCCCGGCGAACATTTTCAACGCCCCCGGCACGATCCAGCCGGGCCCGGCGCATAACAGCGCGGCCCACCAGCGCTTGCGGTTGGCGCTGGTTTTTTCCGGAAGGAAGCGCAGGTAGTCCACCTGTTCGCCGATCTGCGTGACCAGCGACAGCGCCACGGTGCAGGCGGCGCAGAACGACAGCAGATTGAAGTCGCCACCGTCGCTGCTGCGGCCGACAAAGCTGGTCCAGTCGCTGAAGGCCTCGGGGTTCTTCCACAACACGAAGCCATAGGGCAGCACCAGCAGCACCAGCCACAACGGTTGCGTCCACAGTTGCAGGCGGCTGATCAGCGTTACGCCGTAGGCCACCAGCGGGATCACCAGCAGTGAACAGATGACATAGGCGATGGCCAGCGGGATATGGAAATACAACTCCAGGGCCAGGGCCATGATCGCCGCTTCCAGGGCGAAGAACAGGAAGGTGAAGCTGGCGTAGATCAGCGAGGTGATGGTGGAGCCGATGTAACCGAAGCCCGCGCCGCGGGTCAGCAGGTCCATGTCTACGCCATAGCGGGCGGCGTAGTAGCTGATGGGCAGGCCGGTGAGAAAGATCACCAGGCTGATGGCGAGGATCGCCCAGAAGGTGTTGGTAAAGCCGTAGCTCAAGGCCAATACGCCGCCGATGGCCTCCAGCGCCAGGAACGACACCGCGCCCAAGGCGGTGTTGGCGATGCGCAGTTCCGACCATTTGCGGAAGGACTTCGGGGTGTAGCGCAGGGCGTAGTCTTCCATGGTCTCGTCGGCGACCCAGGAGTTGTAGTCGCGGCGGATCTTGACGATGCGCTGGGTGCCGGGGAGGGGGTGCACGGTGGGGAACTCCTGCAAGGATGGGGAGATGGCAGCAATATTCGTGCCCCAGTCCTGCGGGGTGCGCTCTTCGTGGCGAGGGAGCTTGCTCCCGTTGGACTGCGAAGCAGGCCCAGCAAGACCACTTCATTTTTCCAGGCAGAACCGGGTCGCCGGTTTTGGGGCCGCTGCGCAGCCCAACGGGAGCAAGCTACCTCGCCACAGGGGGTTCCTTTCCCAAGGCGGGCGGGATCCTGCTCGAAAATGGTGCGTAACGGCATACGTCAAATGACGTATCCCGTTACGTCAGGCTGCGTATACCCGCCGTGGCCACCTGCCGCCATGCTGAACCCCTCATTGCAGAGGAGTCGCCCCATGGAATCACGATTGATCCGCTCCAAACCGTTGTTGGCTTTATCACTGCTGGCGGCGAGTCTGTTCAGCCATGGCGTCATGGCCGACAACGAAGGCCTGGCGGTGACGCCGACCGAAGTCACCGTCGGCCAGTTGCACTCGGCCACCGGCACCATGGCGATTTCCGAAACCGGTTCGATCCAGGCCGAACGCCTGGCCATCGAGCAGATCAACGCCTCGGGCGGGATCCTCGGGCGGCAGATCAAGGTGATCCAGGAAGACGGCGCGTCCGACTGGCCGACCTTCGCCGAAAAGGCCAAGAAACTGCTGGTGAACGACAAGGTGGCTGCAGTGTTCGGCTGCTGGACCTCCGCTTCACGTAAAGCCGTATTGCCGATCTTCGAGAAAGAAAACGGCCTGCTCTACTACCCGACCTTCTATGAAGGCCTGGAACAGTCGAAAAACGTGATCTACACCGGCCAGGAAGCGACCCAGCAAATCCTTGCCAGCCTCGACTGGATCGCCAAGACCAAGGGCGCCAAAACCTTCTATCTGGTGGGCTCGGACTACATCTGGCCGCGCACCTCGATGAAGATCGCGCGCAAGCACATTGAAAACGTGCTGCACGGCACCGTGGTCGGCGAAGACTACTACCCGCTGGGCAACACCCAGTTCGGTTCGCTGATCAACAAGGTCAAGCTGAAAAAGCCTGACGTGGTGTTTGCGGCCGTGGTGGGCGGCTCCAACGTGGCCTTCTACAAACAGCTCAACGCAGCGGGCGTGAACGCGTCCAAGCAAACCCTGTTGACCCTGTCGGTGACCGAAGACGAACTGCTGGGCATCGGCGGCGAAAACATGGCTGGCTTCTATGCCTCGATGAAGTACTTCCAGAGCCTCGACAACCCGAACAACAAAGCCTTCGTGGAAGCGTTCAAGGCCAAGTACGGCAAGGATGCAGTGATCGGTGATGTGACCCAGGCGGCCTACCTCGGCCCATGGTTGTGGAAAGCGGCGGTGGAGAAGGCCGGCAGTTTCGACGTGGATAAAGTCGTCGCCGCATCGCCTGGCATCGAGCTGAAAAACGCGCCGGAAGGCTATGTGAAGATCCACGAAAACCATCACCTGTGGAGCAAGTCGCGCATTGGTGAAGTGCAGCCAAACGGGCAGTTCAAGGTGATCTACGAGTCGGATCTGATCGAGCCGAATCCGTTTCCGAAAGGCTATCAATAACCTCGGGTCTGGCGCTGATCTGAATGTGGGAACTGGTTTTGTGTGGGAGCGGGCTTGCTCGCGAAAGCGGTGAATCAGTGAGTGCATCCGGTACTGACACACCGTATTCGCGAGCAAGCCCGCTCCCACACAAGCCAGCTCCCACATAAAGCAGAAGCAGATTGCATTTCAACCTCCCGCTCAGGAGACCATCATCATGGAATGGCTATCGGAATTTGGAGCCATCGCGGCGATGCAGGGGTTCAACGGCTTGTCCGTGTTCTGCGTGCTGTTGCTGATGGCATTGGGACTGGCAATCATCTTCGGCCAGATGGGCGTGATCAACATGGCCCACGGTGAGTTCCTGACCATTGGCGCCTACACCACCTACGTCTGTTCCAGCCTTACCGCGCATTTCGCGCCAGGCTTTCAGCCGTACTACTTTTTCGTTGCCATTGCCCTGTCATTCCTCGTCGCCGGCGCCGTGGGCTGGCTGGTGGAATGGGCGATGATCAGCCGCTTGTACAAGCGGCCCCTGGACACTTTGCTCGCCACCTGGGGTTTGTCCCTGGTGATGCAGCAAACCTTCCGCTCGGTGTTCGGCGCCCGTGAAGTGAGTGCCGAACCGCCGGCCTGGCTGATGGGTTCGGTGAACCTCAGCGACGCCATCGAGATCCCGCGCAACGGCCTGTTCATGATGGGCCTGACCGTGCTGCTGACCGGGGCGATCTTCGTCATGCTCTACCGTTCGCGCTGGGGCTTGCAGGTGCGCGCCACCGTGCAGAACCGCTTGATGAGCCGGGCGGTGGGCATCAACACGCGCAAGGTCGACCGCATGACCTTCGCCCTCGGCTGCGGCGTGGCGGGCGTGGCCGGTGCGGCGTTCACCACCATCGGCTCCACCGGGCCGACCGCCGGTTCGCAGTACATCGTCGACACCTTCCTGGTCGTCGTATTCGGCGGCGCGCAAAGCCTGTTCGGCACCATTGCCTCGGCGTTCGTGATTGCCCAGACCCAATCGCTGTCGGAGTTTTTCCTCAGTGGCTCGATGGCCAAGGTGCTGACGCTGTCGTCGGTGATCCTGATCCTGATGCTGCGCCCGCAAGGGTTGTTCTCCATCAAAGTGCGCAAGTAGAGGCGAACCGATGAAGGCTCTAGACAAACTGCTGGGCGGCCAGCAAAACCTGATCGGCATCGTGCTGTTGGCGCTGTTGATCCTCGTGGTGTTCCCGCTGACCCTGGACGCCTTCCGGCTGAACATGGTCGGCAAGTACCTGACCTACGCGTTCGTCGCGGTGGGCCTGGTGCTGTGCTGGGGCTATGGCGGGATTCTCAGCCTCGGGCAGGGGGTGTTTTTCGGCGTCGGCGGCTACTGCATGGCGATGTTCCTGAAGCTTGAGGCCTCGGACCCGATCAGCACCAAGATCCAGTCCACCCCGGGCATCCCGGACTTCATGGACTGGAACCAGATCACCGAATTGCCGTGGCTTTGGCAGCCGTTCCACAGCTTCACCTTCACCCTGTTCGCGGTGATTGCGGTGCCGGTGCTGCTGGCGTTCATCATTGGCATGGCGCTGTTCAAGCGGCGGGTGGGCGATGTGTATTTCTCCATCGTCACCCAGGCGATTGCGCTGATCCTCACGGTGCTGATCGTCGGCCAGCAAGGCCTTACCGGTGGTGTCAATGGCATTACTGACCTCAAGACCCTGCTGGGCTGGGACCTGCGCGGTGACGGCGCGAAGATGATCCTGTACTTCATCAACGCCGGGCTGTTGTTCGGCTGCATCTTCATTGGCCGTTTTATCCTCGCCTCGAAGCTGGGCCGGCTGTTGATGGCCATGCGCGACAAGGAAGAGCGGGTACGGTTTTCCGGGTATGACGTGGCCAGTTTCAAGATTTTCGTGTTCTGCGTGGCGGCGGCGTTCTCGGCGATTGGCGGGGCGATGTTTGCCTTGCAGGTGGGCTTTATGTCGCCGTCGTTCGTGGGCATCGTGCCGTCCATCGAGATGGTGATCTTTGCCGCGGTGGGCGGGCGCATGTCACTGCTGGGCGCGGTGTATGGCGCGTTGCTGGTGAACTATGGCAAGACCTACTTTTCCGAATCCTTCCCTGAGCTTTGGCTGTACCTGATGGGCGGGTTGTTTATCGCCGTGGTCATGTACTTCCCCAACGGCCTGGCGGGGTTGTGGGACAGCCATGGTCGCCAGGCCCTGGCCCGAGTGTTGCGGCGCAAGCCGGTGGTCAAGGCCGAGCCCGCGAAGATCAAGCCCAAGGCTGAAGCCAAGATCCTGGAGACACAGCCATGACCGCCGTCGGTTTTGAAATGAAGAAACCGGTGTTGGCTATCGAAGGCCTCACCGTGTCATTCGATGGCTTCAAGGCTGTCGACAACCTCAACCTGTATATCGACCGCAATGAAGTGCGGGTGGTGATCGGGCCCAACGGCGCCGGCAAAACCACGGTGCTGGATTTGATCTGCGGCAAGACCCGCGCCACCAGTGGCAGCATCCAGTTCGACGGCCAGGAACTGACCAAAATGCGCGAATACAACATCGTGCGCGCTGGGGTAGGGCGCAAGTTCCAGAACCCATCGATCTACGAAAACCTCACGGTGTTTGAAAACCTCGAGATGTCGTATCCGGCCGGGCGCAAGGTGTGGGGCGCGCTGTTTTTCAAGCGTAATGCCCAGGTGATTGCGCGGGTCGAGGAGGTGGCGCGGGAAATCTTCCTCGGCGACTTGTTGCAGCAGCAGGCGGACCTGCTGTCTCACGGGCAAAAGCAGTGGCTGGAGATTGGCATGCTGCTGATGCAAGACCCTGAATTGCTGATGCTCGACGAGCCGGTGGCCGGGATGAGCGTCAACGAGCGGGCGCAAACGGCCGAGTTGCTCAAGCGCATCAGCCAGGGGCGCTCGGTGTTGGTGATCGAGCATGACATGGAGTTCGTCAAGAGCATTGCCCACAAGGTCACGGTTTTGCATCAGGGCAAGGTGCTGGCCGAGGGCAGCATGGAGTCGGTGCAGAGCAATCCGAAAGTCATTGAAGTGTATTTGGGCCACTGAGGAGTCGGGCATGTTCAAGATCGACAAACTGTCGTGTGGGTACGGGCAGAGCCAGATTCTTCACGACCTGGAGCTGGATGTGGCGAAGCGTGAGATCGTCGCGGTGATGGGGCGCAACGGGATGGGCAAGACCACGTTGTTCAAGAGCCTGATGGGTATTTTGCCGCAGTGGCAGGGGCAGGTGAGTGTGGATGGGCATGATGTGTCTGCGCTTGAAACCCATGAGCGGGTGGAGCGGGGGATTGCCTATGTGCCGCAGGGGCGGATGATTTTTCCCAGCATGAGTGTGTTGGAGAATATTCAGACTGGGTTGCCGGCGGCGGCCCGGGGCAGGGTGCCTGAGGATTTGTATGCGCTGTTTCCGGTGCTGTATGACATGCGTTCGCGCAAGGGTGGGAATTTGTCTGGGGGGCAGCAACAGCAGTTGGCGATTGCCCGGGCGTTGGCGACGAATCCCAAGGTGTTGTTGCTCGATGAGCCGACTGAGGGGATTCAGCCTTCGATCATCAAGGACATTGCTCGTACGCTTAAGGAGATTCGCAATTTGCGGGATTTGACGATTGTTGTTTCTGAGCAGGTGTTGTCGTTTACTTTGGAAATTGCTGATCGGTTTTTGGTGATTGAGAAGGGGAGGTTTGTGATTGAGGAAACTCGGGATCGGGTGGATGAGGCGACTATCAGTCGGTACTTGTCGGTTTGACCTGGCTGGGTACATATCCGTTATTTGGGTAACGGCGGCTTATGGTTTCGCTCTTACAGCGAGTCACTTTGCAAAAGCGTGTACGGACCGGACACATGGTGGACACATGTGCGGGGACATGGTTGACACATTATGAACCGTAATCAGGCTGTTTCACGTCGATCGTTCGCAAAAAATGATGGCAGAAATAGACGTCAAATAGCCCGTCACTCTCAGTGTTGGGACGTAGTGCGATGTGATGTCCGGCCAGGCCTTTGGCGATCCTGAAATAGCGCTTCTGAAACTTAAATCGGCTGTGATAAACCTTGGCCTTTAAATCGTCCGGCCCGTACTCAAACGCCAAAAGCGTCTCCGGATAAGCCCAGGGGCTTTCTCGGTATCGGTCCATTGGAACCTTGTAATCCAGGGCTTGATGAGGGCGTTGATGGTTATAAACCTCTCGCCATTGATCAAGATTTGTTTGCGCTTCTGCAAGCGTCCGAAAATGGCGGCCGTTGAGCACTTCAGCCTTGAGTGACCGATGAAATCGTTCGATTTTCCCATTGGTTTGAGGGTGGAAAGGCCGACTGAAACTTACTCTGATACCTAGGCGAACGAGCCAGATACTCAGTTCCGTGATCTCCCCCGGATTACGCGGAGAGCCCCATGGGGGCCCGTTATCGACGTTGATACGAGCTGGTAAACCGTAGCGCCGAAAAACCGCGATCAACTGCTCCTGTACCGTGGCTGTGCGCTCGTTGGCACAGGCTTTGATTGCCAAGTTGAAACGAGAATGGTCGTCCAAAACAGTTAGCGGATGGCATCGGCCTTGTTGCGTTGGGAAATGCCCTTTGAAATCCATCTGCCAAAGATCATTGGGCGCGTCGTGTTCAAACCTCAACCTTGCTGCCTGTAACTCTTTTGGGACCGTTTGAACCAAACCATGGCGATGTAAGACATTGGTGACAGTGCTAGGAGCGATACGCTTATCTAACAGATTGCTGATCGTGCGGCCGCCCCAGGCTGGATGCTCCCGCCTAATTGCCAAGACTTCAGTCTCCAGCGCGGGCTCGGTAAGTTTTGGGCTAGTGGCTGGCCTGCGGGATTTCTCCAGCAGACCTTGCTGGCCTTGTTCTTCGTAGCGACCGAGCCACTTGTACGCGGTTTGGGGACTGATACCGAACCGTCGACACAGTTCTCGTTTATTGCTGCCGGGTTGCCGGGCTAAGGCAACGAACTCTTTTTTCAGGCTCATGGCGTCTCTCGTATTCCAGGGCATGATGGTTTTCCGGCGTAGTTAGCTCGCCGAAAAGTGTCAACCATGTCCCCGTACACCCGTCAACCATGTGTCCGGTCCGTACAAAAAGCGGCAAAGTAACCAAAGCGCTCTGCCCCGCCTGTCGGCGCCTCGCCTAGGCTCGGCGTTCCCTCACTCCGGCATTGCTCCGCGGGCCGCCGCGATGGGCCATCCTTGGCCCAGCGCGGCTAAACCGGCGTCCTGCCGGTTTACCCGCTCCGCAATACCTGCGTTCGGCCTTGGGCTTATTGGGGCAGTCAGAGCAAGATCAAGATCAAAAGCAAGAGCACGGCGGCCTGAAAGCCGACCTGAGTGTTAAAAGCCAAATCAAAAACCAGAGCGAAAGCAGAGCTGCTTTTCTGTAGGAGCTGGCTTGCCGGCGATGCAGACACCTCGGTACATCAGACACACCGAGGCGATGCCATCGCCGGCAAGCCAGCTCCTACAGTGCACCGTGCCCGCTTTAGCTTTTGATTTTGCTTCTAAACACTCAAGCCGGAGTAGGGCACTCCTCGCCTAGGCGAGGAGCCGAGTGGTGGGGCAAGAGCGTTTTGCTTACTTTTGACTGGGCCGGCATTCCGGCTGTTCAAAAGTGAGCCGCTGTAAGAGCGGAACCGATACAAGCCATCACCCAAATAATGGATATACACACCGCCCGTCACAGCTCCAGCCGAACCTGCGCACACAACCCCCCGCCGTCCCGGTTGCTCAACGTCAACTCCCCACCAATCGCCACCGCCAGTTGCTGGGCAATCGCCAACCCCAGCCCTGTACCACCAGTGCCACGATTACGCGAACTCTCCACCCGGTAAAACGGCTGCATCACCTGCACCAGTTCATCCTCGGCAATCCCCGGCCCCCGGTCCAGCACCTTGATCGAAAGCTCACCCGCCGCCGTCGACCCCACCTCCAACTGCGCCTCCCCGGCAAATTTCAGCGCGTTGTCCACCAGGTTCACCAGCACCCGACGCAACGCATGGGGCCGCGTATCCAAAACCACCGCGCTTTTACCGGTCAAACTCACTTGCTTGTTCATATCCTGGTAATCAAACACCAGGCTGTCGAGAAACGCATCCAGGTCGATCCGGCAACTGGCCTCGGTGGACCCATGCACACTGCGGGCATACGCCACACCCTCGCGCACCAGATGCTCCATTTCCCCCAGGTCACTCCAGAGCTTTTCCCGGTCCACCGAGTCCTCCATGAACTCGGCACGCAATTTCATGCGGGTGATCGGCGTCTGCAAGTCATGGGAGATCGCCGCCAGAATCTGCATGCGCTCCTTGAGGTACTCGGCAATCCGTTTCTGCATTTCGTTGAACGCCGCCGCCGCATGCGCCACCTCGGTGGGGCCGGTTTCGTCCAGCGGCGTCGGGCGGGCATTCGGGTCGAGGGTTTCCACCGCCCGTGCCAGGCGTGTCAGTGGGCGGATGGCGATGCGCACGGCGATCCAGGTGCACACCAGCAACACCACCAGTTGCAGCACCAGTACCACCGGCAGCCAGAACGCAAACGGGATCGGCTTGGGATAGACATCAATCGTGACCGGGCTGCCATCGGCCAGGGTCAGGTGCGCCTGGAAGTGTTTTTGCAGGCCCGGGATGTCGCGGAACGTCAGCGGGTAGTGCTCGCCCAACGCATCGGAAATCGACGTCGCGGCCATGGGCACGTTGTCGCTGGCCATCGGCTCGCCGGGTTCGCCGGCATTCAGCAGGTAGCGGTAGGCGTTGCGGTCGAGGCGCGGCAGCCAGCTGGCACGCTCGGCGGCGGGCAGGCGGTCGAGGATCGCGATCGACGTCGATACGTCGTTTTCCAGGTTGCCCAGCATTACGCTGCGGGCACTCATGTAGCGTTCATAGAACTGCGCACTGAACGACAGGGCGTTGGCGCACAGCAGGCTGACGATGAAAATTACCGTCAGTTGCGCCGCGAGGGTGCGCGGCCAGCGGAACGTGAGGGTCATGCCGGGTCCCCAAGGATTTCCACGGCCAGGGAGAACACATAGCCTTCGCTGCGCACGGTCTTGATGTAGGCCGGTTCGCGGGCGTCGTCCAAAAGGCGCTGGCGCAGGCGGCTGACCAGCAGGTCGATGGAGCGGTCGAACAGGTCCGCGTCCCGGCCCTGTGTCAGGTTCAGCAACTGGTCACGGTTGAGCACCCGTTGCGGATGGTCGAGGAAGACGCGCAGCAAACGGTATTCGGCACCGCTCAAGGCCACCAGGGTGTTGTCTTCGTCCAGCAGATGGCGGGCGGTGGTGTCCAGGCGCCAGCGGCCAAAGCGGATCAGCCGGCCGCTTTCGGTCACCACCAGGTTTGGCGGCAGCATCCGTGTGCGCCGCAGCACGGCGTTGATGCGGGCCAGCAGTTCACGGGCGGCGAAGGGCTTGACCAGGTAATCGTCGGCGCCCATTTCCAGGCCGATGATGCGGTCGGTTTCATCGTTGCGCGCGGTGAGCATCAGGATCGGCGTGGCCTTGTGCTTGCCCACCCGCAGTTCGCGGCACAGCTGCAAGCCGTCGTCGCCGGGCATCATGATGTCCAGCACGATCAGGTCCACGGGCGTGGTGTCGAGGAAGCTGCGCATCTGCCGGCCGTCAGCCACCACGGTGGTGCGCAGGCCGTTCTTTTTCAGGTAGTTGCCCACCAGTTCGCGGATCTCCCGATCGTCATCGACAATCAGAATGTGATCGACGTGATCCATGCTGCCTTCCTCGTTGATTAGTCATTGATGCGCAGTCTAGCCACTGGCGGCGGGCTTGCCTTGTGCCCTTTGTATTGCAGTGTATCTGGCGGTGACGAGATACACATCGACGCAAAAATCCGGGCCTGGCCGACACAATCCGGATACCTCGCAAGGTTCAAATGAGCCCATCGAGGTAATCCGCCTCGGCCCACTTGAACCCCCGGGGAACCACCCATGACTATCAAAGCTGCCTATGCCAGTTGCCTGTTTGCCTTACTCACTGGCCTGAGTGTTGCCGCCCATGCCGAAACCACCGCCAGCCAGCCGGATATCCACCAGGTGCTGTCGATCTCCGAGGAGTCCGGTGGCGCGCTGTGCGGCATCGTCAACTCGAAACTGACCTACCTCGATTCCGAGGGCCAGCGCCACGTCCTCGACTACCGCAAATTTTCCAGCAATTGCCTTGAAGGCAGCTGAGGAGACCGGCCATGACCCCACTCAACAGCTTTCTCAGCGCCCTGGCGTTTTCCCTAGCGGGTGTGGCGGCGGATGTGAATGCCGCCACCGCGAAAAAACTCACTGGCAGTGAAACCTGCTTCCAGAACACGCCGCTGGCGCAAAACGGCGCGGCTCGCAAACGCGCCGAAACACCCCCGGCCACGAGGTGACACCCATGAACTTCATCCGATACCTGCGCCGCTCAAAAGGCCTGCTGCTGTTGGCACTGGTGGTTGCCTTGGTCGGCGTGCCCAAGGCGGTGAACTACCTGATCAACAACGTCGACGCCGAAAGTTTCAGCCAGTCCGATGAGCGCATGCCGTCCCTCGACGGCGCGGTGGCCTGGCTCAACTCGCCGCCGCTGACGGCCGAGGGCCTGAAGGGCAAGGTGGTGCTGGTGGATTTCTGGACCTACGACTGCGTCAACTGCCAGCGCAGCCTGCCGTACGTCAATCAGTGGGCGAAGAAGTACGCCAGGGACGGGTTGGTGGTGATCGGTGTGCACACGCCGGAAAACGCCTATGAGAAAGTCCTGGATAACGTACGCAGCCAGGTCAAGAAGCTGGACATCCATTACCCGGTGGCCATCGACAACGACTACCGCATCTGGCGCGCCTTCGATAACCAGTACTGGCCGGCCCATTACTTCTTCGATGCCACCGGCAAAGTGCGCTACAGCCATTTCGGCGAGGGCCGCTACGACAATCAGGAGAAAGTCATCCAGGCCTTGCTGGAAGAAGCCAGGGCAGCGAACGCGCCAACCTAAGCTAATGCCAAAAAGGTATTTATTGCGGGGTTTTTAGATCGTTTAGCTTCACCACTCCACGTACCTGTTCATGGAGTGAGCACCCAATGTCGCACCCGCTGGCAATCAATACCTTGCCCCTGCTGGACCTGGCGCTGCTCGACGGCAGCCCGGCCCAGCGTGGGCAGTTTCTCGATGACCTGCGCCACGCTGCGCGGCATATCGGTTTTTTCTACCTCACCGGCCACGGCATCGACGCCGGGTTGCTCACCCAGGTGCAGCAGCAGGCGCGCCGGTTTTTCGCCTTGCCGGAGGCCGACAAGCTTGCTGTCGGCATGATCAACTCCCCGCACTTTCGCGGCTACAACCGCGCCGCGTCGGAGATCACCCGGGGGCAGCCGGACCTGCGTGAGCAGTTCGACCTCGGCGCCGAGCGCGAGCCGCTGCAGCAAGGCCCGGATTCACCGGCCTGGTCGCGCCTGCAAGGCCCCAACCAGTGGCCTGCCGCGTTGCCTGAACTCAAGCCCTTGTTACTGGCCTGGCAGCAGGCGATGACGCAGATGTCCCTGCGCCTGTTGCGCGCCTTTGCCCAGGCCTTGTCGCTGCCGGAAAACGCTTTCGACCCGCTGTATGGCGCCAAGCCCAATGAACACATCAAGCTGATCCGCTACCCCGGCCGCCACGCCCAGCAGAGTCGCCAGGGTGTCGGTGCCCACAAGGATTCCGGCTTTCTCAGCTTCCTCCTGCAAGACCAGCAGGCCGGCCTGCAAGTGGAAGTGGAGGAGGGCCGCTGGATCGACGCCTCGCCGCGCCCCGACACCCTGGTGGTGAACATCGGCGAGTTGCTGGAACTGGCCACCAACGGCTACCTGCGTGCCACGGTGCACCGGGTCGAATCGCCGCCCCTGGGCAGCGAGCGTTTGTCCCTGGCGTTTTTCCTCGGTGCGCAACTGGACGCGGTGGTGCCGGTGTATCAGTTGCCGCCCGAGTTGCTGCGCGATGCCCACGGCCCCACCAGTGACCCGCGTAACCCGCTGCTGCGGGACGTCGGCTGGAACTACCTCAAGGGCCGCCTGCGTTCCCATCCGGATGTCGCCCAACGGTTTTACGCCGATGCCACGATTCCCCAAGCCCTGTCCGCCTGATAAGGAACATCACCATGCTCAAGAAAACAGCCCTGGCCCTGGCCGTCCTGATTGCCTCCTTCGACGCGCAGGCCGCCGAGGCCCTGCGTGTGGCGGCGGACCCGATTCCCCACGCGCAAATCCTCGAATACGTGCAGAAGCTCGACCCGCAGCTGCAGCTGAAAATCATCGAAATCCCCAACGGCGTGAACTCCAATGAACTGCTGGCCCACGGTGATGTGGACGCCAACTACTTCCAGCACTTGCCGTACCTGCACTCCCAGGAACAGGCTCTCGGCCAGAAATTCACAGTGGCGGCCACCGTGCATATCGAGCCGCTGGGTATCTATTCCCATCGCCACACCAGCTTTGCCCAGGTGCCGGATAAAGGCACCGTGGCCGTGCCCAACAACGTCACCAACCTGAGCCGTGCGCTGTACCTGCTGCAAGCCAACGGCCTGATCACGCTCAAGCCCGGTTTCAACGACCCGGCCAAGGACCAGGCAACGCCCAAGGACATTGCCGAGAACCCCAGGCACCTGAAGATCCTCGAGATCGAATCACCACAGATTCCTCGTGCCCTGGATGATGTCGACCTCGCCGTGATCAATGGCAACTACGCCCTCGAGGCCGGCCTGTCACCGGCCAAGGATGCCCTTGGGCTGGAAAAAGCCCAGGGCAATCCCTACGCGAATATCCTCGTGACCACCCCGAAATTGCAGGACGACCCACGGATCAAACAGCTGGCAAAGGACCTGAATTCGCCGGAGGTGGCCAAGTTCATCACCGAAAAATATGCAGGTTCGGTGATTCCGGTAGCTGTCGAATGATCGTCGTCGAGCAGGTCAGCAAAACCTACGCCGATGGCCAGCCGCCGGCGCTGGATAACGTGTCGTTGCAGATTGCCGATGGTTCGATCTTCGGGATCGTGGGGCGGAGCGGGGCGGGCAAGAGTACTTTGCTGCGTTGCCTGAACCTGCTGGAGCGCCCGACTTCCGGGCGCATCCTCATGGACGGCCAGGACCTGACGCTGCTCAGTGACAAGCAATTGCGCCAGCAACGCCAGCGTATCGGCATGATCTTCCAGGGTTTCAACCTGCTGCATTCACGCAACGTCGCCGACAATGTGGCGGTGCCCCTGGAAATCGCCGGCCAGCCCAAGGCCGAGCGCGTTGCCCGGGTCAAGGAATTGCTGGAACTGGTCGGCCTGAGTGACAAGGCGCTGGCGTTTCCGTCGCAACTGTCCGGCGGCCAGAAGCAGCGCGTCGGCATCGCCCGGGCACTGGCGGCGCGCCCGGATTATTTGCTGTCGGACGAAGCCACCAGCGCCCTCGACCCGGAAACCACCGCGTCGATCCTGGAACTGCTGCGCAGTATCAATCGGCAACTGGGGGTGACCATCGTGTTGATCACCCACGAGCTGGATGTGGTCAAGGCTATCTGCGACAGCGCGGTATCCCTGGCCAATGGGCGCGTGGTGGAAAGCGGCAGCCTGATTCAATTGCAGGCCGACCCCGCCTCAAGCCTGGGCCGCTCACTGGCCCCCAGCCTGCCAGCGGTGAGGGCAGTATGAAAACGGACTGGAACGACATCCTGCAACTGCTGCTCACGGCCACTGGCGAAACCCTGTACATGGTGCTGCTGGCGGCGGTCTTTACCTTGCTGATCGGCCTGCCCCTGGGGGTGCTGCTGTTTGTCAGTCGCCGCGGCGGGCTGTTCCCCTTGCCACGGGTGAACCGTGTGCTGGGTGCGGTGATCAACCTGGGCCGCTCATTGCCCTTTGTGGTGATGCTGATTGCCTTGATTCCGCTGACCCGGCTGATCGTCGGCACCACCCTGGGCAGCACCGCCGCCGTGGTGCCGATCACCATTGGCGCCTTTCCGTTCTTTGCGCGGATTGTCGAAAACGCGCTGGACGAAGTGGACAAGGGGCGTATCGAAGCCATCGTTGCCATGGGCGGGGATATTCGGCATGTGATCTTCAAGGTGCTGCTGCCGGAGGCGCTCCCTGCGTTGCTTGCGGGGTTGACCCTGACCCTGGTGATGCTGATCGGCTTTTCGTCCATGGCGGGGGTGATTGGCGGTGGCGGCCTGGGGGACCTGGCGATTCGTTATGGGTACCAGCGTTTCAATAACCAGATCATGGTGGTGACGGTGATTGTGTTGGTGGTGCTGGTCCAGGGCGTGCAAAGCCTGGGGGATCGTTGCGTGAGGTCGCTGGCGCATCGTCGATAAACGGTTATGTACTAATGAATTTTTAATATTTCTAGTTATATGCGTGACTGAGTAAAGTTCCCTTACGTACCTTCACCTCGTCGCCGGGAAATACTCTTCATGAACCGTCCCCACGGGCATCCCACGCCGATCCTGACTTTGCCCCAGGGCGAAAAAGACCCGTTGTCGATTCGCGCCAAGGCACTGGTTTTTGCCGACCCGCGTTCCCTGCAACTGCTCGAATATTTGCAACGTGTTGGCCCCAGTGAAGCGCCGGTGTTGATCAATGGCGAGACCGGCACCGGCAAGGAGCTGGTGGCGCGCTATATCCACAGCGCCAGCGGCCGCACCGGTGCGTTTGTGCCGGTGAACTGTGGGGCCATCAGCGAGAACCTTGCGGAAAGCGAATTTTTTGGGCATGAGGCCGGCTCGTTTTCCGGGGCCTCGGGGCGGCGGATCGGCTGGTTTGAAGAAGCCGATGGCGGGACCCTGTTCCTCGATGAGATCGGTGACTTGCCGCTGCCGTTGCAGGTGAAGCTGCTGCGGGTATTGCAGGAGCAGGAAGTGGTGCGAGTGGGGTCGCGCAAGCCGATCAAGATCAATATCCGGCTGGTGACGGCCACCAACATCGACCTGGAGCAGGCGGTGGAGGCGGGCAACTTTCGTCTTGACCTGTTCTATCGCATCAACGTGGCGCAGGTGCAGGTGTTGCCGTTGCGTGAGCGGCCGCTGGATATCCTGCCGTTGGTTGAGCATTTTCGGCGGCTCTACAGTGCCAGGTTGAAAATCGCCGAGCCGATGTTGTCGGAGTCGGCGACCCAGGCGTTGCTGGATTATCCGTGGCCGGGGAATATTCGTGAGCTGGAGAATGTGGTGCACCTGGCGCTTTTGGTGGCTGGGGACAGGCCGATCATGCCGTCGCACTTGAAGTTTTCTGCGGGGTTGAGTGCGATGCATGCCAGCGTTAACAGCGGGGCGCCGAGGATTCCGCAGGAGGTGGTGCGGGAGCAGTTGCTACGGTTGTTCGAGGTGCCGGGGGATTCGTTGTTGCACGATATCGAGGATTTGATCGTGCGGGAGGCGTTTGCGTTTTGTGGGTTTAATCAGTTGCGTACGGCGGAGTTGTTGGGGGTGACGCGCAATGCCATGCGGACGCTTTTGGTGAATCATGGGATGCTCAAGGGGCGGGTTAAACCCTGATTTTTTGGTGTACATATCCGTTATTTGGGTAACGGCGGCTTATGGTTTCGCTCTTACAGCGAGTCACTTTGCAAAAGCGGCAAAGTAACCAAAGCGCTCTGCCCCGCCTGTCGGCGCCTCGCTGTGGCTCGGCGTTCCCTCACTCCGGCACCGCGAAGCGGGCCGCCGCGACGGGCCATCCATGGCCCGGCGCGGCTAAACCGGCGTCCTGCCGGTTTACCCGCTCCGCAATACCTGCGTTCGGCCTCGGGCTTATTGGGGCAGTCAGATCAAAAGCAAAAGCAAAAGCACAGCGGCCTCCCGGCCGGCTTGAGTGTTAAAAGCATAAGCAAAGACCAGAGCGAAAACAGATCTGCTTTTCTGTGGGAGCGGGCTTGCTCGCGAAAAACCTGAGGTCGCCGCGTTCATCCAGAATGCCCGCGTCATCGTTAACGACCTTCGCGAGCAAGCCCGCTCCCACATTTTGGACCGTGCCCGCTTTAGCTTTTGATTTTGCTTTTAACACTCAAGCCGGCCGGTAGCCCCCGGTGTCAGGGTAGTTGTCGTGCCCCCACTTTTTTAAAAACATTCCGGGGGCGGCAAGAGTATGGTCATGCCTTTCTACTCAGAAGAGCGCAAAGCTGCGCTGCTAAAAATGATGCTTCCGCCCCTGAGCCTCTCGGCGGCGGAGGTCGCTCGCCGCGAGGGTTGCAGCGATATGTCTCTCCATTATTGGCGCAAGCAAGCCGCTGCCAGAGGAACGCAATTGTCCGACACCAAACAACCTGTTGAGAATTGGTCAGCCGAATCCAAAATGGCGGTCATCATAGAAACAGCAGCTCTGTCAGAGCTGGAACTGGGTGAGTACTGCCGGCGAAAAGGGATTTTTCCTGAGCAAATCACTGATTGGCGCAATGCATTTATCGCCAGTAGCACCCAGCAAACAAAGGTTAAAAATGTAAACACCGGCCAGTCGAAGAACGATAAAAACCGTATCCGCGAGCTTGAGCGCGAACTGCGGCGCAAGGATGCGGCATTGGCTGAGACAGCGGCGTTACTGGTGTTGCGAAAAAAGCTCAATGCCTACTGGGGGAGCGACGACGAGGGCAACTGACCTTGTTGCCAGAACGGTATTTACTCGTTGGTTGGCTTAATGAAGCCATCGCGGCGGGCGCCCGCAGGGCGCCTGCTTGTCTGGAGGTCGGCATTTCGCTACGGACTGAATCGCCCCGGGTTTCGTAGACACCTCCATGCCTTAAAATGAGGCCCATTAGGAGGTGCCATGAGCAACCAGCGTTATCCCGAAGAGTTCAAAATCCAGGCGGTCAACCAAGTGACCGAAAAGCAGCTTCCTGTCTCGGAGGTGGCTGCCCGATTGGGTGTGTCCGTGCACAGCCTCTACGCCTGGATTAAGCGCTACACCAAGCCCCAAGAGCAGCGCGTTCAGGAGGACGATCAGAGTGCCGAGCTTCGCCGTCTACGTGCTGAGCTAAAGCGGGTGACGGAGGAGCGAGACATCTTAAAAAAGGCCGCCGCGTACTTTGCCAAGGAGTGCGGCTGAAGTACGCCTTTATTAAGCAGCTTGCGGGTGACTACTCCATTCGACGTCTTTGTCTGACGCTGAAGGTTCATCCCAGCGGCTACTACGCATGGCTATCCGAACCAAAATCTGCGCGAACCAAGGATGATCAACGACTGCTCGGTTTGATCAAGCATTCCTGGCTGGAAAGCGGTGGTGTTTATGGTTATCGCAAGATCCATGATGACCTGCGCGAGGTCGGCGAGAGCTGTGGCCGCCATCGGGTGGCTAGGTTAATGCGCCTTGAGGGTTTGCGTTCTCAAACTGGGTATCGGCGACGCCCAGGAAAATCTGGCGGCAAACCAGCGGTTGCCTCACCAAATTTATTGAAGCGCCAGTTCGATGTCAGAGAGCCCAACAAAGTCTGGGTCACCGACATCACCTACATCCGAACATATGAAGGCTGGCTGTATTTGGCCGTGGTGCTCGATCTGTTTTCACGCCAAGTCGTTGGCTGGTCAATGAAGTCACAAATGACGAGCGACTTGGCCATCGATGCACTGCTAATGGCGGTGTGGAGGCGTAAGCCGAAGCAGGAAGTAATGATTCACTCTGATCAGGGCAGCCAGTACAGCAGCTCTGATTGGCGCAGCTTTTTAAAGGCCAACAACCTGGTCGCCAGCATGAGCCGTCGAGGTAACTGCCACGACAACGCCGTAGCTGAGAGTTTTTTCCAGCTGCTGAAACGGGAACGAATCAAGAGAAAAATCTACACCACGCGGCAAGATGCTCGTGGGGATGTATTCGATTACATCGAGATGTTTTACAACCCAAAACGACGTCATGGTTTCAACAATCAACTGTCACCGGTAGAGTTTGAAAAGCGTTACACAGCGAGCTTGGAGAGTGTCTAGAAAACCCGGGGCGATTCAGACACTGCAACGCTGGAGTTTGCCTGAAAAAATACTGGCCGATGGGCGTACCACAACCTCAAGACCCGTGCCCAGCAATGCGCTCAGCGATTTCGAGCGCCAGGCCATCGTAGCGCTGTGCAACAGCAAGGCTTACGCGCATCTGCCCCCGAGTCAGATCGTGCCACAACTGGCGGACGAGGGGCGTTATGTAGCCTCAGAGGCGACGTTTTATCGTGTGTTGCATGCCGCAGGCCAGCAACATCGTCGTTCACGTGCCAAGCGACCTCATCGTCATCCGGCACCCACCACTCATGCGGCGACAGCCGCGAACCAGGTGTGGTCGTGGGACATCACGTACCTGCCGTCACCCATTCGAGGGAAGTTTTACTACCTCTACCTGATCGAAGATATCTACAGCCGAAAGGCGGTGGGCTGGGAAGTTTACGACGTAGAAAGTGGTGAAAAAGCAGCAGTATTACTGCAACGAAGCGTGACCCAGGAACAGTGCTGGCGCCAGCCGCTGGTGCTGCACTCTGACAACGGCGCGCCGATGAAGTCGGTGACGCTGCTGACCAAGATGTACGATCTGGGCATCACGCCATCTCGTGGTCGACCGCGGGTCAGCAATGACAACCCGTATTCGGAATCACTGTTCAGGACGCTGAAATACTGCCCGCAGTGGCCACTAGATGGTTTTAGCAGCCTGGATGATGCGCGTGTTTGGGTGAGGGACTTTATGACCTGGTACAACACCGAGCATCGTCATAGCCGAATCCGTTTTGTGACACCGGCTCAACGTCACGAGGGAAAAGACCGGGAAATCCTGGCCCGGCGCGATGCAATCTACGGGCAAGCTAGAGAAAAGAGACCGGAGCGTTGGTCTGGTGAGACACGCAACTGGAAGCCAGCCGGAACGGTATATCTGAACCCCGAAAGGGAGCTGACAGTGAGCATCAAGGTCGCGTAGCACGATGGTGGACGCGACAACTACCTTGAAAAACGCCGGTAGGCCGCTGTGCTCTTGATCTGCTTTTGATCTTGATCTTGGGCGCCCCGTTAAACCACGCTGGCCGAACGCAGGCTTTGGAGCGTGGGTAACCCGGCAGGACGCCGGGTTAGCCGTCCTGGGCCAGGGATGGCCCATGACGGCGGCCCACGGTCCAAAGCCGGAGTGAGGGCACACCGAGCCTAGGCGAGGTGCCGAGTGGTGGGGCAAGAGCGTTTTGCTTACTTTTGCGCTTTTCAAAAGTGAGCCGCTGTAAGAGCGGAACCAATATCAGCCATAACCGAAGAAACGGATATGTACTCAATCAACCCCGACCCACCTCAACATCCCTCCCCGAAGCCCCAATCCTGCGCAACAAAGGCAACACCTCCGCCCCCACATGAATCGACTCTTCCAGATGCGGAAACCCCGAGAGAATAAAGCTGTCCACCCCAAGCTGGTGATACTCCTCGATCCGCTCCGCCACCCGCTCATAACTCCCCACCAGCGCCGTCCCGGCCCCGCCCCGTACCAGGCCCACACCGGCCCAGAGGTTGGCCGAAACCTCCAGCTCCCGCGCCCCACGCCCACGGCCTTTCATCAACTCGGTCTGGCGACTCTGCCCCACCGATTCATACTTGGCCATCTGCCGCTGCGCCTGGTCAATGGCGTCCTTGGGTATCTCCTCCAACAGCCGCTCCACATGCGCCCAGGCCGCCTCGTCAGTGCGATCGGCAAAGATGTGCAAGCGCAACCCAAAGCGCAACGTCCGCCCCTGCATCGCGGCCAACTCACGCATCCGCAGCACCCGCTCGGCAATCATCGCCGGCGGCTCACACCACATCAGGTACGTCTGCCCATGGGCAGCCCCCACCTGCTCGGCAGCCTCGGAGGCACCCCCAAAATAGATCGCCGGCACCTCGGCCCCAGGCGCCACCGGCGTGTTGATCCCACTGCGGTAGTAGCGCCCCGGATGCGCCGGCTGCTTGCCAGCCCACACCGCCTGGAACACCTGCAAAAACTCCGCAGTACGCGCATAACGCTCATCGTGTTCGAGAAAGTCCCCCAACGAACGCTGCTCAAAACGGCTGGACCCCGTCACCACATGCAACGCCAGGCGATTCTCGCTGAGCAATTGCAAGGTCGCCGCACGGTGGGCGGTATAGGCCGGCAGCTCCATGCCTGGTCGCAACGTCAGGAGGAATTTAAGCCGTCGCACCTCCTGGGCCAGCACCGCGGTAATCAGCCACGGATCCTCGAAACCGCTGGCGGTGGGCACCATGATCCCGTCGAACCCGGCCTGTTCGGTAGCTCGCACGATCTGGCGCAGGTAATCGAGGGTGGGGGCACGTTCGCCTTGCTGGAACAGCCCGACCTTGGGCAGGCCGCTGCTGGTGAGGTGGCGGCCGTCGCCATTGGTGGGCAGGAACCAGTCGAGCTGGATCGGGGGGCGAACCTCAGTGTTCATGGTGCAGGCGCTCCTTGCGCAGGCCGTGTTGAAAAAGCAGCGGCAGGATCTGTTCACCAAAGCGCAGCACTTCGCCGACCGCCGGGCCGCCTTGCAGGATGATGTGGCCAAGGCCCAGGCCGTGCAGTTCCTGCAGGCGCGTGGCGATTTGGCGGGGCGTGCCCACCAGGATCAACGGTTGGCCAGGGTGCAGTTGCAGCAGGTTCGGGTGGATCTCCCACTGGCGCAACGGGTGACGGTCGCGGGGCACGGTGGCGATGCGGTGGTTGGGCAGGTCCTGGGTCGGCAGCAGGGCGGCGGCGGTTTCCCAGGCCAGGTCCTCGCTGTCGCCGATGACCAGGCCGAAGGTACAGGCGAAAGCCAGGCCCGGCTGAAGCTGGCGCCAGCGTTGTATTTCCTGGGCCAGCCACTGCGGATGCCCAGGCCGCAACAGGCAGACCTGGGCGTGGCCGGCCACCAGCGCGTGGCTTTGGCTGTCGTCCAGCACCAGTGGCGGCGCGGGCAGTTCGCGGCGGGCGACGCCGGCGTTTTCCAGTTGGAAATAGCGGCCTTGATAATCCAGGCCGCCGTCATTCGATGCCAGCAGTTGTTGGAGAATCTCCAGGTATTCGCCGATGCGTTCGCTGCGCTGGTCGCGGTTCAGCCATTCGCCAAACGCACTGCGCAGGCTGCCTTGTTCGCCGTCGGGCAAGTGCAGGCGCACCCGGTGGCTGCTGATCGATTGCAGGCTTTGCAGGGTGGTGGCCAGGGCCGCCGGCAGCATGACTTCCGGCGGTACGCTCACCGACAATTGCACCCGTCGGGTGTGGGCGCATAACGCCGCCGCCACACCGAGGCTGTCGGCACACAGCGCGCCGCCGGGGATCCACAGGCCGTCGATGCCGGCGTATTCCACCGCCTGGGCCAGCTGGATCCACTGCCCCGGCCGCGCCGCCCAGTCGGGGGTACAGAGGGGCATCAACCAACTGAATTCAAGGGGCATACACGGGCTCCATAGTTTGGCATCAGCATCACGCGTCGTCGTAGCAGCTGTCGAGCCCCGGCGAGGCTGCGTTCGCGGTGTATCTGACACACCGCTACGCAGCCTCGTTTCACTCGACAGCTGCTACGGGAGCTGACGCTTTCAGGGCGTTTGATCATCCTACTCTCGTCCTCGCCATCCGAGGGCCGGGGCGATGTCCCGGGCGATGATTTCCAGGCGCTTGAGGATCTGCGCCTGGGTCGAGCTTTCGGCCTGGACCACGGCGATCACGTAGTCAGCATAGGGCAGCAGGGACGGGTCCTGTTGCAGGCTGGCGATCACTTCGTCGGGATGACCGTGGTGCACGTTCATCAGGCGCAGGTGCTCCTGCAGGTCCACGGCTTGATCAATCAGGCCTTCGCGTTGCAGGCGCGGGATGTGGCGCTCGATATCCACCGCCAGTTCCGCTTGGGCACTGGCGCGATCCGATGCCGGGAAAATTGCCCGCACCACGCCGATTCTCGGTGGGCGATCGGTGCGGGTCCAGGCATTCAAGTAGGCATCGGCCAGGGGTTTCTGCACCGTCAGCGGATCGTGGGTGGCGGTGCCCAGCAGCAAGCCGTTGCCCTGGCTGGCGGTGTATGCCGCGCCTTCGAGGCTGCCGTGGGAGTGCCACAAGCGGCTGCTCAAGCCGGTTGCTGGCGGTTGCAGGGTCAGCGCGCTGTGGGGCGTCAACGGCTCGCCGTCGAGTAACTGCTGGACCTGCTGCTGGTGTTCGCTGAAATCGACCTGGCGTTGCACGGCATCACGGCCAAACGCGCTGAAATTGTCGAGGTTGGCGCCGCCGCTGCCCAGGCCCAATTGCACCCGGCCGCCGCTGAGGGCATCGAGCACACTGGCGTCTTCCGCCAGGCGGATCGGGTCTTCGAAAGGCAGCACGATCACCCCGGTGCCCAGTTCGATATGCCGGGTTCGCTCGGCCACCGCCGCCAGCAATACCAGCGGCGACGGCAGCCGGCCAAAGCCGTTGCTCAGGTGGTGCTGGGCAATCCAGCCACCGTCGAAACCGAGGGCCTCGGCGACTTCGAATTGTTCGATCAGGTCGCGGTAGACCTGCTGTGGATCGTCGCCAAAGGCGTGGCTGAGAAAGCCCAGTTTGAAGCTCATGTCAGGGTTCCTTGGGGCAGTGTCGGTTGCCAGCCCAGGGCCGGGGCGATCTGTTCGCGGATGATTTCCAGGGCACGGATCGCCTCCCGCAGCGGGGTGCTGGCGGTCTGTACTTGCAGCACCAGGTGGTCGTTGGCCGTCAGTCTTGGCCCTTGCTGCAACTGCTCGATGATCTGCTCGACCGGGCCGTGCAGGATGCCGAGGCGCCTGAGGGTGGCGTCGAAATCATCATCCACCGGCGCCTTGTACACGCCGATGCTCTGTTGGCGTTGCACGTAGGCCTGGATATCGTTGCGCGTGGCGGCGTCCGGGTTCGGGATCAGCGCCTGTACCCGGGTGACACGGGGCGGGGTGCCGTTGTCACCGGTCCAGGCGTTGCGATAGCGCTTGACCAGTTCTACCCCGGCTTCGGGCGGCAGGTGCGGGTTGGGCGCCATGATCAGGCCGTGGCCGCGCTCGGCCACCCGTTCCACCCGTGAGGTGGCTTCCCAGATTCGCTGCCCAAGGCCGGCTGCCCGTGGCAACAGGCGCGAGCCGCTGTCGGTCAGGGGGGCGTTGCCCAGGGCATGGATCAACTGTTGCAGGTGCTGCTCATAATCGCGGTGGCGCGCCTCAGGCTCACGACCGAATGCGGTGAACGTGTCGGGATCAAAACCCGCACCCAGGCCCAGCTCCAGCCGGCCATTGCTCAACAGGTCCAGCACCGAGGCGTCTTCCGCCAGGCGCAGCGGCGCTTCCTGGGGCAACACGATAATCCCGGTGCCCAGGCTGATCCGCCGGGTGCGCTGGGCGATGGCGGCAAGCAATACCAGGGGCGAGGGCAGGCGGCCGTTTTCGCTGGCGAAGTGATGCTGCGCCACCCAGCCACTGTCAAAGCCCAGCTCTTCGGCGACCTTGAACAACTCCACGGTGTCGCGGTAGACCTTGGGCTCGAAGCCGGGGCTGTAGACCCGGCTGAGAAACCCCAGGGAAAAACGCGAACTCATGGCTGCACCTCGCGGGCCAGTTGTTTTTGCAGGGCGGGGCCGGCGTTGATCGACTCCGGCAGGCCGCTGAACGGGCTGATGGTCAAGTAACCCTTGTTGAGCCATACCGCCTCATCCTGCTTCTGCTGCTCGGCGGTGGCGGCGGGGCTGTACTGGAAGCCGATGCCGGGTTTGCCCGGCAGCTTGAATTGCTTGAGGTCGTCTGTGTACACCGCTTCAAAGCCCACGTAGCTGCCGATGCGGGTGAGTTTCACGCCCTTGATCCGTGGGTCTTTTGGCAGGTTGATATTCAGGCCCAGGCCCTTGGGCAAGAGCGCGCCGTCGGGCTGGCGATGCTGGTCCAGGGCATTGACCAGTTTCGCCACCAGTTGCGCCGCGCGTTGTGGGTCTGCCTCCTTCAAATCGGTGCTGACCGCCAGCGCCGGAATGCCCGCCTGCACCGCGACACTGGCGACGTTGAACGTGCCGGAAGCGCTGTTGATCGCCCCCAGGTTATTCCCGGGGTTGGGGCCGACGATCACCAGGTCGGGGTGGGGCATGACTTTTTTCAGGCCCATCAGCAAGGCCATCACCGGCGTGCCGCTGATTTCGATCTGCACGTCTTTGCCGGCGCATTCGGGGCTTTGGCACACGCCGTTTTCAGTGGTGCTGATGTAGTAACTGTCGGGGTAGGCCGGGTCGTCGTCATGGCCAACGGTGACTTCGCGACCAAAGAAAAACGCACCGCCCCGTGCGCTCTGGTCGGCCTGCGGTGCGGCAATCCGCACCGTATGCCCCTGGGCCTTGAGCTCGGTGTACAGGGCGCGAATATTGGGGTGCTGATAACCGTCGTCGTTGCTCAGCAAAATGTTCAGGGCAAAGGCTTTCGAGACGAACAGGCTGCCGACTGCCAGCATCCATGCGCTGCGCTTCATGGTGTGGCTCCCTGGGTAAAGCGATTGGCCGGGCGCGGCAGGCCGAGGTTTTCCCGCAGGGTGGTGCCTTCGTATTCGGTGCGGAACAGCCCGCGTTGCTGCAGCAGTGGAATCACCTGCTCGACGAACAGGTCGATGCCGCCTGGGAAGTACGGGAAGAACACATTAAACCCGTCACAGGCACGGGCTTCGAACCACTGCTCGAAGAAGTCGGCAATGTCTTCGGCGGTGCCGATTACCGGGTTGCCGGCGGTCAGGTGCAGGTACAGCTGGCGGATGCTCAGGTTCTGGCTGCGGGCCAGTTCCAGCAGTTTGTCGCGGCGGCTGCCGCGCTGGCCTACCGGGGTTTCCGGCAGCGGGCCGTCGAGGTCGTAGCCCGACAGGTCGATGTCATCGCCCAGGGTGTCGGCCAGGAAACGCAGGCCCAGCACCGGGTCCACCAGGGCCTGGAATTCTTCGAACAGCGCCTGGGCCTGTTCGCGGGTTTCGCCGATAAACGGGGTGACACCGGGCAGGATCTTGATGTGGTCGGGGTCACGGCCAAAGGCGGCGGCGCGTTGCTTGATGTCTTGATAGAAAGCCTGGGCGCCGGCCAGGTCATGGCTGACCGCAAAAATCAGCTCGGCAACGCGGGCGGCGAGGGCCTTGCCGGGTTCCGACGCACCGGCCTGCACCAGCACTGGATGGCCCTGTGGAGGGCGGGCGACGTTGAGTGGGCCACGTACGGAAAAATGTTCGCCGCGATGATTCAGGGTGTGCAGTTTGGCCGGGTCGAAATACTCCCCGCTGGCCTTGTTGCGGGTGAAGGCGTCGTCGTCCCAGCTGTCCCACAAGCCCTTGACCACGTCGTGGAATTCTTCGGCGCGCTGGTAGCGGTCGCCATGGTCGATATGGGTTTCACGGCCGAAGTTCCAGGCCTCATCCGAGACCACCGAGGTCACCAGGTTCCAGGCGGCGCGCCCCTTGGACAGGTGATCGAGGGAGGCGAACTTGCGGGCGATATGGTACGGCTCGTTGTAGCTGGTGGTGGCGGTGGCGATCAGGCCGATGTTGCTGGTGACGGCTGCCAAAGCGGCCATCAGGGTCAAGGGTTCGAAGTGTTCGGCGCGGGCAGTGCGGCTGAGGGCGTCATGATGATGGCCCCACAGGGCGACCACGTCGGCGACGAACAAGGCGTCGAATTTGCCGCGCTCGGCGGTTTGCGCGATGTGTTTGAAGTGCTCGAAATCCAGGCTGGCATCCGCCTGGGCCAGGGGATGGCGCCAGGCTGATACATGGTGGCCGCTGTTGGCCAGGAAGGCCCCCAGCTTGAGTTGATCGGTACGTCGGGTCATGGACAGGCTCCCGCAAAAGGTCAGGCGCAGGGCCGGCGAACCGGCCCCGCGGGCTGGGTCAGAAGGCGTACGTCACGCCGGTGTACCAATAGCCACCGGTGGTGCCGTAAGGCGAAAAGGTACCGTACGGGAAGCCGCCGGAACTGCTTACCAGGTCGGTGCGTTTCGGGTACTTGTTGAACAGGTTGTTGGCCCCCGCATTCAGGGTCACGGCCTTGGTCAGGTGGTAGTCGATGTTCAGGTCGGTGATCCAGGTCGGCGCGAAGTTGCGGTCGTAGATCTCGGCGGTGCCGTACTCGGTGTAGGAGCCGTAGCGGGTCAGGTTGAGGCTGGTTTCAACCTTGTCGTAGGTCCAGGTGGTGCCCAGCAGCAGCTTGGATTGCGGCAAGCCGTACTTGAGGTTGCCCTGGCGCTGGCGGTCATAGCCACCGTCCGGGCCGAGGGCCTGGGCGGCCACGGTCGAGGCGTGGATCGAGTCGATCTGGGTGGTGTTCCAGTTGAAGCCGGCGCTGTATTTCAGGCTGCCATAGGCACCGATGTCCTGGCGGTAGTCGCCCACCAGGTCGACGCCGCGGGTGGTGGTGTCGAGGGCGTTGGTGAAGTAGGTCACCGCCTGATTCGGGTTGAGCCCGGCGGCGGCGAGGATCGCGCTGATTTGCGGCGTGCCGCCCAGGTAACCGGTCTGGGCGATGCGGTCCTTGATCACGATCTGGTAGGCATCCAGGGTGATGTTGGTGTTGTCAGTGGGTTGCAGGGTCAGCCCGATGCTGTAGTTGGTCGACTTTTCAGGCTTGAGAGTGGTCGCGCCCAGGGCCTTGGCCACATCGGAGTTCACCGCCACGTTGCGGTAGTCGAACAGTTGCCCGTTGACGCTGGTTTGCGAGGTGGAGCTGTAGATCTGCTGGGCCAGGGACGGTGCGCGGAACCCGGTGCTGACGGTGCCGCGCAAGGCCAGGATCGGGGTCAGCTGGTAGCGGGTGGAGAACTTGCCGTTGGTGGTGGTGCCCGAGCCGTCGTTGTAGTGCTCGTAGCGCCCGGCCAGGTCCACGTGCCATTTGTCGGTGAGGTCCTGGCCGATCTCGCCGTAGCCCGCGAGGCTGATGCGGCTTTTTTCGGCGGCGTCGGCCGGGGTGGTACCGGCACCGGAAATGGTCCCGGGTGGAATGATCGCGCCGTTGGCACCGGTGTCGAACGGCCCGCTGGCGTAGGAGGCGAGGTCACCCTTGCCGATCTTGTAGTCTTCGTAGCGCTGTTCCAGGCCCCAGGAAATCTGCGTCGGCTTGTACAGGCCGAGGTCGAAGGCGCGGGTCAGGTCGAGGTTGTTGGTCCACTGGCTGAAGGTTTTTACGCCGGTGTCGACCGAGGTCGGTGAGTTCGGGCCGTAGCTCAGGTTGTAGGTGTCGGTGAGGGTGGCCCGGGCATGGTCCTGGCCGTAGGTGCTCGACAGGTCATAGTCCCAGCCGGCGGCCTGGCCCTTGCCGCCAAACGCCACCTGGAAGTCGTCTTCGATGAAGCGCAGGTTGTCTTCGATACCTTCCGGGTACGGGGTCTGGATGCCGTTGAACGACGGCGGCTGGTGGAATGCCAGGGGCTTTTCCGAGTTGCGGTGGGTGTAGGTCGAGAACGAGTACAGGGTCAGCGCGTCGGCGACCGGCAGCTCGGCGTTGTAGCCGAGGCTGAAGTTCTTCGCCTCGGGCAAGCCGGTGCCGTAGTAGGTGTGGCGTTGGCTGGTGTTGCCGGCACTGTCGGTGTACGGCGCCGCATCGGAACGGTCCGAGACGTCCTGTTTCTTCACGTCCAGGGCGAGGTTGATGAAACCGTCGTTGGGCAGGGACAGGCCGACATTGCCGGTTTGACGCACGGTTTCGCCGTCGCCGTTTTCATAGTTCTGGCCGTAGGTGGTGGACAAGCTGCCGCCGTGGTCGGTTTGCTTGAGCACGATGTTGATCACGCCGCCGATGGCGTCCGACCCGTATTGCGCCGAGGCGCCGTCACGCAGGACTTCGATGTGATCCACCAGGGCGGTGGGGATCATGTCCAGGTCCACCGGTTGCGAGCCGGAGTTGAGGGAGGTGGCGTTGTTCAGCAGCGCGCTGTTGTGGCGGCGCTTGCCGTTGACCAGCACCAGCACCTGGTCGCCGTTCAAGCCGCGCAGGCTGATGGGGCGCACGATCGAGGTCGAACCGAAGCCCGACGAGGCCGGCTGGTTGAGGGACGGCAGCACCTTGCTCAAGGCACGGGTCAGGTCGCCCTGGCCGGTGGCGAGCAACTGCTTGGAAGAAATCACGTCCACCGGCGCCGGGCTGTCGGCCAGGGTGCGGGCCTGGCCACGGTTGCCGATGACCACGACGGTGTCCAGGGGGTTATCGCTGGCCGGGGCGTCGGCGGCGAGGGTCAGGCTGCTGTAGCTGACGGCCTCGCACACGGCGAGGAACAACAGGGTATGGGCGAAAGCCTTGCCGGGTTGGCGGCGGCCTGCGGCGCGTGATGGATTCATGATGTGCAACACTCCAGTGTGGTTAGGCAACGGGCCTTGTTCGAGGACGGCTTGTTAAGTTCAAGCTCTGGTGGAGGCAGGAGAGCAAAGGCTGTGCCATCGCTGAAAAGTCTTGGATAACAAGGAGTTGTTGGAGGGTTTGCGGGGCGGGTGGTGTTTTTCTAACAGGCGGGAGGGCAGGGTGTTGGTTTTTGTGCAGGGGATTTTTTCGCGAAGCTGCTAGCGTACGCTGGGCCGGGGGAGCGCCTCCTTGGCACACCCCTTGCTCTCCCCCCGCCATACCTAAACCCAAGGAAGCTTTTCTGTATGCCTAGACCTGGCCCGCGCAACGCCCTCACTGATATTCCCGGCCTGGAGGTTGGCCACGCCACAGACCTGTACGCCGACACCGGCGTCACGGTGATCCGCCCGGATGGTTTCTGGACTGCCAGTATCGACATTCGCGGTGGAGGCCCAGGTGGTCGCGAAACCGCGGCGCTAGAGCCGGAGAACATGGTGGGCCAGCTGCACGCGCTGGTGTTTGCCGGTGGCTCGGTGTTTGGCCTGGCGGCGGCGGATGCGGTGGCGGCGAAGTTGTCCCAGGACCAGGTGGGGTTGCATTTGAAGCCGGGTGCGCCGGCGATTCCTATCGTGCCGGCGGCGGTGTTGCATGATTTGGCGAATGGCGGGGACAAGGATTGGGGCCTGGAGCCACCTTACCGGCGGCTGGGGTTTGAGGCGCTGGCCAATGCCGGTCCGGAGTTTGAGCTGGGCTCTGTCGGGGCCGGGCGTGGGGCCATGGCCGGGGTGCTGAAAGGCGGGCTGGGGACGGCGTCCCTGGATTTGGGCGATGGGTTGGTGGTTGCCGCGTTGGTGGTGGCTAACCCGATTGGTTCGGTCTACATGCCGGATGGCGAGACGTTCTGGGCGTGGCCCTGGGAGGTGGCGGGGGAGTTTGGCGGGGCGCGGCCGGTGACGGAGATGGATTGCAGTGATCCGATGCCGGAGTTGTCGCGGCTGGATTCCATGGGGCGTCTGCAAGCGGGGGCCAATACCACGCTGGTGGTGGTGGCGAGTACGGCGCGGTTGACGGTGGCGGAGTGCAAGCGGGTGGCGATCATGGCGCAGGACGGGATTGCCCGGGCGGTGCGGCCGGCGCATTTGCCGTTTGATGGGGATACGGTTTTTGCGTTGGCTTCGGGGGCGGTGGAGGTGGCGGATGGGCCTCGGCGGCAGGTGGAGATTGGGCGGATTGGGTCGGCGGCGGCTGATTGTGTGGCTCGGTCGATTGCTCGGGGGGTGTTTGCTGCGCGGGGTTAGGGTGGGGTGTATATCCGTTACTCCGCGGGCCGCCGCGACGGGCCATCCATGGCCCGGCGCGGCTAAACCGGCGTCCTGCCGGTTTACCCGCTGCGCAATACCTGCGTTCGGCCTCGGGCTTATTGGGGCAGTCAGAGCAAGATCAAAAGCAAGAGCACAGCGGCCTCCCGGCCGGCTTGAGTGTTAAAAGCAAAGAACAGAGCGAAAGCAGAGCTGCTTTTCTGTGGGAGCGGGCTTGCTCGCGAAAAACCTGAGAGCGCCGCGTTCATCCAGAATGCCCGCGTCATCGTTAACGACCTTCGCGAGCAAGCCCGCTCCCACATTTGGACCGTGCCCGCTTTAGCTTTTGATTTACAACACTCAAGCCGGCCGGGAGGCCGCTGTGCTGTTGATCTGCTTTTGATCTTGATCTTAGGCGCCCCGTTAAACCACGCTGGCCGAAGCGAGGTGCCGAGTGGTGGGGCAAAAGCGGAACCAATACAAGCCATCACCTAAATAACGGATATCCCCCCAATCCGCGCCCGCGCCCGCAGCGCCTCCCCAGGCAACCCCAAAGCCTCATACACCACCACCAAAGCTCGATTCGTCGGCACATCCAGCCCGTCATACCGCCGGCGCAATTCCAGCGTCTGCTGCGCCCCAAGCCAATCCCCAACCCGCAACCGTGCGTCCAGCTCCACCTGCGCAAACAAATCCCGCTGCGCATGACTCCCGCCAATCTCATTCAGCCGCGGCAACGCTATCCCCAGCTGTTCCAACGCCCGCCGGGCATCCCCCCGGGCATGCGCCAACAACCCCTCAGCCAACGGCAACGTCACTTCCCGCCAAACCGGCCGCGCTTCCACACTGTGCCTGCGCAAAGCCGCCAACAACTGATCCGCCTCAGGCTTGCCCGCCCGGGCCAACCCATACAAATACTGCACACTCAAAAATGGCTGTACCGCATCCCCAACCCGACGCTGCAGGTAGGGCGCCAACGCCTGCCACCGCTCACCCACATCAATCCCGGCCAGCTCCAGCCGCGCCAGCAATGACACCGCGCCCACCTGATCCTGGGAGTACTCCGGCAAGATCCCCCACACATGCCGGTCATAAATCTCCAGCACCCGCTGATCCTCCCCGCGCCCCAGATAAAACAACGCGAGATGCCACCAGTTATGGGTGTACATGAACGAGTTAAGCCCGTCCCAGTGCTGCTTCACGCCCTCCAGAAACCCGATGCCTTCCTCGATACGCCCCTGGGTCAGCATCACATGGGCCACTGCGTGATGGGCCCATGGCTCGGACGCCTGCAACCGCAACGCCTCAAGCGCACTGGCCTCGGCTTCCTCCAGCAAATGACACTGCTCATACGCAAACGCCAGTAGCCCATGACTGTGGGCGATATCCGGCGCGCCGGCGGTGGCTTTCAAACCGATCCGCAGCAGCGCCGGCCAGTTGCCCCGGTTGAATTCCAGGTACTGGTTGAGCTTGGCCGCAAGCAGGTCCCGCGGATAAAGATCCAGCAGATGCTCGCTGAGGCGCAGCACTTCATCCAGCTCGTCGTTGATCCAGGCTTGCAGCACTTGCAGATACACGAGCGCCCGTGGATGCCGGGAATTCACCGCCGCCGCCCGCTGACGGTACTTCTCGGCCAGCACAGGGCCCTCGGGCGACTCGATAAACATCAGCAGCAGGCCGGCAAATCCGTTGGCCAATGCTGAGTCGGGGTCGGCATCGGCGACCGCGAGGATGCCCTCGGCACGGGGCTGATAGCCGAGAAAACCGCCGACGAAATCATCCAGGCCCTGACGGGTGGCGGGGTTGAGGGTGTCGATGGGGTTGCCCAGGTAATCCAGTGACATGCGCTTCAAACTCATGGGTTCAGATAGCGGTTAGACGGGCAAACCTTGTGCCAGTGATGGGTCCCTCAAACTTCAAACCTTACCGTAGCAGCTGCCGAGCCTTGGCGAGGCTGCGTTGGCGGCATACCTGACACACCGCAGACGCAGCCTCGCCAAGGCTCGGCAGCTGCTACGCACAACCATTCCTCAAGAGGGCGGGCTGTTGCTTTTTCCACACTCGTCCCGGCCACTGTGGTTTTTTCATCACTGCCAAGGCCTGTGATGCCCGCAAACGCGGCCCGTCGCCCCATGGCACAGCCCTTGCTAAATCCCTGACAAAACCTTAGTCAAGGAGTCTCCATGCGCCCTTTATCTTTTCGCCGTGTCCTTTCATACCTGGGACTTGGCGCCGTGCTGCTGGCCGGCACCGCTCAGGCGCAACCCCATGACGGCGGGGTGCTGAACCTGGTGGCCCAACCCGAACCGCCGTCGCTGATGCACGGCGTGGTCAGCCACGTGTCCACCCAGTACGTCAGCGGCAAGATCCTCCAGGGCCTGCTGACCTTCGACACCGACCTGAAACCCAAACCGGTATTGGCCAAGGCCTGGACCGTTTCTCCCGATGGCCTGACCTACACCTTCGATTTGCAGGACAACGTGCGCTGGCATGATGGCCACGCGTTCACCGCCGATGACGTGGTGTTCAGCTTCCAGACCTTCTACCCCGAAGTGGACAAGCGCCTGGGCGGGGTCTTCACCGAGTACGTCGACAGCATCACCGCCAAGGACCCGCTGCAGGTGGTGTTCCAGCTCAAGAAACCCTTCGCGCCGTTGCTCTCGGCCCTGGGCAGCGGGCTGCGGCCTGTGGTGCCCAAGCACCTCTACGAGAACACTGACTTTCGCAACAACCCCTATAACCTCAAGCCTGTCGGCACCGGCCCGTTTGTGTTTGTGGAGTGGAAACGCGGCGCCTATATCAAGCTGGCAAAGAACCCCGACTACTGGAAAAAGGGCCTGCCACACCTGGATGCGATCATCTTCCACGTGATCCCGGACGGCTCGTCCCGCGCTGCGGCGTTCGAGCGCAACGACGTGCAGGTGCTGCGCAGCGGTGATGCCGACTATTCCGACCTCAAGCGCCTGACCGCCTTGCCGGACGTGCAGTCGTCGGAAAAAGGCTGGGAGCTGTATTCCGGCCTGGCCTTCCTGCAGATCAATACGCGCAAGCCGCCGCTGAACAACCCCAAGGTGCGCCAGGCGATCCTGTATGCGCTGAACCGCCAGTTCATCGTCGACAACATCTTCTTCGGTTCGGGCAAAGTTGCCCCCGGCCAGTTCGTGTCCACCTCGCCGTACCACGACCCGCAATTGCCGCAGTACACCTATGACGTGAAAAAAGCCAAGGCGCTGATTGCCGAGTCCGGCGTGGACGTGGGCGCCGTGCGGATTCGCCTGCTCAACGGCGAGAAGGGCGGTGCCTGGGAGCGCCTGGCCGAATACACCAAGCAAGCCCTGCAGCCGCTGGGCTTCAAGGTACAAGTGGTGACGTCCGACGCCGCCACCTGGTTCCAGCGCGTCAGCGACTGGGACTTCGACCTGACCTACAACTTCATCTTCCAGATCGGCGACCCGTACCTGACCAACGCCTACCTGTACCGCTCCGACTACATCCTCAAGACTTCGCCATTTGCCAACGTCAGCGGCTACAACAGCCCCGAGGCCGATGCCCTGTGGACCCAGGTCGCCAACACCCCGGAAGGCCCGGAACGCACCAGGCTCTATAGCCAGTTGGAAAACGTGCTGAACACCGACCTGCCGATCGCGCCGATCTTCGAAATGCGCTACCCGACACTGTTCCACAAAGAGGTGAAGAACCTGCTGCAAACCGCCACCAGCCTTAACGAAGACTACGAAAGCGTCTACCTCGACGCGCCTGCACCATGAACGGGTTGCTGTATTTCAGCGGTCGCCTGCTCAAGGCACTGTTAATGATTGTGGCGGTGCTGGTGCTGGGCTTTTTACTGATCCGCCTGGCGCCGGGTGACCCGGCGCTGCTGTTGGCCGGCGAGGCGGGGGGGGACGATGTGCAGTTCATCGAACACCTGCGCCAGACCATGGGCCTGGACAAGCCGTTGCTCACGCAGTTGCTGATCTACCTGGGCAATATCGCCCATCTGGACCTGGGTTATTCCTACCGCAACCAGACCTCGGTGTGGTCGCTGATTGCCGAGCGCTTGCCGGCAACACTGGCCCTGATGGGCTCGGCATTTTTGCTCTCGTCGGTGCTTGGCGTCACCCTGGGGACGTTGGCCGCCCGGGCCCGACAGAAGCGTCACTGGCTGGATGGCGTGATCTCCCACGGCGCATTGCTGCTGTATGCGATGCCGCCATTCTGGCTGGCAATGCTGCTGATCCTGTTGTTCTCCGTCAGCCTCGATTGGTTGCCGGCGTTTGGCATGGAAACGGTGGCACAGGACTTTTCCCTGCTCGACCGGCTCAAGCACCTGCTGCTGCCGTGCGTGTCGTTGAGCGTGCTGTTCCTCGCCTTGTATATCCACCTGACCCGCGCCGCCGTGCTCGACGCCCTTGGCCAGGAATACGTGCGCACCGCCCACGCCAAGGGCCTGCACCCGCGGCGGATTTTGTACGTGCATGTGTTGCGCAATGCGCTGTTGCCGGTGGTGACCTTTGCCGGTTTGCAACTGGGCCAGTTGGCCAGCGGCGCGTTGCTGGTGGAGGTGGTGTATTCCTGGCCGGGGATTGGTCGCTTGATGTACGACTCGCTGGCCCAGCGTGACTACGGCGTGTTGATGGGCGGTTTCCTGGTGATCTCGATTCTGGTGGTGGGCTTTAACGTGTTGACCGATGTGATCTGTCGTTTTCTCGACCCGCGTATCGGTGCAGGAGTGCAAGGCTGATGCTGGTTTTCCGACGTTTTGTGCGCCAGCCTGCGGCGTTGATCGGTGCGCTGTTTTTGCTGCTGCTGACGCTGTTGGCGATCGCCGCCCCCTGGCTGACCAGCAGCTCGCCATGGGAGATGAACAGCCCGCCGATGCTCGCGCCATTCCACGACCCGGCCCATTGGCTGGGCAGTGACCTGCTCGGTCGCGACCTCGCCAGTGGCCTGCTGTACGGCGCGCGGGTGTCCCTGGCCGTGGGGGCGCTGGCCAGCCTGGCGACCCTGGTGGTGGGCCTGCTGGTCGGCGCGGTCGCCGGCTATTTCGGTGGCTGGCTCGATGGTGTGCTGATGCGCATTGCCGAGTTCTTCCAGATCATTCCGCAACTGGTACTGGCGGTGATCCTGGTGGCGATCCTTGAGCCGTCCCTGTTCTCCATCGTGCTGGCCATCGCACTCGTAGCGTGGCCGGCGGTGGCGCGGTTGGTGCGCAGTGAGTTCCTGACCCTGCGCCAGCGCGAATTCGTGCAGGCCGCGCGGGTGCTGGGGCAGTCGCCGCTGGGGATCATCGCCCAGCAGATCCTGCCCAACGCCCTGGCGCCGCTGCTGGTGACCATGACCTTTGTCATGGCCACGGCGATCCTCACCGAAGCGGCCCTGGCGTTTCTCGGCTTGAGCGACCCGGAAGCCATGAGCTGGGGCTACATGATCAATGCCTCCCGTGGCTTGCTGCGGGACGCCTGGTGGATGAGCTTTCTGCCGGGGTTGGCGATTGTGCTGTGCGTGCTGGCGGTCAATCGAGTCGGCGAAGGTTTGCGTGTGGCCTTTGAGCCCGGGAGGTCGCTATGACGTTGTTGAGTGTTGAACATTTGCGTATCGCCTTGCCGGCCGGTGCGGATCGCAGCCATGCGCTGTATGACCTGTCGCTGCAACTGAGCAGTGGCGAATGCTTGTGTGTGGTGGGTGAATCCGGTTCCGGCAAGTCAATGCTGGCCAAGGCTTTGCTGCGCCAGTTGCCGGCCCCGCTGAAGGTGGAAAGCGGGCGCCTGGTGTTTCGCGACGAAGACCTGGCCGACCGCAGCGAAGAGGCCATGCGCCAACTGCGCGGGCGGGATATCAGCATGGTATTCCAGGAGCCCATGAGCGCCCTCAACCCACTGATGCGGGTGGGCCAACAGATCGATGAAACCCTGCGCGCCCATGGCGTGGCGGCGGCACGGGTGCGGCGTCAGCGGGTGGTGAATTTGCTCGGTTATGTCGGCTTGCCCGACCCTGAGCGCTTGCGACTGGCGTATCCGTTTGAACTGTCTGGCGGGCAGCGTCAGCGGGTGGTGATCGCCATGGCCCTGGCGTTTGATCCGGCGCTGTTGATTGCCGATGAGCCGACCTCGGCGCTGGACGTGACCACCCAGGCGCAGATTCTCGACCTGCTGCGCAAGATCCAGCAGGACAAGGGCATGGCACTGTTGTTTATCACCCACGACTTTGCCGTGGTCGAGGCGATTGCCGACCGGGTGCTGGTGCTTGAGAAGGGCCGGGTGGTGGAGCAGGGCACGGCCCCGGCGGTGTTGCGTGTGCCCCGGGAAGATTACACCCGGCAGTTGTTGGCGGCGGTGTCGGCGCAACCGCTGGTGCCACGTACGCAGGTGGCTGGCCCTGTGGTGCTGAAGGCCGAAGCGCTGGGCAAGGTGTTCTGCAGCCGCAGCGGTTGGTGGGGGCGGCGTACGACTCAGGCGTTGGATGCGGTTCAGCTGCAGTTGCGTGAAGGCGAGACGTTGGGGATTGTGGGGGAGTCGGGGTCGGGCAAGTCGACCCTGGGTCGGTGCCTGGTGCGTTTGCTGCGTGCTGACAGCGGGCGGATCGAGTGGTTGGGGCGGGAGGTCGCGGGGTTGTCTGAAGGGCGGCTGCGAGCGTTGCGCAGTGATGTGCAGATGATTTTCCAGGATCCGTTTGCGTCGCTCAATCCGCGGCAGACGGTGGGGCAGATTGTTATGACTGGGCCTTTGGTGCAGGGGGTTTCCAAGGCGGATGCCGAGCGGCGGGCCCGTGAGTTGCTGGGGTTGGTGGGGTTGCCGGCAGCGGCGTTTGAGCGGTTTCCTCATGAGTTTTCCGGGGGGCAGCGGCAGCGCATAGGGATCGCCCGGGCGTTGGCGGTGGAGCCTAAGGTGTTGATCGCTGATGAGTGTGTGTCGGCGCTTGATGCGCTGATCCAGGTGCAGATTCTGGAGTTGCTGGAGTCGCTGCAGCGGCGGTTCAGGTTGAGCATTGTGTTTATTACTCATGACTTGCGGGTGGCTGCGCGGTTGTGCGACCGGATTGCGGTGATGCGTAAGGGGAGGGTGGTGGAGCAGGGGGAGACGGCGGCGCTGTTTGCTGATGCGCGGCATCCGTATACGCGGGAGTTGTTGATGGCTGAGGCCATCTGACTTGGGTTGTTGGGGTTGGGGGCATATCCGTTATTCAGGTAACGGCCACCTATGGTTTCGCTCTTACAGCGAGTCACATTGCAAAAGCGGCAAAGGCGACCTGAGTGTTAGAGCAAAAGCAGAGCCGCTTTATGTGGGAGCGGGCTTGCTCGCGAAGAACCTGAGAGCGCCGCGTTGAATCAGGATGTTCGCGTTATCGTTAACGACCTTCGCGAGCAAGCCCGCTCCCACATTTGGATCGTGTCCGCCTTTGATTTTGCTGTTGCTTCACCACACTCAACCCTTTCACTTATTGAGAAACCTCCATGCCGACCTCTTTCACCGAACTGCCAGTGATCCAGGGCCAACCACTGGAAATCCGCCCCAACCGTCACCTGAGCATCACCCATCACGCGGGCACCACCCAACCCGACACGGTAGTGTTCTTCTGCCACGGCGCCGGCGGCAACAAGGACCAGTGGCGCCACCAATGGCAATCCCTGAAAACCCAAGGCTACAGTCTGGTCGCCTGGGACCTGCTCGGCCACGGCGCCAGCGCAAAACCCCGCAACCCCGAGGCTTACGCCTGGCCCGAACTGGTCGCCGATTACCTGGAAATCCTCAGGCGCTACGGCGGCTCCCGCAACCTCATCGTCGCCCACTCCTTCGGCACTGGCCTGACCCTGAGCGCCTTGCTGGCCAAACCCGCGATCCCCATCGAAGCCGTATTGCTGCTGGGCACCCGACTGCACAGCATCAGCCGGAGCGGCGGCCTGATGCGTCTACCCGCATGGCTCCTGGAATGTCTGCGCCCACTGCTGGCCAAAGGTTTCCGCCAGGCGGCATGGAACGCCAAGGCCGACCCCGCACTGGTCGCCTACGAAGAAAAACTCACCGAGCGCAACCCGCTGTACATGTTCAAGGCCCTGATGAAAAACGTCCAATGGCCAGACGCCAATGCACTGCTCACCCTGACCCTGCCTGTGAGTGTGCTGGCCGGCGACACCGACGGCCTGACCCCGGCCAGCGGCGGCGAAGCACTCGCCCGGCATTTGCCCAATGCCGAGTATCAGTTGTTGCCCGAATGCGGCCACCAACTCATGCTGGAAAAACCCGATGAGGTATTGGCCGCATTTCAGCGCCTGCTGTCAGCTCAGCGGGACGGCAGTTTCCAGCGCTCACGGTAGAGGTCGTACTGCGCGGCGGGCAGTTGCACCAGCAGCGGGTTTTCTCGCGGGTCCAGCCAGGCAAACAACGCCTGGATATTCACCGGGTCCATCGCCGTGCAGCCCAATGTTCCCGAACTGACGCTGCGCCAGATATGCAGGAAAATACACGAGCCGCCGTTGGCCAAAGCCGGTGTGTTGTGCTCGACAAAAATCCCCTGGCGGTACAGCTGGTCCTTGCGCAGCATCCGCTCGGAACTGGTCCAGTCCTTGTTCACCGCCGAGCTGTCCACCAGGGTGTTGTAATGGCTGGACTGGCTGTCATCCACGCATTCGCGGGTGGCGGTACTGGCCGCGTAAGGCAAGCGGGTGTCAGCGGTGGGAGCGTAGCCGAAGGCACCGCCGAGTTTGAAGATGCCGGCCGGGGCCTTGCCATCGCCTTCATGCTTGAGGGGCTGCTGGTCGGGGGTGGGTGTCGTAAGGCCGGTGCCCCACGCCATGCCGTTTTTACCGACCACGATGGCAAAGGGTTCGCCGACTTTCTGAAAGCCTTGCCCGTGCCGCTCATAGCGTTGTGCGGTGCCCTGGAGGGCGTTCCAGCCCGGGGTGGTGACCACGATCAGTTGCCGGCTGGTCTCGGGGATTTGCGCGAGTGCCACGTTTGAAAGCAGCGTCAGCAGCGCCGCGCAGGTTTTGATGAGCGTGTTCAACGGCGTTCAGTCCTTGAAAAGAGGGAAACCTCAAACGCTAGTTTTTGCCCCGGGCTTTATCAAGCTGAAGCTGTGTTGTGATGTTACCGCAGCGGTTCGATAGGGAAGTCCATCGGCTCGGCCCGCACCGGATTGCGGCTGTAGGTGAAGTGCCACCATTCGCCGGCATAACCGGTAAAGCCTTCCTTGGCCATCGCAGCGCTCAACCGTTGGCGGTTCTGGCGTGCCGCCTGGCTGATGTGGGGGCTGTTGGCGTGGGCCATTTCGTCGAAGCAATCAAAACCGGTGCCCATGTCCAGGCCGCCATCGGGCAAGCGTCGACCGTAACCGGCGGCGCAATCCACCGCCGCGGTGTCGGCGCTCCAGGCCTGGGCTGGCCGCGCATCGGGACCGGTCAGGGTCACGTCCACTGCCGCGCCCCGGGAGTGGTTGGAAACCTTGGCCACGTAGCCCAGGCGCCAGAAATCCTGCTTGTTCACCCGGGGGTAGAACTCGGCCTTGGCCGGATCCCCCGGCAGGCTGGCGAAGCGGCCCATGTTCGCCACGGCACGGCTGGGACGATAGCAGTCGAAGACCTTCAAGCCGTAACCCTGCCTGGCCAACTCGGCCTGGACCCGTACCAGTGCCTTTGCCGCGTCGGCAGACAGCACGCATTCGGCTGCGTTGTAGCCGTCCAGCGGCGCTCCGGTGAAGTTGTGGGGGCTGGCGTAGCGAATGTCCTGGGCGATGCTCGGGTCGAGGCTGCGCAGGTAAACCATGTTGGCCGGCATCGGCGTGTCTGCCGCTACCGGCGTGGCGAGCACGATCAGGCTCAGGGCGGCAAGGGAAAGGGAAGAGTAGGGCATGGCGGGCCGGGCTCGGACGGTGGCTTAAGCGCGCCACACTAGCAATGCCCGCCCCATGCCGCCAGTGCTACGGCGCGGCGTTGGGCACAAATGCCACGCTGCCACCGTCACGCTTGTGGAACAACCGTTCACCATTGTCCGGCTGGGTAGTGATGACCTGATGATCGTTGCCCAGGTAGGCCAGCGGCGTCGGGTCATCCTTGGTGGACTGCGCGACAATAATTGTGCGCTTGGGATCAAAGGTGCGGCCGCTGGTTTTTTCCAGCCAGCCCATGAACGCCGCACTGTCGCCCTGGCGCGGGAAGTCCTGGGTTTCGGCAACGTAGTAGAACGGCGTCCCGTGATTTTGCAGGTACATCGGTACCTTGTTGTCGACTTCCACCATCACCATCTGCCACTCGTTCCATGGCGCGCTTTTCACTGCTTGCGCTTGAACGTCCTCGGCGAAACGGGTCACGCCGCCATTGCCATTGGTCCACGGATACACCACCCCGAGTACCAACAGCATCACCCCCGCAGCGATGCCGAACCCACGGTACCAACCCCGGCCGACCGTGCCTTTGCGGGCGATACGCTCACTGACCCACCACGCCGCCAGCAACTGCGCGAACGGCACCAGCGGCAGCACGTAGTAACTGCGCCGGCTGCCACTGGCGGTGAAGAACACAAACAGCAGGCCCAGCCCCCACACCAGCCAGCGGGTGTTGGGCGGGGTGTCGCGCCAATGCCGCACGGCGAGCCACAGGCCCAGCACCCAGCACGGCGCCCAGGGCAAGGTGTAGGCCGGCAGGTAGATCAGGTAGGTGTAGATCGGCCCCATATGGTCGAACGGGTCGAAGAAGCGCACCACGTTTTCCCGGAACACCAGTTCCAGGCCGCTTTCACCGTAGGTCGGTGCGCCGTAGAGGTGGGACAGCACAAACGGAATCGCATAGAACGCCCCGGCAATGATCACGGCCAGCACCAGCCGCAGGTTGAGGTGGCGTTTGTAGCGCTGTTCGCTGAGCAAGTGCGGCAACAGCACCAGGCCCGGCAGTACAAAGCCGATCAAACCCTTGAACAGTGATGTCGCCGCCAGTAACAGGAAGAACACCGTGTAGCGCCCCAGCCGCGTATCGTCCGGCCCGCGCCAATACCACCAGACGGCGGCGAGCACGCCGCATACGGTCAGCACGTCCGCCGTGGCCACCCGGGCCCAGAAGAGGAAGTAGAAGGTGGTCGCGAGCATCCAGCCGGCAATCAGGCCGGTGCCTTTGCGGAACAGTTGCTCGCCGATCAGGTACACCAGCCAGATGCTCAGCCACGCCGAGATCACCGATGACAAGCGCAACGACCACGGCCCCAGGCCGCCCATCAGGTTGGCAAACCCGGTGATCAGCCAATACGACGGCAAGGGTTTGTCGTAGTACGGGGTGCCCTTGAGGTACGGGTCGAAGTAGTCGCCGCTTTGCAGCATCTGCAGGGTGATGTTCGCCCAGCGGGTTTCCGGGCCCCACAGGTCGCGGGCGCCCAGGCCCAGCAGCAGGATCAGGGCCGACACGCCCAGGAGCAGCAGCAGGGCGCCGCGTTCGGTTTTCCAGAAGTTCATGGAGCGGTTCCGATGTGGGATGAGTGTTGAATGGGGTCACCCCACATTAGGGCGCCTGTGTTACGGCAATTGCGGGTAGATGATGATCTCCAGGTCACCCTTGTAATAACGCTTGCCCCCCAACGGCAGCTGGCCGGCTTCGCGCATTTCGCTGGTGCTCCTGACCCGCATCAGCACGCCCACCGGGCCTTGCTGGCGCGCCTGCTTGAGCCAGGCCTGAACGCTGTCGAGCTCCACCTTGCGGTGCATCGAGTCGGCGTATTGCAGGCCGTAGCGCAGTTCGCCTTCAGTGTTGTAAAGCGTCACTTCCGGCCGGCGCAGGCGCCATGCCAGGGCCGACGCCGATTCCAGTTCGTTGCTCAGCAGCGCTTGGGTCTGTTGGAGCTCGTCCAGGTGCTGGAGCACGAACTGGTCAGGCATCTGGTTATCTTCGACCACCGCCGGCATGCCGGCGGGCAACAGCGCCACCAGCAGGCCAATGCCCAAGGCCGGCATCGCCCACAGCGCCAGCGGGCGGGAGGCTTGCAGCAAGTTGGCGAGCATCCAGCCCATCAGCACGATGAACGTCAGGGACAGGTTGAACATCTCGCTGTGGCTATTGCCGTACAACGGCCGGTCGATTTGCAGGTAGATCAGCGTCACCATCGCGGCGAGGCCGATGCCCAAGTTGAGCAGGCCATTGACGCGCAGCGTGCGGGTGCGAGCGTTGGCCAGCAGGTCGATCAACGCATGGCCCATCAGCAGCGCCAGCGGCAGCAGGCACGGCATGATGTAGGTCGGCAACTTGCCGTTGCTCAGGCTGAAAAAGCCCAGGGGCATCAGCAACCACAGCGCCAGGAAGACGATGGCCGGTTGGCGCTTTTCCTTCCAAGCCTTGCACAGTGTCGCCGGCAGCAGCGCCGCCCATGGCAGGCACGACACCACCATCAGCGGCAGGTAGAACCACCAGGGACGTGCATGCTGGGCATTGTCGGAGGCGAACCGGCGGATGTGCTCATGCCAGAAGAAGAAACGCCAGTAGTCCGGTTCCTGCAGGTGGATCGTCAGCGCCCAGGGCAGGCACACCACGGCCGCCACCAGAATCGCCAGCGGCCCGTAGCGCAGCAGTTCCCCCAGGCGACGTTGCCAGAGCATGTAAGGCAGGGCGATCAGCACCGGCAGCAACCACGCCAGGAAACCCTTGGTCATGAAACCCATGCCGCAGGCCACACCCAACAACGTCCAGCTGGCGAGGCGGGCACGGGGGGTGGAGCTGTCGAGGGCAAACCACAGCGCCGCCAGGCTCAGGTTGACCCAAAAGGTGAATTGCGGATCCAGGTTGGAATAACCGGCTTGCCCGGCCACCAGGCCGAAACTCATGTAGAGCAGCGCGCAGGCGAAGCTCTTGCGCGGGTCGTTCCACAGCCGGCGGGCGATCAGGTAGGCGAGCACGACGCTCAGGCCGGTGGTCAGGGCGGAAGCGATGCGCACGCCGAACAGGTTTTCACCGAACAACGCCTGGCCCAGTGCAATGAGCCAGTAGCCGGCTGCGGGTTTTTCGAAATAGCGCACGCCCATGAAGTGCGGTGCCACCCAGTTGCCGCTCATGAGCATTTCCTGGCTGATCTGGGCGTAGCGGGTTTCGTCAGGAATCCATAGGCCATGCAGGCCCAGTGGCAGTAGATAGAACATCACGAATGCCAGTAGTAATACGGGCAATGGTTTAAGGCGGGTCATGGCTATTGCACTCTCAAGCGGTATTGACGGTGAATCAGCGCGAGCGCTGGATCAGCCATGCGCGAGGGGTGGAAGGTGGTCGTGGTCGGGTAGAAATGCGGCACAGAACGTTATTCCTTAAACAGTCTGTTAGTGGGGGGGCGAAACTGAATATCCCTGTGCCCCAGTCAAGCTCGTTAAACGTGTGGCGTCCAATAAGTCATCGAAGGTCATCGTCATGTTGTTAACTTGTGAAAAGTTAGTGAGCTAATAAATTTTTGACAAAAATTCAATTAAAACCATAGACGATGCCACGGTCTGGCTGTCTTTTTGCTGAACGAACTTGAATGATTAAATGTTAAGAAGTGTTCTAAAGTTGTTTAAGCACGGCGGCCCAGTCCTTACTGTTCAAAATACCCAGCGCCTTGAACTTGCCATCGGGCAGCAGCTTTACAAACAATGCACTGCCGTATTCAGCATGGGCAGCGTGTGAGTAGCCCAATGCCTCCTCGAAGTCGCTGATGCAGGCGCTGTGGGTGACCACCAGCAGGTTGCGGTCCGCGTGTTTATGCGGGCGCAGTTCCTCGCCGATGGCAGGGCCGCAGATGGCCAGGGGGCCGGGTGACAGTTCGGCCTTGCCGAACATGAAAAGCGAGGTCTGCGCGGTACGGGTGGTGGGGCTGCTCAGTACGTCGGTGTTTTCCATGCCCAGGGTCTGGAAGGCCTTGCCCACGGCACTGGCAGACAACGAGCCGAGCGTGGTCAGGCCGTCTGACGGGCCCAGGCAAGGGTTGTTGGAGCGGTCACAGCGTTCCTCATGGCGGACCAGCACCACCAGGTCTCCGTTACGCCAGGCTTCCAGGGTTCCGGAGGTGAGCAGGCGGTGGCCCACGCCCAGGTCCAGCGGCGATCTTGGCCACCAGATGAACGCCGTTACTGCCAGGCTGATCATCATGATACCTGCCACGCCAAGCCACAGTTTGTTCAGCTGTTTTACAAATGCCCAGCGCGAGCGAGACTTGCTCAGGGTCAGGTCAACCACACTATTCACCATTGGTAACTTCCAGGCGTTAATCCGGTAACTGGCAGCGGCAAGTTAGGCAGGCGCCAAGTGAGTAGCGCTGATGCAGGAATATGCAAAAGCGTGTCACAGGGGCGCTGTCTTTTTGCTGAACATACCGATATAAAAAATTGTTCACTTGCACTAACGGGCGTTTGAAATAACCAGCCTGTTATCTGCCCATGGACGGCAATTTAAAGTGCAGCAGGTGGCAGCCGGGTGAAATCGATGTGAAAAATTTGCAGGGGGTCATGGGGCGCTCCTTTTGCCCATGGTTGTGACATAAAAATGTGACAACCGTTATTCTCGGCCTCAGTCCAGAGGCAGGTGGGGAATGGTGATGCTGCAGGTACAAGGGGTGTTTAAAAGCTATGGCACGCCGCAGGGGCCACTGGCCGTGCTGGCGGGTGTCGACCTTTACCTGGGAGAGCGTAGCAGTCTTGCGCTGATGGGCGAGTCCGGGAGTGGAAAAAGTACCTTGCTCCACCTGGTGGCCGGGCTCGACCAGGTCGACCGTGGCCGCATCCAGGTCGGCGATCAGCACCTGGACCAGATGAGCGAAGCGCAGTTGGCCCACTGGCGGCGCACCGAGATCGGCCTGGTGTTCCAGCAGTTCAACCTGATCGGCAGCCTGCGGGTCGAAGACAACCTGGCCTTCCAGGCGCGCCTGGCCGGGCGCCTCGATCCGGCGTGGCAAGGGCAGCTTGTGGAGCGACTCGGCCTGGGTGACTTGCTCAGGCGTTACCCCGAACAACTGTCCGGCGGCCAGCAGCAACGGGTAGCGGTAGGACGAGCCCTGGCGTCGCGCCCCGGCTTGCTGCTGGCGGACGAACCCACCGGTAACCTCGACGAAGGCACCAGTGACGAAGTGCTGCAACTGCTGCTGGACCTGCTGCGGGACAGCCCGACCAGTTTGCTGATGGTCACCCACAGCCCGCGCATCGCGGCGCGCCTTGACCAGCAGGTGGTGTTGCATCGCGGCCAGGTACTCGCTGCGGACGCCCGCTGACATGCGCGTCTTCCACTGGACACTGCGCGCGCTGCTCAGCCATTGGCGGCGCCACCCTGTACAATTCTTCAGTGTGCTCACCGGCCTGTGGCTGGCCACCGCGCTGTTGACCGGCGTGCAAGCCCTCAACAGCCAGGCGCGGGACAGCTACGCGCGGGCCAGCCAGCTGATCGGCGGCGAACCCCAGGCCAGCCTCAGTGCGCCGGACGGTGCGAGCTTCCCCCAGGCGCTGTTTGCCGACCTGCGCCGCGCCGGGTGGCCGGTGTCGCCGGTGGTGCAGGGCCGCGTGCAGCTCAAGGGCCATGAAGACCAGCGCCTGCAAGTGATGGGCATCGACCCGGTGTCGTTGCCCGGCGGTGGCGCGCTGGCCGGGCAGACCCTGGACCGGGCGCAGATGGTCGCGTTCTTCAACCCGCCGGGACGCACCTGGATCGCGCCGCAGACCTTGCAGTCTCTGGGCCTGAAAGAGGGCGACCAGCCGCTGACAGCTGCCGGGCTGGCGCTGCCGCCGCTGCATGTTCAAGCGGACATGGCCCCTGGCGTATTGCTGACCGATATCGGCTTCGCCCAACCGCTGCTGGACATGCCCCAACGCCTGTCGCGGTTGCTGCTGGACAGGGCCTTTGCCGCCGCGCATCCCGCCCTGCCGCCGGAACTGGGCGCGCAACTGCAGCTCAAGCAGGCCGAGGAAAACAACCTCGCGCGCCTCACTGAAAGCTTCCATCTGAACCTCGATGCGCTGGGCTTTCTGTCCTTTGTGGTGGGCTTGTTTATCGTGCATGCCGCCATCGGCCTGGCGCTGGAGCAGCGGCGCGGCCTGCTGCGAACCTTGCGGGCGTGCGGGGTCAGTGCGCGGATGCTGATCCTCAGCCTGGCGGTGGAACTCGGTGGCCTGGCCGTGCTGGGTGGCCTGGCGGGCGTGGCCAGCGGGTACTTGCTGGCCAGCCTGTTGCTGCCGGATGTAGCCGCCAGCTTGCGCGGCCTGTATGGCGCCGAGTTGCCCGGCCAACTGAGCCTCAGCCCGCTGTGGTGGCTCAGTGGCCTGGGCCTGGGTTTGCTCGGCGCGTTGCTCGCCGGGGCCAGCAGCCTGTGGCGGGCGGCGCGTTTGCCGTTGTTGGCGCTGGCCAATGCCCAGGCCTGGCACCAGGCCCATGGGCGCTGGCTGCGACGCCAGGGCTGGGTGGCGGGTTCGGCCTTACTGGTTGCGCTGTTGGCACTGGTATTTGGCGACAGCCTGGCCAGTGGTTTTGTATTGATGGCGGCCTTGTTGCTGGGCGCTGCGCTGGGCTTGCCGGTGGTGCTCAATGGCGTGCTCAAGGCGGTATTGGGGCGCAGCCGTTCGGTGCTGGGGCAATGGTTTCTCGCCGATTGCCGCCAGCAGTTGCCGGCCCTGAGCCTGGCGCTGATGGCCTTGCTGCTGGCGTTGGCCGCCAATATCGGCGCGGGCTCGATGACCTCGGGCTTTCGCCAGACCTTCAACAACTGGCTGGAACAACGCCTGACCGCCGAGTTGTACCTCAACCCGCAAAACCCGGCCCAGGCCGAGGCGCTGCAAACCTGGCTGGTGCAGCAGCCCCTGGTGCAGACAGTGCTGCCGACCTGGCAGGTTGCGGTGCAGTTGCAGGGGTGGCCGGCTGACCTGTTCGGCGTGGTCGACGACCCTACTTATCGCCAGCATTGGCCGTTGCTGGAAGCGGCGACGGACCCATGGGGCCAGTTGCTGCAGGACGACAGCCTGATGCTCAGTGAGCAAATGGCACGCCGGCTCAAGGTGCGGCTGGGCGATGTGGTCAGCATCCCCACGCCCCAAGGTCCATGGTCGCCGAAGGTCGTGGGGATTTATGCCGACTACGGCAACCCCAAGGGCCACTTGCTGGTGAATTCGCGGCACCTGTTGCAGCACTGGCCGGGATTGTCGCCGGCGCGTTTCAACCTGCGGGTTTTGCCGGGCAACGTGCCGCCGCTGGTGCGTGCAGTACAGGAACGGTTTGCCCTCGAAGACAGCCGCATCGTCGATCAGCAGCAGCTCAAGGGCTGGTCGAGCCAGGTCTTCGAACGGACTTTTGCCGCCACCGCCGCCCTTAACAGCCTGACCCTGGGCGTGGCCGGCGTGGCGTTGTTCATCAGCCTGCTGACCCAGAGCCAAAGCCGTCTTGGCCAGTTGGCCCCGCTGTGGGCGCTGGGCGTGACACGACGCCAATTGATGCTGCTCAACCTCGGCCAGACCTGGCTGCTGGCGGTGCTGACCCTGGTGCTGGCGTTGCCGCTGGGCTTGTTGCTGGCGTGGTGCCTGGACGTGGTGATCAACGTCCAGGCCTTCGGCTGGCGCCTGCCGTTGCAGGTGTTCCCGGGGCAACTGGCGCAACTGCTGGGTCTGGCGATGCTGGCCACCTTGCTGGCTTCGGCCTGGCCGCTGTGGCAGTTGTACCGCAGTCGCCCGGCGGATTTGCTGAGGACCTTTGCCAATGAAGATTAAGTGCCTGCTATGGGCGACCTTCCTGCTGCTGGGCGCCTGCGACAAACCGCCTGCGCCTGAAGAAAGCTTCGCCGGGCTGGGCAGCCAGGCCGCGGACTTTGCCCAGGTGGTGCCCGGCAAGGTCTTCAGCTTTCCCCAGGACCATGGCCCCCATGACGGCTATCGCATCGAATGGTGGTACCTCACCGCCAACCTGAAGGATGCCGAGGGCAATGCCTACGGCGTGCAATGGACGCTGTTTCGCAACGCACTCAAGGCCGGCCCGACACAACCGGGCTGGCACGACTCTACGATCTGGCTCGGCCACGCCGCCGTCACCTCGGCCACCCGCCATTACGCCAGCGAACGCTACGCCCGCGGCGGCGTGGGGCAGGCAGGGGCCCAGGCGGTGCCGTTCAATGCCTGGATCGATGACTGGAATTTCGCCACCCGCCCCGGTGCAGCCAGCCCCTTGGCGGACATGCAACTCAAGGCTGCAGGCGAGCATTTCAACTACGACCTGCACCTGACCTCCAGCCGCCCGCTGGTGCTCCAGGGGGATAACGGCTACAGCCGCAAGTCCGACCAGGGCCAGGCGTCGTACTACTACAGCCAGCCGTTTTTCCAGGCAGATGGCCGCGTGACCATCGATGGAAAATCTTACCAAGTCACCGGCAACGCCTGGCTCGATCGCGAATGGAGCAGCCAGCCCCTGACCGCCAGCCAGACTGGCTGGGACTGGTTCTCCCTGCACCTGGACAGCGGCGAGCAGTTGATGCTGTTTCGGGTGCGGCAGAAAGACGGGCCGTCGTACCTGACGGGTACCTGGATCGACAAAGAAGGCCACACACAGACCCTGCACAACCAGGATATTCAACTGACGCCGCTGGGCACGACTGCCATTGATGGGCGCAGCATTCCCACCCAGTGGTCATTGAAGATCCCGGGCAAACATCTGGATATCACCACGGAAGCGGTCAACCCAAAAGCCTGGATGAACCTGAGCATTCCTTACTGGGAAGGGCCGGTGAAATTTCAGGGTGGGGTGGGGTATCTGGAGATGACGGGGTATTGAGTCCGACGATTTTTTGTAGGCCTTGATTACCTGCCAGGTAGGTGATTTCCCAAATGTAATTTCAGCTGTTCCAACCTTGTGTCCGGGCTGAGTCAGCCTGCTTATATTCCTGCGCCATATTCATTACATCAGGGATGTAAGTGATGGCGCAGGGATACATCAATGAGCGCACCACGGACTACCTCAGCTTGAAGTCCCGCTTGCTGACCGGGTCCAGTCGGCAACTCTCCGATCAATTCGACGCGTTGAACCTGCATTTGCGCCAGACAAGCCTGGTGACGCCGGGGCAGATGGTGATTATTCCTGATTACCATGGGGTGGCATGCACTGCCGATGATGCGTGGTTGATGCGCCATGCCCAGGAGATTCAGCGCAACTTGGAGTTGGACGCATCAGCGGGGACAGCGGTGATCAATAATTATGACTTGCTGCAAAGCTTTCTCGGGTACAGCTCTGTGGGCGTCGGCAGTGCGACGTCGGCGTGGGGACGACATTTGGACGAGGTCCAGCACACGTTGGAGGAGATTGAACGGCTGCATCAGCAATTGAAGAACGGTGGGGTGAACAAGGCGCTTTTTATCCTGCAGCGGCAGATGTTGTTCCGGCGTTTGGATACACAGTTGCGAGGCGCGGCGCGATTTGGCACGAGCCTGAAAACCAATAAATCGCTGAAAAAAGTGCTGGGTATTTCCACCAAGAGTTATCTGCACAAGAGTGAAATCGTGGGCTATACGCAGCGGATTCGCAGCATTGTCGAGACGTCGAGGTTTTTGGGCAAGGGGACGTATGTGGGGTTGGCGTTGGATGTGGGGGGGGCGGGGTTGGAGGTCAAGGAAGCGTGCATGGAGGGGCGGGAGGCACAGTGCAGTCGGGCGAAGTATGTGCAGGGTGGGAAGTTGGTGGGTGGGGTAGGCGGGGCCGCTATTGGAGGGACTCTGGGGGCTGCGCTCGGGAGACGTTTATGCGGGATAGTCATGGGGGTTGCGGTGAAAGGGCAGGGTGCGCTGGTCTGCGGGATCATCGGCGGTGCTGCCGGAGGTTATGCCGCCGGGAGTACGTTTGGGCGTGCCGGTGAATGGGGTGGAGAAATGATGGGTGACCTGATGTATCAGCCTGATGGGGCTTGATCATGTCTTATTATGATTTTTTCACTGTTACGTTGCTTTTATGGATGCTTATCAACTTGGGACTGTTGCTCTTCGTCGCGTACAGAAAACTCGATGAGTTGGAAAGCTACTTCACCGAAAACGAGGCCGTTCAACGCACCAAGCGTTTTTGGCGCAGGAATCTGCCGATCGACAAAACCATGCGAATGGTTGTGATCGTCGAGCTGCTGTCCATGCCAAAACGCCATGTAAAAAAGGGCGAGGCGACTGAGGCAGAGTTGACGTCCGTCCCCGTGGCTCTGAGGCGATGGGCAGTATGGCCCTATTACGGCGGATTGGTTTTGATGGTCCTGGCAATTATTTGGGAGGTCTGGTCCAAGCCATAGCCGAGGGGCTTTTTTTCGTTATTGCGCCAACGCCACCTTGAGTGGCAAGCGCGCCATACCGGTGTTTTTAAGCGAACCCAGATACAACCAGTCACCGTACTCACGTGCCGTGGTGACGGGCGAGTAGTTACCGCTGCTGCCATCCTGCAGGTTTGCGATGACCTTGCCGTTCACGTCCAGCCCGAGCACAAAGGCCTTACGCTCGATGGGCTTGGGCACCACCATCAGTGCCCGTACCATGATCTTGCGCATCAGCGGGTAGCCGGCAAAACCGTCGAGCAGCGGGTTGCGCGGTGAATACAAGGCAACCCAGAACCGGTCCTTGCCGTTGAAGCTGAGGTTGTCCGGCAGGCCCGGCAGGTTGTCGATAAACAGGTCGTGGACGCCGGCCTTGTCGCCCTTGAGCCAGTAGCGGCTGATGCGATAGGCGCCGGTTTCGTTGACCAGCACATAGTCTTCGTTCGGCCCCAGGGCCACGCCATTGGCGAATTGCAACTGGTCCAGCAATACCTCGGTGTGGCCGGTGCTGAAGTCATACCGTAGCAAACGGCCGTCACCGCCGTGCTCGATCACCGCCTCGCCGTCTTCCCCATAACCCCATCGGCTTGATGCATCGCTGAAGTACGCATAACGCCCGGCGGCGTCGACGGTGACGTCATCGACAAAGCCAAACGGCAGGCCGGCGGCGCTGGTGGCCAGGGTGGTGAGATTGTGCTGGGTGTCGAGGGCGAGCAGGCCCTTGATCCCATCGGCAATGATCAACCGCCCGTCCGGATGCAGGGCCAGGCCCAGGGGGCGACCCTGGGTGTTGGTCAGCTCTTCGAGAACGTGGCTTTCGGGGGCCGTGCGGATGATGCGCCCGTCATGCAGGCCGGTGATGAGGAACCCTTTGCCATCCAGCAACAGGGCTTCGGGCCCGGCGATGTCCTGGGCGCCGGTTCTTTTCACGTCCTTGAGGCGCTGGTTTTCGGCGTAGGGCCCGTCCTTCAGGGATGGCGCCTTGGGCGGCGACCAGTTGACCGGTTGCACTTTGGTGGGCATCAGCAGCAGGAAGGCGACGATGGCGGTCAGGATCAGCAGGACCAGACGACCAACGTTGCTTGGACGGGTACTCATGACGATTCCTGGTGATCAGTGGTGGGCGGTTCCCAATGCAGGGTGCCGAACAGGTAGTCCATCAGCGGCAGGACGATGTTGAAGTTGCGTCCCTGCATCAGTTCGCGCCGGTGATGCAGGGCGTGCAGGTGGTGCATCTGGCGGATCCACGGCAGGCGGGCCACGGGGTGGTCGGGGGGCAGGTGTTCGCAGGCGTGGAAAAACTCGTAGAGCAGGTAACCGAGGATCATGCAGCCGGCGAACAGGCCGGCGATGTTGGGGTTGAGGTGTTTGAGCAGCCACCAGGCGGGGAGGGTGATGACCAGGCTGTGGACCAGGATGAGCCAGGCGGGGAACAGGATGACACGCCAGTCTCGAGGGCTGTCGTAGGTCATGTGGGCGGGGGTGAAGAAGCTGTGGTGGTCGCCGGTGTGGCGGGCGTAGAACAGGCGGGCGAAGGTGTGTTTGTGATGGCCCAGGTGACGGTGGACGAGATAGATACACAGATTGAAGAAAATCAGGGTGAGGGGGATGGCCAGCCATTCCAATGGCTGGATTTGCCGGGTGGTGGACCAGAACAGGCTGATGCAGAGCAGGCCGTAGCCGAAAACGAAACCAGCGTGGAGCCACGGGTTGTAGCAGGGGTGGATGCTGGCGCGGTAGGTGGAGCGGAAAGCCTCGGTGGGGTGAGTCATTGGGAGCGCTCGGTGTCGTTTTTGTTGGGGATGAGCGTAGTCGGGATTGGCGCATCTATCTTGTCGCCATAAAATACTGTACATGCATACAGTTATGTCCTACATTCCATCCCAGGTGACCGGATGTCGCCGATCACCTGAGCTTCAATTTTTTAACTATGGATGGATAAAAAATGAAATCGAAAAAAGCGTTCATGCTCGGAGCCGCCATCGCGGCGTCCTGCTTCGTTTCGGCCTGCGCCCTGGCCGAACAATCTCCTGCACACTTGACGCCGCAACCGTTGCAGCAAGCCGTGCAACAAGCCCTCAAGAGTGGCGGCAACGTCACGGCGCAGAAGGCGTCGGCTGCCTTCCTGGACAAAATCAAAACCTCGCAGCAGCTGAAAAAGCCGGTGCAGGCTGCCAAGGCCTTGAGCGGGGTTGTGGTCGCCGAGCCTGTACAGGCAGATAGCGCCAAGGTGGATGCCCAGGCCGTGGCGGCCCAGGCGTTCACGCCGCTGTGCCAGACCCTCGGTATCAACCAGATGTATAACCTGGACGGTGTGCAAACCGGCAACGACGTCTGCTACCACTTCAACGTGCCGCAAAAAGCACGGGCGACAGTGATGCTGGTAGGGCAGAGTGCTGCCACCAACATGTCCCTGACCCTGTTCCAGGACGACGGCCAGAACAACATCACTTCTCTCGGCACGTCGGATAACCCGGGCAATGCCAACGAGGTGTTGGCTGGCGTACTGCCACCTGGCGACTACTACTGGTTCATGCATGCCAATTCGGCTGACGGTTCGCCGTTCAGTTTCGGCGTGGATATCAACATGACGATTGACGATTTCGAGCCTAACGACAGTTTCGAAACGGCTTATCAACTGCCGGATACCCTGAACTACGTCACGGGTAACTCCGACACGGCGACCGATGAAGACTACTTCTCCTTCAAGGCCCTGCGCGGGCAGAAGGTCAGTGCCTATTTCGACGGTGTGAACGAGAGCGATCGGGGCCAGTGGATTTCCGAGTATTTTGACGGCGTCAAATGGATCCCGATCAGCCCCAAGGCGAAAATCACCTGGCCAACGCCATCGGTTAATGGCGTGGTGAACGTACGGGTGCGGCCTAACCCGGCCGCAACCTGGAAGGCTACGGCGCGCTACAAGCTGTCGCTGGGCTCCACACCCGAGGTGTTGAGCCACAGTGTGCAAGGTGACAACGTGGTGCGGATCCCGGCTTCGGCCAATGACTACGACCCGTTCATGACCACCCAGGCGGCACGTGACTTGAGCTGGGCCGTGACCTGGGCCGACAGCACCGGTAAACGCCTGCAGGGATTGACCCCGTATCTGCAACTCGACAAGCACGTCAACCGTAATACCTACCTGCCGGTGTACATCCCTTACTACGGTTCGGTAACCGGCGTGTCGGGCGCGGCATCCGGTACGGTCAACCTGGGCAACTGCGCGGGTGAGGCGACTGTCAGGTATGTGTCCTACGACTCGGGTTACAAAAATACCTGGGAGACCAACTACAACTTCGCCGTCTGGCGCCTGCGCATCGAGGAGTACCCGGATGTCGGCGTGGGTGGCGACGCTACCCCGGTGAGCATGGCTCATATCTGCAGCCAGCGCGTGATCTCCAGTGAACGGTGATCAACCCTCCGCTTGATCCGTAACCCCGGCGCCAACTCTTCGGGTTGGCGCCCCCAGCAACCCTTCAAACTGCGCCTGAACCCGCCCTTCGTCGCAATGCGCCACATTAAACCGCATGAAATCCCGCAACCCCGGCTCATACCCGAACAACGCCCCCGGCGCCAACACCATCCCGCGTTTCAACCCGGCTTCAGCCAGCCGCTCACCATTTACCCCCGCCGGCAACCGCGCCCAGATGAACATCCCCCCCTCAAACCCCATCGGCAATTCACACCCACAACGCCGCAGCCACTGCTCAACCCGCCCCCCAGCCTCCAGCAGCCGCTGAACCATGCGCTTGCGATGCCTGGCATACCCACCCTCACTCAGCAGCCGATACACAATCTGTTCGAACAGCTCGGACGTTATGCCGCCGCTCATCAACTTCATATTGGTCAGATTCGCCGCCAATTGCGGCGCCGCCACCACATAACTGACCCGCGCGTTCGCCGTCAGCACCTTCGAAAACCCCGACAGGTACGTCACCTGCTCCAATCCCGCCAAAGTCGCCAGGCGCGGCGGGGGGTTAGGGTGCAAATCCCCGTAAAGATCATCCTCAACGATATGGCAGCGATACTCCCGGGCCAGTTGCAACAACCGAAACGCCTGGCTCGGACTGAATGAATGCCCGGTGGGGTTATGCAACACGCTGGTGGTCAGGTACAGGCTCGGACGATGCTCCGCCAACAACTGCTCCAGCGCGACAAAATCAAAACCATCAGGCCGCCGGGCGATCGTCACCACCTTGACCCCATGCAACGCCAGGTTCGCGTGGAAGTTGAAATAACACGGTGCATCCAGCAGCACCGTGTCCCCGGGCCGCGCCAGCAGGCGCATGAGCATGTCCAGGCCTTGCACCGTGTTGGGCGTGGTGATGATTTGTTCCACCGGCACCGACAACCCTTCACCGTGCAGTTTCTGTTGCAGCGCCTGGCGCAACGGCAGCAGGCCCGCCGGGGTGCCCAGCCCGGCGATGCGCAGGGTAGGGGCGCGGACTGCGCTGCGCATGGCCTGGCGCAGGGCTTCGGAATCCAGCCAGTCTTCCGGCAGATGGCCGCCGCCGGGGCGCAGGTCGCCCTGGGCCATGGCCAGGGGGCGGCGCAGTACGCTGAGCAAGTCCTGGGGCAGCAAGTCGACCCAGGTGCTGGACGACGGCTGTGCCAGGCTGCTGGCGACAAAGTGCCCGCGGCCCTGGCTGGAGGTCAGGAGGTGACGCCCGCGCAGGCGATCCAGCGCTTCATTCATGGTGAATTTTCCGACGCCCAGCAAGGCTCCCAACTCACGCACCGAAGGCAGTTTGCTGCCAGCGGCCAATTCGCCTTGCTCGATCGCATGGGCCAGGGCATCGACGATCTGCTGCACCTTCGGTGCTCGGTCATGAAAGTGAATCGCAGGAATGGGCATCACACTGTCCTTAAGTTTGCCGCCAACTTCACCGGTAAAGTCTGCGCGTATATCCGTAGAGTTTACCTGCCTGTGGCGGCACGTGCGCCCTAGACTGCAAGCCCTCTTTCCTGCTGTGAAATTCCACGCCATGGCCACCGCGCTGACGCTGTCTTCGTTTTTGTATTTCCTGCTGCTGTGCACCACCCTGGCCTTCAGCCCCGGGCCCATGACCTTGTTGTTGCTCAGCCTCGGCCTGAAGGACGGCCTGCGCCGCTCCCTGCCGGCGCAGTTCGGGGCGAGTGTTTCCTACCTGGTGTCGATCCTGATCTTTGCCGTGGGTTTTTCCGAGCTGATCAAGGATTACCCGCTGATCACCCGGATCATCCAGGTGGTAGGCGTGGCCTACATCCTTTACCTGGCCTACAAGCAATGGACCAGCAGCGGAGTGACCATCAAGACCAACGATGCAACCCCGGAAAATGCCCGCAGCCTGTTCGGAAAAGGTCTGCTGACCGGGTTGTCGAATCCCAAGGCGATCATTCTGTTCAGCGCGGTATTCCCGCAGTTCGCCGCCATCGGCCAGGGCAGTGCCGCCGCCGACATCGCGATCCTCGGCCTGACCTTCCTGCTGCTGCAATTTGCCAGCGGCTGCCTGTATTGCTACTTCGGCCAGCGCATCAAGCACGTGCTGGAAAACCCCAAGCGCCGGGTGTTGCTGCAACGGGCCACGGCGGTGTTGCTGCTGGGGGTGGCGCTGATGTTGGCCCGGGGCTTTTCCAGCTGAAGGTCAGCTTATGAGCGGTAGTGGCGATCTGCCGGTGCCCTGATAGACTTCGGGCATTCATCCAGGATCAAGCCAGACATGCCAGCCGCAGGAGGAAACGGACTTTCGCTCGCTTCACGCTTGTACAAGTCGCGCACCCTGGGATTGACCCTCGGGTTTGTCTGTGTGGCCGCCGCCATCTACCCGCTGGATAAATCCGCTTGGGTCTGGGGAGTGATGATCGCCAATGCCTTCATCTGGCCGCATGTGGCCTACCAATGGTCGCGGCACTCGAAAAACTCCCTGCGCTCGGAACACCGCAACCTGCTGTTCGACTCGTTTTGCGGCGGGTTCTGGGTTGGCGCCATGCAGTTCAACCCGCTGCCCAGCGTGACCACCTTGTCGATGATGACCATGAACAACGTCGCCATCGGCGGCCCGCGCTTCATGCTCGCCGGTTGGGTGGCCCAGGCGCTGGGCATCGGCGCCTCGATGCTGGTGTTCACTCCGGCGGTGACCGCCCTCACCAGTGAAGTGCAGCTCTACGCCTGCCTGCCGATCCTGATGCTGTATCCCCTGGCGCTGGGCTGGATCTGTTACCGGCAAGCGATCACCCTGGCCCGGCACAAGCGCGAGTTGCTGGCCCTGAGCCGCACCGACAGCCTGTCGGGCCTGCTCAACCACGGCGCCTGGAAAGACCACCTGGAAATCGAGTTCCAGCGCTGCCGCCGCGACCAGCAGGGCGCCGCCATCGCGCTGATCGACATCGACCACTTCAAGACCATCAACGACACCTACGGCCATGTCACCGGCGATATCGTGCTGCGTCAATTGAGCAAAGTGCTGCGCCAGAACCTGCGGGCCACTGACCTGGCCGGGCGCTACGGTGGCGACGAATTCTGCGTGATCCTGCCGGACATGCCCCTGAACCGCGCCACCGAGGTGATGGACGCCCTGCGTGATCGCTTCAACTCCCTGGCCTACGCACAGGACCCGACCTTGCGCGCCAGCCTGAGCATCGGCCTGGCGCCGTACCGGCCGGCACACGCCGACGCCACCAGTTGGCTGAACGATGCCGACCAGGCCTTGTACGAGGCCAAGAGCAGCGGGCGCAACCGGGTCAGTTCGGTGCAGGGAAGTTGGCTGAGGTCGATCTGAGGATCAACAAATCGGTGTTTGTCAGGTAGGGTGGAGCGCTACCTTCCAACAAAAACAAGGATCGGTTCATGCTTTTCAACTTCCCACGCAGCTTACTGGCAGCCACCCTGGCGCTGTCTTTCGCCATGCCGGCCTTCAGCGCCGAACCCCACAAACAGATCCAGGCCGATTCCGAGCAGTACAAGGCCGAAGCCTTGAAACTGCTGGAGCGCCTGGTGAATATCGATTCGGGCTCCGGCTACGAGCCGGGCCTGACCCAAGTGCGTGACATCGCCGTCGATGAGCTCAAGCAACTGGGTTTCAGCATCCAGTTGGTGCCGGATGCCGCGGCCCATAACAGCCATGTCATCGCCACCCTCAAGGGCACCGGCAAGGCCAGGATCCTGCTGATGGCCCACATGGACACGGTGTTCAAGGAAGGCTCGGCGGCTGCCCGGCCGTTCCACATCAAGGACGGCCGCGCCTATGGCCCGGGCGTGATGGATGACAAGGGCGGCATCGTCGCCGGCATCTACGCGTTGAAGGTCCTGAAAAACCAGGGCTTCAAGGACTACGCACAAATCACCTTCCTGCTGGACGCCAGCGAAGAAACCGGCACCGACGGCGCGTCCGAGCTGATCCGCAACACCGCCAAGGGCCACGACGTGACGCTCAACCTGGAACCGGGTCGCCCGGCCGATGGCCTGGTGGTATGGCGCAAAGGCAGCGCCACCGCCGTGGTCGAGGTCAAGGGCAAGGCCGCCCACGCCGGCGTCGCCCCGGAATTGGGGCGCAACGCGGCGATGGAAGCGGCGCACCAGATTCTGCAACTGGGCAAGCTGGGGGATGCCGAGAAGAAAACCACCATCAACTTCACCGTGATCAACTCCGGCGACCGGGTCAACGTGATCCCCGACCAGGCCACCGCCAAGGCGGATGTACGGGCGGCGTTGCCGGAAGAGTTTGACCGGATCGAGAAAGACCTGGCACGGGTCTCGGCCAACAAGCTGATCCCCGAGACTGAAGTGACCACCAGTTTGCACCGTGGCCTGCCGCCGATGCCGCAGACGCCGGAGTCGGACAAGCTGGTGGCGATTGCCCAGGGGATTTATGGCGAGCTGGGGCGCAAGCTGACCATTGAGGGCAGCGGCGGGGCGGCGGATGCGAGCTTGTCGGCTGGCGTGGGTACGCCGACCCTGGACGGGTTCGGGATTGTCGGGGGCAATATCCATACGCCGGAGGAATATGCCGAGGTGGAGAGCGTGGCGCCGCGGATTTATCTGCTGAGCCGGATGATCATGGAGCTCTCCAAGCGCTGACTTAAAAACGCCACACCTCTAAATGTGGGAGCGGGCTTGTGTGGGAGCGGGCTTGCTCGCGAATGCGGTTTATCAGTCGACATCTGCTTATCTGGTACACCGCTTTCGCGAGCAAGCCCGCTCCCACATTGGTTTGTGGTGTTGGTTGGATCAGGTTGCAGTCACCACTTCCCGGGTCTTCTCCCGCCCTAACACCAGACTGCACAACGCCGGCAAGAACAGCAACGTCAACACTGTCCCCACCAACACCCCGCCAATCAGCACATACGCCAGCGACGACCAGAACACCGACAGCGTCAGCGGAATAAACGCCAACGCCGCCGCCAGCGCGGTCAATATCACCGGCCGTGCCCGGCGCACCGTGGCCTCGATGATCGCCTCGCGAATCACCATGCCCTGGTCCTGGTTCTGCCGAATCTGGTCGGTAAAGATCAGCGTATTGCGCATCAGAATCCCGCCAATCCCGATCAACCCCAATATCGCGTTGAACCCGAACGGCTGGTTGAACAGCAACAACGTCGGCACCGCTCCGATCAGCCCCAGCGGCGCGGTGGCGAACACCATGAACATCACCCCGAACGAACGCACCTGGAACATGATCACCGTCAACGTCAGCAGGATCATGATCGGGAACAGTGCCGCCAGCGCCACGTTGGCCTTGGCGCTTTCTTCCACCGGGCCGCCGATGACGATCTGATACCCGGCCGGCAGCTTGGCGATCAGGGGTTGCAGGTCCTTGTACACCGCCATTTCCACATCTGGCGGCTGGGTGCCGTCGACGATGTCGGCGCGCACTTCCACGGTCAGTGCGCGATTGCGGCGCTTGAGGATCGGTTCTTCCATCACCGCCTGGAAATGCCCGACCTGGGCCAATGGCACCGAGACGCCGGCACTGTTGGTCAGGGTCATATTGTCCAGGTTGCCGAGGTCTTCGCGCTGGCTGCCCTGGGAGCGGGCAACCACTGAAACGGTGCGATTGCCTTCGCGCACTTCGGTGATCGGGTTGCCGCTGAGCAACGCGTTGAGCTGGGATTTCACCCCGTCGGGGGTAAAGCCCAGCAGGCGCAGGCGGTCCTGGTCGAGTACCAGGCGGTAACTGCTGGCGCGCTCGCCCCAGTCGAGGAAGCTGTCCCGCGTGAGTGTGTTGGCCGCGACCACTTGGCGCACATCTTCAGACAGGCTGCGCAGCACATTCAGGTCGGGACCGGACACGCGAAACACCACCGGGAAGGGCACCGGCGGGCCGAACACCAACTGGGTGACGCGCACCCGCGCCGATGGAAACTCGCCGGCAGCGATGCGTTCAGCCATGCGTTTTTTCAGGTTGTCCCGGGCATGGGCGTCGGCGGTCTGCACGATCAACTTGGCGAAGGCCGAGTCTGGCAGCTCAGGGTTCAGCGACAGGAAAAACCGCGGTGCACCACCGCCGACATAGGTGTCGACCATGACGGTTTGCGGCTCCTCCATCAACGCCTTTTCCACCTGCGCCGCTACCGCCTCGGTGCTTTTGAAGGCGCTGCCCGGTGGCATGTACACCTCCAGAATCAGCTCGGAACGGTCGGAGTTGGGAAAGAACTGCTTCTTCACCACGCCCATGCCCAGGCCACACAGCACAAAGGCCGCCACCACCAGCCCGGTGACCAGCCAGCGTCTGCGCACGCAAGCATCCACCAGGCGCCGCAGTTTCTGGTAATAGCGCCCGGCGTAAATTGCGTCGTGGCCGCCGACAACCGGCTCGATGTGCGGCAGCAGCTTGACCCCCAGGTACGGGGTGAACACCACCGCCACCAGCCACGAGGCGATCAGCGCAAAACCGACGATCCAGAAAATATTCCCGGCATATTCACCGGCCCCCGAGCGGGCAAAACCCACCGGCAGGAAGCCGATAATCGTCACCAGCGTGCCCGTGAGCATCGGCGCGGCGGTGGAACTCCAGGCGAAGGTGGCCGCGTGGATCCGGTCAAAACCTTCCTCGAGTTTGACCACCATCATCTCGATCGCAATGATCGCGTCGTCCACCAGCAGGCCGAGGGAAATGATCAACGCGCCCAGGGTCACCCGGTCGAATTCGCGGCCGGTCATCAGCATGATCACAAACACGATCGACAAGGTCAGCGGCACCGCAGCGGCCACCACCAGCCCGACGCGGAACCCCAGGGCCAGCAGGCTGATGACCATCACCACCGCGAGGGCGACGAAGAACTTCAGCATGAACTCGTTGACCGCCAGGCTGATGTTTTTCGCCTGGTCGGAGACCTTGGCGAAGTTGACCCCCAGCGGCAGGTCGGCCTGGATTTTCGCTTCCTGAGCCTTGAGAGCCTTGTCCAGTTCCAGGCCGTTCCAGTGCTTCTCCATGATCACCCCGAGCATCAGCGAGGGGTCGCCCTGATGACGGATACGGTAGCTGGGCGGGTCTTCATAACCCCGGCTGACGGTGGCCACATCGGCGATGCGCAGCAGCTTGCCGTTGGCTTCCAGCGGGACGTTTTCGATCAGCGCCAGGCTGTCGAAGGCCCCGTCGATGCGGATATAGGCGCGTGCCCCGGCGGTCTCGACAAAGCCTGAAGGCGCCACGGCATTCTGGGCGGCGAGGGCGGCGAAGATCTGCTCGGGCTTGATGCCCAAGGTGGCCAGGCGCTCATAGGAAAACTCGACGAAGATCCGCTGCGCCTGTTCGCCGAGGATATTGACCTTCTTCACTCCCGGCAGATTGAGCAGGCCCTGGCGCATGTCCTCGGCCATTTGCACCAGTTGCCGGTGGGGCAGGTGTTCGGCCTCCAGCGCGTACAGGGAAAAGTACACGTCGGAGTATTCATCGTTGAAAAACGGCCCGATCACCCCCTTGGGCAACTTCGCGGCTTCGTCGCTGAGCTTTTTGCGGGTCTGGTAGAACAGGTCCTGGATCTCGCTGGGACGGGTGGACTCCAGGTACGTCATGCGCATCGAGACGAAGCCCGGTTGGGCGATGGTTTCGACGCGGTCGTAATAGTCCAGCTCCTGCAGGCGTTTTTCCAGGCGGTCGGCCACTTGCTCCTGCATCTCTTGCGCGGTGGCGCCGGGCCAGGCGGCGGTGATGGTCATGACCTTGACGGTGAACGAAGGGTCTTCGGCGCGCCCCAGTTTGCCAAAGGCAAAGACCCCGGCGGCGAGGATCGCGATGATCAGGAACAGCGTGACCGCGCGATGCTTGACCGCCAGTTCGGAGAGGTTGATCCCGCGCATTATCAGTGTTCCTGCTGACGGTTGAGGGCCAATACCTGGGCCGGCAACAGGCGTACCGCGTCACCGCTGTGCAGCAGGTGCGCGCCGAGGGCGACGACTACTTGGCCGGGGTCCACGCCACTGTCCAGCAACGCGTCCTCCTGGCCGAGGCTGGCGACGTTGACCGGGGCGAAGCTGACCTTGTCATCGGCGCCAATCACCCACACACCGGTGCCTTTGCCGGCATCCTGCAGCGCCCCGATGGGCACGCGGGTCTGTTGCGCCTGGCCGTTACCTTGCAGGCGCACGGTGATGGTCGAGCCGAGAGCGAAGCGGTCGACGGGGCCATGCAAGACATAGCGGGCCCGGTAGGTGCGGGTGGTCGGGTCGGCGCTGGCAGACAGCTCGCGCAACGTGGCGGTCACTGCCTGCTCAGGGGCGCCGAAGGGGAACGCCAGGGCTTTTTGCGAAGCCTGGTCGCGCTGGTTTTCCGGCAGGTTGACGATGGCTTCCCGGGCGCCGTCGTGAGCCAGGCGCGCCACCACTTGCCCCTCGGCGACCACTTGGCCGCGGTCCACCCGCACGTCGGTGATGATGCCGTCGCTGTCGGCCCTGAGCACCGAGTAGGTGCGGCGGTTTTCGATCTGGCTGGCGTCGGATTGCGCGGAGGCCAGCTCGGCTTCGGCCACCCGCAGGTTGGTGGCGGACTGGTCGAAAATCTGCCGCGACACGGCGCCGGTATTGGCCAGGCGCTGGTAGCGGGATTCATCGTCCCGGCGTTGGCGCAGTTGCGCCTGGGCCGCATTGACGCGGTTTTTTGCCGAACGCAGGGCCAGTTCGAAGTCGCCGATATCCAGCACCAGCAAAGTGTCGCCACGGTTGACGTGCTGGCCGGGATCAACCTTGCGCTCGATCACCTTGCCGCTGACGCGGAACCCCAGGTCACTTTCCGTGCGCGCGGCCACTACGCCGGTGTAGGCGCTTTGCTGGCTGCCGGCGGCTTCGACCTTGGCGGCCAGCACCGGGCGGGGCAGGGGCGCTTCGGCGACGGGGTCGGCCTTGTTGTTGCAGCCACTGAGTACCGCCAGCAGGGCCAGGGGGGTGAGAAGACGCAGGGGGAGAGGGTTCATGTCGGGCTCCGTGGGGCGGGGTGAGCTAAAAATTACGCTTGTAATATTTGTCGCCATATTATGGTCGAAATATAAAATAATCCAGCCCCGAGTCTTTGTTCCACTGATGGGACGATCAGGGCCGGTTTTGCCGTCTAGCGCGGAATTGGTATCGGATTTAAGGTGTATCCATTACTGGAGACACATATGAAAAAGATCATCGGCATCTACACCAGCCCACGTGGCCATTGGGTCGGCGACGGCTTTCCGGTTCGCACGCTGTTTTCCTACGACACCATGGGCAAGCAGATCAGCCCGTTCCTGTTGCTGGATCACGCCGGTCCTGCGGCGTTCACCCCGACCGAGCAACGTCGCGGCGTGGGCCAGCATCCCCATCGCGGCTTTGAAACCGTGACCATCGTGTACAAAGGCGAAGTCGAGCACCGGGATTCCACCGGCGCCGGCGGCACCATCGGCCCGGGCGATGTGCAATGGATGACTGCGGCAAAGGGCATCATCCACGAGGAGTTTCACTCCGAGGCCTTTGCCCGCAGCGGCGGCGCTCTGGAGATGGTCCAGTTGTGGGTCAACCTGCCGGCCAAGGACAAAATGACCGACGCCGGTTACCAGACCATTCTCGATGGCGATATCCCGACGCTGCCCCTGGCCGACAACGCCGGCAGCCTGCGCCTGATCGCGGGCGAGTTCGACGGAGTCAAGGGCCCGGCCCGTACCTTCACGCCGATCGACGTGTGGGACATGCGTCTCAACGCCGGCCGTTCGGTGACGCTGGACCTGCATGCCGGGCGCAACACCGCGCTGGTGGTATTGCGCGGCACGCTGCGGATCAACGCAACCGAGGTGGCGCGGGAAGGGCAGTTGGCACTGTTTGAGCGCGATGGCACGCAACTGCGCCTCGAGTCCAGCGACGATGCCATGGTGTTGCTGCTCAGCGGCGAACCGATCGACGAGCCCATCGTCGGTCACGGCCCGTTCGTGATGAACACCGAGCAGGAAATCCACCAGGCGTTTGCCGACTATCAGTCCGGGCAATTCGGGCAGATGCAGCGCTAGGGCGCTATACCCTCCAAAGGCATTTCATGCGATCTTCATGGCATTCGCCCTGGAGTCGCCTGAATGCCCTCATTTATCTCCGATCACCCGATGTTCTGTGCCTTGGCGCTGGTGCTGATCGATATTGCCGTATGGCGTTTGATCTCTGCCGATTTCGCCAATTGGAAGCTGGCGGCGCGGCTGGTGATCTTTGCGGTGTTCAGCGCCGTGCTGTTCAACGAAGGCATGAACCCGATGCAGGTCGCGCCGTTCGGCGACAACGTGGCGCTGCATTTGGCGGCAACGGCGTTCCAGATCGGCTGGTGGCTGTTTGCGGCGCGCACCCTCACGGTATTGCTCGGCGCGGTGATGATGCAGCGGGTCGGCCACACCGGGCGGCTGTTGCAGGATCTGGTGGGCGCGGTGATTTTCCTGATCGCGATCATCGCCGCCATGGCCTACGTGCTCGACCTGCCGGTCAAGGGCGTGCTGGCCACTTCCGGCGCGGTGGCAATCATCGTCGGCCTGGCGTTGCAAAGCACCTTGAGCGACGTGTTTTCCGGCATCGTGCTCAACACCACCAAACCCTACCAACTGGATGACTGGATCTCCATCGACGGCACCGAAGGCCGGGTGATCGACATCGACTGGCGCGCCACCCAACTGCAAACCTCCCAGGGCAGCCTGGCGGTGGTGCCCAACTCGTTGGCGGCCAAGGCCAAGATCATCAACTTCTCACGTCCCGCAGATATGTTTGGCTTGGCGGTCAGCCTGCAAGTCAGCCCCCATGCGCGGCCCCAAACCGTGCTGGATGCGCTGGAGCGGGCGATGCAGGGGTGTCGGCCGTTGTTGGCCAAGCCGGCGCCGAGCGTGGCGTTCAAGACGTCGGCCAGTGGTGGCGTGGAGTATGAGATCAGCGGGTTTGTGCCGGCCATGGCGCTTAAGCGTGAGGTGCGCAATCAGCTTTATGATTTGGCGTTTCGGCATTTGCAGGCGGCGGGGGTGAGCTTGTTGTCGGCTGCCGAGAGTAATGCGCCGGTGACGGTTTCCCGGGCTCGGGCGTTGTTGGAGAGCTCGTCTATTTTCTCGACGTTGAGGCAGGAGGAGAAGGAGACATTCAGCCAGAACATGACGCTGCAGACCTTTCGCGCCGGGGAGATGATTTTGCCGGCGGGGGAGGTGAGTGATCACCTGTTTATCATCGAGTCCGGGGTGATTTCGGTGATGTTGACCAAGGCCGGGCACAAGTTTGAAGCCGGGCGGATGGGGCCTGGGGAGGTGATTGGTGAGGCCGGGATTCTTTCGGAGCAGGGTGTGCCTGCGGACTTTTCGGCGAAGACGTTTTGTACGTTGTATCGGATTGAGAAGGAGTATCTGAAGCCTTGTCTGGATGCTCGGCATGACATCAGTGAGGCTATGAAAAGTTTGTTGGATTTCAGGTTGCATGCGGCTCAGAGTTTGACGCAGGAGGCGCCTGTGGTGCCGGTTAAGAAGGGGTTTATGCAGTGGCTGCGGAGTCGGGCCTGAAGGTGTACATATCCGTTGCTGCGGTAACGGCCGCTTATGGTTCCGCTCTTACAGCGGGTCACTTTTGGCAAACGCCCCAAAAGTAACCAAAAGGTCTTTGCCCCACCACTCGGTGCCTCGCCTAGGCTCGGCATGCCCGCACTCCGGCCCGGTTCCGCGGGCCGCCGCGACGGGCCATCCATGGCCCGGCGCGGCTAAATCGGCATCCCTGCCGATTTACCCGCTCCACCGTGCCTACTTGCGGCCATCGTGGTTGACGGGGCCCGCAGATCAAAATCAAAAGCAGATCAAAAGCAGAGCACAGCGGCCTACCGGCCGGCTTGAGTGTTTAACAGCCAGATCAAAAACCAGAGCGAAAGCAGAGCTGCTTTTCTGTAGGAGCTGGCTTGCCGGCGATGCAGACACCTCGGTCTTCCAGACACACCGAGGTGATGCCATCGCAGGCAAGCCAGCTCCCACATTTGAACCGTGCCCGCTTTAGCTTTTGATTTAGCTTTTAACACTCAAGCCGGCTTTCAGGCCGCTGTGCTCTTGCTTTTGATCTTGATTTTGATCTTAGGCGCCCCGTTAAACCACGCTGGCCGGAGTGAGGGCACTCCGAGCCTAAGCGAGGAGCCGCTGTAAGAGCGGAACCATAAGCGGCCGTTACCGCAGCAACAGATATGTCCACCACACCCGCCACCACCGATCAAACACCCCTTGCGACCCCCCAATTTCTTTGCTAGCTTCTTACAAAATGTTAACGATAACATTTGCTCTAAAAATAAAAACAAAACAGAGATCCCCACCATGAAAATGCTTCCGAAAACCCTGTGTTTGTTGGCTCTGAGCATCAATCTTGGCACCGCTGGCCTGGCACTGGCCGACACCAAACCCGCCCCCATCCGCATCGGCGCGTCCTTCCAGGAAATCAACAACCCTTACTTCGTCACCATGAAAGACGCCCTGCAGGAAGCCGGGGCGACCATCGGGGCGCAGTTGATCATCACCGACGCCCGCCACGACGTGTCCAAACAGGTCAGCGACGTCGAAGACATGCTGCAAAAAGGCATCGACATCCTGCTGATCAACCCCACCGATTCCGTCGGCGTGCAATCAGCCGTCAAATCCGCCCACGCCGCCGGCGTAGTCGTGGTCGCCGTCGACGCCCAGGCCGAAGGCCCACTGGACTCCTTCGTCGGCTCGAAGAACTTCGACGCCGGCTTCCAGGCCTGCGAATACCTGGCCAAAAACATCGGGGACAAGGGCAATATCGCCATCCTCGACGGCATCGCCGTGGTACCGATCCTGGAGCGCGTGCGCGGTTGCAAGGAGGCCGTGGCCAAGCACCCGGACATCAAGATCGTGAGCATCCAGAACGGCAAGCAGGAACGTGACCAGGCGCTGACCGTCACCGAAAACATGCTGCAGGCCCAGCCCACCCTCAAGGGCATTTTCAGCGTCAACGACAACGGCTCCCTCGGCGCACTCTCGGCCATCGAAGCCAGCGGCCTGGATGTCAAGCTGGTGAGCGTCGACGGCGCGCCGGAAGCGATCAAGGCCATCCAGAAACCCGGCAGCAAATTCATCGCCACCTCCGCGCAATACCCCCGTGACCAGATCCGCCTCGCCCTGGGCATCGCCCTGGCCAAGAAGTGGGGCTCGCAAGTGCCGGCCACAATCCCGGTGGACATCACCCTGATCGACCAGGGCAAGGCCAAGGATTTCAGTTGGTAAAACACCCAGGCCCCACGCCAGGCGTGGGGCACAGGTCATCCATCTGAATGCGAGGTCGGCGGTATGAGCAGTCTTCTGAAGCTGGAAAATATCTGTAAGCGCTACCCGGGGGTGCAAGCCCTCAAGGCGATCAACCTGGAAGTGCAGCGCGGCGAGATTCATGCCTTGCTCGGGGAAAACGGTGCAGGCAAATCGACCTTGATGAAGATCCTTGGCGGGGTCGAGCACCAGGACGAAGGGCAGATCCTGATCGACGGCGAGGCTCGGCAGTTCGCGACGTATCGTGATGCGATTGCCGCCGGCATCGGCATTGTGTTCCAGGAATTCAGCCTGATTCCCTACCTCACGGCGGTGGAAAATATCTTCCTCGGCCACGAGCTGAGCAACCGTTTTGGCCTGTTGCGCAAGCGCGAAATGGTCGAGGCCAGCGAGGCGTTGTTCAAGCGCCTCGGTGTCAGTATTGACCTGCAATGCGCGGTCAGGCACCTGAGCGTGGCCGAGCAGCAATTCGTCGAGATCGCCAAGGCCCTGGCCCTGGACGCTCGGCTGCTGGTGCTCGACGAACCCACCGCCACCCTCACGCCGAGCGAAGCCGAGCTGCTGTTCGAAATCATGCGTGAACTCAAGCGCCAGGGGGTGGCGGTGATTTTTATCTCCCACCACCTGGAGGAGATTTTCCAGGTCTGCGACCGCATCAGCGTGCTGCGCGACGGCGGCAATGTGGGCGTCACCGATGTGGCCGACAGCGATATCGACCGCCTGGTGGAAATGATGGTCGGGCGGCGCCTGGAGTGCAGTTTTCCGCCCAAGCCCACCGCCGCACGCGGGCCGCTGCTGCTGGAGGTCAAGGACATCCAGTTGGTGCGCAACGGCCCCCATAACCACTTTGAATTGCACAAGGGCGAGATTCTCGGCTTTGCCGGCCTGGTGGGTTCCGGGCGTACCGAATTGGCGCTGGGCATGATGGGCGCGCTGCCGTCGGTGAGCAAAGACGTGTGGCTGCGGGGTGAACAAATCACCCTCGACGACCCGGCCCAGGCCTTGGCCCATGGCATCGGCCTGCTGCCGGAAAGCCGCAAGACCGAAGGGCTGATCACCGATTTCAGCATTCGCGAAAACATCTCTCTCAACAACCTGCCCAAATACCAGAACGCCAGCGGCCTGATCGACAAGGACAAGGAATGCGCCAGCGTTGAAGCGCTGATGCGCCAGCTGTCGATCAAGGCCCCCAGCGGCGAGAGCCGGGTGTTCAACCTCAGCGGCGGCAACCAGCAGAAAGTCGTGATTGCCCGCTGGATCAACCATCACTGCGACGTGCTGGTGTTCGACGAACCCACCCGTGGCATCGACGTCGGTGCCAAGGCGCAGATCTACGCACTGATGCGCAGCCTCACCGAACAGGGCTACGCAATCATCATGATTTCCTCGGAACTGCCGGAAGTCATCGGCATGTGCGACCGCGTCGCGGTGTTCCACAAGGGCGCCATCGTCAAGGTACTGGAAGCGTCTGCCGTCAATCCTCAAGAGGTCATGCGCCATGCAACAGGGGGCTCAAGTGAATACGTCCATTAATGCCGTGGGGCCTGGCCGGCTGCGCCTGAACCTGGCGCGGCTGATTCGCTCACCGGCGTTCTATCCCTTTGTCGGGCTGCTGGTGGTGACGTTGGTGATGATCTTCGCCAGCGATAACTTCCTGACGGCCAACAACCTGTCGAACATCGCGCGCCAGGTGTCGATCAACGCGATTATCGCGGTGGGCATGACCTGCGTGATTCTCACCGGCGGCATCGATTTGTCGGTGGGGCCGGTGATGGCGTTGTCCGGCACCTTGACCGCCGGCTTGATGGTCGCAGGCTTGCCGCCGGGCCTGGCAATTGGCGCCGGGATGCTGGTCGGCGTGGCGTTCGGCATCGGCAATGGTTTGTTTGTCGCCTACCTGCACATGCCGCCGATCATCGTCACCCTGGCGACCATGGGCATCGCCCGTGGGTTCGGCCTGATGTACACCGACGGCTACCCGATTTCCGGTTTGCCGGAGTGGTTCGGCTTCTTTGGCCGCGAAAGCCTGTTCGGTATTTCGGTGCCGATCCTGATCATGCTGGTGACGTACCTGGCGGCCTATGTGCTGCTGCAACACACCCGCATCGGCCGCTATATCTACGCGATCGGCGGCAACGAGGAAGCGGTACGCCTGTCCGGCGTGCGGGCGGCGCGCTTCAAATTGCTGGTGTATGGCATCAGCGGTTTGACCGCCGCGATTGCCGGGCTGGTGCTGACCTCACGCTTGATGAGCGGCCAGCCGAATGCCGGGGTGTCGTTCGAACTCGATGCGATTGCCGCGGTGGTCCTGGGCGGCGCCTCGATTGCCGGTGGGCGCGGGGTAATCGTCGGCACCTTGCTCGGCGCCATGCTGCTGGGGGTGTTGAACAACGGCTTGAACATGCTCGGGGTCTCGCCCTACGTCCAGAGTGTGATCAAGGGCGGGATCATTTTGCTGGCGATCTTTATCAGCCGTCAGCGCCACAAGTAAACCGGTCATCTCCACGCGGCCATGGTGGCCGCGATGGGTTCTCTCATGCTCAAGAAAGGTCCGCACATCATGGAAAAGCACAACCAAATGCAAGCCGTCGTCTGCCACGGCCCGAAAGACTACCGCCTGGAACGCATCAGCAAACCCCAGGCGCGGGTCAATGAACTGGTGATTCGCATCGCCGCCTGCGGCATCTGCGCCAGTGACTGCAAATGCCACTCGGGCGCCGCGATGTTCTGGGGCGGCGATAACCCGTGGGTCAAGGCCCCGGTGGTGCCGGGGCACGAGTTCTTTGGCTACGTGGTGGAAGCGGGCGAGGGCGCCGAGGAGCACTTTGAGGTGAAGGTTGGCGACAAGGTGATCGCCGAGCAGATCGTGCCGTGCGGCAAGTGCCGCTTCTGCAAGTCGGGCAAGTACTGGATGTGCGAGGTGCACAACATCTTCGGCTTCCAGCGTGAAGTCGCCGAGGGTGGCATGGCCCAGTACATGCGCATTCCAAAGACTGCCATCGTGCACAAGATTCCGGAGTCGGTGTCCCTGGAAGATTCGGCGCTGATCGAGCCGATGTCCTGCGCGATTCACACCGTCAACCGCGGTGAGATCCAGCTGGATGACGTGCTGGTTATTGCTGGTGCCGGCACCCTGGGCCTGTGCATGGTGCAGGTGGCAGCGCTAAAAACGCCGAAGAAACTGGTGGTGATCGACATGGTCGACGAGCGCCTGGAACTGGCGAAGCAGTACGGTGCCGACGTGGTGATCAACCCGTCCCGGGATAACGCCCGGGAGATCATCAATAGCCTGACCGACAACTACGGCTGCGACGTGTACATCGAAACCACCGGCGTACCGGCGGGCGTTACCCAGGGCCTGGATCTGATTCGCAAGCTCGGCCGGTTTGTCGAGTTCAGCGTGTTTGGCGCCGAGACCAGCGCCGACTGGTCGATCATCGGCGACCGCAAGGAGCTGGACGTACGCGGTGCGCACCTGGGGCCGTATTGCTACCCGGTGGCCATCGACTTGTTCGAGCGTGGCCTGGTGACGTCCAAGGGCATCGTGACCCATGACTTCGGGCTGGACAGCTGGGCCGAGGCATTTGAGTTGGCCAACTCGACCAAGTCGATCAAGGTGCTGCTGAAGCCGGTGCTCTGACATGAACTACGTAATGGGTGTGGACATCGGCACGCAAAGCACCAAGGCGCTGCTGGTGGATGCGGACGGCCTGATCATCGCCCAGCACAGCCAGGGGTATCGCGTGGATACCCCGAAAGTGCGCTGGGCCGAGCAGTGGCCGCAGCTCTGGCTGGATGCGGTGGAGGCCTGCGTCGCCCAGTGCATGGCCAAGGCCGGCGTAGGGAAAGAGCAGGTCAAGGCGCTGTGCATCAGCAGCCTGTATGGCGGCTCCGGAATTGCTGTGGACGAGCAGATCACGCCGCTGCACCCGTGCCTGATCTGGATGGACCGGCGCGCGGGCGAGCAGGTGGAGTGGGTGCGCGAGCATGTGGACCTGGAGCGGCTGTTTGCGGTCACCGGCAACTCGGTGGACAGCTACTACGGTTTCACCAAGATGCTCTGGCTCAAGCAGCACCAGCCGCAGGTGTGGGCCAACACCCGCTACCTGCTGCCGCCCAACAGCTACATCAATTGGTGCCTGACCGGTGAGTTGGCGGTGGACCACAGCAGCGCCGGCAATATCGGTGGCGTCTACGATGTGGCCCGGCGCGGCTGGTCGGCCGAGATGCTGGCGGCGCTTGGGATTCCGTTGGCGATGATGCCGGAGCGTTTGCTGTATTCCGGTGAAGTGGTCGGTGGTTTGCTGGAGGAATGGGCCCAGCGGCTGGGCTTGCAGGCCGGCACGCCGATCCTGGCCGGGGGCGTGGATGCGGCCATGGCCACATTGGCGGCCGGGGTGACGCGGCCGGGCAATCACGTGGCGATGATCGGCACCAGCATGTGCTGGGGTTATCTCAATCAGCAGGTGGATGCGCGCCATGGCCTGGTGAGCATGCCCCACGTCTATAACGGCCATCAGGACCTGTACATCTTCGGTGGTGCGATCACCGCCGGGGCGTCGGTGAGCTGGTTTCGCGAACAGTTCTGCCAGGCGGAGGAGCAGCAGGCGAAAGAGACGGGCCAGGACAGTTTGTGGCTGCTGGAGCAGAGCGCCGCGAAGATCCCGGCGGGCAGTGAAGGGCTGTTGTTCCTGCCGTATCTCATGGGCGAACGCAGCCCGGTGTGGGATGACCGGGCCAGCGGCAGCTTTGTCGGGCTGAACCTCTATCACAGCCGGATCCACCTGTACCGCGCAGTGCTCGAAGGGGTGAGTTTTGCCCTGCGGCACAATATCGAAGCGGGCACCCGTGGGGCGCATTCCCTTGATCCACGGCTGATTGTGGTGGGTGGGGCGAGCCATTCTGATTTGTGGATGCAGATTATTGCGGACATCACCCACTTCCCGGTCTACACCATTGTGCAAGAGGTAGAGGCGGCCTTGGGCGCGGCGTTGTTGGCGGCCCATGCGGTGGGGGTGGTGGATGACCGGCAGATGGAGAAAGGTTGGGTGCAGTTGGAGCTGCGGGCGGAGCCGGAGGCGGGGAATGTCGGGGTGTATGACCGGGCGTTTGCCAGCTATCTGGAGCTGTATCCGGCCTTGAAACCGGTGATGCACAGCTTGCAATTGAATTAAGCGAACACTGATCCAAATGTGGGAGCGGGCTTGCTCGCGAATACGGTGTATCAGTGCCGGATTTATTGCCTGACCCACCGCATTCGCGAGCAAGCCCGCTCCCACATGGGATCTCCATCGTTTTAGAGATCGTGAACCATGAACGCTATTTTTGACTTCACCAAGCAGCGCATCCTCGTCACCGGCGCCAGCAGCGGCATCGGCCGGGAAATTGCCCTCCAACTGATCGCCAGCGGCGCCCAGGTGTTTGCCCTGGGCCGCGACGCTCAGGCCCTGGCCCAGCTCGGTTGCGAAACCCTGTGCCTGGACATCGCCAACAGCGCCGCCCTGGACCTGGCCCTGCAAGGCCTGCCGCCGATGCATGGACTGGTCAACTGCGCCGGCATTTCCCGCCTGGAACCCGCCGCGGCCATCAGCGCCGAAGCCTTCGACCAGGTGATGAATGTCAACGCCCGCGCCGCGGCCCAGGTCGCCAGCCGTATCGCTGCGGCGATGATTGAAGCGAAGATTCCCGGCAGCATCGTCAACGTCTCAAGCCAGGCCTCACTGGTAGCCCTGGACGATCACCTCGGCTACTGCGCCTCAAAGGCCGCACTGGACGCCATCACCCGCGTGCAATGCGCGGAATGGGGCCGCTTCGGGATTCGCGTCAACAGCGTCAACCCCACCGTCACCCTCACGCCCATGGCACAGATGGCCTGGTCGGCGCCCGCCAAGCGCGACCCGGCATTGGCGGCGATTCCCCTGGGGCGATTTGCCGAAACGGCGGAAGTGGCCCTGCCGGTGTTGTTCCTGCTGAGCGATGCCGCCAGCATGATCAGCGGCGTCAGCCTGCCGATCGACGGCGGCTACACCAGCCGCTAGCCGTTCTCCAGCTTGCCGGCGATCACCACCTTGTCCCGCGGTTTGTGCGGGTCTTCGAGACGGTCCAGCAGCAGCCGCACCGCGCTGCTGCCGGCCAGTGACGCGTCGTGGGCCACGCAGGCAATCGGCACGCCGAAGATATCGGCGAAGGGCAGGCGGTCGATGCCGCAGATGGTCAGGCTGTCGTGGGGGATGTTGTGCATGCGCAACGCACGCAAGGCGCCGAGGGTGATCAACTGGTTGAAGCCCATGATCGCGTCCGGCGCCGAGTGCTCGGCCAGGTAGTCGAGGGTGTGCAGGTAGGAGGGCATCAGCGTGTAGTCGCCGGCACACACTTCGACCTGCACCTGCGGGTGCTCGGCCAGGACTTCTTTCAGGCCCTTGAGGCGTTCCATGGTGATGCGCGAATGCTCGGGCCCGGTCAGCACCAGCAGGCGCTTGAGGTTCGGGGTTTGCCGCACCAGGTACTGCGCCGCCTCGATGCCGCTGTGATAGTTGTCCAGCACCACACGGCTGAAGGGGCTGTCGTGGATCGTGCGATCGAGCAGCACCACCGGCGTCTTGCCGTTACCCAGGCGCTCCAAATAGTCCGGCTGGTAGCTGGGCTCGTCGGAGACCGGCGACAGGATGATCCCCGCCACGCGGTAGCCCAGCAGTGTGTCGACTGCCTTGCTTTCCAGTTCTTCCAGTTCGTCGGTATCCACAAGCATGATGGTGTAGCCGTGCTTTTTCGCCTCGCGGGAAATCGCCTTGATCATCTCGCTGTAGAAGGGGTTGTCGACCGAAGCGGTGATCACGCCGATGATCAGGCTTTCACTGCGCTTGAGCCCGCGGGCAAAGGCGTTGGGCACATAGTCCAGCTCCCGCGCCACTTCGAGAATCCGCGCCAGGGTGGCGGGCTTGACCAGGTCGGGTTTGCTCAGCGCCCGGGACACCGTGATGGTGGTCATGTTGACCCGTTTGGCGATGTCGCTGATGGTGACGGACTTTTTCTTGTTCATCGGCAGGGGGGAACCAGGAGAAAACAACCTGAGGCTACCATGGGCACGGCTTCAAATCACCGGATCCCAGCGCTGCGACCAATCCTTTTCGGCCTCCACCACCGCCCGCAGCAACCCCAGCGCCTGCTGCAAAACCGCCGAGTCGCGCTCGCGGGAATACACCAGGTACGTCGGGAAGCTGAACTCCGGCGCCTTGGGCACCCGTTCCATCACACCGCTGTCGAGGTAGCTCTGTACGACCCGCGTGCGGAAATACCCGGCACCGCCGTTTTCCAGGATGTACTGCAACGCCAGTGGCCCCAGATTGAAACTCAGGGCTGCGCGGGCCTTGTCCGGCAGTGCGGCGTCGTGCTGCTGGCGAAAGCCCTGGCCCCAGTCGATATACACGTAGGGCTCGGGCCGGGCGGCCAGTTGCACCAGGATCAGTTTTTCTTCCAGCACCTGCTCCACCTGCAACCCCGGCCAATATTGCGGCTGGAACACCAAGGCGGCGTCCAGCACCCCCAGCTCCAGTTGGCGCAACAGGTACTCGCCTTCGCGAATCTCGGTGCGCAAGGCATGACCGGGGATGTGTTCACGCAAGGCCTGGGCCCAGCCGAGCATCAGCGGGTTGCACAGGCTGACTTCGCCACCGATGTGCAGCACGTTGCGGTAGCCATCGGGTAATGGCAGGTCGCGGCGTGCCGCTTCCCAGGTCTGGACAAGCTGGTTGGCGTAGACCACGAACGCCTCGCCGTCCGGGGTCAGGCGGGCACCGGCGCGGTTGCGCACGAACAGGGTGCTGTTGAGCTGGCTTTCGAGGTTTTTGACCCGGGCGGTGATTGCCGTCTGGGTGACGTGCAGTTTCTCGGCCGCCGCGGCGAGGCTGCCGCAGCGGGTGATTTCGAGGAAGGTGCGTGCCAGTTCGATGTCCATAAGGGCCCCTTGGAGAATAGGGGTCATTGTAGGGGCTGATGACTGGAATGCGGGCAAAAAATGTGGGAGCGGGCTTGCTCGCTAAGGCGGTGTATCAGTCAAGATACCCGGTGACTGATACACCGCCTTCGCGAGCAAGCCCGCTCCCACAGTTTGATTGTATTTCAGGTTGGGGTTTTGGGTGTTTGCAGGTGCTGGGTCGGGAAAGCCCTGGCATAAACCTGGCAAACCTTCAGCACCTGCTCATCCGCAAACCGCGCCCCCACCACATGCAGCCCCACCGGTAACCCATTGGCCGCCAACCCGCACGGCACCGACGCCGCCGGTTGCTGGGTCAGGTTGAAGGGATAGGTAAACGGCGTCCACTCCATCCATTCCCCTAGTCCCGAACCCGGCGGCACATTGTGCCCGGCCTCGAACGCGGTGATCGGCATCATCGGCGAAACCAGCACATCGTAATGCTCATGGAATGCCGCCATGCGCGCCACGAGCGCTGCCCGTGCTTCCAGAGCGGCGCTGTAATCGCTGAGGCTGATCTGCTCGCCCAGTCGGGCAATGCGCAGCAACCCCGGGTCCATCAATTGCCGCTGCGCATCGCTCAACGGCCCGGCCAGACGTGCTGCACCGGCAAACCATAAAGTATTGAACACCTCCAGCGGATCACTGAACCCCGGATCAATCTGTTCAACCTGCGCGCCCAGCTGCACCAGGCCTTCTACCGCCTGGGCGACCACCCTGGCCACTTGCGGGTCCACATCGACATAACCGAAGTTCGGGCTATAGGCGATACGCAGCCCCTTCAAATCAGCCCCGGCGTGCAACCATGGCGTGGTCCGGGGCGCGCCGATCAAACCATCCCGCGCATCCGGCTGGGCGATGGTTTGCAGCATCAGCACCGAGTCTTCCACGGTGCGGGTCATCGGCCCCAGGTGCGACAGAATCGTCATCGAACTGGCCGGCCATTGCGGCACATAACCGAAGGTCGGCTTGATGCCGAAGGTGCCGGTGAAGGCACAGGGGATCCGGATCGAGCCGCCGGCATCGCTGCCCTGGTGCAGCACGCCGAGGTTCAAGGCCGCCGCCGCACCGGCACCACCGGACGAACCGCCCGCCGTCATGCGCGTGTCCCACGGGTTGCGGGTAATGCCATACAGCGGGTTATCGGTGACGCCTTTCCAGCCGAATTCCGGTGTGGTGGTCTTGCCCAGCAATACCGCGCCGGCCTTGCGCATGAAGGCCGAGAAGGGCGCATCCACATCCCATCGACCCTCGGCGGATGTGGTACGCGAACCCTTGCGCGTCGGCATGCCGATGGTCTGCGTCAGATCCTTGATGGAGGAGGGCACACCGTCCAGGGCCCCGCACGGCTGGCCCTTGAGCCAGCGCTGTTCCGAATTCCGCGCCGCCTTCAAGGCGCCTTCCGGGTCGACGTGGCAGTAGGCGTTGACCGCCGGGTTGTAGCGTTCGATTCGCAGCAGGGCGTCTTCGGTGACCTCCACCGGCGACAGGCTTTTATCCCGATAGCGGGCCAGCAGCTCAACTGCGGTCAGGTTGGCGATATTCGTCATGCCGCTTTACCTCCTTGCGCCGCGTTGACCATGGCCCGCAGCAACACCGCGCAGCCCGCCGCCAGGTCATCCGGCGCGGCGTTCTCGATTTCGTTATGGCTGATGCCGCCTTCGCACGGCACAAAGATCATTCCGGCCGGGCCCAGTTCGGCGACGAAGATCGCGTCATGCCCGGCGCCGCTGACGATGTCCATATGGCTCAGGCCCAGGCTGCTCGCGCCATCACGCACGGCGTTGACACAGGCAGGGTTGAAATCCAGCGGCGGGAAGTCGGCAGTGGGTGTCAGCTCAAAGCTCAAGCCGTGTTGCTCGGCGGTGGCTTCGATCACCTGGCGCACTTCGTCGACCATCGCTTGCAGCTTGTCGGCGTGCAGGTGGCGCAGGTCGATGGTCATGTGCACCTGGCCGGGAATCACGTTGCGCGAGCCGGGATGCAGGCTCAGGCAACCGACGGTGCCGCAGGCGTGGGGTTGTTGTTCGTGGGCGATGCGATTCACCGCGCTGACCACTTGCGCCGCGCCTACCAGTGCGTCCTTGCGCAGGTGCATTGGCGTCGGGCCCGCGTGGGCTTCGACGCCAGTGAGCGTCAGGTCGAACCACTTCTGGCCCAGGCAGCCCATGACCACGCCGATGGTGGTGGCCTGGTCTTCCAGCACCGGGCCCTGCTCGATATGCGCCTCGAAATAGGCGCCCACCGGATGGCCCAGCACGGCGCGGGAGCCGGCGTAGCCGATGCGCTGCAATTCGGCGCCCACCGACAGCCCTTGCTCGTCCTGCTTGTCGAGGGTTTCCTGCAGGTCGAACTTACCGGCGAACACCCCGGAGCCCATCATGCACGGCGGGAATCGCGAGCCTTCTTCGTTGGTCCACACCACTACTTCAATTGGCGCTTCGGTCTCGATGTTCAAATCATTGAGGGTACGGATCACCTCCAGGCCAGCCATCACGCCGTAGCAACCGTCGAACTTGCCGCCGGTAGGCTGGGTGTCGATATGGCTGCCGGTCATCACCGGCGCCAGTGCCGGATTACGCCCCGCACGGCGGGCAAAGATATTGCCGATGGCGTCGACGCTGACGCTGCACCCGGCGGCTTCGCACCATTGCACGAACAGGTCGCGGGCCTGGCGGTCGAGGTCGGTAAGGGCCAGGCGGCACACGCCGCCCTTGGGTGTGGCGCCGAGGCGGGCGAGGTCCATCAGCGATTGCCACAGGCGCTCGCGGTTGATCAGCGGGGCGTTGCTCTGGAGCGGTTGCGCAAAACTATTCATCAGCAGTCTCCGGTCAGGCACTCAGGGCCAGGTAACGGTTCTTGATCGTCGGGTCGGCGCGGAAGGCTTCGGCACTGCCTTCGTACACCACGCGGCCCTGTTCGAGGACGTAATGGCGGTCGGCGAGCTTGTCGCAGACCATCAGGTTCTGTTCCACCAGCAGCACCGGCAGGCCGTCTTCCTTGACCTTGCGCAGGATCTTCACCAGCTCGTCGACGATCACCGGCGCGAGGCCTTCGGTGGGCTCATCGAGGATCAGCAGCTTGGGATCGTTGAGCAGCGCGCGGGCGATGGCGAGCATCTGTTGCTCACCGCCGGACAGCGCGTGGCCGGCGTTCTTGCGGCGCTCCCTGAGGCGCGGGAACATGCCGTACACGTCTTCCATCTGCCAGCGGCTGGTCTTGCGCACGGCAATGCGCAGGTTTTCCTCCACCGTGAGCAGGCGGAAAATCCCGCGGTTCTCCGGCACCAGCGCCAGGCCCTGGCGGGCGATTTCGAAGATTTTCTGCCCCACCAGCGGCTGGCCGTTGAAGTGAATCTGGCCCTGGCGCGGGCAGATAATCCCGAGGATGCTGCGCAGGGTGGTGGTCTTGCCGGCGCCGTTGCGCCCCAGCAGGGTCACCAGTTCGCCAGGGTTGACGGTCAGGGACACGCCTTCAAGGACGTGGCTCTTGTCGTAGTAGGAATGGATATTGTCGACGGTCAGCATCAGGCGGCTTCTCCCAAATAGGCGGTGCGCACGCGCTCGTCGGCGCGCACGAATTCCGGTGTGCCTTCCACCAGGATCTGGCCGTGGCTCATCACGGTGATGCGTTGGCTGATGGACATGACGATGCTCATGTTGTGCTCGATCAACAGCACGGTATGGTCGCGGCCGAGGTCGCTGATCAGTTGGGTCATGATCGGGATGTCGTCGATGCCCATGCCCGAGGTGGGTTCATCGAGCATCAGCAGCTTGGGTCTGGAGCAGATCGACATGCCGACTTCCAGCACCCGCTGCTGACCGTGGGACAACTCGCCGGCCAGGGTGTCGGCGCGGGCGGTGAGTTGCAGGCGTTCCAACACCTGGTCGGCCATTTCCAGGTGTTCGCGCTTGCTGTCGACCCGGCGCCAGAAGTTCAGGGCGCGGGCTCCGTCGCGGCCCTGGGCGGCCAGGCGCAGGTTTTCGCGCACGCTGAGGTTCTGGAACAGGCTGGTGAGCTGGAACGAGCGCGCCATGCCCAGGCCGACGCGGCCGTGGGCCGGTTTGCGCATCAGGTTCTTGCCGTCGAAATGAATTGCTCCGGCGGTGGCCTGGCGTTCGCCGGTCAGGCAGTGGAACAGGCTGGTCTTGCCCGCGCCATTGGGGCCGATGATGGTGTGGATGGTGCCGGCTTCGACCTTGAGGTTGACACCGTTCACCGCGTGGAACGCACCGTAGGCCAGTTCCAGGTTCTTGGTTTCCAGCAGGATGCTCATGACAGCTTCTCCTTGGTCACAACGTCGGCCTTGCGGCTGCCGCGCACACGTTCGAACAGGGTCGACAGACCACCCCACAAACCGCCGCGCATGAAGATCACCACCAGGATCAGGATCACCCCCAGCAGCATCAGCCAGCGCGGCCACAGATCGGAAAGGAAGTCCCCCAGCAGCACGATGGAACCGGCGCCCAGCAACGAGCCGAACAGCGAGCCGGTGCCGCCGACGATGGTCATGATCAGGATGTTTTCGGACATCGCCAGGTCGATGTTCGACAGCGGCACAAAGTGCAGCAGCATCGCGTACAGCGCCCCGGCAATCCCGGTGACGGCGCCGGACAGTACGAACACCAGGATCTTGAAGTGGCGGGTGTCGTAGCCGATGGCCGAAGCCCGGGTTTCGTTTTCGCGAATCGCCATCAACGTGCTGCCGAATGGCGAGGCGATCACTCGGCGCGCGCCGATGAAGATCAGCAGGAACAGCACCGCGACAAACCCGTAGAACGCGCGGGCGTCGGTCAGCGACAACAGCACCGTGTCACCGATGCGGATTTCCGGGCGCGGCACGCTGAGCAGGCCGTTGTCACCGCCGGTCCAGTCGCTCAGGGTGTAGGCGACGAAGTAGGCCATCTGGCTGAAGGCCAGGGTCAGCATCACGAAGTAAATGCCGGTGCGGCGGATCGCCAGGGCGCCCACCAGGAAAGCCAGGAAACCACCGGCGACGGCGGCACCCAGCAGTGCGCTGAACAGCCCCAGTTGCAGGTGAATCATCAACAGCGCCGCGCAGTAGGCGCCGGCCCCGAAGAAGATGCCTTGGCCGAACGACAGCAGCCCGGTGTAACCCAGCAGCAGGTTGCAGGCGAGGGCGGCCATGGCAAATATCAGAATCTCGGTGGCCAGGGTCGCCGAGGGCAGAATCAAAGGCAGGCCGATCAATACCACGAGCACCAACAGCAGCATGTAGCGCGACTGGGTCTTGGCGAACGGCAGGGGATTTTTCTCGCTCATGTCAGGCTCTCCCGAATAGGCCGTAAGGACGCACCAGGATCACCACGGCCATTGCGCCGTAGATCATCAGGCTCGCGCCCTGGGGCCAGAGTGTGGTCATCAGGCTTTGCACCACGCCGACCAGCAGGCCGCCCACCAGTGCACCGCTGAAGGAACCCATGCCGCCGATCACCACCACCACGAACGCCACGCCGAGGATTTCCGGGCCGACAAAGGGCTGGGCGCCGCGCAACGGGGCGAACAGCACACCGGCCACACCGGCGAGGGCCACGCCGAGGGCGAAGGTCATGGAGAACAGGCGGAAAATGTTGGTGCCCAGCAGGGACACGGTTTCCGTGCTTTCACTGCCGGCCCGCACCAGGGCGCCGAAGCGCGTGCGTTCCAGCAACAGCCACAGGCCCAGGCCGACGAGGCCGGAGAACACGATCAGGAACAGGCGGTAGTAGGGGTAGACAAAATCGCCCACCACCAGCACCCCGCGCAGCAATTCCGGTACGGCGACGCTCTTGCCCACCGGGCCCCAGATCATCACGCTGGCTTCCTGGATGATCAGGGCAATCCCCAGGGTCACCAGAATCTGGAACATGTGCGGCAAGTGATAAATCCGCTGGATCAATAATCGCTCGATCACCCAGGCCAGCGCGGCCACCACCAGCGGCGCGATCAGCAGTGCCAGCCAGAAGCTGCCGGTGAGGCTGACGGCGGTGTAGCAGATGTAGGCGCCCAGCAAAAAGAATGCACCGTGGGCGAAGTTGACGAAGTTCAGCAGGCCGAAAATGATCGTCAAGCCGACCGCGATCAGGAAGTAGATCATCCCAAGGCCCAGGCCGTTGAGAATCTGGAACAGGTAAAGATTAAGCATGCAGGAACCCTCGGCAGGCGGCCGCATGAGCGGCCCTGCGCTGTGTCACCAGTAGATTTTCAGCGGATCAGCCGAGCACGCAGCCCGTGGCTTCCACCGGCGGGAACGACTGGCCGGAGCTGAGCACCTTGGCCAGATCGTCCTTGTCGGCCATGTCGCCTGCGGCCTTGCCCACTAGCAGGTAGTAGTCCTTGATCACCTGATGGTCGCCGGCGCGGATCGACTCCTTGCCGGTGGGGCCTTCGTAGCTCAGGCCCTGCATGGCCTTGGCCACGGTCGGCCCGTCGAAACTGCCGGTGGAGATGATGGTTTCGAGCATGACCTTGGTGCTGATGTAGTCGGCGGCCAGCGGGTAAGTGGGGTTGATGCCGTATTTGGCCTTGGTGAGTTTCACCAGGTCACGGTTGAGCGGGGTGTCGACCTGATGCCAGTACTGAGCGCCGAGGTACACACCTTCCAGTACGTCACTGCCCAGCTCCTGGAACTGGTCGAGGCCGGCGGACCACACCAGCAGCACTTTCATGCGCTCCTTGATACCGAAGTTCACCGCCTGGCGCAGGGTGTTGGACGACTGGCTGCCGAAGTTCAGCAGCACCAGCACGTCGGGTTTGGCGGCGATGGCATTGGTCAGGTAGCCGGAGAACTCCTGCTCCTGCAGCGAGTGGTAGCTGTTGCCGGCGTGTTCCAGGCCATGCTCGGCCAGCACCGATTTGGCGCCTTCGAGCAGGGCTTCGCCGAACACGTATTGCGGGGTGATGGTGTACCAGCGCTTGGCGTCGGGCAGCAGCTTGATCAACGGCACGAGGGTCTCGCGGATCGCGCCGTAGGTCGGCACCGACCAGCGGAACGTGGCGCTGTTGCAGTCCTTGCCGGTGACTTCATCGGCGCCCACCGGGGTCATGAACACGCCACCGGCCTTGCTCACTTCCTTGGCCACCGCGAGTGCCGAAGACGACAGGGTACAGCCCTGGAAAAAGTGTGCGCCGTCCTGCTGGATCGCTTCCTGGACTTTACGCACGGCCTTGCCGGCGTTGCCTTCGGTGTCGATCACTTTGTAGACCAGCGGGCGGCCGAGCAACTCGGGATGCTGTTCCACCGCGAGGCGTGAACCCATGTCGGCAAATTTGCCATAACTGGCAAAGGCGCCAGACATGGACTTGAGGCCGTAAAAGGTAAAAGGCTCGGCGGCGAATGCAGAACGCACGCTCAGCGGGAGGCTGAGGGCGGCGGCTGCGGTGAGACTGGCTTTCAACAACGTACGACGCTGCATGGGGTGACTCCCTGGATTAGTTATTGGCAGGAGTGGCAATGGCGATACGGTGGAGCACGGCCTGTGGGCAGGCCTTTTATTGGTGGAGGGTGCGGTTTAGTGGTTGTGGTCGAACTCCAGTAGAAAGTGCGGGCTGACTTCACCTTCAAGGGCGGTCATGTGGTGTTCGGCGTCGCACATGTGTTCGTGCATCAGGCTGCGTACGGTGGCTTCGTCCTCGGCCCGGAAGGCGATCAGCAGTTGCTTGTGGTAGTCGAGGTTGGCGGCGTCGAATTGCTTGCGCTTGGGTTTGTAGGCTTTTTTCAGCACGACCAGGTCACGCAGCAGGTCGTTGAGGAATTGCGCCATGAAGCTCAGCAGCGGGTTGGGGCAGGCCTTGGCCAGCAGGTTGTGGAATTCCAGTTCGGCGATGCGTTGTTCGCGTTGGCCGGCTTCGCTGTCTTCGGGGGCGCTGCAGAAATCGACGTTGTCCTGGAGGGCGCGGTAGTCGTCTTCGCTCAGGCGGCCCAGGACCGAGACGGCGAGTTCGACTTCGATGACTTTGCGCAGCTGGTAGACCTGTTGGCCGTCCAGGTGCTGGAAGTGCAGGTAGTTGCGCAGGGCGCGGCTGGCGGGTTCGGTGCCGGCCTGGTTGAGATAGGCGCCGCCGCTGGGGCCGGTGCGGGTGTTGACCAGGCCTTCGACTTCCAGCGCCTTGAGGGCTTCGCGGGCGGAGCCTTTGGAGCACTGGAAGCTTTCCATCAGTTCGCGTTCGGTGGGCAAGCGGTCGCCGGGCTTCAGGGCATCGGTGACGATGGAGCGTTTGACCGACTCGACGATCACGTCGGAGAGCTTCTGGCGTTTGCGGCGCAGCGGGCGGCTTAGCATGGTGTTCGATTGATCCTATTAATGCGGATTAATAGTACTTAATAGGGGTTTGGGGTGGGGCGTCAACGGAGGGGGTCGCTTTTGGTTTGGATGGGTCGTAAATGGTGGGGGTGTGCATATCCGTTTCTTCGGTTATGGCTGATATTGGTTCCGCTCTTACAGCGGCTCACTTTTGAAAAGCGCAAAAGTAAGCAAAACGCTCTTGCCCCACCACTCGGCTCCTCGCTTAGGCTCGGAGTGCCCTCACTCCGGCTTTGGACCGTGGGCCGCCGTCATGGGCCATCCTTGGCCCAGGACGGCTAACCCGGCGTCCTGCCGGGTTACCCACGCTCCAAAGCCTGCGTTCGGCCAGCGTGGTTTAACGGGGCGCCTAAGATCAAAATCAAGATCAACAGCAAGAGCACAGCGGCCTCCCGGCCGGCTTGAGTGTTGAAGAGCAAAATCAAAAGCTAAAGCGGGCACCTTCGAATGTGGGAGCTGGCTTGCCTGCGATGGCATCAACTGGGTGTACCTGATGCACCGAGTTGTCTGCATCGCAGGCAAGCCAGCTCCCACAGAAAAGCAGATCTGCTTTTGATCTTGATCTGAGCGAACGCGGGTAGTGCAGAGCGGGTAAACCGGCAGGACGCCGTGACCGAAGAAACGGATATGTACACCCGCATGGCGCAGTAATTGCGTCCTCCCCAATCCACCCCCCCAAAAAAGGAGCACCCCCCATGCAACTACGCGCCTTGCGATATTTCCACGAGGTCGCCCGCTGCGCCTCCCTGCGTAAGGCCGCCGAACGTCTTTACGTCACCCCCACCGCCGTCAGCCGCCAGATCGAACACCTGGAGCACTTCTTCGGCGCCGCCCTGATTGAACGCGGCCCCCGCGGCATCCGCCTCACCGCCGAGGGCGAGTGCCTGGCCGAACAAGTCACCTCAACCCTGCGCGGCCTCGACCAGGTACGCGAAGTCATCGCCAGCCGCCAAAGCCAGGTGGCCGGTAACATCAGCATCCATGTGTCAGAAAGTATCGTTTCCACCGTGCTCGCCCCGGTGCTCGCCACCTTCTACCGCGCCCACCCCAAGGTCACCTTCAACATCGTGATCGCCAGCGCCTCGGCCACCCTCGACGCCCTGTGCAGCGGCGAGGCGGACCTGGGCCTGGCGTTCTACCTGCAAGAGCGCGCCGACGTCGAAGTCACCGCCCACTGCCAGTTATGGCACCGGGTGCTGGTCAGCGCCGAACACCCCTTCGCCCAGCGCGACAGCATCGAATTGAGCGAACTGCAAGGCCAGCCCCTGGCGATTCCCGACTCGGCCTACGGCGTGCGCCAGGCCCTGGAAGTGGCGGCAAAAAAACGCGGCGTCACCCTCGAACCGGTGTTCACCACCAGCTCCCTGGAAGTGCAGAAGAGCCTGGCCCGGCAACGGGCAGCGGTGCTGATTTTGCCCCAGGTCGAGGCAGACGTGCGGGACCTGGGCGACGGCCTGGTCGCCGTGCCGATCGCCGATGAAGACCTCGGCCGCATCCGCATCGACCTCTGCGTGTACCGCAACCGCCCCCGCTCGGTGGCGGTGCTCAAGTGCCAGGAAATGCTGGCGGGGGCGATGCAGCGTTGTTCGCTGAACTGAGCCTGAGCCTCAGAAGATGTTGATCGGCACATTGGCGACGAGGCGGAACTCATCGTAGCTGCCGTCAATCTGCCCGCCGCTGGCGCGATGGTTGTAGACGATGGTGCGCAGTACGGTGTTCTTGAGTGTTCCGGACTGAATCACATAGGCCAGCATCAAGCCGTTTTCGTTGTGCTTGGCGCCATCCAGGCTGCGCACGTTGTAGCCGGTGTTGTGGCCGTTGCGGTCGCCATCGTAATGGGTGCCGTCGATGTCCCAACCCTTGGCGTGCCACAGGCTGGCGGTGAGGCCGGGCACACCGTAGGCGGCGAAGTCCAGGTCGTAGCGCAACTGCCAGGACTTTTCGTTGGGGCCGTTGTAGTCCGAGTACAGCGAGTTGGCCATGTAGTTGCCGGTGGACTCCCACACGTAGTCGAAGTATTCGTTGCCGAATACCTGCTGCCAGGCCAGGGTCAGGCTGTGGGCCAGGTGCGTGGCGGTGAAGGCCAGGCTGGCGGCGTTATTGTCGATGTAGCCGAGGTTTTTGTCGCCCGAGTCGCTGGTGTGGTAGTAGTTGAAGGCGGTCTTCAAGGCGATGTCGCTTTTGTCACCGATGCGGTGGGTCAGGCCGACGTAGGTCTGGTCCCACATGTCTTCGAAACGCGACGCGTAGACGCTGGCTTCCAGCCCGTAACCCGGTTTTACCGTGGCTCCCAGGTAGCTGATGCGTGCGCCGCTGTAGGCGCGGTTGCCGAAGGTGGTGGTGAGCTTTTCGGCGCCGGTGCCGGTGCGTGGAATCGCCCGCTCGAAGCTGCCGCCCTGCACCGACAGCCAGTCGAATTCGTTGCTGAACAAGCCCACGCCCTGGAAGCTGGAGGGCAGGGCGCGGTTGTCCTTGTAACGCAGGATCGGATTGTCGGTCATCAGCCGACCCGCCTTGATCTCGGTGCTCGACAGGCGAAAACGCACGTCGCCCACCCCCAGTCGGCTCCAGGTGGGAATCGCATCGCCGTCGCCGTCCACCAGCACCCGGTCGCCGCCATTGGCCACCTTGCCGTGGCCGCGTTCCAGGTTGACCGCGCTGAAGATCCCCGCATCCACGCCCACGCCAATCAGGCCCTGGGTGTAGCCGGAGCTGTACTTGAGCATGCTGGTCTGCACCCAGGTTTCCCGTACACGCGTGGGCTCGACGCCGCCGGCTTTCTTGATGCTCAAGTGGGTGGTGCGTTTGGTGTGCTGGTTGGAATAGTAGTGGCGCAGGTTCAGGTCCAGGGTGCTGCCTTCGAGGAAGCCCGGTGCGCTGGCCTGGGCGTTTTCCTGGGCGAAAGCCTGGGTGCTGGACGCCAGGGTGACGGCCAGTAAAAGACGTGGATACATGGTAAATCCCCATACAAATCAGACGTAAGGCGACCGTCCCGGCAGGCCCTCAGGTGCTGCCGGTCGGTGGCGAAAAGACGCGGGACAGTGGGAAAAGGTATTCAGCGAACCGAAGCTTCTGTGAGCCGGGTTTCGCGGGCCGGGCTGCCGGGCAGCGGCGGACGGGTTTCCTTGGCGAACCAGGCGGCGGTGAGGCACACCAGGTTGGCGATCAGCAGGTACCAGACCGGTGACATCGGATCGCCTGTGGTGCCGATCAACCAGGTGATGATGATCTGCGCGGTGCCGCCGAACGCTGCCACACCGAAGGCGTAGACGATGGAGAAACCGGTGGAGCGCACGGATTTCGGGAAGCTTTCCACCAGCAACACGATCAGCGCCGCGCCACTCATGCCGTGCAGGCCCGAGAGTACCGCCAGGGTCAACAGGAAGGTCGCCGGGCTTGGGTGCTCGGTCATCAGTTGCAGGGCCGGGAACAAAATCAACAGCAACACCACCCGCGGTGTCATCAGGATCGTACGGCGTCCGAAGCGGTCGCAGAGCATGCCGCCAGCCACCGCGCACACGGCCATCGCGGCGCCGGCCACCAGGGTCGAGAGCATCGAAATGCTGGTGGGAAGCTTCAGTTCGGTGAGGGCGAAGGTGGTCATGTAGTTGAGGAAGTACTGGGTGATGGTGCTGCCGGAAAGGATCAGCAACCCCAGCACCAGTGCGCGCCGGTGCTTGCCGCAGACTTCCCGTACCAGGTCGCCGGTGCTGGTTTGCTCGCCGTGGCCGTGGAAGGTTTCGGCGAGGTTGCGGCGGATGTAGATGCCGATCGGCAACACCAGCAGGCCGAACACGAACGGCACGCGCCAGCCCCAGCTGTTGAGGTCTTCCGGGGACATGACCTTGGTCAGGGTGAACCCTACCAGCCCGGCCACCATGGCTGCGACGCCCTGGGCGACTACTTGCCAGCAGGCGTAGGTCCCGCGTTTGTGGGGTGGCGCCGCTTCGAGGATGTAGGTGGTGGCGGGGCCGGCTTCACCGCCCCAGGCCAGGCCCTGGATCATGCGGGTGAGTACCAGCAGGATCGGCGCCGCGATACCGATGGTCTCGTAACCGGGCAATATCGCGATGCTGCCGGTGCCCACGGCCATCATTACCAGGGTCAACAGCATCGCCGGTTTGCGCCCGACGCGGTCGGCGTAGGCGCCGATCAGTACTGCGCCCAGGGGCCGGACGATAAAGCCGATACCGAACGCCGTGACCGACAGCATCAGGCTGACGAAAGCGCTGTCGGACGGGAAGAACGTGTGGCCGATCATCACCGCAAAGGTTGCGTACACACCAAAGTCGAAAAACTCCACGGCGTTGCCCAGGACCACGGCGAAGATGCTCTTTTTGCCGGCGTCCGGGGACGGTGTTTCGGGTGCGTGATCAGGATCGGATCGTGTCAATTGCTCAGTGTGCATACCAGCCCCTCGATTTTAGTTATAGGTCGTCCGAGCTCCAGGCCAAGAGGGCCCGGAGCTGGCGTGTGGGTGGGCAGTTCTTACAGCGTCAAAAGTCAGGAAGGATTCGGCCAGTGGTGGATTGCGCCACGCCAGCTCTCGTAGGTTTTAGCGATTTGCAGCAGCCATTGATCGGCAAAACGCGGGGCGATCATCTGCAGGCCGATGGGCATGCCATCGGCGGCGAAACCGCAGTTGATCGACAACGCCGGTTGCTCGCCCATGTTCCACGGCACCGTGAACACGATGTGTTCGAACGGCAGTTGCGGGTTGTTGCTCGGTGATGGCCACTCGGCCGGGAAGGCATTGACCTGGTTAGTGGGGGACAGCACCAGGTCGAGTTCGGTGAACACCTGCGCGGCGCGGCGGCGCATTTCAAAGGTCTGGTTGAAACCCTTTACGGCTTGTACGCCGCTGATCTCGGCGCCCGGCGCGGCCCAGTCGCGGATGTACGGCAAGACCTTGTCGAACTGCTCGCTGCTCAGGGCCGACAAATCGCCCCACTGGCGGGCGCGCCAGAAATGGTCGAGGCCATCGAGTTGTGCGCGGTCCATGATTGGCGGGATCAGCGTGACCTTGGCGCCGTGGGCTTCGAACAGCCGCGCGGCTTGCTCCACGGCTTCACACACGAAGCCCTCAGGCTGCATGCCTGCGCCGGGTTCAAGCATCAGGCCGACGCGCAGGCCCCTGACTGACAGCGGCTGGTTACTCCACTGGGTGGTGAGCGGCGGAAGGCTGGTGGCATCGCGGGCATCGGGGCGGGCCAGGTGTTGCATCAACAGCACGCAGTCGTCGACGGTGCGGGTCATGGGCCCGGCGGCGCGGCCGGTGTAGTACGGGTCGATGGGGATGCGCCCCAGGGTCGGCTTGAATCCCACCAGGCCGCACCAGGCGGCGGGCAGGCGCACCGAGCCACCGATGTCGGTGCCCACGTGCAGCGGGCCGTAACCGGCGGCGGCCGCTGCGGCGGCACCGGAGCTGGAACCGCCGGTGTTGTTGGCGGTGTTCCACGGGTTGCGGGTGATGCCGTGGAAGCTCGACAGGCCGGAAGACAGCATGCCGAAGTCCGGGTTGGTGGTCTTGGCCAGGATTATCGCGCCCGCTTCACGCATGCGGGCTGCGGGCGGTGCGTCCCTGAGGGCCGGGGTCAGGCGGGTAGCCGCGCTGCCGAGGGGAATGGGCACGCCTTCGGTGGCGATCAATTCCTTGAGAGTCACCGGTACGCCATCAAGGGCGCCGTTGGGTTGGCCCTTGTTCCAGCGCTCGGTGGAGGCCTGGGCCTGCTGACGCACCTGTTGCGGGTCGAAGGCATAGAGCGCGTTGATCTGCGGCTCCCAGCGGTCGATGTGGGCCAGGAGTTGGTCGTAGTAGTCGATGGGCGCGAGTTGCCGGCTGGCAAATTGCGCCAGCAGTTCGGCGGCCGTAAGGGTATGCAGGTCAGTCATCGAACGCTTCCTTGTGATGGGCCGGCTGGCTCATGGCGGGTTGCAGTAGGAACGACTATATAAACCCCGGTGTGAAGCGGCCATCACAATCGGTGCAGTTCAGTGTTGCGTTTTTGTGTGCACTGAACCCCGAGGCGCAGCCCCTGGATTATTTCAAAACCTCAGGCGCAGGCGCTTGAGGCTTTTGTCGTACGGATGGAGCGGTGATTGAAGAACGGCTCCTGTCGAGGTGGGTGGTTCGTTCGAGCGTGTGAAGTGTTCCAGGTGGTGAAGTCGAAGCGAGTGACGGAGACTACGTTTTCCTGGATGAGCATGATGGGGGCAGGGTGGCTGTTGTCTGAATAACGCGTGCCCAGGTTGACTTCCAGTGTGTCCTTGTCACGGTAGCCGCTGAGCAGGGGCAGAAGAGTGAAGGTGTGGTCCATTCCTTCTGACTCGGTGGGCATGCCCACGAATACGACAATGCCGACATACACCTTTCGATCGTTCAAGCTGAACATGCAAGGCGTGTACTTCTGGATGGATTCTTTGAGCAGGTATTTGAAAGGCGTGCCTTCAAGGATGTTCAAGGCGAGCCGGCAGTTGAGTTGTTCATCGGATTTCAACTTCAGCTGTTTTTTCTTCGCGTTGACATACAGTCTCGCCCAGAGAGAAGGAATGACCAGGGTGGTCAAACCGGTCTGCAGCCAAAAAACCCAAAGTGCGGCATTCTTTTTGTTGGCAATATCGAGCTCTACCAACAGGGCGCCAAGATAGCTGCCGTAGTCTGTTGCAACCTCACGACCTGCAAATGCCAGAGTCAAGGCACTTGCCAGGCTAGCGACGACCAGGCAAACCAGCCCCAGTCGCGCAACCTGTAGATAGAGTAACTGCCCTTCAAAACGATGCAGCCGGCAGTAGTAATAGGGATGCTTGATACACACCAGATAACCGCTGACCAGTAACGGGAAAATGATCAGCAGGCCCATGAATCATTGGCCTCCATTTTGCGGACTTGGCGAATTGCTTCCTTGTAGGCCTCGGATTCCATGACTTCTTCGGCGGAGACTGAAATACCCCATTCTCCCTCAATCCTCATGGTTCTTTTTGACTTGATGGCTTCCACCGTATCCAAGTCATCCTGAGTCGGCTTACCGGCAAACAACGAATACAATCCAAACATGGCGACGACCTCGAAAAGATGTAGTCGTTTTTATAGCAAGCGGCCTTGACCCCCGCCATTGATGGCCGGCGTGCCAGCGTCGCCAGTTCCCGTAGGAAACGTCTCCATTCACTCCAACGGTCTAAAACGTCGGCGGCGTAATCACCCAGATCACCACCGCATCCACCTTTCCGGGGTTGCCATAGCGATGGGGCTCACTGCTGGGGAAGCTGAAACTGTCGCCTTCAGCCAGCTGAAAATGCCGCTCGCCCACCCATAACTCAAACGTTCCGCTCAACACATAACCCGCCTCTTCACCCTCATGGCTATAGCTCTGCTGGCTATAGGTGCCCGGTGGAAAGCGCGAGTGCAGCATCTCCAATTGATGATTGGGCAGGGGCGTCAGCAACTGGTCGACGATCCCGTCCTCATAGTGAATGCTCTGGCGATTGTTCCTGCGCACCACAAAACCTTCATCCTCCGCTGCCGGCGTGGTTTCGCTGGCAAAAAACCACTGGATCGTCACCCCCAGGCTGCGGGCGATGTTGAACAAGGCCGGGATCGACGGGTAGGCGAGGTTGCGTTCCAGTTGGCTGATATAACCGGCCGTCAATTCGCTCATCTGCGCCAATTCGGTAAGCGTCATGCCCCGGGCCTTGCGCAAGCCGCGGATGCGGGTGCCGAGAAACAGCTGTGGCGGTTGGTCGTTCAAATGTCCCACGCTACTTTCAATCCTTCATAAATCGCCTCTTCGGCGGTACGCGGCGCCAGGCAATCGCCGATCCGCGTGAACGCCACCAGGCCTTCCAGTTCTGCGCCCAGAGTGTCCACCGGCTGGTGGCCCTGGCACAACACCAGGGTGTCGATATTTTCCAGCAGCATCGGCTCGCCGCTGGCGGTGTGTTGCAGGTAGACGGTAGTGTCGTCGCAGCCGTACAAACGGGCGTAAGGGATGATCGGAATGCCCAGCCGATGCAGTTCGCCGGCCAGTTGGTCACGCACGTACAACGGCAGGTTTTCCCCGCAATGGGTGCCGTTCACCGCCAGTTGCACCTGATGGCCGGCGCGGGTGAGGCGCTCGGCAATGCCCGGGCCGATCCAGTCGCAACGCCAGTCCACGACGACCACCGAACGGCCCAGTTGCACCTCATCGCGCAGCACTTGCCAGGCATCCACCACCTGTAGCTCGCCGCCGCGTTCGAAGGCCGGCCAGTAGGGCTCGGCGCCGGTGGCGATGATCACCCGGTCAGGTTGTTCGCGTTCCACCAATGCGCGGTCGACGCGGGTGTTGCGCACCACGCGGACCCCGGCCAGTTCCATCTCGCGCTGCAGGTTGGTACTGGCGCCGCCGAACTCGCTGCGTCGGGGCAGTAACTGCGCCAGAAGCACCTGGCCGCCCAATTGGGCACTGGCTTCATACAAGGTCACCTCATGTCCGCGCTGCGCCGCCACCGCTGCCGCTTTCATCCCTGCCGGGCCGCCACCGGCGACCATGATCCGCTGGCGTCGCAGTGCCGGTTGCAGTTGGCCAAACTGCAATTCGCGGCCGGTCTCGGGATGCTGGATGCAGGAGATCGGCAGGCCTTTGTGGAAGTGGCCGATGCACGCCTGATTGCAGGCGATGCACGCCCGTACATCCTCGGCATGGCCGCTTGAGGTCTTGGCCGGCATGCGCGGGTCGCAGATCAGTGCGCGGGTCATGCCGCACACATCGGCCTGGCCGCGTTGCAGCATCAATTCGGCCTCCTGGGGCTGGTTGATGCGCCCGGTGACGAACAGCGGAATCGACAGGTGCGTCTTGAACGTCGCCGCTTCTGTCGCCAGGTACGCCGGGGCAATGGCCATGGGCGGCACGATATGGATCGCGCCGCCGAGGGAGGCCGAGGTGCCGGCAACGATGTGCACATAATCCAGGTGTGATTGCAGCTGTTGCACGGCGGCCAGGGAATCCTCTTCGGTCAGGCCTTCGGGGTCGCGTTCATCGGCAGAAATGCGCAGCCCGATGATGAAGTGCTCGTCGGTTTCGGCACGCACCGTGGCGATGATTTCCCGCAGGAAACGCAGGCGTTGTTCCAGCTCGCCGTTGTAGCCGTCGGTGCGGCGATTCACCCGCGGGTTGAGAAATTGCGCAGGCAGGTAACCATGGCTGGCGACCACTTCCACACCGTCAATCCCGGCCTGATACAGGCGCCTTGCCGCAGCGCCGTAGCCGGCGACGATCTCGTCGATCATTGTCTGGTCAAGGGCGCGCGGCATCACCCGGAAGCGTTCGTTGGGCACCCCGGAAGCCGAGTAAGCCACCGCCAGCAAACCGTCGGCCGACTCCATGATTTCCCGCCCCGGATGGAAAATCTGCGACAGCACCACGGTGCCGTGGGCGTGGCAGGTTTCGGCCAGTCGGCGATAGCCGTCGATGCAGCTGTCATCGGTGGCCATCAGCACATGGGAGGTGTAGCGGGCGCTGTCGTGCACCCCGGCCACCTGCAACACAATCAGCCCCACGCCGCCTTCGGCGCGTGCCCGGTGGTAGGCGATCAACTGCTCGTTGACCTGGTTGTCGGTGGGCATCGAGGTGTCGTGCCCGCTGGACATGATGCGATTTTTCAGGCGTTTGCCGCGCAGTACCAGCGGTTCAAAAAGATGCGGAAAGGCATGGGGCGACATGGTGCGGATACTCCAGGCGCTGTTGTTATTATTTTTCTATAGGAGGTCAGCCTCAGTAAAAAATCAACTTGTTTTTTTACTGGCGACTGGATTAGCGTCAGCCACATCACCCACCCGCCTGGAGAATAAAAATGCCTGGGGCCACCGAACAACAGCTGCGCGAAGAGCTTGCCGCCTGCTACCGGCTGATCGCGCACTTTCGCATGAGCGATTTGATTTTCACCCATATCTCGGTGCGTATCCCGGGGCCCGAGCATCACTTTTTGATCAACCCCTATGGGCTGATGTTCGAGGAGATCACCGCCTCCAGCCTGGTGAAGATCGGCCTGGACGGACGTGCGGTCGAGGCTTCGGTCCATGGCGTCAACCCGGCGGGGTTTGTGATTCACAGCGCGATTCACGGCGCCCGCGAAGATGCGCAGTGCGTGCTGCATACCCACACCCGCGCCGGCTGTGCGGTGGCGGCCCTGGAGTGCGGGCTGTTGCCGGTGAACCAGATTTCCATGGAGTTCTACGGCAAGGTCGCCTACCACGACTACGAAGGCGTGGCGCTGGACATGGACGAGCAACAGCGACTGGTACGCGACCTCGGCGACAAGCCGGTGTTGATGCTGCGCAACCATGGTTTGTTGACGGTAGGGGAGACGGTCAGCCAGGCGTTCCTGCGCATGTATTACCTGGAGAAGGCCTGCGATATCCAGATCGCCGCCCAGGCGTGCGGCAAGCTGATCCTGCCGCCTGCGCACGTGTGTGAATACACCGAGCGGCAGTTCAATGAGCCAGGCCGGCCACTGGAAGAGGGCGAACTGGCAGACCCGGACGCCATGCAACTGGCATGGGCGGCATTGCTGCGGTTACTGGATCGGGTGTCGCCGGGGTTCCGGGAGTGAGGTAGAGTCGTCCAGCCGACTCAACCCAAGGACACCGCCTCATGACCCAGGAATCCCGTTTCTCCCGCATGGAACCGGAGTTGCGCAAGGCCAATCTGGTGCAGGCGACGTTGGCCTGCCTCAAGCGCGACGGCTTCCAGGGCGCGTCGATCCGCAAGATCAGCGCCGAGGCCGGGGTGTCGGTGGGGCTGATCAGTCATCACTACTCGGGCAAGGATGAGCTAGTGGCCGAGGCCTATCGGTCAATCACCCGGCAGGTCATGGACTTGCTGCGGGATGCGATGGCCAAGGCGCCGCCCAGCCCGCGGGAGCGGCTGTCGGCGTTCTTTCGCGGCTCGTTCTCCCCCGAATTGCTCGACCCGCAACTGCTGGATGCCTGGCTGGTGTTCTGGGGGGCGGTCAAGACGGCCCCGGCGATCAACCAGGCCCACGAACACTCCTATGGCGAGTACCGCACCATCATGCGTACGGCCTTGGTGGACATGGCCGGAGAGGAGGGCTGGAAGCAGTTCGATGCCGATTTGGCGGCCATCGCCTTGAGCGCCTTGCTCGACGGCTTGTGGCTGGAATCGGGGCTCAATCCCGGCACCTTCACCCCGGAGCAGGGCATCCAGATCTGCGAAGCCTGGGTCGATGGCTTGCAGTCGGGCGGGCGCAAGCGCTTCCAGATCAAACCCTGAACTGACGATTCCGCGCCGCCTGGACGCAATGTCCGGGCCGGCATTTTCCCCTCGAAAAATATTTGCAGTTACCCGATTGCCTCCTTACTGAACACTCGTTTAGTATCGCCCCATGTCGCACCCCTCAAGCCAATTAAAATAATTCGAGGATTCCATGACTACAGATCCGTCCGTGCTCACTCAGGTGCAGGCAGGCGTTGCCTGGATCACCCTCAATCGCGGCCCCCAGCGCAATGCCCTGGACATCCCGACCCTCAACCACCTGCATGCCTTGCTGGACGGTTTCAACCGCGACCCGGCTGTGCGCGTGGTGGTACTGACCGGCAGCGGTCGCAGCTTCTGCGCCGGTGCCGACCTTGCCGAATGGGCCGATGCCGAAGCCCGTGGCGCCCTCGAAACCTACGGCTGGACCGAAACCGCCCACGCCCTGATGACCCGCCTGCACACCCTCGACAAACCCACCCTCGCCGCCATCAACGGCACGGCGGTCGGTGCCGGCATGGACCTCACCCTGTGCTGCGACCTGCGCGTCGCCGCGCAATCGGCACGCTTCAAGGCCGGCTACACCAGCATGGCCTACTCGCCGGACGCCGGCGCCAGCTGGCATCTGCCGCGCCTGATCGGCAGCGAGCAAGCCAAGCGCCTGCTGTTCCTCGATGAATTGTGGAGCGCCGACCGCGCCCTGGCCGCCGGGCTGGTGGGCGAAGTCGTTGCCGACGAGCAACTGCATACCCACGTCGCCGAGCTGGCCACGCGCCTGGCCAACGGCCCGACCTTTGCGTTTGCCCAGACCAAAACCCTGATCCGCGAAGGCGCCGGGCGCAGCCTGCCCGAGCAGCTCCAGGCGGAACTCGCCGCCGGCCTGCTGTGTGGACGCAGCGCCGACGGTGCTGAAGCCCTGCGCGCCTCGATGGAAAAGCGCCCACCGAACTTCTCCGGCAACTGATTCCCCTTCAAAACACCCTCGAACGATCGACAGGTAGCGCCATGAATTTCCAGCCCAGCCAAGAACAAGACATGTTGGTGGACGCGGTACGCAGTTTTGTTGCCAAGGAGTTGTTGCCCCACGAGGAGGCGGTGGACCGCGCCGATGAAGTTTCGCCGGAGCTTGCCGCGCAGATTCGTGACAAGGCCATCGCTGCCGGTTTCTATGCCTTCAACATGCCGGAAGACGTCGGCGGTGGCGGCCTGGATTACCTGTCACAGGCGTTGATCGAGCGTGAGTTGTCGAAAGTCTCCTGGGCGCTGCATGTGTTTGTCGCCCGGCCGTCGAAAATCCTCATGGCCTGCACCGGCGCGCAGATTGGCGAGTACCTGTTGCCGTGCGTGCAGGGCAAGAAGATCGACTGCTTTGCCCTGACCGAACCGGGTGCCGGTTCCGACGCCAATGCGATCAAGACCCGCGCCGTGCGCAGCGGTGATGACTTTGTGCTCAATGGCAGCAAGCACTTCATCAGCCACGCCGGCCACGCGGATTTCGCCATCGTGTTTGCCGTTACCGACACCTACGAACACAACGGTCGCCAACGCAATGCCGTGACCTCGTTCCTGGTGGACCGTGGCACGCCGGGCATGACCATTCGCCGGGGCCCCAAGTGCGTCAGCAACCGCGGCTACCACACTTATGAAATGTTCTTCGACGACTGCCGCGTACCAGCCTCCAAAGTCCTCGGCGAAGTCGGCAAAGGTTGGGAAGTCGCCAATGCCTGGCTGACCGCAGGCCGGGTGATGGTGGCTGCCAACTGCGTCGGCCAGGCCCAGCGTGCGCTGGACGTTTCCCTGCAATGGGCGGCCGACCGCAAGCAGTTCGGCCAGCCCATCGGCACCTATCAAGGCATCTCGTTCAAGCTCGCCGACATGGCCACGCAAATCCGTGCGGCCGAACTGCTGACCCTGAACACCGCCTGGAAAATGGACCAGGGCACCATGACCGACGGCGAGGCCGGCATGGCCAAGCTGTTTGCCAGCGAAGTACTGGGCAAGGTTGCCGATGAAGCGGTGCAGATCTACGGCGGCATGGGTTTGATGGACGAAGGCCCGGTGGAGCGCATCTGGCGCAACGCGCGGATCGAGCGGATCTGGGAAGGCACTTCGGAAATCCAGCGCCACATTATTGCCCGCGAACTGTTGCGGCCACTGTTGCGTTGATCGGGTCGGAGAACGCTTATGTCCCAGGCTATTCGCGACAATCTCAAGCGCCTGCTGGCGCCCCGTCACCTGGCATTCGTCGGTGGGCGCAGCATGGCCCGTGCCCTCAAGCGCTGCGCAGAAGGTGGTTTTGCCGGCCAGATGTGGCTGGTCAACCCGCAACATGACAGCCTCGATGGCGTTCCCTGCGTGCGTCGCGTGGCCGATTTGCCGTGCGGTCCGGACGCGGTGTTTATTGCCACCAACCGCGAGCTGACCCTGACCTGCGTTGCCGAACTGGCGGCCATCGGCACCGGTGGCGCCATCTGCTACGCCTCCGGGTTTGCCGAAACCGGCGCCGAGGGCCAAGCCTTGCAGCAACAACTGCTCAAGGCCGCTGGCGAGATGGCACTGCTGGGCCCCAATTGCTATGGCCTGCTGGATTACCTGCACAGCTCGGCGTTGTGGCCGGTGGCCCATGGCGGCAAGCCGGTCGAGAAGGGCGTTGCGGTGCTGACCCAGAGCGGCAACTTTGCCTACAACCTGTCCATGAGCGACCGTTCGCTGCCGGTGGCCTACATGGCGTCGGTGGGCAACCAGGCGCAGCTGGGGGTTGCCGAGTTGATGGACGTGCTGCTCGACGAGCCGCGCGTTACAGCGATTGGCTTGCACCTGGAAGGCTTGAAGAATGTGCCGGGGTTCGCCCGTGCGGCCCACAAGGCCCTGGAAAAAGGCATTCCGATCATCGCCCTGAAAACCGGGGTGTCACAGATCGGCGCCGAGTTGGCTTTGAGTCATACCAGTTCGTTGTCGGGTTCCGATGCGCTGTACGACAGTCTGTTCGCGCGCCTGGGTGTGATCCGGGTCAGCGGGCCGGTGAGTTTTGTCGAGACCCTGAAGGCGGCGGCCTGCGGTAATCTGCCGGCGGGCAACAGCCTGATCGCCCTGGCCTGTTCCGGTGGTGATGCCGGGTTGATTGCCGACTACGCCGAGCGCAACGATTTGAGCCTGCCGAAGCTCGACGAAGGCCAGCGTGAAGAGTTGGCGCAGGTGCTGCCCAGCTACGCCAATCTGGTCAACCCGCTGGATTTCACCACGGCCATCTGGGGCAACAGCGACGCGCTTAATACGATGCTCGACACGGCACTGCGCACCGAAGCGGATGCGGCAATGCTGGTGCTCGACTACCCGGCGGAATTTACCGGTGAGCGCAAGGAGTGCGACCTGCTGCTGGAGCTGTTTTGCAGTGCGCTGACTCGCCACGGCAAGACTGGCTTTGTCACCTCTGCATTTCCCGAATTGCTCCCGGCCCACGCTCGCGAGCGTCTGCATGCCCAGGGCGTTGCCGCGTTGCAAGGCGTGGAAGATGCGCTGGCGGCCTGGGGCCGGATTGCTGACTATCAAAACAATCGCCGGGCGTTGTTGGCGCGGGGTGAGTCGATACTGGTGCCGCTGTGCCCGCAAGCGCTTGAGCAACACGGACAGTCGCTTGATGAGTGGGATTCCAAGCAGGCTTTACGGGCTTTCGGCCTGACCACGCCAGCCGGTGTCTTGAGCACTCCCGAGCGGGCCATAGCCGATGCCAAAGTGCTGGGTTACCCGCTGGTACTCAAGGCCGTCAGTGCCGACTTGCCGCATAAAACCGAAGCCGGCGCCGTGGCGCTCAACCTGCAGGACGGCTTCGCCTTGACTGCTGCCCTGGCTCATATGCGCGAGCAAATCGCCGCTTATGCGCCGGATGTGCCGTTCGATCAGCTGCTGCTGGAGTCCATGGCTACGCCGCCGCTGGCCGAGCTGATTGTGGGCATCAAGCGCGAAAACGACTTCGGCCTTGCGCTGGTGATCGGCGCTGGTGGAATCCTTGTGGAGTTGCTCAAGGACAGCCGCAGCCTGCTGTTGCCGACCACCGACGACGCAATCCGCAACGCCTTGCTCAGCCTGCGCAGCGCCGCATTGCTGCAAGGCTTTCGCGGACGGGAAGTGGCCGACATGGAAGCCCTGGTGGCGGCGATTCGTGCGGTGGCCGACTACGCCTGCGCCAACGCCGGGCAATTGCTGGAGCTTGATGTAAACCCATTGCTGGTCAATGCCCGGGGCGCCACGGCGGTCGATGCATTGATCCGTCTCGCCCAGGCGTGAAGGAGATGACAATGCAAAGCAAAACCTTGACGGGCGGCCAGGCCCTGGTGCGATTGCTGGCCAACTATGGTGTCGACACGGTGTTCGGGATTCCCGGCGTGCACACGCTGGAGCTGTATCGCGGCTTGCCGGGCAGCGGTATTCGGCATGTGCTGACCCGCCACGAGCAGGGCGCCGGCTTTATGGCCGACGGTTATGCGCGGGTCAGCGGCAAGCCGGGGGTGTGTTTCATCATCACCGGGCCGGGGGTGACCAACGCCGCGACGGCGATCGGCCAGGCGTATGCCGACTCGATTCCGCTGCTGGTGATTTCCAGCGTCAACCACACCGCCAGCCTCGGCAAAGGCTGGGGCTGCCTGCATGAAACCCAGGACCAGCGGGCGATGACCGCGCCCATCACTGCGTTTTCAGCGGTGGCGTTGAGCGCCGAGGATTTGCCGGAGTTGATCGCGCGGGCCTACGCGGTGTTCGACAGTGAGCGACCGCGCCCGGTGCATATTTCGGTGCCGCTGGATGTACTTTCGGCGCCGATCAAACGGGACTGGAGCAATGAGGTGGTGCGCCGTCCCGGGCGTGGCTTGCCATCGGCTGAAAGCCTTGATCAGGCAGTGGCAAAACTGGCCGCGGCCAAGCGCCCGATGATCATTGCCGGTGGCGGTGCGCTGTTGGCGGCCGATGCCTTGCCGCGCTTGAGTACGCAGTTGGCGGCGCCGTTTTTCAGCAGTGTCGCCGGCAAGGGATTGTTGCCGGTGGAGCATCCGCTGAATGCCGGTTCGACTCTGTGTGTCGAGCCCGGCTGGCAGCTCATCGCCGAGGCGGATGTGGTGTTGGCCATCGGCACCGAAATGGCCGATACCGACTTCTGGCGTGAACGCCTGCCGATTAATGGCGAGCTGCTGCGGGTGGATATCGACCCGCGCAAGTTCAACGATTTCTATCCTTGCGCCGTCGCGTTGCACGGTGATGCCCAGCAAACGACGCTGGCTTTGCTGGAACGCTTGCCAGCCACGCCGCGCAACGCGGATGCCGCCACCGCTGCGGTCGCGACGTTACGCCAGGCAGTCAGCAGCGGCCATGGTCCGTTGCAACGGATTCACCAGGCGATTCTCGACCGCGTGGCCGCCGAGCTGCCGGCCAATGCCTTCATCAGCAGCGACATGACCCAACTGGCTTACACCGGCAACTACGCCTTTCCCAGCAACGCCACCCGCAGTTGGCTGCATCCCACCGGCTACGGCACCCTGGGCTATGGCCTGCCGGCCGGTATCGGCGCCAAGTTCGGCGCACCGCAACGGCCCGGCCTGGTGCTGGTGGGCGACGGCGGCTTTCTCTACACCGCCCAGGAACTGGCCACGGCCGTGGAAGAACTGGACAGCCCGCTGGTGGTGTTGCTCTGGAACAACGACGCCCTGGGGCAGATTCGCGACGACATGCTGAACCTGGACATCGAACCCATCGGCGTACTGCCGCGCAACCCGGACTTTGCCGCCCTGGCGCGGGCGTTCGGCTGCACGGTCAGCGAGCCACAGAACCTGGATGAGCTGCAGACGGATTTGCGTAACGGTTTCAAGCGCAACGGCGTGACCTTGATCGAGTTGAAGCATGCCTGTGTGAACCTTTAGAGGAGCAACACCATGAGCGAAAACAACAACAAAATGACTCAAGCGATGCACCGGCGGGACTTCCTCAAGCACAGCGCCGTAGCCGGTGCCGTGGCCGCCGCGTTTTCCATGGGCCTGCCGCTGCAGGCCTTTGCCGAGGAGGCCACGCCCAAGCCGGGCGGCGTGCTGCGCATGGGCCTGGCCGGCGGCAGCACCACCGACTCCCGCGACCCGGGATCCTGGGTCGACACCTTCACCTTCGTCGGCTTTTCGGCGGTGTACAACACTCTCACGGAAATCGCGGTGGACGGCAGCGCCATCCCCGAATTGGCCGAAAGCTTCGAGTCGACGCCCGACGCGCGCACCTGGACCTTCAAGCTGCGCCAGGGCGTGACCTTCCATAACGGCAAAAGCCTGACCGCTGACGACGTGGTGGCCTCGATCAACCATCACCTGGCAGCCAACTCCACCTCGGCGGCCAAGACGGTGATCGGCGATGTGGCCAGTGTCAGCGCCAAGGGCAGCGATGCCGTGGTGTTCGAACTGCACTCGGGCAATGCCGATTTCGCCTATGTGGTCGCCGATTACCACCTGGTGATCATGCCCGCCAAGGACGGCGCCGCCGACTGGCAGGCCGGGATCGGCACCAGCGGTTATCGCCTGAAAAGCTTCGAGCCGGGCGTACGCATGGACCTGGAGCGCAACCCTGATTACTGGAAGCCGGGCAGGGCACACTTCGCCAGCGCCGAGCTGTTGGCGATTGCCGACGGCGCAGCGCGGGTCAATGCGCTGGTCACCGGGCAAGTCGACGTGATCAACAAGGTCGACCTGAAAACCGTAGCCCTGCTCAAGCGCAATCCCACGCTGGTCATCGAAGAAACCAAGGGCGCCCAGCACTACACCTTCCCGATGTTGTGCGACAGCAACGAGTTCAAGAACAACGACATCCGCATGGCGATGAAGCATGCGATCAACCGCGAAACCCTGCTGGCCTCGGTGCTGCATGGCTATGGCCTGGTGGGCAACGACCATCCGATCCAGCCGGGCAGCCGCTTCATCAACGCCGCCCTGGAGCAGCGCACCTACGACCCGGACAAGTCGCGGTTCTACCTGCGCAAGGCCGGTGTGGAGTCGCTGAAGGTGCGCCTGCAAGCTTCCGATGCCGCCTACACCGGCGCGGTGGATGCTTCGGTGCTGTTCAAGGAGCAGGCGCGCCAGGCCGGGATTGATATCGACGTGGTGCGCGAGCCGGCGGATGGCTATTTCTCCAACATCTGGATGAAGCAGCCGTTCACCACCTCGTTCTGGTACAGCAGCCTGACTGCCGACCGCATGTTCAGCATCGGCTACGCCAAGGGCGCGGCGTGGAACGAAACCCATTGGAATAACGACCGCTTCAACCAGTTGCTCAACGCAGCGCGGGGCGAGATGAACGCGCCGCTGCGCCAGGAGATGTACAACGAAATGCAGAGCCTGTGCCGGGACGACGGCGGTGCGATTGTGCCGTTGTTCGCCAGCTCCGTGGCGGCCCGCTCGAACCGCGTCAGCCATGGACCGCTGACGGCGCCGTATGGGGAACTGGATGGGTTGCGGCTGATCGAGCGGTGGTGGCAGGCGTGAAGATTTCAGAAACGCCACCAATCAAATGTGGGAGCGGGCTTGCTCGCGAATGCGGTGGATCAGTCTCTATCTGTATTGGCTGACACACCGCTTTCGCGAGCAAGCCCGCTCCCACATTGGTCCTGTGTCGCCTTCGAGAACATGCCCAACTCATGAGAACCGAACATGAATAGCCTATTCAAACTGGTACTCCAACGTCTCGCCCTTGGCCTGCTGTCGTTGTTCGCCGTCTCGGTGATCATCTTCCTGGCGGTCGGCATGCTCCCCGGTGATATCGCCCAGGCCATGCTCGGCCAGTCCGCCACGCCGGAAACCGTCGCCGCCTTTCGCGCCCAACTGGGCCTGGACCTGCCGCCCCTGAGCCGGTTCGTGCAATGGCTGCTGCGCCTTCTGCACGGCGACCTCGGCGCTTCCCTGGCCAACCAGCGGCCCATCGCCGAACTGATCGGCGCACGCCTGGGCAACACCTTGCGCCTCGCGGCACTGGCGGCGTTGGTCTCGGTGCCCCTGGCGCTGGTGCTGGGGATGCTCGCCGCGCTGTACCGCAACAGCTGGTTCGACCGCCTGCTCAACACCTCGGCCCTGAGTGCGGTGTCGTTCCCGGAGTTCTTCGTCGCCTACCTGCTGATCCTGGTATTTTCGGTCAAGCTGGGCTGGTTTCCCAGCCTGTCCAACCTGGCGCCGGATGCCTCATTCGCCACCATTCTCGAACGTTCGGTGTTGCCGGTGGCCACCCTGAGCCTGGTGGTGATCGCGCAGATGATGCGCATGACCCGCGCCTCGCTGATCAACCTGCTGGCCAGCCCGTATATCGAAATGGCCCGGCTCAAGGGCATCAGCCAGTCGCGGATTATCTGGCGCCACGCACTGCCCAATGCCCTGGCGCCGATCGTCAACGTGATCGCGCTCAACCTCGCGTACCTGGTGGTGGGCGTAGTGGTGGTGGAGGTGGTGTTTGTCTACCCGGGCCTCGGCCAGTTGCTGGTGGACTCGGTGTCCAAGCGCGATATCCCGGTGGTGCAGGCGTGCAGCCTGATCTTTGCCGCCACCTACATCCTGCTCAATACCGGCGCCGATGTGCTGTCCATCGCCACCAACCCACGCATGATGCATCCCAAGGGGTAGACCATGAGCCTTCTCACACAACTGGCCCGGGCGCCATTGAGCGCGAAGTTCGGCCTGCTGGTCATCGTGCTGTACGTGCTGGTGGCGTTGTTTGCACCGCTGCTCGCACCTTACGGGGAAACCCAGGTGGTGGGTGACGGGTTTGCGCCCTGGAGCGGCCAGTTCCTGCTGGGCACCGATAACCTTGGGCGGGACATGTTCAGCCGCCTGGTGTATGGCGCGCGCAACACCCTGGGCATCGCTTTTTTGACCACGGTGCTGGCGTTTTTGCTGGGCGGTTTGAGCGGCTTGATAGCCGCGATCAAGGGCGGCTGGGTCGACCAGGGATTGTCGCGGGTGGTGGATATCCTGATGGCGATCCCGCAACTGATCTTCGCCTTGCTGATCCTCAGCGTGGTGGGCACCAATGCCACCTCGCTGGTGCTGGTGATTGCACTGCTGGATTCGACCCGGGTGTTTCGCCTGTCCCGGGCCGTGGCGATGACCGTGGTGGTGCAGGACTTCGTCGAAGCCGCCCGGCTGCGTGGGGAAGGGCTGTGGTGGCTGGTCACCCGCGAAGTGCTGCCCAATGCCGCCGCGCCATTGATTGCCGAGTTCGGCCTGCGGTTCTGTTTCGTGTTCCTGTTTATCAGCGCGCTGTCGTTCCTTGGCCTGGGCATTCAACCGCCCACCGCCGATTGGGGCAGCATGGTCCGCGACAATGCGGTGCTGATTACCTTCGGCGACATCAGCCCGTTGCTGCCGGCCCTGGCGGTGGCGTTGATCACCGTCAGCGTGAATTTTGTCGTCGACTGGATGCTGCATAAATCCAGCGGCCTGAAGGAGTGTTGAGGATGGACAAGCCATTGCTGGAAATCCGCAACCTGCAGATTGAAGGGCATTACGAAGACGCCTGGCATCCGTTGATCAAGGGTATCGACCTGACGTTGCAACGGGGTGAGGTACTGGGGCTGATTGGTGAGTCTGGCGCGGGTAAATCAACCCTGGGCCTGGCGGCCATGGGCTTTGCCCGCGACGGTTGTCGCATCACCGGTGGCTCGGTGTGCTTTGACGGCATTCAACTGTTGCAGGCCAAACCCGAAGCCTTGCGCAAGCTTCGAGGACTGCGGATTGCCTACGTGGCGCAAAGCGCTGCCGCGTCGTTCAACCCGGCCCACCGGCTGATTGACCAGCATGTGGAAACCGCCGTGATCAACGGTGGCATCAGCCGCGCCCAGGCTGAACGTGAGGCGGTGGAGTTGTACCGCGTGCTGCGCCTGCCCTATCCGGAAACCATCGGCCAGCGTTATCCGCATCAGGTCTCCGGCGGGCAACTGCAACGGGTGATGACCGCCATGGCGATGGCCTGTCACCCGGACCTGATCATCTTCGACGAACCCACCACCGCCCTCGACGTCACCACCCAGATCGAAGTGCTGGCGGCGATTCGCGATGCGGTGAAAACCTTCGGCAGTGCCGCGCTGTATATCAGCCATGACCTGGCGGTGGTCGCGCAGATGGCCGACCGCATCATGGTGCTGCGCCACGGCAAGCTGGTGGAGGAGGCCGAGACCCGCGCCATGCTCAGCGCCCCGCAGCAGGACTACACCAAATCCCTGTGGGCGGTGCGCAGCTTTCGCACCGAACCCAAGGCCTGTCCCCAGCAGCAGATGCCGTTGCTGGAAGTGCGTCAGGTGTGCGCCAGCTACGGGCATCAGCCGGTGCTGCATGACGTGTCGATGAGCTTGCATCGCGGCCAGACGTTGGCGGTGATCGGTGAGTCCGGCAGCGGCAAAAGCTCCACCGCACGCTTGATTACCGGGTTGCTGCCGGCTACGGCGGGGCAGGTGCTGTATGACGGTGAAGCGTTACCGGCGGACTTTCGTCGGCGCAGCAAGGAGCAGTTGCGACGGATCCAGATGATCTACCAGATCCCCGATACCGCGCTGAACCCGCGCCAGCGCATCGTCGACATCATTGGCCGGCCACTGACCTTCTACCTCGGCCTCAAGGGCAAGGCCATGCGTGCCCGGGTCGCCGAGTTGCTGGAGATGATCGAGCTGGATCCGGCCACCTTCATGGAGCGTCAGCCCCGTGAGCTGTCCGGCGGCCAGAAGCAGCGGATTTGCATCGCCCGCGCTTTGGCGGCCGATCCGCAATTGATCATCTGCGATGAAGTGACCTCGGCCCTGGATCAATTGGTGGCCGAAGGCGTGCTGAAGCTGCTCAACCGTATCCAGCAACAGTTGGGCGTGGCCTACCTGTTTATCACCCATGACGTGGCCACGGTGCGCGCCATTGCCGACGAAGTGGTGGTGATGCAGCGGGGCAGGGTGGTGGACCAGGGCAGCCGCAGCGCGATCTTCACCCCGCCGTATCAGGACTACACCGGCCTGCTGTTTTCATCGGAGCCGGAAATGGACCCCGACTGGCTCGACCATTTGCTGGCCGAACGGGCCGCGCTTACTTCTTGAGGAGTTTTTATGAATGTGTTGATTGTCCATGCCCATCCCGAGCCGCAGTCGTTTACCGCGGCCTTGCGTGACCAGGCCACGGCTACCCTGCAAGCGCAGGGGCATGAGGTGCAGGTCAGTGATTTGTACGCGATGCACTGGAATCCCGTAGCCAGCGCCTCGGACTTCACCTCGCGGGAGAACCCCGACTACCTGGTGTATGCCCTGGAGCAGCGCCTGGGGGTGAAAAGCCAATCCATCGCGGCGGATATCCGGCAGGAGTTGGACAAGCTGCTGTGGGCCGATCTGCTGATCCTCAATTTCCCGATCTTCTGGTTCTCGGCGCCCGCGATGCTCAAGGGCTGGATTGACCGGGTGCTGGTGTCGGGCGTGTGCTACGGCGGCAAGCGGTTTTATGATCAGGGCGGGCTCGCCGGCAAGAAAGCGCTGGTCACGGTCACCCTTGGCGGGCGCGAGCATATGTTTGGCGAGGGTGCGATTCACGGGCCGTTGGAGGACATGCTGCGGCCGATCCTGCGTGGCACGCTGGCGTATGTCGGGTTTGAGGTGCTGGAGCCGTTTGTGGCGTGGCATGTGCCGTATATCAGCGCCGAGGCCCGGCAGGATTTTCTGCGCAATTACCAGCAGCGGCTGGAAGGGCTGGCGGATGACCAGCCGTTGGTGTTTCCGAAGTTGGCGCAGTTTGATGAGGCTCTTTATCCACTTTAGTCAAGTGAATGAAGATCCAGTGTGGGAGCGGGCTTGCTCGCGAAAGCGGTGCGCCAGTTGATGCATGTGCTGGCTGAACCACCGCATTCGCGAGCAAGCCCGCTCCCACATTTGATCTTCATTGTCAGGCGCGATTGTGTACCCGCAACCGCTCGGCAGCGCTGCGCAGCAGCTGTTCCGTGCCGTCCCAGCCCAGGCAGCCGTCGGTGATCGACACGCCGTATTTCATCGACGGGCTCAATGGTTGGCAGCCTTCAAACAGGTGGCTTTCGATCATCATGCCGATCAGCGAGGTGTCGCCCTGCAGGCGCTGTTCCAGCACGTCGTTGAACACCGCCGGTTGGCGCAGCGGGTCTTTGCCGCTGTTGGCGTGGCTGCAGTCGACCATGATCCGCGGCGCGACTTTGCTCTTGGCAAGGTCGGCGTGAACCTGGGCCACGCTCTGGCGATCGTAGTTCGGCCCACGATGGCCGCCGCGCAACACGAGGTGAGTGTCGGGGTTGCCCGGGGTCTGGATGATCGCCGGATGGCCCTGGCTGTCGACACCGAAGTGACGGTGCGGGTGAGCGGCGGAGCGCATGGCGTCACAGGCGATGGCCACGCCGCCGTCGGTGCCGTTCTTGAAGCCGACGGGCATGCCGAGGCCGCTGGCCATTTCGCGATGAATCTGCGATTCGGTGGTGCGCGCGCCAATGGCGACCCAGCTCAGCAGGTCATCGAAGTAGCCGGCAGCCATCGGTTGCAGCAGCTCGGTGGCGACCGGCAGGCCCAGGCGCAGCATTTCCCGCATCAGTTCCCGGGACAGGGTCAGGCCGGCGGCCATGTCGTCGCTGCCATCCAGGCGTGGGTCGTAGGCCAGGCCTTTCCAACCGATGGTGGTGCGGGGTTTTTCGACGTAGGCGCGGATCACCAGCAGCATCTGGTCACTGACTTCATGGGCCAGTTTTTTCAGGTTGCGCGCGTATTCCATGGCCGATTCCGGGTCGTGGATCGAGCACGGGCCGACAATCACCAGCAGGCGTGAGTCTTCACCCTGGAGGATGGCGCGCACGGCTTGGCGATGGGCGTGGATCTGTTCGTTGAGGAATGGGCTCAGGGGCAGTTGGTGCTTGAGCTCAAGGGCACTGGGCAAACGCTGGGTCAGCGCTTCATTGGCGCAGGACAGGGTGGAAACAGGCAGAGCGGCGATCGAGGCTTTCATATTCGGGCTTCCTGGGCAAGCGGCGGGCTGTTCCCGCACGCTCTGCCCTACTGGGGTGTTCGACAATTGGCCGTATTGGCTACGTGTGTTGGCTTGCCACCAATAGGTGACCGATCGGAGGCGGCAGGCTGTCCCGAACGGAGCTTGCTAAATCGCCAGGCGGTGGAGGTGTCGTAGCGGTAATAGGTGGCGTAGTTCATGGCGTGAGTCCTTTAAGTGTTCGGTGTGTGGCAAAAATAATAAGGGCTGAAAAAACAAAACCCCCGGTCGGGGAGCCGACCGGGGGTTAGATTTCTCTGGTAGGCGACCTCTTGAGTAGTGGGCGCCGATTTCAGGTATCAGGCGCGCCAGTGGCTAAACCAATACCCAAAATAAAAGCTGACCAGTGCGCTCAAACCGCTCACGCGGGCAGCCACGACCGAGCGCTGGGCGCTGGCAGCAGGGCAAACCTGGGTGTGGGTGAGTTGCAACATGGTGTGTCTCCAAATGATGGGGGGAGCTTAACTGAGGCGAGCGGGTGGATTCAATCAGTAATTTCTATTGAGGTTGGGTACTTACGGCTATGACCCAAGTGTCGATATGCTGCACGGACTTCACGATGATTGCCTGGATGCGACCATGATTGCCTTCACGATTGCTGCTGCCCAATCCATCTCCATTGCCGGCGACGTGCCCGGAAATATCGCGCGTCACTTGGCATTCATGCGCACGGCGGCAGAGCATGGTGTGCAATTGCTGGTGTTTCCGGAACTGTCGCTGACGGGGTACGAACCAGCGTTGGCCGCCGAATTGGCGATTGCGCCTGACGATGAAGTAGTGGCGCCGCTGCGGGAGATGGCCCGTGAGTTGCGCATCACCGCCGTGGTGGGCATGCCGATTCGCCTGGGGGCCGGCAGTGAGGTGTTGATCGGCGCGCTGGTGCTGGGGCCGGATGGTTCGGTGGCGGTCTATACCAAGCAGCATCTGCATCCCGGTGAAGACGTGGCGTTTGCTGCGGGGCAGGGCGGGGCGGCCCTTGAATGGGGGGACGACCGGATCGCCCTGGCGGTATGCGCGGATTTTTCCCACGCCAGCCACCCTCGACAGGCTGCCGAGGACGGGGCGAACATCTACGCTGCGGGTGTGCTGATCAGCGAAGGCGGCTACGCGCCGGACACCGCCTTGCTACAGGGCTATGCCGCCGAGCACCGGATGCTGGTGCTGATGGCCAACCACGGCGGTCCATCCGGTGGCTGGGCCTGCGCCGGGCGCAGCGCAATCTGGGGCGCCGACGGTGGTTTGATCGCGGCTAGCCCGGGTGTAGGCGATACGCTGGTGATTGCACGACGCGACACCGGCGGCGAGTGGCAGGGAGAACAGGTGGCAATCTAGGGAGTTCAGGCACATGGCGTTTCAACTGCAGGCCGCGACCAACCAACACCTGGCCTTCGCCCGGACCCTGACCCACCAGGCCATGGGTAATTATTATCGCCAATACGACTTGTCGTGGTCCGATGCCGGTTTCGATACCGCCTGGGCCGGACGAGAAAACTGGCTGATCTGTCGCGATAACGAGGTGCTGGGTTTCATCAGCATCAGTCGTGACCCCAAGGCACTGTATATCCGCGAGCTGCACATCCTTGAGGCGTTTCGTCATCAAGGAGCTGGCGGCTGGGTTATCGAGCAGATGGTGTACAAGGCGCGCGCGCAAGGGCTGGGTCTTTTACGGTTGACCGTTTTCAAGACCAACCCGGCGCGAAGGCTCTATCAGCGCAAGGGCCTGGAAATCGTTGGAGCGGAGGATTGCTTCTGGCGCATGGAGCGCAATTGCCGGCCGTGATCGGGTGCGAGTACTGCCAGTTCGAGGAAAACAGGCACTTGGTTTTAATAAGCGCATACTCACTTCAAGAAATGACTTCCTGCTCTTGTCTCACGGTTTCGCCCTCAACCGGGATGATTCCGTCCTTCATGCCCAACAGGACCGCCACCTTGTGGGCTTCTCCACGCCGTCCCTTTTTGCGCCCAGCGAGCACTTGATAAGTGGTTGCCGGGTCCACGCCATGTTCCCGGGCGAACGCTTGAACAGACTTACCTTGATGTTCCAGCCAAGCCTTGGCTTGTGCAGCAGTGCGAATACCGGGCATAGTTCAAAACCGTTCAAGTTTGTGTAAAACGAGATGAGTGTGTCACCTCTTGGGGTGTGCCAAATAGGATCATACATCCAAATGAGTGGAATCGGTTTCCGGTTAAGGCAAGAAAGAGAGCGACTTGGCCTGTCGCAGAAAACTTTTGGTGAAATAGGAGGTGTAGAAGCTAACGCACAGGGGAAATACGAAAATGGCGGCCGTGCGCCCAAGGCCGATTACTTGTCCCGCGTGGCAGAAAAAGGTGTCGATATCCTGTACGTGTTGACCGGCACGCCGACGCCGACCCAACTGGAAAATCTGAGCCAAATCGAAGAAAAAGTGCTGGGCAACTACCGTGCGATGTTCAAGGAAGACCAGGATGCAATCCATCGCCTGACCTCTACCCTGGCCGAGCATTCACTCTCCACCAATGGAAAAAACCGGTCATCGGCCCCGGATTCCTGACCTTTTACCCAGGAAATTGAGCCGCCCGCCACTCGGCGGCGGCCCGTTGTGCATTGAAACTCTATATATATGACGCTTGCAGCTAGGTCTGCGCCGTGGTTTTTTGCTAAGGTGTTCAGCAACCTATAAGACCATATCGCGAGGTGTCTGCTTGATTAGGGTGCTAGTAGTCGATGACCATGATCTCGTTCGTACAGGCATTACACGAATGCTGGCTGACATCGATGGCCTGCAAGTAGTCGGCCAGGCCGAGTCAGGGGAGGAATCCCTGATCAAGGCCCGGGAGTTGAAGCCCGATGTGGTTTTGATGGACGTCAAGATGCCTGGGATCGGCGGTCTTGGCGCCACTACAAAGTTGTTGCGCAGCCATCCGGATATCAAAGTCGTGGTAGTGACCGTGTGTGAGGAAGATCCTTTTCCTACACGGCTGCTACAAGCGGGCGCGGCTGGCTATCTGACAAAAGGCGCGGGATTGGCGGAAATGGTCCAGGCCATTCGCCTGGTATTTGCCGGCCAACGCTACATCAGCCCGCAGATTGCCCAGCAGCTGGCGATCAAGTCGTTCCAGCCCACCAGCGACTCGCCGTTCGATGCGCTGTCGGAGCGCGAAATCCAGATCGCCCTGATGATTGTCGGCTGTCAGAAAGTCCAGTCGATCTCCGACAAGCTGTGCCTGTCGCCGAAAACCGTGAACACCTACCGTTATCGGATTTTCGAAAAGCTTTCCATCAGCAGTGATGTTGAATTGACCCTGCTGGCGGTACGCCACGGCATGGTAGACGCCAGCGCCTGAAATGACAGCCTCTGAAATTAAAGTGCTGTTCGATCCGAGTGCGTTCCTTGCAACCTGCAGTGGCCGTCCTGGCGTGTATCGCATGTTCGACAGCGAAGCGCGCCTGCTCTACGTCGGTAAAGCCAAGAACCTGAAAAGCCGCCTGGCGAGTTACTTCCGCAAGACGGGCCTGGCGCCGAAGACCGCGGCGCTGGTGGCGCGTATCGCCCAGGTGGAAACCACCATCACCGCCAATGAAACCGAGGCGCTGCTGCTTGAGCAGACGCTGATCAAGGAATGGCGGCCGCCCTACAACATCCTGCTGCGTGACGATAAGTCCTACCCGTACGTGTTTCTCTCGGACGGCGACTTTCCGCGCCTGAGCATCCATCGCGGCGCCAAGAAGCAGAAGGGCAAGTACTTCGGGCCTTACCCCAGCGCCGGCGCCATCCGCGAAAGCCTGAGCCTGCTGCAAAAGGCGTTTTTCGTGCGCCAGTGCGAAGACAGTTTCTACAAGAACCGCAACCGCCCGTGCCTGCAGTACCAGATCAAGCGCTGCAAGGCGCCGTGCGTGGGCCTGGTTGAGCCTGCGGAATATGCCGAGGACGTGCGTCACTCGGTGATGTTCCTCGAAGGCCGCAGCAATGCCCTGGCCGATGAGCTGTCCGGCGCCATGGAGCAAGCGGCCAGCACCCTGGATTTCGAGCGCGCCGCAGAGCTACGCGACCAGATCTCCCTGCTGCGTCGCGTGCAGGACCAGCAGAGCATGGAGGGCGGCACCGGTGACGTCGACGTCATCGCCGCCTTCGTCAACCCGGGCGGCGCCTGTGTGCACCTGATCAGCGTGCGCGGCGGCCGGGTGCTGGGCAGCAAGAACTTCTTCCCCCAGACCGGTATAGAAGAGGAGGTCGCCGAAGTCATGGCGGCGTTCCTCGGCCAGTACTACGTCAGCAGCCCCGAGCGCGACCTGCCGAGCGAACTGATCGTCAACGTGGTGCACGAGGACTTCCCGGCGCTGATCGAAGCGATTCACGAACTGCGTGGCCGCGAGCTGGACATCAGCCACCGCGTGCGCGGCACCCGTGCGCGCTGGCAGCAGTTGGCCGTGACCAACGCCGAACAGGCCCTGGGCGCACGCCTGGCCAACCGCCAGCACGTCGCCGCGCGGTTTGACGCCCTGGCCGAAGTCCTCAAGCTCGACGAGCCGCCCCAGCGCCTGGAGTGCTACGACATCAGCCACTCCAGCGGCGAGGCCACCGTGGCTTCCTGCGTGGTGTTCGGGCCGGAAGGGCCGATCAAGTCCGATTACCGGCGCTACAACATCGAAGGCGTCACCCCGGGCGATGACTATGCCGCCATGCACCAGGCCCTGACCCGTCGCTTCAGCAAACTGAAGGACGGCGAGGGCAAGCTGCCGGATATCCTGCTGGTGGATGGTGGCAAGGGCCAGCTGTCCATGGCCCGCGACGTACTCAACGAACTGGCGGTACCCGACCTGATCCTGCTCGGCGTGGCCAAGGGTGCCACCCGCAAGGCCGGTTTTGAAACCTTGTACTTGAATGATGCAGCCCATGAGTTCACCTTGAAGGGCGACTCCCCGGCGCTGCACCTTATCCAGCAGATCCGCGACGAAGCCCACCGTTTCGCCATCACCGGCCACCGTGCCCGACGTGGCAAAACCCGGCGTACCTCAACCCTGGAAGGGGTGGCAGGGGTCGGGCCGACACGGCGGCGGGACTTGTTAAAACATTTTGGTGGCTTGCAGGAGCTGTCCCGTGCCAGCATCGAAGAAATAGCCAAAGCTCCCGGTATCAGTAAAAAGCTCGCAGAGTTGATTTATGCAAATCTGCACAGCGAGTAGAATGCCTTCTCACCTCGTAGCCAGTTGTGCCGATGAATATCCCTAATCTGATCACCGTACTACGCGTCCTGCTCATACCGATTTTCATATTGCTGTTTTACCTGCCGTACGAATGGAGCTACATGGCATCCAGTTCGGTGTTTGCCTTCGCAGCCGCCACCGACTGGCTGGACGGTTACCTGGCCCGTCGCCTGGAACAGAGCACGCCGTTTGGCGCGTTCCTGGACCCGGTGGCCGACAAACTGATGGTAGCGGTCGCCCTGGTGCTGCTGGTGCAGGAACACGGCAACCTCTGGCTGACGTTGCCGGCGGCCGTGATCATCGGTCGCGAGATCGTGGTCTCCGCCCTGCGGGAGTGGATGGCCGAAATCGGCGCCCGAGCCCACGTGGCCGTGTCCAACATGGGCAAATGGAAAACCGCGGCGCAGATGCTTGCCCTGGTGATCCTGCTGGCCAACCCGTCGGATTTCTCCTTCTGGGTATTGCTGGGCTACGCCTTGCTGCTGATCGCCGCGGGCCTGACCTTGTGGTCCATGCTGCAATATTTGCGCGCCGCCTGGCCGCATCTGCGCACCGAGGTTGAAAAGAAATAAAACTTTTTTGAATCAAGGGGTTGACGGGTGATGAGGATTCTATAGAATGCGCATCACCAAGACGCGGGAATAGCTCAGTTGGTAGAGCACGACCTTGCCAAGGTCGGGGTCGCGAGTTCGAGTCTCGTTTCCCGCTCCAAACACAAAAAAAAGCCACTCTAACGAGTGGCTTTTTTTTGCCTGTGATTTATGCAATAGACGCTTCGGCGTCTTTTTTCGTTTCTGCGAGACGCTTGGCGCCTGCAGGCTCCAGTGCGCTACCTACTCCTTATCGAAGAACTCGGATTTGTCGGGTTGCCATTTCTCACACGCATCGGTGGTCGCCCTCCTGTGGACGTTCAACCCGACCTCTCTCTGAAGTGAATGGCCATTCAGCACGCCCGACCCGCAGGTAAAGATGGCTTCAACGCAAAGACGCTGCCTATCAAGCGATAACGTTCTGACTATTAGAGTTTTCCGCGATCGAAGCTAATCTCAGCACTCAGCCATCAATGTCTGAGGTGCGCCAGTGGCGCGATGGTACGGATGAACATGACTAAAAGGTGTGCCAAGCATGTCAACTGAATCGAAATGCCCTTTCAACCACGCTGCGGGTGGCGGCACCACGAACCGAGACTGGTGGCCCCAGCAACTGAACCTGAAGATCCTGCATCAGCATTCCTCCCTCAGCGATCCCATGGGTGAGGGCTTCGATTACGCCAAGGCGTTCCAGAGCCTTGACTTTGAAGCGGTCAAGCAGGATTTGCGCGATGTCATGACGCAATCCCAGGACTGGTGGCCTGCGGACTTTGGCCATTACGGCCCGCTGTTCATTCGCATGGCCTGGCACAGCGCCGGGACCTACCGTACCGCCGACGGTCGCGGCGGTGCCGGTTCCGGTCAGCAGCGCTTTGCACCGCTCAACAGCTGGCCTGACAACGTCAGCCTGGATAAGGCCCGTCGCCTGATCTGGCCGGTCAAGCAAAAGTACGGCCGGCGGATTTCCTGGGCCGATTTGATCGTACTCACCGGTAACGTTGCGCTGGAGTCCATGGGGTTCAAGACCTTCGGGTTCTCCGGCGGTCGCCCGGATGTCTGGGAGCCGGACGAGGACGTTTACTGGGGCGCCGAGACCACGTGGCTGGGGGGAGAAGAGCGTTACGGCGTGCAAAAGAAAATGCAGCAGCCGGGTGATGGTCCGTTGGTGGCTGAACCGCAGAACCATGGCAACGAAGAAAGCCGCACCGGGGGCGGTGAGCGCAACCTGGAAAATCCCCTCGCCGCTGTGCAGATGGGCTTGATCTACGTGAACCCGGAAGGGCCTGAAGGTGTTCCGGATCCGGTTGCCTCGGCGAAGGATATCCGTGAAACCTTCGGTCGCATGGCGATGAATGACGAAGAGACCGTAGCCCTGATCGCCGGCGGTCACGCCTTCGGCAAGACCCACGGCGCAGGTCCGGCGGATAACGTCGGCCCGGAACCGGAAGCGGCTGGCCTGGAAGAGCAGGGGCTGGGCTGGAAAAACAGCTTCGGCAGCGGCAAGGGCGGTGACACCATCACCAGCGGGCTGGAGGTGACCTGGACTTCGACGCCGACAAGATGGAGCAATGAGTACCTCGAAAACCTCTTCGGCTTTGAATGGGAACTGACCAGGAGCCCGGCGGGCGCCCATCAGTGGACACCGAAGAACGGTGCCGGCGCCGGCAAGGTTCCGGATGCCCATGACGCCGGCAGGCGGCATGCGCCGAGCATGCTGACCTCGGACCTGGCGCTGCGTTTCGATCCGGCGTACGAACAGATCTCCCGACGTTTCCTGGCCAACCCGGACCAACTGGCAGACGCCTTTGCCCGTGCCTGGTTCAAGCTTACCCACCGCGACATGGGTCCGCTTGCGCGTTATCTCGGCCCGGAAACCCCCGCGGAAGAGTTGCTGTGGCAGGACCCGATTCCTGCGGTCGATCATCCACTGGTGGATGAGCAGGATGTGGCGGCGCTCAAGCAGAAGATTCTCGCCGCGGGGCTGACGGTCTCGCAGCTGGTTTCGACGGCATGGGCAGCGGCGTCCACCTTCCGCGGCTCCGATAAACGCGGAGGAGCCAATGGCGGGCGCCTGCGCCTGGCTCCGCAGAAGGACTGGGCGGTCAACCAGCCTGAGCAACTGTCGGGCGTACTGAAGCGTCTCGAAGCTATTCAGGGCGACTTCAATACCGCACAGACGGGAGGTAAAAAGATTTCCCTGGCCGATCTGATCGTGCTGGCGGGCATTGTGGGGGTTGAGCTGGCGGCCAAAAATGCCGGCCGCCAGACCACGGTGCCTTTCACGGCAGGGCGCACGGATGCTTCCCAGGAGCAGACGGATGTCGAGTCGTTCGGTTTCCTTGAACCGGTCGCCGACGGCTTTCGCAACTACCAGAAGGGGCACTACAAGGTGTCGGCCGAAGCGTTGCTGATCGACAAGGCGCAACTGCTGACATTGACCGCACCCGAAATGACGGTGCTGTTGGGCGGACTGCGGGTCTTGGGTCTAAATGTCGGGGAAAGCAAGCACGGGGTGTTCACCGAGCGCCCGGGAACCCTGACCAATGACTTCTTCAGGAACCTGCTGGACATGGGCGTTGAATGGAAGCCAGTCACCGGCACCCACGATACCTTTGAGGCGCATGACCGCAAGACCGGTGCCGTCAAGTGGACGGGCACCCGGGTCGACCTGGTGTTCGGTTCGCATGCCCAGTTGAGGGCGCTGTCCGAGGTCTATGGCAGTGCCGACGCCGAGGAGAAGTTCGTCGAGGACTTCGTGGCGGCCTGGACCAAGGTGATGAATCTGGATCGCTTTGAACTGGCCTGACACTGGCGCCTGACGTTTACAGGCCCACGCTGTGGGCCTATTCGCTAGCGGCCTGGGCTTATCCAGGTTTCCAGGTCCGTTGCGGTCATGGGCTTTGCTATCAGGTAGCCCTGCGCTTCGGAACATCCCCACTGTATCAAGAGGTCGAGGATTTCCTGGTTTTCTACGCCTTCGGCAACGACTCGGTAGCCGAGCCCTTTCGCCAGGCCTATCAGGGTTTTAACCAACTGCTTGTCATTTTGATTGCTGCCCAGCCCGCTGATCAATGATTGATCCAGCTTGACGGTAGTGGCCGGCAGTTCCTTCAGGTACGCCCAGTTGCTGTAGCCCGTGCCGAAATCATCAACCGCGACCTCTATGCCAATCTGCCGAACGCGCTGCAGTTGCCGGATGACTTCCTCAGGGTTGGTCATCAACATGCTTTCGGTAAACTCAAGTTCAAAGTCGGCAGGGTCAAGGTCATGCCGGTGAAGCTCATGAATCATCGCGTCCACGAACTCGGAGCTTTCCAGATCGCTGACGGTAATGTTCATCGCTATTCGCAGGCGCACGCCTTGTGCTTTCCAGGCTGCGGCTTGCCGGATGATTGCGTTGAGCACCCATAATCCAACGGACGGTATCAACGCGGTTTTTTCGGCCAGGGGGATGAACTCGGCAGGGCTGATGGGGCCAAGCAACGGATGGTTCCAGCGTAGCAATGCCTCTACTGAATCACAGCTTCCCGAGGGCAGTTTGATTTTGGGCTGATACACCAGGCTGAACTGTTTGTCGCAGCTGACCGCTTCCGGCAACGAACTCAACAGCATGAACGCGCGTTGTTGAGCCGCATCAAACTGGGGTTCATAAAGAGACCAGCCCAGCTTGCGGTCACGCGCCTCATCTGCCGCACTCACCAGCAGGCGTAGCCAGTCTTGCGGGCCGGAATGGTGAATGGGCAGCACGCCAATCCCGACTTGCATGAGGATGGGGATGCCGTGGCATTCAACAGGCTTTTTGAAGTCCTTGAGAATACTTTCGCAGATGTGCTCGGTGGTTTGATTCTCCTCAAGGATGAAGCCAAACCGCGTCGGGCTGATTTTGTAAAGCAGGCACTGCGCGGGTAACAGGTTTTGCAGGCGAGATTTGATCGCCAGAACCAGGTCTCCGGCAAAGCTGTAGCCCAGGGCCTTTACAATATCGTTGAGAAACTTTGGCGAGATAATGTCAACTGCGTACACATGGCACGCGTTTTCAAGCTTAAGCGCTTGACGTATATCTTCCTCAAGCCTGAGTCGATTGAATAGCCCCGTGGGTTGGTCTACGAAGTTGCGGGACCGCATGCCCTGTATGCGCATCATGACCAGCTCGGCAAAGTCGTTGAGCATTGCACTGTCACGCTCGCTCATGGGAGGGCGGGGGACAGTATCAATGATGCAGAGACTTCCCAGGGTAAAGCCATCCTCCGTGATCAATGGCGCGCCCGCGTAATAACGAATATGCGGCGGCCCCGTGACCAGGGGATTGTCTTTGAAGCGGGCATCCAGCGTTGCGTCCGACACCTCCAGCAGGGCGTTGTCCAGGGTAGAGTAGGCGCAAAAAGACACTTCTCGCGGTGTCTGCGTTTCTGTAATTCCCACGCGTGCCCTGAACCATTGCCGGTGTTTATCGACAATTGAAATCAGTGCGATGGGGGCGTTGTAATAGGCAGACGCCATCTCGACGATCTTTTCAAATACATCATCACTATCGCTGTCGGTTGGACAAAATTTCGCGACCTCTTTTAGCCGTTCAATTTCATTCGGCGGAATAGGAGCGCCTTCGCCCATGACAATCCTCAAAGTGGTTATGTTCGTACAACAAGGTATCAGACAGTGCCATCATTATGATGTTGTTTTTCTATTCATCAGATAGCTCAAGGGTATGGCGTCCGGGTGATCTCTTCCTGCGTATCTCCCTAATTCTTGCGCCCTGCGGATGAATGTACGCGCGGGGCAGCGAAGTGGATGCAGGGCATTAAAAATTTTTCCGGCATTTCCGCGCTTCTAGTTCACCCGGGGCGCCGCCTTGATGGCCATGTACGCATCCTTGATGGGCTCAAAACCATATTTCTCTTCCAGCCGTTTCACGATGAAGTGCCCCCGCGCCATGTCCTGGTAGAAGTGGGTGAACAGCGTATTGATCGTCGCCCCGGTAAAGGCGCCCATCACCGGAACGGCCTGGGCTGCGAACTTGCTGGAAATGGTAAAGCCAAAACGTGTCGCGACTTTATCGATGAGGATCGCCAGCCATTTCCCGGCTTGGCCCGGGGACAAGCTGCTGATGGCCTTGGAGCCCTGCTTGGCGGCGATCCCCGCCAGCTCCTTGGACAGTTGTTGCATGGCCTGGGTGGTGAAGCTGCGGGTCATGTAGTAACCGGTCTCCGTTGCATCGTCGGCCTGGCTGGTGCCACCCATGGCAAACACCTCGATGCAGGCTTGTTTGGTCGAAAAGTCCCCCAGGTCGAAACCCTCGCTGCGCGCCACGTCGGCGACCGCGCGCATCATGATGGTGGTAGAGATCGGCAGCTCGATAAACAGCGCCGCGAAACCGAAGGCCCCGCCGATGGCGCCCGAGGTGGCCGCAAAAGCCTTGTGCAGCCGGGTCGAGGCCGGTTTTCTCGGACTGTTGTCCAGGCTTTTCAGCGCCGCGCCGGCGGATGAATGCAGCGCTGCCGCCACCGCGCCATTGATCCGTTTGGAAACCACCCCCGGCAATGCCTTTACCGCGCTTTCAATCGGGGAGCCGATCATGCCGGATAGCCTGGCCGTCAGGGAGGGTGACTCCAGCAAACCGACGGCCCGCTTGAGATCCTGATAGTCCTCGGGATTGTCTCTGATGCTCACAGGCGTCTCCTTGAAATTTTTCCGGCTTTGATAAAACAAAGACCCGCGAAGAGGGCCATCGTGCCGTCACGCTTTACCCATTCTTTACCTGCGCGGGTGCTGCGTTCGCCGGCGGGTCGGTTAGGCTGCCAGTTACCTTGAACTGAACGGCGGTGTGAATCGAATGAACCTTCAACCTCGGTACTGGCTGGCGGTGAGCGCCCTGGTGGGCAGCCTGGGATTGATTGCGGGGTGTGCGGGCGATCCGCCAAACCCGCGGGCCGAATTCAGCGAGCGGGTCAACAAGGAACTGAGCACCGCGTATCAACCGTCCCATTATGAAACGTCCGGCTGGGGCGCGACCTGGCAGCTCGACAAGCAATCGGTGAACGTTGCGTGGCTGGCACCGGTGACCCATGAGCGCCTGCCGCTGATTATCTACTTGCCGGGTTTGGGTGAGCCGGCCTCGGGCGGGGTGGCGTGGCGCAAGGCTTGGGCGCAGGCCGGTTATGCGGTGCTGTCGGTTCAGGAGCCCGCCCATGATCAGTCGATCTTTGCCTCGCAGCAGGCGGTATATGGTGACTTTCGTGGGATGGCGAGCAGTCATTACTCCGCCGCCGCCCTGCGTGACAGGCTGTTGACCTTGCAGAAAGTCCTGAGCGAAGTTCGGGCACGGGCCGCCAAAGGCGACGCGCAACTGGCGGCCATCGACTGGAACCAGGTGGTGGTGGCCGGCTTTGATTTTGGCGCGCAGACCGCAGAAGCACTCGCCGGGGCGCTGGAGCCCGGGGCCACCCCGGGCGTCGGGATTCAACCCAAGGCGGTGTTGCTGCTCAGCCCTTATGTGGACGCCGATGCCCGGCCGGACGTGTTTGCCCGGATAACGGCGCCCGTGCTGTCGATGACCGGCCAGCAGGATGAAGACCCGTTCAACTGGGTCAGCTCTTACCGTCAGCGAGAGGTGTTGGGCGAGTCGGTGACAGCGGCGGGCAGTGTTCAGCTGGAGTTGAACAGTGCGACGCACAAGACCGGGAGCGAGCTGTTCAGCCGGCCGGCGAAAAGGGCCGACAAGGGCAGTGCTTCGTCTGGCGACGCGCCCAAGGGGCGGGGGCACAAGCACGGCGCCAAACCTGGCGGCGGCGGCCCGATGGCGGGCGAACCGGCGCCGGACCCCAAGCAGGTGGCCGCGATTCAGGCCATGGGTGTGGCGTTCCTGGATAGCCGGGTCAAACACAATCCCGCCGCCACCGAATGGTTGCAACAGGGCGCGTCAACCTGGCTGGGTGAGGCGGGACGGTTGAAGTAATGGCGGCGGGCTTCCCCCCGCCAAGCGTGATGTATAAGTTTCTCAAACGTCATCAACCATCTTTTTCCGGCGTGATACGCTAGCCTTACTTTTGAATTGGCACTGGTCGTTCCCGCGTATACGGCGACAGTGAGGAGTGAACATGTCGAAAATTTCCCACCAGGATCTACGGCGCTCGTTTCGCGAGCTGCTGGCCTCCCAACACTGCTTTCACACCGCCTCGGTGTTCGACCCGATGTCCGCCAGGATCGCTGCAGACCTGGGCTTCGAAGTCGGCATCCTGGGAGGCTCGGTGGCGTCATTACAGGTCCTGGCTGCACCGGACTTCGCGCTGATTACCCTGAGTGAGTTCGTCGAGCAGGCCACCCGCATCGGCCGGGTGGCGCAACTTCCGGTGATCGCCGACGCTGACCACGGCTACGGCAATGCTCTGAACGTGATGCGCACGGTTCAGGAACTGGAGCGTGCGGGCGTTTCAGCGCTGACCATTGAAGATACCTTGCTGCCCGCGCAGTTCGGGCGTAAATCCACCGATCTCATCAGCACGGAAGAGGGCGTGGGCAAGGTCAAGGCAGCCCTGGAGGCGCGGGTCGATCCGCAGCTTTCGATCATCGCGCGCACCAACGCCGCCGTGCTGCCGGTGGAGGACGTCATCCATCGCACCAAGGCGTATCAAGAAGCCGGTGCAGACGGCATCTGCATGGTGGGTGTCCGTGACTTCGACCACCTTGAACAGATCGCCGAAGGCCTGACGGTCCCGCTGATGCTGGTGACCTACGCCAACCCGAACCTCAATGACAACGAGCGCCTGGCCAAACTGGGCGTGCGGATTGTGGTGGCCGGCCACGGCGCGTACTTTGCCTCGATCAAGGCCACCTACGACAGCCTCCGCGAGCAGCGCAACCTCACTCGCAGCACCTCAAACCTGACGGCCAGCGAACTGACCCATACCTACACCTTCCCCGACACCTACGTGAGTTGGGCCAAGGAGTTCATGGATGTTCAAGAGTAGAGCCTGCCAGGCGTCAGGCGTTACGCGACAGAAACTGAAAAAGGACCTCTGAAAAGAGGTCCTTTTTTTTCGTCTGCACAAACGTATTTCTTCGTGGGTTGCCACCGTCGACAGCGTCCGAACCGCAGCGCTTAAGCTAATGCAAAAAAGGTATTTATTCCTACTTTTTAAGATCGTTTAGCTTTATGCCCACGGAAGGTGTTGCGCTTCAAGCGCAGCGCTTTTTTTTGCGTTTGGCTACCTGGAGCTACTGTGACAATCATTCAATCCCCGTTGGCGACTGCCTGGGTCGCGCCTTCCCGACACCCTGAGGGGGGCGGAGACGATCATGCGAATGACGGTGACGTGGTGCTTGAACTGCGAAACATCACCAAGGCTTATGCGCGAAAAGACGCGTCGGCGCTGCCAGCCGTCAGCAATATCAACTTGAAGGTACGCCGCGGAGAAGTCCTCTGCCTGATGGGCACCTCCGGCAGTGGCAAGTCGACGTTGCTGCGGCACATCAACCGCTTGATCGAGCCCACCAGTGGCGAGGTGTTGATTGAAGGCGAGGCCATCAGCGAGCTGAGCAGCAAGGCCTTGCGTGCATTGCGCTCGCGCCGTATCGGCATGGTGTTTCAGCATTTTGGCCTGTTACCCCACCGTACGGTTCTGGACAACGTCGCGTTGCCGTTGGAATTGCGCGGGGAACCCGAGTCGGTTCGGCACGCGGCTGCCATCACTCAGCTGAAGGCCGTAGGGTTGGACGGTTGGGGAGAGCATTATCCCCACGAGCTTTCCGGAGGCATGCAGCAACGCGTCGGGTTGGCCCGGGCGCTGGTGACGCAGCCCGATATCCTGCTGATGGACGAGCCTTTCAGCGCACTCGACCCCACCATCCGCCGCGATTTGCAGCGTCATTTCCTGACCCTGGCACGTGAGCGCGGGATCAGCACCTTGTTGGTCACCCACGACCCGGCAGAAGCCATCCTGCTGGCCGATCGTATTGCCGTGCTACGCAAAGGCCGATTGGTGCAAGTGGGCACTCCGGCGCAGTTGCTTGAGCGTCCTGCCGATGCAGAAGTCGCGGATTTTTTCCGCGACTGCACGCCCACGCCATCCCCGGTGCAACAGGTTGCCAGCGTCCGCCTCCAGGCTCCCGATGCCGAGCCTCGTGAGCAACATGCCAGCCCCGGTCTGCGCGGCTGGCAAGCGCTTCTGCTGGGGCCGGCAGCGCTGGCTGCCCGTGGCAGGGGCGGCTGGTTCTGGCTGACCTTCGCCGCCGAGCTTGCCGCTTTGACCTTCCTGGTCAAAGGCATTATCAGCGGTGCGTGGCTCGCAGTGCTGGCCGCCATGGCGGTGCTTGGTGCCAGCCGTTTCCTGGCCGTTTCCCCCAGCCGTCAGCCGGTGCGCCGCACCGTATCGGGTTGGGGGCTGCCGTTGTTGGTACTGCTTGCCAGTGAGGCGTTGGTGGTCTGGCGAGTCATCACACCGGACACCCGTAGCGCGTTGCTTCAGTTTCCGGCAAACCGCCAAGCGTTGCTGTTTGCAGCAGACAGTATCGACCAGTTCATTGGTTGGTCTCAGGTGACCTTCGAGGGCGCATTTGTCGGGGTGATTGTCGCCGTCCGCACCGTCATCGAGGGCATCGAAAACCTGCTGGGATGGTTGCCATGGTCAGTCTCGGCATTGGCGCTGGTGTTGTTGGCCTGGCGTTCGGCCGGCCTGGCGCTGGCACTGACGAGCAGCGCTGCGTTGCTGTACATCGGGCTGTTCGGTTTCTGGGAGCGCACCATCGCCACGCTGGCACTGGTGGGCTCGTCGGTACTGATCGCGCTGGTCATCGGCGTGCCCACCGGCATCCTCCTGGCGAAACGACCGCTGTTTCGCCGCGTGGTAACGCCGTTGCTGGATGTGATGCAGACGCTGCCCACCTTTGTGTACCTGATTCCCGCCGTGGCGTTCTTCTCGGTGGGCAAGACGCCGGCGGTCATCGCGACGGTGATTTTTGCCTTGGCACCGATGATTCGCCTGACATCGCTGGGGATCCAGGAAGTCCCCAAGGATGCCGTCGAGGCTGCTGTCGCCCATGGCGCCAGCCCCTGGCAAACCCTGATCAAGGTCCAGTTGCCACTGGCTCGCCGTTCCTTGTTGCTGGGCATCAACCAAACCATCGTCATGAGCCTGTCGATGGTCGTGGTCGCTGCGCTGATCGGCGCCGGAGGCCTGGGTTATGACGTGATGACGGCGCTGCGCAACATCAAGGGCGGCGAGGGCATGCTGGCCGGTGTCGCGATTGTGCTGTGTGCGCTTATCCCGGACCGAATCATTCAATCGAGCTTGCGCAAGCAAGATCACCTGCACAACCCATCGTGAGATTTATCGTGAACACACCCTTATCGCGCCGCCTGGGCGCCGCCGCACTGCTGGCCTCCCTGATTCTCTCCCCGACGGTTTCCGCCAAGGACAAAATTGTCATTGGCGAGCAGAACTGGACGGGCGCAATCGCCATTCAGCACATTCTTGGGGAAGTCATCGAAAGCCGCCTGAACGGTGATGTGTCGTACCTGGCCGGGGACGTGCCGGTGCTGTTCAGTGCTGCCGCAAAAGGCGATGGCGCGGTGGATGTGCTGACCGACATCTGGTTGCCCAACCAGTCGGCAGCATGGGCCCGATACGTGACGGGCGGCACCCGTTCACTGGTGCCGAACGACCACCCTTATGCCGGCGAGCAAGGGTTTTACATCCCGGGCTATATCCAGGACAAATACGGTGTGAAATCGGTCTACGACCTGAAAAAACCGGAAGTGGCCAAGCTGTTCGAGCCGCTGGGCGGTGGCGAGGCACAGCTACTGGTGGGCCCGGCGGGCTGGGAGTCGACCTATATTGGCCAGATCAAGGCCAAGGATTATGGGTTCGCCGATCAATTCGAGGCGGTGTCCACCGAGGCCTCTGTGACCTACGCCAAGCTGGCGGCGGCGTACAAGGCCCAACGCGGCGTGGTGTTTTACGCCTACACCCCGGACTGGATCTTCTCGGCCTTTGACCTGCGCCGTCTGGAAGAACCGGCGTTCGACGGTTATGCCCAGGACAACAAAAAGGATGACCCGCTGTACAAGGCCGATGGCTGCTGGAAATTTATCAGCCCGACGGTCGACCCGGACTGGTTGAACAAGAGCCAGATCACCTGCGCCTTCCCGGACGCCAAGGTCTACGTACTGGCGTCAACGGCTTTGCAGAAGCGCGCGCCAAAAATTGCCGAATTCCTGCGTAATTTCTCGATTGAACCGGCGCAACTCAATGGTCTGATCCTGAAGATCGAAAAAGAAAAACTCCCGGCAGATGCCGCGGCCAAGGCCTGGGTCCAGGCGAACACGGCCACGGTTGATCAATGGTTGGCTCCGTCGGCGCAAAAAGTGAGTACAAACCCATGAGCCAGATTGCTGTGCGCCTGCTCGATGGCGGCATGGGCCGGGAGTTGAAACGCATCGGAGCGCCGTTCCGCCAGCCTGAATGGTCGGCACTGGCGTTGATCGAGGCGCCGGAGTTTGTGCTCCAGGCTCACGGAGCATTCATTGCTGCCGGTGCCCGGATCATCACCACCAACAGTTATGCCGTGGTGCCGTTTCATATCGGGGATGCACGCTTTGCCGAGCAGGGGCGTCTGCTGGCGGAGCGGGCAGGGCGCCTGGCGCGTCAGGCGGCATCCGCGAGTGGCGAGCCAGTGGCGGTCGCGGGCTCGTTGCCACCGGCCCTGGGCTCCTATCGGCCTGACCTGTTTGATCATCAACGCTCGGTCGCGATCCATCGCGAGCTGATCGACGGGCTGCAAGCCCATGTGGATGTCTGGCTGGCGGAGACCCAGAGTTCGACTGCTGAAGTTCGAGCGGTCGTTGAGGCGTTGGGCGCGCAATCCAAGCCGCTTTGGGTATCGTTTACGCTGCTGGATGAAACGGATGGGCCCGCGCGGCTGCGTTCCACCGAATCGGTGGGCGACGCCGTACGTGTGGCGGCACAATTGGGCGCGCAGGCGGTACTCTTCAATTGCAGCCAGCCGGAAGTCATGGCGGCGGCGCTCACCGAGGCCCGGCTTGTGATTCAAAGCCTTGGTCAAAGCCTTGAGCTGGGGGTTTACGCCAACGCGTTTCCTCCCGTCAACACAGAGGCCAAGGCGAATAGCACGTTGCTGGAAATTCGTAGTGACCTGGGCCCCGAGTCTTACCTGGAGTGGTCCAGAACCTGGGTCGAGGCGGGTGCGACCCTCGTTGGCGGCTGCTGCGGCATCGGGCCCGAGCACATCGCGCAGTTGCACCTGCACCTGATACCGCAAACAGAGGTGGCTGGAAAATGAGTGAGCATGATGTGGTTGAGCAGGCGACCTTTGGCGCCGGCTGTTTCTGGGGCGCGCAGGCGTCCTTCAACGGCTTGCCCGGCGTGCTCGACAGTCGGGTCGGTTTTGCCCGGTCATCCCAAGGTGACTCACCGCTGATCGAAGTGGTGCAAGTTGACTTCGATGCGAGGGTGATACCCTTCACCCAACTGGTATCGCACTTCTGGACGTTGCACGATCCCACGTCAGTAGATCGCCAAGGTGCAGATATTGGGGTGAAATACCGTTCAGCGGTATTTTTTACCACAGCTCAACAGGCCCAACTGGCGCTGGTTGCCAAACAAAAGCTGGATGCTTCGGGACAGTTGGGCAAACCAGTGGCGACCGTGATTGTGCCACTGGCTGAATTTCAGCTGGCCGATGAAGAGCATCAGAACTATCTGGAAAAGCACGGCGGCACTTGCTCAATCTGACTGTATTCGAACACACCACTTGAGGCTTGAATCGACTTCCATGACGGATAACGCCCAACACCCCAAGCTGGCATTCAGGCCGGTGAACCTGGATGCGCATCTCGACGTTTGTGTACGTTTCGCCATAGACGCTCAAATTTGCGCCTTCGGGTCGGCAGAACGCTTTCACACAAGCGATGGCAAAGGGACCGAACGTTACGCCGACTGGCTAAGGACCAAGTCGACGGACTTGCCAGGCAGCGTTGTACACGTGTGGCTGGGCGAAGACATCATTGGCCAGATTGAGATGGGCCGGGCGCCGGAGGATTTGACGGTAGGCTACGTGAGCCTTTTTTATCTGGTTCACGATATGCGCGGGCGAGGGCTGGGTAAGTTGCTGGAGGCCTACGCCTGGTCATTTTTGAGCGGGTTGGGTTGTGAGTCACTGCGGCTGTCCGCGACGCCGACCAATACACAGGCACGGCTCTTTTACGAACGGGGTGGCTGGCAAAATTCGGGGCCTCGCAAGGAGGCTCCCCATGTTTGCTTATTCCATAAAAAAGCCAGTGCCGAAGGTGCAGGCCTGCCCGTTGTGATCAACCCGGACGACTATCTGGAAACCGAGTTCGGCAGGGAGTTCACACCTGAGCGCAATCGCCAGGCATGGCAGCTCGCGTATACGCGGTTGAGGCACGAGCTGTCACAGGCGGCAAAGGGCACTCATGTCTACGTGGTCATGGGCGTGCAGGGGGCGGGCAAGTCTCGCTGGGTGTCGGAAAACCTCGGTCGGCTGGGACGTCGGGCAATTGTCTTTGATGCCGCCCTGCCTGCGCGGCGTCATCGGCAGGAGCTACTGTCCATCGCGAGGGACTATGCAGTCCCGGTGATCGGCATCCTGGTGAGCGCACCGCTGGAGCTGGCGCTGGCGCGAAATGCCCAACGCAATGCTGACAAAAAGGTGCCGGAGGACGCGCTGAAAAGCGTGTTCAGCATGCTCGAGCCACCCAGTGAAGACGAAGGATTCGTGTGGGTGCAAACCATTGAACAGCTGGCGCCGCTGCCCACAACCCTGCAAACTGACCGGATGACCCTGGTTGCGCCTGATGTGGCGCTCGCTGAAAAACTCGCCGATGCCTTGAACGCCAGCTACGCACTGCACCGCCGGTTTCTCGTATGGAGCAAGCCGCACTGGACGCGGGAGGACACGCAGGAAAGCCTGCAGCGCGCGGCCAAAGACTTCGATGCGCCTGTCGGGGAGAAACGGTATTTCCTGTTATCTCGCGACGAGCCCCAGGCATTGGTGGGCTGTATCGGCCTGCTGCCGCTGGCCGATGAGATTCACAGCTACGAAGTTGGCTATTGGGGCAATCAGGCACACGCCGGTCATGGGCTGATGAGGGAGGCATTGACCGCTCTGGTTTCGCAGTTGAGCGGGCACACACTGCGCCTGACCACTTCTTCGGCGAACATATCCAGTCAACGACTGGCTGAGGCAACGGGGTTTGAATGGGTGGAAACCCTTCAAGGCGCGCGGCGCTGCGAGTACTTCGGCGTACGCGATACGCTGGTTTACCGCCGGACCGCGCGCTGACACTAAAGGTACTCACACTCCCCACGCAGCAGCGAAAGCTGAACCAGGTCTTGATGAGCTGCATTCCAGTAACCCGCCTGCCTCAACGTTCCTTCACGCACGAACCCGGCTTTCTCAAGCAGGCTCAGTGACCGAGCGTTGTCAGGATGAACCAGCGCCTCGATCCTGTTGAGTTCCATGTGCTGGAACGCCCATCGAAGGGCGGCGTAAACCGCCTCCTTCATGAGCCCCTGTCCCTGTGCCGATTGCGCCATCTCAAACCCTATGGCACAACTGCGCCACGCACGATTCCATTTGAAGAAACCACAGGTGCCGATCAGCGCTGCCGTGGCTGTCTCCTCAATCCCCCAGCGAATCCCCGGATTGGGTGAGGTGCGCCAACTGGCAAACAGCTCGATCAGTTGCTCCGCTTGATGAGGCTCGGTAATTGGGTCGGCACCGAACCACTTCATTGCTTCAGCGTCGCTATGAATCGCAAACAACCCCACCGCATCCTCCTGTGTAAGTTCTCTGAGGGTCAGGCGTTCGGTTTTGAGAGTCGGAAAATCGGACACTGCGGGCGTCACCTTTTAGAAAAACGATTCGCTAAGGTGTGTCGTGCGGAATAAAAAATCAATCTGTTCAGTGGTGACGCAGGGCGTCACGGGATACGAATACACGCTCCTGATCAACTGAGATCAACTGAGATCAACTGAGACCAACTGTGGGAGCTGTCGAGCCCCAGCGAGGCTGCGATGCAGGCGCCGCGGTCTGGCAGGTACGGCGCGGTGATCCCATCGCAGCCTCGCCGGGGCTCGACAGCTCCCACATTGGTTTCAGCACTCACTCCTCGCGTTTGACCACCAACGTCAAGATGTCATAACTGGCCACCAGCTCACCCAACTGGTTGGTCACCTCCACATCCCACGCCACCACGCCTTGCGGAATGCCCTGGGGGCTCTTCTTGCCCTGGTCGATCTTGCGCTTGCAGGTCAGCCGCGCCTGGATGGTGTCGCCAATGCCCACCGGGTTGATAAACCGCAGGGTGTCCAGTCCGTAGTTCGCCAGCACCGGCCCCGGTGCCGGGGACACAAACAGCCCGGCCGCCGCCGACAGCACAAAGTAACCATGGGCAATGCGTTTGCCGAATTGCGATTCCTTGGCTGCGATGTCATCGAAGTGCATGTAGAAGTGATCGCCCGACAGGCAGCCGAAGTTCACCAGGTCGGCCTCGGTGACGGTGCGGCGGTGGGTCAGCAGCGATTCGCCAATCTGCAGGTCCTGGAAGAAGCGGCGGAACGGGTGCACTTCGGTCTCGATGACCTTGGCGCCGCGTACGTACTCGCCGGTGACCGCCGCCAGCATGGTCGGTGAGCCCTGTACCGCTGCGCGTTGCAGGTAGTGTTTCACGGCGCGCAAGCCGCCGAGTTCTTCGCCGCCACCGGCGCGGCCCGGGCCGCCGTGCTTGAGTTGCGGCAGGGGCGAGCCGTGGCCGGTGGATTCGGCGGCGGATTCGCGGTCGAGCACCAGCAGGCGGCCGTGCCACGCGGCAGCCACCGGGATGGCTTTGGCAGCGATCTGCGGGTCTTTGGTGATCAGGCTCGCGACGAGGCTGCCTTTGCCGCGTGCGGCCAGGGCCAGGGCTTCGTCGAGGTCGTCGTAGGCCATCAGCGTGCTGACCGGGCCGAAGGCCTCGATGTCGTGGGCGCCGCCTTCCGCATGCGGGTCGCGGGCTTGCAGCAGGGTCGGGGCGAAGAACGCGCCCTGGCTGACGTTTTCACCGCGGGGTTCAAAGCCGTCGCGGGCGCCGAACAGCATATCGCTGCTCTGCAGCAGGCTTTCCAGGCGTTCGGCCACGTCTTTCTGCTGGTCGTGGGAGGCCAGTGCGCCCATGCGCACGCCTTCCACCGACGGGTCGCCCATCACGACTTTTTTCAGGCGGTCCCGCAGGCGGGTGGCGACGGCGTCGATATGTTTGGCCGGCACGATGGCGCGGCGAATGGCGGTGCATTTCTGCCCGGCCTTGGTGGTCATTTCCCGGGCGACTTCCTTGATGAACAGCTCGAACTCTTCGTCGTCCGGGCTTACGTCCGGGGCGAGGATCGCGCAGTTCAGCGAGTCGGCCTCGGCGTTGAACGGCACCGAGTTGCGGATCAGGTTCGGGTTGACCCGCAGCTTGGCGGCGGTGTCGGCGGAGCCGGTGAAGGTCACCACGTCCTGGCCTTGCAGGCGGTCGAGCAGGTCGCCGGTGCTGCCGATCACCAGTTGCAGGCTGCCGGGTGGCAGCAGGCCGGATTCGTCCATCAGGCGCACCACGGCTTCGGTCAGGTAGCTGGTGGCGCTGGCCGGCTTGACGATGCATGGCATGCCCGCCAGGAAACTCGGGGCGAATTTTTCCAGCATGCCCCAGATCGGGAAGTTGAACGCGTTGATGTGCACCACCAGGCCGCCACGAGGCACCAGGATATGGGTGCCGGCAAAGCTGCCGAGCTTGCTCAGCTGCATCGCCGGGCCTTCGTGGACGATATTGCCCGACGGCAATTCCCGCGAGCCCAGGCTGGCGTAGGTGAACAGCGTGCTGTTGCCGCCTTCGATATCGATCCAGCTGTCGGCACGGGTCGCGCCGCTGTGGTGGGAGAGGGCGTAGAGCTGTTCCTTGCGCTCGCTCAGGTACAGCGCGATGGCCTTGAGGCGCTGGGCCCGCTGCTGGAAATCCAGGGCCATCAGCCCGCTGACACCCTGGCGGCGCCCGTGTTCGATGGCTTCGGCGAAGTCCGGGCGCTCCTCGTGAGTGCGTGCCAGCTCGTGGCCGTCAATGGCGCTGCGCAGCACCTGGGCGCCGTGTTGGCCGATCCAGCGGCCAGCGATGAAACTTTGCAGGGTAGGGGCGTGAGACATCACGATTCCTCCGGGTTGGAAAATGAGAGTTAGTGTTTGCTGGCGCCTGCGGCACCAATGCCGGTCATGGAGCGAATGAACTGCGCCAGGTAACGCCCGCGTTCAACGGCAGCGCGGGGCGAGCGGTCGGTGACGGAAAAGACCCAGGCGCTGAAAAACGCCAGGCTCATGGAAAACAGGGCAGGGTTGGAATAGGGGAACAGCGCCTTGTCGTAATGCAGTACGTTGACCCACACCGCCGGGCTCAGCACCAGCAGCACGATGGCCGAGACCAGTCCCGCCAGGCTGCCGGTCACCGCGCCACGGGTGGTCAGGCCCTTCCAGTACATCGAGAGGAACAGCACCGGGAAATTCACCGAGGCGGCGATTGCCAGTACCAGGCCGGACAGGAACGCGATGTTCTGCGACTCAAACAGCAGGCCGAGGATGATCGCCAGCACGCCGATGCACAGCGTGGCGATGCGCGACACGCGGATTTCCTCCTGCTCGCTGGCCTGGCCCTTGCGGATCACGCAGGCATACAGGTCGTGGGACACCGCCGACGCGCCGGACAACGCCAGCCCGGCGACCACGGCCAGGATGGTCGCGAAGGCCACCGCCGAAATGAACCCGAGGAACAGGTTGCCGCCCACGGCCTGTGCCAGGTGCACGGCGATCATGTTGCCGCCGCCGATGATCGCGCCGTTGGCATCCCGGAAGCTTGGGTCAGTACCCACCATGACGATGGCGCCGAAGCCGACGATGATCAGCAGCAGGTAGAAGTAGCCAATGAAACCGGTGGCGTAGAACACGCTCTTGCGCGCTTCCTTGGCGTCGCTGACGGTAAAGAAGCGCATCAGGATATGCGGCAACCCGGCGGTGCCGAACATCATGCCCAGCCCCAGGGAAATCGCATCGATCGGGTTCGACAGCAAGCCGCCCGGCGCCATGATCGCGCTGCCCTTGGCGTGCACGGCGGTGGCCCCGGCGAACATCGCCTCGGTGCTGAAACCAAAGTGCTTGAGCACCATGAATGCCATGAAGGTGGTGCCGAACAGCAACATCACCGCCTTGATGATCTGCACCCAGGTGGTGGCGAGCATGCCGCCGAAGGTCACGTAGAACACCATCAGCACGCCCACCAGCATCACCGCGTACAGGTAGTCGATGCCGAACAGCAGCTCGATCAGCTTGCCGGCGCCCACCATCTGCGCCACCAGGTACATCAGCGCCACGGTCAGGGTGCCGAAGGCCGAGGTCAGGCGCACCGGGGTCTGCTCCAGGCGGTAGGACACCACATCGGCAAACGTGTACTTGCCCAGGTTGCGCAGGCGCTCGGCGATCAGGAACAGGATGATCGGCCAGCCGGCCAACACGCCCAGGGCGTAGAGCAGGCCGTCATAACCGTTGAGGAACATCATCGCCGAGATGCCGAGGAATGACGCCGCCGAGATCATGTCGCCGGCAATCGCCAGGCCATTCTGGAAGCCGCTCATGCCGCCGCCGGCGGTGTAGAAGTCGCTGGCGGAACGGGTGCGCAGGGCGGCCCAGCGAGTCACGCCGAGGGTGAACAGCACGAACACCAGGAACATGCCGATGGCGTTCCAGTTCAGTGGCCGGGATGCGCCGTCGGCGGCGACTGCAAGGTCCGTGGCCAATGCCAGCGGCAGGAGAAACCACGCTACCAGCCGGCTCATGCTGTGCACTCCTGCTTGAGCTTGTCGTTCAGCGGGTCGATCACATGGTTGGCGCGGTACACATAAAAGCCGGTCAGCGCGAACGCCAGCAGCACAATCACCACACCCACCAGCATGCCCACGGTGGTCACGCCGCCGCTCAACGACTGCCCGAGGGTAGCCGGGGAGAACGCCACCAACAGCACAAACCCGAAATAGATCACCAGCATGATCAGCGACAGCGACCAGTACAGGTTCTGTTTGCGGCGTACCAACTGGATGAAATCGGGATGTCGACGGATGCGCTCGATATCGTCGGGGGTCATGGTGGTGTGCTCCTTTTTATTGTTGTTGTGGTTAAACCTGCGTCCTGTAGGAGCGAGCTTGCTCGCGAAAAACCTGAGGGCGCCGCGTTGATTCAGGCTACCCGCGTCATCGTTAACGATCTTCGCGAGCAAGCTCGCTCCTACAGGGGAGCGGTGTGTCCTTAAAGCTGATCGAAATCCAGTACCACCTTGTCGCTGACCGGGAATGCCTGGCACGACAGCACATAGCCGGCGGCCACTTCGTAGTCTTCGAGGGCGTGGTTGCTGTCCATCTCCACTTCGCCTTCGATGACTTTGCATTTGCAGGTGGAGCACACGCCGGCCTTGCACGAATACGGCAGCTCGGCGCCCTGGGCATTGCCCGCGTCGAGGATGCTCTGAGTGTTGCGGGGCAGGTCGAAGGCGAGGGCGCGGCCATCGCTGATCACCGTGATCTGGCTGACCGCCGCATCCACTTGCCGCGCCGCTTCGCGGGCCTCGCGCTTGTGCTGGCTGCCGGCGGCGGCGAACAGTTCGAAATGGATGCGCTCCGGCGCCATGCCCTTGGCCTTGAGGCTGTCGCGCACGATCTCGGTCATCTCCTGCGGGCCGCAGATAAAGGCCGCGTCGAGGGCTTTTACGTCGAGCCAGCGGGAGAACAGTTGCTCGCACTTCTCGGCGTTAATGCGGCCGTTGTAGAGGTCGACATCCTGCTGCTCGCGGCTGAACACGAAGATCAGGTTCAGGCGCTGCAGGTAGCGGTTCTTCAGGTCTTCGAGCTGTTCGCGAAACAGTGCACCGGAGCTGGAACGGTTGCCGTACAGCAGCGTCACGCGGCTGTGGGGCTCGGTTTGCAGGGTGGTCTTTATGATCGACAGGATCGGCGTGATACCGCTGCCGGCCGCCACTGCCAGGTAATGGCCGTGGCGAGCCGGATCAAGGTCCACATGAAAATGCCCGGCGGGCGGCATCACTTCCAGGCTGTGCCCGGCCTTGAGCTGCTCATTGGCAAAGGCGGAGAACCGTCCACCGGCCACGCGCTTGATGGCGATGCGCAGTTCACCGTCATTGACCCCGGTGCAGATCGAATAGGAACGGCGCACTTCCTCGCCATCCAGCTGGGTGCGCATCACCAGGTGCTGGCCCTGGGTGAAGTGGAAGCTGTCTTGCAGGTGCTGCGGAATCTCGAAGGCGATGGACACCGCGTCACGGGTCTCGTTGCGCACATCCTTGATGGTCAGGCTGTGAAATTTGCTCATTGTTGTTCTCCAACCAAGCGGGCCGCTGGCCCCTCAGATGCACTTGAAATAGTCGAACGGTTCCAGGCAATCGCGGCAGCGGTGCAGCGCCTTGCAGGCGGTGGAGCCGAATTCGCTGAGCACTTCGGTGTGGGTGCTGCCGCATTGCGGGCAGGCAATCACCGGGCTTTCTCCCAGCAGGCTGCGTTTGCTGCTACTGCCTTGGGGCGGTGCGATGCCGTAGGCCCGCAGGCGTTCGCGGCCGCTGCTGGTGATCCAGTCGGTGGTCCAGGCCGGGGTCAGCTTGCGTTCCAGTTGCGGGGCGCGGAAACCTGCCAGCTCCAATGCATCGCGGATATCGCCCTCGATCACTTCGGTGGCGGGGCAGCCGGAGTAGGTCGGCGTGACCACCACATGCAAGTGGCCGGCCTGCCAGTCCAGGTCGCGCACTATGCCCAGGTCGACCACGCTCACCACCGGCACTTCCGGGTCCATGACCTGCGCCAGGGTGGCCCACGCGGCAGCCAGGTCGGTGGGTTGCGCCGGGCGTGCGCCCTGGTCGCTGGCGATCAGCTCACCAGGTTGCATCGGGGTACGCTCGGGGCAAAAACTGCATTTCCGCCAACAAAATTCCCAGGTGCTCGCTGTGCAAACCGCGGCGTGCATCCAGGTAGAAATAGCTCGCAGCAGGCGGCAGGGGCAGGGTGGCGCTGGTAAAGATTTCGCTGACCTGGGTTTGCCACGCTGCGGCAACCTGAGCGGCGTCCGGCGTAATGCCGGCGGCGTGCAGGCGCTGTTCACTGTCGTCGGCGCCGGTCAGTTCCACGGTGAACCGCCACAGCTCGGGGATCGCCGCGAGCATGCGTTTATGGCTTTCCTCGGTGCCGTCCCCGAGGCGCTCCACCCACTCGCCGGAGCGGCGCAGGTGATAGGTGACTTCCTTCACCGCCTTGGCCGCGATGCCGGCGATGCGTTCGTCGCTGGATTGGGCCAGGCCGCTCAACACCGGCAAGTGCCAGGCGTCATACAGGAATTGCTTGAGGATGGTCACCGCGTAGTCGCCGTTGGGTTGTTCCACCAGCAGCAGGTTGCGATAGGCCCGCTCATCCCGGCGGAAGGCCAGGTGATCGGCGTCGCGCCCGTCGTCCAGCAGCTCGGCGGCGTATTCCAGCCAGTTGCGCGCCTGGCCCACCAGGTCGAGGCCGACGTTCATCAGCGCCAGTTCTTCTTCCAGCGCCGGCGCATGGCCGCACCACTGGCACAGGCGCTGGCCCTGGATCAGGGCGCTGTCGCCGAGGCGCAGCAGGTATTCGATCAGATCGGTTTCAGGGTTCATGGTCGACCTCACATATGCCCGACTTCGGCCGGCAACTCGTAGAAGCTGGCGTGGCGGTAGACCTTGTCATCGGCCGGGTCGAACAGCGGGTCTTTCTCGTCCGGCGACGAGGCGGTGATCAGCGCGGAAGGCACTACCCACAGGCTCACGCCTTCACTGCGGCGGGTGTACAGCTCCCGGGCATTCTCGATGGCCATGGTGGTGTCGGCGGCATGCACGCTGCCCACATGCTTGTGATTCAGGCCGTGCTTGCTGCGCACGAAGACTTCAAACAGGGTCCATTCAGACATAACGGTGACTCCACATCAGGTGGCCGATCAGGCGGCGTTCTTGTTCTGTTTTTTACGGGCGTGGGCGACGGCGGCTTCGCGTACCCAGGCACCGTCTTCAATCGCCTTGCGGCGGGTGGCGACGCGTTCCTGGTTGCACGGGCCGTTGCCCTTGAGCACTTCGTAGAACTCGCTCCACTGGATCTCGCCGAAATCGTAATGGCCGCGTTCGGCGTTCCACTTCAGGTCCGGGTCGGGGCAGGTGCAGCCCAGCAGCTCCAGCTGCGGGATGGTCTGGTCGATGAAGCGCTGGCGCAGTTCGTCGTTGCTCTGGCGCTTGATTTTCCAGGCCATGGATTGGGCGCTGTTGGGGGAGTGTTCGTCGCTGGGGCCGAACATCATCAGCGATGGCCACCAGAGGCGGTTGATCGCGTCCTGGACCATGTCTTTTTGCGCCTGGGTGCCCTGGCGCATCATGGTCAGCAGCAGTTCGTAGCCCTGGCGCTGGTGAAAGCTTTCTTCCTTGCAGATGCGCACCATGGCCCGGGAGTAGGGGCCGTAGGAGGTGCGCTGCAGTACCACCTGATTGACGATGGCGGCGCCGTCTACCAGCCAGCCTACTGCGCCCATGTCGGCCCAGTTCAGGGTGGGGTAGTTGAAGATGCTGGAGTACTTGGCCTTGCCGCTGTGGAGCTTGGCGATTTCTTCGTCGCGGTCGGCGCCCAGGGTTTCCATGGCGCTGTAGAGGTACAGGCCGTGGCCGGCTTCGTCCTGGATCTTGGCCATCAGTTGCAGCTTGCGTTTGAGGGTGGGGGCGCGGGTGACCCAGTTGCCTTCGGGCAGCATGCCGACGATTTCCGAGTGGGCGTGTTGGGAGATCTGGCGGATCAGGGTTTGACGGTAGGCGTCGGGCATCCAGTTCTTGGCTTCGATCTTGATTTCGGCGTCGATTTTTTCCTGGAAAGCGCGTTCCTGGTCGGACATCTCGGAGAGGTCCTTGATGCGCTTTACTCCGGTTTCTACAAGCTGTGCGTACATGGGGGGTCTCCCGCCTTGTGTTTTGTCGTAGGCATGGAGGACTTTATAAGCGATACGGAAATTAATATCAAACACAAAATATGGTGTCGTTATTTGATTTTGTATCGCTTTGCGGGAAGGGAGCAGATATCTGTCGCTACGGTAACGGCGGCATAGGGTTCCCGGTCATCGTGGTAAGCAGGGCCAGTAGGCAAAAAACAGGGCCGCTTTATGTGGGAGCGGGCTTGCTCGCGAAGAACCTGAGTGCGCCGCGTTGAATCAGGATGCCCGCGTCATCGTTAACGACCTTCGCGAGCAAGCCCGCTCCCACATTTGAACCGTGTGCGCCTTTGATTTTGCTGGTGCTCTACCCCCACCCCAAAAAACGAGCAAAAAAAAGCCCCGCAAATGCGGGGCCAAAAAGGTGCAGCAGTCATGCTTTAGGGCGACGATCCATCACATGGCATGCCTTTCCCTCAGACCGCTTGATCGAATGCAGCGGCTGCAAAACGATACGCGAGCTGATCCCGATATACGTCTTGATGTGCCTGCTCAGTTCGCTGGAGACGGCTTTCTGTTGTTCATCATTGAGGTGCTGATGCTCAGCCTTCAGCTCCACATGCACATCCACACTGTCCAGGTTGCCATTACGATACAGATGTATCTCATAACACTCTGAAAGCTGTTTTATTTTAAGCACCTGCTCCTCGATCTGCGTGGGAAACACATTAACCCCGCGAATGATCAACATGTCATCACTGCGCCCGGTGATCTTGTCGATCCGCCGCATCGGCCGCGCTGTCCCCGGCAGCAACCGCGTCAAATCCCGGGTGCGGTAGCGAATCATCGGCAGCGCCTCCTTGCTCAAGGAGGTAAACACCAGTTCACCCATCTGCCCGTCCGGCAGCACCTCACCCGTCACCGGGTCGATGATCTCCGGGTAGAAGTGATCCTCCCAAATGGTCGGGCCATCCTTGGTTTCCGCACACTCCATGGCCACCCCAGGTCCCATGATTTCCGACAGCCCGTAAATATCCAGCGCCGTAATCCCCAGTCGCGCCTCGATTGCACTGCGCAGCTCGGCAGTCCACGGCTCGGCCCCAAAGATCCCCAGTCGCAACGCCAGCTTCTGTGGATCAATGCCCTGGCGCTCGATTTCATCGGCAATGTTCAGCATGTACGAGGGCGTGACCATGATGATGTCCGGCTGGAAATCCTTGATCAGTTGCACCTGTTTTTCCGTCTGCCCGCCGGACATCGGAATCACCGTACAACCCAGGCGTTCCGCGCCGTAGTGGGCACCAAGGCCGCCGGTGAACAGCCCGTAGCCATAGGAAATATGCACCTTGTCGCCACGCCGCCCACCGGCCGCGCGGATCGAGCGGGCCACCACATTGGCCCAGGTGTCGATGTCGTTCTGAGTGTAACCCACCACCGTCGGCTTGCCGGTGGTGCCGCTGGACGCATGCAGGCGCACCACCTCGTTCATCGGCACGGCAAACATGCCGTAGGGGTAACTGTCCCGCAGGTCGCCCTTGGTGGTGAACGGGAACTTGGCCAGGTCGTCCAGGGACTTGATGTCATCCGGGTGCACCCCCAGCGCGTCGAAGCGCTGACGGTACAGCGGCACATTCTGGTAGGCGTGGCGCAGGCTCCAGCGCAGGCGCTCCAGTTGATGGGCGCGCAGTTCGTCGACGCTGGCGGTTTCCAGCGGGTCCAGCACAGGGTTAAGCACGGCGTTTGGAATAGGCATGTTCATGAGTTCACTCGAATTATTTTTGTGTATCAGCCCACCGCACACCGTGGGCTTTGAGTGCATGCCCCAAGGATACCGCTAGGCTCCCCGGGAATCGCGAATCTTTAGTTGGACAGGCGCTCGATGATCAGCGCGATGCCTTGGCCCACGCCGATGCACATGGTGCACAGCGCGTAGCGGCCACCACGTTCCTCCAATTCATGCAGGGCGGTAGTTACCAGCCGTGCGCCGCTCATCCCCAGTGGATGGCCGAGGGCGATGGCGCCGCCGTTGGGGTTCACCCGTGGGTCGTTGTCCCCCAGGCCCAGCTCGCGCAGCACCGCCAGGCCCTGGGCGGCGAAGGCTTCGTTGAGCTCGATCACGTCCATGTCCGCCAGGCTCAGGTTGGCCAGTTCCAGCACCTTGCGGGTCGCCGGCACCGGGCCGATGCCCATGATGCGCGGTTCCACGCCGGCGGTGGCCATCGCCACCACCCGGCCGCGGGCGACCAGGCCGTGACGCTTGGCAACTTCCGCGCTGGCCAGCAGCAGGGCGCAGGCGCCGTCGTTGACCCCGGATGCATTGCCGGCGGTGATGCTGCCACCCTCGCGGAATGGCGTGCCGAGTTTCTGCAGTTGTTCAAGGGTGGTGTCGCCGCGGGGGTGTTCGTCGTGTTCCACCACCTTGGCCGGGCCTTTGCGCTGGGGGATTTCCACCGCGACGATTTCCCTGGCCAGGCGCCCGCTGGCCTGGGCGGCGGCTGCACGTTGCTGGCTGCGCAGGGCAAACGCGTCCTGGTCGGCACGGGAGATATTGAACTGCTCGGCGACGTTTTCAGCGGTCTCCGGCATCGAGTCGATCCCGTAGGCCTTTTTCATCAGCGGGTTGACGAAGCGCCAGCCAATGGTGGTGTCATATAGCTGCGCATCGCGGGAAAACGCCTGTTCGGCCTTGCCCATTACCAGCGGTGCCCGGGACATCGATTCCACGCCGCCCACCAGCATCAAGCCAGCCTCGCCACAGCGAATCGCCCGGGCCGCGCTGCCGATGGCGTCCAGCCCCGAGCCGCACAAACGGTTGAGGGTGGTGCCCGGCACGCTCACCGGCAGCCCGGCCAGCAGCGCCGACATGCGCGCCACGTTGCGGTTGTCTTCGCCGGCCTGGTTGGCGCAGCCGTAGATCACATCGTCGACGCTGCTCCAGTCCACTTGCGGGTGGCGGCGCAGCAGTTCGCGCAGCGGCACCGCTCCGAGGTCGTCGGCGCGCACGCTGCTCAAGGCGCCGGCGTAGCGGCCGATCGGGGTACGGACTGCGTCGATGATCAAGGCGTCATTCATTCGGATTCTCCTGCGCCAGCACCGTGCCGCGCACTTTGTAGGATTTGCCATGGAACAGCGCAATCAGCTGGCCCAGTTGGTTTTCGATACGGACGTCGTAGTTGCCGGTGCGACCCGAGCGGCTTTGCTCGCGGCAATCGGCACTCAAGGTGTCGCCCAGGTGGGCCGGGGCGATGTAGTCGATGCTGCAGCCCAGCGCCACGGTGGCGTCGTTGTAGCTGTTACAGGCCAGGGCGAATGCCGAGTCCGCCAGCGCAAACAGGTAGCCGCCGTGGCAGGTGCCGTGGCCCTGGATCATGTCGGCGCGCACGCTCATGCCCAGTCGTGCGCAACCCGGCGCCACCGAGAGCAGGCGCATGCCCATGCCCTGGCTGGCGGCATCGCGGCTGAACATGGCCTGGGCGCACTGGTTGGCCAGGTTCATGGCTTCATGGTTGGTCATGTGGTGCGCTCCTTTCAGCGGCCCTTGAAGCTTGGGCTGCGTTTTTCCATGAAGGCGGCGACGCCTTCGCGGTAATCCTCGCTGCGCCCGGCCAGGCGTTGCAGGTCGCGCTCCAGCTCCAGCTGTTGGTCAAAGCTGTTGCTCAGGCTGGCGTTCAGGCTGCGCTTGATCAGCGCCAGGCCGTAGGTCGGTTGCGTGGCCAGGTGGCGGGCCAGGGTCAGGGCTTCGTTGCGCAATTCGGCGTCGTCCACGCAGCGGTAGATCAGGCCCCATTGCTCCGCCTGCTCGGCGCTCAGGCGGTTGCCCAGCAGGGCCAGCGCCTTGGCGCGGGCCATGCCCACCAGGCGCGGCAGGGTCCAGGTGCCGCCGGAATCGGGGATCAGGCCGATCTTGCAGAAGGCTTGGATGAAGTTCGCCGAGCGTGCTGCCAGCACCAGGTCGCAGGCCAGCGGGATGTTCGCGCCGGCACCGGCCGCCACACCGTTGACCGCGCAGATCACCGGCAGAGGCAGGTCGCGCAGTTGGCGGATCAGCGGGTTGTAGAACTTCTCGATGGATTCGCCCAGGTCCGGCACCGCGCTGCCGGGTGCCACGTTGCGGTCGCTGAGGTCTTGCCCGGCGCAAAAGCCGCGGCCTTCACCGGTCAGCAGCAGCACGCGTACGTCGGGGTTTTCCTGGACTTGCTTCAACGCCTGCTGGACTTCGCCGTGCATCTGCGTGTTGAAGCTGTTGAGCTGGTCGGGGCGATTGAGGCTGAGCAGGGCGACGCCGGCCTCGATGGAAAACAGGATGTGTTCGAAGTTCATGGTCGTGAGGCCCTCACGGTGCACGCTCGGCGGTCAGCCGGCTCATTATTGGATCGGCGTGGTCAGCCGGTTTTGCCGGAGTATAGCTTCAACGTGATACATAAATGCAATGATAAAATTGATTTGGTGTGTCTTGTTTTGAGTTTGATGAAAATGAACAGCTCGCTGTGCTGGTCGGTAAATACCTGATAAATCCTCTATTTTATTGGCTTTACGTCGATTATCAGCGGCACCGTATCAAGCCACGGCGACACATGATTCAAGTGATACGCTTTTACAGCTTTGTGCTTGTAAAAATGATGTGATACAAAATAAGCCAAGATCGGCATCGCTTTGCGAATACGCCATAAAAGGAATCCCCATGACTTGCTACAGCCTCGACGGCCTGACCCCGGTGGTCGACCCCACGGCCTACGTCCATCCCTCGGCGGTACTGATCGGCGACGTGATCATCGGCCCCCATTGCTATGTAGGGCCGCTGGCGAGTTTGCGCGGCGACTTCGGGCGCATCGTCCTCGAAGAAGGCGCCAACCTGCAGGACACCTGTGTGATGCACGGCTTCCCGGACAGCGATACGGTGGTCGAGCGCAACGGCCATATCGGCCACGGCGCCGTGCTGCACGGTTGCCGGATCGGCACCGATGCGCTGGTGGGCATGAATGCGGTGGTGATGGACAACGCCCGTATCGGCGCTCGCTCATTCGTCTCGGCGGCGGCGTTCGTCAAAGCCGGTTTCGAGTGCCCTGAGCAGTCGCTGGTGATGGGCACGCCGGCCAGCGTCAAGCGCAGCCTCAGTGATGAAGAGGTGCACTGGAAACAAACCGGCACCCGTGAATACCAGCGCCTGGCTCAGCGTTGCCTGGAGCAGATGCAGGAATGCGCACCCCTGAGCGCACCGGAAGCTGATCGCCCACGCATCAGCGACAGCGGCCTGCGGCCCAAGGGCAGATGAATCGCCTGCATCCCGACGCCGCTAAAAACGGTATATTTTCTCTTTTTGCCTCGGTACGCCCATGTCGTCACTGACACCCCTGAACCAACTGATTACCCGCTTCCAGGAGCAGACGCCGATTCGCGCCAGTTCCTTGATCATCACCTTGTACGGGGACGCCATCGAACCCCACGGCGGGACGGTGTGGCTGGGCAGCCTGATCCAGTTGCTCGAACCCATCGGCATCAATGAACGGCTGATCCGCACCTCGATCTTTCGCCTGACCAAGGAAGGCTGGCTGACCGCCGAAAAAGTCGGGCGCCGCAGCTACTACAGCCTGACCGGTGCCGGGCGTCGGCGTTTCGACAAGGCCTTCAAGCGGGTCTACAGCTCCAGCGTGCCGGCATGGGATGGCTCGTGGTGCCTGGTGATGCTCACGCAGTTGACCCAGGACAAGCGCAAACAAGTGCGTGAAGAGCTGGAGTGGCAAGGTTTTGGTGCGATTGCCCCGACCGTGCTGGCCTGCCCACGCAGCGACCGCGCCGACGTCAACGCCACCTTGCTCGACCTCGGCGCCCAGGAAGACACCATCGTCTTCGAAACCACCGCCCAGGATGTACTGGCCTCCAAGGCCCTGCGGGTGCAGGTGCGCGAGAGCTGGAACATCGAGGAGCTGGCGGCCCATTACAGCGAGTTCATCCAACTGTTCCGACCGCTCTGGCAAGCGCTTCGCGAGCAGGAACAGCTACAGCCTGCGGATTGTTTCCTGGCACGGGTCCTGCTTATCCATGAGTACCGCAAACTGCTGCTGCGCGACCCGCAATTGCCCGATGAATTGCTTCCCGGCGATTGGGAAGGCCGCGCCGCCCGCCAGTTGTGCCGCAATATTTACCGGTTGATCTACGCCAAGGCCGAGGAATGGCTGAACAGCGCGCTGGAAACTGCCGACGGCCCGTTGCCGGACGTTGGCGAAAGCTTTTACCGGCGGTTCGGAGGCCTGAAATAAGGAGCGACGCTGTTCAGGAGAACGGGTGGAGTGATGTGGCGTAGAGAATAAAAATAAGCCTGCGTGAGGCCTGAACATGATGTCTTCAATTGCACAGCGCTGTGATGGGTTCGACCAATGGATCCATCAGATCAATCAGATCTGTGGCGCATTCGATGGGCAGATCCTGGGGGATGGTTTTTCCGGGCAGATCCGCGAGTACCAGAGCGGCGCGCTGAAACTCAGCTTTGTCGACGCCTGCCAGGCGCGGCTGTTTCGTACCCCCAGCCAAATCGCGGCGGGCGAGGGCGGCAAGTACTTTGCCGTGTTCCAGCTCGACGGCACGGCCGGCATGGCCCAGGGTGACAGCAAGGCGCTGTTGCGCGCCGGCGACATTACCCTGATCGATGCGGCGCACCCCAGCGACTTCACCTACAGCGAGAATTCGCGGCAGTTGTCGTTGATCCTGCCGTCGTACCTGGTGGAGCAGACCTTGCGTTTCAACCCGGTCAAATGCGGGCACCGGATCGAGGCGACGTCGCCGATGGCGATGCTGTCCCGGCAGCTGATTCTGGAGGCCACCCGGCAAGACAACCTGACCTTGCAGGAAAGCGAGGCGACGCTGGAGGCGATCATCAACCTGCTGCGCCCGGCGATCAGCCAGGCGGGCGAGGGCAGCGACGCCCATGAGCGAGTGTTCCGCAAGACGCTGGAGTGCATTGACCAGCACATTCGCTCCGAAGAGCTGTGCCCCGAGTGGCTGGCGCGGGAGGTGGGGATGTCGGTGCGCGGGCTGTACCGGATCTTTGCCCGCAAGGGCCTGGTGGTGGCGCGGTACATCAAGAACCGACGGCTGGATTTGTGTGCTGAATCCCTGCGCCAATCCAGGGTGGAGGAAAAGCTTTCGGTGCTGGGGTACTCGTGGGGGTTTTCGGATTCGAGTTATTTTTCGACGGCGTTCAAGTCACGGTTCGGCATTGCGCCGGGTGAGTACCGCAAACAACACGCCTGATCAGGGGATACGCCGATCAAAAATGTGGGAGCGGGCTTGCTCGCGAATGCGGTGGTTCAGTTGATGCATTGGGTGACTGACACACCGCATTCGCGAGCAAGCCCGCTCCCACATTTGGATCGCGTTTCGTTCAGTTGGGCATTCCATCTTCAATCGCAATCCCTTGCGCCCGCATTTCCTTGATCAAACCCGCCCTTGTGCCCGGCAGATTGAGCATCGCTTTGTGCCGCAATTCAGTGACTTCCTCGGCGCTATAGGGCTTGTAATCCACCGGCGTACTCTTGCCCGCCATCCCGTCCGGGCGCATCAGCCAGTTCAGCAAATCCGCCAGTTGCCCATCGTTCAGCGCCGACTGCGACATCCCCGGCACCCGTACCAAAAACTCCCGCCCGCCTGGCACCTTCAGAAAGTTGCCGACAAACCCGGTCATCCTCGGTGTGTCGTTCGCCGCCGAGCCCATGCCGCTGCCCAGATGGCAGCCGGCACACTGCAGCTGATAGTTGGTCGCCACGCTGTACCCGGCCTGGGCGATCGGCGTTTGCGGCGACTCATTGCCCGGTGCGTGCTTCTGGTTTGGATTGGGAATGGCCCGAGCCTGGGCGAGCGGGGTGGCGAAGACACACATCAAGCTCAGCAAAAACAACGTACGCATGACAAGCCTCTTGCACTGACCTGTGGCGAGGGCGCTTGCTCCCGTTGGGCTGTGCTGCGGCCCCAAGATCTCTGGGAGCGCTTCGCACTCCAACGGGAGCAAGCTCCCTCGCCACAAGGGTGAGTTAAACCGCGACGCCGCGAATGATCGAGACCGTGCAGTGGTAGATGTGGGATTTGGCCGCCAGGCACCAGTTCACATCGTTGTTGTTGAACGGCCGGTATGCCGGTTCCTCGCTGTCGTTACGCGTGCACGCGCACTGGGCGCAGCTTTGCTTACCGCAGCAGTCGTTATAGGAAATGATGTAGTCCTTGCCATCCGCCGGGTTGCGGCAGGTGCCGATCCAGGTCACCTGGGACGCCTCGGTGCCCGGTGGGCAGGAGGTCACCGAACCGCCACAGCAACTGCACAGGAAACCGTCGATGGAGCAGTAGCGCCAGTAGTCGCAACTGTTCGGGTCGCCCGGGTCACCGGCTTTCGGGTTATCGGCAGCCAGCGCCTTGCTGGTGCGGTCCAGGGGCAGCAGCAGGGGCAACGCGGCGCCTGCGACCATCAGCGAACCCATACGGGCCAACAGTTTGCGTCGCGACGTGGTGTCGGCCAGGCGACGGGTCGAGCGCTCGAATAACAGATCCAGCAATTTCATGAGAGTCTCCCTGCCTTAATCAGTGGCTATGGCCGTGGCTGTGGTCGTGGGGCTGCGGCTGGCTGTTGAGGTATTCCTGCAGCGTCGCGCTTTTCAGGTGTTCGACTTCGAACAGGCTGTCCAGGTGCTCGCGGGAATTGACCAGGCCCTTGGCGCGCAAGGTGCCGCTCTTGTCGATCAGCGCGGCATACGGCAGCTTGCCGATCTGGTAGGTCATGCCGACTTCCGGGCCGACCACGTAGGTGACGTCGTCCAGCTTGTGTTCGGTGATCAGCGCGTGCTGGGCTTCCATGTCGCCGTCGCTGATAAACACCACATCGAGTCGGTCAGCCTGTTCCCTGGCGATGGACTTGATCGCCGGCAACAGGGATTTGCAGATCGGGCAGGTGGGCGAGAGGAAGAACAGCAACTGGTTCTTCTCACCGGCATAGCCGAAGTTCACCGGGCGGCCTTTACGGTCGGAAGCGGTGACTTGCGGGGCCGGCTCATTCACCGCCACGCCCTTGTCGACCATCAGTGCGCCGGCCGGGGCGATGCGCCCGTGCAGCACACCAATCTGGCGCACCAGGCCCATCACGGCAAACGCCAGCGCCAGCAGCAGTACCCACAGCAGTACGTTGGAAACAATAAGGCCTTCCATTGATCACCTACCAATCAGTTTGAGCAGAAGAGGGGAGTTCGCCAGCAGGCCATCGGCTGCGGCGTAAATCAGCAGCGCGACGGCGCTGGCGGCGACGGTGACGAAGCCGTCGAAAAAACCCAGGTCACGGGCAATCGGCAGCACGCTGGCCAGCAGGGCCACGGCCACCAGTGCGCCGTTGCGCAACAGCAGGATCGGCCGCAACGGCTGCGCCTGGTCGGGGCCTGCGCAGCCGCAGTCGATGTCCCGGCGGCCGCGCCACAGGTTGATGCCAATGGCGGCGGCGTACAGTGCAATCAGGCCGGCGGCGCCGAGGGCGGCCCAGGAACGGCTGGCCGGCACCAGCAGGGCAAAGGCAATCACCAGTTCCAGCACCGGGATTACCCGGGCGGCGGGGCGAGTCACTGCCTCTGGCAGCAACTGGTAATCGGCCAGTTGCCGGGCGAAGCGTGCCGGTGCGCGCAACTTGTGGGTCGCGGCACTGGCCAGCAACACCGCGATGGCGAGGGCGCTGGCAATGATGAAGATCGGGTCGATATGCATGGCCGAACCTCTTTAGTAGCTCATGATCTGGGTTGCGGTCTTCGCTACCTTGGCCATGCTACCGGTGAGTTTGTTGGTCTTGAGGTCGAAGATCTGCAAGCCGCCTTCGACGTCGGCGCCCAGCAACAGGGGCTTGTCGTCGCCGGTGGCCTGCATGCTCCAGACCGGGGTCGGGGCTTCCAGGGTGGCTATCTTCTTCATGGTCTTGAGGTCATAGGCCCAGATGATGGTGCTCGGGTCTTCCCACTTCATCGGCTCGTGGTTGTCGTGCATCAGCACGTACATGCGGTTGAGCTTTGGTGCCACGGCCATCAACTGCCAGCCACCCGGGGCCCAGCCGGTTTTCTTTTCCGCGTCGGTGGTGAGTGACCAGGACGGCAGGATTTTCGGCTCATCGCCGGAGAAATCTACCGGGCGGATGGTGCCGGTGGTGGTGGTGAAGTAGTAGGTGTCGCCCACGTTCACCGCGCGTTCGTTGAGCTTCTCGGCGTTGGGGTCGAAGAAGTGCGTGCGGTTGCGCGAGGTTTCCTGGCCCTGCTCGTTCAGCGTCACCACTTGCAGGCTGCCGTCACCGCACAGGGAGGCGAAGCGGCGAGTGCCGACCGGGTAATTGAGTACGCAGCCCGGGATCGCGATTTCGGCGGTGACGGAGCGGGACTGTGTGTCGACCACGGTCACCGAGGTGGAGGGTGTGAAGTTGTAGACGTAGACGAAGCGGTCATCGCCGCTGGTCTTCAGGCCATAGCGCTGGGTGAGGGATTCGGCGCGTTTGTTCGGGATCAGCACTTCCCAGGCGGGCGACAGGCTGGAGCTGTCCCAGGCGGTGAGCACATCGGTGCGATCGCCCCGGGTGCCGCGGGAATAGTAGATGTCGGCGCTGTACAGGGTCTTCTGGTCGTGGCTCAGGGCCGAGGGCGCGGCGAAGCCGGTGGGGACCATGCCGAGGACGCGCTTCTTGTCGGGATCTACCACGGTGACGCGGCCGACCACGAAGCTTTCGAATTCGACGTCTACCACGAATGCGCGGTGGGCTTCCGGTGGAAAGGCCAGGGTGGTCTGGCCGATGGTGTCTGGCGGTAAATCCGCCCGGGCGCTGTTCAAGCCGAGTACAAGCAGGCCCAGACCCAGCGCTGACTGTACGTTGATCCTGTTGCTTCGCATTAGGGGCACTCCCTGAATTATTGTGTTTTGCTAATCGCGGGTGCTTTGGCAGATTCTTGCAAGTGGATTCTGCCTTGTGGGGCGATTGCAAGAATTGTTGTGTCTGCCAAGTGGTTGTGTGTCTGTGCCAATGGTTTGGGGTAGGGTGTATATCCGTTATTTTTGTTATGGCTGGTATTGGTTCCGCTCTTACAGCGGGTCACTTTTGAAAGGAGCCCAAAAGTAACCAAAAGGCTCTTGCCCCACCACTCGGCACCTCGCCTAGGCTCGGTGTGCCCTCACTCCGGCTTTGGACCGTGGGCCGCCGCGATGGGCCATCCTTGGCCCAGCGCGGCTAACCCGGCGTCCTGCCGGGTTACCCACGCTCCAAAGCCTGCGTTCGGCCAGCGTGGTTTAACGGGGCGCCTAAGATCAAGATCAAAAGCAGATCAAGAGCACAGCGGCCTACCGGCCGGCTTGAGTGTTTAGAAGCAAAATCAAAAGCTAAAGCGGGCACGGTCAAATGTGGGAGCTGGCTTGCCTGCGATAGCATCACCTCGGTATGCCTGAAAGACCGAGTTGTCTGCATCGCAGGCAAGCCAGCTCCCACAGAAAAGCAGAGCTGCATCAGCTTCAGATTTGGCTTTCGCTCTGGATCTTGCCTTTGCTTTTAACACTCAAGCCGGCCGGGAGGCCGCTGTGCTCTTGCTTTTGATCTTGATCTGCGGGCCCCGTCAACCACGATGGCCGCAAGTAGGCACGGTGGAGCGGGTAAATCGGCAAGGATGCCGATTTAGCCGCGCCGGGCCATGGATGGCCCGTCGCGGCGGCCCGCGGAAGCGTGCCGGAGTGCGGGCATGCCGAGCCTAGGCGAGGCACCGAGTGGTGGGGCAAAGCGTTTTTTGGTTACTTTTTTAGGCGTTTGTAAAAAAGTGACCCGCTGTAAGAGCGGAACCATAGGTGGCCGTTACCGAAGAAACGGATATACCCCCCCATCTCAAGACCCCACCAAAGGCAACGAAAAACTGAACACCGCCCCACACGGCTCCAGATTCTGCGCCCAGATATCCCCCTGATGCCGACCAATGATGTTCTTGCACAACGCCAGCCCAATCCCGTTACCACCCACCTTCGACGAAAAGAACCCGTCAAAGATTTTCTCCCGAGCCACAGCCTGAATCCCGCGTCCACAATCCTCGACACTCAACCGCGCCACGTTTCCATCACGGCAGGCATGCAGCCGCAGCACCCGACGTTCGACGGGCAGCTCGCTCATCTCTTCAATAGCATTGAATGCCAGGTTCAGAATCACCTGCCCGATCAGCACTTTTTCACAAAGCACCATCAGCGGTTCAATACTGGGGAACAGTTCCAGCCGCACCTGACTCGGCTCGGCCCGCAGGCTGATGAAATATCGGGTTTCCTGCAGCAACTCATTGAGGTCCACCCACTCCGCGCTCTGCTCCAGCTTGACCACATAATCACGCACACTCTTGATGATCGTTGACGCATGCTCGACCTGCCGCACAGCACTTTGCAGCCCCCAGTTCACCCCCTGGTCGGCACTGTGGGTATCGCCCAGACGAATCAAAACCCCCTCGATAAAGTTGCGCGTGGCCGCCAGTGGCTGGCTCAACTCATGAGCAATCGCCACCGCCATCTCGCCCATGGCGTTGTATCGGGCCAGGTACTCAAGCTGCTGTTCACTGACACGCCGGGCTTCCTCGGCGCGGATCAGGTCCCGCTTCACCTTGTCTTCCCGGGAAATATCCCGGAACTGCACCATCAGCACGTCGCGCCCGTCCAGGTGCACCAGCGTCGCGACCGCTTCCGAAAGAATCTCCACCCCGGCCTTGGAGCGATAACACCACTCGATGGTGCGCTGGCCACTGCGGGCCGCGCGCTCAAGCCAACGCAAGCCGATGGAGCGCTTGTACTTCGGTGCGTCCCGGGTCATGTCCGGGGCCTTGAGCGGGATCAGTTCTTCCAGGGTAAACCCCAGCGCCGACAGCGCCGCGGTGTTGGCCCAGAGGATGTCCTTGCTCTGCGCATCGTGAAGGATGGTGCAGATCGGCATGGCTTCGATCAGGGTGTGGAAATCATTGTTATTGGGTAGGTACATCGCGTAGCCCTTGGCGGTGGAGGGGACGACTACGGTGGCAAGTTATACCGGTTTGCATCCGGGGGCACGCTCAGAAGTAATCGGGGGCGCACTAGGGGATTTCTTTAGCCGGTGGGCTGCACGCCCCAATAGTTGACGGTGGTCGGGCTTTTTACACTGGACCTATCAACGCCCGACACGGCGTCCATAACAACTACAACGGAGAAAGCCCATGCTGCGTTCGGCCCTCGTGCAACCAGACGCTTTACCCGACGTGCAGCCCACGCTGTTCCAGCAGGTGCTCGATGAAGTGCGCCAGCGCCGCGACGAGTTCGACGCCGGCTCCCACGTGCCACGGGACATGATCGAACGCTTCAAGCAGGTGGGCATCTACCGGGCGGCCACGCCCCGTTGTTTCGGCGGCGATGCCCTGGCCCCCGCAACGTTCTTGCAGATGATCGAGCGCATATCCGAAGCCGATGGCTCTGCCGGCTGGGTTGCCAGCTTCGGCAGCGCCGGGGTGTATCTTGCGGCCTTGCCCCAGGAAACCCTCGCCGAACTGTACGCCGACAGCCCCGACCTGGTGTTTGCCGGTGGCCTGTTCCCGCTGCAGCCGGCGGAAACCGTCGAGGGCGGCTGGCAGGTCAACGGCACCTGGAAGTTTGCCAGCGGCTGCAAAGGCGCCGACCTGCTGGGCGTGGGCATCGGTGCGGCGGGCGGCAAGCCACGCACTGCCGTGTTCAAGCCCGGCCAGGTTGAAATCATCGAAAACTGGGACGTGGTCGGCCTCAAGGGCACCGGCAGCCATGACCTGCGAGTTACCGACCAATACATCGACGAGCGCTGGACCTTCATCCGTGGCGGCGCCGCCACCATCGACGAGCCGCTGTTTCGTTATCCCTCGATTGCCTACGCCGCACAGGTGCTGGCGGTGGTCAACCTCGGCCTGGCCCGCGCGGCCCTCGATGAAATCAGCGCCATGGCCAGCGGCAGCGGCATCACCGGCGCACCGAAACTGGCGGACCGCGCCTACGTGCGCATCGAAATCGCCAAGGCCGAAGCCCGGCTGAGCGCCGCTCGGGGCTTTTTCTACGGCGCCACCGAACAAGTGTGGAACTCGATCCTCGCCGGCAACCCGGTCACGGCCGAGCAAACCAGCTTGCTGCGCCTGACCGCCATTCACGTGTCCCAGGCCGGCGCCGCCGTGGTGCAGAGCGCATACAGCCTGGCGGGCACCACCGCGATCTACCTGCGCCACCCGCTGCAACGCTACCTGCGCGACGCCATGGTGGTGACCCAGCACGCCTTCCTCAGCGAAGGCCTGTACGACGGCGCGGGCTCGGTGTTCCTCGGCGTTCCTCCATTTCCTGGCTACATCTGACTTTCAAGGAACAACCCATGTCCCAAGCCACTCAAGAACCGCTGCGCGTCGTCTTCTGCATCGGCATCACCCAGAACTTTTTCGACCTGCCTACCGGCGAAGGCCTGAGCGTGTGGAAAGGCTTCAGCCAGATGATGGGCGACCTCGGCGCCATGCCGGGCATCAACGTGCTGGGGGCGATGGATGACGACCGCTTGATGGTCGGCCCGTCGACCACCTCGCCGTGGACCGTCTACATCATGGCCGACGTCGACTGCCACCAGTCGGTGATCGACGCCTGCAACCTGTTCCGTACCACGCCGGTGGGTGAATACAGCCTGTGGCGCTACGCCAAGGTTGAAGCACGGATCGGCCGCCCGCTGACCATTCCCGAAGCGGCCAGGGTGTGAGCCATGGACCTGTTGCAGCGTGTTGAAACCCTTGAAGGGGAGAGCCAGGTAAGGCGCTTGATGGCGCGCTACATGGACCTGTGCGACGTGCCCCGGGCGGCGACCAACGTTCGCGAGTTGGCCGAGCTGTTCACCGTGGATGCGGTGTGGGAAGGCATTGGCACAAGTACCGCGCAGACCTTCGGCCAGCATCAGGGGCGCGACGCGGTGGCGGCGTTTGTCGGCAGCTACCTGCCACCGTCGGAACACTTTGCGCTGAACCTGCATTACCTCACCAGTGAGTCGATCCAGGTAGACGGCAGCGCGGCTGCAGGGCAGTGGATCATGCAACAGATTTCCACCTACGCCGACCAGCGCAGCGAGTTGTTCGGCACGCGGCTGACCATCGATTTTCGCCGTGTCGACGGCACCTGGCTGATCGCGCATTTCCGTACGCAGCGCCTGTTCAATAGCATGTTGGGGGTGAACCCATGAGTACCTTCGTCAGCGAATTTTTACTCGGTGGCAGCGGCCGACGCGTGGCCATCAAGGATTCCATCGACATCGCCGGGTATCCGACCCGCTCGGGCAGTCGTGCCTTTGCCGATGCTCCGCCGGCGACGCGGCATGCGCACGTGGTGCAGGCGGTCCTGGATGCCGGCTGGCAGATCGTCGGCAAGACCAGCCTGCATGAACTGGCATTTGGCGTCACCGGCATCAACGACTGGAGCGGTACGCCCGTCAATCCCCAGGCGCCGGACCGGGTGCCGGGCGGCTCCTCCAGCGGTTCGGCCGCGGCGGTTGCGGCGGGCCTGGCGGATATCGCCATTGGTACCGACACCGGCGGCTCGGTGCGGGTGCCGGCGGCGTGCTGCGGGATTGCCGGGTTGAAACCGACCTATGGCCGAGTCAGCCGCACTGGCGCGCAACCGGCGGTATCCAGCCTCGATTGCGTCGGGCCGTTTGCCGCGAACATGCAGGACCTGATTGCCGCGATGCAGGTGATTTGCCCGGGTTTCCAGGCACAGGCGGCGCCGTCCGGCAGCGTGCCGGTGGGCTTTCTGGATGTGGCCTGTGAGCCATGGCTGAAGGCGAGCCTGATGGCTGCCGTCGACGCGGCCGGCTGGCGTCAGCAGCGTCTGCATCTGGACGACTTTGACACGGCGTTCGGCGCCGGCCTTACGGTGATTAACGTCGAAAACTGGGCAGCCTTCGGTCACCTCACCGGCAAGGGCCTGATCGGTGCGGATGTCGAACAACGCTTGTTGGCTGCCAGCCGCACCAGCGCTGCTGATTTGGCCGCAGCCGAAGTCGTGCGCACCCGCTTCAGCCACCAGGTGGACGCCGCGCTCGAAGAATTCTCCGTGTTGCTGCTGCCGACGATGCCGGACCTGCCGCCGACCCTGGCCGAAGCCCGCAACGGCAGCCAGGCCGTGGCCCGCATGACGCCATTGGTGCGGCCATTCAACCTCAGCGGCCACCCGGCGTTGACGGTGCCGGTGACCCTGGCCGACAGCGGGCTGAAGGTCGGGCTACAGATTATCGGCCGTAAGGGCCAGGACGAATGGGTGTGTGCCCTCGGCGCACAACTGCAGCAGAGCATCACGGCTCGCCAATAAGAACAACGCCTTGAGGAGGGCTCCATGAGTACCCATGAATACCGGCTGATTGCCAAATCAAAAAGCCTCGACGAGTTGGTCAAGCACGATCGCGTCGACGTCTCGCTGTACAACGACCCGGCGCTGTTCGAGGCCGAACTGGAAAAGATCTTCTACCGCACCTGGGTCTGGGTCGCCCATGAAAGCGAAGTGCGCAACAGCGGCGACTTCAAGACCGCGACCATTGGCCGGCGCCCGGTGATTGTGGTGCGCGACAAGAAAGGCGCGATCAACGTGCTGGAAAACCGCTGCCGCCACCGTGGCGCCACGGTTTGCGAGAAGCACAAGGGCAACGCCAGCGGCTTCACCTGCCCGTATCACAGCTGGTCCTATGGCTTGGACGGCAAGCTGCGGGCGCTGCCTTACCCGGACGGCTACGAAGGCATCCTGGAAAAGTCCGAGTTACCCCTGACCAGCCTGCGGGTGGACAGCTACGCCGGGATGGTATTCGCCAGCTACAACGACGATATCGAACCGTTGGCCGACTTCCTCGGCGGCGCCAAACACTGGATGGACCTGTTCATGAAGCAGGGCGCCGGCTACCCGATCAAGACCCAGGGCGAACACAAGTTCAGCTTCAAGGGCAACTGGAAGATCCAGCTGGAAAACACCACCGACGGCTACCACTTCCCGATCGTGCACAAGTCGTTCATGTCGTCGGTGGACGCCGAGACCTCGGAAATGCTCTCGTTCATGACCGACGAGCAGGCCGTCACCCATTCCCTGGGCAATGGCCACAGCGTGATGGTGATGGTGCCCGAGCATGTCGACCTGGACCACGACGACGGTACCGAGCAATTGCAGGAGCGTTTCGCCCACGTCACCGAAGAACTGTCGAAAACCATGGAGCCGGCCCAGGTGCGACGCATCGTGCGCTCGCTGCACGGCGCCGGGTTCAACCTCAACCTGTTTCCCAATGTCGCCATGTCGATGTCGTTCTTCCGGGTGCTGCGCCCGGTGTCGGTCACCGAGACCGAAATCCGCCACGTCGCCCTGGGCATGGAGGGCGGCCCACAGGTTGCCAACCGCGAGCGCCTGCGCATCCACGAACACTTCCAGGGCCCGTTCGGCTTTGGCAGCCCCGACGACGCCGAAGCCTGGGACCGGGTGCAACGCGGCTCGTATGCCGGCGTGGACGCACCGATCCTGGTCAACCGTGGCCTGAACCGCGAAGTGCTGGCCGACAACGGCGACAAGGTATCCCACGCCACTGATGAAGGCGGCATGCGCGGGGCCTATGACATGTGGAAAAGGATGATGAGCCAATGAACACCCTGACTGGTTTTACCGCACCGCTGGCCCAGGCCATCGAATTCATCTGGCGTGAAGCCGAACTGCTGGACCACAAGGACTACGTGCAATGGGCCGCGTTGTGGAGCGAGAGCGGGCGCTACGTCGTGCCGATCGACCCGGACACCGAGGATTTTGAAGCCAACCTCAACTATGCCTATGACGATGCGCGCATGCGTGACCTGCGCATCGAACGGCTGACGGCGGGGTATTCACCGTCGGCGGTGGATGCGGCGAAAACCGTGCGCAGTGTGTCGCGATTCACCCTGGTGGAAGCGGCGGGCGAGGTGGTGGAGGTTAACTGTGCGCAGCTGCTGTACGCCTACAAGCGCGGAGTACACACGCCGTTTGTGGCCGACCTGAATTACCGCATCCGGTTCAGCGCCGGGGTCGCGACCCTGGAGCGCAAGGTGGTGCGGCTGATCAATTCCACCGACAGCCTGAGTGCGCTCGGCTTTCTGTTGTAAGCACGATTCAAACAACGACACAAAACCAATGTGGGAGCGGGCTTGCTCGCGAATGCGGTGGATCAGTCGCCACATGCATTGACTGACACACCGCATTCGCGAGCAAGCCCGCTCCCACAGTTGAGATGAGGACATCCTGATGAACCGAATCGCGCTTGTAACCGGCGCCTCCCGTGGCCTCGGCGAATGCATCGCCCGGCGCCTGCACGCCGCAGGCTACCGCGTGGGCCTGGCGGATGTGCACCTGGACGGCGTGCAGCGCCTGGCCTCTGAACTCGACAACCGCGGCGAAACCGCCGTCGCCATCGAGCTGGATGTGCGCAACAAGGCCGATTTTATTCGCGCCCGGGACTTGCTCAGCGAGCGCTGGGGCGGCACCGATATTCTGGTGAACAACGCCGGGGTGTCGAAAGTTGCGGCGCTGATGGACATCACACCCGAGGAATTCGACGAATCGATGGCGATCAACCTGCGGGGCACGTTCGTGGCCTGCCAGGTGTTTGGTGCGCATTTCGCCGAACGAGGGTTCGGGCGCATCGTCAATATCGCCTCCCTCGCCGGGCAAAACGGCGGAACTGCCACTGGCGCGCATTACGCCGCGGCCAAGGGCGGCGTGGCTACGCTGACCAAGGTCTTCGCCCGTGAACTGGCGCCCCGGGGCGTGACGGTCAACAGCATTTCGCCAGGCCCGCTTGATTTGCCGGTAGTGCGCGAAACCGTGGCGCCGGAGCGCCTGGAGCAGATCCTCAAGATTATCCCGACGGGCACCCTCGGCGACCCGCACACCATCGCCGACACCGTGCTGCTGTTGATCGCCGACCACGCCGCCTCGATCACGGGCGCGTGCTGGGACATCAACGGCGGGCTGTTCATGCGCTAGTCATCGCCGAAGAGAGTGGGCCTGCTGCGCAGTCCAGCGGGAGCAAGCTCCCTCGCCACAGGTTAGCGTTCAACCGAAACAACAGGATTCAGGTGCTGCAATGATGAAGGTGAAGATCGAACGCATCGTCGATGAAGCGCTGGATATCCGTTCCTTTCGCCTCGTGCGCAGTGACGGCCAGCCCCTCGACAGTTATGAGCCCGGGGCCCATGTGGACCTCACCGGGCCAACCGGCGTCACCCGCCAGTATTCGCTGTGCAGCCCGCCCCACGATGGCCGCGCTTACCTGGTGGCGGTGAAGAAAGAGGCGCAATCCCGTGGCGGCTCCCTGGCCCTGCATGAGCAGGTGCAGGAGGGCATGGAGCTGGAGATGGGCGCGCCGCGCAACCTGTTCCGCCTCGACCCGGAGGCGCCGGCCCATGCGCTGTTTGCCGCCGGTATCGGGGTGACGCCGCTGTTGAGCATGGCCTATCGACTGGCCGACAGCGGCCAGCCGTGGCGCCTGCACTATTTTGCACGTTCGGCGCAGTACGCGGCGTTTACCCAGCTGTTGGCCGATACATTCGGCGAGCATGTGCAGTTTCACTATGGCGTCGAGCCGGGCGCGCTGGATGCGGCCTTGAGTACCTGCCTGGAGCAGGCGGGCGCGGCTGCCCACGTCTACACCTGCGGCCCCGCGCCGTTCATGCACAAGGTGGTGGAAGTGGCGGCCCGCAGCCGTCCCGAGGAAGCGATCCACCTGGAGCACTTCCAGGCCGACCCAGCGGTGAATGTCGGGCCCAGCGGTGGTTTCGAGGTGGAGCTGGCCAGCTCCGGCGTGGTGCTGCAAGTACCGGCGAATACCAGCCTGGTGGACGTATTGCAGGCCCACGGTTGCGACATCGACACCGAGTGCCGCGAAGGCCTCTGCGGCACCTGCATTGTCGAGGTGCTGGAAGGCGTGCCCGAGCACCGTGACAATTGCCTGTCGACCAAGGAGAAGGCCGCCAACCGGCAGATTTGTGCGTGTGTTTCCCGGGCGGTTTCCGCTCGTCTGGTATTGGATATTTGATCGGCGCTACCCGTAAGATTGCTGGGACCAAAAAAATAAAAAACGTGAGGCCTTGCGGTCATGATGAGTTCAACGGTGCAACGTAACGAATCGTTCGAGCGTTGGTTACAGCAGGTTAACCTGGCCTGTGGACGCTTCGATGCCAGGGCCCTGGGCGCGGGGTTTTATGGGGAATTGAGCGAGTTTCGCAGCGGCGCGATCAAGCTCAGCGTGGTCGATATGGCCCAGGTGCATCTGTATCGCAGCAGCAAGGAAGTCAGTACGGGCAATGAAGGGCACTACTACGCGGTGTTCCAGTTGCAGGGCAGCGCGCAGCTGGAACAGGGCGACAACCGTGCGCAACTGGGCTGCGGTGACATCGCCCTGATCGACGCCTGCCGCCCCAGTGACATGACCTACCACGACAACTCCCGGCAATTGTCGCTGATCCTGCCGCGCCAGGTAGTGGAGCGCGGTTCGCACTTCACGGCGGTCAACTGCGCGACGCGGATCTCGGCGCGCACGCCGTTGGCGCTGATGGCCAGCCAGATGGTGCTCGACACCCGCCAGCAAAACGACCTGGGCATGCAGGAAAGCGAAGCCGTGCTGGATGCATTGGTCAGCCTGCTGCTGCCGGGGATCAGCGCCCGGGACAACGGCGTGGACACCCAGGAACGGCAGTTTCGCAAGACCATCGCCTACATCGATGCGCACATCGGCGCCGAAGAACTCTGCCCGGAGCTGATCGCCCGGGAAGTCGGGGTATCGGTGCGCGGGCTGTACCGGATGTTTTCCAAGCGCGGGCTGGTGGTGGCGCAATACATCAAGCACCGACGCCTGGATTTCTGCGCCGAAACCCTGCGCCATTCGCCGGCGGAGCAGAAGCTGTCGGCACTCTGTTATGCCTGGGGCTTCTCCGACTCCAGCTACTTCTCATCGGCGTTCAAGTCGCGCTTTGGCGTGTCACCGGGCGAGTACCGCAAGCGCTATAGCCATCATTGATGCGTGCCGCTCCCGAACCTGGAATGCATTTTCCTGTGGGAGCCGGGCTTGCCCGCGATGCAGGCCACTCGGTCTGACAGGTACACCGCCGCGATCCCTTCGCAGCCTCGCCAAGGCTCGACAGCTCCCACATTCAATCATCGCGCCCTAGGGATACAACACCTCGCGGACCAGCATGGCGATGCTGGTCACGCCCATCTTTTCCTTGATCTTGGTGCGGTGCACGTCAACGGTCTTCACGCTGATGTTCAGCTCGCGGGCAATCACCTTGCTCGCCTTGCCGTCCACCACCAGCATCAACACTTCTCGCTCCCGGCTCGTCAGCAGCGCCAGCTTGCCTTGCAGGTGCTCGCGCTGTTCCTGGTCGGCCTGGGCCTGTACAGCGGTCTTCAGCGCGGCCTGGATGCGGTCGATCATCTGTTGCGGGTTGTAGGGCTTCTCGACGAAATCCAGCGCGCCGTTTTTCATTGCGGTGACCGACATCGGTATGTCGCCGTGGGCCGACACGAAGATGGTCGGCAAGGTACTGCCGCGCCGGTTGAGGATCTCCTGCAACTGGAAGCCGCTGGTCTGCGGCATGCGCACGTCCAGCACCAGGCAGGCGGGCTGGCGCGGGTCGTAGTGCGCAAGGAACTCTTCGGCCCCGGCGAAACATTGGGCCTTTACGCTGACCGACTCCAGCAGCCAGGCCAGCGAGGTACGCAGGTCTTTGTCGTCATCAACGATGTAAACAATCGGTGTGCGAATTTCCATCAGGGACTGCCACGAGAATTTCTAATTATTGTTTTCGCACGCGGGCACGCTGCGGCGGACATTGGCTCATCTGTGGAGCCTTGCCAGCAGAATACCCAGTGTGAACGGCCCTGACGATAAAGAAACCACCTAGTCGGCATGGGGATCGTCTGAATGGTCGCGCCGCACGGGGCGTCTTAGTCTTGTGGCATCACCCACGGACCGTAAAGGGGCACCGACATGGCCGACCTGAGCCAGCAGCAAATCGACTTTCGCAACGCCATGGCGCAACTGCCGGCCGCGGTGAACATCATCACCACCAACGGCCCGGGCGGGCGTTGCGGGATCACGGCGAGTGCGGTGTGCTCGGTGACGGATTCGCCACCCACGGTGTTGGTGTGCGTGAACCGCGGGAGTGCGACCCATGATGTGTTCCGTACCAATGGGCAGCTGTGCGTGAACGTGCTGTGCGGGGAGCAGGAAGAGCTGGCGCGGCACTTTGCCGGGATGACCCAGGTGCCCATGGCGGAGCGGTTTGCCTGGGACCTGTGGGACGGAGGCGAGGCGGGGGTGCCGGTGCTGCGGGATGCGCTGGTGCAGCTGGAAGGGCGTATCAGTGAGTGCAAGGAGGTAGGGTCGCATTCGGTGATGTTCGTGGAGTTGTCGCGGGTTGGGGTGCGGGGGCAGGGCGACAGCCTGGTGTACTTCAACCGGCTGTTTCACCGGATTGAGCATGCTGGCGCCCATTGCTGAAGGTTCAGGAGATCAAATGTGGGAGCGGGCTTGCTCGCGAAGGCGGTGTATCAGAAACCTATTCAGTGGCTGACACTCTGTCTTCGCGAGCAAGCCCGCTCCCACATGGGGCCTGCGGGGCAGTTGTTGGTCAGATGCGAAAGCTGCCCACCAGCTGATTCAAGCGTTCCGCTTCACGCTCAAGCTCGGTACAGGCCTGCAGCGTCGACTGCAGGTTTTCCACCCCGGCCTGGTTCAGCATATTGATCTCGGTAATGTCCACATTCAGCGCTTCCACCACCGACGTCTGTTCCTCGGTCGCCGCCGCTACCGACTGGTTGACGTTATCAATCTCGCCAATCCTCTGCGTCACACTGGCCAGCCGCGTACCTGCCAGGTTGGCGATGCTCACGCTTTCCTCGCTGTGCTGCTGGCTCTCGGTCATGGTGCTGACGGATTCCCGTGCGCCCACCTGCAACTCTTCGATCATCTGCTGAATCTCCAGCGCCGACTCCTGGGTGCGATAGGCCAGGCTGCGCACCTCATCGGCCACCACCGCAAACCCGCGCCCGGCCTCACCGGCCCGGGCCGCTTCAATGGCGGCGTTCAGTGCCAGCAGATTGGTCTGCTGGGAGATGCCCTTGATCACCTCCAGGATTTGCCCGATGTTCACCGTCTTGTGATTCAGCGCATCGATGTGCACGCACGAGGCGCTGATCTTGCCCGACAGTTCATTCATCACGGCAATCGTGCGCTCCACCACCTGGCGCCCGTCCTCAGCCTGTTGCCGGGCGCCGGAGGCTTGCTGCGAAGCATCGGAGGCATTACGGGCGATTTCCTGGGCGGCGGCGCCCAGTTCGTTGATCGCCGCCGCGACACTGTTGGTGCGGGTCGCCTGTTCATCGAAGTTGTTCAGCGAGGAATTCGAGGCCAGCAACACCCGCTTGACCACCTGGTTAACCCCGAGCCCCGCTGAAGACACTTCGCGAATTGACTGGTGGATGCGTTCGACAAAACGGTTGAAGGCGCTGGCCAACTGGCCGATTTCGTCCCGGGATTGCACCTCCAGCCGCCGCGTCAGGTCGCCTTCGCCCCGGGAAATGTCCTCCATCACCCGGGTCAGGGTTTGCAGCGGCCGGGTGATGCGCAGCGCGGCGTACCAGATCAACAGCAGGCCGAGCAGGGCCGAGCCGCCACCCAGCAGCAGTTCCAGGGCGGTGCTTTTCACCCCTTGGGCATCGAGTTGCTGTTGCAGCGCAGTGACCGGCGCCAGCAGCACCGACTGCGGCACACCCACCAGAACGCCCCACGGTGCGGCACCGGCAATCGGTGCCAGCGGTTCGAGTAGCTTGATTTGCTGTTGATCGACAAAGGTTTGCGGTTGCCCCTGGCGCAACGCGTCCAGTACCTGGGCGCCATCGTGCATGACTTCGCTGATCGGCTGCCCGAGGCGGCTGGCGTCCTCGCTGTAGGCGGAAATCACGCCTTCGGGGCTGACGATGCTGACTTGCCCGTGGCCGTCGAAGAGTTGCCCGGCGCTGGTATGGCTGGCCTGTTGCAAGGCCGCCAGGTTGATGTCCAGGCCAATCACCGCGATCACCTTGCCGTGCTCCATCAGTGGGAACGCAATGCTGGTCACCAGCTTGCGGCTGCCGGAAGCCTCGTCGAAATACGGCTCCAGCACACAGGCCCTGGCGGTGTCGCGGGCGCAGGTGTAGAAGGCGTTGTACGGCGCGCCGCTGGGGCCGGGCGAGGTATTGGCCAGCAGCGCTTCGTCGCCGACTACCGCTGTCAGTTCACCCGGGGTGGCCTGCACCCAGTATTGGGCGAAGCGCCCGGCCTCGTTGCTGCCGACGGCGGCCTGGTCGACGAAGTGGGCATCGTCACCGTCCAGGGCATTGGCTTCGAAAATGACGTAAATCCCGAGCAGGTCGGGCTTGTCGACCAGGGCCTGGCGCAGCTGGGTATTCAGCTCCTGGCGCAACTCTGGGCGGGTCAGTTTGCCCTGTTGTTGCAGTTGCCGCAGGTACAGCACATAACGCGACAAGCCCTGGCCGTATTCATGGGTTTGCATGAAGGTGCGTTGCACCTGCATGGCCTGAACTTGCCCCAGTGCCTGCATGTGTTCCTTGGCGGCGGCAGCGAGCATGTCGCTGCTGGCCTGGGCCACGTGCTGGCTGCTCTGGTGGGTCTGGTACAGCGACAGGCTCATCAGCAGGCCGACCACCAATAACAGGCAGAGGCCGGCGAGCAGGGCGATCTTGCTCTGGATCGTGAGGAATTTCTTGTGCATTGCGAAGGCCTTGGCCAGGCGGGGCGATGGCGGCGCCACCGCCCCGGCCGGGCTTAGAAGTTAGTGGCGAACACCACTTGGCTGTAGAGGTTTTTATCGTGGTTGCCCAGCTGCGTGCCGCCTTGCTCGGCGCTCTTGTCCGGCTGGTACAGGCCGATCAGCGGCATCACCGTCAGGTGGTCGTTGACGTGCCATTCGGCGTACAGGTCCAGCTCGTGGCCGTCGTTGTTGCCGAGGTTGCGGTCGATGGTCTTGAAGTCGAACAACACCGCGCCGACGTTGAGGTTCTGCAGGGGCGAAACCTTGAACGTGACGTTCTGGATGCGTGAGTTGTTGTTGAACGGCCCGGCGTAGTTGCCCGCCACTTCACCCTGGAACCAGGTGCCGTAGCCACGGCTGAAACCGTAGAACAGCGGGTCGAAGCCTTCCGAGAAGCGGCTGTAGCGGTAGCTCACATACGGCGTCCAGGTCACGTCGGAGAAGGTCCAGCCAGCTTCCAGGTACCAGGCGTCTTCGTTGCCGGTGTGGGGCTTGTCCTGCCAGGCGTATTCGCCGGACAGGAACAGGTTGGTCACCCCGGCATTGCCCGTGGCCCGCAGGCTGTAGGTCTTCATGCCATCGCGTTCCAGCTGCGTGGGGGAGGCGTACTGCTTGTCGACGTCGGTGGTGTCGATGTACGTCAGCCCCACGGTGCCTTCGGCAGCCACGTGTTCGAGGGTGGCGACGTACATCTCGGTCTTGGCCTGGGCACGGTTATCGGACTTGAGCCACATCAGGTCGCTGCGCCAGCCGTCCTTTCCGCCCAGGCGCAACACGGCGGTTTCGTCGAAGGCCTTGCGGGCGGCGATGTAGTAGCCGCCGCCGCGATTGAGGTCGCCATCGGCCACGCCCTTGCCGAAGTTCAGCGCGTCGCCGTCAATCAGGAAACCGTCGCCGACCACGATGTTCTGGCGGCCGAAGGACAGGTCCACGCCATTCTCGCCCAGGGCCTCAAACAACTTGCCCGAGCGCCAGCCGAGGTAGGCGTCTTCGAATTTTGTGGTGCGCTCCGAACCGTCGCTGAAACCTGCGGCATCGCCGTCGCCCCAGGTGCCGGAACTCAGCAGGTTGGCCGCACCGTAGGTGGTGCCGGCGCCGCTGAAGCTTTTGTCGAAGCTCAGGCCGTACTTCACGTAGCCCTCGCGCCAGGACGAGGAGCCCTTGGCCAGGCGGCCGGATTGACTGTAGTTCTGCTGGCTGTGGAAGGCCCCGAATACCGCTTCCAGCGTGGCGTTCAGATGACTGCTGTCATCGGCGTACAGCTCATAAGCGCCGGCCGGGTTGGCACCGATCATCAGCGCGAGGGTCGAGAGACGAAGCAAGGGGGACTTGAGCATGGTGTGGCATCCATTCTTGTTCATGACCACAGGGTTGGGGTCTGCCGCGATACTAATGCTGGCGAAGTGACGTGCCTTTTGTCTGGTTGCCAAAGACTTGACTGTGCTTGCCAGAATCCACGGTTTGGCAGCCCGGCCAATACGACTGGCACGCAGGGCAAAACCCGAGCGACCTTGAGCCCTGACAATCGTCGGCAACTTCGATGATTTCCAAGGTCGTTTTTCTATGTTCACTGCACACAGATTTTCCCTGGCCGGCCTGCTGTCGCTGGTCCTGGCCCACAGCGCATTCGCCGCTGAATGCAGCCCTGACCAGAGCCGTGGCGCCCAGGTTTTCGCCAACGAATGCAGCGTGTGCCATGCGGTGGCGAAGGGCGGCGCGACAATGATGGGGCCGAACCTGGCAGGCGTTTACGGGCGTAAATCCGGCTCCCTGGCGGGCTTCAGCTACTCCCAGGCGATGCGTGACAAAAACGTCGAGTGGCAAGCCGAGACCATCGCGCAATTCATCACCCAACCCCAGGCGTTTGTGCCTGGCACCTACATGCCCTACATGGGCCTGGCTTCGGCCGACGATCGCCAAGCGGTCGCCTGCTTTCTCAAAGAACAACATTGAATACAGGTGAATCATGAGCAACGTTGAAATCCTGCCGCAGGTGGCTGCATTCCTGGACCGTCGTCATGGCTGCTTTATCGATGGCCAGTGGGTATTTGCCGAGGGCGAACACATCAAGGTGATCAACCCGGCCACCGGGCAAACCCTGTGCGAAACCCTCGACGCGCCGCTGCACGTGGTGGAGCAGGCGGTGCAGTCGTCCCATGCGGCGTTCAAGTCCCGCGTGTGGTCGGGATTGCGCCCGGCCGACCGTGAGCGGATTTTGCTGAACTTCACCGCATTGGTTGAGGCCCATGCCGAGGAGCTGGCGCAGCTGGAAACCCTGAGCCAGGGCAAGTCGATCAACCTGGCGCGGGGGCTGGATCTGAACGCCACGGTGGAGTTCATGCGCTACATGTCGGGCTGGGCGACCAAGATCGAAGGGCAGACCTTTGACGTGTCCATCCCTTTGCCGCCGGGGGCCAGGTTCACTGCGTTCACCAAGCGCGAGCCGGTGGGCGTGGTGGTGGGCATCGTGCCGTGGAATTTCCCGCTGCTGATTGCGGCCTGGAAATTGATGCCGGCGCTGGCGACCGGGTGCACGGTGATCATCAAGCCGGCGATGGAAACGCCGCTGACGGCGATGCGCCTGGCGGAGCTGGCGCTGGAGGCGGGGATTCCGGCGGGGGTGTTCAACGTGGTGACCGGCGGCGGTGCGTCGGTGGGGGGCGTTCTGACTGCTCATCCGTTGGTGAGCAAGGTGTCGTTTACCGGTTCGACTGCGGTGGGCAAGAGCGTGGGGGTGGCGTGCATGGAGAACATGACGCGGTTTGCCCTGGAGTTGGGGGGCAAGAATCCGATGATCGTGTTGGCGGATGCGGATATTGATAAGGCGATCCAGGGGGCGATCCTGGGTGGGTTGCTGAACAACGGGCAGGTGTGTGCGGCGGCTTCGCGCTTTTATGTGCATCGTTCGGTGTATGACCGGTTTGTCGAGGGGTTGGCGGCGGCGGTGTCGGCGATGCCGTTGGGGGCGGGGATGGATGGTGAGGCGGCGATTAATCCGTTGGTGTCGCGCAAGCAGCAGCAAGGGGTACTGCGCCATATCGAGCAGGCCCGGGCTGAAGGGGCGCGGGTGGTGATCGGTGGGGATGAGGTTGCGGGTGAGGGGTTTTATGTGCGGCCGACGATTTTGGCGGATATCGATCATGGGATGGCGGTGGCCCGGGAGGAGGTGTTTGGGCCGGTGTTGGGGGTGATGGCGTTTGATGATGAGGATGCGGTGATTGAGTTGGCCAATGACAATCGGTATGGGTTGGCGGCCAGTCTTTGGACCAATGATCTGGGTAAGGCGATGAACCTGGTGCCGCGGATCGAGGCGGGGACGGTTTGGGTGAATGCGCATGTGTTGCTGGACCCGGCGATGCCGTTTGGCGGGGTGAAGCAATCGGGGATGGGGCGGGAGTTTGGGCGGGCGGTGATTGAGGCTTATACCGAGCTGAAGTCGGTGTGTATTGCGCATTGATTGGGGGCATATCCGTTATTTAGGTCACGGCGACTTATGGTTTCGCTCTTACAGCGAGTCACTTTGCAAAAGCGTGTACGGACCGGACACATGGTTGACGGGTGTACGGGGACATGGTTGACACTTTTCGGCGAGCTAACTACGCCGGAAAACCATCATGCCCTGGAATACGAGAGACGCCATGAGCCTGAAAAAAGAGTTCGTTGCCTTAGCCCGGCAACCCGGCAGCAATAAACGAGAACTGTGTCGACGGTTCGGTATCAGTCCCCAAACCGCGTACAAGTGGCTCGGTCGCTACGAAGAACAAGGCCAGCAAGGTCTGCTGGAGAAATCCCGCAGGCCAGCCACTAGCCCAAAACTTACCGAGCCCGCGCTGGAGACTGAAGTCTTGGCAATTAGGCGGGAGCATCCAGCCTGGGGCGGCCGCACGATCAGCAATCTGTTAGATAAGCGTATCGCTCCTAGCACTGTCACCAATGTCTTACATCGCCATGGTTTGGTTCAAACGGTCCCAAAAGAGTTACAGGCAGCAAGGTTGAGGTTTGAACACGACGCGCCCAATGATCTTTGGCAGATGGATTTCAAAGGGCATTTCCCAACGCAACAAGGCCGATGCCATCCGCTAACTGTTTTGGACGACCATTCTCGTTTCAACTTGGCAATCAAAGCCTGTGCCAACGAGCGCACAGCCACGGTACAGGAGCAGTTGATCGCGGTTTTTCGGCGCTACGGTTTACCAGCTCGCATCAACGTCGATAACGGGCCCCCATGGGGCTCTCCGCGTAATCCGGGGGAGATCACGGAACTGAGTATCTGGCTCGTTCGCCTAGGTATCAGAGTAAGTTTCAGTCGGCCTTTCCACCCTCAAACCAATGGGAAAATCGAACGATTTCATCGGTCACTCAAGGCTGAAGTGCTCAACGGCCGCCATTTTCGGACGCTTGCAGAAGCGCAAACAAATCTTGATCAATGGCGAGAGGTTTATAACCATCAACGCCCTCATCAAGCCCTGGATTACAAGGTTCCAATGGACCGATACCGAGAAAGCCCCTGGGCTTATCCGGAGACGCTTTTGGCGTTTGAGTACGGGCCGGACGATTTAAAGGCCAAGGTTTATCACAGCCGATTTAAGTTTCAGAAGCGCTATTTCAGGATCGCCAAAGGCCTGGCCGGACATCACATCGCACTACGTCCCAACACTGAGAGTGACGGGCTATTTGACGTCTATTTCTGCCATCATTTTTTGCGAACGATCGACGTGAAACAGCCTGATTACGGTTCATAATGTGTCAACCATGTCCCCGCACATGTGTCCACCATGTGTCCGGTCCGTACAAAAAGCGGCAAAGTAACCAAAGCGCTCTGCCCCGCCTGTCGGCGCCTCGCCTAGGCTCGGCGTTCCCTCACTCCGGCATTGCTCCGCGGGCCGCCGCGACGGACCATCCATGGCCCGGCGCGGCTAAACCGGCGTCCTGCCGGTTTACCCGCTGCGCAATACCTGCGTTCGGCCTCGGGCTTATTGGGGCAGTCAGAGCAAGATCAAAAGCAAGAGCACGGCGGCCTACCGGCCGACCTGAGTGTTAAAAGCCAGATCAAAAACCAGAGCGAAAGCAGAGCTGCTTTTCTGTAGGAGCTGGCTTGCCGGCGATGCAGACACCTCGGTGCATCAGGCACACCCAGTTGATGCCATCGCCGGCAAGCCAGCTCCTACATTTGAACCGTGCCCGCTTTAGCTTTTGATTTGGCTTTTAAACACTCAAGCCGGCCGGTAGGCCGCTGTGCTCTTGATCTGCTTTTGATCTTGATCTTGGGCGCCCCGTTAAACCACGCTGGCCGAACGCAGGCTTTGGAGCGTGGGTAACCCGGCAGGACGCCGGGTTAGCCGTCCTGGGCCAAGGATGGCCCATGACGGCGGCCCACGGTCCAAAGCCGGAGTGAGGGCACACCGAGCCTAAGCGAGGTGCCGAGTGGTGGGGCAAGAGCGTTTTGCTTACTTTTGCGCTTTTCAAAAGTGAGCCGCTGTAAGAGCGGAACCAATAGCAGCCGTGACCGCAGCAACGGATATGTACCCATAACCCCGCCATCCCCCCCGCTAGCCCCCCGCATTGCACCCGCAGCCCAGAGCCGATAGTCTTGCAAATCATTACCAGCCCAATCGCCCCAGCACCCCCGGGCCCATTGGGTAAAAGGAGAGGTTTGTGAACATCGGACAGTTCGCCTTTCAACGCCAGGTTGAAAATCTATACGTCGACCACAACGCCTGGCTACGTACCCTGTTGCGCCGCAAGCTGGGCAACGCATTAGACGCCGCCGACCTGGCCCACGACGTCTACCTGCAACTCATGCGCAAGGGCCAACTCCCGCCCACCGGCGAATCCCGGCGACACCTGACCCAGATCGCCAACGGCCTGGTCATCGACCTCTACCGCCGCCGCCAGATCGAATCCGCTTACCTGCAAGCCCTGGCCCTGTTGCCCGAACCCTGCGCCCCCGATGAAGAAACCCGCGCCCTGGCCATCGAGGCCCTGATCCAAATCGACGCCGCCCTGCACAGCCTGCCACCCAAGGCGCGCCAGGCCCTGTTGCTGTGCAAGCTCGATGGCCTGAGCTACCGCGAGATCGCCGCCGAGCTACAGGTCTCCGTCTCCTCGGTGGAAAAGTACATCGCCGCCGGCCTGCTGGCCTGCTACCAGACCCTGTACGGCTGACCCTCGCAATGTCGACCGAGCAGCCAATCTCCCCGGATATCATCGAGCGCGCCGCCGCCTGGATGGCCCGCCTGTGGGCCGATGACGCCAGCGCCGAAGACCACGCCAACTGCCTGCACTGGCGCGCCGAACACCCCCATCACGAACTGGCCTGGACGCGCCTGCTGGGCTTCGAACAAAAACTCCACAGCATCCCCGCGCCGGTGGCCAGGCACAGCCTGGCCGAACCCGACGCTCCCGACTCCCCCGATCGCCGGAGCACCCTGCGCCTGCTGGGCCTGTTGGTCGCAGCCGGTGGCCTCACCTACGGCGTGCGCCACACCGACGCCTGGCAACTGGCGAGTGCCGGCCATAGCACCCGCACCGGCGAAGTTCGCGAAGTGGTATTGCCCGACGGTACCCGCCTGGTATTGGGCCCGGCTTCAGCAGTTGACGTACAGTTCGATGACGACCAGCGCCTGGTGCTGCTGCTGGTCGGCGAGGTCTTCATCACGACCGCGCCGTCACCCCGGCCGTTTCGGGTGCAGAGTCGCCAGGGCGTGTTTCATGCCCTGGGCACGCGTTTCAGCCTGCGCCAATGCGACGACGGCAACTGCCAGTTGGCCGTGCTTGAGGGCGCCGTGCAGGTGCAGCCCGACCATGGCGCAGGTGCGCGGGTGGCGGCAGGTCAAGGCGCCACGGTTTCCAGGGACACCGTGCAGCCGACTGCGGCGGTGACTGACCGCAGCATCGCCTGGGTCAAGGGCCTGTTGGTGGCCGATGGTACCCGGCTGGACGAACTGATCGCCGAGCTGGGACGCTACCGCACCGGTGTACTGCGCTGTGCGCCTGAGGTGGCGATGCTGCGGGTCAGCGGTGTATTGCACCTGGACAATACCGACCTGGCGCTGGACAACCTGGCCGCCGCGTTGCCGATCCAGGTGGTGCGGCGCACCCGCTATTGGGTGACGGTCCGCGCCCCTGCCTGAAAATTCCTTGAGGTTTCGATTGAGGGGTTTGGCCGCTCGTTCGGAAGATAAGGTAAGGGCGAGCAAAGGCTCATTCAGTCAGGGAGACTTCATGAGTAACAAGGATGTGGCTGCGGCCAAACCCAGGGGGCGGGGCGCGGTCTCGCAAGTGTTGCGGCCGGTGCGCGGGCGACTGATCGCTGCGGCACTGCTGGCCGGTGTGGGCAGTATGCTGACGCTGGTGCCGCTGGGGGGCATTGTGCATATCGCCAGGGTCGCCCTCGGCGCGCCGTCGATGGCCCAGGCATCGGGCGAGGTCTGGTTGACCATCAGCCTCAGCCTGGCGAGCCTGTTCGCGGGCCTGCTGTTGATGACAGTTGCGGAGACGGTCGCGCACCTGGCCGACAACCACATCACTCGCCACTTGCGCCTGGCCATCGCCCAGCGCCTGAGCCAGGTGCCGCTGGGCTGGTTCACCGAGCGGGCGTCGGGCGAGGTCAAGCAGGCAATGCAGGACGATATCGGCACCCTGCATAGCCTGACTGCGCATTTCTACACCACCGTGGGCCGTTGTGCCGGGGCCGTGCTGCTGTCGGCGGCTTATCTGTTCATGGTGGACTGGCGCATGGCGCTGGTCTCGCTGTTGCCGTTTCCGGGTTTTTTGCTGTTTTTTACCCGGGCGATGAAAGCCAGCGGCAGCCACATGCAGTCCTTTGTCGAGCGCATGACCCGGGTCAATAACGCGGTGGTCGAGTTCGTCAACGGCATTCCGGTGGTCAAGGCCTTCGGTGCCACCGGCAAGGCCCACGCCAGTTACCGCGAGGCGGTAGATGAGTTCAGCGAAGCCTTCGTTGAGTTCACCCGTCCACTGGTGGGGACGATGGCCAATGCCAACGCGATGATCGCCCCGGTGACGGTGCTCGCCATGGTGCTGACGTTTGGCCTGGTGTTTGTCAGCCTGGGCTGGATCAGCGCGGTGGAGGTGCTGCCGTTCGCCATTGTCGCACCGGGTATTTGCGCGCCACTGCTGCTGCTGAGTTACATCGTGCATGATCTGGACAACGCCACCGGCGCGGCCCAGCGCGTGCAGGCACTGCTGGCGACGCCGGTGCTGGCGCAGGTGGAGCCGGGGTGCGAACGCTTGCCCAAGGACGCCGAAGTACGCGTCGAAAACCTCGGGTACGCCTACGACCCGCAGCACCCGGTACTGTCGAACATCAGCTTCACCCTCAAGCCTGGCACCGTAACCGCCATCGTCGGCGCCTCGGGTTCGGGCAAGTCGACCCTGGCGCGCCTGCTGCTGCGGTTTTTTGACCCGACCGAGGGGCGTATCACCCTGGGCGGCGTCGACCTGCGGCAGATCGAGACCTCGCAGCTCTACAACCTGATCGGCTTTGTGCTGCAAGAGGTGCGCCTGGTCCACGCCAGCGTTGCCGAAAACATCGCCCTTGGCCGGCCCAGCGCCAGCCGCAAGGAAATCGAGGCGGCGGCACGGGCCGCGAATATTCATGAGTGCATCATCGGCTTGCCACGGGGCTATGCCTCGGTGATTGGCGAGGACGCGCAGTTGTCCGGTGGCGAGCAGCAGCGTATCAGCATCGCCCGCGCAGTATTACTGGCGCCGCCGGTGCTGGTGCTGGATGAACCCACGGCCGCCGCCGATGCCGCAAACGAGGTGGCAATCCAGGAGGCGCTGTCGCGCTTCGCCCAAGGGCGCACGTTGTTGGTGATTGCCCATCGCCTCGATACCGTGATGCACGCCGACCACATCATCGTGCTGGAAAACGGCCGTATTGTTGAACAGGGCACCCATCCTCGACTGATCGCGCAAGAGGGCCGCTATGCGCGCCTGTGGGCGTCGGGCGGTTACAAACAGACCCGCGAACAGGCGCTGCCGACATGCTGAAAACCTTTATCGAACTGTTGGGCGATGACGGGCCGGTCTTCCGTCGCTATGTCGGGAAAGTGATGTTCTACGGTGCGCTGTGCGGGCTGACCCTCGCCGCCCTGGTGCCGGTACTCACCGACATGCTCAACGGTGATCTGGCCGAAGCGGCGTTGTGGCTGGTGGTGTTCCTGGCGGCGGTGGCGACGTGTTGGGCCACGCGACGCGAGGTTGAAAAGGCTGGCGTCGCGGTGGGTGTGGCGGTGCTGCAAGGCGGGCGCCAGCGCATCGGCGACCATGTGGCCGAACTGCCTGTCGGCTGGTTCACGCCTGATAACACGGCGCGGCTCAACCAGGTGGTGACCCAGGGCATGATGGCCGTGGCTCAGCTGCCGGCCCATGTATTTACTCCGGTGCTCAGCGGCGTGGTGACGCCATTGGTGCTGGTACTGGCGTTGTTTGTGCTGCACTGGAAAATGGGCCTGATTGCCTTGCTGGCGTTGCCGATTCTCGGCGGCGCGTTCTGGCTCAGCGCCCGCCTTGGGCGGCGCGCCGACCGGGCGTTCCAGCGCAGCTCGGCCGACACCAGCCAGCGCATGCTGGAGTTCGCCCAGTCGCAGTCGGTGTTGCGTGCCTTCAGTGGCGGCGGCAGCTCGGTGTTCCTGCAACGGGCGATCGAGCAGCAGCACGCGACCGGGGCGCGCCTGATCCTGCTGTCCGCCACCTCGATTCTGCTGAACATGTGGCTGGTGCAGGTGGTGTTCGCGGCCTTGTTGATCGCCGCCGCGCTCTGGCTTGACGCTTACCTGGGAAATGCCTTGCACGTGGGCTCGGTGATTGCGGTGATGGTGTCGCTGTTGCTGGTCAGCCGCTTCATCGACCCGTTGCTGGAGGTGGCCGGCTATGGCGAAACGTTGCGCGGCGCCGGGGTGCAGCTTGAGGCGGTGCGCGAGATATTGTCCGCGTCGCCCCTGAAGGCGCCGAGCGCGCCGCAATCTCCACGGGATGCCTCGGTGGAACTGTTCGATGTGAGCTTTCGCCACGCGGCCGGTTCGCGGGACGTGCTGCGCGGGGTGAGCCTGCGTATTGAGCCCGGCAGCATGACCGCGCTGGTGGGGGCTTCCGGTTCGGGCAAGACCACGCTGTTGCGGTTGGTCGCACGGTTTTTCGAGGTCAGCCAGGGCCAGGTGTGCATCGCAGGCGTGGACGTGCGACAGATGTCCGGTGAGCAGCTCAACGCGCAGATCAGCCAGATCTTCCAGGACACGTACCTGTTCCAGGGCAGCGTCGCCGACAACATTCGCCTCGGCAAACCCGACGCCAGCGACGCACAAGTACTGGAGGCCGCGCGGCAGGCTGGCGTGCAAGAGATTATCGAGCGCCTGCCGATGGGCCTGTCGACCACGGTGGGTGAGGGCGGGGCACGCCTGTCCGGTGGCGAGCGTCAGCGTGTCGCGATCGCCCGTGCGTTGATCAAGGGCGCGCCGATCCTGCTGGTGGACGAAGCCACGGCAGCACTGGACGCCGAGAACCAGGCGGTCATCGCCGAAACCCTGGCACGCTTGCGCGGTACATGCACGCTGATCGTGATCGCGCATCAGTTGTCGACGGTGGTGATGGCCGACCAGATCGTGGTGCTCGATGAAGGCCGGATCGTGGAGCAGGGCACGCCTGAGCAATTGACCGCAAGGCAAGGGCGCTATGCCCGGTTCCTCGCGCAGCGGCGGGCGTCCAAAGGCTGGCGTATCGCTTAGTGGACCCGCCAGGGCGGCGGGTCCGAAGGGCAGGTCAGAGCTTTGGCAGTTGCCCGATGCGGCCCATCATTTCGGTGACGATCTGCAGGTCCAGCAGGAACTGGTCGACGGTCTTGAACTCGTTGTCGGTATGGCCGGTGTACTTGACCTCCGGCCGTGCCAGGCCGAATTGCACGCCGTTGGGCAGCTCATGCACCGAGGTAGCGCCGGCAGACGTGCCGTACTTGTGCTCCATGCCCAGGTTCTCGCTGGCCACCGCCAACAGCGCCTTGACCCACTCGCCCTCAGGGTTGCGGTACATCGGCTCGGCGATCGAGTAATCGAAGGTCACAGCCACGTGGTTTTTCTTGGTCCAGGCGCTGAGCTTGTCAGCGATTTCGGCCTTGAGCGCTTCCGGTGACTTGCCCTTTGGCACCCGCAGGTTGACCGCCAGCTTGAAGGTAGTGTCATCTTCGCCCACATAGGTCAGCGAGGTGGTCAGCGGGCCCATGAACGTATCGGAGAAGCCCACGCCCAGCTTGGCGCCCAGGTAATCCAGGCCCCAGTTGTTGGCGGCGTAGTGCGCGGCGTCGGTGAACTGGTTGTGCTTGAGCGCGACCTTGCCGTCGAGGCTGTTGAGGAAGTCGAGGACCCTGGCTACCGGGTTCACCCCGGATTCCGGTTCGGAGGAGTGGGCGGACACGCCAGTGACGGTCAACTGAACGTCCTTGCCGACGACCTTGGCCGCCACTTCAAAGTCGCCGCCATTGCGCTTGGCGTACTCGCTGCCGGCCTTTTGCAGGCTGGCGGCCAGTTCGGCAGGCTTGTCGCTGAGCAATGTCACCACCGACGCCGACGGAATCTGGTTGGTGGCCTTGCCACCGGTCATCGAGATGATTTCTGCGCCTTTGCCTTCAGCCTTGCGCTTGGGGAACTTGGCCATGACCGTGCCGTAGCCTTTCTCGGCGATCACCACCGGGTAGCCGCCGTCCAGCGCCAGGTTGTAGTTGGGCGTTGGGTTGTGCTCGAAGTAGTACGGGATCGCGTCGCCGGAGGTTTCCTCGGTGGTGTCCACCAGCAGCTTGAAATTGCGCGCCAGCGGCAGCTTCTCTTCCTTGATCACCTTCATCGCGTACATCGCCACCACGATGCCGTTCTTGTCATCCTCGGTGCCGCGACCATACATCCGGTCGCCGATCAGCGTGACCTTGAATGGGTCGAGCTTGGTGCCGTCCTTGAGCACCCAGTTTTCCGGGGTTACCGGTACCACGTCCGCGTGAGCGTGGATGCCGACCACTTCATCGCCGCTGCCTTCCAGGGAAATCTCGTAGACGCGGTTGTCGATGTTGCGGAAGTTCAGGTTGAACGACTCGGCCAGGCTCTTGATCTTGGCGGCGATCTTGATGAACTCGGGATTGTCGTGCTGGGCCACGCCGGCGACCTGGAAGGTCGGGATCTCCACCAGCTCACGCAGGGTTTCAGTGGCGGCCGCACCGTACTTCACCCGCGCATACAGGCCCAGCAGGCGATGGATTTCATTCTGCTGGTCGGCGCTCAGGTCCTTGTTGTCGAGAAAGGCACTGATGGCCGGGCCGAGGTTGTCGCTCTTGGCCACGTCACTCTTGGCCAGGCTGGCGAGGAACTGCCGGAAATCCTTGACCGAGGCATCGCTGAAGGTCTTCAGGATGACGGCGTTCTGTTGTGGGGTGAGGTTGGCTTGAGCTTGGGTGGTGAACACCGAAAGGCTGGCGGCCATCAGGGTGGCTACGGCCAGTTGCTTGAGGGAAAAATCCATTGCTGGGGGCATTCCTTTGCAGGGAGTGAGTGAGAAATGTCTGATCGAAAGGTCAGAAACAATTTCACACACTACCATCGGGAGGGCGCAGGAGGGGAGCCCCCGTTGTGGGATTTGTCCGGAGGAAATGCACAAGTGGCGCATAAACGAAAATCCAGTGTGGGAGCTGTCGAGCTTTAGCGAGGCTGCGATAGCGGTGGGTCAGGCAGCATCAATGTTGACACTGCTGCCGCCTTCGCAGCCTCGCTAAAGCTCGACAGCTCCCACAGGGTTTGGTGGTCTGCTAATCTGCGCTCGTTGAATCTCGACCGCCACCCGTGGACCTCTCAATGACATCGCCATCCGATCAAAACCTTGAACCCCAATCCGTCTGCAGCCCGATCACCAGCAGCGCCATTTTCATGGTCGCGACCCTGGCGCCTGGCAGTGACTCGGCTGAGGCGGTGCGCAGCTGGTGCGCCGATATCGCCGGCCTGGTGCGCTCGGTCGGCAAGCGTGTACCGGCGGGCAACCTGACGTGTGTCGCAGGGTTTGGCTCCAAGGCGTGGGACGCGCTGTTCGGGGGGCCGCGGCCAGCAGCGTTGCATCCGTTCAAGGAAGTGGGCGTGGCCGGGCGCCTGGCGCCGGCCACGCCGGGGGATATCCTGCTGCACATTCGTGCCGAGCAGATGGACCTGTGTTTCGAATTGGCCACCCAGTTGATGGCGGCGCTGGGGGATGCGGTGACGGTGGTGGACGAGGTCCAGGGTTTCCGCTATTTCGACATGCGCAGCATCATCGGTTTTGTCGACGGCACCGAGAACCCGGTCGGGCGCAAGGCGGTGGGTTTCACCATCGTCGGTGATGAGGATCCGGCGTTCAGCGGCGGCAGCTATGTAATGGTGCAGAAGTACCTGCACAACATGCAGGCCTGGAATGAATTGTCGGTGGAGGCGCAGGAGCGGGTGATCGGGCGCACCAAGCTGTCGGACATCGAGCTCGACGATGCGACCAAGCCGAGCAATTCCCACAGTGCATTGACCACCATCACCAAGGACGGCGAGGAAGTGAAGATCCTGCGGGACAACATGCCCTTTGGCCGGCCGGGCGCGGGGGAATTCGGGACGTACTTTATCGGCTACGCGCGCTCGCCAGAGCCTTTGGAGTTGATGCTGGAGAACATGTTTGTCGGCCGACCGGTCGGCAACTATGACCGCCTGCTGGACTTCAGCACGGCGGTCACCGGCGGCCTGTTCTTCATACCGTCTGCGGATTTGCTCGAAGAACTGGCCGACCGCGCGCCTTAGGCCAACAACCCGGTGCTCACCGCCACAATCAGGAATACCCCGAGCACCGCGCGGTAGATCACGAACGGCCAGGTGGAGAATCGCTCCAGGAACTTCATCAGGCCCCAGATCGCGAAGAACGCCGACACACTGGCAACCACCAGCCCGAAGATCAGGTGCGGCCAGGCGTGGGCGGGCAGGTCGGCGTGGAACAATACCCACAGCTCTTTCAGCCCCGCGAGGGCGATCGCCGGCAAGCCCAGCAGGAACGAAAACCGCGCCGCTTCTTCACGCTTGAAGTTGAGGAACAGTGCGGCGGTCAGGGTCGAGCCCGAGCGGGAAACCCCTGGAATCAGCGCGCCGATCTGCGCAATGCCGACAATCAGCGCATCCCGCAGGCGCATTTCGCCCACCGTGCGCTTATGCCTCGCGCTGAGTTCAGCCGCCGCCAGCAGCACCGCCATCACCAGGCAGGAAATCCCGATCACCATCAGCCCGCGCAGCGGCGAGTTGCAGGAGTTGAGGGTCGACGACAAGGCTATCCCGGCAATCCCGATCGGAATCGTCGCCAGCACAATGGCCACCGCCAGCTTGAACCACTGGTTGTTGTAGTCACCCTGGCGCACCGCAGTGATGCTGCCGACCGTGACCTGGCGTACATCCTTCCAGAAGTAACTGACCACTGCTGCCAGTGCGGCCAACTGCATGGCTGCGGAAAACGCCGAGCCGGGATCCGGCCAGCCGAGCAGGGCGGGCACGATGCGCATGTGGGCGGTGGAAGACACGGGCAACAATTCGGTGATGCCCTGAATGATGCCCAGGATGCCTATTTGCAGGTAATCCAGGGACGCAAAGCCGACATCGAGGCCGCTGGTGCAGACGTTTGTCAAAGTACTTATCCTGAAAGCAAGGGGAGGGAAGTGACGCGGAGTTTAGTCTAACTTTGTAACGATTTTGTCGTTGACATGAGAAAAGCACGATCGGTTCAGCAAGCAGAAAGCTTGGCCGGTGTATTGGCATTGCAGGTGGCTTTGTTGACAATGGCGGCCTGTTTTTTTGCCGAGATGCCCATGCCTGCAATCCCCGATACCACCGTCGAACTGATCGAGACCGGCCCGGAACACGCCACGTTGATCGCCAACCTTTACCAGTTCTACGCCTACGAGTCCTCGGACTGGGAACAGGAAGATGTCGAGGTGGACGGTCGCTTCTACATCCATGAGGAGCACCTGGCCCGCTACTGGGAAGACCCGCAGTGGAGTGCCAACCTGCTGCTGGTCGACGGCTTCATCGCCGGCTTCCTGCTGATCGAAGGCAGCGAGTTGCCGGGGATCGATGCGCTGGAACTGGCGGACCTGTTCATCCTCAAACGCTACCGCCGCAAGGGCATTGGCCGCGCCATCGCCACTCAGGTGTTGAGCAGCGGCGAGGCGAACTGGCTGGTGCGTTTCTATGATCAGGATGAAGTGAGCCAGGCGTTCTGGCGCACGGTGTTGGATAACCTGCCGCGTCCGGTGCAGGCCATCGAGCTGGACGATGAGCCAAACCTGCTGAGCTTCCTGGTGACGCGCGCAGCGTTGCACTGAGGCATCAGTTAAACGCTGCGCCAGCCCCTGCACTGAACAATGCCGCCTGCATCGCCTGTGGCGGCTGGCCGAACGCCCGCAGGAACGCCTGGCGCATGCGCTCGCGATCACCGAACCCGGTCTCGCGGGCGACCACTTCCACCGGATGCCGACTGGTTTCCATCATTGCCCGGGCGGCTTCCACCCGCAGGGATTCGATGGCCTTGGCCGGGGTTTGCCCGGTCTCCTCGCGAAACACCCGGCTGAACTGGCGTGGGCTGAGCCGCGCCACGGCCGCCAGGGCCTCGACCGAAAGGTCGTGGGTCAGGTTCTCCCGGGCGTAGGCCAGGGCCAACTGCACACGGTCGGACTTGGGGTCGAGTTCCAGCAACGCCGATAGCTGCGACTGTTCGCTGCCACGGCGCTGGGCAATCACCAGCTTGCGCGCGATGCGGCGGGCGAGGTCGCTGCCCAGGTCGTTCTCCACCATCGCCAGCGCCAGGTCCACCCCGGCGCTCATGCCGGCACCGGTCCAGATCTGGCCGTCGACCACGAACAGCTTGTCTTCCTCCAGGCGAATCTGCGGGTAGCGCTTGGCAAAGGCCGGTGCGTGCAGCCAGTGGGTGGTGGCGCGCTTGCCTTCGAGCAATCCCGCCTCGGCCAGCACGAAGATGCCCATGCACAACGAAGCAATCCGCCGCGACTGTTTGGACGCCGCCTGGACCAGCCTCGGCAGGCTGGCGTCAGGCAGTTGGAACTCCAGGTAACCGCTGACGATCAATGTGTCATAGCCCTCGGGCCGGATCGGCGTGCTGTTCACCGAGAAGCCCTGGGACGTCATGATCGGGCCGCCACTTTCCGACACAATGTGAAATTCATACGCCTGCTCGCCACGCAGCAGATTCGCGCACTCGAACACCGAGCCCAGGCTGAGGCTCAAAGATTGAAAGTTCGGGTACACCATCAGCGCAATGCTGTGCATCTCATCTCTCCAGGGGGCGCGGAGCGGTGATTGTCGGTGTGTGCCAGGGAAACGGCAACCGCCTTGGCGCAATGTCCGGAATCCTTGCGGACATGACATTGTGCGGTTTTGGCCCGGCTCCTAAGCTTGATTCCATTCCAACCCACATCACCCCGAGGCACTGGCACATGAAAGTATTGATGGTTTTGACTTCTCACGACCAGCTTGGCAACACCGGCCGCAAGACCGGGTTCTGGCTCGAAGAATTTGCTGCTCCCTACTACGCGTTCAAGGACGCCGGGGCCGACGTGACCCTGGCTTCGCCGGCCGGTGGGCAGCCGCCCCTGGACCCGGTCAGCGACCTGCCGGATTCGCAAACCGACCAGACCCGCCGCTTCGCCACTGACCCGGCGGCGCAACAGGCCCTGGCCACCACCGTGAAGCTGGAGTCGGTCAACGCCGGCGACTTCGACACCGTGTTCTACCCAGGCGGCCACGGCCCGCTGTGGGACCTGGCAGAGTCGAAAACCTCCATCGCCCTGATCGAAGCCTTCGAGCGTGCGGGCAAGCCGATTGGCTTTGTGTGCCACGCCCCGGGCGCCTTGCGTCACGTCAAGGCGGTCAACGGCGAGCCGCTGGTCAAGGGCCGACGCGTCACCGGCTTCTCCAACTCCGAAGAAGCGGCGGTTGGCCTGACCGACGTGGTGCCGTTCCTGATCGAGGATGATTTCAAGGCGCTGGGCGGCACGTATGAGAAGGGTGCCGATTGGCAGTCCTTTGTGATTGAAGATGGCCTGCTGGTCACCGGGCAGAATCCTGCCAGTTCCAGTGACGTTGCCAAAGCGCTGTTGAAGCTGACCGCGTAACCCGCTGAATCCCCCCCAAAAGTACGTTGTTGGCGGCTCCCCTGAGCGGGAGCCGGCAGCTTCTGCTTGTCTGAAATTTGAATCCGGAACTGTCCCCCATGAGCAACAGCGCTTTAGGTACCCCGATCACACTGGGGCACCACACCCTGAAAAACCGCATCGTCCTGCCGCCGCTTACCCGCCAGCGAAGTGCCCAGCCCGGTGATATCGCCACGGACTTGATGGCGCTTTATTACCGCCAGCGTGCTACCGCCGGCTTCATGGTCAGCGAGGGCACGCAGATCGAGCCTCGCGGCCAGGGTTACGCCTGGACCCCGGGCATCTACACACCGGAGCAGATTGACGGCTGGCGTACCGTGACCGATGCCGTGCATGCCGAAGGCGGCGTGATCTTCGCCCAGCTTTGGCATGTGGGCCGCGTGTCCCATCACGAACTGCAGCCCGACGGCGCAGCACCCGTCGCGCCGTCGGCGATCCAGCCGCAGCAAGCCAAGGCATTCGTTGCAACCGGGCCCGGCACCGGTAAGTTGGTGCAGCCACCCGAGCCGCGCGCCCTGGCTACCGTCGAGGTCAAGGAGTTGGTGGGGCTTTACGCCCAGGCTGCAAAAAATGCATTGGCCGCAGGCTTCGATGGCGTGGAAATTCATTCGGCTAACGGCTACCTGGTCAACCAGTTCATCTCGGCGCATTCCAACCAGCGCGACGATGAATACGGTGGCTCACTGCACAATCGCCTGCGGTTCCTGCGGGAAATCGTCGAGGCGGTGGCCGAAGTAGTCGGCCCGCAGCGCCTGGGTGTGCGCTTTGCGCCGTTGTTCAGCGGCACTGACCAGGACCGGGTCTACATCGGCCTCGTCGAGGAAGACCCGCATCACACCTACATCGAGGCGATCAAGGTGCTTGAGGCGGCCGGCATCGCCTACGTGTCGATTGCCGAGGCCGACTGGGACAATGCCCCCGAGTTGCCCGAGTCGTTCCGCCAGGCGGTGCGTGACACCTTCAGCGGCCGGATCATCTACGCAGGCCGCTACACCGCAGAGCGCGGCGTGCGGTTGGTAGAGGCGGGGCTGGCAGACCTGATCGCGTTTGGCCGGCCGTACATTGCCAATCCCGACTTGCCCCAACGCCTGCTCAACGGTTGGCCGCTGAACCCGTTGAACGCGGACGGCCTGTATGGCGGCACCGAGGTGGGCTTCACCGATTATCCGGTGTATGCCGGGTAGGCACGGGCTACTCGATCGGGTATTTGCCGAATGCCGGGTGCTGCTCGGCGAGGGCCGCGTGGCGTTGCAAGTGGGGAAACGCATCGGCCTTCACGACGTCGGCTATCTTCAGCTGGGTGAAGGACCAGGCGACCGCCACCGTCAGGCTCGCCTGGGTCAGCGGCAAGTCGCTGTCGCGCTCGGCCACCCGCGCCTCCAATAACGCATAGGCCGCCAGCAGTTGTCCGGTCACGCGGTCGATCCACGGCTGATGCAGTTTTTCGGCGGGCCGCAGGTGATGTTCGTAGACGATCTGCACGGTCTTTTCGCACGCTGCCAGCGCCAGGCCGATCACTTGCAGATCCCTGGCAAGCGCTGGGGCTGACGGGGGCAGCAATCGGCTGCCGGCCGGCGCCAGGGCTTCCAGGTACTCGAGGATCAAGCCGGAATCCATCAGCACCGTGCCGTCGTCGAGCACCAGCGTCGGTGCCTTGACTACCGGGTTGATCCCGGAAAACTCATCGAAGGTGCTGAACACCGACAATGCCTGGTGTTCGAACGCGACGCCGTACAGTTCCAGGGAAATGGCCACGCGGCGCACGTAGGGCGAGTCCAGCATGCCGACCAGTTTCATGAAGCCTCCATTAACCGCAGTGTTTTGTTCTGATGACGTTATAAACCGTTTTTCCGCATGTTTATCAATCCACCCGCAACACAATCTTGCCGATATGGTCGCCACCTTCCATGCGCGCATGGGCCTTCGCGGCGTCGGTATAGGCATACACTTCATCGATCATCGGCAGGCAACGCCCGGCCGACAGCACCGGCCACACGTGTTCGCGCAGTTGTGCGGCAATCGCGGCTTTTTCTTCCCGGGTGCGTGAGCGCAACAACGAGCCGGTAACGATCGCGCGTTTGCCGAGGATCGCCAGCAGGTCGATGTCGTTGGCGCGTGCGCCGCCGAGGAAGCCCAGCATCACCAGGCGACCTTCCATGGCCAGGGCGCTGATGTTGTCGTTCAGGTAGGAGCCACCCATGATGTCGAGCACCACATTGACACCCTTGCCCGCGGTCTTGTCAGCGATAACCTCGGCGAAATTCTGTTCCCGGTAGTTGATCGGCTCGGCTCCCAGCTCGCGGATGGCGGCGCATTTTTCCACGCTGCCGGCGGTGGCGAACGCTTCGATACCGAACTCGCGGCAGAGCATCAGCGCGGTGGTGCCGATGCCGCTGGTGCCGCCATGGATCAACACGCGCTGGCCTTTATGCGCACCGCCGATGCCGAACAGGTTGGCCCATACGGTGAAGAAGGTTTCCGGGATCGCTGCCGCCTGAATCCAGTCCAGGCCATCGGGAAGCGGCAAGGTCTGGCTGGCGGGCACTGCGCAGTACTGCGCATAACCGCCGCCATTGGTCAGGGCGCACACCTTGTCGCCCAGCGCGTACTCGCTGACGCCTTCGCCCAGCGCGACCACCACACCGGCCACTTCCAGCCCGGGAATCGGGCTCATGCCGGGTTTCATCGGATACGTGCCGGCGCGTTGCAGGGCGTCCGGGCGATTGACGCCGGCGGCGTGCACGCGGATCAGCACTTCGCCGGGGCCGGCGACAGGTACCGGCTCCTGGCGTGGTTGCAGGACTTCGGGGCCGCCGGGGCTGGTGATTTCGATCAGGGTCATTTCGTGGGGCAGAGTCATTTGAGCGCACCTGTAGCAATGAACGTATGGGTTGGGACCGCGCCCGTTACCGAGCGGTTCAGCCTGCTGGCGATCCTGGGTATTTTCTCTGGTGCCCAGCATAGCCGTGATGAGTGATGCAATAATGCTGCGATTACACGTCACGCTGATGCAAAAATGCATCGAAGGGGAAAGCCATGAATTGGGACGATGCGCGGGTGTTCCTCGCGGTGTGCCGCGAGTCCACACTGCGCGGGGCCGCGCGGGTGCTGGGGGTGGATCAGGCCACCGTGGGGCGACGGGTCAATGCCCTGGAAAAGTCCCTGAACGCAACGTTGTTCCTGCGCACCTCCGAAGGCTATGCGCTGACCGCCGTGGGTGAAGCCGCGTTGCAATCGGTGGAGAACATGGAGCGCTCGGCCCTTGACCTAGAGCGTCAGGTCCTGGGCCTGGACGACCGCCTGACCGGCACCGTACGGGTGACCACCACCGATTCCCTGGCCATCGACTTCCTGATCCCGGCCATTGCCCGGCTGCACGATGCGCACCCTGACGTGCGCGTGCAGATGGACGCTTCGACCCAGTTGCTTAACCTGGCCAAACGCGAAGCCGATATCGCGGTGCGCAATACCCGCCCGGACAACCCCGACCTGATCGCCCGGCGCATCGCCCGCTGGCCGGTGGGGCTGTTTGCCTCGCAGGCGTATATCGATCGGCACGGCGCACCCGAACCGGGCAGCCTGTTCGAAGGACACGACCTGGTGGTGTATCAGCCGCACCTGCAAAGCCAGAAGGACCTGACCCTGGTCAGCGAGCCGCTGGGACGCGGACGTATTGTTGCGGCCTTGAGTTCAAGCCTGTTGGTACGCCGCTCCATCGCCGCAGGGATCGGTATCGGTGAGGTTCCGATAGTTTCCGGCGAACGCGACGGCCTGGTGCGGCTGTGGGCGGACCGTACGCGGCCGTTGCCCTACGATGTGTGGCTGGTGACCCATGCCGACCTGCGGCATACCGCCCGGGTGCGGGTGGTGATCGACGAGATCGTAGCGGGGTTTGCCGGCACCGGGGAATAGTACGACTGCCTGAAAAGGCCGGGTGTCAGCCCGGCCAGAAATAAGCCGTCGCAGGAGAACGCAATCGGCTCAGCGTTGCAGGAAGGCCAGCAGATCTTCGTTCAAGGCTTGCTGGTGGGTCACCGCAAAACCATGGGGGGCATCCTTGTACACCTTCAACTGCGCGCCTTTGATCATCTGCGCGGCGACCTTGCCGGTAGTTTCGAACGGCACGATCTGGTCGCCATCACCGTGGATAACCAGGGTCGGCACGTCGATCCTGGCCATGTCCGGGCGGAAATCGGTTTCCGAGAACGCGGTGACGCAATCCACCGTCGCCTTGAGCGAGGCGAGCAGGGCGATGTTCAGTGTTTGAGTCAATACACCGCTGGAGACCTGTTGGCCCTTGTTGATGCCATAGAACGGCGTATTGAAGTCTGCCAGGAACTGCGCGCGATCCTTCAGCAGCGCGGCCTTGAACCCGTCAAACGCTGCCATCTCGACACCTTGCGGGTAATCCGGCTTTTGCCCGAACAGCGGCGTCACCGCCCCCAGCAACACCAGCCCGGCCACGCGCGCGCTGCCATGGCGGGCGATATAGCGGCTGACATCGCCGCCGCCCATGGAGAAGCCCACCAGGGTCACGTCCTGCAGATCCAGATGGTTGATCAACTGGGCGATATCGTCGGCAAAGGTGTCGTAGTCGTTACCGGTCCAGGGCTGGTCCGAGCGGCCAAAACCACGGCGGTCGAACGCGATGGTGCGGTAGCCGCGGCTGCTCAGGTACTCCATCTGGTATTCCCACATATCGGCATCCAGCGGCCAGCCGTGGCTGAACAGCACCGGTTTGCCGGTGCCCCAGTCCTTGTAGTAGAGCTCGGTACCGTCTTGTGTGCGTAGGGTGCTCATGGCAAAACTCCTTGGGTGAGAGGGCAGCCAATACTATAGGCGCAGAATCTGACGAGGGACTTGTATGCCTGTGCTCGGTTGAACGGTTCAGCGTCTATGCTGGTCAACTGCTTTCTACCGTCTGAACAAACAGGTGAACGAAATGGCCAAGACTTACAGCTACGCCGCTCGTGACTCCAAGGATTCCCTCAAACCCTTCACGTTCGAACGTCGCGCCCCCGGGGCCGATGATGTGCAGATCGACATCCTCTATTGCGGCGTCTGCCACTCGGACCTGCACACCGTACGCAACGAATGGAAAAACACCCTGTACCCGTCGGTACCGGGCCATGAAATCGTTGGCCGAGTGACCGCCGTGGGCGCCAATGTCAGCAAGTTCAAGGTGGGCGATTTGGCCGGTGTCGGCTGCATGGTCGACAGCTGCCAGCACTGCGAATCCTGCGCCGAGGGCGAGGAGCAGTATTGCGAAAACGGCTTCACCGGCACCTACAACGGCCCGGCTTTTGGCGGCGAAAACACCTTCGGCGGCTACTCGGACAATATCGTGGTCAAGGAGAAGTTCGTCCTGCGCATCTCCCACGACGAGAGCAACCTGGCGGCGGTCGCGCCGCTGCTGTGTGCAGGCATCACCACCTACTCACCGCTGCACCACTGGAACGTCGGGCCGGGCAAGCGCGTCGGCGTTGTCGGCCTCGGTGGCCTGGGCCATATGGCGGTGAAAATCGCTCATGCCATGGGCGCCTACGTGGTGCTGTTCACCACCTCGCCGAACAAGCGCGAAGACGGCCTGCGACTGGGGGCCGATGAAGTGGTGGTGTCGAAGAACGCGGACGAAATGGCCAAGGTTGCCAACTCCCTGGACTTCATCCTCAACACCGTGGCCGCGTCCCACAATCTCGACGCCTTCCTCAACCTGCTCAAGCGCGACGGCACCATGACCCTGGTGGGCGCCCCGGATAGCCCGCACCCGTCACCGACCGTGTTCAACCTGATCTTCAAGCGTCGCAGCCTGGCCGGGTCGTTGATCGGTGGCATCCAGGAAACCCAGGACATGCTGGATTTCTGCGCCAGGCACGGGATTGTCTCGGACATCGAGATGATCGACATCCAGGGCATCAATGACGCCTACGAGCGCATGCTCAAGGGCGATGTGAAGTATCGGTTCGTGATCGACATCGAGAGCCTGAAGAAAGAAAAACACGCGGCCTGATTGATCGCCGCCGATCCCTGTAGGAGCGGGCTGGTGTGGGAGCGGGCTTGCTCGCGAAGGCGGTGTGTCAGTCGCTCAATAGGCTGGCTGAACCACCGCTTTCGCGAGCAAGCCCGCTCCCACCCAAGCCCGCTCCCACATTTTGATCTTCGCCGGTTTCTAGGCCGACAGGTGCTCATACAAAATCGTCGCACCCACCAGCATCAACACCACGCCGCCGACCATCTCGGCGCGCTTGCCGACCACAGTCCCCAACACCCGGCCAAGCATCATGCCGATGGTTACCATGGTCATCGTCGCCAAGCCGATCGCCGCAGCGGCCACCAGGATATTCACGTCGACAAACGCCAGGCCCACACCCACCGCCAAGGCATCAATGCTGGTAGCAAACGCGGTCACGGCAAGAATCATGAACGAGTGCTGGCTCGGTTTCTCTTCCTCTGGATCATCGGCCTTCAAGCCGTTGTAGATCATGTGCAGGCCCAGGGCTACCAGCAGGGTAAAGGCGATCCAGTGGTCCCACTGCTCCACCCAGCGGGTGGCAGCCTGGCCGATAGCCCAGCCGATGATCGGCGTGATCGCTTCGATCACACCAAAGATCAGCCCGGCCCGCAGGGCTTCGGTCAGGCGTGGTTTGTGCAGGCTGGAACCTTTGCCAATGGCCGCCGCAAAGGCGTCCGTGGACATGGCAAGGGCGAGAAGAATCAGGGAAATAGGGTTCACGGTAAGGCTTCCAGTCGGGCTGTATGAGTCAACGACACAACCACACGCCCGACTTCAGGCATGGATGTGTCGCTGGTCTCACCAACCAAAATGGTGTTCGCACCACGGCATGTTGCCGAGAATGTTGATACGAACGCTTCGAGAATCCGAAGCAGGCTACTCCCCAACGAGGTGGCGGATCATAGCCGCGCAATCATGAAAATTTCGTTAAGGACGCCTCACGGATGTTCCAGGTGACACCGCACCTGCTGACTCATCCCACCCGTCAACCGCTGCGGCCGCTCACAGCCTTGTGTACGCCTCGGGCAGCGGTCGAGAAAGAAACACCCACCCGGCAACACCCGGTTCCCCGGCAGCTCTGTCGGTGCACTGACATACGCGTCGTCCAGCGCCACCCCCAGCTTGGGCACCGCCTCCAGCAACAGCTGGGTGTACGGATGCTTCGGCTGCTCCAGCACTTGCTCGGCACACCCCAGTTCCACGATCTGCCCCAGGTACATCACCGCCACCCGGTCGGCCATGTGCCGCACCACCGAAACGTTGTGGGAGATCAGGATGTAGGTCAGCCCCAGCCGCCGTTGCAGCTCGGCCAGCAGGTTGAGGATTTGCGCCTGCACCGAGATATCCAGGGCCGAGGTCGGCTCGTCCAGCACCAGGATGCTCGGGTTGGACGCCAGCGCGCGGGCGATGGCGATGCGTTGGCGCTGGCCACCGGAAAACTGGTGCGGGTAACGGTCCAGGTATTCGGCGCGAATGCCTACCTGCGCGGCGACCTTGGCGGCGATGGTGCGCATTTCACTCTTGGGCGTGTCGCCAAGGGCGAACAGCGGCTCGGTAATGATTTTCCAGATGGGCAGGCGCGGGTCGAGGGACGATTGCGGGTCCTGGAATACGATCTGCACATGCCGGTGGCGTTCCCGGGCACTTTCGTAGACCCAGTCCACTTCACCGTCACTGGGCTTGACCAGGCCCATCAGCAATTGGGCGAGGGTGCTTTTACCGCAGCCGGACTCGCCGACAATCCCCAGGGTTTCCCCACGGCGCACCTGCAAGTCGATGCCGTTGAGGGCGTGGGCATAACCGCGCGGGCGGCCCAGCCAGTCGGTTTTTACCGGGAACTTGACCCGTACATCCCGCAAAGCCAGCAGTGAATCTTGAGACACGGTCATTGCACCGACTCCCCGGCAGTCAGCCAGCACGCACTTTTGCGGGTGCCGGCAGGGTTGATCAGGTCCAGGCGCGGGCGCTCGATGCATTGGCTCATGGCCTGGGGGCAGCGTTCGCGAAAGGTGCAGCCTGAGGGCAGGGCGGCAAGGTTGGGCACTTGGCCGGGGATGGTCAGCAGGTCGTCGCCGGGTTTCACCTGTTCCGGCAAGCCGCTGAGTAACCCTTGGGTGTAGGGATGGCGCGGGTCGCTCATCACCTGGGCGGTGGGGCCTTCTTCCACCACGGCGCCGGTGTACATCACATACACCCGGTCGCAGAACTGCGAGACCACAGCCATGTCGTGGGTGATCAGCAGGATCGCGGTGCCGCGTTCCCGGGCTTTTTCCCGCAGCAGCAACAGCACCTGGCGTTGCACGGTGACGTCGAGGGCAGTGGTGGGCTCGTCGGCGATCAGCAACTGAGGGTCGCAGGAAAATGCCAGGGCGATCATCACCCGCTGGCGCATGCCGCCGGAGAGTTCGAAGGGGTAGCTGTCGAGCACTTGCTCGGGGTCGGCGATGTGCATGTCCCGCAGCAGGGCGATGGCCTTGGCACGGGCGGCGGCCTTGCTCAGGCGCTGGTGGTGGATGATCACATCGAGCATCTGCCGGCCAATGCGCCGGGTCGGGTTCAGCGCGGTCATCGGCTCCTGGAAGATCATCGCCGCGTCACGCCCGCGGATCTGCAGCAGCTCCTTCTCGCTGGCACCGAGCATGTCGCGGCCGAGCATCTGCAAGCTGCCGGCGGTGATCCGGTAACTGCGCTCCGGCAGCAGGCGCAGGCTGAGCATCGCGGTCACGGATTTGCCGGAGCCGGATTCACCCACTACGCCGACGACTTCGCCGGGGTTGACGTGCAACGACACGCCGTTGAGTGCCTGGACGTTGTTGCGGTAAGCCGGGAATTCCAGGCTCAGGTTGTCGATGGCAAGCACTGCCGGACTGGACATGGTCATTTCCCCTGTTGCCGTGGGTCGAGCAGGTCACGAACACCGTCACCCAGCAGGTTGAAGCCGGTCGCGGTGACCAGGATCGCCAGCCCCGGAAAGGTCGAGTACCACCAGTTGTCGAGAATGAAATTGCGCCCGGTGGCAACCATCGCGCCCCATTCGGCGGTGGGCTGTTGTGCACCCAGGCCGATGAAACCCAGGGCCGAGGCCATCAGGATCGCGCTGCCGATGTCCAGGCTCAGTTGCACCAGCAACGGCGGCATCGCATTGCGGCCCACGTGCCACGACACGATGTGCCAGCGCCCGGCGCCGAAGGTCTGGGACGCCTTGACGTAGCCCATCTGCCGAATACTCAGGGCCTGGCCCCGGGCCAGGCGCACGTAGAACGGGATGCGCACCACGGTGATTGCCAGCATCGCATTGAACAGGCTCGGGCCCAGTGCGGCGGCCAGGGCCATGATCAGCACCAGGGACGGCACCGACAGCATGATGTCCATCAGGCGCATGATCAGGCTGTCGAAACGCCCGCCGATGATCCCCGACAGGCAGCCCAGCAGCCCGCCCACCAGGCAGGACGAAAACGCCACGAACAGGCCCACGCCCACCGACTGGCGGCTGCCGTACAGCACCCGGCTGAACAGGTCGCGGCCGACTTCATCGGTGCCGAACCAATGTTCGGCGGAGGGCTCGGCCAGGCGTTGCGCCAGGTTCAAGGCATTGGGGTCATGGCTCGCCAACCAGGGGGCGAAGGCCATGCAGATCAGCACGATCAAGGTGATGGTCAGGCCGGCGATGGTCAGCGGGCTGCGGCGTATTTGATAGCCCAGGTACTCCATTCGCGCACGCCAGGTGGGGCGCTGTTCCAGGGGCACCGGTACGGGCATGGTCAGGGGAGCGGTCATCTCAATTCACCTCGCCGATGCGCGGGTCGACCACCCGGTAGAGCAGGTCGATCAGCATGTTCAGCAGTACATAAATAAACGACACCAGGATCGCGAAGCCCATCACCGCCGGGAAATCCAGGGACTGGATCGACTTCACCACATAGGCACCCATGCCCGGCCAGGCGAACACGGTTTCGGTCAGCACCGCGCCGTACAGCAGGTCGCCGAGGGTCAGGCCGAGCACGGTGATCGACGGGATCAGCGCGTTGGGCAAGGCGTGGCGCAGGATCACCGCCCAGCGCGACAGGCCGTAGGCGCGGGCGGTACGGATGTAGTCCTCGCCCAACTGGTCGAGCATCGCCGAACGAATCTGCCGGGCGACCACGCCGAGGTTGACGAAACCCAGGGTGACGGCGGGCAGGATCAGGTGTTCCAGGGCATTCAGGAACAGCGGGATATCGCCGGCCAGCAGCGAGTCGATCAGGTAGAACCCGGTGATGGTGCGCGGTGGTTCGAGGCCTTCATCCAGCCGCCCGCTGCCGGGCAGCCAGCCGAGCTGGCCGTAGAACAACACGATCAGGCCCAGGCCGAGCCAGAAGGCCGGCGTGGAAATGCCGGTAACCGCCAGCGTTCGGGCGATCTGGTCGATGGCGCGGTTGTGATACACCGCTGACAGCACCCCCAGCGGTACGCCCACCAGTACCGAGAGCAGCAGGGCGGCGACCGCCAGTTCGAGGGTCGCGGGGAAGAACGCTTTCAGGTCTTCCAGCACCGGGCGGCTGGTGCGGATCGAGGTGCCGAGGTCGCCGTGCAGCAAGTCGCTCATGTAGCGGCCGTATTGCTGGTACAGCGGCAGGTCGAGGCCCAGTTGATGGCGGATGTTCTCGACAATGGCGTCGCTGGCCCGGTCGCCGGCAATCAGGCGCGCCGGGTCACCCGGGATCAGGTGGGAGATGCAAAAGGTAATCAGCGAAACGCCGACGACGACCAGGATCAGGCCGAACAGGCGTTTGCGCAACATATTCAGGAAGGCCATGAGGGCTCCTCGGTAACGCGAGACATTTGGATCAGGATACAGCCTGGAAAACACAGCAGGTCCAGTGTGGGAGCGGGCTTGCTCGCGAATACGGTGGGTCAGTCATACATCGGGTAACTGATACACCGCTTTCGCGAGCAAGCCCGCTCCCACATTTGATCGCGTGTTACTTACTGATCTCAGCCACGTTGAACACCTGCTCCAGCATCGGATGGAACACATAACCCTTCACCGAATCACGCATCGGCAGGGTGTAGTTCTTCTGATAGAGGTAGGCGTATACGCTGTCCTTGAGCACGATCTTCTGGGCTTCCTGATACAGCTCGGTGCGCTTGGCCGTGTCGTTGTTGGCCGCCGCATCGCGAATCAGCTTGTCCACCACCGGGTTGCTGTAGAACGAACGGTTGCCCGGCAGGCCTTGCAGGGAGGAGTCGAACCAGAAGTTCATGTACATGTAGGGGTCGGAGAAGTCCGGTGCCCACGAGCCGATGGACACGTCGAAGTCACCCTTGCCCAGGCGCTCGCGCATGGTGGCGTTGGCCAGTTTTTCCATCTTCAGGTTGATCCCCAGCGGCGCCAGGCTGGCTTGCAGGGTCAGGCCGATGGATTCCCAGTCCGGGTCCTTGTCGGAGTACATGTAGTTCAGGTTGGTGATTTTTTCCGGGAGTTTCTTCAGGTTCGCGCCCGCGCTGTCCAGGTCCTGTTTCATCAAGGGCAGGCTCGGGTCATTGGCCCACATGCCGGCAGGAATCGGCCCGTTCATCAACTTGGCCTGGCCCTTGAGGATGCCGTCGACAATGCCTTTGTAGTCCACCGCATCAACGATCGCCTGGCGCGCATTCTGGTTGTTCAGCGGGGCTTTCTGGTTGTTCAGGTACAGGTAGGTCACCCGCAGCGACGGGAACTCCTTGATCACCACGTCTTTCTTTTTGGCCAGGTTGGTGAGCTGGTCCTGGGGCATGTCTTCGGCGATGTCCAGGTCACCGCGTTCCAGTTGCAGGCGGCGTACCGAGGCTTCGCTGATGATCTTGATCACCACCTTGTTCAGCGCGGGCTTGGTGCCGGCGTAGTAGGTGTTGGGTTCCAGGGTCAGGCTCTGGCCTTTCTGCCAGTTGCTCAGGCGAAAGGCGCCGGAGCCGGCGGTGTGGGTGGAGAGGTAGGCGTTGACGTCGCCCTGTTTCACCACGTCCGGGTTGATGATGCCTGCGCCGTTATGGGCGAGGGTGTAAAGGAAGGGCGCGTAGGGCTTGGCCAGGGTGAAGCGCACGGTGAGCGGGTCGACCACGGTGACTTTCATGTCATCCGGGAACGCGCCCGACGGGCCTTGCTTGAGCTGCATCACGCGGTCGAAGGAGAACTTCACCGCATTGGCGTCGACCTCGGCGCCATCATCGAACTTGTTGCCGGGCTTGAGTTTGAAGTCCCACACCAGACCGTCGGCCGAGGTGGTCCAGCTGTCGGCCAGGTCGCCCTTGACCTCGGTGCTGCCCTTGCCGTTTTCGACTTTGTAGGCCACCAGCTTCTGGTACGCCGGGTACGTCACCGCCCAATCGTTGTTGTCGATGGTCACGGCCGGGTCGAGGGTTTGCGGGTCGGCGGCCTTGCCGATCATCAGGGTGTCTTTGGGGGCGGCGGCACTTGCCGATTGCCACGCGCCCAGGCTCAGGGCGGCGCACAGCAGGGAGAGTGCGAGGGTCTTGCGGTTGCTTGGGGTCATGCCGGTTTCCTTGATTATTTAGAGGAAAAAGCGGGTTGGTTTATTTTTATGAAATCTATAACCGGGCAGTTGGAGCTAAAGGGTGCTGCTAATTATTGTGATGGTACGGTCCTTGGGATCAGTATGACTCCTCAATTAGTGGGAAAAGTTCGGCATCCGGCAATTCGTAATGCCACCACTCGGTGGCAATCGCCTTGAAGCCGGCGCCAAGCATGATGCCCAGCAACAGCAGGCGGTTGCGCTGCACCTGCGGCGGCAGGTCGGGGTAGAACTGGTGGGACTTGGGCTCCATGGCATCAAACGCCGTGCCCATGTCCAGGGGGGTGCCGTGTTCATCAATCAGTGTCAGGTCGACGGCCACGCCGCGGGTGTGGTGCGAGCCCAGGCGCGGGTCGCGCACGTAGTCCGGGTTGGGCAGGGCCTGCCACAGCAGTTGCTGGGCGTAGGCAGGGCGATAGGCGTCGTAGATCAGCAGGGTCATGCCGGCGTGGCGTGCCAACAGGCTCGCCTTGCGCAAGCAGGCCGCCGCTTCGGCGTGCAGCAGGCAGCGGGTGTTGCGGTAGATCACGGTGCCTGCCAGGTTGTCGGCACTGGCGTAGATCAGGTCGACCTGTACCGGGTATTCCGGTGGGGCGATTTCTACCAATGGGCTGGTATTCACTCAAAGATTTCCTTTCCAGGGTCAGGATTCGAACTGGCCGAAGGCCTGTTGCAGGGCGCGGTTTTTTGCCAGGCGTGCATCCAGTCGCTCGCCGTAGCGGTCAGCGACGGCAGACACCATCAGGTTGAACAGGCACGTCAGGGGCGCCATGGAGTCCCAGAACTGGCCGACATCGGTTTTCAGTTGCAGCAGGTCCAGGTCGTAGTCCCGGGCCCAGGGGCATTGCAAGTCAGTGATCAGCGCCAAGGGTAGACCCTGGGCATTCGCGGTCTCGCAGAACGTGGGCGTGATGCTGGAATAGGCGCGGAAGTCCGCTGTGATGGCGTAGGGTTTTTCAAAGCCGGAGTTCAGGGTCTCGGCGTAGATCCCCGACAGGCCATCGACGTAATAGACCTTGGGGCGAATGTATTCCAGGTGACTGTGGAACGCATTGAGGATGCCCCGGGTGGACTGGATACCGAGGATGAACACGGCGTCGGCGTCCACGATGTGCTGCACGATGTCGGCGAAACCCTGGCTGCGGGCCAGGCCGTACACATGCTGGATGGCTTCGATCTCGCGGTTGAGGGAACGGTCGAGGGCGTCTTCCTGATCGTTCTCCTGGCGAAACGCGCCCAGGCGGTCGGTGATCAGCCAGGAGGCTTGCGGGTCGCCGCGCAGGCCTTGCTTGACGTCATCGAGGTTGCGATAACCCAGGGTTCGCAAGAAACGCCCCACTGAAATCCCGGTGGTGCCGGCTTGCTGGGCGATGCTGTCGGCGGTTTCGAACGGCAGCTGTTGCAGGTTGCCCAGCAGGTAGGTCGCGATGCGCTTGCCGGTGGGCGTCAGCGTCGGGAACTGCTGTTCCAGCGTGCGCTGGAAGCTGTTTTTATCCATGACGTTTTCGCGCAGGCCGGTCATTGATGTTACTCATGTTTCATGATTTTGATGTCTGTTAGAAACATAACATCGGCAATCGCGATAACACAATGGCTTTTTTTGCACTGGGCGGGCAGGGGGGGACAAGCGGCGATCAAGGCCGCTGGGGTTTCACCGAAGTACCGAACGTATTGCCCATGCGCACACTGGTCGCTGCGGGTGTAGAGAGCCCGATCTGGTTCGGCTTGCGTTTGTCGATGGGCACCTGTTGCGCTTGCTGGTTCTTTTGCGTGGCCTTGGCGGCGTCCGGGTGGTTGCCCATCTGCTGGCTCAGGCAGCCATAGTCCGGTGCCTTGTAGCCATCCACGTTGACCTCGGTGCAGCCATTCGGCGTTCCTTCGGCGTGGGCCATCAGTGGCAGGGCAGCACACAGCAACAGGCTGGCGAGGGTCGGGAACAGGTTCATCGGTGCCTCCTGGCGAGCCCTGGGAAATGGGCCGGTATGGCTCAAAAGTGTAGTGCAGCGGGCTGCCCGTCACCGTGATGTTTTTTTTGCTGGCACCGTAACATCAGGTTCATAAACTGGCCTCAGGATGACGGTTTTGTAGGCTATGTCGGACGTGTTGCGATGCTGAGCAGGGGGGCTTGGAGGCGCGCGGGCTGCTGCCTGGCTCTGCTGTTGGGGCTGGCGCAGACCGTGCGCGCCGAAGTGACCCTGGACCTGCCCGCGCAGAACCTGGATAGCGCCCTGCAGGCGTTCAGCCATGCCACCGGCATGGCGGTGCTGGTGGACCGCGAGTTGACCCGGGGCCGGCGCTCCATCGGCGTGCATGGCCGCTACAGTGCGCAGCAAGCCCTGGGCCTGCTGCTGACAGGGAGTGGCCTGATGGCGCGTTATGCCCGCAGCGATGCGTTCACCCTGCAAGCCCCCGAGGTCAGCCAGCCGGCCACGACGCGGGGGCTGAAGGCAGGGCATGCAGCACGGATCAACAACAGCTATGCCGCGGCCTTGCAGCAGGCGATCGAACGCAGTTTGTGCCGTTCGCCGCTGACCCGCCCCGGCAGTTTCCGGGCGCTGGTGCAGGTGTGGGTCAACGGTGACGGGGTGATCGAACACAGCCGGCTGGTCAGCTCCACCGGTGACCTGCAGCGTGACGAAGCGCTGGTACGCGGCCTGGGCGCCACCCGGGTCGAACGCCCTGCGCCCAGTTCGCTGCGCTTGCCGGTGACCTTACTTTTGATGCCCGATTCAACAGGAACACGCATGGAATGCACAGCAGGGGAAGGAGTTTCCGGGGCATGAAAGATACCGGCCACAGCATGATGGTCAGCCTGTTCCTGGCGTCCTACGAGGACTTCAAGGTACGCCTGCGCAAGCGCCTCGGGTCCGAGGACCTGGCCAACGACGTGCTGCACGAAACCTACCTGCGGGTCGACCGCATGGACATGCCGCCGAACCTGGCGCAACCCAATGCCTACCTGTATCGAATGGCGCTGAACATCGCCGCTGACCGACGCCAGGCGGATGCGCGACTGTTGACCGGCAGCGAAGTCGAAGAGCTGCTGCAAACCGTCGATGAAGCCCAGGACCCGTCGCGGGTGGTGGGTGGCCAGCGGGAAATCCAGTCCTTGCTCAAGGCCCTCTACGAACTGCCGGCGCGGCGGCGCCAGATCCTTATCGCTGCACGTCTGGAAGAGGCGCCACACCTGGAAATCTCCAGGCGTTTCGGGATTTCCACGCGCATGGTCGAAAAGGAAATCAAGGCCGGGCTGGGCCACTGTGCACAGCGCCTTGAAAGAAAAGTGATCCAGCGGTTCGGTCCCGGGGCCGGAAAACCGTCTTAGTGATTGAGTCCCTGATAATCCGTTGAGTACCTGCGCGCTTGAACATTTTTAACCTCTCCGCTGCCCGTGCTGCGCCCGACAGCCCCCTGCACGATGAAGCGCGTGACTGGCTGGTGCTGCTGACGTCGGGCCGGGCCACCGTTGCTGATGCCAAGGCGTTGCGCCAGTGGTGCGCCCAGAGCCCGGAGCATGCCCGGGCGTTCGAGCAGGCCAAGGTGTTGTGGCAGCAATTGGCTCCCGCCGCCGAGCAGTTTTCCCGGCCGCGGCATTTTGGGCGGCGGGCGTTTTTGGGCGGGGCGATTGCGGCGTCGGCGGCGGTGTTGATGGTGCGGGTGACGGTGCCGGGTGGGTTTGCCGGGTTGACGGCGGATTACCGCACCGAGGTCGGCGAGCAGCGGCGGGTGGAGTTGGGTGATGGGGTTCGGCTGGAGCTCAATACGCAGACGCGGATCAGCCGGCGTGAGGGTGGGATTGAGTTGTTGGAGGGGGAGGTCGAGGTGCTGGCCGATGCTGCGATGCCGCTTCAGGTTCAGGCGGGTGGAGGGTGGTTGAGTGCGGCTCGGGCACGGTTCAATGTGCGCAATACGGATCACAGTGTGTGTGTGACGTGTATTGATGGGGCGCTGTTGGTGGGTGTTGGGGGGCGTACGGTTCGGCTTGAGGGTGGGCGGCAGCTGACTTATGACGCCAGCGGTGTGGGTGAGCCGGTGGCGGTGGACGTGCAGGCTGTGGTGGCTTGGCGGGAGCAGGTGCTGGTGTTTGATAATGCGACGCTGGCGACGGTGGTGGATGAGATCAATCGCTATCGGCCGGGGATGTTGCTGCTGATGAATGCGCAGTTGGGCAAGCGGCGGGTGCAGGCGCGGTTTAGTCTGCATCAGTTGGCGGGGGTGGCGCTTTTGATTCGCGATGCGTATGGGGCCAAGTGTACGGAGTTGCCTGGCGGTGTTGTTTTGTTGAGTTAGATCGGTGTGCATATCCGTTATTTAGGTAACGGCTGCTTCAAAATCAAAAGCACAGCGGCCTCCCGGCCGGTTTGAGTGTTAAAAGCAAAGGCTAAGACCAGAGCGAAAACAGATCTGCTTTTCTGTGGGAGCGGGCTTGCTCGCGAAAAACCTGACAGCGCCGCGTTCATCCAGAATGCCCGCGTCATCGTTAACGACCTTCGCGAGCAAGCCCGCTCCCACATTTGGACCGTGCCCGCTTTAGCTTTTGATTTTGCTCTTCAACACTCAAGCCTAGGCGAGGAGCCGAGTGGTGGGGCAAGAGCGTTTTGCTTACTTTTGACTGGGCCGGCATTCCGGCTTTTCGAAAGTGAGCGGAACCCATATCAGCCATAACAAAAATAACGGATATGTACACCACCCCAAAAAGCCCTACCGCAAGGGCCCCAAAACCTGCCGATACCGCTCCACCCCCTGGCCCGTCTCCCGCACCAGAACCACCTCGATCCCCAGCGGTTCATCCTGCCGATTCCCACTCAACTGCCGCCACCCCTTGTCCCAAACCCGCACCTGCAAATCCCTGACCTGCCCAAGCACCGCCACCGCATCCCGGGGCGCCGGCAGCGGATACCGATCCCGCGCCGGTGCAGCTGCCCGGTACAGCGTGTCGCCCTTGAGCCACCACCGCACCCGCTGCAACCCATCCCCAGGAACCGGCGCACTCCGGATCACCTCCAGCCGAAACCCCTTGCTGTCCGAACTCCTCACCGACACCGCCGCCAACCCGCCAGGCTTCGGCGCGTCTTCGCCAATCGGCGGCCCCAACTCAACCCCCGCGCGCAAGTTCACATCCAGCTGCATCTGGTTCAGCGCCCGCAACAACACCTCAGTCTGCTCACTGCTGGCCTGCAAATGCTGATCAGCCCGGGTCACACTGTCCAACCCGCGCCAGGCAATCACACTGACCACCGCCATCAACATGATCGCCACCATCACCTCGATCAGCGTAAAACCCTTCTGGTCACTCATGACTCACCACCCGCAACAACCCCGCCGCATCCCGTTGCAGGCTCAGGCTGTATTGCCCATCCGACAGCACCACCCGCATGGGCGGGTTCACCCATTCAGCATCCAGCACCAATGTTTTCCCAGGCTCGATGCGCACCTGCATCGGCGCACTGTCCCAGGCCCGCGGACGCAGTTGCTGATCGCCGCTGAAGTTCTCCACTCCCAGCCCATCATCGGTCACGCGGCTGAAGCGAAATCCCTTGGCATCGGCTTTCCAGGTAATCGCCCGGCCATCGGCACGCGCCTCGGCCTGGGCCATCTGCAGCAATTGGCTCAAGCGTTCCGCGTCCTTGCGCAGCAGGTGCAGCGGATCAGGCTTGATGCTCAGGCTGATGGCCGCACTGGCGATGCCGATGATCACCAGCACCACCATCAACTCGATCAACGTGAAGCCCTGCTGTTTCATTTTTTGCTCCCTGATCAACCGCTGAAATAAAAAGGTGTGAATTGCCCTGTAGCCTGAGGCGACGGACAAACAGGAGGTCCCGCCCATGGCATTCATCCATCGTTTTTCACCCGCCCATGGCGTCCAGGCCGTGGCGTTGCTGGCGGCGCTGGCAGGGGTTGCGACCTGGACGCCGCTGTTGCTCACGTCGGCCGAGTCCCACACCCCGCAGGCCGCGCCCCAGGCGTTGGCGGCCCGCAGCGACAACCCCGCCGTGCAATGGTTTTCCAATACCCCGGCGGTGATGCAGATCAAGGTCTCCGGGGTGCTTGCCGGGGCGCGTGGGGCGGTGGCGATCCTCAGTCTCAACGACGGCCCGCCCCGCAGCTTTTTGTTGGGTGAACGCCTGAGCCCCGGCGTGCGGCTGACGGCCATTGAAGGCGATAGCGTGGAGATCGAGCGCGGCGCGGAAAAAATCCGCGTGCCCCTCGACAAGTTGCCCGACGGGCCGGCGTTGCCAAGCCTCATTCGGCAGTAACCGGGCGCTTCACCGGCGGGCGCCCCAGCAGTGTCTCCAGGCGTGCCAGGGGTGGCGCTTCCCGGGTGGCGTCCAGCACCTGCACGCTGACCTGGAACAGGCGCCCATCCGGCCCGTTGCTGATGGTCTGTTCGCAACGCAGTTTCAGCCGGCCCTGGTCGCAGTCGAACGTCTTGCGCCCGGTGCTCACCCGACCTTCCAGGCGCAGTTCCGCCATCCGGCCCTGGGCTGCCAGCAGCGCCATCGACTTGTCCCGCAGCAGGCCGTTGCTGGTGGTCATCAGCCCGGCCACGCGTACCGCCGCCGCCATGGCCACGGCGATGATCGCCAGTGCCACCAACACTTCAATCAGGGTGAAACCTTGCTCGTTGCGGGGCCCGCCCATGGCGTACTCAAAACCGGGAAACAGGCCCGCAGACTAGCCCCGGGAGTTGACCGATTGGCGACCAAAGCTCCCGAGGATTTTCAACATGACTGACATGTGTTCTTGCAACACTGCGCCACGAAATGCACTCAAGCCAAGGAATGTCGACATGGATATCGCACACTTCACGTCAGCGCGCAGGCAGCGCGGTTTCACCCTGATCGAGATCATGGTGGTCGTGGTGATCCTGGGGATTCTGGCGGCGCTGGTGGTGCCCAAGGTGCTCGACCGCCCCGACCAGGCGCGGGCCACAGCGGCCCGGCAGGACATTGGCGGGCTGATGCAGGCCCTGAAACTCTACCGCCTCGACCACGGCTCGTACCCGCGCATGAACCAGGGCTTGAAGGTGCTGGTGGAACGCCCGGCCGATGCGAAAAACAGCAACTGGCGCGCCTACCTCGAACGCTTGCCCAACGACCCGTGGGGCAACCCGTATCACTACCTCAACCCTGGGGCCAACGGCGAAGTGGATGTGTTCTCCCTCGGCGCCGACGGGAAACCTGATGGTGACGGCGTGAACGCCGATATCGGCTCCTGGCAGTTGTAAGGCCGGCGATGAACAGCCATTCGCCCCCAGCGGCGAAGCAGCGCGGCATGGCGATTATCAGTGCCTTGCTGATCGCGGCCGTGGTCGCGGTGCTTGCCGGCGCCATGCTCACCCGGCAAACCGTGTTCACCCGCAGCCTGGAAGCTGAACAACTGCGTATCCAGGCCCAATGGTTGTTGAATGGCGGCCTGGAAACCAGTCGCCAGCTCCTGTGGGACGCGCGCCGCCAGGACGTGTTGACCCGGCTCGATCAACCGTGGGCAAGGCCCCTCGGCGGTGCTTTCGAGGGGCGGATTGAGGATGAGCAGGGCAAGTTCAACCTGCGCAACCTGGTGACCCAACAACACCCGGACGCCGTGCAATTGCAGAGCTTCGAACGCCTGTGCCAGTTGATCGGCATCGAGCCGGCCGTGAGTCGCCGCATCAGCCGGCGAGTGATCGACTCATACGACCAGCGCGAGCTCGGCGCCTCACTCACCGGCGGCTTCAACAGCAGCCGGGATACCTCGCCCGGTGCCGCCGCGCCATTGATCCCGGCCAAGTACCCGATGTTGCGCAGCCTCACCGACCTCAGCGGTATCGAAGGCCTCGACCCGCGCCAACTGCGGCGCATGGCGAGCTATGTCAGCGTGCTGCCCGGCAATACCTGGGTCAACGGCAATACCGCCAGCGCCGAGGTGCTCAGCAGCGTGGTACCGGGGCTCAGCCTGTCCCAGGCCCAGGCACTGGTGGCCGAGCGCGACGGCGGGCGCTGGTTTGTCAATCGCGGGGATTTCGTCAACCGGTTGCGCATGCCACAAGTCGCGGTGGACACGGTGCAGGTGGGGATCACCAGCGAGTGGTTTCGCGTGCACGGCCAGGCGCGCCGCGAGCAGCGTCGGGTCACGCTGGAGGCGTTGCTGTATCGCCCGCAAGACCGTCAGCCCCAGGTGATCTGGTCGCGGGTGGGCGTATGAAGCGTTTGCGCATCGGCTTGCCGCCGCTGGATGAACTCACCACCGAGAGCCAGGTGCAGTTCGCCTGGCTGGACCGCGCCGGGCAGGTCAGCCAGCAGGGCGAGTGCCGCCTGGCGCAATGGGCGAATACCCAGGCGGAGTGTTTTCTGCATCCACGGGACAGCTTGCTGACCAGCCTGGAGCTGCCGCAATTGCCCTCCGCCAAGGTCGACGATGCAGTGACCTGTGCGGCCCAGGCGTTGATCCTCGGCCCGCTGGAGTTTATGCATGTGGCCCACGGTCCACGGGAAAGCGGCGGCCTGGTGCAGGTCGGCTGGTTGCCCAAAAGCAGCCTCGAGCACCTGGGCCGGATAACGACCCAGCTGAAAATCAAAGTGCGTGGCCTGTACCCGGCGCCCTACGCGCTGCCGGTCAGCGGGCCAGCGAGCGCGGCCTTCTGCGACGGGCATTTGCTACTGCGCCATAGCCTGCAGCAGGGCGCGGTACACCCTCTGGGGCAGCAGGTGCTGGATGATCTGCTCGCCACCGGTGTCGATGTGCTCCATGTGGCCGACGAGGCCCGTTGGAGCGGTACCGCGCCGGGCTGGGGTTTGCACGGTCGGCTCCAGCAGGCGGCCACCGGTGGCTGGGGCAGGGCGGCGGCCTGCACGGCGCTGGCGGTCGCCATCTGGGCCCTGGGCCTGAACCTCTACGCCGCCCGCCAGGTCGACGAAGGTCAACGCCTCAAGGCGCAGATGAGCCAGCAAGTACGCCAGGCCTTCCCCGAACTGCCGGTGATTCTCAACCCGCTGCAACAAGCCCGTCAGCAACTGGCCGCACGCCAGAGCGGCGCGGCGGCCGAACCAGGGCAGCGCTTTACCGGCTTGCTGGCGCTGGCGGGTAGCAGCCTGCCGTCCATGGCGGGCAGCGTCGAGAGTTTGAGCTACGAGCAAGGCAGCCTGCAGCTGAGCCTGCTGCCCGACGCCCGGACCCCGGCGCTGGCCGCTGACGCGCAGGCGCTGCTGGCCCAGGCCGGGTTCAGCGCCAGTCGCGACGACCAGGGCTGGACAGTCGGCCCGCTCACCGAGCGCGTTGAAGCCGATGCAGACGATGAGGCCGAAGATGAATAAGCGTTGGCAGCTTCTGCGCAGCCAGGCCCAGGTGTTCTGGAACGGCCTGGCCATGCGTGAAAAACGTCTGTTGGTGGGTGCCGGCCTGGTGCTGGCGGGCCTGCTGACCTGGTTGCTGTTGATCCAGCCACCGCTGAAGAAGATCGACTACTGGCAAGCCGAAACCCCGAAACTGCGCAGCCAGGCCGAGGCCTTGCAGGTGCTGCTGCAAGGCGTCGCCCCAGCCCCGCGCAGCAGTGACCTGGAAACCGCCTTGCACCAGTCCCTCGACAACGCCGGGCTGCAGGGCCGCTATCAATTGCAGCCGCAGGACACCGGCAGCTGGCGCCTGACCTTCGACGATGCCCCGGCGGACGCGGTGATCGACTGGCTGCTGGCCAACCCCCGGCCGTTCTCCCTGGAAGTCTCTGCGGCCCGCCTGCAACGCGCAGGCGAGGCCACCCCTTCAAACTCGGCCGGCACCTTGTCCGGGACCGTTCGCATGGGTCAGGCGCCTGGCGCTAAGGAAGCTTCATGAAGTGGTCATTGCCCAACGCTGCGCCTTATCGCAAGGTCGCCCCTTTGCTCTTGTTGGCGCTGGGAGCGTGCAGCAACCCCCAATCCTCCGCACCGTTGCTGGTGGACAGCGAGCTCGGCCAACCCCTGGCCGACACCCGGCGCAGCGGCGACACACCACTGGACCGCCAGCGCGAAACCGTGCCGCCACCCCGGGTGCAACACCCGGTGACCAACAGCGCCCGCAGCCATGGCACCGCACCGGCCAGGGCGCGCAACCCGCTGGGTGATCAACCGGTACAACTGAACTTCGTCGACGCCGATATCCAGGCGGTGGTGCGCGCCTTGTCCCGCGCCACCGGCCAGCAATTCCTGGTGGACCCGCGTGTCAAAGGCAACCTCACGTTGGTCAGCGAAGGCCAGGTACCGGCGCACCAGGCCTACGACATGCTGCTGGCGGCGCTGCGTATGCAGGGCTTCAGCGTGGTCGACGTAGGCGGCGTGGCCCAGGTGGTGCCTGAGGCGGACGCCAAGCTGCTGGGCGGGCCGATCTACAGCGGCGCCAACCCGGGCGGGCAGGGCATGCAGACCCGCACCTTCCGCCTGCAATACGAAAACGCGGTGAACCTGATCCCGGTGCTGCGCCCGATCGTGTCGCCGAACAACCCGATCAACGCCTACCCCGGCAACAACAGCATCGTGATCACCGACTACGCGGAAAACCTGGCGCGGGTGGCGCAGATCATCGACGGCATCGACACCCCGAGCGCCATCGACACCGACGTGGTGAAGGTGCAGAACGGCATCGCCGTGGACATCGCTGCCATGGTCTCGGAACTCCTCGAAACCCAGGGCGCCGATCAGACCCAGAAGATCAACGTGATCGGCGACCCGCGCTCCAACTCCATCATCATCCGCGCCGGCAGCCCGGAGCGCACGGAACTGGCGCGCAACCTGATCTACAAGCTCGACAACGCCCAGAGCAACCCGAGCAATATGCACGTGGTGTACCTGCGCAACGCCCAGGCCGGCAAGTTGGCGCAGTCGCTGCGGGGCTTGCTGACCGGCGAGAGCGACTCCGGTACCAGTGACAATGCCCGTGGCAAGTTGAGCAGCATGGGCGGCAACACCCAGGGTGGCCAGGGCAGTACCCAGAACAGTAGCGGCACTCCCACCGGCAGCGGCACTGTCCAGCCCAGTGGTTACGGGCAAGACACCAGTGCTGCCGGTGCTTCGTCCTCCAGCGACCAGAACACCGCGTTCAGCGCCGGTGGTGTGACCATCCAGGCGGACGCCACCACCAACACCTTGCTGATCTCCGCGCCGGATCCGCTGTATCGCAACCTGCGGGAGGTGATCGACATGCTCGACCAGCGTCGCGCCCAGGTGGTGATCGAGAGCCTGATCGTCGAAGTGGGTGAGGACGATGCCAGCGAGTTCGGGGTGCAGTGGCAGGCGGGCAACCTGGGCGGGAAGGGGGGCTTTGGCGGGGTGAACCTGGGGGGCAGCGGCTTGAATGGAACCCCCACCAGCAAGACCAGCATTGATGTGTTGCCCAAGGGCTTGAACATCGGGCTGGTGAATGGCTCGGTGGACATTCCGGGGATTGGCAAGGTGCTGGACCTCAAGGTGTTGGCCCGGGCGTTGAAGAGCAAGGGCGGGACCAATGTGTTGTCGACGCCGAACCTGCTGACCCTGGATAACGAGGCGGCTAGTATTTTTGTGGGGCAGACGATTCCGTTTGTCACCGGCAGTTATGTGACGGGCGGAGGCGGGACCAGCAATAACCCGTTCCAGACGGTACAGCGGGAGGAGGTGGGGCTGAAGCTGAACGTGCGGCCGCAGATTTCCGAGGGGGGGACGGTGAAGCTGGATATTTATCAGGAGGTCAGCAGCGTCGACACGCGGGCTTCGGTGGATGCCGGGACGGTGACGAACAAGCGGGCGATTGATACGAGTATTTTGCTGGATGACGGGCAGATCATGGTACTTGGCGGGCTGTTGCAGGATGGGTATAGCCAGAGCAATGACGCGGTGCCTTGGTTGTCGGATATTCCGGGGTTGGGGGCGCTGTTCAGGAATGAAAAGCGCAGTGTGACGAAGACTAATTTGATGGTGTTTTTGCGGCCCTACATTATTCGTGACGGTGGGGCGGGGCGCAGTATTACGCTGAATCGCTATGAGTTTATGCGCAGGGCCCAGGGTGGGTTGCAGCCGGAGCATAGCTGGGCGATGCCGGATGTGCAGGCGCCGCAGTTGCCTTCGGTGGATAAGGCGATTCCCGGGGGGCAGGGGGTTAGGGCGGTGATTCGGGCGGTGCCGCGGTGATTTGGGGTTTGGATGGGGGGCATATCCGTTGCTGCGGTAACGGCCACCTATGGTTCCGCTCTTACAGCGGGTCACTTTTGGCAAACGCCCCAAAAGTAACCAAAAGGTCTTTGCCCCACCACTCGGTGCCTCGCCTAGGCTCGGCATGCCCGCACTCCGGCCCGGTTCCGCGGGCCGCCGCGACGGGCCATCCATGGCCCGGCGCGGCTAAACCGGCATCCTTGCCGGTTTACCCGCTCCACCGTGCCTGCTTGCGGCCATCGTGGTTGACGGGGCCCGCAGATCAAGATCAAAAGCAAGAGCACGGCGGCCTGAAAGCCGACCTGAGTGTTAAAAGCCAGATCAAAAACCAGAGCGAAAGCAGAGCTTTTTTTTGTAGGAGCTGGCTTGCCTGCGATGCAGACACCTCGGTGCATCAGGTACACCCAGTTGATGCCATCGCCGGCAAGCCAGCTCCTACAGTGGACCGTGCCCGCTTTAGCTTTTGATTTTGCTTTTAACACTCAAGCCGGCCGGTAGGCCGCTGTGCTCTTGCTTTTGATCTTGATCTTAGGCGCCCCGTTAAACCACGCTGGCTGAACGCAGGCTTTGGAGCGTGGGTAACCCGGCAGGACGCCGGGTTAGCCGTCCTGGGCCAAGGATGGCCCATGACGGCGGCCCACGGTCCAAAGCCGGAGTGAGGGCACTCCGAGCCTAGGCGAGGAGCCGAGTGGTGGGGCAAGAGCGTTTTGCTTACTTTTGCGCTGTTCAAAAGTGAGCCGCTGTAAGAGCGGAACCAATCGAAGCCGTAACCGAAGGAATGGATATGTACTCAACCAAACGAAGCCCAAAAGCATGAGCCTCCTGCCCTACGCCTGGGCCAAATCCCAACGCATCCTCCTCCACCCGGGAACCCAGGGCCCGACGCTGACCATCTGCCCCTCGACCCCCGGCTGGTCCATCAGCGAGGTCTACCGCCAGTTCGGCCAAACCCACCTGATCCAGGTGCGCGACGACGAACTCGACGGCCTCCTGGCCACTGCCTACGCCGACACCGGCAGCGCCGCCGCCGTCGTGGGCGCCGCCGAAAACGAAGTCGATCTCGACCGCCTCATGCAAGACATCCCCGAAATCACCGACCTGCTCGACACCCAGGACGGCGCCCCGGTGATCCGCATGATCAACGCCTTGCTCACCCAGGCCGCCCGCGACGAAGCCAGCGACATCCACATCGAACCCTACGAAACCCACTCCGTGGTGCGCTACCGCGTCGACGGCACCCTGCGTGACGTGGTGTCCCCGCGCAAGGCCCTGCACGGCGCTCTGGTCTCACGCATCAAGATCATGGCCCAACTCGATATCGCCGAAAAACGCCTGCCCCAGGACGGCCGCATTGCCCTGCGCGTGGCCGGTCGCCCCATTGATATCCGCGTCTCCACCGTGCCCACCGGCCATGGCGAGCGCGTAGTGATGCGCCTGCTGGACAAACAAGCCGGCCGCCTGCAACTGGAAACCCTCGGCATGGACCCCGCCGTCCTGGCCAAACTCGACACCCTGATCCGCCAACCCCACGGCATCGTGCTGGTCACCGGCCCCACCGGCAGCGGCAAGACCACCAGCCTCTACGCCGCCCTGGCCCGGCTGGATGCGAGCACCAGCAATATCCTGACCGTCGAAGACCCGGTGGAATACGACCTGCCGGGCATCAGCCAGATCCAGGTCAACGCCAAGATCGACATGACCTTCGCCCTGGCCCTGCGGGCAATCCTGCGCCAGGACCCGGACATCATCATGATCGGCGAAATCCGCGACCTGGAGACCGCACAAATTGCCGTCCAGGCCTCGCTCACGGGCCACTTGGTGCTCGCCACCCTGCACACCAACGACGCCGTCTCGGCGGTCAACCGCTTGATCGACATGGGCGTCGAACCGTTCCTGCTGGCCTCGTCACTGCTCGGCGTATTGGCCCAGCGCCTGGTGCGTCGGCTGTGCCCGCACTGCAAGCAGGAAGACCCGGCCGCGCCCGGCACCTGGCGGCCTGTCGGGTGCGCGCAGTGCAACCAGATCGGTTACAGCGGGCGTACCGGTATCCATGAATTGTTCTGCATCGACGACGAGCTGCGCGGGCTGATCCACCAGGGCGCCGGCGAGCAGGCCTTGAAGGCCGCCGCACGCCGCGCCGGCATGTTCAGCATGCGTGAGGATGGCGAACGCTGGGTACGCAGCGGCGCCACCGCCCCCGAAGAAATCCTGCGCGTAACACGGGACGCCTGATGAACCGATACCGCTACGAAGCCGCCGACGCCAGCGGCAAGCTGGAGTCCGGGCACCTTGAGGCAGACAGCCAGAGCGGCGCGTTTGCCCACCTGCGCAGCCGTGGCCTGACGGCCTTGCGGGTGCAGGTCGAGAACAACAGCGAGCGTGCCGGCGGTGGCGGCCGGTTCAGCGCCAAGCTCTCGGACAATGACCTGGCCTGGGCCACGCGCCAGCTGGCGAGCCTGCTCGGTGCGAGCCTGCCACTGGAGGCCGCGTTGAGCGCCACGGTGGAGCAAGCCGAGAAAAAACACATTGCCCAGACCTTGAGCGCGGTGCGCGCCGATGTGCGCAGCGGCATGCGCCTGGCCGATGCGTTGGCCGCCCGGCCCCGGGACTTTCCGTCGATCTATCGGGCGCTGATCGCGGCGGGGGAGGAGTCCGGCGACCTGGCCCAGGTCATGGAGCGCCTCGCCGACTACATCGAGGAACGCAATAACCTGCGGGGCAAGATCCTCACGGCGTTTATCTACCCGGGCGTGGTGGGGCTGGTGTCCATCGGCATTGTGATTTTCCTGCTCAGCTACGTGGTGCCGCAGGTGGTCAGTGCGTTTTCCCAGGCTCGCCAGGACCTGCCGGGGCTGACGTTGGCGATGCTCAATGCGAGTGACTTTATCCGCGCCTGGGGCTGGCTGTGTTTTGCCGGGATCGTGGGTGGTTTCTGGAGCTGGCGCCTGTACCTGCGCAACCCCGTGGCACGGTTGAGCTGGCACAGCCGGGTGTTGCGCCTGCCGTTGATCGGGCGTTTTGTACTGGGCCTCAACACCGCGCGGTTTGCCTCGACCCTGGCGATTCTCGGCGGGGCGGGCGTGCCGTTGTTGCGCGCCCTGGAAGCGGCGCGCCAGACCTTGTCCAACGACCGCTTGAGCCAGTGTGTCAGCGACGCGACGGCCAAGGTGCGCGAGGGCGTCAACCTGGCTCCTGCGCTGGCGGTGGAAAAGGTCTTTCCGCCCGTGCTGATCCACCTGATCGCCAGCGGCGAAAAAACCGGCTCGCTGCCGCCAATGCTCGAGCGCGCGGCGCAAACCCTGTCGCGGGATATCGAGCGTCGGGCGATGGGCATGACGGCGTTGCTTGAGCCACTGATGATCGTGGTGATGGGGGCCGTGGTGTTGGTCATCGTCATGGCCGTGCTGCTGCCGATCATCGAAATCAACCAACTGGTGACCTGACTGCTGACGAAACGCGATCAAAAATGTGGGAGCGGGCTTGCTCGCGAAAGCGGTGGATCAGGCGCGACATGTGTTGACTGACACACCGCTTTCGCGAGCAAGCCCGCTCCCACATTTGAACTGCGTTTCTTCAAGACTATTTTCGCGCGCCCGACACGCGGGTCCCAACCTCGGGTTCCTCATTCTGTCATCTGCCCAACCCCACCACACGGCCCGTAACGCCTCCAGCCCGGTCCTCGAAATCCGCGCTGAAACCTCGCTGTCACCTCACCCCCAAACCGCTCAAAAGTGTGACCAAAACACCCGAGAATCTTTTTAAAAATCAAGCCGTTCCTCCCGAGGTTTTTTCCTTTAGCTGTCATCGGATGCTGCGAAATTTCATACCCATGGCCTCACCCCTGGGTACCCCCCGGAACACAGCCCGGGACCGAAGCCATAGCGTCATCTACCCCAACGTACAAACACGACGAAAGGAGCTTCTTCATGTTTAAGCGCAACGTTCTCGCGGTATCCATGACCCTCGCTGCACTGTGCTCGGCCCAGGCTGCCATGGCAGACATCAACGGCGGCGGCGCCACCCTGCCACAACCGCTGTACCAGACCTCCGGCGTATTGACCGCCGGTTTCGCCCCGTACATCGGCGTGGGCAGCGGCAAGGGCAAACTGGCGTTCCTGAACAACGACTACAGCCAGTTCGGCACCGGCACCAAGAACGTTCACTGGGCGGGCAGCGACTCGAAGCTGACCTCGACTGAACTGTCCACCTACGCCTCCACCAAACAAGCGACCTGGGGCAAGCTGATTCAAGTGCCTTCGGTCGCCACTTCGGTTGCCATTCCATTCAACAAGGCCGGTACCAACGCAGTTGACCTGAGCGTTGATCAACTGTGCGGCGTGTTCTCGGGCCGCATCACCACCTGGAACCAACTCCCGGCTACCGGTCGCACCGGTAACATCGTGGTGGTTTACCGTAACGAAGCCAGCGGCACCACCGAGCTGTTCACCCGTTTCCTGGCGGCCAAGTGCGTCAATGAGTCCAAGAAATTTGTGGTCACCACCAACTTCGCGGACAGCTTCGGCGTGCCACCAGGCGCCGTGCCTGCCGTGACCAGCCAAGGCGTGATGACCGCGCTGAACGCCGGTGATGGTCGCATCACCTACATGAGCCCGGACTATGCCGCGCCTACCTTGGCTGGCCTGGATGACGCCACCAAAGTGGCCAAGGTTGCCGGTGTTTCTCCAGCCCCTGATAACGTTTCCGCCGCCATCGCTGCTGTGCCCGTACCGGCTGCTGCCAACGTCGCCAACCAGAACGCCTGGGTTCCGGTGTTTGCTGCCGCCGCCGATGCCAACGATCCAAGCGTCGTGCCTTACCCAAGCAGCGGTTATCCGATCCTGGGCTTCACCAACCTGATCTTCAGCCAGTGCTACGCCGACGCCACCCAGACCTCGCAAGTGCGTGCGTTCTTCACCCGTCACTTCGGTGCCAGCGCCTTGAACAGCAACGACAACGCGATCAAGGCCAACCGCTTCGTGCCACTGCCAGCTGCCTGGAAAGCCGCGATCACCAGCAACTTCGTTACCGCAACCAGCGCGCTGAGCATCGGCAAGTCTGATGTCTGCAACGCCATCGGTCGTCCGCTGTAACCCACGCTTTTACCGACCGGCAACACCCGATCAGCAACGGCCTGTGCCGTTGCTGATTTTTGCGTTTGCGGCTCGGCTATCAGCCTTACATGAACTTTCCATGACAGAAGTTCAGTCCCGCCCCTCGCCAACCGCCTAACTCCCATACGTGACGCACGTCGCCAGTTCCCCATGGGCAAAAAAAAGAAGGAAGCTTCCTGATGGTCCGCTGCAAACCACCGGTCAACCTGAATGCCCAAGGCCCTGGCGGCCAGACGATCCTGCGCCTCAAACCCCTGGCCCAGGCGATTGCCTTGTTCATGGTGGCAGGCAGCGCCCACGCGGCGACAGCGTTCAGCTCCGGCTGGTTTGCCGACAAGGGTGCCTCCCAGGCGGCGACAGCGGCCCGCCTCAACGGGGCGCAGGTGCCGGGGATTCCGTCGTTGAATCAGCAGGCGCGGGCGAACCAGCAGTTGTCACGTTCCATCAGCACGCTCAACAACAGTGTCGCGGCGATTGCGGCCCAGCAGGCCGCCCAGGCCGCTGGCCGGCAAGCGGCGCTCGGCCAGGTCTCGACGATTCCCGACGGCCTCGGCAAGGGCGGCTTGCAGGTGGACAACAGCCTGACTCAGGGCTGGACCAACGCCAAGGGCCCGACCCAGAGCCAGTCCGGTGGCAAGACCACGGTGACCATCGAGCAGACCGCCGACAAGGCGATCCTCAACTGGGAAACCTTCAACGTCGGACGCAACACCACGGTCGATTTCCAGCAGCAATCGAATTGGGCCGTGCTCAACCGTGTCAACGACCCCAACGCGCGCCCCAGCGAAATCCAGGGCCAGATCAACGCCCCTGGCACAGTGATGATCATGAACCGCAACGGGGTGATCTTCAGCGGCAGCAGCCAGGTCAATGTGCGCAACCTGGTGGCGGCCGCCGCCGCCATCACCGATGACCAATTCACCCAACGCGGGATCTATGTGGATGCCAACGGCACCCAGCCGACTTTCACCGACGCGGCGGGCAAGGTCGAGGTGCAGCGCGGCGCGTTGATCCAGACTCACAACCCGGCCACCTCTACCGACGCCGGTGGCTACGCCCTGCTGCTCGGCTCGGAGGTCGAGAACGCCGGCAGCATCATCACCGCCAGGGGCCAGGCCACCCTGGCCGCCGGCGACAGTTTTTATATCCGCAAGGGCGTCGGCACCACCGGCAACGACCGCTCCACCACCCGTGGCAATGAAGTGGCCACCAGCCTCAAGGCCGGCAGCACGTCGGGCAAGGTCAGCAACAGCGGCCTGATCATGGCGTCGACCGGCGACATCACCCTCACCGGGCACCAGGTGCAGCAGAACGGCGTGGCCCTGGCCAGCACTTCGGTGGATACCCGTGGCACGATTCACTTGCTCAACGCCGCCAGCGATGCCACCGGCAGCGTGACCCTAAGCGAGGGCAGCACCACGGCGATCCTGCTGGACGCCAGCGGCAGCACCGCCCTCAACAGCCAGAAGGACAACGGCCTGATCAAGCTCGACGGCTTGCCTGCCAACCTGATCACCGGCCAGTTCAACAACCTCAGCGCGGTGGCCGACCGCACTGACCAGTCGCGGATCGAGATCGTCAGCGGCGGCACTGTGGATTTGCGCAAAGGCTCGATCACCCTGGCCACCGGCGGCCAGGTGGCGGTCAGTGCCGGCCAGCGCAGCCTGGTGCGTGACGGCGCGATGATCGACGTGTCCGGCGCGATTGGCGTCAAGGTGGCGATGGAAGCCAACAACATCAAGATCAACGTGCAGGGCAACGAACAGCGCGACGCGCCCGCCAACCGTGACGGCGGGCAATTGATCAACAATGACGTGTGGGTCGACCTGCGGGACCTGGTGTTCGTCCCGGCCGGCACCAACGGCTATGCGACGGACCGCTGGTACACCGCCGGCGGGCTGCTGGAAGTCGGCGGTTACCTGGGCACCCAGGGCCACTCGGTCGGCGAGTGGATGGCCCAGGGCGGCACTGTGACGTTCACCGGCAAGGACGTGGTGACCCAGCAGGGTGCCCAGGTCAATCTGTCGGGCGGCACCGTCGATGTGCAGGCCGGCTACATCCGCCAGACCTGGCTCAAGGGGCCTGACGGCCAGCTCTATGAGCTGTCGAAAGCCCCCGGGGACATTCTCTACGCGGGGATCTACAAGGGCTTTGAAGACACCAGCGTCCGCTGGGGCCGCAGCGATTTCTACTACAACCCGCTGGTGGCCCAGCAAAGCCGCTACGAGGCGGGCTACACCGTGGGCCGCGACGCCGGCAAGCTGGTGGTGGGCACCACCAACGCGGTGCTGGAAGGCCAGTTGATCAGCGATGTATTCCAGGGCGATCGCCAGACCCAGGCACCGAATATCAACCTTGATGGTTATCAGCAGTCACAGCAGGCCATGGCCCAGCGGGCGCAGTTGATCATTGGCCAGTACACGCCGGTGTACAACAAGGCCACCGGCACCTTGCGCTACGCCTTGACCCCGACCATCGACCAGGTGCTGATCGAGAGCAGCACGCAAAAAATCGCCGACGGCCTGGACCTCGCCACCGCGCTGCCGACCGAACGCCAGGGCAAACTGGTGCTCGACAGTGACCAGCTCAATGGCTACCGGTTGGGCGCGATCAAGGTCGGCGCAAAGCAGCAGATTGACGTCAATGGCGCACTCAAGGTGGCTGACGGCGGCGACATCACCCTGTTCGGCCCCGTGGTTTCAGTCAATGCCAACCTCACGGCCCACGGCGGCAGCATCAACGCGGGCAACCTGCTGAACCAGGTCGACCTCAATCGCTCCAATGTCGTTGGCGATGTGATTCTGCCGGGCATCGGCCGGCTCGATGTGGCCGCCGGAGTCAAGCTGGACAGTTCCGGGCGCTGGAATAATCTGGCGCTGGACCCTTCGGCCACTGACGGGGTGGCGTATATCAACGGTGGCAAGGTGTCGTTGCGCAGCTCCGGCGACGTGAACCTCGCGGCGGGCAGCCTGGTGGAAACGTCGTCCGGGGCAACCATCGGCCTGGATGGCAAAGTCCGGGGCGGCAAGGGCGGCGACGTGACCGTGGGCGCACTGGGGGCTTTGGACCTGGGCGCCGCGATTCGCGGCTATGGCGTCAGCGCAGGCGGCACCCTGACCTTGCAGGCCAACAAGGTGCAGATCGGCCAGAGCCCGCAGGCGCCGGATGCCAAGACCTTGCAGTTGGCCGGGGATTTTTTCAACAAGGGTTTTTCGGCCTATGACATCACCGGCAACGAAGGATTGCTGGTCGCCGATGGTACTCAGGTGGATGTGAACGTGCCGGCCTACCGGCTCTCGGAGCAGGCCGCCACGACGCCGGGTGGCGGCGATGCGGCCAGCGTGATGGAGCGCTGGACCCCGCCGCTTTACCAGGAAGACGCCAGCAAGGGCGTACTCGGCCAACGCCGTGGCGCCAGCCTGACCCTTTCCGCCGGCCACCTGGAGTCGCCTGCCGAGCAACTGCCGACAACCGCGCTGGTGGTCGGCCAGGGCGCGGTGATCAGCGTCGACCCGGGCCAGTCGATCAACCTGCGCAGCATCGGCCAACTGACGGTCGACGGCACGCTCAATGCCTGGGGTGGCAGCGTCAACCTGAACGGCCTGACCACGCGCGCGTTCGAGCCGGCCAACGCGGTTGGCCACGGCCGCTCCATCTGGCTGGGTGAAAACGCACTGATCGATGTCGCCGCCCGGGCCGCGACCGCCGTGGACAATCGTGGAAGCCAATACGGGTTGGTCCGTGACGGCGGCACGATCAGCATCGGTGGCGAGATCAACCTGAGCACCGGCACGGTCACTGCCAGCGACCTGTTTGTGGTGGTACGCGAGGGCGCCCGGCTGGACGCGTCGGGCACGCAAGCGGTGTTGGATGTGCCGGGGCAGGGCGCAACCCGGGTGGCCAGCAATGGCGGCAGCATCAGCCTGGCGTCCAACAATGGCTTGTACCTGGACGGCAGTCTGGTGGCCCGGGCCGGCGGTGCCGGCGCAGCGGGCGGCAGCCTGAACGTAGCGCTGGACAGCCCGTATTACACCAAGAGCAGTGTCACGGATCGCGTGCTGAAGGTGCGTGAATTGGTGCTCGGCCAGACCCATCAGGCCCACACGCTCGCCGGCACCGCCGCCGACGCGGCCGACAGCCTGGAATACGGCCACGCTCGCCTGGGCGTCGACCAGGTCAGTGCGGGCGGCTTCGACAACCTGGCATTGATGAGCAACGGCCTGTTGAGTTTCGACGGCGATGTGTCCTTGAACATGGGCCAGAGCCTGCGCCTGTACAGCGGTGCCTTCAACCTCAGTGAGGGCGCGGCAGCCAATGCCCGGGTGAATCTGTCGGCACCGTCTCTGCTGCTGTCCGGCATGGATTCGCCGGCCCGGGAGTTCTACGTGAACCCGGTGTCGGTGTTGCCGTTACCCTCGCTGCGCGCCACCGAGGCGCAGTTCAATGCCAGCGGCAGCTTGATCGATGTGCGCGGCAGCGTGTTGTTTGGCAGCAAGGGCAAACTGCGCCAGGCCGACGACAGCCTGGTCGGCCTTGAGCGTCGCGGCTTTGATCAGGTCAACCTGACCAGCCAGGGCGATCTGCGCTTCCTGGCGGGTGCGAACCCGGACGGCGTGGCCTTGAGGGTCAGCACCCAGTTATTGACCCAGGGCGACATGACCTTGCGGGCGGCGCAGTTGTATCCGGCCACGGAGGTCGGTGCGCGGGTCATTGCCGGCTACCTGAGCGAATTCAACAGCCTCAACATCACGTTCGACCCGCTGCGCACCCTGACCATTGGCCGTACCGGCAACACGGATGCCGCGGTGCCTTACTCGGCATTCGGGCGCCTGCAACTGGGCGCCGCGACGGTGCGGCAGGGCGGTGTGGTGCGGGCGCCCCTGGGGTTGATCGATATCGGCAGCATGGGCAGCAGCCAGGTGCAATTGCTGCCGGGCAGCGTGACGTCGGTGAGCGGCAGGGGCCTGGTGCTGCCGTATGGCGGCACCCTGGACGGGCAGGTCTATAAGTACAACGGCAAGACCGTGACGTTTGTCGGCCAGGGCGGGCTGGTCAACCAGGACGCGGAACTCAGCGTCGGGGTGATTCTCGGCGGCCAGTCGGTGCAGGTGCAGCCTGAGGCTACCCTGGATCTGTCGGGCGGCGGCGAATTGCTGGGGGCCGGTTTCGTTTCCGGGCGCGGAGGCTCTACGGATGCGCGCTACAGCCCACTGGTGCAGTTTGGTGCCAATGGCGGTTTTGTGTTGCCGGGCCTGGGCACCAACCCGATTTACGCCATCGTGCCCGGGGTACAGCCCGGCGCGGCACCGGTGGCGCCGGAGAAGGGCGCAGTCGATCCGTTGGTGGGCCAGCAGGTCACCATCGGCGCCGGAGTGCCGGGGCTGCCGGCGGGCACTTATACCCTGATGCCGTCCACCTACGCCTTGATGCCCGGCGCTTTCCGCGTCGAGATCAACGGCCTGGCGGGTCTCGGCAGTGATGCCGCCACCCAGCGCATGCGCAATGGCTCCTGGTCCACCGCCGGGCGCTTGTCCATCGCCAACACCGGGATCGGCAACAGCGTTGCCAGCCAGTTGATTTTGACCTCGGCCGATACCTTGCGTCGCTATTCCCAATACAACGAAACCAGCTACGCCCAGTTCGCCATGGCCGACGCTGCGAAACAGGGCGTGCCACGCCCGATGCTCGCCGTCGACGCCAAGACCCTGAAACTGGCCTTGCGGCCAGGGGGCGGCGCTGATGCGTTTTCGTTCCAGGGCATAGGCCGTTTTGAGGCCGCGGCGGGTGGCTATGGCGGCGCGGTGGCGGTGATTGATCCAGGCAAGCTTGGTATTGAAGTCGTCGCGGCGGGCAGTTCCGCAACCAGCGGTTTTTCCGGCATTACCTTCAACGATGACAGCCTCAACGCCTTGGGAGCCTCGCGTTTGATGGTGGGGGGGATGACGGCAGTTACGTATGGCCAGTCCGGGAATTACATCGTCCTGGCGGGCGGTACGAGTCGGGCCAACAGCACCGTCACGCTTCGGGAAGGTGTGACGCTCGCAGCGCCGGAAGTCTTTTTGTTGAGTGACACCAACGCGATCGTCCTGGAGCAGGGCGCATCCATCAACACCATCGGCTGTGGCAAAGCCAGCTACGACGCTCGTGACGGTTTTATCTACAAAGTCACCAATATGCTGGCGGCGTCCAACGGCTTGCTCAATGTCATTGCATTCAATACGACGGTGCCCAGCGGCGGGATCAGCATCGGTGTGTGTGACACGGGCCTGTGCAGCGGGCAAACCGGGCTGTACTCCGAAGGCAGCATCGTGGCGTTGACCAACAATACCTTCCAGTTGGGCGACCAGGTGCGCTACGGCACCCGTCATCTCAACCTGGGGGTCAACACCATTAACCTCGGCAGCGCCCAAGCCCTGGCCGCTGCCGCTGCGGCCAATCAGTTGCCGGCCGGCCTGACACTCACCCAGGCGCTTCTTGATCGCCTGCTCAAAGGTGATTCACAGTTCGGTGCGCCGGCCCTGGAAACCCTGCAGCTCTCGGCGCGGGACAGTTTCAACTTCTACGGCAGTACCTCCCTGGACACCTATGACCCACTGACGGGTAAGTCGCGGCTGAGCAACCTGATGCTCTCCACTCCGGCGATCTACGGTGCCGGTGGCGCTGGCGACGTGGCCAACATTCATACCGCCAACCTGATCTGGCAGGGCGCGACCACCCCACCGGGCTCGGTGATCGCCGGCGGGGCGGGCACTGGCAGCGGGCGCCTGGATATCAACGCCGAGCGTATTGAGTTCGGCTACGGCGCCTTTGCCCAGACCAACACCGTGAGCAGTTTCGATCGCCTGGCTTTGGGCTTTGCCAGCGTGAACCTCAATGCCAGCGAGCGCATTACCGCCAACCACAAGGGCAGCCTCTCGGTGTATCAGAGCCAGGGCGCCTATGACCCGGTGAAGGGCTTCCAGTACAGCGGCGGCGACCTGAATATCCTCACCCCGCTGATGACCGGCGAAGCCGGTTCGATGAACCGCATGACCGCAGGTGGGGCGATTGATATTGCAGCGTCCGCGGGGGCGCGTGGCAAGGCCGACGGCCAGGGCGCCGAACTGTCCCTGCAAGGCGACAGCATTCGCCTGGCCACGGCGGTAGTGCTGCCCAGCGGCAAAGTCAGCCTGGGCGCCCGGGGTGATGTGGTGCTGACGGATGCAGCGTTGATCGACGTGGCCGGTCGCGCCACTGTGTTCAACGATGTGACCCAGTACGGCGCGGGCGGCACGGTGCTGCTGGACAGCCGCAGCGGCAACATACTGCAGGCTGCCGGCTCGACCATCGACCTCTCGGCCAAAAACAACCAGGCCGGCAAACTGCGGGCGGTTGCGGTGGACGCGGCGGGCGGTATCGTCGACCTGCAAGGCACGATCCTCGCCGGCAGCAGTGGCTATTACGATGCGGGCGGGACCACGATGCCTTATGAGGCCGGTACCGTGGAAATCCAGGCCCAGCGCCTGGGCAGCAGCGGTTCACTGGACCAGCAGTTCGCCGACCTCAACCAGCGCCTGAATCAAGGCCAGGTGTTCGGCACACGCAGCTTCCAACTCAAGCAGGGCGACTTGACCATCGGCAATGGCCTCAAGGCCGGCACCGTCAACGTCTCCGTGGACAACGGCAGCCTGCGGGTCACCGGCCTGGTGGACGCCAGTGGCGAGCGCGTCGGCAGCATCAACCTGGCCGGCAAGCACGGCCTGACGCTGGACGGCGGCGCGGTACTCGACGCCCATGGCAGCAAGCTGCGGGTGGACAGCTACGGCAAGATCATCGACTCGCCCAACCGGGCCATGGTGGTGCTCGGCTCCGGCACCGGTCAACTGACGCTGGCCGATGGCGCACGCATCGACCTGCGTCACGGCACCGAGGCGGTCCAGGGCAATGACGGGCGCAACCGCGGCACCCTGGAACTGAATGCACCACGGCTGATCAACGTCGATGGCACCAGCAACGACATCAACATCGATGCCCATGGCCGCCTGACGATCCAGGGCGCGCGCTCGATCACCCTCAACGGCATGATCAGCTATGACGATGCGCCACTGGTCACCGATCCGACGGCCAGCGGGCGGCCTTACCAACAGATCGACCAGGCCTACCTGGATGGCAAGCATGTGCTGAGCACGGCCTTTATCAACGGTGCATTGCTCAACCAGAACCTGCTGCAAAACAAACTCGCCGGGCTTAACAATGCAACCTACGCCGATGCGTTCCACCTGCGCCCGGGCGTGGAAATCGTCAGCAAGACCGCGGACGGTGACCTGGTGGTGCAGGGCGATCTGGACCTGTCCGGCTACCGCTACGCCAGCCTCAACCCCAACAGCCAGAAAACCTCGGTGTATGGCTCCGGTGAGTCGGGCAGCCTGACCCTGCGCGCCGGTGGCGACCTGAATATTTACGGCAGCATCAACGACGGTTTTGCACCGCCACCACAGACCGTCGATGACAAGGGCTGGGTGTTGTTGCCGGGTATCGACTTTACCGGGGGCACGATCATCGTGCCGGGTAACGGCATCACCCTGGCGGACGGCACGACCTTCCCGGCGGGCACCGTGCTCAACTACGACCTGCCGATCAAGGCCGTGGGCGTGGCCGCCGGTACGCGCTTGCCGACCCGGGCGACGCTGAACCAGGACCTGACGCTGCCTGCCGGTTCGGTACTGGCCGCAGCAGTGTTCGACAGCGCGGGCAATGTGCTGTTTGCCGCAGGCACGTTATTGAGCCAGGCACACACCCTGGCGGCCGGCTCACAGCTGGACGCCGGCAGCCTGCTGACCCAGGACACCCGGCTCGGGGCGCTGACCTGGCCCAAAGGGGTGCCGTTGCCGACGAACTACGAGGCGCTTAACCCGACGCAAAACTACGTGACCCTCAATGGCGACATACCGCTGCCGCGCGGCGCGTTGATTCCTTCCGGCACCAACGTCAAGTTGCCGGGCGGGGCTGAGTCGGTGGCGTTGCGCCCGGAAGTGGCGGGGCGCCAGGGCAAGCTGTGGGCCCTCTCGCCGATGCTGGCAGAAGGTTCGCAATCCTGGTCGCTGCGGTTGGTTGCAGGTGCTGACACCGAGGCGGCCGACAGCCGCATCCTGCAAGCCCATCCGCGCAGCGGCGACCTGCGTTTGGCTGACAGCCACTACGGCATGTTTGCCAAGGAGATGCCCGCCAAGGGCAAGTTGACCTGGACCGCCTTCGCGGTGGAGGACTTTGCGGCCAATGGGGTGGTGGTCAAGGAAGGCGACCCGATCGACCAAAAGATCCTCGATGATTTCGGGCTGGGTTCGATTGATGATTTCTGTGGGGGCAATCCGGCGTACTGCGCCGTGAAAGTTGGCTATGTCTGGACCGAATTCGGCGCCAAGGACCTGGCGGACAACGGGATTATCGTCACCGTCGGAACGCCGATCGAGCAAAGCATCCTGGACCAGTTCGGTATCCCTTCCATCGATGAGTTCTGTGCAAGCTCGCCCGCCTACTGCCAGGCCCAAAGCGGCAAAGAGTATGCGGCGACCCCCTCCAGCAGCCGTTTCAGTGTGATTCGCACCGGTACGGGCGACCTCGAACTGCTCAGCGCCGGCAACTTGAGCATGGACTCCCTGTATGGGGTCTACACCGCCGGTACATCGTCCACTGCAACCGGTGCCGGTGACCCCTACAACCAGCCCAAGGCGCTGAACAGCGCGAAGACGGTGCTGAACGATACCAACAGTTATTTTGAACAGTTCGTCAACGGCTCATCTGACAGCCTGTACCGTGCCTGGTACCCGGAGGCAGGGGGGAATTTGAGCGTGAACGTGGGGGGCAACCTGACGGGGAATATCCTGGGAGGCGTCTTCAACCCAAGTCGGCCCAACCCCTTGGATAACGGCATCGACTCCGCCGATGTGGCCAACTGGCTGTGGCGCCAGGGCAGCGGCACGGTGAACACCGGCGGGCAGGCGCAGCCGACGGCCTGGTGGATCAATTTCGGTAGCTATACCGCCAACGCCTCCAAGGCTGATGCGTTCGTCGGGTTTACCGGTTTCGGCACCCTCGGCGGCGGTGACGTGGATGTACAGGTAGGCGGAGATGCCGGTGTGCTTCGGCGCATGGACGGCAACCCAATGTCGGCCTCTGCCAACCCGCGCAGCCAGGGGCTGGTGCTGGCGGTCGGCAGTACCGGGCGGGTTGCCGGTGATGGCAGCCTGCAGTTGACGGGCGGTGGTGATTTACGGGTGCGTATCGGTGGCGCCCTGAACCCTGGCAGCGTGGTTGATGTAAACGATCAGAACGGCCAGTTGGTGAATATCCGGGGCAATGTCCAACTGCAAAGTGCGACCACGGGCCGGATCGACCTGACCTACGGCAGCAACAGCTCTGAGCAGAGCCCGGGCGAAACCCGCGCATTCGATCCGTTCCAGGCGACCCGTGGCCGGGCAGTGGGGGGCATCACCCTGGTGCCGGGGGATGCCACATTCAACCTGACCACATTGGGTGACCTGGTGCTGCAGCAAGTGATTGACCCGGGCCGTGTCGTCCTGCTGAACAACTCATCGTTTACCCGTGGCGGGACGAGTGGGACCGGCGAAAGTTGGTTCTCGTTATGGACCGGGCACACGGCAATCGACCTGTTTTCAGCGGGGGGCAACTTGACGCCATCTGTCTCCGCCGCAGCGTCCGACCTGGCAACTGTCTACCCATCGATCGTTCGAGCGACGGCGGCTGGCGGCAGTATTTATTACGGAAGCGCCGTCCTGGGGTACCAAGCCGATACGAGTCCGATAAATGCCTTGGTGCTCGCCCCCGGTGCCAGCAGCCAGTTGCAATTCCTGGCCCATGACTCGATTTATGCGGGCGGTATGTTTGTCACGCCTTCCGGGGCCGACCCCAGCATCATGGCCACACCTTGGCGGCCGGCGTTCGTCGGGACCATTGATGGTCAGGTGGTTGCCGATGGCAACAATCTGTCGGAGAACGGTAGCTCGTCGGGTTCCATTCCGCGTCCTTTGTTTGCCTTTGGCTCCGCCACGGCGTCGGCAGCCGCTTACGCGCCAACGGAACCGGCGCGGTTCTATGCCTTGACCGGCGATCTGGTGGGGGTCAGCAGCGGCCGGACCCTGACGTTCAATTCTTCCCCCACGTTTTTGCATTCGGGGCAGACCTGGTACGAGGGCAACGGGCCGGTTTGGATGATGGCGGGGCGAGACATTGTCAGCAGTGGCAGCCGTTTTAATACGGCCCCCGGTGCGGTCAGCGAGCAGTCGACCGGCAACCTGTTCATCCACAACAACCCCACTGACATCTCCATCGTCTCCGCCGGGCGCGACATTCTGTACAGCAACTTCCAGGTTGCCGGTCCTGGCCTGCTGGAAGTGACGGCGGGCGGCAATATCCTGATGTCCGGGCGTGACCCGGCGAAGGGCGGCGAAGTCAGCATCACCAGCCTGGGCCCGGTGGTCGCGGGCGACAACCGCCCTGGCGCAGGCATCGTCATGCAAGCTGGCGTCGGCCCCAACGGCCCGGATTACCGGCGCTTTGTCGAGGCCTACCTGGACCCGGCCAACCTCGTCCAGCCAGGCGAAGCCCTGTCGATCCAGGGCGGCAAGGTCGCCAAGACCTATGAGAACGAACTGGTCACCTGGCTCGCCGAGCGCTTCGGTTTCGTCGGCACCCGCGAGCAGGCCCGCGCGGTTTACGCCGCACTGCCCGCTGAACAGCAACGGGTGTTCGCCCGTGATGTGTACTTCGCCGAACTCAAGGCCGCCGGCCGTGAGTACAACGCGGTGGGCGGTGTGCGCCAGGGCAGCTATGTACGGGGGCGTGCGGCGATTGCCGCGCTGTTCCCGGACAAGGACGTGGCCGGCAACCCGATCACCTACAAGGGCGATATCACGTTGTTCGGCGGCTCCGGTGTACACACCAATTTCGGTGGCTCGATCCAGATGCTCACCCCGGGCGGTGGGCAGACCTTCGGCATCGAAGGCGCGGCACCGCCGTCCACCGCCGGTGTGATCACCCAGGGCGCCGGCGATATCCAGCTGTATTCCATGGGCAGCATCCTGCTGGGCCAGAGCCGCATCATGACCACCTTCGGCGGCTCGATCATGGGCTGGTCCGGCGAGGGCGACATCAACGCCGGTCGCGGATCCAAGACCACCGTGGTGTACACGCCGCCCAAGCGTGTCTACGACAACTGGGGCAACGTGACCCTGTCGCCGGCGGTGCCGAGCACCGGGGCGGGGATTGCCACCTTGAACCCGATTCCCGAAGTGCCGGCCGGAGACATCGACCTGATCGCCCCGCTGGGCACCATCGATGCGGGTGAAGCGGGGATTCGGGTCTCGGGCAACATCAACATTGCCGCGTTGCGCGTCGTTAATGCCGCCAACATCCAGACCCAGGGCAAGTCGTCCGGGGTGCCGGTGTCGGCGGCGGTAAACACCGGGGCCATGACCTCGGCGAGCGCAGCCGGTGCGGCGGCGTCCCAGGCGGCGGAAGATGCCGCGCGCAGCCAGCAGGCGGCGGCCAAACAGGGCCGGGCGTCGATTGTCACAGTGGAAGTGTTGAGCTTTGGCAGCGAGCCAGTTGAGCGCAAGCCGGAGGATGGGCAGAAGACCTCGGGCTACAACCCCGACAGCCCGGTGCAGGTGCTCGGCGCCGGACCGTTGAGTGACCAGGCGCGGGCGCGGTTGACGGATGAGGAGCGCCAGCAGATCAGCTTGTAGTTTTAGAAAAGGACCTCTCGTTGTATTTGGGGCGATCATTGATCGCCCCTTTTTTTCGTCTTGGGGCCCCGGCTTTCCCCGGTGGATGGTGGCGCGGTCGAGCCGGTAGTCACTGAGGCCGGGATGAGTGATATCTCGGCCACCAAGTGCGAGCTCTATCACCCTGATCTGTCAGGCCAGGAGCTGGAGGCGATTAAAAGTACGAAGCGCTCAGCATTGGAAACCTACAGCGTTTCACAACTTTGGTCGGTGGCATGGACTGAGTAAATTGGTCAGGCGCTTCGCTCGTGAATTATTCAGCCAGTTGTTTGAATTGCCTCGCCAACTCCAACACGACTCGGCCGCTATTCGCGGTGGGCACCAAATGGGTAAAGGGAATATCGATCATCCGGTTCTCCCGCACCGCCCGCAAACGCGACAGCACCGGGTCGGTGGTCAGCAACTGACGTTTGCGGCTGGCCGGTGACCACAGCGCATCTGCCAGCAAAATCACATCCGGGTCACTCATCAGCAGGGTTTCGCTGCTCACGGTGACGCGGTATTGGTTGATCCCGGCAAATAAATTGCGCGCACCAGCAGCCGCCACCAACGTGGTGACAAAACCACGCCGACCCTCGCTGTCCAACCCGTTGACCTCACTGTCCAGGTAAAACACCGACAGCGGTTTACCCTCACCAGCCAGCGCCTGGGCACTGGCCAGGTCGGCGTCCATGGCATCGCTCAACGCCCGCGCCCGTGGCTGTTTATGCACCAGGGCGGCAAGGGTGAACAGGTCGTTGCGGATATGCCCGAAGTAATCCAGCGAATGCCCGTCGCACGCCGACTCCAGCAAGTACGACCCAACCCCGTTGCCTGCCAACCCTGTGCGGGAGGTGACACCAGTGCCAAAGGCAGTGGCGAATCCACCGACCACCAGATCCGGTTTCTGCGCATAGAGCACTTCGCTGGACGGGTACTTGGGCGCAATCACCGGCACGCCGAAATACTCGCCGTGTCGGTGGGCCACACCGTTGTCATCCAGATACGCCACGCCCACCAAGGCCGGGCCGACATCCAGCGCCAACAGCAGGTCTGCGGCATGCTGGTTGAGGGCCACGATGCGCGAAGGCGGTGAGTGGGCGGCGGTCCAATCCTGGTTGCAGTTGCGAAAGCTGTCGGCCAATACCGATGGCGCGCAGAGCAGGGCGCCCAGCAGCAGCCACGAGGCCTTCATGGGCGCTCCTTGATCAGCAGATCCTCGACGACTTCGCCGCCCACCAGATGCACCTCCACCAGCCGTTGCACATCGTCTTTGTTGTGCACGCCGTACCAGCAAGTGTCCGGGTACACCGTCACGATCGGCCCCAGGTTGCACGGGAACTGGCAGTGGGTGCGGGTCAACAGTACGCCGCCAGGCATTTCGATGCAGTCGTGTTGCAGCAGGTGGCGGCGCAGGGTTTTCCACAGTTGCAGCGCGCCACGCTGCGTACAGCGTGGGCCAGTGCACAGGAACACGTGACGGGCGTGGTCAGGCACATGGGACCAGTCCGGATGAGTTTCCACGGGCGTACTCATCAGAAGCGATACGTGTAGCGTACTTCGGAGGTGAACGGCCGCCCGAGGTTGTCGACGTTGCTGGCGCGGCTGGTGACGTAATCGCGGTCGAACAGGTTCTCTACCAGCAGGCTCACGCGGTGTTGGTGGGCGTTGTCGAGATAGCGATAGGCGTCGGCATCCACCACGGTGTAGTTGCCGTATTCGACCTTTTTCGAGCTGACGATATCGCCGATGTAACGCACGGCGGTGCCGGCGCCCCACAGGCGGTCCGCCGATTCATAGCCGACCCGCGAGCGGGCGAAGAAGCCCGGGATATCGTTGATGGTGACACCCGCACGGGACTCGGTGAGGTTGCGGGTCATGTCGGCCTGCACGCTCCATTGTTCATTGAGCTGCAGCTTGGCGTCGGCCTCGAAACCACGCATCTGGATCTGCCCCTGGCCGTTGACCCACTGGATATCGTCCAGGGTGATCAGGTCGGTGATCTTGCGTTTGAACAGCGTGACGCTGGCGCTGAAGTCCCGGGCCAGCAGGCTGCCCTTGTAGTCGACGCCCAGTTCGGCGTTGCGGCTCTTCTCCGGCTTGAGGTTGCGGTTGCCTTTCTCATCGTCTTCGTTGACGAACAGTTGCTCGGCATTCGGCAGTTTGTAGGCAGTGCCGTATTGGCCGCGCAGGGCCCAGTTGTCGTTGAGGTCGTAGAGCGAAGTGAGCATGCCGACGGTGGCGCTGTCGCCGCCGCTCATGGCTTCGTGGCGTACGCCGATGCTCGGGTGCCAGTTCGGCAGGGCTTCGATATTCGGGCGCAGTTGGGTGTACAGCGCGTGGGCCTGGGCCTTGTTGTCGTCGATGATCAATACATCGTCCTGGCCCTTGAACCACTGGTTATCGGACCCGAATACCAGCACGTGCTCGCCGGGCAGTACGGCCTTGCCTTCGGCCTGCACGCCCCAGTCGGTGAAGCCCCAGTAGTCGTTGTGGTTGATGGCCCGGGTGCCGCCGCCTTCGATATTGTTGATGCGGGTATAGCGCGTGTCCCAATCGTTGATATGCCCTTTGACGAAGTAGCTCAGGCGCTCGTTGAGGGTTTGCTCGAAGGTGGCCGTGGCGATTTGTTGTACGCGGTCGTTGGTGGTCTTGTGGTTGTCCACCGGCCGGGCGAAATCGAGGTTGGCGTCGGCGTACTGGTAAAACAGCTCAAGGCGCGTGTCATCGCCAAACGACTGGATCGCCTTGGTGCCGAAGGTGGTGACTTCGTAGGAGCGTTTCTTGTCGCTTACGTTTTTCATGTCGCGGTTGCGAAACGGCTGGTAGCCCTCGGAGACGTTGCGGCTGACGTAGGCCAGCAAGCCGAGGTCGCCAAAACCGTTGTTGAAGATCTTCTCGACCCGGGCATCGCCGGTGGTGCCGCCGAAGGTGTCTGCGCCCAGGTTCACCTCGCCGGACGCCTCGCGGGTTTGCGGGCTGCGGGTAACGATGTTGATCACCCCCGACACCGCCTGGGTGCCGAACAGCAGGCTCTGGCCACCCTTGAGCACTTCGATGCGCTCGATGGCGTTGGCGGGCAGGGTGTCCAGGTACAGGCCGCCGTACAGGCGGTTGTTCAGGCGCACGCCGTCCAGCAGGATCAGCGTGTCGTCGTTGCGCCCACCCAGCAGGGAATAAGTGCCGTAGTCGAACGGGCCATTCTTGGGTGCCACGTACAGGCCGGGGATGAACATCTGCATCACGCGCGACACATCGGCGGCGGGGCCGGCGCGTTCGATCTGTTCGCGGGTGACGATCTCGACCTTGCTGCCGTACTGGGCCATGTCGGCCACGGTGGTGGATTCCACCGACGGTGCGGAAATGATCTGCTGCTTGAGCTCAAGGGGAGGGTCGTCGGCCAGCAGCAGGGGGCTGAACAGGCAGCCGAGCAGCAGGCTGAGCACGGAAGTATTGTAAGGTCGAATCATAGTCTTCTCGGAAAAGTATCTTTCGCGAAAAGCACGCACGAGTAGGCACCGAGCACACGCCAATACCGGCCCATGCCCGCCCACCGCAGGATTTTGCCAAACAGAATTCCAGGCCGGTCTCCGGGCTCACGCGTATGGACACCTTCACCTTCCCATGGCGCGCAGGCCACAGTGGTGTGTCGAAGGGGTCACGCGTCTACCGTTGCGGGGGCAGCACCGGACTGGCTCGAAAAGAGCGGCACCGGTTTCCCGTTTCACCCCATGCACGGCGGCATGAGGCACCTGAAACAGGCCGGCATCTGAACATTCGAAAGACCGTTCGTCAACTTGGCGGGGACTTTTCTGGTGGCTGCATGGGAAGCGACTGACGGATATTGCCAGAAAATTCCCACAGGAGTACAAATGTACTCCATGACGAATCTAACGCCCCGCCGTACCGCCATCCTGACCTTTATCCGCGACCGTATCGCGCAGCAAGGCCAGTCCCCCAGCCTCGCCGAGATCGCCGAGGCGTTCGGCTTTGCCTCCCGCAGCGTGGCGCGCAAGCATGTGCTGGCGCTGACCGAGGGCGGCTTTATCGAGGTCAACCCCAACCAGGCGCGCGGCATCCGCCTGCTCAATCAACCGGCGCGGCCGGAGCTGCTGGATATTCCGGTGCTCGGCCGGGTGGCCGCCGGTTTGCCCATTGGCGCCGATGCCGAAGTGCACAACCGTCTATTGCTCGACCCGGGCATGTTCGCGAAAACCCCGGATTACCTGCTGCGGGTGCAGGGCGATTCGATGATCGAAGACGGCATCCTCGATGGCGACCTGGTAGGCGTACGCCGCAGTGCCGAGGCCTTGAACGGGCAGATCGTGGTAGCGCGCCTGGACGGTGAAGTCACCATCAAACGTTTCGAACACGTGGGCGAGCGCGTGCGCCTGCTGGCGCGCAACCCCGCCTATCAACCCATCGTGGTGCGGCCCGATCAGGACCTGGCCATCGAAGGGGTGTTCTGCGGCCTGGTGAGGCAAGGCTGATGGGCGCCGTCGTTGCACTGGACTCGCTGTTCAATGGCGGCCGGGTCTGGAAAGGCCGGCCCGCCGCGCCGCCGGCCAGCTTCCATCCCACCGGGCTTGCGGCCCTGGATGCGGTGCTGCCCAGCGGTGGCTGGCCGGAAGCGGCGTTGAGCGAAATCCTGATGGCCAAGGAGGGCGTGGGCGAGTTGCAGTTGGTGTGGCCGACCCTGGCACGGTTGGCGGCGGCCGGTGAGCGCATCGTGCTGGTGGCGCCGCCCTACACGCCGTACCCCCACGCCTGGCAAAACGCCGGGGTGGATGTGCGCCAGCTGTCAGTGATCCAGGCCGATGAACGCGATGCCTTGTGGGCAGTGGAGCAATGCCTGCGTTCCGGCAGTTGTGGCGCGGTGCTGTGCTGGCCGCGCAGGGCCGATGACCGCGCCTTGCGCCGCTTGCAGGTGGCGGCGGAAACCGGCCAGACCCTGGCCTTCGCCTGGCGCTCCTTGAGCGAGGCCATCAACCCGTCACCGGCCGCCTTGCGCCTGGCGGTTGAGGCGAGCCCGGCGCAGGTGCGGGTGCTCAAGTGCCGGGGTGGCCTGGCCCATCCCGCGCCCATTGCGCTTGGGCACTGAGGTTGGCATGCGCTGGGTGTGTATTGTGTTCCCGCAATTGGCGCTGGACGGGGTGCTGCGTTCGCGCCCCGAACCGGACCAGCCGTTGGCCCTGCTGGCCGGCACGCCGCAGCGGCGGGTGCTGCAAACCGTCAATGACGCCGCGCGCAAACTCGGCCTGCGCCCCGGCCAATCCCTGACGGCAGCCCATGCCTTGACCAAGGCGTTTGCCTGCGCCGAATACGACCCGGCGCAGATCGAATACTGGCAACAGTTTCTCGCCGCCTGGGCCTACCGTTTCAGCTCCCAGGTCAGCGTGTTCTACCCACGGGCGTTGCTGTTCGAGATCGAGTCGAGCCTGGGCCTGTTCGGGCCGTGGCCGTTGCTCGAAGCGCGCTTGCGCAAGGAGCTGACCGAACTGGGGTTTCGTCACCGCATCGTCGCCGCGCCGAACCCGGCGGCGGCGCGGATATTGGCGAATGTCTACGACGGCCTGGCCGTGGCCGATGAGCAATACCTGCAACACGCCCTGGCACCGATCCCCATCGACCGCGCCGGCCTCGACCCGCAAGCTGCCAGCGCATTGTCGCGCATGGGCTTGCGCACCCTGGCCCAGGTGCAGGCGTTGCCTCGGCATACCCTGGCCCGGCGCTTCGACGCTGCGCTGCTCAAGCACCTAGATGCACTGTGCGGCCAACGGCCCCTGGCGCTGGCGTTCTACCAGCCGCCGGACCGGTTTGATGTGCGCATCGAGCTGAATTTTGATGTGTTGTCCCACCAGGCCTTGCTGTTTCCCTTGCGCCGTTTGACTGGCGACCTGTCGGCGTTCCTGTGTGGCCGCGACAGTGGCGTGCAGCGTTTTGACCTGCACCTGGAGCACGCGGCCGAGCCCGACAGCGTGATCAAGGTCGGCCTGCTCAGCGCCGAGCGTGACGCGGCGATGCTGTTCGAACTGGCCCGTGGGCGCCTGGAGCAAGTGCAAGTCACCTCGCCGGTGCGCGGCTTTCGCCTGGTGGCCGAGGACCTGCCGGTGTTTGTGCCCCAGCGCCAGGACCTGTTCGACGAGCGCCCGCAGCAAACCCTGCCGTGGGAACAACTGCGCGAACGCCTGCGGGCGCGGCTGGGGGATGAAGCGGTGCAAGGCCTGCGGTTTCACGCCGATCACCGCCCCGAATGCGCCTGGCAAGCCGGCGCCGACACTCGCCCGTGCACCCCCTCAAATAACGTGCAACGCCCGGGCTGGTTGCTGCATGAACCGACGCCTCTGGCCGAGCAAGGTCTACACATCCTGATGGGCCCGGAACGCATCGAGTCCGGCTGGTGGGATGGCGCCGATGTGCGCCGCGATTACTACCTGGTGCGCACCCGCGCCGGCCAGCAGGGCTGGGCTTACCGCACCGTGGGCGAAAGCGGCACGCTGTGGCTGCAAGGCTGGTTTGCATGAAGTACGCGGAGCTGCACTGCCTGTCCAACTTCAGTTTCCAGCGGGGCGCCTCCAGTGCCCGCGAGCTGTTTGAACGGGCCAGGCAGCAGGGTTACGAGGCGCTGGCCATCACCGATGAATGCACCTTGTCGGGCATCGTCCGTGCCTGGCAGGCGGCCAAGGAAGTCGGGTTGCCGCTGATTATCGGCAGCGAGATGCGCCTGGAAAACGGCCCCAAGCTGGTGCTGCTGGTGGAGAACCTGGAAGGCTATCAACACCTGTGCCGGCTGATCACCATCGCCCGTCGCCGTGCGGAAAAAGGTCACTACCGGTTGCTGCAGGAAGACTTCACCGCGGTACACGGCTTGCTCGCGTTATGGATGGTCGAAGACACCGATACCCAGGCCCATATCCAATGGCTGTGCAGCACCTTCACCGATCGCCTGTGGCTGGCGGTGGAACTGCATTGCGGCCAGAACGATGCCCGTCACCTTGAGCAACGCCTGAACCTGGCCGCCAGCCTGCACCTGCCGGCGGTGGCCTGCGGCGATGTGCATATGCATGTGCGCGGTCGCCGTGCGTTGCAAGACACCATGACCGCAATCCGTCACCACGTCCCGGTGGCCGAAGCCGGCGCGCGCCTGCATCCCAATGGTGAACGGCACTTGCGCAGCCTCGATGCATTGGCCGCGCTGTACCCGGCGCACTTGCTGGAAGAGTCCCTGAACATTGCCCGGCGTTGCACCTTTGACCTCGGCCAATTGCGCTATCAATACCCCAGGGAGTTGGTACCTGAAGGCCAGGATGCAAAATCCTGGTTACGCACCTTGACCGAGCAAGGCATCGCCCAGCGTTGGCCGAAAGGGGTCGACGCCAAGACCCTCCAGCAGATCAATAACGAACTGGAACTGATCAGCGACCTCGGCTACGAAAGCTACTTCCTCACCGTACACGACATTGTGCGCTTCGCCCGCAGCCGTTCGATCCTGTGCCAGGGCCGCGGCTCGGCGGCCAACTCGGCGGTGTGTTTTGCCCTGGGCATCACCGAGATCGACCCGAGCCTGATGAACATGCTGTTCGAGCGCTTCCTGTCTCGCGAACGCAACGAGCCGCCGGACATCGACGTGGACTTCGAGCACGAACGCCGCGAAGAAGTGCTGCAATACGTCTTCCAGCGCTACGGGCGTACCCGCGCCGCGTTGACGGCGGTGGTCAGCAGCTACCACGGCGCCGGCGCGGTGCGCGACGTGGCCAAGGCCCTCGGGTTGCCGCCGGATCAGGTCAACGCCCTGGCCGACTGTTGTGGGCGCTGGAGCGACGAAGCACCGCCCCTGGAACGCCTGCGCGAAGGTGGTTTCGACCCCGACAGCCCGGTGCTGCGCCGGGTGCTCACACTCACTCAGCAACTGATCGGCTTCCCCCGGCACCTGTCCCAGCACCCCGGCGGCTTCGTGATTTCCGAACACCCGCTGGACACCCTGGTGCCGGTGGAAAATGCGGCCATGGCCGAGCGCACCATCATCCAGTGGGACAAGGACGACCTCGACGCCGTGGGCCTGCTCAAGGTGGACATCCTCGCGCTGGGCATGCTCAGTGCGATTCGCCGCTGCTTCGACCTGCTGCGCCGCCATCGCAACCGGGACCTGAGCCTGGCTTCGGTGCCCAAGGAAGATGCGGCAACCTACGCGATGATCAGCAAGGCCGACACTATCGGCGTGTTCCAGATTGAGTCGCGGGCGCAGATGTCGATGTTGCCCCGCCTGCGACCGGAAAAATTCTACGACCTGGTCATTGAGGTCGCCATCGTGCGGCCGGGGCCCATCCAGGGTGGCATGGTGCATCCGTACCTGCGGCGGCGGAACAAGGAGGAAGAAACCACCTACCCATCGCCGGAACTCAAGTCCGTACTGGAACGCACCCTGGGCATCCCGCTGTTCCAGGAACAGGTCATGCAGATCGCCATGGTCGCCGCCGATTACACCCCCGGCGAAGCCGACCAACTGCGCCGTTCCATGGCCGCCTGGAAACGCCACGGCGGCCTCGAACCCCATCAGCAACGCCTGCGCACCGGCATGCTGAAAAACGGCTACAGCGAAGCCTTCGCCGCGCAGATCTTCGAGCAGATCAAGGGCTTTGGCAGCTACGGTTTTCCCGAGTCCCATGCCGCCAGTTTCGCCTTGCTGACCTATGCCAGTTGCTGGCTCAAATGCCATGAACCGGCAGCGTTTGCCTGCGCCCTGATCAACAGCTGGCCCATGGGCTTCTACAGCCCGGACCAGATCCTGCAGGACGCCCGTCGCCATCATTTGCAGATCCGCCCGGTGGATGTGCAGGCCAGTGACTGGGATTGCAGCCTTGAGCCGATCGAAGGCCAGCAACCGGCGATTCGCATGGGCTTGCGCATGATCTCCGGGTTTCGCGAAGAGGACGGCCGGCGTATCGAAACGGCGCGCCAGGCCCGGGCGTTTTTTGATATTGCCGACTTGGGCGAGCGTGCCCAATTGGACACTCGCGCCCAGGAACTGCTGGCGGATGCCGGTGCCTTGCGCGGCCTGGCCGGGCATCGGCACCGGGCGCGTTGGGAGGTGGCCGGGGTGCAGAAACAACTGGGCCTGTTTGCCGGTATCGCCAGCCCGGAAGAGGCGGTGGTGGAGCTGCCGCAACCGACAGTCGGCGAAGATTTGTATGCCGACTACGCCAGCGTCGGCACCACCCTGGGCCCACACCCGTTGGCGCTGTTGCGCGATGAACTGCGCGCGCGGCGTTGCCGCAGTTCCAGGGAATTGCTGCAGGTTGAGCATGGCCGCAACGTCAGCGTCGCCGGCCTGGTCACCGGTCGACAACGCCCTGGCACGGCCAGCGGCGTTACCTTTGTCACCCTGGAAGATGAGTTCGGCAATATCAATGTGGTGGTCTGGCGCGATCTGGCCGAGCGCCAACGCCAGGCGCTGGTGGGCTCGCGGTTGCTCAAGGTGGATGGCCGCTGGGAAGCGGTGGGGGAGGTTCGGCACCTGATCGCCGGGCGCTTGACCGACCTGACCCCGTTGCTGTCGGGCATCAGTGTGCGCAGCCGGGACTTTCGCTGAGCCGGCCCTTGCTCCTTCCTGCCGGCATAAGCAATATGCGATGAAACCAACCGCCGCTGCCGGGCTCAAAGTTTTCATCGCCGCCCACCTTTTATCTTTTGCAGAGCCGACCGATGCAGTTTTTATCCAATACCCACGGCTGTGAGGGTTGGGCTGGGGAAATGGCCCAGAGGATTCGTGCTTTCGATTGGTCCACCACCGACCTCGGCCCGATGAATGCCTGGCCCTCCAGCCTGACCAGCGCCGTGCAGATGATGCTGGCATCGCCCATGCCCATGGTGATGCTGTGGGGGCACGCCGGTTACATGATCTACAACGACAGCTATTCGGTATTTGCCGGCGGTCGCCACCCTTATCTGCTGGGTGCGCCGGTGGAACTGGGCTGGCCGGAAGTCGCCGACTTCAACCGCAATGTGGTCGACACCTGCCTGGCTGGCGGCACCTTGTCCTACCGCAACCTGCCCCTGGAACTGTTGCGCGACGGCCGCCCGGAAGAAGTCTGGATGGACCTGTATTACAGCCCCGTGGCCGGTGACGACCAACGACCGGCCGGGGTCCTGGCGATTGTAGTGGAGACCACCGAACATATGATCTCCGAGCGCCTGCGCCAGGAACTCACCCACAACCTGGAGCAGCGCGTGGCCGCGGAGGTGCAAGCCCGTTCCGCCGCCGAGGAACAGTTGCGCCAATCACAGAAGCTGGAAGCCATTGGCGGCCTGACCGGCGGCGTGGCCCACGACTTCAATAACCTGCTGCAAGTGGTCTCCGGCAACCTGCACCTGCTGGCCCGGCATGAACCGGACAACCCCCAGGTGCAGCGCCGGGTCAGCGCCGCCATCGCGGCAGTGGAACGTGGGGCCAAACTGACCTCGCAACTGCTGGCCTTCGCCCGTCGCCAGCCATTGTCACCGGCGGTGTACAACCCGCTGCGCATCTATGAAGGCCTGGGCGAGCTGCTGCAGCGGGCGCTGGGAGAAACCATCCACATTGATGTGCAACTGCCCCAGGATCCGTGGTGCATTAACGTCGACCGCAACCAACTGGAAAACGCGCTGCTCAACCTGGCGATCAATGCCCGGGATGCCATGAAAGGCGAGGGGGTGATCCGGATCACCGGCGAAAACATTATCCTCAACCCTCCGGATTGCGCCGGTAAAAGCATCAACCCCGGTGAATACGTGCGCCTGGCCGTCGCCGACAGCGGCGCCAGCATGTCAGCGACGATCCTGGCACGGGCCTTCGAACCGTTTTTCACCACCAAGCCGAATGGCCACGGTACCGGCCTGGGCCTGAGCATGGTGTTCGGGTTCGTGCGCCAAAGTGGCGGGCATGTTGAGGTCGAGAGCGTGGAGGGCAGCGGTACCGTGGTGCAGATGTATTTCCCGCGCAACCTGGGAGAGCCGGAAAACCACGATGCGCCCGTCGAGCTCACACAACCCACCGGCGGCCATGAGACGATCCTGGTGGTTGAGGACAACGAAGGCGTACGCGCGGCCGCGGTGGAATTGCTCGAACAATCCGGCTACACCGTGCTCACCGCCGAAGACGGCGACCGGGCCATGCTGATGCTCCAGGCCGGCCTGCAACCGGACCTGATCTTCACCGACGTGGTGATGCCGGGCCGGGTCAAAAGCACCGACCTGGCCGAGTGGGCGCGCAGGCAAGTGCCGGCGATAGCGGTGCTGTTTACCTCCGGGCATACCCGCGACATTCTTTCCAGCAACCACCTGCTGGGCAACGACATTCACCTGCTGAGCAAACCCTATGGCCCGGATGACTTGGCGCAACGGGTGCGCTCGGTACTGACCTCCCGAATGATGTGACGAATGAAGATCCAGCCAGCAACACCAAACCACTGTGGGAGCCGGGCTTGCCCGCGATGGCGGAGTGTCAGGCACCCCATCCGGTAACTGGCACACCGTCATCGCGGGCAAGCCCGGCTCCCACAGTTGATCTTCACTGCCTTGAACACACCGATAAGGTTACCCATGACTTCCCAGCGCAACCTGCCACCAGACACCTCACTCACCACCCAACGCCCTGGCTTCGTGCGGGTACGAGGTGCCCGGGAACACAACCTGCGCAACGTCGACGTGGACATCCCCCGCGACGCCCTGGTGGTGTTCACCGGCGTGTCAGGCTCCGGCAAGTCCTCGCTGGCATTCTCCACCGTCTACGCCGAAGCTCAGCGCCGCTACTTCGAATCCGTGGCGCCCTACGCCCGCCGCCTGATCGACCAGGTCGGCGTACCGGACGTCGACGCCATCGAAGGCCTGCCGCCCGCCGTGGCCCTGCAACAACAGCGCGGTACACCCAGCACACGTTCATCAGTGGGCAGCGTCACCACCTTGTCCAGCCTGATCCGCATGCTCTACTCCCGCGCCGGCAGTTACCCGGCGGGGCAACCGATGCTCTACGCCGAAGACTTTTCCCCCAACCTGCCCCAGGGCGCCTGCCCGCAATGCCACGGCCTGGGCCGCGTGTACGAAGTGACCGAAGCCCTGATGGTGCCCGATCCTTCCCTCACCATCCGCCAACGCGCGGTGGCGTCCTGGCCACTGGCGTGGCAAGGCCAGAACCAGCGCGACATCCTCGTCACCCTGGGCTACGACGTCGACATCCCGTGGCGCGACCTGCCGAAAAAGCAGCGCGACTGGATCCTCTTCACCGAAGAAACCCCCACCGTCCCGGTGTATGCCGGCTTCACACCCGCCCAAACCCGCGACGCCCTCAAACGCAAACTCGAACCCAGCTACCAGGGCACCTTCACCGGCGCCCGGCGCTACATCCTGCACACCTTCACCCACTCCCAAAGCGCCCTGATGAAAAAGCGCGTGTCGCAGTTCATGCAAGGCAGCCCGTGCCCGCTGTGCGAAGGCAAACGCCTGAACAAGGCCGCGCTGTCGGTGAAATTTGCCGGCGTGGACATTGGCGAACTGTCGCAAATGTCTCTGCTGCAACTCGCCGAACTGCTGCGACCGGTGGCCGAAGGGCAGGGCGATAAAAAGCTCTCCGTGGAAAAACGCCTGGCCGCCCAACGCATCGCCCAGGACCTGCTCGAACGCGTCAGCACCCTGACCGACCTCGGCCTCGGCTACCTGGCCCTTGAGCGCAGCACACCAACCCTGTCCTCCGGTGAACTGCAACGCCTGCGCCTGGCCACCCAGCTGGGCTCGCAACTGTTCGGCGTGATCTACGTACTCGACGAACCCTCCGCCGGCCTGCACCCTGCCGACGGCGAAGCCCTGTTCGCCGCCCTCGACCGCCTGAAGGCCGCCGGCAACTCGCTGTTCGTGGTGGAACACGACCTCGAAACCATGCGCCGCGCCGACTGGCTGATCGACGTCGGCCCGGCTGCCGGCGAGCACGGCGGCCAGGTCCTGTACAGCGGCCCACCCGCCGGCCTCGCACAGATTGAAGCCTCGCAAACCCGCGAATACCTGTTCGCCGAAAAGCGCCCCGTCAGCCAACCACCGCGCCAACCCACCGGCTGGCTGAGCCTGGAAGGCGTCACGCGCAACAACCTCAACGACCTCAGCGTGGACTTTCCCCTGGGCTGCTTCACCGCCGTCACCGGCATTTCCGGCTCGGGCAAATCCAGCCTCGTCAGCCAGGCGCTGTTGGAACTGGTAGGCGCAGGCCTGGGCCGCGTGGTGGAAACCGAAGACGAACCCAGCCTCGAAGACGACGCCCCGCAAACCAGCGGCGGCCGTATCAGCGGCGGGCTGGAACACATCCGCCGCCTGGTGCAGGTGGACCAGAAACCCATTGGCCGCACACCGCGCTCCAACCTCGCGACCTACACCGGCCTGTTCGACAACGTACGCAAACTATTCGCCGCCACACCCGCGGCGAAAAAGCGGAATTACGACGTCGGGCAATTCTCCTTCAACGTCGCCAAAGGCCGCTGCCCGAACTGCGAAGGCGAGGGGTTTGTCAGCGTTGAATTGCTGTTCATGCCCAGCGTGTACGCGCCATGCCCGACGTGCCACGGCGCGCGGTACAACCCGGAAACGTTAGCGATCAAGTGGGAAGGGCTGACCATCGCCCAGGTGCTGGGGCTGACGGTTGAACAGGCGGTAGAGGTATTTGCCGAAGAGCCGGGTGTGCTGCGCTCGCTGCAAGTGCTGCGGGATATTGGCTTGGGTTATTTGCGCCTTGGCCAGCCGGCGACCGAGTTGTCAGGCGGGGAGGCGCAGCGCATCAAGCTGGCGACCGAGCTGCAACGCAATGCCCGGGGCGCGACGTTGTATGTGCTGGATGAACCGACGACCGGGCTGCATCCGCGGGATGTGGATCGGTTGTTGAGCCAGTTGAATCATCTGGTGGAGGCGGGGCACACGGTGATTGTGGTAGAGCATGAAATGCGCGTGGTGGCCCAGAGTGATTGGGTGATTGATATTGGGCCGGGGGCTGGGGACAGAGGCGGGAAGGTGGTGGTGAGCGGGACGCCGCAGAAGGTGGCGAAGAGTAAGGGGAGCCGGACTGCGCCGTTTTTGGGGCGGGAGTTGGGCTGAGTTTTGCTCGACATGCGCCAGGTTCGCCGGCAGCTTCGTGATTGCCCGAGCGTTCGGTAGGCTGCCCCGATTTTTTCTGATTTCCCCATCTTGTGAATAAATGGCCCTATGAGATACGTCGAAAATGGATCTTTTATCGATCCATTTCTCTTCTTATAGTCGACCAACGCCCCAAGCAATTAACAGCGGTCATTAGTTCTGCTGTGGGGTTAGGTTTCTCATTTGCGGAAGTTGATATGAATTATAAAAACGGCTCTATCGGTATCGGGGTGTCTGCACTTTTAGTGCTGTCAGTTCTGCGTTTATCCACTAACCAACCCCCAACCCGGGAAGAGTTTGTAAAGTATCCATCTCTCCGGCAGAAGTGGTTCACGATATGCGACGCTCGCAGCAACCTTGCCGAGCTCAATGATGAAGGCTGCAAGCATTTACGCGAATGGCAGGCGGCCACCAAATTTCCCGTACTGGACAATTTGATGAATCAAAACCTGGGTAAATAGCTGGCGGCCATATGACTTTTTCAGTTGGCTGGAGCATCCAGCTGAAATCCGGAAGTCATCATCGCCCCCTACCTGCGCCCCTCAATGCTGCGCACCAACGCCCCAAAAAGCTCACCCCGCGGCATCTTGCTCAAGGGAATATTCGCCTTCTCGAACCACTCCCGATCCGCCTCTGGGTGCGGGCCGCTCAGCACCACTACCCCGTTTTCATAGGTGTAACGCGCTGCCGCCACATCACCATTCCGGTAGGTCGCAATGGTTGAAGAAGGCGAGGTCGCGTCAGGCTTGGGGAAGTAAGGCCCATCCTGATAAAAGACGCTATCGGCTTTCCCATCCCACACAACCTGCACCGCCGCGTCCGCAATGCCCGCGACCTCAAACCCAGGCCTGCCCGCCTCTGAATCAAGGTCGTAGGGTATCAGGCCAAAGTTGCTGTCGTCGGCCAGATAAGCACCCATACAAAGCCCCAGGTAGCGCCCACCCTGGGCGACAAAGTCACGAATGGCCTGCACCCGCGCATCCCCCAAACTATCAAGCGCCGCAGGGATGTCCTGACCGCCACCCGGTTGAACGTAGAGGTCATAACGAGCGAGGCTTTGCGGCGTGATGTCGATCGATTCATCGGCACCTACAAAGTCAATCTGCGCATTCGGGCGGACGCGCAGCAGGGCTGTTTTGACATTCTCTGAACATCCCTCGCAGCCCGCCGGGCCTCGGTAGATAGCGACATGGGCGATGGGGGTTGCGGCGTGCACTGAGGAAGGAAGCAGTGTGAAAAACGCAAAAAGCGTCGCGGCGATGGCGTGCAGATTCATGGTTGTAGAGTCGTCTTAGAGCTGATTGGGTCCGATCGGACTTTGTGATTCGAAGCCTAAAGCCAATAGCCAGTTGAAGGAGTTAACATTTGTAAATCGGCTAGGAACAATCGGGGTTGATGATCGCAACGACGGTTTTCCCATTCATATTTATGGGTTTTCCTTTAGTGCATAAATATCGAAGAGAGCGTTTCTTCCATTTTCAATCCCCGGAATTTTTCAGGCTGTTTGAGTCAGCTCTCGGCCATGCGCGAATGCCATCGGCCAATATCACACACTCAAGTATCGACTATGCTTGGAGCGATTCAGCCCTGTACCTGAAGGATCTAAACAATGGGGTACCTTGTCGTTGCGCACGCGATGAATGTGAAGCCGGAGTTAGAACCACTTTCTACGTTGCCGGTGAGCATTGGTTGGTCATTGCACCAGGATGAAAACGCCACGTCGTTCTACTTAGACACGTTCAAGGCTGGCGAAGAACGGAAATGGCCCTTTACGTCTATGCCACCCATCAAGGATGTACCGCTTGAGCTTCCTCAAGAATTGGCAGCGCTATCGCGGATATACAAAGTGCTTAGGGATGCTCAGCTAGCCGACTACTTCAAGAGAGCTTTCCTGAATGTGAATTTAGCGCTGAGTAAAAGCCTTCAATTACACGTTTGCAGCTTTTGCACGGATGACGACGGGCTGGATTTTGTGTGTGTATCGTCGAATGGTGAACTGCAAAGACTGCGTTGCGTTTGCGGTGATCTGGATATCACCTACGAGCTTGGGACGGTCATGATCCAGCCGCTTCTGATAGATGGGGTTGAAGGCACCGACGCAAGTGGTCTGCATGACCCAGAGAACGGCATTCACGTCTTGAGTCGGAATATAACGCCCTCATCGTTACTGCATGCGGTGGCTTCAGCAGAAACCACTCGCTTTCTACAAGCAGAAAGCCCCCCTCTGGGTCTAGGTAGCTTCGATGGTCTGGACGTCGCACCGGTAAAGATTGCTGGCTCTAAGATCGCCTCGCTGAAGCCTGAGGTGGTTGCTCAGAAAGCGTGGTGGAGGCGGTGGTAGTTGTATCGACGACTTCGACCCAAGCCAGGAGGTTTTCCGGGGAAAAGTAGCCAATTATCAGCATCGAAAAATTGGGGCCGATAATGGGGGCCAGTTTTCAAGAAGCTACCCGTCATGATGGGCTGCAATCGGCCAGAAGCAGTCGGTCGCGATCAGAAAGGTTTGACGACAACGAGTCGCTCTCGCACTCTGTTTATAACCCATTCATTCATCAGGTTCCCGCATGTCATTAGCGACCGTAGTGCTGCTCGACTCCTGGCCACAGCCAAGTACGTCGCCTGAACCAGTGGTGTTCGCCACGGACACGCAACTATGTTTACGGTATTACACCACCGGAGAAGAAATAGCTGTGGTTCATTTTCCGCTAGTAAAGAAAATCCAATTCGGTTCGCCAAACGACGAAGCTTTGGGCGGCCATCCGCTCATTGGACTTGGCCTAAAGCATTACCAAATTCATCGAATAGATAATTCGCCTTGGTTAGCAGAGCTTGAGCAAAGGAACGCCATTCATCCTCGACACGACAAACAGCGGTTCATGAAAGATGCTATCCACTATGTCTTTACGTTTCAGGACTCTACCTTGGAATGCATCGTAATCGAGGGGGCGTTCTGGCATCCCAAAGTGCAAGTCTTTACCTCGGAGCAGGAGGCAAAGGATGGCTGGCGCACACTGGTGAATGACGTGGGTGCATTAACCCAATAGTCAGGAGCGGATGGCTGCGTTGGGTCGGTAGCTGACGCTCATGAACGACCTCTTTCGACCCTAAGCCGCCATTCCAGGTGCCTAAGAGGCCAGGGACGATTTAGGCTTCAATCTAGACTCTGGGATAGGCGCCCCGGGACGTGGGTCGATCATCGTCATCATAAGGATCTGGGGCTTGATTGAGAGCAATAGAATCATCAGGATCAGGTAGCATCGGTCTCGTCTGTGGAGCATTTGGACTCACAGGCCGAAACCAACTGCTGAAGGCTAACGCTTCCTCTTGAAGAAAATGCTCAATCCGCTTTTGCTGAATAGCGTTCAAGTAGCCCCCAGCAAAGCCTCGTCCCAGGGAGCGGAGTAGTAAGTCGAGCTTCTTGGGATCCGGTTCATCGAAAATCCCCACGCTCTTGGTCCGTAAATCAGCATCATCAATCCATTGCTCAAGATTGCCTCAGTACGAATCGCAGAGAAAATTCGCGCGAGTCGTGTGGTTTTATCGCCACCAGCGGGGATGCTTTTCAACCAGTCAAAAAGTGTTGTGTGCTTTGGATAGTCTGGGTACGCGAGTATCAACATAGTAACTTTGCAATAATAACGTATTGGATAAAAAACAAGAAAACTATAAATCTTGCTTAGGCTCTATCGGACTGCGCAGCCTTTTAGTTCGTCCTAAGGCATCCCATTCAATAAGCTGCACGTACTTTTTTCGTACCGAATAAAAACAGAGCTCCGCACCATCGAGATGCTTCATTGATGGAGGAGGCTTTTCGCCCTGAATCAAAACAGCGATTGTCTCCTCAGGCTTTGAAAATGCTCGTGGTGCAGACTGTATACGAACATGAATTAACTTTGTTTCCGCTCTGCATGCATCGATAGCGGCCTGTCTCTCAGGAGACAATGCGCTAGCGTACAGAGAAAACAATGTGCTTGTTCCCAAAAGCACAGTGACAATTAAAAGCTTAATCATGACCCCACCTATTTATTGTATCTTCACCAAAAAACTAATAGAGCTTCCAGGGAGCCAAGGTATCCTATCTGCATACAACACTGCAACTCGAATTCATGAACGTTACCCTTAAGCCGCTATAAAAAACATTCGACGCATAAAAATCAAATAAATCACAATGCTGGCCTGGCCATAGATACAAAAAATCTTCAATTGTAATGCAATCGCAAGCATGTGGACATAATACTGCAACATATCCAACAGTAAGGTTGAAGAGTGCGATAGGAATCCGCAGCAAGCTGCCATTAAGATAGTTAGTCATTTAGGGATCTTGGTATTTGGAACCGCTATGTCGATTATGGAAGATCAAGCGAAGTTATTTAGAAAAGAATCTCTACCCAACACATTAGAAAATACGAGCGTCGCAGCAAGATCCGAAAGGATTGGCAGTATTAAGCCATGGGCAGCTTCGATAGCTTTAATGCTATGTGTTTTTTTTATTTTGTTGCAACCCTATACTAGAAGAGTAGACGTAAATTTTATCACAATAGCACTGTCTGGAAAGCAGCGTGTTGAGGCTACATCAGAAGGTGTGATATCTGAGATATTTGTGGAGCAGGGAGACTTCGTTCATCGAGGGCAAAAACTAATAGCCTACACACGAGAGCAATTCGGACGGAGCGGTTCTACCAATCTTCAAAAAAGAAATCTTCTTAGTCAAAATCTTATACAGCTAAATGAATTGTCTGTAAAAAACTCCCAGAACTATCAAATTAGTATAGAAAAGCTAGGGCTCCAATCTAAATTTTCGGAATTACGGGCCGCTGAGTTGGAGGCCCGAGTGCATGGCTTAGTCAGTGCGCGGAAAATTCTAGAATCAAAAATTGTGGTAGGTAATCATTTGCTGGCTGAGGGCGCTGTAGCCGAAAGTTATATTCAGGATCTTAAAGATAAAGTCTTGAATATCGACAATTTATCTTATTATGCAAAACAAAACTTGATAAAGGAGCAGCAGTTTCTCTCTGAAGCTCCCAACCTGGCAAAGCAATATAAAAATGAACTAGAAATTCAGATCAACCACAATAGATCTGAGGCTATAGAGATTGAACGAGAGCTGATTGATATTGAAAGCCAAATCTTATCATATATTGTCGCCGATTTTGATGGCGTCGTCGCGGCAGTGAGTGCTTCAAAGGGAAGTAGCATCAGGAAATCGGACAGCCTTATTGTGGTTGAAGCAGAAAAAGGAGAACCGACTGCACGTATTTTAATACCTAAGCAAGCAGCTGCATTAGCTAATCTCGGACAGAAAGTCACTCTGCGATATGATGCTTACCCGTTTACAAAATTCGGAACAGCTCAGGCGGAAATAATACAAATTGATAATACAGTAACCAGCACGAAAGACGTATTGCGTACGCTAGGTTTGCAAGCCGAAGAGCCCGGTTATTTAGCGACTATAAAGATAATTGAATCTAGCAACTCGAATCTGGAGATAGACTACCAAAAAGACGGACTTACCGGTCGAGCCTCAGTAATGCTTGAAGAGCACTCTCTTATCAGATGGATATTTGACCCATTGATAAATTCTGTAGTACAGGCGGGGCAAGGAAAACTAAATGAATATTAAAAATTTTCAGCTCATACGCCAGCAAGAACAATCTGAATGCGGATTGGCATGTGTAGCAATGATCTGCGAGCACTATGGAGTAGACATTTCACTTAACTCCCTGCGTGCTGACTTTGCAACAGGGGGACGCGGAATAAATTTAAAGAACTTGTCAGATTTGTTATCTAAGATTGGTTTCAGGTACCGACATCTAAGGCTTGAGTTGGAACAAGTTCGTACGTTAGAGTTGCCATGCATTCTTCACTGGCGCATGAATCATTTTGTTGTGCTTACAAAGGCAAGTAAAAATAGATTCACAATTTATGATCCTGCCGAGGGCGTTTATCGGTTTAACAGAAGTGAGTTTTCAGCAAGTTTTACTGGTATAGCTACTGAGCTTTTTTACACAGCAGATTGTAAGTTGGCTTCAGGCTCAGCCCGTAAGGTAGGCATATTTCAGCCCGGGCTCAAACGTGATAAATCGTTGCTGATTTACGTGTTACCCATAGTAATAGAGCTCCTTACGCTAGCATCACCTTTTTATATTCAGCTAGCAGTGGATCAGGTAATGGAGAGCAATGACCAAAACCTTATGTTCGTTATTGCGATGTTATTTGGTGCATTATGCTGTATTCAATATCTGCTCCAAACAATCCATCTAAAAAACACTGTCAACACGGCAAGGTCATTAGCAGACTCTTTAGGATATGAAACGTTTCAGAAAGCCGTTAGCTTGCCCGTTTCGTTTTTTTCAACGAGGACATCGAACAACATAATTTCGAAGTTCACGTCCCTTCTAGCTATTGTAAGTTTTGAACACAAATATCGTAGTACGGCACTTGTAGCTGCATGGCTGATTGTCGCAGCTCTGATAGTATCATCAATTATCTCAATCCACTTAGCGCTGTGCACAGCTGCATTCGGGATTGTGTATGGGGTGAGTGTAGTATTTATCTCGAAAAACCAACGACATGCGTTGCGGCAGAAGAGCAAGATGAAAACTCGCTCAGATAATATAGTCCTAGACACGATACGGAATATAAAGCAGATACAGTCTGCCAGGGTTCAGGAAGAAAGCAAAGAAAGGTTCTTCGCGAATTATTCTAGTTATAACTATTATGATGCAACCGCCCAAAGCATCACACTAAAAAGCGTAGGGTTGCTAAATTTGTTATTGAATCTGCATAGGATTTTCGTCGTTGTGATAGCTGCAGGCCAAATATCCAATGGCTCCCTAAGCATCGGTGGGATTTTTGCATATTTGCTTATTAGCTCAAGGTTCTTCGTTAATCTGAGTTCCATTTCTAACTACTTCATCCACAAGCACGAAAATCAGTATCATCTGGACAATCTTGAAGATTTATATAGTTACCCAGCTGAAGTGACTCAATTTAGAAGGCGCATCAGGCTTGAGAAACCCGATATCGCATTGAAAGATGTTTGCTTTAGGCATTCACCTTCAACGAAATGGATTATGTACAATTGCGATATCTCGATAAGGTACGGTGAAAAAATCTTACTTCGAGGAAAGTCGGGGGGAGGCAAAAGCACACTAATCTCTTTATTAAGCGGAAATTTAAAGGCAAATTCCGGGAAACAAATGTTAAGCGGTTTCCTGCTCGAAGAAACAGGTCCCGATTCATTTCGATCTCATTTTTCCATCATGATGCAAGACGATCAGATCGTATCGGGCACTATACTGGACAATATAATATATTCACGTTCGAACATAAGCTTTGACAATGTATTTAGTGCAGCAGAAGCGGCGTGTATTCATGATGATATTATTACAATGCCTATGGGTTATAACACTCTTCTTTCGGGGGCCGCTAATATTTTATCTGCGGGGCAAAAACAAAGAATATTATTAGCAAGAGCACTGGCCGAAGACGCGCCTGTGCTAATGCTTGACGAGGCAACTAGCAATTTGGATTTAGATAGTAAAAAAAACATACTGAAACACATATTAAACCTTGATAAAACTGTAATAGTTATCTCTCATGATGACCTAGAAGATAATTTCAGTCGCGTGATCGATCTAGATGCCCTAAATAGACTTTAACCTGGTGGGCAATTTCTATTGTGGCCTTCAATCTATAGATACTTAATTCATCAATATACGGCGAGGAGGTAAAAACCAAATATACTCAGATGGAATATCAATTTTAATTTATATATTACGTGAGGATATAAAGATGCGTGAATTGACAGCAGAAGAACTCATTTTGGTATCTGGGGGTGATGATACCAACGGAGCGGATGAAAATTGGGGGGATGATATATCTCACGATCCAGGTGAACATCCAGATGACGGCATGGCGCACGATCCTGGGGACGTGTCCCCGGGGGACACCGTTAGCTTTTGACTCAAATGCATGGCTCACTGCAGTGAGCCATGCATCGGTTCAGAGATTGTCTTATTCTAGATGGCTCCTAAGCTATTGGTCTGTGGATTTAGATATTATTAGTTTTCTGTCTTGCATTGCAGTAGACGATAAGGAGTGGATAAGTAGCAACTCAACTTTCCAAACGAACAATTATTGTAATAGTGTTTCTCAAGGCCAAGTCAAAAACGGAGGTAGAACATATCTGTTTTATCTTTCCAGTGGAGCATGCAAAAAAGTGATTATTCGTACTTTAAATACCATTGCATGGAAACCTTTGGACCCCAACTCAGTTAATTGGGACGCGTTGGGCAGTTTGCCTTTGTTACTACATGCAGCGGAAGTCCTACCTTTAGCTAGATCCGCAAAATGGCCCGATTCGCTTGAAGTCGCAAAATCAGTAGCAGTCTGCCAAGACTATAGCTTTGAGCACTATCTGAGCAAATATTATGCTGATAGAAATCATACAGAGTACCCATCGATGCGGGCTGTCGAGGAAAAGAAAATCCTAACTGTCTTGCCCCACTTAAGTTCTGATTACCTTAATAAAAACTGCTCTTTACAATTAATAGATACTATTCTAGCCATAGCCTCAGAACTATCTGGTGCTGCTTCTGAAATTCGCGCTGTGGACGTTTATACTAATTCAGATAGTCATCATGTTCGAATTAAATACCCTTCGCCTGAAAGTATACCAAGCACTCTGAAATCAATACAAAAGTGCATTGATAATTGGAGGGGGTCGCGGTTGCTATTAGCTATCATGGTATCGATCTCTTTTGTCGCATGCCATCCATTTATCGATTGTAATGGAAGAATCTCAAGGATTTTATTTAACTATATTTGTGGTTTAAAAGGGGATGCATACATCCCGTTAGCAGAAATTAACTTTTTTTCCCGAGGAGGATATGAGATCCGACTTCGGAAAGCTGTAATGTTCGGAAGCTGGGTTGAAATTGTTGAATATTTTAGTGCAGTTATCTGCTTGGGTGAAAAAAATTCTGAGCTAGAGCAACATGTGTGATCTATCGCTCAAATAATGGCCTGCTATTGTTTTTCAGTGGTGATAGATATCTGGATTTTAACTGGCGGATTTTACATGAATTTTAGGGCGCACACTTATCTGCTCTCCATTTTTTTAGTATGTCTTTGTGCAGGCGCGAAAGGTGAGATATTACCGGAACCTATAAAGTCGCCGAGTGACAGAAATAACTACCGGTCGATACGGTTACAGAATAACATTATCGCTTTACTTGTGAATGATCATGCTGCAACTAAGTCAGCTATTGCGATAACAGTAAATGCAGGTAGCGATCAGGACCCTGAGTCTCTACCAGGATTGGCGCACCTTACCGAGCATATGGTCTTTTTAGGCAGTAGGCGCTACCCTGATCCTAATGGAATCTCCAAATTAATGGGCCTTGTTGGAGGCACTTTTAACGCTAAAACCAATAGGCAATATACAGATTATTATTTTCATGTTCCAGCACCAGCGCTACCCGTAGCAATGGCCCATCTGGCTGCTGCTCTGAGTGAGCCATTATTTGATAGAACATACGTTGAGTCTGAACGAAAGGCTATTGATGCAGAATATCGGATGCTCTCAGACAATGAAAAATTTCGTTTTCTGGAAGCAGTTGGCAATGCCGTTAGTCCGCGTCATTCTTGGGCGCGCTTTCGAATCGGGAACTTAAAAACGTTAGGTGGTGATTCCGAGAAAATCGCAAGTGAAGTCGCAAGGTTTCACAAGCTCTACTATTCTTCGGAAAGGATAAAATTAGTTGTAAGCGGGCCCCAGTCTCTAGATGAGCTTCAGCATTTAGTCGAGCATAATTTTCTGAGCTTCAATAGTGGCTTAAATTTGCCCACACCCGATCATATCGACTTGTGGAAAAAAAATGCCGAGCCGCTAATCGTACATGTGCAGCCAAAAGATTCACGGAACAAGCTAACGTTAATTCTTACTGTTCGAAATGAGGCCGGAGATGAGTTCAGCAAGCCGCTTAACTTTATACTCTCATTGCTCAATGCAAAAAACGAGGGGGGCTTGCAATCTCAGCTACAGAGACATGGGTTGGCGAAACAGGTTAGTGTTAACGTGATGGAGTGGCGCAAAAATCAATCTATAATAGGTGTCCATATCGAGATGGCTGCCGGTGCTCCTCCAGAAATTAGCGCTATCAAAGAGGCTATCTATGACTCCATTGAGTTAGTTCGAACGGCTGGTTTAGATCGTTGGAGATATGATGAGCTCGCTGCTTTGAGCAAGCAACGTTTTTTGTATAAAGAGAAAAAGCCCCCCTTGGCTATGGCTAGGTCATTAGTAAGCAATATGCGCCGCTATGAACCTGAGGACTGGTTGTATGGGCCGTTTCGAATGAATGGTATCGCCCCCCAAAGGATTGATTCTTTGTTGTCGGATATGGCCTCTAGCAATACTCTGTTGGTATGGGAGTCGCAGGCCGCTCCGACCGATCACGTCTCTAAATGGCTAGATGTACCTTACAGTATCCAACAAGACACCACGTTGCCTAGTCATACTCAAATCTACACATTTTCTCTTCCTAAAAAAAATCCGTTCCTTGTGGATGATTTGAATCTGGTTGACGTTAACGAATCTGAACCGCTGTCAATTTTTAATAAATCTGGAACCCGAGTTTGGTATCGCCCCGAAAAAGAGTTCAATATGCCGATGACTGCATGGAGAATTTCTATAAAAAGTAATTCTGAAGTGGGCCTGGAGGACCATGTAAATCTTGCATTGCTTATAACTTGGCTGAATTACCGTATGCAAAATGTTCTTCAACAGGCATCTTACGCAGGTTTGTTCGGTGAAATAAAAATAGCTGAGCAGGGTATCGAGGTGGGCCTACATGGTTTGCGTCAGCACCAGGATCTGCTCCTGCAGGAGGTGTTGCGGACGTTAATGAATGAGCCAATAAATCGTCATGAGTTCAATACTGTCGTGGCTCGTATGGAGCGGTATTGGAGGTCTCAAGAGAGTAAGATGCCTTTAGCTGCTGCAAATGATGCTCTGCGAATTGCAATATACCCCGAAAACTGGCCATCTAATGAAAGCCTTTCTGAACTCAATAAAGCCTCGATAGACAGTTTTAATCGCTGGCGTGATAGATGGCTAGAAGATATACATTCAGATGCCCTAGTTGTAGGCAATTTATCCTTGGATACCGCCCAAAAAACAGGGTCTATGATTCATGAGGTTTTGAAAACCACAGCACGGACCCGCTATTTTGTTTACTCCGGCCCTCGCACTTTAGACGAAAATTTACCGCCCATTCGTGTCCGTTCATCATCTCACGATAGCGTACTTATTACATATGTGCCTTTTTCGAGCAGTACGCTCAGCGCGCAGGCCCATTCAATGCTGATCAGTCAATTTGTTGCTAGCCGTTTTTTTCAAAAGATAAGAACCCAGCAGCAAATAGGTTATGCGGTTTCTGCATATCCGAGCAGTGACTGGCGTAAACCAGCCTTAATATTATCAATACAGTCTAGCAATTATGGAAGTGGCGATATCCAGTCTAAAGTTTTGGAATTCCTTGCTTCGCTAGATAGAGAGTTTTGTGAATTGGATGACACACAGCTCAACAAGTTGAAAAGCGGGGCATCTAATAAATTGAAACTTGATCACGGTGGGTTAATGGAAATGACTGAGGGTTACTGGGCGGACATATCACGACTAGACTACAGTTTTAGCACGCGCCAAGAGCTTCTTGAAGTTGTTAATAAAGCAACTGTTACTGACATTCGTTCAGCTTGGAAAAACCTGATTTCCGGACCGAAGCTATGGATAACACTAGATCCAAACCGAGCCTCTAACTCTCGGCCGGTTGGAGTCGACCCATAGCCTATGACATCGTGCCCGTGACCTTAAATGTAAACGCCGTATTCAATCTGCCCCCAGCAGTTCGTGGACCGAACACCTGGTTTCGTAGGCATGCGACGGCAGCTTTTGGCCGATAGCAGCCGGTCGTTCCGTAGGCTGCACGCCATCTGTGAGCTGGCAGTATCGGCCCGAGGAGGGGAGATCAAAGTTGATCCAGACGCGGCCATTTGCATGTGGAACAGCAGGATCAGTCATGTGATTGCCCTTATCGGCTCGTACTGTCCGCCTTCAATCGTCAATTGTCCTGGTTCCAACCGGGACGTGCTTAACCACCATTAGCCCGGTTGAACTGCCAACGCGTGGAACGACCCGCTATGCCGGCAAGTCTACCTGTTGAATCGCCCCGGGTTTCGTAGACACCTCCATGCCTTAAAATGAGGCCCATTAGGAGGTGCCATGAGCAACCAGCGTTATCCCGAAGAGTTCAAAATCCAGGCGGTCAACCAAGTGACCGAAAAGCAGCTTCCTGTCTCGGAGGTGGCTGCCCGATTGGGTGTGTCCGTGCACAGCCTCTACGCCTGGATTAAGCGCTACACCAAGCCCCAAGAGCAGCGCGTTCAGGAGGACGATCAGAGTGCCGAGCTTCGCCGTCTACGTGCTGAGCTAAAGCGGGTGACGGAGGAGCGAGACATCTTAAAAAAGGCCGCCGCGTACTTTGCCAAGGAGTGCGGCTGAAGTACGCCTTTATTAAGCAGCTTGCGGGTGACTACTCCATTCGACGTCTTTGTCTGACGCTGAAGGTTCATCCCAGCGGCTACTACGCATGGCTATCCGAACCAAAATCTGCGCGAACCAAGGATGATCAACGACTGCTCGGTTTGATCAAGCATTCCTGGCTGGAAAGCGGTGGTGTTTATGGTTATCGCAAGATCCATGATGACCTGCGCGAGGTCGGCGAGAGCTGTGGCCGCCATCGGGTGGCTAGGTTAATGCGCCTTGAGGGTTTGCGTTCTCAAACTGGGTATCGGCGACGCCCAGGAAAATCTGGCGGCAAACCAGCGGTTGCCTCACCAAATTTATTGAAGCGCCAGTTCGATGTCAGAGAGCCCAACAAAGTCTGGGTCACCGACATCACCTACATCCGAACATATGAAGGCTGGCTGTATTTGGCCGTGGTGCTCGATCTGTTTTCACGCCAAGTCGTTGGCTGGTCAATGAAGTCACAAATGACGAGCGACTTGGCCATCGATGCACTGCTAATGGCGGTGTGGAGGCGTAAGCCGAAGCAGGAAGTAATGATTCACTCTGATCAGGGCAGCCAGTACAGCAGCTCTGATTGGCGCAGCTTTTTAAAGGCCAACAACCTGGTCGCCAGCATGAGCCGTCGAGGTAACTGCCACGACAACGCCGTAGCTGAGAGTTTTTTCCAGCTGCTGAAACGGGAACGAATCAAGAGAAAAATCTACACCACGCGGCAAGATGCTCGTGGGGATGTATTCGATTACATCGAGATGTTTTACAACCCAAAACGACGTCATGGTTTCAACAATCAACTGTCACCGGTAGAGTTTGAAAAGCGTTACACAGCGAGCTTGGAGAGTGTCTAGAAAACCCGGGGCGATTCACTGTATCTACTCATGGGTAAGGTACAGCGCAATGGATAAGACAATCACCGTCGATCAACTAGCGACCACCGACCTTGGATCAATCAACGAAATATGGCTTGGCGAGACGCATACCCAGCTATGCCTATGGCGTGGCGAACAGGTCTTCACCCACGAGATGATGAGCGAGGGCACCCACGATCAGAATGTCCAACGCCTGTGCTTGCAGTTGGTCAACCCTGACGATCAAACCGCCGTAGCCAGCGTCGAGGTAATTGTGCGCGAACGGCTGAAAAAAATGGGGAAGGAGGGCGAGTTTTATCCCGCAGAGGAGGCTGATACTCATCAATAAGAAGATGAGTATCGGCCATTTATGGGGAGTCAATCCAAGGCCTGTGCTAGATGAGCAAGCCCCGCGCTACAACACTGGCGATGAAGACCTACAAGCACGGGTTTGCGCAGTCGCACAGGCGATCTCCGGTCGGACGCATTTGTAGCTCCGTTATGTGGAATGAGCTCCGTGCGCAGTAAAAACTGAATAGCCCCTGATTTCATAGACGCGTTCCAGTGTTTGCGGCCACATCAGGTCCTGTCTGGCCGCGTGAGCGTCATGCAAGCGTCCACAAGTAAATCCTGAAACTGTGGCTGCATCTCGACGTTGGACACGGTGAGGATATAACCGTCCGCATCAATGCCACGAGTTTGGAGTCGTTCCATGAAGCCGTGCGTGAGTTGTTGCGCGCCCAATTCATCGGGATAACCGCCACGGCGATGGCCCCGACCATCACCAAGGCGAGTGACGGGTCCCAGGCCCCGGTCACTGTGCCGTGATCTCGATCTGTGGCAAGACGCTAAACAGCCCCCGCAGCAATGGCGCAATCACCAGGCCAAGCAGAAACAACGCTTTCTCGCCCCAGCCCTCACTGCCAAACCGCATCACGCTGCCCAGCAAGCCGCTGATACCTGCGACAACTTGATCCAATCAATGCTCATTCTGCAGTTCCTGCACAGGAGAGTGGGTGAGGGCTGTTGATCAGCGAACCATCATAACCATCCGGGCGGGTCGGGGTCTGCGCAAGTCAGATTTTGCTGCCGCCCCCCATGGAATGGGTGAAGCCCTGCTTCCAGTACTAAAGGAGGTGTCAATGCCCGCTAAAGGACCATTTCGGTCTGACGCCATAGGTTTAGGCTCAGCTTTGTGATCGTCAACGATGACAACAAGACGCGCCGCATCACCTGCGAGATGAGTAGAAAACCTCACTGACTCCCGTGTCTCCATAATAAAAAGAGGATTTATCATGAGTAGCACCTTCTTCATTCCTTCCGTGAACATGATGGGCATTGGCAGCCTCGACGAGGCGATGCTCGCAATCCGCAAGTACGGGTTCCGCAAAGCCTTGATCGTCACCGATGCCGGCCTGGCCAAAGCCGGCGTGGCGGCCAAGGTCGCCGGCCTGTTGGCCCAGCAAGACATCGACTCCACCCTGTTTGATGGCGCCAAACCGAATCCGACCGTCAGCAACGTGGAAAAGGGCCTTGAGCTGCTGGCCCGCAGCGACTGTGATTTCATTATTTCCCTGGGCGGCGGTTCACCCCATGACTGCGCCAAAGGCATTGCCCTGTGCGCCGCCAACGGTGGGCACATCAGCGACTACGAAGGCGTCGACCAATCCGCCAAGCCACAAATGCCACTGATCGCCATCAACACCACCGCCGGCACGGCGAGTGAAATGACCCGTTTCTGCATCATCACCGACGAAGTCCGCCACGTGAAAATGGCCATCGTCGACCGCAACGTCACCCCCCTGTTATCCGTCAACGACCCCTCGCTGATGGCCGCCATGCCCAAAGGCCTGACCGCCGCCACCGGCATGGACGCACTGACCCACGCCGTCGAAGCCTACGTGTCGACGGCGGCCACACCGATCACTGATGCCTGCGCACTCAAAGCCATCGAATTGATCTCGGCCAACCTGCGCACCGCCGTTGCCCAGGGTGACAACATGACCGCCCGGGAAAACATGGCCTACGCGCAATTTCTTGCCGGCATGGCCTTCAACAATGCTTCGCTGGGTTACGTGCACGCCATGGCGCACCAACTGGGCGGTTTCTACGACCTGCCTCACGGCGTGTGCAACGCGATCCTGCTGCCCCATGTGTCGAGCTTCAACGCCAGCGTATGTCCGGCCCGGTTTAAGGATATCGCTCATGCGATGGGGGTTGAGACTCAGCAACTGGATGCGGAGAAGGGCGCTGCGGCGGCTATCACGGCCATCCGTAAACTGTCTGCGGATGTGGGGATTCCGAGTGGGCTTGTTGAGCTGGGTGTGAAGGCTGACGATATTCCGACCCTGGCAACCAATGCCATGAAAGATGCCTGCGGCTTTACCAATCCGCGTCCTGCCAATCAGGATGAGATTGAGCAGATTTTTCATACGGCGATGTGATTGATGTGAAGTGATGCTGGAGAGAACGCCCCGCCTTTGGTTGAAGTGCGGGGTGTTTTGGTTTTGTTCGCCGATAGGGTTGGAGTGGCTCACTGGCTTGGCTGGAAGTGGTCTGTCATGAGCGGCTACTGTCGGCCATTAGTCCATGCGCTGCATGGAACCGGTCATCTGGGCGATTTCCGCCAGTTGGTGGCGCGCGCCTTTTTTGAAGGTGCCGCTGGCGTGAGCCAGCTCCTGACCCAGTTGGCCGAGGCCGTGGGAGTCGCGGGCGACGCCGTCGATCAGGCCGGTGATCTGGGTCAGAAAGTGATCGAAACGGGTGGCAAGGGAGACATGCACTTTTTCCGGACTGCCCTTGACGGCCTCACCGCTGAACTGCGTGGTGACGGCGAGCATTTTTTCGAGCATTTCCTGGCTTTCTACCGCTTCTGTCTGGCTGTGCACCGCGAGGTAGAGCAGGGCGACCGTCTCCATCACCACGTAGAACGCGTGGACGAAAATCATGCTCCAGCCGCCGTGATGCTCCATCACAAACACCGGGAAACCCTGGTGCTGCAAGGCATGAAACACCACGTGGTGTACCGCGATGGTGACAGCGGCCACCAGGATAGGCAGCCAGTCGCGGTAGAACGTCAGCACCGCCAGCAGCGCGAAGATACCGAAGTGCGATTCGATGACACCCTGGGCCTGGTTGATGTGCAACGCCGCCATGACCATCAGGCCGACGCCAAGGGCGCAACGCATCAGGCGGGTGCCGCCGATGACGCGATAGGCCAGGGTCAGCACCACGCTGGTGCCGCCGCCTATGAAAAGCGCTTGAAGCAGCGTGTCGTGCCAGAACGCCAGGCCCAGGGAGAAGAGGGTCATCAGCCAGATCAGGGCGAGCATGATGCGGTCGGCTTTGCGGTAGTGCTCGATGAAACGGGCTTGGGCAGGCATTCACTCGTACTCCATGTGGACGGGCCGGGGTGAGGCAAGCTTGCGACGTGCCATACGAGCATGCGGGGAGCGAATCGGGTGTAGGGGAGCGGGGGTTGATTGATGGTAGGAGGTTATCGGCGTTTTTGGGTGGGGCTTTAGGGGGGATAAGCCAGAAGCTGCTTGTTACGAGGGGCAGCAATCGGCTTGCAGCCGGTCGCGCCCGACGCAGTCGATCAAAATCATCTGCTCATTCACGGTTTGAGGGGGCGGGAAAAATTCAGACGCCTTGAAGGTCGATGACTCAGCTCTTGTAGAGTAACGCCTCAACTACAACGCCAAACGCTGACGAATGTTCACGGCGATTGGGGTAGTAGAGATGGTAACCGGCAAAGGGTTGGCACCAATCTTCCAACACCCGCACAAGGCTACCGTCGGCAAGCTCCTTCGCCACCATGTCCTCTGGCAGGAAAGCCAAGCCACATCCCGCCACGGCCGCACGCAGAATGGGCACGCTGCTGTTGAATGTCCATTGGCCTTCGACGCGGGCCTTGAGTTCGTGGCCATCCTTTTCGAAATCCCATTGCATCAGGCTGCCGTGAGTCGGCAGGCGCAGGTTGATGCAGTTGTGCGCCGCCAGATCTCTCGGTTCCATCGGGTAAGGCCGCTGCTGGAAATACTGCGGTGAGCCGACAACGGCGATGCGTAACGATGGCCCGATCGGCACGGCGATCATGTCCTTGGCCACCTGATCACCCAGTCGAACACCAGCGTCATAGCGCTGCGCGACGATGTCGGCGAGGGCGTAATCGACGGTGATTTCGACCTTGATGTCCGGGTAGTCGGGCAGCACCTTCAGCAGCTTCGGCCAGAGAATATTGTTCGCCGCATGCTCGGACGCCTGAATCCGCACATTGCCGGCGGGGGTATCGCGAAACTCGCTGACTGCCGCCAGCTCCAGTTCAATTTCTTCAAAGCGCGGCGCCATCGCTTGATACAGGCGTTGGCCCGCCTCCGTTGGTGAAACACTGCGTGTAGTCCGCGTCAGCAAGCGCACGCCCAGCCGGGTTTCCAGTGCCCGCAGAGTGTGGCTCAGCGCTGACTGCGAAACGCCCAGTTGCGCGGCAGCACGGGTAAAACTGCCTTCGCGGGTGATGACCACGAAGGCTTGCAGGTCGTTGAGATTGGGGCGGGACATTTGATGAAAACCTCTCATGAGGAGCGCGTGATTATTCCATGAAAGCAGGTCGCGCACGGATGCGCGACCCTTGGTGCGCTGATCACAAGGTGCGTGAGTAAAAATCCGTCAGTTTGTCGATCGCCGCATCGACATAACGCGGCACCCAGTAGGTTTCAATGTGGGTGGCGCCATCGAGGATGAACACTTCCTTGTCGGTGGTGCCGGTGGCTTTGGGGAACGCATCCTGAGTCATGTACAGGCTGTCGGCCTTGCTGCCGGCGATCATCAGCAACGGTTGATTGATCAACTCGATATGGTCGGTGGCGTCGAAACGCATCAGGTCAATAAGGCTGCTGGTGGTGTATTTGAAGGTCGAGTTCGGGTGCGCGTGGGTTTTCCAGTAGTACTCATAACCTTGGCGATACAGTTCGAAAGGCAGTTTGGCAATCTGCTCATCGGTGAGGTTGGCATCCCCCGAATACAGCACCGCGCCCCGCGCTGCTTCTTGCGCGCGGGCTGCTGATGCCTGTTGCAAACGTTGCTGGATGCTGTCCATTTGCGAGTCGTTGTAGCCGTTGCGGCGTACTCGACCCGAGTTGAACATGCTCACCGTTGCCAGGGATTTGAAGCGTTTGTCGGTTTGCGCCGCCGCCAACGAATAACCACCGCCGCCACAAATGCCGAGCAGGCCCAGACGATTGTCATCCACGCCAGCGAACTGGCTGATGAAATCGGCCATGCCGTGAATGTCTTCGATGCGATACGCCGGTTTATCGATGCTGCGCGGCTGACCACCGCTGGCGCCCTGATAGGCCGCATCGGCCGTGATGGTGATGTAGCCCTGTTCGGCGAGGCGCTGGGCATACAGACCGGCGACTTGCTCCTTTACGCCGCCATTTGGATGCGCAACCACCACGGTCGGGTAGGTCTTCTTCGCGTCGTAGTTGGCAGGCGTGTAGACGTTGGCGGCGATGTCCAGACCGTTGAGCTTATAGCTGACCGGGTGGATGTTGACCCTGCCCGGTTCGTTGCGGGTGATCGCGCCGTCGTAGGCGAGGGTGAATGGGTTCTTCTTGTAGTCGGCGGCCAAGGCTTCGCCTGCCGAGAGGCCGACCAATGCCGACATGAACGTGGCTTTGAGGGTGTTCTTCACGTGAAGCTCCTGAGCAAAAAAAGGACGGCAGTTGCGAAAGTATTTGGGTCAGTCCAGCTGTTTTTCTTTGAGGAACTGCGCGACCAGGTCAGCGATCTGCACGTTGTTCAGATCCGACATGGGGAAATGGGTATTGCCGTGAATGCCAATCTCCGGCAGGTGTATCAGTCGCACATCACCGCCATGGCGATTGACCGCGTCACGCCAGAGCCGGGCCATTTTCAGGCGTGCGCGCCAACTGTCCTGAGCGGGCAGATCGACTGCCTGTTCCGGGATGTTGTCGCCGTACAGGATCAGAATCGGAATGCGCGTCAGTGCCATGAATTGCTCCATCGGCACCGCTGCGCCTTGCACCGTGTCGAACGCGCTGGGGATCGGCGCCGGCACTTCACCGTCAGCAAACACGAAACTGCTGCCCGGTTCGAACGCCACGATGGCTTTGACCTTGTCGTTCTTGATCGCCGTCAACCAGCCCGGCCCGCCGCCCTGAGAATGGGTAAACAGGATGCCGGGGCCGATTTTGTCGAACAGCGCCGACACACCATCGGAGACCACGCCCATGTCAAACGGCCCGGTGTTCGGTGTCATAGCCCTGAAAAACTGCTCGCGGGTCTGGGCGTCCTGTGCCACTTGCACGCCGTTGAAGTAGCGGGGCCAAAGGCCGATACGGAACTGGTTGAACCACAGTTGTTCGTCCGGCACAGGCTTGATGGTAGTCTCGACCATGCTGCGCCCGGCATCACCACGCCGGGGTTGATCGATCAGATAGACGCCGTAGTGGCGGCGCAGAAAGATGTTCTGAAAACCCTCGCGACCATCGGCGGTGGTTTCCCAGGTCTTGGAAAACTGACCTGCGCCGTGCCACATGACGATGGGCAGTTTTCGCGCGTCCACCGGGATTTGATAGAAGGCGTAGGCGTGGTCACCGTGGTAGGTCTGACCGTTGGGCGTCATCGGTTGGCGCGGGTTGAAGGTGCCCGGTGCCGTGGTCATCGTTCCGCCGGCGGCGAAGCTGCCTTGTTTCTGGATCAGCAGCGGGCCTTCGGAGTGGTTCGCGCAGGCCGCCAACAGGCTCAACAGCATGACGCTCAGCAGACGTTTTGCAGTTCTCATGTCACTTCCTCGACGCCGCGAGGGCTTGGACCAGCGCTGCGTTGGCCCGCTCGGCAGTCTGTGCATCGCCATGCTTTTTCAGCAGTTCGGTGACTAGGTGCAACTGTGCTGCGCTGAGCCCGACGCGCAGGCTCGCCGCCATGTGCGAGCGCAACTGAGGCTCGACCCCCGGCGTCGCTGCCAGCGCTCCGACAGTCGCCAATTCGCGACTTTGCCAGTCGAGGTTGTCGCGCTCGAAGATGTCGCCGAACAGGTGCGTTTGCAGGAACTGGTTGATCACTGGGGCGAACTCGAACACCGGGCCTTTGACCGGGGCGCCGGAGATTTTCGTTTGATTCGCCGTACCCGCTGCCAATAGCTCATCCCCCACCGGTATCACCCGGCTCGGCTCACGCCCCGGCGCATCGTCAAGGCCGCGTTGTTTGCGCGCCTGCACCACGGTCATCAATTCATTCAAGGCGTTGAGGCTGCGCGGGAAGCCGACGTAGGCGTAGAGCTGCACGAGGACTTCGCGGGTTTCGCTAATGGTCAGGCCGGCATCAAGCCCTTGGTTGAGCGCCGTGTTGAGGTTGGGCATGTCGCTGGTCGCCATGAACGCCGCGATCAGTGGAATGGCTTGTTGCTGGCTCGACAAGCGGGCTGCGCTGGCGGGTGTGCTGGTCATGGTGGGCGAAGCCTCGGCTGCTTGAGTGGTGACGCTGAACATCGCCCCGACGCTCAGGCAGAGCGCCATGAGTGTGGGGAGGGCAGTGCGGTTGCGGGTGTCAGTGATCATCGTGAAGGGCTCCATCCATTGCGGGGCGCTGCGGTGTTGCTGGATCGTAAGGAGGATGGTTGTGGCGATTAACCCCGAAATAGCGCATGGACTCATGAGCAGAACTCATGAGTCGACGTGCGATAACCGCTGGAATCCCGGTGCGGGCAGGTTGTTACGGGGCATTGAGGTTACGTGGCGGTTCGCCGCGAACGTGCCGGTCGAGCAGCTTCGACACATTCCGTAACTTTATTGGCCGGCGTATTGCGCCTCCGAGACCTGCTCCGCCCAGGTGACGGTCTTGCCATCCTCGGCTTCAGCGATGGCGATGTGGGTCATGCCGTTGCTGGCCGTGGCGCCGTGCCAGTGACGGGTGTTCGGTGGAATCCAGACAGTGTCGCCCGGATGGATCTCCTGACGCGCGCCACCCTCTTGCTGCACATAGCCGACGCCGGCAGTGACGATCAGCGTTTGTCCCAGCGGATGGGTGTGCCACGCCGTGCGTGCGCCGGGTTCGAAGGTCACCGTGCCGCCACCGATGCGCGCGGGCGCTTCACCTTTGAACAGGCCATCGACGCGTACAGAGCCGGTAAAGTTTTCCGCTGCGCCCTTGATCGAAGGCTGGGATCCGTTCGGCGTAACGCGGATTTCGCTGGCGGCCTGGGACTCTGCCGCCATCAGTGACAAAGCAACGAGTGGCGCAATCAATCGGTTCATCGGATGAGTTCTCCGGTCAGACAGAGAAAGCGACGCCGCACATGGCGCCGCGTCGGGCAGACTCAGAGTCCGGTCATTTTCAGTGCCGACTCCGGCAGACGTTCGCCGTGCACCCGAATCTGTGCCATCTGTTCGTTGATCACGCGCAGATCGTCGCCGTTCAATTGCAGCTCGACCGCGCCCAGGTTTTCTTCCAGGCGATGCTGTTTGGTCGTGCCCGGTATCGGCACAATCCACGGTTTCTGTGCGAGCAACCAGGCCAGTGCCACTTGCGCCGGCGTGGCGTGTTTGCGTTGCGCGACGGCTTTCACCACATCGACCAACGCCAGATTGGCCCTGCGCGCTTCAGGGGAAAAGCGCGGGACGAAATTGCGGAAATCGCTCGCGTCGAACTGCGTGTTCTCGTCGATCTGACCGGTGAGGAAACCGGCGCCCAGCGGGCTGAACGGTACGAAGCCGATCCGCAGTTCTTCCAGCACGGCTAGCAGTTCCAGCTCCGGGCCACGCCAGAACAGCGAATATTCGCTTTGCACCGCCGTGACCGGTTGCACCGCGTGGGCCCGGCGAATGGTTTCCACACCCGCTTCAGAAAGGCCGAAATGCTTGACCTTGCCCTCGGCGATCAGATCCTTGACGGTGCCGGCCACGTCTTCGATGGGCACCTGGGGATCAACGCGGTGCTGATAAAACAGGTCGATGCAATCGGTGCGCAGACGCTTCAACGCCGCTTCGGCCACGGCGCGTATATGCTCCGGGCGGCTGTTGGTGCCGCCGCCACGTGCGCCGGTGATCAGGTCGATATCGAAACCGAACTTGGTGGCGATGACGACCTGCTCGCGGATCGGCTGCAAGGCCTCCCCCAGCAGCTCTTCATTGGCGAACGGGCCATACGCTTCGGCGGTGTCGAACAAGGTGACGCCTTGCTCGTGGGCCGAACGAATCAGCTTGATCATGCTGGCTTGGTCGGCTGCCGGCCCGTAGGCCGACGTCATGCTCATGCAGCCAAGACCCAAGGCGGACACTTCCAGGCCATTACCCAACGTGCGGATTTTCATGGAGTTACTCCGTACAGAATTCGATTAGTGCGTGAGAGGGTGATCTTTCAGCCAGCCGTTCACGCGTTCCATGGTCTTGCGCTCCTGCTCACCCTCCATCACAAAACCTTCCAGCACTTTGGCCTTCGGCGCATGCTTGACCAGCACACGGCGGCTGTTGCCCAGGCCATATCCACCATGGGTGTTGAAGGGGATGAGGGTCTTGCCGGTCAGATCGTGGGCGCTGAGGAATGCGCGCACGATCGGCGGGGCGGTTTCACCCCAGATCGGAAAGCCGAGATAGATCGTGTCGTAGTCGCTGAGGGCGTGAACCGTGTTTTGCAGCTCGGGTTCGAAGCCACTGTCACGTTCCTGGCGCGCCTGTTCCACGGTTTGCAGATAGTCCTCGGGGTAGGCGTGGACGGGGCGAATCTCGAACAGATCGGCACCCAGTCCACGCTGGATCAGCCCGGCGACCACGCGGGTATTGCCCGAGCGCGAGAAATACGCGACCAGAATCCGCGAGCCCGAACGCGGTGTTTCACTGGCGCCTTGCGCGTCGGCGAGCGACAGCAGCGGGGCGCTGGCCAGTGCGGCGATGACCGTGCGCCGCAGCGGATCGTGATCGGTACTCATCGACCGACGCGCGCCTTGAGAGCCTCGGGATAGCGCTCGCCTTCGATGCGGATCTGCGCCAGCGCGGTATCAATGGCCTTGAGTTCGGCAGCGTCGAGGGTGATGTTCGCGCCGCCGAGGTTTTCTTCCAGGCGATGCAGTTTGGTCGTGCCCGGAATCGGCACAATCCACGGTGCCTGCGCGAGCAGCCAGGCCAGCGCGATCTGGGCCGGTGTCGCTTGTTTCTGCGCAGCAATCTGACGGATCAACACCACCAGACCCTGATTTGCCTGCAGCGCCGACTGGCTGAAACGCGGGACGATGCTGCGGAAGTCGTCACTGCCATAAGTGGAATCGGCCGACACCGTGCCGGTGAGAAAGCCTTTACCCAATGGACTGAACGGTACGAAGCCGATGCCCAGCTCCCAAAGGGTCGGCAGGATTTCCAGCTCAGGCTCGCGCCACCACAGCGAGTATTCGCTTTGCAGCGCCGTGACCGGCTGTACCGCATGGGCGCGACGAATGGTTTGCGCGCCTGCCTCCGACAGGCCGAAGTGCTTGACCTTTCCTTCGCTAATCAGGTCTTTCACCGCCCCGGCAACGTCCTCAATCGGCACGTCCGGATCGACGCGGTGTTGGTAGAGCAAATCGATGTAATCGGTCTTCAGTCGACGCAACGAACCCTCGACGGCTATTCGAATACGTTCGGGCCGGCTGTCCAGAGCCTGTTTTGTATTGTCGGTGCCGACGGCGAAGCCGAATTTTGTAGCGATCACAACCTGGTCGCGAACTGGCGCCAGCGCCTCGCCGACTACTTGTTCATTGATATAGGGGCCGTAGAATTCGGCGGTATCGAAGAATGTGACACCTCGTTCAACGGCTGAGCGGATCAGTGCGATGGCTTGTTCGGTATCCGTGGCCGGGCCATAGCCATGGCTCAGACCCATGCAGCCGAGGCCGAGGGCGGATACTTCGAGTGAACTGTTGCCGAGTGTGCGTTTGTGCATGTCGATCTCCCGTTGGGCGTGGGGAGACAGTAAGCGCGCTAACGACTGAGGACTAGACGGGTAAATCGGCAAGGCTTCATGAGGTTTGCTCATCAGTCCCGGAAGAGGGGCGGTGGCGACTGTCGAATGAAGGCTTGCCTCACGGTAGGCCATCACCGCTCGTACACAAAAAATCTGACACTCTCTTGATCGTTCGCTTTTGGCTGTTCTCTGCCGATCAAGGTTACAGCCTGTGATGGTCAGCTGCGCCGGCGGTATACTGGAGGGATTCCAATATACCCCGCGCCTCGCGCCCAGGCAGACCAGGGACGGTTGAATGATCCGCATCAGAACCAATTTGGCTCCTCGATGGAATCGGCAGATCCGAGAAGCCACCACGCCTCTGACAGTGCTGTCCCCCTACATCACAGAAAACAGCACGCTTAAGCTCTTGGCCAACAAGCAAGCAACGTTTTACACACGGTTCGAGGTAAGGGACTTCGTCTGTATGGCGTCAACAATCGCTGCCTTCAAGCTGTTGCTCATCAACAAGTGCACGATTTACGAGGTGAAGGACCTTCATGCGAAAGTCATCATGGACGAGGCTGACTTCGTCACACTTGGCAGCCAGAACCTTACCTTCAGGGGGGCCTCGAAAAATAAGGAGTTGAGTGTTTGTTTCGATAACAGTAAAGCCAATTCTTGTGAGCGAGTTCGGAGCGTGGTCAATGATTGGATTGACGACCCGGATCTGGAATTGATCGACTGGGCCAGGGTGTTGCGGATGGAGAAGGATGTTCGCTTAGCCAAAAAGGCTTTCGAAGAATTCAACGAAGCGATGTCCAAGATTCAGGGTAAAGCCGATACCTACCAAGCCAAGCGAGTCCAGGTTGCTCGGGATCAGCAGGAACAAGAGAGAGCTGCACGAAAGGCTAAGAACCTAGCTGCAATTGGTGCTGCCGTTCGGTCTGGCGCACCTTCCGGCACGAAATACACCGGAACAGTAAAGCCATCTGAGGGCTCTGCACGACTGAAATTTGATGCGAAGGTTGACCTGCTCCAGTGGACCAGGAAGAACGGCATCGTGCTCCCCCGGATGATTAAGTCGAGCCGTTGCCTATGCGTGCTCAATCAACAGAAGGTCGGCTGGGCAAGGCTTGCGAGCCAACAAATCACGAAATTCGCTCAAAGCATGACCATTGGTGGGATTCTGCCTAAACCGTTCGATCGGGTGGATGTGACACTCTCCGTCACCCCAAAAGATCTTGCTCGGGCGCCTTCCGACACGACTCTTGTTGCCATCTTGAAGAACGAGAACGGGACCGAACTGTGCATGGTCCCGGTTCTCGACTCAATCGACGAGATCAGCGTTCTCGACACGCTAGGACCCAAGCGAAAGCCGTCGGGTAAAAAGCTCAAGCCAATCGAGCAGCTCAGAACCGATCTGAAGAGGTGGATTGATAGCAATAGGGCTGACTTTGAAAGCCTACTGAGCCGCCACATCACCAGTACTACCCCTCTGAAGAAACGGCTCGATGGGGTCAACGCGGATGTGTTTTTTGAGGGAATGGATACGGTGGTCGATGTGACAATGGTCTTTAAAGGGCGCAACGGTACAAAGCCCATTCTTGTCGCGACCACCAGAAGCTGAAATCCCACACCTGCCTGACATCAGTGGAGTGTCCGTTTGGAGTCGAAAACGGCGTTTCGTAATGGCGGCAAATGGCCTGAAACCGCTATTGAGCGCAGCATGAGCGGCGACTTACTCAACTAAAGCGGCATCGTCGTCGCTGAGCCGCCGTAGATGCCTACAGCGCCTCGGCGATCAGTCGATTGAGCTAGTTGAGTAGCCTGGACAGCGTCCGGTTTCAGCTAGACGGCACCTCCCGATCCATCAACTTACCCATCAACATCACCCCCAACTCACTGAGTTGATGAATAGCCAACGCCACATCACGGTCTTTCCCGCTCAGCTCGTCCGACAGATCAAGCAGCAACGCGCTGACCGAGGCAAAGGTTTCATAGCTATTGGTGATCAAACTTTCACTGCTGGCATCAGCAGCCACACTGAACAGCGCACCCGACGGCGGGGCGGTTTTGGCGGAGGAGGGATTGAGATAGTGATCCAAGGCACGTTGCGCGGCTTGGTTGAGTTTCAAATCGGGAGATCCCGGAGGATTCGGCGTTACCTTGAACATATCAGTAGTTTTCCTGAGCAGGGCCCTCACCACGTCGCTACTAAACGAAATGGGGTGGCGGCTGTACGCAGGTTAGTAGACCGGGGAAACTACAAAAGCCGGCGCGTCCGAAGACGCCCTGCGCACAGCCACCATCAAGCACAGACAAGAAGGTCTGATAGATGCTGCTTATGCACTTGCAGTTAACCTCGGGCTACTAAACCCGATCACTGAGGTTTCAGCGACCGAGCAACCTTAGAGACGCCAACCCAGGTGCACAAGCCGGCGGATTCTGCCGCAACTGTAGGCAATGGAGCAAGGTGCGGTGCTCACTGCCTCCAGCCACGGGACTGAATTCAATCAGTCCCGTTTTCCTCGATTAAGCAGGCTGGGCCGCCAGGCTATTACTCACCTTGCGCCCCAACACCAGCACCGTCACAAACCCGGCGCCCACCAACGCGGTCGCCAAACTCAACAGCACCGAAGTGCCCATCTTGTCGACGATCTGCCCGCCAAAGAACGAGCCCACGGCAATGATCACCTGAAACAACGCGACGAACAGCGGCATGCCACGCTCCACATCCTTGGGCGCAACCACAAACATCCAGATACTCGCACACGCCGGGAAGGCACCGAAAGCAAAGCCCCACAGTGCGATCAGCATTACTGCGCCGCTCATGCCGGTGGCGAAGTAGGGGAACAGGGCGGTGCTGGTGCCGATCATCAGCGCCACCAGCAGCAAGGTGTGGCGCACGCTGCGGTTGGCGGCAAAGCCGGCGAAGACGTTGCCCATTACGCCGGCCACGCCGTAGAGCAGCAGCAGGGAGCCAATGGTCGGGCCGTCGAAGCCGGAGCTGTTTTTGAAGAACGGCGCGACGTAGGTGTACGCGGCAAAGTGGGCCAGGCCGATCAGCAATACGGCGATCAAGCCAACCCGTGCTTGTGGGTTGATGAACAGGGCCGGCAGGTCGGCGATGCGAATGGCTTTTTCCGGTTCGAGGCGGGGCAGCAGGAACATCTGCGCCAGCAGTACCGGGATGCCCACCAGCGCGGTGACGAGGAAGGTCATGCGCCAGCCCATCAGGCCGCTCAGCCAGGTGCCGACGGGTACGCCGAGCACGGTGGCCAGGGTCACGCCCATCATGATGATCGAGGTGGCTTTCGCGACGCCCACGCCCTTGGGCGCCAGGCGGCCGCTGAGGGCGATGGCGGTGGCCCAGAAGCCGCCGATGCTGATGCCCAGCAGGACGCGGCCGAACAGCAGCAGGCTGAAGTCGCTGGCGTAGGCCACCACCATGTTGGCGATGATCATGATCAGGGTCAGGCCGATCAGCAGGTAGCGACGGTCCATGGCGCCAATGCCCACCGACAGCAACGGGGCGGCGAGGGCGGCCATGATGCCGGGCAGGGTGACCATCAGCCCGGCGTGGCCGGCGCTGATGCCGAGGTCGGCGGCGACGTCGTTGAGTACGCCTACCGGCAGGAACTCGCTGGTGACCAGGGCGAAGGCGCCCACGGCCACCGAGAGAATCGCCAGCCACTGCTGCAGGACGGTTTGTTGATTATGTTCGGGGAGGCCGCTAGGGGCCCGGCTTGCGCTTGGCATGGTGTTGGGTTCCGGGAGGAGATTTCGCCTGCGGACAGACGGGAGGGAGAAAGTGGAGGCGATTATAGGAATGGGTTTTGGTAAGCCAATAGGCGACCGGTTCGATAGTAATCATCAGTCTCGTTGATAAGACTGCCTGCGTAGAGCGTTTTCTTCCGTGTAGACCCTCTCGATTGCCCATGGCCCGACTCCGCGCGTAATCCGGCCCGATCCCGCGCGCCAGAAAAAATCCCCCGCTGCATCCTGAGCCTAGGCATGTCGGTTTTTGCTGATGTGCCGAAGCGTTTCAAGGCCGATCAAACAATAATAAAGAGGTGCTTATGCCCGTGCTTCATTGCTCTTCATCCCTGGTTGAACGCAGCGCGCTTCACGTGTTGGTGTGTGCGTCGACACTTGCGCTGTCGTTGACCGCCTGCGCGGCCACCCCGGATCCCGCGAAGCCTTATCCCCATGCACAGGAACCGATCGGCGACGTGCAGGCCATCTATGACGGCAGGCTCAGCGAGGACTTGGCGGTCACTACCTTCCGTAATACCGACCGATTGTTCCCGACGCGCACGATCAAGGCGGGCGGCCATCCGTTCCCGTTACCTCGTAGCAGCCAGCCACTTGGGCCGGTTGCCTTTGACTATAAAGGCAAGCATTACAGCCTCGATGACTACGTGGCGATCAACCGGGTAACCGGGCTGTTGGTGCTCAAGGACGGCAAGATCGTTGATGAGCGTTATGAAAAAGGCAACACCGCCGACACCCGGTGGATGTCGATGTCGGTGGCCAAGTCCATCACCTCGACGCTCGTAGGCGCGGCGCTGCAGGACGGCTCCATCAAGAGCCTGGATAACAAGGTCACCCGTTATTTACCCGCGTTGGCCGATAGCGGTTACGACCAGGTCACCGTGCGCCAGATCCTGTCCATGCGCTCCGGGATCAAGTGGAACGAGCAATACACGGACCCTACCTCGGACGAGCGCCACTTGATCAAACTGCGTAGTGAACAAGTGCCCGGGTCGCTCCTCAAGTTCATGGCCAGCCTGCCCACCGCCGCGCCGCCTGGCACTCGCACCAACTACAGCACCGGTGAAACTCAAGTGTTGGGGCAACTGGTGAGCGCTGCGGTGGGCAAGCCACTGACGCAATACCTGAGCGAGAAGATCTGGGCGCCTTACGGCATGCAAACCGATGCCAAGTGGTGGCTCGACGGCCTCAATGGCAATGAAGTGGGCGGCAGCGGTATCAGCGCGACGCTTGAGGATTACGGGCGTTTTGGGCAGTTCGTGCTCAGCGGCGGCAAGGCCGGTGGGCAGCCAGTATTGCCTGAAGGTTGGTTGAGTTTTGCCAGCGCGACTACGGGTTCAGATGCGGCGTACGGTGACTTTGCGTCCATGTGGTGGCCAGGTTGGACCGACGCCTCCAAAGCGGATAAAGCCTTTACGGCGGCCGGTACGTTTGGTCAGTACCTCTACATCAATCCGACCAGGAATGTGGTGATCGTGGTGTGGCAGGCGCAGACCAAACCCACGGGTGGCAAGGTGATCGACGATATGTTTGCCTTTGATGCGGTTGCCAAAGCGCTTCAATAACCGCGAAGTACCTGTGGCGAGGGAGCTTGCTCCCGCTGGACTGCGCAGCAGGCCCATTTTTTGGGGCCGCTGCGCGGCCCAGCGGGAGCAAGCTCCCTCGCCACAGGTTATGGGCTACTCAGGTAGTGTGTACCTCACATCGCCGCCCGCAACGACCGTGGTGAAAGCCCATAATGTGACTTGAACCTCACCGCAAACCGTGACGCCGACGCATACCCGCACGCACTGGAAATCTCCCCGATGGAATCCCTGGAGGTTTGCAGCTGTTGCAACGCCGCCCCCAGCCGAACATTTTCCAGGATGGCCCTGAAGCTCGCATCCTCATTGGCCAGCTGCCGACGCAACGTCGATTCCCCCAGATTCAACTGCTGCGCGACCGTGGCAACGGTCCAGTCCCTGGACAGGTTGCTGCCGATCAACCGCTGCACGCGTTCACTCAAGGGGTCGTTGCGATCCATCAGCAACGGTCCCGCCTGGCCGGCCAGGCACAGGCAGAGCAACACGGCCTCGCCATAGTGGGTGCACAGGGCCGACGGGGCGCCGGTGCTCAGTGCGGTCAGCAGTTGGTCCCAGGCTTGTCGGGTCTGTTTGTCCAGGCGTACGCACAGGTCGGCATGCATGCTGCCCTTGAACTGCGCGCCATACCGGGCAACGAAGTTACGCAACACCGGCACCGGAAACGACACCACGTCGGCGATGTAGTCACCCTGGGCACCGGGAAAGTTGGTCACCCCAAGCTCGCGGCCCGCCGGCAGTAGAATCAGGTGTTGTGGGCCGGCGCGCATTTCGCGCTCATCCCACTGCATCAGTTTTTGCCCCTGGCGCACGCGGCACAGGGCGCTCATGAAGATCGGCACGCGTTGCAGGGTATGGTGTTGCCGGGCCCTGATCACGCAGCTTTCGATGATGCTTTCCCGGTGCCGCAGACCTTCGTGAACATCCATCGTGACTAGCGTCCGTAAGGGGCCGTGATTGTGGCCTTGGCCAAGCTGTTGGCATTGAGCATGTAGCCGACCAGGGCGCCGCTGGATTGATTGTCGATCGGCAGGGTGGTGACTTTCAACGCCCACACGGTGAATTGATAGCGATGCGGTTTATCACCCACGGGCGGGCAAGCGCCGCCGAAGCCGGGTTGGCCGTAGTCCGTGCGGCCTTGCACTGCCCCGGCCGGCAGGTGGGTGCCGACATTGCTCGGCAGGCTGGAGACGGTGACGGGCAGGTTCACCACCGTCCAGTGCCACCAGCCGCTGCCGGTCGGGGCGTCGGGATCGTAGACGGTGATGGCGAAGCTTTTGGTGCCCGCCGGGGCGTTGGCCCAGGACAGGGCAGGGGAGGTGTTGCCGCCGCTGCAGCCGAAGCCGTTGAATTCCTGCAGGTGCGTCAGCGGGCGTTGGTCGGCAATGTCCGGGCTGTTGAGTGAGAAGCTGGCGGCGTGTCCGCTGGCGGCCATGAACAGGGTAATCGCGGGGGCAAGTGCTTTGAGTTTCATCGCGGTGGTGTCCAGGCGTGGTTTGAGCCTTGATCCTAAACAGCGCAGGGGCACGGCACTGCGCCGAAGCGCTCGATGATTGTGCCGAAACGCTCTGCCCACTAAGGCTGAACCCTCAGCGTCCGGATGATGAACGCATGCAGGCTATTGACCGCCTTGGACCCGCGGGACGCCCGGCTACGCAGAATCGAAACCTCCATGGGCTCAATGCTGCCCAAACCGTGCTCGTCACCGAGTACCTGAAGCGAATCCTGCACGGTGCATTGAGTGATCGCGGCAATCGCGAGCCCGCCCTCGACGGCGGCCACCTGGCCGGCAAGGCTGGAGCTGTTGTACACCACCTTGAATTCGCGCCCTTGCTGGGTGAGTGCGTTCACCGCATACCGCCGGGCGAGGCTTGCGCTTTCGTAGACGGCGATGGGGATCGGGTCGCGCCGCCACAGTTCGAACTGGGGTGAGCCTACCCACACCATGGGCTCCTTGAACAGGAAGGTGCCGCTTTGGGGCGAGTCCCGAGACACCAGCGCCAGGTCAAGATCGCCGCTGCGCAACTGTGGGATCAGCGTGGTCGACTGTTCACAGGTCAGTTCGATTTCCACACCGGCGTAGCGCGGCGAATAGCGTTTGAGCAGCGGCGTGAGGTACCGGGCCGCGTAGTCTTCGGCAACGCCAAGGCGGATGCGCCCGGTCAGCTCTTCACCGTGAAACGCCGCCTGGGTTTCAGCGTGCAGGGCGAGCATGCGCCGGGCGTAGCTCAGCAGCGTCTGGCCATCGGCAGTCAGTTGCAGGTGCCTCGGGCCGCGACTCAAGAGCTGTCGTCCAAGGGCGGCTTCGAGTTTCTTCATCTGCATGCTGACGGCGGACTGCGAGCGGTTGACCTCGTGGGCGGCGCCAGACAACGAGCCGGCATCCACCACGGCCACAAAGCATTTGAGCCAATCGAGTTGCAAATCGCTGGCGGGCATCGCGCTGACCTCTATTCGTTAATCGAATGGCTAAGGCCTGAATTATGCGCTTTTCATGGACGCTTGTTCACCCGCAACATTCTGCCTTGAACCAACACCTTCTGGATCGGATCCATGCCCTTTGATACCTGGTTGCTTTACCTGGTCACCTGCTTCGGCATCGCGGTGGTGCCAGGGCCCAATGCGTTATTGGCGCTGACCCACGGTGCGCTTCACGGCAGCCGCAAAACGCTGTTCACCATCAGCGGCGGCGTGCTCGGTTTTGCGATTGTGCTGGCGCTGTGTGCGTTGGGGTTGGGTGCGCTGATCCAGGCGTCGGCCAGCCTGTTCACGGCCTTGAAGGTGGCGGGTGGGCTGTACCTGATCTGGCTGGGCTTCGGGCTGTGGCGGGCGGCACCGGTCAGCCTTGAGGCGACCGGCACTACCAGCTCGCGGAGCTGGCCGCTGTTCCGCCAGGGGCTGGTATCGGCGATCTCGAACCCCAAGGCCTTGCTGCTGTTCACCGCGTTTATTCCACCGTTCCTGGACCCGCACCGGAGCATCGTTGCGCAGACGCTCACCATCGCCCTGACCTACGCCGTGGTGGAGTTCATCGTCGAGTACCTGGTGGCCAGCGCCGCGCACCGGGTACGGCCCTGGCTGGCGCGAACCGGGCGCCGATTCAATAAAGTCTGCGGCGGGTTTTTTGTGCTGTTCGGGTTGGCCCTGCCTATCCATGCCTGAGGGCACATCCCCGCGGCTTAGGGATGTTCGATCACCATCACCGCCGTGGTATCCGCCTCAAGTGCTTCGAACACATGGGGCGCATTCGCCAGGTAGCTGATGTAGTCGCCGGCGTGCAGCAGCACAGGCGCACCGGCCGGGCCGATATTCGCGCTGCCGCTGCACAGCAGCACGTGCTCGACGGTGCCGGCAGGGTGGGGCTGCGACAGGCGCACTTCGCCCGGCTGTACCTTTAGCCGGTAGATATCGCGACGCACGCCCGCCGGGCAATCCGCAAGCAGTGTGGCCGCGTAGTGGCCGGTTTCGGTATAGGTGGTCAGGCCCTCGTTGGCGCGAATTACCCGCAGGTGTTGCTGGGGTTGTTCGAAGAACCGCGTCACCTGCAAGCCCATCGCCGTGGCCAACGACCACAGGGTCTCGATGCTGGGGTTGCCGATGCCGGACTCCAGCTGGGACAAGGTCGACTTCGCCACGCCTGCGCGTTTTGCCAGTTCAGTCAATGAAAGCCCCGCAGCCTGGCGTTCGCGCTTGATCGACAGGGCCAGCAGGTCGATTCGGCTTGGATTGAGATTGTTCGTTATGTCGGTCATTTGTTCTTCAAATCATCCATAAATGGGTTGACGCTTTGTCGTCGGGTGTTCAGCATAGCAATCATTCGTTCATTATAAAAACCGAGTGTCGAATGATCTGGTGCGTGTTCCACCTCTGCGACTATTGGCCGTGGCTGCTCTGGCGGGCGCTCTCCTACGACCTTGAAGGGTGGCGCAGCCTGCTGGTGGCGACGCAATTGGCGCAGCAACATTGCCGGGGACTATTCTGCGGGCCGCTATGATTCCTTTTCGCCATCCTTCGGGATCGGGCTATGATCGCCCAATCCGAACCAGACGCTCCCCAGACCTATGCCCGTTGACCTGCAAGCCCTCTATCCCAAACTGATCCACTTGATGCTGGATACGGTGTTCGTGGTCGACAGTGAAAATCAGATCGTGTTTGTGAGTGATGCCTGCGAAGCGCTGCTGGGGTACCGCGCCGAGGAACTGACCGGCACCCTGATCACCCACTACATGCACCCTGAAGACCTGGCCCGCACCCGGGCGTCGATTGTGCGGGTCATGAATGGCAAGCCCCACGTCGACTTCCGCAACCGCTATATCCGCAAGGATGGCAGTGTGGTGCACATTCTGTGGGCGGCCTTCTGGTCCGAGGAAGTGGGGGCGCGGATCGGTGTTGCGCGGGACGTAACCGCCCTGACGCAGGCGGAGGAAGAGCTGCGTTTCCTCGCCCATCACGACCCGTTGACGGCCCTCACCAATCGCTCGCTGTTCAATGACCGGTTGGACGAGGCCCTGCAAGCCGCTCACCACCACAAAAGTCCTCTGGCCTTGCTGTTTCTGGACGTGAATGACTTCAAGGCCATCAATGATGTGCACGGGCATGCCGTGGGCGACCGCGTGCTTTGCGTGATTGCACGACGGTTGGAAGGGTGTGTGCGTGAGAGCGACCTGGTAGCCCGGATGGGTGGGGATGAATTCACCGTGCTGCTGACGGATATTCAGTCACCGGAAGCCGTGTCGGCCAAAGTGCAGCAGATAGTTGCGGTGATGACCCAGCCCCTGAGCGCTGAGTTTGGCGCGGTCAAGATGCCGTCCTGCAGTATCGGCGTAGCGTTTTACCCGGCGGATGGAGCAGATGCCGACAGCCTGCTCAGCCACGCGGATGGCGAGATGTACCGGGTTAAAAGGCAGCGGTTTGCAACCGATTAACGCTGCTGGAAAGCAATCTTCAGCCCCAATCCCATGAACAACGTCCCAATGATCTTCCCCTCCCAACGGCGCAGCCTTGAAAGGCCCACCATCCATTGGCTCAACGGACGAATCGCCAGCGAAATCAGCGTGGTGTACACCGCACTGAGCCCCGAGAAGATCAACCCCAACACCGCGAACTGCGCCAGGGAAGAACCCGATTCCGGGTGAATGAATTGCGGCAGGAAGGCCAGGAAGAAAATCGCGGTTTTCGGGTTCAGCACTTCGGCAACCACCGCCTGGAAATACGCCTGGGTCGAGGTCACGGTGGGCAGGTCTTTGCGCGTGGTGGCGCCAGGCTTGGCCATGAAGGCGCGTACGCCCAGGTAGATCAGGTAACAGGCGCCGACGATTTTGACCACGTTAAACGCCACGGCCGAGGTCATCAGGATGGCCGACAGGCCGAGCGCCGCGCACAGCGTATGGATCAGGTCGCCCGAGGCCACCCCCAGCCCGGTGGCAATCCCGACCTTGCGCCCACCCTGGAGGGTGCGGGTGATCACCAGCAGCACGGCTGGGCCGGGAATCAGGAAAAGGCCGATGACCACGGCGACATACGTCAGGATGGGGGCGAGTTCGAACATGCTGTGTTATCTCAATGCCGGATGCGTCCTACAGTAATCCTCATCCCGGGGATTAACGCAATACAGATGAACACCCGCCGGAACCGCCTGGCCTTTTACTTCGCGAACGCGTATGCGCCACCCTGTTCCAGCGCCTTGCGATACGCCGGCCGTTCCTGAAAGCGTTGCACCCACGCCGCCACATTCGGGTAGGCCTGCAGCTTGCCCTGAGCCCGGGCGATTTCGCCGATGAAGCTCATCTGGATATCCGCGCCGGTCAATTCGTCACCCACCAGGTACGGTGTGAGCCCCAGTGCGTTGTCCAGATAACCCAGGTAGTTCGCCACCTCGGATTCGATACGTGGGTGCAATGGCGCACCCGCGTCACCCAGGCGCCCGACGTACAGGTTGAGCATCAGTGGCAGCATGGCCGAACCTTCGGCGAAGTGCAGCCATTGCACGTATTCGTCATAGGTTGCAGTGGCCGGATCCGGTTGCAGGCGGCCGTTGCCATGGCGGCGAATCAGGTAGTCGATGATGGCGCCGGACTCGATCACCACGTGGGGACCGTCTTGAATCACCGGTGATTTGCCCAGGGCATTGATCGCCTTGAGTTCAGGGGGCGCGAGGTTGGTTTTCGGGTCGCGCTGGTAGCGCTTGAGCTCGTAGGGCAGGCCGAGTTCTTCGAGCAGCCACAGGATACGTTGCGAACGGGAGTTGTTGAGGTGGTGGACGATGATCATGGTGGCTCCGCTGGGCGAGAATAGAGGCGTATAGGGACAGACCGCGGTGGCGCTGTGGAGTGCCGTGAATTAAATCTGCTTCGATAAAGGCATGAAAGATGGATAATCACGCCGGCAAGCACTGATTACACACCGGATAGAAAACATGAATCGTCAAAAAAAACTACAGCAGCTGTTCAAGGCCAAGGCCAAAAAGGCCAGCGCCAAATTGGCACCGGCCAAAAAGGATAAATACATCAGCAAGGCAGACCGATTGAAGCTGGCTGCCGAGTCCGGTGATGAGCCTGTTGTTACCTCTGAGAGCTGATCCAGAAGGCCTAAGCATTACCTGATAGGGAATCGACGGAAAAACCATGAACACTGCTCAACTCGCGATTCAGCACTACATACTCGCCAAGGACGGCAACCGCCCGCATTTGCTCAGCCGGGCGTTTGTTCCCGAGGCAATCCTGGACATGGTGGTGCGCACCGGGTCCATCTCGTTTCCGCCCCACGTCGAAGGGGTGGGCGGCATCGGCGATGTGCTGGTAAGGCGGTTCGGGCAGACCTTTGAAAACGTCTATACGTTTTGCCTGGGGCAGCCACCGCAGGCGGGGGCCAAAACCTATCAGTGCAAATGGCTGGTGGGGATGTCCGACAAAAACTCCGGCGAAGCCCGGGTTGGGTGTGGGGTGTATGAGTGGCAGTTCAGTGTTGAGTCGGGGCTTGTTGAAAAGCTCACCATCACTATCGAGCATATGAAGACGCTGCCCGCTGCGGATTTGGGGAGCGTCATGAAGTGGGTGTCAGGTCTGAGTTACCCATGGTGCAACTCGGAAGCAGCAGTGAGCGATGCTCCCGATATTGACGCGATGGGCGAGGTGATCCAGTACCTCACTGTCTGACGGCGACTCAATGCGCATCAACGGCACCAGCAACACGGCCACAACAAAACACACAGTGATGATCACGAGCGCGTCTTCGCTGCAGGCTTGGCGGCTGAAACGGGCTTGCCAGCCCTTGGATCAACGGGTTTTGAAGTGACAGCCAGCGCTGTTACCGGTTGTACGGTGAGTTCGACACCGATTGCGGTCATCAGCTTCCTTATGGTCTCAAATCGCGTTTTCGAGCCGGCTTTCAGCACCTTATAAAGGCTTTCACGATTGACCCCCGCATCCTTGGCGACCTTATTTACGCCTTTGGCTTTTGCGACCTCGGCCAACGCATGAATAAGGCCCTCGGTATCACCGGTTTTCAGACTTTCAGCCAAATAGGCCGCCATTGCTTCCGGGCTATCGAGAAAGCGCGAGGCTTCGTAATGAGTCGTACCCGTCGTGTCGAGGCTGAGGATTGGCATCTCCTCGGGATTGAATTTATCGCTCATATCATTTACCTCTCAGGCCAGCGAGTATTGCTTTAGCTTTTTGTATGCCCCGTTTTTGATCCGTTTTATCGCTCCCGCTGAGCATCAAGTACTCTGCGATTCCCGAGCGCACATAGTAAATTCTGTAGCCCGGGCCAACAAAAACACGCATTTCGCTCATCCCATCGCCAACCGATTCGCAATCACCAAAGTTGCCCGCTCCGGCACGATCCAGTCGGGTCAGAATTGCCGCTTTTCCCTGAGTGTCCTTCATACGTTTAAGCCAGCTCTCGAACTCGGGTGTTTGGTGGATCTCGTATATTTTTTTCTTGTTGATCATAGTTCCATTTGTAGCTAGATGGCTACATCTTGTCGACGCGAGGTTGAGTACAGGTAAAGGGGTATTCAGCGCCTGGGCAACCTTAGAGAGGTGCCTCCCAGATGCACAAGCTGGCAAATTCCGACGCGACTGTAGGCAATGGAGCCGGGTGCTGTACTCACAGCCTCAAACGTTGTGACAAGTCCTCTCTAATGCGCATCCGCCGTCGGCTGCTTCGGCGGTTGCACCTTGCGCATCAACGGCACCAGCAACACGGCGACGACGAAGCACACCATGATCATCAGGAATGCGTCCGCATAGGTCAGCGTTTGCGCCTCGCGCCAGGTCAGCGCCCACAGCTGACTCAGCGCGAACTGGCTCGAATCCAGACTGTTTTGCCCCAGCAACTGGGCATTCCCTGAAAGCTGGTCAAGCCAGACATTCATCGACTCGTTCCGGATGTTCAGGTGCTCGGCCAGGCGCAGGAAGTGCAGGTTGGTGCGGTCATTGAGCACCGTGGCGCAGGCGGCGATGCCGATGGCGCCGCCGAGGTTGCGCATCAGGTTGAACAGGCCCGAGGCGAGCTTCAGGCGGTCGGGGGCCAGTGCGCCGAGGGTCAGGGTGACCACCGGCGGCACTGCCATTTGTTGAGCAAACCCGCGTATGGCCTGGGGCAGCAGCAGCTCCTTGGCGCCCCAGTCGTGGGTGATGGGGGAGAAGTCCCACATCGACAGGGCGAACAGCGATAACCCGAACATCAAAATCCAGCGCAGGTCGAAACGATTGGCCAGCAAGGCGTACACCGGGATCGCCAGCAACTGGAACACCCCCGTGGAAAACACCGCCAGGCCGATATCCAGCGAGCCGTACCCGCGCACCCGCCCGAGAAACAGCGGCGTGAGGTAGATGGTGGCGAAAATGCCGATGCCGGTGATAAATGAAAACAGGCAGCCCAGGGCGAAGTTCCTGTCCCGAAGCGCGCGCAGGTCGACGATCGGCTCCTTGATTTCCAGGCAGCGCCAGATAAACAGCCCGCCGCTGATGGCGGCTATCCAGGCCGTGGTCGAGATGGTGCTGTCGCTGAACCAGTTCCAGCGCGGGCCCTCTTCAAGGGTGTATTCCAGGCAGCCGAGAAACACCGCCATCAACGCCATGCCGATATAGTCGGCGCCCTTGAGCAATGACGGGTTGGGGCGGTCGACCTTGACCAGCATCGGCACCGCAAAGGTCACGAACAGGCCGGGCAGCAGGTTGATGTAGAACAGCCAGTGCCAGGAGGAAATGTCGGTGATCCAACCGCCCACGGCCGGGCCCAATGTGGGTGCCAGGGACGCGATGGCGCCGATGGTGGAGGCGGCGATCACCCGCTGCTTGCCGTTGAAGTACATGAACGCGGTGGTGAATACCAACGGAATCATCGAGCCCCCCAGGAACCCCTGCAAGGCGCGAAACGCGATCATGCTCTGGATGTTCCAGGCCATCGCGCACAGCAGGCTGGTCAAGGTGAACCCGGCCGCCGACGCCGCGAACAGCCAGCGCGTGCTCATCACCCGGGAGAGCCAGCCTGACATGGGGATCACGATGATTTCCGCGATCAGGTAGGCGGTCTGCACCCACGCCGTATCGTCCGCGCCGGCAGACAACCCGCCGCCGATGTCCTTGAGGGAGGCGGAGACGATCTGGATGTCGATCAAGGCGATGAACATGCCCACGCACATGGTGGCGAAGGCCGCGACCTTTTGTGCGGTGCTGAGGGCGGGCAACGGGCTGTTCATAGCTGGGCCTTGAGGGCGCTGGCCTGGTCCTCGAACGCCTCATCGGTGTTGACCTTCGCCATCACCGACAGGCCCGGGCGCAGGGCGCCGAAGTCGGCGTCATTGCTGTCGAGGCGCACGCGCACCGGCACTCGCTGCACGATCTTGGTGAAGTTGCCGGTGGCGTTTTCCGGCGGCAGCACACTGAATTGCGCCCCGGTGGCAGGGGCCAGGCTCTCGATGTGCCCGTGGAATTCACGGCCGGGGAGGATGTCGGCGCGGATGCTCACGCTTTGCCCGACCTGCAGGCGCCCCAATTGGTCTTCCTTGAAGTTGGCATCCACCCACAACCCCTTGGCGGGCACCACCGAGATCAGTTGGCTGCCGGCCGCGGCGTAGGCACCGACCCGGGCGCGGCGGTTGCCCACGTAACCATCCACCGGTGCCCGCAGTTCGGTATAGCTGATGTTCAACTGCGCCTGGTCGCGTTCGGCTTGGGCCTGTTGCAGCGCTGCGCGGGCCTGGTCGCGCTGGGTTTCAATCACGTCGATTTGCCGACGCGCCGCCATCAACCCGGCCTGTGCCCGGGAGTGGTCGGCGCGGGCGGTCTTCCATACGGCGCTGACCCGCTGTGCGCTTTCGACCGATACGGCCTGGCTGCGCACCAGGTTCTGGTAACGCGTTTGATCGTCGCCGGCCCGTTGTGCTTCGGCATCGGTGGCGTCGATCTGTGCCTTGGCCTGGTTGATCACCGCCAGTTGCAGTTGTTCGGTGGCGTCGAGGTTGGCGAGCGAGGCCTGTTGCGCGGCCACGGCGCCGTCGGCCTTGGCCAGGGCCGTGCGGTAGTCGCGCACATCAATGCGCGCCAGCACGTCGCCGGCCCGTACGAACTGGTTGTCCTGCACCGTCACTTCGCTGATGTAGCCCGGCACTTTGGCGCTGATCACCGTCACATCCGCCCCGACATAGGCGTCGTCGGTGTCTTCGATAAACCGGCTGACCAGCCACCAGTGGCTGGCGTACCACACGCCGCCCGCCACGGCCAGGGTCAGCAGCCCCAGGCGCAAAACCTGTTTGCGCCGGGATGGTTGGGTGGGTTCGGGCACAGCGCTGACTGGAGCGTCCATGACGAAATGACCTCGTTGAGTATTAGTGGGGGAAGGGGCTGACCAACTGGTCTTTTTCGGCGTAGGCCCGGCCGGTTCGTGCGCGCCACAGGGTCAGCGGTTCGGCATCGGCGCTGACATGTACGCGGTGGCCCGCACGGGTGATGGGGTTGCCGGTGTTGGCATCCATCAACGCCAGCACCACCGGGCGCCCGGTGGCCTCATCGGCGAGAAACACCTTGGTCGAGCCCTCGGCATGCCGCGCGCCCCAGGCCATCAGCGTGAGGATGACCTGGCGCAAGTCCCGGCCCGCTTCGGTGAGGTGGTACTCATGGCGCGGCGGGTTGTCCTGGTACGGGCGCCGTTCCAGCAAGCCGCCGGCCACCAACGCATTCAGGCGGCGGGTCAGGGTGTTCGAGGCGATCCCGAGGCTCTGCAGGAACTCGTCGAAACGGCGCAGCCCGTAGAACGCATCACGCAGGATCAACAGGCTCCAACCATCACCGATGTGCTCCAGGGCACGGGCGACCGGGCAGGACATGGGTTGGAAGCTGGCTTTCTTCATGAGGGACTCCGGGAACTGTTGCTAAATATTACGCAAGTAATATTGCACAGTGGATTTCATAATGAAAGTCACTAGTTGAAATTTTTTGCAGCGATGGATGGCGGCCAGGCAGACGCAAAAAAGCCCCGGGATTCGGGGCTTTTCAGAGGGGAGGGTGTAGGGGGGCGTTTAAGCGCGGCTGTCTTTATGCCTGCGCCGGTTCCTGGCAGATACGTGAACCTGCGCGCCGCGAGCGCCAGCCAAGGCCTAGCACCATCAGCAAACCCAGGGCCGCCATGATCGCGCCAGCCAGCGAAATGGCCGGGTAGCCCAGCCCTGCGTTGATCACTGCTCCCCCCAGCGCCGCGCCAATGGCGTTACCGAAGTTGAACGCACCGATGTTCATCGCCGAGGCCAGGTTGGGCGCATCCTTGGCGGCTTCCATCACGCGCATCTGCAGGGGAGGTACCAGCGCAAAGCTGGCGGCGCCCCACAGCAGGATCGACAAGGCGGCGGGCAGCGGCCATTGCATGAGCACAGAGAAGGCCAGCAGCACGGCAATCAGGACCACGAGCGACGTTATCAGGGTGCGGTCCACCGAACGGTCCGCAGACTTGCCGCCCCAGACGTTGCCGAGGGTCAGGCCGATCCCGAACAGCACGAGCATTGCAGTGACGAAGTTGGTCGAGGCGTGGGTGACATCCCGCAGAATCGGCGCGATATAGGTAAACACCGTGAACATGGCGCTGGACCCCACCACGGTCAACGCCAGCGCTGCCAGTACCGGCCCGCGGCCCAGTACGCGGATTTCGGCCATCAGGCTTGCCCCTTTTGGAGCGGGCGTATTCGGTAGCGCCCACCACAGGGCCACCATCACGAACGCCCCGAGCCCGCTGATGCCCCAGAACGCCGTACGCCAGCCGAAGTTCTCGCCGAACCAGGTTGCCAGGGGCACGCCACCGATGGTCGCCAGGGTCAGCCCGAGGAACATCGCGGCGACGGCCCCCGCGCGTTTGTCGGGCGCCACCACACTCGCTGCCACGATGGAGCCGATGCCGAAGAATGCCCCGTGATTCAGCGATGTCACCAACCGGGCGACCATCAGGGTCTGGTAGTCGGTGGCCAGGGCTGACAGCAGATTACCCAGGGTGAAAATGGCCATCAGGCCCACCAGCAGATAACGGCGCGCCACCCTGGCTGTCGCGAGGGTCATGATCGGGGCGCCGATCAGCACGCCCATGGCATAGGCGCTGACCAGCAGCCCGGCGGCGGGAATGGAAACACCGAGGTCGGCGGCGATCCCGGGCAACATGCCCATGGGGGCAAACTCGGTGACCCCGATGCCGAAGGCGCCGATGGACAGTGCTACAAGGGGTGGGTTGATACGCATAGGTGACTCCTCATCTTTGTATCAAATGCTACAATCACGACTTTTCAGGCGGTAGCCATCGGCGGGGCACTACAGCTTTGCGTGGAGATCACAAGTGGACATAGGCGGTCGGTCGGGGGAGATGGCGGTGTTCGCCATGGTCGCGGAGCAGGGCAGCCTCTCGGGGGCGGCTCGGGTGCTGGGCCTCACGCCGTCATCCATCAGCCGCATCATCACCCGCATCGAGGGGCGCATAGGCACCCGCCTGCTGCTGCGCACCACCCGGGCGATCACGCTCACCGCCGAAGGCGAAGCGTATTTGCGCGGCGCCCGGCGGATCCTGGCGGACATGGCCGAAGTCGAGGATGCGATCACCGACCAGGGCGCGCCACGGGGGCGGCTGAGGGTCAGCGCGGCGCTCGCACACGGGCGGCTGTCGATCGTGCCGCTGGTTGCCGCGTTCAGCGCGCGCTACCCGGCCATCGTGGTTGAGTTGCGGCTGGAGGATGAGGTGGTGGATATCCTGGGCGGGCAAGCGGACGTTGCAATCCGCTTCGGTCAATTGGCCGACAGCCCCTTGACCGCTCGCCTTATCGGCTCCATCGGCGAGGTCATAGTCGCTTCCCCGGACTACCTGGCGCGTCACGGCACGCCGCAGGTGCCGCAGGATTTGCTCAACCACAACTGCCTGCGTTTCAACTTCCGCCGGGCAGCGCCCGACTGGCCGTTTCGCGTGGACGGGCGCGATTTTTCGCTGCAGGTGTCGGGTACGATCGAGGGTAACAGCGGGGAGGTATTGTCCCAGCTGGCCAAGCTGGGTGCCGGCATCGCGCGCATTGGCGCATTCAGCGTGGCTGATGACCTGGCCAGCGGTGATCTGGTGCCGTTGCTTGAAGCGTACAACCCCGGAGACCAGGAGCCGATTCACGCGGTGTTCGTCGGCGGCGCGGCGATGCCTGCGCGGGTCAGGGCATTTGTCGACTTTCTGGTGGAACACCACCCGGCGTGACCGCCACTGACACCACGGGCCGCTCCCCCTGACGCAATCCTCTTGAATACTTGCCTAATCCTGCGATCTTGCCCACCCCTGCATAGCGCCTTGATGAACCAGGGTCTAAAGTCATTCCCATCGCCCGCTAGACTAGTCAAACCACGCGCGCGCGAACCAGACGGGCCATCGATGCCCAGCGGCGAGGCCCCGTCTTGCCGTCTAAAAATACTAAAAAATGCAACACCAACCGATGATCAGCGGGTGAGCCATGGAATTACGAATTAACCAGCAGACCCACCAAGTCGACGCCGAACCCGACACGCCCCTGCTCTGGGTCATCCGCGACAACCTGGGCATGACCGGCACCAAATACGGCTGCGGCCTGGCGCAATGCGGTGCGTGTTCGGTGCTTGTGGACGGCAATGTCGTGCGTTCCTGCGTCACGCCCGTTTCCGGCGTGGTCGGCCGCGAAATCACCACCATCGAAGCCATCGAGTCCGATGACGTCGGCAAGCGGGTCGTCGCCACCTGGGTCGAATACCAGGTCGCCCAATGCGGCTACTGCCAATCCGGCCAGGTAATGGCGGCCACCGCGCTGCTCAAGCACACGCCCAAGCCCAGTGATGCACAAATCGAGGCCGCCATGGTCAACCTCTGTCGCTGTGGCACCTATAACGCCATTCATGCCGCCGTGCATGACCTTGCGCAGAAGGGAGAGGCCTGATGAACATTCGCATTGATCCCACTGCGCTGCCCTTGGTCGCGGCGCTGACTGACCCGGTGAACCTGTCCCGCCGTCGCTTCCTGGCCAGTACGGCCGTGGGCGCGCTGGTGATCGGTTTTGGCCTGCCGTTGGGGTCTGGCCGAGTGCAGGCGGCCACCGCCGCGGCCACCGCCGAACGCGGTACGCAGGTGCCGGCCTTCCTGGAGATTCGCCCGGACAACACGATTCGTTTGCTCAGCCCGTTTATCGAAGGCGGCCAGGGCACGTTCACCGCGATGGCGCAGATTGTCGGCGAGGAGTTGGACGCCGACCCGGCCACGTTCCTGGTTGAGTGTGCCCCGCCCGGTGAAGCCTTTGTGGTGATGGAGAACGGCATGCGCATCACCGGCGGCAGTATGTCGGTGCGGATGAGTTACCCCACGATGCGCCGGCTGGGTGCGCTGGCCCGGGCGATGTTGCTGGAGGCCGGGGCGCAGGCGCTGAAGGTACCGGTGAGCGAGCTGTCGACCGAGCCGGGCAAGGTGGTACACGCGGCGTCCGGGCGTTCCCTTGCGTATGGCGAGTTGGCCGGGCGGGCGATGGACCTGCCGGTACCGGATGTGTCCAGTGTGAAGCTGCGCGACCCAAGCCAGTTCCGTTGGATCGGCAAGCCGGTGAAGCGTCTTGATGCGTATGACAAGTCCACCGGCAAGGCGCTGTACAGCATTGATATGAAGGTCGACGGCATGCTCCATGCCGCCGTGCAGCATGCGCCCCGGCTCGGCATGACCGTGGGCAGCCTGCGCAACGAAGACCAGGTCAAGGCCATGCCGGGCGTGCATTCGGTGCATCGCCTGCCCGGTGCGGTGGCGGTGGTGGCCGAGCGTTGGTGGCATGCCAAGCGTGCGGTGGAGTCGATTCAGGTCGACTGGCTGGAGCCGACGGCTGATTCCAAGGTGCGCGGGATGCCGAAGGACTTTTCCAGCGACGAGCATTTCAAGCGCCTGGCCGCAGAAACCGGCCCGGCCCGTGATGATGAGAACGAGGGCGACGTGGCCGGCACGCTGGCCAATGCCAAGACCAGGGTCGAGGCCACTTACCACAACCAGTACCTGCACCATGCCCAGTTGGAGCCGCCTTCGGCGCTGGCGCGCTTCAACCCTGACGGTTCGCTGGAGATCTGGCTGCCGAATCAGGCGCAGGACATGTTCCTGGCCGATATCGCCAAGCGCACCGGCCTGGCCCCGGAGCGGATTACCCTGCATTCGCCGTTGTTGGGTGGTTTTTTCGGGCGGCACTTCCTGTATGACTCGGCCAGTCCTTATCCGCAGGCCATCGAGTTGGCCAAGGCGGTGGGGCGCCCGGTGAAGTTGATCTGGAGCCGCGAAGAAGAATTCCTGCGGGATGTGCTGCGCCCGGTCGCAGCGGTGAATTTCCGTGGGGCGCTGGACAGCGACGGCTGGCCGGTGGCGATTGAAGCGGTGAGTGCCACGGAGGGGCCAACCGAGGCCCTGGCGGGGAAGCAGGGCGAGAAGCTCGACCCGACGGCCCTTGAGGGACTGTCCGGCAAGTCCTATGCGATTCCCAACAAGCGTATCGCGCAGATCTATGTGAAGGGCCCGGTGATGCTGGGCTACTGGCGTTCGGTGGGCAATTCGCTGAATGACTTTTTCTACGAATCCTTCCTGGATGAACTGGCCGACAAGGGGGGCAAGGACCCGTTCGAGTTGCGCCTGCATCTGTTGCGGGATAACCAGCGGCTGACCACCCTGCTGAAGGCGGTGGGCGAGTTGTCGGGTGGCTGGAAACGTGGGCCGTTTGTTGCCGAGGACGGCAGCAAGCGCGCACGCGGGGTGGCGATGGCGTCACCGTTCGGCACCCAGACGGCGGTGATTGCCGAGGTGTCGATCGAGAACGGCCAGGTCAAGGTGCACGACATCTGGCAGGCAATCGACCCGGGCAGCATCGTCAACCCGGCGATTGTCGAGGCGCAGGTGAATGGGGCGGTGTCGCTGGGCTTGTCCCAGGTGCTGTTGGAGGAAGCGGTGTATGTGGACGGCTTGCCTCGGGCGCGTAACTACGATTTGTACCCGGTGCTGCCGCCTTCGCGGATGGCCCGGGTGCACGTGCGCGTGATCGAGAGCGGGGAAAAAATGGGCGGTATTGGCGAACCGCCGCTGCCCGCCGTGGCGCCTGCCGTGGCCAACGCCGTCGCGGCGTTGACCGGGCAGCGCGTTCGCAGCATGCCGTTAAGCCGCCACTCCTTCACCTGACCGGGGCCTGAGCACTTATGAACAACCGTCGATTCGCAAGAACCGTTGGCTGGCTGGCGCTGCCGTGCCTGGTCGCCGCAGGCCTGCTGGCCTGGTATGTCACCCGCGAGCCTGTCTCGCCGCTGGGGGCCGAGCCCGTCGCCACGGACCCGGCGCTGGTCGCCCGAGGCGAGTATGTCGCCCGGCTCAGCGACTGTGTGGCGTGCCACAGCGTGCCCAACGGCAAGCCCTTTGCCGGTGGCCTGGAAATGGCCACGCCGCTGGGGGCGATCCACGCCACCAACGTCACGCCAGACCCGGAAACCGGTATTGGCAGCTACAGCCTCGCCGACTTCGACCGCGCGGTGCGCCAGGGTGTCGCGCCGGGTGGGCGCCGCCTGTATCCGGCGATGCCGTACCCGTCCTATGCCAAGCTCAGCGACGATGATGTGCGCGCCCTGTACGCGTTCTTCATGAAGGGCGTGGCGCCGGTGCAGCAGGCCAATATCAAGAGTTCGATCCCGTGGCCATTGAATATGCGGTGGCCGATCGCGCTGTGGAACGGCGTGTTTACCGACAGCAAGCCGTATGTCGCGAAGGCCGGGAAGGATGAACTGTGGAACCGGGGGGCCTACATCGTGCAGGGCCCGGGGCATTGCGGCAGTTGCCACACGCCACGGGGCCTGGCCTTCAACGAAAAGGCTCTGGATGAAAGTGGCAAGCCGTACCTGGCCGGTGGCTTGCTCGACGGCTGGTACGCACCGAGCCTGCGGGATGATCCCAACACCGGCCTGGGGCGCTGGAGCGAGCCGGAAGTGGTGCAGTTCCTCAAGACCGGTCGCAACAAACATGCGGTGGTTTATGGCTCGATGACCGAGGCGTTCAACAACTCCACGCAGTTCATGAGCGACGATGACCTGGCGGCGATTGCGCGCTATCTGCGGTCATTGCCGGGCGACGAGCAGCGCGACGGTGCGGCCTGGCAGTATCAGGCGGTGTCGGCTGCGCAACGCCTGGATGCGCCGGGTGCGCATACCTATGTGACCCGCTGCGCCTCGTGCCACGGGCTGGAAGGCAAAGGGCAACCGGACTGGATGCCGCCGCTGGCGGGCGCCACCTCCGCACTGGCCAAGGAGGACGCCTCGGCGATCAACATCACCCTCAATGGCTCGCAGCGCGTAGTGGCGGCCAATGTGGCGGACGCTTATCGCATGCCGGCGTTCCGTGAGCAGTTGTCGGACCAGGAGATTGCTGAAGTGCTGACGTTTGTGCGCGGCACCTGGGGCAATCAGGGTGGGGCGGTGGATGCCAAGGCGGTGGGCAAGTTGCGTGAGCACACGGGCCCGGCGAGCAGCAGCCCGATCATTCTGCAAATGCGCTGAGGGAAATGCGCCTTGTGAGGGAGGCGCTTTGTGTAGGAACTGCTTTATGTGGGAGCGGGCTTGCTCGCGAAGGCGGTGTGTCAGTGAAGAACTTGCTGACTGACACACCGCCTTCGCGAGCAAGCCCGCTCCCACATTTTCAGGCGCGTTTCGGCAGCTTCCAGTTGGGTCGGATGAAGTGGCAGGTGTAGCCATTCGGAATCCGCTCCAGGTAATCCTGATGCTCCGGCTCCGCTTCCCAGAACGGCCCCGCCGGTTCGATTTCCGTCACGACACGGCCTGGCCACAACCCCGAGGCATCCACATCCGCTGCGGTGTCTTCAGCGATGTCGCGTTGCTGTTCGCTCAGGTAATAAATCGCCGAACGGTAGCTGGGGCCCAGGTCGTTGCCCTGGCGGTTGGGCGTGCTGGGGTCGTGGATCTGGAAAAAGAACTCGAGGATCTGCCGGTAAGTGATCACCGTCGGGTCGAAGACGATCTCGATGGCTTCGGCATGGTTGCCGTGGTTGCGATACGTGGCATTCGGCACATCGCCGCCGGTGTAGCCGACCCGCGTGTGCAGCACGCCGGGGTAGCGGCGCAGCAGGTCTTGCATGCCCCAGAAGCAGCCGCCGGCGAGCAGGGCGGTTTCGGTCGGGTTGGTCATGGTCTGTGCTTCCCCTTGTTGGATACCTCGCTAGTTATGGGGGCAGGTTGGACGATTCCAAGGTCGACGGGCGCGCCTTCGATCGGCTTCGTCCGCGTTGCCCGCAGCGCCATCAACAGCGCCAACACGGGTGCCAGGGTAAACAGCGCGAACAGCCAGCGCGCGGCATGGGCGATGCCGCCATTGCCCGCCACTTCATTGATGCCCGCCATGTTCGAGATCACCCCCGCCAGCGCCGCGCCCATGGCCATGGCGAACAGTTGCAGGGTGGTGATCGACGAAGCGGCCGTGTCCTTGTCCTGTTCCGAAGCCACTTGCAGGATGCGCGTCAGCAGGTGCGGCCAACCCAGGCCGATGCCGAACCCCACCAGGAACAGCCCCAGGCAGATAGGGGCCAGCAATGTCCATTCGCCCTGGCTGGCGATGGGCGTAGTGATCGCCAGCATCATCAAGCCCGCCACGATAAACAATGGCCCCGCGATGATGGCGCGATGTGGACCGCGGCCGGTCCAGCCGGAGCTGATGATTTCCGAGACCGTCCAGCCGGCCGCCATCAGCGCGGCCATGTAACCGGCGATCAGCGGCGACTGGCCATGCAAGTGCTGCAGAAAGTACGGCATGAAGATCTCGCTGCTCATGCCGATCACCAACAGGCAGGTGGTCGCATAAAGCGCGCAGAGCGGGGTGCTGAACTTCAATGCATCCCGGGGCAAAAGACGCACGGTGGCGCTGGACTCCTTGCGGATCAACAGCACCACCAGCACGACGCAGGTGGCGATACCCAACAGGTTCCAGCTCGGCAGCGCCGAGACGCTGCCGGCACACACCGCCAGCACCGCGCCCGCCAGCAGCACCAGTTGCGGCACCGGCAAACGAGCGGTGGCGGTCGCCGTGGTGTCGCGCGGGGGCAGGGCGCGGCTGGTGAGTACCATGTACGCCAGGCTCACCGGCACCATCGAGCCGAAGGCCAGGCGCCACGCGTCCATCTCGGCAAACACGCCACCCACCGCCGGCCCGACGAGCGTCGCCACGCCCCACATCCCCGACACCAGTGCCATTGCGCGCGGCCACAGGCGCTCTTCGAACACCAGTTGGATCATCGAGTAACACAGGGCCAGCAAGACCCCGCCGCCCAGCCCCTGGATGGAGCGCCCCGCGAGCATCACCGGCATGTTCGGCGCCAGGGCACAGATCAGCACGCCTACCATGAACACCAGTGTGGCCAGCGCATACGCCAGCCGTGGACCGGTGCGTTGCAACAGCTTGGAGGTGAGGGCGGAACCGAGGATCGAGGCCACCACGTACAGTGTGGTGCTCCACGCATAAAGCGCCAGGCCGCCGATTTCGGCCACCACCGACGGCAGGATGGTGGTGGCGATATAGGTGTTGGTGGCATACAGCGCGATGCCGCCTGAAAGGGCAATGGAGCGCGTGGCGTTCTTGCCGCTAAGCAACTCGCCCCAACTGCTGTCTTGGGTTTGCATCAACGATTCCTTGTAATGCGTTCGCGGTATGGAAGCCGGCGAAGGGCATAAGCGCCAGGCTTGAGGTAATTAACCAAGCAATTGCTTTTAATATTGCGTTGAGGCGAATTATTTTGCAAGGAATGACTTGTCAGGTGGCTGAGTCGCTATGGCAGCCGAGGCAGAGCGTGAGGCGCGCGGTTTCCCACGGCCGGCAGCACTTCACACCATCAGTTTTCGGCTGAACTTGGTTTCCATCACGATATGCGAAGCGGTGTGCGCCACCCCTTTGATCATGTTGATCCTGATGAGCTCGGCATTGAGTTCGCTCAGGGTGGCGGTGGCCAGGTGAATGATGAAATCGGATTCCCCCGAGACCGCGTAAACGGCCTGCACCGCTTCCATCCTGCGCAGCGAGGTCATCACATCGGTGTAGCTCTTGTTGGTGCAGGAGGTCATGGTAAAGCAGGTCACCGTCTGCTGAAGCCGGTCCTGGTCGATGCGCACGCTGTAGCCGGTGATGACGCCGGCCTTTTCCAGGCGGGTAATCCGCTCCTGCACCGCAGAGCGCGAGACCCCGAGCTTGCGGGCCAATGACGCGGTGGGTTCGCGTGCGTTGGCTTGCAGCAGGCCAAGCAATTGCCTGTCCTTGTCGGTGAGGTTAAACAGTGGACCGGGATTCTGCGTATCCATGGACACGTCCTTGACCCTCGCTGGGGTTCAGTTTTTATGAGTCGCCCTGTGTTGCGAGCGCTTTTCCTGAAACATATCCATCATTTTCAGGCCGGCGTAAACCGTTTGTGCGGCCGCCGGGCCCAGGGGGCCGCCATTCCATTCCAGGCCGTAGGCATCGAACAGGCGGTAGCGATCGGTTTCGCCGCAGATCGCCTCGGCGATGACGCGTGCGCCGATCGGCGCGGTGTTCATACCATGGCCACCAAATGATGTACACGCCCACAATCCCTGCCCCAGCGGGCCAATGTGCGGCATCTTGTGCCGCGCATAACCCATCAACCCGGACCAGGCCTTGTCGATCCTGATGCCGCGCAATTGCGGATAAACGTCGAGGATATCCTGCGTCAGCAATTGCCCCAGGCGTTTCTCATCCTGCAGGTTGCGCGTGGTAATGCGGCCGCCCCAGAGCAGGCGGTCGCCCTCGACGATGCGGTAATAGTCCGAGGCCCGGCGGTTATCGCCCACGGCATCGGAGGTACAGACCGCCTCGGCCAGGCGATCGCCCAGGTGCTCGGTCAGCACTGCATAGGTCGCGATCGGCAGGAAGGCGCGGCGTAATTTGCCGAACTCAGGCCCCCCATAGCCGCCGCAGCAGTACACCACGTGGGCACAATCGACAGTGCCCTGATCGGTGATGACCCGGTGTCGCCCGTTGCGGCTTTCGACGGCGGTCATGGGCGAGCGTTCATGGATTTTGCCACCACTTTGCTCGATCAGTCGGGCCAGGCCGAGGCAATAGTTCAAGGGGTGGAAGTGAAAGCCATGGTTGTCGCGCAGCGCCTGGAAATACCGCTCGGTCTTGAGCTTTTCGCGCACCGCCTGGCGATCCAGGTAGTCGAGGTGAAAGTCGAAATCCGCGGCCATTTTGTCCCGCACGCGCTGCAGGTTGTCGCCATCTTCGTAGCGCACCACACTCAGTTTTCCCGGGGTTGGCGTGCAGCCGGGCAACTGATGATGGGCGATCATGCCCCGAACAATCTCGACGCCTTCAAGCGACAGTTTGAACAGCGCGGCGGCCGTCGGTTTGCCGCAGCGTCGCTCGATGGCGGCCAACCCTTCGGACCAGCCCTGGAGCACGAAGCCACCGTTGCGCCCCGACGCTCCCCAGGCCACGCGACCGGCATCCAGCAGCACCACCGACTGCCCGCGGGAGACCAGCTCCCACGCCGTGCTCAGCCCCGCCAGCCCGGCGCCGATCACGCACACATCGGCCCGGGCGTTGCCACACAGCGCCTGGCGTTCAGTCGTGTCGCGCATCGTGGCGGTGTAGTAATTGTTGTTATAGGTGTACATGAAGTCGGTCGTCCTTTTTTCGCGGCGCAGGCATACAGCGCGCCGCATCGGGGACGGGGCGCCTGTACGGCCTGTGAGGGTTTTTACTGCACCTGGGTGAGGTCGGCGCCGTACCATTTCTCTGACAATTGCTTGAGCGTGCCGTCGGCTTTCATGTCGGCGACGATCTTGGTCAGCGCGCTGTTGAACGCCTCATCGCCCTTGTCCACGGCGATGGCCAGGGGTTCGTAGTAGGCGGGTTTGCCTTCCACCCTGACGATGGGGTAGCCATTCTTGACGGCGGCGACGATGGTGGGCAGGGCGGACAGGGTTGCGTTCAGGCGCACCCCGTCCCCCATGCGCAGGTCATCCAGCGGGCCCATGCTGTCGCCGTACGTGCGAACCTCGCCGGGGGTGACTTCGTAAGTGAAAGGCGGCACATCGGCGGCGTCGATCTTGAGGCGGCGGTTGATATAGTCCTCCGAAGTCGTACCGGCTTCGACGCCGATGATCTTGCCGTTCAGGTCCGCCACTTTGGTCTCGGCCGCGTCCTTGTGCACCGCGAATACATACGGCGTGTAGTAGTAGATCGCGGGGAAGTCGAGCACCCGGGTGCGCTCGGTGGTCGGGGTCATGGAGCCGACCGACAGGTCCCAGCGGCTCGACCAGCGCCCGGCGGTGATGATCCCGTATTCGGGCGTCACGAAGTCGACTTTGCTGCCCAGGCGTTTGCCGATTTCGCTGGCGACGTCGATATCGAAGCCTTGCAGCTTATTGTCCGGGCCCAGGAACGATTGCGGTGGCCAGTTGGCCGAGGTGGCCACCTTGATCACCTTGGTTTCATGGATGCGGTCGAGGGTCGAGCCCGCCCAGGCCGCGCCTGTGAGGCTGGTGAGGGCGGTGGCGACAGCGGCTGCGGTGAAGAAGCGAGTGAACGAGATCATGGGTAAGCCTCCAGTATCTTGAGTGCGGTGCCTGTTGTTTTTATCGGTGACTTCGCAAGGTTCGACGGTGCTGCTCAGTGGCTGAGAATCTGCGACAGGAATTCCCGGGCACGCTCGTGCTGCGGGTTGTCAAAAAACTCGGTGGGTTTGGCTTGCTCGATGATGCAGCCCTGGTCCATGAAGATGATCCGGTCGGCCACCCGCCGGGCGAATCCCATCTCGTGGGTGACGCAGACCATGGTGATGCCGTCCTGGGCCAGTTCGCCCATCACGTCCAGCACTTCCTTGACCATCTCGGGGTCAAGGGCCGACGTGGGCTCGTCGAACAGCATGATGCGCGGGCGCATGCACAAGGCCCGGGCAATGGCGACGCGCTGCTGCTGGCCGCCCGAGAGCTGGCTGGGGTATTTGTCGGCCTGGTTCCCGATGCGCACTCGGTCCAGGTATTCATAGGCCAGCTCGCGGGCCTGGGGCTCGCTGAGCTTGCTCACCAGACGCGGTCCTACCATGAGGTTCTCCAGCACCGTCATGTGCGGGAACAGGTTGAACTGCTGGAACACCATGCCGACCTGGCGCCGTATGCCCGCCACGCAGGCGGCATCACGGGTCAACTCGGTGCCCTCGATGAACACGTGGCCTTTCTGGAAGTCTTCCAGCAGGTTCAGGCAGCGAATCAACGTGGACTTGCCGGAGCCCGACGGCCCGCAGACCACCACGATTTCACCGCTGGCAATGTGCAGGTCGATGCCCTTGAGCACATAAAAATCGCCATACCATTTGTGCATGTCCTGGATCGATATTGCAGGGTATGGAGCAGGGACTATTGAGGGCTGATTCATCGTCATGCTCCTGGTTCAGCGATGGGCGCGGTTGAAGTGCTTTTCCAGGCGGGCCTGGACGGTTTCCAGCACGATCGACAGCAGCCAATACAGCACGGCGGCGGTGATCAGCATTTCCAGGTGCCGGAACTCGGCGCGTCCCTGGGTTCGTGCCAGGAACATCAGCTCCCAGACGCCGATCACCGACACCAGCGAACTGTCCTTGAGCATCGAGATGAACTGGTTGCCCGTTGGCGGAATGATCAAGCGCATGGACTGCGGGAGAATCACCCGGGTCATCGTCTGGAACGGGTTCAGGCCAATCGCCCGCGAGGCTTCCCACTGGCCCCGCGAGATGCTGCTGATACCGGCGCGGAAGATCTCCGTCATGTAGGCGCCATAACACAGCGAGAGCGCCAGGATCCCGGCTGGAACCGCGCCGACGACATAGCCGAGCTGGGGAATGCCCAGGTAAATCAGATAGATCTGGATCAGCAGCGGAACACCGCGGAAAAACGAGGTGTAGAAGCTCGCAATCGCAATCGCGAAGCCGTTGGAAGACAAGCGCGCGGTGGCGCCCAGCAGCGCCAGGACGAACGCAATCGCAATCGAAATCGCCGACACGTAGACGGTGGTGAACACCCCCTGGGTGATCATGAAGCCGATTTTGGTCGCGATGAAACTGTAGGAAAGGTTGAAGGTGTCGAAGAACAACAGGAACAGCACCAGCAACTCGCACCAGACCGTGATGATCTGCGCGCGTAAGGGAAAGCGGCCAAGGATGAACAGGTTCAGCACCACCGTCAGGGTGAACGTGCCGCCCACTGCAATATCTCGTGCCAGTGGTGCCTTCAGGTCGAGAACGATGGGGCCCATCAAGTGGGAGAGGCGGCCTTCACCGACGCCGCAGGCGAGCGTGATGATGAAAATCACCACGGCCACCGCGCCCATGAATACCGCGCTGTCCGTCATGCGAGTCTTGACGATATGGTCTCTGTACATGGCTTACACGCCCCGGGGTGAGCCCCTTTATTGTTGTAAGCCCATTATGGGTTGACGAAATGCCGGGCGGCACCCTGCGGATTGTTGGGATTTGCGGTTTTTATGAGCGTATGAGGGGAGGGGAGCCGTACATATGCCGGACGGAGTCATCAGGCTTTCGCCAGCAATCATTTCGCGCCAGACTCATGGGCATTCATCGCCCCAAGGTAGCCACCATGATTTCCCATGTGTTTTTAGGTACAGGTGATTTTGATCGGGCTTTTGCTTTCTATTCGAAGGTGATGGCTGAGTTGGGCCTCAGGTTGAAATTTTGCGATGCGGATAAACCGTGGGCCGGTTGGGTGGCTGAAACCGAACCTCGCCCGATCTTCGTCATTGGGGCGCCATTTGATGGCAACCCGAGTGCACCCGGGAATGGGCAGATGGTGGGGCTACTTGCGCCCAGTCGGGAAGCGGTTAGAAGAAGTTATAGAGCGGCGTTGGCGCTCGGCGGGATATGTGAAGGAGAGCCTGGATTAAGGCCTCACTACCACCCCGATTATTACGGCGCGTATTTTCGAGATACTGATGGCAACAAGCTGTGCGTGTGCTGCCATGATCCACAAGCAAATTACCCTCGGTGAGGGTGAGTTGAACGAGCAAAAGCTGAGGCTGGGAACGCTGAACAGGGCTGAGGGCGTTGGGGCGGGTTTGGAACTGGGATTGAGGTAGTGATCCATGGCGCGCTGGGCGGCCTGGTGGAGTTTTGGATCGGAAGTTCCCGGAGGATTAGGGGTAACCTTGAACATTGTCTGGATGCTCCATTTTGGCCCCCGCCTTATCGCCACTAAACGAAAGGTGGCAGCTGTGTGCAGGTTAGTAGAGCGGATATTCCAGACAAAACCGGCGCGCCCGAGGGCGCCCTGCACACAGCCACCATTAAGCACAGACAAAGACGTCTGACAGATGATGCTTATGCACATTGCCTAGAATACTTCGGGCTACTAAACCCGATCACTGAGGTTTCAGCGACCGAGCAACCTCAGAGCCCCATACCCAAGCGCACAAGCCGGCGGATTCTGACGCAACTGTAGGCAATGGGGCAAGGCACCTCACGGCTTGCTATAGGCCATGTACTCATTCTGCAAGACAATATGGTCGGCCACGTACTTCGCATCATGCCAAACCCCGTAGATAAACGAAGACGCGCGGTTCACCAGGTTCGGCAAACCCAAAAAGTAAATCCCGCTTTCCGCCGAAATCCCGCGCTTATGGAAAGGCTCACCTTTCTCGTCGAACGCATTCACTTTCAACCAACTGAAATCAAAACTGAAACCCGTGGCCCACAGAATCGTGGTCACACCAGCCTCAGCCAAATCCAGGCTCAGGATCGGATTCACCAGGCACTCCGGGTCAGCCAACAATTCCCACGCTTCCGACTCCGGCTCAAACGGCAGGCCGTTCTGCTCGATATAGGCGTCGGCATCCCGCAGCACATCAAAGTAGGCACGGTCACCTTCAGCCACGTTAGCCGCCAGGCCGGGCTCAAACTCCATCACGCCTTCATTCCACGACCGAGTAACACCCACCAGCGTAATGCCCATGTGCGCCAGGCGGCGGAAGTCGACGGTCTTGCCGCCTTCATAGCCACTGACGGCAAACGCCACATGCTTCTTCTTCGGCTGGATTTTGACCTCGTCCCACAAGCCCAGCGCGCCCAGCCACCAGCAGTAATCACGGCCACGATACGAGCGAGGAGGGCGATAGTGTTCGCCCACCGAGAGGTACACGGTCTTGCCGGCCTTTTGCAGTTCCTCGGCAATTTGTGAACCCGATGCGCCAGCGCCCACCACCAACACAGCACCCTCGGCCAACTGGCCGGGATTCTTGTAGGCCGAGGAGTGCAGCTGTTGAACCGTGGCGTGTGCGGGCACCAGATTCGGAATGGACGGACGTTGAAACGGGCCTGTCGCCGCAACAACGTTGGTGGCCTCGATCACACCCGCCGAGGTGGTCACCTTGAACCCGGGGCGACCCACGTGGCGTTCCACTTGCTGCACTTCAACCCCGGTGCGCACCGGAGCCTTCAGCATGTTCACGTACTCTTCAAAGTAGGCCGCCATGCGCTCTTTCGGCGGGAAGCTCTCGGGGGAAATGCCTTCGAATTTCATGCCGGGAAAACGGTCGTGCCAGGCCGGGCCGTTGGCGACCAGCGAGTCCCAGCGCTCGGACCGCCAGCGCTCGGCGATGCGGTTACGCTCCAGCACGATGTGCGGCACGCCCATGAGTGACAGATGCTCGCTCATGGCGACCCCCGCCTGGCCTGCGCCCACCACCAGGGTGTTGATCTTTTCAACTGACATGTGAGCTTCCTAAAGATAAGCGACCATCGACCGGTATCAGTGTGATCAAGCAACCGCCAGCCGGAAATTATGCTTTTTGAACGTAGAGGTTAGGCAAAACCAAAGCCCTTCAATCGGCCTCCAGCAGCTCGGCCACCGCCGTCAGGGCCAGGCGGTAGCCCAGCGCGCCGAGGCCTGCGATCACGCCGGTGGCGGCTTTGGACACATAGGAGTGATGACGGAAAGCCTCGCGCTTCCAGATGTTGCTCATGTGCGCTTCGATGATCGGGCCGTCGAACGCCAGCAGCGCATCGAGAATCGGCACCGAGCTGTAGGTCAGGCCGGCGGCGTTGATGATCACCGCGTCGGCGTTGAGCCGGGCCTCCTGAATCCAGTCCACCAGCACCCCTTCATGGTTGCTCTGGCGAAAATCCAGGGTCAGGCCCAGTTCGATCGCGTGGCGCTGGCAGCACGCTTCGATGCTGGCGAAGCTTTCGCTGCCGTAGGTGCCGTTCTTGTCCAGACCGTACAGGTTGGCGTTGGGGCCGTTGAGGAAATACACAGTGCGGGGCATGGCAAGCTCCAGGTGGCTCATGGTTGCTGGTTGGGGTTCCAGTCATCCGGCACCACCGCAATCACATCGATCTCCATCAACCACTCCGGCTGGCCCAGACCCGAAATCACCAGGCCGGTGGAGATCGGGAACACGCCCTTGAGCCATTTGCCGACCTCCTGGTACACCGGTTCGCGGTAGCGCGGGTCGATCAGGTAGGTGGTGGTCTTCACGATGTGCGACAAATCGGAACCGGCTTCCTCCAGCAGTTGCTTGACGTTTTTCATTGCCTGTTCGGCTTGCGCGCGCGGGTCGCCGAGGCCGATCAGGTTGCCGTCGAAGTCCGTGCCGATCTGGCCACGTACATAAATGGTATTGCCGGCGCGCACGGCCTGGCACAGGTCGTTGTCCAGCGCCTGGTTGGGGTAGGTCTGCTTGGTGTTGAACATGCGGATACGGGTATGGGTGGGCATTGCTGGCAACTCATGAGGCGCGGAATAAATCCAGCTTCACATTGGCCTCGCCCGCGCGAAACCAGCATTTGCGCGAGGTAATGCTTAGGCAAAACCGAAGCGCCATCCGCCGGCGTCAGCGTCGGGCTAAAACAGCAATCGGCATGAACCATGCAACGCTGTGTTTGAGGCAGGCGGCGCCGGCTTGGCGTCAGCTTATTGATGATGTGGAGGCGTGATGCTCAGTCGTATTACCCAGCGCCAACTGGAATATTTCGTGGCTTCCGGTGAGGCAGGCAGCATCAGTGCGGCGTCTGAGCGCATTCATGTGTCGTCGCCGTCTATCTCGGCTGCGATCACCCACATGGAGGCCGAGTTGGGCATCCAGCTGTTTGTGCGGCATCACGCCCAGGGCATTTCCCTCACGGCAGTGGGGCGCCAGGTGATGCAGGAGGCCAAGCTGATCCTGGAGCAGATGACCAACCTCTACACCATCGCTTCCGAGTCGCTGAACACCGTGCGCGGACCGCTGCGGGTGGGTTGCCTGGAGTGGCTGGCGCCGATGATCACCCCTGAGCTGGTGTTTGGTTTTGGCCGCGCGTTTCCAGGTGTACGCCTCACGCAAGTGGAGGGCAACCACGAGGAAATGCTGGAAAAACTGCGCAGCGCCGAGATCGATATCGCCCTGACCTACGACCTGGTGACCAGTGACGACATCGACTTCCAGCCGCTGGCGCAATTACCGCCGTATGTGATGGTGGGTGAGTACCACCCGCTCGCAAGCCTGTCGGCGGTGAGCATGCTCGACCTTGAGGATTACCCGGTGGTGCTGCTGGACACGCCCTGGAGTCGGGAATATTTCCTCAGCTTCTTTATGCAGGCCGGTACCACACCGAACATCATCATGCGCTCCAGCAACCTTGAAACCGTGCGCTCGATGGTTGCCAATGGCATCGGCTATTCCTTCGCGAATGCCCGGCCCAAAGCCAATCTTTCCCAGGACGGCAAGCGCTTGATCCGCCTGCGCTTGTCCGGCCCGCACCGGCCCATGCAGCTGGGCTATGCCACGGCGAGCAATACCCAATTGTCCCGCGTGGTGTCGGCGTTTGCCGAGCGTTGCCGCATGTTCGTTTCAGACCAGTACATCCCGGGCATGGCGGCCCCGAGCTTTTTTGATGCCCATGCGGTGCGCACCCTGAACGGCGCGGGCTGAGCCGCGTGCTTTCCTGCTTTTCTGTGGGAGCTGGCTTGCCTGCGATGCAGGCACCTCGGTCTTCCAGGTACACCGGGGCGATGCTATCGCAGGCAAGCCAGCTCCCACAGGGGATCGCGTTTGCTTCGCACCAAGATGTGGCGCTGATTGCCTGATGGGCGAGGTGTCGCCCCATTAAGAGACAGGCTGTTTTACCAGTCCAGTCGTCACCCAGGGAACGGTGACGCTGCGTAGGTTCTCCCTACCCAATAGGCCGGCTTTTACGAATTGACCCCAAGGGCCTCTCCCCACGAATCTCAGTCCATCGGTGCAGATCAGGGTTCGACCTTCACGTTGAGCATTCGGTGGGCATTTTCATTTTTTTGTCGAGCACAGTGACGATGACTTTCAACTGGAATTACATGTTTGGTTTGCTGGCCGATGCCGAGTTCTGGCGGGCGACATGGACGGTCATCCAGCTCAGTTCGTTGACATGGGTCCTGAGTATCGCGCTGGGCTTCCTGCTGGCCCTGGCCAAGCAGTCAAAGCACGCGCTGATTAGCCTGCCGGCGCGTGGCTATATCTGGTTGTTCCGCAGCCTGCCGCTGCTGGTGCTGCTGATCTTCATCTACAACCTGCCACAGGCGATTCCCGCCACGTCGGTGATTCTGGCGGACCCGTTCTGGGCCGGCCTGCTGGCGCTGGTGATCTGCGAAACCGCCTATGTCGCTGAGATTCACCGGGGCGGCCTGCTGTCGATTCCCAAAGGTCAGGGCGAGGCCGCGCGGGCACTGGGGCTGAAGTTTTTCGGGATCCAGTGGCGGGTGGTGATCCCGCAGGCATTGCGGGTGGCGCTGCCGTCGCTGGCCAACGAATACATCTCCATCGTCAAGCTGACCTCGTTGGTGTCGGTGATTTCGCTGACCGAGATCCTGATGGTCGGCCAGCGCCTGTATTCGCAGAATTTCCTGGTGATCGAGACGATGGCGGCGGTGGCTTTTTTCTACGTGTTCATCGTCACGGTGTTCGACTTCCTGCTCAAACGGCTCGAGCGTTTTCTCGACGTCAATCAACGCAACGTGTCCCGGGTACCTGATGCCGAGGTGCTGGCGCTGGCGACCCGACAGCACGTCGCCCTGCAACGCCCTGTCAGTACCGAAGGCCCGGCGCTGCAGGCCAGCCGGCTGCACAAGGCCTACAACGATGTAGAGGTACTGGGCTCGGTCAACCTGCAGATCCAGCCCGGCGAAGTAGTGTCGGTGATCGGGCCTTCGGGCTCCGGAAAAACCACCCTGATTCGCCTGCTCAACGGTCTTGAGCAACTGGACAACGGCGAGATCCAGATCAACGGCCAACCCTTTATTCACCTGAACAAAGTCGGCGCGCAGAAGCCGCAGTATGTCGAGCACGCCGAGCATCGCCTGAACATCGGCATGGTGTTCCAGAGCTTCAATCTATTCCCGCATCTGAGCGTGCTCGACAACTTGCTGATGGCGCCGAAGTACCACCACCTCGGCAAGCTGGATGAGCTGAAGCAACAAGCCTACGCGCTGCTGCACAAGGTCGGCATGCTCGATCACGCCTGGAAGTACCCGCATCAGCTTTCCGGTGGCCAACAGCAGCGCGTGGCCATCGCCCGCGCCCTGATGATGCGCCCGCAAATCATGCTGTTTGACGAGCCCACCTCGGCCCTGGACCCGGAAAAAGTCAACGAAGTCCTGCAGGTCATCGAGGCCCTGGCCCAGGAAGGCATCACCATGGTGATCGTCACCCATGAGATGAATTTCGCGTTCAAGGTCTCCGACCGGATCGTGTTCATGGAGAGAGGCCGTGTGGTGTGCGACGACACGCCGCAGGCGCTGCGCAGCGGCGAAAACCCACGTGTGGAGGCGTTCCTCAAGGACGTCTCGCTGGCGTAACTCCTTTAACGTTCGAGCGACAAGAGAGCCACAACATGATCGAGCAAGCGCAAATTGAACAGTTTCACCGGGACGGTTTTCTGGTGGTGCAAGACGTGCTGTCGGCTGAAGAAGTCGCCGCGTTGCAGCACGACTTCGACCAGTGGGTAGAAGACAGCCGCAGCCACGAACAGGGCTGGGGTGAAACGGCAGATGGCCGTGCGCGTTTCGACCTGGAAGGCGACCATCGCCCGGATCATCCCTCGCTGCGCCGAGTGAGTTCGCCCACCGAAATTTCGCCGGCATACCAGCGTGTGGCGTTGCATTCGCGGATGGCAGCGATCTCCGCGCAACTGATCGGGGGCGGCGGCACGCGTTTTCATCACAGCAAGATCAACTCGAAACTGCCCCACACCGCCACGCAGGTGAAGTGGCACCAGGACTTCCTGTTCACGCCCCACAGCAATGACGACATCGTCACGGCCTTGCTGATGGTCAGTGAAGTCACACCGCAGAATGGCCCGTTGAATGTGATTCCCGGCAGCCACAAAGGCCCGTTGTGGTCCCACTGGCGCGACCAGCGTTTCACCGGTTCGGTGGACGACACGGTGGTCGACGACCTGTGCCACGACCCGGTCGCCTGTTATGGCCCGGCCGGTTCCGTGTGCTTCATGCACACCCGTCTTTTGCACGCTTCAAGCCCTAACGAGACCGAACTGCCGCGCACCCTGTTCATCAGCGTCTACGCCGCTGAAGACGCGCTTCCATTCGGCGAAAACCCGCTGCCCAGCGCGCACGCCGGCCTGATAGTGGCCGGTGAAGAAAGTGGGCTGGTGCGTTCCACGGAAAACCACCTGCGCTTGCCGCAGAAGCCCCGTGGCGCCTCTTTCTTTGTGCAACAGGCCGGCCAGGATTCAGTCACTGCCTAACCTTCTTCTCACCTTGCAGGGTATTACCATGACAGCGTTTCAGATGATTGCTCGCCCTATTGCCGTGTGCCTGCTGGGCGCTGCGGTTGCAATGACGTCGTTGGCGGCTTCGGCTTTCCAGAAAGACGGGAAAATCGTCGCAGGTTCCGATGTGACCTTCTTTCCCTATGAATACATGGATAACAACAAGCCCGCCGGCTTTGATATCGAATTCATGGATGGCCTGGCCAAGACCATGGGGCGCACCGTCGAGACCCTCGACACGCGCTTTCCCAACCTGATCACCGGCCTGCAGGCGGGGCGATTCGACGTGACCAACTCTTCGATGTACATCACCGCCGAACGGGTGAAAGTCATCGATATGATTCCCTACCTGAAAAGCGGTGAGTCGATCCTGACGCTCAAGGGCAGCGACTTCCAGCCCAAGACCCCTGAAGAGTTCTGCGGCCACAAGATCGGCTCTATGGGCGCCACCTCCTGGCTGGCGCAGATGCACAAGCTGTCGGATGAGTACTGTGTGAAGAAAGGGCTGAAGCCGATCGCGATCAGCGAGTACAGTACCGACCCGCAAACCACCCAGGCCTTGCTGGCTCATGCTGTTGAAGCGCAGATCACCGATGCGGCCGTGGCCCGTGGCGCAGTGGAAAAACTCGGCGGGCGCGTGGTGATTTCTTCCGATACCTTGATCTACCCGGTGTTGAACGGCTTTGGTGTGAAGAAGGGCAATGACGAGGTCAAGAACGCCTTGATCGAAGGCATCAAGAAGTTCAGCGCCACCCCTGAATACGCCGCCTTGCTCAAGAAATACAACTTCCAGGCGCCTACCGATGCCGACATCGCCGAGCTGATGCCGAAGTCCTGACCGGAAACTGTTCACTTAAGGAACACGCCATACCTGTGGCGAGCGAGCTTGCTCACTACAGATTATGGGGTACTTGTCCTGCGGAGAAAGCTACATGGCGTTATCACTTGAAGAGCAAACCCGCATCGACCTGGCGGCAACTTTCCGCATCGTTGCGCACCTTGGCATGCATGAGGCAGTGGCCAACCATTTCAGCGCGGCGGTGTCGGCCGACGGCAAACAGTTCCTGCTCAACCCGAAGTGGAAGCACTTCTCGCGTATCCGCGCCAGTGACATGCTGCTGTTGAATGCCGACGACGCCGGCGGTGCCGATCATCCGGAGGTAGACGCTACCGCCTGGTCGATCCACGGGCAGATTCACCGGCTGTTGCCGCAAACCCGCGCCGTGCTGCACCTGCACCCGGTGTACACCACGGCGGTAGCCTGCCTGGCCAAGCCGCATATCCCTGCGATCGACCAGAACACCGCGCGCTATTTCAATCGCGTGGCGGTGGACGAGCTGTACGGTGGCATGGCCGACACCGAGGCCGAGGGCGAGCGCCTCGCCGGTTTGCTGGATGGCAAGAGCCGCTTGTTGATGGGCAACCATGGGGTGATGGTCACAGCCACCTCCATCGGCGAGGCATTCGATGATATCTGGACCCTGGAGCGCGCCTGCCAGATCCTCGTCACGGCGTGGTCCACCGGCCAGCCGCTGCGGATACTGTCTGACGAAGTGGCTGAAAAGACCGCGCGGGGATGGGAAGGCATCACGGATTTCTCGCAACGGCATTTTGAAGAAATGAAGCAGTTGATGATCGACGCCGACCCTTCGTTGCTCGACTGATTTCACCCCTCACAGGCAGGAACCCCCATGACCTTTTCGGTTGTCGCCCGCTGTGCCGAAACCGGCCAGTTGGGTATCGCTATCAGCTCGTCGAGCATTGCCGTGGGCGCCCGTTGCCCGTGGCTGCGCCCCGGCGTGGGCGCGGTGGCGTCGCAGAACATCACGTTGCCGGCCCTCGGCCCGCAAACCCTGGACCTTTTGGCCCAGGGCATGGCCCCGAGCGAGGCGCTGGCCACCGCGCTCACCCCGCAGAGCCGTAGCGAATATCGCCAGGTGACAGTGATCGATAGCACTGGCCGAACCGCACACTTCAGCGGCGCGCAGACCCTGGGCATCCACCACGCGGTCAGCGGCGAGCAATGCGTGGCGGCAGGGAACATGCTGGCGAATACCGGTGTGATCGAAGCCATGGTGCGCGCCTTCGAAGATACGCCCGGGCATCTCGCCGACCGGTTGCTCGCCTCCATGCAGGCGGGGGCGGCGGGAGGCGGCGAGGCGGGGCCAGTACATTCTGCCGCGCTGGTGGTGGTCGGTGACCACCTGTGGCCCATCGTCAACCTGCGGGTGGACTGGGCCGACGTGGATCCGATCGGCACCCTGGACCAACTCTGGCAGGCCTATCGCGGGCAAATGCAGGACTATATCGACCGCGCCATCAACCCGCAAAGCGCCCCTGGCTACGCGGTGCCGGGAGATGACCGATGAGCCGCAGCCGTGACCTGCTGGCGCACCTGGTCAGCTTTGACACCACCAGCCGCGAATCCAACCTCGCCCTGATCGACTTCGTGCGCAACTACTTGCAGCACCATGGCGTGAGCTGTGAATTGTTGTTCAACGAGCAAAAGAGCAAAGCCAATCTGTTGGCCACCATAGGTCCGGCGGAGGTGCCCGGTATCGTGCTTTCGGGCCATACCGACGTAGTACCTGTAGACGGTCAGTGCTGGAGCGTTGCGCCGTTTGAACTGACCGAGAAGGATGGCAAGCTGTACGGGCGTGGCACCGCCGACATGAAGGGCTACCTCGCCTGCGTGCTGGCCAGCGTACCGGCGCTGGTGCAGGCACCGCTGCGCATGCCGGTGCATATCGCGCTGTCTTACGATGAAGAGGTGGGCTGCCTGGGCGTGGGGTCGCTGATCGAAGCGTTCCATGCAAAAACCGTCAAGCCGTTACTGTGCGTGATCGGCGAACCGACCGAACTCAAGCCGGTGCTGGGCCACAAGGGCAAGCTGGCGATGCGTTGCGAGGTACATGGCGCGGCGTGCCATTCGGCGTATGCGCCGTCGGGTGTGAACGCCATCGAATATGCCGCGCTGTTGATCATCGAACTGGGCCGGCTCGGTGAAGAACTCAAGGCGCCGCAACATCACGACGGGAGTTTTGATCCGCCGTTCTCCACCGTGCAAACCGGCATGATTGCCGGTGGCAACGCCCTGAATATCGTCCCGCAAAACTGCAGCTTCGACTTCGAAGTGCGCTCACTGCCCGCACAGAATCTCTGGCACGTCGCGGACCAACTGCGGGGTTACGCCGAGCACACCTTATTGCCCGCGATGCAGGCGGTGAGCGGGCAGTGTGCAATCCACTTCAGTGAGCTGTCGAGTTACCCAGGGTTGTCGACATCAGCGCAGAGCCAGGCGGCTGAATGGGTTGCCGACTTCTGTGGCTCTCAGGCATACGGCACAGTGGCGTTCGGCAGCGAAGGCGGGCTGTTTGATCAGGCGGGCATTCCCACCGTGGTATGTGGACCGGGCAGCATGGACCAGGGGCACAAGCCTGACGAGTTCATCAGCGTTGCGCAGCTTGAGGCCTGTGACCGGATGCTGGAGAAAGTGTTGGTGTTTGCCAGTCGGCAATCCTGATTCAGCAAGCACCCATCCTGTGGAGAAGGAACTTGTTCCCGTTGGGCTTCGAAGCAGCCCTAAACCCTGCAATCGATATCGACCTGACGGACTACCAGTGCCTGTTTTGGGGCCGCTTCGCAGCCCAGCGGGAGCAAGCTCCCTCGCCACAGGTTGTCGGCCGCCCTCACGCTTGCGGTATTGGTCAGACGGTTACCGTTCTGCCACCTGCGCTGAGTGCTTTCGCCCCATTTTCGCGCACGGCACAGCGTGTTTTGCACGACGTCCCGCCTATCCAGCGGGCCCGACAACAGCGGTCCGTTTCTTGCTAGAGCCAGCTTAATCAATGACATGGCATTTTGCCGTCAATCATTTCAAAGCTTGATTCGCCGCACAGGCGAGTGGTTCTAGGAGTAGTCGGACATGCAAAGTGTGTTGTCGCCAGGTATCCGCCTGCTCGGACGTTTTGGATTCGCGCGCAAGTTCCAGATCCTGTTTTTCCTGTTCATGCTGCCCCTGGCGGGCAGCCTGTGGATGATCGCGCAGGAGTACCGCACCAAGCTGACGGTGATTTCCAATGAGCAATCCGGGGTGCGCGAACTGCTGGCGCTGGATGCCCTGGACGCCCAACTGACCGCCCAGCGCAACCTGGCGGCGCGCTGGAAAGCCGCCGACATCCTCCACGACCAGACACCCGCGGCCAAGGCGGCCATGACTGCGGTCGATACCAATTTCCCGCTGATCCTGCAAAGCGTGCAGGCCCTGGGCGAGGCCCTCAAAGTCCAGAACGCCCGCCCGGACACCCTTGCACGTTTTGAGGCATTGCAAGCCTCGGTCACCGGCATGGATTCCCAACCCCTGCGCACCGTGGGCTGGTGGCCGGATGGTTATGACCGCTTCACGTCTGCGCTGAGCGCGATGCAAACCCTGCGCGAACAGATCACTATGGACACCGGGTTGATCCTCGATCCGTGGCTTGAAACCTATTTGCTGATGCAGATTTCCACCCAGCAAACCCCCGACCTGATCGAGCGTATCGGGCGTATGGCGAGCGTCGGGCAGTCATCCATCGCATCGGGGCAGTTCACCCTGCAAAGCCGTTTGCAGATGCGTGATTTGCGCGGTCGCATCGGCGATGCAAGGGACCAGTTGGTCAAGGCCGCCGCATCCCTCAAGGCCAAGCAATACCCGGGGCTGCAAACCTGGATCGCGCCATACGACGACAGCTTGCAACTGCTGGACAACGAACTGAAGACCCTGGACGAAGGCGTGTTCGGCGGCACCATCAAGCTCGATACCACCGGCTTCGAACGCAGTGTGGATGGCATGCTTGGCGCCCTCGGCGCGTTGCGTAAACAGTCGCTGACCTCGCTGGACGCGCGCCTGGGTTACTACCGCGACAGCTCGCTCAAGCAATTCATCCCGGTGGCGGTGACGTTCAGCGTGCTGGCCCTGGCAGCCCTGTACCTGTTCGTGTGCTTGCAGGCATCGATTCGCCGCAGTGCCAGCAGCATCACCACCCTGGCCGAATCCCTGCGTGACGGTAATCTGTGCGTTGAAGTGGCGGTGGAAGGGCGCGATGAACTGGCGGCCATCAGCACGGCGCTCAACGTGGCGGTGGTGCAGTTGCGCACCAGCCTGCTGGGGGTCAATCACGAGACGCAGCAGTTGGGCTCTGCGGTGCTGACACTCAATTCGCAATCGGGCAGCACGCTGACCGAAGTGGAAGACCAGCAACAGCAGATCAGCCAGATTGCAGCGGCCGCCACACAGTTGGCCGCGACCTCCATGGGCGTCGCCAAGAGCTGCGAGCAGGCCTCCGGCAGCGCGCAGAAAACCCGGCAGATTGCCGAGGACAGCAGCCGCGACAGCCAGCGCACCACCGCGAGTATCCAGCAACTCAACCAGCGCTTGACCGACACCTCCGATGCATTGGAGCGCGTCAGCCAGCAGGGCCAGCAGATCCAGTCGGTGGTTGACACCATTCGGGGTATCGCCGAGCAGACCAACCTGCTGGCGCTGAACGCTGCCATCGAGGCTGCGCGGGCCGGTGAACAGGGGCGGGGATTTGCGGTGGTAGCCGATGAAGTGCGCAGCCTGTCGCAACGGACCCAGGCCTCCACGGCGCAGATCGCCGGCACGGTCGACAGTTTGCGCGCGACGGTGAGCCAGGCGGTCACCCTGATGGGCGTGGCCTGTGAGCAGGCGGTGACCGATGCCGAGTCCGTCACGGGCCTGGGTCATCGCCTGGGGGAGATCGCCAGCGCGGTGCAGAGCGTCACTGACACCCTGGCGCAGATCGCCACGGCGGTTGAGGAACAGGCAGCGACGGCGGATGAAGTGAGCGGCAATATCCAGCAGGTTGACCAGGCCGCCGGGCGCTTGCTCGACGGCGCGCGGGCGGTGAACCAGGCGGCGGATATGTTGAGCAAGGGCAGCCGGGCGTTGAGCGACAACACGGCGCGGTTCCAGCTGGGTTGAGGGGCGGCCTACAGCGCAATGGATAGATGTTCTATCATGAGCATCTATTCATAAACGGTGAAGCAATGCCATGAGAGACCTGCCACCCACCTCGACATTGCGCGCCTTTGAGGTTGCCACACGCCACGCAACCTTCACTTCGGCTTCAGAAGAGTTGCATGTCACCCAGAGTGCCGTCAGCCATCAGCTCAAACACCTTGAAGAACTCTGGGGGTTGCAGTTGTTCCAGCGGGGCAAGTCACTCAGCCTGACGCCTGCCGGAGCAGCCCTTGCGCCGATCGTGCGCGAGTTTTTCATGAACCTTGAGGCGACACTCGCGGACCTGCGCGAGCAAAAGGGCAGGGTCCGGCTCAAGGTCAGTACCACCTATTCCTTCGCGCTGAAATGGCTGCTGCCCCGATTGCCGAGCCTGGCCCAACGGCACCCTGAAATATTGGTCACCCTCGACTCCAGCGACAAGATCATCAACTTTTCAAGCGCGGAGGCTGATGTTGCGATCCGCCTGGGCAACGGGAATTACCCGGCGCTGTACTCGGAGTTCCTGTTCCGCGAGCAGATTTTTCCGGTGGCCAGTCCCGATCTGTTGAAACGCTTTGGCCGGCCACACACACCCGCCGAATTGCTGCGCTATCCCTTGCTGATGCGCGACGGCGCCGACCTGGTGCCGAAGTGGGAAGTATGGTTCCAGCACGTCGGGCTCGCGATTGCGCCGCTCAAGGAAAGTGTCAGGTTTGCGGACACCAACATGACGATCGAGGCGGCTTTGCTCGGCCAGGGCATTGCATTGGCGCGCAGTGGGCATGTGGAGTCAGAGCTGAGCGATGGCAGCCTGGTGAGGCTGTTCGATGTGCCGTTCCCGTCACCGGTCGCTTATTACTTTGTCTGCCCCAAAGGCATCGAGTCCCAGCCGCATATCGTCAGCTTTCGTGATTGGCTGATGCAGGAAGCCGTAAACGCCGGACTGGCTTACGAATAAAGCATGAGGATTTGCTCATTCTTCAATGAGCAGACTTCGCTTCAGTTAAGGCGCCGGTTTGCTTAGGATGGGCGCATGCCTTATCCCATTATTCTCTTGGTCCTCTTCGCTGCCTTACTGCACGCCAGTTGGAATGCGCTGCTGCGTGGCGGCGCCGACCGGCTCTGGTCGATGACGGTGATGTGCCTGGCGGTCGCTATCGCCAGTGGCGGCGTTGCGGTGTTCCTGAACCCTCCGGCGCCAGCCAGCTGGTTTTATGTGGTGCTGTCAGCGGTGCTGCACGTGGGCTACAACCTGTTCCTGGTGCGCAGCTACAAAGTCGGAGACCTGGGGCAGACCTATCCGATTTCACGGGGCTCCTCGCCGGTGCTGATCACTTTGGGTGCCGCCGTGTTTGCCGGGGAGAGTGTCTCGGCCAGCTCGCTTCTGGGCATTGCCCTGGTGTCGGGCGGCATCATTTCCCTGGCGTTCAGGGGGCGCCGGCTCGCCGTTCCCAGCCTGCCATACGCCCTGGGCACCGGCTGTTTCATTGCCGCCTACAGCGTGACAGACGGCATCGGCGCGCGCCTGTCGGGTGCGCCGATGGCCTACACGGTATGGATGTGCGCCTTGTGGGGCGTGTTGATGCCGGCGGTGTATATCGGCCTGCGGGGCCCGAAAAGTCTGTTCAGCCTGCGGCCCGGGTTTTTCACGGCCTTCGCCGGTGGGCTGGTGTCGCTCCTGGCCTACGGAATCATTATCTATGCCATGGCCGGTGCGCCCATGGGCGCGGTCTCGGCCTTGCGCGAGACCAGCGTGCTGTTTGCGGCACTGATCGGCTATTTCTTCCTGGGCGAGACACTGACGGTCCGCAAGGTGCTGGCGTGCGTGGTGATTGCCACGGGCACCATCCTGATCGGCTGACAGCAGGCAAAGCATTTTCCACCACCACATGAAGGTTCGCGCAATGGATACCGTCCCGCAGGCACCGCTGATTCTGATAACAGGTGGAAGTCGTGGCGTTGGCGCCGCCACCGCGCGGCTGGCCGCCGCACAAGGTTATGACGTGGCGATCAGCTTCGTTTCCGATGAGTCTGCCGCCCTCGCGGTGGTGGCGGATGTAGAAGCGGCAGGGCGCCGGGCGTTGGCCGTACGCGCGGACAGCGCAGACCCGGAGCAGGTCGTCCAGTTATTTGCGGCGATAGATCGGACGTTCGGGCGCATCGATGTGCTGGTTAACAACGCCGGGATCAACGCGTTGCAGTCCCGGGTCGAAGACTTGCCGTTCGAGCGGATGCAGCGGATTTTCGCGGTCAACGCGATCGGGCCGATGCTGTGTGCCCAGCAAGCGGTGAAGCGCATGTCGTTTCGTCACCAGGGGCGGGGTGGTGCCGTGATCAATATCTCGTCGGCATCCGCCCGACTGGGCAGCCCCAACGAATATGTCGACTACGCCGCATCTAAGGGGGCTCTCGAGACCTTCACCATCGGGTTTGCCAAGGAAGTGGCCAGGGAGGGAATACGCGTCAACTGCATCCGCCCGGGGCATATCTACACCGACATTCACGCCAGTGGCGGGGAGCCAGGGCGGGTTGATCGCGTGAAGGATTCGATCCCCATGGGCCGCGGCGGTCAGCCTGAAGAAGTGGCTCGGGCGATCCTGTGGCTGGCAGGCGCCGAGGCGTCCTTCATCACCGGTACGTTCCTGGATGTCACCGGCGGGAAATGAGCAGCAGGGCGCGGCCTACCGAGGTTTCCCTCGGTAGGCCGCGCCCGGCATGCATGCACTGGGTCAGCTGTTGAGCCTGACTTGCTCCTTCGCCAGCTTCACCACATTCTCCAGGGTAAAGCCGAACTGGGCCTGCAACTTGGCCAAGGGTGCCGAGGCGCCAAAGCTGTTCATCACCACCTTGGCCCCGGTCTGCCCGACGTAGCGGTCCCAACCCAACGGGCCGGCCTGTTCCACCACCAGTCGTGCCTTCACTGCGGGTGGCAGCACGCTGTCGCGGTAGGCCTGGTCCTGTTCTTCGAACAGTTCCCAGCTCGGCATCGACACCACTTGCGCCGCCACGCCTTCAGTCTTCAGTTGCTCATAGGCTTCCACCGCCAGGCTGACTTCACTGCCGGTGGCCATCAGGATCACCTGGGGCTTATCGGCGCCGGCCAGCACATAAGCACCACGGGATGTACCCGTCGCCGCTGCGTATTTCGTGCGGTCCAGGGTCGGCAGGTTCTGCCGCGACAGCACCACGCAGGTCGGCCGATGGGTCTGGGCCAGGGCGATCTTCCAGGCTTCCAGGGTTTCATTCGCGTCGCCCGGGCGCAGGGTCAGCAAACCCGGGGTGGCCCGCAGTTGGGTCAGGTGTTCGATGGGCTGGTGAGTGGGGCCGTCTTCGCCGACACCAATCGAGTCATGGGTAAACACGAACACCACCGGCAGTTCCATGATCGCCGCGAGACGAATCGGCGGTTTCATGTAGTCGCTGAACACCAGGAAGGTCGAGGTGTAGGGCCGCAGGTATGACAGCGCCATGCCGTTGGCAATCGCGCCCATGGCATGTTCACGAATGCCGAAGTGCAGGTTGCGCCCGCCGTAGTTCTCGGCGCTGAAGCGCCCGGCGTCGTCGAACGTCAGGTTGGTCTTGGTGGACGGCGACAAGTCTGCCGAGCCCCCCAGCAGCCACGGGATCTGCTTGGCAAACGCATTCAACACCTCGCCCCCGGCGGCACGGCTGGCGACGCCCTTAGCATCAGTGGCAAAGCTCGGCAGTTGCTCCTGCCAATGCTCGGGCATCTCGCCGGCACGCATGCGGCGCAGTTCATCGGCCAGTTCCGGTTCGTACTGTTCGAGATGGGACAGGGTTTCGGTCCATTGCTCATACAGCGGCTTGCTGCGCTTGAGCAGTGCATCCCGCAGGACCGTGCGCGCTTCATCCGGCACCAGGAAGCTTGAGTCTTCGGGCCAGCCGTACGCGGCTTTGGTCAGGCGGATTTCTTCTTCGCCCAAAGGCTCGCCATGGGCCGACGCGGTGTTGTGCTTGTGGGGCGAGCCATAGCCGATCACGCTGTCGACCACGATCAGCGTCGGTGCCCCAGTGTTTTTCTGGAACGTGCTCAGCGCGTCGCTCAGGGCCAGCAGGTTGTTCGCATCGGTGACGTGCAAGGTGTGCCAGCCATAAGCCTGGAAACGCTTGATCACGTCTTCGCTGAAGGCCAGTTCAGTGTGGCCTTCGATGCTGATGGTGTTGTTGTCGTAGATCCAGCACAGGTTCTCCAGCTTCAAGTGCCCGGCGATGGACGCGGCTTCGCTGCTGATGCCTTCCATCATGTCGCCGTCGCCGCACAGGGTGTAGACGTTGTAGTCGAACAGCACCTGGTCGTCACGGTTGAAACGCTTGGCCAGCCAACGCTCGGCCATGGCCATGCCGACGCTGTTGGCGCACCCCTGGCCGAGGGGGCCGGTGGTGGTTTCCACACCGGTGGTCATGCGGTATTCGGGGTGGCCGGGGGTTTTGGAGCTCATCTGCCGGAACTGCTTGATGTCGTCCAGGCTGATGGCCGGTTGGCCGGAGCGCTTGCCGTGGGCATCAATCTCCACCACACCGGCCAGGTGCAGCAGCGAATACAACAGCATCGAGGCATGGCCCACCGACAATACGAAACGGTCACGGTTGGGCCAGTCGGGGTGCTCGGGGTGATAACGCAGGAAGCGGCTCCACAAGGTGTAACCGACGGGCGCCAGGCCCATGGGCGTGCCGGGGTGGCCGGAGTTGGCCTTTTGCACAGCGTCCATGGCGAGGGTACGAATGGTGTTGATGCACTGGGTGTCGACAGCGTTGGCAGCGTGATTCATGGAACCTGTTCTCCATCGGGTGACGATCTACAGTGGAGGGCAGCGTGCGCCAAAGGTTTTATGAAATCGTCTGCCCCGCGACGAACGGGGACGCAAACGCGACAGGTTGATCTCAAACATGACAAGAGCCCGCCGGATGGGCTAGCTTCAAGGGGTATTCAGTCAATGATCAACTTGCGGAGGTACTCCATGCCAGTGAAACACGACCTGTATCAGGACCTGGGTTTGAGCAAGGAAGCTATTCATGAACGCAGGGCGAGCGATAACCGATTGGATTCGCTGCTCCACCAATACGACAGCGCCGACAAGGAGGTGCTGGAGCTTGAGTCCTCAAGCGGCGGTGACGAGGAGCTGGAGAAGCTGAAGAAGAAACGCCTGTTGATCAAAGACAAGATCGTCGAGCAACTGGAGAAAGCGACGGCCAAGTAGAAGATTTGTTCAGAATTGCCCGAAAGACAGCAGCACCGCCGCTGCCTATCATGCCAACCGTTCGCCCGGCACTGGGGCTCTTAGACGGCGCATGGAATGCGCTGTGGCCGGGCGAACTCTCTCTTTCAAGCCAGCAGCGCGCGCTTGCATTCGTCAATCGAGCGCTGCTGGGTTTCACCGTACAACTTCAACTCGTCGATAGTCTGGCGACCCAAGGCCTTTTCAAACTCGGCCTGGTTGGAGTTGGCCGCGTAGTGACTCTGCGCCGCATCCCCCAGGTTCGACTGGAAAATCCCCGCCGCACTCACCGGCAGAAAATCTTCGTACACCAACGGCTCCACGTCCACGTGGCCGGCGGCGATCAGTTCGTCCAGGGTTTTAAACTTGTCCTGGGCGGCCAAGCCTTTCTCGGTTACGAAGTAGCGGAAGTACGCCAGCTCCTGCTCACGCATCTGCTGGTAATTATCGGGAAACGCCTGGAAGTGCTGCTCCATCAATTCGGTGTAGCGCCCGGCATTGGCCTCATTCGGAAACGCGCCCAATTCATCCCGTGCGGCATTCAGCAATTGGTCGTACAGCGCGCGGCCCTTGGGGGTCAGCGCCACGCCGCGTTGTTCGATTTCACCAAAGCGCGCGCTGTGGCTGCCCTTGGCATCGGTAAAGGCAATGGCTTCATCCAGGGCCTTGAAGCTGGTCTGGCGCAGCAGGATCGGGCACTGGCGGCGGGGCGGGCCTTCGATCACGGCCTTGGGGGTGATGCCTTTGCCGGGCATCGCGGCCTGCACCTGGTCGATGTCCAGGGTGCGCGGTGTCAGGTGGTTGATGTGCGGGCCCTTGAAGGCGACCACGTCGGCGATCAGCCGGTGCTGGTCGCTCAGTTGCTGGTATTGCGCGGCCGTGACGGTGGCGGTGTGGTGCCAGCGGAAGGTTTCCAGGGCTTGCTGGATAAACTCTTCGGCATGGGCGACGTCGAGGCCGCCGTCGGCTTCGGCTTGCTGGATCAACTCAAGGGCGCGTGGGGTGAAGATCGAACGCTTGGCCAGGGCTGACTGGGCGAAGGCCCGCAGTTCCGGGTTTTCGATCAGCTCCAGGCGCAGCAGCGAAGTGAACACCCGGAAGGGGCTGGTTTGCAGGGCGCTTTCATGCACGGCGCGAAAGGCGGTGGAGTGCACCGGTACCCCGGCCGGCGTGAGGTCGTAATAGCCCACCGGCTGCATGCCCATCACCGCAAACAGGCGGCTGATGGTGGCCAGTTCTTCAGCGGTGCCCAGGCGGATGGCGCCGTGGCGCTCCCTGTCCAGGCGCTGGATTTCCCCGGTGCGCTTCAGTTGGTGCGCCAGCGCGGTGTCGGTTTCCAGCACCCGGGCATTGGTCTCGGCCACCAGTTCCATCAGTGCGCCATACAGCGGCACTTCATCACGGTACATGTCGGACATGGCTTTGGAGAAGCCTTTGCGAATCTCGTCAGGGCTGACGGTGGGCATAGAAAAATTCCTGGCGGCTATAGAGAGGAAAAGCACGGATGCCTGATTTTGTTGGGCCTGCCGGCGCCTTGCAAACGAAGATTCCTCTGGACTTCATTCTGCAAATGAATGAGCTGGATGACGCCAGCTTCACGTGCATCTCACCGTATAAGGGCTCTACACTGGCCGTCACCTCTGAACGCGACGGAAGACTCGATGACGGCACAGCCTGCGACGAACATTCTGGAAACGATTGAAGGCCAGCGCCTGGCCAAGCCTGACGGCGAGCGCTGGCGTGACTGGGGCCCCTACCTGAGCGAGCGGCAATGGGGCACGGTGCGCGAAGACTACAGCGCCGACGGCGATGCCTGGCGCTACTTCCCCCACGAACATGCCCGCAGCCGCGCCTACCGCTGGGGCGAGGATGGCCTGGCGGGCTTCAGCGACAAGGCCCAGCGCTGGTGCCTGGGCCTGGCGCTGTGGAACGAGCGCGACGCGATCATCAAGGAACGCCTGTTCGGCCTGAACAACGCCGAGGGCAACCACGGCGAAGACGTCAAGGAACTGTACTTTTTCGTCGATGGCGTGCCGAGCCATGCCTACATGCGCATGCTCTACAAATACCCTCACGCGGCCTTTCCCTACGATGACCTGATCACCGAGAACGCCCGCCGTGGCCTTGGAGATGCCGAATACGAGATCCTCGATACCGGGGTTTTCGAAGACAACCGCTATTGCGATGTCACCGTCGAATACGCCAAGCACCAGCCCGATGATGTGTTCATGCGCATTACCGTGCACAACCGTTCGGACCAATCCACACGCCTGCAGGTGTTGCCGCACCTGTGGGCGCGCAACGACTGGAGTTGGACCCACGATGCGCCCAGGCCCGAGTTGCGCCTGGAGGGCGAACAGGTGGTGGCGCGGCACCATGAGCTGTTCGATCGCCACCTCAGTGCCTGGGGCCAGGACGGGGTGGAATGGCTGTTCTGCGAGAACGAAACCAACTACCCCAGGCTGGACGGGCAACCGGCGCCGGGGCCGTTCAAGGACGGGATCAACGACTATGTGACTACGGGCCTGGAATCGGCGATTCGCCGGGATTCGGGCACGAAAGTGGCCGCGCGTTTCATCCTGGAACTGGCGGGCCAGGAAAGCAAAACCCTGTACCTGCGCTTCGCCCCGGCGGAGGCGCCGTGGATCAATGCGCGCAAGCTGTTCGAAGAACGCCGTCAGGAGACTGATGATTTCTACGCGGCGCTGCAGCAGGACATCGCCGATGAAGACGCACGCAACGTGCAGCGCCAGGCTCTGGCGGGGTTGTTGTGGTCCAAGCAGCTGTACTACTTCGACGTGAATCAATGGCTCGACGGCGATCCGGCCCAGCCCGCGCCGCCGCCCGAGCGTTTGCATATCCGCAATACCCATTGGCGGCACTTGTCGAATTTCGACATTCTCTCGATGCCCGACACCTGGGAATATCCGTGGTATGCCTCCTGGGACCAGGGGTTCCAGGCGGTGGCCGTTGCCCTGATCGACCCCGGTTACGCCAAGCAGCAACTGTTGCTGTTGGTGAAAGACCGCTTCATGCACCCCAACGGTCAGTTGCCGGCCTACGAGTGGCGTTTTGACGACGCCAACCCGCCGGTGCATGCCTGGGCCAGTTGGCGGGTGTATCAGCAGGACAAGGCGCTGAATGGCGTGGGCGACATGGATTTCCTGGAGCGGATCTTCCACAAGCTGCTGCTGAATTTTTCCTGGTGGGTTAACCGTAAGGACGCCGAGGGCCGCAACCTGTTCCAGGGCGGATTTCTTGGGCTGGACAACATTGCGCTGTTCGATCGCTCGGCTGATTTGCCGCCGGGTTATCAGTTGGACCAGGCGGACGGCACAGCGTGGGTTGCGGCGTACGCGCTGGACCTGATGCGTATCGGTCTGGAGTTGGCCAAGCGCAATGTCGTGTATGTGGATATCGCGGTGAAGTTCTTTGAGCACTTCCTGTACATCGCCGGGGCGATCAACCGCGTTGACGATGGCGCTGACGGCTTGTGGGATGAGCAGGATCAGTTTTTCTATGACGTGCTGCATCGTCCGGGCGGTGAAAGTGAGCCGGTGCGGCTGCGTTCTATCGTCGGCCTGATGCCGCTGTTTGCGGTGCTGGTGCTGGAGCAGCGCGAGCATGAAGGGCTGGAGGGGCTGCGCGAGCGGTTGCTGGGGTTTATGAAGCATCGGCCGGACCTGGCCAAGTTGGTGTCGCGCTGGAACGAGCCGGGGCAGGGGAATCGGCTGTTGCTGGCGTTGTTGCGGGGTGAGCGAACCAAGGATTTGCTGCGGCGCATGCTGGATGAGTCTGAGTTTCTCTCGACGTTTGGTGTGCGGTCGCTGTCGAAAGCGTTTGCCGAAGAGCCGCTGGCGCTGAAGATGAATGGCAATACGCTGTGTGCCCGTTATGAGCCGGCAGAGTCGGATTCGCGGTTGTATGGGGGTAACTCCAACTGGCGTGGGCCCTTGTGGATGCCGGTCAATTACATGCTGATTGAGTCGCTGCGGGAGTTTCATCGGTACTACGCGGATAATTTCTCGGTGGAGTATCCGGCGGGGAGTGGGTATCTGGCGTCGCTGGAGGAGGTTGCCGATGGGCTCAGTCAGCGGTTGACGCGTTTGTTTCTGAGGGATGAGAACGGTTCGAGGCCGTCGATGGTGGGGTATGCACAGTTGGAGGCGGACCCGGCGAGCCGCGACCTGGTGTTGTTCCATGAGTATTTTCATGGCGAGACCGGGCGGGGGTTGGGGGCTTCGCATCAGACAGGGTGGAGTGCGTTGGTGGCGCTGTTGTTGCAGCCAAAAACCTGAAAACAGCACAATCAAAATGTGGGAGCGGGCTTGCTCGCGATAGCGGTGGGTCAGCCAACAAATCCTGCGCTGATACACCGCTTTCGCGAGCAAGCCCGCTCCCACACGGGTCTTGCCAGGGTTGCCCTGATCAGGCCGGGAACAGCTCGCTCAATTTCATGGCCAGCATCATGTCGCCTTCAGTGCGCAGTTTGCCGCCCATGAATGCCTGCATGCCGTCGGTTTCGCCGCTGACGATGCCTTTCATGGTGTCGCCGTCCATCACCAGGGTGACTTGGGCGTCCGGGTTTTCACCTTCCAGCAGTTCGCAGGTGTTGTTTTTCACAACCAGCGAGAAGTTCTGGGTGTCGTCGATACGGAAACCGAACACCAGGTCCAGGCCGTCGGCAGCGGCTGGGTTGAATTTGGCTTTCATTGCTTCTACGGCTTTAGCTACGTCAGTCATGGTTTCGATCCTTTTATGGTGAGTCCAGTGACCTTGGGGTCACGGTTGGCCGCAATTCATCGGAAAGTGATGAGCTGCGGCGCCTTCAACAGTTGCAAGTGGGTATGGCTGTTGAAGGAAGCCAGTGCCACCTCGCGACCACGGAATTTCAGCTGGTTGAGCGAGGTGTTAACAATTTGCCAGTTCAGTTCGAAGGCCTGTGCGGCAGGCATTCGGGTAATCAGGTGGAGCAGGGCCGTGATGGTGCCGCCGGAGGTGAACACGGCGATCTTGTCACGGTTGTCGGCGGCTTCGAGGATGCGTTGCAGGCCACCCTGGACACGTTCGACAAATCCCAGCCAGCTTTCCAGGCCCGGCGGGTCGTAGGTGCCGGCCAGCCAGCGTTCGATGATCAGGGAAAAGATGCGCTGGAATTCGCCACGGTTTTGCGCGGCGTTGCGCAGGATATGCAGGGCTTCGGGTTCGCTGTGCAGCAAGTCCGGGAGCAGGGCGCGGATGATCGCCTCGGCGTCGAACTCGTTGAACGCGCTGTCGATTTCCAGCGTGGGTACCGGCAGGCCGAGGGCGCTGTATTGTTCGAAGGCGGCGGTGGCGGTGTGCTGCTGGCGGCGCAGGTCGCCCGACACGCAGCGGTCGAAGCCCAGGCCCAGTTCCGCCAGGTGGCGGCCCAGCACTTGCGCCTGTTGCACACCGATGGGCGACAGCACGTCGTAGTCGTCTGCACCGAAGGAGGCCTGGCCATGTCGAATCAGGTAAATGCTGCCCACGTCCGTTTTCCCGGTACGTTGAAAGTCTGGCGAGGTTATGAGGATGCCGGGAAGCTGTCAATGAAAAAACATACGCTTGTTTTAAAAGGTCGTTAGAGGCCCGCTGCTGGCGGTTTGATCACTGGCCCCATGGCGGTGGCGTCGGTATGCTTGGACAATCCGCGCCTGGCGCACTGCACTTGTAAGGAGTCACATGGATTTTCTGGCCGAGTACGCTACTTTCCTGGCTAAAACCGTCACCCTGGTCGTCGCCATCCTGGTGGTGCTGATCAGTTTCGCCGCACTGCGCAGCAAAGGCCGCCGCAAAGCTGCCGGCCAGTTGCAGGTCAGCAAGCTCAATGACTTCTACAAGGGTTTGCGTGAGCGCCTGGAGCAGACCCTGCTCGACAAGGACCAGCTCAAGGCCCTGCGCAAGTCTGAAGGCAAGGCCGAAAAGAAGAAGGGCAAGAAGAAGCCAGAAGCCAAGCCACGGGTGTTCGTGCTGGATTTCGACGGCGACATCAAGGCCTCGGCCACCGAAAGCCTGCGCCATGAAATCACGGCACTGCTGAGCCTGGCCACACCCAAGGACGAAGTGGTGCTGCGCCTTGAAAGCGGCGGCGGCATGGTTCACAGCTACGGCCTGGCGTCGTCGCAACTGGCGCGTATCCGCGAGGCGGGCGTGCCGTTGACCGTGTGCATCGACAAGGTCGCGGCCAGCGGCGGCTACATGATGGCGTGCATCGGCGAGAAGATCATCAGCGCACCGTTTGCCATCCTTGGCTCGATTGGCGTGGTGGCGCAGTTGCCCAACGTCAACCGCCTGCTGAAGAAGCACGACATCGACTTCGAAGTGCTGACCGCCGGTGAATACAAACGCACCCTGACCGTGTTTGGCGAAAACACCGAGAAGGGCCGCGAGAAGTTCCAGGAAGACCTGGACATCACCCATCAACTGTTCAAGAACTTCGTGTCGCGCTACCGCCCGCAGCTGGCGATTGATGACGTGGCCACCGGCGAAGTCTGGCTGGGTGTCGCGGCGCTGGACAAGCAACTGGTGGACCAGCTGCAAACCAGCGACGAATACCTGGCGACCAAGGCCAAGACCGCCGAGGTGTTCCACCTGCACTATGCCGAGCGTAAAAGCCTGCAGGAGCGGGTGGGCCTGGCGGCCAGCGGTTCGGTAGACCGGGTGCTGCTGACTTGGTGGAGTCGCCTGACCCAGCAGCGTTTCTGGTAACCCTTCAACTGACTGTCGAAGATCAAAATGTGGGAGCGGCGGTGCGACGATTCGACTTGCTCGCGAATGCGGTGGATCAGTCACAGATGTATTGACTGATCCACCGCATTCGCGAGCAAGCCCGCTCCCACATTGGGTCGTGGTGGTCGCATTATCGAGTCAGTAAAGAGACCTGCGGCACCGCCGGTATGGGGTGCCGCATCAACGAGCCCACCACCAGCGCCCCCAGCAAACCCAACAACCCCGCCACCCACAACACCACGCTGAACCCACCGACAAACGCCTGCCGCGCCAGTGGCTGCACCGTGTCCCGCGCGGACTCGGGCAGCAACGCCATGGCCGCCGGCATATCGCCAGCCACTACCCGTGAAGCAATCCCTGCCGCCTGTTCCTGCCACTGGGAGCCGATGCTCGTGTGCAGCAACTGTTCGCTATGGCTGCTCAACAACGCCCCATACACCCCGATCGCCAACATGATCGCGCTGAAGCGCATGGTGGTGCTCATGCCCGACGCCATCCCCGCGCGGTCCCGTGGCACGCAGGCCATGATGTTTTTCTGCGTATCGCCATTGAGCAATCCCGCGCCGGCCCCCGTGACGGCAATCGCCAGGGCGAACGGCAGATAGCCGCCGATATTGACCGCCCAGGCACTCAGCAGGTTGCCGCACCCCACCAACGCCAGCCCCGTCGCCATCAGAGTGGCCGGGGCAAAGCGGCCGGCCAGGCGTGCGCCTATCCGCGGACAAATCAACATGGTCAAGGCAAACGGCAACATGCCCAGCCCGGAGGCAATCGCGGAGAAGCCCAGGCCGTTTTGCAGGTAGAACGGCAGCAGCGTCATCATCACCTGGGCACAGCCGGCGTAGGCGAACATCCCCAGCAGTGCGCCGATAAAGCGCGGGTGCCTGAACAGTTGCAGGTCGACCATGGGCCGCTGTTGCAGGCGTTCGGCGAGTACAAAAACACCCAGCAACGCAGCGCCTCCCAGCAGCCGTGCATAAGTCAGCGGGTTGTCCCAGCCGATACGGTTGGCTTCGATCAAACCCCAGATCAGGCACAGCAGGCTGGCACTGAAACTCAGGCTGCCCCAAGGGTCGAGCCTTGCAGCCTGGGCATCGCGGGATTCCGGAATCGCGCGCAGCACCAGTCCCATCAGCACCAGGCCGACCGGCAAATTCAGATAGAAAATCCAGCGCCAGCCCAGGTATTGGGTAATCAACCCGCCGAGGGTCGGCGCGGCGGTCATCGCCACGCCCATGCACGCGCCCCAGAAGGCCCAGGCCTTGGCGCGTTCCACTTCGTCATGGAAGGTATGGCCGATGGAGGCCAGGGCCGAGGTCAGCAGCAGCGCTGCGCCGACACCTTTGACGGCGCGAGCGATATCCAGGAACAACGCATTCGGCGCCGCACCGCAGCCGAGGGAGGCGAGGATGAAAATACCCAGGCCCCAGACCAGGGTCTTCTTGCGGCCAAAGCGGTCGGCAATGCTTCCGGCCGGCAATAACAGGGCGGCGAAGGCCAGCATATAAGCGCTGACCACCCATTCGATATCGGCAAAATTCGCCCCCAGGTCCCGGGCGATGCTCGGCAGGGTCACGGCGACGATATTGGTGTCGAGCACGATCAGCGAACAGACCCCGGAGGCGGTCAGCAGCGTCAGGCGCGGGCTGACCTTGCTCATGGCTGCACCGAAGCCACCGCCGCGAGGGCGATCTCGTCATCGTGGGCCGGAGTATCTGCGCTGATGCCGATGGCGCCCACTACCTGGCCTTCAAGGATGATTGGCTGGGCGCCCTTCATCATCAACAGGCCGGCGGTGATGGCTGCCGGGCGGCCATTGTTGATGGCGTTTTCCAGGTCCCCGGACGGCCGCTTGAAGAGCGCTGAAGTGCGCGCCTTGCCTTGGGCCAGCTCGATACCGGCCACCACGGGAGCGCCATCCATGCGCAGCGTCAGGATCGGCCAGCCACCGTCATCGACGATGGCCACGGCGCAGGGCCAGCCCTTGTCGGCGGCGACCTTGCGCGCGTGTGCGGCGATCTGCTGGGCCGTTGCCAGGCTCAGGATTGCCTTGTGGGCAATGCTTGCGGGGGCTTCTGCGGCCAGCGCTGCGGGCACGGTGCAAAGACCGGCAAGCACCAGGACCAATGATTTGACGAGCATGGGAAAGCCTCTCTACTGTGAACGTACCGCGAGCTTATCCCCGGCAGGTGGCGTCCTTGTTAGGCGCCATACAGAACTTCATTACCTTTGAGCTAATCCTGTGATGGAAATACGTCATTTCCGCTACTTCCTGGCGGTTGCCCGGCAACGCAATTTCACCCGTGCTGCCGAACAGCTGGGTATCGCGCCGCCGACCCTGAGCCGGCAGATCCAGGACATGGAAACCACCCTCGGTACGCGCTTGTTTATCCGCCGCCAGCGCGAGGTCAGCCTGACCGAGGCGGGCGCGGCCTTGCTGATCGAGGCAGAGGCCACCGTGCGCCAGTTCGAGTTTGCCCAACGCAATGCCCAGCGCGCCGGGCGTGGCGAGATCGGTCATATCGAGCTGGGTTATGTGGCGTCGGCGGTGTATTCGGGGTTGTTGCAGCGCCAGGTGCAGTCGTTCTGCGCGGACTGCCCGGACGTGAGCCTCAGCGTGCGCGAGAGTCCCATGGCGGTGTTGCCGGGGTTGGTGGCGGAGGGGCGTTTCGACATTGGTTACATTCGTTCGCCGATGACCTTGCCTGATGGGGTCGAAGCGGTGCGGTTGAGCAGTGAAGGGTTTGTGCTGGCGTTGCCCCAGGATTCGTGGCTGCTGGGGTTGAAGGCAATCAGTTGCGAGCATCTGCAGAACGAGACGTTTATCTTGCCCGAGCAGATCAGCGGCACGCTGCACGTGGCAGCGCAGGGTGGTTATGCGCCGCGCCTGGGGCCGCAGCCGGGTGGGTTGGTGGCGGTGATTGCGTTGGTGTCACTGGGGCAGGGCGTGGCGGTGGTGCCGGAGTCGGTGGTGGGGCATGTGAGCTTGCCGAATGTCGTGTACCGCAGCATTGAAGGCAGCGAGGCGTCGTCCTGGTTGTCGCTGATTTACCGGCGCTTTGAAAAGGCGCCGGCGGTGGCGCGGTATATAGAGCAGGTGAAGCAGGTAGCCAGTTTGAAGGTTTGATCGCGGCGGGTTAGGTGCTTGACGGGTTAATTGTGTTGCTGCCTTCGCGAGCAAGCCCGCTCCCACCTTCGACGGCATTCCAAAGATGGAATTCGGTCGAAGGTGGGAGCGGGCTTGCTCGCGAAGGGGTCATTTCAAGCACTGCACCAACCGCGGTTGAACCGAATCCGCCAATCGCGTCAGTATCAAGCAGCACGATACCGCTCCGGCATCCAGTACACCCAGTGAGCGCTCGCCCAGGCGGCTGGCGCGGCCGATTTTTGCCACCAGGTCCCTGGTGGAATCCCGCCCCCGCGAAGCAGCACTTTTCATCGCCTCCAGCGCATCGCTGAATGACGCTCCTGACCCATGGGCCTGTTCAAACGCCTCCACCGCCGGAATCAAGGTGTCCATCAAACACTTGTCACCCACGCCGGCTTCGGTGATGTCCTGCAATGAGGTCAGCCCGCCCCGCAGCAAATGGGCAAAGGTCGCCGCGTCAATCTGTTCGCTGCCGCGCACCTCATCCGCCATGCCGATAAACAGGCTGCCATACAACGGCCCCATGGAGCCGCCGATGCCTTCCATCAGGCTCAGTGTCAACTCATCCAGGGCTTCGGCCAGGGTCAGCTGGCGGCCTTCAATCGTGCGCCCGCAATGGGCAAATCCCTTGGCCATGTTGATGCCGTGGTCGCCATCGCCAATGGCGCCGTCGACTTCGCTCAGGTATTCGCGGTTGGCAACGATCACGCTGACCAGGTCGGCGACGATGGCGCTGCCGTCGTGGGTGGAGAAATGCTGGCTCATGGTTTATTCCGCCTGGGTCATGCCGATGGAGCGGCAGGGTTGGTCGATCAGGGATTTCAGCTCGGCGTCCAGGCCCAGCAAGGTCAGGGTCACGCCCATCATTTCCAGGGAGGTGAAGTAGTTGCCCACGTAGCAGCGGTGAATCTTCAAGCCCCTAGCTTGCAGCTGACGTTCAACCTCGGCGTAGAAAATGTAAAGTTCCATCACCGGCGTCGCACCCAGGCCCGAGACCAGCACCACCACGCTGTCGTCCTGGCTGAAGTCGCGGTCGGCGAGGATCGGCGCGAGCATGCGGGCCGCCATGGCCTCGGCGGATTCGATCGGGATGACTTCAATGCCAGGCTCGCCGTGATGGCCGATGCCCAACTCCATCTGCCCGTCGGGAATCTGGAAGTTCGGCTTGCCCACCGCTGCGATGGTGCAGGGCGTGAGGCCGATGCCGATGGAGCGGCAGTTGTCGACTGTCTTCTGGGCAACACGAATCACCCCGTCCAGGTCGTAATGCTGGGCCGCGGCCGCACCGCCGACCTTCCACATGAAGATCTCGCCTGCCACGCCGCGACGCTTGGCGATGTCGGCCTTGGGCGCCGAGGCCACGTCGTCGTTGGCGACCACGGTGCGGATGCGCATGTCCTTGCTGGCGGCCATCTTCATCGCCAGCTTCACGTTCATGTTGTCGCCGGCATAGTTGCCGTACAGGCACGCCACCCCGGCGCCGTGGTCGGCGGCGCGGAAGGCGTCGAAGAAGCTTTTGGCGGTGGGCGACGAGAAGATTTCGCCGACGGCCACGGCGTCCACCAGGCCCGGGCCGACATAGCCGAGGAACGCCGGTTCATGGCCGGAACCGCCGCCGGTCACGATGCCCACCCGGCCCTGTGGTGACGGCTTGGCCTTGCCGATCACCCGGGGATTGGTTTCGTATTGGCGCAGCTCGGGGTGCGCGACCAGAATACCCCGCAGCATGTCCTCGACCACCTGGTCCGGATCGTTTATCACTCGATTCATAACGCGGTTTCCTGTGTTCTTGTTCTTGGTGTGGGAGCCGGGGGCTTTTGTGGGAGCTGGCTTGCCTGCGATTGCATCGGCTCGGTGTCACAGACAGACCGAGGCGTCTGCATCGCAGGCAAGCCAGCTCCCACAAAAAGCCTAAGCCCGGCGCCCGCAGGGTTTTGTGTTATTGGGCCAATCAGGGTTCCAGGACGACTTTAAGCGACTTGTCCCCGCGCTCCATCACCGCAAACGCTTCCTTGAAGTCCGCCAGGGCAAACTTGTGGGTCACCACGTCGCGCATGTCGATCTTGCGGTTGCCGATAAAGTCGATGGCGCGCGGGTACATGTAGGGGCCGAGGTGCGAGCCCAGCACGTCCAGTTCCTTGCGGTCACCGATGATTGACCAGTCCACCGTGGCCTCGTCGTTGAACACGCTGAATTCCACGAAGCGCCCCAGCTTGCGCAACATCGCCAGGCCCTGGTTCACCGCCTTGTGGTGCCCGGTGGCTTCGATGTAAATGTCGCAACCGTAGCCGTCGGTGATCTCGCGAATCTTCGCCATCACGTCGACTTCAGCCGGGTTCCACACTTCATCCGCACCCATGCGCAGGGCGAGGGCAGCGCGTTCGGGTTTCATGTCGAGCACGATGAGTTTTTTCGGGTTGCGCATGCGCACCGCACCGATGATCCCCAGGCCCAGGGTGCCGGCGCCGGCCACCACCACGATGTCGTCGAAATCCACATTCGCCCGTTCCGCCGCGTGCAGCGAACAGGCCAGGGGTTCGATCAGGATGGCTTCGTCCGGGGCAATCGAGTCCGGTACTTTGTGGATGATGCCTTCCTTGGTGAAGATCATGTACTGGGCCATGGCGCCCTGGACGTTGTTCTGGAAGCCATACAAGTCGTGTTTCTGGCACATCCAGTACTGGCCGTGGTTGCAGAAGCGGCAGCCCCAGCACGGCACGATCTGTTCGGAAATCACCCGGTCGCCGACCTTCACCCCGCGCTTTTCCGCGCCGGGGCCGAGGGCGACCACGCGGCAGACAAACTCGTGGCCGGGAATCATCGGCGGCTTCACGTAGCGCGGCTGCTCGGCGTCGCCCCAGAACGAGGGCGCGCCGCGGTAGGTCTTGATGTCGCCCATGCAGATGCCGCACAGCTCGACCTTGGTGAGGATCTCGTCGGGGCCGGGCGTCGGCACGTTGACGGTCTCCAGGCGATAGTCTTCGGGGCCGTGACAGACCACGGCCTGCATGGTTTTCGGAATGACGGGGGACAGTTGTTCGGCAGTGCGTTCGGTAACGGTAGACATGACGATAAACCTCACGACAAAAGATCAATTACTGGATGCTGTAGCCGCCGTCGATCACCACGTTTTCCCCGGTGATCATCTGTGCGGCGTCGCTGAGCAGGTACAACGCCAGCCCGGCGATTTCTTCCGGCTGGGCAAAGCGGCCCGCCGGGATCTGCAATTTGGCCCGTTCCCCCAGCTCGCCCGCCCAGGCCTTTTTACCGAGGGCGGTTTCGACGATGGTCGGGGAGATGGCGTTGACGTTGATATGCGGCGCCCATTCCATGGCGAGCACCTTGGTCATGCCGACCACGGCGGCCTTGCTGGCGCAGTACGCGACGTGACGGTCCAGGCCGATCACTGCCGCTTGGGAGGCGAGGTTGACGATGCGCCCGCTGCCCTGGGCCAGCATGTGTTTGGCGCAGGCCTGGGCCACGAAGAAACTGGCCTTGAGGTTGATGTCGAGAGTGGTGTCCCAGGCGTTTTCGCTGACGTCCAGGGCCTTGTCCAGCAGGGCCACGCCGGCGCTGTTGACCAGGTAATCCAGGCGTTTGAAGTGATCGAATACGTAATCGATGGTGCTGTGCACCTGGTCGAGTTGGCGCAGGTCCACGGCGATGCCGATGTTCCCGGCGCCGAGGCTGGCGGCGACTTCGACCACGGCCGGGTCGCGGTCCAGCAGGGCCACCCGCGCGCCGCGTTCCACCAACAGGCTGGCACAAGCCAGACCGATCCCGGCGGCCCCGCCGGTGATCACGGCGCAGCGGCCGGTGAGGTCAAAGGCTTGATTCCAGAATCCAGACATGAACATGACTCCATTTTTCAGATCGGTGGAGATCCAATGTGGGAGCGGGCTTGCTCGCGAAAGCGGTGTATCAGGTGGCACATCTGTTGAATGATCCACCGCTTTCGCGAGCAAGCCCGCTCCCACACTTGACCGGGTTTCAAGTCAAAACTTACTTCGTACCGCTCACCTGCTGGTACAGCGCATCCGCATTCGCATTGGTCACCGGCACCCACGGCAGGATGTAGTTCCTGGCGGTGCCGTCACCCCATTTCACGTCCTTGCCATAACGTTCCCAGATCACCGACTGCGGCTTGTAATCCTTGCCGGCCAGCGCCCGCAGCGCCACATCCAGCGCGCCTTGAGACTGGGCCTGGGCGTCCTGGAGGAAGGTGGTCACTTCATCTTTCTTCGCCGCCTGGATCGCATCCGGCATGCCGTCGATGGACGTCACCGGCACATCCTTGGACGTCAGCCCATGGGACTTCAACGCCTGCACCGCACCGAGGGCCATGTCATCGTTTTGCGCGATCACCCCGTTGATGCCCTTGGGGTGTGCGTTCAGCCAGTCTTCGGTCAGGGCCAGGGCCTGGGCGCGGTCCCAGTTGGCGGTTTTCTTCTCGATGATCTTGATGTCCGGGTGCTTGCCCAGTACTTCCATCTCGCCCTTTTCGCGGTCGATCTGCGCCGACTGGCCAATCGGGCCCTGGATGATCACCACGTTGCCGCGGCCCTCGAGTTTGTCGACCATGGCCTGGGCCTGCAGGCGACCGCCTTCCACGTCATCGTTGCCAACATAAGGCACGTTGGCGTCCGCCACCTTGGTGTTGGAGGCGATCACCACCACGTCATTGCTCATGGCGGCCTTCACGGTGCCGACGCCGGCCTTGGTGTCGATCGGCACAAACAGGATCGCGTCGTAGTGCTGGGTCACCATGTTTTCAATCTGGTTGTTCTGGGTCAGTGCGTCATAGTTGCCGTCGAACACGGTCAGCTGCACGGTGCCGTCCTTGACTGCGGGGTGTTCCTTCAGCTCGCGCACCCAGTTCTGCATGAACTGGCCCTTGAGCCCGTACACGGCGGCGCCGATCTTGTAGGTCTTGCCATCGGCGGCCAGGGTGATACTGCTGGCGAGCAGGGAGAGTGCCGCGACGGCGGCCAAAGTCGTACCAGGTTTCATGAGAGAACTCCGTTATTGTTGTAGTGGTAGTTTTCAGAACTAGCGTTTCTTCTTGCGCCACACGTCAATCAGTACTGCGAACACGATGATCAGGCCCTTGGCGACCTGCTGGTAATAGGAGGACACGCCGAGCAGGTTCAGGCCGTTGTTGATCACGCCGATCAGCAATGCGCCAAACAGCGTGCCGACAATCGTGCCGGTACCGCCCGACAGGCTGGTGCCGCCGATTACCACGGCGGCAATCGCATCCAGCTCATACGAAGTGCCGGCCTGGGGCAGGGCAGAGGTGGTGCGCGCCGACAGCACCACACCGGCCAGCCCGGCGAGCAGGCCCGAGACCACGTATACCGAAAACATCACCTTGCGCACGCCGATCCCGGAGGTGCGCGCGCTCTTCTCGTTGCCACCCACCGCGTACACATAGCGGCCGTAGGTGGTGTAGCGCAGCACCATCCAGAAGATCAGCGCGACCACGGCGAAGATCACGATGGGCACACCGATCGGGCCGATCTTGCCGATACCCAGCGCCAGGTAGGCGTCGGGCAGGTCAGTGATCGGGCTGCCGTCGTTCAAGATGAAGGTCATGCCCCGGGCAATGCTCAACATGCCCAAGGTCGCGACAAAGGGCGGGATCGACAGGTTGGCCACCATAAAGCCGTTCACCACCCCGAGCATCGCCCCGGCGAACATCCCGGCGCTGACCGCCGCCAGCACGCCATAGCCCTGGGTCGCGACCATGGCGCTGCACAGCCCGGCAAACGCCAGGATCGAGCCCACCGACAGGTCGATGCCCTTGGTCAGGATCACGTAGGTCATGCCTACGGCGAGGATCCCGTTGATCGAGGTCTGGCGCAGGATGTCCATCCAGTTGCGCCAGGTCATGAAGTATTCGCTGGCGAAGGCCATCACCAGGCACAGCAGGATGAACACCAGCGGCAGGCCGAAGCGGTCGAGGGACAGGCGCAGGCGACTGCGGGGTGCGGTCGTGACGGGGGCGGCTGCAGGTGTAGAAAGTGATTTGGCATTCATGAGGCAAGACTCAACAAGGCTTCCTGGGAAAGGGCGGTATCGCTGCTGATGGTCACCAGCCTTCCGCCTTTGAACACGGCAATACGGTCACTCAGGTGCAGCAATTCAGGGGCTTCGGACGACACCACAATCGCCGCGCCGCCGGCGCGCACGAACTGGTCCAGCAGGTGATAGATCTCCTGCTTGGCGCCTTCGTCGATGCCCCGGGTCGGCTCATCGCACAGCAGGCAGATCGGCTGGGTCGACAGGCATTTGGCGAGCACCACTTTTTGCTGGTTACCGCCGCTCATGGATTCCACCGGCAGGTCCAGGGAGGTGGTCTTGATCTGCAGGCGCTTGACCATGTCCTGGGCCAGTTGGTTTTCCTTGCGGGCATTGATCAGCGACCAGCTCGACAGCTGCTTGTACGCCGACAATGCGATGTTCGAGAGGATGCTGCCGCTGAGCACCAGGCCGCTGTCCTTGCGGTCTTCGGTGACCAGTGACATGCCGGCCTGGATCGTTGCCTTGGGCAGGCCGATGGGCATCGGTTTGCCTTGCAGGGTCACGCTGCCGGAGTCCGGCGTGGTGAGGCCGTAGATGCAGTTGAGGAATTCGCTGCGGCCCGAGCCCATCAGCCCGTAGATGCCGAGAATCTCGCCCTGGCGCAGTTGCAGGCTGATGTCCTGGAATTCGCCGGCGCGGCTCAGGCTGTCGACGTCCAGGCAGCATTCGGCGGCGCATTCGCGGCCGACCTTGTGGTCGATGCGGGTCAGTTCCTGGCCGACGATGCCGCGCACCAGGTGGGCGCGGTCGATATCCGCCATGCACCCGGTCTCAACGAAGGCGCCGTCGCGAAAGATGCTGTAGTCGTCGGCAATCTGCGCCAGTTCACTGAGGCGGTGCGACACATAGATGATGCCGGCACCACGGGCGGTGAGGCGGCGGATGGCCTTGAACAGGGTTTCGGCCTCGCGCTCGCCGATGGCCGAGGTGGGCTCGTCCATGATCATCACCTGGCAGTCGTGGCTGAATGCCTTGGCGATCTCCACCAACTGGATCTGCGCCACGCTCAGGCGATGCATGGGGCTGGTGGCGTCGACATCGAACTCCAGGCCTTCCAGCAGTTCGCGAGTGCGCCGGTTGAGCTCCTTGCTGTCGACGATGCAGCCGGCGCGGCGCGGTTCGCGGCCCAGCCAGATGTTTTCGGCGACGGTCATGTAGGGAATGGGTTCCAGCTCCTGGGTGATCATCGCGATCCCCGCCGCGAGTGCTTCGCTGGGGCGGTTGAACTGGACGGGGGAGCCGTTGAGCAGGATGGTCCCGGCGTCACGCTGGGTGATGCCCATCAGGATACTCAGGAAAGTCGATTTGCCTGCGCCATTGCCGCCGCACAGGGCGTGGACGCTGCCGGCCCGCAGAGAGAGGCGCCCCTCACGCAGGGCAGGAATCCCGGCGTAAGCCTTGGCGACGTGTTCAGCCTGGAGCAGTAATGGCGTGGCCATCGGCGTGTCCTCGTGCTGTGAATTCTTATTAGGTCGCACAGTCATGTTTCGCTGTGAGCATATGTGTATCAAATGAAATTCTGATCAGTCAATCTCTTTCACTGAAAAGTTGTAAATGGATGGATTTGCGCAAAGTGCGCCGGTTTAGAGGGCTTTGACTGGGAGGTCAGCTAAATCCTGCTTGACAGGGCGACTGGAATATCCGAGAAATGACTGAGATAAATTTCATCGAGTGATCATATGATCACTCTCCAGTACCCAAAACGGCAGCGGAGCCAAACGCCATGAACACACCTTTCCCGGTGGCTATCGGATGCGATGAAGCGGGTTATGAGCTCAAAGAGCTGTTGAAGCGCCATATTGAGGCGCTGGGTTACCCGGTGACGGACTTCGGCACCCATTCCACGGCGCCGGTGCTGTACCCGGACATTGCCCTGGCGGTGGCCACGGCGATCAATGCCGGCGAGCAACGCTTGGGCGTGCTGGTGTGCGGCACTGGCATCGGCATGGCCATCTCGGCCAACAAAGTCCTGGGGATTCGTGCGGCCCAGGCCCATGACACCTATTCGGCGGAGCGGGCACGCAAGAGCAACGATGCGCAGATCCTGTCCATCGGTGCACGGGTGATCGGCGCGGAACTGGCCAAGAGCATCGTCAAGTCGTTCCTGGAGTCGGAGTTCGAAGCCGCGCGTTCCGGGGCCAAGGTCGACCGCATCAACGCGATCGAGCGTGACGGGCATCAGTAGTGGACGGAACGGGGCAAGAGTCGGGAGAATGCGCCTTTGACACCGAAACGGAAGCCCGTGCCCATGAGTGACAGTACCCAGCGCATCGCCAGCGACATCGACCTGATGACCGAAGTGGCGATGCTCTATTACCTTGAGAACGTCACTCAGGAAGCCATCGCCAAGCGCTTCGACCTGTCCCGGGCAAAAGTCAGCCGCCTGCTCAAACGCGCACGGGATGAAGGGATTGTCGAGGTGCGGGTGTTGCAGCACCCGGCGATGAACAACGAGCTGGAACAGGCGCTGGTGGAGCGCTTCCAGCTGGACCGCGCCTTGATTGCGGTGGACCACAGCGACCCGGACACCCAGCGCTCGGCGGTGGCGAGCCTGGTGGCCAACTACCTGAACAAAACCCTCAGCGACGGGATGATCGTCGCGGTTGGCATGGGGCGTAATGTCGGTGCGGTGGCCGATAACGTATTTTTGCCGGTGACCCGCAACTGCACGTTTGTTTGCGCCATTGGCGGTTCGCTCAAGGCGGGTGAATACATGAACCCCGACCATATTTGCCGGCGCCTGGCCCTGCGGTTTGGTGGCGAGAGTGAAAGCCTGTACGCCCCGGCGCTGGTGGCCAACCCGGAACTGCGTGGGGTGTTGATCAGCAACGATACGGTGCGTTCCACGCTTGACCGTGCCCGCCGTGCGGACATGGCGTTGATCGGCATCGGTGACATGAGTGAAAACAGCAACATGGTGCGCATGGGGTGGTTTTCGCCCCAGGAAATCGCCCAGGCGCGGTTGTCCGGCACCGTGGGGGACATGATGGGTTATGACTTCATCGACATTCATGGCCAGCCGGCGGTCAACGCGATTCAGGGGCGGGTGATCGGGTTGACGGTGCAGGAGCTGTTTCGGATTCCGGATGTGGTGGCGATTGCCAGTGAAAACACCAAGGCGGCGGCAACGCTGGGGGCGTTGCGTTCGGGAGTGATCAATACCCTGGCGACCACGGTGACCAATGCTCACACCATCCTTGCGCTGGATGACGCGACGCGTAAAAGCTGACACCGCCGATAGTCCAGGCCCTGAACATCACCTGTGGGAGCTGTCGAGCCTTGGCGAGGCTGCGATGGCATCACCGCGGTATGACTGGAGTACCGAGTTGTCTGCATCGCGGACAAGCCCGGCTCCCACAGTTGACTGCCTCAGGGTTTCCACACCTGCACATCCTGCGCATCCACCGCCTTGGGCAACAACCCCGCCTTGAAGAACGCATCCGCAATTTTCTGCTGTTCCCCCAACTGATCCAGCGTCACCGGTTGCACCTCATAGCTGCGATGAGCATTGGCGGCCTCGACAGTCTCCACATCCAGGTTGCCCCACAATGGCCCCAGCACTTTCGCGGCATCACGCGGGTGGCTTTTCACCCACTCGCCAGCCTGGTGCAACTGCTCGTACACCAGCTTCAGCACTTCGGGATGCGCCTGGGCATAGGGCGTACCCGTCAGGTAATAGCGCTTGTAACTGGCCAGCCCGGTACCGTCCGCAAGGGTGCGGGTGGGCAGTTGGCGCTGCACGCTGGTGAGGAACGGTTCCCACGTGACCCAGGCATCAACCTTGTTGTTTTCAAACGCAGCGCGGCCATCGGCGGGCGTCAGGTACGCCGGCTCGATATCGGAGAAGGCCAGCCCCGCCTTGTTCAAGGCAGCGATCAATAAATAGTGAGTGCCGGCGGCCTTGGTCACGGCGATTTTCTTGCCTTTCAAATCCGCCAGTTGCTGGATCGGCGAGTCCTTGCGCACCACGATCGCCTGGGCTTGGGGCGAGGGCGCTTCCTGGGCGAAGTAGGTGAGCTTGGCCTGGGCGGCCTGGGCGAAGATCGGCACGGTGTCGGCCACGTCAGCGCTGATATCCACGTTACCGACGTTGAGTGCTTCCAGCAGCGGCAGGCCACTGGGGAACTCGTGCCAGGTGACGTCGATGCCGTCGGCCTTGAGGGCTTTTTCCAGGGTGCCCTGGGTTTTCAGCAAGGTGATCAGGGTCGAGGATTTCTGGTAGCCGATGCGTACGGTTTCCTGGGCTTGTGTGCTCAGGGTGGTGCAGAGGCCCAGTGTGGCAAGGCCTGCGATGAAAAGGCGATGGAGCGAAAACTGGGGCATGGCGTGCTCGACTCTTAATGGATTAAGGTGAGCTTATTGTTCTAAAAAACATTAGATAAATAATTTTTCGATCTTAGCTTAGGCCTTTATCGGGTGCGCCGGTCGCGGCCTTTCAGCGTCAGGATGAAGGAGGGCGGTATGCAGTTGTATGTTGTTCGTCACGGCGAAACTCAAGCCAATGCCGAGGGGCGTTACCAGGGCTCGCTGGACATTGATCTCAACGAACGGGGCGTGCTGCAGGCGCGGGAGTTGCGGGAAAAATTGCCGGCGCAGATCGACGCCGTCATCGTCTCGCCGCTGCGCAGGGCTCAGCAAACGGCGGCCATTGTGTTTGCGGATGATGGGCTGCAACTGCCTACGCTGGATGCGTTTCGTGAGCGCGGCGTGGGGGTGTTTGAGGGACTGACCCAGGCGGAGGCGGCGCAGCGTTATCCCGACCTTTGGGCGCAGAATATTACCCGGCAATGGGAGCGGGCACCCACGGACGGTGAGTCAATCTCGCAGTTCGTCGAGCGCATCCGGGGCGGATTGAATCAGTTGCTGGTGAACCATGGGCAACAGGTGGTGGTGCTGGTTGCCCATGGGGTTGTCGCCAAGGCGATTCGCGCATTGGTTCGCGATGATTTCTCAGACTTCTTCGCCTGGCAGTTGCGCAATGGCGAAGTGCTGAGCCTCAACATCGACGCAGAGCCCAATGTGGCGAGGGAGCTTGCTCCCGTTGGGGGGCGAAGCGCCCCCTGGTAGGCCGCTGCGGTCTTTCAGGATGGGCCGGTCAATGCTTTTGGGGTTGCTGCGCAACCCAGCGGGAGCAAGCTCCCTCGCCACAGTGTGGGTGTGAGTCATGTCTACAGGGGAACGCTCAACGCCTGCGCAAACGCCTGGGGCGTAGGGCTTTCCGGCCAGGTCGGAACACCCTCCGCCAGCGTTACCCACGGCTGCTTGTGCCGCAGCCAGATATGCGCCACCGGCTGCACGGACGGGCTCTCATCCAGTGTCCCGACCCGCAGCACAACCAACCCCGGCGCGGCCGTCGTGGTGTTGCAGATCCGCGTATGGCACACCCCGCACAACCGATGTTCCGAGCGCTGCCCATCAACGTCATAGGCATATTCCGTCAGCGAACCTTCAACCTGCAGCGCATCCGCCGGCAACAGCGCATGCAGGGCAAACGCGCTGCCGCTCCAGGTCTGGCAGTGGCGGCAATGGCAGGCATACACCGCCAGCGGCGCGTCGTTATCGAGGGTGTAGGTCACGCGGGCGCAGCGACATTGGCCGGTGAGTGTCATCAAAAACGATCCTGTGCAAAGTGAGGGCGAAAGCCCCATCGGTTATGCTCGCCAGCATGCCGCAGCCCCCGAACAAAGAACATCCGCCAAAACTGCCCAGCGGCTCACAGGAAATGTATGAACGCCCCGCAACTCCAATGGGAAACCCAGCGCGCCTTCCTCGCCGTGTTGCGCACCGGCAGCCTGTCGGGCGCGGCCCGTTTGCTGGGGATTGCCCAGGCCACCGCGCGGCGACGGATCGAGGCCCTGGAGCAGAGCGTCGGGGTCAGCCTGTTTATCCGCTCACCCGCCGGGCTATTGCCCACCGACACGGCCAAGGACCTGATCAGCCACGTTGAAGCGATGGCCGTTGCCGCCAACGCCTTCAGCCGCGCAGCCTCGGCCGACACGGCCCTTGCCGGCGGCACGGTGCGGCTCACCAGCGGCAAGCTGCTGAGCGTTGAAGTGCTGCCGCCCATGTTGCGCAGCCTGCGCCGTGATCATCCGCAATTGGCCATCGAACTGAGCGTATCCAATCGGCTGCAGGCACTTGCCCGGCAAGAGGCCGACGTCGCCGTACGCATCCGTCGCCCGGTTGAATCCACGGTGGTCGCGCGCAAGGTCGGCGACCTTCACGTAGGGTTGTACGCCGCACCCGAACTGTTGGCAGAGCAGGGCACGCCGGACACCGTTGCGCAATTGCACGGCTACCCGCTGATCGGGCCGGACCGCAACTTGCTGGAGATCGAATTCCTGGGTGAGCGCGGTTTCGACTGTTCGGCGCCCAGTACGGTGATTCGCACCGACGATCACCTCGCGCAGTTGGCCGCTCTGCGTGCGGGGCTTGGGATCGGCGTGTGTTCAGCCCAGGTGGCACAACGTCACGGGCTGGTGCGGGTGTTGCCCGCGCAGGTGGATTTCAAGGTTGACGTGTGGATCGCCATGCATCAGGACATGCGCAAGGTTCCGCGCATCGCCGTGGTGTTCGATGGCTTGGGCGCGGCCCTGACGGACTTCCTTCAGCCGCGATAACGCAGCGCGTCAACCAACAATGCAAATGCGGGCCAGCCCGTGCGGGCCATTCGCCCCGGCGACACGGTATGGATTGCACCCGGGGTCAAGCATTGGCATGGCGCCACGGCGAACACCGCCATGACCCATATCGCGATCAACGAAATGCTCGACGGCAAGGTGGTGGACTGGATGGAGCAGGTCAGCGACGAACAGTACGCCGCGCAGTAATCGGTCTCACCGCCGCAACTGCGGCTCGCCTTCAATGCAGCTCACCAGAAACTCCATCACCACCTTCACCGAAGGCGAGCGGCGCATATCCGGATACACCGTCAGCCAGATATCGCGAACCGGGCCTTCGGTGGTCGTTGCCAGGCGCACCAATGCCGCGTCGTGATCTCCCACCAGCGTGGGCAACACCACCGCACCCACCTGGGACCGGGCGGCCATTTGCTGGGTGATCAGGTCGCTGGCGGCGAAGGCAATCGTGCGGTTGCCGCGCACCTGATGCATCCACGCCTGTTGGGGCAGATGGTCGCGGGTGGCGTCATAGGCAATGAACGTCCACTGTTCAGCGGGTAACTGCTTGAGCTCGGGCGTGGCATAGAGCCCGAAACGCACGGCGCCGACCTTTCTGCGTACCAGCGCCTCTTCATCGGGACGCACCGTGCGCAGGGCAATGTCGGCTTCGCCTTTGTCGAGGGCGGCCAGCGTCGTCGAGGACATCAACACGATATTCAGCTTGGGATACTGCGCCCTGAAGCGTGCGACATGGGGCGCGATGCAGTGGATGGCAATCGACGGCGGGCAACTGACCCGCACGGTGCCGGCCACTTCGATCGAGGCCACGCGGGACAGGCGCATCACTTCGGTGGCCATCTCGCCCATGCCGGCCGCCAGCTTCGCCAATGCCAGGCCTTCCTCGGTGAGCGGCCGGCTGCGGGGCAGGCGATCCACCAGTTTGACGCCGAGGGCTTTTTCCAGGGCATCGACGCGCCGGCCAACAGTGGCGTGTTCCACCTGCAGTTCGCGGGCGGCAGCCGACAGTGATTGGGTGCGCGCCAGCACGGTGAAGAAATACAGATCCTGCCAGTCGAACATCGGGTTATTTTCGCACGGAGGGTGGGAGGTATTGGGGAATTCTCGTACAGAGTAGCGTCTTTTACCATGGCGCATTCCCACTGCAAACGGAGTTGTCCCGCGATGAAAGCCCTCACCCTTGAAACCTACGGCGGCCCGGAAGTTGTTCAACTGCGTCACGATGTCCCCACACCTCAGGTGACACCCGGCCATGTGCTGGTCAAGGTGGCCTGCGCCGGGATCAATTTCATGGATGTGCACACCCGCCAGGGCAAATACGCCAGCTCGGTGACCTACCCGGTACGGCTGCCGTGCACCCTGGGCATGGAAGGCGCGGGTGTGGTGGTGGCGGTGGGCGAGGGCGTGAGCCATTTGGCGCCGGGTGATCGGGTGGCCTGGTGCATTGCCTGGGGCGCGTTCGCTGAATACGCCAGCGTACCCGCCGCGCGGGTGGCGCAAATTCCCAATGCGATCAACTTCGATCAGGCGGCTGCGGCGATGTTCCAGGGCTGCACGGCTCACTACCTGATTGAAGACGTCGCGCGGTTGCAGGCGGGCAACAGCTGCCTGATCCATGCCGCGTCCGGCAGCATCGGCCAGTTGCTGGTGCAAATGGCCCGGCGACTCGGTGCCACGGTATTCACCACCGGCAGCAGCACTGAAAAATGTGCGATTGCCCTTCAGCGTGGTGCTGATCACGCCTGGCCATACGACGGGTTTGCCGAGCGAGTCTTGCAGGTAACGCAGGGGCGGGGTGTGGACGTGGTGTTCGATTCGGTGGGTAAGGCCACCTTGCGTGAAAGCTTCAAGGCCTGTCGTACGCGGGGGCTGATCGTCAATTACGGCAACGTCTCCGGTTCGATCACTGACCTCGATCCGATGGAGTTGGGGGAGGCCGGTTCACTGTTCCTGACTCGCCCACGGCTCAACGACCACATGGCCGACGGGCCTACGGTGCAGAGGCGTGCCAATGCGGTGTTTGCGGCGATACTTGAAGGTTCGCTGACGGTGGATATCGAAGGGCATTACGCCCTGGAAGAGGTGCAGCAGGTGCACGCGAGGATTGAGGCACGGCAGCAGATTGGCAAGGCGGTGGTGTGGCTGGACCGTGAACTTCACTAATGGCCAGAGAGCTTGTGTGGCGAGGGAGCTTGCTCCCGCTGGGCTGCGAAGCGGCCCCAAAACCTGCCAATGGTGTCTTCCTGGAGAAACGCAGTGAGTTCATTGGGGCTGCTGCGCAGCCCAGCGGGAGCAAGCTCCCTTGCCACAGGGGTCGTGGCGCTTGTGAGGATCAGTTAACAGCAGGCGAAAAAAAGCCGGCTGATCAGGCCGGCTGGGGGTGAACCGCGAACGACAGGGGTTACGCGCGGTTTTCCATCAGGCGGTCAGCGCCACCTTCAGCTACACGGTTTTCTTGAAGACGGTCAGCACCACCTTCGGCTACGCGGTTTTCTTGAAGACGGTCAGCGCCACCTTCAGCTACACGGTTTTCTTGAAGGCGATCAGCACCACCTTCAGCAACACGACGTTCCAGCAGGCGATCAGACCCGCCTTCAGCAACGCGGCGTTCCAGCATACGGTCAGACCCACCCTCAGCCACGCGGCTGTCCATCAGGCGATCCGCGCCGCCTTCAGCGAGGGCAGGTTGGGTAAAGGCGCTTACAGCAAGTACCGAGAAAGCGAGGCTAAGCAAGAGTTGGCGTTTCATGAGGGTGTGCTCCGGGAAAGTCGTTGGTTGGTATGGATGCGATGTTACGCGGCAGATTTTTTAAGAGAACTTCATTGGGCTGATGGTGACTATCGACGCCAGCGATGGCCCGTTTTCCCGGGCCATCGCGTCGCTCATCACGGCATTTCTGGCAGTTCCCGAGGGCGCAGGTCGAACACCAGCACCTCGGCGTCCTCCCCATGGCTCAGGTGAATCTCCCGCTCATCGCGCACTCGGGCGCCGTCGCCTTCGTGCAAGCGCTGGCCGTTGACTTCAACGCTGCCCCGCGCCACATGGATGTAGGCGTAGCGTTCCGGGGCCAGCGGCAGGCTGGCGGTTTCAAAGCCGTTGAACAGCCCGGCATACACCCGCGCGTCCTGGCGCACGCCGAGGGAGCCGTCGGTGCCTTCCGGCGAGATGATCAACTGCAACCGGCCGCGTTTTTGCGCCTCGGTGAAGTGCTCCTGCTGATAGCGCGGTTCGGCGCCCGCCACATCCGGCACGATCCAGATTTGCAGGAAGTGCACGCCCTGGGTGTGGCTGTGGTTGAACTCGCTGTGGGCCACGCCGCTGCCGGCGCTCATCAGTTGCACGTCGCCGGGGCGAATCACCGAACCGGTGCCCAGGGTGTCCTTGTGTTCCAGGGCGCCTTCGAGCACATAGGAGAAAATCTCCATGTCGCGGTGCGGGTGTTGGCCGAAGCCCTTGCCGGCGGCAACCCGGTCATCGTTGATCACCAGCAGGTCGGAAAAACCCTGTTCCTTGGGATTCCAGTAGTTGGCGAACGAGAAGGTGTGGAACGACTTCAACCAACCGTGATTGGCGGCGCCGCGTTCCGAGGCTTTGCGAAGGGTCAGCATGGGGTGTTCTCCTCAAGGGAAGCCTGGCTGCGAGATGCAGGGCTTCGGTGTGAGGAGAAGATTACTGGTTAACGATAGGTTGATTAAGAAGCTGTAATCGGAATAACTGTCTCTTTTAGGTTGACGATCGCCAGCTGTGCCGTCCGCAGATGATGGCGGTAGCGCAGCTGAAGTTTGCGCCAGGCCATTGGGTTCACGCCTTCGCTGCGGCTGAACAGGTGACAGAAGTGCGCCTGGTCGCAGAACCCGCATTCCTGGCTGATCTGCGTCAGGCTCAGGGCGGAGCCGGTGATCAGCACCTTGGCCTGCTTGATGCGTTGCTGGCGAATCCATTCCTGGGGCGATACACCGGTGGTGCGCTTGAAGGCCCTGGAGAAATGGCTGCGGGACAGCTCACAGGCGCGAGCCAGTTCCGTCACCTCCAGGGGGCCAGCAAGATTGGCGAGGATCAATTGCTTGACCCTCTGTTCCCGCTCTGAACACAGGGTTCCGGTTGCAGCTGCTGGTTGAGCCATGATCGCTATCCGTGGTCGATGGGCGCTTGTTTTCACACACCTTACCGGTGAATGAATCCCCAGTGTAGACCGCTGCAAGCATCTGTTGAACTGAGCACATGCATGCAATTTTTCTGGATCGGGCCGTCGCACACTAGCGCGAACGTTCAAGCATCCAGGGGAAGGGCACGATGGACTCAACAGCACAAGGCGGGCCGGACGAGGTCGTGACCCTGGTGGTCAAGCACCGCATAAAACCCGGGCTTGAAGCCGACTACGAAGCCTGGCTGCGACGCATCGTGCGTATTGCCGGTGAGCGTCCCGGCCACCTCGGCGTTGACGTGGTGCGCAGCAAGCAGGGCGGCCTTGCGCTGTTCACCTGCGTGCTGCGTTATCGCTCCACCGAAGACCTGGAGCGCTGGCTCGATTCGCCGCAGCGCCTGGAGCTGATCAACCAAGCCGCACCGATGCTGGCCGACGGCGACCAGACCGAAGTCGGCGCGGTCAACGAGTTCTGGTTCTCGCCCCTGGCCGATGCTGCCGCCAAGCCGCCGCGCTGGAAACAGGCAGTGGTCACGCTGCTGGTGATCCTGCCGCTGACGTTGCTGGTGCCGATCATCTGGGGCCCGGTACTGCGGCTGCACCCGTTCCTGTCCAGCTACATCGTCGCCACCTTCCTGGTCACCCTGACCATCGTTGTACTGGTGATTTACCTGCTGATGCCGGCGGCCACCCGCCTGTTCGCGCCCTGGCTTGAAGCCTCTGTAAAGGAAACCCTATGAACGCCGACCTGATTCTGTTCAATGGCCAGTTCCACACCGTGGACCGTGAAAATCCCCGCGCCACGGCAGTTGCGATCCACCAGGGACGCTTCGTCGCGGTGGGCACCGACGGTGAAGCCATGGCCCTGCGCGGCAGTGGTACCCAGGTCATCGACCTCAAGGGTCGCACCGTCATCCCTGGCCTCAACGACTCGCACCTGCACCTGATCCGTGGCGGCCTGAACTACAACCTCGAACTGCGCTGGGAAGGCGTGCCGTCACTGGCCGATGCCCTGCGCATGCTCAAGGATCAGGCTGACCGCACGCCCACGCCGCAGTGGGTGAGGGTGGTGGGCGGCTGGAACGAATTCCAGTTCGCGGAAAAACGCATGCCCACCCTCGACGAACTCAACCAGGCCGCCCCCGACACGCCGGTGTTCGTGCTGCACCTGTATGACCGCGCCTTGCTCAACCGTGCCGCCCTGCGGGTGGCCGGCTACACCAAGGACACGCCGAACCCGCCCGGCGGCGAGATCGTGCGCGACCATAACGGCAACCCCACCGGCATGCTGGTGGCGCGGCCCAACGCGATGATTCTCTACGCGACCCTGGCCAAGGGCCCGAAACTGCCCCTGGAATACCAGGTGAATTCCACCCGCCAGTTCATGCGCGAACTCAACCGCCTGGGCCTGACCAGTGCCATCGACGCCGGCGGTGGTTTCCAGAACTATCCCGACGATTACGCCGTGATCGAACAGTTGGCCAAGGACCAGCAACTGACCGTGCGCATCGCGTACAACCTGTTCACCCAGAAGCCCAAGGAAGAACTCAGCGACTTCAAGAACTGGACCGGCAGCGTGACCCTGCATCAGGGCGACGACTATCTGCGCCACAACGGCGCCGGCGAAATGCTGGTGTTCTCGGCGGCCGACTTCGAAGACTTCCTCGAGCCACGCCCGGACCTGCCGCTGACCATGGAGCAGGAACTGGAACCGGTGGTGCGCCACCTGGTGGAACAGCGCTGGCCGTTCCGCCTGCACGCCACCTACAACGAGTCGATCTCGCGGATGCTCGACGTGTTCGAGAAGGTCAACCGCGACATCCCGTTCAACGGCTTGCCATGGTTCTTCGATCACGCCGAAACCATCACCCCGCAGAACATCGAGCGCGTGCGGGCGCTGGGCGGCGGCATCGCGATCCAGGACCGCATGGCGTTCCAGGGTGAGTACTTTGTGGAGCGCTACGGCGCCAAGGCCGCCGAGGCCACGCCGCCGATCAAACGCATGCTCGCCGAAGGCGTGCCGGTGGGCGCTGGCACCGACGCCACCCGGGTGTCGAGCTACAACCCCTGGACCTCGCTGTACTGGATGGTCAGCGGCCGCACCGTCGGCGGGCTGGAACTGCACGCCGAGGGGCTGCCCCGGCTGACGGCCCTGGAACTGTTCACCCACGGCAGCGCCTGGTTCTCCTCCGAGCAGGGCAAGAAGGGCCAGATCAAGGTCGGCCAACTGGCGGACGTGGCGGCACTGTCGGCGGACTTCTTCAGTGTCGACGAGGAAGCCATCAAGTGGATCGAATCGGTACTCACCGTGGTCGGCGGCAAGGTGGTGTACGGCGCCGGCGACTTTGAAGATTTCGCACCACCCAGCGTGCCGGTGCTGCCGGACTGGTCGCCGGTGGTCAAGGTACCGGGCCACTGGCGCCCGGCGTCAGCGCTGCAAGCCCAGGTGCACCAGTGCAGCGGCCCCTGTGGCGTGCATGCCCATAGCCATGAACGGGCGCGTCTCTCGAACGTGCCGGTCAGCGACTTCCAGGGTTTCTGGGGCGCGTTTGGCTGCTCGTGTTTTGCCTTCTGAATCTAACCCCAAAAGAGTATTCCCATGACTTACAAACGCCTGAACAAAGATGACGCCGTGGTCCTGCTGGTGGATCACCAGACCGGCCTGATTTCCCTGGTGCAGGACTTCTCGCCCAACGAGTTCAAGAACAACGTGCTGGCCCTGGCGGACCTGGCCAAGTTCTTCAAGCTGCCGACTATCCTCACCACCAGTTTCGAAAGCGGCCCCAACGGCCCGATGGTGCCGGAGCTGAAAGAACTGTTCCCGGACGCGCCGTACATCCCGCGCCCTGGCCAGATCAACGCATGGGACAACGAAGATTTCGTCAAGGCAGTGAAAGCCACCGGCCGCAAGCAACTGATCATTGCCGGTGTGGTGACCGACGTGTGCGTGACCTTCCCGACGCTGTCGGCCCTGGCTGAAGGGTTTGAAGTGTTTGTGGTCACCGATGCTTCGGGCACCTTCAATGAGACCGTGCAACAGGCGGCGTGGGCACGCATGACGGCGGCCGGTGCACAGCTGGTGAACTGGTTCTCGGTGGCCTGCGAGCTGCAGGTGGACTGGCGCAACGACATGGAAGGCTTGGCGAATCTGCTGTCGCCGCGTATTCCCAACTATCGCAATTTGATGAACAGCTACTCGGCGCTGACGGCCAAATAAACCGCTCTCTGATATGCAGGTAATCCAATGTGGGAGCGGGCTTGCTCGCGAAGGCGGTGTGCCAGTCAATACATGTACCGACTGACCCACCGCCTTCGCGAGCAAGCCCGCTCCCACATTTTGATTTGTGGTGTGGCGACTGACCGGCTATAAAACAGCCCAGCGTCCACCGAGAAGCGACAATGAACCCCTTCGAAGACATGCGCCTGTTTTGCCAGGTCATGGAATCCGGCAGTTTCACCGCTGCCGCCGAGCATCTTGGCCTGTCCAAGCAATTTGTCAGCCGCCGCCTGATCCAGCTGGAAGAGCGCCTCGGCGTACGCCTGCTCAACCGCTCCACCCGCCGCCTGGACGTCACGCCGCTGGGCCAGAGTTACTACGAATCCGCCCTGCGCCTGCTCAGTGAAGTCGAGCAAGTGGAGCAGGGCATCGCCGGGCAAAACACCGAGCCCCGAGGCACCATTCGCCTGAGCGCGCCGTTGTCGTTTGCCATGGCGCACCTGGGTTGCCTGTTGCCGCTGTTCCTGCAACGCCACCCTCATGTCACCGTGGAAGTGGACCTCAGCGACCGCCCGGTAGACCTCATCAGCGAAGGCTACGACCTGGTGCTGCGCATCGGCACCCTCGAGGATTCGACCCTGATCGCCCGACGCATCGCCAATGTGCAGCGCGTCTACTGCGCCAGTCCCGACTACCTGGCCCGCCACGGCACGCCGCAGAGTCCCGATGACCTGGCCGATCACGCATGCCTGCCTTACGGCCATGGTCGCCAGGTGCAATGGCACTTCAAGGTCGATGGCAAACCCCACACCCGCAACGTCAGCGGGCGCATGCGGGTCAACAACGGTGAGTTGCTGCGGGATGCCGCCGTGGCCGGGTTGGGCATCACCTACCTACCCAATTTTATCGTTGCCCAAGCCTTGCAGGACGGCCGCCTGGTGACGCTGCTGGAAGACTGTGCGCCCGAACCCCTGACCCTTTCCGCCGTTTACCCCCAGCACCGCCAGAGCTCGCGCCCGGTGCAGGCGTTGATCGAGTTCCTGCGTGAACGCCTGGCCGGCGGTTGTTGAATCAGAACGCGTACTGCACCCGGCTGTAGTAATACCCGCCGGTAAACCCGAACGGCGAATAGCTGCCCCAGTTATCGCCGAACGACGAGTTCTTCACGCCGATGTGATCCGGGTATTTGTCGAACAGGTTCTGCGCACCTACGGCCACCGTCAGCTGTTTGCTGATCGCGTAGGCCACGTCGAGGTCAGTGATCCACTTGGCCGAATACGTGCGGTCCAGGCTCGCGTCGCTGGAGCTGTTGACCTCGGTGTAGGTGCCGTAGCGAGTCAGGCGCAGGTTGACGTCGAAGTCGTGGATCGCCCAGTCGGCGGAGAAGATCATCTTGCTGCTGGGTGAGGTCTTGGTGATCAGTGCCCGTGACTGGCGACCCATCAACTGGAAGTTGCCCAGGGCGGCGAGCTGCGCCGGGGTGTCGTTGACGCTGAGGATCTGCGTGTGGTTGTAGTTCAGCGCCGCCGTCCATTTCACCGAGCCGTAGCGGTCGAGGTTCTGCCGGTAGTTGCCCACCACGTCCACCCCGGAGGTGCGGGTGTTGGCGCCGTTGGTGAAGTACTGCGCGCCCGCCGTGGCCGGTACGCCGATGCTGTCCAGCAGGGAGGCAATGCCCGGGCCCTGGAAGCGTTCGCTGAGCACCAGGCGGTCCCGCAGGTTGATCACGTAGCCGTCCACCGTGAGGCTCAAGTCATCGCTTGGGGTCACGGCGAAACCGAGGCTGAAGTTGGTCGAGCGCTCCGGCTTCAGTGACTTGGCACCCAATGCCTGGGCGCCGGCGGAATCCACCGGCAGGATCACGTAGTTATACGACTGGTACACGCCATTGATGGTGTCGAACCCGGTGGAGCGTGCGGTGAAGATCTCGTTGGCCAGGGACGGTGCGCGAAAGCCGTTGCTCACGGTACCGCGCAGGGCGAACACCGGGTTGAACGCATACCGCGTGCTGAGCTTGCCGCTGCGGGTACCGCCGACGCCTTCGTTGTAATGTTCGTAGCGTCCGGCCACGCCGACGTACCACTGCTCGGTGGGGTAGAACCCGAGGTCGACATAGCTGGCGACGCTGTTGCGGCTGACCTTCTGCGCGTCTTCCGGACGGATGCCGTTGGTGACCTGGGCCCCCGGATCGGGACGCTGCCCGGCACGCGGATGGCCTGCCGGGAACACGTAGCCGCCATCGATATAGGAAGCCTCGGAGCCGGCGCGGGTCTCGTAGCTTTCGCGCCGGTGCTCCAGGCCGAACGCCACGTCCAGCGGCTTGGCCAGGCCGATCTCGTAGGTGTTTTTCAGGTCGAGGTTGGTGGTGAGCTGGTCGGCGATGTAGATCCCGGAGGTGAACTTGTTCGGTGTGCTTTCGCCCAGGGACGGGTTCTGGTTGTCGTAGGTGCGCTGCTTGGCGTAGTTGCGACCGTAGGTGCTGCTCAGGTCCCAACCCCAACCGCCGCCAAGGTCGTTGCCCTTGGCACCGAAAGCCGATTGGAAGTCCGTCTCGTTGACCAGCCAGTACGGGCTGTAGCCGTCGGGGTAACCATTGGGCCCGGTGGTGATGGTGTTGCGGCCGTTGGGCAGGCGGAAGTTCTGGCCGTCGTTGTTCTCCCGGGTGGCCAGGGTGGAAAACGAGTACAGCGTCAGGTTGTCGTTCAGCGGCAGGTCGAGGTTGTACGCCACATCGCCCAACTGGCTGCGGGGCGAGCCGTAGCCTTTGTAGGTGTGGTGGCTGGAGGTGGCTTCGCGCGGGTCGGGGGAACCGTCCGCCAGCGGGTAGTAATGGCTGCTGTAGCCGTTGCTGCCGGCCTTGTTGTCGCGCTCCTGGTAGCGGGTGTCGAGGGACACGTTGAGCACCCCGGCTTCACCCACCTGGAAGCCATAGTTCAGCGCCTCCTGGCCGGTGCCGCGCTTGCCGTCGTAGTTCTGGCCCAGGGTGGTGTCGGAACTGCCGCCGGTGGTCTGCTTGAGGATGATATTGATCACCCCGGAAATCGCATCCGAGCCGTATTGCGCCGCTGCACCGTCGCGCAGCACCTCCACATGGTCGATGGCAGCCACCGGGATCAGGTCGAGGTCGCTGGGGGCCGCGCCGCTGTTGATGCCGTTGATGTTCAGGGTGGCGCTGGTATGGCGGCGTTTGCCGTTGACCAGCACCAGTACGTGAGAGGCGGTGAGGCCGCGTAGGGTGGCCGAACGCACCACGCCGCTGGCATCCCAGCCGGCGCGGTCGGGCAGGTTGAACGAGGGGATGAGCTTGCCCAACGCTTCGAGCAAACTTGGCTTGCCCACGGCCCGCAGTTGTTCGCCGCTGATCACATCAATCGGCGTGGGGCTGGTGGTGACGGTGCGTTGTTCGGCGCCACGGTTGCCGGTGACCACCACGGTGTCGAGGGTGGGGGAGCGGTCTTCGGCAGATTCGACGCCGAAGGACGCCAGGCCGCACGCCAGCGAGAGCGGCAGGAGTTTCAGATGATTGTACCGGTGTAGCCTTTTACGATGAGCGAGCTTGCTGTGGCCAGGGAGCTTGCTGTGGTGAGGAAGCTTGCTGTGGCGAGGGAGCTTGCTCCCGCTGGGCTGCGTAGCAGCCCCAATACGGTCTTCCGAGGAAATTGCGGAGTCAGGCTTCAGGGCCGCTGCGCGCCCCAGCGGGAGCAAGCTCCCTCGCCACAAAGGTGCCGTCAGCCAGTTGAATTTTCGCATGAGAGTGGAGCTCCTTGGTCTCGAGTGATGTCCCTGTCAGCGTTTGCGCGCGGCAACCGCTTCGATTTCTACCAGCCCGCCGGGCAATGGCAACGCGACGACTTGCACCGCGGTGCGCGCCGGTTTTTTCGGCTGCTCGGCACTGCCGAAGAACGGCGTGTAGCCTTCCTGCAACCCGGCAAAATCAAGCTTGCCGCCCTTGGCTGGATCGCCCACCAGAAATATCCGCAGCTGCACCACATCTCCCAAATCCAGGCCCTGGCTTTGCAGCACACCCTTGAGCTTGTTGAGGATCGACGTGGTCTGGATGGCCGTGTCGCCATAGGCGGCAAACGAGTCTTTCGGCGCCTTGGGGTCATGCAGGTCGGCCAGCAACCCACTCACAAACAGCAGCTCGGTCTGCGGCGGCACCGACACCGCCAATGAGATCGGGAAATTCGAGTTCGGCAGCGGCACGCGCTTGATCTCATCGGCGTGGGCGGCAAGGGTGGTGGCGGTCATCAGCAGTCCTGCAAAAAGCGTCTTCATCGGTTCATTCCTTGAGAGAGAAAAGTCAGGCGGCGACGCCCGGTTGCTGGCGTTCGGCATGCCGGCCGATCAGCGAGACGATGCGCCGCGCCGAATCGGCGGCGCTGTTCTGCCAGATGCCGACGCCGCCGTGGGCGAGGGCGTCGCTGGCCAGGTACGTGCGGCCCTGGGGCTCGTTGAGCAGGCGGTAGGCGCTTTCGCCGACCTCGTCGTTGACGATCCACGGGCCCTTGCTGTAGCTGACTTTCGACCAGTTGATCGCCACCGGTTTTTGCAGCTTGGCGCTGTGGCCGGGGTGCAACAGCTCCACCGCCTGGCGTGACGAGGCGAACTGTTCGGCCAGGGATTTCTGGCTGAAGGCCTGGGCCGATTCACTGGTGTTGTAGGCCGCCACCAGAATCCCCTGGGCGCTGTTGAGGCGGTCGCTGGGGTACCACAGGCCTTTGACTTCATGGTCGAGGTACGACAGGCCGCCGTAGATGTTGAAGTCGGTTTCCCAGAAGCGCGGCGCCTGCCAGGCCACCTTGTTGGCCTGGTCGCTTTGCGCGGTCTGGATCGCCTGCTTGAAGGGTGCCGTGAAGTTGGTTGGCAGCTTGGCCAGCAGCGGCAAGGGCACGGTGACAATCGCGTAGTCGGCACTCAGCACCTGGGTCTTGCCGCTGATACGGTCGCGGTAGGTGATCCGGCTGCCTTGCTCCGAGGTCTGGATATCGCTGACTTCGGCGTTGAAGCGCACCGCATTTTTCAGATGCTCGTAGAAGGCATACGGAATACGGTCCATGCCGCCCACCGGCTGGAACATGGTGGAGGAAAACTCCGGGATTTCATCGAACACCAGCGCGCCCCACAGCTTGGGATTGAGCAAGGTCTGCAGCTCCAGCGGCGCGCGGGTCACGCCGGTCTGGTCGCCGGCGCCGGGCACGCGGGTGTAGCCGGAGCGCACCGAACCCTTGTATTGCAGGTCGCCGTTGAGGTCGCCGTACACCTTGAGGAAACTCAGCAGCGCCTTGCGGTCATCCACGCTCAGGTCCTGGTCCAACGCCTTGCGGCTGACTGTGCGGGCCAGCAGTTCCGAGAGTTGGCCGCGGGTGTCGTTGACCGCCTGGCGCAACTGAAACGCCGGTTGCTGCGTATCCGGCCGGGCCAGGGCGTTGCGGCTGCTGTTGACCAGTACTTGCAGCTCCACACCCAGCTCGCGGCAGTAGCCGAGGATCGTCTGGTGGTGGCTGGGAATACGCGCGGGGCCGGCGTTGAAAAACTGCCCGTCATCAAAGTCGACGGTCTGGCTGACGCCGTCGTCGAAATCGACCTTGGTGCCTCGGCGCAGGGTCCAGTTGCGTCCACCCACCCGGTCGCGGGCTTCCAGGATCGTCACGTTGAACCCGGCCTTGCGCAGCTCATAGGCGCTGACCAGCCCGGAGATCCCGGCGCCGACCACCACCACCTGCTTGCCTTTGCCGGTGCTGCCCAATTGCAGCGGGGTAAAGCTCGATGCCACCGCCTGAGGCGTCAGCCCCAGCGCGCCCAATGCGCTGACAGCGGCGGAATAACCGCCCACGGCGGCAATACGGGAAATCAGTTCCCTGCGGGTAAAAGCCATGATTCGCTCCTTGAGATAGCGGTTTGTCAGAGGTCGTAGCGCACGGTCAGCAACAGGGTTCGCGGGTCGTTGACCGAGTAGTAGCGGGCGCCGCTGGAGGGCACGTAGCCCACCGACTGCGGGTAGGCGCGGTCCAGCAGGTTTTTCACCGCCAGGGTGGTGGTCCAGTGGCCGTCGCCACTGATGTAGCGGGTGTTGGCGTTCCAGAAGGTCTGTTGCGGGATTTCCTGGATGTCGTCGTTCAATGCGTTGGCGTAGGACTTGGTCTGGAACTGCGCATCGGTGCCTGCCAGCCAGGTACCCGGCAGCCCGGCCGGGATGGTGTAGTTCAGGCCAACGCTCGCGTTCCAGCGTGGCGAGAACACCAGTTGCTTGCCGTTGGCATCCACCCCGGCACCGCTGGCGTTCTGGAAGTCGTCGTACTTGCTTTGCAGGTAGCCGACGTTGGCGGTCAGTTGCAGGTCGCGGCTCAGGGCGGTAAGGGTTTCCAGCTCCATGCCGTAGGTGTGGGCACGGCCGACGTTGGTGCGCAGGCTCACCCCCAGCGCCGGGTCATAGGCGTTGGTTTGCAGGTCTTTGTAGTCGTTGTAGAACAGCGCGACGTTGGCCCGCAGGCGCTGGTCGAAGAAGTCGCCCTTGACCCCGGTTTCCCAGGTGGTCACGTCTTCCGGGGAGAACGCCTGTTCGGCGGCGGCCTGGGTGGGGGCGCGGTTGTCGTAGCCACCGGCCTTGAAACCCTTGGCGACGTAGGCGTACTGGTTCAGGTGCGGGGTCCAGGCGTATTCGAAGCCGATCTTCGGGCTGGTGGACTGCCAGGATTTGCTCGACTCGGCGGTGAAGTTGGTGCCGGTGATTTGCCGGTCGGTGTTGATCGCGTAGTTGGTGAAGTCGAAATTCTTGTGCTCGCGGGTAAAGCGCAGGCCGGCGATCAGCGACAGTTGTTGCGTCAGCTTGTAGGTGCCCTGGCCATACAGCGCATAGCTTTCGGTGTTGGTGGTGCTGTATTGGCCCTGGCCGATCACCCGATTGCGGGCGATGGAATAGGTAAGGTTGTCGCGGTCGGCGTCGAACTTCTCGCGGTACAGGTACACCCCGGTGCTGAAGCTGAAATCGTCGTAGTCGCCGTTGAACTGGAACTCCTGGGTCGCATAGTTCTGCTTGTACAGGATCAGGTTGTTCTGGATCAGCGCGGCTTGCCCTGAGTTGTCGTAGTCCACCGGTTGGTGGAACGCCGAGTAGGCCGTCACTGATTTGAAGTTCAGGTTGTCATTGATCGCGTAAATCGCCCGCAGCACCGAGCTGCCCTGGTCCAGGCGGTTTTTTGGGTCGAGGCTGCTGTAGCTCTTGAACTTGTCGAAATGCCCGTTGGCGTCGAAGGGCGTATAGCTGGTGGTGTCGCCCCGGTCGAAGGTACCGGCCAGGGTCAATTGCACATCCCAGGGCGAATCCACCGGCTTGTAGCGCAGCTTGCCGCGATAGGACTGGATGTCGACGTTGTTCACGTCCTTGCCCCGGGTGGGATCGGACACGGTGCCGTCGCGGCTCAGGCGAATAGCGGAGAAACTGCCGAACAGCGCGTTGTCCACCAGCGGGCCGCTGATCAGCAGGCGTGCGTTCTGCGCATCGTAGTTGCCGGCGCCCAGCTCTACAAAACCACGGGTTTCCTGGGTCGGATCGCGGGTGATCACGCGGATCGCGCCGGCGCTGCTGTTGCGTCCGTACAGGGTGCCCTGGGGCCCGCGCAGCACTTCGACACGCTCCACATCGTTGAAGTCGAGCATCGACGAAATCGCACGCGGGATGTACAGGTCATCGGCATACACGGCGACGGCGGCTTCCTGGATCGGGTCGGTTTCACCGATACCGCGAATGCCGTAGGTCTGCGCGCTGTAGGAGATCGACTGGCGGCTGAGTGTCAGGTTCGGCACCTGGCCCGAGAGGTCGCGCACGCTGTTGATCTGCTTGTCTTCCAGGGCCTTTTCATCAAACGCGGAAATCGCCAGCGGGGTTTTTTGCAGGTCTTCGCTGCGGTGCTCGGCAGTGACGTTGACCACCGGCAGGGCGGCGTCGTCGGCGTGAACGGCGAGGCCGAACAGGGCGAGGGAGATGGCCAGTGCCAGGCGATTGGGTACGGCGGTAGGACTCATGATGGACCCCTGAGGTGGTTGACGGTTTAGGCAAAATTGGGCCTCCACCTGGTCAGGGGTCGGTACTGGATGTAACAGTATTTGTATAAATGCCGGGCGTAAAAGTCCGATTAGTTATAAGTTAATTATAAAAAACAGGTATGTATTGGTTTGAATGTGATGCGTAAGGCTGATGATATTTTTCAGCCGACAAAAAACAAATGTGGGAGCGGGCTTGCTCGCGAATGCGGTCGCTCAGTCAACATTGATAGTGACTGAAACACCGCATTCGCGAGCAAGCCCGCTCCCACATTTTGATCTCTGTTGGGTTTAGTAACCGCGTTGGGTATCAGCGAGGTTTTCCAGCGGCCGATCACTCAGATACCTTTCCAGATTGCCCAGGAAACTGTCCGCAATGTCATGCCGGCTATTGGTCGAAATCGCCGACGTATGCGGCGACACCCTGACCCTCGGATGCCCATACAACGCATGCCCGTCCGGCAATGGCTCGGGCTCGGTCACATCCAGCGAAGCCAGCCCGATATGGCCGCTGTCCAGCGCCTCCAGCAGCGCCTCATGATCCACCAATCCTCCCCGGGCAATATTGATCAGGTGCAACCCTGGCTTGGCATTCGCCAGCGCCTCCCGATCGACGATATGCCGTGTGGCCTCGGTCAGTGGCGCTGCCAGCACCAGGTGATCGGAACGAGCAAACAGGTCATGGATATCCCGCGCCGCTTCCACACCCTCTACGTCAAACGGCGTGTCAGTTTGGCGTAATGCCACCACCTTGATCCCCAACCCATGAGCCTTCTGCGCCAGGCTGCGGCCAATCGCGCCAAACCCGAGAATCCCCAGGGTGGTGCCCTTGAGCGGGCGCAACGGGGTGAACTGCCATTGGGCATCCTTTACCCAGATATCCGGCAAATGCTTGGCCGCCGCGAAGATTGCCGCGAGGGCGAACTCGGCGAGGTTTTCGGCGGCGCTGCCCCGTGAGGTGCTCACCGGCGGCCCGTTGAACAGCCACCTGGGATAGAAGTCGATGCCCGACGACACCACCTGGATCCACTGCACGCCGTACGGCCAACCCGGTGGCGGTGTGTCCGGCGCGGTGTAGCCGCGCACATTGATCGGCCGGGCCAGCAGGATATTGGCCTGGGCCGGCAAGTCGCTGGGCACACCGGCCGGCACACTGATCACCTCTGCACCGGGGTGCGTGAGGGCCAGGCGCTGGCGGATGACTTGATTGAAATCTTCGTCCAGCTGGCTGGCGATAATCACCTGGCTCATGGGCGTTCCTTGTGTCGTTGAGCGAAGACGGCCTTGCCGACGCCTTGCAGCACCGCGTCGTTCTGCGGGGTATGCACGCGGCTGCACAGCACGTCGCGGTAATGCCGCTGCAGTGGGCTGTGTCGGGACAGGCCTGGATTGCCGGACGCCTCGATGGCCAACTCGACGGCACGGATCGCGTTGCCGGTCACCAGGTATTTGATCTGTGCGGCGTGGGCTGCCGGGGTGTGCCCGTCGGCGGCGGCGTCCAGCAGGCTGCGGTTGGCAAACAGCAGAGTGTCGATATGCCCGACGGTCTCCTGAAAGCGCGGCAAGGTCGACAGCGCGGCGCCGAGGTTGGACGGCTTGCGTTGTTCCAGCCAGTCCACCAGCCAGTCGCGCGCGGCCTGGGCCACGGCGTCGTACACCGATGAGAGCAGTACCGACATCCACAGGAACCCGTCACCGTCCAGTTCCGCCTGCGGTGCGCTCCAGGGGCTGACGCTGACCGCGTGGTCCAGCGGCACCAGCACGTTGTCGAACACCACTTCATGGCTGCAGGTGGCGCGCATGCCGAGGTGGTCCCAGGTGTCGATGATGCTGATGCCGGGGCTGTCCCTGGGCACCAGCCAGGCGCCTACCAACGGGTCTTCATCGCTGCTGCGGGCCCACACGCTGAACCAGCTCAGGCCATGGCTGCCGGTGGAGTAGATCTTGCGCCCGCTGATGCGCCAGCCGGCGGCGGTACGCCGGGCGATGGTCGCGGGCAGGCCGCCACGGGCCGGGGTGCCGAGATCGGGTTCGACGCGCAGGGCATTGATCAGCGCCCCATTGCGCACAGCGTCTTCGGCGACCTGGGTGCGCAGGGCGGGCGGCCAGGTTTTGCTGTCTTGCAGGCGCGTGTGTTGCAGGTACTGCATCACCAGGATCAACGCGGTGGACGGCTCGCCCTTGGCAATCGCGCTGATGGCCTTGCGCGCCTGGCTCAGGTTGGCACCGCCACCGCCGAGGGCCTTGGGCACGGTCAGGGCGACGAGGCCGTGTTCGTGCAGCAGCTTGAAGTTGTCGTGGGGGAAGGTGCCGCTTTCATCAACGATGTGTGCAGTGGCGGCGAGCTGGGCGCTGAGGCGTTCCAGCAAGGCTTCGAAATTGGCCACTTCCACGGAGCGCAGTGACGGTTGAGAAGAAAGGCTCATGATGGGTGTACTCGTTCAAAATGTGGGAGCGGGCTTGCTCGCGAAAGCGGTGTGTCAGGTTGCACATCCGTTGGCTGATCCACCGCTTTCGCGAGCAAGCCCGCTCCCACATGGGTTATTCGGCGTTTTCGAAGGCGGGTTATATCGGCAGCAACTTGAACTGCCGGTCCCACAACGGGCTGACATCCAGCCGCTCGTTCAATACCCCGGCATTGAAGAACAGGTCCGCCACTTCCTGCTGCGAAGCGATGGCCTGGTCGTTCACCTCGATCACGCTGTAGGGCTGGCTGCGGTTGTTGTACACGTCGAGGAACACTGCCTTGTCCACACCGAGCAACTTCGCCGATTTTTCAGCCCACGGCTCAGGGTTGTTGTTCATCCATTCCAGCGTGCGCGCCTGGCGCTGCAAGTAATCCTGGATCGCCTGTTTGCGCAGCGGGTCTTCCAGGGCGGCGGGGCGGGCGCCGATCAGGTAGTTGCCGGAGAGGTAGCCGAGGGCGGTTTTCAATACCCGGGCGCCGCTGCGGAATTTCGCCAGCTGGATAAACACCCCGTAGATCACCCAAGCGTCCAGCTGGCCACTCTGGAACGCGCTGAAACCGTCCTGTGGCGTGAGTGCCACGGGGGTGATGTCGTTGAAGGTCAGCCCTTGCTCCTTCAAGGCCTTGATCAAGAAGTAGTGCGAAGTGGTGGAGCGCACATAGCCCACACGCTTGCCTTTCAACTGGGCGATGGATTCAATTTTCGACTCCTTGGGAATCAGGATCACCTGGTTATTCACGTCACCTTGCAGCACCGCAATCAGCTTCGGCTCGCGGTGGCTCTGGATCGAGAAGATCGGCGGGATCTCGCTCATGCCGCCAATGTCCAGGCTGCCGGAGGCCAGCGCTTCGACGATCAGGTTGCCGCCGGCGAACTCGGCGTAGTCGACTTTATAGGGCGTGTTGGAAGTGCCGGCGTCGTCGGTGAAGTACGAGTCCTGGCCACGGTAGGTGGCGACGGCCAGGGTCAGGTCCGAGAGCTTCGCAGGTGCAGCGAAAGCCCGGGGCACCAGCGAGGCGAGGCCCAGCGCGCCAAGGGCAATCGAACTGGCGCCCAGGAAGCCGCGACGATTGAACTGTCCGTGTTTGATCGTGTTCGTCATGGTCGTGCCCTGGTCAGATGGCGATCTGCGTTGGTTGAGTTTCGAACGGGGTGCTGTAGCGGTTCGCCGGCACGTCCAGGCCAAGGTTTTCCCGCAGGGTGGCGCCGCTGTATTCGCTGCGCAACAGCCCGCGTTGTTGCAGCACCGGCACTACCAGCTCGGTGAAGTACTGCAAGCCGTCCGGCAGCAGTGAATTGATGATGAAGCCGTCGGCCGCGCCGGCTTCGAACCAGGTCTGGATCGCGTCGGCGACCTGCTCCGGGGTACCGACAAAATCGCGCTTGGGCCGGGAGAACCGCAGGGCCACTTCCCGCAGGGTCAGGCGTTCATCGCGGGCCAGTTGCTTGATGCGGTCGGAGCCGCCTTTCTGGCTGTTGGAGCCCAGGTCGCCGAGTTCCGGGAAGGGTTCGTCCAGCGGGTACTTGCTGAAATCGTGGTCGTTGAACGGGCGGCCCAGGGCGACGATTGCGTCTTCGACGGTCACCAGCTCCACAGCTTGCTGATAGCGGCTTTCCACCTCGGCTTCGTCGCGGCCAACAATCGGCCGAATGCCCGGCAGGATCGACAACTGATCAGCATCACGGCCAAAACTGCGGGCGCGTTTCTTCAAGTCCTGGGCGTAGGCCTTGGCTTCGTCGAAGGTCTCGGCATGGACAAAAATCGCGTCGCTGTTTTCGGCGGCAAAATTGCGCCCGTCCTCGGAAGTGCCCGCCTGGAAAATCACCGGCTGGCCCTGGCGCGAGCGGGCGATATTCAGCGGGCCCTTGACCGAGAAAAACTCGCCTTTGTGTTCCAGTGCATGCAGCTTGCCAGGGGTGAAAAATTCGCCGCTTTGCTTGTTGTACGCGAAGGCATCGTCTTCCCAGGAATCCCACAGGCCCTTGACCACATTCACGTGCTCCCTGGCGATGCGGTAGCGCACGGCGTGGGGCGGGTGCTCGGCCTTGCCGAAGTTGTCGGCGGTGCCGCTGAGCCACGAAGTCACCACGTTCCAGCCGGCGCGGCCGCCGCTGATGTGGTCCAGGGAGGCGAACTGGCGTGCCACCTGGAACGGTTCGGTGTAGCTCACGGTGACGGTCGCCACCAGGCCGATGTTCGAGGTCAGGGCCGCCAGGGCCGAAAGAATGGTCAGCGGCTCAAAACGGTTGAGGTAGTGCGGGCTGGATTTTTCATGGATATGCAGGCTGTCGGCGATGAACACGAAGTCGAACTTCGCGCCTTCGGCCAGTTGCGTCTGATGCTTGTAGAACCCGAAGTTGACGCTGGCATTGGGTTGCGCCTGCGGGTGGCGCCATTCGCCCCAGCCGTGACCGACGCCGTGCACCATGGCACCGAGTTTCAGTTGGCGTTTGCTCATGTTCTCTCTCCTTTTAGCGGGAAGCCTGGGTAAGCGGGGCACGTTTGGCGTTGAAGCTTTTGTCGAAGCCTTGGGAGACGTCGATGTGCTTGGTCAGCAGGCCTTCGTCCTGATAGATGTCGGCGGTGGTTTGCAGGCCGCTGATCACCGAGTCGTCAATCGCCACCGGTTGCATATGGGTGGCGTTGGCCACGGCTACGTGCACCTCCAGCGGCAAGCCGGTGATTTTGGCCATGGCGGCGGCGAACGCCTGCGGGTGATCGTTGCTCCAGCGGTAGGCGCGGTCGACCCGGGCCACGAAGTCGTCCAGCTGCACGCGCTTGTCGGCAATTGCCTTGCTGGTGGCGGCGAGGTACAGGTGATTGCTCAGCAGGTTGTTGCCGCTGGCAAGAACTCTTGCCTGGCTCTGGCTGGTGACCACGGTGGTGTAGGGGTCCCAGGTCGACCAGGCATCGGCGGTGCCGTTATCCAGCACCAGCCGTGACTCGCTGGGCAGCAGGAAGATGAACTGCACGTCGTGGGTGGAAAGGCCGGCGCTGCGCAGCGCCTTGATCGCCAGGAAGTGCCCGATGGAGCCGCGGGTGGTGACGATGCGCTTGCCCTTGAGGTCGGCAAGATCGTGGATCGGAGAATCTTTCGGAACAATCAGCGCGGTGGTGTTGCGGCCTTCGGCGTGGATGATGCTCACCACCTTCAGCGGTGCTCCGGCACCGAGGGCGAACACGTAGGGCGCATCCCCCAGCGCGCCGATGTCCACGGCCCCGGCGTTGAGGGCTTCGCCCAGCGGTGCGGCGGCGGGGAACTCGGACCACTGGATTTCGTAGGGCACATCCCGGGTTTCGCCGGCGACTTCCAGCAGCGCCTTGATGGTGGATTTCTGGTTGGCCACTCGCAGGGGCTGCAGGTCGGCGGCCTGGCAAGTCGCACCCAGGGTGAGGGTGGCCAGTAAAAGGGCAAGGGTAAAGCGCATCAGGCGGGCTCCAGGCTAGGTCTTGCGTTCAGTCGCCTCCGCCTGGAGAAGGGGTCGGCTGGTAGTGGGAAGAGGAGCGAGCGGGCTCGCTCCTGGGGGTGTTCAGATCACATAAAACCCGTGGGTGCCGTCGCGGGCCAGCTGGTCCACCAGGCCGAACTCCCAGTCGAGGTAGGCCTGCATGGCTTCCTTCGGATTGTCGGTGCCTTCGTACGGGCGGCGGTAGCGGTCGATGCGCGGTGAAGCGAGGCGGGTCTCGCCTTCCTCCAGCGGCAGTTGCGCGGCGATCCAGCTGGCAGTGCCGTCCTGCAGCAGGAACACGGGCTTGCCGGTCAGCGCTTCGACTTGCGCTACCGCGAGGCGCGCCAGCTGGCTGCTGCCACAGGTCAACACGTAGCGTTCGGCAGCAGGCACCTTGCGCAAGGCTTCGGGCAACTGCCCGCGCAACGCCCACCAGGCACCGGGAATGTGGCGCTTGACGTAGTTGGCGCTGGCGGTGAAATCCAGTACTGCGGTGTCGCCATGAGCCTGCCATTCGGCGAGGGTGTGCGGGCTGATCAACTCGGCCTGTTGCGGCGCCGGGACGGGGGCAACCCAGGCCCCCGGTTCGCTGAAGTGCGCAGGTTGCAGGTCATCCAGCACATGCACTTCCCAACCCAGTTGTGCGAGCCAGGACGCAGACATATTGGCCCGCACGCCGTCGTCATCCACCAGTACCAGCCGGGCGCCGCGTACGCTGGCGACGTGATCGGTTTCCTGCACCAGTTGGCCGCCCGGTGTGGAGCGCGAGCCGGGCAGGTGGCCGGCTTCGAATTCTTCCGGGGTGCGTACGTCGAACAGGTAAGTGGTGCGCGCCGCTTCCTGCTGCCAGCGTTGCAGGTCGGCGAGGGTGGCGCGGCCTACGCGGGCCTTGTCGGCGACTTGGCGGGCGTCCCTGGCGGCGATCTGGCGGTGTTCTTCCGAGGTCGGCGCGAAGCGTCGAGCCTGGCCGTGTTGCAGCTTCTGCCCGGCCAGGGTCCAGCCGATGGTGCCGTTGCGCAGGGCAGACACCGGGTTGGCGATGCCGGCATTGATCAGCGACTGGGTGCCGATGATGCTGCGGGTACGCCCGGCGCAGTTGACGATAATGCGGGTGGCCGGGTCCGGTGCCAGCTCACGGGCGCGCAGCACCAGTTCGGCGCCGGGCACGCTGATGCCGGTGGGAATGCTCATGGTCTGGTATTCATCGAAGCGGCGGGCGTCGAGCACCACCACGTCGGCGTTGCTGTCGAGCAACGCCTGCACTTCTTCAGCCGCGAGCGACGGTGTGTGGCGCTGGCTTTCCACCAGCTCGCCAAAGGATTTGCTTGGCACGTTGACGTCGATAAACAGCTCGCCACCGGCGCTGCGCCAACCGTCCAGGCCGCCTTCCAGCAGGCTGACCTCGGTATAGCCGAGCGCCTGCAAGCGCTGGGCGGCGATCTGTGCCAGGCCTTCACCGTTGTCGTACACCGTCACCTGGGTATCCCGGCGTGGGATGCGTGAATACACTTCCAGTTCCAGTTTCGACAGCGGGATATTCGCGGCGAACAGCGGGTGGGATTCGGCGAAAGGCGCTTCCTCGCGCACATCCACAAGGGCGACTTCTTCACGGTCCAGCAGGGCCTGGCGAATCTGGGCGAAGCTGCGGTTCGATACAGTCATGGGGCAGGGCTCTCTTTGGACAGGGCGTCTTTGGACAAATCCCAGATGTTCGGGAGAAAAGCGTTGGAATAACCGGAGATAAACAGTTTCTCGCTGCCGTCCGGCTGGTACACGGCGCGGCGTACCGCACCGATGTTGGCGCCATACACATGAATGCTGATGGACACCTGGTCACTGAAGGCATTGCTGACTTGATGGATGTCACCGATCTTCGGCGACACGGCTTCCACCTGGCCGGGTTCCAGCTGGATGCGCTTGCCGTCGGCGACCAGTGCGCCCTCGGCGTTACGCTCAAAGCCCTGGGAATACTCGGAACCGCGCAGCATGCCGATCAGCCCCCACACGCGATGGTCATGGATCGGCGTGGTCTGCCCCGGCCCCCACACAAAGCTGACGATGCTGAAGCGCTGGCGCGAATCGGCGTGCAGCAGGAATTGCTGATAACGCTCGGGGTCGGGTTGGGCAAACTCGTCCGGCAGCCAGTCATCGTGGCTGACCAGTTGCGCCAGCAGCTTGCCGCCGCGGTGCAGCAGGTCGCCTTCGCGAGGGTTGCCGTCGATCAATTCCGCCAGGGCGCCAATGAATGCTCTGAGTCTCTCCGGGTGTCGGGCCTGGGTCATGACAATTCCATCGTGGGTGGTTCGTGGTGATGGGTTTATCTAAGCATAATGTTTATAGTTAATATGCTATTTTTTAATGATTAGGTTATAGCGGAAAGTAATTTAGAACCGGTTTGAATAGCGTTAGACGTTATCGATCCGGGGGTTGGGCTATCCAGCCACCGTTTATGGAACTATGCTTTTCACACATCTTAATGACTGTTCTCTATGTGCGGCCCAAATGAAAATTGACGATATCGATGCCTTTGTCGAAGTGATTCGTTGCCAGTCCATCAGCCATGCCGCCGAGTCGCTGCAACTGACCCAGCCGGCCATTACCCGTCGCGTGCAGAACTTCGAGCAGGCGCTGGGGGTGGAGTTGTTCGACCGCAACACCAAGCCGCTCAAGCCTACTTTGATCGGAACGCGGGTGTATGAACAGTGCCGTTCGATCCTTCGGGAAATGGACGCCCTGCGGGAACTGGTGGCCACCGACGCGCCGCCCACCGGCCTGCTGCGCCTGGGGGTGCCGCAGACCATTGGCGACGTGGTGTTGCTGGACGCCCTCAAGCACCTGCGCAGTGAATTCCCCGAGCTGCGGGCCCAGGTGGCTACCGGCTGGGGCAGCCAACTGGTGGGCAAGATCGAGCGCGGCGAACTGGACGCGGCGGCGGCGCTGTTTCCGGCGGGCAAGATCTTCCCGGACAACATCGTCGGCGAGTCCATCGGCAAGATGGAACTGGTGGTGGTGTGTGCCAAGGCTCAACTGCCGAAGAAGCCCTGCAAGCTGGCGGACGTGTACCAGAATGGCTGGATCCTGAACCCGGATGGCTGCGGTTTCCGTGCCGGGTTGCAACGCACCCTGTCGGACCAGGGCCTGGCGTTGCGGGTCAACCTGGAGACCTTCGGCACCGAGCTACAGTTGGGCCTGGTGGCTGACGGCCTGGGCCTCGGCCTGGTGCCACGCCCGCTGCTGGAGCGCAGCGCCCATCGCGATCAACTGGCGGCCATGCCACTGAAGGACTTCAAGCCGGTGATGGACCTGTGGCTGATCTACCCGCATTTCCTGGGCAACCTGCAAGGGCCGGTGGACGCGTTTGGCAAGCTGGTGGCGGCGTCGTTGCACAAGGTGCGCAATGCGGCGTGATATGAAAAAAAATAATAATTAGCTTAGATTAAAATGTGCTTTTTATTATTTTTGGTCATCCCCTAGGCTTGCCTGGAAGTCCTTAAGGCCATCCAGGAAGTTTTGCCATGAGCAGCGTCACCTCGATCTCCAGTGTCTCGAACAACGTCCGCCAGCGGGTTACCCCGGAAGAGTGGGAGGTGCGCGTTAAACTTGCGGCGGCCTATCGGCTGGCGGCCTTGTACAAGTGGACCGACCACATCTACACGCACTTCTCCGCCCGGGTGCCGGGGCCTGAGGAGCATTTCCTGATCAATGCCTACGGGCTGTTGTTCGATGAGATCAGCGCTTCGAATCTGGTCAAGGTGGATATCGACGGCACGATTGTCGATGACCCTACGGGCCTGGGGATCAACTATGCGGGCTATGTGATCCACAGCGCAATCCATGCGGCTCGCCACGATTTGCAGGCCGTGCTGCATACGCATACGCGCGACGGTATTGCGGTGTCGGCGCAGAAGGACGGGTTGTTGCCGATCTCCCAGCATTCCATCGGGTTTTCCGGGCGCGTTGCGTACCACGGGTATGAAGGTGTGGCCCTTGACCTGGATGAGCGTGAGCGGTTGGTGGCGGACCTGGGGGACAAGAGTGTGATGATCTTGCGCAACCATGGATTGCTGACGGCGGGGGTGAGTGTGGAGCATGCGTTCCAGCAGCTGCAGGGGCTGGAGCGGGCGTGCAATATCCAGATTGCGGCGCAGGCGGGGGGGAATGCCGAGTTGATCTTTCCGCCGGCGGAGGTGGTGGCCAAGGTGGAGAAGCAGGCAGAAGTGTTCAAGAGCGGGGATGGGCCGGGAGTGGCGCGGCACTGGAATGCGTTGATTCGGCAATTGGAGCGTACGGATACTGATTACAAACTTTGACGTTGTGGGGTTGGTATTTACGCTTGGTTGTGGGTGTATATCCGTTATTTGGGTGATGGCCGCCATTGGTTCCGCTCTTACAGCGGCTCACTTTTGAACAGCGCAAAAGTAAGCAAAACGCTCTTTCCCCACCACTCGGCACCTCGCCTAGGCTCGGTGTGCCCTCACTCCGGCATTACTCCGCGGGCCGCCGCGACGGGGCGTCCCTGCCCCGTCGCGGCTAAACCGGCGTCCTGCCGGTTTACCCGCTCCGTAATACCTGCGTTCGGCCAGCGTGGTTTAACGGGGCGCCTAAGATCAAAATCAAGATCAAAAGCAGATCAAGAGCACAGCGGCCTACCGGCCGGCTTGAGTGTTTAAAAAGCCAAATCAAAAGCTAAAGCGGGCACGGTCCACTGTAGGCGCTGGCTTGCCGGCGATGGCATCACCTCGGTGTACCTGCAAGACCGAGTTGCCTGCATCGCCGGCAAGCCAGCTCCTACAGAAAAACAGAACCACCCCCCCACAGAAAAGCAGAGCTGCATCAGCTTCAGATTTGGCTTTCGCTCTGGATCTTGCCTTTGCTTTTAACACTCAAGCCGGCCGGGAGGCCGCTGTGCTGTTGCTTTTGATCTTGATCTGCGGGCCCCGTCAACCACGATGGCCGCAAGTAGGCACGGTGGAGCGGGTAAATCGGCAGGGAAGCCGATTTAGCCGCGCCGGGCCATGGATGGCCCGTCGCGGCGGCCCGCGGAGCCGTGCCGGAGTGCGGGCATGCCGAGCCTAGGCGAGGCACCGAGTGGTGGGGCAAAGACCTTTTGGTTACTTTTGGCTGGGCCGGCATTCCGGGCGTTTGCCAAAAGTGACCCGCTGTAAGAGCGGAACCATAAGCCGCCGTTACCGAAGAAACGGATATGTACTCGGTCCCCCTCCCTCAGGCCACTTTTCCAGCCGCCTGGCGCTCCCGCTCAGCCACCAACTGCCGAGTCAGCGGAATCAGCCTCTTCCCGTAATTAATAGCATCATTCAGCGGATCAAACCCACGAATCAAAAACGTCGTGATACCCAGGTCGTAATAATCCAGCAACGCCTCGGCCACTTGATCGGCCGTACCCACCAGCGATGTAGAGTTACCCTGCGCCCCCAGCAACCCCGCAATCCCGGTCCACAACCGCTTATCCAACCGCGACCCCTGGGCCGCCGCCGCCAACAGCCGCCGCGACCCCTCATTCGGCGGTTCACGCCTCACAAACCCATTCTTCTCAGCCAACGCCGTCGCCTGCTCCAGAATGCTATCCGCACGCTCCCAAGCCAGCGCTTCAGTCTCTGCCAGAATCGGCCGCAACGACAAACTGAAGCGAACCGTACGCCCATGCCTGGCCGCCTCAGCCCGCACATGGGCGACCACTTCCTTCACCTGCTCGTAGGTCTCACCCCACAGCGCATACACATCCGCATGCTTGCCCGCCACCGCAATGGCCGCCGCTGAAGACCCGCCAAAATACAACGGTATATGCGGCTGCTGCGGCGACTTCACCGTCGAAAACGCACCCTCGTACCGGTAGTAAGTGCCGTGATGGTCGAAGGGCTTTTCACTGGTCCATTCCTGCCGCACCACGCTCAAGTACTCGTCGGTGCGCGCATAACGCTCATCCTTGTCGATATGACTGCCATCGGCCCGCAGTTCACGGTCGTCGCCGCCGGTGATGATGTGCACCGCGGTGCGCCCGCCGTTGAACACATCCAGCGTGGCGAACTGTCGCGCAGCGAGGGTGGGTTGGACGAAGCCGGGCCGGTGGGCAATCAGGAACTGCAGCTTTTTCGTCACGCTGGCCGCATGGGCAGCGATCAACGTACTGTCCGGGCTGTTGGAATGGAAGGCCACCAGCGCGCGGTCGAAGCCGGCCTCTTCGTGGGCGCGGGCCACGGTCTCCACGTAGTCGGGCTGCAAGGTCGGGCCGCTGCGAGGGTGGATCTCGGAGGCGTGGTGGCCGCCGATATAGCCGATAAATTCGATGCTCATGGTCAGTCCTTGTTGAGGGCAGGAATAAAGCTGCTATCGAAAATAGGGGCCGCACCCGGGCCTGTAAAATGCCGATTGGTTCTATCCTAATTATAAAAATACAGAATCATAGTTTTAGATCGTTATCAGTAATGCGCATTTTAATCGTATTAGGTTATTCCCAAATAGAATTTCACTGAGGTTTTTTATGCGAATAGCATGAAACCGCAGCGGCGCTCCTGGCCGTGTTCTTGATGAGGAAGGAAGCCCGATGACTGAAAAGTCCGTTAACGCCAGTTCGTTTTCCGTCGACAAGGCCGAGGGTCAAGCCGGTGTTGCATCCCGCTTGATTCCGCGCTGGCTGCGCAACTGGCGCACCCCCGATGTGTTGCTGCGGCTGGTCAGCCCGATTGTGTTGCTGTTGCTGTGGGAACTGGCCTCCGAGCTGGGCTTGATCCCGGCACGGATCATCGCCGCGCCTTCTCAGATTGGCGGCACCCTGTGGGCGATGATCGTCTCCGGAGAGCTGGGCAAGCACCTGCTGGTGTCCCTGCAACGGGCGCTGCTGGGCTTGAGCATCGGCGTGAGTATCGGGGTGGTGGCCGCGTTGATCACCGGCCTGTCGAAGCGCGGCGAGGTAATCCTCGACTCACCGATGCAGATGCTGCGCACCATTCCTTCCCTGGCACTGGTGCCGTTGTTCATCCTCTGGTTCGGCATCGGCGAGTTCACCAAGATCGCACTTATCGTTACCGGTACCACCTTTCCGGTGTACCTCAACCTGTTCGCCGGCATCCGCAACATCGACCCCAAACTGATCGAGGCCGCCAACACCCTCGGCCTCAACCGTCGCGAGCTGATCTGGCACGTGATCCTGCCGGGCTCGTTGCCTTCGTTTTTTGTCGGCCTGCGCTATTCCCTGGGCATCTCCTGGCTGGCCCTGGTGTTTGTCGAGCAAATCAACACCACCGCCGGTATCGGCTACCTGGCCAGTGATGCGCGGGACTTCATGCGCACCGACGTGATCGTGATCTGCCTGTTGATCTATAGCGTGCTGGGCCTGCTGATCGACGGCTTGATCCGCACCCTGGAACGTTTTGCCCTGGCCTGGCGCCCATCGTTTGTGAGGAACTGACATGTCGATTCTCGAAGCTTCAACAGCACCGGTGCAGTTGCGCAATGTGGTGCGCCAGTTCGGCCAGCAGCGGGTCATCGACGGCCTGGACCTGGATATCGCCCCGGGGGAGTTCGTTGCGTTGCTGGGTGCCAGCGGTTCCGGCAAGACCACTTTGCTGCGCAGCCTCGCGGGCCTGGACAGCATCGACAGCGGCCAGTTGCGCGTGCCCAAGGCCCGGGCGGCGGTGTTCCAGGAGCCGCGCCTGATGCCGTGGAAGCGCGCCTGGAAAAACGTGATTCTCGGCCTGCGGGTTCCCGACGCCAAGGCCCGTGCGGTGCAGGCGTTGACGGAAGTCGGGCTGGCCCATCGGCTGGAGGCGTACCCGGCGACCCTCTCCGGCGGCGAGGCCCAGCGCGTGGCATTGGCCCGCGGCCTGGTGCGCGAGCCCAAGCTGCTGTTGCTCGACGAACCCTTCGCCGCGCTGGATGCGCTGACCCGCATCAAGATGCATCGCCTGATCACCGAACTCTGGCGCAAACACACGCCGGCCGTGTTGCTGGTGACCCACGACGTCGACGAAGCGATCCTGCTGGCCGACCGCGTGATCGTGCTGGCGGAGGGCAAGATTGCCGAGCAACTGCGCATCGACCTGCCCCGTGCACGGGATACCGGCCAGGACGGTTTCCAGGCGATTCGCGCGCGCTTGCTGAACCTGTTGGGGGTTGAAGTGGACGCCCCTGCCGCCCAGCCTGCGAACGCCAGCGTCAGGCGGTTTGCCCATGGTTGAATTCAGAACCCTTTGCCTGTTGGCGGCTGCACTGCTGATGGGCGGCTGCGACAAAGCCGCTGAAGCGCCGAAGTCAGCATCGGATCTGTCGGGTGTGACCTTGATCCTCGGTGACCAGGCCAAGGGCTTGCGCACGGTGGTGGAGGCCGCCCACGCCCTGGATGGCATCGACTACAAGGTCCAGTGGGCCAACTTCCAGGGCGCCGCGCCGCTGTTCGAAGCCTTGCGCGCCGGCGCCGTGGACCTCGGCCCGGCCGGGGATACGCCGGTGCTGGCGGCTGCCACCGGAGGCTCGCCGCTGCGTATCGTTGCGGTGCGCCGCAGTCAGGCGCGCAGCATTGCGATCCTGGTGCCGCCCGATTCACCGATCCACAGCGTGGCCGATCTGAAAGGACGCAATGTGGTGGTGTCGTCGGCCCGTGGGAGCATTTCCCAGTACCTGCTGATCCGCGCCCTGGCGAATGCCGGCGTGGATGAAAAGGACGTCAACGTCGGCTTCGTGCTGCCCACCGATGCATTACCTGCGTTCAACGCCGGCAAGATCGAAGCCTGGGCGACCTTCGGGGTGTACCAGGCGTTCGCCGAACAGCAGGGCGCGCGGGTGCTGATCAGCGGGGAGGGCATCAATACCGGCCTGACGTTTATTACCGCGTCCGATGAAGTGCTCACCGACCCGCTCAAGCGCCAGGCGTTGCGTGACGTTTTGCAGCGGTTCGCCAAGGCTTTTGAATGGGCGCAGCAGAACCCCGAGGAATACGCACGGGTGTTTGCCACGGTCAACGATATCCCGCTCAAGGTTTCACAGTTGCTGCGCACATGGGGTGATGAGTCGCTGCTGCCGGTAGAGGAGCGGGATGTGCAGGCGTTGCAGCAGGTGGATGATTTGTTTGTGGAAAAGAAGATTTTCCCGCACCGGGTAGAGGTACGGAAACTGACGGATACCGAGGTGTTTTCGCCGCAATCGCTGGCTGGCGCGCCCTGAAGTCGTTGTGTTTTGCCCGGACCTGAGGTCTCATGGGTCCGGGAAAAACTTGCGGGTAGGGAACAGCACTTGATACGGGAAGAACTGGCGCAATATGGCGGTATCACCGTCATGATTCCGGCCGCAGTGGTGATCGCCGTCTGGCTCTGGTATTCCCGGCCCCAGGCGGTCAAGTGGTGGCTGATGACCATCGCCTGCACCTATTCCATCGTGGCGTTCAGCAAGTTGCTGTTCAAGGGCTGGGGCGTGGCGCTCCAGCAGCTGGATATTGCGGTGCTCAGCGGTCACGCCATGAATACGTCGTTGATGGTGCCCGTGGCGATGAGCCTGGTGGCGCGCCGGGTCAACCCCGAGTGGCGCTGGCCCGCAGCTATCGCCGGGATGTTGATCGCCGGCTGGTTCAGTGCCTATTGCGTGGCACCCTATATTCACCCACTCAACGAAGCACTGGCCGGTGGCTTTTTGGGCGGCATGGCGGCACTGGCGTTTCTGTGGCGCCTTGAGGTGGTTGAAGTGCGGGTTTCCCCATCGTTGATCGGTGGGGGAATGGTGATCCTGTTGTTAAGTGCGATGGCACCCAAGTACAACGCCGAGAAGCTGCTCAACCATGTGGCAGTGGCCGTATCAGGTGCCGACCAGGCCCATCAGGAGCCTTCCTGGCGGGCCTCTTCCATGCAGTTGAACGCCGAGTAAGTGGCCAGGTCCAGGGCCAGGTTACTTTCCACCAGCAGCTCCAGCAGGACCGTCTGGCAATTGAAGCGCCGGGCATCGCCACGGCGCTGCGAACGCTTCATCTGCTTGAACAACGTGTCGGTTATGTCCTGCGGTGAGTTGCCGCGCAACTGATCCAGCCAGTGGGACATGATCCGGGTGTTGTGCGCATATTGCTCCGCCGGCAGTTGTTCGTGCGGTGCCAGGCCCACGAAACCTTCAAACGTGTTCGTCAGCCTTTTCAAGGCGTAGGCCCGTTTCAGATCCTCATAAATGCTCATGGCCGCTCCTCGGTGCAGGAAATATTCGCCAATAGTTCGGCCGTCTTCATTTGCATCAGGTGGCTGTCGCCGCGGCTCTCCACGCACAGGCAGATGGACAGGGGATTGCTCACCTGCAACTTGAAGCGCCAGTCGGCGAACACCATTGAAAGCCCGGTACAGGATTCGTCACTGTCCAGGGAATGGCCGGCGTATAACACCTGCATGCGTTCTACAACGGTGGTTGAACTATTAACCTTGACGTGAATGTTTCCCGAAGAAGGAAACAGGCCGATACGCTCTACCAATAGCTTTGAACTTTTCATGGCCGTCCCTCGCTGTTAATTCACGTATTACTTTATTCTCAAGAGGTGAAAAAGTAAGCGGATGTTATTTTTAGTCTGTTATTAAGTTGAATGTTATTTCTTGTCTGTTCAGCGCCGCTATCAGTCACTTCTTTGCACTCGGCTGATTTCTGCCAATGGCAAGTTGATGCGTTGTTCCCGTTGCAGGAAGTTCATCAGCAACACCACCCGTTCCTCACCGTCCATGGCCAGGAAGACCGCTTCAAGTTCGGCAAACGGCCCTTCATTGATGCGCACGCTTTCGCCGGGCTGCAACAGGGCGCTCACCACGGCCTGGTGGTCGCGCTCCTGGAGTTCGTCCACCAGCGTGTCGCTGATGGGCAACGGGTGCGCGCCGAATGCCACGACCCGCGACACACCGCGGGTCGAGCGCAGTGAGCTCCAGCTGTCCTGCTGGCTCATTTGAATAAACAGATAGCCTGGAAACAACGATTCACGGGTGGTCCTGCGCTGGCCCTTCAACAGCCGTTCGCGTTTATAGGTAGACCGGAAGCAGGTATAGCCCTGGCGCTGGAGGTGCTCCTCGGCGCGCTCGTCCTGCCGGGATTTGCACTGGACCAGGTACCAGGCTTTGTTGGCATTTGCGCTCATGGGCGTTCCTCTTCCTATATTAGGGCGATACGTGACAAGGCTGTAATTTAAAGCCGATGGGGGTGACGAAGTAATGAATGTTATAAATTGTCGTGTTGAAGGCGGTGGTTGTTATTTTTCGTCCGGAGATAATTTTGGGGGAAGTAAGGGTTACGTGTTAATAAATACTGCCGTGAAGTAATGAAGTTGAAGAGGTTGCTTCATGGGGTAATGGATGGCCCGGGGATAGTGCCTTGTTTAAAAGAGTGTTGATTGTCTGTATTGGCAATGTTTGCCGTAGTCCCACCGCGGAAAGTCTTTTGCGTGGCGCACTCCCGTGCTCCGATATCAAGATCAGTTCTGCAGGCATTGCCGCGTTGGTCGGCAAGCCGATTGAAACCACCGCCCGTGCGGTACTCGAAGCCCACGGTCATCCGGCCGACAAGCACCAGGCCACCCAGTTGGCGCCACAGGCGATCAGTGAAGCCGACCTGATCCTGGTCATGGAACGACAGCACATCAATGCCGTACTCAGCATGGCGCCCGAGGCACGAGGCAAGGTCTTGCTGCTGGGCAAATGGCAAAACGAGCGAGAGATCAGCGACCCGTACCGTCAAGGCAAGGCCGCGTTTGTGCACGCTTATGCGTTGATCGAAGAAGCTGTAAACGCATGGGCGCAGCGTCTTGCACGCTGATCGCCACTACTTTTTGAATCGAAATAAAGGCTAAGAATCCGACTTATGCAGCAAACGCCAGCAGTCACCGTACAGGAAGACGATAACGGGGAGATTGATCTCCTCGGTCTGTTTGGAACACTGATCGACCATAAATGGCTGATCGCTGCGGTGACCGGTGCCTTTATGGTCACTGGCGCCGCCTATGCGGTGCTGGCAACCCCGGTCTACCAGGCGAATGCCCTGCTGCAGGTCGAAGCGAAAAAGAACGACTTGCTGGGCTTCTCGGACATCGGCGGGATGCTGGGCAAGGAGTCGCCGTCGGCCACCGAGATCGAGCTGATCCAGTCCCGCTACGTGATTGGCAAAACCGTCGACAACCTGAAACTCGATATCGTCGTACAGCCGATGTACTTCCCGGTAGTGGGTGAGTTCCTGGCGCGCCGCTTCCAGAAGGCCAACCCCGGTGCAATCGCCGAGCCGCTGCTGGGCCTGGACAGCTTCGCCTGGGGCGGCGAGTCGCTGAAGATCTTCAAGCTGGACCTGCCCGACGGGCAATTGGGCAAGAAGCTGACCCTGACCGTGGGTGAAAACGCGCACTACACCCTGGTGGATGAAGATGACCAGGTGCTGGCGGCCGGCGAGGCCGGGCAGCCGTTCGAGCAAAATGGCGTGGCATTCCAGATTGAAGAACTGCGCGCCAAGCCCGGCACGCGTTTCCGGGTGATCCGCAATGCGCGACTGACCAGCATCCTCGACTATCAGGAAAACCTGGATGTGGTCGAGCGAGGGAAGGAGTCGGGCATGATCGGCCTGGCGCTGGAAAGCACCGAGCCGGACCAGGCGATCAAAATTCTCAATCAGATCGCGGCGATCTACGTGCGGCAGAACGTGGAGCGCACCTCGGCTGAGGCGGCGCAAAGCCTGGCGTTTCTCAAGGAGCAACTGCCGGAGGTCAAGAAGGACCTGGAAAAAGCCGGGAAGGCCTTGAATGAATACCAGACCCGCAGCAAGTCGGTGGACATCACCCTGGAAACCAAGGCGATTCTCGACCAGATCGTGGGCCTCGATACCAGCATCTCCGAGCTGAAGCTGCAACAGGCCGAGATGGACCGCAAGTTCACCCGCCAGCATCCCGCGTATCGCGCATTGCTGACTCAGATCGGCGAGCTGACCAGCAAGCAGCAGAGCCTGGCGAGCCGGGTCGAGAGCCTGCCTTCCACCCAGCAGGAACTGCTGAGCCTCACCCGGGATGTCGAGGTCGGCACGGCCATTTACACCCAGTTGCTCAACAAGTCCCAGGAACTCGATGTGATGCGCGCGGGCACCGTGGGCAACGTGCGCCTGATCGACACCGCAGACGTCAATTTCTTCAAGCCGATCAAGCCGAAAAAGATCCTCATCGTGCTGATCGCGACGCTGCTGGGCGGCTTCCTGGCGGTGACGCTGGTGCTGCTGCGCAAGGCGCTGAACCGTGGCCTGGAAAGCCCCGAGGCCATCGAGCAACTGGGCTTGCCGGTGTACGCGTCGATTCCGTACAGCACGCTGCAAAAGGTCGAAGAAGACAAAATCAGCCGCGGGCGTGGGCGTGCCGATGCCGGTTCTTCATTGCTGGCCATCAGTCACCCCACGGACCTGGCAGTGGAGGCCTTGCGCAGTTTGCGCACCAGTTTGCACTTTGCGATGCTCGAGGCGCCGAATAACCGGATCATGATTTCCGGCCCCAGCCCCGAGGTGGGTAAAACCTTTGTCTCGGTGAACCTGGCGGCGGTCATCGCGCAAACCGGGCAGCGCGTGTTGTTGATTGACGTGGATATGCGACGGGGCTACCTGCACAAAGTGCTGGGTGTGCCGGCCAAGGATGGGCTTTCCGACATCCTCTCCAATCAATGCACCCTTGAATCCGCCATCCACAAAACCGGCATTGAAAACCTCGACATCATCAGCCGCGGGCAAATACCGCCGAATCCTTCCGAGCTGCTGATGCACCGCAACCTGACCGAGCTGTTGGCGCAGGTCAGCGAACGGTATGACCTGGTGATTCTGGATACGCCACCGCTCTTGGCCGTGACCGACGCAGCCATCGTGGGACGGCAATCGGGGACCAACCTGATCGTCACCCGCTATGGCTTGAACCCGGCAAAAGAGATCGAGCACACCATGCGCCGATTTGCCCAGAACGGCATCGTGCTCAGGGGCGCGATCTTCAACGGCGTTGAAAAGAAAGCGTCGGCCAAATATGGCTACGGCAACTATGGGTATTACCAGTACGAGTACCAGGCTGATCGGAGCTGATTCACCACTGTAATTGCAGGATAGAGGTCACGTTTTCAGGAAATGAACGAAAAATCCTGGGGCGGTAGCGTGCCAAATTCAAATCAGCATAAAGAATACCCAGCCATGTTTTACCTGTTATCCCTTATCGCGCTGTCAGCGGGTTTGCTCGCGGCGAAAAATCCAAAATACTCAATCGTAGTGTTCGGGATAATGCTGGCTGTTATTCCCACGGGTAACTCCTACAGCGAAATAATCTCGCTCAAGGGTATCTACTTCTTTGACTTTTATATCGTGGGCGGGCTGGGCGCACTGCTGGTCCGGCAGGTGGCTACACAGAAGAAACAATTGACGGTACCGGGCGGCCTGCTATTTGGTTGCGGGCTGTATGTGGTGTTACTCGCCTGCGGCCTGCTGGAGTCCTCGAACAAGTACCTGTTGAAGGATGTTCGGCCGTTTATAATGATCCTGTCATTTATCGTGCTCTCGAACATCGCGACCCTTGCCGCAAAAACGCTGAAGTTGCAGACAGTGCTCCTGCTATTGATCGCGATGACCGCCTTCAATGTGCTGGACATTGCCTGGTTACGCTTGGGCTTGTACAAGTTTCAAGACGTCTACTATGAAGAAAACGCCTACCGCTACCTGGACGGCGGTACGTACGCCGCCGTGGCCTATCTGATTTATTACTTCATAGACCCACGGCTGTTCGAACACAGGAAAAAGCTCGCAAGCATTTGCCTGGCCACTTCATTCATCTGTTTGTTCATTGCCAACTCTCGCTTCATCTTTGTCTCGGTGTTTGCGGCGATCATCATCCACCAATACACCCGGCCGGCCCGCATGATAGGCGTTGCCCTGGCCGGGGCGGTGGTGCTGATGGCGTTCATTGGCATCAGCAATATGATCGGGGCTGATCGAATCAATGATGGTTTGTCGTCCGAAGGCATGGCCGCCCAATTGGCCACGCGCTTCAGCCCGGCGCTGGAGTTGATCCGCGGCATGAACCCGCTGCATTACTTTGTGGGACTGGGCGCGGGCACGCCGTTCGAGATTCCCTGGTTCGAGTACCGTGGCCTCGATGACAAGAACTCGAATATCGACAGTGCCTACCTAACCTACTTCGTTAAGTACGGGCTGATCGGCGTGTACTTGCTGTACGTGTTCATTACCTCGATTACCCAGCACATGAACAGCCGGGTGGCGGTTTCGATCGCCATCTTTCTGGGGGTGATGTTCGTTGTCTCGGCCACGCCTTATCAGCCGTACGCCATCGGTATCGCGTATGGCGCGATTGTGCTGCGGGTCTGTTCCGAACACACCGCCAGGCAACGCAAAAAGACCCTCAAGCCTGGCCAGCCGCTGATAACCACACCCTTGCAGGTGAATGCCGGATGAACAGCACACTGTTGAAAAAGTTCGTGTCCAGTACGGCATGGAGTTTCGTTTCTGCCGTGGCCACCAAAGTGTCGGTGGTCATCACCGGCATCCTGGTTGCCCGGGTATTGGGTGCGCAATCGTTTGGCGAGTATGGCTTGATCCAGAGCGCGATTGTGATGCTTGCCAACGTCGCCGCCCAAGCCACCACCACGGCGACGGCCAAGCATATCGGGCAGTTCAAGGAGACCTGTCCCGAGAAGACCGGCAGGGGCATTGCGCTGACGCTGCTGTTCTCGGTTGTGTTCAGCGGGATGATCATCGGGACAGCGCTGTTTTTCCCGCACTTTTTCTCCAGCGTTATCCTGGGGGCAGACAGCCTCAGCGCTGCATCGCTGATCGTATTGAGCACCATCACGTTGATTATCCTGTCGGGATGGACCCAGGGCTGCCTGACCGGTTGGGGCCAATACCGGACAATCGCGACCATCAACGGAATCATTGCGATTGTCGCGATCCCGGCGACGTACTTCCTGACCCTGCAGTTGCGACTCAATGGTGCGCTGCTGGGCTTGGCCGGTTCTCAATTGCTGATCGTGTTCTTCAGCGCACTGGCCTGCTGGAAGACTTTGAAGGCCCGAAATACCACGCTGAGTTTCAAAGGTGCAATGACTGAAAAGCACGCAGTGCTGTCGGTTGGCCTGCCGGTATTGCTGACGGGGTTGATGGTCGCCCCGATGAACTGGTTCGCCAACAAGTTGCTGGCGGAAACAACTAACGGCCTTGCCGCATTGGGCATGTACGCCGCCGCGATGCAATGGAACGCGATCTTTTCCCATGTTTCCGTGGTGTTGGGCTCTGTGCTGGTGCCGATGCTGGCCGCCGCGCTGGGCGGTAAAAGCCGCAAGTTGGACGCCTTGAACTTTCTGTCGGGCTGGCTGGTGGTGTTGGTGATCATACAGCCGGTGATCATGTTCCCCGAGTTGCTGGCCAAACTGTATGGCAGCAGTTTCCTGGGGCGGGATTTTGAAGTGACGTTGGTTCTGGTAATCCTGGGTTCGCTGCTCAGTGCATTCAAGTCCGGTATTTCAAGAAAGATGATCGTGATGAACCTGGCCTGGTTCAGTGTGATGAGTAACATTCTATGGGGAGTGTTATTCATTGCCGGAGCACTGTGGCTTCGGGAAGAAGGTGCAATCGGGATTGCCAAGGCATTTATCGGCTCGCAGTTTATTCACTTCCTGCTGGGACTGCCGTATTTCGTCTACAAGAAGATATTACCTCTGGAGTTGCTCGTATCTCCCAGGATCCTGATCTTGTGGACATTGCCTTTCATCAGTTTCATATCAAGCGCCTATGTCGAAAGTGTGCTGTATCGATTGATGATCATGGCGCTGATATTTATCTACATTCTCGCAACAACGTTTGCCTTGAATGCCGTGTTTAATGACCCCGTGGAAAATGGAAGCCCAGCATGAATGTCAGCAAAGTATATATCCGGGGGGCATACGGTCCTGGTAATTTGGGTGATGACGTATTAATGCTATGCGTGATCAATATTCTGAAAAAACGCTTTAAAGAATCGGATATAGCGGTGGGTGTCGATCATCCGCAGATCGCCAGGAACTTCAACCCGCGTATCAAGTGGCTGCACATCAAGGAGCCGGTCAAGGCTGACCTGGTGGTGTTGGGCGGTGGGGGCCAGTTCTTCTCGTTCATCCCACCGGCCAAAGAGGCGGCTGCCAACAAAGGCATCGTGGCGAAGCTGTGCAAGAGCATCAAGGCGCAGACCGACCTGAAGTCCACGCTTCTGCGTTTGTATGTCGGGTTGCGCGGTGGTGTCGACAGGATCTATTTCCACCGGCGCCTGGCAGCGTTCTGTATTGGCCTGGGCCCCTTCGATGGCGGCGGCAAGCTGCTGACCCGCGCCGTCAGCGTGATCAATCGCTGTGACTACATTTCCGTGCGGGACGGTACCAGCCAGCAGCATTGCAAGGCCTTCGGAAAGTCCGACGTCGAGGTGTACACCGACCCCAGCCTGCTTTCCGACCTGTGGATCTCCAGCAAAGACCTGGAGGTCGGCAGCCTCAAGAAGGGCAAGTACCTGTCCTTCATCCTGCGCGACTGGCCCCATGACGCGAACGGGCAACAGTTCATCAAGGCGATGGTCCAGGCCGCGGATGAGCTCGCCAAGCGTGGCGAGCAGGTACGCCTGGTCTCGCTGTACAAGGAACGTGACCAGCACCTGATCGACAAGTACCACACGTTCGAATGGTTGTGCTGGGACGCGGCGGGCGATACGCCCGAAACCTTCATGGCGAAACTGATCGTCGAGTCCGACGTGATCATCAGCGCCCGTGCACACGGTGTACTGCTGCCGGCTTCCCTGGGCTTTCCCACCATCGCGGTTGAAATCGAAAACAAGCTGAAAAAAGTCCATGAAATGCTGCCGCAGGGCACCCGGCTGGTCAGCACCCCAGACCCTGAGGTGATCAAGGCCACCATCAGCGAATTTCGGCAATCCAAGGCGCAAATGGCCGAGCACCTCAAGCAGGAGATCGCCCAGCGTTCTTCCCTTGCGCAAAAAGCGGTCGACGACTTTTTGAAATGGGTCGATGAAAAATAAAGTGGAGGGGCAACCGACGTGAAAAAGACAGCCTCGACGCTACTCATTGTGGCGTTCGCCCTGCAGGTGGCTGCCAGCGGCGCATCTGAGTTGAACGACCGTTGCGAGCCAGGCATCAAGAACATCTACCCGTCACTGCCGGACGTTTCGCAGATGGCCGACGGGCCCCAGGCGCAAAGCAGCATAAAGGGCAGGGCCAATCTGACGAACAAGGCCTACAGCCAAAAGATCAAGGACATTGCCGTGCATTTTCCGGCCGGCTCCTATGACCCGGGTTCGATGGTGCGCCTCGGGTTGCCCTACGGCGGCATTGAATTCAAATCCCCACTGCCGCAACCGGGCAGGGAATGCCTGGTACTGACCTATGAGTTGAAGTTCGACAGGAATTTCGACTTTGTAAAAGGCGGCAAGCTCCCGGGCCTCTACGGTGGCACCGGCAATACGGGCGGCAAGATACCGAACGGCCATGACGGCTTTTCCACGCGCTACATCTGGAAAGAAAAGGGCGCCGGCGCCATTTACGCGTATTTGCCCACCAGTAAAACCTGGGGCACGGCAGTCGGGTTGGGTTCCTGGATCTTTACGGTGGGGCAATGGCACAGGTTGGAGCAACTGGTGAAGTTGAATACGCCGGGGCAGGCCGACGGTGTGATTTCCATTTGGTACGACAACCAGCTGGTGCACTCGGAAACCGGGCTGACGTTTAGAGACACGCCGGAGATTACCATCGACGGCTTGCTGTTTTCGACGTTCTTCGGTGGCAATAACCCGTCTTTCGCCACGCCGGTGAGTACCAATATCCGCTTCAGGAATTTTGTGATGAGTTCACAGCGCGTAACGGATACTTCAGGGCAGGGCGAGTAGATGAAGAACCTGAAACTGAACATCAAGAAGGCCGCTGTTGCGCTGTTCAATACGCTGCTCAGCCTGGCGTTGTTTTTCAATCTGCGACGCGCGTTGCTCCGGGCAACCGGATGCCGGGTGGGCGCCCGGACTACGATCCACCGCAACGTGGTGTTTTTCTCCTTCGGCAACTTCTCGGTCGGGAAAAACTGCACGGTCAATTACGACTGCTACCTGGATAACCGGGCGGGCATCCGCATCGGCGACAACGTCAATATTTCCCATAACACCCGGATTTATACGCTGGGCCACGATATTGATGACCCCATGAGTTGCCTGGTGGGGAAGCCGGTGTTGATTGAAGACAATGCCTGGATCTTTCCCAATGTGATGGTGATGCCAGGCGTCACCATCGGAACAGGCGCGGTTGTTTATCCGGGCAGTGTGGTCACGCGCAACGTTGCAGCGTATTCGATCGTGGGAGGCAATCCGGCCAAACATATCCGCTTCAGAAACAACACTATTCGATACAACGCCGACTTTCCGATCTGGTTTGCAGTGTAAGCAATCTCACTGGCCCCACCTTTATTTATGCAGGACTCTGACGTGAAATCATTAATGATTGCATGGATTGGCTATCAACGACGCGCCGATACCATGAAGCAATACTGGGCGTATGACATTCTGCATCTGCCCAACCAGTTCAAGAAGAAATCCGCGCGGCCGCTGGATTACGTGATCAAGTCGTTTAAAACCCTGAAGACCCTGTTGGCCGGTTCGCCTGACGTGCTGTGGGTGCAGTTGCCGCCGAGCCCGGTATTGCATATAGCACTGGCCTACAAGTTTATATTCAACCGGCGGCTGAAGATTATCGCCGATGCCCACAACAGCCTGTTGCGCAAACAATGGATAGGCTTTCCGGGCACGGTAGCGCTGTTGAATAGAATCGATGCCGTCGTCGTTCATAATTTTAAAGTCAAAGAGGAGTTGGCCGGCCTGGGCGTCAAGGACACCAATATCTTTATCCTGGAAGACTTGCCGTGTGACTTTCACGCGGCGCCCGCCAGTGAGCGCGAGACACCCTATGTACTGTTTCCGTGCTCGTTTGATATCGATGAACCGATCGAGATCGTGATCAACGCCGCCCGGGAAATGCCCGGTGTCGACTTCCTGATCACCGGCAAGCATCAGGGCAAGCTCTCCGAGGAGCTCGTGGCGTCACTCCCCGAGAACATCAAGCTGACCGGCTTCCTCAGCAAGGCGACCTTTGAACAGCTGCTGTGCGACGCGAATGTGGTGCTCGGCCTGACCACCCGCGACAACGTCCAACTGAGCGTGGCCAACGAAGCGGTCAGCGCCGGCAGGCCGATGGCGCTTTCCAATACCACGGTACTGCGCTCGTTGTTTTCCGAGGCGGCGGTGTTTGTCGACACCCTGGACCCGCTGTCCATCAAGGCCGGCGTCGCGCAGCTCATCGCCAATCAAGAAACCTATAAAGAGAAATCGGCCTTGCTCAAAGCCAAGCGAATAACCCGCTGGAAAGGCCAGGCCCAACTGTTAAGAACTGCCGCCACTATTTAATGATGTCTATTACACCTGACAGGAAGGGAACCGTCATGAGTCAATCAAGTGATGTTTTATTGATTTGTTCTGGAGGTGGGCACTGGGTACAAATGAGCAAGTTGCTGCCTGCCTTCGACGGTCAAAAAGTTACCATCGCCACCGTGGATATCAGCATTGGCTCGCAGTATCCAACCCATGCCTTCGCGCAAGTCCCGGACTTTAATCGCAGTGAACCGTTGAAGATCATCAAGGGCTTTTGCCAGATCTTTGCGATCGTTTACCGCAGCAAGGCCAGGTACGTGATCTCCACCGGGGCGGCACCGGGGTTGCTGGGGCTGGTCGCGGGAAAACTCATGGGCAAAAAGACCCTGTGGATCGACAGCATTGCCAATCCCAAGAAGCTCTCGTTGTCCGGCAGGATCGCTGTGTATTTTGTCGATGAGTTGCTGACCCAGTGGCCCACGCTGTCGCAAAACAGCCGGGCCCAATATAAAGGGAGGATTGTATAAATGATATTTTGCAGCGTTGGCACTCAAGCACCCTTTGAAAGAATGCTCGGCTACTTGCATGAGTGGAGTCATGCAAACCCGCAGGTCCCGATTGTTGCCCAGGTGGGCAATAACGAAAATGACTTGGGGCGCATTACGGCTTACAAGACCATCGCCGAGCCGCTGTTTTCCAAAAACTTCAATGCGTCAAAGGTGATTGTTTCCCATGCGGGCATGGGCAATATCATTCGCTCCCTTGAACTGGGCAAACCGATTGTTATTGTCCCGCGCGACAGTCGGCGCGGTGAACACATCAATAATCACCAGTACGACACCGCCGAAAACTTTTCAGACCTTCCCTCTGTGTTTATCGCCCATGATAAAGATGCGTTCTTTTCGGCGATTGATTCGGCGCTTAACTACAGTAGTGCCGAAAGTTCACTGGACTTTACCGAAAGGGACCGCTTGATCAGTTATGTGAAGTCATTCACTTCTTAAGTTTCGGCTGTTTGTCAATCCGCTCTTATTGCCTTTAATCATCGAGTAATCGTTATGATCCCAGTTATATTGTCTGGCGGTTCAGGCACGCGCCTGTGGCCGCTTTCAAGAGCGCTTAAACCAAAGCAGTTTATTGCGCTGCACGGTGACTTGAGTTTGTTTCAAGCCACCTTGGATCGCATCAAGAACCTGTCGATAGAGGGCGAGACCGTCAGCCCGCCGATCATTGTGTGCAACGAAGAACACCGTTTCATCGTGGCCGAGCAAAGTCGATCACTGGACGTGATCCCGCAGAAAATCCTCCTTGAGCCGACCGCCCGCAACACCGCCCCGGCGATTGCGGCGGCAACCCTGTCGGCGCTGGCGGATGGGGACGATCCGATCCTGCTGGTGCTGGCGGCGGACCATGTGATCGGCGATACCCAAGCCTTTAATGCGGCCTTGACGCTGGCCAAGGTGGAAGTCAACAAAGGCAAGATCGTCACCTTCGGGGTTGTGCCCACCAAGCCGGAGACCGGCTACGGCTATATCCGTACTCAAGCGGCTGCGGTGGACGGCGCCGCGCATGTCGATGCCTTCGTGGAAAAGCCCGACCTGGCGACCGCGCAAGGCTACCTGGAACAAGGCAACTACTTCTGGAACAGCGGCATGTTCATGTTCCGCGCCTCGGTGATGAAGGCCGAGCTGGAGCGCCTGAGCCCGGAGATCATGGTGGCCGCGGAACTGTCCCTCTCCAACGCGGCCCATGACCAGGATTTCACCCGGCTCAGCCAGGTGGATTTTGTGAACGCGCCCAACGTGTCGATCGATTACGCGGTGATGGAAAAGACCCACATCGCGTCGGTGGTCATCCTCGATTCGCCGTGGAGCGACCTGGGTGCCTGGGACTCAGTGTGGGAAGCGGGCCTCAAGGATCAGAACCAGAACTGCACCCAGGGTGACGTGCTGCTGCAGGACGTCACCAACAGCTATGTGCATGCCAGCCACCGCCTGGTCACGGTTGCAGGGATCAATGATGTGGTGGTCGTCGAGACCGCCGACGCGATTTTGGTGACCACCAAGGACCACGCGCAAGACGTCAAGAAAATAGTCGCGCAGCTGACTGAAAAGCACCGGATCGAGAGCACCAGCCACCGCGAAGTCTATCGGCCGTGGGGCAAATATGACTCGGTGGACCAGGGCTATCGGTATCAGGTGAAGCGGATCACGGTGAAGCCGGGGCACAAGCTGTCGGTGCAACTGCACCACCACCGGGCCGAGCACTGGATCGTAGTGTCCGGCACCGCGAATGTGCAAATCGCCGACAAGCAAGTGCTGCTGACCGAGAACCAGTCCACCTACATCCCCATTGGCGTTGTGCACTCCCTCGAAAACCCGGGGCGAATCCCGCTGGAGCTGATTGAAGTCCAATCGGGTTCGTACCTGGGCGAGGACGACATCATCCGCTTTGAAGACCGCTATGGCCGCCTCGAGCTTGTTTAAAGGAAGATTGAAATGAATGTAACTGTATTTGGAATCGGCTATGTGGGTCTGGTGCAGGCAGCGGTGCTGGCCGACGCGGGGCATGAGGTGTGTTGTGTCGACGTGGACGCGACCAAAGTCGAGAACCTCAAGGCCGGCATTATTCCGATCTTTGAACCCGGGCTGAGTGCGCTCGTCCAGAAGAACCATGATGCCGGACGCTTGCACTTCACCACCGACGCCGCGCAAGGCGTGCGGCATGGAGAGGTGCAGTTCATCGCCGTGGGCACCCCGCCTGATGACGATGGCAGCGCCGACATCAAGTACGTGCTCTCCGTTGCCGCGACCATTGCGCTCAACATGACCGAGCCGAAGATTATCGTTAACAAGTCCACGGTGCCGGTGGGAACGGCGGACAAGGTCCGGGCGAAGGTGTCCGAGGTGTTGACGTCGCGGGGGCTCGAGGTGGAGTTCCACGTGATCTCGAACCCCGAGTTCCTCAAGGAAGGTTCGGCGGTCGCCGACTGCACCCGGCCCGACCGGATCATCATCGGCAGCGACAGCAGTTACGCCGTGGACCGCATGCGGGAGCTGTATGAACCCTTCAACCGCAACCACGAAAAGATCATCACGATGGACATCAGGAGTGCCGAGCTGACCAAGTACGCGGCCAACTGCCTGCTGGCCACCAAGATTTCCTTCATGAATGAAATGGCCAATTTCGCCGAACGCTTGGGCGCCGACATTGAGGCGGTTCGTAAAGGCATTGGCTCCGATCCACGGATCGGCTACGACTTTATCTACCCAGGCTGCGGTTATGGCGGCTCGTGCTTCCCGAAAGATGTGCAGGCGCTGGAGCGCACCGCGTCGTCGATCGGCTATCAGGCAACGCTGTTGTCTGCCGTCGAGGAAGTCAACAAGCGCCAGAAGCAGCACCTGTTCGGGCATATTCACCACCACTTCGGCGGCCAGCTGGAGGGCAAGACCTTCGCCATCTGGGGCCTGGCCTTCAAGCCCAATACGGATGACATGCGCGAAGCCTCGAGCCGCGTGTTGATCGAACAACTGCGCAGCGTGGGTGCCAGGGTCCAGGCATTCGACCCCGAAGCGATGGCCGAGACCCAGCGCATTTACGGGATGAACGAAGACCTGTTGCTGATGGGCACCAAGGAAGCGGCGTTGCAAGGTGCCGATGCGCTGGTGATCGTGACCGAATGGCGGGAGTTCAAGGCCCCGGACCTGGACTTGATAAAAGAAAAACTGAGCACGCCGGTGATCTTTGACGGCCGCAATATATTTGATCCGCAGCGTATGAAAGCCAATGGTTTCGAGTATTACGGTATTGGTCGCGGGTTATCGGTACGCCCCGTTGTTTAATCCTGACGATTATTAACATTGGTGGTTTGAGCTATCCACAAGTGAGATGATTTCGAGGAGGTTAAGTGCGTGATCCAACAGGATCTTTGCGCAGTTTGCATAGCCTGTTTATCTCCGTTCCATCACTACGCCCTTATTGCATTATTTGATAAGGGGTAAATATCGAGAAGGAGTCTGATATGAGGAAAATACTGTTGGCCGGCGTGCTGGCCTTTAGCAGTACTGCGGCATTGGCGGCAGGTGAAGTCGCGAGCGAGGCCTTGAGCGATGCGGCCGGCGCGAGCGAGCCCCTGTCGTTGAGCACCCCGCTCGTGGGCGGCGTGACGCTCGGTGAAACCGTCGGGGTCGGTACCGCGGTAGTCGGCGCTGCGGCGGCGGCTTCCAACTCGGGCGGCAGTTCCAATGGCGGTACTTCCGGCACCGGCGGCACCACCGGTACAGGCGGTACCACCGGTACCAACTAATAACCCGCAATGTGTGTTGTTCAAGATCACCCGGAACTTCTGGGTGATCTTTTTTAGACTCGCCCTCGACTAGCGTAGTGCCATTATGATTCGTAGGTTACCTGTTCTTTTGCTGGCAAGTTTCAGCTTGCACGGCTGCATGTTTTCGCCTGGTCAACATATGGACACCAGTCAAATGTCCAGTGAGGGTTCTCCCGAAAGTACTCGGGTAGAGTTGATTCCCATCACCCCCAAATTGATTGCCATGGATGCCGCCACGCATGTTCGTGAATCCGTGCCGGCAGAACTGTTGTCTTATGTACCCGGTGGCTATCGCGTCGGTGCCAATGACCTGTTGTTTATCACGGTTTGGGACCATCCCGAGTTGACGGCACCGTCCGGGCCGCAACAGCAGATCGACGCCAACGGGCGCCTGGTTCGCCCCGATGGCACGTTGTTTTATCCGTATATCGGCAACGTCCCGGTGGCCGGCAAGACCATCGAAGAGCTGCGGGCCTTTATCGCCGGGCGCTTGTCGCAATTTATTGAAAGCCCACAGGTCGACGTCAGTGTCCTGCGGTTTGCCAGCCAGACAGTGGTGGTGACCGGGGCGGTGATCAAGGCCGGGCAACAGCCGATCACCACCACGCCATTGAGCGCCGTCGAGGCCATTGGCGCCGCCGGTGTCGACCCCACGAATGCCGACCTCTCGAGCCTGACCCTGACGCGCGACGGCCGTGAGTACACGCTTGACCTGGACAGCCTCAATCGCCAGGGCTCGCAACTGCAGGGCATCTACCTCAAGGGCGGCGACCGGTTGTACCTGCCCTATAACGACCAGAAACGTGTCTACCTGATGGGCGAAGTCAATCAGCCCCGGGCCCTGAGCTTCAAGGGCAAGTCGATCAACCTGACCGATGCCCTGGGTACCGTAGGCGGCTTGAACCAGACCACGTCCAATGGCAATGCGGTCTATGTGATTCGCGGCGTGGACAACCTCGAAGCCGAACCGGCCAAGGTGTTCCAACTCGATGCCCAGTCGCCTTCCGCGCTGGTGCTGGCCACCCGGTTCGACTTGCAACCCCAGGACATCGTGTACGTCGGGCCGGCCGGCGTGACGCGCTGGAACCGCCTGATCAGCCAGTTGCTGCCGACCGCCAGTGCCATTGGAATTGGTGCCCGATCGGCCAATGACCTCAGCGAAGTCAACAGCAGATAAGGCGTTATCCCGTGGTGAAAATGTTGCCTACCAGCGCCTGCCTGTCGATGGCGCTCTTGTTGTGCGGGTGTAACCCGTTGATGAGGGCGTCGTGGTACACCCTCGAAACCTCTGTGACGGGCCCGGCCCCGATCAACGTGACCCGCGCCCAGGTCGACGCGGTGCCATACCCGCAGATCCTGGTGACCACCGCCGTCAGCGAGGGCGTGATGGCCATGGCCCGGCGCCGGGGCGACCTGCAGTTCTGGGTCGCTTCCGGCAAGCAAGTGGTGATGATGCGTGACGGCCTGGTGGTACGCACTGTCGGGCTGGGTGTTTCCCTGGATGGCACGCGTTTCAGTGGCGAATCGCCGTTCAAGCGCGGCCTCCAGCATCTGCCCGACGGCTACACCGGCACACGCTGGATCGACCTCTACGACGGCAACCGAATCGGTATCGCGGTCAACAGCCGTTTCAGCAGCCACGGTATCGAGACCCTCCGCATTCTGGACAAGGATTACGCCTTGCTGCGCATCGACGAGCAGGTGGACGCTCCCACCTTGAATTTCCGCGCCACCAACCATTATTGGGTCGACCCGCAGGATGGTTTCATCTGGCGCAGCGAGCAGCATTTGACGCCCCGGTTGGCCCTGAAAATCGTGCAGTTGCGTCCCGACCGGGAGGCAGCCCGATGAAGTGTTCGAAGCTTTTATGGCTGGGCCTGTTGCTGATCGGCCCCGGCACTGGCCAGGCGGCCGTTACAGTCAGTGGCGATGTGCGCAGCCCTGGCGCCTTCGAGGTCAAGCCGGGGGCGCGTTTGCTGGACGTTATTCGTGTGGCCCAACCCAATGCAGAAAGCTACTGGTTGGGCGCCGCGTGGCTGCACCAGTCGTTGGTGAGCACGCAGGAACGCTTGAAGGCAGGGGTTTTGTTCGATCTGAAACTGCTGCAACGAGGGGCCTTGCTGGATGACCGTGGCTCCCGGGCGGACTTGAGTGCGCGTCTGTATCGACAGGTCGAACAGTTGCCGGTCACCGGCCGCCAGGTGCAAGTGCTGGACCCGATCGCCGTGGAGACGGGGTTCGCGCGCAACGCATTGCTGGATGACGGGGACCGGCTGGTCTACCCCGTGAGGCCGTCCACCGTGCAGGTGCTCGGGGCGGTCGCGCAGTCCTGTGATGTGCCGTACCGGGCCATGCGCGAGGTGCGGGATTATGTTGGCGACTGCACGGTCCTCGATGACGCCGAGCGCGATGACCTGTGGCTGATCCAGCCCGACGGCCAGGTACGGCGCGTGGGCGTGGCGGCGTGGAATCGCGAGGACGGCGTGGTGGCGGCCCCCGGCAGCAGGATCCTGGTGCCGATCCGCAGCGACGACCTTGAGACGCCGACCCCTGATCTCAACCAACAACTGGCCGAGTTTTTCGCCACTCAACCGTTGGCTGAGGTGAACCCTTGAATTTACGTTTTGCGGCTGTACTGCTGTTGCCTTGCGGGTTGGCTCACGGTGACCCCCGTTACACCCAAAATGATTTCGGCGGCGTGGGCCTGCTACAGACCCCCACCGCACGCATGGCCCCGGCGGGAGAGTTGAGCGCCAACGCCAACCGCACCGATCCCTACTCGCGCTACAGTTTTTCCCTGCAACCGTTTGATTGGCTGGAGGGTTCGTTTCGTTATACCGCCATCAGCAACCGCAGGTACGGCGCCGAGGCGTTGAGCGGAAGCCAGAGCTTCAAGGACAAGGCCATCGACTTCAAGGCGCGGCTCTGGGAGGAAAGCCGGTGGGCACCGCAGGTGGCTTTCGGTGCCCGGGACATCGGCGGTACCGGGCTGTTTTCCAGCGAATACTTTGTCGCCAACAAGCGCCACGGCAACCTGGATTTCAGCCTCGGCATCGCCTGGGGCTACCTGGGAAACCGAGGCGACTTCGGCAACCCGCTGTCGGTGTTCGGCAGCAAGTTCAACGACCGGCCCAAGAGCACTGCGGTCGTCGCCAGGGCAGGGGATGTGAACTCCAACGCCTATTTCAGGGGCCGCCCTTCGTTGTTCGGCGGGATCGCCTATCAAACGCCCTGGGAACCCCTGAGCCTGAAGCTCGAATACGAGGGCAATGACTACAAGCACGAGCCGTTGGACAACCCGATCAAGCAGGACTCGCCGGTAAACATTGGCGTGGTCTATAAGCTGGCTGACAGCGTCGACCTGAGTGCGGCCTGGGAACGCGGGAATACCGCGATGTTCGGCATCACCCTGCACACCAACTTTGTCAGCCGCAAGGCACCGGTCAAGACCTATGACCCGCCCGCCGAACCGTTGCCGGCGCGCATGCCCACCACCCCGGCCGACCAGGTCAACTGGGCCAACGTCGCCGACAGGCTGCAGCAGAATGCCGGCTACAAGGTGGAGCGCATTGCCCGGCGCGGCTCGGAATTGATGGTGTATGGCGAGCAGCAACGCTACTTCTATTCAGCCAAGGCCGTGGGACGCGCCAGCCGGATTCTCGACAACAGCGCCAATCAGGATATCGACTGGTTCACCCTGGTGAACAAGCGCTATGACATGCCCATCGAAGAAACCAGCGTGCCCCGTGACACCTTCCGGGCCGTGGTGAACAACCAGCAACCGTTGACGGACCTGCACCGTAATACCGAGGTCAATCCGGCGATTGCCCATCGGGAAACCACGCTCTACAGCAGACAATCCGAGCCGTTCAACTATGGCCTTGGCCTGGGTTACAAACAGAACATCGGTGGCCCCGACGGCTTGCTTTATCAGTTCACTGCCGACGCCGACGCGGAGTACCGTTTTACCCGCAATACCTGGTGGAGCGGCTTGCTCAGCGCCAACCTGCTGAACAACTACGACAAGTTCACCTACGACGCACCCAGCGGGTTGCCGCGAGTACGCACCGACCTGCGCCAATACATGACCACGTCCGATGTGACGATGCCGAACTTCCAGGTCAACCATGCGCAGCGCCTGGACCGCGACCTGTATGGCATGGTCTACGGCGGCTACCTGGAGTCCATGTACGCCGGGATGGGCGGCGAGGTGTTGTTCCGGCCGGCGGGCAAGCACTGGTCAGTGGGCGCAGACCTGAACTTCGTGCGCCAGCGTGATTTCAACCAGGGCTTCGGCCTGCGGGATTACCAGACCATCACCGGCCATGTCACCAGCTATACCGAGCTGCCCTATGACACCCTGGCCGCCGTCAGTGTGGGGCGTTACCTGGCGCGGGACTGGGGCACCACCGTCGACATCTCGCGCCAGTTCAAGAACGGCGTGAAGTTTGGTGGCTGGGTGACGCTGACCACCGCCTCGAAGGAAGAATATGGCGAAGGCAGCTTCGACAAGGGCATCTATATTTCCGTCCCCTTCGACGAATTGATGAGCACCTCGACGATGCGTCGGGCCAACGTCGTATGGGCGCCACTGACCCGTGACGGCGGCGCACGCCTGAACCGCGGCTATTCGCTGCAGACCATGACCGACGGGCGTGACAGCGAGTTGTTCTACAACAACTTCGAGAAGATCACGGAGTGACGGTGCGGCATCTGCCGACCAGGTTGTCGACTGCCCGGCGTTGAATGCGCCGGGCAGTCGCCACGCCGAACGCTACAGCGCCAGGTGCAATACCGGCGCGCAACATTTGCCTGACTTTCCTCTTTGATGACTATGCGAATGGCCCGGGCCCGTGCGTTTCTGTGGGCGCTATCGTTGCGCCTTGCGGGGAGTGGTGGCGGGGAGGGCGCAAAGCGCGCCTGGTGCCCCGCGCCGCCGATGCAGCGGCACGGGGAAGGGCGGGGTCAGTAGATGTCTTTGGACAGCAGGGTAAACGGCGTCTTGAACAGGATCTTGATGTCCAGCCACAGCGACCAGTTGTTGATATAGCGCAGGTCGATATCGACGCGTTGCTGCATCTTCTCCAGGGTCTCGGTTTCACCCCGGCAGCCATTGACCTGCGCCAGGCCGGTGATGCCGGGCTTGATGCGATGCCGCGCCATGTACGCGCGAATCTTGCCCGAGTAGTAGTCATTGTGGGCGACGGCATGCGGGCGTGGGCCGACCAGTGCCATATGCCCTTGCAGCACGTTGAACAGCTGGGGCAGCTCGTCGATGGAGGTGCGGCGGATAAAGCGCCCTACGGGGGTAATGCGTGAGTCGTTGCGGCTCGCCTGGCGCACTTCGTGGTCGTCATGCACGCGCATCGAGCGGAACTTCCAGACCTTGATCACCTCGCCGTTCCAGCCGTGACGATCCTGCTTGAAAATTACCGGGCCGGGAGAGGTAAGTTTGATCAGCAGGGCGAACAGCAGCAGCAACGGGCTGAGCAGGATGATCGCCAACAGGGCCAGGCTCTTGTCCAGCAGCGACTTGCTCAGTGCTGCGGTCGGCCGGCTGGTCAGCGGGCTTTCATTGAGGAAGATCGCGGGCAATCCATCCACCTCGGCCACGCTGTGGTTGAGCAGCAGCATGTTGTTGAGGTCGGGCACCCAGATCACGTCCACGCTGATCTCCAGCAGGTTGAGGTACAGCGCCTCGATGTGGGTCGCTTCCTGGAGAGAGTGAGTGATGTACAGGCGGCGGATACCGTGCTGGCGGATCAGCGCGGGAAGATCGGGCAAGTCACCGAGGATCTGAGGCTGGGTGCCGGCCTGGGGGGAGGTGGTGCGGGGACCTACGAGACCGACCAGAGGGGAGCGTTTTTGCCTGGCGAGAGTATTGGCCAAGTCGGTTGCAAGTTTTCCCGTACCAATAATCAGCGATTTCTGGCGCTCATGTAGTTGCCGGTGGTAGTACCTGGATAGACTGTGAATGGGAATGTAGCAAAGGGCTAGTATTGGATAGCTGACAGCGGCCCAGAGTAGCAGGATCTCGAAGGGAAACAGCGAACTGGCATTACAGGCTATGCCGACCGCGAACAATATGCCCAGGGTCAATAACCAGCCGGTGAATAATCGTCCCAGCCCAACAAAAAAGTCATCTTTTTTGCTATAGACGTCACATAACATGTAGGCCGGTATAGAGGCCAGTATTGTAATGGCTGCCAATATCCGGTAGTGGGATTCCAATTGCCCGGTCTTGAAAAGTACCAGTGAAAACAAAAGTACAACGACCACACTCAGGGCAATTGCCCACTGTCCCCAAAAGGTCAGGCCCTTGGGTGTAAGGTTACGATGCATTCTTCTGTTGTTAAGCATACTTCTGCTCCCTGTGGTATCCACTCACGTGCTGGCAGGTTAAAGCGAGGCGTGGTTTTAATGACTATCAAATGGCAGGCGCACGCGTAGGCGTGCGTATTGATAGTAATAAATGGCAGGGAGCAATGGCTGACGACTTATAACGCGGTCATGTTGTTATAAAATGGCAGATAGAAAGGCGTTCTAATAGGCAGGGTGAATTGTAATTTTTATGAAATAATTATTGTTCTGTGACGTTTGCGCGACTGCTCAGCGGGCTCTTTATTTTTTGTGTCAGGCAGTAGCCACGGTTACGCACCGCGCGGAACAGGCGTTCGCCATCATTCACGCGCTTGAACTTGTCCTGCAATCGGCTAAGACACATTTCAAGCCCGCGATAGAGGTCGGGCTCACGTCCGATGTTGCGGATAAGTTCTTCCTTGCTGACCACACGTTCTTCATGGTTCAACATTTTCTTGATCAATGCCGACTCAATAGTGGTCAAGGAAATGCGTAGCCCACCTTTCACCAGCGCACGATCTTGCTGGGTAAGTAGCCAGACATCGGGGCCGCGTAATGCAGAGGATGAGTTAACTGTTTCCGTGGTGGTGTTATTCAGGTCCGGGTGTGTGACGTCTGATTTTAGAGCCGTGATGTTAGGTTTTTTTGATGCGTCGTAAAGTTGTCGGGTCAGTCGATTACTGGCTTCGTAAAGTCTTTTGGCGGCGACATAGTTACTGAGCCACAGATTGAAATTCTGCTCTTTGGTAACGGCGTAGGAACTGGTCGAAGCGTCCGATGTTTTTTCCACGGTTTCGATCAGCGGCCCGCTGTCGACGTCGTAATGTAAAAATGCCACATTTGGCGTGAAATCGTGCAGTGCGATTGACGGGTACGTCGATGTAAATGTGTGTTTCTTGAGAGAACTCATGGCATTCACCGATTCCAGGAAAGTACGGGGGTTCATAAACTATCAGCAGGGGAGAAGTAGGGGCCCTGAAAATAGTCAAAAGGCAAGCGTCTGGCGAGAAGTGCGCTGTCGGCGTGCTCGACGTTGTCGGCGATGAAGGAGACCCGGGTGGTGCTCATCAGCCCCAGCATCTGGTCGTAAAGCCGGTCGAACAGGCCCGAGCGGGTGTTCAGACTGAGCCTGAGGGCCGAGTCTGGAAAAGGCATTTTTATATAGTCATAAAGACTCAAGTCGATCAGCAGGTCGGTGTCTTTTGTATTTAATGTGTAATTGTTATAGGCAAGCTTCAGGTTGCTCCGGTCTTTCAGGCTATACAGTTGACGGATCATGCTCCGGCGTTCCAGCGGGCCCGGAAGGGTGTCCAGTGTGTTTCCAACGCTGACAATGAGTTGTTGTCTGTTTTTTTCCAGCGTGTGTGAAGTATCGATAATTTCCTTGAGCAGGTCCTCATTCATCAACAGCGATTGCTCAACTCGGAAAAACTTGTGGAGGCCCGGGCTTTTATCCGCGCGCAAACGTTTACTTGTGCGGGCAAATGAACTCGGCCTGGCATGTTGCAGGGCTTCGCTGTAGGCGTCTTTAAGTTGTTCGGAATAAAACGGGCAGGCGTCATCACGCGGGCTGTCGAGCGCAGGCTCGGCGTGGACGCGGATCTCACTGCCCCACAGCGTGCAACTTCGTTCAAGTATCGCTTGCCGCGAAAAGGTGAAGCAGGCTGACGCCTCACGTAATAAGGTTCCGCTATTCACGGTTCGACCGCTCCCTGACGGGGTGGATATGATTAACCGAAGCCAGCCCTCTGCTTAGTTTGTAGCCGTAACCGCGAATGCTCTGAATTATATTGCTTCCGTAATGTGATTTTATTTTGCCACGTAACCGGCTAATCGATTTTTCGAGGGCCCTTGAATCATAAAATCGGGGATTCAGCCCCATTACCACGGCGATTTCATCATGGCTGAGCAATCGATTATGAATGAGCGCTTCCAGTACTTTCATTTCGACAAAGGACACTTCGAGCTTTTTGCCACCCCCGTAGATGCACATGCGGTCCTGATCGAGTAGCAAATCAGTATTACTTAGCCAGTATGTCTCGCTGAGGAACGCGGCAAACAGGGCAAGTTTTTTCTCGGGCGAGCTCTCGACGACCTTTATGCAGTAATCAGCGCCTGCGAGATAATATTTGGTTTTGCTTAGTGTAGTGGCGAAGGTGACAACCAGGAAAATGGTGCTGCCAGGATTTTCCGATCTGGTTTTTTTAATGATGTCCAGCGTTTGGGTGCTGGCAGAGGGGGTGTCGATCTCTATGATGATGGCACGGTAATGTCCATGGCTTGCATAGGGACCGATTAGTTGGCCGTAGGAGCGTGTATCGACTTTTAGATTTTTCGGTACAGTACGAACTATAAGCTCGCTGAAGTCCTCGGATTTCGATGGGGTCCGTGCAATAGCGAGGACGTTGGAAAAATGCATCACGTTGCTCCCTTTTCCGGCATGCGAGGCCGTCAATTCAATCGCTGCAGGCGTTTAGATGTTAATCGAATTGAATACGCCAAAACGTGACAAATTTTAACATTCGGCACTTTATTTGCGGGGGGTAAGGCGGATTTCAGGCGGGTGTTGAGAGCGGGTTTGTGGACCGGAGTACTCATATGCTAGTGCAAATTTTTTAGTGTGCGATAAGTATTTTAGGCGGGTTGATTTTTTTTGGCTGGAATGATTTAAGCCTTCTAGTCCCTTAGCTCTAAAAATGCTTATACGTGACTATTTATAATAATCCAGCAAGGCGATAGCGGGCGTCGTGTGCTGGGGGATGCTCGCGCGGTCGGCCAGGTAGCGCGCCGGCGGTTGGCCGATGGCCTTGCGGAACATGGTGATAAAGCCGCTGGCGTTTTCATAGCCGAGGTCCAGTGCCACCGTCTGCACACTTTCGCCTTTCGCCAGGCGCTGCAGTGACAGGATCACATGCAGTTGCCTGCGCCAGCGGCCGAAACTCAGGCCGATCTCCTCCAGCAACAAGCGCGTCATGCTGCGTTCGCTCATGCCGATGCGTACGGCCCATTCGCCCAGGGTGGCCTTGTCGCTGGGGTTGGCCAGCAAACTGTCGGCCAGGCGCCGCAGCCGAGTGTCCCGGGGCATGGGCAGGTGCAGGGCCTCCACCGGTGCCAGTGCCAGTTCGTCCAGCAGCGTGGCCACCAACCGGCCCTGGGCGCCCTCGGTGTCGTACAGCGGCGGGAAGCTGACGGCCTTGCTGATCAATTCGTGTAACAACGGCGATACCGCCAGGGTGCAGCATTGCCGGGGCAGGGCGCCGGCGGCGTCGGGGTCGACCAACAGACAGTAGATATCCGCTGCCCCCGACCCGCGCGCGGCATGGGAAAGGCCGCCCGGAATCCACAACGCGCACTGGGGGGGCACGATCCAGATACCTTCTTCGATGACGCAATGAATCACCCCGCGCAATGTGTACATCAACTGGCCCTTGCGGTGCTGGTGCGGTGCGTGCTCCCAACTCGCAGAGGTGCTTGAAGCGCTCACTGCAACCACCGCACGGGGAATTGCATCGGCGAGGGCCGGGCGCAAGGGGTCACGGGTTTCGAGGCGGTGGTTGTACATGGCGGCGCGGCGTCTTGGCTGGAATGCGAAACATTCTGGCCATTCTGTGCAATGGCGTCCAGTGATGGCATGGCTATCATGAGAAACATTCTCGTTAAAGGAGCTTCCCATGCAACTCGACAGTTCAACATTCCCCGTGGTGAAAATCGTGTTTGACGCCCCCAGCGACACCCCCCCGCAAGATACCTTTGGCGCATTCGAGGCCTTGTTGCAGCGCGAGGAACCCTTCGTCCTGCTGCACGAGAAAGCCGTGGATGAAAGCACTCACGAGCATTCACACGAAGAACGCAAACAGGCCTCGATCTGGATGAAGAAGCACAAGGTGGCCCTGCGTACTTTCGTCAAAGGCATGATCCAGGTGGAGCCCAGCGCAGCCAAGCGCCTGGCGCTCAAGCCGTTTGCCGTGATGTTCGGCAAGGCGTGGGGCTACCCGTTGCTGGTGGTGGAATCCACGGATCAGGCCTGGGCATTGGCGCGGGACGTGCTGGATACCCAGGTGTCGGATGTGGCGCACTATTGAGTGTGGGGCGCTGCCGTGCTGCCGCGTACTGTGAGTTCGAACGGCACTACAACCTGACGCTCCGACAGCGGCGTTTTCTCGATCAGTGCGATGAGCATCTCGACGGCCTTGCGGCCGAAGATTTCGGCAGGCTGGGCAATGGTGGTCAGCGGCGGGTCGCAGTAGGCCGCGAAGGGGATGTCATCAAAGCCCACCAGGGAAATATCCTGGGGCACGCGCAGGCCCTGTTGCTTGATGCGCTTCAAGGCGCCGATGGCCATTTCGTCGTTCTCGCAGAACAGCGCAGTGGGCCGCTCGGGCAGGGCGAGCATGTTGCCTGCGCCCTCGAAACCGGCGTGCAGGGTGAAGTCGCCGTGGCAGATAAGCGCCGGGTCGCGGGGGATGCCCGCCGCGAGCAAGGCATCTTCATAACCGGCCACGCGGTCACGGGTCAGTGGGCTGCTTTTCGGGCCTTTGATCAAGCCGATGCGGCGGTGGCCGAGGTCGATCAAGTGCTGGGTCATGGCCCGGGCGGCGCCACGGTTGTCGAGGCTGATGGTGGGGTGGCGACCGTCCTGGATCACCTCGCAGGCGTTCACCAGTGGCGGTGAGTCGCTGCAGTCGCTGAACGGGTCCGAGGCCCGCAACTGAATCACACCATCGGCCTGATGGGCGTGGACCAGTTCGGCGAACTGTTTTTCGATTTCTGCCTGGCCCCGGGTGTCGCACAACAGCAACCGATAACCCGATGCCTGCGCCGCTTGCTGTGCACCGCTGATGACCCGAGCGAAAAACGTGTTGGCAATCGCCGGCACCAGGATCACCAGGTTGCCGGTGCGCCGCGAACGGAATTGCACCGCCATGCGGTTCGGCCGGTAGCCGGTCTGTTCCACGGCGGCGTTGACCTTGTCGCGGGTCTCGGGCAACACGCGTTCAGGGCTGGCCAGGGTCCTGGACACGGTGGCCACCGAGACCCCGGCCAGCCGGGCGACTTCACGAATATTGGACAAGACCACCTCGTTATCAGAACAGCAGCCTGCAAGTTTACCGCAGTCGGGGTTTGACACCGCGAGCAACCAGGCCTAAATTTCCGGCACGATGTAACCGGTTACATCATGATCGGTAATTGCCCATAAAGAGAAGACTTGCGATGACGGTTGCTGTGCAAAAAATAAGAATGGGCTTTGTTGGCGGCGGCGAAGGCGCCTTCATCGGCCAGGCTCACCGCCAGGCGGCGGGGCTGGATGGGTGTTATGAACTGGTGTGCGGTGCCTTCAGCCGTGAGCCCGAGAACAACCGGAGCACCGGCAATGCGCTGGGCCTGCCCGCGTCCCGCTGTTACAGCGAATGGCAGCAGATGCTCGCCGCCGAACAGGCGCTCCCGGCCGAGCAGCGCATGCAGCTGCTGGTGATCGTCACCCCCAATCATCTGCATGCACCGATTGCGACCCAGGCGCTGCAGGCGGGCTTCCACGTGTTCAGCGAGAAGCCGGCCGCGCTCAATCTTGCTGAAGTGCAGGCGCTGGCAGACGTTGTCAAAAACAGTTCCGGGCTTTATGGGCTGGCACACACCTACCTGGGTTACCCGATGGTGTGGCAGGCCCGCGACATGGTGCGCAATGGCGTGATCGGCGCGTTGCGCAAAGTGATCGTCGAGTACCCACAAGGCTGGCTCAGCCAGGACGTGGCCGGGCAGGGCAACAAGCAGGCGGACTGGCGCAGCCGGCCCGAGCTGTCGGGAATGGGCGGCTGCATCGGCGACATCGGCACCCACGCCTTTTCCCTGGCCGAGTTCATCGCCGACCAACCGATCGAACAGCTTTGCGCGAACCTGGGCATCCATGTACCCGGCCGGCAACTGGATGACGATGCCGCCATGCTGTTCAAGATGGCCTCCGGCGCCAGCGGCGTGCTGATCGCCAGCCAAGTGTGTGCCGGTGAAGAGAACCCGCTGAAGATCCGCCTCTATGGCGGCAAGGGCGGCCTGGAATGGCGCCAGGAAGAACCCGCCAGTCTGATCCATCGTTCCCTCGACCAACCGCTGCGCATCCTGCGTTCCGGCGTCGGCCAGCCCTGGCTGTGCGACGCGGCATTGCAGCGCATGCGCCTGCCCGCCGGGCATCCCGAGGGTTACCTGGAAGCCATGGCCAACCTCTACCGCGACTTCGCCAAGGCCATTCGCCAGGGCACCGAGGCCGTTGGCGTACCCGGCATCGAAGTCGGCGTGCGCGGCATGGCCTTTATCGAAGCCGTGATCGCCAACCATCGCGGCGAGGCGAAGTGGACCACCCTGGCGAACCACCCATGAAGGAGACTACAGACATGCGCGGCCCAGGCATTTTTCTCGCCCAGTTCATCTCGGACGAAGCGCCTTTCGACACCCTGGCCAACATCGCCCAATGGGCGGCGTCCCAGGGCTACAAGGCGATCCAGTTGCCCACACTCGGCACCCGCTACATTGACCTGGCCCGCGCTGCAGAAAGCCAGGCCTACTGCGATGAACTCAAGGCGACCTGCGCCCATGCCGGCGTCGAAATCAGCGAGCTATCGACCCACCTGCAGGGCCAACTTGTGGCCGTGCACCCGGCATTCGACACGCTGTTCGACGACTTCGCCCCGGCCCATCTGCGCGGCCAGCCCCAGGCACGGACCGAGTGGGCCATCGACCAATTGAAACTCGCCGCCCGCGCCAGCCAGCGCCTTGGCTTGACGGCCCACGCGACCTTCTCCGGCGCGCTGCTCTGGCCGTACATCTACCCCTGGCCACAACGCCCCAGCGGCCTGGTGGAGCAAGGCTTTGCCGAGTTGGCCAAGCGCTGGCTGCCGATTCTCGATTGCTTCGAGGCGGCCGGCGTCGACCTGTGCTACGAAATCCACCCCGGCGAAGACCTTCACGACGGCGCCTCTTTCGAGCGCTTCCTCGAAGCCGTCGACCACCATCCCCGGGCCAACATTCTCTACGACCCCAGCCACCTGCTGCTGCAGCAAATGGATTACCTGGGCTTCATCGACCGCTACCACGCGCGCATCCGCATGTTCCACGTCAAGGACGCCGAGTTTCGCCCCGACGCGCGCTCCGGCGTGTATGGCGGCTACCAAGGATGGGTCGACCGCCCTGGCCGTTTTCGCTCATTGGGCGATGGCCAGATCGACTTCAAATCGATCTTCAGCAAGCTCACCCAGTACGACTTCCACGGTTGGGCCGTGCTGGAGTGGGAGTGCTGCCTGAAGGACGCGCAACAAGGCGCGGCAGAAGGGGCGGAGTTCATCCGCCAGCACATGATCCGCAAGACCAGCAAGGCATTCGATGACTTCGCCGGCGTGACATCCGACGAGCAATCCAACCGACGGCTGCTGGGCCTGCCCGACGCCTGAACAGCGCTTCTGACTCAAAATAACAATAAAACGGTGACCACAATGAAAGCGCGACTGAGCGTCATGATGTTCCTGCAATTCTTCATCTGGGGCGGCTGGTTCGTCACCCTCGGCACCTTCCTCGCCAGCAACCTGGGGGCCAGCGGCGGGCAGATCGGCATGGCGTTTTCCACCCAGTCGTGGGGGGCGATCATCGCCCCGTTTATCATCGGCCTGATCGCCGACCGCTACTTCAACGCCGAGCGCATCCTGGCGGTGCTGCACCTGATCGGCGCGGTGCTGCTGTACCAGCTGTACCGCGCGCCGGACTTCGTCGGCTTTTATCCCTACGTGCTGGCATACATGGTCATCTACATGCCGACCCTGGCACTGGTGAACTCGGTGGCCTTCCGGCAAATGAGCGACCCGGCCCAGGAGTTTTCGCGCATCCGTGTGTGGGGCACCCTGGGCTGGATTGTTGCGGGGCTGGTGATCAGCTTTGTGTTCGCCTGGGATTCGCAGCAGTCGATCACCACGGGCGCGTTGCGCAACACCTTCCTGATGTCTGCCATCGCGTCAGTGATGCTGGGTTTCTACAGCTTCACCTTGCCGCGTACCGCGCCCTTGAAAGCCGAGGCGGGCAAGGGTGATATCAAGCAACTGCTCGGGCTGGATGCGCTGGGGTTGCTCAAGGATCGCAGCTACCTGGTGTTCTTCATCGCCTCGATCCTGATCTGCATTCCCCTGGCGTTCTACTACCAGAACGCCAACCCGTTTCTCGCGGAAATCGGCGTGACCAACCCCACGGCAAAAATGGCCATTGGGCAAGTGTCCGAGGTGCTGTTCATGCTGCTATTGCCGCTGTTCATCCAGCGTTTTGGCATCAAGGTCGCGCTGTTGGTGGGCATGCTGGCGTGGGCGCTGCGCTATGCACTGTTCGCCTACGGCAATAATGGCGAGCTGGCCTTCATGCTGTTTACCGGGATTGCGCTGCATGGCATCTGCTATGACTTCTTCTTTGTCTCGGGGCAGATCTACACCGACGCGAAAGCGCCGGAGCGCTTCAGGAGTTCGGCGCAGGGGCTGATTACCCTGGCTACGTACGGTGTGGGCATGTTGATTGGGTTCTGGGTGGCGGGGCAGGTGACCGACCACTATGTGGCGGCGGGTGGCAGCCATGACTGGCGCAGCATCTGGTTGTTTCCGGCGGGGTTTGCGCTGGTGATCTTTTTTTGTTTTTCGCTGGCGTTCAAGGGGCGGGAGCGGGTGGCGGGCTGACTGAGTACGATGTCAGGCCAGCCAAAATCAAAGGTGGGAGCTGGCTTGCCAGCGATAACATCGCCTCGGTGCAACTGATACATCGAGGTGTCTGCATCGCAGGCAAGCCAGCTCCCACACTGATTCTCTTTGCCTGTTTGAGCGTGTTGTTGGCTGGTGTGGAACTCAGGCTTTACCGGGGCTCTTGAACAGATCAAGCATCAGCAACAACGCACCCAGAGTGATCGCGATATCGGCGAGATTGAACACACCCGTATGCAGCGGGCCGACATTCACCACCAGATAATCGACGACATGGCCGTCGCGAAAGACCCGGTCAATCAGGTTCCCGGCGCCGCCCAGGGCAATCAGGAAAAGTGGTGCGGCCTTGCGCAGGGAGTGGTTCCAGTTCGTCCAGGCCCAATAACCCGCCCAGCACACCACCGCGGCCACGCCGACGATAAAGATCAGTTGCTTGACCTGGGTTGGCAGGCTAGCGCCCAAGCTGAGGAACGCACCCGGGTTCAAGCTCAGCTCCAAGGCCATGTTGACCGGGCTTGAACCGAACCGGAACGTTGTGGCTTGAAGCGAAAACAGCGCCAGCAGTTTGATCAACTGGTCCACGGCGATAAACGCAATGCCCATCAGCACCGCAAAGCTTCGTCCTCTCAAGGCGTCCTGCTTCTTCAACGTTTCACTCCTTCATGTTTTTCGCCTGAGCCGGCGGCGCCCCGAAGATATAGCACGGCCTGCACAGCGTCCATCTTTGCACCGGCAGCCTGCCTGGCTCCGGCGTTTCAGGTATCCTCCGCGCCCCGCTCAACAACTATTCCCAAACCATGCCAGAACACAACATGCAGGCCCTGTTGGAGTCGATCCTCGACGAAGTCCGTCCACTGATCGGCCTCGGCAAGGTCGCCGACTACATCCCCGCGCTCGCCGACGTGCCGGCCCAGCAACTGGGCATTGCCGTGTATGGCAATGACGGCTCGTCCTACTGCGCGGGTGATGCTCACACCTTGTTCTCCGTACAGAGCATCTCCAAGGTATTCAGCCTGGTGCAGGCCATCGACCATGGCGGCGAAAGCATCTGGGAACGCCTGGGCCACGAACCGTCGGGGCAGCCGTTCAACTCCATGGTGCAACTGGAGTTCGAGCGTGGGCGGCCACGCAACCCGTTTATCAACGCCGGTGCGCTGGTGATCTGCGACATCAACCAATCGCGCTTTGCCGTGCCGATTTTGTCCATGCGTGATTTTGTGCGGCGGCTGTCGGGCAACCCGCAGATCCTGGTCAACAGCGTGGTGGCCGAATCCGAAGCCCAGCACGGTGCGCGCAATGCGGCCATGGCGTACCTGATGAAGTCCTTCGGCAACTTCCACAATGACGTGGATGCAGTGCTGCACAGCTACTTCAACTACTGCGCGTTGCAGATGAGCTGCCTGGACCTGGCCAAGGCATTTTGCTTCCTGGCGAATGAGGGGGTGTGCACCCACAGCGGCGAGCAGATTCTGACGGCGCGCCAGACCAAGCAAGTGAACTCGATCATGGCCACCAGCGGGCTGTATGACGAGGCGGGGAATTTTGCGTATCGCGTTGGCTTGCCGGGCAAGAGCGGGGTAGGCGGCGGGATTCTCGCGGTGGTGCCGGGGCAGTTTACGGTGTGCGTGTGGTCGCCGGAGTTGAATGCGGCGGGCAATTCCCTGGCGGGGATGAAGGCGTTGGAGTTGTTGAGCGAGCGTATCGGATGGTCGGTTTTTTGAAGAGACTTGATCGCTCCCACGCTCTGCGTGGGAGCGCAGCCCTGGACGCTCTGCGTCTGCCTTTGTGACGCGGAGCGTCACGGTCTGCATTCCCACGCGGAGCGTGGGAACGAGCTCAGCGCGGGCTGGTTTGCGCGCATCGATCCAGCGCTTTGTCGACCAGCATCTGCACACCTTCCAGCATCCGGCAAATGCCCAGCGCCACGTTGCGCTGGGTACCATCGACTTCGAAGGCCAGGTGAGCGGCGATGACATTGATCGACGCCAGGTCTTGCGAGGCATTGGCCAGCAAGGTTTCCGTGTCCAGGTCCGTACGCACGGTAAATAATCCATCGAACGGTAGCTCGGTGGGTTCAGGCGGTTGGGGTTGGGCGTCAGGTTTCAGATAGTGGTGAATGGCGCGGTAAGCGGCTTCTTGAAGCCGGTCGGTGTGCGGTGGGGGATTGGGGCTGTCTTTAATCATGGTGAAGCTCCTTTGTGAATGGAGCTGCCACGATTCGCGGTCAAACGATTAGGGTGGCAGCTATACGCGGGTTGACCGACCGGCCCAAAGAACAAAACCGGCATACCCGAAGGTATCCCGCGTACAGCTGCCGCGACACAATACATCAGGCGTAAAAAAAACGCCCAAGATCGGTTTTGGCGCAGTTGTTCTATGGTTGCGGACGGTCAAATCCGGTCGCTGAATTGGCAGCGACTGCGGGAGGTTAGTCAGCCCGGGTCCGACCGACAACCTGAAACAGTTGTCGGAAAAATCCGAGCATGTCTCCCTCAGTCAGAGACGGTCCGTGTCGCACAATCGTGTGGTCCTGGCCACCGCCAAGTCGGTGCTCCGGCTATTGATCGCTCCCACGCTCTGCGTGGGAGCGCTGCCCTGGACGCTTTGCGTCTGCCTTTGTGACGCGGAGCGTCACGGTCTGCATTCCCACGCGGAGCGTGGGAACGAGCTTAAAATCCGAGTGCGTCTCGCTGTCGAGGAGAGTGCTGCTACCATCGACGCAATCCCTCATCAGTCAGAGACAATCCATGTTGCCTAATCGCGTGGTCCAGGCCGCCGCCAAGTCGGTGCTACAGCAGCTCGTTACGCGGATCACGCCACAGTCCACCGAAGCCTCCATCGCCGAAATGGCGACGCAGATGCTCGCGGATTCCGGCTATCCGCAGACCTGGTATTACGACTGCCCGGCCTTCGTATTGCTGGGTTCGCGCAGTGCGCTTTCGGTGTCGGGACGCGACTATCTGCCCAGTGATGAAGCCGTTGGTTTACACAATCTGATCACGGTGGATTTGAGCCCGAGAGCAGGCAATGTGTGGGGCGACTGTGCCCGCTCTTTCTATGTGGAGGAGGGCGTGTGCCGGGCGGTGCCGGTGGGGGCCGAGTTCAGCAGGGGTTATGAAGTCGAGCACCTGCTACACGCGATGATGCGCACATTCGCCCGGCCTGAAACCACGTTCAACGATCTCCACGCGTTCGCCAATGACCTGATCGCATCCGAGGGTTTCGAGAACCTCGATTTCGCCGGCAACGTCGGCCACAGCCTCTGCGAGCAGCGTGACCAAAGGCTCTACATCGAGGCGGGCAATCATCGGCGCCTGGAGGAGGTGACGTGCTTTACCTTCGAGCCGCATGCTCGCGAGCGAGGCGGTCGCTGGGGCTACAAGCATGAAAATATCTATTTCTTCAGTGATGAGGGAAAGGTCTGCGAGCTTTGACGAAGGCGCCGGTCTCCTGAGGACACGCGGCGCCTTCGGTTTTTTCGCGAGCAAGCTCGCTCCTACAGGGAGAGGCGATCCAGCAGGCTGTACCACGCCACGCCCGCGCCGATGTAGAAGCGTTGCAAGCCATGCAGTGGCAACCGCTGCAAAGGCGTTACCGGGTAAGCGAAGTCGGAGCGGCTGTCACACAGGCGCCCGGCCAGTTGCTGGCCGAGGCTGGTGCACAAGGCAATCCCGCGCCCGTTGCAGCCCAGTGCCAGGGTCAGCCCCGGTGCAGGCTCGTGGACGTGGGGCATAAAGTCCCGGGTGATCGCGATCCGGCCCGCCCAGCGGTACTCGAAGTCCAGCTTGCCCAGCTGCGGAAACAGCAGTGCCAGCGAGCGCTCCAGGTGCGCAAAATCTGCGGGCCCGGTGGGGTCGTTGAACAACCCGCGCCCGCCCATCAGCAGGCGGCCATGGGCATCCTTGCGAAAGTAAAGCAACAGGCGCTGTGCGGTTGAGACGGTTTCTTGCCCCGGCAAAATGCTCTCGGCCCCAGGCCCGCTCAAGGGCCGGGTGGCGACGATAAAACTGTTGGCCGCCAGCACACTCTGGGCCATGCCGGGCCACAAGTCGCCGCTGTAGCCGTTGGTGGCCAGTACCACCTGGCCGGCCGACACCTGCGCGCCGCTCGCGGTCTGCAACTTCCAGCCCGCGCCCGCCTGTTGCATCGCGGTCACTGCGCTCTGCCCATGAATGCGCACGCCCGCCGCCTGGGCTGCACGCACCAGGCCCCGAGCATAGGCCAAGGGTTGGATGGCACCCGCGCGACCGTCCAGCCAGCCACCGGCAAACGCCTGGCTGCCCATGCGGGCGGACACCGCGCCGGCATCCAGGCGCTGCACCGGCACCCCGCGACGTGCCCACTGTTCGGCCCGGGCGTGCAGGCCCGCCACGCCTTTTTCGGAATAGGAAACCTGCATCCAGCCCTTGCGTGTGGGCGCACAGTCAATGCCATGGCGCTCGATAAGGTTGAACACCAGGTCGGCAGAGTTGGACACGGTGTTGATCAGTGGCTCGGCGCGCTCGGCACCGTACATCTGCACCAGTTGATCCGGGTCGTATTTGAGTGTCGGGTTGACCTGCCCGCCATTGCGCCCGGACGCGCCCCAGCCAGGCTCGTTGGCCTCCAGCACGCACACGCTCACGCCGCGCTCCGCCAGGTGCAGCGCCGTGGACAAGCCGGTATACCCGGCGCCGACGATGGCCACGTCCACCTTTAATGACTCAGCCAACGCGGGTGTTTGCGGTGCAGCGGGCGCCGTCGCCGCCCAGAGTGACTTCATGGCAGGCTCCGGGTGTTGGCCGTCGGGTGCAGCACGCGGCGCAGGAAGTCCTGGGTGCGCGGTTGTTGCGGGTTGCCCAGCACCTGCTCGGCCGGCCCGCTCTCCACGATGTAGCCGCCGTGCAGGAAGCACACGCGGTCGGCCACTTCCCGGGCAAAGCCCATTTCGTGGGTCACCACGATCATGGTCATGCCTTCGTCCGCGAGGGTGCGCATCACCTCCAGCACATCGCCCACCAGTTCCGGGTCGAGGGCCGAAGTGGGTTCGTCGAACAACATCGCATCGGGTTTCATCGCCAGTGCGCGGGCGATGGCAACCCGCTGTTGCTGGCCGCCGGAGAGTTGTTCCGGGTAGGCATCGGCCTTGGCCGACAGGCCGACTTTATCCAGCAGCGCCAAGGCTTCTTCCCGGGCCTGTTGCAGCGGTTCGCCCTTGACGTACACCGGGCCTTCCATCACGTTTTCCAGCACGGTGCGATGGGGGAACAGGTTGAAGCGCTGGAACACCATGCCCATGCGGCTGCGCAGGGCGTGTACGGTCTTGCTGCCACGTTGCACGGTTTCGCCGAACACGTTGATGGTGCCGCCATCGTAGGCTTCCAGGGCGTTGATGCAGCGCAGCAAGGTGGATTTGCCCGAGCCGGACGGGCCGATCAGGCACACCACTTCGCCCTTGGCCACGTCCAGGTCGACGCCGTGCAGCACGCGATGGGTGCCGTAGTGCTTTTGCAGTTGGCGAATCTCGATCATGCTTTTTTCCTCCGGCCCAGGTGCTGTTCCATGCGGCGCAGGCCATACACCAGCGGCAGGCTCATCAGCAGGTAGAGCAGGGCGACCAGGGTGTAGACGGTCATGTTCTGGAAGGTGGACGAGGCGATCAGTTGGCCCTGGCGCGTCATCTCGGCCACGGTGATGGTCGACACCAGCGATGAGTCCTTGAGCATCATCACCAGGGTGTTGCCGTAGGGCGGCAAGGCGATGCGAAACGCCTGGGGCAGGATCACCCGGCGCATCATCAGCACCGAGCGCATGCCCAGGGCTTCGGCGGCTTCACGCTGGCCCTGTTCGACGGCGATGATGCCGGTACGGAAGTTCTCCGCCTGGTACGCCGAGTAGGCGATGCCCATGCCGATCACACCCGCCTGGAATGCACTGAGGTGCACGCCCATGTCCGGCAACACGAAGTAGATGTAGAACAGCTGCACGATGATCGGCAGGCCGCGAATCACATTGATCACGGTGCTCGCCGCCCACGACAGCGCCTTGATCGGCGACAGTTTGAGCAGCGCCAGCACCAGGCCGATAGCGCTGCTGAGCAGGAACGACAGCACGGTGATCTGGATCGTCACCCACGCGCCTTGCAGCAGGATCGGCAGGAAGTCCTGGGCGTTTTGCAGGAATTCAGCCGGGTTCATGGCTGCACCCGGGCATCAAGCCCCCACTTCTTCAGGATCGCGTCCAGGGTGCCGTCGGCCTTGATGCTGGCGATGGCTTGGTTCAGGCGTTCGAGGGTTTCGCTGTCGCCTTTGCGCACCACCAGGCACACCTCGCCGACGTTGACCGGCTTGTAGTCGGCGGCGAGCTTCACGCCCTTGAACAGCTTCTGGCGGATCTGGTACGCCACCACCGGCTGGTCACCCACGGCGGCCTTGATGCGGCCCAGGCTCAGGTCGCGGACCATTTCGCCGATGGAGTCGTAGGTGCGGATTTCCTTGAAGATTCCCAGCTTGTTGAGCATGTCGTAGAAGATCGTGCCGGCTTGTACACCCACTACCTGGTCCTTCAAGGAGCTGAGGTCGGTATAGGTCGCGTTGTCGTCGGCACTCACGATCAGCCCTTCACCGTAGGCGTACACCGGCGCGCTGAAGTCCACCACCTGGGCACGCTCCGGGGTCTTGAGCATGCCGGCGGCGATGAAGTCGAGCTTGCCCGAGGTGAGGGACGGGATCAGCGCGGCAAAGTTGGTCTGCTCGATTTCGCTGGTGAAACCACCGGCCTTGCCCACTGCGTTGGCGACGTCGACCATCACGCCCTGGATGCTGTTGCTCTTGATATCGAGGAAGGTGAACGGCGAACCGCTGGCCGTTGCACCGACTTTGTACGAGGCTGCACCGGCGGCGTGCACGGTGGCCACGCAAAAGGTGGCGCAAAGACCGAAGGCGAGGCGGCGAAACAAGGGCGAAAGACTGTTCATCGGGTTACTCCAGAAGGAAAACGGATCGTCACTACCGCGAGCGGTTACCGAGCAAACCGCAAGCTCTGTGCCATTTCGATTAAATAAAATCGGTTTACGCTATGTAAATTAAACAAAATGAACCATTCGTATCGGTATGCGATTTTTAGTGGTCGAATTTCGCGATTTCGTGTAGAAATATCGCCACGCTTGATCGACCTGACCGCGAGTTCGCCATGTCCGAAGAACGCAACAGCTTGCACAACCAATCCCTGGAAAAAGGCCTGTCGGTGCTCAAGGCATTCAGCGCCCAGCGCCGCAGCATGAGCCTTGCAGAGGTGGCCGAGGCCGCCGGCATGACCAAAAGCTCGGCCCAGCGCATGGTGTTTACCCTCGAGAGCCTGGGTTACCTTCGGAAACACTCGCGCACCCGTCATTACCAACTCACACCACGGGTGCTGGAGTTGGGCTTCAGTTATCTGGATGCGCATTCGCTGATTGAAGTGGCCAACCCGTTCCTCTCGGAATTGACCCGCCTGACCGGAGAAACCTCGTGCCTGACCGAGCCTGCGGGTTACGACATGACGTATATCGCGCGGTTTGTCAGCTCCGGCTTCGTGCCGGTACACATGCCGATTGGCTCGCGGGTGCCGATGTATTGCACGGCGTCGGGCCGGGCGTATCTGAGTGCGTTGCCGCAGGATGAGGCGCTGGCGTTGATCGAGCACAGCCAGCGGGTGGCGCATACCAGCCAGACGTTGACGGACGTCGACAGGATCATGGAGTCGTTGCAGCAGGTGCGCGAGCAGGGCTATGCGGTGAATGGCCAGGAACTGTTCCTGGGGGACATGACCATCGGCGCGCCGGTGCTGGGGGCGAACGGTCGGCCGGTGGCGGCGGTGCATGTGGTGGCGCCGACCAGTCGCTGGAGCCGGGCGGATGCAGAGAAGCAGTTGGCGCCGGCGTTGTTGCAGTGCTCAAGGGCGTTGAGCAATTCGGCGCGTAACCTGGAGTAACCCGCTCTCAAGAACACAGCAAATCCAAAATGTGGGAGCGGGCTTGCTCGCGAATGCGGTGTATCAGTCGCCAGATGCAGTGACTGGCACACCGCATTCGCGAGCAAGCCCGCTCCCACATTTTGATCTTCATCATTCTTTGAGATTGGTGTGAGCCCCAACAAAAAATGCGCCCCTGAGGGCGCATTTTTTTGTTCGGTCAACTATCGCCTGTCAGGCAATCGCATCCCAGGCACGGTCACCGTTCTCGTCTTTGATCCGAGTCGGCAAGCCCATCACGTCCAGCGCCTTCAGGAACGGCTCAGCCGGCAGTTCCTCGACGTTGGCCATGTGCTTCACGTCCCACTCACCACGGGCAACCAGCAGCGCTGCGGCTACCGGCGGTACGCCGGCGGTGTAGGAAATACCCTGGCTGTCGGTCTCGGCGAAGGCTTCTTCGTGGCAGGCCACGTTGTAGATGAACAGCTCGCGTGGCTGGCCATCCTTGGTGCCCTTGACCAGGTCGCCGATGCAGGTCTTGCCGGTGTAGCCAGGCGCCAGCGACGACGGGTCGGGCAGCACGGCCTTGACCAGTTTCAGCGGCACGACTTCCAGGCCTTCGGCGGTGGTGACCGGTTTTTCGGAGAGCAGGCCGAGGTTTTTCAGCACGGTGAACACGTTGATGTAGTGTTCGCCGAAGCTCATCCAGAAACGCACATTGGGCACGTCGAGGTTTTTCGACAGCGAGTGCACTTCATCGTGGCCGGTCAGGTACAGGTTCTGCGAACCGACCACAGGCAGGTCGTCGGTGCGTTTGACTTCGAACATGGTGTTGCTGGTCCACTGGCTGTTCTGCCAGCTCCACACCTGTCCGGTGAATTCGCGGAAGTTGATTTCCGGGTCGAAATTGGTGGCGAAATATTTGCCATGGGAGCCGGCATTGACGTCGAGAATGTCGATCGAATCAATGCGGTCGAAATGCTTTTGTTGCGCCAGCGCTGCATAAGCGTTGACCACACCCGGGTCGAAGCCCACGCCAAGGATGGCCGTGATGTTCTTCTGTTTGCACTCTTCCAGGTGGTTCCATTCGTAGTTGCCGTACCACGGCGGGGTCTCGCAGACCTTGCCCGGCTCTTCGTGGATGGCGGTGTCGAGGTACGCCACGCCGGTGTCGATGCAGGCACGCAATACCGACATGTTGAGGAACGCGGAACCGACGTTGATGACGATCTGCGATTCAGTCTCGCGGATCAGTGCCTTGGTCGCTTCCACGTCCAAAGCGTTCAGCGCGAAGGCCTGGATGTCGGCGGGTACCTTGAGGCTACCCTTGGCCTTGACGCTGTCGATGATGGCCTGGCATTTGGAGATGTTGCGCGACGCGATAGCAATACGACCGAGTTCGTCGTTGTGCTGCGCGCACTTGTGGGCCACCACCTTGGCGACACCTCCTGCACCAATGATAAGAACGTTCTTTTTCAATTGCTTTATCTCTCCTTTATCTGTCCGCTTTACGAAAGGCTGGACAGGTAGTCGTCGTAACCAAATTCACGAACCACTTCGACTGTACCGTCGAGTTGTTTCACTACGATGGACGGCATTTTCAGGCCGTTGAACCAGTTTTTCTTGACCATGGTGTAGCCTGCCGTGTCGATGAACGACAGTCGATCGCCGATGGCCAGCGGCTGATCAAATTGGTACTCACCGAAGATGTCCCCGGCCAGGCACGACTTGCCGCACACCATGTAGGTGTGTTCGCCATTGCTTGGCGCCAGCTTGGCGTTGAGGCGATAGATCAGCAGGTCCAGCAGGTGGGCTTCGATGGAGCTGTCTACCACGGCGAGGTTCTTGCCGTTGTAGAGGGTGTCGAGCACGGTCACTTCCAGGGAGGCGCTGTTGGTGATCGCCGCTTCGCCGGGTTCCAGGTACACCTGCACGTCGTACTTCTGCGAGAACGCCTTGAGGCGCTGGCAGAAGGCGTCGATGGCATAGCCTTCACCGGTGAAGTGGATGCCGCCGCCGAGGCTGACCCAGTTGACCTTGTGCAGCAGCGCGCCGAAGCGTTCTTCGATGGTGTTGAGCATCTGGTCGAACAGGTTGAAATCACCGTTCTCGCAGTTGTTGTGGAACATGAAACCGGAGATTTGCTCGATCACACCTTCGATCTTCACCGGGTCCCACTCGCCCAGGCGGCTGAACGGGCGCGCCGGGTCGGCCAGCAGGTAGTCGGAGCTGCTCACTTGCGGGTTGACGCGCAGGCCACGGGTCTTGCCTTCGCTGCGCTCGGCAAAGCGCTGCAGCTGGCTGATGGAGTTGAAGATGATCTTGTCGCAGTTGTCGAGCATCTCTTCGATTTCATCGTCGGCCCAGGCCACGCTGTAGGCGTGGGCTTCACCTTCGAACTTCTGGCGACCCAGCTTGAGCTCGTACAGCGACGACGAGGTGGTGCCGTCCATGTATTCCTGCATCAGGTCGAACACCGACCAGGTGGCGAAGCATTTGAGGGCCAGAAGAGCCTTGGCGCCGGACTGTTCGCGCACGTAGGCGATCTTCTGCATGTTGACCAGAAGCTTCTGTTTGTCGATGAGGTAGTACGGCGTTTTGATCATTTTCAGAGCCTGCGGCGGTGCCTGCCAAAAAAGGACACGCATTGTGCCCGCACTTGGGACAGATCGAAAGGTTAGTCAGCGGAATTTGCTGGCCCGGTTATAAGCTGGCCTGTGAATATGACAGCCCGTAGGTATGATGAGCCGCTTTGATAACGGACCACGGCTTGGGCGACGAGAGGTGAGAATGGACGCATGGACGCTGCATTGGCTGGAAGCTTCGGGGAGCCTGGCGCAGTTTCGCCCGGAGTTGATCCGAGAATTTGAGGTTGCCTACGAGGCAATCGCGCAACTGCTGCCGCCGCCGCGGCTGGACATTCTGATCCAGCGGTTGCCGGGGGAGACCCTTCCGGAACTCGGCCTGGTGGGCCGTGCTTATCGCAGCACGATGTTCAGCATGACCCTTGATCCCGATAACCCGAATTTCCTCACCAGCCTGCAAAGCGGTGCATTGCGTCGACACGTGGTGCATGAGGTGCACCATTGCCTGCGCATGGCGGGCCCCGGTTATGGCTGGACGCTGGGGGAGGCGATGGTCAGTGAGGGCCTGGCCGGGCAGTTTGTGCGGCAGGTGCTGGGCAGTGAGCCGGAGTTGTGGGAGCGGGCGCTTGCCCCCCAGGAACTGCTGAGTGCCCCGGTAGACCGCCAGCTTCTCGAGGCCACGTATTACGACCACAGCGAATGGTTCTTTGGTACCGGCGCGCGGCCAAGATGGCTGGGGTACACGCTGGGCTACCAGATGGTGGAAACCTGGCTGGCAACGCAGGGCGACGTGGACGCCGCCACATGGGTCAATGTACCCGCCCAAGACATACTCGCCAACGCCGCCAAAGCGGGGTTGGTGGCCTGACTTTGAAATACAAGCCCACCAAACAACCCCTATCCCCTGTGGGAGCTGTCGAGCCTCAGCGAGGCTGCGAAGGCGGCGGCACAGCCGATAAATAAGCTGCCTGACACACCGCTATCGCAGCCTCGCTAAAGCTCGACAGCTCCCACATGACAAAAACGCACCCACACTGACATTAAACCGTCATCTCCCCCGAACGTATTCAGGCCGGTTGTCGTTGATCACCTGCATGAAGCCTCCTGATCAATTAATGATTTAGCGTGGGTTGCATGTTCGTCCTGTACCGGCTCAAACCCGCAGCGCAGATAAAAGCTTGCGCCCTCGTGGGTGTCGGTAGACAGGCGCACGACATGGAAGGATTGCGCAGCGCGTGCCAAAAGCTGGCCCACCAACGCTTTGCCCACCTGGCGTCCCCTTGATGCCCGTGCGACGTACACCCGGCGCAGCCTGCCAACCTCCGGACCGGCGTAAGGGTCATGGGACAAACCGCCAACGGCGATCAACTGCCCGTTGCTGAATACGCCCAAAAGACATTCGCCTGGCTGGTCGAATCGGTTGGCGCCGTTGTGCCACTCTGCAACGAGTCGCGTGAGAAACCTGAACCCTTCGGCGACGGCTTCTGCTTCCAATACCAGGATCTCTTCGGGCAACGCCGAGAGGGTGCGTATCGACAAACCGTCCTCTGATTCAGCCACTGCGATTCTCCAGATCCAGCCAAGCGGCCTTGGAGTCAACGCAGGAGTGCTCCTGCTTGCCAGGCAAGAGCGGCGTATCGAGTGTAGCGATTGCTATCGAGACCCAGTCTGGGTAAACACCATTGATATCGGACCAGAACATCGACGAGCCGCAGCGTGAGCAAAACTCACGAAACACACCCTCGGAAGATTCATAAGCCTTGAGCGTTTGCAGCGAAGACTCGATGTGCACCGACGATTTCGGAGCACTCGCGTATGTCGCGAAGGCGGAGCCATGACTCTTTTGGCATTTTTTGCAGTGGCAATGCGTCACAGCTTTCAGCGGTGTCGATACTCGGTAGCTGACCGCGCCGCACAGGCAGCTACCCTGGTGAAGTCCTTCCATGTTGATTCAATCCCAAGCTCAATGGAGTGACTATACCGCTCTCCCATGAGCCTTGAGCAAGTCCGGTTTTCGGTATCACGTATTGGTCTTCAACTTGGTCCACAACCGAGTGGCCAGCCGCGCAATCGCTGGCGGCAGGTCCTCCACGATAAACAGCTTGTCCATCACGCTTTTCGGCGGGTAGATCGCCAGGTCTTGCTTCACCTCAGGGGTCACCAGCTCATCCGCCGCGCTGTTGGGGTTGGCGTAGTGGATGCTGTTGCTAATGTTGGCAATCACCTTGGGCTCCAGCAGGTAATTCATATAGGCATAGCCGTTTTTCTCGTGCGGTGCACCCTTGGGCATCACCACCATGTCCAGCCACAATGTCGAGCCCTCGTCCGGGATCGAGTAGGCGATGCTGATACCGTTTTTCGCTTCCCTGGCGCTGGCGGCTGCCTGTACCACGTCGCCGTTAAAGCCGATCACTGCGCAGATATTGCCGTTCGCCAGGTCGCTGATGTACTTGGAGGCATGGAAGTACTGGATGTAGGGGCGGATTTTCAACAGCGCCTGCTCGGCCTTTTTGTAGTCGGCCGGTTCGTGGCTGTGGTGCGGCAGGCCCAGGTAGTTGAGGGTGATCGGCAGGATCTGCGTGGGGTTGTCGATAATCGCCACGCCGCAGGCGCTGAGTTTCTTGATGTTGTTTTCATCAAAGAACAGGCTCCAGGAATGGGTGACGTCGGTGGTGCCGAAGATCGCCTTGATCTTCTCGACGTTGTAGCCAATCCCCGCCGTGCCCCACATGTACGGGAAGCCGTACTGGTTGCCCGGGTCGTTGGTCTCCAGCTTTTTCATCAGCAACGGGTCGAGGTTTTTCCAGTTGGGCAGTTGGCTTCGGTCGAGCTTCTGGATCGCCCCGGCCTTGATCAGCCGCGAGAGGAAGTGGTTGGACGGGCTCACCACGTCATAACCGGTATTGCCGGTCATCAGCTTGGATTCCAGCACTTCATTGCTGTCGTGAATGTCGTAGGTCGCCTTGATCCCGGTCGCTTTGGTAAAACTGGTCAAGGTGTCATCGGCGATGTAGCCGTTCCAGTTGGAAATGTTCACTTCTTCGGCGGCGTACACAGCCGGCGGGAGCGCGCTGAGGATGACCGCCAGGGACAGACTGTTGATGTGCATGTGAATCACCTTTATCGAGGTTTCTTGTTCTAGATTTCTGTCCGCGCTCGAACCGTTTCCACGCCCATACGCAGCATGGCACCGATGTCGAACAACGGCCGGGGTGGCAGCCAGCCGGGCTGTGCCCTGTGCATCACAGAGTGCAGGAGCGAGGAAGTCTGGCCCGACGCCCACTCGGCCAGCAGTCGACCCCACAGCGTGCCGCGGGCCACGCCTGAACCGTTGCAGCCCGCGACGGCATACAGGTTGCTTTCGACCCGCGCGAAATACGGTTGGCCGCTGCGGGAGGCGCTCAAGTGGCCGGTCCAGGTGTAGTGGATGTCTTGTTCGGTCAGCCACGGGAAGCGTCGCTGCAAGCCCTTTACATGGTGTTGGCGCCGGTGCAACAGGTCGCCGTTGGACAAGTCCTGGGTGCGGTACTCCGCTGTGTTGCGGATCATCACCCGATGGTCCGGTGTCAGGCGCACCGTGGCACCCAGTGGCCGCGTGGACAGCACGCCCCACGGTTCCACTGCGCCGATCCGGCGGTATTCCTCATCGCTGAGAGGGCGGGTGAGGCTGGCGCTGAGTTCCATCGGGAACGTCGCACTGGCCTCAAGGCCCACCCGTGGAATAAAGGCGTTGAGGCACACCAGCACCTGGCCGGCTTCAATGCAGGCGTCCAGGCCGTCGGCGCGAATGCCGCCATTGGCCATGCGCTCAAGGCCGGTGATGTCGGTGTTCTCATAAAGCGTCACGTTGTCCGGCAGCGCTTCGAGCAAACCCTTCACATACTTCGCCGGTTGCAGCAAGGCGTTGCCGTGGCCGCACCAGATGGCGGCCTGGTAATGCTCGGTGCCGAGTGTCTGCGCGAGTGCGGCACCTTGCAGGAACTGCGCTGAAGCACCCGCGGCACGCAAGGTCGCCAACTTGGCATCCACATGCGCAAGCTTGTCGCGATCGTGCACGGCGAAGTAGTAGCCGCTGTCCCGAAAGTCGCAGTCGATGGCATGGCGGGCGATGCGCTCGCGCACTTCATCGCTGGCTGCGCGGGAGATCGCGGTGTCCACCTCAAAGTCAGCGAAGCCTGCGTTGCCCATCAGTTCACTTGCAGCGGGATGCTCATGGGCCACCACAAAACCGGAATTACGCGCTGAGGCACCTTGGGCGGCGCGCTGGCGGTCGACGATCACGATGCGCGCCTCGGGGTGCATCTCGGCCAGGTTGTGGGCCGCACACAAACCGGTGATGCCGGCGCCGATCACCAGCCAGTCGGCTTTTTGTAGGCCGGTGAGTCGGTCCCGGGCGGGGAGGCTTTCAGTCTGGGCAATCCAGCCACATGTGTTTTCCATGAAGATCCTCGGCTGTATGCGTTGCTGGCATAAATAAGTTCGGGCTGCAGCTGGAATCTATAGGGCCTGCGGTGATACAACCAACGTTATAAAATCATCCAGCCATTCGGAAAACGCATGGATAACATCCGTCACGTGCCTTCGCTGCAGGGCCTTCAGGCGTTGGTTGAAGTCAGCGACTGCGCGAGCTTCACCGTGGCTGCGCAGAAGCTGTGCCTGACCCAAAGCGCGGTGAGCCGCAAAATCCAGCAACTGGAAAGCCATTTCGGCGTGCCGATGTTCACCCGGACCAGCCGCAGCCTGCGCCTGACCTCCGAAGGTGAGCAGGTGCTGGCCAGTGCCCGGAGCATCCTGGCGCAACTGAAGGGGCTGGAGGATCGGCTCTCGCCTCGTAAACGTCCGTTTCGCATCCGCCTGCATGTGTCGCTGGCGGTGCGCTGGCTGCTGCCCAAGCTCAGCGATTTCTATCGCAACCATCCCGATATTTCCCTGGCAATCGAGACCGTCGCCACCGAGGTGGTCGAGCCGGCGAGTGACAGCGATGCCTACATCCTTTACCTGCCCAAGCCCGACAACGATCCTGCGCGGCTGACCTTGTTCCACGAATCATTGGTGCCGGTCTGCGCGCCGGGTTTGGGGCCACTGGCTTCCGTGGAACAGCTCGAACACTTTGCGCTGCTGCATCGTTCAGCCGACAAGCAGGACTGGATGACCTGGCTGGCGGCCAATGGCGCGCGGTCGCTGGACGACTACCGGCATATCCCGTTCAACCTTGACGAATTGGCGCTGGATGCCGCCGCGCGCGGGCTTGGGGTGGCGATGACGGATCTGACGCTGGCGGCCGAGTCGATCGAACGGGGTGTGTTGGTGGTGCCGTTTGGTCAGCCGCTGGTGACCGGCGGAGTGTATGCATTGTGCTTGCAGTCATCGGCGGCGTCACACCCAGGCTGCGTGCTCATCATGCAGTGGTTTGGTCAGCAGGCGCGGCATGCTAACGTCACGTCTTGACTCTCTATCGCCAGCCCATCCATGAAAATGCCCGATATCGACGCCATCCAGGCGTTCGTCCTGGTCGCCGAACTCAAGAGCTTTACCCGCGCTGCCGATGCCATCGGCGGCACCCAGGCGGCTATCAGCCTGAAGATAAAACGCCTCGAAGAAAGCCTTGGCCGCAAGCTGCTGGAGCGCACGCCGCGACGGGTCACGCTGTCGGCCCATGGCCAGATGTTTTTGGCCAGCGCCCGCCGCTTGCTGGACAACTACCAGGATGCGATGAATTGTTTTGGCCCGCAGAAACGCACCTTGCGCGTGGGCGTCAGCCACCACATTGTCGGCGCCGATCTCAGCCTGTGGCTGCGACGTTTGGCGACCACCGACCCGGACGTGATCGTGGCGTTCAGCCTCGGCACCTCGCGGGATATGTTGATGAACTACGAGCAGGGCAAGCTGGATGTGGCGATGATCCTGCGGCACGACAACCGTCGCCAGGACGGCGAAGTGGTGGGCATCGAACGCTTTGGCTGGATGGCTTCCCACGACTTCGAATTGCGCCAGGGCGGGGCGTTGCCCCTGGCGATCCAGCCGGAACCCTGCGGCATGCGCAGCATGGTGATGGCAGCGCTGGCCGAGCAGAACCGTGCCTGGGAAGAGGCGTTCGTGGGCAGCGGGATCCTGGCGATCGGCGCTGCAGTGGTGGCGGGAATTGGCATCGGCGCGATGGTTGGGCGAATGGCGCCCAGTGGCTGCGTTGACGTGGAGCAGCGTTTCGACCTGCCGCCGCTGCCCAGTCGTGAAGTGGTGCTGTATACGGCGCAGCGGGACTCTCAGGCGCAAGCGTTGATCCGCACCTTGAGCGCCGATATTCCCGCCGATTGAACTAGAAAATCAGACGCCCGGCCCAGGCCATCAGCAGCGCCAGGCTGCCGATGCCGAGGAGTGTGAGCCCAAGGGCTACGAAGTGAACGAGGAGGGTGGTCAGTGGCTGCTGCTGTTCCATGTGGGGGCTTCCTTGGGGCTTGGGAAGCAAAAGTATGCTGAGCGGCCGGGCACCGAAACAGACGCCGCCAGCTATTTCAGTGATAAGCAAAACGAAGGCCCACCCACTCCCGTGCGCATGGAGCGTGAGCGCCGCGCGATCACTTAAGCCTGGGCGGTGCATTTCATCATGAGTGGAACTTGTGATCATCTAAAATAAAATGAGTTTGTCTCACTATCACTCGATCCCGACAATGGCTCCCATACAAACACATTGGAGCTTTACGTCATGGCTGTTGCCCATTCCCTTGGATTCCCGCGCATTGGTCGCGATCGTGAACTGAAAAAAGCGCAGGAAGCGTTTTGGAAGGGCGAGCTCGACGAAGCCGGCCTGCGCGCCGTAGGTCGTGAACTGCGCAAGACGCACTGGGACCTGCAAAAGAAGGCCGGCATCGAACTGTTGCCCGCCGGTGACTTCGCCTGGTACGACCAGGTACTGACTCACTCGCTGATGTTCGGTGTGATCCCCGAGCGTTTCCGCCCGGCCGACGGCAAAGCCACCCTGCACACCCTGTTCGGTATGGCCCGTGGCGTCAGTGACAACTGCTGCGGCGGTGCCCACGCCCAGGAAATGACCAAGTGGTTCGACACCAACTATCACTACCTGGTCCCTGAATTCAGCGCCGACCAGCAATTCCAGCTGGGTTGGGAGCAACTGTTCGAAGAGGTCAAGGAAGCCCGTGACCTCGGCCACACCGTCAAGCCGGTCGTCATCGGCCCGCTGACCTATCTGTGGCTGGGCAAGGCCAAGGGCGGTGATTTCGACAAACTCGACCTGCTGGACCGCCTCCTGCCGCTGTACGGCCAGATCTTCCAGCGCCTGGCGGACCTGGGCGTGGAATGGGTGCAGATCGACGAGCCGATCCTGGTGCTGGACCTGCCGCAGGATTGGAAAAACGCCTTCGAGCGTGCCTACAACCTGATCCAGCGCGACCCGCTGAAGAAGCTGGTGGCCACCTATTTTGGCGGCCTGGAAGAGAACCTCGGCCTGGCAGCCAACCTGCCGGTGGACGGCCTGCACATCGACCTGGTGCGTGCACCGGATCAGTACCCGACCATCCTCGATCGCCTGCCGGCTTATAAGGTGCTGTCCCTGGGCGTGGTCAACGGCCGTAACGTTTGGCGCTGCGACCTGGAAAAAGCCCTGGCCACCTTGCAGCATGCTCATGAGCGCCTGGGGGATCGCCTGTGGGTGGCGCCATCCTGCTCGTTGCTGCACAGCCCGGTGGACCTGGACCGGGAAGACAAACTGGATGCCGAGCTGAAAAGCTGGCTGGCGTTTGCCGTGCAGAAGTGCGAAGAAGTGGCGGTGCTGGCCCAGGCCGTGAACCAGCCTGAAGCGCCGAACGTGATCGCCGCCCTGGCCGAAAGCCGTGCCGTGCAGGCGGCCCGTGCCGCTTCGCCGCGTATCCACAAGCCGGCGGTGCAAGCCCGTGTGGCGGCGATCACCGCCAAGGACAGCCAGCGTGACTCGCTGTTTGCCCAACGTATCGAGAAACAGCGTGCCGGCCTGAACCTGCCGCTGTTCCCGACCACCACCATCGGTTCGTTCCCGCAAACCGCCTCGATCCGCCTGGCTCGCCAGTCCTACAAGGCCGGCAAGTTGAGCGAAGCCGAATACGTCGAAGCCATGCACAGCGAGATCCGCCACGCTGTCGAAGTGCAGGAAAACCTTGGCCTGGACGTGCTGGTGCATGGTGAAGCCGAGCGTAACGACATGGTCGAATACTTCGCCGAACAGTTGGACGGTTATGTATTTACCCGCTTCGGCTGGGTGCAGAGCTACGGTTCCCGTTGTGTGAAACCGGCGGTGATTTTCGGTGACCTGAGTCGTCCGAAAGCCATGACCGTGGAGTGGATTCGCTACGCCCAGGGCCTTACCAACAAGGTGATGAAGGGCATGCTGACCGGCCCGGTGACCATGCTGATGTGGTCGTTCCCCCGTGAAGACGTGAGCCGCGAAGAACAGGCGCGGCAACTCGCCCTGGCGATTCGTGACGAAGTGGTGGATCTGGAAGCCGCCGGGATCAAGATCGTGCAGATCGACGAAGCCGCGTTCCGCGAAGGCTTGCCGTTGCGCCAGGCGCAGTGGAAGGAATACCTGGATTGGGCCACTGAAGTGTTCCGCCTGTGCGCCTCCGGCGTGCGTGACGAAACCCAGATCCACACCCACATGTGCTACAGCGAATTCAACGATGTGATCGAGTCTATCGCGGCGATGGATGCCGACGTGATCACCATCGAAACCTCGCGCTCGGACATGGAACTGCTGGAGGCATTCGAAGCCTTCGCTTACCCGAACGACATTGGCCCAGGTGTGTATGACATCCACTCGCCACGGGTGCCGGATGCCTCGGAAATGGCCAACCTGCTGCGCAAGGCAGCCAAACGCATCCCGGCCGAACGCCTGTGGGTCAACCCGGATTGCGGCCTGAAAACCCGTGGCTGGCCGGAGACTGAAGCGGCGCTGATTCACATGGTGACTGCGGCGCGTCAACTGCGGGCCGAACTGGCCTGATCCAGACACCCGGAATCAAACGCCGGGTGAAGATCAAAAATGTGGGAGCGGGCTTGCTCGCGAATACGGAGTATCAGCCGCTGGAGATGTCGACTGACCCACCGCATTCGCGAGCAAGCCCGCTCCCACATTGGGTCACCGGCGTTATCAAAATCATGAAATTGCCAGCATTACCCCGCGCAGACTAGAATGCGATCAATTCTTAATTACGCTTGGGCCCCACCGCCCGGCGCGCCCCGGTGATCGGCATGTCGTCTCCCCTCAATCTGCATATCCAGGACCTGTACTGCGAACACCATGGATGGTTGCACCGTTGGCTGGACCGCAAGCTGGGCAACGCCAGCGATGCCGCCGACCTGGCCCATGACACGTTCATGCGCCTGCTCACCCGGCAAACCACCGGCAACCTGGGCGCCGAGCCACGGGCATTGCTGACCCATATCGCCAAGGGCCTGATGATCGACAGCTGGCGCCGCCAGGAAGTGGAACGCGCCTATCTGGAAACCATCGCCCACCTGCCCGAACAGCATGTACCTTCGCCGGAAACCCGCTGGCTGATCCTCGAAGCGCTGTACCGCATTGAGGCGATGCTGCGGGATCTGCCGGAAAAAACCCGCCAGGCCTTCCTGATGTCGCAGATCGACGGCCTGACCTATCAGCAGATTGCCGATGCCCTGGGTGTGTCGCTGATTTCGGTCAAACGCTACATGCGCGATGCCTTCCTGGCCTGCCTGAGCGTGGCATGAGCCAGTCGATTGATCCGTTGATCCTCGGTGAAGCCGCCGACTGGATGGTGCAGTTGCAGTCCGGCAGCGCCACCGATGAGGACCGCCGCGCCATCGCCCAATGGCAGGGCCGCAGCGCCCAGCATGCCCAGGCCTGGCAACGGGCGCAGGCTATTCTGGGGGACTTCAACAGCGTGCCGGCGGCGATTGCCGGCGATACCTTGAAGCGCATCGGGCGCAAAAAATCCCTCGGCCGACGCCAGGCGCTCGGATTGTTGCTGGCGGCCGGCCCGGCGGCCTGGCTGGCGTATCGGCAGGTGCCGTGGCAGCAGTGGACCGCCGACCAGCACACGGCCATCGGCGAACAAAGGAACCTCACCTTGCCCGACGGCACACGCTTGCTGATCAACACCGGCAGCTCGCTGAATATCGCGTTCTCCGAGCAGGTGCGGCGTATCGAGCTGATCAAGGGCGAAGTGCTGATCACCACCGCCAAGGATTCGGCCCATCGCCCGTTCATCGTCCAGACCCGCCACGGTACCGCCAGGGCCTTGGGCACCCGATTCAGCGTGCGGGTGGGTGAGCAGGCAAGCCGAGTGGCCGTGACCGAAGGCGCGGTGGAGTTGCTGGCGGTGCATGCCGGCCAGGGGGTGATCGTCAAGGCGGGCGAGCAGGGCGCCTTCAGTGTTGACCGGGTAGCCGCCGTCGAGCCGCTGGACGTCAGCACCCTGACCTGGGAGAACGGCATGCTGCTGGCCCAGCATATGCGCCTGGCGGACCTGCTGGATGAGCTGGGGCGTTATCGCGCCGGCGTATTGCGCTGCCATGCCTCGGTTGCCGACCTCACGGTGTCGGGTGCGTTTCCCCTGCGCGATACCGATGCCAGCCTGCACCTGTTGCAGGAAACCTTGCCGGTCAAGGTCAGCAGCCTGACCGGGTATTGGGTGACGGTCGAGCCGCGCTGATCTTTTTCAACTTTCGCTGATACCTTTTTCGTGGTCGCCCGGTGTAGGGGAGAACCCTCAACATTGCTCCGCGCCGACAGGAATGCCCATGACCGCCAGACCGCTCCCGTACTGCCCCCGTCCGTTGAAGGCACTGAGCCTGGCGGTCGCCCTTGCCGCCGTCGCACCGTTGCAGAACGCCCAGGCAGAAGACGCTGCGCCAAGCAGTGCGGCGCGCAGCTATAACATCGCGGCGGGGCCGCTGGGGAATGTGCTGGCGCAGTTTGCGGCGTTGTCCGGGGTGCCGTTGTCGTTCGATTCCACGTTGCTCAACGATCAACAAAGCCCGGGGCTGCAAGGCAGCTACAGCGCACAATCGGGTTTTGCCCAGTTGCTGCAAGGCAGCGGCTACACCCTGCAAGGCACCGGCACCAACGGTTATACCGTGGTGCCCCAGGCCAGCGGTGGTGCGTTGGAGTTGGGCGCCACCACCATCAGCGGTGAAGCGAGCGGGGCGCAGGCAGACACGTATGCCGGTGGCCAGGTGGCACGTTCTGCACGCCTGGGCGTGTTGGGCAATCGGTCCATCAACGACGTGCCATTCAGCGTGGTCAGCTACACCTCGAAAACCATCGCCGACCAACAAGCGCGAACCGTCGGCGACGTTTTGCTCAACGACGCGTCGGTGCGCCAGTCGTCCGGGTTTGGCAACTTCTCTCAGGTGTTCACCATTCGCGGACTGCCGCTGAGTACCGATGACATCGCATTCAACGGCCTGTACGGCGTGCTGCCCCGGCAGATCATCACTACCGAAGCCCTGGAACGGGTGGAGTTGTTCAAGGGCCCGAATGCCTTCGTCAACGGCGTGTCGCCCTCGGGCAGCGGGATCGGCGGCAGCGTCAACCTGGTGCCCAAGCGCGCTGAAGACACGCCCACCCGCAGCGTCACCCTCGATTACGCCAGCGACAGCCAGGCCGGCGGCCACATCGACCTTGGCCAACGCTTTGGCGAAGACAACCGCTTTGGCGCCCGGGTCAACCTGGCGCGGCACGGCGGCGAAACCGCTGTGGATGACGAAAACAAAAGCTCGCAGTTGATCGCCGTTGCCCTGGATTATCGCGGCGAGCGCTTGCGGGTCTCCACCGACTTTGGCTACCAGAAAGAACGCATCAATAACGGCCGCTCGGTGGTCTACCTGACCGGCACCAAAGTGCCCAGCCCGCCGTCGGCCAAGAACAACTACGCCCAGGACTGGAGCTGGTCGCAGCTGGAAGACACCTACGGCATGGTCAACGCCGAATATGACTTGAACGATAACTGGACGGCCTACGCGGCAGGTGGCGCCAAGCACACTCGGGAGAACGGCCAGTATTCGTCGCTGTATGTCGCCAACGATGGCAGCGCCAAGGTGGGCTTCCTCTATTCACCCCATGACGAAGACAACAAAAGCGCCATGGCCGGCTTGAACGGGCACTTTGCGACGGGGCCGGTGACCCATCAGATGAACTTCGGGCTGTCGGGGATCTGGGGCGAGCAGCGCTCGTCCTACGAGGCGATCCTGCAAGCCAACCGCCAGCCCGGCAACCTGTACGACCCGACGCAAACGCCGCGACCTACCAACACCTATTTCGGCAGTGATATTCACGACCCGCGGGTTGTCGGCAAGAACCGCATCAAGAGTGCGGCGGTGTCCGACACCCTGGGCTTTTTGGATGATCGGGTGCTGTTGACCCTGGGCGTGCGGCGCCAGACCATCGAGGTGGACAGTTGGAACACGGCCACGGGGGCACGGGGGACACCGTACTCCGAGTCCATCACCACACCGGTCTATGGCCTGGTGATCAAGCCATGGGAGCACGTGTCGTTCTACGCCAACCGTATCGAAGGCCTGGCCCAGGGCCCGACGGCGCCACTCACGAACGTGACCAACCCCGGCGAAGTCTTCCCGCCCAAGCGCAGCAAGCAGACGGAAGCCGGGGTGAAGCTGGACTGGGAAAACTATGGCGCCACGCTGGGTGTGTACCGCATCGAACAGCCGAACAACGCGACCACCCGGTTCCCGGGCCAGAAGTTCGACACCTTCACTGTCGACGGTGAACAGATCAACAAAGGCGTGGAACTCAACGTGTTCGGCGAGCCCATCGACGGCCTGCGCCTGCTGGCCGGTGCCACCTGGATGGACACCGAACAGAAGAGCACCTCCAACGGCGCCACCGACGGCAACCGCGCCGCGGGTGTGCCGCGCTTCCAGTACAACGTCGGTGCGGATTGGGATGTGCCGGGCATCCAGGGTGCGGCGGTCAGCGCACGGATGCTGCGCACCGGTGGCGAATACGTCAACGCCGCCAACAGCCTGAGCATCCCGGCCTGGACCCGCGTCGACCTGGGGGCGCGGTATGGCTTCAAGGCGGATGACAAGTACATCACCCTGCGCGCCAACGTCGAAAACGTAGCGAACAAGGCGTACTGGTCGTCGGCGTCGACGGCCAATAACTACCTGACCCAGGGTGAGCCGCGGACAGTGAAATTGTCGGCGACGGTGGATTTCTGAGCCTGGGAAAACCTATCGGGTGAATGAACAACCCGTGGCGAGGGAGCTTGCTCCCGCTGTGCTGCGAAGCTGCCCCAAAAAAAGGACACGGTGTTCTTTCAGGTGGCTCTCGATTGCCTTATTGGGGCCGCTTCGCGACCCAGCGGGAGCAAGCTCCCTCGCCACAACAAGACCGAATGTCCCTCGGTCAACCCGCGTTCACTTCAATCCGGTCAAAGCCCTTGAGGCGATACAGCATCACCGAGATCGCCCAACTGGCCACGAAGATCCCGATGATCATGTAGCCCAGCATCCCGAAGCTGTCGTTCAGCGAGCCGATAAAGCTCCAGAACGATCCCTTCAGGTCCAACTGGTCACCCATCAACCCCAATGCCTCGATACTGCCGATCACCACCGCAACCACCACCGATACCAGGGTAATGGTCATGTTGTAGTAGATCTTGCGGATCGGCTTCATGTACGCCCAGCCGTATGCCCCCAGCATCAGGTGGCCGTCCAGCGTGTCCACCAGGGACATGCCGGCGCTGAACAGCAGCGGGAACACCATGATCGCCCACGGCGACAGCCCTTGAGAGGCCTGGGTCGCAGAAATCCCCAACAGGCCGATCTCGGTGGCCGTATCAAAGCCCAGGCCGAACAGGAAACCCAACGGGTACATGTGCCAGCTGCGGCTGATCAGGCGAAACACCGGGCGGAAAATCCGCGCCATGAAACCCCGGTCCGCCAGCAGCAGGTCGAAGTCGTCCTCCACATACGCACCGCCCTGGCGCACATGGCGCCAGGCCTTGTAGATCGCGTGCAGGATCACCAGGTTCATCAAGGCGATGACCAGCAGGAACGAGGCCGAGACCGACGTGCCGATCACCCCGCCGATGGCCTTGAACCCTTCAAACCGCGCCTGCATCACCGAGGCCGCAAACGCGACGCCAATGGATGCCAGGACCACCACCGAAGAATGTCCCAGGGAGAAAAAGAAGCCCACCGCCACCGGACGTTTCTTTTCCTGCATCAGCTTGCGGGTCACGTTGTCGATGGCGGCGATATGGTCGGCATCCACCGCATGCCGCAGCCCGAAACCGTAGGCCAGGAGCGCGGTGCCGAGCAGCACCGGGTGCTCATGGAACGCCACCAGCGCCCAGATCCAGGCGACGACGTTAATGCCGATCAACAACCCGTAGATGCCAAACAGCTTGGCGCGAACCCGGGTGCTGGAGTCACTGAAAATCTGGGCAAGGCGTAGGATCATCAACACTACCTGTGTGCGGTGGAAACATTCAGACACGTTCCGAAACTTTATAGATTTTGTTTAGAGTGATGATGAAATTTGTGGAGTGAGTGAGGAGAGGATTGTGACGACGATCGAAAATGCAGCAATGGCGGTTATTGAGTTCTGGAAACAGGCGGGGCCCAAGCTCTGGTTTGCCAAGGATGAAGGGTTTGACCGGCGTTTTCGCGAGGCTTTCTACACCACGCATTTGCAGGCGGCCCGGCGCGAACTGGAGAGCTGGATGCAAACGCCGGAAGGCGCGCTGGCGTTGCTGTTGCTGCTGGACCAGTTCCCGCGCAATACCTTCCGTGGCACGGCGCATATGTTCGCCACCGACCCGCTGGCGCGTTTGTACGCGCGGCAGATGGTCGAGGCGGGGATGGACAAGTCGATCGAAACCCCGTTGCGGGCGTTTTGTTATTTGCCCTTCGAGCATTCTGAAGATCCCGGGGATCAACAGCTGTCGGTGGCCCTGAACAAGGACCTTGATGCCAATACCTACCGCTGGGCCAAGGAGCACGCCCGCATCATCGAGCGGTTCGGGCGCTTTCCTCATCGTAATGAGGTGTTGGCCAGGGTCACGACAGAGGAGGAGCGGGCGTTCCTGGAGGACGGTGGCTTTTCGGGCTAGGCCTCGGGTTCAGCCACTAAGTCTCTGACGCCCGCCTGGCGAAAACGCCGCACCCCCTTGAGATCAATCGCCCAGCGCAACGCTTCAGTCGCCGACGGACGTTCGCCTTGGGTAATCGCCGCGTCATCGGTGGTCAGTTTATTCAGGTAGCCCTTGGCGCCGCCGCGTTCGCTCCAGTAATGGGTGTGGCTGAGCCAGGAGCTGGCGAGCCAGCCTTTCCATTTGCCCACGCTGACCGGCAGGTCCAGTACGCCGGGGCCCATCACCGGGCTGACCGGGCCGCCGACGATGTCGCCAAACAGGCCCAGGGGCGCGGGGAAGTAGAGGTTGGTCCAACGGGTCACGGCGAAGGCCGCGGCATGGTGCAAATACAGCGGTGAAAATGGGCGACCGCCCACGGTGACGGGCAGCCGGCCGCTGTAGCCGTAGCCCTTATCGTCGAGCGTCGGCGGGCAGGCGGGGGCTTCGCGGCGTTCGATGCGGCGCTTGAAGTCGCTCACGCTGCGGCCCAGCAACAGGCTGGCGTGGGCCATCGGGCTGCCGAGGGTGACGAGGTCGGTGATGCGCCACGGGTTGCCGAGGTTGCGTTGTTCGATAAACGCTTCGGCTTGCTGTTCGCGGAACCTGAGGAGGCTTTGCAGGCGGCCGTCGAGGGCGTTTCCAGCCTTTGGCAGCGTGTCCTGGACCACCGGTTGCAGTCGCTCGTGATTGGCGTAGCGGGCGGCGAGTTCCGGGCCGCCGGGGCGTAACTGATCGTGATGCTCGTGCCACAGGTAGCCGACGATGTCGTAGGCAATCACGCTGCCCAAACTGTGGCCGACGACGATGATGCGGTCGTAATCACCCTTGTCATGCAGGGCGCGCAGCAGGTCGACGCCATCGGCGCGGATCTGTTCGCGCACCACCACGTTCTGCGGGTTGGGGCTCAGGTAGCGGGCGGCATCGCCAAGGTATGACAGTGCCGAGTACTTCAGGGCCAGGCCGATCACCGCCAGCAGCACCGGGATCAGGGCGAAGGGGTTGTCGCTGTGGGGGAATCGGCCATACAGCGTCGCCAGGGTTCCGCTGACCAGCAGCACGAGCAGGGCCAGCAAGGCCCAGCGCGTGGCGCGCCAGATCGGCACGATGGCCGTCGGGATATCCCGGCGCGGGCGCTTGAAAATGTCCCATAGCCAACTGAGCAGGTGCCCGACCTTGGTGCCCTGCATCTTGTGGGCCCAGTAGTACTCGTAGAAATCGGTGGTGTTGCGACCCGCCGACTTCAACACGCGCAAATCGAAGTTGCGCGAAAACCGGTCGGGTTTGCTCCAATAGAAAGGCGTCGCCTCGGGGGTGTCCGCCGGGATCGCCGCTTCGACGAAGCCACGCAGGGTATCCATCGGGCGCTGCTCGCCGATTCCGTGGATGACGACAACCGCTTGTTTCATCTAGTGATCGTTCCTTGATCCGCTTTTCGGGGCGTTACGGGTGGGTTCAAGGGGCCATAGTATTGCCATTATCGATGGTATTCCAGCCAGGAATGCCCCCATAAAAACCGCGCATTTCATTTGCGCGGCGCGATCTCGTAGTGTGGTGCTCCCACCAAGGAGATGTCGCCGTGAACCATCGCCCGCTGAGCCTGTACGTTGACGCCCATTTCACCAGTCCCTACGCGATGTCGGCGTTTGTGACCCTGCGGGAAAAGGGCCTTGAATTTGAACTGCTCACGTTGAACCTCGACACGGCCGAGAACCAGACTGACGCGTACACGCACTTGTCGCTGACGGGGCGCGTGCCGACCCTGGTGCAGGGTGAGTTTGCGCTGTCCGAGTCATCGGCGATTACCGAGTACCTGGAGGATGTGTTCCCGCAGGTGCCGGTGTACCCGGCCGAACCCCGCCAGCGGGCGAGAGCGCGGCAGGTACAGGCGTGGTTGCGCAGTGACTTGATGCCGATTCGGCAGGAACGCTCGACCCTGGTGGTGTTTTACGGGCTCAAGGGCGAACCGCTGTCGCCGGTTGCTGAAGCAGCGGCCCACACGCTGATCAACGCGGCGCAGGCGCTGTTGGCCGACGGCCGCGACTACCTGTTCGGCGCGTGGTCGATTGCCGACGTGGACCTGGCCGTGATGCTCAATCGGCTGATCCTCAACGGTGACACCGTACCCGCCAACCTGGTGGCGTACGCCCAGCGCCAATGGCAACGGCCTTCGGTCCAGGAATGGGTCAAGCAGGCACGACCGTCGCTGTAGTCACACTCCTCAATTACAAAGTGAATCCTGGTCCATGAATATACTGTCGAGTGACTCCCGCCTGCCGTTGTATCAGCGTTTTCGGGATCATCTGATTGAGCAGATTGCCAATAATCACTGGCGTGCCGGTGCGGCTATTCCCCCTGAAGCGGTGTTGTCCACCCAGTACCAGCTGTCTACCGGCACCGTGCGTAAAGCGATCGAGGCATTGGTGGGCGAGGGCATTCTGGAGCGCCAGCAGGGCCGTGGTACGTTTGTGCGCCGCCCGAAGTTTCAATCGTCGTTGTTCCGGTGTTTCCGCTTCCAGGGCCCGGGCGGTGAATGCCAGCTGCCGCAGAGCCGGATCCTGTCGGTCAAGCCGGTGAAGGCGCCGTTGTCGGTGAGCGAGGTGCTGGGGCTGGCAGCGGATGCGCCGGTAATCTGCATCGTGCGGGTACACGTGCTGGACACCGGGCCAGTGCTGGCCGAGGAAATCTGGCTGCCGCGCGAGCGGTTCCAGGCGCTGCTGGACGTGGATCTGACCCGGCAGGGATTGCTGTTGTACCCCACTTACGAAGAAGTCTGCGGGCAAGTAGTCGCTTCTGCCGAGGAAGCCCTCACTGCCGAGTCCATCGATGACGTGTGGGCCCGCTGGTTGCAGGTGCCGGTGGGCAGCCCGGTGATGGTGATCGAGCGGCTGGCCCGGGATTACGCCGGCCAACCCCTGGAGTTGCGACGCGGCCGTGGCCACGCCGAACATTTCCGTTATCGCGTGGATATACGCTGAGCTTGAGGCGCGGTGCTATTCGGCTTTGAGCAGCACCAGCCAGGTTTGCACCACCCGGCGGTCAAGGTCTTCCCAGTCGGCCATGCCCAGCACCCGGGTGGTGTTCAAGCCGCGCAGGTAGCCACGCAGTTGCTGGGCAATCGCGTAGACCACTTCCGGTTCGGCGGCGTTGTCCAGCAGCACGTCCTCATAGTCGACCAGGTAATCGGCAACCCGCTCGCGAAACTCCGGAAGCACAGCTTCACGGATGCGATCGAAGGTTTTCTGGTGGGGCTTCATAGGCGTTCCTTATCATTTTGTGTGAGGCGGCCTGCACGACACTATTGCTCTAGATAATAGTCACCATCAAGTATTGCGAGTTCTGTTTTTCTGAAAAAGGAGGACAATTGCCATCATTGAACATGATGTGCAAGGACCCTGCGATGAGGACTTTTACCGGTTTGGCCCTGGTGGCGCTGCTGATGAGCACAATGGTTGGCTCTGCGTCGGCCGGGGGGCTTCAAGCCAGCCACCTGGCGCCAATCGTCGCCAGCCCGGTCGGGTTGCAGCATTCGCAATCGGTCGGCGTGCTCTACAGCGACAACACCCTCGACAACCTTGAGTACCTGGCGCGCTACCACGCCATGGCGGTCAATGGTGCCAAGGGCCAGCTGGACGAGCAGATTCGCCAGGCCTTCGTCGACAGTTCCGACCCGGACCTGGCGATTGACTGGCTGATGGCTTCGTTGCGGCACACCTTTGCCTCGGTCACCCGTTACGACAACCTTCATGCGCTGTTGCAGGCGCACCCGGATGTGGTGGTGATGCTCGATACCTACAACCAATTGCTGACCCAGCGTAATGATCGGGTGGAAGCGCGGTTTGTTGCCAAGTTCTATGACCTTGACCTGCAATACATCGCCAAAGCCGAGGGTTCGATGCAAATGCACTTGCCTAATGTGTGGGTACATGACAAAACGGCGCCCCAGATCGCTGCACAGATTGGGCAGCAGCGCGACGTTCAGTTGAACGCATTAAAGCAGTTCGATGCCTCGCTCAAGGCGTTGGTCGCTGCCGGTTAGCCCACTTCGTTTATTTTTCAGGAATTTTTATGCGCGTGTTGTTAGTGCCAGCGATGGCTTCTGCTTCTTTATTGATGACGGGCTGTGCATCCGCCCCCAATGCCCCAACCCTTACCCTGCAAACCGCCAAGGACCCTGAAGCCTACGTGCAGTGCGTGGTGCCCAAGTTCGAGAAAAACGGCATGACCTCCACGGTCACGCAGAATTCGCGGCATGCCCGGATCGTGGTGAGCAGCAAGATCGCCGCGGACAACATCCTCGAAGTCTACAAGTCCCAGGACGGCGGCAAGGTGTTCCTGTACGAGCGCAAGCCGTTGGCATCGACGTTCAAGCCGTCGCGGTTCGAGCATGCGGCGCAGGATTGCCTGTAATCGACGAGCGAGGATCTGATGTGGGAGCTGTCGAGCTTTAGCGAGGCTGCGATGGCATCGCTGCGGTATGACAGTGACACCGAGGTGATCCCATCGCAGCCTCGCTTAAGCTCGACAGCTCCCACAGTTGGTCTTCATTGTCTGAGTAAATGATTCAGCTCGGCTTTGGCTCGCTGCTGAACGTATCGACCGCTTTCACCAACCCCTTGGCCGCCAACGCCACCAACTCACCGCCTTTTTGCGGGTTGGCCAGCGCCGGGTCTGAACCCATGCGCCCATCCGGGAATCGCGCGCGGAAGTCGCGGGCTTCGCGGATCGGGCCGGTGTTGGCGATTTGCGGCGAGTAGTCAGCCGACTTGATCGCATCCGGGTAGGCCCATTGGGTCACGGCAATCTCCGACGGCGTGGCATGGCTGCCATGGCCCACCGGGAACTGCTGGTGCGCCAGCTCGTTCACGCCTTCCAGGTCCCACCAGTTGCACAGTTTCAGCGCATAACCCGACGGGCGCCCGCTGAAGCTGGCTTCGGCATACAGCTCGGAGAACGCCGCTTCGATCGAGGCAATATTGCCGCCGTGGCCATTGAGAAACAGGATCTTCTCGAAACCATGGCCTGCCAACGAGCGTACCCAATCGCCAATCGCCGCGATAAAGGTCGAAGGGCGCAGGGAAATGGTGCCCGGGAAGCCCAGGTGATGCTGGGCCATGCCGATATTGAAGGTCGGGCCGATCAGGATGTCGGCGTTCTTCTGCGCTTCATGGGCAATGATTTCCGGGCACATCCAGTCGGTGCCCAACAGGCCGGTGGGGCCGTGTTGTTCGTTGGAGCCGATGGGAATCACGATGCTGCGGCTGCGTTCCAGAAACTGGCCAATCTCGATCCAGGTGGATTGATGTAAAAGCATCTCAGGTTCTCTCTCTCATCAAGCCCAGGAACACGGTGGAGTTCCTGGTGGCGTGAGCCGCATGGTGCACGGCAACAGCGAGAGCATCAACCGCCTTTGACAGTACCGGCACTCGCCATCTGGCGCGGCTTGCAGTTGAGGTAAGCCGAGGACTTCAGCCAGCGCTGGTCGGGGTACCAGGAAAACATGAACTGGCCGTCCTTGAGTTTGTCCACCACCTGGCGCGCTACCTGCGGGCGTACGGCGGGGCAACCCTGGCTGCGGCCGATACGGCCTTCGCGCTTGCTCCACAACGGGCTTACATAGTCGGCGGCATGGATCACGATGGCGCGGTCCCGTGCACGGTCATTGAAACCCGGCTCCAGGCCGTCCATGCGCAGCGAGTAGCCGTGGGCGCCTTCGTAGCTCTCCTGGGTGCGGAACAAGCCAATGCTGGACTGGTAACTGCCTTCACGGTTGGAGAACTGGGTGGCGAAGTTTTCGCCGGATTTTTGTCCGTGGGCCACCAAATCCCGCAGCACTAATGTCTTCTTGCGCAGGTCGAAGATCCATAGGCGACGAGCGGTCGAAGGTTGGGAATAGTCGATCACCGCCAGCCGGTCGGACTGTTCGATGCCATTGCCCACCGCGCATTGCATGGCGCTCAAGGCTCTTTTCAGTACATCGGGGTTGAGTTCTGGAGCGGCGTGGGCGAGGCTGCTATACAGAGTAAGAGGTTTACCCGTGTCTGCGAGCGCAACGGTGCTCAGCGAGGCAAAGGTCGAGATGATCAGGCCGAGTCGGCAGCAAAAGGTCAGCATGTATAAAGCATCTCCGCCGTGGATGGGAGCTAAGCGATTGTTCAAAAAACACGCATGTTACTTGAGCATTTGCCTGCTCGTTGCACCGCTGGTCGCGACAGCCGAAGACCTGTTGGTGGTGTCGCCGGCCCCGGTGCAATTGGCGCTCTCGCAATTGTCGACCGTTTGCCCAGGCCCGGCCGGGCAGGTCGATGCGCCTTCCCTGGCGCGTTTGCAGGCGTTTTATCAGCAGCAGGGCGACGTGGTGCTGTGGTCCGAGGGGGATCGCCGCGCCGCATTGCTAGCCCAACTGCAGTTGCTGGCCGACGATGGCCTGGACCCGACTCACTATAGACTGCCCCCGGCGGATGCCGCGGGGAACGTGCTGTGCATCGACATCGGTACCAGCCAGCAGTACCTGCAAGCCCTGCAGGACCTGCATTTCGGCCGCTTGCAGCAGTCGCGCTTCGAGCCCGTCTGGCATTCGCAACCTGCCCCGGACCCCGACACCCAATTGCTGGCCATGGCCGAGGCCGGCATGCAGAACGTCGCCCAAGCCTTCGACCAGGCCCGCCCGAGCGCGCCGCTATACCTTGGCCTGCGCAGTGCCTACGCCGCCTTGCGCCAGCAACCGTTGCAGCATTGGGAAGCCGTGGCCAGCGGCCCGTTGTTGCGCCCGGGCATGGACGATTCGCGAGTGCCGCAACTGGCGCGGCGAATGGTCAATGGCGGCTACCTGAGCGCCACCTCCGCGGGGACGCAATACCGTGGCGAGTTGGTCAACGCGGTCAAGACCTTCCAGCAAAGCCATTCCCTGCAAGCCGACGGCGTGATCGGCCCCGGCACGGTCACCGAGCTGAACATCAGCCCGGCGATTCGCCGCGAACAATTGCGCATCAACCTTGAACGGTTTCGCTGGCTGTCCCGGGACCTGGAACCCGAGGGCGTGCTGGTGAACGTGGCCGCGGCGCAACTGAGCTTCTACCAGGGCGGCGTGCCCGTGTGGCAAACCCGCCTGCAAGTCGGCCGCGCCGACCGCCAGACGCCGCTGCTGAAGTCGCGCATCACCCGGCTGACCCTGAACCCCACCTGGACTATCCCGCCCACCATCATGCGCGAGGACAAGCTGCCGGCGATCCGCCTGAACCCCGAATACCTGCGCCAGCAGAACCTGCAAGTGCTCGACAGCCAGGGCAACCCGCTGGCACCGGAACAGGTCGACTGGTCGCACCCCGGCAACATCCTGCTGCGCCAGGGCGCCGGCCCGCGCAACCCGCTGGGCCGGATCGTGTTGCGCTTTCCCAACCCGTATTCGGTGTACCTGCACGACACACCGAGCCAACCGCTGTTCTCCAAGGGCCCGCGGGCTTTCAGTTCGGGGTGTGTGAGGGTTGAGCAGCCACTGCTGCTGCGGGACTTGCTGGTGAGCCCGGCGGAGAAGATCCGCACCGAAGAACTGCTGGCGACGGAAACCACCCACGAGTTCCGGCTCGCGGCGCCGGTACCCGTGTTGTTGGGGTACTGGACGGTGCAGGTCGATGGCAAGGGCGCGTTGCTCTACGCGCCGGACATTTACGGGCGGGACCCGGTGTTGATGAAAGCGATGGAGAGTGCGCTCTAGGCGCTTAGCTGAGCGTTGATCATCGTCAGCGCCTCATGGGGAGGCAAGCGCGCCGTATCGACGGTCAATGGCGACTCGGCCCATGGCTCATATTCATGGGCCAGGACGGACTGCCAGGTGGGCGGCGTGAGCCCCGGAATATCGCTGGTGCGTGATTCCACGCGACGTTGGTGTTCGTGTGGGTCGGAGCACACCACCTGGATATTCACCAGCGGCTTACCGGCGCTTAGCGCAGTGTCGCTCCACGCCTGACGACTTTCAGCCACCGGGTTAACGCAATCGACGACAACCGTGTGGCCCAGCAACAGGTTGCTCAACGCCAGCGCATTGGCCACCTGGTAACCGCTGCTGCCCACACCTTGCTCCAGTACCCCTGCATCGCGGATGGCCTGCTCGATGGTGTCGATGCGCAGATACACGGCGCCGGATTGGCCGGCAAGGGCCTTGGCAATTGTGGTCTTCCCGGTGCCGGGCAGGCCGCTGAACACAATAAGCATGGTCGATCCTTCGAAGGGGTGAGTCGGCTCAGTCTACCGGGCGACTCACTTCAAATAACAGGCGCTGATCCAGTCCGAAGGCTTGGGCGCGAGTTGTTCGGCCACTGGCAGATACCGGGCGTCCAACTGCGCCGCCAGCCAGTACAGCGTATTGCTGCTTTTCGGGTTCCATTCGCCGCTGTAGCCAGGCTCACCTACGCGGGCCCGGTCCCGGTCGAACTGCACGTGGGTATGCACGAACTCTTCGTGGCTGCGCTGGCCTTTGGCATACGGCGCAAGCCAGTCCAGTGCTTCGCTCAGCGAGCCGCCGTGGGGCGCGGTGACGTCCAGCCAGTTGCCGCCAATGCCGTAGGGCTTGGCCGCCAATGCGGCCTGCACCAGCGGCTCCAGGTCGTAGACCACATAGTGCAGGGCGTCACGGTCCTGGAAGTCGCTCACCGAGCCGTCGGGCAGTACGTTGTCGTTGATCTGTTGCCGGAACAGCTGGAAGGCCTGTTCGAGCATCTCGCGGTCGCCCAGTGCGGCGGCGGCCACCGTGACCAGTTTTACGCGGTGGCTCTGCCAGTTATTGGTGTTGGTGGCTTTCTTTTCGCCGTGGAACTGCTTGATGCGCTCGATATAGCCATTGCCCAGGTTGGTCAGCAGCGCGCGGGTGGCGTCGCGGGTCTGGGGGCGAAGGTCGCTGGCGGTGAGGGCGTAGGCGCTGATCAGCATGTCGAGGTTGGTTTCGTCGATCGGGTTGAAGTCCGGCTGGTAGGTGCTGGCCCACGCGCTCAGGTAGTCATCCACTTGCTTGAGGTAGCGCGTGTCACGGCTCATGCGCCAGGCCAGGGCCGCCTGGCGCATGACTGGCCAATCCTTCTCGGCGGCGATGCTTTGCTCGCGGATGCCGTGGTTCGGCAGGGTACCTTCGGTGTGCAGATGGGGCAGGGCGTCGGGCTGGTCGCCGAGGTGGCGCTGGGCGGCAGCCAGCAGCGATTTGGAGGTCGGATTCGAGGTGGCGGGCTGGCAGGCACTCAGGACCTGGGGCGCGGCAAAGGCGGCGTTGGCGAACGCGGCGAGCAGCGCGGCGAGGGCCACGGTGTGCAGAGGGCGTTGGAGCATGCTGTTCCTCAGGGATGGATTGACCCGATCGGGGCGCAGCCACGCTACCATGCCCGTGATGGGAATTTGATGAAATACCCGCCAGCCCCCTATCCTAGCCCGCCAAGCCCGGTCGAGAACAGGACGCCCCATGACTTTGCAGTTCGTGAAGATGCACGCCCACGGTGATGATTTCATCGTGATCGACCGGCGCGGCCAGGATGACCCGATCACCGCTGAAATCGCCCGCCGCCTGGGTGACCGTCATCGCGGCATCGGCTTCAATCAATTGGCCGTGGTGCTCGACTGCACTGACGCGGCCGCCCGTATCAAATTCTGGAACCCCAACGGCACCCCGCTCGACACCTGCGGCAGCGCCACCCGCGGGGTTGCAGACATGCTGATGCGCGAAGCCGGCACTGCCACCCTCGTGCTGCGAACCAACCGGGGGCTGCTGACCTGCGTGCGCGAATCGGCGCAGCGGGTGTCGGTGGACATGGGGCGGCCGTCAGTGGGCTGGGAAGCTATTCCGCTGGCGCAAGCGATGGACACCGAACGCTTGCCGCTGGAGGGCAACCCGGCGGCGTGCAGCATGGGCAACCCGCACTGCACCTTCTTTGTCGATGACCTGGCGACGGTCGATATTGCAGCGGTTGGCCCGTCGCTGGAAACCCACCCGTTGTTCCCCAACAAGACCAATGTGCATTTCGTGCAGGTACTCGACCGGGGTCATATCCGCCTGCGCATCTGGGAACGGGGCGGCGGTATCCCGCAGGGCTCGGGTTCGTGCTGTTGTGGCGCGGTGGTCAACGGGATTCGTCGTGGGCTGCTGGATGACACCGTCGACGTGCAATGCGATGGCGGTACCGTGACGGTGCATTGGGATGGGCGTGGCGGCGTGGTGTTGACGGGGGCTGTCCAAACCGTTGTTCACGGCACTGTGGCTGCCGCGCTCATGGGTGGCGCAATGGAAAGTGCACACTGAAGGTGGTGCCCCGGTCCGGGTTTGAGCTCACCGAAACACCTCCATCATGGGCCTTGGCAATTTCCCGCACGATAAACAGCCCCAGGCCAACGCTACGCACCTCACTGTCCTGCTCCGTGCCTCGGGTCATGGGCTCAAACAAGCCAGCCATCAACGCTTCGGGAATCGCCGGGCCGTGGTTATGCACCGAGAGCCGGCTCTCTTGCGCGTCCTGGTGCGAGGTGATGGTAATCGGCTGTTGCAGGTCGCCGTACGCCACGCTGTTGGCCACCAGGTTGCCGATGATTTGTTGTATGCGGTCGGCATCCAGGAACGTGCGGGCGCTGCCCGTGGCGTGATGTTCGAGGGTCGCCGTGGGGAACGCCACCCGCAACTCGTCGAGACTGTCACGGGTGACGGCGTGCAGGTCGAGTGCTACGGGATTGATGCTGATGCCCTGGCCGACTCTGGCCTGGGTGAAGTCCAGCAAGTCGGCGATCATCCGCTGCGCCCGTTCGGTGGACAGGCCGATATGCCCCAGGAGTTGGCGCTCCTTGGGGCTGCGCTCGCCACGGGCGAGGAACTCCGAGGCCATCTTGATTGCGGTAAGCGGGTTCTTCAGGTCATGGCTGACAATCGCGACCATCTGCTCGGCAAACAGCGCCCGGCGCTGGGCGATTTCATAGGCGCTGCTCAGTTCGGCCTGGGCCTGCTGCAGCGCGACTTCAGTGGCGGTCTTTTCCTGCAACAAGGCTTCAGCCAGTTTGCGGGCATTGAGCAGTTCACGCTCGTACTTGTCGCGGTCGGTGGTGCCGAAGAGGGCCAGTTCGTTATAGGCAATGCCGGCATGTTCGTACCTGACGCCGTTGAGCAATACCGTGACGGTGCGCCGGTCACGGTGCAGCAGGTCGAGTTTCACTTCGGCGATGGAGCCTTGCATTTTCATCAGCGGCCCCAGGTGCGTCTGATGGAAGATCCGCCCGCCCATCGTCAGCAGGTCCTGGAACCGTCGTTCTTTCAACTCATCGACGCTGAAGCCGGTCCAGTCGCTGAAGCACTGGTTGGCCTGCACGATGGTGCCGTCTTCCCGGGTGACTACCAAGGCGCAGGGCGCACCGTCGAACAAACGTTGAGAGTCCGGCAACGACAGGTTATCGGCTGGCATCGGCACCCACCCATGGCAACAGGAAACTGTCCATGGCCGCTGAACAGGCGCCGGGTGCGCTCATGTGCGGGCAATGCCCCACGTTATCGACCAGGCAGTACGTGCTGGCGGGCAACGCGGCATGCAGGTACTCACCGACGCACACCGGTGCGATCAAGTCGTCGGTGGATTGCAGAATCAGGGTGGGGGTCATCAGGCCGGCGATGTCCTGGCGGTTGTCCGACAGGAACGTCACCCGTGCGAAGCGCTTGGCGATGTCGGGCTCGGTGCGGCAGAAGCTGTTGGTCAGCTCTTCGCCGAGGGCCGGTTGCCCAGGCGCGCCCATGATTACCGGGGCCATGGTGCTGGACCAGCCGAGGTAATTGCTGTCGAGGGTATCGAGCAACGAATGGATATCGTCGAGGGTGAACCCGCCCGTGTAGTCACCGGAATCGATATAGCAGGGCGAAGGACCGATCATCACATGGGCGGCGATTGTTCCGGGCGCCTGGCGATCGGCCAGGGCGCCGATCATCGCGCTGACGGAGTGCCCCACCAGCACCACCGGGCCCACGGCGTATTCATCAACAATCTCGCCTAGGTCATGGGCGTAGCCGGCGAGTGAGCTGTATTTTTCGCTGTCGTACGCGCCCAGGTCGGACTGGCCAGCCCCCACCAGGTCATACAGCACCACACGGAAACGCCCGGTGAAGTGAGGAAACAGATAATTCCACATGGTCTGATCACACCCGAAGCCATGGGAGAAAACCAGGGTCGTGGGACCGCTGCCATACACCCTGACGTTGTTGCGCTGCTGAAGGTCCATGGCGTTCTCGTGTAGGGCGTGTGTGGGGGTGGCGTAAGTCTAGATAGTCGGTGGCGTCGGGTCACCTGTTTATAGCGTCGATAGGGTAAAGTCGGCCGATTCAGGATGAAACTTCAGGTAACAAAACATGATGGTGTTCCTACGGCAATGTGTCTTGGGCTTGCTACTGATCGTTTCCGGCTCGCAGGTGTGGGCCGAAACCGTTCCCCCGGCGCCGGTCACGGTTGCGCTGGACCAGCGCGTGATCGACCTGACCCAAACCCTCGACGCTGCCACTCAATCCCGCATGACCACGCAACTTGCCGGTCTGGAACAACGCAAGGGCGCACAGGTGGCGGTGATGCTGCTGCCGAGCACCCAGGGCGTTGGCATTGAGGACTTCGCCAACCAACTGTTCCGTGCCTGGAAACTGGGGCGCAAGGACGTCAACGACGGCATCCTGCTGCTGGTGGCGAAGGACGATCGCAAGGTTAGGATCGAAGTCGGTTACGGCCTGGAGGGCGTGGTCACCGACCTGCTGGCCCACCGCATCATCGAAGAACACATCACCCCGGCCTTTCGCCAGGGCGATTACGCCGGCGGCGTGCAGCAGGCGGTGGACGACCTGACGCTATTGGTGGACGGCGGCAACTTGCCCGAGGTGGCCAAGGCCGGGGTTGCGCCTGAAGCGTATGCGGTGCTCCTGGCGTTCATGTTTGGCGGGGTGGTCGGGGTATTGATGGGCGCCGAAAAACTCCCTTGGCGCCGGGCCCTGATGGCGGTGGTCGGTGTCACCGTGGTGCTGGTCGCGGTGGCGGGCGGCAAGGACTGGCCGGTCTATTTGCTGTTGCTGCCCCTGTGCATGTTGATCGGTGGCGCTACTTTCGGCGCGTTGTGGCAGGCGAGGGCGGCGTTTTATACCGTGCTGGTGCTGTTGGGCTACATCGCCGGCGTGCTGCTGACCGATAACTTCGTACGCGAGATATCCTTGATCCACTGGCTGGCTTATCCATTCGCAGGGTTGCTGGTCCTGGGCCTGTATCTCGGCCTGTTCCTGGTGATGAAGAGCATGTGGCAAGAGAGCCAGGTGGGCTTTATCGCGCGGCTGTTGGCGGTGCTGGTGTTGTACGGGGTCGCTGGGGCATTGATTGACAAGGGCGCCACGGGATGGCTGTTGGCGTTCCCATTCGCTTCGTTCGCGGCGCTGTTCATCTTTGCCCACGGTATCAGCGGCGGGTCGGGGTCGGGGTCTGGTGGGGGCTCCAGCTCCTCCGGTTCGAGTTCCAGTTCCAGCAGCAGCTCATCGGGTGGTGGTGGTTCCAGTGGTGGGGGTGGGGCGTCGGGGAGTTGGTAAGCCTCCCCCGGAAGCTAGGCGGGCTTGTACGCAACCCAGCCCTTGAAGCTGAAGCCCGCGTAGAACAGTTCCACACCTTCGAAGCCTGCCTCCCGTAGCAGCGCTTCATCGTCGTTGGGTGACAGCACCGGCAAGTGGCTGCTGATGGCGGCAACCGCCCGCTGGGCATCTTCAGCCGGTACGCCGGAATCCACGGCATAGGCCGCATAACGCTTCAGCCAGCGCGCTTTTTCCTCTGGCGACGACTGCGGGAAGCTGTGATGCGCCGCAATCAAAGGCGCGCCCGGCGACAAGCGCCGCCACAGTTCTTTCAGGGTGTGCAGACGCTCTTCGGCCGGGATGAAATGCAAGGTCAGCAAGGACGTGGCGGCATCGAACGGCCCCTCGGGCGCGGTATCGATATAGCCTTCATGCAACTGCACCCGGGCCATCAGCGGACCCAAGGTGGCCTCGGCCAGCTTCAGCATCTCGGCAGACGGGTCCACCCCCACAAACTGCCACTCGGGCTGGCTGTCGGCAAACTTCTTCAACTCCAGGCCGCCGCCTGCACCGAGTACCAATACCTTGCCGGTGGCTGGGACGCTTTCGCGCAGCAACAGGGTGGTCATGCGCTGCAGGGACTCGAAACCCGGTACCAGCCTCACCGGGCCTTCGGCGTAGCGGGCAACAGCGTCGGGGTCTGAAAACCAGGTCATTGCTGGCTCCTGTTGGCGGGGGAAGCGATAACCCTACTGGGGCGAATTCAGGCTGGCAATTGCAGAGATGTGCAGTTGTGTTAAAACGTTGCCTTTGCTGATTTTGAGAGTACCCCTCGAATGCTCCCCGACATGCTTATCCGCGATGCACGACCTGAAGACGCGTTATGCATTGGCGTGCTGGGCATGCAGGTTTTTCTCGATACTTACGCCACCGAAGGCATTCGCGACTCAATCGCCGCCGAGGCGCTGCAAGCGTTTTCGCGCCAGACGATTTCCGCGCTGATCGCCCAGCCGGGCACGGCCATCATCGTCGCTGAAGCCAATGGGCATCTGGTGGGGTTTGCCCAAGTGGCGATGGACACCGGCCATGCGCTGATCTCAACCCCGAAGGCGGCGGAGTTGCAGCGGCTCTACATCCAGGAACGGTTTACCGGACTCGGACTCGGCTACCGTTTGCTGCAAGCGGCTGAACAGCGCGCAGGGCAGGGTGGCGCTTCTTTGTTGTGGGCGACGGTGTGGGTCGGCAACGAGCGGGCGCTGGGTTTTTATCCGCGTCGTGGTTATGAGTTGCTGGGAGCGCCGACCTACACGTTTCAGAATGAGAGCCATGAAAATCGGCTGTTTGGTAAAAGACTTCAGTCTTAACGCGTGAGCAATTGCACTTAAGAAAATCGAAATAATGTCGATATGATGTCATCGCTCACAAGGACCGTTTATCCGATGAAAGTGTTAAAGCTCGCCGTTGCCTGTGTATTCCCGCTGCTCGGCGCCTGTTCCGACTACCACTACAAGAACTACCAAGGCGATTGGGCCCCGGAAAAAATGCAACCGGTCGACCTCTCCGACAACCACCCGAATGCAGCGCTGGTGTACTTCGAAACGTTCCGGGTACGTGAACTGGGCGTGCCGTTTCACCGCTTGGTGTTGGCCACGGAAGTAGACGGCGTTGCGCTCCCGGGCGCCGGTCGACGTTCAATCCTTGATGTGTCCGGTGAACAGGCGCTCAAGTTGGCTCCGGGCAAGCATTCATTGCGCTGGTGCAACGTGTCGATGAACGCCTTGGGCACCGGCGGCGCCTTCTGCAACAAAGGCGCCGATGATGTGGTGTTTGCCGGGGGCCAGCGGTATGTCGTGACCTTCCGCATGACCGCCAGCACCAAGGGCTACCCGGGTGCCTACAGCGTGGAGTACCGCACGTACTCGACGATCAAGAACCTGGATACTCAGGAAGTCATTTTTCCGTTGGAAGGACAGGGTGATGGCTGAGCGCCTCGCACTGGAGAAGTTGGCTTATCTGGAGTTCCTGCGCCTTCTTGAGGCGAGTCATTTTGAATCGCAGCGCACCGGCCAAGCGTTCTACAACCACTTCGACTTGCACCGGCTTTCGGATCAACAAGCGCTAGCTGGGTTGTATGCGGCGGATGGGCGTCAGGCGATAAAGCTGATTGAGCGTATGTTCGACATCGAGTGAAGTAAGTTCCTCAGAGCATTTTGCTCAGGAACACCCGGCTGCTGCCTTCCGGGTCGCACGGGATTTCACCAAACCGCACCCAGCCATTCTTCTCGTAAAACTCCGGGGCCTGGAAACTGAGGGTGTACAGCATCGCCGAGCGGCAGCCACGATGACGGGCTTCGTCTTCGAATGCTTTCAGCAGCGTTGTGCCCAGGCCTGAGCCACGCAGGGCCTCGGGCAGATAAAACAGGTCGAGAAAGGCCATGCCGAGGCTGGTTTTTCCGGTGATGCCGCCGAGGGTTTCACCGGTGTCGGGATCCTTGATCAGCACCGTCAACGGACGTCGGTCATTGGACCCGGTGACGTGCTCGTTGAAGGCGGCGAGGCCGCTGCCCAGGAGCTGCTCGGCTTTGGCGTCTGGCTGGTCGCCGACCTCAATCAGATGCGGCTTCATAGATCCATCACCATCTCATGCCACGCCATCCCGCCATGGTCCGACGCCGACGGCTGCACATAGCGATAGCCCATGCGCTTATACAGCTCCACATGGCGGTCCTTGCACATCAGGTGAATGGTCTTCTTGCCCATCGCCTGCATGCGCTGCACGAACTCCGTCATCAAGCGCGTGGAGTAGCCCTTGCCTTGCTGGGCGGGATCCACCACCACCGACATGATCACCACATTCGGCGCATCGGCTGAATGCCCGACCAACTCCTTGAAGGCCTCATCCGACATCACCACTTCATCGGCGCAACCGCAGTTGATGAAACCGACCACAACACCATCCGCCTCCAGGATCAGAAAGCCTTGCGGGTACAGCGCAATGCGCGTGGCGATCTTTTCCAGGGTCGCGGCTTCATCGCCTTCGTAGGCCGAGATTTCGATCTCGTAGCAACGGTTGGCGTCTGCGGGGTTGGCGTTACGGAAGGTGAGGGCGTGCATTGGGTTACCAGAGAAATTGAACGACAGCCCCCATGATAAAGAAAGAACACCCCGACAGCACCGCCGAACACAAAACCCACTCACACCACCGACCCCCTATGGGAGCCGTCGAGCTTTAGCGAGGCCGCGATGGCGGCCTTCCTGGCACCATCAATATTCGCCAAGCCGGATAACTGGAAAACCCGCAAATGCGGGTTTTCTCGTAACTGAGCCAGGCTCTATTAAACCCCACCCACCAACTTCCCCCCCTCCAACCGCCGCTTATACGCACTGTCCCGACTCGCCAACCAGAAATACAACGGCGACGTCACCACCAACCCCACCAACCAGGACAAATCCGCCCCGTTGATATGCGCCGAAATCGGCCCGACATACAGCGGCGTATTCATAAACGGAATCTGCACCACAATCCCCACCGCATAGGCCACCAGCGCCTGGGGGTTGTACCGGCCATAAATCCCGCCATCCACGCGAAAGATCGAACCGATGTCGTACTTGCCCTTATGGATCGCGTAGAAGTCGATCAGGTTGATCGCCGTCCACGGCACCAGTACCACCAACAACACCAGCACCATGTCCACGAAGTGCCCGATAAAATCCTTCGACGCAAACACCGCCGCAATCGAGCACGCCGCCAGCACCAGCACCGAGATCACGGCACGCGCCTTGGCGGTCGGGATCCAGCGGTAGGCAAAGGTCTGTACCAGGGTGATCAATGACAGCACGGCGCCGTACAGGTTAAGTGCGTTATGGCTGATCACGCTGAGCAGGAACAGCAACAGCATCAGCGGGCCAATGGAGCCGGTCGCCAGTTTGACTGCGTCCATGGTGTCCATGCCCACCGGCGTAGCCAGTACCGCAACCGCACCAAAGATGAACGACAGGCTGGAACCGAGCACGGTGCCCAGATAGGTGGTCCAGAAGGTCGACGCCACCGGCACATCCGCCGGCAGGTAGCGGGAGTAGTCAGACACATACGGCGCAAACGCGATTTGCCACAGCGCGGCCAGCGACACGGTGGCCAGCCAGCCGGAGATGTTGAAGTTACCGCGCGTCAGGAAGTCGGCCGTCTGCACATGGGTGAAGATGTAGCCAAAACCCAGCACGATGCCCGCGCCCAGCACCCAGGTACCGATGCGGTTGAGGACGTGGATGAAGCGGTAGCCGATGATGCCGATGATCCCCGAGCCGATGGCGCCGATGACGATGCCTACCGGTACCGGGATCGCGTCGACGACGCCGTGCAGGGATTTGCCCGCCAGTACGATGTTGGAGGCGAAGAAGCCGATGTACATCACGCCGGCGATCACCACCACCAGCAGTGCGCCAAGGGAGCCGAACTGGGCGCGGCTCTGGATCATTTGCGGGATGCCCATTTGCGGGCCCTGGGCCGAGTGCAGCGCCATCAGCACGCCGCCGACGAGGTGGCCGACGAGGATGGCGATGATGCCCCACACCAGGTTCAGGCCGAACAGTTGCACGGCCAGCGCGCCGGTGACGATGGGCAACGGCGCGATGTTGCCGCCGAACCACAGGGTGAACAGGTCTCTTACCTTTCCGTGGCGATCTTCCGGGGGCACGTATCCAATCGTGTGTTTTTCGATAAGCGGGGCGGAGGATGTTGCAGTGGTAACCATGACGAGCTCCAAGGCAAGGTGAGTACGTTGACGTACTTCGCTGGGCGGCGCGTGTGCGTCGCTTTTGTTGTTGGAGTGATCATGTGCAATGGTCACAGGGAGGTAAATTAGTAAGTTTGTTGCTATAGACCTTAAAAATAATATCTCGCGGGTTTTTTTGCTCCGGTATGTTGCATGCACTTGAATCAGTGTGAAAAAGCCGATTTTCACGCACTTGTTTGGGGCGAAATCCCACGTTTATGGAGGTCCCGATGGCTGCCTATAACCTGCGCCAGCTCAGATATTTTGTAACCACGGCCGAGTGCGGCAGCGTGGCAGAGGCCTCGCGCAAGCTCTATATCGCGCAACCGTCGGTGTCGACGGCCATCAAGCAGTTGGAAGACAGCTTCGGTGTGCAGCTGTTTATCCGCCATCACGCCCAAGGGGTGTCACTGACGCCGAGCGGTGCGCGGTTCTATCGCAAGGCCCTGGAGCTGCTGCGGGTGGCCCATGAGTTTGAGCAGAACGCCCTGGCAGACAATGACGTGGTGGCGGGGCAGATCGATATCGGTTGCTTCGAAACCGTGGCACCGCTGTATTTGCCGCGGTTGATTGCCGGTTTCCGGGAGCGTTGGCCGGGGGTGGAAATCCGTCTGCGCGATGGCGAACAGCAGGAACTGGTGCAGGCGCTGACGGCCGGCAGTATCGATGTGGCGATGCTGTTTGAGCATGACCTGGGCAGCGCCATCGAGACCACGCCGCTGATGCCGCCGCAGCAACCCTATGCGTTGCTGCCGGCGGATCACCGGTTTGCGCAGCAGGCCAAGGTGTCGTTGGCGGACTTGGTGCTGGAACCGATGATTTTGCTGGATGTGCTGCCGAGCCGGACGTACTTCGTGAGTATCTTTGAAGAGCGTGGGCTGACGCCGAATATTGTCTTCAGTTCGCCGTCGATCGAGATGGTGCGCGGGATGGTGGGGCGCGGGTTCGGGTTTTCGATCCTGGTGACCAAGCCGTTTTCGCCGTATTCCTATGACGGGCAGAAACTGGTGTGCGTGCCATTGGCGGAGACGGTGACGGGGTCGGGGTTGTCGGCGGTGTGGTTGCGGCGGGCGCCGTTGACCAAGCCGGTGCAGTTGTTTGTGGAGTATTGCCGGGAAGAGCTGGCGCGGTTGTTAGGTTAGACACAGAACTAAAAATGTGGGAGCGGGCTTGCTCGCGAAAGCGGTGGATCAGTCAATACATCGGGTGACTGTCACACCGCATTCGCGAGCAAGCCCGCTCCCACATTTGGCCCGCGTTTCAGGCGCGAATCGAGTCGAGCATGCGCAACAACATGGCATCGCAAGCCTTCAGTTGCGCAACACTCACAAACTCATCCGGCTTATGCCCCTGGTCCATGCTCCCAGGCCCGCACACCACCGTCGGAATGCCCGCCGCATCAAACAACCCACCCTCGGTCCCGAACGCCACGGTGCCAAATTCCCGCGAGCCGCAAAACGCCGCAATCAGCTCCGCCGCCTGGCTGCGCTGGTCGGTAGCCAGCCCCGGGTACGCCGACAACTCACTGAAGCGAATCGCACTCTGCCGGCTCACCGCCTGCATCCGCGGCAACACCTGCTGCATCGCATAGGCTTGCAGCTCCTCGGCCACTTCACCCGGGTCCATCGAGGGCAGGGCGCGCACTTCAAAGTCAAAACGGCAATCGGCAGGCACGATATTCAACGCCTTGCCCCCGGAGATCACCCCGGTTTGCACGGTGCTGAACGGCGGGTCAAAGCGCTCGTCCTGATGCACCTTGAGGCGCTGGCCGATTCGCCCCAGCTCACCAATCAACTCCGCCGCATACTCGATCGCATTCACGCCCTGGGGCGCATACGCCGAATGGCAGGCCTCGCCATGCACTTCACAGCGCATGGCGAGCTTGCCTTTATGGCCCAGCACCGGCTTCAGCTCGGTGGGCTCGCCGATAATGCACAGCAGCGGTTTCACCGGCCATTGTTCCAGCACCTTGAGCAGCGAACGCACCCCAAGGCAGCCGACTTCCTCGTCGTAGGACAGGGCGATGTGCACCGGCATGCGCAAGTCTGCGCTTGCCAAGGCCGGCACCAGCGCCAGTACACAGGCGATGTAGCCCTTCATGTCCGCCGTGCCCCGGCCAAACAGCTTGCCGTCCCGTTCGGTCAACTCAAACGGCGGCAACGTCCACGGCTGGCCATCCACCGGCACCACATCGGTGTGCCCCGACAGCACAATCCCGGGCACATTCGCCGGGCCGAGGGTGGCGAACAGATTGGCCTTGCTGCGCTCATCGTTGTAGATCAACTCGCAAGGCACGCCGAACCCTGCCAGGTAATCGCGCACGAACTCGATCAGCTTCAGGTTGGATTCGCGGCTGGTGGTATCAAACCCCACCAGCGCCTGCAGCAGTTCCCGGCTGGTGCTCATCGGTCGTCTCCGGCCACGCCGTAGCCAGGGGAGCGGTCCGGGGCGAGGGCGCGGTCGATGTAGTCCTGCACCTGTGGACGGTAGGCGTCCCAGAGCTTTTGCAGCTCGGCGATCGGCTGCTCGTCGGCCCAATCCACCCGCAGGTTGATGATCGGCCAGGTCAGCTCGCCCACCACCACCAGCGCGGCGGAATGCACCGGCCCGGCTTCGCCCCCGGCGGCAATGGCCGCATGCATCGCGGCCAGCAGGCGGTCTGCCAGTTGGCCTTCGCCTTGCTCGTAGGCCTTGACCATCGCCTCGATCACCGCGCGGTCGGCGAGCATATTGCCGGCGGCCACGCACTGTTCGCCCGACACCGCATTGTGGGTGCCAAGGGTTTCGTTGCCGCTGAAATGCACCGTGCGCCCGAGGTGATCAATCGCCGTCAGTTGCCGGTATTGGCTGTAGCCGTTGCGGGTCAGGGCCTTGTCTACGGCATCGGCAGGGGCAAGGCCTTGCTCCAATAGATCGAGTACGTCCGGGCCGAGGGCGGGCAGGGTGATGTTCTGGGTCGAGACCGCACCCACGCCGGGCCGCAGCCATGGGCAGCGGGCGCCTACGGCGATGCTCGATGAGCTGATGGCAATGCCCAACTGGCCGGTTTCCGCGCAGCGGGCGACGATTGAAAAGGTCATGTCGTGCCTCCTTGGGTTACTCGGGGATAACTGCAATCACGTCGATTTCCATCAGCCACTGTGGCTGGCCCAGGGCCGAAACCACCAACCCGGTGGAGATCGGGAACACGCCCTTGAGCCACTTGCCGACTTCCTGGTACACCGGCTCGCGGTAGCGCGGGTCGATCAGGTAGGTGGTGGTCTTGACGATGTGGCTCAGGTCGCTGCCGGCCTCTTCCAGCAGTTGCTTGACGTTTTTCATTGCCTGTTCGGCTTGCGCGCGCGGGTCGCCAAGGCCGATCAGGTTGCCGTCGAAATCGGTGCCCACCTGGCCCCGTACATACACCGTGTTTCCGGCGCGTACGGCCTGGCACAGGTCATTGTCCAGGCTCTGGTTAGGGTAGGTTTCCTTGGTGTTGAACATGCGGATGCGAGTGTGAGTAGGCATCAAAAAAACTCCAGAAAAAAGTGATCAGGCGCTGACAGGTGAGGTGTGAACAACCGGTGCCGGTTCGCGGTACTCAAGGTATTGGCGCTGGATGGCGATATGGTCGGCCACGTACTTGGCGTCATGCCACACACCCCAGATAAACGACGAACCCCGGCGCGACTGCCATGGCAAACCGAGGAAGTAGATGCCCGACTCGCTGGCCACGCCGCGCTGGTGCTGCGGCTTGCCGGCGGCGTCAAATGCATCGACCTTCAGCCAGCTGTAATCCACGGCAAAGCCGGTGGCCCAGATGATTGAAGTGATACCGGCCTTGGCCAGGTCCAGTTCCAGGATCGGGTGCTTGATGCACTCGGCATCGGGAAACACACGACGCGCTTCGGGCTCTGGCGGCAGGTCGAGGCCGTTGCGCTCGATATAGGCATCCGCCGCATCCAGCAGGGCCAGGTAGTTCTCATCGCCGCGGGCCAGGTTTTCCACCAGGTTGGGCTGGAAGCTCGCAACGCTGCCGTTGAAGGATTGGGTCAGGCCGACCAGGGTCATGCCTTGCTGGGCCAGCTCGCGGAAGTCAATGGTCTTGCCGCCGTGGGCGCCGCTCACCGCAATGGTCACGTGCTCGCGGCCGGGTTTCATCGCGGCCTGGTCCCACTCACCCAACACGCCCAGCCACCAGCAGAAATCGCGGTTGCGATAGGCACGCGGTGGGCGGTCGTGAGCACCCACCGACAGGTACACCTGGCGCCCGGAGCGTTGCAGTTCGTCGGCGATCTGCACCCCGGAGGAACCCGCCCCCACCACCAGCACCGCGCCGGCCGGCAGTTGCGCGGGGTTGCGGTAGTCGGCGGAGTGGATCTGGTGCAGCGCGCTGTCTTGAGGGGCAATCGCCGGAATCACCGGCTTCTGGAACGGCCCGGTGGCCGCCACCACGCGGTTGGCTTCGATCACGCCTTCGCTGGTGTGGATGGTAAAGCCAGGACGACCGACATTGCGCACCACCGAGGTCACGTCGACGCCGGTGCGAATCGGTGCATTGAACTTGCGTGCATAGGCTTCGAAGTAGTCCGCCACGCGCTCTTTCGGCGCAAAGCCATCGGGGGCGACGTTATCGAAGGCCAGGCCCGGAAAACGGTCATGCCAGGCCGGGCCGTTGGCGACCAGCGAGTCCCAGCGGCCGGTGCGCCAGCGCTCGGCGATACGGCTGCGCTCCAGCACCAGGTGCGGCACGCCTTGCTTGCTCAGGTGCTCGCTCATGGCGACGCCAGCCTGACCGGCTCCCACCACCAGCGTGTCTGTTTTTGTTATTGCTTGAGTCATGTGTCTGTCCTTGCGTAATGCAGTTGGATTCAGCTTGGGCATGGCTTCAAGGCTAGGGGGAGGGCGGTTTTTAATAAAATATTATTAAGCTGGGAAGTGAGCATAAATATCGGATGCAGGCTCACCCTATCGGGTGATTTCGAGGATGGAGCGGGTGTGCAACCATCCTTGCAGTTCTTTCAGCGAGTGTTTGAAGTGGAAAACGACCGGCTTTCTTCTGCGCAATGGTTCGAACAGATGGCCCGGGTGACCGATAGCATCGGGCAATCGGGGTTCGCCGCGACCTTGTTCGAGGCTCTCGGTTATCTCCAGCCGATCCAGGCCACCACGCTGTATTTCTACCCGCGCGGCGGCATGCCCAGTGCGCTGTTCGAGCTGGACGGGCCATGGTTGCCACAAGGCAATGTGCGCCAGTACCTGTCGGGGTTTTATCTGCTCGACCCGTTTTACGGGGCCTGTGTGGAGGGCGTCAGCTCCGGGTGTTACGAGCTGGCCGAGGTCGCCCCCGATCACTTCGAGCTCAGCGAATACTTCCAGTCGTTTTACCGGCACTCCCATCTGGAGGATGAGCTGAACTACATCCTGCAGTCGAGCAACGGCTCGAGCCTGGCGGTGTCGCTGGCCTTTACGCAAAAGCTCGACGCCACCATCACCGGCCAATTCAAACGCATCGCGGCGTGGGTGCTGGCGGTGCTGGGCAAGCATTTCGTTGGCCTGGATGCCCAGGGGGCGCGTTTTGAAAACCTGCTGGAGCAGCGCATTCACTCGGCGCTGAACAACTTCGGCTCGTCGATATTGACCGAGCGGGAATGCCGGATCGCCCAACTGATCCTGCGGGGGCATTCCACCCGTTCGCTGGCCGAACGCCTCGACGTCTCGGAAGACACCATCAAGTCCCACCGCAAGCACATCTACACCAAGCTCGATATCGGCGCGCAATCGGAACTGTTTGCCCTGTTTATCGATTCGCTGGCCGAAGCCCAGGGAGTGCTGAGCAAAGATCCCCTCGAAAGCTACATGAGCAAGCACCGCTGAGCGGCGTTGCTCGCCCTTGCGTCATTACTAATAAGAGAGAAATACCATGAACGTACCCGCCCAACTGAACCGCCTGACCGAGGACTACCAGAAGTCGGATGCGGCCCACCACATCCATGCATTTGTCGATCAAAAAGCGCTGAATGCCGAAGGCCCGCGGGTGATGGTGCGCGGTGAGGGCCTTTACCTGTGGGACAGCGAAGGCAAGCGTTACCTGGACGGCATGTCGGGCCTGTGGTGCACCCAGCTGGGTTACGGTCGCAGGGACTTGACCGCTGCCGCTGCCGCCCAGATGGACCAGTTGGCGTACTACAACATGTTCTTCCACACCACCCACCCGGCGGTGATCGAGCTGTCGGAGTTGCTCTTCAGCCTGTTGCCGGGCCACTACAGCCACGTGATCTACACCAACTCCGGCTCCGAGGCCAACGAAGTACTGATCCGTACCGTGCGCCGTTACTGGCAAGTGGTCGGCCAGCCGCAGAAAAAAATCATGATCGGGCGCTGGAATGGTTATCACGGCTCCACGCTGGCGGCGTCTGCCCTGGGCGGCATGAAGTTCATGCACGAGATGGGCGGCCTGATTCCCGACGTGGCACACATTGACGAACCCTACTGGTACGCCCATGGCGGCGAGCTGACGCCTGCCGAGTTCGGCCGCCGCTGCGCCTTGCAGCTGGAAGAGAAAATCCTCGAGCTGGGCGCTGAAAACGTCGCCGGGTTTATCGCCGAGCCGTTCCAGGGCGCGGGCGGCATGATCTTCCCGCCGGAAAGCTACTGGCCCGAGATCCAGCGCATTTGCCGGCAATACGATGTGCTGCTGTGTGCCGATGAGGTGATTGGTGGCTTTGGCCGTACCGGCGAATGGTTCGCCCATCAACACTTCGGTTTCGAGCCCGACACCCTGTCCATCGCCAAGGGCCTGACCTCCGGTTACCTGCCGATGGGTGGCCTGGTGCTGAGCAAGCGCGTGGCCGATGCGCTGGTGGAGCGCGGCGGCGTGTTTGCCCACGGGCTGACCTATTCCGGGCACCCGGTGGCGGCGGCGGTGGCGCTGGCCAACCTCAAGGCGCTGCGGGACGAAGGCATCGTGCGCCAGGTGAAGAACGACACCGGACCGTACCTGCAAAAAATCCTCCATGAAGTGTTTGGCAATCACCCGATGATCGGCGAGATCCAGGGCACGGGCTTGCTCGCGGCCTTGCAGTTCGCTGAAGACAAGAGCACCCGCAAGCGCTTCGAGAACGAAAACGACCTGGCCTGGCAGTGCCGCACGTTTGGTTTCGAAGAGGGCGTAATCATTCGCTCGACGCTGGGCCGCATGATCATGGCACCGGCACTGGTGGCCACGCGCACTGAGCTGGACGAGCTGGTTGAAAAGACCCGCATCGCCGTGGATCGCACCGCACGGATCGCGGGAAAACGCTGAAGTGACCAGCGCGCCACTCCAGGCGAGGGGTGGTGCGCAACCTCCATCAGGCAACGCTGAACGGCATCGATGCCATCGAATGCCGCGACGCCCTGCACCCCCATTTCCAGGAGTCACCCATGAATACAATAACAAACGTGACCGATACACCCGCTCATCAATCCTCACCCAAAGCCGCCTCGTCCCGCCGCTTCCGTCAGCCGCTGGGTCTTATCGGGCTGGTGCTGTTCGGCCTGGCGTACATGGTGCCGCTGGCAGTGTTTACCACCTACGGCCTGGTAACCCAAATGACCAAGGGCCACTTGCCGACCGCCTACATGCTGACCCTCGCCGCCATGCTGCTGACGGCCTACAGCTATGGGCGCATGGTCCAGGCGCATCCCTATTCGGGCTCGGTCTACTCTTACACCCGCAAGGCGTTTGGCGCCTACTTCGGCTTCATCGCCGGGTGGACCCTGTTGCTGGACTACATCTTCCTGCCGTTGCTCAGCTATTTGCTGATCGGCATCTACATGTCCGAGTATTTTCCCGGGGTGCCGACCGCCGTGTGGGTGCTCGGCTCGATTGCCCTGGTGACCACGCTGAACCTGGTGGGCATCGAGTCCATCACCCGGGTCAACTGGATACTCATCGTCGCTCAGTTGGTGTTCATCGTGGTGTTCGTGGCGTTGTCGGTGCACACCCTGAGCGAGCAGTCCGCACCCGTGTCGCTGCTGGCGCCATTCCACCATGAAGGCTTCAGCGCGCCGCTGATCATGGCGGGCGCCGCGGTGCTGTGCCTGTCGTTTCTTGGCTTCGATGCGGTGTCGACCATGGCCGAGGAAACCCCCAACCCACGCCGCACCATCCCGTTGGCGATCATGGTGGTGTCGCTGTTCGGCGGCCTGCTGTTCCTGCTGGTTTCGTATTTCGCGCAAATGGTGTTCCCGCAATGGAACAGCTTCGTCGACCCGGATGCCGCCTCGGTGGATGTGATGCGCCGGGTGGGCGGCGAACTGCTGGTGACCGCCTTTACCGCAACCTATGTCGCCGGTTGCTTCGCCTCGGCGATGGTCTCCCAGGCCAGTGTGTCGCGGGTGCTGTTCGCCATGGGGCGTGACGGCGCGCTGCCCCGCGTGCTCGGCAAGCTGGTGACGAAAAAGCGGGTGCCCGCCACGGCCATCGTGCTGGTCGGCCTGTTCTCGCTGATTGCCTTGTTCATCACGCTGGATACCGTCGCCAACATGATCAGCTTCGGTGCGCTGTTTGCGTTCTCGGCGGTGAACCTGGCGGTGATCAAGCACTACCTGGTCGACCAGAAGTTGCGCGGCACCAGGAACTACTTGCTGTACGCGGTTGTGCCGGCGCTTGGGTTCCTCAGCACGATCTGGCTATGGAGCAGCCTTTCCAGCCTGTCGTTCACCATCGGCCTGTGCTGGATGGGGCTTGGGCTCCTGTGCCTGCTGGGCATCACGCGGGGGCTGCGCGTGAAGATGCCGGAACTGCAGATCGCCGAGTGAACCCCTCGTCTATCCATCGCCATTCATTGGGAGTACAACGTGTTCGACCTTAACTACTGGCAACAGCGTGTTGCCCGCCAGACGTTCATCAACACCGCCCTGATCGGTGGCCGCTCAGTGAATGCGGCATCCGGGGCGACCTTCGATGCCATTAACCCTGCGACCCAGCAGTTGCTGTCGCGGGTTGCAGCCTGCGGTGACGCAGAAGTCGACCTGGCCGTGCGCAGCGCACGCCAGGCCTTCGAGACCGGCCCCTGGCGACGGATGCCGCCGGTGGAGCGCAAGAAAATTTTGATCAGGCTCTCCGAATTACTGATGACCCACCGCGAGGAACTGGCGCTGCTCGATTCGCTGAACATGGGCAAGCCGGTGATGGACGCCTACAACGTTGACGTGCCCGGCGCCGCCAATGTGTTTGCCTGGTACGGCGAAGCCCTCGACAAGCTCTACGATCAAGTCGCGCCCACCGCTCACAACGCGTTGGCAACCATCACGCGTGAAGCACTGGGGGTGATCGCGGCGGTGGTGCCGTGGAACTTCCCGCTCGACATGGCCGCCTGGAAACTCGCGCCGGCGTTGGCGGCCGGTAACAGCGTGGTCTTGAAACCTGCCGAGCAGTCGCCGTTTTCTGCCCTGCGCCTGGCCCAGCTTGCCCTGGAAGCCGGTGTCCCGGAAGGTGTGTTGAATGTAGTGCCCGGCCTCGGCGACAGTGCCGGCAAGGCCCTGGGGCTGCACCCCGACGTGGATTGCCTGGTGTTCACCGGCTCCACTCAGGTGGGCAAATACTTCATGCAGTACTCCGCCCAGTCCAACCTGAAACAGGTGTGGCTGGAGTGTGGCGGCAAGAGCCCGAACCTGGTGTTCGAGGACTGCCAGGACCTGGACCTTGCAGCGCAGAGGGCCGCCTTCGGCATCTTTTTCAACCAGGGCGAAGTGTGTTCGGCCAACTCCCGTCTCTACGTGCAACGCTCCATCCATGACGAATTCGTCGAGCGCCTGATCGCCAAGTCGCGCGCCTGGATGCCGGGTGATCCGCTGGACCCCGGCAGTGCGGCCGGTGCCATCGTCGACAGTCAGCAAACCGCACGCATCATGCACGCCATCAGCCAGGCCCAGGGGGAGGGCGCCAGGCTGTTGTGCGGTGGCGAACAGTTGACCATCAATGGTTCAGCAAACTTCATCCAGCCAACCATTTTTGCCGGTGTGACCCGCGACATGGCCCTGTCCCGTGATGAAGTGTTCGGCCCGGTGCTTGCCGTCAGCACTTTCGACACGGAAGAGCAGGCGATACAGCAGGCCAACGACAGCCTCTACGGCCTGGCGGCCTCGGTCTGGAGTGATGACCTCAATCGTGCGCACCGCGTGGCCCGGGCGCTGAATGCCGGGACGGTGTCGGTCAACACCATCGACGCCCTGGATGTGGCGGTGCCGTTCGGTGGTGGCAAGCAATCCGGGTTCGGGCGTGATTTGTCGCTGCACGCTTTTGACAAGTACACGCAGCTGAAAACCACCTGGTTTCAGCTGCGTTGACTCAAGCGGTTATCCGGTCGTGTATTTATGCGTGCGCGGCCGGCACAACTACAGGCAAAATCAGCGCGAACTCAGAGGGCTTTGAACACCATGGTCACTATTCGCGTAATGAGCACTGCCGACTACGACGCCGTGCTCGAACTGATGCAGAAAACGCCTGGCATCTCCCTGCGCGATGCCGACTCCCGCGAGGCCACTGAGCGTTACCTGGAGCGCAATCCAGGCATGAGTTTCGTCGCCGAGGTCGACGGGGGGCTGGTTGGGTGCGTGATGTGCGGGCACGATGGCCGGCGCGGGTATTTGCAGCACTTGCTGGTGCTGCCCGCGTATCGGCGCCAGGGTATTGCGAACGCGTTGGTTGAGCGCTGCCTCACCCGCCTGGCGCAATTGGGCATCCGCAAATGCCACCTGGATGTGTTCAAGACCAACGACAGCGCTGCCCGTTATTGGCAGGGCCAGGGCTGGCAGCTGAGGACCGATATTGATCGCTATTCGTTTACCCGACCGGGTGACGAGAACGCCTGACGTCCATGGAGGGACAGATGCTCGAGATACGACGCGCCACGCTGGAAGATGCACAGGCAGCCCTCGACATTCGCCTGTTCGCCATACGCAGCCAATGCATCGGCGCCTATACGTCCGAGCAGATGATGTTGTGGACGCAAGGCGCAGCCAAGGACGGTTACGACACGCTGATGGACAAGCATTTTTACCTGGGCTGCCTAAACGGTGAACCTGTGGCCACCGGCATGCTGGATCTGGCGAACAACGAAATCGGTGCGCTGTTTGTGCTGCCCGGGTTTACCGGACGCGGGATTGGCAAACAGATACTGGCGTATCTGGAAGCGTTGGCGCAGGAATTGGGGATCGAGGAAGTGATCCTGGACGCGACGTTGAACGCGGCGGATTTTTATCGACGGTGTGGGTATGTGGGCGATGAGCAGGCGATCTACCACTCGCCATCGGGGTTGCAGTTGGCCTGTATTCCTATGCGCAAACACCTGCGCCGTTTGCGCTGACACGGAAAAACTGTGGTGAGGGCGCTTGCTGTGGCGAGGGAGCTTGCTCCCGCTGGGTCGCGAAGCGGCCCCAATAAAGCCAGCGCAATCTGACTGAAAGAACTCGCTGACCTTCTTGGGGCTGCTGCGCAGCCCAGCGGGAGCAAGCTCCCTCGCCACAGGTCATGTGTCGTCCTGGGTATTGAACTCCGTACGCAAACACCTGATCACCTCGCTCACCGAAGCTCCTTGAACCACCGGCGGCGTAGGGCTCTCACCAAACTCCCGCCAGATAAAAAGCGTCAGCTCCGCACCGTCGGTAGCCTTCTGCTGCGTCCCGAAATTCTGCAACACCCGATAGCGCTCATCCTGCCAGAACAGCGCTTCAACCCATCCATACACCGGTATGAAATGAAAGTGCAGCGGGAAGCCCGGCATATGCCCGAACCGGCTGATGTAAAGCCACTTGGGCTTCAACTGAGCCTCCATGACCCGCTGGGTTTTGGCCAGCAACCCACCCAACTCCGCGAGCGCCGCATCGGGCATCTCGGCCAGTGAGTCAACCGGCGCCTTGGCACCCAGCATCAGGTAGCCCGGCAGTGCGGATGACAGGTGATGATTGAGCAGCCAGTGCTCGGTCTCATGCACAACAAAGGATGGATCGATCTTCATCGACGGGCTTCCATGCGAAGAGGCTTGGCAGAATACCAAGAGTCATCGCCCTGTATCCCGCAAATGCAGCGGATCTGTCTCTATCGCGGCATTCACCTTATAGATACGGTTCATCCATACCTATTCAATGCCGAGAAAACCATGGACCTGACCGCAATCCCCTTTGGCACTACCGACTGGTCGACCCTCGAGCCGGTGATGCATCCCGGCGAAACCGGCAGTGCGTATTGGCGCACTTGCCAGTTCGGTTCAACCCGCGTGCGCATGGTCGAATACAGCGCCGGTTACCTGGCTGATCACTGGTGTTGGCGCGGGCATATCCTGCTGTGCCTGGAAGGTGAGCTGCACACCGAGCTGGAGGATGGCCGGCAGTTCACGCTGACTGCCGGGATGAGTTATCAGGTGGGCAATGACATGGAGGGGCATCGGTCATCGACTACCGTCGGGGCGAAGTTGTTCGTGGTGGATTGAGGCGTCAAGCCAGTCGCACAATCAACTTGCCGAAGTTGCGCCCCTCCAGCAGCCCGATAAACGCCTCAGGCGCTTGCTCCAGGCCCTCGACAATGTCTTCGCGCCACTTCAGCTTGCCCTGATCAATCCACTGCGCGGCTTCCTGCAAGAAGTCGTCCTGCTGCTCGTCAACAAACTCGGTCTGGATAAAGCCGCGCACTGTGAGGCTCTTGGCGAGGATGTCGTGCATAGTCGCCGGCAGTCGGTCGACCTGTTGCCCAGGCATCGAGCGGTCGTTGTAATGGGCGATCAGCCCACATACGGGTATCCGCGCAAAGTCATTGAGCAGCGGCCTCACGGCATCCCAAACCGCCCCCGAGACATTTTCGAAGTAAACGTCAATTCCATTGGGGCAGGCTTCGGCCAACTGCTGGGCAAAATCCGCCGCGCGATGGTCGATGACGGCATCAAACCCGAGTTCATTTTTCACGAATGCGCATTTCTCCGGCCCACCCGCGATACCCACCGCGCGTGCGCCCTTGATGCGGGCGATCTGGCCGACCACCGAGCCCACTGCGCCACTCGCCGCCGCCACTACCACGGTGTCACCGGGCTTGGGTTGGCCAATAGTGAGCAACCCCGAGTACGCGGTGAACCCCGGCATTCCAAGAACTCCCAGCGCTGTGCTGGGGTGGGCGATGCCCGGATCCAGAAGCCGCAGATCGAGGCCGTCCGAGAGCGCAAATCGCTGCCAGCCGGCATAGGCAAGCACGATGTCGCCCTCTTGCCACAACGGGTTTCGTGAATGTTTGATCCGCGCGACCGTGCCGCCCACCATCACCTCGCCGATGCCCACTGGCTCGGCATAGGATTTGGCCGCACTCATGCGCCAGCGCATGTAGGGGTCGAGGGACAGATAGAGGTTTTCCAGCAACACTTCGCCTTCGGCAGGCTCGGGAATCGCGCTGTACTCCACGCGAAAATCGCTGGGTTGCGGGCGCCCGTCGGGGCGGGCGGCCAGTACGATGCGTTGGTTCTGGAGCTGGGTCATGAGGCTCTTCCTGGTTGATAACGTTCCAGCAGGGTAGTCATGCTCAAGCTATCGAGGTAGGGTGATAGCTGTTGATTCAGAGTTAACCCAAACATGATATCTGACGCGTTTGAACCCTATCTGCTACGAACCTTTATCTCGGTATGCCAGCACGGCAGCCTGAGTGGCGCAGCCCAGCAGGCGGGCAGGGCGCAATCGGCCCTAAGCGCACAAATCCGCCGGCTTGAGGAGTTGCTAGGCCAGCGGCTGTTGCGCAGAACAGGTCGGGGCGTGGTGCCCACTACCGAAGGCGAACTGCTGCTCACCTACGCGACGCGCATTCTGGCCTTGGGCGAGACGGTAGCAGCGCGCCTGAAAGAGCGCACGGTGATGGGCAATGTGCGCGTCGGGCTCTCGGAAGACGTGGCGGTATCGGCGTTGCCGGCAGCGCTCGGCCGGCTGCGGCGCGCCTGCCCGCATGTACACCTGGAGGTCGTTGTTGATCACGGCGACGCACTCGCCGAACGTTGGAATGACGGCGAGCTGGACGTGGCCATTGGCGTCAGCTCATCGTTCAACGCCGACCCTGTGCACGCCTGGAACGTCGAGCTGTACTGGGTGTGCGCGATTGATGAAGAAATCGATGCGGCGCTGCCGCTGGATGTCATCGTGTATGCCGAACCCTGTGTCTGGCGGCGCTTGATGTTTGATGCCTTGCTGAACGCCGGGCGGGATTTTCGGGTCACGGTGACCAGCCCGAACATTGGCGTAATCACCGCAGCGGTGGAGGGCGGATTGGGTGTGGCCTTGCTGCCGGCGGAGAATATTCGGCCGGAGACCATGCGCATCATTTCCCTGGCTGAAAGCGATGGGCCTATTTTGAGTGTCAACTACGGCCTGTACGCCGTTCCACGGCAAAGCGACAGCATCCGCGCGGCAGTGGAACTGCTCACCGAGAGTTTTCACGCGATGACTCAACCCTTGCGATAAACCCCCGCCAACTCCCGCGCCAGCCCAATGAAATTCTGCAACGGCGCCGACGGATTGAACGCGCGCCGCACCAGGGTGATCGGTGCCAGCAACCTTGGCCGTGCATCGCTGATCCGGCAGTACACCACGCTTTCGCGATGCACGTCGCGCATCGACGCCGGCACCACCGAGATGCCTTCGCCGGCGGCCACCAGGCTGACGTTGGTCAGCATGCGCTCCACTTCAAAGGCAATCTTCGGCTCGAAGCCGGCGTTCTGGCAGGCCTTGATCAGGTTGGCGTACATCCCCGGCGCGCCGGGGCGGCGGACCAGGATGAAGCGTTCGTCCTTGAGGTCGGCCATGGTGATTTTTGGCTCGGCGCCCTTGAGCAGCGCATGCCCGACGGGCAGGGTCAGCAGCATTTCTTCGTTGAGCAATCGGTGGAACGTAAGGCTCTGGTGGTCGCCCACCGGTGCGCGGAGGATGCCGATGTCGATGCGTTTTTCGATGGTGTCTTCGGTGACTTCCCGGGCGCTGCCTTCGTTGATCGAGAGCTCCACGCCCGGGTATTGCTCGCGGTAGGCGCGGATGATTCGCGGGATCAGCGGGTGGGCGGCGGCGGAACTGGTGAAGGCAATGACCAACGTGCCTTCGATACCCTGGGCAGCGCGAGCCGCCTTGAGGGAACCTTGCTCGACGCGGGCGAGGATCACTCGCGCTTCATCGAGAAACACCAGCCCGCCGGCAGTCAGGTCGACGCCCTTGGGGTGGCGCTTGAACAGGTCGAATCCCAGCTCTTGTTCGAGGGCACGTATCTGTTGGCTGAGGGGCGGCTGCTGCATGTTCAGGCGAGCGGCAGCGCGGGTGAAATGTCGCTCTTCGGCCACCATGATGAAATAACGTAAATGCCGAAGTTCCATGGTGGTATATCCCGTGACAAGACTTTATTATTTGTGGCCTGAATGCGCCTTGGCGACCAATATGCCGAAAGTGGCCTGATCCGACAATAACAATAAATAAAAAGACCATGGAGCATTGATGCCAACCCGACTTGCCAATAATGCTACCTTGCCTATTTTGATTGCCATTGCACTCGGCATGGTAGTAGGGCTGTTTTATCCGGGCGTGGCAATCGAGATGAAGCTGCTCAGTGACGCCTTTATAAAAGTGGTCGGGTTACTGATGCCATTTCTGTTGTTTGTGCTGGTGTCGACCGGTGTCGCAGGTATCAAGCGCGAGCCCCACCATCGGCATGTAGTGGGGCGGATCGTGGTGTATTTCCAGCTGATGTCCCTTGCTGCATTGGTGTTGGGAATGTCGACGGGGTGGTTGTTCAGCCTGGATCATACGGCAGTGGCTAACCTGGATTTTGATCATCTGACACCGCCTGCCGCGCCCGAAACGCTGTTGCACGAGCTGTCGATGACCTCGATTTCGTCCAGTCTTTACAAGGTTTTCACCCAAAGCCTGGTGCTCCAGGTGATGCTGGTGGCGGTGCTGTGCGGCCTGCTGCTGGGGCGTGGCGGCCAGGTCGCAAACCGCTGCCTCGGTTGGCTGGAAGCGGCGGTCGCCGGGTTGTTCTGGTTGCTGCGGTTTATCCTGAAGTTCGCACCGCTGGCGGCGTTTGGGGCGATGGCATTTGTGGTGGGAAAGTACGGTTTAAGTTCGGTGCTGCCGCTCTTGAAGTTCATTGTTGTTATTTACCTGGTTTGCGCGGTGTTCGTCATTCTAGTGTTCGCCACGATTACCCGCCTGCTCGGCGTTAAATTGAGTAGGCTAATTGCTTACTTGAAAGAAGAGTTGTTGTTGGTAACGTTCACCGGCTCTTCAGTGGCCGCACTTCCAGGTTGCGTCAGCAAACTTGAGGCGCTGGGCTGTGATCGCCAATTAGTGCGCCTGGTGTTGACCACCGGGTATACGTTCAACTTGGCCGGTACCAATCTTTACCTGACCACTGCCATTATGTTCCTGGCGCACCTCGCCGGGGTGGAGATTGCCGTGCCCGAGTTGCTGGCGGTGCTGGTGATCTGCCTGTTTACCTCGCTGGGGTCTACCAGTGTCGCGGGCTCGGCGCTGTTTACCCTGATTGCTACCTTGAACATCCTGCAACTGGTGCCACTGGAAGGGGTGGGTTTGTTGTTGGGAGTGGAACGGCTGATGAAGTGTCGGTCGTTGACCAATGTGCTGGGCAATTGCGTGGCGTGCCTGGCGATATGCGGGTGGCAGAAGTCGATTGACCATGAGGTGTTGAAGCGGGAACTGAGTCACTGAGCCGAACATGCTTTCCAGACCCAAACGCGGTCAAATGTGGGAGCGGGCTTGCTCGCGAATGCGGTGGGTCAGCCAATAAATCTGCTAACTGATACACCGCCTTCGCGAGCAAGCCCGCTCCCACATTCAGATCGCATTTCAGCCCTTGGCGTTGAGCAACTTGTCGAAGGCCTTGTCCAGGTTGCCTTCAGCACCTTTCAGCTTCTCACGACGCTCCTTCAACCAACTCTGGTCCGCGTCGAGATTCTTGCGCGCCTCCACCAGCATCCGCTTGACCTCTTCCGGCTGCGGCCCACCCGTACCCTTGCGAGTCTTGACCATCGTGGTCGGCGACAGCGCAGCACGGAAACCGGCCTCATCCAGCGGCAACGTATTCGGCGTCCATTTGTATTTGTCCGCGGCCTGGGTGTACAGCTTCTGCGCGTCCGCATACGCGAAGGTCTTCGGCGTGGTGCCATTGCTGCGCGCCTCGGTGACGATCAACGAGGCGAAGCTGTGGCCAATACGGAACGGCACCTTGAACTGACGCTCCAGGGTGTCGGCCAACTCCATGGACGTGGTCCATTCCGACTCCAGCTCATCCAGCGCTCGCTGCGGGTTGATCTGCAGCGCATCGAGCACGGCATCCATGCTTTTGAACATGTCATCGGTGGACTGGAACAGTCCCAATGAATCGAACGCAAACTTGTAGTCGGTCATGCCGGTGGTGACGTTATGCGCGCGCAAGGTCACGGTTTGCGCCAGGCCCACCACGTCGGAGGCCGATTCCCGGGTGCGCATCAACAACCCCGGGTTGCGTTTTTGCGGCATCGCACTGCTGGTGTAGGTGGACTCTTCGTCCAGCAGCAACCAGGGGCGGATCTGATGGTACTGGGTATGGATATCGCCAATCATCGCGCCGATGCGGATCGCCGAAGACGCCGCGAGGTTCGCCGCCTCGATCGGGATGTCGTAGGTCGACACCTGGCTCGAATCCAGGGAGTTTTCCCGCACGCCGTCGAACCCCAGCAACTCGGCCAGGCGTTCGCGGTTCAGCGGGTAAGCGGAGTTCGCCAGTACCGCGGTGCCCATCGGGCTCAGGTTGAGGCGGGTGTAGAGTTCACGGATGCGTTGGCCGTCGCGATCAAATGCGGCTTCGAACGCCAGCAGGTAGTGCGCATAGCTGATGGGCATGGCCTGCACGCCGTTGGTGTAGGCGGGCACCAGGGTGTCGATGTTCTTGTCGGCGATGTTCAGGATACGTTGGCGGGTGGCGTTCAGTGCCTCGCTGTAGGCCAGCACCTGGGAGCGCAGTTTGGCCAGGCGGTAGGTGGCGAGCATGTCCTGGCGGCTGCGGCCGGAGTGGATCAGCGACGCTTCCGGACCGATCTTGTCGGTCATGATTTTTTCCAGTTGCAACACGTCTTCCGGGCGCTTGCCATCGGGCTGGTCGGCCTGGTCGATGGCAAAGCGCACGCCGCCGGCGATCTTGTGGCCCATGTCCGGCTTGACGATGCCTTCTTCGGTGAGCATCACGATCGAGGCTTTGTTGATGCGGTTCAACCAGGCGAACTGGGTTTGGGTCGGGTCGCCCTTGGCCTTGTGGGCGCTTTGCGAGGAGCCCGGCGTGGCGCCGACTTTGGCCGCCTGGGCGGCGCATTCTTCGGTGGTTTTGCAGGGCAACGCGCCGGTGTCGGCGGCGTAGGCGCCGTAACTGCTGAACAGGGCAAAGGCGACGGCCAGGTGGATCAGGCTTTTTCTGCTATTCATGTGCAACGCTCCGGGAAAAATCACAGCAAGGGCAGGGTGTAGCTGACGATAAAGCGGTTCTGGTCGATATCGCTGCCGCTGCCATTGCTGCGATACGTGCCATTGCGCCATTTCACTTCAAGGTTCTTCAGGGCACCGCTCTGGAACACGTAGCCGATATCGGTGTTGCGCTCCCACTCGGTACCTTCCAGGGTTCGGGTACGCACGAAGTTGTCACCCTTGAGGTAGCGGGTCATGAAGGTCAGGCCGGGGATGCCGAGGGCGGCGAAGTCATAGTCGTAGCGGGCCTGCCAGGACTTTTCCTCGGGGTTGGCGAAGTCCGGCGAGATCATCACGTAGTTGACGAGGTAGGAGTCGGTACCGTCCAGGTGGGGGAAGCCGGTGGTGCCTTTCATGCGCTGGTAGGCGGCGCCGAACGAGTGGCCGTGGAGGCTGTAGGTGAACTTGGCACCGAAGGCCTGGTTGTCGATGTTGCTGTTGCCTTCCTTGCTGGAGTCGGCGTAACGCAGGTCGGTCTTGAACGACTGCGCGTCACCCAGTGGCAGGGTATGGACCAGGTTGAAGATGTGTTGCTTGTAGTTGTTCTCGAGGTTGGCGTAGTGGTAGCCGGTGACCAGGGTTTTGGTCCAGCTGTAGCTGGCACTGGCGAAGTCGAATTTATCGCTGGGCACGGCACCCTTGATGCCTTTGCCGTCGACTTCGATGTCTGCATGGCCGCTGTCGTTACGCAGGGTGTTGCTGGTCAGGCGCCCGGCATCGAAGGTCAGGCCGGCGATGTCCTGGCTGGTCAATTGAGTGCCGCGAAAGGTCTGGGGCAGCAGCCGGCCATCGTTGGGCAGTACGGTCGGCAGCTTGGGGATCAGCGTGCCGAATTTGAGCACGCTTTTGGAGATCCGCGCCTTGGCGGTGGCGCCCATTCGACTGTAGCTGTCCGGTGCGCCATCCTCGCCCACGGGAAGCAGGCCGGTGTTTTGGCGGTCGGGGCTTGAGTCCAGTTTCAAACCCTGCAGGCCAATGGCATCGAGGCCAAAGCCCACCAGGCCTTCGGTGTAACCCGACTGGTAATTGAGGATCAGCCCTTGGGCCCACTCATCGCGTTTGGACTGGCTCGCGTTGGGCTGGCGGTAATCGCTGTTGAAGTAGAAGTTGCGAAATTCGAGGTCGGCCTTGCTGTCTTTGAAAAAGTCAGCTTCGGCAAAGGTTGGGAAGGCGAGGGTCAAACCGAGGGTGGCCGAAGTCAAGCCCAGGGTAATGGGGGATTTGTTCATTGTTATTCCCGTTGTCTGCTGCTTATTTTTAGAATTATCTGGCCGGACGGCGACAGGGAGACGCGTCCGGCTTGCGCAGGCTAACGAGTTGTATTGCAGATTGAAAATATATAGAAAGTGTTGATGCGAGACGAAAAAAGTATGAAGCGGGCGCCCGATTTTTCAGGCACTGAAGGGCCAATGTGGGAGCGGGCTTGCTCGCCAAAGCGGTGGATCAGTCAATACATCCGGTGACTGTCACACCGCGTTCGCGAGCAAGCCCGCTCCCACGCAAGCCCGCTCCCACATTTTGATCTGCGCTTTAGTGCATCTTGCTGTGATCCATGGTTTCCGTCGCATTCAACGCACGGGCTTGGGCCTTCACTTCGATCGACTGCTTTCCACCCTTGGCATTTTCCACGGTGACGGTCAGCGGCACCTGGTCGCCTTCCTTGATCTGGGCGGTGAGGTCGATCAGCATCACGTGATAGCCATCCGGGTCGAGCTTGACGGCCTTGCCGGCGGGCAATGGCACCGAGTCCACCGGGCCCATGCGCATCACGTCGTCCTTCATGGTCATCTCATGGATCTGCACGGTCTTGGCGACCGGCGACGCCACGCTGAGCAGTTTGCTGTCGCTGTCGGCGGTGACGGTCATGAACGCACCGCTGGACGGTTGGCCCGGTACCGAGGCGCGTACCCAGGCGTCGGTGACCACTGCCTGTGCACTGGCGTGGGCGGCGAGGCCCAGCAGGGAGAGACCGAGGGCGAAGCGCTTGAGGTGTTGAACGGCAGTCATTAGCAGACCTCCATGACGGTGAGCAGGTCTTCTGCGCACTCTTTGGCGTTAAGCGAGGCAGACAAGCCCAGGCGCAGGGTGCCCCGGGTGTCGAACACAAAGCTGGTGGCGGTGTGGGAGAGGGTGTAGCTGTCGCCGGCGGGGATCTTTTCATAAAAGATCCCGAATTCCTTGGCGGCCACGGCGATTTCTTCCGGGGTGCCGTACAGCGCCTGGAAGCTGGGGTCGAAGGCCTTGACGTAGGCGTCCAGTATCTTGGGCGTGTCGCGTTCCGGATCCAGGGTGATAAACACCACCTGCATGATCTTGCCGTCGCGGCCCATCAGTTTTTTCGCCTGGGCCATGCGCGCCAGGGTGGTCGGGCACACGGCCGGGCACTGGGTGAAGCCGAAGAACACCACTGGCATCAAGCCGCGGAAGGAACTCAAGGTGACGGTCTCGCCGTCAGTGTTCTTGAGCTTGAAGGTACGGCCCATGATCTTGTCGCTCAGATCCTTGCCGTACTTGAAGTTCAGTTTCGGGCTGTTGTCACAGCCGGCCAGCAGGCCCAGGCCCAGCAATCCCATGCCGGAGAGGACTTTGCGGCGGGTGAATAACGTACTCATCAACTGTGCATCCTGTGAAGCGCCTGGGTACCACGAAGCGTTAAATCAGGCGAGGAGAGCGTGGCATTCTAACAACCTGGGCCTCTGGGCGTAATCTGCGACGTTCTGTCACAGGCCCTGCCGGGCAAGACCAAATGTGGGCGCTGTCGAGCTTGAGCGAGGCTGCGAAGGGATCGGCTCGGTATTCCTGCAAGACCGTGGCGCCTGCATCGCAGCCTCGCTAAAGCTCGACAGCTCCTACAGGGGGAATGGTAAAGTCGCCGCCATGAAACTCTCCCGCCCGGACCGTTCACTCATTGCCTGGACCCTGTATTTTTGCGTCCTGTTCAATGTGTTCGTCTGCGGTTTGGGCCATGGGCAGATGATGGGGCTTGAGCTCAATGGCCTGGGCGGTCAGTTCTGCTCAAGCCTGGGTACCAAGGCGCCGGCCTCGGATGCCGGCCTGGGCAATCCGACGGCCAGCAGCTGGTCGAACTTCTTCGCCTGCCCGGTGTGCTCCGCCGTGACCCTGGGCATCGTCTTCCTGTTTTGCCTGGCCTGGCTGTTGGGCCTGGGGCAAAAGCCGCGCCCGGCCCATGAGCGGCGCAACAAGGCCCCTCCGCGGTATTCCTGGCCTTCGGCCAACCCTCGTGCTTCCCCTGCATTCTGACGTGTGCCCCGGGCTTCCTGATACCAGGAGGCGTTCTATCGTCACGAGTGTGAGTGCGTTCCATGAGCTCTATCCTGCCTTCCGGCGCTGCCCGTCTGGTCAGCAAGGCGTCGCGCCGTCCGTCCCGCGGCGACGTGCTGCTACCGTCTGTCGAATACCCGAGTAACGCCCGCTGTTTCGTCCACCTGGATGCACGGTTGCTGCCTTACTGGCACACCTTGTTCGACATCTGCCCCGGTTTGCTCAAGCTTGACCCGCCGGAGGGCTTGAACCTGTTTCGCAGTTTCATGACTTGGGCTTACCGCAACCGTCCCTCCCTGGACTGGACCTACCATGTAAACGTGTGCCGTTGGCTGCTCGGTTCGGTGTATCGCACGCAGATCGATGAAGAGCCCATCGAAGCATTCATGACGGCGGCTGCGGCCCGTTGGGTCAGCGATGACACCAGCCAGGTCCGGGGCGTGGTCCTGGCCTGGCAAGGTTCATCCCTGCAAGTGGTGGACTGGAAGCAGGGCAGCGGCGTACCGCTGCAGAACTTGCCGCCGCTGCCCGGAGATTTCGCCTGGTGCGCGCTGGATAGCCAGGGAAGGTTCAGCGGGTGGTTGCCGGTGCCTTGAGGTTCCGCTCGATCCACTGGGCAACAACGGTTACCGGATCTAAAAGTTTGCCTTGTGTAAGTTAAAGCGCTCACCGTATTATCCAAGTGTATTCTTGGTTATATGCCAAGAGCCTGATTTGCCCTACAGCAGACAAGGAGGTTTGGATGAGCGTCGAGCTATGGTTGCCGGGAGGTACCGCAGGGCTGTTCCTTATCACTCAGGCCCTGGGTTTGAGTGTCTGGCTGACCCTCGCCGTGGTCAACAATTTGCAGGCCTTTCGCAGCTCGGTCGGTGCGGTGGGCGCGACCATGGCCATGGCGCCACTGCACCAGGCTCCGGCCATCGACATACTCCTGTTAAGGCGCGCTGTGCGTTCCCACCACCTGCATCAATTGGCACTGCTGATTGTGTTGGCGCTGCAGGTGATCGCGGCAGTGGCGGCATGGACCGGCAGCTACCAGTTGGTCCTCGGTGATGGCCTCTCGGCCGCGCGGCCATGGCTCAATCTCGCCCTCAGCGGCTTCTCGGCTTTCGTTTTCGCGATGCTGCTGGGTGGCTTGTGGTTTGGCTACTGGATTCGCCAGGAGGGCTTGCAACTGACGCACTTGGTGCTGGCGATCTGGGCGCTGTTGGCGTTCGCTCTGTTCAACCTGCAATGGGCCTGACTTCGGCCTGAGGCTGCGATGGACTGCGCAGCAATGGTGAGTCCTGAACCGTTGGTGTATCCGGGACACTGCGGCGCTGGAATTACGGTTGCTGCGCAGCCCATCGCAGCCTCTTTCTTACGGGTGGCGGGGCTGGATGCTGTAGGCGCAGCGTCGATCCCCAGAGATCAAATGCTCGCAGCGTTCCACCACATTCTCATCGCCCAGCGCAGCCTGGAAAATCTGCAACTCCGAGCGGCAGAAACCCTGGCATTTGCGGGCGGCCACGCAGATCGGGCAGTGGTTTTCCACCAGTAGCCAGCCTTCGTCCAGCGGCTCCATCTGCGCCATGTACCCGGCGCGCTCACGAATCTGCACCAGGATCGCGACTTTCTCCTGCAAGCTCGATGCGGCGGAGCAGGCCTGGATGTATTCGTGCTTGGCGGTCGCCTCCATGCTGGCGATGACTTTTTCCACGCCTTCACTGCCAAAAATCACTTCGATGGACTCGATCAGGTGCAAGGTCAGCACGCTATGGGAATCCGGGAATTTACTCTGTGCGGTCTCGGTCAGGGTCCACTTCAAGGATGGCCGGCCGGCACCCGAGATGGGGGCTGATACGCCGACGATCAACTCCGCGACCTGCAACTTCTGGATTTGCTGGCGGGCGGCTTCGGAGGTGATGTCCAGCAGCGCAGCCAGGTCCGTGGTTTTCAGTGGGCCACGGGTCTTGAGCAGGAACAGGATGCGGTCCCCGGTGGATGCCTGGCTGTCGTCGGTGGGTGTGGCGTTCATAGATCGGGAATAACCATGGAAGTGACTGGGCCATTTGACCACAGCACGCACGTTGGGGCACCCCTTGATCCGCGTGAAGGTACGGTTCCCGTTGATTTGTATCGAAAGCGTTCTGCTGGCCCATTCCGGATTGTCCCCTCGCTACCATCGACCGCCTGCCGAACCCATGAGGGAAAAAGGAATGCGTGAGACCCCCGAAAGCCTGACCACACCACCCGAGGGATACAGCGACTGGCTGACCGACCTCAAGGGGCGAATCCACTCCGCCCAGCAACGCGCCACCCTGGCGGTAAACCGCGAGCTGGTGTTGCTGTACTGGCAAATCGGCCAGGATATTCTGACCCGGCAAGCGCGGCAGGGCTGGGGGAGCAAGGTGATTGAGCGGCTGGCGCAGGATTTGCGTTCGGCGTTTCCGGAAATGAAGGGTTTCTCGCCGCGTAACCTGAAGTACATGCGCGCATTTGCGGAGGCGTGGCCGGACTCCGAATTTGTGCAACAGGCTGCTGCACAATTGCCCTGGGGCCATAACCTGGTGTTGCTGGACAGGCTGCCCGGGCCCGAAACCCGTCGCTGGTACATTGCCCAGGCCATCGAGCACAACTGGTCGCGCAACATCCTGGTGATGCAAATCGAGGGTCGCCTGCTGGAGCGCAGCGGCAATGCGGTCAGCAACTTTGACGGGCTGCTACCCAAGGCGCAATCCGACCTGGCTCGCGAATCGCTTAAGGATCCTTACCGTTTCGACTTCCTCGGCCTGACCCTTGACGCGCAGGAACGTGAAATCGAAAACGCCCTGGTCAAACATGTCACCGATTTTCTGCTGGAGCTGGGCGCCGGTTTTGCCTTCGTGGGTCGGCAGGTGTTGCTGGACGTGGGAGGCGAGGAGTTTTTCGTCGACCTGCTGTTTTATCACCTCAAGCTGAGGTGCTACGTGGTCATCGAACTCAAGGCCGGCAAATTCAAACCCGACCATCTGGGGCAGCTGGGCTTTTACCTCGCGGCGGTAGATGCCCAGCTCAAGCACCCACAGGACAGCCCCACCATCGGCCTGCTGCTGTGCAAGAGCAAGAACGAAGTAGTGGCCGAATACGCCCTGCGTGACAGTTCGCGCCCCATTGGTGTTGCCGAGTATCAACTGGTGGAATCTCTGCCTGCAGAGCTGCAAACCAGCTTGCCGAGCATCGAACAGATTGAGCGAGAGCTGGCAAGTGATCCCCCTTCCATGGCGAGTGCTTCGTAGGACAGTGCCGACAGACTGGACATTGGCAATCGCGTCGGCACAATAAGCGCCTTGAAAGGAACTCACCCTAGGAAAGCCATGGCCCGCCGTATTCATTCTGCCTATCCAATGTTGTTGCTCACTGGCGTGCTGATGGGCGCGGGGATGCCTGCCAGTGGCGCGTCCTTTGATTGTAAAAAGGCCTCCACCACGGTGGAAAAGGCTATTTGCGCCAGCCCTGAATTAAGCGAACTCGACACTACGCTGGGCCTGTACTACAGCCAGGCAATGGCCAAACTGGCACCCGACCAGCGCGACGAATTGCGCCGTGGCCAGCGCACGTGGTTGCAGACTCGCAACGCGTGTGCCGGTACCCCGGAACAATTGCCCGGCTGCCTGCAATCCCAACTGAGCCAGAGAGTGGTCGAGGTGGGAACCATCACCCACAAAGAAACCGCAGCCCTTGACGCAATCATTGCCAGTATTCCGTACCATCCGGCCCAGGCAGTTGAAGGGCTTCGGCGCTACCCGATGAACGATCTGGCCGCCGCCTGGCTGGTCTACCTGCAGCGTTTTGAACCTGACAGTGGCGTGACGGAGAATGAGGCCGAGGAGAATCGCAAGCAGGTTCTCATAGCACTCAAGGAAGACAGTTTTCCCTGGTCGATCTGGCAGGACCTGCAGAATGATCCTGCTGTCAGCCGTGACCGGGTGATGTTGACCTTGCTGCGCATGATGATCGAGCGCCAACAGTATGAGATGTACGCCGACCAACGCCCGTATGTGCACTGTTTCGTTTTCAGCCGGCAGGGTGAGGTCGCGTATGAGTCGTTCGGGTCGTTGTACGGCTCCACCCGCGACAGCTTTGCGCCGATTTGTGCCCCTCAGGGTGATCTGTTTGCACAGCCGGCCTGGAAGCGGCTGGACGATTCGTTTACCGAGCCTTTGTCCACTGCATCGCAGAACGAAGGCACCATCCGCTTTGCCAGCTACGCCGACTGGAACACGCTTTCCCTCAAGGCCACCGCGTCGCCTCGGCTGTTTCTCCAGCCAGGCGCCGCAGGCAAGACCCAGGATCCTGAATTAACGCTGCGCAACTGGGGCGCTGATAAACAATGGCCCGCCAAGCAACGCCAGCAGGCGCTGGCGGCCATTGAACCGGCGCGCCAAGTCACGAGCGAATGGTTGCAGCGCGAGCGGGGCTTCTCTGCTGTTGATGCCCGGCAAGCGTCCCGGGAAATCGTTCGGCAGTGGTTGAACTTGCGCCTGGACTTTATCGGTGGCCCAAGCGAGCTCTAATTTCTCAACTTCCCGATGCAGGAACGGTTTTCTTGCCGCTCTTGTTGGCGGGATGCTGGGTCGAGGTGCCTTTGTGGCGGATGCTCTTCACGCTTTTTGACGGCGCGGGTGCTTTGGTTTCAGCGCCCTTGTTGCCGCTGCTATCGGCCCCTGAAGGGCTGCTGGGATAGGTGCCGGGTGGCAGCGCCGAACCGGGTGGGCTGTTGCCGCTCAAGGCGGGTGCCTCGGGGGCGGTGTTGTCGCCGAAGGCTGCGTAGGCGGGGGCATACAGAACGAGCGTCAAGCTGGCGGCGAGTACGATCCTTTGGGAAATGCTGGTCTTCATGACTCAATCCCTCTTGGCGATTGGGACCGAAGCCCGGACCACATCCGGGCTTCGGCGACGCCTCAATCAAGACTTCTTGGAGCCTGGGGCGTGGCCATGAGCCCCGCCTTTTTTGCCCGCTTCAGAAGCCTTTGCGCGGTCATTGGCGACATTGCCGCCTGAACCCTGGCCGCCGCTTTTACGCGTGGTTTCTTGCTGATCCTTGTGACCAGCGCCTGAGGTGGTTTTTCCACTGTTAGCCATTTTCAAAACCCTCAATGATGAGCGAATCAATGGTGTTGCCTAATTGGGAATCCGCCAGCCAAATCAAAGTTTGAAAAAGTTTCCAGCCATGCGACGAATGGACATCACGCCGCCATTGGCTTGGCCCCAGGCGCCTTCTTGTGCGCGGCTTTCATCGCTTCCATCTCTGCTCCAAGCTCTTCGAGCAATGCCTTGCCCAGCAGCTTCCTGGCCTGCGGGAACATCTCGCTTTCTTCTTCCTCGATGTGGTGTTCCAACAGTTCCTTGACCACTTTGACTCGCCCGGAAAACTCGGTCGTGGAGGGTGAGGTCTGCTTCAGGTCTGGCAGTACGAGGGAGTCGACGGTGCGGTGTTCTTCCTTGGCTTCGTGGTACATGATTTCCTGATCCTTGCCCCCAGCCTTGCGAAAAGCCGGATAGAGGATTTCTTCCTCAAGGCGGGTGTGAAGGCTGATTTCCATTTCCAGTTTCGCCAGTAGCTCGGTGCGCTTTTTGACGCCGCGTTCAGTAGACTCACTCAGCTGGTTCAGGATGGCTTTGACGCGTTCGTGGTCGGCCTTGAGAAGATCAATGGCATTCATGGGTGACACCTCACGGGTAGCGAAAGGGCGGGTCGAATTGCCCGCCTGTGCAGACCTCTACAGCATGAGTTGTACCAAGTTGAACAAAATATTTATCTGCTTATAAAATAATAGGTTATGTGCGATAAAAAGCGGCTCTGGTCGTGCAGGTTGCACGGTCGAGTGGTGGCTTGCATGCATTAAACAATGCCTAGCCGCCGCTGACTTTCCAGTGCTTGATGTCGTCGGCAAACACGATCTGCTCGACCTCATGGGCAATCCCGTAAGCCAGTGACTCGTGAGCGGCGATGACTTTTTCCTCGGCCGAGAGGCACTTGAAAATATCCAGGTGGGTTTCGGCGCTGGCGGTTTCCAGTTCGTAGATTTTCACGTAGCGCGCCAGGTCGTTGTCCAGGCTCGACAGGTATTCCCGCAGGCGCTGGTGGTCTACCGAGTTCTGGTTGAAGTACCAGTTCATCGGATGGATCAGGAAGCGCGAGTGTGGCGTGGTGATCCGGCGGTTTGCCGCCAGGAACATGATGATGCCCATGGACTCGATATTGCCCGCATTGATCGCACACAACGGCACCGGCAGGGACTTGAGGAAGGTGTAGAGGGTAAAACCGAAATTGGTGCTGCCGCCGGTGGTCGACAGGTTCAACAGCAACGAACTGGCGCCTTGCTCGATGGCGTCCAGGCAGCAATCACGAAAGCGCTCGGTGGTGCCCTGATCGATCTGGCAGTGAAAGTGGATGATGTGCTCGGTCATCCCGGGCCTCCGAGGGGTAAAAGGTAGTGTCCATTTGAGTCTAGAAGGTTACGGCCCGTGTGCCGCAACCGTTGGGCGAGAGCCATCCGTTGCAATTTTAATGAACCCTCGGGCGCGTTGCTTGACCTAACGCATACGACCTCAGGAGGATGAATCATGCAAATCGAATATGTCTGGATTGGCTTGGCGGTGATTCTGGTGCTGCTGGAACTGTGGGCGATCAACAGCGTTCTGCGCAGTGGCAGTGGCTGGGAGACCAAGGGTTTATGGCTGGTGGTACTGATCTTCATGCCGCTGTTGGGGCTGATCCTCTGGGCGCTGTTTGGACCCAAGGGTGTGAACCGGGCGACACATGCCACTGAGCATGGCAAAGGCTAAGACAGAATCGAAAAAAAACAGGCGCCCGAGGGCGCCTGTTTGCATTGGCGGGCGTCAGGCCGCCAGTGTCTTGGCAATGGCCTCGTTGAACGCCGGCAAATCGTCGGGCGTGCGCGAGGTTATCAGGGTCCAGCCATTGGCCGGGCATTCCTTCACCTGCGTATCCACCCAGTTTGCTGCGCCGGCATTGACCAGGTCAGTGCGCACGCTTTTGTAGGAGGTGAGGGTCTTGCCGCCGATCACGCCGGCATCAATCAGGGCCCAAGGGCCATGGCAGATGGCGGCTACGGTTTTCCCGGCCTTGACGAAGTCGTTGATCAGCCGCAGTGCATCGGCGTCCTGGCGCAAGGTGTCGGCATTGACGGTGCCCCCGGGGATGACCAGTGCATCGAAGTCACTGCCGTGCAGGTCCGAGAGCTTGGCGTCGGACTCTACCGTCCTGTCTTTCTCGGTGTCCTTGAGAAAGGTCTGGGTGCTGCCACCTTTGCTGGAACCGTGGGTCACCGTGGCGCCGAAACCACGCAGGGCTTCCAGCGGCTTGAGCAACTCGTCGCGCTCGATACCGGTGTTGGAGGTGATGATCAGAATCTTCTTGCCGTGCAGTTGCGAACTCATGGTCGAGTGTCTCCTGAGTGGGTCAATGATTAATTGGCGTGCTGGGACTGCAACTCCTTGGCCATCTTCAGATGGGTTTCGAGAGTCGGCAGGGTCTTCTCGGCAAAAGCCTTCAGTTCGGCGTTATCCGAGGAGTCGGCTTCTTTTTTGAACAGGGCCACGGTGTCTTCGTGGGCCTTTACCTGGTTGTCGGCGTAAGCCTTGTCAAAGGACTCTTCACGGATTTCCAGGATCATTTTCTTGGCCTTGTCGGTGAGGCTGGCATCGTCGGGCACCTTGATGTCGAGCTTCGTCGCCAGGGCCGTCAGCTCCTGGTTGGCCTTGGTGTGGTCGGTGATCATGTGCTGGGCAAACGCCTTGATATCAGCGGCACCGCTCTTTTCCAGCGCCAGTTTGCCGGCTTCTACTTCGGTGATGCCGCCCTGGGCTGCGGCGTCAACGAAGTCATTGGAAGTGGCGGCCATGGCCACACCCATCGAGCCTGCGGCCAGCGCGAAGGTCAGTCCCATTTGTTTCATCAGCAAGTGCTTCATGATGCTTCTCCTGAAGAGTGGCGCGATGCCGTTACCTGACTGTTGAGCGGGTGCCTGAGCAAAAGGTTTAAATTAATTTGCGCTTATTTCTCCGGGCCGCAGCCCACGCAATTTCCTTGAACTATCAAAAAATCATGGGCTCTGCTGCATAACGGCTCCGCGCTGGAGCCTGATCTTTTAACAGCAGGAGAATCACCATGGGCACTGAAAAAACCACTGACAGAACCCCCAATGCAATCAGCTCCGAACAGGCGCAGAAAGGTCGCCAGCTTGACGAGAAGGACAGTTCCTTGCAGCGCCCAAACCCCAAGACTGAAACCGTTGATAAGGTGATCACGCCGACGTCCATCAAGGACACACAACGGCAAACCGACCAGATCAACGAGCAAGCCGCCAAGGCCGAGCGCAAGCTGGGTCAGTGAAGAACGGAGGCAGTCATGGGGCGATCCATCAGCGCCGGGGAACTGGGTATTGAGCTCAAGCCCGGTGATGACAACGCACTGTTCAAGTGGTTTGTCGCCAGCTTCCTGATGGGCAAGCGCATTCAGGCGCAGATCGCGGCGCAGGCCTATCAGGTGATTGTGGTGAAGCATGGCCGGGACACCCCGCGCAAACTGCAACACTGCACCTCTCGCGAACTGGTGGCCATGCTCGGTGAGGCGCATTACGTGCGTTACGACGAAAGCACCGCGCAACGCCTGCTCGACCTCAGCAGCAAGTTGAATGCGGAGTACGCGGGCAGGATCAGCCATATCCACGATGCCAGTGCCGACCGTGGGGAGTTTGAAAAACGCTTGAATGCGTTCGAGGGCGTCGGGCCGAAGACGGTGGAGATTTTCATGAGGGATGCGGCGTCGGTGTTGTTTTGATGCCGATTTTTCTCGGTTGTGCCGGTTGGAGCCTGCCTCGTGAGCAATGGCCAAGATTTCCCCGGCAGGGCACTCATCTGCAACGTTATGCCGCGTGCTTGAATGCGGTTGAAATCAACAGCTCCTTCTACCGTCCCCATCGCCCGCAGACCTACGCACGATGGGCGCAGTCAGTGCCGTCGGGCTTTGGTTTTTCGGTCAAGCTGCCACGGCACATCACCCATGAATTACGTCTGCGGGACTGCGATACGGCATTGGATGAGTTCCTTGCACAGTGCCTGCAATTGGGCGACCGCCTGGGCTGCCTGCTGGTGCAATTGCCGCCTTCTTTAAGCTACGACCCGATCATTGCCGGCGGCTTTTTCACAGCCTTGCGTCAACGCTTCGCTGGCCCTGTGGTGCTTGAGCCGCGGCACGCCAGCTGGGTGCAGGCCGACAGGCTTTTGCAGGATTACCAGATAGGACGGGTCGCCGCCGACCCGCCGGTGATCGCTGATGGGGATGCACCGAAAGGTTGGCAAGGCGTGCGTTATTGGCGCCTGCATGGTTCGCCGCGTATCTATCACAGCGCTTACGAAACCGAGCGTTTGTGCGCGCTGGCCGAGGTATTGAGAGCCTCCCTGGAGGAGGGCATTCCGACCTGGTGTATTTTCGATAATACGGCCAGCGGTCATGCGCTGGTCGATGCGCTTGCCCTTCAAGCGATGCTTGCCCCTCAGGCATCCACTTGCATCACCTCCAGCCCCAGGCATTCATAAGCCTCGACGCTGCCCGGCGGCACGTGCCACTCGGTAATCAGGGTATGAATGCGGCTGCACGGTGCCACTACGAATGGCTCCACGGCGCCCAGCTTGTCGGCCAGGGTGACTGCCACCACGTGGGAGGCGCTGTCGAGCATAGCCTGTTTCACCGCCACTTCCTCGAAGTGCAACGAGCTGATACCGACCTGTGGATGCAGTGCGCACACACCCGTGAACAGCAGGTCGGCCTTGATGCCCTGGATCAGCCGCAATGCTTCATGCCCGCTGGCGGCCATGGTCACCGGGTTGAGTTGGCCACCGGCAAGGATCACCGTCACATTGGGATGTTCGGACAACGCGATGGCAATCATCGGTGAGTGCGTGACGGCGGTCAGCTTGATGGAATGCGGTAGTGACTGGGCGATTTGCAGGGTGGTGGTACCGGAGTCGAACAGCACGATCTGGCCGTCCTCCACGCGATCGGCGGCGAGTTGCGCCAGGTGGCGTTTGGTCGCGGTGGTTTCGCCAAACCGGGTGAAGAAATCCTTGCCGGTGTCCTTGGGCCGTGGCAGCGCACCTCCATGCACGCGTTGCAGCAGACCGGCGGAGGCGAGTTCGCCAAGGTCGCGGCGAATGGTGTCCTGGGAAACGGCGAAATGCTCCACCAACTCCGAGGCAGTGACTTTACCGTCGCGCTCCAGCAGCAACAGGATTTTCTGTTTGCGCAGGGAGGGCAGGTCGATGGCAGCATGGCTGTTATGCATGTTTTTGCTCGTTGATGCGTGTTTATGCGAGATTAATCAGCATTAGGCGCAAACGCAATGGGTTGGGGTGTCGGTGATGCCCTGCCGAGTGAGCTGAGCACCATGGAAAAACCACACCCGGTCCGGTACCAAATCCCATGGTTTCGATTCGCGAGGTGATGCAGGAGATTTTGCTGCCGCCAAGCTTTCCAACAGGGCATTACTGAGCAAAAAAATCGTAAAAAAGTAAAAAGAGTTGTCCACGAAAACCGTGGGTATCTCTGTGGATAACTTCGCTTGAGCCCGGCGGGTATGGCGATTTAACCTGCGGTTAATATTTGATCAGTCACTGTTTATGGCCAGTATGGGCAGGCTTTGCGCCTTGACAGGCACCGGCGAAACCGGTGCCGAAATGCAGATTTACGAGTCGTTTGGGCGCCCGGTGGAGGGCCCGGCAACCTGAGTGGCGCGCTTCGATTGCATCAGGCTGTCCAACGCCTGGCGATAACTGCTGCCGGCCAGTCGCATGCTGTCGTTATGAGTGGCACCGGGTACCAGCAACAGGTGTTTCGGCTGTTGGGCGGCGTCAAACAGTTGCTGGCTGAAGCGCGGTGGCACGAAGGCATCGGCGAGCCCGTGAACCACCAGCAGCGGCATGTGGATATCAGCGATCTTGTCAATGGAATCGAACTTCTGCGACAGCAGCCAGCGCACCGGCAATGACGTATTGGCTACTGCTGTGGCCACATCTGCCAGGGAGGTAAAGGTGGACTCGATGACCAGTCCGCGCACTGGCGGCGGCACCTGATTGTTCGCTGCCTGCTTGCCCAGTTCCACCGCGAGGTCGATGGCCACCGCGCCACCCAGGGAGTGCCCGTAGATGAGGCGCTTGGCAGGATCGGGTTGCAGCACCTGGAAGCGTTCCCAGGCAATGCGCGCGTCTTCGTACACGCTGGTTTCCGACGGCAGGTCGCCTCGACTCTGGCCGAAGCCGCGGTAGTCGATGGCCAGTACGGAAAAGCCCAGGGCCCGCAGCTGTTCGATGCGAAACAGTTGGCCAGTGAGATTCCAGCGCACGCCGTGCAGGTAGAGAATTGCCGGCGCGTCCTTCTGTGCCGCTGGCCACCACCAGCCATGAATATTCTGCCCTGCCTTGAAACTCGCGGGTTTCAGGTCGAATTCCTGCACATCACGCGGCAACCCGCTGTACCAGCTGGCAGTGCCTGGCTCCACGCGAAACAGCAACTCGCGTTCCTTGTGTTGCAGCACGGCGCAACCCACGGGCAGGCCGATGATCAGGGCGGCCATGCACAGCAGGGGAAACCAGCGCAGGCCGAGACGGGACAGAAAACGTGAAGACATGAAGGTTCCAGGACACAGGCGAAGCACGGGTTTTAACAGATGCCCTGGCCGCGCAGGAAATATTCAGACGGTCGTCACCGGACATTGCTTGCAAAGTATTACATCGCCTCATCCAGCACAGAAAAGAAGTGACCGGCCAAGGGGGAAGAATGGCTGGTGTTCCAGTTGAGGTAGAGCCCGATGCTGGAGGACGCGGCGGTGAGGGGCACAAACGCCACCTTGTCACGGGGCATCGAACGGGCAATGGACTGCGGCACCAGCGCCACACCAAACCCGCACGCCACCAGGCCAATCAGGGTGGGTAATTGATCGGCTTCCTGGACCACCCTTGGAGAGAAGCCCGCAGCCTCGCATAAAGCGATCAACTGGTGGTGATAGCCACTGCCCAATGCCTGGGGCGTGAACACAAAATCGGCGCCGGCAAAGTCCTTCAGCTCGATAGCGGCGTCATCCGCATTCGGATGGTCTGCGGGCAGCGCCAGCAGGATCGGTTCATCCAGCAGCAGCCGGGATTCGATGTTATCTGCCTGGCCTGGCAGGTAGCGCAAAAAAGCGATATCGGTATCACCACTCAACAAGGCCTTGGCCTGGTTGGCAGAGGGCATTTCCTTGATCACCAACTGAACCCTGGGGAACGCCAGGCGAAACTGCCTGAGGGTATCCAGCAACCACGGATAGCCGGTGATCGACACCGAGGTGATGGTGAGCGTGCCGGCGGTTCCCTGGGACACCTGCCGGGCTTGCTCAATGCCTTGCTGCAATTGCCCGAGGACGGTGTAGGCCGTCTGAAGAAACGCCGCCCCGGCTGGCAGCAGCTTCACGCCACGACGGTCACGCTGCAGCAGGGCAAACCCCAACTTTGCCTCCAGGCGATTGATCGCCTGGCTCAACGCTGGCTGCGCCATATGCAGGCGCTCCGCAGCCTGGTGAAAGTGCAGCGCTTCGGCAACGGCAACGAACTGGCGCAACAGGCGGGTTTCGATCATCTGGGCTGTTCCTTCAGGTAGATGGCGGTGTGGGGCTTGATACGACGCAGGTATCAATATCGCTGTTTTTCAGTATTAAACAGGACGGCCACGGGTTGTTAGGGTGGAGTGCCTATCAGGAGAACGCGACGATGGACTTTACAGGTAAAACCGCAATCGTGACCGGTGCCGCCCGTGGCTTGGGGTTCAGCTATGCGCGCGAGTTGGCGCGACTCGGCGCGCAGGTGGTAATCAGTGATATCGGTGCCGACACCCTCGGCGATGGGGCTGATCCCCAGGTGGTACAGGCGGCCGCGCTGGCGCTGCAGGGTGAAGGCCTGCGGGTGGTTGGCCACGCGGGTGACCTGTCCGGCGAAGCGGGGTGTCGAGCGCTGATCGAGTGCGCCATCACGCATTTCGGGCAGCTCGATATCCTGATCCACAATGCTGGCTGGGTCGGCTATCAGCCCATCGAGGCCGCCGACGAGGCTTTCATCCGACGGGCCATGGACGTCAATGTCTATGCACCGATCTGGCTGTGCAAACACGCGTGGCAGCACCTCACGCGATCTGCCGCACCCCGCATTGTGCTGACCACCTCCGACCGTGCGATGTACACGCGCTACGTCCAGCCCGGCCTGGCGGCCTACAGCGCGGGGAAGATGGCGCAACTGGGGATCATGAATGCCTTGAGCGGGGAAGGGGCGGAGGCCGGGATCCTGGTCAATGCCATCTCACCCGTGGCCAAGACCCGCATGTGGGGCGTGACCGGCGAGCCGCACAACCTCAAGCCGGAATGGGTCACGCCTGGGGTGATCTTCCTGGCTTCGGCTGCGTGCCAGGACAGCGGCTATATCCTGCGTGCCAGCAACGGCCAGTTCACCGCCACGCGGTTCGCTGAAAATCCGGGGGTCGAGTATCCGGTTGACCTGGCGCGGGTCAACGCCTCGGACGCTGCGCAAGTCGCCGCGTCATGGCAAGCCATCAAGGACTGTTGACGGTCACGCCAGGTAAAGCGTCAGGCCCTGAGCTTCGTAGGGTTGCAGCAGGGCACGCGGCGTACTGGCCAATGCGACGATCGCGCTGACGTGTGTAAGCTCCACCACCTGGTAGGGCGACGCGGTGTTGAGCTTTTCCGAGGTGGCCAGCACGATGGTTTCTGCGGCCGCGTGACACAACGCGCGCTTGACCACTGCCTCTTCATAATCGCCGGTAGACAGGCCGGCATTCGGGTGCACGCTGCACACCCCCATGAAATACAGGTCGGCATTGACCCGGCCGATAGCCTCCAGCGTGGCCGCCCCCACCCCCACCAGTGAGTGGCGAAACAGCCGCCCGCCGAGCATGATCACTTCAATCTGCGGATGATCCACCAGGGCCATGGCAATCGACGGGCTGTGGGTGACCACGGTGGCATTCAGGTCCGCCGGCAAGTGATGGGCCAGTTGCAGGCACGTAGTACCGCCATCGATAAACACCACTTGGCCGGGCTGCACAAGTTGTGCAGCCGTCCGGCCAATGGCGATTTTTTCCTCGGGTACCAAGTGTTCCCGTACCGAAAAATCAGCCATCGCGGGGGATGCCGGCAAGGCGCCGCCGTGCACCCGCAGCAGCAAACCTTCCTTGGCCATTTCCCGCAGGTCACGCCGAATCGTGTCCTCGGAAACCTCCAGTGCCTGGCTCAACTCCTTGGCAATCAGCCGGCCGTCGCGGCGCAGCGTATCCAGCAGGTGTTGTTTACGTTGTTGGGTCAGCATCGGAAGCTTCCTGCACGTTTTTTCTTGACTGTGCACGATTTTGCACGACATGCTGAATAACACAAGACAAAAAGGTCCTGCCATGGAAAACAGTCCCGTCCGCATCCACGCCGAAGAACTGCTCTCGGATAATTGGTATGTGCTGAAAAAGTACACCTTTGACCTGCGCCGCCGCGACGGCAGTTGGCAGTCCCAGACCCGGGAGATCTATGACCGGGGCAATGGCGCGACGATCCTGCTGTACAACCGCGAGCGGCGCACGGTGTTGCTGATTCGCCAGTTCCGCATGCCTACCTACGTTAACGGCTACCACGGTTACCTGATCGAGTCTGCCGCCGGCCTGCTGGACAACGCCAGCCCCGAGGAACGCATTCGCCTGGAGGCGGAAGAAGAGACGGGCTACCGTGTGGGCCATGTAGAAAAGATCTATTCGGCCTTCATGAGCCCGGGCTCGGTGACCGAGCGCATTCACTTTTTCATCGGCGAATATCAGCCTGGCGACCGAGTCAGTGATGGCGGCGGGCTGGAGGATGAAGGTGAGGATATCGAAGTGCTGGAGTTGGGATTCGAGGAGGCCCTGGCCATGGTGGACAGTGCCGAGATCGTCGACGGCAAGACCATCATGTTGTTGCAGTACCTTGAATTGCGGATGTTGAAAGAGGGCTGGTGATGTCGCGTCGGTTATCGCTTGCGCTGGCGGTATTGCTGGCGGGATGCAGTGGTGTGAGCGCTGCGCAAACACCCGTCGGTGATGGTGGTGTTCCCGCGTTCTATACCTGGGCGGACAAGGTGCCCGCGTCACCCGGGCGGATGCTGCGCAGCGAGCCGTTGACCGAAAAGCAAAGCCTGGCCGAGGCGGGGCAGAATATTCGCATCCTGTACACGTCCACCGACGGTCTCGATACCCATAAACGGATTGTCGTTTCCGGTGCGCTGTTCCTGCCCAAGGGCACACCGCCGCCGGGTGGCTGGCCGCTGATGGCGTGGGCCCACGGCACGGTGGGGAGTGCCGATATCTGCGCGCCGTCGTTCGCCGGTCGCAGCCCGCGGGATACGCGCTATCTCAATTATTGGCTGGCTCAGGGCTACGCGATTGTCGCTACCGATTACCAGGGGCTTGGGACGCCTGGCCTGCATCCGTATGGTTTGACCAGCCCGCTGGCCTATGGGGTGCTCGACAGCATTCGCGCGGTAGGGGCGGGTGGTTTCGAACTCTCCAAACGTGTGGTGGTGTTTGGGCAGTCACAGGGTGGCCGTGCTGCGTTTGCCACGGCGGTCTATGCGAAAGACTATGCGCCCGAGTTGGATATCGTGGGGGTGGTGGCGACCGGTACGCCTTACGCGGCCACCCATAAAACGGGAGGCAGTGCCGAGTTGGAAAAGGCCCGCAGTTCGGTGGTGCCGACCTTTGCCTATAACTTGCTGCGGCTGAGTACTGTCACGTTGTTTGATCCTGGGTTTGTGGCTGCGGATTACTTGAGCGAGCGTGCAGTGCCTGCGTTTGAGAGCAGCCGGCGGGATTGTTTGCATGCCATTGAGCAGCGGGTGATGGCTGATGGGCTCAGCTTCAATGACAGTTTCAAGCGGTCGCCGAAAGAGGCGCTCGACAAGGTTTATCGTGAGTCGGCGTATCCGACATTGAAGACGGATATTCCGGTTTTTGTCGGTACGGGGGGGCGGGATCAGGATGTGTTTGTGCCTGGGCAAAAGGCGCTGGTCAGGGATGCGTGCAAGGTCGGGGACCGGATTGAATGGCATTTTTATCCTGAGCTGGATCACTCCGCTACGGTCAATGGTTCGCTCGTGGACTCGACGCCGTTTGTGCGTAAGGCGTTTGCGGGGGAGGTGATTGGTGGGAATTGTGGGGGGTAGTTTTTTGGGGGGGTATATCCGTTATTCAGGTAACGGCGACTTATGGTTTCGCTCTTACAGCGAGTCACTTTGCAAAAGCCGGAATGCCGGCCCAGCCCAAAGTAAGTAAAGGGAGCTGCCTCCGCCGCTTTATGTGGGAGCGGGCTTGCTCGCGAAAAACCTGAAAGCGCCACGTTGAATCAGGATACCCACGTCATCGTTAACGACCTTCGCGAGCAAGCCCGCTCCCACATTTGGACCGTGTCCGCCTTTGATTTTGCGGTTGCTTCACCCCACTCAAGTCGGCTGGTAGGCCGCTGTGAGAGCGCAACCCGATAGCGGCCATAACCGCAGCAACGGATATGCCCCCAACCCCATCACCCCAATTTCACATTCATGATAATCCGCGCGGTAAACACCAATTTCCCCTCCGCATCCAGCATCTCCACCGGCACCACCTTGTCACCCGCCGTTTGCCAGTCGATACCTTCGCCATTGGCCGTCGCCGTCACGCTGCTCTTGGCCTTGGCCAGATACTCCACCGACATCCCCTTGGGAATCCACCGCGCACCCGCCGGCACGGAAACGTCCGTCATCGTACCCGCCGCCAACTCCGCAGCGTTGCACATGGCAATGGCGTGCACCGTTCCCAGGTGGTTGGTGATGGCCTTGCTGAACGGCACTTCCACCGAGGCAAACCCCGGACGCAACTGGGTCATCAACGGATTGATGGTGCTGAAGTAGGGCGCCATCTGGCACGCCAGTTTGCTGAACGCTTCGGGGCCAACGCTGTTGAACATGCTCAGGGCCTGACTCATGGTGCTGCCTCGCTGATTAAATGAATTTTACGGAATATTGTTCCGTTACAGAATAATGTTCTGTAGCGGAACAGTATTCTGCCCATGGGAAATCTGTCAAGCTGCCTGGGCTTATTCTTCTTCACTGACTGAGTTCCTGTTCAGCATGCACACCCCGGATCTGCTTCAGCGTTGCTTCCCTGGCCGAAGGGCCGAATTGAAGCGCGATATCTTCAAGGCAGCCCTGGACCTGTTCAACGAGCAGGGCCTTGAAGCCACCACCATCGAGATGATCCGCGCGCGCTGCGATACCAGCGTCGGCGCCATTTATCATCACTTCGGCAACAAGGAAGGCCTGGTCGCCGCGCTGTTTTTTACCGCGCTGGAGGATCAGGCCGAATTGCGTGGGCGCTACCTTGAATCGGCCAAAACAGCGAAGGAGGGGGTGTACGCACTGGTCCACAGCTATGTCGATTGGGTGGACAGCGAACCGCAGTGGGCGCGCTTCCAGTACCACGCGCATTTCGCGGTGACCAAGGGCCCGTTCGCCGCTGAACTGGAAAGCCGCAACCAGGCGCGCAACGCGTTGCTGAAGGAATGGATGGTGCTGCCTGGACGGGGTGATCAGCTCAGCCAGGTGCCCGCCGAACTCTTGCCATCACTGATCATCGGCCAGGCCGACAGCTACTGCCGTGCCTGGCTGGCCGGGCGCTCGGCCAGCAGCCCTCGGGTGTACCGGGAAACCCTGGCCGAGGCAGCGTGGCGCTCGGTAGGCGGCGCTTAGGGCGTCGCGTGCATCACGCACAGGGTGCGGGCGTTATCGCCACCCGATAGCGCTCGTCAAAATCATCCGCCAACTGTGCCAGCGTCACCTCTCCCAAACGCTGCAGCAGCAACGCCTGGGCATCGTCAAACGCCTGGTTCAGCGCCGCATTGACGGCCTGTTCCACCAGGCATTGCGGATGATCGGTGGACAGGCCGACGGCAAAGATCGACGACGTGCCAAGGGCATTGTGGATGTCCAGCAGGGTGATTTCACTCAGCGGCTTGCCCAGCATCCAGCCGCCCTGATGGCCTTTTTCCGAACGCACATAACCTTTCTCCTTGAGCAGGCCCAGGGTGCGGCGTACCACCACCGCGTTGGTACCAAGCATCTGCGCGATGGTCTCCGAGGTGGCGCGTTCCTCGTGGCGGCCCATGTGGATCAGCACATGGAGCATGCGCGAAAGCCGGGTGTCGTTTCTCATCTGCAAGCCTCTGGATTTCCTGCCCGAAAGTATCGTTCGTAACGATTGGAGTTGCGAGACGCTTGACGAGGTATTTTTATGTAACTTATGGTGTGTCGTGAGTGCCCGGCAACCGATGCAAGGGCCACCAGAGAGGTCATCTTCATGGTTTACGACGTTATTATCGTCGGCGGCAGCTACGCTGGAATGTCCGCCGGGCTGCAACTGGCGCGGGCTCGGCGCAAGGTGCTGGTGATTGACGCCGGGCAGCGGCGCAACCGGTTTGCGGCCACTTCCCACGGTTTCCTCAGCCAGGATGGCCAGCCGCCGGAGCTGATCGCTGCCGAAGGGCGAGGGCAGTTGATGGAATATCCGACGGTGACCTGGGTGCAGGACACCGCCGTTGAAGCGATTCGAAACCAGGATGGCTTCGTGGTGCAAACCCGTTGCAACGGTGAGTTCAACGCTAAACGCTTGATTCTCGCTGCCGGCGTGGTGGATGAGTTACCCGAGGTCGAGGGGTTGAAGGAGCGCTGGGGCAAGCATGTGTTCCATTGCCCGTATTGCCACGGCTATGAACTGGATCAAGGCCGCATCGGCGTGCTGGCGACGTCGCCACTGGCCATGCATCACGCGATGCTGCTGCCGGACTGGGGCACCACCACGCTCTTTACCAACGGCGCATTTGTGCCGGATGCCGAGCAGCAGGCGCAACTGGATCGGCGCGGGGTCAGCGTCGAAAGCTCGGCGGTGCGGCGGATTGTCGGTGAGCGGGCGGATGTGGAATTGGCAGACGGGCGGATGATCGCGCTGGACGGTATTTTCACCCTGTCCCGTACGCGCATGGCCAGCCCATTGGCCGAGCAGTTGGGCTGTGAGTTTGTCGAAGGGCCGACCGGGCCCTACCTGCTGACCAACGAGACGCGCCAGACCACCGTGCCCGGTGTGTTTGCCTGCGGCGATGCCAACCTGGCCGGCGGCTCGGTGGCGCTGGCGGTCGGCGAGGGTGTGCGCGCCGGGGTGGGCGCGCACTTTTCGATGATCTTCAACTGAGGTCAGCGCACCAGGCACGGCCGCTTGTTATCGAACGTCCAGCCCGGAATCATGAACTGCATCGCCACGCTGTCATTGCGCGCACCCAGGCCCATGCCTTTGTACAGTTCATGGGCGTGGGCCACGGCGTCCATGTCGATGTCCACGCCCAGGCCCGGTTTGGCCGGCACCTTGATGTGGCCGTCGACAATCTTCAGCGGAGCCTTGGTCAACCGCTGGCCGTCCTGCCAGATCCAGTGGGTGTCGATGGCCGTGATTTCCCCCGGCGCGGCGGCGGCCACCTGAGTGAACATCGCCAGGGAAATGTCGAAGTGATTATTGGAGTGCGAGCCCCAGGTCAGGCCCCATTCGTGGCACATCTGCGCCACGCGCACCGAGCCCTGCATGGTCCAGAAGTGCGGGTCGGCCAGGGGAATATCCACGGACTGCAACTGGATCGCATGCCCCATTTCCCGCCAGTCGGTGGCGATCATGTTGGTGGCGGTGGGCAGCCCGGTGGCACGGCGGAATTCGGCCATGACTTCGCGCCCGGAGTAACCGTTTTCCGCGCCGCAAGGGTCTTCAGCATAGGCCAGCACATGATGCTGGTCGCGGCACAGGGCGATGGCTTCTTTCAGTGACCAGGCGCCGTTGGGGTCCAGGGTGATGCGCGCATCGGGGAAGCGTTCGGCCAGTGCAGTCACCGCCTCGATTTCGTCGCCGCCGCGCAGTACGCCGCCTTTGAGCTTGAAGTCATTGAAGCCGTATTGCGCCTTGGCCGCCTCTGCCAGACGCACGATGGCTTCGGGCGTCATGGCCTTTTCATGACGCAGGCGGAACCAGTCTTCGGCATCGCCTTCGCTGCGATAGGCCAGGTCGGTTTGCTGGCGATCACCGATGTAGAACAGGTAGCCGAGCATCTTCACCGCGTCGCGCTGCTGGCCTTCGCCGAGAAGGGCCGCCACCGGGACTTCGAGGAATTGGCCGAGCAAATCCAGGAGTGCCGCTTCCATCGCCGTGACGGCATGGATGGTGATGCGCAGGTCAAACGTCTGCAAACCCCGGCCCGCCGAATCCCGCGCGGCGAAGGTCTGGCGCATGGCATTGAGAATGCTCTGGTACTGGCCGATGGGCTTGCCGATCACCAGGCTGCGGGCGTCTTCCAGGGTCTCGCGGATGCGTTCGCCGCCGGGTACCTCACCGACGCCGGTACGGCCGGCGCTGTCGGTAAGGATCACGATGTTGCGCGTGAAAAACGGCCCGTGGGCACCGCTGAGGTTGAGCAGCATGCTGTCGTGACCGGCCACCGGGATGACTTGCAGGCCGGTCACGACCGGGGCGCTGTTGGCGTGGTGCTGGTGTTCTGTGTTCATCGTGTAGTCCTTATTTGCTCAAGACGGGTGCGGGTTGCAGCACGCTGCTGGTGGTCGGGCCGGGCAGTGTCCTGGCGAAAAACACCAGGATGGCCGCAAGGATCGAAGTGCCCGCCAGGCCATACAAACCGCCCTGGATCGAGCCGGTGGTCTGTTCCAGGAAACCAAAGGTGGTGGGCGCGACAAACCCGCCGAGGTTGCCGATGGAGTTGATCAATGCGATCACCGCTGCGGCGATGCGTGCATCCAGGTAACCCTGGGGAATCGGCCAGAACAGCGAGGACGCCGACTTGAAGCCGATCGCCGCGAAGCAGATGGCGATAAAGGCAAAGATCGGCCCGCCGGTAGTGGAGAGGAACATGCCCACGGCGGCGATCAACAGTGCCGCAGCGACCCAGGCTTGCTGGAACTTGAATCTGCCCGCCAGTGCCGCGAAGGCGTACATCGCGATGATCGAGATCAACCACGGGATGGAGTTGTAGAAACCCACCTGGATGTCGCTCAGGTCGCCCATCTTTTTAATGATGCTCGGCAACCAGAAAGTGGCGGCATAGATCGTCAGTTGGATGCAGAAATACAGGGCGCAGAACAGCATGATCTGACGGTCCTTGAGCAGCTTGCCCAGGGTCGGCTTGACCGTGGTGGCGGCGTCACGCTCGCGCTGTTCGCGGTCGATCTCGCCCACCAGCGCATCCTTTTCTTCAAGGCTGAGCCACTTGGCGTCGTGGGGCTTGGAGTCCAGCCAGAACCACACGAAAAAGCACAGCAGCACCGACGCCATGCCTTCGATGATGTACATCCACTGCCAGCCATGCAGGCCCAGCCCGGTGATTTGCAGCAGCACGCCGGACAAGGGGCCGGAGATCAGCGAGGCGAGGGCCGAGCCGCTGAGGAAGATTGCAATCGCCTTGCCGCGTTCGACGCCGGGCAGCCAGCGGGTGAAGTAGTAGATCACCCCGGGAAAGAAGCCGGCTTCGGCCACGCCCAGCAGAAAGCGCAGGATGTAGAAGTGGGTTTCGTTCTGGATGAAGGCCATCAATGTGGCGGTGATGCCCCAGGTGAACATGATGCGGGTCAGCCAGATGCGCGCGCCGACTTTTTGCAGGAGCATGTTGGACGGCACTTCGAACAGCGCGTAGCCGATGAAAAACAACCCGGCGCCGAAGCCGTAGGCGGCCGCACCAATGCCCAGGTCGTGCTCCATATGGGTACGCACAAAGCCGATGTTGACGCGGTCGATGTAGTTGACGATGAACATGATCACGAACAGTGGGAGCACATGGCTCTTCACCTTCTTGATCGCGCGGGCCAGGACCGGGTCGGTGGCAGGCGCAGCTGTCGCAGGGCTGGAAGGGGTCACGGGTCAAACTCCCACTGATTATTGTTGTGCGGGGACGTATTTGGGTTGTCAGAGATGTCTGACAACTTGATAGACATCATACAACTGCAATTTCAGAGATGGCAACCCTCTGTAGGAGCGAGCTTGCTCGCGAAAATCGTCAACGATTACGAGGTTTGGTGCAATGTTTGCGCTGCGACGGGTTTTTTCGCGAGCAGGCTCGCTCCTACAGGTATTTGTTTGTTGTCATACAAGTAAGGGCTTGCAAGAATGCTAGTATTGCCAGGCGCCCCTGAACGGAATTCCTGATGCAAAACCCCAGCTCGGCACCTCATCGCAAGCGCTCCCCGGGCCTTGCCCACGACATCGTCACCGCGTTGACCCAGCAGATTCTCCTGGGACAGATGGCGCCGGGTGAGAAGCTGCCATCCGAGTCCGCTATCGTGGGCGAGTACGGCGTCAGTCGCACGGTGGTGCGCGAAGCGCTTTCCAAATTGCAGGCCGCCGGGCTGGTGGAAACCCGCCACGGTGTCGGCACCTTTGTGCTGGAGCGCGACGAGCGCCACGGCCTGCACCTGACCCACGACACCGCGGCCAGCGTGCGCGGCATTCTTGAACTGCGCATGGGCCTGGAAACCCAGGCAGCCGCCCTGGCAGCCTTGCGCCGTACCGATGAACAACTGCAGCAGATGCGCCAGGCACTGGATGATTACCAGGATTCACTGGCCAATAACGACAGTGCCGTTGAGCCTGACGTGCGCTTCCATCGCCTGATCGCCCAGGCCACCGGCAACACCTATTTCACCGACGTGATTTATCACCTGGGCCACTCGGTAATCCCACGCACCCGGATCAATGCCGAGGAACGCGGCGACGCGGACCTGATGGAGCTGGGGCGCCTGGCGAACCTTGAGCACGAGGCGATCCTGAAAGCCATCCGCCGCCAGGACCCGGACGCGGCCCGGGCCGCCATGCTGTTGCACTTGAGCAACAGCCTGGAGCGGATGACAGGAGAGTAGGCGGGGCTATTTGCTGTCCAGGAAGTCCAGCAGCGCGGCATTGAACAGCGTCGGGTCCTGCAGGAATGCGAAGTGGCTGGTGTTCGGCAGAATCAGCAGGCCCGCTCCCGGAATGGTCGCCGCGATGTATTCGGTGTGTTCTCGCTTGATCGCCTCATCGTGGTCGCCGTCGACAATCAGGATCGGAGTCTTGATGGACGCCAGTTGCGCGTCGGTCCAGTTGGGTTGGCTGGCCCACATATGGCTGATCTGCTCGACGAAGGCGTCGTACTCTTTTGGCGTCGGCGAGTGCCTGGCGTACTCCTGGCCGGCGCGCTCGATGAAGGCGGCGAAGGTCGGGTTTTTCTCTACGCCATCCTTGACCCCGGAGGTCTGGGTGTTGGCGGCAAAGGCAAACACCTTGCCAATACGGTCGGGATGGCGCAGGGCAAGATCGATACCGATGATTGCGCCGTCGCTCCAGCCGACGATATCGGCGCGGGGGATTTTCAGGCTGTCGAGTACGGCGACCACGTCATCGGCCATCAAGTCGTAACCGAAGGGGTTCTCGTCCCGGGAACTGCGCCCGTGGCCACGGCTGTCGAGGCTGATGACCGTGTGTTTGGCGGCCAGCGCCTTGACCTGGTTGCCCCAGTAATCGGAATTGGACAGGCCACCGTGCAGCAGGATCACCGGCGAACCATGCCCGGTCTTGGTGTAGTAGACCTTGATGCCATTGACGGCGGCATAGCCGGTCTTGGCCCCCGCAATCGGCGCCGGGGTGGGCGGAAGGGTTTCCCAGCGTTCCGCGGCCTGAACCCCGGAGAGGGACAGCAACAGGCAGGCAGCTGCCAATAAGCGACGTGACATGGCGATTCCTTTTTTGTGAGCAGGTTGAGGTCATCCGGCCAGATGTGCGCTCGACTCTAGCACCGTGTCTGCCTTGGGAAACACGCATTTTTTCCTATCAAAAACGCCCTTTGGAAAGAGAAAAATACAGTTATATCAATGGAATAAATTTGTCTTTTGCAGCGGGTGAGCTAAAGGTTTCAACTGGTGGTTTTTTCGGTCATTCCCGGCAGGGGCATTTTCTTCAATACCGTGATCCGTCTTCCCCTTAAGGTTCAGTCCGTACCCGCACAACAAAAAGGAACTGCAATGAGCTTGATCATTTCCATGGCCGCCTTCGCCCTGGCCACGTCCATCACCCCGGGACCGGTGAATGTGGTGGCCCTCAGTTCAGGCGCGCGCTTTGGGTTTGCCGCCAGCCAGAAGCATGTGGCCGGGGCCGCGTTGGGATTCACCTTGCTGCTGGTGCTGATTGGCCTGGGGCTGCATGAGGTGCTGGTGCGCTGGCCGCTGCTGACGCAGTTTATTCAATGGGGCGGGGTGGCCTTCCTGTTGTACATGGCCTGGAAACTGGCCGTGGACAATGGGCGCCTGGACGCTGAAGGCACGGCCACGGCGCCCTCGATGCTCTACGGCGCGATCATGCAGTGGCTCAACCCCAAGGCCTGGTTGGCGTGTGTGGCGGGCATGGGATTGTTCGTGGCCGACGGCGATGCGCAGCAAGTCTGGCTGTTCGCGGTGCTCTATCTGGTGATTTGCTACCTGTCGGTGGCGTGCTGGGCCTATGCCGGCACATTTTTGCGGCGCTACCTGAATAATCCGCAGGGCGTGCGTCTGTTCAATCGCTCGATGGCGGCGTTGCTGGTGGCCAGCGTGGGATATTTACTGCTCGCCTGAATCAGCCGCGATACTGCCCGGGCGTCGCCGCCAGGTGCTGTTTGAACGTGCGCTGGAAATGCGCCTGATCAGAAAAGCCGGCCGCCAGTGCGACGTCGGCGATCAACTGGCCGCTGCGCAACTGGGTACGGGCAAACTGAATACGGCGATTGACCAGGAATGCGTGGGGCGTCATGCCGTAATACTGCTTGAACGCACGAATCAGGTACGACGGCGACAGTTCAGCCGCCTGGCAAATGTCTTCGAGCTTCAGGGCCTCGGTGCAATGTTCGCGGATATAGTCGGCGGCCCGCTCCAGCTTGTGATTGACCTCGCGCACCGGGGTCTCCGACGGGTTGAGGCGTTGTTGCACCTCGGTGAAAAAACTCACCACCGCACTCTGCTTGTGCAGGTGTTCGGCGTGGTTGTCCACCAGCACCTCATACAGCTCGTTCAGCCCGCGGTACAGCGCGACATCCGTGGTGTGGGTGGCGGTGAACGGACGAAAGTCCTGGTCCTTGCTGAAACCCAACTGGTGCTGCAGGTCGGTCAGCCAGGCCGTATCGATATACAGCATGTGATAGGACCAGGGCAGATCATCAATGGGGTTGCAGGCGTGGACATCCCCGGGATTCATCAAGACCACGGTGCCGGTGCTGATCTTGAAGGTCGATGCCCCATGGATGTACAGGCTCTGCCCGGCCGTGATCGCGCCGATGGAAAAGTGCTCGTGGGCGTGGCGGGTGTAGCAGACCTTCCGCCCGTCGGCGATGGTGCGAGCCTCAATGAACGGCAGGCGTTCGTCGCGCCAGAAGGACGGGGCAGTCGGTTCGAGGGGCGATCGCATCACTACAAGCCTCACCGGGAAACAATGCAGTGAATGATTACACAGAAACCGGCCTGCAACGTTTCATTTCATGGTTTCGGGTTCCATTCTGCGCAGGAAACCGATCCGCGGATCTACGCCGTTGATGGTGTCTGCCAGGGAAAGGGGTTGCTTCGCCGCCGCTCGCGCCTCATCGGCGCCTGTCAGCAAGTTCAGCAAGTGCGAGAGAAAGGGCAGATCTTCCATGTCAGTCCGGCTCCGTGCGGGTCGCCCACGTTTTATGGGCAACCGGAGTCCTCATCCTCGGATGGCCCCGGAAGGAACAACATACGTACCTTCCTGACGGGAGGTAGCCCGAGTCGACTGCCGTTGCAAGCGCTACGGCAGTCTGGCGTTTGGGCTCAAAAATCCCAGCGGGTCGCCAATTGCAGGCTGCGCGGCTCGCCGTAGAAGCCGGTACCGAAGTTGCCCAGGCCGGTGTAGTACTTTTTGTCGAACAGGTTTTTCACGTTCAACGTGGTGCTCAGGTGCTCGTTGAAGCGGTAGCGCGCCATGACGTCCACCAGGAAGTAGCTGTCCTGGATAATGCGTGAGTTTTGTCCGAAATTCACCGAGTCGTTGGGATCGGGCTGGAACACATTGCCGAAGAACTCGCTCTGCCAATTCACGCCGCCACCCACGGTCAGGTTCTCCAGGGCGCCGGGCAGGCGATAGCTGTTGAACAACCGCACCACTTGCTGGGGCGTGGTGGTTTGCAGCACGGAGCCGTAGACGTAATCGCCGTTGGCGTCACGGCTGTGCTGGTAGGTGTAGCCCGCCGATACGTTCCAGCCGTCCAGCACTTCACCGGCCAGTTCGACTTCAAAGCCCTTGGTGGTGGCGCCGGCAATCGGGCGATACACCGAGTCGGTCTCAAACCCGGAAACGTACTGCGCAACGTTGTCCTGTTCGATGCGGAATGCGGCGAAGCTGGCGTTCAGGCGGCCGTCGAAGAAAGCGGCCTTGAGCCCGGCTTCGTAGGTGTCGCCTTCAATCGGATCGAGCAACTTGCGGTCGGCGTCCTTGCTGTTTTGCGGTTTGTAGATCTTGGTGTAGCTGGTGTACACCGACCAGATGTCATTCAGGTCGTAGACGATACCGGCATAGGGCGTGACGACGCCGGTCTGGCGGTAGGTGAAACGGTTGTCGGCCTTGGTCGGGTCGTAGAAGTCGGTGTTGTCGGTGCCGCTGAAGTTGCTGACGCGGGTGCCAAGGATCACCGACAGGTCATCGGTGGGTTTCAAGCGCGTGGCCAGGTACGCGCCGGTCTGGCGTTGCACGATGTCGTTCTGGCCGCTGCGGGGAATGTCAGGCTTCGGGTATTCGCCGCGCCAGTCGTAAATGCTGCCGCCCACGGGCGGGTAGATCGAGCCGTACACCGGCACGTCCTGTTTCGAGCGGGTGGCCATGAAGCCCATGATCAATTCATGCTCGCGCCCGAACAGGCTGAAGGGGCCATTGAGGTTGATGTCCAGGGTGTTTTGCACCTGGTCACCCTTGTATTTGCCCATGAACATGTACATCCCGTTGCCCGTGACCGGGTCCGGGTTGCCGCCGCTGGCGGAGGCGAGCAGGGTGTCGTGTTGGCTGCGCTTGCGGTCGAGGCTGACTTTCAGCGACCAGTCGTTCGCGAGCTTTTGTTGCACCGAGGCAAACAGGGTCTGGTTCTGGAAGTCGCGGCGGCTCCAGTCGGCGGCCGGGTTGAAGGACCGCGAGAAGTCGGTGCGTGAACCGTTGCTGAAGTACATCGGGAAGCCGGTCCAGCTGGCGCCACGGGAGCGGGTGTCCTGCTGGTCGACGCCGAAGGTCAGCAGGGTGTCCGGCGTCAGGTCGGCTTCGAGGATGCCGTAGGCGATATCCTTGGTGTTCTGGTAGTGGTCCAGGTACGACTGGCGATCCTGATACACGCCGACGAAGCGCCCGCGCACGTTGCCGGAGTCGGTCAAAGGCCCGGAAATATCGCCTTCGGTGCGGTAGTTGTCCCACGAGCCGAAGGTCTGGGTGACCGAGGCCTTGAAGTCCCGGGTGGGCTTTTTGCGAATCAGGTTGACCGTGGCCGAAGGATCGCCGGAGCCGGACATCAGGCCGGCTGAGCCCTTGATGATTTCCAGGCGGTCATACACCGCCATGTCGGTGCTGGTGGTGCCGTAGTCATACACGCCGTCGTAGGTGGAGTTGACCCCGTCGTACTGGAAGTTGGTGATCGGCAGGCCGCGGCTGGAAAACTCCCAGCGTTCGCTGTCGTAATTCTGCACGCTCACGCCCGGTGCACGGCGCAGGGTGTCGGCGATGCTGGTGGAGCCTTGGTCGTCCATTTGTTGGCGGGTGATCACTGTTACCGACTGCGGCGTCTCGCGCATCGACAACGCCAGGCCGGTGGCCGAGGCCATGGCGCCGGTAGTGTACGAGTGCGTGTCTTCGGTGGTGGCGCCCAGGCCTTCGCCGGAGATGGTGGTGGCGCCCAGTTCCAGGGCGCCGGTGTTGGCCGGGACCAACTCCAGCACGTAGCCGTTGTTGCCCTGGGGCACGGCCTGCAAGCCGCTGCCTTGCAACAGCCGTTGCAAACCGCTGGCTGGGGTGTAGCTGCCGTTGAGGCCGGGGCTGGTTTTGCCGCTGGCCAGGCTGTTGTGGCCGGCGAAAAAGATCCCGGACTGCTCGGCGAAGCTGTTCAGCACGTTGACCAACGAACCCGCGGCGATGGTGTAGTGGCGGGCCGTTTCCTGAGTCGACGGCGACTCGGCGGCTTGCGCGTCGAGCGCGCCCAGGCACAGCAAGGTAGCGGTAACGGCCAGCGCCAGCGGGCGCAAAGTGAAGCGAGCGGGTTGCGACATGAACATTCCCTTTGGATCAAATCGATCGGCGAATTGAAAGCATCTGCAGGGTTTACCGAACGAGTTTTGGAAAAGGGAACTGACGGCTGAAAGTTTTTATGCGCCTGGGTGTTTGGGCCTGACCGTGACCCACCAGGGCATGAGCGTGTCGACCTGAATCGGCAGCGCGGCCTGTAGCAGGCGCAGTGCGTGGTCGCTGTCTTTGAGGGGGAACGAACCCATTACCGGCAATTGCGCCACGGCTGGATCACAGCCCAGGTGGCCGGGGCGAAAACGATTGAGTTCGGCGACCAGTTGGCCAAGCGGCAGGTTGTCGGCCAGCAGTACGCCACGGCTCCAGGCCTCACGGGTGGCGGATGCGGGTGAATGGAGATTGAACCCATCGCGGGTGAAGGCCACTTGTTGCCCGGCCTCGATGATTCGTTGTTGCTGGCTGGCGGCGGTGCGCACTTCGACCCGACCTTCAAACACATTGAGCACGGTGCTGTCGCCGTCCTGCAACACGCTGAAGCGGGTGCCCAGGGCGCGCAGGCGGCCCTGTTGGGTCTCCACCAGGAACGGGCGGTTCGGGTCCTTGGCGGTCTCGATCAGCACTTCGCCGAAGCGCAGGAGCAGCAAGCGCTGGACCCGGTCAAAACGTACATCCAGGGCGCTCAAGGCGTTCAACCACAGGCGACTGCCATCGTCCAGCAGCGCTTCGCGGGTTTCACCGCCGGCGGTTGCGTAATCCGCACTCCAGCCTCCCACCAACCGGGGCAGGGCGGTGTTGCGCCAGGTGCCCCAGGCCAGCGTTGAACCGGCACACAGCACCAGCAGGGTCTTGAGCGTCTGGCGCCGAGAGCTGCGCAACGCACGGCTGGCGCTGTGGGATTGCTCGGCCAACGGCGCAAAGCGTTGGCTGACCCGCTCTACATAACCCCAGGCGGCCTGGTGTTCCGGACTTTGCCCGAGCCATGCCTGCCAGTGCTGGGCAGCCTCTGGCTGATCCTGCAGGCGTACGTACCATTGGGCCGCTTGCTCAAGGCTGGCATGGCTGAGCTTTCCGGGGCTGTTCACTCCACGAGCATCCCGTCCAGTTCGGCTTCCAGCACCGCACAATGCAGCAGCGCCTGGGCCAGGTATTTTTTCACCATCCGTTCGCCTACCCCGAGCTGTTCGCCGATCTGCTTGTAGGGCGTACCGTGCAACTGCGCCAGCAGGAACGCTTCGCGCACCTTGTGGGGCAGCCGCGCGAGCATGGCGTCCACTTCGTACAGGGTTTCGACAATGATTGCCCGCTGCTCCGGCGACGGTTGCAGGGCTTGCGGCCGGTCCGCGAGGCTTTGCAGCCACGCTTGTTCCAGTTGGCGCCGACGCCAGTGATCAATGCACAACCCCCGGGCGATGGTGGCCAGGTAGGAGCGCTCCCGCGTCTCATCGGCGCCGGCCGGCGGGCGCTTGAGTACCCGGATGAAGGTGTCATGGGCCAGGTCCGCCGCATCCCAGCGATTGCTCAGGCGCCGGCGCAGCAGCCCCAGCAGCCAGGAATGGTGATTGCCGTAGAGGTCGCTGAACGAGGTGGACGGGGTCGACACAGTATCCATGTGGCGCAGAAGCCTTGGCGTAAATAAGAATTGGTCGCGATTAAACCAAAGGGCCGGGCACTGCGCAAATGATATTGGTTTGCTTTTGCGGCGCTGTCAGCGCCCACGCTTTTCGGCAATCCATGCGGTGGCCAGGTCGATAAAGGCCCGCAGTTTCGGTTGGCTCTGGGTTCGGGCGGGGAAATACAGGTACAGCCCGCTGCTTGGCGGTACGAAAGATTGCAGCACGGGCTCCAGTGCGCCTGAAGCCAGGTCCTCCATGACCTCGAAATCACTCACGTACGCCAGGCCCTGGCCGGCCCGCGCGGCGGCGATCATCAGGTTGCGGTCATTGACGATCAACCCGCCTTGAACGCCGACCGTAAATTCCCGGCCCGCCCGCTCGAATTCCCAGCGGTGTGCCATGCCCGAGGTCAGGAAGCGATAACCGATGGTTTGATGGGTCGTGAGCGCTTCCGGCGTTGTCGGCTTGCCGGCCTTGGCAAAGTAGGCGGGAGAGCCCACCACCGACCAGTTCAGGTCCGGGGTCAGGCGCACGGCAACCATGTCTTTGTCGATGGATTCCCCCAGGCGAATACCGGCGTCGAAGCCCTCGGTCACCAGGTCCACCGTGGCATCGTCGAGGGAAATATCCAGCACCACATCGGGGAAGGCCTCGCGAAAACGCGGGATCAACGGCTCGATCAGCAACTTGCCCGACAACCTTGGCACCGTCAGCCGCAGGGTGCCCATGGGCCGGTCGCGGTAGCCACTGAGGGCCGCCAGCGCTTCGTCAATCTCCCCGGCGGCGGGGCGCAGGCGGCTGTAAAGCGTCATGCCGGCCTCGGTCAGCGCCACCCGGCGCGTGGTGCGCTGGAACAGCACCACACCCGTGCGCTTCTCCAGGGTCTTCACCGCATGGCTGACCGCCGTCGGTGTTACGCCGAGGCGTGCAGCGGCCTGGGTGAAGCTCTTCAGTTCGGCCACGGCGAGAAATTCGGTCAAGCCATTGAAGGGATCAAGGTTCATCAGTCAGCCATTATGAAATTCTGTTTCAGAGTGCTTGTAGCACGAGACGGTTTTTCAGGCTAATGCCTCAGCGTACTTTGGCTTCACATTCACTCCATCAGGTACGGATCATGACAACGGCACATTCCTTCAAGCGTGTTTGGCTGGTAACCGGGGCTTCCCGGGGCATCGGCGCGAAAATCGTCGCGGCAGCACTGGCCCACGGTGATGCGGTGGTGGCCACGGCCCGCAACGCCCATACCGTCACCCAACGCTTCGGCGAGCAACCCGGGCTGCTGGCGGTGCAGCTGGACGTGACCGACGAATCCCAGGCTGCCGACGTTGCCCGTGCCGCCATTGAGCACTTCGGGCGCATTGATGTGTTGGTCAACAATGCCGGTTTTGGCCTGCTGGGCGCGGTGGAGGAGGCGTCTGCCGATGAGGTTCGCCGCTTGTATGAAACCAACGTGTTCGGGCTGCTCAATGTCACTCGCGGTGTATTGCCGTTCATGCGCCAGGCGCGCAGCGGGCATGTGATCAATATTTCGTCGGTGGGCGGCTTCCGTTCGGGTGCGGGATTCGGCACGTACTGCTCGACCAAGTTTGCCGTTGAAGGGTTGAGCGAGGCGCTGCACGCAGAGCTGGCACCCTTGGGCGTCAAGGTGACGGTGGTGGAGCCGGGTTATTTCCGCACCGACTTCCTGGATGGCAACTCCCTGGTGGAGTCGCCCCTGATCATCGACGACTACGCCGCCACGTCCGGCGAGGTGCGCAAGCTGGCCAAGGTCTACAACCAGCAGCAACCGGGTAACCCGGAGCTGCTGGCAGTGGCCATGATCAAGCTGGTGGACGCGCCGCATCCGCCGATGCGCCTGGCCCTGGGCACCGACACGTTGCAGGCGATTGAGGACAAGCTGGCCTACGTCAAGGAAGAGACCGACACCTGGCGTGAATTGTCGGCCTCAACCGATTTCTGACACCCAATGGCGTAGCAGCTGTCGAGCCGCCGCTTCGCTGGGGCTCGACAGCTGCTACGGTGGTTCTACTGCTAGGGGCCGGGCACCAAAAACGCCGCCTCCAGCAGCTGCCGGGTGTAGGCATGCTGGGGGTTGGCGAAGATCGCGGGTGCATCTCCCTGTTCAACCGCCTGCCCGTGTTTTACCACCATCAGTTGGTGACTCAAGGCCTTGACCACCGCCAGGTCGTGGCTGATGAACAGGTAGGTCAGGTTGTACTTGGCCTGCAGGTTGCGCAGCAGTTCCACCACCTGGCGCTGCACGGTACGGTCGAGGGCCGAGGTCGGTTCATCCAGCAAAATCAGCCGGGGCTTGAGCACCAAAGCGCGGGCAATAGCGATGCGCTGGCGTTGGCCGCCGGAAAATTCGTGGGGGTAGCGATTGCGGGTTTCCGGGTCCAGGCCCACTTCCTTCAGCGCGGCGATAATCGCCGCTTCCTGCTCGGCGGCAGTGCCCATCTTGTGGATACGCAGGCCTTCGCCGACGATCTCGCTCACGCACATGCGCGGGCTCAGGCTGCCGAACGGATCCTGGAACACCACCTGCATTTCCCGGCGCAGCGGGCGCACTTGTTGCTGGCTGAGCTTGTCCATCTGATGGCCTTCGAAGCGAATGCCACCCTTGCTCGCAATCAGCCGCAAAATTGCCAGGCCCAGGGTGGATTTGCCCGAGCCGCTTTCACCGACGATGCCCAGCGTCTGGCCCTGGGGCAGGCTGAAGTTGATGCCATCCACCGCCTTGACGTAATCGACGGTATTGCGCAGGAAGCCTTTCTTGATCGGGAACCAGACCTTCAGGTCATCGACTTCCAGCAACGGTGGGCCGACTTCATTGGTGGCGGGGCCGCCGCTGGGTTCCGCTGCCAGCAGCTCCTGGGTGTATGAATGTCGGGGAGACTGGAACAGGGTTTCGCACTCGGCCTGTTCGACGATGCAGCCTTTTTGCATCACACATACCCGGTGGGCAATGCGCCTGACCAGGTTCAGGTCGTGGCTGATCAACAGCAAGGCCATGCCCAGGCGCGCCTGCAATTCCTTGAGCAGCTCCAGGATCTTCAGCTGCACGGTGACGTCGAGTGCCGTGGTCGGTTCGTCGGCGATCAGCAGTTCCGGCTCATTGGCCAGGGCCATGGCGATCATCACCCGCTGGCGCTGGCCGCCGGACAGCTCATGGGGCAGCGCCTTGAGGCGTTTGTGGGGCTCGGGGATGCCCACCAGTTCCAGCAACTCCAGGGTGCGTTTGGTGGCCACCTTGCCGGTAAGCCCCTTGTGCAGGCCGAGCACTTCGTTGATCTGCTTCTCGATGGAGTGCAGCGGGTTCAACGAGGTCATCGGCTCCTGGAAAATCATCGCAATCCGGTTGCCGCGGATATGCCGGATGGTCTTTTCCTTCAGGGTCAGCAAATCGTGGTTGGCGTACTGGATCGTGCCCGACGGGTGACGTGCCAGCGGGTAGGGCAGCAGGCGCAATATCGAGTGCGCCGTGACCGACTTGCCCGAGCCGCTTTCGCCCACCAGTGCCAGGGTTTCGCCGCGCTTGATATCGAAGCTGACGTTGTTCACCACCCGCTGGTGGCTGTTGCCTACGACGAACTCGACGGAGAGGTCGCGGACTTCGATCAGATTGTCCTGATTCATCTCATTTCCTCGGGTCGAAGGCATCGCGAGCGGACTCGCCGATAAACACCAGCAGACTCAACATGATCGCCAGTACGGCAAACGCACTCATGCCCAGCCACGGCGCCTGCAGGTTGGATTTGCCCTGGGCCACCAGTTCACCCAGGGACGGCGAGCCGGCCGGCAGGCCAAAACCCAGGAAGTCCAGCGCGGTGAGGGTGCCGATCGCCCCGGTCAGGATGAACGGCATGAAGGTCATGGTGGAGACCATGGCGTTGGGCAGGATATGGCGGAACATGATCGCGCCGTTCTGCATCCCCAGCGCCCGCGCCGCCCGCACATATTCCAGGTTACGCCCGCGCAGGAACTCGGCGCGCACCACGTCAACCAGGCTCATCCAGGAAAACAGCAGCATGATCCCCAGCAGCCACCAGAAGTTGGGTTGCACGAAGCTGGCGAGGATGATCAACAGGTACAGCACCGGCAAGCCGGACCAGATTTCCAGGAAACGCTGGCCGGCCAGGTCGACCCAACCACCGTAGAAGCCCTGCAACGCGCCGGCGATCACGCCGATGATCGAGCTGAGCACGGTGAGCGTCAGGGCAAACAGCACGGAAATCCTGAAGCCGTAGATCACCCGCGCCAGCACATCGCGGCCCTGGTCATCGGTGCCCAGCAGGTTGTCCCGTGACGGCGGGGCGGGGGCCGGAACTTTCAGGTCGTAGTTGATGCTCTGGTAGCTGTACGGAATCGGCGCCCACAACGTCCACGCGTCCTTGGCCTTGAGCAGCTCTTGGATATACGGGCTCTTGTAGTTGGCTTCCAGCGGGAATTCGCCGCCGAAGGTGGTCTCGGGGTAGCGCTTGAGCGCCGGGAAATACCAGTCGCCGTCGTAGTGCACCGCCAGCGGCTTGTCGTTGGCGATCAGCTCGGCGCCCAGGCTCAGGCCGAACAGGATCAAAAACAGCCACAGCGACCACCAGCCACGCTTGTTGGCCTTGAAACGCTCGAACCGGCGACGATTGAGGGGGGATAGATTCATCTCAATGCTCCCGGCTGGCGAAGTCGATGCGCGGATCGACCAGGGTGTAGGTGAGGTCGCCGATCAGCTTCACCACCAATCCCAGCAGGGTGAAGATAAACAGGGTGCCGAACACCACCGGGTAGTCGCGGTTGATCGCCGCTTCAAAGCTCATCAGGCCCAGGCCGTCGAGGGAGAAGATCACTTCCACCAGCAACGAGCCGGTGAAGAAAATGCCGATGAAGGCCGACGGGAAGCCGGCAATCACCAGCAGCATCGCGTTGCGAAACACATGGCCGTACAGCACGCGGTGGTTGGTCAGGCCCTTGGCCTTGGCGGTGACCACGTACTGCTTGTTGATTTCGTCGAGGAAGCTGTTTTTGGTGAGCAGGGTCATGGTGGCGAAGTTGCCGATCACCAGGGCGGTCACCGGCAGGGCAAGGTGCCAGAAGTAATCGAGGACCTTGCCGCCCCAGCTCAACTCATCAAAGTTGTTGGACGTGAGCCCGCGTAACGGAAACCAGTCGAAGTAACTGCCGCCGGCGAACACCACGATCAGCAGGATCGCAAACAGGAACGCCGGGATCGCGTAGCCGACGATGATCGCCGAGCTGGTCCACACGTCGAAGTGGCTGTCGTGCCGCGTAGCCTTGGCGATCCCCAGGGGGATCGACACCAGGTACATGATCAGGGTGCTCCATAATCCGAGGGAGATGGACACCGGCATCTTTTCCTTGATCAGGTCGATGACCTTCGCATCGCGAAAGAAGCTGTCGCCAAAATCCAGCCGGGCGTAGTTCTTGACCATGATCCACAAGCGTTCCGGCGCCGACTTGTCAAAGCCGTACATCTTCTCGATTTCCTTCACCAGCGCCGGGTCCAGGCCCTGGGCGCCGCGGTAGCTGGAACCGGCCACCGAGACTTCGGCGCCGCCCCCGGCAATCCGGCTGGTGGCGCCTTCAAAGCCTTCGAGCTTGGCGATCATCTGCTCCACCGGGCCACCCGGGGCGGCCTGGATGATCACAAAGTTGATCAGCAAAATGCCGAACAGGGTCGGGATGATCAGCAGCAGTCGACGAAAAATATAGGCCAGCATCTCAGTCGCCCCCGCTCGCCGGATCGGCGCTCTGGTTGGTGTCCACGGTTATCGCAGGTTTCACGTCGGGTTTGCTCCACCAGGTGGCGGTGCCGACGTCATACCGTGGCGAGACCTTCGGATGGCCGAGGTGGTCCCAATACGCCACGCGGAAGGTCTTGATGTGCCAGTTGGGGATCACGTAGTAGCCGAACTGCAGCACGCGGTCCAGGGCCTTGGCGTGGGCCACCAGGCTCTTGCGCGAGTCGGAGTCGATGAGTTCTTCCACCAACTGGTCGATGGCCGGGTCTTTCAGGCCGATGTAGTTGCGGCTGCCGGGCTTGTCGGCGCTGGACGACTTCCAGTACTCGCGCTGCTCGTTACCGGGCGATGAGGATTGCGGGAAGCTGCCCACCACCATGTCGAAATCCCGGGAACGGATGCGGTTGATGTACTGCGAGATGTCGACCCGGCGAATCACCAGGTCGATCCCCAGGTCTGCCAGGTTACGCTTGAACGGCAACAGGATGCGTTCGAACTCGGTCTGTGCCAGCAGGAACTCGATGGTCACTGGCTTGCCGGTGGTGTCGACCATCTTGTCGTCGACGATCTTCCAGCCGGCCTCTTGCAGCAGTTGATAGGCCTCGCGCTGCTGGGTGCGGATCATGCCGCTGGCGTCGGTCTTCGATGGCTCGAAGGCTTCGGTAAACACCTGGGGCGGGATCTTGTCCCGCAGCGGTTCAAGAATCGCCAGCTCATCCGGGCCGGGCAGGCCGGTGGCGGCCATCTCGGAGTTTTCGAAATAACTGCGGCTGCGGGTGTAGGCGCCGTTGAACAGTTGCTTGTTGCTCCATTCAAAGTCCAGCAACAGGCTGATGGCCTTGCGCACTCGCACGTCCTGGAACATCGGCTTGCGGGTGTTGAACACGAAGCCCTGCATGCCGGTGGGGTTGCCGTTGGGAATTTCTTCCTTGATCAGGCGGCCCTGGGTGACGGCGGGGGTGTTGTAGGCATTGGCCCAGTTTTTCGCGCTGATTTCCAGCCAGTAATCGAACTGCCCGGCCTTGAGGGCTTCGAGGGCCACGGTGTTGTCGCGGTAGTAATCGGTGACCCGGTTATCGAAGTTGTAGAAGCCCTTGTTGATCGGCAGGTCCTTGGCCCAGTAGTCCTTGACCCGCTCGTAGCGGATCGAACGCCCGGCCTTGACCTCGGCCACCTTGTACGGGCCGCTGCCCAGCGGAATCTCCAGGTTGCCCTTGGAGAAGTCGCGGCCCTCCCAGTAATGCTTGGGCAACACTGTCAGTTGCCCAAGGATCAGCGGCAGTTCGCGGTTGTTGGTGCGCTTGAACTTGAACAGCACCCGCAGCGGGTCTTCGGCGATCACTTCGTCGACATCGGCGTAGTAGGTCTTGAAGATCGGCGAGCCGTCCTTCATCAGCGTCTGGAAGCTGAACACCACGTCTTCGGCACGGATCGGGTGGCCGTCGTGGAAGCGCGCTTCGGGGCGAATGTAGAAGCGCACCCAGCTGTTGTCCGGGGCCTTTTCGATCTTGCCGGCCACCAGCCCGTATTCGGTGATGGGTTCGTCCAGGCTTTGCTGGGCGAGGGTGTCGTAGATCAGGCCGATATCATCTGCCGGCACGCCCTTGCTGATGAATGGGTTGAGGCTGTCGAAGCTGCCCATGCTGGATACGCGGAAGGTACCACCCTTGGGGGCATCCGGATTTACGTAGTCGACGTGTTTGAAATCGGCGGGGTACTTGGGCGGTTCGTTGTAGAGGGTCAGGGCATGTTGCGGGGCCGCATTGGCCGCGGCGCAAAACAGCAGGCTGCCAAGGATCGCAGTACGCAAAGGTATCATTGGGCTTTCTCCGAAGCTTTCAGCCACCATGCGCTCAGGCCCAGGCTGTAGGGCGGCGTGGTGACGAAGGCGAACCGGTTGCGGTACGCCAGGCGATGATAGTTGAGGTACCAGTTGGGAATACTGTAGTGCTGCCACAGCAGGACGCGGTCCAGCGCCCGGCCGGCGGCCAACTGTTCTTCACGGGTTTGCGCCGCCAGCAGTTGGTCCAGCAGGTGGTCGACCACCGGGTTGGCGATGCCTGCGTAATTCTTGCTGCCCTTGATCCCCGCCTGGCTGGAGTGGAAATACTGCCACTGCTCAAGGCCGGGGCTGAGGGTCTGGTTGAGGGTCATCAGAATCATGTCGAAGTCGAACTGATCGAGGCGTTGTTTGTACTGTGCGCGGTCTACCGTGCGCAAGCGGGCATCGACGCCGATGCTTGTCAGATTCTCGACATAGGGCTGCAGGATGCGCTCCAGGTTCGGGTTCACCAGCAGAATCTCCAGCCTCAGCGGCTGCCCGTCACTGTTGAGCAAGCGTTGCCCGGACAGCTTCCAGCCGGCGTCCGCCAACAATGCGAGGGCGCGGCGCATCGTGTCGCGAGGAATGCCGCGACCGTCGGTCTGGGGCAGGCTGAAGGGCTGGGTAAACAGGTTGGCCGGCAGTTGGTCGCGATAGGGCGACAGCATCAGCCACTCATGACCGGTCGGCACGCCGGTGGCGGAGAATTCGCTGTTGGGGTAATAGCTGAGGCTGCGTTTATAGGCGCCGCTGAACAGGGTGCGGTTGGTCCACTCGAAATCGAACATCAGCCCCAAGGCTTCGCGGACCTTGGCCTGGCTGAAGGCCGGGCGCCGGCTGTTCATGAACAGTCCCTGGCTCTGGGTCGGTATCTGGTGGGCGATCTGCGCCTTGATCACATCGCCGCGGTTGACCGCCGGGAAGTTGTAGCCGTTGGCCCAGTTCTTCGCCTGGTGCTCGATATAGATATCGAACTCGCCGGCCTTGAACGCTTCGAAGGCCACGTCGCTGTCGCGGTAGAACTCCACCTCGACCTTGTCGTAGTTATACAAACCACGGTTGACCGCCAGGTCCTTGCCCCAGTAATCCTTGACCCGCTCGAACACCAGTTGTCGCCCGGGGCTGACCTTGCTGATGCGGTAAGGCCCACTGCCCAGCGGCGGCTCGAAGGTGGTGGCCTTGAAATCGCGGTTTTTCCAGTAATGCTGGGGCAATACCGGTAGCTCGCCCAGGCGCAGGATCAGCAACGGGTTGCCGGCGCGCTTGAACACAAAACGAATGCGATGCCGGTTAAGAATGTCGACCCGGGCCACTTCCTGCAGGTTGGTGCGGTACTGCGGGTGGCCTTCGGTCAGCAGCGTGCGATAGGAAAACGCCACGTCGTAGGCGGTGATCGGCTTGCCATCGTGAAACCGCGCTTCAGGGCGCAGGTTGAACACCACCCAGCTGCGGTCCTCGCTGTATTCCACCGATTGGGCAATCAGGCCGTAGCTGGAGGTGGGTTCATCGCCGGAAGGGGCATATTGGCCGGTGCCGACCATCAACGGCTCATTGAGCTCGTTGACGCCATATTGCAGGAAATTGGCGGTGGAAACCGGGCTGGAACCCTTGAAGGTGTACGGGTTGAGGGTGTCGAACGTGCCAAACGCCATGACCCGCAAGGTGCCGCCCTTGGGCGCTGCGGGGTTTACCCAGTCGAAGTGGGTGAATTTGGCCGGGTACTTGAGCGTGCCGAACTGCGCATAACCGTGGCTCTCGGTAATGGTCGCGTTCGCGGAAAAGCTCAAGGCCAGACTTATTAGTAGAAGGAGGGGACGCTTCAAGTCAGGGATCCGATCCAGGCGGCTTGGGCTTTATGAACCGTACAGTAACAGCTTGTTCCGATTGGAAAAAGGCTGGCGCCGTAGGAGGGAGGCTACAGGCTTGGGTGGGGGTTGGCAGGGTGAAGAACAAAGGGGGAGCTGTTGCCAGTTCCCCCTCGTGTTTGCTGCTTAGCGCGGCCCGGAAACCACCAGCATCTGCCCAGGTTTCAGCGCCTGGCCAGTGCGTGGGTTCCAGCGCTTGAGATGTTGCATCTCGACGTTGAAGCGCTTGGCGACGATGTACAGCGAATCGCCTTTCTTGACCTTGTACTGCACCGGCTTCTTGCTGTCGGCCTTGGCCACCAGCTTGCGGGTGTCCTGCATCACCAGGGTCTGGCCGACCTTGAGCGCCTGCCCATTGAGCTTGTTCCAGCGCTGCAGGTCATGTACATCGACCTTGTTGGCCTTGGCGATCAGCGTCAGGTTGTCGCCGCTGCGCACCTTGTAGTTGCGGGTGCGACCGGCAATGGCCTTGTGCTCAACGTCGTCGAACACCGGCTTTTTCGGGCGCATGCTCAGCAATTCTTCGGGCTTCATCGCCGAAAGGCTGCTGGCCAGCAACTGCGCCTTGGACGTCGGCACCAGCAAATGCTGCGGGCCGTCCAGGGTGGTGCGCTGTTTCAAGGCCGGGTTGAGCTGGAACAGTTCGTCTTCGTCGATCTCGGCCAGCGCGGCGACCCGTGACAGGTCCATGCTGGTCTTGATTTCTACCACTTCGAAGTACGGCGTGTTGGCGATCGGGTTCAGGTTGACGCCATACGCCTCGGGGGCCAGCACTACCTGGGACAGCGCCAGGAACTTGGGCACGTAGTCCTTGGTTTCCTGGGGCAGTGGCAGGTTCCAGTAGTCCGTCGGCAAACCGAGCTTCTCGTTACGCTCGATGGCCCGGCTGACCGTGCCCTCACCGGCGTTGTAAGCCGCCAGGGCCAGCAACCAGTCGCCGTTGAACATGTCATGCAGGCGAGTCAGGTAGTCGAGGGCGGCGGTGGTGGAGGCGGTGATGTCGCGGCGGCCGTCGTAGGCGCGGGTCTGACGCAGGTTGAAATAGCGCCCGGTGGCGGGAACGAACTGCCACAGGCCGACCGCATCGCTGCGGGAATAGGCCATTGGGTTGTAGGCACTTTCAATCACTGGCAGCAGCGCCAGCTCCAGCGGCATGTTGCGTTCTTCAAGGCGTTCGACGATGTAATGAATGTAGAGGCTGCCGCGTTCGCCGGCGTTCTCGAGGAAGGAAGGGTTGCTGGCAAACCACAATCGTTGCTGTTCAATGCGCGGGTTGACGCCTAACCCGTCCTGCAATTGAAAGCCCCGGCGCATGCGTTCCCAGACATCCTGGGGCACTTCCGGGCTTGGCTTCTCTGATAGCCAAAGGGGTTTTTGCTTGATCTTGGCGGTAAGGTTTGGCTTGGGTTGCACGGTGGATTGTGCGGCAAAATGGGTCGATTGGCAGCCCGCCAGAGTAGCGGACACAGCCACCGCCACGGCTTGAGCCAGGCGGGTCAATGCGTCTGAATGGTTGGTTTTACGAATAGATGACGACATTGGCTGGAAGTAAGTTCCGGGCAAAAATGTCGGGCGATTCTAGAAAGCGCGTGGGTTGCGGTCAACCATTCAGAAATTACGTACTAAATTCCGCGCGCTTAGAACGTATCTTTCCACGACCTCAAGCTAGCAAACACCTCACTCCCGGACCGGTTATCGCGGCCATTCCGTTCGTCCGCTTTTTCTTTAACGGATGTTTCAGAGGTCCGCAGAAAAGGGTTGGTGCGTTTTTCCAGGGCCAAAGTCGAAGGCAATGTTATCTGGCCGTTCGCCCGCAGTTGCCGCACGTTCTCCACCCGTTCGGCGATATCCGCGTTATGCGGTTCCACGGCCTGGGCGAATTTCAGGTTACTTTGTGTGTATTCGTGGGTGCAGTACACCAGCGTGTTGGCCGGCAAGGCCGCCAGGCGCTCCAGTGAGGTGTGCATTTGCTGCGGGGTGCCTTCGAACAGGCGGCCACAACCGGCGGCGAAGAGGGTGTCGCCACAGAACAGCACGCCCTCGTGATAAAAGGCGATGTGCCCCAGGGTATGGCCGGGTACGGCAAACACCTCGAAGTCCCAACCCAGCACGTTGATGCGGTCGTTATCCTGGAGTGCCACGTCCCGCGCCGGGATCTTTTCATTTGCCGGGCCGTAGACCGTGGCGCCTGAAACACTTTTAAGTTGCTCGACGCCGCCGACATGATCATGGTGATGGTGAGTCACCAGGATGTCGCTGAGGGTCCACTCGGGATGCTGCTGGAGCCAGGCCAGCACGGGCGCGGCATCACCGGGATCGACCACCGCGCAGCGCTTGTTCGGCTGATCCTGTAACAACCAGATGTAGTTATCGGTGAAGGCGGGCAGGGCACTGATCTGTATCATTCTTTGATTCGCCAAGCTGAACACATTGGTGCATCTTAGAGCTTCTTGGCGCGTTGGAGAATGCAATGACTGATAAAGCGTTCGCCCAGGCCGATCCCGAGTGGCTGGCACTGATCGGTGCCGCCCGTGAATGGCTGTCCGGGCCTGTCGGGCAATTTTTACTGGATGAAGAACGGCGCATGCTCGAAGACGAGCTGGGTCGGTTCTTTGGTGGTTACCTGGTGCATTACGGGCCGTCGGCACAAACCCCGCCGTCGGCACCCCAGGTGCAACGCAATGTGCGCCTGGGGGCGCCGCTGCCGGGGGTTGAAATCGTCTGCGAGGAGCAGGCCTGGCCGTTGAGCGAGCATGCGGCCGATGTGGTGGTGATGCAGCATGGCCTGGATTTCTGCCTGTCGCCCCACGGTTTGCTGCGCGAAGCGGCCAGCAGCGTGCGCCCTGGTGGCCATTTGCTGATCATTGGCATCAACCCCTGGAGCAGTTGGGGCTTGCGCCATGTGTTCGCCCATGACGGGCTGCGCCAGGCGCGCTGCATCTCGCCGTCGCGAGTCGGCGACTGGTTGAACCTGCTGGGCTTTGCGCTGGAGAAACGCCGCTTCGGGTGCTATCGTCCGCCGCTTGCGTCTGCCAAGTGGCAAGGCCGGCTGGCCGGCTGGGAACGCAGGGCCGGCGCCTGGCAATTGTCCGGCGGGGGTTTCTACCTGTTGGTGGCGCGCAAGATCGTCGTTGGCCTGCGCCCGGTGCGCCAGGTGCGTCGCGAGCCGATGGGCAAGCTGGTGCCGATGCCGATGGCCAAGGTCAATCGCAAGCAGAGCGAACAGTAAACATACCTTTTTGATTTCAGGTCGAGCCTCTCGACCTCGGGCACTTGTCGGTCGATTATCGGCAACCCGCTTTGATGGATCCCGCTTTAATGGACAGTGAAATGACCGATACCGTAGAACTCTTCACCGATGGCGCCTGCAAGGGTAACCCCGGCCCCGGCGGATGGGGCGCCTTGCTGGTGTGCAAGGGCGTGGAGAAGGAACTGTGGGGCGGCGAAGCCAACACCACCAACAACCGTATGGAACTGATGGGCGCGATCCGTGGCCTGGAAGAGCTCAAGCGCCGTTGCGACGTATTGCTGGTGACCGACTCCCAGTACGTGATGAAGGGCATCAACGAGTGGATGGTCAACTGGAAGAAGCGCGGCTGGAAGACTGCGGCCAAGGAGCCGGTGAAAAACGCCGACCTGTGGCAATTGCTCGATGAGCAATGCAATCGCCACAACATTACCTGGAAATGGGTGCGCGGGCACATCGGCCATCCCGGCAACGAGCGGGCCGACCAACTGGCCAACCGCGGTGTGGATGAAGTGCGCGGCACAAACAGAGCTGATGCCGGCTGACGTGTTAAGATCCCGCCCCTTGAAATGTACCAAACCGTTGAGAGCTGAACCCTGATGGCCATCCGATCTGTTGTACTCGATACCGAAACCACCGGCATGCCGGTGACCGACGGCCACCGGATCATTGAAATCGGCTGTGTCGAACTGATGGGCCGCCGCCTCACCGGCCGGCACTTCCACGTCTACCTGCAACCGGATCGGGAAAGTGACGAAGGCGCCATCGGCGTCCACGGCATCACCAACGAATTCCTGGTGGGCAAGCCACGGTTTGCCGAAGTGGCGGATGAGTTCTTTGAGTTCATCAACGGCGCGCAACTGATCATCCATAACGCGGCGTTCGACGTTGGCTTCATCAACAACGAATTCGCGCTGATGGGGCAGACCGACCGGGCTGATATTACCCGGCACTGCTCGATCCTCGACACCTTGATGATGGCGCGTGAGCGTCACCCGGGCCAGCGCAACAGCCTCGATGCGTTGTGCAAACGCTATGGCGTCGACAACTCCGGCCGTGAACTCCACGGCGCGTTGCTCGACTCCGAGATTCTCGCTGACGTCTACCTGACCATGACCGGTGGCCAGACCAGCCTGTCCCTGGCCGGTAATGCCTCGGACGGCAATGGTTCGGCGGAAGGCTCGGGCAATCGTCCTTCGGAAATCCGCCGCCTGCCAGCGGATCGCCAGCCCACTACGATTATTCGCGCCAGCGAGCAGGACATGGCCGAACACGCGGCGCGCCTTGAGGCGATCGCCAAGTCTGCTGGCGCACCCGCGCTGTGGACCCAATTGACCCAGCAATAACCTTTAGCCCAGCGCCAGCCCCTGGCTGGCCCTGATCAGGTCATATGCCTTGCGCGCAATCGGGTTCGCCGTGTTCGGACGGATCCACAGGTAGTACGTGACCTCCGGCATCCTCGGCAATCCATCGTTTTCCCCCAATACCCGCATATCCGGCCCTAGCATCTCCATGCTCCGAGGGGTCACGCCGAGCCCTGCGCGGGTTGCCGCCTTGATACCGATCAGGTTCGATGCCAGGTACGCCTGGCGCCACGGGATATTCGCCCGTTCCAGCGCCTCAAGGGCGTAGCGCCGATAAATGCTCGGCTCATCCACCAGAATCAATGGCAGCGGCTCGCTTGGCGAGTGAATGTATTGCGCCGAACAAATCCACCACACCGGCGAGGTGCGCAGCGCAAAGCCTTCGAGGTTGGCATCGGCGCGGGTGGAAATCACCATGTCGACCTTGCCCCGGTGCAGGTCATCCATCAGGAACGGGCTGCGCCCGACGTCGATCTCCAGGCGCAGGCGCGGTGCCGAGCGGGCGATGTGGCTGAGGATCGGCGGCAGGATGGTGTCGGCGATGTCGTGGGGCGAGCCGATACGCAGTACGCCGCTGAGGCTGCTTTCCCGCAGGGAATTGAGTGCATCGTCATTCAGCGAGAGCATCTGCCGCGCATGCCGCAACAGTTGCATCCCGGGTTCTGTCAGTTGTTTTTGCCGGCCACGTTTTTCAAACAGGCTGACGCCCACTTGTTGTTCCAGACGCTGCATATGCTGGGTGACGGAAGATTGTGTGCGTGCCAGGTGAGTGCCGGCTTCGGCAAAGCTGTGGTGGTCGACCACGGCGATAAAGGTGCGGAGCAGTTCAAGATCGAGGGTCGACATGGCCATTCCAGGGCGTTTTTATATCAAGGGTGCGAAGATAAACATTACAGATGTTTATGTTTTGTCGCGCCGGGTTTTTACGAGGGCTAATGAATTCGAGTATATGGCCAAAAGTAAGCGCGTCCATATACGGGAAGTTATAACGATATTAGATATTTGAATTTCCGTTAGCCCGGCACTCTCCCTAGCATGCCCCCACATCAGGTCGGGGTACGCCGATCGCTAATGAGGGGAGTTCCATGGGGTTTGTGCGCGCGGCGGTAAAACGAAGGTTGCCTGTGGTCCTGGGCGCGTTGATCGCCCTGGGCGGCAGCGCAGTGGCTCAGGCCGATGCGACCCTGGACAAGATCCAGCAGCGCCATGTGCTGGTGGTCGGCGTGCTGCTGTCTGGCGGGCCGTTTGGCGGCATCGACCCCACCACCCAGAAGCCCAGGGGCTTGAACGTCGACCTGGCCAACGAGCTGGGCCGTCAGTTGGGCGCCGAGGTGCAGCTGGTGCCGGTATTGCCGGCCAACCGTGTGCAGTTCCTGCAACAGGGCAAGGTCGACCTGCTGATCGCCAATATGGAATGGACCGCCGAGCGTGGCGAGATCCTCGGGTTCGTGCCGACGCCGTTCTACAAGATCGGCGGCACTGCTGCCGTACTCAAGGACAGCAAGATCACCCGCTGGGAAGATCTCAAGGACCAGCCGGTGTGCACCTCCCAGGGCAGCAGCTACATCAAGCCGCTGACCGAACTGGGCGCGCAGATCAAGGCCTTCAAGAGCTCTTCGGAATCCCTGCTGGCCCTGCGCGGCAACAACTGCGTCGCCGCGGTGCATGACTCCACCCTGGTCAACCCGCTGATCAACGACAGCGCCGAATGGAAGGATTACCGCACCCTCAGTCCCGAGCTGAACCCGGCGCCATCGGTAATCTGGACCCGCCGTGGCGAGAGCGACACCCAGGCCAAACTCGACCCGATCGTCAAGGACCTGCACCGCAGCGGCTGGCTGATCGAAGCCCAGACCCGCAACCACATCACCCCGGCGTCCCCGGCGCTGGTGGAGTTGCAAAAACAGTTCAAGGGCGCCTGACACATGACATTGAGAACCCTGACCGCCTTGGGCCTGGCACTGTGCGCCAGCCTGGTCCACGCCGACGCCACCCTCGACAAGATCCAGCAACGCCACGCCATCAGCGTCGGCGTGATCCTCAGCGGTCCGCCGTTTGGCACCATCGACCCCAAGACCGGCGAACACCTGGGCTACAACGTCGAACTGGCCAAGGGCCTGGGCCAGGCGCTGGGTGTGGAGACCAGGACCGTTTCGGTACTGGCGCCCAACCGCGTGCAGTTCCTGCAACAGGGCAAGGTCGACGTGCTGATCGCCAACATGCAGTACACCGACGAACGCGCCGAGATTCTCGACTACGTGCCCACGCCCTATGAAGAGGTCGGCGGCGCGGCGTTGATCCGCAAAGGCGCCGGCATCACCCAGTGGGCCGACCTCAAGGGCAAGCCGGTGTGCGTGTCCCAGGGCAGCAACTTCATCAAGCCGTTGCAGGAAACCTACGGCGCGCAGATCAAGGCGTTCCGCAGCCAGTCCGAATCTTTGCTGTCGTTGCGCGGCAATGGCTGTGTGGCGGCGGTGCACGTCAGCCCGACCATGCACGCGCTGCTCGGCGATGCCGAATGGTCCGGCTACGAGATCCCGTTGCCGGGGGATTTGATCCCGTCCAAATCCGTGATCTGGATCCGCAAAGGCGAACACGACACCCAGGCCAGGCTCGACGCCATCGTGCGCGACTGGCATCGCAGCGGCTGGTTGATCGCCCTCGGCGAACGTACCGGCATGGCTCCGTCCCAAGCCCTGCGTGATCTGCACGAGCAGTACAGCCATGAGTGAAGCGCTATTCGCCACCCTGCAACAACTGCTCGGCGCCGCCCATGTGCAGCGCAGCGAAGACGCCGCCCAGTACCTGACCGACAAACAGGGCCGCTACACCGGCCAGGTGATCGCCGTGGTGCACCCGGCCAACACCGAGGAAGTGGCCGCCGTGGTGCGTGCGTGTGTCGCCCTGGAAGCGCCCATCGTGGTCCAGGGCGGCAACACCGGCCTGATGGCGGGTGCCACACCGGATGCCAGCGGCCGCGCGGTATTGTTGCTGCTCGACCGCATGAACCGGGTGCGTGTGATCGATACCGACAACGACACCCTGACCGTCGAAGCCGGCTGCATCCTGCAAAACATCCAGGACGTGGCCCGTGAAGCCGATCGCCTGTTTCCATTGAGTCTGGGCGCCGAAGGCAGTTGCACCATCGGCGGCAACCTTGGCACCAATGCAGGCGGCACCGCCGTGCTGCGTTATGGCAACACCCGCGAGTTGACCCTGGGCCTGGAAGTGGTGACCGCCGAAGGCGAAATCTGGAATGGCCTGCGAGGGTTGCGCAAGGACAACACCGGCTACGACCTGCGGGATTTGTACGTGGGCAGCGAAGGTACCCTCGGGATTATCACCGCCGCGACCCTGAAGCTGTTCCCGCTGCCCAAGGCCCAGGCGACAGCGCTGCTGGCGTTTGACGAGTTGGCCCAGGCGGTGGCGTTCCTGTCCCATGCCCGCGCCGGTTTTGGTGCAAACCTCACTGCATTCGAATTGCTCAGCGCCGATTGCCTGGCGTTGTTGCGCGAGCAATTTCCCGAGGGCCCGCAACCATTTCTCAACGCCAGTCAACCCTGGTTTGCCTTGCTGGAGCTGTCGGATAACCACGGTGAAACCCACGCCCGCGAAGCCTTCGAAACGGTCCTCGGTGAAGCCTTCGAACAGGCACTGCTGGCCGACGCACTGATCGCCGAAAGCCTGGCGCAAAGCGAAGCGCTATGGCTGCTGCGGGAGAACATGAGCGAAGCGCAGAAGCGTGCCGGACGCAATATGAAGCACGATATCTCGGTGCCCATTTCGCAAATCGTCGCCTTCGTCGCCCATACCGATGCGCTGTTGCAGACGCATTTCCCCGGTGTTCGCAACTTCACGTTCGGGCACCTGGGGGACGGCAACCTGCATTACAACGTGGCCCATCCGCTGGATTCAACGGTTGACGAGCACATGCGCAACTACGCCGAATTGAGCTTGCTGGTACACGACAGCGCCCATGCCCACGGCGGCTCCATCAGCGCCGAACACGGGATTGGCCAGCGCAAGGTCGGCCTGCTGGGCCGCTACAAAAGCCCGGTGGAACTGGACCTGATGCGCCGCATCAAGCGGGCCCTCGACCCGAAAAACCTGCTCAATCCCGGCAAAGTCATTGAGGTGCAGCCATGACCGTTCGCTTGTCCAAGCGGGTGCAGCGCGTGTCGCTGTCGGCCAATGCGGCGGCCAAATCCCGCGCCACGGAACTGCGTGACGCCGGCCGCGACATTCTGGACCTGACCACCGGCGAGCCGGATTTCGATACCCCGGAGCACATCAAGCAAGCCGCCTGCGCAGCCATTGCTGCGGGCGCCACCAAGTACACGCCGACACCCGGGGTAAAAGCCTTGCGCATGGCCGTGCAGCGAAAACTGGCCGAAGAAAACCACCTGGACTATTCGCTGCCGAATATCGTGATCGCCAACGGCGCGAAACAGATCATCTTCAACGCCTTCGCCGCAACCCTCGACGACGGCGATCAAGTGCTGGTGCCGACGCCTTACTGGCCGTCGTTCCCCGACAGCGTGCGCTTCAACGGTGGCGAGCCGGTGTTTATCGAGTGCGGGCTGGAGCAGGGCTGCAAACTGCTGCCCGCCCAGCTGGAGCAACACATCAATCAACGCACCCGCTGGCTGATCCTTAACGGCCCGGGCAACCCGAGCGGTGCGGTGTATAGCGAGGCTGAACTGCATGCGCTGGCCGAGGTGCTGCGTCGCCATCCCCAGGTGCTGGTGCTGCTGGATGAACTCTACGAACACATCCGCTTCGACGGGCGCCCGGCCCAGAGCCTGCTGAACGTTGCGCCGGATTTGCAGGACCGTTGCCTGCTGGTGGGCGGCGTGTCCAAGACCTACGCCATGACGGGCTGGCGCATCGGTTTCGGCGCCGGGCCGCAGGCCTTGACCCATGCAATGGCGGTTGTTCAGTCGCAATCCACCTCCGGTGCTTCCTCCGTGGGCCAGGCTGCTGCATTGGCGGCATTCACCGGCGGACTGGGCTTTTTGGCCGAGCAGGTAGCGGCCTATCAGCTGCGCCGGGACCTGTTGATGATGGCCCTCGGCACCGTCGTGGGCCTGGAAGTACTCGAACCCCAGGGCGGCTTTTTCGTGTTCGTGCGTTGCGCCGGTTTGCTTGGCCGCTATCGCCCGGACGGTCAGTGCCTGAACGATGACGGCGATGTCGTCGCGTACTTGCTGGAGGAGGGCGTCGCCGGAGTAGCGGGCAGTGCCTACGGCCTGTCGCCGTGGTTTCGCCTGTCCATCGCCACGGCGACCGACAGCGTGGCCGAGGCCGGCCGCCGTATCGCTGTCGCCTGCGGCAAGCTGCGGGGCGTCGAATGAGTCATTGGCTGGAGCTTTTTGTGCACTGGGCCGCCGGTATCGGCCTCAACTACAGCTTCCTGCTGGATGCCTATCAGCGCGGCACCCTGGAGCAGGGCGCGTTGACCACCGTGCTGTTGTGCCTGTTCACCGTCGTTGGCAGCCTGCTGGCCGGGATCAGCCTGGCAACGCTGCTGACTTCCGGCAACCCGTGGCTGGCCAAACCGGCGCGGGTGTTTATCGAAGTCACCCGCAACACGCCGACCCTGGTGCAGCTGTACTGCGCATTCCTGGTGTTGAACATGCTGCTGACCCAGGCCGTCGGCGCGGCCAACCCGCTGACGCCGTTTGCCTGGGTGGTGATCGTGATTTCGCTGCACAAGGGCGCGTTCCACGCCGAAGCCCTGCGCGCCGGCATCGAAGCGGTGCCCGCCGTGACCCTGGAAGCCGCCAGCTCCCTGGCGTTCAGCAGTCGGCAATTGCTGTGGAATGTGCAGTTGCCGTTGGCCCTGCGCTTCGCGCTGCCGTCGCTGATCAACAACCTGATCGACCTGGTGAAAATGACCGCCGTGGCCTCGGCCATCGCCGTGGGCGACATCACTTACGCCTCGATCATGATCTGGACCCAGAGCGATAACGTGCTGGAGCTGATGATTCTGATCCTGAGCTTTTTCGGCTTGCTGAGTTTTACCGTCAATTGTGTGGGGCGCTGGCTGGAAGCGCGCCTGAGGATGCCCGGCTATGGCCATTGATTCATTCCCGGTGCTGTCGGCGTTGCTGCAATGGTCGCCGGCGCTGGTGACTGGTTTCGGCCAGAACATCCTGATCAGCCTGGTGGCGATTGGTCTTGGTTCGCTGCTGGGCCTGATGGTGGGCGCGTTGGCCCTGTCACCCCTTCGCCTGCTTCGGTTGCCCGCGCGGATCTGGGTGCAGGTTTTCCGCAATGCACCGTGGCTGGTGCTGATCTATTTCACCACCTACGTGTTCCCGTTCGAGATCCATATCGGCAGCAGCTACGTGTCGTTCCCGGACTGGGTCAAGGTGACGATTGGCCTGGCATTGCCGGCCAGCGCCAACGTGGCGGAGATCTTTCGCGGCGCCATCGGCTCGATCCCCAGCACCCAGTGGGAGGCGGCGCGCTCACTGGCATTTACCCGCGGCCAGATATTCAGCTCGATCATTCTGCCCCAGTGCTTCAAGCGCATGTTGCCGCCGTGGATGAACCTCTACGCGGTGGTCACCATGGGCACCGCCCTGGCGTCGCTGGTGGGCGTGCACGACGTGATCGACACCGCACAGATCGCCAGCAACACCGTGAACATGACCGGCTTTACCGTGGTGATCTACCTGAGTTTGCTGGTGCTGTTCTTTGCCTACTGCTACCCGATTTCCCGTTTGACCCAACGCCTGGAGCGCCGTTATGCCTTCTATTGAACCCCTGGTCAGCCTGCGGGATTTGCAGCTGTCGTTCGGTGACAACCGGGTGCTCAAGGGCATCGACCTCGATGTGCATCGCGGCCAGGCGGTGTCGATCATCGGCCCGTCGGGCTCGGGCAAGTCGACCATCCTGCGTTGCATCACCGGCCTGTTGCAGCCCCAGCGCGGCACCATTCGCGTGGGCGAAACCCGGGTCGATACGCTGACCCAGGAAGCGCAGCGTATCGAGTTGCGCAAGCGTGTGGGTTTTGTGTTCCAGCAATACAACCTGTTCCCGCATTTGTCCGTGCTGGAAAACCTGGTGATCGCCCCGCGCAAAGTGCTCGGTCGCAACCGTGCCGATGCCGAGAAAGATGCCCGGGCGCTGTTGGCCAAAGTGCGCATGGAGCACAAGGCCGATGCCTATCCGGGCCAATTGTCCGGCGGCCAACAGCAGCGGGTGGCGATTGCCCGGGCGTTGGCGATGCGCCCCGAGCTGATCCTGTTCGATGAAGTGACCTCGGCCCTGGACCCGGAAACCGTCGGTGAAGTACTGACGGTGATTCGCGAGCTGACCGAAGAAGGCATGACCTGCGTGCTGGTGACCCACGAAATGCGCTTTGCCGAAGAGATCAGCGACATCGTCTATTTCACCGAAAACGGCGTGATCGTCGAGCACGGCAGCGCCGAGCAGATCTTCCAGCGCCCCACCAGTGAACGGACCCAGGAATTCCTGCGCCATGCCTTGGGCGATCCCGGCCGTCGGCCGCCGATCGCCAACGATCCGTACCTGTTGACCAACCTGAGCCGCTACACCCTGTCCGTCTAACAAGAGGAACCTCGTCATGAGTACCGCAAACCGTGCCGCCGTTATCGAAGACTTCCTGCAGCAGATCCGCGTCATCAACCAGCGTGGCGTAGACCGCGCGGCCCTGGTGGAAATCGTCGGGCTGCTGGAAACCCTGGCCGAGCGCCGGGACCTGTTCAACTTCAGCGAATTCCCCGCGCCGGTGCCGGGCCAGGGCAGTACCGCGTTCCGCTATCGCCTGAACGACGACGGCGACACGCCCACCCTGTACCTGAACTCGTTGCTGCCGGGCAAAAGCACCCTCCCGCACAACCACGAAACCTGGGCGATCATCAGTGCCGTTGAAGGCCAGGAAATCAACTACGTGTATGGCCGCAACGATGAAGGGCGTGAGGAAGGCTTCACCACCCTGACCCTTGAGAAAGAAGTCGTCGTGCAGCCGGGCACCTCTATCTCGTTCCTCGGTGAAGACCTGCACGGGATTCGCGTTGAGGGTGAGCAGCCGACCTTGCATTTCCACCTGTACGGCTTGCCGCTGGAATCCCTCAATGGCCGTTACGGCGTTGAAGCAGACGGCCGGATCCTCAACTACAACGCATCGCAGATGGCGCCTTCAATCCGGGCCTATTCCTGAGCACAACACACATCAAATGTGGGAGCGGGCTTGCTCGCGAATGGGGTGTGTCAGCCAATGAATGCGTTTCTGGCCCACCGCATTCGCGAGCAAGCCCGCTCCCACAATTGGATCCGCGTTCATCCAGGGTTTTTTATGATTGATCTGTATTACTGGCCTACGGGCAACGGCCTGAAAGTCGGCATCCTGCTGGAAGAGCTGGAGGCGGAGTACCGCCTGATTCCGGTCAACATCCGCGAAGGCGCGCAGAAGCAGGAAAGCTTCCAGCGCATCAGTGCGAATGGGCGGATTCCGGCGATTGTCGACCACCGCCTTGAAGCACCCCTGAGCCTGTTCGAGTCCGGGGCGATCCTGAACTACCTGGCGGACAAGGCCGGGCGCTTCCTGCCGCCCGCCGGCAGCGCCGAGCGCCAGAAGGTCCAGGAGTGGCTGTTCTGGCAGGTAGGGCATATCACCCCGTACCTGAGCCAGTTGCAGCTGTTCAAGGAGAAGGCCCCGGAACCGATTCCCTTTGCCCTGGACCTGCTGAACGCCGAAGCCACGCGCCTGTATCGGGTGCTGGAGCAGCGCCTGGCCGAGGTGCCGTATGTGGCGGGCGAATATTCGGTGGCCGACATGGCGATCTTCCCGTGGATCCAGCCCCTGCGCCAAGGCCAGGACCTGGCGGACTACCCGAACATCCAGGCCTGGCGTCTGCGCATCAAGGCGCGCCCGGCAATCCAGCGGGCCTATGCCAAGGGCCGTGAAGTGGCCGCCGGCGAGCGTTCGCTGGCCTTGCAGTAACCCATCTATTTTTTGCGGGACTTCCATGAGCCAGACCATCACACCCGGGCAATTGCAACAATGGCTGTTTGACGGCCAGGAAATCGCCCTGTTCGACGTACGCGAGCACGGCCAATACGGCGAGGCCCACCTGTTTCACGGGGTGAACCTGCCCTATAGCCGCCTGGAACTGGAGGTGCAGCGCCTGGCACCGAATCCCCGGGTGCGCCTGGTGATCTACGACCAGGACGGCGGCGATGTGGCTGCGCGCACGGCACTGCGTTTGCAAGCGCTGGGCTACCGCCATGTGCATGTACTGGAAGGTGGTGCGAACGCTTGGCAGGCGGCGGGTCTGCAGTTGTTCGCCGGGGTGCATGTGCCGTCGAAAGCCTTTGGCGAATTGGTGGAAGAGGCCAGCCACACACCCCACGTCACCGCGCAGCAACTGGCGGACTGGCAGGCCACGGGCGAGCCGCTGGTGGTGCTGGACGGTCGGCCGTTCGATGAATACCGCAAGATGACCATTCCCGGTTCGATCTGCTGCCCCAATGGTGAGCTGGGCTACCGCGTGCACGACCTGGTGCCGGATGAAACCACGCCGATCGTGGTCAATTGCGCCGGGCGTACCCGCAGCATTATCGGTGCCCAGACGTTGATCAATCTGGGTGTGAAGAACCCGGTTTATGCATTGGAAAACGGTACCCAGGGTTGGTACCTGGCGAATTTCAAACTGGAGCATGGCAGTACCCGGCGTTATGCCGATCAGGTCTCGACGGATCTGGCCCGACAGCGCGCGGCTGCCCGGCAATTGGCGGAGCGGGCAGGGGTAGTCAGTGTCAAGGCGGAGCAGGTTCGCCAATGGGCAACGGACCCGGCCCGTAGCCTGTTCCTGTGCGATGTGCGTACCGCTGAAGAATTTGCCGCCGGCAGTTTGCCGGGGGCGCAACACACGCCGGGCGGGCAATTGATCCAGTCCACCGACCTGTACATCGGCGTGCGTCAGGCACGGGTGGTGCTGCTGGACAGTGATGGTGTGCGTGCGCCGATTGTCGCCAGTTGGCTGCGGCAGTTGGGACATGAGGCGTATGTGCTGGAGGGTGGCGTCCACAGTGGATTGGCGCTGGAGGTCAAGGAGGCCGTGCCCTTTGACGCGCTGCCGCTGATCTCGGTGCAGGCGCTGGCCGAGGCGCTGAAGGACGACACCGTGGACCTGGTGGACCTGCGCCCGAGCATGATCCATCGCAAGGGCCGGATTGTCGGTTCGCGCTGGTCGATTCGTTCGCGGTTGACCGCTGGTGGGCGTCCACTGGTGCTGCTGGCTGATGATCCGGCACTGGCCGCTTTTGCTGCGTTGGGCTTGGGCGGCGATGTGCGTTTGCTCGACGGCGGCTATGCCGCGTGGGTTGCGGCCGGTTTGCCGGTGATCGAGGATGCGCAAACGCCTCCGGACAACCAGTGCATCGACTTCCTGTTCTTCACCCACGACCGCCACAGCGGCAACAAGGACGCTGCCCGCCAATATCTCGCCTGGGAAATTGGCCTGTTGGCACAGATGAGCGAAGCGGAAATCGCCAGTCTCAAGCCGTTGTTGCCCGCGTCACGGGTGCGTACCCGGCTGATTCACGCGGCGCGTACCGAAGGCGGCAATGGTGGTCGGGCGGTGAACGTACCGATCACCCGCCTGAGCACCGTGCTGTTCGACAACCTGGCCCAGATGCGTGACGCCCGCTCCCGACGCGACAGTGAGCGGGTCCTGAGTTACGGCGCACGCGGCAATCCCACTGCTTTTGCCCTTGAAGACCTGGTCACCGAACTTGAGGGTGGCTATCGCACACGGCTGTATGGCACCGGGCTCGCCGCCGCGGCGCAGACGTTCCTGGCCTACCTGCGGCCCGGCGACCATGTGTTGATCACCGACGCCGTCTATTCGCCGGTGCGCAAACTGGCCCGGGAGTTCCTCCAGCCATTCGGCATCGAAGTCAGCTATTTCGCCCCGGACGGCAGCGGCCTGGAAGCGCAACTGCAGGCCAACACCAAAATGGTCTACGCCGAAGTGCCGGGTTCGCTGCTGTATGAGCTGTGTGACCTGCCCGCGCTAGCCGCACTGTGCAAGCCGCGGGGCATTCTGTTGGCGGTGGACAACACCTGGGGCTCGGCGTACCTGTACCGCCCGCTGGCGCTGGGTGCCGACATCTCGATCATGGCCTTGACCAAGTACCTTGGCGGCCACAGTGACGTGATGATGGGCAGCGTCTGCACCACCGAAGCGGCATGGCCGGCCCTGGCGAAAATGAGCGATACCTTTGGCAATGCGGTGAGTGCCGACGATGCCTACCTGATCCTGCGTGGCGCACGCACCCTGGCCTCTCGGCTGGACGTGCACGAGCGCCAGGCGTTGAAGATTGCCCAGTGGTTGCAGGCGCAGCCGCAGGTCAAGCGGGTGTTTCATCCGGCACTGGCGGAGCATCCTGGCCACGCGCTGTGGAAGCGTGACTTCAGCGGGAGCAACGGTTTGCTGTCCTTCGAACTCGACCGCGCGGATGCCGGCTACGTCGAACGGTTTATCGACGGCCTGCAGCTGTTTGGCCTGGGCGCATCCTGGGGCGGCTTTGAAAGCCTGGTGACCCTGGCCGATACACAGGATCGCCAGAGCGCCGCCGACCGTGGATTGAACCCGGTGGTGCGCCTGCATGTGGGGCTGGAGGATGTGGAGGCGTTGATCGAGGATCTGCAGCGCGGGTTCGTGGCGGCGGGGCGTTGAGCCTCGCACCATGACAATTTGCGTCCGCCCATAGGTGCCAATCGAACTTTGTGTTTAACTTCGGCACCTGAAATTCGTTTCACTACCACCACTAGAAGGATTCCGTTCATGGCTCAAGTTACCCTCCGAGGCAACCCTGTCCAGGTCGAAGGCGATTTGCCGAAAGTCGGCGCCAAGGCGCCAGACTTCACCCTGACTGCCGGCGACCTGTCTGACGCGACCCTGGCGACTTTCGCCGGCAAGCGCAAAGTGCTGAACATTTTCCCAAGCGTTGATACCCCGACCTGCGCCACTTCGGTTCGCAAGTTCAACGCTCAGGTCAACGACGTGAACAACACCGTAGTGTTGTGCATCTCCACCGACCTGCCATTTGCCCAGGCGCGTTTCTGCGGTGCCGAAGGCCTGGAAAACGTGAAGAACCTGTCGGACTTCCGTGAGGCAGCCTTTGCTGTCGACTACGGTGTAGCGCTTGCTGATGGCCCGCTCCGCGGCCTGACCGCCCGTGCCGTCGTGGTACTGGACGAGAACGACAACGTACTGCACAGCGAACTGGTCAGCGAAATTGGCCAAGAGCCGAACTACGAGGCAGCCCTGGCTGTTTTGAAGTAACTGTTACTACGCATTACTGTCGTTTTGCAGTAACACGCGTGATGCAGTATTACGGCCTGGCCTAGTCCAGGCCGTTTTTATTTGTGCTTCAGAGGCTTAGCCAGATAGCGAATGGACTAAGCACAGAAGTTAAAAGTTGTAATCCAAGGTAAATAGCCGGTAAAGGCGCTTTTCTTAACGCGCCCCAGTGCTTATCTTTCAGCCTCCCGAAGAAGAAGCTCTCGCACCCAATGGTTGATCACTCCATGCAATCCACCCCTCGTCACTCCCGCCGCTGGCTGTTCGGCCTCCTTGTGCTGCTGGTCATTGCCGGCCTGTGCTGGAAGTTCTGGCCTGGCACCAGCCACAAGGACAGCGCCGAGAAGAAGCCCGCCGGGCATGCCGGCAAGTCGGGGATGATGCGCCCGGGCTTTGGGGGTTCTACCGGCCCGGTGCCGGTGCGTGTGGCGCCGGCGGTGCTGGGCGAATTCCCGGTGTACTACAAGGCGCTGGGTACGGTGACGGCACTCAACACCATCAATGTGCGCAGCCGGGTTGGCGGAGAGCTGGTCAAGATCGCCTTTGAAGAGGGGCAGATGGTCAAGGCCGGTGACCTGCTGGCGGAAATCGACCCGCGCAGTTACCAGAATGCCTTGCTCCAGGCCCAGGGCACGTTGCTGCAGAACCAGGCCCAGCTGAAAAACGCCCAGGTCGACGTGCAGCGTTATCGCGACCTGTATGCCCAGGACAGTATCGCCAAGCAGACCCTGGACACCGCCGAAGCGCTGGTGTTGCAGTACCAGGGCACGGTCAAGACCAACCAGGGCGCGGTGGATGACGCCAAGCTCAACCTCGAATTCACCAAGATCCGCGCACCGATTACCGGGCGTGTCGGCCTGCGCCAGGTGGACGTGGGCAACCTCGTCGCCGCCAACGACACCACCTTCCTGGCGGTGATCACCCAGACCCAACCCATCAGCGTGGTCTTCACGTTGCCGGAAAACACTCTGGAAACCGTGCTGGCGCGTTATCACGCCGGCAACAAGCTGCCGGTGGAAGCCTGGGACCGTGGCGATGTCGCAGTGAAAGCCACGGGCGTGCTGCAGAGCCTCGATAACCAGATCGACGTCACCACCGGCACCCTGAAATTCAAGGCGCGGTTCGATAACAAGGACCAGGCGCTGTTCCCCAACCAGTTCGTGAACGTGCACTTGCTGGCCGACACCCTGCACAACGTGGTGCTGGCGCCGTCGGCGGCGATTCAGTTCGGCAATACTGGCACCTTCGTCTACGTGCTCGATGGCGACAAGAAGGTCAAGGTGCGTCCGCTGGTGATCGGTGATTCCGACGGCGACAACACCGTGGTCAAGCAAGGCCTGGCCGCCGGCGACCGCGTGGTGCTGGAAGGCACCGACCGCCTGAAGGACGGCAGTGACATTGAAGTGGTCAACGACAGCACTGAAGTGCCGACCACGCCGACCGAACACCTCCAGGGTCAACCGGCAGCCAAGACGCAACAAGGCCCGGCTGATGCCGCCAAGGCGCAAAAGGGCGGCGCATGAACCTCTCGCGGCTGTTCATCCTTCGCCCGGTAGCCACTACCCTGAGCATGCTGGCCATTGTCCTGGCTGGCGTGATCGCTTATCGCCTGCTGCCGGTCTCGGCCTTGCCCCAGGTGGATTACCCGACCATCCGGGTGATGACCCTGTACCCCGGCGCCAGTCCGGACGTAATGACCAGCGCGGTCACGGCGCCCCTTGAGCGTCAGTTCGGGCAGATGCCCGGCCTGACCCAGATGGCGTCCACCAGCTCCGGCGGCGCCTCGGTGCTGACCCTGCGTTTCAACCTCGACATCAACATGGATGTCGCCGAGCAACAGGTGCAGGCCGCTATCAACGCCGCCACCAACCTGCTGCCCAAGGACCTGCCGGCGCCGCCGGTGTACAACAAGGTCAACCCGGCGGATACCCCGGTGCTGACCCTGGCCATCACCTCCAAGACCATGTTGCTGCCCAAGCTCAATGACCTGGTCGACACGCGCATGGCGCAGAAGATCGCGCAGATCAGCGGCGTCGGCATGGTCAGCATCGCCGGCGGCCAGCGCCAGGCGGTGCGGATCAAGGTCAACCCCGAGGCCCTGGCGGCCAACGGCCTGAACCTGTCGGATGTGCGCACCCTGATCGCCGCCTCCAACGTCAACCAGCCCAAGGGTAACTTTGACGGCCCCACGCGGGTGTCGATGCTCGACGCCAACGACCAGTTGGTCTCGCCCAAGGAATACGCCGAACTGATCCTCGCCTACAACAACGGCGCGCCGTTGCGGCTCAAGGATGTGGCGCAGATCGTCGACGGCGCCGAGAACGAACGCCTCGCGGCCTGGGCCAACGAAAACCAGGCGGTCCTGCTGAACATCCAGCGCCAGCCCGGGGCCAACGTCATCGAGGTGGTGGACCGCATCAAGGCGCTGTTGCCAAGCATCACCGACAACCTGCCGGCGGGCCTGGACGTGACGGTGCTTACCGACCGTACCCAGACCATCCGGGCCTCGGTCAAGGATGTACAGCACGAATTGCTGATCGCCATTGCCCTGGTGGTGATGGTGACGTTCCTGTTCCTGCGCCGCTTCAGCGCGACCATTATTCCGTCCATCGCCGTGCCGCTGTCCCTGGTGGGCACCTTCGGCGTGATGTACCTCGCCGGTTTCTCCATCAACAACCTGACGCTGATGGCGCTGACCATCGCCACCGGTTTTGTGGTGGACGACGCCATCGTGATGCTGGAGAACATTTCCCGCTACATCGAGGAAGGCGATACACCGCTCAATGCGGCGCTCAAGGGCGCCAAGCAGATCGGCTTCACCCTGATTTCCCTGACCCTGTCGCTGATCGCGGTATTGATCCCGCTGCTGTTCATGGCGGACGTGGTGGGGCGCTTGTTCCGTGAATTCGCGATCACCCTGGCGGTGGCGATCCTGATTTCCCTGGTGGTGTCCCTGACCCTGACGCCGATGATGTGCGCGCGGTTGCTCAAGCGTGAGCCGAAAGAGGACGAGCAGGGCCGTTTCTACAAGGCCAGCGGCGCCTGGATCGACTGGCTGATCGAGGCCTACGGGCGCAAGTTGCAGTGGGTGCTCAGGCATCAGCCGCTGACCCTGCTGGTGGCCATCGCCACCCTGGGCCTGACCGTGGTGTTGTACATGGTGGTGCCCAAGGGCTTCTTCCCGGTGCAGGACACCGGTGTGATCCAGGGCATTTCCGAAGCGCCACAGTCGATTTCCTTTGCGGCGATGAGCCAGCGCCAGCAGGAACTGGCGAAGATCATCCTCGAAGACCCGGCGGTGGAGAGCCTGTCGTCCTATATCGGGGTAGACGGTGATAACGCCACCCTCAACAGTGGTCGCCTGCTGATCAACCTCAAGCCCCACGGCGAACGGGACCTGAGCGCGGCGCAGATCATCACGCGCCTGCAGCCGCAACTGGACAAGCTGGTGGGGATTCGCCTGTTCATGCAGCCGGTGCAGGACCTGACCATCGAAGACCGCGTCAGCCGTACCCAGTACCAGTTCAGCATGTCCTCGCCGGACGCCGAGCTGCTGGCCTTGTGGAGTGAAAAGCTGGTACACGCCCTCAGCCAGTTGCCGGAACTCTCCGACGTCGCCAGCGACCTGCAGGACAAGGGCTTGCAGGTGTACCTGGTGATCGACCGTGACGCCGCATCGCGCCTTGGTGTGTCGGTGTCGACCATCACCGACGCGCTGTACGACGCGTTCGGCCAGCGGCAGATATCCACCATCTACACCCAGGCCAGCCAGTACCGCGTGGTATTGCAGGCCCAGTCCGGTGAAACCCTCGGCCCGGACGCCCTGAACCAGATCCATGTGAAAACCACCGACGGTGGCCAGGTGCGGCTGTCGAGCCTGGCCCATGTGGAACAGCGCCAGGCCCAGTTGGCAATCGCGCATATCGGTCAGTTCCCGGCGGTGATGATGTCGTTCAACCTGGCCCCCGGCGTGGCGCTGGGCAAGGGCGTCGACCTGATCAACCAGACCCAGAAAGACATCGGCATGCCGGTGGGCGTGCAGACCCAGTTCCAGGGCGCGGCCCAGGCATTCGAGGCTTCGCTGTCGAGTACCTTGCTGCTGATCCTGGCGGCGGTGGTGACCATGTACATCGTGCTCGGGGTGCTCTACGAGAGCTACATCCACCCGATCACCATCCTCTCGACCCTGCCGTCGGCAGCGGTGGGCGCCTTGCTGGCCTTGCTGCTCAGTGGCAACGACCTGGGGATGATCGCGATCATCGGCATCATCCTGCTGATCGGCATCGTGAAGAAGAACGCGATCATGATGATCGACTTTGCCCTCGACGCTGAGCGCAACCAGGGTCTGGACCCGCAAACCGCGATCTACCAGGCGGCGCTGTTGCGCTTCCGGCCGATCCTGATGACCACCCTGGCGGCGCTGTTCGGTGCCGTGCCGTTGATGCTCGCCACCGGCTCCGGCGCCGAGTTGCGCCAGCCGCTTGGCTTGGTGATGGTGGGCGGGTTGCTGGTGAGCCAGGTGTTGACCCTGTTTACCACCCCGGTGATCTACCTGTATTTCGACCGCCTCGGCCGTCGCTGGCGCAAAGAGCCGGTGCGCCTGGAGCCGGTTGAGTCATGAACCTGTCCGGACCTTTCATTCGCCGGCCGGTAGCCACCATGCTGCTGAGCCTGGCGATCATGCTGCTGGGCGGCGTCAGCTTCAACCTGTTGCCGGTGTCGCCATTGCCGCAGATCGATTTCCCGGTGATCGTGGTGTCGGCCAGCTTGCCGGGGGCCAGCCCCGAGGTGATGGCGTCTACGGTGGCCACGCCGCTGGAGCGTTCCTTCGGCGCGATTGCCGGCATTACCACCATGAGCAGTTCGTCGAGCCAGGGTTCGACCCGGGTGATCCTGGCGTTCGACTCCAATCGCGACATCAACGGCGCGGCGCGGGAAGTGCAGGCGGCGATCAACGCCTCGCGTAACCTGCTGCCCAGTGGCATGCGCAGCATGCCCACCTACAAGAAGATCAACCCGTCCCAGGCGCCCATCATGGTGCTGTCCCTGACCTCGGACGTGTTGCCCAAGGGCCAGCTGTACGACCTGGCCTCGACCATCCTGTCCCAGAGCCTGTCCCAGGTGCCGGGCGTGGGTGAAGTGCAGATCGGCGGCAGCTCGTTGCCCGCCGTGCGTATCGAACTGGAACCCAAGGCCCTCGACCAGTACGGCGTGGCCCTGGACGATGTGCGCAATACCATCGCCAATGCCAACGTGCGCCGGCCCAAGGGTTCGCTGGAGGACAGCCAGCGCAACTGGCAGATCCAGGCCAACGACCAGCTGGAAAAGGCCAAGGACTATGAACCGCTGCTGATCCGCTACCAGAATGGCGCGGCCTTGCGCCTGGGGGATGTGGCGAAGATCAGCGACGGCGTCGAGGACCGCTACAACAGCGGCTTCTTCAACAATGACTCGGCGGTGCTGCTGGTGATCAACCGCCAGTCCGGCGCCAACATCATCGAGACGGTGAAGCAGATCAAGGCACAACTGCCGGCCTTGCAGGCGGTGTTGCCGTCCAGCGTCAAGCTGAACCTGGCCATGGACCGTTCGCCGGTGATCACCGCCACCTTGCACGAAGCCGAGATGACCCTGCTGATTGCCGTGGCCCTGGTGATCCTGGTGGTGTACCTGTTCCTCGGCAACTTCCGCGCCTCGCTGATTCCCACCCTGGCGGTGCCGGTGTCGCTGGTGGGTACGTTTGCAGTGATGTACCTGTTCGGCTTTTCCCTGAACAACCTGTCGCTGATGGCGCTGATCCTCGCCACCGGCCTGGTGGTGGACGATGCCATCGTGGTGCTGGAGAACATTTCCCGGCACATCGACGAGGGTGTGCCGCCGATGAAGGCGGCTTACCTGGGGGCCCAGGAAGTCGGCTTCACCTTGCTGTCGATGAACGTCTCGCTGGTGGCGGTGTTCCTCTCGATCCTGTTTATGGGCGGTATCGTTACCAGCCTGTTCCGCGAGTTTTCCATCACCCTGGCAGCGGCGATCATCGTCTCGCTGGTGGTGTCGCTGACCCTGACCCCGATGCTCTGCGCCCGCTGGCTCAAGCCCCATGTCAAAGGCCAGGAAACAGGCTTGCAGCGCTGGAGCCAGAAGATCAACGATCGCATGGTGGCCGGCTACGCCCGCAGCCTGGACTGGGTGCTGCGCCACAAGCGCCTGACGCTGCTCAGCCTGTTGGTGACCATCGGAGTCAACGTCGCGCTGTATGTGGTGGTGCCGAAAACCTTCATGCCCCAGCAGGACACCGGGCAACTGATCGGCTTTGTGCGTGGCGACGACGGGCTGTCATTCAGTGTGATGCAGCCGAAGATGGAAATCTTCCGCAAGGCGGTCCTGCAGGACCCCGCGGTGTTGAGCGTGGCAGGCTTTATCGGCGGCAACAGCGGCACCAACAACGCGGTGATGCTGGTGCGGCTCAAGCCCATCAGCGAACGCAAGATTTCTGCCCAGGCGGTGATCGAGCGCATGCGCAAGAATGTGCCACTGGTGCCCGGCGGGCGCCTGATGCTGATGGCTGACCAGGACCTGCAATTCGGCGGCGGCCGCGACCAGACCACCTCGCAGTATTCCTACATCCTGCAGAGCGGCGACCTGGCGGCCTTGCGCCTGTGGTACCCGAAAGTGGTTGCCGCGTTGCGTGAGCTGCCGGAGCTGACCGCCATCGATGCCCGTGAAGGGCGCGGCGCGGCCCAGGTGACGCTGATTGTCGACCGCGACCAGGCCAAGCGCCTGGGCATTGACATGGACATGGTCACTGCCGTGCTCAACAACGCCTACAGCCAGCGGCAGATTTCCACCATCTACGACAGCCTCAACCAGTACCAGGTGGTGATGGAGGTCAATCCGAAGTACGCCCAGGACCCGATCACCCTCAATCAGATGCAGGTGATCACGTCCACCGGTGCGCGCGTGCCGCTGTCGGCCATCGCTCACTATGAGAACAGCCTGGCGGACGACCGGGTCAGCCATGAAGGCCAGTTCGCCTCGGAAAACATTGCCTTTGATATGTCGCCCGGCGTCACGGTGGAGCAGGGCACGGCCGCCATTGAGCGGGCGATTGCCAAGGTCGGCCTGCCGGAAGAGGTGATCGCGAAGATGGCCGGTACGGCCGACGCCTTCGCCGCCACCCAGAAAGGCCAGCCGTTCATGATCCTCGGTGCATTGGTGGCGGTGTACCTGGTATTGGGGATTCTGTATGAGAGCTATATCCACCCGCTGACCATTCTGTCGACCTTGCCGTCGGCGGGGGTGGGCGCCTTGCTTTCGATTTACCTGCTGGGGGGCGAGTTCAGCCTGATCTCGCTGCTGGGGCTGTTCCTGCTGATCGGGGTGGTGAAGAAAAACGCGATCCTGATGATCGACCTTGCGCTGCAACTGGAACGCAAGGACGGCATGAGCCCGCTGGAATCGATCCGCGCCGCCTGCCTGGTGCGGCTGCGCCCGATCCTGATGACCACGCTGGCGGCGATTCTTGGCGCCGTGCCGCTGCTGCTCAGCACGGCCGAAGGCGCGGAAATGCGCCAGCCCCTGGGCCTGACGATTATCGGCGGGCTGGTGTTCAGCCAGATCCTGACCCTCTACACCACGCCTGTGGTTTACCTTTATCTCGACCGCCTGCGCCACCGTTTCAACGGTTGGCGCGGAGTGCGTACCGATGCTGCCCTGGACACTGCGCTATGACCGATTCAACGTTTCCCACCGTGCAACGTCTGGCGATGACTCGCGGCTCAAAGCTGCTGAGCCTGGCCCTGTGCGGCGTGATGCTCAGCGCCTGCGCCGTCGGCCCGGACTACAAACGCCCCGAATTGACCGAGCCTGCCCAGTACAAAGAGGCCCAGGGCTGGCGCCAGGCCGCGCCCAGCGACTCGCTGGCCCGGGGCGCCTGGTGGGAGCTGTACGGCGACAAACAACTCAATGAGCTGGTAGAAAAACTCAACAGCTCCAACCAGACGGTGGCCCAGGCCGAGGCGCGTTATCGCCAGGCCGCCTCGCAGGTGCGCAGTGCCCGTGGGGCGTTCTTCCCCACGGTTGACCTGAGTGCCTCGAAAAGCCGGGCCAGCCAGGGTACCGGCAGCAGTAACGCCAGCCTCAGCAGCTCCAGCAGCGGTATTCGCGACACCCTCAACACCCAGTTGGGCGTGAGCTGGGAAGCCGATATCTGGGGCAAACTGCGCCGGGGCCTGGAAGCCAATGAAGCCAGCGCCGAAGCCAGCGCGGCGGATCTTGCGGCGATGCGCCTGAGCCAGCAATCGGAACTGGTGCAGGATTACCTGCAACTGCGGGTCATGGACGAACAGACCCGTTTGCTGCAAGCCACGGTGGACACCTACCAGCGCTCCCTGCAGATGACCCAGAACCAATACCGCGCCGGTGTCTCGGGCAAGGACGCCATCGCCCAGGCCCAGACCCAGCTGAAAAGCACCCAGGCCAGCATGATCGACCTGATCTGGCAGCGGGCGCAGCTGGAAAACGCAATTGCCGTGCTGATCGGTGTGCCGCCGGCCAACTTCAACTTGGCGGTGAGCAAGGACATTCCGGCGCTGCCGCAGATTCCGGTGAGCTTGCCGTCGCAACTGCTGGAGCGCCGCCCGGATATCGCTCAGGCGGAGCGCTCGGTGATCGCGGCCAACGCCAACATCGGCGTGGCCAAGACCGCCTACTACCCGGACCTGACCCTGAGCCTGGCCGGCGGCTACTCCAGCAGCACCTACGCCGACTGGATCAGCCTGCCGAACCGCTTCTGGTCGGTGGGGCCGAAACTCGCCATGACCCTGTTCGACGGGGGCCAGCGTTCTGCCGAAGTTGACCGCGCCGAGGCGTCCTACGATGAAACCGTGGCCAAGTACCGCCAGACCGTACTCGATGGGTTCCGTGAGGTGGAAAACTACATGGTCCAGCTCAAGGTCCTGGAAGACGAGGCGGTCGTGAGTAACGAGGCCCTCGAAGCGGCCCGGGAATCCCTGCGCCTGACCCAGAACCAGTACAAGGCCGGGTTGATCGCCTATCTCGATGTGGTCACCGTGCAAGCCACCGCCCTGAGCAACGAGCGTACGGTGCTGACCCTGCTGCAAACCCGGCTGGTTGCCAGTGTGCAACTGATCGCTGCACTGGGCGGTGGCTGGGATGGCCAAATTCAGCTGAGCGACAAGAAGTAAACACCGCTCTGGCTGGTGTACGGGCTTGTGTGGGCGCGGGCTTGCTCGCGAAAACGGTGGGGCAGTCAACTGTGTATGAACTGACCCGCCGCTTTCGCGAGCAAGCCCGCTCCCACAAGGGTTCTGCGGTGTTTTTGAGCCAGCGGATTGGCGTCAAATTTTGAATGATGGCTATACGACAATATTTCAGGTGTACAAGATTTATTCTCGCTACAATCCCTGACTTTTCAGCCCGGCACGGATGCCGTTCGGCCCATAGGTCACGAGAAGTCCCATGCTCACCGGTAGTTATTCCCCCGCGCTGGTCCTGATTTCCCTGTTCGTCGCGATCCTCGCATCCTATACGGCGTTGGACCTGACCGGCCGCATCGCCACTGCCAGGGGCCGCGCGGTGTACCTGTGGATGGGCGGCGGCGCGCTGGCGATGGGCGTGGGGATCTGGTCGATGCACTTTATCGGCATGCTCGCCTTCCGCCTGCCCATCAGCCTCGGCTATGACGTCGGCATCACGGCGCTGTCGTTGTTGATCGCGATCCTGTCCAGCGGTTTTGCCTTGTGGCTGGTGAGCCAGCCGCGTTTGCCGGCGTGGCAACTGGCATTTGGCGCATTGATCATGGGCGCCGGCATCAGCGCCATGCACTACACTGGCATGGCCGCCATGCGCATGACCCCCGGCATCGACTACGACCCCACGCTGTTCACCGCCTCGTTGCTGATTGCCGTGGGTGCGTCGGCGGCGGCGTTGTGGATTGCCTTCAACCTGCGGCGCAACACGCCGTATGTGCGGTTGGCCCGAGGCGGGGCGGCGATGGTGATGGGCGTGGCGATTGTCGGCATGCACTACACCGGCATGGCCGCCGCGCGTTTCGCCGATGGCAGCTTCTGCGGCGCGGCCCTGGACGGCTTGAGTGGCAAGGGCCTGGATAACCTGGTGCTGGTTACCACCCTGGCAGTGTTGATCATCGCGCTGCTGACCTCCCTGGCCGATGCCCGCCTGGAAGCCCGCACCGCGGTGTTGGCCGACTCCCTGACCCAGGCCAACCAGGAACTCACCCACCTGGCCCTGCACGACATGCTCACCGGCTTGCCCAATCGCACCCTGCTCGCCGACCGGATCCAGCAGGCGATACAGCGGGTGAACGAAGAGGGCGGCTGCTTCGCGCTGATGTTTATCGACCTGGACGGCTTCAAGCCGGTGAATGACGCTTTTGGTCACCATATGGGCGACCAGCTGTTGCAGCAAGTCGGCCTGCGCCTGCGCGAAGACTTGCGCAGCCAGGACACCCTGGCCCGCATCGGCGGTGACGAGTTTGTATTGCTGGTGCAATTGGGCCAGCCCGACGATGCGTTGCGCTTGGCCGAGCGCCAGGTGGGCATGATCAACCAGGCCTTCCACGTCGCCGAGCATGAGCTGAAAATCTCCGCCAGCATCGGCATCGCACTGTTCCCCGGCAACGGCGCCACGCCCCAGGAACTGCTGATGAACGCCGACGCGGCGATGTATCACGCCAAGGGCATGGGCAAGAACGGCTACAGCTTTTTCGACGTGTCGATGAACACCAATGCGCGCAAGCAACTGCAACTGCTGCAGGACTTGCGCAATGCCGTGGAGCACGAGCAGTTCCGGCTTTATTACCAGCCCAAGTTCGACGCCATCAGCGGCCGCCCGGTCGGTGCCGAGGCGCTGCTGCGCTGGGAGCACCCGCAACAAGGCCTGTTGTTGCCGGACAAGTTTATCGAGCTGGCGGAAAAGACCGGGCTGATCATCCCCATCGGCGAATGGGTACTCAACGAAGCCTGCCGCCAGATGCAGGTGTGGTATGCCCAGGGCTATCACGACTGGCGCATTGCCGTGAACCTGTCGGCGTTGCAGTTCTGCCACGCCGGGCTGGTCAAGAGTGTCGCCGCTGCCCTGGAACGCCACCGCTTGCCAGCCAACAGCCTGACCCTGGAAATCACCGAAACCACCGCCATGAGCGATGCCGACGCGAGCATGACGGTGTTGCAGAAGCTTTCGGACATGGGCGTCGACCTGTCCATCGACGACTTCGGTACCGGCTATTCGAGCCTGATGTACCTCAAGCGCCTGCCGGCCAATGAGCTGAAGATCGACCGGGGATTTGTGCGTGACCTGGAGCACGACAGCGACGACGCCGCTATCGTCTCGGCCATCGTCGCCCTCGGTCAGGCCCTGGGCCTGCGCATTGTGGCCGAGGGTGTAGAGACCGACTCACAGCAGAGCTTCCTCACCCGGCTGGGCTGCGATTCGCTTCAGGGGTATTTGCTGGGGCATCCGTTGCCGGCCGAGGGTTTCATGGCCGACATCCAGCGCGCCGAGCAGGTGGTGAGTGTGCATTCGGTGATGTGAGCCCATGCAAAACCTGCAGGGCGCAGGTAGTATTGGATCCATCAGCTCACGTTGAACCAGGAGACCTTACACATGGACAAAGTCGTCGTCATCACCGGTGGCAGTCGTGGGATCGGCGCCGCCACGGCGCTGCTGGCCGCCGCCCAGGGCTATCGCATCTGTATCAATTACCAGGCCGATGAAGACGCCGCCCACCGCGTACTTGAGCAAGTGCGTGCCCTCGGCGCCCAAGCGATTGCCGTGCGGGCTGATGTCAGCATCGAAGACGAAGTGATTGGCCTGTTCCACCGGGTCGATACCGAACTGGGCCGGGTGACGGCACTGGTCAACAACGCAGGTACCGTCGGGCACAAGTCGCGGGTCGATGAGATGTCCGAGTTCCGCATTCTGAAGACCCTCAGGACCAATGTGTTGGGGCCGATCCTGTGTGCCAAGCATGCGCTGCTGCGCATGTCGCCCAAGCATGGCGGGCAGGGCGGCAGCATCGTCAACGTTTCATCGGCCGCCGCGCGGTTGGGCTCGCCGGGGGAGTATGTGGATTACGCCGCGTCCAAGGGCGCGCTGGATACCTTCACTCTCGGGCTCTCCAAGGAAGTGGCGGGCGAGGGGATCCGGGTCAATGGCGTGCGTCCCGGGTTTATTTTCACCGACTTCCACGCCCTGAGCGGCGACCCGGATCGGGTCAGCAAGCTTGAACCGGGCATCCCCATGGCCCGTGGCGGGCGTGCAGAGGAAGTCGCGGAAGGGATTATCTGGCTGCTCTCGGACAAGGCGTCCTATGCGACGGGAACCTTTCTTGACCTGGCGGGCGGTCGGTAGTTTTGTACCGCCTGTGGCGAGGGGCACGCCGCTCGCCACAGCCCAGGTATCAGGCGCCGCGCAGCGCTTCATAGCCCCTGAGGGAAAACGCCTTGAGCAGGCTGGCCTCCGAGTCTGGATGAATGGCGTAGCCGTGATTCGAAAAACCGTCCAGGACACCGTTGCGGCTATGGCTGGCGCTTAATTTGAGATCGTCCACGTTGTCGATAAATCGCAGTACCTTATCCAGGTTGTAGGTGGCGTCGGCGCGAGAGTCCGGGTCTTGGTTGGCCGCGCTCCAGTCACCCACCTGGCGCTTCAGGTCATCGCTCACTTCGTAGTGGTCGCGGTTATCCAGGAAGTTCTTCAGCACAGGGCTTTGTTCGGTAATCTGGTCACTCGATCGATGATCTCCCGCGGGGCGCCCGGTAGCGCCTGTCATTTCGCGCACCTGTTGCTGTTCTGCGGCACGCATATAGTGGGGAGGAACGGGAAGGGGTCGCAGGCCGGCAGCTGAAGAAATAGTCATAAGGCATCTCTGATGTGAACCAAGTGAATGCGTTCTTTCTATCGTAAGAAATAGCGCACTCCTGTGTGGTTCTTAGCCCGGCTACGGTTCCCATCCGTAGGTTAAAACGAACGCACAATCTTCCCCAGCGTCTCCATCGCCTTCTCACACGACTCATCCCACGGGCTGCCGTAGTTCAAGCGAATGCAGTTCCTGAAGCGCTGTGTCGGCGAGAAGATCGGTCCCGGTGCGATGCTGATGCCCTGGGCCAGCGCCATCTGGAACAACTTCAACGAGTCGGTTTGTTCCGGCAATTCCAGCCACAGGAAGTACCCGCCGGCAGGCTGGCTGACCCGTGTCTGCGCCGGGAAATAGCGCGCGATGGCGGCGAGCATGGCGCTTTGCTGTTCTTCCAGCGCGTAACGCAATTTACGCAGGTGCCGGTCGTACCCGCCGTGTTGCAGGTAATCGGCAATCGCCGCCTGGGCGGGCATCGAGGCACACAGCGACGTCATCAATTTCAGCCGCTCGATCTTCTGCGCATAACGTCCGGCGGCGACCCAGCCGATGCGGTAGCCCGGAGCCAGGCTCTTGGCGAACGAGCCGCAATGCATCACCAGGCCTTCGGTGTCGAACGCCTTCGCCGGTTTGGGCGCCTGTTGACCGTAGTACAACTCGGCGTACACGTCGTCTTCGATCAGCGGCACCTGGTGGCTGCGCAGTAACTCCACCAGTTCCTGTTTCCGGGCCTCGGGCATGGTTGCGCCCATCGGGTTCTGGAAACTGGTCATGCACCAGCAGGCCTTGATCGGGTAACGCTCCAGGCTTTGCGCCAGCACCTTGAGGTCGATGCCATCGCGCGGGTGTACGGGGATTTCCACCGCCTTGAGTTTCAGGCGCTCGAGGATTTGCAGGCTGGCGTAGAACGCCGGTGCTTCGATGGCCACCAGGTCGCCCGGCTCGGTCACGGCTTGCAGGCACAGGTTCAGTGCTTCAAGGGCGCCGTTGGTGATCAACAGTTCTTCCATGGGCAGCATCAGCCCGCCCACCATGTAGCGCAAGGCAATTTGCCGGCGCAGTTGCGGGTTGCCCGGCGACATGTCGGTGACCACCATGCGCGGGTCCATTTCCCGGCTGGCGCTGGCCAGGGAACGGGCCAGGCGTTGCAGCGGGAACAGCGTCGGGCTGGGGAAGGCCGAGCCGAAGGGCACGGTTTGCGGGTCCTTGATGGAATCGAGCACCGAGAACACCAATTCGCTGACGTCCACCTCGGTGGACTCGTGCACATGGGCACTCACCACCGGCTCGGAAAACGGGCTGGGCGCATGGGTGTTGACGAAGTACCCGGAGCGCGGGCGGGCGCGGATCAGCCCGCGTCGCTCCAGCAGGTAGTACGCCTGGAACACCGTGGACGGGCTGACACCGTATGTCTGGCTGGCATAACGCACCGAAGGCACGCGCTGGCCGGGCCCGAGCACGCCGGAGCGGATCAGTTCTGCGATGTCGTCGGCGAATTTTTCGTAGCGTTTCATTGGGGCTCAGTGCTTTGAACAGATTTTGCTGATTGAACACAGATCAAACGGTGGGAGCGGGCTTGCTCGCGAAAGCAATCTTTCAGTTGATGTATCCATTGACTGGCACACCGCTTTCGCGAGCAAGCCCGCTCCCACATTTGATCTCCAGTGTTGCTGAAAGCTTGGGCTCAGCGATTCAATGGCGCCACAAACCGGCTGTCCGCCGCGCTGTAAATCCACGGCTCATCCACATCCGAGACCTTGAAGCGGATCGTCTGCGAACTGCTGGCCGGCTTCTCTGCGGTCATCGCCACCGACACCGGCACATCGGTAATCTCACCTGGTGCCAGGCTGATCTCGGTCTTGCCCTGCAGCTGGAAGCCGTCGCCGTCCATCAGCTCCAGGCGGTAATCCTGGCGCTGCTGGGTCTTGTTGATGACCTTGAGGCTGTAGATGTTCTCGATCAAGCCGTCACTGTTCTCGCGGAACATCCCCCGGTCCTTGGTCACGTCCAGCGACACCATCGGGCGTTCCACCAGCGCCACCACCAGCGCGCCGATCATCACCAGCAGCACGGCACTGTAGCCGATCAGGCGTGGCCTGAGCAGATGGGTCTTGCCACCTTGCAACTGATGCTCAGAGGTGTAGCTGACCAGGCCGCGGGCATAGCCCATTTTATCCATGATCGAATCACAGGCATCAATACACGCGGCGCAGCCGATGCATTCCATTTGCAGGCCGTCACGGATGTCGATGCCGGTGGGGCATACCTGCACGCACAGCTGGCAGTCGATGCAATCACCCAGGCCGACGTCCGCCGGTTGCACGTCTCGTTTGCGCGGGCCACGGTTCTCGCCGCGGGCTACGTCGTAGGAAATGGTCAGGGTGTCCTTGTCGAACATCACACTCTGGAACCGTGCATACGGGCACATGTGCATGCACACTGCTTCCCGCAGCCAGCCGGCGTTGATGTAGGTGGCGCCGGTAAAGAACAGCACCCAGAACAGGCTTACGCCGCCCATTTGCCAGGTCAGCAGCTCCTCGGCCAGCGGCCGGATCGGCGTGAAGTAGCCGACAAATGTCAGCCCGGTCAGCACGCTGATCCCCAGCCACAGCGTGTGCTTGGCCGAGCGCCGCGCCAGCTTGTCCAGGCTCCAGGGCGCAGCTTGCAGCTTGATGCGTTGGTTTCGCTCGCCTTCAGTGACCTTTTCGCACCACATGAACAACCAGGTAAACGAGCTTTGCGGGCAGGTATAGCCACACCACACACGCCCTGCGAATACGGTAATGGCGAACAGGCCGAACGCGCAGATGATCAACAGCGCCGACAGCAGGATGAAATCCTGGGGCCAGAACGTGGCACCGAAGATGTGGAATTTGCTTTCAGCCAGGTCCCATAACACCGCCTGCCGTCCGCCCCAGTTCAGCCACACGGTGCCGAAAAATGCCAGGAACAGAAAGCCTGCGCCTGCCACGCGCAAGGTACGGAACAGGCCGGTAAAACTGCGGGTGTGAATCAGGTTGTCGCTGGATTTGGCCTTCATCTTCTTTGGATGTGCAGGCTCAAACACTTCTACGGTTCGGACGGGGATTCTATCGCTCATGGTCTTTCGCTCATCAGCCTCCATCAGGCAGATGAACTATGACCGGCGCTCTGTTTGCATAACAGACTCAGGTATGGCGATAAAAAGCGGATCAGATGGGCCGCCCGTGCATGCCTGCGACAATGTGCTGCACCCGGTGGTGCGCGGGGTGCAGCGCTTTTGAGGCGGGGCTGATCCAGGTCAATCAAATCACCGAATCACCGTCGGTAGCTTTCAAGTGCTTACGGCCGTCTTTGGCACCCGCTACGGTCAATGCGTCGGCTTCGGCTTCGGTGATATAGGTGCGGTCACCGTTCAGCTTCACGAACGACATGGATTTTTCGCTGTCGGTTTCGACCGTGACATGGGTGGCTTCCAGTTGTTTCTCGTGGCCGTCCACATCGACGGTGAAGAAACATTGCTGACCTTCGATACGTACGGGCATATCGATCTCCTTTTTGTGGGCTATTACTGATTAGGGTGGGATGCGCAGGCAATGGTTCTGCGCAACTGACTGACGGTCGATGCTGTCCATGTTCTATCGACCCCCAACAAGGAAACGTCCATGGACGCCTGGTGGCATGAAGTCTGGGTAACCCTGCAAGCGGAATTTGCCGATATCGGCGATGCCCGGCAACTCACGCAAATCACCGTTCGGCTGCTGATTGCGGCGATATTGGGCGGGATCCTGGGTTACGAGCGCGAACAGAAAGGCAAGGCCGCCGGGGTACGCACCCACATGCTCGTGGCCCTGGGCGCCGCGCTGTTCGTGTTGGTGCCGAGCATGTCCGGCTCCCAGGCAGACGCCATGAGCCGTGTGCTGCAGGGCGTGATCGCGGGCATCGGCTTTCTTGGCGCCGGCACCATCCTAAAGGGCAAGGAAGACGAGGAGGGTCAGCACGTCAAAGGGCTGACCACCGCCGCCGGCTTGTGGATGACCGCCGCCATTGGGGTGGCGGCGGGAATGGGGCGGGAATCCACGGCGGTACTCAGCACGTTGTTGGCCTTGGCGGTGTTCAGTGTGATGCCAAGAATCGTCAGGCTATTGGAAAAGAATTAGTCGCCGTATGTTTCATCAGGTCGCGCGTGAATGGGCTGACAGCGTGATATCGAGGCGTGTGCAACTTCACGCTCCTGCTGGACTGATCACTGTACCGGAATGGTGATTTGATCTTCTTTGTGATACGCGAATATGCGTTGGTCTTGAGCGAGCAAGTCAACACGAACCACCGGAAGCAGGCGCTGCGTATAGCCGTAATACTCGCGCTGAAGTTTCTTGGCCGCATCTCTTCCTGGCAAGTTGGCAGCGTTATAGAAGAAAGCCTGGAAGGGGACTTTATCAATCTCGGACACTGTCCAGGCTGAGGTGACGACTTCATTCCAATCTTCAATATAGTTTGCCGGCATCAGTTTTCTGACAGTGATGCTTAGAGAAAACTGCTGCGCCGATCCACGAAACGCACACATAAAAAAATAAGCCGGTTTGACTTTGTTGAAGTGGGCCAGCCAGGTGGGGCCATCCACCACGCCTTGCTCATCGCAGTGCCGGCTCCATTCACGCTGGTAGCCTGGCAGCTCCCTGGAAGTTTCGCCGCATCCATCCGGGCGGTCACCTGTCGCACCATTGGTGGGAAAAGAGCAGCGCACGCTGATTGGGCCCGCTGCGGTGGAGGGCAATGCCGACATTATTACGCCAGCGTCCCGTGCAAACAGCTTCCTGATACCCAGGTCGGCTCGCAGGTAAGAGAATGCGGCGGCATTGCGCTCAAGCTCGCCGGGCGATGCTATGAGGCTGTCAGTGACGCGAATAAGCACCCCATTGCAGTGATACAGGGCCAGGCCATCGGCACACTGAGCAGCGGTGTCCTGGTAGCGGTTGTTTAATTTGCTTGCGATTTCCGTATCGAACGGGCCGGAGGGTTCGGTGGTGCAGGCGGTCAAGGTGCAAAGGGAAAGCAGCAGGTAGGCGGCTGTTCTTTTCATGAGGTATCTCCGAGAGGTTTTATTGTTCTGTTGTTCGCGCGTCGCGCACTTTGATCATGGGCGGCGTTCGTCTCGGCTGATACTGTCGGTTTTGACAGTTCTTTATAATTTTTTGTGAATGAAGTTGCAGCTTATAGATTCAAGTAAACGCGGAAGCCTGAAGCTTCCGCTTTTTACTTCCTGTGATCGGTCTCTTCAGACAATCACCGGCGGCATGGTCGTCGGTGGTTCCTCCACCGGTGGTGGCTGTGTGCCTGGCGGTTCCTGCTCGGGAACCGGGTCGGGTTCGGTCGGCGGTAATGTGGGCTTATCTATATTGGGATCAGGCGTTTCAGCCGGAATAGGGATATTCATCGGTATGGCCTCCTTTGTGCTTTGCTCTATCGGTGGACAATCGCGTGGTGGATTTGATTCCCCGCCCGATGGCGGGATATCCGCCTGAACTTTTCACTCGTCGGCATGCTCGGAACCTAGACGGCCCTGCTCAGGGAGAGTGGCGTCGTTTCAGAATTTGAATCAAGCACAAGAGCGTCCACTGGGCGTTAAGGGGAGATGCTCGATGACTGCTGAAACACTGACTCAAGACGATTCAACCTCCACATTACCGCTGTCCCAGGCATTGTTGCTGCCAAGGATCGCGATTGAAAGCACGACCCCGGTGATCGATGGCGGCGAGTTCGCGGTCAAGACTGTGGTTGGCCAGCGCGTGCAGGTTGCCAGCAAGGTGTTCGCTGATGGCCACGACAAGCTTGCGGTGATGATCCGCTGGCGCCCGCGCAGTGAAGAAAGCTGGCACAGCGTGGTGATGACCGATGTCGGCAACAACGGCTGGGAGGGCGCATTCACCGTGACCGCCCAGGGCCCGCATGAGTATTGCATCGAAGCCTGGATCGACACGTTTGCCAGCTTTCGCTACGAACTGAGCAAGAAACACGAGGCCGGGGTGCCCGTCAGCCTGGAGTTGCAGGAAGGTCGCAGCCAGGTCTTGCAAGCCGCCGAGCGCAGTGACAATGAGCTGCGTGACCGCTTGATGTTGCTGCACCACGAACTCTCCGGTTTGCTGGAAACCGAGCAGGTCGCGTTGTTCCTGCACGAAGACAGTGCACACCTGATGACCCAGGCCGATCACCGCGCCTATTTGAGCATCAGCCCGGTGTATCCGATTGATGTAGAGCGCGAGGCTGCGCAATTTGCCAGCTGGTACGAGTTGTTTCCCCGCTCGATCACCGACGATCTCGCGCGCCATGGCACATTCAACGATGTGCACTCACGGCTGTCGATGATCCACGACATGGGCTTTGACGTGCTGTACTTCCCGCCGATCCATCCGATCGGTCGCAGCCACCGCAAGGGCAAGAACAATTCCCTGACCGCCGGGCCGGACGACCCGGGCAGCCCGTATGCCATCGGCAGCGAAGAGGGCGGCCACGAGGCGATCCATTCGCAGTTGGGCACCCGTGAGGATTTCCGCAACCTGGTCAATGCCGCCGCCGACCATGGACTGGAAATCGCCCTGGATTTTGCCATCCAGTGCTCCCAGGACCACCCGTGGCTCAAACAGCATCCGGGCTGGTTCAACTGGCGGCCCGACGGCACGATCAAATACGCCGAGAACCCGCCGAAGAAATACCAGGACATCGTCAACGTCGACTTCTACGCGGCCGACGCGATTCCCAGCCTGTGGGTCGAGTTGCGCGACATCGTGGTCGGTTGGGTGGAAGAGGGCGTGAAGACCTTTCGCGTCGACAACCCCCACACCAAGCCGCTGCCGTTCTGGCAATGGCTGATCAGCGATGTGCGTTCTAAATACCCCGAAGTGATCTTCCTCGCCGAAGCCTTCACCACCCCGGCGATGATGGCGCGCCTGGGCAAGGTTGGTTACTCCCAGAGCTACACCTACTTCACCTGGCGCAACACCAAGGCAGAGTTGAGCGAGTACCTGAGCGAACTGAACGAGTCGCCGTGGCGCGAGTGCTTCCGGCCGAACTTCTTCGTCAACACCCCGGACATCAACCCCGGCTTCCTGCATGAATCCGGCCGCGCCGGCTTCTTGATCCGCGCCGCGTTGGCCACCATGGGCTCAGGCCTGTGGGGCATGTACTCGGGTTTTGAACTGTGCGAAGCGGCCCCGGTGCCGGGCAAGGAAGAGTACCTGGACTCGGAGAAGTACGAGATCCGCCCGCGAGACTTCACGGCGCCGGGCAACATCATTGCCGAGATCGCCCAGCTCAACCGCATCCGCCGGCAGAACCCGGCCTTGCAGACGCACCTGGGGCTCAAACTCTACAACGCGTGGAACGACAACATCCTGTACTTCGGCAAACGCAGCGAGGATGGCAGCAACTTTATCCTGGTGGCCGTGAGTCTCGACCCGTTCAACGCCCAGGAGGCCAATTTCGAGTTGCCGCTGTGGGAGCTGGGCTTGCCGGACGATGCCCAGACCCAGGGCGAAGACCTGATGACCGGCCACCGCTGGACGTGGTACGGCAAGACCCAGTGGATGCGCATCGAACCGTGGCATCAGCCGTTTGGCATCTGGCGCATTACCGTTTCCTGAATCGACACCGATCTCCAAACCACTGGAGATCAAAGGTGGGAGCGGGCTTGCTCGCGAAAGCGGAGTGTCAGTCTCCGAATCGGTCCACTGATATACCGCTTTCGCGAGCAAGCCAGCTCCCACATTGACCGAGTTCCTTCAGGCAGAATTTTTCGAATTCCCAGGAGTTTCCAATGGCGAAGAAACCCAAGGCTGCCACCTTTATCAAAGATCCGCTCTGGTACAAGGACGCGGTGATTTATCAGGTTCACGTCAAATCCTATTTCGACTCCAACAACGACGGCATCGGTGATTTTCCCGGGCTGATCGCCAAGCTCGACTACATCGCCGACCTTGGTGTGAACACCATTTGGCTATTACCGTTCTACCCCTCGCCACGCCGTGACGATGGCTACGACATCGCCGAATACCGCGGCGTGCACAGCGACTACGGGACCATGGCCGATGCCAAGCGCTTTATCGCCGAAGCCCATAAACGCGGGCTGCGGGTGATCACCGAGCTGGTGATCAACCACACCTCCGACCAGCACCCATGGTTCCAGCGCGCCCGCAAGGCCAAGCCCGGCTCGGCGGCGCGGGATTTCTACGTATGGTCCGATGACGATCAGAAATACGACGGCACCCGGATCATTTTCCTCGACACCGAAAAGTCCAACTGGACCTGGGACCCGGTCGCCGGCCAGTACTTCTGGCACCGCTTTTACTCCCACCAGCCGGACCTCAACTTCGATAACCCGCAGGTCATGAAAGCCGTCCTGTCGGTGATGCGCTACTGGCTCGACATGGGCATCGACGGCCTGCGCCTGGACGCCATTCCGTACCTGATCGAGCGCGACGGCACCAACAACGAAAACCTCCCCGAAACCCACGACGTGCTCAAGCAGATCCGCGCCGAGATCGACGCCAACTACCCCGACCGCATGCTCCTGGCCGAAGCCAACCAATGGCCGGAAGACACCCAGCTGTACTTCGGGGACAAAAAGGGCGACGACGGCGATGAGTGCCACATGGCGTTCCACTTCCCGCTGATGCCGCGCATGTACATGGCGCTGGCCCAGGAAGACCGTTTCCCGATCACCGACATCCTGCGCCAGACCCCGGAGATCCCGGCCAATTGCCAATGGGCAATCTTCCTGCGCAACCACGATGAACTGACCCTGGAAATGGTCACCGACAAAGAGCGCGACTACCTCTGGAACTATTACGCTGCCGACCGCCGTGCACGTATCAACCTGGGGATTCGCCGCCGCCTGGCGCCGCTGATGGAACGCGACCGCCGGCGCATCGAGCTGCTCAACAGCCTGCTACTGTCGATGCCGGGCACGCCGACCCTGTACTACGGCGATGAGATCGGCATGGGCGACAACATCTACCTCGGTGACCGCGACGGCGTGCGTACGCCGATGCAATGGTCCATCGACCGCAACGGCGGCTTCTCCCGCGCCGACCCGGCCAGCCTGGTATTGCCGCCAATCATGGACCCGCAATACGGCTACCAGTCGGTCAACGTCGAAACCCAGACCCAGGACCCGCACTCGTTGCTGAACTGGACGCGGCGCATGCTCGCGGTGCGTAAACAGTCCAAGGCGTTCGGTCGCGGCAGCCTGAAAATGCTCTCGCCCAGCAACCGCCGCATCCTGGCGTATACCCGCGAATACGCAGGCGCCGATGGCAAGAATGAAATCATCCTGTGCGTGGCCAACGTGTCCCGCAGTGCCCAGGCCGCAGAACTGGACCTCTCGGCGTTTGCCGGCATGGTTCCGGTGGAGATGCTCGGTGGCAATGCCTTCCCACCGATTGGCCAGCTGAATTTCCTGCTGACCCTGGCGCCGTATGGCTTCTACTGGTTCGTGCTGGCGGCGGAAAACCAGATGCCAAGCTGGCACGTGGAACCGGCACAAAGCATCCCGGACTTCACCACCCTGGTGCTGAAGAAACGCATGGAAGAATTGCTCGAAGCACCGTGCCGCACCACCCTGGAACAGAATGCGTTGCCGGCGTGGCTGCCCAAGCGCCGCTGGTTTGCCAGCAAGGATACGGCAATCGACAGCGTGCACATCGCTTATGGCGTGCGCTTCGGCGACCCGCAGCATCCGGTGCTGCTTAGTGAAATCGAAGTCACCAGCGCCGGCCAGGTCAGCCGCTATCAGCTGCCGTTCGGCTTCCTTGGCGAAGACCAGTTCACCAGCGCCTTGCCGCAACAACTCGCGCTTGCCCGTGTACGGCGAGTGCGTCAGGTAGGTTTGGTGACCGATGCCTTCAGCCTCGACACTTATATCCGCGGCGTGATCCAAGGCCTGCAGGCCAAAACCGTCCTCGACTCCACCGATGGCGAGATTCGCTTCGAGCCCACGGCGCAACTGGCCAAGCTGGAATTGAACGACGAGTCGGAAGTGCGCTACCTCGCGGCGGAGCAGTCCAACAGTTCCGTGGTGGTGGGCGGCAGCCTGGTGCTCAAGTTGATCCGAAAAGTCAGCGCCGGGGTTCACCCCGAGCTGGAAATGGGCGCCTACCTGACCGAGGCCGGCTACGAGCATATCTCGCCGCTGCTGGGCTCGGTGATCCGCCACGACGCCGATGGCCAGGACAACCTGCTGATGATCGCCCAGGGTTACCTGAGCAACCAGGGCGACGCGTGGGGCTGGACCCAGAATAACCTGGAGCGAGCGATTCGCGACGAACTGGCCGAAGCCATGTCCGAGCAGGAACAGCACTACAACGCCCTTGGCGAGCTGGCGGATTTCGCCGGCTTGCTCGGCCAGCGCCTGGGCGAGATGCACCTGGTGCTGGCGGCGCCCACCACTAACAAGGCGTTCAAGCCCGAGGTCACAACCCTCAAGGACAGCCAGGGCTGGGCCAGGCACGTAGGCGCACAAATCGACCACGCCTTGCAGTTGCTCAAACAGCATCAAACCAAGTTGAACCCTGCCGATCAGGCGTTGGTCAGTGCTTTACTGGAGCAGAAAAAGGCCATCGCCAGTCACGTTCAGGACCTGGCGAAAGCCACGGTGGGCGGGTTGCGCATTCGCGTGCACGGCGACCTGCACCTGGGCCAGGTACTGGTGGTCAAGGGCGATGCCTACCTCATCGACTTCGAGGGCGAACCGGCGCGGCCGTTGCCTGAGCGTCGCGGCAAACACAGCCCGTACAAGGATGTGAGCGGGGTGCTGCGCTCGTTTGATTACGCGGCGGCCATGGCGGTGAATGTGCAGGGCGTCGACCAGTCGCCCGAGGCCAATGCGTCCCGGCAACGTGTGGCGGATCGCTACTTGCATGAGGCCAGGCAGGCATTTATCCAGGCCTATCACGCTGCCACGACTACACTGGCCCATGACTGGCAGGACGCCAAAGGCCAGGACGCAGCGCTGGCGTTGTTCAGCCTGGAGAAGGCCGCGTACGAAGTGGCCTACGAAGCAGAGAATCGCCCGAGCTGGTTGCCGGTGCCGTTGCAAGGTTTGCACGGGCTGCTCAGCGGGTTGAAACCAATATCGAAAACTGCACGCGGTGGGGAGACGTCATGAGTTTTACAAGCAAAGAACCGCTGCAGGAAAAGTTGAGTGTGATGCCCAAGCCTGCTGATATCGAAGCCCTGGTGCGGGCCGAGCACCATGATCCATTCTCGATCCTGGGTCCCCATGACGACGAGCAGGGCGGCCAGTTCATTCGCGCCTTCCTGCCGGAAGCACTGAGTGTCCAGGTCCTGGCCCGCGACAGCGGCGAGCACATCGGCAGCCTCGATGCGACCCAGGTGCCGGGCTTGTTTGTCGGGCATTTCGGCAGCCGTCAGGCGTACTTGCTGAAGATCCAGTGGGCCGGTGGCGAACAGATCACCGAAGACCCTTACAGCTTCCAGCAACTGCTGCTGGGGGAGATGGACCTGTATCTGTTTGCCGAAGGCAATCACCGCGATCTGAGCAGTTGCCTCGGGGCACAAGTGACCAGCGTCGACGGGGTCCAGGGCGTGCGTTTTGCGGTATGGGCACCGAATGCCCGCCGGGTCTCGGTGGTGGGCGACTTCAATATCTGGGACGGGCGCCGTCATCCGATGCGCCTGCGCCATCCGTCCGGGGTGTGGGAGATTTTCATCCCGCGCCTGCAACCCGGCGCGGCCTACAAGTATGAAATCCTCGGTGCCCACGGCATTCTGCCGCTCAAGGCCGACCCCATGGCCCTGGCCACGCAGTTGCCGCCGGATACTGCGTCCAAGGTCGCTTCGCCGCTGCAGGTCGACTGGCAGGACCACGACTGGATGCAATCGCGCAGCGAGCGACAAAAGCCTAGCGCACCCTTGTCGATCTACGAGTTGCATGCCGGTTCCTGGCAGTGCGAGCTGGATGAAGTCGGCGAGGTGTCCCGCCAGTACAGTTGGCGCGAGCTGACCGAGCGGTTGATCCCTTATGTACAGCAGTTGGGCTTCACCCATATCGAACTGATGCCGATCATGGAGCACCCGTTCGGCGGCTCATGGGGTTATCAGGCGCTGTCGCAATTTGCCCCGACGGCACGTTTCGGCTCGCCGGAGGATTTCGCGTTTTTCGTCAACGCCTGCCATCAGGCCGACATCGGCGTGATCCTGGATTGGGTGCCGGCGCATTTCCCCACCGATACCCACGGCCTGGCGCAATTCGACGGCACCGCGCTGTACGAATACGCCAACCCGCTGGAAGGCTTCCACCAGGATTGGGACACCCTGATCTACAACCTCGGCCGCACCGAAGTCCACGGCTTCATGCTGGCGTCGGCGTTGCACTGGCTTAAGCATTTCCATATCGACGGCCTGCGGGTGGATGCCGTGGCGTCGATGCTGTATCGCGACTATTCGCGCAAGGCCGGTGAATGGGTACCCAACCGCCACGGCGGGCGGGAAAACCTCGAGGCCATCGACTTCCTGCGCCACCTCAACGATGTCGTTGCCCTTGAGGCCCCCGGCGCGCTGGTGATCGCCGAGGAGTCCACCGCATGGCCGGGCGTAAGCCAGCCGACCCAACAGGGCGGCCTGGGGTTCAACTACAAGTGGAACATGGGCTGGATGCACGATTCGCTGCACTACATCCAGCAGGACCCGGTGTACCGTGCCCATCACCACAACGAGCTGAGTTTCGGCCTGGTGTATGCCTGGTCCGAGCGTTTTATCCTGCCGATTTCCCATGATGAAGTGGTGCACGGCAAACACTCGTTGATCGACAAGATGCCCGGCGACCGCTGGCAGAAATTTGCCAACCTGCGGGCGTACCTGAGCTTCATGTGGATGCACCCGGGCAAGAAGCTGCTGTTCATGGGCTGCGAGTTCGGCCAATGGCGCGAGTGGAACCACGATCAGCAACTGGACTGGTACCTGCTGCAATACCCCGAACACCGGGGCGTGCAGAAACTGGTGGGCGACCTCAACCGTCTGTACCGCGAAGAGCCGGCGCTGCATGACCAGGACGACGCACCACAGGGCTTCCAGTGGTTGATTGGGGATGACGCGATCAACAGCGTCTACGCCTGGTTGCGCTGGAGCAAGGATGGCAGGCCGGTGCTGGTGGTGGCCAACTTCACGCCGGTGCCGCGTGAGGCCTACAAGGTCGGCGTGCCGTTTGCCGGGCGCTGGAGCGAGGTGATCAACAGCGATGCCGACACCTATGCCGGTTCCAACTTCGGCAACGGTGGCGGGGCGTTTACGGAGGAGGAGCCCAGGCATGGGCAGCCGTTGTCGCTGTCGTTGAACCTGCCGCCGCTGGGTGTGCTGATACTGCGACCGGACGCCTGAATTCCAGACGATGAAGACCCCATGTGGGAGCGGGCTTGCTCGCGAATGCGCAGTACCAGTGCCAGATTTTTTGGCTGACACACTGCATTCGCGAGCAAGCCCGCTCCCACAGTGGGGATGTGTTGTGGCTTAGAAGTCGACCCTTATGCCAATCGTGCCTTTTCGCCCATTCAGCTGATTACTGTCCAGATTGCTGTTGTACCCCACCTCGCCATACACACTGACCGTACTCGATACCTGCAGCGTTGCCCCGGTGCTGACGTCCAGCGTGGTGGATTTCTGTTCGGTGTTGATGTCCGTGCTGTCATTGAACGTGACGGTGTTATTCCCGGCGCTGGCGTGCCACACGTTGGTACGCACATAAGGCAGCAGGGGCATGCCGCTCACGCTGTAGCTGCCCTTGAGGCGGACACCGAGACGGGTGACGACGTTAGTGTCGGCGCGGAATGAGACATCCGAGATTCCGTCATTCTGGCTGTCCACATAGCTTCGATCGACAATCACCTGGGCCTGCGGCTCGACCTCCCACTGTTCAGACACCGCAAACGGCATTCCCACCTCCACAGACCCCAGCACGTTGTGGCCCTTGGTTGGGAGTTTGACGCCCCGGTCGGATTCACTGTGGCCATCGAACCGCGTGCCCATCAGCACGACATCGATATAGGCGCGGTTGGCGCCGATTAGCGTCCAATACGCGCCCAGGCTGTCACCGCGCAGGGTGGTGTTGCCGGCGTCCTTGCCCTGAAAACCGCCATTGAAACCCGCCACATTGCCGGTCAGGCGGCTGTGGCCGACAAAGAAGCCGAAGCGTTGGGTCAGGCCAGCGTCGTTGGTCCAGGCATACAGGTCAGTGCCAACCTGGAAACCGGACAGGGAGCTGTCCAGCGACGGGCTGACGGTGCCGGCGAATGATTGCCGCGTGCTGCTGCCATACACCCGGCCCCAACCGGCCGCTAGTGCACCAGGTTGGCGTTGCAGGCTTTGGTCGCCCATGCGTTCGTGGTAGGTGCCCAGCATGCCCTGGACCATCTGCTGCACGGCGGGAAACAACACGGCATACACCGGGACTTCCGGGCGATAGATGGGTATGGGTTCTTCTCCCGGGAAAATCCCCGGGAGGTCCGGCGTGCCATCGGCGGGGACGGGGGGGAGAATGCCCACTGGGTCGTCAGGATCCTCAGGGTTGGGCAGCGGCGGCGCCACCACCGAGGACCGCAGGAACCAGTTTTGCCCGGTGCCCGGCGTTACGCCTCCTTTGAACAGGTAGTACTCATAGGCGCCTGCGGAAACGGATCCACCGCGCAGGGTAAACGCCAGGTCGCTGCTCGTGGCACCGTTAAGCGCTTCAACCACCTGGATGCCGTTCTGCAGCGTCATGGCGCCGGGGCCGGCAAGGTTGGTGACGGTGATGGTAGTGCCGCCTTGCAGCGTGCCCTGGCTGACTACCAGCTTGTCACTGGCCGAGCCGTCGGCGCCGAGTACCGATTGCAGCGCGAGTTCGCCACCATTGCCGGTGTAGTTGCCGTTGACGGTCAGGCTGTCGGTGGCGCTGGAACTGCCGGTGGTCATGTCGATCAGGCCGCCGTTGTTCAGGTTGGCTGGTTGCCCGGCCGTGAAGGGGCTGATGCTGCCCTGTGTTACCTGCAGGGCGGCACTGCCAAAAATATTCAGGGTACCGGTGGCTGTAGCGCTGTCACCGAGCTTGAAGTCGCCGCCCAGGGTCAGGCGCGAATTGTTGTCCAGGTTGACGGTTTCCCAGTTGACATAGCGGGTTGGCGTGGCGGATCGGGTGTTGTCGAATGTCAGGGTGTCGTTACCCAAACCACCGTCCAGAAGTGGTGTGGAGGCCAGGGTGGTTTCGGTCAGGTTGAGCAGGAAACCCCTGTCAGCGCCATCACCCATGAGGATTTCCTTATGGATCAGACCGCCGCCTTCCCAAGTGAACTCATCGTTGCCAAAGCTGGCGAGGATCTGCCCACTTATTTCCCCTCCGCTGACGTTGATGATGTCGTCGCCGCCGCTGACGCTGATGTTGCCACCAACCGTTCCTCCGGAAACCAGGATGGTGTCGTTTCCGAAGCCAGTAACGAGGTTGCCGATGATCGCTCCACCCCGCAGGTCAAACAGGTTGTTGTCGAGCTTCATGTCGACCCGCCCGATGCTGCCACCGGTCATCAGCGCTACATCTCCATCTTCAAAAGCACCGACAATCCTGCCACTGCTCATGGTGAACTCGTCACGGCCGTCGCCCTGAGCCAGTGAGGCGACGGTGCCACCGCTCTGGAAGTACTGGTCTACCCCGTCACCCTGGGAGATTGCACCGGAGCTGCCGCCGCTGATTTGCGCAATATCACCGCCCGCGCCTTGCGTCACCGTGCCGGAGATATTGCCATTGAACAGCTGGAAAATATTTCTTCCGTCACCTTGATTGATCGCACCGTTGATCGCGCCGGAATCCATCGTGACCCGATCATCTCCCGCTCCATAAGTCACGTTGCCGACGATGATGCCGGTGCCGCCGACGGGGAACTCAAGGATGTTGCTTCCTTGTAAATCCGTCAGCGCGCCAGCACTGCCATCGCTGCACAGGGTGGTGTCGTTGCCTGCGGTTATGACCAGCGTACAGGCGGCGTGCGCGGGGAGGGGCCAATTGAGCAACAGCGTCGTCACGCTGCAGACGCTCAGATACGTCACTGATGAAAACCGCGTGCTCATGATTCGCCCTCCCTGCAAGCCGGTGTTCCAAGCTAGCCACACAGAAAGAGCGTTCGCTACTGTCAGAAGTTACAGGTATAGACGAGTGGGTGCGCCTACAAAAATACAATCTCATAGGGCTCGCGCATGCGCTCCAGCAGCACCTGCGCCAGGATCGGCGCCAGGCCGATTTCCGGGTCGCCTGCCAGTTGGCTGGCATAGGCGTGGGCGGCGTGCAGCTTGCGGGCGACGCTCCAGGTGTCGAGCCGCACCTTGCGCGCGCGCTGCCAGGGGATGGCGGCGGTTTCCCGAAGCGGCCAGTGCCACGCCCAGATCGGCAGTTCGTGCAAGCGCACGCCCTTGACTGCGCAGGCTTTGGCAGCGGCACGGCCGACGGCGTCGTGGTCGTCATTGCCGTCGTTGCGCCAGGTGGTGAACACCACGTCGCCGGGTTGCAGGTAGCGCGCAATGAACTGGCTCATTTGCTGTTCCCGCGCGGCCAGGGCGTTGTCGGCGAAACCGCCGCGGATCCATTTCAGGCTGTGCAGGGGCACGCCCAGGCGGCGCAGGGCTTCGACACTTTCCTGGGGCCGCACCACGCTCAAGCGTTTGGCCGGCCACACGGCAGACCCCGGATGGCTGGCGCTGCCGTCGGTGATGGAGATCAGTTGCAGGGAGTATTCAAGGGTGCTGAGCAATTGCAGCAGACCGCCGCAGGCGATCACTTCATCGCCGGGATGCGGGGCGATGATCACCACGCGGGCGCCCTTGGGCACCAGGGTTGCGGGGTTGATGGCAGGGATTTGCGCGAGTTGCGGGGCGCTGTTCCAGATTTGCGCGGGGCCCCGGCGGTTGTCACTTAACAGTGCAGGCTTCATGGGTGTCACGTCCTTGTTTATCGGTGGTGCAGGCCGTACCCCGTTGACGGGACGGCTCTTGTGGTACGCGAGCGTCAGGTACTGCACGCTCGCGGCGCGACGGCGTTCCAACCCTGGATTGCCGTGCAAGGAATAGTGATGATAGTTATGAATCGCCGCTTTAACACCGCCGGGTGTCGCAATTTTTTCAGGAGGCCTGCATCAGGCTCTTCAGGTAATCACCGAAGCCGCCCTGGGCGCGACAATCCAGGCGGGCACTGGTAATCACCTGGGGCGAGTGGCTCCAGGCAATGGAAGCCCCGCAGCGCTCCAACTGGCGCACCAGCTCCACGTCTTCATGGCAGGGCAGGGGCTCGAAACCGCCGGCCCGCACGTAGGCGCCGGCACTGACGCCCAGGTTGGCGCCGTGGATATGCCGATGCCCGTCCCGGGCGGTGTAGGCCTGGTGATAACGGATCTGCGCCGCCGGGTCGAAGCCCTCGCTCCAGGCGTCCACCGTCACCGTGCCGCACACCGCATCCACGCCCAGGGCCAGTTGCGCCACCAGCCAATCGGGAGCGACGCGGCTGTCGGCGTCGGTGCAGGAAATCCAGCGCGCGCCGTTGTTAAGCAGGTGCCGCGCACCCACACCGCGCACGTGGCCCACGTTTCGCGCCTGCACTTCCAGGCTGTGCACCTGGTATTCGCGGGCGATCATGGCGCTGCGGTCGCTGCAGCTGTCGAGCACTGTCAGAATCTGCACCTCTTCACCCAGCAGGCCCGGATGACTGGCGGCGACCATCGCAGCTTTCAGGCATTCGGGCAGCAGTTTTTCTTCGTTATGCACGGGTATCAGGATGCCGATCATCGCAGTCCCTCCAGGGTCGCAACCGTGGTGCCGTCGCGGCTCCACAAATCCAGTAGAAAATCGCTTTCGTGATGCTGCGCCAGATGTGGCATGCCCAGGCGCTGGCCGAGGCGCGCATGCACCTGTTCGGCGGTCTGCGGGCAGCCTTCGATGATCGGGCGCCAGTGGCAGGCGAGGATTTGTCCATCAGGCGTCAGGGAGGCGAGGGCGCGATCGATCAGCCCATCGAAATCCTTCGGGTCCAGGTAGTAGCAAAGCTCGCTGAGCACGATCAGCTCGAAGGTTTCGCTGGGCCATTGCTGCGGCAGGCGGCTCTGCTGCACGGTGGCATGGCTGAAACCCCGCAGCCGCGCCTGTGCCAGGCTGACCGCCGCTAGCGCCGTGTCACAGCAGAGCAGGCGGTCACAGCGCGGGGCCAGCTCGAAGCTCAGCTCGCCGTTGGCGCAGCCGGGTTCAAAGATCGAGGCATAGCGCGGCCGGGTCAGCAGCGCCAGGGTCAGGGCCCGCTTGCGCTGTTCATACCAGCGTTGCCGAAAGGCCCAAGGGTCGTCGTTGCCGGCAAACAGCTCGTCGAAATAGGGCGTGGCGACACTCATACGAACACCACTTCAAAAGGTTGCAGCAGGCGCTCCAGCACATAGGGCGCGAGCACCGGCGGCAGGCCGATCTGCGGGTCGCCTTCCAACTGGCTGGCGAAGGCATGGATGGCGTGCCGTTTACGGGCCACGGCTTCAGGTGTCAGGAGAATTTTACGAGCGCGATCCCAGGGCACCTGGCTGTCTTCCGGGGTTGCCCAATGCCAGGTCCAAACGGGCAACTCCAGCAGGGTTGCGCCCACCGCCCGGGTCGCCTTGGCACTGGCACGGCCCACAGCCTCGTGGTCGCAATGGCCGTCTTCGCGCCAGGTGGTGAAGACCACGTCGCCGGGCTTGAGGTAACGCTCGATGAAGCGGCTCAGGTCTTCTTCACCTGCGGCGACCTGGCTGTCGCTGAACCCGGCCCGCAACCATTTCAGGCTGTGCAACGGCAATCCCAGCCGGTGCAGGGCCTGCGCCGACTCTTGCGGCCGCACCACGCTCAGGCGTTCCACCGGCCAGCGGCGGGAGCCGGGGTGACTGGCGCTGCCGTCGGTGACGGAGATCAGCAGGATAGGGCGATCCAGCGCGGCAAGGCCTTGCAACAGGCCGCCGCAGCCCAGGACTTCGTCATCCGGGTGTGGCGCGATGATCACGGCGCGGCTGCCTTCAGGCACCAGTTCGGCAATGTCTACGCAAGGCAGCTCGGCCAGTCGCGACGAGCCTTGCCACACATGCAAGGGCGTGCCCTGGCCGACGATTGGATTGATCTTCATAGTTCCCATCTCCCTGGGCGCTCATCGGCGACTTGTTGACCAAGGGCGGCCAGGTCGCGCTCGGCATGACTTTGCCGCAGGTACACCGGCAAGTCGGCCATCAACTGGGCAAAATGCGGGTCCTTGCAATACGGCCCGGCGCCCAGTGCTCGGCCGACATGGTGAATCACCTGGTCGACGGTTTCTTCGATACAGGCCCGTGCCTGTTGTGCCAACAGCCGGGCATCTGCCTTGGGCTGCCGGTCGATATGGGTGGCGCTGTCGCGTAGCACACAGGCCGCGCTGTGCAAGGCACTGTCGACGCTGCCAAGGTGCGCCAGGGCGTGGGGCTCCGGGCGTTTTGCGCACTGCTCGCGCAAGGCCTCCGCCAGGCGTTGTGCCGCGCCGTACCAGCAGGCGGCGATGCCGATGCCGCCTTGCCAGAAGCCCGGGCGCGCCAAATAGTCCCCAGGCTTGCCGATGGCCAGGCCAACGGCGTCCTGGAAAAGCACTTCAACACTGCCGGTAGCGGCCATGCCCACGGCGGCCCAGCCCTCATCGGTGACGGTTACGCCGGGCTGGTGCATTTGCACTGCAACCAGTTGCTGGCGATCCTCTTCATCCCACGCCGTGAGCAACCCGTGGCTGACCACCGCCGCGCCCGAGCACCAGGCCTTGCGGCCCTCCAGCCGCACACGTTGGCCGTCACGCCGGATCCGCACCTTGGCGGTGGGCGGCTCGGCCGCCCACATGCCCCACGTGCTGCCAACCGGCGGCAAGGGGCTGTCGAGTTCAGCGATGATCGCCAGGGCGTCCGTGTGGCCCTCGAACAACTTGCACAACCGCAGGTCATGGCCGGCGACTTGCGCCAGCCGGCTGAAGCGTTCCAACGTTTGTCCGCTGCCCGGCAAGGGCAACTGGTCCAGGCCTTCCTCCACCAAAGCCCTCAGCGCAGCGCCAAGGGCCTGGGTGTCCGGGTAATCCCGGTAGCCGCGAAGAAACTCATGCAAGGCCATGTCACACCTCGTCCTCATGCTGCAATTCAAACAGCAGCAGCGAACGCCCGGTGACCGCGTATTCGTGATCGAAATCGAAGCGTTCCTGGCCACGCACTGCCGGCTGGTTGGTGTCGAGCATGCAGGTCCAGAAGCCGCCATCCGGCACCGGTGGCAGGCGGAAATTGACCATGTCGTGGTGGGCATTGACCACCAGCAACAACGTGGCATCGGCCCCCGGGCGGCGAATCCCGGTTTCCTGGGCGCGGCCATCCATCAGCATGCCCAGGCAACGGCCATGGCTGTCCTGCCATTGCTCGATGGTCATTTCATCGCCGCTCGGCGCGAGCCAGGTGACGTCCTTGACCCCGATATCTTCGTTGTAGTCGCCCACCAGGAAGCGCCCGCGACGCAGGATCGGGTACGCCAGGCGCAACTTGATCAGGCGCTTGACGAACTTGAGCAGGGCCTTGCCGTCTTCATCCAGTTCCCAATTGATCCAGCCGATCTCGCTGTCCTGGCAGTAGGCGTTGTTGTTGCCGTGCTGGGTCCGGGCGAACTCGTCACCGGCTACCAGCATTGGCGTGCCCTGGGCCAGCAGCAGGGTGGCGAAGAAATTGCGCATCTGGCGCAGGCGCAGCGCGTTGATTTCCGGGTCGTCGGTAGGGCCTTCGACACCGTGGTTCCACGACAGGTTGTTGTTGCTGCCATCCTGGTTGTTCTCGTCGTTGGCTTCGTTGTGTTTGTCGTTGTAGGACACCAGGTCGTGCAGGGTGAAACCGTCGTGGGCGGTGATGAAGTTCACCGAGCTGTACGGCCGGCGGCCGCGCTGGTTGAACATCTCGCCCGAGGCGGTCATGCGTCCGGCGAAGTCGGCCAGTTGGCCGTCGTCACCTTTCCAGAACGAGCGCACGGTGTCGCGGAAACGGTCGTTCCATTCCACCCAGCCCGGCGGGAAACCGCCGACCTGATAGCCGCCGGGTCCACAGTCCCAAGGCTCGGCAATCATTTTCACCTGGCGCAGCACCGGGTCCTGGCGGCAGGCCACGAGGAAACTGTGGCGCTCGTCGAAACCGTCGCGGTAGCGGCCAAGGATGGTTGCCAGGTCGAAGCGGAAACCGTCGACGTGCATCTCGGTCGCCCAGTAGCGCAACGAGTCGGTGACCATTTGCAGCACGCACGGGTGGCTCAGGTCGAGGGTGTTGCCGGTGCCGGAATCGTTGATGTAGAAGCGCTTGTCATCGGGCATCAGGCGGTAGTACGAGGCGTTGTCGATGCCGCGCATGGACAGCGTCGGGCCTTGCTCGTTGCCTTCGGCGGTGTGGTTGTAGACCACGTCCAGGATCACTTCCAGCTTGGCTTCGTGCAGGTGCGCGACCATTTCCTTGAACTCGGCGATCTTGCCGCTGGCCAGGTAGCGCGGGTCCGGGGCGAAGAAGGCGATGCTGTTGTAGCCCCAGTAGTTGGTCATGCCTTTTTGCAGCAGGTGCTGGTCGTTGACGAAGGCGTGCACCGGCAGCAACTCGACCGATGACACACCCAACTGGCGAATGTGCTTGAGCACATCGTCGACCATCAGCCCGGCGCAGGTGCCGCGCACTTCCTCAGGCACCGAAGGGTGGCGCATGGTGATGCCGCGCAGGTGGGTTTCATAAATGATCGTGCGATCCCACGGCGTGCGCACTGGCTGGTCGTTGCCCCAGGTGTGGGCCGGGTCGATGACTTTGCACTTGGGCACGAAGGGCGCGCTGTCGCGCTCGTCGAAACTGAGGTCGGCGTCCGGATGGCCGATGGTGTAGCCAAACAGGGCCTCGGACCATTTGAGCTCGCCCACCAGCTGTTTGGCGTAGGGGTCGATCAGCAATTTGTTGTGATTGAAGCGATGACCGTTGGCCGGGTCATAGGGACCGTACACGCGGTAGCCGTAGATCAGCCCGGGGTGGGCGTCGGGCAGGTAGCCGTGGAAGGTTTCGTCGGTGTATTCCGGCAGTTCGATGCGCTCCAGCTCGACTTCGCCGCTGTCGTCGAAGATGCACAGTTCGACTTTGGTGGCGTTGGCCGAGAACAGCGCAAAGTTGACCCCCAGACCGTCCCAGGTCGCGCCGAGAGGGAAGGGCAAACCTTCACGAATCCGCGACGGCTCGTTTTCCGGCGTCGAGTTGGGCTTGTTGGGTTTGCTCATTGAGATGCTCCTGCAAAAGGGTTTTTCCGGGCCGAACGGGGCCATTCCGGCGTGATGCCGGGTAGATATCGGTAGTTGGATAGCCTCCTGCGGTGCGGGCGCACCTGCAGGAGGATCTTTGGGTCAGGGGGCCTTGGGCTTCTTCGCAGCAGGCTTCTTCGCCGCCGGCACTGCGCTCGGCTTGGCTGCCGGTTTCGGCGCTGCCGCTGCGGGCTTGGCTTTTGGCTTGGCCTTGGCGGCGGCCTTCGGTGCCTTGGATGGCGTCAGCGCTTCGGCTTCCGCCAGTTTGCGCGCCATTTCCCAGTGTCGTGCGTCCTCGCCATGGGGTTTACCTTCAGATTCCCAGATCTGATGTGCCAGTTCGCGGATGCGTTTGTCTTCAGTACTCATCGCAATGCTCCTCACAGAAAATTTCAGCTTTCTTGATCATCAGGATTGATAAAGACATTGACCGGGAAATCCCCCAGGGCAGCGCTGATCATGAGCTCCTTGTTTGGTGTGACTGCGCCTGTTCGGAAAAGTCCCTTCCAATTTTGTGTTGGAGCGGCGAACGGTAATCGGACCCGGGTATCGCCCCAAATCTGCGCGTTGATCAGGGGATACACACCGTTTTCAAGCAGCCGGTGAGGCCAGCGTGGCACCACCACCAGCAGCTGTTTGCCCTGGTATTCGCGGTAGAAAGCGACCACCCGCTCGGCGTGTTCGCCCACCACTTCCAGAGGCTCGTACGTGCCCTGGCGAAACAGTTGCGGATGCGCCTTGCGCAACCCCAGGACCAGGCTGATCAACGCCTGTTTTATACGCCCGTCATGCCAGTTGAACATCAGCTCGCCGATGTCCGGCGGCGTGTGCAGCCCCTGTTGCCGTGCGGGGTAGTCCACCGGGCGGCGGTTGTCGGGGTCTACCAATGTGAAGTCCCAGAACTCATCGCCCTGGTACAGGTCCGGCACGCCCGGCACGGTGAGGCGAAGCAAGGATTGCGCCAGCCCGTTGAGCGCGCCGGCCGGGGCGATGGCCTGGGCGGCCTCGCCGATGGCATCGCGCAGGGTCTTGCCGGCGTCCTCCAGCAGCAGCCGTGACAGGAACGCTTCGACACCTTGCTCGTACAACTCGTTGGGGGCGCTCCAGCTGCTGTTGAGCTTGGCTTCACGCAGGGCTTTTTGCTGCCACTGCCACAGGCGCTGGTGATAGTCCGCCAGGCCCTCGGTATCGTCGCGGTGCAGGTCCAGCGGCCAACTGCCCAGCAGCACCTGATAGAGGATCAGTTCGTCACCCGCGGACGGCGTGTTGGCATCGCTGCGCAGGCGGGCGGCGAGGGGGCGCCATTGCTCCACCTGCTCGGCATACCAGTCGGCGGCCTCGCTGAGCACCGCCAGGCGCGCACGGGTATCTTCGCCGCGCTTGTGGTCGTGGGTGGCGGTGGCCAGCAGGTTGTCGGGGAAGGTGCGCAGTCGTTGCTGGTTGACCGCGTGGAAGTCTTCCAGCGGGGCGCTGAATTGTTCGGTGCTGAAACCCACGTCATTGCGCGACAACAACACACCCGAGCGGTAGAACGCAGTGTCTTCCACGGCCTTGGCCGCCGCCGGCGAGGTCAGTTGCTGGAAGCGTACGCAGGCGTGCTTGAGCATCTTGCGTTTGCGGCCCAGGGGGCGGTCGCGCCAGGGTTGGCCGCCGAGCCATTTTTCCAGGTAGTCGAGCACCGGCCAGTCGCCTTCGCTCAAGGTGCTGCGGGCACCGGCCAGGGCTTGCAGGAAAAACACGTCATCCAGTTCGCTGCGGCCCCGGGCGCTGATGTAGGTGCGGTACACCGGGAAATGCACGATCAGTTCCTGCAACGCGCGGCGAATTGCACCCAGGGTCAGGTCGCGGCTCATCACATCGTCCCGGGCCACTTGCAGCAGGGCCTGGGCCACACTTTCAAAATCCCCGGCCAGGGAACCGTTGAGGATCTGCTGCCGGGCCAGCCAGGCTTCTTCGATAAATGAAGACGGGCGTTCGGTGTGGCGGGTCCATAACTCGGCCAGGGGTTCGAAGCCCTTCGGGTCATGTTGCAGCAATGACAGCTGGTTCATGAATTCGTAGCCGGTGGTGCCGTCCACGCGCCAGTCTTCACGCAAGGTTTCGCCTTCGCCGAGGATCTTCTCGACGAAGATCGGCAAGTGCCGCCCACTCGCCAGCGAGTCCACCCGGCGGCGCAGCTTGCGGCAGTAACCGCGTGGGTCGGCGAGGCCGTCGATGTGGTCGATGCGCAGGCCGTCGATCAGGCCTTCGCTGATCAGCTGGAAGATCTTGCCGTGGGTCGCTTCGAACACCGCGCTGCGTTCGACCCGCAGGCCACCCAGCTCGTTGACGTCGAAGAACCGCCGCCAGTTGATATCGTCCGCCGCCGTGCGCCAGCTGGCCAGGCGATAGCTTTGTTGCTCCAGCAGGTGGTGCAGGCGGGCGAAACCTTCGGGCTGGCGGGCGTCGTAGAGGTCGAGGTTCGCTTCGATGGCCTTCAGGGTTTCGGGGTCGCGGGCGGCCTCGATCAGTTCCTGTTTCAGCGCGGCGGCCTGGGGATAGGCGTCCGGCTGGTAGGCCAGGCTGCTGAAGCGATCGGCCAGTGACTTGACGGGCACCAGCTCGCCATATTCCCGCGGGCAGATCGGGAAGCGATGTTCGTAATGCTCGACGTAGAAGCTGCCGTGCTGCGGGTCGAAGCGCAGCGGCAGGGCACCCGATTGCAGGGCTTCGCCGTAGTCGCTGCCAAGGAACGGCATCAGCAGTTGGCCCTTGAGCAGCGGGTCTGGCGAGTGCCATTGAATGTCGAAGAATTCGCTATAGGGACTCAGGCGACCCCATTCCAGCAAGTCCAGCCACCACAGATTATCGGCACCGCCGACGGCCATGTGGTTGGACACGATATCGAGGATCAGCCCCATGTCATGTTCGCGCAACGCCGCAACCAATCGCCGCAGCGCCGGTTCGCCGCCCAGCTCGGGATTGACGGTGGTGGGATCGACCACGTCATAGCCGTGCATCGAACCGGCGCGGGCGCTCAGCAATGGCGAGGCGTAGAGGTGGCTGATGCCCAGTTCGGCGAAGTACGGCACCAGCGGCACGGCGTCGTCGAGGGTGAAGCCCTTATGAAATTGCAGGCGCTGGGTAGCCCGAAGCGTCAATGCTTTCATCGGTCACGCTCTTGGGCCTGGATGCGCGCCACGGCCAGCAGCTCAAGGCGGCGGGCGGCATTGTCATCATCGAGCAGGGTGGCGGCATCGCCCGGCAGGCGGCGGCGCCAGTTCGGGTGGGTGTCGGTGGTGCCGGGCAGGTTGGATTGTTCCTCGACCCCCAGGGCGTCCTCCAGCGGCAGCAATACCAAGGGTGCGCGGGTGTGGCCCAGGTAGCGCACGCTGGCGTCGATGACGTGGTCGGTTTCGTTGCGCACTTCGTCGATGAAGTTCTGCGGGTCCTGGCTCAAGGCCTGGCGCAGCGCCTGGCGTTCCCGCAGGCGGTGTTCGCTCCATTGCTCGACGGTGGGTGCATCGATCAGGCCCAGCTGGACATTCCAGTCGATATCGCGGCTATGCCACCAACCGTTGAGGGTCGGCAGGTCGTGGGTGCTGGTGGTGGCCAGCGCGTTGTCCGGCCAATCGAGGATCGGCTTGAACTGGCCGTCGTGGTCTTGTTCGAACAGCAGCACGCGCATCCCAAGGATTGAGCGCGCGATGAGTTTTTCCCGCAGGCCGTCGGGTACGGTGCCGAGGTCTTCACCGAGGACGATCGCCTGGTGGCGGCTCGACTCCAGGGCCAACAGCCGCAGCAGGTCATCCACCGGGTAATACAGATAGGCGCCGTCCCGTGGCGAGGCGTCCATCGGGATCACCCACAGGCGTTGCAGGCCCATCACATGGTCGATGCGCAAGCCGCCGGCGTGGGCGAAGTTGGCCCGCAGCATTTCGATAAACGCGCGAAAGCCGTTGCGCTTGAGGCCTTCGGGGGAAAACGCGGAGATACCCCAGCCCTGGCCGGCACGGTTGAGGATGTCAGGTGGCGCACCCACGGTCAGTTCCGCCAACAGTTCATCCTGGCGGCTCCAGGCCTGGCTGCCGCCGCCGTCGGCGCCCACTGCGAGGTCGGCGATCAGGCCGACACCCATGCCGCTGCCACGCGCCGCTTGTTGCGCGCGTTCCAGGCACCGGGCAATCAGCCATTGGCTGAAGGCGTAAAAGCCGATTTCGTCCCGATTGGCTTCGGCAAATTGCACCAGGGCCGGGCTTTGCGGGCTGTGCCAGTCCTCTGGCCAGTGGCGCCAGTCGAGGCTCTCGCCGTTGGCCGCGCGTTCGGCTTGTACGGCTTCGAAGCGGCAGTGGTTTTCCAGGGCTTCACCGCCAGCCTGGCGGAAGCTCAGGAAGTCGGCATGTTGCGGGTGGTCGCCCTGGCGGAAGTCGTCATACAGGGTGCGCAACAGGCGCTGCTTGGCTTTGGCCGCGGCCGGCCAGTCGATCAGGCTTTGTTGCTCAAGGTCATACAATTCGTCGGCCAGCCCGCTGGCTTCGATGGCACTTTGCACGGCACGTTCGCCGAGTATGCAGCCGGGGGACGCGTACAAACTGTTGAGGAACAGGCGGCTGGACGGGGAATAGGGGCTGAAGCGCTCGGTGTCGGCGCTGAACATCGCGTGCATCGGGCTGATGGCCAGGGCGTCGGCGCCGCGTTCGGCGGCGGCGCGGGCCAGTTGTTCCAGGGCCTGGGTATCGCCAAAGCCGCCGTCGCCGCTGCGGCGCAGGGAATACAGCTGGGCGCTCAGGCCCCAGGCGCGGGCGGTCTGGGTGTCGACCGCTTCTGCAACGGTGTAGCAATGCGTCGGTGCCACGGCCAGGGTGAAATGCTGGTCGGCAATATGCACTTGTTGGTAGCCGACCGGAATCGAGCCGGGCAACACCGCGTTATCGTCCAGGCTCAGGTCCAGCACGCTGGAATCTTCGAGGTGAATCTGGCACGGCGTACCGGGGGCGAAGTAGCGCGCCAGGTCCAGGCCGGCGCCGCTGTCGACGGTCATCAGGGGCGGCAGGTGCTTGTCTTGTTGCACGCGTTCGAGGTCCAGCAGGCTGGCTTCGATCTCGGCGTCGCTGTCGGCCGGGTGGCCCAGGCCTTTGAGCACGGCGCGCAGGGCGTCGGGCTTTACATGTTGCGGGCGGCCATTCGCGTCGATCCAATCGACGGCCAGGCCCGCTCGGCTGGCGAGTATTTCCAATTGCGCGTCGCTCAAGGGTGCTCTCCAACAGGGGAATGGGTGAGGCTGACGCGGGCGCTGAGGGGAGCCAATTGTTCGGCCCCGCTGGCCTGCGTCACAAATAGGAGGTGCTCGGCAGCCGGGTAGTTCAGAGAATCGGCGCTCAGGTTGAGGTCGATCTGCAACAGGCTGCCATTGCCCAGGCGCCAGCGCGCCGTGACCGCGCCCTGCGCCAGCACGTGCGCACCCAGGGCCATGCTGCCGGGCAGGTGCGGCACGATATGTTGGTGGCGCAGGCTCAACAGGTGCCGGTAGAGCTGCGAGTCGCCGCAGTCGGCGAGGGCGGGTGCCGAGCGGCGGAAGGTCTGCAGGGAGTTGGGGTCGGGAATGCGTTCGCGGCGTTCGGGGTCGCTGAACGCGGCGAAGTCGGCAAACTCATTGCGCCGGCCTTCACGTACCGCCTCGGCCAGTTCGCCGTGATGGTCGGTGAAGAACAGGAACGGCTCCTCGGCGTTGACTTCATCGCCCATGAACATCAGCGGGATCATCGGCGACATCAGCAGCAAGGTCGTCGCGGCGCTCAGGGCCTGGGGCGAACACAGTTGATGCAGGCGTTCGCCCAGGGCGCGGTTGCCGATCTGGTCGTGGTTCTGCAGGAACAGCACAAAGGCGCTGGGCGGCAGGTGCCCGCTGGGCTCGCCGCGCGTGTGGCCGTGGCGCGTGGTGTGGCCCTGGTAGATAAACCCTTCGCTCAGGCAGCGCGCCAGTTTTCCCGTGGGGTCCTGGGCGAAATCGCTGTAGTAGGCGTCGGTTTCGCCGGTGAGCAGCACGTGCAGGGCGTTGTGGCCGTCATCGTTCCACTGGGCGTCGAAACCGCTTTCCAGCAGGCTGGCCTGGTTGAATTCGTTTTCCAGCACCAGCCACACATGCCGCCCCGTGTCGACTTGCTGGCGTACTTTTTGCGCCAGCTCCTGCAGAAATTCGGGATCGTTGATGGCGTGCACGGCGTCCAGGCGTAGGCCGTCGAAGCGGTATTCCAGCAGCCACATCAGGGCGTTGTCGATGAAGAAATCCCGGACCTCCCGGCGATCAAAGTCGATGCCCGCGCCCCAGGGCGTGTGCACGTCTTCGCGAAAGAAACCCTTGGCGTAGGTGCCGAGGTAGTTGCCGTCGGGGCCGAAGTGGTTGTAGACCACATCGAGGATTACCGCGAGGCCATAGTGGTGCGCACTGTCGATCAGCTGTTTGAGCTGCTCGGGCGAACCATAGGAGGATTGGGGAGCGTAGGGCAGGACACCGTCGTAACCCCAGTTGCGTTCGCCGGGGAACTGCGCGATGGGCATCAGCTCAATGGCGGTGACCCCCAGTTCGGCGAGGCGCGGCAGTTGTTTCTCGACCTCGGCGTAGCCCCCCAGTACGCCCACGTGTATCTCGTAGATCACCGCTTCGTGCCACGGCCGGCCTTGCCAGTGGCTTTGGCGCCACTGATAGGCCAGGGGGTCGACCACCAAGCTGAAGCCGTGAACGTCCGTGGCCTGTGCCCGGGAAGCCGGGTCGGGAACGTCCTGTTCGCCGTCGATGTTGTAGCGGTAGCGGGTGCCCGGCGGGCATTGCAGCTGCACCACAAACCAGCCATCGGCCTGGGGCAGCATCGCTACCGATTTTCCTTCCTCAAATTCAACGCTGACATAAAACGCGTCTGGCGCCCATAACGCGAAGCGGGTGTGTTCCGCATCCAGCATGATCGCGCCGTGGGGCCAGGTTTCCAGAGTCCGTGACGGCATCTATGAAGACCTCTTTTTTACTGTTTCCCCGATCTTCCCAGCGCTTTCGCTACCAGTTGCTCATAAAGTTCGGCATAGGGTTCCACTGCCTGGCACCAGTTGAACGGTGCGGCCATGGCCCGGCAACGCATGGCGTTGAGCAAGCCTGGGAAGGCGAAAACCTTGAACGCGCGGCTCAGGGCCGCTTTGTAGCTTTCGACAGTGGATTCGTTAAACAGGAAGCCGGTGACGCCATCCTCGATGGTGTCGGCCAGGCCGCCGGTGTTGCGAGCGACCGGCAACGAGCCGAAGCGCTGGGCATACATCTGGCTCAGGCCGCAGGGTTCGTAACGGGATGGCATCAACAGGAAGTCGCTGCCGGCAAACATGCGCCGGGCGTCGGTCTCGTTGAAGCCGATGCGCACGCCGATCTGGCCGGGAAAGCGCAGGGCCAGTGCACGCATGGCTTGCTCTTCTTCCGGCTCGCCACGACCGATGATCGCGATCTGGCCGCCGTTTTCGACGATAAAACTGGAGACCGCTTCGGTCAGGTCCAGGCCTTTCTGGTAGACCAGGCGCGATACCACGGCGAACAGCGGGCCGGTGGAGTCATCCAGACCGAACAGGTTGCGTACATGGGCGGCGTTCTGTGCCTTGCCTTCCCAGTCACCGATGTTGAAGGGGTGAGTCAGGTGCGGGTCGGTGGACGATTCCCAGCTTTCATCAATGCCGTTGGGAATGCCGCTGAGCAGGCCTTGCTGGGTCTTACTGGCGAGGAAGCCATCCAGACCGCAGCCAAATTCGGGGGTGGTGATTTCCTGGGCGTAGGTGGCGCTGACCGTGGTGATATGGCTGGAATACGCCATGCCGGCTTTCAGGAATGACAGCTTGCCGTAGAACTCCATGCCTTCTTGCTGCAAGGCGTGTTCTGGAATACCCAGCTCCGGGCACGAGGCGAGGCTGACCACGCCCTGGTAGGCGAGGTTATGAATGGTGAACAGCGTTGGAGTGCGTGACCCACGCCAGTGCATATAGGCTGGCGCCAGGCCGGCGGGCCAGTCATGGGCGTGCACCAGGTCCGGGCACCAGTGGATCTGCGCCAGGTTGGCGGCAATATCGGCGGCGGCCAGGCCCAGGCGGGCGAAGCGGATATGGTTGTCGGGCCAGTCGCGGCCGTTGTTGGCGCCGTAGGGCGTACCTTCGCGCTCGTAAAGCTCGGGGCAGATCAGCACGTAGATAACCAGGCCGTCCTTGAGGTCCATGCGCCCGATCTTGCACGGTGGCAGCGCGGCGTGGCCCCCCAGCTCACCGATGATATGAATCGGGTTGTCGCTGTCCAGCACCTGCGGGTAGCCGGGGATCAGCACGCGCACATCGTGCAGGTGCGCCATGGCGCGGGGCAGGGCGGCGGAAACGTCGCCCAGGCCGCCGGTTTTCACCAGGTCGGCCAGTTCGGAAGTGACAAACAGCACTTTTTTGCGATTGGGATTCACACGTGGGACCGGCCGCACCGTGTTGGGAAGGTCGGCCAATGAGGTCGGCCCGCCAACCGGCTGACTAAAACGCTCTCCCTGAGTATCTACAGCGGCACTGATCATAGTTCTCTCCCGAGTTCTGGTCGGCTGATGGCATATGGCAATCAGCGAAGGTTGACCGCGTCCTGCGGCCAGGCGCACAAGCGCTACACAGACTGGCAAGCCTTATGCCAGTTGTGCTGGAGTCTTAAATAGAGTGGATGGACGGGCGTTCGGTATGAACCGTCAGCACTCGCCTTACCTTAAACCTGACCTGTGGCAGAGTTGGAAAGTTTCGATTTTTTGCGGGGTTTTTGTTTTGGATCGGACCCATCGGTCATGAGTCTAGGACAGATCCCAGAGCCTGTGGGGTCTGTGGGGTATTTTTGTAGGACAAATTTTTTTCATGAGCCCGGTAGCAGCTGTCGAGCGCGCTCCGGTTCAGGATCGGCAGTGCGCCCGACGCAGCCTCGCTGAGGCTCGACAGCTGCTACGGGGGGGAGTGGGAGGTGAAATGTGTGCACTAGCTTAGTGCGCGAAGGGGCACTCCTTTGGCCCAGGCCTGGATGTCTTCGATCATTTGCTGGTAGAACTGGCGGTAGTTCTGCTCGCTGACGTACCCCACATGAGGGGTGGCTAATACGTTGGGCAACTGGCGGAATGGATGCCCGGCTGGCAGCGGCTCCTGGGCGTACACGTCCAGTGCCGCGCCCGCCAGCCGGCCATTGGCCAGGGCGTCAATCAAGGCGGCCTCATCGACAATCGGCCCGCGTGCCGTGTTCACCAGATGCGCTGTAGGTTTCATCCAGCCCAACGCTTCGGCGTCCACCAGCCCGCGGCTGCGGTCGCTGAGCACCAGGTGAATCGACAACACGTCTGCCTGTTCAAACAACTCGCGCTTGCTGACCCAGGTCACGCCGCTTTCGGCAGCGCGCTCTGGGGTAAGGTTTTCGCTCCAGGCAATTACGCGCATGCCGAAAGCCTGGCCAAATTTGGCGACCTTCTGGCCAATGCTGCCCAGTCCGAGAATCCCCAGGGTCTTGCCGTACAAATCGCCGCCCAGGCCCACTTGCCAACCCCCGGCGCGCAGGGAATTGGCTTCGGCCAGCAGGTTGCGGGTAGACGCCATGATCAGTGCCCAGGTCAGTTCCGGGGCCGCGTGCTTGTAACTGTCAGTGCCGCATACCTGGATACCCAGGGCCTTGGCCGCAGGAATGTCGATGGCGGCGTTGCGCATGCCGCCGGTCACCAGCAACTTGAGCCTGGGCAAGCCTTGCAACAGAGCCCGGTCGAAGGTGGTGCGTTCGCGCATCACGCAGATCACCTCGAACCCCTGCAAACGCTCGATCAACGTGGCGGTGTCCGCCGGGTAATCGTGGAGGAAGTGCACCTGGCCGACCGACGCCAGGACTGACCAGTCCACCACGCCACTGGCCACATTCTGCCAATCATCAATCACTGCGATCTGTACCGACATTCACGCATGCCTCGAAAAAAGGTTGGATTAAAGGGCGTTCAGCCCTTGCAACAGTGCCTTGTGAAACTGTGCCGGCTCTTCCATTTGCGGTGCATGGCCCAGGCCCGGGAACTCCACCAGGGTAGCGTGGGGAATCAACTTGGCCACTTGCTTGCCCAGCACCGCGTAGTTGCCGAGCTTCGCCTTGACCGCCGGTGGCGCCAGGTCTTTGCCAATGGCGGTGTTGTCGGAAGTGCCGATCAGCAGCAGGGTGGGCATCTGCAGGTCCTTGAACTCGTAGTACACCGGCTGGGTGAAGATCATGTCGTAAATCAGCGCCGAGTTCCACGCCACCTGGGTGTGGCCGGGGCCTTTGTTCATGCCGGCGAGCATATCGACCCAGCGGTCGTATTCAGGCTTCCAGCGGCCGACGTAGTAGGTGTCGAGCTCGTATTTGCGGATGCCTTCGGCGGTCAGTTTCAACTCGCGCTCGTACCATTGGTCAACGCTGCGGTAGGGCACGCCGATGGCCTTCCAGTCTTCCAGGCCAATAGGGTTTACCAGTGCAAGTTGTTCGGTTTGCTGCGGATAGAGCAGGGCGTAGCGTGTGGCAAGCATGCCGCCGGTGGAATGGCCGAGCAGGGTAGCCTTCTGAATACCAAGTTTTTCCAGGAGTTGATGGGTGTTGATCGCCAGTTGCTGGAAGCTGTACTGGTAATTGTCCGGCTTGCTGGAGGTGCAGAAACCGATCTGGTCGGGAGCGATCACCCGGTAGCCGGCGTCGCTCAGGGCCTTGATCGATTCATCCCAGGTGGCGCCGCAGAAGTTCTTGCCGTGCATCAGCACGATGCTGCGCCCGTTGGCCTTGCCCTTGGCCGGCACGTCCATGTAGCCCATCTGCAGGGATTTGCCCTGGGACTGGAAGGTGAAGTGCTCTACCGGGTACGGGTATTGGAAGCCTTGCAGCTCGGGGCCGTAGGTCGGACCTTCTTCGGCGGCGAAGGCGGGCAGGGCGCTGCCGAGCAACAGGCTGGCGACGCACAGAGAGCGGATCTTGGACATGGTTAGAGCTCCGGGAACAGTGCCCGGATGCTGTGGCGAGGGGATTAACGGGAGATTAAATCCAGTGCAGGGTGAGCATGGCCAGTACCCCGTAGCGCGCCCCTTTGGCCAGGGTCACCAGCACCAGGAACCGCCAGAACGGTTCGCGCATGACCCCGGCCACCAGGGTCAGCGGGTCACCAATGATCGGCACCCAACTGAGCAGCAACGACCAATGGCCCCAGCGCTGGTAATGAGTACGGGCCTTTTCCAGGTGCCTGGGGCTGACCGGAAACCAGCGTCGATCCTTGAAGCGCTCGACCGAGCGGCCCAGCAGCCAGTTCACCACCGAGCCCACTACGTTGCCGGCCGTTGCAACCCCGAGCAGCAGCCACACGCTGTAATGCCCGCTGATCATCAGCCCTACCAGCACCGCCTCCGATTGCATCGGCAACAGCGTGGCGGCGCCGAAGGCGGCGAAAAACAGTCCCAGGTAACCGGCAAGCATCAATCAGCGTGCCGGATAGTCAGCCACTACCACGTCTTTGCCATCGCGAGTCAGGCCGATGACCTGATAGGCATCGCTGCTGCCGTCCATCTCCATGCCAGGCGAGCCCATGGGCATGCCTGGCGCAGCAATGCCCAGCAAGTCGTCGCGCTTGCGCAGGGCCAAGACCTGGTCGGCTGGCACATGGCCTTCGACGAACTTGCCGTCGATCACGCCGGTATGGCAAGACGCCAGGCGCGGCGCCACGCCCAGGCGCTGCTTGACCTCGCTCATGTTGCTTTCCACATGGTCGTTGACCTTGAACCCGTTGCTTTCCAGGTGGGCAATCCACTTTTTGCAGCAACCGCAGTTGGCATCACGGTGCACGTCAATCGGGATCAGCTCGGCAGCCTGGGCCAGGGTGCTCATGAGCAGGGCCGACAGTGCGGCCAGTCGCAGGGTGGTTTTCATCGTCATCTCGTCGGATAAAGGGCAACAGCGGGGCATTCTCCCTGCTTTTTGGAAAAGGGTTTCCCGGGAGTGTTACGAGGTTTTACGAAAAACCGACAGCACCAGAATAACCGCCTGGTGCTGTCGGAAAACTGAGAGGGATATGACGGTTTTGTCAGGCTGGCGGGGATTCCAGGCGCTGCTTGAGCTGGTCAAGGGCCTGGTTGGACAGTGCGATCATGCGCTCATGCAGGGTGGTCAGTTGCAGTTCGGTTTCATAGGTCAGGATGCGCTTGAACAGCGTGCCGTTGCCCTGTACTTGCAGCAGATAATGAATACAGCCATCGACCGCCAATGAGGTGAACGCGGTCTTGAACTCCCGCGGTCGCTGCGCAATCTGCACGCGATAGCTCATGGGAACCCGCACACCCAGCAGGTCGATGGTTTCAGTGAAACGATGACCGGCAGGCAATGAGCCGGCAATACCGGTGTCGGCGCCCAGGGATGTCGGATGCCATTCATGCCAGCGATCCGGTTGGGTAACGTAGTCGTAAACATCGTCGATAGAGGCTTGTATATAGCGTTCCTGACTGATCCGCTCCAGACGGATCGGGTGCTCAACTGCGTGCATGACACACCTCCTGTGTGGCGGAGCGAACTGTCAGAATAGTCCGGCTCCCGCGCATTGCACGGGAGCTTTCAGGCTATTTTTTCAACGCACCTTGAAGCGACCCATCAATGCAATAACCCGGCCATTGGCATCCAGCAGGCTCTGGGTGTTGTGCTCCGTGGCGTGGCCGCTTTGCACCAGCTCTTCGACCATGTGGCGGATGTGCACCATGCTGCGGTTGATTTCCTCGGTCACCGCGCTTTGCTGTTCGGCGGCGGTGGCGATCTGGGTGCTGAGGTTGTTGATATGGCTGACGGAGCCGGCCATCTCGTCCAATCCGGTGTTCACCCGGGCCGTGGCGTCAGCCGCAGACTGGCAGCTGGCCTGGGTGGCTTCCATGGCCGTCACCGAGGAACTCACGCCCGTGGTCAGGCGCGCCAGCATCTCATTGATCTGCGAGGTGCTGGCCTGGGTGCGGGCGGCGAGGGCGCGGACTTCGTCGGCCACCACCGCAAAACCCCGGCCTTGTTCGCCGGCCCGGGCGGCTTCGATGGCCGCGTTGAGTGCCAGCAGGTTGGTCTGGCCGGCGATGGCGCCGATCACGCCGAGGGTTTCGGTGATGCGGGCGGCATCCTGGCGCATGTTTTCCACGGTGTGGGTGGCGCTGGAGACCTCGCCGATCAACGCGCTGACGCTGCGGGAAGCTTCGCCGACCACCACCCGCGAACGGTCGGCGTGCTCATTGGCGCGCTGGGTGAACGCAGCCGTTTCGGCGGCGTTCTCGGCCACGGTGTCGGCGGTGGAACTCATCTCGGTGATGGCCGTGACGGTCTGGTCGGTTTCCGAGGCATGGCGCACCAGGATCTGGTTGGTCTGGGCCGACGTCTGCTGCAATTGCGCCAGGCTCGACGACATGGCGCCGGTGGCCAGGGTCACTTCTCCGATCATGTTTTGCAGGTAGACGATAAAGCGGTTCACCGAATGGCCAATCGCCCCCAGTTCATCCTCGGCGCGGATGGTGATGCGCCGGGTCAGGTCGGCATCACCGTTGGACAGCGCGTCGATATTGGTCTTCAGCGCGCTCATCCGGTGCACGAGTTGGCGGATGGCGTACACCGCCAACAGCACCAACAGCAGGATCATCGGGATTTGCAGCATCGCCAACGTGCCCAGCACGTCATCACGTTGGGCGGTGATCAGCGAGGTCGGCAGCGCAGTGGCGAGGAACCACGGGGTGCCTTCGATCGGGCGCATGAAGAACGTGCTGGCCACGCCCTGGTTGTCGAACTCGCTGCGTTGCAGGGTTTGATCACGATGGGCCAGGCCGGCGCTGACCTGGGCGGCAAAGGCCGAGGTGCCGACCAATTCGCTGATGTTCTTCAACACCACGGGGCCGCTGATGCGCGTGCTGTTGCTGATGATCTTGCCGTCGCCTTCGACGATCAGCATTTGCCCGCCGAGGTCTTTTTCCTTGCTGGCCACCAGGTCGTTGAAGAAGCCCAGGGTCACGTCGATGGTGGCGACGCCATAGGCTGCGCCGTCACGCTGGATCGCCATCGCGCAGTTGGTACGCGGTTCCTGGCTGGCGTCATCCTTGTAGGCCGCCGCCCAGGCGCACTGGCCGCGGGGCGAAGCGAGGCCGCCCTTGTACCAGCTCTGGTCGTAGTAGTTGGGGGCCGCGTCGCTGTTCCAGAAGGTGTTCACCGCCAGCTTGCCCGAGGCATCGCGGTGCCAGAAGGTGCTGTGCTTGTTGCGTCCCGGGGTGCGTTGGTTGGGCAGGGGCCAGATGCCGCCGCCGAACACTTTCAATTCGCCGTACTGGTCCACCAGGCCTGGTAGCACCTTGTCGATGGCGTCGCTGTCCAGCAGCGGGATGGTTTGGGTGATGCTGCGTTGCTGGGCCTGAACCTTGTTCAGTTCGCCCTGGATCTGCTCGGCCACTTCGGCAATGCGATTGAGGGCCACCTGTTCTTCGGTGTGGCGCAGCTTGGGGGCCACCAACTGCCCGATGCCCACCACCGTCAAGACGAATAACAACAGGACGAACAGCACCAGGAACAGGGTGTAGCGGGCTTGGATAGAGCGCAATGAGGGCATGGGGTCGTCCTTACGAAGCGTTTATTGTGCGACGCGGCTTTGTTAGAGCTTCGAAGGGCTATCGGCTTGGGACGGGCGAGCTTGAGGCACTATCGTGCAAGAAAACCCAGGGCAGGGATTCAAGGCGCGGAGCTGGCGAGCCAGCCCCGATCCGGCGTGGCAGGATTATTTGTCCAGCATCTGCATGACCGCTTCCGGGTAGCGCAGCCCGGCTGTGGCGTTGGCCGGGAAGATGGCCTCTAGCGCCGCCAGCTCGGTCGGGCTGAGCTTGACCTCCAGTGCCGCGACGTTCTCTTCCAGGTATTTGCGTTGCTTGGTCCCCGGGATCGGGATCAGGTAATCCCCTTGCGCCAGCACCCAGGCCAACGCCAGTTGCCCGGCGGTCACGCCCTTGTCGGCGGCCAGGGCTTGTACCTGTTTCACCAGCAGCAGGTTCTTCGCAAAGTTCTCGCCCTGGAAACGCGGGCTGAAGCGGCGGTAATCATCCGCCGCAAAATCATCCGGGCTTTTCAGCGCGCCGGTCAGGAAGCCGCGGCCCAGTGGGCTGTAGGGCACAAACGCGATTCCCAGGCGTTGGCAGGCCGCGAGGCAACCGTTGTCTTCCTGATCGCGGCTCCATAACGAATATTCGCTTTGCAGGGCGCTGATGGGATGCACCTTGTGAGCGCGCTCCAGGGTAGCCGCCGACGCTTCACTCAAGCCCAGGTAACGCACCTTGCCTTGCTTGACCAATTCGGCCATGGCGCCAACGGTTTCTTCAATCGCCACTTCGGGGTCGATGCGGTGCTGGTAATACAGGTCCAGGGTTTCCACGCCCAGGCGCTTCAAGGTGCCGTCGATGGCCTCGCGAATGTATTCCGGGCGGCCGTTGACGCCACGCAGTGCCGGGTTCGCCGGGTCACGCACGATGCCGAACTTGCTGGCGAGGAACACCTGGTCGCGCTTGCCGGCGATGGCCTTGCCAATCAGTTCTTCGTTGGTATGGGGGCCGTACATGTCGGCGGTGTCCAGCAGGTTGATCCCCAGTTCCAGGGCGCGGTGCAGAGTGGCGATGGCTTCGGTGGTATCGGTGCCGGTGGTGTAGAAATCGGTCATGCCCATGCAGCCGAGGCCGATGGCGGACACCTGGGGACCATTTTTACCGAGTTGACGTGTGTGCATGGGTCCAGCTCCTGTGTGGGAAGGCCTCCATTGTTGCCCTCGACAAAAGCGGGATAAACCGGCTAAAACCGCTATCACTATTATGAAATTCTAAATAATCCCTGAAGGAAACCGGCCCGTGGACCGTTTTAATGCGATGCGAGTGTTCGTGCGGATTGTCGAACTAGGCGGGTTTGCCAAGGCGGCTGACAGCCTGCAACTGCCGCGTGCCTCGGTGACCATCCTGATCAAGCAACTGGAGGCGCACCTGGGGGTGCAACTGTTGCAGCGCACCACACGCCAGGTCAGCCCGACCCTGGACGGTGCCGCCTACTACCAGCGTTGCGTGAGCCTGCTGGCGGACCTTGAGGAAACCGAGGCGGTGTTCTCCACCAGCCGGCGCAACCCGCGCGGCACGTTGCGCATTGATATGCCGTCGGGGATCGGGCGCTTCCTGGTAATTCCGGCAATGCCCGAGTTCACCACGCGTTACCCGCAGATCGATCTGGAAATCGGGCTCAATGACCGCCCGGTGGACCTGATCCGCGAAGGCGTGGATTGCGTGTTGCGCGGCGGCCTGGCGCTGGACGAGTCGCTGGTGGCCCGGCCGCTGGCGATGATGGATCAGGTGACCTGCGCCAGTCCCGGCTACTTGCAGCAGTTCGGCGTGCCATCGACGCTGGATGAGTTGGCCGGCCATCAAGTGGTGGAGTATTTCTCCAGCACCAGCGGCAAACGCTATGGCCTGGAGTTTCAGATCGACAGCGACATCCGCTTGGTCGACCTGCCCAAGCAAGTGGCGGTCAACAGTGCCGATGGTTACCTGGCGGCCTGTGAGGCGGGTTACGGCCTGGTACAGACGCCGTACTACCACGCCGTTCGCCAGTTGGAAGCGGGCACGCTGGTGGAGGTGCTGGCGCATCAGCCGCCGCCCAGGTTACCGCTGACGGCGCTGTACCCGCCGCATCGCCAGCTGTCGCAACGGGTGCGGGTGTTTGTCGATTGGCTGGTGGAGTTGTGTGCCCGGCCGGGCAATGGGTTGCAGCGTCAACCTTGAGCCTTGCGGTAGGCGCCGGGCTGGAAGCCGGTGACCTTATGGAAGGCCCGGGTAAACGCCGCCACCGATTGATAACCCACGGCGAGGGACACGTCCGCTACGGTCTGGTCCTGCTTGAACAGTTGGCAGGCGTGGCGCACACGCATCATCAGCAGCACTTGCCCCGGCGACTGCCCGCACAGTTCATTGAAGCGCTTGAAGAACGCCGAGCGCGACAGGCCGGTGCAGGCCGCCATGCTTTCCAGGGTCCAGGGCTCGGCCGGGCGTGCGATCAACTGCTCCAGCAGGTTGGCAAATGCCGGTTGCCGAGCCAGCGCCGCCAGGCCGCCGAGGTCGGTGTTGTCCAGCACCTGTTGGCGCAGCACATACAGGAACAGCAGGTGGCACAGGCGCTCCAGCAGGGCGGGCGAGGGCGCCGGCGTGCGCTCGCATTCCTGCAGGATCAGTTCGAACAGGTTGCGCGCGGCGGTCAGCGATGGATCACCGGCCCGCAGGATGATCCAGGCGGGCAGGGTGTCGACAATCATCGCCGACAGCCCGGACTGGAAGTGAAAGAACCCGCACACCAGGCCCACGCCGTCACTGGCCTGGCTGTCCAGTGGCAGCATCGGTTTGCGCGGGCATTCCTGGGCGCCGGTGGCGGTGCCATCGCTGGACAAGCGGTACGCCAGGTCCCGCAGCAGGAAGACTGCATCGCCGTTGTTCAATGGGTAAGGGGTCGAGTCGCCGTCGATGTGCATCCAGCACTGCCCTTGCACCACCAGATGAAAACTCGCGCTTGCCAGGCCATGGGTGCTGGCGTGCCAGTCGCCGCAGTAACGCCCGACGTGAAACAGGCTGGTGTTGAGTTCAAGGCTATCTAATAACCAATCGACGAGTGAACTGGACGAATTCATCTAACGGAAAGACTCTAGAGCAAGTAATCGCTACTTTAGACTATTGAGCGGATTTTTTATAACCAACAGACTTGGTACACGAATCCATGAGGAGACCACTCCATGTCCCGCGTACCGATGCTAACCCTGGAAACCGCTCCTGAGGCGGCCAAGCCCTTTCTGGAAAATGCCCTGAAGGGTTCCGGGTTCATCCCCAATCTGTTGGCGGTGCTGGCCAATGCCCCGGCGGCACTGGAAACCTACATCACTGTCTCCGGCCTGAATGCCAAATCCGACCTGAGCCTGGCCGACCGCGAAGTGGTGCAACTGATTGCCGCCACGAACCACGGTTGCGATTTCTGCGTCGCCGGGCACACTGCCGTAGCGCGCAACAAAGCCAAGCTGCCGGAAGACGTGATCGACGCCCTGCGCCAGCGTGGCGAACTGCCCAACGAGCGTTATGAGACACTGGCCGCGTTCACCCGTGAAGTGATCGCCACCCGCGGTGATGTCAGCGACGCCGGCTACACCGCGTTCCGTGAGGCAGGCTACACCGACGGTCATGCCCTTGAGGTTATTCTGGGTGTGAGCCTGGCCACCCTGTGCAACTTCGCCAACGTGTTTGCCCGTACCCCGTTGAACCCGGAACTGGCGCAATACCGTTGGGAAAAACCGGCTAGCTGAAGGCGCGCAAGCGTTCGCGATGGTAAACATGCTGCAACAAGGAGAAACATGAATGCTTGACCCAATCTTGAGCCGTTGGCTCGATGTTCAAGCGCAGGCCCTGGATGTGGGCAGTTGCGATCCGCAGGAAGTGCTGCCACGGCTGGCAGAGGCCAATGTATTACGTATCGGTGTGCCCAAGGACCTCGGTGGCCTGGGCGGCGATGTCACCGGCGCGGTGGAAGCTATCGCCGATGTGGCGAGCCATTCCCTGGCGTCGGCATTTGTATGCTGGGGCCAACGCTCGTTTATCGAATACCTGCTGCAAAGCCCGAACCAGCGCCTGCGCGAGCAACTGCTGCCGGACCTGCTGAGCGGCAAGCTGGCCGGGGCGACCGGGCTGTCCAACGCGATGAAGTTTTTGTCTGGCATCGAGTCGCTGCAAATCAGCGCCGAGCCGACCGACGACGGCTGGAACCTCAATGGCCGCCTGCACTGGGTGACCAACCTGCGCAAGAACGGGTTTGTGGTGGCTGCCGCCATCGAGCATGCCCAGGGCGGCGCGCCGTTTATCCTGGCGATCCCGGACTCGGTGTCCGGCCTACAACGTTCCCGCGACCTGGAACTGCTGGGCCTGCAATCGAGCAATACCGCGGCCCTCGGCTTTGAAGCCGTGGAGCTGAGCCGCGACTGGTTGCTGCATGAAGATGCGCGCAAGTTCCTGCCGGCCGTGCGCCCGGCGTTTCTGGGCTTGCAATGCGGCATGTCCATCGGCCTGGCGCGGCGCTCGCTGGCGGAGGTGGCCAATCACCTGGGCTCCAGCCGCACCGTATTGCGTGAGGAGCTGGAAGTGTTGCGTACCTCCCTGGAGCAGGCGGTCAACGACCTGAAGAAAGGCCTGCTGGCCGGCCGCTTCGGCACTGAGCCGGTACCGTTGTTCCGCCTGCGCATCGCCCTCGCGGAAATCGCTGCCAGCGCTGTGCAACTGGAGCTGCAAGCCAGCGGCGGCAAGGCCTACCTGACGGCCCACGGCAGCGGTTTTGCCCGGCGCTGGCGCGAGTCGGCGTTTGTGCCGATCGTGACCCCGAGCCTGGTGCAGTTGCGCACCGAGTTGAACCGTCAGGCCAATCTATGAACCAGGCGGTATTGCACGCCCAGGGAATTTGCCTGGGCTATGCGGGCAATTCGGTGCTGGAAGGTTTCGACCTGCAATTGCAGCCCGGCGAAGTGGTGTCGATCCTCGGCCCCAGCGGCGTTGGCAAGTCCAGCCTGCTGCGGGTGCTCGCCGGTTTGCAAGCGCCCCAGGGTGGCAGCATCCGCCTGCTGGGCGAGCCGTTGAATGGCCCGCACCCGCGGGTGGCGGTGGCGTTCCAGGACCCCAGCCTGCTGCCGTGGCTGAGCCTGGAAAAGAACGTCGCCTTCGGCCTGGACTTTGCCCGCCAGCCGCACCTCAGCCCTGAAGAACGTCGCAGCCGCGTCGACCATGCGATCCACGCCGTAGGCCTGGAACACGCCCGCCAGCAATTCCCGGCGGCGCTGTCCGGCGGCATGGCCCAGCGCACGGCGCTGGCGCGTTGCCTGGCACGCCAGCCGCAGGTATTGCTGCTGGACGAGCCCTTCGGTGCCCTGGATGAAGTGACCCGTGCCGACATGCAGCACCTGCTGCTCAAGGTCAATCGCGAGCAAGGTTCGGCGGCGGTGCTGATCACCCACGATATCGACGAAGCGCTGCTGTTGTCCGACCGGATTCTGCTACTGGGTAACCGCCCGGCGCGGACCCTCGGCGAATGGCGCATCGACTTGCCGCAACCGCGGGAAGAACAGGTGGAAGCCATCGGCACCCTGCGCATCGAGATTCTCAAAACCCTACGGCGGGCGAGCCGCACTGACCCCCAACCCCCTGAACTGCTGGAGCCTTGCCATGTGTCTGGATGACCTCACTCACTCGCGCCGTGACTTTCTCAAACTCTCGGCCGTGCTCAGTGCCGCCGGAGCCTTGCCACTGCTGAGCAGCTTGCAGGCCCGGGCGGCCAGTGAGCCGGACGCACCGGTACGCATCGGCTATTTGCCGATCACCGACGCCACGCCGTTGCTGGTGGCCCACAACAATGGCCTGTTCGAGGCCGAAGGCATCAAGGCCGAGCGCCCGGTGCTGCTGCGCAGTTGGGCGCAGGTGATCGAGGCGTTCATTTCCGGGCAGGTCAACGTGATTCACCTGCTGTCGCCGATGACCGTATGGGCGCGGTATGGCAGCAAGGTCCCGGCCAAGGTCGTGGCCTGGAACCATGTGGGTGGCTCGGGCTTGACCGTGTCGCCGGGCATTACCGACGTGAAGCAACTGGGCGGCAAGTCGGTGGCGATTCCGTTCTGGTACTCGATTCACAACGTGGTGGTGCAGCAGTTGTTCCGCGACAACGGCCTGACCCCGGTGGCCCGCGCCGCCGGGAGTGCGATTGCCGCCAACGAGGTCAACCTGATCGTGTTGCCGCCCTCGGACATGCCGCCGGCCCTGGCCAGCAAGCGCATCGACGGCTACATCGTCGCCGAGCCGTTCAACGCCCTGGCGGAAAACCTCAACGTGGGCCGCGTACAGCGCTTTACCGGCGATGTGTGGCGCAACCATGCGTGCTGCGTGGTGTTCATGCACGAGCATGACCTGACCAACCGCCCGGAATGGTCGCAGAAGGTGGTGAATGCAATCGTCAAGGCCCAGGTCTGGACCCGCGACAACCGTGAAGAGGCGGTGAAGCTGCTGTCCAAGGACGGCGAGAACCGCTACACCCCGCATGCCGAACCAGTGCTGCGCAAAGTCCTGGCGCCGGCTGCCAGCGACCGTGCGGCTTACCTGGCTGACGGCGCGATCCAGCACGCCAACTGGGATGAGCATCGCATCGACTTCCAGCCGTATCCATTCCCCAGCTACACCGAGGAGCTGGTACGCCGCCTGAAAGACACGCTCATCGAGGGCGACAAGAAATTCCTCGCCGACCTGGACCCGGCGTTTGTCGCCAAGGACCTGGTGGACGACCGCTTCGTGCGCAATGCGATCGCGGCGGTGGGCGGCATGAAGACCTTCGGCTTGCCTGAGGGCTTTGAGCGAAACGAGGAGATTGGCGTTTGAACAACGGCAAAACCTTGGGGTTGCCGGGCTGGTTGCTTGGCTTGAGCGGGTTGGCGGGGTTGTTGTTGCTCTGGTGGCTGGGGGTGAAGGTCTTTGGCAGCGCGGACGGTTTGTCTGCGCGGTTTTCGCTGTCGGCGACCCTCGCCAGCCTGTGGGAGTTGCTGGGCCGCAGCGAGCTGTACCTGAACATAGCCGTGAGCCTCAAGCGGATCTTCGTCGGGCTGTTCCTGGCATTGCTGATTGGTGTACCGCTGGGCTTGCTGGTGGGTAGTTCGCGCAAGCTGGAGGCGGCGACCACGCCGGCGTTCCAGTTTCTGCGGATGATCTCGCCGCTGTCGTGGATGCCCATCGTGGTGATGTTGATGGGCGTGGGCGACCAGCCGATCTACTTCCTGCTGGCGTTCGCAGCGGTGTGGCCGATTCTGCTGAATACGGCGGCGGGTGTGCGTCAGCTCGATCCGCGCTGGTTGCAACTGAGCAAGAGCCTGAGCGCCACGCGCTGGGAAACCTTGCGCCGGGTGATTATTCCCGGGGTGATGGGGCACGTGCTGACCGGCGTGCGCCTGGCCATCGGGATCCTGTGGATCGTGCTGGTGCCGTGCGAGATGCTCGGGGTCAGTGCCGGGCTGGGTTATTACATCCTCGACACTCGCGACCGGCTGGCCTACTCGGAGCTGATGGCGATGGTGCTGCTGATCGGCTTGTTGGGGTTTGCCCTGGATGCGTTTGCGCGCTGGTTGCATCAGCGCTGGGTGCATGGAGGGTGAACACCTCATGCAAAGGCTCGGAGGCTTTCCGGGCCTTTGCGATGTGCTCAGGGTTTCACGTAGATGCGCAGGTCGCCTGGAATATCGTTGGGCTGTAATGGCCGGTTCGGGTCTGGCGCAGGGTTTTTTGCTTTAAGCCCGATGCTGCTGTGGGTCATGTTCCGGTTGTCAAAAACCCCGATGCCGATGCTTTCCGTCAGTTCCGCCAGGCCCGGAACACCTTCGGAGGTGTTCATGTGCGCGCTCCCCACTAACGCGACCCACTTTTCGGTGCCCGAGTTTGCCTGGATGGTTTCCGCAGCGTAGTAGTTGAACTCCTTGAGCCGCTTTTCAGAGTTGACGCCAGTCCGGGTGCGATCACGGGATTTGTCGTGTCTATGTCGCGTCAGGTAATAGTGATCGAGGGGTAAAAGCTCTATTCCATTGTCTTCAAATTTTTTCTTGAGTTGCTCCAGTGTTGGATTCGTGCGGCGAGTGTTGCTGTTTCCGAGCATTCCGATTCCATCATCAACGGGGCCACCGATGTAGTCGATATACCCTTCGAAGTAGACTTTTTTTACACCCTGGTTTTTTAGCGTATCGACGTTGTCGAACAGCATTTTAAAGCTGGCCATCTGCGAGTGAGACTCTCCAAACACCACGCCGTTTGATGCTTTCAATGCCTTTGTGATCAGATCGGCTGCGGGGATCGGTACGGGAACATCGGGGATTGTAGGGCGCGGCGGAAGGCCTCCGTCTTTTATCGCATCGTAATAATCCTCCATTTCCACCCGAAACTTATCCAGCGTTGCCTGGCGTGTGTCGGATTTGAAATGGGATGATTCGAGCCTGCCTTTCAAACTTTCCACGTATTGGCCCTCGGGTAACGGCTTCCTGATTGGAGGTGGGCGGTTGACGGTGTTTATCGGGTTAAACCGGTGAGTGCTCTTGCTCGAAGAGGCATAGGCGTTGGGGGAGGGCTCCAGCGTATCAGCGCTACTGAACGCTTGCAGGGGGCTGCCGTACGGCTGGTGCGTTTGTGCGTCGAAAGCGTACCACTTGCCCTTGATCTGCACCGCGCTGCCCTCGACCGTCTGCTCGCCCATCTGGAATGAGCCGGTAGCGGCTGCGTCATATCGAGTGCCGGCGGCGGCAAGCTCGCTGTTGCTCGCTGTACCCTTGAGCGTTTTCAAGCCCTGGGTGGCTGCGTTTGCGCCGTCGATGGCGAGTTTTCCCGCGCCGACTACCAGGTCGCCAAGTCCGCTCAGCGGATTGAGTTCCGAGAGTGCGGTAACCCCGAAAATCTTGCTCAGCTTGAGGGCTTTGCTGGCCGCGCTGCTGGCAGTGCTCAGGGTTTTTCCGACCTTCGCGGCGACGCCTGCACCTGCCGTGAGAAAGCCGAACACATCAAATGCCAGGTCAGAGAACCCATCTTTATAGTTGCCATTACTGAAGTTGACGATGGCCGACCTGAGCGGAACAAGGTCGAGAAAAAAGTCGCCGATGGTGCTGGCGACCGTCCTTCTATGCTCATCCGGCGTACTTCCGGCCGCTTGTTGCCTGAAGGTTTCCAGATCGAGCCCCTCGACGATTGAATCCGCAAGGTACTCCGCCCGGAAATTCCTGAACAGGTTGGGATTGGATCCCTCGAGCGGGTTCTCTTGCTTTATATAGTCGCGCTTGGCATCGAAGGTGGAGAACTCTTCTATTCGGGTTACTTCGTTGGCGATCTTCTGGTCCTGGCGCGTGATAACTGCGTTGCTGACTTTCCTGATGCTGCCTTTTTCGGTATCGAACTCATAGGTGGACGGCTTGTTCTGGTGTTTTGTGGTGACCAGTATTTTTTTGCTTGTATGGAAGAGGGTTTCTCCCGCGAATGGTGTCCAGCTGACTCTGTAGGATTTTTCTTTGTAGAAGTTCAGCTTTCCTAACCGCAAGTTTTCTTTGTCCTCCGGTGGAAGGTTGGCGAGGGCGTTCAAGATGGAATATTTCTTGACGGTTTTATAGTCGCTTATGGTCTGGCTGATGGCTTTGTCAAAGGTGTCGGGGACTTTAAAGCCGGGGCCATGGGTAAAGGTGGCGAAGGCATCAAGGTCGACGCCATGCGTTCCAGGTTTGAGCTCCCAGTCTGATGCCGTTATTTTCTCGCCTTGCATGGTCAGGTCCAGCATGGAATAAGGGCCGCGAGTGGGGATCGTCTTGTTGGCGGTTTTGTTGGGCTTGAGCAACACCTTCTCTTCAAAGGGGACGCCTTCGCCAAATTTTTCCTTGAGCAGGTCCAGCGCCATCTGCTTGCGGCTGGGCATCGGGGTGTCAAGCAAGCCGGAGGCGTGTTTCAGCTTGCCCAATTGATAGTTGAACGCGTCCATGGCGGTATCAATGTCTGGTTTTTCGTAAAGCGTGTCGTCTTTCGCCTCAAGCACCCCATTGACCACGGCCCAGTCCAACAATGCCGCAGTTTGGGCAGCTTCGGGCGCGGGCCCACTTGAGTCGGCGGCGATCATCACTTCGGCAAAACTCATGTTCGCTACGCTGCCAGGGGACCTGGCTTCGATGGCGGCCGCCGCGATGCACAGGTTGGCCCAGGCCAGGCTGCCGTAGACCACGCTGTCGGGAATATCCTTGATCAGCAACTGCGGTGCCGCCCGCATCAACAGCAGATGCGTACCCAGCGAGGCGTTGGCAGGTGAGGTTTTGCCGGTATCACTCAAGTGCTCACGCAGGCCGGCGACGATCGCCGAGGTGGGTTTGCCCCAATATTGTTTATGTGACAGGTCGAATCCGGCCACTTTGTTGCGATGCGGTTGGGTGATGGATTCCTGATCCAGATCGAGGTTGATGGCCGCCAGTACGTGATCATTCACACTGCTATCAGTCGGAATGCTCTCCAGTTTGGTCTGCAAGGCCTCTCCCAGCGCCTGGCCTCGGGGGGAACGGATGAGGGCTTCCAGCGTTTTGGCCGGATCGCTCGAGGCGTCGCTGGAGAGCGGCAGGTTACCGTTCAGAAACTCCAGGAGCCCCCGCTGCTGGCTTGCTTGCTGAACATCCGGAGCGCCAGCGGCATGTTCTCTGGCGGCGGTGAGCAGTTCGTTCTGCTGAGGTGTGCTCAAGGGCAGGGGCCAGGACAAGGCGCCGCCCAGATTTCCCCATGGATGGGGGTGGGAACGTGTCAGCGATGTGCGCGCCAGGGTCAGCAGCTCATCATGGGTGGTTGGCTCGGGCAGGCCCATAGCCTTGAGAAAGTTTGCAAGACTCACGGCGTTAGCACTATTTGGGGGGTAAGAAGAGTTGGGCGCGAGGTCCATCAGCGTGCTTCCCAGCGCAGATCGCACCACCAGAAACGGCGCGTTCGGTCCTGCCAACGTGGCGACATGAGTGAGCTGCTGCGCCAGTGCCTGCCAGTTTTTTCGGTCAGCCAGCGCGGTCTCCAAGGCTTTCGGGCCATTGGGGGGCGGCGTGTCAGCCGCGGGGTCCGGAATGTCCGTTGCGCTTTGCAATATTTCATCGGGGTATGACGGTATATCGGGGAGTGGTATCGGAGGAGGGGGCGGTGGTGGGTATGCAGTGGAGGAAGGAACCGAGTTGCTGACTATCATCGTGAACACCTTTAGGCACGCTCATTCAGGAATGCGCCTTTCAGGAAAACCTCCCTGCTTCCTGGACGCTCTTGCTGAGTGTCGGAAGCAGGGGGAATGGCTCCGCCTGTAAAGTGTTCAAGATGTCAGAAAATGTACGGATGACCGATCAGCGATGGTAATACCCCGGTCCGCCTTCGCTGTAGCGATGGTCATGCCAACCGCCGCCGCCGTGGGGGAAAATAATGCAGCCGCTCATGCTCAACATGATCAGCAAGGGAATCAGCAGTGTGATTCGACGAAGCATTTCAAAATCCTCTAGGGGGCTCTCAGGTTCAATCAGGCGTTGGGCAAGCCAAAGTTTTTCATCGCCTGTAACATGAGACCCCGCCGACCCCAATCCATCCCCGCTAACAGGTATGTGCTTGGTGTGGTAGTCGATACAAAGTGGACACAATTTTTTAGCTTCAGGAACCCGTCATGACCCAAAAGCAACGTTTGAAATACTCGATTCTGATCTCCCTGCTGGTGCTGGGGACGATGTTTGGCCTGTCCTACTTGCAGAACAACGGGGTCATCAGCGAAAAGACGTTCCAGTACATCGCGATTGCGGTAGCGGTAACCGTGGTGGTGATCAACGGTGTGATGCGTCGCAAGGTCAAGCCTAACCTTTGAGTCAGGCCCGGCCTTCCAGGACTTTGGCAGCCTGCTCGTGCAGGCTGTAGCTCTTGTCGGCGTTGAGGGTGATCACGCCTTCGGTGCACAGGCGCTTGAGCACCTCACGCACGCTGAGAAACGACAACGGGATGCCCAGCTCCAGCAAATGGCTGTGCACGCCGCGCACGCCGAGGGTGCGCTGGTTGTCGGCGGCGGTCAGCAGGGCGTCGATGACCTTCAGCCGGATCAGGCTGGTGCGCAGGCCAAAGCATTTGAGCAAATGACGAATACGCTGGTTGCCATGTTCCGGCGCCTTGCCGAACGCCTGGTTGCCGGTGGCAAAACCTCCGTCATGCATGGGTGAGTGTCCTTCCGTGGGCAGTTGCGAGTTGTACATGCAGAAACTCCTTATCAGAGCCTGATCAGGAAAATGATGGCGCTCTTAGTTAATAAGACGTACGAGCTGCACAAATCATGAAGCGGGGGATGTAGAAATTTTGTCGGTAACATCCTGGAGACATACCGACCTGTCCGAATAAACGCCTGCGGCTGCTAAAATTATTCCCGGTATTTACGTCTTAACTGAGGTGTTGGCGAAGCTGTCCCTCGTCGCGGTGTTTAATTTGGCTGTGGAGTCTGCGTGATTATTTCCAACGGGTTGTTCAGGATGTGTGTGGCAGGGGCGTTGCTGGGGCTGAGTCTTTCGGCCGCGGCGCGGGTGCAGGAGCAACAGGCCACCGCCGAGATCCGTCGCACCAGCTTTGGTGTCCCGCATATCCGGGCCAACGATGAGCGTGGGCTGGGGTTCGGCATCGGTTATGCCTATGCCCAGGACAACCTGTGCCTGCTGGCCAATGAGGTGGTAACGGTCAATGGTGAGCGTGCCAGGTACTTTGGTCCCGAGCAGGCGACCCTGGAAGGGCGTAACAACCTTGCCAACGACGTGTTCTTCACCTGGCTGAACACCCCCGAGGCAGTTGCGGCATTCTGGAAGGCCCAGCCCCCGGCGATGCAGCAGCGCATTGAAGGGTATGTTGCCGGTTACAACCACTACCTCAAGGAGCGCACTGCCCAGGGTTTGCCGGCGCAGTGCCAGGCGGCCTGGGTACGGCCGATCACGGCCGAAGACCTGGTCAAGCTGACCCGCCGGCTGCTGGTGGAAGGTGGCGTCGGGCAATTTGCCGAGGCCCTGGTGGGGGCCACGCCGCCCAACACCGTCGCCCAGGTGGACAGCAAGGCGTTTGAGGTCGCGGCGGCCAACCAGCAACGTTTCGCCCTGGACCGTGGCAGCAACGCGGTGGCGGTGGGGCGTGACCGTTCGTTCAACGGCCGCGGCATGCTGCTGGCCAACCCGCATTTTCCGTGGGTGGGCGGCATGCGTTTCTACGAGATGCACCTGACCATCCCCGGCCAGCTGGATGTGATGGGCGCTGCGTTGCCGGGCCTGCCGGTGATCAATATCGGCTTCAACCAGCACGTTGCGTGGACGCACACCGTTGATACGTCCAAGCACTTCACCCTGTATCGCCTGACTCTGGACCCCAAGGACCCGACTCGCTATTTGCTGGACGGCAAGTCCGTGCCCATGGATAAAACCACGATCAAGGTAGCGGTAAAAACTGCCGACGGCGGTACCCGGGAACAGTCCCGCACGGTCTACAGCTCGCAGTTCGGCCCCATCGTGCAATGGCCGGGCAAACTCGACTGGGACGCCAAATATGCCTTCAGCCTGCGGGATGCCAACCTGGGCAACGACCGTGTGCTGCAACAGTGGTACGCGATGAACCGCGCGGCGAACCTCAAGGAACTGCAAACCTCGGTACACACCCTGCAAGGTATCCCGTGGGTCAACACGGTGGCAGCGGATGACCAGGGTCAAAGCCTGTACATGAACCTGTCGGTGGTGCCGAACGTTAGCGCGAAAAAGCTCGCACAGTGCAGTGACCCACGGGTCGGGCTGCAATTCATCATGCTCGACGGCTCTCGCAGCGCCTGCGCCTGGGACGTGGACCCGCGTGCCGCCCAGGCCGGGATCTTCCCCGCCGAGCAACTGCCGCAACTGGAGCGCACCGACTACGTGCAGCACTCCAATGACTCGGCCTGGCTGGTCAACCCCAAGGCACCCTTGACCGGGTTCTCGCCCGTTATCAGCCAGGACAAGATCGGCTTGGGCCCGCGTGCGCGCTTTGCCTTGCAACGCTTGCAGGAGCTCGACAAGCAACCGATCAAGGTCGCCGACCTGCAGAATATGGTCATGGACAACCAGGTGTATCTTGCCAGCCAGGTGATGCCGGACTTGCTGAAGTTCTGCGCGGGTGCCGATGCCAGCGTGAAATCGGTGTGCGACAGCCTGAAAAACTGGGACCAGCGCGCCAACCTCGACAGCGGCCTGGGCCTGGTGCACTTCATCAACCTGGCGGAGCAACTGGCGCAAGCGCCGGACGCGTGGAAGGTGGGTTTCGATCCGGCACAACCCCTGACCACACCACGTGGGCTGGCGGTCGATCGGGCAAACGTGGCCAAGGCACTGCATGAAGCGATGCTCGCGTCAGCCGCCGACGTGGCCAAGCGCGGGCTGACGGCGGACAGCCGCTGGGGTGATATTCAGGTCTCGGGCCAGACACCGATCCACGGCGGCCCGCAAGAGCTGGGCGTTTATAACGCCATGCAAAGCGTGCCTCGGGCCGATGGCAAGCGCGAGGTAGTCAGCGGCAGCAGTTACCTGCAGATCGTGACGTTCGACGAGAAGGGGCCCAATGCCGAAGGTGTGCTGGCATTCTCCTTGTCCAGCGACCCCGCGTCGAAATACTTCAAGGACCAGACCCAGGCGTTTTCCGAGAAAAAACTCAGCCCGCTGCCGTTTACCGAACAGCAGATCAAGGCGGACCCGCAGTATCAATTGCAGGTTATCCGTGACAAGGAAGAAGCCGGGCGGTAGGGTAGCCCACCAGGAATGCCTGCCCCTTGAGAGAATATTTTTTGAAATCAAGGGGTTGCAAGCCCTGGCAAATGAGTACATAATTGCGCCCATCGAACGCACTGAAGCATTAAAAACTTCAATGTTTTCAATGAGATAGAGTAGAGGTAAGCTTCACATAGCCCACTCAAGTTTGTATGCGGTGAATGTCGGTTGTAGGGCATTGATCGTTTGAGGCCGAGTAGCAAAATGGTTATGCAGCGGATTGCAAATCCGCCTACGCCGGTTCGATTCCGACCTCGGCCTCCACTCTTAGAAACCCCGTAGATTAACGTCTACGGGGTTTTTTATTGAGCTCGAAAAAAAGAACCGCCACCCGGATCTTTTCCATTTTGTCGTTTAGCGATAGCTCCAACGCAGGCATCAATCTTCTTTGCGGTCTTCGGCCGGAGTTCATGAATTGACCCCGGCGATTCCTTCCACGACTACGGTACTAGCGCCCTGGCTCCCCAGCCAATCTCAGTCAGACGCTGTTCCTGAACCTTCTTTCTGAGGCATGTGAATACCCTTGTGCCCATAAAAAGGAGTGTGCGGATGGGTTCTTACTGGAGTGACGTTGCTGACAGGCCTTCGCGCTTCATCAGCTTCAGCTCCCGACGAATCTACTGGGTAGTACATGGCTCGATGTGGAATCGGAGCCACTCGGTGCAGAATCAGTCGCCCTCATTCAATCTCGCGGCCTGAGCCGCGGCCGAAATCTTCTCAACGGCGAATCTTCAGTGTTCCGCGCCTTCCCATTTTCAAACGACAAATGTAGCCAAATGTACCCGACAGTAAATGTTTCGAAATGTGAAAAAAATGTCCGACATAACTTGGTAATTGAGTTAGATTCCTATTAGCATTCTCGAAATGTTAACGCGCTTGACCCACTCGTCGTAGGAATCCTCGTTTTGAAACATCACTTTTCTGCCAGTCTGTTGCTTGCTGGCGCTTGCAGCGCTGCGTCCCTCGTTCACGCCACCGAAGACTTGACGTTGCCGACTACCCAGATCGAAGCGAGTAGTGAACCTATTGACGGTCCAACCGTGGGCTACAAAAGCAACCCGTCGTCCAGCACTACCCGTCTGGGCTTGACGGACAAGGAAACCCCGCAGGCCGTGACCACCATCACTCGGCAAGCCCTGGATGACTTCAAGATTACGGGCATCAAGGATGCGCTGCGTGCTGCGCCCTCGGTGACCGTGGAGCAAACCGAAACCGATCGTACGGAATTCACCTCGCGCGGCTTCGATATCAACAACTTTGAATACGATGGCGTGGGCATGCCCTTCGTGGGAACCGTATTGGTCGGTGATCAGGACTTGGCCGAGTTCGAGCAGATCGACATCCTGCATGGCGCCAATGGTTTGATGAGCGGGGCTGGCAACCCGTCGGCCACGGTCAATTTCGTACGCAAACGTCCGACCGAGACCTTCCAGGCGCAAATCGATACCAGCGTCAGCTCATGGGATGGCCGTCGTGTGGACGTGGACGTTTCCGGGCCGTTGACGGATACCGGCAACGTACGCGGCCGCTTCATTTACTCCCACGACAAGGGCAACTCGTGGATGGATCGATACAGCCATGAGCGCAACGTCGCTGCCGGGTTGTTGGCGTTCGATGTGTCCGATGCCGACACCGTAACCGTGGGTTTCTCCCAGCACGACAGCAATTCAAACGGCAGCACCTGGGGTAACTTGCCGTTGGTGGATAACGATGGCAACGCCATTCACTATGGCAGCCGCAGCTCCAGCATCGGCCAGCCATGGACCTATTGGAACCTGCGTACCCAGCGCACATTCGCTGAGCTCAAGCATGATTTTGGCAACGGCTGGAACGCTACGGTCACCGCCACGGGCATCACCGAAAAGCAAGACACCAACATGATGTATGTCGCCGGGGTCAGCGGTGATGACGCCTCAGTGTTTGCCGCCAATACCACCAGCGAGGCTCATCAGTTGCTGGGCGAGGCCAAGGTCTCCGGCCCGTTCAGCCTGTTTGGCCGAGAGCATGAGTTGACCCTCGGTGCCGCCTATGGCCGCACCCATCAGAAGGCCCGGGAATACGATGCGGCTGCAGATGGCTACTACGACGTTTCATTCTCGGATGTGCTGGCGGGCAATCTGGCGCATCCGTCGTTCCTGTTTACCAGCGACGCCAATACGCAGAATTTCACGGACACTCAGAAAAGCGTGTACGCCGGTGCCCGATTCAGTCTGGCCGATGATCTTCACTGGATCGCCGGCGCGCGGATGATCAGCCTGGACGCTTCCGGCGACAGCTATGGTTCCGACTACTACACCCGCGCACATGGCAAGGTGACGCCTTACACCGGCCTGGTCTACGACCTGGACAAGCAGTGGAGCGTGTATGGCAGCTGGACGAAAATCTACAGCGCTCAGTACAACCTGGGCAGGGACGGCAAACTGCTTGCTCCGCTTGAAGGCAAAAGCATGGAAGCCGGTGTGAAGGGCAGCTTGCTGGATGACCGCCTCAACGTCACCGCCGCGGCGTTCAAGACCGAACAGCAGAATGTCGCGGAGTATGTCGGCCTGGTGGGTGGCCGGTCCGTTTACGACCCCATGGATTACAAGAGTCACGGAGTAGAGCTGCAAGCCTCTGGCGAAGCGCTACCCGGCCTGGACGTGCTCGCCGGGTATACCTACGTGCGCATCGACAACGACGATGGCGACAAGGCCCGTAAGTATGTGCCAACTCATAGCGTGCGCGGCATGCTCACCTATCGCTTGCCAAGTTTGCCCCAAGCCAAGATCGGTACACGGGTAAGCTGGCAGAGTGCAGTGGAAAACGACACGAACAGTGCCATCCACCAGAACGCCTACGCGTTGCTCGATTTCATGGCCAGCTATGACATCGACAGCAACTGGAGCACGTCGCTGAACCTGAACAACGTCACCGATCGCAAATACCTGCTATCGCTGTACAACAGTGCCACGACCGCCAGCTACGGCGCCCCGCGTAACCTGGTAGCGTCTATTACCTGGAAATACTGATACCGCCTGGGGGCTCGCCGTGCCTCGTGACGCGCGGCGAGCCTGGCGCTTTAAGGAAAACCACCGAGCATGACTGCACGCACCTTGCGTATCTGGTTTCTGGTCCACAAATGGACCAGCCTGATCGCTACCGTTTTCCTGTTGTTGCTGTGCCTGACGGGGCTGCCACTGATCTTTCATGAAGAGATTGAGCACTACTTCGAGCCGCCGCCGCCCCTGCGCCCGCTGACCGCCGATACACCAACAATCGACTACGACACCGTCATTGCCAGTGCATTGGTGGCGCAGCCGGGGGAGGTCGTGCGTTTTGTCGGTTTCGATCCGGAAAGTCCGCTCGGTACGGTGTACACGGCAACGAGCATTATGCCGCCACCGATCGAGGGGCATTCGCAGTCGTTCGATACACGCACTGGCGAGTTATTTCCTGCGGTGCCGCCAGACGAAGGGTTCATGAACCTGATGTTGCGCCTGCATACCGATTTATTCATGGGGTTGCCCGGTTATCTGTTTCTCGGTTTCATGGGGCTGCTGTTGGTCGCGGCGCTGGTGTCCGGCGTGGTGGTGTACACACCGTTCATGCGCAAGCTGGACTTCGCCACCGTGCGCAACGGGCGCAGTTCACGCTTGAAGTGGCTGGACCTGCATAACGTGCTCGGCATCGTCACCCTCGCCTGGGTGTTGGTGGTGGGGCTGACGGGCGTGATCAATACGCTGGCATTGCCCATTTTCGACTTTTGGCAGAGTGACCAGTTGGCGCAGATGACCGCGCCCTACAAGGATGCGCCGCCGCTGGAGCGCCTCGGGTCGTTGCAAAAAGCGCTGGATACCGCGCGTAAGGCGGCGCCAGGCATGGAGCCCAGCTTCATCGCCTTTCCCGGTACTCAGTTCAGCAGCCAGCACCATTACGCAGTGTTCATGCGCGGCACCACGCCGCTCACTGCGCGATTGCTCAAGCCGGCCCTGGTGGATGCGAGTACCGGCGAGCTGACCGACATGCGTGAGATGCCGTTGTACGTGAAAACCTTGCTGGTTTCGCAGCCGCTGCATTTTGGTGATTACGGTGGTGTGCCGCTGAAGATCATCTGGACGCTGCTCGATCTCATCAGCATCGTCATCCTCGGCAGTGGGCTCTACCTGTGGCTGAGCCGTCGCAAGGTACCGTTGCAAAAACGCTTGGATGAATTGCATGCCAGCGGGCCGGAAATGGGGGGCCGATCATGAGGCGCGGACTGTGGATGATCTTTCGCTGGCCGCTGTTGCTCTTTGTTCTAAGCCTGTTCGGATTGCTCTCGGCGCTGATCGGTGACGGCGTCTATGACCTGCTTTCATGGCTCAGCCTGGGGGTGCCGTTGGGGCTGGTCGGGGTGGTTTGGCTGCGTTTGCGTTCAGCCAAACGATGATTGGCGCGATCCTCAGCGCCGTCATCAACAGCGTCAGCTTCCACTCGGTTGCAGGTCGATTTTCTCCCCGCGGCAACTCACCCACGGAGTTCGCCAGGGCATTGCATGCTCAGCGCCGCGACGAAGTCGTGAATGCCGCTGTACTGGGAAAGTCTTCCGCACATGGCCAAGCCCTCAACCTGAAACCTGAGCTTAGACGATGGTTTTCGGGTGAGACATCAGTTCGTTCAGCACACTGCGCAGCCTCTCGGCCTCGCGCGTGCTGAGTCGATCTGAAGTGGTGAGGTTGGCGATCTGCTTCCTCATCGCTGCAGCTTCGGCACCGCGCAGCCTGAGGTATCCGGCAAACTCTTCGTTCTTTGCCTGTGCTTCTGTCAGCATCGCGACCAGGCCGAAGATATCCGCCCGGGCCTTGCGCAGTTGCAGGTTCAGTTCCTGGATCTCGTTCTCGAGCAGCCGGGCATGTTGTTTGTGCATTTCGAGAGGCGTGGGGATGCCAAGCCACCCGCAGGTGTCTTCGTCGATATTCATAGGAGGTATTTCGAGTGCTGTATGTGTATACAGTATTCGAGATTGAGTGAAGTGGAATGCTTGAGGCGACGAACTGCAGGGTTACCCGACGATCAGTCGGGCGCGGGCCTCCCACTCTTTACTATTTACCGGCGGTGATACGCGCCATGAACTGACGCGTCAGGCTGGCGATCTGCTCGGTTTTTTCATCGAGCGCGAAATGCCCCGCGTCCAGAATATGAACCTCGGCCCCCGGCACATCATCCTTGTAGCGCATCGCCCCCGGCACAATGAACGACGGGTCGTATTTTCCCCACATGACCAACATCGGCGGTTGGTTGTCTTTCAACCATTGCTGCCATTTTGGGTAAGAGGCCACGTTGTTCTGGTAGTCCAGCAACAACGCCGACTGTATCGCCCGCTGGCCCGGACGGGATAAGGCGGCAAACTCGTCCTCCCAGGCATCAGGGTTGTAACGCTCGGGATGAGGGCTGGTGCCCAGATGGCGCTGCTTCGTGCCCTCGTACCCCGTGAACCCATCGACTTGTTCGGGATGTTCGGCGGGAGCCTTCCAGTACTTGGCGATGTTCGCCCACTTGGCACCCAGGCCTTCGTCATACGCATTGGCGTTCTGGATGATGATGCCGTGCAGTTTTTGCGGCGCGTTGAGGATCATCCGAAAGCCTACCGGGCCGCCGTAGTCCTGCATAAACAGGGTGTATTCATGGATTTGCAATTGCGTGAGCAGCTTGCTCATGGTGTCGGCCAGATGGTCAAACGTGTAGGTGTAGGTCGCGGGCGAGGGCGCGTCGCTTCTGCCGAACCCGGGGTAGTCGGGTGCGATCACGTGATACCGGTCAGCAAGCAGCGGGATCAGCGAATCCCACATGCGCGAGGACGAAGGGTAGCCATGGAGCAGCACCAGGGTCGGCGCGTCCCTGGGGCCGGCCTCGCGATAGAAAACCCTCACGCCGTCCACACTGGACCAATGATAGCCAGTGGACTCGGTGGTATAGGGGACGGACGGCACCGGTTCGCTGGCGTGTGCCGGTGCGGTCATCGAAAGAGTGGTCATAAGTGCTCCCAGCGTGCAAAAGGTGGCGATGTTCATTGAGGCCCTGAGCTCTGATTTGCGCATTTCCCGGTGAAATGCAGCTGCGATCAGAGTGAACGCATCCGGGAACTCACACCATTGGCCCAATGACCATTTTCATTAGAATCGGGCCAATCTCGATCAGGCCCGCCCTATGAAAAAAAGTGTGAAAGTTGCAGTCATCGCTTTTAACGGCATCAGCCCCTTTCACCTTTCTGTGCCGTGCCTCGTATTTGGTAAAGATCGCCGAGTGGGGGATTCGCCCTGGTTTGAATTGGTGGTCTGCGCGGGCGAAGAGGGGGCGCTGGTTACCAACGCCGGTTTCGCGATCCACTGTGACCATGGTTTGGACCAGGTTGCAGGAGCTGACATCGTCATCATTCCCAGCTGGCGGGACGTCACCGAAAGGCCGCCGTGCGCACTCCTCGAAACGCTTCAGGCAGCCCATGAACGGGGCGCGCTGGTGGTCGGCCTGTGCCTGGGGGCGTTCGTGCTTGCCCATGCGGGCCTGCTGTGCGACAAGCGGGCAACCACGCACTGGGCGTGGGCGGCGCATCTGGCGCGAGATTTCCCACGCATTGAAGTGGACCCCAAAGTGCTCTATGTCGAGGCGCAGCAAATCCTGACCTCTGCAGGCGTGGCCGCAGGGCTCGATTGCTGTATTCATATCGTCAGGCGGATCTATGGGCGGGGGGTTGCCAACGCGTTGGCGCGTCAACTGCTGGTTTCCCCCCATCGCGACGGAGGCCAGGCCCAGTTCATCAGCCAGCCTGTTCCTCAAGGCGCAAGCGACCAGCGTCTCGGCCAGTTGCTGGACTGGCTTCGGGCAAACCTGGAACAACCGTTGTCAATCGATCAGGTGGCGACGAGGCTGGCGATGAGTCGACGCAGTTTCACCCGGCACTTCAAGCAACTGACCGGCTCGACGTTTGGCAAGTGGCTCACGAATGAGCGAATCAAGGCCGTCCAACTGCAACTTGAAACAACCGACCACAGCGTCGAGTCGATCGCTGACGCTTGCGGGTTTGGTACAAGCCTGTCGTTACGTCAGCACTTTTTCTCGATCGTGGGCGTGAGCCCCACAACCTACCGGAAGGCTTATCATCGATAGGGAGGTACCTGTAATTTCCGGGTTCCGATACCCGTTCGCTGACGTGCAGCGACGGAGCGAAAACTGGCCAGTGATTCCTGCGGGTACAAGGCCGAAAAGCTCTCCAGGCAACCTCCCGCAAGTGAAAGCGATTGGCCTCGGGCTGGCAGTTTCCTCCTGACTGACTAACCTTCTACGCAGCGGCCATCCTTGTACAAGTGTCAAGGGTCCACCTCAGGGAACTGAGCCGGCGCGCTGGGTTGGCAAGTCATAAGGAGAGCTTCATGAATGGACTTATCTCAAGAGTCTTACTGGCGTTGACGACACTGGCCTGGGTGTCCGGCTCCCAGGCCGCGACCACCGTCACCGGGCAAATCAGTGCGTCGCTGATATTGATCAATAGTTGCCTGGTCAACGGCGTAGGAGGCACCACAGGCTTGAATTTCGGTGCGTTGAACTTTGGTACCGCCAACACCCTGTATACAGAGGCTGATGGGCAAGTGCTGGGCGGCGGCGGGGCGCCTTTGTCTATTCAATGCTCGGCGGGTACTTCGCCGGTATTGACCATCACGTCCGGCGCCAATGATGGCAAATCCACCGGTGGAACGCGTGCCCTGGCAGACGGTGCCGGCCACTTTGCGCCCTATGACATCTACACCGACGCCGCCCACACGCAAATTCTTGCCAACAACGGCACTATCAATCTCACGGCCAGCACCGGGGTTGCGCAAACGGTGAGCATTTACGGTAAATCACCGGGCAAGGTGGGTTTGCCTGCCGGTACTTACACCGACACAATTGCCGTCACGCTGACGTTTTGATTATGAGGCGTGTCGCCTGGGGTAAAGGGGACTGATTTACCTGGACAGTGCGATGCAGAAAAAAGCCCGCAAGCGCGGGCTTTCTGCCGGGCAGCCCGACTTACTTGAACAAGCCGCCAATTGCGTTGATCGCATCCGCAGCCTTGTTCACGTTTTGCTGGCGCTGAGGGTTAGTGTCCACTTGTGCCTGGGTGTTGTAGGTGCTGTTGCTGCAGCTCTTGTTGGTTTGTGTCAGTGCTGCCTGGAACGCGGTCGCGCGCAACGTATCGCCCTTGGCATTGGCCGCATTGATATTGGTCTGCAGGTCGCGGATCTGTTGCTGGCAGGAGGCACTGTTGGCGTTGACGGTGTTGTTGCTGTTGCCGGCACCCCCCAAGGCAGATGACAGGGCACCGGTGAGGGCAGACAGGTCGGCGGCGTGGGCGGGCAAAGTGAACAGGCTGAACAGGGCGGCGGCTGGGGCGAGTTTGGAAAGACGCATGGCAAACCTCAATGTTTTATTGCCTGCGCATCTCCGGGGGCCCGAGCAGGCGCAGAACAATATCCGTATAGAGGTGAGCGCTCGGGTGGGGCGAAATATATTTGGTCAAATTTTGACCTTCAACCGTGAAACTCCATAAATGTGAGTTGTTTCACGTTGTTTGTCTGGCATTGACGACGTATCAAGGTGAGGGCACGAGCCCGAGTGATGCGCGATGCAAGCTGAAACGCCTGGGTGCTTCACTTGGCGCAACAAACACCCGATAGCTTCACCAGCAGTGTCAGCGCGACGATTGCCCAGCCAAAGTTGAGTGCGACAAACATCCATTCCGGCGGATTTGTACCCAGGAAAATCGTCGAGGTAATCGTCAAGAAAACCATCAAAAGACCAATTGGGAGCCAGAACCAGAGGTGTTTCTGGCGCTGGCACACCTCTATGTGCAGCGGGCTATCTTCATGGAGCGTCATGTGTTGTCGGCCTCGGTAACCTGCTGCTTCCCTGCCGATGTTCAGCTCAAGAGCGCTATCCTGAGCAATGAGTCCAGGTGATGCAAGGCTCATTCGCCGTTAGTGTCCATCAATCAGGCGAAGTGCCAGTTCGGCACTGAAGGTGCCTGCCGCCGGGCCTTCATGACAATCGGTTTTCGTCGAAGACGCACCGTCCGAATTGCCCGGGAGTTTGATCCATAGGGCAACCAACCGTGGCGAAAGCACTTGCGGTGGCATGCCCAGTCTGCGCCCCACCGGGTTGCACCAGTCTCCAGGATTCGCACCATTGCCGTTGCGGCTGGTATCCACCGCCACGGCTTTTGTATAGGCGTATTCGCTTAACAACCTGGCATTGATGGCATCACCATAACTGCGCACCTGGGCGAGGGTGTAGAAGTTGGCGATATTCAGGGCAAACCCCCGGATCTGTTTCACCCCGGCTGCATTCAACGCATCGGCCATGGCGCCTGGGGATTTCCAGCCTGGATTGCCAGCGTCCAGATAAACATCGGCATGGCGTGCGCGCTGGTTGAACCCCGATACGGCGTAATTGATTAGCCCCAGCCGCTCGGCGCGCTTGTCCTTGTCCAGGCACTGCAGGTCTGCCAGTGCGTCCGGCTCCAAGATAACCAGCGCCGGCTGGTCTCCAATGCCTTTGATCAGTTGGTCTATCCAGCCCCGGTACTCCGCCGCTGCCGGTGCGCCACCCTTCGAGGCGCCACCGCTGCAGTCGCGGTGGGGCAGGTTATAGGCCACCAAAATCGGTGTTTTATCAGCACTGGCGGCAGCGGTTACATAGCGATTGACGCGTTCGGTCAGCGTTCCTATGGCCTGGCTGGTGCCGGTCAGCCACAGGGCACTGGGCACCTCGGCAATGGTTGAGCGGATGCTTGCAGTGGCAGGCGTATCGGGGTGCTGCTGGACCCACTGTGCGGCGGTGGACTGCGGGTTGACGTAGAACCCATCACTCGCCTGGGCAGCAGGCAGCATCGACAAGCAGATAAAGCCGGCGGCAAGGGTGGCGATCTTTAGCACGCTCTACACCAGTAAGAGGGGCGGGTGGCCAAGGTAAGTCGGCTCGCCGCTGACGTCACGTGAAGCTGCATGAAGCTTGCCGGCTAGCCGCGTAGACCGTGCCCATGGCATGCTCCCACGCTCAGCATCCAGTCAAGGAAGAACGATGTCGACCTATGTAATCACCGTCCCTTGCTTTGCGCAGATGTTGCGCTCGCTCAAGGGGCTTTTGTCCAAAGGCGAGGCGCATGCCGGCGAGTTGGGCTATGACCCGCGAAACCTGCTGAGCGCGCGGCTGGCGCCCGACATGCACACCCTCGCAACGCAAATCCGGTTTGCGTGCACCCAGGCCCAGGAATCGGTCCAGCGTCTCACCCATCAACCGCTGCCGGTTCTGAGCACACCCGCAACCCTGAGCGAGGCGCGTGGGTTGATCGAGCAAACCCTGCAAGCCCTCGCCTCGGCAGATCGCGAACTCATCGACAGCAGCGAGCGCGCTATCTCGATAGAACTTCCCGACGGTACTATTTTCGACATGACTGCCTACGAATACGCGGTCAATTGGGCCATTCCACAGTTCTATTTTCACCTGATGACCGTCTATAACATCCTTCGCCATAACGGTGTGCCGCTCGGCAAGGCCGATTACGTGCCGCATATGTTCGCCTTCGTGCGCACGCAATAGGTAGCCACCCGAATGAATAGACCCCGCTCCTGCGCATAAGCGTATGGTGGGTGTTAAACACGTTTATTGAGGTACCCGCCATGGACGATAAACTCGGCATCCGCCTGAAAGAGGAACGCAAGATCCTGGGGCTCTCCCAACAGGAGTTTGGTGCGATTGGCGGTGTGGGTGCGAATGCTCAGGTGCACTACGAAAGTGGCGCGCGGGCGCCCAAGTCCGATTACCTGATTGCCATCCGGCATAAAGGCGTGGACGTGCTTTACGTGTTGACGGGGGAAAGGGCGGTTATCAACCAGGCCACCCTGAGTGACAAGGAGACGTTGATCATCAACCACTACCGCACGCTGGACGGGCTGGATCAGGATGCGATTGCGCAGATCACTTCCTCGTTGTCTGACAGCTAGCAACGAGGAAGTCCCGGATTTGCTTCGCGCCAGGCTAGAAGCTGTCGGTCGTCCTGAAGCTGCCGCCGCCTGTACTGCCTGACGTCGAAAAGCTGGCCGTGTTGTTATTGCTGCTTTCGACGGTGGCGACGCCAAGGACGACAGGGCTGATCGATGCGCTGACATAGCCTCGCGTCGCCCCTGCCGCTACCTGACTGCGGCGCACGATTTTAAGGCCCCGGCCAAGCACATCCACAACCTGGCCAAGGGTTGCACCCTGGGTCATGTAGCTCTCTACCAGACGCTCGAAGTCAGTCGACAGGTCAAAATAAACATCGCGGCCGGTAAACGCATCGTTGCGAACTTTGCGCTCCAGGTCTTTGGCACGCTGGTAGCTGTTCTGGTGTACCACGGCCTCTTCCTGGGTATCCGCCAGTTGCTGTACCACCGCTTTCAAGCGCAGGTTCAGGGTTTGCAGTTGCTCGACGATCAGGTCGTCGGCGTCGTCCGGGGTGTGGCTGGCCAGGTCGATCAATTCGCCGATGCTGCGGGTTTTCAACTGGTCAGTGAGCAACTGGCGTGCGCGCTGGTACTGCGGGTCTTCGTTGCGTGAGTAGCTGCCGAGTTTTTCCTGGATGGCATTGGCCTGGCGCTTGGCGTTGTCGACTACGCGTTGCAGGGTGTCGAGCTCGGGTTGAATTGAGGCCTGTCCCAACTGGTCACGTGCCTGAGCCAGTTGCGCATCGACGCTGGCACTCAAGGTGCTGATCAGGGCGATGCGCTCGGCCTGCAAGGCCTCGTTTCGCTCACCAAGGGCGATCAGGCTCAGCTCGTTCTTGCGGTTGGCGAGGTAGTTCACCTTAGTCGCCAGCCAGTTGTCCATCCAGCGGTTCAGGCGGTTGCGCCGGTATTGGTCGGTGCCGAAGGCGTGTCCGCGCAGGTAGACGTAGACCAGGTTGGTATCAAAGGTCGGACGCTTCAGTGCGCACTCCTGGCGCAAGTCTTCATAACCGCTGACGTGTTCTCGGTGGGCGGCCTGGGCCAGGTCCAGTTGCTCGACCTGGCGGGCGTAATCGGGGTTTTGTTCCAGGGATTGCCGGGCTTGCTGGTCGAGGGTGTCGGCTCGCGCTTGCAGTTTTTCCTTGCCCGCCAGCGCCTGGGCCACGGTCTGCTCAGCGTCGCGCAGTTGCTGGTGGAGCAGGTCCTGGGACTGTTGGCGCAGGTTCAGGGCGGCGGCGACTTGCTCGTTCTGCGTGTTGCCCTGGTCCAGGTGCAGGGCCGCGATTTTACCCAGGCGCTGGGTAATGTCCTGCTCCAGCGCCAGTTGCTCGCCGAGCAGTTCAGACAGGTGTTGCTCGGCCGTGCGAATCCTCAGCTCGGCGTTGCGGGAGTTACGTTCGGTGATGCCGATCAGGGTGTCAGGCGTCATGTCTTCACCACTCCAATATCGTTTCGAGCGGGTCGGTGGTCCGTTGGCTCAAGTAGGTGACTTCCATCCTGCCGGCCGGCTTGCGGCCGATCACACGGTTGGTCAGGTGGCCGTCGTCGAGTTTGTCGGCCTTGACCTTCAGGTATTCGGCCTGCGGTACCCGCACAGCGAACTGGCTGGCCCACGCGCCGGTGCCGGTCTCACTGCTGACGGTGGGCAGTAGAACCGGTCTGTCCGACAGGTCGACGGCTTCGACAACCAAATACCAGCTCTTGCCCTGGATCGAACCAGGATTGGAATTACACAGCGCCTTGTCGTAGCAGCGCTCGACACCGGACGGCGTGCCGGGCCGGTCGACAACCCGAATGGTCACCTCCTTGGGGATCAGTTCGGTGTTGGCACGCAGGGCCCTGAGTTGGCCGCCGGCTTTTTCGATTTCGAATTTCCCGATGAGGTCTTTGATCATGACCAATTCGGCCTGCATGCCCCGCGTCGCTTTACTGTCGGCGGCGGGCAGCTGAATGTCGGCGACTTTGCGGGTCAACTCGTTGAGCTGGTCGGTCATCGGCTGGACTGCCTTGACCTTGGCTAAAAACGCCTCCAGCACGCCGATCTGCTCACTGGCGTAATCGACCCCGGAGGTATCGACCATGGCCAGGGCATGTTCGGCCTTGGTATTCAGTCGGGGCAGGGCACTGAACAGGTCGCCGCCCTCAATATAGGCCGGGTCCTGTTGCACGGCGCTCAAGCGAGCCTTCAGGTGGGCGATGTCTGATTGTTTTTGTGCCGCGTTCGTCTCGACGGCGATGGCCGCTCTTTGAGCCTCTAGGATCTCGTGTCTGGCGACCATCACCCGGCTGCATTGCACCACCAGCAAGGTGACCGCGATGAGCTGGATGACGAGTATGCCGCGATGCCGCCTGAGCAGTACTTTGCTCCAGAAGCGGTCAAGCGCACTCAGTTCCGGGGCCTCGAACACCAGGCGTTTGGAAAAGAATTCGCGCACGCCCTGATCGATCTGCGCTTCGGTAAATTGAATGCCGTTGTTCTGGTAATACTCGCGGATGCGCGCCGCCACTTCTGCGCGGCGTTGGGGCAGGCTCAAGTCCTTTTCCACCGCCATCTGCTGGTGGCGCAGTTGATCCACCAGCGCCATCGCGCCGAGTTGCTCGGAGAGAAGAATGTCGCTCATCAAGCGGCCTTGGTCAGCAATGCGGCGAACTTGCGTTTGGCCTCTTCGACGGCTTCGGCGATGTCACGGGACGCGTTGCTGGATTCAGCGCGGTAGGTTTCCGTCAGGCCGTGCATGTCCGTCTGGAAACTCAGGGTGGCGTCGGCCAGGGCGCGCACCGAGTCGACCTTGATGGTGGAGCCATAGCTGGCCTTGACCGCTGCTTCCAATTGGGTGTTGCCGGTGCTGCCCAGGGCTTCAAGACCCTTGCTGATGCCCTCGGTGGTGGCGTTCAGCGTGTTGGTGGCTTCGGCCAGTCCACTGTTGCTGGTGAACGACACCGCGAGGCCGGTCAACACCACTTCGTTGGTAGAGAAGAACGAGACCATGCGCTGGTACTGGCGCTCCTTGATCACATGCACCTGGTTGATCCGGGCGAAGACCATTTCGGCCGTGTTGTAGCCGACCTTCAGGTCATCGGCGATGTCCTTGACGATCTGGTAGCGCTTGTCTTCGTCCTGCAGCGCGCGTACGGCTTCGTCACGGCGCAATTCCAAGGCCGCGCGTTCGGCCGGCGCCAGGGTTTCGGCAGCCGTGACTTGGGCGTTGGCCTCGTTCAAGGCCTGGGTACGCTGCTCCAGGACCTGGCCGGCCAGGGCGAGCACTTGTTGGGCATCGACCTCGGCCGCTTTCATGGCCATGCGAAAATCCAGGTAGGCTTCCAGAATCACCGTTTCCCGGGAGATCTGGTCATTGGCCGACTTGCACACCTGCAGGTAGTTTTCACGGATCTCGCTGAAGCGGCTGGGGATCGAGCCACGACGCAGGTTCATCCAGCTCAGCTTGAGCTTCTCCAGCGTATCCAGGCGCCCGTCATCCATCCAGCCGGCCATGGCGGCCGCGTCTTCGCGGATTGAGGTGAAGCTCTGGGTGATGTCCATGAAGCGTGTGGAGATATCCATGCCGGCAATCTGCTCGCGAACCACGCTGTTGAAGGTGGTCGACTGTTGCAGCACGGCAGCGATAGCGGTGACTTTGGCGGTGTCGTACTGGGCCACGCGGTCCAGCAATACCAGTACCGGTGCATCTGGAACCGGCTGCAGAAGATTGATGCCCAGGGTCCGCAGGCCCGTCAGCGCGCGGTCGAGGTAGTTGCTCATCGAGTGTCCTTTCAGGATGTGTTCAGCACAGTGTGCAGTGCAGAGAAGGGCGCAAGTATACCGATCAATGAAGGCAAACCAATGGCAGTTTGGTTGGAGGGCGCTTGTTGGCAGGCCTGGCGAAGTGTATGACCGTATCTACCCGTAGCTGTACGGGGCGCAGGCTGGCGCAACGTTCTACTGTCACGGCCACAGTACTCGTTCGGATGTCGCGCCATGCTCATGTCTTCAAGCCTGCTTTCAGCCTTCGCGCTGTTCGCCTTTGTGTCCTCAATCACCCCAGGTCCCAATAACACCATGTTGCTGGCGTCCGGGGTGAACTTAGGTTTTATTCGCTCGATTCCCCATGCACTGGGCATCAGCATTGGCTTCATGTTGTTGGTGATCGCCGTGGGCCTGGGCCTGGGAGAAGTGTTCAAGGCGTTGCCGTGGGCCTACACCGTATTGCGTTATGTGGGGGCGGCGTATTTGCTGTACCTCGCCTGGAAAATCGCAACGTCCAGCGCGATGTCCGATGACACCGATAACAAGCGCAAACCCATGACGTTTCTCGGTGCGGCGGCCTTCCAGTGGGTCAACCCCAAGGCCTGGGTCATGGCATTGGGCGCGATCACCACCTACACGCCTGCCGAGGGTTATGTCGCCAACGTGCTGTTGATTGCTGCGGTGTTTGCCTTGGTAAACCTGCCCAGCGTTTGCGTATGGGCCGGCTGTGGCAGCGGCTTGCGCAATGTACTGCGCGAGCCACGCTGGTTGCGGGTGTTCAACTGGTCGATGGCGGCGCTGTTGGTGCTGTCGTTGTATCCGATGTTTTTTGCCGGCTGACACTCCCTCTGACCTCCAGCGGGTTGCGTCAGCAGGCCATGGATCCTAGACCGGTGAGATGGTGGCCAGCAGACCAATTGCGATGGTCAGCGCAAGAAAACCGAACAGGAAAAATGCCATCTTAGCCATAAGGCCTCCGAAATGAACGGGCCGGCAGGACGGTTCCTGCCGGGCTCCACGGGCGTGTCGGGAGTGGGAGTATTGTCAGGGCAGGGCGGTTTTCGATACAGGGGCAGATGCAGAAGAAAAAAGCGTATCAGATGGGCCGGGGCGCTGCAGGAGCAGGAAAGCCGGGGATGATCATTTTGAGGTATCAGGGAATAAACAGCGGCTCGGTAACGTGTGGGCGGGACTGCTGAAGGAACTAACCTTTTGCGTGGAGTATCGTATCCACGATTTTCGTGGGAGGTTGAAGGCGAACTGCGTCGTGCGTGGCTATTCTCAAGCGGCGCTGGGAGGGTTCCTTGAAGTGATTTCATCGGGGCGAGTAGGCAAATGGGCAAGACATTGGCTGCGCTGTCGTTTTTGATGACCCTGGTTTGGGTTTCAGTGGTTATTGCGGTAATGACTTATTTTTCCTGATGCACGTGGGGCACGAGTGCGGCACCTGGTGAAGCGGTCGGTATCGCCATTGCCCACTCCCGCCTGCAAAATCTGTAGATGACTGATCTGGCGAGCTTTTTTGTTTGCCAGGGCGCCGCTTGATTGTTTGAAAAAGCCCACACCCGACCTTGCATCGAGGGGGCTGGATCTATATATTCCCTAGCCTGCTGCAACGCTCAAGGGCTTTTAACGCTGCTTGGCCTGCTGCATAGCGCTACCGCCCGAATGGCGAAACTGGTAGACGCATGGGACTTAAAATCCCCCGCTCGTAAGGGCGTGCCGGTTCGATTCCGGCTTCGGGCACCATCTAAAACCAAGGGTTTGCGGGCGAAAGCTGATGCAAGCCCTTGTTTGTTTCCGGTCGGCAATTGTTCAACAGGTCCGCAATCCACTTCGTTTGCGAGGCTTCCTTGCCTTCTGCGTTGCAGATGCACCGCCCGGTCATCGCAACAGTACTGCGCTACCTCGACCTCAGTTCTTCGCCCGGCTCAATGGAAATTCGTACCGGCGCTTATCGATAAAGATCGAATAACGTAATCCTCCGTCGCCGCTCGGCTGAAGAATGCTGTGGGTCTTGGATTTATGGAAAGGGTGGCTGTAAAGAGAGGGAAGGTCTGAATAGGCATAGCTTTCAAAATGCAGTTCGTCGCCTACCCAATGCACCTCGTTGTACAGGAAGTGCCAGTTTTTGCTGGAAGCCATGTAGAGGTAGGCACTGCCGTTGGGACCCATGATGACTTCTACCTCCGGCTCGCCTTTGTCATTTGCCCACTTGCCAATATATCGCTCCATACCGGAGTGGGCAGGTATCCCGGGATCCGCTACAAAATCACTGGCCTTGAAAGGGGTTTTGCGCGCAGCTTCAGCGGCGGCGTTTGGATAAAGGGCACACAGCGGTGCGACGTTACTGACTTTTACGTAGTTGAAGGTCAGGCTCGTATCCGAAACATCCATGCTCAGCGTCATGGTCTGCGGGTCGAATGCCAGGACCTTCAGGTCGAAGTTGTCTGAAGGTGATTTGAGATGGATGACTTTTCCATCGTCGGACACCTTGAAGTCGCTCACTTCTTTTTCCTGGTGCTTCCCGGGTTCAGCGCAGTTGAATGGATGCAATGTGGCTTTGGCATCAGCGCTGTATTCGACCACGTTGGCAATTCCGTTGCGCAGAGGAACCATGGCCCAGATGCCAACTACGTTATCTTGAGTCGCCAGCGCGTGCGTCGAAGGCTTGGCGCCATGGTTGGCACATCCGGTCATCATCAAGGTGGCCAGGGAAATTGTCAGAACGTTGATCCGCATCGGGCTTATCCATAAGAGTGTTCGCATTGATCCATCTGTCGCGGTTGGCGACCTTCTGGCAGGCAAGCATCATAAGGGATCGTTACGCTACGGTGCAGACCCAGAGGTGATTCTGCCGATAGGGCGCGCGGGTGAAGTGAACATCTGAAACCAGATGCATGCCTCGCTCTTGCAGGGCTTCGGTCAGTTGTACGAGTGTCTCTGCCTGGATAGTCATTGCTGTTACCTCGTCAGATTTACTGCGTTCATAATTCTTGACCGGCCGGGCAACTGGCTAATTCAAATTTTCTACAACGTTGATTGACGTGTGGTTGCTTCAGTTCTTTTGGTCCCGATCCCAGGATAAGCGCGACCTGGAAATACGCGGGCAGTGGTGCTCACGCACTCGAGGTGACCTACAGTGAAACATCGCGCCGGTATGACATGAGGAGATCCTATGTCCACTTTCAAGCTGACTTCGCGCGTCTTCAGTACGCCCCGTCACACAACGCATTATCTGGAGTCGGGACCTGCCGATGGGGCATTGATGATGTTCCTGCATGGCTGGCCCGAACTCGGTTTGATCTGGCGTGCACAGATGGAAGCGTTCGCTGCCCAAGGCTGGCACTGTGTCGCACCCGACATGCGCGGCTATGGCGGCTCTTCGGCGCCGGCCGCGATCAATGCGTACACGATTGAAAACATCGTGGCAGACATGACAGAGCTGCATGACCATCTCGGTGGAACGCCCGCCATCTGGGTGGGCCACGATTGGGGCAGCGTCGTGGCCGGTGAACTGGTCGCCCATGAACCTTGGCGCAGCCGCGGCGTTGTGCTGGTTTCGGTTCCGTACTTTCCTTCCACGAACGCGCTGGCGACGCTCATACCGCTGGTTGACCGAGGGATTTACCCGGTCGACCAGTATCCAGACGGCCAATGGGACTATTACCGCTACTACAACACGCATTTTGCGTCCGCCGTGGCTGATCTTGACGCGGACAAAGCAGCATCGCTGGCGTCGATTTATCGAAGAGGCGACCCTGCAAGCATCGCCAGGGTCGCCTCCAATGCCGAAGTGACCCGCAAAGGCGGGCGGTTTGGCGAAGCGCACCGGGCTCCCCCGACCCCACCAGACTCGGCGCTCTGGCCCGAGACGGACTTCGCGGCACTGGTGCGCACGTTCGAGGAGCATGGTTTCCGCACGCCCTGCGCGTGGTATCTGAACGACGATGCCAACATCGAATATGCCCATCGCGCACCCAATGGCGGCCGCCTGTCCATGCCCGTCCTGTTTGTGAACGGTGATTACGACCCGATGAATACCATCAACGGCAATCAGTCGGGCGATCCAATGCGCGCGGCCTGCGCAGACCTCACAGTGACGAGCCTGCCTGGCGGGCATTGGCTGCCGGTGGAGTGCAAGACCGAACTCGTCGCGGCCATAAGTCGCTGGCTGATGCTCGCGAAATTCGTGCCCCATCAGTAAGCCCGGATCACACCTTGGGATGGGTGAGTCGGGGACCGGCACGCGTGCCGGTAGTCAGCGTCGTGGCTTGTGATCAACTGCGTTTTGGCTTCTTTCTTGACCGGGTTTGCCGTGATGAGATCTCGATCCACGTCGGCGCATGATCACTGGCATGCTCTTCACCCCGTACCCATGCATCTACGCCGACGTTTTTCAGGTACGGGGCGAGTACCGGGTTGAGCAGCAGATGGTCGATGCGCAGCCCGGAATTCTTCTGCCAATGCTGACGGAAATAATCCCAAAACGTGTACACCCGCTCTTCCGGGTACAGGTGCCTCAGCGAGTCGATCCAGCCCTGGGAAAGCAGCCTTTGAAAGCACTCACGGCTTTCTGGCTGGAGGAGGGCATCCTTGAGCCATGAGCGGGTGTTGTAGATGTCCAGGTCGGTGGGCACCACGTTGTAGTCACCCGCGAGGACCACTGGATGTTCGCTGGCCTGCAGTGTTGCAGCGTGGGAGATCAGGTGTTCGAACCACGCGAGCTTGTAATCAAATTTTGGCCCAGGTTGCGGGTTTCCGTTGGGCAGGTACAGGCATCCGACAATCACGCCATGGACAGCCGCTTCCAGGTATCGAGACTGCGAGTCGTCCTTGGCTCCCGGCAGGCCCTTATGGATCAAAAGGGGTTCGGAATCCCGCGCGAGAATTGCCACTCCGTTCCAGGAAGCCTGGCCATGGTGCAATGAACCATAGCCCGCCGCCTCAAGTTCTCCAGCGGGGAACGCGTTGTCTTGCGCCTTCAGTTCCTGCAGGCAGACGATGTCCGGGCGCTCCTTTTCCAGCCACTGCAGAAGGTTGGGCAGTCGCGTCTTTATGCCGTTGACATTGAATGTCGCGATCTTGAGGTTCTGCATGGCGTCGGTCCTTCAATGTGCCGGGTGCGCCGGGTGTTCGGCCACCGTGGGGGTAGGGGGCCTACCCTTGCTCATTTGGCGATGTCCCCTATACCGGTTTAGTCGCAAAGCCTCTTTTCGACTACAGCAAGCCTGCTTTTGCTCACTGACATTACGACCGGAACCTGTTTTTGAAACGACCATTGGTGTCATTTTCCGGTTGTGCCCCCGACTGGTTCAACGCTCACTGATCCAGCACAAGCACTTCGCGGCAGACCGAGAGGGGGCAGGTTGTTCAGGCGGGCTGTCGGAACGTATGATCGCAGCGAGCGCCCTTTTCCGGGCGCTGAGACTCACCCTTTGAAGGACATGAGCATGGAAAAGCACTTCGGTAATTCAGGCCTGTTCAAGGCTGCTTCGTATCACTGCAACACGCTCCTGGGCAGCGGCATTGCTCGCTGGGAGCTGAAAAATATTGCGTTGAATACGAAGGAGTTTTTGATATGTCCAAAGAACTACTCGGAGTTTCTGCTCTAGGGTTGATGGTGGTGGGGGAGTTTTGTGCAATCTACAGCGAGGTGGTAACCGCCAGGCTTGCCCAGACAGGGCATGGTTCATGGGAGGCGTTCGTCCTTCCCGTTGTGCTGATGTGTTTTGCCGGGCTTTGCCTGTTGGGTGCGTATTGGCTGGGTTACGTGGCGGTCGGTGATATCTGGGTCGTCACCGTGGTCTCAGTCACCTCCCTGTTGCTGCTTGAGCCCGTGGTGGTCTGGGCGCTGTTCCATGAAGCACCAGGGCGTGGCGCACTCATCGGGTTTGTCCTCGGCGCCTTGGGCATGCTTGCTACTGTATTGCTTTGACTCCGCCCTCTGGCCCGGCAATCAAACGCCGGGCCAGCTCGCCTCAAATGGTCACAGCTTCATCTTGAAGCCTGTGTGGGTTGGCAAGAACCCCAGGGACTCATAAAACCTATGAGCATCTGGCCGCGTACGATCACAGGTAAGCTGGATCAGTTGGCAGTGGCGCTGACGTGCTTGCTCAAACGACCATTCGAAGAATTGCCGGCCCAATCCGCTCCCACGCATTCGCTCGTGCACGCGGACGGCTTCGATTTGAGCTCGCCATGCGCCCCGATGAGAAATATTCGGAATGAAAGAAAGTTGGAGAGTACCGACCACCTCTTCATCAGCCACAGCGACGGCAAGAAACTGGTTCGGGTCTGCGTCGATGGCCTCAAACGCTCGTGTGTAGGAACGCTGAAGCGGAAGACTGCTATCTTCTCGAACAGCCCCCAGGGAGTCATTTGCCAGCAGCAAAACAATGAAAGGCAAGTCGTCGATACTGGCGCGTCGTATGGTCAGATTCGTCACAACGGTTTCCTGAGGTGCGGTGGTATAGAGGAACCCAGCCGATGGGGGCATTCGCATCCAAACATAACATTCATCCACGGAGCAACGAGCCCATGTCAAATACCGCTGGCATGTTCATCCGTCAGTTCTTTCACGGCACCCGGGCCGACCTGGAGCCGGGCGATCTGATCCGCGTCGGCTACCCGTCCAACTTTACAGAAGGTAAAGCACTGTCCTGGGTCTACTTTGCGGGCACGCTGGATGCCGCCATCTGGGGGGCTGAGCTGGCGCTCGGCAGTGGGCGGGAACGGATTTATGTTGTGGAGCCAACGGGGGCGATCATGGATGACCCCAACGTGACGGATAAGAAGTTTCCCGGCAATCCCACGCTTTCCTATCGCTCCACTGACCCTTTGCGCGTCGTGGCGGAGGTGACGAAATGGCACGGGCATCCGCCTGAACGGTTGCAGCAGATGAAGGACAACCTCGCGCGCTTGAAGGCCGAGGGGCGCGATGTGATCATCGACTGATATCATCGGGCACAAGCCGGCGTCACCCGATCGCCAAGTGGCTTTCCTTAACTGTTCCAGCAGGTGCTCCCATGCAGAATTCCCCTCCTGAAGGCCTACCTACCTATCGGATCCTGACAGGCAAGGACGATGCCTCCTTCTGTCACCGGGTCTCTGAAGCGCTTGCGCTGGGTTACCAGCTTTACGGCTCGCCAGCGGCAACCTTCAATGGCGAGTACGTGGTGGTGGCACAGGCTGTCGTTTGGAACGCCGATAACAACACTACTGTCAGGAACTGACGCGGGCTTGAATTAAGGTGAGTTCTCTCACTCCTGTCAGGTCAAATGATGAAATTCTCGTCTGTTCGTCTCGTTACCAACCACTTTGAACGGCTCGTTCAGTTCTATCACAACCTCTCGACTGTCGAGCCAAGGCACCTGGCTGACGGGTTCGCTGAAATTCACCTCGACGGCGTCGTCCTGGCCATAGCCGATGAGCGCCTGGTCCGCCTTCACAACGATGGACTGGCAGTCGCCGCCAGCAACCGTTCGGCGATCCTGGAGTTTCAAGTGGACGATGTGGAGGCCGTCCTGCTGCGTATCGGTCGGGCTGACGTGGTGATGCCGGTGACGGTCATGCCATGGGGCAACACTTCGGTATTGCTGCGTGATCCGGATGGAAGCCTGGTCAACGTCTTTTCGAGACCTTGCCGCTGAATTGGTCCGCTGTTGTCGCCAGGTTCGGTAGGGTCGATAACGGGTTAAAGTAATCAGCTTAAGCGCCGATCAATTAACATCGATACCGGAATTGGATATTTGACATGATCACGAACGTCAGCAGTCTCGCTTCAGTACCCGCCAACCCAAGTCCGGCCAGCGTCAGCGATAGCTCCAAGACCGAAGACTCTGGAACCTTGAGTCTCAACCCGGACACGGGTGCCAAAAGTGCGCCCGCTGCAGGTGGCGGCCAGGCGGCATCCACGTCGCAGGAGTCCGACACCGTCAAGGCGCTGAAAAAGCAGATTGCGGAGTTGCAAAAGCAGCTTCAAGAGCAGCAGCAAAACATGCAAAAGGCCCAGGCCAGCAATCAAAGCGCAGACGCCAAAGCGGCCGCCGTGGCTGCCGCCCAGGCGCAGATTGCCGCAACGGCAGCTGCATTGCAGTCTGCGTCTTCGGCGTTGTTGCAGGCACTGACTTCCGACGGTGGAAGCGGTACCGGTTCCATCGTCAGTACCACCGCCTGAGAGGCAGATTTGGTTTTCCACAAGAAGCATTCGTGTACCCACGGGCCATTCTGTTCGACCTGGATAACACGCTGACGCACCGAGCCTTGATTAGCCTCACCTTGCACACCAAACGTCAACGGAACTGCGTTTATGAAATACAGCTGGATCGCACTTGTCTTACTGCTTTGTGCCTGCACGAGCGGCCCCACCCGGGAACAACTGGCAGAACAACGCTTATGGGAATACCAGTTGCTTACTCACCTCAATCACTTCAAGTCGTACCCCGAAGAAGCTCGCCTGCAAGGATTGACCGGCCTGGTCAGGGTTGAATTCGTGGTCGACGCCAAAGGCAACCTGATACGCCACAAAGTCATCAGCCATACAGGTTCGGATCTGTTCGTCAGCGCCGTGGAGAGATTCGTTCCGGCGGCGTCGCCAGTGCCTGCGCCTCCACCCTCAATGCTGCTCAAAGGCGAAATTCAAGTGGTAGCCCCGTTTGTATTCTGCCTGGAGGGCGTGGCCTGCGCCGGCTCACCGCCACGCCGGCTGTAGCTGACCTGCGGATAAATTCCGGGCAAAGAAAAGCCCGCGATGGGGAGCGCGGGCTTAAAGGTTTTCACCAGGAGCTGAGATGACCATAGGCGCCCGACTGTGAAAGGGTTGTGAAAGGGCGCCAGCGCTGCACTCAACTCAGTAGGCGCCCGCGGCCGCCTTTGCGCCGCTGACGATGGCGATCCCGGAGCTGCTGCCCAGGCGCGTAGCACCGGCTTCGATCATCGCCTGGGCCGTCGCCAGGTCGCGCACGCCGCCCGACGCCTTCACGCCTATCTGCGCCCCCACCACGCCGCGCATCAGGCGCACATCCGCCAATGTCGCGCCGCCATGGCCGAAACCGGTGGAGGTCTTGACGAACGCCACGTTCAGCTCGCGGCACAGGCTGCAGGCATGGGTTTTCTGCTGGTCATCGAGCAGGCCGGTCTCGAGGATGACTTTCAGCGGCACCGCGCCGCAGGCCGCCAGCACCTGGGCAATATCGTCGCGTACCTGGTCCAGCAGGCCATCCTTCAGCCAGCCGATGTTCAGCACCATGTCGATCTCGCCTGCACCGGCCTCGATCGCAAGCTTTGCCTCATAAGCCTTGGCTGCACTCAAGCCCGCACCCAGGGGGAAGCCGACGACGGCACAGACCAATGGCGCGGCGTCGCGCAGGCATTCGGCGGCCAGCGGCACGTTGGCGCTGTTGACGCACACGGACTTGAAGCCATGCTCGCGGGCCTCGGCGCACAGTTGGCGAATGCTCGCCTGGGAAGCATCGGCGGCCAGCAGGGTGTGGTCGATATAGGCCGCGAGCGGCAACGGATCAGTCGGCATGGCAAGTGTCCTGTAAGGATGAGGTGCTGGGAAAAGCCGGTTTGTGTTAAGTTGGATGCATTAAATGTGAAATAAATAACATTGTAAATGGAATTTGTGACTGCCCTGATCAAGGGCACGCATTCAACGAGGGTTGGAACGCAGTGGATTCAAAGAAAAGCGAAAGATTTCGGGCCATGCACAAGGCCTTGCAGGGCGAGTCGGCGATTCACTTGCGTGACATGGCCGCATTGCTGGGCGTATCGGAAATGACCCTGCGCCGCGACCTGGCAGACAGCCCCCAGGGCCTGCGCCTGTTGGGCGGGCACGTAACCCGCAGCGGGCCGCCGGAGCCCGATTACCAGGTCGCCGAACAGGACCAGCGCCACGTCGCCGAGAAGCGTCAGATCGGCGTGCTGGCCGCCAGCCTGGTGCGCCCCGGCGACACGGTGTTTATCGATTGCGGCACCACCACGCCGTTCATTATCGAGGCGTTGCCGGATGACCTGGAGTTCACCGCGCTGTGCAATTCCCTCAACGTATTGCTCAAGCTCCAGCAAAAGCCCCACTGCACCATCATCCTCTGCGGTGGCACTTTTCATCGGCGCAACATGGTCTTCGAGAGCCATGCCGAGGTGGGCATCCTGGATGGCATCCGTGTGGCGTGGGCGTTCATTTCCGCGGCCGGCGTCAGCGCCGCCCACGGTGTGACCTGCTACAACCTCAACGAAGTGGAGGTCAAGCGCCGGGTCATGGCGCGGGCGCAGACCTGCGTGCTGGTGGCCGACCACAGCAAGTTCGACGAAGTACGTGCGGCACACTTTGCCGAGCTGTCGGACTTCCAGCGGGTGATCAGCGACCCCGGGCTCGAGGCGGCACAGCAGCAGGTGATCAGGGACAGTGGGGCGATCCTGCTGATCTGACTCAAACAGAATTGTGATTTTTATTTCATTTGTTTGGAATTTAACAAATTGGCCTTGACACTCTCGGGAGCAAGGCATAGTTTTTCAAATGTGATCGCGGTTCACATTTGTGAGCACGGCCTCCCTGAAGGCCGTGCCCGAATCCTGACAACAATAAAAATAGGAATCACCATGCTCCAGATAGCCCGTAAACCTGTTCATGTGCTGGCCCTTGCACTGGCTGTCGCGGCCTCGGCGCTGGCGCTGAACGCCCAGGCCAAGGATCTGAAGATCGGTTTCAGCCAGGTCACCCTGCAATCTCCCTTCTACGTGCAACTGCGCGACGGCGCCAAGGCTGCAGCGGCCAAGGGCGGCGACGAGCTGATCTTCCTCGACGCCAACGGCGATATCAGCAAGCAGAACAACGATATCCAGGACCTGCTGACCCGTAAGGTCGACATCCTCATCATCAATGCCGTGAACCCCGACGCCGTGGGCGCGGCCCTCGACGCCGCCAAACGCGCCAAGGTGCCGGTGATTGCCGTCGACCGCGCAATCAATGCCCCGGTCGCCACCACCATTGGCCGTAACAATGCCGAGATGGGCGAGCTGTCCGGCAAGGCGCTGCTTGCAGCGCTCAAGCAGCGCGGTGTGACCAAGGGCAAGATCATCGAGATCCAGGGCGACGCCGGCGGTACGGTGATGAAAGAACGCCGCAAGGGTTTCCACACCGCTTTGGCCGGCACCGACTTCAAGATCATCGACGGCCCCTACAGCGAGTACATGCGCGCCAACGCAGTCACGGCAATGCAGGATTTGCTGCAAGCGCACCCGGACCTCAAGGCGGTGATCGCGCATAACGACGACATGGCCATGGGCGCGCTGCAAGTGCTCACCGAAAGCGGCAAGAAAGACGTACTCGTGGCCGGGATCGACGGCTTGTCCGAGGCCTTGAATGCCATCCAGAGCGGCGATCAATACGTGGCCACCGCCCTCAACGACCCACGCTACCTGGGCGAGGTCGCCATCGAGGCGGCGCGGGCCCTGGCGGCCGGCAAGTCGGTGCCGAACTTTGTCGACGCCGGCACCCAGGTGGTGACCAAGGCCAACGTGGCCGAGGTCAAGCATGACTCTACCTTCGGCGAATACCGCCCCGGCGCGCTCTGACGGATCTGCGCCGCCACGCTATGGATTTTTGCGGGCACCTCTTGCGGGAGGTGCCTGGTCGAACGCACTCGTCACTCAACAGAGGAATTCACTGTGAAAGCTGCCGTCATGTACCAACCGGGCGATATCCGGGTCGAAGATGTTCCAAAACCTGCGGTCAAGGCCGGCCACGCGCTGGTTCGGGTCGCCGCCTGCGGCGTGTGCGGCTCGGATATCCCGCGCATGCTGAGCAAGGGCGCCCATGTGATGCCGCTGATTTGCGGCCATGAATTCGCAGGCTTTATCGAAGAGATCGGCAGCGGTGTCGAAGGCTATGCCATCGGCGAATTGGTGACAGTGCCGCCGATGATCCCGGACGTCAGCAGCGACCAATATGCCCGAGGCTTTCCGTCCCGCTCGGAGCGCTACGATTACTTCGGCAGCCGCCGCGACGGCGCGTATGCCGAGTACGTCAATGTGCCCCTGAGCAACCTGATCAAGGTGCCCCAAGGCATGGACCCGATTGCCGCGTCCCTGGTGGACCCGGCGGCGATTGCCCTGCATGCGATCTGGAAAGCCGACTTCAAGGCCGGGCAGAGCGGGGCAGTGGTAGGCTGCGGGCCGATCGGCCTGTTTGCGATCCAGTGGCTGCGGATCATGGGGGCCAAGGACATCGTCGCCATCGACATCGCCGAAGAGAAACTCGCCATGGCCCGCGAAGCCGGTGCCACCCACACCCTGCTCAGCGGCGCGGCGGATGCCGAGTTGCCCCGTTGCCAACTGGTGATTGAAGCGGCAGGCCATCCCAGCTCGATCAACCAGGCCGTGCAACTGACCAAGGCTGGCGGGCATGTGGTGTTTATCGGCATTCCCACCAGTGACGTGGCCCTCAGCACTGCGACGTTCTCGCACTTCCTGCGCCAGGAAATCTCCCTTCACGGCGCCTGGAACTCGTTCTCGGCACCGTTCCCGGGCGATGAGTGGACGGCCTCCATCGACAAGCTGGCTTCCGGTGAATTGCAGTGGCAGTTCATGATTACCCACGACTTGCCGCTGGATGAATTGCCGGCGATGTTCAAGCGCTATGCCGATCGCAGCGAAGTCGCGGCCAAGGTGATTTTCCGTCCCTGAGCCACGCCGTCAGCTGTGTGTCGCCAAGCCCGACGGCGCTGTGCGTTGCCGGGCTTAAAACAAAAAGCGTTGTTACAAGACGCAGGAGAACTACCGATGACCTTGTTGTTGGGACTGGATTTCGGAACAGGTGGGGTGCGGGCCGGTTTGTATGACCTGCACAGCCACAAACTGGTACACGTCGCCGAGGCGCCGTATGCCACGCAATACCCGCAGTTGGGTTGGGCCGAGCAGGCGCCGGCGGACTGGTGGTCGGCGCTGGGCAAGGCCTGCCGGCAGTTGATGGCCCAGGCCGGGCACCCGCAGGTGGCGGCGGTGTGCGTCGCCACCACAGCCTCCACCGCGGTGGTTGCCCAGGTGGACGGCCAACCCCTGGCCCCGGCGTTGTTATGGATGGATTGCCGCGCCGCTGCCGAGTCGGCGCGCACCGCCCACGTCAGCCACCCGATGATGAACCAGGGCGGTGACGCGGTGGAATGGCTGGTGCCCAAGGCCATGTGGCTGGCCGAGCACGAGCCTCAGGTTTACCAGCGCGCCGAGCGTATTTGCGAGGCCGTGGACTGGATCAACTTTCAGTTGACCGGGCGCTGGGTCGCCTCCCAATTGAATGCCAGTTGCAAGTGGAATTACGACACCCTGCAGCAGCGTTTTCCGGTGGAATTGTACGCCGAACTGGGCGTGCCTGAACTGGCGCAAAAACTCCCTCAGGAAGTGATCAAGGTCGGTGGCCGGATCGGCCCATTGAGCGCCGATGCCGCCAATCATCTGGGCCTGAGCCGCGACACGCTGGTGGCCCAGGGCGGAATCGACGCCCACATGGCAATGCTCAGTGCCGGCACCACTGGCGCCGGCGAGCTGTTGTTTATCGGCGGTACCTCGGTGGTGCAACTGATGCACACCCCGCAACGCATCGACGTACCGGGCATCTGGGGCCCATACCCCGGCGCCTTGCTCGACGGCCAATGGTTGATGGAAGGCGGGCAAGTCTCCGCCGGTTCGATCCTCAACTGGCTGGCGCAAAAGATGTTCGGCCTCGACGATGCCGGGCACCAGCGCCTGATCCGCCAGGCCGCAGAACTGCAGCCCGGCTCCACCGGCTTGCTGGTGCTCGATTACTGGATGGGCAACCGTACACCTTACCGCTCACCGGACATGCGCGGTGCGATCATGGGCCTGTCGCTGAACCATGACCGGCATGACCTGTACCGCGCCTCGGTGGAAGCGATTGCCCTGGGCTCGGCGAACATCTTTCACACCTGGCGCTCCGAGGGCATCGAGATCACCCGGGTGGTCGCCGCCGGTGGTTTCCAGAAGAACCCGTTATGGTTGCAGGCCACGGTGGATGCCACCGGTGTGCCGTTCGAAATGGTGCCCCACGACAACCTCACCCTGATCGGCACCGCCGCCGCTGCCGCCTGCGCCCTCGGCGAGTTCGGCACCTTGCAGGAAGCCGCTACCGACTTCACCACCATCGGCCGGCTGATCGAGCCCGACCCTTACGCCCACGAGCAATACATCGAGCTGTTGGGCCGCTATCGCGCCGCCACCGACAGCGTCGCGCCCATCAGTTGCAAGCCACCGGCGAACCGCACGCTCGGCGTAAGGCCGGCAGCATGAGCGCCCATCCTGAAGAAACGTTTGCCACGCGGTTGTCGGCCGATTCCCAGCGTGATGACTTGATGGTCCAGGTGGCCAAGCTGTATTACGACCTGGAAAAGACCCAAAGCGATATCTCCCGGGAGACCGGCCTGACCCGCTGGCAAGTCAGCCGCTTGCTGCGCGAGGCGCGGGATTGCGGGGTGGTGCGCATCGATATCGTCGCCCGCTCGGCGCGCTTGCCGCAGCTGGAAGTGGCTTTGCAACGGCGTTTCGGCCTGCGTGAAGCATTGGTGCTGGATGTGGAAGATGCCGACACCGCGCTGAACGTGGTGACCCAGGCCGCCGCCCGTTACCTGTGCAACTTGCAGCCGATGCCGGCGCTGATCGGCGTGTCGTGGGGCCGCACCCTGACCAAAATGGCCCAGTGGCTGGTGCCGCGCTGGAACGAGGGGGTCAACGTGGTGCTGCTGAACGGCGCGATCAATACCCGTTCGATGGGAGAGTCCAGCCATAACGTCGCCGAGCGCTTCGCCCAGGCTGCCCGTGGCCAGGCCACGTTGCTGCCGGTGCCGGCGATTCTCGGGCATGCGCATACCCGCGAGGCGCTGGAGCAGGACCCGGTGATCGCCCAGGTATTGCGCCTCGGGCAACAGGCGCCGGTGGCGTGTTTCAGCCTGGGGGAGTTGTCTGATCATTCGGTGTTGATGGAGTCGGGTTACATCGACCGGCCATTGCTCGAAGAGCTGGAACGCCTGGGCGCCGTCGGCGACATCATGGGCCGCTTTATCGGCATGGACGGTGAACCGGTGATGCCCGAACTCGACGCCCGCACCCTAGGCCTGCCGTTGGCCGCCTTGCGCGACAAGGCCTGGTCCATTGCCGTGTGCGTCGGCGCGCAGAAGCACCGCATCGTCCACGCCAGCGTCAAGGCCGGCTATGTCAATGTGCTGGCCACCGACGCGGCCACCGCCCGCTATTTGCTGGAGCAGGATCATGAGTGAGTTGGCCCTGGATATCCGTCATGTCAGCAAGCGTTTTCCGCCCAATGTGGTGGCGCTGACCGATGCCTCCCTCGACGTTCGGCCCGGTGAGGTGCATTGCCTGCTGGGTGCCAATGGCGCGGGCAAAAGTACCCTGTTGAAAATCGTCGCCGGCGCCCATCGCCCGGATGGCGGCGAGATGTCGGTGGCGGGCCGGCGGGTGGAACTGAAGAATCCGCAACAGGCGCGCCAGGCCGGGATCGCGATGATCTATCAGGAGCTCGACCTGATCCCGCAGATGACCGTCGAAGAGAACCTGATGCTCGGCTATGCGCCCCAGCGCTTCGGGATTATTTCCCGGGGCAAGCGCAGTGCGTTGGCCAAGGCCGCACTGTTGCGGGTCGGGGCCAACTTCTCGAGTTCCGACCGGGTGGGCAGCCTGTCGATTGCCAACCAGCAATTGGCGGCCATCGCCCGGGCACTGACCTGTGAGGCCCGGCTGGTGGTGATGGATGAGCCTTCGGCGGCGCTGAACGAGACCGAACTCAAGCGGGTGTTCCAGGTGATTCGCGAGATCACTGCGGCGGGTGTGGCGGTGCTGTATGTCAGCCACCGCTTGAATGAAATTCGCGAGATCGGCGACCGGGTCACGGTGCTGCGTGCCGGGCGAACCCTGCAAACCCACGAGCTGGCGCAGATCGACGACCAGGCGCTGATCGCCGCCGTGGTCGGCGAGCACCGCGACCTGCTGGAACGCAGCCCGCGTCAGGCGCCGCGGGACAACCTGGCGCTGAATATTCGCCGCCTTCAAGGCGAGCAGGGCCTGGACGTGCAGGGGCTGGAAGTGCGCCAGGGCGAAATTGTCGGGCTTGCCGGGCTTAACGGGGCAGGGCGCAGCACGTTGCTCAAAGCCTTGTTTGGCGTGGGCCGCAACGACAGCGATGTTGAACTGTTTGGCCAGCCTTATCAGCCGCAAACCTCGCGCCAGGCGATCCGCCAGGGCGTCGGGTTGGTGCCGGAAAACCGCAAGACCGAAGGCCTGCTGCTGGATGCGCCGATCTACCGCAATGCCTGCCTGGTGCACACCCGGCACTTGAACTGGTTTTCCCATCGCCAGGCCAAGGACCGCGCCGGCCCGGTGCTGCAGCGCTTGCAGACCAAGCTCGACAACCTTGAGCAACCGGTACGCCAGCTCTCCGGCGGCAATCAACAGAAGGTGGTCATGGCCAAGTGGGTGATCGACGGCGCGCGCCTGTTGCTGCTGGACGAGCCCAGTCGTGGCCTGGATGTCGGCGCCAAGGCCGACCTCTATGCCCTGGCCCGCAGCCTGGCGCAGGAAGGGGCGGCGGTGCTGGTCGCCAGCAGCGAGCTGGACGAGTTGTACGTCAATTGCGACCGCATCTGGGTGATGCATGAGGGGCGCAACGCGCTGTGTTTCGACCCCTTGACTGCCAGTCGCGACCAGATCGACCAGGCCATCCTTATCGGTAGAACGAGTGTAGAACCATGACTATTGCAAGCAACCCAAGCCCGGTTTTCGATAAGCCCGTCACCCTCACCAGCCGCCGTCGCAGTGCGGTGCTGGAGTGGGTGATGCGCTACAACTTTGTGTTCATTTTCCTGTTTGCGGTGGTGGTGGCGACGTTCCTGTCGGACGACTTCCTGACCTTCGGCAACATCGCTAACCTGTTCCAGCAGGGGGCGATTGTCGGGATCATCGCCATCGGCATGACCTTCGTTATCCTTACGGCCAATATCGACCTGTCGGTGGGCAGCCTGTGTGCCTTCGGCGGGATCCTGGTGGCGGTGCTCCTGCAGCAGCAGGTCAGCGGCTGGCTGGCGGTGCCGGCCACGTTGCTGGTGGGACTGGCCATCGGCACCTTGATGGGCAGCCTCACGGTGTTTGGCAAGGTGCCGAGTTTTATCATCACCCTGGCCGGGCTGGTGTCGCTGCGCGGGGCCACCTTCCTGGCATCCGACGGTGCGCCGATTGGCGGATTGCCGGCCAGCTTCACCTCGTTCGGCTCGGCCATGATCGACATCTGGCCCAGCGCTGGCATTGCGTTTCCGGTGCTGGGGCTGATCTTTATCCTGATCACCGTCATCGCCTGGCTGGTGCTGCGCTACACGGTGTTTGGCGAGTATGTGCTGGCCACCGGCGGCAACCTGGAGGCTGCGCGGCTGTCCGGCGTGCCGGTGCGGGCGGTGACGATTGCGGTGTTCGCCATCTGCGGCGGCCTGGCAGCATTCGCCGGCTTGTTGATGACCTCACGCCTGCACGTCGGCCAACCGACCGCAGCCCAGGGCCTGGAACTGGATGCAATTGCCGCCGTGGTGCTGGGTGGCACCAGCCTGTTCGGCGGGCGCGGCAGCGTGGTAGGCACGGCGGTGGCGGTGATGCTGCTGCAGGTGTTGCGCAATATCTTCAACCTGCTGGGGCTGGGCTCGTTCTACCAGATGGCGATCACCGGGGTGATCATCGTGCTGGCGATTTTGCTCAACCGCTTGATCGACCATTACGCCGGGCGCACCTGAGGACACCGTGATGAATGCACCGCTACCCGCGCCGATCAAGGCCGTGATCTTCGACATGGACGGCCTGCTGCTCGACACCGAAGGCATCTACACCGAAGTCACCCAGCTGATTGCCGACCGCTACGGCCGCACGTTTGACTGGAGCATGAAGCAGAACACCATCGGCCTGGGGGCTTATGAACTGGCCAGCTATATCGTGCAGGCCGTGGGCTTGCCGATGAGCCCCGAGACGTTCTTGCAGGAACGCACACCATTGATGAATGCGCGGTTTCCCCAGGCGGCGGCCATGGCCGGGGCGCAGGCGCTGGTGCGGCATTTGTCGGCCCACGGTGTGCCGATTGCGGTGGGTACCAGTTCGTCGCGGCACTATTTCGAACTGAAAACCACCTTGCACCGCGACTGGTTCTGCTTGTTCGATGCCATCGTCACCGCCGATGACCCTCAGGTAGGCGCTGCCAAGCCGGCGCCGGATATCTTCCTGGTGGCCGCCCAGCGACTGGGAGTGACGCCCGCTGAATGCCTGGTGTTCGAGGATTCGCCATTCGGTATCACTGCGGCCAAGGCGGCCGGCATGTACGCCGTGGCCATCCCGGACCCGGCGATGCCGCAGGAGAAGTTCCTGCATGCGGATGGAAGACTGCTGAGCCTGGAGGCGTTTGACCTCGCGCGATGGGGGTTGCCAGCCTACCGCTGACTCGACGTCCGGTAGGCTGCCTCGTCGTCAGCGGGTGTATGGTAGACCGGGCAAACACCTGGATTATCTCTGGAGAGAGAGGTGACTATGAGCACTCCCATGCTGAACAAGCTGCATCTCAACGGTTATGACATCGTGCAGGTCAACAGCGGCCCGTGGCGCGTCTGTACCAAGGCTGATCGCCTGGCATCCTTCGGTTCCCGTGAGCAGGCGCTGGCGTATGCCGCTGCGCTACCGGGGTACAAGGCACGGTCGAGGCCGGTCGCCAATGATGCATGAGCCATCAACAGCCTCGGTCAATCCGGGGCTTTTTATTGGCACCCAATTGAGCAATACATGACCGGTGGCGAGGGAGCTTGCTTCCGCTGGAGTGCGAAGCGCTCCCAGGATTTTGGGGCCGCTACGCAACCCAACGGGAGCAAGCTCCCTCGCCACACAGAGGATATGGTGGGATGATTCGCAGCTGATCAGCCCGTAGGAACCTGTCATGTCCCTGGCAACCTTATTTCTGTTCGTCATGATGAGCGCCGCGATTATCGTGATACCTGGCCCGACGGTTTTGCTGGCCCTGCAAAACGGTTCGCGCCACGGTTTGCGGGCGGCGTTCTGGGGCATGGCCGGGGCGGTGTTGGCCGACGCGTTGCTGGTAACGGCGGTGGCGTGTGGCCTGGGATTGCTGCTCGCGGCCAGCGAAGGGCTGTTTCAGGTGCTGAAATGGATCGGTTCGGCGTACCTCATCTGGATCGGCTGGCAGATGTTGCGATCACCCCAGGCGGCGTTGCCATCGGTGGGCGAAGGTGAGGACGGCGGCACCCGCTCGGCGAGTATTTTCACCCGCAGTTTCCTGGTGGCGATTTCCAATCCCAAGGCGTTGTTGTTCATGTCGGCATTCCTGCCGCAATTCGTCGACAGCACCCAGGCGCAACTGCCGCAGTACGCGTGCCTGTTGCTGGCGCTGTGCGTGCTCAATGTCAGCATCATGATGTTCTACGCGGTATGCGGGGCACGCTTGCTCAGTCGCCTGCGGCCCGCACATTTGCAGCATTTCAACCGTGGGGCGGGTGGGTTGTTGATGACGATGGGCGTGCTGTTGGCCGCTTACCGTCGTGCCCCGGCTGCGTAACTTAAACGAATGGCTGGCCGTGGAACCCGCGTGGCAGGCGCTGACGGCCTGGCAGGTCGGTCAGGCGCTGGGTCCAGGCACTGCGCCAGTCACCGGCGGCATGGGCGGTTTTGGACTTGCGCGCGGCACGCCGAGCGGCGTTGCGTTGGGTGCGGCGGGCTTCCTTGAAGACTTCGGTGTTACGGCAGGTACGACACTTGACCCGATTCAGCTCGGTGCTGGAAGGCAGGTTGTTGCCGTGATGACCGCAGGCAAGATGCCCGGCGACCTTGAAGTGAATGACCATGTAAGCGTCTCCTTCTTGGGGGATGCGTCGCATCGGTAATCTGCTGATGCGCGCGGGCAGGGCGGGGCAGCCATTGGCTGATGTTCACCGCTCTGTCTTTTATGACAGTTCGCTGCTCCATGCGTTCGTTTGAGGGTATTGCGTCTCCGTCGACACCCGTAGCGCCTGCTGGTAATGCAACGGCGAGCGGCCGATCTCACGTTTGAAGGCATGGCTGAATGCGCTCTGGGAGTTGTAGCCCAGCGAGAGCGCGAGCTCGATCAACGAGCGTTTGCCCTCAGCCAGCGCCCGCGCTGCCAGACGCATGCGCCACTGGGTGAGGTAGGCCATCGGCGAGACCCCGGCGACGTCCTTGAAGTAGGCCGCAAAGCTGGCTCGCGACATTGCACACGCCTTGGCCAGTACCTCCAACGGCCTGGTTTCGCCCGGCTCGCCATGGATAAGGCGCAGCGCCGGCGCCAGGCGTTTGTCGGTCATGGCGCGCAGCCAACTGCCGGACAGCGGCGGTGCGGTTTCGAAATGCAAACGCAGAATTTCGATGAACATCAGGTGCGCCAGTTGCGATGAGGCCACTGCTGCACCCGGACGATCATGCTCCCGTTCACGCACCAGTTGATTGAGCAACCAATGCAGTGTTTCGAGCGCATGGGTCCTGGCATTCAAATGGATGAAGGGCGCCAGTGCTGCACGTAGCAGGTGTTCGGAGTCAGGGCTGAGTTCCACCTTGCCGCCAATCATGAAGAACTCATCCCCATCGCCGTGATACGCCAGGGCACCCACTCGCTTGTCGAGGATCTGTTGCAAATCCACCGGTGTTGCACTCAGGTCACTGGCCATGACATGGGGCCTTTCGGCCGACAGTAGAAACACATCGCCTTCGTTTACCGCAATGGGCGTGCTTTCGCCTTTGATCTTCAGCCAGCACGTCCCTCGCAACACGCCCCAGAACTTCAATTGGGTAGCCGGTGGAAAGGCGATCGCCCAGCGTCCGCCCGCCACCAGGCCGCCGGACATCACGGAGCGGGCTTGCATGAAGGTGAGCAACTCGGAAAATGGATCAGTCATGATTTAGACGATTGCTTATAAAAACTGGAGTCTAGCGCATTCATCGTCTAGGTCGGATGAATATGCTGGGGTCTCCAATGTCACTACAGAGGGTTTGATCATGACATTACGCACTTGGTTGATCACCGGAGCCAACAGTGGCTTTGGACGCGAGATGACCGAGCAATTATTGGCACGGGGGGAGCGCGTTGCGGGCACGGTCCGGGATTTGGCGAGCATGGCGGACCTGCGAGCGCTTCATGGCGAAAGGCTGTGGCTGGCCGAGTTGGATCTGACTGATACCCCGGCGATTCGCCGGGTGGTCGATCAGGCATTCAAGGCGCTGGGGTCCATTGAGGTGGTGGTCAGTAACGCAGGCTACGGCCTTTTCGGCGCCGCAGAAGAGATGACCGATCAGCAGATCGAGCATCAATTGGGTACCAACCTGCTGGGTTCCATTCAACTGTTGCGCGCCGCGCTGCCCCACCTCAGGGCCCAGGGTGGCGGGCGGATCCTGCAACTGTCCACCATGGGCGGGCAGGCCGTTTTCCCGGGTGGTTCGCTGTACCATGCGAGCAAGTGGGGAATTGAAGGCTTTGTCGACGCCTTGGGCGAGGAAGTGGCTTGTTTCAACATCGGCTGCACCCTCATCGAACCCGGTAGCGCCCGCACCGGTTTTCGCTACCGCAGCGCGCAACTGGCGCCACGCCTGGAAGACTACGACCGTTCTCCTTCCAGCCACGCACGGCGGATGATCGAAGGCGGCACGACGGTGTCGTCGGGTGACCCGGCCAAGATGGTTGCGATCATGCTTGCCAGCGTCGACCAGTACCCTGCGCCCAAGCGCATTGCCTTGGGGCCAGACGCCTACACCGTGATGCACAAGCAGCTCAGCGACCGTCTGGCAGCACTGGAAGCGCAAAAGGACCTGGCATTTTCGACGGACTTCTTTGTGCCGTAACGAAACCGGCATCGCTGTTCGCGACGCACCCGCTCGTTTATCCTCCGGTCACACACACAATGTGACTGGAGTGGAAGATGAGCAATCAAGAGTCCCAGGAAGGCGGCTGCCGTTGTGACCGGGTGCGTTTTACCGTGACCGAAAAACCATTGATCACCATGGCGTGCCACTGCACCGGGTGCCAGAAAATGTCATCCAGCGCGTTCTCGCTGAGCGCGCTGATCCCCAGCCACGGATTCACCATCACCCAGGGCAACCCGGTGATCGGCGGGTTGCATGGCGTAGACCGCCACTACTGCTGCCCCCACTGCATGAGTTGGATGTTTTCCCGCCCCAATGGCGTGGAAGATCTGATCAACCTGCGCCCCACCATGCTGGATGACGCCAGCGGTTATGTGCCATTCATAGAAACCTGGACCAGTGAAAAGCTGCCGTGGGCGACTACCCCGGCGCAGCACAGCTTTGCGCAGCTCCCGGAGAGGGAGAATTTCCCCGCGCTGATACAGGCGTACGCCGAGTACAGCGACGGTTGAACTAGTCCATCAGTGCCAGCAGGTCGGTGTCGCCCACGTCGCGCCCGGCCTGGGTCAACAGCGTTGTCACCTGGCCCCGGTGGTGGGTCTGGTGATTGAAGAAGTGCACGAGCAGTGCATGAAAATTCTTGTTCATGGGCGTGCCCGCCATGTTGTGGTACTGCAGGGGCTGATCCAGGTCCGACTCACTGATCGACTGCACCCAGTCGATGATGAGCTGGTCGAGCCAGGCGCGGTGGGCCGACAGTTCACGGATATCGGCGAAGGCCAGTTGATTCAGACGTGGCGGCAACCCCAACGCGTCTAACGGTACCAGCGCGGCAAAGCCTGCCGGATGCTCGGCGAAACGCTTGAGCCAGACGCGATCACCCAGGGCGAGGTGGTTCAGCGTGCCAAGGATCGATCCGAAGAACGCGCCACGGTCGGCAATCAAGTCTTCGTCGCTCAGGCCATGGGCCGCTTCATACACCTTGCGGTTCATCCACTGGTTATAGGTCGCCATCAAGGCAATCTGCTCGGTACGGGTCACGTGAGGTTCCTCGATGGGGCGCGCGTCGCCATGATAATGCGAGCCTGCCGGGCGGTCATGGTGTTCTCGCGCAGCGCAGCTATTGTTGTTGATCTGGAACTCTGCGCCCTGGGAGGGTGACACCATGAATACCGGCGATCTACTGGAACAATTGCTGCGGGCGGGCCAGGCCTCGTCCAGCCAGCAGGGCGGCGCTGCACCCGGGTCTCAGGGCGGGCTCGGTGGTTTGGGCGGCTTGCTTGGCGGTTTGCTGGGCGGCAGCGGTGCTTCGGCTTCCGGCGGTGGCGGCCTTGGTGGCTTGCTCGGTGGCCTGGGCGGCATGCTCGGCGGAACCCGTGCGGCGCCTCAGGGGCGCACCGGCGGCACTAACTACGCGGCGCTGGCGTCGTTGGGGATGATGGCGTTCCAGGCGTATCAGGCCTGGCAGCGGCAACAGGCGTCGGCGCCGCAGCAGGCGTTGCAGACGGTTGACCAGTTGTCTGGCGCGCAGGTCGAAGAACACAGCCACGCCGTGCTGCGTGCATTGATCGCGGCAGCCAAGGCGGATGGCGAGATTGATGAGCGGGAGCAACAGATGATCTCGGCCGAGATCGGCAAGCACACCGATGATCCGCAATTGCAGGCGTGGCTGGATGCCGAGGTGGCCAAACCGCTGAATGCGGCGGATTTTGCCGAGTTTTCCGGCGACCCGGCGGTGGCGTCGGAGGTGTACCTGGTCAGTGTGCTGCTGGTGGATGACCAGCGGGACGCGGAGCGCAATTATCTGGATGAGCTGGCGGCGCAGTTGAAGATTGATCCTGCGTTGCAGGTGCATCTGGAGCAGCAGGCCAAGGGGCAGGTTTAAATCGCTATTACGGTCATACCAAGCCTGTGGCGAGGGAGCTTGCTCCCACTGGGCTGCGTAGCGGCGCCGGAATCTTTGGGAGCGCTTCGCACTCCAGCGGGAGCAAGCTCCCTCGCCACAGCAAGCTCCCTCGCCACTGGGATCATCGTCTGCGGGTTAGAACCGCAGTGTGGCCCCCGTCGTGAGCCATTGATGCTGATCCCCGATCAAACTGCGTCCTACCACCAGGTCCACGTCCACATTCTTGCCGATATGCATCCTCGGCCCGGCTTGCCACGCCTGGTCGCCGCCTTGCTGGCCGTAGCGTTCGGCGATCAGTGTCAGTGAGTCCATCAGGCTGTATTCAAACCCGGTGCCCCAGGTCGGCCGATGGGTCTGGTCGCCGTCGTTATAAGCGTGGCTCCAGCCGGCGTTGAAGTTAAGCCGCAGGGCCTCCATGGGCTGCCAGGTAAACGGCACATTCAAGTCCGCGCCATCAAATGAGTGCCGGCGGTTCAGCGCGTAATGCACGCCGGCAGACGCGGCCAGTTCCAGGCCCAGGTCTTCCCGGGCCCACAACTGCGCCTTGAGCTGCGGATTCACTTGGGTTTCGCCGTCGCCATCATGGTTGGCCCGGGACACGGCGGCAGTCCACTGCAACCAAGGAATGGCAGCGGAGGTGCAGGCCGGCGCCAGGGTTTCACTGTGGGTTGAGCCAGCGTGCCGGTTGGCGGTGAACCAGGCGTCGACATTGCATTCGCCCGGGGCGTTGATTGCGCCGTCGTCGACCACGTAGGAGCCGCCGGCCGCATGGGCATTCGACATCAGGCTGAGCACCAGCACGATGCCCGCGGTCACGCCGACGAAAATCAGGTTGCGCCGCACTGCCCGAAGCTTGGAGGCGGGCAGGGGATGGAAGGTAACGTGGGTGGTGCGGTTGCGGTATTTGGCGAAACCGTCAGGGGTGTGTTTCTTGTACATGGTGAACCTCGATCAACAGCCGGTGGCGCGCCCCGACCGGACTTGGCAGGGACGCGCCGTGTTTCAAATAGAAAAAAGTGTGCAACGGGGTACCGCTACAACGGGGTTCTTCGTTCATGCCTGGATACTCCAATAAGGGTTGATTCAGCTGTCTACAGTCAGCACATGGATGCCACTGGCCCTGGCCTGGCTCACCAGTTCCGAGGTGTCGTCGCCACCGGGCAGCGCGATGATCACGTCGGGCCGGCTGTCGGTGAGCATGAACTGGTTGCGATGGCGTTCGGCCTGCTTGCCATGGCGTTGCCAGTTGGGTGGGTAACGCACCACATCCACTCCGGTTTCCCGGGCCCAGTCTTCCACGTCGCTGCCCAGGAACTGGCTGCCACCGTGGATCAACACCTGCACCGGGCGCAGGCGGTGGTAGGCGTCCAGCACCTGGCGGGACATTTTTGTATCGGCGTAATGACGACCTGCACAGATCAAGACGCGCATGGTGATCTTTCCTTGTAGTGCGTATTGCCATTTATCGACGCGGGCGCAGCAAGCGGATGCAGGTGCTGTTCAAGCTGCTGGAAAAACCCAGCATGAAGCGCATTTCCACGGCGCTGAGCACGTTGCGCACGTACAGCCGTACGCCCAGCACCATCACCGCCTTGGCCGCCTGGGCGAGGCCGTACACCAGCAGCGCGCGAGCAGCGTTGTCGAGGTAGCTCATAAGTGTGTTCATTGTCTGTCTCCGCGTGCACTGGCTATCTACCGATAGCCAGCGCTTTCAGGGGCGGTTGATCAGTACCACTGCTTGAAGCGGCGGATGTAGAGGGTTTTCATCAGTTGTGCCACGCAGCAGTAGGCGACCAGGGTGCCCACCAGCCATGGGAAGTACGCAAGTGGCAGCGGCTCCAGGCCAACCATCGCGCCCAGCGGCGAGAACGGTACGTAGATGCCCAGCCCGATCACGATGCAGGTCATCATCATCACCGGCCATGCGGCGTTGCTCTGGAAGAACGGGATCTTGCGGGTGCGCAGCATGTGCACCACCAGGGTTTGCGAGAGCAGCCCCTCGATGAACCAGCCGGACTGGAACAGGGTCTGCATTTCCACGCTGTTGGCCGAGAACACGTACCACATCAGGGCAAAGGTGGTCATGTCGAAGATCGACGAGGTCGGCCCGATCCAGATCATGAAGCGGCCAATGTTTTTCGCGTCCCACTTGCGTGGCTTGGCCAGGTATTCCTTGTCCATCTTGTCCCACGGCAAGGCCAGCTGGGAGATGTCGTACATCAGGTTTTGCAGCAGCAGGTGGATCGACAGCATTGGCAGGAACGGGATGAATGCACTGGCCACCAGCACCGAGAACACGTTGCCGAAGTTGGAACTGGCGGTCATGTTCAGGTACTTCATGATATTGCCGAAGGTCTCGCGGCCTTTCAGCACGCCTTCTTCCAGCACCATCAGGCTCTTTTCCAGCAGGATGATGTCGGCGGATTCCTTGGCAATGTCCGTCGCGCTGTCCACCGAGATGCCCACGTCGGCATCCCGCAAGGCCGGAGCGTCGTTGATGCCGTCGCCGAGGAAGCCCACGGTGTGGCCGTTGGACTGCAAGGTCTTGAGCACCCGCGACTTCTGCAGCGGCGTCAGCTTGGCGAACACCGTGCGCTCCTCGACCCGCAGCTTGAGGGTGGCGTCGTCCATCGCTTCGATTTCCGTCCCCAGCAACGGTACGCCTGGCTCAAGGCCTACCTGGCGGCAGATCTTGCTGGTGACGATGGCGTTGTCGCCGGTGAGCACTTTGACGGCCACGCCAATTTCGCGCAGGGCAGCGATCGCCGGGCCAGCGGTTTCCTTTGGTGGATCAAGGAAGGTCAGGAAGCCACGGATCACCAGGTTGCGCTCATCGGCCGTGGTGTACTGCTTGCGGGCGAGTGCCTGGGGAATGTTGCGGGTTGCCAGCACCAGCACCCGGAAGCCGTCTTCGTTGTAGTCCTGGGCAATCGCCAGCAACTCGTTGCGACGCCGATCATCCAGCTCGACGGCCACGTCGCCTTCCATCACGTGGGTGGAAATGCTCAGCATCTCCTCGACCGCACCCTTGCACACCAGCAGGTGGTCGTTTTGCGCGTCCTTGACCACGATCGACAGGCGACGGCGAATAAAGTCGAACGGCAACTCATCCACCTTGCTGTAGGCAAACGGCACCTGGAACTTCGGATTCTGCTCGGAGAACTGTACGACCGCCTGGTCCATCAGGTTCTTCATGCCGCTCTGGTGATGGCTGTTGAGCCAGGCGAGGGTCAGCACTGAATCATCACGGTTGCCAAAGGCGTTGACGTGGTGCTCGAGGATGATCTTGTCCTGGGTCAGGGTGCCGGTCTTGTCGGTGCACAGCACGTCCATCGAACCGAAGTTCTGGATCGCGTTGAGGCGCTTGACCACCACCTTGCGCTTGGCCATGGCGGTTGCACCCTTGGCCAGGTTGGCGCTGACGATCATCGGCAGCATTTCCGGGGTGAGGCCTACCGCCACTGCCAGGGCGAACAGCAACGCGTCGCTCCAGTCACCCTTGGAGAAGCCGTTGAGGAAGAACACGATCGGCGTCATTACCAGCATGAAGCGGATCAACAGCCAGCTGACGCTGTTCACCCCGCGGTCAAATGCGGTTTGCACCCGGGAGCCGACAATCGCCTTGGCCAACGAGCCAAAGTAGGTACGCGGGCCGGTGGCAACCACCACGGCTTTCGCCCGGCCGCTGACCACGTTGGTGCCCATGAAACAGATGTTCGGCAGGTCCAGCAGGTTGCCCTGGTCGGCCGCCGTGGACGTGGCGGATTTTTGCGTCACATCCCCGAGGGTGTCGTACTTCTCTACCGGCAAGGCTTCGCCGGTCAGCACGGCCTGGCTGATGAACAGGTCACGGGACTCGATCAGGCGGATGTCGGCCGGGATCATGTCGCCGGCAGACAGTTGCACGATATCGCCGGCCACCAGGTCGCGCATCGGCACTTCCCGCAGGGTCGGCTTGGAGCCCACTTGCTCGCGGCGCAACACCGTGGCGGTGGTACGCACCATGGCCTTCAAGGCCTCGGCGGACTTGGCCGAACGATGCTCCTGCCAGAAGCGCAGTAGGCTGCTGAGCATGACCATGGTCATGATAATGATGACCTTGGTCAGGTCGGCTTCTTCACCGGCCTGCAGTGGCAGCCAGTAGTCAGTGAAGAAACTGATGGCGCCGAGGGTCAGCAGCACATAGATGAACGGGTTGTTCAGGGCCTGGAGGAATTGCACGATGGCGTGAGGCGGCTTGTCGTGGGCCACCTCGTTGTAGCCTTCACGTTGCAGGCGAGCAGAGGCATCCAGTTCGGTCAGGCCATCCTTGGTTGCCCGGACATTGGCGAGGGTTGCCGAGAGGCCGTTCTGGGCTTCGCGGGCGGCACGCATCGACAGCTTGGTGTCGGTATCCGTGCCGTTTTTCTTGTGCAGTTTCGGGTTTTTTACTGCGCTCATTGTGTGTACTCCTGTCGCCAATTTTTCGACAAAACATACCCGGTACTTACCTGATGACAGGCGAGCGAAAGCATGCCGAGTCGCTGACTTCGCGATCGGTTTAAATAAGGTGTTGGGTAACTTTCTATGGGCCCGCTAACAGCGCGTTAGTTAACTAGCGCGCAGCGGGCTACTACTGGCTTCGTCCATAGAGAACTCCAGCTAATCAATTAACGGATAATCAGGAAGTTGCTGTTTCCAGCTGGCTTATGCCGCGCGAGCGTCCACGTAGAGGCTCAGCATCAGGCTCGCTTGCGCGACCAGGCTGGAAACGTCCCGTCTCTGTGGGTCTTGAGGGTCGGCGTGATCCCATTGCTGGACCAGGTGGCCGGTGGTGGGGCAGATACGCCAGTGTGCCCGGGGAGTCGGGCACACGCGGGGGGATGAGGTCACAAAGGTGCTGCGGGTAGGGGAAAAGCCTACGGGCTCGCGGCACAATTTGGCGCGCAGGGCGTTAGCCAGCGTACGCAGATCAGGTAAAACAATCAGTTGAAAGGTCATAACACACCTCGGGACCGGACTGGCATCCGGTGAGGCAGTTACGTTGGAGCGTCAGGCTCTAGCGCAGCTTACTCGGCCGGAAAGGCGAGTCCCGTCATTTTTTCTGGGTTTGGCGCCCGATTCGCCGCATTCACGGTGATCGGACAACGACTAGATACTGTGTCCATTGGCTTCTTTTGTGAGGTTGAAAAATGGCCCTGAGTTGCAGGCACGGGGAATTTACTCAGGCAGTTGCCGGATGTCAACGTTTAATGACTTAAATTGTTACTGGTTCAGAGTTTGTTCAGATAGAAGGTTGGGGAAGTTGCAACATCAAGTGTGCTTATTGATAAGTGGCCGGTGTGTGGAAGGTAGGTGAAGTAACAATAGCCGGATAACTTATGCGGGGTTCCGAAGCCTGCGTTCGGCCAGCGTGGTTTAACGGGGCGCCCAAGATCAACAGCAAGAGCACAGCGGCCTACCGGCCGGCTTGAGTGTTGTAGAGCAAAAGCCAAATCAAAAGCTAAAGCGGGCACGGTCCAAATGTGGGAGCGGGCTTGCTCGCGAAGGTCGTTAACGATGACGTGGGTATTCTGGATGAACGCGGCGCTCTCAGGTTTTTCGCGAGCAAGCCCGCTCCCACAGAAAGCAGATCTGTTTTCGCTCTGGTCTTTGCTTTTGCTTTTAACACTCAGGTCGGCTTTCAGGCCGCCGTGCTCTTGCTTTTGATCTTGATCTGACTGCCCCAATAAGCCCGAGGCCGAACGCAGGTATTGCGGAGCCCTTTGCCTACTTTGGGCTGGGCCGGCATTCCGGCTTTTCCAAAGTGAGCCGCTGTAAGAGCGGAACCATAGGCCGCCGTTACCCAAATAACGGATATGCCCCCTCAAATCCCCCGCAACGCCAACATCGCCAGATACAGCAGCACCACCCCACAGGCCCCATAGCTAACCCTCTGCCACATGGGCGAAGCATTCCGCCGCAGCAAATTGACCAACCCCGCAATCAAAAAACACGACAACACCGAAGCCAGCATAAACCCCGCAAAAAACATCAACGTCTGCCCATGGCTAGGCGCCGCCCCGACTATCCCCGATAACGCACTCCCCAGCGCCCCCCAATAGACAATGTTCTTCGGATTGGCCAGGGAAATCGCCGCCCCCACCACCAGCGCATTCTGCCCGGACCTGGCCGGCGCACTCCCGGCCTCTGGCAAGCGCCAGGCATCCATCAGGCTGCGAATCCCGAGCCAGGCCAGATACAGCCCACAAACGGCCGTCAGCGGCACCCGCACCGACTCATGCTGGATCAACAACGCCATGCCCGTAAGCCCGATCACCGCCCACACGGCATCGCCCACCAGCGAACCGATCTGCACCAACAGCGCAGGGGTAAACCCATGCAGCAGCCCACGGCGCAGCGTCTCCGCCAGCACCGCCCCCGGCGACAGGCAAAACACAAAACCGAACACCAGCGCCGAAAAAAAGATCGTCAACATGCCTGCCTTCCTTCAAGTGATGGCCGGCATTTTAGGGAAGGGTGTGTAAGTCGTCTTGAACCAGATTGCGCTTTTCAGCCCTTGAGCACGCGTTGATAGCGCCCCGGTGTGATCCCGTAGGCCGCCCGGAAATGCCGATTCAGATGGCTCTGGTCAGCAAACCCCAAGGCATGGGCAACCTGCGACGCCGCAACGCCTGAGCGCAACAGCCCCTTGGCGCGCCTGGTACGCAGTTGCATCGCCCACTGGCGTGGACTCAGCCCGGTTTCTTTCTGAAAAGCCCGCAGCAGATGGAATTTCGACAGGCCCAACTCGTCACCAAGGGTCTCGAGTGCCACCGCCTGGTGCAGGTTTTCAGCCAGCAATTCCTGGGCCTTGATCACCAACCCGCGTCCCACCGCAGTGCTGCCAGGCAAGCGGACGCCGCTGCAACCGACGACTTCGCCGAGCAGCACCACCAGGGCTTCCTCACTCAGCTCACGGGCCAGCGGATCGACACTCAACGCGCCTTCAATCGCCCCGGCGAGTTTCATCGCCAACGCCGGCTGGAAGCACAGCGAACGGTCGAACTCCAGGTGCGCCAGACCCAGATCAGCCGCCAATTGCTCGGCAGTCGCATACAAGCTGACAAACCGCCACGGCTGCCCTTCGGCCGCGCCGCCGCCTTGAATCTGCCCCGGGTTGTACAGGGTGATGCTGCCGGGGCCGGCCTCGAAGGTGCGACGATCCAGCCACACCTGTTCCTCGCCGAGCAGGTTGACGCCGATCACGCATTCATCATGGCTGTGGCGGGCAAATGTCAGGCCGGTGCAGGCGGTGCTGCTGACTTCGTAGTTGCCCAGCCAGGCGTGCTGCATGGAACTCATTGAGGGGGCTCGCTGTGACCGTTGCCCGCGAGCATACGCCGGAAAAGACCTTCAGATCGACTACTCGCCCGGCTCTTCGGTTACGGCGTGGCGATGCGATCAAGCTCGGCCTTGATTTCGATGGGACTGAGGCTGGCGAACGGAATCTCGAAAAAAGCCCGGCAGCGCCGTTCAATGATTTCCAGGGTGGCGCGGAACGCGGCGTCGACCTGGGCTTCATCGCCTTGAACATCCGACGGGTCCTCCAACCCCCAATGTGCCTTCATGGCCGGGCCGAAATACACTGGGCAAGCTTCTCCAGCAGCCTTGTCGCACACGGTGACGACGATGTCCGGCGGGCTGCCTTCAAAGGCGTCGTTGCCCTTGCTGTACAAGCCTTCGGTGCTGATGCCGGCGGCCTTCAGCGTGGTCAGGCTGCGTGGCAGCACCTGGCCCTTGGGGAAACTCCCGGAGCTGATGGCCTGGAAACCGTCCGGCGCCAGATGGTTGAACAAGGCTTCCGAAAGAATGCTGCGGCAGCTGTTGGCGGTGCACATGAACAGGACTTTCATCAAGCGAACTCCGTCAGAAACTCAGGCGCAAGGCCAGGGCGGCGAGGGTGATCAACAGTACCGGCAGGGTCAGCACGATCCCGACCTTGAAGTAGTAACCCCAGGTGATGGTGATGCCTTTGCGTGCCAGGATGTGCAGCCAGAGCAAGGTCGCCAGGCTGCCGATAGGGGTGATTTTGGGGCCTAGGTCGCTGCCGATCACGTTGGCGTAGATCATCGCGTCCTTGACCACGCCCACGGCGTGGCTGGCCTCGATGGAGAGCGCGCCGATCAGCACGGTTGGCAGGTTGTTCATCGCCGAAGACAGCAGCGCGGTGAGTACACCGGTGCCCAAGGCCGCGCCCCATACGCCATAGCTTGCGAAGGTGTCGAGCCAGGTCGCGAGGTAGTCGGTCAGCCCGGCGTTACGCAGGCCGTAGACCACCAGGTACATGCCCAGGGAGAAAATCACGATCTGCCAGGGCGCTTCCTTCAGCACCTTGCGGGTGGAGATTTTGTGGCCCTTGGCGGCGATCACCAGCAGTAATATGGCGCAGGCGGCAGAAATTGCGCTGATGGGAATGCCCAGCGGTTCCAGGGCAAAGCAGCCCACCAGCAGGATGCCCAGCACCCACCAGCCGGCGCGGAAGGTGGCGCGGTCGTGGATCGCACTGGCAGGGTCGTCGAGGTCTGCCGGGTCGTAGGTTTGCGGAATGTCCCGGCGGAAAAACCACAGCAATACGGCGAGGGTCGCGGCGACGCTCACCAGGTTCACCGGCACCATCACTGCGGCGTATTCGTTGAAGCCGATCTTGAAGTAGTCGGCCGAGACGATGTTCACCAGGTTGGAGACTACCAGCGGCAGGCTCGCGGTGTCGGCGATAAACCCGGCGCCCATGACGAACGCCAGCGTGGCTGCCGGGGAAAAGCGCAACGCCAACAGCATCGACATCACGATGGGCGTGAGGATCAGCGCCGCGCCGTCGTTGGCGAACAAAGCCGATACCAGCGCGCCCAGCAGCACCATGTACGCGAACAGTCGCCGACCGCGCCCACGGCCCCAGCGCGCCACATGCAAGGCAGCCCAGGCGAAGAAGCCCGCCTCATCCAGCAGCAGGCTGATGACGATCAGCGCGACGAAGGTCCCGGTGGCGTTCCAGATGATGTGCCACACCACCGGGATGTCGGCCAGGCTGATAACCCCGCACGCCAGGGCCAGGATCGCGCCCATCGTGGCGCTCCAGCCCACGCCCAGGCCCTTGGGCTGCCAGATGACCAAAATGATGGTGAACAGAAAGATAGCAACGGCAACAAGCATGAAAAGCTCTCCGCAGGATCAGCAGCAGGCGCTGGCCCGTTGTGGTCGGTCACCCATGGTTTCCAGACGCTGGGCGTCTGTTTTTAACCAGGCTTGGTTGGCTTGCAGGGTGGTGTCGAGCACTGCCGTCACCCACTCCGGCAAGGCCGGGTTGAGGCGGTAATAAATCCACTGGCCCTGGCGACGGTCCAGCAGCAACCCGCAACTGCGCAGTTGCGCCAGGTGGCGGGAGATTTTCGGCTGGCTGTCGTCCAGAGCATGGATCAATTCGCACACGCAAAGTTCGCCTTCACGCAGGATCAACAACGTCAGCCTGGCGCGGGTGGCGTCGGCCAGGCATTTGAAGACGTTGGGCGGGGAGAAAAGATCTGACATGGTCAGTGCCTTGATACATATGGAAATACGAATATACGGATTACCATATGTATTGGTCAAACCTTGTTTCGATTGACCTGCGTCAAGTGCCCGACAATCGATGACAAGTGGTTGAAATTAAACTGAAACACAAATGTCCTAAAGTGCCTGCCCATTGGTGATGAAGGAAGAAAACGTGTGACCCGTGCCACTCGCAACCTGCGCAAGACCCTGGATTCCGTCGCGGACAATAACGAAACCGCGGCGTTTGACCTGATGCGCGCCGTCGAAAAGCTCAGCGATGAAGTGCTGCGCCAGCGCCTGCTCAATACCATCCACCGGCTCAACCAGGACGCCCACGAACTGCGCGAAGCCCGGGACGCGGTGGAGCGGGTGTCGGTCAAACTGGCTTGAGCACGATCGTTCAAGACAATCCCTGATACCGCTGGCATGCTTGTCGACTGACTGTCGATGAGCTTGTTGTGTATGCCTAACGCTCTGCCTCTGAATGCCTTTTCCCGTGGCGCGATTGCGATCATTCCATTGTCCCTGGCGTGTGCGCCGTGGGGATTGCTGGCCGGTTCGACTGCAATTGATGCCCAATTCACGCCGCTGGAAGCCCAGGGGCTGTCGACCATCGTGTTTGCCGGTGCCGCACAATTGGTGGCCATCGGTATGGTCAAGAGCGGCGCCAGCCTGATTTCGATCCTGCTGACCACCTTGCTGCTGACCTCCCAGCATTTGCTCTACGGCATGCACATGCGTCCCACGCTGTCGCCGCTCAAACCACGGTGGCGCATGAGCCTGGGCTTTTTGCTGACCGACGAATTCTTCGCCCTGGTCAGCCAGTACGACCGCCAGACCTTCAATCGCTGGTACGCCCTGGGCGTCGGCCTGACGTTCTATATCATCTGGAACGTCTTTACCTTCGCCGGCATCGTGCTCGGCAAAAGCATTCCCGGGCTGGATCAACTGGGCCTGGAATTCTCGATCGCAGCGACCTTTATCGCCCTGATCACCCCGGTAGTGCGCGACGTGCCGACCATCGTCTGCGTAGCCGTGTCGTTGCTGTGCTCGGTTTGGCTGAGCTACTTGCACTGGGAATCGGCGGTGGTGGTGTCCGGTGTGTTGGGGATGAGCGCAGGGTTTGCCTGCAAGCGGCTGGGAGTAGGGCAACAATGATCTTCGTGATGATTTTTGGCATGGGCCTGATCGTGTTTCTTAACCGCTACCTGTTTCTCGAGCCGCGCCTGCCGGTGCGCCTCAATCGCGGGGCGCGGGAGTTTCTCGGGTTTGCCGTACCGGGGATGCTCACCGCCATCTGCGGCCCGATCATTTTCCTGGCTGATCACAAGCTCAACCTGAGTGTGGGCAACCCCTACCTGCTGGCCGGAATCAGCGCCGTTGCGTTGATGTTCTGGACCCGCAGCGTGCTGATCACCGTGTTGCTGAGCATGGCGCTGTTCTATCTGTTCCGCTGGCTGCTCTGACCAACAAACTCCTGCTACGGGGGGAGCAAAACCAAGGCAAAAAAAAGCCTGCGGGAGGGCAGGCTGGAAGGGAGACTTCTTAAAAATGAGCCTGCCGACTATAGGCGGCGAGGTCTTCCTTCACAGTGAAACAAAGTTCATGAATCTGTCAGCTATTCGATAACCGGGGCGGCGGCTTTCTTGTTGGCTTTCGCCTCGGCCGCCAGGCATTCCAGGGCAAATTGCTCGGTGTAGGTCATCTGGATCGGGGTGCTTTCGCCCTTCACGGTGCGCTCGCCGTCAAGGATGTAGCGGATGCGCTTGTCGGTCACGCCGATGCGTTTGGCGATCCACGAAGGCGTCTGGCCGATGCGGCTGATCAGCTTGTCGGCGTAGTCGGTGGAGGGGTTGTAGCGCTCGGCATTGGGTGTCATGGGGTTTCCGGGTAAAAGCGGGTTCGTAAGTAGGCGGCAGGGTGACGCAATAATCCTTCGGTGTCGCCTGCTAATGGTACAGTCGCGTTTTTTCCAAGGAAGCTTCGGTATGCGGATGGTGGTAATTGGCGCTTTGGTCCTGGCATCGCTGGCCGGTTGCGCGGGCTCGAAGATGAAAGAGGCGCGTACCGGCGCGCCCTACAAAACCCTGGCCTCGGACAAGGCTCCGCTGGTGGTTGCCCAGTGCATCCAGTTCGGCTGGCAGGATGAAGCGGTGTTCGGGGTGGATGCCGGTGGTTTCATGGAGCCTGCACAGGCTGGTGGCTTCACCATCTACACCACGGCAGGTGACTATTTTGTCGACGTGCGCAGTGCCGGCGCCGGCGCCTCCGTCAACTATTACGCGGCCCAGGATGACTATCCGGCCAAGCGCCGCCTGGCGGCACTGGCGACCTGCCTGTAATCCATTCCGTTAGAAAAGTTCAGAAATGCCCTGCGGACAGTCCCGCAGGCATTGTTTTAGTATTTTCCCGCTCACCCGGCGTGACGGCTCTTTACCGGTACAGGGATGTCGAGGCCGGAGCGTCGGGAGGGCAACTGTTTTCTAGCGGGGCATGTACCCCAGGTGCCAGCGCCGCGGAATCTTCAGCGACACCAGCCCCAACAGCGCCGACAGCACCCCGCTGACCAGCAGCGCACGAATCCCCATGTGGTGCTCCAGCAACGCACCGATCACCGCACCCACAAACATCCCGGCCCACGGGATCAGTTGCACGCGCCAGCCGTTGCGGCGTTCACCGAGCATCCAGCGGCCCAGTCCGCGACCAAAGCGTGACAGCGCCCCGGTGACATAGGTAAGCCCCACGGGCAACCCGTTCACTTCTTCGACGGCGGCATTCAACATGCCCATGGCGATGATCGCTGCCAGCAACGCCGGCAATTGATCGGCAAACGGCCAGGCCGCAGCCCCGCACAGCAGGGTGGCGATGCACAGCAACAAGGGCAGGGCGTGGCGCCGGCTGACGCGGCTGACCATCACGCCCAGCGCATTCCCGGCGATAAACGTCGCCACCAGCAACGTCAGGCGCCCGGTAAGGCCCAGGTCGCCTTCGCTGATCGCCACGGCGAGGCGCGTGGTGTTGCCGCTCATGAACGACACAAAATCCCCGCTGGCCATGAAACCAATCGCATCGGTCATGCCCGCCAGCACGGAAAGGCTGGCCACCAGCAGCAACCCGACACGCCCGCGCCATTTGTGGCGATGCAGCAAGGCGGCGTTGGTGTAGGGCTTCAGGGATGAAGGCAGCATGGGGCCGGGTTCCTCGGTGAGATTATCCGGCCACTACCGTAGGGCGCTTCGTGCTCCGCTGCAATGACTTGGCGCACTTACAGGCGTTCGGCCAGTTGCTCCAGAAACATCGCCAGCCCGACTTCCTCGGCTTTCAAGCCTTTGCGCACTCGGGGCTTGGGCAGTTTCGCCAGTTCGCCCAGGCTGAAATGCTCCAGCACCGCCGGGTGGATGTAGCACTTGCGACACACCGCCGGCGTGTTGCCCAGTTGCTTGGCAACGTTCTTGACCATCTCCACCACATGTTTCTTGGCGTCGGATTCCGGCTGCCACTCAAGCTCGCGCAGCACTGCCAGCGCCAGGGCGCTGCCGGCCCAGGTGCGGTAGTCCTTGGCGGTAAAATCCGCGCCGGTCAGGGTGTGCAGGTAGGCATTCACATCGGTGGAACTGACGGTATGGCGCTCGCCGTTCTCGTCCAGGTACTGGAACAGGTTCTGCCCCGGCAACTCCAGGCAACGCTTGATCACCGTGGCCAGGCGCCGGTCCTTGACGCTGATCTGGTGCTCGATGCCGCTCTTGCCGCGAAACTGGAACAGGATCTCACTGCCCTTGATATCCACATGGCGGGTGCGCAGGGTGGTCAGGCCGTAGGAGCGGTTGTCGCGGGCATATTGGGTATTGCCGACGCGGATCAGGGTGGCGTCGAGCAGCAGCACCACCGTGGCCAGGACCTTTTCCCGATTGAACCCTGGCGCCTCGATCTGTGCTTCCAACTGTTTGCGCAACTTGGGCAGCGCGCTGCCGAACTGTTGCAGCCGGGAGTATTTGTCGGTGTCGCGCACCTCGCGCCAGCGCGGGTGGTAGCGGTACTGCTTGCGCCCCCGGGCATCCCGCCCGGTGGCTTGCAGATGGCCGCGCGGGTCGGCGCAGATCCACACATCGGTATAGGCCGGCGGCACTGCCAGTGCGTTGATGCGTTTGATTTCGTCGGCATCGGTTATGCGTGTGCCGTCGGCCTTGAAGTATTGGAATTTGCCCCGCAGCTTTTTGCGGGAGATCCCGGGCTGGGTATCGTCGACGTAATGCAGGTCGCGGGGCAGGTCGGCAAGCAACGCAGGATCGGGCATGGCGCAAATTCCTTGGCAGGTATTTCTGATTGACCGCAGGGTTTTGCGGTCGTGCCAACAAGTTTGCTCCCCCGTAGCAGCTGTCGGGCAGTCAGGCCAGTACCGCCACCGCCTTGATTTGCGCCCACAGCGTCTGGCCGGGATGCAGCTGCAACTGGTCCCGCGAGTAACGGGTGATGCGCGCCAGCAGCGGCGTGCCGGCGGCGTCCAGGCTTACCAGCACGTGGGCTGCGTTGTCCGCCGGGATTTCCTGGGTCACCGTCACCGGCAGGCGATTGAGGATGCTGCTGTGTTCCTCGGCCTGCAGGCTCAAGCTGACGTCCCGCGCCTGGATCTTGAAACGCAACGGTTTGCCCAGCGCCAATGGTGCATGGGCCACGCGCATCTGCAATTGGCTCGCGGGCAATTGCAGGGTGAGCAACTGGTAGTGCGCGTCGTAGGCGCTGACGGTGCCGTTGATCACCACACCGGCGTCGTCGCCCAGGGCCATGGGCAGGTCCAGCCGGGCCAGGGTTTCGCCGATAGGACCGCTGGCCAGGGCCTTGCCGTCGCTGAGCAACACGATGTGATCAGCCAGGCGCGCCACTTCGTCCTGGGCATGGCTGACGTACAGCACCGGAATCTCCAGTTCGTCATGCAGGCGTTCGAGATACGGCAGGATCTCGCTTTTGCGTTTGCTGTCCAGCGCGGCCAACGGTTCATCCATCAGCAACAGGCTCGGGCTGGTGAGCAGGGCGCGGGCGATGCCTATGCGCTGGCGCTCACCGCCGGAAAGGTGCTGCGGATGGCGCTCCAGCAGGTGGCCGATGCCCAATAGTTCGGTGGCGTGGCTCATCTCCACCCGGCGTTGCTGGCGCGGGATGCGCTTGAGGCCGAACTCCAGGTTGGCCAGCACCGACAAATGCGGGAACAGGCTGGCTTCTTGAAACACGTAGCCCAGGGCGCGTTTGTGGGGTGGCACGAACAATCCTTTGCGGCTGTCTTGCCAGACCTCGTCGTTGATCTGCACGAAACCCTCTTCAGCCCGCTCCAGCCCGGCGATGCAACGCAGGCAGGTGGTCTTGCCGGAGCCGGAGTGGCCGTACAGCGCCGTCACCCCGCGACCGGGCAGTTGCAGGTCGACATCCAGGGCAAACCCGGAATACTTCAGTTGCAGGCGTACCTCGATCATCGACATCAGCTCCAGCCCGCCTTGGTTTTACGGCTGGAGTAGAGCGCCAGCAACACCAGGAAAGAAAACACCACCATGGACCCGGCCAGCCAGTGGGCCTGGGCATATTCCATGGCTTCGACGTGGTCGTAGATCTGCACCGAGACGACCCGGGTCTTGTTGGGAATATTGCCGCCGATCATCAGTACCACGCCGAACTCGCCGACGGTGTGGGCAAAACCGAGAATCGACGCGGTGATAAACCCCGGGCGCGCCAGGGGCAGGATCACCGTGAAAAAGGTGTCCCAGGGATTGGCCCGCAAGGTCGCGGCCACTTCCAGCGGGCGAGTGCCAATAGCGGAGAAGGCGTTTTGCAACGGCTGCACCACAAACGGCATGGAATAGATCACCGAGCCAATCACCAGCCCGGCGAAGCTGAAGGTCAGGGTGCCCAGGCCCAACCATTGGGTGAACTGGCCGAAGTAGCCGTTGGGGCCCATGGTCAGCAGCAGGTAGAAGCCGATCACCGTGGGTGGCAACACCAACGGCAAGGCCACCACCGCGCCAATGGGGCCGCGCCACCACGAGCGGGTGCGCGACAGCCAGAGGGCTATCGGAGTGCCGATGATCAGCAGGATGACCGTGGTCAGCGACGCCAGTTTCAGGGTCAACCAGATCGCGGAAAAATCGGCACTCGACAGCGGCATTTACAGCTCGTAACCGTAGGACTTGATCACCGCGGCGGCTTTCGGACCTTTCAGGTATTCAACCAGGGCCTTGGCGGCGGCGCTGTCCTTGCCCTTGTTGAGGATTACCGCGTCCTGCTTGATCGGGTCATGCATCGACGACGGCACGATCCAGGCCGAACCGCTGGTGACTTTGCCGTCCTTGTAGATCTGCGACAGCGCTACAAAACCCAGTTCGGCGTTGCCGGTGGAGACGAACTGATAGGCCTGGGTAATGTTCTGGCCCTCAACGAGCTTGTCCTTGACCTTCTCGGTCAGGCCTTCCTTCGCCAGCACCTGGGTGGCGGCCAGGCCATAAGGCGCGGCTTTCGGGTTGGCGATGGACAGGTGCTGGAACTGGTTTTTCTTCAGCACTTCGCCCTTGGCATCGACGTAGCCTTCCTTGGCCGACCATAGCGCCAGGGTGCCGACCGCGTAGGTGAAGCGCGAGCCCTTGACGGTGTCACCTTCGGCTTCGAGCTTCTGCGGGGTGGTGTCGTCGGCGCTGAGGAACACTTCAAACGGCGCGCCGTTCTTGATCTGGGTGTAGAACTGGCCGGTAGCGCCGTAGGCAGCGACCAGTTTATGGCCCGTATCTTTTTCAAAGTCGGCGGCAATCGCCTGGATCGGTGCGGTGAAGTTGGCAGCCACGGCCACCTGTACTTCATCGGCATTCGCCGAGGAGAAGCCAAACGCGGCGATCAGGGTGGCGAGGGCCGTGTGGGCCAGGCGTGAGGCGCGAATCATCATCAAGAAGCTCCTTGGGGTTTGCGGCTTGTTAGGCAGAGGGGGACTACCGCTATGTATGGGAATATATAGCGGTTGGCCACTGCCGGTACAGCGCAAAGTTGTCCCGGGAGTTCAGGTTCAGCGTCGGCCGAGTTTTTCCAGGGTTTGCGCGGCCAGTTCGAGCGTCAGGTCATAGCTGGAGATGTCTTTGCCGAGGCGCAGCGCCTGGCCCGACCACAAGTTGCTGAAGCCGGCTTCGTCCTTGGCCTTGAGCGGCATCAACGCACCGCCGGACAGCGGGAACGCCGGCGCCGTGGGGTTGATCGCGCCCAACTCACGCATTACGCGGTTGATGATGCCCCGCGCCGGGCGCCCGGTGAACAGGTTGGTCAGCGCGGTTTCACTGGCCTGGGCAGTGCGCAAGGCGTGGTGGTGTGACTTCGAGACGGTGGCCTCGGGGGTAAACAGGTACGCGGTGCCAATCTGCACCGCTGACGCGCCAAGGGCGAAGGCCGCGACAATGCCCCTGGCATCCCCGATGCCGCCGGCCGCAATCACCGGCACGCGCACGGCATCGACAACCTGTGGCACCAGCGCCATGGTGCCGATCTGGCTATTCAGGTCGTCGCTGAGGAACATCCCGCGATGGCCACCGGCTTCGTTGCCCATGGCGATGATTGCATCGCAGCCGTGCTGTTCCAGCCAGATGGCTTCTTCGACGGTGGTAGCCGACGACAGCACTTTCGCCCCGGTGGCCTTGACCCGGTCCAGCAGGGATTTTTCCGGCAGGCCGAAGTGAAAGCTCACCACTTCCGGGCGGAATTCTTCCACCACTTCACAGGCGGCGTTGTTGAACGGTGCGCGGTTGGAGACGGGCGTCGGCGCGTCAAAATCGGCGCCCAGCTCGCGGTAGTAGGTTTCCAGCAGGTTCTTCCACTGAAGGTCGCGGTGAGCATCCGGCGTCGGTGGCTGATGGCAGAAGAAATTTACGTTCAGCGGCCGCGAACTGGCCTGGCGAATCGTGGTGAGTGCTTCGCGCAGTTGCTCGATGCTGAGCGCCGCCGCCGGCATTGAACCGAGGGCGCCGGCCTGATTGGCCGCAATCACCATGGCCGTGCTCGTGGCATTGGCCATGGGCGCCTGAATGATCGGTAAATCGATGCCCAGCAGGTCAAGAATTCGGGTGTCTGGCCAGGTGCTCATGGGACGCTTCTCCAACGGTGGAATGCTGTTCCGTCGTTTTAGCAGGGCCAGGCAGCACCAGGCCAGTCTGTATTATTCACTGGACGAATCCAGTGTTTCATGGGCGGTTATCAGTTGATGGCGTCGCCCAGTACTGCATGAATCCGTTGGGCAATGTGCGCGGCGTGGGTTTCCAGGGCGAAGTGGCCGGTGTCGAGTAATTCCACCACGGCGTTGGGGTTGTCGCCTTTGTAGGCATGGGCGCCCGGCGGGATGAAGAAGGGATCGTTCTGGCCCCAGATCACCAGCGCCGGCACTTGCGTGGCCTTGAAAAACGCCTGGAACGCCGGGTACAGCGTCAGGTTGTTGCGGTAGTCGAGGAACAGGTCCAACTGGATCTCGTCATTGCCGGGACGCTGCATCAGGAGCACGTCGAGCATGTAGGACTCCGGCGCCACCAACTCCGGTTGCGACACGCCATGCAGGTACTGATAACGCGTGCCTTCCAGGCTGATGACCGCGTTGCGAATCACCTCGCGATTGGCCTGGCTCGGCTCGGCCCAGTAGGCCCGGATCGGAGCCCAGGCGTCACCCAAACCTTCCAGGTAGGCATTGCCGTTTTGCGATATCAGCGCGCTGACCCGTTCCGGGTGGGCCACGGCCAGGCGCAGGCCCACCGGTGCGCCGTAGTCGAACACATAGAGGGCATAGCGACTGAGGTTCAGGGCGTCGACGAAGTGGCCAACGGTGATCGCCAGGTTATCGAAGCTGTAGTGGTAATTGCGTTCGGCGGGGACTTCGGTGAAGCCGAAGCCTGGCAAGTCCGGGGCGATGATCCGGTAGCGGGTGGCAAGCAGCGGGATCAGGTCACGGTACATATGGGACGAACTGGGAAAGCCATGCAGCAGCAGCAACACCGGCGCGGACGGGTCGCCGGCTTCACGGTAGAAAATGCGCACACCATCGGCATCAACGTGCTGATAGCGAACAACCGGGGCTGAAATCGACATGATCGTAGTCCTCTTTGTAACTGGTTAAATTGATTTGTTGGGTTACTGGTTTTGCAGGCTGCGCTTGAAAATGTAACCTGTCAAATTAATTTATTGGGTTACTGATTAGCAAATTTAGTAACTATTCAAAAGCGAAATCAGCGGTTACGATGGCGCGGACTTGAAGAGGATTTACCATGCCCGCCATCACCCCATCCCCGTTGGAACCCTACGTCCTGGCTGATCATCCCGTGCTGGACATGCTCAATACCCGGGCGAATGTCGACGGTGTGCCCTTTGAATTCTGGCAAGGCGATGCCGATGTCGAGCGCTGGCTGGTGCGGCTTGGCTGGGCCGAGGAGGGCGCAGTACCGGTATTTGAGGAGGGGGCACTGCTGGGCGCGGCGCGGGGATTGCGGGAAGTGATCCGCGTGTTACTGGAACAGCGCAAGGCCGGCCAGCAGGGCGATCCCGGCGCGCTGAATGCGTTCCTGCGCAAGGCGGTCAGTCACCCGCAACTGGCTTGGCCGGCGCCTGGCGAGTTGCGGCTGGAGCGCCAGCGCAAGGTGCAGACTGCCGAGCAGTTCCTGGCGCCGATTGCCGAAGCCGCCGCGACGTTACTGGTGGAAGGGGATTTCGGCCTGGTCCGCACCTGCGAACATCCCGAGTGCGTGCTGTGGTTCTACGACCGCACCAAGGGCCACAAGCGCCGCTGGTGCAGCATGGCGCTGTGTGGCAATCGGCATAAGGTGGCCGAGTTTCGCAAGCGCAAACTGGTGTAGACGTCCTCAGGATTCTGCCGGGCTTTCGCGCTCCAGCAACTGCCGCTTGCGCTCGACACCCCAGCGGTAGCCCGACAGATTGCCGTCGGCGCGCACCACGCGATGGCAGGGAATCGCCACTGCCAGGCTGTTGGCACCACACGCCTGGGCCACGGCGCGATAGGCGGTCGGCGCGCCGATGCGCTGGGCGATCTCGGCGTAGCTGGCGGTGCACCCCACCGGGATTTCCCGCAAGGCTTGCCACACGCGTTCCTGAAACGCAGTGCCGCGCAAGTCCAGGGGCAAGTCCAGGCCCAGGGCCGGCGCTTCGATAAAGCCCACCACCTGGGCGATCAATTGTTCGAAGTCGTGATCGGCACCCAGCAGATTGGCGCGGGGAAACTGGTCCTGCAGGTCGCGCACCAGTTTGTCCGGGTCATCCCCCAGCAGGATCGCGCACACACCGCGATTGCTCTGGGCCACCAGAATGGCGCCCAATGAGCATTGGCCAACGGCAAAGCGAATATCCGTGTTGGTGCCGCCGGCTTTGTAGTCGCGGGGCTTCATGCCGAGTAATTGGTCGGCAGCCTCATAAAAGCGGCTGTTGGAATTGAAGCCGGCGTCGTACAGCGCATCGGTCACCGAGTGCTGGTCCTTGAGGCCGTCCCGTACCTTGCGCGAGCGATGAGCGCTGCCGTAGCGCTTTGGCGTCAGGCCGGTCACCGCCTTGAACACCCGATGAAAATGGAACGGGCTCAAGCCGGCGAGGGCGGCCAGATCTTCAAGGGGCGGCAGGGTTTCGGCCTGTTCGATGTGCCGACAGGCCGCTGCCACCAGTTGCGCATGGCGTGCGGCCACCTGGGTCTGGTCCCCCGACGCGCGCTTGTTGGGCCGGTAGCCCGCCGCTTCAGCCTGTTGCGGGGTGTCGAAGAACTCGACGTTCTCCGGGCGCGGCCGCCGTGCGGAACTGCTGGGGCGACAGTACACACCGGTGGTTTTCACACCATAGACGAAGGTCAAGTCGGCCTTGGCGTCTCGGGCGACAATCGCTGCCCAGCGCGGGTCTTGTTCGGTGGCGTGGCGCGCGGTCATGGTGGTGGCTCCTGGTTGAAGAATGCCAGGTTAGTCCCGTGGGGCATTCCCATCACTCCGATGCTTGCGGTCAAATTCATCCGGCCGTGCGAAACGTCAGGTTGATGCGCTGCGGCCCCATGACCGGATGCGTGCCGGGCTTGATCGGCATCACGCCGTGAAAGCGCAGGCGGTCCACGCCGCCCCATACCACTACGTCGCCATGGAACAGCGAGACTTTTTGCGTCTTGTCGCTGCGCTCATGGCCGCCGAACAGGAAGATCGCCGGTAAACCCAATGACACCGAGACCACCGGGGCGGCATAGCGCCGCTCGTTCTTGTCCTGGTGCAGGGACATTTTCGCGCCTGGCACATAGCGGTTGATCAAGCAGGCATCCGGCTCGAAATCGTCGAAACCTGCATCTGCTGCGGCCATCACGGCCAGTTCGCGCAATGCGGCCGGCAGGGCTGGCCAGGGTTGTTGGTTATTCGGGTCAATCGGGGAGTAGCGATAACCGGTGGAGTCGGTCGTCCAGCCCAAGTCACCGCAACTGCTTAACGCCGCCGACATGGTAAAACCACCGGGCGTGACCATTTGCCGGAAGGGCGATTGAGCCAATACCCGTCGCAGTTCCGGTAGCAAACGCTCGAGCCAGGGCAGGGCATAGCCCCTGAGGACGTAGGATTGTTCACCGATTTGCTCGCGCCCCGGGGGCTGTTGCAGCGCCTCATCGGCGAACAAATCGGCGGTTGATCCGGGAAGGGTCTTACTGCGCATCGTGAAAAATCACTCCCAAGGTATGCCGGGTACCACTGTGCAGAACACTGACCCCATGGCGCAAGGTCACCCGATGAAACCCCCTCACACTCGGCATGGGTCGCTGATTGACCGCGAAGATTACCGCGTCACCCTGGTTAAGAGGGACGACCTGAGCCCGGGATTGCATTCTTGGCCGCTGCTCCGTCAGCACCAACTCCCCGCCACGAAAGTCCTCTCCCGGCTGCGACAACAGGATGGCTACTTGTAGGGGAAACACATGTTCCCCGTACAGATCCTGATGCAGGCAGTTGTAGTCGCCTGGGCCGTATTGCAGCAATAACGGGGTAGGGCGTTGCTGCCCGGCAGCGTGGCAGCGGGCAATGAAGTCGGCATGGTGCGCCGGATAGGTGATCGGCAGGTTCATCTGTTCGTTCCAGCGATTGGCCTGGGGCGCCAGGAACCCATACAGCTGTTCACGCAGCGCGCAGATCGGCGCTGGCAGCGGGTAGCGGAAATATTTGTATTCGCCCCGGCCAAAGCCGTGCCTGGCCATCGTCACATGGGAGCGAAACAGTTCGGGTCGGGGGTAGTGGCCGCTCAGTTCAGCGCATTCCTGCTGATCCAGCAGGGCCGGAATCAGTGCGTTACCCTGTTCATCGAGGGCTTGCTCGATGGCGGCCCAGTCCAGCTTGGCCAGGCGTTCATGCAGTGGAGTGGAAGGCATCGACAAGTTCCTGTGGCAGCGCATTAGGGCTGCCAGTCTAGAAAGTCGTCAGCGTCAGAACACTCCGATGCTTGCGCTCGAATTACAGCGCCTTGCTCACATTGATGTCGGTAATCTCATCGCTGGCATCGTGGATTTTCGCCAGGGCTTCCTTGGCTTCCTCCACGCTGCCTGCTTGCAGTTGGGCGAACTCGAAGCGGCGCTCACCGTTGAGTTTGTACTTGATCACATATTTGGTGGTAGTCACGGGCATTCCTGTCAGCTCAGTTTCGAATTGGTGCGGCGCACAATGCGGATCTTGTGGGACAAGGTCGGCTTTTTGGTCACGCTGATGGCGCGGCGGGTCACGACGTCCAGGGTGATGTTCCAGAACCCGGTGCTGGGCGCAGTGATTTTTGCCGGGAACTTGTCGAACGCGCCGCCGTGGTAAGTATGGCGGCCGCCGTTCTTGAAGCTGCGAAAGTTGGCATCGCTCATCAGGCGGATGTTGCAGGTTTGCGAGCATTCAATGACGACAATATCTCCTTCATTGAGGTGCTCACGCTGGTGGATGAATTTCATAAGGTGTCTCCAGAAGGGCTTTTTCTGAAAAATCAGAACGATACGTAGGTTAAGATGGAGTTTATCAGCCCCAGCACGTTTATTATCGGACCGTCGTCGACGACTTCGACAATTTAAAACAGTTATTTACCGAGTTATCAGGGATAAATCCTACGTGGGCGGGAGAAAAATACCTTCTTCGCTGTCGTAGGGTCTTTATCGGAGGTTTTTATATGAAGTGGAGTGTGTTGGTTCTGGCCCTGGCGTTGGGTGGATGTGCTTCGGTGGCGGATATCAAGCAGACCCCACCAACGCTGGCAGTGATCTCCGGGAAAAAACCACAGGAATACGCGGCGTGCGTTGTCCAGAAATTGTCTAAAACCCGCAGGCCTTCGCAGATCGAGCCTCACAAGGATGGTGTTCAAGTTATCGTACCGCAGAAGTTTTCTGCCGACCCGTCGGCCATTTTTGAAATTGAAGAGCGCTCCAGCGGGAGCAGTATCAAGCTCTACGAGAGCATGTCCAATGTGCCTATTCGTCCAGGTGACGTGAAGGCTGCGGGGGAAGCGTGCATTTCCGGCTGAGTCTGTAGCCGCCCACCTCGAATCCGATCAAGAAGCCCGTCCCTGCTGCCGCAGCGTCGGGCTTTTTTGTGCGCGATGTTCAGTACGCCGTCCTTTACTCGCGGATGAGTGTTGTCGCGACCGGGCCATTGCCCTACCATTTGTAGGCTTATGCCTAATTCGCCTAAGCATATAACTATAAAAATGGAGTCGTGATGATGTCTCTGGAACGAGTTCTGATGGGTAGCGCGTTGTTGCTGATGTTGGGCAATGCCCACGCGCTGGAGGGGAAAAACGTTTATATGCAGGGCGGCTCGCAGCCGGGAGCTGCGCCGTGCGTGGCCTGCCACGGGGCTGATGGCCTGGGGCTGGCAGCCGCGGGTTTTCCGCGTTTGGCCGGTTTATCGGCGGTGTATTTGCGTAAGCAGCTGCAGGATTTTAAAAGTGGCGCCCGGAACAGCCCGGTGATGCAGCCACTGGCCAACGCCCTCACGGAAGAGGAAGTCAGCGCTGTAACCCGGCAGCTGGCGGCAATGCCTGCGCCCGCACCTGTGCCGGTGCACCGCAGCGAGATGCCTACTGACGCTGCGCAAAAGATTGCCCTGCAAGGTGCGTGGGAGCGCCAGATTCCGGCCTGTGTCAGCTGTCATGGCCCGGCCGGCGTGGGCGTCGGCGACGGGTTTCCACCCCTGGCCGGACAATCTGCGGCCTACCTCGCGGCGCAGTTGAACGCCTGGCGCAGCGGCACGCGCCATAACGATCCGAATGATCTGATGGGCCATATCGCCAAATCCCTCAGCGCTGAAGAAGTGCAGGCCGTGGCCACCTATTTTGCCTCGTTGAGCGGCCAGGAGGCCAAGCCATGAAGCGCTTCTTGTTTGCTCCGCTGCTGGGAAGCCTGATCGGCGTACCCGTCCATGCCGCCCCTATTGCCATGGAAGACCAGTCACAGTTGCAGCCAGCCGGCGCTCATGGGGCTGTCGTGCAGTTCCAGCCGCCCAAAGAAAGCGAGCTGCCGGACAACGCCTACGGCAAGCTGGTGAAACAGGGCTACGCGCTGTTTGTCGACACCAAGCGCCTGGCGCCGCAATTTGTCGGTAATGGCCTCAATTGCAGCAATTGCCACCTGGACCAGGGTCGCCTGGCCAATTCGGCGCCGCTGTGGGGTGCCTACCCGATGTACCCGGCGTATCGAAAAAAGAACGACAAGGTCAACACCTTCGCCGAGCGTTTGCAGGGCTGTTTCCAGTTCAGCATGAATGGCGGCACGCCACCGGCTGCAGACAGCCCGGAGATTACCGCGCTGTCGGTGTATGCCTACTGGCTGGCGAGCAAGGCTCCTTTGGGCGTCGAACTGCCGGGCCGTGGCTACCCGGACGTGCCGGCACCCGCCAAGGGTTACGACCTGGCCCAGGGCGCAGAGGTCTACAAGGGCCAGTGCGCGGTGTGCCATGGCGCCGAAGGCCAGGGCCAGAAAGTGGGCGACAACTACGTGATGCCGCCGCTCTGGGGTAAAGACTCCTACAACTGGGGCGCCGGGATGCATCGAATCAATACGGCAGCGTCCTTCATCAAGCACAACATGCCCCTGGGCCAGGGCGGCAGCCTGACCGACCAGCAAGCCTGGGACGTGGCGGCCTACGTCAACCGTCACGAGCGTCCTCAGGACCCGCGCCTCGTGGACGGCTCCGTGGAGAAAACCCGGGTGAAGTTCCACGCCAATGACGGCGTCAATCTTTACGGGCAGACGGTCGATGGCGTACTGATCGGGCAAGGCATCCGTTAAACTGTCGATAACCCATAAAAAATGCCGCTGAATCAGCGGCATTGTCTTTTCGGAAACTCAGTCATGAAACGTGAGCAAGTCAGGGAACAGCATGCAGGGGGGCATATTTCTGCGACCCATGTGATTCAAAATCCCGCGGATACGGGCGAGTGGATCGTGTTCTTCAAGAAGAGCGGCGGTCGCAGTTACTTCCTGGTGGATGACCAGGATGAAGTCGAATCCTTCTCCCGCCTGGACGACTTGATCGAGACCATTCGCGGCCTGGGCATCAAGTTCGCCGAAATTCACATGTAATTATTTGCAGACCACCGTCACGCTGCGGGTCTTGTAGTTGCCGACATCCTTGCCCAGGGTCTTGTCGCTTTCTTTCAGGGCCGGTGTGCCTTCGGTGCCGACAATCCGGTAGCCGGTGCCCGCGCAGGACGCATCAGCCTTTTCATAACAGCTGGCCCAGGAGTTGGCTTCGCCGGAGCAGTCGATGGCCAGTCCTTGTTCGCCGTTCTTCAGGACCGTGTCGGAAGTGGTGGTGCAGCCACCGGTAAGCGCCAGTACCGCAATCAGTGCCAGGATCTTGTTCATGTAGGAGTCGTCATCAGGGTGTTGGAGGGGAGCGCTGACACTGTCGTGGGGCGTTACAGGCGAGATTATAGCGAACCGCCATCAACGTACAGACAAACACAAAAAAGCCCCGTCAAACGAGGCTTGATTGGCGTTACCGCGGTGTTACTTGGTTTTCGGACGCTTGCTCGACGCGTGGCCGGCCTCATCCACAAACACTTCGGCCACGGCACAGGCTTGAGCTTCGGTCGCGAATGCGCCGGCAACGCTGTCGCCATGGAAGTTGATCAAGTGCCAGCCGTCCGCTCGCTTGGTGATCAGGTAGCCGTTCACGCCTTTTGGTTCTGACATCTATCAATCTCGTTGTCTGGTTCAAGGGCGTAATGATAGCGCCAAACGGCGTGGGACGGCGCAAGTTGTTGCAGGTCAGTGCCGATCGTCATAAAGCGTGCTAAAAAGGTTGGAGCCCTTTGAATGACGGGCACAAGCCGACGATTTCTAACAGCGGCGAAGGTACTTGATTGAATGCCGGCGGAACTTACGCCGACATTTTTTCTCTATGTTGACATCGCAACGCCAGCAGGACCCATTGTAAGGTGACTGCGGCCTGATTAGACTGCGCCGAATTTCGTACGCACAGCCCTTTGTAAGGACTCATATGATCAAGAAATGCTTGTTCCCAGCAGCCGGTTACGGCACTCGCTTCCTGCCAGCGACCAAGGCCATGCCCAAAGAAATGCTGCCGGTGGTGAACAAGCCACTGATCCAGTATGGCGTGGAAGAAGCACTGGATGCCGGCCTGAACGAAATCTCGATCGTGACCGGCCGTGGCAAACGCGCCCTGGAAGACCACTTCGACATCAGCTACGAGCTGGAAAACCAGATCAAGGGCACCGACAAGGAAAAATACCTGGTCGGCATCCGTAAGCTGCTCGACGAGTGCTCGTTCTCCTACACCCGCCAGACCCAAATGAAAGGCCTGGGGCACGCGATCCTGACCGGTCGTCCGCTGATCGGTGACGAACCGTTCGCCGTGGTACTGGCCGATGACCTGTGTGTAAACCTGGAAGGCGACGGCGTCCTGACCCAGATGGTCAAGCTGTACCAGAAGTACCGTTGCACCATCGTCGCGGTTCAAGAGGTCGATCCTCAGGAAACCAACAAGTACGGCGTGATTGCCGGCGACGATATCGGTGATGGCCTGATCCGCGTACGCGACATGGTTGAAAAGCCAGCGCCGGAAGATGCTCCGTCGAACCTGGCGATCATCGGCCGCTACATCCTGACCCCTGACATCTTCAAGCTGATCGAAGAAACCGAGCCAGGCAAGGGTGGCGAGATCCAGATCACCGACGCCCTGCTGAAGCAGGCAAAAGACGGTTGCGTGATTGCCTACAAGTTCAAGGGTCGTCGTTTTGACTGCGGTGGCGCTGAAGGCTACATCGAAGCGACCAACTTCTGCTACGAGCACTTCTACAAGACTGGCAAGGCTTACTGATTCATCGTTGCCAGCCCGTTGAAAAAGCCTGCGAGTCGAAAGACCGCAGGTTTTTTTATGCCTTGCCCAAATAGCGGCTGGGGGCTTCGCCCAGTACCCGCTTGAACATTGCACCAAACACATTGCCGTTGGCATAGCCCATGTCCCGTGCAATAGCCCCCAATGGTCGGCCCTGGGCTAACTGGCAAACGGCTTCGGCAATCCGTAGCTGCTGGCGCCATTGGTTGAAGCTCAGCCCGGTTTCATCCCGAAACCGCCGGCGCAGGGTGCGCACGCTGGCGCCGATGGATTCACTCCAGTCTTCCAGGGTGGCCGGGTTCGCCGGGTCTTCCAGAAGCATTTCACACACACTGAGCAGGCGTTTGTCCCGGGGCAATGGCAGGCTGCAGCCTTCGGTTTGAGTCGCGGATATCAACTGGTGCAGCAGCAATGGCGTGAGCAGGGCAGTGTGGGCGTCGGGTGCGAGCATGCCCAGAATCAGCTCCCGCAGCAGCGGCTCTACCCTGATCAATCGGCAGGATTGCCACGCCGCGGGTAATTGATCGCTTTCCACGTACAGTGCGCGCATCGCAACCTCACCGACCATGTGCAATTCATGGTCGACACCCGGCGCAATCCAAAAGCCGTATGCCGGCGGGACGGTCCAGGCGCCCATGCGGGTCAGCACCCGGATCACGCCTTGGGTGGCGTGCACCAGTTGGCCATATTCATGGCTGTGCCAAATCTCCCGTGCGCCATCGACATAGTCATGGGCCCGAACCCGCAATTCCTCGCTGGTGCTGCGAGCGGGCGCCCCAAAGCGTTTACGCCAGATGTTGTCCAATCAAGAATGATTCCTGAGATGTAGGTTGGAACGGTCATTAATTGACCCGTGCGCGTAGAAGAATGACCGGATCTTTAACGCGATTCAATATTAAATAAGAACGATTAACAAAAAGACTTTTCAAGGAATCGTCATGTCCGGTGCGTTGTCTTCTCCTCCGTTTTACCTTTCCAGGCTGGCGCTGGTGGTGTTGGCGCTTGCTCCTGTTGTGTGGGCCGATGACGCGCCCATCGTGTTGAAGGACACCGCGGTGACAGCCGCCGAGGCCGAGCCGGCAGACGGCGTGGTGCCAGGCTATGTGGCGCGCAACACCACCGTGGGCACCAAAACCGGCGCGCCGATCGTGGAGACGCCGCAATCGATCTCGGTGGTCAGCCGCCAGCAGATGGATGACCAGGCGGCGCAAACCGTCGACCAGGCATTGCGCTACACACCAGGGGTTTACTCCCAGGATAACGACCTGCGGTTTGACCAGTTGAGCATTCGCGGCTTCGATGCCGACTCCTACCTCGACGGGCTCAAGCTCAATCGCACGACCTGGTTCGCTACGCCTCGGGTCGACCCTTGGTTTCTGGAGCGCATCGACGTGCTGCGCGGGCCAGCTTCCGTGCTGTACGGCCAGAGCGGGCCGGGCGGCCTGGTGGACATGCAGAGCAAGCGGCCGACGGATGAGCCACTGCACGTGTTGCAAATGAGCGTGGGCAATGACAACCGCTATCAGGCCGGCTTCGATTTTGGCGGGCGCCTGGACGAGCAGGGCGATGTGACCTATCGGCTGACCGGGCTGGGCCGCATGGCCGATACCCAGACCGATCACATCAAGGACCAGCGCATCGCCATCGCGCCGGCCATCACCTGGAACATCGACGACGACACCAGCCTGACCCTGCTGGCCAACTATCAATACGACCCGGAAGGTGGGCTGTTCAACCCGGTACCCGCGTATGGCACCGCGCTGCACAACCCGAATGGGCGCTTGCGCCCCGATGATTACCTGGGCGACCCGGACCGCGATCGCTTCAAGCGCAATCAGTTTTCCCTGGGCTACGCGTTCAGCCACCGGTTCAACGACACCTGGAGCTTTCGCCAGCACCTGCGCTATATGCATGATGACGTCGACTACTACCAGACTTCCCTCACCGGGCCGCTGGACGCCAACCTTGCCACCGCGCCGCTGTGGGCCAACGTCAATCATGAGCACCTTGGCCAGTTCGCCCTTGATAACCAGTTGCAGTCCGACTTCAGCACCGGCCCGGTCAAGCACACTGTGCTGATGGGGGCGGACTTCCAGCGGCTGTTGCAGACCATCAACCGGGGCGGTCAGTATTTCCCGAGTGCGATCAATATCTACAACCCCGACTTCAGCGCCTTGCCGAGGGTGCCGGTGTCCATCAACCAATACACCACCCAGAGCCAGTTTGGCGTGTACCTGCAGGACCAGCTCAGCTTCGACCATTGGCGCTGGCTGATCGGTGTGCGGCAAGACTGGGCGCGTACCTACGACAATCAGGACAGCGCGTTGACCGGCGCCAACCTGAGCAACACGCGCCAGCACGACGAGAAACTCACCTGGCGTTCGGGCCTGAGCTACGTGTTTGATAACGGCGTTGCGCCGTATGTCAGCTACAGCGAATCGTTCCAGCCGCAACTGGGCACTGACCGGCTGGGCGCGACATTTGTGCCGACCACCGGCAAGCAGTACGAAGCCGGCGTTAAATACCAGCCTGTGGGCTCCCGCAGCCTGTACAGCGCGGCAGTGTTCGACCTGCGTCAGCAAAACGTCCTGACCACCGACGATGTCGACCCCAATTTTGCCACCCAGAAAGGCGAAATCCGCTCCCGCGGCATCGAGCTGGAAGCCCATGCCGAGGTCACCTCGAACCTCAGCCTGATCGGTTTTTACACCTGGATGGACCAGCGCATCCTCAAATCCAATGATGGCGACCAGGGCGAACACCCGACCGGCATCCCGGGCAAGAGTGCCTCGCTGTGGGCGGACTACACCTTCCACGACGGCCCGCTGCAGGGCGTCGGTTTCGCGGCGGGTGCGCGCTATTTCGGGCCGAGCTACGGCAGCGCCGACAACACGCTGGAGGTGTCATCGCGCACGCTGTTTGATGCCGCGGCGCACTATGACGTGCAGAACTGGCGCCTGGCCCTCAACGCCAGCAACCTGTTCAACAAGGAATACCTGGCCTACTGCAGCAACGGTTTCCTTTGCTACTGGGGCGCAACCCGTTCGTTGCAGGCCAGCGCGACGTATCGCTGGTAAGGCGCTGACCTCTGGCGCGGCAGCAGGTATGCTGTTGTCCTGCCGAGGAGAGTGAAATGGCCTACGATTTTGACCTTTATGTAATTGGTGCCGGTTCCGGCGGTGTGCGCGCTGCACGATTCGCTGCGGGTTTTGGCGCCAAAGTGGCGGTGGCTGAAAGCCGCTACCTGGGCGGTACCTGCGTGAATGTGGGCTGCGTACCGAAGAAACTGTTGGTGTACGGCGCGCATTTCGCCGAAGACTTCGAGCAGGCCAGCGGTTTTGGCTGGTCCCTGGGTGAAGCGAATTTCGATTGGGCGACCCTGATCGCCAACAAGGATCGTGAAATCAACCGTCTCAATGGCATCTACCGCAACCTGCTGGTCAACAGCGGCGTGACCCTGCACGAAGGGCATGCGCGGCTGGTGGACCCGCACCAGGTAGAAATCAACGGCGAGCGTTTCACCGCCAAGCACATTCTGGTTGCCACCGGTGGCTGGCCGCAGATCCCGGAAATCCCGGGGCGCGAGCACGCCATTGGCTCCAATGAGGCGTTTTTCCTCAAGGAGCTGCCCAAGCGTGTGCTGGTAGTCGGCGGTGGCTATATCGCCGTCGAGTTCGCCGGGATTTTCCATGGCCTGGGCGCACAGACTTCGCTGCTGTATCGCGGCGACCTGTTCCTGCGCGGTTTTGACGGCTCGGTGCGCACGCACTTGAAGGAAGAGCTGACCAAGCGCGGCCTGGACCTGCAGTTCAACGCCGACATCGAGCGTATCGACAAACAGACCGATGGCAGCCTCAAGGCCACCTTGAAAGATGGCCGCGTGCTGGAAGCCGATTGCGTGTTCTACGCCACTGGCCGACGCCCGATGCTCGATAACCTGGGGCTGGAAAACACTGGCGTCAAGTTGGACAAGCGCGGCTTTGTCGAAGTGGATGAGCTGTACCAGACCGCCGAACCGTCGATCCTGGCGATTGGTGATGTGATCGGCCGCGTGCAACTGACGCCAGTGGCCCTGGCTGAAGGCATGGCCGTGGCACGTCGCTTGTTCACGCCTGAGCAATATCGTCCGGTGGACTACGCGATGATCCCGACGGCGGTGTTCAGCCTGCCGAATATCGGCACCGTGGGCCTCAGCGAAGAGCAGGCCCGTGAAGACGGGCACAAGGTGCAGGTGTTCGAAAGCCGCTTCCGGCCGATGAAACTGACCCTGACCGACTGCCAGGAAAAGACCCTGATGAAGCTGGTAGTCGACGCCGAGACCGACAAGGTCCTGGGTTGCCACATGGTCGGCCCCGACGCTGGCGAGATCGTGCAGGGCCTGGCGATCGCGCTCAAGGCGGGCGCGACCAAGCAGCATTTCGATGAAACCATCGGCGTGCACCCAACGGCGGCGGAAGAGTTCGTCACCATGCGCACGCCAGTGGCGCAGTAATCAGCCCTCGGTAGTTGCTTCCGGCACCGTCGCAACGACGGCTGCCAGGCGCAGCGCATCAATACTGGCCTGGGCCTTGATCAGGTCCAGTTCCAGGGTTTTGTTGGTCTTCTGATGCTCGGCCAGCGCTTCCTGGCGCGCCTGATTCTCCAGTTGGGCAACCCGCAAGCGTTCCTGCAACAGGGTGCGCTCGCTGTCGATCACACTCACTTGTTCGCTTAATTGACGCTGCTGTTCACGGTCCTGGCGAGCCTGTTCCTGCAGTGCGCTCAATTCCTTCACGGTCACTCGATGCTCGATCAGCAGGCGCTCGTTATCGCGGTGCAACTGAGTGATTTCATCCTGGCGCACCATCGCGCTCTGCTGGGCCTGGCGCAGCTCTGCCTGGACCTGCTGCAACTGGCCTTCATGGCGACGCTGTTCCTGTTCACGCTGGTCCTTGATCGCATTGCGGTAATGCTCCAGGGCGTCCCGGGCATGCAGGTGCTTTTCTTCCAGTGAGCGAATCTGCTCGTCCTTGTCGTTGATCCGCAACTCGTAATCGCTGCACGCCTGGCTCAGCCCGGCGTTGCGGGTTTGCTCGGTTTGCAGGCTGGAGCGAGTGCTTTGCAAGGCCGCGCTTTCATCGGCCAGAGCGGCGGACTGGATATCGAACTGCTGCTTGAGCTGGGAGTGGGCCGCTTCCAGCTCCTCAACCTGGGCGAGCAGGGCGGTTTTCTGTTGCTGGAACTGCGCCAGGGCCAGGTCGATAGGCTCCTGGGCCTTCTCCTTCAAGCGCTGGGCCAGTCGCGCCACCAGTTCACCCAATTCGTCGTCAATGGGCGCTTCGGTGATGGTCTGGCGGGTTTCGCTTTCTTCCAGCTCCTTCAGATAGCGATGAATCGTGGTTTTCGAGCCGGTATTGCCCATCTCGATGCGTACTGCATCGATGCTCGGGTTTTCGCCACGGGCAAGGATCGCCAGGCGTGCCGTTTGAACTACTGCTTTATTGATGCCGCCGCGAGCCATGGAGTCTCCGTCGATTTGGTACTGTGGTACGTAGTATGTATATACGTACTATATCACGATTGTTTTAAAGCCGAAATTGATGATTTATCAGATGGGATATTGGCGTATTATCCCGTGTGATACAGGTTTTGAAATGGACAACAGCCAATGGCAGTACAGGCATGAGTGAGCTGGACCGTTATCTGAATGCGGCCACCCGCGATAACACCCGCCGCAGCTATCGAGCGGCAATCGAGCATTTCGAGGTGAATTGGGGTGGATTCCTGCCGGCGACCAGCGACAGCGTGGCGCGCTATCTGGTGGCGCATGCGGGCGTGCTGTCGGTCAACACGTTGAAGCTGCGTTTATCGGCGCTGGCCCAGTGGCACACCAGCCAGGGGTTTCCTGATCCGACCAAGGCGCCAGTGGTGCGCAAAGTCCTGAAAGGCATTCGCGCCCTGCACCCGGCTCAGGAAAAACAGGCGGAGCCATTGCAACTGCAGCACCTGGAGCAGGTCATCCAGTTCCTCGAACAGGAAGGCCACGACGCCCGGCGCGCAGAAGACCATCCTCGATGGCTGCGGGCCAAGCGTGACGCGGCGTTGATCCTGCTGGGTTTCTGGCGTGGCTTTCGCAGCGATGAGTTATGCCGGTTGAATATCGAGCACGTGCAGGCGGTGCCCGGTTCGGGCATCACCCTGTATCTACCGCGCAGCAAAAGTGATCGGGAAAATATCGGCCGCACCTACCAGACGCCGGCGCTGTTGCGGCTGTGCCCGGTGCAGGCCTATAGCGAATGGCTCAGCGCTTCAGCGCTGGTGCGCGGCCCGGTGTTTCGCGGCATTGATCGCTGGGGCAACCTGGGCGAGGAGGGCTTGCACGCCAACAGCGTGATCCCGCTGTTGCGCCAGGCGCTGGAGCGCGCCGGGATTGCGGCCGATCAGTACACCAGCCACTCCCTGCGCCGGGGCTTCGCTACCTGGGCTCATCGCAGTGGCTGGGACTTGAAGTCGTTGATGACTTACGTCGGCTGGAAAGACATGAAATCGGCCATGCGCTATGTTGAAGCGACGCCCTTTCTCGGCATGACCCGGGCATCCCTCGAGTGATTCAAGGTTTCTTCTATTAATACAGTCTCTTGATAGTGAAAACCAATCGTCAGCATCAGGTTTGCCAATGAGCCATCGGCCGGAAGAGTGGGTAGGATTCACCTCATCAACTTACTAAGCCCTTCTACAAACCTGACGGAGAGTCAACGATGCCTATCATCAACAGCCAAGTAAAACCGTTCAAAGCTACCGCCTACAAAAACGGCAACTTCGTAGACGTGACTGATGCTGACCTGAAAGGCAAATGGTCTGTCGTCTTCTTCTACCCAGCCGACTTCACCTTCGTCTGCCCAACCGAACTGGAAGACCTGGCTGACAACTACGCCGAATTCCAGAAACTGGGCGTCGAAATCTACAGCGTTTCCACCGACACCCACTTTGCCCACGCTGCCTGGCACAACACCTCGCCAGCCATCGGCAAAATCCAGTACACCATGATCGGCGACCCGACCCTGACCATCTCCCGCAACTTCGACGTGCTGATCGAAGAAGCTGGCCTGGCAGACCGTGGCACCTTCGTGATCAACCCTGAAGGCCAGATCAAAATCGTTGAACTGAACGATGGCGGCGTTGGCCGTGACGCTTCCGAGCTGCTGCGCAAAATCAAGGCGGCCCAGTACGTTGCTGCTCACCCGGGCGAAGTCTGCCCAGCCAAGTGGAAAGAAGGCGAGGCCACCCTGGCTCCGTCCCTGGACCTGGTCGGCAAGATCTAAGTCTGTGAAATGCCAAGGGCGGGTTACCGCACCTAAGTAAGCTGCATCCGCCCTCGAAACGCCCGGGCGAGATTCGCTCGGGCGTTTTTTTTGTCTGCAATAAACCGAATTAATAGGAAATCGCCCGTATGTTGGACGCCAATCTTAAAGCTCAGTTGAAGTCATACCTGGAACGGGTCACCCAGCCGATCGAGATCGTCGCCTCCCTCGATGACGGTGCGAAATCCCAGGAAATGCTTGCCCTCTTGCAAGATGTAGCCAGCCTTTCGACGCTGATTACCCTGAAAAGCGATGGCAATGATGCGCGCAAGCCATCGTTCTCCATCAACCGCCCGGGTGCCGATATCAGCCTGCGTTTTGCCGGCATCCCAATGGGCCATGAATTCACTTCGCTGGTGTTGGCGCTGCTGCAAGTCGGCGGCCACCCCTCGAAGGCCAGTGTCGAAGTGATTGAACAGATTCGCGCCCTTAAAGGCGAGTTCAGCTTCGAGACTTACTTCTCGCTGTCGTGCCAGAACTGCCCGGACGTGGTCCAGGCGCTGAACCTGATGGCAGTACTGAACCCGAACATCCGCCACGTCGCCATCGACGGTGCGCTGTTCCAGGCAGAAGTCGATGATCGTCAGATCATGGCCGTGCCCAGCGTTTACTTGAATGGTGTGAACTTCGGCCAGGGCCGCATGGGCCTGGAAGAAATCCTCGCCAAGCTCGACACCAGCGGTATCGAAAAAGCCGCCGAGAAAATCAGCGCCAAAGATGCGTTCGACGTACTTGTCGTCGGCGGTGGCCCAGCGGGTTCGGCAGCGGCTATCTACGCTGCACGTAAAGGCATCCGTACCGGTGTTGCAGCCGAGCGCTTCGGCGGGCAGGTGCTGGACACCATGTCGATCGAGAACTTTATCTCGGTACAGGAAACCGAAGGGCCGAAACTCGCCAGCGCCCTGGAGGCCCACGTGCGTCAGTACGACGTGGACATCATGAACCTGCAGCGTGCTACTGCGCTGATCCCGGCGAAAAACAACGGTGAGCTGCACGAAATCCGTTTCGAAAGCGGTGCGACCCTCAAGTCCAAGACCGTGATCCTGGCCACCGGTGCCCGCTGGCGCGAAATGGGTGTACCGGGTGAGCAGGAATACAAGGCCAAAGGCGTGTGCTTCTGCCCGCACTGCGACGGCCCGCTGTTCAAGGGCAAGCGCGTGGCGGTGATCGGCGGCGGTAACTCCGGCGTTGAAGCAGCCATCGACCTGGCCGGTATCGTCAGCCACGTGACCTTGCTTGAGTTTGACAGCAAGTTGCGCGCCGACGCCGTGTTGCAGCGCAAGCTGTACAGCCTGCCGAACGTTGACGTGATTACCAGCGCGCTGACCAGTGAGGTCAAGGGTGATGGCCAGAAAGTTACCGGCCTGGCCTACAAGGATCGCGACAGTGGCGAATTCAAGACTATCGACCTGGAAGGCATCTTTGTACAGATCGGTTTGCTGCCCAACACCGACTGGCTCAAAGGCACTGTGGAGTTGACTCCACGTGGCGAGATCATCGTCGATGCACGTGGTGAGACTTCGCTGCCAGGCGTTTTTGCCGCCGGCGACGTAACGACTGTGCCGTACAAGCAGATCGTGATTGCAGTAGGCGAGGGCGCCAAGGCTTCCCTGAGTGCTTTCGATCACCTGATCCGCACTTCCGCCCCGGCGTAAATTCCGGCCCGGAAATGAAAAACCCCATGAGTGATCATGGGGTTTTTTATTGCCGGCGGAACCTTACAGCGGCGTTGGCTGAATGATTTCAACCCAGTACGCATCCGGGTCTTTCACGAAGGCCAGGCTTTTCATGCGGCCGTCACTCAGGCGCTTCTGGAAGTCGCAGCCCAGTTCTTCAAAGCGCGCGCAGGCAGCAACGATGTCCGGCACCGAGATGCAGATGTGGCCAAAGCCACGCGGGTCGGTGTTGCCGTTGTGGTAGGCAAAGTCCGCGTCGTTTTCGGTGCCGTGGTTGTGGGTCAGTTCGAGGATGCCCGGGATCGACTTCATCCACTGGGTGCGGGCGGCAGCGTCGGCCGGGATCTGGGCCTTGTCGACCAGGGCCAGGAAGTACAGGCTGAATTCGGCTTCCGGGAAGTCACGTTTTTCAACCAGGGAAAAACCCAGTACGCGGGTGTAGAAATCCAGCGACTTGGTGATGTCCTTGACCCGCAGCATGGTGTGGTTGAACACGAAGTTCGTGGTGGCGGCGTCAGGCTGGGCGGTGACGCCCGGGAAAGTGTTCAGTTCGTGCAGGCTCATGGGCCCTCCAGAGAAAAATGGGGCAAACGTGGCTCCGGTTGGAGCATCCCTTGGCTTGCGGCTGGCATCCGTGCAGCCGGTCCATGATACGCAGCCCTGCCGGTTGCGCCAAATGAAAAAGGTCACGCAACCCTTGCGGCCAGCGGGTGCAGGGGCCCAAACTTTGTCGCTTGAACCTTGAGTGTTTTTCGTAATGACCGGATTTCGCGCACCGTTGTTGAGTACCCTGGGCCTGTTGCTGGGCAGCACCGCTGCATGGGCGGCTGACCCGGAAATTCATTGGCCCAGCGGCTGGCAGGTAGAGGAAGTGGCGCCCGACGACCAGGCCCCGGCACAACCGTCGGCGGTGTCCCGCCAGCGGGCCATAAAGAATGATGAGAATGGCGCGACCTTGATGGTCATGGAGTTGACGGGCACGCCAATCGAAGCGGGGCATACGGTCAACCTGCAAGGTGTGCTGCTGGAAATGCGCAAATCCATCCAGAAGGACTTTGCCCAGGGTGGTTATCAAAGTGTGTGCACCAAGATGCACCCCACAACATTGAGCCGGCTTGAGGCATTGGAAACTACCTGTGTAATCACCGAGAACGGTCGGCATGTGCTGTCGCAAACGTTGGTGGGGGCTGTCGATACCGATAAGGCCTATGTTTTTTCATACGCAGGCCAGGCCGACGCTTACGAATCAAGCAAGGATGAAGTCAGTTCGGTGCGTGACAGCCTTAAACTTTGAGCGTTGTAGGCATCGCGACAAATAAGTCGATTTGAACAAAGTGAAATGTTTTTTAAAGTTCGTTTTTGAAAGTGCCAGCGTCCTGATTTGTTTCACTATCGATGCCTGTAAACAAAAAAGCCCTGCATGTGCAGGGCTTTTCTTAGTGCGTTTGTACTAGCCGCAAAGCATTAGCCGCGAAGCCAGGAGTCTACAGTGGCTGCGCCGTACTGTTCTTTCCACGCCTTCAGGCCGCGATGGTTGCCGCCCTTGGTTTCGATCAGTTCACCCGTGTGCGGGTTGTGGTAAACCTTGACGACGCGGGCACGGCGCTGTTTGGGTGCGGCAGCGACGGAAGCGCCGGACTTGCCCGGGTTAGGATCCAGGATGGAGATGATGTCGCGCAGGCTTTTGCCGTAGGTCTTCATCAGCCCTTGCAGCTTTTCTTCGAATTCGATTTCTTTCTTCAAACCAGCATCGTTCTTCAGGGATTCCAGCTGGGCAAGCTGCTCTTGAAGGGCTTTTTCTGCTGCGCGAAATTCGGCGAGTCTGGACAAAATCTATACTCCAATAGTGTATTTGGCTGATATCTACTGCAAACAAAGCGATAAGCCAAGAGCCTTAAGGCGACTCAATGAAAGTGGCCTTCCTGCCAATTCAGCACAGGCAGGAAAAATTGTAGTAGTTAATCAGTCATGAGTAAATCATGTCTTTTGTATAAATAACAATATTTCCGTTGAAGTGGCTGGCTATTCAATGGCTGTTCAGGAATCTAATGAACTCGTCGCAAGGTACAGGCTTGCCAAACAGGTAGCCTTGCAAGAAATCAACGCCTTGGGCCGCCAGATAGTCGCATTGTTCTTGTGTTTCGACGCCTTCGGCAACGATGCCCAGGTCCAGCTTGGCAGACAGTTCAATGATGCTGTCGAGTATATGCCGCGAGAGTGCATCAACACCGATCATTGCCACGAAGCTTTGATCTATCTTCAAGTAATCGACATTGAAGTTGCGCAAATAACCCAGGCTGGAGTGGCCGGTGCCAAAGTCGTCGATCGCGATCATTACCCCCATTTCATGCAGCGCCTGGAACAGCTGGCGGGTGATATCCGTGGGTTCGATCAACTCGCGCTCGGTCAACTCAAGGACCAGGATCACCTTGCCCGGCGGGAAGGCAGCGAGGAACTCCCGGCAGTCCTCCACCAGCTCCAGGTCGTGACAATGGCGAGCGGTAATGTTGATGCCCACGTGAAAATTGTCGGCAAACTGCGCGGTGTGGGGCGCCAACTGTGCGGCGGTCTGGCGCATCAGGGCGCGGGTCATCGGTACGATCAGGCCCGAATGTTCGGCCAGGGGAATGAACAGGTCCGGGCGCACCAGGCCTTCCCTGGGATGATTCCAGCGCATCAGCACTTCACAGCCGGCCCACTGCCGGATGTTGTCGCCACGCACCACTGGCTGGTAATAGGGCACAAATTCATTGGCGCCCAGGGCCCGTTGCAGTTCCAGGGTCGGTGCCGATGAGCGCTTTTGCAGCCAGTGGGCGAGGATGCCTGCCAGCACGCCGAAAAACACCACCAGAACGAACAGTGCAGGATACCGCGCCTGCATGTAGCGCCAGGTTTCACCCTCCGGCATCCCGGCTTCCACGCTGTAGGTATACCGTGTGGAGTCGAGATGATGATGCGCGACGGAAAATGTCGGCAGCGTTGTGCTGTGCACCTTGCCATCCGCCGCCAGCCAGTTAGGCCCCACCTGCAACACCAGGTCGGTATATCGGCTGATCAGGCGCAACGCGTTGGTCAAGTGGTAGCCATCAATGGAGGCGAAGGCCCCCCGGTCTCCCTCGGTGAGGCGATACACCAGCAATGCGGTGTCGGGTGTCACCGGGTTGCCTTTCATCAGCCAGAGACGACCGCCGACGTAGTCCTCAGGGTTGACCGGTGACTGGTAGTTGCCACCAAACAACGAGCTGCAATAGATGTTGCGCTGCCAGGACAAGGTGGTGGCGCGCACGAACGGCCGGCGGGTGACCTGTTCCCGCAGCTTCAGTTGAGTCGGGTTATCACATTCATGGCCGGCCAGTGGCAGCAGGTCCTGGGCGGCGAGGGCGGTGTTGTCGAGCATCAGGTCAAACTGGCGCACGGCCTCCTGGGCGGTTTGCGCGGTGCTGTGCTCGAGGGTGCGCCCGGCTTGCCAATACAGGATAAGCACACCCAGCAAAATGGGCAGCGCGCCACTGAGCAGGGTGATCAGATGGCGAGTGGAGGCCTTTCGGGGGCCTTTGACGGTCAGTGGCATTTGCGCAGCCTGTAGCGGGAGAGGGCAATAGGACGCTCAAATGCGGTCGGGACAACCTCGGTGGCCTTCCAACAAAGCGTATTGGTATTGGCCATGATAGATGGCGGCAGGCGTCTGTGCATGTTCAATAAAGCTTCAACCGTGTGGCCAGTTGAATAAATGCCAGGGTTGCCGGTGAGGACTGCCGACGGTCCAGTACCGCCAGCCCCACCTGGCGTTTGACGGCAGGCTTGAGCGGTTTGATCAGGTAATCCGCCTGCGTGGATTCAGGCAGCGACAACTCGGCGACAATGGTCACGCCGTCGCCCCGGCGCACGGTGTCCAGGGTGCTGAGCAGCTGTGAGCAGCGGTAACGCACATCCGGCTGCAACCCTGCACCGACGAACAGCCTTGAGACCAGTTCGGCCGAACCGGCCTGGGTCAGGATAAAAGGTTCACCACACAGCGCTTTCAGGCTGACACTTGGCTGCGCGCCCAAGTGATGCCCCAAGGGCAGCAGCGCGACCAGTTGGTCCTCAATCAACGGGAACGTATCGAAGCGCTCTTCAGGCAGCACCACAAACCCAACGTCGACGCGCCGCTCTTCCAGCCACTGCGTCACCTGGCGATCGGGGCCTTCGTCGACATGCACCTCGATGCCCGGATGCTGCTCGCGAAAATGCTGCAGGATCGCGGGCAACAAGCGAATCGATGAGGTCGGCCCGAACGAGCCGATGCGCAGCGTGCCGCGCTTCATCCCGCGGGCATCGGCGGCTTCCTGTTGCAGCGTGTTGGCCAACCCGAGCATGGCCCGGGCGCGCAACAGCAGTTGTTGGCCGATATCGCTGAGTTCGACCTGGGACTGATGACGTCGGATCAACTCCACACCCAGTTCCTGCTCCAGGGATTTGATCGCATGGGACACCGCCGATTGGCTGATGCCCAGGCGATTGGCGGCGCTGGTGAAACCTTGCAGTTCGGCCACCAGGGAAAAGATTTCCAGTTGGGTAAGGGTCATGAGTATTTACTCATTTTACGATGATCGGGGATTAGCCGAACAATAAGCCAATCCCGTGTCTTGTGAGTAGAAATCTGATGAACCCGAGCCCTGACCGTCTGACGTATCTGAAGCTGGCGGCCGTGACCATGATCTGGGGCGGCACCTTCGTTGCCGGGCGCTATCTGGCGGCAGGCCTGGACCCACTGTTGGCGGCGACCGTGCGCTTTGCACTGGCCAGCCTGGCGCTGCTGGCCTTCCTGGGCGTCGCGCGTATTCGCCTGGTGCGTCCGACCACCGCGCAATGGATGCAATTGATGGTGCTGGGCTTTTTCGGGATCTTTTTCTACAACCTGTGTTTTTTCTACGGCCTGCATTACATCAATGCGTCCCGGGCGTCGTTGATCGTGGCGCTGAACCCGGCAGTGATTGGCCTGGCCTCGTGGCTGCTGTTCAAGGAACGCCTGGGCTGCTTCAAGCTGGTGGGGATCGCGCTGTGCCTGGGTGGCGCAGGGCTGGTGATCGTCAGTCGCAACCCGCAGTTGCTGCAGGGCACGGCAGATGCGTGGGTCGGTGACCTGCTGATTTTCGGCTGCGTGGTGGGGTGGGGCGTGTACTCGCTGTTTTCCCGGGGTCTCAACCAGCGCCTGGGGCCGTTGCAAACCGTGACCTGGTCGATCCTGCTGGGCACGCTGATGCTGACGATCACCACGCTGGTGACGGGTCGGCTAACGATGGCCGCATTGGGCCGGATTGATCTGCCCCAACTGATGAGTTTGCTGTACCTGGGCGTGCTGGGCTCGGCACTGGCCTACATCGGCTACTACGATGGCCTGCGCCGCATTGGCGCCACCCGTGCGGGTGTATTTATCGCCCTCAATCCGCTGACGGCAGTGATCTGCGGCGCATTGCTGCTTGGCGAGCAACTGACCGTGCCGATGCTGCTGGGTGGGGCGGTCATCCTGCTGGGCATCTATCTGTGCAACAAACCCCTTGCGCGGGTCAGGGCAATGGGGATTTGATAAGAGTACGGACAAATCTGTTTACGCTGTGTAGAATCGATTTACGCATACAAGAATAAGGACTTGCGCTAACGCAAGCCTCGTCCGTCAGAGACTGATGTAACCATGAAGCTACTCGGGTCCCCCCTCATCTTTGGTGACTTCCTCGCCCGCAGCGTGCGGGGTATCTCCTGTGCGCCACCCGCTGACCTCATCCTTGCTCGCAAATAAACATTTGTTAATTACAAGAATGATGATGAGGCACCGAAAATGGCAGACCTGTACGAAAACCCAATGGGCCTGATGGGCTTTGAGTTCATCGAATTCGCATCGCCAACCCCGGGCACCCTGGAGCCGATCTTCGAGATCATGGGCTTCACCAAGGTCGCGACCCACCGTTCCAAGAACGTACACCTGTACCGGCAGGGCGAGATCAACCTGATCCTCAACAACGAACCCAACAGCATCGCCTCCTACTTTGCGGCCGAGCACGGCCCGTCGGTGTGCGGCATGGCGTTTCGCGTCAAGGACTCGCAACAGGCCTACAACCGGGCCCTGGAACTGGGCGCCCAGCCTATCCATATCGAAACCGGCCCGATGGAGCTGAACCTGCCGGCGATCAAGGGCATTGGCGGCGCGCCGCTGTACCTGATCGACCGCTTTGGTGAAGGCAGCTCGATCTATGACATCGACTTCGTGTACCTCGAAGGTGTCGAGCGCAACCCGGTGGGCGCGGGCCTCAAGGTCATCGACCACTTGACCCACAACGTGTACCGCGGCCGCATGGCCTACTGGGCGAACTTCTACGAGAAGCTGTTCAATTTCCGTGAGGCGCGCTATTTCGACATCAAGGGCGAATACACCGGCCTGACCTCCAAGGCCATGAGCGCCCCGGACGGCATGATCCGCATCCCGCTGAACGAAGAATCGTCCAAGGGTGCCGGGCAGATCGAAGAGTTCCTGATGCAGTTCAACGGCGAGGGCATCCAGCACGTTGCCTTCCTCACCGATGACCTGGTCAAGACCTGGGATGCGTTGAAGAAGATCGGCATGCGCTTCATGACCGCGCCGCCAGACACCTATTATGAGATGCTCGAAGGCCGCCTGCCGAACCACGGCGAGCCGGTGGATCAACTGCAGGCACGGGGCATCCTGCTGGACGGCTCGTCAGTGGCGGGGGACAAGCGCCTGCTGCTGCAGATCTTCTCGGAAACCCTGATGGGCCCGGTGTTCTTCGAGTTCATCCAGCGTAAGGGTGACGACGGCTTTGGTGAAGGCAACTTCAAGGCGCTGTTCGAATCCATCGAGCGCGACCAAGTGCGTCGTGGTGTGTTGACCGCTGACTGATCGCCTGGGCGATACACAAAAAAGCCCGACCGGGATTGCACCCGGCCGGGCTTTTTGTTGCCCGGCAGAAACATCGGGACACAGGCGGTTGCCAGCGGCCAGGAACGGAATTCACTGCCAGCGTTACTCAGTGTCATATGCCCAGTTGAGGTTCATGTATGACAGTCATTGCGCACACCGGTAGTCCACCTCCAGGTTTGAATCAGGCAGCAGCCGTCAACGACGAACCGGCCATCAGTCCCTTGGCCCCAACTGCTCTCTCCCCATTAAGTCCTGCCACTGTCGCCCGCGTGACGTTTTCCTCGAACGTGGAATGGAGCAGTGCGCAGGGCGAGCTGACCGCCGCAGGCGTCGAACTGGCCAATGCCGTATTGGCCCCGGGTACCTCATCAACCGTCGGCGCGCAGGTCTGCACGTTCGCGGTGGACGGGATCCAGTCGAGCGACATTCTGGTGGTCAAGCGCGTACCCGCCTCTGAAACCGGAACGAATATCCTGTTGTACATTCCTGACGTTGAGGGCAATTCGTTCTTCGAATTCAATAACCTTGAAGAAATGAACGCCTGGCTCAAAGAGGTCGCCATCGACCCTGACACGTTGGATGTATTTGCCGGGCATTTTTCCCGCAATGCGCCTGCCGATCAGACAAAGCGGGTAAAAGACACGATGACGCGCTTCGCCGCAGGCGATATCAATGCCGTGGTCGGGCCTTTTGGCTACGAAAAGGGCGATATTTTCAATCGCCTGGACAAGCACCCAAGCGTGCCGCCGGTACCGGTCAACGGGCTGACGGGGACCTACCTGAAAGTTGAGACCCGTGATGGCCGGGTGACTTTCGCAGGCACACGTCCGGACGGAGAAACCGTACTCTATCAGTACGATGCCTACGGCAACTTCCATGGAGGAGGTAACAAGGGCAACTTCTACTTTGTGAAAAACGGCCTGAACAATGACCAGCCGCTGTCGCCTGTTTCGCGAGAGCAATACTTGAAAACGGTCGTCAGTGTCAGCCTGGATAATGTGGGTGCCAACGATTTATGGGGGCTGTTCGACGAGTTCATCCGCCAACTGAAGAATCCGGGTTCAGGCATTGGGACGGCCTTGATCGCACTGGGCGTGCCTGAGGATGTGGCGCAGTCCATCGAAAAAATCGTCAAAAACCCCGTCACCGGCACCTTGCTTGAACTCAACCATGGCAACCGGCTCGGTAAGCTGTTTGGCGTTGAAAAGGCGCAAATGGACGCCGCACTGACGCAAATAGGCGACGAAATCCAAGGCAGGATTCCGTATTACGGGGCCATCCGAGGGGGGTTGTCGCAAACGGCTGTAATGCTCGAAATGGCAGCAAAAAAAAGCGCTGTCAGGCCTTCTGCTGACGCACCAAATGCTTGAAGCCTTCAAACACCAGCACCATCACCGCGAGCCAGATCGGAAGATACGTCAGCCATTCCCCCGCCTTGATGCTTTCACCCAACAACAAGGCCACGCCGAGCAGCAGCACCGGTTCTACATAGCTGAGCAGCCCGAACAGGCTGAAGGCCAACAAGCGGCTGGCGACGACGTAGCACACCAGCGCCGACGCACTGATCAAGCCCAGCATCGGGATCAAGGCGTACAAGCCCTTGTGGGCGTCGAGCACGGCAAAACCCTGTTCGCCGCTTTGCACGAACCACAGTGCCACCGGCAACATCAGCGCCATATCGAGCCACAGCCCGCCGAGGTGGTCGGTCTTCAGGCGTTTGCGCAGTACGAAGTAAACCGGGTAGCCGATGATCACTACCAGGGTTGCCCAGGAGAATCCGCCCACCTGATACAACTCGTTCAGCACACCAGCACCGGCGAAGAACACCGCAATCTTTTGCAGGCGTGACAATTGTTCGCCATACACCAGCCGACCGGTCAGCACCATCGTCAATGGCAGCAGGAAATAGCCCAGCGATACATCCAGGCTGCGACCGTTGAGCGGCGCCCACATGAACAGCCACAACTGCACCCCCAGCAGGGCCGAAGACACCACGACCCCGCCGATCAGCGCGGGTTTGGCCGCAACCAGGCGAACCAGTTCCCACACCCGTCGCCACTCGCCGCTGACAATCATGAACACGGTCATGCAGGGCACCGTCAACAACATGCGCCAGCCGAAGATCTCCAGGCCGCTCAAGGGCGTAAGCAGCGACGTGAAGTAATACATCACGGCAAACAACACCGAGGCCAAGACCGATAACACAACACCTTTAGACACACTGTCCTCACGAAAGCCGATTGATACAAAAGAAGGGGGGATTTCAGGGAGGGAATATAGTGCTTTTGAGGTGAGATGTTTGCTCTGTTTTGGAGCGGTTTATGGGAGGATTTCTCAGGTCCCCCCATAAAAGGGACTTATGGCCGGGCAACTCGCCCCGACACAAAGTGGCTCACATCATTGAACCCTGGCGTCGACGCATGCCCTGGCGTGACCAGCGAGTCGATGAATGCTTCGTCCTCCGCCGTGATCTTCACCTCCAGCGCGCCGGTGTAGGCATCCCACTGCGCCTCGGTGCGCGGCCCGACAATCGCCGAACTGACCGCCGAGTTGTTCAGGACCCAGGCAATCGCGAACTCGACAATCCCCACGCCACGGCCCTGGGTGTATTGCTGGATCTGCTGGGCGATGCGCAGGGATTCAACGCGCCATTCGGTTTCCAGGATGCGCTTGTCCTGGCGCCCGGCACGGCTGCCGGCTTCAGGCGTTACGTCCGGCGCATATTTGCCGCTGAGCACGCCACGGGCCAGCGGGCTGTAAGGCACCACGCCCAGGCCATATGCGGCGGCGGCGGTGATCTGCTCCACCTCGGCCTGACGGTTGACGATGTTGTACAGCGGCTGGCTGATGATCGGTTTGTCCACCCCGAGGCGCTCGGCCACGCGGATCACTTCGGCGATCCGCCAGCCGCGGTAGTTGGACAAGCCCCAGTGGCGGATCTTGCCCTCGCGGATCAAGTCGCCAATCGCTGAAATCGTGACTTCCAGTGGCGTGTTGTGGTCTTCGCGGTGCAGGTAATAGATGTCCAGGTAATCGGTGTCGAGGCGCGTCAGGCTGGCTTCCAGCGCATTGAAAATCCGCTTGCGACTCAGGCCGCTGCGGTTCGGCAGGCCATCCGCCGGGCCGATGCCGACCTTCGAAGCCAGCACCCAATCCTGGCGCTGGCGGGCGATGGCTTCGCCGACGATTTCCTCGGAGCGCCCGCCGGTGTAGACGTCGGCGGTGTCGATAAAGTTGATGCCTTGATCCCAGGCCTTGTCGATGATGCGCAGCGAGTCCTCGGTGTTGGTCTGCTCGCCAAACATCATGCTGCCCAGGGTCAGTGCGCTGACCTTCAACCCGGACTGGCCCAGTGTGCGGTAAATCATCGTGAACACCTCAAAAGGGGGAGACAGGCCCTATCCAATACCAGAGAGCAAGGCTCTGGAACAAGCCCCGCGACGGTTATTGCGGTAATAGTTCGGCGCAGCGCAGTTGCAGGAAGCGGTGCAGTACCTTGACCCGCTCCGACACCTGCAACCGATGGGGACACATCAGATTGAACGGGGTCGGTTCGCCTTGCCAATCGGTGAGCAACGGCACCAGGCGCCCGGCCTTGATATCGCGCGCTACATCCAGCCGCGCTTTATAGGCGATGCCGTGCCCGGCCAATGCCCAGCGCCGCACGATCTCGCCGTCATCACTGAGGTAGTCGCCGCCGACCTCGACTTCCTGCAGCACCTCGCCCTGGCGAAAGTACCAGGTGTTGTTCGCCCGACCCTGGCGCATATAGCGCAGCGTGCTGTGTTGTGCCAGGTCCTGGGGGAGGCGTGGCGTACCGTGGCGCGCGAGGTAGTCGGGGCTGGCGCACGCCACCCGCGTGTGGTCGGGCACCACCGGCAACGCGACCAGGCTGGAGTCCCGTGGTACGCCGAAGCGCAGGGCGATGTCGACGGTTTCGCGGAACAGGTCGGCATTGCTGTCATTGAGCAGCAACTGAAGGCGCACGTTCGGGTGTTCGAGCTTGAACTCATCCAGCCAGCCCAGCAGCACATTGCGCCCGAAATCCGAGGGCGCGGCCAATTGCAGTAATCCGCTGAGGCTCTGGCCTTGCTGCTTGACCGCCTGTTCGCCTTCCGACAGCGCCTCCAGGGCCACGCGCACACTGTCGAGGTAGCGCCGGCCTTCTTCGGTCAGGCGCATGCTGCGGGTGGAACGCGCCAGCAGCCGGATGCCCAGGCGGGTTTCCAGGCGCTTGAGGGCAATGCTCGCTGCGGCCGGGGTCAGGCTGAGGCTGCGGGCGGCTGCCGACAGGCTGCCGGTGTCGGCGGTGCGTACGAACACTTCAAGGTCGAGGATTGAGCTCATTTGTAAAAATCCTTTAAAGATCTTGTCGTTTTACCGGGATTTTTCAACGATTGCCAAGCTGGGAAGATGAAAGCTCATTTTCTCAGCCAGGTATTTCCCCATGACATCTCCCCTCAACGGCAAAACCATCATCGTCATTGGCGGCAGCAGCGGCATTGGTGCCGCGGTGGCCAAGCAGGCCGTGGCACGCGGTGCCCATGTGGTGCTGGCCGGGCGGCGCTTGTCTTCAACCGTGGAGAACGGGGTGCGCAGCGAGCAGGTGGACGTGACCGACGCAGCCTCATTACAGCGCTTGTTCGAAACCGTGGGGCAGTTTGACCATCTGGTCTACACCGCAGGGCCTGCGGTGCAGGCCAAGGCGTTGATCGAGACCGACCTGAACCTGGCGCAAGACAACTTCAACGTGAAGCTCTGGGGTTCGCTGCGGGCGATCCAGTCGGCGCTGCCATTTCTCGCCGAGCGCGGCAGCATCACCCTGACGTCGGGGCAGTTGGGGCGCAAAACGGTTGCGGGGCAATTCATCAAGACCGGCATCAATGCGGCGACCGAAGCGCTGGGCAAGCAACTGGCCAAGGAACTGGCGCCACGCCGGGTCAATGTGGTCAGCCCGGGCGTGATCGACACCGAGGCGTATGCCGGGTTGTCCGATGAGCAGCGACTGGCAATGTTTGCCAAGGCGGGCGGGGCGTTGCCGGTGGGGCGCGTGGGGCAGGCCGAAGAAGTGGCTGCCGGGTATGTGTTGGCGATGGAGAACGGGTTTATCACCGGTAGCGTGATTGATGTCGACGGCGGCGGATTACTCTAAAGGCAACTGAATAAAAAAGGTCCCGCTTTCAGGCGGGACCTGCATTATCAGTAATAGGGCCGTGCTTAATAACGTGGCACCGGAACCGGTTGTGGCGGGTAGTAATAGCCTGGAGGCGGCGCCTGGTAATAGACCGGCGGCGGCTGTTGGATGTACACCGGCTGCGGTTGCACGTAAACCGGTTGCTGCTGCACATAGACCGGAGGCTGAGAGTTGGCGACCACCGAACCCACTACGAGACCGCCGACAACCGCACCCAGCAAAGCCGGGCCACCCCAGCCCCAACCACCGCCATGCCCGTACCCATAACCGTGACCCCAGCCATAGCCATATCCTCCACGGGCTTCTGCTTGCCCTGCGATGGCGAGGGTGGCAATGAGCAACATGGCTACTTTCATTTTTGAGAGTCGACTGATCATGATAAGTCCTCTACGTATGCACCGAACCGGTCTTGATAATATCCCCGGGCATAGGCTTCAGACAGCGGTTTCGGACGGGATGATGGAGTACGAAAGTAAAGGCTGGGTAAAGGTTGTAGCCTATTTGTTACCTGGAATGGGCGTAGAGGTTAATACGGCTGTCAGGCAGTTGTTTGCCTATAAAAACACGCCTTTATATGAGCAGATAGATGACCGGCGCCGCCCTCGATATCGCGGCACCGGTCAGCGCTGATTCAAGCCTTGAGTGTGCGCGTCATGCGCAACGCCAACACACTGCCCGCGACGATCACCGCCGCCAGCAGGTACAGCGCCAGGTCCGTAGACCCGGTGGCATCTTTCACAAACCCGACGATATACGGGCTGAGGAACCCCGCCATCTGGCCCATGGAGTTGATCAACGCCAAGCCACCTGCTGCCGCACCTGCGCTGAGCATCGCGGTTGGCACCGGCCAGAACATCGGCAGGCCGGTGAGGGCACCCATGGTGGCGATGGTCAGGCCGAGGATCGCAATGGCCGGCGTGGTTGCAAAGTTCACCGCAATCACCAGCCCGATCGCGCCCATCAGCATCGGCACCACCAGGTGCCAGCGACGCTCCTTGCGCAAGTCGGCAGAGCGGCCCACCAGCAGCATGAACACCGCCGCCAGCAGGTACGGGATCGCACTCAACCATCCAATCACCAGGTTATCGCTGAAGCCCATGTTCTTGATGATCGATGGCAGCCAGAAGTTGATGGCGTACACACCGCTCTGGATGCAGAAGTAGATCAGGCCGAACGCCCAGATCGCCGGGTTCTTGAACACTTCCAGCAGCGAGTCGCTGGTGGTCTTCGGCTTGTTGGCCAGGTCGGTCGCCTGGTCGGCTTCCAGCACCGCGCGCTCATGGGGCGTGAGCCACTTGGCGTTGGCAAAGCTGTCGCTGAGCAGGAAGTAGGCGAGGGCGCCGAGGATCACCGTCGGCACGCCTTGCAGCAGGAACATCCACTGCCAGCCCGCAAGCCCGCCCTGGCCGGCGGCGAAGTGGTTGAGGATCCAGCCGGAGAACGGGCTGCCGAGCAGGCCGGATACCGGAATCGCCGACATGAACAGCGCCATGATCCGCCCACGGCGGAAGGTCGGGAACCACTGCGAGAGGTACAGCACCACGCCCGGGAAGAACCCGGCTTCAGCGGCGCCGGTCAGCAGGCGCAAGCCGTAGAAGTGCGTCGGTGTGGTAACGAACAACAGGCAGGTGGACAGGGCGCCCCAGACGATCATCATCAGCGCAATCCAGCGCCGTGGACCGAATTTGGTCAACGCCAGGTTGCTCGGCACGCCGCACAGCACGTAGCCGATAAAGAAGATCCCGGCACCGAGGCCGTACACGGTCTCGCTGAATTTCAGGTCGTCGAGCATCTGCAACTTGGCAAAGCCGACGTTGACGCGGTCGAGGTAGTTGAACAGGTAGCAGATGAAAATGAAGGGGATCAGGCGCAGGGTGATGCGCTTGTATACGGCGTTTTTATCGTCATCGGTGGCCTGGGTAACAGCGGCGCTCTGTGACATGGCAGTCTCTCTTTATTATGATTTTTCGCGATGCGAGGGTAACGTTGATCGCCCAACGAGTCTCGGCCACCTCAAGGGGTGCTGTCTTTGTGCTCGCGCACAGTGAAGCATGGTTTGCGCTGTGCCTATGAACAACCGGTTTTTTTCAGGAATTTAGCCCCATGTTCGAGCTGGATCATGACCTGGCGCAGGATATCGTCAATCGCACCATGGCGATCCTGCCCTATAACGTCAACGTCATGGACAGCCAGGGCCTGATCCTGGGCAGCGGCGAACCCGAGCGGATCAACACTCGCCACGAAGGCGCGCAGTTGGTGCTGGCCAACGGGCGGGTGGTGGAAATCGACGGCCAGACCGCCAAGCACCTCAAGGGCGTGCAACCCGGGATCAACCTGCCGCTGCTGCACGACCAGCGCCTGATCGGCGTGCTGGGCATTACCGGTGAGCCGGAATTGCTGCGCACCTATGCCGAACTGGTGCGGATGACGGCCGAAATGCTGGTCAGCCAGCGTCACCAGCAAGCCGAGCAGCAATGGCGGCGCCAGCGCTGCGATGATCTGCTGGCACTGCTGCTGGCCGAGACCGGCGATTCGCCGCGCCTGGTGGATGAAGCCCAGCAACTGGGCCTCAAGCCGCAGCTGGCGCGCACGCCGTACCTGTTCGAGCTGGGCAGCGGCCAGTCGGCCGAGGCCTTGAGCGCCTGGCTGACCTCGCGCTACCCCGACAGCTGGTGCGTCAGCTCCGCGCAGTTTTCCCTGCTGTGGTGCCGGCCGGCGTCGGTGCAGGTCGATAACCCGCGCCTGCTGGAAAAGCTCGACGGCCTGGGCTGGAACATCCTGCGGGTCGCCGTCGGCGGGCAAGCGGACGGGCTGGCCGGCCTGCGCCGTTGTTACCGGCGGGTCGGCGACCTGCTCGCCTATGGCCGTGATGTGCTGCCCAAATCGCGGTTGCTGACCCTCAATCGCTACCGCCTGCCGGTCATGCTCTGGCGCCACCGCAACGACGACGCCCTCGACGAACTGCTCAACCCGCTGCGCAAGGTACTGGCCAAGGACAGCAACGGCCAGTTGCTGGCGACCCTGCGCAGCTGGTGCGACCACGACGGCCAAAGCCAGGCCTGCGCCGATGCCCTGGGGATCCACCGCAACAGCCTGCGCTACCGCATGGAACGCATCGCCGAGCTGAGCGGCGTCGACCCGCTGACCCTCGACGGCATGCTCGCGTTGTACCTCGGCGTGCAGCTATTGCCGCAAGCTTTGTCCAAATGAACAACAAACCCCAGCCACTCTTGTGCAATGGACCGGCGTTATTGCCGGTGCCAACTGGCAGCATGGGCGTTATAAAAACCGGAGAAAGCCCATGAAAATCATCATCGCCCCCGACTCGTTCAAGGACAGCCTGAGTGCTGAAGGCGTGGCGAATGCCATTGCCGAGGGGTTGGCCAGCGTGTGGCCCGACGCCGAGCTGATCAAGTGCCCAATGGCGGACGGTGGTGAGGGCACGGTGGAATCGGTACTCGCCGCCTGCCAGGGCGAGCTGCGCACCAGCCGTGTGCAAGGGCCATTGGGCGGCAGTGTCGACGCGCATTGGGGCTGGTTGGCCGAGAGCCACACCGCAATCATCGAAATGGCCGAAGCCAGCGGCCTGCAACTCGTGCCACCGGGTCAGCGAAATGCGTGTTCCAGCAGCACCTTCGGCACTGGCGAACTGATCCGCGCCGCCCTGGATGCCGGCGCCCAGCGCATCATCCTGGCCATTGGCGGCAGCGCCACCAACGACGGCGGCGCCGGGGCGATGCTAGCCCTGGGTGTGCAGTTGTTTGATGCCGAGGGAGCAGCGCTGCCCCTTGGCGGCCTGGCGCTGGGCAAGCTGTCGCGCATCAGCCTTGAGCAACTGGACCCCCGCCTGAACGAAGTGCGCTTCGAAATCGCCGCCGACGTGAACAACCCTTTATGCGGTCCTCACGGGGCCTCGGCGATTTTCGGCCCGCAAAAGGGCGCCACTCCCCAGCAAGTCGAGCAACTGGATGCGGCCCTCGGCCATTTCGCCGATCACTGCGCCAGGGTATTGCCCAAAGACGTACGCGACGAACCCGGCAGCGGCGCCGCCGGTGGCTTGGGTTTCGCCGCCAAGGCGTTCCTTGGCGCGCAGTTTCGCGCGGGTGTTGAAGTGGTCGCAGAGCTTGTTGGGCTTGAGCAAGCCGTGCGTGGCGCCGACCTGGTGATCACCGGCGAAGGCAGGTTCGACGCCCAGACCCTGCGCGGCAAGACCCCGTTTGGAGTGGCGCGAATCGCCAGGCAGCACAACGTGCCGGTGATCGTGATCGCCGGCACATTGGGTGATGGCTATGAGCAAATGTACGCCCACGGCGTGGATGCCGCGTTCGCCTTGCCGTCGGGTCCGACTACTCTGGAACAGGCCTGCAGCGAGGCCCCGCGCCTGTTGCGCGAGCGCGCCTCGGACATTGCCCGGGTTTGGCGTGTGGCCGCCCTGGCGGTCTAAGCCTCAAAGCCCTGCGCCAGTCGGTCGATCCACTGGCGCTGAAACCCCAGCAGTACGTCCTTGGGCTGCTGCAACTGGACAAACTCCAGCATCGGGTCTTCCACCGCCGTGCGCACGCCGGCCAACTCCTCCAGCGCCGCCAGCCCGCAAAACGGCACATAGGCTTCGCTGTAACCACCTTCATGCACCAGCACCAGGCGCCCTTGGCACAGGCGCTCGGCGGCTTGGCGTACTGTGCGGGTCATCAGGCGGAACGACTCGCTGTGCAGCAGCATGCGCGCCAGCGGGTCCACGGCGTTGGCGTCATAGCCGCAGGCGACGATGATCAGTTCAGGCTCGAAGCGCTCCAGGGCCGGTACCACGATGCGCTCCATCGCGTGCAGATAGGCTTCGTGGCCGCTGCCTGGCGGCAACGGGATATTGATATTGGCGCCCAGGCCGGCGCCACGGCCACGGTCCTGTTCACCGCTGTAGCCCGGCGGATAGCAACCGTCCTGGTGCAGGGAGATCGTCAATACATCGCCACGTGTTTCGAAGATGGACTGGGTGCCGTTGCCATGGTGCACGTCCCAGTCGATCACGGCGACCTTGCCCAGCCCGCGGCGCGCCTTGGCGGCCTCGATGGCGATGGCGATATTAGCCAGGAAGCAAAAGCCCATGGCGCCGTCCGCCAGGCAGTGATGCCCCGGCGGCCGCGACAGTGAGTAGGCATTCTCGACCTGCCCGCTCAGCACTGCGTCCACTGCAGCGATGGCCAGCCCGGCGGAGAGTCGGGCGATCTCGTAACTGCCCGGACCGATCGGTGCCTGTGGGCCCAGTTCGCCACCGCCGGCATCGCTCAGGGCCTTGAAGCGTTGCAGGTAGTCGGCACCGTGTACCCGTCGCAAGTCCTCGTCAGTGGCCGGAACTGCGCTGTGCTGTTGCAGGTGACGGCTCAGCCCGGATACGTCCAGCAGGCTTTTCAAGCGCCGCTTGGTCTCCGGCGACTCGGCATGCCCGCTGCCGGCAGGCGGCTGCACCCAACCGCCCACCGGCAAGGTCAGTGCGTGGGCGCCGGCGCTGTGCCAGAGGCTTAGTTCATCAAAGAAAAACGCGGTGGTTCGGTTCATCAGAGTCTCCAGTTCAGCGGGTTAAAACAGCGTCAGGCGTGGCGCGGCTGCCGAGCATCAGCGCCAGGGACAACAGGGTGACGGCGGCGCCGCCCACCAGCAGCGAGGCAAACCCGCCGCTGGCTTCGATGAGCCGCCCGGCAATGGCCGGCCCGATGGCCAGGCCCGCACCGATCACCAGGTTTGAGGTGTTCATCAGCTTGCCGCTGCGGTCGAGGTCGGCGAGGCAGGCGAGAATCAGCGGCAGGATGAAGGTCCAGGTGAATTTGAACAGCAGCGCTGCCAGGGCAAAGCGCAGCAGTGTTGGCGTACCGCTCAGCAAAAGCACCGCACCGGCCATCAGGGCGTAGCCCACCAGCAACAGCAGCAGGCGTGGCAGGCGCGTACCGATCAGCGAGGCACAGCCGGCGCCGACGATGCCCATCACGGTGGCCAGGGCCAGCACTTCACCGCTGTGTTGCGCGGAGATTGCGGCGCCACTGCTGATGGCGCCGATAAAGGTCCAGACACCGCCGAGGCTGACGTAGAAGGCCAGGATCCCGGCGATGCCCAGCGCAGCCTTCACCCGGGAGACAGGTATCGGCGCTGCATCGGTTTGCTCGCGCGGCGGGCTGCCGGACGGGAAACACCGGGCGAGTGGCAACAGCAGCGTCATCAGTCCCGCAAGAATCAGGTAGCAGGCGCCGAGGCCATAGCGCGCAAACAGTCCGGGCAGCACGCCAAGGCCGACCGCTCCGACCACCAGTTGCCCCATCACCCACAAGCCGTAGACCCGGCTTGGATTGGCAGTGGCAGCCGCGCTGGCCAGGCAGATGATCATCAACGAACCGCCCGCCAAGGCACTCATAAAACGCAAGGCAAGCAAGGTGGCGTAGGTGTCGGCGAGCATCGACAACAGGTTGGCGGCAATGAATGCCACGGCGGCGACCAGGGCTGCCAGGCGCCAGTCCACCCGTTTCAGCCACCAGAAGGCGGGCAGGGTGGCCAGGCTCATCGCCCCCAGCTCGGTGGAGAACAGGTCGCCGATGTGGGACGGGCTCAACTGCCATTGGCTGGCCAGTTGCGCGGCCACCGCCGGTGCGGTCATCAGGATGGTCGGGGTGATGGCGGCGAACAGAATGATCGCCGCCAGCAACGGCCATGACCGTGCTGAAAGGCCGGCGGTTGCAGCGTGGGTCTGAGTGTTCATGGGCAAGCTCCGGGAAAGTGATTCAGAACACATGGACCAGCCGCAACAGGGCGTCGGTGCCTGCGTAGCCGTTGGATGCCGCGACGTTTTGCGAAAGGCTGAACATCACTTGGTTCTGCCGGTCGAGCCAATGCCCTACCTCGAAACCCACCTGGGTGTAGCGCTTGTGGGTGTCGTCGATGCGCTGGTCGTTGATGCGCAGCTCGCCGCCATCGGCGTGGATCAAACGCAGGGCGCCGTAGGTGGCCGGGCTGAAGTCGTAGGAGGCGAAGGCTTGCAGGCGGTACAGCGGGTCTTGCTTGAGGTCGCTGCCGAAATAGTCGTCATTGGTGCCGTACAACTGGGCTTCGAGGTTGGCTTCCAGCACCCATTTCTCGCCAATGCCCTGGGTGTAGTTGTAAACGAAGGTCGCGCCCCAGCGATTGGCCCCGGGGGACACGTCGGGGTTTTTACTGTGGTACTCGCCCACCGGCACGGTGATCAGGCTCAACAGTCCGCTGTAGGTGCGTGAGGCCGGGTCGTTGATGAAAAACAGCGTGCCGCCCACCTGCGGGTCACCAAAGCCGCTCTCGCCGGTGTGCTGGCTGGCGCCGGGCAAGCGCGCATTGATGTCGGCGAAGGGCAGGATAAATTGCGGGGTGCACAGCGTGCCGCAGACGTCAGTGAAAAACACCTGGCGGTACGCCACGGCGTTGACCTTCAAGTCGGCCTTGCCGGTGGTGTCGGCCGGGCCGTGGAAATCATCGTAGCGCGTCGCCGGCAAGTACAGCACGCCGAGGCTGGTACCGGACGGCGCGCCGAAAAAGTCCCGGGCGTTGAGGTCGGCGGCCTGGCTGTCGAGGCTCAGTAGGGTGCCGCCCAGCAGCATGGCCAGGTGACGCAAGGTGGAGTGATTCATCGCAAGGCATCTCTTATGGAATGTGATGGATGGCAGCGGAAAATGGGCAAAGGGCGCCCGAGGCCGTCAAAACGACAGCGCAAAAAAGCAACGAATTAAGGGGTGAGGTCAGTCGGGCGGGGCGTGCAGCAAGTGCGCGATGCGCGCCTTGTCCTTGACCCCGAGCTTGCTGTAGATGGCGCGGATGTGATGGCGCACGGTGTTCGGCGACAAGCCCAGGTCGCGGGCGACTTCCTTGTAGGTCTTGCCTTCGCCAAAGCCCTGGGCCACGTCGTTCTCTCTGGGACTGAGCTGGGGCAGGGCGCGGTTGAGGCGCGCGGCCAACAGAAACTGATCGCCCACGGCCGAGGCTTCGATATGGATGTGCTTGCCCTCATGCCCGCGCTGATTCAACGGCACCGGCAGGGCGGGGCCGCTCCATTGCGGCCACTCACTGAGCAGCAGGTCGACAAACCCGCGTTCGGCACACTGCAACACCCCGCGCTGGTCGCAGACCGCCAGGGCCAGGTTGCGCGGGCTGGTAAGGGTTTCGCGCATGGCCACCAGGGTGCGGATCTGGTTCGCCGAGACGGCCGCCACCAGGTGCAGCATCAGGTTGTTCAGCAGTTGGCAGTCGTCCTGGTTGAACCGTGGCGCTCCCGGTTTGCGGTACAGGCTCAAGTGGTCACTGAGGCGGGTTTGCGGGTCGACGTGGATCACACACAACAACTCGCCAATGTCATGGCGCTGACCCAACCAATTCTGGCCCGGGCCGTTGGCGGGGTCGAGCATGTCGACAATCACTGCCTGGCCGGGTGCTTCGTGCACCAGCCCGACCGTCACGTCCACATGGCGGATCGACTGCCAGTCGGCCAAGTACGTGTCTGGCAGGTGATGCAGGTAGCTGCTGTGTTCTTCCGGCAGGCCATCGATGATCGCGGCACGCCCCCACCATGCGCTGTCGAAGGGCAGCAGTTGACTGATGCGCGACAGGGCATGGCGATGAAACTGTTCGATGTCCTGATGCTGGGCCAGGCGTTGCAGATCAAGCGTCAGGGTGCTGAAAGCCTGTAACAGGCCGGGGGGATCAAGACGGCTCATGGGCGTTCCTCTGTGGGACTTTTTTATTGTTCTAGTCACAGGGTTTAAAGGCCGAAACGGGGCAGGGCCTGGGTGAAGTATCGGCGCTGCGGGGGCTGATCGCTATCCTACAGATGCATGATGTGCGGCAGGATTTGTACTCGCCAAAAAACCGCTGTGCCGCCTACACTGGTCGGCCACGTGTTTTTCAAAGGACGAAACACCATGCACACACCTGAACCCAAGATCGTTATCACGCGCTTCACCGAGGCCCACCTTGAAGGCGTCGCTGCGCTCTACAACGACCCGGCTGTCTGCCGTCAGGTGCTGCAAATGCCTTTCCAGTCAGTCGAGGCCTGGCGCAAACGCCTGGTGCAGGACAACGAGCGGCGGCTACAGCTGGTGGCGCTGCATGCCGGTGAAGTGATCGGCCAGCTGGGTTTGGAACAGTATTTGCGCGTGCGCCAAAGCCACGTCGGTTCATTCGGCATGGGCGTCGCCACCGCCTGGCAGGGCAAGGGCGTGGGCTCCCGGCTGCTGGGCGCGGCGCTGGAGGTGGCGGATAACTGGATGAACCTGCACCGGGTGGAACTCACGGTGTACGCCGACAACGAAGCCGCCCACCGGCTGTACCACAAGTTCGGCTTCGAGACCGAAGGCCTGCTGCGCGACTACGCCGTGCGTGACGGCGCATTCGTCGACACGCTGACCATGGCGCGCATCCGCAAGCCGGCCTAGTCGTCCTGCAACGCAAACGCCACCGCAGCCTGCGCATGCAGCTCGGTGGTGTCCAGCAAGGGCAGGTCGCTGTGCTGCGGCTTGATCAACAGGCTGATTTCCGTACAGCCGAGGATGATGGCCTGGGCGCCACGGGCGGCCAAAGACTCGATCACCCGCTGGTACACCTCGCGCGATGCGTCGCTGATCACCCCGACGCACAACTCTTCGTAAATGATCCGGTGCACGGCCTGGCGCTCTTCAGCGTCCGGCACCAGCACGGTCAGCCCCTGTGCCGCCAGGCGTGACTTGAGAAACTCCTGCTCCATGGTAAACGCGGTACCCAGCAGGCCAACGCTCAGGGTGCCAGCTTCCACGGCCGCCGCGCCGGCAGCGTCTGCAATATGCAGAAACGGTATCGACACCGCCGCTTCAATCCGCGGCGCTACCAGGTGCATGGTGTTGGTACACAGCACGATGCACTCGGCGCCCCCGGCTTGCAGGCGGCGGGCGGCGTCTTCGAGGATCAGCGCCGCATCGTCCCAGCGCCCGGCGTGCTGGGCCTGCTCCACCGGGCCGAAGTCGACGCTGTACATCAACAGTTGTGCCGAGCGCAGCGGCCCGAGCTGGTCGCGCACGTTCTGGTTGATGATGCGGTAATACTCGGCGCTGGACTCCCAGCTCATGCCGCCGATAAGGCCGATGGTGCGCATGCGATGCTCCTGAATTGGACGGGCGAGGGCACCACATTACCCGCGCGCTGCGCTTTAGTCATACGCCGGTGTGCGGCATCTGCCATGATCAAGGCTCGCAACATGGGTCACCCAAGGAACACGGCAATGGACGATGTACAACAACTGGGCGAGATGCTGCGTCATTACGCCGACAGCGAAGCCCACAAGAAACAGCAGTTCGAAGTGCAGTCGGCCCATTGGGCGCAGAAGATCGGCGAGTTGTTCGGCCAGATCGAGCAGTGGCTTGCGCCTGTGAAGACGGTCGGTTTGCTGGAAGTGCAGCGCGAGGCGTACGTGGCTTCCGGCCCCAGCGTGCCGGTGGAGACCTCCACCTTCAAGACCGAGAAACTGACCATCCATATCGCCGGCAAACCGGTGGAGTTCGTGCCGGATGTGATGGGCGCCGGCGGTTTGATTTCGCTGTCGGTGATGGGCTTGACCGCCGCCCGCTACGGCAGCATTTCCCTGGTATTGCTGCCGGGGAAAAACGACTGGCTGTGGAAGAAAACCAACGGTTTGAAAGACCCGGATACGTTCGGCTTCGATGCCAACTTCCTGGCGTTGCAGTTGCAGAGCCTGATTCCCCGCGAACGCGGCTAGTCGCTCAATGTGGTGCTTGTGTGGGAGCGGGCTTGCTCGCGAAAGCGGTGTGTCAGTCGCTGTATATGTTGACTGAACCACCGCATTCGCGAGCAAGCCCGCTCCCACAATTAGATCTCTATATTGCCCCAGTCCTGCTTTGTTTCCTCAGGCGCCACCGCGTTGACCCGCTTGCCCGTGGCCAGCTCCACCCGCCGTGCCACTTCCGGGTCATCGGCGAACGGCGTCAGGCTGGCCTCATCCAGGCTCTCCTTCGACTGGCCCCGCAGGCAATACTCCACCGCGCCATACAGGCCGATCACCGCCGCCAGGTTCAGCGCTATCTCCCACATCAGGCGATCTGCGCGTCAAGCTGCGCTACCTTCAAATCCGCCACACGCACGGTGCGCCAGGTGTTGTACGCCATCAGCAACATGCCGCTGAGGAAGAACACCCCGCCGACGAATCGCACCACAAATCCCGGATGGCTGGCCTGTAACGCTTCCACAAACGAGTAGGTGAGGGTGCCGTCATCGTTCACCGCCCGCCACATCAGGCCCTGGGTGATGCCGTTGACCCACATCGACGCGATGTACAGCACCGTGCCGATGGTCGCCAGCCAGAAGTGCATATTGATCAGCCCCACACTGTGCATCTGCGCGCGCCCGAAGATTTTCGGGATCATGTGGTACAGCGAGCCAAACGTGATCATCGCCACCCAGCCCAGGGCGCCGGCGTGGACGTGGCCGATGGTCCAGTCGGTGTAATGGGAGAGGGCGTTGACGGTCTTGATCGCCATCATCGGCCCTTCAAAGGTCGACATCCCGTAGAACGCCAGCGACAGTACAAGGAAGCGCAGGATCGGGTCGGTGCGCAATTTATGCCAGGCCCCGGAAAGCGTCATCATGCCGTTGATCATCCCGCCCCAGCTCGGCGCCAGCAGGATCAGCGACATCGCCATCCCCAGCGACTGCGCCCAGTCCGGCAGCGCGGTGTAGTGCAGGTGGTGCGGACCGGCCCAGATGTACAGGGTGATCAGCGCCCAGAAGTGCACGATGGACAGGCGATAGGAATACACCGGTCGCCCGACCTGCTTCGGCACGAAGTAGTACATCATCCCCAGGAAACCGGTGGTCAGGAAGAACCCCACGGCGTTGTGCCCGTACCACCACTGCACCATCGCGTCGGTGGCCCCGGAATACACCGGGTAGGACTTGAACCAGTCCACCGGGATCGACAGGTGATTGACCACGTGCAGCATCGCGATCACCACGATAAATGCACCGAAGAACCAGTTGCCGACGTAGATGTGCTGGGTCTTGCGCTGCACCACAGTGGTGAAAAACACGATCGCATAGGCCACCCACACCACGGTCATCCACACCGCGCCGCTGAACTCGATCTCGGCGTATTCCTTGGTGGTGGTGTAACCCAGTGGCAGGCTGACCAGCATGATCACGATCACCGACTGCCAGCCCCAAAAGGTAAAGGCAGCGAGCTTGTCCGAGTACAGCCGTACCTGGCAGGTGCGCTGTACTGCGTAGTAGCTGGCGGCGAATTGCGCGCTGCCGGCAAAGCCGAAAATCACCAGGCTGGTGTGCAGCGGGCGCAGGCGGCCGAAGGTGGTCCACGGCAGGTCGAGGTTCATCTCGGGCCACACCAGTTGCGAGGCGATCCACACGCCCATGGCCATGCCGACCACGCCCCAGACGATGGTTGCAATGACGAATTGACGCACGACCTTGTAGTTGTAGGCCTGTGCGGTTGATGGTGGTTGCATGCTTAGTCCTCCCACGGTTCCAAGTGGGCGGCACTGTAGGAAGTATGGGTAGAACAATACAGACTCAGACCCGGGTCATTACTACGGATCAGCCACTAACCTGCATTTTTCGCACGTTACCCCCGTCAATAAATCGTTTGTCCAACCCCCGCCCAATGACAAAACTGCAAGTCACTCGCAAAACAACAACGATTGGGCAAAAAACCATATGCAAATCGAGCGCAACTTTTACAACGGCCACTTCGCCGAACCTGCCAGCACCGCCCAAATCGCGGTCTACAACCCCGCGACCGAGGCCCAGGTAGGCCGGGTGTCCGCCGCCACCCCTGATGAAGCCATTGCGGCCGTCGATGCCGCCGCCAGCGCACAGAAAACCTGGGGCAAGCTCACCAGCATCCAGCGCGCCGAACACCTGCGGGCTTTCGCCGCCGCCCTCGAAACCTGCGCTGAAAGCATAGGCCGGGCGCTGGCCAGCGAATCCGGCAAAAGCCTCGACGACGCCAGCAACGAAGCGCGCTACGCCGCCCAGATCACCCGCTACCACGCCGAATGGGCACGCCGCATCGAAGGCGAAATCATCCCCAGCGACACCCCGGACGAAAACCTGTTCCTGCAACGCGAGCCCATTGGCGTCGCGGCTTGCCTGATTCCGTTCAACTACCCGGTCTATACCCTGCTGCGCAAAATCGCCCCGGCGCTGATTGCCGGCAACACCGTGGTGGTGCGCCCGAGCAACAACACGCCGTTGTCCGCCTTTGAAATCGCCCGTGCCGTCGAGCAGTCGGGCATGCCGGCCGGCGTGATCAACATCCTGACCATGGACCACGCCACCGCCGCCGCCCTGTGCACCCACAAGGCCGTGGGCCTGATCACCCTGACCGGCAGCGTCAACGCCGGGCGCATCGTGCTCGACTACTGCAAGGCCAACATCGCCAAGCCGTCCCTGGAGCTGGGCGGCAAGACCCCGGCGATCATCGAGGCCGACGCCGACCTGGAAAAAGCCGCCAGCGACATCATCGCTTCCAAGACCACCCACTGCGGCCAACTGTGCACGGCCGTCGAGCGGGTGTATGTGCAGGAAAGCGTCTATGACCGATTCCTGGCCCTGCTCAAGGCCAAGATCGGCGCCGTCAAATTCGGTGACCGTGCCACGGATGCGGGCCTGATGGGCCCACTGGTCAACGCCAGCTCCCGGCAGAATATTCACGCCATGGTCGAGCGCGCCATCGCCGACGGTGCTGTACTGGAAACAGGCGGCGTACTCCCCGAAGGTCCGGGCCATTTCTACCCGCCGACGCTGCTCAGCGCCTGCCGCCAGGACATGGAAATCATCCAGGAAGAAATCTTCGGCCCGGTGCTGCCGGTGCTCAAGTACCGCGATATCGACGAAGCGCTGGCCATGGCCAACGATCACCAGTTCGGCCTGTCGTCGGTGCTCTATACCGAGAACTACCGCACGGCCATGAAAGTCGCCAACGCCATCGAGGCCGGCGAGTTGTACGTCAATCGCACCCCGGCCGACCCTTACCAGGGTTTCCACGCCGGTTGGAAACGCTCAGGGCTGGGCGGCGATGACGGCAAGCACGGGATGCTTGAATTCACCCAGACCCGTTTGGTGGTCATGAAGTACTGATTCACCGACCACCGGCTTCACCTCAATAAAAACAATTATCGGGGCACCTGCACAGTGGGTGCCCGAGGTCTACAAGATGTCCAAGCCTGCACCCGTTGCCCAGGGTTTCGATGCCGTGTCCGCGGCTAAAAGTGACAAGGCCAGTCGCTACTTCCAATTGATGTTGCTGGTATTGGCTGCCGGGGCGATCTACCCGATCCTCTACCTGCGCCAGGTCTACCAGACCACCATGCTCGAGGTGTTCCAGATCAACCACAGCCAGCTGGGTTATCTGTACTCGATGCTCGGTACGATCTTCCTGCTCAGCTACCTGCCGAGCGGCTGGTTGGCCGATCGCCTGCCGCCACGCTTCCTGATCTTCTTTTCGTTGGTGGCCACCGGGGCCCTGGGTATCTGGTACTCCACCGTGCCGTCGATGACCGGCCTGATGATCATCTTCGGCTGCTGGGGCCTGACCACCGGCCTGACCTTCTGGGCTTCGGTGCTCAAGCGGGTGAAGATGATCGCCCATCACAGTGAGCAGGGCCGTTTCTTCGGCATCCTCGACGGCGGCCGTGGCCTGGTGGAGGCCTTGCTGGCGACCGTGGCCCTGGGGCTGTTCGCCTACGCCACCGAGACCCGCAGCCAAACTGCGGCCGAAGGCTTCAAGCACGTGGTCTACCTGTATTCGTTCGTGTGTATCGCCATTGGTTGTGTGCTGGTGCTGCTCAAGGACCCCAAGTCCATGGCCGAAACTGCGGCGGTCGAGAAGGGCAAGTTCAACCTGATCGCCGACCTCACCACCCTGGTGAAAATCCCCGAGCTGTGGCTGGTGACCGCCATCGTGTTCTGCGGTTACCACATGTTCTGGGCCACCTACAGCTTCTCCGATTACCTGCAAGGCAGCGGCATGACCGCCGTGATGGCCGGCACCATCACCACCATCAAGTTGTGGATGCGACCCATCGGCGGGATCGGCGGCGGCTGGCTGGGGGACAAGTTTTCGAACATCTCGGTGCTGATCGCCGCGCTGCTGCTGGTAACCCTGGCGATGGTTGGCCTGATCGTGTTCCCGGCCATTGGCAGCCTCGGCTTGCTGATCGGCACGGTGATCTTTATCGGCCTGATGACCTACGCGATTCGCGGCCTGTACTGGGCGATCCTCGACAGCTGTGACATCCCGCTGCGCATCACCGGCCTGGCCATCGGCATCGTCTCGGTGGTGGGTTACCTGCCGGACACCTTTATCCCGCTGATCAATGGCTACCTCACCGACACATACCCGGGGCAGGTCGGCTACAACCTGTACTTCGGCTACATCGCCTTCATCGGCGTGCTCGGGACCCTCGCGGCCCTGACCTTGCGCGCCCGGATCAATCGTAAAAAATTCAACCAGACAGGTGCCTGAGATGAAAATCGTCGCCCTTGAAACCCATATTGTCGCCGTACCGCCGCCGCACATCGGCGGCATGTATTGGCTGTTCGTCAAACTGAAAACCGACTGCGGCATCGAAGGCGTGGGCGAGATCTACGCCGCCACCTTCGGCCCCAAGGCCATGCTGCCGATCATCGAGGACGTGTTCGAGCGCTACCTGCTCAACCACGACCCGCACCACATCGAGCGCTTCTTCCGCCAGGCGTACTCCAGCGGTTTCACCCAGCGCCCCGACCTGACCATGATGGGCGTGGTCAGCGGCCTGGAAATGGCCTGCTGGGACATCATCGGCAAGGCCGCCAACAAGCCGGTCTATGAGTTGCTGGGGGGCAAGGTCAACGAGCGCCTGCGTTCCTACACCTATCTGTACCCGGTCAACAGCAAGGGCGAGTACGACTATGACGACCCGGACCTGGCCGCCGAATGCGCGATCGAGAACATGAACAAGGGCTTCACCGCCGTGAAGTTCGACCCGGCAGGCCCGTACACCGCGTACTCCGGCCACCAGATCTCCCTGGAAGTGCTGGAACGCTGCGAAACCTTCTGCCGCAAGATTCGCGAGGCGGTGGGCGACAAGTGCGACCTGCTGTTCGGCACCCACGGGCAGATGGTGCCGTCGTCGGCGATTCGCCTGGCCAAGCGCCTGGAGAAATACGACCCGCTGTGGTTCGAAGAACCGGTGCCACCAGGCCAGGAAGAGGCCATGGCCCAGGTCGCGGCAAAGACCAGCATTCCCATCGCCACCGGCGAGCGCCTGACCACCAAGTACGAGTTCTTCAAGCTCTTGCAGGCCGGTGGTGCATCGATCCTGCAAATGAACGTGGCCCGCTGCGGCGGCCTGCTGGAAGCCAAGAAAATCGCGAGCATGGCCGAGGCCTACTACGCGCAGATCGCCCCGCACCTGTACAACGGACCGATCGGCGCAGCGGCGAGTTTCCAGTTGGCCACGTGCACGCCGAACTTCCTGATCCAGGAAAGCATCATGACCTGGGGCGGCTTCCATGCCGAAGTGCTGACCAAGCCGCTGCAATGGGAGGACGGCTACATCATCCCGTCCACCGAGCCGGGCCTTGGGGTGGAGCTGAACATGGACGTGGTGCGCAAGCACACGCCGTACACCGGCGAGCGGCTGCACCTGCAAATGGCGCCCACGCCTGCTGACGTGAAAGACACTTCGCCCGCCAAGGGCTAAAAAAAACGACTTATGCGGTAACCGTGAATGACATACGACTACATCATCGCCGGCGCCGGCGCCGCAGGTTGCGTCCTGGCCAACCGACTCTCCGCCTCGGGCGAGCATTCGGTATTGCTGCTGGAAGCCGGCGGCAAGGACAGCTCCTGGTGGTTCAAGATCCCGGTCGGTTTCGCCAAGATGTACTACAACCCGACCTTCAACTGGATGTACTACAGCCAGCCGCAAAAACAGCTGGCCGACCGTGCCATCTATGCCCCGCGGGGCAAGGTGCAGGGCGGTTCCGGCTCGATCAACGCCATGATCTACGTGCGCGGCCAGGCCCATGATTTCGATGACTGGGCGGCTAATGGCAACGACGGCTGGGGCTTCAAGGACGTGCTGCCGTACTTCCGCAAGCTGGAAAATCACCCCCTGGGCGACACCGAATACCACGGCAGCAGCGGCCCCATCAGCATCACCCCGATGAAGGGCCAGACTCACGCCATCTGCGATGTATTTCTCAAGGGCTGCGAGCAATTGGGCTATGGCCTGAGCGATGACTTCAACGGGCCGAACTTCGAAGGTGCGGGCCTCTACGACGTCAACACCCGCAACGGTGAGCGCTGCTCCAGCAGCTTTGCGCACCTGCACCCGGCGTTGGGTAGGCCGAACCTGACCGTGGAGTTGCATGCGCTGGTAGACCGCGTGCTGTTCGACGATCAACAACGCGCCACCGGCATCAGCGTGACCCAGCACGGCGTGGTTCGCACCTTTACCGCGCGCAAGGAGGTGATCCTGTGCGCCGGGGCGGTGGATACGCCGAAGATCCTGCAACTGTCGGGTGTGGCGGACAAGCAATTGCTCGCCGAACACAACATCCCGCTGGTCAAGGACCTGCCTGCAGTGGGGCAGAACCTGCAGGACCACCTCTGCGCCAGTTATTACTACAAGGCCAATATCCCGACCCTGAACGACCAGCTCAGTTCGCTGTTTGGCCAGTTCAAACTCGGCCTCAAATACCTGCTGACCCGCAAGGGCGCGCTGGCCATGAGCGTCAACCAGGCCGGCGGGTTCTTTCGCGGCAACGAAGGGCAGGCGCACCCCAATCTGCAGCTGTACTTCAACCCGCTGTCGTACCAGATCCCGAAAAACAACAAGGCCAGCCTCAAGCCCGAGCCGTATTCAGGCTTCCTGCTGTGCTTCAACCCGTGCCGGCCTACCAGCCGCGGGACGATCCGCATCGCCTCGAAAAACCCACGGGACGCGGCCTTGATCGACCCCAACTACCTGAGCACCCAAAAGGACATCGACGAGGTGATCCAGGGCAGCCGGCTGATGCGCAAGATCATGCAGGCGCCGGCGCTCAAGGGCGTGACGGTGGCCGAGGTATTGCCGGGGCCGGCGGTGCAAACCGATGAGCAGATGCTGCAGTACTTCCGCGAGAACAGCGGCTCGATCTATCACCTGTGTGGCTCTTGCGCCATGGGCTCGGACCCGCTGGTGTCGGTGGTGGACAAGCGCCTGAAGGTGCACGGGATGCAAGGACTGCGGATTGTCGATGCGTCGATTTTCCCCAACGTGACCTCGGGCAATACCCATGCGGCGGTGTTGATGGTGGCGGAGAAGGGCGCGGATCTGATCCTGCAGGATGCCTGAATTGATCGTTCCCACGCTCTGCGTGGGAATGCATCCTGTGACGCTCCGCGTCACGACTTCAAGAGCAGACGCGGAGCGTCCAGGGCGGCGTTCCCACGCGGAGCGTGGGAATGATCATAGAGAGACCGTGTTCTGCCACTGGGCAACCGTTTCGGCACTGATGCTCACCCCACCACACACAATCACCACCACATCCTCAATCCCGGCAATCGCCCCATGCTCCAGATACGCCACGGCCAACGAAACCCCACATGCCGGTTCCACCAACTGGCGTAAATCATCGGCGTACCGCGCCACACCCATCATCGCGTCGGCATCACTCAACACCACGCATTGATGGGCAAACCTGCCGATATGCTGCACCGGCCACGCCGCCACCTGGGTCGCGGCCAACGACTTGGCCACGGTATCGATCTTCGCCAGCCGCACGGGCTTTCCAGCCTCTACGGCAGCAGCAAACGAAGCCGCGCCCGCCGTTTCACACGCAATCACCTTGCAGCCGAACCGCCCATGACGCTCCAGGCCCGTCAGAACGCCCGCGAGCAGTCCACCGCCACCCACCGAGGTCACGATGGCGCCCACCTGAGGGCAGTCCTCGAGAATCTCATCGATCATGCTGCTGTGGCCTTCCCACAACAGCGGGTGATCAAAGGCCGGCACATACAGTGCCTCAGGTGATTCGGAGAGTTGCAGCGCCAGCTCATTGGATTGATCCCACAGATCACCGTGCACCACCACCTCGGCCCCGGCCTGGCGGATGCGTGCGCGGGTGGCTTCGGGGGTGGTGGTCGGCACCACGATCCGCGCCTGTAACTCCAGGCCGCGCGCCGCGAAGGCCGTGGCCAGCCCGGCATTGCCCCCGGAGGGGCATACCACCGTGGTCTTGCCCTGGCTCGCCGCGTAGGCGCACAGCGTGGTCATGCCGCGCAACTTGAACGAGCCACAGGGTTGCAGGTTCTCGAGCTTCAGCCAGACCCGCCGGGTAGCGGTAGACAAGCCGGGGTGCAGGATCAACGGGGTGCGAATCGGCAGCATTTCACAAGTTCCTTTTGGGTGAGGCTGCCATCCTACCTCAGCTCGTGGCTGCCACCAGGGGGGCGGCCGGTGTCCTGCGGCGCGTCACATGGCTGATGCCCATGATGATCAACGGCGTGAACAGGGCGATGTAGGCGTTGTCGATGCCCCACGGATTACCGGCGAGGAACCAGCCCACGGTCGCGAGCAACGAGGCAATGATGCTCAGGAATGCCCCGGCCGCCGTGCCGAATTTCGGCGCGTAGAACACCATCAACACCAGCACGGCCAGGGAGGCGCGCAACGCCTTGCCGAGGAAGGCGATCATCAGCACCTTGTCCGAGGTCAGTGCCAGGGCAATCGGCAACAGGCCGACAGCGATGGTCGCCAGGCGCACGAAGCGCAGGGACTTGGCGTCGCTTTTTTCCGGGTTGAACCATGGCTCGTAGAAGTCCCGCAGCAACAACGTCGCCGAGCCCATGCTCACCGCCGAAATGGTGCCGAACAGCGAGCCGGCAAGGCCTGCCACCACCAGCCCGGCCGTCAGTTGGTCCATGCTGGCGATCAGGGTGGGGAAGGCTTGCAGGGAGTCGACATGGGGGAACAGCACCGCGCTGCACATACCGATCAGTGCTGCGCCGATGCCGAACGGCACCATCAGCACCGCCACGTAGAAGCAGGCGCGCTGGGCCTTGCCTGCGTGGCTGACGGTGTTCACCGCCTGGATTACGTATTGGGTGGAGAAGATCGAACCGATCCCGGCGATCATCCAGGCGATGATCTGGCCCCAACCCACGGCGGTCCAGTCAAACATGCTGGCAGGCAATTGCGCTTGCAGCTGGCCGATGCCGCCCACCTGCTTCAAGCCGAACCACAAGGCCAGGCCGACGCCCAGGTATTTCAGGGCGGCGTGGACGAAGTTGGTGTAGATCACTGAGCGCATGCCGCCGATGCTGACGTATGCCACCGAGACTACGCCGACGATCACGATCGCCAGGGTTCGGTCTACTTGCATCACGCTGGCCAATACGGCGCCGCCGCTGGCGTAGATCGAGACGGCGACGATCTCCAGGGCAAAGATGGTGATGATCGACGTGGCGAAGCGGGTGCGTTGGCCGTAGTTGCGCGCGAGTACGCCGGAGATGGTGTTGTCGCCCAGGTCCTTGTATTTGCGCGCCAGTAGCCAGGCGAAGAGTACGAAGCCCAGGGCCAGGGCGAACAGGTTCCAAGCGGCGGAGATGCCGACCTTGAAACCGGTTTGGGCGGTGCCGATGCTGACTGCGGTGCCGATAAATTCCGAGAGCATCAGGAAGCCGATCAGGAACGCCGGGAAGTGGCCGCCGCCGGTGGTGTAGTTGTTGGCGCTGCGGGAGTGGCGGCGGACGCCGTAGCTGATCAGTGCCAGGCTGAGCATGTACAGGCCGGTGATGGACAGTACGATCCATGAGGAGTGGGTGGGCATTTTTTATACTCTTTAGGTATTTTTGTAATTGTGGGTAGTTTCCTCTGCTGGTTTTGCTTTCGTCTAATATCGGGTTGGTATGGTTTGATACTCTTTTGGTATGGGTGTATATCCGTTATCTGGGTAACGGCTACCTATGGTTTCGCTCTTACAGCGAGGGCCGCTGCGCAATACCTGCGTTCGGCCTCGAGCTTATTGGGGCAGTCAGATCAAGATCAAAAGCAAGAGCACGGCGGCCTGAAAGCCGACCTGAGTGTTAAAAGCCAAGCGCTTTTCTGTAGGAGCTGGCTTGCCTGCGATGCAGACACCTCGGTGCATCAGGTACACCCAGTTGATGCCATCGCCGGCAAGCCAGCTCCTACAGAGGACCGTGCCCGCTTTAGCTTCTGATTTGGCTTTTAACACTCAAGCCGGCTTTCAGGCCGCTGTAAGAGCGGAACCAATATCGGCCATCACCCAAATAACGGATATGCCCCCGATCTACCACCCCCGCAACCGCTCCCAAACCTGCACCTCACCATTCTCCAGCAGCGCGCCATAGCTGCCGAACTGCGCCCCCGTAGCACACGCATGGTTAGGCAAAACCCTCAGCCGCGTCCCCAGCGGAAACCGCTCAACCACATCCACCGCCACCCCGTCGAACCAAGCCACCCCATGCTCCTGATTCGCGCTGCCCACCAGCAACCCCTCGATCACCTCACCACCCTCGGTACACACCTGCCCATAACCAAAATCCCGCTTCTGCGACTGCGTCCCACGATCCCGACTCATCGCCATCCACCCCGCGTCGGTAATGATCCAGCCCTTTTCCACCTGATGCCCGATCACCGTAGTCAGCACACTCAACGCCAGCTCATCAATGCGGCACACCCCAACGTTATGCATCACCAAATCAAAAAACGCATAAACCCCAGCCCGCAGCTCAGTCACACCCTCCAGGCTCACCGCCGACAGCGCCGTGGGCGTCGAACCCACACTCACCTGCAAGCAAGGCAACCCTGCCCCCCGAATCACCTCGGCCGCTGCAACACAGCGCGCCCGTTCCTGCTCGGCAATCGCCCGCAACGCCTCAGGCGTATCCAGCCCGTAACTTTCCCCGGCATGAGTCAACACCCCGGCAAGCATCCCGCCGCCATACAGCAGCCTGGCGATCTCCAGCAACAGCGGATCCTGAGGCTTCACCCCGGACCGGTGCCCATCACAGTCAATCTCAATCAGCACCGCAAAAACCTCACCCTGCAGCGCACCAAACTCGACAATCGCCCGGGCCCCGGCAAGGCTGTCGGTGATCAGCGTCAGCGCACACCCCTGACGACGCAACGCCAACGCCTGAGGCAATTTATGCGGCGCCATCGCCACCGCATACAGAACGTCCCGAATGCCGAGGTCGAAAAAATACTCGGCCTCCTTCAACGTCGAAACCGTAATCCCCGTGGCCCCGGCGGCGATTTGCGCCGCCACCACCTCGGCACATTTATGGGTCTTCACATGGGGCCGCAAGCTCACACCCAAGTCATCGGCACGCTGCTGCATACGCAGGATATTGCGCTGCATCCGGCTCACATCCAGCAAAGCTGTCGGGGTTTCCATCGTGCACACTCCAAAAGGTAAATTGACGGTCTATCCAGTACTGGATATGTTGTCTGAATGAAAAAACACACTCCCGAACAAGCGGCCTTGATCAGCCAACTCGAACAGATTGCCGAAGGCCTGAGCAAGACCTTCAGCCCGTTTTGCGAGGTCGTGCTGCACGACCTGCGCGACCCGCAGCACGCAATCATGGCCATCCACAACAACCTCTCCGGGCGCCAGCCGGGTGACCCGGCCACCGAGCTGGGCCTGGCGCGGATTGCCGATCCCGAGTACCCGCAGGTGATCGCCAACTACCAGAACCAGTTCGCCGACGGGCGTCAGGTCAAGAGCACTTCCATCGGCATCAAGGACTCCACCGGCAAGTACGTGGCGGCCTTGTGCATGAACGTCGACCTCTCGTTGTTCCGTGGCTTGCAGGGCATGCTGGAACAGTTCGGCTCGGTCAGCGGCGATCGGCCCGCCGAGTCTCTCGACCCGTCCGGTGCCGACGCCATTCGTGCGCGCATCGACCAGTTCGCCGCACGCCTGGCGACCACCCCACGTGCCCTCAAGGCCGCCGACCGGCGCCTGCTGATGCAAGAGCTGAAAGAAGCCGGCGTGATGGACATCCGGCGTGCCATGGAAACGGTTGCCTCACACCTTGGGGTCTCGCGGGCGGCGGTCTACACCTACGCCAAATGACCTATGCCGAGCGCGCCACGGCTTCGATTTCAATCAGATAGCCGTGGTGCAGTTCCGGCACCGGCACCACCGCGCGGGCGGGGCGGTGATCCCCCAGTGCAGCGGCGTACAAGCCATCAAATTCAGGCCAGTGTTTTACCCCCACCACGTACACCGTGACTTTCACCAGGTCTGCGGGTGAGCCGCCTGCGGCCTTCAAAATCGCCAACAGATTGTCCAGGGCCACTTGAGCCTGTTCGGCAAACGAAGCCTCGAGGTTATGACGCCCGTCAGGGCTCACCGGCAATTGCCCGGAGATGTACAGCGTGCCCTGGTGGCTTACGGCCTGGGAGTAGTGCCCGGCAGGCTGGGAGGCAGTGGCTGTGTGGTGAATCTTCATGATCGGCAGTTCTCAAGCAAGGGAGGGAAGGGGAGCAGGTTGTTCATCGGTGGCACCGTGGCCAATCACCGCCGTGGCCACGCCGCAGCCGAACACGTTGGTGGCGGTACGGCCCATGTCGAGGATCGGGTCCACGGCGAGGATCAGCAGCAAACCGGCTTCCGGCAGGCCGACCATCGGCAGGCCCGCCGCGAGCACCACCAGTGAGCCGCGCGCCACGCCGGCGGTGCCTTTGCTGATGACGAGCAAGGTCAGCAGGATCATTACCTGATGGCCGAAGCTCATCTCGATGCCATAGGCCTGGGCGATGAACATCACGATAAACGCCTGGTACATCATCGAACCGTCGAGGTTGAACGAGTAACCCAGGGGCAGCACAAAACTGTTGATGCGCTTGGGCGAGCCGAAGCTGTCCAGGGCTGCGATGGTCTTGGGGTAGGCCGCCTCGCTGCTGGCGGTGGAGAACGCCAGCAACACCGGGCTGCGCAGCAACTGCAACAGCTGTTTGAAACGTGCGCCCAGCGCCAGGTAACCCACGCCGCTGATCACCAGCCACAGTACCGCCAGGCCCAGGTAGAATTGCGCGATCAACTTGCCAAAGCTGCCCACCATCCCCAACCCGTACAGGCTGATGGTGGCGGCAATTGCGGCAAACACCGCCAGCGGCGCGATCACCATCACGTATTCGGTGATGCGGAACATCACCTGGGTCAGTTCTTCCAGCACGTGCAGGATCGGCGACCTGGCGCTGCCCTTGACGAACGCCAGCGCTGCGCCGAAGAACAACGAAAACACCACGATTTGCAGCACCTCATTGTTGCCCATGGCCTCGACGATGCTGCGGGGGAATACATGGGACAAAAAACCCGACAGGTTGAAGCTGGCGGTGTTCAAACCGCTGTTGCCGTTGGCCGCCACACTCAGGTTGAGCCCCGCGCCTGGCTGAAACAGATTGGCCAATGTCAAACCGATCAGCAGCGATACCACGGACGCAATCAAAAACCAGGTCATCGCCTTCAACCCGACACGGCCGATGGAACCGCTGTCGGCCATGCTCGCCACGCCACTGATCAACGTCGCCAGCACCAGCGGCGCGATGACCATCTTGATCAGGCGCAAAAACACGTCGGTGACCATGCTGAAGTAACCCGCGATGGTCTTGGCGGTGTCGGCGTCCAGTTGGGCATGCAGCACGGCCCCCACCAGCACGCCAAGGATGATCGCAATCACAATGGCCCGGGCCAGGTAACGATTTTTCATAAGCACCTCTTGTTGTTAACGCTCAGGGAACACCCGGGCATTTTTTATAGGCGGCAGAAATTGCAGGCAGCAGGAAGCCATGTGGCAAGCACGCTCGCCACAGTATTTTCTTGTTGGAGGTTTTAGCCCTTTATCAGGCTCGCGTACTTCTCGATATCGACGTTGCCACCGGTCACGATGATGCCCACGCGCTGGCCCCGGAACTGCTGCTTGAGGTTGCGCAAGGCCGCAAGGCCGAGGCAACCGGTGGGCTCCACGACCATCTTCATGCGTTGCATGAAGAACCTCATCGACTCCACTAACTCGGCGTCCGAGACCGTAAGGATGTCATTCACGTTCTCGCGGATGATCGGGAAGGTGTGATTGCCAAGGTGCTGCGTCTGGGCGCCGTCTGCGATGGTCGCGGGCGTGTCGATGTGCACGATGCTGCCGGTCTGGAAGGAGCGCTGGCCGTCATTCCCGGCTTCGGGCTCGACCCCGTACAGCAGGCAATCAGGTGACAAGGCACGGGTGGCCAATGCCGTACCGGAGAGCATGCCGCCACCGCCCAGGCCGACAAACAAGGCATCCAGTGGGCCGGTGAATTCCAGCAGCTCCTTGGCGGCAGTGCCCTGGCCGGCCAGCACGTCCGGGTGGTCGTAGGAGGGGATCAACGTCATGCCGTGCTGCTCGGCCAGGGTGCGGCCGATCTGCTCGCGGTCTTCGGTGATACGGTCGTAGAACACCACGGTCGCGCCGTATTCCCGGGTGGCGGCGACCTTGGCAGCCGGGGCGTCGGTGGGCATTACGATGGTGGCCGGCATCTGCAACAGGCGGGCGGCCAGTGCGATGCCTTGGGCGTGATTGCCCGAGGAAAACGCCACTACACCCGCCTTGCGCTGCGCCTCGTCAAACCGGGAAAGCGCATTGAACGCACCGCGAAACTTGAATGAACCGGTGCGTTGCAGGTTTTCGCATTTGATGAACACCTGGGCGCCGGTCTCGGCATCGAGGGTGCGCGAGGTGAACACCGGCGTGCGGTTGGCGAAGCCCTCCAGGCGTTCGGCGGCTTTGATCACGTCATGGTACGAAGACAGTTGCATGGAAAGGACCTCTGAAAATGAACCGGGCACGAGCGCATTGCATTTGCTGTTTGGATAAAATATCCATAACTATACAAAATGTAAAGCTCGGCATGCCCACTGTCTTCAGTGCCCGACCAGCTCTTCCAGCAACCGGTCCTTGTAGCCCTGCAAGACCGGCGAACTGCGCTCCCTCGGATGTGGCAAGTCCACCCGGATTTCATGCTTGATCCGCCCCGGGTGGGCGTCCATCACGATCACCCGGTCACCCAGGTACAGCGCCTCTTCGATGTCATGCGTGACCATGATCACCGTGCAGCGCTGTTGCACCCAGATCCGTTGCAGCTCCCGCTGCAGGTGCACACGGGTCAGGGCGTCGAGGGCGCCCAGTGGTTCATCGAGCAACAGTACCTTGGGTTTATTGATCAGTGCCCGGGCGATTGCAGCACGTTGCGCCATGCCGCCGGAGAGCTGGTGCGGGTAGGCGTTTTCAAAGCCGGTGAGGTTGACCAGAGCGATATGTTCGGCCACTTGCCGATCCTTTTCGGACTGGGGCAGGTTGTGGTTTTTCAGGGCCAGGGCGATGTTCTGGCTGACGGTCATCCACGGGAACAGGCGGTGATCCTGGAACACAATGCCGCGCTCCAGGCTGGTGGCGGCGATGCGCTGGCCGTCCAGCAGGATATCGCCTTCGTACTCGGCCTCCAGCCCGACAATCAGGCGCAGCAAGGTGGATTTGCCGCAGCCGCTGGCGCCGACGATGCTGACAAACTCCCCTGGCCGCACGTCGAGGTTGATGTTGTGCAACACCGGCAGCGGCTTGCCTTCGATCCGATAGGCCTTGTTCAGGCCGCGAATCTGCAGGGCGCCGGTCTGCACGGCGGTGTGGAGGGCGTGGTGGGCGATTGCGTTCATGTTCATGGCCTTCAACGAATATTGCGCCAGCGCAGCACGTGGCGGCTGAGGCGGGTAAACAGCAGGTTCATCAGGTAGCCCAGCAGGCCGATGCACAGCACGCTGAGCACGATCACTTCCATGCGCGATCCAGCCTCGGCATTCATCATCAGGTTGCCCAGGCCGGCGCCGGAGGACAGGAACAGCTCACTGCCGATCGCCGTTACCCAGGCGAAGGCGAGGGCATGCAACACGCCGGTGGCGATGCTCGGCAACGCCGCCGGCAACAGCACGTGCACGAACTGCTGCACCTGGCTGAGCACCAGCACCTGGCCGACTTCACGATAACGCTGCTCCACATGGCTGAAGCCCTGGTAGGTGTTGAGCACCATCGGGTAGAACGCCGCGAGGCTGACGATCAGCACCTTGGAGAGCTCGCCGTTGCCGAACCACATGGCAATCAACGGGATCCAGCCCAGCATCGGCACCTGGCGAATCGAATGGAACAGCGGGCCGATCAAACGGTTGGCCACACTCGACAGCGCCATCAGCACCCCCAGCACCACGCCGAACAGGATGCCCAGGGCCAGGCCGCCACTGGTGCGGGCCAGGCTGGCCAGCAGGTTGACCAGCAACTCGCCGTTACCGAGCATTTCCAGCAACGCCGAGCCGATCGCCGACAGCGGCACAAAGGCGTAGGCGCCGGCCGCGTCCTGGCGCGAGGCGTATTCCCAGGCGAGGATCAACAGCAGCGGCAGCAACAGGCCGCGGGATTTTTTCAAGAGGGTCATGCCGGGCTCCTAGCGGGTCTGCCAGCGAAACAGCCGCTGTTCCAGTGAACGAAAGCCAAAGTCGAGGGCAAAACCAATCAGCCCGGTGACCACCACACCCACCATCACCACGTCGATGCGCAGCATCTGCCGGGCCATCTCGATCATCTGCCCCAGGCCGCTGTCGGCCGCCAGCAGTTCGGTGGCCACCAGCACCACCCAGGCGCGGGTCAGGCTGATACGAAAACCGGTGATGATCGGCGGCGCGGCAGCGGGCAGGGCGATGCGCCAGACGAAGGTCGGCCAGCGCAGGCGGTACACGTCGGCCACTTCGAAGTAGCTGCGGGGAATGCCCTTGACGCCTTCGCTGGCGGCCAGGGCCACCGGGAAAAATGCGGTCTTGGCGACGATGATGATCTTGAAGGTTTCATCAATGCCGAACAGCAGCACGAACATCGGGATCAGCGCGATGCTGGGGATCTGGCGCAAGGTGTGGAACAGCGGGGCGCAATACACCTCGACGTTCTTTGACAGGGCCATCAGCACCCCGAAGGCCAGGCCGCACAGCGAGCCGATGCCAAAGCCCAGACCGAGCCGGGACAGGCTGTTGCCCAGGTGTTCAGCGAGTTCGCCGCTGGCGAGCAGTTCTTCAAAGGTTTGCAGGACCTGGGCCGGCGGTACCAGCAGGTTGCGCGGGAAGATCCCGAGGTGCGCCACCAGCGTCCAGGTGGCGAGCAGGGCCAGCGGCGAGATGAGCCAGGTCAGGGCAGTGAGCAATCGGTAAGGGCGCATGGCGGGTCTTATTTCAGCGAAGTACCCGGGGGCTATCGCAAGACATGTGCCAGTGAACACAACAGGGGAGAACAATGAAGGCCAAATGTGGGAGCTGGCTTGCCTGCGATGACGGTGGCCAGTAAACATTGAGGCTGGCTGATCCACCGTCATCGCAGGCAAGCCAGCTCCCACAATGGATGGGTGTACATCCGAATGCCCGAATGATGCCTGGCCAACAATGGGGTGCTGCTGCAGCAACACCCCATCAGCAATTACCTCAGAAGTCGTAGCTCACACTGGTGTAGTAGAACGCACCCTGGGCGCCTTCAGGACTGGTGATCGAGTAGATCGGCACACCGTACAACTGCGCGCCGGAAGCCTTGTCCGGGTGAGTGTTGAACAGGTTCGTCGCACCGGCTGAAAGCTTGATCCCCTTGCCAAGGTTGTAGGACACGTCCAGGTCGGTGACCCATTGCGGGCTGAAGGTCTGGTCGAGGTTCGGGTTGGCGGCGTTGAGGCTTTTCCATTCGCCATAACGGCGCTGGGCCACGGTGACTCCCCACTTTTCATAGGCCCAGTTGGCGCTGAGGGTCAGCTTGTAGTCCGGGGTGCCGTGCTCGATCAGGCCTTGGGTGGTGCGGCCGATGATCTGGTTGCCCGCGATGTTGCCGACGTTGCGCAGGTCGGTGATTTGCGTGCGATTACGCGCATAGCCGGCGTTGAAGTTCACCCGGCCCCATTGCTGCAGGTCGAGTTTGTAGTTGCCGGTCAGTTCGATACCGTCGGTGCGGGTGTCGGCGATGTTGGTGTAGAACGCGGCGCTCTGGATATTGGCGTAAGGCGTCCCGGCGAAGATCGGCGAGACCACCGAGGCCGGCAATTGGTCGGAAAGGGTAATGCGGTTGTTGATGTTGATGCGGTAGGCATCCACCGTCACCGATGCGTTGTCCAGTGGTTGCCAGACCAGGCCCAGCGAGTAGTTGGTCGACTCCTCGGGCTTGAGCTGTGTGCCGCCCAGGGCCTGGGCTTCCGGGCTGTTGGCGCGCAAGGTGCGCTGCTGCACCTCGACGTAGTTGCCGCTGCCCGGCGGCTGTTCCACCACCTGCACACTGAACGACGACATGCCGCTCTGCGCCAGGGACGGTGCGCGATAGCCGGTGCTGGCGCTGGCCCGTGCGGCGATCTGCGGGGTGAAGTCGTAGCGCAGCGACAGCTTGCCGTTGGTGGTGTCGCCAAAGTCCGAATAGTGCTCGGTACGCACTGCGACACCGGCCTGGAACTTCTCGGTGACCTGGCCTTCGACATCCAGATACGCGCCCAGCACCTTGCGTTGCAGCGAGTCGGCATCCACCGGGGTGATACCCGAGTAATACCCGGTGAGCCGGCGTCCGGTCACCGGGTCAACGGTGTTGAACAGCGGGCCGTTCTGCGAGGCGGCCGGCGCGCCTGCGCTCAACTGGTAATTTTCCTGGCGCCAGGCCAGGCCTGCGGAGACGGTCAGCGGCTTGAACAGCAAGTCGGTGGGGAAGTCCCGCACCCAATCCAGGGTCACGTTGGTCTGGTCGTTCTTGCGCTCGCCGGTGTAGATCGTCGCCGGGCTGTTGGTGCCCCAACTGGGGTTGATCGCGTTGTAGTCGGTGGACTTGACGATGTTGGTGCCGTGGTTCAGCGCCAGGTCGAACTTGCCCAGTTGCTCGTTTTCGTACCGCAGGCCACCGGTGGCGGCATAGTCTTCCAGGGTGTAGCGCGTGATCGGCAAACGGCCGTCCGGATAACGCTGCAAGGAAACGCTGCCGTAGTTGTTGTACAGCGCGGTGGGCGGGTCAAAAAAACCGGTGGAGTCGGTGTTCTTGTGGGAATAGGTGGCGAACCCGTAGGCGGTCAATCCTTCGCCCACACCCATCTCGCCGTTGGCCAGGAAGTTGTACTGGTCGGAGACACTGTTGGAGCCCCAGTTCCAGGTGCGATAGCGGTTGTTCTGCTCGCGCGGCGTGTTCACGCTGGTGTCGCCGCGATAAAAGATTCGGTTGTCCGGGTTGGTGTCGCTGGCCGGGTCCTGGCTGCCGGCATCGAAACTCAAAGTCAGGAAACCGTCATTCGGCAGTTCGAAGCCTTTCCAGCCGCTGTACTTGCGCTGCATGCCATCGCCCTTGTTGTAGCCACCGAAACGGTAGCCGACGTTGCCGCCGTCGTCCTTTTGCTTGAGCACGATGTTGATCACCCCGGCAATCGCATCGGAGCCGTATTGAGCGGCGGCGCCGTCACGCAGGATCTCCACGTGGTCGATCGCGCTCAACGGGATCAGGCTCAAGTCCACCGCTGCCGCGCCACGACCGTTGGCCAGGCTCTGGCGGGTGATGTTGGCGCTGGTGTGGCGGCGCTTGCCATCCACCAATACCAGCACCTGGTCGGAAGCCAGGCCGCGCAGCGAGGCGCCCTGGGCGATGGAACCGGCAAATGCACCCTGGGGCGACTGCGGGAAGCTGAAGGACGGCGACAGTGCGGTCAGTGCGCCGGACAGGTCGGCAGCGCCGGTCTGCTGCAATTGCTCGCCGCTCAGCACATCTACCGGTGCGGCGCTTTGCAGGGCGGTGACGTCGCTGCGGCGGGTGCCGAGTACCACCACGGTGTCGAGCTTGTCGGTCTTGGCAGTGGGCTGCGCATCGGCGGCTACAGCAGGCACGGCAAGGCTGCCCATGACCAGCGCGATGGCGCCGGCCAACGGAGTACGTTGGAACATAGAAAGGTCCTTTCGAAGCGTGTTGACGATGGCGGCCGGGCGCTATGGCTCAAACAAAGAAGGTCAACTGTGGGAGCGGGCTTGCCTGCGATGATGGCGGCACAGCCACATAATGGTTGGCTGACCCACCGCTATCGCAGGCAAGCCAGCTCCCACAGTTGATCTCCGGCGTTTGGTGAATAGTGTCCGGCGGCTGAAGTTAGAAGCGGCTGGTCACGCTCAGCCCCACGGTGCGTGGGTCGCCGTAAGTGATCACGTACTGCCCCAGCCCGCCGTTCGGCCGGCCATGCACCTGATAGCGGCGGTCGGTGAGGTTGTTCACAAACCCGGTGACGCTGAGTTTTTCGTCGGCGCTGTACCAGGTCAGGCGGCTGTTGGCCAAGGTGTAGTGCGGCTGGCTCAAGTCCTTGTCGGCGCTGCTCTGGCGGTCGGCGAGGAAGTATTCCTTGTCGCGAAAACTCACGTCGGCACCGGCCACCAGCTTGCCGCCGATTTCCAGCGGGATGGTGTAGTCGCCACCCAGCGACACCACGTTGCGCGGCGAGCGCACGAAGCTGTTGCCGCTGTAGTCACCCGTGACCGCACCGGTGTTGGGGTTGGTGTTTTTGAAGTCGGTGTATTCGGTATCCAGGAACGAAATCGCCGCCCGCAGGTGCAGGTAGTCGGTGGGTTGGCCTTCCAGTTCCAGCTCGGCGCCCTTGACCTTGCCCTTGGCGCCGTTGGTCAGCGCGGTGGTCAGTACGCCGTTGTTGACAGTCAGCAGGTTGACCTGAATGTCCGAGTAGTCGTAGTAGAAGATGTTCGCGTTGGCCGTCAGGCGATGGTTGAACCACTCGGACTTCACGCCGAATTCGTAGGCATCGAGTTGTTCCGGGTCCACCGTGGTCAGCTGCGACAGGCTGGTGGACAGCCCGGTGTTGAAGCCGCCCGAGCGGAAGCCGTGGGCATAGCGGAAGAACACCCGCACGTTGTCGTTGATCCGGTATTCCGGGGTCAGGTCATAGGTCCAGGCTTCCCAGGTCTTGTCTTCCTGGCGGTTGCCGTTGGTACCGACGCCGCCCAGGGGAATCAGCGGGCCATTGGCGGTGGCGCGCGTCAACTGAGTGAGGTTGAGGTCGATGTCTTTCTTTTCCTGGGTCCAGCGCAGGCCACCGGTCACGCTGAAGTTGTCGGTGAGGTCGTAGGTCAGGTTGCCGAACAGCGCGTAGCTGTCGGTGGTGTGGTTGTAATTGAGGTCGCGAAAGTCCGTCGCGCCGTTGACCTGGTTCGAGCCGGTGCCATTGGGTGTCGGGCCCGGGGCGATAAAGCGTCCGGCGCTGCTGTCCAGGTCTTCATGGAAATAGTGCGCGCCGGCCAACCAGCGCAGGGTTTCCTGCTGGGGCGAGGCCAGGCGGATTACCTGGGAGTACTGGGTGTATTTGTTGTCGGCGGTAGAGGTGCCGTTGACCTCGTAGGGCGTGTAGTCGGCATCGCCACTGGACTGGCCGCGGATGTAGTCGTAGGCGCTGATGGACGTGAGGGTGTAATCGCCCAGGTGCCAGTTGAGGGTCAGCGAAGTACCGTCATGGTTGAGCTTGGAGTCGTCGTCCACGTTCAGCGCAATATTGCGCCCGGCGGGGCGGGTGTAGCCCACGTTGTAGTAGCGGCCGAGGGTCAGCGCACCGTTGGCGCCGTCGCCCTTGAACTCGCGGCTGTGGATCTTCCACAGCGCGTCCAGGTCCGGGTTGAGCTGGGCGAAGAATTGCAGGCGCACGGCCTTTTTGTTGACGTCGCCGTAGGTGTGATCGTCGATCAGGTTTTTCTGGAAACCGTCGCGTTCCTCGGAGTACAGCGAGATCCGCGCCGCGAGTTTTTCCGGAACCAGGGTGCCGCCGATGGCGCCGTTGACGATGCGTTCGTTCTTGCTGCCAAAACCGATCGTGCCATAGCCGTCGGTGTCGAAGGTCGGTTTCTTCGAGATGATATTCACCGCGCCGGCCGTGGTGTTCTTGCCATACAGCGTGCCTTGGGGGCCGCGCAGGATCTCGATGCGTTCGAGGTCAAACAGCGGGCCGCCACCGGCAATCGGTGCGTTCAGGTACACGTCATCGGCGTAGATGCCCACCGGGTACACAGTGGCCGCGCCGGTGTCGCCGGTGCCCAGGCCACGGATGTACCAGCGCGGGCGCCCGTCGCCGTCGGGGTTTTTCGCCGAGGCGTTGGGAATGAAGGTGGTGATATCGCCCATCGACCGCACGCCGTCGGCAATGATGCTGGTGCCTTGTACCGCCGACACCGCGACCGGAACCTCTTGCAGGGTTTCTTCCCGGTGTTGTGCGGTGACGGTCACGGTCTTCAGCGACGGTTCGGTTTTGCCGGCGTCGTTTTCGGCAGCGTCGGCGGCCAATAGAGGTTCGCTGGCGGTGCCGCCTGCCAGCAGTAAAGCGAGCCATAGGCCCTTGGTGATTGGATTAAGTGTGTGCATGAAATCTCCCCCGGAAAAGTTTCCTTGAAGGGGCTAGAGCAGAGATCGTGCCAAGCAGATTTCAGGGTCGATACATGTTTGTAAGATATTGATATATAACGATTAAAAAATTAAGGAAAAGGGCGTTTTCGAACCATTGGAAGCGCAGCCGAAGGCCGCTTGAAAAGCCTGTCGAAGATTCAGCAGAAGTTGCTTGGAGGGTGCTGCTGGAGCAGCAGGGGAGGTGTTGCCGTAGCAGCTGTCGAGCCCCGGCGAGGCTGCGTAAACGGTGTATCTGACACACCGCAAACGCAGCCTCGCCTGGGCTCGACAGCTGCTACGTGGGGGAGGTCAAACAGCCACGCGGGAGGTGGAGCCGATGACCTTTTCCAGCACGCTGAAATCAATCCAGTCGCGCACATCGAAGCGCCGTGGAATGAAGTTCCAGCGATGCAGGAAATCGGTGAAATCCTGCAAGGCTTCGATGGAGCGCGAATCGAGCGTGGTACGCAGCCGACGATGGGCATCTTCGCCGTAGGCCGCGGTTACCCAGTACTCGCTGGTGTTGAGTTCCTGTGCCAGGAAGCGCCGGGTCTCGTCCGGATTGGCCCAGGCCCATTGCTCGGTGCGCAGCACGGTGTCGACGATTTTCACGCTGGCGTCGAAGTGCTCCTGCAGCAGGTTGATGTCCACCGTCAGGGTGCGTGGCGTGCCGTTGTTGGAGCGGATCAGCGGGTCCGGGTGCGAACCGGTGTCCACCACCACATGCAGGCCGAACTCGTTGGCCAGGTGCACGGCGTGGGCACCCTTGAGGAAGATCGCGTCGATATCACCGCGCAGCAGGCCGATCAGTTCGTTGTTGCGCCGGCTGAAGCGGCTCACCCCAAGGCTCGCCGGGGAGCCGTAGACGTATTGCACCTGGTTGTCGCTGTAGGTGCCGCCGTAGGGGTAGTCCACCAGCTCTACGTCCGAGACTTCCAGGCCTTCGAGCTTGAGGGCGTTTTCCAGGCCGCGCAGGGCCTGGGCACGGGTGAAGTCGATCTGCACGTTGGCCCATTTCGGCAGGCCGAAGCGCCGGTTTTTCAAGTCGCGCACGCTGCGCACACCGCTCTCGGCGGTGGTCAGGATCAACTGCACCTCGTCGCTCCACGACAAACCCAACACCCGGGTTTCCACGCCACTGGCGTAGGCCCAGATCGCCGGGATATTACCGCCGTGGCGCACCGAGTTTTTCAGGTGATGGTCGTAATGCGCCTCGCGAACTTCCCGTTCCGTGGACTCGCGCAACGACTGGATATTGGTGCCAAAAGGCAGGAACGCCTCGGCCAGGCGACCGGACTGCACAGCAATGCCAAGGCCGGTGGGAACCGGGCTGTGGGTGTACCAGAGAGTATCGAGTGGTTTGCTCATAAGGGTCTTCGTTCAAATCCATGAAATAGGAAACCTTTGCAGGAGCCCGGTTTGCCGGCGATGAGGCCCGAAAGGTCAATACCCCATTCAAGGCCGTCATCGCCGGCAAGCCGGCTCCTACAGGGGTTAGCCTGCCAGCGCGGTTTTGCCGTTCAAGAGTGCTTCCAGCGGCCGTGCATCAATCCATTCACGCACGTCGAAGCTTTTCGGGATAAAGCGCCAGCGGTGCAGGAAATGCGTGAAGTCCTGCAGCGCGGCAATTGCCTGTTCATCAAGTTCGGTGCGCAGGCGCAAGTGGGCGTCGTTGCCGTAGGCGGCGGTGACCCAATACTCACTGCTGTTGGTTTCCTGGGCCAGGTAGCGCCGGGTTTCCTCCGAGTGGGTGTGGGCCCATTGCTCGGCGCGCAGGACCGAGTCAAGAATGCCGGTGGCTACGTCGAAGTGGTTTTCCAGCAGGTTCAGGTCCACCGCCAGGGTGCGCGGCGTGCCGTTGTTGCTGCGGATCAGCGGGTCCGGGTGCGAGCCGGTGTCGATCACCGTGTGCAGGCCGAAATCATGAGCCTGTTGGGCGGCGTGGGCGCCCTTGAGGAAGATCGCATCGACTTCACCGCGCAGCAGGCCTATCAGCTCCAGGTTGCGTTCGCTGACTTTTTGCGTGACTGGCGTACCGGCGATATTGCGCACCGGGGTATCGCTGAAGGTGCCGCCGTAGCGGAAGTTCTTCAGCTTCACGTCGCCGACTTTCAGGCCTTCCAGTGACAACGCGTTTTCCAGCCCGCGCAGGGCCTGGGCGCGGGTGAAGTCGATCTGTGCGCCGGCCCAGTCCGGCAAGCCGAAAGTACGGCCCTTGAGGTCCTTGACGGTTTTGATGCCGCTGTCCTGGCGGGTCAGGATCAGTTGCACTTCATCTGCCCACGACAGGCCGATCACTCGGGTTTCCCGGCCCTGGGCGCGGGCCCAGATCGCCGGGATATTGCCGCCATGGCGTACCGAATTGCGCAGGGTGTGATCGAAGTGCGATTCGCGCACCGCCTTGTCATCGGACTCGCGCAGCGACTGCACCTCGGTGCCCAGGGCACCGACGGTGTCTTGCAGCCAGCCTTTTTGCACTGCAATGCCCAGGCCGGTGGGCACGGGGCAGCGGGTGTACCAGAGCGTATCGAGAGGTTGGGTCATCAGGAGTTCTCCCACAGCGTTCAGGCGCTGGCTTTCAAAGGTTGGATCGCCGGGCGTTGGTGCACAAGCGGCAGGACTTCCTGGCCAATGCGCAACGCTTCTTCCAGGTGTGGATTGCCGGCGAGGATGAAGGTCGAGAAGCCGGCGTCGCGGTATTCCACCAGGCGCTCGGCGATGTTCTGGTGGCTGCCGACCAGGCCCACGGTCGGACCCGGTTTGGCTTTGGCGAAACCGGCCCACAGGTTGGGACCGATGATCAGGTCATCGAAGCGGTCGACGTTCTGGTGGTACGCGGTCTGGCGTGCGCCGCCGACCGAGTCCGAGCCGCTGGTAAAGCCCTTGGCGACCTGGCTGCTCTTGCCTTCGAGCTTGTCGAACTGGCGACGCAGGTCTTTCCAGGCTTGCTCCTCGGTCTCCCGGGCGAACAGGTCTACCCGCAGGCCGAAGCGCACGGTGCGGCCTTGTTTGTCGGCCAGTTCGCGCACGCGCTCGATGTGTGGCTTGAGCTTGTCGAGGGGTTCGGCCCAGTTCAGATACACGTCGGCGTGTTTGGCGGCGACGTCGAGGGCGGCGTCGGAGAAACCGGAGAAGTACACGCCGGGCTTGCGTTCGTGGTGCAGGCCGTGGGGCAGGGCGCCGTTTTCCAGTTGGTAGATATCACCGTTGTAGGAGAATTTTTCGTGCTCCCAGAGGCCCTGGATGATGTCGAGGAATTCGCCGGTGCGCTTGTAGCGCAGGTCGTGTTCGAGGAAGTCACCGTTGGCGCGCTGGCTGGCGGGGTTGCCGCCGGTGATGATGTTCCACTCCAAGCGGCCACGGCTGAGGTTTTGCAGGATCGCAGCTTGTTGGGCGGCGTAGGCGGGCAGGGTCCAGGTGGCCTGGAAGGCGATCAGGAATTTGATGCGCCGGGTTTCTCGGGCCAGGGCGGCGGCGACGATCCATGGTTCGGGGCCGGTGGGCAGCAGGGCGCCTTCGAAGCCGGCGAGTTCGGCGGCTTTGGCGACCTGAGCGATGTAGTCGATGTAGGTGAAGTCGTCGGGTTGGCCGTTGGGCAGGCGGCCTGGTGCGATGTTGCCGGGGCGGTAGGTGGGGTTGCCGCGGTTGTGTTTGTCGGTGGTGAGTTGGGGGCCGTCGGTGCCCAGCGGCAGGCGCCAGAAGAATTCAGTGGTCATGGGTGCTCCGGTTCAGTCGTGTTGGGTGCGGGGACCTTTGGGGATTGGGACTGCAACGGGCATGCCATGGGGGCTTGGGCCAACGGGGGCAGGGGGTTGTGGGTTTTTTGGGGGTGGGGGTGCGTCTGTAGCAACACTGGGTCAGCAGTGGGTGCTGTAGGTGAAGCACTTTGTGTACATATCCGTTGTTGCGGTCCGAACAAAAAGCGGCAAAGTAACCAAAGCGCTCTGCCCCGCCTGTCGGCGCCTCGCTCCTACATTTGGACCGTGCCTGCTTTAGCTTTTGATTTGGCTTTTAAACACTCAAGCCGGCCGGTAGGCCGCTGTGTTCTTGATCTGCTTTTGATCTTGATCTTAGGCGCCCCGTTAAACCACGCTGGCCGAACGCAGGCTTTGGAGCGTGGGTAACCCGGCAGGACGCCGGGTTAGCCGTCCTGGGCCAGGGATGGCCCATGACGGCGGCCCACGGTCCAAAGCCGGAGTGAGGGCACTCCGAGCCTAGGCGAGGAGCCGAGTGGTGGGGCAAGAGCGTTTTGCTTACTTTTGACTGGGCCGGCATTCCGGCTGTTCAAAAGTGAGCCGCTGTAAGAGCGGAACCAATCTCAAACATCACCCAAAAACGGATATACCCCCAATCACCCAGCCACCAAATCCCCCACCCGAGCACTCTGCAAATACGTCTGATACAACGCCGCATAAGCCCCCCCACGATCAATCAACGCATCATGCGCCCCAAGCTCAACGACCTGCCCATGCCGAACCACAGCAATCCGGTCCGCATCCCGGATCGTCGCCAGCCGATGGGCAATGATGATCGCCGTACGCCCCAGACACAGCCTGCGCAACGCCCGTTGAATCCGCCGCTCTGTGTGAATGTCCACCGCCGAAGTCGCCTCATCCAGCACCAGCACCGCCGGGTCCGCCAGATACGCCCGCACCAGGCAAACGAGCTGCCGCTGCCCATGACTCAAATGCGCCCCCAAAGGCCCAACCTCGGTGTGATACTGATGCGGCAACCGCTCCAATACCTCATCGGCGCCCAGCTCCCGGGCCGCCGCGACCAGGGTCGCGTCATCCGCCAACGGCGCCGCCAACCGCAAGTTGTCGAGAATGCTCCCGCTGAACAACACATTGTCCTGCAACACCACCCCGACATTGCGCCGCAACGCATGCTGGGCCAGCTCCCGCACATCAATCCCGTCCAGCCGCACCACGCCCGACTGCACCTCATAAAACCGCGTGAGCAACTGCACCAGCGTGCTTTTCCCATGCCCCGAAGGCCCGACAATCGCCAACACCTCACCCGCAGGAATATGCAAATCCAGCCCATTGATCACCGGCGCCTGCGCACTTGGCACATAACTGAAACCCACCTGCTCGAACCGCACCTCACCCCGCGCTCGGCCCAAATGGCGCGGTGTAGCGCTGTCGGTAATCTGCGCCTGGGTATCGAGCAACAGGAAAATCCGCTGCGCCGACGCCGATCCGGTGGCGTAGCGTTCAAACAGGTCCGACAGCTCCTGCAACGGCCCCAAGAACAGGAACACGTAAAACAGACTTTCGGCCACTTGCCCGACCGACACTTCACCGGCCGCCAGCCCATAGCCGCCCACCAGCAATAACAAGGCGATTCCCGCCGAACTCAGCAGCGCCGTAAAGGGCGCAAACCACCCCGAGCGCAAGCTGCCGCGAATCAGTGCATGGTTGAAGTCATCCAACAGCCCGCGATAACGCCGCAGGTTCGGCGTCTCCTGGGCGCACTGCTGCAGCATCCGCGCGCCGCTGACGCTTTCCACCAGGTGTGCGGTAAAACGGCTGCGGTTTTCCGCAACCCGCGCCCAGTTGCGCTGGGAGATCCGCTTGAAACTCCAGGTCGCCAGCACCAGCAACGGTACGGTGGCCACCAGGCTGAGGAAGAAACGCGGGTCGATACGCCACAACATCACCGATGCCAGGCCACAGCGCAGCAAGGCACCGAGCAGTTCAGGCGGGCCCTGGATCACCAAGGGTTCGAGGGCGTCCACGTCGCGGTCAACCCGGGAAATGATCCGCCCGGCACGGGTCTGGTCGAAGTAGCTGACGCTCAAGCCCTGGACATGCGCAAACACCTGCACCCGCAGGGCGTTCAACACGCGGATCGCCGCGCCACCGGCAACAAACTGCGAGACCCCGGCCAGCAGGAATCGCACCAGCCAACTGGCGGCCAGCCCCGCGCCCAGCCATAGCACCAGGCGCTCGTCCAGCAGCCAGTGGTCGGCCTGCTGAATCAAGCCACGGTCCAGCAGTTCACGCACGAACCAGGGTCGCAAAAACACCGTGAACACCAGCAACAGCTCAATGCCGATCACCGCGAAAATCGAGCGGCGGATTGGCCTGAGCAGCGGCAGCAAGCGTTTGAACATGCTGCGGTCGAGGGCCTTTTTCGCGAGCATTTCTTCAATTTCGATATCGCTCAAGGCTTTGCCGGCGATTGGATTAGCCATGGTCGATCCCCAGCAGGTCGCGGTAGTGCGGGTTGGTGTGTTGCAGTTCGGCGTGGGTGCCTGTGGCGGCGATTTTGCCGTCCGCGAGCATCAGCACCCGGTCGGCCAGGAGGATGGTCGACAACTTGCTGGAGATCACCAGCACGGTGGTACCGCGCAGTTCTCGCAGGTTGTTCAGTACGTGCCGTTCGCTGATGGCGTCGAGGGCGCTGGTGGCGTCGTCCAGGCACAGGATGTCCGGTTGGCCCAGCAGCGCCCGCGCCAGGCACAGGCGCTGGCGCTGGCCGCCGGACAAGGTCACGCCACGATCACCCAGCGGCGTGGCCAGGCCGTGGGGCAGGCGCAGCAAGATGTCGTCCGCTGCGGCGAGGCGCAGGGCTTCAAGCAATTGCTCATCAGTGGCGTCGGGAGCGTTCAGGCGCAGGTTGGCGGCGAGGCTGCCGGCGAACAGGAAGCTCTCTTGCGGCACCACGTGCACCCGTTGGCGCAACGCACCGAGGTCAAGTTCGCGAATGTCTTGCCAGCCAGCGCCGTCATAGCCCAGCAGCACGCGCCCGGTGCTCACATCAGTGAGGCGTGGCAACAGGCTGGCCAGCAGGCTTTTCCCGGTGCCGGTGGCGCCCACGAACGCGACAATTTCGCCGGGCACCAGGGCCAGCGAGCAGTCATGCAGAATGTCCCGCCCACCGCCGGGAGCGCTGACACTGACGTGCTCCAGGCGCAACCCCAGGGGCGAAGCGGGCAGGGTGGCGCTGCCGCTGCGTATCGCTGCGGGGGCGTCCAGCAGTTGCCAGATACGTTCGGCACTGGCCCGGGCATCGGCGAAGGTTTGCATCACCCGGCCAATGCCTTCGATGCGAAATACCAGGGTGGTGGCGATCAGCAGCGAGGTCACCAGTTCACCGATGCCCAACTGACCGGCCGCCACCAGGTGGGCGCCGTAGACCAGGATCCACACATGTCCGAGGGCTACCACCGCCTGGGGCAGCGGAATGCGTGAACTGGAATAGGCCAGCGCCTGGCGGGCCAAGCCTGCGAACACTGCAACCTGTTCCGAAAAACCCTGGATACGGCTCTGCTCAAGGGCAAAGGATTTGATCACACGCACCCCGCCGATGCCTTCACTGAGGTCCTGGTTGACGCGGTCGTAGGCCGCGCCGACGCTGCGGTCGAGTTCAACCAGGCGTTCGGTTTGCAGCACGAAAATCCACAATCCGGTGACGGTCAGCAGCAGCGGTACCAAGCCCAGCCACGGGTTGTACCAGCTCAACAGGCCCACGGTGGCCAACACCACCAGCGGGGTTTCCACCACCTGGCGCCAGAAGGTGATCAGCGCGTCACGCACCTTGTCGGCATCGCGGGTGGTGCGGGTGATCATCTCGCCCATGCCGTGCTGCCAGTGATAACCCAGGTGCAGGCTTTGCACCTGGGCGAGGATGCGTTCGCGCAGGCGCGTCAGCAGTTCCTGGCTGAGCACCAGGGACATGACGCTGGCGGCGTATTGCAGCGCGCCACGGCCCAGGGCCACGGCGAGCATCAGCCAAAGCCAGTGCCAGCCAAGGCTGGCATCGAGGCTGCCGTCGGCGTGGCGGATCACTGCGCGACCGGCGCTGACATCGTTGACCGCATGGCCGATCAGCCATTGTTGCCAGACCAGGCCGAGGTTGATGGCCACGAACAGCCCGGCGACCAGAGCGAAGCGCCAGGGCATTTCGCGGTAGATCGCCAGGCTGCGCAGAAGGGGGTGTTTTTCGATCATGAAAAGCTCATTGGGTTTATTGATCCTTCCCAAACTGTGGCGAGGGAGCTTGCTCCCGCCGGGTTGCGAAGCGACCCCAAAAACAGGGTCCGCTGCGCAGTCCAGCGGGACCAAGCTCCCTCGCCACAGGGATGTGTTGGGTTGGTCTAGCGAGTGGTAGCGCCCTGGGCTTCCTTGGAATTGAGGATCGCCGTGTACTCCCCCGGATCAATCCCGTTCAGGTAGTAGTTGCCCACATGGTGCAAGCGCCAGCGAATCGGGTCGTGGGTGGTATGCACCCGGGCGTTGCGCCAGAACCGGTCGAGGTTCCATTTGCTCAGCGACGAACTGGCCCCCAGCAACGAGAAAATATCGCTGGAGATCTTCAACGAAGCGCTGTCCGAATGCGCCCGTGCCGTGGCCACCGACAGGATCAATTCGTCCTGCAGTTCCTTGTTCTCCGGGTCCAGCTCATGTGCGTCGAACACCCGCGCCGCATCCCGCAGCAGCGACTCGGCTGCACGCAGGGCCACCGCGTATTCACCGATTTGCTTGATGATGTGCGGCTCTTCATTGGCGTGGTCCACGCCGCTTTCCACCCAGGGCCGGGCGTTGTGCTTGAGGTACTCCACCGCCGCGGTCAGCGCGCCCGAGGCAATCCCGGTATCGATCGCCGCATGCAGGATCTGCGGGAAGGTCAGGCCGGTGCGTTTCATCGGGCCCTTGCGCTTCGAAACGAAGTCTTCATCCAGCTCGATATTGTCGAAATTCACCGTGCCGCTGACTGAGTTTTTCTGGCCGAAGGCTTCCCAGTCATCCACCAGGGTCAGGCCCGGTGCGTTGCGGTTGAGCAGCACGCCGGCGCCGCCGTCATCCGAGGCCGCGGTCAGGGAGATCCATTCGGCAAGGTAGGAACCGGTGGAGTAGAACTTGCTGCCATTGAGCACCAGCTTGCCATCTGCACGCCGCTCGACGCGGGTCTTGAGGGCGAACTTGTTCTTGCCGCCGACTTCCGCCAGGGCATTGCCAAAGCGCTTGCCGGCCAGCACATCGGCCACCAGGCGATCACGCACCGCATCCGGATAGCCGTTGAAGATGCCCCGCAGCATCACGTTGTGAATCTGCAGCAACTGGCCCACACCACCATCGGCCACCGAGACCAGGCGCACGGTTTCGACGATGGTTTGCACCGAGGCCCCCAGCCCGCCGAATGCCTTGGGCACACCGATGGCGGTCAGGCCGCTTTGGGACAGCAGTTGCGCCTGGCGCCACGGCAACTGGCCGTTCTGGCTGCTGTCGGCGGCAATCGCGGCGATCTCCACGGCGATTTCCTTGGCTGCGGCAATGGCTTCGGCCTCGCTGAGCAATTGGCGTACCGGTACCTGTTCGAACGTACTCATAGTTTCTTCCCCTGATTTGGCCCGTGTGTTTAAGCCCCTCTGCAGGAGCCGGCTTGCCAGCGATGGACTCAAGTGCACCGCGTAAACCCGTCAGTACACGTCATCGTTAACCACCATCGCTGGCAAGCCAGCTCCTACAGGGGATTGCGCTGGATGTCGGGCATTGAAGGTGCCTTGAGCAAGTTCTGCGCCAATGCCGAAAACCACCCCTGGCGGGGCCTGCGATAACGGGGTGTTGCTGGGGCAGCAGTGGCGAACGGGTGACTGCTGGGCCAGCAGCAGCGCTGCTGACAGGCCAGCAACAGTACTTCGACTCTTTGCGCCAAAGCCCTGCAAACCGGGGCTTTGGCCAATTGGCACGGCCTCTGCAATACCTCCATGGACTGCCTTGCCCAATTCAATGGAGCTGCCCATGACCCTTTCCGCGATCCTGCCCAAGCCTGCGCTTGAGCAGATCTGGTTTACCCGCTGCCCGGTACCGACCGCCTCCGGCATCGCCTACAAACTCGGTTGGCTGGGCGACGAATTCGCCGCCGACGGCCTGCCGGTCTCGACCTTGCAGGAGGCTCGTCAATTGGGCCATCACCACTACGATCACGAGCTGCCGGGGCTGTTTCGCGAAGGCGGTAATGTGCCGGCATTGGCCGCCCGTGCCGCCGGCGCGCCGAGCCGTTTGATCGGCCTGACCTGGATCGAGGAATGGCAAACCATCCTGGTCCGCCCGGACTCCGGCATCACGCGTCCCGAGCATTTGAAAGGCAAGCGCCTGGCCTTGCCGGCCTGGGGTGATAGCCGTCCGGGGAGCATCGCCCGGGCCATGAGCCTGCACGGTTACAAAGGCGCGTTGAGCCTGGTCGGCCTGGGCTTTGATGATGTGCAACTGGTGGAGGTCGCGCTGCACGATCAGGAGCAGGCGCCCAACCCACAGGAAGGTTTGCAACGCCTGTGGTCGGGCCTCGATTACCTGGCGCGCGGCGAAGTGGACGCGGTGTACGTCAAGGGCGCTTCGGCCGCCGATGCCGCGCGCCGTCTGGGCCTGGTGGTGGGCATCGACCTGGACCTGATCGCCGAGCCGCGCTACCGCATCAACAACGGCACGCCGCGCCCTATCACTGTCCACCAGAGCCTGCTGGACAACCACTTTGACCTGGTGGTGCGTTTCCTCGCACAAACCCTGAACGCGGCTGACTGGGCCGCGAACAATCGCGACGGCCTGAACGCGATTCTCGAAGAAGAAACCCGCGCCGGCAGTGCCGGTGTGGCCGAGGCCTATCGCGGTGATTTCCATACCACCCTGGCGCCGGACCTGTCGGCCCAGCGCCTGGATTTCCTCGGCATCCAGAAAGACTTCCTGTACCTGCACGGCTTCCTGGAGCGCGATTTTGCGATCGCCGACTGGGTCGACCCGCGCCCTCTGCAAGCTGCCCATGAACTGTTGGCCAAGCACCGCGCCTGAACCCGGAGAAATTGCCATGACTGCCATTGTCCACGCCCAACCGATCACCCAGGAACTGCAGGCCTTTATCGACAAGGTCCTGCTGGAAGCCGAAGAAGCCTTCACGGTCTTCCGCGAAACCAACACCATCACCGCCAACGGCACCGTGGGCTTTATTGAGCGCGTGCCGGGCCAGGAACTGCTGGTGTCGGTCAACTACGGCGGCCCGTGGAACTACCGCAAGCCGCTGCAGGCCACCGTCACCGACTTTGCCGGCAACGTGATTGTCGGCAAGGGCAAGGGCGGCCTGGGGCGCTACACCAAGCTGTTCCAGCAGCATGCAGACGTGACCACCGTGTCCCACGTGCACTCGCCGTACCTTGGGGCCTGGGCCCAGACCCACCGCACGCTGCCGTTCCATTACGTGCCGGTGCAGCGTTACCAGTTGGCGCGGGAACTGCCGGTGTACATCGACCGTCGCCAGCAGGAAGTGGATTTCATCCTCGACAAGATCGCGGAAAACCCCTTCAACCTGGCGATCCTCGAAGCCAACGGCGGCTCCACGGTGTGGGGCAAGCAGGGGTTGCGGGCCACGGCTGAGTTCATCCTGTTGCTGGAAGAGGGCGCGCAACTGCAATTGCTGGCGGATGCCCTGGGCGGTTCGCGGGCATACGGGCCGGGGGTGTTGACCCAGCAGTGGAAGATGAGTGGGTTGTTTGAGCAAGCCACGGCGCTGGGCCTGGTCCCCGCCATCGACCGCAAAAACTGAACACACCCTTATCACGGTGACTGAAACCACCACGACCCCTGTAGGAGCCGGCTTGCCGGCGATAGCGGTGCATCAGGCGACATTCCTGTTGGATGTGCCACCGTTATCGCCGGTAAGCCGGCTCCTATAAGGGGCGGTTCCATTCAAGGATGTTGCCCCATGGCGGTAAAAATTCTCTGGTACCTCACCACCCCCGACGGCCCTTATCCCTGGGAGCCCGAAGGGCGCTGGAAGACCGACTTCCAGCACCTCAAGCAACTCGCGGTCGCCAGTGATCGCCTGGGTTTCTACGGCTCGCTGCTGGGCTCCAGCCCCAACGAAAGCCTGGCGGTGGCCGCCTCGCTGATCGACGCCACCCAGCGCCTGCGTTTCCTGGTGGCGCAACACCCGGGCGAGCTGTCACCGGCAGTTCTGGCCAAGTGGGCCCTGACCTTCGACCAATTCTCCAATGGCCGCCTGCTGTTCAACGTGGTCAATGGCAATGATGCGGGCCTGGCGACCCTCGGCGTGCATTACCCCCACGATGAGCGCTACGCCTTCAGCCTCGAATACTGGCGCGCCTTCCAGGGCTTCTATGCCGGCGATACTCGGGGTTATGACGGCCAATACGTCAAGCTCGCACCGCGTGCGCCCGGAGCGGCCAAGCATCCGCTGGGCGGCTGGCATCCGCCGTACCAGAAACCGGGCATCCCGCTGTGGGGCGCCGGCACCTCGGGGCCAGGGGTGGAACACTCGGTGCAATTGCTGGACGTGTACCTGAGCTTCGCCAATACGCCGCCAAAGCTGGGGGACAAGTTCCGCAAGGTCGCCGCCGAAGCCGCGAAGATCGGCCGTGAGCTGATCTTCGGTACCCGCCTGCAAATCATCGTGCGCGAGACCGAAGAAGAAGCCTGGGCCCACGCCGAGAAACTGCTGCAACGCACCTCGCTGCAAACTGCGCGCAATGCCATCGAGCGCCAGTTGCCACCCGGGGTGAGCTTCGAGGATTACCACAGCGACGACCCGCAAACCCAGCGCAACGTCGAGACCATTCGCGCCGGCCGCCTGCCCACGGCTCGCGAGCTGGAGATCTACCCCAACGTGTGGCTCGGCCCGAGCCTGTTCGGCTTCAACATCCTCGGCCCGGCCGCCGGCACTTACCTGGTGGGCAGCGCCGAACAAGTGGCCGAGCGTATCCGTGAGTACGAAGCCCAGGGCACCTCGGCGTTCATCCTGTCGGGTTTCCCGCTGATCGATGAGGCGCACCGGGTGGCAGACCTGCTGTTCCCGTTGCTCGACCTGGACCATGGTTTTGATGTGCCGCGTCTGAACGCCGTGCAGCAGCAAGAGGCGTAGCTGATGAGCGAAGGATTTTCCCGCCGAGTGTTTCTCGGCAACAGCCTGGCCATCGGCGGCGGCTTGCTGCTGGGTGGTTGTGACAGCGGGGCGGCGCCGACTGCGGTGTTGTCGACCACACCGACCACCGGCGGACGCCTGCGCATCGGCATTATCGACGGCGACCAGTCCGGCAACCTCGATGCCCACAAACCGGTGGGCGGCGGGATCATTCGCGGCTGGGCGCTGTACAGCAAGTTCTGGGAATGGAACACCGACGTCAGTACCCGCCTGGCCCTGGCCGAGTTCGCCGAGCCGAACGCCGATGCCAGCGCCTGGACCATCCGCATCAAGCCGGGCCTGGAGTTCCACCACGGCAAGACCATCGGCGCCGACGACATGCTGTTCTCGCTGCTGCGCCTCACCGATCCGAAACTTGCCTCGCCGTTTGCCGGACTGGTGGGCGCCATCGACCGCAATGCGCTGCGCAAGCTGGATGAGCGCACCATCGAAATCCGTTTCAAGGAGGGCCAGAGCTTTTTCCCGCTGGATGAAACCCTGATCAGCTTCGGTGGCATCGTCCCCACCGACTACGACCCAATCACCAATCCGGTGGGCGCCGGCCCCTACAAACTCAAGCGCTTCGTGCCCGGCCAGCGCTCGCTCTACAGCCGGTTCGAGAATTACTACAAACCCGGCCAGCCTTATGCCGACGAACTGGAAATCATCGAATTCAAGGACCAGGTCTCGCGGGTGGCCGCATTGCGTGCCGGGCAGATCGATGTCGCCAGCGGCGTGCAGGCCGAGCACAGCGCGCTGCTCAAGGCCGACTCGCGCCTGTCGCTGTGCGTGTCGCCCAGCACCTCGTTTACCGGCTTCAACCTGAACCTGGCCAAGCCGCCGTTTGACGACGTACGGGTGCGCCAGGCGTTTCGCTTGCTGGCTGATCGGCAAGAGTTGGTGGACCGGGGCCTCAACGGTTTCGGGCGCATCGCCAATGACCTGTATTCGCCCCACGACCCCACCTACAACCACGACATTGCGCAGCGCCCCCATGACCTTGAGCAAGCGCGCTCGCTGCTGCGCCAGGCCGGGCAGACCGATCTGCGGGTGGAGCTGACGACCCCATCCGGCGCCGGCGTGAATGCCGCTTTGGTGTTTGCCCAACAGGCGAAGAAGGCTGGCGTGGAGGTTCGCGTGACCCAGGTCGACGGCGCGGTATTCAACGGCCCGCAGCGCGAGCAGTGGCAACTCTCACCGGGTTCGACCCCGGCCCGTGGGTTCCTTGCGTCGGCGTTGCACAACGACGCGCCCTTGGCGATCTACAACCGCAGCAACTTCCATGACCAGCGTTTCGATGCGCTGTATCGCCAGGCCCTGGCCCAGCCGGATGTGCAATTGCGCAAAGGCCTGGTGCACGAGGCCCAGCAGATTCAACACGAACGCGGTGGCCTGCTGATCTGGGGTTTCAACGATGTGCTGGACGCCGCCTCGGTACGGGTCGGCGGCCTTGCGCCGGAACAGACCACCTTCGCCTCCTGGCGCTTTGACGAGCTGTGGTTGAACCATGTCTAAACCCCTGCGAACGCCGGCCTGGTTATCGTGGTTTATCGGCCGCCTGGGCTACGGCCTGCTCACCGCGTGGGTGATCAGCCTGGTGGTGTTTATCGCCACCCAGGCGCTGCCATCGGACCCGGCCCGGGTGATCCTCGGCCCCGACGCGCCACTGGAAAGCATCCTCACCCTGCAACATCAACTGGGGCTGGACCAACCGATCCTGCGGCAATATCTGCGCTGGCTCGGCTCGGCCCTGAGTGGCGACCTCGGGGTGTCACTGGATTCCAACGCGCCGGTCGGCAGCATCCTGTGGGGGCGTTTCGGCTACACCCTGGCGTTGCTCGCCGGGGTGATCGCCGTGGTGGTGCCGGCGGCGCTGGGCCTCGGCGTGTACCTGTCGCTGCGCCGCGACAGCCACCTCGACCGCTGGAGCCTGTCGTTGCTGATTTTCCTCAAGGCCACGCCGGGCTTTCTGTTGGCCATCGGCCTGGTGCTGCTGTTTTCCATGCCGCATATGGACTGGTTGCCGGCGGTATCGATCCTCGACCCGGATCAGTCGCTGTGGCGCCAGTTGCCGTTCCTGGTGCTGCCGGTTCTGGCCCTGAGCCTGTCGGCGCTGCCGTACCTCACGCGCATGGTGCGCGCCGCGATGATCGACGCGCTGGAGTCCGACTACGTGATCGCCGCACGGCTGCGGGGCATTCCCCATTGGCGGATCGTGTGGCGGCATACCTTGCCCAACGCGCTGGTCCCGGCGATCCAGGGCGTGGCGCTGACCTTGCGCACGCTGATCGGCGGCGCAGTGCTGGCCGAAGTGATCTTCAGTTACCCCGGCATCGGCACCGCCCTTAACGCGGCGATCCAGATGCGCGACTTGCCGATGATCCAGGCCATCGTGCTGGTGATCACCCTGGCGGTGGTGCTGATCAACCTGTTGGCCGACCTGTTGACGGTGCTGCTCACGCCCAAGCTGCGCACGGCCCGTCGCGTGACCCTGATTTCGCGCAACCGCCGGGGCATCACCCCGTGGTGGCGGCGCTCCCGAGGTGATGCATGAGCAAGACGCGAATTTCCCACTGGCTGGCCGAACCGCAAACCCGCAAGGGCGCGCTGATCACCTTGCTGGTCATTGCCGTGGCGCTGTTCGGTCCGTTGCTGGCGCCCCATGGCTCGACGGACATGGTCGGGCCGGTGTACGGCGCGCCCACGGGGTGGGCGCTGCTCGGGTATGACTTCCTGGGGCATGACGTGTTGTCGCGGCTGCTCAGCGGCGGCCTCTCGGTGCTGTGGATGTCCGTGGCGGCGGCGAGCATTGCCCTGGCCGTCGGCAGCTCCCTCGGCTTGCTTGCGGGGCTGTCGCGGCGGCGCCTGGACCAGTTGATCACCTGGCTGGCGGACGTGTCCCTGGCGTTCCCCGACCTGATTCTGGTGCTGTTGATTGTCTCGATGCTCGGCCGCGCGCCGTGGTTGATCGTGCTCACGGTGTCGATTGCGTTTATCCCGGGGGTGATCCGCCTGGCGCGGGCCAGCGCGGTGGCAGTGGCGGGGCAGGAGTTTGTCGAGGCCGCGCAGATGATGGGCTACTCGCGGCGGCGGATCCTGTTCAAGGAAATCCTGCCGAACATCCTTACGCCGTTGCTGGTGCACTTTGGCAACATGCTGACCTGGGGGGTGGGCATGCTCTCGGGCCTGAGCTTCCTCGGTTATGGCGTGGCGCCGCCGGCGGCGGACTGGGGCTTGATGATCAATGAAAACCAGGCCGGGTTGCTGGTGCAGCCCTGGGCGGTGTTGGCCCCCGCCGTGCTGATCGGCGTGTTTGCCTATGGCACCAATATCCTCGCTGAAGGCATCGGCCGCAGCAGCGCACGCCTGGGAGAAAAACAGCCATGAATGCAATCGCGCAGATGACGACGACGGTGCTGCAGGTCAGTGGCTTGCGGGTTGAATTGGCGGGGCAGGTGGACGTGTTGTCCGGCGTGTCCTTCAGCCTGGAAGCCGGGGAAATCCTCGGGCTGGTGGGTGAGTCGGGGTCCGGCAAGACCACCTTGGCTACCGCGCTGCTGGCCCATGCCCGACGCGGCGCACGGATTGTCGGTGGCCAGGTGCATGTCGCGGGCCAGGCGTTATTGGGCCTGGAAGGTGAAGCGTTGCGCCGTGCCCGTGGCAGCCTGATCGGCTATGTCGCCCAGGACCCGGCCACGGCGCTCAACCCGGCGCTGCGCATTGGCAGCCTGTTGGATGAAACCCTGGCGGTGCATCAACTGCGCCTGGACAAGGCGGCGCAGCGACAGCGCATCATTGAAACCTTGCGTGATGTCGGCTTGCCGGATGACCCGCAGTTCTTGCGCCGTTTCCCTCATCAACTGTCCGGCGGCCAGCAACAGCGAGTGATGCTGGCCCTGGCGTTTGTGCTGCAACCGCGGCTGATCGTGCTGGACGAACCGACCACCGCCCTGGACGTCACCACCCAGGCGCATATCCTCGCCACCTTGCGCCGCTTGTGCAAAAGCCAGGGCGTGGCGGCGGTGTATGTGTCCCATGACCTGGCGGTGATCAAGGACCTGGTGGACCGGGTGATGGTGATGTACGCCGGGCGGATTGTTGAAACGGCTACCCGGGACGGCTTGTTCAGTCGGCCATCCCATCCCTACACCCGGGGCTTGTTGGCGGCGATTCCCGATGTGGCCGGGCGCCGAGAATTACTGGCGATTGGCGGGCATGCCCCGGCGCCGGGGCAGCGGCCTCAAGGCTGTGGCTTCGGGCCGCGGTGCGAGCGTTTTCGGGCAGGGTGTTCGCAGCAGGAACCGCTATTGCAGCCGCTGTCGCCAGGGCATGAAGTGGCGTGTCTTGCACCCCATGATCAGCCGTTGCAGCGCATCGCCCTGGCGCCGATTGCTGCGGTGGACGCGCGCACCGACAAGGCCTTGCTGGAGATCAGCGGGTTGAACGTGGCGTATGACCGCCAGGTGCTGTTTGACGTGTCCCTGCAATTGCTGCCGGGGGAGTGCCTGGCGCTGGTGGGCGAGTCCGGTTCCGGCAAGACCAGCCTGGCGCGGGCCGTTGCCGGGTTGGGGGAGAATGCCGAAGGCGAGCTGCGTTACGCGGGGCAACCGCTGCCGTTACAGGCACGGCAGCGCGAGGCGGGCTTGCGGCACCAGATTCAGTACATCTTCCAGAACCCGTACCGGGCATTGAATCCCCGGCAGACGGTGTACCAGACCTTGAGCGCACCGCTGGAGCACTTCTTTGCGGTTAAAGGCAGTGCCGCGCGTGAGCGGGTGGAGGCGGTGCTCAAGCGGGTGTCGCTGCCGGCTTCGGTGGGCGAGTTGTATCCCCATAGCCTGTCCGGCGGTGAGCGCCAGCGCGTGGCGATTGCCCGGGCATTGCTGTGCGAACCGAAGCTGCTGATCTGCGATGAAATCACCTCGGCGCTGGACGTCTCGGTGCAGGCGTCGATTCTGGATTTGCTGCGCCAGTTGCAGCGGGACGGGTTGACGTTGCTGTTCGTCACCCATGACCTGGGCGTGGTGCGGGCGATTGCCGACCGGGTGTTGGTGCTGAAGGTCGGGCGGGTGGTGGAGCAGGGCGCGGTGGATAGCGTGCTGGATCAGCCGCAGGCGGCGTATACGCAGACGTTGCTGGAGCATTCGCCATCGCTGGGCTGATTGGCACTGCTGCGCAGTGATCGCCGGCAAGCCGGCGCCTACGGTAAAAGGCGCACACCTGTAGGAGCCGGCTTGCCGGCGATGGCGGAGGCCGCCTTTACGCGGCCTTGCGGCGCCGAGCCTCTTCGCGCACCGCCGGGATGATCCACCGCCCATAATCCACGGTGTCATACAGCGGGTCATACCCCCGGTTCAAAAACGTCGTGACCCCCAGATCCACATAATCCAGCAGCGCCTGGGCCACGGTCTCCGGTGTGCCCACCAATGCCGTGGTGTCGCCATACGCCCCAACGGCCGTCGCCGTCGGCATCCACAACGCGCGGTCATGCCGATCGCCTAAAGCCGCCGCTGCCAGCAACCGTTCCGATCCCGTTCCCTTGATCCGCTTCTGCCACGGGCTGCCCGCCGCGAACTGCGGGTTGGCCTTGATCTGCTCCAGAATCTGCTCGGCCCGCTGCCACGCCAGTTCCTCGGTCGCGCCCAAGATAAGGCGCACCGACAAACTCACCCTTGGCGCCTGTCCACCCGCCGCACTGGCCGCCGCCTTGAGCTTGGCAATCTGCTCCGCCACACCGCTCAACGGTTCGCCCCACAGCGCATACAGGTCCGCATGCTTGACCGCAATCTGGTAGGCAATGTCCGACGAGCCGCCAAACGAAATCGGGATATGCGGCTGTTGCAGCGGCTTGACCGGGGAAAACGCGCCCTTGATGTTGAAGTACTTGCCCTCGAAGTCGAAAGGCTCCTCGGCGGTCCAGGTGCGCCGCACGATCTCCAGGTATTCGTCGGTGCGTTGGTAGCGCTCGGTCTTGTCCAGCAGGAAGTCGCCTTCCTGGGGTTCGGCGGTGATGCCGGTGATGGCATGCAGGCGAATGCGCCCGCCGCCGGTGGTGTGGTCCAGCGTGGCAAACGCGCGGGCTGCGACCGTCGGCGCAGTGAGCCCCGGGCGGTGGGCGATCATGAAGCCCAGGCGCTCGGTGTGCGCCGCCGCGTAGGCGGCGATTTGCAGGCTGTCGGCGCTGCCGGGCCCGCTGGCGATCAGTACCCGGTCAAAGCCTGCGTGTTCATGGGCGCGGGCGTGGTGGCGGATAAAGTCGAGGTCGAAATCCGGGCTGCGCACGCCACGGGTCTCGGACCATTGGCGGGGGAAGATCATGCCGACAAATTCAATGGACATGCTGGGGCTCCTTTGAGGGTTAGAACTGGTAGTCGACCTGGGCCAGCAAGGTGCGGCCCGGCATCGGTTGCAGGAAGGTGTTGGTGGAGCCGGCCAGGCCGCTGACGAAGTTCAGTTCGTTGGTCAGGTTCAGCACGCGCAAGGTGGTGCTCCACTGCGGCTGGCGGTAGTACACGGCAAGGTCGAGGTTGTATTCGTTGGGGATCTTTACGGTCTTGCTCAGGTTCAGGTACCAGTTGCTGGTCCACCAGCCGGACAGCTCGGCGCCAAAGCCCGAGTCGAAGCGGTAGTCGACGTAGCCACTGGCGGTGTATTCGGGAATCTGCACCGCGTCGAAACGCCCGGAAGGTCGCTGGTTGAGGCTGTTGTTATCGCCGAACACCGTGCCGTTGTCGGGCACGAACCCGGCCGATGCAAATCCCGCCTGGGAGGTGAATTCGTTGTAGGCATTGAGCTTGGACAGGTTCAGGCCGCTGCGCAGGTGGTCATCCGGCTGATAGCGCACGGTGGCTTCCACGCCCTTGATCACCAGCCGCGCGATGCTGTTGTTGCTGTCTGGCGCCTGGTCCCGAGCCTGCTTGAACGCGGCAAGGGTCATGAACAATTGGTTGGGCACCGCTTCGACCTTCACGCCCACTTCGTGCAACACGCTCAGGCTTTGGAACGCCAACGGGTTGAGCTGGTTGGCGCCACTGCCGCTGCCCCAGCCCAGGCCGTTGGAGAAGAACCCGGTGTTGACCGCCAGCGAGCGATCGAAGGTGTAGTACAGCGTGGTGTTTTCCGTGGGCTTGACGTAGGGGCTGACCTGGAACGCGAACAGCCGGTAGTTGTCGCTGTCCTTGCGCGGGTTGCCGCCGGCGAGCACGAACGGGTTGTCGATCTCGGCCTCGATCCAGCTGCGGCTGGCACCGATGTTCAGGCCGAAGTAGTCGCCGTACTTGAGGTTGTGCTGGCTGAACAGGGTTTTGGTGGTCCAGGTGCTTTCGGCGGTGTAGGGCGCTACAGACTCGGCGTAGAGCCCGTGCCCGGCCGGGTACATCGGTGGCAGGTTCAGCCAGCCGTAGTAGTTGGAATACTGCGGCACGCCGGGCTGGCCGATCCATGCGCCATTGCCGCCGGCGGGGTTGGCACCGGTAAGGCCCAGCAGGTCGCCGGGGTTCTTGCCCGAGGGGTTCTGGGTCAGGTCATAGGCGTTGATGGTGGAGCCGAAGCTGTTATTGGCCGCAATCGATTGGTTGAATTCGCGGCGATAGATCAGGCCGGTGTTGCTGTCATCCCGCAGGGTCCAGCCGCCCAGGCGGGTTTCATTGCGCGAGCGGAATTCGAAGCGGTTGTCGAAGATGTTGTCTTTGGACTGCACCTGGAACGAACCCACGGCATCGGTGATGTCCTTGGAGCGTTCGTAGAACGTGCTGTTGGCCAGCGTGATGGTGGGCGACAAGTCGGCCTCGACGCGCAGTTGCGTGGTAAAGCGCCGGGAGCTGCTTTCGTCTTCCTTGCGTTGCCCGGTTTGCGAGGACAGCGAGCGTTCGCCGTTGCCCGCCAGCGTCGGGTCATACACCCAGCCCCGCAGGCTGCCGGGGTTGCTCTGGGTGTTGGGCGAGGCGGTCTGGAAGCTGCCGTCCACCACGCTGTATTGGCCCTGGGCATTGCGCTGGCGCTTGACCCAGCCGAGGGTTGGCGCATCGGCGGCGCCAGATGCCAGCACCGGCGACCACAGGGTGTTACCGTTCTGGATAATCGGCGTGGCGCGCCCGGCGTAGTACTTGCCGTTGTCCACCAGGTCCTGGGTGGCGCGGTTCCAGCCGTGGGTGATGTTGTAGTCGTAGTAGTTGTCGTAGCTGGCGTTCCAGTCCACCCGCACGTTGTCGTTGCGCCAGGCGAGGGCGCCGTAGAACGCGTCGAAATTGTTGTCGACGTTGTCGTAGAAGTCCTGCTGGCGCTGCTTGGTGATGCTCAGGCGATAGGCCAGGTTGTCGTTCAGTGGCCCGGTATTGTCGATGCTGAATTTGTTGGAACTGCGGGACGTGCCGTCCGGTATCCACGAGCCCAGTTCACCGCTGAGCTTGGTCTTGAACTCATTGAAGTCAGGTTTTTTGCTCAGGTAGTTCACATAGCCGCCGCTGCCGGACACCGAACCGTAGGTGACCGACGACGGCCCGGCGACGATGTCGGCGCCTTCGTAGGCGTTGAAGTTCGCCGGGTGGCGCACGCCGTAACCGCGCTGGCCGTCCTGGAACACCTCGGAGCCCTGGGCGCGAAACTGCGGGGCGATGCCGGCGTTCTGGCCGCCGCCCCGGGTGATGCCGGGGGCGTATTTGACCAGGTCATCGGCGCTGCGGATCGAGTCGTTGGCCAACTGCTCGGCGTTGATCTGCACCACCGAACGCGGCGTGTCGAGGACCTTGGTCTCCGTGCCGCCGTACACCGACGTCGGCGGGCGGGTGGGCAGGGCATCATCATCGGACTGGCTGGCACTGGCCTGCACGGTCACGGTTTGCAGTTGGGTATCGGCGGCAAACGCCTGGATTGGCAGGCTTGCGGCCAGCAGCAGAGGTAAACGCAAGGCGATAGCGTGCATGGCAGAGGTGCCCCATAAAAAACAATGAAGAGCGCACGGTCCCTTGTAGGAGCCGGCTTGCCGGCGATGAGGCCCTTGGGCCCTGCGCCGGTCGACCGGACGCCATCGCCGGCAAGCCGGCTCCTACAGGGCGATGCGGTGTAAGTGGGTCAGGCCGTGTCTTTGAGCCAGAGCTTTTCAAAGCGCCAGGTGCTGAACAGCGACTCTTCCGACTGCGCCCCGCCGACGCGGGTGGAAACGCTGTCGAGCAAGTCGGCGTAGCCCCAGATCAGCATCCCGCCGCGCTCGTACTGGATCTGCTGGACCTGATGCACCAGGGCCTTGCGTTTTTCCAGGTCGGGCTGGGCCATGGCGGCCAGGAACAGCTCGCTGAATTGCGGGTCGTTGAAGTGGGTCTTGTTGGACACCGCAAACGGCGCGTCGGTATGGATCGCACTGGCCAGGAACGGCGCGCCGATGCTGCCGCCGGTGCTCAGGGGCCAGTCGTTTTTCAACGGGCCCTGGAAAGTCGCCAGGTCCACCTGCTTGACCTTCAGGGTCACGCCAATGCGCTTGGCCTGCTCGGCCAGCACCAGCGCCGAACTCAAGCCAGGCCCCGGAGTGGTGATCAATTCCACCTCGAGGTTTTCCTGGCCGGCGTCCTTGAGCAGTTGCGCCGCCCGTTGCGGGTCGTAGGGGCGTGGCCCGAGGTCGTGGTTGAAGGTCGGGTCGCTGGGCGCATACAGGTCATTGGCCACCCGGCCCTGGCCATTCAACGCGCGGCGCACCAGTTCTTCGCGGTCGGCCATCAGGCGAAACGCTTCGCGCACCCGTGGGTCGTTGAACGGCGGCTTGTCGAGGTTCATGTCGAACGACAGCCAGTTACCGGTCACCGAGGTGATCACCTTCAGGCGCGGGTCATTTTGCAGGATCGGCAACTGCTCGGTGGGCATCACGTTGGCCATGTCGATTTGCCCGGAACGCAGGGCGGCCAGGCGCGAGACCTGATCCTTGAAGTCGATGATCTCCAGCTCATCGGCGTAGGGCTTGCCGTCCTTGTAGTAGTTCTCGAAGCGGGTAAACAGTGAGCGTTGGCCGGGGGTGAAGCTTTTGAGCTTGTAGGGGCCGGCGCCCACCGGGTTGGTGACCGGGTGGTAGTCCACCGGCACGATGCCGCCGAAATTGACCCAGGTTTCTGCCAGCGGCATGTAGCTACGCCCCTCCCGGAAGCTCAGGCGCACGGTGCGGTTGTCGAGCTTGACCAGGTTGTCGCGGTCCACCCAGTGCAGCAGCGCCGCGTAGGGCGAGGCCAGCTGCGGGTCGGTGAGGCGGCGGATCGAGAAGATCAGGTCGTCGGCGTCGATGGTCTTGCCGTTGTGGAATTCCAGGCCGGGGCGCAGGCGCAGGGTCCAGCTGCTGGCGTCGGCATTCGGCTCCGCGAACTCGGCCAGAGCCAGGCGCGGCTGCATCTGCTCGTCCCATTCCCAGAGCTTGCTGTACAACGCAAAGCCGCGAACGATGCCGCTGCCAATGGGTTTGTGGGCATCGAGGTTGCCGCTCTGGTTGCCGTCGAGAATCCCCAGGCGCAGGCGCCCGCCGTAGCGGGGTTGATCGTTGCCGGTGACGTTTTTGGGCGTGTCAGCGGGGCCGCAACCGGCCAGCAGCAAGCCGCCGCCGACGGTCACGCTGTAGCCGAGAAAGTCCCGACGGCTAAGCAGTAGGCTCATGGCATCAGACTCCGGCCGGGCCGTTGGCGGAGCGCAGTTCCAACACCGGCTCCTGGGGACGACTCAACTCGGCGCGTTCACTGCGAAAGTGCGGCAGGATGTGCTCGCCGAGGCGGTAGGCTTCTTCCAGGTGCGGATAGCCGGCGAGGAAGAACAGGTCGATGCCGATGCTGTTGTACTCGCGAATCCGCGCCACCACGTTCTCGTAGCTGCCCACCAGCGCACAGCCCGGTGGAATACCGATGTAGCCAAAACCGGTCCATACATTGGGGTGGATGAAGAAGTCATCGAAGCCCTGGGTCTCGGTTTTTTCGCTGAAGCCGTGCTCGTAGCTGAGCTTGCGCGCCGTACGCAACCCGGCGTGGGCCGCCACGGCCTTGACCGCGCCGCGGGCGATGCCTTCGTCGAAGAAGCGTTTGGCTTCGGTGCGGGCCAGTTCTTCGGTTTCCCGGGTGATCACGTCAATCGACAGGCCGAAGCGAATGTCAGTGCGGCCCCACTTCAGCGCGCGTTCGCGCAGGTCGGCGATCAGGGCGGCGATTTCGTCCGGGTGTTCGGCGCGCATCAGGTAGAAGTCGGCGTGCTTGGCGGCAAACTCCCGGGCGGCGATGGATGAGCCGGCGGTACAGATCAGCGGCAGCTTGGCCTTCTTCAATGGCCCGCGCAGGCCACCACCGTCGGCCTTGTAGAACTTGCCGTCGTAGTGGAAGGACTCGTTGTGCCAATAGCCCTTGACCACGTCCATGAATTCGGTGGCGCGTTCGTAGCGTTCATCGTGGTCGCTGAAGTCGCCGACCTGGCGCTGGATCACGTCCGAGCCGCCGTTGATGATGTTCCACACCAGGCGGTTGCCGGTGGCCCGCTGGTAGGTCGCCGCCTGCTGCACCGCCACCCACGGGGTGTAGTGGTAAGGCTGGAAGGCGGTGACGAATTGCAGGGTACGGGTTTCCCGGGCCAGCAGCGCGCAGACGGTCCACGGTTCTTCGCCGGTGGGCGCGTTGACCATCAGTGCGCCGCCAAAGCCGTTGATCTCCGCAGCCCTGGCGATTTGCCCGAGGTAGTCGATGTAGGTGAAATGATCACCGACACTGAAGCCCGACACCGCGCCGGTGCTGGGCCCGCCGCGATGCCAGTCGCCCCGGTTGCGCGGGTCGCCGGGCAGGAACTGGGTTTCGCCGTGCAAGGGCAGGCGGGTAAAGAATTCGATGCTCATGCAAGCCTCCTGCTTATTGCTCGGTGGGGGCGCAGATCGGGGTGATCGGCTGGTCGTTGATGACTTTGTGGGCAAACGGGATCGAGTCCTTGAGCGATGCATTGACCGTGGCACTGTGGCCCAGGCCTTTGTACAGGTGGCCTTCGACGATGGAGCCAGCCTTGCAGGCGTCTTGCATCAGCTTGACCTGGGTCGCGGCGGCCGGCGTGGTGTCTTCGGCGCCGGTGCCGATGAAAATCGGCTTCGAGGTTTTCAGCGTCGGGTAAGACACCTGCGCCAGCCACGGCGCGAGTTGCTTGCCCTTGTAGTCTTTCTTGGTGTTGGCGATGCTCAGGCCGAGGCCTTCGACATCGCCTTCGAGGGCGAACAGGCAACTGGTACGGGCCTGCTCGAAAATCGGCAGGGCCTTGTCGGTATAGAAGTCGGCGGGGTTGATGCTCGGGTCGTATTGCTGGGCGGCGAGCAACGTGTAGAAGCCGTAGGCCAGGGTGGGATCGACCTTGTTGCGCACTTCCTCGCTGGGGTTCTTCGCGTAGTCGAGGGTGTAGATCACGCCGGTGCCGATGCTGCCTTTCACTCCCAGGTCCGGAGCGTAGGTGGCGGCATAGGCGGCTGCGGCGAAGGCGCCGGCACCGCCCTGGGACTGGCCGACGATCAGCACTTTGTCGGCCAGCCCGGGTACGCCGGCCACCACGGCCTTGGCGGCGTCGAGAATCCCGTAGGCGGCCATGCGGCTGTTCAGCAACGGATGCCCACCGGGTACGCCGAGGCCCTGGTAGTCGGTGGCGACGACGGCAAAGCCTTCGGCCAGCCAGCGATTGAGGTAGGCCACGTCACGGTAGGAGCGACCTTGCCACGACGGCGCACACACATCCGCCACGCCCACGGTGCCATGGCCCCAGCTCGCCACTGGCCAGCCACCGGCAGGCGGCGTGCCTTTGGGCAGGAACAACGCGCCGGACACCACGATCGGTGTCTTGTTATCGATGCCGTCGGTGGAGGTGTACAGGATGCGTTGGGCGCTGGCGGCATTGGCCAGGCTCAGGGTGTTGTCCAGCGGCTCGCTGCGCAGCAGTTTGCCGGGAACGGCCGGGATGGCTTTTTCCCAGGTGTAGAAAGCCGAGACGCGGCCATCACCTTGCAGCGGGTCAGGTTTGGGGGCGTAGGTGTCGGCAGCAAACACGCTCATGGACAGGGCCAGGACGCTGAGGCCGAAGGCAAAGGAGTGCGGCAGTTTCATGCTCAATTTCCCTATTACGGATTGGTGCTGACCTGGCCACGCAGGGCCGGCCAGTAGTCGGTGAGTTTCAGGTCGATCAGGGCCTGGTTGGTAAAGCCGGTGGCCAGTGACGGGCCGATGTCGTAGGTGTCGCGAATCAGGTGATTGGCCAGGGCGTAGGTGGTGAGGGCCTGGTAATGAGCCTTGAGTTGCTGGTCGCTTTTTGGCGCCCAGCGATCCTTCCAGGCCACCGGGTCGTTCTGGTCGTCGCGACGCAGCACGCTCTCGGCGGTGCCGGCGCGGGATGACAGTTGGTAATAGGCGTCCTGGTTCTGTGGCTGGGAAATCCACCACGCAGCTTTCACCCAGGCGGTGGCGAGCAATTGGGTGATATCAGGGTGCTGCTGTACGAAGGTCTCGGTGCCCCACAGGTCGGAGACCAGCCGCCAGTCGTTGCTGCCTTGCTTGGTCGACCAGATGATCTTGCCCACGCCTTTGTCTTCCAGGGCATAGGCCTCGCTGAGCAACACTGCTGCGTCGACCTTGCCGGCAGACACAGCCGCGGCGCCGACTTGCGGGTTGAGGTTGGCAATCTTGAAATCGTCGAGCTTCAGGCCCTTGCTGGCCAGGAAGTTGCTGAAGGCGAACTCCCATGGCCGACCGCGATGCAGCGCCAGGCGCTTGCCCTTGAGGTCTTCGATGGTGTTCGCGGCGGAGCCTTCCGGTACCACCAGGTAAATATTGTTGCCGCTGCCACCGGGCACGATCAGCTTGCCTGGTACGCCACCGGCGCCGGCAATTACCGAGGGCAGGTCACCGCGTACGGCGAAGTCCAGGCTGTTGTTGCTGAAGCCTTCGTTGATCTGCGGCCCGGCGCCGGCATGGGGCAGGGCGATCCACTCCAGCTTGACCCCGCGCTCACGCAGTTGCGCTTCGAGCCAGCCGTCTTCGATAACGCGCCCGGCGATGCCGCCGAACACCGGTTTGCCGCCCTGGGTGTAGGCGACGATCGCGATCTTCACCGACGCCGGTGGCGCCTGTTCGGCCAGCACGCCGGTGCTGACCAGCACAGCGAACATGGTGGCGATGCTGTTGCGCCAGAATCTTTTCATTGGGATCTCCCTGCTAAGTGATCGCGACCCCCTGTAGGAGCCGGCTTGTCGGCGAAAGCGTCCGTTTAGTCGGTGCAAGGCTTTAGGGCCTCTTCGCTGGCAAGCCAGCTCCTACAGGGCAGGTGGCGTTGAGAGGGAGAGAGCAGATTGCATGCCATCAGCTGAAAAACGCGCTGCACACCTTGTAGAACGTGGCTTTGCGGATTTTCGAAGGGCTGCCTGGCAACGGCTTGGTGTTGATCTGCACACACGCAGGTGCTGGCTGATTGCTGCTCCAGCAGCAGACGAGGTGCGATGTGTTGGTATATTCGTTTTGGGAATATATAAATATTAATTAATAATTAAATGGTATAGAAAACTTCATGCACTATTGACACGCGCTTTTACTGCCAGGAATGCACCATGTCGCTGATCACCCATCCCAATGCCCGTGAATTGACCAAGTCGGTGCGCGCCACCGTGCTGGTCTTCAAGGACCCGCGCTCACAGGAATTGCTGGCGCGTATCGAGCGCCTGGCCCCCAGTGAGGCCAACACCTTGATCATCGGCGAGACCGGCACCGGCAAGGAATTGGTCGCGCGGCATATCCATCACCTGAGCCGTCGCGGGCGTGAACCGTTTGTGGCGGTGAACTGCGGCGCCTTCGCCGAAACCCTGGTGGAAAGTGAGTTGTTCGGCCACGAGAAAGGCGCATTCACCGGCGCCACCACCCACAAGGCCGGCTGGTTCGAAGCGGCCAACGGCGGCACGCTGTTTCTGGATGAGATCGGCGATTTGCCGTTGAACATGCAGGTCAAATTATTGCGGGTGTTGCAGGAGCGAGAAGTGGTGCGCCTGGGCTCGCGCACACCGATTCCGATCAACGTACGGCTGGTGGCGGCCACCAACGTCAACCTCGCCGACGCGGTGGTGGCGGGGCATTTTCGTGAGGATTTGTTCTACCGCCTGCACGTCGCCACCATCCGCCTGCCGCCCCTGCGGGAACGGCCCGGCGACATCCTGCCGCTGGCGGAATTTTTTCTTGAAGAGCACTGCCAGCGCCTCGGCTACAACCGCGCGTCACTGAGCATCGATGCCGAGCGCAAGCTGCTGGAACACAGCTGGCCGGGGAATATTCGCGAGCTGGAAAACGCCATTCACCATGCGTTGCTGGTGTGCCGCAATCAACTGGTGCAGCCGCCGGATTTGCACCTGGTGGACATGCGTTCTTCCGGCATTCGCCAGGACGAGGCGAACCAGGCCGCGCCTGCGATCACTGGGCCGGTGAGCCTGGAGGCGGCGCTCACTGCGTTGTTCGAACAGAACATTCCGGACCTCTACGAGCACATCGAAGAGACGATCTTTCGCGCGGCCTATCGCTATTGCCATGGCAACCAGTTGCAGACCGGGCGCCTGCTGAATATCAGCCGCAACATCGTGCGGGCGCGGCTGGAGAAGATCGGCGAGTTGGGCAAACCGGTGCTGCTCGACGGGCAGTGACGGGGGTGTTAGCGTTTCGGGCTTCTCTGATCTGTAGAGGGCTCGACGTTGATTCGACTGACCGATTACATCGCTGATTTTTCCCGTTCGCCGCTGGCACCCTGGGTGGATCTTGCGCCGTGGGAGTTGGTGACCCAGGCGCCGGAAATCGTTCGCAAATTGCTGGCGGGGCTTTCTGATGACGACTATGAGATTCATGACGAGATTGCCGTGCACCGTACTGCGGTCGTGGAGGCGGGCGCTGTTTTGAAAGCGCCGCTGATCATCGGCGCCCACTGTTTTATCGCTGCCGGTGCCTACCTTCGCGGCGGTTGCTGGGTGGATGAATATTGCATCTTCGGACCGGGTGCAGAGCTCAAGACATCCTTTGTCTTCAGCGGCAGCAAGTTGGCGCATTTCAACTTTGTCGGTGATTCGGTATTGGGCCGCGGGGTTAACCTGGAAGCCGGCAGTATCGTGGCCAACTACCGGAACGAGCGTGACGACAAGGAAGTGCAGGTGCGCATTGACGGGCAGTTGCAGCGCACCGGCTGTGACAAGTTTGGCGCGCTGCTTGGGGATCAGTCGCGGGTTGGAGCCAATGGTGTGTTGGCACCGGGAGCGGTGCTTGCGGCGGGTAGTGTGGTTAGGCGTGGGGAGGTTTTCGATTGTGAGGGGTAGGGGTTTTTAGTGTACATATCCGTTAGTTGAGTAACGGCTGCTTATGGTTTCGCTCTTACAGCGACTCGCTTTGGAAAAGCCGGAATGCCGGCCCAGCCCAAAGTAAGCACAGGGCTCTGCCCCGCCTGTCGGCGCCTCGCTGTGGCTCGGGCTTATTGGGGCAGTCAGAGCCAGATCAAAATCAAAAGCAAGAGCACAGCGGCCTACAGGCCGGCTTGAGTGGTAGAAGCCAGAGCAAGATCAAGGGCGCACACGGTCCAAATGTGGGAGCGGGCTTGCTCGCGAATGCAGTCTGTCAGTTGATGCATTGGGTGACGGACACACCGCATTCGCGAGCAAGCCCGTTCCCACATTTTTTGACTGTGCTCGCTTTAGATTTTGATTTTGCTCTTCAACACTCAAGTCGGCTTTCAGGCCGCTGTGCTCTTGATCTGTTTTTGATCTTGATCTTAGGCGCCCCGTTAAACCACGCTGGCCGAACGCAGGTAGCACGGGGCAGGGACGCCCCGTCGCGGCGGCCCGCTTCCCAACGCTACTGCAAGTTGACAAACAATCCCCCGTCTACCAACAGCGAAGCTCCGGTCACATACCGCGCCATGTCCGAGGCGAGGAACACGATGGGCCCCGCGACGTCGTCGGGTTCACCCAGGCGCCCCAACGGCGTGCGCGAAGTCATGTACGTCAGCTTCTCCTCGTCGGCCAAGTCTTCCTTGTTGATATCGGTGGCAATCGTTCCCGGCAGCACCGAGTTGCAGCGAATACCATACGGCCCCAACGCAATCGCACAGGACTGCATCAACGAGTGCAGCCCGGCCTTGGTCGGCGTGTAGTGCGTCTGCATCCCGCCACCCACCAGCGCACTGATGGAACTGACGGCGATGATCGCGCCGCCCTTGCCCTGGTTTTTCATCTGGTTTGCCGCCGCTTGCACGGCGAAGTAGGCGCCGTTGAGGTTGGTGTTGACCGTCTTCAGGTACACCTCACGCGGCATGTCGAGAAACGAGTGGAACGGACAAATCCCGGCGTTGTTGACGAACACATCCACACTGCCGAATGCCTTGAGCGCGCCGGCCACCAGTTTGTCGCCGGTGTCCGGATCAGCCGCATCGCCGCCCACCTCCACCGCTTGGCCGCCGAACGCCTTGATTTCCTCGATCAACGAAAACGCCGCTTCAGTGCCTTGGCCGCTACCACTGTGGCCGATGACCACACGGGCACCCTGGCGTGCACATTCCCTGGCGGCGGCGCGGCCGATTCCACGGGAGGCGCCAGTAATAATCACGGTTTTGTCTGCAAGTAACATAAGTGAACTCCTGAAAAAAAAGCGGCCTCAGCCGAGATAGTTGCCGTAACCGACCATGGCAATGGCACCGAGAATCACCGCGATACCCGCGGCCAATACGCCTTTGTTGGTGGCGCTGGTGCCCTGCCATTCGCGGAAATACAGGCCCCAGCAGTTGGATACGATGATGATGAAAGACATGTGCAACACCCACGAACTGGCGTCGTTCTGCAGGCGGCTTTCGCCCATGCCGTAGAAGAAAAACTGCAGGAACCACAGGGTGCCGGCACACGCCACCAACAGGTAGTTGCCAAGCAGCGGAGTGCTGCGGTCGGTGTAGTTGTGGAACGTGCGGTTGCGCCAGTTCAGCCACAGGCACCAGAGGCCGTTGGTGGTCAGGCCACCCCACATGATCACCATGAAGGTCACGTTGTTCTGGAACAGGCTGTTGGCGCCATGCTCGACAGCCGCGGCAGCCAGTGGGCGCCCGGCTGAAATACCGTAGCTGAAGCACGCGCTCAGCACCCCGGAGATCACCGCAACCAGCATGCCCTTGGCCACCGAGAACTCGCTGATGCTGGCGAATTTCACCGCTTCCGGCACTTCTCGTTCCTTGATCAGCCCGGCCTTGCCGCACACGGCGATGCCCACCAGCGATACCGCCACGCCCCACAGCACCCAATGCCCGCCCTGGGAGGTGAGCATTGAGGTCAGGGTGCCTTCGGTGGCGTCGGTGAACAGGTCGCGATACAGCGCCGGCATCAAGGCGCCAAGGGCCGAGGTCAGGCCCAGTACCAGCGACATGCCCAGGGACAGCCCGAGGTAGCGCATGGTCAGGCCGAAGGTCAGCCCGCCGATGCCCCAGAGCACGCCGAACAGGTAGGTCCAGAGCAAGGTGCTGCTGTCGGCCTGGCGCAGGATGTCGGCCCAGCCGGGCACGGTCAGTTGCGCGGCAATCAGCGGCACGATCAGCCATGACACCAGGCCGCCGGTGATCCAGTAGCTTTCCCAGGCCCAGCCGCGGACTTTCTTGTAGGGGATGTAGAAGCTGCCGGAGGCGAAGCCGCCGATGAAGTGCAGAATCACACCGAAGAGAATGATTTCCACGTAGTCGAATCCTTTTTTATTGTTGTGGTAGCGCGCTGTTTCAGCCTGGGGTAAGGCTGAACATCGGGATTAAATCCACGCTGACGGGCGAGGCGTCCGGCTGGCTGGGCATGATGTCTTGCATGTACTGCCACCACCGTTGCATCAGCTCGGTGCCCGGCAGTGCGTCGAGCCCGTGCCGCTCTTCGTGGGTCATCACGGCGAACAAGGCGTTGCTGGCCTCGTCGAGGAAGATCCGGTAGTCCACCACGCCGGCATCACGCAGGGCCTGGGCCAGTTCGGGCCAGATCTCATCGTGGCGTCGACGGTACTCGGCGTGCTGACCGGGGTTGAGGTTCATGCGAAAGGCTCGGGTCTGCATGACTTGCCTCCGTGGGGTGGCGTAGGACTGTAGATGCGCACCGCGTTGTGCAGGAAGAACTTGCCCTGTACGTCCTCGGGTTTGCCCGCCATGCAGGCTTTCACCAGGCCCAGGGTGGTGGCGAAACTGGCCAGGTGATCGCTGTTGGGCCAGTCGCTGCCGAAGAAGCAACGGTCTTCGCCAAAGGCTTCCCACAGCACGGCCAGGCGGTCGTTGTAGAACGCCGGGTCAAGGATCAGACCCTGCGGGCCGACCTGGGGGATTTCCGCCAGTTTGGCAAATACATTCGGCCGCTCTGCCAGGCGCATCAGGTCGGCGTGATACGCGGATTCTTCGCCGGCGGGCACGCTGGCATTGGGCAGGTGATCGACGATGATGCGCAGCTCGGGCAAGGCATCGCTCAAATGCAGCAGCCCTTTGATCAAGCGCGGATTGGGGTTGGCGCTGTCCAGGCCACGCCCGTATTCGGCGAGGCGGCGCAGGCCTTCGATAAAGCCGGGGCGCTTCTGGTCGTCTGGCAAATCGCGGTCCCACAGGTTGCCGTAGCGCAAACCGAGGAACAGCGGTTCATGGGCCAAGGCATCGAGGTCTGCCGCAAAGTCGCCGTGCAGCGGGTCAAGGTTGCCGACGAAACCGAGCATGCGCAGGTCGCTGCGCAGGGTCTCCAGCAACCAGCGGTTGTCGTCGCGCCACGGGCTGGCTTCCACGGCAATCGCGCCGATCACGTTATGTTCGCCTGCCAGCGGCCAATAATCCGCCGGCAAATGTGCGGCATACAGCGCGTTTCCCGGCTCGGGCCAGGGAATACCCTGGGGGCGGCGCGGGTCGAACAGGTGCAAATGGCTGTCGATGATCGGCCCGCTGTAAGGGGTAAGGGGCATAGCGCAATCCTTCGGAACAATGGATGGGGAAGGGCCCGCACGCTACCGCGCCAAGGCCCGTTGCACCACTTCAGCTCTGCAAGTACACCGCATGGGTGTGGGTGTACTCGTACAGGCCGTGCTTGCCATCGGCGCCGCCGATCCCGGATTTACGCACGCCGGCATGAAAGCCTTGCATCGCCTCGAAGTTCTCGCGGTTGACGTAGGTCTCGCCGAACGACAATTCGCGCACCGCCTGCATCGCCTTGCCCAGGTCGCGGGTGTAGATCGAAGAGGTCAGGCCGTAGTCGCAGTCGTTGGCCATGGCGATGGCTTCATCCAGGTCGTCGACAATCTGGATCGGCAGCACCGGGCCAAAAATTTCTTCGCGCATGATTTCCATGTCGGCGTGGCAACCGGCCAATACCGTCGGCTGGAAGTGAAAGCCCTGGCCCAGGTCGGCGATCTGTCCACCGGTGACCAGCGATGCACCCTGGCTCAAGGCGGTGCGTACCTTGCGATTGACGCTGTCCAGGCCTTGGCGGTTGATCAGCGGGCCCATCTCCACATCGGCCTGGGCGATGGGGTCGCCGTAGCGGGTGGCGGCCATCGCGGCGCTGATGCGCTCGATAAACTGGTCGGCCACCTTGCGCTCCACGTACACCCGTTCGGCGCAGTTGCACACCTGGCCGCTGTTGATGATCCGCGAGTCGCGAATGGCGTTTACCGCGAGGTCCAGGTCGGCATCGGCGAGGACGATGGCAGGTGCCTTGCCACCCAGCTCGAGGTTGAGCTTGGTGATATGGGGGGCGGCGGCAGCCATGATCCGCGAGCCGGTGGCGACGCTGCCGGTGAAGCTGATCATGTCCACGCCCTTATGGGCGGTGAGGGCGCCACCGACGCGGCCATCGCCGCAGACCACATTGAATACCCCGGCCGGCAGGTCGGTCTCGGCCACCAGTTTGGCGAACTCGAAGCAGTTGTTCGGCGTTTCTTCGCTGGGTTTGATCACGATGGTGTTGCCGGTGAGCAACGCCGGGGCCATCTTGCGGGCGATCAAAAAGAACGGGAAGTTCCACGGCAGGATGCCGGCCACCACACCCAGGGGTTTGCGGAACAGGAAGATATTTTCATTGGGGCGGTCGCTGGTGATGATCTCGCCTTCAATGCGGCGCGCCCACTCGGCCATGTAGTCGAGGTAGTCGGCGGTGAAGTTGACTTCCACTTCCGCCAGGCCGCTGACCTTGCCTTGCTCCAGGGTAATGGTGCGCGCCAGGTGGGCGACGTTTTCCCGCAGCTTGGCGGCGATGCGGCGCAAGTGCCCGGCACGTTCGATCGCCGGTTTGCGCGCCCAGTCTTTTTGCGCATGACGTGCGGCAGCCAAGGCTTGGTCGATGTCTTCGGAGGTGGACGCCGGGACCTTCGACAGCAGGACGCCGGTAGCCGGGTTCAACACATCCAGGTGGGCATCGCTCGGGGTAAAGCGGCCGTTGATGAAGTTCTGGTAGACCGGTACGGATGACATGCTTGGCTCCTCAGTAAGTACGTGACGGTGCTTTGGCGTCGGCGGCGGGGCGATAGCGGGCCAGGGTCGACATGGCACCCTGGCGCAGCAGGCTGATGTCGATGGCCACCGCAATGAACTGGCAGCCCCAGGCTTGATAGCGGCGGGCGTCGTCTTCGTTGGGCGCGAGAATGCCGCAGGCCTTGCCGGCCGCCAGCGTGGCATTGACTGCGTACTGGATGCGCTCCTGTACCTCGGGGTGCCCGGGATTGCCGGCGTGACCGAGGCCGATGGACAGGTCGGCGGGGCCGATAAACACCGCGTCCACGCCTTCCACCGCCGCAATCGCCGCGACGTTTTCAACGCCGAGACGCGACTCCACCTGCACGATCAGGCACAGCTGTTCATGGGCGGTGTTGAGGTAATCCGACACGCCGTCCCAGCGGGTGGCGCGGGTCAAGCCGCCACCAACGCCACGAATACCGTGGGGCGGATAACGCATCGCACGCACCAGGGCCTTGGCTTGCTCGGCGGTTTCGACCATCGGGATCATCAGCGTCTGGGCGCCGACGTCCAGCAGTTGCTTGATCAGGTTGGCGTCGCTGCTTACCGCGCGTACCACCGGGGCGGTGGTGTAGGGAGCCACGGCCTGGAGCTGGTTGAGCACGCTGGGCACGGTGTTGGGGGCGTGTTCGCCGTCAATCAGCATCCAGTCATAACCGGTGCTGGCGACGATCTCGGCGGCATAGGCGGTGGCGAAGCCGGCCCAGATCCCGTATTGCGCGGCGTCTTTACGCAGCGCGGCCTTGAAAGCGTTGTGGGGCATGTTCATGGCAGGAGTCCTCAGCGGTTGTACGGGCGATGCAATTGGCAATCGGGGTTGAGGTCCACGCCAAACCCGGGCTTGTCGAGCACCGACAGGCGCATGCGGCCATTCACCGGCACCGGCTCACCGAGCAGTTGCGGGTGGAACATCGGCACCACCTCATCGGCCTTGGGCGCCATCATCAGGAACTCGGCGAACGGGCTGTTATGGCGGGTGGCGACGAAGTGGTAGCTGTAGACCGACGAGCCGTGAGGCACCACCAGCGCATTATGGGCGTCGGCCAGGGCCGAGATTTTCACCAGCTCGGTGAGGCCGCCGCACCAGCCCACATCCGGCTGGATAATGTCGCAGCAACCCATCTCCAGCAGCATGCGAAAGCCCCAACGGGTAGCCTCGTGTTCGCCGGTGGTGACCAACATGCCTTTGGGCACGTTGTTGCGCAGGGCGGCATAGCCCCAGTAGTCGTCGGGCGACAGCGCTTCTTCAATCCATTTCAGGCCGTATTCATGGGCGCCGATCGCCAGTTTGGTGGCGTAATTCAGGTCCAGGCTCATCCAGCAATCGAGCATCAGCCAGAAGTCCGGGCCGACCCGCTCGCGCATGGTCGCCAGTTCCTCGAGGTTTTTGCGCAGGCCTTCTTCGCCTTCCGATGGGCTGTAGTGCAAGGGCATCTTGCCGCCGATAAAGCCCATCTTCTGTGCGAGGTCCGGGCGGGCGCCGGTGGCGTAGAACTGCAATTCGTCACGCACCGCGCCGCCGAGCAACTGGTGCACCGGCTCCTGGCGGATTTTGCCGAGCAGGTCCCACAGCGCCAGGTCGACACCGGAGATCGTGTTGATCACCAGGCCCTTGCGGCCGTAGTACAGGGTGGACTGGTACATCTGGTCCCAGATTTTTTCGATATCGGTGACGCGGGCGCCTTCCAGGAAGCGCGCCAGGTGCTTCTCGACGATATAGGCGGCGGGCTCGCCACCGGTGGTCACGGCGAACCCGACGGTGCCGTTGCTGGCCTCGATTTCGACCACGAGCGTGCCGAGTACGTTGATCCCGAAACTGCGGCGACTCTGGCGGTACTCGGGGTATTTGCTCATGGGGGTGCTGATGTGATCGTCGATCCAGTGGCCGTCTGCCTGGTCGTGGTAGTCCGCGCCGCCGCCGCGCAGCACAAAGGCGCGCACGTGCTTGATTGTGAGATTGCCCATGGTGTGACTCCTTGATTAAACAGTGGCCGGCGTGTTCGTCGCTTTATGGCCTGGGGAATGGATACCGAGTACCAGCAAGGCTGCGACTACAGTGGTGGCGGACAGCAGGTAAAGGCCGGCCGCAGGGGAGTGAAAGGCGGTTTCTGCCCAGTTCTTCAGCACCGGGGCGATAAAACCGCCGAGGGCGCCGAAGGAGTTGATCAGAGCGATGCTGGCGGCCGCTGCGCTGCCGGCCAGGTAGCTGGACGGGAAGGTCCAGAACACCGGTTGCACGGCGATAAAGCCCGAGGCGGCAAAGCACAGGGCGAGCATGCCCAGCAGCGGGTTGGCAAAGGTCACCGAGCAGGCGATCCCGGCGGCGGCCATCAACAGGGTCAGGGACGCGGTTTTGCGGCGCTCGCCGGTGCGGTCGGAATAGCCGGGAATCCACCACGCGGCGAACAGCGCGCAGACCCAGGGAATCGCCGAGACCAGGCCCACCATCAAGCCGACCCTGGTCCCCAGCAGCCCACCGACCTGGGTTGGCAAGTAGAACACCACGCCGTAAACGCTGGCCTGGATCAACATGTACACCAGGCACAGGTACAGCACGCTGGGCTGGCACAGCACAGTGAGCAGGCTACGGCCGTGAGAGGTTTTGTGCTGGTCTTCGCGGTCGAGCAGGTCCTGGATCTGGCGGCGCTCTGCAACGCTCAGCCATTTGGCATCGGCGGGGCGGTTGTCCAGGTACCAGTAGGCCCAGATGCCAACCGCGGTGGCCATCAGGCCTTCCACCGCGAACAGCCATTGCCAGCCGTGCAGCCCAGAGAACCCGTCCAGCTCCAACAACAGGCCCGAGAGCGGGCTGCCGAAGATGAAGGCCAGGGGCGCGCCAAAGTAAAAGAAACCCATGGCCTTGCCGCGCACGGCAGAGGGGAACCAGTAGGTGAGGTAGAGAATCACCCCGGGGAAGAATCCGGCTTCGGCCACGCCCAGCAGGAAGCGCAACAGGTAGAAGCTGGTTTCGTTATGGGCAAACATCATGGCGGCGGACACCAGGCCCCAACTGACCATGATCCGGCACATCCACAGGCGGGCACCGACGCGATGCATGATCAGGTTGCTCGGCACTTCCAGCAGCGCATAGCCGACAAAAAACACCCCGGCGCCAAAGGCGAAGGCGGCATCACTGAGGCCGGTGTCGGCCTGGAAGGCTTGCTTGGCGAACCCGACGTTGGCGCGGTCGAGGAAGGCCATGATGTACATCAACAGCAGAAAGGGCAGCAGCCGCCAGGAAATCTTGGCGAGCAAGGACGCAGGCAGGGTCTTCATTGTTCAGTCCAGTTGTTTTGTTCTTATGGGAAGGACTGTACGGCGCTCTATCTATACGCTACAAATCGAATCTCGCTTACAACTGATAACCTCAGGGTATCGATAACAAGGAAAAAAATGAGTAGTCCCGCAATCTCCCGCAGCCTGTTCAACCGCCTGCGCTACAAGCATCTGCATATGCTGGTGGCCTTGAGTTCCAGCCAGAACCTGCACCGTGCGTCCCAAAGCCTGAACATGTCGCAGCCGGCGGCGACGCGCATGTTGCGCGAGATCGAGGATATGTTTGCCTGTGACCTGTTCGAGCGCCTGCCCCGGGGCATGCGCCCGACGGCACTGGGCAAGGAATTGATCCGCTTTGCCGAGTCGGCGCTGAGTGGCCTCGACCGCTGCGCCGAGGAACTGATGATGCGCCAGCAGGGCGGCTACGGGTATTTGTCGATCGGCACCATCATGGGCGCGGCGCCGGACCTTGTGATGGACTCCATTGCGCAGATCAAAACCCTCAACCCGCAGATGCGCATTCGCATCATGGGCGATACCAGCGACCAGGTGATCCAGTTGCTGGAGCAAGGCCGCATCGACCTGGCCATCGCCCGGCGCAACGCCGCTACCGACAGTGAGCATTACACCTTTGAGCCCCTTGGCAACGAACGCATGCTGGTGGTGGTGCACGCCGGCCACCCCCTGGCCCAGCGCGAGCATCTGCCGCTGGCGGAACTGGTCAGTGACTGGCCGTGGATCCTGCAACCGCAAACCAGCCCGGCGCGCATTGGTTTTGATGAAGCATTGCAACACCTGGCCTTGCCGCAGCCGGCGGACATTATCGAGTGCAGTTCGGTGTATTCCATGCAGCAACTGATTCAACTCACCGACGCGATCATGGTGCTCTCGGAAAGCGCCCTGCGGGATTACTTGAAAATGGGCCTCGTGGTGGCCTTGCCGGTGGTGCTGGAGGTGCAACTGGCACCGTTCGGGATGCTGCTGCGCAAGGGCGACCCGGTGAGCCGCGAGTTGGGGTTGTTTATCGACATGCTCAGGCAAAAGGCCGCAATGCTTTAAACATCGTGTGCAAAAGAACGTGGTATGCCGGCGGGTTATTAAATAGAATGAATCTCATTTGAGACTGACTCGCGCCGCGCAGGTTACTTGCCATGAATGATGCTGTAGTGCCGACGCACCTCGCTGAACCCAGCCTTCACACGTTGTATCGCGACCACCGCAGCTGGCTCGAAAGCTGGCTGCGGCGCCGCTTGGGCAACGCCTGGGATGCGGCCGACCTGAGCCAGGACACGTTCCTGCGGGTGCTGGCCAGCGCGCAGCCGATTGCGCAATTGCAGGAGCCCCGGGCCTATCTGGTGACGGTGGGCAAGCGCTTGCTGGTGAATTTTCACCAGCGGCGCAGTCTGGAACAGGCGTATCTCAATGCGTTGATGCAGTTGCCGGAGGCTTGCGTGCCGTCGCCGGAGCAACGCTGGTTGCTGCTGGAAACCCTGCAAGCCCTGGATGAATTGCTCGACGGTTTGCCGGCGGTAGTGCGCCGCGCGTTTCTTTGGAGCCAGCTGGAAGGACTCGGCTATCGGGAGATTGCCGAGCGGCTCAAGGTGTCCGAGCGTACGGTCAAGCGCTACATGGCCCAGGCTTACGAGCATTGCCTGCTGGTGGAACTGTGAGCCGTGCTGCGCCGGATCTCGCCCGGGCGGCGGCGCAATGGCTGGCGTTGCTGGAATCCGGCAGCGCCACCGAACGTGATCACGCCCGCCTGCAGCAGTGGCGTGACAGCCATCCCCAGCATGAGCAGATCTGGCAAAAAGCCCAATCGCTGCGCCAACGGTTTACCGACTTGCCGCCAGCGCTGGCCATGGCCAGCCTTGATCGTCCGCAACCGGGACGGCGTGCAGTACTCAAGCGTGCCTTGGGTATCGCCGCGTTGTTGCCAACCGCGTGGTTGCTCAGCCGGCAATTGCCTATCGACGTGTGGCGCGCCGACCTGCACACCGCCACTGGCGAACGCAAGCGAGTGCCGCTGTTGGATGGCAGCAGCCTGCAACTGAATACCGCGAGCGCGGTGGACGTGGATACGGCCCGGCGCCGTGTGACGCTGGTGGAAGGGGAGATGGCGTTGACGGTGCCGGGGGCTGGTACGCTGACGGTGCAGACGCGTTATGGCCAAGTGATCGTCAGCCAGGCTGAAGTGTGTGTGCGGCAGTTGTCTTCCGGGTGTTTGGTGTCGGTGTTGAAGGGCGCGGTGCAGGTGCAGGACCTGCGTGGGCAAGTGGCGACATTGCAGGGGGGGCAGCAGGCACGGTTGCAGGCGTCGGGGATGGGCGCTGCGGTGGGGTTTGATGCGTTGCAATTGGGTTGGCGCGACGGTGTGCTGACTGCGCAGAACCAGCTGTTGGGTGATTTTTTGCGGGAGCTGGAGCGGTATCGGCCGGGTGTGCTGCGCTGGGACCCGAGCCTTGAAGCGCTGCGGGTCACTGGGAGTTTTCAGTTGGCTGATACCAATCGAATTCTTGCGTTGCTGGCGTCGACGATGCCGCTGCAAGTGCAGTCCCGTACGCAGTATTGGGTGACGTTGACGCCGCGTAAATCGGCTGCTTGATGCGATCCTTGTGGGAGCGGGCTTGCTCGCGAAGAACCTGAGAGCGCCGCGTTGAATCAGGATGCCCGCGTCATCGTTGACGACCTTCGCGAGCAAGCCCGCTCCCACATTTGAACCGTGCCCGCTTTAGCTCTTGATTTTGGGCGGCCTCAACACGTGCCTTTCAGATCACATGCGCCCGCTGCAACTCAGTCAGCGCCAGTGCCTTGAGCCGCGCCAACAGCGGATCCCGCCGATCCCGCGGATGCACCAGCTCCACCGCCAGCTCCTGGCGAATGCTGCTGGGCCGGTTATCCATCACCAACACCCGGTCACTCAGATACAACGCCTCGTCCACATCGTGAGTCACCAGCAGCAAGGCGATCCCATGATGCTCAGCCAATTGCAGCAGCAAATCCTGCAGCTTCATGCGGGTAAACGCATCCACTGCGCTGAACGGCTCGTCCAGCAACAACACTTGCGGCCTTGAATACAACCCGCGAGCAATCGCCACCCGTTGCGCCATCCCGCCAGACAATGCCTTGGGCAACGCCTGGCCAAAGCCTGTAAGCCCCACTTCATCGATCAACTGCGCAACCCAGGCCCTGTCATAGCCGTCGTCATCGCTGAAGCCGATGTTTTGCTCCACCGTCAGCCAGGGCATCAGGCGCGGCTCCTGAAAGACAAAAGCGACCTCACCACCGCCTTGCAGCAGTTCCCCCTGATAGTCCTTTTCCAGCCCGGCGACGATCCGCAGCAAGGTGCTTTTGCCACAGCCGCTGGGCCCCAGCAAGCTCACCGCTTCCCGGGGTTGCAGGGCCAAGTGGACGTTGGTCAGTACGGTGGTCGCGCCGAAGCTCTTACGCTCGACGCGAATATCCAATAGCGCTTCACTCATGTTCAATGCTCCGGACCTTGGCCGTTGAAGGTATCGCGCCAGGCCAGGCAGCGTTTTTCCAGGGCAGCCAACAGGCCGTCGCTGATCTTGCCCAGCAGCGCCAGCACGATGATCGCCGCCAGCACAATGTCAGGCCGTGAGGTTTCCCGGCCATCGCTGAGCAGGTAACCCAGGCCCTTGGTGGCGGCGATCAACTCGGCCGCCACAAGGAACATCCACGCCAGGCTCAAGCCGCTGCGCAGGCCGGTGAACAAACCGGGCAGGGCGGCGGGCAAGAGGATGCGACGCACCAGGCGCGTACGGCTGAAGCCATACATCTGCCCGACTTCCACCAGCTTGCGGTCGATATCGCGTATCGCCGCAACGCCATTGAGGTACACCGGGAAGAACGCGCCGATGGCAATCAGCACGATCTTCGAGGTCTCATCAATGCCCAGCCACAGCAGCAACAGCGGCACCCAGGCCAGGCTCGGGATCGAGCGCAGGCCGGCGAAGGTCGGCTCCAGATACGCCTCGGCCTCGCGGCTCAAGCCGACCCAGGCGGCAAACACCAACGCCAGGCTGGCACCAATGGCGAACCCCAGCAGCACCCGCAACAGGCTGGCGCTGATGTGTTTCCACAGCGCGCCTTCGGCGAGGTCGGTGAGGGTCACGGCGATCTCGCTGGGGGCTGGCATCTGGTAGGAGGGCAGCCAACCGATGCGCACCACCACTTCAAGGATCACCAGGATCAGTACCGGCAACGCCAGGCCCTTGATTCGCCTTGGCCAGGCGCTGCGCTGCGCGGTGACGGAGGGCGCAAGCGCGACGGGCAGGGTTTCGCTTTTGCTGCTCATGACGCTCCCCTTATGGACGAGGCAAGGCCTGGCCGAAGCTTGGGTCGATCAACTGGTCGATCACCTGATCCACATTCACCCCACGGCGCACCAGTTCTTCCGACACCAAAATCGGCGCGGCGGCCTTGGACGACACCACGTCCTGGGACGTGAGCAATGGGCTGCTCAGGTCGGTACGGGATAGTTGCAGCTTGGCCACGTCGAGGGGCAGGCCGGACTCGTCGGCCAGCAGCTTGGCGAATTCATCTGGGTGCTTGACCGCCCAGTTGCGAGCTTTTTCATAGGCGCCGAGCACCTTGGCGATGGTCTGTGGATGCTCCTTTGCGTATTTGTCGGTCACGCTGACCACGCCGTAGCTGTTGAAGTCCTTATTGCGGTACAGCAGGCGCGAGCCCGCCTGGATTTCGCTGGCGGCCATGTGCGGGTCGAGACCGGCCCAGGCATCCACATCACCTTTCTCCAGGGCGGTACGGCCATCCGGGTGTTGCAGGTGCACCAACTCCACATCGTCCTTGCTCAGGCCGGCTTTCTGCAGGCTGCGCAGGGTGAACAGGTACGGGTCGGTGCCTTTGGTGGCGGCGATTTTCTTGCCCTTGAGGTCGGTGACGCTCTTGAACGTCGAGTCCTTGCGCACCACCAGTGCGGTCCACTCGGCGCGGCTGTACACATACACCGACTTGATCGGGCTGCCATTGGCCCGGCTGAGCACCGCCGACAGGCTGGCGGACGAGGCGAAGTCGACGCCGCCGCTGTTGAGGTATTCCAGGGAACGGTTGCTGCCCTGGCTCAACACCCAGCCGACCTTGGTTTGCGGCAGCGCTTCTTCAAGCCAGCCGAAGTGCTTGAGCACCAGGCTCACCGGGGAGTAGTAGGCGTAGTCCAGGTTGACTTGCGCAGGGTCGGTTTCCGCTGCATGGGCCAGGGGTTGCAGGCTGAAGGCGAGGGCGCAGGCGCCCAACAGGGTATTGAAGAAGGGTTTCATGGAACAGCTCCGGGCAAGGCGGGAAAAGAGAAAGCTTTCTTATATTCAGAAAATTCATATGGCATGCTCCATCATGCGTTATAGGAATATGCAGTCTCTGTGCCAGCGTCTTTGCAGGGCAGGGCAACACCCTGGCGTAGCAGCTGTCGAGCCCAAGCGAGGCTGCGTTCGCGGTGTGTCAGACAGACCGCTGACGCAGTCTCGCTTGGGCTTGACAGCTGCTACGTGGGGAGTGGTTGGGAGTAGGGAGGCGGGCACTTTGTTGAATCACTGTTGGCTGTGCAACAGCTTGCATATGTTTTTAGGGAATAAATAAAGAGTTATATATTCCTTTTGTTGGTTTCACGAATAGGGCACTTTGAGTGCCTGCGCATTCGTGCGGATTGACCCAACAGACCAAAGGAAAGCCGACATGACCATTAAAGCGATCAACGTGCGCAACCAGTTCAAAGGCGTGATCAAGGAAATCCTGATCGGCGAAGTGGTGTCCGAGATCGACGTGCAAACCGCGTCGGGCATCGTGACGTCGGTGATTACCACACGCTCGGTGCGTGACCTGGAATTGAAGGTGGGCAGTGAAGTGATTGCCTTTGTGAAGTCGACTGAAGTGTCGATCGCCAAGCTGTAAACCCGAGTCCAGTTGTGAACCCAATTCAAATGTGGGAGCGGGCTTGCTCGCGAAGGCGGTGTGACAGTCGACATCTACAATGACTGATCCAGCGCTTTCGCGAGCAAGCCCGCTCCCACATTTTGTTTTGCATACAGCCGTTGGAGGGTTAGTTGAGTCGAGGCCCGCCTCCCGATGGCCGGGACCCAGGCTTCTCATCCGACGCATCCGGCAGTGCCTTGGGCGTTTCACTCGGGTCCTTGTAGTCCTTGTGCAAATCCCCATCCAGCCGGTTGCTCGACGAGCCGCCGCTTTGTGGTGTGGAGTCGAAATGCTCCCACTCCGATTGCTGGAAGCGGAACAGGCTGTCATCGGTCGGCGTGTCGCGGCCGTGGTAGTGGTGGATCTCGTAGTGGGCGTATTCGACCTTGTCCGCCCAGTTGTCCTGCAGCAAGCCGTCGCCGGCCAGGTCGCGGTACCAGTCGTTTTCCTTCTCGGTAGCCTTCTGTTTTTTATTGTGGTCGACGAAGTAACCGATGATCCCGCCTACCACCGCCAACACCACGCCCACCAGGAACAGCGGCCCGGTCAGCGCCGCCGCCGTGCCCGCGCCAAACAGCGCCGCCGCACCCAATACCCCGGCCGACGCGCCGAACGCACCGCCCGCCACTTGCAAGCCCCCTGCGGCCTGAGCCAACGGGTCTTTGCTGTCCACGCCGCTTTTGATCGCCAGGGCGCCGAGCACAATGTCGGCAAAACCACCGGCAATGTCCGTCGCCGGGCCCAACACCTTGATCACGGAACCGGCGATCTTCGCCGATTGGGAGGCGCCAAGCTTGGCCGCACCGGCTGCCTTGAGGCCGTCATCCAGGTGAGTGGCGAGGCCTTCGGTAGCTTCGGTTACCGCCTTGTCGCCCTCGCCAAACAGCTTGGCCACGCCGTCGTACTGGCTGTCGGGAACCGCGTCCAGGGCCGCAGCGATTTCCTTGCTGACCTTTGAGTCGATTTCGGTGGGCTTGCTGAAGTCGATGACTTTGCCGGCCGCCCCTTCCTTGCCCCAGATTTCCGGCAGGGTCTTGTCCAGGCCGAGGAAGTCCACCAGGCCGCCCTTGCCCAGGGCTTCGCCGATCTTGTCACCGAGCTTGACGAAGTGGCTGGCGCCGCCGGCAAAACTCAGGAAGTCCTTGGCGATGGTCATGCGTTGGGCCGGGGTTTCGCCGAGCTTGCCGCCTTTGCCCACCAGTTGGTAAATCCCCGAGAACAGGCTGACGCCGGCGCCCATCGAACCGAGGATGCCTTTGCTGTTGAGGGTGTTGAACACTTCGCCGAGCATGCCGCGATCCGCCACCGGGATATACGGTTTGCTCAGGGCGGTTTTCACGTCGGCTTCGCTGATGGTGCCGCTGTTCTTGTAGACGTCGCCGAGCTCTTCCAGGGCCTTGGTCACGGCCGAGGATTTCTCCTTGCCCTCCAGGCCTTCGTTGAGGAATTTCTCCAGCACTTCCTGGCTGCGGCGCGGCAGGTCCAGCAGGTTGCCCTTGAGCACGCCCTTGAGCAGGCCGAACAGGTCCTTGGTGGCCAGCTCCTTGTTGTCGTCGGAGATCTTGCTCGGGTCCGAGAGAATCTCGTTGAGGTCGGTGGTGAGGCCGTCGGCCTGGATATTCTGCGCGGCCTTGGTGGCGGCTTCCGGGTCGAACAGCGACAGCGAGGTCAGGGTGTTGCTCAGATCCTGCTGGGCTTCGTGGCTCTTGCCCTGTTTTTGCAGGTCCTTGAGGTACAGCACATAGTCGGGGTTGCTGGTCAGGTCGAGAAGCTTCTGCTTGATCTCGTCCTTGTTGGGCAGGTGACTGATGGCGTCGTCCATCTTGGTCTTGTAGTCGGCCTGCACCGTCGGGTCCTTGAACAACTCGCCGATCTGCTCCTGCACCGCCTTGCCGTCGATGATGTCGTGCATGTCGGCGGAAGTGAGCTCGGTCTGCTTGTCATCGAACTCGCGCCAAGTGGTATTGAACGGGCGCTTGGATTCTTCGTAGCCGGTGATGCCATGGCCGTTCTGGTAGGCGGCCTGGGCTTCCAGGGCGCGGACCAGTTTGGCCCGTGGGTCGTCCTTGGGAATCGAGCCGTCCTTGACGCCGGCGCGGTAGGTGTCGATCAGTTCGGTGGTGGCCAGTTCGCTGACGCTCTGGGTCGGCGATTTGTCGTCGTCCTTGTCGGCATGCACGCCGGTGTCGAGGTTGAGCACGTCGAGCTCATCGTTGCTCGGCAGGTTGTACTTGGCGCGGGTCTCGTCGACGGTGCCGGCGCTCCAGGCTTCCCATTTCGCCACCACTTCGTCGTAGAGCTGCGGGCTGAGCTCCTTGGAGACGATGACCTTGCCTTCGCTGGTTTCATAGCGGATCAGGCCATCCCCCAGCTCGTCGGGGGAACCGAAGGTGATCTCGGTGTTCTTCAGGAAGTCATTCGGCCCGGCCAGCTTGTAGCCGGCGTCTTCACTGGAGTGGATCTTGCTCCAGGTGTCCTGGGCGGTGGCCACGCTCTTGAACAGTTCCGGGCTGACGTCGGCCGATACGACGACCTTGGTGCCGTCGTGGGTTTCATAGGTCAGCACATTGCCTTGCTGGCCTTCGATCCAGCCGAAGCCCTTGTAGTCGTTCAGCTCCGGCGCCTTGGTATTGGCGTCTGCCAGGGTCGAGCCGTCGTTGAGCGCGGACTCTACGGCGGCCTTTTTGTCGGGGTTGGTGTAGACCTCGTGCAAGCCTGCCAGGTAGTCGAACAGCTTGGGGTTGTCGTCGCGGGCCACGACCATTTTCTGGCCATTGCTTTCAAAGCGGATCAGGCCGGGGCCGACTTCATCCTTGGGGCCGACGGTGGTGCCGGCGTAGGGCGGCCACACTTCGTTGTCGCTGGCGCGCTTGTAGCCGGCGTCTTCGCTGCTGCCCAGGCCGGTGAAGCTTTCATAGGCTTCCTTGGCTTTCTGGAAGGCCTCCGGGTTGTCGCGCTGGCTGATGACGAACTTGTTGCCGTCCTGGGTCTCGTAGCGAATCACGCCGGGGCCGGTTTCGTCGGGCGGGCCGAGGGATTTGTAATCACCGAGCTTTTCCGGGGCCGTGGCGTCGCCGCCCAGGCGCTGGTAGCCGGCAGCTTCGCTGGCGTTGACGCCGGAGAGTGCCTTGAAGTCGGCGCTGACTTGCTTGAACAGCTCGGGGCTGTCTTTTTCGCTGACGATGACTTTCTTGCCGTCCTGGGTTTCATAGCGGATCAGGCCGGGGCCGACTTCGTCCGCCGGGCCGATGGCCTTGTAATCCCCCAGGGTGGTGGGCGGCGCGGCGTCCTTGGCGGCCAGTTCATAGCCTTGTTCCTTGCTGGCAGCGAGCCCTTGCGCGGTTTTGTCGCCGGCCTCCACCTTCTTGTTGTTGGCGCTGTTCTTGAGCAGCACGTGGAACGCCGCGCCGGACTTGGGCGGTGTGAGAGGAAGGGCTTTGGGGTCGGTCGAGCGGTTGAGCGGCTGGGTCGTCATGCCATGGAACTCCTGCTGTTACCGGTGGGACGAATCGGCAAAAACAGTAACAGCAGGGGTTCGGCGGTCGTTGCGAAAAGTTGTGAATTGCGCCTTAACGGTGACGCAGGCTGCGTTCCAGGCGGGCGATGCCTTCTTCCAGCATGGCCCGTGGGCAGCCGAAGTTCAGGCGCACGAATTGCTGGCTGTCATCGCCGAATTCAATCCCGGCGCTCAAGCCGACCCTGGCCTGTTCGAGGAAGAACCGTTGCGGGTCGTCCAGGCCCAGGGCGCTGCAATCCAGCCAGGCCAGGTAGGTGCCTTGGGGCGCATGCATGACCACGCCGGGCAGGCGGGTTTGCACGGCGTTCAGCAGGTAATCGCGGTTGGCTTGCAGGTAGGCCACCAGCGCCTGCAGCCAGTCGCCGCAGTCGCTGTAGGCCGCACGCGTGGCTTCCAGGCCCAGGGGGCTGACGCTGTCGACCATGCCGCAGCGGGCTTGGTTGAAGCGCTCGCGGATCTCGGGATTCTGGATCACCGCGAAGCAGGTCTTCAATCCGGCGACGTTATACGCCTTGCTCGCCGACATCAGGGTGATGGTGCGCTGGGCAATCTCGGGGCTGAGGCTGGCGGTGGGAATATGCCGGCGGCCGTCAAAGCACAGCTCGGCGTGGATTTCATCGGAGACGATCAGCGCACCCTGGTCCAGGCAGGCGCTGGCCACGGCCAGCAGTTCCTCACGGGGGAAGACCTTGCCCATCGGGTTGTGCGGGTTGCTCAACAGCAGCGCCCCGGCGCCGGTGAGGGCTTCACGCATTGCCGGCAACGGCGTGAGGTACTCGCCTTCGGCGCTCAGCTCAAATGGCACTTCGATCTTCGGCAGGTTCCAGTGGCCGGGCGCCAGGCGGATCGGGCGATAGTTGGGGGTTTGCAACACCACCGGTTGGCCGGGCTGCACAAATGCGTGCAGCGCCATGTTGAAACCAGGCTCGACCCCCGGCAGGAACAGCAACTCATCCGGCTGTACGCGCCAGGCGTACTTGGCCCACAGGTCGGCGACGATCGCCTCGCGCACGCCATCGCAGGCCACGCTGTAGCCGAGGATCTGTTGACCGAGGCGCTGGTGCAGCGCCTGAAGCACAGCCGGTGGTGCGGCGATGTCCATGTCGGCAATCCACATCGGCAGAACGTCTTGCGGGTAACGACTCCACTTGGTGCTGCCGGTGCCGAGGCGGGAGTGGATCGTGTCGAAATCAAAGCTCATGGGTGGCTCGTATCAGGGAGGCGGGCGTAGAAATGGCGCTGATTCTAGCGCCATTAATTTTACGCGCCAGCGCTGATTGCCGCCCGGGCGCCCGCTTGCCGGTCAAATGCCTCGGCCAACTGCGTGTGGGCCTGTTCCAGGCTGCGCTGCACGGCGGCTGCGCCACGCACCATGGCCCCCAGATAGACGAAATCCACCGCGTGAATGCCCACGGTTCCAAGGATCGCCTGCAGGTAGGGCGTGAGGAAGTCGGGCTCGCGGTTTTTTCGCGAACTGCCGGAGCTGACCAGTACAAAGGTGCGCCGGTCCTTGAGCAAGCCGACTTTCTCAAACTGCGGATTCACCGTGAAACTGCGGTGGATGCGCACCACATGGTCGATCCAGCACTTGAGGGCCGCCGGCACCGTGAAATTGTGCACGGGGGTGCAGATGATCAACAGGTCACAGGCTTCCAGCTCGACAATCAGTTGCTCGGAGCGCTCGGTTGCCGGGCCGCTCAGGCCGCCGGGCGTGGTCAGGGCGTTGGCGTATTCCCGGGTCAGCGCCGGCAAGCCCTGGCCGCCGTAGTCGCGTTCGACCACTTCGGCCTCGGGTGCCTGTTCGCGGAGCAGGGCGCGGGCCAGGCGGAAGGTCTGGGCGGCCTTGCCGTGGGGGCTGAAGCTCAGTAGCAGGGCGCGGGTCATTGGCCGAGGTCCTGTGAAAAGTGCATCCCCAGTGGCAGCAGGCCCTGGCGAAAATAGAAGCGTTGGGCCAGGGCCATGTGCATGCCGGTGTCCAGCACCAGGTAGCGATAGCCCAGGCGGCGGGTGTGCTGGCGTACCTCGTCCAGCAGGCGCGCACCCAGGCGTCGGCGTTGCAGGGAGGCGTCCACCACCAGGTCATCGACGTAGATAAAGCGCCCATACAGCAGGTTTTCCGTCAGGCGATAACCGGCCAGGCCCAGCACCTGGCCGTTTTCCCGGGCGGCCAGCAGGCGGTAGCCGGTTTCGCGCTGGCGCTGAATCTGCTGGACGAAGGCGTGCGGGTCTTCGAGCTTTGGCCGCAGTTGCTGCATGACGGCAAAGCAGGCCAGGCAGTCGGCGTCGCTTTCGATGTGCACAAACTCAACAGAGTCATTCATGGTTGCCGTGCTCCATGTGCGCTTTTACGGCGGCAGGGACTTTGCGAAAGCTGATGGCGACGCGGTTCAGGGCGTTCATCAGGGCGATAGCCAGGGTCAGGTCGGCAATTTCCTTGTCATCGAAGAGGGCCTTGGCCTCGGCATAGTGTTCGTCCGGCACCTCGGTTTGTGCGACCTGGGTGACCGACTCGGCCCAAGCTAACGCGGCGCGTTCACGCGGGCTGAACAACGGCAACGCTTCGCGCCAGGCGGCCAGCAGCATCAGCTTTTCCAGGCTCACGCCCTGTTTGAGCAGGTCGCGCGAATGTGAGTCCAGGCAGTAGGCGCAGCCGTTGAGTTGCGAGACCCGCAGGTACACCAGGTCAATCAATTCCTTCTCCAGGCCGCAGCCGTGGATGTAGCTGTGCACCGAGCCAAGGGCCTTGTAGCCGACGGGCGCCGCCAGGGCGTAGTCGAGACGGTGTTGCATGGGGTGCTCCTTGTTTTGTGAAGTGATGCCGTCAGTGTGGCGGCCGGGTCGCCGGCTCAATAGGGCCAAGAATGGACAAGCGGGTTGGGACAAGATCAGACTTCAGGGCTGATTCACTGTGAGCCGGATAACGATGTCGTCACTGCCCAAATACCAGGAGATCTACCGGCGCTTTCGCCAGGCCATCGACCAGGGCCAACTGCGCCCCGGTGAGCGGGTGCCGTCGGTGCGCAGCCTGGCCCAGGAACTGAAGGTGGCCCGGGGCACGGTGGAGACGGCCTACCAGTTGCTGGTGAGCGAAGGGTTCTTCCTGGCGCGGGGCCAGGCGGGAACAGTGGTGGCCGAGGCGTTGCCGCAGCGCTCGATCAAGTCGTTGCCGGTTGAACCCGAACCCGTGGCGCCGGCGTCGGCCCCGCGCCTGTTGCAGTTGGGCTTGCCGGCGCTCGACAGCTTTCCGCGCAAGCTGTGGGCGCGGCTGGTCACCCGGCAAGTGCGCCGAGTCGATGTGAACAGCCTGGCCATGGGCGATGTGCGTGGCGCCCGCTCGCTGCGTGTGGCGATCGCGCAATACCTGGCGCTGTACCGGGGCGTGGAGTGTTCGTCGGAGCAGGTGTTCGTGTGTGCCGGTTACTCGGCGTGCCTCGCGCTGGTGTGTGATGCGCTGCAGATGGCCGGCCAGCCATGCTGGTTCGAAGACCCGGGCTACCTGCATGCGCGGCAACTGCTGCTGCACCTGGGGGCGCAGTTGGTCCCGGTGCCGGTGGACCACGACGGGCTTGATGTGGAGGAGGGCATACGGCGTGCGCCCGGCGCCCGGCTGGCGATTGTCACCCCGGCCCACCAGAGCCCGCTGGGGGTCGCCCTCGGTACTGCGCGGCGCCATCGCTTGCTCGATTGGGCACAGGCCCACGGCGGCTGGGTGGTGGAAGACGACTACGACAGTGAGTTTCGCTACAAGGGCCAGCCCCTGGCCGCGCTCAAGAGCCAGGACACGGCCGACCGGGTGATCTACTCCGGCAGTTTCAGCAAGATGCTCTTCCCGGGGCTGCGCCTGGGTTATCTGGTGGTGCCTCGGGCGCTGCTCCCGGCCTTTGAGGCCAGCGCCGGCGTGCTGCAAAACCGCAGCGCCGAATTGTTGCAAGCCACCACGGCGGACTTTCTCGACCAGGGCCATTTCACCCGCCACCTGAAAAAAATGCGCCAGCTCTACACCGCGCGGCGCGGCTTTCTGGTGGAGGCACTGGCCAGTCATTGCGGGGCGCTTTTGCAGGTGGATGAGCAGTCCGGCGGGATCAACCTGCTGGCGCGGCTGCGGGTGGACGTCTGCGATCAGGCCGTCGCTGCGGCCGCCGCACGTGCCGGGCTGGGGATACAGGCCGTGTCGGGCTGGAGCATCGAGCCCGGTGGTCAGCAAGGTCTGTTGATGGGCTTCACCAACCTGGCGACTCGCCAGCAAGCGGTGCAAGCGGCGCTGGTGTTGCGCGAGGTCATCGACGGCGCTTTATGAACACCGGTTGAACATCTTCATTCGCCACATCGGCCCCGAGCTTCTACCCTGAAGGCATAGCCCTCAGGACGCCAAGCGCTCATGTACAAAGACCTGAAGTTCCCGGTTCTGATCGTACACCGCGACATCAAGGCCGACACCGTTGCCGGCGACCGCGTCCGGGGCATCGCCCGGGAGCTTGAGCAGGAGGGCTTCAGTATCTTTTCGGCGGTGGACTACGCCGAGGGTCGCCTGGTGGCTTCGACCCATCACGGCCTGGCCTGCATGCTGATTGCCGCCGAGGGCGCCGGGGAAAATACCCATCTGATGCAAAACATGGTGGAGCTGATCCGCCTGGCGCGGGTGCGGGCGCCAAACCTGCCGATCTTCGCCCTCGGTGAGCAGGTCACCCTGGAAAACGCCCCAGCCGATGCCATGAGCGAGCTGAACCAGTTGCGGGGCATTCTTTATCTGTTTGAAGACACCGTGCCGTTTCTTGCCCGGCAAGTGGCCCGTGCGGCCCGCGCCTACCTGGATGGCCTGTTGCCGCCATTCTTCAAGGCCCTGGTGCAGCACACGGCGGATTCCAATTATTCCTGGCACACCCCCGGTCATGGCGGCGGCGTGGCCTATCGCAAAAGCCCGGTGGGGCAGGCGTTTCATCAGTTCTTCGGGGAAAATACCCTGCGTTCGGACTTGTCGGTGTCGGTGCCGGAGCTCGGCTCGCTGCTGGACCACACCGGCCCGTTGGCCGAAGCCGAGGCGCGGGCAGCGCGCAACTTCGGCGCCGATCACACCTACTTCGTGATCAATGGCACCTCCACCGCCAACAAGATCGTCTGGCACTCGATGGTGGGCCGGGATGACCTGGTGCTGGTGGACCGCAACTGTCACAAGTCGGTGTTGCATTCGATCATCATGACCGGCGCCATCCCGCTGTACCTGTGCCCGGAGCGCAATGAACTGGGGATCATCGGGCCGATTCCCCTGAGCGAGTTCAGCCCCGAGTCGATCCGCGCCAAGATCGAGGCCAGCCCGCTGACCCGAGGCCGACCGGCCAGGGTCAAGCTGGCGGTGGTCACCAACTCCACCTATGACGGCCTGTGCTACAACGCCGAACTGATCAAGCAGCAACTGGGCAACAGCGTCGAGGTGCTGCACTTCGACGAAGCCTGGTACGCCTACGCGGCGTTTCATGAGTTTTTCGCCGGGCGCTATGGCATGGGCACTTCGCGCACGCCCGAGAGCCCGCTGGTGTTCACCACGCACTCCACGCACAAGCTGCTGGCGGCGTTCAGCCAGGCGTCGATGATCCATGTGCAGGATGGCGGCGTGCGCAAGCTGGACCGCGACCGCTTCAACGAAGCGTTCATGATGCATATTTCCACCTCGCCGCAGTACAGCATCATCGCCTCCCTGGACGTGGCCTCGGCGATGATGGAAGGCCCGGCGGGGCGTTCCTTGCTGCAGGAGATGTTTGACGAAGCCCTGAGCTTCCGACGTGCCCTGGCCAACCTGCGCCAGCACATCGCCGCTGAAGACTGGTGGTTTTCCATCTGGCAGCCGCCGCTGGTGGCGGGCATTGACCGGGTGGTGACCGCAGACTGGCTGCTGCAACCCCAGGCCGACTGGCATGGCTTTGGCGATATCGCCGAAGACTACGTGCTGCTGGACCCGATAAAAGTCACCCTGGTGATGCCTGGCCTGAACGCCGGCGGGGCTTTGAGCGAGTGCGGAATTCCCGCTGCGGTGGTCAGTAAATTCCTCTGGGAACGTGGGCTGGTGGTGGAAAAGACCGGGCTGTATTCGTTCCTCGTGCTGTTTTCCATGGGCATCACCAAAGGCAAGTGGAGTACCCTGCTCACCGAACTGCTGGAATTCAAGCGCAGTTATGACGCCAACGTGAGCCTTGCTGTCTGTTTGCCATCGGTGTTTCAGCAGGGCCCGGCGCGGTATCAGGGATTGGGTTTAAAGGATCTGTGCGACCAGTTGCACAGCTGTTACCGCAGCAACGCCACGGCCAAGCACCTGAAGCGGATGTACACGGTACTGCCGGAAATCGCGATGAAACCGGCCGACGCCTACGACCTGTTGGTCAAGGGCGAAGTCGAGGCGGTGTCCATCGACGCTTTGCCAGGTCGGGTCGCAGCGGTCATGCTGGTGCCTTACCCGCCGGGCATTCCGTTGATAATGCCGGGTGAGCGCTTTACCGAATCGACTCGCTCGATCATTGATTACCTGGCGTTTGCCAGGACGTTCGATAGCAGTTTCCCCGGCTTTGTTGCCGATGTTCATGGACTGCAACACGAAGATGACGGCAGTGGTCGTTGTTACACCGTCGACTGCATCAAGGGTTAAGGATGTTTATGCAAGCTGTAATGAACCCGAAGTACCCGGGCCTCAGTGTCCGGGTGGCTGACGAAGGATTTGACGCCTACGTGTGGGGGAACGACTTCAGCTTTGAAGTCAACGCCTACGGCAAGCCGGAAATGGGCAAGCGCGTCGACCAGTGGGCGGTGGAGCGTATCGTGCCATACCGCAAATGCTACGGCATCGATCCCGAGGAATTCGCCAGCTTCCGTGACGCGGCCGACAGTGCGGTGTTCATGGCCTACCTCGATGACCGGCCCGTGGGGCATATCGTGGTCAGCACCAACTGGAACGGCTTTGCCCATGTGGATGAGCTGGCGGTGGTCTTGCCCGCGCGGCGCCACGGGGTGGCCAAGGCATTGCTGGACGTGGCGCAGTTCTGGAGCCGCAAGAAGAACCTGCCGGGGATGATGCTGGAGACCCAGAACAACAACCTCGGTGCCTGCCGGCTGTATGAGCGCTGCGGGTATGTGATGGGCGGGATCGACCACCTGCGCTATCGCGGGATTGATCCGCAGACGCGCGAAGTGGCGATTTTCTGGTATCGGTTGTTCAAGACAGAATTGGAAGCAGTCTGAGCTGCACCGATCAACTGTAGGAGCCGTCGAGCCCCAGCGAGGCCGCGATGGCGGTGTGTCAGGAAACCTCTTTATCGACTGTGCCGCCGTCTTCGCAGCCTCGCTAAAGCTCGACAGCTCCCACATTCGATTTGCGCAATTCAAGTACTTGCGACCGAACACACAGCTCCCAGACTTCCCCCGATCCCCTGTGGGAGCCGTCGAGCCCCAGCGAGGCCGCGATAGCGGTAGATCAGGCAACCTCTTTATCGACAGTGCCGCCGTCTTCGCAGCCTCGCTAAAGCTCGACAGCTCCTACATTCGATTTGCGCAAGCCGAGTGCTTGCGACCGAGCACACAACTCCCAGACTTCCCCCGATCCCCTGTGGGAGCCGTCGAGCCCCAGCGAGGCCGCGATGGCGGTGTGTCAGGCAACCTCTTTATCGACAGTGCCGCCGCCTTCGCAGCCTCGCTAAAGCTCGACAGCTCCCACATTCGATTTGCGCAACCCGAGTGCTTGCGACCGAGCACACAACTCCCAGACTTCCCCCGACCCCCTGTGGGAGCCGTCGAGCCCCAGCGAGGCCGCGATGGCGGTGTGTCAGGCAACCTCTTTATCGACTGTGCCGCCGCCTTCGCAGCCTCGATGAAGCTCGACAGCTCCCACATTCGATTTGCGCAACCCAAGTACTTGCGACCGAACACACAGCTCCCAGACTTCCCCCGCCCCCCTGTGGGAGCCGTCGAGCCCCAGCGAGGCCGCGATAGCGGTAGATCAGGCAACCTCTTTATCGACTGTGCCGCCGCCTTCGCAGCCTCGCCAAGGCCCGACAGCTCCCACATTCACGGCAATGTGCTTGTCAGCAGGTTTTCAGCCTTCTCGGTGACGATCTCCAGCAGCGCATTCAAGGCGGGCGATGGCTCGCTACCCTTCAGGGTCAACGCATACAAGGTCACCACAATCGGCGGTGACAACGGGCACGCATCCAGCCCGGCTTCCCGTGCGCCGCTGGCGGTGAACGGGTCGACAATCGCCAGGCCTTCCCCGGCTTCTACCATGCTGCGCATCATCTGGTACGTCTGCACCCGCGTTTGCACCACCGGCAGCGGGCGCAGGGCTTGCAGTTTGCTGTCCAGCAGGCGACTCAGCGGGTCCTGGCCTTCAAGGCCGATCATCGACTGCCCGGCCAGTTCCTGTAGCGCAATGTACTTCTGCCGAGGCTTCAGCCAGCCATGGGGCGCGAGCAATTGCAGCTTGCCGTGGGCCAGTGGTTGGCTGTGGATTTGCGGATGGTCCGGGTCGTGCAGGCTCAGGCCGAGGTCGGCTTCGTGCAGCAGCAGGCTTTTGACGATATCCCGGGTGGAATGGCTGGAGAGGTTGCACGGCGTGTCTTGGAAACGTCGGCGCAGCACGGCGATCGCCTGGGGCAGCAGTTGATTGGCCAGCGGCGGGGTGCACAGTGCGCGCAAGGGCGGGGCATGATGGTGCTTAAGGCTGCTGGCCAGGCGTTGCACCGGCTCAAGGGCTGCATAGAGGTGGGCGATTTCGGCCTGCAGCTCAAGGGTTTCCCGGGTGGCCTGCAAGCGTCCGCGCACACTGGCGAACAGCATGAAGCCCAACTGCAGCTCGGCATCCTTGAGGGTTGCGTCCACATCGGCCACAGGCAGTTGCAACCATTCGGCGGCGGTGCCGAGGTGTCCGGTCTGTAAAATCGCTTGAATGACTTCGATATGACGTAAACGCATGGCCGGAGTCTATGTTCAGCGCGACGTGGATTCAATGGCTCAGGCCCGGGCGTGGAAAAAAGACCCGCCACGGCAGCGCCCCAACTAGACTTGCACGATCAAGTCCCTTGGCGCCTGCAACCAGCAGGTCATACAAAGGGCGTATCAACCAGAGGATCCACGGGGGAGCCTTATCGATGCTCGGTAAAACAGACACGCGCGGGTTTTCGTTGTGGGACCTGCTGGTGGTGGTGCTGGTGGTCGGCGTGTTGGCGGTTGCGGTGGGGCCGCGGATCTTCGGCGACGTGACTCAGTCGGAAATCGCCACGGCCAAGGTCCAGTTGAAAGAGCTGGGCAAGGCAGTCGAGCAGTTTCATCAGGATGTAGGGCGTTATCCTACCGACGACGAGGGGCTGGCGGTGTTGACGGTTCAGCCAGCGGGAGAAGGGAAGTGGCGGGGCCCCTATCTCAAGGATCAGGACATGCTGACGGACCCTTGGGGCGTGGCCTATCAGTACCACTATCCTCCCAGCCAGGCCAAAACCAACTTTGATCTGTTCTCGTTCGGCAAGGACCGGACACTGGGAAGCGTCGGCGATAATGTTGATATCGCCTATGGGGAATAACGTCTTATGAAGCCTGGATCGTTGCCGATTCGCGTTTGATGACGGTGCCCGACTGAATCAGCCTGAACTCATCGCCATCCAGTTTTTCTACGCGGTCGCCAATGGCCAGCTTGTACGTGGTGGTGGGCGCCGAGCCAGCCAGGCCGTCGAGGGGCGGGTTGGATTCCTGGAACTCATGCACCGAATAAACGCGACCTTCCGCGTCTCTGGCATGGAACTGTCCGACAAGTACTGCTGCCATCTGTTTAGAACCTCTGGAGATAAACACTCGATTTGCGGTTCTGTAGACCGTAGGAGAGCGGGGTAGTTTACCTATTGAAAAAAAATACTATTCGTTGACTTTTTCAGACATTACTTACAAATCCATCTGCGGTGTAAACGTCCCTGGGGATTGCAAAAACGCGCTGGTGATAGCGTCGCGCAGGCTCTATAACTACAAACTCCTTAAGTCAGAAATCGGGAAACCCCAATGAGCAAGGTCTACACGATTGCCGTACTGGTCGGCAGCTTGAGAAAAGAGTCGATCAACCGCAAGGTCGCCCTGGCACTGGCCGAGTTGGCGCCCGCCAACCTCAAGTTGAACATTGTCGAAATTGGCGATTTGCCGCTCTACAACGAGGACATCGACGGTGCTGCACCGCCGGCAGCCTACAGTACTTTCCGTCAACACGTGCGTTCATCCGACGCGGTGTTGTTTGTGACCCCCGAATACAACCGCTCCGTGCCGGGTGTATTGAAGAATGCGATTGACGTCGGTTCACGTCCTTATGGCCAGAGTGTCTTCAGCGGCAAGCCGGGTGCGGTGATCAGTGTGTCTCCCGGCGCCATCGGCGGTTTTGGGGCCAATCACCATTTGCGCCAGTCGCTGGTGTTTCTCGATGTGCCGTGCATGCAGCAGCCGGAAGCCTATCTGGGCGGTGCGGGCAGCGTGTTCGATGAGTCGGGCAAGGTCTCGGAAAAGACCAAGCCGTTTTTGCAGGCGTTTATTGATGCCTACGGCAAGTGGGTGGAAAAGCAAAGCGCATAAGTAACCTGTAGGAGCGAGCTTGCTCGCGAAGAACGTCCAGGCGACGCGAGCTTTCAAATAGCCCGCGTCATCGTTAACGATCTTCGCGAGCAAGCTCGCTCCTACAGTGGCGGGACTTACCTGAGCCAGTTGGTTTTCGCCAACTCGATCACTTCATCACCACGCCCGCTCATCACCGCCTTGAGCATGTACAGGCTGAAGCCCTTGGCCTGTTCCAGCTTGATGCTGGGCGGCATCACCAGTTCCTGAGTGGCGGTCACCACATCCACCAGCACCGGGCCGTCATGAGCCAGGGCGCGGCGCAGGGCCGGTTCGAGGTCTTCGGACTGTTCGACGCGAATGCCGAGGATGCCCATGGCGTTGGACATGGCGGCAAAGTCCGGATTCTTCAGCTCGGTGCCGGTGTCCAGATAGCCCGCAGCTTTCATCTCCATGGCGACAAAGCCCAAGGACGAGTTGTTGAACACCACCAGTTTCACCGGCAGGTTCAACTGCGCCAGGCTGATGAAGTCACCCATCAGCATGGTAAAGCCACCGTCGCCAGACATCGAAATCACCTGGCGCCCGGGAAACGCGGCTTGGGCGCCGATGGCCTGGGGCATGGCGTTGGCCATCGAGCCGTGGTTGAACGAGCCGATCAACCGGCGCTTGCCGTTCATTTTCAAGTAACGCGCCGCCCAGACGGTCGGCGAGCCAACGTCGGCGGTGAAGATCGCATCGTCGTCCGCCAGCTCACTGAGCAGGCGCGCGACGTATTGCGGATGAATCGGCCGGCCGGCCTTTGACGGTTCCGCCAGGTCATCCAAGCCTTGGCGCGCTTTCTCATAATGCTTGAGCGAGGTTTCGAGGAAGCTGCGATCCGTCTTGCGGGTCAGGCGCGGCAACAGCGCTTGAATCGTTTCGCTGACGTCGGCAGCAATCCCCAAGTCCAGCGTGGCACGTCGGCCCAATGCCTGCGGGTTGCGGTCGACCTGGATGATCTTCGCGTCAGTCGGGTAGAACTGGCGATACGGGAAGTCGGTGCCGAGCATGATCAGCGTGTCGCAGTTGAGCATGGCGTGGTAACCGGAGCTGAAGCCGATCAGGCCGGTCATGCCGACGTCGAACGGGTTGTCCCACTCCACATGCTCTTTGCCACGCAGGGCGTGAACCACCGGTGCACCGAGGGCGTCGGCCAGGGCTACCACTTCATCGTGGGCGCCGGCACAGCCGCTGCCGCACAGCAGGGTGACTTTGCCGCTGTGTTCGAGGATGTCGGTAAGGCGTTGCAGGTCCTGTTCTGCCGGCAACGTGCGCGGTGCCAGCAGGGCCGGCCACGGTTTGAATTTATCTTCTACTTCCAACAGTGACACATCCCCGGGAATCACCACCACCGCAACGCCGCGATTGAGGATCGCCGAGCGCATGGCACGGTGCAGCACGTGAGGCATCTGCTCGGGGTTGGTCACCAGCTCGATAAAGTGGCTGCACTCCTTGAACAGTTCCTGGGGATGGGTTTCCTGGAAGTAGTTCAGGCCGATCTCGGAGGAGGGGATCTGTGCGGCAATGGCCAGCACCGGCACGTGGTTGCGATGGCAATCGAACAGGCCATTGATCAAGTGCAAGTTGCCGGGGCCGCAGCTGCCGGCGCATACGGTCAGTTCGCCGGTGGCGGCGGCTTCGGCACCGGCGGCAAACGCGGCCACTTCTTCGTGGCGCACATGCATCCACTCGATGCTGTCCATGGTGCGCAGGGAGTCGGTCAGGCCGTTGAGGCTGTCGCCGGTCAGGCCCCAGATGCGCTTGATGCCCGCCTGTTCAAGGGTGGTCGCCAATTGCTGGGCCAGGGTGATTTTCGCCATGAAGAACTCCAATCGTCAGTGAGGGTAAAAAGCTGCTGATCAGTTAAGGACAGTTCCATGGCGCTGAATGCTCCCCGCTCAATGTGAAGAATTGGTCATCGCAGCGCGATATTGCCGAGTGCGGCGGGCGATAAACAGTTGGTCTTTTATCAACGCCAGCAGCGGCGTCACCCCGGGTTTCGGCTGGCGGCCACGGCTCAGGCGGCGAAGCTGATAGCGCACCACTGCCATGCTCGCCAGGCTGGCCAGGGGTTTGCGCTTCCAGCGGATCGGCGGCAATTGCGGGTTGAGATCGCGGCCGGCGCGCCATTGCTTGATCAGGTGCGGCTCCAGGGTCAGCGCGGTGGCGATCCCGGCCATGGCGATGCCGCTGTCCAGGACTTGCTGCACGATCGGCAAGCGCCGGATGCCGCCGGTGACCATCACCGGCATGTTGGCGACTTTCGCCAGGTCGCTGGCCATCTCGATGAAATAGGCTTCGCGGGCCAGGGTGCGTCCGTCGCGAGCCTCGCCTTGCATGGCCGGGGCTTCGTAGCTGCCGCCGGACAACTCCAGCAGGTCGATGGCCAGCGGGTTGAGCAGTTCGACCACGGCGTGGGCGTCGGCGGCGTCAAAGCCACCGCGCTGGAAGTCGGCGGAGTTGAGTTTCACCGCCACGCAGAAATCCGCGCTCACGGCGGCGCGCACGGCTTTGATCACCTCCAGCAACAGCCGAGCGCGGTTTTCAACGCTGCCGCCCCAGCGGTCTGTGCGCTGGTTGCTCAAGGGCGAGAGAAACTGGCTGAGCAGGTAGCCGTGGGCCGCATGGATCTGCGCACCGCTGAAACCGGCTTTTTCGGCGAGACGCGCGCTGGTGGCGAAGCGCGAGATGACGTCCTGGATATCGTCCTCGGTCATGGCTTTGGGTTGGGCGAACATCTTCGAAAAGCCGCCGAGATCGAGGGCCACCGCCGAAGGTGCCAGGGCCTGCTGGCCGAGGTTGGCCATGGTCTGACGGCCCGGGTGGTTGAGCTGCACCCAGAAGTGCGCGCCCTTGGCCCGGCCAATCGCGGCCCATTGGCGAAACTTGTCCAGGTGACGTTCGTCTTCCAGCACCACGCCGCCGGGGCCGGTCATGGCGTGGCGGTCGATCATCACGTTGCCGGTCAGGATCAGGCCGGGCTCGCCGTCGGCCCAGGCTTGATACAAGCGCATCAGGGCCTCGGAAGGCGCCTGGTTCGCATCCGCCATGTTCTCTTCCATCGCCGCCTTGGCGATGCGGTTACTGATGAGCTGGCCGTTGGGCAATTGCAACGCTTCAAAGGGCGACATGCTTGACTCCTCACATTGGGAGCGCTCAGGCTAAGCTTAAAGGTCACTTTAAGGTCAATGGGGTTGGCGATGAATATTGGTGAACTGGCGGAACGCAGCGGCTTGGCAGCCTCGAAGATTCGCTTTTACGAAGCCCAGGGGCTGATCCAGGTCGAGCGACAAGGTAATGGCTATCGCCGTTATCCCATGCAGACGTTGCAGACGCTGCAATTGATCCAGGGCGCTCAGCGCGCCGGTTTCAGCTTGCAGGAGTTGAAGGCGCTGATGCCCGACGATTCGCCGAGCGAGGCGAAACGCGCCGATATCATCTTGAGGCTTGAGCGCAGGATTGCGCAGATAGAAGAGCTTCAAGCCCGAATGGACCAGAGCAAGGCAGAGTTACGCGCGGTGATCGCCACGATCCAGGCACACCCGGAAGGCACGCCGTGCACCCAGGCGCAGGACAAGGTCTGGGCCTCAATCGAGGCGCATAAAAAAACGCCGCGCATCTGATGATACGCGGCGTTCGTTTACAGCAACAAAACCTTAGGCTTGAACCACAGGAATGTTGGCGCTTGCAGCAATTTCACGGAACTCGGCGATCTGGTCAAAACTCAGGTAGCGATACACGTCGCTGGCCATGGTGTTGATCTTCGCGGCGTATTCCATGTACTCCTCGACGGTCGGCAGGCGACCCAGGATGGAAGCCACCGACGCCAGCTCGGCCGAAGCCAGGTAGACGTTTGCGCCGTCACCCAGACGGTTCGGGAAGTTACGGGTCGACGTCGACACAACTGTCGAGTTCGGCTCTACACGTGCCTGGTTACCCATGCACAGCGAGCAGCCCGGCATTTCCATGCGCGCGCCAGCCTTGCCGTAGATGCCGTAGTAGCCTTCTTCGGTCAGTTGGTGAGCGTCCATCTTGGTCGGCGGCGACAGCCACAGACGGGTTGGCAGCTGACCCTTGACCTGATCCAGCAGTTTACCGGCAGCGCGGAAGTGACCGATGTTGGTCATGCACGAACCGATGAACACTTCGTCGATCTTCTCGCCAGCAACGCTGGACAGCAGACGGGCGTCGTCCGGATCGTTTGGCGCGCAGAGCACAGGCTCCTTGATGTCGGCCAGGTCGATCTCGATGATTTCCGCGTATTCGGCGTCAGCATCGGCAACCATCAGCTCAGGGTTGGCAACCCAGGCTTCCATCGCTTGGGCACGACGTTCCAGGGTGCGCGCATCGCCGTAGCCTTCACCGATCATCCAGCGCAGCAGGGTGATGTTGGAGTTCAGGTACTCGGTGATGGATTCTTTCGACAGCTTGATGGTGCAACCGGCAGCCGAACGTTCAGCCGAGGCGTCGGACAGCTCGAAGGCTTGTTCGATGCTCAGGTTGTCCAGGCCTTCGATTTCCAGGATGCGGCCGGAGAAGGCGTTCTTCTTGCCTTTCTTCTCTACGGTCAGCAGGCCAGCCTGGATCGCGTAGTAAGGAATGGCGTGAACCAGGTCACGCAGGGTGATACCAGGCTGCATTTCACCTTTGAAACGCACCAGGATCGATTCCGGCATGTCCAGCGGCATGACGCCGGTGGCGGCGGCGAACGCTACCAGGCCGGAACCGGCCGGGAACGAAATGCCCATCGGGAAACGGGTGTGGGAGTCACCACCGGTACCGACGGTGTCCGGCAGCAGCATGCGGTTCAGCCAGCTGTGGATGATGCCGTCGCCCGGACGCAGCGATACGCCGCCACGGGTCATGATGAAGTCAGGCAGGGTGTGGTGGGTGGTCACGTCGATCGGCTTTGGATAGGCCGCGGTGTGGCAGAACGACTGCATTACCAGATCGGTGGAGAAGCCCAGGCACGCCAGGTCTTTCAGTTCGTCACGGGTCATGGGACCGGTGGTGTCCTGGGAGCCGACGGTGGTCATCTTCGGTTCGCAGTAGGTGCCTGGACGAACGCCAGCCACGCCGCAGGCCTTGCCGACCATTTTCTGCGCCAGGGTATAGCCCTTGTCGCTTTCAGCCGGGGCTTCCGGCAGTTTGAACAGGGTCGAAGGTGGCAGACCCAGCTCGGCGCGAGCCTTTTCGGTCAGGCCACGGCCGATGATCAGCGGGATACGACCGCCGGCACGGACTTCATCCAACAGGACCGGAGTCTTCATTTCGAAGGTGGTCAGGACTTCATCGCTGTTGTGCTTGGTGACTTTGCCAGCATGCGGGTACAGGTCGATCACGTCGCCCATGTTCATGTTGGTAACGTCGAACTCGATTGGCAGTGCGCCGGCATCTTCCATGGTGTTGTAGAAGATTGGAGCGATCTTGCTGCCGAAGCAGAAGCCGCCAGCGCGCTTGTTCGGCACGTAAGGCACGTCGTCGCCGAAGAACCACAGTACCGAGTTGGTGGCCGATTTACGCGACGAACCGGTACCGACCACGTCACCGACGTAGGCGATCGGGAAGCCCTGGCCGCGCATTTCTTCGATCTGCTTCATCGGGCCGGTCTTGCCTTGCTCATCCGGCACGATGCCTTCACGGGCCATTTTCAGCATGGCCAGGGCGTGCAGCGGGATGTCAGGGCGGGACCAGGCGTCCGGGGCAGGGGACAGGTCGTCGGTGTTGGTTTCGCCGGTGACCTTGAACACGCGCAGGCTGATCTTGTCGGCCAGGGTCGGGCGGTTCTTGAACCACTCGCCGTCGGCCCAGGACTGGATCACGGCTTTGGCGTGTTCGTTGCCGTTCCTGGCTTTTTCCGCGACGTCGTGGAAAGCATCGAACATCAGCAGGGTGTGCTTGAGTTGGGCGGCTGCGACGGGGGCCAGGGTGGCGTCGTCCAGCAGCTCGACCAGGGTCACGATGTTGTAGCCGCCTTGCATGGTGCCGAGCAGTTCAACAGCGCGTTTCTTGTCGATCAGGGGAGAAGTGGCTTCGCCCTTGGCCAGGGCAGACAGGAAACCGGCCTTGACGTAGGCAGCTTCGTCAACGCCTGGTGGAATGCGGTTGGTGATCAGGTCAACGAGGAATTCTTCTTCGCCAGCCGGGGGATTTTTCAGCAGCTCGACCAGGCCTGCGGTTTGTTCGGCGTTAAGCGGCTGGGGAACGATACCCAGGGCTGCACGCTCTTCGATATGTTTGCGGTAGGCTTCAAGCACAGTTATTACCCTCATCAGTGGTCCCACGGGACGCTCATCCAGAAATGCACGGCACGCATGCGCTCAGGGGCTTTTTGGGCCGTAGAGCCAGCGCTGCCGGCAATCCTCACAGAAGCTGCTTTCAAAGTTTTACGCCTGCAGAACGGAGCTGATGAGGGTTGGCGCTGGCTATTTACCGGGTAAATAACCATCGCCAACACCGTTCTTTAGGAACGACTGTGCTCGTGACGCTTTGAAAACAGCTTCCAACGGATTATTGGCGCCTTACAAGGCCGGATGATTCTACGGCAAAAAAATTCTAAACGTAAGTTGCCGCGCCAAGTTTGCAGGGTGATCAACCTTAGACAAAGGGCTAACATGTGCAACTGTTTCGCTGATTTGTGCGTTGTCGACCATGTCTAACCAAACCATCAAGACCCCCTGCGTAGGCCTGTGCTCCACGGTTTACGGCGATCTTGTGTGCCGGGGGTGCAAGCGGTTTCACCATGAGGTGATTCAGTGGAACGGGTATAACGAGGAAGAAAAACGTGCGGTGTGGCTGAGGCTGGAGCAGTTGTTGGTGCAGGTGATGGCCGGGAAGCTTGAGGTGTTTGACCCTAAAATGCTGCGGGGGCAGCTGGAGCAGCGCAAGATTCGGTTTGTGCCGCATCAGTCGGAGTACTGCTGGGCCTATCAGTTGATTGCCCGTGGGGCTCGGGTGATCAGCAATCTGGAGGCTTACGGGATGGTGTTGATGCCGGAGTTTCGGGAGTGGGGGTTGCCTGAGTTGCGGGATGCCATTGACCGGGAGTTTTTTATTTTGTCCGAGGCGCACTATCAGCGGTATATCGCGCCGGGGTTTTTGCGGGATGCTTTTGGTAGCTGACTGTGTACATATCCGTTGCTGCGGTAACGGCCACTTATGGTTCCGCCCTTACAACGGCTAAACCGGCGTCCTGCCGGTTTACCCGCTGCGCAATACCTGCGTTCGGCCTCGGGCTTATTGGGGCAGTCAGATCAAGATCAAAAGCAAGGGCACGGCGGCCTGAAAGCCGACCTGAGTGTTAAAAGCCAGATCAAAAACCAGAGCGAAAGCAGAGCTGCTCTTCTGTAGGAGCTGGCTTGCCGGCGATGCAGGCACCTCGGTACATCAGACACACCGAGGTGATGCCATCGCCGGCAAGCCAGCTCCTACAGTGGACCGTGCCCGCTTTAGCTTTTGATTTTGCACTTCAACACTCACCCATTAGCCAGCTCTTCCAGATGATCCATCAACTCCTGCGGCTTAAGCACCAACACATCACTGTCCACCGCATCCAGCACCACCTCCGCCGTATTCCCGATCAACGCCCCGGAAATCCCGGTGCGCGCCACCGTACCAATGATGGTCACCGCCGCCTGCCACTTGTGCGCCGCGTGAGGAATCAACACATCCGCCGGCCCTTCCTCGATATGCAGATGAGTGTCGTCAATATCAAACTCCGCCTGGAACGCCTTGCACTGCTCACGATAGCGCGCCTCGATCGTCTCCTTGAGCTGAAACACCGGATCCGCCGCCGACAACATCGGCGACGGATGCGCACTGATCACATGCAACTGCGCCTTGGCCAGGCTCGCGATATCAAACCCATGATCAATGATCGCGTTATGCAATGCCTGATGCTCGGCATCAGAATTGCCCACATCGATGGCCGCCAAAATCACCCCGCCAGCCCAAGGCCTGGACGTCTTCACCAGCAGCACCGGAGTCGGGCAGTAGCGCATCAACTTCCAGTCGGCAGGCGTCAACAGCGCCTTTTTCAGCGGGCTGTCAGCGAAATGCTGCTTGACCACCAACCCACAACCCTCTGCCTGCTGCACGTCGATGATGGTTTCATGCAGGCTGTCATTCCACGCCTGTTCGGTGGTGACGCTGTAGCCATCCTCCTGCAAACCGGCTTTCAGCAGGCTCAACATCGCAGAATGCTCGTGCTTCTTGTCACACACCAACAAATGCAAATGTGCCCCGGTGACGCCGGCAATCAGCTTGGCGCGCTTGAGGGCCAGGCTTTCCGAATGCGCAGGCTCGATGACCACCAGGATGCTGCGTATGGCTTGCATGGTCGGGTTCTCCAAAAAAGGGTGGGCGTGGAACAACTATAGTTGCTGCCCGGCACACGTCATGTTGATGCACATCAAGCCCGGTAGCTGGCGGTCTGCGGCGCGGTCGGTATAATCGCCGGCCTTTTGTGAATCTTTGCCCGTGAGCCCGATGAACCTGCCAGAAATCCACGAATTCCTCGGTTGCCGCACCCCCGACGGCTGGGTCCAGGCCGCGTTGGCCGACCAGGAAACCCTGCTGATCGACCACAAGAACTGTGAATTCAAGGCCGCCAGCACCGCCTTGAGCCTGATCGCCAAGTACCATTCCCACGTCGACCTGATCAACCTGATGTCACGCCTGGCACGGGAAGAACTGGTGCACCATGAGCAAGTCATGCGCCTGATGAAGAAGCGCAAGATCGAGCTGCGCCAGCTGTCCGCCGGCCGCTACGCTTCGGGTTTGCGCAAGGTGGTGCGCAGCCATGAACCGGTCAAACTGGTGGATACCCTGGTGGTCGGCGCGTTTATCGAAGCCCGCAGTTGCGAGCGTTTCGAAGCGCTGGTGCCGCATTTGGACGAAGAACTCGGCAAGTTCTATTTCGGCCTGCTGAAAAGCGAGGCCCGGCATTTCCAGGGTTACCTGAAACTGGCTTACCAGTACGGCGACGCCAAGGACATCGCCCAGGTCATCGACCGTGTACGCGCCGCCGAGCAGGAACTGATCGAGTCACCGGACGTCGAGTTCCGCTTTCACAGTGGCGTGCCAGCCTGACGCAACCGCTGCACCGAGCAACGCGGTGATCCCGGCGAGTATTAGGATCACCGCCTGCGTCCCCAGCGGCGCCGCCAGCAGTGCGATCAGCAACCCGGCCAGCGGCTGCGAGAGGTTGTTGAGCAAGGTCAGCACGCCCACCGTCTTGCCAAAGTCCCGGGCCGGGATTACCCGTTGTCGGACACTGCGGATGTACACGTTGAACATCTTGTCGAAACCGGTCAGCAGCAGGAAACCCACGGCATAAGCCCACACATTCGGGCTGATGGCCGTGATCAACGCTCCCACGGCAATCATCGAATACGACAAACCGCCCAGCACCTTGAGCGGCAGGGACGCGCGCGCCAGGAAAAACAGGATGGCGATGGTCACCAGCGCGCCGGCCGCCTGCAACCCGGCGTAGGTGTCCTTGCCGGCGGCGTATTGGCCAATGACCATCGCGGCGGAAGTGGCGAGGGTGACGCCGATGATCAGGTTCACACCCACCGCCAGGGCGATAATCCTTTTCAGCTCCGGCAGGTCGCGGATATGCCCGAAGGCAACGCGCAACGGCTGCAGCCAGATGTCGTTGTGCTGCTCGAAGGTTTCAAGATTGACCGTGGTGTGGCGTTGCCAGATGCGCATCGTCAGGTCCGCCAGCAGGAACAGCCCGGCAACCCCCAGCACGACCCAGTGCCAGGCCCAGACGCCCAACATCAGCGCGGCCACCAGCGGGCCCAGCACCAGCCCGGTCTGGTCGGCAATCTGCGAGTAGGACAAGGTCTTGGCGTAGGTGTAATGCTTGAAGATATGCGGCAGCAGCACTTCCCGGGCCATGATGCCCTGGGTGGTCAACACGCCGCACAGCGCCGAAAGCATGACAATCCAGTAAATCCCGTCGAACATTCCATACAGCAGCACCGCCGCCCCACACGCCAGCGCCCGGTACACCTGGCTGATATGCAGGACGCGCACGGCGGGGTATTTGTCGCACAACGCCCCGCACACCGGGAACGACAGGTACCGCGGCAAGGATTCGACAAAAAACGCCAGGCCCGCCCAGGACACACTGTTGGTGGTCTGGAACACGATCAGCGGCACGATGAACAACAGAATCTGGTCGGCCAGGCGTGACAGAAACAACGAAATGAAGAAAGCCAGGTAATCCTTGCGCATGGTGTGCTCGTGTCCGTGAGTCAAATTGTCGTCAGTAGCCGGAGCCGGATTTATCCGTGAGATTGTGGCGCTCGTCGCCCTTGAGCGGCGGGTTGAATACGCTGACCAGCACCAGGTCCTGCTCCTTTCCGCCTCTTAGATAATGGCAGTCGTGTTGGTCCAGCGCATAAATATCACCGGGGCGGATCGGGTAGACGTTACCGTCCATATCTTCGACTTCACCCTCACCGGCGATGCAGTAGCAAGCCTCCAGGTGATTGCGGTATTGCAGCAGTGACTCGGTGCCGGCACGCACGACGGTGTGGCAGACGGTATAACCCATCCCGTCCTTTTCCGTCAGCAACCGATGGCTGGTGCCAGCGCCCCATTCGACAAAGTGCGCGGTGTTTTCTATGTCTGATTTGTGACGAACGAACATGGTTTTCTCCCGCTATGTAGGTAGAGGGCCATGATTCTCTTGTGTTTGTGGTGTTGTCATCAGCGACACTTCCGAAAAGCGTGTGGGGCGCATCTGGCGGACGGTACCGAGTTAAAGACTGCGGTGAAACTGTTAAAAACTCTTAAAAGCATGAAGCTTCGTCGGCCAGTGATGGCCAGCTGCTTTAGTCTGCCGGCTTGCCACCTATAATGCGCACACTTCAATCCGCGCGTGCACTGGAAATTTATGGATAACTTGGGTCTCGGCAAGGTCTTGCTCGTGGAGGACGATGAGAAGCTGGCAGGGCTGATCGCCCATTTCCTGTCCCAGCATGGCTTCGAGGTGCTGGCCGTGCACCGCGGCGATCTGGCGCTGGCGGCGTTCCTGGAGTTCAAGCCGAAGATCGTCGTGCTCGACCTGATGCTGCCCGGCCAGAGCGGCCTGCATGTGTGCCGTGAAATTCGCAACGTGTCCGACACGCCCATCGTGATCCTCACCGCCAAGGAAGACGACCTCGACCACATTCTCGGCCTGGAGTCCGGCGCCGATGATTATGTGATCAAGCCAATCAAGCCGCCTGTGCTGCTGGCTCGCCTGCGCGCCCTGCAACGTCGCCAGGCGCCGGAACCCACGGTGCGCGGCGCCCTTGAGTTCGGCCGACTGGCCATCGACCGCAGTTGCCGGGTGGTGAGCCTGGGCGGGGAGAAGATCGACCTGACCACCATGGAATTCGAACTGCTGTGGTTGCTGGCCAGCGCCGCCGGGAAAATCCTCTCCCGCGATGACATCCTCAACCGCATGCGCGGCATTGCCTTTGACGGGCTCAACCGCAGCGTCGACGTGTACATCAGCAAGCTGCGCGGCAAGCTCAATGACAACCCCCGGGAACCGGTGTGCATCAAGACCATCTGGGGCAAGGGCTACCTGTTCAATCCGTTCGCCTGGGAGGTCTAGATGTTAAGGCTGTTTCTGCGTCTGTATATCATCCTGGCCATTGGCTTGGCCGGGGCGATCTGGCTGGTGAACTACACCTTCGATGAGCTGTTGCCGGAAGCCAACGAAACCTACAACCGCGAAGCCCTACGCGGCCCGGCGTATGGGGTGGTGGAACAATTGCGGCCGGTGACGGGGGAAGCGCGCGCCGCCCGCCTGGCCGAGCTGCAACCGCACTATGGGCTGCGCCTGGCGCTGGTGCAGCGGGACAGGCTGAAACTTACCGAGCGTGAGCAGCAGCTGCTGGCCAGTGGCGAGTTGGTGGTGCGTGGGGATTTCATGGAGTTCATCTCCAACATCGACGGCGGCCACCAACTGCTGGAAATCAAACTGCCGGAAGAGCCCAAGTGGCTGTACATGTGGGCCTATGGCTTTCTCGGCCTGTGCCTGGCGATTGTCCTGTACTTCTGGGTTCGGCCCCATTGGCGTGACCTGGAGCATATCCGCCTGGCCGCGCAACGTTTCGGTGACAACGATCTCGGCTCGCGCATCCTGCTGCCGCGCCGTTCTACCGTGCGCGAGCTGGCGGGGCACTTCAACCAGATGGCCGAGCGCATTGAAAGCCTGATCGCCAACCAGCGCGAGTTGACCAACGCCGTGTCTCACGAGCTGCGTACGCCGATTGCGCGGCTGTCGTTTGAGCTCGACCAGCTCAAGCAACAGGCCGATCCACGGGAGAGCCGCGCACTGATCGCCGACATGTATGCCGACCTCGGCGAGCTGGAAGAAATGGTCTCGGAACTGTTGACCTACGCCAGCCTGGAGCGCGGCGCCACGCAGATCACCCGGGAAAGCATCGAGGCCCACAGCTGGCTCGACAGTGTGATCGGCAGCGTCGCCCTGGAGGCCGAGGCGGCAGGCGTGCAGTTGCTGCTGCGCACCTGTGAAGTCGATTACATCCGTATCGAGCCGCGCTTTATGGCACGGGCGGTGATCAACCTGTTGCGCAATGCAATTCGCTATGCCGACCGGCGCGTGGAAGTGTCGCTGGTGAAGTTTGGCACCGGCTATGAAGTACGGGTCAATGACGACGGGCCCGGTGTGCCGGTGGAAGGGCGAGGGAAGATTTTCGAGCCGTTCCTGCGCCTGGACGCCAGCCGTGACCGCCGCACCGGTGGCTTCGGCCTCGGCCTGGCGCTGGTGCGGCGGGTGTGCCAATGGCATGGCGGGCAGGTTGAAGTGCTGGATTCGGAGTGGGGCGGGGCATCGTTCCGGATGACCTGGGCGTATGCCGAGTAGCTATCTCGAAGGCTGTGAAGATCAAATGTGGGAGCTGGCTTGCCTGCGATAGCATCACCCGGGTCTGACTGAAAGACCGAGGTGCCTGTATCGCAGGCAAGCCCGCTCCCACATTTTGATTGGGTTACCAAAGTTAGAACGTGTATTCGACCATCCCCATCACCGACGTCTGCAAGCGTCTCTCCACAATCGGGCTTTGCCCGGCCTTGTCTGCCAGGTACTGCACATCCAACAGCGTCGAAAACTGTGTGTGTTCGCTGATCGGCAAGCTCCACACCAGATTCATCCCGTTGCTGATGTTGCCGCCGCTGGCCTTGTAGGCCTTGAAGCGACTCTGTGCGGCCTGGCCGGTGGTGACGCCGTACCAGGTCTGCAGGTAGTTGCTGTCGCCAAAATGGCTGCTGAGGCTGGCATCCAGCGAACCGTAGTCGCCGTCGTACAGGTTGGTGCCCAGGCTCAGCTCCAGGTGGGTGAACGCCTTGCCGGAATCCTTGTGATCATCTTCCTCAAGCGCATGCTCCAGGGTTGCGCCGAGAATCACCCCGCCCAGGTTATAGCTGCCACTGACACCCACCTGGGCGCGAGTCTTGATCTCGCCCATACCCTTGAGTTTCTTCGAGCCCGGGCGCCCGGTCTTGCTTTCGTCCTTGCGTGAGCCGCTGGCGCCGACGTAGGCGCTGAAGCTCGCACCGCCGCCGTCATAACCCCAGCCCAGGCCCTTGTCGGTGTCGAGGAAAATCCCCCACGGGCTGACGATGGCCGCCCCCAGCACCGGCGCGGTGACTCGCTCGTCGCTGCCGCTGTAGCGGGGCAGGTTGGCCACGCCGGCCTTGAGGGTGTACTCCCAGTCGTCGGCCAGCAGGGTGTCGGCGCTGGCCAGCAGGTACAGCGACGTCAGGGACAGGCACAGGTGTTTTGAACGCATGATGGTCTTCATGTGAGGTCAGAGACTCAAGGGGTTGTGGGGAGAATCGGTACGTTTGAAGTGGTAGCCGGAGGCGCTCAGGCCGTTGACCTGGCGACTCACGGTATCGCCCAGGCCATAGCCGTTGCCGGCCAGCACCGCGTGGGCGTTGTCCACGGGCAGCAGGATGTAGTCGGTCAGCGGCTCGTCGTGCAGTTGGCCGCGGATCACCAGGAAGCCGTTCTCCAGGCGCACGCTGATGCCGCTCAGGGGCGCGTCGGGCTCATGGGTGTTGAGCACTTGATAGGTACCGATGGTGTCGGCCCAGGCATTGCTCAGCGGGGTCTGTTCGATGCGTTCGCCCACCGGGACGCGTTGGCCGTGGCTGCGGGCGGTGAGCATCTGGCGCCCTTGCACCGTTACCACATCCAGCTGCACACGGCCCAGTTCGCCGAGGTCCTTGAGCCAGAAGCCGAGGAATTTCTGTTGTGCCCGCAGCCAGCCCTGGCCGTCGCGCAGCAGTTCGAAACGGGTGTCGGCCAACTCGCCATACAGCTGGCCGTTTTCGTCCTTGATACGGAAGACACCCCAGGCCGTGGCGTAGAAACCCGCCAGGCGCCTGCGGTCGATCGCGGCGGGCACCTGGCGGATTTTCAGGCCGTGGGCGGGCGCCTGGCAGTTGTCGGCACACACCGGGTCGCCGGTCTGGGCCTGGAGCATCAGGCGCAGGGTGTCGGTGGTCAGGGACACCACCATCTCTTCGGCGTTGCTGTCGTTGGCCATCACGATCACGGCCAGTTGCTGGTCCGGCAGCATCGTCAGTTGCGCCGCGAAATCATCTCCGCCACCGCTGTGCTGGAAGGTGCGAATGCCGGGGCCCACCGGCTCATCGCCGCAAGGGGCGAGAAACCATCCCAGGCCCATCTGGCAGTCGAAGTCCAGGGCGTTGCCGGTGTTTTGCTGGCTGAACATCTCGTCAATCGACTGGCTGCCCAGTACCTGTCTGTCTTTATAGAGGCCCCGGGCGAAGAGCATGCGCACGTAGTGGCTGAGGTCCTTGGGGCTGCTCCACAAGCCACCGGCCGCAAGGTCGCGCACCTGGGCGTCGGCGCTGACGGTGCCGTCTGCATAACCCCGGGCGCGAAAGCCCGGTTGCGCGCCGGTGCCGACGAAGCTCGACTGGTTCATCTCCAGGGGCTTGAGCAGGCTGCTTTGCAGTCGGGTTTCGAAATCCTGCCGACTGCTGCGTTCGATGGCGGCGCCGACCAGGGCGTAGCCGAGGTTGGAATAGGCCACCTGGGTCCCCGGTGGCGTGCTCAGCCAAACCCCTGAAATACGCATTGGCATCTGGCCCATGGCGAAGGTGTTGCGCACGTCCCGCAGGTGTTCGCTGGGCAGGCCGGACTGGTGGCTGAGCAGGCGGCGCAGGGTGATGTCGCGGTCGGCGGCAGCCTGGTCGGAATGAAAGCGCGAGCGTACGTAGAACTCCCGCAGGGTGTCCTGGATCGGGGCGTCGAGGGCCAGGCGCTGTTGCTCCACCAGTTGCAGGGCGGCGGTGGCGGTCAGCAGTTTGGAGAGGGCGCCGGCGCGGAACGCGGTGTTGGGGGTGACGGGTTTGCCCAGGGCCTTGTCGGCCAGGCCAAAGCCCTGGGCCCAGATCAGTTCCTGGCCGTTGACCAGGGCGATGGACAGGCCGGGTATGTTTTGCCTGGCCATTTCGCTGGGAATGCGTTTTTGCAGGTAGCGGATGATTGCGCTGTAGTCGCCCTTGGGAATGGGCGGCGGGGCCGGCGGCTGGCCGTGGCAGCCGAGGCTGCCCAGCAGGCAACCCAGCAGCGGAATACTGCGCAATGTGCGAAACATGATGAGCACCCGAGGGGTGGTTTGGATGCTCGAATGCTAGGGGCGGGCCGTCGATGAGTCTTTGTGAGCTTTGTCGGGAAACTGTCAAAGACTGTTAATGCAGGCCGCCCCTGGAGGGTTTGCTTCATTGCCGCAGCTCCAGCATCAGCTATACCTAACGCTCAACGCTTCCTCAACGTCAGCCAAGGAGTCTCGCGATGAAACTGGGAATAATGATCAGCACCGTGTGTATTGCCACGATCGGGGTGATGGGGTGTTCCAGCAAGGTGACGCAGCCGGACGAATACTCCGGGTTTCTCTCCGACTACAGCAACCTCAAGGAAGCCAAGTCGCCATCGGGCGCGCAGGTGATGCGTTGGGTGGACCCCAACCTGAGTCTGAGCCGCTATAACGCGGTGTACATCGAGCCCACCCAGTTCTACCCCAAGCCGCAAGCCAGCACCAGGATCCCTGAAAGCACCTTGCAGGGCATCAGCACCTACTACAGCCAGGCGCTCAAGCGCGAACTGGAAAAGTCCTTGCCTCTGGCCGACGGACCAGGCCCGGGCGTGATTGTGGTGCGTGCGGCGATCACTGCCGTCAGCAGCAAGACCGAAAGTCTCAAGCCCTATGAGTACATTCCTGTCGCCCTGGTGGTCGCCACGGTCAGCACGGGCGCCGGGATTCGTGACCAGGAAACCACCTTGGGCACCGAAGCCCAATTCCTCGACGGTGCCAGTGGCAAGGTGGTCGCCCAAGTCGTGCGCAAAGGCACCGGTAAACCGTTGGCAAACGACTCCCAGGTGATGAAAGCCGATGACGTGAAAAACGTCATCGACGGCTGGGCGTCGGACCTGCATCAATCGTTTTTGAAGCTTAAAAAGGGCTAAGCCTCAAACGGTGCGCGACTTGAGCGGGTGCTATTTGATCGGTGTGAGCGGTGGCTGCTTCCATTGCCCGTTACCCACTTCAGGCTTGGGCAGGTAAATGCGCAATAGGGCATAGAACGGGCCGGGTGGTGCTGGCAGCCAGTTGCTTTGTTCCGCCTTCGGTGGCTCGTGGTGCGCGACCAACAGCGTCAGGCCGCCATCGGCGTCGAGCTTGAAGTTGGGCAACATCCCCGACGTGAGCACGTAGCGCTTCTTCAGGTTGGGGGTCAGCAGATTGGTCTTGGCGTTGTACATGGTCAGTGACCAGAATGCGTCGGTCGGTGGCAACTGGTCCTTGGCGAAGTGCAGGGTGTAGCTGTGGCGTGCGCCGTTGGCGGGTTTGCCCTCGCTGTCCACGGAGTAGCGCAGGTAGGCCGTTTCATCGCCGGAGTTGCCAAACAGGTGCAGGTTGGCGCCAGCGTAGCGGTACAGGTAGTTGTTTTGAAGGTGGTCGCGATTGCCGAACAGGTCTGCACTGGATACTTGATGGGTATCGATCTTGTCTTTTTTGAAGGCTGCATACTCGGCTTTGCCGTCGGCGATGCCGTCATCCAGCGCTTTGCGTTGCTCAACCGTCAGGGCCTTGAGGTCGAACGGTTTACCCGCCTCGACGCCGATCCTGGCAAAACGCGCGAGCACGTCTTTCTCACTGTCCTGCGGTGCTGCGTAGGCCAGCATGAAGTTCAGATAGCGGAACAGATGCACGCTGTCGCTCATGTTCGGCGTAGGCTTGGGCCAGGCAATTTTCGGCGGCTTGATGGGTTTGGGCTGCTTCACGTAGCTGCTCAGGGTCTGGACCTTATAGCCGCCCTGGATCTGTCTGACTTTGCCCAAGTCCTTTTCATCGAACAATTGAGTGCGGTACAGGGCGTAGGCGATGTTGCTTTCGCTGTACACGACGCGGTCGATATCGGTTGGCTGCTGGCCTTTCCAGCCCGGGCCGGCAATCATGTAGTGGCCACCGTTGTTACCGGTGCTGCGGGTGCCCAGATAGCCGAAGTTCTGCGTATAGAGGTCGACCAACTGCACGGCGTAGTAGCGGTTGTCTTCGATCCTGGGCAGGGTCAACACCACGGGCTCGGCCCGCAGATCGAGCCAGACAAAGGAGTTGGGCGTGTCCGGGTTGGGGGTGGGGATCGCTGTATCTTTAGGGGTTATCGCCTGCGCGGTGTTCCCGATGTGGTTGAACGGCGCCTTGAAGTTCGCCCCGGTCTTGTCGACAGCCTGGGTGTAGAGAGTCTTGTACATCTCCACCACCGGGAAGCCATAAAGATAGGCTTCCTTGGCGATGGCCCGGGCTTCACTCGGCGTGGCGGTGAAATCGGCCCAGGCGCCGGTACTCATGAAAATCGAGAGGCTCGCCAGCAGCAGGCGCGTCGGTGTTCGAATCATGTTGTTGCGTCCTTACTGAGTCAGTCGGATGTCGTCGAGTTTTCAGCTGTTATAAAAGCAGGCTCCGGTGGGCGCGTACAGTCGCAACTAGCTGAACCTTTGCGTGTCAGGCAGAGTTTGCACTCAGTTGCTCGGGAAGTCTTTTGGCACGTGAGGTTCAACGCAAAGATCTATCGATCAGTTGACATCAACGAGATCAAGTGCCGCCTGTGAAAGGCGGCATCGGGGGGCAGTCAAGGCAGTATGGACTTGACCTTGTCACGCAACTGATCAATCGAGAACGGCTTGCCGATCACCTGCATGTCGGCTGGCGAATCGATATTTTCGGCATAACCGCTGGCGAACAGGATGGGCAGGGCGGGGCGTATTTCACGGGCCTTGAGGGCCAGTTGCTTGCCGTCCATGTCCGGCAGGCCGACGTCGGTCATCATCAGGTCGATGGTCTGGTCGGTGTCTTGAACAATTTTCAAGGCTTCTTCGGCATCGGCCGCTTCAAGCACTTGGTACTCCAGCTCTTCGAGGACATCGACGATCAACATGCGCACGATGGCGTCGTCTTCGACTACAAGGATGGTGGAGGGGGCGGCTGACATAGTGGAGGTTCCCGAACAGTGGAAGGGGCAGGTCTTGGGCGATGGGAAGACCGTTTTCATCCTGAGTATTGTCGGTCCCGGCAAGTTCCCCAGATAAGCAAAACATTGTGCCGGTAACGGCTACAAATGTCGCGTATCACCGCCACTCACTTGCCAGGGGCTTGCTGGAACAACCAGCAAGCCCCGGCCATGGTCTCAAGCTGCCGGTTTTATCGGTTAAAGGGATCCGTACACCAACCCATGCACCCGGCTCTGGTTCTCGCTTGCCTTGAATGTGCTGACCGTATATTCCGGGTTTGTCGGCGTCCCAAACGCTCCCGGGATGAGCGGCGTCTTACTGTTGGCCAGCGATTCCTTCATTCCTTTTTTCATGGCGTCCTCGGTCGGAAAATTGACCAATCCGAAATTGGGGTCGAAATAGAACCATTTTCGCGTGCCGCCTTCCACGATCACTCCCGCTGTCATCGCGTGGACGGGCGTGGCGATGATGAGTGTCTTGGACGTCGTCGCGTTGGCCAGGTCATCGATGATGGCCTGATAGGACTTTTGCGTGACGACTTCAGCCGAGTGCGGTCGCTTTCTGAAGTGATCCTGGGCTTCGCTCATGTCCTTGATGAACCTCGCCGATTTTGGGTTGGTTTCCTTGGTTGCCGCCGCAATGAAAAGCTTGTCGATGTACTCGTCCTGTTTTCCAACGGACACGGCGTAGGCCATTGCGTTGGCTAACACGCCACATTCGCCTCCGGTCACCGTGTCCACATGGCTCAAATAGAAATTCTGGGGCATGCCCCTGAGCTTGATGCCGGGGATGCGCTCAATTTCGGCTTTGTAGAACTCATAGTTTTTAAGGCCGACTTCTGATCGCTTTTTGCCTATTGACTGTGCCAGGGCGCCGATTTCTTCGGGGCTTCGATTCGGCTTAAGTGCCAGTTCCATGAGCTCTGCGATATCCATGGAGCCCGAGTAGCCCGGGATGTCATCCACTACCCCGTTGTTATAGCCACGCATATACGAATCGTGGCTCGTTGTTCTGGCGTGTTCCTGCGTAGCCTTGAATGAGTTGGATAATTGCTTGGAGGGTGTGTTTTGCGCCTTGGTGGCCGGCCCTCCGACAAAGTACTCCCAGAAGCTTTCAACGTTGTCCTGGATCGACACGGTCTGTGGCGTGAACCCCTTCAACGGTGGGCCATAGGGTTGTTTCTTGAGGGCGTCGTACGCGTACCATTCGCCCTTGTTCAATACAGCGGAGGCTTCGACGGTTTGATCCGCCAGCTTGATGGTGCCGATTGCCGCGACGCCATGCTCCTTGCCGGCGGCTTTCAACAGGTCATGGCTGCCGGCTGCCCCCTTGAGTTTGTTTAGCCCGTTAATGCTTTTTTCGACTACAAACTTGCCGCCCCGGTTAATCAGTCCTGCGCCTCCCAGAAGCAAATCGCCCAAGCCGCCCACCGGGTTCAAGGCGCCGATGGTGGCGACACCGATCTTTTTGGCAACATTCAGCGCCTTGGCGCCTGCACTGAGGGCTTTTGTGCCCGCCTGTGCCGCTTTGGACGAACCCAGGCTGACAAAGCCCAGCAGGTCCAACTGGAGGTCAATCGCCCCCTCCAGGTAATTACCCTTGGTAAAGTTGGCAATCGCTGACTTGAAGGGAATGAGGTCGAGGAAGAAATGGGTCACCTTCAGCTCGGTTTCCATTTGCTTGTCGTAGGTCGTGGCGCCTTTGGCTTGCTTGACGACATCCTCGTTGCCCAGGTCGAGGTTTTCGACAAATGCCTCCGCGATGTACTGGGTACGGGCGGTGGCAAAGCTGTTGGGAGGCAGTGGGTTCGTGTCTGTACTGGCTGAGCGCTCGGGCTCAGTGGCCTCTGAAGCGTCGAATTTTTTTATTCTGTTTTCCTCGATCGCCAGTTCCCAGGTACTCGCAGAGAAATCCTGGGGCGTTACTTTTTTGATGCTGCCGTTTTTTATGTCCAGCCTATAGGTAACAGGTTCCGTGCCACCCTCTACCTGTATCAGCAGCTCATTTTTAATCGGTTTGAAAAGCGAGGTGACCAGGTTTGGGCCCAATTGATAAACAGAGGGCTGGTAAAAAGTGAGGTTGCCCTGCTCGATGTTTTTTCGATCTTCCAGCGGCAGGCTGGCGATCAGGTGCTTTACGGTGGTGGCAACCCCGTCATTCAGCGACTTGATCGACGCTTCAAACTGCTTTTGAAATGTCGCGTTTACGTCGAACTTGAGCGACTGGCCTTCCAGTGCCTGGGTGATGTCTGGATCCTTGGATTCCCAGGTGTAATCGCCCAAGCCACTCATGGCGATGTCCAGCAACGAATGCAGGCCCGCAGGTGCGCGGTTTGGGTCGTAAAGCGGTACGCCAAACTGTTGTTGGCGGGTGTCCTTCACCGTCAGGGCCTTTTTTTCAAACGGCACATCTTCGCCAAATCGCTCCTTGAGCTGGGCCAGTGCAATGGCCTTGCGGCTCGGGATATCGGTCTCCAGCAGGGTGGAGGCCTTCATGCGTTCATCCACCTGCTGAGTGAACTCGACGCGTATCGCTTCCAGCTGGTCGGGGCTGTAGGCATCGTTGGGTTGTTTGCTGATAACGCCGTTGGCCACGGCCCAATCAATCAGCGCTGCCCTCTGTGCGCTTTGGGTCACGGCGGGCTCGGCGAGTGCAGCGCTTTCGGCCTTGAGCATCACTTGGGCGAAAGTCATGTTCGGTACCGAGCCCGGCGACTGCGCTTCAATCGACGCCGCCGCAACCGCCAGGTTGACCCAGGCCGGGCTGCCATAGGTCACGCTGGCCGGGATGTCTTTGATCAGGAACTCCGGGGCTGTTCTTGCCAGCAATACGTAAGCACCCGCCTGGGCCATCTCGGGGCTCGTTCTGCCCTCGCTCGACAGGTGTGCGCTCAGCCCGTTGACGATGGCAGAGGCCGGCTTGCCCCAATGTTCTTCACTGGCCACGTCGAAACCGGCCAGTTTGTTCCGTTGAGGCGCCTGGATTGACTCGGGATCCATCTGTGCACTGATGGCGGCCAGCAGGTAGTCGTAATGGCTGTTCTTGGTCTCGATACCATTGAGCCCGCGCTGCAGGGCCTGGCCCATCAGCTGGCCTTCGGGCGAGCTTAAAAGAAACTCGAGGATCTTCGCCGGGTCGTTCAAGGCGGCCACAGGAATGGGATTCTGGTACGCGAGAAAGTCCAGGACGCTCTTTGTCTGCGTGACTTGCGGCTGATCGCCGAGGTGGTGGGCGTGGTTCATCGCAAGCAGGCGCAACTGAGTTTGCTGGTTCTGGTCCAGCGGTGCGGGCCAGGACAGGGCACCGCCCAGGTCACCGAAAGGGTGGGCGGCGATCCTGACGGTCGCTTCCAGTTTCAGCTTGAGCAACTCGGCCTTGGAGGTTGGCAGAGGCACCCCGTTGGCATTCAGGAATGCCTCCAGGCTTTGGTTGACCCTGGTCCCCATATCCAGGGTGTTGTGATGGGACGAGTCCGGATGAATGGCCATTTGTGTGAGCTTCAGGACGGACTGTACATAGGGGGCGGTGTCGTAGTCTTGCAGGGCCGGGGCAGCGAGGTTGATGGCGTCCAGCAGGTTCTGCCAGTTCTGCCGGTCGGCCATGGGCTGTTTCAGCACATCGGAGCGGCTGGCGGCTGATGCTGGCGCTGCTGCAACGGCAGGGGGCGTGGCTGGCAGGGGGCTCAGGGACGATGCCCCGGAAGCAGGGGAGGAAAAGAATTGGGGCGCAGGCTGTTGCACGGAGAGGTTGCTGACATTTTGCATCGGTGGGTACCTGTTTTATTAGGAGATACGCGCCTTTTCCGGGGAGGTTCCCTGTTCCCCACGGCACCCCTTTGGGTGGGGCGGCCCACACACAACGTTCCAGGCTCACTTCGGTTCCCATGTAAGAAGGAAAGTCAATTGCCGAGTGTTAAAAACACATCCATTCGTCTATTTATCAATGGGTTATGTAATCCATGTCGCTACGGGTAGCAGAAAAATAGCGCTCAGGCGCAACTTTGGGGCAAACTCCTCGTTTTTCCGTATTGGCCAAGGCATGCCCATGACTCCCGCGTCGTCTGTCGATGAGAAAAGCTTCCGTAAATTGCTGGGCCGCAACGTGGCACTGCCGTTGGGCGTTGGCGTGCTCAGCGCGGTGTTTTTCGTCGTTCTGATCACCTACCTGTTGTCGGTGATCCAGTGGGTCGAACACACCGACCGGGTAATCAACAATCTCAACGAAACCTCGAAACTGACCGTGGACCTGGAAACCGGCATGCGCGGCTTCCTGATTACCGGTGACGAGCATTTCCTCGACCCGTACGAAGTGGCCAAGCCGCGGATCATTTCCGACTTGCGCAACTTGCAGGCACTGGTGGCGGACAATCCGGAGCAGGTGGACCGGCTCAAGCGTCTGGAATCGTTGCAACAGGCGTGGAACACCTACGCCCAGTCGATGATTGACATGCAGCGGCAAAACGGCGATTACCGCACCGCCGTGAAAGCCGGGCGTGGCAAGAGCCTGACGGACGAGATTCGCAAGGAGTACGACCGGGCGGTGGCGATGGAGCAACAGTTCCGCATCACCCGCAATGAAGACGTTACCCGCACCACGATCATCAGCGTCACCTTGTACCTGGTGTTTGTGCTCGGCCTGAGTGGCTTCCTGGCGTATGTCGGCCGAAAGAATCTTTTAGAACTTTCAAACAGTTACAGCGAAAACCTGATGTCGCAGCAGAGGATCGCCAAGCGCCTCGAGCAGCAAGCCTGGTTGCGCAACGGCCAGACCGAGCTGGCCGAGCAGGTCCTTGGCCAACTGACGCTGAACCTGCTGGGGCGCAACATTTTGCAGTTCTTTGCCCAGTACATGGGCTCGGCGGTGGCGGCGTTGTACGTGCGTGAAGAGCACGGCGGCCTCACACGCGTGGCGACCTATGGCTTCTCCCGCGAGCAGGAGCAGCAGGAACAGTCGATCTACAACGACGAAGGCATCGTCGGCCAATCGGCCCGGCAGGACCGCCTGATTCGCCTGGACGATGTGCCGGTGGATTACTTCAAGGTCAGTTCCGGCCTCGGCGAAGGTTCGACCCGCAGCGTGCTGGTGGTACCGACCAGCGATGATGGCCGGGTCAACGGGGTGATCGAACTGGGTTTCCTGCGTGCACTCGATGACCGTGATGTCGAACTGCTGGAGTTGATTGCCGACAACATCGGCACCTCCATCGAAGCCGCGCGTTATCGCCAGCGCCTGCAAGAAGTGCTGGCCGAAACCCAGCAGCTCAATGAAGAGCTGCAAGTGCAGCAGGAAGAGCTCAAGACGGCCAACGAAGAGCTGGAAGAACAGTCGCGCATCCTCAAGGAGTCCCAGGCCCACCTGGAAACCCAACAGGCGGAGCTGGAACAGACCAACGAACAATTGGCCGAACAGACCCAGACCCTGGCCGAGCAGCGCGATGCCATGGACCAGAAGAACGTCCAGCTCAACCGCGTACAGATCGAGCTGGAAGAGCGTGCCGACGAGTTGCAGCGCTCCAGCAAGTACAAGTCCGAATTCCTCGCCAACATGTCCCACGAGCTGCGCACGCCGCTGAACAGCTCGTTGATCCTGGCCAAGTTGCTGGCGGAGAACCCCCAGGAAAACCTCAGCGCCGAACAGGTCAAGTTCGCCGAGTCGATCTACTCGGCCGGTAACGACTTGCTCAACCTGATCAATGACATCCTCGATATCTCCAAGGTCGAAGCCGGTAAGCTGGAAATGCGCCCGGAGAACACCAGCGTTGCGCGCCTGGTGGATGGGCTGCGCGGCATGTTCGAGCCGCTGGCGGCCGACCGCAAGCTCGGGTTCCAGGTGGAGGTGCAGGAAGGCTCGCCACACATGCTGTTCACCGACCGCCAGCGCCTGGAGCAGATTCTGAAGAACCTGCTGTCCAACGCCATCAAGTTCACCGAGAAAGGTGAGGTCAGCCTGTCGGTATCCCGGGCACCGGGGGAGGGCATCGCCTTTACCGTACGCGACTCGGGGATTGGCATCGCCCCGGACCAGCAGGAAAGCATCTTCGAGGCCTTCCGCCAGGCCGATGGCACCACCAACCGTCGTTACGGCGGCACCGGCCTGGGCCTGTCGATTTCCCGGGACCTGGCGAACCTGCTGGGCGGCTATATCAGCGTCACCAGCGAACCTGGCCAGGGCAGTATCTTTACCCTGGTGGTGCCCGAGCACTATGTAGAGCGTGACGAAGACACCCCGGCGCTGGAACAGCCGCGCGCGGTAGTCCCTGTGCCTGCACCGGCGCCGATCAAGGTGTCGCCGATGCCGATCGCCCACGAAGCGCAGATCCCGCGCTTTATCGATGACCGCGACAAGGCTCCGTTCGCCACGCGTTGCATCCTGGTGGTGGAAGATGAGCCCAACTTTGCCCGCATCCTCTTCGACCTCGCCCATGAACTGGGTTACCACTGCCTGGTGGCCCATGGCGCAGACGAAGGCTACGCCCTGGCGGAACAGTACATTCCCGACGCGATCCTGCTGGACATGCGCCTGCCGGACCATTCCGGCCTGACCGTGCTGCAACGGCTCAAGGAACATGCCGGGACCCGCCATATCCCGGTGCACGTGATTTCCGTGGAGGACCGCGTCGAAGCCGCCATGCACATGGGCGCCGTGGGCTATGCAGTCAAGCCGACCACCCGCGAAGAGCTCAAGGATGTGTTCGCCCGCCTGGAAGCCAAGCTGACGCAGAAGGTCAAGCGTGTGCTGCTGGTGGAAGACGATGACCTTCAGCGAGACAGCATTGCCCGCCTGATCGGCGACGATGATATCGAGATCACCGCCGTAGGCTTCGCCCAGGAGGCCCTGGACCTGCTGCGCACCCACATCTACGACTGCATGATCATCGACCTCAAGCTACCGGACATGCTCGGCAACGAGCTGCTCAAGCGCATGTCCATCGAGGACATCTGCTCGTTCCCGCCGGTGATCGTCTACACCGGGCGCAACCTGACCCGCGATGAAGAGGCCGAACTGCGCAAGTATTCGCGCTCGATCATCATCAAGGGCGCGCGTTCCCCCGAGCGCCTGCTGGACGAGGTGACACTCTTTCTGCACAAAGTCGAATCGCAGTTGTCCCATGAACGCCAGACAATGCTCAGGACTGCCCGCAGCCGCGACAAGGTGTTCGAGGGCCGCAAGATCCTGCTGGTGGATGACGATGTACGCAATATCTTCGCCCTGACCAGTGCCCTGGAGCACAAGGGCGCGATTGTCGTGATCGGCCGTAATGGCCGCGAGGCGATCGAGAAACTCAATGAAGTCGATGACATCGACCTGGTACTGATGGACGTGATGATGCCGGAGATGGACGGGTACGAGGCCACCGCCTTGATCCGCCAGGACCCGCGCTGGCGCAAGCTGCCGATCATCGCGGTGACGGCCAAGGCCATGAAGGACGATCAGGAGCGCTGCCTGGCGGCAGGCTCCAACGATTACCTGGCCAAGCCCATCGACCTGGACCGGTTGTTTTCATTGATTCGCGTGTGGCTACCCAAGATGGAACGGATTTAATTGGAACGAAGCACTGACATCGAACTGCGCTTGTTGATTGAGGCGATTTACCTCAAGTACAGCTACGACTTTCGCGACTACTCCGGCGCTTCGGTCAAGCGCCGCGTGGCTCATGCGTTGCGTCAGTTCGACTGCGCCACCATCTCGGCCTTGCAGGAACGGGTGCTGCATGACCCGACGGCGTTCATGCAGTTGCTGCAGTTCCTGACGATTCCGGTCAGCGAAATGTTTCGCGACCCCTCGCACTTCCTGGCGATTCGCAAGGAAGTGGTGCCGCTGCTCAAGACCTACCCGTCGATCAAGATCTGGATCGCGGGCTGCAGTACCGGGGAGGAGGTGTATTCCATGGCCATCCTGTTGCGTGAGGAAGGCCTGCTGGAACGCACCATCATCTACGCCACCGACATCAATCCCCGGTCCCTGGAAAAAGCCAAGCAGGGGATTTTTTCCCTCGAGAACATCCGCGCCTATACCCACAACTACCAGCAGGCCGGTGGCCAGCGTTCGTTTGCCGATTACTACACGGCGGCTTACGATCATGCGATCTTCGACAAGACCCTGCGGGAGAACGTGACGTTTGCCGATCACAGCCTGGCGACCGACAGCGTATTCTCCGAAACTCAATTAATTTCCTGTCGCAACGTATTGATTTACTTCAATAAAAAGTTGCAGGATCGGGCGTTCGGACTGTTCCATGAGTCGCTGTGTCATCGCGGCTTCCTGGTGCTGGGCAGCAAGGAAACCCTGGATTTTTCCGCCTACAGCAAACAGTTCGAACCCCTGGTCAAGCAAGAACGGATCTACCGAAAATTATGAATGAAGCTACTGCCAGCCCGGTATCCGGGATCGAGGCCATTGTGATCGGCGCTTCCGCGGGCGGTGTCGAGGCATTGCTGAGCATTTTTGGCGAGCTGCCGGCGAGCTTCGGCCTGCCGATCATTACCGTGCTGCATTTGCCGGACGAGCGCCGCAGCCAGTTGGCGGAAGTGTTTGACCGACGCGTATCGATGAAGGTGGTGGAGGCCCGCGACAAGGAAGTGCTCCAGCCTGGCACCCTGTATTTTGCCGGCCCCGGTTATCACCTGTCGGTGGAGCACGACCGCAGCCTGTCACTGAGCCAGGAGGACCGCGTGCACCATTCCCGCCCGGCAATCGACTACCTGTTTGATTCAGCCGCCGATGTCTACGGCAAGGGGTTGCTGGCGATTTTGCTGACGGGGGCCAACCAGGACGGCGCCCGGGGCCTGGCCCACGTCAAGCAGAGCGGCGGTACCACGGTGGTGCAGGACCCTTTGGAGGCCCGCGTCGCCGTGATGCCCCGGGCCGCCCTGGCGCTGCATGAACCTGACCATATCCTCACCTTGAGCCGCATCGGCACCTTGCTGGCTTCCCTGGAATCCTCCCCATGTTAAGTACTGTCCAGGCCAAACTGCTGATCGTCGACGATCTGCCGGAAAACCTGCTGGCCCTTGAAGCGCTGATCAAGCGCGAGGACCGCCAGGTCTATAAGGCATTGAGCGCCGACGAGGCCTTGTCGTTGCTGCTGGAGCACGAGTTCGCCATGGCCATTCTCGACGTGCAGATGCCGGGCATGAACGGCTTCGAGCTGGCCGAGCTGATGCGCGGCACCGAAAAGACCAAGAACATTCCCATCGTGTTTGTCAGCGCTGCCGGCCGTGAGCTCAACTATGCGTTCAAGGGCTACGAAAGCGGCGCCGTGGATTTCCTGCACAAGCCGCTGGATATCCACGCGGTCAAGAGCAAGGTCAACGTATTCGTTGACCTGTACCGCCAGAGCAAGGCGATGAAGCAGCAGGTTGAAGCCCTGGAGCAAAGCCGGCGCGAGCAGGAAGCCTTGCTCACGCGCTTGCAGGCCACCCAGGCCGAACTGGAGCAGGCCGTGCGCATGCGCGATGACTTCATGTCGATCGTCGCCCACGAAGTGCGCACGCCCCTCAACGGGCTGATCCTGGAAACCCAGCTGCGCAAGATGCACCTTGCCCGGGACAACGCCGCGGCGTTTACCCTGGACAAGATGCACGCCATGGTCGACCGCGATGAGCGGCAGATCCAGAGCCTGATTCGCCTGATCGAAGACATGCTCGACGTGTCGCGCATTCGCACGGGCAAGCTGTCAATTCGCCCCGGTCGCTTTGACCTCACGCAACTGGTGCACAACCTGCTGGAAAATTTTGCGCCGCAGGTGGCGGCGGCGGAGTCTTCGGTGGCCTGGGTCCAGGAAGGGCCGGTGGTGGGCAACTGGGATGAATTCCGTATCGAACAGGTGGTGTCCAACCTGTTGACCAACGCCTTGCGCTACGGGGCCAAGAGCCCGGTGGAAGTGCGGGTGTACGCCGAGCATGGCGAAGCACGGGTAGAAGTACGTGACCACGGGATCGGCATCAGCGAAGACAACCAGAAGCGTATTTTCCAGCAGTTCGAGCGCGTGTCGGCCAACCATGCCGTGGCGGGTCTGGGCCTGGGGTTGTTTATCTCCGAGCAGATTATCGCGGCCCACGGCGGGACCATTGAAGTGGAAAGTCGGATAGGCGAGGGCGCGCTGTTCCGTGTCTGCCTGCCCCTGGAGGCCGGGGCATGAAATCAATCGCAAATCCGACGCAACCTCTGCGTGACCCCATGGTCGTATCAGCAGCAATTGACCGGACAAAGGCTTCCCATGAGTGAAGATGCACAAGATGTTGTACTGATCGTCGAAGATGACGAATCGATTATGTTTGTGTTGGGCGAGTACCTGGCGGGCCTGGGGTATCGGGTGTTGAAGGCGATTGACGGTGAGCAGGCGTTTGAAATCCTGGCCACCAAGCCGCACCTGGACCTGATGGTGACCGACTACCGCCTGCCTGGCGGCATTTCCGGGGTGCAGATCGCCGAGCCTGCGATCAAGCTGCGACCGGAATTGAAAGTGATCTTCATCAGCGGTTACCCGCAGGAGATTCTCGACTGCAACAGCCCGATCACGCGCAATGCGCCGATCCTGGCCAAACCGTTTGACCTGGATACGTTGCAGGAACATATCCAGCGGCTGTTGGCTTAACGTCTTGAGAAGAGGGAGCACACTCCCTCTTCAAGCCTTGATCATCTCCCTCACCTTTGCCGTCAACAGATCAAAGGTGAACGGCTTGGTGATCATCTGCATGCCCGGGTCCAGAAAACCGCCCCGTACAGCCGCATGCTCTGCATAGCCGGTAATAAACAACACCTTCAACTCGGGCCGCACCTGCCGGCCGATCTCCGCCAGTTGCCGGCCGTTCATGCCGGGCAGGCCAACGTCGCTGATCAGCAGGTCAATGCGCTGGCTGGACTCGATGATCGGCATGGCACTGTCGGCATCACCGGCTTCGACGAAGGCATAGCCCAGTTCACTCAGCACGGCGCTGACCAGCACCCGCACGGCCGGGTCGTCCTCGACGATCAGCACGGTCTCGCCGGCATTGGCGAACGGCAGCAATGCCGGGTTGAGCGGTTCATCTGCAATGACCTCGCCGACATACCTCGGCAGGAACAGGCTGACGGTGGTGCCTTGGCCCACCACACTGTGGATCGACACATGCCCGTGGGATTGGCGCGCAAACCCGTAGATCATCGACAACCCCAGCCCGGTGCCCTGGCCGATGGGTTTGGTGGTGAAGAACGGGTCAAATGCACGGCTGATCACGCTCTCGGGCATGCCGCAGCCGGTGTCGCTGACGCTCAGTTCCACATAGTCGCCAGGGGTGAGGGTGCCGTAGGCTGCGGTAAACACACTGTCCAAGTGGCGGTTGGTGGTTTCCACCACCAGTTTGCCGCCGTTGGGCATCGCATCCCGGGCATTGATGGCGAGGTTGAGCAGGGCGCTTTCCAGCTGGTTGGGGTCGGCTTCGGCGGTCCAGAGTTGCTCGGTCAGGCGGATATCCAGGGCAATACTTTCATTCAGGCTGCGTTGCAGCAGCTCACCCATCGAACTCACCAATTGATTGATCTGTACCGGTTTTGAATCCAGCGACTGGCGACGGGAAAACGCCAGCAAGCGGTGGGTCAGGGCGGCCGCGCGGTTGGCTGAAGTGACACCCAGGTCGATCAGGCTGTCGAGGTCTTCGGTGCGGCCCCGAGCCACGCGCCTGCGCAGCAGTTCCAGGCTGCCGATGATGCCGGTCAGCATGTTGTTGAAGTCATGGGCGATGCCGCCGGTCAATTGGCCGACGGCTTCCATTTTCTGTGACTGGCGCAACGCTTCTTCGTTATTGCGCAGCTGCGCCGTGCGTTCTTCCACCTGTTGCTCAAGGGTTTCCAGGGTGCTTTGCAGGCGCTGTTCGCTCTGGCTCAGGTCGATCAGCCGGTCGCGGGCCTCGTATTGCCGACGACGTCCGCGCAGCGCCGTGGTCACGAGGCTGATCAGGGTGATCGGGTGGAACGGGCGCTCCAGGAACGTCACGTTGCCCAGCAAGGTGCTCAGGTGCGACGAGCCATTCTGTTCGCTGCCGCCGTGGTGCGTCATCAGCACAATCGGCAGGTCTGACCACGCCGGTTGTTGATGCAGGTGCGTGAGCAGGGGTTCCAGGTCGATACCGCGCAGGGCTTCGGCAGCAATGACCAGCAAGCCGGCACCGTGCTCCAGCTCCTCGCAGAGCATCTGCAAATGGCTGGCGATGATGCCGTTGAAACCAGCCTCATTGAGCATCATCAACGCCAGGGAGCTGTCGCGACCCAGGGGCGCCAGAATGATCGCCCGTTCGAAAATGGCCGGCAGGCCACTCATGAACTTTCATCCTTGAGCAGCGGGTTGTCGGTGCCCATGTAGGTCGGTACGCCGCGCAATACACCCTGGAACGCATCAAGCGGTTCGCCGATGGTCATGCCACGACTGCCGATGCGGTATTCGCGAATGGTCGATTCGTGGCTGCCGGTGCGTTTCTTGATGATCGAAATCGCACGCCGCACCTTGCCCAGGGCTTCGAAGTAACGCAGCAGGATCACGGTGTCGGCCAGATAGGTAATGTCCACCGGCGCCTGCATGTCCCCCACCAGCCCGTGCTGGGCGACGGTCATGAAGGTCGCAGCGCCACGGCGGTTGAGGTACAGCAGCAGTTCGTGCATGTGCAGGATCAACGCGTTCTCTTCCGGCATCGCGGCCTGATAGCCATTGACGCTGTCGATCACCACGGTCTTGATCCCGCGTTCGTCCACACAGCGGCGCACCCGATGGGAGAACTCGCCGGGGGACAACTCGGCGGCGTCTACCTGTTCGATCAGCAGGTTGCCGGTGGCTTGCAGGGCCTCCAGGTCGATGCCCATGTTCTTCATGCGCTCGAACAGCAGGCCCAGCTCTTCGTCAAAAATGAACAGCGCGGCTTTTTCGCCCCGGGAGACGGCTGCCGCGGCAAAGATCATCGAGATCAGCGATTTGCCGGTACCGGCCGGGCCCAGGATCAAGGTGCTGGAACCGGTCTCGATCCCGCCGCCCAACAGGGCGTCCATCTCGCGGATGCCGCTGGTGAGGGTCTGGCGGTTGTAGCCGCCACGGTGCTCGGCTGCCACCAGGCGCGGGAACACATGTACGCCGTCTTCCATGATGGTGAAGTCGTGAAAACCGCCGCGGTATTTCTGGCCACGGTACTTCACGATCCGCACGCGGCGGCGCTCGGCGCCGTAGTTGGGGGTCAGTTCTTCCAGGCGAATCACACCGTGGGCCACGCTGTGTACGGTCTTGTCGAGGGACTCGGTGGTCAGGTCGTCCAGCAGCAGCACGGTGGCGTCGTAGCGCACGAAGTAGTGCTTGATCGCCAGGATCTGCCGGCGATAGCGCAGGGAGCTTTGCGCCAGCAGGCGGATTTCCGAAAGGCTGTCGATCACGACGCGGGTAGGCTTGACCCGTTCCACCACTTCGAAAATCTGCCGGGTGGCTTCGCCCAGCTCAAGGTCCGAGGAATACAGGAGGCTTTGCTGGTGCTCGGCGTTGAGCAGGCTTTCGGGGGGAGTCAGTTCAAAGATGTGAATGTGTTCGTCCAGGTCCCAACCATGGGACTTGGCACCCTGGCGCAACTCGCGCTCGGTTTCCGACAGGGTGATGTACAGCGATCGTTCGCCGTTTTTTGCGCCGGCCTGGAGGAAATGCAGGGCCACGGTGGTTTTACCGGTGCCGGGTTCACCTTCCAGCAGGAACAAATGGCTGCGGGAAAGCCCTCCGGCAAGAATGTCGTCCAGACCTTCAATACCGGTGGCCGCCTTTGCTGTGAACAGCTCTTTGGATGTAGACAAGAAGTGCCCTCGGGTCACAAATAAGTAGTCGGCAGCGCCGTCTGGGGCGCGCCATATTTACTTGACCTTGGCGCCGTGTGGCGGTTCAACGTTTTGTATCAAATACCGCTTTTACAGGCCCTGTTGCAGCGCCGGGTCGTCCGGATTCTGCTGTTCAAGCTGTGCCAGCAGCACCTGCACATTCTGCAACTGGCCGGTTTCCTTCCAGTAATTGACCAGCAGCACCCTGGCTTTGCGATTGGCCGGGTTGCGCTGGATGATTTCTTCCAGCTGGCGCTGGGCGGCCTCCAGTTCCTGCTGGGCGTGCAGGGTGGTGGCCAGGTCGTAGCGGTAATCCTGGTTGTTCGGTTCGAGCTCCACCGCCCGGGACAGGCTGAGCAGGGCAAAGGCGCGCTCGCCATGGTGCAGCAGCCACATGCCCAGGGCATGTTGCAGGTAGGCCGAATCGGGGTGGGCCTGCAACTGTTTGGCCAGGAGTTGGCGGGACTCGTCGACCTTGCCCTGTTTGTCCAGCAGTTCAATTTGCGCGACCACGGCTTGCAGGTTGTCCGGTTGCAGGCGCATCGCCTGCTCCAGGGCGTTTTGTGCGTCGGGCAGCAGCGCGCTGTGAATGTACAGGCGTGCCAGCTGGATCCAGCCTTCGGGGCTTTCGGGTTGGCCCTTGAGCAGCTTTACGTATTCGTCGAGCACTTGCTGCAACGGGCCGAAGTACAGGCCCAGGGTATCCGGGGACAGCCCGAGCAAGGCATTGGCCGCGGCAAACCTGACGCTTTGCTCGGGGTCATCCAGCAGTGGCCCGAGCAACAGCGTGCGCTGGCCGCTGGGCACCAGGCCGACAATGCTGTGAATCGCCGCCTCGCGCACCATTGGCGCGTCGTTGGCCAGGTCCTTGTCCGCCAGCTTAAGGGCCTGGGGGCTGGGGTAGTTGGGCAGTTCGGCATGCAGGGCGGCGCGGCGCACATCGGAGAGGTCCGGGCGGCCCAACTGTTGATACAGCACACGGGCGGCGCCGGGTTCACCGTTATGCGCCTGCTTCAAGGCCTTGGCGTAACCATGGGCGATGGCCGGGGGCACGACCACCGGCGTGGTGCGGGTGAAATACCAGGTGATCAGCACAATAAACAACAGGGCGCACAGGCCGACGATGGAGTAACGGCGTGACTTTGACATGCAGGCGTCCGAAAGCTGGGCAGCTAGTGCAAAGCCATCAGCTTCGGTCAGGTTATCGCGAGTGTCAAACCCGCATCACGTCAGCACGAACTCAATCGGCTCAAGGGCCGGCGGCAGCGTGGTTTCGCCGAGGGCGGCGAGAATCTCGCGCTCCAGGGTGCGCACGATGGCGTTGCAGGGCAGGTCGTTTTCGTCGAAGCCGAACGGGTCTTCGAGGTCGTCGCCGATTTCGTCCAGGCCGAAGAAGGTGTAGCTGACGATGGCGGTGAACACCGGGGTCAGCCAGCCCAGCGGCTCGGCCATGGCGAAGGGCAGCAGGATGCAGAACAGGTAGATGGTGCGGTGCAGCAGCAAGGTGTAGGGGAAGGGCAGCGGGGTGTGTTTGATCCGCTCACAGGAGGCCTGGACCTGGCTCAGGCCGTACAGCCGGGTTTCCAGTTGGGTGTAGCGCCAGTCGCTGATGTGGCCCTGTTCGGCGAGGTTCGAGCAGCGGGCGCCGAGGTCTTGCAGGATGCTGTCGGGCAGGTTCGGGTGGCCGGGTTCTGGGTTGGCCCACGGTTTGATCGCCTGGCTTTCGTCTTCCAGGCGCAGGCGGGCGATCAGGCCATGGGCGAAACCGCACAGGCTGCGCAGGACGTGTTTGCGTTCGGCAGGGTTGAGGACCTGGGTTTCGCGGACCAGTGAGCGGATCTCGATGATCATCTGGCCCAGTTGTTTGCGGCCTTCCCACCAGCGGTCGTAGCAGGCGTTGTTGCGAAAGCTCATGAAGATGGACAGTGACAGCCCCAGCAGTGTGAAGGGTGTGGCGTTGACCTTGGAAAAGTAGGCCGGGTGCAGGGTTTCTACCAGCACGATGACTGAGGCCAGGAGGGTGACCAGCAGGCTGCGCAGCGCAATGCGTTTGGCGATCGAGCCCTTGAGGGAGAACAGGATGCCGAGCAGGTTGGGTTTGGGACGGACGATCATGGGCGAGCTTCTTGGGTGGCGCAGGCTGTCAGGTTAGAAGCATGTTTGCGTTGCGTCCAATTGCTTGGGCTGACTGGGTGATTGGTGGGGTCTATCGGGATTGGGTACATATCCGTTTTTTCGGTGACCAGAGCGAAAGCAGATCTGCTTTTCTGTGGGAGCGGGCTTGCTCGCGAAAAACCTGAGGGCGCCGCGTTCATCCAGAATGCCAGCGTCATCGTTAACGACCTTCGCGAGCAAGCCCGCTCCCACATTTGGACCGTGCCCGCTTTAGCTTTTGATTTGGCTTCTAAACACTCAAGCCGGCCGGGAGGCCGCTGTGCTCTTGCTTTTGATCTTGATCTTGATCTTAGGCGCCCCGTTAAACCACGCTGGCCGAACGCAGGCTTTGGAGCGTGGGTAACCCGGCAGGACGCCGGGTTAGCCGTCCTGGGCCAAGGATGGCCCATGACGGCGGCCCACGGTCCAAAGCCGGAGTGAGGGCACACCGAGCCTAGGCGAGGTGCCGAGTGGTGGGGCAAGAGCGTTTTGCTTACTTTTGCGCTGTTCAAAAGTGAGCCGCTGTAAGAGCGGAACCAATACAAGCCATCACCCAAAAAACGAATATACACACACACCAAACAGCGCCCCCCATTGGCCAAACCAGTCAACCAAGTTGAAAGCTTTGACCATTGCCCACCCACCGCTCTAGAGCGACTATTTCACCGGTCTACGTACCCATCCTGAAAATAAAAAACACACAGGGATTTGAAGCGATGCGTGATTACTCGGCTGCCACCACCCAGTTCAACTACCAACACACCGTCGACGCTGCCTTGTCGGGCAACCTGCAGGCCCTCAACGCCTGCGTCGAATGCTGCGACCGCCACGCATTACCTGGCCGCATCGCACTGTTCTGGGAGGGCAAGGACGGCCGCAGCGCCACGTCCACCTTCACCCAACTGCAAGACCAGGCCGCACGCTTCGCCAACTTCCTCCTGGCCCAGGGCGTCAATCGCGGCGACAAGGTAGCAGGCCTCCTGCCACGCACCGCCGAGCTGCTGGTGGTCGTCCTCGCCACCTGGCGCATCGGCGCGGTCTATCAGCCGCTGTTCACCGCCTTCGGCCCCAAGGCCATCGAACACCGCCTGAACAGCTCCGGCGCCGCGCTGGTGGTGACCGATGCAGTAAACCGTCCCAAACTGACGGAAGTGGCCGACTGCCCGACCATCGTCACCGTCGCCGGCCCCAACGGCGAAGGCATCGTGCGCGGCGATTTCAGCTTCTGGGCCGAGTTACCCAACTATTCCAACCTCTGCGAACCCGTATTGCTGGCCGCCGACGACCCGTTCCTGCTGATGTTCACCTCAGGCACCACCGGCCCGTCGAAAGCCCTGGCCGTGCCGCTCAAGGCAATCGTTGCGTTCCAGAGCTACACCCGCGACGCCGTCGACCTGCGCCCCGAAGACGCATTCTGGAACGTCGCCGACCCGGGCTGGGCCTACGGCATCTATTTCGGCGTGACCGGCCCCTTGTCCATGGGCCACCCGATCACCTTCTACGATGGCCCGTTCACCCTCGAAAGCACATGCCGTGTCATCAACAAATACGGGATTACCAACCTCACCGGTTCTCCCACGGCCTATCGCCTGCTGATTGCCGGGGGCGAGCAGTTCGCCAAGTCGATCAAGGGCAAGCTGCGTATTGTCAGCAGTGCCGGCGAGCCGCTTAACCCGGAAGTGATCCGCTGGTTCGCCGATAACCTCGGCGTGACCATCCACGACCACTACGGCCAGACCGAGTTGGGCATGGTGCTGTGCAATCACCATGGCCTGGAGCATCCGGTGCACGTCGGCTCCGCGGGCTTTGCCTCGCCGGGCCATCGCATCGTGGTGCTGGACGACAACCATCAGGAGTTGCCCGCCGGCCAACCGGGCATCCTCGCCATCGACCGCGAGCAATCGCCGATGTGCTGGTTTGCCGGTTATGACGGCGTCAAGACCAAGGCCTTCGTCGGCAAGTACTACCTCAGCGGCGATACGGTGGAGCTGAACCCCGATGGCAGCATCAGCTTTGTCGGGCGCAGCGACGATGTGATCACCACCTCCGGCTATCGCGTGGGGCCGTTCGACGTAGAGAGCGCCTTGATCGAGCATCCGGCCGTGGTGGAGGCCGCCGTAGTGGGCAAGCCATGTCCGGAACGCACCGAGATCGTCAAGGCGTTTGTGGTGCTCAGCGAGCAGTACCGCGCCGAGCCGGCCCTGGCCGAAGAGCTGCGCCAGCACGTGCGCAAGCGCCTGGCCGCTCACTCGTACCCGCGGGAAATCGAATTTGTCAGCGAGCTGCCCAAGACCCCGAGCGGCAAGCTGCAACGCTTCATTTTGCGTAATCAGGAAATTGCCAAGGCCCAGGCGGCCACGGCGTGACCCATTCTTCAAGGAAACAATGATGCAGATTGAGAACAAGGTTTTTCTGGTCAGCGGTGGCGCTTCAGGCCTCGGCGCGGCAACCGCCGAGATGCTCGTGGCGGCCGGTGCCAAGGTGATGCTGGTGGACCTGAACGCCGACGCAGTGGCCACCCAGGCGCAAAAGCTCGGCGCGCAGGCCCGCAGCGTAGTCGCCGATATCAGCCAGGAAGCCGCTGCCGAAGCGGCGGTACAGGCCACCGTCGCCGCCTTTGGCGGTTTGCATGGGTTGGTCAACTGTGCCGGTGTGGTGCGGGGCGAGAAAATCCTCGGCAAAAATGGCCCGCACGTGCTGGCCAACTTCGCCCAGGTGATCAACGTCAACCTGATCGGCAGTTTCAACCTGCTGCGCCTGGCTGCAGCGGCTATCGCTGAAACCGAGGCGAATGCCGATGGCGAGCGCGGTGTGATCATCAATACCGCTTCAGTGGCAGCGTTTGACGGCCAGATCGGCCAGGCGGCCTATGCCGCTTCCAAGGGCGCGATTGCCAGCCTGACCCTGCCGGCGGCCCGCGAACTGGCGCGCTACGGGATTCGGGTGATGACCATCGCCCCCGGTATTTTCGAAACTCCGATGATGGCGGGCATGACGCCGCAAGTGCGCGAATCCCTCGCCGCCGGCGTGCCATTCCCGCCGCGCCTGGGCAAACCGGGCGAGTACGCCGCGCTGGTGCGGCATATCATTGAAAACAGCATGCTCAACGGCGAGGTGATCCGTCTCGACGGGGCCTTGCGCATGGCAGCCAAATAAGGAGATTTTCATGACTGATCCAATCGTTATTGTCAGCGCGGTACGCACCCCGATGGGCGGGTTCCAGGGCGATCTCAAAGGCCTCACCGCTCCGCAACTGGGCGCTGCGGCGATTCGTGCAGCGGTCGAACGCGCCGGTATCGCTTCCGATGCCGTGGATGAAGTGCTGTTCGGTTGCGTGCTGCCCGCCGGCCTCGGCCAGGCGCCGGCACGCCAGGCGGCGCTGGGTGCTGGCCTGGACAAGTCCACGCGCTGCACCACCCTCAACAAGATGTGCGGCTCGGGCATGGAAGCCACGATCCTGGCCCATGACGCGTTGCTGGCAGGCAGCGTGGAGGTGGTCATCGCCGGTGGCATGGAAAGCATGTCCAACGCGCCGTACCTGCTGGACCGTGCCCGCAGCGGCTATCGCATGGGCCACGGCCGGGTGCTCGACCACATGTTCCTCGACGGCCTTGAAGACGCCTACGACAAGGGCCGCCTGATGGGCACCTTTGCCGAGGACTGCGCCGAGCACAACGGCTTTTCCCGCGAGGCCCAGGACGCGTTCGCGATTGCGTCCCTGACCCGTGCGCAACAGGCGATCACCGACGGCAACTTCATCGCCGAAATCGTCCCGGTGCAGGTCACCGTGGGCAAGGAACAGAAAACCATCATCCACGACGAACAGCCGCCGAAAGCCAAGCTGGACAAGATCGCCACCCTGAAGCCGGCCTTCCGTGAAGGCGGCACGGTGACGGCAGCCAACTCCAGTTCGATTTCCGACGGTGCGGCGGCGCTGCTGCTGATGCGCCAGTCCGAAGCGCACAAGCGCGGGCTCAAGCCTCTGGCGGTGATCCATGGCCACGCGGCGTTTGCCGATGAGCCTGGCCTGTTCCCGGTAGCGCCGGTGGGGGCGATCCGCAAGCTGATGAGCAAGACCGGCTGGAACCTCGACGAAGTCGACCTGTTTGAAATCAACGAAGCCTTTGCCGTGGTCAGCCTGGTGACCATGAGCAAGCTGGAGATTCCCCACAGCAAGGTCAACATCCACGGCGGTGCCTGTGCCCTGGGCCATCCGATTGGCGCGTCCGGCGCGCGGATCCTGGTGACCCTGCTTTCGGCCCTGCGCCAGAAAGGCCTCAAGCGCGGCGTTGCAGCGATCTGCATCGGCGGCGGTGAAGCCACGGCCATGGCCGTTGAATGCCTGTACTAAGGAACACCTATGCTACCGAATGACGAACAACTGCAAATCAGCGAAGCCGCCCGGCAATTTGCCCAGGAACGCCTTAAACCGTTCGCTGCCGAGTGGGACCGCGAGCATCGCTTTCCCAAGGAAGCCATTGGTGAAATGGCCGAGCTGGGCTTTTTCGGCATGCTGGTCCCGGAGCAATGGGGCGGCTGTGATACCGGCTACCTGGCCTACGCCATGGCCCTGGAAGAGATCGCTGCCGGGGACGGCGCCTGCTCGACCATCATGAGCGTGCACAACTCCGTGGGCTGCGTGCCGATCCTCAAGTTCGGCAATGATCAACAGCGCGAGCAGTTCCTCAAGCCCCTGGCCAGTGGTGCGATGCTCGGTGCGTTTGCCTTGACCGAGCCCCAGGCCGGTTCCGACGCCAGCGGCCTGAAAACCCGTGCCCGGCTGGAGGGCGATCACTACGTCTTGAATGGCTGCAAGCAGTTCATCACCTCCGGGCAAAACGCCGGGATCGTGATTGTGTTTGCAGTCACCGATCCGGCTGCCGGCAAACGCGGCATCAGCGCCTTTATCGTGCCCACCGACTCGCCGGGCTACAGCGTCGCGCGGGTCGAGGACAAGCTCGGCCAGCATGCTTCCGACACCTGCCAGATCCTGTTTGAGGATGTGAAGGTGCCGGTGGCCAATCGTTTGGGCGAGGAGGGCGAAGGCTACCGGATCGCCCTGGCCAACCTCGAAGGCGGGCGTGTCGGCATTGCTTCGCAAGCGGTAGGCATGGCACGGGCGGCGTTTGAGGCGGCCCGGGACTACGCCCGCGAGCGGGAAAGCTTTGGCAAGCCGATCATCGAGCACCAGGCCGTGGCCTTCCGCCTGGCGGACATGGCGACGCAAATCGCCGTGGCGCGGCAGATGGTGCATTACGCCGCCGCCCTGCGTGACAGCGGCAAGCCGGCGCTGGTGGAAGCGTCCATGGCCAAGCTGTTTGCTTCGGAAATGGCCGAAAAGGTCTGCTCGGCAGCCTTGCAAACCCTCGGCGGTTACGGTTACCTGAGCGACTTTCCCCTGGAGCGGATCTACCGCGATGTGCGGGTCTGCCAGATTTACGAAGGCACCAGCGATATTCAACGCATGGTCATTTCACGCAATCTCTGAGGAGTCTCTATGAGTTACGAAAGCATTTTGCTGGACGTGCAGGGCCGGGTCGGGCTGATCACCCTCAATCGCCCGCAAGCGCTGAACGCCCTGAACGCGCAGCTGGTCAGCGAGCTGAACCAGGCGCTGGACAGCCTGGAAGCCAACCCGGAAATCGGCTGCATCGTGCTAACCGGCTCGAAAAAAGCCTTTGCCGCCGGTGCCGACATCAAGGAAATGGCCGAGCTGACCTATCCGCAGATCTACCTCGACGACCTGTTCAGCGACAGCGATCGCGTGGCCAACCGCCGCAAGCCGATCATCGCGGCGGTCAACGGGTTTGCCCTGGGTGGCGGCTGTGAACTGGCCTTGATGTGCGACTTCATCCTGGCGGGTGACAACGCCAAGTTTGGCCAGCCGGAAATCAACCTCGGCGTGCTGCCGGGCATGGGCGGCACCCAGCGCCTGACCCGCGCCGTGGGCAAGGCCAAGGCCATGGAAATGTGCCTGACCGGGCGCTTTATCGATGCGGTGGAAGCCGAACGCTGCGGGATCGTCGCGCGCATCGTGCCGGCGGATGAGCTGTTGGACGAAGCATTGAAGGTCGCGACCCTGATCGCCGGCAAGTCGGTGCCCATCAGCATGATGGTCAAGGAAAGCGTGAACCGCGCGTTTGAAGTGAGCCTGTCCGAAGGCGTGCGCTTTGAGCGCCGGGTGTTCCACGCGGCGTTTGCCACACTGGATCAGAAGGAAGGCATGGCGGCGTTTGTGGCCAAGCGTGCGCCGGAGTTCAAGGACAAGTAAACACTGTCCTGAAACGCTGAAGATCAAAAAATGTGGGAGCAGGCTTGCTCGCGAGGGCGGTGTTACAGTCACCCGATGTATTGACTGATCCACCGCCTTCGCGAGCAAGCCCGCTCCCACATGGGTTATGCGAAATACCTGTTACAGCTGGTAGTTTTTCAATTCTCTGGCAATCACCATCCGCTGAATCTCGCTGGTGCCCTCGTAAATCTGGGTAATCCGCGCATCCCGGTAGTAACGCTCCACCGGGTAGTCCTCCAGATAGCCATAACCCCCATGAATCTGCATGGCTGAAGAGCACACCTTCTCGGCCATTTCCGAGGCAAACAGCTTGGCCTGGGAGGCCTCCGACAGGCATGGCTTGCCCGCACTGCGCAATCGGGCGGCATGCAGGATCAGCAGGCGCGCCGCATTCAGGCGGGTTTGCATGTCGGCCAGCAAGTTGGCCACGCTCTGGTGCTCGATGATCGCCTTGTCGAACTGCACCCGGTCACGGGCATAGGCCAGCGCGGCCTCAAAGGCGGCACGGGCGATACCCAGCGCCTGGGCGGCAATCCCGATGCGTCCGCCTTCGAGGTTGGACAGGGCGATGGCCAGGCCCTTGCCGCGTTCACCCAGCAGGTTGGCTTCCGGTACGGTGCACTGGTTGAGGGTGACGGCACAGGTGTCGGAGGCACGAATGCCCATCTTGTGTTCGGTACGGTCCACCGCGAAGCCCGGGGTGTTGGTCGGCACCAGGAACGCCGAGATGCCTTTCTTGCCCAGCTCCGGGTCGGTCACTGCAAATACGATCGCCAGCTTGGCGCGCTTGCCGTTGCTGACAAACTGCTTGGCGCCGTTGATCACCCACTGGCCGTCCCGCAGTTCGGCACGGGTGCGCAGGTTGTGCGCTTCGGAACCGGCCTGGGGTTCGGTAAGGCAGAAGCAACCGATGGCCTGGCCGCTGGCCAGTTCCGCCAGCCAGGTTTCCTTTTGTGCTTGTGAGCCGTAGTTGAGGATTGGCCCGCAACCCACTGAATTATGGATACTCATCAGTGCGCCGGTAGCGCCGTCGCCAGCGGAAATCTCTTCCACTGCCAGGGCGTAGGCCACGTAGTCGACGTAGGTGCCGCCCCATTCTTCAGGCACCACCATGCCCAGCAAACCCAACTCGCCCATCTTGGCGACCAGGGCATCGTCGATCCAGCCGGCCTTTTCCCAAGCCTGGGCGTGGGGGGCGATTTCGCCACGGGCAAAGTCCCGCGCCATGTCGCGGATCATCACTTGTTCTTCTGTAAATTCAATATCTTGCATGATTTAGTTCCCGTTCTTGTCGAAGTCGCGGAAGAAGCTTTCGACATGATCAGCCTCCAACGCCTGCAGGGTTGGAGGGTTCCAGCGAGGGGTTTTGTCCTTGTCGATCAGCAGGGCGCGGACGCCTTCGATCAGGTCGCCACGGGCAAACCATTGGCGGTCCAGGTGCAGTTCCAGGGCAAAGCACTGCTCCAGCGGCAGGTGGCGCCCGCGACGCAGCATCTGCAGGGTCACGGCCATGGCCAGAGGGGAGCGCGTCTGCATCAGGCTGGCGGTGGTCAATGCCCAGTCATGGCTGTCGGCGACGGTGACTTGCTGCAATTGCTCAACGATGCTCGGCACGTCCGGCAAGGCAAAGAAGTGATCGATGGCTGGGCGTAGCGCCGCCAGAGGGGCGTCGGGCAATTGTTGCACCGCGAGGCTGGCCAGCAGGCCTTGCAGGTCCTTGAGGGGAGAATCGTGCCATTCCAGGCGGTCCAGGCGCTGGTCGAGGTCGGCGAGCCGGGTGCTGTCGAGGTACCAGTCCGCCAGGCCGCAATACAGGGCGTCGGCGGCACGAATCTGCACGCCGGTCACCCCGAGGTAGATCCCCAGTTCCCCGGAAATGCGCGGCAGGAAATAGCTGCCGCCCACGTCAGGGAAATACCCGATCGCCACCTCGGGCATTGCCAGGCGGCTGCGGTCGGTGACCACCCGCAGGTCGGCGCCTTGCACCAGGCCCATGCCACCGCCAAGGACGAAGCCGTCCATCAGTGCCAGGACCGGTTTGCGATAGTTGTGAATGGCGAGGTCGAGGGCGTATTCCTCGACGAAGAAGTCTTCGTGGAGGGTGTCGCCGCTCTTGAAGCTGTCGTACAGCGAGCGAATGTCGCCGCCGGCGCAGAAGGCTTTTTCACCGGCACCGCGCAACACCACGGCATGCACCTGGGGATCGTCCGCCCACGCCTGCAAATGCCGGCTGAGGCTGCGGACCATGTCCAGGGTGAGGGCGTTAAGGCCTGCGGGGCGATTGAGGGTCAGGTGGCCAATATGGTTGCGTACGTGCGCCAGGACCTCGTCTTGCACAATCCCGGCGCTGCTTGCCTCGGATGAAACCTGAGCAGTCATCTCTAACTCCCTGCTTTTATTGTTCTTTATCAAGATGTTCGCGGGCGAACCATCTCGCGATCGTACCAGTGCAAATTTGCCCAGTACAAGTCGGAATCATGCAGGTCGTTTTTGCATTTTTGCCTTATGGAGGAGGCTGGCCCTGGTGCTGGAAAACCGCGCCGATGGTGCGCCGCCGGGCATACCGCTCGCTGGCCTGGATCAGCTCTTCCAGTTCCTGCGGGGTAACGTCCAGGAACTGCTCGCGCTCGGCGAGGGCCTGCTTGAGGTCCTCGGCGCTGATCCCGGGGTTTTCGGTGGCGATTGGCATAAAGATCGGCGCAGCCGGTTCGCGGGTGCCCTTGGGGTAACGCGTGCGCGTGGCGTTGTTGTAGGCCAGCGCGCAGGCCAACAAGGCCGTGGCGCCCAGCATGACTGCGGCAAGTTCGTGCCAGCCCATGGCAATCGAGGCGGGGTCAGCCAGCACCAGGCTCATGGCCAGGCCGCCCGCCGGTGGATGCAGGCAGCGCAGCCAGCAGATCAGGATCACGGTCATCCCGGCAGCCAGGCATGCGCTGCCCAGCGTTCGGCCCAATACCCGGGCCACCAGCAGCGCAACGATCCCGGCACACAGGTAGCTGCCGATGATCGACCAGGGCTGGGCCAGCGCGCCGGAGGATACGGCAAACAGCAGCACCGCCGAGGCTCCCAGCGGGCCTATCAGGTGCAGGGCCACCTCGGTGCCGAACACCTGGGCGCACACCCAGACGCTGAACAGTGTGCCCAGGGCCATGCCGATGGCGGCACGACTCCATTCGGCAGGGCGGGTATTGATGGCAGCGGGTAACCAGCGAGCGAGCATTGACAGACGATCCGTGAAAAGCGGGCGAAAAAAAAGGCTTGCCTGGTTTCCCGGAAAAGCCCTTTAAAGAAGTTCCTGCATTTGGGGGAGGAACCTGCGCAGTGTGCCAATCGATGAAGACTGCTGCCAATGCATATTAATGCAGGTCAAGTGCAGTATTTTTGCAGTAAAACGTGTCAGCCAAACGGTATCAGGCGGGTTGGCGGTGGCATGGGGTTGCTGATCTTGCCCAGCACACGGTCATCGGTTTCCTCGTTGATCAGCAGGTTTTGTACATTTTCCCGCAGCGATGGATTGTTGGCCAATGGCCCCTTGAGCACCACCAGTGCATCACGCAGTTCCATGAGCCGATCCAGTTTTGGCAGCGGGATGTAACCCGCATTGACTCTGTCGCGGGACAAAGGCGCGACAGCGTCAGAGGTTGAGGGGTCGGGCAATCGACGGTCGGACACAAAACATTCCTCTAAATGAAATAAACGGCAGCGCTGAATGCTGTTTAAAACGTCTTTATTGTTATTTCGACTGTTCGTTTAAGCGGGGCATGTCTTGATTGATGGCTTGCTGCTACGTTCGTCGAGTTTCTTTCGAAAGTAACAGGAATGCCTTACACCGCACCTTTGGAACTTCTGAAAATAGTTAAAAGGTATTAAATAATTAACTCGCTTGGCAGGCGAGTCTACAGTCGAGGGCTAGGGGCGGGAAGAGGGCGTCTTATCGGTAGCAGCGTATAGATGCGTAGGATGTTTCTCGATAGTTGCTACGCTAAAAGTTTCGAAGTTGAAGGGGCAAAGAAGTTTCTTACATACACTTGGATTTATAACTACTGAATGTACTGGCGCGGGATAAGCGGTTGGTTCCGCTTATCCCGCGCCCTGTATCAAGGTTGTGCGGGTTTGATCAAATGCAGCAGTACGTAGGGGTTCTTGTCGAACTGGCCGGTCAGTACCGGCTGCAGTGAACGAAAACGCGGGTCGCTCAACGCTTCATAGTCCGACTGGCTCATGATCAGCCATGCAGGAGCCTGGATCGGCGCCAGGTCGGCAGGCAACTGGGTAAACAACGGCACCCGGTCGCAATCGAGGTTGACCATGAACTTGATGGCTTTTGCGTCCTTGCCGAGTGCGTGCAATACCAGCGGCGCCGGTTGTTGCTGGGTCAGCGCATGGGCCTGGAGGGTAAAGGTGCGCGTGTCATACAACCGGCGCTCCAGCGGCTCGACCATCACGATATACGCCAGCCACACCGCCAATACCGCGGCGAAGGCCGGGCCCACGTAGCGAAGCCGCCGGTTGAACAGCAAGCCCAGTGCCAGCACCTGGATCGCGATCAGGATCCCGAACACCGGATTGAGGCTGCCAATCTGCTCGGGGAAGCGGTGACGCGCCACGAACAAGCCTGCGATCAGCAGCCCCGGAATGACCGTCCACAACCCCAGCATCAGCCAGCGCAGCCCGGCGAACAGTCTGCCTCGCGACACCTGGAACGGGTACGCGGCGATGATTGCCGCCAGGGGCAGCATCGGCAGCACATAGCGCGCTTTTTTTGCTTGGGGCACAGACAAGCCGATCATCACGATCAAGCCTGCAGCGAGGCAGTACAACACCAGCTTCAGCGCCGGGCCCTTGTCCTCCCGGCCACCGGCGACAATCGCAACCAGCGCGAGTATTGCCAGCGGATACGCCGGTGCGTAGTTGCCCAGCGAACTGCTGAAATAATACAGCGCGCTGCCGGAGCCTTCGGTGCCATCCATGCGACCCAGGAACTGCATGCGGATTACGTCCTGCATGAACGTTTCACCGCCACTGAGCTTGGCCAGCAGCAACAGCAGGCCCACGCACGCCGCCAGTAACGCCAACGCCAGCAGGCCGAAACTGAACAGCTGGCGCCATTGCCGGTTGATCAGGTAATAGCTGCACAGCATGCCGGTGGGAATGACCAGGCCAATCGGTCCACGGATTGCAAACCCCAGGATCAGCAGCGCAAACAGCCAGTGCAGGCGCTTGGCGGCGCCGAAGTGGTCATGGGCATAACCCAGGTAAAACACCGCCAGGGCCACGGCAGCCAACATCTGGTCGAGGGACACCGCGCGGGTTTCGCTGATGAAGGTGCTGCTGAGCAGCATCACCGCGATGCTCAGCAGCGCCCAGCGCCGGGAGTAGGGCGCCGTCAGCCGGTAGACCAGCACCACGAGCAGCGCCGAAGCGATGGCCGTGGGCAGCCAGGCCGTCAGGCTGGTGACCTGCCCCAGGGGCAGGGACAGCAGCCAGGTCATCAGCGTCGAGGTGGCCAGGTAATCGGCATAAGGTTGCCCGTACGTCGTCGGGAAGAACCCCGGCCCATGGCGCAGCATCTCCTGGGCGAACAGCACGAAGCGCGAATCAAAGCCGATGATTGCCTGGTTCCAGTTGCCTGCGATAAACAGGGCCAGTGCCAGCAGCCCCAGCACCCATGAGTGTCGGCGGATCGTCGGGCTGAGCAGGGGCGGATGAACTTTGTCCACGTCTTAGGCTTCCTCGGCCTGAGGCACCCAGTTTTGCTGGGGGATCGGCAAATTGCAGGAATCGCCACGGCCCATCGGGAAGTACTGGATGCCTTTGCGCGCCAGGCGTTCGCCGTCGTACAGGTTGCGGCCGTCGAAGATCACCGGGGTTTTCAGGCGTTGCTGGATCAGGTCGAAATCCGGTGCCTTGAACTGTTGCCATTCGGTGCAGATGATCAAGGCGTCAGAGCCACTCAGGGTGGATTCCGGGGTGCCCATCAGCATCAGGCGCGGGTCATCACCGTAGATGCGCTGGGTTTCCTGCATGGCTTCCGGGTCAAACGCACGTACATTGGCGCCGGCGGCCCACAACGCTTCCATCAGCACCCGGCTTGGCGCATCGCGCATGTCGTCGGTGTTGGGCTTGAACGCCAGGCCCCACAAGGCGAAGGTCTTGCCACGCAGGTCGCCCTTGAAGAACGCGTTGGCGCGCTCGAACAGCTTGCTCTTCTGGCGCTGGTTGATGGCTTCCACGGCTTCCAGCAGGTCGCTGGAGCAGTTGGCGGCCTTGGCGCTGTGGATCAGGGCGCGCATGTCCTTGGGGAAACACGAGCCGCCATAACCGCAACCTGGGTAGATGAAGTGGTAGCCGATACGCGAGTCGGCACCAATGCCCAGGCGCACGGCTTCGATGTCGGCGCCCAGGTGTTCGGCCAGTTCGGCGATCTGGTTGATAAAGCTGATCTTGGTTGCCAGCATGCAGTTGGCGGCGTACTTGGTCAGTTCGGCGCTGCGCAGGTCCATGAAGATGATGCGGTCGTGGTTGCGGTTGAACGGTGCATACAACTCACGCATCACCTCGCGCACTTCCTCACGTTCGCAGCCGATGACGATCCGGTCCGGGCGGCGGCAGTCGGCAACGGCCGAGCCTTCCTTGAGGAATTCCGGGTTGGAGACGATATCGAACTCCAGGTGGCGGCCGGCAATGCGCAGGGCTTTTTCCATGTGCGCACGCAAAGTGTCGCCAGTGCCTACAGGTACGGTGGATTTTTCCACGAGGATCACCGGGTCGATACGGTGGCGAGCCACTGCATCGCCCACGGACAGCACGTATTTCAGGTCGGCCGAGCCGTCTTCGTCCGAAGGGGTACCCACGGCGATGAACAGCACTTCGCCGTGTTCGACCGCGAGTTTTTCGTCATAGGTAAACGTCAGGCGTCCGCCTTCGAGGTTTTCCTTGACCATGGCCGCCAGGCCCGGCTCGAAAATGCTCACATGGCCCTGTTGCAGCAACTTGACCTTTTTCTCGTCAACGTCCATGCAGATGACATCGTGGCCGACTTCGGCCAACACGGTGGCCTGTACGAGACCGACGTAACCGCTACCAAATACACTGATTTTCATGGGGCATTCCTGGGACTTGTGGTGCTAGCACGACGAGAGTTGATAGTCAGGACTCCGAGAATGACCAAGGCCACTCCCGCAGTTTTTGAAAGCGAAAAATGTTCGTTGAACACCGGCAGGCTGGCGGCCAGCAGGTAGACCAATGCGTAGCTGATGCTGAGCAGCGAATAGGCGCGGCCCAGCGGCAGGTCTTTGAGCGCGCCGAGCCAGCAGAGCATCGACAGGGCATAGGCGATGATCGCCAGGATCACCACGCCCAGTGCGCCGAGGTCGATGGCACCCGTGTTGAGTGCTGTCAGCCATTCAGCAGGCAGTGGCAGGCGCGTCATGCTCCAGCGCATGCCCAACTGCGCACCGCTGACCAGTGCCACGCTGCCCAGGGCCAGGGCAAAACCGCGAGCGCGACTCATACCTGGCGCCCCAGCAGCACCACACCGGCAATCACCAGCAGCACGCCGAACCAGTGGCGACCATCGATGTGTTCATGGAACACAAAGCGCGCCACCAGGGTGACCAATACAAAGTTGAGGCTCAGCATCGGGTAGGCGATACCGACTTCCAGGCGTTGCAACACCAGCAGCCACACCAGCAAACCCAGGCCCAGGCACACCAGCGCCGACCACAGCCACGGCGAGCGCAGCTTCGGGGCCCAACCGTCGGGCTGGTCACGCCAGCCTTCCACGGCAAACTTCTGGGACACCTGGCCCATGCAGGTCAGCAGGCAGGCACCTAACAACAGCAGCAGAGTGGTCATGGCGCGCTCTGCGGGAAGATCAGAATCACGATATTGCCCTGCTCGTAACGCTTGCCGTCTTTGGGCAGCAGGTCCACTTCCTGGCGCTCGTCGTCACCCTTGACCCGCATCACCACGCCCACCGAGCCTTGCTTGCGCGCCTCGCTCATCCATTGCTGGACGCTGGCGGCATCGATCTTGCGGTAAGCGGTGTCCGGGAAGGCGATGCCGTATTTCACTTCGCCAACGGTGTTGTAGAGCATCACTTCAGGACGCTGCAGGCGCCATGACAAGGCCGATGCGGCGCCGAGGTCGTTGCTCAGCAATGCAGTGGTCGGCTGCAGCTCCTGGAGGTGGTCGATGATGAACTGGTCGGGGGTCTTGTTATAAACCACCGAGTGCGGCAACGCGGCCGGCACCAGCGCCACCAGCAACCAGCTGCCCATCACCGGTGCGGCCCACATGTGCAACGGGCGGGCGGCTTGCAGCAGGTTGGCGATGATCCAGCCGAACAGGAAGATGAACACCAGCACCAGGCTGAGTGTTTCCTGGCCGTGCTCGTACACCGGTTTTTTCAGCTGGAACCAGGTCAGGGCCAGCAACGCCAATACGCCAATGACCAGATTCACCCAGCCGTTGATGCGCAGTACGCGGCCACGGGCCTGGGCCAGTTTGTCGGCGAGGGTATGCCCCATCAGCAGCGCCAGTGGCAGCAGGCACGGCATGATGTACGACGGCAGCTTGCCCTTGGCCAGGCTGAAGAACGCCAGCGGCATCAGTAGCCACAGCAGCAGGAAGGCGACCTTGCTGTTGCGTTTTTCCAGCCATGCCTGCTTCACGGTGGACGGCAGCAACGCCATCCACGGCAGGGTGAACGCAACCATCAGCGGCAGGTAATACCAGAAGGGCTCGGAGTGCTGGGCGTCGTCGCCGGCAAAGCGCTGGATGTGCTCGTGCCAGAAGAAGAAATTCCAGTAGTCCGGTTCCTGGGCATGCACCATCAGCGCCCAGGGCAGGCTCACGACAATCGCCACCACCACGGCCACCAGGCCATAGGTGAGCAGTTCACGAATGCGTTTTTGCCAGAGCACGTAGGGCAGGGCGATCAGCACCGGCAGCAACCAGGCAAGGAAACCCTTGGTCATGAACCCCATGCCGCAGGCGAACCCGAGCAAGGCCCACGACCACAGCCGGCCGCGGGTGGTGGTGCTATCGAAGCAGAACCACAGCGCCGCCCCGGTCAGGTTGACCCAGAAGGTAAACTGCGGGTCGAGGTTGGCATAGCCCGCCAGGAACGCGACGCTGACAAAACTCATGTACAGCACGGCGCTGACCAGGCTCTTGCGCGGGTCGTTCCACAAACGCCGGGCCACGAAATACACCAGCAGGATGCTCAAGCCAGTGCTCAAGGCCGAGGCAAAACGCACGCCGAACAGGTTCTGCCCGAAAATCGCCTGGCCCAGCGCGATCATCCAGTAACCGGCCGCCGGTTTCTCGAAGTAGCGAATCCCCATGAAGTGTGGCGAGGCCCATTTGCCGGTCAGCAGCATTTCCTGGCTGATCTGTGCATAGCGGGTTTCGTCGGGAATCCACAGCCCGTGGGTGGCCAACGGGATCAGGTAGAACACCCCGAAGGCCAGCAGGAGCAGGGGCAGGGCCCAGCGCCGGATCATGCCTTTTGCACTCCGAGCCAGCCTTCACGGCCGCTCAACGCACCACGCACCAGCTGTTGCTGGGGCAGGGTGGTGAGGTCGGCGGGCAACAGGTCGCCCAACGGTTTGAACGCGATGCCGCGCTGCCCTGCCTGGGCGAGCAACTGGCGAAAATCATTGGCCATCAGAATCCCTTCTACTTCTGCGTGGATCGTATAGACGTTGAGCTTCGACGGCTTGAAGCGGTCGAGGATGTAGCTATTGAAATCCTTGGCGGCCACCACCGGGCCCACGACTTCGTCGAAGGTCGGCATGTCCACCGGAATTTGTGGCGTGCCGGCACTGCCATCCGCCAGGGTTGGCCGGAACAGGCTGGTACCACGGCAATCGCTGTTGTAGCGGAAATTGAACTGTTGCTTGGCTTGCACCACGCGCTCATCGGCACGCCAGCCGGCGGCGGCTGAGCAGTCGATGGGTTCACCGAGGATGTCGCTCAAGGTGTCGACGCCACGGCGAATCTGCTCGATCAGCTGTGCATCGCTCCAGCGCCCGGTGTTGGCTTGCCAGCCGTGATGATCCCAGGCGTGCAGCCCGACTTCATGCCCGGCGGCCTTGGCCTGGCGCATCAGGTGCCCCAGGTCGCGGCCAATGGGTTTGCCCGGCCAGGCGGTGCCGGCCAGCAAAATGTCCCAGCCGTACAAACCGGCCGCGTTGGAGCGCAGCATCTTCCACAGGAACTGCGGGCGGATCAGGCGCCACAAGTGGCGCCCCATGTTGTCCGGCCCGACGCTGAAGAAGAAGGTCGCCTTGACCCCGGCTTCATCAAGCGACTCCAACAACCTTGGCACCCCTTCACGGGTGCCTCGGTAAGTGTCGACGTCGATGCGTAGACCCGCTTGCATCAACGCTTGTCCGCGATTTCGAGCATGGCTTCACGCAGGAAGAAATCCAGAGTGTTGCCGATGGTTTCGCTCATCTCCACGGTAGGCTCCCAGTTCAGCAGGCGCTTGGCGTTGTCGATGCTTGGCTTGCGGTGCGCCACGTCCTGGTAACCGGTGCCGTAGAACGCCTTGCTCTCTACGTCGCGGAAACCGGCAAACGGAGGGAAGTTGCTGCGCAGCGGGTGAGCTTCGAACTGACGCAGCAGTTCTTCTCCCAGCTGACGGATGCTGGCTTCGTTTTCCGGGTTGCCGATGTTGATGATCTGGCCGTTGCAGTTGTCGTTGTCGTTATCAATGATGCGCGCCAGGGCTTCGATACCGTCGGCGATGTCAGTGAAGCAACGCTTCTGCTCGCCACCGTCGAACAGACGGATCGGCGTGCCTTCCACCAGGTTCAGGATCAACTGGGTGATGGCGCGGGAGCTGCCGATACGGGCCGAATCCAGGCGGTCGAGGCGCGGGCCCATCCAGTTGAATGGACGGAACAGGGTGAACTTCAGGCCCTTGTCGCCGTAGGCCCAGATCACGCGGTCCAGCAGTTGCTTGGAGACCGAGTAGATCCAGCGCTGCTTGTTGACCGGGCCCACCACCAGGTTGGAGGTGTCTTCGTCGAAGTACTGGTCCTGGCACATGCCATACACTTCGGAGGTCGACGGGAAGATCACGCGCTTGTTGTACTTCACGCAGTAGCGAACCAGTTTCAGGTTCTCTTCGAAGTCCAGTTCAAATACGCGCAGCGGGTTGCGGGTGTATTCGATCGGGGTGGCGATGGCCACCAGCGGCAGGACCACGTCGCACTTCTTGATGTGGTACTCGATCCACTCGGAGTGGATGCTGATGTCGCCTTCCACGTAGTGGAAGTTCGGGTGACTGCGCAGGCGCTCGATGGCGTCGGAGCCGATGTCCAGGCCGTAGATTTCGTAACGGTCGTCACGCAGCAGGCGCTCGGACAGGTGGTTACCGATGAAACCGTTCACACCCAGGATCAGCACGCGGGTACGACGGGGCTTGCGGCCGGACTCGGCGCCGCGCAGTACGGAACCGTCCACCAGGCCCAGTTCATCCGCCAGGGACGGGCCGGCCAGGTACAGGCCGTTTTCGTTGCGCTGGCCGAACTTGACTACCAGGGAGTCTTCACCGCAGGCGATGCGCAGCGGGTTGACGCTGATCACTCGGCCTGGCGCCAGGCCTTCGTTGCCCTTGACGACTTCGGCGCTCCAGACGATCAGCTTGTGCTCGCCCACGGCGCAGAAGGCACCCGGGTATGGTTGGGTAACGGCGCGAACCAGGTTGAACAGCTCTTCAGCCGGTTTTTTCCAATCCAGTTTGCCGTCTGCGGCGGTGCGACGACCGAAGTAGGTGGCCTTGCTTTCGTCCTGGGCGGTTTCGGTCAGCTTGCCTTGAGCCAGTTGCGGCAGGGCATCGCGCAGCAGGTTGGTGGCGGCGTCACGCAGTTTGGCGTGCAGGGTCAGGCCGGTGTCGGTGCGCTCGATCACGACTTTCTGCTGGGCCAGGATCGCGCCGGCATCGGCACGCTTGACCATGCGGTGCAGGGTCACGCCGGTTTCGGTTTCGCCGTTCACCAGCACCCAGTTGGCCGGTGCGCGGCCACGGTACTTAGGCAGCAGGGAGCCGTGCAGGTTGAACGCGCCTTTCTTGGCGGTGGCCAGCAGGGCTTCGCTCAGCAGGTTGCGATAGTAGAACGAGAAGATGTAGTCCGGGTTCAGCTTGGCGATGCGCTCGATCCACAGCGGGTGGTTGGCGTCTTCCGGGGCGTGTACCGGGATGCCATTGCGGGCGCACAGCTGGGCGACGGAACCGTAGAAATTGTTTTCCTTGGGATCATCGGCATGGGTGAACACGGCAGCAATTTCGTAACCCGCATTGAGCAGGGCTTCAATGCCAGCACAGCCAATATCGTGGTAAGCGAAGACAACAGCTTTTGAATTCATGACGAAACCTGATCGGAAGGAGAAGTAGAGGTGTGGGAGGACGTCAGGCCGTCGACCGTAAAGGTCTCGGCCGGTGCTGCCGGTTGGTTGCGCAGCACTTTTTCGATAAAGAACCGTGGGCGGGCCCGCACATCGCTGTACATGCGGCCCAGGTATTCACCCAGGAGGCCCATGCCGATGAACTGGCCACCGGTGAACACGAACAATACGGCGAACAGCACGAACATGCCGTCGCCAGCCCAGCCGGAGCCGAAAGCGAGACGCAGCACGATCAGTGCAAAGGCGAAGAGCATGCCCAGGGCCGCCAGGCTGAAACCGACGATGCTCAACAGGCGCAATGGCGTGGTGGTCATGCAGGTCAGCAGGTCGAACATCAGGCTGATCAGGCGCATCGGGCTGTATTTGGACTCGCCGTGTTCACGCTCGGCGTGATGCACCAGGATTTCCGTGGTGTGGCGCGCAAAGCTGTTGGCCAGGATCGGGATAAAGGTGCTGCGCTCGCGGCAGGCCAGCATGGCGTCGACGATGGTGCGGCGATAAGCACGCAGCATGCAGCCGTAGTCGCTCATGGCCACGCCGGTGGAGCGTTGCACGGCGAGGTTGATCAGGCGCGACGGCCAGCGGCGAAAGGCCGAGTCCTGGCGGTTGTTGCGCACGGTGGCAACCACGTCGTAGCCCAGGGCGGCCTGTTCGACCAAACGCGGGATTTCTTCCGGCGGGTTTTGCAGGTCGGCGTCCAGGGTGATCACCACGTCGCCCCGGCAATGCTCGAAGCCGGCCATGATTGCGGCGTGCTGGCCGTAGTTGCGGTTGAGGATCACCGCCACCACGTTGCTGCCTTCGAGCGCGGCGGCGTCTTCCAGCAATTGCGCGGAGTTGTCGCGGCTGCCGTCGTCCACCAGGATGATTTCGTATTCGTAAGCCAGTTGTTTGCAGGCCGCCATGGTGCGGCGCAGCAGTTCAGGCAGGCTTTCTTGTTCGTTGTAGACCGGGATAACGATCGACACGCAATGAATTGGATAGGGTTTCAAAGATTCATTACCTCGGGGGTTAGAGCAACTTGGAGCGTAAAGACAGCAGTTATCGTCAGCCTCGGATGCCGGGCATCCGATCAAAGATAGCGTTGATTTGTGGCATTCATTCGACAGTCCTGACAGGTCACAGTGGGTCTTCCATGGCATACGTGAGTAAAGACTAAAATGCTCAAAGGTAAAGCGGAATCAACGAGTTAACCTGCAAAGTACGGTTCGTTCTCAAGTCGTGCCGCCAAGATTAAGCGCAAAAATGTTCAACGAATATGAAACGCAGATGAAAAAGTCGTTTTTTTGGCAGGTAGACAGCTAGGGTTCAGGTAAACAGCAGAAGCACGGACAACGCCGTGCCGATGAGGGGAGAAGGGGCGGTAGCCTTTTTCTTCACGCGGGCAGGTTCCTGAAGAATCTTCTCTGCAATGCCACGCAAGTGCCGGTAAAGTAAGCCATCTCTTGCCAGGGCAGTCGGATGAATAGCGTGCAGCGTTTACGGCCAATGTTGATGGTGTTGTTGATGACGGTGGCCTGGGCCACGAGTGTGCGGGCCGATGACGGCGTGGCACTGACGTCCATCGACCAGGTGCCCGATGGCGTAGAAGTGCGGGGTAAACAGGTCGGCGCCTTCGTCTGGAGCGACAAACAGGGCAAGAACCTGTTGGTACTCGCAGAGCAAGTCAGCGAACGCGACGACGACGGTGCGCAGTCGGCCTTTGTCTACGCCGCCCAGTACCTGCTCGACGGTGACCGGCCCAAGCGCCTGTGGATGCTCTACGACGACGTGCAGCATTGCGAGTTCGATGCCGGCGCGCACTTCAATAGCGACGCCACCCGGGTCACCGACCTGCTGGGCGATGGCATCAGCCAGGTCACCGTGGGGTATAGCCGCACCTGCACCAGTGACGTCAGCCCCAATGATTTCAAGCTGATCATGCACATCGGCAAGTCGCAGAAGTACCGCCTGCGTGGCATCGACCGCTATGGCGCCAGCTGGTGGGATGAAGACGCCGGCGCCCTGCAGGGCATGCCGTTGCCCAAGGATTGCAGCATCGCCGCCCAACAGGCGCTGGTCAGCCAGTACAAGGAGCAGGGTACCGAGCTGCCGCTTCCTGGCTGTTACGGCGACGAAGAAGATTTTGCCAAGGCGCCCAAACCGTACCTGGAGTTCATGCGCCAGCACTGGTTTGCCTTGATGCAGAAGCAGGACACCGACTGGAGCCAGCAGCAGACGCCAGCCCCGGCGGAAGACGATCAGGAATAGCCCCGGGGATTGACCTGCGCTAGACTCGGCGCTCGCCAATTCACTAAATATGTCGATTAAACAGATGGTTAGTCGACATATTTAATCCAAAGGCTGATCTACCTTGACTGAGTCTACCCGCAACCCGCTGACCCTCTATCTCACCCGCCTGGCGCCCTCCAGCCAGCTGACCATGCGCTACGTGCTGCAGGACGCCGCCGACCGCCTGGGTTTTGAAGACATCAACCTCGAAGACATCGACTGGCACCTGCTGCAGCCCGAACACGTCATGGCCCTGGTGGCGGTGCTGCGGGAAGACGGGTATGCGCCGAACACCTCATCGCTGTACGTCAACGCCGTGCGCGGGGTGATGAACGAAGCCTGGCGCATGAGCCTGATCAGCCAGGACCACCTGCTGAAGATGCGCTCGGTCAAGGCCATGGCCGGCACCCGCCTGAGCCAGGGCCGCAACCTGCGGCGTACGCTGATTCGTGAGTTGATGGAAGTCTGCGCCGCCGATCCGCGCCCCCAGGGCCTGCGGGATGCGGCGGTGATCGGGATCCTGTATGGCTCGGGCATGCGCAAGTCGGAATCGGTGAACATCGAGCTGGGCCAGGTCAACTTTGACGAGCGCAGCCTGCAGGTTACCGGCAAGGGCAACAAGCAATTGATCAAGTACGCACCGGCCTGGGCCTTTGCCAAGCTGGAGGCATGGCTGGAGTTTCGCCGCAGCCAGCTGAAACCGGGGGAACAGGACGACGGTTTCCTGTTCAACCGGATTCGCCGGGGCAGCCATATCACCCGCGAGCGCATCACCAAACACGCGATTTACTACATCGCCCGCCAGCGTGGGGAACAGGTCGGCGTAAAAATCATGCCCCATGATTTCCGCCGTTCGTTTATCACGCGGGTCATTGAAGAGTACGACCTGTCGATCGCCCAGAAGCTGGCGCACCACACCAATATCCAGACCACCGCCACCTACGATGTGCGCGACGACAATGAGCGGCGCAGGGCCGTGGATCGGTTTGACCTGTAGGGCCGCCCGTAACCTGGCCCGCCAACTGCCTTGAACTCTGCCCGGCAGCCGCGCTCGCAATAGTAGGGCGCGGGTTTTGCCGCGTGCCGTGTTTATTCAGTCGAAGGAGCAGACCATGGATACCTACAACATCAACAAGACCGGCACCGGTTGGGCGTTGACCAAGCAGGGCTCGGCACGGCCGTCGAAAACGGCAGAGACCAAGGAGGCGATCGTTGAGTTGGCGAAAGAGTTTCTCAGCGACAAGACGGCGTCGCTGAGGATTCACAGCATGGATGGGCGGATTCAGGAGGAAAGAACCTATCCGCGCAAGGCTGACCCGACACGATCTCCGGGCTGACCGAGCACCCAATGTGGGAGCGGGCTTGCTCGCGAAGGCGGTGGTTCAGTCACAGGTGCATTGCCTGACACTCCGCCTTCGCGAGCAAGCCCGCTCCCACATTGGATTTGCATCCGACCCTAGAGAATCGGCTTGCCACCCGTCACCGCATACCGCGAGCCCGAGATGTAACTCGCCTCATCCGACGCCAGCAACACATAGATCGGTGCCACTTCCACCGGCTGGCCGGGGCGGCCCAGCGGTGTCTCGCTGCCGAAGCTGTTCACGTCTTCGTCCGGCATCGTCGAGACAATCAATGGCGTCCAGATCGGCCCCGGCGCCACGCTGTTCACGCGGATGCCCTTGCTGCCCAGCAGTTGTGCCAGGCCACCGGTAAAGTTCGCAATCGCGCCCTTGGTGGCGGCGTATGCCAGCAACGTTGGCTTGGGCATATCGGAATTCACCGAGCTGGTATTGATGATCGACCCGCCGGCCTTCATATGCGGCAGCGCCGCCTTGCAGATGCGAAACATCGCGGTGATGTTGATATCGAAGGTCTTGACCCATTCCTCGTCGGGTATCTCTTCGAGGGTCTCGTGGGTCATCTGGAATGCGGCGTTATTGACCAGCACGTCGATCCGCCCGAACTGCTCGACGGTCTGGTCGACAATCGCCTGGCAGTTGGCTTTTTGCGCGAGGTCGCCGGGCAGCAGCAGGCATTGGCGGCCGGCTTCTTCAACCCAGCGTGCGGTTTCCTTCGCGTCCTCGTGTTCGTCCAGGTAGGCGATGGCCACATCGGCACCTTCGCGGGCAAAGGCAATCGCCACGGCGCGGCCGATACCGCTGTCGGCGCCGGTGATCAGGGCGATCTTGTTGGCCAGGCGGCCGGAGCCGGTGTAGCTCTTCTCGCCGCAGTCGGGATAGGGGTCCATCTTCTTCTGCGAACCGGGAACGGATTGGGCCTGGCTGGCGAAAGGTGGGCGTGGGTAGTCAGTCATCTCAATCTCCATAGATCACAACGGGTTCTATGGATTAGTGATTTTCAGCTGCCGGATAGTTGTAATCGATGCCGGCCGAGCCCGACGAATGGTTTGCGCTCAACCGTGCTGGCAGGCATCGCCCAGGCGCATGTAGTCCAGTTCATGACGCACGCCGTGGCTGTCGATGTAGACCATATGACCCTTGACCGGCCCGCACTCTGTGGAGGATTCGGTACTGACGCGCACCACCTTGGCGATGTCCAGGTCCTGGGAATAGTCGTACGCCTCGCTGGCGGGGGTGTTGGCACTCACAGTGGGTACCGGGGTTTCGCCCTGGGCGAAGGCAAGTGTGCTGAACAGGCCCAGCACGGCGATAAGCAGATAACGCATGAGAACCTCCGACACCACGAAGGTGGTGGCTTGACTGTGGGGTTCATTCTACAAAGCACCTGGCGCGGGGATGAACGCTTGCGGGCCAATAGAAGACATCAGCCAAATCGATGCAGCAAGCCTCTTATAACCGGTTATAAACTCATAGCATCTTCGCCTAAACGCAGCCCTATAAATATCCGTCTGCCGTTGCTCATCCCTGTAGACACATACAACAGGGAGTTCCTCGATGTTTTTATTCAAACAACAACTACCAAGGCTGACGCTGACGGCGGCGCTGGCGATGGGAGTGTGCACGACATCGGTGATGGCCCAGGAAGTGGCCGGCCAGGTGTTCACCTTCGATATCGCTGGCGGCCCGCTTGATACGGTGCTGCTGGATATCTCCCGGCAGACCGGGGTGATGATTTCGTTCAATCAACAGTGGGTGCAGGGCAAGCGCAGTGCCGCCATCCGCGGCGATTTGGGCAGCCTGCAAGCGGTGGACAAGGCGTTGCAGGGCAGCGGCCTGCAAGTGAGCGACAGCGAACAGGGGCTGACGGTGCATCCAGCACCCGTGACGTCCACCAGCGTCGCACCGGCCGAGGGCAAAAGTACTGATTACCGCCTGGAAAAAGTCACGGTGACCGGCTCGGCGATTCGCCGGGTGGACGCGGAAACGGCAGTGCCGGTGACCATCCTGCGGGTCGAGCAATTGCGCGAGCAGGGTGTGAGCACCACCGAGGAGTTGATCAACCGCATTTCGGCCAACCAGTCTGCCGTTGGCTCCGGGCGTTCGGTGGGCTCCAGCAGCGGCGGTGCGGCGTATGCCGACTTGCGCGGGATTGGCGCGAACAAAACCCTGGTGCTGCTCAATGGCCGGCGCCTGAGCAACAACGCCGTCAACACCACCAACGGTTCCGGGGTGGACTTGAATACCATCCCGTTTGCCGCCATCGACCGCGTGGAAGTCCTGCGCGATGGCGCCTCGGCGCTGTACGGCACCGATGCGATTGGCGGGGTGATCAACTTCATTACCAAGACCAGCCTCACCGGGGGCCAACTCTCCACCAACTACGATTCGCCGACGCGCTCCGGCGGCGGCGACAGCCATAACTTCAGTGGCAGCTACGGTTTCGGCGACCTTGAAGAGGACCGCTTCAACGTGTTCGGCGTGGTCAGCTACGACAAGCAGACGCGCCTGGCGGCCAAGGACCGTGACTTCACCTACAACTACCAGCCAGGTCGCGGCCTGGATTTCACCTCCGGCACCGCCGCGCCGGCTAACTGGAGCCAGGGCAGCAACGCGACCAACCCGCTGGCCGGCTCCGGTTGCAATTCTCCCGGGCTGCTGTCACGCAATGGCATCTGCCGCCAAAGCCTGTGGAGTTACCTGGACCTGGTGCCGGAAACCGAAAAAACCTCGGCCTTTGCCAAAGCCACCGGCAAGCTGGCCGATGACCATACCGTCAGCCTCGAATACTTCTGGGCGCGCAACGAAAACCGTACGCAGATTGGCCCAGGCACCCTGATGGGCGCCCAGGTCAATCCGGGTACGCCTTTCTATCCGGGCAACGGCATCACCCCGGGCCCCACGGGGTTCGCCCTGGACCCGACACAGCCGGTAGACGTGAACTGGCGTGAAACCGATGCCGGCGCGCGCAAGCACGAAGATGACAACACCAGCCAGCGGCTGCTGCTGAGTTTCGAAGGTAATGTGGCGAACTGGGACTACAACGTCGGCGCGTCCTACAACCAGAACAAAGTGGTGCAAACCATTCTTGACGGCTATGTAAACGACCAGACCATCAGCCAGGGGATTGCCAACGGTGTGATCAACCCGTTCGGGCCGCAGAGTGAAGCGGGCAGGGCGTTACTCGCCTCCAGCCGCGTGGATGGCGATTACGCCACCGCCGTGGGCCGAGTGAAGAGTATCGACGGGCGCGTAAGCCGTGAAATCGGCGACTGGTTCGGTGCGGGGCCGACGGGCCTGGCGCTGGGTGGTGAATATCGCAAGGAGGATTTCCACCAGGATTTCGCCCAGTTTGCCGAGACCGTGCAGAGCCTGGGCGTAGACCCCAATGGCGCAGTGCGCGGCAATCGCAGCGTGTCGGCCGAGTACGCCGAGGTCAACGTGCCGGTGCTCGAAAGCCTGGAACTGTCTGCCGCCGTGCGTCATGACAAATACAGCGACTTTGGCAGCACCACCAACCCGAAATACTCGTTCCGCTTCCAGCCGTTCAAGGAACTGGTGGTGCGCGGTGCCTACAGTGAAGGCTTCCGTGCGCCGTCGCTGTACGAGTTGTACAACCCGACCTACACCAGCTACACCGTGGCCAACTACAACGACCCGCGCCTGTGCCCGGGCGGCACCCCGGCCAATGGCGGGATCGGCAACCGCGACTGCGCCCAGCAGTTCCGCCGGCAAAGCGGGGGCAACGGCAGCTTGAGCCCGGAAACCGCACGTAACGTGACCTTTGGTTTCGTGTTCCAACCGATCGAGCGCCTCAGTGCCGGCCTGGATTTCTGGTGGATCACCATCGCCAACCAGATTGCCGAGTTTCCTGAGTCGTCGGTATTCGACGACCCGGATGCCTACGGCGACCGCTTGATTCGCAAGGCGGATGGCTCCATCGATCACATCGTTACCGGCCTTGCCAACCTGGGTAAGACCAAGACCAACGGCGTGGATGTGAGTTTCGACTACCGCTTCCCGAGCACCGCCATCGGTGACTTCGGCATCGGCCTGCAAGGCACCTACGTCAACGAATACAAATACCAGCAGGAGCTCAAGGGCGACTACATCGACAAACTCGGTGATTTTCGTGGCGGCGAGTTCTCCACCGCGGGCGCCGTTGCACGCTGGCGCCACAGCCTGACCGGCACCTGGGCCCGCGGACCGCTGGGCGTCAGCCTGACCAACCGCTACACCAGTGGCTATCACGACTCGGACCCCGACACTCACGACTCCGTAGGCTCTTACAACGTCTGGGACCTGGCGGGTACCTACAACTGGAGCAAGTCCCTGGCCGTCACGCTGGGCGCGAAAAACCTGTTTGACCGCGCACCGCCGTTCAGCAACCAGACCTATGCGTTCCAGAGCGGGTACGACCCGAAATACGCCGACCCGTTTGGCCGCATCCTCTATACCCGGGTCAGCTATAACTTCTGATTGTTCATCAGGTCCAGACACTGCTCTATAAAACAGGCGGATCCACTGCACCCATCCCGTAGGTGCAGCGGGATTCGCCGGTCCATAACCTTATTCCAAAACGGTATTTCCAGGCTTTTCATAAGACTCCTTATGATCACGTCATAACTCGTTATGACAAGTGGTCCTGATGAACGAATCAACCGTCGCCTTATCCCCTCTGTCCAGCGTTCCGCTGCATGCCCAACTGCGGGACCTGCTGCGCAGCCGCATCCTTGATGGTGAGTACGCGCCGAACACCCAGATGCCTTCCGAGAGCGAACTGGGCACGCGCTTCAAAGTCAGCCGCATCACCGTGCGCCAGGCCCTGGGTGATTTGCAAAAGGAAGGCCTGATCTACAAGATCCACGGCAAAGGCACCTTTGTTTCCAAACCCAAGGCTTATCAGAACGTCAGCACCCTGCAGGGGTTGGGCGAGTCCATGACCGAGCGCGGCTATGAAGTGATCAACCGCCTGCGCAGCTACCGCTTCGTGCCCGCCGACAAGCTGGTGGCCGAGCGCCTGGGCGTGGAGGAGGGCAGCACTGTCGCGCAGATCAAGCGGGTACGGCTGATCAACCGCGAGCCGGTGTCGCTGGAAATCACCTACCTCAGCCAGGCCCTGGGCGAACGCCTGGAAAACGCCGACCTGGTGACCCGCGACATCTTCCTGATCCTGGAGAACGACTGCGGCTTGCAACTGGGTCACGCCGACGTGGCGATTGACGCGGTACTCGCCGACAGCGAGCTGACCCAGGCGCTGAACGTCGAGGCCGGCTCGCCGATCATGCGCATCGAACGCCTGACCCACACCGCAGACGGTCAGCCCGTGGACTTCGAACACCTGTATTACCGTGGCGACGCGTTTCAGTATCGCCTGCGCATCGACCGTCAGCGAGGTAGCCGCCCGTGAGCCGCCAAACCCTGGAACTGGAATACGACATCGTGGTGATCGGCGGCGGTACAGCCGGCCCCATGGCGGCGATCAAGGCCAAGGAGGCCAACCGCGATCTGCGCGTATTGCTGATCGACAAGGCCAACGTCAAGCGCAGCGGCGCCATCAGCATGGGCATGGACGGCCTCAACAACGCGATCATTCCCGGCCACTCCACGCCGGAGCAGTACACCAAGGAAATCACGATTGCCAACGACGGCATCGTCAATCAGGCGGCGGTGTACGCCTACGCGACCCACAGTTTTGAAACTATCGAGCAGTTGGACCGCTGGGGCGTGAAGTTCGAGAAGGACGAAACCGGCGATTACGCGGTGAAAAAAGTCCATCACATGGGCGCCTACGTGTTGCCGATGCCTGAAGGGCACGACATCAAGAAGGTGCTGTATCGCCAGCTCAAGCGCGCCAGGGTCAGCATCACCAACCGCCTGGTGTGCACCCGCTTGCTGACCGACAGCGAAGGCGCGGTGAATGGCGTGATGGGTTTTGACTGCCGCACTGCGGACTTCCAGGTGATCAAGGCCAAGGCGGTGATCCTCTGCTGCGGCGCGGCCGGCCGCCTGGGCTTGCCGTCCTCGGGTTACCTGATGGGCACCTATGAAAACCCGACCAATGCCGGCGACGGCTACGCCATGGCCTACCACGCCGGAGCCGAACTGGCGAACCTGGAGTGCTTCCAGATCAACCCGCTGATCAAGGATTACAACGGCCCGGCGTGCGCCTATGTCACCGGCCCCTTGGGCGGCTACACCGCCAACAACAAGGGTGAACGCTTCATCGAGTGCGACTACTGGAGCGGGCAGATGATGTGGGAGTTCCACCAGGAACTGGAAAGCGGCAACGGCCCGGTGTTCCTCAAACTCGATCACCTGGCGGAGGAAACCATCCAGAACATCGAGCAGATCCTGCACAGCAACGAGCGCCCCAGCCGTGGGCAGTTCCACGCCAACCGGGGCACCGACTACCGCAGCCAGATGGTCGAGATGCATATCTCCGAGATCGGCTTTTGCAGCGGGCATTCGGCGTCGGGCGTGTGGGTCAACGAGCGCGCGGAAACCTCGGTCAAGGGCCTGTATTCAGCGGGCGACATGGCGGCGGTGCCACATAACTACATGCTCGGCGCGTTCACCTATGGCTGGTTTGCGGGCACCAACGCGGCAAGCTTTGTGGCCGGGCGCGAATTCAGCGCGGTGGATGCCCGGCAAGTGGCCGCCGAGCAGGCTCGGGTCTATGCGCCACTGGACCGCGAAACCGGTCTGCCGCCGGCCCAGGTCGAGTACAAGCTGCGGCGCTTCGTCAACGATTACCTGCAGCCGCCCAAGGTCACCCGCAAGATGGAAATCGGCTTGCAACGCTTCGCCGATATCGAGCGCGACCTGGACCAGATGAAGGCGCACAACCCCCATGAATTGATGCGCGCCATGGAAACCAGCGTGATCCGCGACTGCGCCGAAATGGCTGCCCGCGCCTCGCTGTACCGCGCCGAAAGCCGCTGGGGCCTGTACCACTACCGGGTCGATCACCCGCAACGCAACGACGCCGACTGGTTCTGCCATTGCCACCTGAAAAAGGGCGACGACGGGCAGATGGTCAGCTTCAAGAAACCCGTCGAGCCCTATGTGATCCCGCTGGATGCCGAAGAGATGCAGGCTTACGACCGCCTGCGCGTAGGGGCTGACGCCGCCTGAATGTGCCCCCCAAGCTCGCTCACCACAGGACACCGTGAAATGGCCTATCAGCCCCAGGAAATATTCTTTCGCTCCAACGCCCCGGTAACGGTGGACGAGGACAAGTGCATCGCCGAAAAAGGCTGCACGGTCTGCGTCGACGTGTGCCCGATGGACCTGTTGGCGATCAACCCGGCAACGCAGAAGGCGTACATGGCGTTCGATGAATGCTGGTACTGCATGCCCTGTGAAAAAGATTGCCCCACCGGCGCAGTCAAGGTCGAGATTCCGTACCTGTTGCGCTGAGACCTGCCGCAAACGCCATCCGCCAACCCCGGACGCAGCCCTAGCCACACCCCCTCGTTTCCCACCGCGCCAGACCGTGGCGGAGACGATTCCTTCAACCATGATTCGAGGGGAACTACCCAATGTTATTGCGCGCAACCCTGGCCGGCCTGGTGCTGGCTTGCTTGAGCCTGTCGGCCCAGGCACAAACGATTCGGGTGGCCATCGGCACCCAGGACACCACCATCAACTGTGCCGCGGGCGGCTTGCTGATCCGCGAGCTGGGGCTGCTGGACAAATACCTGCCGCACGACGGCAAGTACAAGGACGCTACCTACGACGTGCAGTGGAAAAACTTCACCAGTGGCGCGCCGCTGACCAATGAAATGGTCGCCGGCAAACTGGACTTTGGCGCAATGGCCGACTTCCCCGGTGCCTTCAACGGCGTAGCGTTCGAGGCGGCGGGCAAGCACAGCCTGTTCATCAGCGTGTTGTCGGGCAACATCAAGGGCAGCGGCAACGGCATTGTGGTGCCGGTCGCTTCCAGCGCCCAGTCCCTGGCCGACCTCAAAGGCAAGACGATTTCCGTGCCGTTCGCCTCCACGGCCCATGGCATGTTGCTGCGCGCTGTTGCGGCCCAGGGCTGGGACCCGCTCAAGGACGTCAACATCATTGCCCAGGCGCCCGAAGTGGCAGGCTCGGCGTTGCAGGCCAACAAGATCGACGCCCATGCCGACTTTGTGCCGTTCGGCGAACTGTTCCCCAACCGTGGTTTCGCCCGCAAGATCTACGACGGCTCGCAATCCAACACCCCGACGTTCCACGGCGCGCTGGTGGACGAAAGTTATGCCAAACAGTACCCGGAAGTGGTCGTCGCCTACCTGCGCGCGAGTATCGAGGCCAATCAGTTGCTGGCCGCAGAGCCGGAGAAGTACAGCGAGCTGATCGAAAAAGTCACCGGCGTCGAAGCCGAGGTCAACTACCTGTTCCATGGCCCGCTGGGCGTGCAGACCCGTGACTTGAGCTGGAAACCCGAATACCGCCAGGCCGTGGGCACCGCGATCGACACCCTCAAGCTGCTGAAAAAGGCCGACCGTGGCCTGGACCTCAATACCTTTATCGATGACCAGTACATCCGTGCCGCGTTCAAGGCCTCGGGCCTGGACTATGCGGCGCAATTGGGCAACTACGGCCAGGCCCCGCTGAAGGCCAACGACGCTCTGAGCGGCGCGCCGATCACTGACTGGAAGCACGTCGCGCAAATCTGGGTCAAGGGTGAGCCCAAGGTGCGCGATTACGCGTCGGCCGAGGCGGCGTTCACCGCGCTGGACAGCCTGAACAAACAGGGCAAGGCGGTGCGCGCCGTGTATGCCCAGGCCGAAGACAGCGGCATCAAGCTGCTGGCGAGCCAGGCCTGGTTTGCCACCAACCAGCACGGCCAACTCAGTGCATTCCTGCTCAAGGGCCAGGCGCAGCAATTTGCCCAGGCCCAGGGCGGCAAGGTGTTCAACTTTACCGACGCCGGCGCGCAGGCCGTTGCCGGTCGCTGAGGGAGCGTGTTCATGACAAGCACCCCATGGCGCTGGCTGCCCAAGGCCGCTTCCTTGCTGTTGTGCCTGCTGTTCTGGCAGTTGGCGGCCAGCCAGCACTGGAACCTGTGGCTGGTGACATTTGCCAATGTGCCCACGCCGGGCTCCGTGCTGCAGGCTGCCCTGGGGCTGGCGGACTCGGGCAAGCTTGTGCGGCACTTGAGCGCAAGCCTGACCCGGGTGTTCGAGGGCTACCTGGCGGCCGCGCTGGTGGGGATCGGCCTGGGCATCGCGATTGGCCGCTGGAAGTGGGCGGAAGACCTGCTGTTGCCGCCGCTGGAGGTGATCCGGCCGATCCCGGCGGTAGCCTGGATCCCGCTGGCGATCCTGATGTTCCCGTCGTCGGAGCTGTCGATGATCTTCATCACCTTCACCGGCGCGCTGTTTCCGGTGCTGCTCAATACGGTGCATGGCGTGGAAGGCGTCGATCCTCGGCTGATCGCCTCGGCGCGCAGCCTGGGGGCAGGGCGCCGGGCGATCCTGCTGGAGGTGATTTTGCCGGGCGCCGCGCCGAGCATCATCACCGGCCTGGCGATTGGCATGGGCACTTCGTGGTTCTGCCTGGTGACAGCGGAAATGATCTCCGGCCAGTACGGTATCGGCTATTACACCTGGGAGTCCTACACCATCCAGAACTATGCCGACATTGTCGTCGGCATGCTGTTGATCGGCGTGCTGGGCATGGGCAGCAGCCTTTTGGTCAAGCGTCTCGGCGCACTGTTCACTCCCTGGCATCGACCACGAGGTAAAGCCTGATGAGTCATCTTGAAGGCCGTGTCGACATACGCGGCTTGTCCATTGTATTGGGCGAACAGCAGCAGGCATTCGAGGCGGTGAAAGCCCTGGATTGCAGGATCGAGCCGGGGCAGTTCGTGTGCATCCTCGGCCCGTCCGGGTGTGGCAAGTCGACCTTGCTCGGCGCGCTGGCCGGGCATCTCACGCCAAGCCAGGGCACGCTGGAAATGGATGGCCGGCCGGTTGCCGGCCCTTCCCAGCAACGGGGCATGGTGTTTCAGCAACACACACTGTTCCCTTGGCGTACGGTGCGCGAAAACGTTGCCTTCGGCCTGAAGATGCGCGGCGTAGGCAAGGCCGAGCGCCTGGCCGCCGCCGATGAGATCCTTCACCTGGTGGGCCTGGAAGGTTTTGCCGAGCGCTGGCCCAACCAGCTGTCGGGTGGCATGCAGCAGCGGGTGGAAATTGCCCGGGTGTTGATCAATCGTCCCGGCCTGCTGTTGATGGATGAGCCGTTCGGCGCGCTGGATGCCCTGACCCGCATGAAGATGCAGGCCTTGCTGCTGGACATCTGGACGCGCATCCGCACCACCGTGGTGTTTGTCACCCATGACATCGACGAAGCGCTGTTCCTGGCCGACCGCATCCTGGTGATGAGCCCGCGGCCCGGGCGCATCATCGAGGATTTCCAGCTGACCTTCCCAAGGCCGCGCAGCACCGAACTGATGACCTCGCAGGAATTTACCCACCTCAAGCGCCATTGCCTGGAGCTGCTGCACCACGAAGATGGTCGCCAGTTACCACGGCTGAACCCGCTCGGGCTACCCAACGATCACCCAAGACCGCGATTTGCCATATGACCTATGAAACCGAAAACCCCGACATCCAAGCCCTGCGCCCGCGGCTGCAAGCGCCGGATGCCGGCATGCGCCGGATCGCCCTGATTGACCTGGCTGACCTGGAAGACCCCGACGGCCTGGTGTGGCTGGTGGACAGCCTGCGCCACGACCCGGCCACCGACGTGCGCGCCCAGGCTGCCAGCCTGCTGGAGGCGTGGGAAGAAGACGCAGTGGTCAAGGCGCTGTGCCAGGCGCTGACCGACACTGAAGCGTCGGTACGTGATGCCGCCGCCCAGAGCTTGAGCGTACTCAAGACGACGCAGGCGGGCCGGCTGTTATTGCCATGGGCCACCCACGCTGACGTCAGCGTGCGCACGGCAATCTTCCGTGCCCTGCGCGAGTTGCGCCTTGAAGCGGCGGCGCCGTCTGCAATGCTGGCGCTGAACGATACCGATGCGGGGGTGCGCCGCGAAGCGGTCGGTGTACTCGGCTGGCTCAAGCACCTGCCGGCATTGGACGCCCTGGCGAGGTTGGCCAGCAGCGATCCGGACACCGAAGTCCGGCGTGCCGCCACCGGCGCCCTCGGCCTGGCCAGTGATGAGCGGGTACTGCCGGCGCTGTATGAAGCGTTGCAGGACGCCACCTGGCAAGTACGGGAAGAGGCCGCGACCACCTTGGGCAAAGTCGGTAGCACCCGCGCGGGAGACGCCTTGATCACGGCGCTGGCCGATGACTACTGGCAAGTCCGCCTGCGCGCCACCCGCAGCCTTGGGCGCCTGCGGTATGCACCGGCGTTGCCGGCGCTGCTCCTGACGTTGGGCCACAGCATCAGCAACCTGCGCAAGGAAGCCGCCCTGGCGCTGGGCGAGTTGGGCGACCGACAGGCCCTTGGCCCGCTGCGTGACGCGGCCGACGATGGCGACCCGGAAGTACGCAAGGCGGTGCGCATTGCCCTGGCACAACTGCAATGAACAGTGCACCGAACGGCATTGGCCGCGATGATGATGGGCGCTTGAGGCTGGAATGGCGCGACGGCGTGCAATGGATCGACCACGCTCGCCTGCGCCGTGAATGCCCGTGCTCGCAGTGCCGGGCCTTTCGGTTGAGAGGCACGCCGCCGCTGGTGTCGGACCGTGTCCGGGTGCTGGAGGTCCATCCCCAGGGGTATGGCGTGCAGTTGATTTTCAGCGATGGGCACCAGCGGGGGATTTACCCGTGGGCTTATTTGGCGGCAATGGGGCTCCAGACCGGGGCGCCAATCTCCGCTGGTCAGGTGCGCGACTGAGGTTGCAGGTGTGCCGGCAGGCGGCGCAGCGTCCACCACACCGTCAGCATCGCTGCCACGGCGCTGAGGGCGATGCCGATCAACATCGGCGCCGGTGTGTGGTCTGCGAACAGGCCGGCCAGGGACATGGCTACGGCGGCGGTGATCATCTGGATCGCGCCCAACAGCGCCGAGGCCGAACCGGCCACGGCACCGTGATCTTCCAGGGACAACACGCCGGCCGCCGGCAACAGCAAGCCGAGAAAGCCAAAGCCAATAAACAGCAGTGCCATCATTAACGGCAGGCTGTTGCCCCACAGTGTGGTAAGTGCCAGCAAGGCCATGACCGTTGCCACGCCCGCCACCGACCAGCGAATCAACGGCGCGAGGCCGAAGCGTGCACTCAAGCGCGCGGTCAACTGGCTCAGGGCAAAAAACGACGCCGCGTTGAGGGCAAAGCACAGGCTGAATTGCGTTGGCGTGAGCCCGTAGTACTCGATGTAAACGAATGGCGCGCTGCCGATGAACACGAAGAACGTCGCAAGGCCGAAACCGCCCACCACCGACAACCCGGTAAACACCGGATCACGCAGCAACGCGCCGTAGCTGCCGAACGCATTGCCCAGGGTCTTGCCCAGGCGGCGTTCGGCGGGGTGGGTTTCCGGCAATTGCACGGCGGTCATGATCAGGCACAGCACTGCGGCCACACCCAGTACCCAAAACACTTCGCGCCAGCTCCACACGGCAATGATCACGCTGCCGGCCAGCGGTGCGAGAATCGGTGAAATGCTCACCACCAGCATCAGCAACGCCATCAGGCGCGCGGCTTCATGGCCGGTGTACAAGTCACGCACAATCGCCCGCGGAATCACCATCCCGGCGCAGGCGCCAAAGGCCTGCAACGCCCGGAAGCCGATCAGCACCTCGATGGAGGGGGCGAGGGCGCAACCAATGCTGGCCACGATGAAAATCGCCAGGCCGGCATAAATTGGCGGCTTGCGCCCGAACACATCGCTGATCGGGCCGTAGAACAGCTGGCACACACCGATGATCATGAAGAACACCGTCAGGCTCATCTGCACCGCGGCAGGCGAGGCATGCAGGCTGGCGCCGAGTGTCGGCAACGCCGGCAGGTAGCTGTCGATGGCAAACGGGCCGACGGCGGTGATCAACCCCAGCAGCAGGGCGAGGTGGGCGATACTTCGAGACATGGTGGTTCCGGGCGGCGGTAAAAAAGAGGGGCCAGCTTAGTGATCGCCCTCGGCGCATACAAGCCGGTGTTTACAGACTCGCTACATAGTCACCAACGGCAGGGTGTCGTGAATAGGCAATGGATACGGGAGATAGACGTAAGGTATTGATTTAACTCAACTAAATATCCATTTAGTCGAGTTGGATATTTCGCGAATTTAAGGCTGGGCGAGGGCGGTCGTTCGGCGCTCACTGATGCGTTCAACCGCCAGCATATGGTCGGTGCCCCATTGGCAAAGCGGCCCCAATGCCTGGGCCAGCGAGCGTCCGAAGGGAGTCAGGGAGTATTCAACCTTTGGCGGTATCTCCTTGTAGTCAATACGCTTGATGATCTCATCGCGTTCCAGCTCCTTCAATTGCTGGATCAGCACCTTGTCCGTCACGCCGCCAACGGCGCGCCGCAGTTCGCCATAACGGTGAACTTCATGGGCCAGGTGATACAGGACCAACGGTTTCCATTTCCCGCCAATCACCGCCAGGGCGGCGTCGAGCCCGCAGTTAAAGGTGCTGTTTGACATGTTTTTGCCCTCAGGCTGAGGTACTTACCAAAAGGTGCATACTATTCAAAACAATAGCGCAGATCTACGCTTGGGCCTCAACATTTGAGGGAAACACTCATGAACAGGCTCAACGGGAAAATCGCCATCGTCACCGGTGGCAACAGCGGGATCGGCTTGGCCAGCGCCATACGCTTTGCGGCCGAAGGTGCACAGGTCGTTATCGTGGGACGCCGCCAGGATGAACTGGACAAAGCCTTGGTCCTGATCGGGCATGACGCGATCGCGATCCAGGGCGACATTTCAAACCTGCGTGATCTTGAGCGGGTATTCGCGCAGATCAAGGCTGACAAAGGTCGTGTTGATGTGTTGTTCGCCAATGCGGGCCTTGGGGATCTGGAGCCCATTGGTGCGATCACGGAGGATTCGTTTGATCGCACCTTTGGCGTGAACGTAAAAGGCACGTTGTTCACCGTACAGAACGCGTTGCCATTGATGAGCGCCGGTGGCTCGATTGTGCTGACAGGTTCGACGACGGCCTCGATGGGCACCGCAGCGTTCAGCGTATACAGCGCGTCGAAAGGCGCACTGCGAAACTTCGCAAGAAGCTGGGCGCTGGATCTGCAAGGCACAGGTATTCGCGTGAACGTGCTTTCACCTGGGCCGACAACGACACCAGGTTTGGACAGAGCGCTATCAGGTACCGGCCAGAAGGATGCGATTGTCGATTCGATGGTTACGCGTGTACCGCTGGGTCGTATGGGGCAGCCAGATGAAGTGGCGAATGCGGCATTGTTCCTGGCATCGGATGAGAGCAGCTTCATGACGGGCAGCGAGATGTTCGTGGATGGCGGTTTCGCTCAGGTGTGATCCAGGCTCATCGACCAAATCGAGAAAGGCTGGGTTTGGTCGATGAGGAGCGTGGTGCACTGGTTGAAATCTGGCTGGCACTGACCCTGATAACGGATCATATGGTTACGCATAATGTATATTATGTTAAATGACGTATAGCGCCCGGGATTTGCTTGAGCAGGAAATGCGCTCGAGTGGCTAACGCACCTTGCCCTTTCAGATCAAACCGACCGGCCATGTACTTGGGGACAGTCAGTGCCAGCGCGACGACAGCCAACACCAGCGGTAAAAGCGAAACCCACAGCACTGTATTCCAGCCATAAGCCGACAGCAGCCCACCCGACGAAAAAGACCCGACCGCCATTACGCCGAACACTCGGAGCTGGCCTACTACGTCATTTATCGGCCTGAGTGCGCCAGCCTGCCCAAACTGACGACGTTCCGGGACTGGTTGTTGGCAGAAGCACTGCAGACGGTAAAGCGTGAGATCAGCGCCCACTAGGCTGTACTACTCGCGATTCCTCAACGACGACGCTACCAGCAAATCCCGCGTATAGGCATGCTCCGGCGCGTCGAACAACTGCTCGGTACTCCCCGCCTCCACGACCACGCCATCCTTCACCACGATCAAGTCGTGAGCCAACGCCCTTACCACCGCCAGGTCGTGGCTGATAAACAAGTAGGTCAGCCCATGCTCCTCCTGCAACCTGCGCAGCAAGCTCACCACCTGCTTTTGCACGGTGCGGTCGAGGGCTGAGGTGGGTTCGTCGAGCAATATCAAATCCGGCTTGATCACCAGTGCGCGGGCGATCGCGATGCGTTGGCGCTGGCCGCCGGAGAATTCGTGGGGGAAGCGATGGCGCGTATCGGGGTCGAGTCCGACGTCGCGCAACACGGCAATCACTTGAGCTTCGCGCGCGCAAGCATTGAGGTCCGTGTGTACGCGCAGGCCTTCTTCGATGATTTGCTGCACGCTCATGCGCGGACTGAGGCTGCCGAACGGGTCTTGAAACACCACCTGTAGTTTGCGCCGCCACGGACGCAGGGCCTTGCCTTTGAGTGCGTCGAGGGCCTGGCCCTGGAAGCGAATGCTGCCTTGGGCGTCGATCAACCGCAGGATCGCCTGGCCAAGGGTGGATTTGCCCGAGCCGGATTCGCCAACAATGCCCAAGGTTTTGCCACGTTGCAGGCGCAGGTCGATGCCGTCCACCGCCTTGATCGGCGGTTTGCGCCGCAGCAGGCCGCCTTGCGGGAACCAGACCTTGAGGTTGTCCACCTCCAGCAGGTTGTCCGCCGTTTCACGCACCACCGCCCTGCCCTCTGGCTCGGCTTCGAGCAACTGCCGGCTGTAGGCGTGCTGCGGCGCGGCAAACAGTGCCTGGCAGTCGGCCTGTTCGACGATCTGGCCGGCGCGCATCACCGCCACGCGCTGGGCGATGCTGCGCACCACGTTGAGGTCGTGGCTGATCAACAGCAGCGCCATGCCCAGGCGTTGCTGCAGGTCTTTGAGCAGCGCAAGAATGCGTCGCTGCACGGTCACGTCCAGGGCCGTGGTGGGCTCGTCGGCGATCAACAGCAGCGGTTCGCAAGCCAGGGCCATGGCGATCATCACCCGCTGGCGCTGCCCCCCGGAGAGCTGATGCGGGTACGCCGCAAGGCGCTGGCGCGGCTGTTGGATGCCCACCAGTTCGAGCAACTCCAACACACGCTCACGCGCCGCCGCACCGCCCAGGCCTTTGTGCAGCAGCAGGGTTTCGGACAGCTGCCGTTCCACGCTGTACAGCGGGTTGAGCGAGGTCATCGGCTCCTGAAAGATCATCGCGATGCGATCGCCGCGAATCTGCCTTAAACGCTCCGGCCGCGCGCCGAGCAGCTCTTCGCCCTGGTAGCGAATACTGCCCTGGGTACGCGTGGTGTGGGGCGGCAGCAATTGCAGGATCGAGTGGGCGGTCACCGATTTACCGGAGCCCGACTCGCCCACCAGCGCCAGGCACTCGCCCGGGTGAATATCCAGGTCGATGCCACGCACCGCTTTGTGCCCGTCGAACGCCACTTTCAGGTTACGAATTTCAATCAACGCGTCAGTCACGGCACAGCTCGCTTATCAGGATCGGGGGTCGAAGGCGTCGCGGCAGGCTTCGCCGATAAACACCAACAGGGACAGGATCAACGCCAACGTAAAAAACGCGGTCAGCGCCAGCCACGGGGCTTGCAGGTTGTTTTTTCCCTGGCCGATCAACTCACCCAGGGACGCACTGCCCGTGGGCATGCCGAAGCCAAGAAAATCCAGGGCGGTGAGGGTCGAAATGGCCCCGGTCAAAATGAACGGCAAGTAGGTCAAGGTGGCAGTCAGCGCGTTGGGCAGAATGTGCCGCAACATCACCTGAACATCGCCCACACCCAGGGCTCGCGCGGCCTTCACGTACTCCAGGTTGCGCCCGCGCAGGAACTCGGCGCGCACCACATCCACCAGGGTCAGCCAGGAAAACAGCGCCATGATCCCCAGCAGCCACCAGAAACCCGGTTCGACAAACCCGGACAAGATGATCAGCAAGTACAGGACCGGTAGCCCCGACCAGATCTCGATCAGGCGCTGCCCCAACAGGTCGACCCAGCCGGCGTAATAGCCTTGCAGCGCGCCGGCAGCGACCCCGATCAAAGTGCTCACCACGGTCAGCGCCAAGGCAAATAACAGCGATACCCGGGTGCCGAAAATCACCCGCGCCAATACATCCCGGGCTTGATCATCGGTGCCCAGCCAGTTGCTCGCGCTGGGCGGCGCCGGCGAAGGGGTCGTGAGGTCGTAGTTGACCGTGTCGTAGCTGAACGGAATAGGCGCAAACAGCATCCAGCCGCCCTGCCCTTCAATCAGTTCATGCACGTAAGGGTCACGGTAATCCGGCTGAAACGGCAACGTGCCGCCGAAATCCTGCTCGGTGTAGCGCTCGAAGGCCGGGAAATACAGTGAGCCCTGGTACGCCATCACCAGTGGCTTGTCGTTGGCCAGCAGTTCGGCACCCAGACATACGGCGAACAGCGCCAGGAACATCCACAGCGACCACCAGCCGCGGCGATTGCGCTTGAAGTGCAGCCAGCGGCGACGGGTGATCGGAGTAAAAACCGGCATCAATGCGACCTCGCGGAAAAATCCAGCCGGGGGTCCAGCAGGCGGTAGCACAGGTCGCCCAGCAACTTGATGACCAACCCGACCAGGGTAAAGATAAACAGCGTGCCGAAGACCACGGGATAGTCCCGTGCCACTGCCGCTTCGTAGCTCAGGCGACCGAGGCCGTCGAGGGAGAAAATCACTTCAATCAGCAACGAGCCGCCGAACAACATCGCGGTGAGCGCCTGGGGCAGGCCAACCACGATCAGCAGCATGGCGTTGCGAAACACGTGTTTGTACAGCACCTGTTTTTCGCTGAAACCCTTGGCCCGCGCGGTCACTACGTACTGGCGGCTGATCTCGTCGAGGAAGCTGTTTTTGGTGAGGATGGTCAGTGTGGCAAAGCCGCCAATCACCAGCGCCGATACCGGCAAGACAAGGTGCCAGAAGTAGTCCACGACCTTGCCCGCCCATGACAGGCTGGCAAAGTTCTCCGAGACCAGGCCGCGCACCGGAAACCAGTTCAACAGGCTACCGCCGCCGAATACCACGATCAGCAGCAAGGCGAACAGGAACGCCGGCATGGCGTGGCCGATAATGACCGCCGCACTGCTCCACACATCGAAGCGGCTGCCATGGCGCACGGCCTTGCGGATGCCCAGCGGGATCGACACCAGGTAACTGATCAGCGTGGCCCAGAAGCCCAGGGACAAAGTCACCGGCAGTTTTTGCAGGATCAGGTCGGTGACCTTGGCGCCGCGAAAGAAGCTATCGCCAAAATCCAGCCGCGCGTAGCTGCTGAGCATCAACCAAAGGCGCGCGCCAAGGGGCTTGTCGAAGCCGTATTGGCGCTCGATATCGGCCACCAGCGCGGGGTCCAGGCCACGAGTTGTGCGCGATTCAGTGCTGCCGGTTTCCACCCGTGTGCCGGCCACCGACGCTTGGCTGCCGATGCCTTGCAAGCGCGCGATGGCTTGCTCAACCGGGCCACCCGGGGCGGCTTGCACGATAAAAAAGTTGACCAGCAGGATGCACACCAACGTTGGTACGATCAGCAATAAACGGCGCGCGCTATAGGCCAGCATGTTGAGAAGCCTCAGTCAGTTGACGCATCTGTGCGGTGGTCAGCGGTGTCGGGCTCACTTCCCACCAGGTGTCGATGCCCACGTCATTGAGCGGCGCTGTGCGGGGCCGACCAAAACGGTTCCACCACAGCGAGGACGAGCCCGGCGGGTAATAGTTGGGAATCCAGTAGAAGCCCCACTGCAACACGCGGTCGAGGGCATGGGCGTAGCGCACCATGGTCCGGCGGTCGTTGGCGCGGACAAGGCCATCGATCAAGGCGTCCACCGCCGGGTTGCGCAGTGCCATGTAATTGTTGGAGCCAGGGTCATCGGCACTCTCGGAACCGAAGTAGTTGGTCAGCTCGCGGCCCGGCGATGGGCTGACCGGGTAGCCGTTGACGATCATGTCGTAGTCCCGTGCGCGCACGCGGTTGGCGTATTGGGCCGAGTCGATCATGCGGATCGTGAAGCCGATGCCGATCTGCGCCAGGTTGCGTTTGTAGGGCAGCAGCAAACGCTCGAAGCCTTTCTGGGCATTCAGGAAGGTGAACTGCAACGGCGTGCCCTCGGCGTTAACCAACTGGTCGCCGCGCGGGGTCCAGCCCGCATCGGCCAGTAACTTCAGCGCTTGCGCCTGCTGCGGCCGAATGCGCCCGCTGCCATCGGTGCGCGGCGGCTGGTAGACCTGGGTGAACACCTCCTCCGGCACTTGCCCGCGCCAGGGTTCCAGAATGGCCAGCTCCTGGGCATCCGGCAGCTGGGTGGCCGCCAATGCGCTGCGGGAAAAGAAGCTGCGCTGGCGCAGGTACAGGCTGTGCATCATCTGCCGGTTGCTCCAGTCGAAATCCCACAACAGGCTCAGCGCCTCGCGCACGCGGCGGTCCTGGAACTGCGGTTTTTGCAGGTTGAACACAAAACCCTGGGTGCCCTGCACGGCATTCGGTGCCAGTTGTTCACGTTGCAGACGACCGTCGCGCAAAGCCTCGCCGTCGTAGCCCACCGAATAACTGGTGGCGGAAAATTCGCGATTGAAGTCGTAACCCTGGGCTTGCAGGATCTGGCGCGACACGTCGCCGTCGGCAAAAAACTCAAGCCGCAGGGTGTCGAAGTTGTACTGCCCCTGCGTCACCGGCAGGTCTCGCCCCCACCAATCCTTGACCCGTTCGAAGGTGACACTGCGGCCGTTGTCCACGCTGCTGATACGGTACGGGCCGCTGCCCACCGGCGGTTCAAAGCCGCCGCCGTTGGCGAAATTGCGCCCCTGCCACCAATGTTCCGGCAGCACCGGCAGTGAAGCGAGGTCCAGAGGCAAGGTGCGATTGTCGGCGCTTTTGAAGGTGAACCGCACTTGGGTCGGCGATTCCACCAGCACCTGGTCCACATCGGCAAAGCTTTGGCGATACGCCAGGCTGCCTTCGGTGGTGAACAGCTTGAAGGTGTAGGCCACGTCCTGCGCGGTGATGGGCGTGCCATCGGCAAAACGCGCCTTGGGATTGAGGTAGAAACGCAGCCATGAATGGTCATCTGCCAGCTCCATGCCTTGCGCGACCAACCCGTACACGGTGTACGGCTCATCCTGCGAACGGTACGCCAACGGGCTGTAGAGCCAACCCTGGATCTGGGTGATGCCGGTGCCTTTGTCGACATACGGGATCAGGTGATCAAACGCCCCGCCTTCCATGGACGAGCGACGAAAACTGCCGCCCTTGGGCGCGTTCGGGTTGACGTAATCCAGGTGTTTGAAGTTGGCCGGGTACTTGGGCGCTTCGCCGTATACCGTCAAAGCGTGCGTCGGTTGAGCGAGCAGTGACGGCGCCCAAAGGCCCGTCAGCAGTGCCCACACCATGAAGCGAAACAGGCTCACAAACTCAACTCCTTTTCCAAAAACACTGAAGGCTCACTTATGCAGGGTTGTGCGTCGACGCCAGGGTTTTTATAGAGCACCGGTTAGACCGTTAGCGCATGGGCTTATGCGCTACTTGCCGAAGTGGTAACTCACGTCCAGCCAGACCTGGCGGCCATAGGGGTCGTAGTTGCCGCTGGGGTAATACGGCCAGCCGGCGGAGTCATCGTGCTTGACCTGATTGAGCAGGTTGTTGACGGTCAGGCCGACACTCGCCTGCTCGTTCACCTGGTAACGGGCGCTGGCGTTGAAGGTGGTCCACGGCGACAGGCGCCCATCGCCGGCGCCATTGGTCACGCTGCCGTAGCGAATGCCGGTCAGCGTGGTGGTGAGGTGCTGGTAGTCCCAGGTCAGGCTCGCGTTGACCTTGCTGCGCCAGTCGTGGTTGTCGGTGCTGGAGCGCAGGTTCTGGGTTTGCGCATCGTCCGATTCCTTGAGGTAGTGGGACAGCACCAGGCTGTAGCCAATCGCCGAACTGAACGCGCCGTACTGGCCTGCGCCCCAGCGAATATTACTCTTGAGGTCCAGGCCGCTGACCCGCTCGCTGGCGGCGTTGATCGCATTGACCTGCACCCGTTGCAGCACGTTCGGGTCCACTGCCGCCGTGCTGGCATTGCGCTGGATGCGTGCCAGGACGTCGGCGCAAGTGGTCGCATCAAGCTGGCCGTTGCGGCACTGGTTTTCCTGTTGCAGCAAGCGGTTGATGTCGACGGTGGTCAACAGGTCCTTGATTTCGACGCGCCAGAAGTCGGCGGAGAAATCAAACTGATGCGAGGGCGACCAGACAAAGCCATACGTCCAGGACTTGCCACGCTCGGAGGCGAGGTCCGAATTACCGGTCTGGGTGTAATCCACGCGGCCTCGGTCACACGCCCCTTCTACGCCCTTGCTGCAACCGTAATAGTCGATCTGGTCAGGCGTGTAGCCATTGGTCGCGGCCTGGTAGAGGTAGTTGAGGTCGGGTGCGCGAAAGCTGGTGCCGTAGCTACCACGAAACAGCAGGCTGGTCACCGGGCGCCATTCCAGGCCCAGGTTGTAGGTTTTTTGTTGCTCGGTGCGGCCACTGAATTTGTATTGGTCCCAGCGCCCGGCCGCCGAGGCGAGCAAGGTGTCGGTAACGGGAATGCTCAGCTCGCCACCCGCGGCGTAGCGGTCACGCGAACCGCCTGAATTGGAGGCCGGCGTGGTGTTGTAAAACGTGCCGTCATTGAGTTGGTCGTCGACATCGACGCTGTAGGATTGCCGCCCCACTTCGGTCACACCGGCAAAGCCCACCGGCCCGGCGGGCAGCTCGAACAGGTCGCCGTTGATGTTGGCGCTGAAGGTTTGGGAAACCGATTTACTCTTCTGCACCAGGTTGCCGCGAAACTGATCCCACTGCTCCGGAGTCAGCGGCTGGTCCAGCCGCGAAGGGTCTGGCGCGAAGACCGGGTGCCCGTCCTGTGTGCCCAGTTGCGGCCCGAGGTAGTAATCGCGGATGCCGCTCAAAGGCGTGTAGCGGGTGGTGCGGTCGCTGGTGTACTCGGAGCGGTTCGCCGAAATCTGATAACCCCAATCACTGTTGGTGAACTTGTCTTCCAGGCCCAGGGTGCCGGTCCAGGACACTTCGCGCCATTTGCTGTTGTTGCTGGTCTTGCCACCGATTTCCTCGCTGGAAAAGTTGCGTGACCAGCGCTCCAGGTTACCGGTGTTGCGGTTGATAAAGTCCGGCGAGGTGAAGCTTGGGCCGCGCGTGTTGTTCTGCGTGTGATCAAAGCCAAACATCAAGTCGGCGAACACTTTGCCGGTGTCGCTGAAGTGCCAGGTGCCGCGCGTGTAGCCGTCATAGTTTTCCTTTTGCGCCTGCAAGGTCCAGTAGTCGTTGTAGTACTGGTTGGTGGTGCAGCGGGTGCTGCTGCCACCGAGCTTGCCGTTGTAGATACCGCCATAGGCGCCGCAGCCGGGGCCGAGGTAGGCGCCGCTGTCGAGGTTACGGCGGTAGCCCACATCCTTGGCCGGGCCGTCGCTCATAAAGCCGCGCTGGTTGGCCCAGATCGGTTGGCGCTGGGTCAGCTCCAGGCCGAATACCCCGTCAAAATCGCCCCAGGTGTCGCCGCCGCTGATCTGCAGGCGCTGGTTGTCGCCGCCGCCACGCTCGGCGGCGCCACCACGCAGATTGACGTCCACGCCGCTGATCTTGTCTTTGAGGATGATGTTCACCACCCCGGCAATCGCGTCGGAGCCATACACCGCCGAGGCGCCGCTGCTGAGGATCTCGATACGCTCGATCATCACCGCCGGGATGTTCGCCAGGTTGGTGAAGTTGACCGCGCCGTCGTACGCCGTGGGGTAGTCGGCCACGCGCCTGCCGTTGATCAGCACCAGTGTGTGGTTCGGCCCCAGCCCTCGCAGGTTGAGGGCACTGGCGGCCGGTTGGAAGGTGTTGCCGTAGTCTTCGCCCTGGGTCATGCCGGTGTTCTGGGTTTGCGAAGCGATGGCGTCGTAGACGTTTTTGTAGCCCCTGCGGGTGACTTCGTCAGCGGTGATGACCGTGACCGGCGACGGCCCTTCAACCTGGGCACGGGCAATGCGTGACCCCGTGACCACGACCTTTTCCAACGCCACATCACCCGGGACTTTCGCCGCCGTGGGCGCCGCCTTGACCGCCGCTGCAGGTGGCTTGGCCGCCCGGCGCAGGGTCCAACCGCCGTCGCCACTGGGCACGGCGTCGAGGGCTGCACCGCGCAGCGCCTGTCGCAGCGCTTGCTCGGTGGTGAAGGTGCCCCGCACCGGCGCGCTGGTCAGGCCTTGCACAAGGTCTTGCTGGAAGGAAATGATCTGCCCGCTGCTGCGCGACAGGGTCAACAGCGCTTGGTCGAGGGGGCCGCTGGCGATATCAAAATCAAAAGTCTGGGCGGTCGATATCGCAGACAGCGGCTGTGCCAGCACCGCCGTGCCATGTCCCGCCAAGGTCAGGCCAATCGTCAGAGACAGTGCCGCCAGAGATGCGCGACTGAGAGGTTTGCGTTGCATGGTTGAGGTTCCCATCATTGATATGCCGTTGATGGGTTGAACAACAGATCGGGTTTTTTTATAGGCGGCCGTTAGGCTAAAAAAGCATGGGTTTATAACGGCCCGAAACAACTCTCCCAGGCAGATACACCCTGGCCTGTATTGGGTTGTGCAACAGTGGCGGGGGTTTTATAGGGCTGGGAAAATTATTTTTATCGGCGCTCGATACTGACCCAATAAGGGCTGTGATAATCGATCTGCACCGGCAAGGATTTGGCCAGCAATTGCAGGGCGCCCTGGCTGTCGTCCAGCGGGAAAATCCCGCTCAGCCTCAGGCTCGCCGCCTCGGGGCTGACGCGGATGATGCCGCGCCGGTAGTCACGCAGGGCTTGCACCACTTCACCCAATGAGCGGTCACGCACTTCCAGCAAGCCTTGGGTCCACGAGGCCTCGCCGCCGCTGGCGGTTTCCAGGTCGAGGATGCCATGGGCATTGAACGTGGCTTTCTGGCCGGCACTGATCACCTGCACAGCGCCGTCGCGCGTGGTGATTTCCACTTGGGAATGCAGCATCGTGATTTGGGTTCGATCCTCGCCCTGCTGTACCAGAAACCGCGTACCCAACGCGCGCATGCGGCCGTGTTCGGTCTCGACGATAAACGGTCTGAGACTGTCCTTGAAAACGTCGACCAGCAGCTTGCCGTCGAGCAACTGCAACAGCCGTTGCCGAGCATCGAAATGCGTCAGCACCTTGCTGCGCGCATCCAGGGTCAATGCACTGCCATCCTCCAGCGTGAGGTTCAAGCGCTCGCCCGTACCGGTGCGCAAAGCGCCCAACGGCAACCAGCTGTCGGACAGCCGCGTGATCAGACTTCCAAACGACACAACGCCAACCAGCGCCAGGGTATTGCGCAAGAAGCGCCGGCGGCCCGACGGTGCGTTGAGGGTGTGCAACAGGCTGTCGCGGGGCATGCGGCGCAGTTCGTCATTGTTCAGCACGGCCGGAACGCCGCCCATCATGTTGAAGATTTCGGCACGCCGTGGGTCGCCCTCACTCCAGCGACGGAACGCCTGGTGCTCCTGAGCACTGGCGTGCCCGGATTGCAGCAACGCCATCCACTGCGCCGCCTCGTCGATGATCGCCTCATCCGGCGCGCTGTGGCTCATGGCTGTGTCATCGCCAGGTAGCAGCGCTTGAACGCATCGGCCATGTATTGCTGAACCCGGCTGACCGAGACCTGCAGGCGCTCGGCAATCTGCGCATAGGTCAAACCGTCCAGCTGGTGATACAAAAACGCCGCCTTGGCCTTGGCCGACAAACCGTCGAGCAAGCGGTCGACTTCCAGCAGCGTCTCGATCAACAGCAAACGCTCCTCGGGCGACGGGTGCACCATCATCGGCGCCTGGGCCAATGCTTCCAGGTAGGCACGTTCCAGGTCCTGGCGACGCCAGCCCTCATACATCAGGCGCCGCGCGATGGTGGTCAGCAACGCCCGCGGCTCGCGGATTTGCGAAGGGTCGGGCAATGCCAGTACCCGCAGGAAGGTCTCCGATGCAATGTCCTGAGCCCCATGGGCACAACCCATCGCCCGGCTTACCCGCGTGCAAAGCCAACTGTAGTCACTTTTGAACATCTGCCCAATCAGACCGAAATGTGGGTTCTGATTCACACCCATTGCATGCTCCATGCGAATAAAGGCCATTCAGCCTGGCGGTTGATGAGCAATGGAAAGCCATCGCTGGAGGCGGACTTTGCATGAGGGGAGCATAGGTTAGGAAAGAATAAAAAATAACAGCAGCCTGTCAAATTGGCATATGCAGAAAAATCAGATACGGGGCAGCGCCCTGGCTGTCAGGTCAGTGCGAAGACACATAGACAGAAGGCTGCACCGGCGCTGGCAGCGAATAGGTTGCTTTCATCCATTCGACTTCAGCATGGGGTGTGCGGCCGAAGTAGCGCTTGAACTCTCGGCTGAACTGCGATGCGCTTTCATAGCCCACGTTAAAAGCCGCAGATGAGGCCGACATGTCGTCGCGGAGCATCAACAACCTTGCCTGGTGCAGACGCGTCGATTTCAGGTACTGCATGGGTGAGGAGTCGGTGACTGTTCGAAAGTGCAGATGAAAGCTGGGTACGCTCATACTTGCCTCCTGGGCCAGGCACTCGACGTCCAGCCGCTCCTGGTAACAGCTGTGTATCTTGCGAATGGCGCGGGTCACCTTTGCGAAATGGCCTTGCTTGCCAAGGGCCGCCCGCATGGACCCTCCTTGTTCACCTGCGATGATCCGGTAGTAAATCTCGCGCACCAGCGAGGGGCCGAGGATCGGGCCATCGACCGGATGGCTCATCGCTTCGAGAAAGCGCAGTGTGGACTCGCGCAACATCTCGTCCATCGGCGAGGAATACATGCCTTTGGGACGTTCGTGGGTCGGACCGGATTTTTCGTCAATTTCCAGGATCAGTTCGCCAGCGAGTTTGAAATCCAGGCGCATGTATACCGCCAGCATCGGTTCCTCTTCGCTGGCGTCGGTTTCCATGGTGAAAGGCACTGGCACAGACACCACCAGGTAGTGCTGGGCGTCGTAAAGGTAGACCTCGTCGCCCAGATAGCCGAGCTTGCGCCCCTGGCACAGGATGACGATGCCAGGCTCGTAGAGCACTGGCGTGCGGGTCAGCGGGCGATTGGAGCGCAGAAAGCGTATGTCTTCCAGTGCGCTCAGGTTGTAGCCCTCCAGGGGGGCCAACTGCTCCATCAGTTGGACCATGCGCCGGGTTCGCGCGGCAAAATGATTCATAGGCCCCTCTTGCGGTTTCACGAAGCGTGACCATCCGTAGAGCGTGTCAGTGCTTCCCATTGGTCGATGTCACGCAGGGATTGCGTCAGCTTTTCGCGCACAAAGCCTATCGCATCGCTGCCGAGCAGCAGGTGGGCCGGTGGGTTGTCGCTGGCGATCAACTGCAGCATGGCTTGCGCGGCTTTTTGCGGGTCTCCCAGTTGGTGGCCGCTTTTCGCTTCGCGCGCCTGGCGTACCGGATCAAAGCTGGCATCGTAGTCGGCAATGCTGCGGGGCGTACGCTGCATCGAGCGGCCGGCCCAATCGGTGCGAAATGAGCCTGGCGCCACAGCGGTGACAAAAATGTTGAATGGCTTGAGTTCTTTGCTCAGGGTGTCGGAGATGCCTTCCAGCGCGAACTTGCTGGCGCAGTAGTAGGCGATACCCGGCATCGTGATGGTGCCGCCCATGGACGTGATGTTGATGATGTGCCCGCTGCGGCGCTGGCGGAAGTACGGCACGAACGCCTTGGTCACGGCAACGGCGCCGAACACGTTGACGTCGAACTGACGACGCATTTCTTCCAGCGGCGACTCTTCGAAAATGCCCTCATGGCCGTAACCTGCGTTGTTCACCAGCACATCCACCGGGCCGTAGCGGGTCTCGATCTCGGCAACGACGCTGTCGATCCGCTCAAAGTCGGTGACATCCAGGATCACGCCATGAGCACGCTCCGTTGATAATGCCTCGAACGTTTGCAGCGCGGCTTCGTTGCGAACGGTACCAATGACACGGTGGCCTGCAGCCAGTGCCTCGGTCGCGAGGGCCTTGCCAAAGCCGCTGCTGATGCCGGTGATGAACAGGGTTTTGCGAGTGCTCATGGAAATTCCTCTCGGTTACTGAGTGCTAATGGTAGCCAAGCAACCGCTGGCGACCTATGCCGGATCATCTATGAGGCTTGCCTATTCCTATTCGCTTCTGCTCATACGCTCAATTGTTCCGATGTGGCTCGATTGACGCAGGCTGATGCGTGGTCCGGCCCGCCCCAGTGGGTGTCACTGAGGCGGTCGGCACCACTCCACGTTACGTCAGCCAGACATCGACCTGCCGCTCCGCGCCCTCTATAAACACCAAGGCCTCGACCTGCCCCGCCTCTATCAGGTCTTGGCTGACGCCTTTTATCAGTTCAAGCTGCGCGGCGCTGTCGACCAACTCAACACGTGCTACCGGAGCCTTCATGGACTGGCTGGCATCAGACTTTGCTTTGCGAATCGCAGACAGCACGCTGCTCAGGCTCATCAATAACTGTTCAACAGCCGCGTCAGGGCAAGCGCCCCCTTGCGGCCAGGGCGCCTTGTGCACTGAGCCGCAATTCCAGGATTGCCAGACCTCCTCACACACAAAGGGCAGAAATGGCGCAAACAGTCGCTGCTGCACGCTCAGCGCATGTGCCAATGCATTACGCGCCGAGTAGCCGTCGGGTCGATAGGCACGACGCTTGACCAATTCGACGTAGTCATCGCAAAACCACCAGAAGAATCCTTCGATACGCGACAACGCCCCGCTGTAGTCATAGGCCTCCAGCGCGACGGTAGCGTCCTGGACTACGCCACCCAAGCGTTCAAGCATGGCTTGATCCAGCGGTTGGTCGATATCCCCGGTGTCATCCTTCGCAAAGCCTTGAACCAACCTCGAAAGATTGAACAGCTTGACGGCCAGGCGGCGGCCGATTTTCATCTGCTGCTCTTCAAAGGCTGTGTCACTGCCGAGCCGCGCCGAGGCAGCCCAATAGCGCACGCCGTCACTTCCATACTGGTCGAGCAAGGCTTGAGGGGTGACCACATTCCCCTTGGACTTGGACATTTTCTTGCGATCAGGATCAAGGATCCACCCGGAAAGCGCTACGTTGCGCCATGGCGCGCAACCGTGTTCAAAATGGCTGCGTACCAGTGTCGAGAACAGCCAGGTTCGGATTATGTCGTGACCTTGGGGCCTGAGGTCCATCGGGTATATTTTGGCAAACAACCCATCGTCTTCTCCCCAGCCGCCGGCAATCTGAGGCGTCAGGGAACTGGTGGCCCAGGTGTCCATGATGTCTTGTTCACCGATAAACCCGTTGGGTTGACCACGCTGCTCGGGTCGATACCCAGGCGGTATATCCAGGCCCGGATCAACAGGCAGGCTTGCCTCACTGGCGATAATCGGAGCGCCATGCTCGGCTTCGCCTTGCGCGTCCAGGCGATACCAGAACGGAATCGGCACGCCGAACGTACGTTGGCGACTGATTAGCCAGTCTCCATTCAACCCCCCTACCCAATGCTCGTAACGCCTGAGCATGTGCGGCGGATGCCAGTCCAACGCCTGGCCAGCGTCGAGCAACACGTCCCTCAGGTTCGCGTCGCGTCCGCCATTGCGCAAGTACCATTGCCGCGTCGCGAGAATTTCCAAAGGCCGGTCGCCTTTCTCGAAGAACTTTACCGCGTGGTTAATCGGTCGTGGTTCATCTCGCATGGCGCCGCAGTCACGCAACATCGAAACGAGCTGCGTACGAACCTGGGACAGGGTACGGCCGGCCAGGCCTGCGTAGGCCTGTTGGCTGCGCGGAGTCGTCAACCAGGAGGGCGTCTCAAGTAACAGGCGCCCGTCCTTTCCCAGGACTGACCGTGTGGGCAGCTGCAACTCCCGCCACCAAATCACATCGGTTAGATCGCCAAAGGTGCAGACCATCGCCAACCCGGTGCCCTTGCCGGGGTCACCCAAAGGGTGGGCCAGCAGCGGAACGTCCAGGTCAAAAATCGGCGCACGCACGGTCTGCCCGAACCTCGCCTGATAACGAGCGTCGTCCGGGTGAGCCACCAGCGCCACGCATGCCATCAGCAACTCAGGTCGAGTCGTAGCAATCTTCAGTTCGGCACCATCAGCCGCGTCGAAGCCGAGTTCGTGATACGCACCCGCAACCTCGCGCTCCTCAAGCTCTGCCTGGGCTACGGCCGTCTGGAACGTCACATCCCAGAGGCACGGAGCCTCCTGGCTATACAGTTCGCCACGCTGGTAGTTACGCAGTAACGCGCGCTGACTGGCTCGTTGGGAGCGTTCATCAATGGTGGCGTATGAAAGACTCCAATCAACGGACAAGCCCAGTTGCACGAACAGTGCACGGAACGCTTGCTCATCGATGGCCGTCAGCTCATGGCACAACTCGATAAAGTTGCGCCGACTGATGACGGCAAAGTCAGCCCGTTTTAATGGAATCGACTCGGAGGGTTTGAAGCCAGGCTGGTAAGCGGCCAACGAGTCGCAACGTACGCCGTAGAAATTCTCGACCCTGCGTTCGGTCGGCAAGCCATTGTCGTCCCAACCCATGGGGTAGAACACAGCCTTGCCGCGCATCCGCTGGAACCGGGCGATGATATCGGTGTGGGTGTAGCTGAAGACATGGCCAACGTGCAACGAACCTGAGGCTGTCGGTGGCGGCGTGTCGATGGAGAATACAGCGTCGCGTTGGGCGCTGTGGTCAAAGGCATACGTGCCTTCGAGCTGCCAATGCTGAGACCAGCGTGTTTCGAGGTTTTCAAGCGAGGGGGTGACGGTTTGATCGTTTAGAACTTCATCACGTTTAACGGTGACATAGCTTCCTCCTGTCAACATCATGGGGCGCAACAACGGTTGTGCGCCGAAGCAAACTTTATATTCAATCGCCTGCGGAAAGTAAACCCCTTGAACCAGGCCATTTTTTCCACAAAATAGCGTAAAAACAGTCCGGAAGATTTCTCACATTCAACAGGTACCCTATGCACACCCCCGTCACAATCATCGGTGCTGGCCTGGGCGGTCTCATCCTGGCTCGCGTGCTGTACGTCCACGGTATTGCCGCCACCGTCTATGAAGCAGAGCCGTCGGCAACCGCACGCGCCCAAGGCGGGATGCTCGATATCCACGACTACAACGGCCAACTGGCCTTGCAGGCAGCGGGCCTGACGGACGAGTTCCGCGCGCTTATCCTGAAAGGTCGCGAGGCGACTCGGGTGCTTGATTGGCAGGGTGCCACTCTGTTGGATCAACCCGACGACGGCACAGGCGGCCGTCCCGAGGTCATGCGTGGCGAACTGCGCAAGATGCTCCTCGATTCACTGCCCGCCGGTACTGTGCGTTGGGGCCACAAGGTCAAGAGCGTGCGCGCCCTCGGCGAGGGTCGCCACGAAGTGACCTTCGCCGACGGCACTTGCGTTGCCACCCACCTGCTGGTTGGCGCGGACGGAGCCTGGTCAAAGGTCCGGCCGCTGCTCAGCGACGCTGCCCCCGAGTACATGGGCCGCTCGTTGATCGAAACCTACCTGTATGACAGCGACGCCCGGCACCCGGCCACCTCCAGGGCGGTAGGTGGCGGTGCGATGTTCGCACTTCAACCGGGAAAAGGGATCCAGGCGCACCGTGAGACGGGCGCCACGCTGCACACCTACGTAGTGCTCACCGAATCCCAAAGCTGGTTTGCCGCCATCGATTTCACCGACACGCCAACGGCGGCGGCACGGATCGCGCAGGAATTCGCAGGCTGGTCCCCTGCCCTCACGGCGCTGATCACCGACAGTGACACCGAACTGGTCTGGCGCCCGCTCTTTATGCTGCCGGTTGAGCACCGCTGGGACCGGGTGCCGGGCGTAACGCTGATCGGTGATGCCGCACACCTTGCGGCCCCGAATGGCGAAGGCGCGAACCTGGCCATGTACGATGGTGCCGAACTCGGCAAGGCCATCGCCTCATACCCTGATGACGTCGAAGCCGCCCTGGGCGAATACGAACAGGCCATGTTCCCGCGCAGCGCGCAAATGGCTGCCGAGGGGAATGAACTGCATGAGTTGCTGTTTGGTGACGATGCCCCCTATAGCCTGGTCAGCATGTTCAACGGGGCAAGTGCCTGAACAGGGCTCGATAGCCGACCGTATCGGCGGGGTCAATCACACTGGAAGGACTCAAGGACGTTATAAATTTCGGCAACCACCTGCCGTGTCGCGCCCTCAATGGTTCCTTCATTCCGGCATAACACCCAGCCGTGATCCGCAACCGCTCGCTCGAACGCCCGGGTACAGGCGACATGTTCTGCCAGCGTGTGGATCACGGTACTGCTCAGCCCACGCCGGCGTGCCGCGGCCCGTGCCCATGAAATATCAGGGTCAGTGACGACCCCGATATGCAGGTCCGGCACTTGCACGTTTCGATCAATGTTCAACTGCAGGATTTCTGCCAGCGGGACTTCCCGGCGAAACGCGGCATCAGACGGGTACCAGCGGTCGATCAGGACGATGCTGCCTGGTGGCTGTCTAGCCAGCACGTGCCGGGAAATCCACGCGCGGCTATCAGCGAAGCGTTCACAAACCTCCCACTCCAGATCCAGGCCGGGATGCCTGGCGAGTCTGTTAACGAGGGTCATTGTTTCACTTCTGAAGGGATCGCTTTTTCTCTCGCAAAGCCGGATCACCATTCTGTTGTCAGCCCTAAGCGCTTTTGTTACGGACTCCAGCAATGTGGTTTTGCCAGTACCCTTGGGGCCATCCATGGAAACAAACAACGGACGGCCAGCCGCCTGGCTCAACACGGCTTGTCGGTCCGGCTGCGCATGGTTTCGGCGATCACCCTGGCCAGTGCAGATTGATCGAATGGCTTGGGTAAGCGCGTCAATGTGGTCTTGAGGTCCAGGGAGATTTCCGCAAAGCCCGAGGAAAGAATGATGGGAAGGTTGGGATACAACGACTCGATGTTGCCGGCAAGCTCGATCCCGGTCATGTCCGGCATTGCCATGTCTGTCACGACCAGGTCAAAGCACGCGCCTTGCGCCAGGAACGCCAACGCAGCATGCCCGTCTCCTGCCGACACAACATGATGACCCAGGTCTTCAAGCATCGCCCCGGTGCTGATCAGCACCAGCGGGTCGTCATCTACCAGCAGAATCTCGAGGCATTGCTGATGGGCTGCATCGGGTGTATCTGCAGTTGATGCCAGCGCCGCAGACTGTGTGGTGGCGGTCACCGCCACCGGTAACCAGAGCTCTGCGGCTGTGCCCTCTCCTACCCGACTCTTCAGCACAAAGTGGCCCTGTGACTGTGCCGCCAGGCCATGCACCATCGAAAGCCCAAGCCCGGTGCCTTTTCCCGCTCCCTTGGTGGTGAAGAACGGCTCCATGGCCCGTTGCAAGGTCGCGTCATTCATCCCGGGGCCGGTGTCGATGACAGAGATGCAAATCAGCCTTTGCGAGTCATTCGTCCCGCCGGGAAACGCATCCTCCCGCGCTGAAATCAGGATCCTGCCCCGACCTTCCATTGCGTCCCGGGCGTTGATCACCAGGTTCATGACGGCCATTTCCAGTTGGCTCATGTCGACCAATACCGGCCGCAGGATCAATGGGAACTGTGTGTCGACGTTGATGCCTGCGCCCAACATGCGGGACAGCAGGTCTGACATGTTGCGGATCAGATCGCCCACATCCACAGGCTGAGGGTCAAGCTCCTGGCGACGGGCAAAGGCCAGCATGCGCTGAGTCAGCGTTGCGCCCCGCTGGGCGCCCGCGATGGCATTATTCAGTAAGGCGCAGGTTCTCGAGTCCTGCGGGACACGCTTCTTGGCGAGTTCAAGACTCCCCAGAATCACCATCAGGAGGTTGTTGAAGTCATGGGCGATGCCGCCGGTGAGCTGGCCCAGGGACTCCATTTTCTGGGATTGGAATAACGCCTCTCGGGTTTCCTTGATCTCCTGTTGAGCCTGGACGCTTTCGGTAACGTCCCGGGTGATCTTCGCAAACCCCACCAGCTCACCCAGTTCATTCTTGATCGGGTCGATAACCACATGGGCGAGGAATCCCGTGCCGTCCTTGCGCAGGCGCCAGCCCTGCCCTTCGTAACGACCTTCCCTGACCACCGTTTCAAGGGCGCGCTGCGGGACGTTGTGGTCTACGTCCTCACGCTGGAAGAACATGGAGTAATGCCTGCCGATGACTTCTGCCGGCTGATAACCCTTGATGCGCTGGGCGCCGGCGTTCCAGGTGGTGATCACGCCGTTGGGGTCCAGCATATACAGCGCGTAGTCGGTGACGCCTTGCACCAGCAGGCTGAATTGCTGCTCGCTCTGGCGCAGCGCCTGCTCCGCGGCCTTACGCTCGGTCAGGTCCCGTGTGACCTTGGCGAAGCCAATCAACGTGCCGTCGTCGGCGCGTATCGGGTCGATGATCACCAGTGCCCAGAGACGAGTCCCATCCTTGCGGATGCGCCAACCTTCGCCCTCGAAGCGCCCTGACTGCTCGGCGCTCTTGAGTGCCCGGCCCGGCAAGTCCGAGGCCAGGTCTTCCGGGGTGTAGAACAGCGAAAAATGCCTGCCCAGCACTTCACTCTGTTCGTACTGCTTGATCTTTCTCGCCCCGGAGTTCCAACTGCGAATCAAGCCGTTCGTATCAAGCATATAGATGGCATAGTCGACCACTGCGTCGACGAGCAGTCGATACCGGTCGTCCTGATTGAAAGGCCCTTGTGCAGGATGGGATGGCATCAGGAAAGTCTCGGGACAAATGAGTGGCTTGAGCCCTCAGTATGTCTAAAAAAATCCCCGGCCCACCAATTTATTCATCTGGACAGTTTTTTGAGTCAACCGCCGCCGTTGCGCGCAAACCGTGGAATCTTCAATCCCAGGCTTTCCCGCAAGGTCGTACCTTCATAAGCCGTGCGATACACGCCGCGCTCCTGCAACAACGGGATGACCTCGTGCGTGAAGCGCTTGAACTGCTCCGGATGGCCGATGTAGATATTGAAACCATCCACCGCGCGGGCTTCAAGCCAGTCAGCCATTTTCCGAGCGACGGTATCCGCCGATCCGACAAACGCTCCCGGGCGCAGTTGCCGCCCAAACTCCACCGCCTGGCGCAATGTAAAATCTTTCTCCCGTGCCTGATCGGCAATGCGTTTGGCCGCGGTAAAAAAGCTGCTGCGTGCCGCCTCCAGGCTTTCCTGCGGGAACGGCGCATCAAGGTCGTACTGGCTGAAATCATGCCAGCCGAAATTGCGTCCGAACTCCTTCAGCGCCAGCTCGAAACTGTGGTCGGCCTGATGGTAGTGCCGCTCGATTTCACGCGCCTGTTCATCGGTATCGCCCACATAAATCTCGGCGCCGGGCATCACCAGCAATTGCTCCGGGTCACGGCCATGTTGCAGCGCCCTGCCCTTGATATCCCGATAAAAAGCCTGGCCCTGCTCGATGCTGGCAGCATGGGTAAAGATCACATCGGCCGTGGCTGCGCCGAGGTCGCGGCCTTGTTCCGAATCGCCAGCCTGGAAGATCACCGGTTGGCCCTGGGGTGAGCGCTGGATATTCAGCGGCCCGACCACGGAAAAGTGCTCGCCCTTGTGATTCAGGCTGTGGAGTTTGGCGGGGTCGAGAAACCGGCCGGTGGCGCGGTCACGCACGAAGGCATCTTCCTCATAGGAGTTCCACAGGCCCTGCACGACCTGGACGTGTTCGGCCGCCCGGCCATAGCGGGTGTCGTAGTCATAATGTTCGTCGCGGCTGTAGTTGCCGGCGGTACCGGCGTCGCCGCTGGTGACCACGTTCCAGCCGGCGCGGCCTTTGCTGATCAGGTCGAGTGAGGCCAGGCGCCGCGCGACGTTATAGGGCGAGTTGTAAGAGGTCGTCAGCGTACCGACCAGGCCCAGGTGCCGGGTGCTTACGGCAAGTGCCGATAACAGCGTCAGCGGCTCCAGCCGGTTCAGGTAGTGGGATGGCGAGCCTGGTGTGATGAATTGGCTGTCGACGATGAACATCAAGTCGAACAATGCCGCCTCGGCCTGGCGTGCAATGTCGATGTACCAGTCGACGTTGACGCTGGCATCGGCCGGCAGTTGAGGGTCGAGCCATAGATTGTGGCGGCCGGGCCCGCCGCAGCCCATGGTCAGGGCGCCCAGTTTGAGCTGTCTTTTTTGGGTCATGTCTGACGTATTCCTTGAAGCGTTCAGGGCTGAATTTTGGCGACGGCAGGCTGCAAGGACGCCGCGAAGGAGTCGTCGAACAGCTTGGCTGCCGGGTAAGACTTGACCAGTCCCTGGCTTGCGAAAAAGTCCACGGTCTTTTGTGCTTCTACAGGCGACTGGGCTGTCACCGGTTCGACCGTCGTGCGTGCCCGGGCAAACCAGGCGCGGGCAATGTCGGCATCTGCGCGGGTGCGCTTGGCCCAGGCATCTGCATACGCGTCGGCGTTGGCCGGGCTTTGGCGTGTCCAGTCACGGGCTTTCTTCAGGCGTTGGAGAAAATCGCTGATTTGCGCACGCTTGTTATCGACGGCCCTGGTGCTGGCGGCGACGAAACTCTGAGCCGGGATCAGCCCGTCTGCGGTCGCCAATACCCGTGCACCCTGGCGTTCCTGTTGGGTGACGTAGGGTTCCCAGGTGGCGATGACGTCGACCGAACCGCCTTCCAGTGCATGGGAAGCATCCAGTGCACTGAGGTAACGCAACTCCAGGGCCTCTTTCGGCACGCCGGCCTTATCCAGTGCGGTCAGCAGCAATTGCTGGCTCCAGGAGCCTTTCCAGATGGCGGCGCGCTTGCCTTTGAGGTCCGCAAGGCTGTGGATCGAGGAATCCTTTTTCACCAGGATGGCCACGCCCTCGAGGTTTTGCCGGCTGATGGCAATCACCTTGATCGGTGCGCCGAGTGCACCGAGGAACAGCACGGGCGCATCGCCGAGCAGGCCGATGTCGAGGCTGTTGGTATTGAGGGCTTCCGCCACCGGAGACCCGGCGGTGAATTGCTTCCATTCAAGTGTGTAGGGCAGATCATCCAGCACCCCCGCCGCTTCCATCACGGCCTGGGCGTTGTAGCTTTGGTCTCCGACCACCAGCGTTTGCGCGTTCGCGGTCAGGCACAGCAGCGTGGCGGCCAACCCGGCCGCCAGTTTTGTCAGGTAACGCACGTTCGTCTCCAGATGCCTTCTCAAGCATTGAAAGTCGATCCGCGCGTGCGGTCTCGGCAGTGTTCGTAGGGAGGGCTACGATGAGGGGCTGACGGCTGCATGTAAAATACTTATAACGCATAACCTAATTCGATATTAATGCGTTAAATGCATTTTTGTGGATGGTCGGCGCGCACGGACGTTGCGTACCCGCCTGCACCACCTACACTGATTTGAATTCGGCGACTCTCGCGCCATTTTTTCAGCCGTATGGCCCGATGCCCGCGCACTCATTGCTCAACAAATAAAGCAGTTAACCAACTGATTAATCAGAGTAAATATGAAAGAGCAGCCTCGGCAGCTTGCATCGGCACCGCAACCAGTGGCGCACAGCCGCGCCCTTTTTCGACCACCCCACCTTCTGGCTCCGTTGAGCCTGCTGTGCATCGCCCTCGCCGGCTGCACCGTCGGGCCCGATTTCGCGGGTCCTGAGGTGCCGGCGAACGCCGATTATTCACGAGAAAAACTCACCTCCACCGCCAAGGCCGATATCGACACCGGCGGTGCGGCGCAGCGGTTGATCGCCGGGATGGATATTCCCGGGCAATGGTGGACGCTGTTCCGCTCACCGGAACTGAACGCGCTGGTGGAGGAAGCCTTGCGCGCCAACCCGGATGTCACCGCCGCGCAGGCGGCATTGCGCCAGGCCAACGAGCTGGTCTATGCCGACCAGGCGTCGCTGTTTCTCTCGGTGAGCGGCAACGTGCAGAAGGCCCGCGAGAAAGTATCGGGCGTCACCTCGGGCCTGCCGGAGTCGCCGATTCTCACGGTGAGCTCGGCGTCGCTGAGCGTGTCCTATGCCCCGGATGTATTCGGCGGCACGCGTCGGCAAATTGAATCCACCTCGGCCCAGGCCGAGTACGAGCGCTTCCAGTTGGAGGCGACCTACCTCACGTTGACCTCCAATGTGGTGAACACCGCAGTCAGCCTCGCCTCTATACGCGACCAGATCGCCGCCACCGAAACCATCATTCGGCTACAGAGTGATCAGCTCGACGTCCTGCAGGCGCAGCGCCGGCTGGGTGCGATCGGTGACACCGACGTGCTCACACAGCAGACCGCGCTGGCGCAAACCCGTGCCACCTTGCCGCCCCTGCAAAAGCAGTTCGCCCAGACCCGCAACCAGTTGATGGCCTACCTCGGCCGGTTTCCCAACCAGGACCGGGACGAGCGCTTCAACCTCGCCTCCCTGCACCTGCCCGAAGAACTGCCGCTCAGCCTGCCTTCGGCCATCGTTGGCCAGCGGCCCGATGTGCGATCTGCGCAGGCGCAACTGCATCAGGCCAGTGCCAATATCGGCGTGGCCGTCGCCAATCAGTTGCCCCAGTTCAGCATTACCGGGTCGGTGGGCTCCACGGTGGCCAGCGGGACCAAATTGTTTTCGGCGGGCAGTGGGGTCTGGAGCCTTGCCGGGTCGATCACCCAACCGATCTTTGATGCCGGCGCACTCGAACATCGCAAACGCGCTGCCGTGGCCGCCTATGACGAGTCGGCAGCCCGCTACCGTGGCACGGTGATCGGCGCGTTCCAGGACGTGGCCAATGCGCTGCGGGCGCTGGAGGCGGATGCCGATGCGCTCAACCAGCAGGTGGTGGCCGAGCGCTCTGCCCAAGCCAACCTGGACCTGGTGCAGGCGCAGTTCAAACTCGGTGCCGTGGCGTACATCAACCTGCTCACGGCCCAGCAAACCTACCAGAACACCGTGCTGGCCCGCGTCAGGGCGCAGGCCTCCCGCTACAGCGACACCACCGCGCTCTTCCAGGCATTGGGTGGCGGATGGTGGAACCGTGCCGATGTGGACCCTGCCACCAAGGGCCGGCCTGATCGGTTCGGCCTGCCGTCGTGGAACGAGATCATGCCGGCCAGGAACGAGGCAGCGCCTGCCGATTCGGCACGGTTCAACTGAACTGAACTCTTGAAACAGCGAGAACATCCATGGCTGACGTCATAACCGCCTCTCCCCTGCCCACCGAGCCCGGCGCACCGCGCAAGCGCCGACTGTGGCGGCCGATGATCATCATGATCGTGGTGGTGCTGGTGATTGTCGCGATCATTGCCGGGGTGAAGTTCGTGCAGATTTCGGCGCTGATCGCCCAGTCGAAAATGCCCCTGCCGGCCTCCGTGGTCACGGCCATGAAGGTGCCGTTCAGCGACTGGCAACCGAATGTCAGCGCCGTGGGCTCAATGAAAGCGGTCAGGGGGGTGGATGTGACCACTGAAGTGGGCGGCATCGTGCGCACCATCGGCTTCACGCCCGGGCAAGAAGTGGCGGCCCAGGCGCTGCTCGTCCAGCTGAATGCCGACTCGGACATCGCGCAACTGCATTCCCTTGAGGCCACGGCTGACCTGGCGGTGATCGTCCTCAAGCGGGACAAGGCGCAACTGGCGGTTAACGCCATCTCCCAGGCACAAGTGGACACTGACACCGCCGACCTCAAAGCCAAGCTCGCCGCCGCCGAACAACAGCGCGCGCTAGTGGCGAAAAAAACCATCCGCGCGCCGTTTGCCGGGCGCATCGGCATCACCAGCGTCAACCCTGGCCAATACCTCAACCCCGGCGACAAGATCGCCACGCTGCAAACCTTCGATCCGATCTACATCGACTTCACGGTGCCCCAGACTCAAATGGAGGCCATCGCCATCGGCCAAGGGGTTTCGGTAACGGCCGACGGACTGTCGAATCAAACCTTCACCGGCAAGATCAGCACCATCGACACCCAGTTCGACGCCACCACGCGCAATGTCACCGTGGAAGCCACCGTCGACAACCCCAAACAGAACCTGGTGCCCGGGATGTTTGCCCGCGCCGTGGTCAACTCCGGTGCGACGCAGCGCTACCTCACCGTTCCGCAGACATCGGTGACCTACAACCCTTACGGCACCACGGTATTCATTGCCACATCGAGCAAGAACGACAAGGGTGAGGAAGTCCTCACCGCGCAACAGACCTTTATCAAGACCGGACCGACCCGGGGCGATCAGGTGGCGATCCTGTCGGGCGTGAAGGAAGGCGACCTGCTGATCACCAGCGGCCAGATGAAGCTCAAGAATGGCTCGCCGGTGAAGGTCGATAACAGCGCCGCGCCGCTGAACGATCCTGCGCCGACTCCCCAAGAACACTGAAGGTGTCCCATGAAGCTTACCGATACCTTTATTCAGCGGCCGGTCTGGGCGATTGTTGTCTCGCTGTTCATCCTGATCCTGGGGCTGCGCTCGATCTTCGAATTGCCGGTGAACCAATGGCCACGCACCGAAAATACCGTGGTCACCATCACCACCGCCTACTACGGCGCGGACGCCTCCACCGTTGCCGGCTTTATCACCCAGCCGCTTGAATCGGCCATCGCCCAGGCCCAGGGCATTGACTACCTGTCTTCAACCAGCATCACCGGTGTCTCGACGATTACCGCCACGCTGCGGCTGAATTACGACGCGAGCAAGGCCCTCACCGAGATCAACACCCAGGTCAACTCGGTCAAGAACCAACTGCCGGCGCAGTCCCAGGAGCCGGTGCTGACGGTGGCGGTCGGGCAGACCACCGACGCCATGTACCTGGGTTTCTACAGCGACACCCTGCCCACCAACAACATCACCGACTACCTGGTGCGGGTGGTCAAGCCCAAGCTGGACTCGATCCAGGGCGTGCAAACCGCAGAAATCCTCGGCGGGCGCCAGTTCGCCCTGCGCGCCTGGATGGACCCGAACAAACTGGCGGCGCATAACGTGACCGCCCAGGACGTGTCCACCGCCCTGGCCAACAACAACTACCTGTCTGCCGTCGGTTCCACCCGTGGGCAAACGGTGACGGTCGACCTGACGGCCGGGACCGACTTGCACACGGTGGATGAATTCAAGCGGCTGGTGGTCAAGCAGAAAGGCGATGCCCTGGTGTACCTGGAGGACGTGGCCACCGTCACCCTCGGCGCCGAAAGCTACGACAGCAGCGTGGCGTTTTCCGGCAAGCGTTCGGTGTTCATCGGCATCAAGACGGCGCCGACTGCCAATATCCTGACGGTGGCCGACAGCGTGCGCGAGGCCTTCCCCGAGCTGCAATCCCAGTTGCCCACCGGGGTACGCGGCGAGATCGTGTATGACTCCACGGAGTTCATCAACACCTCGATCTATGAGGTGGTGAAGACCCTGGTCGAGGCGATGATCATTGTGTCGGTGGTGATCTACCTGTTCCTCGGCTCGTTCCGCGCGGTGATCGTGCCGCTGGTGGCGATCCCGCTGTCGCTGGTCGGGACCTTCTTCATCATGTACCTGCTGGGGTACTCGATAAACCTGCTGACCCTGCTTGCCCTGGTATTGGCGATCGGCCTGGTGGTGGACGACGCGATTATCGTGGTGGAAAACGTCGACCGGCATATCAAGGAGGAAGGCAAAGGCGTGCTGGAAGCTGCGCTGGTTGCCGCGCGGGAACTGGGTGGGCCGATCATCGCGATGACCGTGGTGCTGATCGCCGCCTACGTGCCCATCGGGCTGCGCAGCGGCCTTACCGGTGCGCTGTTCAAGGAGTTCTGCTTCTCGCTCGCGGGTGCCGTGACCGTGTCGGCCGTGGTGGCGTTGACGCTCTCGCCGATGATGACGTCCCGGCTGTTCAAGTCCGGGCAGGAAGAAGGCCGGTTTGCGCGCAAACTCGATCAGTACTTTGACTGGTTGCGGGGCCGTTACCACCGCATACTCTCGGGTGGCCTGAACGTATGGCCGGTGCTGGTGACGTTTGGTTTTGTGCTGTTCCTGCTGGTGGCCGCCAGCGGCATGACCGCCAAAAGCGAACTGTCGCCCACCGAGGACCAGGGGCTGGTGTTCATGCAGATCAAGGGCCCGCCCACCGCCTCTCCGCAGCAGATGGAGCGCATCGCCGACCAGGCCTTCCAGATCGCCAACAAAGAGCCGGAATACGCGCAGATGTTCCAGCTGACCGGGTTGCCTATCCTCAACCAGGGCCTGGGCGGTGTGCTGCTGAAAAACTGGGGCGACCGCTCGCGCTCCCAGGCCCAACTGATATTGGAACTCCAGCAGAAATGGAACCAGGTGCCGGGCGCCACCATTGCGGCCTTCCCGCTGCCATCGCTGCCGGGCGCCCAGGGCTTGCCGGTGCAGTTCGTGATCACCACCACCGACTCGGTGGAAAACCTCAACGAAGTCGCCCAGGCCGTGGTGGCCGAGGCCCAGAAACAACAGCTGTTCTATTTCTCCGACATGGACCTGAAACTCGACAAGCCACAAGCCAAGCTGGTGGTGGACCGGGAAAAAATCGCCGCACTGGGCATGACCCAGGCCGACGTCGGTGCGGCGCTGTCCGCGGCACTGGGCGGCAACTACGTGAACTACTTCTCCACTGCCGGGCGCTCGTACAAAGTCATTCCCCAGGTGTTGCAGGTTGATCGCCTCAACCCGGACCAGATTCTCGATTACTACATCCGCACCCCATCCGGCAGCATGATCCAGGCGCGCACCGTGGCGCATATCGAAACCTCGACCCAGCCGGAATCCATCAACCACTTCCAGCAACTCAACTCGGCGACCCTGTCGGGCGTCAGCGGCGTGGCCCAGGGCGAACTGCTGGCGAAACTGAACACCATTCTGACCAATATTGCGCCGTCGGGTTACACCTCGGACTTCTCCGGCGAATCACGCCAGTTCATGCAGGAATCCGGCGGGTTCTTCGGCCTGCTGATGTTTTCGATCCTGATCGTGTACCTGGCCCTGGCGTTTCAGTTCGAGAGTTTCCGCGACCCGGTGGTGATCCTGTTCTCGGTGCCCCCTGCACTCTTCGGCGCGCTGGCGTTTATCACCATGGGCTTTGCCTCGATCAACGTGTACACCCAGGTGGGGCTGGTGACGTTGCTGGGGTTGATCACCAAGCACGGGATCCTGATCGTGCAGTTTGCCAACGAGTTGCAGCGCGCCGGTCACAGCAAGCGTGAGGCCATAGAAGAAGCCGCCGGCGTGCGTCTGCGGCCGATCCTGATGACCACCGCCGCCATGGTGCTGGGCGTGGTGCCGCTGGTGTGGGCCTCCGGTGCCGGGGCTGCGGGACGGCATGACATGGGCCTGGTGATCTTCGCCGGGTTGTCGATCGGTACCGTGCTGACGCTGTTCATGGTGCCGGCGATGTATATGTTCATTGGCTCCACGCACCATCAGGAGGCGGAACAGCCGGTCCCCGTGTAGGAGCGAGCTTGCTCGCTCCTGCAGTGGATCAGTGGGTCAGATCACTACCCGCAGCGCCAAGCCTTCATACGCATCCAGGGTGATGGTGAAATCACCCTCGGGTGTCAGATCGCCCTCCACCCGCTCATTGATGATGTCCACCACCGGCCCGGGCGCAATATCGGGCAGGTGCAGGGTTTCCGTAATCGGCGTCGAGCCGAAGTTCAGCGCCGTGATCTGAGTACCTTTGCCCGCCGGCAGCTCGTGCACCATGATCAACAGCCCCGGGTGCTGCACATCCGGCACCAGGATCTGGCGGCTGGCGGCGATGTCGTAGGCTCGGCGCACCGCGAGGATTCTTTGCAGTTGCGAGGCAAATGAATCCGGGTCGGCCAACTGGCTGATCAGGCTGCCATACAAGGTTTTCGGGCGTGGCATCTGCCCGGCGGATTGCTCCGCATCCGGATTCAGGTCCACCAGGTCATAGGCGCCGCGATGGATCCAGCGTGTGTCGCCATCCAGCATCAAGTGGGCCACCTCCTGCGCCGGTAACGGCAATGCGCCCACCAGGTCCCAGCCGGACAGTGCAAACACCCCCGGTTGCATCGCGTTGTACATCACCAGCAGCAGGTGAATCTGGCGGATCTGCTGGATATCCGCCGGGGTAATCGCCTCAAGGTCGCGAATGCCCAGCGCCGCCGTGATGATGCTGGCGGTGGTGCAGGACACGCCATTGGTCACGAACTTCAGGTTATACGGCGCGTGTTCGCCAGCCAGGCGTTCGTACATCTGCTCACGGATATGCTCGCGCAGGATGCCGCCGGGAAAGGTCTGCCCCTGATAGAGGTAGGTGTCATGGGCGTGCAACGTCCAGAAGTGCACAAGTTCCAGGGTCAGCTCGTCATGGTTCTGCAAGGCGTGGATCAGCGAGCCGGGGTCGATGCCCAGGGTGTGCATCTCCCGCAGCATCAGGCGCAGGAATTCGGTGTCGCCCATCAATAACGCGTGCTGGTAAGCCGGGCGCGTGATGAAGTCGTAGGACAGGTCGGCGCCGCCGTGGGACATGGCGGCGATGTCGTCCACCGTCAGGTTCAGTTCCTGGAAGCTGAAACCGCCCGCCTTGCGAATCGCGCCGCCCAGGATCTGGTTGCCGGTGATGGACAGCGGATGGCTTTCAGACCAGGCGTTACCTTCCAGTTTTCGTTCCACGCCAAGGAAACCGTTGGCGTCCAGGCGCAGGATTTTCGCCCCCATTACGTCGATGGCGTGCAGGGCGTCGCCGATGATCATCTGCTGCGCGGCGAAGGTCGGGTCCAGCCAGTTCAGCGACGGCTGCCCTTCCTTGAAGTAATGCAGGTACACCCAGCGGCGGGGCTTGCCGTCCACGCCGATGACCACATCGGTCGCGCTCCAGTCGGTTTCCTTGACCCCGGGCTCGAAGAAGATCACCCGTTGCAACTGGCCGACGATGTAGTGCTTGTCCCTGAGCACGTCGACCTGCTGCGGGCTGAGGTTCTGCGCATCGCGGCCCTCGCTGATATCGGGCAGCAGCGGCCAGTCTTCTTCGCGGATCTCCACCATGTGGTAGAGCCCGGGATAGTCTTCGTAGGCCATCTCGGCCAGGCGGAAGTCTGCGCCCTTGCCGGTGTGGGACGGGATCACATCGTCAATGATCACCGCGTTGTGCGCGGCGGCCATGCGAGCCAGCGCCTGAAGCTGGGCTTCGGTGCCCAGTTGCGGGTCGATGTCGAAGCTGATGCGGTCAAAATTGCCGTCAATGGTGGGAGTGTGCTCGGTACCGGATAGACCGCCCGAGCGTTTCAACGGGCCGTTATGGATGCCCTGGATGCCGATTTTCGACAGCGCGTGCCACAAGGTTTCATCCCCCAGGGCCTCCAGTACGCTGCCGTTCTCGCGGGTGACGATGGACGCCGGATAGGCCGTGAACCACACCGATGCCAGGGCTGAAGCATCACGGGGCCGGGTATGGGCATATGGCTGTTGCCACAACCGGCCTTGCCCCGAATAAAGCCTGGCGCGCTGCTTGGCGGCATGCAGCATCGATTGTTCCACCAGCCAGGCCACATGTTTCTTATCGGCGTCCGTCATAAATCAATCACCTGCACCCATGAAGTAGTCGGTTGCGGTGGCTGCATATGAGCCACCGTTCGTTACTGTATGAGGCCCCGGGCGGCGATTCGTTGCATTCGGGATGGCGACCCTTCCCCGGCCTAGACCCACCCACCGTCCACAATGAAGTTCTGTGCGGTACACATCGCCGATACATCAGAGGCCAGGAACAGCGCCATATTGGCGATATGTTCCGGCTCCACACTGCCCGGCAGGCACTGGCTGCGGGCGATCAACTCCCGGGCCGCGTCATCCACCCACATCGCCAGTTGTTTCTCGGTCATCACCCAGCCCGGCACCAGCGTATTGACCCTGATACGGCTGGGCCCAAGCTCCCGCGCCAGGGCCCGGGTCATGCCGTGGGCGGCGGCTTTGCTGGCGGCGTATACCGGGTAGCCGCTGGAAGCCATCATCCAGCCGATGGAACCCAGGTTGATGATCGACCCACCGCCTGCGGCCTTCATCATCGGCACCACGGCCCGGGCCGCGAAAAACCCGTGCTTCAGGTTGACCGAAATCAGTTGGTCGAACCGCTCCGAGTCGATTTCATCCAGGGTGTGCCGAACGTCGTTGGCGGCATTGTTCACCAGCACGTCGATCGGTCCAAGGCTCTGCGCCAGGCACGCTATCGCGGCCTTGTACGCGATCTCGTCGGTGATATCGCAATGGGCGAATTCAACGGCATGGCCCTCGGCCGACAATATCGCCGCCAATCGGTCGCCCTGCCCTTGCGCCCGGTCCACGAAGGCTACCTTGGCCCCCTGGCGTGCGAAGGCACGCACCATGGCCTCGCCTATCCCGGAAGCACCGCCGGAGATCAGCACGGTTTTATCCCGCAGGTCCGGGTACATCGCCTGCGCGCCGGGCTGTTTTTCAGTGTTCATGGGGCAGTCACTCCGCTGTATTTAGTCTTATTTTATATTGCATGTTTTGCGATATTGGCTATAAATCAGCCCTGCAGCCGAATAAATAGTAGAACTATTTAATTAACAACAATAAAGGTAGCTCAGTCATGCGGCAATCCCGATTCCTGCTTACCGGCCTTGGCCTCTCCCTGGCGGTGGCCAGCCTGGGCGCTCAGGCGGCTGGCTTGTCCAGCGAACACAAACCCTTCGGCAAAACCAATGACGGCACCGCCGTCGAGCAGTATGTATTGCGTAACAGCCATGGCGTACAAGCCACGGTCATCACCTATGGCGCGGTCTTGCAGTCGCTGAAAGTACCCGACAAACACGGCCAGTTCGCCGACGTGGTGCTGGGCTTCGATGACGTCCAGGGCTACCAGGCCGGTACCGCGTTCTTCGGCGCGACCATCGGCCGTTTTGGCAACCGCCTGGACAAGGGCAGCTTTGAACTGGACGGCAAACGCTATCAAGTGCCCCTCAACGACGGGCCGAACTCGCTGCACGGCGGCCCGCAAGGTTTCGACAAGCATGTGTGGAAAGCCCAGCCGGTCAAGCAGGACGATTCGGTGGGCGTGACCCTGAGCTACCTGTCCAAGGACGGCGAGATGGGTTTCCCCGGCAACCTGAAAGTCGATGTCACCTATAGCCTCAACGACAAGAACGAACTGCACATCGACTACAAGGCCACCACCGACAAACCCACGGTGCTCAACCTCACCAACCACAGTTACTTCAACCTCGCCGGCGCCGGCAGCGGTGATGTGCTCAAGCAAGTCGCCACCCTGCATGCCAGCCATTACACCCCGGTCAACAGCACCCTGATTCCCATCGGCGAACTGGCCCCGGTCGCCGGTACGCCGATGGACTTTCTCAAGCCCACTGCCATCGGCCAGCACATCAAGGACGATCATCCCCAGCTGAAATTCGCCGAACCTAAACAAGGTGGCTTTGACTTCAACTGGGTGCTGGATGCCAAGGGTGATATCGGCAAACTGGTCGCCGACGTTCGTGACCCGCAGTCCGGTCGCCGCTTGCAGCTGTATACCAGCGAGCCTGGCGTGCAGTTCTATACCGGCAACTTCCTCGACGGGACGATCAAGGGCAAGGGTGGCAAGCCTTACGCCCACTGGAGTGCGTTCACCCTGGAAACCCAGCATTTTCCCGACGGCCCCAACCAGCCGAGCTTCCCCTCTACCCGTCTCGATCCTGGCCAGACCTACACGCAGAATACCGTGCTGAAATTCTCTGCTGACTAAACTTGTGGGAGCTGTCGAGCTTTGGCGAGGCTGCGATGACGTCGGCACTATCAATATCCAAGGTGCCTGACCCACCGCTATCACAGCCTCGCTGAAGCTCGACAGCTCCCACAGTACCGGCGTTAGCAGGGCTGCCGGGAAACGTCAGCGGCCATCAGTTCCACAAACCGATCTTTTGCAGCTCCTGCTTGAAGTTCTCGCGGGTGATCAGCGTCACCTCATCCATGGCCGTGTACTTCGGCGGCTCCTTACCCGTAGTGACCCACTCGAACATCATGCTCGCGGTGTTGTAGCCCTCGATGTGCGGGCTGGGCAGCATCGAGCCGAAGAAGCCGCTGTTGGCTTTCTTCAATTCGCCAATGGCATCGGTGCCGTTGATGCCGATGCCGATGACATTCGCCGCCGCAAACCCGGCGCTTTCGGTGGCGCGCACGCCGCCAAGCACGGTGTTGTCATTCATGCCGCCGATGATCAGGTTTTTCGCGCCGCCGGGCAGCTTGACCAGCGCCGAGTTGGTGGCGTCCATGCTGCCGGGGACGTCGAGGGTCTTGAGGGCTGCGTACAGGATGTGATCATCCGGAATGCCCGCGGCCTTCAGGGATTTGACCGAGCCATCAGTGCGCTTTTTGCCGGTATCGAGTTCGTTGTAGGTGTTGATCACCGCATAGGTGTCCTTCCAGTCCCAGCCACGTTTTTTCGCTTCAGTGGCCATGGCACTGCCCTGCTTCTCGCCCACTTCAAACGCGGCCATGCCCAGGTAAGGCACGTCTTCCATGAAGTTGCCCTTGGCGTCCACAAAACGGTCATCCACGGCGATCACTTTCAAGCCGTTGGCTTTGGCCTTGGCCATGATCGCCGGGCCGAGGGACACGTCCGGCGGGCAAATCACAAAACCCTTGGCACCGTTGGCCGCCAGGCTGTCGATGGCCGAGAGGGTTTTCTCGCCGTCGGGCACGGCGATCTTGATCACCTCGAAGCCCTTGTCCTTGCCGGCCTTTTCGGCGAAGGCCCATTCGGTCTGGAACCAAGGCTCTTCCGCCTGCTTGACCAGAAAGCCGATCTTCACCGGCTCGGCCGCCAGCAACAGGCTGCTCAGGCCGACGGCGGACACCGCCACAGCGGCGCAGCACAGGGAACGGATACCACGACGACGATTCATAGGGTGACTCCTTGTTGTTGTTTTTGAGTGCGTTAAACAGCCTGTTGGTTATCCTGCAAAGCGGTGGCAGGTTTTCCCCGGCACATCGACCTCAATGGCCAGCACCGCACCGTCCAGCGGGTGATCCAGCGGGCTGGCGGCACTGGTGATGTACAAGGTCTTGAGGTCGGGGCCTGCGAACACGCAACTGGTGGGACGGCTGACCGGCAATTCGATGACCCGGTCAACTTCACCGTCCGGCGTCAGCCGCAGCAGGCAGCTGCCGTCCCAGCGGGCGTTCCAGATATAGCCTTCGGCGTCCATGGCCGAGCCGTCCGGGCCACCCCGGGAGTGAGGCCCGAACCAGACTTGCGCAGGTGCGAGCTGGCCCTGTTCATTAATCGGATATTGATAGAGCGTGCCGTCCAGGCTGTCGCCGAAATGCACGTGGGTGGCGGCGTCGTTCCACAGCAAGGTGTTGGGAATGCCCAAGCCTTGCAGCAACGGCGTGACCTGCCCGTCGGTATCGACCCGGAACAGGCCGCCGGAACGTCGCAGCACCGGCAAGTCTTCACCGTGCTCGCCGATGTTGTTCTGCATGGTGCCCAGCCACAGCCGGCCCTGGGCGTCGCAGCGGGCTTCGTTGGCACGGTTGCCCGGTTGCGGATCGGCGACGCAAAGCAAGGTCAGGCGTGGATCGCTCGGCGTCGAATCGAGGTCGAGGCGATACACGCCGCTGCTCAGGGTCACCAGTGCATCGCCGCTGGCGCACGGAATAAACGCCGAGACCGGCTCAGGCAATTGCCAGGTGTGCAATTGCCTGCCCTGCAGGCGCAAGGCCTGCTGGCCGATGATGTCCACCCAATACAAGGCCTGGCCCGGTACATCCCAGAACGGCCCTTCGCCCAGCCGAGCCCGGTGCGGTGTGACTGCGGTCCACGACATGAAACCTCCTGCTTTCTTGTTGTTTTCAGGTGGTACCGGTTACAGCGCGTCGCGCGACGGCTGCCCATCTACCAGACGCTGAATGCGCAACGGGTTGGCATTCTTCAGCGCGTCGGGGAGCAGGCTATCAGGGTAATTCTGAAAGCACACAGGTCGCAGGAAACGCTCGATCGCCAGGGTGCCCACGGAAGTGCCACGGGCATCCGAAGTCGCCGGATACGGCCCGCCATGGACCATCGCGTCACACACCTCGACGCCCGTGGGGTAGCCGTTGAGCAGGATGCGGCCAACCTTTTGCTCCAGCAGCGGCGTCAACTCGCCGAACTGGGTGAAATCCGCCGGCTCGCCGATGATCGTCGCGGTCAATTGGCCGTGCAGGCCGTGCAACGCCGCAGCGAGTTGGGCCTGGTCGGCGACTTCCACGAACACCGTGGTGGGGCCGAACACTTCCTCCTGCAGCACTTCATCGCCGTTGATCAGCAGGCTGGCGTCCGCTTTGAACAGCTGTGGCTGCGCCTGATTGCCGGTTTGCGTCTGGCCCGCCAGGTGCTCGATGCGAGGATGGGCCAGCAGCGTGTGCAGGCCTTTGCCGTAGCTGTTCAAGGTGCCGGCATTGAGCATGGTTTGCGCGGGCTGGCCGCCGATCAGTTGGGCGACCTGTTGGGTGAAGCCTGTGAACGCTGGCGAGGCAATCCCGATCACCAGCCCCGGGTTCGTGCAGAACTGGCCGCACCCCTGCACCACCGAGGCGACCAGGTCGCGGGCGATGGTGTCTGCCCGGGTTTGCAGGGCCTGGGGCAAGACGATCACCGGGTTGATGCTGGACATCTCGGCGAACACCGGGATCGGTTGCGGGCGTGCCGCCGCCATATCGCACAACGCCCGGCCGCCTTTGAGCGAGCCGGTGAAACCCACGGCCTGGATCGCCGGGTGCTTGACCAGCGCTTCCCCCACACCGCCGCCGAAGATCATGTTGAACACGCCGCCGGGCATACCTGTGCGCTCGGCCGCCCGCATGATCGCATCGGCGACCCGCTCGGCGGTGGCCATGTGGCCGCTGTGGGCCTTGAACACCACCGGGCAACCGGCCGCCAGCGCGGCGGCGGTGTCGCCACCGGCAGTGGAAAAGGCCAGGGGGAAATTGCTCGCCCCAAACACCGCGACCGGCCCCAGGCCGATGCGGTATTGGCGCAGATCCGGGCGCGGCAAGGGCTGACGATCCGGCAGCGCCTGGTCGATCCGCGCGCCGTAGAAATCACCGCGCCGCAGTACCTTGGCGAACAACCGCATCTGGCCGCTGGTACGACCGCGCTCACCCTGGATACGCCCGGCGGGCAACGCCGTTTCGCGGCAGACCAGAGCGACAAAGTCATCGCCCAGGGCGTCCAGTTCATCGGCTATCGCCTCCAGGAACGACGCACGATGCTGCGCGCTCAGGCTGCGATAAGCCGGGTAAGCCTGAGCGGCGGCGTTGGCCGCGGCGTCGACCTCCTGCGCGGTGGCCTGGTAGAAATCAAAGGGCAATGCCTCGCCACTGGTGGCGTCGATGCTCTGCAGGGTGATGCTGCCGGCAGCGCTGCGCTGGCCGCCGATGTAGTTGTGGCCACAAATCCGGGTCATACCTGTCTCCTTCAAAGGGTGCCTATGCCGCCAGGTGCCACGCCGCTGTTGGCCACGGCAATGCCGTTGATCAATGGCGCGCCGAATTCGGCCTGGCTGATTTCAAACACATCGCCTGGCTGGGTACGAATGCCGTCGGCAAACGACAAGGTGGCGGTGCCGAAGAAATGGATATGCACGTCACCTGGGCGCAGGAACTGGGTGTATTTGAAATGGTGGTATTCAAGGTTTTCGAGGCTGTGGCACATGTTGGCTTCGCCACTGAGGAATTCGTGCTGCCACAACACCTCGCCATTGCGCACGATACGGCTGGTGCCCGCCAGGTGCCGGGGCAGTTCACCCAGGCGCAACTCGGGACCATAGCTGCAACTGCGCAGCTTGGAGTGGGCCAGGTACAGGTAATTCTTGCGCTCCATCACGTGGTCGGAAAACTCGTTGCCCACCGCGTAGCCCAGGCGATACGGCTTGCCGTCGTGACCAATCACATACAGCCCGGCGATTTCCGGCTCTTCGCCGGCGTCTTCGGCAAACGCTGGCCACGGGAATGGCTGGCCCGGACGCACCACGATGCTGCCGTCGCCCTTGTAGAACCATTCCGGCTGCACACCGGCCTGGCCAGCAGCCGGTTTGCCGCCCTCCACGCCCCATTTGAAGATGCGCATGCTGTCGGTCATCGCGCTTTCGTCACTGGCGTTCTGGTGCATCTTGTCCCGCGCCGACGCACTGCCCAGGTGGGTCAGGCCGGTACCGCTGACCAGCGTGTGGGCCGGGTCCGGGTGATCCAGCGGTGGCAAGATCTTCTGCGCGGCCAGCAGTCTGGCGTAGTCGTGGCTCTCGGCCAGGCCGAGGTGGTCTATGTGCTGTTGCAGGGTGACGCCAGCCTCGATGGCGGCGAGTGCCAGGTCGCGTACCGTGCGGGCGGCCCGCACCTCGCGTACCTGATCGCCGTCGACCACGCCCACTCGGCGTTCGCCGTTGTTCAATTCAAACTGCACTAACCCCATGAGTGTTCTCCTGATTGCCAATTAAGTACGCGTGGCGCCACGGGCGCTGGCGGCGAACTGATCGGGCGGCAGCACGTGCCTGCGCTCCAGCAACCGATAGACCACCCCGGTCAACACCACCCCGAACAGCATCACGCACGCCAGGAAGTACAAGCCCGACGCAAGGTTGCCGGTGTACTCCTTGAGGGCGCCGATCACGAACGGCCCGATGTAGCCGCCGAGGTTGCCCACCGAGTTGATCAAGGCGATGCCCGCCGCTGCACTCGCGCCGGCAAAGAAACGTCCCGGCAAGGTCCAGAACACCGCCGTGCAAGAAAACAGCGCAAACGCCACCAGGCACAGCGCTGCCAGTTGCCACAGCGGCACTGTCAGCCAGGCGCTGAGGAACAGGCCGATGGCGCCCAACACGTAGAGCACGGCAAGATGACCGTAGCGATCATTCAGGCGATCGGAACTGCGCGGGACGATCAGCAAACCGATGATCCCGAAGATGTAGGGCACTGCCGACACAAACCCGGTGGTCAGGTCGCTGCCGCCAAACTGCTTGATCAAGGTCGGCAGCCACAGGCCCAGGCCATAAATGCTCAAGGTCACCGGCAGGTAGAACAGCGCCAGCAGCAACACGCGTTTGTCCTTCAGCGCATGCAGCGGGTTGCCGTGCCGGGTCTGGCCGTAGGCTTGCAGGTCTTTGGCCAGCTCGCCGGTGAGCCAGGCCTTCTCCGCCTGGTCCATCCATTTCACCTGTTGCGGCCCATCCGGCAGGTAGCGCAGCACCGGCCAGGTCAGCAGGATCGCTGGGGTGCCGATGACGATGAACAACCACTGCCAGCCGTGCAGGCCGAGTATCCCGTCCATGCCGAGCAAGCCGCCCGCCACGGGGCCGGTGATCATCATGGCGATGGGTTGGGACAGGATGAACAGCCCGAGGATCTTGCCGCGGTGCCTCACCGGGAACCATTGGGTGATGTAGTAGAGGACACCCGGGAAGAACCCGGCTTCGGCGGCGCCCAGCAGAAAGCGCATCACATAGAAACTGTGGGGGCCCTGGACGAATGCCATGCCGATGGTAATCGCGCCCCAGGTCACCATGATTCGTGCGAACCAGCGCCGCGCGCCGAAACGGTCGAGCATCAGGTTGCTGGGGATTTCCAGCAGGAAGTAGCCAATAAAGAACAGCCCTGCTCCCAGTCCATACGCCGCATCGCCGATGCCGACATCCGCGCCCATGTGCAATTTGGCGAAGCCCACGGCCGAGCGATCCACGTAGGCAATCAGGTACAGCAGGATCAGAAAGGGAATCAGTTTCAGCGTGATGCGACGTATCAGCCGCTGTTCCTGGCTCATGTGAGCGGTCTCCGATTGTTATTTTTATAGAGCGTTTCGGGTTGCCTCTCGCGGAAAACCGCCAGGGCCAGGCCTCGTTGAATCGGACTATATAGTAATACTATTTAATCAACAACACTTCCAAACACCCGAATTTACGCCTATGTTAAGCCGAGAATGGATCAATATAGTCTTACAATAAGAGAGTCAGCCATGTCCGAAAAAAAGCCCGTCCTGCGCTCCGCCAGCTGGTTTGGTACCGCCGATAAAAACGGCTTCATGTACCGCAGCTGGATGAAAAACCAGGGGATTGCCGATCATCAGTTTCACGGCAAACCGATCATCGGGATCTGCAATACCTGGTCGGAGCTGACGCCCTGCAACGCGCACTTCCGCCAGATTGCCGAGCATGTGAAACGCGGCGTGATCGAAGCCGGTGGCTTTCCGGTGGAATTTCCGGTGTTCTCCAACGGCGAATCGAACCTGCGCCCCACCGCGATGCTCACCCGTAACCTGGCCAGCATGGACGTGGAGGAAGCCATTCGCGGCAACCCCATCGACGGCGTGGTGCTGCTGACCGGCTGTGACAAGACCACCCCGGCGCTGCTGATGGGCGCCGCCAGTTGCGACGTGCCGGCGATCGTCGTCACCGGCGGGCCGATGCTCAACGGCAAGCACAAGGGCCAGGACATCGGCTCGGGCACCGTGGTGTGGCAGCTCAGCGAACAGGTCAAGGCGGGCACCATTACCCTCGACGATTTCCTCGCGGCCGAAGGCGGCATGTCCCGCTCGGCGGGCACCTGCAACACCATGGGCACCGCCTCGACCATGGCCTGCATGGCCGAAGCACTCGGCACTTCCCTGCCCCACAACGCGGCGATTCCCGCGGTGGATGCGCGGCGTTATGTACTGGCGCACATGTCCGGCATGCGTGCGGTGGAGATGGTGCGTGAAGACCTGAAGCTGTCGAAGATCCTGACCAAGGAGGCTTTCGAAAACGCGATTCGTGTGAACGCAGCCATCGGCGGCTCGACCAACGCGGTGATTCACCTGAAAGCCATCGCCGGGCGCATCGGCGTCGAGCTCGACCTGGACGACTGGACCCGCATGGGCCGTGGCATGCCGACCATCGTCGACCTGCAGCCGTCCGGGCGCTTCCTGATGGAGGAGTTCTACTACGCTGGCGGCCTGCCGGCGGTGCTGCGCCGCCTCGGTGAGGCCAACCTGATCCCGCACCCGAATGCCTTGACCGTCAACGGCAAGTCCCTCGGCGAAAACACCCGCGAAGCACCGATCTACGGCCAGGACGAAGTGATCCGCACCCTCGACAACCCGATCCGCGCCGACGGCGGCATTTGTGTGCTGCGGGGCAACCTCGCACCACTGGGTGCAGTCCTCAAGCCTTCGGCTGCCAGTGCCGAACTGATGCAGCATCGCGGGCGTGCCGTGGTGTTCGAGAACTTCGACATGTACAAGGCACGGATCAACGACCCGGAACTGGACGTGGATGCCAACTCGATCCTGGTGATGAAAAACTGCGGGCCCAAGGGTTATCCGGGCATGGCGGAAGTCGGCAACATGGGCTTGCCGGCCAAACTGCTGGCCCAGGGCGTGACCGACATGGTGCGGATTTCCGATGCGCGCATGAGCGGCACGGCCTACGGCACCGTGGTGTTGCACGTGGCGCCGGAAGCGGCGGCCGGCGGCCCGTTGGCCACGGTCAAGGAAGGCGACTGGATCGAACTCGATTGCGCCAATGGCCGCCTGCACCTGGACATTCCGGACGCCGAACTGGCGGCCCGCATGGCCGACCTTGCGCCGCCCGAGCAGCTGATTGTCGGGGGTTACCGGCAGCTGTACATCGACCACGTATTACAGGCAGACCAGGGCTGCGACTTCGACTTCCTGGTGGGCTGCCGTGGCGCCGAAGTGCCGCGTCATTCCCACTAATTGGGACGGGAGCAATGCTATGATGCCGCGTATTTCGCCAGAGTAGCCTCCCTGTTATGGATCAGCAGCCGACCAAGCCGCGCAAGAGCATGCACGCCCAAATCGTCCAGGACTTGGGCATGCACATCGTTTCCGGGCGCTTCAAGCCGGAAGAACGGTTGCCCATGGAGGCCACCTTGTGCGAGGAGTACAAGGTCAGCCGCTCGGTATTGCGTGAGGCGACCCGGGTGCTCAGCGCCAAGGGCCTGGTGATTTCCAAGCCCAAGGTTGGCGCCGTGGTGCGCCCACGGGTGCAGTGGCACCTGCTGGACCCGGACGTGCTGACCTGGCTGATGCAGTCGACACCCCACAGCGAGTTTTTCAACACCCTGGCCGGTGTGCGCCGGATCCTCGAGCCGGAAATCGCCGCGATGGCCGCGACCACCGCCACCGACGCCGACATCGCCACCATCGAAAAAGCCTACCTCGGCATGGAAACCGCCAATACCCACGAAACGTTGCTGCAGGCCGACCTGGACTTCCACCGGGCGATTGCCGATGCGACCCGCAACGACTTGCTGGCCTACATGTGCAATATGCTGTCGCTGCCACTTCGCGAGTCCATCAACATCACCAACCGTCGCCCCGACATCCAGGGCCTCAGCCTGCCCCGGCACAAAGCGATCCTCACCGCGATCAAGAACCGTGACGCCCTCGGCGCGCGGCATGCCTCCCTGGTGCAACTGGACGATACCCGGGTGGCGCTGGACACCGTGATGAACGTGCTGACGCCGCTGTAGCGCCAGGCAACCCACCGTCAAGTCGAGGCCGCCCTTGGATTACTTCGCTGCGTTAACCGCCTTTGTCGAAGCCGCCGAGGGCAATAACTTCTCCCGCGCCGCCGACCGGCTTGGCATCAAGGCCTCCACGGTTTCCCGTTACGTGAAGGACCTTGAACAGGACCTCGGCATCGCCTTGTTCAACCGCTCTACCCGTACGCTGCACCTGACCGAGGGTGGCCAGACATTCCTGACGCACGCACGCCGGGTGCTGGACGAGCTGGAACAAGCCAAGGCGGCCACCTCCGCGCTGAACGAACAACCACGGGGCGTGCTCAAGCTCAACCTGCCGCCCGCCTTTGCCCGCCACCATGTCCTTCCCACCTTGAATGCCTTCCTGGCCCGCTACCCGCAGATCAAGCTGGAACTGGTGCTGGACGACAGCCACGTCAACCTGATTCATGCCGGCGCGGACCTGGCGATCCGCATTGGCACCCTGGCGGATTCCACGTTGAAGGCACGCAAGATCTGCGATGAGCGCTACCGGCTGGTGGCCAGCCCGGCGTTTTGCCGGGAGTATCCGGCGCCGGTCAACCCTGCCGACCTGGCTGCCATGCCGGCGATCCTGGGAGCGGCTGACAGCGCATTTGCCAACGGGCGTGAGGTGTCACCGCTGGTGCATAAAGACAGCATCCGGATCAACGACCTGGACGCACAATTGATCGCCGCACAACAGGGCCTGGGATTTGCCTTGCTGCCCGACTGGCTGGTAGCCAAACCCATTGAAACCGGCGAGTTGCTGGTGTGGTTGCCTGAGTGGGATATCCGCATCGCAGGCCGTGAATCGGCGGTTTGGTTCGTTTATCCACCCAAGCGCATCGTGTCTTCCAAAGTGCGGTGCTTCATCGACTTTATCGTCGAGCAACTGGGCGAAACACCGCACTGGAAACGTCTCAGCTGAAGCGGATATCCAGCGACCGCAGATAGGTTTGCAGCCCCGCATCCTGGATCGGAATCAGGAAGGCTTCCGTGTCGGACTCATTGAAGTGGGCATGCCAGTAACCTGGCGGGGTGACGAACGCCAGGCCCGGCGACCAGTCGACCCGCACCGGGTTGCGGATCTGCCCATCGGCGTCTAGTTCGGTGCCCACCAGCGAATAGCAGCCTTTGGGGCAATCAATGATGAAATCCAGCGCAATCGACTGGTGTCGGTGGGGCTTCTGAATCGACCCCGGCGGCAGGATGCCGTACATCGCCCACAGCACATGGGTCACGGTGCGAGTCTGCGGGAAGTTGCGATTGCCCAGCAGGATGCTGATACGGCTACGGTCCTGGGCGCGGGGATCATCGGCCGCTTCGCGCAGTTTTGCGTTGGCCAGCTCCGCGGGATACAGCGTCGGCACGAAGCGATCGGCACTGCGGATCACGCCCAGGTAACGCAACAGCGGCTCATCGTGGACGTAATACAGGCGCGCATCCTCTGATGCGCTGAACCGCGCTTGCTGCAGACCTGGCAGCGCAATGAAGCAGCCTTTGGTCCAGTCGATGCGGTGCGCGCCCTGAACCACACTGCCCTGCCCGGCGATGACATAAAACACCTGTGAGGTGGCGTTGGGGTGCAGTTCCAGCGTATCGCCGGCGTTCAGGCGAATGAAGTTCGCACACAGCCCCGGACCGGTGGCCGGACCTTCGCAACCCAAGGCATCGCTGAGGTCCAGCGGCACTACCCGAGAGGGCCCACTGTCGTACAGCGAGGCCGGGAAGCTGTGATAGGGAATGCGCGTGATCAGGTTGGCGCTGATGGGATTGGCGGCTTTGCTGTATTCAAAGTATTCGGCATCGAGCAGGTGCTGCGGTTGGGTATCGGCCACGTCAGGCTTGAATTCGCTATTCATTATGATCACCTCAATCTACGACTGGATTTCGCAACGGCCCGTAGGACGTTGCGACGGTGAGAGAACTATAGGCACTGTACGGCAGTGGATTAATCCCCCAAGTCGCACAGCAGTTGTGCGACCAGGGGCAGGTAAATTGTTAAAAGTAGTACTTGGCGACCAACTCATACTCATCCTGCCCCGTATAGTCGCCTTGCTTGTTCCTGGCCATATCGAACTTCCTCTCCAGGCCAATCGCCAAAGTGTCATGCAAGGTGATCAGGGCAAAACCGGCCACCGAGTAGCCGCTGCGCCCTGAGCTGTTCTTGTCCGAGAACAGGTTGATCCCGCCATACGCCTTGAAGAATCCCAGCTCGCCCATTTCCGGAAACGAATAGCTGCTGTAAGACTCCAGTGCCTTAGCCTCGCGATAACCACTGGCGGTGGGCGCTGATGCATTCAGGTTGCGGTACTCGCCGTAAACCACCGCGTGATACCAGGGCGCATTGGTGTAGGTCACCCCCGACAACCAGCCTTCGACATTCGGGTGCCGGGTGTTGAGTTGAGCGTGGCCGTCCAGTGAACGCTCGCTCATTTCGGTGTAGCCGTAGGCCAGGCGCAATGACCAATGATCCGCCGGGCGCCAGACAGTACCCACCTGGTACAGCGCATTGCGGGAGCTGTCGACGAATTTGCCGGCGCCCACGCTGCTGGGGTTGACGGAGTTGTGTACCGGGCCGGTGCCCAGGCCATACATCACGCCAAATTCGAAATCGTCGCTTCTTACCCGGTAATACAGGGTTTTGTTCGGCCGGGAGAAGCCCAGCAACTGGTTGCCGCCATACCCATTGAACGTGCCCTGCCCTTTAGTGCCGTAGCCCAAATACCAGTCGGTGATCGAACCCACCATGTCGAAGGTCAGGGACTTTTGCTGACCGTAGCTCAGTTGCCCCCAGCGCGCATTGCGCACGAACACATACTGGAAACGCTTGGTCTGGGCGGCGGTGCCGTCGTAGTAGAACGGGTCGTAGGCCCATTCCTGACGCATGCCCACGGCCCACTGCGAGTCGAGCTGGTGGGTGTAGATCATGTTGATGCGGTGGCCGATGCTGCCGGTGTGACGGCCCTGGATGTAGACCTTGTCGTTTGACGCGAAAATGCCCTGGGCGTGCAGCTCCAACCGATCGCTGTCGGTCTTGATCAGATCGATGGCCATGGCTGGCTGCACGCTGCACAGCGCCAGGAAGCACGCCAGGATAAAACGATGACGCACGCAAAAGCCTTGTCCAGTTGGACGAACAGAGAAATTCATCGGTGAAAGCTCCCGCTGCGCCACCAGGCAATGGCGCAGACGTTCAAGAGGTAGGTGACGCTAAAGCCTGGATATTTTTATTTTTATGGGGTGTAACGGTCAGAACGAGACGACGTGGCTGGCCCTCACGTTGTCCGACGCACTGGCGAGTTTCAAGGTGCGCTGGCCTCGCGGCAGCTCCCAGGATTGGGTCTTCACCGCCCAATACTGGAGCTTGCGCAGCGGCACGGTGATGGACACCGCCCGAGTCTCCCCGGCCTTGAGGCTGACCCGATCAAACCCGACCAGGGTCTGCGGTGCGAACTCGGCACCTTCGACCTTGTGTTGCGGTGCACTCAGGTACAGCTGCGGTACTTCATCCCCCGCAACGCCACCACTATTGGTCAGTTTGAAATCAACCTTGAGGTCGCCATTGCCCAGGCGATAGGTTTGCAGCGCGCTGTAATCGAAGCGGCTATAGGACAACCCATAACCGAATGGGAACAGCGGTGCCTTATGCTGCGACTCAAACCAGCGGTAGCCGATATTGACGCCCTCGGTGTAACTGACCACGCCATCCAGTTGCTGGCCACGCTCGGGGTACTTGGGATCGGTGGCGGGATAGTCCTGCAGGCTGCGGGCCCAGGTAAACGGCAGGCGGCCTGCAGGGTTGCTGCGGCCGGTGAGGATGTTCGCAGTCGCAGGGCCGCCTTCATCACCTGTCCACCACATCTGCACCAGGCCCTTGACCTTGTCCAGCCATGGCATCGCGACCGGGCTGCTGGTGTTGAGCACCACTACGAGATTGGGATTGATCGCGGCGATTTCTTCGATCAGTTTGTCCTGGTCGCCCGGCAAACCAAACTGTGGGTCGGTACGCGCCCAGGCAAAAAATACGACCTTCTTCGCGCTGCGGGCAGCAGCCAGCGCCTGCGCCCGGTTGGCTTCGCGCATGGCAGGCGTGACCCACGCCAGGCGTACTTGAACCGGTTCACCAGACGTGTCGTTATAGGTGCTGACTTCAATCAGATGTTCGCCACGGCTGAGCTTGACCATGCGCCGCACGTTGTTGAGGCCATCGGTGGTTGGCATCAGGGCATCCTGCCCCGGATGCACCACATCACCGTGCAGGGCGTTTTTCAACGAGCTGCTTTCACCGATGATTTTCCCGTCGACCTTCAGCACGGCACCGGCGCCAAGCATGTGCAGGTTGAGGTTGTAGTCGCCTTCCTGATCGATGGTCAGGTGGGTTTTCCAGCTTGGCAAGGTGTTTGCCGCCAGGGCATTCGCGCCAGTGAATTGCAGTTGTTGGTCACGCTGGTTCTGCCCCTCCTCGACTCTAACCCAACCTGGCTTGCCATCGAACGAAACCCGGTCTGCCGGAATCACGACGCCGGTCATGTCATTGGCCACCGTCACGCTGATCGCGGCATTCGGTTCGATTGCCTTTAGTGCAGTGGCCGGCCCGACTTGTAGCTGCGGCATGCCGATCGCGTGCTCGGCTGAAACTCCCAGCGCAACGGGCTGGACAGCGCCCGGGCCGATCATCGCTATGCCCGTGAGGTCGTCCTTCGATAGCGGCAGTACGTTGTCCTGGTTTTTCAGCAGCACCGCCGAATGCTCACTGGTGCGGCGCACGATGGCGGACAACCCGGCAACCATCGGGGTCGACTGTGGCTGGTGGCTGCCCTTGTCCAACAGGCCGAAACGCTCCATCTGCCCGAGCACGCGCCTGGCGGCCGTGTCGATGTCCTGTTCCCTGACGGTTTTATCCCGCAGGGCTTCAAACAGGTTGCTCGGCTTCTCGTCGTTGGGGAATTGCCCCAGCAGCACGTTTGGCCGCTGGCCGACCATCCACTCCTCCGGCATGGGCCGAGCGAAGACCTTTTTCATGCTGCCCATGGACGTGTGCAGCGCAGGCTGTTGCTGCTCGGTGTCGTCGTAGTAGGAACGCATGATGTCCCAGAATGGGTGCTGTTCATCGATGCGCCCGGGCATCTCCATGTCCATGCCCCGCTTGATGTATTGCGCACTGTGCACGCCGCCCCAGTCAGAGGTGACAAAGCCCTTGAAGCCCATCTGCTTGCGCAGCACCTGTTCCAGCAATTGTTCGTTGCCGCAGGCGAATTCGCCGTTGAGCTTGTTGTAGGAGCACATGATTGACGCTACGCCGGCGTCAACGGCGTCCTGGAACGGAGCCAGGTACACCTCGTGCAGGGTTTGCTCGGGGATGCTCACGTCAAAGCCGGTCATGTCGTAGCCGACCAGGTGCTTGGCTTGCGCCATCACGCCCTGGCCCTGGATGCCCTTGATCAATTCAGCGCCCATGCTGCCGGTCAGGAGCGGGTCTTCGCCATAGGTGTTCCAGCCGCGCCGAAAGCCCGAGTCGCGGAACATGTTGATGAAGGGCTCCAGCGCAACGTCGATGCCCAGGCGCTTTGCTTCCTCGCCAATCACCGTGCCGTTATCAAAGGCATCCTGTTTGCTGAAGGTGGCGGCCAGGCCCATGGTCGAGGTGGGAATGATCGAGGCCTTGCGGGTCAGGATACCGGGTGGCCCGTCTGCCATGCGCAGGGCCGGCACGCCGAGGCGCGGTACGCCCGGCAGGTAGCCGGCCTGACCCTGGTTGGTAGCATCCGCTTCGGTCATGCCGCGGATCAGGTTGAACTTGTCGTCAAGGGTCATCTTTTTCAGCAGGGCATCCACCCGGGCCTCATCGGTTTCCCTGGCCATGGACGGCCCCGCCAGGGTTGAACACAACACCGCCGCTGCCAGCGTCGACAGTCGGAAAAAACCAGGGCATACGCGCCCGTACCGCGTTATTGAGGTAGTCATGAAAAGCTCCGTTACTTCTGGGTTAACGTTGAGTGGGTTCTTTGACAAGCGCCAGGCCCAGCAGGGAAACCAGCCCGCACACAATCAGGTAGAACGCCGGGGCGCTGGGGTTGCCGGTAAGTGAGATCAGCAGCGTGCAGAAGAACTGCGCAAAGCCGCCGAAAATGATGCTGGCCAGGGCGTAGGTCACCGAGAGGCCTGTCGCCCGGACCTGAGCGGGGAAAATTTCCGCAAGCAACACCAGCGAAGGCACGGTATTGCACACCAGCAACGCCGCCAGGGTACTCGCTACAATCACCAGCGCGGGCAAAGTAGGCGAGTGCTGCAACAGCACGAACGCCGGGTAGATCAACAGCAACAAGGCCAGCCGCGACCAGAAAATCATGCGCTTGCGCCCCCAGCGATCACAGGCTCGGCCGGAAGCCACCGCCAGCGCCACTTGCACGGCACCCGCTGCGCAGCCGGTCCAGATCCCGGCAGACAGCGGCAGGTGTAACTGCGCCACGGCAAAATTCGAGAGGTAATGCAGGATTACATAGGAGCCCGAAGTGCCGCCGATGGCGATCAGGATTCCGGCGACCAACGCACGTTTATGCTCGCCCCAGCTCAAGCGATGGCTGACGTCGTGCTTCACCTGGTCACTTTCCTGCAGGTGCCGGCGCATATACGAGCCCACCGGGATCACCAGCAGCCCGATCACAAATGGCAGACGCCAGCCCCAGGCCATGACTTGTTCCTCGGTCAGGGTGTAGTTCACGCTCAGGCCCACCACTGCACCGAGCAACACGCTCAGGCCTTGGCTGAAGAATTGCCAACTGGTGAAGTAACCTCGTTCGTGGCTGTCGGCTTTTTCCATCAGGTAAGTCGTCGACGCGCCGACCTCGCCGCCAATCGCGAAGCCTTGCAGCAGTCGGGCAAACACGATCAGCAAGGGCGCGGCGATACCTATCTGGCCATAAGTGGGCGTCAGCACAAAAATCAGCGAACCGATGGCCATCAGCCAAAGGGTCAATATCATCGCGGCCTTGCGCCCTACCCGGTCGGCATACTGGCCGAGCAAAATGCTGCCCAACGGGCGCATGAAAAAACCGATGCCATAGGTGGCGAACGCCAGCAGCAGCTGGTTTGAGCCTTCCATGGGAAAGAACTGCTTGCCGATCACCGTGGCGAAAAAGCTGTAGACCGTGAAGTCGTAGAACTCCAGGCCATTGCCGATGGTGACGGCGGCGATGTTGTTTTTCCTGCCGGGCTGGGCCGGTGCCGATGTGCGCACAGACACGGCGGACGCTTCAGTTGAAGTAGTTTCCATGATCGGGTCCGGGCCTCAATTGACAGCAGCAGTGTGCTTGAGCATTTTTTCCACCAGCTTGACCCAGTAGGACGCGCCGACCAAAAGGCACTGGTCGTTGAAGTCGAATTTGGGATGGTGACACATGACGTTCTCCGCACTGTCGCCATTGCCGATGATCAGGTAGGAGCCCGGGCATTTCGCCAACATAAAGGCGAAGTCTTCGCTGCCTGTGAGCGGGCGCATATTCTCGATCAGGCCGTCTTCCCCGCACCATTCCAGAGCTGCACTGCGGGCCAGTTCCGTCTCCGCCTCATCATTGACCAGTACCGGGTAACGCCGGTTGTAATGCACGTCTGCGTTGCCGCCGTAACTCTGTGCGATGTGCTGCGCCAGGGTAGTAATGCGGGTTTGCAGCAGGTCGCGAGTGTCGGCTCGCAATGACCGAACGCTGACCAGCAGCTTGGCGGATGCCGGGATCACATTTGCAGCGGAACCTGCATGAATAGAGCCAACGCTGACGATTGCGGTGTCCAGTGGGTCGATATTGCGCGATACCACACTTTGCAGGCACAAGGTCAAAGTAGCCGCGATCACTACCGGATCCACTGTCTTGTGGGGCACTGCTCCATGCCCTCCCACGCCGTTCAGGGTGATCGTCGCCGTGTCGGATGAGGCCATGAACGGCCCGGCGAGAAAGCCCAGCTTGCCCTGGGGGAAGCCCGGCATATTGTGCATGGCGAAGATCGCATCGCACGGAAACAGCTCAAACAAACCCTGTTCGACCATTTCACGGGCGCCGCCCAAGCCTTCTTCCGCCGGCTGGAAGATCACGTTCAGGGTGCCGCTGAAGCGTCGGGTGTTGGCCAAGACTTTGGCCGCTGCCAGCAGTGTGGCGGTGTGACCATCATGGCCGCAGGCGTGCATTTTGCCGGGCTGGGTGCTGGCGTATTCCAGGCCCGTCTCCTCGGCAATCGGCAGCGCGTCCATGTCGGCCCGCAAGCCTATGCGCGCGCCGTCACCGTTGCGCAATTGCCCTACTACGCCGGTGCCGGCCAGGCCGCGATGCACCTCGAAGCCCCATTCCTCAAGTTTTTGCGCCACCAGGTCACTGGTTGCAAACTCCTCGAAGCCCAATTCCGGATGAGCGTGGATAGCGCGCCTGATGGCTATCATCTCGTCCTGAATCTGTTCGATCTCTGCCAGAATCTTCATTTTTGTTGTCTCCTCAGACCCGATATGGGCTTGATTCTGACCCGTATTGACAGAATGAAAAGACAACCTTTAGGCTCGATGACAACATTTAGTTGTCATCAGGGACAGCATGAAAACCAACCAGTTCACCGCTTTGGTGGCGGTCGCCGAAACCGGGAGCATCCGCAGCGCGGCCAAATCCGTCGGCCTGACCCAGGCCGCAATCACCCGCACCTTGCGTGATCTGGAGCAGCAACAAGGGGTGGAATTGCTGGAGCGCACCCACACCGGCGTGCGTTTTACCGAGGCTGGCAAAAGCCTGCTGCACCACGCGCGCCTGATACTCAGCGAGATTGAAAAGGCCAAGGCCGACCTGAACCTGATTCGCAGCGGGCAGGCCGAACGCCTGCGTATTGCCGTCTCGCCGTTTATCAACTTCAGCTTTCTGCCGGAATGCCTGAGCCTCTACCAGCAAAAGTACCCCCACGTATTCCTCGAGGTGTTCGAGGGGCTGCACGGCATTTCGGTGCCGCAGCTTCGGGACGGCTATCTGGATTTCGCGGTGATCCAGGCCAGTAATTTCATTACCGAAAACGAGTTCTCCATCGAACCGCTGTTTTCTTATCAGGCCCATGTGGTGGGGCGTAAAGACCATCCGCTACGGCACTCCAGTTCCATTGATGAACTGAATGCCATGAAGTGGCTGGCGAACTACCCGCCTTCGCTGCACAACACGTTTATCAGCGATCTGAACCGGGAGTTTCGCCTGTCACCCCCGCCCAGTCATGTGGTGAGCGTGCACTCGGCGGGGATTTTGCTGCCGGTGCTGTTGCAGACGGACTCGCTGACTGTATTGCCTGACTTATTGCTCAAATCCGCGTGTTTTGCCGATGCGGTTGCGCCGTTGAGTGCGTTCAAAGGCTCCAAATCAAGGATCCTCGGCGTGGTCAGCCGCCGGGGTAACGTGCGCAGCAAAGCTGCAACTGCCTTCATCGGTGTGTTGAAGCAGGTCATTAAGCAACACGCCAGGAATCCCGGTTCACGGTTCAGCGAGAGGCTGTCGCCGAAGGATTTGTTCTTTTGAGTGACCTCTTAACAAGCGATTAATCCGCCTAAAAATTTCTTAATTCCTCCCCGACATACTCCGCCTCAGCGCTCCCTCTGAGAACACACCTATGTCGCCCATCGAAGCTAAATCGCCGCCCGTGAACGCGTTGACCTCGTTTGTCGGGACACTGTGCCTGGCCAGCCTGTCGCTGCTGCCCGGCATCACCCTCGCGGCGCCAGAAAGCGACAAGGCATTTGGCTGGGGACTGGGCCTGGGGGCCGCCGTGACAAATTCCCCCTACCGCGGCCATGACAACGACAGCCAACTCTTGCCGGCGGTGTCCTATGAAAATCGCTGGATCAGCGTGATGGGCCCTGGTATCGACTTCAAGATTCCCAGCGACAGCGCGCTGTCCTTTCGTTTGCAGGCCCGGTACGGGCTGGGTGAAGGCTATGACGCCTCCGATTCCGAGGACCTGGACGGCATGCGTGACCGTGATCCCGGCATCTGGCTGGGGGGCAAGGCCATCTGGCAGAGCCCGGTCGCGCAGTTTTCCGCGCAATGGGCAGGCGATGCGTCAGGCAACAGTGACGGGCAAATCATCCGGCTGGCCGTCGAGCGACGCTTTACCGCGGGAAGCTTCGACTTCACCCCGCGCCTGGCAGCGGTGCACCTGGATGCAGATTACGTCGCTTACTACTACGGTGTACGCGCCCGCGAAGCCACGGCGACGCGTCGGGCCTACACCGGTGACGCCACCGTCAATATCGAGGCAGGGGTACGCGTTGGTTATCAGCTGGAGGCCAACCAGCACGTCTATCTGGACCTGAGCGCCACACGCCTGGGCAGTGAGATTGAAGACAGCCCGATCGTGGACCGATCCACCCTCGGTTCGGCACGGCTTTGGTACATGTACCGTTTTTGACTGACATGGCCGTCGCGGGCCCTGCCTGCGGCGGCTTTACGGTGCTTGCTCACGCCCACGGAGGCCCCATGAAATCACTCGGGACGCTGTTGTTGTCCTGCATCGCCGGCTGCGCCGAGCTGCCGGCCAGCCCTGTATCGCCGGTGCCGGCGAGTTTTGCCAACTACCGCCAGCAAACCCTCTTGCTGCTTGAACGTGACCGACGCTTCCAGGGCACGGACCATGCCCTGGAACTGGCCTGGAACGCCCCTCGCGAATGGCTGCCTGAACACCCCAACGGCAAGGGGATTCTGCTGGTTCACGGCCTGGGGGACTCACCGGGCTCGTTCATTGATATCGCACCACAACTCGCCGGCCAGGGTTATCGGGTGCGCACGCTGTTGCTGCCCGGGCACGGGACTCAACCCGCCGACATGCTGGGCGTCGATATCACCGACTGGCAACACAGCGTGGCGCGGCAAGTGGCGTTGCTGCGCCAGGACGCCGACGAGGTGTACCTGGGCGGTTTCTCCACCGGGGCCAACCTGGTGCTGGAATACGCCATGGACGACCCGGCCATCGCTGGCCTGCTGCTGTTTTCGCCCGCGTTCAAGGCCCGCCTGCCCTTCGATTGGTTGTTACCGTGGCTGTCCAGGGTCAAGCCCTGGTTGCGCCAGCCCGACGGCCCTGCCCCCCAGCAGACGCCGTTGCGCTACCAGAACGTACCCACCAACGGCTTTGCCCAGTTCTACCTCACCAGTACCGTCGTGCGCAGCAGGCTGGCGATGCAGACCTATGACCGGCCAGTGCTGATCGTCAGCGCCGCCCATGATTCGGTGGTGGATGTGGGGTTTGTGCGGGAGACGTTCAGTCAGCGCTTTCCGAACCCGGCATCCCGGATGATCTGGTATGGCGACCTGGTTGCCGGGCAGCGCCACCCTAGGATGCTGGTGCGCAGTGATCAGTTTCCCGCCGAACACATCAGCCAGTTTTCCCATATGAGTGTGCTGTTCTCGCCGGACAACCCCCAGTACGGTCGACAAGGCAAACAGCCGATGTGTTCCAACGGGCAGAACGCCGACGGCTACCGCCAATGCCTGGCGGGGGCCGCTGTGTGGTATTCCGATTGGGGCTATCGGGAAGCAGGCAAGGTGCATGCCCGCCTCACGTACAACCCTTATTTTGAATGGCAGGCCCAGGTTATGGCGCAGGTGCTGGAGGCGGCACAACCCCAGGAAAATACACGCTGATGGACAATCCCTTGCCGGCCAGGCCGCTGCTGGTGATGAGGCTTGCGTGGTGCCCTTGAACGATATTTTTCACCAGCGACAGGCCGATCCCGCTGCCCTGCCCGCCATTGCCGGGAACGCGGTAAAAGCGCTCGAAGATCGACTCCCTCTCGGCGGCCGCCACCCCCGGCCCGTTATCGGCGACTTGCAGGCAAGGCCCCTGGGGCGATGGGCCACAACTGATTTTTACGTGGTCGCCTGGCGCGGTGTAGCGCAGGGCATTGTCGATCAGGTTGCGCAGCAAAATGCCCATGGCGTCGACATCGCAGTCGATCAGGCACGGTTGGGTCTCCACCAGCAGCGTGCGCTGCGCCTGCGCGGCCTGCACCTCAAATTCATCGGTGACATAGCCGATGAGTTCGCTCAAATCGACCTGGGTGCGATGGGGTTTGTGCACCGCCTCCAGGCTCGCCAGGTCCAGCAATTGCTCAGACAAACGCGAGCTGCGCGCCACCACGGCCAGCAGCTTGTGCAAGGTCGCGTCCTTTTCAGCCAGGGTCGTGGCCCGCAGGGCAATTTGCGCATGGGCCTGCAAGGCCGAGAGCGGCGTGTGTAACTCATGGGCCGCATTGGCGATAAAACGCCGTTCACCTTCCAGTGCCTGGTCGAGTTGGCGCAGCAAGTGATTGAACCCCTCCACCAGCGGGCGCAGCTCGACGGGCAGCGCGCACACCCACAACGGCGTAAGGTCAAAACGATGCCTGCCCCGCAGGGCATTTTCGATCACCATTACCGGCCGTAGCGCACGCCGCAACACCTGCCACATCAACAGCCCTACCAGCGCCAGCAGCGATGAGGCGATACATAGCGCCACGAAGGCTTTTCGACGCATGTCCGCGCTGATCACACTGTGCAGGTAGCCGACCTGGACCGTCAGTTGCCGGTTGCTGTCGGAAATTGAATAGACCCGCCACTTGCGCCCATCGATCATCGGGCTCGAAAAGCCGTCCAGGAAACTCCCCTGCAACGCCGTCGACGGAGCGCCCGGCGCACCGGCCAGCAAACGGTCGTGGCGCGCCCACACCTGGTACGTCAACAACCCGGCTTCGGCCAGCCCGGCGCTGCGTAGTTGCGGGCTGGCGTCCTTGCCCGGGAGCTGCTCATTGTTCTGCGGGACAGCCAGCAACAGCTGGGTGGCGATGGCTTGCAGCTTGCTGTCCCAGATGCTGCTGGAGCTGACCTGGGTGTAAATCAGCAATGCCGTCAAGGCCAGCGCCCAGCAGATACCGATGGTCAGGAACAGCACACGCATCATGCGTTGGCGCAGGGATTTCATTGACGGGCCCCGGCGATCATATAGCCCTGGCCATGGACCGTGGTGATCAGCTCATCGCCCAATTTGCGCCGCAATTGGTGGATATACACGGCAATGGTATTGCTCTCGATGTTGCTGGCGTGGCCATAAACCACCGCTTGCAAATGATCACGCGCAAGCACGTGACCGGGGCGCTCCAGCAGCGCGAGCAACGTGCGGTATTCATACGCGCTCAATGCCACCCGCTGGCCGCCTCGTGTGACCACGTGACGGCTGCGGTCCAGCACGATATCCCCCAGGGTCAGCAGTGAGATCACCCGCCCTTCACTGCGCCGGCTCACGGCCCGCAAGCGCGCCCACAGTTCGTCGAGCTGGAACGGCTTGACCAGATAATCATCGGCCCCCGCATCCAGGCCGACGATGCGCGCACTCAGTTGCCCGCTGGCCGTGAGGATCACCACCGGTGTGGGGTCGTGTTGTTTGCGCAGGGCCTTGAGCACGCTCAAACCGGACTCACCCGGCAGGCCCAGGTCAAGCAGGACCGCGTTATAGGTATGTTCGACCAAGGCCAGGCGCGCGTGGGAGGCGTCCTTGACATGGTCAATGTTCCAGCTGTTTTGCCGTGCGCCATCGCAAATGGCTTCGGCCAGCATGGCGTCGTCTTCCACCAACAATAAATACACAGCAGGCCCTCGTGTGCTGCTTGGAATGGGGCAACACAATCCACACATACGGGATGATGAGCAAGGGCCAGAACCATAGACCGATTTTTTTAAGAAAGTATTAAAACGGAGGGAGTTGATCGGTTCACGTGCTGTCGCGCCAATAAAAGCGCCGGCAATTAGTTGTGGAAGTTAATAGAAAACAAAGTACTCGCCGTACTTTTTATAAACCCAACACTAAATAAATTTACATGGGTATTTATAAAAAATCCGCCGCAGAGCCTGCGGCGGCAAACCAAAGTTTTTTGTCGAAGCAGAGCGGCTAAGACAGGCTCAAAGTTACACCAGCCTGCCGCCTGAAAAAGTGAATATTAATTAATCGAGTTTAAGATCCCTTCACTGGTTCTTTAACACAATTCGGTTAAAAATCGCCCGTCGCACACAGGCCAGCAATGCCCGCCAGGGTGGTGCCCGGCTAAAACTATAAGACGCGAAACCCGGCTTCAACGCCAGCCTTAATAACGCCTGCCGAAAAGTTATATACGCCATAAAAAATAAGGTCGTGCACCTGTGCACGCAACTTTTAGCGATTAATTAATCCGGGGAAGTCATTACCATGGTTAAACAGTGGAACCTATTAGCGCTGGTCATATCTACCAGCCTGAGCCAAGTAGCCTTGGCAGACACAGTAACGGATCAGGCCGCCGCCACGGGGTTTGTCGATGGCAGTAGCCTCACCGGGGTCGCGCGCAACTATTACTTGAACCGTAACCGGGAAGAAGGCCGGGCCGACCAGCGCGACTGGACCCAAGGGGTCATGGCCAATTACATCTCCGGCTTCACTCAGGGCACCATCGGGTTTGGCGTCGACGCCTATGCCTACGGCGGGCTGAAACTCGACTCCCAGCGCAAATACGCGAACACCGGCAACCTGCCCCTTGATCGCAACGGCGACCCTCAGGACGCCTACGGCTCGTTGGGGGGAGCGATAAAGCTGCGGATCTCCAAGACGCAGCTCAAGTACGGTGAAATGCAGCCCACCGCGCCAGTGTTTGCCGTCGGGGGTGTCGGGCTGCTTGACCAGACCGCCACCGGCTTTGACCTGACCAGCAACGAAATTGCCGGCCTGAACCTTGAAGCCGGCCACTTCACCGCGACCAACAGCGGCGATACCAACAACCATGAGCACGATATCTTTGCCACCTACGCCAACGTGGCGACCAAAAGTGCCAGTTTTGTCGGTGGCAAATACACCTTCACCCCGGACTTGAGCGCCACGGTGTATGCCGGCGAGTTGCAGGACGTGTGACGCCAGTACTACACCAACCTCAATTACGTGATGCCGCTGAGCAATGGCCAATCCGTGACCCTGGACGGCAACCTGTACCGCACACTGGATACCGGGAGTGCCAACGCAGGCACGATCAACACCACGGCGTACTCGCTGGCGGCGGCCTATTCGTTCCTGCAGGTCCACACGCTGACGCTGTCGTTCCAGAAGATCGATGGCAACGAGCCGTTCGACTACATCGGCGCGGGTGACAACGGTGCTGCCGCGGCCGGCGACTCGATCCTGCTGGCCAACTCGGTGCAATGGTCCGACTTCAACGGCCCTGGCGAAGCCTCCTGGGCCCTGCGGTACGACTTGAACATGGCGACCTACGGTGTGCCGGGGCTTAGCTTTATGAGCCGCTACATCAACGGTTCCGACATTGACGGCAGCCACACCCCGGCCAACAGTGCCTACCTCGGCGCCTACGGCAACGGCGCCAAGGAGCACGAAACCGACGTGGAAGTGACGTACGTGGTGCAGAGCGGGCCGGCGAAAAACCTCGCGTTCCGCCTGCGTCAGGCCTACCACACCGGCAGTTCCGAGTCGGGCAGTGGCGGCGACGTCAACGATACGCGCCTGATCGTCAACTACCCGTTCAACATCCTGTAAGCCCTTCCCGGGACGTGCCAGCGACACAGGTCGCTGGCACGCTGAACAGCTATTTGGGTTGGCAGTTCTGCGGGAGGCGTTAAACTGCGCGGCCTCACTCTGCAGCAAAACGAGACCTTCATGGCCAACCACGACCTCGCGTTCACCCCCGACCTCGATCCGGACTCCATCTCTTCCGACGTCATCGGCTTCAACGGCATCCTCGTCTCCACCCAGATCCCCACCCGCGCCGACGGCAGCCTGGAACTGGGCGACATCACCCTGCAAAGCGAATGCACCCTGCAAGCCCTGAAAGTGGCCCTGGAACGCGCCGGCAGCTCGATTGACCGGGTCATGCACCTGACCATCTATCTGACGGACATGGCCGACCGCGCCGCCTTCAACGAAGTCTACAAACGCTATTTCGCCAAGCCCTGGCCAGTGCGCGCAGCGGTTGGCGTGGCCGCCCTGGCGGTGGAAGGCATGCGGGTTGAAGTCACGGCGATGGCCGCCAAGGGTTGATGGGATGCCCGGCGGGCATTTCACAGCTACAATGCCCGCCTCCGTGACAAGCCTGACTAAAAAAACTATGTCCTTGCCCAAGCATCACCTGGAATTGCTCAGCCCTGCGCGCGATGTTGCCATCGCCCGCGAGGCCATCCTGCATGGCGCCGACGCCGTGTACATCGGCGGCCCGAGTTTCGGCGCGCGCCATAACGCCTGCAACGACGTGAGCGATATCGCGCAGTTGGTGGAGTTCGCCCGGCGCTACCATGCGCGGGTGTTCACCACCATCAACACGATCCTGCACGACAACGAGCTTGAGCCGGCGCGCAAGCTGATCCACGAGCTTTACGATGCCGGCGTCGACGCGCTGATCGTCCAGGACCTGGGGGTGATGGAGCTGGATATCCCGCCCATCGAACTGCATGCCAGCACCCAGACCGACATCCGCACCCTGGGCCGGGCCAAGTTCCTCGACCAGGCCGGGTTCTCGCAACTGGTGTTGGCCCGTGAGCTGAACCTGCAAGAGATCCGGGCGATTGCCGATGAAACCGATGCCGCCATCGAGTTCTTCATCCACGGTGCCTTGTGCGTGGCCTTCTCCGGCCAGTGCAACATCTCCCACGCCCAGAATGGCCGCAGCGCCAACCGCGGCGATTGCTCCCAGGCCTGCCGCCTGCCCTACACCCTCAAGGATGACCAGGGCCGTGTGGTCGCCTTTGAAAAGCACCTGTTGTCGATGAAAGACAACAACCAGAGCGCCAACCTGCGCGCCCTGGTGGATGCCGGCGTGCGTTCGTTCAAGATCGAAGGCCGCTACAAGGACATGGGCTATGTGAAGAACATCACCGCCTATTACCGTCAGCGCCTGGACGAGATTCTCGAAGACCGCCCGGACCTGGCTCGCGCGTCCAGCGGCCGCACCGCGCATTTCTTCCTGCCGGACCCGGAAAAGACCTTCCACCGTGGCAGCACCGACTACTTCGTCACCGACCGCAAGGTCGACATCGGCGCCTTCGACACCCCAACCTTTACCGGCCTGCCGGTGGGTGTGGTGGAAAAAGCCGGCAAGCGTGACTTGCAAGTGATCACCCATGAGCCGCTGTCCAATGGCGACGGCCTCAACGTGCTGATCAAGCGTGAAGTGGTGGGTTTCCGCGCGAACATCGCCGAGCCAAAAGGTGAGTTCGAAGAAGACGGCGAGAAGCGCTATCGCTACCGCGTCGAACCCAACGAGATGCCGGCCGGCCTGCATCAACTGCGGCCGAATCATCCGTTGAACCGCAACCTGGACCATAACTGGCAGCAGGCTTTGCTGAAGACTTCCGCCGAGCGCCGTATCGGCGTGTCGTGGGCGGCTCGCCTGCAGGAAGATCGCCTGGAACTGACCGTCACCAGCGAAGAAGGCATCAGCGCCAGCGTTGCCCTGCCCGGCCCATTTGGCGTGGCCAACAAGCCGGAACAGGCCCTGGAAACCCTGCGCGACCTGCTGGGCCAACTGGGCACCACCCAGTACCACGCCACCGCGATCGAGCTGGATGCGCCGCAGGCGTTCTTCATCCCGAATTCGCAGCTCAAGGCCCTGCGCCGTGAAGTGATCGAGGCGCTGACCGAGGCGCGTATCCAGGCTCATCCACGGGGCGGCCGCAAGGCGGAAACCACGCCGCCGCCGGTGTATCCGGAATCGCACCTGTCGTTCCTGGCCAACGTCTACAACCAGAAGGCTCGCGACTTCTATCACCGCCATGGTGTGCAACTGATCGACGCGGCGTACGAAGCCCACGAAGAAACCGGCGAAGTGCCGGTGATGATCACCAAGCACTGCCTGCGGTTCTCGTTCAACCTCTGCCCCAAACAGGCCAAGGGTGTGACGGGGGTGAAGACCAAGGTTGCGCCGATGCAGTTGATCCACGGCGACGAAGTACTGACGCTAAAGTTCGACTGCAAGCCTTGCGAGATGCACGTGATCGGCAAGATCAAGGGCCACATCCTCGGCCTGCCGCAACCGGGCAGCGTGGTGGGTTATATCAGCCCGGATGACCTGCTCAAGACCATCCCGCGCGGCGCACATTGAGTCGCCGGTGAGCGTCATGCTACGGCGTGACGCTCATCACTGTTTTCGAACGCCACCACCAACCCCGCTGCAACCCCGCCGCCGCGAGCAAAATCGCCGCCACGCCCAGCCATTGCAACCAGCCCAGGCGATGCCCAAAGGCAATCCAGTCGACAAAGATTGCCGCAATCGGGTAGATAAACGACAGCGCCCCGGTGATTGCCGTCGGCAACTTCTGGATCGCGCCATACAGCAGCACGTACATCAAGCCGGTATGCACCACGCCTAAGGTCAGCAATGCCGCCCAAGCATCCATCGATGCAGACAGGCTGTGCCACTGCATCAGCGGTGCCAGCAGCAAGGCGCCTGTGGTCACCTGGATCAACGCCATCAAATGCGGCGGCACCTCCTTCAAGCGCTTGATGATCAGGGCGGCAATCGCGTACAAAAGCGCCGCGCCCAGCGCCAATGCCACGCCCACCAGATAGTCGTCCCCGGTATTTGACTGATCGCCATGGGCAGTGACAATCGCCAGCATTCCCACGAACGCCACGCTCAGCCAGGCGAGCTTCTGCACGGTGATTTTCTCCCCCAGGAACACTGCCGCCAGCATCACCAACATGAACGGCTGCACGTTATACACCGCTGTACTGATGGAAATGGATGCCCTGGCGTAGGACTCGAACAGCAGCAACCAATTACCCACGATCGCCACGCCGCTGAGCATCGCCAGCCCGAGCTTGGTGTAGTCCAGCAAGTCCAGGCGCAGATAGCCGAGCAGCCAGCACACCACCAGCAACGTCAGCGCGCCGATCACGCAGCGCCAGAACACCACTTCGACCACCGGCACTCCCGACACCAGCACGAACCAGCCGATGGTGCCGGATATGAGCATGGCGGCGACCATTTCCCATGAACCGCGACGTATGGATTTGTCCATGATTGAGCTCCTCAAGTGAGGCTCAATTATGGCAATCTGGCCTGTAGCGACTCCAGATTCTAAATAAGGCGAACCTTGCATTTCGCCTATTCTTATTAGGCAAACCTGAGCAATCGCTTTCGGAGCGACCATGATTGACAGCATTGACCAGCAACTGATCGCCGCGCTGATGGACGATTCGCGCCTGTCCCTCAAGGCCTTGGCGGGTATCACCGGCCTGTCCTCCCCCAGCGTCGGCGAGCGGCTGCGGCGCCTGGAAGAGCGCGGCGTCTTGAAGAACTACACCGTGGACATCGACCCCAAACATTTCGGCTACCTGCTGCAAGCCATCGTGCGCATCCGCCCACTGCCCGGGAAACTGCAGGAGGTGGAGCGCCAGATCCAGGCGATCCCCGAGTTCACCGAATGCGACAAAGTGACCGGCGATGACTGCTTCATCGCACGCCTGCATGTGCGCACCATGGACCAACTCGACACACTGCTGGATAAGCTCAACGCTTACGCCGAAACCAACACCGCCATCGTCAAGAAAACCCCGGTAAAACGCCGATTGCCACCACTGAGTGATTCATGATTCTGAGTCACTGATGCAGTGACGGGATCGCTATTCTGTCAATCCAGGGCGGTGTTTATGCTTGATCCACACATTGGAACAACAGGCGTAAACACCATGTATGTCATCACCGGAATCACAGGCAAAGTTGGCGGCGCCCTCGCGCGCTTTCTCCTCAACGATCGTCAACCCGTGCGCGCAGTCATTCGCGATGCCGGCAAAGGCGCCGTATGGGCCGCCCTTGGTTGCGAGGTCGCCATCGCCAATATGGACGACGCTGCGGCCCTCACTGAAGCATTCAAGGGTGCCACCGGCGTGTTTATCCTGCCGCCTTCGGATTTCGACCCGGAGCCGGGTTTTCCCGAGGCGCGCAAGGTGATTGCCGCCGTCGCTCAGGCCATTGAAGCGGCGGCCCCGCAGAAAGTTGTTTGCCTGTCGACCATCGGCGCCCAGGCCGAGCACCTGAACCTGCTGACCCAACGCACCTTGATGGAACAGGCGCTGAGCGCGTTGAACGTGCCGGTGACCTTTTTGCGTCCGGGCTGGTTCATGGAAAATACCGCCTACGACGTAATCACGGCCCGTGAACACGGAGTGATCCACAGCTTCCTGCAACCGCTGGATAAGACCGTACCGATGATCGCCACCGCCGACGTCGGCCGCCTCGCTGCGCAATTGTTGCAGCAACACTGGAGCGGGCGTCGGGTAGTTGAGCTGGAAGGCCAATGGGTCAGCCCGAACGACATCGCTCGCACGTTGACCGAAGTGCTTGGTCGTGGTGTGACAGCACAGGTGGTGCCTCGCGATGCGTGGGAGCCGATGTTTCGTGAGCAAGGCGCGCAGAATCCAATGCCGCGCATGCGCATGATTGATGGGTTTAACGAAGGTTGGATCTGCTTTGAGCAGGCGGACGTGGTTAAGGGTGAGACCACATTGCTCAAGGTGCTGCGGGAGTTGGCTGCAAAAACCTGATGCCATGCCTGCAAGCCAGCTCAGTGATTGGGTACATATCCGTTATTTGGGTAACGGCGGCGTATGGTTTCGCTCTTACGGCGAGTCACTTTGCAAAAGCGGCAAAGTCCACCAAACGGCATTGCTCCGCGGGCCGCCGCTCCGCAATACCTGCGTTCGGCCTCGGGCTTATTGGGGCAGTCAGATCAAAATCAAAAGCAAGAGCACAGCGGCCTCCCGGCGGGCTTGAGTGTTAAAAGCAAAGACCAGAGCGAAAACAGATCTGCTTTTCTGTGGGAGCGGGCTTGCTCGCGAAAAACCTGAGAGCGCCGCGTTCATTCAGAATGCCCGCGTCATCGTTAACGACCTTCGCGAGCAAGCCCGCTCCCACATTTGGACCGTGCCCGCTTTAGCTTCTGATTTTGCTCTTCAACACTCAAGCCGGCCGGTAGGCCGCTGTGCTCTTGATCTGCTTTTGATCTTGATCTTGGGCGCCCCGTTAAACCACGCTGGCCGAACGCAGGCTTTGGAGCGTGGGTAACCCGGCAGGACGCCGGGTTAGCCGTCATGGGCCAGGGATGGCCCATGACGGCGGCCCACGCTCCAAAGCCGGAGTGAGGGCACACCGAGCCTAAGCGAGGTGCCGAGTGGTGGGGCAAGAGCGTTTTGCTTACTTTTGCGCTGTTCAAAAGTGAGCCGCTGTAAGAGCGGAACCAATAGCAGCCGTTACCCAAATAACGGATATACACCCAGAACCTCCCTAATCGTGCAAAGCCTTAGCCGCCCCCAACAACCCCCGAAACTTCAAATATCGAGCCTGCAAAACAGCCTGTTGAGCGCCGTCCGGGAAAAACCGTTGCTTCACCGGCATCCCCGCCTGCAACAGCGCCGCACCCTGGCCGCTCGACAGGAACCCCAACTTCGCTGCACCAATACACGCCCCCAACTCACTGCCATGCAACGTATAAATCTCCCGCCCAAGAATATTGGCCAACAACTGCGCCCAATACTCACTGCGCGCCCCACCACCCACCAACGCACAAGCCCCCACCGTGGCCCCGGCCGACTGCACCGCACTCAGCGCATCCAGCAACCCGAACCCAACCCCTTCCATCACCGCATACCCCAGCATGGCCGGCGTGCAGTCATGCCCCAGGCTCATGAAACCACCCCGCAACAACGGGTCGTTATGGGGCGTGCGCTCCCCCGCCAAATACGGCAAAAACAACGGATTGGAAACCGGCACGCCCTGCCCGATCGGCAACTCGGCCTGCACCCGATCCAGCAACGCCTGCTCATCAACCGACCCCGTCAACCGCGTCACCCACCGCAAGCAACTGGCCCCGGCCAGCATGGCGCCCATGGTGTACCAGCGATTAGGCAACGCATGACAAAAACTATGCACCGCACTCGCCGGATTCCCCGCCGAGTGATCAGTAATCGCCACGATGGCCGCACTCGTCCCCAACGTGATAAACGCATCCCCCGCATTCACCGCCCCTATGCCCACCGCCGCCACCGGGTTGTCCCCGCCACCGCCGGCAATCACCAGGCCCTCGGCCAAGCCCAGTCGCCCCGCCGCAGCCGCATTCAAACAAGCACTGGCCGCGCCACCTTCTACCAGCCGTGGCATCTGCGCCCATCGCAAACCCGTGGCCTGCAGCATCGGTTCAAACCATTCACGGTTGGCCACATCCAGCCACAACGTCCCCGCACCATCGGACACATCACTCACGCGCTCACCACTCAGGCGCAGGCGCAGGTAGTCCTTGGGCGACAGCACGCAATCAATGGCGCTGAATACCGCCGGTTCATGCTCCTGCAACCACAGCAGCTTGGGCGCCGTGAGACCGGCCATCGGCAAGCTGCCGGTGACGTCGGCAAACTCACTGCCCAAGGCTTCAGCCTGGGCCATGGCACGGGAGTCATCCCAGAGAATCGCCGGGTACAACACCCGGTCGTCTTGCCCCAGCAACACCGCCCCGTGCATCTGCCCGGACAACCCGATGCAGCCGACACGGCCGTAGGCATCCGGCTGATCAGTGCGCAGTTGGTCCAGAGCCTTCAGGCATGCTTGCCACCAATCCTCAGGCGCCTGCTCGGACCAGCCTGCGTGCGGGCGCGAGACCGTCAGCCGCGCGCCCGCATGGGCGAGGACGTTGCCTTGCTCGTCCATCAGGATCGCCTTGAGTTCCGAAGTGCCGAGATCAATGCCAAGGGAAACCGCGTTGTTCATATCAGGGGCAGCCGCATGAGTTACGAATCTTCAGGGTGGGCGCGAGCCGCACGCTGTGTGTTTTACGCTTGGGCGACGCCATGCGCTCAAGCAGCAGGTTGACCGCCCGGGCGCCGAGTTCCTGGACCGGCTGTGCGATCAGGGTCAGGCGTGGCACGAAGAAATCCGCCCAGTCAAAATCATCGAAGCCCACCAGGGCCATCTGCCCGGGCACGTCGATATTCGCATCACGCAAGGCGTGCATCGCACCCAGGGTCATCAGGTTGTTGCCCGCCATGATTGCTGTGGGCGGTGTTGCCAGGGCCAATAACTGCGCGGTCGCTTGCCGTGCCGGCTCGCTGCTGGAACCACCGTTGACCAGCAATTGCGGGTCAAACACCAACCCTGCCGCCTGCAACGCGGCTTGATAGCCGGCCACGCGCTCATCGGAAGTGCCCAGCCCCGCCCGCCCGGAAATAAAGCCGATCCGCTGGTGGCCATGCTCGATCAAGTGCGCCACCAAAGCCTGGGTAGACAGGGTATTTTCCACCCCGACCTGATCGAAACGATCACACATCATCCGGTCCACTAGCACCGCCGGCACTTGATTGGCCTGCAGGTATTCCAGGGCCAGCGAACCGGTAGACGGCGCCAGCAGAATGCCGTCCACCCGCCGATGGTGCAGCGTCGTGACTACGCGCAATTCCTGCTCGGGATCGTCGTGGGTATCGACAAACAACATCATGTAGCCGTGCTTGGCGCACTCGGTTTCAATCGCGTGCACCGTTTCGCTGAAGTAGTGGTTGGACAGTGCCGAGATCGCCACGCCAATCGTATTGGTGGTGGACCGCGCCAGGGAACGCGCCAGCGTGTTGGGGATGTAGCCCACCTGCCGGATCGCGTCCTGCACCGCTTGCACCGTGTCCGGGCTGACCTTGCGGGTGCCGTTCAAGACGTGGGAAACCGTTGACGTCGACACCCCTGCAATTCTTGCCACATCCTCCATGGTTGCCACGGTGCTCACTCCTGGGTGCTTTTAATGCTTGCTTGACCAACCGGCGTAGGAACCGACGTTATCGCGGGTTATCAATTTTGGCGCCAGCAGGGTAACCGCTTCGGCGGGTTGTTTGTCATTGAGAATGTCATTGCCGACATTGACGGCGGTCTGGGCCATGGCCCATGGGTCCTGGCTGGCGGAGGCCTGGATCAGGGTGTCGGTCTTCAGGGCATTCTCGATGTCCGGCGCGCCGTCCACGGAGGTGATGATGATGCCGCTGCGTTTCAGTTGCTTGGCCGCCAGGTCGCTGCCGATGGCTTGCGGGTCGTTGATTGCGAACAGGCCGTCAATTTTCTGAAAGCGTGTCAGGTAGCCCTGCATCACGTTCAAGCCGCCTTCGCGGGAGCCTTTGCCGTCCTGGTCATCTGACAGCACCTTGATCTCCGGGGCGCTGGCCAGCGCGGCTTTGCAGCCTTTGACCCGATCGGTCACGGCGGTGACTTGCGGGCCGTTCTGAATGATCACATTGCCCTTGCCCGACAGTTTGTCGACGATGAACTGGCAGGCGAGCTTGCCGGCCTCGACGTTGTCGGTCTGCACTGTGGCATTCACGCCCTTGGCGTCGACGTCCACGGCCACCACCACGATCCCGGCATCACGGGCTTTCTTGATCGCCGAGGCCATCGCCGACGGGTCGACGGCGTTGAGCAGGATCAGGTCGACCTTGGACGAGATGAAGTTGTCGATCTGCGAGAACTGCTTGCTCAGGTCATAGTCGGCCGACACCGAGGTGACTTTCACCGCCGGGTTCAGCTCCTTGGCCCGCGCCGTGGCACCGTCGGCCAAGGTCACGAAATACGGGTTGCCCAGGGACCCCATGCTGATGCCGATGGCTTTCAGTTCACGGGCTTGCACCGCCTGGGACATCAACACGGCAACGCCCAGGGAGGCGACAACAGGAAACATGCGTTTGAAGTTCATGATGACTCTCTTGTGATTGTTGTTTGAGTGAAATCAGGTCCGCGCACCGGACTGGCGATAGCGATCCAGCGCTACCGCGCCAATGATCACGATGCCCTTGATGATGTACTGCCAGATATCCGAGACGCCCAGCAGCACCAGGCCGTTGGTCAACACCGCGATGATCAGCGCACCAATCAGCGTGCCGCCGATGGTGCCGACGCCGCCGGTAAAACTGGTACCGCCGAGGATCACTGCGGCAATCGCATCCAGCTCATAGGATTGCCCCAGTTGCAGGCCATTGGCGGCGAACAGGCGTGACGCGCTCATCACCGCGCCGAGGCCGGCTAGGGCACCGGACATGGCATAGACGAACAGCAGGACCTTCCACACCTTGATCCCCGACAGCCGCGCCGCTTCCGGGTTGCCGCCCACGGAGTAGATTTGCACCCCCATCACCGTGCGCCGCAGGATGAACCACGACAGCGCAATCACGGCCACGGCAATGATCACCAGCCAGGGGACGCCCAGCACCGAATCGTTGCCAATAAAGGCAAACGGCAAATCAGGGTTGAACACGGTTTTGTCGTCGGCCAACAGGCGTGCCAAACCGCGCATGGCGGTCAGCGCACCCAGGGTGACGATAAACGGCGGCAGGCGCATGAAGGCGATCAGGCCGCCGTTGACCAGGCCCAGCAACAGGCCGAAGCCAACCCCGGCGGCAATCCCGAACATGCCGAACTGCGGTGACATCGACGCTTGCAACGCAACCACAGCCGAAGCCGCAAGAATCGCTCCCACCGACAAGTCGATGCCCGCCGTGAGGATCACAAAGGTCATCCCCGCCGCCAGCACCACGTTGACCGACGCCTGCTGGGTGATGATCGACAGGTTCTGCACCGTCATGAAGTTTTCGCTGGCCAGGGCAAAGCCCACCAGCAACAGCACCAGCACCGGCAACATGCCCACCGTGCGCATCAGTTCGCGAATACGCTCAGCCTTGCCGATCGTTGCCACAGTCATGGTGTTGCTCCCGCTTGTCGTTGAATTAGCCATGGGCGGCCACCTGCTCGCTGCCGGTTGCGAGGTCGATGATCGCCTCCTGGGAAATATCCAGCCCCGATGCCCCGCCCACTTCGGCCACCAGTTGCCCTTCGCGCATGATCAGCACGCGGTCGCAGGTGCCGATGATTTCCGGCAGCTCGCTGGAGATCACCACGATGCCCACGCCGGCCTTGGCCAACTGGTTGATGATGCGGTAGATCTCGGATTTGGAGCCGATGTCCACGCCACGGGTGGGCTCGTCGAGGATCAGCACATGCGGCTTGACCTCCAGCAGCCGTGCCAGCAGCACCTTCTGCTGGTTGCCACCGGACAACGCGCCGACGTTGACCTTGCCCGACGCCACGCGGATCGACAGGGACTTGATCGCATCGCGTGAGCGTTGTGCGGCGTGGCCACGGTCGAGCACGCCACCGGCATGGGCATCCGGCACACACGCACAGACGTTGATGTTGTCGGCCACGCTCATGTCGAGAAACAGACCCTGGGCCTTGCGGTCCTCGGTGAGGTAGACGACACCGGCACGAATCGCATCCGCCGGGTTGCGCAGTTGGGTCACGGTTTTGCCGACCACCTCCAGGGTGCCGGAGGTGCGTGGGTCGGCGGCAAAGATCAGCCGTGCCAGTTCGGTACGCCCGGCGCCCACCAGGCCGGCGATGCCCAGCACTTCACCGGCGTGCAGGTCAAAGCTGCAGTTGCGCACGCGCTTGCCGTCGGCCATGTCACGCACGCGCATCACCACCTGGCCGGGGTCGTAGGCCGCATGTTCCTTCTTGTAGAAACCTGACAGGTCGCGGCCCACCATCATCTTCACCAGCACTTCGGCCGACAGCACGTCCCGCGCCAGTTCGCCGACGTACTCGCCGTCCCGCAGCACCGAGACCCGGTCCGACAGCTCGTAGATTTCTGCCATGCGATGGCTGATGTAGATGATCGCCAGGCCCTGGCTGCGCAGCTGTTTGATCAGCGCGAACAGGCGGTCGGTCTCCCGGGAGGACAGCGGCGTGGTGGGCTCGTCCATCACCAGGATTTTTGCGTGGGCATGCAAGGCCCGGGCGATTTCCACCAGTTGGCGCTCGGCGATGGACAGGCTGGCGACGCGGGTGGTGGGCAGGAACTCCGCACCGAGCCTTGCCAGCACCTCGGCCACCCCGGCTTCCATGCCCTTGCGGTCGATGGTCCAGCCACGGCGCAGTTCACGGCCCAGGTAAATGTTCTCGGCCACCGTGAGGTTCGGACACAGGCTCAGTTCCTGGTAGATCACGGCAATGCCGAGGGCTTTGGCGGAGGCTGGGTTGTAGCTGGCGACGGGCTGGCCATCGATGCGGATGGTGCCGCCATCATCGGCCTGGTAGGCACCGGAGAGGATCTTCATCAAGGTCGATTTGCCGGCGCCGTTCTCACCCATCAAGGCGTGGATTTCACCGGGGTAGACCTTCAGGCTGACGTTCTTGAGCACCCGCAGACCGTTGAAGGTCTTGCTGATGCCCTGCATTTCAAGCAAGGGTTCAAGGCTCATGACTGAGCTCCTGGTTTTATTATTGTTGTGTTCGGGCGTTTGCCGATGGCAGTCATCGGCAGACCTGATTGCTGCCGACTCTAATCAGATACATTTGCTTACGCAAGCGCTTGCGTCAGCCGTTTATCGTTTGATTAAACGTTTCACCTGATGAATAAATGTTCATCCAGCGACCTGGAGAGACTAATTGCAGATAAAACCGCCGTTTTTCCACCTTCACCTATCCGATTGAGTGTTTTTCTAAAAATAACACCGCGTTTGGCCACTACGATCCCTGTCGGTTGCGGTTTATCTGCTATCGTCCAAAGACCTCATCTCCTCCTCATCGCGCGTGCGCGATCTTCTGTGAGCATGCTCTGCGGCGCCGCCTTTGGCAGCGTCGGGCCTGAAGTTCACGGGACACTGCACGATGGACAACTCTTCAGTCGACAGCCCGGCGGAGCCGCAATCCCGGGCTGAAAAAATCGTCGAATTCAAACGCCAGAAAACCCTGCTCAAGGCCGGCGCCTTGCAAGATGCGATCTTCAACAGCGCCTACTTCTCCAGCATCGCCACCGACGAAAAAGGCGTAATCCAGATTTTCAACGTCGGTGCCGAACGCATGCTTGGCTACGCCGCCGCCGATGTGCTGAACCGCGTCACACCGGCCGACATTTCCGACCCCGCCGAGCTGATCACCCGCGCCGCCGCCCTCAGCCTGGAACTGGACACACCGATCACGCCGGGCTTTGAGGCCCTGGTGTTCAAGGCCTCCCGGGGCATCGAAGACATTTACGAACTGACCTATATCCGCAAGGACAACAGTCGCCTGTCGGCCATGGTGTCGGTGACCGCCCTGCGCAACCGCAACGACGCGATCATCGGCTACCTGCTGATCGGCACCGACAACACCGCGCGCAAGCAGGAAGAGGCGCAACGCAAAGGCTTTGAGCGCGCCCTGGAAGAGAAGAACCTGGAGCTGGAACACGCCAGCCACATGAAGTCCGAATTCCTCGCCACCATGTCCCACGAACTGCGCACGCCGCTGAATGCGGTGATCGGTTTTTCCGAGGCGCTCAAGGACGGCCTGGTGGGCGACATGAGCGATATCCAGCGCGAGTACATCGGCGATATCTTCACCAGCGGCCAGCACTTGCTGTCGCTGATCAACGACATCCTCGACCTGTCCAAGGTCGAGGCCGGCATGATGGACCTGGAACTGGAAGCCGTGGAGTTGGCCGGCCTGTTGGCCAACAGCCTGCTGATCGTGCGGGAAAAGGCCGCATTGCAGCGCATCCAGTTGAAACTCGAAAGCCCGGACGACTTCGGCGCGCTGGAACTGGACCTGCGCAAGACCAAGCAGATCATCTACAACCTGCTGGCCAATGCGGTGAAGTTCAGCGAGCACGGCGGCTCGGTGACCCTGTCGGTACGCGAGGTGAGTCGTGCACAAGTCGGGCAGGTTCTCGGCGACTGGCCCACCTATGGTTTTGCCCTGCAGCCCAGCGAGCATCAACAGTTCCTTGAATTGAGCGTGAGCGACACCGGCATCGGGATCGCCCGGGACGACATGAGCAAGCTGTTCAAGGCCTTCAGCCAGATCGACAGCAGCCTGGCGCGCAAATTCGAAGGCACGGGCCTGGGCCTGGCGATGGTCAAGCAACTCACCGACCTGCACGGCGGCAGTGTCGCCGTGGCCAGCCGCGAAGGCGAAGGCGCGCGGTTTGTGGTGTGGCTGCCGCTGCACCGTGCCGCGGATGCGGAGGCCCCATGGCCGAAATCCTGATCGTCGAAGACAACGAGGCCAATATGCGCCTCGCCCGCCTGCTGCTGGTGAACGCCGGCCACAGCGTGTTGTGGGCCGCCGATGCCGAGACCGGGCTGACCCTGGCCCGGGAAAAACAACCGGCATTGATCCTGATGGACATCCAGTTGCCGGGCATGGACGGCCTGGCAGCCACGTCACTGCTCAAGCAGGACCCTCATACCGCGCACATCCCGGTGATCGCCCTGACGGCCATGGCCATGAAGGAAGACCGTGACAAGACCCTGCGGGCCGGCTGCGATGCCTACATCATCAAGCCCCTGCGCTACAAAGAGCTGTACCAGGTGATCGACACGCTGCTGCAAAAGAACATTACTCCCTCGACTTGAGTCCTCTCCATGGCCAGCCAACCCGCAACGCTGTTGATCGTTGATGATGAAATCCAGGTGCGCAAGCTGCTGGAAACCCTGCTGCGCCACGAGGGTTACCAGACCGTGAGCGCCGCCAGTGGTGAAGAAGCCTTGCAGTTGGTGGCGCAGCGGCCGCCGGACTTGATCCTGCTGGACATCATGATGCCGGGCATGGACGGCTATGAAGTGGCCAACCAGCTCAAGGGCAACCAGGCCACGGCGAACATTCCGATCATCATGCTTTCGGCATTGAGTGAGTCCAGCGCGCGGCTCAGCGGCCTGGAAACCGGTGCCGAGGAGTTCATCAGCAAGCCGGTGGAGCGGGTCGAGTTGTGGCTACGGGTACGCAACCTGCTGCGGCTCAAGGCCCACGGCGATCGGTTGAAAAACCATAGCCAGTTGTTGGAGCAGCAACTTCAACACCACCAAAATGAGTCCTCGCGGTTGAATGTGCATGATCTGGCGCGCCTGGACCTGGAAAAAGCCCTGCGCCTGGCTGTCGAGCGCGAAGAATTCGTATTGCATTACCAACCCAAGGTCGAACTGGCCAACGGTCAGGTGTGCGCCCTCGAGGCCCTGCTGCGCTGGGACCGGCCCGGTTACGGCGCAGTCTCTCCGGCGGTCTTCATACCGATCCTGGAAAGCCAGGGCTTGATCGTCACGCTCGGGCGTTGGGTGATCGACAACGTGTGCCGCCAAATCGCTGCCTGGCAATCCGGCACGGTGGGCGCGGTGGAGGTATCGGTCAACGTTTCAGGGCATCAATTGATCGAGGGTGACCTGATTGCCGATATCGCCCAGTCCCTCGCCCAGGCCGGCGTGGAAGCGCATTGGCTGGAAGTTGAATTGACCGAAGGCTCGCTGATGGAGAACACCCAGCACACCATCGCCAGCTTGCAGCGCCTGCGGGCGATGGGCGTGAAGATCTCCATCGACGACTTCGGCACCGGCTATTCCAGCCTGGCCTACCTGCGGCGGTTCCCGATCGATACGCTGAAAATCGATATCGCATTTATCCGCGAAGTCACCAGCAACCCGCAGGACGCGGCTATCACCCGCACCATCATCGAACTGGCCCACAGCCTGAAGCTGCGAGTGGTGGCCGAAGGCGTGGAAACCCAGGCGCAGCTGGAGTTTCTGCGGGAAGCCGGCTGCGATCAGATCCAGGGGTATCTGTTCAGCCGGCCTTTGCCGATGAAGGAGTTGGAGCGCCTGCTGCTGGATAAGCGCAGCCTGGTCAGGCCGCAGCCTCACTGACTTCGAACAACCCCACCAGCTTCTGCAACTTGTTGGCATTGACCCGCACGGTTTCCGCGCTGGTCTGCAACACCCCTACGGTCAGGCGCATTTGCTCCGAAGAGTGGCTGACCTGCTTGATGGTCTTGCCATAGTCGAGGCTGCGGGCGTTGAGCTGCTGGATGATGCTGAACATGCTCTCCACCGCCTGGTGCAGGTGCACGTTCTCCGAGGAGGCGTCCTCGGCCAGGCGCAGGCTGCTGTCGACGTTGGTCACGCCGTTTTCCATGAAGCCTACGGCCTTGCGGGTTTCGCCTTGCAGGCCCTCGACCATCTGGCGAATGTCTTCCGCTGCCTTGGAAGTGCGTGACGCCAGGGTGCGGACTTCGTCGGCCACCACCGCAAAACCGCGGCCATGCTCGCCCGCCCGCGCCGCTTCGATGGCCGCATTCAGGGCCAGCAGGTTGGTCTGGTTGGTGATGTCGCTGATTAACCCGGTGATGTTGCTGATCTGTGCCATGCGGCTGTCCAGCAGTTGCACGCTTTCCGAGGAGCGCTGCACCACATCGCGAATCGACTGGGTGCCGACCTGTACCGCGAGGAATTGCTCGCGGGCCCGGCTGACCACCTCGTCCATGGCCTGCTTCATTTGCTCGGCGCTCACCGAGGCTTGCTGGATTTCTCCCAGTTGCTCTTCAACGATGATCATCATGCGGTGGGTGGCGTCGGCCACTTCATGGGACATCAACCCGGCCGCCTCGCTGCGGCCGAGCATCAATTGGTTGGTGTTGCCAACGCTGTGGCTGGCCTTGACCACCTGGCCGACCACCGAATCCAGGCGGTCGATGAAGCTGTTGATCCAGCGGCTCATGTCGCCGGTTTCGTCGTTGACCATGCGCCCGCTGTCCAGGCGTTGGCGCAGGTTGCCCTCGCCTTCGGCAATGGTGCGGATGACCTCGGTCATTTCATTCAGGCGTGCGGCCAGGCGCCTGGGGCCCAGGCGGCTGAACAGCAAGGCCGCGACGACCATGCTCAGCACCTCGCACGCATCGGTCCAGGCGGCGGGCAAACCACTGTAGTGACGGACCAGGAAGTTGCAGGCAAACAGGCCGGCCATGGTCGCCAGATAGGGCTTCATCAAGCCGTGGCTCAGGGAGCGCCGGCGGTAGACCTCTTCCAGGTCGGCCTCGCACATCATGCCCCAGCGATCCGGCGAGCCCGGCAGTTCGAAGGTCACGCCCTTGCCCACCACCGGGATGTGACGGTAGTCGGAATAGCCGGGATAGGTGACAAACAGATTCGAGCCCTTGCGGATGGTTTCCCGCACGCCGGGGTGCAGTTGTTGGGTGGCGGGGTCGATAAACCGCAATTCCAGCTCGGTGTGGCGTTGGATCTGTACGGTTTTCCAGGGTGTGTGCACGCCGCTCTTGAGATTTTCACCGTGGGTGAAGGTGCCGTCCTCGAAGCGTGAGCGGGACAGCGCAATGCCCGGCTGCAGGGCCGGGTCGAAGCGCGATTGCACCATGAACAGGTAGTTATCGCCGGACTCGGGGAAGATATGCCCGGCCTCGCGCTGGATCAAATCCCCGAGTATGTCGTTGGGCACCCGACCGCAGAGGCAGCCGACCACCCTGCCCTCGCGGGTCAATGGTTGGTAGAACATCAGGGTCACTTCGTCATGGAAGCGCGAAGACGAAGGGCCGATCTGCAAGGTCAGCGGGTCGCTGTAGGGACCGTGGAGGAATGGCGCCTTGAGCCCGGCGGCCAGGGCTTGTTGATTGAGCGCGCGGTGACTGGCCTGGCTCCAGGTACTCGCCAGTAATTCGCCCTTTGGGTCGACGATAAACAGCTCGGAGAAATCCCCGGCCTGGTGCAGTTTTTCCACCAGCAGGCTGTTGTCGGTGAGCACGGAATCGCGGGCCAGTGTCGTGGCCAGTTCGTTGAGGTGTTCCCACTGTTCGCGGGTCCAGGTTTGCAGGAGTTTGACCCGGGTTTCGGCAATGGCCTCGAAGGTTTGCTCCATCACCGGGTACACCGCGCGGTTGAGGCGGCAGGACCAGCCCATGGCGAACTTGCCGGTCTTGCCCCACCAGGGCAGCCAGCTTTTCTCGGCGGAAGATAACTGCATCGTGCTGCTCGACAGGCTGCTCATGGCGGACTCCGGGAGTGATGTCTAATTGCCATATTTCAAGGCAATTAATGCGCCAATTAGCTAGCTTGCTATTGATTAGGCTGTTTGGCCTGCCATGCGGGTCAACGGGAGCGAGCTTCCTCGCTACAAAAAGCTGCATGCAATCAAGAGCATGCACCAGCGGGTGGCAGTGAGATCGCTTGTCGGGTGGGATGTCCCAGGGGGGCCGTGGTTTTCGAGATCGAATATCGGCGGAATTTTGGGGGCATATCCGTTATTTAGGTAATGGCGGCTTATGGTTTCGCTCTTACAGCGAGTCACTTTGCAAAAGCGTGTACGGACCGGACACATGGTGGACACATGTGCGGGGACATGGTTGACACATTATGAACCGTAATCAGGCTGTTTCACGTCGATCGTTCGCAAAAAATGATGGCAGAAATAGACGTCAAATAGCCCGTCACTCTCAGTGTTGGGACGTAGTGCGATGTGATGTCCGGCCAGGCCTTTGGCGATCCTGAAATAGCGCTTCTGAAACTTAAATCGGCTGTGATAAACCTTGGCCTTTAAATCGTCCGGCCCGTACTCAAACGCCAAAAGCGTCTCCGGATAAGCCCAGGGGCTTTCTCGGTATCGGTCCATTGGAACCTTGTAATCCAGGGCTTGATGAGGGCGTTGATGGTTATAAACCTCTCGCCATTGATCAAGATTTGTTTGCGCTTCTGCAAGCGTCCGAAAATGGCGGCCGTTGAGCACTTCAGCCTTGAGTGACCGATGAAATCGTTCGATTTTCCCATTGGTTTGAGGGTGGAAAGGCCGACTGAAACTTACTCTGATACCTAGGCGAACGAGCCAGATACTCAGTTCCGTGATCTCCCCCGGATTACGCGGAGAGCCCCATGGGGGCCCGTTATCGACGTTGATGCGAGCTGGTAAACCGTAGCGCCGAAAAACCGCGATCAACTGCTCCTGTACCGTGGCTGTGCGCTCGTTGGCACAGGCTTTGATTGCCAAGTTGAAACGAGAATGGTCGTCCAAAACAGTTAGCGGATGGCATCGGCCTTGTTGCGTTGGGAAATGCCCTTTGAAATCCATCTGCCAAAGATCATTGGGCGCGTCGTGTTCAAACCTCAACCTTGCTGCCTGTAACTCTTTTGGGACCGTTTGAACCAAACCATGGCGATGTAAGACATTGGTGACAGTGCTAGGAGCGATACGCTTATCTAACAGATTGCTGATCGTGCGGCCGCCCCAGGCTGGATGCTCCCGCCTAATTGCCAAGACTTCAGTCTCCAGCGCGGGCTCGGTAAGTTTTGGGCTAGTGGCTGGCCTGCGGGATTTCTCCAGCAGACCTTGCTGGCCTTGTTCTTCGTAGCGACCGAGCCACTTGTACGCGGTTTGGGGACTGATACCGAACCGTCGACACAGTTCTCGTTTATTGCTGCCGGGTTGCCGGGCTAAGGCAACGAACTCTTTTTTCAGGCTCATGGCGTCTCTCGTATTCCAGGGCATGATGGTTTTCCGGCGTAGTTAGCTCGCCGAAAAGTGTCAACCATGTCCCCGTACACCCGTCAACCATGTGTCCGGTCCGTACAAAAAGCGGCAAAGTAACCAAAGCGCTCTGCCCCGCCTGTCGGCGCCTCGCTAGGGCTCGGCGTTCCCTCACTCCGGCATTTCTCCGCGGGCCGCCGCGACGGGCCATCCATGGCCCGGCGCGGCTAAACCGGCGTCCTGCCGGTTTACCCGCTGCGCAATACCTGCGTTCGGCCTCGGGCTTATTGGGGCAGTCAGAGCAAGATCAAGATCAAAAGCAAGAGCACGGCGGCCTGAAAGCCGACCTGAGTGTTAAAAGCCAGATCAAAAACCAGAGCGAAAGCAGAGCTGCTTTTCTGTAGGAGCTGGCTTGCCGGCGATGCAGACACCTCGGTGTATCAGGTACACCCAGTTGATGCCATCGCCGGCAAGCCAGCTCCTACAGTGGACCGTGCCCGCTTTTGATTTTTGCTTGTGCCTTTGCTTCACAACACTCAAGCCGGCCGGTAGGCCGCTGTGCTCTTGATCTGCTTTTGATCTTGATCTTGGGCGCCCCGTTAAACCACGCTGGCCGAACGCAGGCTTTGGAGCGTGGGTAACCCGGCAGGACGCCGGGTTAGCCGTCCTGGGCCAGGGATGGCCCATGACGGCGGCCCACGGTCCAAAGCCGGAGTGAGGGCACTCCGAGCCTAAGCGAGGAGCCGAGTGGTGGGGCAAGAGCGTTTTGCTTACTTTTGCGCTGTTCAAAAGTGAGCCGCTGTAAGAGCGGAACCAATACCAGCCATAACCGAAGAAACGGATATGTACTCCCGCCTAAGGATCCAACACCCCCCCGCTGTACCCCTCAGACAACCGCGTCCCGGTAAACTTGGCCACCACCGAACCCTGTGAAACCAGCCGCTCCCGATGCCCCGTCACCATCCGCCCGGTTTGCGCCGCATGCAGCACAACCTCAGAAGCCGGATCCCCAGGCCGCCGAATAATCCGCGCAAACCGCTCACCCTCTTCCACCTGTTCACCCAAACCTTTTTCAAACACCAACACCCCGGCACACGGCGCCAGGATGGTCTCCATACAGCCCATATCTACCAGTTGCCCGTGCCATTGCGCAATCACCGGCGCCTCATCAATCACCCCGCTGGCGCAGAGCCAAGCCCAGATCCCATCACCATCCTGCCCGGCCAGGGCATCACTCACATCCGCCTGCCCACGCAATTCAATCGTCGCCGCCAACCGCGGCTGCCCATGATCAATGATGGTCTCCTCAAACGACCCATCACCACCCTCGTCCCAGACAATCACCACATCCACCTGCAACGCCGCCGCAAGCGCCCGGCCCGCGGGCCAAAAGCTGCGGTGGATGTAGAGATATGGCAGGGCTTCATCATCGGTGTGCAGGTCCAGCACCAGGTCAGCATCGGCGGCCAGTTGCACCAGGCTTTTTTGCCATTGCGCCAGGTTGCTGGCCGGCCGCTCCATGGCCAATGAATGATCAAACGCCCGGTTGAAATTCTGCCCGGTGGCTTCGTGAAACCGCCCCAACAACCGCCCCTGGCGAAACTGGCCAATGCCAAACGGGTTGGCCTGGGGCACCACCGTCACCGTGCCCTTGAGCCGGCCCTGATCCTGGCAGGCCTGCAAACGCGGCAGCAGTTGATGCAACACCAGCATCCCGGCGATTTCATCGGCATGCACACCGGCCTGCAGGTGCACCCGAGGGCCGTCGCCGTCACCCTCGAAGCGCCAGGCGCCAATGTGCAGGGTGTTCCCGGAATCCCCGGGGACTTGCCACGAAAGGTCTTTTGCCATGCCGTTGCCCTCCTCTTGTTGGTTCTGCAGGTATATATTGAACACACGTTCAACCATGTATCTTCACCGAGGGTGTGCCTGTGGCCGAAGACCGTCGCGACCTGTTGATTGCCGCCACCCTCACCAGCCTCGCCCGTGACGGGCATGCCGGCATTTCCGTGCGGCGCATCGCCGCTGAAGCCGGGGTTTCGGTGGGGTTGCTCAATCACCATTTCGGCAGCATCGATGCACTGATCGCCGAGACCTACCACAAACTCGCCAGCGAACTGACCACCGCCCTGTGGCAGGAAGTCGACCAGGCCGTGGGCCCTGCCGCGCGGCTCGATGCATTCCTCGCCGGCTCGTTTTCCTCGCGGGTCATGGACCCGAAACTGTTGGGCGTCTGGGTGGTGTTCTGGAGCCTGATCCGCCACTCGAACCACGTGAATGACTCCCATGAAAAAAGCTACCGCGCCTACCTCGAACTGATCCGCCAGTTGCTCGACGACCTGGCCGAGAGCGAAGGCTTCGTGATCCACGACACGCGCCTGGCCGCCATCGGCTTATCGGCGATGCTCGACGGACTCTGGCTCGAGTGGTGCCTCAACCCCGGCACCTTCAGCCCCGCCAACGGGCTGCACATCTGCCGTTGCTGGATACAGGGGCTGCGTCACGGAGCATTCGGCGCCGACCACATCCTGTGACACGGGGTGCCGGGCGCTGAGCATGGCCAGGGTGCCGCTGATGGCGATCAGCACGGCGCCGAAAATCAGCGACACGTCCATAACCGTGCCCCAGACCAGGCTCGACAGCAGGAACGCCCAGATCAAACCGGTGTATTCAAACGGCGCCAGCAGCGTCGCCGTGGCCCGGCGGAAGCTCGCAAACAGCAGGAACTGGCCAATCCCGCCCACCAGCCCCGCGCCGAGCATGCCCAACCATGCCGGGGTCGGCGATGGCGTGTGGGTCCAGGGCAGCGTCAGCGCCATGCAGATCACAAACACCACATTGGTGATCAGCATCTGCTCCAGCACCGAGGTGTTGTCGTCCACCTGGCGCAACTGGATATAGGTAAACGCCCAGCACAGTGCTGCCGCCAATGTCAGGGCGATTGGCAATGGGTCGAGCATGTTGCTGGGGCGACAGGCGATCACCACGCCGACAAAGCCGATGATCAGCGAAATCCACTGGCCGCGACTGGCGCGCTCCTTGAGGATCAATGCCGCGAGCAACGTGACCATGATCGGTGCGGAAAAATACAGCGTGGTCATTTCCGCCAGGGTCAGGTCCTTGGCGGCGGTGTAGTACAGCAGCCAGGCCAGCAGCGACAGCAGGCCGCGGATGATCAACAGCTTGCGGCTGACCGAGTGCCAGGCACGCTTGAGCAAACCCATTCGCCCGGCGATCACGCACGCGGCGACCACCACCAGGCTGCGCCAGAACAGGATGGTGAACACCGAGTAGTCGGCCACCAGCCATTTGATCCCGGCGTCCTGCAGCGCCAGGAACGCATAGGCCAGCGAGCACAGGGCAATCCCTTGCAACGAGCGATCGGTTTTCATCCGGCAGACCTGCGCAACGGTGTGCCGCGTCGCTCGGCAATCGCGTACAGGGCTTCAATCAAAAAGGTCAGGCACAGGTAGACCCCGGCCACCAGCAGCAGCGGCTGGTAGATCTGCAAGGTCTGGGCGCGTACCACGTTGGCGGCGCCAAGCAGGTCGACTACCGCAATGGTCGAGGCCAGCGCCGTGGACTTGAGCAGCATCACCGTCTCCCCCGCCAGGGTCGGCAGCAGCAGGCGCATGGCCCGTGGCAGGCGCACCCGCAACAGTGCCTGGCGTGGCGTCATGCCGAACGCCGAGGCGGCTTCCATTTCACCCTTGGGCACGGCCAGCAGCCCGCCGCGAATCACTTCACCGACGTACGCGCCCACCGACAACACCAGGGCGAACACGATGTACCAGTAACCGTCCCGCAGGAACGGCCAGAGGAAACTCCCGCGAATCATCGGGAACTGGGCAAACAGGCTGCCCAGGCCGTAATAGAAGATGTAGATCTGGATCAGCAACGGCGTGCCCCGCAGCACACTGGTGTAGCCCAGTGCGCAACGGGCCAGCCACTTGCGCCGGGACAGCCGCGCCAGCGCTACCAGCACCGCCAGGGCGAAGCCGAGCACTGCCGAGATCACCAGCAGCGACAGCGTCGTCTGCAAGCCCTTGGCGATCAGTCCTGCGTAATAACTTATCCACTCAGGCATGTGCGGCTCACTCGACAACCGGCATCCAGCGACGAATACGTCGCTCCAGGCGCCCGGACAGGTAGTTGGAGGCCAGTGTCACCAGGTAGTACAAGGCGGCGGCCGTGAGGTAGAACAACAGGTAATGCCGGGTCGAGCCCGCCGCCTGTTTGGCGGTGTACAGCAGCTCGTTGGTGCCCACTACGCTGATCAGCGCGCTGTCCTTGATCAGATTGATCCACAGGTTGGACATCCCCGCCAGGGCGTATGGCGCCATGATCGGCAGGGTCACCCGACGGAACAGGCCAAAGCCGCTCAAGCCAAACGCCCGCGCCGCTTCGATCTGGCCATGGGGAATCGCGAGGATCGCCGCGCGGAAAATCTCCGAGGCGTACGCGCCTTGCACCAGCCCCAGTACCAGGACCGCTACCAGCGGGCCGCTGATGTTGAACTGCGCAAACCCCAGCCACAGCATCAATGCGTTGAGGCCCATCGAGCCTGCGTAATACAGCAGCAGGATCAGCAGCAACTCGGGCACCGCGCGAAACACCGTGGTGTAGCCGCGCATCAGCATGGCTATCGGGCGCGGTGCACTGAGCTTGGCGCAGGCCACCACCAGGCCGATCAGCAGCCCCACCGCAAACGAACCGGCGGAGATCTGCAGGGTCATCCAAAGCCCTTTGAGCAGTGCATTGCCCCAGCCTTGTTCGCTGAAGTTGAGTAGATCGAACATCGCTGCTCCCTATTTCGATGACACGCGGTGACCCTGTGACGAGGGAGCTTGCTGTGGCGAGGGAGCTTGCTCCCGCTGGACTGCGCAGCAGGCCCATTTTTTGGGGGCGCTTCGCACCCCAGCGGGAGCAAGCTCCCTCGCCACAAGCACTCTCTTTCTACCGGGTTAGTTGGTGTAGGGGCTGTCGCAGACTTTGCTCACATAGGCAGGCGTGTCGGCGCGTTTGCACGGGCTGACCGATACCCCAAACACGCTCTGCGAGAGGTCGGCGTAGTCCTTGCTCACCAGCAACTCACCGATGGCCTTGTCGAGCCGGGCCTTGAGTTCAGTGTCTTCCTTGCGCAGGCCGGCCCCCACGCCGCGGCCGATGATCGGGTCGTAAGGCACTTCGGCGATTTCGGCCAGGCCCTGGGCCTCAGGGGTCTTGACCATCATGGCGATGGCGACGCCGTCGGCCATCATCAGGTCGGTGCGCCCGGCAATCAGGTCGGCGTTGGCCGATTCCTGGGTATCGTAGTACTTCAGGTCAGCAATGTTCTCGTAGTACTTCTTCAGGTAGTTGGCGCTGACCGTGGAGATCTGCACGCCGATGATCTTGCCCTTCAGCCCTGCAGGCGAGACTTCGACCGTGGTGCCCTTGGGGCCGGCAATGCCCAGCAGCGAATCGTAGTAGGCGCGGCTGAAGGCGATCTGTTTTTCGCGCTCTTCGGTGACCGACATCGAGGAGAAAATCACGTCGATTTTCTTCGCCAGCAGCGACGGAATAATCCCGTCCCAGGCCACTTCCTTGATCTGGCACTCAGCCTTCATCAAGCCGCAGAGCTTATGGATCAGGTCGACTTCAAAGCCCGTCCACTCACCATTGCCGCCCTTTACCGTGAACGGTGGGTAGGGTTCTGCCGCCACCGCGAACACAATGGGTTTCTCCGCCGCCAACGCAGTACCTGCCGCCAGCATCAACACAGCACTGCTCAACCACTTTGCCAATCGTTTGGATTTCATGATCTTGCCCCGTCTTTTTTTGGAGTTAGCGAGTTTGATGCGCGTTGACGAACTGCCGGCAACGTTCACTGCGTGGGTCGATAAACACCGAGTCCGGCGAGCCGGTTTCCTCGATCAGGCCTTGATGCAAAAACGCGACTTTGGATGACACATCCCGGGCGAACGCCATTTCATGGGTCACCAGGATCATGGTGCGGCCTTCTTCGGCCAGGGAGCGAATCACCCGCAGGACTTCGCCCACCAGCTCCGGGTCGAGGGCCGAGGTGGGTTCGTCGAACAGCATGACTTTGGGGCGCATGGCCAGGGCTCGGGCGATGGCCACCCGCTGCTGCTGGCCGCCGGAGAGGAACGCCGGGTATTCATTGCGCTTGGCGGCCAGGCCAACCCGGTCGAGCAAGGCTTCGGCGCGCTCGATGGCTTCGGCCCGGCTTTCGCGCAGCACCTGGGTCGGCGCTTCGATCAGGTTCTCCAGCACGGTGCGATGGGGCCACAAGTTGAAGTTCTGGAACACCATGCCGAGTGTCGAGCGAATCCGCACCAGTTGCCTGGCGTCGGCCACCAGCGGTGCGCCGGGCCGGCCGTAGTTGAGCTTGATGCTTTCACCGTCAACGTGAATGCTGCCCTGGTCCGGCACTTCGAGCATGTTGATGCAGCGCAGCAAGGTACTTTTGCCCGAGCCGCTGGCGCCGATCAGCGAGATCACCTCGCCTTCGTGGGCAGTCAGGGAGATGCCCTTGAGCACCTCGATATTGCCAAAGCGTTTATGCAGGTCGAGCACCTCAATCATCTTCTTCGCAGCCACCGGCTGTACGCTGATGATTTTCGCAGCAGGCTCGATTCGCGGTTCTCCGGCGAGCTTGGCGACGAAGCGGCTGATACGTTCACAGGCTTCGGCCAGTCGCGCTTCACCCAGGGTAAACGACAGCCGCACAAACCCCTGGGCCGGTTCGCCGAAGGCCGCGGCATCCAGCACGGAAACCCCGGCTTCGCGGAACAGCCGCCAGGCGAAATCCAGGGAGCCGAGGCCGGTATCCCGCACATCCACCAACACGAACATGCCTGCCTGCGGGGCCCGCACGTGAATGCCCGGGCAACCGCCGAGGCCTGCTACCACCAGGTCGCGGCGGCGGCGGTAGGTTTCGCGCATGCCCTGGGTGACTTCATCGTGGGCCAGCACGGCGACGGTCGCGGCTTCCATCACGAACCCCGGCAAGCCGTAGAGCATGCTCAATACCAGGGTTTCCGCGTGGGCCACCATCGCAGGCGCGGCGACGATCCAGCCGATGCGCCAGCCGGTCATGGCATGGGACTTGGACAGGCTGCCGATCACGATGCAGCGATCGGCCATGCCCGGCAACGCGGCCAGGCTATGGTATTCGCCATCGAACACCAGGCTTTCGTAGACCTCGTCCACCACTACCCACAGTTCATGCTCGATCGCCAGGTCGGCGATCACCTGCAATTCCTGAGGGTTGAGGACAACGCCGGTGGGATTGTTGGGGTTGGAGAAGAAGATCGCCCGGGTGCGAGGCGTAATGGCGGCAGCCAGCAGTGCCGGGTCGAGGCGAAAGCCCGAGTCGGCGGAACACGGCACCCGCACCAGCGTTGCGCCGCTGGCCTTGAGGGTCGCTTCGTAGGTGACGTACATCGGGTCGAGCACGATCACTTCATCACCGGCCTGCAACAGGCACAGCGAGGTGACGAACAAGGCGTTCTGCGCACCGGCCACGGTGATGACGTTTTCAGCGTCGAGCGGGCGAGCCAGGGACTGGCTGTAGCGCGCGGCGATGGCATCGCGCAGTGCCGGGCGGCCGGGGATTTCGGTGTAGTGGGTGTCGCCCTGGCGCAGGGCCTCGACGGCGGCGTCGGTGATGAACGAGGGTGTGGCGAAATCCGGATCGCCCACACTCAGGATGATGATGTCTTCGCCTTTGCTGCTGGCCTGGAAGGCAGCGTGGTGGATGTCCCAGGCGGCTACGCCCTGCCCTGCAATTCGCTCGACAAAAGGTGAAAACCGCATGCCAGTGCCTCTCGTTCAATCAGAAAAAGCGCAAGCCCGCCTGTTACCAGGCAGGGGGTGCAGCCAACATAATTGAAGCTGAACACTCGTTCAACGGCAAACTTCACCGGATGTCGTTAACAGCTAAAACAGGTCGTTGTGGTGGTTTGCCCATCAGGTTGCACTGGCGGTCCTGCAGTTCTTCGGCGGAGGCCAGGTTCCATTCCTTGAGCGTCAACCGCGTGGTCAACAGTACGAAGTTGCCGTTCGCCGCCGGTGCCAACAGCAAGCTGTAACTGGCCATGGCGTCGCCCTGGGCCTGCACGTAGTCATTCAGGATGGCCAATGGGTCGCGCAGGTCGAATTCCACCGCCGACAACGTACGGGCACTGTAGGTATGCCCCTGCAGTTTTACCGGCAGGGTTTGCCAGTGCTCGTCGAGGGTTGCCGCGCGTTCGTTGAGGGTGTTGAAAATGTCGGGGCGCAGGCAGGCGATATGAATGTGCAACTGGTTTTGCGTGCGGCCATACCGCGAGTTGATCGCCAGGGATACATAACGGTCGGCAATCGGTGTTTGCAGGCCGGCCGAGAGTACATCGTGGTGTTTCCAGGCCTGGGCAAAGTAATGCGGCAACAAGTCCCGGGCCAGCGCGACGTCTTCGATTCCGGTGACTTTATCGGTGGGGATCAGTAAGTCCTGGTACGGGCCGTTGAGGTCCTTGAGCAGCGCGAACCCCTTGTCCGGATCAACCTCGAGGCAGGGGCGCGGATTCTGGTGCTGGTTCTGGTCGGGCACGCATTGACGGCTGACGATCTGCCACAGCACATCGGGATTGCCGCGCCATTTCCAGGCGGCTGCCACCGCCACCACACACAGCAAACCACCCATGATCTTGAACAAGGGACCGCGCTTCATGCCAAAAACCTCAACGCCAAAGGAATGTCTTTTGTTGTTTTGCAGCTGCAAGACATCCCTGTCGCAAAGGTTAACGCTGGGCCGGGGCCATGAACTCCGGCCCTACCGGGTCTTTTATCGTGCTGGCCAGAATACGGTCGATATGTTGCAGGTCGTCGGCCGTGAGCTGCCAGCCGAACGCATCTTCAACGCCTTTGAGCTGCTCCGGCCGGCGGGCGCCCCACAGTGCAACCGTGGGGCCCTGGTCGAGCACCCAGCGCAACGCCAGGGCCAGCACAGACTTGCCGTGGCATTCGCGAGCGTACACGTCCAATGCTGCGACCGCCGCCAGGTACTGCTCAAAGCGTGGCGCCTTGAATTTCGGGTCGAGCTTGCGCACGTCATCCCCGGTAAAACCCGTGGCCGCGTGCATGCTGCCGCTCAACAAACCCCGGCACAGCGAACCGTAAGCCAAAACCACCAGTGAATTTTGCTTGGCGTACGGCAGGATATCGCTGTCGATCGCCCGCTCAAACAGATTGTAGGGCGGCTGCACGGTGTCCAGGTGCGTGTACTGGCGGAAATCGTCCATTTGCGCAGGCGAATAATTGCTCACCCCTACGGCAAGGATCTTGCCTTCACGGCGCAGTTTTTCCAGCTCGCCGGCGGTTTCCTCCTGGGCTACCAACGGGTCGGGCCAGTGAATCTGGTAGAGGTCGATGTAGTCGGTTTCGAGGCGCAGCAGTGAGTCTTCGATTTCCTTGCGGATACGTCGGGCCGTGGCATTGCGGCGCACCGTGCCGTCGTCCCATTGCAACCCGGCCTTGGTGGCGATCACCGCCGTGTGGCGTACACCGCGCAGGGCCCGGCCGATCAGTTCTTCCGACAGCCCAAGGCCGTAGACCGGCGCACTGTCGATAAAGTTGATGCCGCTGGCCAGCGCATGGCGAATGGTCTTGACCGAGACCTCATTATCGGCGCCGCCCCACATCGAGCCACCCATGGACCAGGTGCCCAGTGCAATCCGCGAGACGGCCTTGTCGATGCCCGGGATCTTGATGGTTTCGATACTCATGAAAAAGCCTCCGCCAGAAACAATCAGTAAAAAAACGATTACTCTAGATCATCCGTGGTTGAATCGGGCTCAACGCCGCGTGCAACCCAAACCCCATAAAAGGTGCTTGATATGGCTGCGTTCAACCGCTCCGAGTTGGCCGACCTGAATGTCTTCATGGCGATCATCCGTCGCCGCAGTTTCCGGCATGCCGCCAATGAACTTGGCGTCACCACCTCGGCCCTGAGCCACACCATGCGCAACCTGGAAACGCGCCTGGGGGTCAAATTGCTGTATCGCACCAGCCGCGCCGTAGAGCCTACCGATGCCGGCGTGGTACTGGCGGAAAAACTCAGTGCCGGCTTTGCGACGATCCAGGACGGCCTCGACACCCTCGAACTGTACCGCGAGGCGCCGATTGGCCGCCTGCGCCTGAACGTACCCCGGGATGCCGCGGTGCTGCTGATTTCGCCGGTGCTCGGCGAGTTCACCCGCACCTACCCGCAACTGCGCCTGGACGTGATGATCGAGGACCGCATGCTCGACATCGTCGCAGAGGGCTACGACGCAGGGATCCGCTATGGCGCCACGGTGCCCCAGGACATGGTGGCCGTGCCGCTGACCGGCGAGCTGCGCTGGATCATGGTCGCCTCCCCGGCCTACCTCGCACAGGCAGGGACACCTGCAGTGCCCAGGGACTTGCTCACGCACTCCTGTGTACGCATGTACCTGGGCGACAAGACCACCTACAAATGGGAACTGGGCAATGGCGCACGCCAACAGCGGCTCGATGTGCCCGGCCACTTCAGCGCGGCCGACACCCAGACCATCGTTGATGCGGCCCTGCAAGGCGTGGGTATCGCCTATTGCCTGGAGAATCGCGTGCTGGCGGAACTGGCCGAAGGGCGCCTGGTGGAAGTGCTGCCCGACTGGGCCTGCATCGGCGCGCCGCTGTGCATGTACTACCCCAGCCGGCGTCAGTCGCAGCCGGGATTGCGCCAGTTGATCGACATGATTCGGCTGAGGACCGCGGCGCACCCTTAGCATGGGCGCGTAAAACGCCGTATCAATCTGCATGCCAGTGGGATGGAATCGCTGAGGGGGCATCGGGTACGAAGAGTTACACCCGCTGGAGCGAAGCGCTGCTTGGGTGTACTCGATAAATTACCGGATCCCCCTCCTATGACAATTGCTCCTACTCAGGCTACGGCTTCTTTCATTCCTTTGAACGCACCTGACAAGCCGCTTCCCCCGGCGCGGCTCCAGGCCACAGCGCCGGAAAATGCCGCGCCAGGCTCCCCCGGGACCAGGATCCCCAGCCCGCGTGCCGATGCCGACGGTGAACTGGCAGGCCAGGTAGCCAGCGCGCTGCGTCAGGTCAAGGGCGACGGCCATGATGACGCGATCATGGTCGAGAACATTCCGCCGAACTCAACGTTCGGGCAGTGGTGGTCGCAGTTGGGGCGTGCCATGGAGTCTCCGCAAGTCCGTGACTGGATGAGGGAAAACGGGATAAACCCCAATTCAGTGATGATTGACCCCAATACCGGGAAGATCACCTACCAGCGCAGGCCCTCCGCCGCCGCGCAACCCAACGGCCCCGATGACAAAGGCTGGGCGCAGGTGGGCGCACAGGTCAGGGACGCCGCACGCGTTATCGGCGACGGTAACCCGATCCCCTTCAAACCGCCGCTCTCCCAAAACAGCAACAGTGCCCCCCTGTGGTTGGTGAGCCAATTCTACAAAGAGCAAGAACATATCCTGCCGGATCATGCCCACGAGCGTGCAGATGAGTTGGCGCGCGACAAGGCTTTTACCGGCGTGAGCGGCCCGCGTTTTGCGGACCTGCACGAAACCCGTGGTGAGGATGAGGTTGAGCGCCAGAAAGCCCTGGTGGGCAATACCCAGACGCTGAACACCGTGGGGCGTGAACTCAATTACCTGCTTGAGCGGATTCGATCGGGCAGCATTGGGAGCGGTGACGTTCTCGACTACCTGCAAAAGAATAAAGTCGAGCTTCACCCCGACAGCGCTTACCGCCAGGTCGGGAGCACCGACTCAGGGAGCACCATTAGCCTCAAGGAATTCCTTGAGATCAATGGCTGGGACGTGCCAACCACGCCCGAGGAGGTGGAGAACCTGACGAATTATCTGCTCAGGCCTGAACTCCAGGCGCCGCTCCATGGCAATTATGGCGGTGCGCTGGAATGGCAGCCCCCGCTTGCGCCCGAGGCGGCGAATCAGCTGCGGTCCGACCTGCGCCGCGGCAAGATCGGCGACGTTGATTTGAACGGCGCCAGGAACGTAGTGGAATACCTCATGCAGGGCAAGTCGTTCACGCCTTCCGAGCTGGCTGACCCGCAGCGGGTGCTCGACTCGCTGATCCGCTCCCCCAAGGGCAAGGCGTTGGGCGAGGCCCTCCAGGCAAAATTTGACGCGCAGTCCATCAAAGGCAGTGCCACTGATTGGCTGTTGGCGGCCATGAGTGTGGACAAAGACAACTCGTTCCGCGCGACAGACCCCAGGTCCAGGCATCACATCGCCGGTTTTGCCGTGACCGGGAACAGTACCTGGGGCAAACCCGCATCCGGTATCGTCAGCCGGTTGGCCGAACATCTTGTCAGCACCGGCAAGGCATCGTCACCCGAGGCAGCGGCGCTACAAGCGCATCTGCTGCTCTCCACCCGCGCTCCGGAGTTCCTGGTTAAAGACATCCCGGACCAGGTCACCCCGGGTTCCCATAGTTGGGTCAGTTTTGTCACCGCGGTAGAACGCATCGAAGCGCAGTCTCCGGGTTCAACCGCAGGGATGTCCTACGGGCAGGTCATGCTCCACGCTGAGGTCGCGCCGGTCTCCGCCCAGGAGCGTTATGTCGAATATGCCGCCCAGCAAGAGGCGCTCAAGGATTGGGGAAGCGCGAACGGTATGCCGTATCCGGTGACCGAAGGCCAAATGAATGATGTACGCGATGCATTCGATGCGCAGATCACCGAGCTGAGCGCGGCCAGTCAAACACAGAGCATGCCGATGCCATTACGCAAGGAAATGGCCCTGGAGCAGTTGCGCAAAGCCCTGCCGGGCATGGATACGGCAACCCTGGAAGACAAGAGCATCACGCTGGAACCCGCCCATAGCGATTTCCCGGGGCCTTATTCGATCCTCGACTTGTATATGAAGGACGCGCTTCACCATCGACCTGGCGTCGAAGAACCACCGGCCGTAGGGGTACTTGGAATTGGGCCCCCGCCCCCCGCTGACAATCATTGGGTGACCTCATCCAGTACGTTGAACCTCAGCGAGGTGCTGGAAAAAACCAAAGACCTGCCAAGTATGCCGAACGTGTTCCAGGACGCGTTCGGGGAATACGCCGACGGCATCGAAAAAAGCGTCGCGACCCAGGTCAAGTGGATGGTTTCGCGGCTCCCTGAAGAAGACCGTAAAAACCTGGAATACGGCGAAATCACAGTGGTCAGGGAAGTCGACGTCGATAAGGACAACTTTGGCAAGGAAACCCGCAAGCGGGTGCCCGACGACAATTGCCTGCTGGTGAAAACCAGGCGCAACAACCAGGTGCACATCTACGAAATCAATCTCAGGACCGCAAAGATTACCGAGCGTACGGACCTGGGTGACTTCACGGCAGGCAAACAGCCTTCCAATCACACCCATTACCATAAAGACCTGGAAGAAGTCATACCTTCGGGCGAGTACGCACCCGGGTTGACGGATGAAAAAATCCAGGCCGCCAACCCCAAGAGCTTTGGCAGTGCCCGAACGTCTTATATTGCCGATGCCATGTTGAAGGATGTTGATATTCGGTCATTCAAAAAAGAGGCCGAGGGGCTCACCACGCTTGATACCGAGGTTCCATTTTACAAGAAAGTCAATGAATTCCTCCTCAACCTGATCCCCTTGAGGTCGGCAATCGTCAACTTTCAAAACGGCAACATCGGCGAAGGTGTCGGCGACCTGGCCCTGGATATATTTGGGTTTGCCGTGGGCCTCGGTGCGGCAGCCAGGGGGGCCAAGGCCGTGGCCGCCGGCGCATCGGCTTTCAGCAAGTTCGCCCAGGGCGCGAAGATTGTCGGGCGCGCGGCGCTGGGGAGTTTCAATCCGTTGAGCGGGGCTGATGATCTGGCCCGGAGTGCATTGAAGCTGGGGCGCACCACGCTGACCGCTGGACGTAACGGCGTCAATCATCTGCGTGGCGCCTTGCGCAGTGTCGACCTGACGTCACTGGCGAAAAAGCCCGGCATTGCCGAAGGCACTTACAAGGCGGCCAATGCGACCGAAGAAGCCAAGGTGTTTGCGAAGTTTGATGACGCCACCGGTAATTGGCACGCCTTGAATGTGAAAACCAGACAGCCCTTTGGCGAGCCGCTGGAAAATTTCAAAGCTGACGCCGTGCCGGTAGAAGCGCTTCGCGACAAACTGGAGAAGCTCCATGCAAAAACGGGATACACCGGGACAATCTGCTACGAAAAAACCATGTTCGTCGGGATGGCAGACAATGCACTCCCGTTGAAAACTCGCGAGGCCGTGCTGGGCAGTGTGGTCAGGAGCGGGGATTCCAATTACACGCAACGCTACAAGGATCTGATGGGTATTACTGTCGAGAATACCAGCGCCGTATTCAGGCCCGCGGACATTACCGAATCAGGCGTTATCAACTTCATGAGCAATAAAGCAGACGGCAATATCGTACACACCGCCTATATTCAAAAGAGCAGTGATGGAAAGCTCTATATCTACAACACCAACCAAGCCGGCCTGGACAAAGCCATGTTCGATGCCACTGGCACTCTTGATCAATCGGTCGGTGCAACGGTATTCAGTCTTGATAATGACGGGCTGCAAAAGTTTCTCGACTCGGGGTTCACCTTTTCCTTCACCCCAAACAGCACCCTCAATGCCAACGTAACACGCCTGGCGACCTGACAAACCGCGCATTGCCCGAGCAGGCAATGCGCGTTTTTTGAACCTCTCTCTCCCGGCAAACCTCAAACGTTCACACAGACCATGCCCGGGACTATTCAATGACCTTCATCCTATGGATGGCCGTACTGGGCGCGGTGTTGCTCACCCTCGCCCTCACCTCCTCCTACCTGCGCTGGATGCCGGTCACCACCTCGGCGGTGTGCCTGTTGCTCGGCGTGGGTATCGGCCCGCTGGGCATGGACCTGCTGCATCTGGACATCAAGGCCTCGGCCAGTTGGATGGAACACCTGACGGAAGTCGCGGTGCTGTTTTCGCTGTTCGTCAGCGGGCTGAAACTGCGCCTGCCCCTCAAGCACCGAACCTGGCGCATTGCGTTTGGCATGGCCGGGCCGGTGATGCTCTTGACCATCCTCGGGACGTGCCTGGTGCTGCATTGGCTGCTGGGGTTGTCGTGGGGGGTTTCACTGCTGGTGGGGGCGATTCTTGCGCCCACCGACCCGGTGCTCGCGGGCCTGGTGCAGGTCAATAACGCGCAGGATTATGACGCGCTGCGCTTCGGTCTTTCCGGTGAGGCAGGCTTGAACGACGGCACGGCCTTCCCGTTCGTGATCTTTGCGCTGTTTTTCATGCAGCACGGCGGGCTCGACGGTGACTGGCTGGGCGGCTGGGTGCTGAAAAACCTGCTCTGGGCCGTACCTGCCGGGTTGCTCGTGGGCTACTGGATGGGGCGTGGCATCGGTCGCGTCACCCTGAAGATGCGTATCACCAACGCCGACAGCACCCTGTCACCGAATGACTACCTGACGCTGGCCCTGATCGCCCTCGCCTATGTGGTGGCCGAAGCCATCGGCGGCTACGGCTTCCTGTCGGTATTTGCCGCCGGCCTCGGGCTGCGCCAGGCCGAGTTCAAGTCCACCGGCAACTCACAAACCCCGGCGGAACATCTGGCACAGCCGGTGGTTGGCCACATGGAAGTTGAGCCGGAGCATGCGTTGCATGGCGATGTCGGGCAACTGCAGGACACGCAAATCGCCGCCGGGGTGATGATGGGCGACATGCTCGCCTTTGGTGGGCTGGTGGAGCGTTCGATGGAAGTGTTCCTGGTGACCCTGCTGGGCGTGGTGCTGGTCAGCCATTGGGACTGGCGGGCGCTGGCGGTGGGGGCGGTGCTGTTTTGCGTGATTCGCCCCCTCAGCGTGCTGTCGATACCCTGGGGCAGCTTGCTGAATCGCCATCAGCGCGGGCTGGTGGGCTGGTTCGGGATTCGCGGGATCGGCAGCATCTACTACCTGTTCTATGCCATCAACCACGGGCTGGTGGGCACCAGCAGCGCGGTCGCGGTGAACCTGACGCTGTCAGTCATTGCCCTGAGCATCGTCGTTCATGGTCTCAGCACGCAGCCGATGCTGGCGTGGTATGAACGACGTGCCCAGGCACAACAATGACGTCTACTCCTGGTTTTCAGTGTTGCCGACGTCAGCGGCATCATCCAGGTCGTTAAGCGGTACTTCGGCATCATCCATCAATGAACCCGGGTCTTCATTGCCCGGGTCATTGAGTTCATCGTCTTCGTCTATTTCAACTGACATCACCGTCTCCTCTAACCGCCTTGGGTATCGATATCGGCATCGGTTTCAGGCTTGGGCTCGCGCTCGGGCTTGAAGTCTGGACTGTAGTCGTTTTCCTTGGCCTTGGGGTCGCTGGCAGGCTTGGGGTCTTTTGGCGCGTCGGCCGCGGTGCCGGGGGCCGGTTCGCCGCGGTCGATGGCGGGATCGTTACGATTGCTGGTTTGCGGGTCGTTGTCTGTGCTCATGGCTCACCTCTGTTGGAAAACGCAGACTGCGTAAAGGTAAGGTCCCGTGCGGGTCGGTGAAGTTCCAATTGCTTATGAGCCGGGATTGTCCACCTGGATGTAAAACGCGTAGGCCCCCAGCATCACCCAGAACACCATGAACAGCCAGGGCGCGCGCATCGAGAACAACAGCGACTTGCGATAGCCCTTGTGGGACGACTCCATCTCACTGAACAGTGGCGACTCATCGTAGGCCAGGCCCATCACCGGCTCGCTGCGCAGCAGTTCGCTCTGCTTGTAATGCCAGTGGTCGATGATTTCGTAGGCCGCCCGAATCCCCGGCCAGGCGTTGAGGGAACTGAGAATGCCCAGGGTCGCCAGGAACACGGGCACCACCAGGGTGAACAGCTTGCCCCATTCGGGGTTCAGGTTGCCCATGCCGGACACGAAGGCGATCACCAGGAATGACTGGGCCGTGAGGTAGGCGTCGGTGCGGTTGGCCAGGATGCTGGTTTCGTACTGGATTTCACGCCGGTAAAAGTCGAGACGGTCCTTGGGCGAACCGAAAATCTTAGCGTTGTGTTCGCTGTGGTCGGTCAGGCTCGATTCCGGGGTGTCGGGTGAGATGATTCTGGGCACATCCGTGCTCCGTGCTGGCATTTGAAGCAGTTTAGAAGAACCGGGCTGGTGCAAAGTTCAAGTAATCAGTGCACCGTTTTGAGGCGATAGGGCCGCATCGGTGACGCGGGAGCTTGGGCCCGCTGGACCGGGACAGCGCTCCAGTGCGCAGCGGTTTGATTCCTTTTTGGGGCCGCTGCGCAGCCCAGCGGGAGCAAGCTCCCTCGCCACCAGGTGGATGGCACAGGCATTGCTTTAGTCCTTTATCTGCCCGGATACAGGAGCAATCGTTACCCCCCGACCCAGAGCCCACCCCAAAAGAAAGTAAGGACCAGGCCTGCTGGCACCATCAGCCACGGGCTCATAAAAAAATGCGTTTTCTAAAGCGGCAGTGCCAAAGCGCAGTTAGTCCCGGCACTGACAAGGTAATTGGAATGGCTCGATCTTTCTTTGATGAAATGAATGACGCACAAGGCGTTTGCCGTGCGCATTATCAGGAATTCTCCCGCTGGCTGGCCAACACGCCGCCAGAACTGCTGGCCCAGCGCCGCCGTGAAGCCGACCTGCTGTTTCACCGCGCCGGGATCACCTTCACCCTGTATGGCGACGAGCAAGACACCGAGCGCCTGATCCCCTTCGATATCATCCCCCGCAGCATCCCCGCCAGTGAGTGGAGTGTCATCGAGCGCGGCTGTATCCAGCGGGTGAATGCGCTGAACATGTTCCTTGCCGACATCTACCACGACCAACGCATCATCAAGGCCGGGATCATTCCCGCCGATCAGGTGCTGGGCAACGAGGGTTACCAGAAGGCCATGGTCGGCCTGGACCTGCACCGCGATATCTATTCGCACATCTCCGGGGTCGACCTGGTGCGCGATGGCGACGGCACCTACTACGTGCTCGAAGACAACCTGCGTACCCCCAGCGGCGTGAGCTACATGCTCGAAGACCGCAAGATGATGATGCGCCTGTTCCCCGAGGTGTTCGCCAAGCAACGCATCGCCCCGGTGGACCACTATCCCAACCTGCTGCTCAAGACCCTGAAAAGCTCCAGCCGCCTGGACAACCCGAATGTGGTGGTGCTGACGCCGGGCCGGTTTAACAGCGCGTTCTTCGAGCATGCATTCCTGGCCCGGGAAATGGGCGTGGAGCTGGTGGAAGGCGCCGACCTGTTCGTGCACGACCTCAAGGTGTTCATGCGTACCACCGACGGCCCCAAGGCCGTGGATGTGATCTACCGCCGCATCGACGATGCCTTCCTCGATCCGCAGGCTTTCAACCCCGATTCGATGCTCGGCGTGCCCGGCCTGGTCGCGGCGTACTGCGCGGGCAACGTAGTGCTGGCGAATGCGATCGGCACCGGCGTGGCGGACGACAAGTCGATCTACCCGTACGTGCCGGAAATGATCCGGTTCTACCTGGATGAAGAGCCGGTCCTGCAAAACGTGCCGACCTTCCAGTGCCGCAAGCCGGATGAGCTGTCCCACGTACTGGCGCACCTGCCGGAGCTGGTGGTCAAGGAAACCCAGGGTTCCGGCGGCTACGGCATGCTGGTGGGCCCGGCGTCCAGCGCGGCCGAGATCGAGGACTTCCGCCAGCGTATCAAGGCCCGCCCTCATGCCTACATCGCCCAACCGACCTTGAGCCTGTCCACTTGCCCGACGTTTGTCGAAAACGGCATCGCGCCGCGGCATATCGACCTGCGACCGTTCGTGCTCTCGGGCAAGGAAACCCGCCTGGTGCCGGGTGGCTTGACCCGCGTGGCACTGCGCGAAGGCTCATTGATCGTCAACTCGTCGCAAGGCGGCGGAACCAAGGACACCTGGGTGGTGGAGGGCTGAGTATGCTGAGTAGAACCGCCGCAGATCTGTATTGGATGTCCCGTTACCTGGAGCGTGCCGAGAACCTGGCGCGCATGCTGGAAGTCAGTTATTCGCTGTCGTTGATGCCCCAGGCCGGGCGCAGTGACGGGCTGGACGAGTTGGCCATGTCGCTGCTCAGCAGCGGCACCCTGGACAGTTACCTTGAGCGCCATCAGCAACTGGACGCCGAGCGCATGCTGCACTTCTTCGCCCTCGACGAGGAAAACCCCGCCAGTATCTACAACTGCCTGCGGGCTGCACGGGGTAATGCCCATGCGGTGCGGGGACGGATCACGGCTGATATGTGGGAAAACCTCAACGCCACCTGGCTGGAGATGCGCAGTATTGCGGCCGGCGGGTTGGCGCGGCATGGCATCAGCCACTTTTGTGACTGGGTGAAGCAGCGCTCGCACCTGTTTCGTGGGGCGACGTCCGGGACGATCATGCGCAACGATGCGTATCGGTTTATTCGGCTGGGGACGTTTGTCGAGCGGGCGGATAACACGTTGCGGTTGCTGGACGCGCGGTATGAAATGTTTGGGGAAGAGTCCGAGGAAGTCAGCGACCTTTCGGCACGCGGGTATTACCAGTGGAGCGCGTTGTTGCGGGCGCTGTCGTCGTTTGAGGCGTATACCGAGCTGTACCCGAATGCGCTGAATGCGCGGTCGGTGTCGGAGTTGTTGCTGTTGCGCAGTGATGTGCCGCGCTCGTTGCATGCGTGTATCGAGGAGTTGAGCCATATCCTGGCGGACCTGCCGGGGAGTTATGGGCGTACGGCCCAGCGTTTGGCGGCGGAGTTTGAGGCGCGGCTGAGGTATACAGGGATTGATGAGATTCTGGAGGATGGGCTGCATAGCCGGTTGACGGATTTTATCGACACCGTGCGGGAGTTGGCGCGGGCGATTCATAGCTCCTACCTTGAAGTCGTCTGATGATCGTTCCCACGCTGATCGTTCCCACGCTCCGCGTGGGAATGAATCCGGTGACGCTCCGCGTCACGACTTCAAAAGCGGACGCAGAGCGCCCTGGCGGCATTCCCACGCAGAGCGTGGGAACGAGCGTCGAGAGTGGGAACGATCATAGGTCTACTGGTTTTTCACCAGTACCGGTTCTGCGCGGTACTGCTCAGGGAACAATTTTTTCAGCTGGGCCACCTTTGGCAGGTCGTTGATCACGATGTAGGGGTACGACGGGTTTTCGGTCAGGAAGTCCTGGTGATAGGACTCCGCCGGGTAGAAGGCTTTGCCCATCTCGATCTTGGTCACGATCGGCTTGTCGAAGGCTTTCGCGGCGTCGAGCTGGGCGATGTAGGCCTGGGCGACTTTTTGCTGTTCGGCGTTCTGGGCAAAGATCGCCGAGCGGTACTGGGTGCCACTGTCCGGGCCCTGGCGGTTGAGTTCCGTGGGGTTGTGGGCGACCGAGAAGTAGATCTGCAGCAGCTTGCCGTAGCTGACCTTGCTCGGGTCGTAGGTCACGGCGACGGACTCGGCGTGGCCGGTGTCGCCGCCGCTGACGCTTTCGTACTGCGCGGTGCTCGCCGCGCCGCCGTCATAGCCGGAGACGGCGTTTTTCACCCCTTGCACATGCTGGAACACACCCTGCACGCCCCAGAAGCAGCCGCCGGCGAAGACCGCGGTTTGCAGGTTGTTCGCGTCTGCCGGCAGGTCCATGGCCGGCGGCGCGATGGCCACGGCGTCGTCGGACGGGCCGAAGGAGAACGCCGAGCTGTGGCCGACAAAGGCGGCGAACGCCAGGGCCGGTAAGTACTTAAGCAGTTTCATCTCAGTCACTCCGAAACATCAGGATAAATGCGGTCAACTGTGGGAGCTGGCTTGCCTGCGATTGAGGTGGTGAATTCAAGATCGCTATCGCAGGCAAGCCAGCTCCTACATTGATCGGGTTAACCATGCCAAATTTCGCTATGGGTTAGCCGAAGGTGAAGGCATAGGCCGCCACTTGCGGGTCCAGGAACTCGATGGTGAAGGTCCGGTCCTTGACCGCGCCCGGCTGGCGCACCAGTTGATACAAGCGTTGTTCGGTCACGGTGCCGCTGCCATCCGGTGCGACGTCGGTGCCGTGGGCATCCCCCGGCGCCTGGCCGTCGATGCTGACCTTGAAGCGCACCGGCTTGCCGTCGGCGCCCGGGCCCAGCACCAGGTGCAGGTCACGGGCGTGGAAGCGGTAGACGATCTTGCCGTTGGCCGCTGCGAGGGTGGCTTGCTGGCCGCCGACGTTCCATGGGCCTTCCAGGGTCCAGTTGTTCAAGGCCAGGTTGCCGGCTGCCGGGTAGTTCACCACCTTGTCGGTGCCCAGGGTGCCGGTGGTCACGAAGTTCTCGGCGCGCTGGAAGCCCAGGTAGGTTTCCGGCGACTGCACTTCGTTCATGTCCGGTGCGGCCTGGATGCCCTTGGCATCGGCTTCGATCAAGCCGCCCGCCACCTTGGTAGCGCCCGCCTCACGCAGCAGTTGCTGGATCACTCGTTCGGACTCGGCGTAGTCACCCTCGCCAAAATGGTGATAGCGGATCTGGCCCTTGGCATCGGCAAAGTAATGCGCCGGCCAGTACTGGTTGTTGAAGGCGCGCCAGATCTTGTAGTTGTTGTCGATGGCCACCGGGTAAGTGATGCCCAGGTCCTTCATGGCCTTGGTGACGTTGTTCACGTCGCGTTCGAAGGCGAATTCCGGAGCGTGCACACCGATCACCACCAGACCCTGGTCGCGGTATTTCTCGGCCCAGGCCTTGACGTACGGCAAGGTGCGCAGGCAGTTGATGCAGGAGTAGGTCCAGAAATCCACCAGCACCACCTTGCCTTTCAACGCCTCGGCAGTCAGTGGCGCGGAGTTGAGCCATTGCACCGCACCGTCCAGCGGCGGCAACTGGCCTTCCACTGGCAGCGTGTCACTGTGGTTGGCGGCCATCATCGCGCCGCCGGCCATCATCGCCCCGCTCTTCTGTTCAGGCTTGGCGCTGAGTTTCTCCACCAGGCTTTGTTCCAGGCCACCGGTTGACGCCGTCGACAGGCGCGCCAGGATCCCGGTGTCCAGGCCCAGGGCGATGGCCGCCACACCGGCCAACATCAGGGCGCCGAGACCACGACGCAGCCATTCACCAGCGCCCAGCGAACGCTTCATGAAACCGAAGACTTTACCGCCGACCAGCAGCGCCAAGGCCAGGGAGGTGGCAGCCCCTGCCGCGTAGGCCAGCAAGAGCAAGGTAGTGCCGATACTGGCGCCCTGCAGCGCGGCGCCCGTCAGCACCAGCCCGAGGATGGGCCCGGCGCACGGCGCCCACAGCAGCCCGGTGGCCACGCCGATCAGGAACGATGCGCCCGGACGCGGCCGCGAATCGGCCCCGGCGGCTTCCGACAGGCGACTGCCCGCGGCCACCAGCGGCCGGGTCAGGCGCTCGGACAGGCTTGGCAGCAGCAGCGTCAGCCCGAATAGCGCAACAAACAGCAACGCGAGCCAGCGACCGTACTGATTGACTTGCACCACCCAACCGCCGCCCACCGCCGCGAGCGAGGCGACCAGGGCGAAGGTCATCGCCATCCCCAGCAGCAGCGGCAAGCCACTGCGCAAAAACGGCTGCCCGGTGCGAGCGAAGACAAAAGGCAGAACCGGCAGGATGCAGGGACTGACAATCGTCAGCACGCCGCCCAGATATGCGAGAACCAAAAGCCACATGGGGTAGACCCTTATAGGAAGACATTGAATTAAGTCGCGGTGAACATCATGGCTGCGCCGTTCATGCAGTAGCGCAGGCCGGTGGGTGCCGGGCCGTCATCGAACACGTGGCCCTGATGACCGCCGCAGCGGCGGCAGTGGATTTCCTTGCGTACCACGCCGAAGGAGGTGTCGACGTGGCTGGCCACGGCGTTTTCCAGGGGTTGCCAGAAGCTGGGCCAGCCGGTGTGGCTTTCGAATTTGGTGGCTGAGGCGTACAGGGGCAAAGCGCAACCGGCGCAGGCGAAGGTGCCGTTGCGGTGTTCACTGTTAAGGGCGCTGCTGTAGGGGCGTTCGGTGCCCTCCTCCCGCAGGATCGCGTACTGCTCGGCGGTCAGCAGGGTGCGCCATTCGGCGTCGGTGTGGCTGACTTCGAAATTTTCGGCGGCTTCGGCTTCGGCGATCAGGGCGGGGCCGGCGTTGATTTTTTGCAGCAGGCCACCGGCGATTACCGCGAGGCCGAGGCCGCCGCCGGCGAGCAGGATCTGTCGACGTGAATACATGAGTTGCTCCTCACACAAGTGCGGATGGCTGGCGAAGCCCCTATGGCTGACAAACAAACTGTGGCGAGGGGGGCGTACTTTTGCCGTTGCGATGAGTAAGGTTAGGCCCGGGGTGGTCGCGGAATCCTCACGCAGAGTTAAACAATTCGTGATAACTACACTGTTGCAAAAGCCGCACAATGCGCGAATCAAGAAGACAGGTTTTTATCAATGGATCAGCCCAAACGTGTCCTGGTGGTCGAGGACGATGCCCATATTGCCGATTTGATCTGCCTGCACCTGCGGGACGAGCAGTTCGAGGTGGTTCACAGTGCCGATGGTGACGAAGGCCTGCGCCTGCTGGAGCAAGGCGGCTGGGATGCGTTGATCCTTGACCTGATGCTGCCCGGCGTCGACGGCCTGGAGATCTGCCGGCGGGCCCGGGCGATGACGCGCTACACGCCGATCATTATCACCAGTGCCCGCTCCAGCGAGCTGCATCGCATCCTCGGCCTGGAACTGGGGGCGGATGACTACCTGGCCAAGCCGTTTTCCATGCCGGAGCTGGTGGCGCGGGTCAAGGCGCTGCTGCGCCGGGTCGACGCCATGGCGCGCAACTTGAAGATGGACGCCGGCAGCCTCGACCTCGGCCAGTTGTTCATCAACCCGCTGACCCGTGACGCCACCCTGCAAGGCCAGCGGCTGGACCTCACGCCCCGGGAATTCGACCTGCTGTACTTTTTCGCCCGCCAACCGGGCAAGGTATTCTCGCGCATGGACCTGCTCAACGCCGTGTGGGGCTACAGCCACGAAGGTTACGAACACACCGTCAATACCCATATCAACCGCCTGCGGGCCAAGGTCGAGGCCGATCCGGCCAACCCGGCGCGCATCCTCACGGTGTGGGGCCGTGGCTATAAGTTTGCCGAGCAATCGGCATGAGGCTGACCCTTACCCAGCGCCTGTCCCTGGTGTTCGCGCTGTTGCTGCTGATTTGCAGCGGCACGTCGGCCTGGCTGCAAGTGCGCTCCAACCACATGCATGAACTGGAAGTGGTGCAAGGCCTGTCCCGCGACCTCGCCGCGCACATCGCCCGGGATACGCAGTTGATGGACGCCGACGGTCTCAAGCCGGACGCGGTGCGCAACCTGTTCAGCCAGTTGATGCTGGTAAACCCGAGTGTCGAGGTGTACCTGCTGGACATTAACGGGCGCGTGGTCGGCAACGCTGCGCCCAGCGGCCATCTGCGCCGCGACCAGGTCAACCTGGAACCGGTGCGCCGTTTCCTCAGCGGCGCGATGCTGCCGATCCTCGGCGGCGACCCACGCAGCGTCGACGGCCTCAAGGTGTTCAGCGCCGCGCCGCTGCGGGTCAACGGCCAGCAGGCCGGCTACCTGTATGTGGTGCTGCTGGGCGAAGCCCATGATGTGTTCGACGCCCGGGATGCCACCGGCATGGCACTGAACATCGCCCTGTGGTCCATCGCCCTGGTGGCATTGTTGTGCTTGCTCGCGGGTTTGACCGCGTTCGCCTGGATCACCCGGCCCTTGCGGCAACTGACCGAGAAGGTCGGCCAGTTCGATATCAACGGCGCACCGAAAGTCCCGCAGGCCGTAGCGCCCGAGGTTGCCAGCCAGGATGAAATCGCCGTGCTCGACCACGCCTTCGTGCAGATGGAGAACCGCCTGGGTGAACAGTGGCGCGCCATCACCCACCAAGAGCAGGAACGCCGGGAGATGGTCGCGAATATTTCCCATGACCTGCGCACACCGTTGGCCTCCTTGCATGGCTACCTGGAAACCCTGTCCCTGAAAGACGCCAGCCTGACCCCGCAGGAACGCCGGCGTTACCTGGGCATCGCCCTCGACCAGAGCCGCAAGGTCGGCGGGCTGGCCCAGTCGCTGCTGGAACTGGTGCGCCTGGAACACGGGTTTGTACAGCCGGTCATCGAAGGCTTTTCAATACCCGACCTGGTGCAGGACATTTTCCAGAAGTTCGAACTGACCGCGGAAGCCCGGGCGATCACCCTCACCGCCAGCCTGCCGCCGGTGGTGCCAACCGTATTGGCCGACCTGGGCCTGATCGAACGGGTACTCACCAACCTGCTGGATAACGCCCTGCGCCATACCCCGCCCAATGGCGAAGTTGAAGTGACCCTGGCCCCCAAGTCCGGTTTTGTTGAAGTCACGGTAAGCGACAGCGGCCCCGGGATTTCGGCGGATCTGCGCGAAGGTCTGTTCCTGCGCGCCTTCACCATTGGCGGGGCTCGACGCGATGGCGGCCTGGGCTTGCGCATCGTGCACCGGATCCTGCAACTGCACGGTCAGGAAATCCGCCTGATCGATGTGCCAGGACGCGGCGCGACGTTCACGTTCGCCCTAGAAACCCGAGCAGCAGTTCGTTGACCTTGGGCCCCTGTTCGTTCTGAATCCAGTGGCCGCAGTTGGCCAGGACGCTTTGTTGCAGGTTCGGCACGACGTCGGGCATGCGCTTGAGGGTGTGGGCTTCGAACACGCCGACCGGGTCGCGGTCGCCGATCAGGAACAGCGTCGGTTGCAGCACCTGCCTGCCGGCGAGAAACTCGGTACGCTGCCAGTTGCGCTCGAAGTTGCGGTACCAGTTCAACGGGCCGCGAAAGCCGTCATTGGCGAAGGTCTGAACATACACGTCGAGGTCCTGCTGGCTGCACCAGGCCGGGAGCTTACCGGGCAGCGGCACACCTTCCAGCAGCTTCGCGCTGGCGGGTTTCTTCTGCAGGAAAACGTCCTGGTCCTGCATGAACAGCCGTAATGTCCGCTCGATATCGGCATCCAGTTCCTTTTCAGCCACGCCCGGGGCCTGGAAGTACAGGATGTAATTGAAGCGATCGGCGTACAGCTCGCGCATGATCTCGATCACCGGCCTGCGGGAGCGTCCGGCGAACGGTACCGACATCGTCACCAACTGGCTGACGCGCTCTGGCTCCAGCAACGCCAGGTGCCAGGCCACCACGGCGCCCCAGTCATGGCCAATCATGACGACCCGGCGATGCCCGAACAGGTCCATGGCGCCCTGGATATCGGCGCACAGGGTCAGCAGGTCATAGTCGGCCACTTCCGGCGGCGCGCTGGATTGTCCATAGCCGCGCATTTCCGGGACAAACACCCGATAACCCTGGGCCACCAGCGCCGGAATCTGCTCGCGCCAGGAGTGCCAGCACTCGGGAAACCCATGCAGCAACCACACCGGCGGGCCGCTCTCGGGGCCGGCGATGTGCACGTTCAACTCAATGCCGTTGACCTCGACCTTCTGCTGCTGGGTTTCACTCATCACTGGGTTCCTTGTGTGGGGTTCGCTCGCGGTATTCCCGGGGAGAACAAGCCATCACGCGCTTGAAAGCATTGCTGAAAGCGCTGTCTGACTGATAACCCAGGGACTGGCCGATCGTGGACACGCTGTTGTCGCTGGCTTTCAAGGCCTGTACCGCCAGGTGCATACGCCAGCGGGTCAGGTATTCCTGCGGTGCCAGCCCTACCCGTTGCTTGAAGTGCAAGGCGAAGGTGGAGCGGGATTGACTCGCCACGCCGGCCATTTCACTCAATGTCCAGCGCCGGGCGGGTGCTGCGTGAATTTCCCGCAGCACCGGGGCCAGCCTTGGATCCGCCAAGGCTCCCAGCCAGCCGGTGGTATGGGTGCCCATGGAAGATTGATAGAGCCGCAGGATTTGCACCAGCATCATTTGCGCCAAATGCTCGGTCATCAGCGCCGCGCCTTGTAACGGGCTGGCGTATTCCCGGGCCAGGCGATCCAGGCACCAACGCAACACGGCGGCCTGTTCGGAGTTGGCACTCACGCGCAACACCGGCGGCAGGCTATCCAGCAACAGTCGGGCGTCGTCCCCGTAGATAAATCGTCCGCCGATCAAGAACAGATCCACCGTGGCACCCACCGTGGCGATGCCTCCCACCGCATCGGCATACACCTCACGTGCATCGAGTCCTTCAGGGCACAGATTGCTGGACAGCCTCCACGGGCGTGCCTGGGTCAACAGGAAACAATCTCCCTCATACAAGCGTATCGGTACTGCCAGCCCTTCCACTTCCAGCCAGCAACTGCCCTCCACCACCGCGTTGAACTTGATGCCATCCGGCGCCGCAAAGTCAATGGCCCAGGTGCCCCCAGCCTTCAGGCCGGCGAAGGTCGAGCGATGGCTTTTTAACAGTGCCAGCACATCGGAAAGGGTATCCATAAAAGCTCCGGACGATCGCGACAGAAACACGGACTCTAGGGCATTCCGCGTCCGGGCTCCAGCGAGAGACTCTAGGCCTCCCATAAGGAGATCTTTCATGGCTGACAAACAAACCCCAATTGGCAGCGGCTTCGATGCCGGCACTACCGCCCAGCAAGCCTTGGCGGGCAGCGATTTGCGAGGCAAGACGGTGATTGTCACCGGTGGCTACTCCGGCATTGGCCTGGAAACGGTTCGCGTGTTGGTCGACGCGGGTGCGCAGGTGATCGTTCCCGCGCGGGATCCTGAAAAGGCCGAACGCAACCTCTCGGGCATCATCGGTGTTGAACACGCCAGCCTGGATTTACTCGACCCGATTTCCATCGACCGTTTTGCCGAAAACTTCCTCGCCAGCGACCGGGCATTGAACCTTCTGATCAATAGCGCCGGAATCATGGCCACACCACTGCAACGGGATACGCGAGGTTTCGAAGCGCAGTTCGCCACCAACCACCTGGGCCACTTCCAGCTAACCGCGCGGTTGTGGCCGGCGCTGCGTGAGGCTAATGGCGCACGAGTGGTTTCGGTATCATCCCTCGGCCATCGTCTCAGCCCTGTGCATTTCGATGACCCGCAATTTGAACACCGCCCCTATGACAAGTGGCTCGCCTACGGCCAATCAAAAACCGCCAACGCACTGTTCGCGGTAGCACTGGACCGACGAGGTAAAGCGGAGGGTGTGCGCGCATTTTCCGTGCACCCGGGGGAAATCCTCACCGACCTGATCCGCTACCTGGACAAGGACGACCTGGCATTCGTCGGCGCACTGGATGAGCACGGCAATATCCGCAGCGCCAGTCACTACAAGAGCCCCGAGCAAGGCGCCGCGACCTCGGTGTGGTGCGCTGTCAGCCCGCAACTGGAGGGCATGGGCGGACTCTACTGCGAAGATTGCGATGTGGCCGCTTGGTCGCAGGATGACACCAGCCGTAACGGCGTATGGCCCTGGGCTGTCGACCCGGAGCAGGCCGAACGCTTATGGGCAGTGAGTCAGCAGTTGTGCAATGTCACGTTGTAGTCCGGGACCCCAGCGTTCATATTTGGCAGTCATGCACTGCCAATGAGCGACCTGAACCATGCAGCCTCCTGCCAGATACCTCGTGCCCCTTGCCGCCTCCCTTTGCGCCACCCTCGCCTGCGCCGACAGCCACGACCCACTGCTCGCCAAGCGCGTGGATGCGGTGGTCGACAGCGCCATTGCCGACAATCGCCTGGTGGGCACCGTGGTGCTGGTGCTGCGGGACGGGCAGCTGGTTTATCACCGTGCTGCCGGCTTGGCGGACCGCGAAGACGGGCGCCCGATGACAGAGGACACGATCTTTCGCCTGGCATCGGTGACCAAACCGCTGGTATCCGCCGCCGCGATGCACCTGGTGGAACAAGGTCGCTTGGGCCTGGACGATCCGGTCAGCCGCTGGCTGCCCGACTTCAATCCCAAGCTGGCGGATGGCACCATCCCGGTGATCACCGTCAGCCAGTTGCTTAACCACACAGCCGGCCTGAGCTACGGATTTCTGGAAAGCCCGCACGGACCCTACCGCACCGCCGGGGTTTCCGATGGTTTGGGCGAGCCGGAAATCAGCTTTGCCGAGAACCTGAAGCGCATCGCCAGCGTGCCCTTGAGTTACCCGCCGGGTACCCGCTGGCAGTATTCGATGGCCACCGATGTGCTGGGTGCGGTGCTGGAAAAAGCGTCCGGCAAGAGCCTGCCGGCATTGCTCCGCGACTCGGTGACCGAACCACTGGGGCTAAGCAATACCGGGTTTTCCGTGACGGATATAAAACGCCTGTCCGCCGCCTATCAGGATGGCTCGCCACAGCCGTTGCGCATGGTCGACAAGGCTACGATCACCTCGGGCAACAGCACCGCGCTGTTTGATGTGCGGCGGATTCTCGATCCCCAGGCCTACCCTTCCGGCGGCGCAGGCATGGCCGGGACGGCAGGTGATATTGCGCGGTTCCTGGAAACCATTCGCCGGGGCGGCGCTCCGATCCTGTCGGCACACAGCGTGCAGTTGATGATCACCGATTCGGTCGGCGCCAAGGCGCAAACCCAGGACCCGGGCTGGGGGTTCGGTTATGGCTGGGCGGTGCTGGATGACCCGGCGTTGACAGGCACACCGCAATCCCGGGGCACCTTTGAATGGGGCGGCGCCTACGGTCACAGCTGGTTTGTCGACCCGCAGCAGAAGCTTACGGTGGTGGCACTGACCAATACGGCTTACGAAGGCATGTCCGGCCAGTTCACCCACCAGTTGCGGGATGCGGTGTATCCGCCGCAGTGATCGACCACCAGCGCGGCAATAACTGCCGCACCCGCGCTTCGCCAAACCGGTCATCAATCAGCATTACCACCCCTCGGTCCTGCTGGCTGCGGATCACCCGGCCCGCGGCTTGCACCACCTTCTGGATGCCCGGATAAAGGTAGGTGTAGTCATAACCGGCGCCGAAAATCGCGCCCATCCGCAGCTTGAGCTGCTCGTTCACCGGGTTGAGTTGCGCCAGGCCCAGGGTGGCGATAAACGCGCCGATCAGCCGGGTGCCCGGCAGGTCGATGCCTTCGCCGAATGCGCCGCCAAGCACGGCAAACCCGATGCCCTGACTGTGCTGGGTGAACTGGTCGAGAAATGCCTGGCGTTCAGCCTCGGCCATGCCCCGTGACTGCTGCCACAGCGGGATGCGCGGGTGCCGCTCGGCAAGCAAATGCGCCACTTGCTGCAGATAATCGAAGCTGCTGAAAAACGCCAGGTAGTTGCCCGGAGCCTGGGCAAACTGCGCTGCAATCAGCTCGACGATGGGCTCCAGGGACGCCTGGCGATGCACAAACCGGGTGGAGATCCGGTCGACGATATGCACCCGCAGCTGCTCGGCCTTGAACGGCGATTCCACATCCACCCAGGCGGTGTCAGGCGGCATCCCCAGCAAGTCCGCGTAGTAGTGCCGTGGGCTCAGGGTTGCGGAAAACAGCACGCTGCTGCGGGCCGCCGTCAGCCGGGGCCGAATGAATTCGGCGGGCACCACGTTGCGCAGGCACAGGTTTGATGAACTGCGCTTGCCGCTGAGTTCGCGTTTGCTGATGTCGAAAATGAAGTGTTCGTTGAACAGCTCGGCGACCTTGGCAAACTGCAAGGCCTCGAAGTAGAAGGCTTGCAGTTCGCCATTGAGTGCCTCGGGATGGTCGTTGAAATATTCACCCATGGCGCTGGTGCACAGGCTCAGCGCCTGCAGCAGTTTGTCGGGTTTCTGGGCGTAGGCCTGATAAGGTGCCACTTGCTCCTTGTGCAGGGCATTCCACTCACGGTTCAGGCGCTGGAGCGGCTTTTTCAGCGGCTCGGGTGCGATCTCGCGCAGGGTCTTGAGCGTGTACTGGTCGAGGGCCGCGCTGTACATCGAGCGGCCACGCTCCACCAGGTTGTGGGCTTCGTCCACCAGCACCGCGACGCGCCACTGGTTGAGCTGGGCCAGGCCGAACAGCATGGCGCCGAAGTCGAAGTAATAGTTGTAGTCGGCGACCACCACGTCGGCCCAGCGTGCCATTTCCTGGCTCAGGTAATAGGGGCAGACGTCATGGGCCAAGGCGACTTCCCGCAGGTTGCGCTGGTCCAGCAGGCGCACGCGGGAAGCAGCTTCGCGGGCCGCCGGCAAGCGGTCATAAAAACCCTTCGCCAGTGGGCAGGAGTCGCCATGGCAGGCTTTGTCCAGGTGTTCGCAGGCCTTGTCCCGCGCCACCAGCTCCAGCACCCGCAATGGCAGATCGGGGCTGCTGTCATACAGCACCTGCGCCGCATCCAGCGAGAGTTTGCGGCCCGGGGTCTTGGCGGTCAGGAAGAACACCTTGTCCAGCTGTTGCGGCGCCATGGCCTTGAGCATCGGGAAAATCGTGCCGACGGTCTTGCCAATTCCGGTAGGCGCCTGGGCCATCAGGCAGCGGCCGGTGCTGACCGCCTTGTAGACCGTTTCCGCCAGGGCGCGCTGGCCCGGGCGAAACGCCGCATGGGGAAAGCCCAGGGCAACCGCTGCGGCATTGCGGGCTTCGCGCTGGTGCATTTCCTGTTCGGCCCAGCCGAGGAATAGGGTGCATTGCTGCACGAAGAATGCCTGCAGGTCGTCAGCCTGAAACCGTTGGCTGAGCAGCGTCTCGTGCTCGCCAACAATGTCGAAGTACACCAGCGCCAGGACAATCTCCGACAACCCGAGCTTCTGGCACATCAACCAGCCGTAGACCTTGACCTGGGCCCAGTGCAGTTGCCGGTGGTTGGCCGGTTGTTTGTCCAGGTCGCCGCGATAGGTTTTCACCTCTTCCAGCTGGTTGCGGTCCGGGTCGTAGCCATCCGCCCTGCCCCGGACTTTCAACTGCTGGTATTCGCCCTCCAGCGCGACTTCATTCTGGTAATGGGCGCTGCGCCGCGAGGCCACGGTGCGGTGGCCGACAATCCCTTCCTGGGCACTGGGAGACGGGGTAAAGCGCAGGTCGAGGTCGCCGACCTTGGCGGTGAATTCACATAACGCACGCACCGCAACGCTGTAGCTCAAGCGGCCTGCCCCGCCCAGCGCACATAACACACAGTGACGGGCATCTGGTGTTCGCCGCAGAACTCCAGCCAGCGCAGCTGGTTGTCCTGCAGGCGATCACCGGGGCCTTTGACTTCGATCATGCGGTAGGTTTTTTCTTCGGGCCAGAACTGGATCAGGTCGGGCATGCCGGCGCGGTTGGCGCGGATATCCAGCAGCAGGCGTTCGAACCAGTGGCGCAGGTGCGCCGCTGGCAGGCAGTCGAGGGCCTGGTCGAGCAGTTCTTCGCTGAGCACGTTCCAGAACACGAAGGGTGACTGGATGCCCCATTTGTCTACATAACGCTGGCGAATGGTGTGCTTGTAGCGCTCACCGTCCAGTTGGCCCAGGCACTCGGCGAACAGCTCGGCACGCCGCAGATGAAAATCCTCGCTGTGCAGGTCTACCGGCCCGCGCTGGAACGGGTGGAAAAACGACCCCGGCAACGGCGCGAAAATCGCCGGCCAGCACAGCAGGCCAAACAGCGAATTGATCAGGCTGTTCTCGACGTAATGCACGGGTGCACCATGGTCACTGAGGTGCGCCTGTACGCAATACTCCACCGACATCATCGGTTCCGGAGCCGGCAGTTCGAGGTCCAGGCGCACGATCTCGCGGGGTTTTGCCCTGGGCAGCGCCGGCTCGCCGAGCTTGCGTCGCAGCCTGGGTATCACGCGCAGCAAGTGCTGCTGTTCGGCAGCGCTTTCCGGGGCCTGTTGCGCCTCACGGGCCAGCCCCATCGCCTGGGCAAAATCCTCCTGGCGCTCCAGCACCCGGATCAGCCGCGCCCGTGCGCCGGGATAGGTGCAGCCCCGGTAGATAGCTTCCGCCAGGGCCAACTCGGCGCTGCGCTCACAATACTGGCCCACCTGGAACAACAGCTTGGCCCGACGTTTCTCCAGCCAGGGGTTGTCGGTGTGCAAGGTAGCGATTTGTTCCAGCACGCCATCGAGTGCCTCGCCCGCTTCAAAGGCCTGCTGGCACTGATGCAGGAACAGGAAGCCGTGCACATCGTCACGGCTGCGCAAACCGCGGGATTCGGCGCAGAATTCGACTTTCTCGTAGGTAAAGATCCCCAGGTCCGCCAGCACAAATTCCGACCAGTCCTGATAGAGATTACCGAAGAACATCAGGCGCAGGCGGTCGCACAGTTCCATCACGGTGAGGCTGTAAAGCTGATCGGCCAGGTCCGGGCACCAGTGCTGGAAGTGACGCAGTTCACAAAACTGCATTGACAGCGTTTCCAGCCAGTCAGCCTTCCTGGCCTTGGGTTGCTCGATCCAGGGTTTGAACGCCGCCAGGATTTCCGCTTTCTGCAACAGGCCGAACAGCTCGCCGAACGACAACAGGCATTGGTCCGTCACCCAACCCTGTTCCAGCAAAGGCACGACCGCCTCGTGCACCGCGCCGATCTCGACATAGTTGAGCTTGCCCGCCCGGAAATGCGCGCCCTTGCGCATCACCATGCGTACCAGTAACGCCTGGGATGCCTGCGGCAAGCTGTCAAATTGCTGAATGAAATGCTCTTCGTCCGGGGCCAGCAAATCGGCATAACGCTGCCCCAGCCAGGCGAGCACTTGGCGGAAGTTATGCAGGTAATAGAGCGGATCCTCTAGGGGATTGGACATTTCAGGCACTGGATCAACCACTGTTTATGCATACAGAGTGCCGTCCCTGACCGACTGTTGCAATCAGTAATAGATCAAAGGCACACGCAACTTTTTGCGTAATAATGATCAGATGGCTGTCAGCCACATTAAATGAGTCTCCCCCGACCGCTCAGGTGCGGGGTTTTCGAAGGATCAGGGTAAGGGTTATGAGCATGAAGAATTTGGGTCTGGCGGTGGGTATGTTGACGTTGCTGGTATTGGCCGGTTGCTCCACGCAGACGGTGGTGACGTTGCAGAACGGCACTCAATACCTGACCAAGGACGTGCCCAACGCGAAAACCGCCGATGGCTTCTACGAATTCACCGATATCGCCGGCAAGCATATTCGCGTCAAGGCCGATGACGTCGCGACCGTGATGAAGGAGAAATAAAAAGTGGGAGCCCGTCGGCTCCCACTTTTCTTTGCCATGATCGTTCCCACGTTCTACGTGGGAATGCATCCTGTGACGCTCCGCGTCACCACTGCGCAAGACATGAACCGTGGGTTGGCCGTTGGACGCAGAGCGTCCGGGGCGGCGTTCCCACGCAGAGCGTGGGAACGATCAATCCGTGGCGCTACTTAGCCGATGGAAACCCCATCACCCCAAACCCCGGCGAGCCCGACGCCAACCAGCGTCACCGAGTCCGCGCCAAAACTCAGCACGGTATCGCCCCCCACCACCTTGGCGTGGTCACGCCAGTCCGCACTGCCCTCCACATCCCGGAACACCAGCTTGTCGGTCGGCTGATAACCAATCACCCGGTCCTGCCCAAACTGCCCGCCGAACAGAAAGGTGTTATGCCCGCTGTTGTCGCGGATCGTGTCATTGCCCTTGCCGCCCTCGATGAAATCTACACCCTTGCCACCCTGGATCAAGTCATCGCCATCACTGCCGATGATGAACGTGTTGCCCTTGTGCGGCTCGGCATTGCGGTTGAGGTCCTGCACCCAGGTATTGGCCCGGGCCGGGTCCGACAGGTTGGCCACGATAATCGTCGAGTCCCGGCTGGTCAGGTCGTAGAACTGCGAGTCCAGGACCCGCGTCATGCCATCCCCATACCCGGTGGGCAAATGAGAAAGCCAGGTGGGAACATTGACGATGGAAAACGGCAGGACATTCCACAGCGTCGACGCGTAGTGATCGTTGAAGCTGACGATATTGTCCGTGGTCGACTCATGGGGCTTGTCGTGCACGCCCAGTGACGAGAAGTTGAACGACGAGCCGTCCAGCGCGCGAAACACCGGGTCGTTTTCATAACCGATGTTCAGCACCTTGTCGCCGGCACTCTGGGTTGGCGAGGCATAGGCCACATAGTTGGAGTCCTTGTAGAACCCCGACCATTTATTGCCGCTCAGGTCGGCCATGCTGTTGACCGCCAGGCCACCCAGGCTATGACCGCTGACCACCACGTCCTTGCCCGTCAGGCCATGACTGCCGGCATACGCCGCGACATCCTTGAGCAAGGTGCCAAAGGCTTCGCCGGCGTAGTTTTTCGCGTAGTCCTTGGGCCCCAGCGCCGCCAGCAGGTCACTGACCAGATCGCCGATGGAGTCGCTGATCAAGGTTTCCCGAGGCCCCGAAGTCCCGCGAAAACCAATGCCGATTTCCAGCAGCTTGCCGTCGCCATCGTACTTGCCCAGCACTTCCACCTGCGCGGTGGTGTAGCCGGGCTTTTCACCGAAGAACGTGCCCCGGGCGTCCACCTTGCCGCCGTAGCCCAGGGTACTGGCGCTGATGGGCGTCCAGCCGGCCTTGTTGACCGCCTCGAGGGCGGCTTTTTCCGAGTCGGGGTTCCAGGGAATCCCTGGAATAACCCCCTGTGAATCGGTGCTGCCCAGCAGCGCCCCCACCAGAGTGGCGGGCAGCCCCAGGCCAAAACCGTTGTGCTGGTAACCCACGGCAAAGCCGTTGTCCAGGTTGTGATAGGAGTACAGCGTGATCGCCATGGCATCGGCGAACAACGCTTTGGAGCCCTCGGTGCCGAGGTTTTTATAGTCGAAAACACCCATGGTATTGCCTCTCTTTTGTTGGAATTGTCGAGAAAGCCGAATCTGCACAAATGGACGATTGGAACCGGATCAATGTGGGAGCGGGCTTGCTCGCGAAGGCGGTGGATCAGTCAACCCATCCACCGACTGGCACACCGCTTTCGCGAGCAAGCCCGCTCCCACATTTCGAACCGCAGTGTTTAGAAAGCCCAGTCCAGGCTCAAACCCACCCCATGGACTTTCTCCTTGCTTGCCAGCAGGCCGTTGTAATCCAGATTCACCTTCGCCTCCTTGCTCAGCGCCAGGCTGACCCGCGCCCCCACCAATGCCGCATCACGCACCATCGACGAACTCTCCACAGTGAACGAAGGGCCGCCCGAGGCAAACGCCAGGTGCCGCTCGGAATCGACGCTGCTCAGGTTGTGCTGCCAACCCAGGGTGCCGGAAAGCTCCAGTTGCTGATGGTCATTGATATTCAAGGTTTTCAGCGCTCGAGCACCCAGGGTACTCAACACCACATCGCGGCTGTCATCCCGGCCCTTCAAGGCCGCCGCATCACCCTTCTCGGTAAACCCATCGGCATCCAGATGCACGTACGCCAGGTTGGCGAACGGTTCCAGGGCCAGGGGTTGCAGGTTCAGGCGATACGCCGCCTCGGTAAACACCTGGGTACTGCGGGCATCCACCTTGGCTTTCTGCTTGCCGGCGACTTCACCGTATTGCAGCTCGCGCTTCACATCGGCGCGGTGCCAGCTGTAGGTCGCACCACCGCTCAAGCGCAAGGCACCGATTTCATGCCCGGCATACGCACCCAGGTGATAGCTGTCCACCGATGCCCGGGAATGGGTGTCGCTGCCCATGTTCAGCGACGTGTCGCTGTACCCTGCCACCAGGCCTACACGGGTGTCTTCATCCAACGCGCCGTCCACACCCGCCAGCATGCCGCCGATGGAGGTGGTGTAGCCCGCCGTATCGCTGCCGCTGTTGGTCTTGCCCCAGGCGCCCAACGCCTTGACCCAGACGTTGCCACGGCTGTCGACGGTCTGGCTCGATGCGCCCATTGCCCCTTGCTGCAAACGCTCGCCCACGGCTTCGCGCAGGTAGCGGTTGTCATTCACCAACGCGGTTTCCAGCGCCGGGTAGATCTCCCCGGACAGCTGCTGGAATGCACCCTGGGCCGAGGCCGCATTCGGCGCCAGCAACAGGCTTTCGTACACGGCGTTGCCCGCGCCCAACTGCTCGGCAGCAGCGGCCACCGAACGTTGGTTCGGGGTGGCGGCCACACTGGCAAAGGTGTTGGCATTGCGCCCCACATCCAGCTGCACGCCGTTGGCGGCGTAGTTCAGGGTGCCGCCGATAAACAGATAGTTGGGCAGCACCGAACCGAAGCTGCCGGTAATCCCGCCCGCAGCCTGCAGGATGTTGTACTGGCGACCGATCAGGCTTTCGGCCTGGGTCTGGGTCAGCAGCGTCGGGCTGTTTTCCAGGGCCAGGGTCACCGTGCCGCCGCTGAGGGTGGCCTTGCCACCGGCGACGATGCGATCACTGTTGGTGGCCGACAACTCCACCGCATAGGTGGAGCCCGCCGCGAAGTTCACATCCCCGGCCACGTTCAGGGTGCCGATGGAGTTGCCCGGCGCCACGGTACCGCCGCTGTTCGCTGTCAGCGAACCAATGCGCCCGGAACCGCCCACTACGCCGCTGCTGCTGACGGTAACGTCGGAGGTGATCGAGCCATTGATCGCCAGCAACCCTTGGTTGACCAGGGTCGGGCCGCTGTAGGTGTTGGTGCCGGTCAGTACCAGCGCGCCAATGCCCTGCTTGGTCAGGCCGCCATGCCCGGAGATATCGTTGCTCCACACATCCAGCCCGCAATGCACATCGGTGCACGTGCGCTGGGTCGGTTTGCCGGCATCCACCACGGCGCCAATCCCTGGCAGGTCCGCGACAAACTGGCCGGAGCCGTAGGCGCCGTCGATACGAAACTCCGCCGGGATATCCTCAGCCGTCACAAACATCCCCGGGCCGTTGATGGCCTTGCCCAGGTTGATCATGCCCCAACCGTACAGCGAGTCGATGCCCGGTGCGCCGAGGTCGGTCGCGGTGGTTTTCAGCAGCGTGGAGATCTGGTCGCCGCTCATGTACGGGAAGCGCTCCATCAACACCGCTGCACTGCCGGCCACATGCGGCGCGGCCATGGAGGTGCCGTTGAAATTGGCGTAGTCGGTGGTCAGGTTTTCCAGGGAGGTGCCGTTGATCACCGAACTGTAGATCTTGGTGCCGGGGGCCGCGACGCAGAAGCTGGCGGCATACCCGCAGCGCGAGGAAAACGTACTGATCACGTAAGGATCGGAACTGGCGGTGTCGGGATTCTGTTGCAAGGCCGCCACCGACAGCCAGTTGGGTGCAATCTCCGGCACGAAGTACGCCAGGCCCGAGATCGCATCCGGGTTGTTGCGGTTGTAGTCGTTGCCGGCGGCAAAGATCGTCAGCACGCCGCTGCGGGCCGCATCAATGGCGCCCTGATAAGCGCCACCTGCGATCGTCCCAAGGATCGGCCGAATGTTATTGAACTGCGCCTGGGCTTCATAGACCGTGAAGTTGGGGAATGCCGGATCTCGGCCGCCCTTGGCGTACTGGTCACCGATGCCGATGCCCCAGCTGTTGTTGATAATGCGTGCGCCGCTGGCCACCAGCGCGTCCCAACCGGCTTTGTAGACCGCACCGTCGTTGCCCAGGATGATCCCGTCTTCGGGGCCCGGGTCACCGTTTTCGGCGCTGATGATCTGCGCATCGAACGCCACGCCGTGCATTGGCCCGCCGTCGCGGTTACCCGCGGCGATCCCGCCTACGTGCGTGCCGTGATTGCCGAGCTTGCCGTTGGAACCCAGGGAAGGCGTGCCGTCGTAGCGAAACGCGTCCCCGGCTTTCACCGGGATATACGGGTCGGTGTATTGGCGAATGCCTTCGGTCACGAGCGTGACCACTTTGCCGGGGCTGGCGAATTCCGGATGCTGGGCATACACCGGCTGGTCGAAGATCCCCAGCTTCACACCCTTGCCGGTGTAGCCGGCGGCGTAGGCGGCGTCTGCATGCACGGCGCCCAGGCCCCAATCGGCCTTGAATTCATTGCTGCGCCAGCTGGCAGCGTCCCCCAGTTTTCCGCTTTCCACGTAGGGTGCGGCCTGGGCGGTACCCAGGCTGGCCAGGCAACACAGCAACGCGCCGTATGGCACGCAGCTCAGGGCCTTGAGCGGGTAGCCCGGGCCTGTTGGGATGGCGGATTGAAACCCTCGTTTTGTTTTTTTCACGGTGACCTTCCTTAGTTTTTATTGCACTTGTATAAATCACGTTTCTCCCAAGCGTCGCCGACCCAATGTGGGAGCGGGCTTGCTCGCGAATGCGGTGGCTCAGTTACAGGTGCGTCGACTGACACACCGCATTCGCGAGCAAGCCCGCTCCCACAGTTGACCTCTTTCGGCCTCAGGATCTTGCTCAGAACTGCCAGTTCAGGCTCAACCCCACACCCTGGATTTTTTCCCGGCCAGCCAATTGGCCGGTGTAGTCGAGGTTGACCCGTGTGCTTTTGCTCAACGCCAGGCTCGCCTGCACGCCCACCAATGCCGCGTCGCGCATCAACGGCGAGCTTTGCACCGCAAACGACGGCCCTCCGGCGACAAACGCCAGGTGCTCTTCGGATTCAACGGCACTCAGGCTGTGCTGCCAGCCCAGCGAGCCGGAAACGTCCAGTTGCTGGCGGTCGTTGAGAGGGAAGGTTTTTGCCGCCCGCAGGCCCAGGGTGCTCAGCACTGCATCGCGGCTATCGCTGCCACGCTCCAGCGCGGCGGCGTCGCCTTTCTCGTGAAAGCGCTCGTTGTCCAGATGCACGTAAGCCAGGTTGGCGAACGGCTCCAGCGCCACCGAGGACACGTTCAAACGGTAGGCCGCTTCGGTAAATACCTGGGCACTGCGCGCATCCAGCTTGGTCTTCTGCTTGCCGCTGACTTCGCCGTACTGCAAGTCGCGTTTCACGTCGCCGCGATGCCAGCTGTAGGCACCGCCGACGCTCAAGCGCCAATTGCCCAGCTCATGCCCGGCGTAGGCGCCGAGGTGGTAGCTGTCGATGGACGCCGATGAATGCGTGCCGCTGCCCATGTTCAGCGAGCTGTCGCTGTAACCGGCCACGAGACCGGCACGGGTCTGCTCGTCCAGCGCGCCGTCGACACCGGCCAGCATGCCGCCCAGTGAGCTGGTGTAGCCTGCCGTGTCGCTGCGGCTGTCGGTCTTGCCCCAACTGCCGAGCGCCTTGACCCACACGTTGCTCTCACCGGTAACCGGCGTATGGCGCAGGCGCTCGCCCACGGCATCGCGTACCTGGCGGCTGTCATTGATCAGCATTGTGCCGATGGCCGGGTAGATTTCTCCCGACAGCTGCTGGAAACCCGACTGCGCCGTGGCTGCCGAGTCTGACCGCAGGATGCTTTCGTACACCGGATTACCGGCGCCCAACTGCTCGGCGGCCGCCGCCACCGAACGCTGGTTACGAGTGGCACCGACACTGGCGAAACTCGCATCACTGCGGGCAATGCCCAGTTGCACACCGTTGGCGGCATAGTCGAGGGTGCCGCCGAGGAACAGGTAGTTGGGCAACACGGCACCGAACTGGCCCTGGATCCCGCCAGCCGCCTGGAGGATGTTGTACTGGCGCCCCACCAGGCTTTCCGCCTGTTGCAGGCTGAGCAGGGTCGGGCTGTTTTCCAGGGCCAGGGTCACGGTGCCGCCGCCGAGGATTGCCTTGCCCGTGGCGACAATCCGGTCGCTGGTGGTGGGGGTGAGTTCGACCGCATAGGTCGAGCCGGCGGCGAGGTTTGCATCTCCGGCCACCTGCAAGGTGCCCACGGAGTTGCCCGGCGCCACGGTGCCGCCGCTATTGACCTGTAACGCCGCGATGCGACCGGAGCCGCCCAACGTGCCGCTGTCATTGACCGTCACCGCGGACGTCAGCGAGCCATTCACCGCCAACCGGCCGCCATTCACGGTGGTCGGGCCACGGTAGGTGTTGTCGCCCGCCAGGATCAGGCTGCCCGCACCGGATTTGGTCAGGCTGCCTTCGTAGATACGCTTGGCCGCGGCTGCAGCACGGGCAGTGCCAACGGCATAGTCCGTCTGGTCCTGCTGACTCGCGCCGGCGCCCACGCCGTTCTCCCAGCCCTTGTCGCGCAGGGTTTGCTGCCAGGCCAGGGTTTCGGCGCTGTCTTCGGCCTGACGCTGGATCAGCGCCTTGTCGGAGATCGCATTGCTCCACACATCGCCCTGCCCGGCCGCCAACGTGACATTCATCGGCCCGAGCAATTGCCCGGGCCCGTGCATCGCCCGGCCAAGGTCCGGCACGCCCCAGCCCACCTGGGTGGTCGGTGCATCGGTGACCGCGCCATTGAGCTGGGTGGCCGTGGTCAACAGCACCTGCAAGGCCTGTTCGTTGTTCAGGTATGGATAGCGTTCCATCACCAGCGCCAGTGCGCCGGTGGCATGGGGCGCCGACATCGAGGTGCCGGATTTCACCCCATAACCGCCATCGGGAATGGTGCTGTTGATCAACGCCCCGGGGGTGGAAATGCACCAGTACTTGGCGATGCCGCACTGGTTGTATTTCTGGTTGTTCGCCTTGTCCAGGCCCGATACCGCCAGCCAGTGGCCTTCCAGCTCCGGCTGGAAATAAGGCAAGGCCGAACGCACGCTGGCGTTGGCGTAGCCGCTGTTGCCAGCACTGAACACGTTGATCACCCCGGCCTTGGCCACCTCCGCAGCGGCATCCAGCCAGGTGTTCTGGTTGTAGTGCTGGGCATAGGCAGCGTGCAGGTCGCCAATGGTCTGGTAGCTGACATCCTTGGGTTGGCTGCCCCAACTGTTATTGATCGCGCGCACGCCGGAATCCACCAGCGCGCTGTACACCGCCTTGAAGTACTTGGGGTCTGGCGAGGGGCCGAACAGGAAGCTGTCGCTGGCGTTGGTGTTGCCGACGTAGATCTGCGCGTTGTACGCCACGCCGTGCATGCCCACGCCATCGCGGGCCGCGCCCATGGTGCCGGTCACGTGGGTGCCGTGGGCGTCATTGTTTGGGTTGAGCGCGCCGGTGGTGGTGAAGGGGCTGCCATCGACATAGGTGCCACTGGCGGTGACCGCGTGATAGCGGTCTTTTGAGGCTTCGGGATGGTTGGGGTCGAAACCCGAGTCGAGGGCGCCGATCTTCACGCCACTGCCGGTGATGCCGCTCGCATAGGCCTCGTTGGCTTTCATCCGCTCCAGGCCCCAGTCGCTCTGGAACTCGGCGGAACGCCAACTGCCGGGGTCGCCGACTTTGCCGGCTTCGATGTACTGCCCGTGGGCCGCCACTGACAGCAGCAGCAAGGAGCCTGCGGTGAAGGGTTTGAAGCGAGGTGAACCAGTGATCATGAAGAGTCCCTTTTCTTATTGTTGAAATACCTGTGGCGAGGGAGCTTGCTCCCGCTGGAGTGCGCAGCGCTCCCAAGATCTTGGGGCCGCTACGCAGCCCAGCGGGAGCAAGCTCCCTCGCCACAACAAGCGCCCTTGCCACAGAAAACTCCCTTGCCAAAACAAGCGCCCTCGCCACCAAAGCTCCCTTGCACCAAGTGCTACTCGTCCAGGCATCAGCGGCTCTCAGGACCAAACGCCTCGTCCACCTTGGCCAGGTCGGTGTCACGCAAGTTGCCCGCGTAGTAATGCAATTTGGTCCAGGCCATCAGGTAGTCGTACCGTGCCTGGGCCAGGTCGCGACGGGTGCTGTACAACTGCTGCTCGGCGTTCAGCGCATCGAGGTTGACCCGCTCGCCCCCGAGGATGCTTTGCTTGGTCGAGACCACCAGCGCTTCAGCCGAAGTCAGCGCCTTTTGATACGCCCGCAACTTGCTGACGCCCGACAGGCAAGCACTGAACTGGCGTCGCAGTTCGATCAGGGTTTCGCGGGTCTTGCCTTCCAGTTCGTACTCGGCCTGCTCCATGGCGCGGCTGGCCTGGCGGGTGGAAGCCGAGACGCCGCCACCGGCATACAACGGCATGCTGACTTCGATGCCGATGGTGTTGGTGTCGTAGCGCTGGTTGTAGGTGTTGCCGCTGTCGGATTCCTGCTGGCGCGAGCTGGCATACGCCGTGATGCGTGGCAGGTGCCCCGAACGGTTGCGCTCCACTTCATAACGCGCCACTTCCACGGACTGGCGTTGCGAGGCCAGGTTGGGGTTGTTGGTCAGCGCCAGTTCGTGCCAGGTGTCGTAATTGGCCGGGGTCAGGGTGAAGGCGGCAAACCCCGGGTTCAGCGGGGCCAGGTCGTTGATGTTGACGCTCTGCACGCCAATCAGCGCCCCGAGTTCGCGCAGCGAGGCGTCCTGTTCATCCAGCGCCTGGATCTCTTCGGCAGTCGCCAGCTCATAGCGCGACTCGGCTTCCAGGATGTCGGTGCGGGTGCCCTCACCCTGCTGGAACAGATGCTGGTTCTGCTGGAACTGCTGCTCGTAGGCCTTTTTCTTGGCGCGGGCAATGTCGATCTGGTCCTGGGCAAACAACGCCTGGGTGTAATAGGTCAGCACCCGCACCAGCAGCGCCTGGCTCTTGTCGCGGAAGCTCTCGTCGGCAAACAGTGCCTGGGCCACGCCCTTGCGGTAGTTGGCATAGGCTTCGTAGTCGAACAGCGGCTGTTGCAGGGTGAACGTGGAGCCATAGCTGTTGTAGTTGCGGTCATCGTGATAATTGCCGCCGCGCCCGTCGGGCAAGGTGGCCTGGGAGTTGTTGCGGCCCTTGTTGTAGTTGTACGAGAGCTTGGGCAGCAGGCCGGCGCGGCCGATGGTGCGGTTTTCCAGGCCGGCGTCGCGCTCCTTGATGGCACCAAGGAATACCGGGTCGTTGCGCAGGGCCTGTTCGTAGACATCGAACGGGCCCATGGCGGCCTGGGCGCTGCCGCAGGCGAGCAGCAAGGCGATGAACATCGGCTTCATGCTCATTCCTCGGTCAACGCCGAGCCAGCGCGGTCCAGCAGCGGCTTGAACAGGTAATTGAGCAAGGAGCGCTCGCCGGTGCGGATGAACATCTCAGCGGGCATCCCCGGCTTGATCACCAGGCCATGGAGTTTCTCCAGGGCGCTGCTGCTGACGGTGGTGCGCAGCACGTAGTAAGGCATGCCGGTTTTTTCGTCGAGCATCTGGTCGGCGGAGATCAGGCTCACCTCCCCCGGCACCCGCGGCGTGCGGCTCTGATTGAAGGCGGTGAAGAGAATGTCCACCGGCAAGTGCGCACCGACCTTGTCCACCAGGTGCACCGGCAGGCGCCCTTCGACTTCCAGGCGGGTGTCCTGGGGCACGATTTCCAGCAGGGTTTCACCGGCACGCACCACGGCGCCTTCGGTGTGCACGCCCAGGTTGACCGCGATGCCATCGGCGGGCGCGTTGATCTCGCTGTGCTGCAGGTCGAAACCGGCGGAGGTCAGTTGTTGTTCCAGGGTCAGGCTGCGCAGCTGCGCGTCGGCCAGTTGGCTGCGCACTTCCTTCTGGTACTCCTCGCTGTGCTGCTGCAACTTGAGGCGCGACTCGAGGATGCCCTGCTCCACCCGCCCGCTTTCGCCGGTGTTCTGCGCCAGGTCCTGTTGCACCTGGGACAGTTGCCGCTGGTATTCCATCAGCCGGTTGCGCGGGATGTAGCCGTTGTCGGCCAGGGGTTGCAGGTTGTTCAACTGGTCACGCAGGGATTGCGCCTGGGCCGTCAGGTCACTACGGGCGCGACGCATGCCGTTCAGTTGCGCCGTAGCGCCCTCGATACTGGCGCGAATCCCGGCCTGTTCCCGGGCAAAGGCTTCGCGGCGGCTACTGAACAGTTGACGCTGGCCTTCGAGGACCAGTGCCAGGGCTTGATCCGGGTTGCCGCTCAGCTCGGGCGGAAAGGTGATCGTCGACTGGTTATCCCGCTCGCTCTGCCACCGTGCCACGCTGGCCCAGGCCATGCGGTACTGGGCTTGCAGGGAGTGCACGTCGGCCTGGTTCTGCGTCTGGTCGAGACGGAACAGCGGCTGGCCCTGCTTCACCGCCTCGCCCTCACGCACCAGGATCCGGCTGACCACGCCGGGGCTCAGGGTTTGCACCGCCTTGCGCTTGCCCGAGACCACCACCGTGCCTTGTACCGGGATCCCCTGGTCCAGCGGCGCCAGACTGGCCCAGAGGAAAAACCCGCCGGCGCCGACCACCGTCAGCAGCCAGCCCATGCGGGCGAAGAAACGCGCGTCGTGCTCGGGATGGGTCTGTTCGTAATCGCGGTTGATTTGAATGCTGCTGTCGCTGCTCATGCGCCTGGATTCCTTCCGGCTTGATACTGACGGCTGAGGCTGACCCCGGCCTTTTCTCGTGGTGCTTCCTGCTGGCCGGACAGTGCGCGCAGCACGTCCTGGCTCGGACCAAATGCCTGCAAACGACCTTCGTTCAGCACCAGCAGCTTGTCGGCCTGGGCCAACGCCGAGGAACGGTGAGTCACGAGTACCACCGTGCTGCCCTGGGCTTTCATCTGCATGATCGCGCTGGCCAGGGCGGCTTCACCCACGGTGTCGAGGTTGGAGTTGGGCTCGTCGAGCACGATCAGGCGTGGCCCGCCGTACAGCGCGCGGGCCAGGGCGACCCGTTGTTTCTGCCCACCGGACAGGCCGCTGCCCTCGTCGCCGAGCACGGTGTCGTAGCCGTGGGGCAAGCGCAGGATCAATTCGTGCACACCAGCCTGTTGGGCGGCCTGCACCACCCGCTCCGGGTCGGCTTCACGAAAGCGCGCGATGTTGTCGGCGATGCTGCCGCTGAACAGTTCGATGTCCTGGGGCAGATAACCGATATGCGGTCCGAGGTCGTCGCGGTCCCAGCGATGAATGTCGGCTCCGTCCAGGCGCACGGTGCCCGCCAGGGTTGGCCATACGCCCACCAGCACGCGGGCCAGGGTTGATTTGCCGGAGCCGGAAGCACCCAGCACGCCGAGCACTTCGCCCGCAGTCAGGTTGAAGCTGACTTGATGCAAGGTCGGCACACGTCGCCCCGGCGGGCCTGCGCTGACTTGCTCGAAACTCACATTGCCCTTGGGCGCCGGCAAGGCCATCTGCTCGCCCTGGGGCGGAAACTCGCGCATCAGGTTGTCCAGGCGCTGGTAGGCCAGCTTGGCCGAACTCCATTGCTTCCACACGGCGATCAACTGGTCGATGGGGCTCAACACCCGGCCCATCAAAATGGAGCCTGCGATCATCATCCCGGCGGTCATGTCGCCCTTGATCACCAGGAGCGCACCCAGGCCCAGCACCAACGATTGCAGGCACAGGCGCAGGGATTTACTCAGGGAACTGATGATCGAGCCGGTGTCGCTGGCCTTGTTCTGCAGGCCCAGGAACTGCGAATGCACCTTGAACCAGCGCTTGCGCAATGCACCGAGCATGCCCATGGCCTGGATGGTTTCGGCGTTGTGCAGGTGGCTGGTGGCCAATTGGGTGGATTGCTGGGAATACCCGCTGGCTTCACCCAGAGGCTTTTTGGTCAGGTATTCGTTAAGGCACGCCAGGGCAATCAGCAGCACGGCACCGGCACTGGCCAAGACACCCAGCCACACGTTGAACAGGAAAATCACGAACAGATAGATCGGAAACCACGGCGCGTCGAAAAACGCGAACAGCGCAGGCCCGGTGATGAATTGGCGGATGTGGGTCAGGTCCCCCAAGGATTGCCCGCCATGGCCTTCGCCCCGTTGCAGGTTGCGCTCGAAAGCGGCCTTGTAGACCCGCAGGTTGAAACGCCGCTCCAGCTGGCTGCCGATGCGAATCACGATAAAGCTGCGGATCACCTCCAGCACACCGATAAAGGCGAAGAACCCCACCACCATCAGCGTCAGCATCACCAGGGTGGTTTCGTTCTGTGAAGACAGCACGCGGTCGTAGACTTGCAACATATAAATCGACGGCACCAACATCAATACGTTAATCAATGCCGTGAAACAGCCAATACTGATCAGAATACTTTTGTAGTCGCCGAGTGCCTTGAACAGTGGTGCAACGGGAGTGGTCTTCGCCATGTTGCCTGATCTTCCCTGAGCCGAATGACGCGCAATAGTTTACCGAGCGCCCCATTAAGGGGCGGGCAAACATTAAAATCGGGTTATATCTATATAACGAACTATTCCGGTGCGCGTTGTAATATCAATACCGCGCCGGTTTTTGCGCGACCTTCATATTCGCCTTCTTTCTGGCGATTCAAATGGGTTATGCCGGTGCCTTCGGCATTCATCAGCCAAATACCATCGGGAGTAGGCGTCCAACTAACGGGGGCTTCCCCCAGCCATTGTCCGGCGCACTCCACATCGCCCCCCAACGCGTTAGCCTGCTCAATCAAATCCAGTGCGCACACCTGCTCTTGCTGGTGCAGCGCCCAGTGCCCGGCCAACTGCGCGGAAGTAGGTAAAACCAGACTGCTTGCCATTGCTGTGGCTCCTGCCGACATAAGCAACACCTGGAAACTCCAGGCCACGGTACTGCGAAATAGCGTCATCACCTTCGCCCGTTCATGGGGTGGATGCAAGGGCAGAGGGCGGCGCGTGTGCGCCACCCTCCTTTACGCGTGTATCAGGCCACGATGTCGCTGACGGCTGCCTGGCCAACGGTGGTGACGAGGAAATCCGCCACGCCGTGCCCGGAGAAGTCCACGGCCAATGTGCCCAGGTTGGTACCCGAAGCGTAGGACAGCACCGCGTCGCCGGCATGACCGGTAAACGCGTTGACGAAGGTCAGGCCTGCACCTTTGGTGATGCCGGTGAGGTCGATCTTGTCGGAACCCGAGGTGAAGTCGAAGATCTTGTCGGCCGCACCCGGCTTGGAGTCGGAGCTGGCGCCGAACACGAAGGTGTCGTTGCCTGAGCCGCCCCACAGCTGGTCTGCACCGCCGCCGCCGAAGATGATGTCGTTGCCGGCACCGCCCTTGAGGACGTTGGCGGCTGCGTTACCGATCAGCAGGTCGTTGCCCGAACCGCCGATGGCGTTCTCCACGGTCACACCCTTGGCGATGGAAACGTTGCCCACCAGGCCGCCAACGTCGGAGAACGAGGTTTCATTGAGGTTGATCTTCTGGTTCTGGGTAAAACCGGAGAAGTCCAGGGTGTCGTTGCCGCCACCGTCCCACACCGAGAACACCAGCTTGTCGGCCGATGAAGTGGCGCTGAGGAAATCACGCCCGGTGTTGGAGTTGAAGCCGTAGGTGGTGTCACCGGCACGGGTGTTGTAGTTGGCGCCGTAGAGCTTCTGGATCGCGGCGATGTCGTCGATCAGCGGGCCGGACGAGTAGGCTTCTACCCCGCCTTTGCTGAAGTTCTGGTTGGTGTTGCTCTCGCTCCAGTAACTCATGACGCTGTAGCCACGCGTGTCCTGTCCATAGTCCGCGTCTTTGTACGAAGGGTTGCCGGTCCCGGCGTTGTAGTCGCCAGGGTGGTCCAGGCCCAGGGTGTGGCCGATTTCGTGGGTCAGGGTCTGCCGGCCATAGTTGTTCAGGTCCGGGGTCTTGTTCGGCGTGTAGCTGTTGTTCGTCAGGTACCAGGAAGTGCCGTCAAGGCCGCTTTCGTTGTACTTGGCGTTGGTGCCTGGCAGGTAGGCAAAGGCCGCTGCGCCGTCCTGGCCGCCGCTGTAGTTGCCGAAGGTCATGTGGAAGTCACCGCCCGAGGCTTTCTCGGTGAAGGTGACATTGGCCACATCGGCCCAGGATTGCATGGCCAGTACGGCCTGTGCTTTCTGCTGGGTGTTGAACTGGCTGAACCCGGTGATCCCATGCTTGTTCATGGTCGCGTTCGAAGCCGAAGTCAGGAAGGTGTAGGTGAGATCGATCTTGCCGTTGCCATCCACGTCCCGGTACGCGGCGTTCTCACGCAGCAGGTGGTCGGCGGCCTGGTCGACGGTGAACGACGGTTTGCCATTGACCGTGAGGTTGCCACCGCGGTCGTATTGATGGCTAAAGCTATCGATCTGGGTGTAAGCGGTACTTGCTTGAGCCGCCGACACAATAGCTTTGTCTTTTACTTTTGACATAAACGTACTTCCTTGTTTGCAAGTGGAACAGTTTTTGTCCGACCGGACCCACTCTGGCGAGTAAGTCCGATCACTCGCCCCTTTTGAAGGCGAAAGAAAACTGACACAACCTGAAATCATTCGTCCAGCGGTTTTTATCCAAGGATAAAGTTGGGCCGGTGAACAAAACCTGCAAACACTGGTAAATAGCGCGTTATTAAAATCCAGCTATTTAAATATTAAATACTCCTAAAGACATTTAGCCACGAATGGATCCAAAGTATTGACTGAGGTGCACTAAGAAAGTGTCACCGTGTCATTGTTAGTATTGATTGGCCACTATTTAAGTGTTTGTCCCGTATTACCGGGACAAGACTTAGTTTACTTACTGGCCGCGCCAGCCGGTTTGGCGCAATGCCTGCAGGAGTGTGTGGGCATCCAGCGCGGGCACCCGCACACCCTGGTCGGTGGTCATGTCTTCGCCGGCCACTATGGCATTAATGATCGCCTCTTCCACGGCCTCCGCCGCCGCGCTGAACAGCGGTGAAATGTGGTCGTTATTGACCATTTGCAGGGCTGTGCTGAGGGGCGAGCCCTTGCGCCCGTAGTCGGCCACCGGCAAATCCTGATTGCCGGTGGCGAACGCCAGGAACAGGTCCCCGCTGGAGTCCTCGGTACCGCCACCCGTGCGCGCAATCCCGATGGACGCGCGTTGTGCCAGGCGCTGGCATTGATGGGGCAGCAACGGCGCATCGGTGGCGATGATCACCACGATGGAGCCCATGCCGGGTGTGCCGCGATCGGCAAAGGGTGACGGGATGTCCATCAATTGCCGGCCTACCGGGTAACCATCCACGCGCAGTTCCTGGCGCTTGCCATGGTTGGCCTGCACCAGCACACCGACGGTCCAGCCACCCTGCTCCGCCGGCAAGCGCCGTGACGCGGTACCGATGCCCCCCTTGAACTCATGGCAGATCATCCCGGTGCCGCCGCCCACGGCGCCCTCCGCCACCGGCCCGGATTCGGCGTTGGCCAGCGCCTTGCGCACATGCTCCGGGCCGACGTGCTGGCCCCAGATATCGTTGAGCAAGCCGTCGTAGGTTTCCATCACCACCGGCATGCACCAGTACACGGCGGGGTCTTCGAGGCTTTCGCGCTCCAGGGCGATCAGCGTGTCGCGCACAATCCCGATGCTGTGGGTGTTGGTGATCGCCAGCGGCGTGGTCAGCAACCCCGATTCGCTGATCCACTCAAGCCCCGTGGCGTCGCCATTGCCGTTGAGAACGTGGTAGCCGGCAAAACATGGCTGATACCGCGCGGCACCGGCCCGGGGCTGGATCGCCGTCACGCCGGTACGTACCTGTTTGCCGTCGATGCGGGTCTTGATCGTACTGTGGCCGACCCGAACCCCTGGAACGTCGGTGATGGCATTCAACTCACCGGGCGTACCCAGTCCCAAGGTGATGCCCAATTGACGTGCACGCATAACCACTCCTTACAATTTCTGAAACGCCGGACTCAACCGGCCACTGATGCAATACAGGATCACCGACAGTGCCAACAGGCCGATGATAATCATGATGTCGCGAACCGAGGCGGCAATCGCCAGGGTCACCAACAGGTAGCCGGCACCCAGCACCGCCAGCAAGGCCGGCACCGGCCACAACGGCATGCGATACGGGTGCTCGCGGTCACGCAGCAACACCCGGCTCATCAACGCGCTCAACGCCACGATCAGGTACACCAGCATGATCAGCAGCACGCTGAAAGACGTCAGGTCCGCCAGGTTGGAGCTGAAGCTGAGCAATGCCGAAGGGACCGCCAGGAACAGCGTAGCCAACCACGGGGAATCCCAGCGTGGATGAATCCGGGTGAAGAGTTTGTTGATGGTGGGTGTCCACAGCGCATCGCGGCCGCTGCTGAACACCACCCGGCCAATCTGGATGACGATGGCGACGATGGCGTTGAATACCGACAGGAAGATCCCGGCGCTGACCAGCCGCGACAGGGTTTCGTTACCGTGGCTGGTCAGCAGGTAGCCGATCGGGTCGGGACTGCTGATCATCGCGCTGAGGGATGGCGCACCGATCAGCAAGGCGGTGATCGGCACCAGCTCGATGACCACCACCAGGCCCAGGGACCACAACACCGCCTTGTGCACGCCCCTGCCGCCGCACTTCATGTCTTCGGCCAGCAAGACGGCGGGACCGTAGCCATTGAACGAGAACAGGCCGATGCCCACCGCGCCGATGACCAGCGCCCAGGGCGCCAGGTGCAGCACGCCGTTCTCGACGATTTGCGGTTGCAACAGCACGCTGACCGGCTGCACCGGGTTGCCGAAGCCGATAAACACGATCACCAGCAACGCCGCCACTTCCAGCAGCAGGCAGGTGCCGGTGATCCAGGCATTCAGCTTGATATTGAGGATACCCAGGGCGTAGCTGCACACCACAATCACCAGGGCCACGGTTTGCGAATCGAATTGGGTGCCGAGGGCGTTATTCAGGTAAGTCGCCGCCCCGGTGGCCAGTACCGGCGGGATAAACAGCAGCATCACCAGTACCGTGAGGAACGTCGCGTAGCCGGCCATGCCGCCGAACACCCGCTTGGCATACACGTATTCGCCGCCGGCGCTGTTGTGGGCACGCCCGAGTTCGGCGTAGCAAAAGGCGAACATCAGCGCGAGCAAGGCGGCCATCACAAAGGCCAGGAACACCCCGCTGCCAGCCTGCTGGATGGCAAACGGCGCAATCACGAACACTGAACTGGCCGGGGTGACCGCCGAGACGGTGATGGCCACTACATCGAATACGCTCAGGGTGGGTTTCAGCACGCCGTCGGGCGTGGAAGGAGCACTCATATCGTTATCCTCTTGATTGTTCTTGGTTTGAGGCAGAAACGAAAAGGTGAAGCGGCGCAGGGTATGTTCCCCACTGACTGACGGCCAACTTAAACACTCTGTGTAAATCGGCCAATTCCCCTATTGGAGTACTCCCCTTGACGCCGCCGGGCAAAAGTCGAACCCTTGCGGCCTGAATCCTTAGCGTGGAGCTGCACATGAGCCTGTTCAGGGAAGTCGGCATGCACGCGGGCCTGGGGCGTACCGTCGCACAGATCGGCACCGGGCGTTTCTGGAAGCAACTGGTGCTGTTGCTGCACCAATGCCTGCCCTTCGACAATGCCCTGGCGATCTTCTACCCCGCCGATGGCCCGCCCGAAGCGCTGGAAGAATACGACGCACAACCGAGCAGCAAACCGGCGTCGATGCTGGTTTATCTGAATGGCTTGTACCTGTTGGACCCGTTTTTCCAGGCGTGTCGCGAGGGGTATGCCAGTGGCGTGTACCGCCTTGAGGAAGTGGCACCGGATCATTTTCGCCAGAGTGAATACTTCCTCAATTACTTCCACGACAACGTGCTGGAAGACGAGGTGCAATTCATCCTGCAATTGCCGGGTGCGGGGACGTTATCGCTGTCGTTGGGGATGCAGCGGTTGTTTACCGGCGAGGAAACGGGGTTGATGACCATGCTCGCGGCCTGGGTGTTGCCGTTGATGCAGCAGCATTGGCAGCAAAGCACCCAGCGAGTGGCCGCGCCGGCGGAAATGGCCAGCCAGATACGGGACGCGTTGAGTCATTTCGGCTGTGGTGTGTTGTCGGAACGGGAGCTGGAAATAGCGCGATTGGTGTTGCGCGGGTTTTCGTCAAAAGCCATGGCCGAACGGCTGAATATCTCGCCGGATACGGTCAAGGTTCACCGCCGGCACCTGTATGCCAAGCTGGATATCTCGTCGCAGCCGGAGCTGTTTTCGTTGTTTATCCAGTCGTTGGGGCATGACTTGGAGAATCCTTGATTCCGCGGCGTGGGAACGCCGCCCTGGACGCTCCGCATGCGCTTTTGAAGTCGTGACGCGGAGCGTCACAGGATGCATTCCCACGCGGAGCGTGGGAACGATCATCAACGCCCGGTACGAATGGTGTTCCACACCCGCGTACGAATCCGGTCGATGTTCAGCGGCATTGCTTCCAGTGCGAACAACTTGCCCATCATTTCCGGACTTGGGTACACCTTGGTGTCGCTCTTGATTGCCGGGTCCACCAGGCTGTCCGCCGCGGCATTGCCGTTGGCGTAGTGCACGTAGTTGGTGATGCTGGCCATCACTTCCGGGCGTAGCAGGTAGTTCATGAAGGCATAGCCGGCTTTTTCATCCGGGGCATCGGCGGGCATGGCGACCATGTCGAACCAGATGGCGGCGCCTTCCTTGGGAATGTTGTAGCCGATATTCACGCCATTCTTGGCTTCCTTGGCGCGGCTTTCGGCCTGGAGGATGTCGCCGGAGAAGCCCACGGCCACGCAGATGTCGCCGTTGGCCAGGTCGGCGGTGTATTTCGAGGAGTGGAAATACGCCACGTACGGCCGCACTTTCATCAGCAGGTCCTCGGCCTTTTTGTAGTCTTCCGCCTTTTTGCTGTGGTGCGGCAGGCCCAGGTAGTTGAGGGCCGCGGGCAGCAGTTCCGGGCCGTTGTCGAGGATGGCGACGCCACACTTCTGCAGTTTTTGCATGTTCTCGGGCTTGAAGATCAGGTCCCAGGAATCCACTGGTGCGTTGTCGCCGAGTACCGCCTTGACCTTGTCGATGTTGTAGCCGATTCCAGTGCTGCCCCACAGGTACGGGAAGCCGTGGGCGTTGCCCGGGTCGTTGTTTTCCAGGGCCTTGAGCAGCACCGGGTTGAGGTTTTTCCAGTTGGGCAACTGGCTCTTGTCGAGTTTCTTCAGCGCCCCGCCCTGGATCTGCCGGGCCATGAAGTGGTTGGAGGGGAACACCACGTCATAGCCGGATTTGCCGGTCATCAACTTGCCGTCGAGGGTTTCGTTGCTGTCGTACACGTCGTAGGTGAAACCGATGCCGGTTTCTTTCTGGAAGTTCTTGGTGGTGTCGGGGGCGATATAGTCCGACCAGTTGTAGATCTTCACCGTCTCGGCGGCTTGGCTGAGGGTGGCGACGAATACCAGCGGCAACAGGGCAATGGGTCTCATGGTTCGATTTCCTGGCGGTTTTAGGGCTGTTTTTATGGCAGGCGATCAAAGATCAAAGAATCAGAGGATCAATACATAGGTCTTGCGCACGGTTTCCTGGATGTCCCAGATACCGGTGCTGTTGGCCGGCAACATCAGTGCGTCGCCGGCTTCTATGTGGAGCATTTCCCCGTTGTCGGGGGTGAAGGTGCAGCGTCCCTGGATAAAGTGGCAAAACTCCTGGGCTTTGATCTGCCGGCGCCAGCGCCCGGGCGTGCATTCCCAGATGCCGGTTTCGACGCCGTCGCTACGTTCCACGCTCAAGGTCGAGGCCACCGCGACCGGTGTGCCCAGTGGCACGGCGACGGGCGAGGAGTCCGGCAAACGGGCGCTGAGTGTGTCTTTGAACTGGGTAATGCTCATGTTCATACCTGTGGTGATTGAAACGACTTAGTGCATGAAACCTTCCATGAACCCGGCAACCCCGCTGGCCAGTTTGCGGCGCCACGGGGCGGTATTGGGGTTGGCCAACACCTGGTCCTCATGCACAAAACTGCGGATGATCGCGTTGTAGCCCAGCCAGCGGCAGGGTTCCGGTTCCCAGGCCTTGAGCCCGTCCAGCCGGCCCGGATGAATCACCCATGGCTGGCGAACCAACGGCGTATCGAGCCCCAGGATCAAGTCCGCCAGGGTGCGGCCACCGAGGTTGCTGGCGCCTACGCCCTCGCCGCCGTAACCACCGGCCAGGGCGATGCCTGCCGCGTGATCGCAGAGCATGTGCGGCTTGAAGCGCCGGGACATGCCCAGGTTGCCGCCCCAGGCGTGGGTGATCCGGACTTTCTTGAGCTGCGGGAACAGTTCGCCGAACAGGTAGCGACGCAGCTCGACTTCGCTGTCGGTGAGCTCGAAGTTGTGCCGCAACTTGCCGGCAAACTGATAACCCCCGCGAGCGCCGAACACCAGGCGGTTGTCCGCCGAACGCTGGCCGTAAGTCACTTGCCGGCTGCTCTCGCCGAACGCCTGGCCACGATTCAGGCCGATCTCGTCCCAGGTGCTGGCCGGCAACGGCTCGGTGGCAACGATCAGGCTTTGCACCGGCAACTGATAGCGCCCCAGCGGAGCCAGCGTGGTGGCATACCCTTCCACCGCCGGCACCACCCAGGAGGCGCGCACCGAGGCTTTGTCCGTGCGCAGGCTGCCGGACTGCCAATGAGTGACGGGACTGTTTTCGTAGATCTTGACGCCCATCCGCTCCACCAACCGCGCCAGGCCGCGCACCAGCTTGGCCGGGTGAATCGTGGCAACGTGGGGTGCATAGATGCCGCCATAAGGTTTGGCGATACGGATCTGCTCGGCCAGTTGTTGCGGGCCAAGCCAACGGTAATCGTCGTCGGTCAGGCCCTGGCTGTGAAGTTTGGCCAGGTACGCACGCAGGGTGGCTTCCTGTTCGGGGTAGCGCGCGGCGCAATACAGCACACCACCCTTGCGGTAGTCGCAGTCAATGCCTTCGCGCTCGATCACTTGCGCGACTTCGTCGGGGATGGCGTGCAGCAGGTCGAACGAGGCCCGGCGCTGTTCCGGGGTCAGGCCGGCCAACAGGCGGTCCTCTCCCAGCAGATTGCCCATCAGCCAGCCGCCGTTACGGCCCGAGGCACCGAACCCGGCGGTTTGCGCCTCGATGATTGCGATTTTCAGCTCGGGCGCCTGGCGCTTCAGGTAATACGCGGTCCAGAGCCCGGTGTAGCCGGCGCCGATGATGGCCACGTTGACGTCCAAGTCCTGCTCCAGGGACGCGCGTGCCAGCAGCGGCTCGTCCAGCTGGTCCATCCATAAACTGATATTGCGCCATGCAGGCATGCCAGGCTCCACCACCACACTTCGATGGCAGTGATCCTAGAGCCTGGCCTCAGGGGCTGTCTTGCGCGCGTGCACGCAGGGAAATTTGTTTGACGTAGGCCTTTGGCGACTGGCCGGTGTGCTGGCGGAAGCTGCTGTAGAACGCCGACGTCGAATTGAAGCCGGCGGCAAACGCCAGTTCGTCGATGCGGATCGGCGGCGCGGCCATTTCCAGTGCAGCCAGCAAATGCTGGAGGCGTGCCTGGTTGACGTAGCGATAAAAACTTTGCCCCAGCACCTGGTTCAACAGGTAGGAAATCTGGTTGCGGCTGTACCCGCACTCCTTCGCCACCCGTTGCAGGTCCAGTTCGGGGTCAAGATAGGGTTGCTGGCGCTCGAAGTACTGTTGCAGGTCGTTGGCCATGTAGCTCAGTTGCTGCGGCGACAGGCCCAGGCGGCTGACGGTCGGGCGTGTGGTCTCGCGGCGGCTGGCAGACTGCTCGTGGACCAGGGAGGCGTACTCGTTGACCCGCCAGATCAAGCCATCGCGCACGGTAATCGCTTCGCTGGTGCGAAACGACACCAGGCCCTGGCCGCCACGCAAGGTGATGCGGTATTGGATGAACGCGGTGTCGCCGTCGGCGCGGATGCGGTCGGTGTGTTCGATCGCTTCGTCGGCGCCACGGGGCATGCTGGCTTGCAGGTATTCGCGCAGCTCGCCGGCACCCACCACGCGGTTCTGGAAGAAATCGTGGTACTGGATGTCCGGATGGTAGTACGACATCACTCCATCCAGGTCCCGATCCCGCCAGCGCAGATGGTGACGCAGTACCAGCTTGGCCGTAGCTTGGGTTTTCTGGGAGTCATCCGGAATGATGTCTTGCATTGAGCGCTCTACGCCGGTGAAAAAAGAGGCAGCTTGCCCAACTGCCCGTACCCGCTCAACGGCCATTTGATATTTCCGACTAATGGCCTTTCGCTTAATACCACGCAGCACGTGACCCATATCAACGTTATTGAAAACAACTGCCGGACGGGACGAAAAAACTCCCATGCCCGATGCGAACGAATGCTATTTTTAATGCTCACGACGGCCAGGACCAGTGACGGTCATGGCGCCCCTGCAGCGAGCTAAAGGAAGCGCTCAATGAACAAGGTGGGCAACATGAACAAAGTGACATTCCCCAACGCCTGCCAGTTGATGCGCTGGCACTTTCATCCCATGGGCTTTGAGGCGAGCATGGATGCTCCCGGCAGTATGATCGCCCGCCTGTTCGACCGCGCCAGCGGAGAAACCCTGATTGCAATTGCCGGTATCCCTTGCGCCACGGTGATGAACGCTGCGGACGTAGAGCGGATCATCGAGGCGGTTGAGGATGAACTGGAGTCGTTTGTGCCGCCGCTGTCGCTGCGGGCTTGATCTGGCAACGCAGGTATCCTGTGGCGAGGGAGCTTGCTCCCGCTGGGTTGCGTAGCAGCCCCAAAATCCTGGGAGCGCTGCGCACTCCAGCGGGAGCAAGCTCCCTCGCCACAGCAAGCTCCCTCACCACAGGATTCAACGTCACCCCTTATGATTTGCTGATGCGCTGGTCGTCAAAAAACGGTTTGTCCCCGGCAACCCGGTCCGAAGCCTTTGGCACATTCACCCCTTGGCCATCCTGGCCGTCGACATACCAATAGCAATGGCTCACCGCCCGGGTAATGCCCACGTAGGCCAGGCGCAGCACTTCGTCTTTCTGCGCGCTGTCGTAAGCTTCGGTATCGCCGTCCTTGCCCAGTCCTGCCATGCGGTAGACCTGGTTCTTGTACGGCGAACTGGTCAAGTGTTGGCAGTCACCCAGCAGGAATACCGCATCCGCCTGCAGGCCCTTGGCGCTGTGATAAGTCAGTTGCTTGAGCCGGCGGCTGCCGTACGGCAAGCTAGAATCCACATTAACTACCGATTTAATATGCTCTTGCATCAATGACTTATCGCTGCTTTTTCGATACAGCATTAACACCGAGTCACCCTTTTGATAGTGCGCCAGCAGTTGTTGGCCCAGCGCCGCATCGTCACGGTCACGCACCGTGACCGGCACCAACTCCTTCGCGGCTCCACTGGCCTTGGCTTTCTTGCCGCTGATGGCCGGGGCCGCCCGCACGATGTGCTCGGCAGCATCGATCACGTGCTGATGGCTGCGGTAGTTCTCGCCCAGCATCACCCGGGTGGTCGTGGGTGACGGGAACTCCTTGTTGAACTCCATGAAATACTTGGGCGAACTGCCACGCCAGCCATAGATCGACTGCCAGTCATCGCCCACGCACAACAGCGAAGAGCACTGGGCCCCACGCCCCACGTGCATGGCCGGCCCACGGCTGCGGATCTCCCGCAGGCTGGCCCGGATCCACGAGACGATCTGCGGCGATACGTCCTGGAATTCGTCGATCATCAGGTGCGACATCGGCCGTAGCAGCGGGTCGCTGAGCAACTTCAGGTTCTCCGGGGTGTTTTCGCCAAACAGCGAGAACATCCGGTTGTAGGTCATGACCGGTGGCGACTGGTCCAGCAAGTGATCCTCGAGGGCCTTCCAGAAAATGCTCAGTGCCTCGAAGTAAAAACGGTCTGGATCATCCTTGGCAAAACTCATCTTGCCCACGGCGGTGGGCACATCCAGCCCGAGGTTCTCGATGAACCCGGCGGCGGCAACAAAGCTGTCCAGCAACGGTGCCGAACCCAGCTCGCCCTTGACCTTGTAATCGAAGCCCGGGCCCGCTGTTGCGTCACCTGCCAGGCTGCTTAAAAGCCGCTTGGAAGACTCGTAGCTTTCTAGCCATATCAATGGTTTACGGCAGAAAGCTTGAAATAGGGTTCGCTTTACCGCCCATTCGGCACGTACTGACAGCTTGGACCCGGGTCGACTGACCTGGGCATTTTCCCGCGGGTCGAAGCCCAGTACGACCCAGGCATCCAGTTCGGCAATGTAGCCATGGCAGTGAAACTTCGCGCCGTTGATATCGAACGTCTGGCGATTGGGCTCGATGCCCTTGATCGGCCAAGCGCCGGCACGAAACCACAGGTCTTCGATCACATCGCAGAGTTCTTCATCGCGCTTGGCCGCCAGTTCGGTCACCGCCACGCGTTTTTGCACGTCCGGGTGATCGCGCTCCAGCTCCTTGAGTTGCAGGGCATGGCGCGCGAGCGGAGCGATCAGTTCGCGGAAGCGTTCATGGCGGCCATGCAGCCGGTGATAGCAGGCATTCAGTTGCTGGCGCTGGGCGTCGTTGATCCGCAATTCGAAGGGGTTGCTGTCGGCCTCATCAAAACCCGCTTCGGTCCGCGCATTGAGGTTCTCGAACGCCTGCAGCCGTTCAAGGCCCGGCAGGCTGCGCACCATTGGCAGGATGCGTGAGTGAAAGGTCCGCACCACCGCTTGCGCGTCTTTCATACCAAGGGGTTGGCCCCACAAGGCGAGAATTTCCATGAGCTTATTGATGAAGTCCTTGCGCGACTCACGGGTGAAGGTCACCACCGTCATCGAGCTCAGCTCGAAGCCCAGGTAATGGGTCAGCAGCAGGATACGCAGCACCAGCGAGGTGGATTTACCCGCGCCGGCGCCGGCGATCACCGAGGTGGACGGCGTATCGCTGAAAATCATCTTCCATTGCGCCGCACTCGGCTGGGCATGGGCCGGCAGCAGGCGCGCCACATCAGCCTTGATGCGTTTTTTCAACTCGGCGGTCAGCGGCAGGCGCCAATCATCGAACAGATTGTCGTCAACACCCGGCGCAGTGTGCTCATCCGGCCGGAAGTCACGAATCAGCAGGACCTGGCGGCCTTCTTCGATACCATCCGCCTTGCCTTCCTTATAGCCATACTCCACGCCGGCCGTGTGGCCACTGCGAAAGCCGTCGGCCTGGCCATGCAGCCATGAGAAACGGTGCTGTGCCCGCAGGCGCGTCAGGCCGTGACCGAATAATCGGGCGGCGAGCCGTTTCAACAGGGGCATTTCGGCCAGTGGCCGCAGTTCGGGAGGCAGATCGGGGGTGTGTTGCGGCACGCGGACTCCTGCGATGCTTTAACTCGGACAAGAGCCCTATGGTCGCCGCAAATGCCCCACAGTTCCAGCCAATTGCTTTGCGCTCATGCAGTTAGGCGATGAAGTGAAGACAAGTCCTGAGCATCGGCATCGAAGCATTCGATAGGAATCCAGCATTTTTTACGCTTTTTATCGATCTGGCGCTGCTGGATGATGGCTCCCATCCACAGGAGACGATCATGCTTGAACTTCGACCTTTCAACACCCTGGGCGGCGCCAATCACGGTTGGCTGGACGCTCACCACCACTTCTCGTTTGCCGAATACCATGACCCCAAGCGCATGCACTGGGGCAACCTGCGGGTGTGGAACGATGACCTCATCGCACCGGGCACCGGCTTCCCGCAGCACCCGCACCGGGACATGGAAATCATCACCTATGTGCGTGAAGGCGCCATCAGCCATGCCGACAACCTGGGCAACCAGGGCCGCACCGAGGCCGGCGACGTCCAGGTAATGAGCGCCGGCACCGGGATCGCCCACAGCGAGTACAACCTGGAAGCTACGCCGACCAAGATTTTCCAGATCTGGATCATTCCCAATGAGGCCGGTTTGCCGCCGTCATGGGGCGCTAAGCCGTTTCCGAAGGGTGACCGCGAAGGGTTTGTGACCCTGGCCAGTGGCAAGGCCGGAGACAGCGAAAGCCTGCGGATTCGGGCCGATGCACGCTTGGTAGCGGCAAACCTGAAAGCCGGTGAAAATGCCGAGTATCGGCTGGACAACGGACGCCGGGCGTACCTGGTACCGGCCACCGGGGTGATTGAAGTCAATGGCTTGCGTGCACAAGCTCGAGACGGTGTGGCGGTTGAGGATGAGCAGGTACTGCGGGTGACAGCGGTTGAGGACAGCGAGATCGTGTTGGTCGACCTCGCCTGACCGAGCTTGAATGTGGTGAGGGAGCTTGCTCCCGCTGGGGTGCGAAGCGCGCCCAAAAATGGGACTGCTGCGCAGTCCAGCGGGAGCAAGCTCCCTCGCCACAGGTTAATCAGTCATAGGCTGGGTATCAGTTAGCCGAGATCGCCCCGTCTACCAACACCTGGGCCTCTTCCACCAGTTGCTTGAGGTGATCTTCGCCGATAAAGCTCTCTGCGTAGATCTTGTAGATGTCCTCGGTGCCCGATGGCCGTGCGGCGAACCAGCCGTTTTCAGTCATGACTTTCAGCCCGCCGATCGCCTGGTCATTGCCCGGCGCGTGGCTGAGGATCTGCTGGATGCTTTCCCCCGCCAACTGCGTGGACGTCACCTGGTCTGGCGACAGCTTGCCCAGCAAGGCCTTCTGCGCCGGAGTCGCCTTGGCATCCACCCGAATGGCGAACGGCTCACCCAGTGCATCGGTCAGCCCGCGATAAATCTGGCTTGGGTCCTGGCCTTTGCGCGAGGTCATTTCCGCCGCCAGCAGCGCCGGGATCAAACCGTCCTTGTCAGTGCTCCACACGCTGCCGTCCTTGCGCAGGAACGAGGCGCCGGCACTTTCTTCGCCACCAAAACCCAGCGAACCGTCAAACAGGCCATCGGCAAACCACTTGAAGCCCACCGGCACTTCGTACAGGCGACGGCCAATGCGCTTGGCCACGCGATCAATCAAGCCGCTGCTGACCACGGTCTTGCCCACCGCAGCATCAGCGCGCCACTCGGGGCGGTTCTGGAACAGGTAGTCGATGGACACGGCCAGGTAGTTGTTCGGCGCCAGCAAGCCACCGGACGGCGTCACGATGCCATGGCGGTCGTGGTCCGGGTCGCAGGCGAAGGCCACGTCATAACGGTCCTTGAGGCCGATCAACCCCTGCATGGCGTAGCTGGAGGACGGGTCCATGCGGATCTGGCCGTCCCAGTCGACGCTCATGAAGCGGAAGGTCGAATCCACTTCGGTGTTCACCACGTCGAGGTTCAGGCGGTGATGCTCGGCGATGGCCGACCAGTAGCGCACCCCTGCTCCGCCCAGCGGATCGACGCCCAGGCGCAAGCCAGCGTTGCGGATGGCATCGAAGTCGATGACGTTGACCAGGTCGGCCACGTAGGTGTTGAGGTAGTCGTGGCGATGAGTGGTGTCGGCCTTCAGCGCCTGGGCATGGGTGATGCGCTTGACCCCGGCCAGCTTATTGGCCAGCAGTTCGTTAGCCTTGGCTTCGATCCACTTGGTGATGTGGGTGTCGGCCGGGCCGCCGTTGGGCGGGTTGTACTTGTAGCCGCCGCTTTGTGGCGGGTTGTGGGACGGCGTGATCACGATGCCGTCGGCCAACCCACTGGTGCGGCCGCGGTTGTAGCAAATGATGGCGTGGGAAATCGCCGGTGTCGGGGTGTACTCATCGCCTTCGGCGAGCATCACGTGCACGCCATTGGCGGCCAGCACTTCCAGCGCACTGGCGCCGGCCGGGGTGGACAACGCGTGGGTGTCGAGGCCGACAAACAGCGGGCCGTTGATGCCCTGGGCTTCACGGTACAGGCAAATGGCCTGGCTGATGGCAAGCACGTGCCATTCATTGAAGCTGAGGTCGAACGAGCTGCCGCGGTGCCCGGAGGTACCAAAGGCGACGCGCTGGGTGGAGATCGCTGCATCAGGCTGGCCGGTGTAATAGGCCGTTACCAGTCGCGGGATGTCTACCAGCAATTGAGCTGGTGCCGGCTTGCCCGCAAAAGGACTGAGAGTCATGCATAAACCTCGGAAAGAGAAGGATTCGGAAAAAAGTGCAGTTTACTGGGACTTGGACTGCTCCGCGACGTTATAAATCCTACAGCAATCAGCGAAATTTCATTCAGTGCCGGTCTGTGCCTGCCTGAGCGCCAGAGCCAGCTCATCCAGGGCATTCTCCAGGTTATGGGCGCCGTCAACGGCATGGCTCAGCCGCAGATGCTGGCAGTGCAGGCCACTGAGGCTGAACAACTCCCCCGGCGCAATCACCACCTGCCGGGTGAGCAGGCGCTGGAACACCTGGCGCATATCCACCGGGGCCTCTGAGCGCAACCAGAAGGTCGCGCCAGCGGCGGGCATTCGGTAGCTCACCTGGTTGCCCAGATGCGTGTCCAGCCGCAGGCCCATGAGCCGGGCCTGCTCTTTGAGTTGCGGTCGCAACTCCCGCAGATGCTGGTCGATGCGCCCGCTTTGATAGAGCCGCGCAATCGCGCGCTGGCGGATAGAGGACAACCGGAATGCGCGCAACAGGAACTGGCGCTGCAGCTCGCCGCTGAGGTGGCGCGACAGCAAATAGCCAAACGGCGCTTCCGGCCCGAGCATCTTCTCGAACGTGGAAAACACCATCAGCCGCTCGGGATTGGCCAGGTCCCGTAACGCGGTGATTGGCTGCCCGAAGCCGAGGTCACCATGGCTGTCATTTTCTAACAACCAACAGCCATGCTGGTCCAGCAATCGCACTAGCTGCAGGCGGTCATGGGTGGACAGGACTACGCCGGACGGCAGGCTGACACCGGATGACAGCAACGCCAGCTGCACCGGCTCGGTGCTGAGCAATTGCTCGAACAACGCCAGGTCCAGGCCGTCGTCCGCCGTGAATGGCAATTCGAGAACCCTCACGCCTGCCCCCTGCAACAACCGCAGGATCAGCCAGTCACACGGGGATTCGACGATGATCGCAGCGCCCTTGAGACCCAGCACCTCGATCAGGATTTCCAGTACCCCGCGCAAGTCGGCGCCGATGTATACCTCGTCCGCCTGCCAGCAACGGGTCGGCGACGAGGTATAGCGCGCCGCGAGCGTCGCCCGCAGTTCCCACACGCCACAGGGCTGCGACCATGGCTGCAGATGATGCGGGTAATGCCGCAACAGTTCGCGCTCGAGCAGCAACAGCGCTGCGTCCAGTGACGCCGCAAGTGCCGGCTCATCGGCGCTGAGCACGCGCATTCCCGGACGTCGCGCACTGGCATAGAGGCGCTCCAGCAGGTCGCCACCGCTGCTACCTGGCGGTTTATTCAACACCGGCCAGGCGTAGTAGCCCGACTTGGGCACCGAGTACACCCGGCCCTCCTTCTCGAGCAACGAATAAGCGTATTGAATGGTCGAGATCGACACATTCAGGCGCTCCGCCAGCTGCCGCAATGATGGCAGTTTTACCCGGGCATCCGTGCCCACCTCGCCGATGAGGTTGATCATGTAGCGATACACCGCCTGGTAGGCGAAGTCGGTTTGCCGGTCGTCCCTGAGGTTCATCGCTGGTCACCCGCCGCCACCCGCTTAACGCCCCGCCAGTTGGTAGGCTGCCAGGGCGGGCGCATCTTGCTGTGGCGTCTCGGCCATGCCCGGCACGCCGGTGGCGGGCCGCTTGCGATAGAGATGTTGCAGCAGGTCGATCGGCAACCCGCTGGTGTCGATGGCCCATTGCACCAGCATCTCGGCCACCGGCTTGCCTTGCAGCGCCTTGTGCAGCTCGGGGAGCGCCACCAGCATGCCGGGGTGGCATTGGCGCAAAAAGCTTTCGAGGCGCTCGCCGTGACGGATAAACGGCGAAAACATCAGGCAATTCAGTTGGCTTTCATCCAATCGGAACAGCGCCTGGGCGTAGTCGGCCGCCAGCGCTCGGCCATCCTGGGTCGCTGCCTGGGCAATCAGGTGTTCGGAAATCTGCTTGCGCCGCATGAACATCGCGGCCTGCTGCATGAAGCCCTGTGCGCCCTCCTCGTAATCCAGTTCCCGCAGGCACTCGGCCTGCAGGCCCCGCAGATGGGCCATCAGCAACGGGTTCGCATAGCTCGCGTGGCTGAAATGAAAGCCAAACTCGTCCGGTTCATAGCCCATGAACTGACGCAACAGCGGCCCGGAGGTGTATTCGGCCGCGTCCTTAAGGTCGGCAGCGCCGATATAGGCCAAGTGGCGATGGTTGTCCGTGTCGGACTTATCGGCAACGGCGTAGCGCTCGCCGTAAAGGTCGCAGTAATAGGCGTTGCTCCACTCGTCCATGCGCGCGAACAGCCCGCTGAGCACCAGGGGCTGGCGCGGCGGGATCTCTGCACCGCTCGCCAGCGCGGCCTTCTTCAGCCACGCCAGGTACTCCCGCTGCTTGCGCGCGGAGTCACCGCTGACCAGCGCGTGCACGCCCCCATTGCAGGTGGTGACGCGCTGGTAAAAGTCACCGAGGGCCAGGTAGGCGTCGTTGCACAGGGTTTGGCGAAGATCTCCCGAAGTCAGGTGCCCCACCATCAGCATATTGCGCCGGCTGGTGTCGCGCGCCGCACTGGAGGCCGGCCGCAGGTGGTTGAACGGCAAGACTTCCTGATTCTCGACCATCAGCAATTCGACACGCGCATCGTCATGCAGGAACAGCGCGCTGTAGCCGCGGTGCAGCGTGTCCAGGGCATTTTGCGACATGCCGGCATGGCGCAGGGTCGCGACCCGCAGTTGAAACGTCCGCGGCGCCCGGCCTGCAAGCGTCAGCTGGGCTGCGCGCAACAACGCCAGGACATAGCTGCTGCCGGCGCCTGCGCCGTGAGCGACCAGCACCTTGTATTCACCGATCCGCTCCATGCCGCCTGCCGCTACCACGATTCGTTGAATCAATAACTGGAGCGAGGTACGTTCTGTTCGAGAGAAATGCCCTATCAAGCGTTGCAATACTTGTTGATAGACATAGTTCATGGCTTGTTCGTGAATAGCGCTCATAGTTCTACTACCTGAGTTGAAATATCAGTTTCGGGCAATCGTTGACGGCATTTGCCTGACCTGTTGTTTCTGTAGGGGCGTTACAACATGTGACATTCAATGGAGATTAGCACCGGGCCCTACCTGCCAAGCCTGCCTTTGGGGGCTTCCAGTCCCGAAAAGGCGCCAAGCCAAGGGGCACGCAGCCCAAACCGAAAGTCTTAGGAACGCTCTGACAACTTCCTACGCTGCTTTAACTTACAAACTAGAGAAGCATCCGACATAACCCACTTCAATATTGATGTTCCGGCAAAACAGCCATGGGAAACATTATTGGGCTTGACGGATGTACGGGGTGATTTCATATATTCAATCATTGCTCAATCCTTGAGATAAAAGTGACGGGGCAATTATCGGCACTTGAATAATGATTAACAGATACAGAACGCCGGCTAAAACCGGTTCAGATGGGGGCTTGCATGGGGTATCGAGTGTGCAGACACGACAACGCCGCGCTGGGATTCAGGGCGGCGTCAGGGGCATACATCTGGTTTATCGGGCTGAAGTGCTGAAATCCCGATTCAAGCGGTGGGCAGGTTAAGTCCTGTCAAATGGCGCATTTGCCCCATGCGCCCGGGGGCAGGAATACTCGCTTGAGAATATTCCCACAGATCAAACAGTTTCTACCTGCAAGGCAACCCGTTCACGGCACGGACATTCGTCCATATAGCGGTGCGCTTCAACGAACTGGCTGAACGGAAATACCGTGGTTTTCAGCGGTACCAGCACCTTGTCGGCGGTCAGTTGGTTGATGTCACGCAGGGCTCGCTGCAAGGCCACCTGGTCCTGGATGATGCCCAGTTCCGGTTTGCCTGTGAAGTTGCCGATGCAGTGCACAAAGAACTGAATGTTCTTCTGGAACGCCGCGCAGGCCGGGAATGGCGTCTGGTTGCCACCTTGCAGGCCGTACAGCACCAGGCTGCCACGCGGCGCCAGCACATCACCCAGCAACGACATCTGCGGGCCACCCAAGCCATCGAACACCACGTCTACGCCGCGGTTGTCGGTGAACTTGTTGACTTGCATCAGCAGGTCCTGCTCTTCGGTGACGATGACCTTCTCGGCCCCGAGGGACAGCAGGTATTCGCGCTCATCACTGGTCTTGGTCGCAGCAATCACCCGCACACCCAGGGCTTTGCCCAGTTGCACGAACGATGGGCCGGCACAGTGGCTGGCGTCCGTTACCAGGGCGAATTGCCCGGGTTTGACCCGCGCCAGGTCCATGTACGCAAAGTAGGCAATCAGCAGCGGCGTGTAGTGCACGCTGGCTTCGATCGGGCTCAGGACATCCGGGTAGCGGGTCAGCGCCGAGCGCGGCAGGACGATCTGTTCGCCGTACACCGGGTAGTCATTCGGGCTCTCGGCCGGGAAGCTGGCGACCTTGTCACCCACCGCCAGGTCGTCGACACCCTCGCCAACGGCCACAACCACGCCGGCCATTTCATGGCCAAGGCCGGAAGGCAAGCGGGCATGGGACGACGCCAGGTTCTGGCGCCACAGAATGTCGTACCAGCTGATGCCAATCGCCTCGACGCGCACCTGCACTTCGCCCGGTGCGGGCTTAGCGGCTGCATGCTCTTCGCATTTGAGCACCTCGGCCGGACCAAACTTGTGAAAACGGATCGTGCGGGACATCGCAAACCTCGTCAAAGTAACCTCTATTGCCATGAACTCTATCTGGGCTTTCGGGGCAAGACCACCGGTCGCCGTTAATAGTCGACATGCCTGTCATTGATTCCGCACATACGGAAAAGGTGCCAAGCCATGTAGGAAAACTGAATTAGCCGGTGCAGAGTACCAGCCTTTCCCCGTAAGATTCATGCCGGTCATTGTTCTTATATGACCGCTCCCGTCAAGTTTACTGACGCCGCCTGGGACACAAGATGAACCGTAACGACCTGCGTCGTGTCGACCTCAACCTGTTGATCGTATTCGAAACCTTGATGCATGAGCGCAGTGTGACCCGCGCTGCCGAGAAACTGTTCCTTGGCCAGCCGGCCATCAGCGCAGCCCTGTCACGCCTGCGCGGCCTGTTCGACGACCCGTTGTTCGTGCGTACCGGACGCAGCATGGAGCCCTCGGCCCGTGCGGTAGAAATCTTCGCCCTGCTCTCCCCGGCCCTGGACTCGATCTCCACGGCCGTCAGCCGCGCCTCCGAATTCGACCCGGCCACCAGCACCGCGGTATTCCGCATCGGCCTGTCGGACGACGTCGAATTCGCCCTGCTGCCGCTGCTGCTCAAGCGCCTGCGGGCCGAAGCCCCCGGCATCGTGCTGGTAGTGCGCCGCGTCAACTACATCCTGATGCCCGGCCTGCTGGCCTCCGGCGAAATCTCCATCGGCGTGAGCTACACCACCGATTTGCCGGCCAACGCCAAGCGCAAGGTATTGCGCCGCAGCAAGCCGATGCTGTTGCGGGCCGACAGCATGCCGGGCTCCATGAGCCTGGATGACTTCTGCGCGCGGCCCCATGCCCTGGTGTCATTCGCCGGGGATTTGAGCGGGTTTCTGGATGAAGAACTGGAAAAACTGGGCCGCAAGCGCCATGTCGTGCTGGCTGTGCCGCAGTTCAATGGGCTGGGAACATTGCTGGCGGGCACCGATATTGTCGCGACCGTGCCGGACTATGCCGCTGAAGCGTTGACTTCAGCGGGTGGCTTGCGGGCTGAGGAGCCGCCACTGCCGGTGCGCACATTTGAATTGCACATGGCGTGGCGTGGGTCCCAGGACAATGATCCGGGGGAACGGTGGTTAAGGTCGCGGATTCAGATGTTCTTTGGCGACCCGGACAGCCTATAAAGCAACAGCACCGCCGGGCATCACACCGAACTCGTCACTTCGCTCTGAACAGATTGCAATTCCCCGGGAACCGGCTCATCGCTGGCGATCTGCCTTGGGCCTTGAATCGCGGCCAGCCGCCCGGTGCTCAGCGAGCTTTTTTTGCTCTTGTTTGAATTGCTGTTGCCAGCGTGCCAGCGCCTCAGCCCCGTCCGATGCCTGCACCGCCATTGGCACAGACACGATCATCCCGAAAAGCGTCCAGATAAGGAGTTGCTTCATTTCATCTCACCTTCGTTGTTTTAGCTGAAACGGGTTCGGATATCGGCGCGCTGGTATTGGTCGAGCAACCCCGCCAAATCCCGGTAACAAGCAGCCAGGTCGCGGGCACTAAGGCGGATCAGTGATCTCGACGTACGCCGGGCCTGGGCCGCGCTGATCGCTGAATCGAAGGCATATCTGGCAATACGCCGATCGCCCGCTTGCACACACCTGGCGATTGACGAATGAGGCTCCAGGTCGCGTGTCTTGCGGTGCAGCAACCTTAACTGTCGACCCAGTTGAAGCGAGACGGCACCGGCCTCATCGGCGCCCAACAGCGCTTGCAGGGCAACCATCCGGTGCTGTTGCGTGGCCTGCCACTTCAGAAGATCCATGCGGTGCCCGTGACGCAGTAACCGGCGTGTGTCCTTGTGCAGCGCGGTCCTCAGGACGTCGGCGTGGCTGGCGGGTTTCCCCGGCAGCAACTGGAAGGCCAGCAGGCAGATAGCGAGCGTCACCATCCAGGCCAGGGCTTGATTCACGAAGTCAGCGAAGTCGTATTGGGCGGTCCCGGCGGTGCCGACCAGGGTGTTGAACGTAATCAGGTAGGCGACGCCTTGCAGGGCATGGCGCGGCCGGGTCGTGGCATGAATCCCGACCGCCCAGAACGCAACCAGCACCACCGTGAGCAACCCGAACCCGCTGATGTGCGGCAACAGCAGGAACTTGCACCCCGCCGCTGCCAGGATTGCGTAGAAGGTTCCCCTGGCAAGGCTCGCAATGCCTTGCTCGGGCGCCGCGCTGGTGGCCAGCAAGGTGCAGAACGGACCCAGTACGGCCAGCAAGGTTGGCCCCTGGTCCCAGCCGGTGAGGTACCAGACAGCACCGGTCGCCAGCGTGGCCAGCAACGCTCGCACACCGTTACGCAGTGCAGCGCCGTAGTGTCGGTGAAACCCCACGGCGCGGGCCGGCGGCAGGGGCGCGCGCTCAAGGCAGGCAAAACTCGACAAGGCGCTGGCCAGTTCGGCCAATGGTTCATTCAGACGCCGCTGGCTCGCGCCTGGTTCAAGGCTGGCTTGCAGCTCCCGGACACGATCGGCCGCCACGCAAAACCCGGGCATGGCTTCAGCCAGCTGGCGCAACTGTGCGCCGATTCCAGCGTGCGAAGGTATCGCACATTCGTCGAGCACCACGGCATGCAGATACGCAAGTCCTGCCTGCAGGGTCGCCAGCCTGGCGCGGATCAGCACCGACTCGCCCCGACCAATCCCGAGAAGGTCGTCCACTTTGCTGATATCGATGGCCAGCGGGTCCTGCGCACGCGCCGGCCCGCCGTCAAACCGCACGGCCAATAACCGCAGGGTGCGCGACGAGACGTCGCGAAGTGCCATGGTCAGTGTGCGCTCGACGGTCTTGCGGCTGAATAACGTGGCCACCAGGCTCAGGCTCAACACCCCCAGAACAACGGCCGTGCCCCGTCCGACGATATGTTCGAAACCTTGCTGCGGCGCGACGATGGCGGGCCCCAGGGCCAGGCAAACGGTGTAGCCGGCGACCACCGCCGCCGTGGCCTGGTAGTGCCGAAGCACGGTCATGGCGCCGACACAAAGGCCCAGCCATACCCCGATCCCGAGGATAAACAGCAGCATTTGCTGGGCGAACAGGCTGGTCAGGACCAATGCCACAGCCAACCCCACCAGGGTGCCCAGTGCCCGGTGGAAGCCCTTGCCAACCACTGCCCCCTGCAGCGGATGGATCAGCAACAACACGGTTGAGGCGGCCGAGAACGGCGAATCCAGGTGTAATTGGAACCCCAGCCACAGGGCCAATGAGGCCGCCAAAAGACTACGCAGCACATAGCCCGAGGTAGCAGCTTCCCATGCCCCCAGCATGCGCAGTGCACGGAGCATCACATGAACGCCTGAAGCCATTGCACCAGCCTCCAGCGCGGCGCCGTGCCCTCCTCGGCAACCTCGATGCTGGCGGTCATCCCCGCCGCCAGCTCCACACCGGGCGGCACCTTGTCCAGTTCAATCCGCACGGGCACGCGCTGGGCCAGGCGTATCCAGCTGAACGTAGGCGCCACCTGGGGCAAACCACTGTTACTGCGCAGCTCGTTACCGTCGGCAATGCCCCGACCAATGCTCGCCACATGCCCTTCGAGCAGCGGTGAAAAACCCATCAGCTTGATGGACGTCACAGCCCCCACCCGAACACCGGCCAGCTTGGTCTCCTCGAAGTAACCGGTGACCCAGAAGCTATGGCTATCGACCACAAAGATATTGGTCTCGCCCGCTGCCGCGTAGTCACCCGGCTGCAGCCGCAACTGGGTCACATAGCCGTCGACCGGCGAACGAATCGTCGTGCGGTCCAGATCCAGCCGCGCATGGGCCAGTTGGCTGCGGGCCGCATCCAGGCGCGCCCTGGCCACCGCCAGGTCCCGGGCTGCGTTGTCGGTTTCCTCCCGCGCAATCGCATCGCCGAGCTGGTTGCGGCGTTTGAGCTGTGCACTGCGCTGCTCGAAGACACTGCGCGCCTCGGCAAGCTCGGCCGTGCGCTGTTGCTGGGCAAGCAAGTAGCTGCTGCGATCGATCTGGTAGAGCAACGCGCCCTTGGCGACCCATTGGTTGTCGCCCACCAGCAGGTGTTCGACCTGGCCGGACACCTCGGGGGCAATACCGATGACTTGCGCGCTGACACGCCCGTCCCGCGTCCAGGGGGCCAACTCATAGGCGCGCCACAGTTGCGTGCAGAACAGCAATGCGGCCAGCCCGAGCACCAGGGTGACGAGGGTCTTGAGGATGTGTTTGATGATCATCGCGCTGCCCTCAAAAGCTCAGAACCAAGGTCGAGAGCACGATCAGCGACACAAAGAAACGCGCCAGGCTGGGGTGCCAGGCCCAATCCAGCCAGCGCCGCAGGGCCCGCTCCAGTAGCCCGTACACCAGGGCTGCAACGCCGACGTAGAGCAAGAACGGAGGAATGTAGAGGTGGGCAATCGTGATTTCGCTGAGCATCGGTTGAATCTCGCAGTCGGCAATCACCTTGATCGCCTTGATGAAGATGGTAAGGACTGCAAGGTCGTGCCGATATTGAGTATTCTGACAGGATATAATCAATTTCAGACAATCGAGGCGGTGCAACATGGGCGAGATGAAGCTCCAGGGCGTTGATCAATTCGAACTGGACAGTTTTGATCAGCCCGCCGTCGCGTTGATGCTCGGCAGCCAGCGCAACGACACCGAATTCCCCGTGCACAGCCACCGCAAAGGCCAACTGGTGGTGGCATATCACGGCGGTATCGTGTGTACCGTAGAGGATGGCGTGTGGATGGTGCCGTCGGGCTTCGGCGTGTGGATTCCGGGCGGTATCGCCCACAGCAACCGGGTGACCGCCAACGGCAGGATCGGCTATCTGTTTGTCGAGCCCGGCGCCGCCGCGCTACCGGAGAAATGCTGCACGCTGGTGCTTTCGCCGCTGGTCCTGGCGTTGATCCTGCACCTGAGCGCCCAGCCCCAGGATTATCCGCCTGCCTCTGCCAATTCGCGCGTGGCGAGCGTGCTCCTTGAACAACTGGAACTGGCTCCTTCGGAGCAGTTGTACCTGCCGCTCCCCGCTGCTACGCAGTTGCGCTTCATCGCCCGCGGCCTGGCCCAGGACCCGTCAAACCGTTGCACCATGGCCCAGTGGGCACGCCAGGTCGCCATGAGCGAGCGCTCCCTGGCCCGCCTGGTCAAAAGCGAAACAGGCCTGACTTTTGGCCAATGGCGCAAACAATGGCAAATCATCGTGGCCTTGCAGAGCCTGGCCGAGGGCGAGTCGGTGCAACGAACCGCCGAGGCGCTGGGGTACGAGTCGGTCAGTTCGTTCATCAGCATGTTTCGCAAGACACTGGGCTCGTCGCCGGCGCGCTACATTCGCCGTACGGCAACGCGCTAGCCTCAAGGTGCCTCAATCACTGCCAACTGCTCCGCCAACAACCCCGGCAATCGCGCCTGCAAAAACCCGACCCACGTCCGCACCTTGGCATCCAGAAAGCGCCTTGATGGATACACCGCGAAAATGCTCCGCTCCCGTAGCCGATATCCGGGCAACAGCCGCACCAACGAGCCCTCGCGCAGCGCCGGGTTGGCGCTGAAGAACGGCAACAAGCTGATGCCCATTCCTTCCTGCGTCGCCTTGACCATCGCATCCGCGACATTGGTCCTGAAGGTGTCACCCGGCGAAATCGCAATCTCGCCCTCTTGCCCCTTGAACAACCACGCATCCTCCTGGAAATCCTGCAGATGCAACCGTCGATGCTGCATCAACTGCTGCGGATGCTCGGGCACGCCGTACCGGGCCAGATACCCCGGTGCCGCACAGGGCACACTGAACAACTGCCCGATCGTCTGACTGACCAGCGCCGAATCCGGCAACGAATGGGCGATGGAGATCACCACGTCGTGACCCTCTTCAAGCGGGTCCGGGTTGTGCTGGGACAGGGTCAACTCGATGGACACGTCCGGGTATTGCTCGCTGTAGCGGGCAATCAGCGGCGTGATCAGCACCCCCAACCCGCTCATGCAATGCACCCGCAATCGCCCGCGCGGGTTGAGGTGCGCGCCGCTGGCTTCTGCCGTGGCCTCCCTGACGTCTTCAAGAATGTCGCGACAGCGCAACAGAAAGCGCTCGCCCGAATCGGTAAGGCCCAGGCGTCGGGTGGTGCGTTGCAACAGGCGGGTCTGCAGGTGTTTTTCCAGCTCGCAGATCAACCGTGATACGTGTGCCCCGGACAGGTCCAGCGCCTCGGCCGCTGCGGCAAAGCTGCCAGTGTCGACAACCCGGGCAAACACCTGCATGCCATTGAGCAAATCCATCAACATTGCCCCTCGATTGCTACGTGATACGTACGAGTCATTCACCTGTTCCTGTCTTTATCCCGCTGCGGCAATCACTAAAATGAACCCTACTCACAGAGGAACTCATCATGAATATCAAATGGCTCAGCCTGCTCCTGTTTTTCACCGCCGCCGGCGCCATGGCGGCCGGCAGCAATGAAGCGCTGGATATCCAACACGTTGTTTCAATCACGCCCGTGCCGGGCAGTTGCCAGGTAGAACCGGCGACCATGGTGTATCTCGACAGCCAGGGCGCCAGCCACACTGTCAACTACCAGGTCATGGGCACGTGCCAGGGCGGGGTTTAAAGCAGCTTCCAGGTGTAACTGAGGATCAGCCGGTTCTCGTCGATGTCGCTGCGGTAGTTTGAACGGGCCATGACATTGCGCACCCGAATGCCCAGGCCGCTCAATGTGCCGCTTTGCACCACATAGCCGATATCCAGGTCGCGCTCGCGATCCTTGCCTTCATAACCCGCGCCGGTGGTCACGTTGTTACCGGTGATATAACGCACGGTGGTGGTCAGCCCCGGAATGCCCAGCGCCACGAAGTCATAGTCGTACCGCACTTGCCAGGAGCGCTCGTCGGTGTAGGCAAACTCGTAGGTGGGTACTTCGTTGCCCAGCGGCGTGATGTTGGCGAAGACCCGCGGGAAGGCACTGTCGCCATACATGGCTTGATAACCGACGTAGAAGATATGGCCGCCATGCTTGGCCGACAGCAGCGAGAAAAACGCCTGGTTGTCGATCTTGCCGAGCAGTTTGTCGCCGTCTTCCCGGGCATCGTAGTAGCCGAGGTTGGCGCCGAGCGTCCACTCGCCCATTGGCTGGTTGTGCTTGAGGCCGACAAAGTCCTGGCGGTAGATGTCCTTGAGTTGGCCATGCCAGTAGCTGACGCTGGTGCGGTTGGTGTTGAAGGCGTAGTCGCCGCCGACGTAGTTGAACCCATCACTTTCAGCGCCGCGTTGCGGCACATGGCCGAGCATGGCGATCATTTTCTCGTCGCCGGCTTCGTTGCGCAGGCGGGTGGTGGTCAAGTGCCCGGCCTGCAGCGCAAGGCCGGCGATTTCGCCGGAGCTGACACTCACGCCCTGATAGCTCGGCGGCAGCAAGCGGATATCGCTGAAGGCCAGCACCGGCAGGTTCGGTTGCAGTTCGCCGACCTTCAATTCGGTCCTGGAAAACCTGGCCTTGAAGGTCAGGCCCAAACGGCTGTAATCATTCGGGGCGCTGCCGTCGCCCTTGACCGGGAGCAGGCCGGTATTGGTGCGGTCCGGGCTGCTGTCGAGCTTGAGGCCGAGGGTGCCCAGGGCATCCAGGCCAAAGCCCACGGGCCCCGGGGTGTAGCCGGATTTATAGGTCAGGATAAAACCCTGGCCCCACTCCTCTGCCTTTGATTGCTTGTTGGCGCCGACGATGTCCGAGAAATCGCGGCTGAAGTAATAGTTGCGCGCCTGCAAGGTGGCGGTGGAGTCCTCGAAAAACCCGCCCTCGGCCGCCGTCGCCGCAAGGGGCACGCCCAACAGGGATAGCCAGATACGTTGTGTGTTCATGTCGTTGCTCTTAGTTATTGTTATCGACAGTTACTGCGCCGGGGCGGCGATCACCTCCTGCCGGCCCCGACGTTCATTCAGCGCATACGCCGTCATTGCCAGCACGGCGATGGCCCCGGGGATGGCAAAGGCCATGAAGTTCAGGTGCAGCGGCAGTTCAATCCCCATCAGCGCGCCGCCCAGCAGCGGGCCGACGATGGCGCCGGTACGACCGATACCGGAAGCCCAGCCCAGGCCGGTGGCTCGAATGTTCAAGCCATAGAGTTGTGCGGCGCCGGCGTACAGCAGGATTTGCGTGCCGATGGTGGTGGCGCCGGCAAAAAAGATCAGCAGGTACAGGACCGGCATCGGGCTCTTGATACCCAGCAGGCTGATGGAGAGCAGCGCGGCGATAAAGAAACCGATCACCACCTTCACCAGGTTAAGCCGGTCACACAGCCAGCCACCGACAAGCGCCCCGGCGATGCCGCCAAAATTCAGCGCCAGCAGGAACGACAGGCTCGATCCCAGGCTGTAACCGGCACCCGCCATCAGTTTGGGCAGCCAGGAACTCAGGGCGTAGACCATCAACAGGCAGCAGAAAAACGCGACCCAGATCGCCGCCGTCCTCAAGGCCAGGCCGTGGCGGAACAACTCCAGCACCGAAGCGCCCTTGCCTTTACCGGCGCTGACGAGCAGTTGGTCTTGCGGGTCGATCCGGGTCTGCGGCGACAGGCGCTTGAGCAGCTCACGCGCCTGTTCCTTGCGGCCCTGGCGAATCAGGAACCCGATGGACTCAGGCAGCCAGTACACAATCAACGGCATCAGCAGCAGCGGGATCGCCGCGGCGAAGAACATGGACGACCAGCCAAAACGCGGCAGCATGAAAATCCCCACGCCGGCCGACAGCATGCCGCCCAGCGAGTACCCGCCAAACATCACCGCCATCAGGATGCTGCGCATTTTCTTCGGTGCGTATTCGGTAATCAGTGCGGCCGCATTGGGCATCAGGCCGCCACAGCCGAGCCCGGCAATAAACCGGCAGATTCCGAACTCAGTCGGGTTGCTGGCAAAACCGTTAATCACCGTGGCGACGCTGAACAAGGCAAAGCAGATGGCGATGCCTTTGCGGCGACCGAACTTGTCGGCCAGGCTGCCGAAGACCAGCGCGCCGAACATCATCCCGAACAGCGCATAACTGCCCAGAGCGCCGGCCTGCAGGGGCGATAGTCCCCATTCCTTCATGATCGACGGCAAGACCACGCCGTAGATGAACAAGTCATAACCGTCAAAGATCAACAGCACAGCACACAGGCTGACCACCAGCCAGTGGAAACGATTGAAATGGGCATTATCGATAATCGAATTGACGTCATGGGTACGCATGGCAGTGCTCTCATTATTGTTGTTGTGAGTCAGTGTCTGCAGGTACGGCGCTGGGTCAGCCGAGGTCGCCGCCTCCTACCGGCAAGGTGACGCCCGTGATGTAGGAGGCCTCATCAGAGGCCAGAAACAGAATCGCGCCGGCTTGTTCGTCGATGCTACCGTAGCGCTTCATCGGGCTGCTGTCGAGGGTCTGGTCGACGATCTGCTGGTACCAGACGCGCTCCTGGTCGCTCTGGGGCTGGCTGTTGCGCGGGATCCGCCGCGGTGGCGCCTCGGTGCCACCGGGTGCGGTGGCGTTGACCCGAATGCCGCTGCCGGCGGTCTCCAGGGCCAGGCACGCGGTCAAGGCGTTGACGCCGCCCTTGGCCGCGCCATACGGCACACGGTTCACTCCGCGCGTGGCCACGGACGAGACATTGACGATGGCACCGCTGCCCTGCTCCAGCATGTAGGGCAATACGCAATGGCAGCACCACAGGGTCGGGAACAGCGAGCGGCGCACCTCGGCTTCGATTTCGTTCTCGGCGTAGTGCTCGAAGGGCTTGGCCCAGATAGTCCCGCCGACGTTGTTGACAAGGATGTCGATACGCCCGAACCGCGCCTTGGCAGCGGCCATCACACGGGCACATTCGGCATGCTGCTCCAGGTCGGCGGTGAGGATCAGCGCCCGCTCATGCTGCAATTCATGCACGAGTTCCGAGCGATCGACGGCCACCAGCCAGGCGCCCTCTTCCAGCAAACGCTCGGCAACCCGCCGACCGATGCCCTGGGCGGCGCCGGTCACCAGCGCAACCTGGGTGTTGAAACGTGGAGTCATGGGGGATTCCTCAGGCGGCGTCGCCGGTGACGATGGCGTTGGGGGTGAACTTCTCGTAGTGGAAGCTGGCGGGGATGACGCCCTGGTTCTTGAAGTGCTGGCGTACCGCGTCGACCATCGGTGGCGGCCCGCACAGGTACACATCCACGTCGCCATCGTTCAGCACGTCAGCGGCCATGTGCTGGGTGACATACCCCTGCCGGGGGTGCGCGGTCTGGGGGTCGGCCACGCAGGTGACAAAACCGAAGTTGGGCAGGCGTTGGGCGAACGCCTCCAGCGCCTCGACCATCACCAAGTCCTGGTCCCGCGTCACGCCGTAGATCAGCGTGACCGGCCGGGTTTCCTCGCGCTCGGCCAACACTTCAAGCATCGACAGGAACGGCGCAAGCCCCGTACCACCTGCCAGCAACAGCAGTGGCCGCGCCACTTCGCGCAGGTAGAAACTGCCCAGCGGCCCGGTCATCGGCACCGCGTCGCCCGGCTGGGCACGCTCCAGCCAGCCACTCATCAACCCGCCAGGCACATGCTTGATCAGGAAGCTCGCGCGTTTGTCGCCGGGGCGACTGCTGAAGGAATACGCGCGGGTCTGCCCACTGTCGGGCACGCCGATATTCACGTATTGCCCCGGCAGGAACACCGGCGCCTGATCCAGTTCGAAGCTGACTTCCAATGCTGCATCGGCATGCCGGGTAATGCTCGCCACCGTCGCGGCAAATTGCGCGGTGCCGGTCTTGCAGGCACCGGAAGGCACCGGCACGGCAATCACGCAGTCCGACTGCGGCACCATCTGGCAGGTGAGCACCTGGCGTTCGCCGGCTTCATCCTCGCTCAGGGCGTCTTCGATATAGTCGTCGCCCAAATCATAGGCGCCGGTTTCACAGCGGCATTTGCAGGTGCCGCACACACCGTCGGAGCAGTCCATGGGCAGGTTGATACGTTGGCGAAAGGCCGCGTCGAGGACCTTTTCACCCACCTTGCAGTCGATGAAACGGGTTACCCCGTCCTCGAAGTTCAGGGCAATGGAGTACGTCATGGGCGTGTCCTCAGATGTGGTAGATATCGATGACCTGATGGATGTAGTCGTTTTTCAGCACCACCTTCTTGCGCGTGATCAGCGGCTGTTCGGCGCGGATGTCGAGGCGATAGAACGAGGTACCGAAGTACGTATCCGTGGTCTTGTAGCGATGGCTGAGGGTTTGCCAGTTGAAACGCAACTCCACGTGCTGCCCGTCGTCGGCCAGCACTTCGAGGTTGGTGATCAGGTGCGCGGTGCGCGGCTCCGGGGTGCTGGCGCTGGAGCGCTCGGTCTTGATCCGGAACACCCGGTCTTCCAGGCCGTCGCGGCTGGGGTAATAGATCAGCGAGATTTCGCTCTGGGGGTCTTCGGTCAGCGTGTCGTGGTCGTCCCAGGCCGGCATCCAGTACTCGACCTTGGGTGAATAGCATTCGAGCCACTCATCCCACTGGCGGTCATCCAGCAGGCGGGCTTCGCGGTACAGAAAGTCCAGCAGGCGGTCACGGGAAGCACTCATGCCAACACCTCCTTGTCCGTCGCGATCAAGCCTTGCTGCTCCCGTTCGATAGCGCGTTGCAGGCTCTGGGCCCAGTGGGCGTGCTGGCGCACGAACAGGCCTTCGTCCTCGGTCTTGACGCCACTGAGCTGCGGATTCATGCCCATGGCCCGGGCGTTTTCGTCAGGGCCTTCGACCCACTGTTTGGCGCCGCGGCTGAGGTCATTCCACAAGGTGGTCGCGCCCTGGTAGCCGGTCTGGCAGGCGCGGAACTCTTCCAGATCGTCCGGTGTACCCATGCCGCTGACGTTGAAGAAATCTTCGTACTGGCGGATGCGCGTGGTGCGTTCCTCGGCACTTTCGCCCTTGGGCGCCATGCAATAGATCGTGACTTCGGTCTTGTCGACCGCGATTGGCCGTACCACGCGGATCTGCGTGGAGAACTGGTCCATCAGGTACACATTCGGGTAGAGGCACAGGTTGCGGGTTTGGTCGACGATAAAATCGGCGCGTTCCTGGCCCAGGCGCTCGGCCAGCGCCTCGCGATGGGCATGCACCGGACGCACTTCGGGGTTGAGCAGGCGCGTCCACAGCAGGATATGGCCATGCTCGTAGGCGTACACGCCGCCCAGGCTTTTCGACCAGCCATTGGCATCCACGGTGCGCGTGCCTTCGGCTTCGTAATTGCGCCGGCCCATGGTTGCCGAGTAGTTCCAGTGCACGGAGCTGACGTGATAACCGTCGGCGCCGTTTTCGATCTGCAGCTTCCAGTTGCCGTCATACACATATGACGAACTGCCCCGCAGCACCTCCAGCCCCAGCGGGGCCTGGTCGACCATCTGGTCGATGATCACCCGGGTCTCACCCAGGTAGTCGCTCAGCTCCGGCACCGTCTCGCTGAGGCTGCCGAACAGGAAGCCGCGATAGTTTTCGAAGCGGCCAAGGCGTTTCAAGTCGTGGGAGCCGTCACAGTCGAAGCTGTCGGGGTAGGCGCCGGTCTTGGCGTCCTTCACTTTGAGCAGCTTGCCGGCGTTGCTGAAGGTCCAGCCGTGGAACGGGCAGGTAAACGAGCCTTTGTTGCCTTGTTTACGGCGGCAGAGCATCGCGCCACGGTGGGCGCAGGCGTTGACCAGGCCGTGCAGCGTGCCGTGTTTGTCACGGGTGATGACCACGGGCTGGCGGCCGATCCAGGTGGTGAAGTAGTCGTTGATCTCCGGCACCTGGCTTTCGTGTGCCAGGTAGACCCAACCGCCTTCGAAAATGTGCTTCATTTCCAGGGCAAACAGGTCGGGGTCGGTAAAGATGTCGCGGCGGCAGCGGAACACCCCAGTGGCGGGATCTTCCTGGACGGAGTCGCGCAATTGTCGGGCGAGTCGGTCGAATGTGCTGATCATGGGGTAGGCCCTCGGTTGTTCTTGTATCAGGCCCCCCCACCTTATTTGCTTGCCCTACCCCTCAATATCCGCTGACTGCAATTCGTTATCCGCCTGGCGCGAGCCGGCGCTTCCACGTTTGCGAGGGCAGCTCGCCAAAGCGTTTGCGATAGGCCTCGGAGAACCGCCCCAAATGCACAAACCCATGATCCAGCGCCACCTCCGTCACGCTGCGCGCCGTGGCCAGTTGCAGCATGGCGTGCACCCGCTCCAGCTTGCGCTGGCGCATGTAGTCACGGGGTGACAGGCCGACCTGGCGTTCAAACAAGGTATACAACGAACGCTCGCTGACCCTGGCGATGGCCATCAGTTGTTCGACGCTGATGTCGTCGGCCAGGTGCTCCTCGATGAACTGACGCACGGCTTCAAAGCCCCTACCCTGATCCGGTCGCGGAATCACCCGCAGGACGTTGCTGGCCAGCAGCGCCAACAGCTTGTTCGCCACAATGCGCTCGTACAGGCCCTGCACTTCGGGTTCGGCGGCGTTTTCGGCCTCATGGCAGATCAGCCCCAGCAATTGCAGGAACCCACCCATTTCGGCTAGTGCGTGGCGCGGCGCCGCAAAACGGATGCCCGGCTGCGGCAACGTCCAGTGCTGCTCAAGGCAGGCGTTTTCCAGCAGGCGCACGGGCACCTTGACGATGAATTTTTCGCAGTCGGCGGAATAGGTCAGGTCTACCGGGTCATCCGGGTTGATCAGCAGCACTTCGCCGGGGCCCAACACCTGCTCTTCGCCACGGGAGCTCGAGCGGCAGTGGCCGTGCAGCAGGATCTGCAGGTGGTAGATGGTTTCCAGCGCCACCGAGGTCACCCGCACCGGCGCGCCGTAGCTGATGCGGCACAGGTCCAGGCTGGAAAAGGTCCGGTGGCTGATGCTCGCCTGCGGGCGGCCCTTGGGCGGCAGGCGGATGCAGTGGCTGCCGACATGCTGGTTGACGTAGTCGGACACGGCATAGGCATCTGCACGGTCGAAAATCTGGCTGCGCTCACTCAATAGCACGGTCATGGTTGCGCCTTTTATTGTTATGGGCCCTGCGTATGTACTTCACCGCAGAGTGATGCGGGGGACGCAAGCCGTCCAATATTCAATAGGTGTTGCTTCATACCCCGAAGGTATCGTGGGTTCACTTTCGCTGCAAAACCGACTCACCGGCCTGGGGCGGCAGCCGCAGGTTATCCAGCAGCGCCACGCCGGCGATCACCGCCACTAGAAGAAACGTCAGCTGGAAATCGGCGGTGGCGGCCTGCCCGGTATTGCCGTGAAAATTCATGGCAAAACGTAACAACAGCGCGCCAATCGCCACGCCCATGGCCATGCTCAGCTGGAAGAACATGCTGAACAAGGTTGAGGCGTCGCTCATCTGCGCCTTGGGTATATCAGCGAACCCCAGGGTGTTGAACAAGGTGAACTGCATGGAGCGTGACAGGCCACCCACGAACAGAATGAACAGGATCAGCGCCCAGCTCATGCGCTCGTCCAGCAGCGCACAGGCCGCAATCGCGAGCACGCCAAGGATGCCGTTGATCATCAGCACCGAGCGAAAGCCCCAGCGCTGCATCACCGCCGTGGTGAACGGCTTCATCGCCAGGTTGCCGGCAAATACCGCGAGCACCAGCAACCCCGCATCGAATGCAGAAAGGCCGAACGCCAGTTGAAACATCAGCGGCAGCAGGAACGGCAAGGTGCTGATGGCCACCCGGAAAATCGACCCGCCGCACAGGCACACACTGAACGTGCGCACACTCACCACACCCAGCGCCAGCAATGGTTGGGCATGCCGGCGCATATGGCGCCAGGCAAAGCCACCGAGCATCACGCCTGCGCCGCTGAGCAACAGGCCCTGCAACAAGCTGCCACGGCTTTGCCCGAGCAGTTCCACGCCGTACAACAGCGCCGCGCTGGCGACACCCACCAGCAGGAAGCCGCTGAAATCGAATGAGCGGGACGTCACCTCGTCGTGTTTGGGGATCAGTACCAGCGTGGCAATCAGCGCCAGCAGGCCCAGCGGCAGGTTGAGGTAGAAAATCCACGGCCAGGACGCGTGGGTAACGATAAACCCGCCCACCGGCGGCCCGAGTATCGGCGCCACCAGGCCGGGCCAGGTGATGAATGAAATCGCCCGCACCAGGTCTTTTTTCTCGGTAGCCCGCAGCACCGCCAGGCGCCCCACCGGCACCATCATCGCGCCGCTGATGCCCTGCAACACGCGCGCGGCGACGAAGGTCTGCAGGCTGTCGCTCCACCCGCACAGCAGTGACGACAGGCTGAACAGCACGATTGCCCAACCGAATACCCGCCGCGAGCCAAAGCGGTCGGCCAGCCAGCCGCTGATGGGAATGAACACCGCGACGGCGAGCATGTAGGCGCTCATACCGATGTTCACGTCCACCGCGCCCACGCCGAAGGTTTTGGCGATGTCCGGCAACGCGGTCGCGATCACGGTGGCATCGAGGTTCTCCATGAAGAAGGTGACGGCGACCAACAAGGCAATCAGGGTTGAGCGGCGTTGGGAGGTCGACGTCATTGCTGTTCACTCATGGTTTCGAATCGGCACTTTATCAATAAGTGCGTCCTTTATGGTCCGCGAAATGCCTGCCTCACAACGTGGCGCCCGGTAACGAATTGCCCCGAATTGGGGTGCGCGCTTACAAAAAACGGCTGTCTCACGCGTCAAAACCCATCAAAAACCTGGAAAAGTCATTAGTTGGCACGATAACCGCTTATTAGCTAATACAGGATTGTTGAACAATCCAAATTTCCCTGCATCCAGCAACCGAGGCGACGAACATGCAAAAAGGTCTGACGGGCAAGAACACCCTGCGCACATTGGCGCTAGCGATCACCCTGGCGTGCGTGACGCCGCTGCTGTCGGCTGCCGAAATCAAGGGCACCCTGAAACCGGGCGAGCTGTCCATCGGCTCCGACCTCACCTACCCGCCTTACACCTACCTTGAGCAAAAGACCCCGGCCGGTTTCGACCCGGAGTTCATGCAACTGATGGGCAAGCAACTGGGGCTCAAACCACGTTTTCTCGACACCCGTTTCGCCAACCTGATCCTCGGCGTCAACGCCCGGCGTTTCGACGTGGTGGCCTCGGCGCTGTACGTCACCCCCGAGCGCGCCAAACAGGTGGATTTCCTCAGCTACCTGAAGACCGGTTCTTCGCTGATGGTGCTCAGCACCGGCGACTTCAAGCCCCAGCGCCCGGAAGACCTGTGCGGCAAGCGCGTCGGGTCGATCAAGGGCGCGTCGTGGGTGCCAAAGCTGAACAAGGTTTCGGCGGACTACTGCCTCCCTGCGGGCAAGCCGGCGATCGAGTCGCGTGAGTTCCCGACGTCCCCGGAGGCCGCCCAGGCCCTGCTCGCCCAGGCGGTGGACGTGCAGATGGAAGACGCGGCGGTCGCCAAGATCACCGTGGAAAAACTGCAAGGCAAAACCGTGATCAGCTCCAGCGAGTTGATCTACCCGGTGGTGGTCGGCCTGGCCGTGCGCAAGGAAAACCCGGCACTGCTCCAGGCGCTGACCGGCGCCCTGAGCCAGATCAAGCAGGACGGCAGCTACGGCAAGCTGCTGGCGCGCTACAACCTGGCCGAGCCGAACGCCGCCGAGATCAGTGCGGCACTGGGTAACTGAAACGCGGAGCACCTTTATGCAATTCGATTGGCACTACACCCTGGGCTTGTTATGGAACGGCGACTTCTGGCGAGCCGTCGGCACCGTGGTCGAACTGAGCCTGGAAACCTGGCTGCTGGGCATTGTGCTGGGGTTTTTCCTGGCCCTGGCGCGGCAGTCGGAGCGCCGCTGGCTGCGGGACTCCGCCGGCGTCTACATCTGGTTCTTCCGCAGCCTGCCGTTGCTGGTGCTGTTGATCTTCGTCTACAACCTGCCGCAGGTGTTTCCGTCCACCAGCGTGGTGTTGTCCAACCCCTACTCCGCGGGCCTGATCGCCCTGGTGCTGAGTGAGGCGGCCTACATCGCCGAGATCCATCGGGGCGGCCTGCTAGCGGTGGTCAAGGGGCAGCGCGAAGCCGGCAAGGCGCTGGGCGTGGGTTATCGCGGCGTGCAGCGGTTGATTGTGGTGCCGCAGGCGCTGCGGGTTGCGTTGCCGACACTGGCCAACGAATACATCACCATCGTCAAGCTCACCTCGCTGGTGTCGGTGATTTCGCTTTCGGAAATTCTGCTGGTGGGCCAACAACTCTACACCCAGAACTTCCTGGTGATGGAGACCATGCTGGCCGTGGCGTTCTATTACGTGTTCATCGTGACGGTGTTCAGTTGGCTGTTGCGGGTGCTGGAGAATCACCTGGACGTGACCCGGCGCAAACCCAAGGCCATCGCCCCCGCCGTGCTCGACCAAGTGGCGACGCGTCGTGCCCCCGGCCAGGCCGAGCCCGGTGAGTTTGCCTTGCAGGCTCGCGGGGTGCGCAAGGCCTATGGCGAGCTGGAAGTGCTCAAGGGCGTCGAACTGAATGTGCGCTGGGGCGAGGTGGTGTCGATCATCGGCCCGTCAGGCTCTGGCAAGACCACGCTGATTCGTACCATGAACGGCCTCGAAAGCCTCGACCGTGGCGAAATCACCCTGCAAGGCCAGCCGTTCCTGCGTGGCAGCCAGGAGCCGCAAGGCGCGCTGGGGCACAAGGTGCATATGCGCGGCATCGTGCATGTCGGCATGGTGTTCCAGGGGTTCAACCTGTTCCCGCATAAAACCGCCCTTGAGAACGTGATGCTCGCGCCGGTCTACCATGCCCATGGTAGCGGCGAAGAACTGCGCCTGTTGAGCCTGGCCCTGTTGCGCAAGGTCGGCATGCTGGAGCACGCCGGCAAATACCCGCACCAGCTATCCGGCGGGCAACAGCAACGGGTGGCGATTGCCCGCGCCCTGGCGATGCGGCCTTCGGTGATGCTGTTCGATGAACCCACCTCGGCCCTCGACCCGGAACTGGTGGGCGACGTACTGGCGGTAATCGAGGAATTGGCTCGCGAGGGCATGACCATGGTCATCGTCACCCATGAAATGAACTTCGCGTTCAAGCTTTCCGATCGTGTGGTGTTCATGGAAGGCGGCGAGATTATCCAGGACGCCGCCCCGCGTGACATGCTCGAGCAACGCAGCGAACGCATGACCAAGTTCCTCAAAGACGTCCAACTGGCGTGAGCCCAAGGAGCCCCGACGTGAGCCAAGCCAAGGAACCCAGCCTGTCGCTGGCCGACCAGGTTGCCATCGAACTGCGCGAAGACATCATCGGCGGCCGCCTGCTGCCCGGCATGCCGCTGGTGGAAAGCGAACTGGTGAACGCCTACAACGCCTCGCGCAACACGGTGCGTGAAGCCTTGCACCACCTGGGCCGCGAAGGCCTGACCAGCTACGTGCGCAACAAAGGCGTGATCGTGCGCCGCCTGGGGGTGGAGGAAGTGCGTGACATCTTCAAGGTGCGACGCACCCTGGAGCTGCAGGCCATCGCCGCCAGCAAGCCGCTGCGCGAATACCAGTCCGACCTGATGCTGGAGTCCATCGAGGCCGCGCAGCTGGCCCAGGACCGCGAGAACTGGCAAGCCTTCGGCACCCACAGCCTGCGCTTTCACCAACATATTGTCGGGCTGATGCGCAGCCCGTTGCTGGACGAGTTTTTTACCCATATTGCAGCCCAGATGCGCCTGGTGTTTTCCAACGCGCCCAGCGAGGAAACCTTCCAGAAGCCCTGGCTGGAGCGCGACCGGCAGATTCACGACTTGCTGGTTGACGGCCACAAGCAAGCCGCCGGCGAAGCCCTGGCCAGCTACCTCAATGACTCCGAATCGCTGCTGCTGGACATCCTGAGCAGCATTCCAAAACCCTGAAGCGAGGACCCACCATGTACAAGGACTACCCAGCGGCCTACCAAGTCAGCAAAGGCGCTGCCTTGCAGGTCGACAAAGCCTTCTATGACCGCGTGCGCGAGTCCCGGGACGGGCGCACCCTGATCGAGCAATTCGAAGTGCCGATCCGCACCGGCCGCGCCTGGAAAGTACCGGCAGGCCATGTGTTCCGCGTGACCACGCCGGTTGGCCCGCAGGTCGGCGACTTCAACGTGTGGAGCGCCAACGACCCCCGCGAACGCATGTGGGCGGCACGCACCCGCCAGCTGCAAGGCGCGCACGTCACCACCTACGACCGCCTGTGGTCGAACCTGCCGTTTTTGCGGCCGATGGTCACCATCACCGACGACAGCCTGGCCGACTATGGCATCGACGAACACGGCGGGCGCCTGCATGACTTGCTGGGCACGCGCTGCGACCCTTACGTGAACAAGATGCTCACGGGCGAAGACTTCCACCACCACTGCCACTCCAACCTGACCCGCGCCGTGCTGCCCCATGGCCTGACCGAGTTCGACGTGCACGACGTGCTGAACATTTTCCAGTGCACCGGCCTCAATCACGACGACATGTACTTCATGAAAGCCTGCCCGGCCAAGCAGGGCGACTATCTGGAGTTCTTCGCCGAAATCGACCTGCTGTGTGCCCTCTCCACCTGCCCCGGTGGCGACCTGTCGCTGCCGATGTGGGGCCCGGATGCGGAAGACCCGTTGAAGGTCTGCCGTCCGCTGGGGGTGGAAATCTACCGCCTCGACGACGCGCTGCTGGAGGGCTGGAAACAACCCGAGCGCGCCGCCTATAACGGTAACCATGGCCTGTTGATTGCCAAGGCCGACTGGGAAAAGTAAAGGGCAGGCCCACACCTGGGGCGCCGCGCCTCAGGTGTTCTGCGCAATCCTGCGGCTGACAAAACTGAAGGCCAGCACGATAAAAATCAGCACGCCGGTTGCCACCTGCTGCCAGTAGAAGTTCCAGCCGATCAACAGCAAGCCATTGGCGATGACGTTGATGAACAGCACCCCCAGCAACGTGCCCGGAATATTCGCCCGGCCCTGGCGGTTCAATGTGGTGCCGATAAACACCGCACCAATCGCATTCAGCAGGAACGCATTGCCCGACAGCGGCACGTAGGCGCTCACCGTCGAACTGAGCAGGATCCCCGCCACCGCGCACGCCAGCGCCGCCGCCAGCACCGTGGTGGTGACGATGCGCCGCACCGACAACCCCGAGTAATACGCCAGCAGCGGCTGGGTACCCTGGGCCAGCAGTTCGCGCCCCAGGCGTCCACGGGCCAGCAACAGGCCGTAGACCACGGCCAATACCAGCACGATCAACAGCGGCAAGGGCACGTCCAACGGGCTGAAGCTCGCCAGTTCCGGCTTGAAACCCTGGGCGATATAAATTGGCTGGCCGCCGTCCGAGAGCAGTTGCTGGGCACTGGTGCCGATAAACAAGGTGCCGAGGGTGGCCAGGAACGGGCTGATCCGCAGCCCCGCGATCAAGCCGGCATTGAACAGTCCTACCAGCAGCCCGGCGGCCAACGCACCGGCAATCGCCACACCCAGCCCGTGCCCGGCGTTAAGCAACACCACGAAGCTGAAGCTGGCGAAATCCAGCGCGGTGCCTACCGACAGATCGATGCCACCGGCCGCCACCGCATAGGTCATGCCGATCGCAACAATCGCCAGCAGCACGAAGTTATTCAGCACCAGGCTTTTCAGGTTGCCGCCACTGAGAAACCCCGGGGCCTGCCAGGCAAACACCACCACGATGGCCACGAACACCAGCGGCAACGTCAGGGGCAACAGCGAACGCCAGCCGCCATGGGCTTGCAGGATGGATACCTGACTCATGAATGTTCTCCCCGGTTCAATGCGCTGGAAGCGGCGACCACCAGCAGAATCAGCACGCCCTGGACACCGTTGACCCAGAAGCTCGATACGTTGAGCAACTGAAACCCGTTGATCAAAAAGCCGATCAACAGCGTCGCGAGCAAGGTGCCGGGGATGCTTGCCACCAGTCGCCGGGAAAACACCACGCCAAGAAAGGCTATGGCGACCACCGACAACAGCATGTCACCGGAGCCGGTGGTGCTGCCGCTGAAAAATGCCGCTGAACACAAAGCCGCCACCGCGGCACACAGCCCAGACAGCAAATAACTGGAGAGTACGTAGGCCGGCACTCGAATCCCGGCGGCCTCGGCAGCGTGCGGGTACTCGCCGACGGCATGCAGGCGCAGCCCATAGGCGGTGTGCTGGATCAGCAGCGTCAACACAAAGGCCGTCACCAGCAACACCCAGGCGAGTGCCGGCACGCCCAGCCAGGTCCCGCCACTGAGCAGGTCGAGCAACGGTGAGTCAGTCGAGACCACGGTGTTTTCGGTGAGGACCAGCTCCAGCCCGGCCAGTACATTCATGCTTGCCAGCGTTGCGAGCAACGGTGGCAAGCGCAGCACCACCACGGCCAGGCCATTGAGCAGGCCCACCGCCAGGCCGCAACCCAAGGTCAGCAGCAGGCTTACCCACAGGTCGAGGCCTGCGTTGTTGAGTCGACTGAACACCGCCGCGCACAAGCCCAAATTGGCCGCCAGCGACAGATCAAGCCCGCCCGCCACCACGTTGGAGCCGCCGCCGATAATCACGCAGGTCAGGCCGAAGGCAAGTACGCCGAGGATCGCCGACTGGCTGAACACATTCGCGATATTGCCGACTGAAAAGAAGTTCGGCGCGGCGACGGCAAAGCCCAGCAAAATCGCGAGGAATACGCCCACCGAGCCGCGCCGCAACAGCAGTACCCATAACCGTTGGGACAAGCCAGGAGTAGCAGCTTCAAGCAGGGACATGCGCCACCTCCGGTTTCACCTGCACAGCCACTGTGGACTGCACCGCACCCGTGGCACACGCCAACAGTTGATCACTGTCCGCCTCACCGGCATGGAACTCCCCGGCTATTTCACCGCGATGCAACACCAGGATGCGGTCGCAGATCCCCAGCAGCTCAGGCAAATCCGAAGACAGCACCAGCACCGCTGCGCCCTCTTCCACCAGCCGCCCGATCACGCGATAAATCTCGACCTTCGCGCCGACGTCCACACCTACGCACGGTTCGTCCAACAGGTACACCGCCGAGCGCCGGCTCAGCCATTTGCCCAGGGCGACTTTCTGCTGGTTGCCGCCGCTGAGCTGGCTGACGGCAGCCTGCGGGCCCGGCGTCTTGATCGCCAACTCGTCGATCAGCCGCAGGCTTTCGGCCTGCTCCTTACGCTGGCTCAGTAACCCCCAGCGACTGAAACGCCCAAGCCCGGCGAGCGTGAGGTTTTCCAGCACCGACAGCAGCGGTGAAATCCCCTGGCTGCGGCGTTCTTCCGGCACCAGTGCAATCCCTTGGGCAATGGCTTCTCCGGGTGAACGCAGGCGCAACAAACGCCCCTCCAGATGAATGCTGCCGCTGTCGGCGCGCACCACACCGAACAGGGTCTTGAGCAGGTCCTTGGCGCCCGAGCCGACCAGCCCGGTGAGGCCGACGATCTCGCCCCGACGCAATTCCAGGTCGATCTGCCGGTAGCGCCGGGCCAGGTTCAGCCCACGCACCTGCAGCAATGGTTCGCCGAGCTCGACCTGCGCCTTGGGGTACATCTCCTGGACCTCGCGGTTGACCATCAACCGCGCAATCTGCGCGCTGGAGGTGTGCCGTGGCTCAACCACGGCCACATCTCGACCATTGCGCAACACCGTCACTTCATCGCACAGGCTGTCGATTTCCTGCAGGTAATGGGAGATGTAGAGAATCGACAAACCCTGGTCCCGCAGGCGCTTGACGATCCGCAGCAGCTGGTCGACTTCGCGCTTGACCAGCGCCACGCTGGGCTCGTCGAACACCAGGATCTTCGGCTTGCGAATCAACGCCCGGGTGATTTGCAGCACCTGGCGCTCGGCGCTGTTCAGCTCGCCTACCAACGCGTCGGCGGGCAGTTGCAGCTCAAAATATTCCGCCAGCAAGCGCTCGGCCTCGCGCTGCTGCCGGCGCCGGTCGACAAACGGGCCACGGCGTAATTCATGGCCGAAAAACAACGCCTCGCCCACGGTAAAACTCGCCGGCAACAGCCGCTCCTGATGGATGAACTGCACGCCCAGCGCGTCCACCTGGCGCGGCGACAGTGCGGCATACGGCTGGCCGTCAATGCTCACCTGCCCCGAGTCCGCTTTGTGGATCCCGGCCAGGACCTTGATCAAGGTCGACTTGCCGGCACCGTTCTCGCCCACCAGGCCGTGAATGGTGCCGCGCTCGACCTTCAGGCTCGCATCCTCCAGCGCCAGGGTGGCGCCGAAGCGTTTGCGCAGGTGCTGCAAGTGCAACGCGGCCATCAATCACCCCGCAGTTGCTGGACCTGCGCCAGGTTGGCGGCGGTGGTCAGCAGCGTCGGCACATGGGTTTCCTTGGGCAGGTCACGCTGCCCGGCCAGGTAGCGGGCCACGTTCTGCACAGCAGTCTTGCCGATCAGCGCCGGTTGCTGGGCGACTACCGCGCCCACCGGCGAATTGGCCTGGCCGAGCAGCTCCAGTACCTCCGGCGTACCGTCCACGCCGTAGGTCTTGATCTCGGTGCGCTTGGCGTCGATCAACGCCTTGCTTGCCCCCAGTTGCGGAATGTCCCACGCCGCCCAGATCGCCGAGACACTGCCGGCCGGGTACTTGTTGAGCAACGCGGACACCTGGGAATAGGCATCCTGCACGGTGTTGGGGATCACATCCCGCAGCTGCGGCTCGATGATTTCCAGTTGCGGGTGATCCTTGAGCGCCAGCTTCAACTGGTCGTAGCGAATCGCGCACACCGGCACGCCGTAGAAGCCGTTGAACACCAGGATCTTGCCCTTGCCGCCGGCATCCTTGATCAACTGATCGGCCAGGGCCTTGCCGGTGGCGACGTTATCCGAGGTGGTGTTGTTGAGGCTGTACTGCGACGGCGCGTCGATGGTGAACAGCGGGATGCCGGCCTTGCTGATGCGCTTGAGCCACGGGTCGATCACGCTCAGGGTGCCGAGGGTCTGGATCACCGCATCGGGTTTCTGGGTGACCACGGTTTGCAGTTGGGTCACCAGGTTCTTGTCGTTGCGCCCTGCATCCAGGGTGATCGGCGTGCCGCCGAGGCGCTTGATCTCATCGACCTGGGCCTGGAAGGCCTTGATATCGAAGTAGTGACTGGTGCCGGTCATGCTCACGGCAATGCGCTTGCCGGCCAGGGACGGCACCGCGTCATCGCCCTCGGCGGCCTGGGACACGGCGGCGTGGCCCAGCAACAACGCTGCGCCGAGCAAGATGTAACGTGAACGCGAGAAAAAGGTGCAAGGCATACAGGGCTCCGCTGAGCAACGGGTGAAAGGGTTCACCTGTGTGCATTGCAGAGCCCATGCCATAAATTATTTTCAATAAAATCAACGCGATAAAAACAATGGACAAGGCCTTGCTGTCTCGAGCAAACCACAACTGTCCGACTGCTGTTGCCCAGCCAACAGTTGCACACACCCAGGACCGTCGCGCGCTGCACGATCATTCAATATCCGGCGGGCCGTTGGGCCTAACTTAAGGCTCCATTGTCCTGAAACCCTGGAACCTACAATGCCCGCCTCCCACGCTTCGACGAATTACGCCTCGATCAACTTCGCCCAGAAATACGCCCTGTTCAGCGAGCAATGGGCGCCCAAGGTCGTCGCGCAGATGAACGACTACCAGTTCAAGGTGGTGAAGATCGAAGGTGACTTCATCTGGCACGACCATGCCGACACCGATGAAACCTTTATCGTCCTCGAAGGCACCCTGCGCATCGACTTCCGCGACGGCGCGGTGATCATCAGCCAAGGGGAAATGTACGTGGTGCCCAAGGGCGTCGAGCACAAGCCGCACGCATTGGGTGAGGTGAAGTTGCTGTTGATCGAACCCTGCGGCGTGCTGAACACCGGCAGCGAGGGTGGCGAGCGCACGGCAATCAACGACGTGTGGATTTAGCACCTTCCGGCGTTGCCTGTTTGGGCTAGTCTTTACCTCACAGTTACTCCAGACCAGGAGCACGCGTGATGAACAGGCAGCTCAGGAAAACCTCAGCCCTCGTGATTGCCCTGATGGCGTTGATGGGCAACGTCTACGCTGGCACTGGTGCCTGCCCGCCCACCCATGCCCTTAAAGACGCGTTCAAAAAGACGCCGACCGGGGAAGTGGTCGCCTACACCGCGTCCGGCCCGGACGGTCGGCAATGGACCGGGCAAAACCCGATGACAGAGCAGAAGGACCTGCACCAGGTCCACTTTGAAAAGGCGGTGATCCAAAGCAGCCAGGGCCAGTCGTCTGTGGCATGCCACTACCTGGATCAGAACCATGAACCGGTAAGCATGACCCTGAAAAACCAGGTCAATGCCAGGCCTCTGGGCAGCGCATGGTCAGGCAACGAATGCACGGCAACCAACCCGGCGCTCTGTACATTTGAATAGCAGACACGCCCGACAATTTATGCGGCGCGCTGTTCCTTGCATCTTGCGCAACAGTCCTTTGTCATCAACAGCATTGATAGCTCCCTAACGAAAGCCCCATGCTAGAGGGCTCGCTTTACGCTTATATCATTCCGAATGATAGTTACCTTTGTTTCATTCGATTCGTGAGATAGCACCCTGCCGAGCATGATCCGCCCATCTTAAATACATTGGCGGATGCACCTCATGGAACAGTCACTCAAACATTTGCGCTATCCCTTGGCCATTTTGGCCGTGATGGTGATGAGCGCCTGCGGCAAAGCGCCCGAACAGGCAGCCGCCATGCCACCAAGCCACGTCAGCGTGGCCAAGGTGCTGGAACAACCGGTCAATGAGTGGGACGAATTCACCGGCCGGCTCGAAGCGCCGGAAACCGTGCAGATCCGTCCGCGCGTGTCGGGCCAGATCGATCAGGTCGCCTTCACCGAAGGTGCCTTGGTCAAGAAAGGCGACCTGTTGTTCCAGATCGACCCACGCCCATTCCAGGCCGAAGTGCGCCGCCTCGAAGCACAACTCGCACAAACCAAGGCCGCCGCCACCCGCAGCGATAACGAAGCCCAGCGCGGCGAACGCCTGCGCCAGAGCAATGCGATCTCCGCCGAACTGGCCGACTCGCGCACCACCGCCGCCCAGGAAGCCCATGCGACTGTCGCCGGCATCCAGGCGCAGTTGGACCTGGCCAAGCTGAACCTGAGCTTCACCCGTGTCAGCTCGCCCATCAGCGGCCGCGTCAGCCGTGCCGAGATCACCGCCGGCAACCTGGTGACCGCCGATGTCACCGCGCTGACCAGCGTGGTGTCCACCGACAAGGTCTACGCCTACTTCGACGCCGATGAACGTGTGTACCTCAAGTACACCGAACTCGCGCGCCAGGGTCGCCGTGGCGCGACTACCCCGGTGTACCTGGGCCTGTCCAATGAAGACGGCAACCCGCACCTGGGCCAGATGAACTTCGTCGACAACCAGGTCAACCCGGCCACCGGCACCATTCGTGGTCGCGCTGTGTTTGATAACAGCAAGGGCGAATACACCCCAGGCCTGTATGCCCGCCTGAAGCTGGTAGGCAGTGGCACCTACTCCGCCGTGCTGATCAGCGACGAAGCCGTGGGCACCGACCTGGGCAAGAAGTTCGTACTGGTGATGGACGGCGACAAGCCTGCCTACCGCGCGGTGGAGCTGGGTCCGAAGATCGAAGGTTTGCGCATCGTGCGCAGCGGCCTGACCAAGGACGACACGATCATCGTCAAGGGTTTGCAGCGCGTTCGCCCGGGGTCGCCGGTTGCACCGGAAACCATCCCGATGGCCAGCAAGGAAACCCTCGCCGCCTTGGCACAACAACGACAAGCGCTTGAAGCCAGCAACCTGGAGCAAGTGGCGCCGGATAAAGCCGCGCCCAAGCTCGCCAGTGTCGCGACTCCACGCGGTTAAGGGATACGACTCAAGATGAATTTTTCCAAGTTCTTCATTTCGCGGCCGATCTTCGCAGCGGTGCTGTCGCTGTTGATCCTGATCGCCGGCGCGATTTCACTGTTCCAGCTGCCGATCAGTGAATACCCGGAAGTGGTGCCGCCGACCGTCGTGGTCCGTGCCAACTTCCCGGGCGCCAACCCCAAGGTCATCGGTGAAACCGTGGCCGCGCCTCTGGAGCAAGCCATCACCGGCGTCGAGAACATGCTGTACATGTCCTCGCAGTCAACCGCCGACGGCAAGCTGACCCTGACCATCACCTTCGCCCTGGGCACCGACCTGGATAACGCGCAGGTACAGGTGCAGAACCGGGTAACCCGGACTCAGCCCAAACTGCCCGAGGAAGTGACGCGCATCGGTATTACCGTGGACAAGGCCTCTCCCGACCTGACCATGGTGGTGCACATCACCTCCCCCGACCAGCGCTACAACATGCTCTACCTGTCCAACTACGCGATCCTCAATATCAAGGATGAGCTGGCACGGCTGGGCGGCGTGGGTGATGTGCAGCTGTTCGGCATGGGCGATTACTCCCTGCGTGTGTGGCTGGACCCGAACAAGACCGCCTCGCGCAACCTGACCGCCACCGATGTGGTCACGGCCATTCGCGAACAGAACCGCCAGGTGGCGGCCGGTGCCTTGGGCGCGCAACCTGCGCCGAATGACACCAGCTTCCAGCTGTCGGTCAACACCCAGGGCCGACTGGTCACTGAGGAAGAGTTCGAGAATATCGTCATCCGTGCCGGCGCCAACGGCGAAATCACGCGTTTGAAGGACATTGCACGGGTTGAGCTGGGTTCCAGCCAGTACGCCCTGCGCTCGTTGATCGACAACCAGCCGGCCGTGGCGATCCCGATCTTCCAGCGCCCGGGCTCCAACGCAATCGACATCTCCAATGAAGTGCGCGCCAAGATGGCGGAGCTGAAACAGAGCTTCCCGGAGGGCATGGATTACCGCATCGCCTATGACCCTACCGTCTTCGTACGTGGCTCCATCGAGGCCGTGGTTCACACCCTGTTCGAAGCACTGATCCTGGTGGTGCTGGTGGTGATCCTGTTCCTGCAGACCTGGCGTGCGTCGATCATTCCATTGGTGGCGGTGCCGGTATCGTTGATCGGTACCTTTGCGGTGATGCATCTGTTTGGCTTCTCGCTCAACGCGCTGTCGCTGTTCGGGCTGGTGTTGGCGATCGGTATCGTGGTGGACGACGCCATCGTGGTGGTGGAGAACGTCGAACGGAACATCGAATTGGGCCTGGAACCGTTCCCGGCCACTGAAAAGGCCATGAGCGAAGTAACCGGCCCGATCATCGCGACCGCGCTGGTACTGTGTGCGGTGTTCATTCCAGCGGCATTTATCAGCGGCTTGACCGGCCAGTTCTACAAGCAGTTCGCCTTGACCATTGCGATCTCGACCGTGATCTCGGCGTTCAACTCGCTGACCCTGTCGCCCGCACTGGCAGCGGTATTGCTCAAAGGCCACAACGCGCCGAAAGACGGGTTCTCCAGGTTCCTCGACAGGATGCTGGGCGGCTGGTTGTTCAAACCGTTCAACCGCTTCTTCGACAAGGCCAGCCATGGTTACGTCGGCACGGTACGCCGGGTGATCCGCGGCAGTGGTATCGCGCTGTTCCTGTACGCCGGCCTGATGGTCCTGACCTGGATGGGCTTTGCCCACACGCCGACCGGTTTCGTACCGGCCCAGGACAAGCAATACCTGGTGGCCTTCGCGCAATTGCCGGACGCCGCGAGCCTGGACCGTACCGAAGACGTGATCAAGCGCATGTCCGACATCGCCATGAAACAGCCCGGCGTGGAAAGCGCGATCGCCTTCCCCGGCTTGTCGATCAACGGTTTTACCAACAGCCCGAACAACGGCATCGTGTTCGTGACCTTGAAGCCGTTCGATGAGCGTAAAGACCCGAGCCTGTCTGCCGGTGCGATTGCCGGTGCACTGAATGGCAAGTACAGCAGCATCCAGGAAGCCTACATGGCGATCTTCCCACCGCCGCCGGTACAGGGCCTGGGTACGATCGGCGGGTTCCGCCTGCAGGTCGAAGACCGTGGCAACCTGGGTTACGACGAGCTGTACAAAGAAGTGCAGAACATCATTACCAAGAGCCGTGGCGTGCCTGAGTTGTTCGGCCTGTTCACCAGCTACACGGTCAACGTGCCCCAGGTCGATGCTGCCATCGACCGCGAAAAGGCCAAGACCCATGGCGTGGCGATCAGCGACATCTTCGACACCCTGCAGATCTACCTGGGCTCGTTGTATGCCAACGACTTCAACCGCTTCGGGCGCACCTATCAGGTCAACGTGCAGGCTGAGCAACAGTTCCGCCAGGATGAAGACCAGATCGGCCAGCTGAAAGTGCGCAACAACAAAGGCGAGATGATTCCCCTGGCGACCTTCATCAAGGTCAGCGACACCTCGGGCCCGGACCGCGTGATGCACTACAACGGCTTCATCACCGCCGAGATCAACGGCAACGCCGCACCGGGCTATAGCTCCGGCCAGGCCCAGGCGGCGATCGAGAAACTGTTGAAAGACGAACTGCCCAACGGCATGACCTACGAGTGGACCGACCTGACCTATCAGCAAATCCTCTCGGGCAATACTGCGCTGTTCGTGTTCCCGCTCTGCGTACTGCTGGCGTTCCTGGTACTGGCCGCCCAATACGAAAGCTGGAGCCTGCCACTGGCGGTGATCCTGATCGTACCGATGACCCTGCTGTCGGCCATCACCGGGGTGATTATCTCTGGCGGCGACAACAACATCTTTACCCAGATCGGCCTGATCGTCCTGGTGGGCCTGGCCTGTAAGAACGCGATTCTGATCGTCGAGTTCGCCAAGGATAAACAGCAGGAAGGCCTCGATCCGCTCGCTGCGGTACTGGAAGCCTGCCGTCTGCGTCTGCGGCCGATCCTGATGACCTCGTTCGCCTTCATCATGGGTGTAGTGCCTCTGGTGATGTCCAGCGGTGCCGGTGCCGAGATGCGCCATGCCATGGGTGTGGCGGTGTTCTCCGGGATGATCGGCGTGACCTTCTTCGGTCTGCTGCTGACGCCAGTGTTCTATGTACTGATCCGCCGGTTTGTTGAACGCGGTGAAGCGCGCAAAGCGGCCAAGGCCTTGAAGCTGGAGACACAGCAATGAGCGTGAAAGTATTTTTGCCGAGCTTGCTGGTACTGGCGCTGAGCGCCTGTGCCGTGGGCCCGGACTATAAAACCCAGCCACTGGAGGCGGCCAACGTAACGGCCGCCGCCGACGCCAAGCAATACGACCACGGTAAGTTCGAAGGCATCTGGTGGCAGCAGTTCGAGGACCCGACCCTTAACCAGTTGGTGACTCAGTCCCTGAACGGTAACCGTGACCTGCGGGTGGCATTTGCCCGCCTGCGGGCAGCCCGGGCGATTCGTGACGACGCTGCCAATGACGTGATGCCGGTGATCACCAGCCGTGTCAGCAGCGATGTGGGCAAAGGCCAGATCCCCGGCCAGACCACCCAACGTGTCAACAGCGAGCGTTATGACCTGGGCCTGGACATGGCCTGGGAAGTGGACTTGTTCGGCCGCATCCGCCGCAACCTGGAGGCCAGCGACGCTGACCAACAGGTTGCCGAAGCTGACTTGTATCAGCTGCAAGTGACGATGATTGCCGAGTTGGTGGACGCTTACGGTCAACTGCGGGGCGCGCAACTGCGCGAGAAAATCGCGGTGGCCAACCTGAAGAACCAGGAAGACTCACGCGGTATCACGGTCAGCCTGCGGGATGCCGGTGTGGGCGATCAGCTCGATGTGGTGCGGGCCGATGCGCGTCTGGCGGCTGTAGAAGCCAGTGTGCCGCAGCTGCAGGCCGAGGAAGTTCGCGAGCGTAATCGTATCGCTACCCTGCTCGGTGAGCGGCCGGACAAGTTGAGCGTGGATTTGAGCCCGAAAGATTTGCCGGCGATTGCCAAGGCGTTGCCGATTGGTGATCCGGGGCAACTGCTGCAACGTCGTCCGGACATTCTCAGTGCCGAGCGTAAGTTGGCAGCCGCCACGGCGCGGATTGGGGTGGCCAAGGCTGATCTGTTTCCGCGGGTGAGCCTCAGTGGGTTCCTCGGGTTTACCGCTGGGCGGGGTTCGCAGATTGGGTCGGCGGCGGCGAATGCCTGGTCGCTGGGTCCGAGCATTACCTGGGCGGCGTTTGACCTGGGCAGTGTGCGGGCAAGGTTGCGTGGTGCGGATGCCGAGGCGGATGGCGCCCTGGCGACTTATGAGCAGCAGGTGCTGTTGGCGCTGGAAGAATCGGAGAATGCCTTCAGTGATTACGGCAAACGCCAGCAGCGGTTGGTCTCGCTGATTCGTCAGAGTGAGTCGAGCCGGGCTGCTGCGGATCTGGCGGAGATTCGTTACCGCGAAGGGACGGTGGACTTCCTGGTGTTGCTGGACGCGCAGCGTGAGCGTTTGGCCGCCGAGGACTCCCAGGCTCAGGCCGAGGTGGATCTGTATCGTGGGATCGTCGCGATCTACAAGGCGTTGGGCGGTGGGTGGCAGCCGAGTACCACGATTGCCAGTGCCAAGTGATTTGACTTAAAGAGCTCCTTTGGTTGGTCGCATCCAGCCAATTTTTAGCCCCGTGCCGTCATTCGGTCGCGGGGCTTTTTTTTGCTCGCTTGTGGTGTGTGCATATCCGTTATTTCGGTCAGGGCTGCTATTGGTTCCGCTCTTACAGCGGCTCACTTTTGAACAGCGCAAAAGTAAGCAAAACGCTCTTGCCCCACCACTCGGCACCTCGCCTAGGCTCGGTGTGCCCTCACTCCGGCTTTGGACCGTGGGCCGCCGTCATGGGCCATCCTTGGCCCAGGACGGCTAACCCGGCGTCCTGCCGGGTTACCCACGCTCCAAAGCCTGCGTTCGGCCAGCGTGGTTTAACGGGGCGCCTAAGATCAAGATCAAAAGCCAGAGCAAAAGCAAGAGCACAGCGGCCTCCCGGCCGGCTTGAGTGTTTTAGAGCAACAGCACAATCAAAAGCTAAAGCGGGCACGGTCAAATGTGGGAGCTGGCTTGCCTGCGATAGTATCAACTGGGTGTACCTGATGTACCGAGTTGTCTGCATCGCAGGCAAGCCAGCTCCCACAGAAAAGCAGATCTGCATTCGCTCTGGCTTTTGATCTGGCTGTTAAACACTCAAGCCGGCCGGTAGGCCGCTGTGCTCTGCTTTTGATCTGCTTTTGATTTTGATCTGCGGGCCCCGTTAACCACGATGGCCGCAAGCAGGCACGGTGGAGCGGGTAAATCGGCAGGGATGCCGATTTAGCCGCGCCGGGCCATGGATGGCCCGTCGCGGCGGCCCGCGGAGCCGAGCCGGAGTGCGGGCATGCCGAGCCTAGGCGAGGCACCGAGTGGTGGGGCAAAGACCTTTTGGTTACTTTTGGCTGGGCCGGCATTCCGGGCGTTTGCCAAAAGTGACCCGCTGTAAGAGCGGAACCATAAGTGGCCGTTACCGCAGCAACGGATATGTACCCAATACAGCTACCGCGCCAGCACCATGGCAAAATACCCAAACACCGTGAGCAAAATCCCCGACACCGCATACGCCACCGGAAACCCGATCCACGGCACCGTGCTATCAATTTCCTTGGCCGCCTCCCGCGCCGGCCCCGAGTGACTCCGCGCCCCCGCAACACCGCCCATGAGAATCGCCGGGTTGATCTTGAACACATGAAAACCCACAGCCCAAACAATAAACGGTGGAATCGTACAAGCCACGAACCCAAGCAAAAAGATCTTCAACGCAATGATCGCGCTAATCTGCGAAACCAGATTAGCCCCGGCATTCACCCCCACAATCGCGACAAAGAATATCAACCCCATGTCCTCGAGAATGTTGCGCGCCGCATTCGGGGTATTGCCAAAGAACCGCACCCGCGACACCAGCGACGAGACGATAATCCCCGACACCAGCAACCCGCCCGCATTGCCCAGCCCCACCGCCGCACCGAACGCCGGCACCTGAATCAGCCCGATCAACAACCCCAGCACCATACCCAGCGACAGCGTCAGCAAATCCGTCGCCGTACTCGCCCGCCCCGCCTTGCCCAGCAACGCCGTGGCCTTGTCGATGGCACTGCGCAAGCCAATCAAGTGCATCACATCCAGGCGCTGCAACCGCGTTTCCAGCCCCACCGGAATCGGCGCTCCACCCCGCTCAATCCCCACCAACTGCACCTGCCCGGCAATCGGCGACTGGCTGAATTCCTTGAGCGCCCTGCCCACGGCATCCTTGTGAGTCACCAGAATCACCGCCTCATCCAGCGGTATATTCAACGCCCGGGCATCCGGTACTTCCGGCCCGATCAGGCCCATGTGATCGGTCAGCGCATCCAGGCTGCCGCCCAGGGCGATCACATCGCCGAGTTGCAACACCAGCGTCGGATCAGCCCCCAGCAACTCTTCACCACGCTCGACGTTCTCGATCTGGTACAACGCAAAGCGCTGGCGAAACTGCGCGATGCTCTGCCCCACCAGCTCCGGGTTCACCAGGCGATAGGCCCGCAGGTCAAACGGCCGATACCCACTGAGCCCGGCATCGTCGACGTTCGGCACACCGTGCTCCACCTCGAATGCCTTGGCCGCCTTGCGCGCATCCACACCCCACCAGCGCGGCAGGTATTTGCAGATCAGGATGATGCCGACCGTGCCCCAGATATAGGTGATGCCGTAAGACAGGGCGATCATCGCGGTGGCCGCCGCCGCCGTGGTGCCCGGTGGCAGCGGCACCACGCCCGAGGTAATCGCCTGTTCGGCGGAGCCAATCGCCGCCGACATGGTTTGCGAACCGGCAAGAATCCCGCCCGCCGCGCCCACCGGCAGGGATAACAGCCGCACGCCGAGCACCACGATACCCAGCCCGAGGAACGAGGACAGGATCGCCAGGAAGGTGAATTTCAGGCCATCACCCTTGAGACTGTTGATGAACGAAGGCCCGACCCGCAGCCCGACGCCGTACATGAACAGGTAATAAAACAGGCTCTTGGTAAAGTTATCGAGTTCGAAATGCACGCCGTAGTAAGACGCCCACGTCGCAATCGCGCAGCCGATCACGATGGCCCCGGCCACCGCGCCCAGGCCATAACCCTTGATGGTGCCGCGCCCGACCCAGACGGACAGGCCAACCACCAGGAACAGCAGGATGTAGGGGTTGTCGTGCAGGAAAGTAAAGAAGGCAGTCACGATGATTCGTACCTGGCGATGCAACGCTAAAGGCACCGGGCCTCGAGGCCCGGCGGGTGTTCAGTGCGTTCAGTCGAGGTTCGGGGTGTCGGCCGGGATGACCGGGTCGGCGATGGCGCCATGGCTGAAGCTGGGGCCCGCGTCGGAATGCTCCACCGGGTTTTTCTGCAGGTGGGCAACGGCCTTGCGCAGGTCTTCCAGCAGCAACGCCACCAGGTCACGGCTCACGCCATGCCGTACGAGGATGCGCTGTACCACGACGCTCTGCCGATCGGACGGCAACGGGTATGACGCGATCTGCCAGCCGCGCATGCGCACGCGCTCCGACAGGTCGTAGAGGCTGAAGCCGTGGTCGACGCCGTCCTTGAGCTTGTAGCAGACCGCCGGCAGCCCATCCTTGCCGTCGTACACCAGTTCCAGCGGGGCAAACTTGGTGATTTCCGAGGCCAGCCATTGCGCCGTGTCGGAGCACGCTTGTTGAATCCGCGTGTAGCCGTCGCGCCCCAGCCGCAGGAAGTTGTAGTACTGGGCAATGATTTCACCGCCGGGCCGGCTGAAGTTCAGGGCAAAGGTCGCCATGTTGCCGCCCAGGTAGTCGACGTAGAAGATCAACTCTTCCGGCAGGTCTTCGGTGGAGCGCCAGATAACCCAGCCTACGCCCAGCGGCGCCAGGCCGTACTTGTGGCCGGAAGCGTTGATGGACTTGACGCGCTCGATCACAAAATCCCATTGCAGCTCTTGCTGGATGAACGGGGCGATAAACCCGCCGCTCGCCGCGTCGACATGGATCGGGATATCCAGGCCGAGGTCACGTTGCATCGAGTCCAGCTCGGCCGCCAGGGCTGCGACCGGTTCGTAGATCCCGGTGAAGGTCACGCCCAGGGTCGCGACGACACCGATGGTGTTTTCGTCGCAATATTCCCGCAGGTCGGCCGGGCGCAGGCCCAATGCGTCACCGCGCAACGGCACTTCGCGAATTTCCACATCGAAATAACGGGCGAATTTCTTCCAGCAGATCTGCACCGGGCCGCACACGAAATTCGGTTTGTCGGTGGGCAGCCCCGCCGCTTCCCGGCGTTTCTTCCAGCTCCACTTCAGTGCCAGGCCGCCAAGCATCGCCGCTTCGCTGGAACCGGTGGTGGAGCAACCCACGGTTTGCCACGATTTCGGCGCGTGCCACAGGTCGGCAATGATGTGCACGCAACGGTTTTCGATCTCGGCCGTCTGCGGGTACTCATCCTTGTCGATCATGTTTTTGTCGAGGGCATCGGCCATCAACTGCTGCACTTCGGGCTCGACCCAAGTGGTGCAGAAGGTCGCCAGGTTCTGCCGGGAATTGCCGTCCAGCAGCAGTTCGTCGCGCACCAGGTTGTAGGCGGCCGACGGCGTGGTCGAGTGGTCCGGGAGGCGGTACTTGGGCAGTTTGTGCTGGGCGGAGCCACTCGAATAGACGTCTTCGATGGCTTGGTCCTGGGTCTCTACGGTTCTGTGAAGTGCCATGAAATCCTGCTCTTGAATGAGGGAAATGGCGTAGACGTTGATCGCGACAAATGCCGATCAGGCTGCGTCAGGAAACGAACGATGGAGCGGTGGCGCCGAATATCACACGCACGGCGGCGCAGGAAAGTGACCCAGATCATTAAAGGCGTGGACAAGCAGGCAAACGTGCCGGGGGTGCCTGGCAGTGACCTACTGGCTCAGTGCTTCGTTCAATATCAGGCTGCGATAGTGCCCGGGGTTGGAGCCCGACCACTTGCGAAACGCCTTGTAGAACGAGCTGGCATCGGCAAACCCCAGGCGGGTGGCGATCTCGGCAAAGCTGATGTCGGAATCGGCCAGCCAGACGATCGCCAACTCCTTGCGCACGCTGTCCTTGAGGCCCTGGTAGGTCTGCCCTTCTTCCGCCAGGCGCCGGCGCAGGGTCGAGGCCGAAATGCACAGGGATGCGGCCAGGCCTTCGGTTTCCGGCCAGGTGTCGGCGGGCATGTGCCGCAGGTCGGTCTTGATGCGGGTGGCAAGGCTGTCCGGGTCGCGGTATTTGACCAGGATGTTGGCGGGCGCATGGGCCAGGAAGCGCTTGAGCTCCTCCGGGCTGCGCTTGATCGGCAGGTCGAGGCAGTCGGCGGAAAAGATCATCCGGGTACGCGGCCGGTCAAAGCGCAGGTTGTCGGAAAACATCACCTGGTAGTCGTCGCAGAAGTCCGGCTGCGGGCAACGCAGTTCAATCGCCAGGATCGGGATCCGGCGCCCCGCCAGCCAGCAGGCGACGCCGTGGACGATCATCCAGTAGGCGAAATAGGTGAAGGCGCGCCTGGGTGCTGGCTCCGGCTCCAACAGTACGATTTCCGCGAGGCTCTGCTGGCGAACCAGTTGCGCCGGCATGCGCTCGAGCATCAGCGACAGGAACCCCAGGCCGGTTTCCAGCGCAGTGGCCAGGCTCGGTTGTGCCATTGAGGCCCGGCAGAGGAACTCCAGGCTGCCGGATTTGAGCTTGCGCGGGTCCATGCCAAAGAATTCATCGTCCATTCGCCGTGCCAGCAAGCGCCATAAGCGTGCGTAAGCGGTTGCCGGGACGCGTGCGGTTGGCTGGCCCAGCAGTGCCGGCTCAATCCCGACCTTGGTCAACACTTCATCGCTCGCCGCACCCGGCGCACAGCTCTGCAACAGGGCTTCGCGGACCAGTTGGATGGAAATCGTGTCTTTTTCCGACATGGGGAATGGCGCAATCCGGTGGCTGGGACGATGCCGCGCATTCTAGTGTCGGATGCGGTTTGCCACCACCGTTCAGTCAAGGTTCAGTAAAGGTCAATATTCCCTGTTTAGTAATGAGTATCATTATGTTACAACTTAGCATCCTATCTAGTGACGATTCGGTGCCGAATGCTTGTTCCCTTTTTAATCATGCTGCGCGAAGGCATAGAAGCCGCCTTGATCGTTGGCATTATCGCCAGCTACCTCAAGCAAACTGGCCGTGGCCAGTACATGCCCGCAGTGTGGATCGGCGTATTTCTGGCAGCGGCCCTCGCGCTGCTGGTCGGCGGTGGCCTGGAACTGGTGAGTGCCGAATTCCCGCAGAAACAACAGGAACTGTTCGAAGGCATCGTCGGCCTGGTGGCCGTGGGCATTCTCAGCTCCATGGTGTTCTGGATGCGCAAGGTCGCGCGCTCCATCAAGCATTCCCTGCATGAATCCCTCGATCATGCCCTGGCCGGCTCCAAACACCAGGTCACCGCACTGATCGCCATGGTGTTTTTCGCCGTGGCCCGTGAAGGCCTGGAAACCGTGTTCTTCCTGCTGGCCGTGTTCCAGCAAAGCGAAGGTCCGGGCGCGCCGATTGGCGCCCTGCTCGGCCTGATCCTGGCGATCATCGTCGGCTTCCTGATCTACACCGGCAGCATGCGCCTGAACCTCGGTGCGTTCTTCCGCTGGACCGGCCTGTTCATCCTGGTGGTGGCCGCCGGCATCCTCGCCAACTCGGTACAAGCCCTGCACGAAGCCGGGGTATGGAACCACCTGCAAACCGTACTGTTCGATTTCAGCGCGACGCTGCCGATGGATGGCCCGCTGGGCTCGGTGCTGGCCGGCATGTTCGGCTATCAGGACGCCCCGACCATCAGCACCCTCGGTGCCTACCTGATTTACCTGGTGGTGGCCCTGGTGATGTTCTTCCTGCCGGCGCCGCCGAGCAAGCCGGCTACCCGCACAACCTCTTCCGTTTCCAGCCAGTAAGGACCGCCTCTTGTCCAACCAAACCCCTCAACCGGCTCCGCCCTCCCGCGCCTTGCGCTGGGCGGTGGGCGGCTCGGTGGTCGTGATGATCGCCGCCGGTGGCCTGTTCTACTACGCCTCGCAACTGGCCGCCTCCAAGCGCCAGGCCAACCACAATGAAATCGCCGTCACCATCCACGCCCACAGCTGCGAGCCGAATGCGCTGACGGTACCGGCCGGACGCGCCAGCTTCCGCATCATCAACCGCTCGGACCGTGCCGTGGAATGGGAAATCCTCGACGGCGTGCTGGTGGTCGAAGAGCGCGAGAACATCGCCCCGGGCCTGAGCCAGGTGATCAACGCCAACCTGCTGCCCGGCGACTACCAGATCACCTGCGGCCTGCTGAGCAACCCGCGTGGCACCTTGAAGGTGACACCGACTGCCGAGTCTGACGCCCAAGCCAAGGCCAAGCCGTCGATGGTCGCGTTTATCGGCCCGCTGTCGGAGTTCCGCGTGTACCTGAGCAGCCAGGGTAGCGCCCTGGTCAAGGCCGTTACCGCGCTGGACCAAGCCATCGAAGCCGGCGACCTCGCCCAGGCCCAGGCGCTTTACGTACCGGCCCGCGAGGCTTACCAGCGCCTGGCCCCGGCCTCGCAACGCCTGGCGGAACTGGACAACGCGATCAACGCCCGCGCCGACTACTTTGAAAAGCGCGAGCAGGACCCGGCCTTCAGCGGCTTCCACCGTCTCGAATACGGCCTGTTCCAGCAACGCAATCTCGACGGCCTGGCGCCGATTGCCCAGCGCCTGGTCACCGACGTCACCAGCCTCAAGCAACAGCTGCTGGCCCAGTCGCTGCCGCCGGAGCAACTGGTGAGCATCGTGGTGCGCAACCTCAACAGCCTGGCCGACGTACGTGCCGCCAGCGGTGAGGAAGAACGCTACAGCCATACCGACCTCAACGGCTTCGCCGCCAACCTGGACGCCGCCCGCAAAGTGGTCGACCTGATGCGCCCGCTGCTGACCAAATCTGCCGCGCAATTGCTGCCGGGGATCGACAGCGCGATCAACGCCCTCGATGCCGAACTCAACGGTTTGAAAGTCGATGGCCGCTACGCCTCGTATGACAGCGTTACCGCCGATCAGCGCAAGCAGATCGCCGACAAGGCCAAGGCTCTGGCCGTTGCACTCGATGGAATCGACCCCGCCCTTGGCCTTTCCGGCCTGAAGTGAAGACGACCGTAGACATGAGTGATTCAGAACAATTTTCCGCCCAGCGTCGTCGTGTATTGCTGGGTATGGCCGCCACTGGCGCGGCCATTGCCGGCAGCAGCCTGAGCTGCCCGGCAATGGCTGCCAACGCGGCGGCACAGGTGACCACCGCGCCAAGCAGTGAAAAGACCCAGGACCACCACGATTTCCATGGCAAGCACCAGACCGGCATCGTCACTCCGCGCCCGGCCTGCGGCATGTTGGTGTCATTCGACGTGTTGGCCAGCGACCGCGAGGACCTGGAGCGGCTGTTCCGCACCCTGAACGAGCGCATCGCATTCCTGATGACCGGCGGCACCGTGGTGCAAGTCGACCCGAAACTGCCCCCCACCGACTCCGGCATCCTCGGCCCGGTGGTGACACCGGACAACCTGACCATCACCGTATCGGTGGGCGAGTCGCTGTTCGACGAACGCTTCGGCCTGGCCGCGGCCAAGCCCAAGCGCCTGATCCGCATGGTCGGTTTCCCCAACGATGCACTGGAACCGGCGCAGTGCCACGGCGACCTGAGCCTGCAGTTCAGCTCCAACACCCCGGACACCAATATCCACGCCCTGCGCGATATCGTGAAAAACCTGCCGGACCTGCTGCTGGTGCGCTGGAAGCAGGAAGGCAGCGTGCCGCCCCAGGCCCCAGCCCGCCCCGGCGAGCCGGCACAAAGCGCGCGCAACTTCCTCGGTTTTCGCGACGGTTCGGCCAACCCGAACTCCAACGACAACAAGGCGATGGATCAGATTGTGTGGGTCCAGCCAGGCAGCGACGAACCGGCCTGGGCCGCCAATGGCAGCTACCAGGCGGTGCGGATCATCCGCAACTTCGTCGAACGCTGGGACCGCACCCCGCTGCAAGAGCAAGAAAGCATCATTGGCCGGATCAAGACCAGTGGCGCGCCCATGGATGGCCAGAAAGAAACCCAGGTCCCGGACTACAGCAAGGACCCGGAAGGCAAGTTGACCAAGCTCGATGCCCACATCCGCCTGGCCAACCCGCGTACTGCACAGACCCAGGCCAACCTGATCCTGCGCCGGCCGTTCAACTACTCCAACGGCGTCAACAAAAACGGTCAGCTGGACATGGGGCTGTTGTTCATCTGCTACCAGGCTGACCTGGAGAAAGGCTTTATCAGCGTGCAAACCCGGCTCAACGGCGAGCCTCTGGAGGAATACCTGAAGCCGGTTGGCGGCGGTTACTTCTTCACCTTGCCAGGCGTCACCGGGGCCCAGGACTTCATCGGGCGCACGCTGCTTGATGCGACACATCCACAAACCACTGCCAAAACCTAAAACAAACCCCAGAGCGGAAATCGTCCCATGAAGAAGTCGTCTCTCGCATTGTCGTTGTTAATGAGCCTTTCGCCGCTGGCCGCCTTCGCCGCCACCGCGCCGCTGGACCTGGTAGGGCCGGTGTCGGACTACAAGATTTACGTCACCGAAGAAATCGGCGAGCTGGTCACCCAGACCCAGGCGTTCACCGACGCCGTGAAAAAAGGCGACCTGGCCACCGCCAAGAAGCTGTACGCGCCAACCCGCGTGCACTATGAGTCGATCGAGCCGATCGCCGAACTGTTCAGCGACCTCGACGCCTCCATCGACTCCCGTGTGGACGACCACGAGAAAGGCGTGAAAGCCGAAGACTTCACCGGCTTCCACCGCATCGAGTACAGCCTGTTCTCCGAGAACACCACCAAAGGCCTCGACGCCCTGGCGGACAAGCTCAACAGCGACGTACTGGACCTGAAAACCCGCGTGGACGGCCTGACCTTCCCGCCGGAAAAAGTCGTCGGTGGCGCTGCTGCCCTGCTGGAAGAAGTCGCCGCGACCAAGATCTCCGGTGAAGAAGACCGCTACAGCCACACCGACCTGTATGACTTCCAGGGCAACATCGACGGCGCGAAGAAAATCGTCGACTTGTTCCGTCCGCAGATCGAGAAGCAAGACAAGGCCTTCGTTGCCAAAGTCGACAAGAACTTCGCCACCGTGGACAAGATCCTGGCCAAGTACAAAACCAAGGATGGCGGTTTCGAGACCTACGACAAGGTCAAGGAAGCCGACCGCAAAGCCCTGGTTGGCCCGGTCAATACCCTGGCGGAAGACCTGTCCACACTGCGTGGCAAGCTTGGCTTGAACTGATCCAGACGCTGCATGCTCTCGCCCGGCCTGCCGGGCGAGAGCCTTCCTCAGGCTGACGCCACCTGCACTCCGTCCGAAGGCCGCAAGGCATCGCGGATAGTCCGCAGCTTCAAGCACGTTTCCTCGTACTCACTCCCGGGATCCGACTCGGCGACAATGCCGCAGCCGGCGAACAGGTGCGCCTCACAGCCTCTGATCAACGCCGAGCGCAACGCCACGGCAAATTCACCATCACCCTGCGCATTCATCCAGCCCACTGGCGCTGCGTACCAGCCACGGTCGAGCTGCTCGTGCTCTCGGATATAGGCCATCGCCTCACGTCGCGGCAAGCCACCCACCGCCGGCGTCGGGTGCAGGGCCTGCACCAGTTGCAGCAATTGCACCTGGGGATGCAAGCGGCCCATCACCGGCGTCAACAGGTGCTGCACGTTGGCCAGCCGGTGCAACTGCGGCTGGCTGGCAATGTCGAGCATCGCGCAATAGGGCTGCAATGCTTCGCGCAGGGTTTGAACCACCAGGGTGTGTTCGTGGCGGTCCTTGGGGCTGTCCATCAAGGCCTGGCCAAGTTCGGCATCGTGCTGCTCGTGACGACCACGCGGGCAAGTACCGGCCAACGCCACCGTGTTCAGCGTGCCACGAGTCACCCGCACCAGCCGCTCCGGCGTTGCGCCGAGAAAGCAGCTGTCACCACGGCTGAACGCAAACAGGTACGCCTGGGGATAGGCCGCCTTGAGGTTTTCCAGCAGCGGGCCACAGGGGATCGTCCGTGAGGTGGTCAACCGCACTTCGCGGGCCAGCACCACCTTGCGCAGGTCGCCGGCGTTGATGCGCTGCACGGCCGTCGCCACGGTGTCTTGCCATTGCTGCGCGCTGATGGTGTTTTCGTCGCTCGGTGTGCCGAGGGGAATCTCCTGGCATGGCGCACTGGCGTAGCGGGACAGAAGCAACGTCCACTGGGTTTCCAGGCTCTGGGCGCAACGCACCGCGTCCGCCCCGGGCTCCAGCCACTGGCTGAAGATCACATGATGTTGCTCGGCTTCCCGCAGCAGCAAGATGCGCGGCAGCACCAGGGAGGTGGCGGCGAATGACTGCCATTTGAGCGAGCGTGGGCCCTTCGGGTCAAACGCAAAGCCGCCACACAGCAACGGCTGGCGCGGCCCCACCTGATGGGCCTGGCTGAGCAACGCCTGCCACGCCAGGGCACTGGCGTTGAAGCGGTCATCGGCCCCGGGGCTGATTTCCTCGGTACAACCAAAGCCGGCCATGGCCAGTGCGCCCCGGTCACTTGACCAGAACAGGCTTTGCCCGAGTACCTGGCGGTTGGCGGCAAATAACCGCAGCGGGTCCAGGCGCTCCGAGGCCAGGCTGAACACCACCAGCACTGCGCCGCCCTTCTCGCGCGCCAGGCGTTCGCCCTCGGTCAGCGCCTGAAGCAATCCCGGCAGACGTTCACTCATGCTCCGCTCCTTGATGCTGCTGGCGCCAGTGGCGCACTTGCTGGTCGATATTCCATTGGATGATCTGCGCAAACAGCGGGACCACGAACATCGGGTCCAACCCTTCGCGCTCGGCCCAGCGGCGGCGATGGGGCAGCATGGCGGCCACCCGCTCGGGGGCGGCGATGCTGGCTTCGTCAGGCTTGAACTGCGCCGCAGCTTTCACATAGGCCAACCGCTGGCCGAGAGCGCGGATGATCTGTTCGTCCAACGTGTCGATACCCAGGCGGACGTCTTCCAGCCCGCTGCACTGCTCAGGTGTTTTCATAGGATTCTCCGGTCATGGGGTCGACGGCCAGCACTGCCACGCCGGTTCGGCGGGGCTGCCCAGCAACAGTTCCAGGTGCTCGATCAGGTCGGCCTGGCTGTCGCGCAGGTAAAAATGCCCGCCGTTGAAGGTTCGAAAGTCGGTGACCTGGCGCGTCACTTCCGACCAGGCATGGGCTTCCTCCCGATCGACTTCGCGGTCGGTGCTGCCCAGGCATACGCTCACGGGCACGTCCAGCAGCTCGCTGATATCGCCGCAGTAGTTTTCGATCAGGCGGTAATCATTGCGCAATGCGGGCAGGTAAAGTGCCTGCATCTCGGGTTCGTCCAGGGGTGATGGCGCACCACCCGACAGGCGCCGCACATCCGCCAGCAGACCGGCATCCGGGCCCTGGTGCAATTGGCTGTGACGTTGCCGGTGAGGGGCCGGATGGGCGGAGACGATCAGCCGTTGCAGGTCCTTGCCCTGGCGGTTCAGGCGCCGCGTCACCTCATAGGCCAGCGCCGCACCCATGCTGTGGCCGAACAGCACCAGCGGCCGGTCGGACAGGTCCCACAGCGCCCGGGTAATAGTGCCCGCCATCCATTCCAGGCTGCCGGGCCAGGTTTCACTCAGGCGCTCTTCGCGGCCGGGGTATTGCACGCTGACCAGTTCGATGTCAGCCGGCAACAGTGCCTGCCAACCGCTGAAAAATCCCGCGCTGCCGCCGGCGTGGGGCAGGCAGACCAATCGGCAACGCGGCGTTTGATGCTGCGGGTAACGTCGCAGCCATGGGCTGGGGATTTTCTTCATAACACGCCCTCCTCCAGTTCAGTGGTGACGTGGATCCGGGTCTGCGGCAACCAGCGCAGCACCTGGCGCAAGCAGTCATCGGCGTCCATCACCTGGGCAGCGTAGTGCGTGCCTTCGGGCAGTTTGGCCAGTTGCAGGGCGCAGATTGCCGCCACTGTGCCGGTCAACGCCGAGCCGTCGGCGGCACGCAACCAGGCGGTGGCCTGCTGCGGTTCGCCGTGTTGCAGGCCTGCCATTTCGACTGCGAGCAACTGGTAAGGCGTGCGCCCTGCCAGGTCCAGCGCACTGGCCTGTACCAGGGCGGCAATGTTCTCTGCCGTGTGTCGCAGAGCCGGTGGCGAGCCCTGAATGCGCCCGAGTGCGGCCCGCAGGTGGCCGCCGTCGAACAGGTTGTAGGCCTGGGCTTCGCGCACCCGCAAGTCAGTAAACAAGCGCTGTTGCTCAGTGGTTAGATACGGGTGGGCCGTTACGGGACCGCCCACCAGCCAGGGTCGCTCGAAGTGTTCATCGACGAGTACGGCGGACTTGATTGCACGGCCATCGCACCAGCCCATCGAGGCCTGGCCATAGCCGTTGCCGAGGCTCAATAGAAAGTCCTCGGCCGCCGTTGTCGACAACCGCCCAAGTCCGACGGCATAGCAATGCACGGCATCGACGCGCTCGAACGACGCCGCAAGCACCTTGGGAAACAACCCCGACAGCCCGGGCAACATGCCGGCTGATAACACCACACGACGACCCGGCGGCAACTGAGCGGGCAGCAGCTGATGCAGCGGATCATCGCCGCCGACATCGATGTAATCGGCGCCACTGGCCAAAGCGGCCAGCGCCACCCGGTCGAGCACCTGGTAGCTGGGGCCCGCGCAATTGATCAGCAGGTCGCAGCCGCTGCAAAACGCCGCCAGGCTTTGGGCGTCCCACAGGTCCACTTCACGGATCTCGGCCTGCCCGTTCAACTCGCCGTCGTTAAAACGCTGCCCTTGCCCAGGGTCGCGACCGCCCAGGCGCAAGCGGCAATGACCGACCAGCACCCGCGCAACCTGCCGACCGACATGCCCATAGCCGCCTACAATCCCGACTCTCACGCCGCCACCTGCGCCAGCCGTTCGAACGCGCGGGCCACGGCTTCGACCTGGGGGCTCTGCATGCAGCTGAAGTGGTCGCCCGGCACGTCCACCACCTGCAATTCGCCAAGGCACAGGGCCTGCCAGTATTGGCTCATGTCGCGGTGCATGCCGGGCAGTACCTGGACTTCACCGCACTGGCGGATAAACACCATGTCACCGTCGTAAGGCGTGGCCTGATGCAAGGCGACGGCGGCCAGGCTGTGGCGCAGCACCTGCAGTTGCTCGCGCAGCCAGTCCAGGTCGCTCAGTTGCGAGCCGGCGTGGCGCATCGCGTCTGCAATTGCCTGCAAGCGCTCATCTGCCGACTTGGATGCCAGGGCCCGCAGGCAGGCCAGGGCCGTGGCACAGTCGGGCTCATCCTGCAGCGCCAGCAACGCACCTTGGGGCACGCGGCCCGGAGTTTGGCGCAGCACCTTGGCAATCGCCCGCTCCATCGCCTGTTCATCCACCGGGTAACCCAGGGTGTGCGGGTCGGCCTGCATCACGCGGGCGAACACGTACTCCGCCAGCAGGTCATCCTCGATCATGAACGGCACGCGGTAGCTGCTGATCACTGTCAGTTGCAGCACCTCGATGTCCCTCGCCGCGAGGCATGACGCCAGCTCCGTCGCCAGCAACCCGCCGAGGCAATAACCGACGATGCTCACCTGGCGCCGGCCTTCGGCGTGCAAGGTGTCGGCATAACGCTCGGCCAGTTCACGAATCGCCGTAGCCGGTGCCAGAGCCAGGTAACCCGGTACATCATTGAGCACCAGCCCCTCCAGTGGCGCTTCTTCCCCGAGTGCAGCAAACAGCGCGCGATACGGTGCCAGGGTGCCGCTGCCATCATGGACAAAGATCCGCGCCGGGCCTTGCGCCTCCTCACGAATCCGCACCAGCGGCGACAGGCTCTCGCTGCCCTGCCCCCGCAGGTAATCCGCCAGGGCCGCAACGGTGGGCTGGTTGATCAACTGGCGCAGCAAATCCCCCCAGGGCACGTTACGGGCCTGGGGCAGGCTTTCCCGCAGGCGACCAACCACCTGCGCCACCAGCAATGAATCACCGCCCAACTCAAAGAAGCCCTGTTCACGGCCCACACTGGGCACCCGCAACAGGGTTTGCCAGACCTCTGCGATACTGCGCTCCAGCGCATCCAGCGGTGCAGCCCCGCTGTTGGCCTGTTGCGTGGCCTGGGCCATGCCGAGGTTGGCCAACGCCTGGCGGTCGACTTTGCCGTTGACCGTCAGCGGCATTTCATCCAGTACCCGCCACTCGGTGGGTACCATGTAATCCGGCAGGCGCTGGCCCAGATGCGCGCGCAACGCCTCCGGCTCAAGGGTCTGGCGCTCGGTCTTGAAGCGCGTGATGAACAGGTGCTGGCCGATCTGTGACATCGCATCGTCAGCTGCCGGCATGCACAGCGGCGTCTGCGCGCCGGCTTCCTGCAACAGTTGCTGCCACTGCTCGCGGCGGATGAACGTGGTGTCCTGCTCGGCGCGGAAATCCTCGAACGCGGTCAGGCCCTCCTTGAACTCCATGGACGCCATGATCTGGTAGGTGTCGCGGGTGGCTTCGATAAAGATCAGCCAGCCGCCGGGGGCGAGCATTTCCCGCAGCCGGGCGAGTACCTGGCTGGCATGCCGCGAGTTGTGCAGCACGTTGGCACACAGAATCACATCCAGGGAGTTGGCGGCGATGCCTTGGGCCCAGTGGTCGAGGTTCAGGTCAAACAGCCCGTAGCTGACCCACGGAAACTCGACGAAATGCTCCCGCGCTTCGTTGAGGAAAAACTGCGACAGGTCGGTGAACTGGTAGTCCACCGCCAAGCCGTCCAGGGCCGGAATCAGGTCGGCACTGGTGCCGCCCACGCCTGCGCCGATTTCCAGCAACTGCAGACGCCAGCCCGCCGGTTGCAGTGCGGCGATTTCCTGCACCGCCGCACACACCGCCTGGTTCAGGTACTGGCTGATCAGGTTCTTGCGATAGGCGCCTTCGGCGGTGTCGGTACGGCCTTCGGGAAACAGCAAGTGCAACGGGTCGAGCCGGTCGCTCATCAGGGCAGGCAATTGCTCCTGGCTTTCCCGCAGGTAGCGCAGCACTTCACCGCCCCAGCCCACACTCGGTTCCAGCGCCTCGATGCGCTGCCACAGCTGACGGTATTCAGCACCCGAGACCCGCAGTGACGAATAGGCGCCGGTGCCTGGGTTGCGGTCTACCAGTTGTTCGCGATGCAGCGCTTGCAGCCAGCGGCGGATCAGCCGTTCGTTGCGTGGCGCCACTTCGCACAGGCTCATGATCTGGGCCAGGTCGTGCTCGACGCCCGGTTGATCAAACAGCCCCGGGCGTTGCAGGGCCAGGCCCATGGAGAGCAACGCGGCACGCTCGACGCAATCGGACATCTGCGTAATCAGCGCTTCCGTCAGTTGGCCTTTCACGCCGTTGGCCGCCGCCAAGGCGTTGGGTGCCAACCGGGTCGGCCAAGGCAATGGAGTATCACGCAAAGTCCCGCGCACGCAGGCCTGCAAACGCCGCTCGAACGCGCCCTCGCCCGCAGCGACCACCACGGCCGATTCGACATGAGGATGACTGAGCAAGGCACTTTCGACTTCCGCCAACTCGATGCGATGCCCGCGAACCTTGACCTGGAAATCCTCACGGCCAAGGAACTCAATCAACCCGCTTTCAAGGTAGCGCCCAAGGTCGCCGGTGCGGTACAGCCGCTCGCCGCTGTGGGCATGCTCGATAAAACGCTCGGCGGTTTTCTCCGCGTCCCCCAGGTACCCCATCGCCAACCCCGTGCCGGCGATGAACAGCTCACCGGCAACGCCTTGCGGGCGATCGCGGCCTTGTTCGTCGAGCACCATGAAGCGTTGATTGGCCAGCGGCGCGCCGTAGGGAATGCTGCGCCATTGTGCGTCCACCTCGGTGATTGGATAGGCAATCGACCAGATCGCCGCTTCTGTGGCGCCGCCCAGGCTGATCAGTTGGAGCTCAGGCAACAACGCAGCGATTTCGGCGGGCAGGTTCAGCGGGATCCAGTCGCCGGACAGCAAGGCCAGGCGCAGGCTCTGAGGTGCCGCGGCCGGCACGGCTTGCAGGTAATGGGCAAGCATCTGCAACTGCGCGGGCACCGAGTTCCACAGGGTCACACCGTGCTCGCGGGCGCATTCGGCCCAGTGGGACGGGTCGGCGCGGCGTCCGGCGTCGGGCAACACCAGGGCGCCACCTACGGCCAGCAGGCCGAAGATGTCGTACACCGAGAGGTCGAAGCCCAGGCTGGCCAAGGCGAGTACCCGGTCTTCGGCGCCGATGGCGAAGCGCTGATTGATATCCACCACCGTGTTGAGGGCCGCCTGGTGACTGATCATCACACCCTTCGGAATCCCGGTGGAGCCGGAGGTGTAGATCACGTAGGCAAGTTGTTGCGGTGTCACCTGCGGCGCCGGCAGTTCACGTCCGGCACTGGCTGCGGCCTGATCAACGGGTATGCACTGGGTCACCTGGGCGGGCCAGGCCACGTCCTCGCTCAACCACGACTGGCTGAGCACCCGGCTGACCTCGGCGTTCTCAAGAATCAACGCGCGCCGCGCCATCGGCTGATTAGTGTCCAGCGGCAGGTACGCCGCGCCGGCCCGCAAGATCCCGAGTACACCGACCACCTGGTCGATGCCTTTTTCCATGCATACCGCGACCCGCTCGCCGGGCTGGCAACCGCCATCCAGTAACTGCTCGGCAATCGCCTCGGCACGGGCGGCGAGTTGCGCGTAAGTGAGCTGTCGCGCGCCCTGGATCAGGGCGACACGTTGGGGTTGCGCCCGGGCCTGGCGAAAGAACGGTTCATGCAGCAAGCCTGGGGGAATCGGCTGCGCCGTCTGGTTGATCAACTCCCGCACCAGTCGCTGGGGTGCCGGCAGTTCAAGGCAATCGTCCAGGGTCCAGGCCGAAGGCTCCCGCGCCAAGCGCTTGAGCAGACGTTCGAAGGTGTCGAACATCGCTTCCAGCATGGCCTCATTGAACACGCCCTGGCGAATGTCCCAATTGATGAACAGGCCGTTGTCGCGCTCGCTGACCTGGCAATCAATCAACACTTGCGGGGTCTGGCTGATGCCGTGCACCAGTTCTGCGCCGGGCATAAATGCCCCGCCGCCACTTTCGCCACCGGCGCCCAGGGTGCTGGTGAAGGCATAGGGCATCAAGGCCGCATCACGGCCTTTGCGCCGCGCCAGTTCGCGCAGTACTTCAATGCCGGAACACAGGCGGTGGTCCATGTCTTGCCACAGTCGCTCCTGCAACTGCTGGCTGCGTTCACCAAAGCTGCCGCCTTGCAGGGTCTGGACTTCCAGCAATTCCACCGAGCTGAAATCCCCCACCAGCCGATCGACCTGCGGGTGCAGCGACAGGCGATTGAGCAAGGTCAGGCTCAAGCAGAAATGCCCCTTGCGGCTCCAGCGCCCCAGGGTTTCGGCATAGCAGGAAAGAATCGCCGCCGACGCACCCACGCCGGCCGCCGCTGCATTCAGGCGCAGGGCGTTGAAATCCCGGGCCTCCAGGTTCAGGGCGCGGCGCTCGAAACGCGGTCCGCTGGGAGCGCCCTGCATGGGCAATTCCGGAGCACCGGGCAGGCTGTCGACCCGCGCCCACCAGTACTGGCGGTCACGCTGGTAACGCGGCTGTTCCCGCAACCGGCGCTCGCCCAGTACGTAGTCGCGAAAACTGATGGGCGCCGCCGGCGGCAAGGCTTCGCCACGATAGACCTGCTGCAACTCGGCCAACAGCATGCGCACGCTCTGGTAGTCGCACACCAGCAGATCCACTGAGAGATGCAGGCGCGCATGTTCACGGCCCTGGCTGACGCACAACTCGATCAGCGGCCACTGCTGGGGCGACGCCAGGCGAATTTCCATGCGTTCGCGCAGAGCGGCCAGTGCACGGCCGTCGTCTTCGCGCAGGTCATGCCGGGCGATCAGGTAATGCGGCACCTGGGGCAGGATTTGTTGGTAGCCGTCTTCCAGCACCACCGCCCGCAGCATGTCGTGACGCGCAATCAGATGGTTCCATGCCTGCTCCAGGCGCGCCGGGTCCAGTTCCCTGAGTTCAAATTCCAGGTAACCGTGGCACGCCACCCCGCCGTAGCTGAATGCCTGGGTGCGGCCCATCAGGTAAGCGGCCTGCACGTCGGTCAGCGGAAACGGTTCGCTGCGGGCAGCCAGGTCGGCCGAGACGGTGGGCATCACCGGTTCCATCAATTGCTGCAACAACGCGTCCTTGTGTTCGCGCAATTGTTGCAGGCGGCCTTCATCCATCACCCCGGCGGGCGCCCGGTAGCGCAGGCGGCCCTGCTCTTCCCAGAGTTCCACACCCAGTGCTTCGAGGTCCTGTTGCAGTTGCTGCAGTGTCATAGCGCACCCTCCACCATTGCGTTCCGGTTGACGTGGTCCTGTTCTCGTCGGGCGACAAGCCATTGGGCCTGGCGGGCGACGGTGGCCGCGTTGAAAAAGTCCTTCAGCGACAGCTCGACGTCGAACTGTCGGGCGATACGTTCGATCAGGCGAGCGGCCAACAGACTGTTGCCGCCGAGGGCGAAAAAGCCCTGGTTGCGTCCCACCAGGGGAATGTCGAGCAATTCGCGCCAGAGCCCGGCCAACAGTTGTTCGGCTTCGCCTTGAGGCGCGTCTTCATGCTCGGGTCTGGCGCCCTGGCGTTGCTCCTGCACCAGCCACAGCAGTGCGGCGCGGTCGACCTTGCCGTTGGCGCTCAGGGGCAGTTCGGTGAGGTTCAGCCAGTGGTCCGGCAACATGTGTTCCGGCAACCATTGGCAGAGCCACTGGCGCATGGCTTCGGCATCCGGCAGCGCGTCGCCCATCAGGGTTGCTGCCAACTGCGGGTTGGCCCCGGGCAACACCAGGGTGACGGCACGACTGACGGCCGGATGGCGTTCCAGGGCCACGTCGATCTCACTGAGTTCGATGCGGAAGCCACGGACCTTGACCTGCTGGTCCATACGCCCGAGAAATTCGAGGCTGCCGTCGGGCCAATAACGGCCCTGATCGCCGGTGCGGTACCAGCGTTGCCCGGCGTGCTCGACGAAGCGTTGGGCGCTGAGATGCGGCAGGCCACGATAGCCCTGGGCAACCCCGGCGCCGCCGATCCACAGCTCCCCCGCCACCCAGTCCGGGCAATCGCGGCCCTGGCTGTCGACGACTCGAAAGCTTTGGTTATCCAGGGGTTTGCCGTAGGGAATCGAGAGCCAGTGAGCCGGCACTTCGTCGACGTCCTGGACGTTGGACCAGATGGCCGCTTCAGTGGCGCCGCCGAGAGCGGCGAACCGGGCGCTTTCGCCGGCTGCCAATCGCAGGCGGCGTGGCAGGTCCAGCCCGACCCAGTCACCCGAGACCATCGCCAGGCGTAATCCGCTCAGGGCATTCGGCTCGCGGGCCTTGAGGGTCAGCATGTCGAGCAACGCCGGTACCGAGTTCCACAGGGTCACGCGCTGCTGGCGGATCAGCCGCAACCATTCGGACGGCTCCTTGCGCCGCGCATCCGCTGGCAGCACCACGGCGCCACCGACACTCAGCAGGCCAAACAGGTCGTACACCGACAGGTCGAAATCGAGGGCGGAAACCCCGAGCACACGGTCATCCGCGCCCACCTGATAACGCCGGTTGATCGCGGCGACGGTGTTCAGCGCCGCCTGGTGGGAAACCTCGACGCCCTTGGGTTCGCCGGTAGTGCCAGAGGTAAAAATCACATAGGCCAGTGCGTCCGGCGCCACCTCGATCGGTTGTTTCAGGGCCCTGGCCGAACGCGCCTGGGCCAGGTCCACCACTTGCAAGTCCGCCAGCCATACACCGCGATCACGGTGGGCCGTATCGGTGATCACCACCTTGGCTCCGGCGCGTTGATAGATCATGTCGCGACGGGCTGCCGGCTGTTCGATACCCACCGGCACATACACCGCGCCCGCCGCCAATATGCCGAGCACCGCAACGATTTGCGCCTGGCCTTTGGGCAAGGTGATCGCCACCGTATCACCCGGTTCAATCCCCCACTGGCGCAGGGCACCTGCCACTTGCAGGGCCTGGGCCGCCAGCTCGGCGTAACTCAACTCAGCGTCCTCGGTGATCAATGCCACCCGCTGCGGGTGCACCTGCGCCTGTTGGAAAAAGCCATCGTGCAGCAAGCCTTTGTCATAGGCCCAGGGCGTGTGGTTGACCGCTGCACGGACCTCTTGCTGGCCTTGGGGCAACGGCAGCGGCGCGGGTTGGCGCCAGTCACCGGTACACAGCCACGCCAGCAGGTCGCCATAGGCGGTGAACATTTCGTCCAGCAGGCCTTCGGGGAACAGCGCATCTACCCCGTCCCAGTTGAGCAACAGGCCATCGGGCAGCGGATAGCTCTGGTGGTCAAGCCACACTTGGGGCGTTTGCGACAAGGCCCAGCCCGGTTCGCCCAGGTGCTGCCGGCAAGTGGCGTCGACAAACGCTTCGCCAAGGTTGCAGGCAAACACTACGGGGACGCCGCCTTGCCGGGTGCGGGACAACTCACGCAGCACTTCCACACCAGGCCAGGCGCTGTGGGCGATGTCGCGGTGCAGTTGGCGTTGCAGGGCTTGCGCCTGCTGCGCGAAAGAACCCGCCTGGCGCTGGTCGATCTCCAGCAGCACCAGGTTGGAAAAATCCGCCAGCAGATGCGGGACGCAGGGGTGCAGCTCCTGGCGGTTGAACAGCGGCACGTTCAACAGGAAATGCTGGCTGGCGCTCCAGCGGCCCAGCACTTGGGTATAGGCGCAGCACAGCACGCTGGCCAGGGTCAGGCCGTGTTGGCGGGCCTGGTCTTCCAGGGCTCGCAACTGCGCGCGGCCGAGGCGCATCGCCAGGCGACGAAAACGCGGCGGGCCGAGGGATTGCGGCTCGTGTGCCAAGGGGAGTTGCGGGCCGTCGGGCAGGTCATCCAGACGTTGCAGCCAGTAGTCCCGCGCGCCGGCATCGCTGGTTCGGGTGGCGCCCAGGTAGTGGGCAAAATCCCATTCCAGACGTGGCAGCTGCGCCTCTTGCCCGCTGTAGATCAGCGCCAGATCCCGCAGCAGTACGCTGATACTCAGGACGTCCGCCACCAGCAAATCGATGTTCAGGTGCACCCGGCTGCGGCCGTCGGGCAAGCGGCTGAGTTGCACATCAAACACCTCGCCCTGGCGCACATCCAGGCAGCGGTGGGCCAGGCGCTCACGCAAGGCCAACTCATCCGGCCGTTCATGCACGGTCAACCCAGGCCACGGGCTGGTCGGCAGCACGCGCTGGCAAGTGGCGTTCGGGAAACAGGCGCGCAGCATGGGATGGCGGTGAGTCAGGCGCATCACCGCGCTTTCCAGGCGTTGAGCGTCGACCTGATACCCGTCCAGCTCCTGATACAGGTGACAGCCAACGCCCCCCAGCGGCATGGCCGGGTCGCGACCAAACCAATAAGCCTGCTGCAACGGTGTGAGGGCGAAATCGTTGTCGGCGGCGACGGGCTTGAGGTGCGTCGCCTGCCCGCGACGGCGGTCGATCAGCAACCACCAGGCCTCAAGGGTCGGCTGCTCAATCAGTTCGGCAAAGCTCACCTGCACACCTTCGCGGGCGAGCAAGGCCGGCAGGCGCATCATGCTCACCGAGTCCAGGCCCTGCTCGATCAGCGAGGCATCGGGCTCCAGGTCCTGGGGGGCATAGTCGAGCAACTGCGCGACACCGGCGCACAGCGCCTCGGGGCTGTGTGCGAGGCCGCCGGGTGCAGGATGAACGCATGCCAGTGATGGGTTATCGGTCATGGGGGACGGTCCTTTGGGGAACGGTAGGGTCTGGGCGCAAGCGCCAGCGATTGATCGCTTCGCGCTCGTGGAACAACTCGCGGTAACGGCCGGGCGTGGCCATCAACGCGTCATGGCGGCCGACCTGGGCCAACTGGCCGTGGTCGAGCAGCAGAATCTGGTCGGCATGGGGCGCCAAGGTCGGTTTGTGGGTGACCAGCACCACCGTGTGCCGGCGGGCCAGTTGCAACAGGGTCCGATTGACCCGCGCCTCGCTGATGGCATCGAGGGCGGCGGTCGGCTCGTCCAGCAGGATCAGCGACGCGTCCTTGAGCAACACCCGCGACAACGCCAGGCATTGGCGCTCGCCGCCGGACAGGCTGACGCCCTGCTCGCCCAGCACGGTGTGCCAGCCCTGGGGCAGGCGCTCGGCGAGGCGGTCGAGGCCGGTGGCGCGGGCGGCGTGCTGCCATTGCTCTTCGCTGGCGTCGGGGCGGCCCAGCAGCAGGTTGTCCAGCAGGCTGCCCGGCAACAGCGGGCTGTCCTGGAACATCAAGGCGACCTGGGTATCTCGGGCCAGGGCCGACAGTTGCCGCAGGTCGACACCGCCGAGGTGAATCGCGCCACTGCTTACATCGCTGAAGCGCGCCAGCAGGCGCAACAGGCTGGACTTGCCGGAGCCGGACGCCCCCACCACCAGGTTCAGCGAACGCTCCTGCAACGTGAAGTCGATGCCTTGCAAGATCGCCTGGCCCTGGCGGACCAGTCCTACGTCCCGCACTTGCACGTCGTAACCCAGGGCAGGTTGGGGTTCGAGAGGCTCAGGCAACCCCGGCATCTGCAGCAGGTGGCGCAGGCGATTCAAGCCGTGGCGGGTCTGGCGCAACGTGGTACCGAGGTTGACCAGCGCGCCCATTGGCTCCACCAGGCAGGTGGCGAGAATCGCCAGCGCCAGGAACTTCGCCGCATCGAGGGTGCCACCCAACACGGCATACAGGCCGCATAACAGGATGGCGCTGTAGCCGGCCTGCAACACCACCGCCAAACCCAGCGCGGCGGGAAAAGTGCGCCAGTGGGCGTGACGCTGTGCCTGTTGCTGCTGGGCCAGGGCCTCGGTGAGCAGGTCGAAACCTTGCTCGGTGCGCCCGCTGGAGCGCAGCAACGGTTGCTGGCGCAGAAACTCCATCACCCGGGCCGCCGCTTCATTGGCTGCGGCTTCGCTCAGTGCTTCAGCTTGCCCGCCCCAGCGCACGCCCCAGTGGTACACCAGCACCAGCAACGGCAACGCGGCCAGTGCCGCCAACGCCATGGAGCGGTCGTAGAAAAACAGCGCCAGCAGGAGTGCCAAAGGCGTCAACAGCGCATTGGCCATTGGCTGCAAAAGGTGCGCCGGGGTGCTCATGATTTGCAGCACGGTGTGAGTCACCAGGCGATTCAGTTCAGCGCTGCGCCGCTCCACAAACCATTCCAGCGGCAGTTGCACCAGCTTGTCACCAATGCGTCGGTTCAACGCCTGGGCTGCTTCGGCACCGGCGCGATAGCCCGCCAGTTGGGCATACCGGCGCAGCCAGAGGCACAACAAGGCCATGCCGGTGAAACCGATGGCCCAGGCCCAGGGCGTGGTGTTGCCGAACCACTGGGCAAACGCTATCGGCAACAACGCCAACGCTGCGCCCTGGGCCAACGCACTCAACGCCATCGCCATCAGCGCACGCCGCAACAAGCCGGCTTCACGGGGTTGCAGGCTGCGTAACAGCGCGCGAATCATGCCCGTGCCCTCTTCAGTGCGGCCGCCGAAAACTGCTCAGCGGCCCACAGCCCGGCGTAAGTGCCCTGCTGGTCCAGCAAGCCGTGATGCGTACCGCGCTCGACAATCCGCCCGCCTTGCAGCACGACGATCTGGTCGGCGTCCTGGATGCTGCTCAAGCGGTGGGCGATTACCAGCACCGTGCGGCCACGGGCCAGGCGAGACAGCGCCTGCTGGATCGCGGCTTCGGATTCAGGATCACTGGCGGCGGTGGCTTCATCGAGAATCAGGATCGGCGCTTCACTGAGCATCGCCCGGGCAATGCCCAGGCGTTGCACTTCACCGCCGGACAGTTGCACGCCGGCTCCGAGGACGGTGTGATAACCCTGGGGCAGCGCGAGGATGCGCTGGTGAATCTGCGCGGCCCGGGCGGCGGCTTCCACCTCGATTTGCGTGGCGTCGGGGCGCGCCAGGCGCAGGTTGTCGAGGACGCTGGTGCGCAGCAGGCGCACATCCTGGAACACAAAGGCGACCTGGCGATACAAGGTGGCGCTGTGCATGTCCCGCAGGTCGACGTCGCCGATGCGGATCGCCCCGGCACTCACATCGGCAAAGCGCGCAAGCAAAGTGGCCAGGGTGGATTTGCCGGCGCCCGAGTCGCCCACCAATGCGGTCAGCGTGCCGGGCGGTAGATCCAGGTCAATGTCATGCAGCACCTGCGTGCCGTCGGGGTAGCGAAAGTCCACGCCTTCAAAGCTCACCTGGCGGCCCTTGGGCTCGCGGGATTCGCGAGGTTGCGTCAACGTCGCGCTGTTGAGCACGGTGGCGATACGGCTGGCGGCCATGCGGCCCTGCACCAGTGCATCCGCACCATGCCCGACGGCCGCGACCGGCGCTGCCAGGGCCGGCCCCAGCAGCAGGAACGGCAGCAGTTGCACCGGCATCAGCCAACCGCCAGCCACCAGCGACGCACCGCCCAACAGCACCAGGGCCAGCACCAGCAACGGCGAAAGCAGCACCTCGACACTCGCCCCAAGCCCGGCCCAGCGTTGGGCCCAGCAGGAAAAGAAACTGGCGAAACGTTCCACCGCACCGAAGAACTTTGACTGCACCCGATCGGCCCGGCCGAATGACTTGACCATGGCGATGCTCTGCACAAACTGCTGGGTGGCCAGGGACAGGTTGCCCAGCGCGGCGCCCAGTGCCTTCTGGTCATCCCGATAAGCCTGGGAGCGCAAGGCTCGCAGTCGCCACAGCGCCAGCGCTGGAGGCAGCAGCACCACAACGGTCATCGGCACACTTACCGTCAGCAGGTACAACAGGCACGCCAGGGGCGCCACCAATGCGGCGGCGAGGTTGTTTGGCAAGTGCGCCACCAGTTGATGCAGCGCACCTACGTCGTCGAGCAAAACACGGTCGACTTTTTGCCCACCACGGGCGCTGAACCAAGCCAGCGGAACCCGCGCCAAATGCGCGGCCAGCCGTTGGCGAACCTGGCGTTGCAGGTCGCTGTCGGCCAGGTGGGTCATCTGCAAGGCGGCAGCCAGCCCGAGCATGCGCAACAGCAAAGCGCCCGCACCGGCCAACAACCACCAGAACCCATCGTGCAGATCGAGTTTTCCGTCCAGCAACGACGGCGCCAACTCCGCCACCGCGATCAACGGCAGCAGGCCGATCAGGGTCGCCAGGGCTTGCAGCAGCATGGCGCAGATCAACCGGCCACGTACAGGCGCGAGCAGTTCACGCAGCGAGTCTTGATCAGCCACGGGCGGCGCTTCCCTCAGGTTGTTTTGCCCCGAAATACAGCTGCTGGATAGCCTCCCGCAGGTGCTTGCGGCTGACCTTGCCCACGCCGGTTTGCGGGAAACCGGGGATAAATTCGAAGCGGTCCGGCAGCTTGAAGGCCGCCAACCCTTGCTCACGCAGATGGCGCAGCAGTTCCGGCGGGCGCGGTGCCGTGCCACGGGGAATCACGAAGGCGCAGGTGCGTTCGCCGAGGTAGGCGTCCGGCATCGCCACCAAGGCCACATCGGCGACGGCAGGATGGCTGAGCAGGAGGTTTTCGACTTCTTCGGCGGCGATCTTTTCGCCGCCACGGTTGATCACGTCCTTGTCGCGACCTTCGACCATCAGGTAGCCGTCGTCGGTGAGCATTACCCGGTCGCCGGTGCGGTAGAAACCGTCAGTGGTAAACGCCTGGGCGTTGTGCGCAGGGTGGCGGTAGTAACCGCGAATCGTGTACGGACCACGGGTCAGCAATTGGCCGACCTGGCCCTGTATCACGTCCTGTTCGTTGTCGTCCACCACCCGGATTTCGTCGCCCGGGGACATGGGTTTGCCCTGGGTGTGCAGGACTCGTTGCGGTGGGTCGTTGGGGTCGGTATAGCAAATCAGCCCCTCGGCCATGCCGAACACTTGCTGCAAGCGGCAGCCGAGGGTGGGTTCCACGCGGCGGGCAGCCTCGAAGCTCAGTTTGGCGCCGCCGACTTGCAGCAGTTGCAATCCTGGCAGGCCCTGCCCGCGCGCCTGGGCGGCATCCAGCCAGACCAGCACCAGTGGCGGCACCAGCGCGGTATGGGTCACGCGTTCATGCTCGATCAGGGCGAAGCAGGTTTCGGCGCTTGGCGAGCCGCTCAGCACCACACGGCCGCCCATCAGCAAGGTGCCCATGAACCCCGGGCAGCACATGGGAAAGTTATGGGCCATGGGCAGCGCGGCGAGGTACACCGTGGCGTCGGTCAGGCCGCAACGTTCGGCGCTGGTCCGCACGTTGTAGAGGTATTCATTGTGGCGACGCGGGATCAGTTTCGGCACGCCGGTGGAGCCACCGGACAACTGGAAACACGCGACGGCATCCGCGGGCGGCGCAGAAAAGGTTGGCTGCGGGTCGTCCAGATAAAGGTCTTCGAGCGCGATGAATTCTTCAGCCTCACCGGCCACGATCACCCACGCAAGGTCGCCATGGGCCGCCTTCAAGCCACGGGCCATGCCCCGATAATCAAAACCTGCCGTGACGTCAGCGCAGAGGTATGCCCTGGCCTGGGCAAACTCGCAGAAGCGGCCGATTTCCAGATGACGATGGGCCGGTAACGCAAAGATTGGCCGTACGCCGAGGCGATACAGGGCGAAGCACACTTCGACAAAACCCACGCAGTTCGGCAGTTGCACCACCACGTTGTCCCCTGCCACCAACCCCAGCCGGGAGAACCCGCCGGCCAGTTGATCGACCCGTTGATCCAGTTGGCGATAGCTCACCCGCAGCGTTCCATCGGTGATCGCTTCACGCTCGCCAAAGGTGCGGGCGGCGTTGCGCAGCAGGTCGCCAAAGGTCTCGTCGCGCCAATAGCCTGCGTCGCGATAGCGTTGGGCAAACGCTTCGGGCCAATCGGGGCAGTCGTCAATGATAGTCATGGGGTCTCCAGAGTTTTTTTCGGCAATAAGGGGCCGATGCCGTGAACAAAAGGCCTGCGGGGCAAGGGTGAAAAGGGCTAGGGAGAATGGGTCATTGAGCGGTTCATCCATGAGTCGCCAAGGGCTGCGGAAATGAGAGTGATTATTAATAGGCAAAAGCCGCAGCACGGCAACCGGCAGGACATTCGTTTGCGCGGCTTTTTCTTTTGATTGCGCTACAGCGTGAGTTTCTGCGGCCTGCAGCGATGAGGCGTGGTCCGGGCTTTCGGCTAAAGGATAATCATTCTTAATTACAGGTAAGAAATTTCCTGCTAGCGTATGCCCCTCTTTTCCGGTTCACAGGGAGTCCGCCATGCTCAGCCCACACGCTGCGCCGCTACCGACCCAAAGGGATTTCACCCTCAATTTTCCCAACACTTTGAACACGGGTGCCGCCACCGTCGTGCCGGAAATCACCCTGTCCGCCGGGACTGTGTTGATGGACAGCCAGATGTGGATGCAAGAGCCGCTGTGGCAAGGTTTGAAGATCATCCTGGTGCTCAGCGGCCAGCTCAATTGCCGGGTCGAAGGCCAGCAGGAAGTGGAGATTCGCGGGCCGACCCTGTGCGCCGTGGCCAACCAGGGTGAACATTGTGGCGATCACCTGTTCGCCAGTGGTGTGCCGGTGCGCTACACCACCGTGCAGCTGGATTTCCCGTCGATCCGCAGCGTCGGCCTTGAGCCTGAGCGCCTGCTGGATAAACGCGGCGGCGGGCCGATGATGTTCTGCCAGCCCGCGAGCAAACCGTTGCTCGCCCTTGCCCAACAGATTTTCACCTGCCCGTTGCAGGGCCCTGCCCGCTCCTTCTATCTGGGCGGCAAGGCCCTGGAGCTGACAGCGCTGGGGGTGGAGGGAATTCTCGCGCAAACCGAGTCGCGCCCGGTGCAGGACGCCCATTGCAACTCAGCGGACATCGAACGCATTCATGCCGCCCGCGACCTGTTGCTCGGTTCGTTGCAGGCTTCGCCGTCATTGGCCGAGCTGTCTCGCGCAGTCGGCCTCAACCCGCGCAAATTGACCGCGGGCTTTCGTCAGGTATTCGGCACCAGTGTCTATGTGTACTTGCAGGAACAGCGCCTGGCCGAAGCCTATCGCCTGCTCGCCAGCGGTGAGACCAATGTGTCCAGCGCCGCGTACCGCGTGGGTTACAGCCCGGCGCATTTCTCCACGGCGTTTCGCAAGCGTTTCGGGGTTTCGCCCAAGGCGTTGCGCTGACGGGTTGTGAAAGTTCCGCCCTGCCCCGCAAACGAAAGAAATGATCGCTCGACCCAAAGCAATAGCCCTGCGTCACAACGCCTGGATGAGATACGTTTGCATTCGCATTGAACACCTCATCATGGAGTGAAGCATGGGCACCCGCGTTCTGTACCGAGACACCCCAGGTTTGCCAATCGATACCGCAGTCCCGCACTTGAAAACCAGTCGCAAGCCCTTGGCAACCCTGATCCATGGCGTTGCCCTGGGCCTGTCGCTGACCCAGATGAACCTTGTGCAGGCCGCCGAGGCGGACACCGATCACGCCCTGGTGCTCGACAGCAGCGTGGTCACCGGGACCCAAGCCGACAGCCCCACCGGACAACAGGCCGGCTACGTGGCCAAGCGTAGCCTCAGCGGGACCAAGACCGACACCGCGCTCAATGAAATCCCCCAGTCGATCTCCGTAGTGACCCGCGACCAGATGGACGCGCAGCAAGTGCAATCGGTGAGCGAAGCGTTGCGCTACACGGCCGGCGTGCAGGCCAACACTACCGCCGCCAGCCAGCGCTTCGACAACCTCTCGATTCGCGGCTTCGACGTGACCAGCACCGGCATGTTGCGCGACGGCTTACGTGGCACCACCACCCAGGCCTGGCCAAAAGCCGAAGCCTATGGCCTGGAACGCATCGACGTGCTCAAGGGCCCGGCCTCGGTGTTGTTCGGCCAGAACGCACCGGGCGGTGTGGTCAACCAGATCAGCAAGCGGCCACTGGACCAGTCGTTCCATGAAGTGCAGCTCCAGGGCGGCAGTTTCGACCGCGCCCAGGGCCAGTTCGACTTCAGCGGGCCACTGGATGACCAGAGGCAATTCCTCTATCGGCTGGTGGGCCTGGAGCGCAGCAGCGGCACCCAGTTCGATCACATCAAGGACGACAAAACCTTCATCGCGCCGTCGTTTACCTGGCGGCCGAACGACGACACCAGCCTGACCGTACTGGCCGATTACTCGGAGGATGAATTCGGCGCGCCCCGGGTGTTCCTGCCGACGGTGGGCACGCTCAAGCCGAACCCGAATGGCAAGGTCAAACACAACGTCTTTCTCGACGAACCCGGCCTGGACAACGGCCGCACGCAATACTCGCTGGGCTACCTGTTGGAGCACCGGATCAACGATGTGTGGAGCCTGAATTCCAGCGCACGTTATGGCCACGTCAACCTGCTGACCAACACCGCCAGCGGCATGTCCCTGGCGCCGGACCTGCGCACCTTGAACCGGTCGGCCTACCGCTTCCGCATCGTCGGCGACGTGTACTCCCTGGACAACAATGCCCAGGCCCGCTGGAACCTTGGCGAGGTGCAGATGGTGTCGCTGCTGGGGGTCGATTACCGGCGCACCCGTGAAGACTATTACCTCAACGGCGGCGCGGCATCTTCGATCGACATCTACAACCCGGTGCACGGGGGTGTGTTCGCGCCGAACACCCCGTTCGCCAGCACCTTGCAGCGCGCCGACCAGACCGGGCTCTACGCCCAGCAGCAGATGACGTTCAACGACCGTTGGGTACTGACCGTCGGCGGTCGCCAGGATCATTCGAGTGCGCGCACCGACAACCGCCTGACCGACACCGGGCAGAAGCAGGACGACAACAAGTTCACCTACCGTGCAGGCCTCGTTTACCTGGCCGACAACGGCCTGTCGCCGTACATCAGCTACGCCACCTCGTTCGACCCGGTGCTCGGCACTGATTTCTACGGCACCAGCTTCAAACCGAGCACCGCCAAGCAGTCGGAAGTCGGCATCAAGTACCAGCCGCCCGGGATCGACAGCTACATCACCCTGTCGCTGTTCGACCTGACCCAGCAGAACGTCAAGACCACCGACCCGAGCAACCCGCTGAACAGCGTGCAGACCGGTGAGGTCAACGTGCGCGGCGTGGAGCTGGAAGGCAAGGCCAGCCTCGCCAAGGGCCTGGACCTGCTGGCAACCCTGACCTACAACGACGCCGAAGTCAGCAAGAGCAACAACCCGCTGGAAAAAGGCAACCGCCCCACCGACACCCCGGAAAAAATGGCGTCGTTGTGGGCTGACTACACCCTGCCCTTTGGCCCGCTCACCGGGCTCGGATTTGGCGTCGGCGTACGCTATATCGGTTCCACCGAGGCCGATGCTGCCAACACTGTGAGCGTGCCCTCCTATACCTTGCTCGACGCGGCGGTGCACTACGATTTCGACAAGCTGATCCCGGCGGCCAAGGGCCTGCGCCTGGCGGTGAATGCCACCAACCTGACCGACAAGCACTATTACGAAGGCTGCTCCCTCTCCAGCTGCAGTGCCGGGTATGACCGCAGTGTCATCGCCAGCCTGCGCTATCGCTGGTAACTGCCATGCGTGGGTGGTGGCTTCGTGTGCATCGATGGCTGGCGCTGAGCGTCGGCCTGCTGCTGGCGCTGATTGGCTTGAGCGGTGCGCTGCTGGAACTCAAGGGGCCGATCCTGCGCTGGGAGGTCGGCAGCCAGGCCTTGGACCTGGCTCCGGTTGAACACGGCGCACTGCTGGATGACGCGCAGTGGATCAGCGCGGCACTGGGTGCCTACCCGCAATTTCAGAAAGTCTTTGGCGCCGCAAAACCGCGCCAGGGTTTCCTGGAATCGGACAACGCGATCGTCTTCGGAGCCCTGGAGGATCGGCCCGGCATCGGCATTGCGATGATCGATCCCTACAGTGCCGAGCCACGGGCATTTTTTGTGTTCGATGACCTGTGGCTGGCGAAGCTGGTGGCGCTGCACCGGGCACTGCTGTTGCCGCCGCCCATTGGCGCCGTCGCCCTGTTTGCCTGTGGCCTGGTGCTGCTGGGCTCGGTGGGCAGCGGCCTGTACCTGTGGTGGCCGGGGCGGCGCAGCTGGTGGAAAGCCGCCAGCTTGCGCCCGGGCAGCCAGGGCCTGCGCCGCCTGCGGGAATGGCACAACGTCGCAGCCGCCTGGCTGTGCCTGCCGTTGGCGGTGATTGCCGGCAGCGGCGCCTGGCTGGCCCGGCCCGACTGGTTCTTCGCCAACCCCGCCGCGATCAAACCGCTGTTCTCCGCCGCCCACGGCCACCTGTTGCTCGGGTTGCCCGGCGCGGCCCTGGCCTTTCTTTGCGGCCTGGCATTGCCGCTGCTCTATCTCACCGGGCTGTTGTTGTGGTGGCGCAAACGCGTCCGCCACGTGCGCCCAACTGTTCAAGGAAATTGTTCATGAAACACCCTCTGTTGTTGCAACGCGGCCTGCTGCTCGGTCTTGGCCTGTTAATGAGCGGCCTGGCCTGCGCCCACACCGTCACCGACCTGGCGGGGCGCAAGGTCGACGTACCGGACAAGGTCTCGCATATCCTGCTGGGTGAAGGCCGGATGATCTACTCGCTGTCGCTCCTTGAAGGCAAGAACCCGTTCACCCGCATCGCCGGCTGGCAAGGGGATTTTCGCGGCCTGGACGTGCAGGGTTACGCCGCGTTCCAGAAGCACTTTCCCGAAGCCGACAACGTACCGTTGGTAGGCGGCACCTCCGCCGAAACCTTCAGTGTGGAAAAGGCCCTGGCGGTACACCCGGACCTGGCGATCATGGCCTTGAGCGGCGGCCATGGCCCGAGCCCCGACAGCGAGGCGGTCAAGCAGCTGGAAGCGGCCGGCGTGGCGGTGATTTTCGTCGACTTCAGCGACCATCCGCTGAGCAACACGGTGCCGAGCATGCGCCTGCTGGGCAAGGCTCTGGACCGTAATCAACAAGCCGAGGACTACATCGCGTTTTACCAGGCCTCGCTGGCCAAGGTCACCGATACCCTGGCCAAGGCCGGGACGGTAAAACGGCCGAAGATCTTCATCGACATGCTCGCCGGCCTGCAGGATTGCTGTGGTTCGCCGGGCACCGGCAACTTCGGGGAAATGATCAAGCTCGCGGGTGGCCGGAACATCGCCGACGGGCGCATTCCCGGCCCGATCGGCACATTGAACGTCGAATACATTCTGTCCAGCGATCCGGATGTGTACGTCGCCACCGGCGTATTCGGCCACGGCCAGGGCGGTGTGACCCTCGGCTATTCGGCCACGCCGCAGCAGGCCAACGACAGCCTCAAGCAAGTGTCCCAGCGCGCGCCGCTGAATGAACTGTGGGCGGTACGTGAAGGCAACGTGCATGGCCTCTGGCATATTTTCTATGACTCGCCGGAACACTTGATCGCAGTGCAGGCCCTGGCCAAGTGGCTGCATCCTGAGTTGTTCGCCGACCTGGATCCGGAACAGACCCGAGCCGAATTGTACCGGCGCTTTATGCCAATTCCGGCCAGCGGCGTATTCACCACGAGCCTTGTGCCGTGACGCAGGTGCAAGCCTGTGCGAGCGCCGATGGCGCAGGTGAGCGCTATCGCCACCGCCATGGACGACGGGTATTGCTGTTGTCGGCGCTGGCGTTGGCATTGGTGGTTTCCCTGGCGGTGGACATCACCACCGGGCCTTCCGGCATGAGCCTGACGCGCCTGTTGCAAGTGCTGTGGGACCCGGCTTCGATGCCGCGGGTGGAGGCGGTGATCGTATGGAATGTGCGCCTGCCTTACGCGTTGATGGCGGTACTGGTGGGCGCGGCACTGGCCCTGGCCGGCGCCGAAATGCAGACGGTGCTGGATAACCCGCTGGCCAGCCCGTTCACCCTCGGCGTTTCCGCCGCCGCCGCCTTCGGTGCAGCCCTGGCCATTGTGCTCGGGATGGGCATTCCTGGCGTGCCGGCGCAGTACCTGATTTCGGCCAACGCCTTTCTGTTCGCACTGGCATCGGTGGCATTGCTGTATCTGTTGGCACGCTGGCGTGGGTTTGGTGTGGAGAGCCTGGTGCTGTTCGGGATTGCCCTGGTGTTTGCGTTCAATGCGCTGGTGGCACTGCTGCAGTTTGTGGCGAGCCAGGACAGCCTTCAGCAACTGGTGTTCTGGACCCTGGGCAGCCTGGCCCGGGCGTCCTGGGAAAAGCTCGCGATCCTCGCTGCGGCGTTGCTGCTGTGCCTGCCGTTTTCCCTGCGTCAGAGTTGGGCGTTGACTGCCCTGACCCTGGGCGAGGAACGCGCCCGCAGTTTCGGGATTGATGTCGGCCGCCTGCGGGTGCTGTCGTTGCTGCGCATCAGCCTGCTGTCGGCGCTGGCGGTTTCGTTTGTCGGCACTATCGGTTTTATCGGGCTGATTGCTCCGCATATCGCGCGGCTGTTGGTGGGTGAAGATCACCGCTTGTTCCTGCCAGCGAGCGTGCTCAGCGGTGGCTTGATCCTGTCGATGGCGTCGATTGCCAGCAAGGCATTGATGCCCGGCGTGTTGATTCCGGTGGGGATTGTCACCGCACTGGTGGGAATTCCGTTTTTCATGGCGATTGTGATGCGTAACCGCCGAGGTGCTCTGTGACCGGATTAAGCACACAAGCATTGAGCATGCACTACGGCAGTCGCAGCGTGCTGCAGGACATTCATCTGCCGGCGTTGCTGCCCGGCACCATCACCGCGCTGATCGGCCCCAACGCTGCCGGCAAGTCGACCTTGTTGCGTGGCATCGCCGGACTGCACAAGGCGCACGGCCAGATCTGGCTGGAGGGTGTCGATCTCAATCGCCTGCCGCAAGTCGAGCGCGCGCAACAAGTGGTGTACCTGCCTCAGAGCCTGCCGGAGCGTACGCGCCTGTGCGCCTTCGAAGCGGTACTGAGTGCGGCCATGGCCGGCCATCGCGGCGCGGGTTTTGCGCCTGGGCGGCCGAGCCCGACGGTGCTCAAGGGCGTGGAAAAAATCCTCGCCGACCTCGACCTGACCGCCCTCGCCGACCGCCCGATCGATGCACTTTCCGGTGGCCAGCGCCAACTGGTGGGCCTGGCCCAGGCCCTGGTGCGCCAGCCTCGGGTGTTGCTGCTGGACGAACCCACCAGCGCCCTGGACCTGTATCACCAGTGCCAGGTGGTGGAAGCCATCACCCAGGCCACCCGCGAACGCAACCTGATCACCCTGGTGGTGGTGCACGACATCAACCTCGCCCTGGGCTTCAGTGATCAGGTGGTGGTGTTGCACAACGGTCAGTTGGCCGCTGCCGGGCCACCGCAAGTGGTGATCAATCAGGCGTTGCTGAAAAACGTCTATGGTGTGAGTGGCCGCCTGGAACAGGTGCATGGCCGCCCGCTGGTGATGGTGGATGCACGACTGCCCTTTTCTCCTGCCCTTGGATAACCGATGAACAGCTCCCAAGACGCTGCACTCGCGACTTTGCACACTGACCGCCCATTCAACCTGAGGCCGCTGCTGTTGGCCAACATGGCCTGCACCATGGCGATGATGGCATTTGTCTCGCTGATTGGCCCGATCGCTCGGGTGCTTGGCCTGGCCACCTGGCAGGCAGGTGCGGCGGTCACCGTGTCCGGGGTGATCTGGATGCTTCTGGCTCGTCCATGGGGCCAGGCCAGTGACCGACTGGGCCGGCGCCGTGTGCTGCTGCTGGGCACCGGTGGTTTCACCCTGGCCTACTGGGCGCTGTGCGTGTTTATCGATGCGTCCCTGCAACTGCTGCCATCGGCCATGTTGGCGTTTATCGGGCTGATTCTGGGTCGTGGCCTGATCGGCGTGTTCTACGCTGCGATACCGGTGGGCGGCTATGCGCTGGTGGCCGACAACATTGAGCCTGAGCACCGCGCCAAGGCCATGGCTTCCCTGGGCGCCGCCAACGCCTGCGGCCTGGTGCTGGGCCCGGCGATTGCTGCGCTGTTGGCGCGTCACAGCCTGAGCCTGCCGTTTTATGCGATGGCGGTGTTACCGCTGTTGGGATTCTTGTTGCTGCTGGCCAAATTGCCGCGCCAGGAGCTGCACCTCAAGCAGCCGCCCAAGCCGGTCAACCTCTCGGACCCACGCCTGCGTCGACCGTTGGTGGTGGCGTTTGTCGCGATGCTGTGTGTGTCGATCGCGCAGATAACCGTGGGTTTTTTCGCGTTGGATCGCTTGAAGATGAACCCGGCCGATGCGGCACAAACTGCCGGTATCGCCCTGACCATGGTCGGGCTGGCGTTGATCTGTTCGCAACTGGTAGTGCGCAAACTGGAGTGGCCGCCGCTGCGGATGATTCGCATCGGTGCGGTGGTGTCAGCCCTGGGATTTGCCGGCAGCATGTTCGCTGATACGGCCTGGATCCTGTGGCTGTGCTTTTTTGTGTCCGCGGCCGGCATGGGCTGGATCTTCCCGTCTTTCGCGGCGCTGGCGGCGAATGCGGTGGATGCGTCGGAGCAAGGCGCCACGGCAGGTTCGGTGGGTGCGGCCCAAGGCCTGGGCGTGGTGGTCGGGCCGTTGGCCGGGACCTTGATCTACGCGATCGAACCTCGCCTGCCCTACTTGGTGGCGGCGGCGCTGCTGCTATTGATCGCGTGCTGGCCGGCGGCACGGCAACCAGGTAACACCCCAGGTTGAGCTACCTGTTATTTCTGACAGTAGACGTCCATCCCTGAAAAGCCTCTGATAAAGCGCGTGGCCACAGCATTAGCTGAGGCCACCTACCTTTTCTGGAGACAAGCACCATGAGCGACGACCTGAATGACTTGACGACATTTACTGACAGAAATTGGAATGGCTGGCACCCGGACCGCCCAGACACCGCAAAGCTTGAGCCACGGACGCCTGGGAACGATCACGAGTTCTACCTCACCAATGCATCCGATGCGGTTCATGAGATGGGTATCTCCAAGTCCTACTCATTCATAAAGGGCACTGAATACACAGTGATCTTTGAATACCGGACCCTATCGGAAACGGACATCATCGTGTTGGCGGGAGGCTTGGAGCAAGCATACGGGCCACATCCACCGTCTCCCGGCTGGACGCGCCTGACTGTCCCTCTTCCGTACGTGAAAGAGGACGGAGGCACTCACCCAATCTCAATCAGACTCTGGTCAAGAAGTGCAGGCAGCGAACCCCATCGCTACGACTTGGACAACATTCTTGTCAGGTCGATTCCGGATTAACCTGCAAGGTCACGGGCCCTACAAAATCCGATACAGCAAACGCTCGATCCGCACCCGGCTGACCCGGCGCAAGAACTTGCCGACGGCCGCCGGGTACTCCACCAGGGTTTCCAGCTGCTGGTAGCGTTCAATACGCGAGGTGTGCTGGAAAATCTCGGCAAGCTCGGTGCGCCGTGGCCCTACCCACTCACCCTTGGGATCATCGATCAGCAAGGCGTTTTCCAGGTCGAGGCGAAACGCTCGTGGGTTGATGTTGTTGCCGGTCAGCAAGGTGTAGCGCTGGTCGACCCACATGCCCTTGAGGTGGTAGGTGTTGTCGCCGTCGCGCCACAGGTGCAGGTTCAGCTGGCCGCTGTCGATCATGCGCTGGTGGCGCTTGGCGAAGCGACGCAGGCTGATTTCGTAGAGATACGGCAGCGCGGCGATGACCTTGAACGGCTCGCTCGGCGGGATGTAGAAGTCGTTGGCAGTCTTGTCGCCAACAATGATGTCAATCTTCACCCCGCGCGCCAGGGCGCGGTTGATTTCCCGGGTCACTGGCAGCGGCAGGTTGAAGTACGGCGTGCAGATGGTCAGCTGATGCTGGGCGCTGGCAATCAGCTCGCAGATCACCCGGCTCAGGGGGTTGTTCTTGCACACACCCAACAACGGACTGACCGTCAGGTTGCCGTTGGGCAACTGCCCCGCCGAGGTGTCATACACCGCGTGTTTCAGGCGGCTGCGCAGGTCGCCGATGTCGTTGCGCAGGCTGCGGGTGGTCGGCGGGTTGGGCAGGTCCAGGCGATGCACCGCCTTGGCGGCCACCAGGCCGTGCTCCACCAGGTGCTGCATCGAGTCGGCCAGCGCCTTGTTGTGGATCAGGTGATAACGGTCATAGCGGTACTTGTCGAACTTGTGCAGGTACACGTTATTCAGGCTGGCGCCGCTGTACAGCACGCTGTCATCGATCACGAAGCCCTTGAGGTGCAGCACGCCGAACAGTTCGCGGGTTTGCACCGGCACCCCATACACCGGCACTTCGGTGCTGTGGGACTGGGTCATTGCCTGGTACCAGGCGCTGTTGCCCGGCTGCTTGCCGGCGCCGATCAAACCGCGCTGGGCCCGTAGCGAGTCGACCACCACCACGATATCCAGCCCGGGCCGGGCGGCCTTGGCAGCGTGCAACGCGTCGTAGATCTCTTGCCCCGCCTCATCCTGCTGCAGGTACAACGCTACGATGTAGATGCGCTGGGTGGCCTGGGAAATTTTCTCCAGCAGGCAACGGCGGTACTCGGCGGCGCCGGACAGCACCTCGATCGCGTCGGGCGTGAGGGGAAAACCGCGCAGCTTGGGCAACAGGGAGCGTTTGAATAACGACGGCATAGGGCTCGCAATGGGTCGAATCCGAAGGACTCCAGAGCTTACACCATGGGCTGGCTCAGGTCTTCCCGCCCAGGGTTAAAAATAATTAATTGACCAAGGAGAACGATCGTTCTACTGTAATCTCCATGAACGATATCACTCGCGACATTATCCTCGACGTTACCGAAAAGTTGATCTACCGAAATGGCATCGCTGCCACCGGCATGGATCTTCTGGTGAAAACCGCCGGCGTCTCCAGAAAGAGCGTCTACCGCTACTTCGCCAACAAGGACGAACTGGTGATTGCCGCCCTGCAACGCCGCGACGAGCGCTGGATGCAGTGGCTGCGCAACGAAGTTGAACACCACTCCACCACAGGCGAGCGCCTGCTGGGTGTGTTCAGCGCGTTGAAAACCTGGTTCGGCTCCGACGACTTTCGCGGCTGCGCCTTCATCAACACCAGCGGCGAGACCGGCGACCCGCACAACCCGGTGCGCCAACTGGCCAAGGCCCATAAACAGAAACTGTTCGAGTACGCCCTCGAACTGTGTCAAGCACATGGCACCCCCGACCCGGAACGCCAGGCCGCGCACCTGCTGATCCTGATTGATGGCGCCATTACCGTTGCCCTGGTGATGGGCGACACCACCGCTGCCGATAATGCGCAATCCATGGCGCGAACCCTATTGCAACTTTGACCTGACTTTTAAACCTGTTAAGGAGCCGTCCCATGTCATCCAACGCAGAAATACGCCCGCCGTTGCCGCCATTCACCCGTGAATCGGCGATTGAAAAAGTTCGCCTGGCCGAAGACGGCTGGAACTCCCGGGACCCGCAACGGGTGTCCCTGGCCTATACCCTGGATACCCAATGGCGCAACCGCGCCGAGTTCGCCCACAACCGCGAAGAGGCCAAGGCCTTCCTGACCCGCAAATGGGCCAGAGAGCTGGATTATCGGTTGATCAAGGAGTTGTGGACATTTACCGGCAACCGCATTGCGGTGCGCTATGCCTATGAATGGCATGACGACTCCGGCAACTGGTTCCGCTCCTACGGCAACGAGAACTGGGAGTTTGACGAGAACGGCTTGATGGCGAACCGGTTTGCCTGCATCAACGACATGCCGATCAAGGAAAGCGAGCGCAAGTTCCACTGGCCGCTGGGGCGGCGTCCGGATGAGCATCCGGGGTTGTCGGAGCTTGGGTTGTAGGCTCGACGCTACACAACTGTGGGAGCGGGCTTGCTCGCGAAGGCAATGGCTCAGCCAACATCTCCAGCGACTGACCCACCGCTTTCGCGAGCAAGCCCGCTCCCACATTGGTATTTGCCGTATCCGTCAGTCCTGGTTCAAACCCACCCGATACAACACGCCGTTATCTTCATCCGTGAGCACATACAGGTAACCATCCGGGCCCTGGCGCACATCGCGGATCCGCGCTTTCAGGCCGCCCAGCAGTCGCTCTTCGTGGATGACCTTGTCCCCATCGAACTGCAAGCGAATCAACTCCTGGCTGACCAATGCCCCGATAAACACGTTGTGCTGCCAGGCCTTGGACCGGTCGGCGTCGTAGAACGCCATGCCGCTCACACCCGGGGATTTTTCCCAGACGTGGTGCGGTGCAACGGTGCCTTCGACCGTCTTGCCCTTGGCCTCGGGAATCGGCGTCAGGGAATAGTTGATGCCATGGGTCGCCAGCGGCCAGCCGTAGTTTTTCCCTCGTTCAATGATATTGATCTCATCCCCGCCACGCGGGCCATGTTCGTTTTCCCAGAGTGTGCCGCTCCACGGGTTCAGTGCCGCACCCTGGGGGTTACGCTGGCCGTAGGACCAGATTTCCGGCCTCACGCCTTCCTGGCCGACAAAGGGGTTGTCTTCCGGTATACGACCATCCGGGAAGATCCGCACCACCTTGCCTTGCAGCTTGTCGAGGTCCTGGGCGGTGGGCCGGTCGTTGTTTTCCCCAAGGGTCACGAACAGGTACCCATCGCGGTCAAACACCAGCCGCGAGCCGAAGTGGTTGCCCGTGGACAGCTTGGGCTCCTGACGCAGGATCACCTTGAAGTCTTGCAGGCCGCTCAGGTCATCGCTCAAGCGCCCACGCCCGACTGCGGTGCCTGCGGTGCCATTCGTGCCGCCGCCCTCGGCGTAGGACAGGTACACCAGGCGGTCCTCCTTGAAGTCCGGCGACAGCACCACGTCCAGCAGGCCGCCCTGCCCTTTGGCAAACACCTTCGGCACGCCACTCAGGGGCGCGGACAGTTTGCCGTCCGGGCTGACAAACCGCAGGTTGCCGGGACGTTCGGTGACCAGGAAGCCTTGCTTGTCCGGCAGGAACGCCACCGCCCACGGGTGATCGAGGCCCTTGGCAATCGGGGTGACGGTGATACTCCCTTGCTCGCTGGGAAACTGTTGGGTGGCGGCCGCCGAGACAGGCAGCGCCAGGGGCAGCAAGGCAGCGGCGCAGAAGGTCGCTAGAAGGGTTTTGCGTAACAGCATACGGTGGGTTTCCTTGTCGTCTTTACACACTCAATCGCCGCGATTGCCATTGGCGTCACGGGTGGGAGCCTTGGGCTGGATAGCCGGCGGGGTCTGCGCGCCGTCACGGCGCTGGACGCTGTTGCCGATACCGCCGTTTTGCAGGGTCGGCGGCCGCTGTGCCGGCGGAATATAGGTGCCTCGCGCTGCCGGCGCGTTGGGCTGGGTGCCCTGCATGCTGTTGGGATTGGCCTGGTGGATGGGGCCGTTGTAGGGGTTGTTGCTGCTGCCGGGCAGGTTTTGCGCCTGTGCCAACGAACTCAAGGCCAGGCCCAACGCCAATACGGCAAGGTTGCGCAAACGGGTGTTCATGACAAAGCCTCTCTGGGCGCAAGTAATACGTGCTTTCGATAACACGCTACGCCTTGGGTTCGGCTTTGGTAACTAAATAGTTTCTCATCAGGTGTAACACGATCTGTCTGAAACCCTGGTGCCAGCCGGCTGGCCAGGGAAACTTTTGCCGAATCCGCCCTGTCACCTGAAGACCACACACTTCAGGAATACCGACATGCCACGGGCTATCTGGAAAGGCGCAATCAGTTTTGGCTTGGTGCACATCCCCGTGTCACTGGTCTCGGCCACGTCCTCCCAGGGCGTCGACTTCGACTGGCTGGACAAACGCAGCATGGACCCGGTGGGTTACAAGCGCATCAACAAGACCACCTGCAAGGAAGTCACCAAGGAAAATATCGTCAAGGGCGTGGCCTACGAGAAAGGTCGCTACGTGATCCTCAGCGAAGACGAAATCCGCTCGGCCCACCCCAAGTCCACCCAGACCATCGAAATCATCGCGTTTGTGGCCAGCGACCAGATCCCGTTGCAGAACATCGACACGCCCTACTTCCTGGCCCCCGACAAGCGCGGCGGCAAGGTGTATGCCCTGCTGCGCGAAACCCTGAAGAAAACCCGCAAGGTCGCCCTGGCCAACGTGGTGCTGCACACCAAGCAGCACCTGGCGGCACTGATGCCGCTGGAGTCGGCGCTGGTGCTGGTGATGCTGCGCTGGCCTGCCGAAGTGCGTGGCCTGGACGAGTTGGAATTGGGCAGCGACGTGACCAAACCGACATTGGCCAAGGGCGAACTCGACATGGCCAAGCGTCTGGTGGAAGACATGAGCGCCGACTGGCAGCCGGACGAATACCGCGACAGCTTCCAGGAAAAGATCATGGCGCTGGTGGCGAAGAAGGCCAAGGCCGGCAAGATCGAAGACGTGGAATCCAGTGAAGGTGTGGATGAGCGCAAATCCGCGGACGTGATCGACCTGACGGAGTTGCTCAAGCGCAGCCTGGCCGGCAAGCCCGCGACCAAGGCTGCAGCCAAGAAACCTGCCGCGAAAAAGACCAGCAAGGCTTCATGAGGTAGACCGCCATGGCCAAGCCCCTGAGTGAATACAACGCCAAGCGCGACTTCGATGTGACCGCCGAACCCGCCGGCAGTGCGCCTCGCGCCAGGAACCGGGCGCATGCCCTGTCGTTCGTGATTCAAAAGCACGATGCGCGCAACCTGCATTATGACTTTCGCCTGGAGCTCGACGGCGTCCTCAAAAGCTGGGCGGTGCCCAAGGGCCCAAGCCTCGACCCGAGCCAGAAGCGCCTCGCGGTGCATGTGGAAGATCATCCATTGGGCTACGGCAGTTTCGAGGGCAGCATTCCGGCAGGCCAATACGGCGCTGGCGATGTGATCGTGTGGGATCGCGGTGTATGGCAGCCCCACGATGACCCGCACAAGGCCTACGCGGCCGGCAAGCTGAAGTTCAGCCTGATCGGCGAAAAACTGGCAGGCGACTGGACGCTGGTGCGCATCCGACTCAAGGGCAGCGGCGACAAGGAGCAGTGGTTGTTGATCAAGGAGAACGATCAGCAGGCACGCCCGGTGGCTGACTACGATGTGGTTCAGGCTGAACCGAAAAGCGTGCTGAGCGACGCAACGGTGGGGGCTGTGAAAAAGCCCGCAGCGCCGAAGAAAGCCAGGCGCAAGCCCTCAACCGACCTGCCCGATCAACTCGCGCCACAGCTGGCGACACTGGTGGACCGTGCACCGGAAGGCGATTGGGTGTACGAGATCAAATTCGACGGCTATCGCATCCTCGCGCGGATTCGCGATGGCGAAGTTCGGCTGTTCACCCGCAATGGCCATGACTGGACCGATCGCCTGCCACGCCAGGCCAAGGCCCTGGAAGCCCTGAAGCTCAAGGACAGTTGGCTCGACGGTGAGGTGGTCAGCCTGAACGCCGACGGGCTGCCGGATTTCCAGGCGCTGCAGAACGCCTTTGATATCGGCCGCAGCCTGGACATTGTCTATTACCTGTTCGATGCGCCGTTCCTCGACGGCCGCGACCAGCGCGAAGCCGCTGTCGAAGAGCGCCGCACCGCACTGAAGGACGCGGTTAGCCGCAGCAAGAGCAAGCTGCTGCGCTTCTCCGAGTCCTTTGCTGCCAACCAGCGGGATATCTTCGAGAGTGCCTGCGACCTGGCGCTGGAGGGCGTGATCGGCAAACGTGCCGGCAGCTCGTACGTTTCCAGGCGTAGCCCGGACTGGATCAAGCTCAAGTGCCGGCTGCGCCAGGAATTCGTGATCGTAGGGTTCACTCGCCCGCAAGGTTCGCGCAGCGGGTTTGGCGCGCTGTTGCTGGCGGTCAATGATGACAGCGGCCTGGTGTATGCCGGGCGCGTAGGTACCGGATTCGATCAGGCCGCGCTGAAAAAGATCAGTGCACAGTTGAAGGCGCTGGAACGCCAGACTTCACCGCTGGCCAAGCCCCTGACCAGTGCCCAGGCACGCGGCGTGCACTGGGTCGAGCCGCAGCTGGTGGGCGAAGTGCAATTTGCCGAATGGACCCGCGAAGGTGTGGTGCGCCAGGCGGCGTTTGTCGGGCTGCGCACCGACAAGCCGGCGGAGCAGATTGTGCATGAGCAGCCGCGGACGGCCAAATCGCTGAAGGAAAAACCCCGCAAAAAGACGGCGGGCACCGGCGCCGTGGCTGGGGTCAGGATTACCCATCCGGACCGAGTCATCGATGCCCAGAGCGCTACACAGAAACTGCAACTGGCACAGTTCTATGAGGGCATCAGCGAATGGCTCCTGCCCTTTCTGCGCAACCGGCCGGTATCCTTGCTCAGGGCACCGGAAGGCATTGCCGGCGAACAGTTTTTCCAGAAGCACTCCGAGCGCCTGGCGATCCCGAATATCAAGCAACTGGACCAGGCCCTGGACCCGGGCCATGCGCGGCTGATGGAAATCGACAGCCCGGCCGCGCTCATCGGTGCCGTGCAGATGGGTACCGTCGAGTTGCATACCTGGGGCGCTACCGCTGACAAGATTGAAGCCCCGGACCTCTTTGTGCTCGACCTCGACCCGGACCCGGCACTGCCGTGGAAAAGCATGCTTGAAGCGGCGCAACTGACCTTGTCGGTACTCGATGAACTGGGGCTTGAAGCGTTCGTCAAGACCAGCGGCGGCAAAGGCCTGCACCTGGTGGTGCCGCTGGCGCGCCGCGACGGCTGGGACTCGGTAAAAGCCTTCGCCAAGGCCATCGCCCAGTTCATGACGCTGCAGTTGCCTGAACGCTTTACCGCGACTTCGGGCCCGAAGAATCGCGTGGGCAAGATCTTCATCGACTACCTGCGCAACGCCCGGGGCGCCAGCACGGTAGCCGCCTACTCGGTGCGGGCGCGGCCCGGCCTGCCGGTATCGGTACCGGTGAGTCGTGATGAGTTGAAGAGTCTGCACAGCGCCCAACAATGGACGGTGGCTAACCTGCACGAGCGTTTGCAGGGTTTGAAGAAGGACCCGTGGGCGGGTTATGCCAATCGGCAGAAGATCAGCAAGAAGATGTGGGAGAAGCTGGGGGCGCATCCGCCAGGCTGATGCGCTCCGCTGCCCGGTTCAGATGAGGATGAAGATCGCGGCCAGGCCGGCAAAGATCGCCCATTTTTCCAGGTAGTAACGGGTGCGGTTGCGTTTCTTCAACTCCTTGCCCCGCAGGCGAATCTTGTACAGGCGGGTAAACGCACGGTTCAGGCCGCCGGTCTTGTCACCGGCATCGTTGGGCGAACCGGCCGCAGCCATCACGTTGCGGCTGAACCAACGGTTGAACGCGGCCGCCCAGCGATACTTCATCGGGCGTTCGATATCGCAGAACAGAATGATCCGGTTCTGCTCGGTGGTGTTTTCGGCGTAGTGGATAAAGGTCTCGTCAAACATCACCGGTTCACCGTCGCGCCAGTAGTAGTTTTCACCGTCCACGTTGATGTAGCAGCCCGGAGAGTTGGGCGTGTCCAGGCCCAGGTGGTAACGGTAGGAACCGGCATACGGGTCACGATGGCGTACCAGCTTTGAGCCCGGTGGCAGCTCGGCAAACATCGCGGCCTTGATCGAGCCGATGCTTTGCACCAGCTCGGTGGTGCGCGGGCACAGCTTCATCGCCGAAGGATGGCTGTCGCCGTACCACTTCAAATAGAAACGCTTCCAGCCCGACTTGAAGAACGAATTGAAACCCACGTCATTGTACTGGTCGGAGCGCTTGATCTCGCCTGCGCGCAGCAGGTTCTGGCCTTCCTCGCGGATCTCTTGCCAATGCTCCTGAAGCGGGCTCAGGTCGGGAAAGTCGCTGGGGGACAGGTACGGTCGGCTGGGCAGTTTGGAAAAGAGGTAGAGAAAGCAGTTCACCGGAGCCAGGAAGGTCGAGTGATCGCTGAGCTGGCGCCCCAGCTTGTGGCGCACCCGGCCACGCAGGTGGACATACGCAATAGAGGCAACGTAGAGAGCAACAATGATGAGTTTCAAGGTATTCGTCACAAGTCAGAAGAGAACAGGCTGCTCCCGCGTGCCCACAACGGCCGAGGATTGAAGATGCAGCACCTGAAATCACAATTCACAAAACCGGCAACACGAACGGCTGGGTGACAATCCGGTCGTGGCCATTGGCAGCTATTTTAGCCACACTTTGTAACCAAAGGTTAATCAAGATTTGTGAAAAGGTGTCCAGTGAGTATGCCAGGAAGAGCAGCAGCGGGCTTGCCGGGCGGCCTGCCCGCTGCTGAAGGCGTCAGATTTTCGGTTCGTCATCCTTGCGTGGACGCAGAGCAAGCCGATGTTCATCCAGCTGCGAGTAGGGTATGGCTTCGCGCCGTGCCAGGATGAAATGGCGGACCAGTGCAATCAGCATACCCAGAATCAACCCCGCAACCACGCTCAGCATTATCACAAGGCCTTTTTTAGGCTTGATCGGGCTGAGTGGCTCCTGGGCACGACGGTCAATGGTGACCAGTTTGAGGTCACTCATGTCGATATTGAGGCTCCGCAACCGCGCGACTTCCGCGCGTAACGGTTCAACATCCTGCAAGAAAATGTCTTCATTCCCGCGTTTTTTCAGGACCTCGACTTCTCGGTTGACCTCCAGCATCTGCAACTCTTTGCCAATCTGCGCAACGCGACCGTTAGTGAAGTCGTCGCTGGTGCGCGCCAGCAAGGCCGTACGTTCCGCCTCAAGCGCTTCTGTCCCGAGGAAGTACAGCGGGATTTTCTGATTATTGACCTCGGTGCGCATCATTTGATTGGAGCCGCCACGAGAGGCATCCGCCATGGATGACGGGGTAGTCGGCGTCTTGATGCCCATCGACTTGGCGATGGAGATGGCCTCGGCCAACTCCGCCAGTCGGTTCGTTCGCTCCATTTTCATCTGCAAGCGCAGGGCAACCAATTCGTCTTCCAATTGAGCGCGCTTGAGCCGGTCGGCCTCAAGCAGCTTGGCAATTTTCGACTCCTTATCGGTTTCGTAGTTGGAGCGCGCTGCGTCAATCTTGCCCTTGAGTTCGTTCAGGCGGTTATTGACGATCACTTTCAGGTCTGCACCCACTTGGGCGCGTTCCGACGCGATGGCGTAGTCCACAAAGCCGTTGAGAATGGCAACGCCGTCGATGTCTTTGGGGTATTGCAACTCAAGCCGGATATAACTGCTCAGGGAGTCGGCTTTTTTTGGATCCGGCAGAATAAGGTTGATCGAGTTTCGATTGAATGCTTCAAAACTCTGCTCCAGGCTTTGCCCGGTTTTCTGGAACGCCTTGAAAAGGTCCTCATGCGACTTGAAGAACCCCAGGCGGGCTTCGTAGGAGTCCAGTTGTGCGCCGACTTTATTCAGCGCGTCCGCCGGGGGCAACTTATAGACTTCGGAGCGGTTCAGTGCATCCAGTTCATTGATGGCTGCAGGGCGCAGCACACTGCTGACCTCATACTCCCGCGGTGCCAGAAATGCGTAGCCAGCGCCCAGGACTCCCGCGAGAATTGTACAACCCAGCACTAACTTCTTTTGTCGCCAGATACCATGACACAGTTCAAACAGATCAATTTCGTCCGATGCCGCATGAGCGTGGAGCCGAGGAGTTTTATTCAAAACTGATGCACCTTAAAAAATCGACAGTCAGCGGTCATACATATTCATCAAATACTGAATGACCGCTTGAAAATCAGGGACAACGCCCTGTACACAAGACACACACGGTCTACCGATGGTCATCCGACCACCTCGGTCACGGAAAAATCCCACATCACCGTAGATTGTTTTCGTTCAGATACCCAGGAGTCCCTACCCTGGTGCTGAGCGTAGACGAACTTGTAAAGAACCGTTTCCGAATCAACGCATAAAATGGCGCTAAATACCCGTGAATATTGGGAAAATTCGTACGCAACCTTGAGAAAACAGACAATTCTCACAAAATCGATTCAGCTCATCCGTCAGGCGCCTACACCCCAGGGCATTGACTGATCATTTTTCAACCAAAAAAAAGGAATTTGTATGACCTCTGTTTCAATTGATGACTTTGAGGCGCTCCAGGGCGCATGGGAGCAAACGGCACTGGAAGACAATGGCGCGCTCAATCCCACGGATGAACACAGCGCGCCAGGCGCGATCACGACAATCTCGGGCGATCAATTCCAGGTGGTGACGGTCGACGGCGAGGTTTTACTGGCAGGCAGCTTCACGCTCGATGCCAGCACGGCACCCAAAAGCATTACCTGGGTTGACTCGATGGGAGAGGATGCCGGCAAGCAGTTACCCGCGAGTTACCGGCTGGAAGGTGATCACTTCGTGTTTATTGCGGCAGATGAAGGCATGCCCCGCCCTACCCGCTTCAGTACCGGCCCAGGGCAAACCATGCGCACGTTCGTGCGCAAACCCTGACACGGAGATACATCCGTTCCTGCGACATGGTTTTCACATGGCCTTCACGTGTTGACCTATAGGGTGAAGGCTACCTACTCCAGTGAACACCTTGGCCCGTCTACCCCACGGGCCTTTTTTTGCCTGCACGGCAGCCAATCAGCACGGGCGCTTGATGGCGGTGAGGGTGTAGCACGGGGCAGTTGAGCGGGCTGGTTTTGATACCTGGGCTGACAGCATGTCCATTGCGTCTCCAATATGTTCCGGTCATTGCGACAAAAGAAGTCCGCCCTACACCGAAAGCCTCGCCATCCTTGAACCGGTAAAGAGCCTTCACTGTAGGGCGAACGGACGGAAAATAAGCCAGGCTTATTGGATGTTCAACTGTTAACAATAAAAAGCCCTGAAAAAGCCTCGATCAGCGCTATTTTTCGATGCAAATGGCTCCACTCTGTAAATGTTTTTGCTTGTATTGCCATACGAGTGCAACGCCGCCTTCAGAAACTATACCTTCACGCCATGGGTCACTACTGCTACCGACCTCTTGCCTGAAGACCGTGCCATGGCCACTCGCTCTGACCTGCGCAACACCCTGTCCCTGGACAGCCTGAACTTCTTCCTGGCGGACGTGCGTGACGGACTGGGGCCGTACCTGGCGATTTATCTGCTGGCCGTGCACCACTGGGACCCCGCCAGCATCGGCGTGGTCATGACCCTGGCCGGCATCGCGGCCCTGCTCACCCAGACCCCGGCCGGCGCATTGATTGACCGAACCCGCAGCAAACGGGCAGTGATCGTGATCGCCGCGCTGCTGGTGACTGCCAGTTGCCTGCTCCTGCCCTTCGTCAGCTCCTTCAGCCTGGTGGCGCTGACCCAGGCGGCCAGTGCAGCGGCGGCCTCGGTGTTTGCGCCGGCCATCTCGGCGATTTCCCTCGGGATCACCGGGCCGCGCGCTTTTACCCGGCGCACCGGCCGCAATGAAACCTTCAACCACGCCGGCAACGCGGTGGCGGCCCTGCTCGCTGGTGGGTTCGCCTACCTGTTCGGCCCGGTGGCGGTGTTCTATCTGATGGCAGTCATGGCTGCGGCGAGTGTCATCGCGGTCAGCTGCGTGTCAGCCCAGGCAATCGACCACGAAGTCGCACGGGGTTTCGACCCTGCGCATGGCACCGGCCATGAACAACCGTCGGGGCTGGCCGTGCTTCTGGCGAACAGGCCCTTGATGCTGTTTGCCATCTGCTGCGCGCTGTTTCACCTGGCCAATGCGGCCATGCTGCCGCTGGTCAGCCAGAAGCTGTCGCAGATCAACCTGCAGATGGCCACGCCGCTGACCTCGGCCTGCATCGTCGCGGCCCAGTTGGTGATGGTGCCGGTGGCCTGGCTGGTGGGCGTGAAGGCCGACGTGTGGGGGCGCAAGCCGTTGCTGCTCGCCGGTTTCATGATCCTGCCTCTACGGGGCGTGTTGTATACGCTGTCCAGTGATCCTTATTGGCTGGTGGCGGTGCAGATGCTTGACGGGGTCGGCGCCGGGGTGTTCGGCGCGCTGTTTCCGGTGATCGTCAAAGACCTCACCCAGGGCACCGGACGCTTCAATGTCAGCCTGGGCGCGCTGTCCACGGCATTCGGCCTCGGGGCGGCCTTGAGCAGCAGCCTGGCAGGTTTTGTCGTGCAGTGGGCGGGTTACAACGCCGCGTTCCTGACCCTGGCCGGCGTGGCGGCCGTCGCATTGGGGCTGGTGTGGGTGGCAATGCCGGAGACTCGGGCGAATCCATCCGTGCAGCGCCATACAACTCCCGCCTGACATATGCGACAATGCGCGCCAAATTCCAACATGCACCCATTTTTCTGCTCAGCGACTGGGCCCCAAGCCTTGATGTCGCTGCCGACGTATGCCCGTTGGCCTGGGCCACAAAATGGGCCCGGCTCAAATTAGCGCACTCCAAGCTATTGATAGGTAAAGTAATTGATCTCCACAGCTAACATCACCATGCAGTTCGGCGCCAAGCCGCTATTTGAGAACGTTTCGGTCAAGTTCGGCGCAGGCAACCGTTATGGCCTGATCGGTGCCAACGGTTGCGGCAAGTCGACTTTCATGAAAATCCTCGGTGGCGACCTCGACCCGTCGGGCGGCCAGGTCATGCTGGAGCCGAACGTGCGCCTGGGTAAACTGCGCCAGGACCAGTTCGCCTACGAGGAATTCACCGTGCTCGACACCGTGATCATGGGTCACGAAGAGCTGTGGAAGGTCAAGGCCGAGCGCGACCGCATCTACTCGCTGCCGGAAATGACCGAAGACGACGGCATGGCCGTGGCCGAGCTGGAAACCGACTTCGCCGAGATGGACGGCTACACCGCCGAATCCCGCGCCGGTGAGTTGCTGCTGGGCCTGGGTATCGGCATCGAGCAGCACAACGGCCCGATGAGTGAAGTGTCACCAGGCTGGAAGCTGCGTGTATTGCTGGCCCAGGCGCTGTTTTCCGATCCGGAAGTGTTGCTGCTCGACGAGCCGACCAACCACCTGGACATCAACACCATCCGCTGGCTGGAAAACATCCTGACCCAGCGTAACAGCCTGATGATCATCATCTCTCACGACCGTCACTTCCTGAACAGCGTCTGCACCCACATGGCCGACCTGGACTACGGCGAGCTGCGCCTGTTCCCGGGCAACTACGACGAATACATGACCGTGGCGACCCAGTCCCGCGAGCAGTTGCTGTCGGACAACGCCAAGAAGAAAGCGCAGATCTCCGAGCTGCAATCCTTCGTCAGCCGCTTCTCGGCCAACGCCTCGAAAGCCAAGCAGGCCACTTCCCGTGCCAAGGCGATCGACAAGATCCAGCTGGCCGAAGTCAAGCCATCGAGCCGCGTCAGCCCGTTCATCCGCTTCGACCAGACCAAGAAGCTGCACCGCCAGGCGGTCATCGTCGATCGCATGGCCAAGGGCTTTGACGGCAAGACGCTGTTCAAGGACTTCAGCTTCCAGGTTGAAGCCGGCGAGCGCGTGGCGATCATTGGCCCGAACGGTATCGGCAAGACCACCCTGCTGCGTACCCTGGTCAACGAACTGACCCCGGATGCCGGTACGGTCAAGTGGACCGACGCGGCTGAACTGGGCTATTACGCCCAGGACCATGCTTCGGACTTCGAAGACGAGTCCAACCTGTTCGACTGGATGGGCCGCTGGACCAAGGAAGGCGAGCAAGTGGTTCGCGGTACCCTGGGCCGCATGCTGTTCTCCAACGACGAGATCCTGAAGTCGGTGAAGGTGATTTCCGGTGGCGAGCAAGGTCGCATGCTGTTCGGCAAGCTGATCCTGCAAAAGCCGAACGTGCTGATCATGGACGAGCCGACCAACCACTTGGACATGGAGTCCATCGAGGCGCTGAACCTGGCGTTGGAGAACTACCCGGGTACGCTGATCTTTGTCAGCCATGACCGGGAGTTTGTGTCGTCCCTGGCCACCCGCATCATCGAGCTGAGCCCGAGTGGGGTGATCGACTTCAGCGGGACTTATGACGATTACCTGCGCAGTCAGGGTGTGGTTTTCTAAGAGCCGCCGGTAGTTTGAAATGCGAAAGCCCCGTCCAGTGTGATGGGGCTTTTTTTTGGGATATGGCTCTGCTTTTCTGTGGGAGCCGTCGAGCTTTAGCGAGGCCGCGATAGCGGTGTGCCAGGCAACATCTTTATTGACCATGCCGCCGCCTTCGCAGCCTTGCTAAAGCTCGACAGCTCCCACACTTTACCGCGTCCGCTTTAGTCGTCCCGGGCCAGGGAGGCCCCATGGATCCAAAGCCGGATAGGCACGGGCCGCAATATCATCAAATATAGTTAGCCTGCTTCCTTTTACCCCAAGCCCTTGCCATGATGCCCTCACCGCCCGCCCGCGAACGAGTCCCCATGCCTGCCACACAGCCCGCCACCCCCAGCTCCTTGTCGATCACCCTGCAGATCGTCTCCATCGTTTTCTACACGTTTATCGCGTTTATCTGTATCGGCCTGCCGATTGCCGTCATCCCCGGCTATGTCCACGGTGAGCTGGGTTTCAGCGCGGTGGTCGCCGGGATAACCATCGGCTCGCAATACCTGGCCACGCTGCTCAGCCGCCCCATGGCGGGGCGCATGTCGGACAACGTCGGCACCAAGCGCGCTATCGTGCTGGGCCTGAGCGGGATTCTGCTGAGCGGGGTGCTGACGTTCATCGCCACGCTGCTGCAAAGCTTGCCGTTGCTGAGCCTCGGCATATTGATTGTCGGCCGGCTGTTACTCGGCGTCGCGCAGGGCCTGATCGGCGTCGGCACCATCAGTTGGTGCATGGGCGCGGTCGGTGCCGAACATACGGCACGATCGATCTCGTGGAACGGCATCGCCTCCTACGGCGCGATTGCCATTGGTGCACCGCTTGGGGTGGTGATGGTTGCCGACTACGGCTACACCAGCCTCGGAATCGCCCTCACGGCACTTTCCGCCCTGGGCCTGCTGCTGATTCGCAACAAACCTTCGGTGCCCGTGGTGCGCGGCGAGCGGCTGCCCTTCTGGGCGGTATTCGGGCGTATCGCGCCGTTCGGCGCCAGCCTGTGCCTGGCATCGATTGGCTACGGCACCCTCACCACGTTTATCACCCTCTACTACTTGAGCCGTGGCTGGACGGGCGCAGCCTGGTGCCTGACGGTATTTGGCGTGTGTTTCATCCTGTCACGGCTGGTGTTTATCTCTGCCATCAACCGCTTCGGCGGCTTCACCGCGGCGATTGCCTGCATGACCATCGAAACCCTGGGCCTGACGCTGCTGTGGCTGGCACCGTCCACCGGCGTGGCCTTGATCGGCGCCGGGCTGACCGGCTTTGGTTTGTCGCTGGTGTACCCGGCGCTGGGCGTGGAGGCGATCAAGCAGGTGCCCAACAGCAGCCGGGGCGCCGGGTTGAGTGCATATGCGGTGTTTTTTGACCTGGCGCTGGCCATTGCCGGGCCGGTGATGGGTGCGGTGGCGCTGAACCTGGGCTACTCGTGGATCTTCTTCTGCGCCGCCCTGCTCTCGGTCACCGGCCTGGGCCTGACGTTGCTGCTCAAGCGCCGCGCTTACTGATCAGCCGTCTGCAAGCCCGCCCGGGTGGATTGCCCGAGGGTGTGATTAAAGAACCGCCCGGCCTCGGAAATCAGGTCGCGGTGTATGCTTTCACGGTCAACCCCGTCAGCATCGGTGCACATGGCGGGCATCGCGGCCAGTTGGCTCTCGTCGCAAGGCGCCATGAACACAAAGTGCCCTGCCCCGGCCAGCAGCTTGAAGTCCGGCGGCTCCGGCAGTTTGCGCGCCAGGGCCTCGGCGTTCTTGTCCACGGCCACCAGCTTGTCGCCGTCGCCGCTGTAGAGCAGCACCGGTACATGCACGTCCGCCAGGGTGTGGCGGCCAAACATCAGGCTCAACGGCGCCATCAACATCAAGGCATGGATACGCGGGTCGGCCTGCGGTTGCAGGTCGTCGCGGTCGACGATCAACTCGCCCTTGGTGGTGCAGGCGTCGCGATCTTCCGGGCGTTGCTGGCAGTAGCGGCGCAGGCGGTCGAGGTCCGGCTTGGCGCCGGCGAGGATCAGCGCGGTTTCGCCACCGGCCGAATAACCGATGACGCCTACCTGGTCGACGTTGACGAATGGCGACAGCATCGGGTCGCCGAGGGTGGCGGTGATCGCTTCGGAAATCTGGATCGGGCGCCCGTACAGGTTGCTCAAGGTGCCCAGCCGGCTGTGATCCTTGTAGTTGTCGCCAGGGTGCAGCACCGCCACCACCACAAACCCCTTGCGCGCCAGGGAGGTGGCGAGGTCGTGCAGGGCCAGGGGCGTGCCGGTATTGCCGTGGGACAGCATCAGCATTGGAAAGCGGCCGATGGCGATTTTCGAGTCTTCAGTGGCGGCGATGTGATAAGCGCCCACCTGGGTGGTGTGTTCCAGGCCGGTGGACGGGTAGAACGCGACGGCTTTCATCGGCTGCAGATCCAGCGGGTCGAGAAAAGTCATGCGGTGGAAGCCCACACTCCAATGGGGGTGCGGCGCGGGCGCGGCTTGCACTGAAATCAGGCCGCCGAGCAGGGAGAGAACCAAGACTGCACAAAGACGCATCATGGGGATGTCCACCTTTGTTGCGTAAGCCCGCGTAGCTGTTGAAGTATCCATGGTTCAGGCGCTCGGACTGGCAGGGTTTACCCATGCGTGCATAACCTGGGCCAAAGTAGTGACAGCGGGTAAACGAAAAAACTCCGTACTCCGATCGCTTTTCAGGCGAGCAGAATACAGAGTTTAGGCGCCTCGAATCAGATTGATATCGAGGAACAGCAAAATTTACACAAGTCTTACGCTGCGGCAAACAATTGTTCGTTGATCACTGCGTTGGCGTCGCTGATCGCCTTGCTGCGCACTTCATCGCCATAGCCCAGGCCGTGAGCGCGGACGATTTCGATGTCGGTGATGCCGAGGAAGCCCAGCAGTACTTTCAGGTAGTCTTCGTGAGCCACACCGGTAGGCTGGCCAACGTGCAGGCCGCCGGAGGTCGACACGATGATGACTTTTTTGCCACCGGCCAGGCCTTCAGGACCGTTTTCGGTGTAGCGGAATGTCTGGCCGGCGACGGCGATACGGTCGATCCAGGCCTTGAGTTGGGTCGGGATGGTGAAGTTGTACATCGGCGCAGCCAGGACGATGGCGTCGGCCGCGAGGAATTCGGCGAGGGTGTTGGCGCTCAGCTCGGCTTCATGTTTCTGTACGGCATCACGCAGCTCGGCAGCGGTGCCCAGTGCACCCAGGGTCACGCCGGAAAAGTGGTTGATGCCTTCGCTGGCCAGGTCACGGTAGGTCACTTCAACGCCTGGCTCGGCCGCCTGCCAAGTCTTGACGACACCTGCGCTCAACTGACGGGAAACCGAGTTGTCGCCGAGGATGCTGGAATCGATATGCAACAGTTTCATGGTTAATCTCCAAGTAAGCATCGCCAAGGGCGACGGAATGGAAATAAGCCTACAGATGAAACCAATCAGCGATTAGTCAGGCAATATGCGATTATTCGTCCCACTGACAGGACAATAGGCCGACCATGCAAGATCTGAATGACCTCTACTACTTCGCCAAGGTGGTGGAAGCCGGCGGTTTCGCCGCTGCCGGGCGACTGCTGGGGATTCCCAAGTCGCGGCTGTCGCGGCGCATTGCCGAGCTGGAAGAACGCCTCGGCGCCCGCTTGCTGCAACGTACCACCCGCCAACTGACCCTCACCGCCGTGGGTGAACGCTACCTGCGCCACTGCCAGGCAATGCTGCTGGAGGCGGAAATGGCCGATGAGGCAGTGGCCAGCATGTCCAGCGAACCCCGTGGCCGGCTGCGGGTCAGCAGCCCCGTGGGCCTGGCTCACCAATTCCTGCAGACCGTGGTGGCGGAGTTTCTCACCGCCAACCCGCTGGTGCAGTTGGAGATGAACCTGGTCAACCGTCGCGTCGACCTGGTGGCCGAAGGCATTGATGTGGCCTTGCGCGTGCGCGAGCTTGGGGATGAAGACCCGCTGCTGGTGACCAAGCGCCTGCGCCAGGCCCAGACCGCGATTGTCGCCAGCCCCGACTTTGTGCGTGAGCGGCAGATCGACACCCTGGAAGACCTCAAGCAACTGCCGGTGCTGGGCGCCCTGGAAGCAGACCGCATGGTGCACTTTCGCATGCTCAGCCCGGAGGGCAGCAGCCACGACCTGGTGATGGAAGCGCGGCTGGGGATCGATGATTTCCTGGTACGCAAGGCCTGCGCCCTCGCCGGCCTGGGGTTTACCGTGCTGCCGATGATGTATTGCGAGGAGGAATTGGCCAACGGCCAATTGGTGCAGCTCTTGCCGCAATGGTCATTGCCGGGTGGCTGGTTGCAGGCGGTGTACCCACATCGGCGCGGTGTGTTGCCGGCCGTGCGGGCCTGGATCGACCACCTGGATAACGCCTTCAAAGGTTGCGGAGACCGTTTGCTATGAGAATGACCGAAGAACAAGTCGCCACGTTTTGCCTGGGCTTGCCCGGCGCGCGGGAAGATTACAAATGGGGCGGCGTGCGGGTGTTTTCGATTGCCGGCAACAAGATGTTTGCCTTGCAGAACCTGCGGGGCGACTCGCTGGCGTTCAAGGTCGACAAGGAGCTGTTCCTGGGCCATGTGGATCGCCCCGGCATCCACCCGGCGCCGTACCTGGCGCGGGCGCAGTGGATCATCATGGAAACGCCCTACCCGCTGGGCGCCGAGGAACTGCGTGGCCTGTTGCAGCGTTCCCACCAGTTGGTGGTGAGCAAGCTGCCCAAGCGCACGCAGGTCGGCTTGTTGCTAGAAGATCGAGAGTAGCGTGCCACCCAGGAACAGTTGATCAATCCAGAACACCTGGTGCAGCAACACGATCAGCCAGAACACCACCTGATAAGACACCTTGCGCGTCTTGTGGCGAAACACCTGCTGGGCAATCAACGCCCCCGGCCAACCGCCTGCCAGCTCCACCGCGTGCAGGACGTTTTCCGGGGTGCGCCAGCTGTCTTCGCGAGCCTTGCGCTTGTCGCTCCAGTACAGCAGGAACGCCACCACGCTGACCACGCCATAGGCCACCAGCGGGATCAGCGAAACCCCGCGGTACCCCAGCAGCGCCGCACCAAACAGCGGCGCGGCGCACAACAGTGCAAACACCAACGCCTTGAAGCGTGGATGCTGGATGATCATGGCTTGACGGCCGACCAGTCGATCCAGCCGAACTGCCAGGTGGCCAGGATCACCAGGCCGAAGGCGATCCGGTACCAGGCGAACGCCGCGTAGCTGTGGCTGGCGATGAACTTGAGCAGCGCCTTGACCGCGATCATCGCGAAGATGAACGAGGTGACAAAGCCGATGGCAAACACCGGCAGGTCATCCGGCTGGAACAGGTGACGGTACTTGTAGCCCGAATACACCGCTGCGCCGACCATGGTCGGCATCGCCAGGAAGAACGAGAACTCGGTGGCGGTCTTGCGTGACAGGCCGAACAACAGGCCGCCAATGATGGTAGCGCCCGAGCGCGAGGTGCCCGGGATCATGGCCAGGCACTGGGCGAAGCCGACTTTGATCGCGTCCTTCCAGGTGATGTCGTCGACGGTTTCGGCGTGCACTTCATGCTGGCGGCGCTCGGCCCACAACATGATGACGCCGCCCACCACCAACGCCGCCGCAACGGTGATCGGGTTGAACAGGTAGTGTTTGATCAGGTCGGCGAAAATCACCCCCAGCACCACCGCCGGCAATACGGCAATGATCAGGTTGACGGTGAAACGCTGGGCATTGCGCTGGGTCGGCAAGCCAATGACCACGTCGAGGATCTTGCGTCGAAACTCCCACACCACCGCCAGGATCGCGCCCAGCTGGATGATGATATTGAACGCTTCAAAGCGTTCGCCACCGAAGTTGATCAAGTCGGCCACGATAATCTGGTGCCCGGTACTGGAGATCGGCAAAAACTCCGTCAGCCCCTCTACAACGCCGAGTATCAGTGCCTGTACGGCGGTCCAAAGATCCATCGATTCCCCCAAAGGTCATGCCCACGGCATGCCTCGTTGATATTTTTTAGACGTTCACTAACGAAGAGTGCGCTGCAAGCACAGCGCAAATAATCAAGGCCGAACTGCGAAAATTCCGTGAAAAATCAGGCAGGACTCAGGTTTTTTGATTCTGGGCCGAAAGCCTATCAGACAAGCCGGAAATGTCGATGCAGCACCCAAAATTATAAGAACACGGAGTGACAGGACCATGAACAGTTTGCGCAATATGTCTATCAGCCGGCGCCTCTGGCTGATCCTGATCGTCGCCGTGCTGATGCTGCTAACCCTCGGCCTGCTTATGCTCAAGCAGATTCATGGCGACCTGTACCAGGCCAAGAGTGAGCAGACCCAGCGCGTGGTGCAAACCGCCAGCGGGATCCTGACTTATTATCACAGCCTCGAAACCAGTGGCGTCCTGACCCGTGAAGCGGCGCAGAAGCAAGCCTTGAGCGCGGTACGTGGCTTGCGCTACGGAAAGGACGACTACTTCTGGATCAACGATCTCACGCCCGTGATGATCATGCACGCGGCCAACCCCAAGCTCGACGGCCAGAACCTTTCGGCCATCCGCGATCCGGACGGCTTTGCGGTGTTCAACGAGTTCGTGATCCTGGCCAAGGCCAAGGGCGCGGGGATGGTGAACTACCGCTGGCCCAAGCCCGGCGCCGATGCACCGGTGGCCAAGACCTCCTATATACAGCTGTTCGAACCCTGGGGCTGGATCATCGGCTCTGGAGTGTATGTCGATGACGTGCAAGGCGAGTTCCGCGGCCAGGTGTGGAAAGCCTCGGTGGTTGGCCTGGTGATCGCGCTGATCATGGCCCTGCTGGTGGTGCTGATCGCCCGCAGCATCGTGCGCCCGTTGCAGCAGGCAGTGAATGCGATGGCCAATATCGCCAGTGGCGAAAGCGACCTGACCCGCACCCTCGACACCCATGGCCAGGATGAAGTCACTCAATTGTCGCGGCACTTCAACAGCTTTACCGCCAAGCTGCGGCAGGTGGTAGGCCAGTTGCAGACCTGCGCCAACGCCTTGGGCCAGTCGTCCACCGAGCTGGGCAGCAACGCCAGCGATGCCCATGACCGCAGCCAACAGCAATCGCAGCAGATGGAACTGGTGGCGACGGCGATCAATGAAGTCACCTATGGCGTACAGGACGTGGCCAAAAATGCCGAGCATGCCGCCAGCGAAATGCGCGATGCCCAGGTGCAGGCCGAACAGGGCCAGCTCAATATCGATGGCAGCCTGCAACGGATCGACCAGCTCTCCGGCACCATCAGCCAGGCCGTGGAGGTGATCCGGACGCTGTCGACTGAAAGCACGCAGATTGGCGGCGTGCTGGAAGTGATCCGCTCGATTGCCGACCAGACCAACTTGCTGGCCCTCAACGCCGCCATCGAAGCGGCCCGCGCCGGGGAGCAAGGCCGTGGTTTTGCGGTGGTGGCCGACGAAGTACGGCTGCTGGCCCAGCGTACGCAAAAATCCACGGCAGAGATCCAGGCGATGATCGAGCGCCTGCAAGGCCATTCGGAGGCAGCGGTCAAGGTCATCAGCGACAGCCACCAGGCCTCGCAACTGACCATCGAACAAGCAGGCCAGGCGGGCGCGAGCCTGACTGCCATCGGCCAGGCGCTGCGTAATCTCAACGGGCTGAACGCCTCGATTGCCAGTGCCACGTTGCAGCAGGCGCATGTGGTGGAAGACATCAACCAGAACGTCACCCAGGCAGCCGGCTTGTCCCACAGCACCGCGCTGGCGGCGCAGCAGTCCAGCGTCGCGAGTGCGCACTTGAAAGGCCTGAGCGAACAACTCGACAGCCTTCTGCGCCAATTCAAGGTCTGACGCCGATGATCGTTCCCACGCTCTGCGTGGGAACGCATCCTGTGACGCTCTGCGTCACCGTTGCGCAGAGCCGGGACGCGGAGCGTCCGGAACTGCATTCCCACGCAGAGCGTGGGAACGATCTATCGTCGCACCGCCGCTCCCACATTGGTTACAATCAGCGCCCTCTTCGACTCCCCCAAGGAACCGCCATGTCCGGGCTTGAACTGTTTGCCGCCGCCCTGGGGGTGATCGCTGTCTGGTTGACGGTTAAACAGAACCCGTGGTGCTGGCCCATCGGCCTGGTGATGGTGCTGCTGTACACCTGGATCTTCTTCGATGTGAAGCGCTACTCCGACATGCTCCTGCAAGTGATCTACGCCGCCCTGCAACTCTACGGCTGGTGGCAGTGGACCCGCGCCGGTGAGGTCAAGCAGGGCCGGCAAGTCACCAGCCTGGGCCTGCAACCGATCCTGCAAGGCCTGGCTGTGGGTGCTGTGGGCAGCCTGTTGCTGGGCGCAGCCATGGCCCACTGGACCGACGCCGCCCAACCCTGGCTGGACGCGGCCCTGACCGGCTTCAGCCTGGTGGCGCAGATGTGGATGGCGCAAAAACGCGTGCAGTGCTGGCCGTTGTGGATCACCGTGGATGTGATCTTCGTCGGGCTGTTTCTCTACAAAGGCCTGTACCTCACCGCCGCGCTCTACGCCTTGTTCACCGTGATCGCGGTGCAGGGCTGGCGTGAATGGCGCGCCGACCCGGCGTTGCACGCATGAAGGTGGTGGTACTGGCCGGCCCGGAATCCAGCGGTAAAAGCTGGCTGGCCGCCCAGTTGCAGGCACATTTTGGCGGGGTGATGGTGGGCGAATACGTGCGCGATTTCATCGACCACCACCAGCGCGATACCACCCTGGCGGATATCCCGGAGATCGCCCGGGGCCAGTTGGCCTGGGAAGATGCCGCCCGCGCCGCGCAGCCGGCATTGCTGATCCTCGACACCAACCTGTTGACCAACAAGCTGTGGAGCCAGACCCTGTTTGGCGACTACCCGGCGTGGCTCGACAGCGAACTGCTCGCCCGCCACTACGACCTGCACCTGCTGCTGTCGCCGGAAGACGTGGAGTGGACCGCCGATGGCCAGCGCTGCCAGCCGGAGTTTGCCGATCGCCTGGCGTTTTTTCAGGCCAGTCGTGACTGGCTGGAGCAACATCATCTACCGCTACGGGTCATCCGTGGGGATTGGCAAGCACGCCAGGACCAGGCCTTTTCAGCTGTGGAACAACTGCTGGATTGACCGGCGGGGACGGTTTTCATGCACCGCTCGTTAGGCATGGCCCACTTTCAACGCTCTGGCGCGCAGGGCTGAAGACCGGTTATCGGGTCAACGCAGTCCTCTACCTGGGGCACAGGTCAATCCTTAAAAGGAGATTGGCCTATGAACATGCGCATCGTTGCCCGCTTGATCAACTTGCCCGAAGACCGTGGCGTTCGTGTTGAAACCGCCGCCCATCACATCCTGCTGGTGCGTTCGGGTAGCGAGGTTCGTGCCTATCAGGCGGATTGCCCCCACGCCGGGGCGCCCCTGGAGCAAGGCGTGGTCTGTGACGGGAGGATCATTTGCCCGTGCCACAAGGCGGCCTTCCGGGTGGATGACGGCCAGGTCTGCGAGCCGCCCGCGCTGGTGCAGCTCAAGCAGTACCCGGTGGAGATTCACGACGGCGTGGTCAGTGTGGGCGACGAAGCACTGCCCTCGCCCGCTGCCTCGCACACCAACGATTCGCGCTGCTTTATCGTGATTGGCGCCGGTGCAGCCGGTTCGGCGGCCGTGGCCACGCTGCGCCGCAAGGGTTTCAGCGGCCGGTTGTTGTGGATCGACCAGGAACAGGACCCCGCCTACGACCGCACCGCCCTGAGCAAATTCGTCATCTGCGGCGAGATGCCGCCGCAGGACACACCGCCCTTGCTGGACGAGGCCACCTGCCACGCGTCGCGGATCCACGGCGAAGTGCGCCACCTCGACCCTCAAGCCAAGCGCCTCGAGCTTGCGGACGGTCGCCACTTCGACTACGACGCCGCACTGCTGGCCACCGGCGGCGAAGCCAGGCCGCTGGATGTTCCAGGCACCGTACTCAACAACGTGTTCGTGTTGCGCTCCCGGGACGATGCGGCGCGTATCGTCAAGGCGGCTCAACCGGGCACATGTGCAGTGATCATCGGCGACAGTTTTATCGGCCTGGAAGCCGCGTCCGCCTTACGCAAGCGCGGGTTGACGGTGCAGGTGGTGGGCCGTCACGAGATTCCGCTGGCGGCCCAACTGGGCAAGCGCATCGGTGCCTCACTGCGCCAATTGCATGAAGCCAACGGCGTGATATTCCACACCGCCAGCGAGCCTGCACGCCTGGAAGGCCACATGGACGTGACGACGGTGGTGCTGAAAAACGGCCACAGATTGGCCGCAGACCTGGTACTGATAGGCGTCGGCGTCACGCCTGCCACGGGGTTTGTCGAGGGGCTGGAAAAAGCCGAGGACCAGTCGCTGAAAGCCGATGCCGGTTTGTCTGTCGCGCCCGGACTATGGGCGGCGGGCGATATGGTGACCTTTCCATGGAACGGCCAACCCGTGCGCATCGAACACTGGCGTGTGGCGCAGCAACTCGGGGTGCTGGCGGCGCGCAATATGCTGGGCGCACAACAGGTGTTTGCCGATGTGCCGTTCTTCTGGACGTATCACTTCGGCAAGACCTTTGAACTGCTGGGCCACCCCCGCCACTGGAATCAGCTCCACGTGGAAGGCGACCTGCAGCGCCACGACTTCATCGCCCTGCTCTGCCAGGGCGACGAAGTGGAAGCGGTAGTTGCCTGTGAACATCAGCGGGCCATGGCGCTGCTCTCGCAACGCCTGAAGCACCCGCTGAAGAAGGCCGAGGTGCTGGAGCTGATCCGCGGGCTTTAGTAGCCCAGGGACAACCCGGTATTGCGCCGAGGGTCGTTGGCCCCATAGAAACGGTTATTGCCGACCGGCTTGCCGTCCAGGGACGGCGCGCCTACCAGGATCGCCGCCAGGTGGTTGGCGTCCTGCGGGCCGGCAAACTTGTGGCCCCAGCCTTCGAGGATTTTCTGGGTGTCGGGGCTCAGGGCAAAGCGTTCGATATTGGTCGCCTCAGGCAGCCATTGCTGGTGGAAACGCGGGGCGTCCACGGCTTCCTGGATGTTCATCTTGTAGTCGATCACGTTGAGGATGGTCAGCAACGTGGCCGTGATGATACGGCTGCCACCCGGCGTACCCACCACCATCACCGCCTTGCCATCCTTGGTGACTATGGTCGGGCTCATGGACGACAGCGGCGTCTTGCCCGGAGCAATGGCGTTGGCTTCGCCCTGCACCAGGCCGTACATGTTCGGCACGCCGATCTTGGAGGTGAAGTCGTCCATTTCGTCGTTGAGGATCACCCCGGTCTTGCTCGCCATCACGCCCGCGCCGAACCAGTCGTTGAGGGTGTAGGTCACCGAGACCGCGTTGCCCCACTTGTCGACGATGGAGTAGTGGGTGGTGTTATTGCCTTCGTGGGGCGAAACGCCCGGCTTGATGTCCTGGGAGATCCCGGCCTTCTGCGGGTCGATGGCAGCGCGCAGTTTGGCGGCGTAATCCTTGTCCAGCAGGTGCTCGACCGGGTTCTGCACGAAGTCCGGGTCGCCGAGGTAGCTGTTGCGGTCGACGTACGCGTGGCGCATCGCTTCGATCTGGTAGTGCAGGCCCTGGGCCGAGTGATAGCCGAGGTCGGCCATCGGGTAGCCTTCGAGGATGTTCATGATTTCGCAGATGACCACCCCGCCCGAGCTCGGTGGTGGCGCGGACACCACGTGGTAGCCACGGTAGTCACACTCGATGGGCGCCAGTTCGCGGGTCTTGTATTTGTCCAGGTCGGCTTGGGTGATGATGCCTTTGCCCGATTGGCTGGAATCCACAATCGCCTTGGCTACCCAGCCTTTGTAGAAGCCATCGGTGCCCTTGGCGGAGATTTCCCGCAGGGTTTTCGCCAGGTCTTTCTGCACCAGCTTCTGGCCCACCAGCATCGGCTCGCCTCCGTGCAGGAAGATGCCGCGCAGGTCTTTGTCTTTCTTGAATTCGTCGGTGGCGGTGTGCAGCAGGTCGACATCGCCCTGCTCCAGGGCAAAACCGTCTTCGGCCAGCTTGATCGCTGGGGCGATGACCTGGGCGCGCTTGAGGGTGCCGTATTTGCTCAGCGCCAGTTCCATGCCCGACACAGTGCCGGGAACGCCGACCGCCAGGTGGCCCTTGGAGCTGAGGTCCGGGACCACGTTGCCGTCCTTGTCCAGGTACATGTCGGCGGTCGCGGCCAGCGGGGCTTTTTCGCGGAAGTCGAGGAAGGTCTTGCGGCCGTCGGCCAGTTGCACGGTCATGAACCCACCGCCGCCGAGGTTGCCGGCTGCCGGGTACACCACGGCCAGGGCGTAGCCCACCGCCACCGCCGCATCCACGGCGTTGCCGCCGGCCTTGAGCACATCCACGCCCACATGGGTCGCCAGATGCTGGGCGGTGACCACCATGCCATTTTCGCCAGCCACCGGGGCCTGGGAAGCCGCCTGCACGCCGCTGACAGTCAGCACCAACGCGGTGGCAATCAAAGTTCGGGTAAACGGTTGGTATTTCATCCCTGGCTACTCTGTTTGTTAGAAGAACTCGAAAGTAATACGTTTCCGATCCAAGCCCCAGCGTTATGCCGCGTTTGTGACAGAGCCTGTCGGTAACGGAATAATGCCCATGCTATATTCCGGGCCTTTACGCCGCGCAGCAGAGGCTTTTCGATGGTAATCAAGAAGACCGGTATCCGCGCCCAGCAAGCCGACCAGACCCGCGCGCGGATTCTCCAGGCGGCGGTCAAGGTCTTCACCCGCGACGGCTATTCCGGCGGGCGTGTGGAAAGCATTTCCCGCGAGGCCGACTCCAACGACCGCATGCTGTATTACTACTTCGGCAGCAAGGAGCACCTGTTTGTGTGTGTGCTGGAGCACACCTATGAACAGTTCAACAAGGCCGAAAGCAAGCTCAAGCTCGACCTGACTGCACCGGTGCAAGCGTTGCAGGCGCTGGTGGGGTTTATCTGGAATTACTACGTCAAGCATCCCGAGTTTGTGGCGATCCTGAGCATCGAGAACCTGCACCAGGGCAAGCATGCGAAGCAGTCGGGTGAACTGCGGCGGTTGTCCGGGGAGGCGGTTGGGGTGTTGCGGCCGATCATTGAGGCGGGCCAGGCCCAGGGGCTGTTTCGTGAAGATGTGGACATCAAGCATGTGTACTTGATGATTGCTTCGTTGTGCTACTTCTATAACTCCAACCAGCACACGCTGAGTTCGTTTTTGGGGGAGGATTTGGCGGATAAGACCCAGCAGCGGGATTGGCTGGGGTTTATCAGTGATCTGGTGTTGCGCGGGGTATGCGTGACACCGCCCATCCAACGGTAGAACCTGGATCTAAATGTGGGAGCGGGCTTGCTCGCGAATGCGGTGTATCAGTCAATATATTTGGCGACTGACGAACCGCTTTCGCGAGCAAGCCCGCTCCCACATTTTTTGACCGTGTGAATCAGTGGGTACCGGGATTGGCTCGCAGGTGTGCCACGGTTTGCTCCAGGCCTTCCCACTGCGGTGCATGGGGTGCGAAGCGCCCGCGCAGGTAGGCGGCCAACTCCGCCACTTGGGTGTTCGACAAACTGTCCTTGAACGCCGGCATGTAACCCAGATCCTTGGTCGCCGGAGTGCTGATCCCTTGCAAAATCACCTTGATCAGGTTGTCCGGTTGATCGCTGTGCACATTGGTATTGGTCGCCAGTGATGGGCTGACGCCGAACAGCTTCGGGCCCTGCCCGTCGGCATGGCAGGCCTTGCATGAACCTTCGAATACCCGTCGCCCATTGGCATTGGGCACCGTCGCAGCTGCCACCACCTGCGCTTCGGCGGCGCCGCTGTCGTTCAGCGAAGCCAGGTACACCGCCATCGCGCGGATGTCGGTCTTGGGCAGTTTCGCCAGCTCAGTCACGACCGGTCCCATCGGCCCCGTTGCCACGCCATGGGCATCGGAATAACCAGTGCTCAGGTAGCTGAACAATTGGTCTTCGGTCCACGGCGTCGGCGCCTTGGACAAGCCATTCAAGGCCGGCGCTTCCCAACCATCCACCCTGCCGCCCGCGAGGAACGCCTTGCCGCCCTTCTCCGCCCCCATCAGGTTGCGCGGCGAATGGCACGCCGCGCAGTGCCCCAAACCGTTGACCAGGTAAGCGCCACGATTCCATTGCTCGCTGCGCTGTGGCTGCACGCTGATTTCTCCGCGGCGCAGGAACAGCGCATTCCAGCCGGCCATCAACGGTCGGATATTGAACGGAAACTTCATCGCGTTCGGCACCGGTGCCTGGCTCACCGGCGCCTGGGACATCAGGTAGGCATACAGCGCCTGCATGTCGGCATCGTTGATATTGCGAAACGCCGTATAGGGAAACGCCGGGTACAGGTTGCGCCCGTCGCGGCCAATGCCGTCGCGCATCGCCCGCTCGAACGCCGGGTAGGACCAGTTGCCAATCCCGGTTTTCTCATCCGGGGTGATGTTGCTGCTGTAAAGGGTGCCGAACGGCGTATGCATCGCCAGCCCGCCGGCATTGGTGGCACCGCCCGGTGCCGTGTGGCACACCGCGCAATCCCCCACGGCGGCCAGCAAGCGCCCGCGCTCCAGGGTGGCCTTGGACCAGGTGCCTGCACTGGGCGGCGCAATCGGGGCAATTTCGCTGTGAAACGGCCACGCGGTAGCAGCCATGCCCAGCACCGCGCCAAAGGCGGCGAACAATGAGCCGAACAACCATTTGCGGCGCTTTTCCGGGGCCTTCGCCGGCTCGCCCAGGGTGCCTGCATTCAGCGCCGCCAATACCCGCTCGGGGGTAATCGGCAGCTCGCGAAAACGGATGCCGGTGGCGTCATAGATCGCATTGGCAATCGCCGCCGCGCTGGGCACCGAGGCCGACTCACCGGCGCCCATCGGGGGCTGGTCCTGGCGCGGCATCATCAGTACGTCGATCTGCGGCACTTCCGGGAAGGTCAGGATCGGATAACCGCCCCACTCCTTGCTCGCCACGGTCGACTCTTCAAAGGTCACGCGTTCCTTGAGCACACGGCTGGTGGACTGGATCACATTGCCGTGGATCTGATGCTGCACCCCTGCGGGGTTGATCATCATCCCCGAGTCATGCCCGATCACCACGCGCGTCACCGAGACATCGCCGGTCTGCTTGTCGATGGCCACGTCCGCGACCCACGCCGCCCACGCCGCGCCGAAGCCGGGAAACTTGCTGTGGATGTAGCGCGCGTAGGCAAAGCCCCGACCACGCAGCAGGTGGTCCTCATTCGCGGTTTGCATCGGCGCGGTACGCGGTGCCCAGTTGGCGCGTTCGGCGGTGGATTTCACCAGGTCGATGGCGCGCTCGTCCTTCAGGTAACGCAGGCGGTACTCCACCGGGTCGACCCCGGCGGCAAACGCCAGTTCGTCGATATAGGATTCATGGGCGAAGGTGTTGGGCAACGCCGACACACCGCGCATCCACGAGGCGCGAACGATCGGCGCCATGTCGTTGATGGTGACGCGCATGTTCGCGATGTCGTAGGGCGGGATCGAGGTGCGGTCGCCCATCTCGAACATCGCCGCCACCGGCTCGACCCGGCCGGTCAACAGCAGCGCCAGGGTGGGCGCGCCGTTGGACGGGTAGCTGGTTTCAAAGTCATAGGCGGCGATGCTGCCGTCGGCGTTCAGGCCGCCGTCGACATCCATCAATTGCGCGGTGCCCTTGGGCTCCCACAGGTGCTCCTGTTCGCGGGTCAGTTGCACCCGCACCGGCTTGCCCACCGCACGCGACAGCAGCAAGGCGTCGGCGCATACATCATCGGCGCAGTTGCGGCCGTAGCAGCCGGCGGCCTCCATGCGAATCACGTCGATGGACGCTTCCGGGCATTCCAGCAACCAGGCCAGGTCGGCCCGCAGCAGGTGCGGGTTCTGGCTGCCCGACCAGACCCGGCTGCCCCCGGGCTGATAATCCGCCACGCCACAGGACGGGCCGATGGAGCCGTGCATCTGGTATGGCCACAGGTAGGTGCGCGGCATGCGCTGGCTGGCGGCGGCCAGGGCTGCGTCGACGTTGCCCTGGTCGAGCACGGTGCGGCGTACCCGCGGGTTGTCGCGGATTGCCTGCTCCACATCGCTCATGTCCGGCAGTGGGTGGTTCCAGGGTTTCCAGTGCACCTGCAGTTCCTGGGCGGCCTTGATTGCCTGCTCTTCGCGCAATGCCACCACGCCGACAAAATCACGGATCACCACCACCGCAACAATGCCCGGGATATGGGCAATGGATGATTCGTCGACCTTCAGCAGGCTGTTGCCGACAAAGTCACCGCAATCCAGGCCCGCATACGGTGGGCGGATCACCCGACCGTGGAGCATGTCCGGCACGCGCATGTCGTGCACGTACGTCAGTTCGCCGGTGGCCTTGCCCGGGATATCCACCCGGGCTGCGCCCTTGCCCACCAGGCGGTAATCGGCGGTGGCCTTGAGCGGTGCATCGCCGCTGATGCGCAGTTGGTCATGCTCGCCCGTCACCAGTTCACCATAAGTGATGGTGCGCCCGTCTTCGCCGCGGATAACGCCTGCGTCGACCTTGAGACTTTGAGCATTTACGGACCAGCGTTGCGCCGCCCGCGCCAGCAGGAAACGCCGGGCTTCGGCGGCGGCATTGCGCAGCGGAATCGCGGAGATCTGCAAGGTTGCGCTGGCAATGGTCGCGCCCTGGTTCGGCGCACGCTCGGTGTCGCCCAGCACCATGCGCACCTGGTCCATGGTCAGGTCCAGTTCTTCAGCGACGATCTGCGCCAGGGAGGTGCGAATGCCGGTGCCCAGGTCCACGTGCCCGTTGAAGGCGTACACCAGCCCATCATCGTTCACTGCGATAAACAGCCCCAGCTCCTTGGGCTTGACCGTCGGTGTGCCGCCTTTGGCCACCGGCTCCGAAGGTGGCAGCACATCGTCGACGATCAGCAGGACGCCGGCCTTGGCCAGCCATTGGTCGCGGGAAGGGATTGCGTCAGTCATGGTCATCGATCCACGTTCAAGGCGTTTGGCGGGCAGCACGCAGCACCGCGCGGAGGATTTCGATATGGGTGCCACAGCGGCAGAGGTTGCCAGACAGTTCGCTGCGCACCTCGGCTTCGCTGGGGTTGGGATTGCGGTCGAGCAAGGCCTTGGCGGTCATGATCATGCCGTTGAGGCAGTAGCCGCACTGGGCGGCCTGTTCATCGATGAAGGCCTGCTGCACCGGGTGCGGGGTCTGGCGGGTGCCGAGGCCTTCGAGGGTGACGATGTTGCGTCCCACGGCACCCGACAGGGGGAAGACGCAGGAGCGTGCAGCCACGCCGTCGATGATCACCGTGCAGGCGCCGCACTCCCCCAGGCCGCAGCCGTATTTGGGGCCGTTGAGTTGCAGATCATTGCGCAGGATCAACAACAGCGGGGTGTCGGCCATTGCGCTGACTTCGCTGGTGTGGCCGTTGACCTCAAGCGTTACCGTGATGTTCTGGCTGGTCATTCGCTTCGCCCGTTGGATTTGGTGAAGTGTCCACTACATCAAACAGTCAAAAAAAAGCGTCGCGTACCTGGGGTCTCGCGACACACTTGACGGGTGAAGTGGTTACTACATCAACGTAGAGCAAAAACGGTGCCAGAAGATGGATGAATAGCTGTGGCGAGGGAGCTTGCTCCCGCTGGGTTGCGAAGCGACCCCAAAAGATGGGCCTGCTGCGCAGTCCAGCGGGAGCAAGCTTCCTCACCACAGGGGATCGGGGTCAGGTTTGGGGGTCTTCGATCATTTTGCGTAGCAGGAAGAGTACGGCGACGCGTTCGGCAGGGTTGAGGTTGCTCAGGGTCAGTTCGGTGATGGTGGCGGCGCAGGGCACGGTTTGCTGCACCAGGGCGGCGCCGGAGTCGGATAGGTTGACCACGACTTTGCGTTTGTCCTGCGGGTCGGGTTCGAGGGTGATCAGTTCGCGGGCCTTGAGGCGTTCGACGATGCCACGGATGGTCGCCTGGTCGACGGCGGTGGCCTTGACCAGTTCGGTGAGCGAACTTGCACCGTGATCGCGCAGGGCGCACAGGGTGACGAACTGCACGGCGGTGAGCTGGGAGTCGCCGACGTTCTGCTGGAAGATCGCCAGGTGACGCTGGTAGGCCTTGCGCAGCAGGTGGCCGACTTGTTCGGAGAAAACGTAGGAATCAGGCACGGCGGGCTCGGGAAGGCGGTGGTCGATGGGGTGGCATGATGGCGGGGTTGTGGAAATGACTCAAGGATCTCATTGCCGGAACGCGGTTGAAATGTGGGAGCGGGCTTGCTCGCGAATGCGGTGTGTCAGGTGGCGCATGTGTGACTGACGTACCGCATTCGCGAGCAAGCCCGCTCCCACATTGGATGTTTAGTGGGCCAGGGAGGCCTTGGGGGCTACGACGTCGCCGGCGATGACTACGGCCTCATCATCGAGGTAGACGTCGCAATTGCGCAGCGGGATGTCCATGTGGCACGGGGTCTTGCGGGTGCCGCCGACTTCGGTGTTGGGGCCGGTGGAGAACAGGAAGTTGCCGTAGAACGCGCGGGCGTCCATGCACATGCCGTCGTTCTTGTCGTGCAGGCCCATGGCCGTCCATTGCGCCCGTGGCTGCAGGCCCCAGCCGATGTGGGAGATGCCATATACCTCGGGGTCGTTGAAGTATTTCATGTAGTCGCGCAGGTATTCGGCCTCGAAACCACCGTGGATTCTGGTGATGAAGCCCTTCTCGATCTCCAGGGTGATTTTCTCCCGGGTGTAGGTCTTGAACGGCAGCAGGATGTCGCCGATATCCAGCACCAGCACGCCCTCTGCAGTTTCCTCATTGGGCCAGGAGAACAGGAAGCCGCTCGGCCAGTGGTCCCAGCGCCCCGGTTCGTCGGCAAAGCCGTATTCGGTGACGGACGGGTATTGCCCCAGCGCCGCCCGGAAATCACTGCCGGCGCGGGATTTGACGTGGATCGAGCGGGCTTTTTTCAGCAGTTCTTCAGCGGCCAGCACGCGCACTTTGTCCTCTTCGGTCGGCAGCATGCGCGCCAGCACTTCCGGGGGTTCAACCGCCAGCAGGATGCGCGTGCCGGTCTTGAGGATCTGTTCCTGCTCCGGCGAGTGCAACAGCATCATGGTGTCGACGATCAGGTCGGCCGCTTCCAGCGCCCGCTGCGCCGCGATATTGCCGGTCAGGGCAGTGTCGCCACAGTAGGCGGTCATGTCATTGCCCATCGCCCGGGGATGGTTGAACGACGGCAACTCCACCGCATACACCTTGGCCCCCAGGCGCTGCGCCGCGTCCATCGCGGCGCGCACGGTGCGCGGGTCGGAGTAATGGCTCTTGAGCACGGCGACGCTCTGGGTCGGGTCGACCTTCGAGAGCTTCAACACATGCTCAAACATCTGGGTCAGTTCGCAATCACTTACCGGCATTTCCTGTCTCCTCAGCTGCTGCACCAAGATCTTGCAGGGCGCTTCACTCTAGTGCGTTTTTATAGCGTATACGCCAATTAATCACGATAAGAACTGATTTCATCATGGACTGCAAGCACCACGCCAAAACGTTACGAATCCACACAAGCCCAGTTATATATGGAGACAACCGGTTACAGGGGATCGATATGGCCAAAAAAACAATTTTTCAGGCGTGGGCTTTTCATTTGAAAAAATGAGCGTATACACTTTAAAAACCTTGCGGACAGACACCGCCGGCCATTATTCGAAAAAGAGGACCACGCCCCATGGGAAGCACACAAAAAATCGCAATCGTCGGCGCCGGCCTTGGCGGTGCCGCCGCTGCCACCCTGCTGCAACAGGCAGGGTTCGACGTGGACATCTACGAGCAGGCGCCGGAGTTTTCCCGCCTGGGTGCCGGGATCCACATGGGCCCCAACATCATGAAAATCTTCCGCCGCATGGGCATCGAAAAACAGCTGGATCTGATGGGTTCGCACCCCGAGCACTGGTTCAGCCGCGATGGTGAAACCGGCGACTACCTGTCACGCATTCCCCTGACTGGCTACGGCGCGTCCTACATCACCGTGCACCGCGGCGATCTGCACGCGCTGCAGATGTCCACCCTCAAGCCCGGCACCCTGCACTTCAACAAGCGCCTGGAAACCCTTGAAGAAACCGATACCCAGGTGCGCCTGACTTTCGCCGACGGCGAGGTAACCTACGCCGACATCGTGATCGGTGCCGACGGCATCAACTCGCGCATTCGTGAAGAGCTGCTGGGTGCCGAAAAACCGCTGTACAGCGGCTGGGTCGCGCACCGTGCGCTGATCCGTGGCGACCAGTTGGCCAAGTACGACCTGAAGTTCGAAGACTGCATCAAGTGGTGGACCGAGGACCGGCACATGATGGTCTACTACACCACCGGCAAGCGCGACGAGTACTACTACGTCACCGGCGTGCCGCACCCGGAATGGGACTTCCAGGGCGCCTTCGTCGACAGCAGCCGGGAGGAGATGTTCGACGCCTTCAAGGGCTACCACCCGACCGTCCAGGCCCTGATCGAATCCACCGAAAGCGTGACCAAATGGCCGTTGCGCAACCGCAACCCGCTGCCGTTGTGGAGCCGTGGTCGCCTGGTATTGCTGGGCGATGCCTGCCACCCGATGAAACCCCATATGGCTCAGGGCGCCGGCATGGCCATCGAAGACGCCGCGATGCTGACGCGCTGCCTGCAGGAAACAGGGATCGGCGACTACCGCACCGCGTTCGAGCTGTATGAAGCCAACCGCAAGGAACGCGCGTCCCGGGTGCAGGCCGTGTCCAACGCCAACACCTGGCTGCGCACCCAGGAAGATCCGGACTGGGTCTACGGCTACGACCTCTACGCCCAGCAATTGAAATCGGGGGTGGCGGCGTGAGCAGCTTTCTCTATGGCGGCAACGTCCAGGCCAATGGTATCCGCCAGCATTACCTGCGTTACGGCGGCAAGGGCCCGGCACTGATCCTGATTCCCGGCATCACCAGCCCGGCGATTACCTGGGGTTTTGTCGCCGAACGCCTGGGTTTGCACTTCGACACCTACGTGCTGGACGTGCGCGGTCGCGGCCTGTCGTCCACCGGCCCGGAGCTGGACTACAGCGCCGACACCTGCGCCGATGACATTGGCGCGTTTGCCGACGCCCTGAAGCTCGACAGCTATCACCTGGTCGGCCATTCCATGGGCGCGCGGTTTGCCGTACGCAGTGCGGTGCGCCATCCACAAGGTGTCAACCGCGTGGTGTTGATCGACCCGCCGATGTCCGGACCGGGTCGCCGCGAATACCCAAGCAAACTGCCGTGGTACGTCGATTCGATTCGTCAATCCCAGGTCGGCATGGATGCGGAGGCGATGCGCGCCTTCTGCGCCACCTGGACCGAGGAACAACTGCAACTGCGCGCCGAATGGCTGCACACCTGCTACGAGCCGGCGATCGTGCGTGCGTTCAATGACTTCCATACCGTCGATTTCCATCAGGACCTGCCGCACCTGGAGGCTCCTGCCCTGCTGATTGTTGCCGGACGCGGCGGTGTAATTCAGGCCGAAGATGTCGCGGAAGTCCGACAGTTACAGCCGACCCTACAGGTCGCCCATGTGCCAAATGCAGGACACATGATCCCCTGGGACGACCTTGAAGGCTTTTTCGCTGCCTTCGGCGACTTCCTCGGCCAGCCCCTGACTGCATAACGGAGACCATCATGCTCAAGCCTTATCGCATCGGCCAGATTGTGCCGAGCTCCAACACCACCATGGAAACCGAGATCCCGGCGATGCTTAACGCGCGCCAGGCGATCCGCCCGGAACGTTTCACCTTTCACTCCAGCCGCATGCGCATGAAGCAAGTGCGCAAGGAAGAACTGGCGGCCATGGACGGTGAGTCCGACCGTTGCGCCATCGAGCTGTCCGACGCCAAGGTCGACGTGCTGGGCTACGCCTGCCTGGTAGCGATCATGGCCATGGGGCTGGGTTACCACCGCAAGTCCGAGCAACGCCTGCGCAAGGCCACCGCCGACAACGACGCCAACGCCCCGGTGATCACCAGCGCCGGCGCCCTGATCGAAGGCTTGAAAGTCATGGGCGCCAAACGCATCGCCATTGTTGCGCCGTACATGAAACCGCTGACCGAACTGGTGGTGAACTACATCCGCGAAGAAGGCTTTGAAGTGGTGGACTGGCGCGCCCTGGAAATCCCCGACAACCTCGAAGTGGCCCGCCACGACCCGGCCAACCTGCCGGCGATTGTTGCCGGGATGAACCTGGAAGGTGTCGACGTAATCGTACTGTCGGCCTGCGTACAAATGCAGTCGCTGCCCGTGGTCGCGAAGGTCGAAGCCCAGACCGGCCTGCCGGTACTCACCGCCGCCATCGCCACCACCTACGCCATGCTCAAGGCCCTGGACCTGGAACCCATCGTCCCCGGCGCCGGCGCCCTCCTGTCGGGAGCCTACTAAAAACGCTTTTGTGGCGAGGGAGCTTGCTCCCGCTGGGGTGCGAAGCGCCCCCAAAAAAACAGGCCTGCTACGCAGCCCAACGGGAGCAAGCTCCCTCGCCACAAGGTTATGTGCACCGTCCATTACCGAGGACTGAAAGATGAGCGAACAATCCGCCGACGCCAACTACCAGGGCGTCTGGGGTAACCGAATCGGCTTCGGCAAAAAATCCGCCCTGCTGATGATCGACTTCATGCAAGGCTATACCACCGAAGGCGCGCCACTGTTTGCCCCCGAAGTGCGCATCGCCGTGGCCGAAAGCGTCGAGCTGCTGGCCTGCGCCAGGCGTCACGGAATCAGCGTGGTGCACACCAATATCCGCTACCATCCGGGCCATTTCGCCGACGGCGGTATCTGGGTAAAAAAGGCCCCGGTGATGAAAGACATGGTCGAGGGCAACCCCCTCGCCGCCTTCTGCACCGAAGTGCTGCCCCTGGCCAATGAAGTGGTCATCACCAAACAATACGCCAGCGCGTTTTTCGGCAGCAGCCTGGCCCCGATGCTGCACGCCCAGGGCATCGACACCGTGGTGCTCGCCGGCTGTTCCACCAGCGGCTGCATCCGGGCCACCGCAGTGGATGCGGTGCAACACGGGTTTCGTACCATCGTCGTGCGCGAATGCGTCGGCGACCGCCACCCGGCGCCCCATGAAGCCAACTTGTTTGATATCGACAGCAAGTACGGCGACGTGGTGAGCAAGCAGGAGGCGATGAGCAAGTTCAAGGAGCAATAACGCGTCAACAGGAACCACGACAAAGAGCGTGGTCCGGAAAAAACTGAGCGCCCACGCTGGAATGCAGTCGAATGTGGGAGCAAGCCCGCTCCCACACTTGATCACCTCCAACAGGGCACCTCAGTCTTCTGTCACTGCCTTTGGAAGTCGCTTTCACAGCACTCCGAAGTGCTGAAAAAGCGGCCGTATAAAAACCATAAGTCACCGCCAGGAGACACCCCAATGCCCATTGCGAATGCAGCGCCCGCGACTACGGTCGCCGATCCGGTCCACACGCTCTACCACAAGATCACCTGGAAGCTGATTCCGTTCCTGTGTTTCTGCTACCTCGCGGCCTACCTGGACCGCATCAATATCGGCTTCGCCAAACTGCAGATGCTCGACCAGCTGCACTTCAGCGAAACCGCGTTCGGCCTCGGTGCCGGGCTGTTTTTTGTCGGCTATATCATCTTCGAAGTCCCCAGCAACCTGATCCTGGAAAAGGTCGGGGCGAAGATCTGGATCGCCCGCATCATGATCACCTGGGGCCTGCTTTCGGCCTGCACCATGCTGGTCACCTCCACCACCCAGTTCTACATCCTGCGGTTCCTGCTGGGTGCGGCCGAAGCCGGGTTTCTGCCGGGCGTGCTGTATTACCTGACCACCTGGTTTCCCACCCATCGCCGGGGGCGGATCATCGCCCTGTTCATGATCGGCCTGCCGCTGTCCAGCGTGATCGGCGGCCCGTTGTCCGGCTGGATCATGGGCCACTTCGACAACATGGCCGGCCTGCGCGGCTGGCAGTGGCTGTTCCTGATCGAAGCGGTGCCCAGCGTGCTGCTCGGTGTGTGGACCTTCTGGGCGCTGCCCAATACCTATCAGCAAGCCAAGTGGCTGTCGCCGGAAGAAAAAACCCTGCTGGAAAGCGAACTGCGCAAGGACGCCGACGGTGCCGCCAGCAAACACAGCTTCCGCGACGGCTTCTTCAACCTCAAGGTGTGGATGCTCGGCGGTATCGACTTCTCGATCCTGCTCAGTGCCTATGCCATGGGGTTCTGGATGCCCACATTCATCCGCAACGCCGGGATTACCGACACTTTCCACATCGGCATCCTCACGGCCCTGCCCAGCGTGGCGGCCCTCTTGGGCATGCTGCTGATCGGCGCCAGCTCCGACAAACACCGCGAACGCCGCTGGCACATCATCGTGCCGTTCTTCATCGGCGCGGCGGCGATGGCTACCAGCACGTTCTTCACCCATAACGTGGTCGCCACCGTGGCGCTGTTTGCGATTGCCTCGGCGGCGATCATCGGTGCGGTGCCGGTGTTTTTCAGCCTGCCGGCGACCTTCCTGAAAGGCACCGCAGCGGCCACCGGCTTTGCCCTGGCCTGCTCGCTGGCGAACATCGCAGGCCTGGTGAGCAACTCGTTGATGGGCGTGGCGATTGACGTCACCGGCAGCAGCGCAGGGGCCTTGTGGTTTTTTGCCGGCTGCCTGATTCTCAGCAGCTTCCTGGTGATCGCCTTGCCGGCGAAGCTGGTAAACCGTTAACAACAACAATTTTTCGGGTGAGTCTCCATGCAAGGTTTCATCAAGCGCTGTGCCCTGCTTGTCGCCGTGGGCCTGTGTGCCGGTACGGCGCAGGCCGCAGAAAAGGTCATCTTCGACACCGACTTCAACGTGCTCAACGATGACGGCCAGGCCTTTATCATGCTCGCCCAGCTGCACGGGCAAAAACGCATCGACCTGCTGGGCATGACCCTGGTCAGCGGCAACGCCTGGGTCGACCAGGAACAGGTCGACGCCCTCAAGGCGGTGGAACGCATGGGTGTGGAAAAGGAAGTCGGCGTGTATTCCGGCGCCGCCTACCCGCTGCTGCATGACTACGCCACCTATGAGGCGGAAAAAGCCCTGTTCGGTTCCGGCTGGCCGGGTGCGTTCAAGAACCCGCGGCCAACCAGTGCCTCACAACTGGTCGCGCCACCGGACGGCCTGGCGACCCACACCAGGCTGCGCAAGGAAACCGCCGCCCAGTTCATCGTCGACAGCGTACGGGCCAACCCCCACGAGGTAACGATCCTGGCGGTCGGCCCGCTGACCAACATTGCCCTGGCGATTCGCTCGGCACCGGACATCGTGCCGCTGATCAAGCGCATCGTGTACATGGGCGGCGCGCTGGAGATTCCGGGCAACACCACGCCGGCGGCGGAGTTCAACTGGTGGTTCGACCCGGAGGCGGCGAAGATCGTGTTGCGCTCGCCCATCGAACACGTGATTTTTCCCAACGATGTCTGTGAGAAAGTCACCTTCGACAAGTCGGTGTATGAGCGGGTGATCGCACACAAAGGCCCGATTGCCGACCTGTACAAGCACGAGTTCGGGCCACTGTTCGCCAAGGACCCGGCTTACCACAGCTTCACCTGGGACAGCCTGCCGGCACTGTTTCTCGTGAACCCCGGGATCGTCACCGAATCCCGCGAGCTGTGGGTGGACGTGGATGCCACCTTCGGCGCCGACTATGGCCGGGCACTGGGCTACAAGAAAGGCGCGCCGGTCGGCACGCAAAAGGCCAAGGTGGTCTTCGCGGTGGACCAGAAGCAGTTCTGGGACGGTTATGTAGGGTTGGTGACGCTGCCGACGCCGGTCAACATCTTCCGCTGAGTGCGCCGGAACTTGAGGGGCTGTGGTTTAATTGCGCGCCTTTGCCCAGCCCTTCAAGGAATCCGTTGTCGATGAATCAGCCCGCCACCAAAGTCCTGGTCATTGGCTACGTCTGGCCAGAGCCTCGCTCCTCGGCGGCCAGCGGGCACATGATGCAGATTCTGGAGAGTTTCCTGGCCCAAGGCTGGGACATCACCTTCAGCAGCCCGGCGGTCACCGGCGAACACAAGGCCGACCTGCCCGCCCTGGGCATTCGCGAATGCGCGATCGAGTTGAATAACAGCAGTTTCGACGCGTTTATCCAGCAATTGGCTCCGGATATCGTGCTGTTCGACCGTTTCATGATGGAAGAACAGTTCGGCTGGCGCGTGGAAAAATCCTGCCCGAATGCTCTTCGGGTGCTGGAAGCATCCGACCTGCAAAGCCTGCGGGACGCCCGCCACCAGCGCCTCAAGGATTTCCTGAAGGCGCACCCCGAAGCTGATGACTTCGACGCGCTGTTCAGCCGGGACCTGGCCGCCGAATTCGATGACATGGCCGATACCGACCTGGCCAAGCGCGAGATCGCCGCGATCTACCGCTGCGACATCAGCCTGATGATCTCCGATGTGGAAATCCAGTTGCTGACCGAACACTTCAAGGTGCCCGCTGCCCTCCTCCACTGGTGCCCGCTGATGCTGGTGCCGCCCACCGAAGCCTTTGCCCCCTTTGAGGACCGTGCCCACTTCCTGAGCATCGGCAATTTCCGCCATGCGCCGAACTGGGATGCGGTGTTGTGGATGAAGAACAGTGTGTGGCCGCTGATCCGCCAGCAACTGCCCGGCGCTCAACTCCACGTGTACGGCGCCTATACGCCACCCAAGGCCACCGCGCTGCACAACCCGGCCCAGGGCTTCCACGTGATGAATTGGGCCGAGGATGCATTGCAGGTCATGAGCGCTGCGCGTATCTGCCTGGCGCCACTGCGCTTTGGTGCCGGGATCAAGGGCAAGCTGGCCGACGCGATGCTCTGCGGCACACCCAGCGTTACCACACCGATTGGCGCCGAAGCCATGGGCGAACCGTGGCCCGGCGTGGTCGAACACAGCGCCAATGCACTGGCTGCTGCGGCGGTTGCGTTGTATCAAGACCCGCCACGCTGGACCCAGGCCCAGGAAGATGGCCGGCAGTTACTGGCCCGCCGTTACGCCCACGACCTCCACGGCCCGGCCCTGGTGGAGCGCCTGGAGCAGTGCCGCCGCCAGTTGGCCGAGCACCGTCGGAACAATTTCACCGGCAGCATGCTGCGCCACCACCTGCACAAAAGTACCCAGTACATGGCGCAGTGGATCGAGGCGAAAAACCGTACGCTGTAGACACAGACGCTGGCGAGGTGGCGCGCAAGGGGGCATTATCCTTTTCGCAACCACAATAAAGCGACTGCAGCATGACCCGAGCAGCGAGAATCACCGATCCTTCCTACGAGCTGATGGACGATCACAACGGTCTGTCCATCATCTATCGCCAACACGGCTTCCCGTGCCCGTTGGTGCGCTGGCATTTCCACAAGGAATACGAGCTGCACCTGATCGTTGCCAGCTCCGGCAAGGTGTTTATCGGCGACTACATCGGCAACTTCTACCCGGAAAGCCTGTTCCTCACCGGCCCCAACCTGCCCCATAACTGGATCAGCCAGGTGGCCGAGGACGAAGTGGTGCCCAAGCGCGACATGCTGGTGAACTTCACCGACGAGCTGTTCGACGGCGGCAGCCATGTCTTTGCCGAGCTCAAGACCCTGGCGCCACTGCTGGAACGGGCGCAATACGGCATCGAATTTCGCTGCAAGAAAACCATCGCCCAGGCCATGACCCTGATGCAGCGCATCGAGGACGCCCAAGGCATGGCGCGCCTGGGGCACTTCTTCATCCTGATGGAAGTGCTGAGTGCCTGCGAGGACTACCAACTGCTCTCCGGCGTGACCACGCCGCAACTGGCGGACGAACACAGCATCGACCGCACCAACCGCGCGGTGGACTACATTTTTGCCCACTACGCGCGGGAGCTGTCCCTGGAAGAGGTGGCCGAATACCTCGGCATGAAACCCACCTATTTCTCCCGCGTATTCAAACAAGCCACCGGCCGCACCTTCATCGAATTCGTCAACCGCCTGCGCATCAGCAAGTCCTGCGAGCTGCTGGCCGATGGTGACAAAGCCGTGACCGATGTGTGCTTCGAGTCAGGCTTCAACAACATCTCCAATTTCAACCGCCGCTTCCAGCAGCTCAAGGGCATGACCCCCTCGCACTACCGGCGCCTGGCGGTGCAGCGGTTAACCGAGCAGAACCTCGCCTGAAAACGCGCGCTCCTGTGGGAACCCGCTTGTGTGGGAGCGGGCTTGCTCGCGAATGCAGTGTGTCAGGCAGCGCAAATGTCGGCTGATTCACCGCCTTCGCGAGCAAGCCCGCTCCCACATTTGCATCGCGCTCACGCAGGAAGCCGATCGCTCCCAGCGAATCGTTTCAGCAATTTTCCGCTGCAGTGCAAAAAAGTATCAGTAAAAGTGCTCCCAAGGATTTGTCAGCACGTCAATTGAAGGCTGTAATCAACGCACACTCTTCCAGCTGTCGTGGAAGACACAACAACAATAACTGTCCTTCTGCAGCCCCTGGGCGCAGAAATGGAGTGCGCGATGAAGTTCACAGCCAAAGCTCTGCTTGCCTGCACCTGCATGACCCTCAGCGCCGTCAGTCTTGGCGCGCAAACCCTGACCATTGCCACCGTCAACAACAGCGACATGATCCGCATGCAAAAGCTCTCGAAAACCTTCGAGACCGAGCATCCGGAGATCAAGCTGAACTGGGTGGTACTCGAAGAAAACGTCCTGCGCCAACGCCTCACCACCGACATCGCCACCCAGGGCGGACAGTTCGACGTGTTGACCATCGGCATGTACGAAGCTGCACTCTGGGGCGCCAAAGGCTGGCTGGAACCGATGAAGGACCTGCCTGCTTCCTACGACCTGGACGACGTTTTCCCTTCCGTGCGTGACGGTCTTTCCGTCAAGGGCTCGCTGTATGCCCTGCCGTTCTACGCCGAAAGCTCCATCACCTACTATCGCACCGACCTGTTCAAGGACGCCGGGCTGACCATGCCCGAGCACCCGACCTGGACCCAGATCGGCGAATTCGCCGCCAAACTCACCAACAAGGACAAGGAACAGTACGGCCTGTGCCTGCGGGGCAAAGCCGGTTGGGGCGAGAACATGGCGCTGATCACCACCTTGGCCAACGGCTACGGTGCACGCTGGTTCGATGAGAAGTGGCAGCCGGAATTCAACGGGCCTGAGTGGAAAGACGCGCTGAACTTCTACGTCGACAACATGAAGAAATCCGGCCCGCCGGGGGCTTCCAGCAACGGTTTCAACGAAAACCTGGCGCTGTTCAACAGCGGCAAGTGCGCGATCTGGGTGGACGCCAGCGTCGCCGGCTCGTTCGTCACCGACAAGACCCAAAGCAAAGTGGCTGACCACGTCGGCTTCACCTTTGCCCCGCACGAGAAGACCGACAAAGGTACTTCGTGGCTGTACTCCTGGTCCCTGGGGATTCCAACCAGTTCCAAAGCCAAGGACGCTGCCAAGGTGTTCACCACCTGGGCCACTTCCAAGGAATACAGCCAGTTGGTCGCCAAGACCGACGGGATTGCCAACGTACCGCCAGGTACCCGCAAATCGACCTACAGCGACGAATACATGAAGGCCGCGCCGTTTGCCAAGGTGACGCTGGAATCGCTGAAAGTCGCCGACCCGAAAGACCCGTCGGCCAAGCCGGTGCCGTATGTGGGCATCCAGCTGGTGACCATTCCTGAATTCCAGGCGATTGGTACCCAGGTCGGCAAGTTCTTCTCCAGCGCACTGACCGGTGGCTCCACTGCCGAAAAAGCCCTGGCGGATGCACAGACCTTCACCGAACGCGAAATGAAGCGGGCCGGTTATCCCAAGTAAAGCGGTCTCACCACACTGAATGTGGGAACCCGCTTTATGTAGGAGCCGGGCTTGCCCGCGATGCAGACAACTCGGTCTGTCAGTTTCACCGAGGCGCTCTCATCGCAGGCAAGCCAGCTCCCACATTTGACCGCACTCCGACCCGCATTCCGCATGTACCTGACTGGTCCTGATCACCATGAATACCACCACTGCCCAAGTGCAAACCGCTACGCCGGACAAGCCGCGTAAAAGCCGCCTGATCAACCCCGGCTGGTTCCTCGTCAGCCCCTCGGTGGCCTTGTTGCTGCTGTGGATGATCGTGCCGCTGGGCATGACCCTGTACTTCTCGCTGATTCGCTACAACCTGCTCTACCCCGGCGAAAACCAATTCGTGGGCCTGGAGAACTTCACCTACTTCATCACCGACTCGGGCTTCCTGCCCGGCGCCACCAACACCCTGTTGCTGGTGGGCAGCGTGTTGCTGATCAGCGTGGTGTTTGGCGTATTGATCAGCGCCCTGCTGGAAGCCAGCGAGTTCTTTGGTCGCGGCCTGGTGCGGGTGTTGCTGATTTCACCGTTCTTCATCATGCCCACCGTCGGTGCGCTGATCTGGAAGAACCTGATTTTCCATCCGGTGTCGGGGATCCTCGCCTACGTGTGGAAGCTGTTCGGCGCCCAGCCGGTGGACTGGCTGGCCCATTACCCGTTGCTGTCGATCATTATCATCGTGTCCTGGCAGTGGCTGCCCTTCGCGATCCTGCTGCTGATGACCGCCATGCAGTCCCTCGACCAGGAACAGAAGGAAGCCGCCCGCCTCGACGGTGCCGGCGCCATCGCGATCTTCTGGCACCTGACCCTGCCGCACCTGGCACGTCCGATTGCCGTGGTGGTGATGATCGAAACGATCTTCCTGCTCTCGGTGTTCGCCGAAATCTTCACCACCACCAACGGTGGCCCCGGCTACGCCTCGACCAACCTCGCCTACCTGATCTACAACCAGGCGCTGGTGCAGTTCGACGTGGGCATGGCCTCGGCCGGCGGCTTGATTGCCGTGGTCATCGCCAATATCGCGGCGATCATCCTGGTGCGGATGATCGGCAAAAACCTGACTGACAAGCCTTGAGGGCCGCGCCATGACGCTTCAACAATCCCGCCGCCTGCAAAGCGTGCTGCTCGGCACCCTGGCCTGGGCCATCGCGATCCTGATTTTCTTCCCGATCTTCTGGATGGTGCTGACCAGCTTCAAGACCGAAATCGACGCGTTCGCCACGCCGCCGCAGTTCATCTTCACGCCGACGCTGGAGAACTACCTGCACATCAACGAGCGCAGCAACTACTTCAGCTACGCCTGGAACTCGGTACTGATTTCCTTCAGCGCCACCGCCCTGTGCCTGCTGATCTCGGTACCGGCCGCCTACTCCATGGCGTTCTACGAGACCAAGCGCACCAAGGGCACGCTGCTGTGGATGCTCTCCACCAAGATGCTGCCGCCGGTGGGCGTACTGATGCCGATCTACCTGCTGGCCAAGAGCTTCGGCCTGCTGGACACGCGCATTGCGCTGATCATCATCTACACCCTGATCAACCTGCCGATTGTGGTCTGGATGGTTTACACCTACTTCAAGGACATCCCCAAGGACATCCTCGAAGCCGCCCGTCTGGACGGCGCCACGCTGTGGCAGGAAATGGTCCGGGTGCTGCTGCCTATCGCCAAGGGCGGCCTGGCTTCCACGGTGTTGCTGTCGCTGATCCTGTGCTGGAACGAGGCGTTCTGGTCGCTGAACCTGACCTCGTCCAATGCCGCGCCGCTCACCGCGTTAATCGCCTCCTACTCCAGCCCCGAAGGTTTGTTCTGGGCCAAATTGTCTGCCGTGTCGACCCTGGCCTGTGCGCCGATCCTGATCTTTGGCTGGATCAGCCAGAAACAGCTGGTCCGCGGTTTGTCCTTCGGCGCCGTGAAGTAACGGCTCCTTCAAAAATATTTAGAAGCGGAGGCCCATCATGGCCAACCTGAAAATCAAGAATCTGCAAAAAGGCTTCGAAGGTTTCTCCATCATCAAGGGCATCGACCTTGAAGTGAACGACAAGGAATTCGTGGTGTTCGTCGGCCCGTCGGGCTGCGGCAAATCCACCCTGCTGCGCTTGATTGCGGGCCTGGAAGAAGTCACCGAAGGCACCATCGAACTGGATGGCCGCGACATCACCGAGGTCACCCCGGCCAAGCGCGACCTGGCAATGGTGTTCCAGACCTACGCCCTGTACCCGCACATGAGCGTGCGCAAGAACATGTCGTTTGCCCTGGACCTCGCCGGCGTCGACAAGAAGATTGTCGAGAGCAAGGTCAACGAAGCAGCACGTATCCTGGAGCTGGGCCCTTTGCTTGAGCGCAAGCCAAAGCAGTTGTCCGGCGGCCAGCGCCAGCGTGTCGCCATTGGCCGTGCGATTGTGCGTAACCCGAAGATCTTCCTGTTCGACGAACCCCTGTCCAACCTCGATGCCGCCCTGCGGGTGCAGATGCGCCTGGAGCTGTCGCGCCTGCATAAAGAGCTGCAAGCCACGATGATCTACGTGACCCACGACCAGGTCGAAGCCATGACCCTGGCCGACAAGGTTGTCGTACTCAACAGCGGCCGCGTGGAACAGGTGGGCTCGCCGCTGGAGCTGTATCACCAGCCGGCCAACCTGTTTGTCGCAGGCTTTTTGGGCACGCCGAAAATGGGTTTCCTCAAGGGCAAGGTCACTCGCGTTGACCCACAGAGCTGCGAAGTCGAACTGGACGCCGGCGGCCGCATCAGCCTGCCCCTGAGCAGCGCGACCTTGAGCGTCGGCAGCGCCGTGACCCTGGGCATTCGCCCGGAGCACCTGGAAATCGCCGCGCCGGGGCAAGCCACCCTGACCGTCACCGCCGACGTCGGCGAGCGCCTCGGCAGCGACACCTTCTGCCACGTGATTACCGCCAGCAAGGAGCCGTTGACCCTGCGGATCCGTGGCGACATGGCCAGCCAATATGGCGAGACCCTGCAGCTGTACCTGGACCCGACCCAATGCCATCTGTTCGACGCTGAGGGTGTTGCCGTGGCCCGCCCACTGCGCGCCGCCGCCTGATTTCGCGAGAATTTCCCGATGAAACTGAACAAGCAAAACCTCACGCAACTGGCGCCCGAAGTGCAACTGCCGGCCTATGCGATTGCCAATACCAGCCAGGGCATCGCGCACATCGGCGTTGGCGGGTTTCACCGCGCCCACCAGGCGTATTACACCGATGCCTTGATGAATACCGGCGTGGGCCTGGACTGGAGCATTTGTGGTGTGGGCCTGCGCAGCGAGGACCGCAAGGCGCGGGACGACCTGGCCGGCCAGGACTACCTGTTCACCCTGTATGAACTGGGCGACACCGACGACACCGAAGTGCGCGTGATCGGCTCCATCAGCGACATGCTGCTGGCCGAAGACGGCGCCCAGGCGTTGATCGACAAGCTGGCCAGCCCGCAGATTCGCATCGTCTCGCTGACCATCACCGAAGGCGGCTACTGCATCGACGACAGCAACGGCGAGTTCATGGCCCACCTGCCGCAGATCCAGCATGACCTGGCCAACCCGGGCTCGCCGAAAACCGTGTTCGGGTTTATCTGCGCGGCGTTGACCCAGCGCCGGGCCGCCGGGGTGCCGGCATTTACCGTGATGTCCTGCGATAACCTGCCCCACAACGGCGCTGTGACTCGCAAGGCGTTGCTGGCCTTCGCCGCGCTGCATGACGCTGGCCTGCACGAGTGGATCAAGGCCAACGTGAGCTTTCCGAATGCGATGGTCGACCGCATCACGCCAATGACCAGCACCGCGCACCGCCTGCAATTGCATGACGATCACGGCATCGACGACGCCTGGCCGGTGGTCTGCGAGCCGTTTGTGCAATGGGTGCTGGAAGACAAGTTCGTCAACGGCCGCCCCGCGTGGGAGACGGTGGGCGTGCAGTTCACCGATGACGTGACACCGTATGAAGAGATGAAGATCGGCCTGCTCAACGGCAGCCACCTGGCATTGACGTACCTGGGCTTCCTGAAGGGCTATCGCTTCGTCCACGAGACCATGAACGACCCGTTGTTCGTGGCCTACATGCGCGCCTACATGGACCTGGACGTCACGCCCAACCTGGCGCCGGTTCCGGGTATCGACCTGACCGAATACAAGCAGACCCTGGTGGACCGCTTTTCCAACCAGGCGATTGCCGACCAGCTGGAGCGCGTGTGTTCCGATGGTTCGTCGAAGTTTCCCAAGTTCACCGTACCGACCATCAACCGCCTGATTGCCGATGGTCGCGAGACCGAGCGTGCTGCGCTGGTGGTGGCGGCCTGGGCGTTGTACTTGAAAGGCGTGGATGAGAATGGGGTGATCTACCGGATTCCAGACCCTCGCGCCGAGTTTTGCCAGGGGCTGGTGACGGAAGATGCGTTGATCAGCAAGCGACTGCTTGGGGTGGAAGAGATTTTTGGTACGGCTATTCCCAACTCGCCCGAGTTTGTGGCAGCGTTTGAGCGGTGTTTCGAGAGCCTGCAGGATGTGGGTGTGAGCAAAACGCTGGAGCGGCTGCTCGCCAACCTCAACTGACGGAACCGAATCAAAAATGTGGGAGCGGGCTTGCTCGCGAAAGCGGTGGATCAGTCAATATTTGCATAACTGACACACCCTATTCGCGAGCAAGCCCGCTCCCACATTGACCGAGTTCTCCCATAACAATGTGCTGAGCGACCTACCATGACCCAGCAAAACCTCTACCTCGGCATCGACTGCGGCACCCAGGGCACCAAGGCCATTGTCCTCGACGCCAGCAGCGGCAAAGTCCTGGGCCTGGGCGCCGCCAGCCACACGCTGATCAGCGGTGCCAACGGCCGCCGCGAACAGCACACCCAGGAGTGGCTGGACGCGTTTACCGAAGCCACTCACCGCGCCTTGCAACAGGCCGGTGTGGACGGCCAGGACATCCTCGCCATCGGCGTTTCCGGCCAGCAACACGGCCTGGTGTTGCTGGATGACCAAGGCCAGGTGCTGCGCCCCGCCAAGCTGTGGTGCGACACCGAAACCGCGCCGGAAAACGATCGCCTGCTGCAGCACCTCGGTGGTGAAAGCGGCTCCCTGGAACGCCTCGGCGTGGCCATCGCGCCGGGCTACACCGTGTCCAAGCTGCTGTGGACCCGCGAACAGCACCCGGAGGTGTTCGCACGCATCGCGCATATCCTGCTGCCCCACGACTACCTCAACTACTGGCTCACCGGCCGCGCCTGCGCCGAATACGGCGATGCCTCCGGCACCGGCTATTTCAACGTGCGCACCCGTGAATGGGACCTGGCACTGTTGCGCCACATCGATCCCGACGGGCGCCTGGAAGCTGCGCTGCCCGAGTTGATCGAGGCCAACCAGCCAGTGGGCACCATCCTGCCAGCCATCGCCGAGCGCCTGGGCATCAACCCGAACGCCCGGGTGTCCAGCGGCGGCGGCGACAACATGATGGGCGCCATCGGCACCGGCAATATCGCCCCCGGCGTGATCACCATGAGCCTGGGTTCATCCGGTACCGTGTATGCCTTTGCCGATCAGGCCAACGTCAGCCCGCAGGCGTCGGTGGCGACTTTCTGTTCATCCAGCGGCGGCTGGCTGCCGTTGATCTGCACCATGAACCTGACCAACGCCACCGGGGTCATCCGCGAGCTGTTCGACCTGGATCTGGTGGCGTTCAACGGGTTGGTGGCCCAGGCACCGATCGGCGCCGACGGCGTGAGCATGCTGCCGTTCCTCAATGGCGAGCGGGTGCCCGCCCTGCCCCACGCCACCGGCAGCCTGCACGGCCTGACGATGACCAATCTGACCCGCGCCAACCTGTGCCGCGCCGTGGTCGAAGGCACTACCTTCGGCTTGCGCTATGGCCTGGACCTGCTGCGCCAGACCGGCCTGCAAAGCCAGAGCATCCGCCTGATCGGTGGCGGCTCGAAAAGCCCGGTGTGGCGGCAGATGGTCGCGGATATCATGAACACCGAAGTGGTCTGCACCGAACAAAGCGAAGCCGCAGCCCTGGGCGCGGCAATCCAGGCCGCGTGGTGCCAGTCCGGTGAAAGCCTGGCGCAGTTGTGCCAGCGCTGCGTGAGCGTCGACGCAGCCAGCCGCACACTGCCGGATGCCGGCAGCGTCAGCGCCTACCAGCAGGCTTATGAGCGTTATCAACAGCACGTGGCATCCCTTTAAGAGCGAACGAATATGTATTTGGTATGTGGCGAAGCGCTGTTTGATTTTTTCAGCGAGGACGATGCCAGCGGCAAGGCATCCAGGGTCAATTACAAGGCGATTGCCGGCGGCTCGCCGTTCAACGTCGCGGTAGGCTTGCGTCGACTGGGAATCGACGCGGGCTTTTTCGCCGGGATCTCCGACGACTACCTGGGCCGACGCCTGTTGCAGGTGCTCAAGGACGAAGGCGTGGGCGAGGATTACCTCGTGGAATTCTCAGCGCCCACCACCCTGGCAATGGTCGCAGTGGGCGCCAATGGCTCACCGCAATACAGCTTTCGCGGTGAAGGCTGCGCCGACCGCCAGTTGCAACTTGAGCATCTACCGGCGTTGGGCGACGAAGTGCGTGGCGTACACATCGGCTCGTTCTCACTGGTGGTGCAGCCGATTGCCGACACGTTGCTGGCCCTGGTACGCCGGGAAAGCGGCAAGCGCCTGATCAGCCTCGACCCCAACGTACGCCTGAACCCGGAGCCGAACATCGAGCTGTGGCGCGCCCGCGTGGCCGAGCTGGTCAAGCATGCCGACCTGATCAAGGTCAGTGACGAAGACCTGCACCTGCTCTACCCCGGCCAAACACCGGAAAGCGTCCTGCAGGGCTGGTTGCAGCACCGTTGCCAACTGGTGTTCCTGACCCGCGGCGGCGACGGCGCGACGGTGTTCAGCCGCCAGCACGGCAGCTGGTCGGCCCCGGCGGTCAAGGTGGTCATGGCGGACACGGTTGGGGCTGGCGATACCTTCCAGGCCGCGTTGATTGCCTGGCTGACCGAGCAGCGACTGGACTCGGTGGAGGGCCTGCAACAGCTGACCCGGGAGCAGATCAGCAGCATGCTCACCTTCGCCATCCGCGCTGCCGCACTCACCTGCAGCAAGACCGGGCCGGACCTGCCCTACCGCCAGCAATTGAACTAGCCCAGCCTGCCCCCGCGCGCTGCGGGGGCAACTCATTTACTCCTTTCTCCTTTCCTCCACAACCTGTCAACTTTGACAGTTGTCAGTCGTGGTTTTCGGGTCAAGACTCCGGTTACGCCTCAATCTCAAGGAAGTGGCGCCAACATCATTGTGTTGCCGGGAGATTTTATGAAAAACATCAAGATTGGCTTGTTCGTAGGGATAGTGTTGGCCACGTCGGTTGCTCGCGCAACGCCACTGGATACCACGACAGACCTGGAGTCTATTGCATGGGAACATGTGTCCTTTGTGTCTATAGCACCCTATGCCCCATTGAAAACTTTGAGCCCAGAAAAGAGCGCCACTCAACCCGGATTCCCTACGGGTTTCTGTAACGGCACCTCGGCAAATGGGATCAGTTGCCGCACGGGAGCGGGAAAAGCTGTCGGACATACACGCATAGGGGTGAATTTGCACTATTGAAGTGGCCAGCATGAGCCGGATACTTGGTTTGCGCAGCACGGGATCGTGTTGGCCACGTTGGTTCCAGGCGCAACGCCCGTCGACACAAAGGCAATTCTGGAAGATGTGAGGAGACCCAGTTGGACAGCTATACGCTGGAGGGTTTCAGCGGTAATGCGCAGGTACGCATGAGCTGGTAGGCTCACGCTTCCCTAGCGCGGGTAACCGCCCGGGCAACGATGGCGCCCACCACCGCCCCCACTATCGGTGCCGCCCAGAATAGCCACAACTGCATCAGGTATTCCCCGCCGGCAAACAATGCTGGCCCGGTGCTGCGCGCCGGGTTGACCGAGGTGTTGGTGACGGGGATGGCCACCAGGTGAATCAGCGTCAGGGTCAGGCCAATGGCAATCGGCGCAAACCCGACAGCCGAACCCGGGCCGGTGACACGCATGATGATGAACACAAAAAAGAACGTCCCCACCGCCTCGACCACCAACGCGGCCAGCAGGCTGTAATGCCCGGGGCTCAATTGGCCATAGCCGTTGGCGGCGAAAGCGCCCACTTCAAACCCCGGACGACCACTGGCGATCAGCGCCAACACGGCGGCGGCGACAATCGCACCGGCGACTTGGGCAATGATGTACGGCACCACGTCAACGCCCGGCATCCGGCGCCCCACCCATAGGCCGATGGTCACCGCCGGGTTGAAGTGTGCACCAGAAATACTGCCCACCGCGTAGGCCATCGTCAGCACCGTCAAGCCAAAGGCCAGGGCGACACCGGCGAAGCCGATCCCGAGTTCCGGAAACGCCGCGGCCAGTATCGCGCTGCCGCACCCGCAGAAGGTCAACCAGAACGTCCCAAGAAACTCTGCTGCGATTTTCTTTTGCAAACCAACTCCACCCAATGCCAACGCCATCCGATTGATGGGCCTGGCGGCGACGGTAGCAAAAGCGATTAACTTGGCTGTATCAGACTTGTCCGGTAAACCGGTGAGCCTTTTTCTATGGCAGCGTTGCAACGACTGCATCGTCGGTGCCCGTGCTGTCTTCAGCACCGCCTGCCACATAAGTGCCGTTTGGGGATATCGCCGTCAGACCGCTTTCCTGACCGCCGCCGAACTGTGGAATGGCCACGGTTCCCGTCGCAGAAGTCCAGGTGGCGGCCTGGTGATGCTCGCCGGCATTTTCGCTGGTCAGTGCCACGACGTCGTTATCACTCAAATCCACGAAGCCTATATGTGTGCCGCCTGCCAACGGCGGAATCAACTGAGTGCTGCCCGACGAAGGCGTCCAGAAGGCCAACAGATGATGGCCATTGCTGTCCTGGTACGACACAACGGCATGCCCGTTATTGTTCAACCGCAAACCGGTGATTCGAGATGCCCCCGATACACCGCTGATGCTGCTCAACTGAACCGGCGTGGCGCTTGGATTGGGCCAGTAGACGGCTTGGGGCACATCCGGCGCCGAGAAGTGGCAAGTGCCCAGCAACTGCACTGCATTGTTTACGCTGCTTACGCTGCAGCCCGTGCTACCGGCAGGTGTGGTCAAGGGCGTCGTGACCAAGGTGCCCAGTAGCCCGGTTTTCTGCACGACTTTGGCGACGGTGTTGCCAGACGCAGGATTCGGGCAGTCGAGCGCAACGGTGGGCACACCGTTTATAGGCGTGTTGTTGATGTCGGCGGGAAAGCAGTTGTCGTGCAGGGCGGACACTTGAAGCGGGGCTGTACTCCCGGAAAACCACAACACTGCCGTTGCGTCACCGGTACCGCTTAAGCTCGCCCCGGCCAATACATCGCTCTGGTTGAAGGCACTAATGACAGTGCGCGCCTCAGGCAGTAATCCAGTGCCCAATACCGAGACGGCTTGCAACGCCACCGGCGCAGCGCCCGGCGTAGCGCTGTTCCAGATGACGGCGGTGGCTCGATTGTCTGCCATTTTGCATGAGCCCGCTATTTGTCCGTTATTGTCTATAGCCACGGCGGTGCAGCCTTGGCCACTCACCAATGGCGGTAGCGGAACTTCAGTGCCTGCCGTGGACGCGACCCACGCCACGGATGGCCCCGAAGTAGTGCCCGGGGTACAGGTACCCACCACAACGCCCGAGTTGTTGACCGCCAAGGAAACACATTGCTTCCCGGCAGCCGTGCCTTCACCGACGAATGTTGCTGCGCTGACAGCGCCTGTATAGGCAGTTGCACCCGCCATCGCGAGAACCAGCGTGCGGTTGATCAAATTGTTCATGGCTATTCTTTCCTTGGAGGCCAGTTTGATGGCCGGCGGGTGAGACGTTTCAAGCGCCGGGGCAACCTAGTTATGGCACAGTTCCCAGGACAGACAACTGTCAGAGTTGACAGGTTGTGAGGTGATAAAAAAAGGCGTAATAGATGCTTCCCTCACGCAGCCCACGCCCCCATGAAGATGAAGCTTTTGTCAGTAAAGCCTCACTTAATCGATGGTTAATCCCCCGGGAAGACAGTTGATTCGACCGCACTCGCACGGCTCCAACCGTTGCCCAGGGCGGCCGCGGCTCATCACGTTGTTGAGCCTGCGAACGACTTGCGGAGAAACACCATGAAACTGCGTACGTTAATGCTCGGTGCTGCACTGGCCCTGACGGCTGTAACGGGGATGGCGCAGGCTGACACCGCACCCGTCGTCACGCCTTATCACTACGGCGAGAAGATGGATGTGCAGAAGGTGCTTGCCATGCATGAAACCGATACCAATGAATGCAAGGTGATCAAGGCCGATATCAAGTTCGTGGACAGTCAAGGGAAAGTCCAGGACGTGGGATATCGCAAACTGTCGGAAGCCTGTGATTTCCAGAATTGAACCGATCGGCTTTTTTGTAGGAGCGAGCTTGCTCGCGAAAGACTCCAGCGAAACGCGGGCATCCTGAATGTACGCGGGCCTTGCGTTCTTCGCGAGCAAGCTCGCTCCTACAGGGGTATCCTTGAGCGCTCGTTACGGCTGAAAGGATTCGCCATGCAAGTGCACTTCCGTCCCCTCGCTACCTTCACTGCCCTGCTGTGCTTTGCCCTCGCGCTGATCTGGGGTTTGCGCCCGGACCTGCTCCTGTGGGTGTGGAGTGTTGAATACTCCAGTGCCACCGGCCTGGTCGCCCGACGCAACGCCGCGCTGTTCCTGGCCATTGGCATCATGTTTTACCGCGCCCGCCATTCCCCACCTGATGCGACACGGCATGCCATGACCTCCGGCTTTGCGATCGGCTGTTTTGTGCTGGCGATGTTGGGGATCAGCGAATGGATCAGCGGCCATGCGGGCCCGGGGATTTTGCTGGCGGTGATCACGGAAACGGCGTTGGGCCTGGCGTTTCTCCAGGCCCGCAAGTCTTCACTGATTGAAGCTCAACCGTCCGTTTAATAGACGTCCGTTTAATAGAAAGGACGCGCACCGGCTCGTTTGAGGGCCGGGGCATGGGTGTGGGTGTGCTTGAGGTCTTCACGCAACTCGGTAATCAAATTGCAGATCGCCCGACTGCTGTCGAGCTTGTTCGCGCAAATGCCGGTGACCACCAAGTCGACCCGGTCATGGTCGATTTCGTGATAAACCTTCACCGTCAGCGAGGCGTCTGGCGCCTTGGTGACTTCACAGCGCTTAGGCAGAAAACTTCCTTCAATAATGCCGCGTAATTCCAGATCCGAAAGCATGGCCGACCTCTCCTTTTATGAGATTGCCAATCGATTGTTATCAATATTCTTTATTCGTACGGCTGGCGAACGCGGTGACACGCTCGCCGTTTGCGCCTGACCAGCCCTGGCAGACGGCTTTGCTTACCCAGCGTACTAGGCTCGCTCGAAATGCGTTGGATCCTTTCCTCATAAGCGACGACATTACTTATATAAGTTACGTGGCAGACCGCCATCAATCCTCCCGTTTGAGGTATGAACCGTCGTGCTTGTAGCTCATTCAGGGTTGTAACAGGATCTTATAAAGCATTAAACGTGCCGCCATACGCACTGCCCTGCGCCCCAGACAAATCGGGGCTTTCGGACAAAATTACGTGCCGTCGATTCATGCGTCTTGCAATGAGCCTCCCTTGGCATCATGCAAATTGAAAGACCGCTCGCTATAAGTGCCCGCAACAAACTTTTTGACGCCTTCATAACCACTATCCAAACGGATGAATGTAACTAAATTAAACAGTCTTTAGGTTACACGTTTAACCTGTCTGAGCAGCCACTCGTTCAGCAACATGCCGCAAACTATCGAAGTTGATATTGGCCCCGGAGTTGATCGCCACCCATGTTTGCCCCTGGAGGCCAGTCTTCCCGACATACTTGCGGATACCGGCGACAGCCAGGGCACCTGAAGGCTCAGTGATCGAGCGCGTATCGTCGTAGATCAGCTTGATGGCACTGCACAGTTCGTCATTGCTGACGGTGATCACTTCATCCACATGGTGCCGGCAGATTTCAAAACCATAGGCGCCGATCTGGGCCACGGCCGTGCCATCGGCAAAGCTGTCGACACTCGGCAACACCACCCGGCTCCCAGCGCGCAAGGCTGCCAGCAGGCAACTGGAGCCTTCGGGCTCGACGCCGATGATGCGCACTTCGGGCCGCAGGTATTTCACGTAGGCCGCGATACCGGCGATCAACCCGCCGCCGCCCACCGGGACGAAGATCGCGTCCAGCGGGCCCTGCTGCTGACGCAGCACTTCCATCCCCACTGTGCCCTGCCCGGCAATCACGTCCGGGTCGTCGAACGGCGAAACAAACGTACTGCCGGTGGCCTCGGCCAATTGCAACGCATGGGCCAAGGCGAACGGAAAGCTGGCCCCATGCAACACCGCCTCGCCGCCTCGGGAGCGTACGCCCAACACTTTCAGCTCCGGGGTGCTGCACGGCATGACAATCGTCGCCTTGATCCCCAACTCCCGCGCCGCCAATGCCACGCCCTGGGCATGGTTGCCCGCCGACGCGGTGATGACGCCCCGGGCCTTTTGCTCGGCGCTGAGTTGCACCAACTTGTTGTAGGCGCCACGGATCTTGAAGGAAAAGGTCGGTTGCAAGTCTTCGCGCTTGAGCAGGATCTGATTACCCAGCAGCGCCGAAAGCGCCGGCGCTGCCTGCAATGGCGTGCGCACCGCCAGGTCGTAGACCGGGGCGGCCAGGATCTTCTTCACGTAGTGCTCAAGCAATCCCGAATCTTGGGGCTGGCTCGCCGGGCGGGTACTCATGGATGTCTCCTGGGTGTTTACAAGGCCCTGGAGACGGAAAAACAAAACCCGCCTCTAGGGCGGGTTTGGGTGCAGCCGTGTGCTATCCCGCCAAATGAGGAATGGCGGTAATAATGCTTGGCTGGCAACGAAAGGTTTGAAATGTCATGAATCAAAATTAACCGGCGCCATCCGGCAAGTCAATGGCGAAACGCCAGGCTTTACGCGAAGCATACGAAACGTATACGCTTTGTATATCAACCCTGCACAGTGAAGCTTATGGGCATCGTCAAGATCACCGACCAATTGCACGAACAACTCCGTCTGGCCAGCGCCACCATGGACCGTTCCATCAACGCCCAGGCCGAGTTCTGGATCAAGATCGGCCTGCTTGCCGAACTCAATCCACACCTGGCCTATAACGACCTGATCAACAAACTGTTGCTGGACAAGCCCGACCTGATCCGGGGGCGCAGCGAATGATCAAGACCACCGAACAACTTGCCGTGATGCGCGAATCCGGCCGCCTGTTGGCCCAGGTGTTTACCATGCTCGACGGTTTTGTCGCCGCCGGCCAGTCGACCCTGGAGATCGACAGCGCGGTGGAAGCCTTCATCCGCAATGACCTGCAATCGCGGCCGGCGAGCCTGGGCCAGTACGACTACCCCTTCTGCATCAACACCTCGATCAACGAGGTGGTGTGCCATGGCATGCCGAGCGCCAAAGCCGTGCTCAAGGATGGCGACATCGTCAATATCGACATCACCCTGGAAAAAGGCGGTTTCATTGCCGACTCCAGCAAGATGTACATGATCGGCAACGTCGCGCCCAAGGCCCGGCGCCTGGTGGAAATGACGTTTGAGGCCATGTGGGCCGGGATCCGCCAGGTCAAACCCGGCGCGCGCCTGGGGGATATCGGCTACGCCATCCAGAGCCATGCCCAGAACAACGGCTACAGCGTGGTGCGTGAATATTGCGGGCATGGCATTGGCCGCGAGATGCACGAGGACCCGCAGATCCTGCACTTCGGCCGCCCCGGTACCGGGCTCGAACTGCGTGAAGGCATGGTGTTTACCATTGAGCCGATGCTCAACCAGGGCAGCGCCAAGGTGCGCAGCTTGAAGGATGGCTGGACGGTGGTGACGCGGGACAACAGCTTGTCGGCACAGTGGGAACATACCGTGGCGGTGACGCGGGATGGGTTTGAGGTGCTGACGTTGCAGCCCTGAATGCTGGAGCGAGATAACTCGCTCCAGCTACTGATAGCGCTTATATCGGGGTAATGACCTGCTTGAACAAGCCTTTGAGCTCCTCATTCCCGGAGTCCACCAAATGGTTGTCGTCGAAATACAATGGCACACCGCCCTTGGACCCCATGCAGCGCCCGTTCGGGCATAGGTAGGGCGTCGGATCAATGACTGTGGCATTGCACTGTTTCGCGGCAGCCTCGATCGCATGCACGGCAATGCGGTTTCGTTGCTCGTAAGCGCTCAAGGAAATCGAAATGTCCGATGTGCTCTGAAAGATTCGCTTATGCAGGTTCAAGCCTTTGTAGATACTGAAGGGCATTTCTGGAATAGGCTTGACGATATACACCGGATGGTTTTCAGCGATAGAACACACGGTCCTGGTGTATTCGGCGGTGTAGGTATCGACAAATGCCTGGCCGGCAAGATGCTCCTGGCCGGGGAAGTAAATACGATAGCTGTTGCCCCTGCTCGAATCCGAATACAGCGATGCACGACTGAACAGAACCACAGGGACACCGTGGTAAGACGTTTTGAGCCTGTTCATCTTGTCAGCGTTGAACCCATGGCATTGGCTGGCAAGTTCCTTATCGTGCATATCGAAGTGCTGCAGTGTCGGGCAACCACCGCGTGCCCAGGACAGTGAAGCCTGCGGGTTTTCAATCTGCACCGCTGCAGCGGTGGCTTGGGCATGGCTGTCGCCGAAGATGATGACAGACACCTCGCCTTTGCCCAGTTTGCACTCGGCTGCATCGTAGGGATTGGCAAAGCACTCCTGCTCATACAGCTTGCTGACGTAAGCCGGCTGGCCCAAATCGACATAGGCAAACCTGATGCCTGGGTGGTCCTTGACCACGGACGAAGTGATCGCTGAAACGCCCACCACCCCCACCACCAATGATGCATATTTGAAAATCGCACGGGGTGGCGTAGTGATTTTTCGTGTCCTTGACTCGACGAAGTAATACGACAGCGCGCCCAGCACGAACGACAGAACAATGCCGGCCGTCACGTGCGGCCAACTGCCCAGCAGCCCACAGGTGTAAAGAAGCACCACCAGCGGCCAGTGCCACAGGTACACGGAGTAGGAAAGCGTACCCGAGAACTGCAACGCCCTGTTGGTACTGAAGGCCGACTCGGTATTGGCAGCAATCACCAGCGCGGCACCGAGTACCGGCAACAGGGCCAGATACCCGGGCCACAGGTCTTGTTCCGAAAAACACAAAATACTGGCCAGGATCGCAGTGATCCCCATGCCTTCGAACATCAGGCTCGTTCGTTTGCCGATCTGCAGTGGAAACAGGAATACCAGCCCACCCGCAATCAGTTCCCAGGCACGGGTAGGCAACATATAGAAGGCAAAGACCGGATTGCTGTTGGTCACATACACCGACGCTGCCAGGGAAGCCAGCGCCAGTACCACGAGGGCGATCCTGGCTTTGTGTAGGCCCAGCATCTTGTGCAGTGCCATCAACAGCACCGGATAAATCATGTAGAACTGCCACTCGACCGACAGCGACCAGGTGTGCAACAGCCAGTTCTCATGCAGGGGCGCAGCGAAGTAATTGCCGCCCTTGGCAAACATAAAGTTGGAACTGAACAACAGGCTGCTTTTGATCGTTCTGATCAGCTCTCGGTAGTCATCCAAAGACAGGTAGACAAAACCGAAAACCAGTAGACCCACGCACAGCGCCACCAGCGCCGGAATAATGCGGCGGGCCCTTGAAGCATAAAAGCCCAGTAGCGAGAAACGCTGTTGTTGCAGACCGTTGAAAATAATTCCGGTCATGAGGAATCCGGAAATGACAAAGAAAATGTCTACTCCCGCATACCCGCCCTGGAACCCACCGACTTTGAAGTGGAAAAGCACCACGGCCAATACGGCGACTGCGCGCAAGGCATTTATATTTTTTCGGAATTGCATTTTACCTATCCATGGCTTGGATCTTTGCGGAGCGGCATTGTAGTGGCCATGGTGGCTTAATAAAATGAAAATGTAGCATTTCCGTTACACGCTAAACCGGTTTGTCTCCTCCTCCCGCAATCCGCTTCAACCCCAGCACCATCAACCCCGCCCCGAGTCCCATCGCGGCCATGAACAATGGGTACGAAATCCACCACGGCGTGCCCGCCGTCATCATGCTGAACTCCGACATCCCGCCCACGCTGGCGATCAGGTTCAACGGCAGGAACACCACGTTGATCAGCGTCAGCTTGCGCAGCAGGTTGTTCATGCTGTTGTTCATCAGGTTGCCCCGGGCGTCGATCAGCCCGGAGAACACGTTGGAGTAAATCTCCGCCTGCTTGTAGCACTGGTTGTTCTCGATAATCAGGTCATCGATCAGGCCCAGTGTTTCAGCGCTGAAATGTTCCTTTTCCCCATGGTTGCGCAGGCGCGTCAGCACCGCGCCGTTGCTGTGCAGGGCGTTGATGTAATAGATCAGGCTTTCGCTGAGGTTGAACATCTGCATCAGGTGGCGATTGCTCATCGATGCATTGAACTGCTGCTGCAGTTCCCGGGCGACCATCTTGATCACCTTGAGGTGGCCCAGGTAGTGATGGATGTTGTTGAGCAGCAAGTCCAGCAACACATCAAGCGGCGTGCGCAATGGCCGGCGCGCACCCAGCCCGGAGAGCTGGCTGTCGTCGGTGGCGATCACCAGGAGTTGTTCCCCGGAAAACAACAGGCCGCAGGACGATACTTCAAACACCAGGTTGCCGCCGCCGGAATAGTTCTCCGGGCGCTTCCAGATCAGGAACAGGTTATCGGGGTGGAACTCGATGCGCGACACTTCGTCCGGGTCCAGCGCCGAGGCCAGGGCATGTTCATCGAGCTTGTAGCAGTCGCGCAGGTACTTGCGCTCGTGGGGGTCCGGATTGCTGAACAGCAGGATATTCCCGCTATCGCCCAGGGTGTTGTAAAGCTTGCCCTCGGATAACTCAAAGCGCTGGATCATCGCGCGTCACCACACCTGGCCTTGACGCTTCAACTCCAGGCGTCGCACGAACTCTTCCAGTACCAGGGAATACAAGTCGTCTTGCAGGTAGGCATCTTCGATGCCGGCGTCCATGTTGGGGTTGTCGTTGACCTCGATCACCACCACCTTGTCGCCGGACTGCTTGAGGTCTACGCCGTACAGGCCGTCGCCGATCAGGTTGGCGGTTTTTACCGCCAGTTCCACCACCGCCTTGGGGGCTTCGTGAACCGCCAGGGTGCGGCACTCGCCGTTGATGTCCTGGCCGATGGCCTTGTGGTTGTAGATCTGCCAATGCCCCTTGGACATGAAGTACTGGCAGGCAAAGATCGGTTTGCGGTTGAGGACGCCGATGCGCCAGTCGTACTCGGTGTAGAAAAATTCCTGGGCCAGCAGCAACACGGAATGCTCGAACAGTTCGGCGGTGGCGGTCAGCAGCGCTTGCTGGCTTTCGACCTTGATCACGCCGCGGGAGAAACACCCGTCGGGGATCTTCAGCACCAGCGGGAAGCCGAGGCGCTCACCCACCCTTTCGAAATCTTCGGGTCGCTCCTTGTAGAGAATTTCGGTGGCGGGCATGCCCAGTTGATGGCTTTTCAGCAGGTCCGTGAGGTAGACCTTGTTGGTACAGCGCAGGATCGAGGCCGGGTCGTCCATCACCACCAGCCCTTCGCTTTCGGCCTTTTTCGCGAAGCGGTAGGTGTGGTTGTCGACGCTGGTGGTCTCGCGGATCAGCAGGGCGTCGTATTCGGCCAGGCGGGCGTAGTCCTTGCGTTCGATCAGTTCCACGTCGATGCCGAGCCCCTTGCCGACCCGGACGAAATTTTCCAGGGCGCGGGCGTTGGACGGCGGCAGTTGTTCCTGCGGGTCGTGCAGGATCGCCAGGTCATAGCGGGCCAGACGGCGGGAGCGCGGTTGACGCCAGATCTTGCGGCTGAAGTTGTCCAGGGCATTCGCGAATTGGTCTTCCTGGTCATCACGCAACTTGTGCAATACGCCAGACTTGATGCCTTCGATGTGCCAGCCGTTATTCTTGCGAAACTCAACTAACAGGATCGGGCAGGGAAACGCTTCAAACAATTGGCGGGCCAGATCCTGCAAGGGTTCAATATTGGTCCGGCCAAAGTAAAGTGTCAGGGTAAAGCCTTCGGTGTTGCTGTAGAGATGATGACTCAAGGCTTTATCGAGGGTTTTATCCAGGTCATCCAGGGCCAGGCCGTACAGGGACTTTTTCGTCAGTTCGCTGATGGTCCGCACCGACGGAATCACCTTGTGCCCCCGCGCCTCGGCCAGCAGCGAGCAGTAATAGCCGTGCCCCAGGTACTTGTAGCTGCGGCACAGGTTGATCACCTGCACGCGCTTGCCCGTCTCGTTTTCCCGGGTTTGCTCAAGGTATTCCTGGGCGGTGACGATGTCTTCGCTGGGGAAGTACGAGGCCCAGTCTTCCTTGCGCTCGACAATGATTACGACTTGACTTGCACTCTTGGGAGGGCTGGAAAAATAACCGTTGGAAGTTATTGTCGCCGCCACTGTTTGCTCGGATACTTCACGCCAATGACCTTGTACCGCTGACATATTGATTGATCCGCTTTAGAGAACTAGACCTTTTCTATTAAGCACGATCTTTTAGAGAAGTCCCGTTTCGTTACGCAACTTTTACGGCGGTCATATGGCTCTTTCCTTTCGCGTTGCAACACCCGATGACGTGCCTGCATTGGTGGCATTGGAACAGCACTGTTTCACCACGGACCGGCTCTCCACCCGCAGCTTCCAGTGGATGGTCAGTCGCGCCCACGGGCAACTGCTGGTGGCAGAAAAACACGGCGAATTGCTGGGCTACGCCCTGGTGTTGTTCCACCGTGGCACCTCGTTGGCGCGCCTGTACTCCATCGCCATCGCCGAGTCTTCCCGGGGCCTGGGCCTGGGCAAACAACTGCTGACGCGCATCGAAGCCTGTGCGGTGGAGCATGACTGCGCCTACCTGCGCCTGGAAGTGCGTACCGACAACCCCGGCGCCATCGCCCTGTATGAGCGCAACGGCTACCGGCGCTTTGCCCTGGTCAACGACTACTACGAAGACCACGCCCCGGCCCTGCGCCTGGAGAAACGCATCCTCCAGCACCAGGACGCGCGCGCCTTGAGCGTGCCCTATTACCAGCAAACCACCGACTTCACCTGCGGCGCCGCCAGCCTGCTGATGGCCATGGGTGCCCTGGAACCTGCGCGGGTGGCCCAGCGCCGGGAAGAACTGCAGATCTGGCGCGAGGCAACCACCGTGTTCATGACCGCCGGCCATGGCGGCTGCAGCCCCCAGGGTTTGGCGCTGGCCGCCTGGCGCCGGGGCTTTCGCGTGCGCATGCAGGTCAATGTCAGCGGGCCGTTGTTTCTCGACGGGGTGCGTGATCAGCATAAAAAAGACGTCATGCGTTTGGTGCATGACGCCTTCGAGGAAGAGTTGGCCTTGAGCGACGTTGAGCAAGTGCTCGGCGGCCCGCTGGATTTACCCCAGGTGCTGCGCGAAGGCGGCCAGCCGCTGGTGTTGATCAGCAGCTACCGCCTGACCCGCTCCAAGTCGCCCCACTGGGTAATCGTCACCGACTGCGACGAAGACTTCGTGTACCTGCACGACCCGGACGTCGACCACAGCCAGCACCGCCAGCCCATGGACTGCCAGCATCTGCCGGTCAGCCATGGGGAGTTCGAGCGAATGTGCCGGTTCGGCAATAACAAATTGCGGGCAGCGGTGGTGGTGTTCAGGCGACTTGCTTGATCCCGGCCTTGGCTTCCAGTTCGCGCACCAGCGGTAATACACGCTTGCCGAAGTATTCCACTTCTTCCTGAAAGTGCAGGAAGCCGGCCAGTACCAGGTCCACGCCGACCGCCTTCAAGGCGACGATGCGCTCCGCAATCTGCTGCGGGGTGCCGATCAGGTTGGTCTTGAAGCCGTCGTTGTATTGCACCAGATCCTCGAAGGTCGACTTGGCCCAGTTGCCCTCACCTTCCGGTGACGCCTTGCCCGCCTGTTTCGCCGCATCGCCAAACGCGTTGACGGCTTCCGGGTCGGCCTGTTCGATGATTTGCGCGAGCACCGCGCGGGCTTCTTCCTCGGTGTCGCGGGCGATCACAAACGCATTCACACCGACTTTCCCCGAATGGTTATTGGCCGCCGCCTTGGCGCGAATGTCATCGACCTGGGCCTTGATGCCTTCCGGGGTATTGCCGTTGGTGAAGTACCAGTCCGACACCCGTGCCGCCATGTCCCGCGCGGCCCGCGAACTGCCACCCTGGAAGATTTCCGGGTGGGGCTCGCCCAGTGGCTTGGGTTTGAGGCTGTAGTTGTCGAAGCGGTAGAAATCACCCCGGAAGGTGAAGTTGTCCTGGGTCCAGATGCCTTTCAGGGCGCGGATGAATTCCTCGGAACGGCGATAACGCTCGTCATGCTCCAGCCAGTGTTCGCCGATGGCCTGGAACTCGCCCTTGAACCAGCCGCTGACGATATTGACGGCAACGCGGCCGTTGGTGAGTTGGTCGATGGTTGCCAGTTGCTTGGCCGCCAGCGCAGGTTGCCAGGGGCCCGGCAGGATTGCCGCGATCACCTTGAGCTTGGTGGTGGCCGCCAGCAACGCGTGGCTGAACGCGACCGACTCATGCTGGTATTCGGCGCCATAACCGGCGGTGAAACGAATCTGTGTCAGGGCGTATTCAAAGCCGGCTTCTTCAGCCAACTGCGCCAGCTTGCGGTTGTAGTCGATGCCCCAGTGGGTGCGCTGTTCGATCTTGCTGACCACCAGCCCCCCGCTGACGTTGGGCACCCAGTAGGCAAATTTGACGGCTTGCTGACTCATTGGACTGTACCTCGCGGATTGGCATGTACGAGGTGTGGAGCAGCAACTGTGCCAGTGGGCGTGAGAGGCCCGCACTACCGGCCTTCGAGCGCGGAAACAGGCGAAAAGCAGCCTGTTCCGAGCTGTCATGGATTGCAGCGGTTTGTCGTTTTGCTGTTGCAGGAACAACAGTTGAATCGGCACCCGTCCCGTAAATACGTGCCTTCGCGCCCGGCATGGACCGTGCAATAGCTCACCTATCTCACTGCCCAGGAACCGTCCCCATGACCGAACATCACGTGATCAATCCACTGTCCACCGGCGTCGATTATCACGCCCTGGCCGAACGCTTCCGGCCGATTTTCCAGCGCATCGCCGAGGGTGCCCTAGAGCGCGAACAAACCCGCGCCCTGCCCTACGAGCCGATCCAATGGCTCAAGCAAGCCGGCTTTGGCGCCGTGCGCGTCCCGGTGGAATACGGCGGTGGCGGCGCCTCCCTGCCCCAGCTATTCGAACTGCTGATCGAACTGGCCGAAGCCGACTCCAACGTGCCCCAGGCCCTGCGCGGGCACTTCGCGTTTGCCGAAGACCGCCTGAATGCCGCCCCCGGCGCGGCGCGAGACCTCTGGTTCAAACGCTTTGTCGACGGTGACATCGTGGGCTGCGCCTGGACCGAAATCGGCAGCGTGGCCATCGGCGATGTCGTCACTAAAGTCAGCCCCGACGGCGACAAATGGAAACTCAACGGTGAAAAGTTCTACAGCACCGGCAGCCTGTTTTCCGACTGGATCGACGTCTATGCCCAACGCAGCGACACCGGCGGCGATGTGATTGCCGCCACCCGCACCCGCCAGCCCGGCGTGGCGCAAAGCGATGACTGGGACGGCTTTGGCCAACGCACCACCGGCAGCGGCACCTCGCGTTTTACCGATGCGGTGGTGGAGGCGGAAAACGTCATCGACTTTGCCACGCGCTTCAAATATCAGACTGCGTTCTATCAGTTGGTGCTGCTCGCCACCCTCGCCGGCATCGGCCGCGCGGCCCTCAAGGATGTGGCGCATCAGGTGCGCAGCCGCAAACGGATCTACAGCCATGGCAATGCCGCCCATGTGAGCCAGGACTCGCAGATTCAGCAGGTGGTGGGTGAAGTTGCAGCACTGGTATACGCCGCCGAAGCCAGCGCATTGAAAGCCGCAGTTCCAGCGCAGCGGGCTTATGTGGCGCGGTTCGGTGGGGACGATGCCGTGGAGCACGAAGCCAATGTGGCCGCCGAAATCGAATCAGCCACGGCGCAGGTGGTGGTCTCGGAACTGATCCAGCGCGCCACCACTGAACTGTTCAACGCACTGGGGGCTTCGGATGTGCGCCAGGGCAAAGCCCTCGACCGGCACTGGCGCAACGCCCGCACCGTGTCGTCCCACAACCCGGTGATCTACAAGGCGCGGATTGTCGGCGACTGGGTGATCAACCGCACCGAGCCGCCGTTCGTGTGGCAGATCGGCAATGGGCCGGCGCGTTAAAACGCCAGCTTGAAGCCGATCATCACCAGCATGAACGCCAGGCAAGGACGCAATATCCCGTCCGGGACCTTGCCGGCCATGTGGCTGCCGACATAAATCCCCGGCAGCGAGCCCAGCAACAGGAAGCCCAGCAGGGTCCAGTCCATGTTGCCCATGCTGGCGTGGCCGAGGCCGGCGACCAGGGTCAGCGGCACGGCGTGGGCGATTTCGGTACCCACCAGGCGCTTGGTGGCCAGGAACGGGTACAGGATAAACAGCGCCACCGTGCCCAGGGCACCGGCGCCGATGGAGGTCAGGGCCACCATGGTACCGAGGACAGCGCCGGTGATGATGGTCAGCGCATTGAGGTTGCGCGGCGCCATCTTGTAGTCGTCGCCGGCATGCCGCTGGGCAAAGGCCAACAGCTTGTTCTTGAACAGGATCGCCGTGGCCGTCAGCAGCAAGACCACGCCCAGAGACTGCTTGATCACCGCGTTCAAGGCGGCGGGGTCGGTGTCCAGGCTCTTGAGAAACCACAAGGTCAGCAACACGGCGGGCACGCTGCCCAGGGTCAGCCAGCCGGTGATGGTCCAGTCGATGTTGCGATTCTTGCTGTGGACCAGCACCCCGCCGGACTTGGTGATGGCGGCGTACAACAGGTCGGTGCCCACGGCGGTGGCCGGGTTGATGCCGAACCAGAGCAGGATCGGCGTCATCAACGAGCCCCCGCCTACACCGGTCATTCCCACGATAAATCCAACAATCAGGCCAGCAATCGAGAAACCAAAATTACCTACATCCATTACCACTACCTGCGGCCTTATAAAATTCTGGCCGCAGCATAGCGATTTTTCTTATAACTACTTATATCAAAACGATCTGACTTTATGCCTTTCTGGTCAGCCGCTGGCTGCGATAAGCCTGGGTCTGATACGGAAACGCAACCGTCTCACGGCCGCGCAAGGCCGGATGCGTGTTGATCAGCGACTGCAACTGCTCAGTGACCTGCGCCTTTTCTGCCGGTGGCAATGCGGCGATAAAGCTCACGGAAAGGAAGCGGTCCATGATCACTTCCTGGGGGCTGCCGACATGGCTGTAGGGGAAGCAGGTCATTTCGGGGGCGGAAAAATACTCGCCGGTAAAGGCCTCGCGCCAACGTCCGGTATGAAAGCGCGGTGTGTCGCCCTCGTAGGGCGTGATGATTTCGGTGATGGCCGCGACCCAGTCCACCGACTCATCCCGCACATTCCAGATCAACCCAAGGCGACCGTCCGGCTTGAGCACCCGGTGAATTTCCGCCAGGGCCGCTTCCGTGGAAAACCAATGGAACGCCTGGGCACACACCAGGGCATCAGCGGTGGCCGCCTCCAGGGGGATGGCTTCAGCGGTGCCCGACAGCAGGCGCACCTGGGGCAGCAGTTTGTGCAACTGCGCCCCCATTGCCTCCACCGGCTCCACTGCGATCAACGTCGGCGCCACGGTGCTGAGCAAGCGGGTGAACTTGCCGGTGCCGGCGCCCAGGTCGATGACCGTGGAGTGGGGATTGATCTGCAGGGCGTCGGTGAGCCAACCCGTGAGTTGCCGTGGATAGTCCGGCCGGCCTTGGGCGTACGTGACGGCCTGAGTAGAGAAACCCTGTTGAGCAGACTTGTGAACACCGGTCATCGTCAATCTCTCCTCTGGTAGTGCGGGGGCCCACAGTGTGCGCCCTTGAAGATTTATTTTCTAATCGCTGCATCCGTTTGCGCGTGCCGTGGGTAGTACAGGTAGCAGCGCCTTGCTGCCCTTATGGAGAGACACCGATGAACGCCAAAGCCCTGTTCTGCGTGACCTGCCTGTTCGCCGCTGCACCGACTGCCTTTGCCCAGACCGGTTTACCCGACAGCATCAAGGTGCCGGACGGCCACAAGGTGACCATGGAAACCACCGGAGTCGGCGAAATCACCTACGAATGCCGGGACAAGGCCAATGCTGCCGGCCAGACCGAATGGTTTTTCGTCGGTCCCAAGGCGGTGCTCAATGACCGCAGCGGCCAGCAGGTCGGTAGCTACTTCGGCCCGCCGGCCACCTGGCAGGCCAAGGATGGTTCGAAAGTCACCGGCACCCAGTTGGCCGTGGCGCCGTCCAGCCCTGGCAACCTGCCTTATCAACTGGTCAAGGCCAACCCCGCCGAAGGCAAGGGCGCGATGAGTGGCGTCGCGTATATCCAGCGGGTGGCCCTCAAGGGCGGCGTGGCGCCAGGCACGGAATGCACGGTGGCCAACAAGGGCAAGCAGGAAGTGGTCAAGTACCAGGCCGACTACATCTTCTGGGCGGCCAACTGACCAGATTCGTCTACGCTGCTGCCAAAGCGCCCCGGGCTCACCGCCGGGGCCCCCACCTGGAAACCTGTCTTTGCCTGAAGCCGATTTTGACTATCAAGCCTGCCTGCTGGCCTGCGCCCGTGGCGAACAACCGGCCTTGCGCCGGCTGTATCAACAGGAAAGCAGCCGGCTGCTGGGGGTCGCGTTGCGCATCGTGCGTGACAAGGCGGTGGCCGAAGATATCGTGCATGACGCCTTCATCAAGGTCTGGAACGGCGCGGCCAGTTTTGACCCGCACAGAGGCTCGGCCCGCGGCTGGGTATACAGCGTGACCCGGCACCTGGCGCTAAATACCGTGCGCAGCAATGGACGCGAAGTGCCCCTCAGCGAAGAGCATGAAAGCGCAGCGCCCACCAACACCTTCGACTATCAGGCGCACTCGGGACGAATCTACAGCTGCCTCGAACAACTCGACCCGGCCCGCCGCAACTGCATCCTGCATGCGTATGTAGACGGTTATTCCCACAGCGAAATCGCGCACAAACTCGGCACCCCGCTGGGTACCGTGAAAGCGTGGATCAAACGCAGCCTCGCGGCATTGCGTGAGTGCATGGCATGAACAGCATCGACGAACTGGCCAGCGAATATGTGCTGGGCACCTTGCCCACCGAGCAACGCACCGAGGTGGAACAGCGCCTGGCCACCGATACCGACATGCGTGCGGCAGTAGACGCCTGGGAACAGCGCCTGCTGCCACTGACTGAACAGGCCGCCCCGGCAACGCCTTCGGTGTATTTATGGCGACGCATCGAGCGCAGCCTGGGGCATTCAGCCACCCGGGACTCGCCGGTCTCATGGTGGAACAGGCTGGCGTTGTGGCGCGGACTGGCCGGCGCCGGCATCGCGGCGAGCCTGGTATTGGCGACACTGCTGTTGACCCGTACGGCCGCCATCAACCCGACCGCTTATGTGGTGGTGCTGGTAGCCCCGCAAAACCAGGCGCCGGGCTGGGTAATCCAGGCGAGCAATACCCAGGAAATCCAGCTGATTCCCCTGGGCATCATGGAAGTACCGGCAGACAAGACGCTGCAGTTCTGGACCAAGGGCGAAGACTGGCAAGGCCCGGTGTCGCTGGGCTTGGTCAAGCCTGGGCAGACCTTGTCTGTGCCCCTGGACAAACTCCCGCCACTGGCGCCGAACCAGCTGTTTGAACTGACCCTGGAAAATCCCGGCGGGTCGAAAACCGGCAAGCCGACAGGTCCGATTCAGGCAATTGGCCGGGCCGTTAAAGTAATCTGAACGTAATGCAATGTTGTGGAAGGCCAGTTCGCGCATGTGCATTACATCTCGGGGCTATGGCGTCACCATTGCGCTATAGAATCGGGCTCGAAAACCCGGCTCCCTGGACCCTTCATGCCCTCAAAAACCCGTTCGCTGCTGATTCTCGCACTTGTCATCATCTTCACCGGCATCGGCGCCGGCCTGGGCGGCATGCTCCTCGCCTTGCTGCTGCACGGCATCCAGCATCTGGCCTACGGCTACAGCCTCGACAGCCTGATCAGCCATGAAACCTTTTTGCTCGGCGTCACCGCCGCCGCGCCCGAACGCCGGGTGCTGGTGCTGATCACCTGTGGCCTGGTGGCCGGTGTGGGTTGGTGGTTGATCTACCGCTATGGCCGCCCGTTGGTGAGCATCAAGCAAGCGGTCTCCGCCCAGGCACCGATCATGCCGCCCAAGACCACCCTCGCCCACGCCGTGCTGCAAATCATCACTGTGGCCCTCGGCTCGCCATTGGGCCGTGAAGTGGCGCCACGGGAAGTCGGCGCGCTGGCCGCCACCTGGTTGTCACAACGGGCGCGACTGGCGCCGGACATGCACCGGCTGATCGTCGCCTGCGGTGCAGGCGCCGGGCTGGCGGCGGTGTACAACGTGCCGTTGGGCGGCGCGGTGTTTGTGCTCGAAGTGTTGGTGGGTGTGTTCAGTTGGCCGGCGGCAGTGATTGCGTTGGCCACCTCGGCCATCGGCGCGTCGGTGGCCTGGATTGGCTTGGGCGCAGAGGCGCAATACGTGGTGCCGCACTTTGTGCTCAGCCCTGGCTTGATCGCCTGGGCGCTGGGCTGCGGGCCGGTGTTTGGCCTGGCCGCCTACGGATTCACCCGGCTGACCGGCGCGGCCCGCAGCAACGCCGCCCGTGGCTGGCGGTTGCCGGTACTGTCGTTGATCAACTTCACGATCATCGGGGGCCTGGCGATTTTCCTGCCGCAGATCCTCGGCAACGGCAAGGGCCCGGCGCAACTGGGCTTTGACAATGAGCTGACCATCGGCCTCGCCGCGGTGCTGCTGGTGGTCAAGGTACTGATCACTGCGAGCAGCCTGCGCGCCGGTGCCGAAGGCGGTTTGCTGACCCCGGCGCTGGCCAACGGCGCCCTGCTCGCCATCATCCTCGGCGGCGCCTGGAGCCTGCTGTGGCCCGGCGTGCCGCTGGGGGCTTTCGCGATCATCGGTGCGGCGGCGTTCCTGGCATCGAGCATGAGCATGCCGTTGACGGCAATCGTGCTGGTGGCGGAATTCACCCGCATCGACCATGACTTCCTGGTGCCGATCATTCTCGCGGTGGCAGGTTCGATGTGCATGAGCAAGCTGTGCGTCCTGTGGGAAAAGCGTTGAAGAAGCTGGATTAAAACCCCGACACGCGCCATCCTCCGCGCTTTAAGCCGCCCCATCAGCGGCGTTCCACGCACAAAGGATATGCCCATGCACGACCACCCCCTCGCCCCCGCCGATTTCGAGTTCATCGACGACACCCTGCTCAAGTACGGCGACGACCACTCGGTGCTGAACCTGGCCGAGCTCGACGGTTACTTCACCGCCCTGGTTTCAAGCCCCGCGCAGGTGGAGGTTGCCGAATGGTTCCCCGGTATCTTTGGTGGGCAGAACCCGGATTGGGAAAGCCCGGAAGAAGCTGGCCAGTTCCTTGAACTGTGCGTGCGCCATATGAACGCCATTGCCACGCAACTGGCGACCGACGCCCAGGGTTTCAAGGCACGTTTCGAGGAAACCGAGCATCAGGACCAGCCACTGACCCTGGCGGAAGAATGGTGCTTTGGTTATATCCGTGGCGCCGCTATCGGCAACTGGCCAGAGCTGCCTGCCGAACAGGCCGGGCAACTGGAAAAGATTTCCTGGTGCGCCGAGCAGGACAACTTTGAACTGCCGGCAGACCTGGATGTAAATGCCCATCAGCAACGGGTAGCCGCTATCGAACCGGCCGCCCGTGCGTTGCACGACTACTGGTTGGCCCAGCGCTGAACGCAACACCTGTGGCGAGGGAGCTTGCTCCCGCTGGGGTGCGAAGCGCCCCCGATTTTCAGGGCTGCTCCGCAGCCCAGCGGGAGCAAGCTCCCTCGCCACATTTATGTTGTTCCTCCAGGTTCAGTTGCCGCTAGTTGAAATCGACGTCAAACGCCTGATAGAACGCATTGCCGGTGTTGGCCACGATCCACATCAACACCAGCACATGCCGGCCCTTCTTGCCCTTGGGCAATGTCACTTGATGTTCAACCTTGGCCTTCAGTTCAGCCGAGTGCTGGTAGTACGGCACCTGGGTGTAGAAGTCCTCGAAGAACGGCTTGGGCTCCAGTTGAGCACGGCTGATGCGTTGCTTGGGGTCCCAACCGTCCCGGGTGATCAACCAGCGATAGCCACGGGTCACGTGCGCGGCGGTGTAATCCCACTGCACCTTGAACACCTGGCCGGCTTCAACATTCAACAACGGCCAGTTAAACGGAGTGTTGAGCTTTTTAGCCATTTCTTCGTCGGTAAAGTTCACGCAGTCGCGGGCATCGGTCTTGCCGCCGCTGAGGATGTGCCCGTCAGCGGGCGGCGTGACGCTTTGATCGTCGGTTTCATAAGGCGCCGGAAACGGCCCGGCGTTGAGGGCGGGGAAGTTCTTGCCGCCTTCCATTTCGTTGACTTGCCAGTTTTCCAGCAGGCCACGCTCTACCGCCACCGAGCCACGGCTGGCGGGTGTCACAACGCGACCATGCCTGAGTTGAGTCTGGGGTTTGTTCATTTCAGTCACTCCTTGATTGAAGACTTCCCCTCATGGGAAGCGCCTTGAACTTAGCCCACCTCGCCGGGTTGTCTACCCGACGGTTCTGTCAGACAAATCGCGTCATGTCCTTGTTTTGCGTAGCTTTCGCACTGATCTTGCACCAGAGTTATCGTCGGTCCTACCCTGCGACAGGCGATCGGACTACAGCCGCCGTCCATGAACGCCTGGCCTCAGGTGTTGAGGATCATCTCAAATCCGCCATAGATCATCCGTTGCCCATCAAACGGCATCGGATTGACGTCTGCCTTCAGGCGCGGGTCTTCCATCACCTTGCTCATCCCGGCGTCACGCACCTGCCGCGACGGCCAGACGATCCAGGAAAACACCACGGTTTCATCCTTCTTGAGCTTGACCGCCATGGGAAACGAGGTCACCTGCCCCTGAGGTACATCATCGCCCCAGCACTCGATGATATTCAGCGCACCATGTTCCTTGAACACCACGGCGGCGGCCTTGGCGTGCTGGATGAATTGTTCGCGTTTTGCGGTGGGCACCGCGATCACACAGCCATCTACGTAAGACATGATCACTCTCCTGATTCGACGGGTTGTTCTGCCTGTAGTCGATCAATCAGGCGCTCAATCGACATCAACGTGGGAAATGTCGACCAGTGGTGTGTTATCGATTGCGATGCCGGGCCGATTCTTGATATGACAGGCGCCTTCAACAACAAAGCCCACTCAAAGGACTGACCCGCCATGACCGCCCACGCCACCGCCTTCCACGCCCTGCACCACGCCCAATTGCTGATCCTGCCCAACGTTGCCGATGCCGGCGGTGCGCGCCTGGTGGCGCAACTGGGCAGCCAGGCCGTCGCCACCAGCAGCGCCGCAGTCGCCTGGACCCATGGCTACAAGGACGGCAATCAACTGCCTCTGCCGTTGCTGGTGAGCACCGTGCAGTCCATCGCCCGCGTCATCGATGTGCCGCTGAGCGTGGACATCGAGGCCGGTTATTCCGACGACCCGGAGCACGTGGGCCGGGTGATCAAGGCGGTGATCGACGCCGGTGCCGTCGGGATTAACATCGAGGACGGTGCCGGCACGCCTGAACTGCTGGCCCGCAAGATCGAAGTCGCCCGTCGTGTGGCGGACAACTGTGGCGTGAAGCTGTTTATCAATGCCCGCAGCGACGTGTATTTGAAAGGATTGGCCCCGGAGCCACAGCGCCTTGAAGAACTCCTCAAGCGCGCCGCGTTGTACCAGGGCGCAGGCGCCGACGGGCTGTTTGCCGCCGGCATCCACCTGGAGCACGAAATCCAGCAGCTCTGCCAGGCGACCAACTTGCCAGTCAACGTGCTGGCCTGGGCCGGCCTGCCCGCGCCCGAGACGCTGCAAGCCTTGGGCGTACGCCGCCTCACGGCCGGCTCGAGCATCGCCGAATTCCTGTATGGCGCCATGCACAGCCTGGCCGAAGGCTTCCTGCGTACCGGGCAACTGGATACGCACGCGCTCAAGGCGTTCACCTATGGCGACATGAATGGCCGCATGGCGCCATAACCCGCGACTCTCAACGATCCCCGCTCGACAACGGTAGCGTGTTTGGCCGATTATTCGTGTCCGCCAAACGCCACCCGCCTTGAAGCAGGAGCCTTGTACCTTGAGTTCGCAGAAAACCGTGACCGTTACACCGCCCAACTTTCCATTGAACGGCAAGGTAGCGCCCCCCGGCTCCAAATCCATTACCAACCGTGCCTTGCTGCTGGCGGCCCTGGCCAAGGGCACCAGTCGCTTGAGCGGCGCGCTGAAAAGCGATGACACTCGTCACATGTCGGTGGCCCTGCGGCAGATGGGCGTGGTGATCGATGAACCGGACGACACCACGTTCGTCGTCACCAGCCTGGGCAAGCTGCAATTGCCGGCGCAGCCGTTGTTTCTCGGCAACGCCGGCACCGCGATGCGCTTTCTCACCGCTGCCGTGGCCACTGTACAAGGCACCGTGGTGCTGGATGGCGACGCCTACATGCAAAAGCGTCCGATCGGCCCGCTGCTCGCGACCCTCGGCCAGAATGGCATCCAGGTCGACAGCCCTACCGGTTGCCCACCCGTGACCGTCCATGGCACTGGCCGCGTGCAAGCCAAGCGTTTCGAGATCGACGGCGGCCTGTCGAGCCAGTACGTGTCGGCGCTGCTGATGCTGGCGGCGTGCGGCGAAGCGCCGATTGAAGTAGCGCTGACCGGCAAGGACATCGGCGCCCGTGGCTATGTCGACCTGACCCTGGACTGCATGCGCGCCTTCGGTGCCCAGGTGGACATCGTCGATGAAAGCACCTGGCGCGTGGCCCCGACCGGCTACACCGCACACGACTACCTGATCGAGCCTGACGCTTCCGCCGCCACCTATCTGTGGGCTGCCGAAGTGCTGACCGGTGGCCGCATCGACCTCGGTGTCGCCCCACAGGATTTCACCCAGCCCGACGCCAAGGCCCAGGCAGTGATCGCGCAATTTCCGCAGATGCAGCCGGTGGTCATTGGCTCGCAGATGCAGGATGCCATTCCAACCCTCGCCGTACTGGCCGCGTTCAACACCACGCCGGTACGCTTCACCGAACTGGCCAACCTGCGGGTCAAGGAATGTGACCGGGTGCAGGCCCTGCATGACGGTCTGAATGAAATCCGCCCAGGCCTGGCGACCATTGAAGGTGATGATTTGCTGGTGGCCAGCGATCCGGCCCTGGCGGGCACCACGTGCAACGCGCTGATCGACACCCACGCCGACCACCGCATCGCGATGTGCTTTGCCTTGGCGGGCTTGAAGGTCTCGGGGATCAGGATCCAGGACCCGGACTGCGTCGGTAAGACCTATCCCGAGTACTGGAAAGAGCTGGAAAGCCTTGGGGTTCATCTGACCTGGTAAGCCAACGGCGCCGGTAACGGGAGGGAGACTGCATGACGATTCGCCAACCCTGCCCACCCGGCGTCTGCGACTGCAATCGTGAGCAACTGCTCGACCTTCTCGGCGCCGATGCACGCATCCTGCACCTGACGCGCCAGGAAGAAAAACGCCTGCTCGAACGCCTCGAAAACCTGCAAAGCCTGCCCGATCTTGAGCGCATGCAACAGCTGATGTACCAGCAACTGGGCATTCGCGTGCATATCGCGCCGGGTCATACGGAAGTGAAGACGATGCGCGGGATTCAGATCGTTATCGATGACTTGCCGGGGTTGTGTCGCAAGACCCGGCAGTCGATTCCGGCGGCGATTCGCAAGGGCATGGAGAAGCGGCCGGAGATTGCGTATCGGTTGCTGGATGCTCATGACTTGTTTCGCGAGGGCTGAGGGCCGCCTTCCATTTGCGGCGATTTTCTCGCTTGAGCCTGCGGGCCGTTTTGTATTCGAGGCGAGCCTGGGCCATCTCCTGAGTACGCGGGGGCCGAAAGCCGGCTTTGTAGCGCTCGCGTTCGTGACGAAGTAGAACGAGTTCTGCGCGCATTTGGCGGTGGCGGTGGGTATTGAGCAGGTAGAGGCTTAGCAGCGGGAACAACAGCCCCGTTGTGTAGATAAAAGGATGGGGCTGATAGCTGTAGGTGAACAGCACAATGAAAAAGCTCATCACACAACTGCCTGCCAGTATCCAGACGCCCCAGGCGCGACCTCGGAGGATAAGAAAGTTGCCCGCTGACAAGATAATGGAAGCGATGCCCACATCCAGTCCCGTGTAACTACGATAAGCAGGCACGCCTCGCATGTAGGTACTACCCATCGACGACCCCGCTACCGCAAGAGCAAAAAGCGCAAACATAAAAGCACTGATGAAAACAGGGAAATAGTGAGCCATAAAAGCTCTAGGGGAATTTCTCAGCTCCATTATTCAAACTCTTCATATAGGCCGATGGCCAGTGTCCGGATATTCCCGGAGACGCCGCTGCCTATGACACTCATGGTTGCACCCACTCCTGCCCCCGCAATCGCCGAGTCAGCATCGATCGCGGCAAACAAACGGCCGAGGTCGATACTGCCTTCGATCCGTTCGCGGGTGGTGCGATAGGCAGCTGGAAAACCTTCCTTCAAGACGCTGGAAGTCATTCCTTTACTCCTGGATTCCACGAGAGCGCAAAGAGTAAGACTGAGCCGCCTGAAAGGTTGTCAGAAAGGTCCTCCTTTCCAGACTGACATTTCCCGATCACCTCTCCATACCTTGTGGGCAATCATTCCAATTGGAAAAGTACGCCCGTGCTACTAATTCCCTCTTCCCCCCGCAAACGACCACTCATCCGCCGCCGTCGTCGTAATCACTACCATCACATCCTCAGGGCTCAGCCCAATCGCAGCCTCCAGCCGCTCCACCAACACCTGGTAAAACCGCCGTTTGGTCTCGGTATCACGAGGTTTACCGCCCGTGATCGCGATAAGTACATAGTCGTGGCTGCGCGGGCCGCCCAAATAGTTGGGGTCGATGATCATCTCGCCAATTTCGTGCTGGTGGATCACGTGGAAGCGATCCGCGTCAGGAATCTTGAAGCTCTCAACCAGGGCGTCATGCAATCCCTGTGAAAGCGCTTGCAGATATTCAGGGGATTTCCCGCGATGCAGGGAGATTCGGGCGTAAGGCATGGTGGTTACTCCGCAGGATGGATGGCTGCCAACAGGTTCAGTGCCGACGCCGCTGTCGGCCAGCCGGAGTAAAACGCCAGGTGAGTGATGACTTCACCCAGTTCCTCGACGCTCAAGCCATTGCCAACCGCCCGCTGCAAGTGAAACGGTAGTTGCTCCAGACGGTACATCGCCACCAGTGCCGCCACGGTGATCAGGCTGCGCTCCCTGGGCGACAGGCCCTCGCGCTCCCAGATATCGGCGAACAGCACGTCGCGGGTCAGCTCGGTAAATTTGTTGCTCATGGACGCTCGCTCCGACAATTCAGTTGACGGGCAAAAACTAGCAAGCCAGGATCATTCCGAATATCAGATTTAATAGAATCCACCATCCCGTTTTAATGGACCATTCAATGCGCCGCCCCACCTTCGACCTTGATGTACTGCGCACCTTCGTCACCGGCGTCGAGCTGAACAGTTTTGCCAAGGCGGCGGATCGCCTGGGCCGTTCGACCTCAGCCGTCAGCGCGCAATTAAAGAAACTCGAAGAACAGGTCGGCACGCCGGTGCTGAGCAAATCCGGGCGCGGGCTGGTGCTGACGCCGGTGGGTGAAGCGCTGCTCGGCCACGCCAGGCGGTTGCTGGACCTCAATGACACTGTCTTCAGCAGCCTTAACGAAACCCAAACCGCAGGCACTTTGCGCCTCGGTTTGCAGGAGGATTTCGGCGAGCATGTGCTCAGTGACATCCTGCGGCGCTTCGCCAGGCTTTATCCGATGATCAGCCTTGAAGTGCGGATAGGCCGCAATGCCGAGCTGTTGACCCTGATCGACAGCGCGAGCCTGGAACTGGCGCTGACCTGGGAAACCGGTCAGACATCGTCCTGCCGCACCCGCCTGGGGCAAACACCCATGCACTGGATCGGGCCCCGGGACAAACCCCAACTACCGCGCGCCGAGGACGCGCCGCTGCCGCTGGTGATGTTCGAGGCACCCTGCGTATTGCGCAGCGCCGCCACCGAAGCCCTGGACCGCGCCGGCATTGCCTGGCGCATTGCCTTGACCAGCCCCAGCGTGGGTGGGATCTGGGCGGCGGTCGATGCCGGGTTGGGTGTGACCTTGCGCACCCGTATCGGTTTGCCTGCGCACCTGCGTGTACTCGACGGTCTGCCGCCGGTGCCGTCCCTTGGCTATGAATTGCATTGCAGCCATCCAGCGCCAGGCGCTGCGGTCGCACAGCTGGCAGCGCTCATACAGAGCAGCCTGGTTTAGGCGGTTTCGAAGGGTTGCAGGGTGACGAACAGTTGTCGCCCCAACTTCGCCGCCGTCTCCAGATGCTGTTCGGCAGCGCCGCTTTCCGAGTCCAGCAGCAGCTCGGATGTCAGCACTTTCGCACCGCAGTAATCAAAGATCCCATGGTCGATTTGCGTGCGCATGGCGTCGGCATAGCTGTGGCGTTCAAACACCCCTTTGTCCGCCCCGCCAACGCCCAGTAAGTGCACCTGCAAGTGGCCGAGTTTTTTCACCACCTTCGTCTCAAGGCTGTAGTCGATCGCCCAACCGTTGACGAATACCCGGTCGATCCAGCCCTTGAGCAAGGCCGGCATCGACCACCAGAAGATCGGGAACACCAGCACCAAGGCGTCGGCGCGGTCGAGTCGGGCCTGTTCGGCCAGTACGTCGGCCGGCGGCGTGGCGCGGGTGCGGTGCACTTTATGGTCGGCGGCGTTGTAACGCGGGTCGAAACCTTCAGCGGCGAGGTCGGCGATTTCAAAGGTGTGGCCGGCGGCGGTTATGCCGGCAGCCGCCTGTTTGGCGAGGCTGTGGGTCAGGGAGTGTGAGTCGTGGTGAGCAACAACGATCAGCGCGTGCATGGCAGTGACTCCGTCGGGGTAGCGATGAGAAGGCAAATTGAGTAGGCTTGAGCTAAGTTACCGTTGGTAAGTTACTTTTGGTATATAAACATGTCAAGCGATCAATCCCCAGCCCCTCGCCGCCGCTTGTCCCGGGATGACCGGTTGCGCCAGCTGCTCGACGTGGCCTGGCAACTGGTGCGAGAAGAAGGCACCGATGCCCTGACCCTGGGGCATCTGGCTGAGTTGGCCGGCGTTACAAAGCCGGTGGTGTATGACCATTTTGGCGATCGCGCGGGGCTGTTGGCCGCGCTGTATGAAGATTTCGACGCCCGTCAGAACCAGGTATTTGCCGCCGCAATCGAGGCCAGCGAACCCACCCTGGACGACCGCGCGTGGGTCATCGCCTCGTGCTATGTCGACTGTGTGTTGCTGCAGGGACGTGAAATTCCGGGCGTGATTTCCGCCTTGGCTGGCAGCCCGGAACTGGAAAGCATCAAGCGTGAGTACGACGTGATATTCCTCGGCAAGTGCCGCGATGCCCTCGCCCCTTTTGCCGTGGACGGTGTGATAACCCAGGCCGGTTTGAGGGGGATGCTGGGCGCAGCGGAAGCCTTGTCCCATGCCGCAGCGAGCGGGGAAATCAGCGCGCTGGAGGCACAGGAGGAGCTGTTTGCGAGCATCAAGTCGATGGTGAGTCGAGGAGCGCGTTAGCCCAGCCTTGCGTGCACAAACATCCGGGCCTTGTGGGTCATTTGGTCGAAGTGACGATCACGTTGTTTTTCCGCATCGATCATCGCCCGCTTACCGTGTTTTTGCAGGAGATAAGTGTGGATCTGCCGCACCTCCAGCGAGCTGTAGATCGACGCCACATCCAGCAACCCCATCAAGCCGTCAGTGCTGTAGTCGCGGGTGTTCATCAACACCTGGGTACCGCGCACACCGCGCAGTTGAAAGCCCATGGACTCGAACGCCGGGACCTTCTCCACTGCGCAGGTCAGTTCGGCATGGGGGTAGCGGGCCAGCATGTCCTGCATCATCGCCCGCGCCACGCCTTTGCGCCGATGGCTGGCGTGCACCGCCATGTAAGCCACGCCGCACGCCTCGGGATCGTCCTTCACCGGCAGGTACAGCAGGAAGCCGATCACCTGCTCCTGCGCGTCCAGCGCGACGATCAATTCCACCGCAATGCCCTTGGACCCGCCCAGCGCTTCCAGGTACAGGTGCACCTCGTAGCCGATGGCGTACTGGTAGACGTTGTACAGCAGGTTGCTTGGCGGGATGGCGACCATGCTGATGTCCGTCAGGTAGTCGACCACCATCTGCAGGATCTGCGCATTGATCGGCTCGGGGCATGGGGTTTCGTAATGGGTAAGGCTGAACATTTGAATTCCTGGTGTTTCATTTTAAGGCCCGGCGGATTGTACCTGCTGAAGGGCCGCCGTGGACCCGCAAGCACCCATTGTGGCGAGGGAGCTTGCTCCCGCTGGGCTGCGTAGCAGCCCCATTAAGCGCGCCGCGTTCTTTTCGCGGGAAACAGGATGCAGGTTTTGGGGCTGCTTCGCAGCCCAGCGGGAGCAAGCTCCCTCGCCACAAGGGGGCTGCTCGGCTCATTGCGCACATACCTCCCGCAGGCAACCGCGCAGCCAGCGATGGGCCAGGTCGGCGTCCAGGCGCGGGTGCCAGAGCATCGATACGGTGAAGTCCGGGAACACGAACGGCAGCGCAAAGCGGTAGAGGTCGCTGTGCAGGTTGGCGGTATGCCGCTCCGGCACGCTGGCGATCAGGTCGGTGCTGCGGGCCAGGGCCAGGGCGGTCGAGAAGCCGGCGACGATGGTCACCACGTCCCGGGTCAGCCCGAGCGCTTCAAGGGCTTGATGGACCTGGCCCTGATCACGGCCGCGCCGGGACACGTAGATGTGCTGGCCTTCGGCGAAGCGCTGCGGCGTGACTTCGCCCTGGCTGAGCGGATGGCCCTTGCGCACCACGCCGATAAACCGGTCGCGGAACAGCGCCTGGGTCAGCACCTCGGGGCTGGCGCTGCTGTCGACCACGCCGGTTTCCAGGTCGACACTGCCATCGCGCAGCGGCGTACTGCCTTTGTCCGGCTTGTGCACGAAGCGCAACCGCACGCCAGGCGCTTCCCGGGCGATCCGCGTCAACAGCGCCGGGCCGAAGTTTTCAACAAATCCGTCGCTGGTGCGCAAGGTGAAGGTGCGTACCAGTTGGCTCACATCCAGCGTCGCAGCGGGTCGCAACACCGCTTCGGCGTCCTGCACCAACTGACTGACCTGTTCGCGCAACGCCAGAGCGCGCGGCGTGGGTACCAGGCCGCGGCCGGCACGGACCAATAACGGATCGCCGGTGGTTTCCCGAAGTCGCGCCAGCGCCCGGCTCATCGCCGACGGGCTCAGGCGCAAGCGTTGAGCGGCACGGGCGACGCTGCCTTCGGCGAGCAACACATCCAGGGTGACCAGCAGATTGAAATCAGGTGTCGACACGGCAAACCTCATAGGGCGTTTGGCGCACGTATAAAGTGCAAATGCTGCGCCTTCCGCCATGTTAGGTGACGGCGTAGATTTCTGACAGCGGTCAAACCCTGGAGCCTCTTGATGAAATCACCTGCACCCCGTGGCGCTCTCGTCGCCCTGTCACTGTCCATGTTGCTGGCGTCCTTGGGCACCAGCATCGCCAACGTCGGCCTGCCGAGCCTGGTGCAGGCGTTTGATGCATCGTTCCAGGCGGCGCAGTGGGTGGTGCTCGCCTACTTGCTGGCGATTACCGCGGTGATCGTCAGCGTCGGGCGACTGGGCGACCTGATGGGCCGCAGCCGCCTGCTCTTGGCCGGGTTGTTGCTTTTCACCGTTGCCTCGGCCCTGTGCGGCATGGCTCCGTCCCTCGGGCTGTTGATTGCGGCCCGCGCCCTGCAAGGCCTGGGCGCGGCGATCATGATGGCGATGACCATGGCGCTGGTGGGCGAGACCGTGGCCAAGGAACGCACCGGCCGCGCCATGGGGTTGCTGGGCACGATGTCGGCCATGGGTACCGCGCTGGGGCCAAGCCTTGGCGGGGTGTTGATCGCGGGGTTTGGCTGGCGCGCGCTGTTTTTCATCACCGTGCCGCTGGGTTTGCTGACATTTGCCCTCGCCCGGCGCTATCTGCGCGTCGACCGCCATGGGCTACAGCCCGCGCAATCCGGGTTCAGTTTCTTGTCGACTTTACGGGATTCAACGCTAAGCGCTGGCCTGGCCATGAGCGCGCTGGTATCGGCGGTGATGATGGCGACCTTGGTGGTCGGGCCCTTCTACCTGACCCACGGTGCAGGCCTCGACCCCGCCTGGATGGGCCTGACAATGGCAGTCGGGCCCTGCGTTTCGGCATTGACGGGCATCCCTGCGGGACGCTTGACCGACCGTTTCGGCTGCGGCCCGATGACCATCGCCGGGCTGCTGGCGATGCTGGCGGGCTGCCTGCTGCTCTCGCTGGCGCCGCTGAACCTTGGGGTTGCCGGGTACATCGCCCCGCTGATCATCCTCACCCTCGGCTACGCCCAGTTTCAGGCCGCCAACAACACCGCGGTGATGAGCGACGTACTGCCAGACCGCCGTGGCGTAGTCGCCGGCTTGCTCAACCTGTCGCGCAATGTGGGGCTGATCGCAGGCGCCTCGGCATTGGGTGCTGTCTTTGCGCACGTTTCAGGTGACCTCTCCACGGCCACTCCCGCCGACGTGGGAAGTGGGATGCAAGCCACGTTCGGCGTGGCATTGGCACTGATTGGTGTAGGTCTTTTCCTGGCCCTACGCGCCCGGTTCCGCGTAACACCTGTCTTGACAAGGTAAAATCGTAACGACTATTGTCTGACAACCTGATTACCAAGGTTTTCCCATGCTTGAGCTCCAGCGCCCTGATTCGCTCGTTATGCGCGTTGTCAGCGCCATTCGTGCAGAAATCGATTCCGGCCAACTGGCGCCCGAAGCGCGCCTGCCCACCGAACAGCAACTGGCTGAACAACTCAATGTCAGCCGTTCGGTGGTGCGCGAAGCGATTGCCCAGCTCAAGGCCGATGGCGTACTGACTGCGCGGCGTGGCCTGGGCTCATTTATCTCGCAAACCCCGGCCGGCACCGTGTTCCGCTTCCCGGAAAAAAACGGTCGCCGCCCGGACCTGGCGCAAATGTTCGAAGTGCGCCTGTGGATCGAAACCCAGGCCGCCTCGATTGCCGCCCAACGCCGCGACGCCGCCGACCTGCAGCGCATGAAGACCGCCCTGCAGGAAATGCACGACAAGCGCGCCGACTTCGACGCCGCCGCCCTGGCCGATGTGGAATTCCATCGCGCCATCGCCGAGGCCAGCAAGAACGACTATTTCGTGGCCTTCCATGACTTCCTCAGAAGCCAACTGGCCAGCGCCCGCAAGACCGCCTGGGAAAACTCCGCCACCCGCTTTGTCAGCGGCTCGGCCGATGCCACCCAGGAACACACTGCGCTCTACCAGGCCATCGTCGACGGTGATGCCCAAGGCGCTGCCGCCTGTGCCGAGGCTCACTTGCGCGCCGCAGCAAGGCGCCTGCATCTGGAACTGCCCGCTATCAATTGACCGATCCGAACCCGTTTAAAGCGTGCCGATGGCGCGCTGTTTTTTTAACAGAACCATTAGTCTGACAACCTGATAAGCAGACTGAAATGCGTAGGTACCCAAAACAATGATTTATGACTTTTGCATCATCGGCGGCGGCATCGTCGGTTTGGCCACCGCGATGGAGTTGCTCAAGCGCCAGCCCAACGCCTCGCTGGTGATCCTGGAGAAGGAAAGCCTGTTGGCCAAACACCAGACCGGCCATAACAGCGGCGTGATCCATGCCGGCATCTACTACGCGCCGGGCAGCCTCAAGGCCGACTTGTGCAAACGTGGCGCCGAAGCCACCAAGCAGTTTTGCACCGAGCACGGGATCAAGTTCGAGGTGTGCGGCAAGTTGCTGGTGGCTTCGACTGATCTGGAAGTACAACGGATGGAAGCGCTGTACGCCCGCTCGCAGCTCAACGGCATGAAAGTCGAACGCCTGGACGCCGACCAGTTGCGCCAGCGCGAACCGAACATCGTCGGGCTGGGCGGGCTGTTTCTCGACGCCACCGGCATTGTCGATTACCGCGAAGTCTGCGAAACCATGGCCCGGGTGATTCGTCGCGCCGGCGGGGAAATCTGCCTGGAACGCACCGTCACTGCGATCGTCGAGGACACCGACAAAGTCACCGTCAGCACCCGGGGCGAAAGCTGGCAGGCCAGGCATCTGGTGGTGTGTGCAGGTTTGCAATCGGACCGCCTGGCCGTGATGGCCGGCGTCAAGATCGACCACCAGATCATCCCGTTCCGTGGCGAATACTTCCGCTTGCCGGAATCGAAGAACACCATCGTCAACCACCTGATCTACCCGATTCCCGACCCGGAGCTGCCCTTCCTCGGCGTGCACCTGACCCGCATGATCGACGGCAGCGTCACCGTTGGCCCGAATGCCGTACTCGGTCTGGGTCGCGAGAACTACCGCAAATTCTCGGTGAACTGGCGCGACGTGGCGCAGTACGCGAGCTTCCCGGGTTTCTGGAAAACCATCTGGCAGAACCTCGGTTCGGGCAGCGTCGAGATGAAAAACTCGCTGTTCAAGTCCGGCTACCTGGAGCAGTGCCGCAAGTACTGCCCATCGCTCAACATCGAAGACCTGCTGCCTTATGAAGCCGGCATCCGCGCCCAGGCCGTGATGCGCGACGGCACCCTGGTGCACGACTTCCTGTTCGCCCAGACCCCCCGAATGCTCCACGTGTGCAATGCGCCCTCACCCGCTGCCACCTCTGCGATTCCCATCGGTTCGATGATCGCCGACCGCATGTTCAAGCCCCACTGACGCACCGCACCACGCCTCACTTTGACAATAAATATAATGACTCATAAGGAAGTACAGAATGACGGCTACAGCCCGCACCCCGGACGTTGAAACCCCCGAGCAAACCAGGAAACGCCTGCGCAAAGTCGCGGCCGCGACGATCTTCGGTTCGATGCTGGAGTGGTATGACTTTTACCTGTACGCCACCATGGCGGCGATTGTGTTCTCGAAGATTTTCTTCGATAACAGCGACCCGAAAGCCGCTACGCTGATGGCGTTTTCCACCTTTGCCATCGGCTTCATCGCGCGCCCGTTCGGCGGCATTCTGTTTGGCTACCTGGGCGACAAGTTCGGGCGTAAACAAGTGCTGGTGCTGACCTTCTGCATGATGGGCGTGTGCACCACACTGATCGGGCTGATCCCCAGCTACGCCTCCATCGGCATCTGGGCGCCGATCGTGCTGGTGTTTATCCGCATCATCCAGGGCCTGGGGGCCGGTGCCGAACTGTCCGGCGCGGCGGTTACCTCCTACGAGCACGCCTCAGAAGGCAAGCGCGGCAGCCAGGGTGCATGGCCGGCGCTCGGGCTGAACCTGGGCTTGCTGCTGTCTTCGCTGACCGTGTACCTGCTGACCATCAACGGCAATGAATTCCTGCTGGCCGGCGGCTGGCGGATTCCGTTCATTTGCAGCATCGCGCTGGTGGGTGTGGGCCTGTGGGTGCGCAACAGCATCCCGGAAACCCCGGAATTCAAGGAACTGAGCAAGGAAACCGCAAAGGCCAAGGCGTCGCCGCTCAAGGCGCTGTTCAAGAACGACCTCAAGGGCCTGGCCGTAGTGTTCTTCGTGGCGATTGGCTACAACGCGCTGAGCTACATCTTCAAGACCTTTTCCCTGGCTTACCTCACCCAGTTCAAGGGTGTCGATGTGCACGTCACGTCGCTGTCGGTGACCATTGCCAGCCTGATCGCCATCGTCGCCGTGCCATGCTTCGGCTGGTTGTGCGACAAGTGGAGCAGCAAGACCGTGCTGATGCTCGGCGGCCTGCTGTCGCTGCTGTTTGCCTACCCGTTCCTTGCGCTGCTCAATACCGGTGAAAGCCTGATGATCTATGTCGCCATTGGCGTGGGCACCGGCATCCTCGCGCCGATGATGTTTGCGCCGCAGGGTTCGTTCCTGAGCCGCCAGTTCCCGACCCAGACCCGCTCCTCGGGCTTTGGCACCGGGCGGGAAATCGGCACCGCGATCGCGGGTGGCCTGGCGCCATTAGGGGCGTTGTCGATGGTGGCGGCGTCGGCCACTCACTCCACTGATGGCGTTGTGATAATCCTCGCGATCTCGTCCCTGCTGGTGGTGGTGTTCGCCTTGTGCGATCAGGGCCGTAAACACTCGGCATTCAAGAACTGAGGCAAAAAGTTCGGACCAACGGGTGCATGGATGCCCCTTCATCGCGCATCATGGGCACTTTCAAGCTCAAGGGAAACGTCCATGCGCGTTCTGTCATTGATGATGGGTCTTACGACGCTGGCCGCCAGTCTGGTGTTTACCGCCCAGGCGCAGGCGGGTGAAGAAAGCCTGTTGGTCGACTCGATCAATCAATACCGCAGCCAGGTCCAGCGCTGCGGCAACCAGGGTTCCCAGGAATTGCCACCGCTGGCCAGCGACACGCGGCTGGTGTTGCCGGTCAACAGTGTCGGCGACTTGCAGCAGGCGCTGGCGCGGGCGGCGTACCCGATGGTCAACGTCCAGGCCATCAGCCTGTCCGGGCCCAGGAACGCCGAAGCCGCGATGAAAGCCGTGCGCGAAAGTTTTTGCCGGGTGGTGCTCGACCCGCAGTTCATTGATATCGGCGTGAGCAACAGCGGCCAGGACTGGCGCATCGTGCTGGCCCGCCCGCTGCTGACCAGCGGCCTGGGCGAGACCCAGACCGAAGGCAAGAAGGTGCTCGACCTGATCAACACCGCCCGCCAGCAACCACGCCAATGTGGCGCCCAGGCCTTTGCCGCCACCACACCCCTGAGCTGGAACGAAGCACTCGCCAACGCCGCCGCCGGCCACGCGCGCAACATGGCCAACGGCAACTTCTTCGATCACCTGGACCACGATGGCCGCACCCCGGGTGACCGGGCTGAACTGGCGGGCTACATCGGCCAGCAGATCGGCGAGAACATCGCCGCCGGCATGGACACCCCACGCAAGGTGGTCGACGGCTGGCTGGCCAGCCCCGGGCACTGTGCCAACCTGATGAACCCGCAGTTCCGCGAAATGGGCGCCGCCTACGCCATGGACCCGAAAAGTGATGCCGGCATCTACTGGACCGGGTTGTTTGGCGTGCAGCAGCAATAACGGTTTGTATCCCAACGTATCTTCCCGGCGAGGCGACACACTGCGAGGTGCAGGCCCCCGGCGATGACACATTGCGGATACGCCGGCGCGGTTTCCTGTGCACACCGGCCCACCCCGGGCCACTTGCGAGGAAACCGTCATGTCCCAGAACAGCACCGTGCTCTACACCGGCAGAACCCACACCACCGGCGGGCGTGAAGGCGCGTCCCACAGCGATGACCTGCACCTGGACATCAAGCTGTCGCCGCCCGGCTCCAAGGCTCCCGGCACCAACCCCGAGCAACTGTTTGGTGCCGGCTGGTCCGCCTGCTTTATCGGCGCAATGGGCAAAGCCGCACAAACCCTTCACATCCGCCTGCCCGCCGACACGGCAGTGAGTGCCGAAGTGGACCTGGTGAACAGCCCGGAAGATGGCTATTACCTGCAGGCGCGCCTGCGGGTCAGCCTGCCGGGTATCGAACACTCGGCGGCGCAGGCACTGGTGGACCGTGCCCACCAGACGTGCCCGTATTCCAAGGCCACCCGCGGCAATATCGCGGTAACGATTACGGTGGCCTGAAGGGAGCTCAGCAAAGCATTATCCGGCCGAGACACTAAAGTGCCATCTAGTGGATAATCCCGCTGAACTGGCTGAGTCCCGGGATGTCTGTAGCTTGGCATCCCTACCTCAGCGAACCGTGGCAAGAAGGCGTTCACCGAATGACAAACTGGCTGCAAGGCGGCGGCGAAATGGCCGAACGGGTCCGGCATCACAACTGGGCCAATACGCCATTGGGGCCTTTGGAACACTGGCCGGACGTACTGAAGACCACCGTCGCCCTGTGCCTTGCCTCCAGTTTCCCCCAGGCGATCGTCTGGGGGCCTGCGCTGATCACGCTTTACAACGACGGGTTTATCCCGATTCTCGGCGACAAGCCTGATGCCCTCGGGCAGCCATTCAACGAGATCTGGCAGGAAGCCTGGCCCGAGATCAGTCCGATCGCGGATGCCGCCTTCGCAGGTGAAGCCACCTTTATCGAAAACTTCCCGCTGACGATCGAACGCGGCGGCGCGCCGGAGCAGGCGTACTTCACCTTCTGCTACAGCCCGATCCGCGACGTACAGGGCAAGGTGGTCGGCATGCTCGACACCGTGACCGAAACCACCGCCACCGTGGTTTTGTCCCAGCGCCTGGCCGAGCTGAATACAAGCCTGGAGCAGCGCGTCACCGAAAGGACCACCCTGCTGACCCAGACCGAAGCCGCCTTGCGTCAATCGCAAAAGCTTGAAGCCATCGGCCAGTTGACCGGTGGCGTGGCCCACGACTTCAACAACCTGCTGACCATCATTCGCTCATCCGTCGACTTCCTGCGGATGCCGAGCCTGTCCGAAGAGCGTCGCCAGCGCTACATGAGCGCGGTCACCGACACCGTGGACCGGGCCGGCAAATTGACCAGCCAGTTGCTCGCATTTGCCCGGCGCCAGCCGCTGAACCCGGAAGTGTTCGATGCAGGCCTGCGGGTGAAAAACATCGGCGAGATGCTCGAGACGGTGACTGGCGCGCGGATTCATGTGCACGTCGAACTGCCCGGGCAGCCATGCTACATCCGCGCCGACTCCAGCCAGTTTGAAACCGCCCTGATCAACATCGCCCTCAACGCCCGGGACGCGATGAACGGCCAGGGTAGCCTGACCCTGCGACTGGACGCCGATCAAGCACTGCCGAGCATCCGTGGTGACGCCGGTTCACGCCAGGCGTTCATCGCCATTTCACTCACCGACACCGGCAGCGGGATTCCCGGGGAGACGTTCGAGCGCATCTTCGAACCCTTCTTCACCACCAAGGAAGTCGGCAAGGGCACCGGCCTGGGACTGTCCCAGGTGTTCGGCTTCGCCAAGCAATCGGGCGGCAACGTCGATGTGGCCAGCCAGGTCGGCCAGGGCACGGTGTTTACCCTGTACTTGCCGCAAGTGGTACCTGAAGAGAGCTTCCAACGAGACACCCCGGACACCTGCGGGTTGATCACCGAATGCGCCCAGCGCCATATCCTGGTGGTGGAAGACAACCTGGAAGTGGGCCGCTTTGCCAATCAGATCCTCCAGGACCTCGGCTACCAGACCACCTGGGCAACCAATGCCGAACAGGCGCTGGAACTGGCCGGCGCAGACGCGTTGGGGTTCGATGCAGTGTTTTCCGATGTGGTGATGCCCGGCATCACCGGGGTGGCCCTGGCCAGGGAACTGCGACGCCGCCGGCCCGGCCTGCCGGTGGTACTGACCTCGGGCTACAGCGAGGAGCTGGCGGAAAGCGGCTATGAAGGCCTGGTGTTCCTGCCCAAGCCCTACTCGGCCGACCAGGTCTCACAGGTGCTGGCCAAGGCGCTGCTCAAGGGCTGAGGCCTATTCCGCGACGGCCACCTGGTTACGCCCGAGGGCCTTGGCGCGGTACAGCGCCTTGTCTGCGGTGTTCATCAGGCCGTGCAGGTCCTGGTCCACCGCGCGGGCCCAGGCCACGCCGAGGCTGGCGGTCAACCCCTGGACCGGCTCGCTGGTCAGCCCGGCGATGGCCTTGATCAACTGCTCGGCGATGTCCCGCCCGGTCTCCAGCGACGTATCCGGCAGCAGCACCGCAAACTCCTCGCCCCCCAGCCGCCCATACACATCGGCCTGGCGAAACGACGCGCTGATCACCCCGCCGATCTGACGCAGCACCTGGTCCCCGGCCTGGTGCCCGTAGGTGTCATTGATGTCCTTGAAGTGGTCCATGTCCATCATCAGCGCGCACAACGGCTGCTGGTTATGCCGGCACTGTTCGTAGAGCAACTGCGCATGCTCGAAAAACGCCCGGCGGTTCATCAGGCCGGTGAGTTCGTCGGTTTGTGCGGCGCGAGCGGAGATGTTGTGGGCACGTTCCATTTGCCGGGTCAGGCGAAAGGCTTTTTCCAGGGCATCCGACAGCTTGCGCGTGGCGCCACCGACAAACGAAGAGAACACCAGCACCGCCAGGGCCATGCCGACTTGCATCGACGACGGTTGAAACAGCAGCCACAGGGTGCACGGCAGCAGCACCAGGCCCATGGAGACCAGGGTCATGTAGCGATAGGCCGAATAACACGAGACTGCGCTGACCGACATGCCCACGGTGAACAACATCACCAGGGCCTGGGACAGGCGGTCGTCGGTGGGCATCAGGGCGAATGCGCCGATGCCCCAGACCCCGGCCGACAACATCAGCGTTACCCAGTAGCGCCGCTCCCAGCGCGCGGGGGTGCGTTCACTGTTGGGGCAGCGAAACCAGTCCATGAACATCCACACCCGCAGCAACGACGTCCCCGCCAATACCACCAGCCAGACCAGCATTACCCGGTGATCAAAACGTTCCCAGCACAGCCAGCACAGCATGGCGGCCGCCATATAACTGCCGAACACTGCAGAGAATGACTGGCGAAACAGCTGGTGCAATCGATCTGTTCGTACCTGCTCCTCGATGAAGCAATCCTGGTCCTGCCCACGCCCAAGGCCATTCATTTGGTCCGCCTGATCTTACTGCCGCGACAAAGTGCCATTGTGGCATCCTGCCAGTAGCCCTAACAACTGAATCAAGCGTGCTAGAGCGCCGAAAGCAGGATAAATATAGGTGAACACCTTCTCGCTCGCTCCAAGGATCAGAGTCCACCCATGAATACCCACCCGATAACCACCGAACGCCTGATTCTCAGGCCCGCAGCGGCCGACGATGTGGCCAGTGTATTTGCCATTTATGGCGATCCCGAGACCAACCGCTACAACCCGGCAGGCCCCTTTACCGATCTGGGCCAAGCCGAGGCCGCCCTGGCTCGCTGGCTGCTGCACTGGGCAGAACATGGTTTTGGCCAATGGGCGATTACTACACAAGAGGCGCCGGGCTGCGTGATCGGCTTTGGTGGCATCACCTTGTACCCCTACAACGACGTTGAGCGGATCAACCTGGGCTACCGCTTTGCGGTCACCGCCTGGGGCCAGGGCTTTGCAACCGAGATTGCCAGGGCGGCGTTGCAGTTTGCGTTTGTCGAGCTGGACCAGCCGCAGGTGTACGGCGTGGTGCGTCCGGCGCATATAGCGTCGATCAAGGTGCTGGAGAAAATCGGCATGCAGTACATCGATGAGCTGGACGATGTACCCGGTCAGGCGCCGAGCCTGGTGTATGTGGCCCGGCGGGCCCTCTGACCTTTGTATCGCAGTGTGTCCAAACACCGCTGCGATACAAAACCTTTAACCCACGGGTTTTCTCGAAACAGACGGGATACACAACTACGTTCAACTGTGAGCCAGGCACACCACCCGCCGCCGGAGACTCACCATGCACACACAGTTGAACACCCCACCCCGCCGCCTGATGGGCGCGTCGCTGCTGGCCTTTGCGCTGTTGCAGTTCGGTGCCCTCGGCGTCGCCAGTGCACAGGACGCGCAAGCACCTGCGGCTGCCAGCGCAACTGCCCACAGCGCGCTCGGCCCGTTGAAGCATGTGAAAGCCGGCTTGCTGGATGTGGCCTACGCCGAAGTCGGCCCGGCCGATGGCCCGGTGGTGATCCTGCTGCATGGCTGGCCCTACGACATTGACAGCTACTCCGAGGTAGCGCCGCTGCTGGCCGCCCAGGGCTACCGGGTGCTGGTGCCTTACGCCCGCGGCTATGGCGATACCCATTTCCTGTCGGCAAAGACCCTGCGCAACGGCCAGCCGGCCGCCCTCGCCGTCGACCTGATCGACTTCATGGACGCGCTGAAGATCAAGCAGGCCGTGCTCGGCGGCTATGACTGGGGTGCGCGCACCGCCGACATCGTCTCGGCGTTGTGGCCTGAGCGGGTCAAGGCGCTGGTATCGGTCAGCGGCTACCTGATCGGCAACCAGGCCGCGGGCAAGAACCCATTGCCGCCCAAGGCCGAGTTGCAATGGTGGTACCAGTTCTACTTCGCCACCGATCGCGGCGCCGCCGGCTATGCGAAAAACACCCACGACTTTGCCAAGTTGATCTGGCAAATCGCCTCGCCAAAATGGGCATTCGACGACGCCACCTTCGACCGCAGCGCCAAAGGCCTGGACAACCCCGACCACGTCGCCGTATCGATCTTCAACTACCGCTGGCGCCTGGGGCTGGTGCAGGGCGAGAAAAAATACGCTGCGCTGGAACAGAAACTGGCCACTGCACCCTCCATCAACGTACCCACCATCACCATGGAAGGCGACGCCAACGGCGCGCCGCACCCGGCAGCAGAGGACTATGCCAAACGCTTTACCGGCAAGTACGAATACCGCCTGATCAGCGGCGGCATCGGCCACAACCTGCCGCAGGAAGCACCGCAAGCCTTTGCCAAGGCTGTGATCGATGCGGACCACCTGTGATGAAGCGCCTGCATCTTGCTGCACTCGTCGCTGCAACAGCTGCCGTGGTGGCCACCGCTACCGGGTTCGCCTTTGGCGGCCCGGCTACCAGCGAGCCTTCGCCGATCTACGGCGTGACCATTCCCGACGGCTACCGCCAATGGGAGCTGATCGCGCCGGCACAGGAAGCCGACCCGCTGAATGAACTGCGGGTGGTGCTGGGCAATAAAGTGGCGCTCAAGGCGTACCGCGACGGCACGCTGCCCTTCCCCGACGGCACCGTGCTGGCGAAACTGGCCTGGAAGCACGTGCAATCGCCGGAGTTCAAGACCGCGTCGATTCCTGGTGCGGCGACCACCGTGCAGTTCATGGTCAAGGACTCGAAGAAATACGCAGCGACCGGAGGCTGGGGCTTTGGACGGTTCATCAATGGCAAGCCGGTGGACCAGGCTCAGCATGAGACGTGCTTTGCCTGCCATCAGGCGCTGGTGAAGAACCATGATTATGTGTTCACCCGGCTGGCGCCTTAGCGCAATAGCCTTTTTCAACAACAAACGCCGCGGCAACCGGGCATCCCGTAGCAGCTGCCTCGCTTGGGCTCGACAGCTGCTACGTTGTGTGGGGTTTTATCAGGCCGGAACGCCCAGAATGATATGGGACGCCTTGATCACCGCCGTGGCGCTCACGCCCGGCTTCAACCCCAGCTCGGCCACCGCGTCGCGGGTCACGATGGAAAACACCTTCGAACCACCCGCCAACTCGATCACCACTTCCGCATTCACCGCGCCGTCATTCACGCTCAGCACCTTGCCTTCCAGGCAGTTGCGGGCCGACAGGCGGATGTCGCTGGATTCGGTCATCAACATCACCCACGGCGCCTTGATCAGCGCGACCGCTTCCTTGCCTACGGCAATGCCCAGGTTGCGGATGCTTTCCATGGTCACCACCGCCACCAACTGCTCGCCACCGGGCAGGGTCAACACCACTTCGGCGTTGACCGCGCCGTCCTGGACCTGGCTGACCTGGCCTTTGAATACGTTGCGTGCACTGACTTTCATGGGAACGGTCCTTTTCTTGACTTGTAGGTTAGGAATTGCCGCGCATGATTAAACGTTGCGTTGTGTAAAAACAACTATAGCGCCCTGCTCTGCCTGGAACCCCACGCCAATAAAGAAGGCCGCCCAATGGGCGGCCTTCATCTGGAGCAGTTACCGACGACTGATTAAAACAGCGCGTAGGTGTAGTTGAAGATCAGGCGGGTCTGATCCTGGTCGGCGGTGCCGGTGTTATGGCCGTGGTAGCTGCCGGTACGGAACGTAGTACCGAAGCCTTTCAGCGGGCCTTCCTGCACGACGTAATCAAGACGGAAATCGGTTTCGCGTTCCGACTGATCACTGCCACCGGCAACCTTGGCCTTGATGTCGCTGCCGTTCAGGTAGGCAATCGAGGCTTTCAGGCCCGGCACCAGGGTTCTGAAGTCATACAGGTACTGACCGAAATTGACCTGCTCGCCCGCACGGGAGAACTGGCCAACCACGGCGTCGGTGAACAGGTAGAAGTCGGAACCGGCCGCGCCTTGGGCGGTTGGATCGGCGATGCTGCCCTGGTTGACCCAGACGAAGCCACCGTCATCACTCACGCCGATATGGCCGAGCATCAACTGGCTGCCGCCCAACTGATAGGTGAAGGCAGCACTGTAGGTTTTGTTGTCGACTTCACCGGCGTGCTTGGCATAGCCGCCGTTGTTGTTGAACGCATAGCCGGCCGAACCGTTTTTGCCGTCGCTGGTGCTGTCGAAATAACGCAGGTCGGTCTTGAACGACTGGTCATTGCCCAACGGCAATACGTGGACCAGGCCGAAATAGTTCTGTTTGTAGAAGTCTTCCAGGTTGGCGTAGTAGTACTGCAACGTCAGGTTTTTAGCGATGACGTTGTCAGAAGAACCAAACGGTTGGTAGTCGACACCACCGAAACGGAAGCTGTCGCTGTCGCGAGTGGCACCGGCCACGCTCAAGCCCGTGGAGTTGCTCGATGCACGACCTTCAGCCTTGTTCAGCTCGCCGCCGGTGAAGGTGACGTTGGGAATGTCCTTGGAAGTCAGGATGCCGCCGTCAAAGGTCTGCGGCGCGGCACGGCTGTCGTTGGACACCAGGATCGGCAGGATCGGCGCCAAACCACCGCCCACGTGCAATTCAGTCTGGGAAATACGGAATTTAACGTTGCCGGCTGCGCGACCGAAGCTGTCAGCAGGCTCGGTGCCGTTGTTCTTCACCGGGAAGAAGCTGTTGCCGTTACCCGACAGGCCATTGCCCGCTGCGTGGCCATCGCCACCGTCAAGACGCAACGCGCCGAAAGCCATCACGTCGAAACCTACGCCGACGGTGCCCTGGGTGTAACCGGATTTATAGTCGAAACGCAGTACTTGAGCCGCTTCCCGCAGGTCGTTCGCCGTGCCGGAGTGAACGTCGGCGTTGTAGTACATGGTGCGCGAACTGATCGAAGAATGACTGTCTTCGAGGAAGCCGCTATGGCCGTCACCCGTGCCGAGTGAGCCAAGACCAAAGCCGTCCGCGCTGGCGTGTTGTGCAAGGACAGCCGCCGTGATGGCCAACGCTAATGTAGAGAGTTTCATTTACTGCGCCCCTGTGAACATTATTTTTTTACTGTCCTTCGAGCGAATACCGTTGCGGCCCTGCAAACGCTGCGGATTGTGGCATGGGGTCTATGGCGCAGATTGTGAAATTTTTGTCATGTACCGATGAAAAAACCGTCATGAAAAGGCCGTACAAGCCGGCCTTGTTCGAGGGTTGAATGGCCTGCGGTTGTACGACAACCGCTACTGCGCCGTGCGCTGATCAGGCTGGAGTCGGTGGCGAAAATGCGAGAAATGGTAGGCAACCGCCAGCCACATAAACCATGCAGGCATCACGCAAAGGGCCAGGCGGGTATCTGGGCGAAGTGCCAGCAGGCAAAGTACGAACGCCATGAAGCCAAGTGAAACCCACGCCAACGGCACGCCACCGGGCATTTTGTAGAGGGATTTTTCATGTAGCTCAGGGCACTTTTTCCGATAGGCGATGTAGGACGCCAGGATAGTCGACCAGGTAAAGATCACCAGGATCGCCGAAACAGTGGAGACGATGGTAAAGGCCGTCATCACTTCCGGGACTATAAACAGCAGCAACAAGCCCAGCAGCATCAGGAAGGTGGTAAACGCCAGGCTGATAAACGGCACGCTGTTTTTCGACAGTCGTCGGAATATCCCGGGTGCGTCTCCCAGGTCCGCCAGGCCGAACAACATGCGACTCGCCGAAAACACCCCGCTGTTGGCCGAAGAAGCCGCCGAGGTCAGTACCACGAAATTCACAATCCCGGCGGCGGCGGGAAAGCCGGCCACCAGGAACAGCTCGACAAAGGGGCTCTTGCTGGGCGACACCTGCTCCCAGGATGTCACCGCAATGATGCAGGCCAAGGCCAGCACGTAGAACAGGATGATCCGCAGCGGAATCGAGTTGATTGCCTTGGGCAGTGTCTTCTCCGGCGAACGGGTTTCGGCCGCCGCCGTGCCGATCAACTCGGTACCGGCAAACGAGAAGATCGCCATCTGGAACCCGGCAAAGAAGCCGAACACGCCATTGGGAAACGCCGCCTGTTTATCCAGCAAATGATTCAGGGAAGCCGTGACGCCGGTGGGCGACACAAACGAGCTGGCAATCAACACCACGCTCACACTGATCAGGGTCACCACGGCGATGATCTTGATGATCGCAAACCAGAACTCCACCTCGCCGAACAGCCGCACCGTCAGCACATTCAAGGCAAACAGGGTCAGCAGCATTGCAATCGCCGGTATCCAGGCCGGCACGTGCGGGAACCAGTACTGGAAAAAGCCCCCGACCACCACCGCATCCCCCACCACCGCCACGCTCCAGCTCAGCCAGTACGACCAGCCAAGAAAAAACGCCGCACGCGGCCCCAGGTAGGCACCGGCAAAGTCGGCGAAGCTCTTGAAGTTCAGGTTGGACAGTAGCAGCTCACCCATGGCGCGCATCACGAAATACACAAACAGCCCGATGATCATGTAGATCAGGATGATCGAGGTGCCGGACAGCGCGATGATCTTGCCCGAGCCCATGAACAGGCCGGTGCCGATCGCACCGCCCATGGCCATCAGTTGGATATGGCGGTTGTTGAGGGTGCGTTGCAAAGCGGGCTTTTCAATCAGCCCGGGCACGGTTGTTTTCATCACAAAACCTCTTGTTATGTTTTTGAGTTTTGGCAGAAAAAAGTCAGGCGTTGTTTATTGTTGGAATGGCATCGGGATCAGGCGTGTTTGTTCTCGAAACCGTGCAGCACGTTGACCGCGTTGATGCCGATTTCATCGACCATGTAGCCGCCTTCCATCACAAACAGCGTGGGTACGCCGACGCTGGCGATGATCTCGCCGATGCCGAGGAAGTCGCGGCTTTCCAGCAGGAAATGGCTGATGGGGTCGTCCTTGAAGGTGTCGACGCCGAGGGAAATCACCAGCACTTGCGGCGAGAACGTTCTGAGTTGATTGCAGGCGTCGAGCAACGCTTCTTTGTAGGTGCTCCACCCGGTGTTTTTCGCCAGCGGGTAGTTCAGGTTGGCCCCCTCGCCCGCCCCGGCACCGCGCTCGGCACTGAAGCCCGAATAGTAGGGATACGACACGGACGGATCGCCATGCAGCGAGACGAACATCACGTCGCTGCGGTCGTAGAAAATGTTCTGCGTGCCGTTGCCGTGATGGAAATCCACGTCCAGCACCGCGACCCGTTTGGCGCCTTGGGTGATCGCCTGTTGCGCGGCAATGGCTGCGTTATTCAGGTAGCAATAACCGCCCATGTATTCCCGCGCCGCATGGTGGCCCGGTGGCCGGCACAGGGCGAAGGCGCTGTTGTGGCCTTCATCAATCAACGCAAGGCCGGTGAGCGCGATATCGGCGCTGGTCTTCACCGCTTCCCAGGTGGTGCTGGTGATCGGTGAACCGGCATCCATCGCGAAAAACCCGAGCTTGCCGTCGATGAATTCCGGCACCTGCTCATTGGCCAGGTCCCGCACCGGCCACACCAGCGGCAAGGCGTCATGGGCACGGCCAATCGCCGTCCATTCGGCCCAGGCGGTTTCCAGGAAGGACACGTAGCGTTCGCTGTGGGCATTGACGTAACAGGCCCGGTCGAACGTGCGCGGCACGATGATATCGCCCAGCCCAACGTGCTTGACCCGATCACGCACCGTGTCGGCGCGGCTGGGTTGTTCGAAGGACGGCTTGAGCACGCCATCCTTGAGTTCGGTGCCATGGTGCAAACGATGAGAGTCGCTGAAAACAGTCAACATGAAAGACATCCACCCGTGAAAGACAGGTGATTATTTTGTTCTGGCTGCGGTGGGCTTTCTTTGCTTTTACGTGCGCCGATGCTAGCGTAATCGGGAATTTTTACCCCAAAGAGCCGCCATGAAGAAAAATAAAACCAGACAGGTCGCACTTGACGACACCGATCTCGCCATCCTCGCCTTGCTGCAGGAAGACGCGAGTATTTCCAACGCCGAACTCAGCGAGCGCCTGTCACTGAGCCTCACCCCATGCTGGCGACGGCGCAAGCGGCTGGAGGAAGAAGGCGTGATCAAGGACTACCAGGCCAACCTCGATCGCAAGATGCTGGGCCTGGAGATCATGGCGTTTGTGCATGTGCGGTTTGCCGTGCATTCCGACCATACGCCGGAAGATTTTGAGGCGGTGATCAAGGAACTGGCGCAGGTGCAGGCGTGCCACAAGATCACCGGGGATGCGGATTATCTGCTGCAGGTGCTGGCGGAGGATCTGGATGCCTACAGCGATTTTGTAGAGAGCGTGTTGCGGCGGCAATTGGGGATTGCGTCGATTCAGTCGAGCCTGGCGTTGCGGGAGGTGAAGGCGACAAGTCGGGTGGCCATTCCGCAGCGGGTTGGGAAGTGATCCAATGCAAATACTATTGTGGCGAGGGAGCTTGCTCCCGTTGGACTGCGTAGCGGTCCTTTCTTTGGACGCGCTTAGCACCCCGGCAGGAGCAAGCTCCCTCGCTACAGGTCAAGCCATATCCCTGTAGTGTTTCCAACAAACAGCCGAATTCTGCCTTTACATGTAGCATTTACTACCAATACACTCATTCTCGCCAAGCCGTAGCAAAAACAACAAGGCGAGATATGACCAACCTACGTGACAAACTCACCGACGCCGCACTCAGCCCTACGCCTTCCGAGCGCAAGGTGATCCGTGCCCTCCTCGACCACTATCCACGCAGCGGCCTCGGTTCCATGGCGCGCCTGGCCGAACACGCCGGGGTCAGCGACCCGACCATCATGCGGTTGGTGAAGAAGCTCGGCTTCGGTGGCTATGCCGAATTCCAGGACGCCTTGCTCAGCGAAATGGACCACCGCCTGCGGTCCCCAATCACCCTGCTGCAACCCCGGGCGCACTCGTCCCAGGATGACGCCTGGGCCACTTACCTGCACGACTGCAACCGCGCCCTTCAGGAAACCCAGGCCCTGACCCAACCCGAAGACGTGCGCGTACTCACCGAATGGCTGCTGGATACCAAACACCAGGTGTTCTGCTTCGGCGGCCGGCTCAGCAGTTTTCTCGCGGGCTACCTGGTGAATCACTTGCGCCTGTTGCGTCCGGGCTGTCATTCCCTGGAAGACAACGCCCAGTTACCCGACCGAATCCATGACATCCAGCGCCAGGACCTGGTGCTGCTGTTCGACTACCGCCGCTACCAGACCCAGGCCTTGCGCGTGGCAACCGCCGCCAAGGCGCGGGGCGCGCGGGTGGTGTTGTTCACCGACATTTATGCCTCGCCGCTGCGGGAATTGGCCGACTTGATCATCAGCTCCCCAGTGGAATCGGTGTCGGCCTTTGACACGATGGTGCCCGCCCTCGCGCAGGTAGAAGCCCTGATCGCCACCCTCACACAACACAGCAATGGCCTGGATGCCCGCCTGGAAGGGATCGATGCCCTTCGCACGGAATTCGCCGCTCACCTTTTGGAGGAAAAATAACAATGTTCACGCTCCCCCATCATTCGCCCCGCGATCTTCCGTTCACCGCGGGCAACACCGCCTTGCTGCTGGTGGACATGCAACGTGCCTGGCTCGACCCGGCACTCGACCCGCATTTGCAGGGCCCGCACGCAGCATATTTCCTGGGTCGTGCTCGGGAAACGGTGATCCCCAATCAAGTCCGGCTGTTGAATGCGGTGCGCGAAGCCCGGCAAAACGTGCTGCACACCATCATCGAAAGCCTCACGGCGGATGGCCGCGATCGCTCGCTGGATCACAAGCTGTCGGACATGCATTTGCCCAAGGGCAGCTACCAGGCCGGCGTGATTGACGAGTTGACGCCCATTGAAAATGAAATCGTGCTGCCCAAGACGTCGTCCGGGGTCTTCAACTCCACCAACATCGATTACGTGCTGCGCAATCTGGAAACCCGGCACCTGATCATCGCCGGCATCGTTACCGACCAGTGCGTCGACATGGCCGTGCGTGACGCCGCAGACCGTGGCTATCTGGTGACCCTGATCGAAGATGCCTGCGCCACTTACACCTTCGAACGGCATCACGCGTGCCTCGAGGCGATCAAGGGTTATTGCTGGATCACCGACACCCAAACCGTGATCAACCGTTTGCAGGAGTTGCGCCCGTGAGCCTGATCCAGCCAACGGCAATGACCACTATCGTCACCACCGACCTGATTGGTGTGACTCGCGGACGTTCGTTTCCCACGGACGAGCTTGAGAGTTATCAGCAAGCCGGTGTGGGTTGGGTGCCGGCCAACAGTGCGCTGACGCCTCAGGACCGGGTGGCGGAGAATAATCCCTGGGGCTCCTGCGGCGATTTGCGCCTGATCCCGGACATGAATACCCGCGTGCAGGTGCCCAACGGCCCGGACGCCAATGCGCCGGGCCTGGATTTTATCCACGCCGATATCTGCGAAACCGACGGCCAGCCCTGGGCGGCCTGCCCGCGCACGATGTTGCGCAACGAGATCCAGCGTTATCGCGACGAGCTGGGGCTTGAGGTGACTGCCGCGTTCGAACATGAGTTCAACCTCGGCTACAAGGCCCCTGACAACGCTCACCATGCCTTCTCGCTTTCCGCCCAGCATCACGCCGCGTCTTTCGGCGGCTGGCTGTTGAGCGCGCTGAAGGCGGCCGGCGTCGAACCGGAGATGTTTTTGCCGGAGTATGGCAAGGCGCAATACGAAGTCACCTGCCGTCCCACTCAAGGTGTGGCCGCAGCCGATCGCGCGGTGAATGTGCGGGAGATCACCCGTGAAATCGCGCGCCAGATGGGCCTGGATATCAGCTTCTCGCCCAAGCTCGAAGCCGATGGCGTGAGCAACGGCGTGCACCTGCATATCAGCTTGCAGGATCCAGCCGGAAACGCGGTGATGTACGACGCGCAAAGCAGCAACGGGCTGTCCGAAAAAGGCCGGCAGTGGGCGGCGGGCGTGTTGAAATTCCTGCCCGCGTTATGCGCCTTCAGCGCGCCCACGCCGATTTCCTACCTGCGCTTGAAGCCTCATCACTGGAGTGCGTCCTACGCCAACCTGGGCCAGCGCAATCGCGAAGCGTCACTGCGGATTTGCCCGACCATCACCATCGGCGGCAAGTCCCCGGCCAGGCAATACAACCTGGAGTTCCGCCCGCTGGACGCAACCGCCTCACCGCACCTGAGCATGGCCGCCGTGCTGATTGCCGGCCGCCTGGGCCTCCAGCAAAAGCTCACGCTGGACAGTTCCTCCGATGAAGACCCGGAGTCCATGAGCGATGAACAACGCCAGGCGCGGCATATCCTCGCCCTGCCCGACACCCTAGAAGACGCCCTCGCCAGCCTGCGCAACAACCCGCAGTTGCTGGACCAATTGCCGCCACTGCTGATGGATGCCTACTTCGCCCTGAAAGCCGAAGAGCTCAAATCCACCGAGAAACTGACGCCTGCCGAACTCTGTGATCACTATGCCCGCCTTTACTGATTCCCCCGAACACGGCCTGTTCAAGAAACCGGTATACCGGGTCAGCCGGCAAGAGTCCGAGCACCCGGTGATTCTGGTTTGCGAACATGCCAGTTCCTACATCCCCACGGAACTGAACGCCCTGGGCCTGAACGATGAAGCGGCAAAGGAGCATATCGCCTGGGACATCGGTGCGCTGAAACTGGCGGAACGACTCTCGAGGGCCCTGGATGCCACGTTGATCTCGGCCGCCTATTCGCGCTTGCTGATCGACCTCAATCGCCCGCTGGAAGCCCCCGACAGCATTCCGCCACGCAGCGAAATCTACGACGTGCCAGGCAACCGGGAACTTCCTGACATCGTTCGCCAGTATCGCCAGGAGCGCTTGTTCACACCCTTTCACCAGCGCTTGAGCGCCCTGATCGATGCGCGACTGGCGCAAGGTCGCGAAGTGCGCATCGTGGCCGTCCACAGCTTCACCCCGATTTACCACGGCCAACCCCGCCCGCTCGAGGCCGGCGTGTTGTTTGCCGGCGCCGCCGCCTATGCCGAAGGGATTCTGCAAGGGTTGGCCGCCCAGGGCTTGAACGTTGCCGCCAACCAGCCTTACGAAGTGGATGTGCTCGGTGACATGACCGTGCCGTTCCACGGTGATCAGCGCGGCATTGAGGCCGTGCTGCTGGAGGTCAGGAACGACCTGCTGCGAACGCCCCATGCGCTGCAGTCATGGGCGGACTATCTGGCTCCACTGCTGTAGCTGCTGCTGTTGGCTGGACCGGTCTTACAACTATAAAAAAACCGCCTGGGCGTCTTTTAACCTGCCGGGTTCAAGAACATGTTCGGCCGCTTTGGCGGCTGCGCATTCGCCTTACTTCATACGGAAGTACCCCATCATGGCAATTGAAGAGTTTGGCTATAAACAAGAACTGAAGCGCAGCCTGTCCCTTACGGACCTGGTGATCTACGGGATGATCTTCATGATCCCCATCGCGCCCTTTGGCGTGTATGGCTATGTGAACAGCGAAGCGCCCGGCATGGTACCGCTGGCCTATATCGTCGGCATGGTGGCAATGCTGTTTACCGCGTTGAGCTACGGCAGCATGGCGCGGGCGTTCCCGATTGCCGGCTCGGTGTATTCCTACGCCCAGCGCGGGCTGAATCCAGGTGTCGGGTTTATTGCCGGTTGGCTGCTGTTGCTCGATTACCTGCTGATCCCGCCGTTGCTGTATATCTATGCCGCGATTGCGCTGAACCACTTGTACCCCGAGATTCCGAAGACCGCATTTATCCTGGCGTTCCTGGTCAGTGCCACCCTGGTCAACCTGCGCGGTATGACGTTTACCGCGCGCATGAACATCGTGTTCCTGCTGGCGCAACTGGTGGTGCTGGGGATTTTCCTAGTGTGTGCCTGGAAGGCTCTGCACGGGGGTGCCGGCAACGGCCACCTGACGCTGGCGCCGCTGTACAACCCCACAGGATTCAACTTTGGGTTGCTGATGCAGGGCGTTTCAATCGCGGTGCTGTCGTTCCTGGGCTTTGACGCGATTTCCACCCTGGCGGAAGAAACCAGAGGCGATGCCGGGCGCAGTGTGGGCCGGGCCGCGCTGATCAGTTTGCTGGTGATGGGCGCGATTTTCGTGGCGCAAACCTGGCTGGCCACCGACCTTGCGGCAGGCATGGGATTCACGTCCGCCGACTCGGCTTTTTACGAAATTGCAGCCATTGCCGGCGGCAGCTGGCTGGCTTCGCTGACGGCGATTGCCACGGCGTTGGCGTGGGGTGTGGCGGTGTCCATCACCTCGCAGGCAGCAGTGTCGCGACTGCTGTTCGGCATGGCCCGGGATGGCAAGCTTCCGGGAATCCTGGCCAGGGTCCATCCGAAATACAGCACGCCATACCTGAGCATTTACCTGGTGGGCGTGCTGTCGCTGGTCATCTGCTACTTCTTCATCGACACCGTGGACACCCTCACCTCACTGGTGAATTTCGGCGCCCTGAGCGGCTTCATGATCCTGCACATCACCGTGATCAACTACTACTGGCGGCGCATGCAGTCGCGCAATGTGTGGCGGCACCTGATCACGCCGGTGCTGGGCTTTGTGATCACCTTCGCGATCATGTTCAACATGGGACTGCAGGCACAGAAGCTCGGGATTGCCTGGGTCGTGATCGGGCTGGTCTACCTGTGGTTCCTCAGCCGCAAGGGCGCGAGCCTGGTGCTGTCCAAGGACATCTGACGGCTAGCGCAGTGACTGCTGCAGAAACTCACTGATCAAGCTGAGGACCTGCTGCTGGATCTGCGGCTTGGGACGAGCACCCTTGGCATCCAGGCAGATAAAGCCTTCGCCGGGGTCGCTCTGTTCAATCCGCTCCACCGCGCCCGGCTTGCAGATGGGCAGGAAGCTGAAGTGCGTGGCGTCGCTGATTTCCACGTAGCGCGACGTCTTCTGCGGCAGGCGCTTGGCCAAGTCGGCCGACTCGAGTGCGGCGGGCAATTCCGGCGACGGTGTGCCCGCCGCAATCACCAGCGTGGGGCGGTTCAGCGCCGCGAGGCTGGCATCGCTGAAGCCGCGGGCGAATCCCAGGTCCAGGGAAACAATGGCCGCCACGCGCGGGTCGCTCAAGTCACCGGCCAGTCGCTGCCTCGCCTGCTCGGTGCGACCAACCTCAAGTTGTTCGTAGGCCTTGCAAGGGGCAATTTCCGGATGCAACTTGCAGTCCTCGGTAAAGCGCTGCGGATCAAAGCGGGCACCGCCGACTTCGAGTGCGGTCCAGCCACCGAGGGAGTGCCCGACGACGGCGATCTTGCGTTGGGCCACCGCGCCGAAGCGTTTCGGCTGGGCAATCACGGCATCAATCACCCGATGGATATCGAGGGGCCGTTTCCACAGCTCGGAAGCGGCCGGCTGTGTGCGGTCCTTGCTGGTGGTGCCGGGGTGGTTGGGCGAGGCGACGATATAACCCTGCCCGGCCAACGCACTGGCGAGCCAGGACTGGTTGATCCAGTTGCCGAAGATGCCGTGGGAGATCACCACCAACGGATGCTCGCCGGCAGCCGGTGCGGCGTCCTTCAAGGCCGGCGCGCCGACAAACACCGGATTGTCAGCAATCAGTTCTGGTGTGCCGGAAGCATGGGTCGGGTACCACACCGCCACCTGCAACGGCCTGCCGTGTTCAGCGTCGGGAATCACAATTTCCTGGAACCCGGTCCGCACCTCGCCGGCTTGGGCCAGCCCGGTGACAACCATCAACAACAGCGCAGCACACAGCGTTTTCATCCTTGAGTTCCCTAAGTGGCTAAGCGCCATATTCTGGCATGGCCGTCATGGGAAAGCAGGTGGGAAATCAATGCGCGTATAAATCATCAGGCTATGGCAACTATCCGAATGGTACGACTACCATGTAGTCAGACTCCTTTCAGATAGCCCCCAATGATCAAAGCCAGCCTGCGTAGTCACCTGACCCTCTGGTTTGCCGGTTTGTCGCTGCTCACCCTGGTGAGCGTAGGGTTCTACGTTGGGCACATCGCTACCGAGCAACTGAAACTGGCCAGTGGCAATGCCTTGTTGAGCACTGCCCGCTCCACCGCCGCGCTATTGGCGGTGCAGCTGCGTGAACGCCAGCTAGAAGTGTCGCTGCTCAGCCGCGCACCGCTGTTCAGACGGGGCAACCTGGACGATCCGGACATACTGACCTCCATGGAACAACGCACCCAGTCCCGCGCCGAGTACGCATGGATGGGCGTCGCCGACACCGACGGGCGTGTGCGCCAGGCGGTGAATGGGCTGCTGGTCAACCAATCCGTAACGGCACGGCCCTGGTTCCAGGCCGGTTTGCAGGGCAACTACACCGGCGATCCCCACGAGGCGGTACTGCTTGCCAAGCTGCTGCCAGGCTCCAACGGTGAGCCCTGGCGCTTCATCGACTTTGCCGCACCGATTCGCAATGCCGGGGGCCAGGTGATCGGCGTACTGGGGGCTCACGCCCACTGGACATGGGTGACACAAATTGTCGAAGCGGCCAAAGGCAATACGCCGGACATCGAGGCGCTGATCATCGACAACGACGGCAAGGTGCTCTACCCGGAACAACTGGCCGGCCAGCAACTGCCCCAGGACCGCCTGGCCAATGACACCGGCTGGTCGGTCGACAACGGCTACGTGACCAGCGCCGTGGCGGTGCCCAGCCCGTCGAATTCCAGCCTGACCTGGTACATCGTGATGCGCCAGCCGCTGGAAATCGCCCTGCACCCTGCCCGCGTATTGCTCTACAAACTGCTGCTGTTGGGCGTCATTGCCGCGGTGATTTTCGGCTTCGTGGCGTATTACCTGGCGTCGTACCTCAGCCGGCCCATCGAAGAACTCGCGCGTTCAGCCAAGCAGGTCCAAAACCAACAGCCTGGCGCGTATTTCCCTCAAGACCATTTCGTACTGGAAATCGCCCAGCTCGGGCGCTCCATCAAGGGCATGACCCAATCGCTGCTTGGCAAAGAGCGCGAGCTGCAGGACACCAATGCGTCCCTGGAAGCCACCGTCGCCCAGCGTACTGCCGCCCTCACCCAGGCCAATGCCGAGCTGTTGAACCTGGCCAGCCATGACGCCCTGACCGGCGTCTACAACCGTCGGCGCTTCGATGAAAAGCTGGCGGAGTACAGCCTGTTGTTCCAGCGCAGCGGGCGCGCGTTTGCGTTGCTGCTGATCGACGTCGATCATTTCAAGCGGATCAACGATACCCATGGGCATGCCGTCGGGGACGATGTACTGCGCCAGCTCGCGCAGTTGATTCAGGACGCCACCCGCGCCACCGACTTCGTCGCCCGTTACGGCGGTGAAGAGTTTGCGGTGCTGTTGCCGGGAGTCGAAGCGCCGGACAGCCCGGACGTGTTGGCCGAGAAGATTCGCGCGGCAATTGCCGGAGCGCATTTCGAGACCGTTGGGCAGGTCACGGTGAGTATTGGCGTCGGGCTCGTTGAAGCTTCGGACAGCGACACCACAGTGCTGATCAAGCGTGCGGATCAGCAGTTGTATCGGGCCAAGTCGTCGGGGCGTAATCGCGTGGCGTGACGGTGTAGTGCGTCATGAGCCTTTCCAGAAAGCCACAACGCTCTTGATTAAATATCGACAGCCGCGCGCCCATGACCGTAACCTGCCCCACGAACAATGAATACAACGTATGCAGGTCATCAATGGCTGAGGTGCTGGACCGTTTCGACCAATGGCTGGCTCGGTTCGGCAAGCGTTACGTTCATCTGGACTCGGGAGATGACGATTTCCAGGGCTTTATCATCGATGCTGAACAGGTCGCGGCAACCATCGAACTGGCGCGTGTCGCCGGTATCAATGCCAGTCTTGAGAGTTTCTGATTTCAGGTAAATATCCATGTCCATCACCGATAACCTGCTCGCCTTTACCTTCGCCGCCACGTTGCTCACGTTGACGCCCGGACTGGACACGGCCCTGGTATTGCGCACTGCAACGGTGGAGGGCAAGCAACAAGCCTTGCGCGCCACCCTGGGCATCAATGCCGGCTGCCTGCTGTGGGGTGCAGCGGTGGCCTTTGGGCTGGGCGCGTTGATTGCCGTGTCCGAGGTGGCCTTTAACGTCTTGAAGTACTGCGGCGCGGCTTACCTGGCGTGGCTGGGCTTGAACATGCTGGTGCGCCCGCGCAGTTCGCTGGCGTCCGTCGAGGCCGATGGAAAACCCGGTGCCAACTGGTTCCTGAAAGGCATGATGGGCAACGTGCTCAACCCCAAGATCGGGATTTTCTACGTGTCTTTCCTGCCGCAGTTCATTCCCCAGGGGCATCCGCTGGTGGCGTGGACGTTCGGGCTGGTGAGCATCCACGTGGTGATCAGCCTGGCCTGGGCACTGATACTGATCGGTGCCACGCAGCCATTGGCCGGTGTGCTGCGGCGTGAAAAGGTGATCAAGTGGATGGACCGCACCACCGGCATGATATTCGTGCTGTTCGCGGCCCGGCTGGCCTTCAGCAAGCGCTGAAGTCAGCGCCGGTCCCGATGCCGTACCAGGCCTTCCAGGGTAAACCGCGCCTGCAACAGCACCACATCCCGCACCAGTTCCATTTCCTTCTGGCTCACTTCGGTCCAGTTCAAGGCGGAGAGCAGCTTGGGTTTCTGCACCCGAAACGCCAGGCCCTGGGTGAACAGCGCCATCGAGTGGATCACCGTGCGCTCGTCGTCAACGGCAAGGCCGGCAACGCGCGCGATCAGCAGGCGGATCACGTTGGCGATGCGCGCCTTGAAGCGTTCCTCGAACGCCATGGTCGCGCTTTCAGGGCAGAGCCCGGCTTGATGGCGATCAAGAAACGCCCGCCACGCGGTGGTCTGGGGACTGTCCTGGATCGTTGAAACCACCGCGCCGAGAATGCCCAGTGAGGCGTCGATCAACCTCTGATCGTCGACCGCGGGATCGGCCAGCGCACCTTCTGCGGCTTCAACGGTAGGCGCCATCTTCTGCCACAACAGCGCGATCAAGTGCTCGACGCATTCCAGGTACACGCCTTCCTTGCCATCGAAGTAGTACTGGATAGCGGGCGCATTGACGCCGGCAGCATTCGCGATGTCTCGCGTGGACGCGCCGTCGTAGCCACGCTCGCCAAATACCTCGACAGCCGCCTCGATAATGCGTGCGCGGGTTTCTTCACCCCGCTGATAACCCCCTTCGGCGGCCGGTTTGTGTCGTGCCATGTGCCACTCCATTTTTTTAACGTAACCAAAATATACCAGTTGACAAAAATTCGCGAAAAAACGAATTTATTCCAACTGATATAAAACTGGAGTGACTTGATGTCCGCTGCACCTCCCTCTCCTCAGGTCATTCCTGAAACCACCGTCAACGGCCAACGTGGCAAAGCCCGACGGATTCTACTGTCACTCGCCGGCGTGGCGCTGTTGGCCGGGCTGGCGTGGGGCGCCTGGTGGTGGCTCACCGGGCGCTTTATCCAGACCACCGACGACGCCTATCTGCAAGCCGACAGCATCAGCGTGGCGCCGAAAATCAACGGCTACGTCGCCGAGGTGCTGGTGGCCGACAACCAGAACGTGAAGCGTGGCGACGTGCTGGTGCGCCTGGATGCGCGCAAATACCAGGCAGTCAGTGACGAAGCCTCGGCGACGATTGCGGCCCGCGAGGCTGACTTTGCCAAGGCCCAGGCCGACCTCGTGCAACAGGACTCGACCATCGCCGAAGCACGGGCCCAACTGCAAGGCGCCCAGGCCGACGCCCAGCACGCGCAAACCGAAGTCGCACGTTATGCGCCGCTGGCGCGTTCCGGGGCCGAGCCGGAAGAACGCCTGGCGCAGCTCAACAACCAACTCGCCCAGGCCCGCAGCACCGTGGCCGCCAAGCAGGCCGCGTTGCGCTCCAGCCAGACCCGCTACGGCACCCTCGAAGCCCAGCTCAAGCAAGCCCAGGCGCAACTCGGCGTGGCCAAGGCCAGCGAAGCCCAGAGCCAGCTGGACGTGGACGACGCGGTGATTCGCAGCCCGCTCGATGGCCGCGTCGCTGATCGCGGTGTACGCGTCGGCCAATACGTGCAGCCGGGCACACGCTTGTTGACCGTGGTGCCGGTGAGCGCGATCTACCTGACCGCCAACTACAAGGAAACGCAGATCGGCGAGATGCGCGCCGGGCAGACCGTCACCGTGCATGTGGACGCACTGCCAGGCCATGATATTCAGGGCCATATCGACAGCCTGTCCCCAGGCACCGGCGCACAGTTCGCGTTGCTGCCGCCGTCCAACGCCACCGGCAACTTCACCAAGATCGTGCAGCGGGTGCCGGTGCGGATTTCCCTGGATGTACCGGATGACGACGTGCGCCAGGCACTGGTGCCCGGCTTGTCCGCCACCGTGGAAGTCGACACCCGCACCCACAAGGCAGACGCCAACCATGGCTGAAGCCATCTTGACCGAAGTGCCCGCAGACAAACCGCGCAACGCTTCGCTGACCGACTGGATCGCAGTCGCCGCCGGCTCGCTGGGCGCCTTGCTGGCGACCCTGGACATCTCGATCACCAACTCGGCGCTGCCGCAGATCCAGGGCCAGATCGGCGCGACCGGTACCGAGGGCACGTGGATCGCCACCGGTTACCTGATGTCGGAAATCGTCATGATTCCCCTTGCCGCCTGGCTGACCCGGGTATTCGGCCTGCGCCGGTTCCTGATCGGCACCGCGTTGATGTTCACGTTTTTCTCGATGTTCTGCGGGTTGTCTTCCAGCCTCGGCGCGATGATCGCCGGGCGTATCGGCCAGGGTTTTGCCGGCGGTGCGATGATCCCGACCGCGCAGACCATCGTGCGCACCCGCCTGCCTGCCCATCAGTTGGCAATCGGCACCACGATGTTCGGCATGACGGTGATCCTCGGTCCGCTGTTGGGCCCGGTGATTGGCGGATGGCTCACGGAAAACATCAACTGGCGCTGGTGCTTCTTCATCAACCTGCCCGTCAGCATCACCTTGATCACCTTGCTCATCACCGGCCTGCCCAGCGACCGCATGAACCTCCAGCAATTCATCAAGGCCGACTGGCTGGGCATCATTGGCCTGGCCATGGGCCTGAGTTCACTCACCGTGGTGCTGGAAGAAGGCCAGCGCGAACACTGGTTCGATTCGCAGTTGATCATCTGGTTGAGCATCACGATGGTGATCGGCTTCTTCCTGATTGCCGTCGGGCAAGTCCGCTCGAGTACGCCGATCCTGCGCCTGCAACTGGTGCTCAACCGCAGCTTCGGCAGCGTGCTGCTGATCGCCACGGCGGTCGGCGCCGGGCTCTATGGCACGGCGTACCTGGTGCCGCAGTTCCTCGGCATCCTGTCGGGCTATAACGCGCAACAGTCGGGTTCGATCATGTTGCTGTCGGGGATTCCGGCGTTCCTGCTGATGCCGATCCTGCCGCGAATGCTTGGCCGCCTGGACCTGCGGATGATGGTCGGCGTGGGTTTGTTGATGTACTGGGCCAGCTGCTTTCTCGACACCCAGCTCACCGCCCAGAGCGTCGGCCATGATTTCTACTGGTCGCAGATCCTGCGGGGCTTCGGGCAGATCCTGGTGATGATGCCCCTCAGCCAACTGTCGATGCGCTCGGTGGAAACCCGCGATGCGGGTGACGCGGCCGGGCTCTACAACATGTCACGCAACCTCGGCGGTACCTTGGGGCTGGCGCTGCTCGGCGTACTGATGGACCGGCGCAGCCACTTCCACGACGACATGTTGCGCGAAGGCATCCAGGCCAACACCCAGTTGACCCAGGATCAAATGGCGAGCGATACCGCCAGCTACCTGGCGCAAACCGGCGACCCGTCCACCGCCTCGCTGCAGGCCCTCGGTCATCTGGCCAACGACATCGCCCAACAAGCGGCGGTGATGGCCTACAACGACGCGTTCTACGTGCTGGGACTCGCCATGCTGGCGTGCCTTCCCCTGATCTTCATCCTGAAAAAGCGCGCGGCGCAGGCAGGCCAACGAACATGATTTATCGCTCACTTCCCTTGCTCTTCACCGTCGGCCTGCTGACGGCGTGTACCGTGGGGCCGGACTACCAGGGCGCGCCGGATGCCGCGCCAAAGACCCTCGCGGCCGGGCGCTTGCCCCACGCCGACATAGGCCTGCCGCGCACACCTGCGGTCGCCCAGTGGTGGCAAGCCCTGGGCGATCCGCAACTCAACCAATTGGTGGCCCAGGCCCTGCAAAACAGTCCGGACATGGCGACCGCCCAGGCGCGCCTCAAGCAATCGCGAGCCAGCCTGAGTGGCGCCAACGCCAACGCCCTGCCCAAGATCACCGGCGATGCAGCGATGCTGAAGCTGCGCTCCCCCGACACCTCGGCGCTGGGTGGCAGCAGTGGCGGTGGTCGCGGGCCATTGAGCCTTTACCTCGCCGGCTTTGATGCCAGCTGGGAGGCCGACCTGTTCGGCGGCACCCGGCGTGCAATCGAGGCGGCCCAGGCGGAGAACGACGCCTCGCAGGCGCAACTGGCCGATGCCCAGGTGCAACTGGCAGCCGAGGTGGTGCAGACCTATGCCGACGTGCGTGACCAGCAGGCGCGACTGGCGCTAGTGGACGCCAGTGTCGAGATTGAGGAACAGGCGCTGGACCTGACCCAGCAGCGACGCAGCCGTGGCGTGGCCTCGCAGTTACAGCTGGAGCAGGTCCTGACACAGGCCGAAAACACCCGGGCCCAACGCCTGCCGCTGCAAGCCTCAATCGTCGAGGCGATTGACCAGTTGAACCTGCTCTGCGGCCTGGAACCGGGCGAGTTGGACGCGAGCCTCAACACTCCCCGCGCCCTGCCCGCTATCCCTAGCCAAGTGCCATTTGCCGACCCGGCGGCGATCCTGAAAGCACGCCCGGATATCCGGGTGGCCGAGCGCCAACTGGCTTCCAGCAACGCGCAGATCGGCGAGAAAACCGCCGACTGGTTTCCCAAGCTCAGCCTGATGGGCGACTTGTCGTTCTCGGCGGCCGATCCCGGGCACCTGGCGCGCAAGGACAGCGGCACCTGGCTGCTGTTGCCGCGGCTGACCTGGAACGCATTGGATTTCGGCCGGGTGGCGGCCAGTGTCAAAGGTGCGGAAGCCGGGCGCGACGAGGCCCTGGCCCATTACAAAAGCGTGGTGTTGAGTGCGTTGCGTGATGCGGATGTGGCCCTGGCGCGGTATGGCAACCAGCGGCAGAACGTGGTGCTGCTGCGTAACGTGGAATCTTCGGCAGTACGGGCTGCGGACCTGACGCGCCAGCGTTATAAGGCAGGTACGGCGAGCACGCTGGATTGGCTGGACGCGGAACGTACGCGGTACCAGGCGCAGGAAAGCCGGATTTCCGGGGATGCGCTGTTGCTCAAGGACTTTGCGTCGTTGCACAAGGCGCTGGGGTTGGGATGGACGTTGTGACAAATAACCCGAGTGACCACTGACCTGTGGCGAGGGGGCTTGTCCCCCGTTGGGCTGCGCAGCGGCCCCAAAAAAGAGGGACTGCTACGCAGTCCAACGGGGGACAAGCCCCCTCGCCACAACAAGCCCTCTCACCACAGGTACGGTGTCAGCTTTTAATTGGCCGTATTGGCCCGCGCCGCGTGCAGCTTCTTGTAGCTGTCGATCAACCGCAGGTGCCGGTCCAGCCCTTCCAGCTTCATGCTCGTCGGCGTCAAACCATAGAACCGCACACTGCCATTCACCGACCCAATCGCCGCGTCCATCCGCTCGTTGCCAAACATCCGCCGGAAATTCACTTCGTAGTCCGCCAGTTCCAGGTCTTCGTCCAGCTCCATCTCCAGCACCGCATTCACAGCCTGATAGAACAAGCCGCGCTCGACGGTGTTGTCGTTGTACTGCTGGAACATCTCCACCAGTTCCTTGGCTTCTTCAAACTGCTGCAGGGCCAGATAAATCAGCAGCTTCAATTCCAGGATGGTCAGTTGACCCCACGCCGTATTGTCATCGAACTCGATGCCGATCAAGGTGGTGATGTCGGTGTAGTCGTCCAGCTCGCTTTCCACCAGACGCTCAACCAACCCCTTCAATTCCGCTTCGTCGAGGCGATGCAGGTTCAGGATGTCCTCGCGGAAAAACAGCGCCTTGTTGGTGTTGTCCCAGATCAGGTCGTCGATCGGGTAGATCTCCGAATAGTCGGGCACCAGGATGCGGCAGGCGGTCGCGCCGATGTGCTCGTACACCGCCATGTAGACTTCCTTGCCCATGCCTTCGAGGATGCCGAACAACGTGGCGGCTTCCTCGGCATTGGAGTTTTCACCCTGGCCGGAGAAGTCCCATTCGACGAACTCGTAATCCGACTTCGAGCTGAAGAAGCGCCACGACACCACGCCGCTGGAGTCGATGAAGTGCTCGACAAAGTTGTTCGGTTCGGTCACCGCATGGCCTTCAAACGTCGGCTGCGGCAGATCGTTCAGGCCTTCAAAGCTGCGGCCTTGCAGCAGTTCGGTGAGGCTGCGTTCCAACGCCACTTCCAGGCTTGGGTGCGCGCCGAACGAGGCGAATACGCCGCCGGTGCGTGGGTTCATCAACGTCACGCACATCACCGGGAATTCACCGCCCAGGGACGCATCCTTCACCAGTACCGGAAAACCCTGGGCTTCCAGGCCCTGGATACCGGCCAGGATACCGGGGAATTTCGCCAGCACTTCCTGCGGTACATCCGGCAGCGCGAATTCACCTTCGATGATTTCGCGTTTTACCGCGCGTTCGAAGATTTCCGACAGGCACTGCACCTGCGCTTCAGCCAGGGTGTTACCGGCACTCATGCCGTTGCTGAGGTACAGGTTCTCGATCAGGTTGGACGGGAAATACACCACCTCGCCATCGGACTGGCGCACGAACGGCAGCGAAACAATGCCGCGCTCTTCGTTGCCGGAGTTGGTGTCGTAGAGGTGTGAGCCGCGCAGCTCGCCGTCACGGTTGTAGATGTGCAGGCAATGCGCGTCGAGTATCTCCGGTGGCAGTTCGTCCTTGCGGCCCGGCTTGAACCAGCGCTCGTCCGGGTAATGCACAAACGCCGCGTTGGCGATGTCTTCACCCCAGAACTGGTCGTTGTAGAAGAAGTTGCAGTTCAGCCGCTCGATAAACTCGCCCAATGCCGACGCCAATGCGCCTTCCTTGGTCGCGCCCTTGCCGTTGGTGAAGCACATCGGCGAGTGCGCGTCGCGGATATGCAGCGACCATACGTTGGGCACGATATTGCGCCACGAAGCGATCTCGATCTTCATGCCCAGGCCCGCGAGAATGGCCGACATGTTGGCGATGGTTGTTTCCAGCGGCAGGTCCTTGCCCGCGATGTAGGTGCCCGCGTCGGACGCCGCGCTCGGCATCAGCAATGCCTGGGCATCGGCATCCAGGTTTTCCACTTCCTCGATGACAAACTCCGGCCCGGCCTGCACGACTTTTTTCACGGTGCAGCGGTCGATGGAACGCAGGATGCCCTGGCGGTCTTTATCGGAGATGTCCGCTGGCAATTCGACCTGGATCTTGAAGATCTGGTTGTAGCGGTTTTCCGGGTCGACAATGTTGTTCTGGGACAGGCGAATATTGTCGGTAGGGATGTTGCGGGTTTCGCAGTACAACTTCACAAAGTAAGCCGCACACAACGCCGACGACGCCAGGAAGTAATCGAACGGACCGGGGGCCGAGCCATCGCCCTTGTAGCGAATAGGCTGGTCGGCCACCACGGTGAAGTCGTCGAACTTGGCTTCAAGTCGAAGGTTGTCGAGAAAATTGACCTTGATTTCCATGCGGGATTACCAGAATAGCGAGCAAAATATGGCCGCCATTATCCGGGTTTCGAGGCGTAAGTCTTGTGCTTTCGGGCCTGGGCGATCGTTGGCGATGGGTATCAGCCGTGTTGAAAGTCCGCAATCTGCTGCCACATCGCGATCGGGTTGGAGTACATCGGGAAGTGCCCGCACCGGGCAATCGGCGCCAACCGCACGCCTTGCGCCTGGATATGCGCCAGGTACGACAAATGGGCATTCTGCTCGCCGTACATGAACATGCGCGGGCATTCCAGGCCGAGGAACTTGCCCATCAAGTCGGCGTTATCCGACAGTTCGACCATCGACTGGAAGATCCCCCGCACCGCCCCGGCACGCACCTTGTGCCGCAGGCTCGCCGAATACAGCGCGCTGGCGTAGGCCGGTGCCTGCCGGGTGCGTTCGATAAAGGCGCTGAAAAACGCCTCGGGATCGTCCGCCGGGTAGTCGACGATCTGCCGGCTGAGAAAGCAGTCTTCCGGGGCGATATTGCCTTCGATATCAACAAAGCTCAGCACCCGGCCCGGGAACTGGTGCGCCAGCATCAGCGCGGTAAGCCCGCCCATGGAGTGGCCTACCAGATGGAAGCGCTCGATGTTGAAATGCTCGAGCACCTGCAAGGCGGTTTGCAGCAGGAACGGGATGGAGATCTTCGACAGGTCATCGCAATGGCTCTCACCGCAACCCGGGGCGTCATAAGCCAAAAATGGATGACCGTCGAAGGCAGGTTGCTGGACGATGTCGGCGTAATCTTCCTTGGTCGAGCCAAAGCCATGCAGGAACACGATTGGCGCCAGGGTACCCGCGCGGTGGATCGCGGCGATGTTCAACGGTACATCGTCGACCGTCTGGAGAAGCCGTGTATGGGTGAACGGTTCGGGTGACGACATAGTGTTGATTCCTCGAAAGACGACCGCACTGGACGGATTAGCTGCCCAAAGCCGCCAATTTCAAGGATATTCATGCCGGTGTAAATTCCCGATTCAAGAAGGCATTCATAGGCCAATCGTATGAATCATGGCATTGCAGCGTGGTATCTGCAGTACATACAACCACCACGGGGAAGAGCGGCACGATGATCCACGCGATAATGGTCGATGTAGACGGTGTACTGATTAACGGGCGGCCTGCAGATGGCAGGCCTTGGGCATCTGAGATTGAAGCGGATCTGGGCATCAGTAACGCCGATTTGAACCGCGAGTTTTTTGGCCCTTACTGGAGCGACATCATCGTCGGACACTCGGGGCTTGCCGAGCAACTGAAGCTGGCACTGGCGCGACTTACGCCGTCCGTTCCCCACGAAGACTTGATTGCCTATTGGTTTGCAAGTGACGCCAGGCTAAACCGGCCGTTGCTGGAAGCACTCGCCCAACTGCGCGAGAGAGGTACGAAGGTCTTCCTGGCGACCAACCAGGAGCACCTGCGGTCGGCCTACCTGATGGATCAACTTGGCCTCGGCCCGCACGTTGACGGCATCTATTATTCGGCGGCACTGGGCAGTCGCAAGCCTGAACGGGACTTCTTTGAACAGACAGCCGCTCTCTCGGGCTTCGCTCCAGAGCAATTGCTGCTGATAGACGACACCCCTGCGAATGTCGTCGCGGCAAGGCAACTGGGCTGGAATGCGGTGCTATGGACAGCGGGCAGCTCCCTGTCTGCCGAACTGGCCAAGCTACAGGCTGAGGGCGTGAACCTCGCACCGCCCTCATAGGCCTGTTGCGGCCTTACTCAATCACCGCCGATCAGCCACCCAGTTCACAGACAACGACGCCCTACCCCGCACTCAATCCCCACAACACGTCCAACACATGTTGCGTAGGCCGCTCAACCTCCCCGGCGCGATGGGCGATCCCCAACTGGCGCCACAACAACGGCTGCAATGGCCGCATCACAATCCGGGTGTCGTGCAAGGGCGTGGACGCTTCATGGGGCAACAACGTGGCCCCGTAACCGGCGGCCACCAGGCTTTTGATTGCGTCGTTGTAATTCAGCTGAATACGCGCCGTCGGCTGGTAGCCGTCATTGGCAAACCACTCCGAGGTCAGGCGCGAAAGCCGGGTGGTGTTGTCATTCAGGATTAACGGCTGGGCAGCCAGCCAGGCGGGTGTTACCACCTCGGGGCATTCCCGGCGCGCCGGCAAAAACGCCATGACCGGGTCGCGCCGCCAGGGCTCGATCCGCAAGCCCTTCACCGGTGCCTGGGGCAGCGCCACCAGGCCGATCTCCAGGGCGCCCTCGGCCAGCTTCTTCAATGTGTCCTGCGACGTGAGCACCGCCACCTGCACATCAATGGCGGGATGATGTTGGCTCAAGGTTTCCAGGGCTTGCGGCAGCAACTGTGCGATGGCTCCGGTTGAGGCTCCCAGGCGCACCCGCCCCGCCAGCCCCTGCACCTGTCGCTCCACGTCTTCAAGCGCCTGCTCGGCATCCGCCAACAAGCGGCGCGCGCGCTCCACCAGGGTTTCGCCAATCGCTGAAGGCTGCACCCGCCCACGGGTACGCGATAGCAGCTTGCCGCCCACTCGCGCCTCCAGGTCGGCGATATGCAGGCTGACGGTGGGTGGCGCCAGGTTGAGCATGCGGGCTGCCTCGGCGAACGAACCGAGGTCGGCAATCGCCACCAACGTACGCAGGCGGTCCAGGCTGATTTCGCGCATGGGTCAATCCTCGTTCATAAAAACTGAACTTCATCGTTTGGAAATTCAACTTTTCCTATCCTAGCGGCTGGCCGAAGATTGGAACACCTGATTTCCTATCCGAGTGCATCCCATGGCAAATCCTCTTGTATTCATCGACGGCGACCAAGGCACCACCGGGCTACAGATCCATCAACGCCTGCGCGACCGCACCGATCTGCAACTGATCACCCTCAGCCCTGAACACCGCAAGGACCCGCAGCAGCGCGCCGAGATGATCAACGCCTGCGATATCGCGATTCTCTGCCTGCCCGACGACGCCGCACGGGACGCCGTCGCCAGCATCCACAATCCGGCCGTGCGGGTGATCGACGCGAGTTCGGCACACCGCACTCATCCCGACTGGACCTACGGTTTCGCCGAGATGAACCCGCAACAGGCGCAACGCATTGCCACGGCGCAGCGGGTGAGCAATCCCGGTTGCTATCCCACCGGCGCGATTGGTTTGTTGCGCCCGTTGCTTGAGGCCGGGCTGCTGCCCGGGGACTACCCGACGACCATTCATGCCGTCTCGGGCTATTCCGGCAAGGGCCGCGCCGGGGTGCAGGAGCATGAGGGCGCCGACGCCTCACAGGCGCCCGCGTTCCTGGTGTATGGGCTGGGACTGGCACACAAGCATGTGCCGGAGATTCAGCAGCAAAGCGGGCTGACGGAAAGGCCGACCTTTGTGCCGGCCTACGGGGCTTTTCGCCAGGGGATCGTATTGACCATCCCCCTGCAACTTCGGTTATTGGCGCCGGGTGTGAATGGCTCGCGGTTGCATGACTGTTTGACTCAGCACTACCGCGATACGAATCACGTCCAGGTGCTGTCGATGCAGACCGCCAAGGAGCTGACCTACCTTGACCCTCAAGCGCTGAACGGCACGGACGATGTACGCCTGATCGTGTGTGAAAACCACGAGACGGGCCAGGTCCTGCTGGCGGCGATATTCGACAACCTCGGCAAGGGCGCCGCAGGTGCCGCCGTGCAAAACCTGGATTTGATGATCAAGCCGAGACCGTAGCGATAAAGGCGCGCAGGTCCGCCAGCATCAACGCCGGCTGCTCCCAGGCCGCGAAGTGACCGCCGGCGGGCATCTCGCTCCAGTGCACGATGTTGAAGGTCTTTTCGGCAAATGAGCGCGGCGGCGGCACGAACACCGGATCACGAAAGGCGGCAAATCCGGTCGGCACCTGGATGCGGGTGCCGGCCGGGAATTTTGACGATCCCTCAAGGCGCTTGCCGTGATACATCCACGTCGCGGTGACCATGGAAGATGGCGCGAGATACAACATGATGTTGGTCAGCAGTTGCTCCTCGGTAAAGGTGCCCCAGAGATCCGGGCTGCCATCGGCGGTAGTGGGCAGATCGGCCCATGTGCCGATTTTTTCGAGGATCCATCCCGCGGCCCCCACCGGGCTGTCGGCCAGCGCGACACCCAGGGTCTGCGGGCGGGTTTCCTGCTGGTGGTTGTAGCCGGTTTCCCAGTCGATCAGCACGTCACGCCGGGCGACGAAAGCCTCCTCCTCCGGCGTGGTCGCAACGGTGCCCTGGGCCAGCAGGTCGGCCATGTTCAGGTGAATCCCCAGTAACGCCTCGGGCCGATCGTGGGCCATCCAACCGGCGATGCCCGAACCCCAGTCACCGCCCTGAACGATGAAGCGGGTTGGCCCGAACAGCCGGGCCATCAGCCCATGCATGAGTTCGCCCGCCCGACGTGGGCCAATCACTCCGGTGATCGGCCTGGAGAATGCAAACCCCGGAAGCGACGGCACGATCACATCGTGTCCGTCAGCCGCCAGCGGTTCCAGCAGCGCCTCGAACTCCAGGTACGAACCTGGCCAGCCATGGAGCAGCAGGATCGGCGGCCTGGAACCGTCGCCCCGCACATGGAGAAAATGCAGGTGCTCGCCCTCAATCCCGGTGATGAAGTTGGGCAGTTGGTTGAGGTGTTTTTCGACCCGGCGCCAATCATAGGATTCCAGCCAGTAAGCGACCAGGCGCTGAAGGTCGCGCACGCCAACGCCCGACTTCCACCCTCCCAAATCGGGAAGCTGGGTCCAATCGTAGGCGGCGACTTTGTCGCGGATGGCCACAAGACGTTCGTCGGGGATATTGATGGTGTAGGGCAAGATCATGGGATTCTCCTGGTGAGTTTCCGTATTACATTGCTTTACGCAATACTGACCCCGACAAAAACCGATGTGAACCCCATTACGCCGCTCAAGGCCTTTGCGAAAAACGCACAAGTGAGTTTCCCGTGGACATAACGGACGAACTGGAAATCTTTACCCTCGTGGCCGAGACCGCGAGTTTCTCCGCGGCCGCGCGTCGCTTGAACCTTGCGCCCTCCTCCATCGCGCGGGTGCTGGACCGCATGGAAGCCCGGCTCGGCGTACGCCTGTTGCTGCGAACCACGCGCTCACTGACCGTGACCCCGGAGGGCGCCGCCTATCTGTCGTGCGCCCGGCGGATCCTCACGGACCTGCGGGAAACCGAACAGCAGATTACCGACCAGAGTTCACCCCGCGGGCGCCTGCGGGTCAGCAGTTCGCTGCTGTATGGCAGGACCTTCGTGATCCCGTTGTTGGGCGAGTTCATTCAGCGTTACCCGGACATCCTGGTGGACATCAACCTGACCGACACCGTGGTCGACATCGCCGCCGGGCAAGCCGACGTCGCAGTGCGATTGGGCCCGCTGCCCGACAGCAGCCTGACGTCCCGCCGGCTGGGCGCCACCCACAAGGTCATCATTGCTGCGCCGAGCTATCTGGCACGACGCGGCACGCCGCAGGTGCCGGAAGACCTGCTGGATCAAGACTGCATCGGTTTCAACTTCAAGCGTGCGGCGCCCACCTGGCCGTTTCGCAAGGATGGCCACGACTATTCACTGACGATCAAGGGCCATGTCGAAACCAATAACGGTGACACCCAGGGCCAATTGGCGGCCGAGGGCATCGGCATCGCGCGGGTCTGCGCCGAGACCGTGGCGGACGCCATTCAGGCGGGTCGGCTGGTGCCGCTGCTGGAGGCATTCAATCCAGGCGATGGCGAAGAGATCCATGCCGTGTTCCTCGGCGGTACCCACACGCCGGCGCGGGTCCGGTGTTTTGTCGACTACCTGGTTGAGCGGTTCCAGTAGGCGCGAAATTGCATGATTACTCGGCAACGAGTTCGACGTAGCTCGACTCCCCGCCTCCCGTCGCGCCCGACAACCAGCCCCAGACGAAGGCCAGGGTGGTACGCCCGGCGTCATCCACGCCTAGCGTGCCCCGGGACCAGCCGGCAAGAATCTCGCCCTCGGTGGTCAGGCACTGGTACAGCAACTCGATGGTATCGGGGCCTGTGGCGCGCCCGACTTGATTGCCCATGCGAATCCGGCCGCCCTGGTAGGTGCCCCAGATGGCGTTTTCATCGACGTGGTAATGAAACACGGTGCCTGTACCGGACACACCATGGGTGTTGCCCGCGACGATAAACCGGCGGTTGTCCAGGCGTTCGCTGATTTGGCAAAAGGCATTTGGCATTGACAGGCGCTTCCTTGGTCGAGAGGGTCCATTCCGGGGCGCCCAACCTACCTCATATGGCTTTTGTCGGTCATGTAAAACCTGCACAATTGTGGGCTTTCCCGCGACAGGACGTCCCTTCATGCAACGCATCGTGATTCTCGGTAATGCGGGCAGCGGAAAATCCACCCTCGCCCGCGCCCTCGGACAACGCCTGGGCCTGCCCGTGGTGCACCTGGACACCCTGTTCTGGTCGCCCGGCTGGGTCGAGCCCGACGCCGAGCAGTTCCGTACCCGCGTGCGCGACGCCGTTGCCGCCGATGGCTGGGTGTGTGAAGGCAACTATGCGCGGCGCACGTTCGACCTGCGCCTGCCCCGTGCCGATTTGATCATCTGGCTCGACACGCCACGGCTCACCTGCTTTACCCGGGTGATCCTGCGCAGTGCGCTGAACCGCCCGCGCCCGGATATTCCCGCCGGCTGTACCGAGAAACTCGACCGGGAGTTCCTGACATTCCTGAAGTACGTGTGGACGTTTGATCGCGGCCACCGGCCAGGTATCGAGGCGGTGCGGTTGGCGGCAGGCCCGTCGGTGCCCGTGGTGCACCTGCGCGGTGGCCGGCAGATCGCCGAGTTTTTCGAGCGCTTGCCCGCAGCATCTGAAGGCTGCCTTGAATAAATGGAGCAGGAGCGTTGGCCGCGATAGTGGGTCGTCTTGCCAGTGAAGAAATCAATGATGGCAAGACTTCCACCGCTTTCGCGCCATGCCGTCCTACAGGTTTTTTCAACTGTAGGATCTTGTTGGTAGCCGCTCCCTCGTGCGACCTGTAGAAGCCCCTATCTGGATCTCAAGTACCGATAGAGCGTCTGCCGACTGATTTCAAAATCACGCGCCAATTTGGATCTACTTTCTCCTGCAGTGGCCCGGTCAATTAAGTTTACAACCTGATTGTCAGACAGCTTTTTCTTGCGACCTCTATAAGTCCCACGATTCTTTGCACTGGCAATTCCCGCCGCCTGTCTTTCCCTCATCGCAGCGCGCTCGAACTCTGCAATCAGCTCCATTACCGCAATGATCGACTCCACGACTTCAAGACAGTCATGCCGGAAAACCAGGTTTTCGTTCAAACACTCCAACGTGACCTGCTTTTCAATCAACCGGCGAATGATGGCGCACAGCTGCTCCGTGCTTGAAGTCAGCGCTGCCATGCTGTCCACCACCACGGTATCCCCGCACTGCAGGTAGCGGAGTAGCCTTTCCAGGCCTGCAGGATTCGCGGCATTGTCTGCCGGCTCATCGCAAAACACGGCATCAAATACATCGTCGCTTGTTATTTTCTCTACGCCACCCTCGGGCTCTTTTAGAGCGCGCCGGACATATTTGATGCGATGCAATCTCATGGTGCCTCCTTGGCAATACTTGTACAGCGTCATTTTATACTTGTACAAACTGTAACTAAATCATCAATTCCTTACACCGCACTTGTAACACTGAACCCACCCAAAATACACAGTTGCAAAGAGTTGAACTTCCCTTATCATTTTGAAGCATGGAATTCTAACAAGCTTTTCGCAAAAAAGTCGATTTCGTATTTCTTGAGTGCCCCGTGCAATTCAAGCAACCCATATGAGTATCTACTGTTTTACAGCTCAAATAATTGACATGAGCGGCTTGACGCGACTGTTAATTTCTCGATGCAATCAGAGGATGAATGGATGAATGTCTTGGAAGGCGCCATCGAAATTGATCGCCCAACTACCGATCAGGAAAAGATTGATAAGGTAACCCGCAGTATTACCGATCATGGGAACTACCTGCGAAAGCGTTATCCGATCCTGCTGCACCAGGATGCTCTGGGCGCGAGTGTCATGGCGTTTTCTTTGATAGGGATGGTCATTACGGGAGGGCTCTATCTAAAGGGTTTTATCCCCGCATGGATGTGTATTCTGGTCAATGCGCTGCTGACTTCGTTCATTCATGAAATCGAACATGACCTGATTCATCGCCTTTATTTTAGAAAACAGCCGCTGGCCCATAATGCCATGATGCTCTTCTGCTGGCTGGCACGCCCGGGTATGCCCAGCCCGTGGCTAAGACGTAATCTGCACTTTCATCACCATAAGGAGTCCGGAACTGATTCTGATGTTGAAGCCTGGATCACCACGAGCGGCAGTCCTTGGGGAATACTGCGATTACTGAAACTGGTGGACGGCTTTGTATTTGGTTTTCTAAATGCGGTGTTTGCCCCGGGATGGCGGCAAAAGGTAAAATTGTTAGGCAAGATCATTCGGCTCAATACACCATTCGGGCTTCTGTATTGGGGGTGCTGGTATGTGTTCCTCGGCTACCACCTGTATGTCTGGCTTGGGTCAATTACCGGGATGGAGGTTCACAGCGCTGCTACGACGCTGGAACTAATGGATATCGTAAATAGTGCAGTAGTTATTCTTATAGCGCCCAATATGATACGGCAGTTCTGCCTGTTCTTTATAAGTTCAAATATGCACTATTACGGCGATGTTGCCCCGCGTAACGCATTACAACAAACCCAGGTGATGAACCCTTGGTGGCTGTGGCCGTTCCAGTTGTTCTGTTTTAACTTTGGCAGCACTCACAGCATCCATCACTTCGTGGTGAGAGACCCGTTTTATCTGCGTCAGATGACGGCACCTTATGCTCATAAAGTCATGGCCCAGGCCGGTGTCAGGTTCAATGACTTCGGCACCTACAAACGAGCCAATCGCTTTTCCATGGAGCACTCCCAAACTCGGTCTCGTGGGTGAATTCCTCCACAACCATTATCGGTGTTCGGCAAGTATCAAGGGCCGCACTTCAAATACGAGGACGTTGAGGTATGAAAGCGCAAGGGATATGTGCGAAGCAGTTTGAAGCGGTCAAGCAGGCCTTCGAGGACATGTTCGATGATCCGCAGGAACGTGGGGCCGGCCTGTGCGTGCAGGTAGGCGCAGAGATCGTTGTCGACCTGTGGGCCGGCATGGCAGACCAGGCGGGGACGAAACCCTGGACCCGCGATACGCTGGCCAATACCTTCTGCGTAATAAAACCCTATGTCGCGGTGGCCGTCCTGATGTTGGTTGAGGCGGGCAAGCTGGAGCTGGATGCACCCGTGGCCCGTTACTGGCCCGAGTTCGCCCGGAGCGGGAAAGCAAAGGTCACCCTGCGCCAGGTGATGAACCATACCGCAGGCCTGCCGGCGCTGCGGGGGCCCGACCACAACCCCATGATGTATGACTGGGAGCATATGCTGCGACTGCTGGAGGCCGAGCCACTGTGGTGGGAACCGGGAACAGACCTGGGCTACGGCACCACCACGTTTGGCTGGATCCTCGGAGAGTTGATTCGCCGGGTGGACGGACGAGATCCCTGTGTGTTTATCCACGAAGAGATTCTCGATCCCCATGAGTTGGACGTGCACCTTGGCGTGAACGAAGAACACTTTCATCGTATCGCGCGTTTCGACAGTGCTACGGGACGAGTCGGTGACCCTTACTCGCAGGCGTTGCGAACCGTGGTGAAAAACGAGCCGTCGCATATCGCGACGCTCGCCTTCACCAACCCCGGAATGGTGCCCAGACGAACCAGTGACCCTCGCTGGTGGGCCTACCGGCAACCCGCCGTGTGTGGACACGGTTCGGCTCACGGCCTGGCCGGTTTCTACAGTGCATTGATGGCAGGAAACTTTATCGGTCCCGAGCTGCTTACTGAATTCAGCCGTGAGCACAGTCATGGCATGGATCGAGTATGGATGCGCCCCATGCGTTATGGATTGGGTTGCATGCTCGAGCAGCAACGCGACCCGACGGCTTCCCATGCAATGGGCCCGAACACCTTTGGCCATATCGGGCTTGGTGGCCCGATCAGTTTCGCTGATCCCGAAAAACAAGTGAGCTTCGGTTTTGTCACCACGACTTCGGGCAGCCATTCGATGATTGATCCACGCCCACGCCGACTTTCATCCCTTGTCTATGCGTCGCTTTGAAGGCAAGGGGCGGATCTGTTCATCTGAGGCTTTCAAGGGGGCGCAATACTGCCGAATGCAACGCAGCAAGTTTGTGGCACGACACAAGTGGCTGATGGCAAACCGAAACCTTCCCCTCCCGGCCAACAATGAGTCATTGGCTTATGAACGAAGGCCGGTACAACGACGACATGATTTATTTATAAATAAATTCATACGCCTTGATATAAGAACCTATCTTGTTTGAATGAGCAGTCACCCACACTGCATTCATGCCTGTCTTTCTTTGATCGTTGAATTCCGACTGAGTGGTACAAAGCGCAACCCAGCGCTCAGTCTTTAAATCCTTAATCCGCAGACCCGCCTCACAACGACTGAACTTTCCAACGTAGGGCCCCGGAGTCACCAGCTCGTAAGGTGACGCATACTGAACAATGTCGCCGGGCAACAGGTACGTAACGACGTCATAACTGTGCAAGGACAAAATCAGACCCAGGCAAAAACCACCAAAAAAAGATTCTCCAACACGGTTCGGGTTTCTTACAGCCGGACGATAGTAGGTGGCCCTTGCAGCAAAAAAGAGTCCAACCAGACAACCAATGACTATATAGGTCGTCCACTCGGGAATCGATGGCATTAAAACCGTTCGCATTACAATGCGACCGGCCCAGAGCGTATAAGCAATCCATACTCCAAATAACAGACACACCACCAACAACAAGGTTCTTTTCTTTGATTTGTTTTCAAATGAAGGATATTCCATTCCCTGCCTACTCTATTTTTAATTCCCGGGAAAAGCGCTTCGTGCTTCACGCCAACTTCCTTTACCCGATTGGCATGCCGGGCATATTAACGAATGAGCGTCATGGTGACCGATCTATTTACCCACGACTCACAGACATGGCCAGAGCGCCATCGGTTCTACCCATTAGCGCAAATTGTTCAACCGCCTCACATCCCTTATCCTCGTGGCCTTACCTGCCAGCGCCCGCCGGAGCCCCCCATGGACCTCGCCACCCTCACCCTCTTCCTCCCGGCCTGCTTCGCCCTGAACATGGCGCCAGGCCCGAACAACCTGCTGTCCGTGAGCAACTCCACCCGCTACGGCTACCGCACTTCGTGCCTGGCAGGCGTCGGGCGACTGCTGGCCTTTGCCGGGATGATCGCCCTCGCGTCCGCCGGGCTGGCGGTGGTGCTGCAAACCTCGGAGTTGTTGTTCTACGGGATCAAGATCCTGGGGGCGGCGTATCTATTTTATCTGGCGTATCAACTGTGGCGGTCCAATCCGCACGCGGAGGCTGAGTCGACGGCGCCCAAGGCGGGCTTGTGGGCCTTGGCGCGACAGGAGTTCCTGGTGGCCGCCGGCAATCCCAAGGCAATCCTGATTTTTACCGCCTTCCTGCCGCAATTCGTCGACCCGGCACATCCGATCACGCCGCAATTTGCCCTGCTGGGAGCGATGTTCCTGGCGCTGGAATGGTTCGCCATCAGCGCCTACGCCTATATGGGTTTGCATATGCGCCGCTGGTTCGCGCAGCCTCGGGGCAAGCGGATTTTCAACCGCTGCTGTGCGGGGTTGTTGTCGGCCGCCGCGACGGTATTGCTGATGGCGCGCAGGGCCTGAGCACTGCGAAAAACCGACGAAAACGCTTACAATCGCCGTCTCACCGCAACTCAGGCAGGCCAGTTCGCCCATGGCGCTCGACCCCATCACCATACTGGTCCTCACCATCGCACTGGCAGGCGCCGCCGCGCTGTACCTGGCCGTCGAGTGGCGCAATGTCCGCGAGCCATCGCTGCTGTACTGGACTGCCGGTTTCGCCATCATCAGCGTGGGCAGCACCCTGGCGCTGTTGCGGGCCAGCGGCCTGCTGTTGATCGGCATCTGGTTCGCCAACGGGTTGCTGATCACCGCCCACTGGCTGTTCCTGCTGGGCGTTGCGCGTTTCACCCAGGTGCGCCTGTCTCGCGCCTGGTACCTGATGTTCGTGGCCTGGTTTGCGATGCTGCTGTTGCCGGAAGGACAGTCGTGGTCGAGGGCCATGCTGCTGGCCAACTCGCTGCTGGTTGCCCTGCCGACCCTGCGGGCCAGTTTCCTGTTGCGCCCCCATGGCCGATCACTCAGCGTGGGCGCGGTGCAACTGCGCTATGTGCTGCTGGCCCACGGGCTGTTCTATCTGGCCAAGTCGCTGGTGGCGATCGTGCCGGGGACACTGATCGACCTGACGGCGTTTCGTGGCGAGATCATTCAGGTGTCGCTGGTGGAAGGCGCCATGGCGATCATGCTGATTGCATTGTCGATGACCGGCACCGAGCGCTACCGCCGTGAGGAACAGATTGCACGGTTGGCCGCCCGCGACCCGTTGACCGCGCTGTACAACCGCCGCGCCCTTGAAATGCGCGCGCCGAGCCTGCTGAGCGAGGTCTCGCAGGCCCGGCCGGGTGCCCTGCTGTTGATCGACATCGACAATTTCAAGCTGATCAACGACCTGTACGGCCATACCGCGGGCGACCGGCTGCTGGTGGCCCTGAGCGAGATGATTCGCGCGCAGTTGCCCGATGATTCGCTGGCGGCGCGGTTGGGTGGCGACGAGTTCGTGATCCTGCTTAATGACACCTCGAACGCGCGCATTGTCGCGCTGGGCAGCGCCCTGCGCGAACAGTTTCATCAGGCTGCCTCGCAGGCGTTCGCCACGCCCGAGGCGGTGACATTGAGCATCGGCGCCAGCCTGTTCGACACGCCGCCCGCCAGCCTCGCGGCCTTGATCGAGCAAGGCGACGAGGCGCTGTATGAATCCAAGCGTGGCGGACGCAACCGTATTCGTCTGGTGGACCGGACTGCGGTGGGCGCCGATTGACTCAATCGGTGCATCAACCTTTGAGCGCCGCCTCAATCCCCGCTATATCAATCCTGGTCATCCCCATCATCGCATCAAACGCCCGCTTGGCCGCTGCCGGGTCGGGATGGGTGATCGCCGCGCTCAGTACACGCGGGGTAATCTGCCATCTCACCCCCCATTTATCCTGGCACCAGCCGCAGACGTTTTCCTGGCCGCCATGGCTGACAATCGCGTGCCACAAGCGGTCGGTTTCCGCCTGGTCGTCGGTGGCCACCTGGAACGAAAACGCCTCGTTGTGCTGCACGCCGGAGCCTCCGTTCAGCCCCAGGCAAGGAATACCCATGACGGTGAATTCCACGGTCAACACATCGCCCTGTTTGCCCGCCGGATAATCCCCGGGGGCGTGATGGACCGCGGTCACTGCGCTGTCCGGGAAGGTCCTGGCGTAGAAGTTGGCAGCGTCCAGTGCGCTGCCGTCGTACCAAAGGCACACCGTGTTTTTGTTGAGCATGAGTGTTCTCCAGCGTGGAGGTTCGGACTTGCAGTGTAGTACCGCTACCGACAAGAATGCGTTCGCGTCCTGACATGAACCCAAACGGTGCAGAGAATGAGTAATGGTGTAAGGATCGACCCGCGAATCATCCCGGTTCCGCGGTCCATCAGCCCCGAGGCCCAGGCGATGCTGCAACGCATGGTGAACGCCGATGGCGTGCCGCTGAACAGCCTGTACACCCTGCCCGCACCCGATGACCACGCTGGCTGGCGCCGCATGCAGGCCGCAGTTGCCCAACAGTACGCGGCGTCCCAGGCGGGACAGACGGCAGACCACGTTGAGACATTCACCGTGGAAGACGCCACCGTGTACCGGGCGACGCCGGCATACGGGGCCGAGTTCGCCTATATCGACCTGCACGGCGGCGCCCTGGTGTTCGGCGGCGGCGAAAACGCCCGCCTCGCCGCCGGCAAGCACGCCGACCTGCACAACCTGACCTGCTACGGCGTGGACTACCGCATGCCGCCTGACCATCCGTACCCGGCGGCACTCGATGACTGTATGGCCACCTACCGGCATGTGCTGAAGCACCACACCCCGGACAAGATCGTGATCGGCGGACGCTCGGCCGGAGGCAACCTCGCCGCTGCCATGGTGCTGCGCGCCCGCGACGAAGGCTTGCCGCTGCCGGCCGCGCTGGTATTGCTGTCACCTGAAGTGGACCTGACCGAATCGGGCGACAGCTTCCAGGTCAACCGCACCGTCGACGTGGTGTTGCCCAACCCGCTGATGAGCACCAACCTGCTGTACGCCGCTGGCGCGGATTTGTCTCACCCGTACCTGTCGCCGCTGTTCGGGGATTTCGCACCAGGCTTCCCGCCGACGTTCGTGCAAAGCGGCACCCGCGACCTGTTCCTGTCCAACGCCGTACGCCTGCACCGGGCGCTGCGCCGGGCCGAGGTACCGGTGGAACTGCACATCTTTGAAGCAATGCCCCACGGCGGTTTCATCGGCGCGCCGGAAGACGCAGAACTGTCGGCAGAGCAGGTGCGTTTCGTGCGCCACTGGTTGAACCGCGACTGATCGCCGTGAGTTGACACACCCTGTAATAATCCATAAAGATAAGCGCCTTCTTCAGGGTGTGTCCTCAATGTCTGCAACGACCTTCAACTTTTCCGTCATTGGCTTGATTGCCAAGGCGCAAGGTTGCGTTGCGCACGCCCTCAAATCGAAGAAACAGTCGCTCATGTGACCGGGGCGCGCTGTCCCGTCAGATGAGCTGACAGGACATTGAGCGCGAAGGCCCCCTCCTCTTGCTTACTTCCCTCTGCCCTTCTGACGGTGACGAAATCGGTCAACCATCAGGAGAAAGCGCATGTCATCGTTTCAAGGTATCTGGGTTCCCGTCGTTACACCGTTTCATAACGGCGTTATCGACTTCATCGGCTTGCGCCGCCTGGTCTGCCATCTGCTGGAACAAGGCGCGGCCGGGATCATGGTCTGTACCACCACCGGCGAAGCCGCAGCACTGAGCCGCCGTGAGCAGTTGGCGATGCTGGATGCCGTACTGGAACTGGTACCGCCGCAGCAGGTGGTAATGGGCCTGGCGGGGTATAACCAGATTGAGCTGCTGCAGTTCCAGAGTGAAATCCTGCAACGCCCGGTGGCCGGTTTGCTGGTACCGCCGCCGAGCTACATCCGCCCGTCCCAGGCGGGCCTTGAGGCGTTCTTCCGCACCGTGGCCGATGCGTCCAGTGTGCCGATCATTCTGTATGACATTCCCTACCGCACCGGTATCGCCTTCGAACAGGCGACGTTGCTGAACATCGTCGCCCATGAACGGATCGTCGCGATCAAGGATTGTGGCGGCAACCTGGCCAATACCCTGGCGCTGCTGGCCAGCGGGAATGTGGATGTGTTGTGTGGCGAGGATGTGCAGATATTCAACGCGCTGTGCCTGGGAGCGACCGGCGCGATTGCCGCGTCGGCGCATGTGCGTACCGCAGATTTTGTGGCGCTGCATCGACAGGTTCGCGACAACCGGTTGCTGGCGGCTCGCGAGACGTTTTTCGGGCTGCTGCCGTTGATTCACACAATGTTCGTGGAGCCCAATCCGGCGCCGGTGAAGGCCGCGCTGGCGATGGAGGGTTTGATCGGCAGTGAGTTGCGGGCGCCGATGTTGGGGGCGAGTGAGACGGTGACAAATCGGTTGCAGCAAGTATTAGGCGTGCGGCAATAACCCGTGGCGAGGGAGCTTGCTCCCGCTGGGCTGCGCAGCAGCCCCAATTCAGGCACCGCGTTTTCGCCAGGTAAAATGGGGTGACCGGTTTTGGGGGCGCTTCGCACCCCAGCGGGAGCAAGCTCCCTCGCCACAGGGGGCGGGCTGACTCGTCGATACGAGGGCTTATCCTCTCGCCACCGCCAACCGATGCAACGTGATCTTGCGCACCTCCTGCTTGCTCACCTCGATGTGAGTCTTGAGCAGTTGCTGCGCCAGATCGCGGTGCCGTGCCGAGATCGCATCGAGGATGCTTGCATGTTCCTCATAGGTCGCTGCAATACGTGATTGCTGAGTGAAATCCAGCCGCCGAATGATGCGGATTTTCTCGGTTATCTCGTAATGCATGCGCGCCATTTCAGCGTTGCCCGTGGCCTGCACCAACCCGCAGTGGAACTCCTCATCCAGCGCGCAGACGACCTGTGCGTCATCCAGCCGGGCACTTTCGTCCACCCGCCAGATCGCTTCAAGCCGTTCAAGCCCCTGCTCCGCCATGCCACACAAGCGGCTGACGGCGGCCAACTCCAGCACGATTCTTACGTCGTAAAGCTCTTCGAAATAGTTGAAGTCGAACGGCCGCACCTGCCAGCCACTCCTGAAAAACACCTCCAGGTACCCTTCCCGCTCCAGCCGATACAGCGCCTGGCGCACCGGCGTGCGGCTGGCCTGCATGCGCTCGGCCACGTCGCCTTCGCTGAAGCGATCACCCGGCAGCAGGCGAAAGCCGAAGATGTCGTCCTTCACCTGCTGGTAGACCCGTTCCGCCAGGCTGTCCGGCCGTTCGCCGGGTTTTCTCGTGGTTGAGAGCTGCATGCCTAGTTCCTGCTCGCCATGTACGCGCGCCAGCCGCCGAATTCGGTGATGTCGGTGGCGCCTGCCAGGGCCCAGGGCTCGCAGATAAAACCCTTCACGCTGCGCCCGTCCGCCAGGGTGAGGTTGCCGATGCCCAGCGGCGCGGGAATCTCGGCGACGAACTCACCAAAGCGGGCGACAGGCATGTCCCACAGCTCGACGATGATCGAGCGGCCCGAGTCATTCCTGGCCAGCCCCGGCTTGGGCGGAACCGTGCCCGGCAGTGCATGCAGGCGGTAGTTGCTCGCTGTCAGGGTTTGCTCCACCAGCACGGCGTTGCGGCTGGTCAGCTGGAAGTTCAGCGGCATCCCGGTGAGATGCGCCCCAACCACCGCCACCCGCACGCTGCCGGGCGCCTGTCGCGCCGGTGCCGGTTGCGGCAGATTGCGTTGGGTAGCGCCCAGCGGAAGATCAAGGCCGGCCTGCCAACGCTTGCCCAGATGCGCCAGGGCGGCGTCGTGCCAGGCCGGCGCGATAAGGGTGATGCCGCACGGCAGCCTGTCGCTGCGCAGCCCGGCGGGCACGGCCAGTGCCGAGAGGTCGGCCAGGTTGGTGAAGTTGGTGTAGAAGCCAAACTGCGAGTTGTAGAGCACCGGCTCCACGGCCATTTCCGCCAGGGTGCGGATCGTCGGCGATGTCGGCACCAGCAAGGCGTCGAAACCGGCCAGGGTATCGTTGATGCGGCGGCTCAGTTCGGCGCGCAGGTATTCGGCTTTATAGGCATCGCAGGCGCTGTAAGTGTGGCCGTTTTCCACAATGCCACGCACCACCGGGTTGATCGCTTCGGCGTTGCTGGCGAGCATGCCTTCCAGTGCCACCGTGCGCTCCGCAACCCAGGAGCCGTAATAGAGCTGCTCGGCGAGTTGCTGAAACGGGCTGAAATCCACCGCCGTGATTTCGGCGCCGAGGGACTGGAACCTGAGCAGTGCCTGTTCAAACACCGCCTGATTCTGCGCATCGCCAAAAAACTCCAGGCTGGCCGGCACTGCCAGCTTGATCGTGGCGCCGACCGCTACGGGAGCAGTGTTGGGGTTGACGCGTGAATAGGCATCGCTGGCGTCGTAAGCAGCAGCGACGCCCGCAACCGTCTCGGCATCTTCAACCGTCAGCGCAAACACCGAAATACAGTCCACGGTACGACAGGCCGACACCAGTCCGGTGTTGGACAAGCGTCCCTTGGTCGGCTTCAACCCGACGATATTGTTGAAGCCCGCCGGCACCCGCCCGGAACCGGCGGTGTCGGTGCCCAGGGAAAACGCCACCAGCCCGCGGGCAACCACCGAGGCCGAACCCGAACTGGAACCGCCGCTGACATAGTCCGGGTTAAAACTGTTGCCCACCGCGCCGTAGGGCGAGCGTGTACCCACCAGGCCGGTGGCGAACTGATCGAGGTTGGTCTTGCCCATCAGGATCGCCCCGGCCGCCCGCAACCGCGCCACCACCGAGGCATCCGCCGCGGCGGTATAGGCAAACTCAGGACACGCCGCCGTGGTTTCCCAACCCGCCGCATCGATGTTGTCCTTGATGGCAAACGGCACGCCATACAACGGCAACTGGTCGATATCGCCATTGACCGCCGCAAGCCGCTCGGCCAACTGCGCCAACTGGTCACGCAATTGCTGCGGTTGCACCTGGCTGATCCAGGCGTTGTCCTCGGCGGGAAACGTGCTCGCCAGGGTCAACAGGATGTCGGGAGTCAGCGCCTGGCTGCGGTAGGCAGCTTGCCATTCACCCAGGGTCCAGCCGAGTTGTTCGTTGCGCATTGAGGATTCCATCTTGTATCCAAGTTTGGATTTCTTTTAGCAAACCCTGGGCCAATCAGCTGCAAGCCAATGAATACGTGAGGTTGACAGAAAACCCACCGATGGATCGCCTCCAGCCGTGCTCCGTCATGAAGCAGCAATGCGCCAAAAAAAGACATTCTGGCGGCCGCGCGGTTGCGAGCGGCCCGATACCGGCCTATGTTCGAAACCATGTTGTAAACGCTGCTGTCCATCCCATACGCCCTTTCCGTAGCCAGGTGACGACATGCCCACCGCTTCCCGCCCCGCCGTGCTCGAACTGATTGGCAATACCCCGCTGGTGCGGGTCAGCCGCTTCGATACCGGCCCGTGCACGCTGTTCCTCAAGCTTGAATCCCAGAACCCCGGCGGCTCCATCAAGGACCGCATTGGCCTGGCCATGATCGACGCCGCCGAGCGGGATGGCCGCCTGCGCCCCGGCGGCACCATCATCGAAGCCACCGCCGGCAATACCGGCCTCGGCCTGGCCCTGGTGGGACGCGCCAAAGGCTACCGGGTGGTGCTGGTGGTGCCGGACAAGATGTCCACCGAGAAAGTCTTGCACCTGAAAGCCATGGGCGCCGAGGTGCACATCACCCGCTCGGATGTCGGCAAGGGCCATCCCGAGTATTACCAGGATGTGGCGGCGCGACTGGCCAAGGACATTCCCGATTCGTTCTTCGCCGACCAGTTCAACAACCCGGCCAACCCCCTGGCCCATGAGACCAGCACCGCCCCGGAAATCTGGGCCCAGACCCAACATGACCTGGATGCCATCGTGGTTGGCGTTGGCTCGGCTGGCACCCTCACTGGCCTGACGCGCTTCTTCAAGCGCGTGCAACCCGACCTGGCCATGGTGCTGGCCGACCCGGTGGGCTCGGTAATGGCCGAATACAGCCGCAGCGGCACCATGACCGAACCCGGCTCGTGGGCCGTGGAAGGTATCGGCGAAGACTTCATCCCCTCCATCGCCGACCTCTCCAGCGTGCGCCACGCCTATTCCATCAGCGACGAAGAAAGCTTCGACCACGCCCGCCAACTGCTGCGGGCCGAAGGCATTCTCGGTGGCTCCTCCACCGGCACCCTGCTGGCCGCCGCCCTGCGTTATTGCCGCGAACAGACCGAGCCCAAGCGCGTGGTCACCTTCGTCTGCGACACCGGCACGCGCTACCTGTCGAAGGTCTACAACGACCAATGGATGAACGACGCCGGCCTGCTGCAATACAAACACTACGGCGACCTGCGCGACCTGATCGCCCGTCGTTTCGAGGATGGCCGGGTGATCAGCGTCGGCCCCGACGACAGCCTGCTCACCGCCTTCCAGCGCATGCGCCTGGCCGACGTCTCACAGCTGCCGGTGCTGGTGGACGGCAAGCAACTGGTGGGGGTGCTCGACGAGTCGGATGTATTGCTCGGCCTGCATCAGAACGCCGCGCACTTTTCCATGACCGTGGGCAGCGCCATGACCAACGCCCTTCACACCCTCGCACCCAGCGCCAGCCTTGCGCAATTGCAGGCCGAGCTGGATCGCGGGCTGGTGGCAATCATTGCCGACGCCTCGGGCTTTCACGGCCTGATCACCCGCGTCGACCTGCTCAATCACCTACGGAGATCCCTTGCATGACCCAGCACGATAAAAGCGCCTTCGCCACCCGCGTGATCCATGCCGGGCAATCCCCGGACCCGACCACCGGGGCGCTGATGCCGCCGATCTACGCCAACTCCACCTACCTGCAAGACAGCCCCGGCGTTCACAAAGGCTTTGACTACGGACGCTCCCACAACCCGACGCGCTTTGCCCTGGAACGCTGCGTGGCCGACCTTGAAGGCGGCACCCAGGCGTTCGCGTTCGCCTCCGGGCTGGCGGCGATTTCCACCGTGCTGGAACTGCTCGACGCCGGTTCCCACGTGGTTTCCGGCAATGATTTGTACGGCGGCACCTTCCGCCTGTTCGACAAAGTGCGCCAGCGCAGCGCCGGGCATCGCTTCAGCTTCGTCGACCTGACCGACCTGTCGGCCTTCGAAGCGGCGTTGCAGGACGACACGCGGATGGTCTGGGTCGAAACCCCGAGCAACCCGCTGCTGAGCCTGACCGATCTCAGTGCCATCTCCCGCATCTGCAAGGCCCGGGGCATCATCTGCGTGGCCGACAACACCTTCGCCAGCCCGTGGATCCAGCGCCCGCTGGAGCTGGGTTTCGACATCGTGGTGCACTCCACCACCAAGTACCTCAACGGCCACTCCGATGTAATCGGCGGCATTGCGGTGGTGGGCCAGAATCCTGAACTGGCCGAGCGCCTGGGCTTCCTGCAGAACTCCGTGGGCGCGATTGCCGGGCCGTTCGACGCATTCCTGACCTTGCGCGGGGTGAAGACCCTGGCGCTGCGCATGGAGCGCCATTGCAGCAATGCGCTGGAACTGGCGACATGGCTGGAGCAACAGCCGCAAGTGGCGCGGGTTTATTACCCAGGCCTGGCATCACACCCGCAGCATGAGCTGGCACGCCGGCAGATGCGCGGGTTTGGCGGGATGATTTCGGTGGACCTGAAAAGCGACCTGGCAGGAGCGACACGCTTCCTGGAAAACGTGAAGATCTTTGCGTTGGCTGAAAGCCTGGGGGGCGTTGAAAGCCTGATCGAGCACCCGGCGATCATGACCCATGCGAGCATCCCGGCAGCGACCCGGGCGCAGCTGGGGATTGGTGATGGGTTGGTGCGGTTGTCGGTGGGGGTTGAGGATGTGGAAGACCTGCGGGCGGATCTGGCGCAGGCGTTGGCAAAAATCTAACGCGCAATCTGCCGGAGCGAGCATGCCCGCTCCGGCAACACCTTAAATAGCGTAATTGACCTCAACCATTCGCCCGGTCTTGATGGACTCCAGCGCACAGTCCGCCAAGTGCAACGCATACAGCCCATCGCGCATGTTGGTGGGCAGCGCGCGCCCCGCGCTCAGTGCCTGGATAAACTGCCCCAACTCATTGCGGTAGGCATCCGCATAACGCTCCAGGAAGAAATGCTGCAACGGCTCCAACGCCTCGGTGTGCTCGTGGTTCCAATGGCGCAAGGTGCTGGGTCGATGGTTATCCGTGAGCAGCACCCCCTTGGCCCCGGATACCTCAAGTCGCTGGTCATACCCGTAGACCGCCTCCCGACAGCAGTTGATATGGCACTGTTTCCCGGATGCGGTGCGCAGCAGCACCATCACGCTGTCGAAGTCGTCAATCTGCGCCAGGCTCGGATCTACCAGCCGGCTGGCTATCGCGCCGACTTCAATGGGCTCTTCACCCAGCAGGTGCCGCGCCATGTCGAAGTCATGAATGGTCATGTCCCGCAGGATGCCGCCGGAATGTGCCAGGTAATCCCGTGGCGCCAACCCCGGGTCGCGGCTGGTGATGATCACCTGCCGCACAGCACCAATTTGCCCCGCGTCGATGGCCTGGCGCAGGCGCAGCGTGTCGGGATCGAAGCGGCGGTTGAAGCCCAGCATGACTTTGCCGCCCTCGCGCTCCACAGCTTGCGCCGCCGCCCGCGCCTTGGCGAAATCCAGGTCAATGGGCTTCTCGCACAGCACGGCCTTGCCCTGGGACACGGCCGCCAGCAGCAAATCGATATGAGTGTCGGTGGGTGTGCCAATCACCACCGCGTCGATATCGTCCCGACTTAGCACTGCTGCGCAGTCATAGGCCGCCTCGCAACCCAGCTGCGCAGCCAAGCCATCGACGCCCTCCCGCCAGGGGTCGGCGACCACCACCAGAGTGGCATCAGGATGGGCCGCGACATTGGCCGCGTGAATGTTGGCGATGCGCCCTGCACCAAGGACAGCGATACGTAGCATGGTCGAACTCCTGGGATTGTTATTGGGTGTGGAGATTCAGTCCGGCAGGTTGAACGGTGTGACGATCTGTACCTGTGACGGCGCAATCGGCCCAGCCTTCCACAGCCGATGAAATTGCAGGATGTGCAGGAACACATGGCGCGCATCGATCTGCAGGTTGTGATCGATAATCGCGGCGACTTTTTCTTCAGCCAACAGCTGGCGATTCTCTTCGTCGAGGTCGTGAGCAATAAACACGTCCAACGGGCGATCCAGAGCCGCGAAGGCGTCGACAATTGCGCGGTTGCCACCGCCGACGCTGTACACCGCCTTCAGTTCCGGATGCTGCTTCAACGCATCGGTGACCCGGGCAAATGTTCGGTCATACACGCCGTACCCACCGCTGATATCCAGTACCCGCAGGTGCGTCGCACGGCCGCGCAGCCACATGCGAAAGCCCATTTCGCGTTCTTCCTCGCCCCGGAACAATTCGCTGCCAATCACCACCGCCACTTCCTGGGGTTGGGGTGACAGCCAGCGGGACAGGAGGTACGCGGCGGTTTGTCCGGCGGTGCGGTTATCCATGCCTACGTAGCCGATGCGCTCGCTGTGGGGCAGATCGGTGACCAGGGTCACCACCGGAATACCTGCGGCCGCCAGGTGCTTGACCGCCAGATTCACCGCCGGCTCGTCCGCGGCCTTGAGCACCACACCCTGGCTGCCGGTCTCGAGGCAGCGCAGCAATTGGTCGTGCATCGCCTGAGGCTCGATTTCTTCGAACACATGAAACCGCGGGGCGATACGAAAAGGTGCCAGGCTGCCCAGTTGGGCGGTGATGGCGGCCTGCACCGCCGCACTGAAGCGCTTGGGCGTGTGCATGATCACATCGACATGAAAGGTACGGCCTACTGCCAGGCCATTTTTTTCCTGGGATTCCAGCTCATCCAGAGCCTGTTCGATACGCCGCCGGGTTTGGGCGTGCACGCTGCCGCGCTCATGCAAGACGCGATCGACTGTCGCCTTGCTGACGCCCGCCTGGGTGGCCAGTTGCTTGATGGAAAAGTGTTTAGCGCGTTCGAGCATGCTGTTGGACCTGAGGTCTTTTTGAGGTCTTTTTGAGACTCTTTGAGGTGACCGCAATGCTAGTCTCAGTTTTGCCCGGCGTCGAGCCCGGCCTTCAAAACAACAAAAACCCAGGAGACCCCGATGCCTTCAACCGACCTCAGCCATACCTTCAAAGGCCAATACTTTGTCGTCACCGGCAGCACCCAGGGATTGGGGGCTGCCGTCGCCCATACCCTGGCGCGGCGCGGTGCTGCCGGCCTGATCATCTGCGGACGCCGTCCGGACCAGGGCCAGGAGCAAGTACGGCAGTTGGCAGCGCTCGATTGCCGCGCGGTGTTTGTCCAGGCGGACCTGGAACAGATTGGCGACTGCCGCGCCGTGATCGAGGCGGCCCGTGCCCACTTCGGCACCCTCCACGGGCTGATCAACTGCGCCGGGATGTCGGATCGCGGCACCATTCTCGACACCTCCCCCGAACTGTTTGATCGACTATTTGCGGTCAATGTGAGGGCGCCGTTTTTCCTGATGCAGGAAGCCTTGAAGCTGATGATCAGCCAGAGGGTTGAAGGTGCAGTGGTCAATATCCAGAGTGTCACCGGCCACGGCGGGCAATCGTTCTTGAGTGCCTACGCGGCGTCCAAGGGCGCTCTCGCGATTCTGACCAAAAACGTGGCGTTCAGCGCCCTGCGCAACCGGATTCGGGTCAACGGCTTGAACATCGGCTGGATGGACACACCGCACGAGGATGAAATCCAGCGGCACTACCACGGTGCCGGGGATGCCTGGTTGGAAGCCGCCGAAGCCGCACAGCCCTTCGGCCGCCTGCTCAAACCTGAAGAGGTGGCCCGGAGCGTGGCATTTCTATTGTCACGCGAGTCGGGAATGATGACCGGCACGGTGATCGACCTGGAGCAAGGCGTCATCGGCTGTGGCGACGGCGGCACCCCACGCCCTGATCAGGCCTTGAGCCTGGTGGAGGGTGCGTGATGCCTGCCTTTGTCAGCGCCGATGCGGTGCAACTGGAAGATTTTCACTCGATCTGTGCCCAGCAGGCTGCTGCCGAGGACTACCCGCACTGCGCCGAAGTGTGCAGCAACATCCCGATCTATCAGGCCCAGGCACTGCGCAACGGCGATCGTCACGCCGTGCTGGACGAACTGCATCGCCTGTTCAGCCAGGGGCCGGGAGTGATGGTGGTGCGCCAGGGCTACGCCGACCTGGACGTGGTCGACCGTCACAGCCAGGTATTCGAAGCGATCTTTGCCCAAGAGGCTGCGCAAGGTGTGGCCGCCGACCACTTCGCCAAGGCCGGCAGTAACGGACGTATCTGGAACTCATTACAGAAGGCCGCACTGCAGTCGCCGGCATCCTTTGTCGAATATTACGCCAACCCACTGCTGGGGTTGATCGCACAAGCCTGGCTCGGCCCGGGCTACCAAGTCACGGCCCAGGTCAACGTGGTGCACCCCGGTGGCCAAGCCCAGCAACCGCACCGTGATTATCACCTCGGGTTCCAGACCATCGACGTGGTGGAGCGCTTTCCGTTGCCCCTGCACACGCTGTCCCAATACCTCACGCTGCAAGGGGCCGTGGCCCACAGCGACATGCCCCTGGAAACCGGCCCGACCCAACTGCTGCCGTTTTCCCAGCAATACCCACTGGGCTACCTGGCCTGGAGGCGCACTGAATTCATCGAGTACTTCCAGCAGCATGCCGTGCAATTGCCGCTGAACAAAGGTGACCTGCTGTTCTTCAACCCGGCCCTGTTTCACGCCGCTGGCACCAATCGCACACCGGACCGCCAGCGCATGGCCAACCTGCTGCAAATCTCCTCGGCGTTCGGCAAAACGATGGAGGCTGTGGACCGCGACCGGATGATGATGGCGCTGTACCCCTGCCTGTTGGAGCGCCTGGCGGACAACGTCATGGATGGCGAGGCGCTGCACGCGGTGATCGCCTGCACCGCCGATGGCTATTCCTTTCCCACCAACCTGGATACCGACCCACCCTTACAGGGCCTGGCTCCGCAAACCGGGCAGCAACTGATGTTGCAGGCACTGAACGAACGCTGGCCCTGCGAGACCTTTGCCGAACGCGTTGCGCAACTACACGCCAAACGCCAAGGCTGAGGAATGTTTTCAACGTCTTTCAAAACAACAAAAAAACGGACTGACACCATGAAAAAACAGCTGCTGACCTTGCTCCTGACCCTCATCGTTACCCCGCTCGCCCTCGCCGAGACACGCATCGGCGTCAGCATCGCCCAGGTGGACGACGTGTTCCTCGCCCAGATGCGTGACTACATGGCGGCCCACGCCAGGGACCTCACCGACGTGACCCTGCAATTCGAAGACGCCCAAGGCGATGTGGTGCGCCAACTGAACCAGGTGCAGAGCTTTTCTGCCCAAGGCATGGACGCGATTATCGTCAACGCGGTCGACACCGCCGCCACCCAGAAAATGACCGTAAATGCCCAGCAGGCGGGTATCCCGCTGGTGTACGTCAACCGTCGCCCGGACATCCCGGTCCTGCCGGCCGGGGTGGGTTATGTCGGCTCGGACGAGATCAAAGCGGGCGAGATTCAGATTCGCTACCTCGCGGAAAAAATGAACGGCAAGGGCAACCTCGCAATCATGCTCGGCTTGCTCTCCAACAACGCCACCCACAACCGCACACAGGGCGTGAAAAACGTACTGAAGGATTACCCCAACATCCATATCGTCGAAGAACAAAGCGCCGACTGGCAGCGCAGCAAGGCCATGGACCTGATGAACAACTGGATCGTCTCGGGCAAGAAAATCGACGCCGTGGCGGCCAATGCCGATGAAATGGCTATCGGTGCCGCGATGGCGATTACCCAGGCCGGTATGCACCCTGGCAAGGACATCCTGGTGGGCGGCAGCGACGGCGGACCCGCCGGCCTGGATGCGATCAAAAAAGATCTATTGGTAGTCACGGCCTATCAGGACAACAAGGGCCAGGCCGTCGGCTCGATTGACCTGGCGCTGAAGATGATCAGGAAGCAGCCCTACACGGCGGAGCTGACCATTCCCTATCAACAGATCACCAAGGACAACTATCAGGCCTTTCTCACCCCTTGATTGTTATCAGCCCAGCGCCAAGCAGACCGGCCAGCCCCGACAAACAGAGCACTCCCACTCCATAAGCGAGGGTGCGCCAGGGCTGGCGGCCGCTCAGATACATCACCGTATGCATCACACGGGCAGCGGTGAACAGACAGAACAACCCCGCGGTAGCGGTGCCTGGCGTTTCCATCGCCAGGCACAGGCCACCCAAAATGAAGAACAACGGAATATTTTCCAGATCATTGGCCCAAGCCTTTTCGGCCCGGGAGACTTGCGGTAACTCCTGGGGATTCGCATCGCGATGGAAGAAAGCTGCATCCTCGTGGTTAGTGAATGCACGGAATCTGAGTCGAAAGAAACCCTGGTAACAGGAGATCGCCAGCATCTTCAAGAACAGCACCAGTACGCACAACGCATAAACCTCCATCACCGGCCCCCTGAAGATTCGCGGAACCCGTTGACCACGATATACAGCAGCGGACCGATGGATACGAAAACCGCCGTTACCAGTAAATAGGGCAACACCGACGCCAGGGATTTGCCCCTGGCCCGCGCATCCCGGTACATCCATACGCCCGCCAAGGCCGCCATCAGATACAAGTCAATCACCACCTGGGCAGTATCCGGCCTCGATATCAATTCACGTCCGAACGCCATGAGCGATTGTTCGGCGATCAGCATCGTGATCAATGTGTACAGGGCAAAAGCCAACAGCCCGGCCAGGGCAATCCAGGGTCTGCGCATGTTCTCCTCCTTGGAGACAACGGTTCGGGAAGCTGCACATTAGTGATAACGTCGTTCCCCTCTCAATGACCTCGAAGGTCATCGACACCGCCGACCCGCACGGCCAGAGTCAACCCATGAGCAGCCAACCTTTCCCCCGCGCCAACCCCGACACTACCGCCGGCACGCAACTGCGCGTGCTGCGTCGGCACGCCAGATTGAGCCAGCTGGAACTGGCGCTGATCACCGGGGTTTCCCAACGCCACCTGAGCTGCATCGAGACCGGGCGCGCCAAGCCGAGCCCGGGCACCTTGCATAATTTGCTGATGGCGCTGGAGGTTCCGCTGGAGCAATGCAACAGCGTGTTCCTCGCTGCCGGCTTCGCCCCGCGCTATGAGGCAACCCCGCTCTCCTCGCCCTCCATGGAGGCTATTCGCGAGGCAATCAGCCATGTGCTCCACGCGAACAATCCTGCACCGGCGATCGTGCTGGGCAGCCACTGGGAAGTGCTCGCCGCCAACGCCAGTACCCAGGTGCTGTTCGAGCTGGTGGGGATCAAACCGGAGGCGGCTGATGGGCTGAATTTGCTGGTCACCCTGCTACAGCCTGGCGGCCTGGGTGATCATTTGATCAACGCTGACGAAATCCGCACCATCGCCTGGCAACGGGCGACGCGCGAGGCGTTGGGCAACTCCGAACTTGCCAGGCTTCTGGACAGCCTGCCGGCCCCGCAAAGTACCGAAGCCTTGGTCAATGAACCGCCGCCACTGGTGCTGACACGCGTCAACTCCCGTGAAGGTGAGCTGAACTTCATGTCGACCTTCACCACCTTCGGCATGCCTCAGGACATCACGGTAACGTCGTTGCGCATCGAGCATTTGATTCCGGCGGATGCGCAGACGTGGCAGGTGATGACCGCGGCGTATGAGCGGTCATTGGTGAGGTAGAAAGCCGCGGCGGGGCCATTAGTTATTTGTCGTATTTTGCCCGCCATAGCTATTGGCGCGGCTCTTGGAGGAGGAGCCGTTGCTGTATTGGGTGTCTTGCCCGCCGTAGCTATTGGAGCGGCTCTTGGCTGAGGTGCCGTCGCTGTATTGAGTGTCTTGCCCACCATAGCTGTTGGAACGGGTCTTGGCCGAGGTGCCGTCGCCGTATTGGATATCCTGCCCGCCATAACTATTGGAGCGGCTCTTGGAGGAAGTACCATCGCTGTATTGGGTGTCTTGCCCACCGTAGCTATTGGCGCGACTCTTGGAAGAGGTGCCATTGTCGTATTCGCAATCGGACCCACCATAACTGTTCGCCCTGCACGTCTCGGCAACCGCTTGGTAAAGCGGCGCAGCCAACAAAACCGTGCCCAGCAAAACGACCTTAAGCTTCATGTTAATTCCTTGTAGAGGTGGCGATACGCTATTACAGACTGGAGATTCTGAACTTAGTTTCCAACGTTCTGAAATGCGCTCGCGCGAGCCGACGTGGCAACCCTTTGCCAGCCCCGGCAACTCCTGGCCTGCGCCCTGCCCCGGCAATACCACCCAGCCCGCGCCGCACAAGGCATGCAGCACATGGCCCGGGTTTTGCTCTGTTGCTGCTACCAATAAGGGAGCGGCACCATGATAGGAAGCACGACAAGTCTGTTAGCGCTGGGACAGAAGACTTTTACACAATCCATGGAAAACGGCACCCTGCGGGCCGGGAGGATTGAAGTCACCAACGCCACGCCCGAGATCAAGACCAAGCTGGAAGCCAGCTATCAGGAGCAAGTGCGCTCGACCGCGCAAACCGTTGCCACCGCCAGGGCCAACCCTTCATGGGCGACCTTCGACGATAAAGGCAACGCCGTCGAACTGCCCGATGTTCAGTCACTCAGCAAAAGCGACGCCACCCATGTGGCCAACGGTCTTCAGTACCTGCTCGATATCGGGCGCCTGGACGGCAAGACTGTCACCGCGAAAAATGGCGACCAGTCGACCGATAACATCGCGGTCTACAAAGACTGGCTCCAGGCCCACATCGGCGTTGATGTACAGGCCTGAGACGGTTCACACCATCGGCACGGCAATCAGCAAGATCGCCGTGCCATGGGTGGCCGTCGCCGCCACCACACCGTAGCGCATCCGCACCAGCCCGCAGGCCAGGCCTTCAATCAGGGTAAAGGCCAACACTGGCCAGCCCAGTTGCGTCACGCTCAACGCCAGAAATGAATGGCACGCGGCGAACGCCAACCCGCTGAGCAACGCCGCACGCAGCGGCGTAACGTGCTGTTCGAGATAACCCTGCAAGAAGCCGCGAAACAATACCTCTTCCAGCGCATTGGCGCAGTAGGCAAGCACCAGCATGCCCATCAGCCAGGCCCAGTAAACCGGCTCAATGCCTTGATACAGCCGCAATGGCAGGCCGATCAGACACCCGGCCCCGAGGCCCAGCGCCAGGCCCGCCCAACGATTGCCCTTGAACAGCACCGTCAGTTGCCACAACTCCGGTGCCAGGCGCGCGAGCAGCGCAATCAGCCCAAGGGATAACCCGCCCAGCGCGGCCAGCACCCACGGGTTGGCCGTGAACTCGATCTGCACCTCGCGGCTCAGCGACCACATGCCCAGTGGCGTCATCGCATCGCGCATCAGCACAAAGGCCAGCAGCAGGATAACGATGCGCAAGCCCGGCAATGTTTTCGGCGTGAGACCGAACCACAGGCCAAACAGGATCAGTCCCGGGAGCAGGTATATTCCATAGTGGACCAGTACCGCAAACGCCTCGGCGATCACCCGGTTTCAGTCCCGTGCCACGGCGATCATGTCGATTTCCACGGCCGCGCCCTTGGGCAATTGCTGCACGCCCACCGAGGTGCGCGTATGGGATCCTGCGGCCCCCAGGATCTCGTTCAACAGGTCCGACGCACCGTTGGCCACTTCGCTTTGCTGGTCGAAGTCATCCGCGCTGCGCACGTACACATTGATCTTGAGGATCGCCTTGACCTGGTCCAGCGAACCCAGTGCCTGCTTGAGCAACCCCAGGCAACGCAGTGCGCTGACGCCCGCGGCAATCTGTGCGTCGGCCAGGCTGAGGCTTTCGCCGACCTTGCCTGGCAACACGATGGCGTCACCCACCCGCGGAATCTGGCCGCTGATGTAGACGTGATTGCCGTCCCTCAGCAGCGGCGTGTAGTTGCCGCCGATCTTGAACTCGTTGAGTTGATAACCCAGGCGCACCATGGCCGCCGCGTACTTTTGATCCGGTGTCATTTTTTTGTTTTCCTCAGTCGTTGCGAATCCACGCCATGAAATCGCCGGCCACAGCATAGCCATGTGCCATTTCCACGGGAAGTGCCGACCGCTATTTCGCAAGTGATACGACAACCAATACTGGCAAACAGCGCTTATCTTCTAGCCAAGAACAAATTTCACTTTCCTTGATCCCGGTAAATACGGCATGGTTGTACGACGACTTAAAAACACAATCCGAGTCGTCCTGGTACCCACAACAACAAGGAAACACCCATGCAAAACGTCAAGGTTCTGATTGGTTTTCTGTGCCTGTTCAGCGGTTACGCGGCCGCCGCGCCCGCCGCAAGTGACAAGGATGTAGCCGCTGCGGTCGATCATCTGACCCAGGCCATGTTGCACAAGGACATCCCGCAACTGCAGGCCCTCACCGCGAACAACCTCACCTACGGCCATTCCAGCGGCAAGGTCCAGAACAAGCAGGAATTTATCGCCGACATTGAAACCGGCAGAAGTGGTTTCAAGACCCTGGAAATGCAGAAACAGACCATCACCCTCAATGGCGACACCGCCCTGGTGCGCAACCACTTTTCCGCACAGGCGGTGAACAGTGGCGTCGAGGTGCCCACCGAAATTGAAAACTTCCAGGTCTGGCAGAAGCAGAAAGGCAAATGGCTGCTGATCGGGCGCCAGGCCTACAAGTTCTGAGTCCCGCCTGGATCGTTCCCACGCTCTGCGTGGGAATGCATCCGGTGACGCTCTGCGTCACTATCGCGCAAATCTACAGCGGGACGCGGAGCGTCCAAGGCGGCGTTCCCACGCAGAGCGTGGGAACGATCCGGCCCCCTAGTACGCCTCCACCGCCCAGCGCACTTTCACCAACGCCTCGCGCAGCACCTCCCGGTCCACCGACCCCAGCGCCACTCGCAAGGCATGGGGCACGTGGGCCGAGACGGCAAACGGCTCGGCCGTGGACACCGAGATATTTTCCCGTGCCAGCGCCATGGTGATCTGATCGGCGCGGGCATCTTCCGGCAACGGCAACCACAAGAAATACGAAGACGGATGGCGGATAACATTCAAGCCCGCCAACACCTCATCGGCCACCGCCTGGCGCGCCTGGGCGTCCTTACGTTTTTGCGCTTCAAGCTGCAGCACCGTGCCGTCGTCGATCCACGCGGCAGCCACCGCAGTCATCACCCCCGGAGTGTTCCAGGTGGTGGCCATGACCGTACGTTCCAGCGCCGCCATCCACGGCAACGGCGCAGCAACGTAACCCACCCGCAGGCCGGTGGCGACGCTCTTGGACAGCCCCGACACGTAAACCGTGCGTTCCGGCGCCAGTTCGGCCACGGGCGGTGGCGCGTCCTCGGCTAAAAACGCGTAGGCAGCATCCTCGATCAGGATCAGGTCATGCCGACGGGCAATCGCCACCAGGTGCTCGCGCTGCTCCCTGCTCATCACCCAACCCAACGGGTTATGCAGGGTCGGCATGCTGTACGCGGCGCGTACCGGGCGCCGGGCGCAGAGTTGTTCAAGAAAGGCCAAGTCGGGGCCCGTCGCGGTCACCGGGATCGCGACGATTTCCAGGTGCAGCGTCTCGGCCAGCACCTTGAACCCGGAATAGGTCAACGCATCCACCGCCACCACATCGCCGGGCCTGAGCAGCGACATCATGGTCACCGCCAGCCCATGCTGGGCACCGCTGACGATCAGCACCTGCTCGGCCTGCACCGTCAACCCACGACTCAGCAGATGACGCGCCACCGCTGCCCGCTCATGCAGCCGACCGGCGTGAGGCTGATAGCGCAGCAGCGCCGCCAGGTCGCCGGACAACGCCAACTGACGCAATGCGGTGCGCAGCAGGTCGGTCTGGCCCGGCAGCGACGGGTAGTTGAAGTTGAGATCGATCATGCCCGCCGCCACCGCGATCTGGCCGACGCCCTGCCCCGGCGACAACGCGATTTCCCGCACAAAGGTTCCGCGCCCGGTTTCACCACTGACCAGGCCCATGGCCTCAAGCTCGGTGTACACCCGGCTGGCGGTGACCAGCGCCAGGCCATGGCTGGCGGCCAACTGGCGGTGCGTCGGCAACCGGGTGCCCGCCGCCAGCGCGCCCGAACGGATATCCCGGGCGAAGGTGTCCACCAATGTCTTGTAGCGGGCGCGGGGCATAGGCGATGTATCCATGACAATTTTTTGATTGTCTTGATAGTGAATCATAGGATGCGCAGGACGCAACTTATCCCTATCGAGCCCTACACCCATGGAACGAACCACCCACCTCAACACCCGGGAAAACAACGCCAGCGGCTGGATCAACGGTTTGATCGGCGTGGTGATCTTCAGCGGCTCGCTGCCGGCCACGCGCTTGGCGGTGCTGGAGTTCGATCCGGTATTCCTGACCGTCGCCCGCGCCACCATCGCCGCCCTGCTCGGCCTGTGCCTGCTGTGGCTGTTCAAGGAAAAAACCCCGGCCCGCAGTCAGTTGCTGCCCCTGGCAATCGTCGCGCTGGGCGTGGTGATCGGCTTTCCTTTGCTCACCGCACTGGCCTTGCAGTACGTCACCAGTGCCCATTCCATCGTATTTGTCGGCCTGCTGCCGTTAGCCACTGCGGTCTTCGGCGTATGGCGCGGCGGCGAGCGGCCCAAGTTGGTGTTCTGGCTGTTTTCGATCCTGGGCAGCCTGCTGGTGGTGGGCTACGCGGTTGCCCAAGGCCTGAGCGCCGCGCCCGCCGGGGATTTGCTGATGCTGTTGGCAATCCTGGTGTGCGGCCTCGGTTATGCCGAAGGGGCCAGGCTCTCACGCACCCTGGGCGGCTGGCAGGTGATCTGCTGGGCGCTGGTGATCGCGCTGCCGATTGTGGCCCCGCTGACGGCGATCCTCGCCCCGGGCACTTTCGTGAGCATCAGCCTGCCGGCCTGGCTGAGCCTGGCCTATGTGTCGCTGTTCAGCATGCTGATCGGGTTTGTGTTCTGGTACCGCGGGCTGGCCCAGGGCGGCATTGCCGCCGTCGGGCAATTGCAGTTGCTGCAACCGTTTTTCGGCCTGGCACTGGCGGCCACGCTGCTGCATGAGCAGGTGAGCCTGGGCATGCTGGGGGTGACCGTCGCGGTGATTGCGTGCGTGGCGGGGGCCAAGAAGTTCGCCCGCTGACCATCAGCGCTCAGGCGCAACCATCTTGAACTTGATGACAATCGCATTGGACACCACGCTGTCCGCCCACTCCCCCGCGCCGATCCTGAAGTCATCGCGCTTGAGCACGAATTCGCCGTCGAATATGCCAATGCCGCTCTGCTCCTTGAGGGCCACCTTGACCTCCACCGGCCGGGTCTGGCCCTTGAGGGTCAGGTTGCCGCTGAACAGGTAACGGTTGTCGCCCAGGTCAGTGATGTGGGTCGAGGTGAAGGTGCCCACCGGGTAGGTCGTCATGTCGAACCAGCCGGGCTTGGGCAGCTCGGTGTTGGCGTCGTCGCTGCCGGCATTGATGCTCGGCAGCTGGATGGTCAGTACGGTGCTGGCGGCAGCCGGGTTTTGCGTGTCGAAATTCAGGGTCGCCGAATAGGTGCCAAACGTGCCGTACACCTCTTGGCCCATCTGGTCATAGGTGAAGCTGATGGTGCTGGCCGTCGGATTCACGTCGGTGTATTCCACGGCGTACGCGTTGGACAAGGTGGCGAAGGCAAGGAAGACCGCTGGCAATCGAGATTTCATGGGATTCTCAACCGGGAATGAACACGCTGTGCACTGCTAACAGCGTAGGCGCTGGATTTATTCACGCGCCTGGCATTAGGCTCGTGCCTCGACGGAACCCAAACAACAAGGAGCCACGATGCCCGCGCTTTCCCTGCAAGACACCACCGCCCCCGAAGGCGTCTGTTATGGCTGCGGCAGCAGCAACCCCCACGGCCTGCACATCAAGAGCCGCTGGGACGCCGACGGCATCCACGTGATCGCCGAGCACCAGCCCGACGCCCGATACAGCGGCTGGCCAGACCTGGTCTATGGCGGTCTGATCGCGATGCTGGTGGACTGCCACTCGAACTGGACCGCCATGGCCTACCACTACCGGGCCGAGCAACGCGAACCCGGCAGCCTGCCGCGTATCGACTGCGTCACCGGCAACCTGGGAATCAAATTCATCAAGCCGACACCCATGGGCGTGCCGCTGACCTTGCGCGCGAAAGTCGAAGGTGACGTGGGGCGCAAAAGCCGCGTGGTGTGCGAGGTGTACGCCGATGGCGTGCTGACGGCGATTGGCGATTCGGTCTTCGTACGGGTCGACACCGGGCAACTGGCCGCCGCGGCCCATGGCCGGGAAGCCTGATACTGGTCTACATTCAGTCCCACCGCTAATCGAGGACGCTACCGATGACTCGTCTGACCGCCAAAGACTTCGCCCCTGAACTGCTGGAGCTTTACGACGGCTACGCCCACGGCAAGATCAACCGCCGGGAATTTCTCGACCGCGCAGCACTGTTCACCTTCGGCGGGCTGACGGCCTCCGCCCTGCTCGCCGCCCTGAGCCCCAACTACGCCCTGGCCGAGCAGGTGAAATTCACCGACCCGGATATCGTCGCCGACTACATCACCTACCCGTCACCCAAGGGCAACGGCACGGTGCGCGGCTACCTGGTGCGCCCGGCCAAGGCCAGCGGCAAGGTGCCGGCGGTGGTGGTGGTGCATGAAAACCGGGGGTTGAACCCGTATATCGAAGACGTCGCCCGTCGGTTGGCCAAGGCCGGATTCATTGCCCTGGCGCCGGATGGCCTGACCTCGGTGGGCGGCTATCCCGGCAATGATGAGAAAGGTGTGGAGTTGCAACAGAAAGTCGATCCCGAGAAGCTGATGAACGACTTTTTCGCGGCCATCGAATGGTTGATGCACCACGATGCAAGCACCGGCAAGGTGGGCATTACCGGGTTCTGTTATGGCGGCGGCGTGACGAATGCGGCGGCCGTGGCTTATCCGGAGCTGGGTGCGGCGGTGTCGTTTTATGGGCGCCAGCCGGAAGCCAAGGATGTGCCACGGATCAAGGCACCGATCATGTTGCATTACGGTGAGCTGGATACGCGGATCAATGAGGGCTGGCCGGCGTATGAGAAAGCGTTGAAGGCGGCCGGCACGACCTATGAGGCGTTTATCTACAAGGGCGCCAACCACGGCTTCCACAATGATTCGACGCCGAGGTATGACGAGGCGGCGGCGAATCTGGCGTGGGAGCGGACGTTGGGCTGGTTCAAGAAATACCTGGTGTAACCCGCCCTCCAAAACACCACCCAACTCATGTGGGAGCGGGCTTGCTCGCGAACGCGGTGTGTCAGTCAGCAGATGTTTGACTGATCCACCGCTTTCGCGAGCAAGCCCGCTCCCACAGGGGATTTTCAGCGTTCTTGAGCTCAGTGCTCCAGCGCATACCGCCGGCAATGATTCAAATACCCTTCCTCATGGCTCCCCACCAACTGCACCACACTGGTCCACAGCCACGAAGGCGCATCCAGTTGCCTGGAGCGGTTCTCTTGCAACAGCGCCATCCAGTCCTTGCGCGTATCCCGGTCCATCTGCCGCGCATGGGCCACGCCGACCACCCGCGCCAGGTACCCGGCCGCGTGCATCGCATCAATCTCGCTCAGCTCATCCAGTTCCAGCTTCATGTCCTGGGGCAGCAGTTCGCGGATGAAAAACCCGTGATCCAGAAACCGCGTGGCCAACATTCGCTCCCCCAACGCCGGTGACAGGTGCCGCGCGCCCTCCACCACCCGCCGGCCGTTATCCCGAGGCATTTTTGCCCGGGCCGCACGCGGCGCCGCAGCGCCTACCGCTTCCTTGATGTCGAGCAGGCAGTATTCCTGATCAGACTTGTCCCCTACTCCCAGCAACACCGCATAACGCAGCAACCCAAGGGAGCTGCAACCCTTGACCCAATAGGCCGAGTCCAGCAGCTCAACCTCGGCGTCGTTGGAGCGGCCTTTGAGCGAAGTCACCAGCCGGTGGATTTCATCCGACGCGCACAACGTTTCAAGGGCGGACTTTTCTGCCCGCGACAACGACCAGAAATGCTTGCCCAATGGAATCGTCGGCCGGGTGTTTTCAATACGTTCGCGAGCCAGATTCTTCCAGGTGCGCTCCACCGCACTGCGCATCCCGGCCTTGACCTGGGACGGGCGCGGCGGTGCCTCGTCGGGCTTGTCCTTAAACGCCTGCGCGTAGCCCACCATCATCTCTTCAAGCATGCGGGCGGTGGTCACCCCCGGCAGGTCCGAACCCCGCGCAGCGGTGGCCAGGGACAAGGCCAGGCGCACCAGGTCATGGGCCGGATTGCCGATCACCGCCTGGTCAAGGTCACGGATATGCATATCGATCCGGCCCTTGGTATCGCCCGTGGGCCCAAGGTTACCGGCGTGGCAGTCGCCGCAGATCCAGATCGCCGGCCCGTGGGGCAAGCGCCGGCCGCGCTGGCTGTGCAGCCACTCGTAAAACTGAACCGTACTGCCCCGCACATAGGCGTGGGCGGAGCGCGCCATCTTCAGGTTGCGCAGTTGCGTGAGGTGGGGCATTCGCGAAGAGGGACGCGGAATTTTCATAGAAGTACTCGTCGTGGAGATACGGTAGAGGCTGGCCCGCGACAAATGTTTCATTTTGTTTCAGAGGATTCTATTAATAAGCCACGCCAATCAATCCCACTGCAATCGGTCTTTCTATTCCTCCCGTCTCCGGGACTAGCATCGGGTCAACTCGATGCAGCGAGTCACAACCCTAACTGCACACATCCCCAAACACTGCCGCCCTAACAAAAGAGATAACGCAGATGAATGAAGTGATGAACACCGCACCCGCCAAGATCAACCTGGTCAAGGCCCGAGGCTCGCTGGTATGGGACGATCAGGGCAAGGAATACATCGACTGTACCGCCCAGGCCTGGTCGAATAATTTGGGGGCCAATGACCCCCGGGTGGTGGAAGCCGCCGTCGCGCAATTGCGCGAAATGACTCACATCCGCCCCAACTTTGGCTCACCGGCCCACACCCGGCTGGTGAAGAAGCTGCGGGAAGTCTCCCCGGGCGCCCTCAACCTGATGGGCTTTGCCCTGCATGGCAGCCTCGCCGGTGAAATGGCGATGAAACTGGCTTTCAAGAACCGCCCCGGCGCACAGAACCTGCTGGTGCTGCAGGACGGCTACCACGGCCGCTCCCTGGCCACCCTCGGCGCCAGTTGGCCGCATCCGAACAATCCGTTCCTGGCGATCCAGCCACGTTTCACCCGCGTCCCCCACCCCAACCCGTACCGTACGCGTCTGGGCATGGACCCGGAAACCGAGTCGCAGCTGTGCCTTGGCCTGCTGGAAGAAACCATCCTCAAGGGCGTCGACGGTGGCGTGGCAGCAGTGATGATGGAACCGATCCAGGGCAATGGCGGGCATATCGAGTTCCCCCGCTCCTACTACAAAGGCGTGCGCGAGATCTGCGACCGCCTCGGCGTGCTGCTGATTTTTGATGAAGTGCAGACCGGCTTCGGGCGCATGGGCACTATGTTCGCTGCGGACTATTACGACGTGCTGCCCGACATCATCGTGTTCGGCAAAGGCGTCGGCGGCGGCTTCCCGCTGGCCGGGATCCTCGCCGATGACAAGCTCAAGTGGTTCGACGAAGGTGAAGAAGCCCTGACCTTCGGCCACTTCCCGGTCTCGCTGGCCGCCGGCTACGCCACGGTGGAAGCGATCGTCGCCGACAACCTCTGCGAAAAGGCCCGCGACTCCGGCGACTACATCACCGCCCGCCTCAAGGACATGCAAACCCGCCACCCGCTGATCGGCGACGTGCGCTGCCCCGGGCTGATGGCGTCCATCGAGCTGGTCAAGGACCGCACCACCAAGGAACCGGCCTGCCGGGAATCCCAGGAGGTGTATCGCCTTGGGGTGGAGCGCGGCGTATTGTTTGGCGAAAGCCGCTACGCCGGGCTGGGTAACCTGATCAAGGTCAAGCCTCCTCTGGATATCGAACGCCCGTTGCTGGCCAAGGCCCTCGATGTGCTGGACGAGGTGATCGGCATCATCGAGGAGCAACGGCCATGAGCACATTCGTTGAAAACACCGTGACCGCCCCGCCGAATGCCCAGGCCCCGCTGTCCAGCGACGACGCCGACCTGGCCAGCCTCGGCTACGAGCAAAAGATGCACCGCACCATGAGTTCGTTCACCTCGTTTGCCCTGGCCTTTTCCATGGTCTCGATCAACACCGGGGTGGTCACGCTGTTCGCCGACCCGTTCAACCGCGTCGGCGGTATCGGCATCCTTTTGTGGCTGCTGGTGATCCCGCTGGTGTGCTGCATCGTCATGGTCTACTGCCACCTGGCCGGGCGCATTCCGCTTACCGGCTACGCCTACCAATGGTCCAGCCGGTTGGCGGGCAATCACTTCGGCTGGTTTACCGGCTGGGTCGCGTTCACCTCGTTTGTCGCCGGTACAGCCGCCACCTCGGCGGCCATCGGCACGGTGTTCGCGCCGGAGATCTGGGCCAACCCGACACAGGGCCAGATCCAGGGCCTGAGCATCGGTGCCACGCTGGTGGTAGGCCTGCTGAACATCTGCGGGATTCGCCTGGCCACGCGGATCAACGACATCGGCGCGATCATCGAAATCATCGGCACGGTGCTGCTGGCGATTGCGTTGTTCTTCGGGGTGTTTTTCTTCTTCGAGCACACCCAGGGCGTGGCGATCCTGACCTCGGCACAACCGGTGAGCGGCGGCACCCTCAGCTTCACCACCCTCGCCCTCGCCACCTTGCTGCCGGTCTCGGTGCTGCTGGGTTGGGAAGGCGCGGCGGACCTGTCGGAGGAAACCAAGGACCCACGCCGCGCCGCGCCCCGGGCGATGATTCGTGCGGTGCTGGTGTCCAGTGTATTGGGCTTCGTGGTGTTCGCCTTGCTGAGCATTGCGATCCCGGGGTCGGTCAGCGAGCTGCTCAGCCACAGCGAAAACCCGGTGATCAATATCGTGCGCCTGCAACTGGGCAACGCCGCCGGCGTGGGCATGATCGTGATCGCCTTCGCCTCGATCCTCGCCTGCCTGATCGCCAACATGGCGGTGGCCACCCGCATGACCTTCGCCCTGTCCCGGGACAACATGCTGCCGGGCTCCAAGGTGCTGGCGAAGATCAACCCGCACTTCGGTACGCCGGTCGCCGCCATCGTGCTGATCACCGCCATCGCCGTGCTGCTGAACCTGGCGAGCGGCGGGTTTGTCACGGCGATCTACTCGATGGTCGGCCTGACCTACTACTGCACCTACCTGCTGACGCTGATTGCCGCGTACCTGGCCTATAAAAATGGCCGGATGCCGGGGGCGCCTGCGGGTGTGTTCAGCCTGGGCAAGTGGTTGTTGCCGATGATCGTCCTCGGTGGCCTGTGGGCCATCGCGGTGATCCTGACCCTGAGCGTGCCCGAAGAAAGCCACACCGGCGCCATCACCACCGGGGTTACACTCGGGGTCGGCGTGCTGTGGTGGTTGTTTTCGCTGCGCACGCGCCTTAACAATGGCACCGCCGGGCCGAGCGGCAAATTGCTCGACCACTAGCCGCTGATTGCAGCCAAATAACAAAACCCCGGGCGCCGGGGTTTTGTCTTGTCACCTTCAAGGAGCTTCCCGATGTTTGAACAGGCCAGTTGGCTCAATCAACCCCAGCAATGGAGCCGAGAAGGCGAGCGCCTCAAGGTGCGCACCGATGCCAGCACCGATTTCTGGCGCGAAACCCACTATGGTTTTGTGCGCGACAACGGGCATTTCCTGTTTGTTGAAACCGACGGCGACTTTACCGCCCAAGTCAAAATCCACAGCGCGTTTACCCACCTGTATGACCAGGCCGGGTTGATGGTGCGGGTGGATGAAGCGCATTGGGTGAAGATCGGTGCAGAGCTGTCCGACGGTGTGACGCTGTTGAGCAGCGTATTGACCGATGGCGTGTCGGACTGGGCCACCGGTGTGTTCCCGGGTGATCCCGAGGCGTTCTGGATTCGCGCCACCGTGGCCAAGGGCGTGCTGCGCGTGCAGGTGTCGGTGGATGGCGTGAGCTGGCCATTGGTGCGCCTGGCGCCGTTCCCCGTGGCTGCGTCGTATCGGGTGGGACCTTATTGCTGCACGCCGGAACGTGGCGGGCTGGAGGTGGAGTTTTCCGAGCTTCAGGTAAGTGCGCCCAACGGCAAATCCCTGCACGACCTGTCCTGACTAACCCCGGCTGCTCGCCACTTCCATCGCCAACTCGGCAAAGTTGCGCGCCGCCACACTCGGTTGTAGCGGCAAGGCGACCGCCACTTCACACATCGGCATATCGCTGATCACCGGGAAAGCCAGGCCGGGCCGTGCATAAAAACGTGCGGTGGACAGCGCGGTGATACTGATCCCGCGCTCCGACGCCACCGCCTGCAACTCGGTCTCCACCGTCGAAGCTTCATGGACAATCCGCGCCGGCTGGCCATCGCGGTACGCGTCGGCGGTCCAGAAACTGCGCCACACGCCCACTCCCGGTGCAGCAATGATCGGCTCATCCAGCACATCGTAGATGCTCACGCTGCTCTCCCCGGCCAACCGGTGGCTGGACGCCAGGCACGCCACGCAGGGTTCGGTCACCAGGGTGTGCAACTCGATGTCCGGCAGGCCCAGTGGCGGGCGCAGCACCGACACGTCCATGCCCTCGTCGATCCCGGCATGGGGCGAGCCGAAGTCATACTCGCGCACCACCAGTTCGATCTCCGGGTAGCGCTTGGCGAACACGCTGAGGATTTGCGGCATCAAGTCCACACCCGCGCCGATCAGGAAGCCGATATTCAATGAGCCGCGTACGCCGCGTGCATGTTCGTGGGCGGTGCGTACCAGGCGGCTTACGCCATTGACGATTTCCCGCGCCTCTACCAGCAAGGCCAGGCCGGCTTCGGTCAGTGCTACGTTGCGGGTGTTGCGTTGGAACAGTTGTACGTCCAGCAGCGCCTCAAACTGGCGGATGGTCTGGGACAGCGCGGGTTGCGAGACATGCAGACGGGTCGCGGCGCGCACGAAGCTGAGCTCCTCGGCCACCACCACGAAGGCCTTGAGTTGACGGATGTCTACGCCGGAAGTTTGCATTGCAGCCTCTTATGATCAGTGGCAGACCGAGTGGGAGAATAACCTGTGGCGAGGGAGCTTGCTCCCGTTGGGTTGCGCAGCGACCCTGAAACCATCCGCCGCGTTCTTGCTGAACTAACACCGTCGCTTCTTTGGGGCCGCTACGCAGCCCAGCGGGAGCAAGCTCCCTCGCCACAGCGTCGACCCAACCTCAGTGCATGGCCACTTCACGCAACCACGTCTTGAACGCCAGCATCGCCGGCGTCTCGGCCCGTGACTGCAAGCGCGTCAGCCAATAACTGCCGGTGGTGATGCCGATCTCGAACGGCTGGCGAATCACATCCGTCGCCAACTGCCGGCTGAACATCATCGCCGGCGCCAGGGCCACCCCCGCCCCTTGCAGCGCCGCCTCCATCATCGCCAGGGACGAGTCGAAAACGATACTGCGCGGCACCAGCGTGTCGGCTGGCAATCCCGCGGCCTGGAACCATTGCGTCCACTCATCCGCACGATATGAGCGCAGCAGCGTGTGCTTCAACAGGTCCGCCGGAGTCTGCAATTGCCGAGCAAGTTGCGGCACGCACAGCACCGTCAGCGGCGCCTCCAGCAATTGGCACGCCTCGGTGCCGTGCCACGCGCCGGAACCAAACCGGATTGCGTAATCCAGGCCTTCGGCCGCCACGTCGACGCGGTTGTTGTTGGTGGACAGGCGCAAGTCGATAAACGGGTAGCGCGCCTGGAAATCCGCAAGCCGCGGCAACAGCCAGCCCACCGCAAAGGTGCCCACCGCGCCTACCGTCAATACTTCGCGGTAATGCCCACCTTCAAACTGGCCTAAGGTTTGAGCTATCCGGTCGAAGGATTCGCGCAACACCGGCAGCAGGGTCTCGCCCTCGCTGGTGAGCATCAGGCCCCGGGGCAGGCGTTTGAACAGCGTGACATTGAGCTGCGCCTCCAGGCTTTTCACCTGGTGACTGACCGCCGCCTGGGTGACGCACAGTTCAATCGCCGCCCGGGTAAAACTCAAATGCCGCGCAGACGCCTCGAAGGCTCGCAGCGCGTTGAGTGGCAAATGGGAACGGAGCATGGCTTGACCCTAATTTTTCTAATGGCTGTTGCGAGATATCATCGTTTGCCGCGGGATCACAAACTGCCTAGATTTGCGGCGCCTGCGCAGGCAACGGTATTCACCCGATCACCTTCATGGAAGTCACGTCATCATGTACACATCTCTTTTTCCAACCGTGCGCAACACCGCGATATTCGCCTTATTGCTCGGCGCAGGCAACTGCATGGCGGCTACCGACATGCGCCAGGTCGTGGACAGTACGGTCCAGCCCCTGATGCAGCAACAGGACATCGCCGGCCTGTCGGTGGCGATCGTACAGAACGGCAAGGCGCAATACTTTAACTACGGCGTTGCCAGCAAGGAGAGCAAGCAGCCCGTCACCGAAAACACCCTGTTTGAAATCGGCTCGGTGAGCAAGACCTTCACCGCCACCCTTGCCGGCTATGCCCTGGCCAACGGCAAGCTGAAGCTATCGGACCCGGCCAACCAATACCTGCCGGCATTGCGCGGCGACACGTTTGACCACATCAGCCTGCTCAACCTCGGCACCTACACCGCAGGTGGCTTGCCCCTGCAATTCCCCGATGAGTCCGATAACGCCGGCAAGATGATCAGCTACTACCAGCACTGGAAACCGGACTTCGCTCCCGGCACCCAACGCCTGTATTCCAACCCGAGCATCGGCTTGTTCGGCCACCTGGCAGCGCAAAGCCTGGGCCAGCCGTTTGACCGGTTGATGGCGCAGACCCTGCTGCCGAAACTCGGCCTCAAGCACACCTTTATCAGCGTACCCAAGTCACAAATGAACCTGTACGCCCAGGGTTACGACAAGTCCGGCAAACCGGTGCGCGTCGGGCCTGGCGCCCTGGACGCCGAGGCCTACGGCATCAAGACCAGCACCTCGGACCTGATTCAGTACGTTGAAGTGAACATGCACCCGGCGAAGCTGGAGAAGCCGCTGCAACAGGCGATTGCCGCAACCCACACCGGCTACTACACGGTGGATGGCATGACCCAGGGCCTCGGCTGGGAGATGTACCCCTACCCGATCACGCTGGATGCATTGACGGAAGGCAACTCGGCACAAATGGCCTTTCAGCCCCACAAGGTCAACTGGCTGACACCACCGCAAGCGCCCCATGCCGACACGCTGGTGAACAAGACTGGCGCCACCGGTGGTTTTGGCGCCTACGTGGCGTACGTGCCGAGCAAAGGCCTGGGGGTGGTGATCCTGGCGAACAAGAACTACCCGAATGCCGAACGGGTAAAAGTGGCCCATGCGATCTTGAGTGCGATGGATAAATAAATCCCTGCACACCTCAAATGTGGGAGCGGGCAAGCCCGCTCCCACATTGTTTTGTGGCGTGATTCAAGTTGGGTTTACATCCCCAGCCAATGCGGCAAGGCCAGCGATATGAACGGCAGGTAAGTCACCATGATCAGGAACACCAGCAGGATCATCAGCCACGGCAACGCCGCGCGGATGGTCTGCCCCAGCGTCAGCCCTGTCACTGCCGAGGTCACAAACAGGTTCAACCCCACCGGCGGATGCACCAGGCCAATCTCCATGTTGACCACCATCACAATTCCCAGGTGAATCGGGTCGATCCCCAGCTTCATCGCAATCGGGAAAAAGATCGGCGCCAGGATCAGCACGATCGCCGACGGCTCCATAAAGCTGCCCGCCACCAGCAACACCACGTTGACCATGATCAGGAAACCAATCGGCGTCAGGCCCTCGGAGATCACCCACGCGGTGATTTCCTGGGGAATCTGCTCCGTGGTCAGCACGTGAGCGAAGAGCATGGCGTTGGCGATGATAAACATCAGCATGATCGCCAGGCGCCCGGACTCCAGCAGCACCTTGGGGCAATCCCTGATCTTCATGTCCTTGTAGATGAACAGCGCGACAAACGCCGAGTACACCGCCGCCACCGCCGCCGCTTCGGTCGGGGTGAACATGCCGCTGTAGATCCCGCCCAGGATGATCACCAGCAGCAACAGGCCCCAGAATGCCCGGCGGGCGCAGGTCAGCCACTCGCGAAAGGTCGCCCGTGGCTGGGCCGGCAGTTTCTTGATGCGCGCGACGATGTAGATCGCGACCATCAACATCAAGCCCAGCAGCAGGCCCGGAATCACCCCGGCCATGAACAGCTTGCCCACCGAGGTTTCCGTGGCGGCCGAGTACACCACCATCACGATCGACGGCGGAATCAGGATGCCCAGGGTACCGGCGTTGCAGATGATCCCGGCGCCGAATTCCTTCGGGTAGCCCGAGCGCACCATGCCCGCCACGGCAATCGAACCCACCGCCGCCACTGTCGCGGGCGAGGAGCCCGACAGTGCGGCAAACAGCATGCATGCCAGCACCGCTGCAATCGCCAGCCCGCCGCGGATATGCCCGACGCAGGCGTTGGCAAAGTCGATCAGCCGCTGCGCCACGCCACCGGTGGTCATGAACGCACCCGACAACAGGAAGAACGGAATCGCCAGGAAGGTATAGGCGTCCGAGGTTTCAAACAGCTTGATTGCCAGGGAACTCACCGAGTCCGGGCTGAACATCAGGATCGACACCGCGCCCGACAACCCCAGGGAAATCGCGATGGGCACACCGAGGAACATGAACACGAACAGCAGCAAAAACAGACACAGAACGGCCATCAGTGACGCTCCTCATGGCTGCCGGCCAACTTGCTGGCTTCACCGGCTTCGTCGGCCAGGCCCAGCCCGGTTTGGCGGTGGGTGAAGATGCGGTAGAAAATTTCCAGGTAGCGGATGAACACCAGGGCAAAGCCGATGGGCACGATCACCACGATGTCGTCGACGTCGATGCCGAACTTGTCGAGGTCTTCGGCGCCGATGTGCGCGGTGGTGACCGCACTCAGCCATTTGTAGCTGGCAACCATGAACAACCCGGCGTAGGCCAGGCAGCACAGGCAAGCCAGCATGCCCAGCAGGCGCTGCACCCGGCGCGGCGTCAGCTTGACCAGCGCGTCCACCCCCAGGTGGCCGGCGGTGCGTACGCCGTAGGAGATGCCAAAGAAAATCAACCAACCGAACATGGCCTTGGTCAGCGCCACGCTCCAGGTCATGTCCTGGGCCCAGCCCATGGTGTGGTCACCCAGGGCATTGAAGAAACCGCTGCTCCACGCCCACTTGTCGGCAAGGGCAAAGAACAGGGTGTAGATGTTGTTGAGCATGACGTAGACAAAAGTCACCAGGGTCATGGCGGCCAGCAGGATGGCGATAAAGCCTTCCTCCAGGTGCTCCCAGACGCGCCTTAGCGTTTGCATGGCAAAACCTCGCGAAGCGGAGATAGGTGTGTGCAAGGCTTGGAGGCGGGAACCGGATCAAAATGTGGGAGCGGGCTTGCTCGCGAATGCAGTCTTTCAGTTGATGCATTCGGTGACTGATACACCGCATTCGCGAGCAAGCCCGCTCCCACATTTGATCTCGGTGCTCTCCAAATTACTGGTTCGACGCGTCGGCCGCCTTGATCAGGTCAGCGCCGATTTCACCTTCGAACTTCTGCCACACCGGGCGCATGGCTTCGCGCCAGAGCTGGCGTTGCTCCGGTGTCAGTTCGATGATTTCGCTGGTCTTGGCGTCGATGATCTTCTGCTTGGCCGACTGGTTCAGCGCCTCGGCCTGCTTGTTCACCTCGACGGTGACTTCAACCATGACCTGATCCAGGGTGGTGCGCACATCCGGCGGCAGGCCGTTCCAGAACTTGGCGTTGGTGATCACCATGTAGTCGATCAGCCCATGGTTGGATTCGGTGAAGTACTTCTGCACTTCGTTGACCTTCTGGCTTTCATAGTTCGACCAGGTGTTCTCGGTGCCGTTGACGGTGCCGGTCTGCAAGCCCTGGTACACCTCGGCAAAACTCATCTTGCGCGGGTTGGCGCGGATCGCCTTGAACTGCTCCTCCAGGACGCTGGAGGCCTGCACGCGAAACTTCAGGCCACGGGCATCCTTGGGCTCACGCAATGCCTTGTTCGCCGACAGTTGCTTGAGGCCGTTGTGCCAATAGGCCAGACCGAGGATGTTCTTGTCTTGCATCGAGGTCAGCAACGCCTTGCCCTGGGCCGCCTGGAAACGGTCGACCGCCGCCAGGTCGTTGAACAGGAACGGCAGGTCGTAGATTTGTACTTGCTTGGTGTACTGCTCAAACTTGGCCAGGGACGGCGCCAGCATCTGCACGTCGCCCAGCAGCAGCGCTTCCATTTCCTTGCCGTCGCCGAACAGCGAGGAGTTGGGGTACACCTCGACTTTCACCCGGCCGGGCAGGCGTTCTTCAGCGAGCTTCTTGAACAGCAGGGCGCCCTGGCCTTTGGGGGTGTTTTCCGCGACGACGTGGGCGAACTTGATCACGATGGGGTCGGCCGCCTGGGCCAGGCCCGCGGCAAACAAGGTGGCGGCGCAGAACAGCGCCCGAGAAAGCTTGAGCATGGAAAATCACCTTCTTATTGTTGTGTTATAGGGCAAGGTGCCTGATGTCACGCGTATAGAGAATTTCGAATTTTAGATACCTGCGTTCGGCGTGGACGAACGCCGATTTTGCAAACGACAGAGATCCAATGTGGGAGCGGGCTTGCTCGCGAAAGCGGTGTGCCAGTCACCGGATGCACTGGCTGACCCACCGCTTTCGCGAGCAAGCCCGCTCCCACATTTCTACGGTTGCGCGGCTAATAATCGTTGGGCCCGCAGCAGCACCGGTGCATCCACCATCTGCCCGTCCAGTTGATACGCCCCGGCCCCATGGGCACCGGCGTCCACCACCCGTTTGGCCCAGGCCAGATCCTCGGCACTGGGGGCCAGCGCCTGGTGAATCACCGCCACCTGCTTGGGATGGATACACAGCGCGCCGGCAAAGCCCATTTCATAGGCATGCCGAATCGAACGGCGCAGGCCTTCGGGGTCGTCGATGGCCGGGTGCACGCCGTCCAGCGGCGCCACCAGCCCGGCGGCGCGGGAATGCACGATCAAGGCAAGGCGAGCCTGGTCGAGGGCAAATTGCGCGGCCGGGGAGCCGCTGCTCAGGTTCAAGTCCAGCGCCAGGTCCAGGCCACCAAACGACAGGCGCTCCACCAGCGGCGCATGGGCGATTTCCGCCACCGCCAGCAAACCCCGCGCACTCTCGATAATCGGCCAGATAGCCTTGCCCGTTGCAGCCACCACGGCCACCTGGGCCGCACTTTCAACCTTGGGCAGCAACACCCCCGCGACTCCGGCATGGGCCTGACAGAACGCCACATCGGCAAAATGCTCGGGATGCTCCGGCGCGTTGATCCGCACCCATACCCGCGCCGCCGGCGTCGCCTGCAAAAACACCCCGAGGTTGTCCCGGGCCTGACGCTTGAGCGGCTCTTCCACCGCGTCTTCAAAATCCACAATCACTGCATCGGCGCCACTGGCCAGGGCCTTGGCAAAACGTTCCGGTCGGCTGCCCGGTACAAACAGCGCAGAGCGCACAAGAGAGGTTGGCATCGTTCGATTCCTTGTCAGATAACGCCGCGGATACGCAGGCCGTCGATGGCTTCAGCGGAGTAACCCAGCTGGTCGAGAATCCCCTGGCTGTGCTGCCCCAGCCCCGGCACCGCATCCATCCGCGGGGTGAACGCGGCATTGCGTGCCGGTGGCAGCAACGACGGTAATTTGCCCGCCGGGCTGTCGACTTCACGCCAACTGTCCCGGGCCTTGAGCTGCGGGTGGTCCCACACGCCTTGCATGTCGTTGACTCGTGCACTGGCGATTTGCGCGTCTTCCAGGCGCTGGATCACGCCCTCGGCGCTCATCTGCGCAAAACTGTCGACGATGATCTGGCGCAGCACGTCGCGGTTTTCCGAACGCTTGAAGTTGGCCGAGAAACGCTCGTCGGTGGCCAATTCCGGGGTGAGCAGCACCTTGTCGCAGAACGCCGCCCATTCCCGCTCATTCTGCAACCCGAGCATCACCGTGCCGCCGTCGCCGGTGGGAAACGGCCCGTAGGGGTAGATCGTCGAATGCGCCGCACCCGCGCGCGGTGGCTGGGGCGCGCCGTCGAACGCGTAATACATCGGGTAGCCCATCCACTCCACCAGGCTTTCCAGCATGCTGACGTCGATGCGACTGCCCTGCCCGGTCTTGCCCCGCAGCAGCAGCGCCGAGAGGATGCCGCTGTAGGCGTACATACCGGCGGAGATATCGGCGATGGAGCAGCCGGCCTTGGCCATCTGGTCTTCACCCGGGCCACCGGTGACCGAGAGAAAGCCGCCTTCGCTCTGGATCAGCAGGTCGTAGGCCTTTTTCTTTTCATACGGGCCACCCTCGCCATAGCCGGAGATGTCGCAGACGATCAGCCGCGGGAAGCGCTCATGCAGCGCCTCGAATGACAATCCCATGCGCGCGGCCGCGCCCGGTGCGAGGTTCTGCACCAGCACATCGGCATCGGCCAGCAGGGTTTCCAGGATGTCCCCGGCATCGTCGTGCTTGAGGTCCAGGGTCAGGCTTTCCTTGGAGCGGTTGGTCCACACGAAATGCGAGGCCAGGCCGCGCACGCGCTCGTCATAGCCCCGGGCAAAGTCGCCAGCGCCGGGACGTTCGATCTTGATCACCCGCGCGCCCAGGTCGGCCAACTGGCGGGTGCAGAACGGTGCGGCAATCGCGTGTTCCAGGCTGACAACGGTGATGCCGTCCAGCGGTCGTTGATTAGCGGTCATGACAGTTCCTTAAAGCCAGTGAGCCAGGGACGCGGCGTTGCGCAGGTCCCAGACTTTTTCGATCAGCCCGGTGGTTTGCGCGGGTGTGCGGGCACCGCTGAATTGAGTCAGGCGCTGGAACTTGTCGGCCAGCTCCGAGCGATTCAGGGTGTTGCCCGGGTCGCCCTTGGGTTCGTCGATGGCGCCGTGCAGGGTGCGACCATCGGCGGTGGTCACGATGACCCGGCCCAGCCAGCGCTGCGGATAGGCACCGTCGACTTCGGCGTCGAGGGTCATGGAGACCTTGTCGCGAAACGCCGCCACGTCCCCGTCGCTCAGCGCCAGCTCGTGAAACTCGGTCAGCCCGGCCTTGCCATGCACGGCAATCAACCCCAGCACGGTGCCCATGGAAAACTTGGCCTGGTGCACGGTCTGCGGCAGCGTCACCCGGCCCAACACGTCGATGGCGCCCTGGTGAACGCGAGTTTCCACATGGGCGATCTGCTCATGGCCGAGCCCTTCGCGCTGCATCAGATCCAGCAGCGCATCGGCGGCCGGATGGGTATGTCGGCATGAAGCATGGAACTTGAACGACGTTTCCAGCAGCGCCCAGCGACTGCCGAGGCGATCCGCCAATTTGCCTGGGTCGGCGTCGGTGGACATGCCCGCCGCCATCCCCTGATCACCTTCCAGAATATTGCGCGCACCGGTCAGCCCGTCCGCCGTCAGATACGCCGCCAGCAAACCATCGGCAGCGGCCTTGGCAGTGTGCAGTTGCTTGGAGTCGGCGGCATCCCGCAGGAACTCCCACAGCCCGGCCGCCTGAGTGCCGGCACTGCCCAGCAGGTTGATGAATTGCTCTTGGTTGAAGTCGAGCAATTTGCCCACGGCCACCGCCGCCGCGAGGGTGCCGACGGTGGCCGTGGTGTGGAAGATCCGGTAATGGGAACGGCCCATGAACTCACCGATGCGAATCCCGGCTTCGTAACCGGCCACCGAGGCCAGCAGCAGCTCGCGACCGGACTTGCCGAGGTCTTGCGCCGCCGCCAATGCCGCCGGAAACACCACGGTCGCCGGGTGCAATACCGAGCTGTTGTGCAGGTCATCCTGCTCCACCAGGTGCGACGACGCGCCATTCACCAGCGCGGCGAAATAGGCACTGCTGCTGCCGCCGTTGACGATGATCTGCGCCGGGCCATCAGCCGGGCCCATCCTGCGGGCATAACGTTCGAACAACGGGATCGGATGCGCGCCCTTGCTGGCCAGCGCCGAGGCGAGCCAGTCGAGGAACAGGTCTTCGGTGCGGGCGAGTACGGCGTCCGGCAATTGTGCGTAATTCAACTCGGCGAGGAACCGACACAGCGCTTGGGTATGGCTCATGGTCGGGCCCTCAGAAACTGCGTGGCAGTTCGAGCAGATGCTCGGCCACGTAGGACAGGATCAGGTTGGTGGAGATCGGCGCAACCTGGTACAGGCGGGTTTCGCGGAACTTGCGCTCCACGTCGTATTCGCAGGCAAACCCGAAGCCGCCGTGGGTTTGCAGGCAGGCGTTGGCCGCCTCCCAGGAAGCCTTGGCCGCGAGGTACTTGGCCATGTTCGCGCTGGCCCCGGCATTGGCGCCGCTGTCGTATTCCTCACAGGCACGCCAGCGCATCAAGTCGGCCGCTTCGATCTCGATATGGGCTTCGGCAATCGGGAACTGCACGCCCTGGTTCTGTCCGATGGGCCGACCAAATACCACGCGGTCGCGGGCATAGGCGCTGGCTTTCTCGATAAACCAGCGGCCATCGCCGATGCACTCGGCGGCAATCAGCGTCCGCTCGGCATTCAAGCCGTCGAGGATGTAGCGGAAGCCCTTGCCCTCCTCGCCAATCAGGCTGTCCAGCGGCAACTCCAGGTTGTCGAAGAACAGTTCGTTGGTCTCGTGGTTGACCATGTTGGCGATGGGCTGCACGGTCAGGCCGTTGCCGATGGCTTCCCGCAAGTCCACCAGGAAGATCGACATGCCTTCGGATTTTTTCTTCACCTCGGCCAACGGCGTGGTGCGGGCCAGCAGGATCATCAGGTCGGAATGCTGCACCCGCGAGATCCAGACTTTCTGGCCATTGATCACGTACTTGTCGCCGCGCTTGACTGCGGTGGTCTTGATTTTGGTGGTGTCGGTGCCGGTGGTGGGTTCGGTCACGGCCATCGACTGCAGGCGCAATTCGCCGCTGGCGAGCTTGGGCAGGTAGAAGCTTTTCTGTGCTTCGCTGCCGTGACGCAGCAAGGTGAACATGTTGTACATCTGGCCGTGGACGGTGCCGGAGTTGCCACCGCAGCGGTTCACTTCCTCCAGTATCACCGAGGCTTCCGCCAGCCCCAGGCCGGAGCCACCGTATTCTTCGGGGATCATTGCCGACAGCCAGCCGGCGTCGGTCAAGGCTTTGACGAAGGCTTCCGGGAAGCCCTTTTCTTCATCGACCTTGCGCCAGTAGGCGGCGTCGAATTCGGCGCAGAGTGCGCGCACGCCTTCGCGGATGGCATTCAGTTCTTCGTTGTCATTCGGGTTCATTAACGGCTCTCCGCCTGTTGTTCTTGGAGGTTTATTCGAAATGCAGTTCGGCGCGCTGGGCCAGGCCGTCGGCGTTGCCCGCCCACAGTTCCGCGACGCCCGGCGCGGTGACGTGCCCGCCCACTTCAAAGGCTTGCGGGGCAATCAACGGGCGCACGCCGCGATACGAGAAACGGCGCAACGTGGCCGCGGGGTTGGCGCGGCAAAATGCGCGCAGGCTCAAGGTGGCGATCAGCGGACCGTGCACCACCAGCCCCGAATAACCTTCGGTGCCGGTGACATAGGGGTAGTCGTAGTGAATGCGGTGGCCGTTGAAGGTCACGGCGCTGTAGCGGAACAACAGGGTTGGCGTCGGGTCGACCGCTTCACGCCAGGCGCCTTCGGGGAGCGCGTCACCACTGCCCTGCTTGGGCGGTGTGGGTTCGCGGTAGACGATGTCCTGCTCTTCGCGCAGGGCCAGGCGGCCGTCCTGGGAATAGTCGTGGCGCACGGTGACGAACAACAACGAGCCGGTGCGACCGGTTTTTTCTTCCACCCGGGTGATGGTCGAAACGCGGGTGGCGGCCTCACCGGCACGCAATGCATGGAAGAACTCGATACGCCCGCCGGCCCACATGCGGTTGCGATTATCGGCCGGCGGCAGGAAGCCGCCACGGGCCGGATGACCGTCACCGCCCAGGGCGGACTCGGGCAGCGGGTCCTGGAAGAAGCACCATTGCCACAAGGGCGGAACCGGCTCGCCATCTGCCGGTGCCGCTTCGCCAAAGGTGGCGGCGATGCGTTTGAGCAGGTTGTGGCTCAAGTGGTCGTGGGCTGTTTCGCTACGGCCGATCCAGTCTGTGGCGCTCATCAGGTGCATGTCCTCGGGCAGGGAATCTGAACCGGATCATGCTGGGCCTTGGCCGTTCTGAGAATTTGCATTTCAATAAAGCAGCGTTCGGCTATGCTGAACGCCATCGCCCATAAAAAGATCTCAAGAACCCGGATGATCAATGTGGGAGCTGGCTTGCCTGCTCCCACATGGGTTCTTCGTCGCTGCCCCGGAGCCTTGCATGCACTTTGATCTGGCTGACTTACGCCTGTTTATCCATATCGCCGAATCCCCCAGCCTGACCCAGGGCGCCAAGCGCGCGTTCCTTTCGCCGGCCGCCGCCAGTGCGCGGATAAAGGCCCTGGAGGGCCAACTCGACACCCGCCTGTTGTACCGCGACAGCCGTGGTGTGGAAATTACCCCGGCGGGCGAACGGCTGCTGCACCATGCGCGGCTGATCATGCGCCAGGTGGATTACCTGAAAAGCGAGTTCACCCAATACGGCATCGACTCGGCCGGGCATATCCGCATTTTTGCCAACACCACCGCCGTGACCGAATTTCTCCCGGAGGTGCTGGCCGGCTTCCTGTCCCAGCGCCCCGGCGTGACGGTGGACCTGCAGGAGCGGCTGTCGCGGGATATCGTGCGGGGCGTGCTGGATGGCACCAGCGACATGGGCATCATCGCCGGGCCTGTGGAAGCGTCGGGTTTGCAGGTGCTGCACTTCAGCACCGACCACCTGGTGCTGACGGTACCGGTGGGGCATCCGCTGGCGGGCCTGCCTTCGGTGACGCTGGAGCAAACCCTGGCTTATCAGCATATCGGCTTGCATGACGGCAGCACGTTGCTGAGTTTCCTGCGTGAGCATGTGGAGCGGCTGGGCAAGCACTTGTCGTTGCGCATTCAAATGTCGAGCTTCGAGGCGATCTGCCGGATGGTTGAGGCGGGCGTGGGGATCGGCATCATTCCCGAGTCGGCCGCCGTGCGGCACAGCCGGACCATGCAACTGGTGACGGTGAAGCTGGATGAGGTTTGGGCGGTGCGTGAGCGCAGTATTCTGGTGCGGGAACTGGAGGCGTTGCCGGGTACTATTCGGGCGTTGATCGCGACCTTGATGCCCGAGATGGAACCGCCCCGGCTGCCGGGCGCCTAAGCTAACGTTGCCCTTTTGCGAAGGAGATCTGGTCATGCAGCTTGAAGGTTCCTGCCATTGCGGCGCGGTTTCGTTCAGTCTTGAGAGTGCGCATCCCTACCCTTATCAGCGGTGTTATTGCTCGATTTGTCGCAAGACCCAGGGGGGTGGCGGGTATGCGATCAACCTTGGGGGGGATGCCAGGAGCCTCAAGGTGCGGGGGCGCAAGTTGATTTCGATTTATCACGCGCGGATGAAAGAGCCGGGGGATAGCCGGGCGCATGCGAGTACGGCTGAGCGGCATTTTTGTTCGCAGTGTGGGTCGGGGTTGTGGTTGTTCAGTCCGCAGTGGCCGGAGTTGATTCATCCGTTTGCTTCGGCGATTGATACGCCGTTGCCGGTGCCGCCGGAGCATACGCATTTGATGCTGGGGTCGAAGGCGCCGTGGGTTGAGGTGAGTGTTCGCGCGGGGGACCTGGAGTTTGAGGAGTATCCAGAGGAGTCGATTGCCGAGTGGCATGAGCGGTTGGGGCTCGGCTGATGGGTGTATATCCGTTATTTAGGTAAAGGCCGCCTATGGTTCCGCTCTTACAGCGGCTCACTTTTGAAAAGCGCAAAAGTAAGCAAAACGCTCTTGCCCCACCACTCGGCACCTCGCCTAGGCTCGGTGTGCCCTCACTCCGGCTTTGGACCGTGGGCCGCCGTCATGGGCCATCCTTGGCCCAGGACGGCTAACCCGGCGTCCTGCCGGGTTACCCACGCTCCAAAGCCTGCGTTCGGCCAGCGTGGTTTAACGGGGCGCCCAAGATCAAGATCAAAAGCAGATCAAGAGCACAGCGGCCTACCGGCCGGCTTGAGTGTTGAAGAGCAAAATCAAAATCTAAAGCGGGCACGGTCCAAAAAATGTGGGAGCGGGCTTGCTCGCGAAGGTCGTTAACGATGACGCGGGCATTCTGGATGAACGCGGCGCTCTCAGGTTTTTCGCGAGCAAGCCCGCTCCCACAGAAAAGCAGATCTGCTTTCGCTCTGGTCTTTGCTTTTAACACTCAAGCCGGCCGGTAGGCCGCTGTGCTCTTGCTTTTGATCTTGATCTGCGGGCCCCGTCAACCACGATGGCCGCAAGTAGGCACGGTGGAGCGGGTAAATCGGCAAGGATGCCGATTTAGCCGCGCCGGGCCATGGATGGCCCGTCGCGGCGGCCCGCGGAGCCGTGCCGGAGTGCGGGCATGCCGAGCCTAAGCGAGGCACCGAGTGGTGGGGCAAAGACCTTTTGGTTACTTTTGGGGCGTTTGCCAAAAGTGACCCGCTGTAAGAGCGGAACCATAAGTCGCCGTTACCTAAATAACGGATATGTACACCGAATCAAACAGCCGCCAAAGAAGGTTCCAACTGCCGCTGAGCCAACCAAATCTCCTCCTGCAACCACTGCGCAAACACCTGCAACTGCGGCGTATCCGTCTGCTCCGGCCGGGTCACCAGCCAATACGACTGATGCCCCTCCACATGCACATTCAGCACCTGCGTCAACTGCCCACTGGCCAACTCCGAAGCGACCATATGCCAATCCGCAATGGTAATCCCCAACCCATCGATCGCCGCCCGAATCGCCAAATCCAGCAGGTCAAACTCATACCCCCCCTCGATATCAACCCCACTGATCCGCGCCGCATCCAGCCAATGCTTCCACGTCAGATACCGCTGATCCTCCCGCGCCAGCACATGCAGCAGCGTCATGCGATTCAGATCAATCCCGTCACTCCACTCCCGGGCATACAACGACGGCGCACACACCGCGATATGCCGCTCCTGAATCAACAACGAGCTGTCCAACCCATCCCATTCCCCATCGCCAAACCGAATCGCACAATCCAGCGTACTGGTCTCCGCCAGGCTGTCCTGCAACCGGGTGGTAATGCTCAGCTCCAACTCCGGATGCTGCTCGCGCAAGCGCCCCAACCGCGGCATCAACCAACGATTGGTAAACGTCGGCGGCGCATTGATGTGCAGCCGATTGGCATGGGACTTCTGCTGGATACTGCGCACCGTCAGCTCGATCTTGTCGAACGACTGATGCAACGCCCGCAGCAATACCCGCCCGGCACTGGTCAATTCCAGGTGATGGTGACGACGCTCCAGCAGGGCCTCGCCCAACTGTTCTTCAAGCTGGCGCACCTGGCGGCTGACCGCACTCTGCGTCACGTTCAACAGCTCGGCGGCCCGGGTAAAACTGCCGGTACTGCCGGCGACTTCGAAAGCTTTGAGGGCGTTGAGACCGGGCATTTTGCGTTTCATGGACGACACTCGGGAGCACAGGGGAAATAACCTGCACAACATACCTTTTTGTATTGGGTCAGCGGTAGCACTCCAGCCTGACAAACAATTAATCGTCGCAAACGCTGAAAGTGTCGTTTATCGCTACAAACCGTCGCTCACGAATAAATAGCCTGCGTATAACGCATGCACACTAAGACAATTAAGCATTGGTCGTTGCCAGGCTATAAACGCTAGTCTGCCGATGTACTTCCTGTAACTTCGCCCCTCTCTTTCGCGATTAACTTATCGAGTCATCGCCATGTCCAACGCACCCGTTTCATCCCGGCGAAGTATTGGCTTGCTGGCACTGGTGTTTACCGCCTGCAACGCCACCACCCACGGTTTCAGTGTGTTCCTGTATTCGGCGCTGTTGCCGCAGATCCGCCTGGCCTTTGAGCTCAGTTACAGCCAGGCCGCGTTGATTGCCGCGCTGTTGCAGCTGTTCTACATGGGCGCCTCGATTGCCAGCGGCCTGGCGGCGGCGTGGATCAGCCCGCGCAATATGGTGCGCCTGACCATCGTCCTCAGCCCCGCCCTGCTGGCCCTGGCCGTCGCCACGCCGTGGGTGCTGCCGTTTGCCCTGTGCCTGGCACTGGTGTCGGCTTGCGCGGTGTCGAACTGGAACGCGATTTCGGCCCTCGCTCAAGAGGTGATCCCGACTACACATCGCAGCCGGGTGCTGGGGCTGGCGTCCTCGGGCTCAGCCTTTGCGCTGTGCTTGAACGGGCTGTTGATCGCGCTCTTGCAGGGGTTGTCGTTGCGCCAGTTCTGGCTGATCTGCGCCGGGTTGACGCTGGTTGTCACGCTGTTGACCCTGTGGGCACTGGCCCCGATCAAGCAACCGACACCACGCGAGACCATGGCGCCGGCGCTGAACCAAGTGCTGCGCCAATGGCTGAAGTTGTGCGTGGCACAACCGGTGGCAATGCAGATCGTCTTGCTCAGCGCGTTTATCGGCGCCATCAGCGGGCCGTTTCTGAATTTCCTGTCGGCGTTCGTCAGCGAGCAGCTACAGGCCAGCGCCTCCGTCACCGGCTCGATGTGGACGCTGATCGGGATCGGCGGTGTGATCGGCGGCTTGCTGCTGGGCACGCTGGCAGATCGTTGGGGGGCGTTGCGGGTGATGGCCCTGAGTATCGGCGCGTTTGGTCTGAGCATGCTCGGCTTGCTCGGGCACCCGAGCCTGGTACTGAGCTGGCTGGCGGCCGGGCTGTTCGCGCTGTTCTATTTCCCGTGTTGGGGCTTGATGGCTGCCTACGTCGGTGCCCGGCTCAGCCCGGTGCACAGCCTGCAAGTGGTGAGCCTGAGCATGGTCAGCTACGGCCTGGCGAGTGCCACCGGCAATGCCTTGTGCGGCTGGCTGCTGCAAGTCACTGGCGAATTTGCGGTGGTGCACGGCTGGATCGCGGCCTGGGTGTTGGCCAGCCTGTTATTGCTCAAGCGCATGGCCCAGCGACACACCCGCGAAGCGCTGGCCGCCCAGATGCCCTGAGTGGCCCAGTTGCCGACGCAGAATCTCCACCAGGGCATCCACTTCCGGCACCTGGCAACCGGCTGAACGCCAGAACATCAGGCGTGCCGGCGCAATCGGCGGGAAGCCCTGGCGCTCGTCCAGAATCTGCCAGTCGGGTGGCACCAGGCGCCGCGCCATCACGCCCACCGACAAGCCCTGCTCGATCGCAATCGCAATGCCGCGCGGGCTTTGGCTGGTGTAAACCACCTGCCACGAGCGCCCGGACTGGGCCAGCGCCTGCACGGCGTTCGCACGGAACGCGCAGCCTTCGGCGTACACCGCCAACGGCACCGACTGACGCCCCACGCAACTCCAGCTGGGCGCCGCGACCCACACCAACGGCTCGTCGCACAGGTATTCCCCGCTGTGCAAACCTGCGTGTTCCACCCCCAGCACCAGGTCCAGCTCGCCCCGTTGCAGGCGCCCCACCAGGGCCGTCGACATCTCGCAGCACACATCGGGCCGTACCTGGGAGAACTGCGCCTGGAAGTCCTTGAGCATCCCGCCCAGGCAATACTCGGCGTAGTCCTCGGGCATGCCGAGGTGGATACACACCTGTTGATTGGGCAATTGCGCGGCGCTGACGGCTTCGCTGTGCAGCTTGAGGATCTGCCGGGCGTAGATCAAAAAGGTTTCGCCACCGGGGGTCAGGCCCACCGAGCGGCTGGTACGGCGGATCAGTGGCGTGCCGACGATGTCTTCCAGGCGTTGCAGGCTCTGGCTGACGGTGGATTGGGTCTTGTGCAGGCGCTCGGCGGCCGCCGAAAACCCCTGGCACTCGATAATTGCCACAAACACTTTAAGCAGGGTGCCATCCAGTTCGCCCGACATAACTATCGCCCTCGCCGATGGATTCGATCACAACTTGTAATTTCCACTTTGCACCTCGTTCAGCAACTATCGGGTCAGCCAAAAAACACCAACTGATAGTTCCGGGAGTCTTGCATGAGCCTTCAACTTGCTGACGCTGAAGTGGGCGATATCAGCGACATTATTAATACCGAGCTGTATCCCATACATGATTCGGGCCATGTTCAATTACAGGCCCTGATCGAACACGCCCGGGCCGAACTGGCCGAAGACGGCTGCTGCCTGCTGAAGAACTTCCTGCGCCCCGCAGCGCTTGAGCAGGCGCGCCTGGAAGGTTTGGCGCTGTCGGGCAAGACGTTTTATTCGGTGCGCAAGGTCAACGCCTACTTCACCGAGGACGACACCTCCCTGCCCCACGATGACCCGCGCCGCACGTTCATGGAGCGCACCAGCGGCTTTGTGACCCGCGACATGATCGCCCCGGACGCGATCATCCACCGGCTGTACGTGTCGCCGATGATGAAACGCTTTATCGGTGCCTGCCTGAATGAGCCGGAAATCTTCGAGTACGCCGACCCGTTCGCCGGGCTGGTGATCAACGTGATGCCGGACGGCACCGAGCAGCCCTGGCACTTCGATACCAACGAATTCATCGTCAGCATGATGACCCAGAAGCCCGAGGCCGGCGGCCTGTTCGAGTACGCGCCGATGATTCGCTCGCGCACCCAGGAGAACCTCGGCGCCGTCGGCAAGGTGGTGCGTGGCGAGGACCGTTCGCGGGTGCAGGAACTGGAGCTGAATCCCGGCGATTTGCAGATATTCAAAGGGCGTTTTTCGGTGCACCGGGTGACCCGCGTGGAAGGCGCCACCGAGCGCAACACGGCGATCTTCGCCTACTCCGAAAAGCCCGGAATCATTGGCCGTGCCCAGCGCACCAAGCAGCTTTACGGACGCCTGTCCGAAGCCCATCTGCAAGCCGAACGCAACCTGGTCCGCAGCGACCAGTTGCTCGACTGATTCATACCTAAAAAACCTTGAAACCGTATTTGCCCTGCGAGGAACACCCCATGAGTCTGTCCGGCCCCAACCGCAACCCCGCTGACTGCGAACCTACCCATGACGAGATCCAGCAGATCCAGCTGGACCGCCTGCAACGGGTGCGCAACGAACTGAAAAAACGCGACTACGCCGCCTGCGTACTGTTCGACCCTACCCACATGCGCTACGCCACCGGCTCGCGCAACATGCAGGTGTACTCGGCGCGCAACCCGGCCCGCTATGCGTTTATCCCGGCAGAAGGCCCGGTGGTGGTGTTCGAATTCGGCGGCTGCCTGCACCTGGCCGAAACCCTCAACACCGTCGATGAAGTGCGTCCGGCCAAAGCCATCTCCTATTACTTCTGCGAAAGTTTCCTGGGCAATGTCACCGCCGACTGGGCCGCGGAAATCGATGAGCTGGTGCGCAAATGCGGCGGCGGCAAACGCATCGCCATTGAAAGCGCCACCTCCGCCGCAGCCTTCGAACTGCAAAAGCTCGGCTACCAGATTTTCGACGCCCAGGAACCGCTGGAACGTGCGCGCTGCATCAAGGTGCCGAACGAACTCAAGATGATCCGCGCCAGCCTGCGCGCTACCGAGGCCGGGGTGCGCCTGATGGAAAGCAAACTCACCCCCGGCATCAGCGAGAACGAGCTGTGGTCGCACCTGCACCAGCATGTGATCGCCACCGACGGTGATTACGTCGAGACCCGCCTGCTGTCCTCCGGCCCACGCACCAACCCGTGGTTCCAGGAGTGCAGCACCCGGCCCATCGAAGCCGGCGACCTGGTAGCGCTGGACACTGACGTGGTCGGGCGTTTCGGCTACTACGCCGACTTCTCGCGGACCTTCCTGTGCGGTGAACAAGCCGCCACCGCCAAGCAGCAGGAGCTGTACAAACTGGCCTACGAGCAAGTGCAGACCAACATGGAAATGCTCAAGGCCGGGCGCAGTTTCAAGGAGTACGCGGAACTGGCCTGGAAGATTCCCGAGCATTACAAAAACAACCGTTACTTCGCCCTGGTGCACGGGGTTGGCATGACTGGTGAATACCCCTACGTGGTGCATCGCGAAGATATTGATGCCCTGGGCTACGACGGCGTGTTCGAAGCCGGCATGACCATCTGCGTGGAAAGCTATATCGGCCACGACGACGGCGGCGAAGGGGTCAAGCTCGAAGAGCAGATCTACATCCACGAACACGGCATCGAGTTGCTCTCCGACTACCCGTTCGACCCGCGCTTGTTGAGGTACTGATCGTTCCCACGCTGTGCGTGGGAATGCATCCCGTGACGCTCTGCGTCACCGTTTCGCAGAGGGGACGCGGAACGTCCGGGGCGGCATTCCCACGCAGAGCGTGGGAACGATCGGTCGGTGGGGAGCGATATGTAACATGCGTTTATAGAACGTTCCAACGCAGAATTTGTCGTTTGTCGATCTTTGCGCAAATGACAAAACTGCGGGCATCTCTAATAAAAACAACATGAGAGCTGCCCTATGTCCTGTCCCATTGCCACCCTCCCGACTTCGTTGCGCCTTGTTCTTCTGCCGGCTTCACAGCGGTCACGGTCACGCCTTCGCGGCGCTTGCCATTGACCCTTGCGGTTCAACAAAAAAACGCATATTCGCAAGTACCGGAGAGGCTTATGAAAGAATTGACTACCCTGGACGGCGCCGCGCCGCATCCAGCCGTAAATGATCTGTGTGCCCAAGTGCAAAGCGGCGAAATCAACCGTCGCCAATTCCTGCGCACGGCCGCGCTGCTGGGCATCACCGTCGCCAGTGCCAGCACCTTTCTCGGTTCCGCACTGCTGGGCAATGACGCCCAGGCCGCCGAGCCACGCCAGGGCGGCAGCCTGCGGTTTGCCTGCGCGATCCAGGAAATCCAGGACCCGATGCTGATCACCTGGATCGAAGCCTCGAACCTGCTGCGCAACTCGGTGGAATACCTGACCTGGGTCGACGCCGACAACATCACCCACCCTTACCTCGCCGAGAGCTGGAGCCCGTCGGAAGACCTCGCTACCTGGACCTTCAACCTGCGCCAGAACGTGAAGTGGAGCAACGGCGACACCTTCAACGTCGACGACGTGCAGCACAATATCGAACGCTGGATCGCCGCCGATTCCAAGTCGGTGAACCGCACCGCGTTCCAGGACATCAAGGCCTTCGAAAAAGTCAGCGAGTTCCAGTTCCGCCTGGTGCTCAAGCGGCCGATCCTGGCGATCCCGGAGATGCTCAACGCCTTCACCTGCGCCATCGTGCACCGCAGCTTCAAGGCCGGTGACGACTGGGCGAAAAACCCGCTGGGCACCGGGCCGTTCAAGCTGGTTTCATTCGCCGTGAACAAGCAGGCGACCTTCGCCAAGCGCGCCGATTACTGGGGCAAACCAGCCAACCTTGACGAGTTGCGCTACATCGACATGGGCACCGACGTGTCCACCCACCTCGCCGCCCTGCAAGCCGGGCAAGTCGACGTGCTGTACCGCGTGACGGTGGCTGAACTGGACCTGGCCAAGCGCTTGCCCGGGGCCCAGTTGCTGACCTGCAAGTCGGCGCAAACCGTGGTGATGCGCATGGCCTGCGACCAGAAGCCGTTCACCGACCTGCGCATCCGCAAGGCGGTGGTGCTGTGCGCCGATAACGCGCAGATGCTGAAGATCGCCTATCGCGGCATGGGCACCCTCGGCGAAGACCATCATGTGGCGCCTTCCCACCCCGAATATTTCCCGCTGCCCAAGCGCAACCGCGACGTGGCGGCGGCCAAGAAGCTGCTGGCCGAAGCCGGCTTCCCCAACGGCATCGACATTGACCTGATCGTCGGCAACACCCAGGGCCGCTATGAACAGGACTGCGCGCAGATCCTGCAACAGAACTGCCTGGAAGCCGGGATCCGCATCAACCTCAAGGTGATCCCCGCCGCGCAGTACTGGCCGATCTGGGACAAGGCCGCCTTCAGCCTGACCTACTGGGCCCATCGCCCGCTCGGTGTGATGTCCCTGGAGCTGGCCTACCGCGGCGGTGGCGCCTGGAACGAAAGCCATTACAGCGACCCGGCGTTCGATGCCGCGCTGGACAAGGCCATGGGCATCATCGACCCGAAACAGCGCGCCGTGGCGATGGAAAATGTCGAACGCATCCTGCAGGACGCCTGCGTGATCGTGCAGCCGTTCTGGGGCGACAAGTTCACCGCCGTGAGCAAAAAGGTCCAGGGCTTCCAGGTGCACCCTTCCGACTTCTACCCGATGGACAGTGTGTGGATGAGCGCTTGATTTAGCGCACGCCCTCCTCCCTGCCCGCACACGGGCAGGCATCCCTTGAACAGTCGGAGCATGCACCCATGGCTCATTTTCTGATGCGCAAGTTATTGGCGCTGGTGGCGACCCTGCTGTCGGTGTCATTGATCGTGTTCCTGGCCCTGGAACTGAATATCGAAGACGTGGCGATCAACGTCCTCGGCCCCTACTCCGCCGCCGACCAGCGCGCCGCGTGGCTGGCGGAACATGGCTATAACCAACCCTTTGTGTGGCGCTACCTGGTGTGGCTCAAGGACTTTGTCAGCGGCGACTGGGGCACCTCGGTGTACTTTCGCGAATCAGTGATCAAGCTGCTGCTGCCGAACCTTACGCAAACCCTGACCCTGGCCGGCCTGGCCTTGCTGGTGATGGTGCCGGTGGCGTTGACCCTCGGCGTTCTGGCCGGGATTCGCCAGGGCTCGGCGCTGGACCGCCTGGTGTCGTTCCTGTCGATCGTCACCACCTCGATTCCCGACTTCGCCAGCGCGGTTTTCGTCTCCGCGATCTTTGTGTTCTGGCTTAACTGGCTGCCCGGTGTGAGCAGCATGAGCGAAGGCTTCAGCGTCGTGCAATTGGTGCTGCCACTGATGGTGCTGTGCCTGTTCGGCATCGGTTACCTGGCGCGCATCACCCGGGCCTCGATGGTGGAAGTGATGCAGGCGCCGTACATCCGCACGGCGCGGCTCAAGGGGGCGTCGACCTCACGCATTGTGCTGCGGCATGCCCTGCGCAATGTGCTGATCGCGCCGGTCACGGTGATCATGCTGTACATCCCGTGGCTGCTGTCGAACGTGATCGTGGTGGAGGTGTTCTTCGCCTACAAGGGCTTCGGCTCGCTGCTGTACACCGCCTCGCTGAACCATGACGTGTACCTGATCGAAGCCTGCGCGATGGTCAGTGCCGTGGTGGTGGGCATCACCAAGATTTTCTCGGACCTGGCCTACACCTGGCTCAACCCGCGCATCACCCTGCGCAGCCTTGGCGGAGGTGCCCAATGAACCTGCTGCACTCGTTCAAACATCCCTTGGCATTGCTCGGCCTGCTGCTGGTGGGCGGCTGGGTGCTGATCGCGCTGTTCGCACCGTGGATCGCGCCCCATGATCCGCTGGAAAGCTTCACGCCCTTGCTCACGCCAATGACCGTCGGCGACAACGGCCAGAGCTTCCTGCTGGGCACCGATATGATTGGCCGCGACATTCTCTCGCGGCTGATCTGGGGCACCCGTACCGTGCTGTTCTGGTCGATCCTCGCCACGCTCACCGCGTTTGCCGTGGGCATCGCCATGGGCCTGTGCGCCGGCTACTTCAACGGCTGGGTCGACAGCGTGCTGTCGTATGTGGCCGACACGGTGCTGTCGTTCCCGGTGCTGGTGTTGTACATCGTGATCATCATCGCCCTCGGCGCTTCGGCGCTGAATATCCTGATTGCGGTGACCTTCACCAGCGCACCGGCGATCTTCCGGATCATGCGCGCCCTGACCATCGATATTCGCTCGCGAGACTACGTGCTCAGCGCCATCACCCAGGGCGAGGGCTCGCTGCGGATCATGCTGGTGGAAATCCTGCCCAACTGCGGCGGGCCGCTGATTGTCGATTTCTGCCTGCGCATCGGCTACACCGCGATCATGATCGGCGCCCTCGGCTTCCTGGGCCTCGGGCTGCCGCCGCCCACACCGGACTGGGGCGGCATGATCAATGACGGCCGCGCCATGGCCATCGCCTTCCCGCACCTGGTGATCTTCCCGTGCATCGCCATCTCCACCCTGATGCTGGGCCTGAGCCTGTTGGCGGACGGCCTGGATGAACACGCCCAGAAAGGCGCAAGGAGTTGAGCATGAACCACACGCAAGTACTGCGGGTGCAGAACCTGTCCATCGAATTGCCCGCCGGCGCCGACCGCAGCCACGCGGTGCAAGGCATCAGCCTGGAAGTGCGCAAGGGCGAAATCCTCTGCGTGATCGGCGAGTCCGGCTCCGGCAAGTCCGTGCTGTCGGCGGCGATCATGGGCGACTACGCCAAGGGTTTGCGGCATACCGAAGGCGTGATCGACTTCCTCGGCGATGACATTTGCACCCTCGACGAGGAGCGTTTGAGCCAGCTGCGGGGCAACCGTATCGCGATGATTTTCCAGGAGCCCATGGCGGCGCTGAACCCGGCGATTCGCATTGGCAAGCAAGTGGAAGAGATCTTCGATATTCACGCGCCGCAGATGCCTGGCGCTGAACGCCGCGAGCGCATGCTGGCGCTGCTGGAGTCGACGCAACTGCCGGACCCGCCACGCATCGCCAACAGCTTTCCCCATCAACTGTCTGGCGGGCAATGCCAGCGAGTGGTGATTGCCATGGCGCTGGCGATGAACCCGGACCTGCTGATCGCCGACGAGCCCACCACGGCGCTGGACGTGACCACCCAGGCGCAGGTGCTGAAGCTGGTGCGCGAACTGCGCGGCCGCGGGCAACACGGCATTCTGTTTATCACCCATGACTTCGGCGTGGTGGCGCAGATTGCCGACCGTATCGCGGTGATGGAAGGCGGCCGGCTGGTGGAAATCGGCGAGCGCGACCAGGTGCTGAATGCCCCGGCCCACGCCTACACCCGCAAGCTGATTGCGGCCGTGCCGGCGCTGCACCCGGAGCTGCACAAGCCAAGTGCCGACGGCGAGCTGGCATTGCGCATCGAGCACCTGACCAAGACCTACACCGTCGGCGGCAGCTCGGTGGCGGCCTTGCGCAATGTCTCGCTGCAACTGCCACGGGGCAAGACCCTGGCGATTGTCGGCGAGTCCGGTTCGGGCAAAAGCACGTTGGTGAAAGCCGCGATCCGCCTGGTGGACAGCGACAGCGGCCACGTATGGGTCGGTGACACCGACTTCCTGGCCCTGCGCGGCTCGGCGCTGGCGGCGAATCGTCGGCGCATCCAGATGATTTTCCAGGACCCGTATGGCTCGCTCAATCCTCGGCACCGGGTGGGCGACATCATCGCCCGCGCTGCGCAATTGCGCGGGTTGTCGGCCAAGGATGCGTGGGCTGAAGCCGGTGATTTGCTGGAACAGGTGGGCCTCAAGCGCGACGCCCTCAAGCGCAATCCCCGGCAGTTCTCCGGCGGCCAGCGCCAGCGCATCGGCATCGCCCGCGCCCTGGCGATGCGCCCGGAAGTGTTGATCGCCGATGAGAGCGTGTCGGCCCTGGATGTCTCGGTGCAGAAACAGGTGCTGGAACTGCTGGCCGAACTGCAGCAGCGCCTGAACCTGAGCATCCTGTTCATCACCCACGACCTGCGGGTGGCGGCGCAGATCAGCGACTACATCGCGGTGATGCGCCAGGGCGAAGTCGTGGAATACGGCACTGCCGAGCAAGTGTTGCTGCGACCTCAGAACACTTACACCCAGACCTTGCTGGCCGCCGCCCCCGGCGCCTCGGAGCTGCCCACGGCAGGCCCGCCGTTGCGGCTGATTCGCCCGCAAGCGCACTGAGTCAATCCTTTACCCCGCGTCGCAGCGTTCGTTGCGGCAAGGGGCTGCTGTTGCCAAAAAATAACCAATAACGAGAGCAAAACCATGCGACCAACCTTCCGTTACATCGCTCTGGTCCCTGTGCTTGGCGCCCTTGCGGCACCGGCCATGGCCATTCAAGTCACCGACAACCTCGACCTCGGCGGCGCCGTGCGCGCCCGTTGGGACTACGACCCGGATCGCGACATCCAGAAGTTCGGCCTCGACACCGCGTACCTCAGCGCCAAGTACAATTCCGACACCTGGATCGGCGAAGCGCAGTACCGTTTCTACGGGCGCTCCTACCCGTACCAGTACACCAAGAACTACGGCGATATCCAGTTCGCGAAGTTCGCCTGGGTGGGCTACAAGTTCAACCCCGACCAGCAGGTGCAAGTGGGCCTGAACACCGTGCCGTTTGGCTTGCAGCCGTACTTCGGCAGCACCTTCTACGAAACCCTGGGCAACGTGATCGGCCTGGAAGATGTGCAGCAGGTCGGCGCCAAGTACATCCAGCAAAGCGGTGACTGGAACATCCAGGCCGGTTACTACCTGCGCCCGGCGTGGCAAGGCAAAGGCACGAGCAAGGGCGTGACCTACTCCAGCGTGATCTCCGAGGCCGACAGCTACGTGGGTGACGGCAGCAACAACCAGGAACGCAATACCGTGGTGGTGCGGGTGGCCAAGGCCATGGACCTGGGCGGGTGGAAATCGGAAGTCGGGCTGTCCGGCCTGACCTCCACCCTGGAGAACAAGGACACCAACGACGATGGCCGGCGCAACGCGGTGGCGATCCACTACCTGGGCAAGAACGGCCCGTGGGGCGTGCAATTGCAGGCGGCACGCCAGCAGATGTCGCCGCGCAACCCGGGCACCGACAGCGTGGTGACCCTCGGCGGGTATGACGGCACGTTCAACGTGGCCAGCCGCGGCAATCTGTATGTGGCGGACTTGAGCTACGACGTGGGTGGCAAATACCTGTTTGACCAGGTCAGCGGCGTTAAGCTGTATGCCAACTACAGTGCGTTTGACAAGTCCGAGGATCAGTTCAAGACCTCACAGCGGGTGATCCTGGGCACGTCGTTTTCGGTGAGTAAACTGTGGGTGGCCACGGAGTGGTTGATCGGCAAGAACGATCCGTATATTGGTGGGAGCAGCTATACCGAGAGCTTGGGGGCTGGGGGGAGTAACCAGTGGGAGAATCAGTTGTATATGAACATTGGCTACTACTTCTAAAATAGGCGGCGTCTTCACTGACGCCTTCGCGAGCAAGCCCGCTCCCACATTTTGACCGCGGCGCCGATCAAATGTGGGAGCGGGCTTGCTCGTGAAGAGGCCGCCAAAAACACCATAAAAACAACAGGTGTGGAATCCATTTCATGCGCCAACTGCCCTCCCTCAACATGCTCCGTGTCTTCGAAGAAGTCGCCCGCCACCGCAGCTTCAGCCAAGCCGCCGTGGGCCTCAACGTCACCCAGGGTGCCGTCAGCCGCCAGATCAAACAACTGGAAGACTACCTCGGCGTCGCCCTCTTCATCCGCACCCCCCAGGGCCTGTCCCTGACCGAAGCCGGCTTCGCCCTCTCCCCGCACCTGAGCGACGCCTTCGACCATATCGAGCGCGCCCTGCACGCCGTGCGCGTGCCCAACCTGCGCCAGCGCCTGCGCATCGTCGCCCCGCCCACCTGGGCCACCCGCTGGCTGTCCGCCCACCTGCGCCGGTTTTGCGAGCGTTACCCGGACATCAACCTCAGCGTCACCCACCAGAACACCCACGCGAGCCTGGCGGAAATCGACTGCCAGGTCCGCTTCGGCCTGGAAGCGGCCACGCAGTGCAGCAGTGAACTGTTGGTGATGGAACGCCACATCGCCGTCGCCAGCCCGGAACTGTTCAGCGACGGTCAGCCGCCCGACCTGCGGCGCTTTCCGCTGCTGCACATCCTGCACGACGGCAAGCGCTTGAAGGTTTGGGAGAACTGGCTGGCGGCCATGGGCCGGGAAGATATCGATGCAGGCCAGGGCCTGGAATTCAGCACCCTGGACCAGGTGATCCACACCGCCCTGGCCGGCGGTGGGCTCGCGGTGATCGACCGGCAGATGATCGAGCGCGAACTGGCGAATGGCAGCCTGCTGCCGATCACCCCGGTGGAGGTGATCGGCCCGTATGGCTATTGGCTGGATGTGGCAAGTGACAAGCAGGGTTTATCCAAGGTTCGGTTGTTTACGCAGTGGTTGAACCGGGTGAGCAATCCCTGACACCGCAGGCTCGGCCTTGCACGCCTGGCTCAAGGTCAACGCCTTGGTTTCCGGCGCCCAGGCCCAGGAGATGATCGCCCCCAGCACCAGGATAGCGGCGAGGATGCCCATGGTCGGGCTCAGGCCGATCCCCGCTACGCTCACCGGCAACAGGAAGGTACTCACCGCCGAACCCAGGCGGCTGACGGCTGTGGCAAGGCCGATGCCGCTGGCCCGCACTTCGGTCGGGAAGCTCTCCGCCGGGAATACGCCCACCAGGTTGCTCACCGCCGACAGCACCAGGGTGAAGACGCCGAACGTCAGCACCATCAACCACGCCATGCTGCCCGGCAATACCGCCAGCAGGAACAGCGCCGCCGCCAGGATGATGAACGAGTTGATCAGAAAGCCCCGCCGGGAGAATTTCACGGTGCACCAGATGCCGATCAAGGCGCCGATGATCAGCAGCAGGTTGAGCATCAGCTCGGTGCCAAAACCTTCGGCCAGGCCCATCTTCTGCAGGATCGACGGCAGGAAGGTGTAGATGGCGAAGTACGGCATCACGATGCACACGAAGAACAGGCAGTTGAACGCGGTGCGCTTGCGGTATTCACGGCTGAACAGCACGCCGTAGCCGGAACGGGTTTGCGTCGACGGTTCTTCATCGAGGACCACGTGTTCGCCGAGGTGTTTCTTGACGATGGCTCGGGCCTCGGCAATCCGGCCCTGGTTGACCAGCCAGCGCGGCGATTCGGGCGTGCCGATGCGCGCGATCAGGATCAGCCCGGCAGGAATTGCCGACGATGCGAGCATCCAGCGCCAGGCATCATCGCCGAGGCTGAGCATGGCGGTGCCGACAAAGGTCGCGGCCACGTAACCAACCGTCCACACCACGCTGAAGGAGCCCAGCAGAACCCCGCGATGTTTCCTGGGCGAGAACTCGGCAAGCATCGCGTGGCCGACGCTGAAGTCGCCGCCCAGGCCGATACCGATCAACACCCGGCAGAGGAACAGGCCCATGGCGGTTTCAGCGTAGAACTGCATCACCGAGGCAACGGTGATCAGGACGAAGCTGACCAGGAAGATTTTCTGCCGGCCGAGGGTGTCGGAGATCCAGCCAAAGAACAGGCTGCCCATAAACAGGCCGATCAGGGCCGAGGCGCCGATCAGGCCTTGCCAGAAGGCGTCCAGTTGCATCTGTGGGCTGAGCAAGGTGAAGGCGATGCCGATCAGGCCGAGGATATAGCCGTCGGTGAAGTGCGCACCGAAGGTCAGGCCGGCGATTTTAAGGTGGAAGCGACCGATGGGCAGGTCGTCGATTTTGATGGGTTGGGTGGACATGGTGTTCTCCATATTTTTGTTCTTGACGGAGTAACAGCGGGCAAGCCCATTTCCCTGTGGGAGCAGGCTTGCTCGCGAAGGCGGTGTGTCAGTCAATGCATGTGGTGGCAGGCCCACCGCTTTCGCGAGCAAGCCCGCTCCCACATTGGATCGGTGTTGTTTGGGTAAATGGGGTCAGAGACCGCCCATCAACAGGTATTTGATCTCCAGGTAATCCTCCAGGCCGTACCTGGAACCTTCACGGCCCAGGCCCGACTCCTTGATCCCGCCAAACGGTGCGACTTCGGTGGAGATGATCCCTTCGTTGATCCCGACCATGCCCGCTTCCAGGCCTTCGGCCATGCGCCATACGCGGCCGATGTCGCGGCTGTAGAAGTAGGCGGACAAGCCAAACGGCGTGTCATTCGCCCGTTGCAGCACTTCGGCTTCGTCCTTGAAGCGGAAGCAGGCCGCCACCGGGCCGAAGGTTTCTTCCTGGGCAATCAGCATCTCGCCGTGGGCTTCGGTGAGGATGGTCGGTTCGAAGAACGTCCCGCCCAAGGCATGGCGACGGCCGCCGCACAGCAGCTTGGCGCCTTTCTCCAGGGCGTCGCCGACGTGGGCTTCAACCTTGGCCAACGCGGCCGCATTGATCAGCGGGCCTTGTTCGGTTTCGCCGTCCAGGGCGCTGCCGACGCGCATCGCAGAGACCGCTTCGGCCAGCTTGCGGGTGAACGCGTCGTACACACCATCCTGGATGAAGAAGCGGTTGACGCAGACGCAGGTCTGCCCGGTATTGCGAAACTTGGAAGCCATGGCGCCTTTGACGGCAGCGTCCAGGTCGGCATCGTCAAACACGATAAAGGGTGCGTTGCCGCCCAGTTCCAGGGAGACCTTTTTCAGGGTGTCGGCGGCCTGGCGCATCAGCAGCTTGCCGGTGCGGGTGGAGCCGGTGAAGGACAGCTTGCGCACAATGCTGGAGGCTTGCAGTGCGCCACCGATGGCCACGGCATCGCCGGACACGATGTTGAACACGCCCGCCGGAATCCCGGCCTGTTCTGCCAACACCGCCAGGGCGAAGGCCGACAGCGGGGTTTCTTCCGACGGTTTGAGAATCATCGTGCACCCCGCCGCCAGCGCCGGGCCAACCTTGCGGGTGACCATGGCCAGAGGGAAATTCCATGGGGTGATCGCTGCGACCACGCCGATGGCTTCCTTGGTCACGATGATCCGCGCGTCGGCCCTGTGGCTCGGGATCACGTCGCCATAGGCACGCTTGGCTTCTTCGGCAAACCATTCGAGGAAGCTCGCGGCGTAGACCACTTCGCCCATGGCTTCGGCCAGCGGCTTGCCCTGTTCCAGGCTGAGCAGGTGGGCCAGGTCCTTCTGGTTGCTCAGCATCAACTCGCTCCAGCGCTTGAGGCGCTGGCTGCGTTCCTTGGCGGTGAGCTTGCGCCAGGCCGGCAACGCGCGGTTGGCGGCGGCAATGGCCAGGTTGGTTTCTTCAGCCCCGGCGCGTTGTACTTCGGCGATCTGCGCACCATTGGCCGGGTTGAGCACCGGGTAGACCGGCCCACCGCTGGACCATTGGCCATCAATGAAATTGCCTGTGCGAATCAGCGGGTTCATGCCACGGCCTCTATCAGGTTAAAACGGTCCAGGCCCGGACGGGCGCTGCGCAAGATGCGTTTGCCGGCGGTGTAGTCGTTGATCACATCGCACGGCGTGTAGTTGCGTTCCAGCTCGTGCAGTTCTTCGGCATCCAGTTGGGTGTCGAGGGCTGCAAGCGCGCTATCAAATTGTGCGGTGGTGTCGGCGCCCACCAGCATCACGTCCACACCCGGATGATTGGCCACCCAGGCCTGGGCAATCTGTGCGTTGGACACGCCACGGGCACGGGCCACACGTTGCACCGAGTGGGCGATGTCGAACGACGCCTGGTCGCTGTACATCTGCTGGGTGAAGAAGTCGGTCTGGTTGCGGGTCGACTGCACTTCGCCGGTGAGCAAGCCACGGGCCAGCGGGCTGAACACCGACACGCCCAGGCCCTGGTCGCGGCAGAACGGGATCATCTCGCGCTCTTCCTCGCGGTAGGCGCAGTTCAGTTGCAGCTGCATGTTGATCGGCTTGACCCAGCCATTGCGCTCGCAGGCCATGAGGATTTTTGCCAGTTGCCCGGTGAGCATGGTCGACACGCCGATGTAGCGCGCCTTGCCGGAACGCACGATGTCGTTGAGGGCGCCCATGGTTTCTTCCACCGGGGTGTTCACGTCGAAGTAATGCAGCATGAAAACGTCGACGTAATCCATGCCAAGGCGGCTCAGGGACGCGTCGATGCTGTCCATGATGTGCTTGCGCGAATGGCCGCTGGCATTGATGCCGCTGCGGGTGCCGTAGCCGACCTTGGTGGTGACCACGATGTCTTCACGGCGCGCAACGCGCTTGAGGATGCGCCCGACCACTTCCTCGCCGACGCCTGCGGAATAGAAGTCCGCCAGGTCGATGAAGTTGACGCCGTTGGCCAGGGCATGGGCAACGATGGGTTCGCTTTGTTTCTCGTCGAAGATCCACGGTTTCCAGTCCGGGGTGCCCATGTTCATGGTGCCCAGGCACAGGCGCGAGACTTGCAGGCCGGAGTTGCCCAAACGGATGTATTGCATGGGAATGTCCTCAGGCTTTTGGCGTGTAGAAAGGGTTGCTGATGTGGTTGACCACATCCGCCAGTTGCGCGGTGTGCGGCAAGCCTGTGAGGGCGGCGCGGATCGCAGTGCGGCAGGCGTTGTAGTTGTTCAGGTAGACCGCATCCAGGTCGTCGCAGGCCGGGTTTACCCAGTTGGCGGTGACAATCGCCCACTCGTCCTCGGCTTCCGGCGGCAGGGTGCCGTCGAGCAGGGCTTCGAGCACCGCCTTGGCGATCCCGGCCTGGGACGCGCCCCAGGTGGCATTGCCGTGCAGGTCGCTGCCGATGGCGGCCTTGTTGACGTAGAGGGTCATGGGTTTGACCGGGATGTTCGGCTGGGCAATCACCATGAACGGGCAATGGCCCTGGCTTGGCGACGCCAAACTGTTGGCAAACGCCTGGCCGGCCGGACCGTTGCGCGGGCCGATCAGGATGTTGATGTGGGCAGCATTGACGCCTGGGCCTTCGAAGCCTTCGCCGATGTACAGATCAAGTGCTTTCATTTCGCAAACGCTCTTTTTTGTTATGGGGAGCTGGTTGGCGAATTTTTAGCACTGGCCCGCGTAGCGGCCGTAACCATTAAAAGTCATGGGGCTGTGAGTTTTAGTCATGGCCCTGCGACCATCGGCCTGGTCTTGTGCGTTGACCATCGTTGTTACACCCCATATAGTGTGCCCACAAACACAGACAACCACTACATAGTGTGCAAGAACGCTGAACACCGACCACACTATGCGCAGTATTTCAATGCCTTGAAGCCTGCAAAACGCACATTTTTGAACACGCTGGGTGAATCGAAGCCCACGCCGTCAGACGGACCACGAAGGAGCAATTCAATGCTGAGTTGGGATGAAGCAGATCAACCAGACACCGGTGACGTAGTCATCCGGGGCGCCAACGCCGGCCACGCCACCGAAGCCAACATGGACCGCCTCGACGGCGCCGGCGCTGCTGCCGCCCTTGAAGCCCGCAACGTGACCGCCAGCGACTCCGCCGCGATCATCCGGGCCAAGGCCGCCCTCGACAAACTCGACGTCGCCGAAGGCCTCGCCGAGCTGGAAGGCTCCGCCGCCCGCGTCGCCGTTGACGAAAAGCGCATGATCAACTGCCGCGCCGACCTCAACCAACTCGTACCTTTCAAGTACGACTGGGCCTGGCAGAAGTACCTCGACGGCTGCGCCAACCACTGGATGCCGCAAGAGGTCAACATGACCGCCGACATCGCCCTGTGGAAAAATCCGGAAGGCCTGACCGACGACGAACGTCGCATCGTGATGCGCAACCTCGGCTTCTTCTCCACTGCGGATTCGTTGGTCGCCAACAACCTGGTACTGGCCGTGTACCGCCTGATCACCAACCCGGAGTGCCGCCAGTACATCCTGCGCCAGGCCTTCGAAGAAGCGATCCACACCCACGCCTACCAGTACTGCATCGAATCGCTGGCCATGGATGAAGGCGAGATCTTCAACATGTACCACGAGATTCCATCGGTCGCGAAGAAAGCTGCTTGGGGCTTGAAGTACACCCGTTCGATCTCCGATCCGAAGTTCGAAACCGGTACCGTTGAGACTGACAAAGAGCTGCTGCGCAACCTGGTGGCCTACTACTGCGTACTGGAAGGCATCTTCTTCTACTGCGGCTTCACCCAGATCCTGTCCATGGGCCGTCGCAACAAAATGACCGGCGTGGCCGAGCAGTTCCAGTACATCCTGCGGGATGAGTCGATGCACCTGAACTTCGGTATCGATGTGATCAACCAGATCAAAATCGAAAACCCGCACTTGTGGGATGCCGAGATGAAGGAAGAAGCGACCCAGATGATCCTGCAAGGGACTCAGCTGGAGATTGAATACGCGCGTGACACCATGCCACGCGGTGTGTTGGGCATGAATGCGGCGATGATGGAGGATTACCTCAAGTTCATCGCTAACCGTCGTCTGTCGCAGATTGGGTTGAAGGAAGAGTATCCAGGGACGACTAACCCGTTCCCTTGGATGAGCGAAATCATGGACTTGAAGAAAGAGAAGAACTTCTTCGAGACCCGTGTGATCGAGTACCAGACTGGCGGCGCGCTGAGCTGGGATTGATTTAAAGCGGCCCCTTCGGGGGCCGTGTTGTTTCACCTGTCGATGTTTTTTTATGCCCAATCAAACCATCAAGACACCCTGCGTCGGCCTGTGCTCCACCGTCTACGGAGACCTGGTGTGCCGGGGTTGCAAGCGTTATCACCATGAAGTGATTCAGTGGAACGGCTACAACGCCGAGGAGAAACAGGCGGTGTGGCTGCGCCTGGAACAACTGCTGGTGCAGGTGATGACCAGCAAGCTGCAGGTACTGGACCCGCAGCGCCTGCGCCAGCAACTGGAAGATCGCAAGATCCGCTTTGTGCCCCACCAGTCGCCGTATTGCTGGGCGTACCAGTTGATTGCCCGGGGCGCGCGGGTGATTTCGAAGCTGGATGCGTATGGGTTGGCGCTGTTGCCGGAGTTTCGCGAGCGCAATCTGGCAGATTTGCGGGATGCGATTGACCGGGAGTTTTTCCTGTTGTCCGAGGCGCATTACGAGCGGTATATCGCGCCGGGGTTTCTGCGGGAATCGTTTGGGGCGCCGTTGATAGCCAGTATTTAGACAACCACACAGAACCAGTGTGGGAGCGGGCTTGCTCGCGAAAGCGGTGTATCAGTTGCCGGATATATTGACTGACACACCGCATTCGCGAGCAAGCCCGCTCCCACATTTAGATCTTTGTCGCTCAGGAGGTCCAGGACGGCTCGCGATCGGTCTGCACCCCATAACGCTCTATCGCCTGCTGGCAAACCTGCCTGTCCAGACTCCCCTGCTCCACCAACGCCGTCAGCGCCGCCAGCACGATGTGATGGCGGTCCACCTCGAAGAAATCCCGCAACGCCGCCCGGGTATCGCTGCGACCAAAGCCATCCGTCCCCAGCACGGTGTAAGCCGAATCCACGTACGACCCAAGCATCTGCGGCACCGCCCTTACATAGTCAGATACCGCCACCACCGGCGCGCCCTTGGGCAAACACTCCGCCAGGTGGCTGCGCCGCGCCGGCTGTTGCGGATGCAGGCGGTTCCAGCGTTCCACGTCACGGGCGTCCCGGGCCAGTTCGCTGAAGCTGGTGACACTGAACACTTCAGCGTCAACCTGCCAATCCTCCGCCAACAATTGCGCCGCTGCCTGGGCTTCGCGCACCAGCGTGCCGGAGCCGAGCAACCGGACCATGCCGCCAGGCTGCCCGCTCAGACGGTACATGCCTTTGATGATCGCCGCTTCGACGCCTTCCGGCAGGCTCGGCTGCGGGTAGTTTTCGTTCATCAGGGTCACGTAGTAGAACTCGTCCACATCGTGCTCCAGCATCTGGCGCATGCCATGGTCGAGGATCACCGCAAACTCGCCGGCAAACGCCGGGTCGTAGGCACGGCAATTGGGCACGGTGGCGGCCATCAGGTGGCTGCTGCCGTCCTGGTGCTGCAAGCCTTCGCCACCCAGGGTGGTGCGCCCGGCAGTGGCGCCCAGCAGAAAACCTCGGGCACGCTGGTCGGCGGCGGCCCAGATCAGGTCACCCACGCGCTGGAAACCGAACATCGAGTAGTAGATGTAAAACGGCAGCATCCGCAGGCCATGCACCGAATAACTGGTGGCCGCCGCGACCCAGGAACTGATGGCGCTGGCTTCGCTGATGCCTTCTTCAAGGATCTGCCCGTCGGTGGCTTCGCGGTAGCTGAGGATCGAGCCGATGTCTTCGGGCTCGTAGCGCTGGCCGACGCTGGAATAGATGCCGATCTGCTTGAACAGGTTGGCCATGCCGAAGGTGCGCGCCTCATCGGCGACGATGGGCACGATGCGCGGGCCGAGGGCCTTGTCCTTGAGCAGATTGGTGAGCATGCGCACAAAGGCCATGGTGGTGGACATTTCCTTGCCCTCCGCCTGGGTGGCAAACGCGCCGTAGCCCGACACCGGCGGGACACTCACGGTGGGCGCCTGCTGGCCACGGCTCGGCACATACCCGCCGAGGGTGGCGCGGCGCTGGTGCAGGTAACGCATTTCGAGGCTGTCTTCAGCCGGTTTGTAGAAGCTCAGGGATTCGGCCTGTTCATCCGACAGCGGCAACTGGAAGCGATTGCGGAAGGCGATCAAGGCCTCGCGGTCGAGCTTCTTCTGCTGGTGGGTGGTCATCTTGCCCTGCCCGGCCTCGCCCATGCCAAAGCCCTTTTTGGTCTGGGCCAGGATCACCGTGGGTTTGCCGGCGACCCGGCGCGCCGCGTGATAGGCCGCGTGGATCTTGACCATGTCATGGCCGCCACGCTTGAGCCGGTCGATCTGCTCGTCGCTCAGGCCCTCGACCAGTTTGGACAGCGCCTCGCTCTGGCCGAAGAAATGTTCGCGGTTGTAGGCGCCGTCCTTGGCGGCGAAGGTCTGGAATTGTCCATCCACCGTCTGCGACAGGGTGCGCGCCAGCTCGCCGTCGGTGTCCTTGGCCAGCAAGGCGTCCCAGTCCGAGCCCCAGACCAGCTTGATCACGTTCCAGCCGGCACCGGCGAACAACGCCTCCAGCTCGTCGATAATTCGCCCGTTGCCACGCACCGGGCCGTCGAGCCGTTGCAGGTTGCAGTTGACCACCCAGGTCAGGTTGTCCAGGCCTTCACGGGCGGCCAGGGTCAGGGCCGACATGCTTTCCGGTTCGTCCATCTCGCCGTCGCCGAATACGCCCCATACGTGGCGGTCGGTGGTGTCCTGCAAGCCGCGGTGTTGCAGGTAGCGCATGAACCGCGCCTGGAAAATCGAGCTGATGGGGCCAATGCCCATGGACCCGGTGGGAAATTGCCAGAAGTCCGGCATCAACCACGGATGGGGATAGCTGGACAAACCTCGGGCGCCCGCCTTGCCGGCACCGATTTCCTGGCGATAGTGGGCCAGGTCGGCCTCGCTCAGGCGCCCTTCAAGGAAGGCGCGAGCATAGATGCCGGGGGCGGAATGCGGCTGGTAGAACACCAGGTCGCCGCCAAAACTGTCGTTGCGGGCACGGAAAAAGTGGTTGAAGCCCACCTCGAACAAATCCGCCGCGCTGGCGTAGCTGGCGATATGCCCGCCCAGTTCGCCATAGGCCTGGTTGGCGCGCACTACCATGGCCAGGGCGTTCCAGCGCACCACTGAGGCCAAGCGTTCTTCGGTGGCCAGGTCGCCGGGAAACGGCGGTTGCTGCTCCACGGCGATGCTATTGATGTAGGGCGTGCCATGCCGGGGTTTCCAGGCGATGTGCGGCGCGCCGCCGGCATCCGCCAGCATGTCGAGGATCTCCCGTGCGCGCGCCGCGCCGGCGTTGGCCACCAGGGAGGCCAGGGCATCGCGCCATTCGGCCAGTTCTTCCTGGTCCATCGCTGTCTGACTCACTGCACTCGCGAAACCGTTCATGGGCACCTCCGGGCTTTTTTTCCAGTTTATGTCGGTGCCAAGGGATTTTTTGACTGTTGTGCGCCGCCTCTCGGGGACTTTTGAGCATAAATCACTGCCAATCAGCAAATTCAAAGCACGTTGTGCTTCAACTCCCGAACACCCCGCAATTGTGTTTAAAATGCCGCCCGCTCAATGACCGACGTTGCCCGATGAACCCAGACGCACTCGCCACCCTGCACACCCATTTGCTGAATGCCCTGCAAACCGTCCCCGCCGAGACCCGGCGCCTGTTTCACGGGCGTGGCCGCTGCTGGCCGGGCCTGGAGCAACTGACGGTGGACTGGCTGCAAGGCGTGGTGCTGGTCTCGCTGTTCAAGGAGCCAGAAGCCACGGAGCTTGAGGCCTTGAAGCAGGTGCTGATGCAGATCGACTGGCGGTCATTCGGCGCCCATACCGTGGCGCTGCAACACCGCTACCTGCCGCAAAGCACCACCGAATGGCTGCTGGGCGAGGTGGTCGACGAACTGACCATCACCGAAGGCGGCCTGCGCTACCTGATCGACCTGGGCAAAAAGCAGAACAGTGGGCTGTTCCTCGACATGCGTTACGGCCGCAACTGGGTACGCGAACAGGCTCATGGCCTGCGGGTGCTGAACCTGTTCGCCTACACCTGTGGTTTCTCCGTGGCGGCCATCGAAGGCGGCGCCGAGCATGTGGTGAACCTGGACATGGCCCGAGGCGCCTTGAGCCGTGGTCGTGACAATCACCGCCTGAACGGCCACGACCTGAGCAAGGTGACGTTCCTCGGCCACGACCTGTTCAAGTCCTGGGCCAAGGTCACCAACAGCGGCCCGTACGACCTGGTGATCATCGACCCGCCCTCGTTCCAGAAAGGCAGTTTCCTTTTGACCAAGGACTACCAGCGGGTGCTGCGTCGCCTGCCGGATTTGCTCACGGCCCAGGGTACGGTGCTGGCGTGCATGAACGACCCGGCGTTCGGCGAAGACTTCCTGATCGACGGCGTAACCCGCGAAGCGCCTGGCCTGCGCTTTGACCAGCGGCTGGAAAACCCGCCGGAATTCCCCGATATCGACCCGCAAAGCGGATTAAAGGCACTGGTGTTTCGCCAAGGCTGATGCCGAAACGTCCTGCGCTTGCTACGCTTAACCTACGCCGGGTGGTGAACCTTATCCCACCCTTCCCGGTCGATACCTGCACACTCTGGCCAGATTCGACGGTGCTACCCCGTCGGCTGCCCTGTTTCACCTTTTGGAGAACGCCCCTGTGATATCGACCCTGCATGTAGCCCGTCTCAAGGCCTGGGGCGCCCATGGTTTTACCGCCACCGGCGTGGTGCTGGCCTTCCTGGCCACCCTGGCACTGCTCGACAACCAGCCCAAGGCTTGCCTGCTGTGGCTGGGCCTGGCCTTGATCGTCGATGGGGTCGACGGCTCTCTCGCGCGACGGGTGAATGTGCAAACAGTGCTGCCAAGCTTCGATGGCTCGGTATTGGACCTGGTGATTGATTACCTGACGTACGTGTTTATTCCGGCGCTGTTTATCTATCGCTATATCGCCCTGCCGGACTTCACCCCGTTGTTTACGGTGTCGGTGATTCTGGTGTCGTCGCTGTTCTGCTTCTGCAACGTCAACATGAAGAGCAAGGACAACTACTTCGTCGGCTTCCCCGCCGCATGGAACGTGGTGGCGCTGTGCGTCTATATCATCCAGCCGGAAGCCTGGGTCACCTTGCTCACCGTGATCGGCCTGGCGTTGCTGACCGTGACGCCGATGAAGTTCCTGCACCCGTTCCGGGTCAAGCGCTTCATGCCGATCAATATTGCCGTGACCACCATCTGGTTGCTGTGCAGCCTGCTGCTGGTGATCGACTTCCCGTACACCAATCGCCTGACCCTGGGCCTGTGGTTGCTGATGTCGGCGTACTTCCTGGGGATCTGCATCTGGCGGACCGCACTGGAGTGGGTCGAAACACATAAATAGCCAAGCGGGCACGGTTGAAATGTGGGAGCGGGCTTGCTCGCGAATGCGGTGGATCAGCCACTCTATCCGGTGACTGACACTGCGCATTCGCGAGCAAGCCCGCTCCCACATTTGGATCGCCTCGACCCAGGGTTATGGGTAAGATACCGGCCTTTCGCGCAGCCCTTGCTGCGCCCTGCCGACTAAGTCTTGCCCATGCCTTTCGAACTCAGCGTTGACCTCACCACCCTGGCGATCCTCGCCGTGGTTGCCTTTATCGCCGGTTTCATCGACGCCATCGCCGGCGGTGGCGGCCTGCTCACCACGCCCGCCCTGCTGACCGCCGGCATGCCGCCCCACCTGGTGCTGGGCACCAACAAGCTCAGTTCCACCTTCGGCTCGGCCACTGCCAGCTTTACCTTCTACCGGCGCAAGCTGTTTCATCCGCGCCAGTGGGTGCACGCCATCGTCGGCACCCTGGTCGGTGCACTCACCGGCGCGGTCGTGGCCCATTACCTGCCGGCAGAAACCCTGAACAAGATGCTCCCGGTGATTGTGTTCGGCTGCGGTTTGTATTTGCTGTTCGGCGGCACGCCCAAGGCGGCGCTGGACAACGACGCACCGATCAAGAAGAAATGGCAGTCCACCCAGGGCTTTGGCCTGGGTTTCTACGACGGCGTCGCCGGCCCGGGCACCGGGGCCTTCTGGACCGTGAGTACCATGCTGTTGCACCCCATCGACCTGGTAAAGGCCAGCGGCGTGGCGCGCAGCATGAACTTCGTCAGCAACGCGGCGGCGCTGACGGTGTTCATTTTCAATGGCTCGGTAGACTGGATTGTCGGCCTGTGCATGGGCGTGTCGGTGATGTGCGGCGCGTTTTTTGGCGCACGCAGCGCCATCAGCGGCGGCGCCAAGTTCATTCGCCCGGTGTTCATCACCGTGGTGCTCGGCCTGACGGTGCGCCTAGCCTGGCAGCACTGGTTCAGCGCGGCCTAGGCGACGAGCCAGGTAGAGGTCGATCAGGTAGCGCGCAATCGAGCGCGACGCCGGCAACGGCGGCAGTTCATGGATGTTGAACCACTGCGCGTCTTCGATCTCGTCAGCCTGGGGCACGATGTCGCCGCCGGCGTACTCGGCGTGAAAGCCCAGCATCATCGAGTGCGGGAACGGCCAGCACTGGCTGCCCATGTACTGGATGTTCTTGACCTCCACCTGCACTTCTTCACGCACTTCGCGAATCAGGCAGTCCTCGGCCGACTCGCCCGGCTCGGCAAACCCCGCCAGGGTACTGTAGACACCCGTGACAAAGCGCGGCGAACGGGCCAGCAGGATCTCGTCGCCACGGGTCACCAACACGATCATGCTCGGCGAGATCCGCGGGTAGCTGCGCAGGTCACAGGCCTGGCAGAACATCGCCCGCTCCCGTGGCACCTGCACCATCGCCTGGCCGCAACTGCCGCAAAAACGATGCTCCCGGGCCCAGGTGCCGATTTGCGCGGCGTAGCCCAGGACTTTGTACAGCGTGTGATCGCCCTGCAGCATGAATGCCCGCAGGCCCTGCCAGCCGCAGCCCGGCACGTCGGCGGGGCTGTTGAGTTCCAGCAGGTACACCGGCTCGCCGTCCAGGTGACCGATGCCATGCTCGGCGAACACCGAGAGGTCCTGGCGCTTGAGCCACTCCCGGGGAAACAGCGGGCCGTTCTGGTCGTGTAAAAAGCCTTCACGGCTGCGGGCCACGGCCCAGCCGCCCGGGGCGTCGTTGTCCAGCAGCGTTGTGGTAATCCAGCCTGGGGTCATGTTCAGTCAATCCACGAAGTCGGGTTTCTGCTTGCTCATATGGGCCGCGATGGCCACGCGCAGGTCGTTGGATTGCAACATAGCTGAGTTCCAGGTGGCAACGTATTCCAAACCGTCATTGATCGTGTGGTCACGCATGTAGCTGATCATCGCCTTGGTGCCGGTGACCGCGATCGGCGATTTGGCGGCGATTTCCCGGGCGATTTCCAGCACGCCGGCCAGCAGGCTCTGGTGATCGCTGTACACCCGATTCACCAGGCCGATGCTGCGGGCCTCTTCGGCACCGAACTGGCGGCCGGTGTAGGCCAGCTCACGGAGCATGCCGTCGCCGACAATGCGCGGCAGGCGTTGCAGGGTGCCGACGTCGGCGGCCATGCCGATGTCGATTTCCTTGATGGAGAATTGCGCATCTTCGGCGGCGTAGCGCATGTCACAGGCGCTGATCAGGTCGATGGCGCCGCCGATGCAGTAGCCATGGATCGCCGCGAGTACCGGCTTGCGGCAGTTGTCGACGGCGTTGAAGGAGGCTTGCAGTTCGAGGATCTTGCGCCGCAGCAGACGCGCGTTGCGGCCCACGTCCTTGCCGAAGTCATTGGCCACCGAGGCCAGCATCATCAGGTCGATGCCGGAGGAGAAATGCTTGCCGGCGCCGCTGATGACCACGGCACGCACCGCGTCGGTGTCTTCGACCCATTGGAAGATGTCGATGATCTCGGTCCAGAACGCCGCGTTCATCGCGTTGATCTTTTCCGGGCGATTGAGCTGCACATGGGCGACGTTGCCGCTGAGTTCGACGACAAAGGCTTGGTATTCGGACATGGCAGTGATCCTTGACTGGCGGCTGGAATAGGGGCCGAACTATAACAAGGCACCGCGTGAGGTGGTAAGGCTGTGCAAACGCCAAATTCGGGACTGAAGAACGATGAAGATCAAATGTGGGAGCTGGCTTGCCTGCGATGGCGGTGTATCAGTTAGCAAAGATGCAAGCTGACCCACCGCCATCGCAGGCAAGCCAGCTCCCACAATGGTTTTGTGGTGTTCTTTAACTCGGCAGCCAGAGGCGGAAGCGTGCACCACCCAATGGCGAAGCCTGGGCCGTCAATGTTCCGCCCTGCGCCTCCAGCGCCCGCCGGCTGATGGCCAATCCCAGGCCAAAACCGCCAGTGGCTCGATCCCGGCTGCGATCCAGCCGGTAGAACGGCTCGAAAATCCGCTCCCGCTGGTCAACCGGAATGCCAATACCGTCATCATCCACGCAAATCTCGCACCCCCTGGGACACACCTTCACCCCCACCTGAATTCGCCGCTCGCAATACCGCATGGCGTTGCGCAGCAGGTTTTGCAGGGCCCGGGCGGTCAGGCGCGGGTCCAGGGTGAAGCGTTCCACGGCGCAGTCCAGCACCACGTCCATCACGATATCGGGGTTTTCCAGTTCGTCGTCGACGCTGCCCAGGATGCTGTCGATGAACTCATCCAGCACCACTTCCACCCGCTCGGGTGTTTGCGCCGGGTTTTGCAAACGGCTGTAGGAGAGCAGCTCCAGCACCAGCTCATCCAGCTCGCGAATGTGCGCCACCAACCCTTGCAGCCGCTCACGGCTGGCCGCCGGGAGGTCGTCGGACAGCGCCAGGGCCAGGCCGAAGTCCAGGCGCGTCAGCGGCGTACGCAGTTCATGGGAGACGGCATTGAGCAAGTCGCGTTGCTGGTTGAGCAGCTGTTCGATGTCGTTGGCCATGGTGTCGAACACCGCCGCCAGGCTGCCGATGTTGGAGCTGGGCGGGATTTTTGTGCGGGCCGCAAGGTTGCCCTGGCCGAGTTGCGCGGCGGTGCTTTTCAGGCGCTCCAGGTCGCGCCAGTGGGGCCGCAGCCAGAACAGCAGGCATGCCAGCAGCGCCGCGCCGATCAGCACGTTCATGCTCCAGTACAGCAGGTTCATGTCCAGCGGGTCCGGCGGTACCGAGACCTTGACCACCAACTGGTCGTCCAGGGCCGAGCTGACGTCGTCCGCCCAGCCCCACTCGCCCAGGCGAATCACCATCTGGTCTTTTTCCAGCAGGCGCTGTTCTTCAGGGGTGTAGCTGGCGTCCTGGATACGCAGCAGTTGCACCTTCAGCGGCGCGAAATCCGCCGACAGTCGCACGGTGACATTGGCCCACTGCTCCATCGGCACCCGTCGATACTCCTTGACGATCAGGCTCTGCATGCCTCGGGACTGCTCGATGTTGTAGTTCATGTAACGGTGTTCAAACAGCTGGATCACCGCCCGGGGCACCAGGTAAATCGCGGCGGCGAAGGTGACGATGGTGATCAGGTACAGCCGAATCAGGACGCGAAACATGGCTCAGCATTCCCACTCGGAACGGCTGAACAGGTAGCCCTTGCCCCACACCGTCTTGATCTTGCGCGCCTCGCCCGCGTGGTCGTCGAACTTGCGCCGCAGCTTTGAAATCGCCACGTCCACCGAACGGTCGGTGCCGTTGAACTCGATGCCGCGCAGGCGTTGCAGGATCTGGTCGCGGCTGAGCACTTCGCCGGCGTGCCGGGCCAGCACCACCAGCAGGTTGTATTCCCCGCTGGACAGCTCAACCGGCTGGCCGCGCCAGGTCACGGTACGTTCCGACAGGTCGATGCACAGGTTGCCCATCAGGATCTGGTCGTTGGCCACCTGGGGTTCGGTGAGGCTGCTGCGGCGCAGCAAGGTTCGCACCCGCGCCAGCAATACCCGCGGCTCGCAAGGTTTGGTGACGTAGTCGTCGGCGCCCATTTCCAGGCCCAACACCTGGTCATGGCTGTCGTCGCGGGCGGTGAGCATCAGGATCGGCAGCGTGGCCGAGTCGGCCCGCAGCAACCGGCACACCTGCAGGCCGTCAAGGCCCGGCAGCATCAGGTCGAGGATCACCAGGTCCGGCGGGTTGAGTCGCGCACGCTCACGCACGTGGTCGCCACGGCTGAGCACGCTGACGTGATAGCCGTTGCGTTCCAGGTAACTGGCGATCAATTCGGAGAGCGCGGCGTCGTCTTCCACCAGAAGAATGTTGGGCATGGTATTTCCAAATAATACAATTTCTGAGTAGTACGCAAATCCAATGTGGGAGCGGGCTTGCTCGCGAAAGCGGTGTTTCAGTTAACGCACACGGCGACTGACACACCGCCTTCGCGAGCAAGCCCGCTCCCACATTTGATCTTCGGTATCAGGAAGATCGTGTAAGGTTCGGCGGTTATGAAGGATATACGCCCGCGTGCATCTGTGGGTCGCACCTTACATTTCTTCACACACCACCTACAGAGCTTCACAGCACTGTGGCGGGGGCGCCCGTAGGATGCGCCAGTCAATATTGGGATATGAGCATGTCGAAGAATCTGTTTGCGCCGTTTTGCCTGTTGGCCCTGACACTGGCGTTGAGCGCGTGTGGCAAGTCGGCGGACGACGCCGCCGAGGCGCCGCTGGCCAAGGTGCGGATCGAAACCCTGGAAGCCAAGCCCCTGTCCATCACCAGCGAGTTGAGCGGACGGATTGCCGCGCCACGCATCGCCGAAGTGCGCGCCCGGGTGGCCGGCGTGGTGTTGCAACGGGTGTTCCAGGAAGGCCATGACGTCAAACAGGGCGATGTGCTGTTCCGGATTGACCCGGCGCCGTTCAAGGCCGACCTCGACAGCGCCCAGGCCAGCCTGCGCAAGGCCGAGGCCAATGCATTCCAGGCGCGCCTGCAAGAGCAGCGCTACAGCCAACTGGTGGAAGGCAACGCCATCAGCGGCCAGGAATACGACAACGCCCGCGCCGCCGCCCGGCAAACCGCCGCCGATGTGGCCGCCAACCAGGCCGCCGTGCAGCGCGCCAAATTGAACCTGGGTTATGCCACCGTGACTGCGCCGATTTCCGGTCGGATTGGCCGTGCGCTGGTGACCGAAGGTGCGCTGGTGGGCCAGAACGAAGCCACACCGATGGCGCTGATCCAGCAACTGGACCCGATCCACGCCGACCTGACCCAATCCACCCGCGAGCTGAACGACCTGCGCCGGGCCTTTCGCGCCGGGCACTTGAAGCAAGTCGGCCAGGACCAGGCCAAGGCCACGCTGATCCAGGATGACGGCAGCCTGTACCCGCTGCCGGGCAAGTTGCTGTTCGCCGAGATCAGCGTCGACCCGGGCACCGGGCAGATCATCTTGCGCAGCGAGTTCCCCAACCCGGATCTCGACCTGCTGCCCGGCAGCTTTATCCGCGTGCGCCTGGAGCAAGCCGTCGACCAGCAAGGCATCAGCGTGCCGCAACGGGCGATCACCCGCGACAGCGCCGGGATCCCGATGGTGTTACTGCTGGACGCCGAGCAAACCGTGAGCCAGCAGCCGGTAGAACTGGGTTCGGTGGTCAATGACCGCTGGGTGGTGACCCGCGGCCTGAAGGCCGGTGACCGTATCGTCGTCGAAGGCCTGCAACACGCCCGCCCTGGCGAGAAAGTCCAGGTCGACGACAGCCCCGCGCCCATCGCCCAGGCATCCGGCCAATAAGGATCGTTAAACATGCCGCAGTTCTTTATTGACCGCCCGATCTTCGCCTGGGTGGTCGCCCTGTTTATCCTGCTGGCCGGCGCCCTCGCCATCCCGCAGTTGCCGGTGGCGCAGTACCCCAACGTCGCGCCGCCGAAAGTCGAGATCTATGCGGTGTACCCGGGTGCCTCCGCGCAAACCCTGGACGAAAGCGTGGTCAGCCTGATCGAGCAAGAGCTTAACGGCGCCGATCACCTGCTGTATTTCGAATCCCAGAGCAGCCTCGGTTCGGCCACCATCACCGCCACCTTTCAGCCGGGCACCGACCCGGAGATGGCCCAGGTTGACGTGCAAAACCGTCTCAAGGCGGTGGAGCCGCGCCTGCCCCAAGCCGTGACGCAGCAAGGCTTGCAGGTGGAGAAAGTCTCCGCCGGCTTCCTGCTGCTGGTGACCCTGACCTCCAGTGACGGCAAGCTCGATGACGTGGCGCTCAGCGATTACCTGGCGCGCAACGTGATGAACGAACTCAAGCGCCTGGACGGTGTGGGCAAGGCCCAGCTGTACGGCGCCGAACGCGCAATGCGCATCTGGATCGACCCGCAGAAGCTGATCGGCTTCAACCTGACCCCGGCCGACGTCAACGCGGCGATTGCGGCGCAGAACGCCCAAGTGTCGGCCGGCAGCATCGGCGATTTGCCGGGCACCAAGACCCAGGAAATCACCGCGTCGATCCTGGTGAAAGGCCAACTGTCGACCCCGGCCGAATTTGCCGACATCGTGCTCAAGGCCAACCCGGACGGTTCCACCGTGCGCGTCGGTGACGTGGCGCGGGTGGAAATCGGCAGCCAGGAATACCAGTTCTCCACCCGCCTGAACGGCAAGCCGTCCACCGCCGTCAGCGTGCAGCTGTCACCGGGCGCCAACGCCTTGAGCACCGCGACCCTGGTGCGGGCGAAGATGGACGAACTGGCGCGCTACTTCCCGGCCAACGTCGAATACAAAATTCCGTACGACACCTCGCCGTTCGTGAAGGTCTCGATCACCAAGGTGGTGTACACCCTGGGCGAAGCGATGTTGCTGGTGTTTGCGGTGATGTTCCTGTTCCTGCAAAACATCCGCTACACATTGATCCCGACGCTGGTAGTGCCCATCGCGCTGATGGGCACCTTTGCGACGATGCTGTTGCTGGGTTTCTCGATCAACGTGCTGACCATGTTCGGCATGGTATTGGCCATCGGCATTTTGGTGGACGATGCGATTGTGGTGGTGGAGAACGTCGAGCGGATCATGGTCACCGAGGGCCTGTCGCCCAAGGAGGCCACCCGCAAGGCCATGGGCCAGATTACCGGGGCGATTGTCGGTATCACCCTGGTGCTGGTGGCGGTGTTCCTGCCGATGGCGTTCATGCCGGGTTCGGTGGGCGTGATCTATCAGCAGTTCTCGTTGTCGATGGCCACCTCGATCCTGTTTTCGGCATTCCTCGCCCTGACCTTGACCCCAGCCCTGTGCGCGACCTTGCTCAAGCCGATTGCCAAGGGCGAGCACCATGAGAAAGGCGGGTTCTTCGGCTGGTTCAACCGGCGCTTCGAGCAGTTCACCGACCGCTATGAAGGCTGGGTGGCCTACGCCCTCAAGCGCAGCGGGCGTTACCTGTTGATCTATCTGGTGCTGGTGGTGGGGCTTGGGGTGTTGTTCGCCCGCCTGCCCTCGTCCTTCCTGCCGGTGGAAGACCAGGGCTACACCATCACCGATATCCAGCTGCCGCCGGGTGCCAGCAAAAACCGCACGGTGCAGGTGGCCGAGCAGATCGAGGCACACAACGCCGGCGAGCCGGGCGTGGGCGATACCACGATGATCATGGGTTTCAGCTTCTCCGGTTCGGGGCAGAACGCCGCGCTGGCGTTTACCACGCTCAAGGACTGGTCGGAGCGCAGCAGCAAGGATTCCGCCGCGGCCATTGCGGACCGTGCCAACGCGGCTTTCAGTGAGCTGAAGGACGCGATTGCCTATGCAATCCTGCCGCCGCCGGTGGATGGCCTGGGCACCTCCAGTGGTTTCGAGTTCCGCCTGCAGGACCGTGGCGGCGTCGGCCATGCCGCGTTGATGGAGGCCCGTACCGAACTGCTGGCCGCCGCCGAGAAAAGCCCGATCCTGGCCAACGTGCGTGAAAGCGCCCTGGCCGAGGCACCTCAGGTACAGCTGGAAGTTGACCGCAAGCAAGCCAATGCCCTGGGCATTTCCTTTGCCGATATCGGCAATGTGCTGTCCTCGGCCATCGGTTCGGCCTATATCAACGACTTCCCCAACCAGGGCCGCATGCAGCGGGTGGTGGTGCAGGCCGAAGGTGATCAGCGCAGCCAGGTGGCCGACCTGATGAAGATCCATGTGCGCAACAATGCCGGGAAGATGGTGCCGCTGTCGGCCTTCGTCGAGGCGCGCTGGATTCAGGGCCCCGCCCAGTTGACCCGCTACAACGGCTACCCGGCCATCGCGATTTCCGGTGAATCGGCACCGGGCCACAGTACCGGCGAGGCGATGGAGGAAATCCAGCGCCTGGTCAGCCAACTGCCCGCCGGCCTGGGCCAGGAATGGACCGGCCTGTCGTTGCAGGAGCGCTTGTCCGGCTCCCAGGCCCCGCTGCTGCTCGGTTTGTCGCTGCTGATCGTGTTCCTGTGCCTGGCGGCGCTGTATGAGAGCTGGTCGATTCCGACCTCGGTGCTGCTGGTGGTGCCCCTCGGCGTGCTCGGCGCGGTATTGGCCGTAAGCTTGCGCGGGATGCCCAACGATGTGTTCTTCAAGGTCGGCCTGATTACTATCATTGGGCTGTCGGCGAAGAACGCGATCCTGATCATCGAGTTTGCCAAGGACCTGTATGACCAGGGTGAAGACCTGATCGACGCCACGTTGAAAGCCGCACGCCTGCGCCTGCGGCCGATCATCATGACCTCCCTGGCGTTCATCCTCGGCGTGGTGCCGTTGGCGATTGCCACGGGCGCCAGCTCGGCCAGCCAGCAGGCCATCGGTACCGGGGTGATCGGCGGCATGATTACCGCGACGCTGGCGGTGGTGTTTGTGCCGGTGTTCTTCGTCGTGGTCATGAAGCTGGTGCGCAAGCGCCACACGTAATAAATGCGCTATGGTGCTTACACATCCCTGATTTGTGAGCGCCATGCCCTTCCTCGCACGCACCCACCCTCGCCTGTCCTCCGCCGCCGTCCTGGGCCTGGCGGTGGGGCTCCTGGCTCCCGCCGACACGATCATCAGCAAAATCCTCATCGGCTGGAACGCCGGGGTCTGGACCTACCTGGTGCTGATGCTGTGGCTCACCAGCCATTCCCGGGCCGACGACGTGAAACGCATCGCCGAGATCGAGGACGAGAACGCCGGCCTGGTGTTGTTCATGGTGTGCATCGCGGCGATTGCCAGCCTGGCGACCATCACCCTGAACCTGGTGGGCACCAAGGACCTGAGCGATAGCCAGCGCCTGTTGCACTACGGTTTTACCGGCCTGACGGTGGTTGGCTCATGGCTGCTGATCGGGGTGATTTTCAGCGTGCACTATGCGCGCCTGTATTACACCTGGGACGGCCCCGAGCCGGCACTGCGCTTTGCCGAGGATTTACGCACGCCCAATTACTGGGACTTCCTGTACTTCTCGTTCACCATCGGCGTGGCGGTGCAAACGGCGGATGTCGGGGTTGCCACGCGTACCATGCGCAAGGTGGTGCTGGGGCAATCGTTGATCGGGTTTCTGTTCAACACGGCGATCCTGGGGTTCTCGATCAACATCGCCGCCGGATTGTTTGGATGAGGCTGCACAAACCTTCTAGACGCTAAGCCCCTGCAGGAGCGAGCTTGTTCGCTCTTGCAGTGTTTACCCCATAGGTATTTTATGGCCGCCCACAACTGGATCGACCTGGCTCAGGACGCCGACACCGGCATCGAGACCCTGCGCGCGCATTTCGAGGGCCACGCCTACGACCCGCACTGGCACGACAGCTACCTGGTGGGCGTCACGGAGCAAGGTGTGCAGCAGTTCAACTGCCGGCGCACCCGCCATAACAGCGTGCCCGGCCAGGTGTTCCTGGTGGAGCCCGGCGAGCTGCACGACGGCGACGCGCCCACGGCGGACGGTTTTACCTACCACATGCTTTACCTCGACCCGCAGTGGTTGGCGCGGGAAGTCAGCGCAGTGTTCGAAGAAGCGCCGCTCGACAGCCAGCTGGGGTTTGCCAGCACCCTGGCCAGCGACCAGCGCCTGGCCCTGGCCACCAGCCGGGCCTTCCAGACCTTGCACGGAGGTGAGCTGCGCATCGTGCGGCAACAGGCAATGGACCAACTGCTCGAACGCCTCACTGCGCAACTGCACTGGCGCACCCGCTACCATGAAGACCCTCGCCTGCCACGGGTGGCGCACAGGGCCCGGGAATACCTGCATGCGCACCTGCAGCAAGATGTGGGCATGGATGAACTGGCGCTGGCCTGCGGCGTCGATCGCTTTCGCCTTACCCGCGCCTTCAAGAGCGCCTTCGGCCTGCCACCCCATGCCTACCTGGTGCAACTGCGCCTGGCCCGCGCCCGGCATTGGCTGGCCAACGGCAAGCAACCCGCCGACGTAGCGATTGCCCTGGGCTTTGCCGACCAGAGTCACCTGGGGCGCTGGTTCGTGAGGGCGTATGGCCTGACGCCGGCGGCGTATCGCAAGCGGTGTTCAAGCGTTTTTCAGCGCTAGCTGCGCCACCACCACTCGTCGGCACTGTCAACTCTCACAGGTTCGCCACGCCCCCCGATAGGTGTTTGATCTCCTTGTCAGCAGTCGGCCACTCAGGGCCGCGCCTCATTCAAGGAAGCCTGTCCATGCCCAATTTTCCCATAGCCCCGGATAATGCGCCGCTGGGCGACAACAACCCGCCCGGCAACGCCCTCGTGCTGCATAACCCATCGTCAGGCCTGGCGTCGCGCCGCGTCGAAGACCTCGACCCGCCCAAGTCAGCCTATCCGTCGGTCCCGCTGGATGCCACGCTGTATCCTGAAAGAGGGGTCTACGGCCTGGGCATCCGCCACGTGCGCCCCTTTGCCCAGTGGACCTTCGAACGCTGGTTCAACTTCAATTACGACTTCTACGCCCTCTACCTCAACGACCTGGTCAATGCAGTCGCCGCCGATATTGCGCTTGAAGACCGGGACCGTTACGACTTGTTCGTCCCCGAAGAATTCATCCCCGAAGGCGACGTCCAGATATACGGCCGCGTAGTGCGGGCCGGCAGCGGCCAGGAGAGTACGTCGCCGCTGCAAACCATCCTGATCAAGACCACCCGCCCCGGTGGCCGCGATAACGACCCCGGCAGCAAATGGCACCCGGGCCTGGTGATGACGGTGGAAGGCCTGCCTGAGGGCTCCACCGTTAATATAGATAATGCCAACAGCGGGGTCTGGTGCCTGATCCAGCGCTATGAAAACCTGCGCCAGAATGACCAGATCGAGCTGTCGTGGGATGGGGTTTTAGTCACGCATATCGTCAGCCCGGCCGAAGTCGCGGGTTCAGGGCCGATTCGCGTCTTTGTCTCCAGGGACATCATTTTGCAGGGGGGGCATTTCGGCAAGCTGACCCTGCGGTTTCGGGTCTCGGACGTGGTGCAAAACTTCTCCGGGGATAAATACCAGTATTCCAAACCCTACTTCCTGGACAGCGAGCTGGATCCAAACCTGCTTTCTGCACCGATCTTCCTGGTGGATGGCGAAGAGGCGACCCAGATCGACTTCGATACCCAGAGCGAGGCAACCTTCGAAGTGCTGGTGACGGTGCCTCGGCAAACCCCGGCGCCCCTGCCGCGGCACCAATTGGCGGTGACGTTGTTCGGTACCCTGGGCGACGGTTCGACCCAGGTGTTCCCCTTGGCCCCGGTGGTGGACAGAAACCTCAGCGTTGAATTTGTCACCGTCGACCGGGAGATTATCGAACAACTGGTGGGCGGGTCCTTCCGGGTCTCGTTCCAGTGGCTGAAAAACGACGGCCGCGTGGAGCAATCCGGCAGTACCTCCGTCAGCGTGGTGGGCACGCCGGTGGCGATGCCGGCAGTGACGGTCGCACCGATCGAGGTGGGGCTGATCGAGCCCGATCAGGACATCACCGTGCAGATCCCCTTCTACGAACCCCACAACCCGGACTGGCTGGAAACCCTGGTGATCGAACATATCCGTCCTGGCGGCGGCGGCGAAGACTACGTGGAAGAACAACTGGCGGGCGCCCAGGGCGGCACGCGCTACGTCAGCAAAGAGCACCTGAAACAGTTTGAAGGCGTGGGCGACATCGCATTTTATTACCTGGTCAACGATGGCGCCGGCCACGTCCTGGACGGCAACGCATTGACCACTCGCAAGTCCCGCGAGCTGTTCGCCCACGTGGGTGAACGCATCGGCAACATGCCGACTGCACACCTGGAAGGCGCCCTGGGCAACAACATCGACCCCAGCCATGTGACCACGCCCACCTTGCTGCTGACCCTGCCCCTGACCTTGCCCGCCCCGCACGGGCAGACCGAAGAAGGTGACCTGATCCACTGGAACGCCATCGGCTCCGGCCTTGACGGCTCGGCCAGTGGCGTTGTGCGCATCAACGGCGGCACGGCAGGCAAGCCCCTGGTTTTCCCGGTGAGCCGGGCGATCCTCGACAACAACAATAATGGCAGCCTGCGCATTACCTATAGCCTCGAACGCAGCGGCCCGCCGCGCCTGGTATTGCGCTCCGAGGTGCTCAACCTGACCGTGGGCCGCGGCGTGCAACTGGACCGTCCGGTTATCGACGGCGCCACCCTGTTCCCCGACGCACTCAACCCCCTGGCAGCATTGAGCGGCGCCAAGGTCATCGTGAGATACCGGCCGATGCAGGCCACCGACCAGATCAAGGTCGACTGGTTGAGCCGCGACGGGCTGGGCAGTGCCACCGAGTACACCCTGGGCAACCCGTCCACCAACGAAGTATTCGTGACCATCCCGGCGCGCACCATCGCCAGGGGTATTCGCCCCGGTGGCAACCAGATCAGCGTGCAATACCACTTCAACCGTGGCGCCTTTCCGTACCCTTCGGACACTGTCGACCTGCACCTGCTTCCCCTCACCGGGCTGCCCACACCGACGATCGACGGCATTGGCGACAGCACCCTGCTCGACCTGTCGAAACTCAATGACCAGGCCCGCGCCCGTGTATCCGTCTGGCCGTTTATCGATGCCGGGCAGTTTATGTGGATGAGTTGGGAGGGCACGTTTGCCGACGGCAGCCCGTACCGCGAGGACACCTACACCGCCAACCTGGTCACCGAAAACGGTGCCGCCAACGGTATCTCGCCACCCGCGCCAGTGGACAAACTGCAGCGCTTGATGGATGGCTCGCACCTGACCATCCGCTTCTGGGTCAGCCTGGCAGAAAGCCCCGACAAGAACACCGCCGTGCTGTTTGGCGTGCGTGAACACCGTGTGCAAACCCTGCCCGCCGTGCTGCCGCACCCACGGTTCAACGACCAGCCCGGGGCAACGCTGACCATTCAGCCGCTGGACCACGTAGACAACGCCAGTGTCACGGTGGCGTATGGCGGCATGAATCCAAGCCATTCCATCCAGTTGCAATGGATTTTCCCGGATGGCGGTGTTGCGGATATTGGCGCCAAGGACGGCCTGGACGGCGGTCGTGTGGATTTCGTCATTACCAATGAAGTGCTGGCAGACAGCGTCGGCAAAACCATTGAGTTGCGCTATGTCGCCACCATCAATGGCAGCCCGGTGCCTTCAGAAACGCAGGTATTGACAGTGGCCAGGATCCCGGCGGGAAGACCGCCACAACCGCGAATCAATAACATGAACAGCGGCACAACCCTGGACCTCCAGGCGTTCACCGGGGATGCACACGCCTCTGTAGCCAAATGGGAATTGAGCAAGCAAGGTCAACGTGTATGGATCACGCTGGAGGCGGCAGGTGTAGAACCTTTGTCGGTGCTGAGGGCACACGCCATTACTGCTGCTCAAGCGGCCAACGGCATCACCAACCAAGCTGTCTCCCGCAGCTGGCTGGCAAGCCTGGGGAAAAACACTACGTTCACGGTGACCTGCAAAGTGACGTATGACGGCAGTGACGATGAGTCAAAAGCCATCCCGCTCCTGCAAAGTACCTATACCGTGACATGGCTAGCGGAGGTCACATTTATTCCTACCCTCCTTCACTCATCAAGGGGGATCGTCGTCAGCCCTGACGGGCGCCGCGTTTATGTCGCTGTTGGCGCGGGTGGTAGAACTGCGATTTACGTTATCGACACAGCAACGGACGCCATTATTCACTCGGCTTCGTATGACATTCAGTCCAGTGGGCACCTTGCAATTCACCCGGACGGATCAAGACTCTACCTGGACCTGGTCCACACCGGCATAGCGGTAATCAGTACAACCTCCTTTGCCAGAGTTGCGACCTATGCCACCGAAAATGCACAGGACTTGGCGATCAATACTGCAGGCACTCGGCTATATGTTACTTCGAGGACCGGTGCTTATACTTACGACGCCGCCACCGGCAATCGGATAGCTCAAATAGCGGGTCAGTCTTACTTCATCGCCCGCTCACCTAATAATACGCGTGCCTATCTTACGACCTATGGCGGCGGTTTCAACGCGGTTGATACGACTGTTATCAATACTGCAAACAATAGTGTTGTAACTGTCATTCAGGGAGTGATTGGGCCCATGGCATTAAGTACCAACACCCCTCGCCTCTATTTGGCGAGAGCTGATGGCTTGGTGATAATAAACACCAACACCAACAGTTTGGTGACCGTGATTGGGGTAGGATGGGGAAGGTCGGTTGCAGTCAACCCGGTACTTCCTCATGTCTATACGGCAGGGTACAGGGTCTTCAACATATTTGACACAAATACGGACAGGCTTATAGCGACTGTACCCGTGGACATTGGGTTTGGATCTGGCAATATTGCAGTACTACCAAACGGTTCAAAAGCTTATTTCACCGACAGTGACTCGCAAGGACTCTATGTCATGCGTTATTGATTAACTAACCGAGGTATAACCGGGACAGGTCCATCTAAACCATGCACTTGTCCCTTTTTTTGTCCCCTATAGCTCTCCCGCCACTATCCCCTGCCCGTGTCCGCACGCCCCTGCTCAAACCTTCCAGACACGCCACCACGCCCCTGCAACCATCGACTCCATCGTCCCACCTACGGAGTCGCCCCACCATGTTCCCTACCCTGTTGCCCTTCCTTTTATTCGCTTTTGTAGCCTCCATCACCCCTGGCCCCACCAATATCCTGGTGCTGAGTAACAGCGCACGGTATGGCTTCAAAGCCGCACTGCCTATCGTGCTGGGCGCATGCGCGGGGGCGGCGGGGATTGTGCTGCTGGTAGGCTCCGGCGTTGGCCAGTCGCTGGCGCACTGGCCCCGGGTGCAGGCAGCGATGCAATGGCTGGGGGTCGCCTGGCTCAGCTATCTTTCCTGGCAGATCTTCAGCGCCCCCGCCGAGTCAATCGACCCGGCTGCCGTGCAAAAACCCCTGGGCCTGGCCGGCGCCGCCAGCCTGCAACTGGTCAACCCCAAGACCTGGATGATGGCCCTGGCGGTGGTGAGCGTGTTTGCCGGCAATGGCGATGAACGCCAGAGCCATGTGCTGTACCTGTCGCTGGCGTTCTTTGTGATCGCCTTGCCGTGCCTCGGCGCGTGGGCATTGCTGGGGGTTGGAAGCAGCCGGGTGTTTCGCTCGCCCAAGGCCATGCAACGGTTCAACCGCTGCATGGCGGTGTTGTTGCTGGTCTCAAGCTGGCTGAGCATCTGGGTGTAGACACAACCATTCGTCGGCACTGTCAGTTTTCACAGCTATCCGCTATCGGGGCTGCGGGTGTTTGATTTCCCTTGCCTATATGCACAGCCAGCGCTGTGCGTGACTTCCAGCAAGGAGTGGTCAGCATGCCCAACCAACCGATCGACCCCGATGACAATGCCTCGGTCATTGAAGACCCAGGTGTACCTGTTTCCGACAGCCCCCTGGCCCTCCTTGAGCCCGCGCTCCTGCCGGTGATCACGGCTGAAGACCTGGCCCCGCCCTATTCGGCGTTCCCGCCGGTCTCGCTTGACCAGTATCCCGATGAACCTTACGCCTATGGCCTGGGCATTCGGCATGTTCAGCCCTATGCGTATTTCGTCCTGGAAAAATGGCACACCTGGGCCATCTTCGACGCCTTTGAGTTGTACGTCAATAACGATCTTCAGGTATCTGGTGTCGTCGAGATGGACCAGGATCGTTATGGCATGTACGTCATCGCCGAACGCATGCCTGAAGGTGAAGTGCAAGTGCGCGCGCGGGTACTGCGCGCAGGCAGCGGCCAGGAAAGCACCTCGCCGCCGCAAAGCATATTGATCAAGACCACCCGTCCCGGCGGGATAGAGAACAATGGTGACGACAAATGGCACAGTAAACTCAGCCTGAGTGTCGACGGCTTGCCCGAAAGCAGCACGATCAACATGGACACGATCAGTCGCGGGTTATACGCCGTGATTGCGCCCTATCCGAACGTGCGCAAGAACGACACCATTGAGTTCTATTGGGACGGAATTGAGATCAGGCACCTGGTCACGGCCGCCGAGGCTGGCGGTATCCAGCCGATCAGGGTATTTATCAGCAAGGAAAATATTCTCAAGGGTGGCCTCAACGGCGCACTCACCCTGCGCTTCAGGGTGTTCGATGTGGTTCAGAATTACTCAGGGGAAAAATACCAGTACTCCAAGCCGTATGGACTGGTCGCCGAACTGGACCCCAGCTTAATGAGCGCGCCGTTTTTCCTGGTGGATGACGCGGAAAGCCGGCAAATCGATTACGACACGCAAAGTAATTCACTGTTCGAAATCCTGTTGCAGACCCCACGGGTGACACCGGCCCCGCTGCCCCCAAACCAGGTCACGATTACCCTGACGGCCACACTGGCGGACGGCACGATCGAAGAACTGGTGCTTGATCCTGTCGAAGTCAGGAACGGTCGGGAAGAGATCTTCCCGGTGGACCGCGATTTGATCGAGCGCGTCATCGGCGGCTCGTTCAGGGCTTCATTCGTCTGGCACACCGCCACCGGTGGCCACCTCGGGCAGTCTGGCAGTGTCACCGTGACGGTGGTGGGTACACCGACCTCGATGCCGGCAGTGACCGTGACCCCGAGCGAGTTGGGCCTGATCAACCCGGACGATGATGCGTTTATCAGCATCCCGTCCTACCAGCCCCACGCCTACGACTCGCTGGAAACCCTGGTCATCGAGCAAATTGTTCCAGGGGGCGGTGGAATTCGCTATTCCGACCCGCAACTGGCCGGGGACCAGGGTGGCACGCGCCGGGTTCCAAGCGAAATACTGCAACAGTTCAAGGGGCTGGGTGACGTCGCAGTGTATTACCTGGTCGATGACGGCGCAGACAGCCAGTTGCATGCCTACGGTGCGCTGATTGAACGCAAATCACGGGTGCTGACAGTACGCATCGACGAACGCCTCGAAACCATGCCTGCCCCCACCCTGCAGGGCGCGATTGACGACAACGTTGACCCGGTTGACGTAGTGGGCGACAGCGTGCTGCTGACGCTACCCTATACGGCAACCAGGAGCCGCGACCATATCCAATGGAACATTGTGGGCACGGGCACAGGCGGTTCCGCCAGCGGTTCGGTGACGATCAACGGTGCGACACAGGGCCAGCCACTGGTACTGCCGGTGAGCCGTGCGGTGCTGGATAACAACTTCGATGGCCAACTGCGCATCACCTACAGCCTGGAACGCGAAACCCCGCTGCCGAAACTCACCTTGCGCTCGTTTACAACCCTCCTGACCGTGGGCCGTGGCGTGGAACTGGATGCGCCTGAAGTCGTGGAAGCCGAGCAGTACCCTGACCGGCTTGACCCGCTGGCGGCTCAATCGGGTGCAACGGTGCTGGTGAAATACCGGCGCATGCGCGAGAGCGAATCGTTTTCAGTGAAATGGGTGACGGCCGATCTGCTGGGCAGCACCGTCGAAACGGGTTGGGGCAACCCCGACACCAATGAAGTGGGTGTGCCGATAGAGGCCCGTACCATTGCCAAGGGCATTCGCAACGAGCGTAACCGCATCAGTGTGCAATACAGTTTTACCCGCAGCGGGTTTCTCCATGAGTCGGATACTCTGAACCTGGACCTGCTGCCGTTGAGTGGGTTACCCACACCAACCATCGACGGGGTCGGCAACAGCGTGATCCTGCCGACGAACGAGCTTGTTGCTCAAGCCCGCATCCGTGTGGCGGCCTGGCCTTTGGCCTTTGAAGAGCAGTTCATGTGGCTGCAATACACGGGTACCAACACCGACGGCAGTGCGTTCAACCTGGACACTTTTATCGCCGCCCCTGTTGGAGAAAGCGCCACCCTGGGTGTCTCGCAACCCATACCGTTGGCGGAGCTGCAAGGTCTCAGGAACGAGTCGCACCTGACCATTCGCTTCTGGGTCAGCCTGGCCGAAAGCACTGATAAAAACACCGCAGTATTGTTTGGTGTACGCGAGCATATTATCCAGTCGATCCCCGCCACATTGCCGCGCCCGGCCTTTGCCAATCTGCAGGGCGCCACCTTGACCATCGACCCACAGGACTGGCAGAACAACGCCTATGTGGCGGTGGCCTATAACGAAATGACCGCGGCCCACCGCATCGCCCTCGAGTGGATTTACCCGAACGGCACCATGGCCACCATCCCGGCGCAGAACGGTAACACCAATAAGCGCGTCGACTTTCAGATCAGCCGGGACATCCTCGCCAACAGCGCGGGCAAATTGATCGAGCTCCGTTATATGGCGACGATAGGGACGACTATTGTCCCGTCAGAAACACAGAAGCTGACCGTCAACCGTGTTCCGTCCTCGGCGCTGCCTCGGCCGCTGATCAATGGCGTCCCTACAGGCGGTGAGTTGAACCTCAATAACTTCAGCACCAATGCCACCTTGAGTGTTGCCCCTTGGCCTTTGGCCGCAACGGGCCAGAAGGTCTGGGTGCAACTGACCAGGGCGGGCAGCGCGCCGTTGAATGTGCTGACAAACTACAGCCTGCTGGCGGGAGAAGTATCGACCGGCTTGGTGAACAAGGCGGTACTGCGCACATGGCTGGACGGGCTGCCTAACAACAGCACCATCACCGTAACGTGCAAGGTAACGTTTGATGGCAGCAGCGTTGAATCCACGGCCATTACGTTCCCCACTGCGACCTATACGGTAATTACTTCGCTGAGGATTGATCAGAGTCAAATGAACTTGAACGGTACAAGGGTGCTCACCAACTGGCCCGCAACCGGGAGGGATTGGGCGGGCAATACGCAGACACGAGTAGCCAGCGGAGGGGTTGGTTCTTATTCCTACGCGTCCAGCGCACCTACTATTGCTTCAGTACACTTAACCACGGGAAAAGTAACAGGCAATCGTAATGGTACGGCGACGATCACCGCGAGAGACAGAAATAATATTTCGCGGTCCTATACGGTCGTTGTCTCTAACATCTTCCAACTACAAGTCAATGAAACACACCAGTCTCCTACTGCTGCTATTAACTGGATGAACTCAATAGGAGGACGCCCACTTGTAATAGGCAACAGCGGAAATGGATCGATAATTTCCGCGTTAAGCTCTATATACAACCCTCCTCCAAGACTCAGAGAGTATGGACTTTGTTCATTCAATGGTGATTGGTACAACTTCATAACGATAGGAACCGGACCGCTATACTGGGTGGCTGTGCGCGGGCATTACAACATGTCAGCGTGGTGCATGACTCCCTATTAAAAAATCAAGATACTTAACCCCACAAAAAAAGGAAGCCTCGGCTTCCTTTTTTCTTTACCCCTGTTTCCTAGAAATCGTAACGCACTCCCACATTAACCCCCCACGGCTGATCCACCTTCTTGCCCTGGGCATGTTCAATATCAGCGTGCAGCTTGACGTTCTTCGACACCGACATCGCCACGCCCGCTGCCACTTCGATACGCGAACCGAACACATCGTTGTTGAAGCGCTGGTCGTTCACCTTGACCTTGTTGCTGTGGTTGAACTCATGGGCCAACGCTGTACGCAGGTAGGGCTGCAGCACCCCGCCGCTCTCCAGCTGGATATTCTTGCCACCTGTCACGCCGAGCTTGCCCACCACGGAGGCGGTGCGATCACCCTTGGCCTGCAGGCCATTGTCCAGCTCGTAACTTTGCGCCTGGATAATCGCTGTGCTCAGTTGCGAGTACGGTTCTACAAAGTAACCATCGTCGAGCTTGATATGCCGGCCGACTTCCGCCGATGCGCTCACGGCATTCTGCGTGTAGTTGCCCTTGGCACGCTTGCCGTCGCTCATGGTCACGTTGACCTCGTTGTGCAAGCGGTTGAGCTTGACCACGCCGTCGAAGTACAGCCCGCTCTCGTCGTCGATCCAGGTGGCATAACCCCCCAAGTAGTAGCTGTTGACCTTGCCGCTGCCGGAAGTGTTGGCGCTGATGTCGGACGTGCTGTGACCCGCCATGACACCGGCCATCCACTGGCCATCTCCGCTCGACAATGGCGCATCGGCCCCCAGGCTCAGGCCACGCTGGTTTTGCGTGTAGCCACCACCGTCCTTGTTCCCGGCTACCTCGTATTTGTTGCCGTAGCCACGCATCCAGAACCCGTTGCTCTGGCCGTCGCTGAAGCGCAGTTCACCCATGCGGGTACGCAGCAGGGACATCTCGCCGTACAGCACGGTGGGGGCCGTGTTGAACAACGCCATCACGGTTTTGGTGCTGTTGCTGGTGCCACGACGGTTAGGGTCGAGGTACCAGTCGGTGTCTTCCTTCTTCAGCCCGTAGGAATAGGCGCCCACATCCACGGTGTCGCCGTCCAGCGAGAAGTGCGCATCGCCACCTTCGGTGTGCACCACACGAATCGGCAAGGCACTCGCCAACTCGGAGCCGGTCGCCGCCAACAGCAGGCTGTGGTTGCCCGTGGCAACCCCGTTGACGTTGAGCAAGTCGGTCTGGCCGGTGCTGAAGTCGGTGTGCATCACATAGCTGCCGTCACCCGACAGGCTGTTGACGTCCAACTGGAAGAACTCATCGGCGCCGCCAAAGTGCACGGTGCCGCCGCCCATGATCAGGTCGCCGACTGAACTGTCATCCACCAGCATCCAGTGGGACGCTGAATTGACGCTCAACTCGGCGACGTTCTGCAGTTTGCCGGTGAGCCAGGAGCCATTGTTGAGCTGCAACCTGGCGGTGCTGCCGTCTTCGACCACCACGTCACCGACCAGGAAGCTGCGGTCGACGTTCATGTTGGCGGTGGCGCCGTTCATGACTTCCAGCAGCACACCGTTTGCGCCGGTCAGCGTGGAGCCATTGAGTACATGAATATCAGCAAGGGTGGATTCCCCGGGCCTGAACGAGCCGACCTGAATCGCCGAACCGGTCTTGCCCTCGACGCTCGAGCGGTCGAGGATCAGGCTGCTGGCCAAAGTCGGGTCGTTATCCACGCCCATCTTCACGCCAATGTCTCCACCAACGATGCTGGTATTGAACGCACGGGCCTGGCCATTGAACAGTTCGATACCCACGCCATCATCTGCGGTCGCCTCGACACGCGAATCGGTCAGGTCCAGCACACTGTGGGCACTGGCCGAGGCACCGCGGGTGCTGCCGGTGATGTGACTGTTGACGACCGTGACGCTGGAACCATTGGTGGCGCCCAGGGAACGGGCCGCTGCCAGCCCGGTTCCGTTGTTGTGGGTAACGTTGCTGTTGGTGATCAGCACGTTGCTGCCCGTGACATGAACCCCGGCCCTTCCCGAATCCCGCGCAATGACGTCCGAACCATCGATGCGGATGTCGGAGTTGATTGCGGCAATGTCCCGGGTGCTGCTGCCGGCATTGACAATCAGGGTTGCGGAATTGGCAGTGATTTGCAGGGTGGGCACTCCATGAACCGTCAGGCGGGAACCTGCACGCAATTCAAAAGTGTCAGGGCGCGGGCCAGGCCCCACCGTTTCATCCGGGCCGGTCACGACACGCGCTTCGGACAGCTGCGCCATGAGCATCAGCAGTGTGACGGCCTTGGCCTTGAAGGCAAGGCTTAAGGGAGTTGGTTTGAAATTGAATGGAGCTGACATCTTTACGGACCTCTGGGTTGGCGTTCCTTTACGGAAAAAAACTGGCCGGTTCCGAAAAGCGTGTGGACCCTGCCAATCAAGCGGCGCCCAAGGTACCCAGAGCTGTTCCCAACATCTGTAGGACTAATCCCAAGGTGCTGTGCTGAAAGTGAATGCAGTTTGTAGTCGACCCAACGGCAAAAATGCCAAAGAGGAGCAAGGCTCCTCTTTGGCATTAGGGCTCAAACAAGTATCAAGGAAGCGGGACGGCAGTACCGTCGCAGAAAAAGCCATTCGTTCCACCTATCCGAACCCCGCGAACAAGAGGATGCGCTTCATCGGAAGGTAATGGTCCTTCAGGCAGGTTGATGGTGTACCAGATCCGCGCGGAGCCGGCCAGCCTTGCACCCGAGTTGGGCTGGATGGGTTTGTAGATGGTCTCATAGGGCCCCAGGAGCAACTCGAACCCAGAATTGATCATGGCTTGCGTGAGCGGTATGGAGTCCACACGACCCACTGCTGCCGGGACCGCTACCATTCCTGCATTGTCGCTGTAGCCTTGCCAGTGCAGCGTAACCACCATCCTCAGTTCAAAGTGCTCCGAAGGCGGGATAAACACCACAACGTTTCCGGGAGGATTTTCAGGCCTGAACGTAGCGCAGTTGATCGCCCCTCCGTCCGACAGATGTCGTACCACCGGCGGGGCAAGCTCTTTGAAGTTGGCATTCACCGTCACCGTCGTGTCAGGGGAAAACTGGCGGTTGGTGCTGGCCCCTTGGGCAATGGTGTAGAACACCGTCTTGCGGCCATTGCCATGACGCTCAATGAAGCTCCACGGGATTGAGAGCGGAATCACCTGGCCAGCCGAGGCGCCGGTCACCGGTTGGGTAGCAACGAGTTCGCCCGAATAGTAAAGGCGGATCGTAAAGTCGCTGGCATCCGGTGTGGGTGCCGTACTCCATAACGTTACCCGAGCAATTGCAGGCCGGTTGGCGTGGTCGCGCTCCAGTTCGTCGTCGGGGCCCTCGGTACCGGTTGCGTCCACCCCGTTCACGACTACGGGCAGCAGGTCATCGTTGATCGGGTCCGGGCCAATGGGAGTGGGGCCGACAACAAACAGGTCCAGGTTGACGGTGGTGGTCGGTGTCGCCGGGTTGTTGACAGACCGCCGCCGCACCACATAGGAAACCGTCAACGGCAATAGCCCTCGAGTGGCCCCATACAGGATTTCCAGCACCCTGTACGGAACGTAAACCTCCGCCGGGAAACGGCTGTTGCCCAGTGGCTGGGCCTCCAAGTTAACGGTGGTGATGCTTGTCCTCAATGTGACGAGGAATTCATCTCCATCGACGCCGCGCAGAAAGTTCGTATATTCAGGAATACGCACGATCATGCCGCCGTCCAGCGCAACGTCCGCCCGATCAATCAATACATCGCCGGGGGGAGAGGTTCGGTCAACCAGGGGGGCCAGCAGGTTCTCGGGCGCTGGAAACAGGCCCACGTCCATCTCGTAGGCAGTCGAAAGCCGCGCCCAATTCCCTGCCGCGTCGAACAACTCATACCGCAAATTGCGCAGGCCATCCGGATTGGCGTCAACCACGGATAATGGCAATGGAAAGCTCAGGTCCGCAGGCAGATTCCAGCGTGGCGAAGGATCGGGCGGGTTGGGTGCATAGGGCGTATCGGAGCCATTATAGTAAAGATACGCCCAATCGCCGTCTGCCCGACCATGCGCCACATAATCCGGGATCGTAAACACTGCAGACTCATTGGGCTTGCTTTCAAAGTAGTCGCGGTCGGCAGGTGTCGGCAGGTCGGCAGGCGGAATCGGCGCCGGCGGTGCATCGGGGGAAATGGCATACGGTGGTGTCAGGTCAACGACAATGGTCTGCGGATCTGATTCGGAATGGTTGTCAACGCCACGTACGTAAATTCCGTACTTGATTTGGTACCGCCCCGCGGGCCGCCGACCTTGAGCAATGTTCACCACTGTCTCAGGCCCTGGGGCAGCAACGGTGAACCTATAAATGGGCTCGCCCCACTCGGTGTCATCGAAATTTTTCCACCAAACACTGACTTGATCGTCAAAAAACGGATGGGTATCGGCGTCAGGCCATAGTGGAATAGAGAAATTCAAATTCTCACGCAGGTTGTACTCCCGTGAAAGCAATCCAGGGTAGCCAGGCACCTCACCTTCAAGAATACCATCAGCCAAGGCGTCATCACTCGTATTGGCACTTCGATTCTTTGCATAGTTACGGATAAAGTCGAGCGTGTCCTTTTTCATTACGTGTCTCCAGATATTAAGACGAATTACATCTCACCCACACTTCCCTACCATTGACGTAGCCGTTCGCGTCGCGAGACAAAGCGCTTGCACGCCTATCACACGCCGACTATTCCCTGCACAACAACAAATACATCCAGTCCTTTAATCTTTGACCAACGTTGCCTTTCCATCACTGGTGCAACTAATGACATCCCCGGGTTTACAAAACCCACCCGTTGGAAAGGTCAGGTCGACACGGATGTGTCCGCTCCCCTTGACGTCTGGCCGGGAGTCACCCACCTTGCCCAGGTTGCGCCACACTTCGAAACTGGCGACAGCTGAACCGTATTCGCGCATAGGCTCCAGGGTCCGGTCGAACGGTTCCACCACAACTTTAATACCGTTATCAATATGGGGTTGCAGCACCTGGATGGTTTCTTCGTATTCAGTGCCAGCAATAGGATCAACCCAGTTATTACGCGCATAGCCTTGCCAGTGAAAACGCACCTCGTCGTTAAGTTGCAGGCCGATATTGCCCGGAATCAACCAATGCACGCCATATAAAGGCGAAGGCGAAGAACAACAGGTCACATACTCGCTAGTCAGGGTGTGCTGAACTTGCGGAGGAGTAAAATCAATCAGCGCCGTCACATCGACATTCACAAAAGTTGGCGGCGACTGTTGTTCGTTGACCCCATTACTGGTGAGGTAATGGACCGGCAGACGTGGATTGACCGTCCCCTCGATCAGATTCCAGGGAATATCGGTAAACCACACCAACTGCCCTCCTACCTCCCCCAACTGCACGGGATGGCTGGCCACCGGGCCAACACCGTTCCAGAACAGACTGAGCAATTGACCCGCAACCGGATCTGCAAACAAGGGAACATATGCCTGGGCAGCCAGCCCACGATCCAGATGATTGAGCTGATTGGGAGTCTTGGAGCCGCGCCCTATCACCGTGACGCTGGCCAGGGTCGGGTTAAGCAATGCGGGCGCATTGGGATGGTCCTGGCCGGCAATCGTCAGGTCGACATTGAACCGTTCCGATAAGGAACGAAATGGAGGCAGGGCTCCGCGAATGATTTCGTAGCGCACCACCGCCGCTTCGGGAACCAGTACAGGCGCAGGCCCCCTGAGGGTCAGCCATGGAATTTCCACATCACAAGGAAAGCTCAGTACCGGCTGCGGGACTGTCGGACGGGCATTCCAATAGGCGATTACCTGGTCCCCCGGCGCCCAATCGTCGTAGGCGGGGTCAATGCGCATGAACACGCCACGACGTGCATCATCGCGCTTGATCAGGCCGTCGTCGTATGCCGGTGGCCGAATTTGCGGACGCGGCAAGTTGCTCGGCAACGGCGTCAGTGCCAGCTGAAACAGCAGTCCGGCACTCTGGCTGCTGAAATTGCCTGCCTCGTCAAAAATGCGGTAGAAAATATAGGCGTCACCGTTGTTCAACCTGCGAAAAATATCGGGGTCCACGTAAGCAACCAGCGGGTCTGAGGCTAACGCGATCACGTACTCGGCGTCCGCCGCGCTTAGCGGCGGGTTATCCCGGTTGGACAGGTAGAATTCAATCCGGTCCCTGTCCGCGCGCACGGTGTAGAACGGAATATTGAACGCCACCGGCACGTTATCGAGCAGGTATTGCTCATCGACGTTCGGGGTCGGGGCAACTACAAAATCCACAGTATCCAGAGGGTTCAGTAACTCAGGCGAGTCCAGATCGATGGTGAGTGTTCTCCTGGGATTCAGCACACTGACGCCGCCAAAGGAGTCCTGAACCGTGTAGTAGAGTTGCGCGGTGCCGGAGCCCTCATCAGTCAATCGTGACAGGGGCACCTCCAGTGAGATCACCGCTGGCAAAGGGGGTGGCGGGCCAAACACCTGCCGCGAATCAACCTCCTCATCGACACCCGCCCACACCCAGCGGAGGCGCACGATGTGCGGCTCATCCAGCAGCGGCTCGGGTCGCGGGTTCCACATCGGAATGTTGACCTGCAGCGGGCCCTGCAGGCGCGAGCGCGGGATCACGCCCCGGGGGTCACCACTGTCGACGCCGGGTATGTCCATCGGGTCCAGCAACACAGTGCCCCCGTCGTCCGCGCCCAAGGGTTTGATCAGGTAAGTGGATTCAGAGACGTCAGACATGGGTTTAATCCTCAACACGGTGGACAGTGGCCTGCCGGCAGGCGGCGTGTGTATACCAAGTGGCGTTGAGAGAATTAAGCGCCCGATTCCTCCAGCCGGATACTGTCAGAATTAACAGGTAGCCCCCTCCATTCGTCGCTTTTTGCTCGGCCTTGCTGCCAGGGCGGTTACTGAGCAGCGCTTGACGAAATTTCCTACTTGGTGTTTCCTGAAACCGGTTTCAGCAATTGGTTTCGCCTTGGAACCCAGATAAATCCAATAAGAAAGGCCGCCGCCGTGACTACTTTTTCCGCCGCCCAACGCAGCCGCGTGACCATGCTGGACGTCGCCGAGCGCGCCGGTGTGTCCAAGGCCAGCGTGTCGCGCTTTATCGGCGACGACCGTGCCCTGCTCTCCGATGCCATCGCCCTGCGCATCGAGCAGGCCATCGATGAGCTGGGCTATCGCCCCAACCAGATGGCCCGCGGCCTGAAACGCGGGCGCACCCGCCTGATCGGCATGCTGGTAGCCGATATCCGCAACCCCTATTCGATTGCCGTGATGCATGGCGTGGAAACCGCCTGCCGCCAGCACGGCTACAGCCTGGTGGTGTGCAACACCGACCGCGATGACGAGCAGGAGCGCCAGCACCTGGCGGCCCTGCGTGCCTACAATATCGAAGGGTTGATCGTGAATACCCTCGGCCATCACCTGGACCAATTGCTGGAACTGCAACGGGAAATGCCCCTGGTGCTGGTGGACCGCAAGGTCGAACCGCTGCACAGCGACCTGGTAGGGCTGGACAACCGGGTAGCGGTGCGCATGGCCGTGGAGCATCTGGAACAACAAGGCTATCGCGACCTGCTATTGGTGACTGAAGCCACCGACGGCACCAGCTCGCGGCTTGAGCGCCTGGACAGTTTCAAGGCGGAGATGACCAACCGTCCGACGTTGACCGGCGCCGTACTGGAGTTGGATGGCGAACTGGAACAGCGTCTGCAAAAGTTTCTAGGCAAATCCGGCCCCAAGGCGTTGTTCTGCGCCAACGGAATCGCGGCACTGGCGTGTACCCGCGCATTGAAAAACCTAGGCTGCGACCTGTTTGATGACGTGGGCCTGATCGCCCTGGATGACCTCGACTGGTACCCGCTGGTGGGCAACGGCATCACCGCCCTCGCCCAGCCCACCGAGGCCATCGGCGCCAGTGCGTTTGACTGTTTACTCAAGCGTTTGCGCGGCGATACCGAGCCGACGCGCACCCTGGATTTCTTGCCACAACTGATTATCCGGGGCTCGACCCAATCCCTTGTGGGAGCTGGCTTGCCTGCGATAACGGTTTCTCCGGCGAAGCAGTAGGCGGCTGACCGCCGCCATCGCAGGCAAGCCAGCTCCCACACGTTTATTTTGCGAATAAAAATGAAACCGGTTTCAGAGGTCCACAACAATGCATAAATACCCCGTCTCCATCAGCCTTTCCAGTTACGGCGCCGACCTGGTCCGCCAGCAAGGCCAGTTGAGTTTCGTCGAGGTGCTGGCTGCCGCCGGCGCGCAACGCATCGAATGGCGCGAAGAGCTGCTGACCACCGAACAACCCCATGAGCTGGCGCAAGCTGCAGCCGATCAAGGCCTGGAGTGCGTGTTCTCATCGCCCCTGGAACTCTGGGTGGCCGGTCGCTCACAGCCCAATGCCGAACTGGCCGTCACCCTCGACCGCGCCCAGGCATTCGGCGCCCGCTGGCTGAAAGTCTCCCTGGGCTATTTCACCGACACCAACGACCTCGACAGCTTGAGCGCCCTGCTCAACCGGCATCCGGTCAAGCTGCTGGTGGAAAACGACCAGACCCTGCACGGCGGGCGCATCGAGCCGATGCAGCGCTTTTTTAACGAAGTCGAGCGGTTGGCGGTGCCGGTAAAAATGACCTTCGATATCGGTAACTGGCAATGGCAGGACCAGTCGGCGACCACCGCTGCACGCCTGCTGGGCCGCCACGTGGATTACCTGCACTGCAAGGCCGTGGCCCGCCGCGCCGACGGCAAGCTGGTGGCCCTGCCGCCGGGCGCCGCCGACCTGCATCTGTGGGAACAACTGCTCAAGCACATGACTCAAGGTATTACCCGGGCCGTGGAATTTCCGCTGCAAGGCAATGACCTGGTGCAGGTCACCGCCCAGCAGGTCGCCGCCCTCGCCGTCCTCGGCCAGCCACGCGTGGAGAACGCACATGTCTGAGATCGATATCCTGTCGTTTGGTGAAACCATGGCGATGTTTGTCGCCGAACAGACCGGCGACCTGGCCCAGGTTGCCCAGTTTCACAAGCGTATTGCCGGCGCCGACAGCAACGTTGCCATCGGCCTGTCACGCCTGGGCTTCAACGTCGCATGGCTGAGCCGCGTGGGTGCCGATTCCCTCGGGCGCTTCGTGGTGGACACCTTGCAGAACGAAGGCCTGGACTGTACCCATGTGGCGGTGGACCCGCTGCACCCCACGGGTTTTCAACTCAAGTCCCGCGAGGAAGCCGGCGATGATCCGCAGGTGGAGTACTTCCGCCGTGGCTCGGCCGCCAGCCATCTGTCGGTCGAGGCGATCAAGCCTGAGCTGTTGCAAGCCCGGCACCTGCACGCCACCGGCATTCCGCCGGCGCTGTCGGACGCCACCCGCGACCTGTCGCGCCAGTTGATGACGCAAATGCGCGAGGCCGGGCGCAGCGTGTCCTTCGACCCGAACCTGCGCCCGTCCCTGTGGGCGAACGAGCAACGCATGATCAGCGAAATCAACGCCCTCGCCTGCCTGGCGGACTGGGTGTTGCCGGGCTTGGGCGAAGGCCGCTTGCTCACCGGTTTTGAAGACCCGGCCGACATCGCCGCGTTTTACCTGGACCAGGGCGTGGAAGCCGTGGCCATCAAGCTCGGGCCCCACGGCGCGTATTACCGCACCCAGCTGGACCAGGGGTTTGTCGCCGCCGTGCCAGTGGCCAAGGTGGTCGACACGGTCGGCGCCGGCGATGGATTTGCCGTGGGCATGATCAGCGCGTTGTTGGAAAACCTGAGCTTCAGCGAAGCCGTGCAGCGCGGCAACTGGATCGGCAGCCGCGCGGTGCAGAGCCGTGGCGACATGGAAGGCTTGCCGTTCAGGACCGATCTGCCCCACACCCAGAAAGCCGGTTAATCAGCATCACCGAGTTACCTGTTGCCACAACTACAACAAGCTCAGGAGCAACCTTATGGAACCGTTGAAACTCGCCACCCGCCGTTGGTGGTACATCATGCCTATCGTGTTTATCACCTACAGCCTGGCGTACCTGGACCGCGCCAACTACGGCTTTGCCGCCGCCTCCGGGATGGCCGAAGACCTGATGATCACCCCGGGCATGTCGTCATTGCTCGGCGCGCTGTTCTTCCTCGGCTACTTTTTCTTCCAGGTGCCCGGTGCGATCTACGCGCAGAAACGCAGCGTGAAGAAGCTGATTTTCGTCAGCCTGATCCTGTGGGGCGGCCTGGCCACCCTGACCGGCATGGTGTCCAACGCCTACATGCTGATCGTGATCCGCTTCATGCTCGGGGTGGTCGAAGCCGCCGTGATGCCGGCGATGCTGGTGTACCTGTGTCACTGGTTCACCCGCGCGGAACGCTCGCGGGCCAACACCTTCCTGATCCTCGGCAACCCGGTGACCATGATGTGGATGTCGGTGGTCTCGGGCTACCTGGTGCAGCATTTCAGCTGGCGCTGGATGTTTATCATCGAAGGTTTGCCGGCGGTGCTGTGGGCGTTTATCTGGTGGAAGCTGGCGGATGAAAAACCCGCAGACGCCAAATGGCTGAGCGCCCAGCATAAAAAAGACCTGGAAACTGCCCTCGCCGAAGAACAAGTGGGCATCAAGGCGGTAAAGAACTACGCCGAGGCCTTTCGCTCACCCAAGGTGATCATCCTGGCGCTGCAGTTTTTCTGCTGGAGCATTGGCGTGTATGGCTTCGTGCTGTGGCTGCCGTCGATTCTCAAGGCCGGCCTGAAAATGGACATGGTCGAGGCCGGCTGGCTCTCGGCGCTGCCGTACCTGGCGGCGGTGATCGGCATGCTGGCGGTGTCCTGGGGCTCGGACAAACTGCAAAAACGTAAACGTTTTGTGTGGCCACCGTTGCTGATCGCCTCCATCGCGTTTTATGCGTCCTACGTGCTCGGCGCCGAACACTTCTGGTGGTCGTACACCCTGCTGGTGATCGCCGGGGCCTGTATGTACGCGCCTTACGGACCGTTTTTCGCAATCGTCCCCGAGATCCTTCCGGCCAACGTCGCCGGCGGCGCCATGGCGCTGATCAACAGCATGGGCGCCCTCGGTTCGTTCGGCGGTTCGTATCTGGTGGGCTACCTCAACAGCAGCACCGGATCGCCCGGCGCCTCGTACTTGCTGATGAGCGGTGCGCTGCTGGTGTCGGTGGTGTTGACGATCTTTCTCAAGCCCGGCGCCAGCGACCGCGAACGCGCCCCGCTGCAATCCCTTGAATTGAAGGTAAAGACCTGATGAAAAAGTCTGTCGTGCTCTACAAGAAACTCTCTGCACCGCTGATGGCCCGCCTGCATGAACAGGCCCAGGTCACGCTTATTGAATCGCTGGATGAAAGCGGCCTGGCCAAACTGCGTGAAGCCTTGCCGACCGCTCAGGGCTTGCTCGGTGCCAGCTTGCGCCTGGATGCCAAACTGCTGGATCTGGCGCCAAACCTTGAGGCCGTGGCCAGCGTGTCGGTCGGTGTCGACAACTACGACATCGACTACCTGACCGAGCGCGGCATCCTGCTCAGCAATACCCCCGACGTACTGACCGAAACCACCGCGGATACCGGCTTCGCCCTGATCCTGGCGACCGCCCGGCGAGTGGTGGAGCTGGCCAACATGGTGCGCGCCGGCAACTGGAACCAGAACATCGGCCCGCTGCATTTCGGCAGCGACGTGCATGGCAAGACCCTGGGCATTATCGGCATGGGCCGGATTGGTGAAGCATTGGCCCAGCGTGGGCACTTCGGGTTTGGCATGCCGGTGATCTACCACAGTCACTCGCCAAAACCTGCAGTGGAGCAACGTTTTGACGCGCAATACCGCAGCCTGCCGGACCTGCTCCGGGAAGCCGACTTTGTGTGCCTGACCTTGCCGCTGACGGCTGAAACCGAAGGGTTGATGGGTGCCGAAGAGTTCGCGCTGATGGGCCCGGAGACGATCTTTATCAACATCTCCCGAGGCAAGGTGGTGGACGAGGCGGCACTGATTGAGGCGTTGCAACAGCGCACGATTCGTGCGGCGGGGCTGGATGTGTTTGTGCGGGAGCCGCTGCAGCATGACTCGCCGTTGTTGCGTTTGAACAATGTGGTGGCGACGCCGCATATCGGTTCAGCGACTCATGAGACGCGGGAGGCGATGGCCAAGTGCGCGGTGGACAATCTGCTGGCGGCGCTGGCCGGTGAGAAGCCGAAGAACCTGGTGAACCCAGCCGCCTGGAAACACTGATTCCTGAAGCACCACAGAAGCCAATGTGGGAGCGGGCTTGCTCGCGAAGGCGGTGTGTCAGCCACCGAATGCATCAACTGATACACCGCTTTCGCGAGCAAGCCCGCTCCCACATTTTTTTGATCGCATTTCAGATCAGATGACGAATCTGGCCACCATCCCGTTCAAATCCACCGCCAAGCGCGACAGCTCATGGCTGGCCGCGCTGGTCTGGTTGGCACCCGCCGCCGACTGCGTCGCCAGGTCGCGGATGTTCACCAGGTTGCGATCCACTTCGCGGGACACCTGAGCCTGTTCTTCCGACGCACTGGCGATCACCAGGTTGCGCTCGTTGATCAGGCTGATGGACTGGGTGATCTGCTCCAGGGCCACACCGGCAGCCCGCGCCATTTCCAGGGTGCTTTGGGTGCGCTGGTTGCTCTGCTGCATGGACTGCACCGCTTCACCCGTACCGCTCTGGATGCCGGCGACCATTTTCTCGATTTCCTGGGTCGACTGCGCCGTGCGATGGGCCAGGGCCCGCACTTCGTCCGCCACCACCGCAAAACCACGCCCGGCTTCACCGGCACGCGCCGCTTCAATCGCCGCGTTGAGGGCCAGCAGGTTGGTCTGCTCGGCAATCGCGCGAATCACATCCAGTACCTTGCCAATGTCACGGCCCTGGGTGGCCAGGCCTTCGATCAGCACCGAGGTGTTTTGCACGTCCTGGGTCATGGTCTGGATCGCGCCGACGGTTTCCACCACTCGGTCGCGCCCTTCCCGCGCAGCCTGATTGGACTGGCTGGACGCCTCGGAGGTGGACACCGCGTTGCGCGCCACTTCTTCCACGGCGGCCGTCATTTCGTTGACCGCGGTGGCGGCCTGGTCGATTTCGTTGTTTTGCTGTTGCAGGCCTTTGGAGGCTTCTTCGGTGACGGCGCTGAGCTCTTCAGCGGCGGAGGCCAACTGCGTGGCTGAGCCGGCGATGTGCTGGATGGTCTGGCGCAGGTTGTTCTGCATCGCGGCCAGGGCGCCGAGCAGGCGGGCCGGTTCGTCCTTGCCGTCGACTTCGATGGGTTTGCTCAGGTTGCCGCCGGCGATGGATTCGGCAGCACTGACCGCCTTTTGCAGCGGAGCGACAATGCTGCGGGTCAGCAGCCACGCCAGCAACACCGTCATCAAGGCTGCCACCACGGCGACGATGATGATCCCGGTCACAGCCTGGGAATAACTGCCTTCGGCGGCGACGTTGGCCTGATCGGCCCCGGCGCTGTTGATGGCGATCAGTTTATTCAACTGCTCGCCCATCAGGTCGGTGCCGTCCTTGATCCGGGTATTGATCAGGGTACGCATCTCCTCGACCTTGTTTTGCTGCGACAGCGACATCATCTCGGCCTGGGCGGTCAGGTAGCTGTCGAGGGTCGCGGAAAAGGCTTTGTAGACGCTGGCCTCTTCGCCCTCGGCAGGCAAGGCCGAATAGGCGGCCTGGGCCACCTTGACCTTGTCCACCAGAATGGCCGAGCGCTCCTTGGCGTCCTGCACGGCGGCCGGCTCGCGGTTGATCAGAATGCGGAAGGACAGGATGCGCAGGCGCAACACGTTTTCGGTAATGTTGCCAAGGTACTTCACGCTGGGTAACTGGTTGGTTCCCATGTCGACCGAGGCCTGGCGGATCAGCGTCATGCGGTTGACCGCAAACACCCCCAGGATAACCACAAGCAACGCAATGAACGCAAAACCAAGGAAAGCTCGGGGGGCAATATTCAGGTTACGGAGGGACATAGGTGCGCTCTCAGAAGTAGTGGCTGCGCGCGTCCCTGCCGCGACACGGTCAGTCAGCGTCAACGCGCTGCTCTGACCTTACGGCGCCACTGTTTTAATAGGTATGTGGTGCCTACAACGTTATCGGCCGGCTTGAGGATTTAATGGGGGATGTTTCGAAATATTTTTTCACACTTCTGACAACTGGCACTTTCTGGCATCCTGCGCCTCCTTTTTCCTACCCGGGCCCGTATTTTGTCTGACACTCAAACCCCTCGCCCCCGTTATAAATCCGACCTGATCTACGGCCTCGACGACCGTCCGCACTTCAGCGCGGCGATATTTGCCGCCCTGCAGCACGTGCTGGCCAGCTTTGTCGGGATCATCACCCCGACGCTGATCGTCGGCGGCGTGCTGGGCCTGGAAAGCGAAGTGCCGTACCTGGTCAGCATGGCGTTGTTTGTGTCCGGGCTCGGCACCTTTGTGCAGGCCCGCAAGTTCGGCCCGGTGGGTTCGGGCCTGCTGTGCCTGCAAGGCACCAGTTTTTCGTTTATCAGCGTGATCCTCAGTGCCGGCTTCATGGTCAAGGCCCGGGGCGGCGGCACCGATGAGATCCTGTCGACGATCTTCGGCATCTGCTTTTTCGCGGCGTTTATCGAAGTGGTGCTCAGCCAGTTCATCGGCAAGCTGCGCAAGCTGATCACCCCGGTGGTCACCGGCACCATCATTACCTTGATGGGTTTGTCGCTGATCAAGGTGGCCGTCACCGACATGGCCGGCGGTTATGGCGCCAGCGACCTGGGCGCCGCCGGCAACATGGGCCTGGCGGCCCTGGTGCTGCTGACCATCGTGGTGCTCAACCGCTTCAACAACCCGTTCCTGCGCCTGGGTTCGATCGTGATCGGCCTGACCCTGGGTTTTGTGGTGGCCTGGTGGATGGGCCGCGTCGACCTGGGCGCCCTGCCCCAGCTGCCACTGATCAGCGTACCGGTGCCGTTCAAGTACGGTTTTTCGTTCGACTGGGTGGCGTTTATCCCGGTGGCGGTGATCTTCCTGATTTCGCCCCTGGAAGCCGCCGGTGACCTGACCGCCAACTCGATGATCTCGCAACAGCCGGTCAAGGGCCCGCTGTACATCAAGCGCATCAAGTCCGGCCTGCTGGCCGACGGCCTCAACTCGGTGATGGCGGCCACCTTCAACAGCTTGCCGATGGTGACCTTCGCCCAGAACAACGGGGTGATCCAGTTGACCGGCGTGGCCAGCCGTTATGTGGCGTACTTCATTGCCGGGCTGCTGGTGCTGCTGGGGCTGTTCCCGATGATCGGCGCGGTGTTGCAACTGATGCCCAAGCCGGTACTCGGTGGCGCCACGCTGATCATGTTCGGCACCGTGGCCGTGGCCGGGATCAAGATCCTCGCCGAAGCCGGGCTGCACCGGCGCAATGTGCTGATCGTGGCGATCTCCCTGGGCATGGGCCTGGGTGTGGCAGCAGTGCCGGAAGTACTGCGCGAGCTGCCCAAGGCACTGCACAACATCTTCGAGTCGCCAATCACCGTGGGGGCGTTCTGCGCTATCGTGCTGAACATCTTCCTGCCTGAGGAGTTCATAGAACTGGAAGAAGATGAATTTGATCCGGAAGCCTCCACCCTCAAAGTGATGCAGGACCCGGACGTCACGAAATAGGAGAACCCGTTTTATGCGCAAGCTCATGGTTTTGTCACTGCTGCTACTCACCCTGAGCGCGTGCGCGCTGTTCCCCAACCGCGACCCGGTGAACATCAACGTGGTGGGCATCGAGCCGCTGCAGAGCCAGGACCTGGAAGTGCGTTTCGCGGTGAAGCTGCGGATACAAAATCCGAATGAAACCGCGATCGACTACAGCGGCGTGGCCCTGGACCTGGAGGTCAATGGCCGGCCGCTGGCGTCCGGGGTGAGTGACCAGGGTGGCTCGATCCCACGCTTTTCGGAGACGGTGCTGACGGTGCCGGTGAGCGTTTCGGCGTTTTCCGTGTTGCGCCAGACCCTTGGCTTGAGCCAGACCCAGAGTTTGAATAACCTGCCGTACGTGTTGCGCGGGAAACTCGCAGGTGGCCTGTTCGGCACCATGCGCTTTGTGGATCGCGGGACCCTGGACTTTCCCAACACTGCCACTTGGTAACGACATGGATGCGCAACCTACGCTGTATACCGAACGGCTGATCCTGCGGCCGTTGACGCTGGAGGATGCCGAGGGTGTCCAGCAGCAATTTCCGCACTGGGAAGTGGTGCGTTACCTGAATGCCCTGGTGCCCTGGCCGTACCCGGCGGATGGTGCGCGCAGCTATCTGGAGCAGGTTGCATTGCCGGCGATGGCCCGGGGTGAGGAGTGGCATTGGTCGATCCGCCTGAAAAGCGCGCCTGGGGTGTTGATTGGTAATGTCAGCCTGATGGATGAGGTGGACAACAACCGCGGCTTTTGGCTGGCGCCGCAGTGGCAGGGCCAGGGGTTGATGGCCGAGGCCAGTGCGGCGGTGACTGAGTATTGGTTTGAGGTGCTGGAGCGGCCCGTGATGCGCGTGCCCAAGGCGGCGCCGAACGTGGCGTCTCGCAGGATTTCCGAGCGGACGGGGATGCGGTTGGTCAGGACCGATGAGGGGCAGTTTGTCGCTGGGAGTTTGCCCAAGGATATCTGGGAGATTACCCGGGAGGAATGGCTGGGGAGTCGGCGGGGCTGAGGTGGGTTTTGGGTGTATATCCGTTATTTGGGTAACGGCTGATAGGGGTTCCGCTCTTACAGCGGCTCACTTTTGAAGAGCGCAAAAGTAAGCAAAACGCTCTTGCCCCACCACTCGGCACCTCGCTAATGCTCGGTGTGCCCTCACTCCGGCTTTGGACCGTGGGCCGCCGTCATGGGCCATCCCTGGCCCAGGACGGCTAACCCGGCGTCCTGCCGGGTTACCCACGCTCCAAAGCCTGCGTTCGGCCAGCGTGGTTTAACGGGGCGCCTAAGATCAAGATCTAAAGCAGATCAAGAGCACAGCGGCCTCCCGGCCGGCTTGAGTGTTAAAAGCAAAAGCAAAAACCAGAGCGAAAACAGATCTGCTTTTCTGTGGGAGCGGGCTTGCTCGCGAAAAACCTGAGAGCGCCGCGTTGAATCAGGATGCTAGCGTCATCGTTAACGACCTTCGCGAGCAAGCCCGCTCCCACATTTGGACCGTGCCCGCTTTAGCTTTTGATTTGCTCTTCAACACTCAAGCCGGCCGGGAGGCCGCTGTGCTTTTGCTTTTGCTTTTGATTTTGATCTGACTGCCCCAATAAGCCCGAGGCCGAACGCAGGTATTGCGGAGCGGGTAAACCGGCAGGACGCCGGTTTAGCCGCGCCGGGCCATGGATGGCCCGTCGCGGCGGCCCGCGGAGCAATGCCGGAGTGAGGGAACACCGAGCCTAGGCGAGGTGCCGACAGGCGGGGCAGAGCCCTTTGCTTACTTTGGGGCTTTTCCAAAGTGAGCCGCTGTAAGAGCGGAACCATAAGCCGCCGTTACCGAAGAAACGGATATGTACTCAGTCAACAATAAACCGAACCCCCGCCCTAACCCGCTCATCCACGATCAATTCGAAAATATCCGGCCGGGCATAATGCCCAACCACATCATAGTCATACCGCGCCCGCCCCAAATCATCCGTATCAATCCGCGCCACCAGCAACCCCGCCCCACCGAGCAATGGCCCGGCAAGAACGTCCCCCATGGGCCCGACAATCACACTGCCCCCCGCGATCAGAGGCCGATCCACCGGCCAGTTCGCCACCTCCACGCCCAACGCCTGGGGTGACGCCTGCACCTGACACGCACTCACCACAAAACACCGCCCCTCATGGGCAATATGCCGCATGCTCACCTGCCACATTTCCCGCTCATCCACCGTCGGCGCGCACCACACTTCAACACCCTTGGCGTACATCGCGGTGCGCAACAACGGCATCATGTTCTCCCAGCACACGGCGCCGCCGATGCGCCCTACCGCGGCATCAACCACCGGCAACGTCGAACCATCACCCTTGCCCCAGATCAGCCGCTCAGTGCCGGTAGGCATCAATTTGCGATGCCTGGCCACCAACCCGCCCACCGGCTCGAAATACAGCACCGTGCAATACAACGTGCTGCCACTGCGCTCGATCACGCCCAACACCAGGCTCGCCCCGGTGCGCGCCGACAAGCCGGCCAGCGCTTCGGTCTCCACACCCGGCACATCAATCGCATTGGCAAAATACCGCGCAAAGGCCTCGCGCCCTTCAGGCAGGCGATACCCCAGCTGGGTGCCGAAGCCTTCACCTTTGGGATAACCCCCGAGCAACGCTTCCGGCATCACCACCAGTTGCGCACCGCTGCGCAGGATTTCGTCCTCGTAGGACAGGATCTGTTCCAGGGTCTCAGCCTTGCCACCCGGCAAGGAACCAATTTGCAGCGCAGCCACAGTAGAAACAGGCATCACGATCACTCCGTATCAATGGGGGTTGCCCATTCTCCGGCCAGCGGCAATCATGAATAAAGCCCGCTTCGCTGCTAACTGATATGAGCCATATGAATATCGCCAACGTCGATCTCAACCTGCTGAAAACCTTCGAGGCCCTGCACGACGAATCCAGTGCCAGCCGTGCCGCCCTGCGTCTTGGCGTCACGCAGTCGGCGATCAGTGCAGCCCTGCGCCGCTTGCGCGATGTGTACGGCGATCAGTTGTTCGTGCGTACCGGCCGGGGCCTGGCGCCCACCTTGCGGGCCAATCAGTTGAAGCCGGTGATCAGCGAAGCCTTGGATCGTTGCCGCCAGAGCCTGGCGATGGTGGATCCCCTGGGCAATCACTATCAGGGCCGTTCGGTGGTGGTGGGGTTATCGGATGATTTCGAAATCGCCTACGGCCGGCGGCTGATTGAAGAGATTGCCCGGCGTGCGCCAAAGCTGCGGTTGATGTTCCGCCAGACCCACAGCCAGATCGTTGCCGACGCCCTGCTCGACCGCAGCCTGGACCTGGCAATCACCGCCGGCGGGTTTGCCGAGCGCCGGTTGAGCCGGCAGGTATTGGGGGAAGGCCATTACGCGTGCCTGGTGGACCCCGACAGCCTGGCGCCGGGACAACAGGCCATCGACCTCGACGAGTTCGTCAGGCGCGAGCATGTGCTGGTGTCATCCGGCGGGTTTATCGGGATCACCGACGAGGGCCTGGCCGCGCAGGGGCTGAGCCGCCACGTAGGTGCCTCGACCACGCACTTCGCGGCGCTACCGTTCCTGCTCAAGGGCAGCCAGGCGGTGGCGACCATCCCCGGCCATGCGGCCCAGGCCATCGCGCAGATGACCGGACTGAGGGAGCTGCCTTGCCCGCTGGCGCTGCCGCGTTACCCGGTGGAGCTGGGCTGGCGCACCCAGGCGCAACTGGATCCGTTGCTGCTCAAGGTGCGCGAGGCAATCGAGGCTTGTTTTACTTCGCCGCCATCAGGCGATTGACTTCACTGCGCACCATGTTCGAGAACTCCGGCGGTGACATGCCGTCCAGTTCTGCACGCACCCATTCGGCCCATTTGCCCTTGCGCTTGGCGCGTTCGCCAAACAGGCGGGCGGCCTCGCCCTTGGCCTTGCCCAGGTTGCTTTGCCAGAGGTCGTAGAGACGGGACTTTTCATCTTCCAGCGCGGCGCGCTCGGCGAGGGGCTTGTTGGCCAGATTGAAGCTCATGTTGAATTACCTGCTGCACAAATAGGTGACATCTTACACTGTAGGTTGAAATTTCCTGGCCTGGATTTCTCCTAAGCTGACCACAGGAAAAAAACTGCAACTTTTGCCCGCTTCAAACACTCCATTCTTCATCAAGCGCATTCATTGCCACATTCACCCGCAAGGAGTTAACCCAATGGCTCGCAAATCTGCCGCCCAAGCCGTCGAAGACCAAATCAAGGACCAAGCCTTCAGTGAGCTGACCGCACTGATCGAAGAATCGGACAAGCTGCTCAAAAGCAGCGCGTCACTGGTGGGGGAAGAAGGTGAAACCCTGCGTGAACAGGTCGCCATTAAGCTCAAGCAGGCGCTGGACTCGGTGTCCAATGTGCGCGAGCGCAGCAAGCCGGTGGTGGATGCCACCGAAACCTACATCGGTGGCCATCCATGGCAGACCGTGGCGATTTCCGCCGGGTTTGGCCTGGTAGTCGGCCTGTTGCTGGGCCGCCGCAACTGATCTGATGCAACGGCTGCGCCCTCCCCGGGCGCAGCTCGCTTCAGGCCTGTGCCAACACCCGCAACCGACTCAATTCCTGCGTTTCGATCTCGATCCCGCCTGCCTGCGACTTCGCCCGTGTGCGATGGCGCCGATCCCCCGGCAAACGCCGCAACCCTGCCGCATGCATCTGTCGCACCAGCTCCTGGCTGCGCTCGGCGAAGCTCTGCCCGGCGGTCTTGCTCGGGTCGATCACGATCAGCAGTTGGCCGGTCCATGGGGTGCGGGCGCCGGGGTGATCGGACCAGTTGAACTCAAACGAGAAGTTACCGCCCGTGAGGGCCGCGGCCAGCAGCTCGACCATCATCGACAGGGCCGACCCCTTGTGCCCGCCAAACGGCAACAGCGCGCCGCCTTCGAGGATCGCCTTGGGGTCCTGGGTCGGTTGGCCGAGGCTGTCCACGCCCATGCCGGGTGGCAAGCGCTCGCCCTTGCGCGCGGCAATCTGCACGTCGCCATGGGCGATGGCGCTGGTGGCCAGGTCAAACACGATCGGCAGGCCATCGGCGCGGGGCGCGGCGAAGGCAATGGGGTTGGTGCCGAACAGCGGGCGGTCGGCGCCGTGGGGCACCACGCAGGTCATGCTGTTGACCACGCTCAAGGCCACCAGGCCTTCTTCAGCAAAAGGCTCGACATCCGGCCAAAGCGCCGCGAAGTGGTGGGAGTTATGGATCGCCAGCAAGGCAATCCCGGCACTGCGGGCCTTTTCCACCAACAGCGCACGGGCGGCTTGCAGTGCGGGCTGGGCGAAGCCGTTGCCGGCATCCACTCGCACAAATCCGCTGGCCACATCCTCGACCACCGGCACCGCCTTGCCGTTGACCCAGCCACTGGCCAGGGTCGAGACGTAACCGGGGATACGGAATACACCGTGGCTGTGGGCACCGTCGCGCTCGGCGCTGGCGCAGTTCTCGGCCAGCACCTGGGCCACATCGGCCGACGTACCGTGGCGGACAAACACCTGGCGCAGCAGGTCGGTCAATTGCGCATAACTGAGTCGCTCTGATGAAGACTCGACATCCAAAGGCGATGCAGACATCTGAAGCTCCCGTTTAATTATTGGAATGGGCAACAGCGTACAAGAATCGGTCCGTCGATTAGACAGGGTTTGCCCCATGGCTGTCGACAGGGAGCGCCAGACATATCTAGCCCCTCGTGGCGCCAGGCCTGGATAGGTTGCAGGCACGCAACTCTTCAAGGATCAGGATGATGAGCCACACCCCTCTCCCGTATTTTTTCCCCGAAGCCATGCGCGTGGGCTGGAGGGCGCTGGACCGTGAGCGCCAGCTGAACATCGACAGCAGGGACATCGAGTTTCTCGGCAAGGTGTTTTTTGCCAGCGATGCAGGCCGTCGCCAACAGTCGCCGCCAATGATCGCGCAGCGCATCTGGTTGAATAAAAGCACTGCCAATGCCGTCGAACTGGCCGGCAGCTTCATGATGAGTTCAACCAGCGCCTACCCACATGCCTGGCTCTACACCCCGTACGGCGGCCTGGAAAAATTCGACAGCCCCGCCCACTTGCTGACAGCACTGACCGAGCGCTTGAAAACCCCGGACAGCGCCACGCAACTGCTGTACTTCCTGCCCTTGCAGCAACAACCATCGCCGCTACTCGACAACCGACTGGTGCTGACACCGGAGGCCATGCTCGACGACGTATTGGGTGAACAGGAAAAAACCCTCAGGCGCTATCAGGAGAATAATCGCCAGGCGCTGCTGGCGGCGTTGAAACAGTTGCCCGCCCTCGGCGCCCTGCTTTCAAAACTGCTCGAAAGCGTCTGCCGCCCACTGTTCCCCGGGCTCAGCCCCGGCGAAGCCCACGTGAGTTTTTTCGCCATACAGCCCGTTGGGCACACGGTGCCTCGCTGGCTCGACTCGCTGCAACTCAATGACGCGGTGCTGTTGTACTACCGTGAACAAGCCTGGCCCGCCGGGCAAACCCGGGAGTTCTTCCACCCCAAGCGGCCTGCCGACGCCAAGGCCCGCGACACGCAGCGTTGGGAAACCGCGATCAAACAAGCAGCCGGCCAACTGATCCCGTTCCTGCACAGTGCACTGGAGACGTTCTGGAACAGCGAGATCGCACCGGGCGTGTCGCGTCGGGCCTGGTTCGCCCGGGCCATGGCCGCCAATGCGCAACTGGATCTGCTGTTCAAGCGCCAGCAATCCATCATCAGTCCGGAGCAAAGCCGCGCATTGGCAGCGCTGTACTCTTCCCGGGGTAACGAGGCCCCCCCGGACAGCCAGACGCTGCGCGTCGAGAACGTACAGATCTGGGAGCAGCCGAGCAACGCCGTCGAGTTGGCCAGCACCTTGATGATCGGCAATTCGCAGACCTTTCTCTACACCCCCGAGAAGGGCCTGCAGGTGCTCGGGACCTACGACGATCTGATGGACACCCTCAAGGCCATGGTCAAGGCACCAGGCTATGAAGACGACCTCTACAACCTGATGTCCCTGGAGGAGCGGGCGCTGTTTGTAGGGTTCAAGACGCCGCAGTTTTCCGGCACTCCCATCGCCGGCAATCTGTTTGAGCAGGTGCTCGAAACCATCATCGGCAAGCAGCAACAGAACCTACGCTACGCACTCGACCTGTACCGACGCACCCGCGCCGGCATTGACCCCTCCGCCTTGCTCGACTACGCGCTGGATGTGCGGTACATGATCGACAGCCACCTCCCGGGCCTGGATACCGCGGGACGCTGGACGCCTCATTCGGTACTGGCCGACCCGACTCGCCCGGTGTCGCTGGCCGCCGAACGTGCCGCCCTGCTGCAAAAGCAGATGACCGATATCCAGGACACGCTGGCAACCCAGGTGCGAGCGCAACCCACATTGGCCAACACCGTCAATCAGGCGCTCACCGCCGAGTTCAACCGCCGCGGCTTGGCTGGCCACGATCCCGGCAAGATCTACGTCAATCGCTACGCCGCCAGTGCAAGCGCGACACGCGCCACTGCGCCCCTGGAAAGCCAGAGCCTGCGCAGTTACTTTCTTGCGCGCCTGATACACAAGCGCGGGCCGATTCCGCAAACGCCGCACTATGGCCTTTACGCCAGCCAGGTCGATGGGGCTGTCACACCGCTGGGCGGCCTGGACATAGCGCAAGCCAACGCAGTGCTCGATGCCGCACTGGTCAAGTTTCATCACTCCAACATTGCCGATATTCCCCGCGAATACCTGGAACAGCTCAAGGCGCCGATGGCCCATGCCATGGCGGTGGCGATCCAGGGCGAAGCCAGGCTCAGGCGCCTCAACAACAGCCTGGACGCGCGTGATGAGGCGATCGCGCAGACGGTGTTTGATCTTCAACACCCTGATCGCCGCCGGCGCCAGGGCCTGGGTGGATTCATCCCGGATGCCTATGCGTTGACCGTCGAACCCGAGGGCCTGACGCAACGGGTGCCCCTGGCGCATTGCTTGATGCTCACCGAACGCGGTGGCCTGGCCCCGTCCCACTCAGGCCGGGCCGTGCTGTGGACGCCGGCGCGCGGCCTGGAGAGTTTCGCCAATGTCAGCCAGTTGCAGACAGAACTGCAACGACGACTGGCCGCCCCGGACCTTCGCAGGCAGCTACTGGCCAATCTCGACCCGCGCTATCTCAAACCGCACCAGGCCTGCGCACTCGGTCAGTTCATGCTGATCAACGGCGCGGTCGCACAGCACTGCCAGCAGTCCTGGATTGATCATTACAGGGCACAACGGGCTCACTGCCTCACCCTGACGCTCTCAGGGGACGCCTTGCTGAAGCGTCTCGGGGGGCTGGAAAAGGCCTTGCCGGCCAACGACCTGGGCCATGCCTCACAAATCGCCCAGACCTTCATGGCACAACAATCACTGCCCGCCTGGCTGGGGATGGCGTCTGTCAGCCAACAGCGTCGCCATGTCGAAATCCTTGAGCAATACCGCCACAGCCTCACGGACGACAAGGATTACCTTGACGATTTCCTGCCGCTGCCAGCGTATCTCGGCAGCAAGCTCATCGACTTGTTGCAGCCCTATGACGTGCGCCCGCAAGACGTCTACATCCTGCCCAAGCTGGTATTGGCCGGCCAGCGGCAGAACCTGGTGGACTACGCCCTCAATCACGTCAGCCAGCAAGCTGCTGCATTCGATGTCGAGTCCACAGCCGCCGGCCTGACACCTGCTGTGGTGCGCCAGATCCTCGCGCGCCTGCCCCTCAAGCAGGACCACCAGGCTTGCCTGGTCGAAAAACTCACCCCGGGCAAGCCGGGCGCAGACGTGCGGGAGCGCCGGTTTATTCGGCAACTGCCCTGGCAACTGCTGCAAAATGCCCACGCGCTGAGGCTGCAGGAACTGTTATCCGCCCCGGGCCTGAGCCTGGTCGAACAGGTCCTCGACATGCCGGACGCGCTCGCCCGCGCAGCGGTCGAGGGCGCGACCTCGACAGTGCGTCCGCTGGAGTTGATCGCCACGGCGGGGGCCCGGTCCATCAAGGCCCTTGGGGTCTACTTGATCAGTGCCGTCGAAAGCACTCCGCTGGTGATGTATGCGCCCTATGGGCCGCAACAGGCGTTCCAGGAGTTCGACAACGAGGCGGATTTGATTCGCCGGCTCAACCTGCCCGGCCCCTTGCAGGACTGGGTGATCGGTCGCCTGCCAGAGGCTGAGCAAGCCACGTATAGACACCTCTGGGCCAGCACGGTCGGGGGAACCTCGGAAATCACCCTGGGGGCCAATCCGATCAGGGGCCACGCCCTCAAGCAGTTGTACCGCGACAACATCGGATTGATCTCGAACCTGTTTGAACAGCAATCCCAGGCCAACGGCCGGTCAGCCTGGGACACCCTCAAAGCCTTGTTCAGCAGCGGACTGCAGCACGCGCAGGCGTTGCTGCCGGGCAAACTGATGGTGCCGCTGGTGATCTGGCAAAGCTACAAACTGTTCCAGGCCTCTGCCGAAGACTTGCAGCAACACCGCTGGCGCGAGGCGCTGCAAACCTTCATCGGCGGTGTCGCGCAAATGGCTTCGATCCGCGCGTTGATGGATGAACCCTCGACACCAGGCACCGCCCCCGCGCAACCCGCGCCGACGCAAACGGCCAGTGCCTGGCACGACATCGACGTCACCGCCCGGGCCCGAACCCGGCTGCAAGCGTACGAAGCCTGCGACATCAGCCTGGAGGGCCTGACGGCAGGCAACACGGGCGTCTACACAGCGACGGACAACCGGCATTACCTGCCGTGCGCAGGCAAGGTCTACCGCGCCAGGCAGGTCGAAGGCCATTGGCGGCTTTTCAGTGCACGGTCCAAAGGACCGTTTGTGCGCCTGGATGCCAACCGCAAATGGACCCTGGACCCAAGAGCATCAGTTCGCCGCCACGGCCCCGGGTGGAGTGCAATGATGGACCGCCGTGAGGTGCGGACAGCCGTGGACCAGGTGATGAACGTCGAGGCCCGCGGCCTGGCCGAGATTCGGCGTGTGTCGCCCTCCAGGGCCCAGGCGATCGTCGAGGCACTGGACCTGGCAACCTTCTACCTGCACAACTGCCAGCAGAACCTGAAGCTGCTCGACCACCAGTATCCGCCCGTGACCCGGGTGCATCGCTTTATCAACCGCTTCTTCGGCATCCCGATAGACGCCGACACCGGCCCGGCCAAGTTTCCGGAAGCCCTCGCGCAAAAACTCATGGACACGGTGACCGCCCTCCTCGATGAGGCGCTGGAGCCGGCACTCTACTCGCTCAACTCCCGGCGTTTCGTCTCCGGTGCGCATATTGCCGAACCCGAACGGCACTGGGCGTTTACCATCGACGGCGACCCGGATCGACGCATCTACCTCACTGAAAACTTCTTCAACCCGCCTACGGCCGATTTCGAAGGGCGCCTGATCAATCACTTCGACCAAAGAGCCCATGCCCGCGCGACCACCTTGATTCATGAGTTGACTCATATCGTGAGCAATACCGCCGACGTCGCCTACCTCAATTCCACATCACCTTTTCCCGACCTGATTGAAGTACAGACCCAAGCCGGTCGCGATCTTCAGGACTGGCTGCGCAACGTGCAGGAGAATGCGTACTCGATCAACACGCCTGTTGGGCAATTGTTCAAATCAACGGACGCGTGGGGGCCTACCGGATTCGACCTGGGGACCGACCCGGAAGATGACTACATCAAGCAGCAGATTCTTGCCACGACCGGAGGCGTGGACTTGAGCAACGCGCGGGGAATTTTCAAAACCAACCTGACGCGGCGGTTCAATACACAGATGGATAACGCCGACTCACTGACCTTGCTGATCACCACCCTGGGGCGCCAGCTGGACCCCGTGCCTTCGATTGCCGAAGCCACACCGTAACAGACAGGGTGCGGGCCGAACGCCCGCACCCGTCAGTTCATTCAGTCTTTCTGATCGCGCAACACATTGCCCGACTCACCATCGATGCGGAACTCATAGACCACGCCATCGGCCTTGCGCCCCTCACCTTCCCAGTAGCCATCGTTATCGGCTTCGATCTTGTAGATCTGGACGTAACCAGCCTTGGTCTTGGCGGTCTCGATGGCTTTTTCGATGGTGATCCAGCCTGCGCCCGGTTTGTCCGCCAGGGCGGCTCCAGCACTGAGCAAGGCGGTGGTTGCGACAACGGCGGCTAAGGTTTTCTTAAGCATTTTCGTGCTCCATTAGGGAATGAGTGTTACCTGTCCTGAATTTTTAGGGCCCTGCAGACGAGAATTAGTTCCAATTGATGTGCATTCGCCATGATGGCTGTTCTCGCCGTCCTGCTGTGGAGGTTAGAATGTCGGAAATCAGGATGAGTTAATGACAGATAAGTCCCTATCAGAAGCCGAATACGACGCCATCACCGATGCCGCTGCGCACTGGTGCATGCGTCTGCACGCTGGCGATTGCACGACGGCGGAGCGTCAGGCCTTCGAGCAGTGGCACGATGCGCATCCACTGCATGCCTTCGAATACGCCGCGATGCTGGAAATCTGGGACGTTGCCGATCACTTGCCCCGCAGCGATCCGGCCCCCGTCGTGGCGCGACGACAACCTCGCAGCCGTTTGAGGAACTACGCGGTAGCGGCGGCGATATGCCTGGTGGCCTTGCCACTGGCGGCCTTTACCGGCTGGGAAGCGGGCTGGCTGCCCAGTTCGTACAACCATTACGAAGCTGAAAACAGCTTGCGCCAGGTCACCCTTGACGACGGCAGCCAGGTTGAACTGAACCTGGGCACCGAACTGGTCTACAGCAATTTCAAGGATCAGCGTCGGGTTACCCTGAAAAAAGGCGAGGCGTTTTTCAAGGTCAGCCATGACGCGCAACATCCGTTTATCGTCCACGCCGGGGACGGCCAGGTTCGAGTGACCGGCACTCAGTTCAATGTCTGGAAATACGAAGACCATGTGCGGGTCATGCTGCTGCAAGGCTCGGTGCTGGTGAGCAGCGACGACGCCCATAGCGGCCTGCGCCTGTCACCCGGGATGCAGGCCAGTTACAACCGTGGCGACGCCAGCCCCCAGGCCCAGCCAATTGCCCCGGGCGACACGGCCCTGGCCTGGCGTGAAGGCAAGCTGATCCTCGACAACCTGGCCCTGGCCGACGCGTTGCCGTTGATCAACCGCTACCTGAGCAAACCGGTGATGCTGGCCGACGCCGGCACCGGCGCGATCCGCATTGGTGGCATCTACAACATCAACGAGGTGTCCAACCTCGTCCCCTCCCTGCCCAAGGTCCTGCCGGTCTACCTGACCCAGAACCAGGACGGCAACCCTGTACTCAATTCGATTCCGCGCAAAACCCCAAAGAGCTGAGCCAGGGTCATGGGCCTGCGCCCTCCTCCCGGATGCTGCCTGCGTCAAATCGTCCATTTTTGAAACACTTGCACCGGCTGAGCTGACAGCTGGCTGCGGAGTGCCGGGTTTACGGCGCGCAGTGTTTCATCCCTGAGACACCTGCCAGGCGGGCTGGACAAGGGCCCGTTGTCTCACAATTGAAACACATCCCCTGCGCGTTCTTTCTCCCGCGCTCATAACCCCATGAATGTCATCACAAATTCAAAAGCGGCACAGCTCCTGCTCTCTTCCTGACAGCGCTGTTTAGGGTCAGCGCCAAGAATAAGGAATGCCGTCGTGAAGACACTTAATCCAGGCTCGTTGAGCCTTCTGCTGATCAGCTGTGTACTGAGTACCAGCGTGAGCCTCCCGGTGCTCGCGGCAGGCGACGGTGTGATCGTGATTCAGCGCACCGTCCAGGGCCACATGGCTGGCCGCACCGCTGGCGTCGATCCCAACCCGGTCACCGTCAATGCCAATTCTTCTCCACAGATCCTGCGGGCCACCAGCGAGCTGAGCGACAACGACTACGCCAACATCAGCAGCGGCTCCAGCATCACTCGCGCCATCCTGCCTGGCGGCAACCTTCCCGGCTTGACCAACAACGGGGGTGGCGTAGGCCTTGGTGGCGGCGCAGCGGCCGGCCATGGTGGCGGCTCCAGCCTCTCGGGGCAGATCAACGGCTCAATCTCCCGCGGCATGGCGCCTTTGAACAATATCGGCAGCCTGATGGGAGGCCAGTGAGATGAACCATTCCTGGTTGTTCCTGGCGATCCTGGGCTGCTCGGCGGCCATGGCTGACAACAGCGCAGTGATCGACAACTCCGGCAAGCAATACAACGGCATCGTCTCGATCAACCAGGCGGCCGGCAGTCAGCAACAACAGCTCAACAGCCGCGCGATTTCGGCGGGCAGCAACTCCCAGGCGGGCGGCGCCCTCAGCCAGACCATCGGCGGCGCACCGGCCGATCGCTCCCAGAACGCCAAGGTGGCGATCCAGGGCAGCTCTTTCAGCAATGGCAGCGGTGTACTGGGCGTCAACCAGTCGGCCGGGGCCAGCAACCAGATGATCAATGCGGTGCGGATCAGCGTGAATGCTGGCCCGCAAAGCATCGACGACAGCGTCATGTCGCAACAGAACGTGGCGCTGTCACCAAACTCAGGGTTCACCTCTACCACTGGCAGCCGCCAGGTCGTCACAAGCGACCAGGCCTTCACCGGCAGCCGTGGAGTGGTACAGGTGAATCAGAGTGCCGGGGTGGGGAACCGCATGGCTAACGCCCTGAACGTACAGATCCAATGATTCATTGGAGCTCGAAGCTGGACCGTACCAACACTTAACCAACTAATTAGAAGCAAGGGGAAATACCATGAAAACTACAATGGCTCTTAAACCACTGGCCTTCGCTCTCGCTGCAATCATGGCTGCCGCCGCACATGCCAACCCACCTACTCATCAGCCTACCGCTGCAGTAGCCGCCGTTTCCGATGCGCAATCGAGCAACCACAATGGCGTGCTCAACCTGGGCACCCAGAACAACGCGTCGGCCAACAACTCGTTGAACGGCAGCAGCGGCAACGCCCAGGCCAACATCGCAGCCGGTGATGGCAACCAACAAGACAACCAGACCGCCATTGCGGCCGGTGATGCAGATGCCGTGTTTGCCCAAGCTACCATTACCCAAGACAACCGCAACAACGTCTCGGTGCAAGTGGCTACCCACAACAACGCTTCGCTCAACAACTCGGCCAACGGCAGCTCCGGCAACCTGGGTGTGAGCGTTGCCGCGGGTAACTTCAACCAACAGAAAAACCAACTGGCAATTGCTTCTGCCAGTGGTGCCGCCGCCGCTGCCTCGAGCAACACTACTCAAACCAGCGTCGACAACACCTTCCTCAATACCGTGGCCACTCAGTCTGGCCCATGGGGCAGCCACACTTACCTGCCTGTCGTGAACAACGCCAGCGCCAACAACTCGCTTAATGGCTCTTCGGGCAACCTGGGCGCCAACATTGCTGCAGGCGTGGGCAATCAGCAGGGCAACACCACTGTGATTTCCTCCGGCGTACGTTTCTGATGCAACGGGGCCTTGGCGACAAGGCCCCTTTTTATTCCAGTGTCCTCCAGGCCATTCGATCATGCGGATCATCGCCCTCACCCTCCTGTTATTGCTCACCGGCCCGACTTGGGCGGGGCAAATGGCGATTGCTGCCATGCCCGGCGGTGGCGTGATTTTCAAGAAGGTCGAGAGCATCCGTGAACGCAAGTTCGCCAACCTGGTGGAACAGAAAACCGATTTCAGCTGCGGTGCCGCCGCCCTGGCCACCATCCTGCGCCAGGCCTACTGGATGGATGTGGATGAAGACCACATCATCAAGGGCATGCTGGTCAACGCCGATCAGGACCTGGTGCGTACCCAGGGCTTTTCGATGTTGGACATGAAGCGCTACCTGGAAAGCATCGGGATGCGCGCCCGGGGTTACCGGATCAATGCAGACACCCTGCTCACGGTGAAGATCCCGGTGGTGGTGTTGCTGGAGATTCGCGGCTACAAGCACTTCGTGGTGATGCAGCGCGCCGACAAGGACTGGGTGTACATCGGCGACCCGGTACTGGGCCATAAACGCTATGCCCGCGACGACTTCGTCAAAGGCTGGAATGGCATCGTCTTCGCGGTATTGGGCGAAGGTTATGACAAGACCAACGTGCTGCTCGACCCGCCCACCCCACTGACGGCGAAAAACAGAATCAATGAGTTCAGTCCGGTGCGGGACAGTGAATTGATGGACTTCGGTTTTATCCAGAGCGACTTCTTCTAGAAGCGCAATAAGGGGCAGGACGCTCCAGGAGCAAACGATGAACACTTACCGTTGGCTGACGGTCATGTGCCTGGCAGCCTCAATGCCCGCTTATGCGTCATCGGTGTTCAAACCGATTGAAATAAAGGACTCGGAACTGGCTGACCTGCGCGGTCGCTACGTGATGCCGGGGCGGATCATCAGTTTTGGCATCGTGATGAGCAGTACCTGGACCAATGCCGCCGGCGACAGCGTGACCGGCTCGGCCAGCATGAACGTCAACGCGTCGACCGTCACCCCGCAGTTCTATGTGCAGGTAACCGACAGCCCCACCAAAGTCTCGCCCAACCAGCCGAATGGCACCGGCACGGTGGTCGGTGGTGCCGGCCTGGGCAGTGGCCAGGGTGTGACCCAAAGCGTGCGCGCCGCCGGCGATGGCAACACCGCCAGCAATAACGTGAATATCAATGTGAACCAGAATGGCTTGTCGCCGGCCAATGTCGTCCAGTCCGGACAAGCCCTGGTGGCTGGCCAGTCGGTCACCGGCAGCACGGGTGCCGGCCAGGTCACGGTGTCGGCCGCCAATGGCGGGCTGCAAATGGCGATCCTGGCCAACAACAATCAGGGCAATTCGTTGCAGCAGATCGGCGCCGGGAATGTCCTGCAAGGCACGGTTTTGCAGGGTAACAGCAACTTCGTCAGCAACATGACCCAACTCAATGTGGTGCTGGGCAACAACGGTTTGAACAATTTGGGGCAGAACCTCAACCTGAATCAGCTCAGGGGCCTACGCCCTAACGGTTATTGAACTACGCTGTGCCTCGACACTTGCGCATTAGAAAGGGACGGCTTATTCCATGCATCGATCGCTATCGTTACGTGCCGTAATTTGTTTAAGCACGCTCCTGCCCGCATCCATGTTGTATGCCGCGCCGGACACCGACATAGACACATTGAAAAAGGAATTGCTGGAGCTCAAGCAACGCTACGAAGTGCAGCAAAAAGCACTGGCGGTGCTGGAGCAACGGGTACGCCAGGTGGAAGAACAACCGGTGGCGCCGCCGCCCAAGCGCCTGGCCAAATCCCCGGCAGACTTCCAGAAAGGCGGCACCACGGTGGCCGGCAACACGCCGGGAGTCGGCGCGGCTGCGGCCTCGGGCGGTGCAGCCGGTGGCGCGTCCTACGGCCAGTCCCTCAAGGATGATTCGGCCCCGGCACAGAGCGTGAGCAACTTGTATAACGAGGCCAGCGGGTTCTTTGGCAACGGCAAGTTCAGCTTTGAAACCGGCGTCACCTATTCCCGCTACGATGCCCGCCAGTTGACCCTCAACGGCTTCCTGGCGCTGGACTCGATCTTCCTCGGCAACATCAACCTGGACCGGATCAAGTCGGATAACTGGACCGTCGACCTCACGGGCCGCTACAACCTCGACAACCGCTGGCAGTTCGATATAAACGTGCCGGTGGTGTACCGCGAGTCGACCTATCAGTCCGGTGGTGCCAACGGTGGCAGCGGCACCGCGACCTCGGAACAATCGGTCACGCGTGACCCGACTATCGGCGACGTCAACTTCGGGATTGCCTACAAATTCCTCGACGAGAGCGTCAACCTGCCGGATGCCGTGGTGTCGGTGCGGGTCAAGGCGCCCACCGGCGAAGATCCGTTTGGGATCAAGCTGGTCCAGTCATCCAGCAACACCAACCTTTTCGTGCCGGAAAGCCTGCCCACCGGCAACGGTGTGTGGTCGATCACGCCGGGTATCTCGCTGGTCAAGACCTTCGACCCGGCGGTATTGTTTGGCTCGCTGTCGTACACCCACAACTTCGAAGACTCGTTCAGCGATATCAGCTCCCAGGTCGGCCAGAAGACCCCGGGGAAAGTGCAGTTGGGCGACAGCTTCCAGATCGGCGCAGGCGTGGCGTTTGCGTTGAACGAGAAGATGAGTATGTCGTTCTCGGTGTCCGACCTGGTGCAACGCAAGAGCAAGCTCAAGCCGGATGGCGGCGACTGGCAGTCAGTGGTTTCCAGCGATGCCAACGCGGGTTACTTCAACGTGGGCATGACGATTGCGGCAAGCGACAACCTGACCATCGTGCCGAACCTGGCCATCGGGATCACACCGGATGCGCCGTCGTTCAGCTTCAGCCTGAAGTTCCCGTATTATTTTTAAGGCATGACAACGGGAAAAGCCCCGCAACGATAAGGGTCGTTGCGGGGCTTTTCGGTTTACCCGCCCTAGCGGATCTGGTGTTTGTGCAGCAACCGGTAGAACGTCGGCCGGGAAACCCCCAGCACACGCGCCGCGACACTCAGGTTGTCGCTGTGCCGGTTGAGCACATCGCACAGTGCCTGGCGTTCGGCACGGTGCTTGTAATCCTCCAGTGTAGCCATCGGCAGCGCGATTGCCTGCTGGCTCTGCAATCCCAGATCAACGGCTTCGATTTGCCGCCCTTCCGCCAGTACCAGGCCCCGCCGCACGCGGTTGGCCAACTCGCGCACATTGCCCGGCCAACCGTGCTCGCCCATGGCCACCAGTGCGTCTTCACTGAAGCTGCGGGGACGGCGGCCGGTTTCCTGGCTGTAGAAGTGTGAAAAATGGTTGGCCAGCATCGCCACGTCACCGTGGCGCTCGCGCAACGGCGCGGTGACCACTTGCAGGACGTTGAGCCGGTAATACAAGTCTTCGCGAAAAGTACCCTTTGCCACCGCGGCCTCCAAGTCGACGTGGGTGGCCGCCAACACGCGTACATCCACCGCAATCGGCTGGCTGCCGCCGACTCGCTCGATCTGTTTTTCCTGGAGAAAACGCAGCAGGTTGGCTTGCAGCTCCATGGGCAAGTCGCCGATCTCATCGAGAAACAAGGTGCCGCCGTGCGCCGCCTCGATCCGCCCCACCTTGCGCTGATGGGCGCCGGTGAAGGCGCCCTTCTCATGGCCGAACAGTTCGGACTGGATCAGGTGTTCGGGAATCGCCCCGCAATTGATCGCCACAAACGGCTTGGCATGGCGCTGGGATTGGCGATGCAAGGTACGCGCGACCAATTCCTTGCCGGTGCCGCTGTCGCCACGGATCAACACCGGGGATTCAGTGGGCGCCAGCTTGGCGAGCAGCTTGCGCAATTCCCGGATCGGACGGCTGTCCCCCAGCAACTCGTGTTCCGGCTGGCCCGCAGGCGCGTTGTTACCCTTGCCCCGCAGGCGCGCCATGCCGAAGGCGCGGCCCAGGGTGACCTGCACCCGCGACACGTCAAACGGCAAGGTATGGAAGTCGAAGAACCACTCACAGACAAAATCGCCGACATTCTGCAGGCGCAGCACTTCCTGGTTAAGCACCGCAATCCACTCGGTGCCGCTGCGGCTGATCAGTTCCTTGACCGCTTCGGGTCGCTCCAGGTGAAACGGCTGCAGGCGCAACAAACCCACGTCACAGGAGCGCTCACCCACCGACTCGAGGGCGCAGCTGTCCACGTCCCACCCCGCTGCGCGCAAACCGGGCAATAGCCGATGGCAGTCATCACAGGGATCGACCACAAGCAGGCGGCGCGGGGCAGGTGTAACAATCATGACTATTCCTTGGCGTCAAAATCGTTAAAGTTATTTAAAAACAACTATTTGCAAAGTCTGCTGATAACCCTAGCAAGATCTTGACGCACCCTTTGTACCGATTCGCTATAAGTCGCGAACGAACCGGGTCTTTTATGTCAGTCGGGTGCGGTCAATTGCCGCGGCATAACTTTCATGAGGCTTTCAAAATAGCCCCTTACATGACTTTAATCAGGGAAAGTTAAAAAATCTTCTTCTAACATGTGACCCGCACCCGGTGATCGTGCATCAGTACAAGTAACCAGTCGTTAGGCACGCCCAACCAACGGCTTCCACTTGAATGGGCATTTAGAGAGAAGACCCCATGAACGCCCCGCTCCGCATCAACGAAGCTCTTTTGATCGCAGACCGTGCTTTCCAGCCCTTTCAATGTGTGGCCTGGCACGACGGCAACGGCGCCCTGAGCCTGAGCGTCATCGACCGCACCAATACCCGTATCGGTAGCAAGCAGCTGTCTTCCAGCACTTATACCGACCCGGCACAGCTCGAGGACTTGCTGTTGCAGGCCCGTGCCGAACTCGACAAAGATGGCTACCAGTTGCAATCCTGGGCAATGCCCAAGTAACTGAAGCGTGCGTGAGACGGCACCCGAAAGTGTGCCGCCCGGCTGCGCAATATATTGACCCGCACTAACTCAAGTGGACAGTCAGCCATGCAAGTTGCAACTTTGCATAGCTGACTACTTATTAGTGTGGTTACCGATCAATAGGCCGAGAGAATAAACCGCTCGATGGCTTCCGCCGCACCGTCATCGACATTGCTGCCGGTCACGACGCTGGCCTGGCGCTTGACCACCTCTTCTGCCTGGCCCATGGCAATCGACAACCCCGCCACATGAAACATCGCCGGGTCATTGCCGCCATCACCGATGGCTGCGGTCTGTTGCAGTGGCACACCGAGGTGCGCCGCAAGGGTTCTCAATGCTTCACCCTTGTTGGCCTTCATGGCGGTGACATCCAGGAACACCGGCTGCGAACGCGACACCTGGGCCAATCCCTCGACCCTGGGCTGCAACTGCGCCTCAAGCTCCATCAGCAGCTGGGTATTGGTACTGGCCGCAACAATCTTGTCGACCCGATCCAGATACGGCTCGAAGCTCTCCACCACGATCGCCCCATAGCCCAGGCCGTGCTCCTCGCGAACCGCCATCGGTCCCCCGGGATCGCGACGCAGCCAGTCGCCGTCGGCAAACAGCCAGACTTCAACGTCCGGCTGCGGCGTAAACAAGGCCAACGCCACCAGCGCCGCTTCTGCCGGCAAGTGATGCGCCACCAGAATACTGCCGTCGGGATTGACCAGCGTGCCGCCGTTGAAGCCGGCAATCGGCACATCGATGCCCAGTGCTTCGACCTGCTGACGCATGGCCTTGGGAGGTCGCCCGCTGGCCAGGCTGAAAAACACCCCGGCCGCGCGCAAGGCGCGAACCGTATCAATGGTGCGCTGGCTGAGGCTGTGATCCGGATGCAGCAAAGTGCCATCCATATCACTCAACACAAAACGGATGGGTTGACTCGGCAAGTCACTCATCCGAGGCTGTGCCAGGTACGGCCATCGCGGGCCAGCAACGCATCAGCCGCCGCCGGGCCGTCCTCACCCGCCTTGTAGGCCTGGATGCCGTCATCCTGCTTCCACGCATCGAGAAAAGGCTGCACCGCACGCCAGCCGTTCTCGATGTTGTCGGCGCGCTGGAACAAGGTCTGGTCGCCGGTCATGCAGTCGTAGATCAGGGTTTCGTAACCTGTCGACGGCTGCATCTCGAAGAAGTCCTTGTAGGCAAACCCCAGCTCCACGTTGGCCATGTCCAGGGTCGGCCCGGGCTTTTTCGCCAGCAGGTCGAACCACATGCCTTCATTCGGCTGGATCTGGATCTTCAGGTACGTCGGCTTGAGTTCATCGACCTCGGTATCACGGAACTGCGCGTAAGGCGCCGGCTTGAAGCAGATGATGATCTCGGTGTCGCGGATGCTCATGCGCTTGCCGGTGCGCAGGTAAAACGGCACACCCACCCAACGCCAGTTGTCGATCAACACCTTGAGGGCAACGAAGGTCTCGGTGCTGCTGTCTGGCGCAACATTGGCCTCTTCGCGGTAACCCGGCAACTGCTTGCCGCCGACTTCACCCGAGGTGTACTGGCCACGCACCGAGTTGGCCCGTGCGTCTTCCAGCGACCAGGGCCGGATGGCCCCGATCACCTTGGCCTTCTCGCCCCGCACTGCGTCGGCACCAAAGGCAGCCGGCGGTTCCATGGCGACCATCGCCAGCAACTGGAACAGGTGATTGGGCACCATGTCCCGCAGGGTGCCGGTGTGTTCGAAGAAACTGCCACGGGTTTCCACGCCGACGGTTTCGGCGGCGGTGATTTGTACGTGGTCAATGTAGTGGTTGTTCCAGAACGCCTCGAACAGCACATTGGAAAAACGGCTGATGAGGATGTTCTGGACGGTTTCCTTGCCCAGGTAATGGTCGATGCGGTAGATCTGCTTTTCGCTCATCACTTTGAGCAGGCAGGCGTTCAGCGCTTCGGCAGTGGCGAGGTCGGAGCCGAACGGCTTTTCGATCACCACCCGGCGGAACGCCTCCGGGGTTTCTTCCAGCAAGCCGGCCGCGCCGAGGCGCTGCACCACTTCGGCGAAGAAACGCGGCGCAGTGGCAAGGTAAAACACCGCGTTGCCAGTACCGCTGTCGGCAATCTTCTTGCCGATATCGGCGTAGGTGCCGTCGTCGAGGAAATCACCCTCGACGTAGCTGATGCCTTTGGCCAACTGTTCCCACAATGCAGGGTCCAGGGCGTTCTCGGCATTGCCCTTGACCTTGCTGGCGGCCTCGGTGCGAATGAAGTCCTCGAGCTTCTTGGCGAAATCGGCGTCGCTGATGGCGTTGTGATCAACGCCGACAATGCGCAAGCCATCGCCCAGCAGCCCGTCGCGGCTGAGGTTGTACAGCGCCGGCATGAGCAGGCGCTTGACCAGGTCACCGTGGGCACCAAACAGAAACAGTGTGGTGGGCGGAGCGGGTTCGGCCTTGGGTTTCTTGCCGTTGGCGGTCATTTTTTGGGAGTCTCCACATGGCCGCCAAAGCCGAAGCGCATGGCAGAAAGCATTTTGTCACCGTAGGTACTTTGCTGGCGGGAGCGGAAGCGTGCGAACAGCGAGTTCGACAGCACCGGAACCGGTACCGATTGTTCCATGGCGGCCTCGATGGTCCAGCGGCCTTCGCCACTGTCGGCGACCGAGCCGGAATACCCGTCGAGCTTCGGATCGGTGGCCAGGGCGTCGGCGGTCAGGTCCAGCAGCCAGGACGACACCACGCTGCCGCGGCGCCAGACTTCGGCGATATCGGCAACATTCAGGTCGAAGCGCTGGTCTTGCGGCAGGTTCTCCGAATTCTTGGTCTTGAGAATGTCGAAACCTTCGGCGAAGGCCTGCATCATCCCGTACTCGATGCCGTTGTGGATCATCTTGACGAAGTGCCCGGAACCGGCAGGCCCTGCGTGGATATAGCCGCGCTCGGCACGGCTGTCCGCTGCGGCGGAACGGTCCTTGGTACGCGGGATGGTGCCCAGGCCCGGTGCCAGGCTTTCGAAGATCGGGTCCAGCAGCTTAACGGTCTCGGCGTCGCCGCCGATCATCATGCAGTAGCCGCGCTCCAGGCCCCAGACGCCGCCGGAGGTGCCGACGTCGACATAGTGCAGGCCTTTTTCCGACAGGGCCTTGGCCCGACGGATGTCATCCTTATAGAAGGTGTTGCCGCCGTCGATGATCACATCACCGTCTTCAAGCAGTTGGCTCAGTTCTTCAATGGTGTTCTCGGTCGGGTCGCCTGCCGGCAGCATCACCCAGATCGCCCGGGGCTTTTGCAGCCCGGCCACCAGACCTGCCAGGTCAGCAACGCCCGTGGCGCCCTCGCCTGCCAGACCTTTTACGAATGCTTCATTGCGGTCGTAAACCACGGTGGTATGCCCATTGAGCATCAGGCGCCGCGCAATGTTGCCACCCATGCGGCCTAGTCCAATAATCCCCAGTTGCATGTGCTGATGCTCCTTACTACGAATAAATGTGTGTCACAGTTTATAGCGCAATGAGGCTAATGAGGGTTAGTCCAGAGCGGATTGGCATAGTTTCATGACAAAAAGTGGCCATCCTTTCGCCTTCAGTGGGTTAAAAGTCACAACGACCATCAAAAATAAAAAAGTTCCCTTCATTAAAAAAAGAATTCAGAATTGCCCCGACTGTTGCCGAGAGCCTCGATTCAAGCGCTCTGGCACCGCGATAGACCGGCTATTTGCGAGGTAAGCAATGAGCACTGCACACATGACCCGTCCGCCACAGACCCTCTACGTCACCATTCGCCGCGATGAATTGCGCCAGTTGAAAAACGAGCGCGACCAACTGCAGCAGGAAGTCATGCGTTTGCGCTCGCACCTGCAGGGCCAGCTCAATCAGCCGTCCGGCACCCAGCCCGCACTTTGCTGAACGTGGGCTGAACGAACCGTTCAGGAATAACTCACGAAGTTTTCACATCCCCCTCCCGATACTCCCGCCGAATAGGGCCGCGCTACGTGCGCAGGCCCTCTGTTTGCGTGCATCCCTGCGCGTTGACACTGAAATTATCGGGTTGGAGCGCTGGATGGCGATGTTCAAACGCAGCACTACGTCTGCGAAAGGTTTTGATTGGGCCGGCCTCGGCTGGATGTTTCTGTTCTTCTGGTATTTCTCGGGCATTACCCAACTGCTGATCCAACTGACCGGCACCTCCGGCTTCAGTGGTTTCCGCCAGGCATTCTTCATGAGCGCCCTGTGGCTGGCGCCGATGCTGTTGTTCCCACGTCGCGCGCGCCTGGTGGCGGGGTTGATTGGCGTGGTGCTGTGGGCCTGTTCCATGGCCAGCCTGGGTTATTTCTTCATCTACCAGCAGGAATTCTCTCAAAGCGTCATCTTCATCATGTTCGAGTCGAACATCTCTGAAGCCGGCGAATACGCCACCCAATACTTTGCCTGGTGGATCGTGCTGGCGTTCATTGCCCACACCGCCATGGCCGTTTTCCTGTGGACCCGCGTACGCCCGGTTTACCTGCCACGTGGCCAGGCCATGCTGGCGGCTGCCGCAATCGTGATTGCCATCGTCGGCTACCCGCTGGTCAAGCAGATCGCCAAGAGCGAGACCATGGAACTGGCCATCGACCGCTTCGAAACCCGTATCGAGCCGGCAGTGCCATGGCAGATGATCGTCGCCTACCGCCGCTACACCGAACAACTGGATAACATGCAAGGCATGCTGACCAGCGCCAGCAAGATCCCGCCCCTGACCAACCTCAAGGACAGCATGGCCGGCCAGCCGTCGACCCTGGTGCTGGTGATCGGCGAGTCCACCAACCGCCAGCGCATGAGCCTGTATGGCTACCCGCGCAACACCACGCCGGAACTGGACAAGCTGCGGGACCAACTGGCGGTGTTCGACAACGTCATTACCCCGCGCCCGTACACTATCGAGGCGCTGCAACAGGTGCTGACCTTCGCCGACGAAGAAAACCCGGACCTGTACCTCAAGACCCCGTCCATCGTCAGCGTGATGAAGCAGGCCGGCTACAAGACCTTCTGGATCACCAACCAGCAGACCATGACCAAGCGCAACACCATGCTCACGACCTTTTCCGAACAGGCCGACGAGCAGGTGTACCTGAACAACAACCGCAACCAGAATGCGCGCCAGTATGACGGCGACGTGCTGGAGCCATTTGCCAAGGCCATGTCCGACACTGCCGAACGCAAATTCATCGTGGTGCACCTGCTGGGCACCCACATGAGCTACCAGTACCGCTACCCGCCGACCTTCGACAAGTTCACCGACCGCCAGGGCGTGCCTGAGGGGGTCAGCGACGCACAGTTGCCGACCTACAACAGCTACGACAATGCGGTGCTTTACAACGATTTCGTGGTGTCGAGCCTGATCAAGGACTACGCCAAGACCGATCCGAACGGATTCCTGCTGTACCTTTCCGACCACGGCGAAGACGTGTTCGATTCGGCCGGCCACAACACCCTGGGCCGCAACGAAGGCAAGCCGACAGCACCGATGTACACCATTCCGTTCATGGCCTACGCATCACCCAAGTGGCGTGAAAGCCATGACTGGAGTTTTGCCGGTGACTTGCAGCGCCCTTACACCAGCTCGCAGCTGATCCATACCTGGGCCGACATGGCCGGGTTGAGCTTCGACGAACTGGACCACAGCAAGAGCCTGGTCAGTGACAGCTTCAAGCCTCGGCCACGGATGATTGGCGACCCGTATGCACGCCAGCAAAAACCGCTGATTGATTTCAGCCTGATCAAGCCCAAGCCAGACGCCGCCAACGTGGTCGTCAAGTAGCTTGAATCGCCCGGGTTTCATCCGCGCAATGCGGTGAAACCCGATTTAGCTGTAACGTAAAGATAATAATTATTCTCGTTTAGCGCTAAAGTTCCCCGTCTCCTTTCGTCTTTGAGCCAATGGCATTTTTCATAGACGACAAGGAGTTCGCCGCGATGTTCGCGCCTATTACCCGTTCCATGACCTTGACCCTGGGCCTCTTCAGCGTGGCGCTGAGCCCGGACCTGCTGGCCGAAAACGACCCCGACCAGGAATCCCAAGCGCCGGCCAAAGCCCTGGAACTGGGCAGCACCAGCATCACCGCCGAAGGCCTTGGCGCCAACACCGAACACACCGGTGCCTACACCACAGGCTCAATGGGCACCGCCACCCGGCTGAACCTGTCCATCAAGGAAACCCCGCAGTCGGTCTCGGTGATCACCCGCCAGCAGATGGACGACTTCAACCTCAACACCCTGACCGAAGTGATGCGCCAGACCACCGGCGTGGTGGTGCAGCACCTGGACTCCGACCGGGTCGGCTATTCCTCGCGCGGCTACGGCATCACCAACTTCCAGATTGACGGCATGCTCAACACCTTCGGCCGCATGAAGTCCGATGCCGACACCATCATCTACGACCGGGTCGAAGTGGTCCGCGGCGCCACCGGCCTGACCACCGGCGCCGGCGACCCCTCGGCCACGGTCAACATGGTGCGCAAACGCCCGACCGCACAGTGGCAGGCCAAGACAGGCGTCAGTGGCGGCTCCCACGACAATTACTACAGCTACCTGGACGTTGGCGGCCCCCTGGCATTTGACGGGCGCCTGCGCGGCCGTACGGTGCTTGCCTACCGGGACAGCCAGTCCTACCGCGACAACTACGCGCTGCAACGGGAAGTCGGCTACGGCATCCTCGAAGGCGACCTGACCGACGACACGGTGCTGGCGGTGGGCTTCGATTACCAGAACAAGCATGTGCAGGGCACCGCGTGGGGCACCTTGCCCTACTGGAACAGCGACGGCAGCAAAGCCAGGCTGCCCCGCTCCGCCAACATCGCGGCCCACTGGAGTTCCTGGCCGCTGAAAGATGAAACCACCTTCGCTACCCTCGACCACCGCCTGGCGGGTGACTGGCACCTGAAGGCCGCCTATACCCACCGCGAAAGCGACACCGACGGCAAGGTCTATTACGGCGGCTCAGGCTTCCCGAATGCCGACCGCAGCGGCATGACCGCCTGGACCAGCCACATGCTCGGCACCTCGAAAATGGACGTGGTCGACTTGAACCTGTCCGGGTCCTATGCCCTGCTGGGTCGTGAGCACGAATTGATGGTGGGTTACGGCGAGTCCGAGCAGCGTGACTCTTCGCCACACCTGCGCAGCGGTAAGGTGCCGAAGGACTACACCAGCATCGACGATTGGAAACACATGGGCGGGATCGGCAAATTCCCCGACACCAACACCGGCCTCAAGGGCGAACAAGGCAGCACCCGGCAAAAGGCCGGCTACCTGGCCACCCGCCTGAGCCTGACCGATCGCCTGCATGCGGTATTGGGCAGCCGCTACGGCAGTTGGGAGATCGAGAGCACCACCTACAACTACAACAGGGACACTGACCAGTTCCTCGGTACGTCAAAATCCAGCCAGACCCACAACGACATGTGGACACCCTACGCCGGCCTGCTCTACGACCTGACCCCGGAGTACACCGTCTACGCCAGCTACACCGATATCTTCAACCCGCAGGAAGAACGCACCGCCAGCAAGCAATACCTGGAGCCGGTGGTAGGCAGCAACTATGAAGTGGGCATCAAGGGCAGCCTGCTGGAAGAGCGCCTGAACCTGGCGGCCGCGTACTTCTGGAGCAAACAGGACAACGTCGCGGAACTGGACAGTTTGACCCCACCGGATCCGGAGACCGGTGAGCAGTTCTTCACATCCGGCGGCAAAGGCAACAAGGTTCAGGGTTTCGAGGTAGAGGTGTCCGGAGAGGTGCGCCCCGACTGGAACCTGACCGCCGGATACACCTACACCCACTCCCTGAACGGGGACAAGCAGCGCAATAACACCCACCTGCCGCTGAACCTGCTGCGCGTGTCCACGGCCTACCGCCTGCCCGGCGAATGGCACGCGCTGACGGTCGGCGGCGCGGTGAATTGGCAAAGCGACTTCTACGACTTCGCCTATCGCCCGGTTGGCCGGGACACCAATGGAACGCTGATCCGGGAGCGCACCCGGATCACCCAGCAGGCCTATACCGTGGTCAACCTGATGTCGCGCTATGAGTTCGATGACCACTTGTCGGCGTCACTTAATATCAACAACCTATTTGATAAAAAATATTACGAGCGCGTCGGCTTCTATAACGGCGTGTATTGGGGAGACCCGCGCTCTATCAGCGTTGCACTGGACTGGAAGCTCTGAATTCATCGCTGCTAAAGATTGGAAGTTAACGAAATCGTTAACTTTCGGTCAGCGCGAGGTTAACCCTTACTTAATATCATTGGCCCACAGTCTCCCCATCCCGCCGCTGATGACAACGCGCGGACCCAACACACTTACTGAGACACTGCCATGAAATTTTCGACTGTTATCCTTGCCGGCCTGATGACCATGACTTCCGTAGCCGCCTTTGCAGAAGGCGGCTCAGAGCGTTCGAAGGAGTTCTACAACAACTTCACCTTCGTTCAGGAACAGACTCACGGTGCTGCCCAGCAAACCGCAATGGCTGACGGCAAGACCGAAAAGCCGGCAACGGCCGACCAAACTACCAACACACCGAACAGCTGATTTACCCGCAATACCTGTGCTATTCCGCTCTGATAGCCAAGGTCAATTTGGCGCCACTTGCTGGCGCCTTTTTTTTGCCTTTAATTAAATAAACATTAATTAAAGCGGCTTGCTCCAGAACAACATCCGGCCATGTTGCGGATCAAATACCGAATCATCAAACCCAAACTTTCGATACGCCGACTGCGCCACGGCGTTGCCTTCAAGCACCTCGAGGGTGATCTTGCAGCAACCGCGCTGGCGAGCAATTTCCTCGACCTTTTGCAGCATCTTCTGACTCAGCCCCAGGCCACGGAATTGATCCATCACTACCACGTCGTGCACGTTGACCAGCGGGCGGCAGGCAAAGGTGGAAAACCCTTCAAAGCAGTTCACCAGGCCGGCCGGCGTACCGCTGACAAAGGCCAGCACACTGAACGCGTGGGCACGCTTGGCCAGCTCTGCCGGCAGTTGCTGCAAGCGGTCGGCCGGCAGGCTGTGGCCACCGCCCATGGGGTCTTCGGCGTAATGATTGAGCACCAGGCCAATGGCCTCGGCGTGTACCGGATTGGTGTAGCTGGCTTGCAGCACCAGGATGTCTGCGCTGTCCATTTCCTTCCTCGTTGACGGTGCGACAGGGACTCGGTCCCCATAAAAGGGCTCGATTGTAAGCGTGGTGCAGGCATTAGATGAAGGAGATTAACTACATTTGCCCGCGTGAAAGCGCGCCAGGCTCGCCAAACCGCGCCAGTTGCATCTCCTGCAGGCGGCTCAGGGTGCGGCGGAATGGAAACTCCAGGTAACCCTCGGTGTAGAGGCTTTCCAGCGGCACCCGGGCCTCGATGTACAGCGGCACCTTGCGGTCGTAGCACTCGTCCACCAGCGCGATGAAACGCCGGACGCTGTCGTCATGCACCGACAGTTCCGGCAGTTCCCGGTCCCCGGCGTCCACCCGTTCGGCAGCGTCTTCGGTGCCACGGGCGATTCGTCCCGGGCGCTTTTGCGCGCTGAGGTTGGGCACCTCGCCGAGCAAAATGGCCTTGAACCGATCACACAGCAGCATGAAATCCATCGCCGCCAACGGCTGTTCACACAGATCGGCGTAGCGACACCACAGCACGGTTTCACCGGACTGCACTGCCACGATGGAACGGTAGCCGACCGCAACCGGGTCGCTGCTCACTGCCTGCCCGGCGCTTAACTGGCGAAACACCTCGGCCAACGCGTCGGGCTGGTCGACCCAGTAACGCTGCAGTGCGGTGCCCGGGTGCAGCCGATGATCCTCCCCGCCATCGACTGCCACCACCCGCATATGCTGTTTGATCGCCTCGATTCCCGGCAGGAAACGATCCCGGTTGAAACCTTCGGCGTACAGCTGGTCCGGTGGCTGGTTGGACGTGCAGACCATCACCACGCCTTCCTCGAACATCACCTGGAACAGCCGGCCGAGGATGATGGCGTCACCAATGTCGTTGACAAACAACTCATCGAAACACAGCACCCGCACTTCCCGGCTCAGTTCGCGGGCCAAGGCCTGCAAGGGATCGTGGGTGCCCGTGAGCTGGAATGAACGCTGGTGCACCCAGCCCATGAAGTGATGAAAATGCTGGCGCCGCGCTGGCACTCGCAGGCTTTGGTAGAACTGGTCCATCAGCCAGGTCTTGCCCCGGCCGACCGGGCCCCACAGGTACACCCCGGTGATGGGCCCATGGCCGTGGTGCAAGGCCTGATGGCAGTCCTGCAGGGCTTGCACCGCCTCACGCTGGGCGTCGTCGGGGACAAAACCCTGTTCGGTGATGGCGTGCTGATAGGCGGCAAGTGGCGAGTCGAAAGTCATGCCCGGCAGTATGCCATGACGGCTACAGGGAAATATCCAATCGGGCAATCTTGCCGTGTTCATTGAGGCGGAAGGTATAGCGCAGCTCCAGCGGGCTGCCGGGAAAGCTGCCGGTGATCAGGTTGCTGACCAGCACCTTGCCCGTGCGGTGCTGCACATTCAGCACCTGGACCCTGGGCTGGTAACGACGCCCGGTGTCTTCCATCCAGCGGGCGATGGCGGCGGTACCGACCCGGTGCTCGCCTTCGTCGAACACGTTGGCATCTTCGGCGAAACAGTCGGCCACCAGCGAGGTGTCGCCGGCATTCGCCGCGGCAATGTAGGTTGCAATAGCCGGGGCCAGTTCAGGGGTGGGTTGGGACATGGTGACAGCTCCTTTTTAGTGATTTATGGAGCCATCCTAAAGCAGCGTTGTGTCAGTTCTTGTCAGGAGTGAACGGCCCGGATTCGTTCTGTTCCATCAGCTTGCGCCAGCCCCGCAACCAGTCGCTGCGGCGGCCAGGATAACGTTCACCTTGCAGGCGCGCGGCGGCCACTCGGTCGGTGCGGAAGGTGCGATAGGCCCCACGCAATTCACACCATGCGACGATCACCCGCACTTCGTTGAGAAAGCCCAGGGCCAGGGGCCAGATCAGGCGCTGGCTGGCGGTCTGGCTGGCATCGGCGTAGTCGATGTGCAGCTTGGCCTGGCCGCGAATGGCCTCGCGGAACACATTCAACGGCACGCGGTTTTCCGGGTAGCCGAAGCCTGGCGGGCCCGGCAGCACCGTCGGATTGCGCAAGGCTTCCTGGGCAGCCGGGTCAAGCACGTCGGCGATCTTTGCAAGCGCATTGGCCGCCGCCTGGCTCAGTACGTCATCACCGCGCTGGTCGACATACCGCAAGCCCAGCACGATGGCTTCGGTCTCGTCGGCATTGAGCATCAGCGGCGGCAGGAACAGGCCCGCACGCAGCACATAGCCCACGCCCGCCTCGCCGTAGATCGGTGCGCCCAACGCGGTCAGTTCGGCGATATCGCGGTACAGCGTGCGCTCGGAAATCTCCAGTTCTGCCGCCAGCACGGCGGCCGTCACCGGGCGCTTTTTGCCCCGCAGGACTTGCAACAAGGTCAACAGACGACTGGTACGCGACACGTTGATCACGCTCAAAAAAGAAAGGTGGCGCAGCTTAGCAGAGGCCTCCGTCAGAAAGTGTCAGGAGCAGGCACCCTTCCCTTCAGCCGCCAAAAAAGCCCCTTGACGAAATATATGACTCGCATCATATTTAATAGATGTTGCGAAACATTTAAACCAACCACAGCGTCAGGAGTTTCGGTATGCGCAATAAAGTCTTTGGCCGTCGCAGCGGCTTGCGGGTTTCAGAGCTGGCCCTGGGCACCGCCAATTTCGGCACAGGCTGGGGCCACGGCGCCGAGCGCGAAGAGTCCAAGCGAATCTACGACGGCTATCTGGAGGCCGGCGGAAACTTCCTCGATACCGCCAACGGCTACCAGTTCGGCCAATCGGAAGTACTGCTCGGCGAGTTCATTGCCTCGGAACGCGACCGCTTGGTGATCGCCAGCAAATACACCCTGCGCACCCAGCCTCAAGACGAAGGCACCCTCAAGCTTGGCAACAACCGCAAGAACATGGTGCGCGCCGTCGAAGAAAGCCTGAAACGCTTGAACACCGACCACATCGACCTGTTCTGGGCGCATATCAGCGACAACGTCACGCCGATGGAAGAGATCCTGCGGGGGTTTGATGACCTGGTGCGTGCCGGCAAGATCCACTACGCCGGGCTGTCCAACTTCCCCGCCTGGCGCATTGCCCGCGCCGACCTACTCGCTGAAGTGCGCGGCTTTGCGCCGCTGGTAGCGATCCAGACCGAATACAGCCTGGCCGAACGCACCGCTGACCGCGAGCTGCTGCCCATGGCCGAGGCCCTGGGCCTGGCCGCGACTTTATGGTCACCGCTGGGGGGTGGTTTTCTGACCGGGAAGTACCGCAACAGCCAGGACGATACCCGCGCCAGCAAGCTGGGGATTTTGGTCCACGCTGAAAAAAGCGCACGGGAAACCGCAGTGCTCGACACCCTGCTGGCGGTTGCCGGTGAACTGGACGCCACGCCGACTCACATCGCCATCGCCTGGCTGCGGGAAAAGGCCCGTCGTTCTACCACCGCGCTGATCCCGATCCTGGGGCCGCGTACCCGCGAACAACTGGACGGCACCCTGGGTGCGTTGAGTGTGCAACTCTCGGCTGAGCAAGTGGCCCGCCTGGATGCTGCCAGCGCGATACCGCTGGGCGTGCCCCACGAGATGATCGCGGAACGCTTCCCACGTTATACGGACGATGATGCACAAGACCTGCGCTGGCCGCCGGTTATCTAAGACCCGTTGTGGCGAGGGAACTTGCTCCCGCTGGACTGCGTAGCGGCCCCAAAATCTTGGGAGCGCTGCGCACTCCAGCGGGAGCAAGCTCCCTCGCCACAGATGCAGTACTCAGCCTCAGTTAAGCGAGGCTTTTGCTCACCACTTCAAACACATCGCTGGACAGCTCGCCCGAAGCGCGAATCCGCTCCAGCTCGCCTTTCATCAGCGCCTGCCGCGCGCTGTCGTACTTGCGCCAGCGGGTCAACGGCGCCAATTGCCGCGAAGCAATCTGGGGGTTGAAGCCATTCAACTGGATCACCAGGTCCGCCAGGAACCGATAACCCGAACCATCCGCCGCGTGGAAGTTGATCAGGTTCTGCCCGGCAAACGCGCCCACCAGTGCCCGCACCTTGTTCGGGTTCTTGATGTTGAACGCAGGGTGCTGCATCAACGTCTTGACCCGCTCCAGCGCGCCCGGCAAACCATTGCCCGCCTGTACGCTGAACCACTGGTCCATGACCAGCTGGTTGTCCTTGAAGTTCTCGGCAAACACCGCCAGCGCCTTGGCTTTTTCTTCTTCGAACGGCGAGTTGACCAGCACCGCCAGGGCCGTCAGGCGCTCGGTCATGTTGTCGCACGCGTCGAACTGTTCAAGGGTCGCCGCCAGCACTTCCGGCTTGCCACTGAGCATCAGGTACGACAGCGCAATGTTCTGCAAGGCGCGACGGGCAAAGTGTTCCGCCTCGGCCACGTACGGGGTTTTCTTCGACAGGTCGCGATTGGCCTGGTAACGCAGCCACAGGCCTTCGAACAGGTTGTCGGCCAACTGCTTGCGAGCAAACTCGCGGGCCGTGTGGATGGCGTCGACATCCGCCACTTCGCTGATTTCAGTCAGGTAGGCTTCGCTCGGCAGCGAGAGCATCTCGGCGACCATCGCCTGGTCCAGGCTTTCGTCGCTCAATACGCTGCGCAGTGCAGTGATAAGGCGTTGATCCAGCACCAGCGCCTTGCCCTGCTGATGTTGGGCAATCAGCTCCTGCAACACCTGCACCGACAGCTGCTGGCCGGCGTCCCAGCGATTGAAGCCATCGCTGTCGTGCTGCATCAGGAACATCAGTTGGTCGCGGTTATACGGGAAGCTCAGCTTCACCGGCGCCGAGAAGCCACGCAGCAGCGACGGCAGCGGGTGCTCGGCGATGTCGACAAAGGTGAAGGTCTGTTCGGCTTCGGTCACCGAGATCACGCGGGACGTGGCGCCGGCAGCGGTTTCACCGGCCAGGCGCAAGGCGATGCCCGCGCCTTTCCCGTCCAGCAGGCCCAGCTCAACCGGAATCACGAACGGCAGTTTTTCCACCTTGTCCGGGGTTTCCGGGCAGCTTTGACGGAAGGTCAGGCTGTAGGTTTTAGCCGCCGCGTCGTAGGACTCGCTCACCGCCAGGCGTGGCGTACCGGCCTGGCTGTACCAGCGCTTGAACTGGGTCAGGTCAGCGCCGTTGGCGTCTTCCATGGCCTTGATGAAGTCATCGCAGGTCACAGCCTGGCCGTCGTGGCGTTCGAAGTACAGGTCGCTGCCGTTGCGGAACCCTTCGGCGCCGAGCAAGGTTTGGATCATACGGACGACTTCCGAGCCCTTTTCGTACACGGTCAGGGTGTAGAAGTTGGAGATCTCGATAAAGCCGTCCGGACGCACCGCGTGGGCCATGGGACCGGCATCTTCGGCGAACTGGTGAGTGCGCAGATAAGCCACGTCCTGGATGCGCTTGACGGTGGCCGAATTCATGTCGGCAGAGAACTGCGAATCACGGAACACCGTGAAGCCTTCCTTCAGCGACAGCTGGAACCAGTCGCGGCAAGTCACGCGGTTGCCCGACCAGTTGTGGAAGTATTCGTGGGCAACGATCGCCTCGACCCGTTGGTGCGCGGCGTCGGTGGCGGTTTCGGCACGGGCCAGCACGGCGCTGGAGTTGAAGATGTTGAGGCCCTTGTTTTCCATGGCGCCCATGTTGAAGTCGTTGACCGCGACGATCATGAAGATGTCGAGATCGTACTCACGGCCATAGACTTCCTCGTCCCAGCGCATGGATTTCTTCAGGCTGTTCATGGCGTGCTGGCACTTGTCGATGTTTTCCGGCTCGACATAGATACGCAGCGCCACGGTGCGCTCGGTCATGGTGGTGAAGGTGTCTTCGACACACCACAAATCACCGGCCACCAGTGCAAACAGGTACGCCGGCTTCTTGAACGGATCTTCCCAGGTCGCCCAGTGCCGGCCGTCTTCGCCAGGGCCGGAAGCAATCGGGTTGCCGTTGGACAGCAACACCGGGTAGCTGTGTTGCTCGGCGATCACCGTGGTGGTGAACACGCTCATCACGTCCGGACGGTCGAGGTAATAGGTGATCTTGCGGAAACCCTCGGCCTCGCACTGGGTGCAGAACATGCCGCCGGATTTGTACAGGCCTTCCAGGGCGGTATTGGTTTCCGGGTGGATCTTCACCGTGGTGTCGAGGGTGAAGGTCGCGCTGGTGGGGTGCACGGTCAGGTGGCTGTCGCTCAACTGGTAGTCGGCGTCGGTCAGTTCCTGGTCGGCCAGGTTCACCGACAGCAGCTCCAACTGCTGCCCGTCCAGCACCAGCGGCGGCAAGCCGGCGCCGCGCTCGGGGTTGCGGCGCATCACCAGCTGCGCGTGGACCAGGCTATGGTCCTCGAACAACTCGAAGGTCAGGTGCGTCTCGTCGATCAGGTAGTCCGGCGCCTGATAGTCCTTCAGGTAAATCATCTTCGGCTGTTCGGTGCGCATGTCTGTCGTCCTTCTACTGATGCACGGCGAGCTGGTAGGCCGTGTATTTACGAATATTGATCACGCCGGTATCGAAGATCAGGTATTGGCCCTTGATCCCCATCAGCGTGCCTTCGGCAATCGGGTTCTTGTCCAGGTTGAAGCTGACGATCTTGGTCGGATACTGCTCGATCGGGTAGCGGATTTCGATCGGTTCGATGTCGGTCACCGGTTGGATGGCCTGCAGGCCAAAGCGTTCCTGCAAACCAAGCATGCCTTCGGCACAGCTGGCGAAAAGTTCGTCGCGCACCTGCGCAAGGTCGACGGCCTGGGCATCGCCCTTGAGCAGCGCGCGCCAGTTGGTCTTGTCGGCCACCTGGCTGCGGAACAGGTCTTCGACGAAGCCCGACTGCTGGCGCGTGGCAACGCGCATGATCGGCAGCGCCTGGCTGGCACCCTGGTCGAGCCAGCGGGTCGGCAGCTGGCTGGCGCGGGTGATGCCGACCTTGATCCCCGACGAGTTCGCCAGGTACACCACGTGGTCGGTCATGCAGAATTTTTCACCCCAGGCCGGATCGCGGCAGGTGCCGGCGTCGTAATGGCAGCGCTCGGGGCTCATGATGCACAGGTCGCACTGGGCCAGTTTGGTCATGCACGGGTAGCAGTAACCCTGGCTGAAACTGGTCTTGGTCTTGCGACCGCAATGGGTGCAATGGATCGCACCGAGGTATTCCAGGCGCACGGTAGTGCCGATCAATGGATTGACCGGCACCTCGGTATCGCCCAGGCGAAACGCGTATTGAACGGTCGGCTCACCCAACTGCGCCGACATCTTGCTGACTGCACCACGGCCAATCTCAATCAATGGATGGCATCCGACTTGAACAGGATGTTCGGCACCGGCGCCGACTTCGAGGCGCATTCCTGCGGGCCCATGTAGCCGGTGCGCTGGTCTTCCGGCAGGTTCTGCAGTTCCCAGGCGATCACCGCCTGCAACGACAGTTCACGCTGCTCGGCGGTGAGCTTGCGGCCATCGGACCATTTGCCGATTTCCACGGCGAGCTTGAGGCTCTCGTAGATGTCCGGGGTGATGTTTTCGATCATTTCGACAAAAGAGGACATAAGACTCTTCCTTAACTAAATAGGAGACATTTTGCGGCGGCTGTACAAGCCACCCAACAAACCGGTCAGGCAACCCATCACCAGGCCACCCACGTGGGCCGCGTTGGCGATTTCGCCGAAGCCGATCATCGAGACCAGGCCCGACAGGCACAGCACCAGCCACACCAGCATCATCACCAACACCCCGCGAGGCAGACGATACACCGGATTCGGCGACACCCACTGATAGATCCAGCAATGCCCGAGCAAGCCATACAGCACGCCGGACAACCCGCCAAACAGGCCGGGACCACCAAAATAGTATTGAGCGTAGTTCGACACCAGGCTGAACAGCAGCGTCAGGCCCAGCAGGTTGATGCTGCCCTGGCGCAACTCGATGCGCCGCCCCAGTTCCCAGTACCACATGCCGTTCATGGCCAGGTGCAGGATGCCGAAGTGGATCAACATCGGCGTGACCAGGCGCCACCACTGTCCCGACGCCAGGCTGTCGGTCAATGGCGTGAAACGGATGTACTCGCCTGCCACGCTGAACGGCAGGAAGGTCAGCCAGCTCATGGCTTGCAGGTTATCCCCCAGCAACGTAACGGCGCCGACGATGATGCTCAGCAGCAACACCAACGCGGTCACCGGGCTGTGGCGAAGCTGCTGGGCAAACCCGGGACGCCTGGTCGACGTCGCCTGCTCGGGAATGTCCAGTTGCTGGTCCGGGTCACCGGCCGGAAAGCGCTGGTACAGGACCTTCACGTCTTCACTGATGGAGTCAGGCACCCACAGCACCTGCTCCCCGGCTTCTTCGCTGACGCGATGGGGCACTTGCATGCGTTGCAGAAGCTTGACGAAACCACTCAAATCCACCGCCAGCGGCAGGCGTAATACAGCAACGGTACTCATGAAATAACCTCAGGGCGCTCGACATCGACCCAAACAAATTTACGCGGGTCCAGGCGGGTTTCCTGATCCAGCCGGTACGCCACCAACTTACCGTACAGCACCGCGCTGTAGTCCAGGCAGGCCAGGTTCGGGCGGATCGGCGCCGGTTTGCCGCTGCGCCAGTAGTGGCCGACGAACAGCAATGGCTCGTCGACGCCGTAGCGCAGCAGGGAATTCTTTTCAGTGGACGACAGCGGCGTGGCGGCCACAGGTTCCGGCAGCGCATCGGGCTGGAACACGATATCGCCGTAGGTTTTCGGGTCGTCTTCCCAGAACTTGGTGCGGAAGAACGAACGCGTCAGGCCGTCGCCGCCGGTGAGGGTCAAGCCGTCCGGCAGGCGCATGTCGGTGCCGCGCAACAGGCGGTCGAAGGCATTGCTGGCGAAACTGCCAGGCACGGCGGCGGCTTGCAGGAAGTGTTCGTCGATGCAGCCGTCCGGGAAATGCGCGCGCAGGGGCTCGATAAAGCCGTTGTCCCAACAGGCGTGCACTACGCGGAATCGCCCGGCGTCGACAAACAGCGGCATGTCATAGAACCAGCCGAGGAAATCGTGCCAGTCTGCCGGGTGCTGTTCGAACTGGGTCAGGGTCTCGTGGATCAACCGCGCGTGGCGTGGCGTGTGCTCGCGCACAAACTGCTTGCCGCTGCCTGGGGCGGCGGGCGTGCTCCAGCCCAGCGCGTTGAACTCATGGTTGCCCATGATGCACAACGCCTGGCCGGCCTCGGTCATGTCGTGGACGATATGCAGCGCCTCGCGAATGCGTGGGCCACGGTCGATGATATCGCCGAGGAACACGGCCATTCGCGACGGATGCCGCCAGGTACCGCCCTGCTTGTGGTAACCCAACCGGTCGAGCAAGTGCTCAAGGGTATGAGCGCAACCGTGCACGTCACCAATCAGGTCGTAGCTACGCGCGGGATCGAGCATCAGTCGCCTCCACCCCCCAAGCGGCTGCCCCAGCCCAGCTTGGTCCGGCACACTTCGTAGTAGTTGTGGTCCAGCGGGTGGATCAACCGCAACTTCTGTGCCTTTTTGCTCACGGTGATGGTGTCACCGGGGGCGCAGGTGAAATGGTTCTGCCCGTCGCAGGAGACTTGCGGGTAGATCTGCATGTCTTTGGACACCACGATTTTCAGCTCACTGTTGCCGTCGACCACAATAGGCCTGCTGGACAACATATGGGGATACATCGGCACGATCACAATGGCATCCAGCTTGGGATGCATGATCGGCCCACCGGCCGACAGCGCGTAGGCCGTGGACCCGGTCGGCGTGGCGACGATCAGGCCGTCGGCCTTCTGGCTGCACACGAACTGGCCGTCGATGTACAACTCGAACTCGATCATCCGCGTCGACTTGCCGGGGTGCAGCACCACATCGTTGAGGGCGTCGCCCTGGCCGATGGCTTCGCCGTGGCGGCGCACTTCGGCTTGCAGCAGGAAGCGGTTTTCCACCAGGTAATGGCCGTCCAGCACCTTGGCCACTTCGACTTCCAGCTCGTCGGGGCGAATATCGGTGAGGAACCCCAGGCTTCCGCGGTTGATCCCCAGCACCGGCACGTTATGCCGCGCCAGCGCCCGGGCGGCGCCCAGCAGGCTGCCGTCGCCGCCCACCACGATCACCATGTCGCAGACTTCACCGAGCATCTTGCGCGACGAGGTCTGCAGGCCATGGCCCGGGAGGATTTCAGCGATGGTGTCTTCGAGGATCACGTGCAGGTGGCGCTCGAGCAGAAACTTTTTCAGTCGGCGGACGGTGTCCAGCACCTGGGTACTGCCCAGGCGACCGATAATGCCGATATTGCGAAATTGCTCCATGGGGCTCCTGCGGGGTTCGGGTTCTGCAAAAAAGAACGATTATGGGCGAAAGCCGGCGTTACACAAAATCCTTTGTCGCCGCAAACCCCAGACGACAACGGTTCTCAGCCCCCTTCCCGGCTGTAAAAGGCTATGCTCGGACCATGACTCTGTTCCCTGATTTGCAGCACCTGCCCCGCCAACTGCGTCACCCCGAGGTGCGCGATCTCGCGTGGGTGATGCTCGCCCCGCCGATGCTCGCGCAAACGCCGTGGCCACAACGCCACCCGCTGACCGGCAGCGACTGGGTGCAGGCCCCGCATTTGCTGGAGCAGTGGCTGCGCCAGCTGGATCAGGACAGCAGTGCCTTGCTGCATTGGCTGAGCCAGGCACGCACCCGCCGGCTGGGGTTGTATTACGAACGGCTGTGGCAATTCGCCGTGCAGCATGCGCCGGGCGTGGAGCTGCTGGCGGCCAACCTGCCGATCCGCCAGGCCGGGCATACCCTGGGCGAGCTGGACATGCTGCTGCGCGACCGTGACGGTGTGCATCATCTGGAACTGGCGATCAAACTCTACCTCGGGCCCCAGGACGGTAATGGCCGGGACACCGCGCAATGGCTCGGCCCCGGCTGCCACGACCGGCTCGACCGCAAACTGGCCCACCTGGCCCAGCACCAACTGCCGATTTCCGCCCGGCCGGAGAGCCGCGAAGTCCTGGCCGCGCTGGATATCCAGGCTTTTGATGCCCATCTGTGGCTGGGCGGGTATCTGCTCTACCCATGGCCGGGCATGGCGCAGGCGCCGGAGGGCGCGCATCCCCAACACCTGAATGGCCGTTGGCTGCATCAGCGCGATTGGTCGAGGTTTATCGAGCAAAGCCCGGCAGGACGCTGGCAACCGCTGCCCCGCCACGCATGGCTGGCGCCGGCGCACTACCCGGCAGACGAAGCCTGGGACGTGGCCCGGATGCAACACTGGCTGACCGAGCTGGACCCCATGGCGCCCGCGCAGTTGCTGGTGCGCCTGGTGGAAAACAGCGAAGGTGAATGGGAAGAAGCCGAACGGTTGTTTCTGGTGGCGGATCTGTGGCCGAACGTGCCGGCGCTTACAGGTTATCGATATGCCGATAGTCAATCTGTAACCCCATAGCCAGCTGCTTTGAACGGCCCAACCGAATCGGGCCGCGCTCGATGTCCACCAGCAAGCCCGGGCAGTCCAGCTGCGGCAGCCCTGCCACATCCTTTAGCCGTCCATCGGTGATCACCAGCAACCGCTGCTGCTCCACCGGGTAACGCTTGCGACGAGCCGCCAACCAGTGCCCCGCTTCGTTCAGCGCTGCCAACAATGGCGTGCCACCGCCTGCACCGAGGCCATCAAGCCAATGACCAAGCCCTTTTGCCGCCTTTAATCCCTGCACCTGCCACTTTGGCGATTGCCCGCTCGCGGTGAGCAACGCCATGCGCGCCCGCTGTCGATAGGCATCGTCGAACAGTTGGGCCAGTAATCCCTTGGCATCGCTAAGCGCCTGATGCCGCCGGGTGGACGCCGAAGCATCGACAATCACCAGCCACAACTCATGGGGCGTACGGCTACGCAGTTGATACAACAAATCTTCGCGGCGTTGCGGCCGCCCGCCGAGCAAGGTGCCCGGCCAGCTGATCGAACCTTCGGCCGCGCTGCGCACCTGGCCGTGCCGGCCCTTGTTCAGTCGACCCGCCTTGGGCCGTGCATCCGCCCCCGCGTCAGGTTTGGGGCGGATGCCTAGGGCTTTTTTGGCCAGGTGGGCACATCACGGCGAGCACCTATCGGCAAGGCGGGTGCGGGCATGTCGCCCCATTGGCCCTGGCCTTCAGGTGCATCATTGGGCTTGGGTGATTGACCGCCAGCGGGCGGCGTTGCAGGCGGGGATTGCTCCTGACGACGATGGCGCAGGGCAAATTCCGCGACCGCTTCGATATCTTCTTCGCTGATAGCCGTCGCACCCCGCCAGGCCGCATGGGCACGTGCGCCACGCAGCCAGACCAGGTCGGCGCGCAAGCCATCGACCCCAGCGGCAAAGCAGCGCTCGGTAATCTGCGCCAGCGCCTGGTCATCCAACGGGATGCTCTCCAGCAATGCGCGAGCCCGGGTGCAGCGCTCACGCAACGCGGCCTGCCGGTCGGCCCATTGCCCGCAGAAACCCTGAGGGTCGCTGTCGAAATCCAGGCGGCGACGGATGATCTGCCCGCGTTCGGCCGGCTGGGTGTGCCCGCTCAGCGCCACGTTGAAACCAAACCGGTCGAGCAATTGCGGGCGCAACTCGCCCTCTTCCGGGTTCATGGTGCCGATCAGCACAAAACGCGCCGAATGCCGGTGGGAAATCCCGTCGCGCTCGATCAGGTTGGTGCCGCTGGCGGCCACGTCCAGCAGCAGGTCCACCAGGTGGTCGGGCAGCAGGTTGACTTCATCGACATAGAGCACGCCGCCGTCGGCCTTGGCCAGCACGCCGGGGGAAAACTGTGCGCGGCCCTCACTGAGTGCCGCGTCCAGGTCGAGTGTGCCCACCAGCCGCTCTTCGGTGGCGCCCAACGGCAGCGTGACGAACTGGCCGCTGGCGAGCAGGTCCGCCAGGCCACGGGCCAGGGTGGACTTGGCCATGCCGCGCGGGCCTTCGATCAGCACACCGCCGATTTTCGGGTCGATGGCGGTCAGGCACAGGGCCAGTTTCAAGTCGTCGGCACCGACCACGGCGGACAGCGGGAAATGTGGAATGTCGGTCATCAACTGCCTTCTTCTATATCCAACAACAGGTTTTCCAACGCCTCGCGGTACGCCCCAGGCTCCTGCCACATGCCGCGTTGCTGAGCTTCGAGCATGCGTTCGGTCATGTCCCGCAGGGCATCCGGGTTGTGCTGCTGCACAAAGGCGCGGGTGTCCGGGTCCAGCAAGTAGGCATCCGCCAGCAACGCGTATTGATGATCGTCGATCAACGCCGTCGTAGCGTCGAACGCGAACAGATTATCCACGGTGGCCGCCATCTCGAACGCGCCTTTATAGCCGTGGCGCTTCACCCCTTCGATCCACTTCGGGTTGGCCGCCCGGGCACGAATCACCCGGTTCAACTCTTCCTTCAACGTGCGGACTTTCGGCAAGTCCGGCTGGCTGTGGTCACCATGATAGCTGGCGGCCTTGTCGCCGCTCAGGGTTTCCACGGCGGCGAGCATGCCGCCCTGGAATTGGTAGTAATCATTGGAGTCGAGCAGGTCATGCTCGCGGTTGTCCTGGTTCTGCAACACCGCCTGCACCTGGCTCAAACGCTGAGCAAACTGTTCGCGGGCGGCGGTGCCTTCGTCGGAGCCGCCATAGGCGTAGCCGCCCCAGTTCAGGTAAACCTCGGCCAGGTCTTCGCGGCTCTGCCACAAGCGCCCATCAATCGCGCCCTGCACGCCGGCGCCATAGGCACCGGGCTTGGCGCCGAAGATCCGCCAACCGGCCTGCTTCGCCGCCGCGTCCTCGTCAAGGCCCGACAGGCGCAAGGCCTCTCGCTCACTGCGCACCTTGGCCGCCAGCGGGTTCAGGTCATCCGGTTCGTCCAGCGCAGCCACGGCTTGCACCGCCGCGTCGAACAGGCGGATCAGGTTGGCGAATGCATCGCGGAAGAAGCCCGACACGCGCAAGGTCACATCCACCCGTGGCCGGTCCAGCAGACTGATGGGCAGGATTTCAAAGTCATCCACCCGCTGGCTGCCCGTGGCCCATACCGGGCGCACGCCCATCAGCGCCATGGCCTGGGCGATATCGTCGCCACCGGTGCGCATGGTGGCGGTGCCCCACACCGACAGGCCGAGCTGGCGCAAGTGGTCGCCATGATCCTGCAGGTGACGCTCAAGAATCAGGTTCGCCGACTGGAAGCCGATGCGCCAGGCAGTGGTGGTGGGCAGGTTGCGCACATCCACCGAGAAAAAGTTACGACCGGTAGGCAACACGTCCAGGCGGCCCCGGCTCGGCGCGCCGCTGGGCCCGGCCGGGACGAAGCGCCCGTTCAAGGCATCCAGCAACCCGCGCATTTCCGCCGGGCCGCAGGCATCCAGGCGTGGCGCGACGACGATGCGCAAGCTCTCGATCACCGCCTTGACGTCTTCCCAGCCGGGCTCTTCAAGCTGCTCCACGGCACCTTCCAGCGCCTGCTCGATCAAGCGAGCGGCATACAGCTCCAGGCGTTCACGGGTGTCGCCGGCAGTGCGCCACAACTGCGTGTCGATCTTCTGCAACACCACTGGCCGGCGCCCCGTCCACGGCTCGGCCAGGGCGCAGTCCAGCGGATCGAAGCCCAGGTCGAAGGCCTTGGCCAATACCCGCAGCAGGCTCGATTGCGGCCCCCGCCCATCGCCACGCGGAATACGCAACAACGCCAGCAAGGTGTCGATGCGCAAGCGGCCCTCGGGTGACTCGCCGAAAATGTGCAGGCCATCGCGAATCTGCGACTCCTTCAAGTCACACAGGTAGGTGTCCAGGCGCGGCAGCCAGATCGCCGCATCGGCGTCGCTGTCGAGGTTTTCGTCCAGGGCCAGTTCCTGGTCGATGCGGGTTTCGCGCACCAGCTTGAGGATGTCCTTTTGCAGCTCGCGGGCACGCCGTGGGTCGAGCAGTTGTGCCTCGTAATACTCGTCGGCCAGCAACTCCAGGTCGCGCAGCGGCCCGTAGGTTTCGGCGCGAGTCAGCGGCGGCATCAGGTGGTCGATGATCACGGCCTGGGTGCGGCGCTTGGCCTGGGCGCCCTCGCCCGGGTCATTGACGATAAACGGGTAGATATTCGGCAGCGGCCCCAGTAGTGCGTCGGGCCAGCAGTTCTCGGAAAGCCCGACGCCCTTGCCCGGCAGCCATTCCAGGTTGCCGTGCTTGCCAACGTGGATCACGCCGTGGGCGCCGTAGGTGTGGCGCAACCAGAAGTAGAACGCCAGGTAGCCATGGGGCGGCACCAGGTCCGGGTCGTGATAGACCGCACTCGCGTCCACCTGGTAACCCCGGGCCGGCTGGATGCCGACGAAGGTCAGGCCCAAACGCAGGCCGGCAATCATCATGCGCCCGTCGCGGAACATCGGATCGCTATGAGGCGTACCCCAGCGTGCCAACACGGCCTGGCGATTGGACTCGGGCAAGCGGTTGAACATCGCCTCGTAGTCATCCAGCGCCAGGCTCTGATGACACGGACGCAAGTCGAGGCTGTCCAGGTCGTTGCTGACGCCGCCCAAGAGCGCCTGGATCAGTGCCGTTCCGCTTTCCGGCAGCTCGTCCGGCAGCGGATAACCTTGGATTTTCAGTGCCCGCAGGATATTCAGCGCGGCGGCTGGGGTGTCGAGACCCACGCCGTTGCCGATACGTCCGTCCCGGGTCGGGTAGTTGGCGAGGATCAGCGCGATACGCTTTTCGCCATTCGGCACCCTCGCCAGTTCGACCCAGCGCCGCGCCAGTTCGGCGACAAAGTCCATGCGCTCCGGCTGTGCGCGATAGCACACCACATCCGACTGGCTGCGCTCACTGCGCCAGGCCAGGTCCTTGAAGCTGATGGGCCGGCTGATGATGCGCCCGTCCAGTTCCGGCAACGCGATGTGCATCGCCAGGTCACGTGGGCCGAGGCCTTGCTCGCTGGCCTGCCAGCCGGGCTCGTTGTCCTGGGCGCAAATCGCCTGGATCACCGGAATATTGCGGCGAAACGGCCGCAGGTGCGGCGCTTCGGGGCTGGACTGGGCAAAACCGGTGGTGTTCAGAATCACCGAGGCGTGCACTTCGTCCAGCAAATCCTCGACCACGGTCAGGCAGCCGGGCTCTTTCAAACTGGCCACCGCCATCGGCAGCGGGTTGAGACCCGCGGCCTGCAAGCGCTGGCAAAAAACATCGATAAAGCCGGTGTTGGCCGCCTGCAAATGGGAGCGGTAGAACAGCACCGCCGCCACGGGAAAATCAGCTTGCCAGTCAGCCTGCCAGTCGTTGAGACGGGCATTGGCTTTATGCGGATGATAAATCGCCGTGCGCGGCAGGGTTTGCGGCTCGCTCCAGGCGTAATCGCGGCCAAGGTAGCCGGCGGCCAGGCAACGATAGAAATCCAGCGCATTACCCAAACCACCCTGGCGCAGGAAGTGCCAGAGCCGGTCACGCTCCTCGGCGCCCACGGTGCTGAGGCCACTGAGTTCCGGGTCCGGGCGATCATCCCCCGGCACCAGGATCAGCTGCACGCCGCGCTCGGCCAACTCCACCAGGCGCTCGATACCGTAGCGCCAATAACCGATGCCGCCGTGCAGCGAAATCAGGATGACCTTGGCGTGGCGCAGCACCTCGTCCACATACAGGTCGACCGAAGCATGGTTCTGCACCTGCATCGGGTTGGCCAGGCGCAGGCTCGGGTAATCCTCGGGCAACTGCTGGGCCGCTTCGGCCAGCAGCGCCAGGCTGGAATCACCGCTGCACAGGATCACCAGCTCGGCGGGGGTTTGCCCAAGGTCGGCGATGTTGTCATCCGAAACGAAACCGCCGGGCTGGGTCCTGAGCAGATGCATGGTTTAAACGCTGAGGGCAGCGCGCAGTTGCGCTTCGAGCAAGGCGGCGTCGAGTTCCTGGCCGATCAGCACCAGGTGCGTGGCGCGCGGCTCATCGGCGCGCCAGGCGCGGTCGAAGTGCTTGTCGAAACGCGTGCCCACGCCCTGGATCAGCAGGCGCATCGGTTTGTTCGGGATCGCCGCGAAGCCCTTGACCCGCAGGATGCCGTGCTTGACCACCAGTTGGGTCAGGGCGTCCAGCAGCAGGCTTTCGTCGGCCTGGGGCAGTTCGATGGAGATGGAGTCGAAGGCATCGTGGTCGTGGTCGTCTTCACCTTCGTGGTGATGATCGTGATGGCTGTGGCGGCCATCGATGTGTTCTTCCGAGCCCGCGCCCAGGCCGATCAATACGTCCAGCGGCAGGCGACCGCTGCTGGCTTCGATGATTTTTACCGCCGGCGGCAGTTCTTCTGCCACTTCCAGGCGCACACGGGCCAGGTCTTCAGGGCTGATCAGGTCGGACTTGTTGAGGATCACCAGGTCGGCGCTGGCCAGTTGGTCAGCGAACAGCTCGTGCAGGGGGGATTCGTGGTCCAGGTTCGGGTCGAGCTTGCGCTGGGCGTCAACCTGGTCCGGGAAGGCGGCGAACGTGCCGGCGGCCACGGCCGGGCTGTCGACCACGGTGATCACGGCGTCAACGGTGCAGGCGCTGCGGATTTCCGGCCACTGGAACGCCTGGACCAAGGGTTTTGGCAGGGCCAGGCCCGAGGTTTCGATGAGGATATGGTCGAGGTCGCCGCGACGGGCCACCAGTTCGCGCATCACCGGGAAGAACTCTTCCTGGACCGTGCAGCACAGGCAGCCATTGGCCAATTCGTAGACGCGGCCGTTCGCCTCTTCTTCGGTACAGCCGATGGAGCATTGCTTGAGGATTTCACCGTCAATGCCCAGCTCGCCGAACTCGTTGACGATCACCGCGATGCGGCGCCCCTGGGCGTTATCCAGCATGTGGCGCAGCAAGGTGGTCTTGCCCGAGCCGAGGAAGCCGGTAACGATGGTGACGGGGAGTTTGGCCAGTGTTTTCATCGGATGCCCTTTGGGGCGGGCATACGGGACGAGTGGCCCTGCGCGGGTGCGCAGAAGCAGAATTCGCCACCGGATCACCCCGCCCGGTTGAAGTAGAAAATCGGTTGCGAGGCAGGTCTCCTGGCTTGGGGCTTGCCGGCGGTGAGGCCGGCGCTGGCTGCGCCTTCCCGCCTTGTTCAGGCAGTGGCGTGGCAGTCAGATAAACCCTTTACAGTTGCGGGGGCAGCCGCGGCATTGACCGCGTTCCCTTCTTAGCTTCGGCCTGGGCCGAAGAACCTCGAAGGTGCAAGGCTACGCAGTGCGCGGGGACGGGTCAATGTCCGAGCGTTTGGCACTAAGCAGCGCCAGGCGCTCCAGCATGCCTTCGCTCGCCGCCGGCCCGGCCTGGACGCTGCATTGCTCGACGGACACGCGCACACCGTCGGCGTCCACCACCGCCACTTCCACCGGGCGCCGGGTTTCCCGGTCAACCAATTGCAGGCTTTCACCTTCGTTGGCGAAATGGCGGTTGCCCCAACCGACGAACGCCATGATCACCACCCGGAAATCCTCGCCGACCGGCGTCGGCACGTACTCGAAACGGGGCGGCCGCTCGCTGTATTGCCGGCGTTCCAGCAGCCCCGCTTCCACCAGGCTGTTGAGCCGGCGGGTGAGCATATTCGGAGCGATTCCCAGGCTCTGGGAAAACTCGTCAAAACGCCGCAAACCTTGCAGCGCGTCGCGCATGATCAGGATGCTCCACCACTCGCCTACCCGTTCCACTCCACGGGCTACCGGGCATTCGGCATTCACCAGCGACTTACGTTGCATTGCAGTTCCTCTGTGGGGCGGCTACGGAAATTTCAGCTATCGGATGTTACTTTCATAATGATAGTTTCGTCCATGCATTGCTACCAACCTGAAATTTGCGGAGCTAAGCGATCATGAGTAAGCGAATTGTTGTGACCGGCATGGGTGCAGTGACACCGCTGGCAACCGGCGTGGAACAGACCTGGAAGCGCCTGCTGGCCGGTGAATCCGGGATTCGCAGGCTACCCGAGGCATTGATCGGCGACCTGGCAATCAGCATCGGCGGCCAAGTGTTGGACCGCATCCAGGACCCTGAAGCCGGCTTTGACCCGGACACTGTCATCCCGGCCAAGGAACAACGCAAGATGGACCGGTTCATCGTGTTTGCCCTGGCCGCCGCGCAAGAGGCCCTGGCCCAGGCTGGCTGGAGTCCGCAGACGCCATCGCAGCAGGAACGTACCGCGACAATCATCGCCTCCGGCGTGGGTGGTTTTCCCGCGATTGCCGAGGCCGTTCGTACGGCTGACAGCAAAGGGCCTCGCCGCCTGTCGCCGTTCACGATCCCGTCATTCCTCGGCAACATGGCGGCCGGGCACGTGTCGATCCAGCATCAACTGAAAGGTCCGCTGGGCTCCCCCGTCACTGCCTGCGCCGCCGGCGTACAGGCGATTGGTGATGCTGCGCGAATGATCCGTGCCGGCGAAATCGACATCGCCGTGTGTGGCGGCGCCGAAGCCTGCATCCACCGGGTCAGCCTCGGCGGTTTTGCTGCGGCGCGTGCGCTGTCCAGCGATTACAACGACACGCCGGCATTGGCTTCCCGCCCGTTTGATCAAGGCCGCGACGGGTTTGTGATGGGCGAAGGTGCCGGACTGTTGGTGATCGAGGAACTGGAGCATGCATTGGCTCGTGGGGCGACGCCTATCGCAGAGCTGGTGGGCTACGGCACCAGCGCCGACGCCTATCACATGACCTCGGGCCCGGAAGATGGCTCGGGTGCACGCAGGGCAATGGAATTGGCGATCGCGCAGGCCGGAATCAGCGCCGCACAGATCCAGCACTTGAACGCCCATGCCACGTCGACCCCCGTAGGCGACAACGGCGAACTGGCAGCGATCAATACGCTGTTCGGAGCCGATTCCAGTGTGGCTATCAGCGCAACGAAGTCGGCGACTGGCCACTTACTGGGCGCAGCGGGCGGGATCGAGGCGATCTTCACCGTGCTCGCCCTGCGCGACCAGATTGCCCCGGCGACCCTCAATCTGGACAACCCGGCCCCCGCTGCCGAAGGACTGGATATGGTCCGAGGCCAAGCCCGGTCGTTGCCGATTGAATACGCGATTTCCAATGGGTTTGGATTCGGCGGCGTGAATGCCAGCGTGCTGTTCAAACGCTGGCAATAACCCGGCGATTTGACGCCCATCGCCCGCCCATGCTCTCCTACACATCTTGTTTCGGGTGCCCTTCACAGGGTGAAACGGGAAACCGGTGAGTCATGTTCCTTTACTCAAGGGCGTGACGAGTCCGGTGCTGCCCCCGCAACGGTAAGCGAGTGAAGCATCAAAACCACTGTGCCTCTACGGCATGGGAAGGTGATGCTTTCAAGGCCCAGGCCCCTCGCAAGCCCGGAGACCGGCCCGAAAAAATCAGATAACAAACCCGCGGTGGGCGGGCGCTGTTCAGAACCCTGCGTGCCTGGCTCGCGGGGTTTTCATGCGCTCGTGTCACCCTGAAACCCTGAAGGGACGCGCCATGTCGATCATCAGCAGCACCGCCTCTACCGCCAGCACCACCGCCACCCTGAGCCAACGCCTGACTGCCGCCATCAGCGCGTCGATCCTCGGCGCGTGCCTGGTGTATTTCGCCGGTTTCTCGCACATCGAAGCGGTGCACAACGCCGCCCACGATACCCGCCACAGCGCTGCGTTCCCTTGCCACTGAGACCTGCCGACATGATCAAGCGTATTGCTCAAACCGCAGGTTTCACCGGCCTCCTGGCCGCCTTGCTGCTGACCTTGCTGCAAAGCTTCTGGGTTGCCCCGCTGATCCTGCAGGCGGAGACCTTCGAAAACGCCCCGGCCGCGACCGAAGTGCATGAACATGCCGAAGCCACGGCCCACACCCACGACGCTGAAGCCTGGGAGCCGGAAGATGGCTGGCAGCGTGTGCTGTCGACTACGGGCGGTAACCTGGTGGTCGCCGTAGGTTTTGCCCTGATGCTTGCGGGTCTGTACACCTTGCGTGCACCGACCCGTACGGCCCAAGGCCTGCTATGGGGCCTGGCCGGTTACGCCACCTTTGTGTTGGCGCCGACCCTGGGCTTGCCGCCTGAATTGCCGGGGACTGCGGCGGCAGACCTGGCGCAACGGCAAATCTGGTGGATCGGCACTGCCGCCTCTACCGCGGCCGGTATCGCGCTGATCGTGTTCGGTCGTAACTGGCTGCTGAAAATCCTGGGCGTGGCGATCCTGGCTGTGCCCCATGTGATTGGCGCACCACAGCCGGAAGTCCACTCGATGCTGGCGCCGGAGGCTCTGGAAGCTCAATTCAAGATCGCCTCGCAGTTGACCAACGTTGCCTTCTGGCTGGCGCTGGGCTTGATCAGTGCCTGGCTGTTTCGCCGTAACCGTGATGGTCAGTATTCGGCATGATCCTGGCGGTTGGCCTGGGGTGTCAGCGGGGTTGTTCTGTCGACATCCTGCGTGAACTGTTCAACGCCGCCCTCGCCGAGGGTGGCATTGAGCGTCAGCGCATCACTGCGTTGGCCAGTCTTGATCGCAAGCGGGATGAGCCGGGGTTGCTGGCACTGGCTCAGGTTCTGGATTTGCCGTTGGTATTTTTCAGTGCGGAGCAATTGGCGCCCTATGAAGATCGACTGAGCCATAAGTCCGAGACGGTTTTTGCTCATACCGGCTGCTACGGCATTGCTGAAAGTGCCGCCCTGGCCCTGGCAGAACAGCTGTCTCAAAGCCCTGCCACCCTGCTGATCACCCGCGAAAAAACCGCCCAGGCCACCTTTGCATTGGCTTGCGCCGGCTGAATTCCCGATAATCGTCAGCTTTGATCATGAGCAATCTTCATCTGGAGGGCTGCTCGCGTGCTTTTTTTCACAGGAATGAATCCATGACTGTCTTTTTCATCGGCGCAGGCCCAGGTGACCCGGAATTGATCACGGTCAAGGGGCAGCGGCTGATTCGCAGTTGCCCGGTGATCATCTATGCCGGTTCGCTGGTGCCGGCGGCGGTGCTTGAGGGGCATCAGGCGGAGTTGGTGGTTAACAGTGCCGAGTTGCATCTGGAGCAGATCATCGAGCTGATCAAGACGGCCCATGGGAAAGGCCAGGATGTGGCGCGGGTGCATTCCGGGGATCCGAGTTTGTACGGGGCGATTGGGGAGCAGATTCGGCTTTTGCGGGAGCTTGGGATTGGGTTTCAGATCATTCCCGGGGTGACGGCGGTGGCGGCTTGTGCGGCATTGTTAGAGGCTGAGCTGACATTGCCGGACATTGCACAGAGTGTAATTTTGACGCGGTATGCGGATAAGACGGCGATGCCTGAGGGTGAGGTGTTCAGTAGCCTGGCGCAGCATGGGACGACCATGGCGATTCACCTGGGGGTGAATCATCTGGAGAAGATCGTGGCTGAGTTGGTGCCTCACTATGGGGAGGATTGTCCGATTGCGGTGGTGCATCGGGCGACCTGGCCGGATCAGGATTGGGCCATTGGTACGCTGGCGGATATTGCCGGGAAGGTGGCAGCCAAGGGGTTTCGGCGTACGGCGTTGATTCTGGTGGGTCGGGTTTTGGCCAGTGACAGTTTTGGTGAGTCGTCGTTGTATCGTGCGGGGCATGCGCATTTGTATCGGCCCTGAGGGGGGATGGGGTACATATCCGTTGTTTAGGTAACGGCGGCTTATGGTTCCGCTCTTACAGCGGCTCACTTTTGAACAGCGCAAAAGTAAGCAAAACGCTCTTGCCCCACCACTCGGCACCTCGCCTAGGCTCGGTGTGCCCTCACTCCGGCTTTGGACCGTGGGCCGCCGTCATGGGCCATCCCTGGCCCAGGACGGCTAACCTGGCGTCCTGCCAGGTTACCCACGCTCCAAAGCCTGCGTTCGGCCAGCGTGGTTAACGGGGCGCCCAAGATCAAGATCAAAAGCAGATCAAGAGCACAGCGGCCTACCGGCCGGCTTGAGTGTTGAAGAGCAAAATCAAAATCTGAAGCGGGCACGGTCCAAAAAATGTGGGAGCGGGCTTGCTCGCGAAGGTCGTTAACGATGACGCGGGCATTCTGGATGAACGCGGCGCTCTCAGGTTTTTCGCGAGCAAGCCCGCTCCCACAGAAAAGCAGATCTGCTTTCGCTCTGGTCTTTGCTTTTAACACTCAAGCCGGCCGGGAGGCCGCTGTGCTGTTGCTTTTGATTTTGATCTTGGGCGCCCCGTCAACCACGATGGCCGCAAGTAGGCACGGTGGAGCGGGTAAATCGGCAAGGATGCCGATTTAGCCGCGCCGGGCCATGGATGGCCCGTCGCGGCGGCCCGCGGAGCCGTGCCGGAGTGCGGGCATGCCGAGCCTAAGCGAGGCACCGAGTGGTGGGGCAAAGACCTTTTGGTTACTTTTGGGGCGTTTGCCAAAAGTGACCCGCTGTAAGAGCGGAACCATAAGCGGCCGTTACCGCAACAACGGATATGTACACAACATACCTAACCCAAACCATAAAAAAACGGCGCTCACGGGGCGCCGTTTTTCACATCCGCAGCGAACACCCTTAGTAGTAGGCGTTTTCTTTCTGCGTATGGTCAGTCACATCCCGCACACCCTTGAGCTCCGGAACCCGCTCAAGCAGCGTACGCTCAATACCCTCACGCAAGGTCACGTCCGCCTGGCCGCAGCCCTGGCAACCGCCACCAAACTTCAACACAGCAATACCATCATCAACCACGTCAATCAGACTCACCTGACCACCGTGGCTGGCCAACCCAGGATTAATCTCGGTCTGCAGGTAATAGTTGATGCGCTCGTTAATCGGGCTATCCGCATTAACGTTAGGCACCTTGGCGTTCGGCGCCTTGATGGTCAGCTGGCCGCCCATGCGATCCGTGGCGTAATCAACCACCGCATCGTCAAGGAACGCTTCACTGAACGCATCGATATACGCGGTGAAGCTTTTCAGCCCCAACGCCGTATCTTCAGGTTTTTCTTCTCCCGGCTTGCAGTAGGCAATGCACGTCTCAGCGTACTGGGTGCCGGGCTGGGTGATAAAGACGCGGATGCCAATGCCCGGGGTGTTCTGCTTCGACAGCAGATCAGCCAGGTAATCGTGGGCGGCGTCGGTAATGGTTATGGCGGTCATGGAAACTCCTCGCAGGCTTGCCGGCAGTTTACGCCAAATTATTACCGAGGTACAAAGTCCTAGTATTTTTGTCGGGAAAGAACCAACCGTTCGTCGCCATCGAACCAGCCTTTGAGCCGACGATAGCTGCCCTTTTCCAGCCAGTGATAGCTGGCCAGCGACCCAAGGGCGATCAGCACCACGCACACGCCGAGCATCACGTAGGCATTCACCCCATAACGCTGGGCGACAAAACCGCCGGCGGACAACACCAGCACGTGCATCAGATAGACCGAGTAGGAACAATCCCCCATCACCTTGAGCAGTCGGCTGCGCTCGAAATAGCGTTCCATCGAGATACAGGCCACCACCAGCACCGCACTCGGCAAGCCCCAGGTCAGGGCCCGCGGCGATGCCGGCCAGTGATAGATCGCCAGCAATGCCCCCGCAATCCCCAGCAATGGAAGCCACAGCCCGGGGCGAATCCAGCCCTTGCGGTAAAGCATGCCGATGCCTATCCCCAGCAGGAACTCATACACAATGTCCGAACGATAGAATTCGCTGATCCAGCCGAAAGAAGTCCACGCCTGGCACACCGCGAACAACAACGCGCCCACCACCAGCACCCGCCACTGCCGGCGAAACAGCAACACCCACGCAAACAGCACGTAGAAGAGCATCTCGTAGTTCAGGGTCCAGCCGACATTCAAGGTCGGGTACACCCCATAACCACCGGGATTTTCGGAAGGTATGAACAACAAGGACATCAACACATGGGCCGCATCTACGCTCTGGTCCGGCATCACCGGCCGCGCAAATACCACCAGCAGCGCCATCAACAGCGTGTAGAACCAGTAGGCCGGGACGATTCGCAGCAGGCGATACACCAGGAATCGCCAGGGCGGCAGCTGTTTGTTCTCGGTGGAGAGGAAGATCACCAGGCCGCTGATCACAAAAAACACATCCACGCCCGCCGCGCCCTTGTCGACAAACAGATGCCCCAGCGCCGAATCAGCCTGGAAACCAAAGAAAATCTGCATGAAGTGATGACCCACCACGGTCCAGGCCGCCAGGGCGCGCAGTGCCTGTACTGAAATCAACATCGTCGACCCGCTCTCCCAACCCTCGACACCGGTTATTCAGGTGCCTATGGCTTGGGACAGCCGTCGACGGTCAAAGGTCGATCAAAGATTCTCGTAGCGGTTCATGTCCAGCACGCCTTCTTCCAACGGCGTGGTTTCGTGGATGTACTGCGACAGGTCGTGGAAGTACTGCCAGAACTGCGGATGGCTGCGGCGAATGCCCCAACGGTCGACAATCTTCTCGAAGCGATTGGCGTCCTTGGCATTCTCCATGGCCGCGACAAACTCCGGCACTTGCTGCGCCGGAATGTTGAACATGAAGTTCGGGTAGCTGCTCAGCACGCCGGGATAAATGGTCACGGTGTCCAGGCCCGGCTGATAGCGATAAGCCTCACCGAGCATAAAGGCCACGTTGCTGTGGGCGCGGTTGCGCAACAGGCTGTACATCTCACGTTTGCCGCTGCGGGTTTCGATGCGCAGCATGGTCGCTTCCGGCAACAGGTCGATCACCTTGAGCCCCGCCGCCGGGCGGTTGGTCAGGCGGCTCAGGGCCTGTTCGGCGTCCTGCAACGCAGGGTCAATGCCCGGACGCGAGCAATAGGCGCTGACGCAACGGTTGATCGGGTCCGGGCTGGCGTTCAGGTCGCCGTAGCGGGCCAGCAACTGGTTGGCGAAGTCGCGCTTGGGGTCCTTTTCATCGAGCTTGAGGCCCGTGGGCTTGTCATCGTCGATGGCTTCATAGTCCAGCCACAGCTTGACCTTGCCGCTGTTCTGGTACCAATCGTCAAGGAAGTCATCCCGCGAGTCCGCCGGCATCAGGCGCAGGAAGTTCTGCTCGGCACCGTTGCGGATCAGGTCGAAATACAGGCGCGTCTGGGCCTGATGGGAAACGTTGCCGAACACGTCGAAATTCACCGCCAACTGGTAGTAGGTGCGCTCCAGCAGCGGATAGTCGAACAGCCACAGGGTTTGCGGCACTTCACCAATCAAGCCCTTGGTCACCGAGGCGCTGTCGAAGTGACGGAAGATGCTCAACAAGGCGTTGTCGTTGCCCGCCCACAGGCTCGACCAGCTCGGCGGCGGCAGGTCGGCATAACTGTCCCGGCGCAACGCCTCGTACTCGTTGCGCTTGTCGCGGTATTTGAGCCAGAGGCTCAGCACGCTGCCCACATCGTCAATCTGCCCCGGCATCGCCAGCAACGGCGTGGCCTGGCCGCGGTAGCGGGCATCGGTGATATACAGGTCGTGGTCGGGGTCCTGGAACAGAGTCCAGAAGTTGTCGCGGATCACGTCCGTGGCGATCTGGCCCCGGCATACCGGCCCGCGAATAAAGGTGCGCACGAAGTATTCGGCGTTATCCAGCATGAACTGGTAGCGCGCCTTGGCCGGAATCGCCTCGAAGGTCTCGAACGGGTTTGCGCGCCGGCCCGGCCCGTAGCCCGGCAAGGCTTGCACCTGCCAGTCATCGGTATAGAACAGCGACTTGATCCGGGCCATCTTCTCGGCGCTGAACGGATAGGTGATGTGAGTCTTGTGCACGATCACCCCCTGCACCGGCCACAGGCGGTAGTACACCTGGGTGCCCGGGTCGTCGTTGGGGCGGCGGGTGTTGATCAGGTCGATCGGCTGCCCGCTCGGGGTGCGCGAGCGTACCCACTGGAAGAAATGCCCCGGTTCGCCGCCTTCAAAGTAGATGTGAGCAAGGAACAGGTGCTCGAACAACCAGCGCGCCACCAGGCTTTCCCGGGCCCCGGGCTGATTGAACAGGTTTTCCCATTGCTGCACTTGCAAGGCTTCCTTGGCACTCGGGGCCAGGCCTTGTTCGTCGATCGGTGCGCCGGAGGCCAGCCAGCGTTGCAGGGTCTGGTACTGCTGGTCGGTCAGGCCGGTGACGGCCAGGGGCATGCCTTCCTTCGGGTGGTTACCTGCGTAGGCGTTGAACTCCCCCGGCATCGGGCAGGTGTTTTCGCGGCTCAGGCCCAGCACGATGTCGTCGGGCAGCTTGGCGTTGGGCGCAAGCGGCGCGTTATGCCCCAGCTCCAGCATGCGGGCCATCAGTGCGGCCTGGCTGCCCTGGGCGTCGAGTACCGAGTAGAAATCCTTTTGCTGCCAGGCGGCTTTGCCGAAGGCGTCATAGAACAAACGGGTGGGCTGGCTGGCCTGGCTGCGCTCGCCGTCGTACACCGGCACCTTGGTCGCGCCACGTGCGGCGCCTTCGGCACTGCCCAGGTTGAGCTGGCAGGCCGAGTCGTAGCAGGCGTGGCAGGCCACGCATTTCTCGGTGAAGATCGGCTGGATGTCACGGGTATAAGAGATCGCCGGGGCGGGACCTTCTGCCTGTGCGGTAAGGGCGAACAGCGCAAACGCGGCGCTGACGATGAGGCGAAGTGACATGTTTCCGGTCCCGATTCAATGCGTGCAGTGAAAAACCCGTCGATTCTACCGATGTAACGCCCCCGCCAACATGAGCGATATTCATGCAAACCCAGCACATGCTCTAAAAGCGCACAGGTTTGTTATGATCTTCGCCCTCCGTAATACCTGACCAGAGTAGTCCCATGCCCGATCGTAGCGCTCGTCTGCAAGCCCTCCACCAAGCCCTCAAGGAACGCATCCTGATCCTCGACGGCGGCATGGGCACGATGATCCAGAGCTATAAACTGGAAGAGCAGGACTACCGTGGCAAACGCTTCGCCGACTGGCCGAGCGACGTCAAGGGCAATAACGACCTGCTGGTAATCACCCGTCCGGACGTGATCGGCGGCATCGAAAAAGCCTACCTGGATGCCGGCGCCGACATCCTGGAAACCAACACCTTCAACGCCACGCGCATTTCCATGGCCGACTACGGCATGGAAGACCTCGCCTACGAATTAAACGTAGAAGGCGCGCGCCTGGCGCGCAAGATCGCCGACGCCAAGACCCTGGAAAACCCGGCCAAGCCGCGCTTCGTCGCCGGGGTGCTCGGTCCGACCAGCCGTACCTGCTCGCTGTCGCCCGACGTAAACAACCCCGGCTACCGCAACGTGACCTTCGATGAGCTGGTGGAAAACTACACCGAAGCCACCAAAGGCCTGATCGAAGGCGGCGCCGACCTGATCCTGATCGAAACCATTTTCGACACCCTCAACGCCAAGGCCGCGATCTTCGCCGTACAGGGCGTGTTCGAGGAACTCAACGTCGAACTGCCGATCATGATCTCCGGCACCATCACCGACGCCTCCGGCCGCACCCTGTCGGGCCAGACCACCGAAGCCTTCTGGAACTCGGTCAGCCACGCCAAGCCGCTGTCTGTGGGCCTGAACTGCGCACTGGGGGCGAGCGAGCTGCGTCCGTACCTGGAAGAGCTGTCGAACAAGGCCAACACCCACGTTTCCGCCCACCCGAACGCCGGCCTGCCCAACGAATTCGGCGAGTACGATGAACTGCCGTCGGAAACCGCCAAGGTCATCGAAGAATTCGCCCAGAGCGGCTTCCTGAACATCGTCGGTGGTTGCTGCGGTACCACCCCGGGCCATATTGAAGCCATCGCCAAGGCCGTGGCCGGTTACGCACCGCGCCCGATCCCGGACATTCCGAAGGCCTGCCGCCTGTCGGGCCTGGAACCGTTCACCATTGATCGCAACTCGTTGTTCGTCAACGTCGGCGAGCGCACCAACATCACCGGTTCCGCCCGCTTCGCCCGCCTGATCCGTGAAGACAACTACACCGAAGCCCTGGAAGTCGCCCTGCAGCAGGTGGAAGCCGGCGCCCAGGTGATCGACATCAACATGGACGAAGGCATGCTGGATTCGAAGAAGGCCATGGTGACCTTCCTCAACCTGATTGCCGGCGAGCCGGACATCTCCCGCGTGCCGATCATGATCGACTCCTCCAAGTGGGAAGTGATCGAGGCCGGCCTGAAGTGCATCCAGGGTAAGGGCATCGTCAACTCCATCAGCATGAAGGAAGGCGTGGAGCAGTTCATTCACCACGCCAGGCTGTGCAAGCGCTACGGCGCGGCGGTAGTGGTGATGGCGTTCGACGAAGCCGGCCAGGCCGACACCGAAGCGCGCAAGAAAGAAATCTGCAAACGCTCCTACGACATCCTGGTGAATGAAGTCGGCTTCCCGCCGGAAGACATTATCTTCGACCCGAACATCTTCGCGGTCGCCACCGGTATCGAGGAACACAACAACTACGCCGTCGATTTCATCAACGCCTGTGCCTACATCCGCGACGAGCTGCCGTATGCGCTGACCTCGGGCGGCGTGTCCAACGTGTCGTTCTCGTTCCGCGGCAACAACCCGGTGCGCGAGGCGATTCACTCGGTGTTTCTGCTGTATGCGATCCGCAACGGCCTGACGATGGGTATCGTCAACGCCGGCCAGCTGGAGATCTACGACCAGATCCCGGCCGAGCTGCGTGACGCGGTGGAAGACGTGGTGCTCAACCGCACCCCGGAAGGCACCGACGCCCTCCTCGCCATTGCCGACAAGTACAAGGGCGACGGCAGCGTCAAGGAAGCCGAGACCGAAGAATGGCGTGGCTGGGAAGTCAACAAGCGCCTGGAACACGCGCTGGTCAAGGGCATCACCACCCACATCGTCGAAGACACCGAGGAATCCCGGCAGTCGTTCGCGCGCCCGATCGAAGTGATCGAAGGCCCGCTGATGTCCGGCATGAACATCGTCGGCGACCTGTTCGGCGCCGGCAAAATGTTTCTGCCCCAGGTGGTGAAATCCGCCCGGGTGATGAAGCAGGCCGTGGCCCACTTGATCCCGTTCATCGAGCTGGAAAAAGGCGACAAGCCGGAAGCCAAGGGCAAGATCCTGATGGCCACGGTGAAGGGCGACGTGCACGACATCGGCAAGAACATCGTCGGCGTGGTGCTGGGTTGCAACGGCTATGACATCGTCGACCTGGGCGTGATGGTCCCGGCCGAGAAAATCCTGCAGGTGGCCAAGGAACAGAAGTGCGACATCATCGGCCTGTCCGGGCTGATCACTCCGTCCCTGGACGAGATGGTGCACGTCGCCCGCGAGATGCAGCGCCAGGATTTCCACCTGCCGCTGATGATCGGTGGCGCCACCACTTCCAAGGCCCACACGGCCGTGAAGATCGAGCCCAAATACAGCAACGACGCGGTGATCTACGTCACCGACGCCTCCCGCGCCGTGGGCGTGGCGACGCAGTTGCTGTCCAAGGAATTGAAGCCGGCATTCGTCGAGAAAACCCGCCTGGAATACATCGACGTGCGCGAGCGCACCTCCAACCGCAGCGCGCGCACCGAGCGCCTGAGCTACCCGGCCGCCATCGCCAAGAAGCCGCAGTTCGACTGGAGCAGCTACACGCCGGTCAAGCCGACGTTTACCGGCGCCAAGGTGCTGGACAATATCGACCTCAACGTCCTGGCCGAGTACATCGACTGGACACCGTTCTTCATCTCCTGGGACCTGGCCGGCAAGTTCCCGCGCATCCTCACCGATGAAGTGGTGGGTGAAGCGGCGACGGCGCTGTACGCCGACGCACAGGACATGCTCAAGAAGCTGATCGACGAAAAACTCATCAGCGCCCGCGCGGTGTTCGGTTTCTGGCCGACCAACCAGGTGCAGGACGATGACCTGGAAGTCTACGGCGATGACGGCCAGCCGATTGCCAGGCTGCACCATTTGCGCCAGCAGATCATCAAGACCGACGGCAAGCCGAACTTCTCCCTGGCCGACTTCGTCGCGCCCAAGGACAGCGGCGTAACCGACTACATCGGTGGCTTTATCACCACCGCCGGCATCGGTGCCGAAGAAGTGGCGAAGGCCTACCAGGACGCCGGCGATGACTACAACTCGATCATGGTCAAGGCCCTGGCCGACCGCCTGGCCGAAGCCTGCGCCGAGTGGCTGCACCAGCAAGTACGTAAGGAACACTGGGGTTACGCCAAGGACGAAGTGCTGGATAACGAAGCGCTGATCAAGGAGCAGTACAGCGGTATCCGCCCTGCCCCGGGTTACCCGGCGTGCCCGGACCACACCGAGAAGGCCCAGTTGTTCCAGCTGCTGGACCCTGAGGCCCAGGAGATGCACGCCGGCCGCAGCGGCGTGTTCCTGACCGAGCACTACGCGATGTTCCCGGCAGCGGCCGTCAGCGGCTGGTACTTCGCTCACCCGCAAGCGCAGTACTTTGCGGTGGGCAAGATCGACAAGGACCAGGTCGCCAGCTACACCGCCCGCAAGGAGCAGGACCTGAGCGTGACCGAACGCTGGCTGGCGCCGAACCTGGGTTACGACAACTAAGTTGTGGCGCGCTGGCCCGGGCGTCCAGCCGGCTGAGCGCCCGGGTCAGATCCCCAGATCCCTCCTCGCCCGTCCCGAAAGCCTGAGCGCCAGTGCCTGTTGCTCGGCAAGGTTTTCGGTGTCCAAGGCTGCGACTTCGCTCAGGTATTGGGCGCTGAGGTCCGGGTGAAGCTCCTCGAGGGCATCTACCTTGACCTGATGCGCCTGGGCCAACACCGAAAACTCTTCCGGGTACAGCTTCTGCAAGTAGCTGACCCAGTACGGGCGCTTGACCAGCTCTTGCATAAACACCGGAGTACTCTCTCTGGCCACAATGGCGGCATACGCCTGATCGATGTTGGCCTGGGTCACCCGGGACAGGTTGCGGTACAGCATGGTGGACGGTTGGTGAGGCAGATCCAGGCGCTCGGCCAGGCCAATGCGGTAGGCCAGGCGAATTTCCGCCGGATCGATGCCGGGGCTGCGGTTGATCGCTTCGCCAGCAATGCGCTCCGCTTCATCGAGACGGATCATGCGCCGGGCCAGGTTGAACAGCGTGGTGCCTTCCTGCCCGGGCGCAAGGGCCCTCAGGGCCTTGAACTCATACACGCTGACTTCAAGATCACTGAACAGGAGGATCCAGCCGTCACCACAGGTAGCCCTTACCCGCATCGCCTGGGCCTGGCCAAATAGTTGTTCGCGCAAGTGCGGGTATTGCTCCGCCGCCTCAAGCACCGTCCACACCCGGCGAGTCAGGTCGGCACGGTCGTGCAAGAAATCCTGGGCGTTCTTCAACTGGGAAATGATGTAGAAAAAATCCTCGCTGTTTTCGGCCTGCTTGAGCACGCTCCATACCCGGTGGCGGGCCGAATCGGCGGCAATACCCGAGAACCATTGGGCCTTTTTTTGTTCCGGGGTCAAGAGTTCAGGGTGGATGTCCGACCCGGAGCTGCTATCGGTACTGTGGTACCCCTCCAGTGCGTCTTCCAGTTCCTCGGCGGAAAATCCCAGGCCACAATCGGTCTGCTGCTGGTAGACGCGCAAGCGTGCAAGATCTTCCTCAAACAGCAGGTTATCGGACAGGTCCGTGCCCCACATCAGAGCGCTGTGCTGGGGCAGCAACGCGTCTTCAGGGATGGTTTCGATACGGTTGCTGCGCAGGTCCAGGTGGCGCAACTGCGCAGCCTGGAGGACACCCTGCGGCCACGCCAGAAGGTTATTGCCGCGCAGTTCCAATGACTGCAATTGAGGCAGGCTGCTGATGTCCAAAGAATCGAGGACGTTCTCACTCAGGTCCAGGCGCTCCAGCGCGGTCAGCCGATTGAGCTGGCCCTGCAGCTCGCTGCGATAGCGTAGTTCGTTATGGCTCAGGCGCAGCTCGGTGAGTATCGAGCATTCGCCGACGGCGTCGGGCAGGCTCATCAGGCCATTATTGTTGAGAGTCAGGGTACGCAGCTTGGGAAACGCCCGCAGGAACGCATTGGAGCCCTGCTCAGTAAGCTTGACTGCGTTGAGGTTCAACACCCTCACATGGGCCAACGGCTCGGGTAACGCCGGCAGGTCCCCCAGATACAGGTCGTTCAATTGAAGGACCTCGCGCCCATCGCCCGGCGCAACCTCGGGGTGCGCCCGCAAGGTATGGCGCCAACTGTCGATAAGCCTGTCGGCCGCGCGACGACGGTCCACCGCGCTGACCCAGCCGCCCCCCTGGCGATAACCGCGAATATCGATCCAGTCGTTCAACACCCGCACCATACCCCGGTAGCCCGTGCGCCACCGAACCAGGCATGCCTCGACCTCCAGTGCACCCAGGCCACTGGCAAGCAGTTCGTCAATGCGCCGTACTGCATCGCGCGTGGACAACGCCGGGTCTATTTGTTGCAGACGCTGCGCAGGTGTCTGCCGAACTTCACTGTTGGGCACCTCTACCTCCAGCGCGAGGAGCAGATCGGGACTGTCCGTGACCTCCAGGGGAAAGTATTCCGGATCGCCCCCCGTTCTGCCCTCCGCCAGCCCTTCGCGGGGAATGCCCAAGGGTTTGTCCAGGTAAAAGCTCGGGCCAAAAACCGGCAGCATGGCCGGTGCGACGTTCAACGGATTGTCCTGGTAGGTACGCAGGGCAAAACGCTGTATGTCGGCACAGGCCGGCAAGGTCAGGCGACAGCCACGCACGTTGCTGCTCAGCATCAGCAGGTCATGGCCGGTCAGTGCAGCCTGGGGGATCGTGGTAATAGCGCTGTAGCTCAGATCCACTTGACGCAGTTCGGGTAATGCCAGCCAACCTGTCGGCCAGGCGGTGGTCGCGGTGTGGCTCAGGTTCAGGCTGCGCAGCTGGTTGAGCCCACTGACATCCAGGGTACCCACACGGTTGTAATCCAGGTTCAACCCTCGAAGCGTGACCAGGGCGCTGAGGCGCTGCTGTATCGCCTCAGTGATCGTCAACTGGTTGTGCGCCAGGTCCAGCTGTTTGAGAGACCTCAACTGCGTCAGGGACGCCGGCAGGTCCATCAGGTTGCTGCGGCTCAGGTCCAGGCCGTGGATTTGGGTGAACTGGGGGAGGAAATCGTTCAATGCCGCCACTGAAACCCGGGTGCCTGCGAGGTTCAAGCGCTGCACGTGGGTAAAAGCTGCGGCCGGCATCAGCGGCAAATCCCCCAGTACCGTACCCGACAGGTCCAGCATGACCCCCTCGGAGGCGGCTGGCGAAGAAGGCCCGGCCACCTCACGGGGGGAGGCAAAACGTCGGTCGAGGCCATCGCGCCAGTAAGCCATGAGCTTGTCTGCCGCACGTTGACGATTGAGCGGGTCCACCGGTCGCCGGTCGACCTCCACTTCCCTGCCCTGCCACTCTTCCAGCGCCTGCTGCAAGGTTGCATGTTCATCCAGCAAGGCGTGCACACGGGTCAACTTGGCGTCACTGGTCAACCGATGGCGCCGCAGGTACGCCAAGGCACTGGGCGCAAACGCCGGGTCGCTGTCTTTCAGGCGTCGCAACGCGCCTTCACAATAAGCGTCCACCATCAGCACTTCATCCACCAAATGCCCCGGGTGGTTTTTCACGTGCTGATACACCGGCATGAACGCACGCCGCTCAAACGCTGCCCAGTTGAGGGTAAGGCCACGCCACAGGCGCTCGTGGCCCTCAAGCATTGCCGCCGGCATGGTATTTATCCCGGTCGCCAACAGGTCGAGCGTCTCCAGTTTGTCTAACGTCAGAACACCTACCGGCCACTCTTTCAGGGCGCCCGCCACCCGCAAGGCAAGCAGCTGTTTCAAGCCACTGACATCCAACGCGTCCAGCGCGCCCGTCAGGACTAACCGGCGCAATTGGCTCAACGTGTTAAGGCGTTGCAAAAAGGCCGGCGAATAGGTCAAGCCCCAGCCGTCGATCGACAACTCTTCAAGCTTGGGAAACAGCCCGAGGCCCGCGGCAATCGCTTCGACATGGGCGGGCTCGGTAAACACATTCAGGACTTCGACGTTGGAGAACTGCTGCGCAAGCCTGACGCCCTGCGTGTCCGCCAAGGTTTCACCGCTTACGCCCAACCCTCGCACATGGGAAAAATCAGCATCCAGCGCCGGCAAGTTACCGGCCTTGCCCAGTGACAGATAGGCATGGGGCTTCAGGCCCCGGTACGCGCCTTCGCGCCAGCAATTGATCAGGGTGTCTGCCGTATGTTGTGCCCCCGCCTGAGCACTGTTTTGCGTCACCCAACGATCCAGGGTCATGCGTAACCGGGTCAGTTCGCGCTCGCGGTTGCCTATCAACTCATAGATCTGTGGAGGACGCTGGCCGGCCTGCAACAGGCTTTGCACAAACAGCTGGGCCGCCTCATCGCTGAGGTTGGGGTAAACATCGCGAACCCTGGCCGCCAGGGCGGCATTGGGTGCCTGGGCCGTACCCCGGCCGCTCAGGGCATAACCTAATGACCCGCTCGCCTGACGCAACGCCGGGCGAGCCATGGGCGCGCGTATCTTCAGCACGGCGGCCATTTCGAGGCGGTGTGCCGTGGCATACCGCGCCAGGGCTTGCTGCAAATCGACATCCGCGCTGGCCAGCGGCAAACCCAGTGACTGGCGCAGGGTCACGGGCAAGGCATGGACGATTGATGGATAGAAATTACGACTGCCGGGGACCGGACTGTTAAGAGGAGCCCCCTGCAGGTCGCACGCCAGGAATGTCTCGCCTTTTTTGACCAGGTAACGGCGCACTGCCGCGTCTTCAGGCCCAACCTCAGCCAGCAAGCGCCCACTGGGGTTGTCGGCGCGCAGTTCCAGGCGCATCGTGGGAGACCAGCCCGGCAGTTGCTGCAAGCAATGCAACGCCAGCCGGTCACTGTCCAGGCTGGCGAGCGCCGGCAGGTACAAGCCGGCCAACGCACTGCTCAGGCGACGTTGCTGTACCGCACGCCGCGCCAGGTTATCCAGGCGCGGCGCAACACCGGTTCGGCCGAGTATCTGCAGGCGTTCCTTATCGCTGGCCGTACTGATAATTTCGTTGATCCCGCCTCGGGACAAAGAAGCAAAGCGGCGCTGCAACACTGCGCCCTCGGGGGACAGCAGTACAGCCTGTGGCGGCGCGCCGCGAAACAACTGCAACGTATCGGCCAGCACGGCAGGCATCGGCAAACCATCTATGTGGACCTTGCGCAACAGGTCATCACTGATGCCGCTGATGTCGCCAAGGGCGCTCAACGTTGCATCGCTGATTCCCTGGGTTTCATGACCCAGGCGCCTCAGCAAGGTCAGGCGGTCCCATTCCAGTGGGCGTTCATGGGTATGGCGCCAGGCACCCGCCTGGTTGTGCTCGAGGATCGGCTGGTACGCAGCCGGATTGTTCGGATGCTGGATCCGCCATTTTCGAGTCCGCGCATCAAAAGCCTTTTCATAAAGGCCCTCACCCAGACGCACGTACATCTTGCCGCCCTGCGCGTACTGACCCTGGGCATTGGGCTTGAGTGATGCATCCAGAACGGTATGACTGCGGTAGGTCGCAAGGTCGGGTTTCCACAGGCGCCTTTCGCCGTTCGGCAACTTCACCGGCACCAGCCCATCGACCCATTTCGACACCTGGATAGCGGGCGCCCGGCCAGCGAGGGCTGCCGCCCCACCCAGGGTAGCCATGAACCCGAGATTCAGCGCCACCGACTCCAGGTGCTCCCATGCCGCATCCATATCGCCCTCCTGCCAGGATTCGATGCCGTGATAGACCTCCAGGCCCAACTGAATCGCCGTGACCGCCAACAACAGCTCCCCCAGGCCGGGCACCATGAATGCGGCCACATTCAATGTGTTCAAACCCATGCTCAACCAGTGAGCATGGCGTGCCTGTGCGGCTTTTCGATCAGCCTCCGCAGTGGGCACCGCCAGGGTTCTGGCATTGTCCTTGAGGCGCTGTACATGCCGCTCGTAGAGCGCGCCGAACAACTCCCCCTCGATCAACCGTTCTCGCCGGTTCAAGTTGATTTGCTCGTCGTAGACCTGCTCCTTGTAGCCTCGCGGGTTCCAGGTGAAGGTGTAGAGTTTTTCCTTGAGGCGCTCAAGGAACTGCGGCGCCTGTTGCTGAGGTACCAGGCTGGCAAACAACTGCTGATAGGCAGGTGAGCGCAGGTTCACCGCCAGCTCCTTGTCGAACGCCTGCATAGACGGGTATTCCTTGAGCGGGCACTGCGGCGCGCCCGGAATCCAGGCCACCACCCGCGTATCAGGCGCCACGGGAAGCAGCCCGCTCACACCTGCCCCAGGAAACAAGGGCGGGATCACGGACCGGGTCGGTGCGACACCCGGCCCGATCAGCAGCACCTCCCCCAGCTCGCAGCCCAGGATCGACAGTTGACCGAAACGTACGACCTCGCCATCCAGCAGCGGCCGCGAAGTACCTGCCAGCACTTCACGCAACATGAGAAACACCGCCGGACCGATGTCGCCCTGCGCCCATGCGGCATACAGGCGTACCGTCAGCAGGTCTTTTTGCGCGCGAATCATCTGCTCCCGCACCACGGCCCGAGTGGCAGCGGCATCGAACACCTGCGCCAGGTGGGCCTGGTATTGCTGCCCCAGGTCCAGGGTGCGGCACAGGGTGGAAAAGGTTTGTGGAGTCATCGACAGGGTTGCGCTGTAGCGATAACGCGCCGCACGCGAGCCATCCGCCCGCGCCTCGCCGTAGTACTCGGTCAGCAGCGCACCTTCCGGCGCCAGGGCGCTGGTCTGTTCGAGGGCGATATCGGTGAAGTCTTCATCGCCCTCGAAGTTCAGCAACGCCGCCTGCAACAACGAATGCTGCTGCGGGGCCTGGCGATACCGCAGGTAATGCAGCTGGTTTTTGTGGACGTCCGGGGCCTCGCCCATCGCCTCGCGCAACGCCGCTTCCAGCTTGGGCTGGGCGAATTCGACAATGCCTTGCAGCGCGCCAAGGCCCTTGGCCAAGGCTTCGCGGGACTGACGGCTGGCCTTGCGACTGTCATCGAGTGCCTTGTTCAATGCGGGCGAGAGCGGGACCTTGGTGGCAGGCCGCTCCCTGCCGGGCAACAGTCCATGTTTGAGCCGGCGCACATCGACGGGGGCCATGTGGGCAACCCACGTGGGCAGACGTGCCTTGATCAGGGCGGTGTGCAAGCTTTCGTCCGCGAGGGCATTAGGTGGAGTAGACATGTGCGGCTTCCTGAGAACGCTTTTGGGAGGCCCAGTACAGCGAACAGGCGAGCGCCTTCGCAGGTAGATAAATGTTTTTGTGCACCTTGGCGCCGAACCTGGGTAACGACCACTGAGGCGCGGCAGGCCCGTTTCCGGACCTGCCGCCGGGGCACAGGCTGTTATAGCCTCAGTGTTGCTCTCTCCCGCTCGGACAGGCGAATCAGCAGGGCCTGGCGTTGCTCAATCCTTTGCTTGGCCAAGACCACGGCTTGCGCCTCGTACTGCGCACCAAACGCCGGATAGCGATCCTCCAGGGCTTCAGCCTCGCGGGCCTGGGTCTGAGCCAGCGTCGTAAAGTCAGCCGCGTATTGCTTCTGCACGTAGTCGACCCAGTACTGGCGCGTGACCAGATCGGCCGTGAACGCCTCGGTCGCCTCCCGGGCGATGATGCTGGCGTAGGCCTGGTCGATATCGGCCTGTTTCACTTGGGAAAGGTTGCGGTACAGCATGCCGGACGGCTGGCGCGGCAACTCCAGGCGTTGGGCCAGGCCGATGCGGTAGGCCAGGCGAATTTCCGCCGGGTCAACACTGGGCTTTAGGCTGACCACGCGGCTGGCGGTGGCTTCAGTCTGTTCCAGGCGGATCATGCTTCTGGCCAGCTTGAACAGCGCCGCGCCTTCTTTTCCGGGCTCCACGGTTTCCAGGGCCTTGAACTCATAGACACTGACTTCAAGGTCGCTGAACAGCAGGATCCAGCCGTCACCGCAGGTCGCGTTGATCCGCATGCCGCGAGCCTTGCCGAACAGTTGCTCGCGCAACGCCGGACGTTGCTCGGCGGCCTCCAGCACCTCCCATACCCGGCGCGTCAACTCAGGGCGGTCGGTGATGAAGTCCTGGGCGTTTTTCAGCTGGGAAATGATGTAGAAGAAATCCTCACTGTCGTCAGCGCTCTTGAGCGACTCCCAGACTGCGTGTTTGCTGGAGTCGGCCGCCACGCCAGCAAACCACTGGGCTTTCTGTGCTGCGGGCGTCAGCAGCTCCGGATGCAGCTCACCGCTCAGATCCGCTTCCTCGTGACTGGTACTGAGGAGGAAGCCATCGAGCTCGCGATCAATTTGCTCCCGGGTATAACCCAGGCCGAACCCCGTTTCCTCGAGGAAGTCGCTCAGGCGCTCGAACACGCGTTCTTCCAGCCCGTTGTCTGTCAGGTTGGTGTTGCTCATCAGGAGGTTGTGGCGAGGTAACAGGGCATCGTCCGGGATGGTCTCGATCTGGTTATTGCTGAGGTCGAGGGTGCGCAGTCGCGGCAGTTCCAATGCCCCGGCCGGCCATTCCTCCAGGACGTTGTTGTGCAGATCCAGGTTTGTCAGCCCGCGCAGGCCGCTGACATCCAGGCTGGCCAGGGTGTTTTCGCCAAGGTCGAGCCATTCCAGCGCACTTAATGGGCCGAGCAGTGCCTGTAGCTCCACAGCGTCGCGCAAATCATTGTAGGTGGCTTCGAGATGAGTCAGCGCCGTGTATTGGTTGATCACCTCGGGCAGGTGCGCCAGGCCATTCTTGTTGAGCACAAGCCGGCGCAGGTGGGGGAAACTGCCCAGGAACCCATTGGACCCCTGCTCCGTCAGCTTCACCTCGGTGAGGTCGAGCACGCTGACGTGGCTCATTGAAGCCGGCAACGTCGGCAGGTCGCCCAGATACAACCCGGACAGGTCCAGTACCTCGCGCCCGTCCACCGGCGGCACCTCGGGCCGGGCACGCAGGTTGTGGCGCCAGCTTTCAAGGAGCCGGCCGGCGGCACGACGACGGTCGAGGGCACTGACCCAGCCGCCCCCCTCGCGATAACCCTCGATGTCGATCCAACTGTTCAACACCCGGCTCAAGCGTTGATGCTCGGCGTGCAACTGCACCAGGCGTGTGTCGACGCCGGTGGCGCCCAGGCCGGCGGCCAGCCATTCATCAATGCGCGCCACCGCCTGGGCACTGCTCAAGGCAGGATCCAGTTGTTGCAGGCGCGCCGCCGGAGTGAGGCGTGCTTGCGCGTCGACGTTCTCGACGTGCAGGGGCAACAGCAACTGGCCGGGGTCGTCCGTGACCCTGACCGGGAAATACTCCGGATCGCCGCCGGTCCGGCCGATGCGCAGCTGTTCCTGGGGAATGCCCAGCGGCTTGTGCAGGTAGATTTCCGGCCCCACCAACGGCAGTAATTCCACATCAAGGCCCAATGGATTTTCCCGCAGGGTGCGTTGCGCAAAGGCCAGGATGTCGGCGCAGGCCCGGGCAGTCAGTCGGCAACCCCGCAGGTTGCTCTTGAGCATCAGCGTGTCGTGGCCGGTGAGCGCCTGGGCGGGCACCCGGGTGATAGCGCTGTGGCTCAGGTCCAGGCTCTCCAGGACTGGCAAGTCCAGGACACCCTCGGGCCATTCGGTGATTCCAGTGCGGCTGAGGTTCAAGTGGCGCAAGGCGTTGAGGCCACGCAGATCCAGGCTCGCGACACGGTTGTATTGCAAGTCCAGGGTTTCAAGAGCCGTCAGGCGGCTCAAGCGTTGCTGGATGGACGGGATGATGCTCAGTTGGTTGTGGGAAAGATCCAACTGGCGCAGGGCGGTGAAGTTGTCCAGGGCCGAAGGCAGCTGTGCCAGGTTGCTGGCACTGAGGTTCAAGTCTTCAATGGCGTTGAATGCGCCGAGAAAGTCATTCAGCGCCTCAATGGAAACCCGGGTGCCGCTCAGGTTGACCTGTTTGACATGGGCGAACGCGGCCGCCGGCAACCCGGGCAAGTCGCCCAGTACGCCCCCCGACAGGTTCAGTGTGGCGGTCGGCAGGTTGGAGCGCGCCGACATGCCCGACGGCGCAAGCCGCGGCCCCAGGCCTTCACGCCAACTGTCCAGGAGCCGCTCGGCGGCGCGCTGGCGGTAAAAGACATCCACCTGCCGGCGGTCAACCCGCAACTCCCTGGCCGACCACTCCTCCAGGTCCCGGCTCAGGGCGAGCTGTTCGTCGAATACCTGGTGAGTGCGGGCCAGTATCTGTTCAGTGGTCAGACCCTGCTGCCGGAACTGAGAGACAACGTCTATGCCAAACCCCCAGCGCACGTCTTTCAAACGATCCATCACGCCCTCACAGTAACCCCGCACCAGGGCTTGCTCATTGAGCAGGTGAGCCGGATTGCCCCGCACGTGTTCATACACCGCCATGAATTCCCGGCGGTCAAACGCGGCCCACCGCAGGTTCAAGCCGCGCCACAGGCGTTCATGCCCGATGAGCATCGACGGGGGCACCGAACGGATGTTTGTTCGCCACAGGTCGAGCCTCTCAAGGTGCTCAAGTGACGCCACCCCCTGTGGCCACTCCTGCACCGAGCCCTCCATGCGCAGCGAGCGCAGGTGCGTGAGGGCGCTGACGTCCAGGCGTTGCGAAATGCCCTCGATGCTCAGGTGCTGCAAACGCTCCATTCCCCCCAGGCGTTGCATAAACGCAGCCGGATAGGCCATATTCCGGCCGCCTAACGTCAACTGGGTGAGCCCGGTAAAGCGGTTCAGTCTGTCGACCAGCTCGATGCCTGGGGTTGCCTCAAGGAATACATCAAGGCGTTGCACGCCGGAGAAGTGCTCAGCCAGCCTTGTACCCTGCTCACCCGATAAGGCCTCGGCTCGCACACTCAGCGACTGCACATGGGAAAAGTCTGCGCTCAGCCGCGGAAGGTCCGTCACGCTGCCCAGCGACAGGGTGCTCAGCGGCGGCCGCTCGCGGTAAATGCCCTGGCGCCAGCAACTGATGATGTCGGCCGCCATCCGTTGCTGATCACTGACCCTACCCGGCTGTGGGAACGCAGCGGCGGTCCACTGATCAAGCTCTGCCTGCAACAGGTCGAACTCACGCTGGCGGTTTCCCAACAGGGTGAAGATCTGTTGGGCGCTTTCACCGGCCTGCAATCGGCTCAGGACAAAATCGCTGGCCTGCCCGGCGTTGAGGTTCGGATAGAGCGCCTGCACCCTCGCCGTCAGCGATGCATCCACGTCAAAGCCTTTGCCCCGACCGCTCAACGGGTAACCCAGGACGCCCCCCGCCCCTGTCAACACGGGTCGCGAACGCGGTGCGCGCAGGCCGAGCACATTGGACATTTGGCTACGGCGGCGGGTGGCATAACTGGCCACCGCCTGTTGCAGTTCCCGGTCCAGGGTCGCCACGGGCATGTCCAGGCCAGGTCGGGCCGCAGCGGGGATCGCATGCACGACGGACTGGAAGAAATTACGCCGCCCGGTGGTCCGGCTGTTCAGCGCGACACCGCGCTCGTCGTAGGCCTGGAAGGCTTCGCCCTGCTTGACCAGGTATCTGCGCAGCGGCGCATCTTGCGGGCCAATGCTGTTCAGTAACGGTCCTTCGACAGCCTGAAAGCGCACTTCCAGGCGCAGATTGGTGGGCCAGCCCGGCAAGTGTTGCAGGCAATGCAGGGCCAGGCGGTCCGTGTCGGCACCGGCGTCGGCCTGACGATGCAGCCCCGCCAGGGCACGGCTCAGGCGGCCTTGTTGGACTGCGCGGCGAGCGGCATTGTCCAGGCGCGCCGAGGTTCCACGCTGACTGCGCAGTTGCAAGCGCTCCTGTTCGCTGGCGGTATCAAGAATTTCCTGGATGGCTCGCCTCGACAATCCAGGGAAGCGCCGTTGCAGCACCGCCTCTTCGCCAGCCAGCGGCGCCGTTTCCGCCACTGGCTGGCTGCGGAACTGCTCCAGGGTATCGGCCAGCACGGCGGGCAACGGCCTGCCTTCGATATACGCCTTGCGCAACACGTCATCCTGGACCCCACTGATATCCCCAATAATGCCCAGTGTCGTATCAGAGAATTCTTCAGTGACAGGCCCCAGTCGTCGCAGCAGGGTCAGGCGGTCCCAGTTGAAAGGCTGCTCATGCACATGCCGCCAGGCACCGGCGTTGTTGTGTTCAAGGATCGGTTGGTAAGCCTCGGGATTTTCCGGGTGTTTGATCCGCCACTTGCGGATTCGGCTGTCGAAGACCTTTTCATGCAGGTTTTCGCCGATACGCACATAAATCTTGCCGCCTGTCTCGTACTGGCCCCGGGTATTGGGCTTGAGAGCCGGGGCCAGCACCACCTCGCTGCGGTACGGCGCCAGGTCCGGTTTCCACAGCCGAGCCTCACCACTGGGCAGTTTGACCGGTACCAGGCCATCCACCCAGCGGGACACCTGGATCTGCGGCGCGCGACCGGCCAGGGCCGTCGAACCGCCGAGGGCGGCCATGAAGGCCACGTTCAGCGCCACCGACTCCAGATGCCCCCAGGCGGCATCCATGTCGCCTTCCTTCCACGCCTCGATGCCATGGTAGACCTCCAGGCCCAGCTGCACAGCCGTAACCGCCAGCATCACCTCCCCCAGGCCGGGCACGACGAAGGCCGCCACGTTCAGCACATTCAAGCCAATACTCAGCCAATGTTCGTGGCGTTCCTGGGCAGCCTTGCGATCCGCCTCGGCGGTGGGTACGGCGAGCGTTCTGGCGTTATCTTTCAGGCGTTGCAGGTGGTTGTCATAGAGTGCTCCGAACAGCTCGCCACTGATCAGGCTTTCGCGGCGCGCCAGGTTGATGTTCGGGTCGTAGATCTGCTCCATGTAGCCTCTGGAATTCCACTCGAAGGTAAAGAGCTTGGTCTTCAGTCGTTGCAGGAAAGCCGGGGCTTCGTCTTGCGGCACCAGGCTGGCAAACAGCCGCTGATACTCCGGGGAGCGCAGGTTGATCGCCAGTTCCGCCTCGAACGCCTTTATCGACGGGTATTCCTTGAGCGGGCACAACGGCGCACCGGGGATCCACGCCACCATCCGCTGGTCGGCCGCGGCCGGCACCAGCAACTCCCCTAGCGAGGCGCCGGGCACCAGCACAGTGCCCCAGCCCAACGGCTGCCGGGCATCTGCCATCGCGCCGACGCCCGGCCCGATCAGTACGACTTCACCCACCTTGCAGCCGAGAATCGCCAATTGGCTGCAGGCAACGGGCTTGCCATCCAACTGCGGCCGTTCGGTACCGGCCAGCAAGGCGTTGAGCATGGCATAGGCACTGTCGCTGACTTCGTTCTTCATCCGCGCCGTGTGCAGCCTGACGGCCAGCAGTTTCTTGTGCGCTTCGATCATCTGCTCGCGCACCACGGCCTTGGTGCCCGCCTCCTCGAACACTTGTTGCAAATGCGCCTGGTATTGCCGGCCCAGGTCCAGCGTGCGGCAGAGCGCGGCAAACTGGTCCGGGGTGACGGCGAGCTTTTCGCGGTAGCGATAGCGGGCCCGGCGTGAATGGTCGTTCAGAATTTCGCCGTAGTACTCGGTGAACAACGCCCCTTCGGGGGCCAGCGCGCTGGTTTGCTCAAGGGCGATATCGGCAAAGTCTTCATTGCCTTCAAAGTTGAGCAATGCTGCCTGCAACAGCGAATGCTGTTGCGGCACCTGACGGTAACGCAGGTAGTGCAACTGGTGCTTGTGGACGTCCGGTACCTCACCGAACCGTTTGCGCCAGGCGTCTTCCAGCAGCGGCTGGGCAAACTCGGTGATGCCCTTGAGGCCGTCGAGAGTCTTGGCCAGCCGCTCGTGGGCGCGGCGACTGGCCAACTGGCTGTCGGCGAATGCCTGGCGCAACCCCTGGGGCGCGTTACTGAGCCAGGCAGGTGGTGCATCCTCGGGGACGCGCCCGGGCAGCAGGCCCGGCTTCAAGCGTCGGATGTCCGCAGCCGCGCTGCGGGCAATCCAGCCGGGCAAGCTGTTCTTGATCAATGCGGTGTGTAGCCCCTGCTCTGTCGGGGCGGGTAAGGTTGGCATGCGCTCGTTCCTGATGACTCTGTTAAGGAGTCCCAGTACAGCGAACGGGCCAACCGCCAGGGCGGTAGATAGCTACAGCCGGTGTTTTGCGGGAACTTGGCTATCCTCATCCATGGGTTTGATCCCTACCGCGAGGCCTTTATGGACGATTCCAACAACAAGCCACCGACTTTCTGGCAGATGCTTCACAGCGTGATGGCAGCCGCCTTCGGGGTGCAGAGCGGGAAGAATCGCGCCCGCGACTTTACCCATGGCAAGCCCAGCCACTTTGTCATCCTGGGTATTGTGTTTACCGCCGTGTTTGCCTTGACCCTGTTTGGCATCGTCAAGCTGGTGCTGCACCTGGCCGGTGTTTGAAGCCGGTCAATGCATCAGCAGTTGCAGGCTGAACGGATAGCGATAGGTGGCTGGCTTGCCCTGGGCTGACAGTGCTCGAAAGTCGACGCCGTAGTCCTCGCGCCCCTGCATCTCTAAAAGGCGCGAGGCTTGTGGCGGATCAATCAATCGAAAGAGCCCAAGCTTGCGCTCACGCCCACCGTACTGCGCCATGCCCAGGCCGCGGGCATCGTCATGCAGCACCACCATCGCCCAGCCGCCAAGGGTGAAATGCCCGGCCACCAGCACACTCAGGCGCCCCTCAAGGCGCGCCTGCAACGCTTCGGGCGAACTGTTGACCGCGCTGAACAACACGTCCCTGCCCGGCGTGCGCCCGCTGCCTTTGAGTGCATCCATTGCCCCCAGCGCCATTTCATCGTTGGCCGCCCACACCAGCGCGGTCTGCGGGTAGCGTTTGAATAACTGCGTGGCCTGGTCGAAAGCGCGCTGGCGACTCCACTCGCCATACACCAACTGGCGCAGGCGCACCTGCGGATGATCCGCCAGGGCGCGCTGCAAGCCTTGCTCGCGCAGTTGCGCGGCGGGAGTGGTCTTGGCCCCGGAGAACGCGATCAGGTCGAGGGTCTGGCCGGGGGCGACAGGCCCATGCAGGCGCAACAACTGGGTGAGCATCAAGTAGCCCGCCTGTTCGTCGTCGGCGACCATGCTGCCGATCCAGTCAGGGTATTTGCCGGCGTCCAGCAGTTGAGTCTGGTCCGCGGTCAGCGCGTTGTTGACGATCAGCAGCTTGACCCCGCTGCCCTGGGCCAGGCGCAAGATCTGCGGGGCGATGTACTGCTCGTTGACCAGCACCAGGTAGTCCGGGCGCTCGGCGCCTTGCAGGGCTTCACGGGCCTGCACCAGCGTGGTCTCGGGATTGCGCTCGGAATAGCGCACACGCAAATCCAGGCCGAGGTCCCTTGCGGCGGCCTGCATGAATTGCGCGTAGCTGACCCAGAAGGTCTCGGTCGAATTGCCAGGGTTGAGAAACACCACCGACGTCGCCTGGGCGATGGCCCAGAACGGCATGCTCAGCACCAGCAAGCACTTGCAGAGAACCTTCAACATCGTTGCCTGAGCCCTTCGGAATGACGGCCCATGATAATGGCATCAGGCCGGTCAATCTCGGCTAATTGCCGATTGTCGACAACAAGGCTCGATAACGCCCTTTTATTGATGGCTGACCCAGAACACGGCAGTGGAAACCACCAGGATAATCAAGAACAGAATGGCCCACGCATCGACACTGCTGTCACTTTTGCGGGCTTTGGTCGGATTGCTCATAGCATCGCCTCTTGTCGGTTTTATAGGTGATTGCACAAAGACACGAGCACAGTAAAGTTCATGATTGCCCGCATGACAAATGTGGGTATCGCGATAACCGTTCTCATTAGGCCATTTGGTTATTTGCATATACTCAAACATCACTTTTGCGCATAAACGCAAACTGGTATCGTGCGCCGGCTCCGTTGGGAGTGCGCGGCCGTGCGCGCAGATTTGCCGAGAACAGGACCTATATGTACGTATACGACGAATACGATCAGCGCATCATCGAGGACCGCGTCAAGCAGTTCCGTGATCAGACCCGACGCTATCTGGCAGGTGAACTGAGCGAAGAAGAGTTCCGCCCTCTGCGCCTGCAAAATGGCCTTTATGTTCAGCGCTTTGCGCCGATGCTGCGGGTTGCCGTGCCTTATGGCCAACTGACTTCCCGTCAGACGCGCATGATGGCCAAGATTGCCCGCGACTTCGACAAGGGCTACGCCCACATCAGTACTCGCCAGAACGTTCAGTTCAACTGGCCGGCCCTGGAAGACGTGCCGGACATCCTGGCTGAATTGGCCACCGTGCAGATGCACGCCATTCAGACCAGCGGTAACTGCCTGCGCAACGTGACCACCGACCAGTTCGCCGGCGTTGCCGCTGACGAGCTGATCGACCCCCGCCCATGGTGTGAAATCGTCCGTCAATGGACCACCTTCCACCCGGAATTCGCCTACCTGCCGCGCAAGTTCAAGATCGCCATCAATGGCTCGACCTCGGACCGCGCCGCCATCGAAGTGCACGATATCGGCCTGGAGCCGGTGCATAACGCGGCGGGCGAGTTGGGCTTCCGTGTGCTCGTCGGCGGTGGCCTCGGTCGTACGCCGGTAGTGGGTGCCTTCATCAACGAATTCCTGCCGTGGCAGGACCTGTTGAGCTACCTCGACGCGATCCTGCGGGTCTACAACCGCTACGGCCGTCGTGACAACAAGTACAAGGCCCGGATCAAGATCCTGGTAAAAGCGCTGACCCCCGAGGTGTTCGCCCAGAAAGTCGACGCCGAGATGGAACACCTGCGCGGCGGCCAGACCACCCTGACCGACGCCGAAGTGCACCGCGTTGCCAAACACTTCGTCGACCCGGACTACAAGGCCCTGAGCAATCAGGACGCCGCGTTGGCCGAGCTCGATGCGCAGCACCCGGGTTTCGCCCGCTGGCGCACCCGCAACACCCTGGCCCACAAAAAGCCGGGCTATGTGGCCGTTACCCTGTCGCTGAAACCTACCGGTGTTGCACCGGGTGACATCACCGACAAGCAACTGGACGGCGTCGCCGACCTGGCCGAGCGCTACAGCTTCGGCCAACTGCGCACCTCCCACGAGCAGAACATCATCCTCGCCGACGTTGAACAGTCTCAATTGTTCACCCTGTGGGGCGAGCTGCGCGAGCAGGGTTTTGCCACGCCGAACATCGGCCTGCTGACCGACATCATCTGCTGCCCGGGCGGCGACTTCTGCTCCCTGGCCAACGCCAAGTCGATCCCGATTGCCGAATCGATCCAGCGCCGTTTCGACGACCTGGACTACCTGTTCGACATCGGCGAGCTGGACCTGAACATCTCCGGTTGCATGAACGCCTGTGGTCACCACCACGTCGGCCACATCGGCATCCTGGGCGTGGACAAGAAAGGCGAAGAATTCTACCAAGTGTCCCTGGGTGGCAGCGCCAGCCGCGATGCGAGCCTGGGCAAGATCCTCGGCCCGTCCTTCGCCCAGGAAGCCATGCCTGACGTGATCGGCAAGCTGATCGACGTGTACGTTGAACAGCGCACCGAAGATGAGCGTTTCATCGACACTTACCAGCGCATCGGCATTGACCTGTTCAAGGAGCGCGTCTATGCAGCGAATCATTAAGAACAACGAAGTCCTCGACGAAACCTGGCACCTGCTGCCCAAGGATGCGAGCTTCGATGGCATCTCCAACTGCGACGACCTGATCGTGCCACTGGCCCTGTGGCGCGAGCACGCTCACGCCCTCAAGGCCCGCGACGGCGGCCTGGGTGTGTGGCTGGACGCCGATGAAGAAGCCGAAGAGATCGGTGATGACGTGGAGCACTTCCAGGTCATCGCCCTGAACTTCCCGGCCTTCACCGACGGTCGCAACTACTCCAACGCCCGCCTGCTGCGTGACCGTTATGGTTACAAGGGCGAGCTGCGGGCGATTGGCGATGTGCTGCGCGACCAGTTGTTCTACCTGCGCCGCTGCGGGTTCGATGCCTTCGCCTTGCGCGCGGACAAAGACCCGTATGAAGCGCTGGAAAGCCTCAAGGATTTCTCGGTGACGTACCAGGCCGCGACGGATGAACCGTTGCCGTTGTTCCGCCGCCGGTAACCGCTGGGAGTCGTTTAAAAATACCCCTCATTGAGGGGTATTTTTTTGCCCGGCTTTTCTATCGATTCTCAAGCGTCAGAGTGACCAGCGCATCGTCGTTGAGGTCGGCGGCAAACTTGCCCATCAGTCGCACCAGGTCGTCGATGTCCTGCTGTTCCCAGGTGGCGAAAATGGCCATCCCCATTCGCGTACGTGCCTCATCCACCCGATCCGTCATTGCCTTGCCCTGCGGGGTGATCACCGACTCGCGAACCCGGCGGTCCTTGGCATTTTCCTGGCGGTCGACCAAACCGAGGCTTTCCAGCTTCGCCACCTGGCGGCTGACCGTGGTGTAGTCGCGTCCCACGCGGTCGGCCAGCTCCACAACGCCGATCGGCCCCAGCCGCTCCACCAGCACCAGCAGCGGAAACAGTGCCCGATCAAGGGCGATACCCGCCTCCCGGACCATCACTTCGTCGCGCTGCGGCCGGTTCATGGCACCGACAATTTCAATCAGCGCCCCGTGAAGCTCGCGAATCTGAAGACCTATAGGTGTATTTTGCACGCTTTCTGTTGACACGGAATCTTCCTTGCTCAAATATATGTGCATATTACATATAAAGGCAGTCCAGATGAAAGAGCAATGCGCAGTCGACGTTCTGATTTGTGGTGCCGGTGCGGCCGGTTTGACCCTGGCGATCGACCTGGCGCGACGAGGCATTTCCTTCCGGCTGATCGAAAAATCCCCCGCGCCGTTCCACGGCTCGCGGGGCAAGGGTATTCAACCCCGCACCCTGGAAATATTCGAAGACCTCGGCATTCTCGACCGGATCACCGCTGCGGGCGACGTCTACCCGCCCGAGCGGCGATATAACGAAGATGGCAGCCACATCGACGCCGAGGTTATCGAGCTCTCGGCGCCAACGTCAGCCGAACCTTATCAGCAGCCTATGATGCTGCCGCAGTTCCTCACCGAACAGGTGATGCGCGAGCGCCTTCTGGAATTGGGGCACCGCCCGGCGTTTGGCTGCGAGTTAGTCAGCTTCGAGCAGGACAGCCACGGCGTGACCGCATATTTGGTCGGCAACGAAGGCGAACAGACACTGCGTGTACGTTGGCTCATTGGCGCAGACGGCGGCCGCAGTGTGGTACGCCGCACGCTGGACATCGGATTTCCTGGGCAGACCCTCGGGGTCCGTGCCATCGTAGCCGATGTGCTGATGACCGGCCTGTCGCGTGACTACTGGCACCGGTTCAGCACTGAGTGCATGACAATGCAGGTCGCAATCTGCCCATTGGCGGGGACCGAGCTGTTTCAGATACAGGCGCCGATTCCGCTGGACACAGAAGTTGACCTCAGCGCTGAGGGGCTCATGAACCTGGTGGCAGAGCGCACGGGTCGGCAGGACATTCATATCGACTCTGTCTCCTGGGCGTCGGCCTACACGATGAATGCGCGGCTGGCCGATCACTATCGCGTAGGACAGGTATTTCTTATCGGCGATGCCGCGCACATCCACCCACCCACCGGCGGCCAGGGCCTCAATACCAGCGTGCAAGATGCCTACAATCTGGGCTGGAAGCTGGCGGCGGTGACGGCCGATGCGCCCGAAGCGTTGCTCGACACCTATGAGGAAGAGCGACGGCCTGTGGCAGCCTCGATGCTCGGCCTGTCGACCAGGCTGCTGGACGGAATGAAAAAGGGCAACATGCGCCGCGGCCGCGAGGTGCACCAACTCGATATCGGGTATCCCCACTCCTCGCTCGCAGTGCAACCGGCAGAACGAGAAGGCCGCTTGCTCGCCGGTGACCGGGCGCCCGATGCAACCGTGCGGGACGCCAGCGGCCATTCGTCCCGGCTATTCAAGCTGTTCCAGGGCGCGCATTGGACATTGCTGGGCTATGAGGTGGAACGCGGGTCACTGAAGCCTGCCGCCGGGCTGCATATCCATCGCTTCGGGCCGGGCGGCGACCTGGTGGATGATCAGCGACAGTTCAATGACGCTTACAACCTCGCCCATGGCGAATGGGTGCTGGTGCGCCCGGATGGCTACGTCGGCGCGATCTTCACAGACGTTGAGAAACTGCACGGCTACCTCGCCCAAGTGGGGCTCAGCGCCGAGGCGTTTTAATGTCGGGCTCAGGCAGTTGGCTGCAACGCCAACTGCACCGCGCCATCAACACTCAAGCCGCTGATCAATACCTGGGGAGCACACGCCTCAGGCAGCGTCTGCAACACCTCCTGCGCCTCATGCCGTACGCGGGCCAGCACCAGGCATTTGCCCTCCCCTCGCACCTGTACGAAAAACGCCTGCAATGCCTCGATGCTGGTGCCGTCCAGGTCGGGGGATTCTTCCAGGCTGAGCACTACCGTGTGCACCGGTAACGTAGCGTGCCGCATCAGGCTCAACACCGCCCCCAACACTCGCTCGGCATTCGCGAAGAACAGCGCTTCACTGGGCCGCACGATCAGCACACCGGGGATCCGTTCGGCGCTCGGGTGATGCAGCAAGTCGACAAAATCATGTCCGCCGTCAATGCGCCCCAACTCGCGCACGTCCGCCGACGACATCTGGCGCAACATCAACACCACGCTGATTCCGACGGCCACCAACAACCCATCCAGCACCCCCAGCACCAACACCGCTGCCACCGCGCAGATCACCAGCAACCGATCGCGGCGCCAGGAGAAATAGCGGCCCAAGGGCTGCAGGCTCAAGCCACGGCCCAAGGCGTAAATGACGATGGCGGCAAGCACCGGCTCCGGCGTCAATGCCACCAGCGGCAGCACCGTCAGCACGATCGCCAACACCACCAGCGCCGCCACGGCGCCCGCCAGCCGCGAGTTGGCTCCCGCCGCCTCATTGGCCGATGTCGCCGAATACCCGGCGCCAGTGGGCATGCCCTGGAACAGCCCGGACAGCAGGTTGGCGGCCCCCAGCGCCAGCAGGTCACGGTTGGATGACACGCGATCACCATGCTTGAGGGCGAAGGAGCTGATGGAGCCGTAGGACTCGGCGTAAAGAATCATCACCATGGCAAACGCCAACTCTCCCAGGCGCAGCCAGTCGGCGAACGGCAACACCGGCAAATGCGCCAGTTCCAGACGCAGGTCGATGACGCCGATCAACGCCACGCCATGGGCCTGCAGATCCAGCCACTGGCCGGCGGCAATCCCGAGGATCACCACCAGCAACCCGCCCGGCAGGCGCCGGACTCGCGCGCATAGCCAGAGCAGCAGCAACGCGACGCCCGCGACGGCAGCGGCGGCCCAGTTCCAGCGCGGCAGTTGCTCCAGGAGCTGGGGCAGGAAGCGAATCAGGTTGTTGTCGGTCAGGTGCACGCCCACCACGCTGGCCAACTGCTTGAGGATGATCGTCAGCGCCAGGCCAAAGGCAAAGCCACGCAACACCGGCTTGGCGATAAACGAGGTCAGCCCGCCCAGCTTGAGCATCCCGGCCAACAGGAAAAACGCCCCCGTCACCAGTACCAGGCCCATTGCCAGGCTCAGCCTGAGTGCCGGGTCGTCTCCCGCCAGCGTTGCCGTGGCCGCCGCCAGCACCGCTGCCGAGGACGATGTGGCAGAGACAATCGCGAAGCGGCTGGTGCCAAACAGGCCGTAGCACAACAATCCGGCAAACAAGGCGATCACGCCCGCCTGGGGCGGCAACGCGGCGATGCTGGAATAGGCCACGGCCTCGGGCAGCAACAGGCCGGCGATGGACAGGCCGGCCAGCAAGTCTTGTGCACGGTTCGGCGTGGTGTCGCTCTCAGGCTTGGTGTTCAATCCCTAATTCCCTGGCAAAAAAAACGGCCAATCCGCTGTCTGCGAATTGGCCGTGATCATTGCACTGAAACCGGGTGCTGTCAGGACACCAGCGAATAAATCAGCGCGGTAATCGCCACCAGGCCCACCGCCGTCACGAACACGTTGGACGCCTGGCCACGGTACTTGGCCATCGCCGGTACCTTGCGGATCGCGTACATCGGCATCAGGAACAGGATCGACGCAATGATCGGCCCGCCCAGGGTCTCGATCATGCCGAGGATGCTAGGGTTGAGGGTCGCGACGATCCAGCACACCACCAGCATGAAGGCAGCCGTCATGCGGTCCAGGGTCTTGGCAGCCGGGCGACGGCCGCTTTTGAGCACCAGGCCCTTGAGGCCTTCACTGGCGCCGATGTAATGGCCCAGGAACGACTTGGCAATCGCCACAAACGCGATCAGCGGCGCGGCGAACTCGATGGTCGGGTTGCTGAAGTGGTTCGCCAGGTAGGACAGGATCGACAGGTTCTGCGCCTTGGCTTCGGCCAGTTGCGCCGGCGACAGGGTCAGTACGCAACTGAACACGAAGAACAGCACCATCACCACCATCAGGATGTGTGCCCGGGACAGGATCTGCGAGCTGCGTTCCTCGGCGTGTTCGCCGTACTGGCGCTTCTGGTCCACCGCAAAGGCCGAGATGATCGGCGAATGGTTGAACGAGAACACCATCACCGGAATCGCCAGCCACAGCGTGTGCAGCAGCGCCGACGGGGCCGGCACGGTGCTGGCGGTGCTGAGGATGCCGCCGTTCCAGTGCGGCACCAGGTACACGGCGAGGAACAGCAAGGCGACGATAAACGGATACACCATCAGGCTCATGGCCTTGACGATCACCTGCTCGCCGCACCGCACCACGGCCAGCAGGCCGAGGATCAGCACGAGTGACAGGATCGCCCGCGGTGGTGGCGCGATGTGCAGTTGATGCTCCATGAAGCTGCCGACGGTGTTGGTCAGCGCCACGCTATAGATCAGCAGGATCGGGAAGATCGCGAAGAAGTACAGCAAGGTGATCGCGGCGCCGGCCTTGAGGCCGAAATGTTCTTCGACCACGTCGGTGATGTCCGAGCCTTCACGGCCCGAGAGCACAAAGCGGGTCAGGCCACGGTGCGCGAAAAACGTCATCGGGAATGCCAGCAGCGCGAGGATCACCAACGGCCAGAAGCCGCCAAGGCCCGCGTTGATCGGCAGGAACAAGGTGCCGGCGCCGATGGCCGTACCGAACAGGCCGAGCATCCAGGTGGTGTCCTGGCGGCTCCAGCTTGTGAGGGTTGCAGGTGTCGTTGCGTAGCGTTCGTCGACGCTATTGGCCTGATCATTCATCCGTTCGGATCTCCGCATTCACTCAGTCGAGACGAGTCAGAAAAACCTGACAGGCAGCGCCACGACCGAAACAGGGGCGCGATTGTCCGGGATTCGCTTGAAGAAGCAAAGACTTAGCTGAGGAATGGTTGTGCGGTGCAGAGGATTGAAGGCGATTTTGGCAGCGTCAATTTTACATTTCATAAGAAATCTATTTTATAAATTCATCACGTCATGTATTTTTAAAGCACGCCCCTCACTGGACTACCTGCCATGCCAATCGTGCGCATCGACCTTCGGAAAAACCCCGACGTCACCTACGCCAAGCGCGTCGGCGTATTGATCTACAACGCCATGCACACGGCCATCGGCGTGCCTGAACACGACAACTTCCAGATCCTCACCGAGCACGATGAACACCACTTCATCTATGACCCGGAGTACCTGGGCATCCAGCGCACCGACAACCTGGTGATCATCCAGATCACTCTGAACGAAGGCCGCAGTACCGAGCAGAAAAAGCTGTTGTACAAGACCATCGCCGAGAGCTTGAACCGTGAACTGGCGGTGCGCCTGGAAGATGTGTTTATCAGCCTGGTGGAGGTCAAGAAGGAAAACTGGTCGTTCGGCAACGGGATTGCGCAGTACGCCAGCTAAACGTTTTATGATGCCGCCCATCCCTGCCACCACCTGATCCAGAGAGCCCTCGATGCCACGCGTGTCCCGCAAACAAGCCGAACTCAACCGCGAAATCATCGTCGAGGCCGCCACGCGGCTGTTTCGTGAACGGGGCATCCATGGCATCAGCGTGTCGGACGTGATGGCCGCCGCCGGGCTGACCCATGGCGGTTTCTACGGGCACTTCGAGTCCCGTGAGGCGCTGGCCACGGAAGCCTGCAACCGGGCATTCGAGCAATCGAGCGAGCGCTGGCAGGCCAGGGTCGAGCAAAGCCCTGATCCCGAGGCTGCGCGCCTGGCGTTGATTGATCCGTATCTGTCGGCCGCCAATCGTGACAACCCCGGGGACAGTTGCCCGGTTGCGGCTTTTGCCGGGGAGATATGCCATGAAGCCGCCGACAGCGCGTTGCAACGCAGCTTTATCCGGGGCTTTGAAGCGTCCATGGGCATCCTGGCCGCTACCCAGGCCACCGGAACCCCCGAAGGTGACCGGCAGGCCGCCATTGCCCAGTACGCGATGATGGTCGGCGCCCTCACCCTGGCACGTGCGACCAAAGGCAACGGCCTGTCTGATGAATTCCTCGCTGCCGCCAGGAATCTCCTGATCCCGGAAAAAAACCTCGGCTGACGCGTTGACAGCCAAACGCCAGCGCCAGCATGATCGGCCCATGAACCTTATTCAGCTGGCCCTCACCCGCACCACCACCACGACCGCTTCCGGCGGGTCGTGTGGTAGCGATGAGTGGCGCGCAAACTAAGCCACCCGGATTTACCCAAGGCCCCGCCAGCAATGGACGGGGCCTTTTTATTGCTCCGCCATCTGGCAAACACAAGGAGCAGCACCATGCCTGACAACAAGCGCCCCGCCCTGCTGATCATCGACATGCAGACCGGTCTGTACGATGGCCCGGAAAAACCCTACGAACGCCAGCGCGTACTCGACAACATCAACCAGCTGATTCAGCGCGCCCGACACGTTGGCGTGCCGGTTTTCGCTGCACGTCACACCGGCCCTGCGGGTTCGCCCATCGAGGTGGGCAGCCCGTTTTGGCAACTATGGCCAGCACTGGAGGTTGATGAAGCTCGCGACACGGTTTTCAATAAAACCCGGCCCAGCTGTTTTCTCGGCACCGAGCTGTCGCAGCAACTGGCGGCGGCACAGGTGAATGAACTGGTGATCGTCGGGATGAAAACCCAGTACTGCATCGACACGACGTGCCGAGTGGCCGTGGAGCTGGGGTTCTCGGTGCTGCTGCCGGAGGATGCCCATACTTGCATGGACACTCCGGCGTTATCGGCCGCATCGATTATCGAGCACCATAACGCAACCTTGGCCGGGGCATTTGTGCAGCGTGTGAAAGCTGACGATATCTGCTTCTAAAGCCTGGAGCTTTACCTAAGCCGAGGTTCTCAATACGTTGCGCAGTTCGCCATTGATCGCGCTCTGCGCAACAGCCAGTTGGTCCACCAGATCACCGGCTGCGTGCGCCGTTAACGCAATCACTGGGCGGTCCCAGTCGTAATTTCTTATTACATTGATGCGGAACCCACCATGGGTATCGAAGGAGGGGTACCAGCCGACATCCAATATAAGCCCACCGGCGTATTCAACCTGAAGCATGTCCTCTTTCAACAGGTGAACCTGACTCTCCATCGCCCCATCCTGCAAGATGGAGAGATCATCATGGGTGACGTTTCCGTCAATAAAGCCTAGTGAGATCAACTTGTTAACCTCCTGAATTCCTGCTCGGAAATCGGATGACCATGTATGACGCCCGCGCTTGACTCAATTCGAACCCAGTAACTGAGCTTGCCATCACTGGCACCTATGACTCGCGGATACTCCCTGAGTTTCCAGGGTTTTGCATGAGTGCTTGGCACTCCATTTTTATAGGCTTCTCGCTCAAGCTTTTCAATATTTATACCGGGCTTGTATTTGGCCGGGCCGTATCGGGTGCTGCTGACAATATCTTCCCAAGCTAGGTTTTTTGATGGGCTGTGCTTGTAGCCATAAGGGGTCCACTCGACGATTTCGGGGGTGGCAGGAACATGCATCCATGACGTCTCTGCTAAGGAAAGTCGTCGAAGTCTGCTGCAGTAAAAAGGCCTGGGACGAGCGGTCTGGAAAATCAGATTAGGCTGGTGAGAAATGAAATTTTTCTGCGGTAAAGAAACGATCGGGACTACAAATCCCGCATAATCCAAGCCTCTAATCCTTCAGGAAGAACCTTCCGATGCCCGTCACCGTTCTGGTCCTGGTTGAAACCATCAACGACTACCTGCCGATCATCGAAGGCAATGGCTTTCACGTGATTCTTGCGCCCACCCCGGCCGAACGCACCAAGGCCATCAAGACCCACGGCGGGCAGGTCCAGGCGGTGCTGACCCGTGGCCCGCTGGGCCTGTACGCCGAGGAAATCGCCGCGCTGCCGCTGCTTGAGATCATCTGCGTGATCGGCGCCGGGTATGAACACGTGGACCTGCAAGCCGCCAGCAACCGTGGAATCGTGGTCACCAATGGCGCGGGGGTGAATGCGCCGTCGGTGGCCGACCACGCCATGGCGTTGTTGCTGTGCCTGGTGCGGGACATTCCCCGGGCGGACGCAGCAGTACGGCGCAGCGAATGGCCCAAGATAATGCGCCCTTCCCTGGCCGGCAAACAGCTGGGCATTCTCGGCCTGGGGGCCGTGGGCCTGGAAATCGCCAAGCGGGCTGCCCTGGGTTTTGGCATGGAGGTGAGTTATCACAACCGCCAGCCCCGCGAAGATGTGGACTACACCTACTGCGCCACCGCCGTGGAACTGGCGCGGGCCTCGGACTTCCTGATCCTGGCCACCCCGGGCGGCGCCAGCACGCGACATTTGATCGACCGCCAGGCCCTCGACGCACTGGGGCCCAACGGTTTCCTGGTGAACATCGGCCGTGGCAGCGTGGTGGTCACCGCCGACCTGATTACCGCCCTGGAGCAACGGCGCATCGGCGGCGCGGCACTGGACGTGTTCGACGATGAACCCAACGTGCCCGACGCGCTCAAGCGCCTCAGCAATACCGTGCTCACGCCCCACGTCGCCGGCCTGTCGCCGGAAGCCGCCCATGACACCGTGCAGCGCGTGGCGGACAACCTGCTGGAATACTTTGCCGGCCGCCCTGTGCTGACGCCCGTGGCACTGCCTCCGCGAAAATAATGGCCAATAGCCATGAATCCTTGCAAAACCTGACTACACTGCCTGAGGGGATACTCAGGATGCCGGTACTGGACCGGCGAAGGAACGCAGGATGGTTTGCCAAGGACCCGGCTCGGCCCGCCAACGCGGCGCAATAGGACTGATGGGTGCGATGACCCTGGGGATCGCACTGTTGTTCCTGTTGCTGGTGGTCGACAGCGGCCGGCTGTACCTGGAAAAGCGCAAGCTGCAACGGGTTGCCGACACCGCGGCGCTGGAAGTGGTCACCCGCGGCGGCGCCTGCGCGACGCCGAATACCAACGCCGCGCAATTCGCGATCCAAAGCGCAGCCCGCAATGATTTCCCGCTCAACGCAGACCGTACCCTGGCGACCACCTGTGGCACCCTGGTCACCGGGGCTGACTTCATGCGCGCCTTCAGCCCCAATCCCTCAAGGTCCGATGCGATCCAGGTCATCGCCACCCACCGCGTCGTCACCAGTATCGCCAACCGCCTGTTCATGCTGCTCTCCACCGGCCCTTTCGAGCCGACCATCCGGTTGCAGGCAGTGGCCGTGGCCGCCGTGCCCGCGCCACCGGTGGCCGTACTGACCATCCGCAGCACCTTGCTGACCGTGGACAGCACCAAGTCCGCCGCACTCAATGCGTTGATCGGCGGACTGCTGGGGGGCAAATTGCAACTCGACGCGGTGGGCTGGAAGGGCCTGATCAATACCGATATCAACCTGCTCAGTTACCTGGACGCGCTGGCGATTCAATTGAAGGTCAGCGCCGGCAACTACGACGAGTTGCTCAAGACCGACGCCAGCGTCGGCGATCTGATCCAGGCCGCGATAGATGTACTCAAGCTGGGGGGCGATGCGGTCAAGGTGGTGATCAATAACCTGGAAGCGATCAAGCTGATTGCGCCCGGCACCAAGATCCTGCACCTGGGCGACCTGCTGACCATCCAGAACGGCACCGACAAGAGCGCCCTGGACGTCAACCTGCAACTGTTCAACCTGATCCAGGGGTTTGTGCAACTGTCGAACAAGTACAACGCGGTCGCGGTGGAGTTGCCGGTGGATGTGCTGGGACTGCTGAATATCACGGTCAAGACCAAGGTCATTGAACCGGCGCAGGTTTCCGCCATAGGTAACCCCAAGCTGATCGCCACCCAGCCGATCTACGTCAGGACCGCGCAAGTCAGGACGTTGATCTCGGTGAAACTGCCGGCAATCGGCGCGGTGAACGATTTACTGGGCGGGGTAACGGCGCTGGTGGGCATCTTGTTAGGCAGCTCCTTTGACCCCAAAATCGGCCAGCAAATCGATGTAGCACTGGAAGCCGCCAGCGGCAGCAGCACGGTCACCGGATATCGTTGCAACGGGCCTGCGGACAAAGCCTTGTCGGTGCTCGGTACCACCTCGGCGGTTAGGCTGATGGTGGGCCAGATCGACCCAAAAAACCTGTTTTCCTCCACAGCACCACTGAACGTTGACGAATTCCCATTACTCGACCTTGGGGTGAAGACCTGTAGCAACGGTGTCTGCGATCCCCGGCAACCGTATGGCGTGGGTGGCATCAGCCTGAAGATCGACAGCAGCGTGGCCAAGACCGTCCGGAACCACACTTACCTGTCGCCGCCCGAGTTGAAAAGCCCCCCGGACTACTTCAGTTTCAGTTCCAACAACGTGGTGGGCAGCTTGAGCAACACCCTCAATGGCATCCAGTTGATCAACCATCCACCGACACAGGGCGGACTGATTGGGCTGGTGCTGAACCTGGTGGTCGGCCTGGTCACCGGCGTACTGAATCTGCTCAGCGGCATCATCTCCGGACTGCTCAGCCCGCTCCTCGACCCGCTGGTCAATAACCTGCTCGCCGGCCTGGGCATCGACCTGGCAAAAGTCGAAATCGGTGCCAACCTGTCCTGCAACCCCGGCGGGCGCGCAGTTCTGGTGATCTGAGCACATCAAGCCCGCTGATCATCGGCCAACACGCTAACCTATTAAGCCGCCCCAACCTTGTGGCTTGGCGGCCGCGCGCATTAGATTAGCCAATAGTCCAAGGCCTTAAGAATAAGCAGAAGGGATAAGCATGGCGCTTAATGACCAATCGACCCAGATTCGCCCCGGCGAAGAACTTGATGCCAGCCTCATCGATCCCTACCTCAAGGCCCATATCCCGGGCTTGAGCGGCAGCGTCAAAATCAGCCAGTTCCCCGGGGGTGCCTCCAACCTGACGTACCTGCTGGAATACCCCGGCCAGGAATTCGTGCTGCGCCGCCCGCCCTTTGGCCACAAGGCCAAGTCCGCCCACGACATGGGCCGCGAATACCGGATTCTCAACCAGCTCAAGGACGGTTTCCCGTATTGCCCCAAGGCCTACGTGCACTGCACCGACGAGTCGGTGATCGGCGCCGAGTTCTACGTGATGGAGCGGGTCAACGGGATCATCCTGCGCTCGGACCTGCCGCCGGAACTGGGCCTGGACGCGGCGAAAACCGAAGCCTTGTGCAAAAGCTTTATCGACAAGTTCGTCGAGCTGCACCAGGTCGACTACAGCGCCTGCGGCCTGGCCGACCTGGGCAAGCCCGAAGGTTACGTGGAGCGGCAGATTCGCGGCTGGAGCGACCGCTACGAAAAAGCCCTGACCCCCGACGCCCCAAGCTGGGAAGCGGTACGTGCCTGGCTCAACGACAAGATGCCGGCCGACCCCCCCACCTCGAGCATCGTCCACAACGACTACCGCTTCGACAACGTGATCCTCGACCCGCATAACCCGATGCAGATCATCGGCGTGCTGGACTGGGAACTGACCACCCTCGGCGACCCGCTGATGGACCTGGGCAACACCCTCGCCTACTGGATCGAAGCGGCCGACCCGGCCCCGGTGCAACTGATGCGCCGCCAGCCGAGCAACGCCCCCGGCATGCTTACCCGCCGCCAGTTCGTCGACTACTACGCCGAACGCTCCGGGATCCAGATCGACAATTTCGACTTCTACTACACCTACGGCCTGTTCCGCCTGGCCGGCATCGTGCAGCAGATCTACTACCGCTTCTTCCATGGCCAGACCCAGGACAAACGCTTTGCGCAGTTCATTCACATGAACAAGCTGCTTGAGCAGATGAGCCTGAATGTCATCAAACAGTCTTCCCTCTGACCTTCTTCAAGGAAAAACCATGTCCAAAACCCAACTGTTCGACCTCGACGGCAAGATCGCTTTCGTTTCCGGCGCCAGCCGCGGTATCGGTGAGGCCATCGCCAAGTTGCTGGCCCAGCAAGGCGCCCACGTGATCGTGTCGAGCCGCAAGATCGACGGCTGCCAGCACGTGGCCGACGCGATCATCGCCGACGGCGGCAAGGCCACCGCCATTGCTTGCCATATCGGCGAAATGGAACAGATCACCAACGTGTTTGCCGCGATCCGCGAACAGTTCGGCCGCCTGGATATCCTGGTCAACAACGCCGCCACCAACCCGCAGTTCTGCAACGTGCTGGACACCGACCTGGGCGCGTTCCAGAAAACCGTCGACGTGAACATTCGCGGCTACTTCTTCATGTCCGTGGAAGCCGGCAAGCTGATGCGCGAAAACGGCGGTGGCAGCATCATCAACGTGGCCTCGATCAACGGGATTTCGCCGGGCGTATTCCAGGGCATCTACTCGGTGACCAAGGCCGCCGTGATCAACATGACCAAAGTCTTCGCCAAGGAATGCGCGCCGTTCGGCATTCGTTGCAACGCACTGCTGCCGGGCCTGACCGACACCAAATTCGCCTCCGCGCTGGTGAAGAACGACTCGATCCTGAAAATGGCCCTGGCGCAGATCCCCCTCAAGCGCGTGGCCGACCCGAGCGAGATGGCCGGCGCGGTGCTGTACCTGGCCAGCGATGCGTCGAGCTACACCACCGGCGTTTCGTTGAATGTAGACGGCGGTTTCCTGTCCTGATTCGGCTGGCGGGTGACTTGCGGTAATCTTGCGGGTGATTGCTTGCCTCTGGATGAAACATGGAACTGCACGTCGTTATCAAGGGCCGCAAGGACCTAGCCGAACAGCTTTACCAGCAATTGCGCACGGCCATTGAGTCGGGACAACTGGTGGCCGGGTCGCAATTGCCTCCCAGCCGCTTGCTGGCCCTGCAACTGGGCGTGTCGCGCAAGACAGTCTCAGACACCTACGCGGCGCTGACCTACGAAGGGTTGTTGGTCGGCAGGATCGGCCGTGGCACGTTCGTCAACGCCTGGGCCACGCGCCGCGAACACCTGCAAAGTGCCGCCGACCTTGCCTGCGCCGCCAACCTGGCCAAGTGGCAGGCCCTTCCCGCGCCCATGGGTCACCCCAACCGTGAAACCCGCCCGAGCCGGGACTTTATCGGCGGTGCCACCGCCCGCAGCCAGTTCCCCCAGGATGAATGGCGGCGCTGCACCCTCGATGCCTTGCGCCGTATCTCACAGGACAGCGGCTTCTACAGCCGGCCGGAAGGCTTGCCGGCCCTGCGCAGTGCAATCGCCGGGCATATCGCATTTTCCCGTGGGGTCAGGTGCAGCGAAGACGACATCGTAGTCACCAACGGCGCCCAGCAGGCGCTTGACCTGATCGCCCGCGTGGTGCTGGAACCGGGCACCGTCGTCGCCATGGAAGACCCCGGCTACACCCCGGTGCGACTGATGTTCGACGCCATGGGGGCGACCGTGGTGGGCGTGCCGGTGGACGAACACGGCCTGCGGGTCGACTTGATTCCCGACGGCACGCGGCTGATCTACGTGACACCGTCCCATCAGTTCCCCCTGGGCATGCCCATGAGCGTGCCGCGCCGTGAGGCGTTGCTGGCACGTGCGCTGGCGTTGGGCGCCATCGTGATCGAGGATGACTACGACAGCGAATTCCGCTACGAGGGCCGCCCCACCGACTCCCTGCAAAGCATGGACACCCGCGGCGTGGTCGCCTACGTCGGGACCTTCTCGAAAACCCTGCTGCCGGAGTTGCGCCTGGGCTACACGGTGTTGCCGCCGGCGATTTTCGGCGCGGTGCTCAAGGCCAAGCAACTCACCGACCAGCACAGCTCCACCCTGCCGCAATGGGCCCTGGCCAAGTTCATCAGCGAAGGCTACCTGCTCAAGCACATTCGGCGCTGCCATGGGGTATATGCCGGGCGCCGGGAACGGATTCTGCAGCGCCTGGCGGGGGACCTCTCGCCGTGGTTCGACGTGGTGCCCACCGTGGCCGGGTTCCATCTGGCCGCACTGTGCAAGGTGCCGGTGAATATTCCGCAGCTCACCCAATTGGCACGGGAGGCTGACGTGGGGCTCTATCCGCTGAGCGTGTTTTTCCACGACACACCGGTACGCGAGGGACTGAAGATCGGGTTTGGCGCGATCGAAACCCTGGACATTGACCCGGCGCTGGACGTGGTGCGGGATATCCTGCGACAGATTGGCTGAGGGAATTTCCGCCGGATTGGCTATTGGTCAAATCCGGATCGGGGCCTAGGGTGAACGGGTCTCGACTCACTCGGAGCCTCACCATGAAAGTACTGCTCGGCACCACCCTGCTGCTGGCCTCGTTAAGCGCCTTTGCCCACGACCCGGTGTACAACCAGGAAAAGATCAACGTGTTGCAGGAACACGCCCTGGCCAACGTCCCCGGCAAGAAAACCGTGATGCTCACCGTGGACTACGCCCCGGGCCAGGCCACCGTGCCCCATAGCCACACCGGCACGGCCGTGGCCTATGTGCTGGAAGGTGCAATCACCTCGCGGGTCAACGATGAGAAGGCGATCACCTACACGGTCGGCCAATCATTCTACGAGCCCGCCGGCTCGCGGCACTTTGAATCCAGCAATGCCAGCCAGACCCAACCGGCGAAACTGCTGGTAGTGATGGTGATGGATGACAAGGCCGACGTGCTCACGCCGCTGCCCCACTAACCCGCGCCACCGCACCCTCCTGTGGGAGCTGGCTTGCCTGCGATGGCGGTGCATCAGACACAGTTGTGCTTGCTGATCCACCGCCATCGCCGGCAAGCCAGCTCCCACAGTTTTAACCGCGCACAGTCAGTGGCTCAGGGTCGTTTGAAGTGGTGGCGCAGATGTTCGATTCGAGGCCGGCAGGTACAGCCTTCAAGGTGGTCGTTGACCATGCCCATCGCCTGCATGAACGCATACATCGTGGTCGGGCCCACATAGCTCCAGCCACGTTTCTTCAGGGCCTTGGACAAACGTGTTGACGCGGCTGACGTGGGGTTGGCCGTCCAGTACGCCATGTCCACCACCGCCGGGCGCTCATCGGCGGCCGGTTCAAACGACCACAACCACGCCGCCAGCGAGCCGGTCTCATCCACCAGCTCACAGGCGCGCCGGGCGTTGTTGATGGTGGACACGATCTTGGCGCGATTGCGCACGATACCCGGGTCGGCCACCAATCGCTCGATGTCCTGCTCGGTGTACTGCGCCACTCGGCGAAAATCAAAGCCCTCGAACGCCCGGCGAAACGCCTCGCGCTTGCGCAGGATGGTGATCCACGCCATGCCGGCCTGAAAACCTTCCAGGCAAATCTTCTCGTACAGCGCAATGTCATCGGCCACCGGCACGCCCCATTCGTGGTCGTGGTAATCCGGGTACTCCGGCGCCGCCGTGCGCCACGTACAGCTGGTGACGCCCGCCGCGTCCGTGATCAATCCTGGAATATCCATAACTCACCCTGTGAACCAAGCCCGGGATGATAAGCGAAAAAAATTCCGGGCCGCCAACCGCTCAAGTACGAACCTTGCGGACCAACTGGTCAGACCGGGACCTGCCATCCGCGTAATATTTACTTGCGACTTGAAAAAAACCGAGCGTAGACTGGCCCCGCACTGGACATACCGGTCAGACCACAACAATTAAGCCCTGGACCCACCAGGGCACCGAATAGAGATCCTTCCCATGCTCAGATGGTGCTCGCGTTCGATTTTCCTGCAAGTCGTGATTGGCCTGGTGATCGGCATAATCTGCGGCCTCGCCCTCCCTGAATTCTCCTCGCAACTCAAACCCCTGGGTGACGGCTTCATCAAGCTGATCAAAATGCTGATTGGCCTGATCGTCTTCTGCGTGGTGGTCAGCGGTATTTCCGGTGCCGGCGACTTGAAGAAAGTCGGGCGCATCGGCCTCAAGTCGGTGATCTACTTTGAAGCACTGACCACCGTGGCCCTGGTGATCGGCCTGATCATGGCCTTCAGCACCGGGATCGGCACCGGCGCCAATATCCACCTGGAGCAACTGTCGTCTGCCGGCCTGAATGAACTGGCAGACCGCGGCCAACACATCAAGGGCACCAGCCAGTTCCTGATGGACCTGATCCCCAACTCGGTGATCGGCGCCTTCGCGGACAACAACGTGCTGCAAGTGCTGTTGTTTTCCGTGTTGTTCGGCAGCGCGCTGAACCTGGTGGGCGAAGCCGCTTCCGGCATCTCTCGGTTGATCAACGAGCTGAGCCACGTGATCTTCCGCATCATGGGCATGATCGTGCGCCTGGCGCCCATCGGCGTGTTCGGCGCCATCGCCTTCACCACCAGCACCTACGGCCTGGATTCCCTGCAACACCTGGGCAGCCTGGTGGGCCTGTTCTACCTTACGTGCTTCCTGTTCGTCGCGGTGATTCTGGGGCTGGTGATGCGCCTGTCGGGCCTGCGGATGATGCCGCTGCTCAAGTACCTGCGGGAAGAACTGTTGATCGTGATGGGCACCGCGTCCTCCGATGCCGTGTTGCCACAGATCATGCGTAAACTGGAACACCTTGGCATTGGCAGCTCCACCGTGGGCCTGGTGATTCCGACCGGGTACTCGTTCAACCTCGATGGTTTCTCGATCTACCTGACCCTGGCCATCGTGTTTATCGCCAATGCCACCGGCACACCGCTGTCGATGACCGACCTGCTGACCATCCTGCTGGTGTCGCTGATCACCTCCAAGGGCGCCCACGGGATTCCGGGTTCGGCACTGGTGATTCTGGCGGCGACACTCACCGCAATCCCGGCGATTCCGGTGGTGGGCCTGGTGCTGGTGCTGGCGGTGGACTGGTTCATGGGCATTGGCCGGGCGCTGACCAACCTGATCGGCAACTGCGTCGCCACCGTGGCCATCGCCCGCTGGGAAAAAGACATCGATATCCAGCGCGCCAACAAGGTGCTGGACGGTCAACAAGGGTATGCCTTCCAGGCCAAGAAACCGGTGCTGCCCGCCCACCAAGAGTTCTGATGAGACAGACTCACCCCCTGTGGCGAGGGAGCTTGCTCCCGCTGGGGCGCGAAGCGGCCCCAAAAAATGGGCCTGCTGCGCAGTCCAGCGGGAGCAAGCTCCCTCGCCACACCAAGCAGACAGTTCAATTTAAAGGGAGCCACACGTGATCACCTCGTCAACCGTCGTCAATTCAGTGGTAGAAAAACTGCGCGCCGCCCTGGCGAGGGGTCAGTGGCGGCGCGGCGAGATGCTGCCCGGCCAGCGTGAACTGGCCGAGCAAATGGGCATCAGCCGCCCGAGCCTGCGCGAAGCGGTGATCGTGCTGGAAACCCTCGGCCTGGTACGCTCCATGCCCGGCAAGGGCGTGGTGGTGCTGGAAACCACCCTCAGCGAATCCCAGGCCCAGGACAGCGGCGTGGCGGACGCCAGCCTCGAAGACATCCTGCAACTGCGCTACACCCTCGAGCCCTTTATCGTAGGTTTAGTGGCGCAATCCATCAGCAGCAAGGAAGTCGGGCAACTGCGCCTGACCCTGATGGACATGCGCGAATCCCTCGACGCCGGCGACAGCGAAGCCGGGATGAACGCCTACATCGCGTTCCACGAAGAACTGTTCGCCCTGACCTCCAACCCGATCTTCCAGAACGTGGTGCAACAAACCAGCAACGCCCTCAAGCAAAGCGCCCAGGTGCTGCGCAACTCCCCCGAACACCTGGCGGAACGCTTGCAGGAAAACGACGCCGTGGTGCGGGCGATCCGCAACAAGAACAGCGCCCTGGCCAGCGCCGAAATGCGCCGGCATATCCTGCAGGAAGGCTTGCGCATGGGCATTCGCTTGAACATCCCGGATGACCATCTGGGTAGCTGACTTCCAGGAGACCGCGCATGACCGCTCACGCCCTGCACACCCCTTTCCCCTTTACGCCGTTGCGCCTGGTGGGCAAGCCGAAACTCTCGGTGGACGACATCTACCCGGCACTGTTCGACGCCATTCTTGAGCAACGCATCGCCCCCGCCAGCCGTTTTACCGAGGAGAGCCTCGGGCAAAGTTTTGGCGTCAGCCGCAGCGTGATTCGCCGGGTGCTGGCGCGGCTGTCGCACCAGCAAGTGATCATCCTGCGGCCCAACCACCGCGCCCAGGTGGCGGCACCGGATGCACAACAGACCCAGCAGATTCTCGAGGCGCGGCGCCTGACGGAAATCACCGTGGTGCAGTTGGCGTGTGCCCAGGCGAAACCGGCGCAGATCCGCCAACTGCGGGAGTTGATCGCACGGGAGCGCGACTGCATCGAGCGTGACGAACGTGGCCCGGCGATTCGGCTCTCCGGGGAGTTTCACCTGCAACTGGCAGCCATCGCCGGGAATGCACCGTTGGCACAGTTTCTCAACAGCCTGGTGCCGCTGACCTCATTGGCGATTGCGCAGTTTGAGGCCAAGGCTTGCACGTATTGCGCATGGCAGGAACATAGGGCGATTGTGGATGCGGTGGAGCATGGCGATGCCGGCAAAGCCGTCAACTTGATGACCCGGCATCTGGGTCATCTGGAAGCCAAGCTACTACACAGCAATTGATCACACTGTTTTAACCTGTGGCGAGGGAGCTTGCTCCCGCTGGGACGCGCAGCGGCCCCAAAAACGGGACTGCTGCGCAGCCCAACGGGAGCAAGCTCCCTCGCCACAAGTTGAGATAACACGCCGATAATCAAATGCAAAAAAGCCCGATATCTTTCGATACCGGGCTTTTGGTTTTACCGCTCAATCAAGCCAGTTACAGCACCGATTGACCGCTCATCGCCAGGTCCAGCAACTCACGGTTGGCTACCGCGTACATGGCGTAGTCCGTGCCGACTGCAGCACGAATCTCCACCATCATGGTGCGCCAGCGATCAGCCATGTCCTGGTGCTGCTCAAGCCACAGGGCCACGCGGGCTTCCATGTCTTCTGGCGCATCGGCCATTTGCAGTACGGAAATGGTGATCGCCCGTTGCTGCCAATCCACGTCATCGCGGAAGGCTTCGCGGGCCTGGGCCTGCCAGTTGTTGCCCACGGGCAGGCTGCTGATCTGCTGCAGGTACCACGGCAAGTCCAGGGCGCTGCCGACGGCGAAGTAAGCCTTCGCGACGTCTGCCGCACTTTGGCCTGTCACGTCGGCGGCTTCGATGATTGGCAGCAGGGTGTACAGGTGGGTAGTGCCTGCAACCATGCGCGCCAACAACTCCGGCACACCGGCTTCGACGTAAGCCTGGTAACGGTTCTGCCAACCTTCGCGGGTCGGGCCTTCCAGCAGTTCGTCGAGCTTGAGGCCCAGCGCGGCAAGGTGCGGACCGAAGTGCGCAACATCACGTCCCGCATCCTGTTCGTTGCGACGGCTGCGCAGGAACCAGCGCGTGGCACGGCGGCCCAGGCGCATCAGCTCGTCCATCAGCTCCAGTTGCACATCGGCCGAGACCTGGTGGTCCAGGGCTTCGATCTGACGGAACCAGTGCGGGAGGTGGAAGATGTCTCGCACGATCACGTAGGCGCCCGCCACGTTCGCCGGGCTCATGCCGGTGGATTCTTTGAGGCGCTGAACGAAGGTGATGCCCATGTGGTTGACCAGGTCGTTGGCGATCTGGGTGCTGACGATCTCGCGCTTCAGACGGTGGCGACGCATGGCTTCGGAGAACTTCGCCACCAGGCTCGGCGGGAAAGCGGTCTCCATGTCACGGGTCAGGTAGTCGTCATCCGGCACCAGGGATTTGAGCAACGCTTCCTTGAGGTCGATCTTGCTGTAGGAGATCAGTACCGACAGCTCCGGACGGGTCAGGCCCTTGCCCGCAGCGGCGCGCTCGTTGAGCTGCTCCTCGGTCGGCAGGTACTCGATGGCGCGGTCCAGCTTGCCACGGCCTTCCAGGTCGCTCATCAGGCGCTTGTACTCGGCCACGCGCTCGAAGGCTTTGCGGGCAGCCAGGGACAGGGCCTGGGTTTGCTTGTAGTTGTTGCCCAACACCAGGCTGCCGACTTCGTCGGTCATGCTCGCCAGCAACTGGTTGCGCTGCTTGTCGGTCATGTCACCGGCCTGCACCACTTCGTTGAGCAGGATCTTGATGTTCACTTCGTGGTCGGAGCAGTCCACACCACCGGCGTTGTCGATGAAGTCAGTGTTGGAACCGCCGCCATTGAGGCCGAATTCCACACGACCCAGCTGCGTCATACCGAGGTTACCGCCCTCGCCCACCACCTTGCAGCGCAGCTCGTTGCCATTGACGCGCAGGGCGTCGTTGGCCTTGTCGCCCACATCGGCGTGGCTCTCGGTGCTGGCCTTGACGTAGGTGCCGATACCGCCGTTCCACAACAGGTCCACCGGCGCCTTGAGCAAGGCATTCAGCAGTTCGGTCGGGGTCAGCTTGTCGGCCTGGATGTCGAAGCGTTCTTTCATCTGCGGCGAGATGGCAATGCTCTTCGCGCTGCGCGAGAAGATACCGCCGCCTTCGGACATGATGCTGGTGTCGTAGTCGGTCCAGGCCGAGCGCGGCAGGTCGAACAGGCGCTGACGTTCAGCGAAGCTGTTGGCCGGGTTCGGGTTTGGATCGATGAAGATGTGCAGGTGGTTGAAGGCGGCGACCAGTTGCAGCTTGTCGGACATCAACAGGCCGTTGCCGAACACGTCGCCGGCCATGTCGCCCACGCCCACCACGGTGATGCTGTCTTGCTGGACGTTGATGCCGCGCTCACGGAAGTGACGCTGCACCCCCACCCACGCGCCCTTGGCGGTGATGCCCATTTTCTTGTGATCGTAACCGGCAGAACCACCGGAAGCGAACGCATCACCCAGCCAGAAGCCGTAGTCGATGGCGATGCCGTTGGCGATGTCGGAGAAGGTCGCAGTGCCCTTGTCCGCTGCTACTACCAGGTACGGGTCATCGTTGTCGTGGCGCACCACGTTCAACGGTGGCACCAGGGCGCCGTCTTTCAGGTTGTCGGTAATGTCCAACAGGCCGGAAATGAAGATGCGGTAGCAGGCGATGCCCTCGGCCGCGATCTCGTCCCGGCTGCCGCCCAATGGCAGACGACGCGGCAGGAAACCGCCCTTGGCGCCCACCGGCACGATCACCGAGTTCTTCACTTGCTGGGCTTTTACCAGGCCCAGCACTTCAGTGCGGAAGTCTTCTTCACGGTCGGACCAGCGCAGGCCGCCGCGAGCGACGTTGCCAAAGCGCAGGTGCACGCCTTCAACCCGAGGCGAGTAGACGAAGATTTCAAACTTCGGCACCGGCTTGGGCAGCTCAGGAATCGCGTGCGGGTTGAACTTGAAGCTGAAGTACGACTTGTTCTGGCCGTTGGCGTCAGCCTGGTAGAAGTTGGTCCGCAGGGTGGCCTTGATCAGGTCCAGGTAGCGACGCAGGATGCGGTCTTCGTTGAGCACCTGAACGTCGTCCAGGGCCGTGAGGATCGCTTGTTCCAGGCGTTGCTGCTTGTCTTCGAGGTCTTCGGCGGTGAGCTTGCGCGCCAGGTAGAAACGGGTCTTGAACAACCGGGTCAACTCGCGGGCGATGTCGGTGTGGTTGTTCAGGGTACTGGCGATGTAACCCAGGTCGAAGCCCAGGCGAATCTGCTTCAGGTAACGGGCGTAGGCACGCAGCAGCGCCACGTCGCGCCATGGCAGGCCGGCCGTCAGCACCAGGCGGTTGAACGCATCGTTTTCGGCATCGCCGTGCACGATATGCACGAATGCGTCCTGCAGGGTGTCGTTCAATTGCTGGATATCGAGGTTCACGCCTTCGGCGGCGATGAACGCGAAATCGTGAATCCAGAACTCGCGGCCATTGGCATGACGCAGGCGGTACGGGAATTCACCCAGGACACGCAGGCCGAGGTTTTCCAGGATCGGCAGCACATCGGACAGCGCCAGCGGCGTATCGGCGTGATACAGCTTGCAATGCAGCTCGCGCTGGCCGGAAACCTGGCCCAGCGGCTGGTAGAAACTCATCACCAGCGGGTTGGCTTCGGTCAGGCTGAGCAAGTGCTGCATGTCGACCACGGCCGAATGCGCGGCGAAACGCTCGCGGTAGCCGGCCGGGAAACCTTTCGGGAAATCAGCCAGCACGTTGGTGCCATGGGCTTCGCCGAAGCTTTCCACCACCAGGCTGGAGTAGTCGTCCTGCCAGCTGCGGCAGGCCTGCACCACTTCTTTTTCCAGTTGCAGCGGGTCGATGTCCAGGCGGTTCTTCGGGTCCACCCGCAGGATCAGCTGCACGCGAGCCAGTACGGACTCGGAGAAGAACGTCCAGAACTCGCAGTCCGAGGCTTTCAGGCGATCCATCAGCACTTGCTGGATCTTCTGGCGCACTTCGGTGGAATATATGTCGCGCGGCACGTAGGCCAGGCAGTAGCAGAAGCGGCCGTACGGGTCTTTGCGCAGGAACACGCGGATCTTGTTGCGTTCCTGGATCTGCACGATCGACATCACGGTGCTGAACAGCTCGTCCACCGGGGTCTGGAACAAATCATCGCGGGGCAGAACCTCGACCACCTGGGCCAGTTCCTTGCCCAAATGCGCCTTGGCCTGGAAGCCCGAGCGACGCTCGATTTCCGTCACCTTGCGACGGATGTAAGGAATCACCCGCACGCTTTCGCCGTACACCGAGGAGGTGTAGAGGCCCATGAAGCGGCATTCCTTGATGACCTTGCCGTCGGCGTCGATCTGGCGGATCGACACGTAGTCCGGGTAGGCCGGGCGGTGCACGCGGCTTGGGTGTGCAGCCTTGGCGAACGACAGCACGGCCGGCTCACGCAGATAGTTCACCGCGTAGTCTTCGATGCGCAGCTCGTCGGCCGTCAGGCCCGGGCGCAGCAGTTTGGTCAGACCAAGGAACGAGTTGGCGTCATATTCGATATGACCGCCGTCCGCCTCGTCACGTACCACAAACTCTTCATAGCCGAGGAAGGTGAAGTGGTTGCCCACCAGCCATTCCAGGAAGCTCTTGATCTCGGCTTTTTCTTCGCCGTCGATCACGTACGGGCTGGCGTCGATACCGGCCAGCAGCTCCTGGACCTTGGCTTTCATCGGTTCGAAATCGGCGACTGCAACGCGCACTTCGCCCAGTACCTGCTCAAGTTCCTTGCTCAGGACACTCAGCTCGGCGGCGTTGGCGCAACGGTCGATTTCCAGGTACATCAGCGATTCTTGCTGAACGTCTTCGCCCTGGGTGCCTTTGGGCAGGATTTCCAGCAGTTCGCCCTTCTTGCCACGACGCACGCTGAGTACGGTGGTTTGCAGGGTGTGGATGCTGTAGCCACGGCGGTTCAGCTCGGTACGCACCGAGTCCACCAGGAATGGCAGGTCGTGGTGCAGCACTTCGACCGCGGTGTGGGTCGATTGCCAGCCATGACGTTCGTAATCGGGGTTGTAGACCCGCACTTGCGGTTGGTTGTGATCAAAGCGCTCAAGCAGGCGCCAGGCAGACAGGGTGCAACCGGCCAGGTCGGACAAGCGACGCTGGGTCAGTTCATCCAGGGAAATGATGCCGAAGAATTGTTCAGCGAACAGCGCCACTTGTGGCAGTGCCTGTTCACTGATGTGCTGCGCCAGTGCCGCTTGCAGTTGGTGCTGGAAGTCGGCTTTGCTGGCTGCGGTGAAGAACGCCATCTGTGGTACTCCGCTTGGGCTTGTTATTGATGGAAGCGTCGCGTGTTATCCCCTTGCGGGGAGACCGTCAGCTCTGTTCGCGGTCTACAGTAACGAATTCAGAGTGACAGGTGGGTGAAGCTGGACAAGACAATGAGGTCACATTCAACTTCCATAAGATGCGCACCTTGCCAGGTGACGGTACGACGGGCAGGTCAGACTCCTGGCGAGGCACATCCGTTGCGCAGCTTAACGAGTGTAGGAAGCAAGCTGCTTGCGACGCTGCGACATATTCGGTCATCGGCACGCTGCCGGCGGGTTGCGACTTGGGCAACCGGGTGTTTTCGGAGAAATCCCGGGGCGCCGAGTACCGAAAATGACTGATATTGCCCGCCAGGTCATGCCTCAAGGTCTGACACACGATGCAGCACAAAATTCGCCGCAATGGCACAATTGCCCTGCTTCGCCCTCCCCCAGACAGGATTAACCATGCCATTGCAACTCACCACCGCCCACCTGATCGTCAACCCGTGCGATGACGAAGAAGACAACATGGCCATGCTCTGCTGCCACGGCGACAAGGGCGAGATGTTCATGGTGACCCGTTATCCGGACGAGGACGAGGTGGAAGTCACCTGGGATTACGAGCCGTCGACCCTGGACGGGCTGAAGATCACCCTGAGTGCCACGACGCTGTTAGTGGAGATTGGCGCGGCGGATGCCGATGCATTGGGCGGCCACGATCAATTGGCAATCACCCACGGCACCGCCGAGTCGGATCTGGCCGAAGTGGAAGAAACCCTGCAGAACATTCTCAAGGGCACCGGGACCTATATCCGGGCCTAGCTGCCAAACACGCACAATGTGGCGAGGGAGCTTGCTCCCGCTGGGCTGCGAAGCGGCCCCAATCCAGCCGACTGCGCCCTGCCTGGAAAAACTCGACAGCCTTATTGGGGCTGCTGCGCAACCCAGCGGGAGCAAGCTCCCTCGCCACAAAGGCAGGCGCCTATCGGAAAAAACCTCAGACATTTCCCACATTTCCCGAAAAATACCCCCCGCGCCGTTAGTCTCCACCCCCTCCGATGCATTAAAGTAACGCCCCCAGGCCTGGCATTTTTCGCAATGCCGAGTCTCACCTCTCCAGGAACCGTCATCGATGGAACATCGTGAAGCGCTGCTTGCGCTGCGAACCTTTCTTTCAACGCAGATTCTCGGCCAGGAAAAACTCATCGAGCGCTTGCTCATTGCCCTGCTCGCCGATGGCCACATGCTGGTTGAAGGCGCTCCCGGGCTGGCCAAGACCAAGGCCATCAAGGAGCTTGCCGAAGGGATCGAGGCCCAGTTCCATCGCATCCAGTTCACCCCCGACCTGCTGCCCGCCGACATCACCGGCACCGAGATCTATCGCCCGGAAACCGGCAGTTTCGTGTTCCAGCAAGGCCCGATCTTCCACAACCTGGTGCTGGCGGACGAAATCAACCGTGCCCCGGCCAAGGTGCAGTCGGCATTGCTCGAAGCCATGGCCGAGCGCCAGGTCAGCGTGGGGCGCAGCACTTACGAGTTGTCGCCATTGTTCCTGGTGATGGCCACGCAAAACCCGATCGAGCAGGAAGGCACCTACCCGCTGCCCGAAGCCCAGCTCGACCGTTTCCTGATGCACGTGAAAATCGGCTTCCCCGATGCCGCCGTCGAGCGCCGCATCCTGCAGCAGGCCCGTGGCGAAGCCCTCAACGGTGAAACCAAGCCCGAGCGGCGCGTCAGCCAGCAGGCGATCTTCGCCGCGCGCAAGGAAATCCTCGGCCTGTACATGGCCGATGCGGTGGAGGAATACCTGGTGCAACTGGTCATGGCCACTCGCACCCCGGCCAAGTTCGACCCGGAAATGGCCGAATGGATTGCCTATGGCGCCAGCCCTCGTGGCTCGATTGCCCTGGACCGCTGCGCCCGGGCCCACGCCTGGCTGGCCGGCCGCGATTTCGTCAGCCCGGAAGACATCCAGGCGGTGCTGTTCGACGTGCTGCGCCACCGCATCATTCTGTCGTTCGAGGCCGAAGCGGCCGGCATCGACCAGGACCGCGTGGTGCAACGCATTCTCGACGTCGTTGCCGTCGCTTGACGTCCATGAACGCTGGCGATGGAACCCGTGTCACCCTGAGCGAATTGATCGAGATGCGTCATCGCGTGCGGGAAGTGCAGCTGTTTTCCACGCCGAGCCAGCGCAGCCCGCTGATCGGCCTGCACCACTCGAAACTGCGCGGGCGCGGGGTCGACTTCGACCAGGTGCGGGTGTATCAGGCCGGCGACGATGTGCGCACCATCGACTGGCGCGTCACTGCACGCACCCAGGAGCCCCACACCAAGCTGTTTCATGAAGAGCGCGAACGGCCGATCTTCATCATGGTGGAGCAAAGCTGCCGCTTGTTTTTCGGCTCGGGGCAGATGTTCAAGTCGGTGCTGGCGGCCCAGGCGGCGAGCCTGATCGGCTGGGCGGCGCTGGGCCATAACGACCGGGTCGGCGGGCTGGTGTTCGGTGACAGCGAGCACTACGAAATCAAACCCCGGCGCAGCAAGCAAAGCCTGCTGCAATTGCTCAACCGGTTGGTACGGGTCAACCAGAGCCTCAACACCGAACGCCGCCCCGAAGCCGACGCCCTCGGCATGGCCTTGCGCCGAGCCCGGGAAGTATTGCGCCCGGGCAGCCTGGTGATTGTGATCTGTGACGAGCGCGCCCTGACCGAAGGCGCCGAGCAACAGCTGAGCCTGTTGTCGCGGCATTGCGACCTGCTGCTGTTGCCGGTTTCCGACCCGCTGGACCACGCCCTGCCCGCCGCCGGCCTGCTGCGCTTCGCCGAGCGCGGCGCACAGCTGGAGCTGGACACCCTGAATTTTGATCTGCGCCAGGCCTACAAGGCCCAGGCCGAAGCCCGCAGCGCACGCTGGGAACTGCTCGCGCAAAAGCTGCGGGTGCTGTTGATGCCCTTGAGTACCCAGGGTGAAATGGTCGAGCAACTGCGCGAATACCTGAACCCGCAACGCCCGGTTAAAAAGCAATGAGCAGCCTCGACCAACTGCAACCCCTGATTGCCCCGCCAGTGATCGGCTTCTGGCCGCCGGCGCCGGGTTGGTGGCTGTTGCTGCTGATCATCCCGTTGGCGGGCTGGGGCCTGTGGTGGCTGCGCCGTTTCCTGCCAGCCAAGCGCCCATTGGCCCGTGCCGAACAACCCCTGGACCCGCTGCGCATCGCCGCCCTCGCCGAACTGGCGCTGATGCCCAAACCCTACGACGGCGCACCGGCCGGTGCCTGGCTGCAACAACTCAACGGCCTGCTCAAGCGCCTGTGCCGCAACGACTACCCCTACAGCCAGAGCCACACCCTCAATGGCCGCAAGTGGCTGGCGTTCCTCGACAACCGCTGCCCCGCCGCCGGCCTGACCCGCTGGATGGTGCTGGTGGAAGGCGCCTACAAGCCCGAATGCAAACTCGACGACAAGGCCATCGCCGGGCTGACCCAGGCCGTCGACACCTGGATTCGCAAACATGTTTGAGTTCGCCTGGCCGTGGATCTTTGCCCTGTTGCCATTGCCCTGGTTGCTGCGCCTCATCCTGCCGGTGGCCGACAGCGGCGAACCGGCGCTGAAAGTCAGCTTCCTCAGCGACCTCGAAGGCCTGGCCCGCCGCCGCGCGCGGGTCAACCTGCCGGGATGGCGCCAGCAAGCACCGTTTGTGTTCCTGTGGCTGCTGCTGTTGACCGCCGCCGCCCGCCCGGAATGGTTGGGCGAACCCTTGCCGATTGCAGCCAGCGGCCGCGACTTGCTGGTGGCGGTGGACGTATCCGGCTCGATGGACTTCCCCGACATGCAATGGCAAGACGAAGACGTCAGCCGCCTGAGCCTGGTCAAGCACCTGCTGGGAGATTTCCTGGAAGGCCGCGAAGGTGATCGCGTGGGATTAATCCTGTTCGGCAGCCAGGCCTATCTGCAAGCGCCGCTGACCTTTGACCGGCGCACCGTGCGCACCTGGCTGGATGAGGCACGGATTGGCATCGCCGGTAAAAACACCGCGATTGGCGACGCCATCGGCCTGGCCCTCAAGCGCCTGCGCCAGCGTCCGGCGCAAAGCCGGGTGCTGATCCTGGTCACCGACGGCGCCAACAATGCCGGCGAAATCGACCCGCTGACCGCCGCCCGCCTGGCCGCCGAAGAAGGGGTGAAAATCTACCCGATCGGCATCGGCGCAGACCCCGAGCAAACCGGCTCCCTGGGCATCCTCGGCGTCAACCCGAGCCTCGACCTCGACGAACCGGCCCTCAAGGCCATCGCCGAGGCCACCGGCGGCCGCTACTTCCGCGCCCGCGACGGCAACGAACTGCTGAAGATCAAGGAAACCCTCGACCAGCTCGAACCCGTGGCCCAGCAACCCACCCAGGCCCGCCCCGCCCAGGCGCTGTACAGCGCGCCGCTGGCGTTGGCGCTGATCCTCAGCATGCTGCTGGTGATCCAGGAACGCTGGCCGGATAACGCCCTGCAACGCCTGTTCAGCAAACTCTCAAGCAAGGGCCGTTTCCTGCAACCCAATCCTGAATGGCGTGAACGCCTCAAACGCTTGCGTTTGCGGAGGCGTCGATGATCGCCCTGTGGCCGCACTGGTTCCGTCCCTGGTGGCTGTTGCTGCTGCCGCTGCTCGGCTGGTTGCTGTGGCAGTTGTGGCACCGCCAGAAACGCGCCGGGCGCTGGCAGATGATTCTGCCGCCGGCGTTCCATGCCGCGCTGCTCAGCGGCGGCAGTGGCCGCGAAAGCAAGTCGCCATGGGTGGTGCTCGGCATCGCCTGGCTGCTGGCCGTGCTGGCGTTGTTGGGCCCGAGCTGGGAACGCGTCGAACAGTCCAGCCAGAAGCCCGCCGACCCGCTGGTGGTGCTGCTGGAACTGACCCCGGAAATGCTCGCCACCGACAGCCCGCCCAGCCGCCTCGAACAGGCACGGCGCAAGCTGTTCGACCTGCTTCAGGCCCGCAGCGATGCGCAGACCGCCATCGTGGTCTACGCCGGCAGCGCGCACACGCTGGTGCCGCTGTCCGACGACCTGGCCACCAGCCATAACCTGCTCGAAGCCCTGCGCCCCTCGATCATGCCCGAGCCCGGCCACCGTGCCGATCTGGCCGTGGAGAAGGCCCTGAGCCTGCTCAAGCATGGCGGCCTCGGCCAGGGTCGGCTGCTGCTGATCGGCTCGTCGCTGTCCAAGCAGGAACGCCAGGGGATCCGCCTGCAGCTGCAAGGCAACCAGGCGCCGAGCCTGTCGATCCTCGGCATTGGCAGCCGCGAAGGCACGCCGGTGACCCAGGAAAGCGGCGAGTTCCTCAAGGACGCCCAGGGCGCGATCCTCGTGCCGCGCCTGGACAGCCCGACCCTCAAGGCCTTCGCCAGCGAAATGGGCGGCCTCTACCGCCAGGCACGCCTGGACGACAAGGACCTGCGCCACCTCGGGATGCTGGACGGCCCGCAAAGCCTGCGCAATGACGGCCAACTGCTGCACCTCGACACCTGGGCCGACCAGGGTTACTGGCTGCTCTTACCGCTATTGCTGCTGGCCGCCTGCGCCGGGCGCCGTGGCTGGCTGTTCTTCCTGCCGTTGCTGCTGTTGGGCGCGCCGCAGCCCAGCTATGCCTTCGACTTCCAGGACCTGTGGCTGCGCCCCGACCAACAGGGCCAACTGCTGCTGAAGAAAAAACGCCCGGCCGAAGCAGCCGAACATTTCGAAGACCCGCAATGGCAAGGCGTCGCACTGTATGAAGCGGGCAACTATGCCGAAGCCGCCAAGCGGTTTGCCGAAGGCAGCGACGCCTACTCCCACTACAATCGAGGCAATGCCCTGGCCAAAAGCGGCGAGCTGGAAGCGGCGATCGATGCCTACGAACAAGCCCTCGAAGCCCAGCCAGACTTGCAGCCGGCGCTGAAGAACAAGGCGCTGGTGGAAAGCCTGATGCAACAGGAACCGGAAAAAACCGAGCCGGCCAAGCCTGCAAAAAACGAGGATGACGAAACCACCCAACCCGGCCAGACTGCGCAACCGGGCGCCAGCAGCCAGACCGCCACCGGTGGCGAGCAGACGTCCCAAGGCCAGGGCCAGCCCGGCGCGACCGACGCGCAAACCGGGGCCACGCCCCACGCCGGCAGCAACGAGGTACCCGGCAGCGAGTTGGGTGATGAACAAACCACCACCCCGCCCCTGCGCCCGGTCGACGGCACGCTTGAAGGCGAGCAGCGCCAGGCCCTGGAACAATGGCTGCGGCAGATCCCGGACAACCCCGGCGAGCTGCTGCGACGCAAATTCTGGTACGAACAGCAACAACATCAGGACAAGACTCGATGAACCGCTGCACCGCCCTTCTTCTCACCCTCGCGTTGTGGGCCAGCCAGGCCCAGGCCGCCGGCCTGGTGGCCAGTGTCGACCGCAGCCGCATCAATTCCGGGGAGACGGTGGAACTGACGGTGGAATCCAACGACGTCACGCTGTTCGGCAAACCGGACCTGGCGCCGCTGGACCCGCTGTTTGAAGTGAGCGGCACGCGCCAGATCAACCAGCTCACCACCCTGGGTGGCGATAACCATGCCACAACCCGCTGGATCATCACCTTGCTGCCCAAGGAGAACGGCACCGTGGTGATTCCGCCGTTGCAGATCGGCGAACTCAAGACCCAGCCGATCACCCTGCAAGTGGTGGAGACCGTCAGCCAGAACACCGAGGCTCAACTGGCCCCGGTGTTCATCGAAACCAACCTCGACCAGGACAGCGTCTACGTCCAGGCCCAGGCGTTGCTGACCGTGCGCGTCTACCACTCGGTGTCGCTGTACGACGACAGCAGCCTCACGCCGTTGCAGATCGCCGATACGCGCATCGAGCAGTTGGGCGAGTCGCGCACCTACGAGAAAGTCATCAACGGCATCCGCCACGGTGTGATCGAAACCCGCTATGCCATCTACCCGCAGCACAGCGGCACGCTGACCATTCCGACGCAGACGTTCAGCGCCACCCTGGTAGAGCCACGGCCCGCCCAGGACAACAACCCCCAGGGTTCCAAGCCCGGCAAGCTGATTCACGTCAGTTCGCCGGAGCTGTCGTTGACGGTCAAGGCCAAGCCTGCGCTGTACCCGGCGGATGCTCCCTGGCTGCCGGCCCGCAGCCTGACCCTCACGGAAAGCTGGAACCCCGAGCCCGATCACGTACAGGTGGGCGACTCCCTGACCCGCAGCCTGACCTTGAAAGCCGAAGGCCTGGCCGGCGCGCAACTGCCACCGCTGGCACTGAGCGACATCCCCGGCCTGCGCCGCTACCCGGACCAGCCGGTGCTGAGCAACCAGAACAACGACCGTGGCCTGATCGGCAGCCGTGAAGACCGCGAAGCGCTGGTGCCCAACCGCGTTGGCGCGCTTGAACTGCCGGCGGTGGACGTGGTGTGGTGGAACACCCACGAAGACCATCTGGAACGCACCAGCCTGCCGGCGCGCACCCTGCAGGTGGCGACCAACCCGAGCCTGATCGTGGACACGCCGGCCAGCCCGACCGTGATCACCGCGCCGGACAACGACAGCCTGTGGATCTGGCAACTGACCAGCCTGATCCTGGCCTGCACCACCCTGCTGGGCTTCGGTTTGTGGTGGCGTGCACGCTGGCAGCCGGCGATTTTGCGTGCCGCGCAAACCGGCCCGAGCCCGCGTACCTTGCTGGACGACCTCAAGCGGGCGAGCCAGGCGAATGACCCGCAGGCTACGCGTCAGGCGCTGGATGCCTGGGCGCGACAGCAGCCGGAGACCCTGGCGGATATGGCGGCGCGGTTTGTGCCGTTGTCGGATGCGCTGGATGGGTTGAACGGCGCGCTGTACAGCGAGAGTGGGCAGTATTGGCAGGGAGAGGAATTGTGGCGGGCGGTGAAGGCGATTCCGATGGCGGAGCGCGAGCAGGACCCTGCAGGGGATAGCACCAGCTTGCCGCCGCTGTATCCCAAATAGCCCCTCTCAGAAACACCCAAAACCCAACGTGGGAACCGGGCTTGTGTGGGAGCTGGCTTGCCTGCGATGGCATCACCGCGGTCTGACTGACAGACCGAGGTGCCTGCATCGCGGGCAAGCCCGGCTCCCACACAAACCGGGTTCCCACATTTTGATCTGCGGCGTCTGGGTTACTTGCGCGCCGCCTCCCACGACTTCAGCAACTCGTTATAACTGACCGTCTCACCCTGTGGCTTCTCATTTGCCAACTTAGGCTTCGGCGCGCCCGGCTGGTCGAACCAGTACTGCGCATCCCGTTCTTCGTTCATTTTCGGCCCGCAAATCGGCTGCACCTTGGAGCGTTCCAGGCGCGTCATGATCGCGTCCTGATCCTTGGCCAACCCGTCCAGCGCCTGCTGCGGCGTCTTCTCTCCGCTGGCCGCCTCCGAAATATGGCTCCACCACAATTGCGCCAACCGTGGATAGTCCGGCACGTTGGTGCCGGTCGGGGTCCACTCCACCCGGGCCGGGCTGCGGTAGAACTCCACCAACCCGCCGAGTTTCGGCGCCAGGTCGGTCATGGCCTGGGAGTTGATGTCAGACTCACGAATCGGCGTCAGGCCAACGATGGTTTTTTTCAGTGACACGGTTTTCGAGGTCACGAACTGCGCGTAGAGCCAGGCCGCCAGTTTCTGCTTCTCGGGCGTCGACTTGAGGAAGGTCCAGGAACCTACGTCCTGATAGCCCTTCTTCATGCCCTTTTCCCAGTAAGGCCCGACGGGCGATGGCGCCATGCGCCATTTCGGCGTGCCGTCGGCGTTGACCACCGGCAGGCCCGGCTTGGTCATGTCGGCGGTAAACGCGGTGTACCAGAAGATCTGCTGGGCGATGTTGCCCTGGGACGGCACCGGACCGGATTCGGAGAAGGTCATGCCCGCCGCTTCCGGTGGTGCATAGGCTTTCATCCAGTCCACGTATTTCTGCGTGGCATACACCGCCGCCGGGCCGTTGGTGTCGCCACCACGGGTGACGCTGGAGCCCACCGGGTGGCAGTCCTCCACGCGAATGCCCCATTCGTCCACCGGCAAACCGTTGGGCAGGCCCTTGTCGCCGCCACCGGCCATGGAGAACCAGGCATCGGTGAAGCGCCAGCCCAGGGACGGGTCTTTCTTGCCGTAGTCCATGTGCCCGTAGACGCGCTTGCCGTCGATTTCCTTGACGTCTTCGCTGAAGAATTTGGCGATGTCTTCGTAGGCCGACCAGTTCACCGGCACGCCGAGTTCATAGCCGTACTTCTCCTTGAACTTGGCTTTCAGGTCTGCCCGTTCGAACCAGTCGGCGCGGAACCAGTACAGGTTGGCGAACTGCTGGTCGGGCAATTGGTAGATCTTGCCGTCGGGCGCAGTGGTGAACGAAATACCGATGAAGTCCTTGATGTCCAGGGTGGGTGAAGTGAAGTTCTTGCCTTCGTTGGCCATCAGGTCGGTGATGGATTCTGTCTTGCCATAGCGAAAGTGCGTACCGATCAAGTCGGAATCGTTGACCCAGCCGTCATAGATATTCTTGTCGGACTGCATCTGGGTTTGCAGCTTTTCCACCACGTCGCCTTCCTGCAGCAAGTCGTGGGTCAGCTTGATCCCGGTGATTTCGCTGAAGGCCTTGGCCAGTACCTTGGATTCATACTCGTGGGTGGTGAGGGTTTCCGACACCACGTTGATCTTCATCCCACGAAACGGCTCCGCGGCCTTGATAAACCACTTCAGCTCTTCAAGCTGCTGGGCTTCGGTGAGGGTCGACGGTTTGAACTCACTGCCGATCCATTTTTTTGCAGCGTCTTCATAAGCATCCGCCCAGGCCGCAGCACTGAGCCCGCTGAGCGCCAGCACGGCCGCCAATGAAATGCTATGTCGCAGCTTATTGTTTTTATCGAACATAGAGACCTCCTGGTTTTGGGGTTCAAAAGGGGCAGCTAGCCCCAACGCATCACAGACAACAGCCACACCAGAGACAGCGCGGACGCCACCCAGATGCTCCAGCCGGTTACGCCGATCACCAACAAATGCAGGTAGGCGCTGCCGAGAAGACCGATAAACAAGCGATCACCACGGGTGGTGCTGATCGGTAAAAAGCCGCGCCGGGGGATACTCGGCGAGCGCAATTCCCAGCTCGTCATACCCACCAGCAGCAGGCCGATCGCGGCAAAGAACAGTGCAGTCGGGGTGGTCCAGGCCATCCATTCCATCATCGACTCCTCAGACCCGGCCCAGGGCAAAGCCCTTGGCCACATGGTTGCGAACGAACCAGATCACCAGCATGCCCGGCAAAATGGTCAACACCCCCGCCGCCGCCAGCACGCCCCAGTCGATGCCGGAGGCCGAAACCGTACGGGTCATCACTGCGGCGATGGGTTTGGCGTTCACCGACGTCAGCGTGCGTGCCAGCAGGAGCTCGACCCAGGAAAACATGAAGCAGAAAAACGCCGTGACGCCGATCCCCGAGCCAATCAGCGGGATGAAAATCTTCACGAAAAACTTGGGGAAGCTGTACCCGTCGATGTAGGCCGTTTCGTCGATTTCCTTGGGCACGCCCGACATGAAACCTTCGAGAATCCACACCGCCAGCGGCACGTTGAACAGGCAATGGGCCAAGGCCACCGCGATATGCGTATCGAACAAGCCAATGGACGAATACAGCTGGAAGAACGGCAGCAAAAACACTGCCGGCGGCGCCATGCGGTTGGTCAGCAACCAGAAGAACAAGTGCTTGTCGCCGAGGAAGCGGTAGCGCGAGAACGCGTAGGCCGCCGGCAGCGCCACGCTCAGGGAAATCACGGTGTTGAGGCTGACGTAGTACAGCGAGTTGAGGTAGCCGGTGTACCAGCTCGGGTCGGTGAAGATCACCTTGTAGTTGGCGAAGGTGAAGTCCTGCGGAAACAGGGTCAGGCCGCCGAGGATTTCGGTGTTGCTCTTGAAGGACATGTTCAGCAGCCAGTAGATCGGCACCAGCAGGAACAGGATGTAGACCAGCAGCGGGATTACCTTGCGCTTGCTCATGTTGGCGGCCTCAGCGGTTGGCGTCGGAGTGGGTCATGGCGGTGTAGAACAGCCAGGACACCAACAGGATGATCAGGAAGTACACCAGCGAAAACGCCGCCGCCGGGCCCAGGTCGAATTGGCCTACGGCCATCTGGGTAAGCGTCTGGCTGAGGAAGGTGGTGGCGTTCCCTGGCCCGCCGCCCGTCAGCACAAACGGTTCGGTGTAGATCATGAAACTGTCCATGAAGCGCAGCATCACCGCGATCAACAGCACGCTCTTCAGTTTTGGCAGCTGGATATGTCGGAACACCGCCCAGCTGGACGCCCGATCAATCCGCGCCGCCTGGTAGTACACATCCGGGATCGCCCGCAGCCCCGAGAAACACAGCAGCGCCACCAGGGACGTCCAGTGCCACACGTCCATCACCAGCACCGTGACCCAGGCGTCCATGGTGTTGGCGGCGTAGTTGTAGCTGATGCCCATCGCATTGAGCGTGGAACCCATCAGGCCAATGTCGGCACGGCCAAAGATCTGCCAGATGGTGCCGACCACGTTCCACGGAATCAGCAGCGGAATCGCCATCACGATCAACACCAGCGACGACCAGCGACCCTTGGTGGGCATCGTCAGGGCAATCGCGATGCCCAGCGGAATCTCGATCAACAGCACACACGCCGAGTAGATGAACTGACGCAGCAGCGAGTCATGCAGGCGCGGGTCCAGCAGCACCTGTTTGTACCAGTCGGCGCCGACGAAGTAGCGGCTGGATTGGTCGAAGATGTCCTGCACCGAGTAGTTGACCACGGTCATCATCGGGATCACCGCGCTGAAGGCCACCAGCAGGAACACCGGCAATACCAGCCACCAGGCCTTGTTGTTCTGCACCTTGTTCATGGCTGCACCTCAAGCAAGTAGTCATCGGCATACACCATCAGCCACTGCCCCGGAAAGCTGATGGACGCCTGGCCCTCGGGCACTGGTTTGTCTTCGGCCAGGCGCACTTTCAACGGTGCGCCATCGAGGTTGAGGGTCATGATCTTGTAGGTGCCGAGGTCTTCCACATGGGTGACTTGCGCCTGTAGCGCGTCGGGATTGTGCTCATCCCACACATGGATAAATTCCGGGCGGATGCCGACCTGCAGCTTTTTGTAAGGCGTTTCGCCAATGCGCTGCTGCAACGCCTTGGGCAACGCCAGATGTGTCCCGGCAAAGCGCACACCACCCGCCTCTGCCTGCACCTCAATCAGATTCATCCCCGGGCTGCCGATGAAATAGCCGACAAAGGTGTGGCTGGGCCGCTCGAACAACTCCCGGGGCGTGCCGAACTGCACGATCTGCCCGCCGTACATCACCGCGATCTTGTCGGCGAAGGTCGAGGCTTCCAGTTGGTCGTGGGTCACGTAGACCATGGTGATGTTGAACTGCTCGTGGATCTGCTTGAGCTTGCGCCGCAGCTTCCACTTCAGGTGCGGGTCGATCACCGTCAGCGGTTCGTCGAACAGGATCGCCGACACATCATCCCGCACCAGCCCGCGGCCCATGGAGACTTTCTGCTTTTCATCGGCAGTGAGGTTGCGGGCCTTTTTGTCCAGCAGGTTTTGCAGGTCGAGCACCTCGGCAATTTCCTGCACCTTGCTGTGAATCTTCGCCTCGGCCATGCCCTGGTTTCGCAGGGGAAAAGCCAGGTTATCGAACACGGTCATGGTGTCGTACACCACCGGGAACTGGAACACCTGGGCGATGTTGCGTTTTTCCGGGGTCAGCTCGTTGACCACCTTGGCGTCGAACAGCACCTGGCCTTCGGACGGGCTGAGCAGGCCGGAGATAATGTTGAGCAAGGTCGACTTGCCGCAGCCCGACGGCCCCAGCAACGCGTAGGCGCCGCCCTGCTCCCAGACGTGGTTCATCTCGCGAATCGCGTAGTCCTCAGGGCCGTTTGGCTTTGAGCTGTAGCTGTGGGCCAGGTTCTGCAAATGGATCTCGGCCATCAGGCAACCCTCGCGACACGTCGCCCGGGGGCCTGGACCAGCCGTCCCTGGCCATCGAACACAAACAGTTTGTGGGTGGGGATATAGATGCGGATCGGCGCGTCGACGTCGTACTCGTGCACCCCGGGCAAATGCAGCACCAGCAGGAAGTGTTCGCTGCGCACATGCAGGAAGGTTTCCGAGCCACTGATCTCGGCGACCTCCACGGTCACGGCCAATTCCAGGTCATCGTCGTTGCTCGGCACCAGGCTGATATGGCTGGGACGCACGCCAAAGCGAAACTCGCCCTCACCGATGGGCCGCAGGTCGACGTTCAGCGGGAAGTGCACGAAGTTGGCGAAGCTCACTTCATTGCCACTGATGCGCCCGGGCATCAGGTTGATCGGCGGCTCGGAAAACAGCTCGGCCGCCAGCACGGTTTGCGGCTGGTGATAGACCTCGGCCGCCTTGCCGCTCTGGATCACCCGGCCCTCATGCAGAATCGTGGTGGTGCCGCCCAGGGCCAGGGCTTCGTTGGGTTCGGTGGTGGCGTAGATCGCGATGGTATGGCGTGCCTTGAACAGCTCGCGCATTTCCTGGCGCAGTTCTTCGCGCAGTTTGTAGTCCAGGTTCACCAGGGGTTCATCGAACAGAATCAGCTCGGCATCCTTGACCAGCGCCCGGGCCATGGCGGTGCGTTGCTGCTGGCCGCCGGAGAGTTCCAGGGGGTGACGCTGGAGGAATTTCTCGATACGCAGCATTTTCGCGGTTTCGAGGACTTTGCTCTGGATCTGCTCGGCAGAGACTCCGGCCTGGCGCAGCGGCGAGGCGATGTTCTCGAACACGGTCATGGTCGGGTAGTTGATGAACTGCTGATAGACCATCGACACATTGCGCAGGCGCACCGGCTTCTGGGTGACGTCCACGCCATTCATCAGGATGCGCCCGCTGTCAGGCTTGTCCAGGCCGGCCATCAGGCGCATCAGGCTGGTCTTGCCGGAGAGCGTGCGGCCCAGCAATACATTGAAGGAACCGGCTTCGAAACGCAGGTTGGCGTCGTCGATCCAGGTTTGGCCTTCGACAACGCGAGTGACGTGCTCCAGGGTCAATGACATGACACGACCTTTTTATTATTGGAATGGTTCTGGCAGGAGCACAGAGCGAGTTCCGTGCCAACAACCCAAACCTCAGGCCGGTCAACGAGTTAGGCAAAACAGCGATTCGCCTCTGAACAGAAATGAACAGGTCAGGCTGAACAACTGAACAATCGGCGGGTTGACAATGAACAGTTCTGAACAACACTGAACGGGCCTTCCGCACCCCAGAACAACAATAAAGCAAGGGTCACCGCCATGAGCACACCGCTGGCGCACGATGCCATCATCCAGGACTCCTGGCGCCGCTGCCGGGCCTATGGCCTGGATCACCAGAGCACACCGAGCTTCGACCAACTGCCCGCAGACGGCGTCAGCCAGTTGCTGGAAAGCCAGCATTCCCTTGTGCAGACCACCCACCAGGAAGTGCTGCCCTACTACGAAAACATCCTCAGCAATTCCAACTGCCTGATCATGCTTGCCGACAACCAGGGCCAGGTGCTGACTTCGTGGGGCACCCAACGCTTTATCGACCCCAAGCTGGCCCGTGGTTTCAGCGCCGGCGCCAGCTGGATGGAGCGCTCCAGCGGCACCAACGCCATCGGCACCGCCCTGGCCTGTGCCCAGGCAGTGCATATTGAACATGACGAACACTTCCTCAAGGCCAACCGTTTCATGACCGGCTCGGCAGCGCCGATCTTCGATGCGCAGCGGGAAATCATCGCGGTGCTGGATGTGTCCAGCGACAGCTACCTGCCGCCTTCCCACACCCTCGGCATGGTCAAGATGATGAGCCAGACCGTCGAGAACCGGCTGATCCTCAACCTGTTTCGCGGTGAGCATTTCCAGCTGACGTTCAATACCGGGTTGAACAATCTCGACAGCCAATGGGCCGGGCTGCTGATTTTTGATGAAAGCGGCCAGGTACTGTCGGCCAATCGCCGGGCCGACAACCTGCTGGGCATCAGCCTGTCGCGGGTGTTGATCGACAGCCTGTTCAAGGTCTCGCTGCTGGAACTGCTCAACCAGCCCGAAGGCCTGCCCTTCTCGCTGCAAGCCGCCGGGCGCAACCGTTTCCAGTGCCTGCTGAAACGGCCGAAACAGGCGCCAGTGCAGGCTCGCGTGTTCGTGGAAACGAAAAAGCCCCGCGAACCCGGCCCCACGGCCATCAGTCTCAAGACCCTGCACTTCGGCGATGCCCGCGTGGAAAAGGCCGTGCGTCAGGCCGAGCGCCTGCTGGAAAAGGATATTCCGTTGCTGATCCACGGTGAAACCGGTGTCGGCAAGGAAGTGTTCGTCAAAGCCCTGCACCAGGCCAGTTCCCGCAGCCAACAAGCGTTTATCGCGGTCAACTGCGCAGCGATCCCCGCCGAACTGGTGGAGTCGGAACTGTTCGGCTATGAAAAAGGCGCATTCACCGGCGCCAACCAGAAAGGCAGCATCGGGCTGATCCGCAAGGCAGACAAAGGCACGCTGTTCCTCGACGAGATCGGCGACATGCCCCTGCCGACCCAGGCCCGGCTGTTGCGGGTATTGCAGGAACGCTGTGTGCAGCCTGTAGGCAGCAGCGAGTTGTACCCGGTGGATTTGCGGATCATCTCCGCCACCAACCGCTCGCTGCGCGAACAGGTACAGCTCGGGCGTTTTCGCGAAGACCTGTATTACCGCATCGGTGGCCTGACCCTGGAGCTGCCGCCGCTACGGGAGCGCACGGATAAACAGGCGTTGTTCAAGCAGCTGTGGCAACAGCATCGCGAGCCGACGCAGTGGGCCGGGTTGACTAACGAGGTGCTGGCCTTGTTTGAACAGCATCCGTGGCCGGGCAACCTGCGCCAGGTGAGCAGCGTGTTGCAGGTGGCACTGGCCATGGCGGAAGAGCAGCCGATTCGGGCGGAACATTTGCCGGATGATTTTTTTGTGGATTTGAATGGGGTGGTGCCGGTGTGTGATGCAGTGGATGACAGTCTGGACCTGAATGAGCGACTGAAGGCGGTGGGCGGGAATATCTCTCACCTGGCCAGAGAGCTTGGCGTCAGCCGCAATACCCTCTACAAACGCCTGCGACAAAACGGGAATGCTGTGTAGGAACACAATCAAAAATGTGGGAGCGGGCTTGCTCGCGAATGCGGTATATCAGTCGCTGATGCTTTAACTGACAGTCTGCATTCGCGAGCAAGCCCGCTCCCACATTGGAACTACATTGGGTTAGAGAAGTGGGTTCAGTTCAGGACCGGCGTTGCCCCCATTGGCACTTTGCGCCCTGGCGCCGCCATTTCAAACAACTGCTCCACCCGAGCACTCTCCTGCGCACTCGGCTTGATCGCCCATGCACACGCCACAAAAATCCCCGCATTGACCACCAGCCCCACAATCCCGCTGGTCAACGACCCCAGCCCGGGAATGTCGTCCGGATACATCGTCGTCAGCACAATCGCCACCACAATCCCCGCCAGCATCCCGGCAATCGCGCCTTCCTTGTTGCCGCGGCGGCTGAAGATCCCGAAGAACAGCGGCACCGCCAACTGGATAATCCCCTGGTAGGAAATCTGCGCCAGCAATTGCAGTCGCGCGTAATCAAAGGTCAGGTATGCCAGCACCGAGGCGGCGACGATAAACACCACCATCCCGGACTTGGCCAACAGCGTCAGTTGCCGATCGGTACGCGGGGTGTTCCAGGTAGCCAGGTCGTTGGCGAATTGGGTGCCGCAGACCTGCACGCAGCCGTCGACGTGGCCGATGCTCGCCGCCAGTACGATGACGATAGCCAGCGCCAGCATCCACGGCCCGCCGATGTCGAACAGCGAGAGGAACCAACCTTGTTGCGGGTGCGCGATGACGTTCGGGTCCTGGCTGATGGCCGCGGCAAACAGCATCAGAATCCCGTAGAAACCACCCACCAACAGGATCGTGTACAGCGTGCCTTTCTTCACCGCCTTGACGCCGCTGGCGGTGTAGATGCGCTGGAAGCTCATGGGCCAGCACATCGAGCCGATCACGCCGGTGAAGATCAGGCTGAACATGTACAGCGGGCCGTAACCGGTGCCACTGGCGCCGGGAATCAGCAACATTTTCGCCGGCAGGTGCGCCAGGTTGGAGAACGACGCCTGGTCGCCGAACAGCAGGAATACACACAGCGCCGCACACACGACATAGGCGATCAGGCCCTGGAACATGTCGGTCATGATCAGCCCGCGCATGCCCATGCTCACGGTCCAGTACTGGCGCACCAGCACCACCACCACGCCGGCGACCAGGCAGGTGGTGACGCCCCAGCGGCCGAAGCTGGCGAACTGGAACAACATCGCCAACGCCTGGATGCCCATCACCACCCACGGGAATACCGAGATGATGCCGATGATCGAGGCCACGCGCTTGACCACCGGGCTGTTGAAGCGCATGCCGAGCAAGTCCGGCTGGGTGCGCAGGTTGAAACGCTGGCCCCAGGTCCACGCGCGGCGGGCCATCAGGTACATTGCCGTCACGCCAAGGGTGGCGTAGACCATGCCGTAGAAGCCCAGGGCGCCGCCGATGGTCAGGGCGAAAAACGCGGTAAAGGTCGAGCCCGGCCACCACGAGTTGGTGTAACACATGGCGATGTACCACGGCCCATAGGAGCGCCCGCCTACGGCGTAATCGGAAAAACTCGTGCTCTCGCGGTTGGTGGCGTACAGCACGGCGATCATCCCGGCCAGGAACAGGCCGATGACGCCGAAGGTGATAAAGAGGTTGGCATCGCTGGCGGTGCTGATCATTGCGCATCCCCCTCTTCGGGTATTTCGCCGGCCTTCAATTCGGCGACGTACAACGCCCACAGGCCCAGGCCTGCGAGGACGGCAATGGCGATCCAGTAGAAGATCGGCAACGGTATGCCCAGTACCAACGCGGTACTGCCGCTCACGCTCAAATAGAACGGCGGGAATAAGGCGAGCATCAGCAACAGGAAAAAGTACACGCCGAAGAGTTGGCTTTTCAGGCGTCCGGGTGGTGCGCTATCAGATTTCATGAGTCGGGTGCTCCTTGAATTTGTGGATCGTTTTTTTGTGTGATCAAACAAAAATCAAGCAGTGAAAACGCAGGCACCAATCAGCGCCCAAGTGACTTCATTCAATGCATTATTGTTGTCTGGCGCAGGCTCAAGCCTGTCTTAGCCAGGTTTCCCATTGCGAATCGTTGATGATGCTGCGGGCACGCATGTGCTTCCAGGTGCCGTATTTGTAGAAGTCGAAATCCAGCTGCGACACCGCGTGCTGCACCATCGCCCAGGTCGACCATTTGATGTCCGCCAGGGCCTTGTGCAACTTGATGCGCGCGAGGTTCTGCGGGGTGACCTGGCCGAAGTAATCCTCGATCAGGGCCAGTTCCATTTCATCAGTGAAAAACATCTCGCCGAACCACAGCGCCAGTTCGTAATGCCGGTCGTTGTTGGAGGCGTATTCGAAGTCCACCAGACGAATTTGCCGACGGTCGTTGAGCATGAAATTACCCGCCAGGGTGTCATTCATGCAGGGAGCCAGATCGATGCCGGAAGCTTGCAGCACGCCCCGGGCGCGGTCGCATTGGCGGCGCAGCCAAGCGTCGTCGGCGGGCTTGCAGCCGTTGAGTTGCTCCACCTGCCGCTGGTGCTCGGCAATCATGTCGAACACGGTCTTGGTCTGCACCAGTGGCGGCTGGTCGTTGAACGCCTTGAGGGCGTGCAGCGCGTTGTGGCGCACGTCGCGGTCGAGGAAGTCGTGGTTGGAGGAGGCGCGCCAGCCCTCCATGAACTCGAAGACTTCCACGCCGAACTCTTCAAGGAATGCGAACACCGGCGCGCCATAGCCGGTTTGCGCCGCCTTGAGGCTGGCGTCGTGGGCCGTGCGGCGGTCGATGAACATCTCGGTGCCCACGCCCGGCACCTTGAAGAAATACGCAGTGTCGATCCCGGCCACTTCCACCCGCCAGTTGGTGTTGGAAATCCCGCCGCTGACCGGTTCATAACGAATGCCGGTGCCGCCCCAACTGGCAACCCCGCGCACCGCCGCTTCCAGCTGACACTCTTGTGGCGTACACGCCTCACCTAACGCTTTCATGCCTGCCCCTCCTGTACCTGACGTAGCCAACCTTCAAACCGCGGGTCTTGCAGACTTTGGCGGCAGCGCAACAGCGTCCACTGCCCGACCTTGGAAAACTCCAGCGGCCGCGCCGAGGTAGCGCCGACCCACAGGCCCCAGAGCGTCCAGAACCAATCGTTGATCAAGGCGTACAAGCGGCAGCGCGCATAGTCGCTTTCACGGCACTCGCCGGCCCAGGCATGGATGCCTTCGCGCCAGTCGTTTTCGAAGACGTACAACTCGTTAAGGCTGATGGCCACGTCGTACCAGGGATCACCACTGCCGGCGTAATCGAAGTCGATCAGTTGCAAGGCGCCGTCCGGGCCGATCATCACGTTGCTCGCCACGCCGTCGCCGTGCAGCGGCACCGAGTCGCTGGCGTTCAGTTGCAGCGAGGTCCAGGCCAGGTCAATGCAGGTGCTGATCCAGGCGTGGTCGATGGGCAAGGCCACGCTGTAGCGCACGCATAATTCGCGCAGGTGCTGGATGTCTTGCAGCGGCGAGCGGGCGAAGCCCGGTGAGGTGCCTTGGTGCAATTGTTTCTTCAGGGCCCAGAGCGCTTGCAGGCGCCGGGGCTGCATCAATTCGTCGAGGCGGGCCCAACGCCACTCGCTGGTGGGCAACGCATCCAGCAGCAACACGCCGGCCGTGGCATCCACCAGGCGCACACCCGGCGTCACGTCGCAATCAGCTGCCAGTTGGGTGGCGCGGGCAGTGCGTTCAATGTCGATCAGCGCGCGCATGTCGTCATGCAAGACTTTGGCGTAACACTGGCCCCACGGTGCGCTGACGGTAAAACCGGCCCACTCGGTGGCCAGGCGTACCGGCGAGGCAATCCCGGCGGTGCCCTCTTCGACCACCACATGGGCGGACAAGCCGGCGGCCTCCAGGGCGCCCAGCAGCCGTGACTTTGCTTGCAAACGACTCGACATGGCAGACCTCAGCGGTAGGCGTTGGGGGTGGAACAGGCGCGGTGCAGCAACGCGGTCAGCATGTGCAGGCCGTTGCGCATGTCCTGTTCGCTGGTGAATTCCGCTTCGTTGTGGGACACGCCATTGCTGCTCGGGATAAACAGCAGGCACACCGGGTAATGCCGGCTCAGGCTGATGGCGTCGTGGCCTGACACGGTGACGCTGTTGCCGATGGGCAAGCCCAGTTGCTGGCCGACGCCGTAGGCCAGCTCGGCAAAGCCGTGATGCAGGTGGGTCGGCTCACGCAGGGCGCGGCTTTCGATGCTGTAGTCAGTCGACGTGGCGCTGGCGGTGGCCTTGAGGCTGGCGTCCAGGCGCGCACCGGCTGCGGCCAGTAATTCGGTGTCGGGCGAGCGGTACTCGACATGCAACGTCACGCTGGAAGGCACCACGTTGGGGGAATTGGGATAGATCTCCAGGCGCCCCACCGAGCTGTGCAGTTGCACGCCGTGCAGGTCGGCCTCGGCCCGCACCGCAGTGATCGCGTGGGCGGCGGCCAGCAAGGCATCCTTGCGTGCAGCCATGGGTGTAGGACCGGTGTGGTTCTGTTCACCGATGAACCGAATCCGTTGCTTGAGGGCGGCCCAGGTGTCGCGCACCACACCGATGGCCAGCCCGTCGCGCTCAAGGCCATCACCTTGTTCGACGTGGATTTCCACATAACCGGCGACGTCCAGCTCGACGCGGCCCTCCCCCAGATAACCAATCTGCTGCAGCGCATGCTTGAGGCTGATGCCATCGCCATCGCGGCAGGCCCAGGCGTCCTGCAGTGCCAGGTCACCGGTGAACACGCTGCTGCCGATCAGGCTGGGCTGGAAACGCGCGCCCTCCTCGTTGGTCCAGTTCACCACCGCCAGGTTGCACGCCGGCGTTTCGCCGCGCTCGCGCAGTTGGCGAGCCAGGCTGGCCACCGCGACTGCGCCGGCCAGTACGCCATAGACCCCATCGAAACGCCCGGCACTCGGCTGGCTGTCCAGATGCGAACCACACAGCACGTAGGGCGCTTCTGGATTAAAGGTGATCAAACCGAACATGTTACCCACTGCATCCACACGCACGTCAAAACCGCGTTCGGTCAGCCAGGCCGCGAACAGGTCGCGCACGGCGCCGTCTTCGGCCGAGGCGGCGAGGCGATGCAGCCCACCGGCCTTGGTCGCGCCGATGGCCGAGGTGTCGCGGAACAGCGCCTCGAAGGTTTCAAGGTCCTGTTCACTGGGCACCAGCAACTCAGGGGTAAAGGATATCGACATGGGCTTGCTCCAGGCGGGTCGCAAAGTCGTTGGACGGCGCACGATTGGTGACCAGGGTCGTGATGGCGCTGAACGGCAGCGTATTGATAAAGGTGCGGTGGCCGAACTTGGCGTCATCGGCCAGGATCACGCTGCGCAGGCTGTGTTTGGTCAGTTCCCGGCGCAGCAGCGCCTCGGGCTCCTGGTAGTCCATGAACCCCAGCTCAAGGTCGACAGCGCCGATGCCCATGAAGGCAATGTCGTAGTGGAACTGTCGGACGAATTCCAGGGTGTGGGCGCCAATCAGCGCGTTGTCGTTGCGGCGCACATCGCCGGGCACCACCAGCACCTGGTTGGCGCTTTGCTCGGTGATCAAGCGGGCGATGTCCAGGGAGTTGGTGATGATGCGCAACTGGCTGAACGCGGTCAGTTGCTGGGCCAGGGCCAGGGTCGAGGTGCCGGTGTCGAGGAACAGCACCATGCCTTCGCTCACCAGCTTCGCTGCACACACCGCGATACGCGTCTTGGCCTGGGGCTTGATGCGGCTGCGCACTTGCAGCGGCTGTTCTTCGTTGAGCCGCGGCAGGATCGCGCCGCCGTGGATGCGCCGCAGCTTGCCGGCTTCTTCCAGGTACTTGAAGTCGCGGCGGATGGTTTCTTCGGAGACGAACAGCGTCTGCGCCAGGTCAGACGCCTTGACGCGCTGGTGTTGGGTGAGCAGGAGCATGATTTCGTCGAGACGTGGCTGGTTGAGCATAAAAGAGGTATTCCAGGGCAGGTTCAGGCGGCCGGTATTGCGCGCCCCACGGCGAAACGCGGCGCGAGCCGGTCCAGCGGGGAGCATAGAACGTAATACAGCCATGGACAGGGTCACGGGTACCTCTCACTCATCAGGGTGTGAAAGGGCAGGACAACACAAAGCGTTTATCACGGGCGGGCTTCTTTTGAGCCCACTCCGGGTGCAATCAATCAAGGCATCAGCATCGGGGGGAGGTGCTGATCCCAGGGGGCGATGGCTTCGACGGCCGCGCAGAATTGCAGCACCTGGGCGTCGGCAAAACGTGGGCCGATCACCTGCAGGCCAATCGGCAAACCGCTCGGGCTGAAGCCGCAGGGCAGGCTGGCAGCGGGGTTGCCGGTGATATTGAACGGATAGGTAAACGGCGTCCAGCGGGCCCAGGGCACCGCGCCCTCCTCGCCCGGCCAGCCCTCGGGGGCAACCCGGTCGGCGGCGAACGGCAGGATCGGCATCGTCGGCATCAGCAGTACGTCGTAGTCATTAAACAGCGCGTGTACCTGATTGGCGAACAGTGCACGTTGCTGCACAGCCTTGAGGTAGGCCGCCAGATCGTAATCGGCGGAGCGCTTGATCAGCGCAGCGAAACCCGGGTCCAGTTGGTCGAGGCGATCGGCCAGGGATTTGCCATAGGCGATCCCGCGCCCGCCGACCCACAGGGTTTCGAAGGTGGCCAGCGGGTCTTGCCAGTCCAGGTTCAGGGTGGTGACGGTGACCGGCAGCTCATCCGCAAGGTAATGCACCGCCGCTTCGACGGTGGCGGCGATGACCGGGTCCACCGGCGTATCGAACAAGGTCGGGCAATACGCCACACGCACAGGGCCCAGCGGTTGGTCGCAGCGCGCCAGGTAGGACTCGGTGGGCGCGGGCAAGGCCTGGTGATCCAGCGGATCGGGCCCGGAGAGGATATCGAAGAGCAACGCGCTGTCGCGCACGGTACGGGTGATCGGGCCGGCGTGGCTGAGCATTTCAGTGGCGGACCAGGGCCAGGTGGGGATGCGCCCAAGAGACCCTTTAAGAGCGAATGCACCGCAAAAGGCGCCGGGAATGCGCACCGAACCGCCGCCGTCGGAACCCAGCGTGGCCGGGACCATGCGTGCTGCCACCGCAATGGCCGAGCCGGAACTGGATCCTCCGCTGGTGAGCTGGGGGTTCCAGGGGTTGCGGCCATTGCCGAAAACCCGGGAGGTGCTGGCGCCGGTCCAGCCGAATTCGGTGGTGGCGGTCTTGCCGAGGATGATCGCGCCGGCCTCCTTGAGGCGGCGGATGATCGGGGCGTCCTGGGTGGGGACGTTGTCCAGGCCGGTCAGCGAACCGCGGGTGGTGCGCAGATTGGCGGTGGAGAACAGGTCTTTGATGCCGAAGGGGATGCCGTGGAGCGGGCCACGAAATTGGTTGGCCTGCGCTTCTGCGGTCAGGATTTCAGCCTGCTCCCGCGCGGATTCGGTGTAGACGTCGCCGAAGGCATTCAGTGTGGGATTGTGGGTTTTGATGGCTTCGAGGCTTTGCTCGACCAGTTGCACAGGGGTCAGTGTGCCTTGGCGGATGCTTTCGGCTGCGTGCAGGACGCTGGGCATGTGGGTCAGTGAGGTATCAGTCTTCATTGAGCATCCTGGGACATCTGCGAAATGATCCAGCGGGTACGTCAATAGACGCCAAGGGAATGGAAGCTGTCAAGTTGGATTTGTTGCATATGTGGGTTTTGTGGGATTTATTTTTGTCGGAGATTTGGCTTACGAAAACGGGTCGGTTTAGCCGGGGATTTGGCGAAACGTCCTATCAGTAGCAGTGGATAGCTCTGACTTCTTTCTCTTACAAACCTCTGCAAAGTCCCTCGCCTGATCACACAGCGCGAGGGAACGCCGATGTTTTTTTCGATTAATGCCCTGCCCGATGGGGCTGCCTCTTGAATCCCGCCATAGGCAGGTTGGCCCTGGCTCCCATGGATGTGGAGACGAAGGACGTTGAAGCGGTCTTTCGTAACTTCAGGGAGTGCCTTAACACGTTTGACGATTGGGCTGAGAGCTTCTGGAGCTTTTCGTCGCTGGAAGTCGAGCAGGTGTTCAAGGTTGGGGATGAGGTCGCGCTGGTCGCGCCTGTTTCCTCTAAAGCCCCCAGTACCACCGTTGCAATGTGCAAACCCAATGGTGCGCTGACCCTGGTGCATATGTTTGAGAGCAAGCGGTTTGTGCCGATCGGCAACACGCCGGTCATCCTCCAGGCCATCGCCGAGGACGGCAGCCTGATCGGTCCCCCCATTCATAAAACCATCGGCCCCAGCGGCATCCTCGAAATCACCGACTGCACGCGCGACCAGCAGTATCAGGTCAGCTTCTACCCCGATGTTTCCAAGGATCACGTCAAGGCGCTCTACGCCTCCTATCAGTCGGTGATCAGCTCGCTGGAAAGCAGCTTGCGCAGTGAATGGACGAGCACCTTCGAAGAGCAGTGGAAACAGTACTCAAACGCCAGCGCCCTCGACCGTCGCAAGTTGATGGACGCCGCGTTTGTGCGAGGGATTACGAACACGCTGTACAGCCTTTGGGACGGTATTCCAAACCTGTACGACTGGCTGGCGGACATCAAACCCAATAGCGAAAAGTTGCTGCAGTACCTCTCCCAAGGCGAGCTTGAAGAGCTGTTGAAGCTCAGCAATGAGGCCATTGCCAACGGTCTTCTGGTGCTGAGCGATGAACCGCTGCTGTTCATCTATCTGTCGGCGATGTTCAGTTGGGCGCAATTGCTTCCGCCGCCGGACATGAACGAGCTGCTGGGGGAAATGACTTCCGAGGTACTGCTCAACCTGCTGTTGCTGTTGGCCACCGGCGGCATGGGTGTGGCGGTGCGTTTGGGCCCGCAGGTGCTGGGCAAGGTCAGGTCCGGCCGGGCACGGGTGTTACTCGAGCAGATGGCCAAGTTGGGCGAGGCACCACGGCTGGACTGGCACCCCAGTGTGCTTAAGCCGGTGTCGCTTAAAAATGACCCAGTGTCGATCAAGGCAGCGGCCGTGCCGTTGAAGGCCGGTGTAAACGAGGTTTCGAATCCGGCAGCGCTGGTCCGAAAGCCTAAAGCGGCGCGCACGGCGCTGGTGAAGCAAGAACATGTGGATGATGCCCCGGCTTCGGCGAAAAACCCCAATGGGGATGCTTCGGTCTGTTCGGCGAATACCTGTACCAATGGCTGTCCGGTTTCGATGGTTACTGGTGAGGAACTGCTGACCCTCACAGACGGCTCGTTGGAGGGTGTCCTGCCATTTGCCTGGACGCGGTTGTATCGCAGCAGTGCCGTGGAAGTGGATTGCGGGTTGGGGTTTGGCTGGAGTCATGCGCTGGCGCAGCGCTTGGTGGTGAGCGGCGGATCGGTGGTGTGGACCGATCACGAAAACCGCAGCACCACCTTTCCCCTGCCCTCTGCTGCACGGCCGGCCATCACCAATAGCCTGGCGGAAGCGGCGATTTATCTGGGTGCTTTGCCGGATGAATGGGTGCTGGCTCAGGCGTCGCTTTTCTACCACTTCCGTGACGGTGTGCTGACGGCGATCAGTGACGCTTACGACAACCGGCTGCGCATTTCCCGCGATTATTCAGGGCGGATTCAGCGGATCGATAACCATGTTGGCCAGGGATTGCTGCTGCGGTATGAGCACGGCCATATCGTTGCCGTCGACTATCAGGTGCAGCGGGAGCCGGGCTGGGTCACCGAACAGAACGTTGTTTCCTACACGTACGACGATGCCTGGCGGTTGGTTGAGGCGACCAACGCGGTAGGCGAAAGCGAGCGTTATCGGTACGACGATCAGCAGGTGATCCTGGAGCGGGAACTGGCCGGTGGGGCGAGTTTCTTTTGGGAGTGGGAACGGTCCGGCAAGGCGGCGCGATGTGTCCGGCACTGGGCCAGCTTTTCGCAGATGGACACGCGGTATGTGTGGGATGACAACGGCACGGTCACCGTGCACAACGCCGATGGCAGCCAGGAAGTCTACGTCCACGACCAGCGCGCACGGCTGGTGCAGCGGATCGATCCGGACGGCGCGCAGCACTTCAAATCCTACGATGAAAAAGGCCGGCTGACGGTCGAGCAGGATCCGCTGGGGGCGGTGACGGCCTATCAGTACGACGAAGCCGGTCGGTTGATTGCGCTGTTTCCCGGGGACGATACGCCGACGTCCTACGAGCATGACAACGGGTTCGTACGGGTTGTGCGCCGTGGTGACGCGGTGTGGAAATACCAGCGTAACGATCAAGGCGATATCACTCGCAAGACTGATCCGGACGGCAATTACACCGAATACACCTACACCCAACACGGAAAGCTCAGCGGTGCCTGGTATCCGGACAACAGCAGTCAGCGGCTGATCTGGAACGAACGCGGCCAGCTCATTGAGGAAAAACTGGCGAATGGCGGTGTGCGGCGTTATCGCTATGACGAGCTGGGGCGGCAGGTGGCTTGCGAGGATGAGCATGGTGCGCTGACCCAGTATCAGTGGGACGCCGTAGGTCGTTTGCTGAAAGTGATTCAGCCTGACGGGGCCACACGCGAATTCAGCTACAACCCGTACGGAAAAATCACTGCTGAGCGCGACGAGTTGGGCCGCGTCACCCGCTACGAATACGCCGACGGTCTGCACCTGATCAGCCGTCGGATTAACCCCGACGGCACACAGCTTAAATACCGTTATGACAATGTTCGGTTGTTACTGACCGAGATTGAAAACGAGGTCGGCGAAACCTATCGGCTCGACTATCACGCCAATGGCCTGATCCAGCAGGAAATCGGGTTTGATGGGCGCCGCACCGCCTATGCCTACGACCTCGCCGGGCATCTGCTGGAAAAGACCGAGTACGGCGACGATGGCAGTCGTCTGGTTACTGGTTATCAGCGGGACAGCGCCGGTCGCCTGGTAAGAAAAACCCTGCCCGACCGCAGCATTGTCGATTACACCTACGACCGCCTCGGCAATCTCCTCAGCGTCGACGACGGCCACTGGCCGCTCCACTACGAATACGACCTGCAAAACCGCCTCACCGCCGAACACCAGGGCTGGGGCACGTTGCGCTACCGCTACGACGAATGCGGCCAACTCAACTACCTGCGCCTGCCCGACAACAACCGCCTCACCTTCCACCACGAAAAAGGCGGCGACCTCGCCACCGTCGAACTGAATGGCAGCCTGCTCACCTCGCACCTGTTCAAATCCGGCCGCGAACACCAACGCCAGCAAGGCCAACTCCTCAGCCACTACCACTATGACGACCAGGGCCGCCTGCACGCCCACGCCATCACCCAACAGGAACAACGCTACCAGCGCCGCCAATACGACTACGACAAACGCGGCAACCTGACCCGCATCCTCGACACCCGCAAAGGCCAGCACGACTACCACTACGACCCGCTCGACCGCCTGACCCGCGCCGACCACTCGCACGATCTGCAGGAACGCTTCGTCCACGACCCGGCGGGCAACCTGCTGATGCAAGACCGCGTAGGGCCCAGCGTCGTCAAAGGCAACCGGCTGTTGACGCAAGGCGACCGTCACTACGACTACGACGCTTTCGGCAACCTCCTGCGGGAACGCCGGGGTCGGGCGCGGCAGTTAGTTACCGAATACAGTTACGACTGTCGGCATCGCCTGATCAGCGTCACCCAACCGGACGGCACCCAGGCCAGCTATCGCTACGACCCGTTTGGTCGGCGTATCGCCAAAACGATAAAAAGCCAAACCACCGAGTTCTTCTGGCAAGGCGACACGCTGATTGCCGAACACAGTGCTGATCACCACCAAAGCTATATCTACGAACCCAACAGCTTTCGCCCGTTAGCGCTGCTGAAAGGCTATGGGCCGGGAAACGTAAAACCCTTCCACTACCAACTCGACCACCTGGGCACGCCACAAGAACTCACCGCGCCCGATGGCGAAATCGTCTGGTCAGCGCACTACCGCGCCTACGGCCAAATCGCGAAGCTGGACGTCAACACCGTTACCAACCCACTGCGCTTCCAGGGCCAATACTTCGACCCGGAAAGCGGGCTGCACTACAACCGTCATCGCTACTACAATCCGGACATTGGCCGCTACCTGACGCCTGATCCGGTGAAACTGGCGGGCGGGCTGAACGGATACCAGTACGTGCCCAACCCGACGGGATGGGTGGATCCGTTGGGGTTGAATACCTGTCCGGGAGGCGATGGATGTAAGCCGACACACCGTGCTGAGGACCCAGCGAGCAAAGCCAAGGTAAACGAAGGCGACGTAGAGCCACCTAAAGGATTCGATAGTAAGCTCTCAAGAAATGGAGCGCTGAGAAGAGCTAAAGAGATTGGTGGTATTCCACGAAGCGCACAGCCTATAGCGGTTGAAAGGGATAAGATCCGTGATCAAGATAGATACATATCGGGCAGGATATATGTTTTCAGCCTTAAAAAAGGTCATGTCACTAAGATTTATGAACACTCCCTAGGTCATGTAGAGGGCAATCACGGTCCACACTTCAACACAAAAAACACGATTGGAGGAATAAAGGTGCCTTTGAGGATTGGCGATGACTCACATACATACTTCAAGAGAAAGCCATGAAAACCGCATATATAAATGAAACTGGAGTAAAACCTTGGAACGGGGTAGAACAGATAGATGACTCTCAGTTTTCCACATTAACCTTAATTGACCATGACTTTCGCTGCGTTTGGGATTCCTGGTGCAACGTGGCGGAGTGCTTAGTAGAAGAATGGCCGATCAAGCGGGAATGGCGGTCGATAGGGTGGGGAGATTTTTACTCCAGGACCGAGGAATACCTACTAAAAAAGGAATTGGCTGGTCAGATAAAAAATGGAGATCTATTCGGAAAAAATGATAGCACCAACATATATTCGATAATAAAAAACATTCCAACCTTGCCCAGAGATATAACAAATTCCGCACTGGAAGGTTCAAGCGAAACAATTTTGATTATGCAAAAGTCAGTCCCTTCAATAGAACAGCTTTGGACCGACATGACTATTTTCGAAAAAAAAGTGACTACCAAAAATATAAAAACTTTCCTTGAGATTCATCCACAAACCGTGCTTTGCAGGTTCTTTGATTCAGAAACACATGCCGCCGCTCAATTTATAAGCATGATTGATGTTCAAGAGAAACTAGTCAGCGCGATTCAAAAAAATGAGATCCGAGAAATCACCCAACGAGAGGTCTACAGTTATATTCACACATGAAGAATAGCCGAAAGCCAAACTTCCCACCAAACATCATGAATTGCGACGTACCTAAACGTTCGACTCAAAAAAGAGTCTCTCCTCTTGACGCAGGATATTTTAACCAAATAAATCCGCCTCACTCTGTTTCTTTGCTGCGACTACGTGCCGTGACCAAAAAACAATACTACACACCAAAAGCGGAAACGGTTTTTGGAGGACGATAAATGGCGATCTCACTGAAAAAACCATCAGGCTTCACATCGAACAATCACAAAAAAACACAGGTGGTGGCGCTCAGCGAGCACGTTGAAGAGGATGCGACGTTGCTCATCGACGGCACCATATTGAATTGCTTCGTCAGCTTTTTCCCTTATGAGATCGAAGTAGGAAAAACCTATGATGTAGATCTGACAATAAATCTATCCGACGACTACGAAGTCATCAGGGTCGACACAGTCGATTGTCTGGTTGAAAAAACAGGCCATGGCTATGCTTATTTTCTGTTTGGAAGGCTTTGCAACGAGACTTTTCACACGTTTACGCCACTTGACGATCAAGACTTGCACTACGAGCATCCAGCATTAAACGAACAACTTATCAGATTGGAAGTAGAGAGAATTGACGTGAGCTTTCACTGACATTCCAACAAACAGATAAAAATACCGATTGCCTTACTTAATCCAACGCTCAAAAAAATTGAGCCATTGCGCATGTAACACAATGAAAATTTAAAACCGAGAAATTAAATATTTTAATATCTAGATCGGGCAAAAAAATGCTATCGACTTATTTGAGTACAGATTCGAAACAAAAAAATCCAGCTCTGGTGTAACAACAAAATTTTGCAGCCCGGACGGATCACCTAACCTATACCCTACGAACTACTTCCTAAGCCTTTGATTTCTGTGGGCCACCTGACGTCGTATCATCAGGCGGGCATGTAGTTTATACAACGCAGCCCTCACTCTACTGCGGCAAACGTTCCCCTCAACTCCACGCCACCACCAACAACCCCGCCCCCAACACCAAACACAGCGGCGAGTAAAAAAACGTATCCAGCCGCGCAAACCGCGACCCGCCGACCTTCTTGAAAAACCCTACCAGCTCCGAATCCCCAATCGCCCGGGCAAACATCACCAGTGCTACTGCACTAATCCCCCACTGCAACGCATGGTTGGACACCGGCTCGAAATACAGCCCGGCCCGCAAACACACCAGCACCGCAATCGCCACCAACCCCACACCCACCAGCAACGTTCCCAGTGCCGACGGTTTGAACGCCGGTCGCGGCCCGCTGGCGAATTCACCCGGCAGTTGCGGAATGGCCGCTGTAACGCCCAATTTGCCTCCGGCCGCCCAGTACAAATGCACCAGGCTGATAAAGCCAAAAACCCCGACGATCCATCGCGCGACTAAAAAGCTCATGGCTGGATATCCTTGGAAAAGTCCGAGAGAGGATAGCCCTCTTGAGATTTTTTGCAGGCAATTCGTCGGCGGCTGATGGTAAAGTGCCGCCCCATGAAACTCGCCCGTACCGACCGCTCGCTCATTGCCTGGATGCTCTACTGCTGCGTCCTGTTCAATGTGTTCGCCTGCAGCATCGGCCACGGGCAAATGGTCGGGATGCAGCTCAACGGCATCGGCGGCCAGTTCTGTACGGTGGACCCGCGCACCCAGGCGCCGGCGCCTTACAAGTCCACCGATGAATCCCTGCCCACGCTCTCGAAAGCCTTCGGTTGCCCGCTGTGCTCCACCGGCGGCATGGGCCCGGCGCTCAACTCCAGCCTCAACGTGGCGGTGCTTCCGCAACCCCATGCGCCGCCGCCCGCCATCGTTGCCAGTGCCGACATCCCTGCCCGCTTCACCTGGCCTGCGGCTAATCCGCGCGCCCCGCCCGCCTTCGCCTGATACCTGCGCTTTTCTGATTGACCCACGCGGCTGCCTCCCCCGGGAGTGCGGACGGCACTGGGTTGTTTTCAAGCCAAGTTTTTCAGGATTCAACCATGAAACATTTACCCCTTTTGGCGGGCCTGTTCGGCTGCCTGCCTGTCAGCACCTGGGCGATTGAGCTGGCACCGACCACCATTGATGGCGAGCAAACCGGTGATGCCGGCCTGGCCCTGGATCAGTCCAGTGGCATGGCCTCGCGCCTGGGGCTGAGCGTGCGGGAAACCCCGGCGTCCATCAGCATTGCCAACTGCAATGACATCGAGCGCCGAGGCGCCAAGACCTTCCAGGACGCGGCCAATACCCTGCCCGGGGTCAACGCCAGCGCGCCGCCGGGGTTTGGCGGTTTCATTTCCTATCGAGGGTTTACCAGCAGCCAGATTACCCAGATGTTCAATGGCGTCGCGGTGTCCGGCGGCCTGGCTCGCCCCGTGGATGCGTGGATTTATGACCGGGTCGAACTGGTGGGCGGGCCCTCCTCGCTGATCAACGGCGCCGGCTCCGTCGGTGGTTCGCTGAACTACGTGACCAAGCTGGCCACCCGTGAGGAACAGGCCGCCGAAGGTCAGCTCACCTATGGCAGCTACGACACTGCCGGAATGGCCTTCGGCCTGAACCACGCCCTGACCGAGCCGGGCGCCGAGGTCCAGCATTACGCGCGCCTGGACGTAAGCCGCAACACCAACCACACCTATATCGATCGCCAACAGCGCGATGCCTGGAGCGTGGCGTTTTCCCTGCTGAGTGATTTCACCCCGAACCTGTCCCACACCCTGGCCCTGGAATATCAGGACGAACACGAGGACAGCCCCTACTGGGGCACACCGGTGCTCAACCCGAAGTCGGGCGAGTTGAAGATCGACAAACACAACCGCTTCAACAACTACAACGTGGCCGACGGTCGTTATGAGCAACGCACGATCTGGGTGCGCTCGATCATCGACTACCGGATCAATGACAGCACCACGCTGAAAAATACCCTCTATCACCTCGACAGCCAGCGCGACTATCGCAACCTGGAAACCTACCAGTACAACGCTGATAACAGCGCGGTGAATCGCTCGACGGCCTATCAGGTACGGCACCAGGGTGAGCAGAACGGCAACCAGTTCGAGCTGCGCCATGACGACACGTTCTTCGGCTTGAGTACCACGTGGTCGGGCGGCTTTGAGTACAGGGTCAACAGCACCACCAACAATCCGTTGAATGTGGCAGGCAACAGTACGGTGGACCCGAACAACTATGATCCCGGGCATTTCTATGACATCCCGGGCACCAAGCCCGGTTTCGATCCGGACAAGACCAACGCCGTCACCACCAAGGCATTGTTCCTCGAGAACCGCCTGGGCCTGACTGACAAGCTGTCGTTGCTCACCGGCCTGCGCTACGACGCGATTGACCTGGAAGTCACCAACCACCGGGATATCACCGCCAGCAATCCGCGGCATGTCAAACGCAGTTGGGAGCCGGTGACCGGGCGGATTGGCCTGACGTATCAGTTCATCCCGCAAGCCAATGTCTACGTGCAATACAGCACCGCTGCCGAACAGCCGAGCAGCACCACCCAGGTGTTCGATGTGTCCACCGGCAAGCAATGGGAAGTGGGCAGCAAGTTCGATTACATGGACGGTCGCGGCTCCGCCACGGTGGCCGCCTACCGGATCGAGCGCAAGGACTTCGCCGTCACCGACCCGCTGGACCCGACCAATAGCATTCCGGTGGGCGCGCAGACGTCCAAGGGTATCGAGCTGGCCAGTTCGTTGCGGGTCACGCCCAAGCTATTGCTGGAGGGCAACTATGCGTGGGTCGATGCCGAATACGAGGACTTCAACGAGAAAACCGCCAGCGGTGCCGTGGTGTCGCGCAAGGGCAATACGCCGACCAATGTGCCCAGGCAGGTGGGTAATCTGTGGCTGACCTATGACTTTGCGGAGGATTGGCAAGGAGGTGTGGATGCGCGGTATGTGGCGTCGGTGTATGCCGATAACGCCAACACGCTGACGGTGCCGGCCTATACCTTGCTCGGGACGTTTTTGACTTACAAGGTGGATCAACACACCTCCGTGACGGGCCGGGTGCGTAACCTGACCAATGAGGTGTATGCCGAGTTTGCCCATGTGTCGCCGGCGTATTACCTGGGGTCGCCGAGGACGTTTGAGCTGGCGGTGCAGACGAAGTTCTAAAGCCCAGCAAGTTTCAAGGCAAGAATGAGGTCAGTGTGGGAGCGGGCTTGCTCGCGAAAGCGGTGAGTCAGTCAATACAAATGTTGGCTGTAAAACCGCTTTCGCGAGCAAGCCCGCTCCCACATTTTTGATCGCAATCGGGCTGTTATATCGGTGTTACTTCAGGCTGGCTTCGACCTTCTGCGCCACATCCTCAGTCAGCCACGCCTTCCAGACTTCCGGATGATCCTTGAGGAATGCCTGGGCGACCTCTCGCGGCTGGCTGTGCTTCTCGCTCATTTCGGCCAGCGCCTTGTTCAGCGGCTCGATCGGAAAGTCGACCTTGGCAAAGAACTCGGCGATCTGCGGATGCTCCTTCTGGAACGGCGTGGACACTCCGATGCTCAGCTTGGAGGCCAGGGAACGTGTAGGTTTCGGGTCAGGATTGTCTGCATCGGTCAGCGTCTTCCACGCCTCGGCATCAAATGGCGGCTCTTCCAGCTGGATCAGCTTGTAGCGCCCCATCAACGGTGTAGGCGACCAGTAATAGAACAGCACCGGCTTGCCCCGGCGGATCGAGGAAGCAATCTCGGCATCCAGCGCAGCACCCGAACCACTGCGGAAATTCACATAGCTGTCGTCAAGCCCGTAGGCCTTGAGCTTTTGCTTGTTGACCACTTCCGAGGTCCAGCCAATCGGGCTGTTGAGGAAACGGCCCTTGCTCGGTGCTTCCGGGTCCTTGAACACGTCCTTGTAGCGCGCCAGATCCTTCACGCTGCGCAGGTCCGGCGCGAGGGGCTTGATGCCTTTGGCCGGGTCGCCCTTGACCACGTACTCGGGCACCCACCAGCCTTCAGTGGCGCCCTTGACGATATCCCCAAGGCCCACCACTTTGCCTTCGGCCTCGGCCTTGACCCACACCGGGCTGCGGCCGGCCCATTCTTCGCCGATCACCTGGATGTCGTTTTTCGCCAGGGCGGTTTCCAGGGTGATGGTGGTGCCGGGCAAGGTGTCGGTGGGCAAGTCATAGCCCTTTTCGACAATCACCCGCAGCACCTCGGTGATCAGGCTGCCGCTTTCCCAGTTCAGGTCGGCAAAATGAATCGGCGCCTGGGCCGCTGATACCGGCAGCGACGCCACCGACAGACTCAGGGTCGTCAGTGAGGCTGCCAACAGTGCTCGAATTCCTTTCATGCTTTGCACCTCATGCCTTACAGCAATCGCGAATGGCTTTGCTGTAACACCGCGAAGCCTCTGAATACTTAAGTCAACTCAACTGTAGTAGAGGTTCCGGGGAACATGGCAGGTTGCCGGTTTTTACGCAGGATTGTTCAGCCGCTGCAACTCGCGGCGCACCATGCTGGCGAATTCGGCGGGCTTGAGTTCATACAGTTGGCCGGCGACCCAGCTCAACCAGGCGCCCTGCAACTCGGCCTTGCGGGCAAACAATTGAGCCGCCGTGGCTTGGGCATCGAGCAGGTGCTGCTCGTGGAACTGTGCCCTACCCTGGCTCATTACTCGCTGGCCTTGAAGGTCACGAGTTCACCCTTGCGCCATTTGGCGGCCTTGCCGGTGACGGCCTTCAGGGTCTTGGTCAGGCCTTCTACCAACTGCTCATTGGCGGCAAACACCAGCATCACGCTGTGGCCTTCCTTGAACACGATGCCCTGGCCTTCGGCCGAGGACACAAAGGCGTAATCGCCCAGGCCATACACCGTCAACTTGATATCGCGAAACTTCAGTTCGAACTTGCCGCCTTCGCGGCTGGGCAATACAGCGGCCCGGAAATGATCACCGACCTTGAGTTCCAGGCGCGGCTTGTCGTCCACCACCAATGCCGCTTCGGTATCGATCTCGGCGATGTAGATACCTTCAGGTGTCTGCTCAGTGACGTAGACGAAACGGGATTGAAACTGCTTGACCAACTTTGCGCGCAAATCACCCAGCACGAATAACGCGTGCATATCCAGATTACTGACTGCCAAGGAAACGCCCCCACATCAAAAGGGTGCTGTCCGCCCAAGCGGGCAGCACAAAAAAACGGCCGGAAACGGCACGATCACACAACAAATCCACTGATAAAAACTGAAGAAGATCACGCTGCCAGGCCATGAGACTAGTACAGGCGTGCCCGACGCACCTTACGCAGGTCGCCAGGCGTTGCAGGAAATCACAGGTTTAACGACCAGAGAATACTGGCCGACCCACTTCAGACAATAACCCTTTAAAAAATGCAGTTTCCGACATCCAACACAGAAACTAATGCTTTGGATGGAACCGGACGCCGGACACTGACGACAATACTAAAACAGCAACACGGGTCAAAACCACTCGAAATACTGCAAGCGGGTACGCAATGTCGATCGACAGGAGCTGATTATGCAACGACCTCAACCGATTGCCACACCTTCGAACACAGGTTCATCTTTTATCGATGACGGGCAATTCTACTCCCTATACACCCACGACAGTTGCCTGCATTCGGCGCTCTATCGGGTAGTCCCCGCCGGGAGAAACTTTTTCCATATCCTTGAAGTGCCCAGTGGGCGGATCAAAGGTTTTCGCAGCGGCCATAGCCAGGCCTGCGAACTGGCCCGACAGCTGGAAGCCATCCTGCAAGCGCCACACGGCTGAGGCGCGGCTGGCGTTTCGTCATCTGGTTGACTTTACTGCGCCGCCAGCGCGTAACAACTGCCATACTGGTCCGTCCATTGAGATTTGTGCCCTTGCGGTTCAGGTTTCATCAGCGCAATTACCTCCAAGGGAAGGCTATACGTGACGGAATTTGATATTGGCGAATTTTTCATCCATGGCGAAGCCAGGGAAGTAGACGGTGAGTTCCAGGCCGTGATTGTGATGCGGGCCAAGGCTCCCCTGACCACCGTGACGACTCACCAGGTAGAAAAGGACCGCTGGTTCAAAACCGTAGACGCTGCCAACACGGCTGCCAAGGAAGCCGCAAAAGCCCTTAAGGCCGCCGTTGATTCCGGCGCGCTGACCTCCTGATTACCCGGCGCGACAATCCGATCGAACTCTGTCCCGCAACAACCCTCCCATGCATACGATGATCAGCCCGCATGGAGAACGATATGGAAGCGCAGACCTACACCCTCGAAGACCTGTTTGAACAACTTGGACTGGAATCGTCCCCCGAGGCGATTGACGCCTTTATCGGCAAACACACCCTGCCCAATGACGTAAAGCTGATTGACGCGGATTTCTGGTCACCGCAACAAGCCCAATTCCTTAAGGATGAACTGCGTGAAGACGCAGTCTGGGCGATCGCGGTCGACGAACTGAACCAGCGCCTGCACCAGCAACCCTGAGCCTTCAATGCAGGCTGTCTGACTGCTCCAGGTGCAACAGCGCCTCCCAGGCAGCCCTGCACTCTTCGGCTTCGTCGCGACTGGCGAACGCCGTGCCGCGCTGCTCGCCATTGAGCAACACTACCCAACAGGCCTTTTGCCCCAGCGCACGCAGGGTGGGCGGTACGCCACTGCCAATCATCACAGCCACATCGACTTTGGTTTGCATGGAGCGCCTCCGGAAATTAGTTAGCTGGCTAACAATGTTCGCCATGCTACGGTTTTCTTCCAGTTGGAAAAAGCTATCCCCGGAATAGCTCCCTTGCATTACCTGCAACAATCGCCCTCGTGGGTCAGCGGCCCTCAGGTCTGTAGCCCAGGCGCAAGCCGCCCCAATGCCGGCCATTGACCGTGATCGGCACGGACAAGTCGTGCATCAACTCCCCGGTATCGCGGGTGTAGGTCTGCAGCAAGACCGCCTGCTGGTGGCTGCCGCAGCGGATTCCCGTGCGGTCTTCAAACTTGCGCTTGGTACGATTTTGTACCGCGTCCACTTGGGCATCGCCGGTCAACGTTTGGGAAAACACCTTGTTGTGGGTCGGCACATAACCCTGTGGCGTGCAGGCGATGGCGAATACCAGGCCCTCATGCCGGGGCAACAGGGCTTCCTGGATGGCGGGCAGCACCTGGTCGGTGTAGCCGTCAAAACGCGTGTGGTACTTGCTTGGCCGCGTGTTGGGAATGGCGGTATAGCTGCGGTCGAACAGGTCATCGAGGCTGATGCGGTTTTGCAGGACGTCGGCTTCAAACTGCGCGGCGATGCGGCTCGCGCCTTCGCGGGCCAGGTCATAGATGCGCTGGTGGTAGTCGTCCAGGCCGACCTCGGCAAGGCGCTCGCTGATGGTTTCAGCCTGGCCTTCCATTTGTACGGCGGCGGCGGCCAACTGTTGGGTCTGCTGGTCGCTGACGGTCAAATCGCTGCGCATCTGCTCCACTGCATGGAACAAGCTGTCGAGTTGGGCGCGGTTGGTGTCGGTGCCCTGGGCGATTTCATTGACCTGGCCTTCCACATCCGCCGCCAGGCTGGCGATGCTGTCCAGTTGCTCGCCGGCGTGCTCCACCTGCTCTACACCGGATTGCAAATCCGCCGACAATTGCCGGATCTGCTCCACCACCTGGGCGGTACGCTGCTGGATATCCGCCACCATCACCCCGACTTCATCGGTCGCCGTGGCGGTTCGCCCGGCCAGGCCACGCACCTCGTCGGCGACCACCGCAAACCCGCGCCCATGCTCACCGGCCCGAGCCGCTTCAATCGCCGCGTTCAAGGCCAGCAGGTTGGTCTGGCTGGCGATCGACTGGATCACCAGGGTGACGCGCTGGATTTCTTCGCTGCGCTGGCTCAAGGCCTCGATCAATTGACGGCTGTCGTTGGCGCGCTGGCTGAGCTGGTGCATACGGGTGATGGACTGCGCCAGCACCTCGCGCCCTTCGGTACTGCGCTGATGGGCCTGGCTGGCCGCGCCGAGGGCCTGGCGGCTCAGTTGCGAGGTGACCTGCTCGGTGCCGATCATCACTTCGGCACTGCTGACGATCTGCTTCGCCGCGCCCAATTGAGATTGCAGCCTGGCCGCCAGTTGCTTGACCGCATAGGCCACGCCCGCAGTAGACAACGCGTTATGGCTGGTGGTGTAGGAAAGGTCGCGGGTCAGCTCGCCGATGGCATCGGTGGCTTCGGACGCGGCAACGCTGGGGGTGCGATGTGTCAGGCGAGGTAGCCAGATCAGCAGCAGGGCCACCGGCAGGCACAGGTAAATCGAGAGTTGGGCGAACGCCAGGCCCAGCAGCAACAGCACCAGGGCGGTACTCTGCAGGAGCGGCGTCAACCAGCCGGGCAACTGTCGCGCCACCACGGGTGGTGACACTGCTGCGCCCATGAGAGATCCGTCTCCAGCCATGTTCGTTACCCCGCTGCTTGTCGTTATTGTGACTGCATTAGACGCCACTATGTGGCCATTATCCATGGGCCTTTAGTGGGGGGCTTGCAGCAGATCAATAAACGGGGGGAAACGGCTGTTTTCTGCTGGGAACCGGGTAACCCGGCTCCAGCAGTTCACCGCATCAGGCTTGACGCTGGTGCTTGTCGATTTGCTCGTGGCGCTCTTGCGCTTCGATGCAGTACTTGGTGGTCGGGCTGATCAGCAGGCGCTTGAGGCCGATAGGCTCGCCGCTGTCATCGCACCAGCCGAAGGAGTCTTCCTTGATACGGCCCAGGGCCTGCTCAAGTTGCGGCAGCATGCGCTGGTCGCGGTCGATGGCGTTCACCAGCCAGGTGCGCTCTTCTTCGACAGAAGCAGCGTCGGCCGGGTCTGCCGGGGTGTCCAGGCTTTCAATGGCGATGCGGTTCTGCTCGATGCGCTCGTGGTGTTCCACTTTCATGTCCTGCAACAACTTCTCGAAAAAAGCGTGCTGCTCGGCATTCATGTAGTCATCCGCCGGCATGGCCAGCAACTTTTCCTTTGTCATTGATTTCTCTATAAAAAATACGTGCATTAAGGCGAATAAGGGAGCGTTCCGGCCGACCTCTGCAGGTCTCGGAAAGGCGCCGTCCATTTCAAGCGCCACCCGGCACTCAATTTACGAGGGGCGGCAGTCTAAGGCCGACTTGAGGGCTCAGCAACTGAAATGACAGGCATTTTTTCCAAGATAACCCGCAAAGGCACCAGGACGGGCTCGGCGAATGGTCATCGGAGTGCGTTTATAGCAAGAAATTCAGTGTTGTGGAGCTATATAGAAGACAAACGGTTAAATGTGGGAGCGGGCTTGCTCGCGAAGGCAGTGTGTCAGTCACTGAATGTTCAACTGATACACCGTCTTCGCGGGCAAGCCCGCTCCCACATTTTGACCGATGCGGCCTTGAGGACCGTGTCAGCGCTTGAGTTTGCGCTTGTTGCGATACTGGTCGATCACCACCGCCACCACGATGATCAGGCCCTTGATGATGTCCTGGATGTAGGCATCCACGCCGACGAAGGTAAACCCGCTGGCCATCACCCCGAGGATCAGCGCGCCGATCACGGTGCCGGTGATGCGCCCTACTCCGCCCGCCAGGCTGGTGCCGCCGATCACCGCGGCGGCAATCGCGTCCAGCTCATAGGACATGCCCATGCCCGCCTGCCCGGTAGCTGCCCGTGCCGACGCCACTACACCGGCCAGGCCTGCCAGCAGGCCGGCGATGCTGTAGACGATGATCAGGTGGCGCTTGACGTTGATGCCCGAGGTGCGCGCCGCCTGCATGTTGCCGCCGATGGCGTAGGTGTACTTGCCGTACTTGGTGTAGCGCAGGGCGATATGGAAGATCACCGCCACCACCAGGAAGATCACCACCGGCATCGCGCCGTGGCCGATGGCCGTGTAGGAGTCCGAGAGCATGCTCACCGGCTGGCCTTCGGTGTAGTAACGCGCCAGGCCACGGGCCGAGACCATCATGCCGAGGGTCGCAATAAACGGTGGAATCCCGGTGACCGCAATGATACTGCCGTTGATCGCCCCCGCCAGCAGCCCCACGCCCAGGCCCATCGCCACCGGTATCCACACCGGCAGGTCAGTCAATGACGGAAACACCGCACGGGAAAAGTCGGAAGTCTGCGCCAGGCTGGCGGCGATCATCGCCGACAACGCCAGCACCGAGCCCGAGGACAAATCGATACCGGTGGTGATGATCACCTGGGTCACGCCAATCGCCAGCAGGCCGATGATCGAAACTTGCAGGATCATCAATACAAGGCGCTGGGAGTTCATCAGGAAGCTCTGGTCGCGCACGATCCAGCCGAACAACTCAAACACCAGGCCGATGCCAATCAGCACCAGCAGGATGCTCAGCTCGGTGGGCATGCGTCGACGGTGCTTGACCGGCGCCGCAGCGGGCTTCTTTTCCTCGGGTTTGCTTTCCAGTATCGCGTTCATAACCACTCACCTTTTTTATCGCGTTGCGCCGGCCACAACGGGCCGGCGCCGTCTGTTCGTTAGTGGACCGCCGTCATACCGGAAGCCAGTTGCATGACTTTTTCCTGGGTCGCATCCGCGCGGTCCAGGGTGCCCATCAGGTCGCCTTCGTGCATCACCATCACCCGGTCGCTCATGCCCAGCACCTCGGGCAGCTCCGAGGAAATCATGATCACCGCCATGCCTTCGCTGGCCAGGTAGGAAATCAGCCGGTAGATCTCGGCCTTGGCGCCCACGTCGATACCGCGAGTGGGTTCGTCGAGGATCAGCAGCCGTGGGTTGGTCATCAGCCAGCGGGCCAACAGGGCTTTTTGCTGGTTGCCACCGGACAAGGTGTCGATGCATTGCTCCAGCGACGGGGTTTTCACCCGCAGCTTGGTGCACATGTCTTCACACAAGGCACGCAGGGCTTTTTGCTGGATAAAGCCATTGCCGGAGTAATGCGGCAGCACAGCCATCTCCATGTTTTCCAGTACCGACAGGCAGGGGAACAGGCCGCTGAGCTTGCGGTCTTCGGTCAGCAGCGCGAAGCCCTTCTCGATGGCCATGTGCGGGTCGGTGATGCGCACGGTCTTGCCGTCCAGCTGGATCTCGCCGCCGGAGCTTGGGGTGATGCCGAAAATGGTTTCCGCCACATTGGTCCGCCCGGAGCCCATCAGCCCGGCGATACCGAGAATTTCCCCGGCATGCAGGTCGAACGACACGCCCTGGAATACCCCATCCAGCCGCAGGTCGCGCACCGACAGCAGCAGATTTCCGATGGGCTTGTCGCGCACCGGGAACAGCTGGCTCAGCTCACGCCCCACCATCATCGAGATCAGGCTGTCGCTGTCCATGCTGTCGGCCCGCTGCAGGCCGATATAGGCGCCATCGCGGAACACCGCCACTTCATCGGCGATGGCGAATACTTCGTTCATTTTATGGGTGATGTAGATGATGCCTTTGCCCTGGGACTTGAGGTCGGCAATGATCGAAAACAGGTGGGCCACTTCCTTGTCGGTAATGGCGGAGGTCGGTTCATCCATGATCAGGATGTCGGAGTCATAGGACACCGCCTTGGCAATCTCGACCATCTGCCGCTCGGCAATGCTCAGGTTACCGACGTGTTCCTCCGGGTCGAGATTGATCCGCAGCCGCTCCAGCAATTGCGCGGTGCAGCGGTGCATTTCCCGGTGGTTGACCATGTGCAGGCCGTTGAGCTGTTCGCGACCGATCCAGATGTTCTCGGCGATGCTCATGTGCGGCATCAGGTTGAGTTCCTGGTGGATCATCGCGATCCCGGCCTTCTGCGCCGCCAGCGGTGTTTCGAATTTGATCGGCTTGCCACGCAAGCGGATTTCACCGGCGTCGGGCTGATAGATGCCGGCGATGATCTTCATCAGTGTCGACTTGCCCGCACCGTTCTCGCCCATCAGCGCCAGCACCGAGCCGGGGCGCACCCGCAGCTGCACATCGGCCAGGGCCACGACGCCGGGAAAGCCTTTGCTGATGTTGGAGATCTCCAGCAGATAGGGTTCTTCCAGTACCAAGGGCTGGATACCGGGAGGCTGGGAAGCAGTCGCTTGAGCAAACATATCGGGTACTCCGTCAGCAGGGCCGCCGTGGCTGCCCTGCCGGTTTATTGTTGTTATTTAGGGCTACTTGAAGTCTTTGACGTTGTCCGGGGTGATCAGCTTGAACGGGATCACCACGTTCTGCTCGACCGGCTCGTGCCTGGCCATCTTGCGCGCCGCTTCCACCGAACCCACGGCCTGGCCATTGGCGTCCTGGAACGCCGACGCGGCCATGTCGCCCTTGGTAATCGCGTTCAAACCGTCCGGTGTGCCATCCACCCCGGCGATCAACACGGTGCCCGGCTTGGTGCCCGCCGACTTCAACGCCATGGACGCACCGATGGCCATCTCGTCGTTGTTGGCCAGCACCGCGTTGAATTCACGGCCTTGGGTCAGCCAGTCGTTGACCAGGGTCATGCCCTTGTCACGCAGCCAGATGCCGGTCTGTTCCTGCTCGATAGTGATGCCTGGGTATTTGGCCAGGACTTCCTTCACCCCCTTGGTGCGGTTGGTGGTGGAGTTGTTCGCCAGGTCACCCAGCAGGATCACGATCTTGCCCTTGCCGCCGAGCTTTTCGGCGATGTACTGCATTTGCAGGCGGCCCGCCTCGACGTCATTGGAGGTCACGGCCACGATGCCTTTGGGCAGATCCGTCTGGTCGGGACGACGGTTGACGTACACCAGCGGAATGCCCGCTGCGAGGGCCGCTTTACTGATATTGGCGGTAGACGCCGTGTCGACCGGGTTGACGATGATGGCGTCGACTTTCTGGCTGATAAAGTTCTCGACCTGGCTCAGTTGCTTGACCACATCGGCGCGGGCGTCTTCGAACTGCAGCTGCACGCCGTCACCCTTGGGGTAGGACTTGGCTTGCTTGTCCATGTCCTCGCGCAGGTAAGTCAGGAAGGTGTCATCGAACGCCGACATGCTCACGCCCACCTTGATATCGGCCGCCGTGGCGAAACCACTGGCGAGCATCATGGACAGGGCCAGCGCGGTAAAACGGATCGGGGTCTTCATGAACGGTCTGTCTCCAATTTCTTGTTGGTTTTGTGGACGTTGCGTTTTTCAGAGCGAAGCGGTCGGCAGTCGAACGATCGGCGCCCCCGGAATGCAGCACACCAGGGAACCCTTGCTTTCGACGCACAGGACATTCAGGAGGGAAAAGTAAAACGGCCGGGCGCGGGGCAGACCGCGTGGCTGGAGGGCAGGACGTAAAACTCGCAGTACAGCGTTGAAGATTTTCATCTGACGGTACCTGGTTGTTTTGATCTTGTTTTTGTCGAGTCGCCCGAATCGAGTCCGAACGTACTTTATGCAACCTGGAATGACTTTATTGGAAAATAATTTCCATATCAACCTGTTTTAGAATTTTATTCTATTTTTCATCCATGAGGCTCCATAGCCGCCATTTCCACTACCTGCTGGCGCTCTGAACTCAGGCGCGCGGCGTCCAGTACGCGGGTGGTTGCCAGCGCATCCAGGACGTTCACCGGCAACTCGCCGTGGCCTTCCACCGCGCTTTGCAGCTGACTGTAGAACTGATTCCAACGGCCCTTTTCCGACGGCACCCGCTCACGATCCGGCCCCTGCTCGAACCAGCCCCAGCGTCGATGTTCTTCAGCGCCCCAGTGCTCGCCTTCGGTTTTCGGGGTCTTGCCGGCCAGCAGCGCCTCTTCCTGGCCGTCCAGCCCTTCGATGGTGTAGCAACCGGCCGTGCCATTCACCCGAAACCGCGGGGCCTGGCTGTTTTGCAGGGCGCTGCCCCACAGGTGTGAAATCACCCCATTGGCGTGGGTCAGCGATACAAAGAAGCCGTGGTCTACGTTCGGCTCATCGGCGGTGTAGTGCAACTGCGCGAACACCCGGTCCACCGGGCCGAACAATTGCATGGCCTGGTCCACCAGGTGGCTGCCCAGGTCCCGCAGGAAGCCGCCGCCGCTGGCATTGCCCACCGAGCCCGGGTTGTAGCGCTCCACCCGGGATTCAAAGCGGGTGACGGTGCCCAGGGCTCCGGCGTCGATCAGCTTGCGCAGGGTCAGGAAGTCCGAATCCCAGCGCCGGTTCTGGTAGACGCTGAGCAGCACGCCCTGGCGCTCGGCGGCGGTGATCAAGGCCTGGGCCTGTTCGGCATTGCTGGCAAAGGGTTTGTCGCTGACCACCGCCACACCGTGTTCGATGGCCTCCAGCACCAGGGCCGGACGGCCCTTGAGGGTGGTGGAGATCACCAGCACGTCGACACCGGCCTCGGTGATCTGCCCGATACTGTCGAAGGCCTTCACTCCGGGGTGATCCGTCGCCAGTTGCTGGCGACGTTCGGGTGACCGTGTCACCACGCCGACAAAGGTCGCCCCCGGCAGGCTGGCTATCAGGGGTGCATGAAATACACGGCCGCCTTTGCCGTATCCAACCAGTCCGATTCGCATACAAATACTCCTTGGTTAATTGTGGCGAGGGAGCTTGCTCCCGCTCGACTGCGTAGCAGTCGCAAGCTTTTGGGGGCGCTTCGCACCCCAGCGGGAGCAAGCTCCCTCGCCACAGGGCAAGCCACAACGGTCTAACAGCACAACTCGCGGGTCACCCGCTCCAGCATCATCCGGTTGGACTCATCCGGCCGGTCTTCCCAGGCAAACACCGACACCGTGGCAATGCCGTCGAACTTGATTTCCCGCAGAGTGCCGAAAAACGCCTCCCAGTTCACCTCGCCCTGGCCGATGTCCAGGTGCTGGTGCACGGTGGCGGTGACGCCCGGCGGGTTGACGATGTAGCGCAGGTTGGACGACGCCCGGTGGTTGTAAGTGTCGGCAATGATCAAGTGGCTGAGCTTGGAGCCTGCGTACTTGAGCATCGAGGCGATATCGCCCTTGCCGTCGTCATAGAAGAAGGTGTGCGGCGCGGCGTAGAGGTAGTTGATCCAGTCGCGGTCGAGGCCGCGAATGATGTCCACCGACTCGTTGTTGCGCTCGCAGAAGTCGTACGGATGCGCCTGGATATCCAGCTTGATGCCTTCGCGCTCGAACTCCGGCATCAGCTCGTCCATGGAGCGCATGAACTGGTTTTCGCACACCAACGGATTGTCGGACTGGCCGGTGAATTCGGTGTTGACCAGCTCGCAGTCCATTTCCACGGCGATCTGGATCGCACGCTTCCAGTTGCGCACGGCGGCAACCCGCAGGCCTTCGTCGGCGGCGGCCCAGTGGTACATGGGCAGCAGGGATGAGAGTTGCACGCCGGCGTCGCTCAGGGCCTTGCGAAATTCCTTGATGCGCGCGCGGTCGACCCGGGGGGCCTTGTAGAACGGCAGGAAGTCTTCCCGGGGCGAGAGTTCGATGTGCTGGTAGCCGAGCTCGGCGGCCTTGTCGACCATTTGGCCGAGGGGCAGGTGGCGGTACATGTAGGGGTCTAATGCGATGCGCATGCTTGAGATCTCCCGAATTTGAGGTAGGAACTCGGTCAAATGTGGGAGCGGGCTTGCTCGCGAATGCGGTGGGTCAGTCGATGCAAATGTTGACTGAAAGGCCGCATTCGCGAGCAAGCCCGCTCCCACACTGACTGCGTTACATCAGTGAGGGTTGTGGTTAGCCGTAGAAATGCGGACGGGGTGGCAGGCCCACTTTCACAATCTGCCCACTGTTCTGCGCCTCAATACACGCATCCGCCGCCACCGCCGCCGCAAAACCATCCCACGCCGACGGCCCCCCCACTTGCCCTGCCCTTACACCGTCGATAAACGCCTGCAGCTCAACGTCATACGCCGCGATGAACCGGTCTTTCCAATCCATCAGGATCGCGTTCGACAACTTGGCCCCGCTGCGCATCTGCACCTGGGACGGCTCCGGCAATTTCGCAATGCCGGTCTCCCCCACCACTTCGCACTGGATGTCGTAGCCGTACTGGCAGTTCACAAACACTTCCACATCGATGCGCGTGCCCTTGGCGGTTTCCAGCAGCACGATCTGCGGGTCACGCAAGTGCGCCAGCGCCTTGCTCGATTTACGCGGGAACACCACCTGCACCGACACGTAGTCATCGGCCAGCAACCAGCGCAACACATCCAGCTCGTGGATCAGGGTGTCGGTGATCGCCATGTCGGTCTTGTAGTTCTCACCCACCCTCGGGTTGCGGTGGGCACAGTGCAGCATCAGCGGCTCGCCGATCTGGCCGCTGTCGATCACGGCTTTCAAGGCGCGATAGCCTTGGTCATACGGACGCATGAAACCCACCTGCACCAGGCGCTTGCCGTGGGCCACTTCGGCCTCGACGATCTTGCGGCAGCCTTCGGCAGTCACCGCCAGCGGCTTCTCGCAGAACACGGGTTTGCCGGCCGCAATCGCCGCCAACACAAATTCTTCGTGGCTCGGGCCCCACGAGGTCACCAGGATCGCCTCGACCTGCGGCGAATTGATCAGCGCGTGGCCGTCCGGGTACACCTCGGCGGTGAGTTTCAGGTCAGCGACGACCTTGGCCGCCTGCTCAAGGTTGATGTCGGTCACGGCCACCACCTGGCTGTTGAGCAAGGTCTGGCTGCAGCGACGAATGTGATCCTGGCCAATGGCGCCAGTACCGATAACACCCAACTTCAAAGACATGAAAACACTCCTCTTGTTATTAGTACTGCCGGGCCTTGGCCAGGCGTTCATTGAGTTGTTTGGCCACCGCATCGGTGCGCGCGCTGGTGGACACCTGCGCCACACCGACGCGCCACCACGACAGGTATTTGTGGATCATGGTTTTCGGCAGGACCTTGACATCAATCAGCGTCGACACGGTTTGCGTGCGCGCATCGGCCAGCGCCGCCTGCAACTGCTCCACGGTGTTGACCTTGTAGGTCTTGCAACCATAGGCCGCCGCACTCATGGCGAAGTCCACCGGCACAAAACCGCCGTCGAGCTTGCCGGTCTCGGGGTTGCGGAAGCGGAACTCGGTGCCGAAGCTGTCCATGCCGTGTTCCATCTGCAGGTTGTTGATGCAGCCGAAGGTCATGTTGTCCAGCAGCACCACGTTGATCTTGCGCCGCTCCTGGATCGAGGTGGCCAGCTCCGAGTGCAGCATCATGTACGAGCCGTCGCCCACCAGTGCGTACACCTCGCGCTCGGGCTCGGCCAGCTTCACGCCCAATGCGGCGTTGACCTCGTAGCCCATGCACGAATAACCGTATTCGACGTGGTAGGTGTTGACGCCCTTGCTGCGCCAGCTGCGCTGCAAGTCACCCGGCAGGCTGCCGGCAGCGGCGACGATGATTGCGTCGTCGGCCAGGGCTTCGTTGAGCACACCGAGTACGCGGCTTTGGGTCAGGCAGGAACCGGTAAGCTCGATAAACTCACGCAGCACCGCCGGGTCCATGTGGTCGTTGATTTCAGGGACGAAGTTTTCAGTCTGGTATTCCGCCTGGTAGATCCGGTCGACTTCGACGTCCAATTGCGCCTTGGCATCCCGTGGCTGATCCCCCCAGGTGGAACGGTAGTCGCCCAAGGCTTCAGCCAGTGCTTCCAGGCCAACCTTGGCATCCGCCAGCAACTGCACGCCATCGAGTTTCAGTGCGTCGCACGGGCTGATATTCAGGTTGAGAAACTGCACCTCAGGATGCTTGAACAGTGACTTCGACGACGTGGTGAAATCGGTATAGCGCGTGCCGATACCAATGATCAGATCTGCCTCGGGTGCCAGCAGGTTCGCCGCCAGGCAGCCGGTTTCACCAAGACCGCCGAGGTTCAGTGGATGGCTTGAAACCACCGCACTCTTGCCCGCCTGGGTTTCCGCGAAAGGAATGTCGAAGCGTTCGGCAAAGGCTTGCAGCGCGGCATTCGCCCCGGAGTATTTGACCCCGCCGCCACACACGATCAGCGGTTTGCGCTTGCCCTTGAACGCCGCCACGGCATCCCCCAGCATCGCTTCGGTCGCCGGGCGACGGTCGATACGGTGCACGCGTTTTTGCAGGAAGTAATCCGGGTAATCCCAGGCTTCGCCCTGTACATCCTGCGGCAGGGCCAGGGTCACGGCGCCGGTTTCCGCCGGGTCGGTGAGCACGCGCATGGCGTGAATCGCCGCCGTCATCAGCTGTTCCGGGCGGTTGATGCGGTCCCAGTATTTGCTGACCGCACGAAACGCGTCGTTGGTGCTGATGCTCAAGTCGTGGAACTGTTCGATTTGTTGCAGTACCGGATCGGGCTGGCGACTGGCGTAGACATCACCGGGCAACAGCAGCAACGGAATCCGGTTGGCGGTCGCGGTCGCCGCGGCGGTCAACATATTCGCCGCACCCGGCCCCACCGAGGAGGAGCACGCGTAGATCTTGCGGCGCAAATGCTGCTTGGCAAAACCAATCGCCGCGTGGGCCATGCCCTGTTCGTTGCGGCCCTGATGCACCACCAGGTCGCCGCTGTCCTGCTCCAGGGCCTGGCCCAGGCCCAGCACATTGCCGTGGCCGAAAATCGTGAAGATGCCCGCGACAAATTTGCTCTGCACACCGTCGACTTCGATGTACTGGTTATCCAGAAACTTCACCAGGGCCTGGGCCATGGTCAATCGGGTTGTGGTCATGAGGTGCCCCTTATCGTTTCTGCAGGTGGGCGATACTCGCCCCCAACGCCTGCTTGATATCTGCCAGGCCGTGCACGCTTTCGGCGAACGGTTCGAATGACAGGTGGCCGCTGTAGCCGGTGCTGAGCAGCGTGTCGATCTGCGCGGCATTGCCGAGGATGTCAGCCTCGCCCACCAGCACGCGGTGGCCGTCGCGGATCGAGCTCAGCGGTGCGTCGGCATCTTCCACGCCGGAGATATGCACCAGCCCGGTCAGCTCGGGGAAGAACTCATGTTCACTGGCCAAATGGTGGTGGAAGGTGTCATGCACCACGCGGAACACATCCAGGCCGCCGACAGACTTGATCGCATCCACGGCCACGCGTTTGCGGCGCAGCGAGCATTCTTCAAACCCCAGGGGTTCGACAAAACCGAGAATCCCGTATTCCCGCAGGATCGGCGCCAGTTCACTCAAGGCGGTGCGCAAACCGGCCGAGCGCTGGGCTTCGTTGCGCGAGTCGGCGCGGTCGTTCAACGGGCACATCACCAACGCCTGCGCGCCGCATTCGCGGGCATAGGCCGCCAGCTTGATGGCCTGGGCGCGGCGTTCGTCATCCCACACATCGAAGGGGTACAGCGCGTTGATCGACAGCACCGTGATGCCATGCACCGCGCACAATTCGCGCACGCGGCTGGCAGGGGTGCCGTCTTCAATCTCGATGCCCTTGAGGTCGTTGCGGATCTCGATGGCGTCGCATTTCAGGGTCACCGCCAGCTGGATAAAATCGGGCAGGGAAAGGCTGGGGGCGACCATGCGGTTCAGGGCAAAACGTAGAGGCGACTTCATTATTGTTGTGCTCCACACTCGAAAACGTTACTTGGCAGTTGGCATGCTGAATTCAGGGCCCTTGGCGATGCTGTCGGGCCAGCGTTGCATGACGCTCTTGTAGCGGCTGTAGAAACGAATGCCTTCTTCGCCATAGGCGTGGTGGTCGCCGAACAGCGAGCGCTTCCAGCCACCGAACGAATGCCAGGCCATCGGCACCGGAATCGGCACGTTGATGCCGACCATCCCGACCTTGATGGTGCGGGCAAAGGCACGGGCAATGCCGCCGTCGCTGGTAAAGCACGACACGCCGTTGCCGAACTCATGGGCGTTGATCAAAGCCACGGCGCTGGCAAAATCCGCCACCCGCACGATGCCCAGCACCGGCCCGAAAATCTCTTGCTGGTAGATGCTCATTTCGGTGGTGACGTTATCGAACAAGGTCGCACCGACGAAGAAACCACCCTCCGCGCCCGGCACCTTGAAGCCACGACCGTCGACGATCAGCTTCGCGCCCTGGGCCACGCCCTGGTCGATAAACCCTTCGACCTTGGCCTTGTGTTCGGCGGTAACCAGCGGGCCCATCTCGCTGTCTTTTTGCATACCGTTGCCGACCTTCAACTGGTCGATACGCGGCAGCAGTTTTTCGATCAGCCTGTCGCCGACATCGCCCACCACCACGGCAATCGAGATCGCCATGCAGCGCTCGCCGGCCGAGCCGTACGCTGCGCCGATCAAGGCGTCAGCCGCCTGATCCAGGTCGGCGTCGGGCATCACGATCATATGGTTCTTCGCCCCGCCCAATGCCTGCACACGCTTGCCGCGCTGGGTGGCCTGCTGGTGGATGTACTCGGCAATCGGGGTGGAACCGACGAACGAAATCGCCTCGATATCCGGGTGCTGCAACAGGCCATCTACCGCGCTCTTGTCACCCTGCACCACGTTGAACACACCGTCGGGCAGCCCGGCTTCGGTCAGCAGGCGGGCCATCAGCAAACTGGCGGACGGGTCGCGCTCCGACGGCTTGAGGATGAAGCAGTTACCGGTGGCCAGCGCCAGCGGGATCATCCACAGCGGCACCATCACCGGGAAGTTGAACGGGGTGATGCCGGCGCACACGCCCAGTGGCTGACGCAGGTTCCAGTTGTCGATGCCGCCGCCGATGTTGTCGCTGAAATCGGTTTTCAACAGGTTTGGCGCACCGCAGGCGAACTCGACGATCTCGATACCACGGGTGACTTCGCCCTTGGCGTCGGAGAACACTTTGCCGTGTTCGCGGCTGATGATTTCAGCCAGCTCATCGTGGTGCCGGTCGAGCAATTCCTTGAATTTGAACAGCACGCGCGAACGGCGCAGGGATGATTGCTCGGACCACGCCGGGAAGGCTTTCAGCGCCGACGCCACGGCCTCATCGACGGTCTTCTGGCTGGCCAGCCCGACGCGGGCCTGGACTTCGCCGGTGGCCGGGTTGAACACATTGCTGAAACGCTCACTGGCGCTGTCGTGCACCTGGCCGTTGATGTAATGGCCGATTACCGGGGCGTTGCTCATTATTGTTCTCCGTCGAAAGTGCTTAAAGATCCAGCAGCCAGCTGTGCTGCGGGTCGTTATGGAAATGCCAGGCGCGCTTGGGGCCGGCCATCACGTTCAGGTAGTAAGACTCGTAGCCATACGGCACGCTGACCGGGTGATACCCCTTGGGCACCACCACCAGGTCGCTGTTTTCCACGGCCATGGCCTGGTCGATGCTGCGGTCGTCGGTGTAGACGCGCTGGAACACGAAGCCCTGGGGCGGGTTGATCTGGTGGTAGTAGGTTTCTTCGAGAAAGCTCTGGTGCGGCAGATCGTCGGTGTCGTGCTTGTGGGGCGGGTAGCTCGACGAGTGACCGGACGGTGTGCGCACTTCCACCACCAGCAGCGAATGGGCAGGCTCGCTGTCGGGCAGGATGTCGCACACGTAGCGGGTGTTGGCGCCCTTGCCACGTACGCTGCGCTTGCATTGCTCGGGGCGAATCAGACGGGGTGCCAGACCTGCGTCGGTTGAGCCGGGAGCGGCGCAGACGGCAATTTGCACGTCGCTCAGCGCGGTGACCTGGGCGTCGGTGCCTGGCGGCAAATAAGCGGCGAAGGGCGACTTGTCTTCGAACACCGAGTGGCGATCACCGAGGTTTTCCCAGTTGAAGCCTTCGCCCTGGATAGTCACCCGGCCGCTGAGCAGCACCAGGCACAGTTCCTTGTCGCCGGCGGTGACTGGCAAGGTTTCACCCAGGCTCAGGCGGTAGGCGGCGAAGCCCACGTATTCCAGGCGCCCTTCTTCCAGCGCCACCATGGTTTGCCCGCGCTTGCTGCTTTTGACCAACAGGCTCATTGTCCAGTCCTCTCGCTCAACAGTGCGCGCAGGGTGTCGTAACCCTTCTTCGCATAGATGTAGCTCGGCGCCACGGCAGGATCCTGCTCGGCCTCCACTACCAGCCAACCCTGGTAATTGGCGGCCAGCAGCACGTCCAGCAGCGCGGCGAAGTCGATATCGCCGTCGCCGGGCACGGTGAAGGTGCCGTTGACGATGCAATCCGGGAAGCTCCACATCTGGTTGCGTGCCAGTTGCACCACCGGCTTGCGCACATCCTTGAAGTGCACGTGGCAGATGCGGGCGATGTGTTTGCGCAGCACCTCGATAGGCTCGCCGCCGCCCATGTAGCAGTGGCCCGAATCAAACAGCAGGCCGACTTCCGGGCCGGTGCGGCGCATCAGTTGGTCGATGTCTTCCGGGGATTCGACGTAGGCGCCCATATGGTGGTGGTACGCCAGGCGCACGCCCTGGGACAGGGTGAAACGCGCCAGTTCGGTGAGTTTGTCGGCGTATTCCTGCCAGGCCTGTTCGCTGTGGAAGCGCGGGCGTTCGATCAGGCGCACCGGCGAACCCTGGATCGAGTCGGCGACTTCGCCGTACACCAACACGTTGGCGCCGTTTTCACGCAGCAGTTCGACGTGGCTGGCGATGGCTTCGATTTCTTCCGCCACCGAGCGCCGGGCCAGGCGGCTGGAGTACCAGCCGGAGACCAGTGCCAGGTCGTAGGGGCGCAATACATCGCCGACACCTTTGGCGTCCTTGGGGAATTTGCCGTTGAGTTCAAAGCCTTCGTAGCCGATGTCCTTGCCTTCGCTGAGGGCCGTGCTCAACGGCGTTTCACCGCCCAGGGCCGGCAGGTCGTCGTTGCTCCAGGAGATCGGGTTGATGCCAATTCGGATAGCGGGCATGGCTGCACCTATTATTGTTTTTTCAGAGTTGCCTGAGATCTGCTTTATGTGGGAGCGGGCTTGCCTGGGATGCGCGCGACTCGGTCTAACAGGTGTACCGAGGTGATGCCATCGCAGGCAAGCCAGCTCCCACATTTGATTGCGTGTTTAGCTTCGAGAACTGCGCCAAGCCTTAATCAATTGCTCAAAGATGCACTGCACCTGCTCAATCAAGGCTTGATCGTCAATCTCCCCCGCCAGCCAGGCTCGGCTCGGTTCCTGGAAGATCGTGCGACCCACGGCGAACCCGCGGCAGGTCTGGCTTTGGCTGGCTTGCTGGAAGCCATCGGCCAGGCATTCGGCGGAAGCGTTCAGGCCCAGCAGCACCACGCCCCGGCAGTAGGGATCGCGCTCCTGGATCAGCTCGTCGAGCTTTTTCCAGTCTGCGGCCGACTGCGCCTCGATCTTCCACCACGCCGGGTAGATGCCCAGGTTGTACAGGCGCTTGAGGCTGCGATAGAGCACGTCGGGATAGGTGGACGGGTGATCCTTGGGGGGCACGACTTCCAGCAGCAGCTCATGGCCGCTGACCAGGGACGCCTGATACAGGGCCTTGAGTTGCGCTTCCTGTTCCAGGCGCAGCAATGGCTCGTCATCGGGGTGAAATTGCACCAGGCACTTGATGATCTGCTCCCGGGGCCAGGCAATCAGGTTGCTGCCCACCGAGCGCCCGTGTTCAAAGGCCAGCGGCCGTGAGTTCTGGACTTCCACCGGGCGGGCGATCCACCAGCCGCGACCGCTGGCGGCGTTCAGCGCGTCCTGGCCGAAGCGTTGGTCGGCCAGAATCCCGACGTCAGCCTCGACGCCCTGCTCCGCCAGTTTGCTTTCAACCCGTTCCACGGCCTGGATGAACAGTTGCTTCAGGGCGCTGATGCGCGCCAGGTCCTGGCCGCCCTTTTGTGCCAGTTCCACCAACTGCCAGCGGTGGTCGAAGGCAAATACAAACAGCTGCTTCCAGACCTTACGCGGCACGCTGACCTGGTGCAGGCGTTGCAGCACCGCGTCCTGGTCCGGGCGGGTAATCGGCACCGGGCTGTTGAACAGGTAATCGAGTTCGGCGCGGGTCGGCATGGCCGGCGCGCAGGCATGGCGCGACACCACCAGGCCGCCGCAGGCATTCGCCAACTGGCTGCAGCGCTCGTCGCTGGCGTCTTCAAGCCAGCCGCTGAGGAAGCCGGACATGAAGGCATCGCCGGCGCCCAGCACGTTGAGTACTTCCACCCGTACCCCGGGGTAGATCGCGCCGTCTTCAAGGCGGGCCGGGATATCGCCGTGGATCACCGTGCAGCCCTGGGGGCCAAGCTTGACCACCAGGGTGGCCGAGGTCAGGCCACGCACCGTGCGCAATGCCGTGAGCAAATCTTCACTGCCACCGGCAATCAGGAATTCTTCTTCGGTGCCGACGATCAGGTCAAAACGCGGGAGGATTTTCTGCACGTGCTGGCTGACATTCTGGTCGGCCACAAACCGGGTTTCGCCATCGGCCTTGCCGGCCAGGCCCCAGAGCACCGGGCGGTAGTCGATGTCGAGCACGCGTTTGACGTTATGCTTCTCGGCGTAGTCCAGGGCCTGGATGCTGGCCTTGTACACGCCGTCGGTGGAGAAGTGGGTACCGGTGATCAGCAGCGCCTTGCTGGAAGCAATGAACGCTTCACTGATGTCTTCGGCACGCAGGGCCATGTCGGCGCAGTTCTCGCGGTAGAACACCAGCGGGAAGGTTTCGCGGTCCTTGAGGCCCAGCAGCACCAGGGCGGTGAGGCGTTCCGGGTCGACCTTGATGCCGCTGACGTCACAGCCTTCGCGGGCCAGGGACTCCAGCAGGAAACGCCCCATGTGGTCGTCCCCTACCCGGCTCAACATCGCCGACTTGAGCCCCAGCCGCGCGGTGCCGAACGCGATGTTGGCGGAGGAACCGCCGAGGTACTTGGCGAAGCTCGAGACATCCTCCAGCCGTGCACCCACTTGTTGTGCGTAAAGGTCGACGCCCAGGCGTCCCAGGCAAATCAGATCCAATTGACGCCCACTGGCAAAACGAGTCTGGCCCATGCTGGCTCCTGTTATTTTTATCAGCCTGCGTATGCCGTCGCGGTGGCGGCATACGCTCTTGGTGCAAGCAGACTAGAACGTCTGGTGACGCCAATCAATATTTATTCTATAAATATTTTTTGTGGAATATATTTTCCAATACGCCATCATCGGTATGTTCCAGCCGCAGTGCATCGTTTCAGCTGCACCGTGGGGCGGGATGCCGAGGTATTTTTTTGCGCCTACGCTGTAGACTTGCGCACATCGACTTATTGTCAGGGGCGCCTCGACGCGCCCTATAAGAACAAGCCAGAAGGATTCCCTATGTCCCAGAGCGCCCCGGAAGACGCACTCGCCAGCCCGCCGCTTAACGCCGAGCGGTTGTTGCAGCTGATCACCGATGAATACGAGAGCCTGCCGCGCCAGCTCAAGCGCATCGCCAGCTACATGAGCCAGCAGAGCGACCGGATCATGGTCGACCGCATCAGCGACATCGCCCGTGAATGCGAAGTGCACCCGTCGGCCATCGTGCGGTTTTCCCAGCGTTTCGGGTTCAGTGGTTTCAGTGAAATGCAGGCGCTGTTCCGCGAGGCCTACACCCACAAGACCACGCCGGTGCAGAACTACCAGCAACGCATCCGCAGCATGATCGCCAACAAGTCGCAGAAAGCCAGCGGCGGCGACCTGGCGCGTGAGTGCGTGAATGCCACCCTCTCCGGGATCGAGCGCCTGGGGCTGGAACTGGATGACGCAGCCTTCGACAAGGCCGTGGACCTGGTGGTGAATGCCGACAATATCTACGTGGTGGGCGTGCGCCGCTCGTTCGCCGTGGCGGACTACCTGGTGTACAACCTGCAGCACACCAACAAGCGCATCCATCTGGTCTCGGGATTGGGCGGCAGCTATCGCGAGCAGATGCGCAGTGTGCGGGCCAACGACCTGGTGATTGCCATCAGCTTTACGCCCTACGGCAAGGAAACCCAGCACTGCCTGCGGATTGCCCAGCACCATCAGGCCAAGACCCTGATCATTACCGACAGCAACCTGTCGCCCCTGGCCAAGCGGGCGAGCACGGTGCTGCTGGTGAATGAAGGCTCGTCGTTTGCGTTCAGGTCACTGAGTGCGACGCTGTGCCTGTGCCAGGCGTTGTTCATTGCCGTGGCGTATCGGCTGGAATTGAAGGTCGATGAGATTCATGAGCAGGTGGGATTCGACGACTGACGATCGTTCCCACGCTCCGCGTGGGAATGCAGCCCCGGACGCTCCGCGTCCAAAGCGTGACGCAGAGCGTCACAAGAGGCGTTCCCACGCAGAGCGTGGGAACGATCGTAAGGCTTAGCGCAGTGCCCGGCGCAACACCTTGCCCACCGTCGTCTTGGGCAACTCCTGCGTACGAAACTCGACAAACCGCGGCACCTTGTACCCCGTCAAATATTCCCGGCAATGCGCCAGAATCTGCTCCTGGGTCAAACTTGGGTCCTTGCGCACCACGATGATTTTGACCCTCTCGCCGGTCACCCCATCCTCAACCCCGATCGCCGCCACTTCCGCCACGCCCGGATGCAACGCCACCACGTCTTCGATCTCGTTGGGGTACACGTTGAACCCGGACACCAGGATCATGTCTTTCTTGCGGTCCACCAGGCGGATGAAGCCCTGCTCATTCATCACCCCGATGTCCCCGGTAGACAGCCACCCTTCGGCATCCAGCACCTCGGCGGTTTCCGCCGGGCGTTTCCAGTAACCCTGCATCACCTGCGGGCCGCGTACTTGCAGTTCGCCCTGCTCGCCCAGTTCCGCCAACTCACCGTCCTCACGAATGAACCGCACCCAGGTCGACGGCAACGGCACGCCGATACTGCCGGTGAATTCCATCTCGCGCATGCGTGAGATGTCGATGGGGCTGATGCTCACCACCGGCGAACATTCAGTGAGGCCGTAGCCTTCGATGATCGGCAAGCCGGTGACTTCCTTCCAGCGCTTGGCGACAGCGGTATGGGTGGCCATGCCGCCGGCGATCACCATGCGCAAATCGGAAAAATCCCGGGCGCAGAACTCCTTGTTTTCCAGCAGGCCGTTGAACAGCGTATTCACCCCGGCAATCCCGTTGAAACGCTCCTTGCGCAGGATCATCTGCACCCGCTTCACATCCCGTGGGTTGGCGATCAGGATGTTGCGCCCGCCCAGGCACATGAACATCAGGCAGTTCACCGTCAGGGAAAAAATGTGGTACAGCGGCAGCAGGGTGACGTTGGTTTCCTGCTGGTTCTGATCGAGCTGATCACCGACCCACGCCTTGGCCTGCAACAGGTTGGCGATGATATTGCGATGGCTGAGCATGACGCCCTTGGCATCGCCGGTAGTGCCGCCGGTGTATTGCAGGAAGGCCAGGTCTTCGCGGCTCATCGGCACGGCGAGATGGGTTTGCCCGCGTCCCTGTTTCAACACCTGGTTGAAACGCACGGCCCCCGGCAGGTTGAAACGCGGCACCTGCTTCTGCACGCTGCGCAGGATGAAGTTCATCGCCGCGCCCTTGAAGGTGCCGAGCAGGTCACCGATGGCCGCGATCACCACACGTTTGACGGTACTGGCGGCCACCACTTTCTCCAGGGTGTGGGCGAAGTTTTCGAAGATCACCAGGGTCTCTGCGCCACTGTCCTTGAGCAAATGCTGCAGCTCCCGGGCGGTGTACAGCGGGTTGACGTTGACCACCACCGCACCCGCGAGAATCGTGCCCAGCAGGCAGATCGGGTACTGCAAGCAGTTGGGCATCATCAGCGCCACCCGGTCGCCCTTCTTCACACCCTGGGCTTGCAGCCACGCAGCAAAGGCGATGCCCTGCACCTCCCAGTCGGCGTAGGTCATTTCGGTGCCGATGCTGACGTAGGCCACGCGGTCGCGGAATTTGTGCAGGTGCTCCAGGAACACCTCGCGCAACGACGGGTAATCCTCGATGCCGGCGTCGATGTCTGCCGGTACGCCGGGCAGGTAAGCGTTCAACCAGAGGCGTTCGGTCTGTTCCAGGCTTACAGCGTTCATGGCAGTCTCCTTGTTGTTTTTATGGTGGGAACTACTTTTCGACGATAGCGGTAATGCCCAACCCACCCGCCGCGCAGATCGAAATCAGGCCGCGGCCGCCGCCACGCTGGTGGATCGCCTTGGCCAGTGCCGCGAGTTGCCGGCCACCGGTGGCGGCGAAGGGGTGGCCGCAGCCGAGGGAGCCGCCGTTGACGTTCATTTTGCTGCGGTCGATGCTGCCCAGCGGCGCGTCGAGACCCAGGCGGTCGCGGCAGTAATCCGGATCTTCCCAGGCCTTGAGGGTGCACAGCACCTGGGCGGCGAAGGCTTCGTGGATCTCGAACAGATCGAAGTCGGCGAACGTCAGGCCCTCGCGCTTGAGCATGCGTGGCACGGCGTAGGCCGGCGCCATCAGCAGGCCTTCGGTGCCGTCGACGAAATTCACCGCAGCGGTTTCACCGGTTCGCAGGTACGCCAATACGGGCAAGCCGCGCTCGGCGGCCCATTCCTCGCTGGCCAGCAGCACCACCGACGCGCCGTCAGTCAGGGGCGTGGAGTTGCCGGCGGTGAGCGTGCCGTTCTGGCGGTCGTAGGCCGGTGACAGGCCGGCAAGTTTCTCCAGGCTGGCGTCGGCCCGCAGGTTGTTGTCCCGGGCCAGGCCGCGATACGGGCTGATCAAATCATCGAAGAAACCCTGCTTGTACGCCGCATCCAGCCGCTGGTGGCTGGTGAGGGTCAACTCGTCCTGGGCCAGGCGCTTGATCTGCCAGCGCTTGGCCATTTCCTCGCAGTGTTCACCCATGGACAAGCCGGTGCGCGGCTCGCCATTGCGCGGCAGCAGCGGCTTGAAGAACATCGACGGGCGCACACCCATCAAGGCCTTCAACCTGGCGCCAGTGCCCTTGGCGCGATTGGCTGAAAGCAAGGTGCGGCGCAGGGACTCGTTGATGCCGATGGGCGCGTCGGAGGTGGTGTCGGAACCACCGGCAACGCCCACTTCGATCTGCCCAAGGGCGATCTTGTTCGCCACCAGCAACGCCGCTTCCAGGCCGGTGCCGCAGGCTTGTTGCAGGTCGTAGGCCGGGGTTTCGGGAGACAGTGTGGTAGACAGCAGGCTTTCCCGGGCCAGGTTGAAATCCCGGGAATGCTTGATCACCGCACCCGCGGCAAACTCGCCCAGGCGCAGGCCGTGAAGGTTGTAGCGGTCCACCAGGCCTTGCAGGGCGGCGACCAGCAGATCCTGGTTGCTGTCATGGGCGTACACAGTGTTGGAGCGGGCGAACGGGATACGGTTGCCGCCGATAATCGCCACGCGGCGCGTCGGGGCCGGGTTGAAACTGTAGTCACTCATCGATCGGTCTCATTCCAGATAAACAGCCCACGCATATGGGGTTTGTCACCGGCGAAATTACGCACTTCAAACTCACGGCGCGGGCCGGTTGGCGGAACGTTCCACAGCGCCACCTGGCCGGGCAGGAAGATCGGCAGCTTGAAGTCGCAATGGGCCTCGGCCTGGTCCAGTCCGCCGGGGGGTTGCTGGGCGGCCAGGGCGCGGCCAAGGGTCCACATGCCGTGGGCGATGGCCCGGCGAAAACCGAACAATCGGGCGCCGATCATCGAGGTATGAATGGGGTTGAAATCCCCCGAGACCCTGGCGAAACGCCGCCCCAGATCCGCCGGCAGCACCCAGCGTTGAGTGCGCAGCAAACCATCTTTCTGCAAGGGCAACGCGTCGTCCCACGGCTCGCCAACCGGCGCGTTTACGTCACGGCGCAGGTACAGGCTGTCGCTCTCCCACACCAGGGCGCCCGCGCTGTAGCCACGGGTGGCGATGCTCAGCGCCTGGCCCTTGGGATGGGCGACCCAGCGTTCGCAATACACCTCCAGGCGCAAGGCCTGGCCCGCCTCCAGCCGTCGATGCTGGCGGATGCGATTGGCCAAATGCACCATGCCGCTGGCCGGGTACGGGAAACTCGGGCGGGTCAGCAACATCAGGTGCAAGGGGAACGCCAGCACATGGGGATAGGACAGCGGCACGCCTTGCTCACGGCGGAAACCACAGGCCCGACCGTAAGCCGCGATCCCTTGGGCAGACAGCTCGACGGCCGAACGCACCAGGCGTTCTTTCGGCAACGTCGGCTCGCCTTCCAGCTTCGGTTTGCGCAGCCCCAATACCCCGTCCAGCAACAGCCGCGAGCGCGAGGGCGGCGGGTCAATAATCTGCGTCACATAGTCCATGCTCAGGCTCCCAACAGGCTTTGGCCGCAGACCCGCACCACCTGGCCATTGACCCCGCCGGATGCCGGATGCGCCAGCCAGGCGATGGTTTCTGCCACGTCGATGGGTTGCCCGCCCTGGGACATCGAGTTCATCCGCCGCCCCGCTTCGCGAATCATCAGCGGGATCTTCGCGGTCATCTGGGTTTCGATAAAGCCCGGTGCCACGGCATTCACCGTCACTTGCTGCGCCGCCGCCTGCGGGGCCAGGCCTTGTACCAGGCCGATCACCCCGGCCTTGGAGGTGGCGTAGTTGCTTTGCCCGAGGTTGCCGGCGATACCGGAAATCGATGAGACACACACGATCCGCCCGCCCGGATTCAGGCCCTGGCTTTCCAGCAGCGCCGTGCTCAGATGCAACGGTGCTTCCAGGTTGACCGCCAGTACGCTGCGCCACGCGGTCTCAGTCATCTTGGCGATGGTCTTGTCGCGGGTAATCCCGGCGTTGTGCACCACCACGTCGAATGCACCGTGTTGGCTGACATGGGCGTGCAACTGCTGCGCGGCATCGGTGGCGGTGATGTCCAGCGCCAGTGCGGTGCCTGCGACGCTGCCGGCCGCCTGTTGCAGCGAATCCTGGGCCTGGGGCACATCCACGCAGACCACATGGGCTCCATCGCGGGCCAGCACCTGGGCGATTGCCAGGCCGATGCCACGGGAGGCGCCGGTGACCAGGGCACGGCGGCCGCCGAGGGGTTTGTCCCAGTTGATTTCGGTTGGGCTATCGACGGGTTTTTCGAGGCGCACCACCTGCCCCGAAACATAGGCCGAGCGCCGCGACAGGAAGAACCGCAGGCTGCTTTCCAGCCCGTCCTCGGCACCCGGTGCGACGTAGATCAACTGCACGGTGATCGCCCGGCGCAACTCCTTGGCCAACGAACGCACCAGGCCCTCAAGGGCACGCTGGGCAATGGCCTGGGGCAGGTCCTTGCACAACTCCGGCGCGGTGCCGAGCACCACCACCCGGGCGTGCTGCCCAAGGCGCCTGGCGTTGGCGTGGAAGAATTCGTAGAGCTCGTCCAACTGCTTGAGGTCGGCAATGTCGCTGGCGTCGAACACCGCGCCCTGGACCTTGACCGTGGAGGGTGCCTTGAGGGTCGCAGCGGTGGCAGTCACTGTATCGGTGGCGGTGAAGATGCGCTGGATTTGCGCCCCCAGGCGCCCTACCCCCGCGACGATTACCGGGTTGGCCAGGCCTTGCTGGCCGCTGCGGTGACGTTGCAATGCCAGGGGTTGGGGCAGCCCGGCAGTGCGGGCCAACCAGGCTCCCAAGGGGGAATTGACGAAAGAGAGGTAGCTGTCACTCATGGATAAATTCACTCACAAACACGGTGTTGCCATGGAAACCCGATCCTTGTAGGAGCTGGCTTGCCTGCGATTGCGGTGTGTCAGCCAACACATCTGGCACTGAACCAACGCTATCGCAGGCAAGCCAGCTCCTACAGGGGTCGTGTTCCTCCAGTTCCAGTCAGTTGACCGGCGCGTTTTCGCCTTGGTTGGCGCGGCGTCTTGCGCTCGGTTTGGCGGCCTGTTCCAGCGCCTGCTGGCGCTGTTGCAAGGCTTCCAGCAAACCGAAGTCCTGCGGGAAGTCGTCCACCTGGATCGCGTGATCGCCATATTCCACATAGCGCGCGAGCAAGCTGTCGTCTTCCTCGCTGATCAGGTCCAGCGCCCGCGCCTTGACTCGCCACGGAGTAAACGCCGCACTGGAAATCGGCATTGGCTCGATCAGGCCTTGCTTGATCGCCCCCTTGAGCCGCGCCTCGATCAGCTCCACTTGCGGCAACAGGCGCAAGGCCAGCTCGCCGTAAGCCAGCTTGTCGATTTCCGGCCGAGGAATGTAGGAATTGCCCAGCAAGCGGTCGCGGGTTTCCCCCGGCACCTGCACCAGCTCCGCCACTTGCGCCAACAGGCGATCCGACGGTTTGCGCTGTGGAATACCGAACGGGAACGTCAAGCCACGCACCACCGCCGCCGCGGCTTTCGACGGGTAGTTGTCGAGCACTTCGGCCAGGGCCTCATGGGCGCGCAGCAACGCGTCCTGGGCCGCCCAATGCACCAGCGGCAAATCTGCCTGTGGCCGGCCATCATCCTCAAAACGCTTGAGCACGCAGGACAGGATGTACAGCTGGGACAGAATGTCCCCCAGCCGCCCGGTGATGCTTTCCTTGCGCTTGAGGGCACCGCCCAGCACGCCCATGGAAATGTCCGAGATCAACGCCAACACCACCGACAGCCGATTGGCCTGGCGGTAGTAGGACGCCAGCGCCGGATCGGTCTTGCCCGGCCCGGAAATCAGCCGTCCGCCCGTCAGCGAATACACTGCGGCACGCACGGTATTGGCCAGCACGAAGCTCAGGTGACCGAACATTGCGCTGTCGAAATCCACCAGGGCCTTGCGCCGGTCAGTATTGCGCGCCGCTTCCATCTCGCGGAACACATACGGATGGCAGCGGATCAGGCCCTGGCCGTAGATGATCAGGCAGCGAGTCATGATGTTCGCGCCTTCCACCGTGATGGCGATGGGGCTTTGCTGGTAGGCCCGGGCTAGGAAGTTGTTGGGCCCCATGCAGATGCCCTTGCCGGCCACGATGTCCATGCCGTCGTTGACGATGATGCGTGCCCGCTCGGTAACGTGATACTTGGCGATGGCCGAGATCACCGAGGGTTTTTCACCGGCATCCAGTGACGCTACCGAGACCTTGCGCACCGCGTCGCAGGCATACAGATGCCCGGCCATGCGCGCCAGGGGCGCCTGCACGCCTTCGAACTTGCCGATGGGCAGGCCGAATTGCTTGCGCATCGCCGCATAAGCGGTGGTGCCGCGCACAGCCACCTTGCCCAGGCCGACGTTGGCCGACGGCAGGGAAATCGCCCGGCCAGCCGCCAGGCATTCCATCAGCATGCGCCAGCCGTTGCCGACTTGCTCGCGGCCGCCGATCACCCATTCCAGCGGGATAAACACATCCTTGCCGGTGGTCGGGCCGTTCTGGAATACCGCGTTGAGTGGCCAGTGACGCCGGCCGCTGTTCACCCCCGGATGGGTGGTGGGGATCAACGCGCAGGTGATGCCCAGGGAACCCGGCTGGCCGAGCAGACCGTCCGGGTCTTCGGCGCGGAAGGCCAGGCCGAGCACGGTGGCGATTGGGCCGAGGGTGATGTAGCGCTTGTCCCAGGTCACACGGAAACCCAGTACTTCCTCGCCTTCGTGCATGCCCTTACAGACGATGCCCAGGTCTGGAATCGCGCCGGCGTCGGAGCCGGCATACGGGCTGGTCAGGGCGAAGCACGGGATGTCTTCGCCCCGTGCCAGGCGTGGCAGGTAGTAGTTGCGCTGGGCGTCGGTGCCGTAGTGCAGCAGCAGTTCGGCCGGGCCCAGGGAGTTGGGCACCATCACTGAAATCGCCGCCGCCGAGCAGCGGGTCGAGAGCTTCATCACCACTTGCGAATGCGCATAGTGGGAGAAGCCTTTGCCGCCGTACTGCTTGGGAATGATCATGCCGAGGAAGCCGGCATCCTTGGTGTACTGCCAGCCTTCGGGGGACATGTCTTGCCAGACCTGGGTGGTTTCCCAGTCGTTGGACATGTCGCACAGGGTCTCCACTTCGTTGTCGAGGAAAGCCTGTTCTTCAGCGCTGAGGCTGGCCGGTGCGGCTTGCAACAGGCGTTCCCAGCGCGGTTTGCCGCTGAACAGCTCGGCGTCCCACCACACGGTGCCGGACTCGATGGCAGCACGCTCGGTGTCGGACATCGCCGGCATGATGCCGCGAAAAAGGCCCAGGGCCTTGCTGGTCAACAGGGTGCGGCGCAGGGGTTTGATCGTCAGCAGCAGCGCGGGCAACACCACCAGCACCGCCACCACGCCGGCGCCGAAACCGGCGACTGCGTTGAACAGGTAACCGGCCGCCAGCCAGACCAGGCCGGCACCCAGCCAGAGGGTGGCAGCGGCTTGTCGATACGCCAGGGCAATCGCTGCTGCGAGTCCCGCCAATAACCAGATAACCATGGGGATACCTCTACTCAATTCAGGGTACGGCAAACGCCCGGGCAGATCGGAATGACCTGTGACGTAAAGCCACACTACAAACTTGAAAAGATAAATTCAAATTTTGTTTTGAAATTTTTATTTAATGCTTGGGCGAAAAAATCAAGGGCTGAGCAAGTCAGCCTGATGGATCAAAGGGAGCACGTGAGAAATGCCGGAAGAGCAGCAAGATGCGCTTGCTGCCCTCCTTTATCGGCTAGTCAATTCACTTCACTGCACGCGATCAGAACGCGTAAGTCGCTGATAAGCTGACCACCTCCCCTTTGCTGTCGACCTTGCCATCCAGGCGTGCGCCGCCGAGACGATCGACGTTCTGCGTCTTCAACTTGACCTCTTCCACAAACTGCCGGGAGTACGCACCGTCCAGGGTCAGCCCCGGAATAGCTCTTACGGCGTAGCTCAGGCCCAGGGAAGCAAACCAGCGGTCACCGTCAGGAATACGTGGGTCACGTGTGGAGTTACGGGTTGGAGTCTGGTCATTGGCGACACCGGCACGCACGGTCCAGTCGTCGGTGAGTTTGTAGTCACCGCCCACCGATAGCATCCAGACGTCACGGTACTTGTAGGGAATCGACACGATGGTGCTGCCGTCGGACTTCAGGGTCAGGTCCTTGAACGAAGACCATTGCGTCCACATGGCGCTGACACCCAGGGTGAAGCGGTCGTTGAACACGTGCACCCAATCAATCGCGGCATTGGCCGGAATATCCAGCTGGGTTGAGGCGTTGGCGCCATCCGGGTACAGATGCAGGCCCGGGTACGCCTGCTCTACCAGGGTTTTGCCGAAAGCAGGGTTGATATCGGTCATCAGGCTTCTGGAGCCGTCATCGGCATAGATATTGTAGTTACCCTCCAGCTTGTTCTTGATCTTGGCGTGGTAGTTCAGGCCAACAGTATCCTGCAGCGTCGGCTTCCAGACCACGCCGGCAAACCAGCCGACAGAGGTGTTATCTACCTTGACCCGCATCAAGGCATGCCCAACCCCTGAAGGAAAGGGTGCACCGCCCAATCCTGGCGACAAGGCCGCCGCTGCCAGCAGGTCGACGTTCTGGCTGACGAAGCCACTACTGTGCTGCACGATGGCGCCACCACCAATGGAGAACTGGTCGTTGACCTTGAACGACAGCGAGCCCGTCACACCTACCGTTTCGATCTTGGTGTCGACGGCGAAGTCGCGACCCTTCCAATCCGGGTCCCAGGTACTTTTCATGCCTTGAGGGACAACAGCGCTAAAGCCGAGCGCAAAACGGTCATTGAGCGGAATCACCGCAAAGCCGGTAGGCAGCCAAGCGGTGAAGCCTGCTTCGCCGCCGTTGCCTGTGCGCGGGGTTGAGGTAGGTATACCTGTCAACGGATCAATGACGCTGGAACTGCTCGGATCTCCCTTGTAGTCGTAAGCACTGCCCTTGTACTTGATATTGACGCGGGCGTAATCGACGGTTTGCTGCACGATAGTGTGATCAATAAATGCCATGGCAGCCGGGTTGTTGTACGCAGCTGAAGGGTCATCCTTGAACAGCGAACCACCACCAAAGGCACGGCCCCAGCCCTGCGCGCCATAGGTCGGGGTAGCAAAACCACCTGCCTGCGCCGGAGCGGTAATCATCAGCCCCCCCAGCAATGCGAGCCCCAATACAGCCTGCACCTGTTGTTTTTTATTATTCATGCGGCACTCCTTATTGTTATCAAACTGAGCCTGCTCGAGCCGGCTCGTCTTGCTGCTTCGTTTGCCCGTTCAGGGGCATATTTCAACCTTTGATCTGATGATCAAGTTCAAGGACTAATCGTGAGGACTGGCGAAGGCTTGAAACTGAATGCCGTGATTCGGCAGCTGTCGCTTACGGTGTGAGGGCTAACGAGGCTAAAGGTGTTATCAGCAGCACTCCATTGCGTGGTCAACGTACTTGGAGACGCGCACGTGTCGGAGAAGAACTTCTCGGCGAAACCTGAAAGTGTTGCGGTGCTGGCATTCGTCGGCACGAGGGTCCACGGCAGATTAAGCGGCCCGGAAACTCCGCACAGTGCGTTGCCCGTAAAAGTGGCACCGGTGATGGTCGCACTTGAACCGTCGGAAGCGACCTTTCCGGTCAGCGCGACAGTGCAAGGGACGGGTGTCCATACCAAAAGTTTTACTGCGGTAGAGATCGAGCCAGTGGCAGTAAATGCGGCGCCCGCCTGGGCAAACGATGCCGCGTGGGTCATTGAGGATGTGAATGCCAGGCCAAGCAGCAGCGCAGTTAGAGAAATACGTGTGGTAAGGCTTTGCATTGTCTTAGTCCCCAGACTTTTTATTGTTATCCACCGGCTCCGCCGGCATCAGTTACATGGCCAGACACCTCGCCTGAGGCGCAAGCCGATCAAAATTCGTTTATCAAGGATTTATCATCAGGTATGGCATTGCGAAGCGCATCGACACAACTTCACAGCTACCGGAAAGTACCTGATTCATTGCATAGAGATTTAAGCCATCGGTGTTATTGAAGAGAGAAACGCTAATAGTTGCAGGACCGCAGTTAGTACCAGGAATAATTGGCGGAAGGCTCGCCACAGTGAAACTGACATTAGATAATGCGCCGAAAGCACTGGCTGTTGGACTCAATACCCATGGCAAGTTACTGACACGATACATGGCACACAGGGCGTTGCTGCCAGCGATATAAACACTGGTCAGACTTGCCGTGGAACCATCGTGGGATACCCGCCCAACAAACTGGATATTACACGTTACAGGTGTCCTCATCGAAGACGGCGACTTCAGCGTCAGGGTGCCGTTAACGGTGGTAAATGATTGGTCGGCAGGAATGAAAGACGCCGCGTTGGCCATCGAAGCCGCACAAATGCACATTGCAACAGCAGTAGCACCCACGAACGTTTTCAAGCTTTCCATGTTTTTCCACCTGTCTGGTGACGTATTCACCAAGCGCAATGAACGGTGTTGTCAGCCGATCCGTTGGCTGTCCATCCCTGAACAAGCGCCTCTCGCGAGGCGCCTGCCTTCCATCGGGGTGATCAACCCTTTTTACGGAGTACGCCTATCAAGGAATTACCACGGCACCCGGTGCGGTGAGGCTCAGCGACACCACGGTGCAACTGCCGGTCAGCGTCTGGTTGGTTGCAGTGATCGTGCTGGAAGCTGGGCTGGCAGTTGACGCCAGGCCCACGGCAATAGTGGTCGGGCCGCAGTTGGTGGCAGGAATGATTGGCGGTGCACCTGCGATGGTGTAGCCAACGTTGGTCACGGTACCCGCAGTAACGGAGGTAGCCGATAGTTTCCATGGCAGGTTAGTCATCTTGGGCAATGCGCACAGGCTGTTGGAACCCGATACGGTGGCGCTATTGATATTGGCAGTACCATCGGCGTTAACAACACCCTGGAAAAGAATGTTGCAAGTCACTGGCTGCTGAAACGACGACGGCGATTTGACCGTAATGCTGCCGTTAGCGGTGATGCTTGCACCAATAGGGCTGAAAGACGCCGCACTGGCCATCGAAGCAGCACCCATGCAAACAGTCAAAGCAGTCAAAGACACGAGGGTTTTCAAGCTTTTCATTATTTTTCCTCACATGTTATGGCGAGTCATTTCGCCAGGGGTAATGGCCATGATCGAGAGGTCACGGTGAATCTGCAGAACTTCCCTTTCCAGCCAAATTTCAATTCAATTACCGCTACAACATCCCACTGTTACTCAACAACTTTGAAACTCGGCGGCATCTTGATCGACACCGTCTTGATCTTGCAGTCTTCGCCGATAGGCACATTCGACGCTTCCAGCTTGCCGGTGGCGTTATCCCAGGTTCCATCGGCAGTAGAAGGCCCGCACTTACCGCCCAAACCAAAGGCATGCACATCCACGGCGATCTTCGACATCGAGCCGCTCCTGGTATCTTTAGCCACTAATACCCACGGCAAGTTGATCGCTTCGACCCGGCTGCACTTGAGCCCGCCATCGAATTCAACTTTGTCGACATTCACCGACGAGCCATCCGCCGCCACTTTGCCGGCGACCTTGATGGTGCAATCCGCGCTGATCAGCGCGCCTTTGGAAAAGCTGATGGGGCCCTGGGCAGTAAACGCGCTGCCGGCGGGTTCGATACGGGCGGCCTGGGCCTGGTGGTAAACGATCAGGCCCAGGGCAGCCAATACAATGTGCGTGGTGAACTTGGCAGGGGTTTGCATGGTGTACGTCCTTCCCTTAATTTTATTTTTGTTCGGGTCAAACAACTGTCTTGCAACTAAGCCGTACTCGAAACCGGTAAAGCCTGGGCGATGAAAACCTGCGCGATACACAGATCCCGAGTACGCCCTACAACTGACTGCTTTCGTTAGAAGGGTCTGGTGGTGTTGCTGTACTTCTCCAGGTACTTCAAACGCTGTGAAGGTTGAAGATTGGTCAGGGTGATATCCCCGGCGTAATGATTAAGTACCCGGTGATCCATGCGTCGTCGCCACAAGTACGGCACATACGCCCAGACAATCATGCTGGCATAACCGTATGGAAGTTGCGGCGATTCATCAAAATGACGCAGTGACTGATAACTTCTGGTTGGGTTGGCGTGATGGTCGGAGTGCCGCTGCAGTTGGAACAGAAAGATATTGGTGACAATCCGATTACTGTTCCAGGAATGCCGTGGCGAGCAACGCTCATAACGACCGTTGGGCAACTTCTGGCGTTTCAGGCCGTAGTGCTCGACATAGTTCACCACTTCCAGCAGCGAGAAACCGTAGATGCCCTGGATGATCAGGAATGGAATCACTGCCGCGCCCAGCCAGGCAATCATCGCGCCCCACAACACCACGCTGTACATCCAGGCGCTGAGTACGGCGTTCTTCCAGTGCCAGGCCGGCAGGCCGAGTTTGCGCAGGCGTTCACGTTCCAGGTTCCACGCCGAGCGTGCGCTGAACCATACCGAGCGCGGCAGGAAGGCCCAGAAGCTCTCCCCCAACCGCGAACTGGCCGGGTCTTCCGGGGTGGCGACGCGCACGTGGTGGCCACGGTTGTGTTCGGTGTAGAAGTGCCCGTAGAAGGTCGGCGCCAGGGTGATCTTGGCCAGCACGACTTCCAGCAGGCGCGGCTTGTGCCCCAGCTCATGGGCGGTGTTGATGGCGATGCCGGTGGCAGCGCCAGTGGACATTGCCATGCCCAGGTAGGTGAACCAGCTCACCTGGCCATGCAGCTCGGTGCGCGCGGTGATGAACGCGGCGGTTTTCGCCAGCCAGCTCGACGGGTCCAGGGTGGCGGTGGCATGCAACAGGCCGCCATTGATAATCCAGTCGATACCGCCTGCGGCCAGCCACCCGGTGACCACCAGGGATGAGATGACAAACAGCACGCCGGTGTAGACGATCCAGCGGTAGTAGCTTTGGGATTCGAGGTTGCTGACGGCGGACTCGGGCGGGTTGCTGACGTCTTCACCCAGCAGGCCGTCGATCAGCGGGATCAGGCCGAAGATCACCAGCACACCGACCCACCACAGTTGTTGCACGCCGGTAGTGATGGCCAGGGCGCCAGAGAGAATTGGGGTTGCCAGGGGCATGATGCCGAGCCACCACAGGTGGCGCTTGCCGTCGGTCCAGACGTTCGGGGCAGCCAGGGTCTGATTCATGGCAGCCTCCGCACGACGCAGGTAGGCAGGGAGCAAAAATCAACACTGGACAGGTACACGGAGCGGTGACTGCCCCGAGAATTCAACCATGCGATAAAAGGCGTTTTTTTCATTATTTTATTCGCTCTTAGGCATTTCAAAAATTGTTTCAAATTAGACATTGAAATAATTTTTTTAAATAAATAGCGCGGAATCGTTAGGTCGTCAACTAGTTTCTTGAACCCTTTTGAACGTGACCGGGCAGTCTCTTTTTCAGCCGTTTGGTCAGGCGTCTAGAGCAAGCATTGACGAGTTCGAACCGCGAGCTCAGTCGCACAATTATTTACTCGCCAACGCAAACGGCGGGTGCAACACCGTGGCGCTTTCCGGCGGCCGGACGCGCTTGGCTACCTGCTCGACCACCGCCGCGACACGCTCGGTGGCCGTGATCGGCAACATATGCCCGCGCCCTTCCACCAGCTGCAGCTTCAGGCCCGGCACCAGGCTGGCCAGGGCCTGCCCGTGTTTGCGGAAATCCAGCACCTTGTCCTGCGCGCCATAAATCAGCCCGATCGGCAACGTCAGCTGCGGGTAGCGCTTGACCATGTCCGGCAGGAAATAGTTGACCAGGTTGATCTCGGTGGAGGCGGCATAGAAGTTCTCGGGCCGCATGCCCAACAAGCCGCCGCCACGGGTGGCGAAGTCTTCCGGGGCCGGGTCGGGGGCAAACACGCCCTTGACCACCGAGCCTTTGGTCAGCAATCCGATCGGCATGGTCAGGGTGTGCGACATAAAGCGTCGCAGCCATCCCGGGCGTATCGCCAACGACATAAACACCAGCGGCAGCAGGCGCTGGGGATGGGTCAGGGGCGCCACCAGGATCAATCCGGACACCGCGTGGGGATGGTCCAGGGCCAGGGCCAGGGCAATCGCCCCGCCGAGGGAATGCCCCAGCACCAGCGGCTTATCCAGGTCCAGCGTCTGGATAAAGCTGGCGACTTGCCGGGCCTGGCCAGGCAGGTCCGCGGCCGTGCCGGCATGCCGGGTGGAATAACCCGACCCCGGACGATCCACGGTGATCACTCGAAAGTGCTCACGCAATTGGGCAGACAAGGCGTACGTCAAGTTGCGACTGCTGCCCATCAGCCCGTGGATCATCACCAGCGGTGGGCCCTTGCCCTCGTCTACATAATGAAAGCGCTCGCCGTTGATCTCCAGAAAGCGCCCGTTGATCGGAACAGCCGCCTCTATACGCCGTGTCATCCGGGCACTGAAGGCCCACAACACTACGCTTAACCCTACACACACACCCGCAGCGACAACCCACTCGACAGCCATAGCTCGGTCCTCTGCATCCCTGCGTTGCTGGCGGCCCGACCGGTATTGGTCAAGGCCTCAGCCATCGTCCACCCTGGACCTTAACTGTGTGCGTACAAGCTCTCGTCCGTCGGATAAGTCGCACATGAGGAACTGGGTCGTAGCCTAGACGATATTTTCAGGTAGATTATTTAAAATCTTTTTTAAAATAAATAATTCAATTTTCCTTTGCAATGGTGTTCTATCTAAAAAGCCAAAACAAAAACAAGGAGCACATCCGATGTCGACACCCGTAAGGCGCCACCGGCCCACGAGGGACAGCCTATGAATGCCCATGACACCATCGACATCGCCATCATCGGTTCCGGATTTGCCGGGCTGTGCATGGCGATCAAACTCAAGGAAGCCGGGTTCCACGACTTCTTTATTGCCGAACAGGCCGATGCTCTCGGCGGCACCTGGCGGGACAACCACTACCCCGGTTGCGCCTGCGACGTGCAATCCCATGTCTATTCGTTTTCCTTTGCGCCCAACCCGGACTGGACCCGGCAATTTGCGCCACAGGCGGAGATTCGCGCCTACCTGGAGCAGTGCGCCCAGCGCTTCGAACTGGCGCCGTTCCTGCGCTTTGGCATGGGCCTGGAGAAGGCGGTATTTGATGAGGCGCAACAGCGCTGGAGCCTGAGCTTCAGCAATGGCCGCCAGGTCAGTGCGCGGGTGCTGGTGTCGGGAATGGGCGGCCTGTCGCGCCCGGCACTGCCGGATATTCCGGGCCTGGACAGCTTCAAGGGCAAGCGCTTCCACTCCCAGCAGTGGGACCACGAGTATTCATTGAAGGGCAAGCGCGTGGCGGTGATCGGCACCGGCGCCAGTGCCATTCAGTTCGTGCCGCAGATTGCGCCGCAGGTGGCCCACCTGGACCTGTTCCAGCGCACCCCGCCGTGGATCATGCCCAAGCCCGACCGGCCGATTTCACGCTTCGAGCGCTGGGCCTTCAAGCACCTGCCGTTCACCCAGCGCCTGGTACGCGGCGCGTTCTATTGGGCACTGGAAGGTCGCGTGGTGGGCTTTGCCCTGCACCCGCGCCTGATGAAAATGGTGCAGAAAATCGCCATGCGCCACCTGCACAAACAAGTGGCCCGCCCTTCCCTGCGCAAGACCCTGACGCCGGACTACACCATCGGCTGCAAGCGCGTGCTGATTTCCAACGACTACTACCCGGCCCTGTCCCGCAGCAATGTGCAGGTGGTAACCGACAACGTGCTGCGCATCGAGGCCGACGGGGTGATCACCGCCGACGGCATCAAGCACCCGGCTGACTGCCTCATCTTCGGCACCGGCTTCCAGGCCACCGATCCGCTGCCCCGCAACTGCATCATCGGGCGCCACGGCATCGACCTGATGGACACCTGGCAAGACGGCGCCCACGCCTACCTGGGCACCACGGTGCCGGGTTATCCGAACCTGTTCCTGATCGTCGGCCCCAACACCGGGCTGGGGCATAACTCGATGATTCTGATGATAGAGGCCCAGGTCACCTACATCCTCGATGCCCTGCAGCAAATGCAGCGTCATCGCATCGCTACGGTGGACGTCAAGCCGGCGGTGGAACTGGCCTACAACGCCAGGCTGCAGGAAAAACTCAACGGCACCATCTGGTCCACCGGCGGCTGCAAGAGCTGGTACCTGGACCCACGCACCGGCAAGAACACCACGCTGTGGCCCGGCTCCACCTGGCGTTTCAAGCAGGTCACCCGGCATTTCGCCCTCAAGGACTACGTCGCCAGCCTGGTGCCGATACCGTCCACCGCGCGCCCGGCCGCAACGCCCCACACCACCGCAGAAGGGAGCCTGTCATGAAGTCATTCAACGGCCGCGTGGCGGCCATTACCGGCGCCGCTTCCGGCATGGGCCGCGCCTTGGCCCTGGCGTTGGCGCGTGAAGGCTGCCACCTGGCGCTGGCGGATAAAAACAGCCAGGGCCTGGAGCAGACCGTCGCACTGATCAAGGCCCAGGTGCTTGCACCGGTGCTGGTCACCTCGCAGGTGCTGGACGTTTCCGAGCGCCAGGCCGTGGAAGACTGGGCCGCCCGATGCGCCGCCGAACATGGCCAGATCAACCTGATCTTCAACAACGCCGGCGTCGCGCTGTCGAGCACCGTCGAAGGCGTGGACTACACCGACCTGGAATGGATCGTCGGGATCAACTTCTGGGGCGTGGTGTACGGCACCAAGGCCTTTTTGCCGTACCTCAAGGCCAGCGGCGATGGGCATGTGGTCAACACTTCCAGCGTGTTCGGCCTGTTCGCCCAGCCGGGCATGAGCGGCTACAACGCCACCAAGTTCGCCGTGCGTGGTTTTACCGAGTCCTTGCGCCAGGAACTCGACCTGCAGAAAAGCGGGGTCTCGGCCACCTGCGTGCACCCTGGCGGGATCCGCACCGACATCTGCCGCAGCAGCCGGATCGACGCCAACATGACCGGCTTCCTGATTCACAGCGAACAGCAGGCCCGGGCCGACTTCGAAAAGCTGTTCATCACCGACGCCGACCAGGCCGCCAAAGTGATCCTGCAAGGCGTACGCAAAAACAAACGCCGCGTGCTGATTGGCCGCGACGCCTATTTTCTGGACCTGCTCGCGCGCTGCCTGCCTGCCGCCTATCAAGCGCTGGTGGTGCTCGCCAGCAAACGCATGGCGCCCAAGCAACGCAATGCGCCCTCGCCCGTCCTTGAAACCAACGAAGAGCACCGTCTCTGAACTGGAGTACCGACCATGCTGCCGATTCGCCGCGACCTCCGTTTTGCCCTGCCGGCCGAACGCATCAAGGACTGGCATGAACAAGGCCCGTTCATTACCCACTTTTTCAACGCACTGTCGTTGCTGTTTCCCCAGGGCGAACTGTTCTTCATGGACAGCGTGCGTCACTACCGCCAGCGCATCGAAGACCCGGAGCTGAAGAAAGAAATCCAGGGCTTCATCGGCCAGGAAGCCATGCACAGCCGCGAGCACGTGGCCTACAACGATCTGCTGCAAGCCGCAGGGCTGCCGGCGAATACCCTCGACCGTCGGCTGAAGATGATCCTCGACGCGCAAAAGAAATACCTGCCCGCCTCCTTCAACCTGGCGGTGACCATTGCCCTGGAGCACTACACCGCGATGCTCGCGGAAATCCTCCTCAGCGACCCGTCGCGGTTCGGGGATTCGGTCAAGGGTTACCAGCAGATGTGGTACTGGCATGCCCTGGAAGAAACCGAGCACAAGGCGGTGGCGTTTGATGTGTGGAACAGCGTGATCAAGCCCGGGCCCAAGCGTTATCTGCTACGCACTTCCACCATGCTCATCACCACGGGGCTGTTCTGGCTGACGATCCTGGACTTTCACCTGCGCCTGTTGTTTGCCGACCGGCGTTCGGGCGGGCATTTGAAGGGCTTCTGGCGGATGCTCAAGTTTCTGTACGGACCCAAGGGCGTGTTCCCGCGCATGGCGCTGCCCTGGTTGCATTACTTCAAGCCCGGGTTCCATCCCTGGGACCACGACAACCGGGCACGCCTGGCGGGCATTGACCGCCTGGTGGAGGAGATCGAGCAGGCCCATAAAGGTTATGGGCCCGCCTGAGTCCGCTTAGCGCTGGGTCGGGATCCGAATATCGCCATCCCGGCACTGGCTCTTGACGCTGCGCGGGCAGCCGGCAAACGCCAGGTCCTTGGTCAGGCACACCCGCACCTCGGTCAGCACGGCACCCTTGCAGATCACCGCAAGGCCATGGTTGCCCATGGCCGGGTTGCTCTCGCGAAACAGCGCTTCGATGTCCCGCGCGCCCAGGCCGCTTCGGACATTGAAGGGCTCAAGCTGCTGCGGGATCTTGACCACGCTGAGCGCTGCATCGGTCTTGTCCAGGTAAGCCGAAGCCTCAAGGCCGCTGCAGGTGCCGTGCTTGGCCCATTCATGCCTGAGCAGTTTGGGCGACGGGAACAGTGTCCTGCCCCGGGCGAAGTCTGCATCCGACAAGCGCGACTGCGGCTCACACGAAGCCGGCCAGCCGCCCTTCGCGTACTGCGGCCACAGCCCATGCAGGACAAACCCGTAGCCCTTGCCCGAACACTGCTGGTCGTCCGGGTGCGTCAGGCAGAAGGTCGGCGACCAGGACAGCGACAACACATAAAAGTCAAACTCCCCGGCCTGCCCCTGGGCCCGCGGCGCTGCTGTCGCGGCCCCGGCCAACGCCAGGCAAAGCACAATCCAGGCTGCTTTCATTTTCATCCGTTCATTCCTTAAAAAGACAAAATTAAAGCACCGCTAGACCGCCAGGTTGGGGTTACGTTGTAGCACCCGGTCCATGACCCGGTCGGTCTTCAACGCCTCGATCGCCAGTGCCGGGTGTTTGCTCTCGCCGCGAATATGCGCATTCATCCCCAGCACGTGATGCCACTGGATATGTGCATGGTTGGGCACCTCCAGCACCTCGCTGGTCTCGCCCTCAAGCCGCAACGGCGCCTCATCGAACACCGAAAACGTGATGCGGCCCTTGCTGCCGATCATCTCCACCCGGTCTTCGCGCCGGTCGGCGACAAAGTTCCAGCAGCCCATGCCCAGCGCGCCCGAGGCGAAGGTCCAGCAGGCGGTGACGGCATCTTCGGCGGCGTAGCGCCCGGCCTGGCGCGCGGTAAACCCGGCCACATCGACGATATCCCCGACCAGGTACTGGAACAGGTCAAAACCGTGGCTGGCCAGGTCGGCAAAATACCCGCCGCCGGCAATCGCCGGGTCGGTGCGCCAGTTGGCACTGCTGGCATCGTCTTCCGAAGGCGGCTTGCACAGGGTCCAGGTCAGATGACGCAATTCGCCGATGCGCCCGTCCTGCAGCCAGTCCCGCACCTGCTGGAAGCGTGGCAGGGAACGCCGGTAATAGGAGACAAACAGGTGCAGCCCGGCCTGTTCGAAGGTGCGCTGCATCAGCGCGCTTTGCTCGGCATTCAGGGACATGGGCTTCTCGACGCAGCAATGCTTGCCGGCAGCGGCCACCATCAGGCTGTATTCGAGGTGGCTGTCGGGCGGTGTGGCGATGTAGACCGCGTCTACTTCCGGGTCGTCGATCAGCGCCTGGGCGTCAGTGTAGAAACGGGCAATGCCGTGGCGTGCCGCATAATCGCGCACGGCCTCCTCGCGCCGCCCCATCACGGCCACCAGCGCAGAACCTGGCGCTTTGTAGAAGGCGGGTCCACTCTTGAGTTCAGTGACATCGCCACAGCCGATCATGCCCCAGCGTACGGTGTTCATCTGCATCTCCTTCAGGTGAGTTTTTTTCGATGGGGCAGTATCGGTGTTTTCCGGCCCCCTCTCCACCCTGCCGGATAAAGACTGAGCATGACAATTGCATTACACTTTTATGACAATCATCCAGCTGCGGGGGCACAGACGATGAAAATAAGGGCCACGGTGATTTGCGAGCACGACGGGCACATCCTGTTCGTGCGTAAAGCCCGCTCGAAATGGGCATTGCCCGGCGGCAAGGTCGAGCGCGATGAGCGGCCAGTGGGCGCGGCCGCGCGGGAGCTGGAAGAGGAAACCGGGCTGAACGTGGACGGTTTGCTGTTATTGCAGGAGCTGAAGGCCAGCGACACCCTGCACCATGTGTTCGAGGCGTCGGTGGTGAATATCGAAGATGCCCGGCCCCTGAGTGAAATCAAGGAATGCCAGTGGCATCCCTACAGTCGCCTGGATGACCTGGACACCACCCAGGCCACCCAGAAAATCGTCAAATCCTTCCTGCGCCGTCTCTAGTCGGGAACGAACGGCAGCGCACGCTTGTGAGCCGTCTTGAGGTAAGCGCTCTCGACAATCGTCCTCACCCGCTCACTCACCGCCTCGCCCATCAGATAGCGGTCGATCTCGTCATAGCTACAACCATAAGCCAGCTCATCCAGCTTCCCAGGGGCCAGTTCTTCCAGGTCGGCGGTCGGTGCCTTGGCCACCAACTGCCGTGGCCCGCCAAGGGCGCTGGCCAGCAGGCGCACCTGGGTCTTGGTCAGCCCTGAGAGCGGCGCCAGATCGCAGGCGCCGTCACCGAACTTGGTAAAAAATCCCATCAGCGCCTCCGCGCCATGGTCGGTGCCCACCACCAGGCCGTTGTGCAGGTTCGCCACGGCGTACTGCGCCATCATCCGCGCCCGGGCCTTGACGTTGCCCTTGATAAAGTCGATGCGTTCGGCGCTGGCTTGCGCGGCAGACAGGCTGCCCATCAGCCCGTCGACGCAGGCGGCGATGTTCAGCGTCTCGATCCGGTCCGGTGCGATAAAGTCCAGGGAAGCCTGGGCGTCGCGCTCGTCCGCCTGGGTTTTATAGGGCAGGCGCATGGCAATAAACCGCGCCTCGTAGTCTTCGTTGCGCAGTTGTTCCACTGCCAGTTGGCACAGGCGCCCGGCGGTCAGTGAGTCGACACCGCCACTGATGCCCAGCACCAGCGCATGGCAGCCGGACTGGCGCAAGGTGCCCTTGATGAAGTCGATGCGCCGTTGCAGCTCAGCGCCCTCGCCCCCCTTGCCGAGCAGCCGGTTGATCTTCAGTTCTTGTGCGATACGTGCCTGAGTGTCCATGTCACCCCCCCAGTTGCGGATTGACGTTGCCGACGTTGAACACCTGCGCCGCATACTGCAGGAACGAGGCGTCTTCGCAGACGTTCTTGATCGGGTCATCGGAGAATTTCACCACCGGCTCGCCGTGCACCCGCACCAGTTTCATCACGATGCTCAGCGGCTCTACTCCGTCGACATCACAGGCCAGGCTGGTGCCCATGCCAAAGCCGAACTTGGCCTTGCCCCGCACGTGCCGCAGGATCGGCAGGCATTTCTCGAAATTCAGGCCATCGGAGAACATCAGGTCCTTGGTCATCGGGTCGATGCCCAGCTCCTTGTAGCGAGCCAACACCTTGTCGGCCCAGACGATCGGGTCACCGGAGTCCTGGCGCAAACCGTCGTACAGCTTGGCAAAGTACAGGTCGAAATCCTTGAGGAAAAAGTCGGTGCTGATGCAGTCGGTCAGGGCGATACCCAAGCGCCCACGGTATTCGCGCACCCAGTTTTCCAGCGCCGCATTCTGGCTTTCCCGCAGCCGCCCCAGTTGCTGGTGCACCATCAGCCACTGGTGGGCCATGGTGCCGATCAGCGGCAGGTCGAATTCGTAGGCCAGGTGCGCATTGCTGGTGCCGATGAACTGGCCGGGAAAGTCGCGGCGCATGATGTCGACCACTTCACGCTGGGCCTTGAACGACAACCGCCGGCGGGTGGAGAAGTCCGAGACACGCAGGTCGGCCAGTTCGTCGCGGGTGAGGTTTTTCTCCAGCCAGTCGAATTTCTGGTAGAGCTTGCGGGTGACGTCTTCGAGGCTGACGTCGGGGTATTTGTCGCGGTTGCGCAGCTCGCTGACCAGGGCCAATACCGGCTGTTCGAACATGATGCAGTGCAGCATCGGGCCGACCACGCGGACGTTCAGTTGGCCGTCGATTTCACTGACGTGGATATAGCGCAGGTTGAAGCGGAACAGCCCCAGGAAGCGCTCGAAATCCGGGGTCAAGTACTCACGGCGCTGGTTGAACAGAAAGCGCAGCTCGCCTTCGCGCATGCTGAGGCCGGCGAGTTTTTCCAGCTCCACCCGCAGCTCGGGAATCAGGTGCCCCAGTTTCTCTCTGGAGCGGACGATGAACTGGTATTCCACATCGACATTCGGGTGCTGGTGCAACACGGCCTGCATCATGGTGAAGGTGTAGTAGTCGGTGTCCAGCAGGCCCTGGATCACAGCGTTTTCGTAGTCGTATGCACTTTCCATGAGGTACTCCTTAACGCGCGGCCATCGCGGCCAGTTCTTCCCGATTGCGGGTAATTACAACGCCTGCTTGTTGCAAATGGCTGACCGCCTGCACACCGCCCTCCTCGCTGATGCCACGGCATGCCGGCAGGTGCAGGATCACCTCGAAACCGGCCTTGAGCAGTTGCAAGGCGGTGGTCTTGACGCAGTAGTCCAGGGCCAGGCCGCCGACAATCACACGCTGGATGCCCTGGGCATTGAGGTATTCGATAACGCCGGTGGAGAGTTTGTCGTGGAGGTCGTGGTAGCAGGCGCCGTAGGGATGCAGGTCGGGTTCGACGCCCTTCCAGATGAAGTAGTCGTAGTCATAGGGCGTGGGCAATTCGTCCAACAGGGTGAAACCTTCGGTGCCGGGCACACAGTGGGCGACCCAGGTGACATCGGCATGTACCAGCCCGGTGGGTTGCAGCATCTCGCTGTGCTGTTGCACCACCCAGGGCGCGTGCGGGGTATGGGCGTCCTTGCTGCCGACACGGCGCGCGGCGAGGCTGGCCATGTAATTGAGCTCGGCGCCGATCTGGTCACCACCAGCGACCGGCAATTCGTTGGGGCACAGCGGTGTGAAGCTCTTCTGGGCGTCAACGTCGAATGAGGCGATAGCGTTCTTAGAGACGGTCATGGTCGTGTTCTCCTGTGGCCTGGATATAAAAGTACACGTCATGTACTTTCATGGCAAGAAACATTTTGTTATCTATCCTGGATCAAGTACACGACATACCCGTTTGATCCGTTAGACTGTGCCCCACCGCTGCCAACAGGACCCGACATGCCAGACCACGCCCCAACCCTTAGCGCCTACCTGCACACCGTGGACTTGTGCGTGCTGTTCTATTGCCGTGCATCCGGGGAACTGAAGATATTGCTCAACCAGCGCGACGCCGAGCCCTTCGCCGGGCACTGGGCCTTGCCCGGTGTAGTGGTGAATGGCGGCGTGCAAGATCTGAGCCTGCAGGATGCCGTGGAGCGGTTGCGGGCCAGTGACAAGGTTGGGTTGCCGCTGGCCTGGTATGAGCAAGTGGGGACGGTGGGCGATGCGTTTCGCGATCCGCGCTGCTGGTCGTCGTCGACCTATTACCTGGCGATCGTGGCTGATGAGGTGGAGCTGGGAGGGCATCAAAAGTGGTGCTCTGTTGATGCCGTGGCGACTGGCGGGGTCAAGCTGCCCTTCGATCACAACGCGATTGTGGCAGCGGTACAGGAAAGGCTGTTTTCCAAGTCGCTGTACAGCAGCTTGCCATTGATGTTTTTGGGCAATGAGTTCAGTGCGCCGGAGGCGACTACGATCTTTTCGCTGGTATTGGCGCGGCCGGTGCTGAAGACCAGTATCCGCCAGCGGTTGCTGAAGTTGACCGAGGCCGGTTTTTTGCGGGAGACGGGGCGCAAGAAGCATGGCGAGGGCGGACGGCCGCAGGCGACAGTGGAGAATCTGAAGCCTGGGGCGGTGTACTTCTTTGATCGCAGCTTTGCCGAATAAGACCAAGCCCCCTTCCCAGGACAATGAAGATCAACTGTGGGAGCGGGCTTGCTCGCGAATGCGGAGTGTCAGTCGCCGGATAGATTGACTGATACACCGCTTTCGCGAGCAAGCCCGCTCCCACCTTTTTTGATCTGCGATGGTTCGAGGAGCTGCGTCCCGCTCAATTCATCCAGTTGCCGCCGTCGACGTTGTAGGTCTGGGCAACCACGTAGTCGGCTTCTTTGGACGCGAGGAAAACCGCCATTCCGGTCAAATCCTCGGCAGTCCCCATCCGCCCAAACGGTACCTCTGCTCCTACGCGCTTTTTCTTCTCGCCCAGCGGCAGCCCTTCGTGCTTGGCAAACATCGCGTCCACCCCGTCCCAATGCTCGCCGTCCACCACTCCCGGCGCGATGGCGTTCACGTTGATGCCCTGCTTGATCAGATTCAGCCCCGCCGATTGCGTGAGGCTGATCACCGCCGCCTTGGTCGCGCAGTACACCGCCACCAGAGGCTCACCCCGGCGCCCGGCCTGGCTGGCCATGTTGATGATCTTGCCGCCATGCCCCTGCTTGATCATCTGCCGGGCCGCCGCCTGCAAGGTGAACAACGTACCGGCGACGTTGATCGAGAACAACCGGTCGAAGCTCTCGCGGGTGATGTCGGTGATGGGCGCCAGGTCGAACAAGGCGGCGTTGTTGATCAGGATGTCGAGCTTGCCGGCCTGCGCCACCACGGCGGCAATCGCGGCATCGATGGACGCCTGGTCGGTGACATCCATCGCCACCGCGTAGGCTTTCGGGCCCAGCTCCGTGGCGGTGGCCCGCGCCCGCTCCAGGTTGATGTCGGCGATGGCTACGGTCGCGCCTTCGTTGATGTAGGCCTGGGCAAACGCCCGGCCAATGCCCCGCGCGCTGCCGGTGACCAGCGCACTTTTACCTTCCAGTCGATTCATCAATGCAGTGTCCCTGAGGTGATTATTTCGGGTAGCCGGCGCGTTTCATTTCACGCTCGGTGGTGGACTGCGCCTCGGCCAGTGCCTTGTCGACCGTCATGCCGCCGGTGAGCGCTGCCGAAAACAGCTTGCCCACCGAGGTGCCGATGGCCTGGAACTCGGGGATCGTCACGTATTGGATGCCCACGTACGGCACGGGTTTGGCCGACGGGTGCGCGGGGTCGGCGTGTTGCATCATCTGCAAGGTCACCTTGGCGAACGGCGCTGCGGCCAGGTACGCCGCGTTGTAGGTGGACTGGCGCGTGCCCGGCGGTACGTTGGTGATGCCGTCCTTATCCGCTACCAGCTGGATGTATTCCTTGGAGGTGGCCCAGGTGATAAAGGCTCTGGCGGCGTCCTTGTGCTTGGAGGTGGCCGGGATCGCCAGGGACCAGGCGTACAGCCACGACGAACCCTTGTCGGTGACCTCGGTGGGTGCGGCGGCAAAACCCACGCTGTCGGCGACTTTGCTTTGGGTTTTGTCGGTGGTGAACGAGCCGGCAACGCTGGCGTCGACCCAGATCGCGCATTTGCCGCTGTTGAACAGCGCCAGGGTTTCGTTGAAACCGTTGCTGGAGACGCCCGGCGGGCCATAGTTTTTCAGGGTGTTGACGTAGAAGTTCGCCGCCGCCGTCCACTCGGGACTGGTCAGCTCGGGTTTCCATTGCTCGTCGAACCAGCGTGCACCAAAGGCGTTGGCCATGGTGCTCAGCAACGCGATGTTTTCACCCCAGCCGGCCTTGCCCCGCAGGCACATGCCGTATTGGTCCTTGGCGGGCTGGTTGAGCTTGGCGGCGAACTCGCCCAGCTGGGTCCAGGTCGGATGCTCGGGCATCGCCAGGCCGGCCTGCTTGAACAGGTCGGTGCGGTAATAGGTGACGGTGCTTTCGCCATAGAACGGCAACGCGTAGAGGGTGTTGTTCACCGACAGGCCCTGGCGTACCGCGGGGAAGATGTCTTCCACGTCGTAGTCGGCGGGCAGCGGCGTGATCGGTTCCAGCCAGTGCTTGGCGCCCCACAACGGGGTTTCGTAGGTGCCGATGGTCAGTACGTCGAATTGGCCGCCCTGGGTCGCGATGTCGGTGGTGAGGCGTTGGCGCAGGACGTTTTCTTCGAGCACCACCCAGTTTAGTTTCACCTCGGGGTGCTGCTCTTCGAACACCTTGGACAGGCGCTGCATGCGGATCATGTCGCTGTTGTTGACCGTGGCGATGGTCACGGTTTCGGCAGCATGGGCGGCCATCGCGAGCGTGAGGCCGGAGAGCAGGAACAGCGCTTTCGGAATCTTGAGCATGGCGGTTTCCACTTATTGTTTTTGTTGTTGACGGCCCGATTACAGCAGCTTGCCCAAGGCCGGACAAACGACTGACGGATGCCCGGCTGATACTTTTTTAACCGCATAGCCAAGATCAAAAAAGTATCAGTGGCGGGCAAAACCCGGGGTAGCGGCTACTTGGACAAAGGGCGTATTTTGGTGCCATTCCAAAAAGCCCAGAAGGGCCAAGCCCATGCCTGCAAGCCGATCCGCCCTTTTCGAGCAGCGCCCCGCCGAGCTGGAAGTGATTCTTGCCGAGCCCGAGCATGGCTTTCGCTGGTACGAACATGACTATCCGTTCGAGCTCGCCCGCTGGAACCATCACCCCGAATTCGAAATCCACCTGATCCGCCACGGCAGCGGCAAGCTGGTGGCGGGCGACTATATCGGTGCGTTTGGCGCCGGCCATGTCGCACTGATCGGCCCCGACCTGCCCCACGACTGGATCGGCGACCTGGCCCCCGGCGAGTACCTGACGGGGCGCGATGTGGTGTTGCAGTTCGACGGCGCCGCACTGCTGGCCCTGCGCACCACGCTGCCCGAGCTGGGCGACCTGCAAGGCCTGTTTGACCGGGCCCGGCGCGGCCTGGAATTCACCGGTGAAACCGCCCTGAAGGCTGCGCACCTGCTGGAGTCCATCGGCCCCGCCGAGGGCCTGGCGCGCCTGATTCTGTTCATCCAGTTACTGCATACCTTGGGGCAGGCACCCTCCGGGGAAGCCCATTGCCTGGCCAGTGCCTGCTACACGCCAAGCCTGGATGCGCGCAGCTCGGAGCGTATCCACAAGGCCTTCGAATACCTGATGACGGAATTGACCGGCGACCTGCGGCTGTCGGTGATCGCCCAACGGCTGGACATGAGCGAACCGGGCTTCTCGCGTTTTTTCAAGCGCGTCACCGGTCACGGCTTTATCGACCTGATGCGCAAGTTCCGGGTGCAGCGCGCCTGCCGCCTGTTGCTGCAAAGCGAAATGTCAGTGGCCGATATCTGCTTTGAAGTGGGTTACGCCAACCTCTCCAACTTCAACCGGCACTTTCGCATCGAGATGAACCAGACGCCCAGCGAATATCGCCGGGAAACCGCGATGTACCTGTTTAACCGCAATGATGATCAGGCGCTGCCGTTTACCAAGGCACATTGAGCCAGGCGTGCCACTTCCAGCTCCCTATCGGCGCGGTGTCGCTGGTCATCCTCCAGAAACCACGCCGCCGACAAACCGGCGTGCGCCACCACCCATTGCAACAGGCGCTGGCGCTCCAGGCCCGCAGCCCCGGCGATGATCTCGACCTGGCGTGTAAATCGCGCCGGATCGGTGCAAGTGGGCAAATCCGGATTGCAGATCAAATTCGCGTAGTCATAGCCACGCTCGCCGGCCACCCGCTTGGGATCAATCGCCAGCCAGCCCCGGGGGCCGAAATCGAGGATGTTGTCGTGGTGCACATCACCGTGCAGCACCACCGGTTCCTGAGGTGACGCCAGCAGGCTGCGCGCCGTGGCGGCACACTCGCGTATCCGCCCGCCTTTACCCTCAGCGGCGAGCCACAGGGAGCGGAACCAGAGCTCCAATGAGTGCAAGCCCGCCGGTGGCGACGGGCGCGGCGCATGCAACAACGCCACGGTGGCGCAGGCAATGCGGCTGGCTTCATCGTCCTGACCGTTGAGGGCCATGTGCATCAGCGAACCCGGGCCGGTTGCGCGCTCCATCACCACGGCATCGCCGTCATGGAAAAACACGCGGGCGGCGCCCTTGCCGGCCCACCAAGTCATCAACTCGCCGCCGAGCTTTTCCTCGGGCTCGCGGGCGATCTTGAGCATCGCCGGCTGCCCATCCCAGCGCACCGGCAGCAGGTCGCTGCCGGGGGTGATGATGGCGTCATCCTCGGGTGTCAGGTTCCAGCGTTTCAAATAGTGATCGAACATCGGGCGGCTCCCAGTGCGAGGTCCTGCAGGATGCCACACACGCCTTTACCCGGTCCGTTACGTTTCTGACCAAAAGGCCGACTATTTCCCACTTTTCTCAATTCCTTCATGCAATTGACACAAATTGGTACAACCTGTGCAAACGTTTGCGGAACGAACTTGGCAACCAGGTTCACCTCAACCCGAAGAATCGGGCCCCAACCGCGTACGAACAGGGATTTTCAATGCAACCCACTTCCAGACGATCCGCGTCGGCTACCCCTTTTGCTGTTTCCCTGCTACTGGCTGCCGTTACGGGAGTACTCAGCGGACCCATTTTGGCGCAGGAAAAACCCACCGATGACTCAGCACAGGGCGAAGCCCTGGCCCCGGAAGCCAGCCCGTCGAAAAAAGGCGTGTACCTGTCGGACTGGTTCAACCAGGACCTGACGGTGATCGGCAGCAAAGACATCAGCTTCGGCCCCAAACCCGCCGATGACGTGTACCTGGAGTACGAATACTTCGGCCGCAAGGGCCCGTTCGAACTGTATGGCTACGTCGACATCCCGAAGATCTTCGGGATCGGCAACAGCAACGACAAAGGCGCGTGGGACCACGGCTCGCCGGTGTTCATGGAGCACGAACCGCGCATCTCCATCGACTACCTGGCCGGTCGCAGCCTGGCCATCGGCCCGTTCAAGGAATGGTATGTGGCGTTTGACTGGATCTACGACCACGGCAGCAACAAGGACAACCGTGCCAACACCTTGTACAGCGGCCTGGGCACCGACATCGAGACCCACTCGCGGGTCAACCTGTCGGCCAACTTCTATGGCCGTTACCAGTGGGAAAACTATGGCGCCAGCAACGAGTATTCGTGGGACGGCTACCGGGCGCAGATGAAATACATCGTGCCCATTGGCAGCTTCGACAATGGTGCGTCGCTGACCTATATCGGCTTCACCAACTACGATTTCGGCTCGGACCTGCATAAAGACAACCCCGCGCGCACCGCCAACTCCCTGGTTGCAACAAACGTGCTGTTGTATTCGTTCACTCATCTGCGTTTCACCCTGGTCGGCCGCTACTTCCACAACGGCGGCAACTGGGAAGACGGCAGCGAGCTGAACTTTGGCGACGGTAATTTCCGCGCCCGCTCCAACGGCTGGGGTTACTACGCCGGCGTGGGCTATCAATTCTGAGTGTGAACAAGGAGCAGTAAATGAAGACCTTTACCCGCCTTTCAATCGCCATCGGCCTGGCCGCCGGGGCGCTGTTGCCGCAGGTCGTGCTGGCCGATACACCGGCCCCGATCAAGCCCAAGGTGATGCTGATCACCATGTTTGCCCCCGAGGCGCAGAACTGGATCGACCGTCTGGAGCTCAAGCAGGAAGTGCGCGTGCCGGGCTTGTCGGCCGAGTATCCGGTGATTCGCTGCAACACCCAGGACGTGTGCCTGCTGGTGACCGGCATGGGCCAGACCAACGCCGCCGCCTCGACCCTGGCACTGGCGTTGTCGCCCAAGTTCGACCTGCGCCAGAGCTACTTCCTGATCGCCGGGATTGCCGGGATCAACCCGCACCACGGCACCATCGGCACCGCCGCGTGGGCGCATTACCTGGTGGAATTCGGTACCCAGTGGGAGCTGGATTCACGGGACGCGCCGAAGGACTGGCCGACCGGCTATATCGGCATCAATACCAAGGGGCCGAACGAGAAGCCGCCGCTGGACTACAAGACCGAAGTGTTCGAGCTCAATCCCAAGCTGCAAGCCAAGGCGTTTGCGCTGTCGCAAAAAGTCGAGCTCAGTGAAAGCAAGGAGTCCACGGCCTGGCGCAAACACTATCCGTACGCGCCGGCCAATCAGCCGCCGCAGGTCACCCAGTGCGACACCCTGGCGGGCAATACCTGGTTCTCCGGGACGCGCCTGAGTGAGCGCGCCGAGGTCTGGACCAAATTGCTGACGGACAATAAAGGCGCGTACTGCACCACCCAGCAGGAAGACAACTCCACCTATGAAGCGTTGCTGCGGGCCAGCCGTGAAGGGTTGGTGGATATCAATCGCCTGGCGGTGGTGCGGGCCGGTTCCGACTTTGATCGGCCGTACCCGGGCTACAGCGAAGTGGACAACCTGCTGAAGTATGCGGACCAGGGCGGATTTGTACCGGCGCTGGAGAACCTGTATCGCACTGGTAATCCGCTGGTACAAGCGATTCTGAAGAACTGGTCGGCGTGGGAAAAAGGCGTTCCCGAAGCCTGAATAAAGATCAAATGTGGGAGCGCGCTTGCTCGCGAAAGCGGTGGATCAGTGCCGAATGTATTGGCTGACACATCGTATTCGCGAGCAAGCCCGCTTGTATGCTAGGACTTGAAGGGAGGAGGAGGGACAAAGCCCGATTCTGACTGTTGGCGCAGTACAGACCGTGGGAGATTTCGCCCCTCCTCCTTTCACCCAAGCGCCGATAAAGAATGCATCTGGCTATGACCGACGATAGGAACAAGCCTGCGCCTCTGGGTGAGCCCTTCAAGTGCTCAAAACCATAGCCCGGAGGAAGTCCCATGGCAATGCCAGTTCCTGTCTCAAAGCCGATCGTTGGCGTCGATGTTGCTAAAAATGAGCTGGTGATTTACCACGCCGAACTCGATCTGCTGGAAGTAATCCCGAACAACAAAACCGCCATTAAAAAATGGCTGAAGGCCCTACCGGGCACCGTGGCAGTTGCGATTGAAGCTACCAACATCTATCACTTGGAGTTCGCTGATCTCGCCTATGAAGCTGGCTGCGTGATCTACATGGTGGGTGGATATGAGCTCAGCCATTATCGTAAAGGTGTGAATATCCGGGCTAAAACCGACGCCCAGGATGCCAAATTGCTCGCTCGCTATTTAAAAAACGAAGCCGATGAACTTCGTCCCTGGACGCCGCCATCTCCTCTGTATCGCCAGCTTTTGAGTCTTTTCCGCCGCCGGGCGGCGCTGGTCCAGGCACGCGTCAGCCTGACTCAAAGCTGGGCGAATGAGCCGTTACTGAAGGCCTCTTTTACCGAGCAGGTGAAGTCGATGCAAAAGCTAGAAGGCCTGATTGAAAAGATGATCGGTGATCGCCTGAAAGAAGCTGGACTGTCGGATCAGCTAAAGCGTTGCTTGACAGTTGAAGGTATCGGTTTTTTGACTGGAGCCCGCTTGGTTACTAGCTTTCAACGAGGTGATTTTAGAAACGCAGACGCTTTCATCGCCTTCTTGGGCATGGATTTACGCGTTTCTAAGTCAGGACAGAAAGATAATCGTCGTAGCTTGAGCAAACGTGGCGACTCAGAAGCTCGGCGTCTTTTGCACAACGCAGCGATGGCAGCTAGCCGAACGGCTGCATGGAAGGAGTTTTATCAAGCGCAACGGGCGCGGGGTTACAGCACCACTCAGGTGCTGGTAATGCTGGCCCGCAAGCTTGCTCGAGTGGTATTTGCCTTGCTAAAAGGACAAAGCGAATACCAACCAAAGGTTGGTTGAGGGTTGCCCCTCAACCATAGAATCTCCCACAATAAGCGGGTCAGGGCAGGAAGATAATCTTGTCGGCACTGCCCTGGTTCACTTGCTCAAAGCACTTCACACCGTCGGCCAGCGACACTTCCCGCAAACCGGTCGGCAGCGGCAACAAGTCCTCATCGAAGAACCGCCCGAACTGCTCCAGCATCACGGCGCATTGCTCGCAGTTGTAGAGCAGCGAATTGATCCCCACCACCGAACCACCCTTGCGATACAACGCCAGGGCCGGCAGTTGCACGTGCCCGTCCACCGGCGCGGCGATGATCGCGATACGGCCAAAAGGCGCCAGCGCCGCCACCGCTGCCGGCAACCAGAAGCCGGTGGTGTCAAAGATCACATCGGCGCCCGTACCGAACAGCGCATTAACCTGCCCTCCCAGCGCTTCCGGCTGGCCCAGTAACAAGCCCTCGAAACCCTGCTCGCGCAAGGCCTCGACCTGTTCCGGCCGACGCACGGCCCCGAGCACCTGGGCCCCACGAATCTTCGCCAGGGCCAACGCCGCGCTGCCTACCGCTCCATTGGCACCAATCACCAATAAGCGAGTGCCTTTGCCGACACCGCTGCGCTCAAGCGCATCCCACGCCGTGGTGTACGGTACGCCGGGACTGGCGGCCTGGGCAAAGCTCAGATGGCTGGGCTTGTGCGCCACGCCCTTGGCCGACACGGTGAGGTACTGGGCGTGGGAACCGTCGGCGAAAAAACCCAGGTCGCGACCGGTGCCCCAGACCTCCTGGCCGACCAGTTCCTGCGGGCCTTCCACCACCACCCCGGCAAAATCACGGCCGGGAATGCGTGGCAACGTGGTGTAGGGGAAACGCCCGAGCACGTTCTTCACGTCGCTGGGGTTCAGCCCGGCAGCCTTGATCTGCACCAGGACTTCACCGGCCGCCGGCACCGGCGTGGCGACATCAACGTAAGCAAGGGCAGCGAGATCGCCGGTGGCGGAAAATTGCAGTGCTTTCATGACCAATATCCATCGAGGTTAAAAAGGGTTTCAGGAGAACCAGGCGCTGACCATTTGCCGGCCCATGGGCCAGAGCTTCTCGCCCATCAGCATGCCCATCAGCCCGATCAGGGCGATGGCAGGAGGCGCAGGCGAGCGAAAGTCCAGGGCACCGTAAATCACGCCGACCAACAGGCCGATGGCCAAGGAAATCAGGTAATTCATGGAACACTCCGCAGCAAGGGTTGATGCGGTCAGTGTAGGGGGCCTGAAACCGAAGCATCGGCCAAGTGCTTCAGGATTTCGGCCAAGCCTCAGACGGGATACTGCGACGGCGCCATCCCCAGTTCACGACGAAACATGTCGCTGAAACTGCTCGGCGAATAACCCAGGGAACGGGCGATCGCGCTGACCGACTGGCCCTGGATCAACTCGGCCACGGCGGTGGCCAACTGCACCTGGCGGCGCCACTCGGCAAAACCCATGCCCAGGCTGTTCTGGAACAGCCGGGCCAGGGTGCGTACGCTGGCGCCGGCGGCTTCGGCGTGCTGTTCAAAGGGAATGTCCAGGGACGGTGACGCCATCACCGCCTGGCAGGCGCTGGTCAGGCGTCGGTCGGCGCCCACGGGCAAGGCGATACGGATCGGCGAGCGCCGGGCCCGTTGCAGTTCCAGCAGGGCCAGGCCGACCACGGCTTCGTAATAGGCCTGGTCCCCCTTGTCGCCCTGCTCCACCAGCGCCACGATCAGTTCGCGCAGCAGCCCGCCGACCTCGATCACTTGCACCTGGCTGTCCAGGGTCGCTGCCAGCGCCGGGCGCAGGTAGATGTTGCGCATCTGCAAGTCCGACACCACGCGAATCCCATGCTCGACACCCGGCGGCAGCCACACCGCGCGCTGGGGCGGTACTACCAGCGCTTCCTGGGGTGTCTCGACCCACATCACGCCGCTCATGGCATACAGCAACTGGCCCCAATCGTGTTGATGGGGCTCGACATACAATCCGCGCGGATAGGTGCGCGCCAAGGGTTGCACGGGGACGGCGTGATCACTGAGGTCGGGAGGCGCGGCAAGGGCCATGGAAGACACATCGTTCAAGTATGGAGCGCCATGATAAGACGTGAACCGGATGATCCGAGTGAATTTTTACCACCTGCGCAGGGTCACTTAAAGACACAAGGAGGGTTTACGGATCCATGACTAACGCAAAACTTTTCGTGATCGACTACACGCTGCATGGCCAGCCCAAGTCATTCATCATCCGCCTGGAAAAACTCGACAACGCCGAAGCCTGGCATTGGGCGAGCTGCGACGCGGGCGTAGGCCGCATCGGGCGCTTTGCCCGTGAGCAGGTGAAGAAGACGAGCCAGCCCCAGGCCGAGAAATTCGGCATCGAAAACGTGCAATGGCGCCGCTCGGATGCGCGCCCCAGCGCGTGAAACTGTAGGAGCGAGCTTGCTCGCGAAGGTCGTTAACGATGACGCGGGGCACCTGGTGCTCCGCGTCGCTCTCGGGTGTTTCGCGAGCAAGCTCGCTCCTACAGGAGGCAGCCGGCGTTAGCCGTGCGCCGACTTGGCACACTCGCACCCGGTCGCCGAAGCACAAGGCTCGCCATGGGCATGATGCTCGGCGCAGCCTTGGCAGCAATAGCCCTTGCCATCCTTCATCACCGCGTTTTTCCCCAACTGGCAGTTGCAGTGGGGGCAGGCACATGTTTTCTCTTGCATGGTCAGACTCCTTTTTCGTGGTCGTCCAGGTGCGGCGAACGCCGACACCTCAAGCAATGACTATAGGCAACGATTCAAGGTTCAAAGGCCCGTCAGTCAGCCCGACGAGCGTTGCTGCGGTACATGAACACCAGGGCCAGCGCAAGGCACAGCATCGCCACGATGCGGCTCCCGGACAGTTCGATCGCCGGGTTGCCGAGCCAGCCGAAGTTATCGATCAGCATGCCCATGCCCAGCTGCCCGACAATCACCGCCACCGTCGCCACTGCCGTGCCGACAATCGGGACCGCGCCGACCATCACCATCATGTACACCACCCCGAACAACGCCCCGGTCAGTTGCCACTTCGGCACGTCCAGCAGGCTGACCGCGTGGGCGGGCTCAAAGAACAGAATCAGCAACCCGGTACTGATCGCGCCCACGACAAAGGTCAGCAGGCTGCTGCGCAATACGCCCACCGCCTGCCCGAGGCGGCCATTGATGGCGGCCTGCACACTCAATACCGCACCGGCGGCCACTACCAATACCAACAACAGAATCAGGTTCATCGCCTTAACCTCGCGCAATCAGAACAAGTGCAACCACGATCAACGCCAATGCAATCCAGCGCTCCACGTTGACCCGCTTGCGGGCAGTGCCAAACCAGCCGAAGTGGTCGATCAGCACGCTCTTGCCCACCTGGCCCGACAAGATCGCAATCATGGTCATCGCGATCCCGATATGCGGTGTCGCCAGGGTCAGCACCACCACGTACATCGGCCCCAGGAAGCCACCGATCAATTGCCAGCGCGGCAGGTCGGTCAACGCCGGGCCCTTTTGCGGGCCGCTGAACAGCAACAGCAAAAACAGGATCGCCGAGCCGACGCCGAAGATACTCAAGGTCGCCCACAAGTGGCCGACCTGTACACCCAGCGGGCCCAGCAAGCCGGCCTCCACCGACAAGCCCATGCCGGCGAAGATCACCAGCGGCAATAGCAACAACCGAAGAAACGTCTTGGGCTTGGCCTGAGCCACACCCGCCACTGAAGAAGCCTGCATACATCACCTGCGCGTTAGAGAGAGGAACAATGGCGCGTATTATCCGGTGGCACTGCTGTGCGATAAATGGGAGCATACCGATAACACCTTTGCGCAATACGCACAGCATGGAGTGATGATGCAGGGTTTGAACGAACTGAGCTTCAAGGCGCTTCGCCTGTTTGTCGCGGTACTGGACTACGGCAGCTTTTCCGAAGTCGCACGCCGCGAAGGCCTGGCGCCCTCCTCCATTTCCCGGCAGGTCCAGTTGATGGAGCAGGCCCTGGGCCAACAGTTGCTGTACCGCCATACCCGTGCGGTCAGCCCTACCGAAGCCGGTCGCCTGCTGGGCCGGCATGCGCGATTGATGCTGGAGCAACTGGAAGCCGCCGGCCAAGCGTTGCAGGAACAGGAAAGCGAACCCAGCGGCCTGGTGCGCATCAATGCGCCGATGGTGTTTGGCCAACGCCACCTCTCGCCGTGGCTTGGGGAGCTGTGTCGGCGTTACCCGAAGCTGCAACTGGATATCCAGCAAACCGACACCTACGTCGACCCGTTGCAAGACGGCACAGACCTGCTGTTTCGCATCGGTGTGCTGAACGATTCCGGCATGCAGGCGCGAATCTTCGCCCCCCAGCGCTTTCGTCTCGCTGCCAGCCCCGGCTATCTGGAGCGTTTCGGTACGCCCCGGCATCCGGACGAACTGGTGAACCACCAGTGCCTGGCCTACAAGGGCGTCACCGGCCAGCAGCGCTGGTTCTTCCGCCGGGACCAGGGCGACTGGACGTCCTACAGCGTCAAGGGCCCGATCACCGGCAACCACGCCGACACCCTAACCCACGCTGCCGAACAAGGCCTGGGGCTGGTGGTGTTCCCGTCATGGTTGATCGGTGAAGGCCTGCGCGCCGGCACGCTGCAGGCGGTGCTCAGCGACTATGAAGTGGCGACGACCCTGGAGCCGCAACAGATTGCTGCGCTGTGGCCGGGTAGCCGGCGGCTGTCGTTGAAGGTGCGGACCGTGATTGATTACTTCGTCGAGTGTTTTGGGGCAGTGCCTTACTGGGACCGTTGAGCAACTGTGGGAAACTATTCGGCCCGCACTGTCGGGAAAAATCCCCCTTCAAGTAAGTCCGATCTGATTTTCCACAACACGGGTCAAAAACCGCTTGCACTCGGGCAGACTTCGAGGAATTCCTTCAGGAGAGACGTCATGGATGCCAGTCATTACCCGTTCGGAAACCTGCAATCGTCCCCGCAAAAATCACCCTCCGCCAGCAGTCGGTTGATCTTTGCCTGCTTACGAAATTTTGGCTATATTTGGCCAAAACCTCGAGAAGACCAAATGATTACCGTACCGTTGGGTGAAGCAAAAAATAATTTATCAAAACTGGTCGATGATGCCGCCGCCGGCCAAATCATCACCATAGCCAAGCATGGGCGGGCGATGGCTCGCCTTGTTCCTGTCGGGAAACCGACAGGCCGGCGAATTGGCGCGATGAAGGGCAAACTGGTGGTGCCGGATGACTTCGATGCGCCATTGCCAGACGACATGCTGGATGCGTTTGAGGGAAACCACCCATGAGAATACTGCTGGATACCCACATCCTGCTTTGGGCCCTGAGCGATGATCCAAAACTGCCAGCGAAGGCCAGAAAGCTGATCGAGAACGCGGCTGAAATTTACGTCAGTGCCGCCACATTCTGGGAGCTGGCGATAAAGGTCGGGCTCGGGAAGCTCAACGTAAACCTGGACGAAATTCGCGAATACTGCCTGGAAAGCGGCTACGTGGAACTGCCCATCACCTCGGAGCACGCCATCGCGGTCAAGGACCTTGAACACCATCACAGGGACCCGTTTGATCGGCTCATCATTGCAACGGCTATCATTGAGCCGATGAAGTTAGTGACAGCCGACCCGATGGTGGCGAAATACACATCATTGGCCGTTTTGACTTAATTCACTTCGCTCAAAACAACCACTGCCCGATCAGCCAGGCATTCGCCCCGCTGATCACCACAAACAAGCTCCAGGCCAGCAGCCGCGTAGGCAAGCTGTTGACGAACGGCCCCATCAGGCGCTTGTCACCCGTCATGCGGATCAGCGGAAACAACGCAAACGGCAACTGCAGGCTCAACACCACCTGGCTGAGGATCAGCAGCTTGCCGATGGCATCATCCCCCATCAGCCACACCCCGAGGAACGCCGGGATCAGCGCCAGGCCACGGGTGATCAGGCGTCGCTGCCAGCAGGGAATGCGCAGGTTGAGGTAGCCTTCCATGATCACTTGCCCGGCAATGGTGCCGGTGAACGTGGAGCTCTGGCCCGAAGCCAACAGCGCAACACCGAACAGCACGCTGGCGAACGCGCCACCCACCAGCGGGTCGAGCAAGTGATAGGCGTCCTGGATTTCCACCACATCAGTGTGGCCGGTCTGGTGGAACGCAGCGGCGGCCAGTATCAGGATTGCCGCGTTGACCAGCAGTGCCAGGGACAGGGAACCGATGGTATCGATACGCGCCAATTTCACCGCGTCCTGGCGGCTGGCCAGGTCCTTGCCGACCAGCCGGGTTTGCACGATGGAGCTGTGCAGGTAGAGGTTATGGGGCATCACCGTGGCCCCCAGTATGCCAATGGCCAGGTACAACGGTGCGGCATCACTGATGGCGGACAACGACGGGGTGAAACCACGAAACACGTCGGGCCAGTAAGGCTTGATCAGCACCAGCTCGATGAAGAAACACACGCCGATAGTCGCCACCAGTGCCAGCATGATCGCTTCCAGCCGGCGGAAGCCTCGATTTTGCAGGGCCAGGATCAGCAAGGTATCGAAGGCAGTGATGACAATCCCGGTGGTCAGTGACACGCCCAGCAACAGGTGAAACGCCAGGGCGCAGCCGAGGACTTCGGCGAGGTCGGTGGCGATGATCGAGATTTCCGCAAGGATCCACTGCACGAACGACGAGCGCCGGCTGTAGCGCTCGCGGCTCAGTTGCGCCAGGTCCTTGCCGGTGGCGATACCCAGCCGTGAGCACAGGCACTGCACCGCCATCCCCGCCAGGCTCGCCAGCAGCACCACGAACAACAGGTTGTAGCCGTAGCGCGAACCGGCCTCGATGGCGGTGGCCCAGTTGCCCGGGTCCATATAGCCGATGGAAATCAGCAAGCCAGGGCCGGCAAACATCAGCGCACGTTTGAAAAACGAGGCACGGGGATCAACGACGATGGAGCCGGCGACTTCCGGCGGGCAGAACGGGGCGGTAGCGATTTTGGGCAGGCTGAATTTCACGCGGGGTACCAGGCTTTCACACAAGACGTGAACGCAGCTTATCAGTCAGACGCAACGGTACGCATCACCGTCTCCCGGGGCAGATCAAATGCCTCTACCACCTGGACCACCAGATCCATCTCCTGGTTCAGTGCTTCACGCTCCAGGCGCTCGCGAATCACCCCGATCACCAGCACCGCCAGGGTGGTGATGGAATACGCGGGGCCGGAAAACGCCCGCACGCCGGTCACCAGCAGCATCGCCGCCGCGAGCGCCTGCCCCACCACCGGAATGGCCGTGGCCGCGCCCCGGCGCAGGATAAACCCGGTCAACCCGGCCAGCGCGGTCCCGCTGAGGGCAGTGGTGGCTGAGCGCCCGACATCGAAACGATTGAAAAAACCCTGTTCCTTTTGTGCCGCGGCCTTCAACTCTGCCTCGAACACTTGGCGATCAGCCTGGCTGAGCTTGTCCTTGTATTGCTCGATCAGCCGCTCGGCAACCTGCAGTTCCAGATCAGCAAGGGCCACTTTCTCGATCGGTTGATCAAACTTGATACCCACCCGCTGCGCCACGTCCTGGGCGATTTCGCGATAGCTCACGCCATGACCACGGGCCAGGTTCATAAAGGTGTCGCCGCCCATGCGCTGCAACTCGATGGCCAGCTTCAAGGGCTCGCGCACGGTGGCGTCGATAGAGGCACTGCGCTTTTGCGCCATCAGCTCGGCGAAAAACTGCAACTCCTCCGGCCGCGCCTGCACCAGCAGCGGGAACAGCTCGACATCCTCTTCCGCAAAGCGCACTTCGCTGCTGCGTTGATCGGCGCGGATCATGCCCCGGCGTTCCTGCAGCAGGTCGGTGTACTGCACCACCGTCTTCAGTTGCGGCCAATACGCGGCGTGGTCGAACGTGGCCAGGTGCACGTTGGCGACCTTGGCCTTGAGCGCCGGTGTCAGCGGGATCGCATAACGACCGATGCAGCGCTCGGTGTCCGGCTTGAGCGCCAGCGCCCAATCCTTGCTCGAGTGGCAGTTGATCACCCGACCGCTGAGCGGCGCCGAGACCAGGTCCCAGGGGCTGGAGGTACAAATCGCACCGCCCATCAGCAGCAGGTTGTTCAGCGGCAACTCACGGGCCACCTCAGGGCTGGCCAGCAGGCTCTTGACCAGGATGCGCGCGCCCAGGGAGTGGCCGATCAGGTTGATCTGCCGCACCTTGATCGACTCGCCATGGAGGTAGTTGGCCAATTCGGGCAGCAGGCTTTTGGCGACCTCATCCACCCGCGCCTCGACGCTTTTGTAGTGGTCGAGGAAATAGGCAATCGCCTTGCCCACCCCGATGGTTGCGGCACCCAGGCTACCGCCACCCAACATCGAGGTAATCACATCCTTGAACGGCGCAAACAGGTTTTCCAGGAAATGCCCTGCCGGCCAGAACAGCATCAGGTTGGTGGAGCCTTCGATGGTTGCCAGTTGCCGGGAGAAACTACCCAGTTGTTGCTGGTTGAAGAACGCCGAATAACCATGCACGTAGAGATTGAGCACATCCCCCTGGGGCTCGCCACACAACACAAACGTGGGCTTGCGGGTGCGGTGCATTTCATCCCACTGGTGTTGCATGTGACGGTGACTCCTGGCGACGACGGAGGGCGATAGTAACAAAGGGCGGGCTACGGGAATGTGAAAAACTGATACTCGGACTATCCATATCGCTGCACAGTGATGACAAAAAACGCGGATTTTGTTCGCAGATTCAGTCCATTAACCTTTGTCGGGTCAACCACTGAAACCGAGGAACACCATGAGCAAGCCCGAGTTTTTCATCACACCCGGTTACGGCGACATTGCACGCGAAACCCTGCATTACACCCAGGCGGTCAAAATCGGCAACCGCGTCGAAACCTCGGGCCAGGGCGGCTGGGATGACGAGTTCCAGATTCCCGAATCCCTCACCGACGAGATCGCCCTGGCCTTTCAAAACCTCGAACGCACCCTGGCGGCAGCCGGCGCCGGCTGGGAGCATGTGGTACACGTCAATTCCTACCACGTGGGAGGTTTCCCGCCGGAGGTGAACGAGCAGATGGTCAAGTGGTACCGCCATTACATGCCCAATCACGCCCCCATCTGGACTGAGCTGGGAGTAGAAGCCCTGGGGCTGCCGGCAATGCGCATTGAAATCCGCGTGACAGCGATTATTGCCTGACGCCGAACCGCTCGATCACCCAGTCGATAAATACCTTCAGCCGGGCGTTCTGATGGCGATTGGGTGGATAGATGATGTGCAACGGCGTGGCGGGCCGGGTCCAGTCTTCGAGTACCGGGACTAAATGGCCTGCCTCTACGTAGTAGTCAACGATGGTCTTGAAATGCTGCCCGACGCCCAGGCCGGCGAGCAGCATTTCCTTGAGGCCGTTGCCTTCGTTGGTGGAAAACGCGCAGTTGCCTACCTCATACCGAGTCGCGCCCTTCTCGAAAATCAACGGCTCCGGCTTACCCGACCCGGCAAAGAAATACCCCGCCTTGAGGTGGTTCTTCTCGAGGTCCTCGGGAGACACGGGCGTACCCATGCGCTCCAGGTAGCCGGGGGCCGCGCAAGTGACGTACTCGAGGTCGACAACCTTGCGGGCGATCATTGCCATGTCATCGAGCTTGCCAGCGCGCAGCACGCAATCCACACCCTCCCCCACGATATTCACGGCGCGGTCGCTGATGCCCAGGGCGATAGTGATCTCAGGGTACTCACGATGAAAATCCACCAGCGCCGGGATCAGCAGGCAATTGGCAAAGGACGCCGGCGCATCCACTTTCAGGTGGCCGCCGGGCTTGAGCTTCTGCCCGCGCAGGGCATTGTCCAGTTCATCGAGTTCCGCCACCAGGCACAGCGCGTGGCTGTAGTACTCCAACCCCTCCGGCGTCGCCGCCAGCGCACGGGTGGTGCGATGCATCAACTTGACGCCAAGGTGCTTCTCCAGGTCCGTGATGAGTTTACTGACGGTGGAACGCGGCAGTGCCAACTGGTCGGACGCGCGGCTGAAGGAGCCGGTTTCGACGACACGGACGAAGGCACGCATGGCGAGAAGTTGGTTCACGTTGATGTCCGATGGGGCGAGAATGGCGAGTATTGTCCATTAAGCTGCACAATGACGCCAGGCATTCAGCGAACAGAAAACCCGGCGCATGGCCGGGCTTTGACGGAGCGGATGACTCAGTGGGCAAAGTTCTCGATCTTTACCTGGCCATCAGGAAACGTAGCGACAATCTCCAGTTCTCCTCCCATGGCGCGGATATAGTTACGCAGCGTGCTGATATACATGTCGGTACGCCGCTCCATTTTGGACACTGCCGCCTGATTGATATTCAGCGCCTTGGCCAGCGTATCCTGGCTCATCTGTTGCGCCTTGCGCAGTTCATGCAGGGGCATTTCTTTCAGGTGTTGCTGGAAGATGCGCTCTGCATCGGCCCGGGCTTGCGGTGTCATGCGAGCCTGCAGCTCACTGAATTTTTTAGCCATGGTGACGGCCCTCTTTAAGCAGTGTTTCCAAATGTTCGTCATACAACTTCTCAGCCAGCGGGACGTATTCGTCATACCACCGGCCTCGACCGGTTTTATCCCCGCCAATCAGCAACAAGGCACACCGGCGCGGATCAAATGCATACAGGACGCGGTAAGGCCGCCCGGCATGTTGCACCCGCAACTCTCGCAGGCAGCCATGCCTGGAGCCCTTGATGTCACTGCTGTGGGGGAAGCCAAGGCCTGGCCCCAGAAGGCCCAGTAAATCCACACTGGCCGATACTGAGGATTGCTCCTTTGCATCCAGACCGCCCCACCAGATTCCAAACTCGTCCGTGTATTCAACGTCCCAACTCATGCAAATATGCCATCCATGGAATATAAACTCAAGAGCATAACTGTAGGAGTTCCTGGCGTGTACAGGCTTCCGTCTGTCCCGGAAAAGTGTTTGTAGATTATTCCCGCACAATGCTCAGCCCATAAAAAACCACCCTTTCGCGCGGCTGAAGACACGACCATAGCGCCGGCACCACGGATGATCCCGACCGCCACGTGCATAAAACTCATTGAAATAAATGGTATTAATAGTTTGGAGAGTGCCGCGAAAGAACCGGACGACATCCAATGAACCCGGAGGCGAAGGCCTTGGGACCTGCAAAGCAAGCTCGCTCCTACAGTAAAACCTGTTGATTCAGCAAAACGATCCCGGAGTTCCCAATGCCCCATGAAGGCAACCTGTTACAAGCGGCCGTTGTATTCCTGCTCGCTGCCGTCCTGACCGTGCCCCTGGCCAAGCGCCTGCAACTGGGTGCCGTGCTGGGTTACTTGCTGGCCGGAGTGATCATCGGCCCATCGGTGCTGGGCCTGGTGGGCAACCCGCAAAGCGTCAGCCAGTTTTCCGAACTTGGGGTGGTATTGCTGCTGTTCATCATTGGCCTGGAGTTGTCACCGAAGCGTCTGTGGGTGATGCGCAAGGCAGTGTTCGGTGTAGGCCTGGCGCAGGTGTTGCTGACGGGCACCGTGATCGGCGTGGTCGCGCTGTTCGTGTTTGGCCAATCATGGAACAGCGCGATTGTGCTGGGCCTTGGTCTGGCGCTCTCCTCCACCGCGTTTGGCCTGCAAAGCCTCGCCGAGCGCAAGGAACTCAACCAGCCCCACGGGCGACTGGCCTTTGCGATTCTGTTGTTCCAGGACATCGCCGCCATCCCGTTGATCGCCATGGTGCCGCTGCTCGCGGGCAGCGATCATCCCGCCACCACCTCCCAGGGCCTGCGACACGGCCTGGAAGTACTGGGCAGCATCGCCGTGGTGATCATCGGCGGGCGCTATCTGTTGCGGCCGGTGTTTCGCATCGTCGCCAAGACCGGCCTGCGGGAGGTCTCCACCGCCACCGCGTTGCTGGTGGTGATCGGCACCGCATGGCTGATGGAGCTGGTGGGCGTGTCCATGGCCCTCGGCGCCTTCCTCGCCGGGTTGCTGCTGGCAGACTCCGAATACCGGCATGAGCTGGAATCGCAGATCGAACCGTTCAAGGGCCTGCTGCTGGGTCTGTTTTTTATCAGCGTGGGCATGGGCGCCAATATCAGCCTGCTGTTCAGCGCGCCGGTGATCGTGCTGGGGCTGACCCTGCTGCTGATCGCCATCAAGTTGCCGCTGCTGTTTTGCGTGGGTCGCCTGGCAGGCGGCCTGAACCCTGAAAGCGCGCTGCGCCTGGGCGTGGTGCTGGCAGCCGGTGGTGAGTTCGCATTCGTGGTGTTCAAGATCGGCCGCGACCAGGGCCTGTTCGAGCCGCACCTCTACGACATCCTGGTGCTGACCATCACCCTGTCCATGGCCGTGACGCCATTGCTGCTGTTGCTCTGCCCGAAGCTGTTCAAGCCCAAGGCCAAGCCGGTGGAAGTGCCCGAGGAATACCGTGCCATCGAAAGCGATGCGCCACGGGTGGTGATCGCCGGGATGGGCCGCATGGGGCAGATCGTGGCGCGGATCCTGCGGGCACAGAACATCTCGTTCATTGCCCTCGACACCTCGGTGGAAACCATCGAACTGACCCGCAGTTTCGGCGGCATGCCGGTGTTCTACGGCGACCCGCAGCGCCCGGAAATCCTTCACGCAGCGAAAGTCGACCAGGCCGAGTTTTTCGTGATCGCCATGGACGACCCCGAGATCAACATCAAGACCGCCGCGCTGGTGCGCAGCCTCTACCCGCACATGAAGATCATCGCCCGCGCCCGTAACCGCCAGCATGTGCACCGCCTGGTGGACCTCGACGCGTCACCGGTGCGCGAGACGTTTTACTCCAGCCTGGAAATGAGCCGCCGCACCCTGGTGGGCCTTGGCTTGACCCAGGCCCAGGCCGACGCGCGCATCAGCCGCTTCAAAAACCATGACCTGCAATTGCTGGCGGCCCAACACGCCGTGTATGACGACGCGGCCAAGGTGATGCAGTCTGCCCAGGAAGCCCGGACGGAACTGGCACGGCTGTTTGAGATGGACCGGATCGAGGAAGAGTCCGACAAGGTGTAGGGATGGAGATGAACGATCTTGCGAATTTTCTGACAGAATACGGCGCAATTTCGTTCATCCCTGGAGAGCTTCATGGCCACCCTCAGCAAGACCGCAGCCCTCTTGGCCCTCGCGCTGGCCGCCGGGTTCGGCGCCAGCCAAGTCCTCGCCGCCAGCAAGCCAGCGGCGCAGAAGACCGCCACCCAGACCATCTCCACCCTGGATGGCAAGTTCAGCTTCAACCTGCCCAAGTCCTACCTGGCCGACCCACTGCCGGCCGGTGATGCCGAGCACGGCACCGCAGGCGCCAGCGGCACGATGTACAGTGACCAGGCCACCAAAAGCGTGATCTTCGTCGTCGAAAAACCGAGTGTCGCCGGCCTGATCAAGGACAACGACCCGCAGTTCCTCGACGGTGCCGTGGCGGATTTCGTCAAGGAACAAAGCGCCGCCCTGCCGGACTTCAAGAAAGGCGCCGAGAAGAAACTCACCGTGAAAGGCCTGGCTTTGCGCCAGGTCGACAGCACCGCGACCATGGGCGGTGGCAAGACACTGAGTTCCACCTTCCTGACGGGCTCCGGCAGCCACCAATTGGTGGTGCAGGCCATTTCCCGGGCGGATGACGAGAAAGGCCATGCACTGTTGGTGAAACAGATTATTGGCGGTAAATAACCGGTTTTAATCTGGCAATGAAAATCCAATGTGGGAGCGGGCTTGCTCGCGAAAGCGGTGTTTCAGTCAACACAGGTATTAACTGACCCACCGCTTTCGCGAGCAAGCCCGCTCCCACATTTTTGATCGCGCTCACATCGCAGGATTCAACGCAGGCTCTTTTCCAGCCACTGCTTCAAGTCCAGCAACTCCGCCTCACCGACGGTATGAATCATCCCCGGGTAGCCGTGGAATTCCGGGGTGAGGCCAATCCCCTGCAATACCTCGTTGGCCCGCGTTGCCGAGTAGTACGGCAGCGCCTGGTCCAGCGTCCCGTGACCGATGAAAATCGCCAGCTTGCCCAGTGGCGCATCCGGCTTGAGTTCGGCCTTGAGTACCGGCAGCAGGCTGCCGCTCAACGCCGCAATCCCGCGCAGAGTTTCGGGATGTCTTAACCCGACTTCATACGACATGATCGCACCCTGGCTGAACCCCACCAGAAACACCCGCTCAGGTTGGGTGTGGTACTTGGTGGTGGCCTGGGCGACGAAGGCCTCGATCAGCTTGGCGCTGCTCTGCAGGTCGGCGGTCTCGCCATCAAAATCGCCATCGCCCGGCTTCTTGCGAAACCAGCGATAACCACCGCCCTCCACCGGCATCGGTGCCCGTGCAGACAGGTAGGTCCAGGTCGACGGCAAGCGGTCCTTGAGCCCGAACAGGTCGGCCTCGTCACTGCCATAACCGTGCAGGAAGATCACCAGCGGCTCGTTGCGCGCATCGCTTTGGGTCTGCTCCAGGTAAGGCAGCGGCAGGTCGGTGTGCAATACGTCTTCGGCCTGTGCGGCGCCGGTAAACAGCGCCACCGTCAGGGCAATCAGTTTGAGCATGAGCATCAACCTCTAGGGTTTGCGCAACAAATAGGTATCCATGATCCAGCCATTGGCCTGGCGCGCCGCCTTGCGCACACGTTCAATCTCTTCGGCAACCTCGGCCACTTTGCCGCTGATCAGGATTTCATCCGGTGTGCCCAGGTAGGCGCCCCAGTAGATATCCAGGTCCTGATCGGCCACGGTGCGGTAGGAATCTTCGGCATCGAGCATGACAACCAGGGTGTCGGCATCACTCGCCTGCCCCGCCGCCAACCGGCGCCCGGTGGTGATTTCGATGGAGCGACCGATGCGGTTCAGCGGCACTTTGTGCTGCGCCGCCAACGCCTGGACGCTGGTGATCCCGGGGATCACTTCAAACTCGAATTCGCAGCTGCCGCTGGCGAGGATCGCCTGCAGGATACGAATGGTGCTGTCGTACAGTGCGGGGTCGCCCCAGGCCAGGAATGCGCCCACTTCGCCGTCGGCCATTTCTTCATTGATCATCCGTTCGAAGGTCTGCTGCTTGTCGCGGTTCAGGTCCTTCACGGCGGTGGTGTAGTCGATATCACCGCGCACCCGCTCGGGGCAATCGGCCTCGACAAAGCGGTAGGCGTGATCGGTGATGTAGGTCTCGCAGATTTCCCGGCGCAGGTCGATCAGCTTGTCCTTGCTCTGGCCCTTGTCCATCAGGAAAAACACGTCGGTGCGGTTTAGCGCCTTGACCGCCTGCATCGTGATGTAGTCAGGGTTGCCGGCGCCAATGCCGATGATCAGGATGCGTTTCATGGGAAAGTCTTCATGGGTGGTCTCGGTGCGGGGAACGGATTTTGCCATGTTCGGGACGTCAGGCGTGAGTTTCCAGGCGCAGGCGCCAACGCCCATTGAATCGCAACTCGGTGGATGACAGCGGTTCCACGTCGATCAGGTTGAACATGGCGGGTGGGCATTGCATGACATGCAGCAGCGCTGCGCGGATCACAAATGGATGCGTCACCGCCACGACATGCCCCGGGGATTGCTCGAGGGACTGCAACCACTGTCCTATCCGCTCACACAGTTGCACTACCGACTCGCCGCCGTGGGGCGCCGAGGTGCTGTCGGTCAACCAGGCCTGAAGCGCTTCGGGTTCGGCCTGCTGAACCTCCTCGATCGCCAACCCTTGCCAGCGGCCAAAATCACAATCGCGCAGGGCTGTTTCAACCAAAGCATCGTCGGCAAACAGCGCCGCCGTCTGCCGGGTCCGCGCCTCCGGGCCGCACAGCACCCGGGGTGCACGCTTGAAGCGTTGCCCCTGGGAAAGCGCCGCCTGCTGCCAGTCCATCTCCACCGACTCATCCAGCGCAAAGCGTGCCTGTTTCTGGGCACGGGTGCTGGCGTGGGCAACAAGGGTCAAACGGGTGGCCTGCATGACAAATCGCTCTGGTTTTAAGGTGCAGTCAGCGTAGACTTGCGAAGTTGTTTCAACATGTTTCAACTATTCTGCAACAGGAAGCCGGTTCAATGCCGGCGCGGTCGCGCCACTGTATTCGGCCTTTTAGCCGTAAGCCAGACCCTGTTTCAGCCAACTCGCTATCCATTTCGGGACGCGTCATCCCTGGAGGTTCTCATGGCTTATACCGCTGCAACTGGCTCCGACGTTTCAATACCGTCCATTCCCCTGGGCGAAATCCTGCCCTGGGCGATCTTCGGCGGCCTGCTGCTGTTGCTCGCGATTTACTTCGTCGGCGCCGAGCAAGGCGCGACGGCCGTGTTCAAAGGCATGTACGTGCATGAGTTTGTGCATGACGGTCGCCACCTGCTGGGTTTCCCCTGCCATTGATTGGAGCGTGACGACATGACAGGACATTTACTCGTTCGCGGGATGCTGGTGGGCCTGCTCGCCGGCATCCTGGCCTTCGGCTTCGCCAAGACTTTTGGTGAGCCGCAGATCGACAAGGCCATCGCCTTCGAAGATCAGATGGCACAGATGCACGGCGACGCGCCGGAAGAGGAACTGGTGAGCCGCGAAGTACAAAGTACCTTCGGCCTGTTCACCGGCGTGGTGGTGTACAGCGTCTCCCTGGGTGGCATTTTCGCCCTGGTGTTCGCCTACTCCCTGGGCCGCATCGGCAAGGTCGGCCCCCGTGGCTTGGCAGCGCTGCTGGCATTGGCGGCGTTTGTGACGATCATCGTGGTGCCGGGGCTGAAGTATCCGGCCAACCCGCCATCGGTGGGCGACCCGGCCACCATCGCGCAACGCACCAAGCTGTTCTTCCTGATGCTGCTGGTGTCGGTGGCGGCTGCGGTGATTGCGATCAACGCGGCGCGCAAGCTGATTGCCAGCCGTGGCCTATGGGCAGGCGCGATCCTCGGTGTGGCGCTGTATATCGTGATCGTGTCGGTGGCCGGCAGCTTGTTCCCGACCATCAACGAAGTGCCGGAACAGTTCTCGGCAGTGTTGCTGTGGAAATTCCGCGTGGCCTCCCTGGGGATTCAACTGGTGCTGTGGACCACCCTGGGCCTGGTGTTCGGCGCCGTGGCCGAGCGCAAGCTGAGCCAGCCTCAGGCGCGTCTCAACTCCTGACGGTACAGGTAGCCGCCGACGAATCGGCGGCTACCGGCATTCACACCCCGGGCCGCGCCAGGTAGAACACCTCGTAGCCATTGCCCGGATGGTTCACATCCAGCGCCTTGGCCGACAAGGTAATTCGCACCAGCTTCCACGCCTGCACATCCAGCGCCAGAAACACCGCGAAGTTATCGCTGCTGTCCGCGAGCTGCTGGTTGCGGGCCTTTTCTGCGGCGAGGATTTGCCCGCGGTCCGCCCCCGGCGCCAGCGCCCACTCCTCCCGATACAGGCTCAAGGCGTCTTGCGCCGGACCTCGCTGCACATCCAGCGGTAACCAGGACTCAATGTGCGGCTGGCCAAAACTGTCGAGGACCTTCTGGAAGCGCTCGCCGAGCAAGAAATCCGCAGCCTGCAAAGGATCCGACCACAGATAAACCGACGAATACAGGTTACCCACCCCCGGCCCCTGCCCTCTCTCCTGGGCGATAAACGCCTTGAACAGCAAACCCTCGGCATGATCCCACAACGGCCCCAGGCGAGCGGCCCGCTCACGGATGACACCCATGTCGTAATCGGCTGGCAAGCGGTGTGAATACTGTTTGGCAAACATCATGGCGCTCCTGTTCAGATGAGTGTCCAGCTTGCGCAGCGCCAATGATTTCAGCAAGATATCACCGGATATAGGTGTGATAAGGAATTGAAATGACCGACGCACTCAAGCCGCTGGATATCGACACCGTGCACGCCTTCGTCCTGGTCGCCGATTTCGCCAGTTTCACCCGCGCGGCCCAGGCACTGGACACCTCGCAGGCAGCCATCAGCCTCAAGCTCAAGCGCCTGGAAGAACGCCTCGGTTATCGCCTGCTGGTGCGCACACCGCGGCATGTGCGGCTGTCGCCCCAGGGCGAGCAGTTCATCGTCGCCGCCCGCGCGCTGCTCAATGCCCACGAACGGGCGTTGGGTGACATGGGCAATGGCGCCCCGCGACGGTTGGTGATCGGCATCAGCGACCACGTGGCCGGGCCGGACCTGCCACTGTGGCTCAGCCGCCTGGCCGCCTATGACCCGCTGGTGATCCTGGAGGTGCGGATTGCATCGTCCCGCGACCTGGTGGCGGCGTTCGACCGCAACGAACTGGACGCGGTGATCGTGCGCAACGAAGGCGATCGCCAGGACGGTGAGGTATTGGTGGTGGAGCGCTTTGGCTGGTTCGCCGCGCCTACCTGGCAGCACACGCCCGGCACGCCCCTGCGCATGGCAACCATGGCCTCGCCCTGCGGCGTGCGACACCTGGCGGTACGCGCGCTGGATGAGGCGCGGATTGACTGGACCGAAGTGTTTGTCGGCGGCGGCGTAATGGCGGTGGGTGCGGCAGTCAGCGCCGGCCTGGGTGTGGCGGCGCTGGCCCGGCGAGTGGCGCCGGCGGGCGCCGTGGACGTCAGCGAACAGTACGGATTACCGGCATTGCCCGTCAGTGAAATCGTGCTGCATAGCCGCATCAGCGACGGCCGCTCCCGCGAGACATTGCGAGCGTTGAGCGCAACCTTCAGAGGGGTTCTGGAGCGTTAGATTGCATCTGGGTATACCGCCCGCGCACGAACCGCTCCAGTTCATCGCCCGGCAGCGCCTTGCTGAAATACCAGCCCTGGATGATCAGCTCCGAGCCCGACTGCAAAAACGCCAGTTGCTCGGCGGTTTCCACGCCTTCCACCACTACCCCGAGGTTCAGCGCCTCACAGAACCGCAGCATCCCGGTCAACACCTGGGCGCCCTTTGGATCATGCTGGGCGACCACGAAACTGCGATCGATCTTGATGAAATCCACGGGGAACTGGTGCAGGTAACTCAGCGCTGAAAATCCGGTGCCGAAGTCGTCGATATACACCTTGGCACCAATCGCCTGGAGCTTCTCGATCATCTGCCGCGTGCCCTGGATATCGCCCACCAGCGCATCCTCGGTGATCTCCACCGAAACCTGCCCGTGGGCCTGGGCCAGTATCTCCACCAGCCGATCACCATACGCCGGGGTAGTCAGCGTGGCGCTGGAGATATTGATCGTCATCGGCAAGGTAAACCCGACCTTCTGCCACTTCTGGTACTGGCGCACAGCCTGGGATGCCACCCACACATCCACGTCGGGCATCAACCTGGCATGGGCCAGCCATTGCAGGAACTCCCAGGGTGAATGCACCGTACCTTCGGCGTCCCGGGCCCGCATCAACGCTTCGCAACCGGTGCATAGCCCGGTCCGGGTGGAAATCTGCGGCTGGAATTCGAGGTAGAACTCGTAGTCGCTGATCTGCTGGATATGGCTCAACTCGCTGACCTGGCGCGCCTGGGCCTTGTGGGACGCCATCACCGGGTCCAGCTCCAGCAAGCGGCCTTTTTCTTCCAGGCCGCGAAAGGTCATGTCCAGCGACTTCAAATACACCGTGCCGCCCTCCGTGGCCTGGCGGTTGATCGCGCGCACATAGGGCGCATAGATCAGCATGCCAACCCCCAGCAACACCACCTGCAGCAACACTGCCGCGAGATCGCCGTGGGTGCTCAGGTAGGCGTTGAGCAACACCGGCGCGGTAAATGGCACGCTCACCACCGCAGGCGACACCCAGCCAATCTGCACCACCATCAACGCCAGTATCACGTTGAACGCCGGGACCACCAGAAAGGGAATGAACAGCCGCGGGTTAAGAATGATCGGCAAGCCAAACAACAGCACTTCACTGACATTGAACAACGACAACGGCAGGCTCGCCATCGCCACCAATCGCATGGACCGGCTTTTGGAAAACAGCAGGATCGCCAGCAGCAGGCACAGGGCACCACCCGAACCGCCGATAAACGCGAAACTGCCCAGCAAGCCGCCATTCAGTAGATATTTGACCGGCTCGCCCGCGGCCACCGCCGCATTATTGAGCCCGACCGCCTGGTCCAGCACATCAAAAAACGGCTGCATGGCGTAGACCCCATGGATCCCGAAAAACCACAGCAGCGAATTCATCAGGGTCACAAACAGGCCGCTGCCATAGGGCGTCTCCAATGCATCGAGTACCTGCGGCCCCTGAAGCTGTGCCACCTGCGGAATCTGCAACAGCAACGACAGCACGAGCACCAGCCCGAGCGCCGTGATTGCCCCCGGCACCACCATATTGAGGGTGCCCTTGAGGTTGTGCCCCACCAGGTCTTCGTTGATCAACCGCGTCCAGCGACGCCGATGCAGCCAGGCGATGGCGGGCACATTGATCAGCGGTGAGGCGATGGCGATGAACAACACGAAGGTCGCCGAGGCTCGGGGAAAATCCCGCAGCACAAACGTGGCGATCACTACATGGGCCAGGCACAGGAACGCTACCGGGAGTTGCGGCAGGCGGTGCTGGATCGCGAGCATGTAACCGATGGAGGCTGCCACCAGCAGCGGGATCACCGAGCTGATCTGGTTGTGCAACCCCGCCAGGAAGGCCACCACCTGAGGGTCGAAACCCAGCACTCGGGCGCATTCGGACAGGATCAGGAAACCGGCCGATACCAGCAGGCACGGCAGGATCCACAACAGCCCCTCGCGTATGGCCCGCAACGACTCGGTACTGGCGAGGGCCGCCAGCCGCTGGGTGAAGAAAAGCTTGAACAGCGTTTGCGCCATCACCTGTCCCTCGGTACCTGATGCCAGGGTCGCAAAATAACACCTGGCTGTCGCCTTATCACGGGGTAACGCTACACGCCCTGACACCGCAAGCGAAAGGCTTTTGCCGCCCCTGGCGCATTTATTCAGAATCACCGCAGGGGCTTGCTGCTTGTCGATTGGCTCGGGTTGGCCCATCCTTTGGCGCACTGGTTGTCGTAAAAAACGACGCACCCCTCGAACGGACTCGACTGATGCTGCGATTCACTCCCCTCATGGCCTGTGCGCTGCTTGGGCTGACCAGCCCGTTGGCCGGCGCCGCCACCCCGACCTTCGCCGATGCCCAGGCCAGCGACCCGGCCAGGCTGCAATGGATGGTCGGCGCACCGCCACCGGCCGACCGCACCGTACGCTTTGAAGACGGCAGCTATTTCAGCTTCCCGGCGATGCGCTGGAGTGTCGCCAACTTTCGCCAATTGATGCCCACGGTTAACGTCTCCCGCGGGCTCGGCGCACCGCTGGCATTGCCACGCAAACTCGACCCGGCACTCGATGCAATCCCCGTGCAGCCAGTGGGTGCAGCCCAGCCGCTGACTTGGCGCCAGGCCCTGGACGCCACCTACACCGATGGCATCGTGGTGATGCATCGCGGCACGGTGGTTTATGAGCGTTATTTCGGGGTGCTCAAGGAGGATGGGCAACACGCGGCCATGTCGGTCACCAAATCGGTGATCGGTACCCTGGGCGCGATGCTGGTGGCCGATGGCACCCTGGACCCACAGAAAAAGATCGTCGACTACGTGCCCGAACTCGGCCGTTCGGCCTTTGGCAGCGCCACCTTGCGCCAGGTGCTGGACATGACCACCGCCCTGGACTACAGCGAAGAGTATGCCGACCCCAATGCCGAAGTCTGGGCCCACGCCCAGGCCGGCAACCCGCTGCCCAAACCCAAGGACTACACCGGGCCGCGCAGCTACTACGAGTTCCTGCAAACGGTTAAGCAGCGTGGCGAACACGGGCGTGCCTTCGGCTACAAGACCGTCAATACCGACGTACTCGGCTGGGTGATTGCCCGCGCGACCGGGCGCAACGTCGCGCAACTGCTCAGCGAACGCATCTGGAGTCGGCTTGGCGCCGAACAGGACGCCTACTTCACCGTCGACTCCATCGGCACACCCTTCGCCGGTGGCGGCCTGAACACCGGGCTGCGGGACCTGGCCCGGTTTGCCGAGATGCTGCGCAACGGCGGGCGCTTCAATGGCCAGCAGATCGTGCCCGAAAACGTGGTGACGGATATTCGCCAGGGCGGCGACAAGCAGGCGTTCGCCCAGGCCGGCTACGCTCAATTGAAAGGCTGGAGCTATCGCAACATGTGGTGGGTAACCCACAATCCCGACGGCGCCTTCATGGCCCGCGGGGTGCATGGCCAGAGCATCTACATCGACCCCAAGGCCGAAATGGCGATTGTTCGCTATGCCTCTCACCCGGTGGCCGGCAACGCCGCCAATGATGGGGTGACCTTGCCCGCTTATGCAGCCATGGCGGCTTTTTTAATGTCCAAGCCACACTGACCGTCTCTCTTACCGTGGAGTAAACCTTTGTCCCAACCCGGCGAAAACCACCAGCTAGCCCTGGACCGATTCTTGAGTGAACACCCGGCCCTGGCCGCGGAACTGAATACGTTGAACCCCCTGGCGGCCCAGGCCAAAGGGGAAACCATGGAGCAGTACCGCGCCGAGCGCCTGCATGAAGCCTTCGAGGCAGAAGCGGAGCAACAGGGCTTGTTTGCCTGGGAACTGACGCTGAAATTGACGGCGCATTCCCCGGCGGAGTTCGAGGCGCAACGCCTTGAGGTGCACAAGGAGGTGGCGCAAATGGCAGGCCTGAGTTGGTTCGAGTATTGCCAGCTGCACGACTTGCCCGTCTAGAACCAGCGGCCCAGGCCCTTCCTGCGATCAGCGAGCACCGCGCGTAATTCATCAAGGGTAACGGCCCTGCGTTCAGGGTCAGCCGTCAACGCCGTACGCAATACAGGCCAGCAATGACGAGGCAGTTGCCTGGGCCGGGCCGGCCGGTCACTGGCGTGGCGCCGGCCTTGTGCCAATTCGTACAACACACAGGCCACTGCATACAGGTCGGCGCTGGCCGACAGTGCTCCGCCAGCCAGCAACTCCGGCGCGGCGTACGCGGGCGTCCAGGCATTGAAGCGGCTGCGACTCAAGCCTGGAGAACCCGCCGGGGCCTGTCCGCAAGCCTCGCCCAGACCGAAATCGAACAAGCGCAACCCGCCGTCTCCCACCATGACATTGGCGGGTTTCACATCCCCGTGCAGCACACCTTGCTGATGGCTATGGCGCAACGCGTCGAGCAATTGCACGGCGATGCCTTGCAGCGTTTGCCAGGGTAAACCGCCGGGGCACTCCAGCAGCAACCGGTCCAGGGTCATGCCCTGGAGCAGCTCCATGGTGAAGAATGCGATCTGGCCGGGAGCATCCACTTCAAATGAATACACACGCACCACCTGCTCATGCCGCAGGCTGCGGGTCAGGGCAAACTCGTTGTACAGCAACACGTGGGCATCCGCAGACTCGCGAATGGCTTCGCCCAACACCTTGATCGCGACACTGGAACAGGGCTCGCCAAACTGTTCGTGCAGCAGGTCCCGCGCACGATAGACCACGCCCATGCCGCCTGCGCCCAACACGCGCTCGATCAGGTATCGCCCGGCCAGCAACTCGGGGGCTCCGTCGCGCGGTGGGTTTACCGGGGCCTTGGCAAAGGCAAAGTGGGTCAGATCGCGCATGACTGCACCACCACAGCGGTCAGGTTGTCGCCGGCCGTGCCGCGCAAGACACCTGCAAACAGCTGGTCCAGGACACGTTGCGGATTTCCCTGGCTCAAGGCCTGGCCCAACTCAGAGTGGCTAAGCGCCTGGTACAGGCCGTCGCTGCACAACAGAAACACATCCCCTGCCAAGGTACCGAGTTCCAGGACCTGCGGGCTCAGTGGTGCCCGCGAGCCGATGGCCCGGGTCAAGGCCCGTGCGTCTGGATGGGCCCTGGCCTGTTCCGGGCTCACCTGCTGGTCAATCAATTGCTCACACAGCGAATGGTCTCGCGACAGCTGGTACAGCGTCTGCCCGCGCCACAGATAGCAACGACTGTCACCGGCCCAGACACACGCAGCGCGATCGCCCTGAAGCAACAACGCCACGACCGTGCTTCCCATGATGGCCTCGGCGCCATGGGAGGCCAGCGTCAATTCATCGCCCAGCCGCCGGTTGAGCCATTGCAGGCAACGACGGGTCGCCTCGACGCGTTCATCCAGGCTGCCCTGGCCGGGCAATGACGCCAGGCCATCGACCACCAGCTGGCTGGCGATATCCCCCGCCTGATGCCCGCCCATCCCGTCCGCGACGGCCCAGCAGCCCGTCCCGGGGCAATCGAGAAAGGCATCCTCGTTGCGTAAACGGACCTTTCCACGGTCTGTGCGACCGGCGCTGTGCCAGCGGTCGCGAGGTTGGCTCACAACTGCTCCGGCAGGCGAAAAGTTCGCCACTGCGCCATCTGAAATGGATTGGGGGTGCGTCGGCTGGTCAGCAGGTAGTTGGCGCGCAAGCCTGCCAGGTCAGCCTTGAGGATCAGCTCATCCTGCCCGCTGGAGGGTTCGCTCTGCATCAAGTCGAACAAGCGAAACAGGGACCAGGCCCCGGTATTTTTTTCGAGCCCCAGCGCCCGCTCGCTGCCACGCTCCAGTACCAGGCTGCTGCGACCATTCTCAGCCTCGGCTGGCCATTGCATCGCCATGGGGACAATCGGCCCGTGCCGGTACTCCATCTGCTGGCCACCCAAACGCAAGACCGCGCGACTCACCGACGGGTCCAGGCTATAGGGTGCGAGCGTGAAACGAACCTGCAAGTCCCCCGGCTCATCCGCGAAAAAACCGCGCCTGATCACCTGCACCTTCGCCTGCTGGTCGAGCAACGCCCGAGACATCGGCAAGCTGCGCCCATCCAGGCTACGCAGCCTGTAGCGCCCGGAATCACCGCTGACAAAAGGCTTCAGATAGCTGTCAAAGAATCGCGCCATGATCCCCTCATGCTTGAAAAACTCCTGGAAGTCGTTGAGGGAAACGTCGCTGCTGGCGTGGGCATTGAACGGGAAACGCAGCTTGATCGCCCTGCTGTAGAAACCGTATACCTCGCTCTGATAACGCTGGTTCACATGCCGATAGGCCTGGTCGAGCATGAGGCGCCAATGCTCGTCGGCCAGGCTTTCGAACCAGCCCGCCAGCGGCAGCGGCAAACGCGCGGCCACGTTGCGCAGGTTACTCAGCGCATCCTGTTGCCCCTGGATCCGCCGCTTGACCATCTCGAACGCGACCGGCTCCGGCGCGCCTTCGCGATTCAAGCTCGCCAACTGCAGGTGCAAGTCGTTGAGCGCCTGTAACACGCCGGTCAACTCGGCCCCCGGGTTCTCCTGGCTGTCCAGCAACTGGTGCAAGGGCTCGAAGCGGCGCTGCATGGCTCGCCGTGCGCTGTCGGGCAAGGCATTGACCAGCCCGGCGGCGGTCGGCAACCGCTCTGCCGCTGGCCCAGGCAGCTTGGCAGCCAGCTCGTCGAGGCGCTCACTGGCCGACGGCAGGCGCGTGTGGTCACGAACCTGCTGCAACAACTGCAACAACGGCGACTGGGCCGACGTCAAGCTGGCGAGCTGCTCGGCGCCTTGCCTGGAGTTTTCAGTTTCACGCAGGCCAACCTGCCCAAGCGCCTCGCTCCAGACATCGGCATACTCGCTGAAGTAGCGTTGTTCAAGCTCCACCATCAACCGTTGCAAATCCATGGCGCTCAGGTCGGCGCCCTCTCCCAGCACCCAGTTGTCCTGGACGATGGTATTCACCAGCCGCGCGCCCTGCGCTTCAAAATGCCGCTGGTACGTGCGGGTATAAAACCCCGGAATGGAACGCTCGCCCCCGTCAAACACCCGCCCGTGTGCAAGGCGCAACGGTTCAAGGCCGCGAGCTTGTTCGCGCAGCACCCGGTACACCACGTCAACCAGCGATTCGCCGCGCAACACGTGGCGCGCGCGGGCCACCAGCTCGTCATCGAGCGGCTGCACAAACGGCTGCTCAAGCAAGCGCGCGAAATGTTCATTCAACCGGTTTTGCACGGAGGGCTCACCGGCAAACCGTACAGACCAATGCCCCGCCACCCGCTCACGCAGCCAGCCGACATCCCGACGCTCCCGCAGGTTGAGCATCAGGTATGCCCGGAGGTTATCCAGCAGCCGTTCACGATCTTCCAGGCTGCCGCGAACTTGTTCCTGCAGCATCTCGCTGACCTGGGACAGCAACAGCCGCCCCAAGGCACGCTCGTAGGCCTGCTCCAGCACCGGACGGCTGATACTGCCCTGATACAACCCCATCCGCTCAACCAGTCTGGCTTCGCCCGGCAAGGGGAAAATCCGCGTGGCCGCCAGGCGGCTGTCCAGCAGCGGCAGGAGTGCCTGGATAGCGTCTGACCCAGGCTGCACGGGTGCGGGCTGTCGTGCCAGCGCCTGCAGTTGCTCCAGACGTTGATGATTGGAGGAGTAACTGTGGGTCCACAGCAAGCCCGCCGCCACGACGACCACTAGCGCGCCCAGGGCCAGCCCCCCCTGGTGCCGGCGGATTCGACGGCGCTCCTGGCTATCGAGGTCCGCCAGGTCGGCTTGCGCCAGAATCACCCGGCTGAACAAGCCCTGGATAAAGTACGCACGTGGTTCAAGTGCCTGTGGGCCACCGTCGGCGCTGGTCAAGTAGAAACCACGAAAGCCGTTGGTGTGCTGATAACGCGGGCCGCAAAAAGCAACGTCGATATAGAGGCTCAGGCGCTCGCCAATCCGGGCCGCCTGATGGGGGAAGTCGAGCATCCGTCCGCGCAGATCACTGTTGCGTTCCTGGTGCAGGCGCTGCACAAGCTCACCGCTCAAGCGCTGCAGCAGTGCTTCAAACGCCTGTCGTACCTGGGCAATGCCAATACCCGCTTTGCCTGGGACGATAGATTCGCCCAACACCGCATCACTGCCTTCGCCCAACGGCCGCTCGAAGAACTCCGCAAACCCCGGCAGGTGGTCGGCCTGGGTCACCACCAGGTAGACCGGCACCTCCACATGCAACGTCCGGCGGATCTCCAGCAACCGACTCTGGACTGCCCGCGCCTCATTCTCCAACTGACGCTCGCTGCCATGGAGCAATGTGTCCGTGGACAGCGCCACCACCACACCGTTGAGCGGGCGTGTCCGGCGCCGCACCTTGAGCATCTCCAGCAGCGTCGACCAACCCGCGCCATCCACCTGGCTGTCAGGCTGGGTAAGGTAGCGGCCGGCGACGTCGAGCAACACGCCGTCCTCGGCGAAATGCCAGTCACAGTCCCGCGTGGCACCGCCCTGCGTCGCTACCGACGCGCCCTGATCCTGGAGCAACTGCAAGCCACTGGCGGCCAACATCCGGGACTTGCCACTGCCTTCCTTGCCGATCAGCAAATACCAGGGCAATGCATTACGCCAACGCGGGCTGCGTTCACCATAAATCCGGGAGTGTTTCAGGGTGTACAAAGCGTCCTTGAAGCGACCGCGCAGGTGCCGCTGCTCGTTTTCAATCTGGCTTTTGCGCGGGCGTGGCTCGCCGTCATCGACGGTTGATTGCCGGGCCATACTGCGCCAATTGGCATACACCATCGCCAGGCCCCACAACAAAAACAGCCCGCTGATTGTCAGCAAGCGCGATGCCGCCGCTTGCCAGAATCGATAGTCGTCGACAGCCAGCAGTGGCCCGAAGAACCACACGGTCATTGCGACCGCGAGCACCAGCAGCAGGCTCCAGACCCAAACCCTGCCCAGCACGGCGCCCGCGCTCCTGAAGAATGCGTTCATGCGTTGCTCCCTGCGTTAGAGCGGCGCCCGGAACATATCCGGCGCCACGAGTTGATACGGTTGCAACATCGCTTCACGCTGCTGGCCCAGCACCCAGGCAAATCCTGCATACAGGCTCAACAGGCTGGCGGCGACAAACACTGCAATCCAGGTGAGCGACACGACCCTCAGCCGTTTCCGGCGCGGCTGTTCCGGCCTGGGCGACGGCGCGCACGCCGCAGGCGTATCACCCCGCACATGCCGGATCTGCCGATACAGCGCGTCCCGAACCTGTTCAAGCTGCAACAACCCACGCTCCATGACCCGGTACTTGCCCTCAAACCCGAGGGACAGGCACAGGTACATCAACTCCAGCATCGCCAGGTGCTTGAAGGGGTCCCTCGACATGCGCTCAAGCAACTGGAAAAACTTCTCGCCGCCGAAGGTTTCGTTGTGAAAACTGCTCAGCAGGCTCATCTTCGACCAATCGCTCTGGCTGCCCCATGAGGTGGTGACCACTGCCTCGTCGATCACGCTGCACAGCACATACCGCGCCGCCATGACCTCGCTGGCCTGGGCCCCGTCATGCCGGGCCCGCGTCTCGAACAGCGTGACTGCAGCCGAGAGTCGTTCATTCAGGGCGCGCAGGCTTTCCTCGGCGGTACTGCGCTTGAGGCGGACCACCTCGGACAACAGCTCCCAGGCAGGCGCCACCAAACTGTTCAGGCCAATGTCGAAATGCTCCGCGCCCTGCAAGCGGGCCGCGTAGATCATCCGGTCTTCCAGTTGTTCGAAACGCGGCGGCGATGCGAAGTCGGTCATCGGTCCCTGCGCCGGTCCGCGTCCCTGTCGATCAAGCAGGACGGTTTTCTCGTCCTGCGGGTATTCCCTGTCCATGGTCTCAGTTCCTGATGGCCCAGAATTTCAGTTCCAGTTCGGCAAATTCACCGCTGACGTGGAAGGCAAATCCTCCCGACTGCTTCAACTGCTCAATGTCCCGGGCACCGAGTTCAAGCATGAAATAGGTGTTGGCGGCATGAAACGGTATCTGCCGGGGAGCCACCGGCAGCGGCTTGACCTTGATGCCCGCCAACTGCAGGTTGACCAACTCGCGAATCCGCTCCACGGGGCCGACCTTGAGGTGCGCCGGAAGCCGGTGTCGAAGCTCCTCGGCGTCACAATGGGCGCTGGCGGCCAGAATGAAGGTCGCCGAACCCAGCAGGTTGAGATCGCTCACCGGGCACACCAGCACCCCGTACTGGCGAGGCTGCAGCGCCAGCTCAATGGCATGCTGCTCAAGCACCATCGACAGCAGGCTGCGAATCGGCTCCATCAATCCACGAAAGCTGGCGCCCTGGTCGCTGTGCCGGTAATGCCCCTCGAAGTGCGCACGCTTGCTGTCGCTGGCAAACGTCGCGAGTTCACCCAGGATCGACAGCAATGTTCGATACAGCGTTTCAGGGCTGACCTGGCTCAGGCCCAGGTAGTGACGCAAGACCAGTTCGGTGCGATTGATCAATTGCAACATCAGGAAGTCGCCAACCTCCGCGCCGGCGGCGGTACCGTTGGCGCGAATCCGCTCGGCGATGGCATCCCCCCGGTAAGCGAGCAGGCTGATCACTTCCTTGAGGCAAGACAGCAGGTAGCCGGAGCCATGCAGGTGAATGAAGCTCGGGATAAAATCGGGGTCCAGGCTGACGCCCTCCTCAGTGCAACTGAGCACCTGGGCAACCTTGAGCTTCACGTAATGCGGGTCGCTGTGTTGCTCCCCCAGCAACAGGCGAAAATCCAGCTGCCCGCAATTGACCTGACGACGAGCTTCTTCCCCGGCGTTGGAGTCGCTGACGTCTACCGCAAGAGTCTTGTAGCGCGCCAACACATCAATCTGCTCGGGTCGACGGGCTTCAACACAGTTACCTGTGGCCAGCGGCAAGGCCAGGTAGATCGACTGCTTCCCGGTATTTACCGGAACCTCCAGCACCAGCGACTCCATCGCGCCACCCAGTTCGAACAGACTGCCATCCGGCAATATGCCGCTGGCCTGGCTGATAACGACCTTGCCCATATTGAGGTATTGCACATCGATTTCCAGGGCCAGGAAGCCCCAGGCGTGACGGCACAACAGCTGGGTGCGGCGCGTGAGTTGCTGATCGTGGTACCGATCGTTTTGCTGGAAATGCTGAGGGCGCAGCAACATGCCTTCCTGCCAGATGACTTTTTGGCTGTACATGTCAGTCGCCCGCCTTCGCGGGTTGCGGGTTGACCAACCGAATGCCGGCCTGATCAAGGATCAGTTCAGCGCCGGTCAATCGCTGCGCGGTCACCGGCAACACATAGCGCCATTGCGAGTGAGGCAAATCACGGTACGCCGCCAGCACACCGACATAACGACTGCCTGGCTCAAGACTGAGTTTGAGCGTGGAGTGATCGCCGGGGCGCAACTCCAGCTCTTCGAGGTTCACCAGGTCCTTGGGCAACGTGTGCTCGGCATGAGCATAAAGGCTGAAAAAGTCCGCATTTTCAAAAGCCACGGGGTGTCGAAGCTCCATCAGGTGCACCACGATCGGCGACGGGCGACCATGGAGATCAGGGTTGACCCGTTCGCTGGCGGTCAGTGTCAGGTCCAGCTTGGTCAACTTCGAAAAGGGCGACAGGGAGCAACCACCCAGCAAACCCATTACAGCGCACAACAATGCAACGGTGACTCGGGACATGAAGATCATCCTGGATAACGGTGAAGGGTTGAGATCAGACGAATCTGTTCCTCGTACGCCTTGGCGAAGTCGCTGCCCAGCAGGCGCTCGCTCAAGTGCTCGTCCTCGATCAGTGTCTGGTAATGGCGCTGATACGCGCGCCAGCGGGCGCCACACCGGGGGATCAGCGGCGGCCTTGCCTGGCGTTCGAAGCACAGCAGCAAATGGCCGGGCGCAAAGGCTGCCAGAGCGCCGCGTACTGCCGCGCGGCAGGCCGCCAGCAAGGCCACTTCGTGAGCCTGCATGTCGCGGTACGCCCGCATGACAAGCATCTCGGCGGAAACCTGCCCCAGCTGCCCGACACCCAGCAGCGACCCCAAGGCCGCACTGGCGTCTGCGCTGTCTCTAAGTGGGTTGGGGCTTTGGAGCGGCGTCTGGGTGAGTGCCAGTTTCAGCTCTTGCCTGAGCTCGTTACGGGTGCCCAGGCTCTGTTGCAACCCTTCAGTCATTTGCCGGAGCAAGCTCGCGGCCTTGATCGCCAGGACTTCTCTTGCCGACTCATCGAGGTCGCCCAGATCAATACCGAGTGCCTGCGCAAACCCCAACCAGAATGGCCCTGAGCCGTGACCTGGAACGGGCGATTGCGGACTTGGGGCAACCTGGCGCGCAGGCTTCACAAGCTCGGGAACCGTCAGGTGATCCCGGTCCGCCGCCGCGTGGTCCGTCCAGCGCAATGTCTCGTAGGTGGTCATGTTCAGGGCCGCCAGCTCCTGCGACCCGTCCTCGCGCTGCAGTTCGCTGGCCATTGCCCGCAGTGGGTCCAGCTCAAGGAATGCATCATCGGGAATCAGCCTGTGTAATCCGTCCTGGCCCTGTCCCAGCGGTGGGCTGACCAGTCGTGCGCGAATACTCAGCGGCCCCAGCTGAAATACCGCGCCGTCATCTATCGGTTGCTGCTGCCCCTCATGCAGACGCTCACTGCGGCCTGCCAGGCGGGTTCCATTGCTGCTGATATCCGTCAGGAAATACCGGCCGTCACGATAACTGATCACCGCGTGACGACCGGAAACCTGGCGACTGGTGTCAGGCAGGGTCCAGTCGCAACCGCCCCCCCGGCCGATGACGCCCCCCACACCGTCAAAGACTTTGCGCAGCGCCGGCGCGGACTCTGCTGGCCCCGCAGGGCACACCTCAAACACTAGCTGCATGGCAGGACTCCTCCGCGCTCACAGGCCACGACCGGTGGACCGCGGATCACCCAGCGGACGGTAGTCATCGTCGTCAAAGACATGATTGGTGTTACAGCCACTCAGCAAAAACAACACAAGCACCAGGGCTTGCCACTGACTAACAGGCATCAGGTATCTCCCGGAATTGAAAGGGTGTGCCATTCAGCACTCTCCCTGGACTTCGCCAAACGGAATGTCCAGGCGAGCAAGGCGGTACAACAACGTGCGCCGGGCGAGGCCCAGTTCACGGGCGGTGCGGGTTCGATTGCCACGGTTCTTGCGCAGGCAGTCGATCAGCACTACCCGCTCGACTCGCTCCATGCGCTGGCGCAGCGTTGCGTCGACAGCGGGCGCGGACAGGGTTGATGGCAGCGATAAATGCGCAGGCAGGATCACCTCGTCGTCGCACAGCAGCACCGCCCGCTCCACCATGCATTTGAGCTCACGAACATTGCCGGGAAAGTGGTGGCTGGACAGTTGATCCAGGGCCGCACTCGACCAGCCCACCGTGGCTCGCCCCAACAGTGCACAGGCCTTGTCGGCGAAATGCCGGGCCAGTTGCAGCACGTCCCCGTCCCGCTGGCGCAGCGCCGGCAACTCGATAGGAAACTGCGCCAGCCGGTAATAAAGGTCCTCGCGAAAGCTTCCTTCAGCCACCATGCTGGTGAGGTCCCGGTGGGTCGCCGCGACGATTCGCACGTCGACCTTGTGGGACGTGTTGGCGCCCAACGGCCGAATCTCGCCCTCCTGCAGGACCCGCAACAACTTGGCCTGCAGTGACAGCGGCATATCACCGATTTCGTCGAGCAGCAGCGTGCCGCCGTGGGCGGTGTCAAACAGGCCGGCATGGTCTCTTTCGGCCCCGGTGAACGCGCCTTTGCGGTAACCGAACAACTCACTTTCGAGCAAGCCTTCGGGAAACGCTGCGCAGTTTTGCACCACAAATGCCTTGCTGCTGCGCGGGCCGGCAGCATGAATGGCCCGGGCGACCACCTCTTTACCGGTGCCGGTCTCGCCCCGGAGCAGCACGGTGTAGGGGCTATGCACCACCTTGCCGATCAGGCGGCACGTCTCGTCCATGGCCGTGCTGTTTCCGATCAAGCCGTAGGCGCTGGTGCTGCGGGTGCTGCGAACCACCTTCAACGCACCGGGAGCCCGGCGCATTCGCCGCAACAGGGCCAACTGGCTCAAGACAAAACTGCCCAATTGGCCCAGGGACGCACCGTAGCCAGCCAGCTCCGTCGCTCGCAGGCTGGCACACAACACCATCCCGGATACCTGCTTGCTCGGCCCCGGTAACGGCACGCACAGGAGTGATTGCCAGGACGCCGCGCCCGCTGGCAGAAACCCCGTGTCATACACACTGCTGCCTGCCTCGGTGAGGTGGAACACGCGGTTCTGTTGCAGCACGTACTGCAACAGTTGCTCGTTCCGCAAATCCGCGCCCGAGCTCACAACCGCCCCTGGCGGCGACAGGCCCGGCAAATACTGGGCAGCCAGTTCGAGGCGGCCAGTGGCCTGGTCGAGCAGGTACAACTGGCCAAGCTCGCAGCCGCTCAGTTGCGCGGCGCCTGCCGCAAAGTCATCGGCCAATGTCGATTCGTCACTATTGACGCCCAACCGGGTAAACCATCCCAACAAGGCAGCGGCGTAGTCCAGCGGGCTTGGCAACTGGGTAAACGGATTGTCCGCCATCAGCTGAACTCACAGATTACGGTGCCATTGGCATCCAGCCTGGCATGGACGAACTGCAGGGACTTGCCAACGGCCATCGCATCCAGCAGGCGATCCACCACCTGCGGCAACAGGTTTTCCTCGATCCATTGGTCGACAAACCGCGCGCCACTCCCACTGTGGCTACAGTGCTCGGCCATGTGTGCGACAAGATCCCCTGCGTGACTGAATGCGAGCTTGCGCTGAAGCAGACGCTGGCCCAGGCGCTGAAGTTTGTGTTCAATCAGTTGGTGCAGCACCGCGCCTGCCACCGGGTAATACGGCACGACTCGCATACGGGCCAGCAGCGCCGGCTTGAAATGAGCTGTCAGTACCGGCCGGATCGCGGCGTGCAGTACTTCGACAGCCGGTCGGTGACCGTCGGCGCACAGCCCGGTGACAAGATCGCTGCCCAGGTTGGAAGTCATCAGGATCAGGGTATTGCGAAAGTCGATTTCACGTCCTTCTCCATCATTGGCTACCCCTTTGTCGAACACCTGGTAAAACAGGTTCAGGACATCCGGATCCGCCTTCTCCACCTCATCGAGCAGCACCACTGAATAGGGCTTTTGCCGCACCGCCTCAGTCAGCACCCCGCCCTCCCCGTAACCGACATAACCCGGTGGTGCGCCGATCAGCCGGGACAGTGAGTGTTTCTCCTGGTATTCAGACATGTTGATCGTGGTGACAGAGCGCTCGCCGCCATACAACAGGTCGGCCAGGGCGTGGGCTGTTTCAGTTTTGCCGACACCACTGGGGCCCACCAACAGAAATACCCCCACGGGGGCATCAGGCTTGTTCACGCCGGCCGCGACAGCCCGCAGGCAACGGTCCAGGACCTGCACGGCACCTTCCTGGCCGAGGATGCGACCACGCAGATCATCCGCAAAGTTCAGGACCTTCGCGCTGTGTTCGCGGGCAAGCTGCTCCAGGGGAATACCCGTCCAGGCGCTGATAACCTGTGCCACCAACCGTGGGCATACTTCGAAGCTGAGCAATCGCTGTTCGTGCTGTATGGCCTGCAACGCCTGATGGTTCTGGGCCAGGAGCGGAGCGAGAGCCTCAGTGCTTTCGCCAAGGTTACCGGCGTCGGCAAGTTGCTGGCGCAGCGAGAGCACCTTCTCGGCCAGTTCGCGCTGGTGGGTCCAGCGTTGTTCAAGCTGTAACTGTGCGACTTCTACTTCTTCCAGTCTCCGGGTGAGGTGCTGCAGCACCTGTTCATCGATGGCCAACCCCGCGTCGGCATCCCTGCGCACGGCACGTTGCTGGCGCGTGCCCTCGGCCAGTTCGGCGCGCAACTGCTGCAGTTCGTCCGGCGCCGTGACCAGGCTGATCCGCACCCGGGCACAAGCGGTGTCCAGCACGTCCACAGCCTTGTCCGGCAACTGGCGGCCGGCCAGGTAGCGGGCACTCAACTGCGCGGCGGCGACCACGGCGTCATCGCGCACGTAGACTCCGTGGCTGGCCTCATACACCGGGACCAACCCACGCAAAATCGTCACGGCATCGTCAACCGTCGGCTCGTGCACCTGCACCGGCTGAAAACGCCGCGCCAACGCCGGGTCTTTCTCGAAGTACTTCTTGTACTCCGACCAGGTCGTCGCGGCGATGGTACGCAACTCACCTCGTGCCAGCGCTGGCTTGAGCAGGTTGGCGGCATCGGAGCTGCCGGCCGAGCCGCCTGCGCCGACCAGGGTATGAGCCTCATCGATGAACAGGATGACCGGTTGCGGCGAGGCGTTGACCTCATCGATCAAGCCTTTGAGGCGGCGCTCGAACTCACCCTTGATGCTGGCACCGGCTTGCAGCAGGCCCATGTCCAGGGTCAGCAGGCGCATCTTCCTTAGCACCTCTGGCACTTGCGCGCTGACGATCCGCAGGGCCAGGCCCTCGACTATCGCGGTTTTCCCGACACCCGCCTCGCCCACCAGAATGGGGTTGTTCTTGCGCCGCCGCGCGAGCGTATCGATCATTTGCCGGACTTCGTTATCGCGACAGAGCACGGGGTCGAGTTTCCCGTCCCGGGCCTGGCGAGTCAGGTCATGGGTAAAGCGCTCCAGCAAGGAACTCCCCGCCTCAGCGGGAGCCGCCTGCGCGTTTTCACTCAAGAGAAATCCGAGCACACGCGGTGCATCAAGCGTGCTCATCACCGCCTGGTAACGGCTGCCAGCGTGCTGCATCGGGTTGCGCAACAAGGCGAGCAGCAAGGCGCCATGGTCCACTTCCCGTCGGCCCAGCTCCAGATGGGCAACCAGCAACGCCTGCTGCAGCCATTGCACCAGGGCGGGCGAAAACACCGGATTGCGGGACGCGCTCTGGTCGACCCGAGGTTGCAGCACGGCCTGCAATTCCCCGGCATCCACGCCCGCATCCTGCAGCGCTCGCATAAGAACACCCTCGGGAGGCTCCAGGAGCGTCAGCAGCAAGTCTTCCACCAGGACCTCGCCGCCGCCCCGGGTGACACAACGCTCGGCGCTGCGTTCCAGGTCGCGCCGTGTGGACGCCGTCAATGCCTGGATAAGTTGTTGCAGATCCACATTCATCATATCCATCAATCCCTAATGATTTTTACTGGCCAGGATGACCACGCCGTCTGCCCGCTCATGCCCCAGCCAACTGGTCCAGCCCAGGCGGCAGACGTTGTGCTCGCCAAGGTGCAACGGCCGGACCTCGCCCGCCGCCAACACCAGTCGCACGTCGTATTCCAACGGGTCCCGGGCGGCAAAACGCACCAGCGCACACAGCGGCTCGTAACCCGCCCCGGTGGGCAAAAACTCGTGAAAACGCTGCCAATCGAGTGCCGATACATGAACCCTGAACATGCCACTGCGGTCGATAAGGCACTCCCCCAGCACCAGGTCCGAACCCAACGAGCTATAGGCGCGACCAAGGTCATTGCGCTGCTCCTGGTCGATCACTACCCTGCGCTCGACCCACTGCTCGATGACCAGCCGGTTGTGCTTGAAGTAATAACGCAGCACGGTCTCGATCAGCGCGGCGGAGTGCACGCGCAGGCTCAGCAGCCCCAGGTAGGGCAACAGGCGTTTCCAGTTCAGTTGAGCCGCGCTGCGAATCGCGCTGCCACCCAGGCCCACCCATGCAAACATCTGCTCGAAAAAGGGATCGCGGGCGCCCGTTTGAAAACTCGCCTGATAACGATATTTTCGCCAGATCGGCACTATCAGCCGGTGCAGGCGATGGTGAAAAAGATCAAGAAATTCCCGCGTCGGATTACCGCCCGCTACCTCGGCAAAGGCTTGCTCGCCATAGAACGCCGGCAGCGGTGACCCTGTACCAAACAGGCCCAGCACATTGAGGCGAAGCCGTGCCCGCAAATGGCCGTGCTCGACAAAAAACTCCACACGATCAATGTCGTTGCCGGGAAAGCCAAAGCCTGGGTTGGCCTGGAACTCCAATTGATCGTAGAGCGCATCATCGTCCAGCGAGGGATGCGCCTCGCGCAGGCGCTCGATAATCTGCGCAACCGCCTGAAACACCGAGTACTCGCGAATCACTCGGGACAGTGCGGTTAAAGCAGGGGCTGCTGGCCCATCCGGGGTGGCCATAGGTACACGTCTCCTTGTGTGCTGATGACTCGCAGTTCGTGGTACGAGTTGAGGCTGGCGTAAAGCGCGAAGAACTCGTTGAGCACCGAGGCAAAGACGAACACGTCGCCCTCCCCCAGGTAGCCTTCAGGATCGATGGTGAGGTCAACCCGTAAGCCGCGAAATGGCAGGCCTCGGTGCAGCCGGTCTACGGGCTGGTGACTGATCGAACGGAGGGCGCCCAGCCTTCGCCTGCTGACCTTTTCCACCTGGCGGTCGTGATAACGCGGCAGGTCGTAGGTTTCGAGGATCACCCTCAAGGCGTTGATATCGGTCAATGACAGATAGTTGAGCGACATATTGCTGATCAGTCGCCACAGGAAGTCGCTGTCCAGGGGTGGCGCAAAGCTGGGGGTTGCCGCGGTGATGTTGCGAAACGAGAGAAACTCGGGCGTCTGTTCGCACGCCTGATTGATATCGCCCACCTGCAGCAGGCATGGCAGGTTGTGGTTGGTGCAGGTCAGTTCAATCGACAGGGTTTCCTGTTCATGCACTGGACACCGGTCGAAACTCAGCCAGGTATCCAGGCCGGCATGTTGCAGGGATGGCCGCTGGCGAACGCCATAGCTGGGCGCGGCGCTGCCAAAATCGTGCTCAAACGATTCGAACGGAACATATTCCTGGTACCCGAGGCCTCCCGGCCGCCATCCCGTGACCTTGTCGACGGAAAATACACCGCAGTTCCCCCTGGCGTATTCGCCAGGCAACAACAGGTATTCGTCCTGCTTGCCGTCCAGGCGAATCGGTACGCCGTCGTGCCTGAACAGATTGACGATGGGCGTGCAGTACAGCTTCACGTTGTCCAGGGTAGGCGCCATTCGCTCAATACCGCGACCACGCATGTCGAAGCGTAACGTCACGCCATGTACCTGCTTGAGTACGTCAATAGGCAACCTGCTCAGCGCGCCAAGGCCACTCACATCGACAAACAGGTATTTGTCGGGAAAGGCGAAGTACTCCTGCAAATGGCGATAGCCACGAAAGGTATTCAACGGATAAGGGATCAGTGCCTCATCCTCGGAAAAGCCCACAGGACTGATATCGTTGCTGGACAGACGCAACGAAACAGGCTCGCCGTCGGCGCCGATGACCGGCAGCCCGTCGCGCCCGAAAGGCTGCAACTCGAACCCGTCCAGGTGACGCAAAAGCCCCAGGTAAAGCGCCTGGCTGACGGGCTGCTCCCCCGCGAGATGCAAACGCAGGCAGTTCAGTTCCAGCTCACTGAAGTTGCCCTCGGCCGTCATTTCCAGGCGCAGGCAGAGCAAAGCGCCCTCGCCCTGTACCGAGTACTCCATGGCGGCCAGTTGCAGCGGCAAGACCTGCGTCGGGTAACAGGTACGAAAACGGCAACGTTCACCGTCGATCGCAATGCTTTCCACCGGTGTATCCCGCTCGACCCTGATGGCCGGCCCTGTGCGCTTGAGCGGATCAAACTGCAGCATGCTGAACGACGGCAGCGGCCGCATATAGTTGGGCCACAGCAGATGCATCAACGAGTGACTCAACTCCGGCAATTGATCATCAAGCTTCTGCCGCAGGCGACCGGTGAGGAATGCAAAACCCTCAAGCAACCGTTCTACATCCGGGTCTTGGCCAGCGTCCCCAAGAAACGGCGCGAGTGCCGGGTTGCGCTCGCAGAAGCGTCGCCCCAACTGTCGCAGTGCGCTCAGCTCGCCCTGGTAGTAGCGGTTAAACGACATCCGGTTTGACCTCGACCCGTGCGCCGTGAGCCAGGCTGGCGCAAAAGGCGACCGCTTGCGTCATGCCATTGACTTCCATGGCCCCCTCGATGGAAAAAGCCAGCACCATCGGGTCACGGTCCTGAGGCAATGCCTTGACACGGACATCCTTCAGACGGGGTTCGTAGGCCTGGATAAAGCGCTCAATCAGGAACCGAGCCTGGCTCAACGCGTCATGCAGGCTGAGGCGCATGTCATTCAGATCAGGTAACCCGTAATCAGGTAGCGTCTGGACACTGCCCGCACGGGTGCTGAGCATTTTCGCCAGATGACCCGCCACGGATTCCACGACGCAACCTTGCGGGCTGCGCCCCACGCCGGACTCCAGGCGCTCGAAAAGGCTGCGGTTTTGGGTAATCACGTGGCGGCGGCTCATTCTTTATCGAGCTTGCCGACGAGCGACAGAGTGAAGTCTGCCCCCATGTACTTGAAGTGCGGGCGAACGCTCAGGTTGACGCGATACCAGCCGGGCTCCCCGTCGACATCACTGACAACAATGCGCGCAGCCCGAAGCGGGCGCCGTCCACGCACTTCGGTGCTGGGGTTGTCCTGGTCGGCTACGTATTGGCGAATCCATTTGTTGAGTTCCAGCTCAAGGTCGGTGCGCTCCTTCCACGACCCCAGCTGTTCACGCTGCAGCACCTTGAGATAGTGGGCCAGGCGATTGACGATCATCATGTACGGCAATTGGGTACCGAGCCGGTAATTCAGCTCGGCAGCCTTGCCTTCGGCACTGATTCCAAAAGACTTGGGTTTTTGCACCGAACTGGCGGAAAAGAACGCTGCATTGTCACTGCCCTTGCGCATGGTCAGGGCAATGAAGCCCTCTTGCGCCAGCTCGTATTCGCGTCGGTCGGATACCAGCACCTCGGTAGGAATCTTGGTTTCGATCTCGCCCATGCTGTGAAAGTGATGCAGCGGCAAGTCCTCCACTGCACCACCACTCTGCGGGCCAATAATGTTCGGGCACCAGCGATACCGGGCGAAACTGTCCGTCAAGCGGGTAGCAAAGGCATAGGCCGTATTACCCCACAGATAGTGTTCGTGGCTGCTGGCCACATGTTCCTGGTAGGCGAACGTCTTGACCGGGCAATCAACGGGATCGTACGGCGTACGCAATAGAAAGCGCGGTACGGTGAGGCCGATGTAGCGGGCATCTTCGCTCTGGCGAAAACTCTGCCATTTGGCAAACTGCGGCCCTTCAAAATGGTCCTTCAGGTCCTTGAGGTCAGGCAGGCCGGTAAAGCTCTCCAGGCCGAAGAAGCCAGGACCCGCCGCCGCAATGAACGGTGCATGAGCCATGCAGGCCACGCTGGAAACGTACTGCATCAGCCTGACGTCGGGAGCACTGGGGGAAAGGAAATAATTGGCGATGATTGCCCCTACGGGCTGGCCGCCGAACTGACCGTATTCGGCACTGTAGATGTGCTTGTAGAGTCCGGACTGAGTCACCTCCGGTGAGTCCTCGAAGTCATCCAGCAGGTCCTGGCGGGAGACGCTGAGCAGTTCGATCTTGATGTTTTCACGAAAATTGGTGCGATCAACCAGCAACTGCAGGCCACGCCAGGAAGACTCCAGTGCCTGGAAGTCGGGATGGTGCAGGATTTCATCCATTTGCTGGCTGAGCCTTGCGTCAATCTCGGCAATCATCCGGTCAACCAGGCGCTTCTTGACCGGCTCGCCCTTGTTTTGCGGCTTGATCAGCTCCACGATAAATGCCGAGACTCCGCGCTTTGCAATACTGTAGGCCTCGTCGTCGGCGCTGAGGCGGGTCTGGGCAATGATGTTGTCGAGAATGCTGTACTCATCCGTGATGGGCGCATGCGACGGGCTTTGGCTGGTAGTCATGGTGTCAGTGTCCTTTTAACTGAGAGAGTTATACGGCGGAGCTGTCCAGCCCCAATTCAGCCAATACCCGCTTGCGCGAATCGTCATCGGCGAGGGCATTTTCAATGGCCTTTCGAAAGCTCGGCGTGTTGCCCAGCGGCCCCTTGAGCGCCACAAGTGCATCGCGCAGGTCCATGAGCTTTTTCAGCTCGGGTATCTGCTCAACCAGCTGTGCAGGATTGAAGTCCTTCATCGAATTGATCCTGACCCGGATCGCCAACTCGTCAGGTTCGGCTGAATCCTGCAGCCGGTTGGGGACGCTCAAGGCCAGGCCCAAGGCCTGCTTGGCCAGCACCTCGTCGAGGCTGTTCTTGTCGATGCCGACGGGCTTGCGGTCTTCGAGCTTGCGCAGGTCTTCACGCTGGGTGAAGTCACCAAGCACCAGCAATTTCAACGGCAGCTCGACCTCTTCCTGCGCAGTGCCGACGGCGGGTTTGAACGTGATATTGATGCGTTCCCTGGGGGCTACCGAACCTTCTTTCGCCATGGTGTTTCTCCTTTTTCGGGGGGCTCGAAAGCCTATTCAAGTACCGCTTCGAGATCGAAGTGGCACAGCCTGCGATGGACATCTTCCTTGCGCTCACGCACGGAATGGCTCTGGGGCAATACGTCACAGCAGCCATGCAAGAGCTGCAGTACTTCAACCGCCAGCTCGGGCTCCCAGCGCTGCAGGCCTGAGTGCTGCAGCTCGTGGTCCAGGTGATCGAGCTGGACTTTGGCCAGGTCATGCTTGCCTGCCAGCAAACACAACCTGGCCAGGCCAAGCCGCCAATGAAACCGGGCACGATCACCTGTTGCGGTTTGCATGCCCTGCTTGAGGGACCGCACAGCCACCTTGAAGCCGTCCTTGCGCAGCACGGGCATGACGTCGTGCAACGCTTTGTCCCAAGGCGCAGCCTGGGCATCAGGTGCCGACCTGAGTGGAACCGGGGCTTGCAAATGGCGGGCAACCTGGGTGTTGATCCAGCCACGGGTGACGTCGTCGGCGAAGGGTGTTCCGTCGTGGAAGCGCAGCTGTGCAAGCCCCGGCAAGCGCTGGAGCAACAGCGCGAAGTGCACTTCCAGCTCGGTCATGGCCAGGTCGGCCTGGAGTGCCTGCAGGCACTCCCACACCCGGTACAAGCCGTCGAACCAGAAAGGTGCTCCGGCCAGGCTGCCCTCAAGCTCCAGCAGCAGGTCGGTATGCTGCCCTTGGGCAAAGCGCTCCTGGTACCGCTTGAGCTTGTCGGGCGCCGGCCCGCGCAAAGGCGTTACCTGTTCGCTGTCACAGTCCGGAAGACTGGTGATCGTCAGCCAGGTCAACGTTCGGTTCAGACGCAGTGCGCGCAGGTCAGTGGCATTCTGGCGCTGCCACCAGGCCGACAAGGGCCGGGCATGTTCCTGCAGCGTGCGCAGCAGCTTGTGGGCGTCCTTTTCGTTTTCCACAATGGGCTCGGGCGCCATCAACTGAGTCGCGACCTGCCTGATATGGGCGATCACCCCTGTGCTACCGCCTGCTGGAGGCTCGCTTTCGGTGGACTGTTGCAATCGGTCCGACAGCTGCCTGCGAACCGGCAGTAACAGTGGCGCATCTTCGAGAAGGTGTTCGGTCCACAACTCGTCCAGCCGCGCCAGGTGTTCGAGCATGCAGTGGAACAAGGGCCGCTGATCCTTGAGCGAAACAGGTTGTGCAAGCACCTGCTCGAGGCGCGGGACCAGCCAGCCAAAGGCGGCACTGCGGGTACGCAGCTTGCCCGGATAAACGACCGCCCAATGATGCTCACAGAGGTAGCGCAGCAATCCGAGGCCTGCGAGTAGCCCGGGGAAGGACTCGCGCTGATGCAAGGCCCAGGTCAACCAGACAGCGACCCGCAAGTCCTTGGACTGGTGGCGTAACAGCGCCTCGCTTTTTTCCACGACCCATTGCCAGTCAGGCTGACTGTTTCCGTGAATGGAGTGCGCCTTGCCCAGTTCAGTTTCAAGCGCCTCATACTCGGTCGAAAAACGCATATCGGCCCCCGCATAACTCGTTTTCGAGTTGGGTGCCTGCGCAAGTTCGAGGTAATAATCGGAAAGCCTGTCTGAGTAAACCATTATGGGCCGCACTTTACTTTCCTGAGCATGTTCAGTGAACTAATGGCCATTCAAGCGCACATCAGGACATTGATTAAAGTTTGCCTTCCCTACGAGAAGAGCACGAACCTTATCCATGCAAAAAGCATTGTTCAAGCCACCAAATAGCAGTTAAGGAGTTTCCTACAAGAATAGAAAAATCACCGACGCGCAAGAATTTGCGCAGCCAAAGCGATAGGCTTCATCATTAATGAGGTGAACTCTGCGAATAACAACGCCCATCAACATGAGCAACTAACTGCACACCCCTGCGCAAACAAATACAACTAAATCGAATTAAAACCTTTAATGCCGCTCAAAATGAAAACCAATAAAACCTTAACCCCCTGCTTTCATTGACGCTCGAACTTTCCGGCACGCTTCTTGATATCGAGCATTACCCGGCCGGCAAGTCCGTCGGCCGGGACGACCTCATTTATCAGGCAAGGAAAACCGTCATGCCAACACCCGCGTATCTATCCATCACCGGCACCAAGCAAGGCTTGATCACGGCAGGCACGTTCACCCAGGACTCGGTCGGCAACATTTACCAGGAAGGCCATGAAGACCAGATCCTGGTGGAAGCATTCCAGCATCAGGTGATCATTCCCCGTGACCCGCAATCCGGCCAGCCCACCGGCCAGCGTGTGCACAAGCCCCTGATGATCAGCAAGGTATTCGATAAATCGTCGCCATTGCTGTTCAGCGCATTGACCTCCGGGGAAATGGTCAAGTGCCGGCTTGAGTGGTACCGAACCTCTTCAGCCGGAACCCAGGAACACTACTTCACCATCGAGTTGGAAGACGCGATCCTGGTGGACATCCAGTCACGGATGCCCAATTGCCAGGACCCGAACAACGCACACTTCACGCACCTGGAGGATGTGTATTTCACTTACCGGAAAATCGTCTGGACCCATGAGGTCTCCGGTACCTCTGGCTCTGATGACTGGCGCAGCCCGGTAGCCGGCTAAGCAGCCACCGAAACAGAAACGGCATCGCCATGGACGGCACCGTTTCTGTCGGCCACTAGACCATCGCCAGCGGATGCTTGCGCTTCGGCGCCCCAAAAACCCGGTCAATCGCGTCCAGGTCGTGCTCATCCAGCACCAGCTTCGCCGCTGCGGCATTGAGCCGGACATGCTCTGGCGTAACAGCCTTGGGAATCGCGATCACACCGTCCTGGCGCAAGACCCAGGCCAGGGAAACCTGGGCGGGTGTGACCTCGTGGCGACGGGCAATTTGCTTGAGGGTCGGGCTGGCCAACAGGTCGCCACCCTGGGCGATGGGACAGTAGGCCATCAAGGGTAAATTGTGTTGCTGCCACCATGGCAGCAGGTCGAACTCGATGCCGCGCTCCTCGATGTTGTAGAGCACCTGATTGGTGGCACAGGCCGGGGAAGCCAGCTCCTGCAGGTCTGCCACATCAAAATTGGACACACCCCAACGACCGATCTTGCCTGCCTCACGCAAGCGCTCGAAGGCTTCTACCGTTTCTTCAAGGGGGTATTGCCCACGCCAATGCAACAGATACAGATCAATGTAGTCGGTGCCCAAGCGCTGGAGGCTGGCCTCACATGCACGTGGAATGCCTTTGTGGCTGGCATTGTGCGGGTACACCTTGCTGACCAGGAACACCTGGTCGCGCTTGCCGCGAATCGCCTCGCCGACGACTTCTTCGGCACCGCCTTCGCCATACATTTCAGCGGTATCGATCAGGGTCATGCCCTCATCGATACCCAGTTGCAACGCGGCCACTTCGGCGCTGCGCTTGCCGGGATCCTCGCCCATGCGCCAGGTCCCCTGGCCGATGACAGGGACGGGTACGCCGGCCAGATCAATGGTGCGCATGACGACCTCCTGATGAATTTGCGAATTAACAGTGTGGCACCGACTGGACAAAAGGGTTCAATCGAAGGAAGGTGGCCCTTTCCATCCCAGCCATAGAAAGGGCATGCAATGCTGTTTGTGGTCATGTTGGGGGGTAAGCACCCCCGGGCGAAAATCGAAGTGCATGATGTGGTGTTCGCCGTCGCCGACACCCTGGAAGCCGCCTACCCGCAACTGCGCGAGGGCTGGTTTGGCAGCCAGAAAGGTGTGCATATCGACTCCTGGATGACGGTGGATGGCGTTGACGGCTGGAAAGTCCAGCTCAGCCACCTGGCGCCGAACGCCGGGGCGCCGCGCCTGTACTTCATCAACCTGGGCGGGTATGAATCGAACGTCTTTGGCGAGGCACACCACTACCTGCTGGTGGTTGCGCGCACGGCCAGGGAGGCGGCAGCCCAAGGCAAACAGCAGATGCTCACGCACTGGACGCAATCCCACACCGACGGCGTACTGGATATCGACGACTGCCTGCCCATCGACCTGGTAGACGGGCGCTACATCCACCTGGAACCCGGCGTACACCGCCCGGTCATCACGCGAAACGACTACATCGTACTGCCCTGACCGCCTCCTACCCGAACGGGGTATGGCGCCCCACCCGCCACCTGCCTGAAAGTGCCATCAGCCCCTCGGCCTGACAACAAGCACAACATCAAGGTGGGTTCGCCATGCATAAAGCCGTTATCGCCCTGTTCAGCGCTGTCTTGCTTGCATCAACGTCCGTCAGCCAGGCCGCTGACGACCCGGGCAACACCTTGCGCATCTACAACTGGGCCGATTACATCGGGGAACACACCCTCGCCGACTTCGAGAAAGCCACCGGCGTCAAGGTGATCTACGACACCTACGACTCCTACGAAACCGTGCAGGGCAAGCTGCTGTCCGGGCGCTCGGGTTATGACCTGGTGGTGCTCAACGCGTCCCTGGTGCCGCTGCTGATCAAGGCCCAGGCCTTCCAGCCCCTCAACAAAGCGCTGCTGCCGGACTGGAACAACCTCGACCCGCAAGTGCTGAAAAGCCTGGAAACCCATGATCCGGGCGTTACCTATTCCGCGCCTTACACCTGGGGCAGCAATGGCGTGACCTACAACATCGACAAGATCAAGGAACGCATGCCGGATGCGCCCATCGGCTCACTGGCGATGATCTTCGATCCCAAGATCGTTTCGCGCTTCGCCGACTGTGGCATCACCTTCATGGACTCCCCTACCGACATGATCCCGCTGGCCCTGACCTACCTCGGCCTGGACCCCAACAGCGTGGCGCCCAAAGACCTCAAGGCCGCTCAGGACGTGCTGATGGCCGTGCGCCCGTACATCCGCAAATTCGACTCCAGCGGCTTTATCAACGGTCTGGCCAATGGCGAGCTGTGCATGGCCACCACCTGGTCCGGCGACTACGCCACGTCCCAGGCCCGGGCGGCGGAAGCCGGGGCCAAGGTCAACCTGAGTTACTTCATCCCCAGGGAAGGCTCGCTGATCTGGTTCGATAACTTCTACATCCCGGCCGACGCACCCCATGTGGCGAATGCCCACAAGTTCATCGAGTTCCTCCTGCAACCCGAGGTTATCGCCGGCGTCAGCAACACCATTCACTACGCCAACAGCAACCTGGCCTCCAAGCCCTTTGTAAATGCCGATATACGCGACAACGCGGCCATCTACCCGGACCCGGCGACGATGCAGCGCTTGTTCACCCAGAAAAGCCAGTCCCAAGCCGCCGTGCGCCTGATCACCCGTACCTGGAATGCCGTGAAGACCGGCAAGTGAAACCCAGCCATTGAAGGTAAACGCCATGACCCTGCCAAATCCTGACTTTTTCGCCCAGTTCGACCACGACCAACTGGACGCCGCCGACAAGGCCTATTACATGCACGGTTTTCATATGTTCGACGAACACCGTGAACAAGGCTCACTGAATATCGCGGCGGGTGACGGCGCCTACATCTACGACACCGCCGGCAACCGCTACCTGGATGCGGTCGGCGGCATGTGGTGTACGAATATTGGTCTGGGCCGCGAGGAAATGGCAGACGCCATCGCCAACCAGGTTCGCCAGCTGGCGTACTCCAACCCGTTCTGCGACATGGCCAACGTCACCGCCATCGAACTGTGCGCCAAGCTTGCCAGCCTGGCTCCCGGCGATCTTGATCATGTGTTCCTGACCACCGGCGGTTCCACGGCTGTCGATACCGCCTATCGTCTGGTGCAGTTCTATCAGAACAGTCGCGGCAAGCATGAGAAGAAACACATCATCTCGCGCTTCAGTGCGTATCACGGCTCGACGTTCCTCACGATGTCCATCGGCAACAAGGCCGCCGACCGCGCGCCGGAATTCGATTTCATGAGCGACTTGTTCCACCACATTTCGTGCCCCAACTACTACCGGGCGCCGCAGGGCATGAGCGAGGCGCAGTTCCTCGATTTCCTGGTGGATGAGTTCGAAGACAAGATCCTGACCATCGGCGCCGACAAAGTGGCCGCGTTTTTTGCCGAACCGATCATGGGCTCGGGCGGCGTGATCATTCCGCCCAAGGGTTACCACCGGCGCATGTGGGAAGTCTGCCAACGTTATGACCTGCTCTACGTGGCGGATGAAGTGGTGACATCCTTCGGCCGGCTGGGAAAATTCTTCGCATCCCAGGAAGTGTTCGACATGCAACCGGACATCATCACCACCGCCAAGGGCCTGACGTCCGGCTACCTGCCGTTGGGCGCGTGTATTTTCTCGGACCGCATCTGGCAAGTGATCGGCGAGCCGGGCAAGGGCCGCTGCTTTACCCACGGCTTCACCTACAGCGGCCACCCAGTGAGTTGCGTGGCGGCGCTGAAGAACATCGAGATCATCGAGCGGGAAAACCTGCTAGCCCACGTCGAAGACGTCGGCGTGTACCTCGAACAGCGCCTGCAAACCCTGGCCAACCTGCCGCTGGTGGGCGATGTGCGCTGCCAGCGGCTGATGGCCTGCATTGAGTTCGTCGCCGACAAACACACCAAGGCGCTGCTGCCGGACGCGGTGAACATCGGCGAGAAGATCCACCTGCGGGCCCAGGCCAAAGGCTTGCTGGTACGGCCCATTGGCCACCTGAATGTGATGTCGCCGCCGCTGATCATCACCCATGCCCAGGTGGATCAAGTGGTGGAAATCCTGCGCCAGTGCATCCTCGACACCGCCGAAGAGCTGCGCCAGAGCGGCGAGTATCAAGGCCGATGAGCCTGGGCGCCCCGGTGCTTTTGCCGGGGCCCTGGCCGGCGGGTAGACTGGCCGGCATGAACGAGCATGCCGATCACTGCCCTGCCCCGTCCTTCCAGGTGCTTGACGCCTGGAATGGTGCGTTGGCCCACGCCTTCGCCAGCGTCGACGAAGCGTCATTCCTTGAACACCTGGCCTGCGCCCTCAGTGCGCTGACCCCTATCGAATCGATGATGATAAGCCTGGAGCGCCAGGGTCAGGCGCCACACTTGCTCTACCAGCAAGGCATCCCCCGGCCGCACTACGAAGAGATCATCAACCGTTACTTCTCCCGGGGCTACCTGCTGGACCCGTTCTGTCTCGCGGTAGACAAGGGCCTGGCCGAAGGTTTCTACCACCTGGCGCAGATCGCCCCGGACGATTTCTTCAACAGCGAGTACTACAAAACCTACTACCTGCGCAGCGGCGGCGCCCAGGAGAGCTACTACATCGTCGACCTGTGCCCCAACAGCAAGATTTCGTTGTGCATGTTCCAGGGGCTGAGTGCCGGCCAGTTCAGCGACGAACAACTGGCACTGCAACGAACCGCCCAACCCATCGTGCGCGAACTGCTGCGCCGCTTCGGCACCACGGGCGGGCTGTGCAAGGTGATCAGCGACGAGGCCTTCACCCAGACCCAGGTGCATCAGCAGATTGAAGCGGCGTTCATGCATTTTGGCAGCGGCGTATTGACCGTGCGCGAACGGGAAATCGCCCACCTGATATTGCGCGGGCACTCGGTGAAATCCACCGCGCAGGTGCTGGGCATTTCCCCGGAAACCGTGCGCATGCACCGCAAGCATTTGTATACCAAGCTTGAAATCAACTCCCAGGCGGAGCTGTTTGCGCTGTTTATCGATTGGCTGACCCACAGCGGCGTAATGGCCCGATCCTGACCGTCCAGGCAACCCAGGGGAACTTTGCCAGGAAATAACCACCTGAATCCGGTACGCTCAGCATTTTTACCCAAGGAGATACCCCTCATGGCCAAAGCCACCGCCCGTCACATCCTCGTTGCCACCGAAGACAAGTGCAACGAACTGAAAGCGCAAATCGAAGGCGGCGCCGACTTCGCCGAAGTTGCCAAAGCCAACTCGTCCTGCCCGTCCAGCCGTCAAGGCGGCGACCTGGGTTCGTTCGGCCCGGGCCAAATGGTCAAGGAATTCGACACCGTCGTATTCAGCGCCCCGGTCAACACCGTGCAAGGCCCAGTGAAAACCCAGTTCGGTTATCACCTGCTGGAAGTAACCAGCCGTCAGGACTGATCCAGTCCGCGCTAATGTTTAAAACAACGGCCCGCCCTTTGGTGGGCCGTTGTGCATCTGTGACAGTGTGATGACTGGCGAGGCGTACGCGCATAGCGTACAAATCCCTTTACCTCTTCACCCGGCGCCCAAGGCTGATAATGCGAGTCGCTTTTTCTACCCTGTTTTGCTCCACCCTGGCCCTGTTGCTGGCCAGCACCGCCGTGATCGCCGCGCCGCAATCGGCATTGACCGTGTACGGCGAGCCGGCCAAATACCAACCCGGCTTCACCCATTTCGACTACGCCAACCCCAATGCCCCCAAGGGCGGCAGCCTGCGGCGTTCGGCGATCGAAATCGGGCGCTACGACCATGTACTGCCTTATGGCGACAAAGGCATCGGGGTCAGCCAGGTCGATGGCTGGCTGTATTCGCCCCTGGCCCTGCGTTCGCTGGACGAGCCCTACACGGTCTACGGCCTGGTGGCGGAAAAGATGGAGCGGTCAGACGACGGTCTGTCCCTGCGTTTCTACCTGAACCCCAAGGCGCGTTTCGCCGATGGCCAACCGATCACCGCCGAAGACGTGCGTTACTCCTTTGACCTGCTGATGACCCAGGGCAGCCTGCGCTACCGCACGCTGTTCGCCGACGTCAAACACGTCGAAGTCGAAGGCCCGCGCCAGGTGCGCTTCGATTTCGCAAGCAATGAAAACCGCACCCTGCCCCTGGATGTCGCGACCCTGCCGGTGTTCCCCGAACATTGGTGGAAGACCCGCAACTTCGCCGACGGCGGCGGCTACGAGATTCCCCTCGGCAGCGGCCCCTACACCATCAGCAAGGTGGATGCCGGCAACACCATCACGTTCAAGCGTGACCCGAACTGGTGGGGCAAGGACCTGCCCATCAGCCGTGGCCTGTACAACTTCGATCACCTGAGCCTGGAATACTTCGGCGACACCGAAGTCGCGCGCCAGGTCCTGCGGGGCGGTGCCTACGACTTCAACCGCGAATTCTCCGCCACCGGCTACTCCATCGGCTACAACGGCCCGGCCCTCGATGATGGCCGCCTGCAACGCGCGCACCTGGCCAAGGAGGCACCGCAGCCGGCCCAGGGCTACGTATTCAACGTGCAAAAACCGATGTTCAAGGACCGCCGCGTGCGCCAGGCCCTGGCCATGCTGTGGGACTTCGAGTGGGCCAACCGGCAGATGATGCGCAACATGTACATCCGCCAGCAGAGCTTCTTCTCCAACAGCCCGCTGGCGGCGACCCAACTGCCGGATGCCCAGGAACTGGCGATTCTGGAACCTTTGCGCGGGCAGATTCCCGACGAAGTCTTCACCCAGGTGTTCAAGGCCCCCACCACCGACGGTACCGGGATGATCCGCGACAAGCAGCTGCAAGCCCTGGCCCTGCTGGAACAGGCCGGCTGGAAGCCCGACGGTGACAAGCTGGTGAATGCCGAGGGCGAGCCGCTGGAGTTCACCTTCCTCAACGCCCAGAACGGCCTTGAGCGCCTGTTGTTGCCGTACAAGCGCAACCTGGCGCAGATCGGCATCACCCTCAACATCCGCCGCATTGACTCCTCGCAATACGTCAACCGCCTGATGGCCCGGGACTACGACATGATCGTCACCGGCTTCCCGGTTACCACCTCGCCGGGGATGGAGCTGTACAACTACTTCGGTTCGGCCGCCGCGTTTGATACCGGCGCCAACAACTACATGGTGCTGAAAGACCCGGCCGTCGACAGCCTGATCAACGGCCTGGTCAAGGCCGATACCCAGTCGCTGATGCTCAGTTACGCCCACGCCCTGGACCGCGTGCTGCAATGGAATTACCTGTGGATCCCCAACTACTACCCGCCGGGCACCTCCGCCGCGTGGTGGAACCGCTTCGGCCGCCCGGCCGTGGAAGCCAAGACCGATGAGGCCCTGGAAACCTGGTGGGAAATCAGCCCCACGCCGCTGACCAATGAACAGATGAAAGCCGAACTGACCAAACGCCCGGGAGCCCGCTGATGTTTGCCTATATCGTGCGGCGCCTGCTGCTGATCATTCCCACCCTGGTGATTATCCTGCTGGTGAATTTCGTTATCGTGCAGGCCGCGCCCGGCGGGCCGGTGGAACAGGCCATCGCCCACCTGCAAGGCATCGGTGGCGGTGGCGTCGGCGGCTCGTCTGCCGAAAGCCTCAGCAGCGGCTCCCGGGCCAGCCGTGGCCTGGACCCGAAACTGATCAAGGACATCGAAAAACAATACGGCTTCGACAAGCCCGCGCCGGAACGCCTGTGGCTGATGCTCAAGAGCTACGCCCAGCTGGACTTCGGCAACAGCTTCTTCCGTGGCAAAAGCGTGACCGACCTGATCCTCGAAAAGATGCCGGTGACCATTTCCCTCGGCCTGTGGGCCACCTTGATCACCTACCTGGTGTCGATCCCGCTGGGCATTCGCAAGGCGGTGCGCCATGGCAGCAGTTTTGATGTGTGGAGCAGCACCGCGATCGTGATTGGCTATGCGATGCCGGCGTTCCTGTTTGCGATGTTCCTGATCGTGGTGTTCGCCGGCGGCACTTCGTTGAACTGGTTCCCGGTGCGCGGGCTGGTCTCGGAAAACTTCGACCAGTTGAGCACCGTCGGCAAGATCGCCGATTACTTCTGGCACCTGGTACTGCCGGTCAGCGCCCTGGTGATCGGCGGCTTCGCCACCTTGACCATCCTCACCAAAAACTCGTTCCTCAATGAAATCACCCGCCAGTACGTGGTCACCGCCCGGGCCAAAGGCTTGAGTGAACGCCGGGTGCTTTACGGGCATGTGTTCCGCAATGCCATGCTGTTGGTGATCTCGGGGATTCCCCAGGCATTTATCGCGGTGTTCTTTGCCGGTTCGCTGCTGATCGAGGTGATCTTCTCCCTCGACGGCCTCGGTCGCATGAGCTACGAAGCTGCAGTTTCACGGGACTATCCGGTGGTGTTCGGTTCGTTGTTTATCTTCACGCTGTTTGGCCTTTTGATAAAACTCATCGGTGACCTCTGCTACACCCTGGTGGACCCGCGTATCGACTTCGCCGCGAGGAACGCCTGATGCTCAAGCTCTCTCCCGTGGCCCGTCGGCGCTTTGAACGCTTCAAGAAAAACCGTCGCGGCTGGTGGTCGCTGTGGCTGTTTATCGGCCTGTTTATCCTGACCCTCGGCGGCGAGTTGATCGCCAATGACAAACCCCTGGTGCTCAGCTACCAGAACGAACTGTATTTCCCGGTGTTCAAGCGCTACACCGAGCAGGAGTTCGGCGGGCAATTGCCATTCCAGGCGGATTACCGCAGTGAATACGTGCAGAACCTGATCAAGAAGGACGGCGGCTGGATGCTGTTTCCGCCAATCCCGTTCAGCGACGACACGCCCAACTATGAGCTGACCCGCCCTGCCCCCAGCCCGCCCTCCAGCGTGAACTGGCTGGGCACCGATGACCAATCCCGCGACGTGCTGGCGCGGGTGATCTTCGGTGCCCGGGTGTCGATCCTGTTTGCCCTGGCTCTCACCGCCATCAGCGCCGCCATCGGAATCGCGGCGGGTGCGTTGCAGGGATATTACGGCGGCTGGGTCGACTTGCTCGGGCAACGAATATTGGAAGTGTGGTCCGGGCTGCCGGTGCTGTACCTGCTGATCATCCTGTCAGGCTTTGTCGAACCGAATTTCTGGTGGCTGCTGGGGATCATGGCACTGTTTTCCTGGCTGGCCCTGGTGGACGTGGTGCGCGCCGAGTTCCTGCGGGGGCGCAACCTGGAGTACGTCAAGGCCGCGCGGGCGTTGGGCCTGGGGGACGGCAAGATCATCCGCCGGCATATCCTGCCGAACGCGATGACCGCGACCCTGAGCTACCTGCCGTTCATTTTGACCGGGGCGATTTCTACCCTGAGCGCCCTGGATTTCCTCGGTTTCGGCATGCCCGCCGGCAGCGCGTCATTGGGTGAGCTGATCGCCCAGGGCAAGCAGAACCTACAAGCGCCGTGGCTGGGGCTGACCGCGTTTTTCACCCTGGCGCTGATCCTGTCGTTGCTGGTGTTTATCGGCGAGGCGTTGCGTGACGCCTTCGACCCACGCTCATGAAGGCCGTTGAGATGACTGAAAACCTGATCGAGATTCGCGACCTGAGTGTCGCCTTCAACGGCCAGACCGTGGTGCGCAAGCTGTGCCTGGACGTGCGCCCCGGCGAGTGCCTGGCGCTGGTGGGCGAGTCGGGTTCGGGCAAATCGGTGACCGCCCATTCGATCCTGCAACTGCTGCCCGAAGCCGGCACCGAAACCACCGGCTCGGTGCGCTATCGCGGCCAGGAACTGCTCGGCGCCTCGCCCGCCACCCTGCAAAAACTGCGGGGCAACCGGATTGCGATGATCTTCCAGGAGCCGATGACGTCCCTGAATCCGCTGCACAGCATCGAGAAGCAGATCGGCGAAACCCTGCTGTTGCACAAGGGCCTGAGCGGCAAACAGGCCCAGGCGCGGATCCTCGAATTGCTCGAACTGGTGGGCATCCAGAAGCCCCGGGAACGCCTCAAGGCCTACCCCCACCAACTCTCCGGCGGCCAGCGCCAGCGGGTGATGATCGCCATGGCCCTGGCCTGTGAACCGGAACTGCTGATTGCCGATGAGCCGACGACTGCACTGGATGTGACGGTGCAGCGCAAGATCCTGCTGCTGCTCAAGTCCCTGCAACAACGCCTGGGCATGTCGCTGCTGCTGATCAGCCACGACCTCAACCTGGTGCGCAGCATTGCCCAGCGGGTGTGCGTGATGAAGGCCGGGGAAATTGTCGAACAGGCGGATTGCGAAACCCTGTTCTGCGCCCCGCAGCACCCTTACAGCCGCCTGCTGCTGGATGCTGAACCGGCAGGCATCGTCTTGAATCACGAGGCGCGGGAGACGGTGTTGCAGGTGGATAACCTGAGTGTGCAGTTCCCGCTGGGCGGCGGACTGTTCCGGCGCAAGCAGTACCTGCAAGCGGTGGATGGCATCAGCCTGGAGGTACAGCGCGGCAAGACACTGGGGATTGTCGGCGAGTCCGGCTCGGGCAAATCCACCCTGGGCCAGGCGATTCTGCGGCTGCTGGATTCCAGCGGCGCGATTCGCTTCCAGGGCGAGGCCCTCGACGGCCTGACGCAAAAGCAGATGCAACCGTGGCGCAAGCAGATGCAGGTGGTGTTCCAGGACCCGTTCGGCAGCCTCAGCCCGCGGATGTCGGTGGCGCAGATCATCAGCGAAGGCCTGGAAGTGCATGCGCCGTGCAGCCTCAAGGACCGCGAAGCCCAAGTGATTCGCGTGCTGGAAGACGTGGGCCTGGACCCTGCCAGCCGCCATCGCTACCCCCATGAATTCTCCGGCGGCCAGCGCCAGCGCATCGCCATCGCCCGTGCGCTGGTGCTCAAGCCGGCGCTGATCCTGCTGGACGAACCCACTTCTGCACTAGACCGTACCGTGCAGAAACAGGTGGTCGCCCTGTTGCTTGAGTTGCAGGAAAAGTACGGCCTGACGTACCTGTTTATCAGCCATGACCTGGCGGTGGTGCGGGCCCTGGCCCACGACATGATCGTGATCAAGGACGGCAAGGTGGTGGAACACGGGCCCAGCGATGAAGTGTTTGCCGCGCCTCAACACCCTTACACCCGGGAACTCCTCGCGGCGGCGCACCCATGAGCACCACTGGCAGCCTCAAGGATTACCAATACGTTCGCGGCCTGGCGATCCAGTCGCTGTTCGAGATCATCGAGCAGTCCAGCGAAGGCACGGTGATTGTCGACGGTGACGCGAACATCGTCTGGATGAACGAGCGCTACGCCAAGCGCTTCGGCCTGAAAAGCGCCGACGAAGCCATCGGGCAACCCTGCGAGCAGGTGATTTCCAACAGCCTGTTGCGCCAGGTGGTGCGTAACGACCAGCCGATATTGCTGGATATTCAGGACACGCCCAAAGGCCCGCTGGTGGTGATGCGCCTGCCGATCCATGACGACGCCGGCAAGGTGATCGGCGCCATCGGGTTTGCGTTGTTTGATGAGCTGCGCAACCTGTCGCCGCTGATCGAGCGCTACCTGAGCATGCAGCAGGAACTGGCTTCCACTCGGTCGCTGCTGAGGTCGCGGCAGAGTAAATACAACTTCGCGCACTTTATCGGCACCAGCGCGGCCAGCCTGGAAGTCAAACGTCGGGCGCGGCGCAGTGCGAGCGCGGAGTCGCCAGTGTTGCTGCTGGGGGAAACCGGGACCGGCAAGGAGCTGCTGGCCCAGGCGATTCATGGTGCATCGCCTCGCGCCCATAAAGCTTTCGTCAGCATCAACAGCGCAGCCATCCCGCATGATTTGCTGGAGGCGGAATTCTTCGGCACCGCGCCCGGCGCGTTTACCGGCGCCGACCGCAAGGGCCGCCCCGGCAAGTTGCAGATTGCCCAGGGCGGCACGCTGTTTCTGGATGAGATCGGCGACATGCCGCTACCACTGCAAAGCAAATTGCTGCGGGTGTTGCAGGAGAAAGAGTTCGAGCCGGTGGGCTCCAACGAGATGATCCACAGCGATGTGCGGGTGATTGCGGCCACGTCCATGGACCTGGAAGCGGCAATCAAGCGCGGGGAGTTTCGGGCGGACCTGTATTACCGGCTGAATGTGCTGCCGATCCAGGTACCGCCGCTGCGCGAGCGGCTGGATGATTTGCCGGCGTTGAGCGAGGCGATTCTGGAGGAGTTGCGCAGCCAGCATGAGCTGGACCGCGAGGCCTTGGCGTTATTGGCGCAGCATGCGTGGCCGGGGAATATCCGCGAGCTGCGCAATGTGCTGGAGCGGGCGGCACTGTTGAGTGATGACCTGGTGCTGGATGCCAGTGAAATTCGCGCAGCAATTGGTACATTCAGCCCGGTTGAGCAGAGTTCGGTAGAGACCGTTGAGGGCGAGAGTTTCAGCGCGGCCCGGGAGCGGTTTGATCGGCAGGTGATTGGGGCGGCGTTGAAGGCGTGTGAAGGGAATGTGGTGGAGGCGGCGAAGCGGCTGGGGCTGGGCCGGTCGACCTTGTACAAGAAAATGGTTGCGCTGGGCATCGCATAATCTCAAAAAAGAGACACAATTCCAAATACAGAGAAAATCCAATGTGGGAGCGGGCTTGCTCGCGAATGCGGTGTGTCAGTGCCTGAATTACTGCCTGATACACCGCATTCGCGAGCAAGCCCGCTCCCACATTTGATCTCCAACAGTCTCAAATTCGGGACAAAACCTGAGAACGCTCTCACAGATCAAGAATTTCTCTATATATTTCAACAGGTTAATAACTTGGCACACATCTCGCTAAAGCCCCTCCCCACCGCCTCACCCCCACAAAAATAACAATCAGATGGAGACACACCATGAGTGTGATCATTGCCCTAGCGGCCCTGGCGCTGCTGATGCTGGCCGCCTACCGTGGCTACAGCGTCATCCTGTTCGCCCCCATCGCCGCCCTCGGCGCCGTGCTGCTCACCGACCCTTCCGCCGTCGCTCCCGCGTTCACCGGGGTGTTCATGGAAAAAATGGTCGGCTTCCTCAAGCTGTATTTCCCGGTATTCCTGCTCGGCGCGGTGTTCGGCAAGCTGATTGAAATCTCCGGCTTCTCGCGCTCCATCGTCGCCGCCGCGATCCAGTTGCTCGGCACCCGCCAGGCGATGCTGGTGATCGTGCTGGTGTGCGCCCTGCTGACCTACGGCGGCGTGTCGCTGTTCGTGGTGGTGTTCGCGGTGTACCCGTTTGCGGCCGAGATGTTCCGCCAGAGCAATATCCCCAAGCGCCTGCTGCCGGCGACCATCGCCCTCGGCGCGTTCTCGTTCACCATGGACGCCCTGCCCGGCACGCCGCAGATCCAGAACATCATCCCCAGCACCTTTTTCAACACCACCGCCTGGGCCGCGCCGTGGCTGGGGCTGATCGGCACCATCTTCGTGTTCTGCGCCGGCATGCTGTACCTGGCCCGCCAGCGCAACAAGGCCCAGCGCGCCGGTGAAGGCTATGGGACCGAGCTGCGCAACGAGCCGGAAACCGCCGAAGACATCAAGCTGCCCAACCCATGGATCGCCCTGTCGCCGCTGCTGCTGGTGGGCCTCATGAACCTGCTGTTCACCCACTGGATTCCGCTGTGGTACGGCAAGACCCACACCCTCAGTCTGCCGGGCATGAGCGCGCCGGTGCAGACCGAAGTCGCCAAGCTCACGGCAATCTGGGCGGTGCAGGCGGCGTTGCTGGTGGGGATTATCGTGGTGCTGGTGTTCGGCTTCTCGGCGATTCGCAGCAAGCTCGCCGAGGGCAGCAAGAGCGCGGTCAGCGGCGCGCTGCTGGCGGCGATGAACACCGCTTCGGAATACGGTTTTGGTGCGGTGATCGCCTCGCTGCCGGGCTTCCTGGTGCTGGCGGACTGGCTCAAGGGCATTCCCAACCCACTGGTCAACGAAGCGATTACCGTGACCCTGCTGGCCGGCATCACCGGTTCCGCCTCGGGCGGCATGAGCATCGCGCTGGCGGCCATGTCGGAGAGCTTTATTTCAGCGGCCCATGCGGCCAATATCCCCCTTGAAGTACTGCACCGGGTCGCGGCCATGGCCAGCGGCGGCATGGACACCCTGCCCCACAACGGCGCCGTGATCACGCTGCTGGCGGTCACCGGGCTGACCCACCGCGAAGCCTATAAAGATATTTTCGGCATCACGATCATCAAGACCCTCGCGGTGTTCGTGGTGATTGGTACTTTCTACGCCACCGGCATTGTGTGAGGTTGATATGACGACATTGAACGGCAAGACCGCCCTGGTCACCGGCTCCACCAGTGGCATCGGCCTGGGCATTGCCCTGAGCCTGGCCAAGGCCGGCGCCAACCTGATCCTCAACGGCTTCGGCGATGCCAGCGCGGTGATCGCCCAGGTGCAGGCCTTCGGCGGCAAGGTCGGGCATCATCCGGCCGACGTCAGCGACCCGGCGCAGATCGCCGAGATGATCGCCTACGCCGAGCGCGAGTTTGGCGGCATCGACATTCTGGTGAACAACGCCGGGATCCAGCATGTGGCGCCGGTGGACGAATTCCCGGTGGAGCGCTGGGATTCGATCATTGCGATCAACCTGTCGTCGGTGTTCCACAGCACGCGTTTGAGCCTGCCGGGCATGAAAGCCAAGGGTTGGGGGCGGATCGTCAATATCGCCTCGGTGCATGGGCTGGTGGGTTCGGTGGGCAAGGCGGCTTACGTCGCTGCCAAGCACGGGGTGATCGGGCTGACCAAGGTGGTGGGCCTGGAAACAGCCCAGAGTAATGTCACCTGCAATGCCATCTGCCCGGGCTGGGTGCTGACGCCGCTGGTGCAGAAGCAGATTGATGACCGCATTGCCAGCGGGGTTGACCCGCAGCAGGCGCAGCAGGATTTGCTGGCGGAGAAGCAGCCGTCGCTGGAGTTCGTGACACCGCCGCAATTGGGGGAGCTGGTGCTGTTCCTGTGCAGCGAAGCCGGCAGCCAGGTGCGGGGCGCGGCGTGGAATATCGACGGTGGCTGGCTGGCCCAGTAAACGACGATTCCCAAGACACCGCAGCTCAAATGTGGGAGCGGGCTTGCTCGCGAATGCGGTGTATCAGTTAACACATCTGGAACTGACCCACCGCATTCGCGAGCAAGCCCGCTCCCACATTTTGATCGGTGTCGTTAGATAGATCAGATAATAAAAAAGAGATTTCCTTATGTCCGAAATACTCTGGCAACCCTCCCCCGAACGCATCCACAACACCCGGATGGACCAGTTCCGGCGCTTCATCAATGATCGCCATGCCTTGCAGATCAGCGACTACCCGGCCCTGCACCAGTGGAGCATCGACCAGCGCCCGGACTTCTGGCAGTCGATTGTCGAGTTTTTTGAGGTGCAGTTCCGCACGCCGCCCAGCGCGGTGCTGATCGAAGACGCCGAGATGCCCAGCGCCCAGTGGTTTCTCGGCGCTACCCTGAACTTTGCCGAACACCTGCTGCGCCGCCGCGACGATCACCCCGCCGTGGTCGCGATCAGCGAAGACGGCCAGCGCGAGCAACTGACCTACGCCGAACTGGCCCGCCATGTCGCCGGCCTGCAACGCAGCCTGCGGGGGGCCGGTGTGGGCATCGGTGACCGGGTGGCCGCGTGCATGCCCAACACCTGGCAAACCCTGGTGGGCATGCTCGCCACCACCAGCCTCGGCGCCATCTGGTCGTGCTCTTCGCCGGACTTCGGTACCCAGGGCGTGATCGACCGCTTCGGCCAGATCGAACCCAAGGTGCTGATCACCTGCGCCGGCTACCGCTACGCCGGCAAGGTCATCGACCAAAGCAGCAAGCTCAACGAAATCCTCCAGCGGCTGCCGTCCCTGCAACAGCTGATCATCGTGCCGTATGCCCGCCCGCAGGCGCGTCCCGAGGATTATCAGACCCGGGCCAACGTCGCGCTCTGGGACGCCTTCTACAGCCCCGGCGGCGAACCCGATTTCGTCGCCGTGCCCTTCGATCATCCGCTGTACATCCTCTATTCCAGCGGCACCACCGGCGTGCCCAAGTGCATCATCCACGGCACCGGCGGCGTACTGCTCACCCACCTCAAGGAGCACGGCCTGCACGCCGACCTGTCCCGGGATGACTGCCTGTTCTACTACACCACCTGCGGCTGGATGATGTGGAACTGGCTGGTGTCGGTGCTGGCCATCGGCGCCACGGCGGTGCTGTATGACGGCTCACCGTTTCACCCGGGTCCGGAACGCCTGATGGACTTGATCGACCAGGAAAAAATCAGCGTGTTCGGCACCAGCCCGAAGTTCCTCGCCACCCTGGAAAAGGCCGGGCTGCAACCGCGGCTGAGTCACGACCTGGGCAGTCTCAAGGGTTTGATCTCCACCGGCTCGCCGCTGTCGCCCCAGAGCTACGACTACGTGTACCGCGAGATCAAGCCGCAGATGTGCCTGTCGTCGATGTCCGGCGGTACCGACATCGTCTCCTGCTTTGTGATCGGCAACCCGGTGCTGCCGGTGCGGCGTGGCGAGATGCAGTGCAAGAGCCTGGCAATGGCTATCGAAGTGTGGGACGACCAGGGCCACCCGCTGGTGGGCGAAAAAGGCGAACTGGTGTGCACCCGGCACTTCCCGGCAATGCCTATCGGTCTGTGGAATGACCCGCACCAGGAAAAACTGCGGGCCTCGTATTTCAGCCAGTTCCCGGGCGTGTGGGCCCAGGGCGACTACACCGAACAGCGACCCAATGGCAGCTTGCTGATCCATGGCCGCTCGGACGCCGTGCTCAACCCCGGCGGCGTGCGCATCGGCACCGCAGAGATCTATCGCCAGGTGGAAAAAGTGCCTCAGGTCCTGGAAAGCCTGGCCATCGGCCAACGCTGGCAGGATGACGTGCGGGTGGTGCTGTTTGTGCGCCTCAACGATGGCATCGAACTGGACGACGGCCTGGAGCAGCAGATCCGCCAGGTGATCCGCGCCAACACCACGCCGCGCCACGTGCCGGCGAAGATCCTCGCGGTGACGGATATCCCGCGCACCATCAGCGGCAAGATCGTCGAGCTGGCGGTGCGCAACGTGGTGCATGGGGAGGCGGTCAAGAACACCGACGCACTGGCCAACCCCGAAGCGCTGGAGCAATTTCGTGATCGCCCGGAGCTGGCAGAAAGATGAAACGTTTTAGCCTTTAAGCACTCATTTGAAGACAAACCCCTCAAGCATGCTATTTTTCGAGGGTGGAAAGCCGATCACTCCTCACGGGATAATCGGCTTTTGTCATTCTTCAAGCGTTACGCGCAGGGCATTTACATGAACGTATCACCCACCGGCAGCGAGGCCGCAGCACTGATTGCGCGGCTGGACTGGGCACGAAGCCCCCTCGGTGACGCCATTGATTGGCCGCAAAGCCTCCGTACAGCCGTGGACATCGTGATCCATTCACCGATGCCGATGCTGTTGCTGTGGGGTGCCGAACTCACCCAGATCTACAATGACGGCTTCGCAATGCTGGCCGGCAACAAGCACCCGGCCGCCTTCGGCCAACCGGCTGACCTGATCTGGCCTGAGCTCAAGCCGTTTACCGACCCGATCTACAGCGCCGTCCTCATGGGCCAGGTGCGCACCTTCACCGAGCAGCGTTTCGTCCTGCAGCGCAACGACCGCGACACCGAGATCTGGCTCGACCTGACCTACAGCCCGATTCGCGATGAGCGCGGCGAGGTCGCCGGGATCCTGATTACCGCCATCGAAACCAACGAGCGCCGGCGCATCGCCCTGGAACTGCAGCAGCGCACCGAAAACAGCCTCAAGGCCCAGCGCAACACCGAGCAGCGCCTGCAGCTGGCCCTGGCCGCCACCGATGCCGTGGGCACCTGGGACTGGGATATCGGCGAAGACCGCTTTATCGCCGACGCCCATTTCGCCCAATTGCACGGTGTTGACCCGTGCGACGCCGACCTGCTGCCCATCAGCGACTACCTGCAAGGCGTGCACCCCGAAGACCGTGGCATGGTGGCCCGCAGCATCAAGCACTGCATCACCCACGGCACCGAGTACGCCGAGGAATACCGCCTGCAGCGCGCCGACGGCGAAGTGCGCTGGGTGTTTGCCCGGGGCCGCTGCTACAAGGACCACCATGGCCGACCGGCGCGTTTTCTCGGCGCCGCCCTCGACCTGACCGAACGCAAGCACACCGAACAGGCCCTGCGCCAAAGCCAGACCGAGCTGCAACTGATCATCAACGCCATGCCGGTGTTGATCGGTTATGTCGACCACGAGCAGCGTTTTCGCCTGAACAACAGTGCCTATCTGGAATGGTACGGCATGACCCCGCAGGAGTTGTACGGCAAGAGCATCCGCGAAGTCGTGGGCGACGAAATCTATGCCGGGCGCGTCGACAAGATCGAGGCGGCGCTCAAGGGCAAGGCCTGCAGTTTCGTTACCGTCACCCCGCACCATGACGGGCGGCCACGCCACGCGCTGATGAAGTACCTGCCGCGTTTCAGCGCTGACGGTTCAGTCAACGGTTTCTATATTTTTGTGATCGACGAGACCGAGCGCAAACTGACCGAGGAAGCCCTGCGCCACCTCAACGAAAACCTCGAAGAGCGCGTCAGCCAGCGCACCCAGGCCCTGGCCGAAGCCAACCAGCGCCTGCAAAACGAGATGTTCGAGCGCGAGCGTGCCGAAGACGCCCTGCGCCATGCCCAGAAGATGGAAGCGGTCGGCCAGCTCACCGGCGGCATCGCCCATGACTTCAACAACATGCTCACCGGGATCATCGGCAGCCTGGACCTGATGCAACGCTATATCGCCGCCGGGCGCAGCGACGAGATCGGCCGTTTCACCGACGCCGCCGTATCCTCGGCTCATCGCGCCGCTGCGCTGACCCATCGCCTGCTGGCCTTCTCCCGCCGCCAATCCCTGGACCGCAAGCCGGTCGACCCGAATCAATTGGTGGCGTCCCTGGAAGACCTGTTCCGCCGCACCAAGGGCGCGCACATCGAACTCAAGGTGCAACTGGGAACCGACGTGTGGCCAGTGAACACCGACGCCAGCCAGCTGGAAAACGCCCTGCTCAACCTGGTGATCAACGCCCGCGATGCGATGCCCGACGGTGGGCAATTGTGCATCGAGACCGCCAACAGCTACCTCGACGGCACCGACATCACCACCCTGGAACCGGTCAAGGCCGGCGACTATGTGATGCTCGGCGTGAGCGACAACGGCGCCGGCATGACCGCGAAAATCCTCGCCAAGGCCTTCGACCCGTTCTTCACCACCAAGCCCATCGGCCAGGGTACCGGGCTTGGGCTGTCGATGATCTATGGGTTTGCACAGCAATCCGGCGGCCACGTGACCATCCAAAGCGAACCGGGCCAGGGCACCTGCGTGCGCCTGTACCTGCCGCGCCTGCATGGCACGGCACTGGAGCGGACCACGCCCGCTACCCAGGGCGAAGCCCCGGTAGCGCTGGAAGGCGAAGCCGTGGTGGTGGTCGAGGACGACCCGGCAGTGCGGATGCTGGTGGTGAATGTGCTGGATGAACTGGGCTACACCGCACACCAGGCGGCGGATGCACGGGCGGCGCTGCCGTTGCTGGAGTCCGACTTGCGCGTGGATTTGCTGGTGACTGATGTGGGCTTGCCGGGGATGAACGGCAGGCAACTGGCGGAAATCGCCCGGCAACACCGGCCGGACCTGAAGGTGCTGTTCATGACCGGTTACGCCGAGAAAGCCGCCGAGCGCCAGGGGTTCCTGGAGGAAGGCATGGACATGGTGGCCAAGCCGTTTTCGATTGACCTGCTGGCCAACAAAATCCGCAGCATGATCAGCTCAGAGGCTTGACTTCAGGCATAATCGCGCGCCGTTTCACATCAGGACCGATCAATGAAAGCCCAAGCCCGTCACATTCTGGTGAAAACCAGTGAGGAAGCCGAACAGCTCAAGCAGCGTATTGCCAAGGGCGAAGCGTTTGATGTGTTGGCCAAGAAGTACTCCACCTGCCCTTCCGCCAAGCGCGGCGGTGATTTGGGTGAAGTGCGGCCGGGGCAGATGGTGGGGGTGATTGATGCGGTGATCTTCAAGAAGCCCGTGAAGGTGGTTCATGGGCCGATCAAGAGCAAGTTCGGGTATCACCTGGTGCAAGTGTTTTACCGCGATTGATGGCTGATCGTTCCCACGCTCCGCGTGGGAATGCCTCACCTGACGCTCTGCGTCCGCTCTTGGGACGCAGAGCGTCCCTGGCTGCATTCCCACGCGGAGCGTGGGAACGATCAGCCGATCAGCGTCAGTCTCGAGGAATGAGTGCACCTGGCACCTGAATCACCCGGCTCGCCAGCCGATGCCCGGCCAGTGCTGCATCCTGCGGCGAGCCGCCCTTGAGCCGACTGGCCAGGTACGCCGCACTGAACGAATCCCCCGCCGCCGTAGTGTCGACCACCTTCTCCACCACCAGCGCCGGCACCTCGAACCGCTCATCCTCCCAGCGAATCAAACACGCATCCGCCCCGCGCTTGAGCACCACCTCGGCAATCGTCGGGTACGCCGCAAACACCTGCTCGCTGTCTTCATAGCCGAACAACGCCCGCTCGTCATCCTCGGTCAGCAAGGCGATATCTACCTCGGCCAACACCGCGTGATACGCCGCGCGTGCGGCGTCCACGCTGGCCCACAGGCGTGGCCGGTAGTTGTTGTCGAACACCACCTTGCCGCCGCGCTTGCGGGTTTCGACCAGGGTTTCCAGCAGGCGCGCACGGCCCACTTCGCCCAGCACCGCCAGGGTGATGCCGCTGAAATACACCACGTCGTACGTCGGCAACGCTGCCAGGATCGGCTCGGCCGCCGGTGTGGTGAAGCAGTCGCGCACGGCCGCTTCATTGCGCCAGTAGAGGAATTTGCGCTCGCCGTTGGCATCGGTCTGGATGCAGTACAAACCCGGCAGGCGCCCGGGCAGGCGCTGGACCATGCCCAGGCCCAGGCCTTCTTCGGCCCAGTGCTTGCACATGGCATCGCTGAAGCTGTCATCGCCCAGGGCGGTGACGTAGTCGACGGTGCTCGGTTCACCCAGCTCGCGGCGCAGGTAGACGGCGGCGTTCAGGGTGTCGCCGCCGAAGCTTTGTTGCAGGCTGCCGTCGGCGCGGTGTTGCAGTTCGATCATGCATTCGCCGATGAGGGCGATGCGGGGTTTTGTGTTCATGCCTGGGGTCTCTCGATGTACTGGAGGGCCTCTTCGCGAGCAAGCCCGCTCCCACATTTGAATGCATTTCAACTGAAGGAACTCGGTCGAATGTGGGAGCGGGCTTGCTCGCGAAAGGCGCGACTCGGTCTAGAAGCAGGTATGCAGGCTTTCGATCACCTGCAACTGCTCATCCACCAGATTACCCACTTGCCACTTGTCGAAGGTCAGGCACGGGTGGGATGTGCCGAAGGAGATGATGTCGCCAATGCGCAGCTCAACCCCCGGTGCGACGACCATGAACGCATGCTGGTCCATCACGGCGGTGACCTTGCACGCGGTCACGTCATCACCCTCGGCTGGCAGCACGCCAGCCTTGTAGCGCTTGAGCGGCACCGGCAGGCCGGCGTCGTAGGCGACGTCGCGCTTGCCCAGGGCGATCACCGCAAAGCCCGGCTCCGGCAGCGATTGAACATGGGCCCAGACTTCCAGCGCCGGGCGCAGGCCTTCGTTGAGGTCGCTGCGACGGTCCAGTACGCAGCACTGCGCGTCTTTGTAGATGCCGTGGTCGTGAGCCACGTAGCTACCCGGGCGCAATACGCTGAGGAAGCGGCCGGCGGCGTTCTGGGCTTCGAAGGATTCGGCAATCAGGTCGTACCAGGCCGAACCCGAGGCGGTAATGATGGGCTTGGCCAGGTCGAAGGCGCCGCTGTTTTGCAGGTCGACGGCCAGGCGTACCAGGGAGGCGGCGAATTCGCGGATGCCACTGATGGCGTGCTCGCCATGGATCACCCCTTCGTAGCCTTCGATGCCGGTGAGGGCCAGCGCAGGCTGGGCCTTGATCGCCTTGGCCAGGTCGAGCACCTGTTGTTCGGTGCGGCAACCGCAACGCCCGCCGACCACGCCGTATTCGATCATCACGTTCAAGCGCAGGCCACGGGCGGCGAAGAACAGGCCCAGGTCGGCGACGTTGTCCGGGTGGTCGACCATGCAGTGGAAGTCGAATTCAGGGTCGGCCAGCAGGTCGGCGATCAGCGCCATGTTCGGCGCGCCCACCAGTTGGTTGGCCATCAACACCCGGCGAACCCCACCGGCATACGCGGCGCGGGTCTGCACGGCGTTGGCCAGGGTGATGCCCCAGGCGCCCTGCTCGATCTGCCGCTGGAACAGAGCGGGCATCATGCTGGTCTTGCCGTGAGGCGCCAATTGCGCACCGCTGTTGCTGACGAAATCCTGCATCCAGCGGATGTTGTGTTCCAGGGCGTCGCGGTGCAACACCAGGGCCGGCAGGCTGACGTCACGGACCAGATGTGCACCGACGGCGGCGGCGCCTTTTTCAACGGCATTGAAGGCAGACATAAGGGTTTCCTATTCGTTGATGCGACGGGCCAGGTTGTTCGCACTGTCGATCAGCACCCGGCGGTAGTCGTTGTAGTTTTTGATCGCATCGGCCCGTGGGGCAACGATGCACAGGGTCGCAATGCTGATGCCTTGGGCGTCCCGAACCGGGGCGGCAAAGCAGTGGGTAAAGGTGTCGGCGACACTGTCGAAGGAGAAGAATCCGTCGAGGGTGGCCTGACGGATTTGTCCGAGGAAGGTTTCCAGAGGCAGGCGTTGGCCGTCCGGGAGGATGAAGTCGTCGTAGTCGATCAGGTCGATGATTTGCTGGTCGCTCAGGTGGCCCAGCAGCAGGCGGCCGGAGGCGGTCCAGGGGATCGGCGCGTTCTCGCCGATGTCTGAGGAAATGCGGAAATGCCGCTCGCCTTCGCGCATCAGGGCCACGGTGTATTTGCGGCCATTGAGCAGGCACATCTGGGCGGTTTCGTGGGTTTGGCTGACGATTTCCTGCAGGGCGTGGTCGGCTTCGCGGGTCAGGTCGAAATGGCGCAGGTGGGCCTGGCCGAGGAAGTACAGCTGACGGCCGAGGTAGACGTGACCGTCCTTGCCGACGGTTTCGAGGATGCGCCGTTCCAGCAGCGAGGCCACCAATTCGTAGACCGTGGATTTGGGGCTGCCGATGCCGCTGGCGATGTCATTCGGGCGCAGGGGCTGGCCGATTTCCTTGAGGAAATCGAGGATATCGAACGCCCGGTCGAGGCCTTTGGCGCGGCGTTTGATGGTGTCTTCGGTCATGGCAGTCGTCGGTCCCGTTTGAAGATGTAGCTATCAACACAGACCCCCTGTGGGAGCGGGCTTGCTCGCGAAAGCGGTGTGTCAGTGAATACATCTACAACTGATCCACCGCTTTCGCGAGCAAGCCCGCTCCCACATTGGGTCTCCTGTGGTCTCAAGAGACGGGCATTTAGCCTTTTTTCTTGTAGGCCACGCAATCGATCTCAACCTTGCAATCGACCATCATGTTCGCCTGCACACACGCCCGCGCCGGAGCATGTTCCGGGTTGAAGTATTCGCCGAAGACTTTGTTGAAGCTCCAGAAGTCCCGTGGGTCTTCCAGCCATACACCGACGCGCACCACGTCTTCAAGGGCGTAGCCGGCTTCTTCGAGAATCGCCACCACGTTGCGCATGGTCTGGTGGGTCTGCTCGACGATCCCGCCCGTGATGATTTCACCGTCCACCGCCGGCACCTGGCCCGACACGTACAACCAGCCATCTGCTTCCACCGCGCGGGCGAAAGGACGAGGCTGGCCGCCGCCTGCAGTGGCGCCGGTGCCGTAACGAGTAATGCTCATAATGGATCTCCTGAAGTGATGATTTAAAAACGAATGTTCTTGAGAAATTCCGCCAGTCGCGGCGATTGCGGGCGTTCGAAAATGTCCTTCGGCGGCCCTTGTTCTTCAATGCGGCCCTGGTTCATGAAGACGATCTTGTCCGAGACCTCATAGGCAAAGCGCATTTCGTGGGTGACCAGCAACATGGTCATGCCCTCTTCCGCCAAACCCTTGATCACGCTGAGCACTTCGCCCACCAGTTCCGGGTCCAGGGCCGAGGTGACTTCGTCGAACAGCATCAGGCTCGGGTTCATCGCAATCGCCCGGGCAATCGCCACGCGCTGTTGCTGGCCGCCCGACAATTGGCCCGGGAAGTGATTGCGGCGCTCCAGCAGGCCGACACGATCCAGCCATTTTTCCGCCAGTGCAACCGCCTCGTCCTTGCCCATCTTCTTGACCTTGAGCAGGCCCAGAGTGACGTTCTGCAAGGCGGTCAGGTGCGGGAACAGGTTGAACTGCTGGAAGGCCATGCCGGTCATTGCGCGATGCTGGGAGATCACCCGCTCCGGGTGGCGCACGCGCTTGCCGCCGACCTCGCTGTAGCCGATGGATTCGCCGTCGAGGGTGATCTGGCCGCCCTGGAATTCTTCCAGCAGGTTGACGCAACGCAGCAGCGTGGTCTTGCCCGAACCGCTGGAGCCGATCAACGTCACGACGTTGCCGCGCTGCATGCTCAGGTCGACGCCCTTGAGCACTTCCACCGGGCCGTACTGTTTACGCAGGCCGCGAATGTTCAGCAGTGGCTGGCTTTCTTTTGAGAGTTGGTTCATGGCAACGCCACCCGCTTTTCAATGTAACGCCCCAACAATTCGATGGCGTAGTTGATGACAAAAAACATAAAGCCTGCAAACAGGTAGAACTCCAGGGTCATGAACGTCCGGGCGATGACCTGTTGGGTGCTGAGGAGCAGCTCGGCCACGCCGATCACCGACAGCAAGGTGGAAGCCTTGACGATTTCGGTGGACGAGTTGACCCAGGTCGGCAGGATCTGCCGCAGCGCCTGGGGTAACAGCACGTAGCCCAGGGATTGATAGAAGGTCAGGCCGATGGCCTTGCCCGCTTCCAGTTGCCCCTTGGGAATGGCCTGCAATGCACCGCGCACGATTTCCGAAACGTGAGAGCCGCAGAACAGCGTCAGGCCCACGGCACCGGCCTGGAACGCAGTGATCTGCCAGCCAAGCGCCGGCAGCATGTAGAAGCACGCCAATACCAGCACAAATACCGGCGTACCGCGGATCAGGTCGACGTACAGGCGAAACGGTGCGCGCATCCAGAATTTGCCGTAGGTCAGTACCAAGCCGGCGACGATGCCGATCAGGGTGCCGAAGATAATGGCCAGGGCCGAGCAGTAGACGCTGGTCTGGAACCCCGCCCAGAGGGTTTCCCGGGCGATCCACAACTCATGCAGCCAGCTGGGGGATTCGTACATGGGCGCTCCTTAGCGGCGAATTGCCAAACGCTGTTCCAGGTAACGGAGCAGCATGGCAATGAGGTAACAGGCAGCCACGTAGAGCGCGGTCGTGACCATCCAGGTTTCAATCACCCGGTAGCTTTCGACGTTGATCTTGCGGGCGTAATAGGTCAGCTCCGGCACCGCGATCGCGGCGGCCAGGGAGGTGTCCTTGAACAGCGAAATGAAGTTGTTCGACAGCGCCGGCAGCACGTTGCGCAGCATCACCGGCACGGTGATGTACGCGCGGATACGCCACTCGCCCAGGCCAATGGCCAGGCCCGCTTCACGCAACCCCTTGGGAATGTTCAACAGGCCTGCGCGAAAGACCTCGGTGAGGTAGGCACCGGCGTACAACGACAGGGTGATGATGAACGAAGGGATCTTGTCCAGCCGGATACCCAGGCTGGGCAAGGCGAAGTAGATCAACAGGATCAGCACCAGGATCGGGGTGTTGCGGATCACCGTCACATACACCGAGGCCACGATGCGCAGCGCACGGTGTTTGGACAGCATCGCAAACGCCATCAACAGGCCGATCACGCAACCGATGGCGATGGACAGCAGTGCCAGTTCAAGGCCGAGGCCGAGCCCCGCCAGCAAGCTGGGGAAATCGCGCCACACAGCGGCAAAGTTCAACTGATAGTTCATGGTCGGCAGTACCTGATTGGGGCGCCGTCAGCGACGCCCCAGGGTTTACGAATTACTTGAACTCAACCGGGAAACCGATCGCAGGCTCTGGCAGGTCCACACCGAACCATTGCTTGAACGAGGCCTTGTACATCGGGAATTCCACACCGGTCATGGCTTCATGCAGGGCGGTGTTGACGAAGTTCAGCCAGTCCTGGTCGCCACGCTTGACAGCGCACGCATAGGTTTGCGGGCTCCAGGCGTAGCTCGGGCTGCGGTAGCGGCCCGGGTTTTGCACCATCAGGTACTTGACCGAGGACTGGTCGGTGGCGGCGGTGTCGGCACGCCCGGAGTTCACGGCCTGGTACATCAGGTCGACGCTGTCGTACTGGTCGACCTTGGCTTTGGGCAATGCCTGGTGCACCAGTTCTTCGGCGTAGACGTTCTGCAGCACGGCCACGGTGACGCTGTCGCCAGCGGCTTGCAGGTCTTCGATCTCTTTGTATTTGCTGTTGGCCGGCAGCAGCAGGCCCACGCCTTCGCGGTAGTACGGCAGGGTGAAGGCCACTTGCTGCGCACGGCTTGCCGTGACGGTGATGAACTGGCAGCTCATGTCGACCTTGTCGGTCAACAGGTTGGGAATGCGGGCATCGGAAGACTGCACCACGTATTCGACTTTGCTCGGGTCATTGAACAGACCCTTGGCCACGATGTGGCCGATGTCGATGTCAAAACCCTGCAACTTGCCATCCGCTCCCTGGAAGTGCCACGGCGCATTGGTACTGCCTGTACCCACGATCAAGTGCCCACGCTTGAGCACTGTATCGAGCTTGCTGTCCGCCGCCTGCACTACGCTGGCGAGGGAAGCCGATGCGGCGAAGAGAAAAACACACGCTTTGAACACGGAAGGTCGGTGATGCATGACAAGCACTCCAGGAGTTGTGTATTCCGCTATACCGGAACTTAGTATGTAACAACGGAATAGACAGCAGAAAGTGTGCCACACGCAGTAACATAAAAATATTGCCGGATTAATTTCTTTTTAAATCAACGGGATAGATTTTTATCAGCGATAAGGCACTGGGCCAGCCGCTGCAATCAGATTGCTACCGTTGGCTACACACCGGGGTGACAGGCCACATTTGGGTGCGGGGGCGGGTCGTTACCGTGCACGAAAGCGGTGCGGTGGCCGGATGGAAGAATTCCGTGGCTGGGCTAGTCTTGGCAGATGATCGACCCTCCAAGGAACGCGTTCAGATGAAGATCAGTCTTGTCCTTATGTTGTTGTCGCTGGCGTTTGCTACCCAGGTGTTCGCCAAGGATGACCGGCGCGAATGCAAGGCCGAGCTGGTCAGGCTGAAGGCGGCGTTCAGTACGAACTACACCACGCAGAATCATCATGGGTATCGTCGGGCCAAGGATGCCAAGGATCAGGGTGACTATAAGCAGTGCGTGGGGCTGGCGAAGAAGGCTCGGGAGCGGGCGGAGCGCTGAAGGCTTTGGGCTGCTGCGCAGCCCAGCGGGAGCAAGCTCCCTCGCCACAATGGGCCAGTTGGAGGTGGGTACCTGTTAGTTTTGACAGTAGACGGTTTTGATCGCCGGGATTAGCGTGGGCCAGGCCTTTCGCTCAAGGAGATCATCATGGGAATTGCAACGGCGGTGATTGCCGATGCCGAGCAGTATCAGCAGTTGCTCAAGACGCATAGAACGGTGTTCATGCTGTTTGTTTCGCAGCACTGCCCGGCCTGCGGGGAAGCCGGGCCACTGTTTGAACGGATTGCCGGGAAATACGCCAGCTCCGTGAAGAGCCTGGTGCTCGACACTGCCCGAACCCCTAGGCATCCCGAGGTTACCGGCACGCCTACCCTGCTGGTTTTCCAGAATGGCAAGATGATCAATAAGCTGGAGGGGTTCGACGAAAAAACGCTGAGGGAGACGTTCGCCAGGACCAGAATCAGTCCTCCAACATCAACCGCGCCGTACCCGAAACCCGAATCGAGGCACCCTTTTCATCGGTGATCTGCGCCTGCAAGCGCGAACGGCTGCCCATGTCCTCGCCTTGGATGATGTCGATGCGCCCGTTGTGCGGCCAGCCCAGGTCCCGCAGGTAGCCGGCAAAGGCAGCGGTCGCGGCACCCGTGGCCGGGTCTTCGTACACGCCGCCCACCGCAAACGGGTTGCGGGTGTGGAACAGTGTCGGGCTTTCGGCAAACACCAGCACCACGGTACCCAGCCCGGCGTCGGTCATGTAGCGGCGACCGGCTTCCAGTTCATAGTGCATCTGGCTGAGTTTGGCGCGGCTGTCGAGCGCCAGCACCAGGTGGGAGATGCCGGCATGGATGATCGCTGGCGGAATGCTTGGGTCCAGGTCATTGCGGGTGTAACCGAACAGGGTCAGGCCCGCGTCCACCAGGGCATCGTTGGCCGGTGCGCTGCGGGTTGGCGGGGATTGCAGCGCGGCCTCGATCAGGTCGCCTTCGCTGCGACCGCTGACCGAGATATCGCCATTGTTCAACGCCAGGTGGAATTCGCCATCGCCCAGCGCCAGGCTCAAGGCCGCACCGAGGGCGATGGTGGCATGCCCGCAAAACGCAACTTCGGACTCCGGCGCGAAGTACCGCACGCGCCAGCCGTCATCCTGCGGGCAGGCGAATACGGTTTCCGAAAACCCGACTTCGTGGGCGATACGCTGCATTTCTACAGCTTCCGGCAGGCTGTCACCGATCCAAACACCTGCAGGGTTACCGCCCTGGTTGCCGTCACAGAATGCAGAAATCTTAAGCACGTCCAAAGTCATTCGGGTAACCCTTCCTTAACGGTTCAGTGAGCGGCGATGCTATCCAAAGGCCAGCCCAGCGTCGAATGAAATTCACCCGTTAAAGAGGGGCCAGCAACACCTGCGTGACCCGCCGCTCCTCCACCGCCGCCACGGTCAGGCGCCAGCCTTCATGTTCCAGGCTGTCACCGACCACCGGCAGTCGATCCAGCAGGCTCATCACCAGCCCGGCCAGGGTCTGGTAATCCTCCGTCGCCACAGCCTTGAAGCCGGTGCGCTGGCGGATCAGGTTGAGGTTCAAGGCGCCATTGACGCGAAAACCACCCTCCTCCTCGACGATATCCGGGCCTTCGACCTCACTCGCATCCGGCAACTCACCGGCGATGGACTCCAGGATGTCGGTCATGCTCAACACCCCGATAAAGTCGCCAAATTCGTTGATCACGAAGGCAATGTGAGTCGACTCCTGACGCATCTGCTCCAAGGCATTGAGAATCGAAAAACTCTCCAGCAAGTTGACCGCCCGGCGCGCCAGGTGCTCCAGGTTCGGCTCGTTACCGGCCAGGTATTCCTTGAGCAACTCCTTCTTGTGCACAAAGCCCAATGGCTCGTCGACATTACCGTTGCGGATCAAGGGCAGGCGCGAGTAAGACGAATGCATCAGTTTCAGGCGGATAGTGTCGGGATCGTCCGACAGATCTATAGAGTCCACCTTCGCCCGAGGCGTCATCAGCGTACGGATCGGGCGTTCAGCCAGTTGCAGCACGCCACTGATCATCACCCGCTCGCGCCGGTCGAACAGCGGCCCGCCGTTGGCATCGGGGTTGTCCAGCAGGTCGGCGACCTCTTCACCCACCTCCTCCACTGCCAGATTACGCCCGCCGAGCAAACGCATCACCGCGTGGGCCGTACGCTCACGCCTCGGCAGCGTGCCCTGGGCCGACTTCTTGCGGCGCGACCGGGCGATCTGGTTGAACAGCTCGATCAGGATCGAGAAGCCGATGGCCGCGTACAGATAGCCTTTGGGAATGTGGAAGCCCAGGCCTTCGGCCGTCAGGGCAAAACCGATCATCATCAGGAAGCCCAGGCACAGCATGATCACCGTCGGGTGGGCGTTGACGAAACGGGTCAGCGGCTTGCTGGCAATGATCATCAGGCCGATGGAAATGATCACCGCGATCATCATCACCGCCAGCTCATCCACCATGCCCACGGCGGTAATCACCGCATCGAGGGAGAACACCGCATCCAGCACCACAATCTGCGCAACGATCGGCCAGAACATCGCATAGGCCACGTTGCCAGTGCGCTGAGCCACATGCCCCTCAAGGCGCTCATGCAATTCCATGGTGGCCTTGAACAACAGGAACACACCACCAAACAGCATGATCAAGTCACGGCCCGAGAAACTCTTGTCGAACACCTCGAACAGCGGTTGGGTCAGGGTCACCAACCAGGAAATACTTGCCAGCAAGCCCAGACGCATCAGCAACGCCAGGGACAAACCGATCAGACGCGCACGGTCACGCCGCTCCGGCGGCAGCTTGTCCGCCAGGATCGCGATAAACACCAGGTTGTCGATGCCCAGCACCAACTCCAGCACAATCAAAGTCAACAGGCCGAGCCAGGCCGTTGGATCCGCTAACCATTCCATTTTTCAGTATCTCTTCAAGTTTTTCAGAATGCCGGGCACGGCAACGCACGGTCGAGGGACCGGGTAAGGGTAGGCAATCGGAAGACGGGATGCCTGGCCTGGAGGCAGGCGATCAGCGGGAACGGCGGCAGTGAATGTCTTGGGGAAAGACGACTGGGAGGCTCCGAGAGGGTGTTCATGTAGGTCCTGTTGTGGGAAAAGGACTTGAATCGTACAGGCGAAACGGGAATTTCCTACAATCTAAAATTATTACAAGATCTGTAGGATCAAGCATTCTGATATTAGGGAGAATGTCGTGAGCCAACAATTTTTCACTATGGTTGGGACAGCCCATAACAAATTTTGAGCATTTGATCGTTCCCACGCTCTGCGTGGGAATGCATACCGTGACGCTCCGCGTCACCCTCTCGCCGGACTTCAGCCAGGCTCGTAGCATCAAGCTTTATCGTCGGGCAGATCAACACGATCTTGCTGCTCTTCACTGATCAGGTATTCAAGAAACGCGGTATACGTCGGCCATGAATCCGGCGCAGTCAACAAGGCCTCCCTACCCAGGCGGCACACATCCACGTCATCACACCAAATCACCCGACCGCCTCCGCCCGAGCAATCCATCACGATCAAACTGGCCGGCGGCTGGGCTAATACCAAAAACTGCCGCGCAAGCCCGGCACGCTCTCGAAGACGTCTGGTTTCGTCCAGGACATTCGGCGCAGGCGCCCACCCTATTGCGTGCAAGGGCAAAACGTAGATTCCAGAGCCATCGAAGAACTCGGCAGCCTCACGAAAATCATCCGCAAGCTCCAGGCCAAGGTGGCTCTGCACCTCATCAAGAAACCCAGGCTCAACGGCGCGCGCGCCATTCAAAAGCAAACATTGCTGCCGGATCATTGCCAACGTGGACATCAACACCCGCCCTCGCGTCTAGAGATTTGCCCGCGTGCCAAGAAAGCGCAGATAGCGCCCATCCTCGTTGTCAAAGATCTCGGCCCCTGCGCCCATGTATGCCCGCATCAATTCATCGGCGGCCTGATCATCGTGGCCCTGATCCAGCAAAACCTGCCCCAGGCGCAGATGTAAAAACGGATTTCCGAGACCGCCCGGACAGGTCATCGCATAGTCCAAGGCATCCCGGGCTGAGCCGTTGAATCCGGATAAAAAGCATGCATCAGCGATGGCAGCCAATACCCAGGTGGAGGCTTCCCAATCATTTTTCGGCTCGGGGATCAAGATCCAGGCCTTGTTGTATTGCTCGATGGCCTCTTCATAACGGCCGTCATCGGCCAATTGATCACCTGCACTGCATAACGACTGGATCTCTTCGTGCAGCGACGCTGCAAGCTCAGTGGTCATGAGGACTCCTCCAGAGATCCATCTGCATCCCAGAACGACCACAGCCCAACTTCCTGGCCACGCTCATAAACGCCCTGCGCCGCCACCTGTCCATTGTCGTGGTAGTCCCGCCAGTCGCCGTGTTCGGCGCCATCCACGTAATTCCCCTCGGAAGCCAGGTTGCCGTTTGGGTGGTAGGCGCGAAAAAGCCCATGTCGAATCCATTGCGTGCCGTCCTCGGACAGGTAACGCGAATACCTGAATCGAACCTCACCGGTCTCGTAGGGAATTTCCGCTATGTGTAACGCGTCTGGTTTTTCGTCCATGGCAAACCTGCTGCGGTGTGTTGATGTGCTTTCAGACTCTGTTGAGAAAACTGACTTTAGCCGGCGTTGTACGTTTATGCCCGTTATTCAGAACGGCCCTTTCGTCATCACCCGCTCATCAATGAAGCTACGCAACATCGCAATCCGCTGCGTATAGGCTTTGCTCAGGCAACTGACTTGGGCGCCGCAGGTATGCCGTTGCTTGAGCCACACAGCCTGATCATCCATCAACGAACCGCGCCCTCCCATGGCCATGAAGTGCCGGTTGAGGTCATAGAGCAGCGCCATGGTCACGTCCTGATCATTCAGGGAGCGCGTGGCACAGATGGTTTTCTCGTCAGGCGCCTTCGCCCGGTCACAGTCAAAACTGGCCGCCAGGCTCACAGGGCTGAGCCACAACACGGAAAACCCGGCGAGCACTGCGAATACCGCCGGTTTAATCAAACGAACTGCCATGAAAATTACCTCCTACAGAGGGCTACGCGCCACACCCTGCCCAAACCGATAAATCGCCAGGCAATACCCAATCAACGCCACCGCTGCCAGCAACCCGCCCGCCGCGCCGATCCAGGCAAAACCAAAGTGGCTGCCCACCCAACTGCCCATCAACGCCCCACCACCAATGCCGATGTTGTAGATCCCGGAAAACATCGCCATCGCCACATCCGTGGCATCCGGCGCCAGCACCAGTACCTTCGATTGCAACGCCAGGCCAAAACCCATGATGGCCATGCCCCAGAACACACTCAGGGTCACCAGGTACGACACCTCGCCACTCAACGGCAGCAACAACGCCAGGCACAGCGCCAGTATGGTCACCGCGCTGATCAGGAACCGGTGCGGATTAAAGCGATGCACCAGACTGAACAACAACGAGCCAATGATCCCCGCGCCGCCAAACACCAGCAGGATCAGGGTCACCGTATTGCCACTCATACCGGCAACACCTTCAACAAACGGCTCAACATAACTGTAGGCAGTGAACTGCGCCGTCACCACCATCGCCGTCAGCACATACAACGCCACCAGCGCCGGGCGCTTGAACAACAGCGGCAAGCTGCGCAGCGAACCGGAGTTCTGGCTCGGCAGCAGCGGCAAGGTGCGCGCCAGCCAGAACACCAGCCCGGCGGCAAACGCGCCGATCACCAGGAAGGTGGTGCGCCAGCCCATGGCTTCGCCCAGCAAGCGGCCCAGTGGAATACCCAGAACCATCGCCAGGGAAGTACCGGTAGCCAGCAGCCCAAGGGCCTGCACCTGCTTGCCCTCCGGCGCCAAACGCACCGCGAGGGAGGCAGTAATCGACCAGAACAACGCATGGGACAGCGCAATGCCGACCCGGCTGAGCATCAGGATGCCAAAGCTGGTGGCCACGCTGGACAGGATATGGCTGGCGATAAACATGCCGAACAGCACGATCAGCAGCTTGCGCCGCTCGACGTTACGGGTCAGCAGCATCACCGGCAGCGAGGTCAGGGACACGATCCAGGCATAGATGGTCAGCATCAGGCCGACGCTGGCGATGGGCATGTCGAAGCTCGCGCCGATGGCACTCAGCAGGCCGACCGGTACAAATTCGGTGGTATTGAAAACGAAAGCGGCCAACGCGAGAGCGAAGACCGGTTGCCAGTTGGCTTGAGGTGTTGCGGCGGAAATGCTCATTGACAGGTCGTCGTACTCGTTTGCGCGCAGATCAAGCCGGCCCGATGCCGGGCCTTGAGCCGCGCGCAAAAAATAGTAACACGACGATTCAGGGATCGACTTGCCCCATCAGCTCGGGAATCGACTCAGGACGCTTGGCATAGCGCTGGGCCAGCGCCGCGCAGACCATCAACTGGATCTGGTGAAACAGCATCAGCGGCAAGATCAGCACCCCCATGCTCGCCCCGGCAAACAACACCTGGGCCATCGGCACACCGGTGGCCAGGCTTTTCTTCGAACCGCAGAACAGAATGGTGATCCGGTCTTCCTGGCTGAAGCCAAAAGCCTTGCCCAGCACCGTGGACGCCACCAGCACCAGCGCGAGCAACACACAGCACGCCACCACCAGGCCACCCAGTTCCCACAACGGAATCTGGTGCCAGATGCCCTCGTTGACCGCTTCGCTGAAGGCGCCGTAGACCACCAGCAAAATCGAGCCCTGGTCGACGAACTTCAGCCAGGATTTGTTACGCCCTACCCACTCGCCGATCCAGCGACGGGCGATCTGCCCGGCGATGAACGGTAGCAACAATTGAACACTGATTTTCAGGATCGCGTCGACGGTGGAGCCGCCATCGCCATGCACATTCAGCAGCAACGTCACCAGCAATGGCGTCAGGAAGATCCCGAACAGGCTCGACGCCGCCGCGCTGCAAATCGCCGCCGGGATATTGCCCCGGGCCAGCGAGGTAAAGGCAATCGCCGACTGCACGGTGGCGGGCAACGCACACAAATAGAGCATGCCCATGTACAGGTCTTTACCGATCAGCGGCGACAACACCGGCTTGAGCGCCAGGCCCAGCAACGGAAACAGCACGAAGGTCAGGCTGAACACCAGCAGGTGCAGGCGCCAATGACCCGCACCGGCAACAATGGCCTGGCGCGACAGTTTCGCGCCGTGCAGGAAAAACAGCAGCGCGATGGCCAGGTTGGTCACCCAGCCAAAGGCCACGGCGGTCTGGCCGCTGGCGGGCAGCAGGGACGCGAGGATCACCGTGGCCACCAGGGTCAGGGTGAAGTTGTCAGGTAAAAAGCGTGGGCGGGTCATAGGCCAATCTTCCAGGGGTTGCCAAGAGCATCGTCGCGACTCTAACGTAACGGCTTGTTACCGACTAACGCCAATGAGCCAGTAAATGCCGCCAAAAGGACATGACAAAACCGTGCGCCGCAGCGTGCCCGGGCTTTCCAGCCTGCCCAGGCCGGTGTATGGCCGCACCGAATCGCTGCCCAACCGCGCGCTGACCCGCCGCCATAGTCACCCGTGGGTGCAGTTGTCCTACGCAATATCCGGGGTGCTGGAGATCCAGACCGGCGTAGGACGCTTCGTCGCGCCACCCCAGCGGGCCGTGTGGATACCGGCCGGCATGCCACACCGGGTGTTCAGTTCGCCCCATACCGAGATGCGCAGCCTGTACCTCGATTGCAGCGTCACCGCCTGGGCGGCCGACCGCTGCCAGGTGCTGGCGGTGAGCAGCCTGTTGCGCGAGTTGATTCGCAGCTTCAGCGAATTGCCGGTGGAATACGCCGAGGATGGCCCGGATGGACGGCTGGCCCAAGTGGTGCTGGACCAACTGGCCGCCGCGCCCCAGGTCGACCTGATGTTGCCGCTACCCGCCGACAGCCGCTTGCGGCAGATTTACCGCAGCCTGAACCTGCACCCGGAGCAGCAAACCACCCTGGGGCAGTGGAGCCAGAAACTGGCGGTCAGCGAGAAAACCCTCAGCCGGCTGTTCCTGAGCGACACCGGCCTGACCTTCCGTGCGTGGCGCCAGCGCCTGCGATTGTTGAGCGCCCTGCCCGCCCTGGAACAAGGCGAACGCGTGACCGATGTGGCGCTGGCCTGCGGCTACGAATCCACCTCGGCCTTCATAAATGCCTTCCGCCAGCAGTTCGACGCCACACCCGGTGAGTTCTTCCGCTGACCATCAGACAACAAAGACCTCAAAAAGAGAACAGGGCCCCCGTGGGAGCGGGCTTGCTCGCGAATGCGGTGGTTCAGCCAGCACATGTATTGACTGACCCACCGCATTCGCGAGCAAGCCCGCTCCCACATTTTGTCCCGCGTTGATCCCGTTAGCGTTGCGCCTTGGCCAACACCGCCTGCAACAACACATCCGCCCCCGCCGTCGACCACTGCGGATGAATCTCCTCCGCCTCGTTATGGCTCAACCCATCCACACACGGCACAAAAATCATCGCCGTCGGCGCCACCCGGTTCAGGTAGCAGGCATCATGCCCGGCCCCGGAAATCATGTCGCGATGGCTATACCCCAACGCTTGCGCCGAAGCCCGCACCACCTCCACACACTCAGGGTCGAAGGCAATCGGCGCGTACTGGAAAATCTGCTTCACGCTGTGCTGCAAACCAATCCCCTCGGCGATCCGCGCCACCGCCGCCTGCAACTGCCGATCCTGATACCCCAGCACCGCTTCATCCGGGTGCCGAAACTCCACACTGAAAAACACCCGCCCCGGCACCACGTTGCGTGAATTGGGGAAGATATTAGCCATGCCCACCGTCGCCCGCCCTTCGGCGCCCTGCTCCAGGCCAATCTGATTGACTGCCTCCACCACCCGGGCAAACCCGAGCAACGCATCCAGCCGGTGATCCATCGGCGTCGTCCCGGCATGGGCGCTGCGCCCGCTCAGTTCCACTTCATACCAGCGCTGGCCCTGGGCGCCGGTGACCACACCGATGGTCAGGCCCTGTGCCTCAAGAATCGGCCCCTGTTCGATATGCAGCTCAAACGCCGCATGCACCGCCTGGCCACCCACCGGATGCGCACCGGCATAGCCAATCTGCTGCAATGCCTGGCCGATGGTGATCCCGGCCTTGTCTTCCCGGGACAGGCCGTACTCCAGGTCAAACACCCCGGCATACACCCCCGAGGAAATCATCGCCGGCGCAAACCGCGAGCCTTCTTCGTTGGTCCAGTTCACCACTTCGATTGGCCGCTCGGTTTCAATCCCCAGGTCATTCAAGGTGCGCACCACCTCCAGCCCGGCCAGCACGCCGTAGATACCGTCGTACTTGCCGCCCGCCGGCTGGGAATCGCCATGGGAACCGGTCAGCACCGGGGCCAGGTGATCCTGGCGCCCGGCGCGACGGGCAAAGATATTGCCCATGGCATCCACCCGAATGCTGCAACCGGCCGCCTCGCACCATTGCACAAACAGGTCGCGACCGCGGCGGTCCTCATCCGTGAGGGCCAGGCGCGAGACCCCGCCCTTTTCGGTGCCGCCGATCTGCGCCATTTCCATCAGCGAGCCCCACAGGCGCTCGCCATTGACCCGCGCCAAGTCGTTCATGAACGCGGCTCCTGGGGTTTGGCCCGGTAGCGGAAGTCACAGTGATGGGCACCGCCCATGATGGTCTGGGTGCGGGTCAGCTTGATGTCCGGGTTGTAGCCGACGATAAACAGTTCGTCGCGGTTGCAGGACAGCAGGTGACCGATCTCCCCCAGGCCCATCTCGTGATACATCTCGGCATAGCGGCAGCGCTTCACGTCATAGTCGTAGTGCTCGGCGTCGCTGGCGATGATCTCGACCTTCAGCGCATCGTCCTTTTCCCAGAGCACTTGCAGCTCGACAAAGCTCTTGAGGTCGGCGCCCTGCTCTTCAAGTTCGGCAAAGTGCTTGCCGGCCTGGATCGCCGCATTGCCCACCGCCTCGCCGATCACCGCCGCCGCAAAGGCCTTGCCCTGCTCGCGCACCAGGATCTCGTAGATCGGCTTGATGATTTCGGCTTCGATCCGCCGCCGGGCCAGGATGCCCAGTTCACCTTCCAGCTTGCTCATTGTGTGCCTCCGTAAACCTGTAGGAGCGAGCTTGCTCGCGAAGATATTCCAGGCGCATCGCTGCGTTGACTGTACATTTTTCGCGAGCAAGCTCGCTCCTACAGGGGTGGGTTGTTACTTGCCGCCCGCCACACTGACTGGCTGCCACTGATTACTTTTGACCTCATACACGGTGAACGACGGCTTCTTCAGATTGCCCTCGGCATCAAACGCAATGGTCCCGGTCACGCCCTGATAGCTGATGGCGCGCAGCACCGGCAGGTACTTTTGCGGGTCCACCGAGTCGGCCTTCTCGATCGCCGCCACCAACACCCCGACACCGTCATAGGCAAACGGCGCGTGCAGTTCGATCGGCGCCTTGTAGCGATCCTTGTAAGCCTGCTCGAACGCCTTGCCACCCGGCATCTGCGCCACCGCCAGGCCCGGCTCCAGGGCAATCACGCCCTCGCCTTCGTTCTGCGCCAGTTGCAGGAAGGTCTGGCTGACAAACCCACCGGCCCCCATCAGCGGTGCCTTGATGCCCAGTTGCTTGATACGCCTGGCCAAAGGCGCGGCCTGGGAATCGACGCCACCAAAGAAAATCAGGTCCGGGTTCTGGCTTCGGATATTGGTCAGCACTGCGCTGAAATCGATGGTCTTGTCGTCGACGTATTCACGGGATACCACCTTGGCGCCACCGGCCTCGATGGATTTGACGAACTGGTCCGCCAGGCCCTGGCCGAATGCGGTGCGGTCGTCGATCACCGCAATGCGCCGGGCCTTGAGGGTGTTCAAAGCATAGTCGCCGGCCACCTGGCCGCCATCGTCGTCATGGCCCATGATCCGGAAGCTGGTGTCGAAGCCCTGCTGGGTATACGCGTGCCCGGTAGCAACCGGGGCGACTTGCGCGATACCTGCATCGTGATAAACCCGCGCCGCCGGAATGCTGGTGCCGGTGTTCCAGTGGCCAACCACGCCCACCACGCCTTCGTCCACCAGGCGCTGGGCCACGGTGACGGCGGTGCGCGGGTCGGACTGGTCGTCCTCGGACAGCAGCTTGAAGGTCACCGCCTCGCCGTTGATTTTCGGGTGCTTGGCGTTGGCCGCATCGATGGCCAGTTGCGCGCCGTTTTCCAGGTCCTTGCCGATCCGCGCCGACGGGCCGGTCAACGGCCCGGCCAGGCCGATCAATACGGTCTGGTCGGCCTGAGCCATGGCACTCGCCAGGCTGCTCAAGGCCAGGCCGATCACTAGGGTGTGCTTGAAAGTCTTCATCAGTGGTTCCTGTTTCTTTACGGGCTGGTCGGAACACGCCGGGCGTCCGGTAGCGTCAGGGTTGATTCATTCACCGAGGTAGGCACTGCGCACCTCGGGGTGGTCGAGCAATTCATGGGACGGGCCAGTGAGGCTGATGCGCCCGGTATCCATCACATAGGCACGGTCGGTGACCTGCAGCGCGAGCCGGGCGTTCTGCTCTACCAGCAGCAGGGTCATGCCCTGGCGGCACACGTCGTCGATCACCTGGAAGATCTTCTCCACCATGATCGGCGCCAGGCCCATGGACGGTTCGTCCAGCACCAGCAAGCGCGGCTTGGAGAGCAGCGCCCGGGCCAGCGCGAGCATCTGTTGCTCGCCACCGGAGAGCAGGCCGGCGGACTGCTGCAGGCGCTCCTCCAGACGCGGGAAGTGCTCGAACAACTGGCGGATCTCGCGGTTCACCTGCTCGCTGTCGCGGCGCAGGAACGCCCCCGCCTGGAGGTTTTCCAGGACGCTCATGCGCGCAAAGATCCCGCGTCCTTCCGGTACCATCGCAATGCCCTGGCGCAGCAATTGGTCCGGCGCCTGGCCGAGGATCGAACGCCCGGCGAAGTGAATCTGCCCCGCCGCTGCCGGCAGCAATCCGGTCAGGGCCTTGAGGCTGGAGGTCTTGCCGGCACCGTTGGCACCGATCAACGTCACTCGCTCGCCTTCGCCGATGTGTAAATCCAGGGACTTGACCGCTTCGATGGCGCCGTAGCGCACCTGCAAGCCGTCGACTTTCAATAAAGGTTCAGACATGGGCGCTGGCTCCCAGATAGGCCTGGATCACCGCCGGGTCGCGGCGCACCTCGGCAGGCGCGCCCACCGCGATCACCTGGCCGTAATCGAGCACGCTGATGCGGTCGCACACCCCCATCACCAGCTTCACGTCATGCTCGATCAGCAGCAGCGTGTGGCCGTCGTCGCGGATCTTTTCCAGCAGGCCGCGCAGTTGCACTTTCTCGGCAGCGTTCATCCCGGCGGCCGGCTCGTCGAGGGCCAGCAAACGTGGTTCAGTGGCCAGGGCCCGGGCGATTTCCAGGCGGCGTTGGTGACCGTAGGACAGGCTGTCGGCGCGGTAATTGGCGAACCCCGCCAGCCCGACATACGCCAACAGGCGATGGGCATGGGCGCGGGTTTGCGCTTCTTCTTCCCGGGCTCGACGATGGCGACTCAAGGCGGCCCACACGCCATTGCGGGTGCGCACATGGCGGCCGACCATGACGTTTTCCAGCGCGCTCATGGTGTTGAACAGGCGGATATTCTGGAAGGTCCGGGCGATGCCGGCCTGGGCCACCTGGTGCACGCTGGCCGGCTTGTAGTCCTCGCCGTCGAGCTGGAAGCGCCCGGAATCCGGGGTATACAGGCCGGTCATCACGTTGAAGAAGGTGGTTTTACCGGCGCCATTGGGGCCGATCAAGCCATAGATCTCCCCAGGCTGGATGCTCAGGCTCACGTCGGTGAGCGCCGCCACGCCGCCGAAGCGCTTGTTCACCTGGTCAATCTGCAACAGCGGCTGATTCATCGCGCCACTCCTTTTGGCCACAGGCCTGCCGGTCGATAGAGCATCGCCAGGATCAGCGCGAGCCCGTAGAACAACTGACGAATGATTTCCGGGTCCACCAGCACCTGGCCGAACAGCGCCTGCTGCAACGGGCCCATGCTCGCGCGCAAGGCTTCGGGCAACGCCGCCAGCAATACGCAGCCGAGAATCACCCCGGGGATATGGCCCATGCCGCCGAGCACCACCATCGCCAGCACCGCGATGGACTCATTGAGAGTGAAGGACTCCGGCGAGACAAAGCCCTGGAACGAGGCGAACAACGCCCCGCTCACGCCGCCAAACCCGGCACCGATGGCAAACGCCAGCAGCTTCAAGCGCAAGGTGTTGACGCCCATGGCCTGGGCCGCTTCCTCATCTTCACGAATCGCCACCCAGGCCCGCCCGATGCGCGAACGCTCCAGGCGAATGCAGGCAAACAGGATCAGCACCACCAGCGCGGCGAACAGGTAGTAGTACAGATAGACCGAAGGCAGGCGCAGGCCGAACAGCTCCTGGGTGCGCCCGAGGTTGATCCCCAGCAGGTTGACCGGGTCGACCTGGGAAATACCTTTGGGCCCGTTGGTGATGTTCACCGGGCGATCCAGGTTGCGCAGCAATATGCGGATGATTTCACCAAAGCCCAGGGTCACGATGGCCAGGTAATCGCCGCGCAGGCGCAAGGTCGGTGCGCCCAACAACACGCCAAAGCCCGCTGCCAGCAACGCGGCCAAGGGCAGGATCAACCAGATCGAGGTGTGCATGCCCGCCGGCAGCAGCGCCATCAGCGCCGGGAATTGCTGCAACAGATGCGGCGAGGACAGCAATGCGGCGAGGTACGCGCCCACTGCGTAGAACGCGATAAAACCCATGTCCAGCAGCCCGGCGTAACCCACGACGATGTTCAGGCCCAGGGCCAGCATGATGTACAGCAAGGCGAAATCGAGGGTGCGCACCCAGGTATTGCCGCCGGCATGCCCGACAATCCACGGCGCCAGCACCAGCGCCACGGCGAACAATACAAGGCCAAAGCTGGCGCGCTGGCGGGAGGTATTCAGGACACTCATGCGCGGGTCGCCAGTCGTTCGCCCAACAGCCCCGAAGGACGAAACACCAGCACCGCGATCAACACGATAAAGGCAAACACATCCTGGTAATTGCTGCCGAACACACCCTGGGTGGCAGCGCCCAGGTAGCCGGTACCCAGGGCCTCGATCAACCCCAGCAGCAGGCCGCCAAGCATCGCGCCCTTGAGGTTGCCGATGCCGCCCAATACGGCCGCGGTGAACGCCTTGATGCCCGGCAGGAAACCCATGTAGAAATGCGCGCTGCCGTAGTTGCTCGCCATCATGATTCCGGCCAATGCCGCCAGGGCGCCGCCAATGGCAAAGGTCAGCACGATGATGCGATTCGGGTTGATGCCCATCAGGCTCGCCACCTGCGGGTTCTCGGCCACGGCGCGCATGGCCCGACCAAAGCGTGTGCGTTCCACCAACACCAGCAGCGCGACCATTACCGACAGTGCGACGGCAATGGTGGTCAGGGCGGTAGCGTTGGTGATCGCCGGATGCGCCGAAGCGCCCGCGAGCACTTCAATCGGTTCCAGCGGCAGCAGTTGCGGGAACATCTGCGGGTTCCGCGTCCACACCAACATGGCGACGGTTTGCAGCAACAACGACACCCCGATGCCGCTGATCAATGGCGCCAGGCGCGGCGCATTGCGCAGGCGCCGATAAGCGACCCGCTCAATCAGCACCGCGAGTACCGCGCAGAACGCCATGGCAATCACAGTGGCTGCCAGCAGCACCAGCACCGGCGGCATCGCCGGCCATGTCACCTGCAACAGGCGAATCACCGAGAGGCCCACCAAAGCGCCAATCATCAACACATCGCCATGGGCAAAGTTGATGATCCGCAAAATGCCGTAGACCATGGTGTAACCCAAGGCCACTAGCGCGTAGAGACTGCCCGTCATCAAACCATTGAGCAGCTGCTGGATAAACGCATCCATGGAAACCATCGACCTCACTACTGACGAGGGCGGCACACTAAGCATCTATTCTGTTTTTATCAAATATCAGAAATTCATATGGTTATGCCAAACGCATAAAGCGCTATAACCGCCATAAATACGGCATTTATGGCTCTTTATTTGCCATCTCACTTAGTATTTAATTCAACACATGAATAATTTAGAACAGTTAGCCAATGACCCGCCGTTGCGTGCCGTGCGCACCTTCGAAGCGTTTGCCCGCCACGGCGGAGTGAATTCCGCCGCCCGCGAACTGGACGTGTCGCCGTCCGCCGTCAGCCATCAACTGCACCTGCTGGAAAGCTTTCTGCAGCAAGCGCTGACCTTGCGCCAGGGCCGCAACCTGGTGCTCACCGAAGAAGGCCGCGAGTACTACCGGGCCATCCGCTCGGCCTTCGCCGTACTGCGCAGCGCCACCGAACACGTGCGGGAAAAAAGCGCCACGCGCCAGGTCACCATCAGCCTGATCCCGCTGTTCGGCATCAACCTGTTCATCCCGCGCCTGGCACAGTTCCTCAAGGACCACCCGGCGCTGGACATCAACGTCACCTACGCCAACCACCGCAGCTACCCCAGCGACGCTGCCGATTTATCGATCCGCTTCGGCACCGGGCACTGGCCGGGGTACCACAGCGAGCCGCTGATTTCCGGGGCGGTGACGCCGTATTGCAGCCGCGCATTCCTGGAGCAACACGGCCCGATCGACACACCTGAGGCGCTGAGTGAATTACCGCTGTTGCACGACGAAGAACGCGGCACCTGGAGCCAATGGTTCCAGGCCGCCGACGTGCATCACGGGACCGCGTTGAATGGTTTGCTGCTGGAGGATGGTCAATTGGCGCTGACGGCCACGCTGACCGGGTTGGGCTGCTCACTGCTGCGCGCGCCACTGGTGGCGCCGCATGTGGCAAATGGGGAGTTGGTGAAGCTGTTTGATCTACAGGTCGATGATGGCCGCCAGTACTACCTGTGCCGGCGGGCCAACAGCGAGTTGTCGAGCGAGGGGAATCACTTGTACGACTGGATCAAGAACAACCTTGCGGGGAATTGAAAACACCGCAGATCCAATGTGGGAGCGGGCTTGCTCGCGAATGCGGTGGTTCAGCCAGCACATGTATCGACTGACCCACCGCATTCGCGAGCAAGCCCGCTCCCACATTTTTGTGTGCGTTTCAATTCAGAATGGAGTCAGCTGCCGTTCCCGCCATGCGCCTCTTCAAAGAAGTAATCCTTCCAGCTCCCCGCCTTGTTCTTCAACACCCCCAACTCCTGCAATTTCTCGGCATAGATATAGGTACGCTGCGGCACGATGGTGAAGTCGATTTCCGGGTCCTGGACAATCTTCTCCACCAGCGCCAGCGGTAGCTTCGACTGCTCTACACGAATGTAAGCCTGGGCCGCTGCCGGCTTGTCGGCCTTGATGATTTTCTCGGCCTCGGCCAACGCGTCATAGAACGCCTTGTAGGTCTTGGGGTTCTCGTCGTGGAATTTCTCGGTGGTGTACAGCACGTTGAACGTCGCCGGGCCGCCGAGAATGTCGTAGGAACTCAGCACCTTGTGCACCTTGGGATTCAACAACTCCTGATACTGGAACGGCGGGCTGGAAAAGTGTGCGTTGATCTCTGAACCGCCAGCAATCAGCGCCGCAGTGGCGTCCGGATGCGCCAGGCTGATGGAGATATCGTCGAACTTCTTGTAGTTGTCGTTCCCGAACTGCTTGGCGGTTTCAATCTGCAAGGTGCGCGACTGAAAACCCACACCCGCGGCCGGTACGGCGATGCGGTCTTTTTCGCTGAAGTCCTTGAGGGTCTTCACATCCGGGTTATTGGTCAGCAGGTAGTTGGGCATCGAGCCCAGCGAGGCGATGGCCTTGACGTTCTGCTTGCCCTTGGTGCGGTCCCACAGCGTGAGCATGGGCGGCACACCCGCCGACACCACGTCCAGCGCGCCGGCCAGCAGCGACTCGTTCATCGCGGTGGCGCCGGAGATACTGTTCCACTCCACCTTTATGTCCAGGCCCTGCTCCTTGCCGTGTTTCTCGATCAGGTTCTGGTCACGAACCACATCGAGGATCAAGTAGCCGATGCCGAATTGCTGGGCGATGCTGATCTTGCCTTCGGCGTGTGCACCAAGGCTGAGGAGCGCACTGGCTGCTGCCAGGAGCGTCAGGGTGGGTCGTTTTATTATCATGAGAACGCTGCCGCGAGTTTGAGAAGGGTTGCGAGCGTAGCGGCCCGCGTACAGTGCGAAAAAGAATATCGCGATCTATGGATATACGAAAAACACTGCCCGCCGGCGCTGCTATATTGCGCGCCTGTGCCTGATGTCATCCCCGGAGCCACTCTGCATGCTGCGCACCAACCTCAACGAGATGCTGATCTTCATGGCGGTGGTCGATGGCGCCAGCTTTGTCGCCGGTGGCCAGGCCATGGGGCTGACCCGCTCGGCGGCCGGCAAGGCGGTGGCGCGCCTGGAGGACAGCCTTGGTGTGCGTCTGTTGAACCGCACCACCCGCACCTTGAGCCTCACCGACGAAGGCCGCGCGCTGTATGACCAGGGGCTGGAGATCCTCGCCGCAGTGGACAACGCCCAAAGCCGCATCGGCCAGCCCACCGGGGTACCGCGCGGTTTATTGCGGCTTACGCTGCCCGATGCGTTCGGGCGCAAGGTGTTGCTGCCGCTGTTGAAGAAATACCTGCAAGCCTGGCCCGAGGTGCAGGTGGAAGTCAGCTTCAGCGACCGCATCGCCGATATCGTCGAGGACGGCTTCGACCTGGCCATCCGCATCGGCAGCGCAAACACCGACCGCCAACTGGTTTCCCGGGTGGTCGCTCGTTATCAGGCGCTGCTGTGCGCCGCACCGGACTATCTCGCCGAGCGCGGCATACCCCGGGACATGGACGCCCTCGCCCACCACGACTGCCTGTATTTCAGCAGCCGCACGCGCAAGCAAAGCTGGCGCTTTCGCGAAGCGGACGGCACCTGGGTCAAGGCGTACGGGCGCAGCCGCCTGCGCCTGGACAGCGGCGAAGCACTGCGCGACGCTGCCGTGTCCGGGCTGGGCATCGCCTTGCTGCCGGACTTCGTGGTGGCCGAGGACCTGGCTGCCGGGCGCCTAGTGCCCGTGTTGCCCAACCTGGACGCGGGAGACGTGGAGATCCTGGCGATGTACCCGAGCAAACGCTTCCTGGAGCCTCGGGTACGGCGCTTTATCGACCTGATGGTGGATGAGCTGACGGGCTGATCAGTCGGCGTGAGCAATCACCTTGATCTCGACGATCTGTGCATCGGACGCCAGGTAATTCACGCCGACCAGGGTCGCGGCCGGGCGATGCTCACCGATGTATTCTTTCCACACATTGACCACCGCTTCAAAATCGCGCTTGGCATGCACCAGGAAGAAATCCACAGCGGCAATGTTCGAGCGGCCAACGCCGAAGCCGGCCAGTACATGGTCGAGGTTCTCCAGTGTCTGGCGGGTCTGGGCGGCGGCATCACCGTCAACGAACTCACCTTCCAGGGTGTGAGAAAACTGCCCGGCAATATAGATCGTGCCATTGACGCGGTAGCCCTGGCTGACGCTGTTGCCCTCTTCCCATGAAACGCCGTGGTTGTAGATCGTGGGTTTGCTGCTCATGTCGGTTTCCTTGGGCGATGATTTAAGGAAACTGTAACAAGGGCATTGGCGAATGGACGTCCCCACTGAGGCGACCAAAAACTACCCGCCCACGCCCTTCGGCTGGTATCGTGCCGCCCTTGAAAAAACCGCTGCGAGGAAATGGACCTTGAACACTGACGAAAAAATGACCGGGGACCTGTTCGAGGTGGACAAACGCCTGTCACTCAAGCCCGTGGTGGACTTCAACAACTACCTGCGCAGCGCTTTCGGCGATGGCCCCTGCACCTGCATCCGCTGCGTCGCCAGCGAGGGCAGCGAGGCCGGTTACGAGTTTCAGCACACCTTCGATTTCGACGGTAAAAAAACCCACCGCCGCTTCGCCTCCACCGCCGGCAGCGACGTGCTGTTGATACTGAAGAAAGCCTGGTTGTCTTACACCAAGGCCGAGCTGCCGTTGAGCGGCGCGCTGGCGCTGGACACGGTGAAGGAATTTGTCGAGCCGCAGCTGCACAAGCGCGTGGCGCCGCTGTTCCTGGCCAGTGGGTTGGTCAAGGATGTGGAAGGTGAGTTGCGGATGCAGCCGCAGGCAGCAGGCTGATAATCGCGCAAACAGGCAACAAGCTGCTTCACTGACAAGGCTGTCCTCTCAGCGCAAGGAGTCGCCGATGGCCGAGCCAAGCAAAAAGATGAGCCTGATGGGCCTGACCACCCTGGTGGCGATCAACATGATGGGCTCGGGCATCATCATGCTGCCCGCCAGCATGGCGCAATTGGGTGCGATTTCGCTGCTGTCGTGGCTGATCACCGCCGTGGGCTCGATGGCGATCGCGTACTGTTTTGCCCAGTGCGGCCTCTTCTGCACCCGCACCGGCGGCATGTCGGCCTACACCGAAGAGGCCCACGGCAAGTCCGGGTTCTTCCTCTGTTCGTTCCTGTATTTCCTGTCGCTGATCATCGCCAATGTGGCGATTGCGATTTCGGCGGTGGGCTACCTGTCGTCCTTCATCCCGTGGCTGGGCAGCGGCCCCATCCCCTTGTTCATCGGCACCCTCGGGCTGATCTGGCTGACCACCGTGGCCAACTTCGGCGGGCCGCGCCTGACCGGGCGGATCGGCGTGATCACGGTGTGGGGCGTGATCATTCCCGTGGCGGGCTTGAGCGTGATCGGCTGGTTCTATTTCAAGACGGAGGTGTTCAGCGATGCCTGGAACCCCAACCAACTGCAACTGTGGGATGCGATTGGCGCGAGTATCCCGCTGACCCTCTGGGCCTTCCTCGGCATGGAGTCCGCGGCCCAGGGCTATGACGCGGTGGAAGACCCCAAGCGCACCGTGCCGCTGGCCTGCCTGCTGGGCACCCTCGGCGCGGCGCTGGTGTATGTGCTGTCCACCAGCGTGATCCAGGGCATCGTGCCTAACGCCGAACTGGCCGAGTCTTCCGCGCCGTTTGCCCTGGTGTATGCGCAGATCTTCACGCCGCTGGTGGGCGATATCATCATGGCCCTGGCGGTAGTGGCGTGCATCGGCTCGCTATTGGGCTGGCAATTCACCCTGGCGCAAACGGCCAAGATGTCGGCGGACCAGCGCCTGTTTCCGCGCTTCTTCAGCCGGGTCAGCCGCGCCCACGCGCCGGTGTTGGGGCTGATTGCCTGTGCGGCGTTGCAGAGCCTGATTGCCTTGTCGACCATCTCGCCCACAGCCAGTGCGCAGTTCGGCAAGTTGGTGAACCTGGCGGTGGTGACTAATTTGATTCCTTACGTCACTGCGCTGACTGGGCTGCTGGTGATGATGCACAAGGCGCGGGTGGCGGCCTCGATTTATGCACGCAATACCACGGTGTTGCTGATTGCCGTGGGGTATTCGCTGTATGCGATTTATGCGTGTGGTGAGGAGGCGGTGTTTGGTGCGACGCTGGTGTTGGCGTTTGGGTATCTGTTGTATGGTTTTTTGGCGCGGCGGTTTATCACGGCCAGTGGCGGGTGAATATCCGTTATTTTGGTGATGGCTTGTATCGGTTCCGCTCTTACAGCGGCTCACTTTTGAACAGCGCAAAAGTAAGCAAAACGCTCTTGCCCCACCACTCGGCTCCTCGCTTAGGCTCGGAGTGCCCTCACTCCGGCCAGCGTGGTTTAACGGGGCGCCCAAGATCAAGATCAAAAGCAGAGCACAGCGGCCTACCGGCCGGCTTGAGTGTTGAAGAGCAAAAGCCAAATCAAAAGCTAAAGCGGGCACGGTCCAAATGTGGGAGCGGGCTTGCTCGCGAAGGTCGTTAACGATGACGCGGGCATTCTGAATGAACGCGGCGCTCTCAGGTTTTTCGCGAGCAAGCCCGCTCCCACAGAAAAGCAGATCTGCTTTCGCTCTGGTCTTTGCTTTTAACACTCAAGCCGGCCGGGAGGCCGCTGTGCTGTTGCTTTTGCTTTTGATTTTGATTTTGATCTTAGGCGCCCCGTCAACCACGATGGCCGCAAGTAGGCACGGTGGAGCGGGTAAATCGGCAAGGATGCCGATTTAGCCGCGCCGGGCCATGGATGGCCCGTCGCGGCGGCCCGCGGAGCCTTGCCGGAGTGCGGGCATGCCGAGCCTAAGCGAGGCACCGAGTGGTGGGGCAAAGCGTTTTTTGGTTACTTTTTTAGGCGTTTGTAAAAAAGTGACCCGCTGTAAGAGCGGAACCATAAGTAGCCGTTACCGAAGAAACGGATATGTACTCAATCAATCAATCAATCAAACCACTCCCCCCGCTCAAGAAACGTATTCCGAATCATCTCCACCACCCACCCCACCTCCAGCGGATGCCGCACATCAGCACTCACCCCCATCCAGACCTGCCGCTGCATCCCCTCCAGAAACACCCCATCCAACGCCGTCAACCCACGATCAAAACAACTCATGTACCGCGGCAACAACCCAATACACGCACTGCACCGAATCATCTCCAGCATCAGCGGATACGCTTCCACCCGCACTACCCCCGCCAGCCGCTGCTCCACCAGGCTATTCCACGGCCGCAGCGCCTCCACCTGCCGGTCCGGCTGCCACTGCACCAACATATAATCCGCAAGGTCTTCAATGCTGTCCGGCCGCACCGCCAACCGCGAATACCGCTTGGCAATATGCGGCGAATAATCCAACCGCGCCAACACCTCTGGCGCCCCAATGGCAAAACTCGGCCCCGCCCCCGGCGAATCCATCCCCGACAACCACACCACCACATCCGCATCCAGCGCCTGCAACCCCAACTCGCTGTCGATGGAAATGATCTCCAGCCGCACACTCGCATTGCGCCGCAACAGCGCAATCAGGTCCCGCCCCAGAATGTCATGCAGGATCGACTCGGCAACCGCCAGCCGAATCAACGGTTGCTCCAGCACCGGCAAGCGTCGCTCATGCGCCAGGGCAATCAACTGCGCCTGCAACTGCTGCCCTTCACGACTCAGGGCCAGGACATTGCCCTGATAGCTGAACAGCGAACGCCGCAGTTGCTCTTCCAGCTGCGCCAGGCGCTTGCGCAACTGCGTGGCCTTGATGTTGAGGCTGCGAGCCGCCTGCATGAAACACCCACAGCGGGCGCTGATCAGGAAATACTGCGCCACCTCGGGCTCGATGGCGGCCGCCAGGGCCAGCCAGGCCTCGCGGGATTCGGTCGACGCACGATAAGGCGCGACGCCGTGGGGTACAGCCGGTTCAACAAATACCATGGGAGACTCCCTGTCTTGTGGGTACTGTGCATCCAATGCGGTGATACGGTTTTACTCCAGCACCTTGTTCAGCTCGGCGCCGTCGATACTCAAGGTCGCGGTATTGAGCATGCCTTCCAGGTAGGCCTTGGCAATCTGCTCCTGGCGTTGCGCACGCAAGGCCTCGGTCAAGCGGCCCCGCAGTTCATCCAGCGTGGCGGTGCGCGCCGGTTGTTGCCCAGTGAGTTTGAGCACGTGAAAACCCGCCGCACTCTGCACCGGCTCCGACACCCCGCCCGTCTTGAGCCGCGCCACCACACCGCGCATTTCAGGCACCAATTGCTGCAATGGCTGCATCCCGGCATCGCCACCGCGCCGGGCGCTGTCGGGGTCCTGGGAATACTGGCTGGCCAGGGCGGCAAACTCGCCCGGCGAGGCCTGCGCCTTGCGGCTCAACTCCTGGGCCTGGCGGCGCACATTGTCGACGGTTTGCGGGTCGCTCACGGCCAGGAAAATCTGGCTGACCTGGTACAACGGCGGCGTCACCCATTGTGCCTTGCCGCTGTCATAGGCTTGCTGCAATTCAGCGGCGCTGGGGTAATCCGTCGGCACCTGGCTGACCGACAACATGTAGTCGCGAAACACGATCTGCTCGGTGGCGGCGCGGGTCTGTTGCTCCACCTCCGGACGCAGCCGCCAGCCCTGGGCATCGGCCTGTTCAAGCACGGCCTTTTGCGCCAGGCGCGAACGCAGCCAGGTTTCCAGGGCGCCACGGTTGCCACGCAACTGCTCGCGGGTTTCCGTCGGCAAGGCGGCCAACACCGACTTGAGTTCGGCGAGGTCGATCTGCTGGTTGCCCAGGCGCGCCACCGCCGGCCCGTCCTTCACGGCCACCGGCGCCGGCTGCTGGGCTGCGACCGGGTCACTGCCCGGCCGCAGGCTCAACCCCACCGCGACCGCCAGCACCACCAGGGCGCCAGCGCCGACCACCAGGGCTGGTTTCTTCACAGTGCAGGCGCCTCTTCGCGCGCGTCGACAGCAGGCGCGGACCCGGCCTGGAGCTGGGCGGCTTGCTGGCTGTATTCACGCAGGTAGACGATGAATTCCTGCAGCAGGCGGTCCCACAATTCCAGCTGATTGCGCAAGTACGGCGCACCCACGCCGGCGGCCACCACGTCCATCTCCATCAGCAGGAACTCACCCTGCAACGACAACCGCGCAAAACGTCGGGAAGCGTTCCAGACCTGGGCCAGCCCCTCGGGCAATTCGCCCTGCACCCGCAGCGCGCAGCTGTAGGTGAAGTCCACGTAGCTGCCCTGCTCTGCCGCCGGGTTGCCGAAACGCACGGCGAAGCCGATGCCCTGGCTTGCGCTGAGCAATTGCACGATGCCGTTCTGCTCGGTCTGGTTGACCCGGTAGCCGGCTTCCTGCAGCAGCTCGGTCAAGGCTTGCGGGGTCACGCTGGTGATCAGTTGTACGTCGCTCATAGGGGTCTCTTCCTTGTCGATCAATGATTAGTGACGGCCTGTGGAGCATCGAACCGATTAAGGTAAAGGCCGTCACCAAAACCCTGGGCGAGTTCCTCGAACTTGACCCGGGTGCTGCTGGCGAACGGTTGGCGGATGCTCATCACGTCGGCCACGTCGATTTTTTCGTAGGCCGTCAGCAACTGCTGGGCCACGTCGTACATCTGTTGATTCTTGACTGAACATTGCTGCACTTGTGTGTCACGTTCCGTGAGTTGCGCCTGCAAACGTGCGCGCTCGGTTTCTTTGCCCCGGGCGATTACCAGCAAGTCTTCATAGGCTTTCTTGAACTTGCCCACCTGCTCATTGCTCGCGGCCACCTGGGCCTGGGCCTGGCTGTGCAGGCTCTGTTGCTGGCCCACCAGTTGCTCGGCCACGCCACGGGTCTTTTCCAGTTCGGCGGTCAGTTGCTTGACCTGCGCCTGGGCCTGCTTGGCCTGGGTTTCGGCGGCGATGCGTGCGGCACTGGCCTGGGCCTGCTCGCTTTGCAGCGCCTGCAACTGCTGGGTGGTGCTGCGCAGCTGAGTGCGCAGGCGCTCCTCCATGCCTTCAGCCGAAGCGCCGGTGGTGACGAGCAGTAGAAGCAGGCCGCAAATTCGCGTGTTCATGAGCTTTCTCCGGCGCATCAGAAGCGCGTGTTGAGTTCCAGTTGCATGACATCCACTTCAAACGGCGCGCCATACACTTCGGAGGCGCTGAGCCAACGGGCACTGGCGTAGATGTTCTTGTCGAGGCCGTAGTTGGCACCGATGAAATAGCCCTTGGCGTTGGTGCCGCCGAGGTGGAACGAGGAGTCGTTGAAGCCGTCCGGCAAGGCATCCGGCTGGATGTATTTGTAGCCGGCCAGCACGTTCCAATCGCCCTTCTTGCGCATCTCCAGCGCACTGCCGAGGGTGAACTGCACCAGCAGCGCATTGCCGCCACTTTCAAACTGGCCGTCGCGGTTGAGGTTGTTGACGATCTGGCCTTCGCTGCGCTTGAGCATCTCGCCCTTGTCGTAGGCCAGGTTGTGGATGAAGTTGGTCTGGCTGCGCAGCTTGAGGTCTTCCGGCAGCTCGCTGTCCCACGCCAGGTTGAGGTCCAGCACGTTGAACTTGGAGGCCAGGCCGACGAATTGCGGTTGCGGGGTCAGGCCAGGCGTTGCCGGGTTGGGGGTGATGTCTCGCAGCAGGAACACGCTGTTGCCCTTCTGCATGAAGGCCAGGCGCGTGCCATCGGTATCGCACGCCGGCTGGCCGGCCCACGGCGAGCAAGGGCTGGAGCGTTCGCCCTGGATATCGCCGAAGTGGTAGTAGGCCATCGAGCCCTTCAGGCTGTTGCTGCGGTTGATCTTCCAGTCGGCGCCGATCTGCCCGCCGAACAGCCATTTGTTTTCGCTCTCGTCCTTGTCGAAGCCGTTGGTGGTGGCGGTGTCGGGACTGTATTCCACCGGGAACGCGCCGAGGGTGCCGAACAGGCCCCAGTCGCTGTTGAGCTTGTGGTTGAAGATCGCCGCCACACCGTCGAAGTTGAGGTCGCCGGAATACATCATGTCGGTGGAATAGAACGGGTTGGCAAAACGTCCGGCGGTCAGGGTCATGTAGTCGGTGGTCTTCCAGGTGAGGTAGCCCTGGTCGAGCCAGATGTCTTTCTTGCCGAAGCCGCCGCCCAGGGTCTGGGTGGTGGACACCGGGTTGTTGTCGTTGCCGGTGCCGAGGCGGATGCCGGCGGTCCATTCCGGCGAGATAACGGCTTTCATGCCCAGGCGGGCGCGCAGGCGGAACAGGTTCTCGCGGTCTTCGCGGGTGTTGAGCAGCGGCGGCAATTTGGTGTTGGTGTTCTTGTTCACGTCGTAGGGGCCGCTGTCGTTGAGCTTGGCGTAATCGACGATTTCATTGCTGTTGTTGCCCGAGAAATAGCGCGACTCATCCCGCAGGCGAATATCGCCGTCGAAGCTGATGCGCGAGACCCACTCCGGGAACGTGTTGGGCTGGGCCCAGTTTTCCTGCTTGGCGGTGGCCATGACCTCGGCCTTGACCTGGTCGCGAATCTGGTCGCGCACCGCTGCCGGCACGTACTGCACCCGCACATCGCCGGGGGCCGCAGTTGGACCTGCCGCTACTGCCGTGGCGGTGCTGGCCTGACGTGCCTGCTGAGCCTCTTTTTCAGCCTGGGCGATCAGCCCGTCGGCCTGTTCCTGCTTGAGCACACCTTGCTGCACCAGCAGGCGGATCAGGTTGATCGTGGCGTTTTCCGAAGGCGCGGCGGCGGCCGTCGCCTGGCCGACCAGGGTCGCGATGACCATGCCGACCGCCAGGGTCAATCGATTCACGTGGGAAATCATCTGCACACAACTCCTGTAGAAAACTGCAAAAAAGGGTTCGATCAATCCGGGCGCCGGCCCTTGAGGGACAGGCGTACCGGCAGGGTCATTGAGGTGGGTGTGCGTTCCTTCAGCCGCGGTGTGGCACGCAATGCGGCCAGCACCTGGGCGTCGGTGTCGGCGTCGCCGCTGGACTTGGCGAGCTCCACGCGCGTCACCTCGCCGTCTGCGCTCAGCCACAGGTCGGCCTGCACCGTGTAGGCCTTCTTGCGCAGCTCCGGGTCTTCCCGCAGCAGGCGCTGGAACACCCCGGCCAGGTACTGCTTGAACGTCCCGGTACCGAGCCCGCCACCACCGGAACCGGCCATGCCGCCGCCCTTGCCGGCACCGATGTTGAAACCGTCGGTACCGGACTGAGCGTCGCCGTCGATCTGCATCGGGTTGGCCAGGTCGTCCGCCGGTGAAGGCGGTGCTTCCTCCTCGGGCTTGACCTCGTCGGGGGTCGGCGTAGGCTCCGGCTCGGGGACTTTCTCCTGCACCTCGGGCTCCGGTTCCTTGGGTTTTTCCGGCGGCGGTGGTGGCGGTGGCGGCAACGGAATAATCGTCGGCACCTTGGGCGCTTCACGGCGCACGCCACTCATGTCATTGGCCCACTGCCAGAGAAACCAGGCAGCCACGGCGCCCAGCAGCAGGCCAATGCCCCACTTCAGCGGGCGCAATGGCGGCTTGTTCTTGAGGGGCGTCGGCGCGATCGGCATCTGTGCGGTCATGACTCAGCCCTGGCTCGGTTTGCCGGTGACCAGCCCGACCTGGGACAGCTCCAGGCGACGCAGCAGGTCGAGTACTTCGATGACCTTCTGGTACTGCACCATGGCGTCGCCGCGCACGATCACCGGGAAGTCCGGGTTCAGCGCTTTCTCGATGCGCAGGCGCTCTTCCAGCTCAGGCAAGGTCACCGGGTAAGCGTCGAGAAACACCTGGCCGCCATCGTTCACCGAGATGGCCTTGGTCTTGGCCTCGGACAGCGATACCGAAGCACTGGCCTTGGGCAGGTGGATCTGGATCCCCGAGACCTGGGCGGTGGCGGTGAGGATAAACATCACCAACACCACCATCAGCACGTCCACCAGGGGCGTGATGTTGATGCTGTCGACGGGTGCGTCATCGTCATCGTCGTGGGAGGCATTCACGGAAGCCATGCTGATTCTCCTCAGGCCGGGACGTGGGCGTGGTGGTCGCGACGGTGCGCCGCTTCACTGTGCTGGCTCTCGCCGTGCATCTCCGCCAGGCGGGTGATGAACTCGTCGACGAACACGCGCATGTCGGCGCTGACTTCCTTGTTGCGGGTAATCAGGCGGTTGTAGCCAAACAGCGCGGGGATCGCGACAAACAGGCCCATGGCCGTGGCCAGCAAGGCCGCCGCCATGCCCGGGGCGATGGCGTTGATGTTCACGTCGCCGGCCATCGCCGTGCCGAGGAACACCACCATGATCCCCAGCACGGTGCCGAGCAGGCCGATATACGGGCCACCGGCAATCGCGTTGGAGAGGGTCGACAGCTTGGCGCCGAGTTGCTGGTTTTCCCGGGTACGCACGCCGTCCATGGAGCAGCGGATGGCTTCGATGGTGGCTGCCGAGACCGACGAGGTGTCGGCGCCCTGGGCGCGGCGAGTGCGGATTTCCTTGACCGCGACCCGGTACAATCGCCACAGCGAGGAATGGGTCAGGCGCTCGGCCAGCAACGCGTCGTCGTAGTACATCTCCAGGCGCGTACCGATCTGTGCGAATTGCTCGCGGAAGATATCGTTGGCAGCACTCACGCGACTGACCTGGCGGTTCTTGCGGAGCATGATGAACCACGACTGGAACATCATCCCCACCAGCACCAGGATGATCACCCAGGCATCCACCGGCACCGCCTTGAGCAGGAACCCCAGGCTGCCGAAGCCGAAGCCCGACTGTTCTTCATCCACGCCATAGGCCACCAGTTTCGACTCGGCGCCCTGGGCCGTGGCATCGGCCAGCAGCAGGGCTGCCGGGCGCGCGACCTTGGACAAGCGCAGTTCGTCCATGGCCCCGGTAAACGGCAGGTGCCCGCCGGCGGCTTCCGGCAAATCGGCACCGATGGCCAGTGGCGAATTGAACGCCGGCATCGCCACTGCGAGGGTCGCGGTCTCACGGCCGTTGACGTACAGCGAGACCTTGTCGCCCTCGGCGGTGAACGCCAGGTGCTGCCATTGGCCGGGGTTCAGCGGCTGGGTCGAGACGGCGCGCTGGCCGTCGATTTCAATAAACGGCATGCCCTGGTTCAAGCCCAGCAACAGGCTGTGGGCGCCCTCGCGACGGGCCACCACCACTTGCTCGCCGCTGGCCTGGTCGACCCGCAACCAGGCGCTGAAAGTGAAGGCGCCGCCCGCTGCGTGTTGCAGCGACGGGCTGGCTGGCAGCAGCAACGGCTGGCCACTGAACTGCAAGGCCCGGCCGATCACGCCGTCGATGCTCGCACCGGTGGCGTTCACGGCAGTGTTGCCGTAGGCCGTGGTGTCCCGGGGCGGCGTGCCGTTGGCGCCGTCGAAGTGGTAGAGCGCGGTGTAGTTCGGGTCGAAGGTCAACTGGCCGTTGGCGGTGGCCGGCGCCTTCTGGTTGCCGTAGTACATCCACAGGTCCTGGCGCTGGCCGCCTTCGACCTTGGGCACATCGACCCAGATCAGCGCCATGCCCATCAGCGGGTCGAAGCTTTCGATCTGGTGGTTGAACACGGTCTTGTCATCGGCGCTGACAAAGCGCAGGTCGGCGCCGTCGTCCTTGACCCCGTCAAAGGTGAAGTTGCCGGTGTGCAGGCGCACCAGCAACGCAGTGCGGCCCAGGGCCTGGCTGATGGCTGCGCCCTGGGAGGTGGTGTCCACCGTGATCTGTTTACGGTAGTGCCAATCGTCCTGCCACCAGGCATGGGCGGTGGCCGGGAGCGCGAAGCCCAGGCAGATCAACAGGCTCAGAAATAGGCGTTGCATGTCAGGAGTCTCCGAAAAAAGGGGTCAGAAAGTCGCCTGCACACTGAAGTGCAGTCGCGAGTCCTGTTTCTGGGTATTTGGGCCTTCAAGCAGCGGGTAGCCCCAATCCAGGCTGCCGGACAACCACTTGCTCAAACTGGCGCGGGTGCCGAGGCCGACACTGGCCAGGCTGTATTCGTCTTCCTGCTCGGGCAGCGGGTCATGCAGGCGCAGGCGTGCGCCTTCGGCAAACGCATAGAAGCGCCACTCCTGCACGTAGCTGCCGAGGAACTTGGCCAGGGACGGCGTGCGCAGCTCCTGGGACAACAGGTAGCCTTCGTCGCCGGTGCGCTCGGCGGCGAGATACCCGCGTACCGACGTAGCGCCGCCAGCGGAATATTGCTCGTTGGACACCAGCGGCCCCGAGGCCAGCTGGAAGCCGGCCTTGGACGCCGACTGCCAGTCGTTGCCGAAGGTGTAGGTGTAATTCAGGTCACCCTTGAGCACCGCAAAACTCGGGCTGGCCTTGTCACGCTTGTACTGGAACTCCTCGGCGTCGCTGCCGTAGCCGAAGAACGCGCGGGTACCCACCACCAGGCTCAAGCCCAGCCCCAATTGCGACTGCTCGGTGTAGCGGTAGCCGTTGTAGCCGAAGGTCAGCGGTGCGTACTTCAGCGGGATATCGTCCGTGCTGCCGCCAAACTTCATCTGCTCCTTGAAGTCCTTGAAGTCGACCCCGGCAGAGAACGAATTGGCCCAATTGCCACTGGCCGGCAGGCTGTAGATCGCCGACACGCCATAGGAATGGCCCTTGCCCAACACGTTGCTGCCGCCGATGGTGGCGATGTTGCTGTCGGACTGATAACCGGAGAACTGCAGGCTCCAGCGATCAGTCAGCGGCGCGGTGTAGGAGCCCGACCAGACCTTGGCGTTGTCGCTGTCCTGGGGCGCGGTGAAGTAGGTCAGGGAAATGCTGTGGCCCAGTTGCCAGAGGTTGTCGTAACCCAGGGTCGCGACGCTGCGCAGCTCCTTGGTGTCGGCGCTGTAGTCGTTGTTCAGGCCGAGGCTGGCGTGCCAGGGGTTCTGGTCTTCCACCTGCAGGTCGACGTCCATGGTGCCGGGGCGCTGGCCCTCGCGGACCAGCGGCGTGACCTGCCGCCCGGCGCTGCGATTGAGGCCGGCGAGTTGGGTTTGCACGCTGGTGAAATCCGGAACCGCGCCCTCCTTCAAGCCGGGTACTTCGTCGCGGATTTCCACCGGCGAATAGTGCTTGGCGCCGACCACGCGGACGCGCCCGACCTTGGTTTCGCTGACCTGCAGGTAAACGATTCCGTCATCGACCTTCTGCTCCGGCAGTTCGACGAACACCGACTGATAGCCGCGTGCCTGATAGATTTTCTGCAAGGCATCCCGGGCGCCTTCGATGTCGGCGAGGGTCTTTTGCGGGCCGAGAAACGGGTACACCGCCTCTTCGATCGCACGAGCGTCGAGCACGGTGTTGCCGCGCACGAAGTACTCGTTGACGTCCACCAGCCGTGCCGGAGGCTCGGGCTGGGTGCCCTGCTCTTCGGCCTGTAGCGGTTGCGCCAGTGCACCCAGCGTCAGCCAGCACAGCGCCAGCGTTGATTTGAACAGATGCTCCACACCGCCCCCTGGTTTACTCGAGATGATTGCCGTCGCCGTTTGCCCGGCGTTTGGCCAGTTCAATTGCTGGATATCGAGGTGTTGCCGTGCCGTGCGAGCCAGGTGTGCAGCAGGGCGAAGTTCAGGGAGAACTCCGGCATGTGCAGCAAGGCGCCACAGAACACTTCACCAATGATTTTCTGGATCAACTGCACCGCCTGCGGGTTGTTCAGGAACGTGGCGATGTCGCGTTGCAGGAGGTTGATGCCCCAGACTTTCTGGTTCAGGTCGAGGCCGACGAACCAGCGGAACAGCAGGTTGTAGTTGAGTTGTTCGTGCAGTTGCTGTTCGTTGGGGACTGAGTACAGGAGTTGCAGCAGCAGGATCTGCAAGACGGTCTGGGGGTCGATCTGGGTGCCGGGTTGGGCCTGGAGCAGGTCGCGATGGAGGTCGAGGATGTCGTCGATCTGCGGGCGCAGCAAGACCAGTGAATGGCCTGCGGGGATGTAGCTGGAGACTTCCTTGAGCGCGCCTTGCCAGTCGTCCTGGGAGACGATCCATACCCACGGTGCGCCATAGCGGTAGACCGAGACCGGTTTTTTGCGTGCGGCTTCGACGATCTTTGACAGGCGCTGGTCGAGCTCCTGCATGCCGACTTTCGAGTAACGTTCCATAGTTCCCATTCGCCCCACTCCTGGCATCCTGCTTGCGGCTCTGACGTCGCCTTTTTTGGCGGTGTTGAGCGCGTTACATAGCCAAGACGGGGGTCGCTGGGGACTACCGAACTTTTGTCATAAAAGCTTCTTTTTTGGGGCGGGGTGAGGTGGGCATATCCGTTGCTGCGGTCAGGGCTGATATTGGTTCCGCTCTTACAGCGGCTCACTTTTGGAGTGTTGTGAAGCAAAATCAAAAGTTAAAGCGGGCACGGTTCAAATGTGGGAGCTGGCTTGCCTGCGATGGCATCGCCTCGGTGTATCTGAAAAACCGAGTTGTCTGCATCGCAGGCAAGCCAGCTCCCACAGAAAAGCAGAACCACGGAGTGCGGGCATGCCGAGCCTAGGCGAGGCACCGAGTGGTGGAGCAGAGACCTTTTGGTTACTTTTGGCTGGGCCGGCATTCCGGGCGTTTGCCAAAAGTGACCCGCTGTAAGAGCGGAACCATAAGCGGCCGTTACCGAAGAAACGGAGATGTACTCAAACCAAAGACCCCGGCAACGGCAACTCATAAGACTTCTTAACCGTCCGCACCACCAAAGTAGACGAATAAGTACGAATCGGAATATCCCGATAAATCTCTAAAAACCGATAGATATAATCAGTGTACTCAGTGGCATCCCGAAACTTCGCCACCATCACAAAATCAAACTCCCCGGTCAGCAGATAACAGTCCTGAATCTCCGGATGACTCGCCAGGATATGCTGCATCTTGCGGTCGATATCATTGCTGTCCCTATCAAGCTTGATCAGGAAGAACGCCGTAACCTGAATCCCAAGCTTGCGCTCATCCAGCACCGCCACCTTGGCCTTGATGATCCCGACACTCTCCAACCGCCTGATACGCCGGTAACAACTGGTTGAAGACAGCCCGACACTGTCACTCAACAACTCCAGACTCTGACTGCAATCCCTTTGCAATTTCCCCAGAATCTTCAAATCCATGGCATCTGTCATTTTTTCCATATCTTCCTTGAAAAAACTGCAATGAATCCACCGTAAACACCCACCAATTTGCACAAATCCTGCGCGGTGGCGCACTAACATCAATCCAGCTTAGCAGCCCAGCCAAATCAGGCACCGGGGCCGCATGAGAGGGATCTTATGATAGTCGCGAAACCGACATGGGCCACCGATATCCACGGCCTATTCAGCGCCCCCTACTGGATCCCCCAAGAGCAACGCGCCGCCGTCGCCGCCTCCTGGGTGGGCTGCATGAACGCCTACTTCGTATTCCTCGAAGACCCCGCCTCCGTCAAGACCTGGTCCGAAACCATCTACCAGCACCTGGCCTCCCGCAGCATGCCGCTGACCCTCGACCAGCAGCAGTTCTGGCCCATCGACGCGCTGGAAACCTTCAGGCTGTGGGTCAACCAGGGCTGGCGCCTCACTCCCGCCTCACCGTTCGACGAGGCAGAACGCATCCCCCCACCCGACCTGCCTCACCCGGTCAAACGCGTGCGCCAGGACATTCGCGCACTGACACAGGAACAACTGAACCTGTACCGCTCACGCCTCGATGACGTAATGCAGGTGGCCAACGCCGACAGCGGCTCCCCGTGGCAGCGCTACGCCTATATCCACACCAACTGGTGCCTGCATTACCAGGAAGCGTTTGCCCTGTGGCACCGGGCCTATCTGCTGTACCTGGAAGCGCTGATCGACTGCCCCATCCCCTACTGGGACTGGATGGCCGAAGACGCCAGTGTCGACGGCAGCCCCCAGGCCGGCTTGCCCCAGGCGTTTCTCGATGAAACCTACGTGCACCCGCACACCGGCGAGGTTCGCCCTAATCCGTTGCGCTACGCCGCTGCCAAGGACGGCTGTTCGAAGGTCTGTGAAAAGGCCAGCATCCCGGGTGTGGACTGCCGCTTCGTGCAACGCAATCCGCTGTTCTATACCCGGGGCGAAACGCAGCGCGTCGAACGCACCCAGTTGTACGGCATGAGCCGGATTTTCCAGCAACAGGTGGTCGATGCCCTGAAGTTCAACACCTTCAGCCAGCCCCAGGGCGTGCCAGGTTATCCCTGGGCGAACATCCCGGTGTTTGATCCCCCCCAGGAAGATGACCTGTACCCCAACCGCGCGCTGAATTTCGACGGGCTCTACGAGCAGCCCCACGACAACTATCACGGCTGGATCGGCGGCGACATGGCCGACAACGCCTACACCGCGTTCGACCCGGTGTTCAGCTCCTACCACGCCAATATCGACCGGATGCTGGAGGTCTGGATCCGCGCCCACCCGGCAGCGCAGTACACCACCCAGTGCCTGCTCCAGCCGTTTGCCGGCAGCGAGGCCGACGATGTCACCTTCACCAGTGCCGACGCCTGGCGCTACACCACCCTGGGGGACATGGCCCAGGACAGTCGGCATATCGGCTATGACTACGGTGTGCCCGTCGCCCCGCCCTTTGGCACCCGCCGCCCGGCCGCAAAAGCCTGCTGCCAGCAAAGTTCGACGCCGATGCAAGCGCAGGAACAAACCGCAAGCCTGGGCCCGTGGGTGGTGTTCGACCATGTGCGCTGCACCCACGACACCTACCTGATCGACGTATTCCTCAACCAGCCCGACGCCACGCCGCAGCAGGTGAGCGCCGACAATCCGCACTATGTCGGGCGCTTCAGTCGCATCGGCATGGGCCTGGTGGATGACAAGGGCCGCTGCATCACCCATGGCGTGTCACGCGCGCTGAATGCCGCGCGCACTGCTGCCGCATTGAACCTTCGCCCCACTGACACCACGCAGTTATCCGTGGTGGTGACCCATCTCGATAGTGCCCGGGTGTTGACGCCGCAAGAGTACGCGCCGCTGCCTGGCTTTATCGCCCAACTGGTGTGGGACGACCCGCGCCAAACCGTCGCCGGCCCTGCTCCCAGTGCCGGTTGCTGCTCCGTTTCCACCACAACAACACCTGGAGAATCGACATGAGCACACCCTTCAAACAATTCACCTCTCCCGCCGGGCAAGCTCCCAAGGACTACAACAAGCTGGGCCTGGAAAACCAGTTGCCGCAGTTTGAAACCGACTGGAACAACGACCTCACCGGCTGGACCCAGTCTGCGATCATCGGCAACCCGTGGTCGGGCCTCAATGACGCGCCGCGCTCGGGCTATTACAACCCACTGGTGGAAGGTTACGGCCCCACCACGCCGCCGGCGATTACCTGGGCGCCCTTCCCCAATCGGCTGTGGACGTTTTTCTACAACAACGGCACGGCGGTGATTCCACAGTTGGGCGGCAAGGCCATGTCCATGCAACAGGTGATGGAGCTGACCGACAACGGCCAGATTACGATCAACAACACCCTGTACATGCTCTACGACCCGAACAAGCAAGGCACCCTGCTGCAACTCCCCGTCACTCGCTGCCCGAGCATCGACTGGCAAGGCAAGTACAAGGATTTCTCGCCCTCTGGCCCCCGTGGCTGGCTTGACGAATATTGCGAGTGGTCCATCGTGCGCGATGCCGACGGCAACATGCGCAAGATCACCTTCACTTGCGAAAACCCGGCGTATTTCCTGGCCATGTGGCGCATCGATCCGACTGCTGTACTGGGGCTGTATCGCGACTACATCGACCCGCAGGTGCAACTCGAAGACCTGTACCTGCGCTACACCGCCGACTGCCCGACCGGTAAGGCCGGCGATCCGGTCATCGACCCCACCACCGGTCAACCGGCCTACGACACCGTCAACAAATGGAACGCCGGCACCGCCTGTGTGCCTGGCCAGTACGGCGGTGCGATGCATCTGACCTCCGGCCCCAACACCCTGAGCGCCGAGGTGTACCTGGCTGCCGCGGCGACCATCCTGCGGCCATTGAGCAGCAGCCAGAATTCCCAGGCGTTGATCTGCTGCGCGCAATACGGGCAGAACTACCGCAACTCCGATCCGCATATCGGTTTCTCGGCCAACAGCGTGGCAGTGAATAACCGGCTGTCGCTGACCAACCCCATCGGCCTGTACCTGCAACAACCCACCGACTTCTCGGCGTGGAAAGGCCCCCAGGGCCAGGACGTCAGCCAGTACTGGAAAATCACCCGTGGCACCGCCAAGTCCGCCGCCAACGGCTCCGACCAGATTCTGCAAGCGGTGTTTGAAGTGCCGGTCAGCGCCGGGTTCTCGATCAACGACATCACCATCAGCGGCCAGCCGATCGACTACGTGTGGGTGATTGCCCAGCAGTTGCTGGTGGGCCTGAGTGTGACAACCACGCCCATCAGCCCGACGCCGGATTCCTGCCCGTGCGTGACGGACCGGGTCAACGGCGTGCAACCCTGGCCGGTACAGCTGCTGCCGCTGGACCTGTTCTACGGGCAGTCACCCACCGACCTGCCAGCCTGGCTGGCACCCGGCACCAGCGGGCAGTTTGCCCTGGTGGTGCAAGGCGCCGACCTCAAGACCACCGCCGAGACGGCGCGGGTGCAATTCTCCAATCCTGGGGTGACGGCGCAGGTCACAAAGTTCCTGCCGGATGCCTCGGCCATCCCCGGGCAAACCAACTCCGGTGGCACCCAGGGCTACCTGCTGACCATCACCGTAAGCCCCACTGCCGCACCGGGGCTGGTGACAGTGCGCGCCCTCAACCCGGGCGAAGCCGATAACCCCAGCGCGGCGGAACACCCATGGGAATCCGGATTGGCGCTGGTGCCTGGCGCCTGACTGATACAGCCCATCAGCCGCACCCACCCAGGGTGCGGCTTTACCTGCTTGCAAGGAGCGCGATGATGTCCAGGTTACGCTTGAGTGTTTTATCGCTGCTGACCAGTGTGGTGCTGAGCCTGTTCGCCATGCAGGCCGCCTACGCATCCCCCACTTCCGACGCCGACGCTTGCGTGCAGCAACAGTTGGTGTTCAACCCGAAAAGCGGCGGCTTCCTGCCGATCAACAACTTCAACGCCACCGGCCAGAGCTTCATGAATTGCTTTGGCTGGCAGTTGTTCATTGCCCTGAACTGGCCGGTGAATCCCGGTTGGCCAGCCACACCTGCCCTCGCGGGTGAGCCGGACATGAACAGTACCCTGGCGCAATTCGGCGTACCGACTGCCTCCGGGCAGCCGATGAGCGTGGCGCCGGTATGGGCCAGCTACAAGGACGCCAACGACATCTTCCTGCCCGGCGCGCCCGCGCCCACCGGCTGGGGCGTGCAAACCCTGGTGCCGTCCAATTGCAGCACCCAGGGCAGCCTCAGGGCGATGTCGGTGGGGGCGCGCAAGTTCATGACCGCCACCTCCGAAAGCGCGATCAACGCGCGGCACGGGTTTCACCTGTCCAGCGGCACCCTGGCCTCGATTCCGGACCCGATCATGGAAGCCTCCGGCGGCTGGCTAACGGACCAGTCGCAGAACCTGGTGTTTTTTGAACGCAAGGTCGGCAAAGCCGAGTTCGACTACATCGTCAGCAAAGGGCTGTACGACGCGGCCAACCAGCTGAAAGTCGCGCAGAACCTCGACAACCAGAACCCCGGCGGGCTGTCCTTGCCCATCGGTGAACCCATGCGCTCGCTGCCGCCCAACCCGGTGCCGCAGGAGCAACTGGGAGCTCTGGAGGTCAAGGCAGCATGGCGAATCCTCACCGGCAAACCCGAGCTCTACGGACGTTACCTGACCACCGTCGCCTGGCTCAAAAACCCGGCCACCTTGCAGTGCACCCAGCAGGTGGTGGGCCTGGTGGGCCTGCATATCATCAACAAGACCCAGGCCTCGCCCAACTTCATCTGGACCACCTTCGAGCAAGTGGACAACGTGCCGGACCCCAACCAGGTGCCGCCACAACAAACGCCGCCCGACAGCTTTGCCTTCAACAACCCGAACTGCGGCACCGGCCCCGAATGCACGCCGAACGTTGCGCGTATCCAGTGCAAGCAGCAGCATCCGGACCGCGACTGCACCGAGCCGTTTCCACGGGACCAACCCGTGCAGACCACCCGGGAACATCCGCTGCCCACTGAACTGCAGGCGCTTAACGGCGCGGTGCAGGCCAATTTTGCCCAGCAGAGCCAGGGCAAGTCGGTGTTCCAGTACTACAAACTGATCAACGTACTCTGGACCCTCACCCCCAACCCGCCCACCCAGCCGGAACCGGGTGTCAGTGCGCAAGTGCCGCTGTCCTACGGGCCGTTTATCAGCCAGGGCAACGTACCGGTGGCCAACACCACCCTGGAGACCTACGTCCAGGGCGACAACTGCAATGCCTGTCATCAGTACGCGACCATCGCCGGCAGCTCGACCCTGGCCTCGGACTTTTCGTTCCTGTTCAACAGTGCCGATTCGGCCAGCAAGAAAAGCCTGGTCAAGCGCGTAAAAGCCTTCCAGACCCTCAAGGACAGTTCACCCTGAACTCGACTGTTCAGACCGCTGCTCAAGGTTTCTCGGTGCTGTAAGGCCTTGAGCATTTGGTCCTTGCGCTAGCTCCTGCTGGTAAAAAGAGGCGCCCCTTATCAAGTAACGCCCGAAATGTCCGACAGCCCCCCGCATCTACCCGGTAAGACCGCTCTCGAGGGATATCGTGTGGCCACCCACCGGCCACTCATGACTTTTGGTAAAGAGTCCTTTTCGGATTCAGCGGTTTTTCCGAAGGAACGAGAGGCCGATACTCGACTCCATTGTTCACATCACTTCAGGAGTCACTCATGTCCATTCCCGCATTCGGCCTCGGCACGTTCCGCCTGCAAGGCCAGGTCGTCATCGACTCCGTCAGCACCGGCCTGGAGCTGGGCTATCGCGTCATCGACACCGCACAAATCTACGAAAACGAAGCCGACGTCGGCCAGGCCATCGCCGACAGCGGCATCCCACGGGACGAGCTGTTCATCACCAGCAAGATCTGGATCGCCAACTTCGCCGAAGGCCAGCTGATTCCCAGCCTCAAGGAAAGCCTGCGCAAACTCCAGACCGACTACCTGGACCTGACCCTGATCCACTGGCCATCGCCGGAAGACCAGGTACCGGTCGCCGAGTTCATGGGCCAGTTGCTGGAAGCCAAGCGCCAGGGCCTGACCCGCCAGATCGGTATTTCCAACTTCACCGTCGACCTGATGAAGCAGGCAATTGCCGCCGTCGGTGCCGAGCACATCGCGACCAACCAGGTGGAACTGCACCCGTACCTGCAAAACCGCACCGTGGCGGAGTTTGCCAAGGCCCATGGCATCCAGATCACTTCCTACATGACCCTGGCCTACGGCGAAGTGCTGAAGGATCCGGTGATCCAGCAGATCGCCGAACGTCATCAGGCAACCCCGGCGCAAGTGACCCTGGCGTGGGCCATGCAACTGGGCTACGCGGTGATCCCGTCGTCGACCAAGCGCGCCAACCTGGCCAGCAACCTCAAGGCTCTGGACCTGACCCTGAGTGACGCTGACATGGCGCAGATCGCCGCCCTGGAGCGTGGCCATCGGCTGACCAGCCCCAAAGGCATCGCGCCGAACTGGGACTAAGCCGCAGGGCTGCCGGACAACTCTCGCAGCCACGGCAACACCCGCAACCCGTCGGTGGCTGACGGCGGGTCGATGATGTCCATGAAGTGTTCAAGGTTGATGCTGTCCGGCGTACCCGGCAGGCGCACCAGCAGGGTTGGTGCGGCGGCCGGCGTGCCCAGTTCGCGGATATCGTAGACCAGCACATGGCGAATCTGCGGGTGCTGTTCCTGGAAGGCCAGCACCCCGCCGTCGCTGTCTGCCAGCCCGGCGTTGATGATCAGCACATCGAACGGCCTGGCCGGAATCGCCGTGAGGATCCGCACTTCTTCGAACGTCTGCACCGGAACGATGCGGTAGTAGCCCAGTTGGTTGAGCATTTTTTCGATGTACAGTCGTTGCAGATGCTGTTCATCGGCGATCAGGAGGGTCAGTGCTTTGTTTGGCATGGCGAACACCTGAGCAAGAAGCGCTCGTGAAGGACTGGACGCACTATTTTCCAGACATATTCCGAAGACTAAATAAGGCTTGTTCCACCTTCACGTAGGAGTTGTCCCAAACAGCTCAATACCCCTCCGCACCGGTCAAGTCTGATTGCAATACCCCGACAGCGCGTGGTGCAGGTGCGCGAGCGCTTCATCCATGCCATCGACGGCACTGGCCAATTCGTCGCGGGCCTGACGTTCACAAACGCTTTCCAATACCTCGCAGCAAACCATCAGTGCATGGGCCTTGACCATCTTTGCCCCGCCCTTGGTGCGATGGGCCAGGTCATGCAGGCCGGCAAAGTCTGCCTTGCGTTGCAGGTTCACCAGCTGCCCATGGTCTGCCTCAAGGCTGTCGAGCAAGGGCGCCAGCAGCTCCTTCACCGCGTCGATATCCCCGCCGGTCAGTTTCTCAAGGTGGCTCAAGTCAAAGTCTGCCGCCAGCTCATCCGTGGTGCCGGGCGCCACCGAAGGTGTGGCCGTGCGCCGCGCCAGGGCCGCATGCAAATCCTCAAGCCCGGTGGGTTTGAACAGGCAGCCATCCATGCCCGCCTGCCGGCAGCGCTCGGCTTCCTCGGGCTGGGCGTTGGCGGTAAACCCCAGCAACAGGCACGGCGCCAGGCCACGCTCGCCCTCAAGGGTGCGGATATCCCGCGCCAACTCATAACCGTCCTTGAACGGCATATTGCAGTCGGTAATCACCCCGTCAAAATGCCCGGACAGCCACAACTCAAGCCCCTCGACGCCATCTTCGGCGGTGGTGATCCGGTGCCCCAGGAAGCTCAATTGCCGGGCCAGCAGCAGCCGGTTGGCCGGGTAGTCATCCACCACCAGAATGTTCAGCGCGTGGGCCGGCGGAGTTTCCACGGCAACCGGTACGGGCGGCATCAGCGTGGTGTCGGCGACTGCCAGCTCCAGGGTGACATCCACCCGAGTGCCCTGCCCCAGCAGGCTGCTCAATTGCAATTGTCCCCCCATCATCTCGCACAGGTTGCGGCTGATGACCAGGCCCAGGCCCGAACCGCTGCGCGCCGATTGCGCAGTGTTGCTGCCCTGGATAAACGGGTTGAACAGGCGCTTCTGGTCTTCGACACTGATGCCGATGCCGGTGTCTTCCACCCACAGCCTGAGGTTCAAGTAGCCGCTGGCAATCGCCGACGAGCCGGACGCGCCAAGCCGCACCCGGCCGTGAGGGGTGAACTTGATCGCGTTGCTCAAAAGGTTCGACACCACTTGCTTGAAGCGCATCGGGTCCACCAGCACGTACCGATCAATCAGCGGGTCGAGCTCCACCTGCAGTACCAGGCCCCTGGCCCGCGCCAGCCCCTCGAAAACCCGCGCCACCGACGCCAGCAACTCGTGCAGGTTCGAAGGCTCGAGGGTCAGGGACAGGTGGCCCGATTCTATACGCGCGATATCGAGGATATCGCCGATCAATTCCAGCATGCCCCGTGACGCATCGGCGGCCACCTCCAGCGCATCGCGGTCGGCCCGGTTCTGCTCGGCGGCTTTCAGGGCCAGTTCGATCATGCCGATCACGGCGTTCATGGGCGTGCGGATTTCATGGCTCATGGTCGCGAGAAACGTGGTCTTGGCGCGGTTGGCCGCGTCGGCATCCTCCTTGGCCTCCTGCAACTGGCCGAGCAGTTGCTGCCTTTCGCTGACATCCACCCAGCCGGCGATCATGCCCACCACCTGCTCATTACCGTCGCGGTACGGCAGCATCCAGTGGTAGATGGTCAGGACCGCACCGCCCGGCACCTTGAGCACGCGGTCCTGGATCTGTGGCTCGCCCCGCTCCATCAAGCGCAGGTAATCCTGATGAAAAGACTCGGCCTGGGGGCGATTGCCGGTGTCGGTCTCGACCACGGTTTTACCGGTCACGTCCTCCAGCTTGAAACCGAACACATCAAGGTAAGCGCTATTGCATGCCATCAGCCGGCCCAGGCGATCACGCACATAAATCGGATGGGGCGTGCCGTCGATCAGCACGCCCATAAATCGCATCTGATCACTCAGCGCCCGTTCGGCCTCGACGCGCTTGCGTATCAGCTGACGCAGATAAATCGCCCAGCCGAGGGTGATCAGCAACAGCAGCGCCGCCAGGCTGAAACCTTGAATAATCGCATTGCGGTGCCGCGCCCAGTAGCTGTCTTCAACCAATACCTCGCTACGCCAGTGGCCAGCCAATTCGTCCATTTCCTGGGGCGTAATACTCAGCAGCGCCTTGTCGAGGATCGAATACAACTCCAGTTGGCTGCGGTTGACGCCAAAGGCTATACGGGCCGGCTCGGACCCGACCGTGCTGGTGATCCGCAACCGGTCACGGTACTCGCGGGCAATCATGTAGCGGGCGCTGATCAAGGTATTGACGGCGGCATCGGCACCGCCATCGGCCACCAGCTCCATGCCGTGCTCGGGGTTCTCGACGTCCACGAACTTGATGCTCGGATAGTCCTGGGCGATGCCCTCCTGCAGGCTATTGCTGCCAATCAGCGCCAGGCGCTTGCCGGCCATGTCTTCCAGGGTAAGGGGGCTGCCGTCATCAATGCGACTGACCAACACAAACGGATTGGTCAGGTAAGGCCGGGTAATGCGTACCTTGTCCGTGCGCTCGACGCTGGGGGTGACCACCGCGATCATGTCTGCACCACCGGTGTTGACCCTGTCGATTTGCCGGAGCATCGAGGTGCCGGGAATGAAGTCAAACTTCAATCCCGTGCGCAAGCTGATGCGGGCCAGCACCTCGGCGCTCAACCCTTCGAACGCGCCCTGCTTGTCGATAAATGAAACCGGCAGGAACTTGTCGAGTACAGCGACCTTGATCCTCGGGTTCTTGTCCAGCCAACGCTGTTCACTGGCACTCAAGCGCAGCCGGTCCGCCCCCAGGAACCCCAGGTTGCCGGCACTCCAGCGCCGCAGGATTTCCATCTGCTCGCTGACCGGGATCACCGCCAGTGCCGCATTGATGATCGACAGCAAGCGCGCGTTGTCCCGGGAAAATGCAAACGCGAAGGGATTGACCTCAAGTGACGAGAAGTCGGCCATGCGGACGTTGTTCAGGTGGTTCCTGTTGATCAGGTAGTTGGTGCTGATTGCATCGCCGAGGTAAACATCTGCATGGCCGAACGCAACCGCGCCGATGGCCTCGAAGGTTGAAGGGAACAGCTGGATCCGGGCATTGGGGTAAAACGCCTGCACCGCGTCAGGCTGCATGTAGTGATAAAACATCGCCACACGTTTATCGGCCAGGTCGCTGCTCAGGCCCTGGCTGTCACCCGTGCGGGTGACCAGGGTCGGTTGATCCATGGCATAGGAGCGCGAGAGTACCAGCTGCGGGTCTGCCGCCTCGTAGCCGTTGGCAGATCCCACAAAATCCACCTCGCCACGCTTGAGCGCGGTGATGACTTCATCGCGATTGTCGTAGCGGCGCACTTCTATCGTGATGTTCAGCGCATCGGCGATCAGCGACGCGTAATCCGCCGTAATCCCCTCGAGTTCATCGCTGGTGCTCAACTCGAATGGTGCGTAGTCGGGCCCAGAGATCCCCATCAACAACCGGCGCCGTTCGCGCAGCCAGCTCCACTGCGTTTCATGCAACCGTACGGCGGGCGTTTCAATGACTGAATGCCCCAACAGATACAGGGTGCGTGGCTCGCCAAGCGCCAGGCCTTGTGTGCAGAGCGCGCCCAGCAGCACACTTGCGCTGAGCCACAAGACCCGAAAGTTGATCATTTCAGATCAGATGATTGCGCTGGGCGAACTTGGACAAATGCACCACCGACGACATCCGCAGCTTCTCCTTCAGTCGGGTTTTATAAGTGCTGATGGTCTTGTGGCTGAGCAACATGTCCTCGGCAATTTCCTTGTTACCCAACCCCAGCGCCAGCTTCTGCAGTACGGTCAGCTCGCGGTCGGAAAGCTCTGCCACCAGGTCCTGCTCGGTGGATTGCAAATCGTCGCGGCGCACCGAGCTGGTGGGCAGGCTCGGAAAGCAGCTGTAGTTGGACATTACGGCCTTGATCGCTTTTTGCAGCTCATCCAGCTCGCCGGTCTTGGCGACAAACCCCATCGCGCCTGCACGCATGCAGCGGGTGGAAAAAAACACCGCCAGGTAGGACGTCAGCACCAGGATCTTGCACGGCAGGCCCAGCGCCTTGATCCGGCTGATCACCTCCAGGCCGCCCAGCTTCGGCATCGCCAGGTCGAGGATGATCAGTTCGGGGCGTTCCTCCCGGGCAATCTGCATGGCATCGGCGCCGTTGCCGGCCTCGAAGATCGTGTCGAAGCCTTCCTGCTTCAGCAGATAGCGGACGGTTGCGCGGATAAATGGATGGTCATCCACGATTAAAGCTTTGCTCATAAGGCTCCCCTGGGAGGATTCAGTACCGTTACACATCACACGGGACCTATCTACCTGTGAGAAATGACAGTTCCGACGAACGGAACTGAACAGTCCTACAAGCAGCAGTCGGGTCCCTCCATTTGAACAGCGCATAACCCTAGGTAGGCGGCACCTGCGTGCCTGGCTAGTCGCAAGCGCGCAACCTTACCAATGGAACGGCGTAACAACTGAAGGGATAGTCCCAGCTGTACGTAGGACTTTTCCTCACCATAAGCATAGTAAAGAGCCGGTCCCGGGGGCGCCAAGGCGGCCTAGTCGGTGGTACTCGGACTCCAGAACGCTTGCACTACGAGGGCTGAAGTGGAAATACGGGCCACCAGCGCATCCAGTTCGTCACCGTCTACCGAGGTCACGGCCAGCGTCGCCTCGATTTCCACCTCTTCAGGACCAAAGGGACGTACGTCCACATCACTGGCCGGGTAGTTGCAGCGAGCAAGTTCGGCTTCGAGCAAGGCCAATACCGCCTTCTGCTGGGTACGCCGGGCCACCACATACAGAATGTTGGTCACCTCGGCCGACACCACGTCCAGTGGCTGGCGGTTGATGTTATTGACGATCGGGCGCAGCAGCGTGTTGGCCGCCAGCACAAACAGTGTACCGAGCAGCGCTTCGAGGATCAGGTCGGCACCGGCACAGGCACCCACCGCCGCCGACGCCCAGAGCGTGGCCGCAGTATTCAGGCCGCGCACGTTGCCTTCTTCACGCATGATCACACCGGCACCGAGAAAACCGATGCCCGAGACCACATAGGCCACGACCCGCACCGCCCCTTCGGCGCCGCCCAGGCGGTTGGCCATGTCGACGAAAATCGCCGCTCCCACCGCCACCAGCACGTTGGTGCGCAGCCCCGCCGTGCGCTGGCGGTACTGACGCTCAAACCCGATCAGGCCACCGAGAATGAAGGCCGCGGTGAGGCTGACCAGCGTGTCGATCAGCGAGTTGAGGTTGATGTTGTTGATTGCTTGCATAGGCGTCTTCCCTATTCATTACCAGCCAAACTTACGCGAGGAAACCTTCGGCCAGGTACGACCATCCTGGGCCGTGATTGAGTCACGGGCACGACAGGACAGGCCCGCCCGTCGCAAACGACAGGCGCGTCCGCAGTACCGCGATGCAAGGCATCACGTACTGTTAGCGTCGATGAGAGGGAATTCGGAATCGGGCCAGGACTGGCCGCCATCGAAATGCCGCTTCTCGCTTCTGGGCGAGACAACGGCATCGGAAAAATGCGCGTTATCTTGCCAAGTATGTGCCGGTTATCGAGACCGGCCGACGACTGTCACTCGAACAAGTACCCACTGAGGGTCTCCGCTATTGATGAAAACGCGCGAAGCTTACGCTCCGAATTAATGAGAGTAAACCGTAGGAAAATTTACCCGATGGGTTTGGGCAGGTTCTTCAGGGAGGGTTCAGGTACGCACCACTGCGCAGCTCTCCCCCCCCGTAGCAGCTGTCGAGCCCAAGCGAGGCTGCGTCGGCCACACTGCGATCATCAAGCCAGACACTCCACCGAGTCGCCGAACGCAGCCTCTCCCAGGCTCGACAGCTGCTACGCAGAAGACGGTCGATCACGCTCCACCAGCGCCAAATACTCATTGATCGCCCCACCCGCCAACGCCTTCACCTGAATGGAAACCCGATTCACCTGCCGCCCCATCTCGATGCCATCCCGAGTCCGCACCTGAACATACCCAAGCCGGGGCCAGAACCGCTCAGCCTTGACGTTCCCCACCACCACCGTCAACCGCAACCAGCGTGCGCCCAGGCTCACTACCCAATCCTGGAAATCGGCATGCAACTGCCGCGCAAAACCGCTGCCATGCAACGGCGTGGCCACCAACAGCAACCCGATATGCCAAACCCCGACCGCCAACAGATCCGACGCCACATTCACCACCGCAACCAACTGCCCTTCGGCATTGCGGTAGCCAATCCAATACATCCGCGTGTAGCTCCAGGTGTCGGGCAGTTCAAGAGTCAACTCATCCCGAGCCTCCGTGGGTGTGGCTGGCTCACCGTTGACCGCGAGAAAATATTCCGGGGCTGCTTCGAAAAAGCGCTGCAGCTCGGCTTCATCCTCAAGGGTCAGCTCAACCACCCGAATGCCCGCTATCGAACTGCGCGGCAACTCCCCTGCTTCAACAACATCCATGTTCACCGCCCCTCAATCATCCCGCGTCAGTACTTCCAGCAACTCAATCTCAAACCGCAAATTACTGTTGGGCGTGATATGCGCCCCCATCGAGCGCTCGCCGTAGGCCAGGTGCGCCGGCACAAACAACGTGCGAATGCCGCCAACTTTCATGCCCATCAGCCCCTGGTCCCAGCCCTTGATGACGCGACCGGTGCCGATCACGCATTGAAACGGCTTGCCGCGTTCCCATGAGGAGTCGAACACCGTGCCGTCTTCCAGAGTGCCGGTGTATTGCGTGGTGATCAGGGCGCCTTTGACCACGGTTTTGCCGTCGCCGAGGCGGATGTCGGTGATTTCCAGTTCGGTGCTCATTTTTTCTCGTTTTGTGTAATGCGCGGATCGCGCCAAATGGGCGTTTTCCCAGAGTCAAACGCATTTGGCAAGCCCACATACCTCGTTTTCTCCAATAGCCTGCCAGTTCGAATGCACCAACCTACAAAAAATCACGAAAACGTACGTAAAAAAAATACAAACCACCTATTTATCTTCTTCGATACAACGAGCAGCCTAACTATCCAGAAACATAGAACATCAAGGATGACTTGTATGACCATAGGATCAGACTTCAATTACCCGGCTGATATTGCTGCCCGCGCTTCCAGAGAAAAGAGATCTACCAGAAATAAATGGCGGGGCCGTTTTCCTGGCCCACCAGACTTATGCTTCGATTATCGAGCCTTAGTGGAGCAAAAAGGCGGAATTGCAAAGGCGCCTCATTTGGACCACAAAATATGTATCATCGGGGCAGGCATCACAGGCCTTACTGCAGCAAGAGAACTGTATCGCTGCGGCTTTAAAGACATATCCCTGATCGAGAAATCCAAAAGAATCGGAGGCAGACTGAATCGCCCCGGGTTTCGTAGACACCTCCATGCCTTAAAATGAGGCCCATTAGGAGGTGCCATGAGCAACCAGCGTTATCCCGAAGAGTTCAAAATCCAGGCGGTCAACCAAGTGACCGAAAAGCAGCTTCCTGTCTCGGAGGTGGCTGCCCGATTGGGTGTGTCCGTGCACAGCCTCTACGCCTGGATTAAGCGCTACACCAAGCCCCAAGAGCAGCGCGTTCAGGAGGACGATCAGAGTGCCGAGCTTCGCCGTCTACGTGCTGAGCTAAAGCGGGTGACGGAGGAGCGAGACATCTTAAAAAAGGCCGCCGCGTACTTTGCCAAGGAGTGCGGCTGAAGTACGCCTTTATTAAGCAGCTTGCGGGTGACTACTCCATTCGACGTCTTTGTCTGACGCTGAAGGTTCATCCCAGCGGCTACTACGCATGGCTATCCGAACCAAAATCTGCGCGAACCAAGGATGATCAACGACTGCTCGGTTTGATCAAGCATTCCTGGCTGGAAAGCGGTGGTGTTTATGGTTATCGCAAGATCCATGATGACCTGCGCGAGGTCGGCGAGAGCTGTGGCCGCCATCGGGTGGCTAGGTTAATGCGCCTTGAGGGTTTGCGTTCTCAAACTGGGTATCGGCGACGCCCAGGAAAATCTGGCGGCAAACCAGCGGTTGCCTCACCAAATTTATTGAAGCGCCAGTTCGATGTCAGAGAGCCCAACAAAGTCTGGGTCACCGACATCACCTACATCCGAACATATGAAGGCTGGCTGTATTTGGCCGTGGTGCTCGATCTGTTTTCACGCCAAGTCGTTGGCTGGTCAATGAAGTCACAAATGACGAGCGACTTGGCCATCGATGCACTGCTAATGGCGGTGTGGAGGCGTAAGCCGAAGCAGGAAGTAATGATTCACTCTGATCAGGGCAGCCAGTACAGCAGCTCTGATTGGCGCAGCTTTTTAAAGGCCAACAACCTGGTCGCCAGCATGAGCCGTCGAGGTAACTGCCACGACAACGCCGTAGCTGAGAGTTTTTTCCAGCTGCTGAAACGGGAACGAATCAAGAGAAAAATCTACACCACGCGGCAAGATGCTCGTGGGGATGTATTCGATTACATCGAGATGTTTTACAACCCAAAACGACGTCATGGTTTCAACAATCAACTGTCACCGGTAGAGTTTGAAAAGCGTTACACAGCGAGCTTGGAGAGTGTCTAGAAAACCCGGGGCGATTCAGACACCTTACCGTTCTTGGTGGACAGCGCTCCAACAATACAGGACGACCGCCCTTTGAAATGGGCGCGATGCGTATGCCCTTTTTTAATCGATCTGATGAAAACCCCACTGAAGGCCGATCCATGATGGCCTATTACACCAAAGCGTTTGATCTTGTTCATTCAAACTTCCCAAATCCGGGAAGCCCGTGGGTCACATCAACCGGGATCTACTTACGCGAAGGGAGTATAGATAATAGTAGTCAGCCCACCATGCTGATCTGGAAAAACAAAGATGGTATAACGCCTCCACCTGGCGAGACCCTGAGTGCAGTGTCTGCAAAATGGCGAAACTTTGCGAACCGTATGACTCAGAAAGTTGCGGAATTATACGGAAGCGAGCAATGGGAATTATTTTGGACCAGAGTAGTTGAAAAATACGAAAGTATCTCGTTTAGGGATTTAGTGAAAATGCCGGTTATTGAGTCTTGGCACAAGGAACGCCCCGGTGACTTCGGTGGCATGGGCATGACGACGCAAGAGTCGGCTGTGTTCTATGCAATTGGAATAGGCGATGGCAGTTGGGGAGCATTTTATGACATTTGCTCGCTTTATCCCCTGCGGACTGCGATTTTTGGTTTCAGCAGTCACCTCCAGCTAATTCATGGCCGGGTCAAACTGGATGGCGAGGCAGTCGACTCGCCGCACCTGAGAAGTCCGGCCGTTTTTGACTCTCGGGGACTAGAGTTTAATAAGCCCAGCTACAAAGGTCTCGGGGCCTTGGCAGAATGTCTGCTCTTTATGAGTACTCCTGAAATAAGCGACTCCGTGTATGACCTCAGCCTCAAGAAGACGGATGGATTACTGACTGACTCTCCAGTAAAAAAACTGGAAAAGCTGAGAAATGGGAAAACGCGCGTTTATTATCATTGGAATGCTAGTAACCCCAAAAAAACTGAAGTCTGCCATGCCGACTTCGACTCGGTCATCATCACGCTCCCCTCCTGGATAATCGAAACACAAATACTGCTTGAGGGTTTCGATGAAGAGATGCTCCCTTACGACACGATAAATGCCTATAAAACTGCTCACTGGGAAACCAGCTGCAAAGTGTACGCCCCGTTAAAAAAAACCTTCCTGTCCAAAAACACGAAGATCCCGCAAGCCATCGTTACCGACAGTTTCATACATGATGTATATACCTATCGCTATAACGAGCATCACACCTACGACTGCATACTCTTGAGCTACACCTGGGAAGATGACGCAACAAAATTATCTTCACTAAGTGACAAAGAGTTAATAACCAAGTGCATAGAAGAGCTGGATAGAATCCTGGTTAAATCCACTAACATCCAAGAAAAAATCTCTCCATACATCGGCCACGAGCAGGCCATCGTGCAACGCTGGATGAATGACCAAAACTCATTGGGATGCGCAAAACTGTACAGACCAGGGACCTACTATGAGGCTGTCAGCTTAATGAAATACAATAAGGGCTACTCATTCAAGTCTGGACTTTACCTCTGCGGCGAATCTTTTTCAGTAGATGCCGGCTGGACAGAGCCTTGTTTCAGGGGCGCAATAGATACCGTCATAAATATCTGCAATAGAACTGGCGCCCTCTTCAATGGAGGATTCTCAATGCAAGACTATCCAGAATACAAAACAGAATATTCACCCCCAGCAAAATAAACACACCATGCAAAAGCCTTGGCAGAAGCAAACTACATTGCTATCGGACGCGTCCGACTTTCATTTAAACATCAGGTCGCCTCTTATAAACATCCAGCCACTTCTGGCTGAATAAAAATAAGAGGTCACCCGCAATGAGCGATCCAACAAGTCCTGTTCGCATAGCTGTCGTACAGTTTGATCCCCAGGTCGGAATGGAAAACCGGGAGCGCAACCTGCGTCATAGCCTTGAGCTGGCGACGGAAGCAGTGAGCGGCGGTGCCAATCTGATCGTGCTGCCAGAGCTCTCTAACTGTGGCTATTTCTTCTCCAGCCGTCAGGACGCGTTTGATCATGCCGAGGCCATTCCGGGTGGGCCAAGTGTGCAGGCCTGGACAGATTTTGCCTGTAAACATCAGGTGTACCTGGTGGCAGGCCTCAGCGAAATTTCCGCTATGCAGCTGTTCAATACGGCTGTATTGCTGGGGCCGGATGGCTTTATTGGCAAGTACCGCAAGGCCCATCTGTGGAATCTGGAGAAGCTCTGGTTCACTCCCGGCGATACAGGATTCCCCGTTTTCGAAACACCCATAGGCCGTATTGGCCTGTTGATCTGCTGGGACATTTGGTTTCCCGAGGTGCCACGCATCCTCAGCCAGCAAGGCGCCGATATTATTTGCAGCCTCAACAACTGGGTGTGGACCCCGCCGCCGTTGTTCGACGACGCGGGGAAGTGCATGGCGTCGTATCTCACGATGACCGCCGCCCACGTCAATAACGTGTTTATCGCTGCCGCCAGTCGTATCGGCGAGGAGCGCGATGCGCGTTACCTGGGATGTTCGCTGATTGCCGGTACCAATGGATGGCCCATCGGTACCGTGGCGTCGGCGAATCGGCAGGAGATCCTGTTCGCCGATGTCGATCTCACCAGTGCCCGCAGCGCGCCTATCTGGAACAGTCTTAACGACTTGCAGCGGGACCGGCGTGCTGATCTTTACGACCAGATGCTCGGGTACACCCAGCACCCTGCCCTGCCACGCTGATCGGAGGGTGCATCATGGAAAGCCTCTTTGAAAAGCCGCGTGCAGGGCGCTCCCGGGCCGATAACACCGTCATAGTTCTGGGTCTTGCCAGTGCTTTGCTGATCCTATGGATAGCCCTTATTTACCCTTGGCCGGGATATGCCGATATGGTGACCAGCCTTCCACATCCCAGTGCGTGGCTGCGCTGGGTGTTGGGGGATATCAGCGAGGTCGCGTTCTACAAACACGAACTGGCGTCACTGGGCCTGCTGGGCGGTGCGTATCTGGCGTGGTGGGCCAGCCGCACGGGCAAGTCCTGGCAGGGCTTTGCTATCTCGTACGGCACAGGGCTGTGGCCGTGGCTGATAACCAGCTCCTTACTCGGCTTGCTGCTAAGCAACGCGTTATGGGGCTGGACGGTGACCGCTGACACTTGGCAACCGACGTTTGCAGCGTTTGTTTCACTGCCGGCGGCAATGGTGCTGATGTTCGGAGGTGGCTGGAAAGTGACGCTCAACGGCGCCGTACTGGGAGGTTTACTGGTCACGCCGATGTGTTTGTTGATCGTTAATTACGTCTGCATACCACTGGGCTTGCCGGTGGTGATCGGAAATGTGCTTGGGATGGCGGTTGGCAGTGTGATTGCCTTTGTATTGTGCCGTCACGTGCCGGTCCTGGTACGAAGCGATTACACAGCGCCGCAAAGGCCCGCCCCGCTGAAGCCACCGACTTATGGTGTGGTGTGGAGCGTGCGGAGGGTATTGGCTGACTTTTCCGAAGCGCCGTTCTTCGGCAATGAGCTGGCCAGCCTTGGCTTGCTGGCGGGTGTGTTACTGGCTTACGCGCTGAACCCGATGAGCCCGGCCTATGGATCCGGCCTGATACTGCACCTGATCGGCGCGCAAGCGCTGACATCAGCGCTGGGCGTGGTGATCTGGCGACATCAGTGGATAAAACGAGGCTGGTATCCCACGTATGTCCCGCTGGTATCGGTAGTCCCGGCAGCCGTATTGACCCATGGCGGCAGCTGGATGGTGATGGGGTCCAGTGCGTTGCTCGGCGCGCTGATGGCGCCGCCACTGGCCTGCGCGATTGCAGGACGGTTACCACCGCACTTTCATCCTTATATCGGCAACGTAATCTCAATGGCGCTGAGCACGTTGGCGGTAGTGCCATTGGTGGGATGGTTAGCCGTTTAGCTCCGCTCTCCTACGCCGGGCAAAGGACTGCCCGAGCACTTAAAGCCAATGCCAGAACCGGCTCCAGAACCCACGCCCCAGATCATTCTTGCAGCCCGCATATTGCGCCGCATACATCTGCGAACGCGCCTGAACCTTGCCTGCCACCGGCATCAGCCAGGCTTTGCTCGCGTAGGTACGCTGCCGGTAACCGCCCCAGCCTTCGTGGTAATTCAGGTACTGGCCGTAGGCATCGTATTTGTATACGCCGTTAATGGTGTAGGTCTTGTCCATGTACCAGCCGACAAAGTCGATGGCGTCGTCAAAGTCCTGCCGGCTGGCGCCGTAGCGTCCGGTGCTTTTCTGGTAGTCGCTCCACACTTCGTCCTTGGCCTGGGCGTAGCCGGAGGCCGTAGACACACGACCCCAGGGGATGATCCACAGCAGGTACTTGCGTGGGGTCTTGGCGTCCTGCCGGAAGCCCGATTCCTGATACATGATCGCGAACGGCACCTGGATCGGCACGCCCCAGCGCGCCTGGGTCACCTTGGCGGCGTCGTACCAATCGTCTTTTTCGCGGAAGATGCCGCAGATGTCGTTGGGGGTGCGGGGTGGCGAGGTGCCGCATCCCGCCAATAAGGCGGTGAGCAGCAACAGCCCTGCGGTTTTTCCTGCGTTCAAAAGCTCACCGTCTCGTCGTGAGAATAAAAGGCGGGCAGTTTACTCGTTCGCCGGGGTTCCTGCAGAGGTGAAAGCAACACGAATCCTGTGGCGAGGGAGCTTGCTCCCGCTGGAGCGCGAAGCGCTCCCGAACCGGTTGACGCGGTATGCCCGAGGCACTGCGATCATCGGTTTTGGGGCTGCTGCGCAGCCCAGCGGGAGCAAGCTCCCTCGCCACATTTTGGTGGGTGGCTCAGGCAGTGACGACCGCCGTCAGTTCCAGTTCCAGCAGGCCGTTGCTGGGTAATCCCGCCACGCCCACCGCCGAACGCGCATGCCGGCCGTGCTCGCCAAACAGCTCAATCAACAGTTGCGACGCGCCGTCGACCACCTTGGAGAAGCCCTGGAAACCTTCCCCGCCAAACACAAACCCGCGAACGAACAGGATGCGCTCGACGTTCTCCAGCCCTACCGCCTGGTCCAGCACGCTCAAGGCCCGCAGCACACAGGTCTGCCCTGCTTCGTTGACCAACTCCGTAGAGGTCTGGTCCGTCACCGGCCCGGTAATCACGCTGTCACCCTGCCGACAAACCTGCCCGCTGACATACGCCACGCCTCCATGAATCGTCACCGGCACGTAGTCCCCCTTGGGGCTCGGCGCTTCGGGTAATTCCAGCCCGAGGGCTTGCAGTTTTTCGCGCACGCTCATGCCGGTTCCTCGACAAATTCCACATGCCCACCCAGCCAGCAACCTTGCACCTGCCCCGCTGCATCCCGGCGAAACCGCAGGGAGATTTGCGAAGGTCGGCCCATGGCCCGGCCCTGGCGGATGTGCACCGGGCGATCATCTGCCGTCACCAGGCCATTCTCCAACAAGCCAAACGCCAACGCGGCAGCCGCGATGCCGGTGGCGGCGTCTTCCGGGTAACCCGAGGACTTGGGAAACTGCCGCGCATCAAATTGTCGCCCGTCCAGATCCGATGGCGCATAGGGGTACAAACCGGTGGAGCCGATGCGCTCGCACAGTTGCTGCATCCGCCGGTAATCCGGTTTCAGGCTATCCAGTACCGCCACGCTTTTCAGCGCGATCAGGGTTTTCACCCGGCTGGTGCAAGCGTTCTGGATCGGCAGCGGTGCCAGTTCGTTGGAAGTGATGCCGAGCACCGACAGAATCTCGGCCTCGACTTCGGCATCGTTCAACGCCTCGACCTGGCCCTTGGGCTGGCTGATTTCCACCTGGATATCCGGGGTGCCCGCAGCGGTGATCCGCGCATCCACCGGACCGCTCAGGGTCGATAACGTCAGGCGGTCCTTGTGCAGCATGCCCAACCGATCCAGCAGCCACACCGCTCCCACGGTGGCGTGGCCGCACATTTCCATCTCGTGGTTGGGCACCCAGAAGCGCAAGGCAAAATCGAACTCGCTGCCAACCGGTGCGGCGAACACGAAGCCGCACTCATGGCCATAGTCGCGGGCGACTTGCTGCATGTCGGCATCGCTCATGCCATCGGCGACGGCCACGGTTGGCGCGGGGTTGCCGCCACGGGCGGTGGCGGGAAAAACATTGACCAGGTGAACCTCGGGCGTCATTTCGCCTCTCCCTGAAGGGTGGAAACAGTCGGCGCAACGGCGTCGACGATGGAGTTGGTGTAGACCTGCTGCGGGTCGAGTTCGACCGGGTCGCTCTCCACAGCGTTCATGAAGCGGATGTTTTTCTCAACGCCGTCTTTCTCGATGCGCGGCGTGGCCGGGTAGGACGGCAGCGAAGCGGTCCAGGCAGCATTGAAGATGGCGGCGTCGGTGTGGGCGAAATACGGACGCACCGACTCGCGGGCCTTGTCCGGGTCGCTGGCAATCAGGTGTTCGGCACGCCACAGGGCGCGGACCATTTTTTCGGCCGTGACCTTGTTGCTGGCCAGCCAGTCTTCACGGGCAATCATCGCAGTGAAGAGGAAGCCGTCCAGGGGTTTGTATTCGCCCTTGGCCAGGTCCATCAACACAAAGCCGCCTTGCTTCTCGGCGGTGGTGATGGTGGGTGGCGACAGCGAGAAGCCGTTGATGCTGCCCTGGGAAAACGCTGCGAGCATGTTTGGCGCGCCGCCGATGGGCATGATGGTGAAGTCTTTGTCCGGGTTGAGCCCCGCATCCTTGGCCAGGTAGCGCACCAGCATGTCGGTGGTGCTGCCAGGGCCGGTGACGCCGATCTTCAAGCCCTTGAGGGCCTGGGCACGGGCGGCCAGGGATGAGGTGGCCGACACGCCGGCCTTTTGCGCCGAGGCACCGTCGATCACCACGGTGCTGCCGAACTGGGTTTGCACGGCGGCGAACGCCTGGACATTCTGGCCTTTGGTGCGGGCGCGCACCGCGACGGCGGGCAGGCCGACGTACGCATCCGCATCACGCCCCAGCACGGCGGTGAGTGCTGCCGAGCCACCTTTCTGGAATACGATGACGTCCACATTCAGGCCTTCATCGGCGAAGTAGCCTTGCTTCTGCGCGACGTAGATCGGCACATAGAGGAAGCCTTCGCTGGGGAACGCCAGGGTGACTTTGGTCAGGTCCCGGGCCTGCGCGGCGGGCAGGCAGGAAGCGAGTAAAACGCTGGCGATGAACAGTGGTTTGAACATGATCAAGCTCCGCAAAAATAAGGGGTTAAACCGCAACTTCACGTTCCGCTTCGTTGGCCTTCCACGGCATCAACTTGCGTTCGGCCAGCTTCACCGCCGTGTTCAGGATCAGCGCGAGGGCGATGATGCCCACCAGTGCGGCAAATACACCGGCGGTATCGAACTGCGAGGCTGCATCCGAGAGCAGGTAGCCCAGGCCCCGGTTGGCGGCGATGATCTCGCCCACCAGCGCGCCGATCAGCGCATAGGGCACCGACAGGCGCAGGCCGGTGAATACCCAGGTGAAAGCGGACGGGATGACCACCATGGTCAGCAGGTCGCGCTCCTTGGCGCCCATCAGGCGCAGGATGGTCAGTTGCTCGCGGGACACGTTGCGCACGCCGCTGTAGGTGTTGAGGAACACCAGGAAGAACACCACGGCCGCGGTCAGGATGACTTTCATCGGCAAGCCGATGCCGAACCAGAGGATGAACAGTGGCGCCAGCGCGACTTTCGGCAAGCTGTAGAAGGCGGTCAGGAACGGGTCGAGAATATCCGCCAGCAGCTTGGCGCGGCCCAGCACCAAACCGGCGATCAAGCCTGCGAGGGAGCCGAAGAAGAAGCCCAGCACGGCTTCCAGGGTGGTGATGCCGGCGTGGTAGAAGAACACCCCGTTCATGAGGATTTTCCACAGGCTTTGCGCCACCGCCGAAGGCCGGCTGATGAAAAATTCCACGCCGAACCAGCGGGACACACACTCCCAGAACACCAGCAGGAAAATCAGGAACAGCAAGCGATAGACCTGGATCATACGACCTCCAGCGAGTGAGCCAATGAGGCGGGATCGGCAGCACCGGCGACGTCGGGCGCCAGGCGTTTCCAGAGGGCGGTGCAGAGTTCCACGTAGCGTGGGTCGGAGCGCAATTGCACCAGGTTGCGTTCACCGCCCAGGGGAATATCGAGCACATGGTCGATGGTGCCCGGGCGACCGGCGAACACCACGCAGCGGTCCGCCAGCGCGATGGCTTCATCGACATCGTGGGTGACGAACAGCACGGTCTTGTTGAGCTTGCGGCACAGGCGCAAGAGTTCGGTCTGCAGGGTCAGGCGCATCTGCGCATCAAGGGCGCCGAAGGGTTCGTCCATCAGCAGGGTTTCCGGGTCGCTGGCCATCAAGCGCGCCATGGCCGCGCGTTTGCGCATGCCGCCGGAAAGCTGGTTGGGGTAGCTTTCGCCAAAACCGGTAAGGCCCACCAGCGCCATCAGCTCCTCGACGCGACTGTCGATCCGGGCCTTGGGCATGCGGCGGATTTGCAGCGGCACGGCGATGTTGCCGGCCACGGTGCGCCACGGCAGCAAGTGGTCGGCCTGGGTCATGTAGCCGACACGGGTGTTGACGCCCTTGACCTCGGCGCCGTCGTAATGCACCTGGCCCTCCGTGGGGCCGAAGAGCCCGGCGGTCATGTTGAGCAAGGTGGACTTGCCGCACCCCGAAGGGCCGACCAGGGTGATGATTTCGCCCCGCTGAACTTCAAGCGATACGTTGCGTACGGCCACAAACTGGCGGCCCTCGACTTTGAAGCTTTTTTGCACCCCTGCGAAGCTGATAAAGGGTTTTGCACTCACCGCCCCTCCTCGTCCGGTAGGCCGGACTTGTTTGTTGTTGACGGGGTGAGGATGAACGGATGACGGATTTGCGGCGCACGGGATCGGGCCGGATCATGCGCGGGATCGGGACATCAAAAAAGTTGAGGCGGTATCAGCCGCGGCGCCACTCATCCGGCGACACGCCCAGCACCCGGCGAAACACATGGGCCAGGTGTGACGGTGACTCATAGCCGACGTTATTGGCGATCTCCAGCACCGACATGCGGGTGTGCCGCAACAACGTCTGCGCGCGCTCCAGGCGCAGGCGCTGGACGTACGCCAGCACCGTCTCGCCGGTGTGCAGCGCGAACAGCCGGGTCAGATGGCGGCGCGACATGTGAAACGTCTCGGCGATTTCATCCAGCCCCGGCGCATGTTCGAGGTTGCCTTCCACGTACGCCTTGACGTCACGCACCAGCATGGCGCCGTGGCGCTCGGTAGATGAGCGTTGCAGGCTCGGCTGGCTGAGGGAAATCGCCAGGCATTCGAGCAGCAGCAAGTGATCGGCCTGGGCCACCTGGCGGCGGCGGTCGATGTACAGGTCGGGTTGGCTGAAGGCTTTTTTTGCCAGGAGCAGATGGTGCAACGGCGCGGAGGTTTGCCAGATGCCCAGGGTGGGCACGCGCAGCAAGCGGTTGGCATCACCGGACAGGTCACGCAAGGCGTAGTGCATGTAGTCGGGGTCGACGTAGAACGCTACGTGGCCCTGGCTGGCGGTGAGTGACGAGGAGGAATGGCTGGATTGCGGCGGCACCAGTACGAACTGGCGGTCGATCACCGAGGTGGTGCGCCCGCTTTCTTCATCCTTGAAACGCAACAGGCCGTGTTCGGGCACCATCAGCATGAATTCGTCGTGGGCATGGGCCCCGGTTTCATAGGCGCCGTTGGAGTTGAAGACGCTGTAGATGTCGCGCATCGCCAGGCACTGCCAGTGGATGTTGGAGTGCTGACACTAGCATGTTTGGTGCCAGCGAAGCATTGTGGCGAGGGAGCTTGCTCCCGCTGGACCGGGCTGGCGCTCCAGTGCGTAGCGCGCCCCTCTTTTTGGGGCCGCTTCGCAGCCCAGCGGGAGCAAGCTCCCTCGCCACATAGATCACCTCAGGTCATGATCAGGCCAACGGTACACGACGGGTGGAAATCGCCAGGCGACCCACACCGAAGCTCAACGCTGCGCCCAGCAGCAACATCAACAAGGTGCTCCACGCAGCACGGGACAGTTGCTTGGCCGCGACTTCACCGGCTTCACGGGCTTTCTGTTCAGCCTGTTGCTTCAGTTCGTCAACCTTCTGCACGGCCTGCTGGTAGGCCTGGGCGTAGTTGTCGACAATCTGGGTGGCCTAAGCCTGGCTCTTGCCGGTACGGGCCGCAACAATGTTGACCAGTGCCTGCTTGTCCGCCGCGTTCAACGCCGGCTCACCGGAAGCCTTGACCCGCTCGAACCACTGCTTCAATTCATCACCAGCCTGGGCTGGGTTGGTCGCGGCATCGTTGGCCGACTGCTTGCCGTCCGCAGCCGCCTGATCGGCTTTTTGCTCAACGTTGGCCGGGGCCAGTTCAGGTTTGCCGCTCTGCTTGAGCAGTGTGTCGAGCTGACCTTGCAGGCTGTTCCAGTCCAGCTTGATGCCCTGCTCATTCAGTTGCTGCTTGACGCTGTCGCTGATACCCGGCGCCACGGCGGCGATCCCGCTGCCGGCAGCCGACAGGCCCTTGCCGACGACATTGCCCGCCGCTCCCACAACGCTGGTGGCCAGCGCGGCCAGCAGCCAGGTGGTGAGCAAGGTGGTGATGGTCCAGCTCAGCACGCCGTGCAGGCCGCCGCGATCCGGCGCGGTGCGCCCGGCCACGAATGCACCGGCACCGATTGCCAGCAGCGTCGAGACAAACAGCCAGATCCCGGCACCGGTGCCGAAACCGCTCAGCGGGTTACCCGCGGCCATCGGGTCTACCGCGCTGGCGCCAATCGCGGTGCCAAGTACGCTCAATACCAGATAGGTCACCAGGGCAATTGCACTACCGGCCAATACCGAGCCCCAGGACACACGAAACAGCGAACGGTTGGTTTCATAGACAGTGGTCATGTTAAATCCTTTGAACAGTGGGTAGGTGGCCAGTTTGGCGAGGCACCTGCCCTGCGGTCTCGACACAATTGCACTAGGCGCACTGGTGCATTCGCACCCCGCGCCGGGCACTTTCTCTGCACTATCCTGAGCCTCAGGTGTCGTACTTCCCATGCGACTTACCCCAGGAGAAACCATGAGCCAGGCCGTCCTCGCCAAAGAAACCAACCGCCGCCAACTGCAGCAGATCATCTCCGGCTTGTCCGATGGGGTGATCCTCGCCGAGGCCGACCAGACCATACTCTGGGCCAATGAAGCCGCGCTGCTGATGCATGGCGTGGATAAAGTCGAAGACCTGGGTGCCAACACCAAGGAATACGCCGCGCGCTTTGCCTTGCGGTATCGCAACAACCACCCGTTGGTGCTGGAGAATTATCCTCTGAGCCGGGTGGCAGACGGTGAAGAGTTCAGCGATGTGGTGGTGGAAGTCACCCCCACCGGCGACGAGGAAAAAGTCTGGGTGCATCGCCTGCGCAGCCTGGTGCTCGACGACGCGTCGGGCGAGCCGGAATTGCTGGTGTTGATCCTGAGCGACGCCACCGAATGGGCCAGCGCCGAACAGCGCTTCGAAAAGACCTTCAATGCCAACCCGGCGCCGGCGGTGATTTGCCGCCTGAGCGACCTGCGCTACATCAAGGTCAACCAGGGCTTCCTGGAGATGACCGGCTACAACCGCGACCAGGTGATCGGCCACTCGGTGTATGAACTGGACGTGCTGGAACAGGCCGAAAACAAGGACCTGGCCGTCAAGCGCCTGGGCGAAGGCGCGACCATTCCACAGATGCAAGCCGAACTGAAACTGCCCGAAGGCGGCAGCAAACTGGTGATCGTGGCCGGCCAGCCGCTGGACATGAATGAGGAAGACTGCATGCTGTTTTCCTTCACCGACCTGGAGCCTCGCCGCAAGGCCGAAACCGCCCTGCGTCAGAGTGAGGAACGCTTCGCCAAGTCGTTCCGCCTGACGCCGGTGCCGACCCTGGTGTGCAACGCCGCCAACCGCCAGGTGGTGGATATCAACGAAGCCTTCATGACCATCACCGGCTATACCAGTGAAGAACTGATCGGCAAATCCATCGAAGACATCGACTTTATCGACAGCCCCCAGGCCTGCACGCAACTGTTCACCACCCTGCAAAAAGCCGGCAACCTCGACGGCCTCGACCTGAAGATCCGCAAGAAAGGCAATGAGCTGATCGACTGTGTGCTGTCTGCCGACACCGTCAGTATCCAGGATGTGCCCTGCTACCTGCTGGTGCTGATGAACATCACCGAACGCAAGCGCTCCGAGCTGGAACTGGTGGCCGCGATCGAGGAAGTGATGCAGGACGCCTCATGGTTCAGCCAGACGCTGATTGAAAAACTGGCCAACGCCAAGAGCGTCAACAGCCCCAATGTACCGAACATTTCCTTTACCGACCTGACCGCCCGCGAGCGCGACGTACTGGGGTTGATTTGCGAAGGCCTGGCCGACAAGGAAATCGCTTCGCGCCTGAAACTGGCACCCAACACCGTGCGTAACCATGTGGCCACGGTGTACTCCAAACTGGGGGTGCATAGCCGTAGTGCAGCCATCGTGTGGGCCCGTGAGCGCGGGCTGTTTGCCGGTGAGTTGCGGGTTAAAAAGCCGAAATAGAGTGCAAATGCACTAGTGCGACCGGTGCAAATTCGCCTTATTGCGCGGGGGTGCACTGCTTAACCTTGAAGGGTGGGCACAGGGCTTCGGGTCCTGTGCCGTTGAGATGTCATGCCCTTTAAGGAATCCATCATGAAAAGCGAACAAGTCAAAGGCGCCGTCGAAAAAGTGGCCGGCAAGGCTCAAGGTTTTCTGGGTGATCTGACCGGTGACGAACGTCTCCAGGCCGAGGGTGTCGCTCGCCAGGCCGCTGGCCAGTTGCAGCAAACCTACGGTGACGCGCTGGACACCGTCGGCGATTTCGCCAAGCAAAAACCCCTGGCAACGGTTGCGATCGTCGCCGGTGTCGGCCTGCTGCTGGGCCTGTTGCTGCGTCGTCGCTGAGGAGAACCCTGATGTTTACGCTCTCCCAACTGCGCAACTGCATCGAAGAGGCCCTGTCGCCCCTGACCTGCGAATTCACCCTGTGCCGTGACGCGTCGTTGACGCTCAAGGTCTTCGACGCCGAAAGCGGCCGGGTGGATTTGGTGGTCACCGGGATCAGCGTCAACAAGCTGCAGACCCCGCAGGAAGTGGAAAAGATGGTCGACGAGTTGCGGTACGAATTGCAGAGCAACACCGTCGGTAAACTCAGGCTGGATGACCTGCCGCTGCGCCCTTTGTAGGAGCGGGCTTGCTCGCGAAAAACGCCCGGGCACCGCGTTCATTCAGGCGTGGCGCGTTATCGTTGACGACCTTCGCGAGCAAGCGTGCTCCTACAGTAGGTCGCGGGCTTTCAACGACGCCCCGATAAAATAGAACACCCCTCCCCCGACAATGAACGCTGCCAACATGTAGAACATGTAGTGGGCCGGCAGGTTGGCCAGCACCAGCCCGCACAGCACTGGCCCCAGGGCAGCACCGAGGTTGGAGAGGTTTTGCGCCCCGTAGTACATGCCCCGCAGGTTGTCCGGGGCGATGCGGTCGATGAACATGTACTCGGCCGGAAACACCACGATTTCGCCCACGGTGAAAATCGCCATCGCCAGGATCCACCACCACACGTTGCTCGCCAGGGCAAAGCCAATCACCCCCAGCATGAACATGCCCAGGCCGAAGATCAGCCACTGGCTCAGGTAGCGGTGGGAAATGCGCCGGCCAATCGCGTATTGCAGGGCAATCACCAACATCGCGTTGGTGGTGAGTACCGCGCTGATGATGGTGTAGGTGTATTCGGCGGTAGTGGTGGTCACCAGGTACTGCGACAGGTACGCGGTGAACTGGCCGAACACCACGGCACTGAGCAGGCCGCCGACGGTGAAGCACACCAGTCGGTGATCCCGCAGCAATACACGCCCCACCGCGAGGAACGACACCGGCTTTTGCGTGGTGTCTACCGTGGCCAGCGTGCGGTCGCCCCAACGCCAGTACAGCAGGAAAAAACCGAAGCCCAGGACCGCCGACAGGATAAACGGCAAGCTGATATCGAGCTTGGCCACCATCGCGCCAAAAAACGGCCCTACGGCATAGCCGATATTGGTCAGGGTGTACTTGATGGAAAACGCTTCGCTGCGCTCATCTTCCGGCAACAGGCTGGCAAACCCGGACTTGATCGCGATGTCGATCACCGCGTACGCCAGGTTGATCAGGATCAGGCAGCTGTAGAACGACCAGATTTCCCGGGCCAGCACCGTGCCGATAAACCCCAGGGCAAACACCACACTCAAGCTGAGCAATAGCCTATAGCTGTCGATGCGGTCTACCAGGAAACCGCCGTAGACACTCAGCAGCGAGCCGACGATCAGCGAGCTGCCGATCACCAGGCCGACCTGGCTGATGTCGAGGGCAAAGTGGTTGGTGAGGTAGATCACCAGGTACGGAAAGGTGATGGCCTTGGCCAGGGTGAGGATCAGCGTGGCCGACAACAACAGGTTCACGGTACGCGGGTAATTTCTTATTGTGGCAAGCATCCTGCTCTCATTTCTGGTCAAGGTAATGGGGCCATTGCAGCCCGCAAGCGGATGTACCTTAACGCAAGATGAGACGAAATAAATGCTGATTTATGCATTTATGCAAAAATCAAATCCAGCGGGATGAAGCGTGATCACCCATCCCGCCGAACGCTTTATTTTTTAACGGGGGTGATGTCGAGAATCGTACCGTTGGTGGTTTTGAGCAACACGTACTTGTCGTTTACACGGGCCCACTGGCTGTCTTCTTCCGGCTGCTTCAGGCCACGTTTCTTCCAGTCGGCAATGGCCGACTCCTTACGCATCAGAATGTCTGGCGCACGGTCTCCCGTCTTGAGGTCGCGGGTATTGATATTCGAAGGCTGCACGGTTTTTTGCGGGGTATCTGCGGCCTGGACGGTGAGACTCGCGGCAGAGAGGCTCGCGGCAACCAGCAGGCAGGCAACAAGGGATTTGGACTTCATGGGCACTTCCTTCAATGAATGACGCGTAAAGATTCCGACCGCAGCGGCGTGGAATCATTCAGCGCCGTGATGGAAGCGGCAGATGGATGGGCGGCCAGCGACCGGGCCGGCGATTAATCAGATAAGATTGGTTCCTTTTTCCAGCCGCTCAGGAATTCCAATGACTGGTACCCACGTCATCATCATTTTCGTGACCGTTGTCACCTTGCTCGCGCTCTACGTGTTCGGCACCTACAGGGAACTGGTGGCCCTGCTCGATCGCTGCAAAAAAGCCTTCGGCCAATTCAAGGAGGCCGAACAACAATTGGCGGCGGCGCAAAATGCCTCGTCACCCAGCGCAGAAATCGCCAGCCTGGAAAGCCGTGTCGCGTTCACCCGCCAGCTCTTCCACGACTCGGTCAACAACTACAACACCTACAAGCACAAGTCGCCGACCTCGGTGGTGGCCGAGCTGCTCGGGCATCGTGATGATGTCAGCCTGTCGGGGTTCGAGGCCAAGCGTACGGTCTGACCTGCCGGCGCTTACACAGGTGCACGCTGACGTGTCGGCGTGCCCTGATGAAACACCATCTGCCACTGCCCGCCGCTTTCGCGCCACACCGAACTGCGCAACGACTCCCCCGCCGCATTTGCATCCGTCGCCGCGCGCTGGCAGCGATACGTCACCAACGCCACGCCTTCGGCCAGCACCTTCATTGCAAAGTCACTGATGCTACGGACTGAAAACACCTCATCCTGCAGCCCTTCGATCACCTCGGCCTTGCTGCCCCACACATTGCCACTGGCACCAAATTCGACGAAATCATCCGCCAGCAGCACCGACAACCGCGCCGCATCTGCACGGGTGGTGCATTGGTGCAGCTCCTGTTCCAGGCGGCGTAAATGCTCTGCCAACTCCATACCCATTGCCCTCGTGAAATTAATCTTGTAATTTTTCATGAAATTTCCTGATAAGAATTTCACGAAGCGCCCATGGACAAGCAAGAAGAACTCGACGCCCTGGCGATCCTGATCCACGACCTGCGCAAGCACAAGAAGCTCACCCTGGCGCAACTGGCGCAAAAGATCGAGCGTTCCGTGGGTTTCCTGTCCCAGGTTGAACGCGGCCTGTCGCGCCCGACCGTGGCCGACCTCACAGCCATCAGCCACGCGCTCGGTGTGCCCACCACCTATTTCTACAGCCTGTCCAAACCCAAGGCGGTGGACTGGGTCACCCGCCCCAACGAACGGCGCACGGTGTATTACGCCAATGGCATCACCGACATCCTGGTGTCGCCGAGCATGCACGGCGCGTTCTCGATCCTCGACAGCCTGCTGGCCCCCGGTGCCAACAGCGGCGAACAAACCATGAGCGACCGTGCCGAACAGGCCGGTTACGTGCTGGAGGGCGAGTTGACGCTGTGGGTCGAGGGCGAGCCGGACTCGGTCACCCTGGGCCCCGGCGACAGCTTCCACCTGGCCAGTTTTGCCCACTGCCGCTACGGCAACCTGACCGACCTGCCAGCCCGCGTGCTGTGGGTCTACAACTAGGAGCAACACCCGTGAAAAGCCATGCTTCCACGCTTTTGGCCGAAGTCCGGACCTTTCGCCAGAACCATCCCGATGTGCGCTACGTCGACCTGATTGCCCTGGACATTCCCGGGCATTTCTACGGCAAGCGCTACCCGGTGGAGATGCTGGAAAAGGTCGCCGCCGGCAGCCCGTTGAAACTGCCGCAGAACGCGGTGCTGCTAGGTGCCCAGGGCGGCCTGTTCAAGATCGGCGACTATTGCTTCCACGACGGCGACCCGGACGCCAACCGCCGCCTGGTGCCCGGCACCCTCAAGCCGGTGAGCTGGGAGGCGCAGCCGCTGGGGCAGATGTTGATTACCTCCGACGGCACCGAAGCGCCCATCGAATTCGAACCCCGGGAAGTACTGGCCAAGGTGCTGGAACGCCTGCAGCGCAAAGGCATTCACCCGGTGGTCGCGTTCGAGCTGGAGTTCTACCTGTTCGACAAAAAGCTCAGCGACGGCCTGCCGCAATTTGCCCGCGACCCGCTGAGTGATGACGCGGACGACCAGCCCAACTTGCACATCGAGCGCCTGTCACGCTTTGCGCCGGTGTTGGACGATATGGTCGAGACGGCCAAGGCCCAGGGCATCGACATCACGGTGATCACCGCCGAACTCGGCCCCGGCCAGTTCGAAATCAATTTCGGCCACCTGGAAGACGGCCTGCGCGCCGCCGACTGGGCCGCCCTGTTCTGCCGCAGCACCCGTGGCGTGGCCCTCAAGCACGGCTATCGCGCCAGCTTCATGGCCAAGCCTTACCTGCAACACCCCGGCAGCGGCATGCATGTGCACGTCAGCCTGTACGATGCGGCGGGCAATAACCTGCTGGCGGCCCACCAACAGCAACCGTTGCGCCACGCGGTGGCGGGTTGCCTGGAACTGCTGCCGCACTGCATGCCGATCTTCTCGCCCAACCACAACGCCTTCCGCCGCCTTGGTGGCACGGTCAACGCGGCAACCCGCGCGTGCTGGGGCTTTGAAGACCGTGACGCGTGCGTGCGAATCCCTGAATCCGACCCGCGCAACCTGCGCATCGAACATCGCCTGGCAAGTGCCGATGCCAACCCGTATCTGGTATTGGCGGCGATTCTGGTGGGGCTTGAGCATGGTCTTGAAGCAGCGAAGGAGCCCATCGCCCCGCTGAACGAAGACCGCAACAGCGGCGCGGACTTCCCCGTGGAAATGCTGGAGGCGGTGCGCGCCATGCAGCATCAGCCGACGTTGCGCGAAGGCCTAGGCGCGGAGTTTGTCGACGTGTATTGCGAAAACAAACGCCAGGACCACCTGGCATTCCAGCAGGAAATTCATGCGCGGGAATATCGCTGGTATCTCTAGGCACTGATGGTTAGCCTCGTGGGCATCTCTGGCTAACCGCGGACTTGCCCATGACCGACCAAAGCGCCCCGGCCCTGAAGGAAATCTTCAACGCCGAACGCCTGCAACACATCGCCAGCGAAATGACCGCGGTGTACCCGGCGTTCGACGCCAAGGGTTTTCTCAAACACGCCAAGGCCGGGTTGGCAGACCTGTCGGTGATGCAGCGCATGGCGCGGGTCAGTGAAAGCCTCAACGCTGTGATCCCGCTGGATTATCCGCAAACCCTGAAGTTGCTGTATGCCCTGGCCCCTCGGCTGAACAGCGCCTTTGTCAGCCTGTTCCTGCCCCACTACGTTGCCAGCTACGGCGGCGATGATTTCAAGCGCTCCATGGCTGCCCTCAAGTACTTCACCACCTTCGGCTCCGCCGAGTTTGCCGTGCGGCATTTTCTGCTGAAGGATTTCAAGCGCACCCTGGCGGTGATGCAACAGTGGTCGCTGGACGACAACGAACACGTACGACGCCTCGCCAGCGAAGGTTCACGGCCACGGCTGCCATGGTCGTTTCGCCTGGCCGAGGTGCAGGCCGATCCGAACCTGTGCGCTTCGATCCTCGACAATCTCAAGGCCGACAGCAGCCTCTACGTGCGCAAGTCGGTGGCCAACCACCTCAACGACATCACCAAGGACCATCCGGATTGGGTGCTGGGCCTGATCGAAGGCTGGTCCCTGGATAACCCCCACACCGCGTGGATCGCCCGCCACGCGCTGCGCAGCCTGATCAAGCAAGGCAACACCCGGGCGCTGACGATCATGGGCGCCGGGGCCAGGGCCGAAGTGAAGATCCATCAACTCAAGGTCGAGCCGGCGGCGATCAAATTGGGGGAGCGGATCAACCTGTCCTTCAGCCTGGAGTCCACTGCCGATTCGTCGCAAAAGCTGGTGGTCGACTACGCCATCGACTATGTGAAAAGCGCCGGTCACAGCGCGTCCAAGGTGTTCAAGCTCAAGGCATTTACCCTGGGTGCCGGAGAACATCACGCCATCAGCCGTGGCCAACATATCCGTGAATTGACCACGCGCAAGCACTATCCCGGCAAGCATGCGGTTCACGTGCTGGTGAACGGTGAGCGGCTGGGAAGCGTCGAGTTTGAACTCGCAAAATAATCCTTAAAACATTAACGAAGGCTCTAGATCGGGCCTTACAGCGTAATTAATTGTCGGACAATGCTAGGCATTCGTGTTGCGATCCATTATCATCCGGCGCCTTCTCGGTACCCCTAGGGTACTTGTGTCAATGTTCCACCTGAGGCGCCCATGCTCCGTTTTTCGTTTTACCGTCCCCTGATCTGCATCAGCTGGGGGCTTGCCAGTCACAGCGCGCTTGCCGCCCTGCAACCAATGGCCGAAGCCCCACTGGCCAGCGACACCGAGCTGCATTGCCACTTCAACCGCGACGCCAGCGTCGACTGCACTACCCGCTTTCACTACACCATCCTCAAGCCAAGCGGCCGCGAAATGCTCTCGCGGATCGACTTCAGCTACCAGGAAGAAGACGGCTTCGAACTGATCAAGGCCGAGTCCACCCAGCCCGGCGGCAAACCTGTGCCCCTGGACCCGACGCAAATCGACACCCGCACCGCCCCCAACCCGGACCAGGGTTTCTCCCGGGAAAAACAGACCTCGCTGGCGTTTCCCAACCTGCGGGTCGGCACGCAAATCCGCTACACGGTGCGCGAACATCACCCGGCCAAACCGCTGATGACCGAGTTCTACTACGCCTTGCAGTTCGGCCCCAACGCCGCACGGCGCGACCACTTCAAGGCACGCTTCACCGCCGAGCGGCCGATCGAGTGGCGCAGCGAATTGATGGAGGGTTTCAGCATTACGCCATCGGCCAATCGCAAGACCCTGGACGTGGTGCAAAAGGCCCCGACCTACCTCAGCTACATCAACGAATCCGCCAACGCCTACATACGCCACGCCCCGCGTATCGAAGTCGGCAGCTCCCTGGATCGCCAGCAGTACTTCGGCGGCTTTGCCGAACGCTACAACCAGATCCTCGGCGCCAAGCTGCCGCCCCAGGGCGCCGCCGCCGTGGCCGCCGTTCGCGGCTTGCCACCGGCACAACAGGTGGCCGGCCTGATGCAGCACATCAACGACCACTATCGTTACTTGGGCGACTGGCGCGCCTCGGATCGCGGCTATGTGCCCTTCAGCCTGGCGGAGATCGAGCAGCACGGCTACGGCGACTGCAAAGACCTTTCGACGCTGCTGGCCGCCATGCTCAAGGCCAGCGGGATCAAGGCCGAACCGGCCTGGGTCAGCCGCGGCGATGTGGTTAACCCGCTGCTGATTCCCGGTACCGGCGCGCCGAACCACGCCATCGTCCGCGCCGAAGTCGATGGCCAGGTGTGGTGGCTGGACCCGACCAACCCGATCTTCGCCCCCGGCCAGACCCTGCCCGACATCCAGGACCGCTGGGTGCTGGTGACCAACGCCGAGGGCCAGGTACGTGAAGAACACATCCCGCTGCAACCCGCCGCCCCCACGTTGATCCTCGACAAACAGGAGCGCTTCGACGCCCAGGGCACCGCCCGGGTCTCGGCCACCGTTGATTTTCGCGGCATGCCGCTGATGCAACTGAGCGTCGCCGACCGCCAGCAAGGCGCCACCGCCAGCGACCAGAACATCTGCGACAACTTCGGCAAACAGATCACCGACTGCCAGGTCGAGCGCCCCGCCACCGCCTTCTTGATCCCGGCCAGCTACAAGGTCAGCGCCACCCTGACGGACATGCGGCCCCTGGAACCGCTGGGCAACGACCACATCTACAACGATGCCTTGCTGCAAGAGAAATGGGACGGTCTGCTCAACTACCGCCGCAATGGGCAACTGGCCGACTTGTACATAGGCAACCCCGAGACGCTGGATTACACCATCACACTGTCGGGTGGGCAGATCGACAAGGACATCAAGGCTTGCCAGGTACGCTCGCCGTGGTACGACCTGGACCTGACGGGTGAGCGCGTCAAGGGCGACTGGCGTTATCACTACGTCCTGACGCAGAAAATACGCTGGCTGACCCACGATGAAATTGTCAGCGCACCGTTTGAAAAGATGATCAAGGAGATCCGTGCCTGTGGTGAGCAGGTGCATCAGGTGGTGAAGCTCTAACCCTCCCCCAGCAAAACCCCTTGCTCCCGCGCGCAGAGTTCCACCAGGTAATCCCACAACACCCGCAACCTCACCGACTTGTGCAACTCGCGCCGGGAGCTGATCCAGTAGCTGCGCTGGATGCTCTCCGCCGGCAGCAGCGGCACCAGGTCCGGGTCGCTCGCCGCCATGAAGCACGGCAATACGGCAATTCCCAACCCCGAGCGCGCCGCCTGGTGCTGGGCGATCACGCTGGTGCTGTGGAACACCACTTTGGGGTTGCGGCAGAAGCTGCTGAGGAATTTCAATTCCTGGCTGAACAGCAAATCATCGACGTAATCGATCCAGGCGTGCACCGCCAGGTCCTCGCGTTTTTCAATCGGCGGTGTGCGGTCCAGGTAGCTGCGGCTGGCGTAGAGCGCCAGGCGGTAGTCGGTGAGTTTGCGGGTCACCAGTTGGTCGACGCTGGGGCGTTCGAGGTGGATGCTGATTTCCGCTTCGCGGTTGAGGATGCTGACAAACCGTGGCACTGCCAGCAGTTCCACTTCCAGGCCCGGGTAGCGTTCGAACAGGCCGCCCATGCGACTGGCCAGGAACATCACGCCCAAACCCTCGGCCACCCCCAGGCGGATCTTGCCCAGGGGCGCGGCGGAATGAGTCAGTTCTTCTTCGGCCAGCAGCGCCACGTTTTCCATGGCTTCGGCATGTTTGAGCAGGGCTTCGCCGGAGGGCGTGAGTTCGTAACCCTGGGCGTGCTGCACGAACAGCGCAGTGCCCAGGCTTTTCTCGATGGCCTCGATGTGCCGGGCCACGGTGGCGTGGGTGGTTTTCAGGCGTTGCGCCGCCGTGAGCAAGCGTCCGCTACGCTGTAACTCAAGAAAGAACCGCAGATCATTCCAGTCGAACATGCCTTCCCCTTCTTCCCCTGAACAGCAGCGTTGTCTAAAAACGCACAGCAGCTGGGTAAAAACTAACATTTTTAAGACGAAAACTAACAACTAGGATGGGACCAATAAGAAAAACAAGCGAGGTCACAGATGCATTCTGCAGCTGCTGAATACGATTACGTGGTGGTAGGCGCCGGCCCGGCGGGCTGCCTGCTGGCCAATCGACTGTCTGCCAACCCTGCCCATCGCGTGTTGCTGCTTGAAGCAGGCGGTCGCGATAACTACCCCTGGATCCATATTCCCGTCGGCTACCTGTTCTGCATCGGCAACCCACGCACCGACTGGTGCTTCAAGACCGAAGCCCAGGAAGGCCTGCAAGGCCGTGCGCTGAGCTATCCACGGGGCAAGGTGCTGGGCGGTTGTTCGTCGATCAACGGCATGATCTACATGCGCGGCCAGGCCCGGGATTACGACGGCTGGGCCGAGGACAATCCCGGCTGGGCCTGGAAAGATGTGCTGCCACTGTTCAAGCAAAGCGAAAACCATTTTGCCGGCGCCTCGGAATTCCACAGCGATGGCGGAGAGTGGCGGGTTGAACAACAGCGCCTGCACTGGCCGATCCTCGACGCATTTCGCGATGCCGCGCAGCAGAGTGGTATCGAGAGCATCAGCGACTTCAACCAGGGCGACAACGAAGGCTGTGGCTATTTCCAGGTCAATCAGAAATCCGGCGTGCGCTGGAATGCGGCCAAGGCGTTTCTCAAACCGATCCGCCAGCGGCCCAACCTGACGGTGATGACCGAGGTTGAAGTCGACCGCGTACTCCTGGAGAACGGCCGCGCGGCGGCGGTGGTTGCTCGCCAGCATGGCCAGCCAGTCACGTGGCGGGCGCGCAAGGAAATCATCCTGTGCGCCGGCTCCGTCGGTTCGCCGGGCATCCTGCAACGCTCCGGTATCGGCCCCTCCAGCGTGCTCAAGCCTTTGGGCATCGATGTGCTGCACGAGTTACCCGGAGTGGGCGGCAACCTGCAGGATCACCTGCAACTGCGCCTGATCTACAAGCTGGAAAACGCCCGCACCCTGAACCAGATCGCCGGCACCGTGTGGGGCAAGATGGGCATGGGCCTGCGCTACCTGTACGACCGCAGCGGCCCGTTGTCCATGGCCCCCAGCCAGCTTGGCGCGTTTGCCCGCTCCGGGCCGGAGCAGACGTCGGCCAACCTCGAATACCACGTGCAACCGCTGTCCCTGGAGCGCTTTGGCGAACCACTGCACGGGTTCCCGGCCTTCACCGCTTCGGTGTGCGACTTGCGCCCGCAAAGCCGTGGCCGCATCGACATTCGCTCGGCCAACCCGGCAGACGCACCGCTGATCCGCCCCAACTACCTCAGCCATCCGGAAGACCTGCGGGTGGCCGCCGACGCCATTCGCCTGACCCGACGCATCGTCTCGGCGCCGGCCCTGAAGCAATTCAACCCGGTGGAGTACCTGCCCGGCGCAGAACTGCAGACGGACGAACAACTGCAGGAAGCCGCCGCCCGCATTGGCACCACGATTTTCCATCCGGTGGGCACCTGCCGCATGGGCAGCGACAAGGACGCGGTGGTCGACGCCCAACTGCGAGTGCACGGGGTTCCCGGCCTGCGCATTGCCGACGCGTCGGTCATGCCACGCATCACTTCAGGCAACACCTGCTCACCGACGCTGATGATCGCGGAAAAAGCCGCGCAGCTTATCCTTTCGCCGAACACAAGGAGCCTCGCCCCGGAGAAAGAACTGACCTTACCGGCTTGAACTTACCTTACCGGCTAGACCTGTGGGAGCGGGCTTGCTCGCGAAGAACGCAAAGACACCGCGTTAATCCAGAATGCACGCGTTATCGTTGACGTTTTTCGCGAGCAAGCTCGCTCCTACAGTGGAATAGCGGCGCTGAAACTGGCGCCGACAGTGGAACAACAATAAATAATCACTGTGAGGGCTACCCAAATGTCAGAACACGCTCAACCCCTGGGCTCCGCCACCAAGGCGCGAGACAGCAACGACACGCAGAAAGTCATCTTCGCCTCCTCCCTCGGGACGGTGTTCGAGTGGTATGACTTCTTCCTCTACGGCGCCCTCGCGGCGGTGATCAGCAAGCAGTTCTTTGCCGGGGTCAACGACACCACGGCGTTTATCTTTGCCCTGATGGCCTTCGCCGCCGGCTTTGTGGTGCGCCCGTTCGGCGCGCTGGTGTTCGGTCGGCTGGGTGACATGATCGGGCGCAAGTACACCTTCCTCGCCACCATCATCCTGATGGGCCTGGCGACTTTCTGCGTCGGCCTGCTGCCGACCTATTCGAGCATCGGCATTGCCGCACCGATCATCCTAGTCGCGCTGCGCATGCTCCAGGGCCTGGCGCTGGGCGGCGAGTACGGCGGCGCAGCCACCTATGTGGCCGAGCACGCCCCGGCGGGCAAACGCGGCTTCCACACCAGCTGGATTCAATCCACCGCGACCCTCGGCCTGCTGCTGTCGCTGCTGGTGGTGCTGGCGTGCCGTTACTTCACCGGCGACCAATTCGAAGTGTGGGGCTGGCGCCTGCCGTTCCTGCTGTCGATCGTGCTGTTGGGCATCTCCACCTGGATCCGCCTGAGCCTGCACGAGTCGCCGGCGTTCCTGAAAATGAAAGAGGAAGGCAAGGCCAGCAAGGCGCCGATCCGCGAATCCTTCGGCAAATGGGAAAACCTCAAGATCGTGCTGATTGCGCTGTTCAGCATCAACGCCGGCCAGGCAGTGACGTTCTATGCCGCGCAGTTTTATGTGCTGTTCTTCCTCACACAGTTTTTGAAGATGGATCCGGCACTGGCCAACATGCTGCTGATCATCAGCGTGGTGATTGGTGCGCCGTTCTTCATCTTCTTCGGCTGGCTTTCGGACAAGCTGGGGCGCAAGCCGGTGTTGATGGTCGGCCTGCTGCTGGCCACCGCGCTGTACTTCCCGATCTTCAAGGGCCTGGCGCACTACACCAACCCGGCGATGGACCACGCCAGCCGCCAGTCGCCGATCACCGTATTGGCAGACCCGGCCACCTGCACCTTCCAGTTCGACCCGGTGGGCAAGGCGCGTTTTGACAGCCCCTGCGACAAGGTCAAGACCTTCCTGGTGAAACAGGGCCTGCCGTACGAAAGCGCGGCCGCCCCGGCGGGCAGCGCGGTGCAGGTGAGCGTGGGTGATGTGCGTATCGACGGTTACGACGAAGCCGCCCTGAAAGGCGCGGTGACCCTGGCGGGTTATCCGCAATCGGCTGATGTGGCCCAAGTCAACAAAACCATGGTGGTGGTGCTGATCGTCGCGCTGATCCTGATCGCCGCCATGTGCTACGGCCCGCTGGCAGCGCTGATGGTGGAGCTGTTCCCGACACGCATCCGCTACACCTCGCTGTCGCTGCCATACCACATCGGGAATGGCTGGTTTGGTGGCTTCCTGCCGACGGTGTCGTTTGCGCTGGTGGTGTACACCGGGGATATTTTCTATGGGCTGTGGTACCCGGTGGTCATTACCGGGGTGAGCCTGATCGTGGGGCTGATTTGCCTGAAAGAGACCAAGAACGTCGATATCGACAATAACTAAACGTCGATCCGGCCGACGCTGGAGTTTCAGTGTGGGAGCGGGCTTGCTCGCGAAAGCGGGGTGTCAGTCGCCGGATAGGTTGACTGATACACTGCATTCGCGAGCAAGCCCGCTCCCACATTGGGTTTAGCACCAGACACACAAATTGCTGTATATCCATCCAGATAAAAGTTGCCCAATTCTGATTTATTGCCCATCCTGCTCCCCATTCAATTGCGTAGCGAATGTGGTGACCATGCGGCTGTTCCTCTGTGAAAAACCGTCCCAGGCCAAGGATATCGCCGCCGTGCTCGGCGCGACCCGGCGTGGCGACGGTTGCTGGCTGGGCTCAGGCGTGACGGTGACCTGGTGCATCGGCCACCTGCTGGAAACCGCCCCGCCCGACAGCTACGACGCCAAGTACAAGCGCTGGGTGCTGGCCGACCTGCCAATCATTCCCGAGAAGTGGAAGATGCTGGTCAAGCCCAAGACCGCCAGCCAGTTCAAGGCAGTCAAGCGCCTGCTGGGGGAAGCCCAGGAACTGGTGATCGCCACCGATGCCGACCGTGAGGGCGAGATGATCGCCCGTGAGCTGGTGGAACATTGCCGTTATCGCGGCCCCATCCAGCGGCTATGGCTCTCGGCGCTCGACGACGCGTCGATCCGCAAGGCCCTGGCCTCGTTGAAGCCCGGTGCTGAAACCTTCAGCCTCTACCATTCGGCCCTTGGCCGCTCCCGCGCCGACTGGCTGATCGGGATGAACATGAGCCGCCTGTTTACCCTGCTGGGCCAACAGTCCGGTTATCAGGGTGTGTTGCCGGTTGGGCGTGTGCAAACCCCGACCCTGCGGTTGGTAGTAGACCGGGACCGCAGCATTGCCGACTTTGTACCCGTCGCTTATTGGGCCATCGATGTGGATCTGCTCCACGACAACATAACCTTCACTGCGCAATGGCGCGCGACCGAAGACGCCTGTGACGATCAGGGCCGCTGCCTCAATCCGCAGCTTGCCCGGGACGCCGCCAATGCCATGAGCAACGCCGCCAGCGCCCGGCTGGTCAAACTGCGTACCGAGCGCATGCGCGACGTCGCGCCCCTGCCCTTCGACCTCGGCACCCTGCAGGAAATCTGCTCGAAAAAGCTTGGCCTCGGCGCCCAGGAAACCCTGGATGTTGCCCAGTCGCTCTACGAAACCCACAAGGTCATCACTTACCCCCGCAGCGATTGCGGCTACCTGCCCCTGAGCCAGCACGGCGACGCGCCGAAAATCCTCGCGGCGCTGGGGCGGGCCGATCCGGCGGTGAATGAATTGATGCCACACATCGACCCGAAGCGGCGCTCCCGGGCCTGGAACGACGCCAAGGTCAGCGCTCACCACGGCATCATTCCCACCGGCGCCGGCAAGGATGTCGGGCAATTGACGGGCAAGCATCGCGCCGTCTACACCTTGATTCGTGCCCGCTACCTCGCGCAGTTCCTGCCCAACCACGAGTACGACCGTACCCAGGCAGATTTCGATTGTGCCGGTGAAGCCTTGCGGGCTGTCGGTAAAGTCATCGTCGAGCCTGGCTGGAAACGCGCATTGCCGGAAGCATTGGCGCCGGCCAAGGGCCGTGAAGCACCTGCGCCGCAGTCCTTGCCAAAACTGGTTCAGGGGCAGGACTACGCCGTGGCCAAGGTCAACCTCAAGGACCTGTGGACCCAGCCACCCAAACCCTTCACCGAAGGCGACCTGATCAAGGCGATGAAAAACGTCGCCAAGCTGGTGGAAGACCCGCTGCTCAAGCAAAAGCTCAAGGACACCACCGGGATCGGCACCGAAGCCACCCGCGCCGGGATCATCCAGGGCCTGCTGGATCGCGGTTACCTGGTGAAAAACGGCAAGGCGCTGTCGGCAACGCCTGCCGCGTTCAGCCTGATTGATGCAGTGCCACGGGCAATCGCCGACCCCGGCACCACGGCCATCTGGGAACAGGCGTTGGACATGGTGCAAAGCGGTGAGATGAGCCTGGAAGAGTTCGTCGCCAAACAGGCCGCATGGATGAGCAAACAGGTGACCCGCTGCACTGGCATGCGCCTGACCATCAGCGGCCCGGCCAGCCCGGCCGGACGTGGCGCCACACCGTGGAAAAACAAACGCAAACCGGCCAAGCGCAAGACGGCCACCAGCCCGAAGCGGGCGGCGAAACCGGCAAACAAAGGCTGAGAAGCACTAAGAAATCGCGACAATGACGTTTTTCGACGGGATGTATGCCGCTTTGGACCTTGCCCTGCTGCAGGCCATCCAGGATTCTGTAGGGCCTGCTAACCTCCCAACAATAACAACACCGGAGTGGCCTCCATGAAAACCGTTGCCCAAGTGCTGAAGTCCAAAGACCAGCATAACCATCAAGTCCACACCATCCCCCACGACCATACGGTATTTGAGGCCTTGATCGTGATGGCTTCGAAAAACGTCGGGGCCTTGCCAGTGCTCCAGGACGGCAAGGTGGTGGGCATCATCAGTGAACGAGACTATGCCCGTAAGGTCATCCTCCATGGATTGTCTTCGGTGACGACCAAAGCCCACGAGATCATGAATTCACCGGTGATCACCGTCGACACTCACCAGACTGTCGAGACCTGCATGACTATCATGACCGACCGACATCTGCGGCACCTGCCTGTGGTGGAGAACGGCGAGTTGCTTGGCTTGCTGTCCATCGGCGACCTGGTCAAGGAAGCGATTGCCGAACAGGCCGACTTGATCAAACAGCTGGAGCAGTACATTCGCGGCGAATAATCATTGGGGAACCCATGCTCGATACCCTGCAACATCAAGTCGATAACCAGCTCGACAACCTGCACCGGGCCATGGCCGAACGGCGCTTCCTGGTGCTGACCGGTGCGGGTATCAGCACCTCTTCGGGGATTCCCGATTATCGCGACAGCGAAGGCGTGCGCCGGGGCAAGGCACCGATGATGTACCAGGAGTTCCTGGCAACCCCGCAGGCTCGCCGCCGCTACTGGGCGCGGGCGATGCTCGGCTGGCCGAGGGTGCGTGTCGCGCAGCCGAACGCGGCGCATATCGCGTTGGCCACCCTGCAGCAACGCCAGCGCATTACCGGGCTGATCACCCAGAACGTCGACACCCTGCACGATCAGGCTGGCAGCCATGATGTGATCGAACTCCACGGCAGCCTTCACCGGGTGCTATGTCTGGATTGCCAGCAGACCAGCGAACGGGACCTGATCCAGCGCCAAATGGAAGCGGAGAATCCGTACCTGGCGGGTGTGGATGCTGTTCAAGCCCCCGACGGTGACACCCTGCTGGACCCGGCCTTTGAAGGACGTTTTCAGGTGCCCCGCTGCCCCCATTGCGGTGGGCAACGGTTGAAGCCGGATGTGGTGTTTTTCGGTGAGAACGTCGCCCAGGGCACGGCAGCCAAGGCGATGGCGGCGGTGGATGACGCAGAAGGATTGCTGGTGGTGGGTTCGTCGCTGATGGCGTATTCAGCGTTTCGGTTGTGCAAGGCGATGGTCGAGCAAGGCAAGCCCGTGATTGCCATCAATCTGGGCAAGACACGGGGCGATGAGTTGCTGCAACTCAAGATCGAAGCCTCCTGCGAACGTTTGTTGCCGTTGCTGGCAGAACGCCTGGGATAGCCCAATCCTGCTTTTCTGTGGCGAGGGAGCTTGCTCCCGCTGGGCTGCGCAGCGGCCCCAAAACCGACAACCGAATGATTCCTGCAGAACCGCAGTCAGCCTGGTGGGGGCGCTTCGCACCCCAGCGGGAGCAAGCTCCCTCGCCACAAAAAGCCCCCGGATCCCGCGACCTGCCCGCACGAAAAGTGACGCCCAAGTCACGTTTTCCGCTCACACCCCCGCCCTGCAAGGATTTATGTAGTGCCCAAAAATAATCACTACATAATCGTTGACGTAACCGTTTTGTAATTGCATGATTCAAGCGTCTCCCGGATCGGGAGCGTTGGTAACACGCGTTTTGAACAAGCTCGTCTGACCGCCGAGCTGTTTTTTCCGGATGTGCACTGCCCACAAGGCAGATTGATGAAGCTGACCGGCCCGAAAGGATCGGTACAAGTAGCTCAAACGCTGCTTGTCTTCGTTATGAAACCATTGCGTAGCAGGTCATCAGCAAGACTACATGCATCGGTTCAAGACCCTGCCCGTATTCGGCAGACAGTCGCTGACGCCCGGTTTTCTGAGCCGGAGACAACTTAGTAGTTTTAACGGATCAACTAGAGATCGCCAACTGGTCAAGGGGCTTACACATGAATCTGAACAACCAACCAACTATCGATGAATTGGCTGAGATGTTCGCAGCGCAGAAAGACACGCTCGACGACCATATCCTCTGGATTGGTAAATCGGGCCAGGTCCATATTGACTGCCTGGCGCCCCACACCGTGGAAGAAGAGTTCGACAGGAATAACCGTGAACTGGCAGCGCGCCTGAAGATGTACCGCCGCGGCCAGGGTTATGTCGGCAAGAAAGCCGCCGCCGATCGCAACTTTATCGAGCAGGTCTTCCATACACTTAATACCGAGTGGCAGAACCTTAAAGGCCATTCGCACGTTAAGGTGATCGACAGATACTGCTGATAACTACGCACTTATCACTTAAGCCTGCTCGCTTAAAACGAGCAGGCTTTTTTATGGTCGACGGTTATCGCAACAACGCCGGAAAACGCCCCTTCCCCGCTTCATCGCAAAAAATATCAAACATGGCCTGGGCCGCCGCTGAAAGTTCGTGGCCGGGCTTGGTCAGTACACCAATCGGCCGTTCGATCACCGGATCGCTCAAGGTGATGCAATGGGCGCCTGCTTCCTGCATTTGGCGTGCACACAACGCCGGCACTGCACTCACGCCCAAGCCACTGGCAACCATCTTGCCCACCGTCGCCAGTTGATGGCTCTCCAGGGCTACGGGCAGCTTCAGGTCCAGCGCCTTCAGGTGTTCTTCAAGCATCACTCGTACCGTGGACGGGCGCTGCAAGGTGATGAAGGGTTGTTCCAGCAAGGTGTGCCAGGCGATATCGGAGCGGCGTGCCAATGGCGAGTCACCGGGCACCACCGCCACAAAGCGGTCCACATACAGCGGGGTGAACACCAGCGATGAGCTTTCCGACGGTTCAAACGCCACGCCCAACTCAACTTGGCGATCGCGGACCATTTCCAGCACCTGCTCGTTGATCACGTCATTCACCGTTACGTTGACCTGGGGATAGCGCGCGCGAAAAATCTTCAGGATCGGTGGCAGCAGGTTTCCGGCAAACGACGGCATCGCCGCCACTGTTACCCGCCCGCGCTGCAAGGTGAAACGCTGGCGCAACTCATCCTCGGCATTGTCCCAGTCGGCGATCAGGCGCCGGGCCAGGGGCAGTAGCGATTCTCCTTCGGGAGTCAGCGCGACATTGCGCGTATTGCGGCTGAACAGCCGCCCGCCCAGGCCTTCTTCCAGGCCTTTGATGGTCAGGCTCAAGGCCGACTGGGAAAGATGCAAACGCTCACAGGCGGCCGCAAAGCTCAAGGTCTGGGCTACGGCAAGAAAGGCGCGCATCTGTTTAACTGTCATGAAGCTTCTCTCGATGGCTGAGGACTATGCTGTTTTTTAAATCAATCAACCTTAAAAAACAACTTAACAAATCAATCCGTCGGCGCAACACTCGGTTCATATGGCTGGCCCACAAACAATAAAAGAGGTGCATATGGCAGGTTTTGATAAACGCGTAGCGTCCTATGAAGAGGCGCTGGCAGGCCTGGAAGATGGCATGACGGTACTTGCCGGTGGTTTTGGCCTGTGCGGCATCCCGGAAAACCTCATTGCCGAAATCAAGCGCAAAGGCACCCGCAACCTGACCGTGGTCTCCAACAACTGCGGCGTCGACGGCTTCGGCCTGGGCCTGCTGCTGGAAGGCAAGCAGATCAGCAAGGTCTTCGCGTCCTACGTCGGTGAAAACGCCCTGTTCGAGAAGCAACTGCTCAGCGGCGAAATCGAAGTGGTCCTGACGCCCCAAGGCACCCTCGCCGAAAAACTGCGCGCAGGCGGTGCCGGCATCCCGGCCTTCTTCACCGCCACCGGCGTCGGCACGCCAGTCGCTGAAGGCAAGGAAACCCGCGAGTTCAACGGTCGCCCGTACCTGATGGAAGAATCCATCACCGGCGACTTCGCCATCGTCAAAGGCTGGAAAGCCGACCACTTCGGCAATGTGATCTATCGCCATACCGCCCAGAACTTCAACCCGCTGGCCGCCACCGCCGGCAGGATCACCGTGGTCGAAGTCGAAGAAATCGTCGAACCGGGCGAGCTGGACCCGGCGCATATCCACACCCCAGGGATCTACGTCGACCGGATCATTTGCGGCACCTTCGAGAAGCGCATCGAACAGCGCACCCTCCGCAAATAATCCACCAGCCCAAATAATAAGGAGACAAAAAATGGCTCTTACCCGCGAACAAATGGCTCAACGCGTCGCCCGCGAAATGCAGGACGGTTTCTACGTCAACCTCGGCATCGGCATTCCGACCCTGGTGGCCAACTACATCCCAGAAGGCATGGAGGTCATGCTGCAGTCGGAAAACGGCCTGCTGGGCATGGGTCCGTTTCCTACTGAAGAAACCATCGATGCCGACATGATCAACGCCGGCAAACAGACCGTCACCGCGCGCATTGGCGCGTCGATCTTCTCCTCGGCCGAATCCTTCGCGATGATTCGCGGCGGCCATGTCGACCTGACCGTGCTCGGCGCGTTTGAGGTCGATGTACAAGGCAACATCGCCTCGTGGATGATCCCCGGCAAGCTGGTCAAGGGCATGGGCGGCGCGATGGACCTGGTGGCCGGTGCCGAGAACATCATCGTGATCATGACCCACGCGTCCAAGGACGGTGAATCCAAGTTGCTGAGCCAATGCAGCCTGCCGCTGACGGGTGCCAACTGCATCAAGCGCGTGCTGACGGACCTGGCCTACCTGGAAATCGAAAATGGCGCTTTTGTCCTCAAGGAACGCGCACCTGGCGTCAGTGTTGAAGAGATCGTCAGCAAGACAGCCGGTAAACTGATCGTCCCGGACCACGTTCCAGAAATGCACTTCCAGTGAGGACAGATTCCATGCAAGACGTCGTGATTGTTGCTGCCACCCGCACCGCCGTGGGCAGCTTCCAAGGTTCGCTGGCAAGCATCCCGGCCCCGGAGCTGGGGGCTGCGGTGATTCGTCGCCTGCTGGAGCAGACCGGCATCGACCCGGCACTCGTGGATGAAGTGATCCTTGGCCAGGTGCTCACCGCCGGCAGCGGCCAGAACCCGGCCCGCCAGGCCTCGATCCTCGCCGGCCTGCCCCACGCCGTGCCGGCGCTGACCCTGAACAAGGTCTGCGGCTCGGGGCTCAAGGCCCTGCACCTGGGCGCACAAGCGATCCGTTGCGGCGATGCCGAGGTAATCATCGCCGGCGGCATGGAGAACATGAGCCTGGCCCCGTACGTATTGCCGGCCGCCCGCACCGGCCTGCGCATGGGCCATGCGAAGATGATCGACAGCATGATCACCGACGGTCTGTGGGATGCGTTCAACGACTACCACATGGGCATCACCGCCGAGAACCTGGTGGACAAGTACGGCATCAGCCGTGAAGCCCAGGACGCCTTCGCCGCCGCCTCCCAGCAAAAAGCCACGGCGGCCATTGAAGCCGGGCGTTTCAGCGATGAGATCACGCCGATCCTGATTCCCCAGCGCAAGGGCGACCCGGTGGCCTTCGCCGTGGACGAACAGCCACGGGCGGGCACCACCGCCGAATCCCTGGCCAAGCTCAAGCCGGCCTTCAAGAAAGACGGCACCGTCACCGCCGGCAACGCATCCAGCCTCAACGACGGCGCGGCTGCCGTGCTGCTGATGAGCGCGGACAAAGCCAAGGCGCTCGGCTTGCCAGTGCTGGCCCGAATCGCCAGCTACGCCAACGCCGGCGTCGATCCCGCGATCATGGGCATTGGCCCGGTATCGGCCACCCGCCGCTGCCTGGACAAGGCCGGCTGGAGCCTGGGCGACCTGGACCTGATCGAAGCCAACGAAGCCTTTGCCGCGCAGTCACTGGCGGTGGGCAAAGAGCTGGAATGGGACGCGGCCAAGGTCAACGTCAACGGCGGCGCGATTGCCATCGGCCACCCGATTGGCGCGTCAGGCTGCCGTGTGCTGGTGACCCTGCTGCATGAAATGATCAAGCGTGACGCCAAGAAAGGCCTGGCCACCCTGTGCATCGGTGGCGGGCAAGGTGTAGCCCTGGCCCTTGAACGCAGCTGATTTCAAAGAGCAACATGGAAAAGGCCCGGTTCCACGAAAACCGGGCCTTTTCTTTATCGGTCAGTCCCGCGCCTGGGGCACCGCAAACACCGCATTTGCCCGCACCACCACCTTCTCCCCGACCTGCACGCTGACCGTGGCAAACGCCATCTGCCGCCCGCGCTTGTGATGCTCCAGACGCACCTCGACCCACTCCCCTACCTGCACCGCGCCGAGATAGTCCAGGGTCATGCTCGCCGTGATCAACGGCAGCGGCGGCTCGCTGGAAAACGCCATGGCGTAGCCCATGCCCACATCCGCCAGGGTGGCCAGCACGCCACCGTGCACGGTGCCGCGTCCGTTGGCGTGGCGGTTGTCGGCGCGCAGGCCGATTTCCAGCTGCAAGCCTTCACCTCGGCTATACACCGGGCCAAGCAGGTCCAGGAGTGGGCTGCTGCGACGCAGCGGGGTAAAGCCTTCGGGGATGGCATGGGCAGTCATGTCAGGTTCTTCCTTGGGGACAAGGCTGGAGGTGTATCCCACCGCAGCCATCCGGACCATCAACATCAGCCCGGTAAATCCCCGGTGATAAGCCTAACGCTTCATGCAGCGCTGATAACGCTCATCCACGCGCTTGGCAAACCAGGCCGTGGTGAGGTTGCGGGTGATCTTCGGGCTTTTCAGCACGATGCCCGGCAGGATCGCCCGCGGCACCGGTTTGCCGGCGGCCTTGTCGGCCAGGGCGAACACCCGCTGGTACAGGGTAGTGTCTTCAAAATCCAGGCGCTCGCCCTGCTCCAGCTGGCTGCGGATGCTCGGGTTGCGCATGTCCAGCGCCTTGCCCAGAGAGCGCACTGCCAGCTCCGTGGTGCCCGGCAGGAACGAGCCGTAGTTGATCAGGTCGCCATCCAACGCCAGATTGGCGCCCGAGACTCGGCTGACCGCTGCCTGGAATGCGGCGTTGCGGCTGGCGTACCAACCGGCATTGAAATCGGCGAAGCGGTACAGCATCTGGTCGTAGTGCACCGGGTAACCCAGCAAATGGGTGATACCAAAGTACATGCCGCCTCGGCGAGTAAACACTTCCCGGCGGATGCTGCCATCCACGGTGTAGGGATAATCCCGGGCCTGCTTCTGTGCGAAGTCGATGCTGACCTGCATCGGGCCTGCGGTATGCACCGGGTTGAAGCCGCCAAACAGCGTATTGCCCAAGGGCACGACACTGATGAAGTCGTCAAAGATTCCACTCAAATCCCGCTCGGTGCGCGCAGCGTTCAAGCGCTCGGCGTAGGACTTGCCGGTGGGCGAGCGCAGTTGCAGCGCCGTGCGCACCAGCACCGCCGGCACGTGGACTTTAGCGGCGCGGCGCAGGATTTCGTCCTGGGCGATCTTGCCCATGTTCGGTACCGGCGGGTCAACCTGATAGGTGGACTCCTGCTCGGTCACGGCCAATACCGCGCAGATGTTTTCCGTGCTGGGGTAGATTTTCTGCGTATTGAAGGCGGTGTAGATGTCCTGGGCCCAGCCGCCACGATCCGGCACGCTGGCCGGCATCAGCCGCACGATCTGCGCCTTTACCTCGGCTTCGCTGCGCTCCGGCAGTTGCTGGGTGCGCTGGCTGGAGCAGCCGGCCAGTACCAATAAGGTGGTAAGGCACAGGATGAGGCGAGATGAACGCATGGGGCTTCCTTGGGCGACAATGGGCCAGTCTTGGCAGATATCGACCGGTAAGTCTAACCGGGGTTCGCCGACCTGCCGCACTCGCCAAAAAAACCGCAACGTGAAAGGATCAGGCTCCCGTCGTTCCTACAAGGAGTTTGAATGCCATGCTTAGCCTGAACTTCCTGATCACCTGCCTGATCGTCGTGCTCATTCCCGGCACCGGCGTGATCTTCACCGTGTCCACCGGACTGACCGCCGGCAAGCGCGCCAGTGTGTTCGCCGCGCTGGGCTGCACCGCCGGGATCGTCCCGCACTTGTTGGCCTCCGTGCTTGGGCTGTCCGCCCTGCTGCATACCAGCGCCCTGGCGTTCGAAGCCCTCAAGTATGCCGGCGCCGCCTACTTGCTGTACCTCGCCTATGCCACCTGGCGGGACCGCTCGGCCTTTGCCATGAACGACGCACCGACGATTTCCAGCGCCCACAGCCTGATGGTGCGAGGCCTGTTGCTGAATATTCTGAACCCCAAGCTGACGATTTTCTTCCTGGCGTTCCTGCCGCAATTCGTCACCCCGGGCGCGGGCGCACCGGCCCTGCAAATGCTGTTGCTGAGCAGTGTATTCATGGCGATGACGTTTGCGGTGTTTGTGATTTATGGCCTGCTGGCCAATGTGTTCCGCCGCGCGGTGATCGAATCGCCACGTGTACAGAACTGGCTGCGCCGCAGTTTTGCAGCGGCGTTTGCGGGGTTGGGGCTGAACCTGGCATTTGCCCAGCGCTAAGTTGCAAGCAGCCGCGAACAGCCTTCTTGTGGCGAGGGAGCTTGCTCCCGCTGGACTGCGCAGCAGGCCCATTTTCAGGGCCGCTGCGCGCCCCAGCGGGAGCAGGCTCCCTCGCCACAGGTTACTTAGATCCCGGCGAGTGCCAGGTCCATCGCGAAGTAGGTGAAGATCAAGTCCGCACCGGCGCGCTTGATCGAGCCCAGGGTTTCCCGTACCACGCGGGCTTCGTCGATCGCGCCCGCCTGGGCGCCGAACTTGATCATCGCGTACTCGCCGCTGACCTGGTACGCCGCCACCGGCAAACGCGAGGCTTCGCGGATGTCGCGGATGATGTCCAGGTACGCGCCGGCCGGCTTGACCATCAGCGCGTCCGCGCCTTCCTGCTCATCCAGCAACGATTCGCGCACCGCTTCGCGGCGGTTCATCGGGTTCATCTGGTAGCTCTTGCGATCGCCCTTCAGCGCGCTGCCGCCGGCTTCGCGGAACGGGCCGTAGAGCGCCGAGGCGAACTTGGTGGAATAGGCCATGATCGGGATATGGCTGAAGCCTGCTTCATCCAGGGCCCGGCGAATGGCCTGGACCTGCCCGTCCATCGCGGCAGACGGCGCGATCACATCGGCACCGGCACGGGCGGCGGCCACAGCTTGCTTGCCAAGGTTGACCAGGGTGCGGTCGTTGTCGACTTCGGCGCCGTGCATCACGCCGCAATGGCCGTGGTCGGTGTACTCGCAGAAGCATGTGTCGGACATCACGATCATTTCCGGCACCGCATCCTTGATGATCGAGGACATGCGCGACACCAGGCCACGCTCTTGCCAGGTGTCACTGCCCGAGGCGTCCAGGTGGTGGGACACGCCGAAGGTCATCACCGACTTGATCCCGGCTTTCGCATAGCGCTCGATCTCACCCGCCAGCTTCGACTCGGGAATGCGCTGCACCCCGGGCATGCTGGTGATCGGCACGAAGTCGTCGATTTCTTCTTCAACGAAGATCGGCAGCACCAGGTCATTGAGGGTGAATTCGCTTTCCTGGAACAGGCCACGCAACTCCGGGGAGCGGCGCAGGCGGCGTGGACGGGCTTCGGGGAACTGGCTGGACATTGATGCTCCTGAAAAAAGGCAGGCCAAAAATCTTTGGGGCGAAAGCTTATGCCTCGTGCACCGCAGAGCACAAACGCCAAGTGCGGAACAGTTTATTGCAGGCTTGGTAACAATTGCATTGATCTAGAGCTGTAGACGGCCTTCAATGCAAACGGCAACCGCGCCGCCGATCCATATTTTCTCGCCGCTGTGTTCAACGCGGATTCGCCCGGCGCGGCCCATGGCGGTGCCCTGGCTGACCACATAGCGGCTGGGCGCCAAACCCTCGCCCAGCAACCACTGGGCGACACCGGCGTTCAGGCTGCCGGTGGCCGGATCTTCCGGAGCGCCGTCGCCGGCAATAAAGGCCCGCACCTCAAACTGCGCCTCATCGCCATCCCGCTCGGGGTTCCACGGGGCGATCACGCCCACGGCCAAGCCCTGCAACTGCGAATAGTCCGGCCGCAGTGCCAGTACCTGCTCGCGATCCGCCAGCATCACCGCCAGCCAGCCCGCGCCGTTATCCACCCACTGGCTGCGCAAAATCGCACCGGGCTCAAGGTCCAGGGCCCGACGCACGCGCTCGACCAATTCAGCTTCCAGCGGGCCGGAACGCAGCAACGGTGGCGCGATAAACGCCAGTTCATCGCCCTGGCGGCGGATGCGCACCAGGCCGATCTCACACTCCTGGATGATCTCCTCCCCAGCGGGTTGGCCACCGGCCAGCAACCAGGCATGGCAACTGCCCAGGGTCGGATGGCCGGCAAACGGCAACTCCTTGAGGGTCGTGAAGATCCTTACGCGGTAGTCCGCTCGTGGATCACGGGGCTTGAGCAGGAAGGTGGTTTCGCTGAGGTTGGTCCAGTTGGCGAAATCCGCCATCTGCTGGTCGCTCAGGCTGTCGGCGCCCAGCACCACGGCCAACGGGTTGCCCTTGACGGCCACACTGCTGAAAACGTCCAGTTGTTTGAAGTCGAAAGAAGCCATGCCGGTCCTTATGCTGGGATGTTCAAGCCACGGATCACCGCCGGCCGGGCGACGAACCCGTCCAGGGCCCGCAGTACGTTCGGGAAGTCGGTAATACCCACCAGGTCGCCAGACTCATAGAAGCCGATCAGGTTGCGAACCCACGGGAAGGTGGCGATATCGGCGATGCTGTACTCGTCACCCATGATCCAGGTGCGGCCCAACAGGCGCTTTTCCAGCACCTCCAGCAAGCGGCGCGACTCGGCGACGTAGCGATCGCGCGGGCGCTTGTCTTCATAGGCCGCGCCGGCGAATTTGTTGAAGAACCCCACCTGGCCGAACATCGGTCCGATACCGGCCATCTGGAACATCAGCCACTGGATCGTCTCGTAACGCATCGCCGGGTCTTCGGGAAGCAATTCACCGCTCTTCTCGGCGAGGTAGATCAGGATCGCGCCCGACTCGAACAGCCCCAGCGCCTGGCCGCTCGGGCCATTGGGGTCGATGATCGCCGGAATCTTGTTGTTGGGGTTCAGCGACAGGAACTCGCTGGAAAGCTGGTCCTGGGTCTCGAAACTGACCTTGTGCGCCTCGTAGGGCAGGCCGATTTCCTCGAGCATGATCGACACCTTGACCCCGTTGGGCGTGGGCAACGAATACAGCTGCAGACGCTCGGGATGCCGGGCCGGCCATTTGGCGGTGATGGGGAAGTCTGAAAGTGAGTTCATCATGGGACTCCTGATAAAAGTAGGAGAGTAGTGGTTCAGTGCCTATCGTGCATCCGTCTTAATTCAGCAACATCGGCGGGTTAATCTCCTGCATACGGCAAGGATGCCGCCCCATCTCCCCCGCGAAACGAACCAAACTGCCTTGGGGAACTCTTAAAGAGCGCCCGATGGCTGGGCTTGCTTGCCCTGAATCCCTGCACCGAGACTTAGAACCATCATGACCTACAAGCCTCTGTGCCTTGCGAAACGCTTCAAACGCTACTCTTACATCCTGCTGCCGGTATTGCTGGTGAGCGCCGCGGTCGGCCTTAGCCTGGAATCGCGGGTCAGCCGCGCCCAGCCGGTCGACGGCGTGCAAACCCTGGTGTTCCTGCGCCATGGCGAGAAACCTGCCGGGGGCCTCGGCCAACTCAACTGCCAGGGGCTTAACCGTGCGATGAACCTGGCCACCGTGCTGCCGGAAAAATTCGGCAAGGCCAACTACGTGTTCGCACCCAACCCGACCCGCAATGTCGAGGAAGGCGAGAAAGACAACTCCTACAGCTACATCCGCCCGTTGATGACCATCAGCCCCAGCGCGATCAAGCTCGGGTTGCCGGTCAACATCAAGTTCTCGGCCAATGACACCAGCGCCCTCGCTGACGAACTGGTGGAAGACAAATACCACAACGCCGTCATCTACACTGCCTGGTCCCATGGGTATCTGCCGGACTTGATCAACAAGGTGGCAAGCGAGGCCGTCGGTGAAAAACATGTGATTACCGACGATTGGTCCGGCAGCGATTTCGATAGCTTGTATGTGTTGACCCTGACCTGGCACAACGGCAAGGCCTCGCTGCTCAGCCGCAACTACAAGCAAGGCCTGGATAATGGCCAGCAGACTTGCCCGGACGCAACGCAAGTCAGCGCCGATATCTGACCGCCCCTGAAGACCCGTGGCGAGGGAGCTTGCTCCCGCTGGGCTGCGAAGCGGCCCCAAAATTCTGGGAGCGCTTCGCACTCCAGCGGGAGCAAGCTCCCTCGCCACGGCAAGCTCCCTCGCCACAGTGCTTCGGAGGCGGCCTTGTACAGCGTATGATGTTGCGCTATTGACTCACCTGCGGATCATCTACATGTCCAACCTCTCCTCCACCCAGCCTGCCCGGGGCTGGTCCTTCTGGTGGAAACCAGCGTTGTTCCTGCTGGTGGCCTGCGTCGGCCTCTACTACGTGAAATGGTCGCCCTACTACGCCAAGGCGTTTATCGCGGCAGACAACCACAGCATCGGCGCCTCGATTCTCAACGACCAGCAAAGCGCGCCACTGGCCGCGGCGCTGGCCTATGCCCAGGTGTATTTCCTGGCGATCTGGAAGGCTGCGGTGCTGGCGGTCATTCTCGGCTCATTGCTGCAGGTGCTGATCCCACGGGACTGGCTGCTGCGCCTGTTTGGCCGTGCCGGGCTGGGATCTACCCTGCGTGGCGGGCTGTTCGCCCTGCCGGGGATGATGTGCAGTTGCTGCGCCGCTCCGGTGGCGGCCGGTATGCGTCGGCAGAAAGTCTCGGTCGGCGCGGCGCTGGCGTTCTGGATTGCCAACCCGGTGCTGAACCCGGCGACACTGGTGTTCATGGGCTTTGTGCTGGGCTGGGGCTTTACCGCGCTGCGGTTGGTGGCCGGGATCGTGCTGGTGGTGGGTGTTTCGCTGGTGGCGCAACGCATCGCGCGGCCGGAGCAGGTACCGGAAGCCGCGCTCGACGCCGTGGCCCAGGCCAGCCATGCCGAAACCGAACCGTTCCTGACCCGCTGGCTGCGCACCCTGTGGCAGCTGTTCTGGAGCACGATTCCGGTGTACATCCTGGCGGTGCTGATCCTTGGCGCGGCGCGGGTCTGGCTGTTTCCCCACGTTGACGGCGCCATGGCCAACAGCCTGGTGTGGCTGGTGCCTCTGGCGATTGTCGGCACGTTGTTCGTGATCCCGACCGCCGCCGAAATTCCGATTGTGCAGACCATGATGACCCTCGGCATGGGTACCGGCCCGGCCGTGGCGTTGCTGATGACCCTGCCGAGCGTGAGCCTGCCGTCGCTGCTGATGCTGCGCAAGGATTTCGATGCGCGGGTGCTGGTGACTGTGGCCGGCTTGACCATGCTGATGGGGGTGGTGTGTGGGCTGATCGGGGCGTTTATCCTGTAGTGATTGGGTGAGTTTGAGGGCCTCTTCGCGAGCAAGCCCGCTCCCACATTCGACCGCGTTTATCCTGTAGGAGTGCGGTCGAATGTGGGAGCGGGCTTGCTCGCGAAGGGGCCGGCGAACTCAATCAATTACTTACGCCGAGCGAGCCTGTCCCGGAAATACTCCACCACCGCCGCTTGCTCTCCCGCAAACTCGATGCGTGCGCCTTTGCTTTCCCGCTGGAACGCATACATCGGGTCGTAGTACTCACGCAACAGCCCTTCAATCCAGCCGCGGTGCAAATCCACCGCGCCGCTGCTGGCTTGTTCTGCCAATGCTTCCTGCATGATCGCGTGCAACCGCGCAAACCGCTCGCCGCCCAGGCGCTTGTGGATATTGGCCAGGCTCTGGGTCAGGCGCTCGGCAAACAGTTCCTGGCCAGTGTCGCCAAACACCGCGACAAACTCGGCGCAGAGGTCCACCACATAATCCTTCAGGATGCGCTCCACGCGGCCTTCAACGCTGTCTTCCAGCCATACCATGGGAAAGCCCTGCATGCCCTTGTGCAAGGGCAACGGCAGCGCGCAGCTGCCGATCATGCGGCTCTCATCCTCGACCACAAACTGCTCGATACCGGCGGCGCGCTTTTTCAGCAGGTCCACCGCCAGGCGGTTTTCGAAGTCGATGTTGGAAGGTTGCGCCGTGGCGCGTTTGCCGAAGCTGGAACCGCGATGGTTGGCGTGGCCTTCCAGGTCGAGGGCGTTGTTCAACTGGCCGAGCACTTCGGTCTTGCCGGTACCGGTCATGCCACCCAACAGTACGAAGTCGCATTGCGCGGTGGCGCTTTCAACCGTGTCGAGCAGGAAAGTCCGCATGGCCTTGTAGCCACCGCCCACTCGCGGATAGTCGATACCCGCCTCGGTTTTCAACCATTGCTGGGCAATCTGCGAACGCATCCCGCCGCGAAAGCAGTACAGCAGACCATCCGGATTGGCCTGGGCAAAACGCGCCCAGTGTTCGATACGTTCGGCCTTGATCGCCCCGGACACCAGTTCGTGCCCGAGAACAATGGCCGCCTGCTGGCCTTGCTGCTTGTAACAGGTGCCCACCCGTTCGCGCTCGTCGTCGGTCATCAACGGCAGGTTGACCACCCCGGGAAACGCGCCCTTGATGAACTCGATCGGCGCGCGGGTATCCATCATCGGCCGGTCGTTGAGAAAGATGTCGCGGTAATCGGTGATGTCGATGGGCATCAGAACACCTCTACCGCGTTGGTCTGTCGCTCAACCAGTTCGCCGATCGGCTCAAGGTTCAGGCCCAGCTCCGCCGCCACGGCGAGGAATTCGGCATTGCCTTCGGGGGTGACCGCCACCAGCAGCCCGCCGCTGGTTTGCGGGTCGCACAGCACGCGCTTGTGCAGTTCGTTCAGGCGCCCCAGCTTGCTGGCGTAGCTGTCGAAATTGCGCAAGGTACCGCCGGGGACGCAGCCCTGTTCCAGGTAGTACTCAACCCCGGGCAGGCGTGGGACTTTTTCGTATTCGATGCGGGCAGTTAATTGGCTGCCGTCAGCCATTTCCACCAGGTGGCCCAACAGGCCGAAACCGGTGACGTCGGTCATGGCCGTGACACCGGCCAGCTTGCCAAAACGGCTGCCGGGTTTGTTGAGGGTACACATCCAGTCACGGGCCAGGCCCACGTCGGCCTCGCGCAGCTTGCCCTTCTTCTCGGCCGTGGTGAGGATGCCGATGCCCAGGGGTTTGGTCAGGTACAGCTGGCAACCGGCGGTGGCGGTGTCGTTGCGCTTCATGTGGCGCTTTTCCACCAGCCCGGTGACGGCCAGGCCGAAGATCGGCTCGGGGGCGTCGATGGAGTGGCCGCCGGCCAGGGGAATCCCGGCAGCGTCACACACGGAACGGCCGCCGCGAATCACTTCCCGGGCAATCTCCGGAGCCAGCACGTTGACCGGCCAGCCGAGAATCGCGATGGCCATCAACGGATCGCCGCCCATCGCATAGATATCGCTGATGGCATTGGTGGCGGCAATGCGGCCGAAGTCGAAGGGGTCATCGACGATCGGCATGAAAAAGTCGGTGGTGGACACCACGCCGCGCTCCTCGTCGATGGCGTACACCGCCGCGTCATCGCGCGAAGCGTTGCCTACCCAGAGCTTGGGGTCGAGGTTCTGTGCGCCACTGCCGGCGAGGATCACTTCCAGTACCTGAGGTGAGATCTTGCAACCGCAACCAGCACCGTGGCTGTATTGGGTCAGGCGAATCGGCTCGTTCATGGGTATCCCTCAAGGCGTCAAGTGGGCGGATTCTAGCAGACAGCAAAAGGCCGACTGCATGCAGTCGGCCTTTATGTTCAGCCCTTAGTGTTTGGCAGCAAGCCGTTTATGCCGGTTGCGTCGCATCATGTTCAGGCATTCGATAGCCGCCGAGAACGCCATGGCCGCATACACATAGCCTTTTGGCACATGGGCGCCGAAACCTTCGGCGATCAGCGTCATACCGATCATGATGAGGAAGCCCAGGGCCAACATCACAATGGTCGGGTTGTCGTTGATGAACTTGGCCAGCGGCTCGGCCGCCACCAGCATCACGATCACCGAGACCACCACGGCAATGATCATGATCGGCAAGTGCTCGGTCATGCCCACGGCGGTGATGATGCTGTCGATGGAAAACACCATGTCCAGCAGCAGGATCTGGCCAATTGCCGAGGCGAAGCCCAGGGTCACGCTCGGCGCGCCGGTGTCCACATGCTCCTTCTCGGGGTCCATGCTGTGATGGATCTCGGTGGTAGCCTTCCACACCAGGAACAGGCCACCGGCGATCAGGATCATGTCTTTCCAGGAGAACGACTGCCCCAGGATGTCGATGACCGGCTCGGTCAGCTGCACGATAAAGGCGATGGTGCTCAACAGGCCCAGACGCAGGATCAATGCCATGCTGATGCCGATGCGGCGGGCCTTGGCCCGGTGCTTCACCGGCAACTTGTTGGTGAGAATCGAGATAAAGATCAGGTTATCGATCCCCAGCACGATCTCCATGACGATCAGGGTGGCCAGTGCGATCCACGCGGTCGGGCTGGCGGCCAGTTGTAAAAGGTATTCCATAGGTCATTCCTGGTGTTGTGTGCGGGTATCAGGTTTCTTGGGAGGTGGACTCAGGCTTGCTGTCTTCCTGTTCCGGCTTGTCCGGCTTGCCTTGCGGCGGTGCGATCAAGCCCTTGGTCGCGTCACTCAACGCCTGCTCGGCGGCCTGGTGGGTGTCGTCAATCACTTGCTTGGCCGACTCAGTGGCCTTGCCCAGCAGTTGTTGCGCGCTTTTTTCCGCTTGGTCACAGCCACTGAGCATGACTAATGAAAGCCCAAGTAACGCCGTTGCGCCCAGGGAATTGAGTTTCATGATGCGTTCCTCGTTAGAACCGTCGGGTCCAAGTAGTGGCCCCTCGATAGCGACGCATTCTATGCAGGGGAACACTTCAGGAAAATTCGTATTTTTTTCGTTTATACTTCGGTTTTAACGAAGTATTGGCCGCCATGCTTAATTACCGACAACTGCACTACTTCTGGGTCGTCGCCAAGACCGGCAGCATCGTGCGCGCCTGCGAGCAACTGAACCTCACGCCGCAGACCATCAGCGGGCAGATCAGCCTGCTGGAACAGACCTTTGGCGTGGCATTGTTCCAGAAGGTCGGGCGCCAGCTGGAGCTGACCGAAGCCGGGCGCCAGGCGCTGCCCTATGCCGAGCAGATGTTCCAGCTGGGCAATGAGCTTGAAGCGATGTTGCGTACCCAGCCCAATGAGCAGCAGATCCTGTTCCGGGTTGGCGTCGCGGATGTGGTGCCCAAGTCCATCGTCTATCGGCTGATTGCGCCAACCATGGAGTTGAGCGAGCCGATCCGCATCACCTGCCGTGAAGACAAACTCGAACGCTTGCTGGCGGACCTGGCGATCCAGCGCCTGGACCTGGTGATCTCCGACAGCCCGATGCCGCCGCACCTGGACATCAAGGGCTACAGCCAGAAGCTGGGGGAATGCGGCATCAGTTTCTTCGCAACCCAGGCATTGGCTGACCAGCATCGCGGCGATTTCCCACAATGCCTGCAGGGTGCGCCGCTGTTGATTCCGGGGGCGGAGACGGTGGTGCGCAGCCGTTTGCTGCGCTGGTTTGCCGAGCAGCAGATCCAGCCTCGGATTGTCGGGGAATTTGACGACAGCGCGTTGATGCAGGCCTTTGGCCAATCCGGCAGCGGGATTTTCATCGCGCCGAGCGTGATTGCCGACGAGGTGGAACGCCAGTATGGCGTGGCGCTGATCGGCCAGACGGATGCGGTGACCGAATCGTTTTATGCAATCTCGGTGGAGCGCAAGGTCAAGCACCCCGGCATCGTGGCGATTACCGAAGGTGCCAGACGGGAGCTGTTCACTTCCCTGCCCTGAAGGCTCAGGCGCAGACGGCGCGGGTCTTGGCGGTCATCAGCCACAGCGCCAGCAGGATCGACAACAGGATAAAGCCCGCCGCGGCAAACCCGAGGCTGCCCAGGCCCAGGGTGTCGATCACATGCCCGCCCACCAGCGCCCCCAGGCCAATCCCCAGGTTGGCCCCGGCAATGTTCAACGAGGCGGCAAACGCCGGCGCATGGGGTGCGGCCTTCATCAGTCGCACATGGCTGACCAGAAACAATGCCGCCTGGGTCACGCCCCATACCGCCATCGCCGCCGCCAACCCGATCGTGGAATGGATGGCGGGCACCAGCGCCACCATGCCGGCGATCATGAAACCGCAGAACACCATCGACGCAATCAGCGGATGACGGTCGACCATGCGCCCGCCCAAAGAGTTACCGATCAGGCCGACCGCGCCAAAGCCCATGAGGCACCAGCCCACTACCGTGCCGTCAAAACCCGCCAGGCGTTCGAGAATGTCTGCCAGGTAGGTGTAGGCGGTGAACATCCCGCTGAACACCAGGATCGACAGCAGGATATGGCCCTGCATCAGCGGGCTGCGCAAGATCTTGAACTGCGAGCGCAGGCTGACCTGGTCGTGCTTTGCCCGGGTCTTCGGCAGGTAGATAAACAGCAGCAGGGCCTTGGCGAACGCCACCACCGCGAGAATGCCAAAGGCGGTGCGCCAGCCGAACATATCGGAAATCAGCGTGCCCACCGGGATCCCGAAGACCGTGGCACACACGATGCCGAAGCCGATTTTTTCAATCGCGCGGCCTGCGAAGTCCGGCCCCACAATGTCCACCGCTGTCTCGCTGGCTAGGGCCCAGAACACCGGCAATCCCAAGGCAGGAATCAGGCGCGCCAGGGACATGACCCAGATATTCGACGCGATCGCCGCCAGGGTGTTGGCCAGGCCGAACATGATCAGGATCGTGATAAACAGCCGCTTGCGCTCGAACCGGGCGAAATATGCGGTGAGGAACGGGCCAAACGCCGCCACGGTGAAGGCGAACAACGTCACCAGCAACCCGGCCTGGGACACGCTTACATCGAGGTCCCGGGCGATGGAAGGCAACAGGCCGACGATGATGAACTCTGTGGTCAGCACGGTAAAACCGGCTGCCGACAACAGCAGGATCGGAAACAGCATTAAAAACTCCAGAAAACAGCGACATCAACGACAGCCCGGAGGGCCCGCTGATAGAGAAGAAATAAGAGGATGGGCAATGTTAACAGAATGTGTCCCATCGTGGTGACGGAACGCCGCACCCGGATTAGACGTTTCCTACAGATGTTAGACTTCGCCCCTGCCAGATTCATGCTGCCTAGCTGCATCTATTAAAAAAACCAGAGACAACCTTTTTATGACTGCTGCCCCTTCCCTCTTTCAGCGCCTGATGTCTATCAGCCTGGTCACCCAAATTGTCATCGGCCTGATCGCCGGTATCCTGTTGGCCCTGCTGTTGCCCGACGTCGCACAAGCCACCGGGTTTATTGGCAAGGTCTTTGTCTCGGCGCTCAAGGCCGTCGCGCCCATCCTGGTATTTGTGCTGGTGATGGCCTCGATTGCCAGCCACAAGCACGGCCAGGAAACCCATATCCGCCCGATCCTGTTCCTGTACCTGCTGGGCACGTTCGCTGCCGCCGTGGTCGCGGTGATCGCCAGCACGCTGTTCCCCTCCTCGCTGGTGCTGGCCACCCACGATGTGGCCGTCAGCCCTCCCGGCGGTATCGGTGATGTGTTGCAAAGCCTGTTGCTGAGCGTGGTGGACAACCCGGTCAACGCGCTGATGAACGCCAATTTCATCGGTATCCTGGCGTGGGCCATCGGCATGGGCATCGCCATTCGCCATGCCAGCGACACCACCCGCACCGTGCTGGGGGACCTGTCCAACGGCGTCACGCTGATCGTGCGCATGGTGATCCGCTTCGCGCCCCTGGGGATTTTCGGCCTGGTGGCCTCGACCCTCGCCACGTCCGGCTTCGGCGCCCTGCTGGGCTACGCACACCTGCTTTTGGTGTTGATCGGCTGCATGCTGTTCGTCGCGCTGGTGATCAACCCGGCCATCGTGTTCTGGAAGCTGCGCCGCAACCCTTACCCGCTGGTGCTGATGTGCCTGCGGGAAAGCGGGATCACCGCGTTTTTCACCCGCAGTTCGGCGGCCAACATTCCGGTCAACCTGGCGTTGAGCAAGCGCCTGGGCCTGCATGAAGACACCTACTCGGTGTCGATCCCGCTGGGCGCCACCATCAATATGGCCGGCGCTGCCATCACCATCACCGTGCTGACCCTGGCCGCCGTGCACACCCTGGGCATTGCCGTGGACATCCCCACCGCCGTGCTGCTCAGCGTGGTCGCGGCGGTGTGTGCCTGCGGCGCGTCGGGGGTTGCCGGGGGCTCGCTGCTGTTGATCCCGCTGGCGTGCAGCCTGTTCGGCATTCCCAGCGAAATCGCCATGCAGGTGGTGGCCGTGGGCTTCATCATCGGCGTGTTGCAGGACTCGGCGGAGACCGCACTGAACTCGTCCACCGACGTGTTGTTCACCGCTGCCGCGTGCCTGGGCAAGGAAGAACAAGCCGCGTAGACCTTGCGCGCACAAAAAAGCCCGGGGCGGTTCGTGAATGAACCGCCCCGGGCTTTTTATTACAAGGCTTAGAACGCGCCCATGTAGTCGCGCTTGCCCACTTCCACGCCGTTGTGACGCAGCAAGGCGTAAGCGGTGGTGACGTGGAAGAAGAACTGCGGCAGGCCGTAGCTCAGCAGGTACGACTGGCCGCTGAAGCGCTTCTCTTTCGGGGTGCCAGGGCGAGTGATGATCTCGATGCCTTCTTTACCGTCGACCTGGGCCGGGGTGATGGTGTCGATAAACGCCAGGACCTTGGCGATCAGCGCTTGCAGGTCGGCGAAGGTGACTTCTGTATCGTCGTATTTCGGAACTTCGATTTCAGCCAGGCGGGCAGAAACGCCTTTGGCGAAGTCGACGGCGATCTGCACCTGACGCACCAGCGGGAACATGTCCGGGTACAGGCGTGCCTGCAGGAAGGCGTTCGGGTCGATGTTCTTGGCGGTGGCGTGGGCCTCGGCCTTGTTCAGCACATCGCTCAGGGCGTTGAGCATTTGCTTGAAGACCGGGAGGGAAGCGGCGTACAGGGAAATAGTCATGACAGTCTCGACAGTTGTGGCAGGGTTTGAAACAGCCGCGATTATAGACATGCCGGCCACCGGCGCCGCTTGTCTTTTATTTTTTCAGGATTAGGCTAGTGAGCTCACTGCATTAGGGAAAGCGCGATGACCACCGAGCACGACACCACTTCCGAAGAGCCGCGCCTGAACAGCACGGAAATCCGCATCCTGGGCTGCCTGATCGAAAAACAGGCCACCAGCCCCGAAACCTACCCGTTGACCCTCAACGCGCTGGTGATCGCCTGTAACCAGAAAACCAGCCGCGAACCGGTGATGAACCTCAGCCAGGGCCAGGTTGGCCAGAGCCTGCGGGCCCTGGAAGGCCGCGGGTTTACCCGGCTGGTGATGGGCAGCCGCGCCGACCGCTGGGAGCATCGGGTGGACAAGGCGCTGGAGCTGGTGCCGGCCCAGGTGATTCTCAGCGGGTTGCTGTTCCTGCGGGGGCCGCAGACGGTCAACGAACTGCTGACCCGCAGCGGGCGCATGCATGACTTTGAAGACGCCGAGCAGGTGGTGCATCAACTGGAACGCCTGATTGCCCGTGGGCTGGCGTTGTTGGTGCCGCGTCAGTCGGGGCAGCGGGAAGATCGGTACATGCACGCCCTGGGCGACCCGGCGGACATTGAAGCGATCCTGGCGGCACGTGGGAATCCGGTGGAGCGTGGTGCGGGAAGTGGGGTTTCCCTGGAGCGTATCGAAGAGCTGGAAGCGCGGATTGCGGCGCTGGAAGAGCGCCTTTCGCGGCTCGAATAATGTTTGTGGTGAGTGGGCTTCTGTGGTGATGGAGCTCGCTGTGGTGATGGAGCTTTTGTGGCGAGGGAGCTTGCTGTGGCGAGGGAGCTTGCTCCCGCTGGAGTGCGTAGCGCTCCCATTTTCTTGGGGCTGCTGCGCAACCCAGCGGGAGCAAGCTCCCTCGCCACAAAAGCTCACCCTCCACAGCAAGCTCACTCTCCACACCGCCAGCGGTGATGCTCAGCTCCGGGCAAATGCCACCGCCGCCTGAAACTGTTCATCCGTCGGCCGCACGCCGGTGTACAGCACGAACTGCTCCAACGCCTGGATGGCGATCACTTCCAAACCGGTGATCACTCGTTTGCCCTGGGCCCGTCCACGCAGGATCAGTGGGGTTTCCGAGGGAATCGCCACCACATCGAAGACCGTCTCGGCCGCATCAACCGCGTCAGCTTCAAACGCCAACTGATCCGCTTCCGCCCCTCCGGTCATGCCAATCGGCGTCACGTTGACCAGCATCTGCGGGCGCAAGGCACCCAACTGCGCCTGCCACTCATACCCCAGGCTCTGGGCCAGCGCCCGGCCCGCTTCTTCATTGCGCGCCACGATCACGCCCTTGGCGTAGCCGCCATCGCGCAAGGCACTGGCCACCGCCTTGGCCATGCCGCCGCTGCCGCGCAGGGCGAAGGTCGAGTCCTTGGGCACCTGGTGCTTGTGCAGCAGTTGCTCGATGGCAATGTAATCGGTGTTGTAGGCCTTCAAATGCCCGTCGGTGTTGACGATGGTATTGATTGACGCAATGGCCCGCGCCGAATCGTCCAGCTCATCCACCAGGGCAATACAGGCTTCCTTGAACGGCATCGACACGCCACAACCCCGAATGCCCAAGGCCCGAATGCCACCGACGGCGCCCGGCAGGTCCTGGCTACTGAAGGCCTTGTAGTAGAAATTCAACCCCAACTGCTCATACAGGTGGTTATGAAAGCGCAGGCCAAAGTTCCCGGGGCGCGCCGACAGTGACATGCACAGTTGGGTGTCCTTGTTGGGGTTCATCTGCATCGGTAACTCCTTGAAGCCATTCCAGAGGCGGTTTCGGATAGACGGAATACCCGCGCCGGCGGGTTGTCATGGATCATACGCACTGTGCCCGGCCACTTGTGTAAGCCAACCGATACAGACCTTACACAACCTTTACCTATCGGCTGTGCTGTTTTTTAGAAATACGCTGTCTTAAAAGTATCCCCGCGACAATCCTTGAGTCGATTGATTGCAGACCATGAGCGCAGGGGCTAACCGAGGAATGACCATGATTCGTAAACTCCCCAAGATCGCCTTGCTGATCGGCGCACTCGCTATGGCAGGACAGGCCTCCGCCCACGGTGGTGGTTGGGGTGCTCCGCTCGCACTGGGAGCCGTTGTTGGTGCAGTGGTAGGCGGCTCGATCGTCGCCAGTCAATCGCGGCCGGTCTACGTGCAACAACCGGTGTATGTCCAGCCGCAGCCGGTGTATGCCGCTCCGCCGCCGGTCTACTACGCACCGCCACCGCCTGTGTATGTGCAACAACAGGTTTATTATCGCCCGGCGCCGGTCTACTACGGCCCACCGCGCGGCTACTACGGCCCTCCACACGGCTATTACGGTCGCGGCTGGTAAGCCTCAACTGATACACCTGAACAGGCTCCGCCCTAAAAGCGGGGCCTTTTTTTGGCCTGCAGGTCTGAATAAATCTCGCCAAGGTCGTTATAAGGACAATGGCTGTGGCCAAATCCCACATCATTGATCTCAATAGGCGCTTGCCCGAACGGGGCCTGCGCTGTCATGTTTGTGTCTCAAAAGGCTTCCACTATCAACACTGTCCGACCAATAACAACAAGGACGATTGCCCATGCCCACGCAAAACCCACATCGCACCGCCGGCCTCTGCACCTCGAGCAAGGTCTATAGCGTACTGACGGAGCTCAAGGCCCTGGAAGGCCATCGCAACGCCAAGTTCCTGTCCTTGCTGACGGAAAACCTGGTGCGCAAGGGCCTGCTCAGTGAACAGGAAGTGGTGCATATGCTCGACCAGGTGGTCGACTGACTGAGGGTCGCTCGATAACAGTGATGTCGACTATCGAGCAGGTTGATTTTCCCTGAAGGCCCGCGCACCGTAATGTCACCTCCATAGCGTATCGGAGGTCATCATGCCCACTATTCAAATCATGTCTGTCATCGGCAGTGCCGTTCCCGCCTCTCTCCGGGAGCTGGGTCTACTCGCCTGCTGGTACCTGGTACGCGATGGCGAAGCCATCAGCGGCCCACTCACTTCACTACCGGCCGCCCAGGCCCTGTCGGTCAAAATGGCGCATTGCTTTCATGCCTAAGGCAGTTGCACCCGCGGTTTGGTTTCCACAAACAGCGCCCAGCTGGACATGAACAACGCAGCAATCAGTGGCCCGATGACAAAGCCGTTCAAGCCAAAGATCGACAGGCCGCCCAAGGTTGAGATAAGGATCAGGTAATCCGGCATGCGGGTGTCCTTGCCCACCAGGATGGGCCTTAGCACATTGTCCACCAGCCCGATCACAAATACCCCGAACAACCCGAGCACCACGCCCTGCCAGATCGACCCGCTCAGCAGGAAGTACGCCGCCACCGGCCCCCACACGATCCCCGCGCCCACCGCCGGCAGCAGCGACAGAAACGCCATCAACACCGCCCAGAGCAACGCGCTGGGAATGTCCAGGAACCAGAAGATCAAACCACCCAACGCGCCTTGCGTGACTGCTACCAGCACGTTGCCTTTCACCGTGGCACGCACCACCCGGTTGAACTTCAATTGCAGGCGACGCTTCTGCGGTTCGGCCAGCGGCACCGCCGTGCGCACCTTGCGTACCAGCTCGGGGCCATCGCGCAGCAGGAAGTACAGCAAGTACAGCATGATGAAAAAACTCACCAGGAAATCAAACGTGCCCTGGCCGAAGCTGAACGCCTGGGTCGCAAAAAACTGGCTGCCTTGCATCGCACTCTTGACGATCTTCTCCCGCAGGCCTTCCAGGTTGCCCATGCCGAAGCGGTCCAGCAGATGCTGGAAATACGGTGGCAGGAAGTTCTTGAACTGCTCGATATACCCGGCAACGTCGAGCTTGCCGCTCTCGACGTTCTTGTAAAGCGTCGCGCCCTCCTGCACCAGCAAGGCACTGGTGATGATCACCGGCAGAATCGCGATTATCAGGCACACCGTCAGGGTTGCCAGGGATGTGAGGTTGCGGTTCCAGCCAAAACGTTGCTGGAAGCGCCGTTGCATCGGCGCAAAGATGATCCCCAGGATCACCGCCCAGAACACCGCGCCGTAGAACGGCAGCAAAATCCAGATAAACGCGATGGTCACCAGGGCGAGCAGTAACAGCAGGGTTTTGAATTGCAGGTTGGTTTGGTTCATGTCCGGTCCATGTCTAAAACACCAGGCGCTCATGTGCGCCTTGATGTTTAGTCCACTGCAAATCCCGCGAGTGCCCTACTTATTAGACCTGGATCAATAAACTGCGCACCCGGCCCGGCTACCCTGCCGCCCTTTTGCGACCCGAACCCATGCCTCCCGTTATCGCCCCCGAACTGCTCGCCCCCGCCGGCACCCTGAAAAACATGCGTTATGCCTTTGCCTACGGTGCCGATGCCGTCTACGCCGGGCAACCGCGCTACAGCCTGCGGGTGCGCAATAACGAGTTCGACCACGCCAACCTCGCCCTCGGCATCCAGGAAGCCCAGGCCCAGGGCAAGCGGTTCTATGTGGTGGTCAACATAGCGCCTCACAACGCCAAGCTGAAAACCTTCCTCAAGGACCTTGCCCCGGTGATCGCCATGGGCCCGGATGCGCTGATCATGTCCGACCCGGGCCTGATCATGCTGGTGCGCCGGCACTTCCCGCACATGCCGATCCACCTGTCGGTGCAGGCCAATACGGTGAACTGGGCCAGCGTCGAATTCTGGCAGGCGCAGGGCATCTGCCGGATCATCCTGTCGCGGGAGTTGTCGCTGGAGGAAATCGACGAGATTCGCCAGCAAGTCCCCGCCATGGAGCTGGAAGTGTTTGTGCACGGTGCGCTGTGCATGGCCTATTCCGGGCGCTGCCTGCTGTCGGGCTACATGAACAAGCGGGATGCCAACCAGGGCACCTGCACCAACGCCTGCCGCTGGAAATACCAGGCGACGCCGGCGGTGGAAAACGCGGTCGGCGACATCGTGCAGCACTATGCGCCCGAGCCGACCCTGGGCCTCGGTGCGCCCACCGACCAGGTGTTCCTGCTGCAGGAGGCCAATCGCCCCGACGAACAGATGCCCGCCTTCGAAGATGAACACGGCACCTACATCATGAACGCCAAGGACCTGCGGGCGGTGCAGCACGTCGAGCGGCTGACGCGCATGGGCGTGCATTCGCTGAAGATCGAAGGCCGCACCAAATCCCACTTTTACTGCGCCCGCACCACCCAGGTATATCGCCAGGCGATTGATGACGCGGTGGCCGGGCGCGACTTTGACCGGGGCTTGATGACCAACCTCGAATCCCTGGCCCAGCGCGGCTACACCGAGGGTTTCCTGCGCCGGCACGTGCACGATGAGTATCAGAACTATCAGAACGGCAGCTCGGTGTCCGAACGCCAGCAGTTCGTCGGCGAACTGACCGGTGAACGGCGCGGCGAACTGGCCGAGGTCAAGGTCAAGAACCGTTTTGCCGTGGGCAATCACCTGGAACTGATGACCCCGGCGGGGAATTTCCACTTTGACCTGGGCTCATTGCACAACGCCAAGGGCGAGGCCATCGCGGTGGCGCCGGGCGACGGGCATACGGTGTATTTGCCGATCCCGGCGGAGATGGACCTGCGTTTCGGCCTTTTGATGCGCGACGTTTAACTTCGCCAGACACCTCAATGAGTGTGAGACAGCTTGCTGTGGTGAGGGAGCTTGCTCCCTCACCACAGCACTCTCCTTCACCACCGCAAGCTCCTCACCACAAAAAGCAGGGCGTACGCGCACTAGGTTCATTTGCAAAGTAGAATTGGCGGTTCTGCGTACCGCCACCTTGTCTTGAGCGGTCACCCTCTTTTTTACGGAGATCGCCTTGCGTCTGTTTCATACCTCCGACTGGCACCTTGGGCAAAACCTGCACGGCCAGGAACGCGACTTCGAACACACCTGCTTCCTCGACTGGCTGCTGGGCCAGTTGGGCCTGCATCGCCCTGACGTGCTGTTGATCGCCGGCGATATTTTCGACACGGTCAACCCGCCACTCAAGGCCCAGGAGCGGCTGTACGACTTCATCATCAGCGCCCATGAGCAAAACCCTGCACTGACCATCGTGATGATCGCCGGCAACCACGACTCCGGCTCGCGCATCGAACTGCCGGCACCGTTGATGCGCCGCCTGCGCACCCACGCATTGGGCCGGGTGCTGTGGCTGGATGACGGACAACTGGATGTCGAACGCCTGCTGATTCCATTGCCCGGTGCCGACGGTGAAATCGCCGGCTGGTGCCTGGCCCTGCCCTTCCTGCGCCCGGCCGAAGTGACCGGCGCGCAATTGGGGGACGATTACCTGCGGGGCATCGGCCAGGTTCATGAGTGGCTCATCGCCGCCGCCAACGCCAAACGCCAGCCGGGCCAGGCGCTGGTTGCCATCAGCCATGCGCACATGGCTGGCGGTTCAGTGTCGGAAGATTCCGAGCGCAGCCTGATCATCGGCAATGCCGAAGCGCTGCCCGCCAGCCTGTTTGATGCCAGCGTCAGCTACGTGGCCCTCGGCCATTTGCACAAACCCCAGCGGGTGAATGGCGAGGAGCGTATTCGCTACTGTGGTTCGCCGATTCCACTGTCGTTTTCGGAAATTGGCTACCAGCACCAGATCCTTGACGTGCAACTGGACGGCGAAACCCTGGTCAGCGTCGAATCCCGCCTGATCCCGCGCTCGGTCAACCTGCAACGCCTGGAAGCCGCGCCCCTGGCCGACATCCTCAAGCAACTGGCCGAGCTGCCCGACATCGACCTGCTGGCCGAAACCCAGCGCCAACCCTGGCTGGAAGTGCGGGTGCGCCTCGACGAGCCGCAACCCGACCTGCGCCAGCAAGTGGAAAACGCCCTGCAAGGCAAGGCCGTGCGCCTGGTGCGCATCGCCGCTGAATACGCAGGCGCGGGCAGCCGCGAAGACAGTCAGGAAGACCGCCTGATCGAACTTGATCAGCTCACACCCCAGGAATTGTTCAGCCGCGCCTGGCAGGAAAGCTACGGCAGTGAAGTGGACGAACAGACCCTGAAGGACTTCGCCGTGCTGCTCCAGGAAGTACAACAGGAGGGCGAACAGCCATGAAGATCCTCGCCATTCGCCTGAAAAACCTCGCCTCTTTGGCGGGTCCGTTTGAAATCGACTTTACCGCCGAGCCCCTGGCCAGCGCCGGGCTGTTCGCGATTACCGGGCCCACCGGCGCCGGCAAAAGTACCTTGCTCGATGCGCTGTGCCTGGCGCTGTTTGGCGCCGTGCCGCGCCTGGGCGATACCGGCCAGGCAAAAATGCCGGATGCCGACACCGATATTTCCATCGGTGACCCACGCACCCTGATTCGCCGGGGCACTGGCGGCGGTTATGCCGAAGTGGATTTTGTCGGCGTCAGTGGCCGTCGCTACCGCGCCCGCTGGGAAGCCAACCGCGCCCGGGACAAGGCCAGCGGCAAGCTGCAAGCCAGCCGGCAAAGCCTGATCGACCTGGACAGCGAGCAACTGCTGGCCAGCCAGAAAACCGAATACAAGACCCAGCTGGAATTGGCCCTGGGCCTGAACTTCGAGCAGTTCACCCGCGCGGTGTTGCTCGCGCAAAGTGAGTTCAGCGCGTTCCTCAAGGCCAACGACAACGAGCGCAGCGAACTGCTGGAAAAGCTCACCGACACGGCGCTCTACACCCAACTCGGTCGCCGCGCCTTCGACAAGGCCAAGGACGCCCGGGACGCCCACAAACACCTGCAGGACCAGGCCACCGGCGTCACCCCGCTGGCCCCCGAGGCCCGCGCCGAACTCGACGCACAACTGGCCGCCGCACAGCAACAGCTCAAGACCCAGCAGGCGCAACTCAAGCAACTCGAGTTGCAGCACACCTGGCTGAAGGAACTGCGAGAGTGGCAGGAGCGCCAACAAAGTGCGGTCGAGCAACTGCAACAGGCCCAGCAACACTGGGCAAGCCAGGGCCCGCAGCGCCTGGACCTCAGCCGCCTGGAACAACTGGCGCCGCAACGTCACCACTTCGCCCGCCAGGCCGAACTGACCACGCAGCTGCAGCCCCTTGCCGCGCAGATCCAGCAGCACCTTGAGCAACAAACCGCGTTGCACACCCGCCAGACCCAACTGCAACAGCAACAGGCCGACGTGCAAGCCGCCCTCGCCCAGGCCCTCAAGCAGCAAGCCGACGCTGTGCCCTTGCTGCGCCAGGCCTTCGAGGAGCAAACCACCCTCGCCCACTTGACCCGCGAACTGGCCAAACGCAGCGAAGAGAAACAGCTGGGTGAAGCTGCCTGCGTGGAAGGCCAGGCGACGTTGACCGGCTTGCTCGACAAGCAGAAAGTTGTCGCCGAGCGCCTGCACCGGCTCGCCGCAGAGCTTGAACGCAGCGCCGCCCTCGCGCCGTTGAGTGAGGCCTGGAGCGCCTACCGCGACCGCTTGCAACAGCTGATGCTGATCGGCAATCGCCTCAATAAAGGCCAGGCCGAACTGCCACAACTGGAAGAGCGCGCCACCCGTCTCGGTGAAAAATGGACCGAGCAACGCGAAGCCCTTGACCTGCTGTACCACGAAGCCGGCGCCGAACCCCATGCAGTGGCCGAACAGATCCAGTTGCTCGGCAGCCTGCTCCAGGACAACCGCAAGCAACATCGCGCGTTTGAGGACCTGGCGCGGCTGTGGAACAGCCATCAGCAACTCGACAGCCAGAGCCAGGCCCTGACGCAAAAGCAGACCCTCGCCCAGCAACAACGCGAACTGTTGAACCAGAGCGGCTTGCAGGCCAAGGCCGAGTTGGCCGTCGCCGAACAGACCCTGACCGTCACCAAGCAACTGCTGGAGCGCCAGCGCCTGGCCCGCAGTGCCAGCGTCGAGGAATTGCGCGGCCAGCTGCAGGATGAGCAGCCGTGCCCGGTGTGCGGCAGCGTCGAGCACCCGTATCACCAGCCCGAAGCCATGCTGCAAAGCCTGACCCGCCACGACGAAAGCGAAGAAGCCAACGCGCAGCAAGCCGTGGATGTGCTCAAGGAAAAACTCACTGACCTGCGTGGCGAAGTGGGCGGCCTGATCGCCCAGCAAAAGGAATTCCTGCAACAACAGGAGCAACTCGCCAGCCAGTTGCAGGCCTTGCTGCCAAGCCTTGAAGCCCATCCGCTGTCGGCCTCGCTGTTCAACCAGGACGCGGCCAAGCGCGACGCCTGGCTCGCCCAGCAACTGAGCCAGCTCAGCCAGAGCCTCACCCAGGACGAGCAACGCCAGGGCGCCCTGCTCAACCTGCAACAGAACGCCGGGCGTTTGCAGCAACAACTGCAAGCCGCCCAGGACGCCAGCCAACAGGCGCGCCAGTTACTGATCGACCAGCAACGGGAACTGTCCAACGACCGCGAACGCCTGGACGAAGAACTCAACGCCTTCGCCAGCCTGCTCCCCACCGAGACCCTCGAAGGCCTGCGCAGCGAGCCGGCGGCGACCTTCATGTTGCTCGACCAGCAGGTCAGCCAGCGCCTGGAACAGCTCGACAACCAAAAGGAAGAATTGGCCGAGCAGCTACAGCGCCAGCAAGCCATCGAGAAAGAGCAGGACCGCCAGCAACACCGCCAGCAGCAGCTGGAGACTTTGCACAAACAGCTCGCCGAACAGAGCGCCCTGCAACACGCGGCCGAGGAAAAGCTCGCCGGCCTGCTGGGCGAAAAACCCAGCGCCGAGCACTGGCAACAGCAGCTGGACCAGGCCGTCGAGCAGGCTCGCCAGCATGAGAGCGAGGCCAACCAGCAGTTGCAGGACACCCGCAACCAGTTGATCCAACTGGCTGCCGACCTCAAGTCGCTGCAAGAGCGCCAACAATCCCTGGACACCGAGCACCTGGCCCTCAGCACGCGCCTGAACGACTGGCGCGCCTTGCACCCGGAGCTCGATGACGAAGGCCTGGCACGGCTGGTGGGCTTCGATGAACCGCAGGTGGCCGAACTGCGCCAGCAACTGCAACACAGCGAAAAAGCGGTCGAACAGGCGAAGGTGTTGCTGCAGGAGCGCGAACAACGGCTCAAGGATCACCAGGCGCTGCACAACGGCAACCTTGAAGCCGAGCAGCTGGACGACGCCCTGGCCGAACTCAACGCCGCGTTGGCCATTGGCGAAAAAGACTGCGCCGAACTGCGTGCCCGCCAGGCTGACGACCAGCGCCGCCAGGATGCCAACCAGGCGCTGGCAGCAGAGATCGCCAAGGCCTACGAAGAATGGCAACGCTGGGCACGCCTGAATGCACTGATCGGTTCGGCCACCGGCGATACCTTCCGCAAGATCGCCCAGGCCTACAACCTCGACCTGCTGGTGCACCACGCCAACGTCCAACTGCGCCAACTGGTGCGCCGCTACCGCCTCAAGCGCGGCGGCAGCATGCTCGGCCTGCTGGTACTCGACACGGAGATGGGCGACGAACTGCGTTCGGTGCACTCGTTGTCCGGCGGCGAGACGTTCCTGGTGTCGCTGGCCCTGGCCTTGGGCCTGGCGTCGATGGCGTCGAGCACGTTGAAGATCGAGTCGCTGTTTATCGACGAAGGCTTCGGCAGTCTCGACCCCGAGTCGCTGCAACTGGCGATGGACGCCCTCGACGGCTTGCAGGCCCAGGGCCGCAAGGTCGCGGTGATTTCCCATGTGCAGGAAATGCACGAGCGGATTCCGGTGCAGATTCAGGTCAAGCGCCAGGGCAATGGCTTGAGCACCCTGGAGGTCAAGTGAGCGAGGCCGTGTTGTATTCGTTCCGCCGTTGCCCCTATGCAATGCGGGCGCGGATGGCCCTGCGGTATTCAGGGGTGGCGGTGCAGATCATCGAGGTCAGCCTCAAGGCCAAGCCGGCGGAGATGCTGGCGTTGTCACCCAAAGGCACGGTGCCGGTGCTGAGCGTGGATGGCCGGGTGATCGATGAAAGCCTGGCGATCATGCGCTGGGCACTGGCACAGAACGATCCTGAGGGTTGGTTGCTTGGGGATGATCGGGCGACGCAGGCGCTGATTGAAGAGAATGATCAGGGCTTCAAACATCAATTGAATCGATACAAGTATGCCGAGCGCTATCCGGAGTATCCGATGGAGCATTATCGGGCCGAGGGTGAGGTATTTTTGATGAAGCTGGAGGGGTTGCTGGCGGAGCGGGAGTATTTGCTGGCCGGGCATTTGAGCCTGGCGGATGTGGCACTTGCACCGTTTGTGCGGCAGTTTGCCCATGTGGATCGGGAGTGGTTTGGCCAGGCGCCCTATCCGCGATTGCAGGGCTGGTTGCAACGCTTCCTGGAATCGCCGTTGTTCATCGCCGTGATGGCAAAAACCTGAGACTGTCGCAGGACAAAATGTGGGAGCGGGCTTGCTCGCGAAGGCGGTGTATCAGTCAGCCCATGTATAGACTGACCCGGCGCTTTCGCGAGCAAGCCCGCTCCCACATTTGATCTTCATCAGCTTCAAGATCAGTTCTGGATTTTGTGGTCCAGCGCTGCATAGAAGTTGGCGCTTTGTTGCAGGTATTTCTGGGTGTAGGCGCTGGTGCTGGTTTTTTTGCTGCTGATTTCAACACTGGCGCTGGCTGGCAACGCTACGGTGGCGGAAACAGCGGAAGCGGCGATGATCGAGAAAAGATTGAAGTTCATGTCGGTAACCCTTGTGTTCGGTTGGCTTGGTGGCCTGTGTTGGCCTTGGAACCAAACTTACGCCCGAGGGGTTAGCCTTAGAAATTCATTGAAACACTAGCCGCTATTAATAGTATTAATACAACAAGTCAGGCCCCGCACTGCGGGGCCTGTGGCTTATTGCCGCACCAGGAACTTGAGGTCGCTGGGGGCATCAATCGCCAGTTTCTGCACGGTTTTGCCCAAAAGACCGGTCTTGGGATCGCGCTCGACGACCACAATCTCGTTGCTCTTCTGGTTGGCGATCAGCAGGAACTTGCCGCTGGGGTCCAGGGCGAACTCCCGGGGATGGTCACCTTCCACCGATCGGCGCTGGATCTCTTTGAGCTGCGCAGTGGCCGAATCGATGGCAAACACCAGCATCTGGTTGGCGGTGCCACGGTTGCTCACGTAGAGGAACTTGCCGTCGCTTGAGGTGTGCAGTGCAGCACCGGCCTTGTCGGACACCGGCTGGCCATCCGCGAAGTTGACCAGTTGCTTCTGGGTCAGCTTGCCATCGTTGTAGTCGAACACCGCCACTTGCGCGCTCATCTCGGTGGTCAGCCACGCGTGCTTGCCGTCTGCGGTGAACAGCAGGTGCCGCGGGCCGCTGCCCGGTGGCAATTGCACAAACGCAGGGTCGGCCGGGGTCAGCGGCAGTTCATGGTTGGCCTTGGGGTCGTAGTGGTAGGCAAAGATCTTGTCCGCCCCCAGGTCCTGGACAAACACGTATTTGCCGTCCGGCGAAGACACCACCGAATGCACGTGGTTGGACGCCTGACGCTCCGGGTTGACCCGGCTGGCCGGGTGCCCGCTCAACTGCACCGGCGGCGACAGCTTGCCCTGGGCATCTACCGGCAACACCGCGAGGCTTCCTCCCGGATCTTCCAGCACCGAATAGTTGGCCACGAACAGATAGCGCCCATCACTGGCCAGGCTGGAATGGGTCGGCTCGTTGCCCAGGCTCTGCACCTGGTTGATCAGGGTCAGTTGATGGTTCTTCGGGTCGATGCTGTAGCTGCTGACGCGCCCCACCGGGTCTTTTTGGCCCGGGCCGTTTTCGTTGACCACAAACAGGTGCTTCTGGTCCTTGGACAGGGTCAGCCACGACGGGTTGGCCGCCTTGGCGGCGAGCACCGGCTGGCCGTTGAACTGCCCGGTACGGCTGTCGAACTGCAAGCGGTAGATACCTTCACTGGTGCCGGCGGTGTAGCTGCCCACCAGCAACTCATAGGTGTCCACCGGCGCAGCCTGGACCGACATTGCGCCTACGCTGCCGGCCATCAGCAGGGGCCAGAATTTACGCATCATCATCCGCTTCATCCTCGTCATTATTGTTGCCGGTGACGCCGCTCATGCAGACCAGGCGGTGTTCGCCCTTGTCATCGGTAAGTGTCCAGCTTTGCAGGGTTTGATCAAAGGTCGCCGCCTTGACTTGCTCCAGGGTGAAACTCCAGCGCTTCTCGACGCGACCGTCCATGCAGATGATCGATAACGTCTGGTCATCCAGGCTGAAATCGAAGCTGTGCAGGCCATCGATTTCGACCATCTGGCAGTCTTCAAAAGCGTCGGGCAAGGTAGCGGTGTCGGCAGTCATAACCATCAATCATCAAGAGGAAAGACCTCATGATAGGTCAAATCGTTGCATCGGCCTAAGCCCGCGCAATGCAAAACGCCGTGGCACAGGCCACGGCGTTTTGGCAAACAGCGTTGGATCAGTGGGCGAACAGCGAATTGCCCTTCTGCCCCGCCAGCTTCTCGGGCTTGATCAGGAAGCGTGCCAGCGCCGGCAGCAGCCACAGCGCGCCGAACATGTTCCACAGCAGCATGAAGGTCAGCATCAGCCCCATGTCGGCCTGGAACTTGATGGCCGAGAAGATCCAGGTGCATACGCCGATTGCCAGGCACAGGCCGGTGAACAGCACGGCTTTACCGGTGGACTTGAGCGTCTGGTAATAGGCTTCCTGCAACGGCAGGCCGGCCCGCAGGAAACTCTCCAGGCGGCTGTAGATGTAGATGCCGTAGTCCACGCCAATCCCCACCCCCAGCGCCACCACCGGCAAGGTCGCGACCTTGACACCGATGCCCATGAACGCCATCAGCGCGTTGCCCAGCACCGAGGTCAGCACCAGCGGCAGCACGATGCACAGGGTCGCCGCCCACGAGCGGAAGGTGATCATGCACATGGTGGCCACGCACAGGTACACCAGGATCAGGATGGTCAGCTCGGACTCCTTGATCACCTCGTTGGTGGCCGCCTCGATCCCGGCGTTACCGGCGGCGAGGATGAATTCCAGGCCGTCCTTGTTGTTCTCTTTCGCGAAGTCCTGCACTGCATGCACCGCGCGGTCGAGGGTTTCGGCCTTGTGGTCGTTGAGAAACACCAGCACCGGCGCCAGCGAACAGTTGTTGTTATACAGGCCATCGGCACGGGCAATGGAGTTGTTCAGCACGTCCGGGTTGCGCGACAGGGTTTCCCATTTCAGGTTGCCCTCGTTCATGCCCTTGATCATCTGCTTGGACACGGTCACCAGCGAGATGGCCGACTGCACGCCTTCGGTGTTCTGCATCTTCCACATCAACTGGTCGATGGGCGCCATGGCTTCATACCGCGAGCAGCCTTCGGGCGGAGTCTTGACCATCACCACCAGCACGTCGGAGCTGGTGGAGTAGTTGTTGATGATGAAATTGTTGTCCTTGTTGTATCGCGAGTCCGGGCGCAGTTCCGGTGCACCCTGGTCGAGGTCACCGATCTTCAGGTTCTGGCTGTACCAGAGGCCGCCACCAAAGGCGATCAGCGCCAGGGCAATCGACACCGGCGCGACCTTGGGGCTGGCGAACTTCGACAGCAGGCGCCAGAACGGGTGTTCGCGGTGCGCATCCTTCTTGCTCTTGGCGATGGCGCGTTTGCTGATGCCGACATAGGAGATCGCCACCGGCAGCAGGATCAGGTTGGTGAACACGATGACCGCCACACCCACCGAAGCACCGATTGCCAGCTCGCGGATCACGCCGATATCGATGATCAACAGGGTGATAAAACCGACCGCATCGGCGAGGATCGCGATCATGCCCGGCAGGAACAGCTGGCGGAAGGTACGCCGGGCCGCGGTCAGGGCGTTGTCGGCATCACTGGATTGCAGGGCGATGCCGTTGATCTTCTGTACGCCGTGGGAAATACCGATGGCGAAGATCAGGAACGGCACGAGCATCGAGTAGGGATCCAGCCCGAAACCCAGGGCATGCATCAGCCCGAGCTGCCAGATCACCGCCACCAGCGTGGTGCTCAACACCGCGACGGTACTGCGCAGGCAGTTGGTAAACCACAGCAGCAGCACCAGGGTGATGACGAAGGCGATACCGAAGAACATCACCACCATCACCAGGCCGTCGATCAGGTCGCCGACCTTCTTGGCAAAACCGACAATGTGGATCTTGACGTTGGGGTTCTGCGCTTCGAACTTGTCGCGGATCTTGTCTTCGAGCTCATGGGAGAACTTACGGTAGTCCAGGGCCAGCAGCTTGCCCTGGTCCTGTGGGTCCGGATAGGACTCCAGCAGCGGAATGTCGACGATGCTCGACTTGAAGTCGTTGGCCACCAACCGTCCGACCTGCCCGGACTTCAGCACGTTGTTGCGCAACTGGTCGAGGCTTTCCGGCGAGCCGTTGTAGCTCTGCGGGATCACTTCACCGCCGGCAAAGCCTTCTTCGGTAACTTCGGTCCAGCGCACGCTGGGGCTCCACAGGGACTTGAGGCCGGAGCGGTCGACGCCGGAGATGTAGAACACCTCGTCGTTGATCTGGCGCAGGGTCTCCATGTACTCCTTCGTGAAGATGTCACCGTCCTTGGCCTCCACCGAAATGCGCACCGTGTTGCCCAGGTTCGCCAGGTCGTTGCGGTGCTCCATCATCCTCTCGATGAAGGGGTGCTGGAGGGGGATCATTTTTTCAAAGCTGGTGGACGGGCGAATCAACGTCGCCTGCCAGAACAGGAAAATACTCACCAGCAGGCAGATCGTGATGACTGCCGGGCGGTTATTGAAAATCAGGCGCTCGAGAAACGTGGCCTTGTCGTTGTGATGACTGCTCATTGTGTCCCCGCCTTCTTATTGTTTTGTCGGCTCGGCGCCGGTTGGACTGGCCACGCGAACGCCGCCCTGCCCCGCCAGAATCAAGTTGCCGTTGCCCGCCGCGGTGACCGCCGACAGCGAAATGCGGTCCGGGCGATTGAATACGCTGAAGGTCAGGCCGTCGTCGTGGCTGACCACCACGCTGCCACCGTTGCCCACCACCACGATGGAACCGTCGTCCAGCAGGGTCGCCCCCGACAAACCGAATTCCAGCGCGCCACGAGTGGCGTTCAGCTCCACCGGCTCCCAGGTGCTGCCAAAATCCGTGGAGCGGAACAGGTTGCCACGCAGGCCGTAGGCCAACAGCGTCTGCGCCTGGGCGGTGCCGATCACGCCGAACAGCGAGCCCTCGTAGGGGCCTTCGAGTTTTTCCCAGGTTTGCCCCTCGTCATGGGAGCGGAACATGCTGCCCTGCTCACCGACGATAAACAGCCCGGCATCTTTCACCTGGGCGATGGCGTTGAGGTGGTATTGGTCTTCGTTGTCGAGGCGGTCGCTGACGTCGTCCCAGGTCTTGCCCCCGTCGGTGGTTTCGATCAGCGCACCGTAGGCACCCACGGCAAAGCCGTTGCTGGCGTCCTTGAACCAGACGTCGAGCAGCGGTGCTTCGCGCTTGAGGTCCTGGAATTGTTGGGTCCAGGTAACGCCGCCGTCGGTGGTGGCGAGGATCTGTGCGTCATGGCCCACCGCCCAGCCGTGTTGGTCGTCGGCGAAAAATACGGCGGTCAGCAGTTGCCGGGTGGGGACTTTGGCTTGAGTCCAGGTGGCGCCCTGGTCGTCGGAATAGAGGATGTGCCCGCGATCACCGACCGCGACCAGGCGCTTGCCTGCGTGGACCACGTCGATCATCAGGCTTTTGGCGGCCTTGGGGGAGTCAATGGCGAACACCGCGGCGGCGGTGGTTTCTGTGGCGGCATGGGCCGGTGTCGACAACGCGACAACCCCCAGCAACGAGAGCGCTGTGGCCAGCAATGCGACCCTGCGCGTGGCCTTCGGGCGGAAAAACACCACACCCATGACAGGCTCACTCATAGACCTTTCTCCCATTTATTATTGTTAGGTCGTCTTGCCGCGGGGAGCCCTGAAACCTGCAATCTAGAGCGCCTTGGGCAAGCTGGGCCATCCTAGCGGGCTTTGGAATCGTCTGACAATCGGCGCTACGTTATGTTTTGTTAACTGGAGGGGTTTGGGTCGGTGCTGAATGTAGTGCTATCAGCGGCGGTGATCCGTGGAGGGGGGCTGTTGGGGTGAGGGGGCTTGCTTCCGCTGGAGTGCGCAGCGCTCCTACGCTTTTTGGGGCCGCTGCGCAGCCCAGCGGGAGCAAGCTCCCTCGCCACGGGTGAGGTGTGGGCCTTGGAATGAATTTTTATTCTATGTGTTGAGTTTTGGGAATATTTATTCCATAAATAGGCTTCTCAATACAATAATTCGAAGGAACCCGGCTATGCGCGAACTCGGAATCGGCCTGATTGGTACAGGCTTTATGGGGCGTGCCCACGCCTTGGCGTTCAATAATGCGCGGGCGGTGTTCGAGCTGCCGGTGAAGCTCACGCTGGCCGCCCTGGCCGATGCCGATACCGAGCGCGCAATACGCTGCGCCAATGACTGGGGGTTTGCCCAGGCCCATGGCGACTGGCAGCAGTTGATTGACGATCCCAAGGTGGATGTTGTCGCCATCACTACTCCCAACCATTTGCACTACCCCATGGCCATGGCTGCACTGGCGGCAGGCAAGGCGGTGTATTGCGAGAAGCCGCTGGCGGTGAGCCTGGAGCAGGCGGCCGCGATGCGTGATGCGGCGAGCAAGGCCGGGGTGGTGACGCGGGTGGGTTACAACTATCAGCACAACCCGATGATTGGTTTGGCCCGGCAGTTGATCGCCCGCGGTGAGTTGGGGGAAATCATCAGTTTTCAGGGGGAATTCAGCGAGGATTTCATGGCGGATTCGGCGTCGCCGTGGTCGTGGCGCTGTGAGGTGGGACATGCCGGCGGTGCGTTGGCGGATCTGGGCAGCCATTTACTGTCCATGGCGCGCTATTTGGTGGGGGATGTGGTGAGTGTGTGTGCCGATACGCAAACGGTGCACGGGCAGCGGCCTGCCACCGCCGGGAGTGAGACGCTGCGGGAGATTGCGGTGGATGACCAGGTGCATGCGTTGTTGCGGTTTGCCAATGGGGCACGGGGGACGGTGAGCAGTAGCTGGCTGAAGCATGGGTATAAGAATCACCTGAGCTTTGAGATCAGTGGCACGCGGGGCACGTTGTCGTTTGATCAGGAACGGTTGAATGAATTGCAGCTGTTTCGGGTTGGGCAGGAGGGGTTTCAGCGGGTGTTGGCGGGGCCTTCGTTGCCAGGGTATGCGGCGTTCAGTCCGGCGCCGGGGCATCAGTTGGGGTACAACGAGTTGAAGACGCTGGAGGTGCATGAGTTGGTGATGGCGTTGGCCGGCAAGGGCAGTGACGGGACGGATTTTGCGGCGGCTTGGGAGATTGAGCGGTTGGCCACGGCGATTCGGGTGGCGGCCAAGGAGGAGCGGTGGGTCAGGCTGAATGAGGTCTAAATGTGGGAGCGGGCTTGCTCGCGAACGCGGTGGGTCAGCCACGGCATCTGGCGACTGACACACCGCTTTCGCGAGCAAGCCCGCTCCCACATTTGATTGTCGTTAGCTTTTGGATTTGCGCATTAGCCTATATGCCGCCGGGATGACGAAGAGGGAGAGCAAGGGCGCTGTGAGCATGCCGCCAATCATGGGCGCGGCAATCCGGCTCATGACTTCGCTGCCGGTGCCGCCGCCTAAAAGGATCGGCAGCAAGCCGGCGATGATTACGGCCACGGTCATCGCCTTGGGCCGCACGCGTAATACGGCACCTTCGGTGATGGCTTCCAGCAGGGCCTGGTCCCCTCCTCCCTGGCGTTCGGCCCAGGCGTTTTTCAAATACAGCAGCATGATCACGCCAAACTCCGCCGACACCCCCGCCAACGCGATAAATCCAACACCCGTCGCCACCGACAGGTTGAAGCCCAGCCAGTACAGCAACCACACCCCACCCGTCAGCGCGAACGGCAACGTGGCGAGGATCAGCAGCGCCTCATCCACCCGCCGGAACGTCAGGTACAGCAGCACGAAGATGATCAGCAAAGTCGCCGGCACCACCAGTTTCAGGCGTTCATTGGCCCGCTCCAGGAACTCGAACTGCCCCGAGTAGCTGAGGCTCATGCCCGGTTGCAGTTGCACGTTCTGGTTGATCGCTTCACGCAAGTCCTTCACCACCGACGCCAGGTCGCGGTCGCGCACGTCGATGTACACCCAGCCGGAAGGCCGGGCGTTTTCGCTCTTGAGCATCGGCGGGCCTTCGCTGACCTTGATCCTGGCCACGGTGCCCAGGGTGATCTGGCTGCCCGACGGCGTATAGATCGGCAGGTTGCTCAACGCGCTCACCGAGTCGCGCCATTCTTTCGGGTAGCGCAGGTTGATGGGAAACCGCGCCAAGCCTTCGACGGTCTCGCCGATGTTTTCCCCGCCAATCGCCCCGGAGACAATGGACTGCACATCGGTGATGTTCAGGCCATAACGCGCGGCGGCCGGGCGGTCGATATCCACGTCGATGTAGCGCCCGCCCGTCAGGCGTTCCGCCAGCGCCGAGCTGACGCCGGGCACCGTCTTGGCAACCTTTTCCACGGCCTGGGTCACGGCGTCGATGTCCATCAGGCTGGAACCCGCGACCTTGACGCCGATCGGGCTTTTGACCCCGGTGGCGAGCATGTCGATGCGGTTGCGGATCGGCGGAATCCAGATGTTGGTCAGCCCCGGCACCTGCACCACCCGGTCGAGTTCCTTCACCAGTTTTTCCGGGGTCATGCCCGGCCGCCATTGGTCTCGCGGCTTGAACTCGATGGTGGTTTCGAACATTTCCAGCGGCGCCGGGTCGGTGGCGGTTTCCGCGCGGCCGGCCTTGCCAAACACGTGGGCGACTTCCGGCACGCTCTTGATCAAGCGGTCTGTACGTTGCAGCAATGCGCCGGCAGTTTGCGTCGACAAACCAGGCAACGCCGACGGCATATACAACAGGTCACCCTCATCCAGCGGCGGCAGGAATTCACCGCCCAGGTGCGACACCGGCCATAGCGCACTGGCGACCATCAGCAGCGCGACCAGCATGGTCATGCGCGGCCAGCGCAACACCGCGCCGAGGGCCGGTTGGTAGAGTTTGATCAGGCCGCGATTCAGCGGGTTGCGTTGCTCATCGGGAATACGCCCGCGAATCCAGTAGCCCATCAGCACCGGGATCAGGGTCACCGACAACCCCGCCGCAGCGGCCATGGCATAGGTCTTGGTGTAGGCCAGCGGCCCGAACAAGCGGCCTTCCTGGGCTTGCAGGGTGAACACCGGGATAAACGACAAGGTGATGATCAGCAGGCAGAAAAACAACGCCGGCCCCACCTCCACTGCTGCATCGGTGATGACCTTCCAATGCGCCTCCCCCTTCAATTCCTGGTTCGGATGCGCGTGGTGCCAGGCTTCGATTTTCTTGTGGGCATTCTCGATCATCACCACCGCGCCATCGACCATCGCGCCGATGGCAATCGCAATCCCGCCCAGGGACATGATGTTCGCGTTGATGCCCTGGAAGCGCATGACGATAAAGGCAATCAACACCCCCACCGGCAACGAAATGATCGCCACCAGCGAGGAGCGCAGGTGCCACAGGAAGATCCCGCACACCAGCGCCACCACCAGGAACTCTTCGAGCAGCTTGTGGCTGAGGTTGTCCACGGCGCGATCGATGAGTTTGCTGCGATCGTAGGTGGTGACGATTTCCACCCCGGGCGGCAGGCTGGTTTGCAGTTGCTCCAGCTTGGTCTTGACCGCCGCGATGGCCTCGCGGGCGTTCTTGCCGCTGCGCAGGATCACCACGCCGCCCACCGCCTCGCCTTCGCCATCCAGTTCACTGATGCCCCGGCGCATGTCCGGGCCCAGCTGGATCGTCGCCACATCCCCAAGGGTCACCGGCACGTTGTGGGTGTCGAGCCGCAGGGGAATGCCGCGAAAGTCCTCCAGGGTTTTCAGGTAGCCGGACGCACGCACCATGTATTCCGACTCACCCATGTTCAGCACCGAACCGCCGGTTTCCTGGTTGGCCTTGCCGATGGCTTCCACCACCTGGGCCTGGGTGATGCCGCGACTGGCCAGGGCCAGCGGGTCGATCTGCACCTGGTACTGCTTGACCTGGCCGCCGATGGTCGCCACTTCGGCGACATTGGGCAGGGTCTTGAGCTCGAACTTGAGGAACCAGTCCTGCAACGAGCGCAGTTGCGCCAAGTCGTGTTTTCCGGTGCGGTCCACCAGCGCGTACTGGTAGATCCAGCCGACACCGGTGGCATCCGGGCCCAGCGCCGGCTTGGCCGATGCCGGCAAACGCGCCTGCAACTGGCTCAGGTATTCCAGCACCCGCGAGCGCGCCCAATACAGGTCGGTGCCTTCGTCGAACAGCACGTAAACATAGCTGTCGCCGAAGAACGAAAAGCCACGCACGGTCTTCGCCCCCGGCACCGAGAGCATGGTGGTGGTCATCGGGTAAGTGACCTGGTTCTCGACAATCTGCGGGGCCTGGCCCGGGTACGGCGTGCGGATGATCACCTGCACATCCGACAGGTCCGGCAAGGCGTCCACCGGGGTGTTCTGGATCGACCACAAACCCCAGGCCGTCACGAATAAAGTCGCCAACAACACCAAAAAGCGGTTGGCCACCGACCAGCGAATCAACAGGGCGATCATGGCCGGGCTCCCGGTTGCATGCTCATGCCGTCCATGGCCCCCTCATCTGAAAAACCGCCGGACGATTGAGTGGTAATTCCCTTCAAACTTGCTTCGGAGTCCAGCAGAAATTGACCGGAGGCCACCACCTGCTGGCCTTCCTGCAGGCCGGCGAGGATGACGGTGTTGTCCTGATTTTCTGCACCTACCTGGACTTCTGCCGGGCGATATCGCCCGCCCTCCTCGGCCACCATCACCAGCACGCGTTTGCCGGTGCGAATCAACGCCTCGCTCGGCAGCAACAGCACCGATTGGCCGCTGGATTGGGCCAGGCGCACCTGGGCGGTCATACCGGGGCGCAACATACCGTCAGGGTTGGGCAGTTCGACCCGAACCTGCACGGTGCGGCTGTCCATGGCAGTTGCCGGCAGAATCGCGGCGACGGTGCCTTTGACGACTTGTCCCGGCAACCCGACAAAACGGCTCTCGACCGTTTGCCCAACGGCCAGCGCGGCGCCCTGGGCTTCAGGCACGGCGACCTGCAGCCACACGGTGCCCAGGCCATTGACCCGCGCCAGGGTTTGACCCGCCGCGACGGTCATGCCTTCGCGTACGTCGAGGGTTTGCAACGCGCCGCCCAGCGGGGTGGTGATGGTCATCACCGATTGCACCCGGCCGCTGCGCTCCATCTGCGTGATCAACCCGGCAGGCATTCCGCTCAAGCGCAGACGCTGGCGGGCGGCAGCCAACAAACCTGGATCGCTGTGTCGCAGAGCAAGGAACTCTTCCTGCGCGGCGGCCCATTCGGGCACCAGAATGTCCGCCAGGGGCGCCTGGGCCTTGAGCACATCCCCCGGCGCACGAGCGTAAACCCGCTCGACAAATCCCGCAGCGCGCGCCTGCACCACCGCCACATCGCGGTCGTTGAAGGCGAGGATTCCCGACAGCTCAAGACTCGACGCCAGCACCCCACGGCTGACGCTCGCCAGGCGCACGCCGATGTTCTGGGTCAGGCTGGGGTCGATCTGAATCGCCGCACTCTCCTCGGCGCCACCGGCGTAGCGCGGCACCAGTTGCATGTCCATGAAGGGCGACTTGCCCGGCTTGTCGAATTTTTGCTGCGGGTACATCGGGTCGTACCAGTACAGCGCCTTTTTCTCGTCCGGCGCCTGCATCGTCCCGGCCGTGACCGGCTGTGCCTCGCGCATCTGCGCCAGCCAATAGCCGCCACCCAGACCCAGCAGCAGGACGCCGCCCAACAGGGCCATATTCACGATTCGGTTATTCATTGGCGGGTTCCCCGTAAGCAAAATACAGCTGGGCGCCGGTCAGGGCACGCTGCTCAATGGCGTCAATCTGTTTGAAGCGCGCCTCGACCCACTCGCGGCGGGCGCTGACCGCGCTCATCAGGTCGCCCTTGCCCGCGCGATACCCCGCCAGGCTCAGCGACAATTTCTCCTCGGCCAGCGGCACCAGGCTGTCCTGGCTGCGCTGCACGGCGCGGTCCAGGCGCTGGTAGTTGGCCAGGTCGTCTTCGAGTTCCTGGGTATGTTCACGCGTCTTGGCTTCGCGTTCGGCGTCCAGTTGGTCGAGTTCGGCCTGCTTGGCGGCGATACCGGGGTTTTGTCGGCGACCGGGGAAGATCGGCAAATCGAAGGTGAATTGCAGGCTGACCATGTCGCCGTACTCACGGCCTCGGTGCTGGTAGTCCACTTCCCAACTCCAGTCCGAGGTCTTTTGCGCCTTGGCCTCGTTCAGCCGGGCTTCGGCCTCGCGGGTGCGCGGTGCAAAGGCTTGCAGAACCGGGTGCTGGTGCAGGTTGTGGGTGAAGCCGGTGGTGTCGATTTTCCAGTTCGGCAATTGCCCGCTGGGAGCTTCACTGGCGGCCGGGCCGATCCAGCGCTTGAGGGCCGCCCGGGCCTGGGCGCGTTGCTGGATCAGCTCATCCTCGCGCTCGGCCAGGTCAGCCGCTTCCTGCTTCGGGATCACGACGTCGGAAGGCTGCCCGCGACCGCCGGCCAGTTGCGCACGCACGGTGTCTTGCAGCAGGCGATTTTGCTGATAGAAGTCCTTGAACAGCGCCTCTTTACGCTCCACCGCATAGGCGCGAATCCACGCCTGGGCGGTGGCCTGACGCACATTCAAGCGCTCGATCCGGCCTTCGGCGGCAGCCGTGTCCACGCTGGCCGACGCCAACTCAACCCGTGCCTTGCGCTTGTCGCGGCTGGGCACTTGTTGCTGGATGCCGATCATTTGTTCGGTCATGTCATCGCCATACAGCGTGCCGCGATTGGGCCCGCCAATGGGGAAATTCTGCAGGCCGACGACCAGTTTCGGGTCCGGCAGTTCGCCGGCCGGAATCGCCGCCTGGGTCGCGGCCTGCAATTTGGAGGATTCAGCCGTCAGCGACGGCGCGTTGTTTTGCGCCAGGCGCAAGGCCTCATCCAGGGTCAGCGCAGACGCCAGCGTCGGCCACGCCAGCACGCCCATCACCAGGGCACGCACGCATAGGAAATTCATCTTGAAGTGTCCTGTTCTGTTGCGCTGCGCACCGCTTTACGCGGCCCACAGCAAGGCCGTCCCGGTTCAGGGACGAGTCTTCAGGTGCAACAGGATTCAGCTACGGGGCGGGCGCCAGACGCCGGACGGCGTACGGTCGGGAATGAAGTCGGAAGAGACGCTGACGACCAGCGCATTGGAGGCAGTTACCGGGGCCTTGAGCACCGGCATCGACAATTGCAGCATGCCGCCGGTCTTGCACTCCTGGCCGGGCTTGCAGCTTTTGCTGTGATCGGCGGCTGCGCCGTCCCGGCAACAGTCAGGGGCCATGTCGCTCATCATCTGCATGTCGGACATCTGCATCGGGCACGGCTCGGTGCTCGACGGCACACCCGCCATCCCGGTCAGGGGAAGCGCAAGACTCAACATCAGCACCAGGAAAAAACGCAGATAGCGGCTCATGGGACGGGAGCTTAGCCAAAAGGCGGTTAAGCAACAATTAACAAAATCCGGAGATTTCGCCTTCGCCCGGAATGCAGCAACGACACAAAACAAAATGTGGGAGCGGGCTTGCTCGCGAAAGCGGTGTATCAGCCAATCCATATGTGACTGATACACCGCTTTCGCGAGCAAGCCCGCTCCCACATGGGGACCGAGCAAGCCTGAGGATCAGTGCATGAAGATCGCGATCAGGATAATGACCGGGATAGGCACACCGAGGAAAAACAGCAGTAATGAGCGCATGACGTTCTCCTTGAATTAACGAACGGAAGTGGTGTGGGGAGTGGTTTCCAGATACACCACGGCATCCCGGCGACGACCACCAAAGGTTGCAGCGAGGCTGGCAAAAAACGCACCGATCAACAGCGCCACGAAGGTCCACAGCGACGTGTAGGCAGCCACTTTTGCAGCCGTGTCGGCAGCCTGCTTGGCTTTCAACTTGGCGTCATCCAGAGCTTTTTGAGCCTGGCCATAGACCTGGTCAACACGCGCCTCGGCATCGGCCTGGCTGAGGTTGGTCCGCTGGCTGATCAACTGTGCAAGGTACGCACGGTCTTCAGGTGCCAGCTGACCATTGTTGCTCACGGTACGAGCGAAGATGCGAGCGACCACACCATGCACCGCGTCATCACTGACGGCGGCCGGGCGATCATCACGGAACAGGCTGTCGACGTAGTAGCCAAAGTCTTCGCCCTTGGAGGCAGCGCCAGCCACCTGGCTCATGCCACTGACGGCACCCGAGGCCACACTGGCACCGGCCTTCACACCACCGCTGACCACACTGCTGACCGAACCGACGATCAGCACCGCCGTCACCAATGTCGCCACGGCCCAGGCCAGGAAGCCATGGGCGGTGTCGCGAAAGTACACCTCATCGCCGTGCATATTGGCCCATTTCACCCGCAGGCGACCGGCGATGTAACCGCCCATCCCCGACGCGATGATTTGCGTAACCGCCAGCCAGACAATGGTAGAAATGCCAAGCCCTTTGGCGCTGATGCCACTGTCGGCCCACGGCGACACCGCCGAAAAGCCCAGGCCGAAGCCCAGCAGTACCAGAATCAAGGACAGCGCAGCCGCGGCAGCGGCCCCGGCAAAGATCGCGCCCCAGGAAACCCCGGAGAGCGTGCTCGACTCTTGCAGCGTGGATGAGGATGTAATCATTGTTGTTTTGCTCCAGGCATGAAAAATAGTGTTACAAGTCTCAAAAGGGACAGTGCAGGCGACGTGCCAGAAGCTCGAAAATTAAAACTTCATATATTTCAACAGCTTAATTAAGTTGAACTAATTTGAACCATGCAACTTGCAAGAAATGGCCCGGAGCGGCGGGCGTATTGCATTCCTCGTAGGAAATAACCCGTACGCCCCCCATGGCATGCAAAAAATCCTACACACACAGCGTTCGTTCAGATTCAGCGGGTTATGGTGAATTGTGTCGTTTGTGCCTACATAAATTTTTATTTAGGAAGCGGGCTATCATTTCTTGGCAAAATGCCCGCACTTCAGTGTGAATCGCTCACCAGGTAATCCTTATGACCCGCATTTTGACCATCGAGGACGACGCCGTAACGGCCCGCGAGATCGTTGCCGAGCTGAGTAGCCATGGACTGGACGTAGACTGGGTAGACAATGGCCGCGAAGGCCTGGTCCGTGCCGTCAGCGGTGATTACGACCTGATCACCCTCGACCGCATGCTCCCGGAACTGGATGGCCTGGCCATCGTCACCACCCTGCGCACCATCGGCGTATCCACGCCGATCCTGATGATCAGCGCCCTCTCCGATGTGGATGAACGGGTACGTGGCCTGCGGGCCGGTGGTGATGACTACCTGACCAAACCGTTCGCCTCCGACGAAATGGCCGCCCGCGTCGAAGTGCTGCTGCGGCGCAAAAGCACGGTCAAGGAGTTCGAAACTGCCTTGCGCGTGGCGGATCTGGAACTGAACCTGATCAGCCGTGAAGCCAGCCGTGCCGAACAGCCCCTGAGCCTGTTGCCGACCGAATACAAACTGCTGGAATTCCTGATGCGCAACACCGGGCAAATCCTCTCGCGGATGATGATCTTCGAGGAAGTCTGGGGTTATCACTTCGACCCGGGCACCAACCTGATCGACGTGCACATCGGTCGCCTGCGCAAAAAAATCGACCCGCCGGGCCTCACGCCGCTGATCCGCACGGTACGAGGTTCCGGGTATGTCATTGCTGAACCCCTCTAAAGGCTGGCGCTCTTCCAGCAGCCGGCTGCTGGCGCTCTACAGTTCGTTGTTCGTGGCCTGGAGCTGCATCCTCATGGGCGTGCTGTACTACGAGGTGTCCGGTTACCTGGGCGACCTCTCGCGCCACTCCCTGATGCAGCGCCAGCACCTGTTCCAGCGGTTTGACGGCGAAGAGCTGGTGGAAGCCCTGACCACCAGCATGACCTTCGACATGAAGGGCGTTGACGCCTACGGCCTGTTCGACAATCAGTTCAACCCCATCAGCGGCCCGATCCGCGTGATACCGCCCGACCTGCCAATGGACGGGCACATCCACGCCCTGGCCAACTGCATCGACTCCGACGACCCGAAACTGCCGCGCGACAGCTGCGACGCCGTGGCCACCCACACCGAAGACGGCCGCTGGCTGATCCTGGTGCGGGCCAACGGCTCGCTGTTCGGCGTGACGCGGATCATCCTGCACGCCTTGCTGTGGGGGATCACCCTGACGATCATTCCCGGCGCGGCCGGCTGGCACCTGCTCAGGCGGCGCCCGTTGCGGCGGATTCGCGGGATCCAGGCGAGTGCCGAAGCCATCGTGGCCGGCGACCTGACCCACCGTTTGCCATTGTCCGACCGACGCGACGAACTGGACATGCTGGCAGCCATCGTCAACGCGATGCTCGACCGTATCGAGAAGCTGATGAACGAGGTCAAGGGCGTGTGCGACAACATCGCCCACGACCTGCGCACCCCGCTCACACGCCTGCGGGCGCAGCTGTACCGAATCCAGCAACAGGCTGATGAAGACGCGCCCCACGCCCTGCAACTGGACGCGGCCATCGCCGAGACCGACACCTTGATGGCGCGTTTTCGCGGCCTGCTGCGGATTTCCGAACTGGAAGACCATCAGCGCCGCTCGGGCTTCCTGGTGCTTGATCCCCTGCCCTTGCTGCAGGAACTCCACGACTTCTACCTGCCCCTGGCAGAAGAAGGCGAGATGGAATTGCTGCTGCAAGTGCCGGACTCATTGCCCTGGATCACTGGTGACCGCGCGCTGCTGTTCGAAGCCCTGGCCAACCTGCTGAGCAACTCGATCAAGTTCACCCCGCCGGGCGGCGAAGTGATTTTGCGCGGCGTGAACGATGCCGGCAGCACCCGCATTGAAGTCCTCGACTCCGGCCCCGGGATTCCCGCAGCTGAACGTGCGGCAGTGTTCCAGCGGTTTTACCGGGTGGACGAAGGCAATCAACAGCAAGGCGGGTTTGGCTTGGGGCTGTCGATTGTGGCCGCGATCATCAACCTGCACGGTTTCAAACTGGAAGTCGGCAGCAGCGAACGAGGCGGCGCGAAGCTGATCCTCGAATGCCGCCAACAACTGATGCCCGAAGCCTGAAGCCTGAAGAACACCACAAAACCAATGTGGGAGCGGGCTTGCTCGCGAATGCGGAGTGTCAGTCAACCCATCTGGCACTGATCCACCGCATTCGCGAGCAAGCCCGCTCCCACATTTGATCTTCATTCAGCCCGGAAAATTACCGCGCAACGCATCCAGCCCGCCGCTGTAGACACCGGTAAACAACTCCTCCACCGCCGCATCCGTCACACCGGCCACCGGGGTAAACACACCCGACCAGGTGACCTTGGCGGTGCTGTCCGTCAACGCCTCAACCTTCAACGTCGCCAAATACTCACTCACCGGAAACGGCGACTCGCTGATGGAGTAGCTGTAAGTACGCGCCGCGTTATCAAAGCGTTGCAGCCGCTCCACCACCACACCACCATCCGCCGTTTGCAGATGACGCACGCGCCCGCCTTCACTCGGCTCGCTCTTGACGATAAAGGGCAGCCAGTCCGGCAGCGAATTGAAGCCGCCGACCAATTGCCAAACCTGTTCGGCCGAAACCGGGATTTCAATAACAGCAGATGCTTTTGCCACGATTAACACTCCAAACCATTCAAGAAAAATCAGATCGCCATGCTGTCGACAACACCGCCGTCGACCCGCAACGCGGCACCGGTGGTGGCAGAGGACAACGGTGAAGCAATGTACGCCACCAGATTCGCCACTTCATCCACATTCGCTGCGCGCTGGATGATCGACGTCGGCCGCGCATTGCGCACAAACACATCCGCCTCGTCCCGCGCACTGCGCCCGGACTTGGCCACGGCGTCCTTGAGCATGTGCTCCAGGCCATCGGTAAAGGTCGGCCCCGGCAGGATCGCATTGACCGTCACCCCGGTGCCCGCCAGGCGTTTGGCCAAGCCATGGGACACCGCCAGGTTGGCGCTTTTGGTCACGCCGTAATTGATCATGTCAGCCGGCGTTGCCACCCCGGATTCCGACGACACAAAGATCACCCGGCCCCAGCCCTGCTCGACCATGCCCGGCGTGTAATGCCGCGACAAACGCACACCGGAGATCACGTTGACCTCGTAGAAACGCGTCCACTCGCTGTCGGGGGCGTCGAAGAAATCGACGTCGTTGAAGATCCCGAGGTTGTTCACCAGGATGTCGGCGCGCGGCTCGGCGGCGAACAGCTTTTCAGCGCCCTCGGCCGTACCGAGGTCCGCCACCAGCCCACGCAGATCCGCGCCGGGCACGGCCTGGCGAATGGTCGCCAGCGCCTCGTCGACCTTGCCCGATTCACGCCCGATCAACACCACCGTAGCGCCGGATTGCGCCAGCGCCTGGCTGATGCCCAGGCCTATGCCGGCGGTGCTGCCACTGACGATTGCGACTTTGCCACTGATATCAATTTTCATGTTCGCGTTCCTGTGGTTAGAGCGGCAACGGTGCACGGGCCGAAATCAATCGGGCCTCGCGCAGGGCCTGCCAAAAGGCTGCGGGAATCTTCTCTGACAACGCCGCGACGTCTTCAGCAATGCGCCCCGGACGACTGGCACCCGGAATCACTGCGGCCACTGCCGGGTGAGCCAGGGAGAATTGCAGTGCAGCGGCTTTCACACTCACGCCATGGGCCGCGGCAATCGCCTTGATCTGCTCGACCTTGCTGATGATCGCCGGGCTGGCTTTCTGGTACTCAAAATGTGCGCCGCCCGCCAGGATCCCGGAGCTGTAAGGGCCACCGACCACGATCTCGACGTTCTGCGCCTGGGCTGCATCCATCAAGCGCTGCAAGGCGCGTTCATGGTCGAGCAAGGTGTAGCGACCGGCAAGCAGGAAACCGTCGGGCTGGGCTTCGGCCAGGTCCAGGGTCAACTCGCAAGGCTCGACCCGATTGACGCCCAGGCCCCAGGCCTTGATCACGCCTTCTTCACGCAGGCGGGTCAGCACCTTGAAAGCACCGGTGCGCGCCTGATTGAAGTAGTCCAGCCATTGATCGCCGTAGAAATCCTGGGCGATGTCGTGAATCCACACGATGTCGAGGCGGTCGGTTTGCAGGCGGTTGAGGCTGTCTTCGATGGAGCGCAGGGTGGCATCGGCGCTGTAGTCGTTGACCATCTTGTTCGGCCGGCCATGTTCAAACACGCCGCTTTTCTCGCCAAGGTCGCGGGCGCTTTCTTCCACTTCATCCAGGATCACCCGGCCGACCTTGGTGCTGAGCACGTAGTCGTCACGGTTGTACTTGGACAGGGCCTGGCCCAGGCGGATTTCCGAGAGGCCCGAGCCGTAGAACGGGGCGGTGTCGAAGTAACGCACGCCCTGGTTCCAGGCTGCTTCGACGGTGGCTTGCGCCTCCTCTTCAGGAATCGCACGGAACATGTTGCCCAAGGGGGCGGTGCCAAAACCCAGCACGCCGGGCAGTTTGTCTTTCAAGCTCATGGGGTAAATCCTCAAGATTGTTCAAGGTCGCTGTGTTGACCGTTGAGCAGATCGTAGATTGCAGAGATCGGACCGTCCAAGACATACTGCGACCAACTTGAGTCCCTTAAGGTCTGACATGATCGACTTCCGCCAATTGCGCTACTTCGTTGTAGTCGCTGAAGAAGAACACGTGGGGCGTGCTGCCGAACGGTTGCACATCTCCCAATCGCCCCTGAGCCGGCAGATTGCCCAATTGGAAGAACGCTTGGGCCTGACCCTGTTCGAGCGCAGCCAACAGCGCATCCGCCTGACCCGCGACGGCCAGACGTTCCTCGCCGAAACCAAGGCGCTGCTGACCCACGCCAACCGCCTGGAGTCATTGGGCCGGCGATTGGGTAAAGGCGAAGAAGGCGGACTGTGCATCGGCTACATCGAAAACGCCATGCACGCGGGGGTGCTGCCCAACGGCCTGAAGGTACTGCGTGACGCGCGGCCCAACGTGCATATCGCCCTGTACAACCTGCCCTCCATCGAGCAACTGGAAGGCCTGCGCCAACGCAGCCTGGATATCGCTCTGGTGGGTGAACCACCGGCGGTGGATGACCCGGACCTGATTGCATTGCAAGTGCTGGACGATCCGATGCTGCTGGCGCTGCCCGAGCAGCATCCGCTGGCCAGCGTCAGCGAGTTGCTGCCTGAGCATCTGGCCGAGCAACAATGGATTGGCGTGCAGCGCAAAGCGGGTGCAAACCCGGCGGATGACTTTGTCGCGGCGTGCATTCGGGCAGGGTTTACCCCGCAGATTCCGATGGAAGCCAGCGAGCCGTTTACCGCGTTGGGATTGGTGGCGTCGGGGTTGGGTGTGGCGATGGTGCAGAAGGGTCTGAACCGCAATGCACCGCCAGGCGTTGTGCTGCGAGAACTGCCGTGGCTGACCTACACCACGCCGCTGTGGGCGGCGTGGCATCGGATCAACTTGCGGCCGCTGGTGGAGACGTTCAGGAAAGTCCTGACGGAGCCCCTATCACCTGTGGGAGCCGGGCTTGCCCGCGATGCAGGCACCTCGGTCTGTCAGTAAGACCGCGGTGATGCCATCGCAGGCAAGCCAGCTCCCACAGGGTTTCGGTGTCGCAGTTGAACGTGTGGTGGATCAGTACCGCCAATGCCCCGGCACCCATAACCACTGCCCGTTCCCCCAGCGATAGTGCCCCCGCACCCACTGATACCCTGGCGCCGGCGCCACCGGCACCACCTCGACCAAAGGCGGCGGACGCCGCGGATGAACAGGCTCGACAATACAACCGGACAACGCAGCCGCCATCAACGTGGCGGCCAGCGTAGCTTTGAATAGGCGGGACATGGCACGGTTCCCCAATGAGATTGGCCTTCGCCTGAGTGGCGGGCCTACCCGGGTTAAACGCCGCCACCCGGGAAAATCCGTCGCCCGTCTCGGTTATTAATGCTCGTTCCCACGCTCTGCGTGGGAACGCATCCCGTGACGCTCCGCGTCACCACTGCGCAAGACTTGAACCTTGCATCGCCAACTGGACGCAGAGCGTCCGGGGCGGCATTCCCACGCAGAGCGTGGGAACGATCATCAGTGGCTCTTGGCGACCTTGCCCTTCGCCTGGCCCTTCATATACAACGCCTCCACCAACCGCTGGCGCTCATCCCGGGGCAAGGTGCTGGCGAACTGCGCCAGGGTGTTGTCCACCAGCGCCCTGAGCGCCATGTCCGCCTCCCGGGCCTTGCCCAAATCCGTCACCAACGCCGCACGGTCCAGCGTCGGCGCCTCCAGTTGCTTGATCACGTCCAGCCGCGCCTCGCGCCCGGCAAGTACCAGCGGCTGGCTGTCGGCGCGGTTCTGGCGCAACAACTGGCGCAGTTCCTTGCGCCGTTCCGGCGGCAGCTTGACCATCGCCTGGCGCAGGCCATGCTGGTTAACCACGGCCTCGGCGGGCTTGGTGTTCGCCAACCAATGGTACAAGCCACCGCCGACACCGCCGATCAAAAACACGTTGAACAACACCGACACAACCAGCAGCGGCTTCAGGTACTTGGGTGACGGGGTCATTGCTCGCTTTCCTCGGCGTTGACGGTGAAGACGACTTCGGCGTCGCCCTGGTCGAAGACACTCGGCAGTACTTCAGGGCCAAGCATGGGCAACGGCACGCTCAACGACGCCACCAGGATTCCGGCGGCGACCCCGGCGATGCCCACGCCAACAAAACCGGCCGGCGACAGCCAGCCGGCGTAGCGCGCCCAGAAGGACTGGCGCTGGGGAAACGATTGGCGAATCTGCCGCGCCAGCGCCGGGTCGACGGGTGCCAGTTGATAGCCGTCCAGCTGGCCGTCGAGCCATCGCGCCTGATGCAGCACCTCAAGGAGGCTGGCATCGCCTGCGTCCAGCAGGGCCTGGGCCTCGGCCTGTTCGGCGCGCGGCCAACGGTGCAAGTGGCCGCCGTAAGCCTCGGCCAATTGGGCAAATCGTTCAGGCGTCATGGTTTTCCCCTTCCTGGGCGGGCGGGCCCGGGTGTGTCGTCAAGGTAACTGCGCAGGTTGCGCCGGGCCCGTGACAGCAAGCTCTCCAGTGCCTCGACGCTGATGTTCATCAGCGCCGCGGCGTCGATATTCGACAGCTCTTGGTAATACTGCAACACAATCGCTTCACGCTGGCGATCAGGCAGCGACGCCAACGCCGCCGCCATGCGCTCACTGCGGGCGGCCGCTTCCAGCTGTTCATCGGGCGCAGGCGCTGTGTCGACCACCTCGCTCATCGCCTCCTCATCGTGCAGCGGGCGCTCCTTGCGCCGACGCAAATGGTCGTGGCACAGGTTGAGTGCCACGCGGTGCAGCCAGGTGTCGAAACGCGCTTCGCCACTGCGCCAGCTTGCAGCCTGGCGCCAGATACGCAGGAAGCTTTCCTGGGCCACGTCCCTGGCCTCGTCGGCATCCCCGAGGATCCGACTGGCGAGCGCGAGCAAACGCGGCAGTTTGCGCGTCACCATTTCGTTGATGGCCGCCGGTTCGTTGTTACCGATGCGGGCCAACAGCTCAACGTCCGGATCAGTGTCTTTCAATAGGGCAAGTCTCGGTCCGGTGGCTAAGGGTCAGGTTGACGGAATGCTCAGCGGATCCAGTGCCCTTCTCTCCAGTACCAGTTGGGGCCGCGCGATTCCCAGTGGCCAGGTTCCCAACGGGCGTTGCGCATCACCGGCTGCCAGTGGCCCGGTACCCAGGCATAACCGCGCCCTTCGTAGCGCCAGTGCCCGCGATCCCACACATAGCCAGGGCGTTCGACGGGAACGGCCTCGACGCGCATCGGCGGTGGCGCTTCGCGGATGATCACTTCGGTCTGGGCAAACGTCGGCGTGCTGACCAGGGCGGCCAGTGCCAGCGGGATCAACAGGGCATAACGTAATTTGGCCAGCGGTCGTGCAAGTCTCATGACAACTCCTTCATCGGCGATCGCCAGTGATCGCAGTTGTAGGGTTGAACGGCAGGTGTCCGAAAATCCGTCGCAACAAAAAGAACTTTTTATCGCGACCGCTCAGGACGGCAGGCAGGGCCAGTATTGCCCAGGGTTTGCGGGGAGTTGATGAAATTGTTGAAAGGCCGCGACGGATTTATCCGTATGGCCGCGTTCAAGGGTTAACCGTTGGTAATCGACAGGCGCGTTCTGTTGGTTGGCGACGTCCATCACCTTGAGGAAATCACCATGTCTCGTCGAATTTCACTGCTGGTTGCCGCCGTCCTGCTCATGAACCTTGGCGGCTGCGTGTTCCTGCCGGGGCACCGCGAGCATTGCTGCTGGCGCGGTTACGGGGTAGTGACTACCCCGACGGCACAAGCGATCTCCTGATCCGCTAACTGACCGCTGCAAAACCCCTGCGCCCGGCCTTGATCTCGGTGCGCAGTTCGCCAATCAGGTTTGAGATGGAACGGATGCTGTCCAGACCCTGGGGCGACACACGGGGCAGCAGCAGGTCGACGCGCCCGGAGGCCGGGTCGAAGATGTTGATGCGCAGCGAACCGTCGCTGTTCAATGAGCAGTCACAGGCGAGGGGCAGGAAGCCCGACTCCATGATGTGGCGAAACTCGGCGATCGAAATCATGCGGGCACCCTTCCCTGTACGGGGCTCGGAGGACGTGATCCGTCTAGGGTAGATGAGCTTTTTCAAACTGCCCGGGAATTAATGCAAAAGTGATACTTGGTGCGCATTTCGGCTAAAACCGCTGGCCGGCTGACGCCAAAAAAACCACACCGACACCCTCTTATCCGATGCCGCGCGAAGGGCTTGCTTCCTGGCGATGATGGCAAGATGCTCTGGTTTTTTTCCGACACCGAGAGCACTCCGCATGAGCATCGAACCTTTGATCGAACCCGACAGTGCTGTGTACAAGACGTTGCTGGAATCGACCAAGGCCATCCCCTGGCGTATCGACTGGGCAACCATGACTTTCAGCTACATCGGCCCGCAGATCGAGGCGCTGCTGGGCTGGACGCCGCAGAGCTGGGCCACCGTCGATGACTGGGTGGAACGCATGCACCCGGACGACCGCGAGTATGTGGTCAACTTCTGCGTCTCCCAGTCCCGGGCCGGGGTCGATCATGAAGCCGATTACCGGGCGCTGACCGCCAGCGGTGAGTACGTGTGGATTCGCGACGTGGTGCACGTGGAGCGCAAGGACGGCGAGGTGCAGGCGCTGATCGGCTTCATGTTCGACATCAGCGAGCGCAAGAAGACCGAAGAACACCTGATTCGCCTGCAAAAACAGCTGGAGGAGTATTCGTTTCAGGACGGCCTCACCGGCATCGCCAACCGGCGCATGTTCGATACCGTGCTGGCGCGGGAGTGGACCAGCGCCCAGCGCAGCCAATTGCCGCTGTCGCTGATCCTGTTGGATATCGACTATTTCAAGCAGTACAACGACCTCTACGGGCATATCAAGGGCGACGAATGCCTGCGCCAGGTGGCACGCACGCTGTCGCAGGCGGCCAACCGGCCACGGGACTTCATTGCGCGCATCGGCGGTGAGGAATTTGTGTGGTTGCTGCCGGAAACCGATGCCGAGTCGGCACGGCGCGTGGCCGAACGCTGCCTGCACTTGATCCGCCAGCAGCAGATCGCGCATGAGCACTCGGCGGTGTCAGACCTGCTGACACTGAGCCTGGGCGTAGGCACTTGCACGGTAACGCCGGGCAGCGCGGCGCTGGCCTTTGTCGAGGCCGTCGACAAGTTGCTGTACCAGGCCAAGCGCAATGGCCGGATGCGTGCAGAGTTTGCCAACGTGGCGGATTGACACAAAAGCCAAATCGCGGACAAAAAAAATCCCAAGTAGCTGATGGAAACTTGGGATTTAAAAATGCATAAACCGTGGGAGGTGAACGCCCGGCTATATTACCCAGCGGGAAAACTTGTAACAAGATAATTTTCAACCTTTCGTCGGATTAAAACAGCGCTAAGTCATTCAATAACCACACTTTTTTAATGGATCCGATTATTGGAAATGCCACTTTTTGGTGCAATAACAGCGCATCGTTAAACAAACTTCGCTGTTTAATTCCTCGATAAAAATAAGGCTATTGATTAGAAGTGCGTGGGCTTCTTCAAGTCGTGCTGATACAGGTGTTTGCACGGATCCACCAATACAAGTTCGTCCTGGGGCGTGGCGCGCGAAACACTCGCCGCCTGGCGGCATAACGCCAGGCGCTCCGCCGCCTCTTCCCGCTGCCGGTCGACCTGGGCATTGAGCCGAACGAAATAGGTCCCCAACAACACCGCGACACATAGAACGCCGACGCCAAAATAGCGCAAGGCGTTGGATTGAGGGGGTTCCAGCTCACTCATACACTCATTGCACCTTGTGTTTCTGATAGCGAACATCGTCGCCCTCGGCCGTGTCGACCACTGCCCAGCCAAGCCGCTGGTAAAAACCGTTGGCACGGATCTGATCCCGCCCATCCGTGATCAGGAAGAGCGTGTCGTGGTGCTCGAACAGCGCGGCCTCGGCCACTGCCATCAATTGGCGGCCCAACCCAAGGTTCTCGTGAGACGGCAATACAAACAGGGCGAACACCTCGCCTTCGGCAAGATCAACCATTGCAAACGCGACAGGCCTGCCGTCCAGTTCGGCAAGCCATACGCAAGGCGCCTCGCGCATGCTGTCGGCGACGACTTGCGGGGTAATGCCCAGCTCAGCCATCTGCTCGCGGCTTAAGTGGTTCTGCACCACGGCGGTGCGAATGTCGAAAATGGCATTGATATCGCCCGGAGTTGCCAACCGTATAACCGAACCCATGTGCACCGCCTCCCGATGAGACGCTCAATTGTATGTAAATTGAAACACATCGGTTGTGGTGGATTTGTAAAACAGTCAGCCGGATTGCGCGTTAATCCTGCTCACGCCGCCTGAACTGCCCCGGCGCCAGCCCGTGGGCCTTGCGGAAACACCGGGAAAAATACGCCTCGTCGGTAAACCCGCAACGGTGCGCAATCGCGCCGATCATCTGCGGGCTGTTGAGCAGCAGCGTGCGCGCCAGTTGCATGCGCCGGTCGAGCACCAACTGGGAGAAGGGTTTGCCGGTTTCCTTGCGCAACAGGTGGGTCAGGTAGTTGGGCGACAGGAACGCCGCCGCCGCGGCATCCGTCAGGTTCAGCGACGGCTCGTGCAAATGCTCGCGGATGTAGCCTTGCACCCGGGCCAGGGCATCCTTGCGCCCACGCCGGGTGGCGTTGTTGGCGGCGAAGGCCTGGAGCGGTTCGGCGTACTGTTCGCACACCAGCCCGATCAACTGGAACAGGTAACCCTTGAGCCGCTCCCGGGCGCCGAAGCTGCGGTGGGCGTCCAGGGTGCGCATGTGTTCCAGCCAGGTTTTGACTTCTTCGAAGGCCGCGTCGTCGAGGATGAAGTCCAACTGCTCCTGGAAGCGGAACGGCGACAGCTCCGGCGCCTGGCCGATGGGGATGTCTTCCAGGTCCAGCGGGTCGCAGGTCAGTTGCGGCAGGAAAAAACCCTGGCTGAAATTGATCAGCATGAAGTCGCCGTCGTCGGGATGGGGAATCACGTGCAGGCGATGGGGCAGGATAAAGGCCAGGGCCTTTTTCGGGAACGGGCGCACCGCACCGCCGATGTGCTGCACGGTGTCGCCACCCAGGTTGATCTGGATCTGGAAATATTCGTGGCGATGGGGACTGGTCAGCGCCGCCCTGCCCCGCTTGTCGCGGATGTAGAAGTCGGAGCGGTCGCTGCGTTGTTCCATGCCATAGGTGGTGATGCGGGTGCCGGGCATACGTACTTCTCGGAGGGCCTGGGCACCACTGTAGCGTCAACCCTGGCCGAGGGTGAAGCTCAGCTCCGCCAGGCCGTCGATCCCGGCGGTCACCACATCGCCCGGTTGCAAGGCGCCGACGCCCGCCGGGGTGCCGGTAAAGATCAAGTCGCCGGCTTTCAGCGCCACGGATTTGGACGCGTGGCTGATCACCTCACTGACCGACCAGATCTGGTCTGCCAGATCGCCCACTTGACGTTGCTCGCCATTCACCTTGAGCCAGATTCGCCCAGTGCCCGGGTGGCCGACGGCACTCACCGGCCGCAGCGGAGTGCAAGGTGCCGACTCATCAAAGGCCTTGGCCCATTCCCACGGCCGCGACAGCTTTTTCGCCTGGGCCTGGAGGTCGCGGCGGGTCAGGTCGATGCCCAAGCCGTAACCCCAGATATGCGCAAACGCATCTTCCGGGGCGATGTCCACGCCGCCCTTGCCGATGGCCACCACCAACTCGACTTCATGGTGCAGATCGGCGGTCAGCGGCGGATAGGCGATCACGCCCTCGGCGGGCACCACGGCATCAGCTGGCTTCATGAAAAAGAACGGCGGCTCGCGGTCGGGGTCGTGGCCCATTTCGCGGGCATGTTCGCTGTAGTTGCGCCCGACACAGAACACCCGGCGCAGCGGGAAGCGGGCGTCGTCGCCGTGGATGGCGAGGGACGGGGTTTCGTTGGGAGTGATGACGTAGCGGGTCATGGCATGTGCCTCTTCGGTTACCTGGGGCCAGTATGCGGACGGGCTCCGGGGCGAAGTTGGACAGGCTTACGCAGATTTTGTACTGGGCGGTGCATCGGTCACTTTGCCGAGCGAACCCAACACTGCTAGCCTCATCGCGCTTTCAACCCCTGATCCCGCAGAAAGGACTCTGATGAACATCATTCGCGCCGTCGCCCTCTTCGCCGCCTCATTGTTCTCGATGAACACTTCAGCCAAGGCCCCGCTTCCGGGATTCCAGTTGCCCAAGGCAGATTCGGAATATGACGAGAAGGTGTTGGCGGATATCAAGAAGATCGGCTGGCACCATGTGCATGTGCGGGCTGAAGACGGTGAGCCTTCGTTCGCCTACTCCCTGGGGTTCTACGCCAACTTCGGCCAACCGGAAATCATCGTATTCGGGCTGCCCCCGCAGATTGCCCAGCAGTTGCTGAACATCGCCGCGATCCGCTTTGCCGGTGCAAAAGCCGCCTATGAAACCTACAAGCCCTATGACGATATTGCCGAAGGCATGCGCATCGCCTTCATTCCTGTAGACCGCAGGCACTACCGCGAGTACCTCGGTTATGCCGGCTGGTTCTACGCCTCGATCAAAGCTGATTTCCCTGCGTTGCAAATGGTCTGGCCGGACAAACAAGGGCGCTTTCCGTGGGAGCCCAACTACGACCAGTCGTTCTCAAGGCTCCAATTGCTGCTGGATAAATAAGGGTTATTTACGCGCCAGCTTGTAGCGCAAACAGTCCTGATAAAAACTCTGGCGAATCACCTCGGGCTTGACCCGCGAACGGCTGTCGTAGGTCTGTTCGGTGATGCCCATGGCCATCATGTGCATCCAGGGTTTCTTGAACTGGTAGGTCTTCAGCTTCTGCCGCGCGGCGTACAGCGAGACGCCCGACAGCTTCAATTCCTGGGCCCGGGCGGCGGTGCCAGCCCCCCAACTGCACATGTACTTGTCGTTGTCCCGCAGCTCCCGTGCCTCAACCGAAACCGCCCCACCCGCCAGGGAACAGGCGATCAGCATGATTCCAACATTGCGCATTTGCATCCCGCCTAACCACCTGAAAATAAAAGTGATTTTGGCGAGGATTTTGTTACAAAGGGGCCAGCAAATTGCCTTATCGGTGAATTTTCCGACCTGAAACCGAACCGAGTAACAGCGTTGCCATTCAGGCATTTTGCCACTATTGGTTGCCGATGGCCCATTGCCTGACGATAATCGCGGCGCTCTCCCACACTCACGCAAGGAAACGCCGTGAAAAAGCTTCTACTGTTGACCCCATTGCTCGCGCTGCTGTTGCAAGGCTGCGGCGTCACCATGACGCAATACGAGCCGAACTTCGATAACGTCCAGGTCCTCAAGCAGGCAGCGCCGCTGCAACCCGTCAGCAATGCCCAGGTGACGGCCGCGTCGGGCGAAGGCTCGTTGTCTGTACGTGCCAACCCGATCCGCTCGCCCAGTGGCAGCATCCCGGCGCATATCCAGGCTGCAATCACCCAGGAACTGCAACTGGCAGGCCTGCTGAACCCGCAAGCAGAACGTCATCTGCAAGTGCTGGTGGTGAAGAATTCGCTGTCGGCAGGCATGGGCTCCGGCAACGGCACCCTGGCCGCGCGGTTTACCCTGCTCAAGGGCAATGACGTGGTGTACGACGCGACCAAGGAAGTGAATCACACCTGGCCCAGTTCGTTCTTCGGGTTCATTGCGATCCCGAATGCCGCCAACGCCTACAACCCGATGGTGCGGGATTTGCTCAAGTCGCTGTACAGCGACCCGTTGTTCATCAAGGCGCTTAAGTAAGGCCTGGGCTGCGAGGATCGGCCACCCTGCCCTCGCAGCTGTTTCAAACGTTCAGTTACGTGTCACGCCCGTGGCACGCCGGCATCCAGCGCCGAATACTTCAGGTTATTACCGTCGACCATTTGCTTGAGCAGGGCATTGACCTGGCGGGTGAAGGTATCGGTCACCGCGTCTTTCGGCGTATTGGCCATCAACGGGATGAACCAGATGCCCATCCAGGTATTGATCGAGTCGTGGTTGGTGCCGGTGCTCAGCGCCTGGCCTTGTGCGTCCACCGATTCCAGCTTCATGGTGTACTGATCAGTCCCCAGCGCCGGAATGATGGTGAAGGTAAAGCCGCTGATAAAGGCCAATACCAGTTGGCCGCCACCCGGTGGATGGTTGTAGACCTTCAGGCGCAGGCTGTAATCGCCTGGCTGCTTCTGGAATTCATCCAGGGTCACGCGACCAAACAGGCCGGAGTCAGTCAGGACTTTCTGCAGCTGTGGCTTGAGCATGTCACGCGCTTGTGGGACTTCGGCCGCGGCGGCATTTGTCGGCTCGCCCTGGTAGAACTTGAAGTCTACGTAGACGTTCGGTTTGTTGGCGTAGCTGGCCTTCGATGGCAGCGTGACGGGTGCCACTTCGTCTTTCGTGAAGCTGGCGCAGCCGCCCATCGACAACGTGATCAGGGCCAACCCCAGCATTTTTCCAATGTGCATTACGACTTCCTTAGTGAATGGAGCGTCTCCATGGCCGGAGTTGCTGGGGGCGGATGATAAAGAGTGGGTGGGAATGTTAAAAGGCCATCTTCCATAAAATACTGACGATCACTGTAGGAGCGAGCTTGCTCGCGAAAATCGTTAACGATAACGCAGCGTGCCTGGCTTAGCGCGCTGCTCTCAGGTTCTTCGCGAGCAAGCTCGCTCCTACAGTAGGTGGGTGTTTACCACTGGTAGGTCGCACTGGCCTGCACGGTACGCTGTGAGCCATACCAGCACCACGAGTAGGAATAGCAGGACGCGACGTACTCTTTATTCGCCAGGTTGGTGGCGTTTACCGCCAGGCGCAGGTTGTCACCCTGACGATTGATGTGCGGGATGTCGTAGTGCACCGCTGCATCGAACAAGGTGTAGCCCGGCACCTTCAGGGTGTTGGCGGTATCGCCCCAGGAAGAACCGACATAGCGCGCACCGGCGCCTACGCCGAAGCCCTTCAGCGTGCCGTCGTGCAGGGTGTAATCCGCCCAGGCCGACGCGGTATGACGCGGCACCGCGTAGGTGGTGGTGCCTTCGGCCGCAATGGCCGGGCCGACACCGATGTCGCTGATGGGCGCATAACGCACGGTGTTGTTGGATTTGCTGATGCGGTTATCCAGGTAGGCATAGGCCGCAGTGATATCCAGGTTGTCGTTCAGGCTGGCCTTGCCTTCCAGTTCAAACCCGCGGGATTGCACTTCACCGTCCTGAATCTGGCAGCGGGAGCCGTTGCACAGGTGGGAAGCGTCCGGGTCCAGCGTCGGTACGTTGGTCTGGCGGAGGTCGAAAATGGCAGCCGTGATGAAGCTGTTGCTGCCCGGCGGCTGGTACTTGATGCCGATTTCCGTCTGCTTGCCCTCGGTCGGCTGGAACGTCGAACCGCCGTAGCCCGTGCCGGATTGCGGCTGGAAGGATTCCGAGTAGCTGACATACGGCGCCAGGCCGTTATCGAACAGGTAGACCAGGCCCAGGCGGCCGGTGAAGGCCTTGCTGTCCTGGGACGACTTGGTCTTTTTCTGGGTGGTCATCGCCAGGGTACTGTTGTCGGTGCTGGCCCAGTCATAACGCCCGCCCATCAACAGCACCCATTTGTCCCACTTCATCTGCTCTTGCAGGTACACCCCCGTTTGCTCGCTGCGCGAGGTGGCGTCGCTGGTGTACGCCGGCACCGGCACTGCCGCACCGTAGACCGGGTCGAAAATATCCAGCGTAGGCCCTGCCGTGTACACGCCGCTGCCCGACTTGGTGTCGGTGCTGGTGTTCTGGTAATCGGCGCCCATCAGCACGGTGTGCTGCAACGGCCCGGTGTCGAATTTGGCCTGCAACTGGTTGTCGAGGGCATAGGCGTCGATATTCACGTCGCTGGCGATGGTCGAGCGGCGGATGGTGCGGTAATCGCTCTCCAGGTAGTTGCTGTAGAGGCTGCGGTATTGCCCTTCGCTGCGCAGGTAGCGCGCATTCTGGCGCACGGTCCAGACATCGTTGAAGTGATGCTCGAAGGCGTAGCCGATGGAGTAATACTCGCGGTCACTCTTCTCGAAGCTTTTTTCGCCGTCGTAGAAATCCACGTCGATCTTGCGCCCCGTCGGGCTGTGCAGCACCGAGCCCCAGGCTGGCATCGAGCCGTAGGACGCGCCCTTGGGGTCTTTCTGGAAATGCCCGAGCAAGGTCAGCGAAGTGTTGTCGTCCGGGCGCCAGGTGAAGGCGGTGGACAGGGATTGACGCCGGGTTTCGGTGTGGTCGATCTGCCCGTCGGCATCGTCGAACAGGCCGGCAACGCGGTAGGAATAAACGCCTTGGTCGTCCAGCGGGCCACTCAAGTCAAAGGTCGTGCGCTTCTTGTTGAAGGTCCCGTACTCGACGCCGACTTCATGGAACGGCGTGTCCAGCGGGCGTTTGCTGACCATGTTGATCACGCCGCTGGGGGTGCCCTGCCCGTACAGCACCGACGCGGGCCCGCGCAGCACTTCGACGCGCTCCAGGTCGAAGGCGTCTTTTTGCGGCAAGGCATCCCGGCTCGACGGCATGCGCAGGCCGTCGAGGTAGGTCGCCGGGGTGAAGCCACGGATGGTCAACTGGTCGAGACGCGAGGCGGTGGAGCCACGGGTTTCCGGGATCACGGCAGCGCTGTAGCGCAGGATCTGGTTGAGGCTCTCGGCGTTCTGCGCGCGCATCTGGTCCTTGGTGACCACGGAGATCGACTGCGGGGTTTCGATCAGTGCGGTGTCGGTCTTGGTGCCCGACAGGCTGCGGGTGGCCACGTAGCCAGACACCGGGCCGGTGGGGCTTTCCGACTGGTACGCGCCGCTGATGGTGGTGGCCTGCAACTCCATGGCGCCATCGGTGTGCGGGATGGCTTCGAGACGGTAGCGGTCGTCGGCGATCTTCAGGGCTTGCAGGCCGCTGCCGGCCAACACTTGGGCCAGGGCGGCGTCGGTATTGTATTGCCCGTTCAGGCCATTGCTGCGTTTGCCGCGGGTCAGGCTCGAATCAAAGGCCAATACCAGGCCCGCCTGTTCGGCGAGGCTGTTGAGGGCCTGGCTCAGGTCACCGGCGGGAATGGAGAACGCAGCGCTTTCAGCCGCGTAGGACGCTTGAACGGTCAGCAGGGGTACGGCGGCAAACGCCATCGCCACTGAAAGGGTCAATGGCTGTAAAGGACGAGCAAGGCGCGACATGAGAAGTCCTGGGAAATGGGGGTTCTATTAGTCATGACGGCCATGTCGGAAAATCGGGTATGAATGAGAGCAGTTTTTATTCAGACTTTTTACCGAGGCTTGATCACCACCACCAAATCGGTGAAGTACTCGACCTTGATCGGCAGGTTATCCGCCAGCGACGCCAGGGCCGCGCCGGTGTCGTCGAGCTTGAATACCCCGGACACGCGCATCCCTTGCAGCGCCTGCGGATCAAAGCGCACCAGCCCATGGCGGTAACCGGCGAGGGTTTGCAGGACCTCGCTCAGGGGTTGGTCGTCGACCTTGAGCAAACCACGGGTCCAGGCGTCCGGGTCGGCGTTGCCGATGGGTTGTGGGGTGCCGGCACGGCCGTCCTGGAGCGTGGACTTCTGCCCCGCCGGCACTTTCACGTCGCCCGCAACGGTGCCTTTGACGGCCACGGTGGACTCGATCACGGTGACCACGGTCGCGCCATCCTCGGCCTTGCGCACCAGGAACCGCGTGCCCAACGCCGTGGCCGTGCCCTGGTCGGTGTGCACCACGAACGGCCGTTGCGCGTCCTTGGCCACCTCGACCCACATCTCGCCCTGCAACAGTTCGATCACCCGTTGGTGGCCGTCAAACTTCACGTCCAGTGCCGAGTTGCTGTTGAGCTGTACCTGGCTGCCATCGGTCAGTGCCACCTGGCGCCGTTCGCCCACGCTGGTGCGTTGGTCGGCCATCCACACCGGCAGGCGCTCAATCCCGGCCCAGCCGCACAGCAACACACCCAACAGCGCGACGGCCTGGGTGCTACGGGCGGCAAACCTTGTTTTCTGTGGGGCAAATGCACGGTTCAGGGCCATGCGCGCCGGGGCGGCGGGCAACTCGTCGAGGCTGCCCCACAGGCTGCGCATGCGCTCGATGGCGACGGCATGCCGTGGATCGGCCTGGCACCATTTCTCGAAGGCCGCGCGGTCGGCCTCGGTCACGTGGTCGTCGTGCAACAACGTCAGCCAGCGGGCGGCTTCACTGATGATCTGCTCGGAACTCACGACAGCGGGTCCGCCCCGTGCAGGGTGTGATAGCAATGCACCAACGCACTGGAGATGTAGTTCTTCACGGTGCTGGAAGACACCTGCAGTTGTTCGGCGATTTCGCTGTAGGTCAGCCCGTCGAGGCGACTGAGCAGGAATGCCTCGCGGGCCTTGGCGGGCAGGCCGATGAGCATTTCGGCAATGCGTTCCAGGGCCTGCAGTGCCACATGAATCGCCGCCGGGTCCGGCATCCCGGCATCTTCGCTCTGGATCGCCAGGGCTTCCATGTAGGCCTTTTCGATGCGCCGCCGACGCGCACCATCGATCATCAAGCGCCCCGCCGTGGTGGCCAGGAAGGCGCGGGGTTCCTTGATGGTATGGGGGTCGGCCAGCAGCAGGATGCGGATAAACGCGTCGTGGGCCAGGTCGGCGGCATGTTGCGAGCAGCCGAGTTTCTTGCGCAGCCAACCGTGCAACCAGGAATGATGGTCGCTGTAGAGGGTGGTGATGGTCTGCTGGCGACGGGCTATATCACCATCAGCTACAGGAAAGTCATGCATGCGCAAAAATTTCTCAAACAAGAAAGATTACCAATTGCGCGAACGATGACAGTAAAACGAAGGGGGAGCAAGGATGGAGTGATGGGTTGCAACGAATCTGCGACTTGCTGTGCCCACCTTGAAAGCGACCAGTGCGCACGCGACACTTCTGCGACTCATACAAGGACATCACGCATGACAACCTTCGCCAACACGGTCTCCACCCGCGAGGCCTATCAACTGCTCAAGGACGTGGCATTAGAGGTTCGAACGCTGAAACCCGTCAGCTCCAGCGACGAGCAAATGGTTGTCGACATCGACGGCTGGCAGGTCACGCTGTCAACCTGCGGGACGGCTCTGGAGTGCTGCCTGCGCTGTATTGCACCGGATAACAGGCAAGGTTCACTGGACACCTGGCAACGTTACGGCACCAATCCGCTCGATCTGATGAGCCTGTGGGAGCGAACGCAGCTGCAGCGCCTGGTGCATGCAGCCTTCGTTCGCTGAACGTGCGCTTTGCCCGCAATCACCCACTGCCAACATCAAACACTTTACGGATTAACGCCAGCTCCAGGAAACCCCGGTGTATACCCCCATGCCATCCCCCGGCGTCGACCGCGCCACGTCCAGCCCCTTGTCGTCATAACCCGGCGTGACCGTGTTCGCGTAACGCCGGTTGGTCAGGTTGCGCAGGTCGACCCAGGCTTGCCAGTCGTGCTTCGGCGCGTCGTACCCGAGCGTCGCGCCGAGCAGTGTGTAGGCCGCCGCGTAGTAGGAGTTGGCGTAGTCCACCGCGACCCGCGATGAATGTTCGCCATTGAGGCTGGTGTAGAAACCGCTCGGGTGGCTGTAGCGCAATTGCGCCTGGTAGTAGTGCCTGGGGATGCCGGGCAAGGTGTTGTCGCCGAAGCGGTCGTCGTTGCGGTAGTGGAAGTCGCTGTAGGTGTAGGCCTGGCGCAGGGCGAGCTGGCCCGTGCGGCCACCGTCCCACAGCGGGCTGATCAGGCTCAGCTCCAGGCCTTGGTGCACGGTTGGGCTGGCGTTGGATTCGGCGATTATTGCGGACGTGGTGGACGTCGCGGCCTGGGTTTCGACGCTGAGCAGTTCGTGGCGCACCTCGGAGCGGTACAGCGCCAGGTCCCACTGACCGAACCACGCTTCACCGCGACCGCCGACTTCCAGGGTGGTGGCGGTCTGGTTTTTCAGCTTCACCCCTTCACGTTGCAAACCACTGGCCGGGCCGCTGCCCACGGGGAAGTACTTGTTGGAACCCCAGATCATCGACCACGCATGGGGCGGTTCCACCGAGCGACTCAGGTTGCCGTACACCTGCAATTGGGGGCTGAAGTCGTAGCGCAGGCCAACCCTGGGCGCGTAATCCCAATCGTGCTGGCTGACGGGTGTGTGGGTCTGCGGGTAGCTGACTTCGGTTTCACGACGGGTGTAGATCGCCGCCAGCCCGGTGGTCAGCCACAGGTCCGGCAGCAGTTCCAGGTCGTTGCCGATATGCAGCACGGTGTCCGAACCCAGGTAGCTGTAGTCGCGGGTCTTGGTGCCGGGTGTGTAGCCCGCCGTATTGCCGGTGGGGATCCGCACGAATTCCGAGCCGCCGTTGTTCGGCATCGCCTGGGTGGTGCGCAGGCCGAGGGTGGTCTTGCTGTCACGCCCGAACAATGTGTCCTGGCGGATGTAATTCAGGGTGCCGCTGACGTCGGTGTAGGCAACCTTGAGACGGTTGGTGCCCTCGCGCAGGTCCATCGGATAATCGTGATACGCCAGCCCGACCTCGACCCGGGCGTTGTCGTCCAGGTGCAGAGTGGTTTTGTTGGCGATCCAGGTCGAGCCCGGTTGCGTGCGTTTCGAGTCTCGCGCCACGTTGAGGCTGGCGGCGGCGCGCGGGTCGTGGCTGATCTGGTCGCGGGTCAGTTTGCCGGGGGAATCGTTGTCGGTTTCGCGGTAGCGAAAGTAGAAGCGGGTTTCCAGGTCGGGGTTGAAGCGGTAGCCGAAGTTGGCCGCGATGCCCTTGCCGCTGCCGGCGCTGTGGTTCTGGAAACCGTCGTATTGCGAGTCGGTGAGGCTGATGTAGTAGTCGGCATCCCCCAGCACCTGGCCCGAGCTGATCTCTCGCTGGCCGTAGCCATGGCTGCCGGCTTCGTAGCGTACTTGCAGCCTGGGCGCGTCGTAGCCGGTGTGGGTCACGTAATTGACTGCCCCACCCAGGGCCAATGCGCCCTGGTCAAAACCGTTGGCGCCACGCAGCACTTCAACGCGGCTGAGCCACAACGGGTCCTTGAGTTCGTAGGGCGTGCCACCCGGGCCGGTCAGTGGCAGGCCGTCGAAGGTTTCATACAGGCCGGAGGCGTGGGCGCCCGGGCCCCGGTTGATACCCGAGCCACGGATCGAAAGCTTGACCCCTTCGTTGTTTGCCGCCTTGGCATAAACACCGGCCTGGTACTTGAACACGTCCTCGTTGGTGCTCACCCGTCCCTGATCGACGCTGCCCATGTCGATGTAGTTGGTGGCGCCGGGCACGCTCTTGAGCTGGGCCTGGGCCAGTTCGTCGGCGCTGAGTTCGGCGCTGCTGACTTCGACGGGTGCCAGTTGCAATGTGTCGTCGGCCTGGGAAACCGGGCTGAAGCTCAGGGCGGCGCCAAAGCCCAGCAAGGGCCAGGCTTTTCGGGAGGTGAACGGAAACGCGGGGGGCATGGGGGTAAATCCTTGGAATTCGTTTTTGCGACGGGCTCGGTCCGGCACAAGGTCTGTGGTGGGAAGCCCGTGAAGCGCGGCGGGTCACCATTGATGAACGCGCAGGCACCCATCGACGTTAAGTCCAAAATAGAATTACCAAATGCAAACTCAGTATTTATGGAAATAAGCGGCACCGATTACTGTAGAGCCATTGAGTCCCCAGAGATTTACGTCATGCAAACATCCGCCACCGTCATCGATTTCACCCTCCACCGCAAACGCCGCCAGGCTCGCGCAGCGGCTGAACTGATGTGGGCGATGTATGCGGCACGGGCCGGGGTCGCGCTGTTTACCGCACACGTCACCACGTCCAGCGATACCCGCCGGGCGTGAGGCGATGAATTTCCTGCACGCGATACCCGAAGTGCCCGACCTCCCCACCAAACCCAAGGACTGCAACAGCGGCGACGATGACGCCATCGGTCAGTGCGTGGCGCAGAACCTGCAGCGCCTGCGCAGCAAACGCTACCTGTCGCTGGATGCCCTGGCGCGCAACTGCGGCGTAAGCCGGGCGATGCTTGCGCAGATCGAGTCCGGGCGCAGCGTGCCGTCGATCAAGGTGTTGTGCAAGATCGCCAAAGGCTTGAAAGTGTCGGTGGCGGCGTTCCTGGAGAACCGTGCGTTCGAAGGGGTTGAACTGCTGCCGGCGCAACAAAGCAAACGCCTGGTGAGCGCCGATGGCAGCTTCATCAGCCGGGCGCTGTTTCCCTACGATATGGCGCGCCAGTCGGAGTTCTACGAGATACGCCTGAAGGCCCTCGGCGAGGAGATTTCAGAAGGTCACGGGCCCGGCATCCAGGAAAACCTGGTGGTGGCCCAGGGCGTGCTGGAAGTCAGCGTCAACGAGGAACGCTACCTGCTATCCACCGGTGATTCGATCCTGTTCTACGCCGACCAGCCCCACCGCTACCGCAACCCCGCAGACAGTGAGGCGGTGGCGTTCCTGGTGATCACCTACCCGGAACGCCTGGACTGAAACGCAAAAAGCCCCGGCACTCGCCGGGGCTTTTTGATTTCACGCCAAACCAATCAGCAGGTGCAGCACATCATCGGCATGCCGTTGCAGCTCATCATCATCGGCATGGCGCAGTCGTTCATCATCTTCATCATCAGCATGCAGCAGTTGTTCATCATGTCCATGCTCATGCCAGGCATCGGCATCATCTTGCAGGTCATGCAGTCGGCTTCCATCTTGCATTCCATGACGCACTTCATCATCGGCATAGGCATGCCCATCGGCATCATCATCGGCATGTTCATGGTCGACATGCTGTTCATCATCGCCATGCCGTCTTCAGACATGCACATCATCGACATGTTGGCGCACTGCATCATCATCGGCATGCCGCAGTTCATCATCATCGCCATCATTTCGGCGTTGTTCTTGAACATCGCCATGTCCATGCCCGCGGCCGGCTTCATGGTGCACATCATGGCCTCGTCGGTCATCTTGCAGGTCATGGTTGCCATCATCATCGGCATGCCCATCATCGGCATCATCGGCATCGCGTTGTTCATTGGCATCTGCATGGCGTTCATCATCTTCGAAACTCCGTAATCGACAGGAAATGAGTAAGTTCTGGGGCCGATTCTAGAGAGGCCGCACAACGGCGCAAGACGCTGGCCCAGCAGCAGGAATAGACGCTGCATGGGGATTTCCCGGGGCGCGGCAGCGGATAATTCCGCGATGACAGATGCTTTGGTGTGATCACGCCGGCCGGCTCCGCTATCAGGGCCAAACCGGCGCGATGGATATGCGATTGGGGAATGGCCCCCAATCAGAAGGAAATAAACGATCTAACCACGGTAGAAATACCCGCTCATTCGGCGAAGAAGCGGTTCGCCGGACGCGGCAGTCCGAGGTTTTCCCGCAGGGTAGAGCCTTCGTACTCGCGCCGGAAGATCCCGCGCCCCTGCAACTCGGGCACCACCCTGGCCACAAAGTCATCGAGCCCGCCCGGCAGCCACGGGAACATGATGTTGAAGCCATCGCTGCCCTCTTCTTCCAGCCACTGCTGCATCTCATCGGCAATACTGTGGGCGGTGCCGACAAACGAGAGACCTGCATAACCGCCAAGACGCTGGGCCAATTGGCGCACCGTCAACTGTTCGCGATCAGCCAGCGCCAGTACCCGTTCGCGGGAGCTCTGGCTGGCGTTGGTTTGGGGAATCGCCGGGAGGTATTGGTCGGGATCAAACTTCGTCGCGTCGGTACCCAGCGCGATCGACAGCGAGGCAATCGCACTTTCGTAATGCACCAGGCTGTCGAGATGCGCACGAATCCGCCGCGCATCTTCCAGCGTATCGCCGACCACCACAAACGCCCCGGGCAAGATCTTCAGATGGTCGGGATGCCGCCCCACCGCCAGCATCCGGCGCTTGATATCGGCATAGAATTTACGCCCTTCCTCGAGCGTGCCGGGCGCCACGAAGATCACCTCGGCGGTTTCTGCCGCCAATTGCCGGCCGGGCTCCGAGGCGCCGGCCTGCACGATCACCGGCCAGCCCTGCACCGGGCGGGCAATGTGCAGCGGGCCGCGCACATTGAGGTAGCGGCCCTGGTGATTGAGGGTGTGCAGTTTGTCGGGGTCGAAGTACACACCGCTGTCGGCATCGCGGATGAAGGCATCATCGGCCCAACTGTCCCAGAGCCCGGTGACCACATCGTAGAACTCCCGCGCACGGGCGTAGCGCTCGTCGTGGGCATAGGCCTGCTCCAGGCCGAAATTCTGCGCCGCATCCGGGTTGGCAGTGGTGACGATATTCCAGCCGGCGCGGCCGTGGCTCAGGTGATCCAGGGACGCGAAGCGCCGGGCAATGTGGAACGGTTCGTCGTAGGTGGTCGAGGCCGTGGCTACCAGGCCGATGTGCTCGGTGGCCTGGCTCAGGGCCGACAATAAGGTGAACGGTTCGAAGGAGGTGGCGGTGTGGCTGCGCTTCAACGCGTCGATGGGCATGTTGAGCAGGGCCAGGTGGTCGGCCATGAAGAACGCATCGAAACGCGCTTTCTCCAGGGTCTGGGCAAACTGCTTGAGGTGCGTGAAGTTGAAGTTGGCGTCACGGTAAGCGCCGGGATAGCGCCAGGCGCCGGTGTGGATGCTGACCGGACGCATGAACGCGCCCAGCTTCAGTTGGCGTTGAGTGGTCATGGAAAGCCCCTGATCGAGAGGGGCCCAGCATCGGATGGGCGAACGGCGTCTGTCTAATAACCAAAGGATCTGGCTTATGCCTGCGCGGATCGGCTGTTGTAGTCCGCCAGAAATTCTTCGGAGGCGACATGGTCTGCCATGCCGCGCAGCTGCGCGGCCGAATCATGCCCCAGCACCTCCTCTACCCGGTTATTGGCGGCCGCCCAGTACACCAGCGCCTCACTGAACAGCGCTTCGCCCTTGGGCGTGAGCACGCAGCGTTTGGTGCGCTTGTCCAGGGCATCCGGGCGCAGCTCGACAATCCCGTCGCGCACCAGCGGCTTCATCGCATGGGTCAGCGCCGACATCAGGATCGCCAGGCGTCCGGCCAGCTCCTGCAACGTCGGCCCTGCCTGCTCATCCACCGCCGCCCACCGGGCGATTTCACCCAGCAAGCCGACCTGCGTAGCCTTCAGGCCAATCGGCGCCAGCGCTTCGTCATACAGTTGGCCCAGCCGCCGGGCGGCACGGCGCAGTGCGTTGTTGGTGCACGCCACGTCCCCCAGCAGGCTCAAAAGGTCGGCACGGGCATCAGGCTTGTCAGTCTTGTGTGTTGGCATTTTCAGATCCTCCATGCCGGTAGAATGATTGAGTACTAAACCATTGACAAGGACAAACGCCAAGCCTATAACTTGAGCCCTCAACAATATTGGTTGAGTACTCATCTATTGGAGCCGTTCATGTCGATCCCTGCTTCCACAAAAATTGCCCTGATCACGGGTGCTTCTTCAGGTATTGGCGCTGTGTATGCCGACCGATTGGCAGCCCGTGGCTACGACTTGATCCTGGTCGCCCGTCGTGAAGACCGCCTCGAAGCCCTGGCGGCGAAGATCACTCAAGCCTACGGGCGCCAGGTCCAGACCATCGGCGCGGACCTGGTAAACCCCGCGGACCTGGCCCGTGTTGAAAGCCTGCTCGCCGGCAACCCGGCGATCCAGGTGCTGGTGAATAACGCCGGCCTGGCCCGCCTGCATCCGCTGGCTCAATCCTCGGTCGAGGATTCCACGACCCAGATCGCCCTGAACATCACCGCCCTCACCCGCCTGACCCACGCGGCGCTGCCGGGCATGCTGGTGCGCAATGAAGGTTTGATCATCAACGTGGCATCGGTGTTGGGCGTGCACTCGCTGCCGGTCAGCTCGGTGTACAGCGGCACCAAGAGCTATGTCCTGGCATTCAGCCGTGGCTTGCAATCGGAACTGGCGGAAACCGGGGTGAAGGTGCAGATCGTGTTGCCGGCAGCCACCGCTACCGAGATCTGGGACGCGTCGGGCATTCCGCTTTCCGCCCTGGAACAGGAGTCGGTCATGACCACCGAAAACCTGGTGGACGCGGCACTGGCCGGGCTGGATCAGGGTGAGACGATCACCTGGCCGTCGGTGGCCGATGGTTCGTTGTGGGAGACCTATGATGCGGCGCGTGGTGCGTTGTTTGCGGCCACGCAAACAGGCAAGCCGGCGCCCCGGTATGGGATCGTCTGAGGCGCCAGCCGGCTTTATTGAATACCGATGGAAATACGCCGCACAGTCTGCTCCTCACGGGGCAGGCTGATGTCGCCTTCGTAGGTGCACTCGCGGCCGGTGCAGCTGTTTTCCACGGTCACCGGCGCAAGGCTTTTGACCGGAAAGCGCGGTTTGGGCTCAGCCTGCGGCGTGAGCGGTACAGCGCTGAGGACAGGTGCCTCGTAGGTCAGGTCCAGGCTGGACGCATGGGCCTGGGTGGCCAGAACGGCGAGCAGTGCGCTCGCCATGACAGTCCTTGTAAACAACATCGAAATCTTTCCGGGCAGCAAAAAATGAAGGGGCAATGATAACCCCTTGAGCTGCCGGGTTGAAGTCAACGTGCCTGGACGGCAGGTTCCAGCACCAATACGTTGGAGGGGCCCGCACGGAATGTCGGGTTGTGCTTCGCGGCTTCCAGCATGTGCGGCGCTGCGTGGTGATCCTTGAGCGCCGCCTTTGAAGCCCACGTCTCGATCAACACAAAACTGTCGCTGTTGCCCTCGACCGGATGCAGGTCGTACTGGATGCAACCGGCTTCGGCCCGGACCAGCGGAGCGAGCCCGGCAAAGGCCGCCAACTGGTCCGCACCCCGGCCAGGCTGGGTATTGATGATGACGACAAGCCGCACTTCATCGGACATAAACAGCACCGTTATCGATAAGGAAATTGAGGCGCCACAGTAAGGGATGCCATTCTCTGGCGCTATGAAAAATCTATCAGTAAGCTACTTTCACTGATTGGATTGAGTCAGCACTCAAGCCCTCCCCCTTTTCTGCACCCGGCGATAACCACGTGATCGAAGTAACCGAAGTTTCCATTGCCCAGCTGCGCACCGCGCTCGAATCCGGCCAGACCACGGCGGTTGAACTGGTCGAGGCTTACCTCGCCAGGATCGACGCCTACGACGCCCCCACGACTGCCACCGCGCTCAACGCGGTGGTGGTGCGCAACCCGCAAGCGCTGGAGGAAGCCCGGGCATCCGACGCACGCCGGGCCAGCGGCACAACCCTGGGCCCGCTCGACGGCATTCCCTACACGGCCAAAGACAGCTACCTGGTCAAGGGCCTCACCGCCGCTTCCGGCAGCCCGGCTTTCGCGAACCTGGTTGCCTACCGCGATGCGTTCACCATCGAGCGACTGCGGGCAACAGGCGCCATTTGCCTGGGCAAGACCAACATGCCGCCGATGGCCAACGGCGGCATGCAGCGCGGCGTATATGGCCGGGCCGAGAGCCCGTACAACGCCGACTACCTCACCGCACCGTTCGCCTCGGGCTCCTCCAACGGCGCCGGCACGGCCACTGCGGCGAGCTTCGCGGCGTTTGGCCTGGCGGAAGAGACCTGGTCCAGCGGGCGCGGCCCGGCGTCCAACAATGGCCTGTGTGCCTACACCCCGTCCCGTGGCGTGATCTCGGTGCGCGGCAACTGGCCGCTGACCCCGACCATGGACGTGGTCGTGCCTTACGCCCGGACCATGGCCGACCTGCTTGAAGTGCTCGACGTCGTGGTCGCAGAAGACCCCGACACACGCGGCGACCTGTGGCGGATGCAACCCTGGGTGCCAATCCCCGGCGTCGCCTCGGTACGCCCGCAGTCCTACGCAGACCTGGCCGCGACCGGCGATGCACTCGCCGGCAAACGCTTCGGCGTGCCGCGCATGTACATCAACGCCGACCCCGAGGCAGGCACCAGCGACGCCCCGGGAATCGGCGGCCCTACTGGCCAGCCAATCAAAACCCGGGCCTCGGTGATCGAGCTCTGGGAAGCTGCGCGCAAGGCACTTGAAGCCGCCGGCGCAGAAGTGGTCGAGGTGGATTTCCCGCTGGTCTCCAATTGCGAAGGCGACCGCCCGGGCGCACCGAAAGTGTTTACCCGAGGCCTGGTCTCCAAGGAATTCCTCCACGATGAATTGTGGGAACTGTCGGCCTGGGCGTTCGATGATTTCCTGCGGGCCAACGGCGACCCTGCGCTGAACCGCCTGGCGGATGTCGACGGCCCGAAGATCTTCCCCCACGACCCCGGCACCCTGCCCAACCGCGAAGACGACCTGGCCGCCGGCATGGACGAATACGTGCGCATGGCCGAGCGCGGCATCACGCCGTGGGACAGGATCAGCACCGTGCCCGACGGCCTGCGCGGCCTGGAACAGACACGACGCATCGACCTTGAAGACTGGATGGATAACCTGGGGCTGGATGCGGTGATTTTTCCGACAGTCGCCGACGTAGGTCCGGCGGATGCGGATGTGAATCCCGCGTCGGCGGATATCGCCTGGAGCAACGGAGTGTGGGTCGCCAACGGCAACCTCGCCATCCGCCATTTGGGCGTGCCGACAGTGACGGTGCCCATGGGCGTCATGGCCGACATCGGCATGCCGGTGGGGCTGACATTTGCTGGCCGGGCGTATGACGATTCGGCGCTGCTGCGATTGGCATCGGCCTATGAGTCGACGGGCAGCAAGCGCCTGGTGCCGCCGTGCACGCCGGCGCTGGTGGCTCGTCAGGACTGATTGATTTCGCTGCTGATCTTGCGCATCAACCGATCGGCTTCCGACCCGGGTTCAAATCGAAAGCCACGCATCTCGTCGAGGAGCAGGCAATCGCTGATGGCCTCCCAAAGTTGCTCCTGGGTCGGCTTGTTGCGCAACAGTATGTATGAAAGCAGCAGGCGTTCGAGGGGAACGCCCCGAATACAGGCCGTTTCAATGATTGCCAGCAGGATAAAGCGCAGTCGAACTTCCCGCTCCGTGGGCCAAACCGTTTTTCGCTTACCCAATGCCGGGCCTCAGTGTCAGGAAAAGCGTGAGGCTATGGCCCAGACGGGTGGCGTTTCAAGCGCTGCAAGGGGAGAAAGCCCTGCTCCTACACAAAACAGGGAAAAAGCCCACGAAATCACCCCGCAGATCAACAGCCTTTCACACACGCTTGCCCATCAACGGATCACTGATGCTATGCGCCCCCGTCTCGATTCGCCCCGCCACCCGCCGCACCCAACCATGCTCGTCGCGTAGCTTGAAGTCATACCAGCCTCCATTGGGCTGGCAGGAGAACGTGCGCTGCACACGACCGCCGCCCGCAATCTCGAGCGGCCACGGCCCCTGCTTGGTGTAAGGGCAACGCTCGATGGTGATTGAGGCCGCACGCTTGCCGGGGTTGACCAGGGTCAGCAGTAAGGTGTCGCCGTGATACGCCAGGGATAACTCCGGCTCGCGACGCTGCAGGTGCCCCTTGAACGAACGGTGGAACCCATTCGGCCCCAACAGCCAGAGCTTGTAGGCGCCCGCGACTTGCCAGGTGTCACTGAGGTGTTTGCCGGCTTCCACCGTGTAGCGGCGCGGTACCTCGTCCAGGTGCAGGCGGTCGTAGACGTGGAAGACCACGCCCTGTTCGCCATTGTTGAAGAAGTCCAGGCTCACCGAACTGGCGCGACGGTCAACCGAGCCTTCAACGTTCAACTGGTACGGCAGCGCCCGGGATGGCCGCGCCATTCGCGCCTGGAACGGCGCCTGTTGCTGGCCCACCGTCGGCAGGGCAACCTGGGGCAGTTGCTCCTGGCGTTGACGCAGGGAGTCGGCGGCCTGGCGGCTGATGGTGTGCAGCGGCGGCAGGGTCTCGGTGTTGGGGTTGACGAAGTTGAAGGCCGAGGTGAGGTCGCCGCACACCGCCCGGCGCCAGGCGCTGATATTGGGTTCGCGCACGTGGAAACGCTTCTCCAGAAATTGCAGCACGGAGGTGTGATCAAACGCCTGGGAATTGACCCAGCCACCACGGCTCCACGGCGACAGCACCAGCATTGGCACTCGCGGCCCGGGCCCGTACACCCCGCCGTCCGGCGCGGGTTGCTGGCTAGAGCCGGGCGGTGCCGGGTGGGTGAAGATCTCGCTGTCGAACTTCACCGTGGACTTTCCGGCAAAGCTGCCATCCAGGCGCTTGGACGGGGCTGACGGCGACGGCACGTGGTCGAAGAAACCGTCGTTTTCATCGTAGTTGACCAGCAGCACCGTCTTGCTCCACACGTCCGGGTTGGCGGTCAGTGCCTTGAGGATTTCCTGGGTGAACCAGCCACCCTGCACCGGGCTCGAAGGCCCGGGGTGTTCGGAGTAATCGGCCGGCGCCACCAGCCAGCTCACCTGTGGCAGGCGCCCGTCGTTCACGTCCTTGCGAAAGCCCTGGATGATCGCTTCCAGGTCGCTGCCGCTGACCGCCGGCAGGGTGTTGCCATTGCCTTTGTACAACGGCACGCGGGCGTTCAATTGATCGCTGTAGGGCACAAAATCCTTGAAGTCTTTCGGTGGCACGGCGGGGTTGCCGGCCGCGACGCTGGCCGCACGAAACTGGCGAAACCCGGCCAAGGGGTTGTCGCCAAAGTTATCCGGCAGGTACTGGTAAACCTTCCAGCTCACACCCGCTTCTTCCAGGCGCTCGGGATAGGTTTTCCAGGTGTAGCCCACGCCCACCGCTCCGGGGCCGTCCCATTCGTTGACCACCGCCGCCACATTTGCACCGGTCGGGCCGTTGGTGCCGGTCCAGTGGAACAGCCGATTGGGATTGGTACCTGCGTGTACCGAACAGTGGTAGGCGTCGCACAGGGTAAAGGTGTTGGCCAGGGCGAACTGGAACGGCACTTCCTGCTCACGGTAGTAACCCATCGAGGTGGGTGTCTTGAACGTTGGCCAGGCGTTCATCCGGCCGCTGCTCCAGGCGGCGTGCTCGTCGACCCAGGAATGCGGCGTGCCGCTGACCCGCTGCGCGTTGCCACGGGAGCTGTCCAGGTGATAGGGCAGGATCCGCCGCCCAACGCCCTGCTGCTCCCACACCCGGTGCCCGCCCGGCAGTGGAATGGTGAAGCGGTCACTGAACCCGCGCACACCCGGCAAGGTGCCGAAGTAGTGATCGAAGGAGCGGTTTTCCTGCATCAGGATCACCACATGTTCGACGTCCATCAGGGTGCCGGTGCGGTTGTTGGCGGGGATCGCCAGGGCCTGGCGAATGGAATCGGGCAACAGGGTGTAGGCGGATCCGATGGCAGCTGCTTGCAACAACGTTCTGCGTGTAAGAGTCGGCATAAGACGATTCAATCCCTTGAAGTTCTGGAGCGAGGCTCAGGACAAAATAGGGACTCAAGGCGACAAAGAAATGACATCGCTCGAATCGCGCTCGACCTGCCCCACCTGGTACTCCCTCGGCGTACACCCGAACTCGCGCTTGAACACCGTGTGCAGGTACTGCGCGGATTTGAACCCGCAGTCATAGGCAATATCCGCAATCGCGGCCCTGGTATTTTCCAGGCTGGAAACCGCAGCCGCGAGTTTGAAGCGCAGGATTTCATCGTGGACGCTGCGGTTCAGTTCGCTGCGAAAATGCGCTTCCAGGGACGACCGCGACACGCCGACGTAGTTGGCGACCTGGGCGGTCTTGATGCCCTGGCAGGCGTACTGGCGAATGAAATGCAGCGCTTGCATCACGTAGGGATGGCCGAGGGGTTGGTGCAGGCTTGAGGTCTGCACGTTGACCGCTTCCGGCGGCACCAGGATCTGGCTGCCTGCCGAAGGCATACCGTGCAGCATCTGGTGCAGCAGGCGCGCAGCGGTGCGGCCCATTTTTTCAGTGCCCTGGATCACCGAGCTCAGCGGCACGCGGGTCAGGGTGCGGGTCAAGGGGTCGTTGTCGATGCCGATCAGTGCCACTTGCTCCGGCACCGGGATGCCGGCAGTGAGGCAGGCCTGCAGCAACTGGCGGGCACGGGCGTCGCTGACCGCGATGATGCCGATGGGTTTGGGCAGGCTGTGCAACCAGGCAATTTGTTGCTCCACCGCCGAGTCCCACAGCGGCGCGCTGGTGCCGAGCCCGCGATACACCTCCACCGGCAAGCCATCGCGCTCCAGCAGGCGGCGGAAGGCTTTTTCGCGCTCCTGGGCCCAACGGTTGATATCGGCTTCAGGCAGGCTGAAACAGGCAAAGCGCGTCAGCCCGGCTTCGATCAGGTGTTCATAGGCCAGCTTGATCAGGGCGAAATTGTCGGTGGCCACGTACGGAGTATTCCGTGGGTAAGCCCGCTCATCCTCATAAGACCCGCCCACCGCCACCACCGGCACATGCACACCCGCCAACGCGGGGCCCATCGCCGGGTCGTCGAAGTCGGCAATGATCCCGTCGCCATGCCAGCGCTCGATACCCTTGAGCCGGCAGACGAAGTCCTCTTCCAGGAACAGATCCCACGACACCCGCGTACTGCTCAGGTAGTTGCCGATCCCGGTGATGATGCCGCGATCGTAGATCTTGTTGCCATTGAACAGCAGGGCAATCCGGTGCACAGGCGGGACAGTTTTCACAGGGGCGGCTCCATGCGATATGTCGAGCCACTATGCGCGTAAAACCACTCAAAATCGAACCCCGCTCTGGTGATTTTCATAATCGGTTGGCCGGGGGCCGTTGCTAGTATCGAGGCAAGGTTAACGTGCACTCATAACAACAAGGATCTGGCGATGCCCTACTTTCCTGCGGTCGAAAAAATCCTCTATGAAGGCCCCGATAGCGACTCTCCCCTGGCCTTCCGGCACTACGATGCAAACAAGCTGATCCTCGGCAAACCGATGCGCGAGCACCTGCGGATGGCCGCGTGTTACTGGCACAACTTCGTCTGGCCCGGCAGTGACATGTTCGGCTCCGGCACCTTCCAGCGGCCCTGGCAGCAACCAGGGGAAGCCCTGCAAGTGGCACGCGGCAAGGCCGAAGCGGCGTTCGAGTTTTTCTCCAAGCTGGGCATCGACTACTACAGCTTCCACGACACCGACGTGGCTCCCGAAGGCGCAAGCCTGGCGGAGTACCGCGACAACTTTGCGCGGATGGTCGACCAGCTCGAAGGCCATCAGGAACAGACCGGTATCCGGCTGCTGTGGGGCACTGCCAACTGCTTCAGCAACCCGCGCTTTGCCGCCGGCGCCGCCAGTAACCCGAACCCGGAAGTGTTTGCCTATGCGGCGGCCCAGGTGTTCAGCGCGATGAATGCCACCCACCGTCTCAAGGGCTCCAGCTATGTGTTGTGGGGCGGCCGCGAAGGCTACGAGACCCTACTCAATACCGACCTCAAGCGCGAGCGCGAGCAACTCGGGCGGTTCATGCGCATGGTGGTCGAACACAAATACAAGATCGGCTTCACCGGCGAGCTGTTTATCGAGCCCAAGCCACAGGAGCCCACCAAGCACCAATACGACTACGACAGCGCCACCGTGTTTGGCTTCCTGCATCAGTTCGGCCTGGAGAAAGAGATCAAGGTCAACATCGAGGCCAACCACGCCACCCTCGCCGGCCACAGTTTTCACCATGAGATCGCCACCGCCGCATCCCTGGGGATTTTCGGCAGCATCGACGCCAACCGCGGCGACCCGCAGAACGGCTGGGACACCGACCAGTTCCCCAACAGCGTCGAGGAGCTGACCCTGGTCACCTACGAGGTACTCAAGGCCGGTGGCTTCAAGGGAGGTGGCTACAACTTCGACTCCAAGGTACGCCGCCAAAGCCTCGACGAAGTGGACCTGTTCCATGGCCACGTGGCCGCAATGGACGTGCTGGCGCTGTCCCTGGAACGCGCCGCCGCCATGGTGCAGAACGACGCCCTCGAACAGTTCAAGGCCCAGCGGTATGCCGGCTGGGACCAATCCTTCGGGCGTGCCGTGCTTGGCGGCGACTTCAGCCTGGCGTCGCTGGCCGAGCATGCCTTCAGCCACCATCTGAACCCACAAGCCGTGAGTGGCCGCCAGGAGATGCTCGAAGGCGTAGTGAATCGCTTTATCTACCCATGACCGCTACGCTCCAGGTCCAGCAGTGCGTCTAAACAACAATAAAAGGGACTCACCATCATGAAACACCTGAAAACTGTCTTGCTCACCAGCGTTCTGGCACTGCTTTCCAACTCGGTCATGGCTGACGCGGCCCACCCGAAAATCGGTTTTTCCATCGACGACCTGCGCCTTGAACGCTGGGCCCGCGACCGCGATTATTTCACCGCCGCCGCCGAGCAGTTGGGGGCCAAGGTCTATGTGCAATCGGCGGACGCCAACGAACAGCGGCAGATCTCGCAGATCGAAAACCTGATCTCCCGGGGCGTCGACGTGATTGTGATCGTGCCGTTCAATGCCACGGTGCTGAACAACGTGGTGGCCGAGGCCAAGAAAGCCGGAGTGAAGGTGCTGTCCTACGACCGGCTGATTTTGAATGCCGATATCGACGCCTACATCTCCTTCGATAACGAAAAGGTCGGCGAGATGCAGGCCCAGGGCGTGTTGAACGCGCAGCCTAAAGGCAATTACTTCCTGCTGGGCGGCGCACCTACCGACAACAACGCGAAGATCCTGCGCCAGGGCCAGATGAAGGTGCTGCAGCCTTCGATCGACAAGGGCGACATCAAGATTGTCGGCCAGCAATGGGTCAAGGAGTGGAACCCCACCGAAGCCCTGAGCATTGTCGAAAACGCCCTGACCGCCAACAGCAACAAGATCGACGGCATCGTCGCCTCCAACGACGCCACCGCCGGCGGCGCGATCCAGGCCCTGGCGGCACAAAAACTCGCGGGCAAGGTGCCGGTCTCGGGCCAGGATGCCGACCTGGCCGCGATCAAGCGCGTGATCGCCGGCACCCAGACCATGACCGTCTACAAGCCCCTGAAGCTGCTGGCGTCCGAGGCGGCCAAGCTCTCGGTGCAACTGGTGCGTGACGAGAAACCGGCCTACAACTCGCAGTACGACAACGGCAGCAAGCAGGTGTCGAGCATCCTGCTCAAGCCGACCGCGTTGACCAAGGACAACGTCAACGTGCTGGAAGAAGACGGGTTCTACACCAAAGCGCAAATCGCCGGGCAGTAAGCGTACGGCTCACTGCAGGGGCGGTTTGAGGCCGCTCCTGCCTTTTCGCTGTGGAATGAGTGCCCGCCATGTCCGACTACCTGCTGGAAATGAACAACATCGTCAAGACCTTCGGCGGCGTCAAAGCCCTGAATGGCATCGACATCAAGGTAAAACCCGGGGAATGCGTAGGGTTGTGCGGCGAGAACGGCGCCGGCAAATCGACCCTGATGAAAGTGCTGTCGGCGGTGTATCCCCATGGCACCTGGGACGGTGAAATCCTTTGGGACGGCCAGCCGTTGCGCGCCCACTCCATCGCCGAAACCGAAGCCTGCGGCATCGTGATCATCCACCAGGAACTGACCCTGGTACCCGACCTCTCGGTGGCCGAAAACATCTTCATGGGCCACGAGCTGACACTGCCCGGCGGGCGCATGAACTACCCCGCCATGATGCACCGTGCCGAAGCCCTGATGCGCGAGCTGAAAGTGCCGGACATGAACGTCGCCCTGCCCGTTTCGCAATACGGCGGCGGCTACCAGCAACTGGTGGAAATCGCCAAGGCCCTGAACAAGCAGGCGCGCCTGCTGATCCTCGACGAACCCTCCTCGGCGCTGACCCGCTCGGAAATCGAGGTGCTGCTGGACATCATCCGTGGGCTCAAGGCCAAGGGCGTCGCCTGCGTGTACATCTCCCACAAGCTCGATGAGGTCTCGGCCATCTGCGACACCATCGCGGTGATCCGCGACGGCAAACACATCGCGACCACGGCCATGGCCGAGATGGACGTGTCGCGCATCATCACGCAGATGGTCGGCCGTGAGATGAGCAACCTCTACCCCACCGAACCCCATGCGGTCGGCGAGGTGCTGTTCGAGGCGCGCAACGTCACCTGCTACGACGTCGACAACCCGGGCCGCAAGCGGGTGGACAATGTTTCGTTCAGCCTGCGCCGTGGCGAAATCCTCGGCATCGCCGGGCTGGTGGGCGCCGGCCGCACGGAACTGGTGTCGGCGCTGTTCGGCAGCTACCCCGGGCGCTACCAAGGCGAGGTGTGGCTGGATGGCAAGCCCATTGATACACGCACGCCGCTGAAGTCGATTCGCGCCGGGCTGTGCATGGTCCCGGAAGACCGCAAGCGCCAGGGCATCGTCCCGGACCTGGGCGTTGGGCAAAACATCACCCTGGCGGTGCTGGACCGTTTCTCGCACCTGACGCGCATCGATGCCGAGGCGGAACTGGGCAGCGTCGAGCAGGAAATCAAGCGCATGCACCTGAAGACGGCGAACCCGTTCCTGCCGATCACCAGCCTGTCCGGCGGCAACCAGCAGAAGGCCGTACTGGCCAAGATGCTCCTGACCAAACCCCGGGTGCTGATCCTCGACGAACCGACCCGTGGCGTGGACGTGGGCGCCAAATATGAGATCTACAAATTGATGGGTGCGCTGGCGGCCGAAGGCGTGTCGATCATCATGGTGTCCTCGGAGCTGGCCGAGGTGCTGGGGGTCTCCGACCGGGTGCTGGTGATCGGCGAGGGCCAGTTGCGCGGCGACTTTATCAACCAGGGCCTGACCCAGGAACAGGTGCTCGCCGCCGCCCTCAGCCAACCGAACGGGCATGACAATAATAATGATCGGAAGTCCGCGTAAATGAACCAGGTCAAACAGCTCTTCACCCGCTACAAAATGCTCGCCCTGTTGATCGCCGTGGTGCTGATCTGGGTGTTTTTCAGCTGGCAGACCGAAGGCGGTTTCCTGACCCCGCGCAACCTGTCGAACCTGCTGCGGCAGATGTCCATTACCGGCATCCTGGCCTGCGGCATGGTGCTGGTGATCATCAGCGGCGAGATCGACCTGTCGGTGGGCTCGATGCTCGGTTTGCTCGGCGGCGTCGCGGCGATCCTGGATGTGGTTTATCACATTCCCCTGCCGCTGAACCTGGCCATCGTCGCCCTCTGTGGCTTGCTGATTGGCCTGGGCAACGGCTACATGACCGCGTACCTGCGCATCCCCTCCTTCATCGTCGGCCTGGGCGGCATGCTCGCGTTTCGCGGGGTGCTGCTGGGCATTACCGGCGGCACTACGATTGCACCGGTTTCGCCACAACTGGTGTACATCGGCCAGGGTTACCTGCCGACGGTGGTCGGGGTGATTCTCGGCGTGCTGCTGTTCGGGCTGGCGATATTCCTGACCTGGCGCCAACGCCACAACCGCGCCCTGCACGGCTTGGCGCTGCCGTCGATGCTGCGCGACAGCGTGCGCGTGGTGTTGATCGGTTTCGTGCTGGCCGGCTTCGTCTACACCCTCAACAGCTACGACGGCATTCCCGTGCCGGTGCTGCTTCTGCTGGTGCTGCTGGGGGTGTTCAGTTACGTCACCAGCCAGACCGTCTTTGGCCGGCGCATCTACTCGGTGGGCAGCAACATGGAAGCCACGCGCCTGTCGGGGATCAACGTGCAGGCGGTCAAACTGTGGATCTTCGGGATCATGGGCGTGATGTGCGCCCTCGCCGGGCTGGTCAACACCGCGCGCCTGGCGGCGGGTTCACCTTCGGCGGGCAACATGGGCGAACTGGATGCTATCGCGGCGTGCTTTATCGGCGGTACTTCAATGCGCGGCGGTTCGGGCACGGTGTACGGCGCCCTGCTCGGCGCACTGGTGATCAGCAGCCTGGACAACGGCATGTCGATGCTCGACGTGGACAGCTACTGGCAGATGATCGTCAAGGGCAGCATCCTGGTGCTGGCGGTGTGGGTGGATGTGAGTACACGGACGGGGCGTCGCTGAGGTTGGGGCAATGGCATGGAGCTTGCTCTTGACCAGCAGGCGGCCGATATCGGCCTCGACTTGAGCAGAAACGACCCACGAGGCACATGCCATGCACAGTTTGTTCTTTGCAACCGCTCAGATGATCAACGGCCGCGTACAGTCCGTTGATTCCATGGACAAACATCCGGACCCTAGGGCAATGCCCCTTGAACTGCAGGCAAAGCTTGGCATCGCCCTTGGGCTGCTGGCCCTCGGCAGCTGTTTCGCGCTGTGGTTGATCGGCGCCTGAGCCTGCCCCAAAAAGAGGCTGGTGTTACCGCTCGGGCAACTCTATCGGGCGGTCCGGATCATGTCGGCAGCTTTTTCGCCGATCATGATGCACACCGAGTTGGGGTTGCCTGAAATCAGGGTCGGCATGATCGACGCATCGGCCACCCGCAGCCCTTCGATGCCATGCACCTTGAGGTCCGGCCCCACCACCGCCCGCTCATCCACACCCATGCGACAGGTGCCGGATGGATGCAGTGCGGCGTGGGCTTCCTCGTGACAGAACTGCTTCATCGCTTCGCGCGAGCGCACGGTGGGTTCCGGCACATGCCGACGAGCCACGTAGGGTTTGAAGGCCGCCTGGGCCATGATCTGTTCGCCCACCAGGCAACCGTCCACCAGGCTTTCAATGTCGTACGGATCGGAAAAGTAGTTGGGCACGATGCGCGGCGGGGACATCGGGTCGGCGGAGTAAAGCTCCACATAGCCCCTGGACCTTGGCCGTATCTGCCCCAGGTTCAACGTGCAGCCATTGCCGCCGGGCACCGAATCCACACCCTCTTCGATGCCCGCGCCCACCACCATGAAATACTGGATATCCGGGTGCACCGCCGTCTTGTCGCCCCACCAGAACGCCCCGCCTTCAATCAGGTTGGACGCCGCCGGGCCTTGCCGGAACAACGCGTACTGCAACCCCGCCATAAGCTTCCACCACGGTTTTTTGTACTTGTCGTAGCTGTGGGGGCCGGTCAGCTCATACACCAGTGAAATTTCGATATGGTCCTGCAGGTTCTGCCCCACACCGGGCAAATCCTGAACCACTTTGATCCCGTGTTTTTCCAGTTGCTCAGCGGGCCCGATCCCCGACAACATCAGCAACCGGGGTGAGTTGATGGCGCCGCAGGACAGAATGATTTCCTTGTCGGCGTGCATCACCTGGCGCACGCCCTTCTCCAGGTATTCGATGCCGACGGCCTTGTTGCCCTGCATCAGGATACGCAGCACCCGGCAGCCGGTCTTCACCGTAAGGTTCTTGCGCGACTTGGCCGGCGCCAGGTAGGCCACGGCGGCACTGCTGCGAAAGCCGTTTTTGGCGGTGATCTGGTACAGCCCGCAGCCCTCGGGCTGGCCTGAGTTGAAGTCTTCGTTATAGGGCAATCCAAACTGCTGGCAGGCCCGCAGCCAGACTTTGGTCAAGGGGTGGATATTGATCGGGTCCGACACCCCCAACGGCCCGCCGACACCGTGCACCTCGTTGCAGAACCGCTCGTTGTCCTCGGCCTTTTTGAAGTACGGCAACACGTCTTTATACGACCACCCGGCGGCGCCCTGTTCGGCCCAACCGTCGTAGTCGGCGGGTACGCCACGGATATAAATCATCGCATTCACCGAGCTGCCGCCCCCGAGCACGCTGGCCTGGACCATGGTCGGCGTTTCGCTGCGGTGCTGGTCCTCGGTCGGCTCCCACGCATAACGCTTGAGCAGAGGGCCCTGGGCGGTCTTGTAGTAGGCGCCGGGAATATGGATGTAAGGGCTGCGATCCCGCGGGCCTTCCTCGAACAGCACCACCGACGCTCCCGCATCCTCACTCAGGCGCGATGCGACTGTGCAGCCCGTGGAGCCGCCCCCGATTACGATGAAATCCACCATGACAACCTCAGATCTTTTTAGTATTCAGCCAGTGTCGAAACGCGCGTTATCAACCGACCAGGCCGGTTAACAGCGTCTTCAATTGTTGGGCGACGGCGTAGCTGTTTTGCTGCTGCTGTTTTTTGCAGAACAACTCACAACTCCACCACCCGGCGTAACCGGTGGCCTTTACCGCGGCGGTCCACTCGACCAGGTCGAGCACGCCGCTGCCGGTGGGCACATCACGCAGCACTTCCTCATTCGGGATACCGCCTTCGAAGGCCAGTGAGTCGCAGACATGCACGCCGTAGATCACGTCCTTGTCGAGCCGGGCGACGTCCGCAGGGGTCACGCCGCTGGTAAAGCAATGCCAATAGTCGATCACCATCTTCACGTTGCTGCGCCCGGTGCGCTCAATCAGCTGCAGTTGGTGATCCAGGGTGTTGAGCGGCGTCCAGGACAAGGCTTCGAGGTAGAGCAGCAGACCGTATTGCCGGGCCACATCGGCCAACTCCGCCAGGTTGCTTGCCGTGCGGGCGTACTGTTCGGCCTGATCCAGGCCCAGCAAGCCTGAGTAATGCAGGCTCTTGCCGGTCGCCTGAAAATCAATCACCGCCTGTACATTGATCGGACCGGTGAGGACTTGCACGCCTTTGGCGCCCACCAGATTGGCCAGCTCAAATAGCCGCCGGGCTTCCTTGAACAGGTCCTCGCGCTCGGCGCCCTGGCGTTCGATATCCCGCAGGTAGCCGATGCCGGTGACGGGCACATGCTTGAGCAGTGTTTGAAGCTCCGACTCGGTATAGCCGGCCTGCAGATACGCTTCCAGCTTGCCGCTGTTGATCTCCAGCGCGTCAAAACCCAGCGTCCGGGCGATGTCGATATCCATCGCCAGGGTCGAGTGTTTCGCAACGGTGGAATGCAGGGCGAGGACGTTATTTTGGGTTGCCATATGGCGCTCCTACGGTTGAACAGCGATCAGCCAAGGCACCAACGGCCAACGCCGCGGCGTCCAGCCGTGCCTGGGGCAAGAGGCCCTCGGCGACGGCGGCGACAATCGCCCGAACGATCTGCGGCACGTGGGGCATAGCCTTTGCGGAAATCAGTAATAAGTCGGCCCCGGCATTCAGCGCGGCCACTGCGACCTCGCCGAGGGACATCTGGCCGATGATTGAGCGGTGATCGAGGTCGATGGTCATGACCAGCCCCTTGAAGCCCAACTCCTGGCGCAACACGCCGATCAATTCAGGCGACACCGAGGCTGCCGTGGGCGGTGTGCACGCAGCGAATATCGCCGGGCCCATCATCACCGCATCGGCGCCAGCGTCGATCCCGGCCTGAAACCCGGGCCAGAAGGCCCGCAGTTGCTGCATGGACTCGCTGACCACCGCCGTTTCAGTCGACGGCTGCTGAAACAGCACCGGGTGCCCGGGGAAGTGCTTCAGGGTGCTGGCCATCCCGGCCCGCCGCACGCCGCGCACATACGCACCGACCATCGCCGCCGTCTGGTGGACATCGCCCGACAGCGTGCGCCCCGCCAGCCACACATTACGGCCGCCGACCACATCCGCCGTCGGCGACAGCAGCAGGTTGACCCCGGTCGCCCGCGCGGCGGTGGCGACCTTGAAGCACGCCTGTTCCAGCGCCGCACAATCCATCGCCCGGGCCACATCGGGCTCCGGCAGCGCCGGGGTCACCCCTTGCAAGCGGTGCACGGCGGAGATGTCGGCATCGGCTGCCAGCAGCAGCGGCCCACCCAGTTCGGTGGCCGTGCCGGTAAAACGCTGCCAGATGTCCAGGGTTTCGGTTTGCAGGCGGCTGGCGCTCATTTTTCCGCTGACGTATTCCTCTCCGGTCTCGCCAAACAACAGGCTGCGCCCGCCATTGCCGAGGAACCGACGCACGTCATCCGTCATCTGCACGTCCAGCAATACCGGGAACAGCACGCCGTAGGCCTTGCGGTCATTCGCGCTCATGGCTGGTTTCCTGGGTGGCGATTGCCAGTTGACGAACCTTGGCAGCGGCGTCCAACAGAACCTGGCGGTCCAGGGTGCCTTCGTGGACGGCGGCGACAATCGCCTCGGCGATGCTGTCCAGGCCTGACTCGCTGGACACCAGCAACAGGTGCGCACCGGCCACCAGGGAGGCTACGGCGGTATCGGGGATGGTGTTGCCGCGCAGGATCGACACGGCGTCCAGGTCATCGGAAATGATCAGGCCTTCGAAGCCGAGGGTGTCACGCAGTACGCCGATGACCTTCGACGAGGTGGACGCCGACTGCTGCGCATCAATCGCAGGAAACACCGCCGGGCCAGGCATGACGGCTTTTACGCCGGTGGCGATGACCTGCTTGAACACTTCAAGATTGTCATGCAGCAATTCCAGCGGCCCCGGCACGGTGGCTTCGGCAATCGCCGGATCGTGCTCGGTGACGTAGTGCCCGGGGAAGTGCTTGGCAGTGGCGATCACTCCCGCGCGCTGCACCCCGCGGATAAACGCGCAGGACACTCGGCTGACTTCCACTGGATCCGCGCCCAGGTGCCGGTTGTGCAGCCATGGATTGACGCCGGTGACCACGTCCACGATGGGCGCCAGGAACAGATTCACACCCAGCCCGCGGGCCGCGGCGGCCATCTCGAAGCAACGTTGCTCGAGGTCCTCGGCGCCGAGGTCCTGGAGCTGCGCCCGGGTAGCGACCGCCGGGACCAGTTGGTGCAGGCGTTCGATTCCGCCGAGTTCCTGGTCTACCGCGATCAGCACCGCAGAGCCCGCCAGCGCCGTGGCTTCCTTGACGATACTGATGAAATCGGCTTTGGACTCGGCCGCCTTGCGCGCCGGGCTCATGCCTCGGCCCACGTATTCATCCCGGGTTTCCCCAAGCAACAGGGATACACCACCACGGCTCAGGTAACGGCGCACATTGTCGTCCAGGTGCAAATCCCCGAATGCGGGAAGCAGTACCGAATACGCGGCGCGATGCAGTTCGCTTGACATTGTTTTTCCTCAACAGCGTTTGGGTGAGTCGTTGGATGCGCAGCGGTGCCACGCATGAAATCAATTACCGCGGGAAAGGCACCCAGGCCCGCTGCTGGTGGGATTCGAGGCTGGCCTGGGACAACAACACCCCGCGCACGCCTTCGTGAATATCCGGCAACGGGACGCTGGTCGCTGTGCGCCATTGCGCCCCGGCGTCCAGGGCCTCGGCGAAGTCGGCGTACAGCACGGCCAGCGCTTCCAGATAACCTTCGGTATTGCCCGCCGGCAAGCTGGTGAACGTCAGCGTCTGCGGCCTGTTGTCGGACTGGCCTCGCCGATAGATGCGGTCTGCACCGTCAGTGGGCGTGAACAACAGGGTTTCCGGTGACTCCTGGCACCACTCGAGCGAAGCCAGGCTGCCGACGACCTTGAAGCGCAAGCCGTTGCGATGCCCGGGCGCGGCGAAACTGGCCCACAACAATCCATCCACGCCGCCGTCGAATTCCAGTTGCACCACGCAGGTATCGTCCAGGCCCCAACCCGGCACCACGCTGGTCAACTTGGCGTTGAGCTGGGTGCAGCGCTGCCCGGACAGAAACTCCAACAGGTTGAAGGCGTGGGTGCCGACGTCTCCCAGCGCGCCGGTGGGGCCGGCCTTTTGCGGGTCACCGCGCCACGCCAGGCTATTGCTCAAGCCGGACACGCCGGGGGCCAGCCACTCCAGCAGGTATTCGACGTACAGGAAGCGCAGCTCACCCAGCTCGCCGGCCTGGATTCGACTGCGGGCGTCCCTGACCATCGGGTAGCCCTGGTAGGTGTAGGTCAGCGCAAAAAATGTCCCGTGGCGCTCGGCAAGGTTCGCCAGCTCCCGGGCTTCGTCAGGGTGGTTGACCAGGGGCTTGTCGCAGATCACCGGGATGCCCGCCTCCAGGAACAACCGGCACGGTTCGAAGTGCAAGTGGTTGGGCGTCACGATAATCACCGCCTCGATCGGGTCGGGGCGGCGAGACTCGGCGGCCGCCATGTCCTCGAACGACAAGTAGATACGTTCGGGTTCAATAGTGAGCGCTGCGCCCGCCTCGCGGCATTTATCCGCGTCGGCAGAGAAAGCGCCGGCAACGATATCGAAGCGATTACACAGGCGCATCGCGGCGCGGTGGTAACTGGCGAAGTAAGCGCCCTGCCCGCCGCCGACCATGCCGACCTTGAGTCGCCTCTTTCCGGGAATGTCGCCGGTCAACCTTGCCATCGTCCAATCCTCCGCAAAAAGCATTGGCCCGAGTATCAAGGGTGACCGGTGTTTCCACCATTTCGCACCCTTGGCGATACCTGACGCGGACTGAAGCACTCCTGCGCAGCACGGGGTGTTACCCGTCGCTATCGAATGTGTTACTGGGCGGACCGCCACCGTCACGATTGACCCGTGAAAACCACAACGCACTGGCGCCGAACCTTCAGCAAAAGCGCTTACAATCTGACGCATTCAGTTATGCTCAAACTTCATGTTTTAACTTAAACAAACGGCATGAAAGATGCTTTGGTAATGATCGGAAGTTTCAAACGCTTAAACGGTTATTACGGTTATGCCCAAGGTTATTCGATAACTGCGCTATAACTTTAATAACTGGCGCCTTAACCCAGCCAAGTACATCGAGATAATAATGCCCAGCCGCCCGGACTCATCGCCCCTGTCATTAGCCGCCGCCACCTCCCACCCCGAGCGACAGCAGGCGCGCAGCGACTTGCAGGCCAATGTGCAAAAGAACCTGAGCACGCTCGTGGAGTCCTGCCGGTCGGTGGCCGACATGTGCCGCAAAGTTGATGTGAACCGCCAGCAGTTCAACAAGTACCTGGTGGGCCAGCACGTGCCGTCGCAGAAGATTCTGCAAAAGATCGGCCGCTATTTCATGATGGAAGCCGAAGACCTCTTCCGCCCACCCGCCGAGTTCAAGAAGTTCTATGAAGGCTATGAAAACGAACTGCCCACCGGCTTGCGGGCTTCGGAGCAGTTCAATCATTTCCTGCCGCTGGCCAAGCAGTCGGCTGACGTGCTCGAAGACTATCTGGGGGTGTATTACCGCTACCACAATTCATCTATCTACAAGGGCCGGATCCTGCGTTCGGTCACCTGCCTGTACCGCGCCGACTCGATGGTGCAGTACGTCACCGTCGAGCGCTTTCCACTGCGCGATGGCAGCGGCAAGATCGGTTATTCATTCACCTACCACGGGTTCTGCCTGCTGCTGGGCGATCGCCTGTTCATGGTGGATTTCGAAGGCAAGCAACGTAACGAAATGACGTTCTCGATCCTGACGCCGCAGCATCGTCGGCCGATCCGTTTTCTCTATGGGTTGGTGACGGGTGTGGCGTCGTCCTCGTTCCGCCAGCCTTTCTCCACGCGCATGGCGCTGGGACTGGTGGACAAGGGCAAGATCCGCAAGCACCACTTGCGCAATGCAACGGTGCTGTTGCCCAGCGACCAGTCGATCCCGCTGGACGTACGTGAATACATGACCGGCGACAACGCCACCATTGTCTGGGGCGGTCAGGACTGAAGGACCTGCAGGGGCTGGCGTGCCGTCATCATTTCAACCAGCGACGGGCCCTTGCTGTTGAGGGCTTTGACGAGGGTCGCGTTGAGTTGTGACGCGTGTTCCACGCGCCAGGCTTCAAGGCCGAAGTTTCGGGCGATGCCAGCGAAGTCCGGGGCATAGGGTTTACCATCCGGCAGGTTGAATTCACCGGCCCGGTGTTGCTCGATGGGCGGCGTCTGTACGTCGCCCAGGGCTTCGTCACCGCTGCTGTTGAAGACCAGGAACACCACCGGAATGCTGTGCATCACGCACACGGCCATCTCTTGCATCGACTGCAGGAAATCCCGGCTGCCCACGGCACAGACCACCTGGCGGGCGGGCATGGCGAGCTTGGCGCCGATCGCTGCCGGGACGGCCCAGCCGAGGGTGGCGGGGTTGCCGGCGCACAAGTGCCTGCCGGGGTAATGCACCGGGAACATTTTGCGGGCCATGGGCTGGGTGGGGCCGCTACCGATGACGAGAATGGCGTCGTTTTCCAGCACGGAGGATGAAGCGCGGCCTTCGCGCAGTACGCTGATTTTACGCGGGGTGGGTTGGGGTTCTGCACGCAGGGTGGCGGGTGGCAGGCTGGCGTTGGTGCAGGCGCCTTGGAGGGCGTCGTCAATGGACAGGCTGACAGGGCCGGGATGGGCGCTCAGCATGGTGTCGAAGGCTTGGCGCAGGGCTTGGGGTAGCTGTTGTAGTGTCGAAACCGTCGCGTGATCTTTCATGACGTTGGCGGCTATCGTTTCGGGCTGGGCGTTACTGATGACCAGCAGCGCGCAGGCGTCCTGGTGCGCGGTGGCGAGGGCTCCCAGGGCTGAGGGGATGCCCAGGGGGCCCGTGAGTACGACGGCCATGGGGCGACCGCACGCACGGTAGTAGCCGTCGGCGAGGTGCACGGCGCTGTGGGCCTGGATGACGTGGATAAAGGGGATGTCGGTGCCCGGGGTCAGCAGCGCTTCCACCAGGGCCCGGGCGCCGTCGCCCGGGGGCCCGGCTACGTAGTCGACACTGTTGGCCTTGAGTGCCTTGGCGATGATTTGGCCACCTGTGAATTTCACTCGATACTCCAGCGAATGCGCGGCGTCTGGGCCGGGATCAGGCTTGGAGTATTCGCCTGGTGCGGGGTGGGCTCAATTTCGCACCTTGGGTAAAAGAGACGCAGATTGACGCAGATATTGGGGCTCACTACAGCACAGCGGCCTGCAGGCCGGCTTGAGTGTTAGAAGCCAAATCAAAAGCTAAAGCGGGCACGGTCAAATGTGGGAGCTGACTTGCCAGCGATGGCATCGCCCAGGTGTGTCTGATGTACCGAGTTGTCTGCATCGCAGGCAAGCCAGCGCCTACAGAAAAGCCGCTCTGCTTCTGCTCTGGTTTCTAACCCGCAGGTCGGCTTTCAGGCCGCCGTGCTCTTGCTACGGATCCCCCCAGAAACCCCTGGCCCCCCACGTGCGCCGCTTAGGTCACTCCAATGCGTCAGAGTGCGTCGCTTTTAACCCCCCTGCGAAATTGAGCCCCCCGCCTCCCCGCTCAATACTCAACCCATGAAAACAACAAGCCGAGCCTATCAAGCGCTGGGCGCACCGCTTCAGGCCCGCAACACCCTGCAGCCCGGAATAAGCGTGCGTCGCCCCGCCAAGGAAGAGTCAATCGGAACAGTGGAGGCCTTACCACCCTCCCCAGCAGCATGGAATCAATGCTGGCCATAACACTGCCGATCCAACTGACTGCATACAAAAGGACGCACCTGGCATCGACACCAGGCCCATGCCTTGCAGGTCGCTCAACATTTGCACCCACCACCCAGGCAGGAACTCGAAATGAAAAAAGAAATAGAGACGGGTTATGGTTTGACCGGCATTGACTTCAATTCCCTCAGTTTGAAACGACGCTCGTTCCTGCTGGGCGCTGCCGCCTCTGCCGCAGGCTTGTACCTCGGCTCGTTCGTGCCCAGCGCATTTGCCGCCACCACCGGGCACCTGGAAATCCTCGGCTGGGAAGGCGAAACCGGCGACGCCGAACTCGCCGACTGGCGCAAGCAACGCAACGTTACCGTGCGCTCCAGTTATGCCAGCAACCAGGACGACATCACCGCCCGGCTGGCAGGCTCCGATCCAGTGCAGCTCGACCTGACCATGTACGCCCTGGGCTACGAAAAGATCTATCAGGAAATGGGCCTGCTCAAGGCCATCGACACCACGAAGATCCCCAACTATTCCGCCGACAATACCCTCGCGCTGTTCTACAAGGGCAGCCGTTGGTACTGGGACGGCAAGCAATGGGGCATCCCGTTGCTGTGGGGGATGAACACCATCATCTACAACCCCAAGAACGTCAAAAAGCCCACCCAATACACCGACCTGCTGGACCCCAAGCTCAAGGGCAAGTTGACCTTTGTCGATGACGGCACCTCGAACTGGTCGCTGATCGCGACCATCGCCGGCTACGGCGACAAGTACCCCAACCTGACCCGCGCCGAATTCAACGACGCCTTTGAAAAACTCAAGCCGTACCGTGATCAATGCCGCGTGTTCGCGGCCTCGTCGGGTGACGCGGTATCGCTGCTGGTATCGGGTGAAGTGGACGCGGTGTTCTCGGCCTCCGCCAACACCCCGAGCGAAACCATCAAGCGTGGCGTGACCACTGCCCTGTCGGTGCCCAGCGAAGGCGCAGCGCTGTGGTGCGATGCGTTGTTCATCCCGAAAACCGCCAAGGATATTCCCCTGGCCCTGGAGTTCATCAACAAGACCCTGGAGCCCGATACCCAGGCCAAGATGGCAACCACGATGTTCTCCGGCGTGGTCAACCCCAAGGCCGTGCCGCTGCTGCCCGAGGACCTGAGAAACACCTTTGACTACGCGAACCTCGACAGCTTCTTCGAGAAATCCAAACTCTATGGCCAACCGCCCCTGAGCTCCGAAAAGTATGTGACCTATGCGGAATGGATCGATCAGTGGGCGAACTTCAAAGGCTCGTTCTAGAGCGCTTGGCACGCCGGCGCTGGCAACCTTGGGGTGGGTGTTCATCAACACGCGCCCCACGGGTCAACGCGCCCTGACTCTCGAATAAAAACGCAAAGGCAACCTCATCATGACCGTAGTCAACAACACCGAGTCCATGCCCCTGGACGACGGCGATTCAAGGGTCGGTAAACACGTGAAGATGGATAAGAGAACCCTCAGCGGGTATTGGCTGGCGTCGCCGCCGTTGCTGTTTCTGGTGGTGTTCTTTCTGGTTCCGTCGGCACTGTTGCTGATTGCCAGTTTCTGGACCGCCAAGACCTTCAGCATGGAGCCCGCCGCCACCCTGGCCAACTATGCCAAGGCCCTGAGCGCCAGCGGGTTTTATGACTCGCTGTGGATCGCCCTGCAAAACGGCTTCTGGACCGCCCTGCTCTCCACCGTGATCAGTGCGCCGGTGGCCTATTACATCGTGTACCGCACACGCTCCAACGCCGTGTTGTACCTGGCGTTGGTGTCGTGGTTTTCCAGTTACCTGGTACGGGTCTACGCATGGCGCTCGATCCTGGGCACCAACGGCGTGATCAACTCCACCCTGCTGCACTTCGGCCTGATCGACCAGCCGCTGGAGTGGCTGGTGTTCAGCAAGTTCGCCGTGGTGCTGACCCTGGTGCACATCATGCTGCCTTTCACTCTGTTGCTGCTGGTGTCGGGCCTGCGGGACATCAAGAAGGACTACCTGGAGGCCGCTGCCGACCTGGGCGCCGGCGGTGTCACCATTCTGTGGCGGGTGATCATGCCGATGGCCCACAAGAGCATCGTCAGCTCCTTCATGTTCACCTTCGTGCTGGCCGCCAGCGACTACGTCACCCCGCAACTGCTGGGCGGCCGGGATGCGATGACCACCGGGCTGGTGATCGCCAACCAGTTCCGCTCGGTAGGTAACTGGCCACTCGGTGCGGCGATGGCTTATCTGCTGTTGATCGTGTTCATGCTGGTGTACGCGTTGCTGCTGGGGGTGTTGCGCGCAGCCAACCTGGCACCCGGCAAGCGTTACCACGACTGACTGCCGCTCATAAAAAAGGTAACTCGCCATGATCCGGTTATTCACTTACGTCTACATGTTGTTCCTCTACGCGCCCATCGCGATTATCGCGCTGTTCAGCTTTCACTCGTCCGCCTCGCTGTCGTTCCCGTTCGAGGGTTTTTCCACGCGCTGGTACGAGGCGCTGTTCAGCAGTTCGGACTTCATGACAGCCCTGACCAACAGTGCGATCGTCGCCGCCGGTTCGGCGATTCTCACCACGCTGCTGGGCACGTTCTCGGCCCTGGCGCTGATGCGCATGAAAGGCCGGGTAAAAGCGGTGTTCGCGTTCATGAACTTCGCCCCCATCGCCTTGCCCGGTTTGTTTTTGGGGATTGCACTGGTGATTTTCTTCTCACTGGTCGGCCTGCCCCGCTCGCTGCTGACGGTGATCATCGGCCACACCCTGTTCACCTTTCCGTTCTTCGTGGAGTCGGTGCGCTCACGGCTGGAGTATTTCGACCTGTCGTTCGAGGAGGCCGCGCGTGACCTCGGCGCCTCGCCCCTCAAAGCGTTCTGGCTGGTGACGCTGCCGATCATCGGGCCAACCATTGCCGGCGCCGCGATCCTCGCGGTGGCGCTGTCGATGGATGAATTCCTGATCACCGTGTTCGTCACCGGCAGCGACACCACGCTGCCCCTCATGATTCTTTCGATGATGCGCCGCGCCGTCAGCCCCACCATCAATGCCGCCTCGGTATTCATGCTGGTGGTGACCATCGCCATCATCGCCATTGCCGGCCTGGTCATGACCTTGCGTCGTCGCCGCCTCGAACTTGAACGTGCTGAAACTGCAGAGTAATCACCATGACCAACAGTATTGAACTGACCGGGATTTCCAAGAGCTACGGCAACCTCACTGCCCTGGGCAAAGTCGACCTCACGGTAAAACGCAACGAGATCCTGACCCTGCTCGGCCCCAGTGGCTGCGGCAAGACCACCCTGATGCGGATCATTGCTGGCTTCGAAGAGCCCACCACCGGCAAAGTGGTGATCGACGGCAAGGACTCCACCGCCCTGGCGCCTGAACACCGCCCGGTGAATATGGTGTTCCAGAAGTACGCGCTGTTCCCGCACCTGGACGTGTTCGACAACGTGGCCTTCGGGTTGCGTTTGAAGAAGAAGCCCAAGGATGAGATCAAGCGTGAAGTGAACAAGGCGCTGGAACTGGTGCAACTGGAAAGCTTCAAGAGCCGCTGGATCTCCGAGCTCAGTGGCGGGCAGGCGCAACGTGTGGCCCTGGCCCGCGCACTGGTGAATCGCCCGGCGGTGTTGCTGCTGGACGAGCCGCTGGCGGCCCTGGACCTGAAGATTCGCCATCACATGCTTAACGAGATCAAGCGCATCCACGAAGAGACTTCCACCACGTTTGTGTATGTGACTCACGACCAGGACGAAGCGATGATCTTGTCGGACCGTGTGGTACTGCTGAACAAGGGTGGCATCGAGCAGATCGGCGGGCCGCAGGAAATGTATTGGTCGCCGCGCACGTTGTTTGCCGCCAGGTTTTTCGGCGATACCAATATCGTCAACGGCACGTATGGGCTCGGTGGCGTGGTCGAGTTGCCGTTTGGGCGTTATGCCCACACCGCTAAAAGCGGCGTGGGTGCAGGGCCGGTGAATGTGTCGATCCGGCCTGAAACCATCGGCCTTGAGCCGGCTCTGGGCGCCGCACTGGCCGACGGTGCGTTTGCCGGGAAGGTCAAGGACACTTCGTTTATCGGTAATCGGGTGATCTACCGCGTGGAGGTGGCCGGTGGCACGCTTGATCTCAAATGCCAGCAACTACCGACTCCCGGCAGCCACGCACTGCCGCCGGGTACGAACGTGGCGTTGACCTGCAAACCGGAAAGCTTTGTGGTGATTCCGGTCTGAAGGGGTTGAACATGGGGCCTGGCTGAAGCAGCCGAGGTTCATTTTTACGCTGGATCATGCGCTCTTTCACGGGAGGCTGGTCTGGCGTTTTTTTTGCCCGGGGGGAAGAGAGTAATGGTCGGTTTTATTGAGCGGGAAGTGGGCCCTCCGGTAAGTCTAGATTTACCGGGGGCCCGTGCCGGGCTGACCATCTCATTAGGGCTCTGCCCCGCCTGTCGGCGCCTCGCCTAGGCTCGGCGTTCCCTCACTCCGGCACCGCGAAGCGGGCCGCCGCGAAGCGGGCCGCCGCGAAGCGGGCCATCCATGGCCCGTCGCGGGTAAACCGGCGTCCTGCCGGTTTACCCGCTGCGCAATACCTGCGTTCGGCCTCGGGCTTATTGGGGCAGTCAGATCAAGATGAAGATCAAAAGCACGGCGGCCTGAGAGCCGACCTGAGTGTTAAAAGCAAAGGCAAGATCCAGAGCGAAAGCAGAGCTGCTTTTCTGTAGGAGCTGGCTTGCCGGCGATGCAGACACCTCGGTGCATCAGACACACCCAGTTGATGCTATCGCCGGCAAGCCAGCTCCTACAGTGGACCGTGCCCGCTTTAGCTTTTGATTTTGCTTCTAAACACTCAAGCCGGCCGGTAGGCCGCTGTGCTGTTGATCTGCTTTTGATCTTGGGCGCCCCGTTAAACCACGCTGGCCGAACGCAGGCTTTGGAGCGTGGGTAACCCGGCAGGACGCCGGGTTAGCCGTCCTGGGCCAAGGATGGCCCATGACGGCGGCCCACGGTCCAAAGCCGGAGTGAGGGCACTCCGAGCCTAGGCGAGGAGCCGAGTGGTGGGGCAAGAGCGTTTTGCTTACTTTTGCGCTCTTCAAAAGTGAGCCGCTGTAAGAGCGGAACCAATAGAGGCCGTTACCCAAACAACGGATATGTACCCTCAACCGTGCTTCTTGTAACGACGAATCCGAATATCCGCCTGCTCCTTGTGCCCCGCAAACCCTTCCATCCCGCAAAGCCGCGAGCAGTATTCCCCTACCAACACCGAAGCCTCATCCGTCAGCACCCGCTGATACGTGCACGTCTTGATAAACTTGCCGACCCACAGCCCGCCGGTGTACCGCGCAGTCCCGGTGGTAGGCAATGTGTGGTTGGTCCCAATCACTTTGTCGCCATAGGAAACGTTGGTGCGCTCACCGAGGAACAACGCGCCGTAATTGGTCATGTGCTCCAGGAAATACAACGGATCGCGGGTCATCACCTGCACGTGCTCGGAGGCGATGCGATCGGCTTCCTGCACCAGCTCGTCGACGCTGTCGCACAGGATGATTTCGCCATAGTCGCGCCAGGCGACAGAAGCAACCGGTGCGGTGGACAGGATCGCCAACTGCCGCTCGATCTCCGCCGGCAGGGTTTGCGCCAACTCCGCACTGTTCGTCAAAAACACCGCAGGCGAATTAACCCCATGCTCCGCCTGCCCCAACAAATCGGCAGCGATGATTTCAACATCGCTGCTGTCATCAGCAATCACCAGTGTCTCTGTAGGCCCGGCAATCAAGTCGATACCAATCTTGCCGAACAACTGACGCTTGGCCTCGGCCACATACGCATTACCCGGCCCAACGATCATATCCACCGGCTTGAACGTATCGGTGCCCAACGCAAACGCAGCAATCGCCTGCACCCCGCCCACGCAATAGATCTCATCGGCACCCGCCAAATACATCGCCGTCACAATGGCCGGATGAGGCTTGCCATCAAACGGCGGCGCGGCCGCAACAACGCGCTTCACCCCGGCCACCTTGGCCGTCAGCACGCTCATATGCGCCGACGCCAGCAACGGGTACTTGCCGCCCGGAATGTAGCAAGCCACCGAGTTCACCGGAATATTGCGATGCCCAAGGATCACGCCAGGCAAGGTCTCGACTTCCACATCGTGCATCGAGGCTTTTTGCACCTCGGCGAAGCGCCGGACCTGGGCCTGGGCAAAGGTGATATCGCCGATTTCCTGCTCGGACAGGCTCGCCACGCAGGCGGCAATTTCTTCGTCGCTCAGCCGGAAAGATACAGGCGACCACTGATCAAACTGCTTCGAGTATTCACGTACGGCCGCATCGCCGTTACGGGCGACGTTGGCGATGATGCGCTCAACGGTATCGCGGACTTGGGCGGCAATCTCGGCTTGGGCTTCGACCGGTTTAGGCGTTTTCAGGTAACGAATCATCAGTGGCTCCAGGTGGTTCTTGAGGGCACGCGACATGCCCCCGGCATTGGCAACCATCTTTTCCTACCCCCCTGCCCCGGGCAATTTCGCAGCCTCCCTATTGGTGACGCAACCTGACGCAACACAGACGCAGTGTTGAAGCACTGCGGCGGGCTGCTGACGTTATTCGTATAACCCCCGATGAAAAACATGTAAGCCCCATTGACTTAGGGATTCGGAGTGATAGGTTAAATAAGCGGTTATACGTATAACCTAACAATCACACCCAACGTAAAGAGGTGATCAACCGTGAGTCGAGTCTTGTATCTATTCGGTGGCTGGCCCGGCCATTTCCCCTACGAAATTGCGGCATGGGCGCGCACCGTTTTCCAGGAACTGGATTTCGAGGTCGAAGAGTCCACCGACATCTTCACACTGGACAGGGACTTGACCGGTTATGACCTGATCGTGATCGGCTGGAACAACGCCGTCACTACCGAGACGCTCACCGCGTCCCAGGAAAACCGCCTGCTGGAAGCGATCGAAAGCGGCACCGGCCTGGTGGGTTGGCACGGCGCAGGCGCGGCGTTTCGCGCCAGCCTCAAATATCACTGGGTGCTCGGCGGCTCATTCCTCGAACACCCGATGGGCGAAGGCTTTCCCCACCCGTACCAGGTCAACGTCATCGACCACAGCCACGAGGTGACCCAGGGCGTCGAGGATTTCGAGGTACGGTCCGAGCAGTACTACATGCAGGTCGACCCGAACATTCATGTGCTGGCTGAAACCACCTTCGACGGCAACCCCTTCCCCTGGCTCAACGGCCATCGCAGCCCGGTGGCCTGGGTGCGCCAGTGGGGCCAGGGCCGGGTGTTCTATCACTCCATCGGGCACGACACCAGCAACCTCGCCGACCCGAATATCCGCCGCCTGACCAAGCAAGGCCTGAACTGGGCGACACGCGGGCGTGCAGCCAGTACCGCCGAGGCAACCCCCTCCGTTTCATCAACCCAAGGAGTCCTGTCATGACTAAATTGACCGGCAGCCAGATCGTGGCTCAAACCCTGAAAAACTATGGCGTCGAATACGTCGCCGGTATTCCCGGCCACGGTATCTGGACCCTGACCGACGCCTTCCTCGAAGAAGACTCCAAGCTCAAGTTCATCCAGGTGTTCCATGAGCAGAGCGCGGTGCACCTCGCCGATGGTTACTACCGGGTGAGCGGCAAGCCGATGGCGGCAGTGACGTCCATCGGTGCCGGCGCCGCCAACACGGTAATCGGCATGGCCACCGCGTTTACCGACTCCACCAGCCTGATGCTGATCACCGGCGGGCCACCCACCCACATGCGTGGCCATGGCTTGCTGCAGGAGCTGGAGCGCTACACCGACAACGACTTCCCGAAAATCGCCGAGGCCGTGACCAAGCGTCATTGGGTGGCGACCCGTGTTGAAGAGTTGCCGTTCATGATGCACCGCGCCTGGAGCGCAATGGTCACCGGACGCCCCGGGCCGGTGCACCTGGAAATCCCGATGGATGTGCAGGCCGAGGCCGCTGAAGTGACCCTGCATGCCCTCGAAGAGCGCACCCCGATCGGCAAATGCTTCCCGGACCCGGCAGCCACCGCACGCGCAGTGGAAGAGCTGAAACTGAGCAAGCGCCCGGTGCTGGTGATCGGCGGCGGCGTGATTACCGGCGAAGCCAGCGCGGAATTGTTCGCCCTGGCCGAAGCCTGGAAGATCCCGGTGGTCACCACCTGGAACGGCAAGAGCGGCTTCCCGGAAGATCACCCGTTGTTCGCCGGCAGTGTCGGCCAGACCGGCACCCTGTGCGGCAATAAAGTCGCGTCCACCGCAGACGTGATCATCGCCGTGGGCTGCCGTTTCACCGACTGGTCGTCGTCCAGCTACGCCAAGGGCGTGACCTTCGCGATCCCGCCTTCGAAGCTGATCCACATCGACATCGACCCGCATGAAATCGGCAAGAACTACCCGGTGACCGTGGGCATTTGTGCCGACGCCAAATACGCCCTCGCCGCCATTGTCGAAAGCCTGAAAGGCGAGACGGTTGAACGCGAAGAGTACCTGAGCGACCTGCGCGGTTATCAGGAAGAATGGGAAACCAAACTGGCGGGCCGTCGTGACTCCGATCGCTTTCCGTTCACCTCGCAACGCCCCCTCGGCGCGCTGCGCAAAGTGTTCCCGCGGGACACCATCGTGGTGGTTGGCTCGGGCAACACCCAGGGCGCGGTAAAGCAGACCTTCCCGGTCTATACGCCACGTACCCACCTGACCTCCGGCGGCTTCTCGTCCATGGGCTGGGCCGTACCTGCGGCCATCGGTGCGAAGCTGGCGGCGCCTGACCAGCCGGTGGTGTGCATCCTCGGGGATGGCGATTTCCTGATGACCTCCCAGGAAATTGCGATCTGCGTGACCAACAATATCCCTGTGGTGTTCCTGATCCAGAACAACGCCGGCTACATGTCGATTCGCGGTGGCCAGCGCAAGCAGACCAGCCGCCATATCGGCACTGAATTCAACCACCCGGACGGCACGCCCTACAGCCCGGACTTCAAGGCGGTGGGCGAAGCCTTCGGCCTCAAATCCTACCGTGTGGAGCGCCCGGAAGACCTTGAGCCTATCCTGCAGGAAGCGCTGGATTTGAATGTGCCGGTGCTGATCGAAGTACCCACCGACCGCGATGCGGCTGGCCCTTGGGTGCCCGGCTGGTGGGACTTCCCGATTCCGGAATACATCACCGACGAACGCCAGGATGAGTACTGGCAAATCCGTAATTCCGAACAACACCTGTAACTGCCGGAGCGGCTCACATGAGTGATGCATTGATTTCGCATCATGCAGAGCTGAATCCACAACCGGGGGCGCCGCGCGAACCGCGCGCCCTCGACGTGGTGACACCTGATGCAGATGGCACGATCAACTGTGACGTGGTGATTATCGGCTCGGGCATGGGCGGTTCGACCTTCGCCCATGCCCTGCGTGACAGCGCGCTGGATATTGTGATCGTCGAACGAGGGGATTTCCTGCCCCGGGAAATCCAGAACTGGAGCGCTGAAGCGGTGTTCGGCCAAGGACGCTATCGCAATGCCGAACCGTGGCTGGACCAGGCCAACCAAGCATTTTCGCCGGGGGTGTTTTATTACGTCGGCGGCAACACCAAATTCTACGGCGCCATGCTGCCACGGTTTCGCGAGGCGGACTTTGGCGAGATCCAGCATGCCGAGGGCGTGTCGCCTGCGTGGCCCGTCAGCTACGCCGAGTTTGAACCCTGGTACGCCGAAGCGGAAAAGCTCTACCGCGTGCATGGCCAGGCCGGCATTGACCCAAGCGAACCCTGGCGTTCAGGACCCTTCCCGCAACCGGCACTCAAGCACGACCCGGCCCTGGTTGCGCTGGAGCAAAGCATGCAGCGTGCCGGACTCAAGCCGTTCGTGATGCCGGCGGCGGTGGACTATGGCGATGGCGGCGATTGCGTATTGTGCTCAACCTGCGATGGCTATCCGTGCCTGGTGGAGGCCAAGGCCGACGCTGAAGTTTCTGCGCTCAGGCCCGCCCTGCGCAGTGGCAGCATTCGGCTGATGACTCGCACCACGATCCGGCAGCTGAACACCGATAACGATGGCAAAACCGTGACTCAAGCGCGGGGTCTGTTCGATGGACGCGAGGTGACACTGCGTGCCAAACGCTTCGTGCTGGCGTGCGGCGCAGTCAACAGCGCGGCATTGCTGTTCAAGTCTGCGAACGCTCAACATCCTCATGGCCTGGGCAATAGCTCTGGGCAGTTGGGGCGTAACTACATGGTGCACAACAGCACCTTCATGCTGGCGGTGGACCCGCGACGCAAGAACAACGTGACCTTCCAGAAAACCCTGGCCATCAACGACTGGTACAGCGCCAGCCCGCACAACGCATTCCCCTTGGGTAACGTGCAGATGCTGGGGAAAATCCGCGAGCCGATGATCAGTGCCATGCGGCCCTGGCTGCCGAAATTCGCTTCACGCTATATCACTGACCACAGCGTAGACCTGTACCTGACCTCGGAAGATCTGCCGACCCAGGACAACCGCGTCACCTACGACACACAGCGCGGTGCGATCAAGGTTCACTGGACGCCGAACAACCTCAAGGCCCATGAAGGACTGGTGAGCAAGGCCACCCAAACCATGCGTGATGCAGGGTATCCGCTGATCCTCAAGGCGCGCATGGGCATCGCGACGAACTCCCACCAGTGCGGCACTGCCGTGATGGGCAAGGACCCAACCACCAGCGTGCTGGACCTGAACTGCAAGCTGCATGACCTGGAGAATGTATGGGTGGTGGACAGCTCGTTCTTCCCGTCGTCGGCGGCGGTTAATCCGGCACTGACCATCGCGGCGAATGCCCTCAGAGTAGCGGCACACTTCAAGGGGCAGCCCGGGTAAAGGTGGGAGCTGGCTTGCCTGCGATGCAGTCGACTCGGTCTGTCAGTGGTATTGAGTCGATGCCATCGCAGGCAAGCCAGCTCCTACAGCGATCCCTTACCAACGGGATCAGGCGTCTGCCTGCTGGATACTGCGGGTCGAGGTACGCACCACCAGCTTGGTGGCGAAAATCTTCTGCTCGGGCGCCAGCGGCGCATCAGCCGGGGCATTCAATTGCTCGGTCAGCATGCGTGCGGCGTACACGCCCTTCTCCACCATGGGTTGGGCAATGGTGGTCAAACCGAGTTGCACCGCCTCGGGAATATCGTCGAAGCCGATCACCGAAAGCGTCTGCGGCACTTGGCGACTGAGGGCGTGGGCGGTTTTCATGCAGGCAATCGCCATCACATCCGAGCACGCCACCACTGCCGTGACGTCGTTGGAGGTCAGCAATGTGAACGCTGCAGCCTGGCCGGACGTGGAATCCAGCCCACCGGCCTCGATCACGCTCAGGTCTTCAAACGCCAGGCCCGCGGCGGTGGCCGCCTCCACGTAACCGGTGAGGCGTTCGCGGACAATCCGCTCACTGGCACTTTTGAAGCGTTGCAGGTCAATCGGGCCGCGGTAACCATCCGGGTTGAGGCGGTCAATGATGACGCCGATCTTGCGGTGGCCCAGGTCCAGCAGATGCTGCATTTGCGTGCGAGCCGCACCGCGATCGTCGATGCCGACAAAAAACGAATTCTCGACCAGCGGCGAGTCGATCACCACGAACGGAATACTGTGCTTCACCACCGCCAGCACCGCCGGGTGATCATCGGGCAGGGTCGAGATAATCAGGCCATCCACCAGCCCGCGCAGGGCCAGGCTGCCGTGGCTCGCCGCCGGGCCCCGGCCCACCAGGCGGTTGTTGTTGAGCGGAAACAGTGTCAGTGCGACATTTTCCAACTCGCCCACTTCACTGATGCCGCGCAGCATGGCGATGGTGCACGGGTCGGCAAAGGCCAGGGACAACTTGTCCATCATCATCAACCCGATGGCGCCGATCTTGCCCGAGCGCAGGCTGCGGCCCAGCACATTGGGGCCCGGGTAGCCCAATGAAGCGGCCACCTCGAGGATATGCTCGCGCTGGGCCGGGGACAGTTTGGAAGGTCGGTTGTAGGCGTAAGACACCGCAGGCTGGGACACCCCTGCCGCCAGTGCTACGTCTTTCATTGAAACGGCCATCGCTTGCTTCCCAATCCTTTTGAAACCTCATGCGAGGTCATGAAAAAACAGGCGCTCAGTGTACCCGCTGAGGGGAAACCTTCGGAACCAGTCGTGTGGCACTGAACATGATTGCGACCATCAGCGAGGCAACCGCCAGCAGCGCCCAGGATAGATTCGTCGCGTGGGCGAACAAGCCGATCACCGCCGGGCCCATCAGGATACCCAGATAACCGAGGCTGGTGGCAGCGGCAATCGCCAGTTCCCCCGGCATGGTCTTTTGCGCGCCCGCCAGCGACAGGTACACCGGCGCGATATTGGCCAAACCGATGCCGATGACCGCAAACCCCACCAGGTTCACCTGCCAGTTCGTCGCGAGCACCACAGTGAGAAAGCCCAGGATTACAATCAGGCCACCGCCCACCAGTACCAGCCGGGCGCCGAGCCTGAGCAGAATCCGGTCGCCACTCAAGCGCCCCAACGCCATCATCACGGCGAAGCAGGCGTAGCCCAGGCCTGCAATGGAAGGCTCGACATCACGCACCTGGGTCAGGAACACCGCGCTCCAGTCGAGAATCGCACCTTCGGCCAGGAACGCGAACAGGCACAGCACCCCCAGCACCAGGACTTTACGCGTGGGCCGCACAAAGATCGGGCTGCCCTCTTCGCCGCTGCGCCCGAGCATCTGGCGCCCGTAACTCAGGACAAACGCAGCCAGTGCCGCCATCACCGCGCTGCTGGCCAGCAACGGCGTGGCGCCCAGCCAGAGCAGCGCGGTGATCCCCGCCGCACTGACAATCGTGCCCAGGCTGAACAAGCCATGAAAACCCGACATCAAGGACCGCCCGGTCGCACGCTCAACCATCACGCCCTGTACGTTCATCGTCACATCCACTGCGCCGCACCCTGCACCGAACACGGTCAGGGCAAACATCAAGCCCAAGAATGAATGTGTGGTCGCCAGCAGAGGCAGCGTCAGAAACACCAGGGCGATGCCGATGTGCATGGTAAAGCGGCAACCTTTGCGGGCGTTCAGGATGCCCGCCAGCGGCATCATCACCAGTGAGCCCAGGCCCAGGCACAGCAACAGGATGCCCAATGCGCCGTCGTCCACCCCGGCCCGGCTGCGCGCATAGGGAACCAGCGGCGCCCAGGCGCCCATGCACAGGCCGGACAGCAGAAACGTCAAGCGGTAGGCCGACATATGCGGCGTGGAGCACGGCAATAACAACTCTTGAGACGACACGGAAACCCCAATACCTGGACAGTTGGAGTTATACGTATAACTTAAAACTCAAGCGCCAGCCACTGCCTTGTTACTGTTACATATTCTGGATTGATAAAGCATTGACAGCCCACAGGGTGCAGGTTTTACTTCCGCAAGGTTATTCGTATAACCCAAAATTGCATAACCACCCCACAAAAACAAAAGGGACCATGCAGCGTGATAAGCACTTTCCAGAAAACCCCGATCCCCCCGCGTATTCGCAAGGCACGTATCGCCACCTTTCTCGGCTTCATGATGATCGGCGCCATGATGTACATCTGGTCCACCGGTGTAAGCGTGTTCAGGACCCAGCTTGGCCTGACGGGAGAACTCGGGGACTCGAGTTTCGGCCTGATTGCCCTCGGGGTCGGTGTCGGTTCCGCAGCCGGTGCGCTGCTGGTCGGGCGGCTGCTGGACACCTTCGGCGCCAAGCCGGTAATTACCCTTGGCGCCCTCGCCTATCCCCTTTCGATTATCCCGCTGGGCTTCGTCAACGGTTTCTGGTTTGCGCTGTGTTTCGGCTCTGTGCTGGGGCTGTTGCGCGGCGCCCTGGATACCGCCTTGAATGCCCACGGCGTGCAGGTTGAACGGTTTTATCGACGCTCGATCATGTCCGGCTTCCATGCCTTCTATTCCCTGGGCGGCTTCCTGCTGGGCATGGCATGCAGTTGGCTGACCCGGTTCTACACCGACAGCGTGCTGGTGCCTTACACCGTACTGGGCCTGGCGATGTTCATTCTGGGCTGTGTGTTCAGCCGATGGTTGCTGGGCAAGCATGATGTGCCCGACGCCCAGCTCGACGACTGGCAAGCCGGCACCCAGTCCCGGGACGAAACCGGCAAGGGCCCTTCGGCCAAGACGCTGCTGGTGATGATCGCTCTCGGCACCTTGCTGCTGGGCAGCATGATGGGCGAAAACGCAATTGCCGACTGGGGCCAGGAATACATTCGCCGGGAGTTCGCGACCACCACCTCGACCGCAGGCATGGCGGTCTCACTGTTCGTCGGTGCGTCATTCGTGGGGCGTCTTTTTGGCGACCGCCTGGCCGCTGCGTTCGGTAATGCGCAGGTGGTGTTTGGATGCGGTACGTTGTGCGTCCTCGGCATGATCACCACGATATTGGGCGGTACGGCCGTGACCGGCGTTGTCGGCTTCGCGTTGTTTGGCCTCGGCCTTTCGTGCATCGCACCGTTGATGATCTCAGCCGCCGGGCGCCGGGACCCGGCACATGCCGGGCGCAATATCGGCATCGTCAACTGCATCGGATTTTCCGGGATGCTGGTGGGCCCCGCCGTCATCACCGTCATCGTCAGCCACTTCGGCCTGAGCAAGCTGATGTTCTTCCCGCTGGTGATGCTCGGTTTGCTCGCGACGTTCGGCCCACTACTGATGCGCGCGCCGAAGAAAACCGTTGCCCGCGGCAAAGCGCAAACCGAGGTGTGAGGGAGGCACGCATCGTCACTGCACCGGCAGGAAATTCATCAGCAGCAAGCTTTGCGCGTAGTTGAGGCCGATGCGCCGGTAGCGTTCGTCGAGCATCTGGGTCAACAGGTCGAGGCGCGCGACGATCTTGCCGAACTCCACGGCAAAGCTGAGGTTGCTGCCCGCCTCCGAGATCTCGTTGGAGAACAGCAACAGCGAGCCATTGGCATCCTGGCGCTGACTGAGCAGCCAGGTGGCCTTCTCGATATTGCGCGCGGCATTGCTGACGAACTGCGGGTTGATCGAGTCCGTTATATAAAACTCGGTGCGCCCGCCGTGTGCCGTCACCAGCATGCTGCCGATCGCGTAGATGAAGGCGCCTACCCGGTCGCCGCGAAACTCCGGGCTCAGGGAATAGCTCAGCGCCGCCAGGTCGCGACGATCCCCCAGGGCAGGCAGCGGTTGGCGAAGTTCGATGGCCTGGCGGATTTGCCGGGCGGCGGTCACCGCGTCGGTGTAACCCGATTGACGCCACTGGTTGGGGTTGCGCAGGTAGAGCTTGCTCATCAGCAGATACAGGCTTTGCAGGTTGTCGCGCATGCTCAGGGTGGCCATGCGATCAACGCTGGTCTGGAAGAACTCGTCGGGCTTGCCGTTGCTGAACTGCGTGGCAATATCGCGCCCCTGCTGCTGGCTGCAACCATTGGCGCAAAGCATCAAAACCGCAGCCAGCCACAGCGGCTGACGCATCCATCGGGTGATAAAAACAGGTAACGTGCGATCCATCGGCACCAGGTCTGGGTCTGCTGTCCACGCCGGAAATTAGTGTGGTCGGGACAGAGATAGATCGGAAGAACGGGAAAAAGTGCAGTGAGGGCGGCAAACCAATAATTTTTCCAGAGGTGCATCCACTTTGATCCTTGGTACGTAGATTCAATACCCTCACCCGGAGGGCACAAGCACCAAGGAGATACATCATGCACGCCATCTACAAAAAAATTGCTGCCGTTGCCTGCTTTACGATCCTCTCCGTCACCACATCCCTAAGTTTTGCCGCCGACACCGTAATGGTGGGCGGCGCGGCGATGTATCCGACGAAAACCATCGTCGAAAACGCAGTCAACTCAAAGGACCACACCACTCTGGTGGCGGCGGTCAAGGCAGCCGGACTGGTGGATACCCTTAACAGCAAAGGCCCGTTCACCGTATTCGCACCGACCAACGAAGCTTTCGCCAAGCTCCCCGCAGGCACCGTGGATACGCTTGTGAAACCTGAGCACAAAGCCGATCTCACAAAAATCCTGACCTATCACGTGGTGGCTGGCACTCATACCTCTGCACAACTGATGGCCGACGCCAAGAAGAACGGCGGTACCGTGATGTTGAAAACCGTGCAGGGTGAGTCGCTGACGATCAAGCTGCATGACGGCAAATTGTGGGTGGTGGATGCCAAGGGGGGCAAGGCCAGCATCAGCATTGCGGATGTGATGCAGTCCAATGGCGTGATTCATGTGGTTGATTCGGTGCTGATGCCGTAATCGTCGCTTGACACCGAAAAGCCCGACGCAGTGTGCGTCGGGCTGATTCGGATGCTTCAGTTGTCGGGGTGTTCACTCGCGACAGAATCAGCCGCATCCACATCCGACATATCCTCTTCCAGAGGGGCATCATCGTCCGGTGGTAGAGGCGCTTCAGGTTGATCGCGCCGAGGATCATGCCCGGTTTCATTGTCTGTACCGCGCGTTACGCCTTGCTGGGATACATTCCCTGGGGCCTTCTCGTTAATTTCCATGCTGGCTCTCCGTTCTAGCGCGGGATGTCCGTGCTTGAACATGAGAAACGGTGCGGTGTCGCGAGTGCCGGACGATGGACGAACGGTGGGGATCAATTTCATAACGGCCCTAACGCTCCGAGAGACTCTATCCACCGCAGGATCGCGGGTTTCTCTGCTGGTTTTTCGCCAATGCAACACACCTCGGGGTCGGTGAGAGAACACCAGACAGACACCGGGTCTCCCACTCGCAAACCATTCGAGGCTTTACGAAGCGCCGTCGTTGACCAAGCGTCAACCGTCTCGTTGAGAGACTTGTGAAAGTGCTGCCCATTGACGCTATAGCTGAAGCTCATGAACTGGCGTCCGGCCCACGATGCCTCACGCCCGACGAAGGTTACGTAGCCAGGCACCACTTGCCCCGCGTCCATGGCACTCATGAGTTCTCTCCTGAAAACAGCCCGGAAACACGTTTGTTTTTTGTGCTTTTACACTGTTATAGCTCAGAGGCCCGCAGCGCGACAGGTCCTTGGTCGCCGCCTCCGGTGAGGCCTGAAACTGACTACCCATTATGTCTGACATACATTGACATATCGATAATTCTCGATATGATCGCGCCATGGACTTACTCGAAATATTCAAAGCCCTCTCAAACCAGACACGCCTCGAAATCCTGAAAGGTTTGAAGGACCCCGAGAAGAACTTCCCTGCACAAGATGAAGGGGACGTTCACACGGTGGGCGTGTGCGTCAGCAGTATTCAGGAAGGCATCGGGCTCTCGCAGTCGACGGTGTCCGGTTACCTGGCAACGCTGCAACGGGTGGGCCTGGTCGAAGTCAGGCGCATCGGCCAGTGGACTTACTACAAGCGCAATGAAGCCACCATCCGCAGGCTTGCCGAGATAATAGGGAAAGATTTGTAGTTTTTTTACCACAGAATATCGAGATTTCGCGATATCCCTTTTTGTCGAAACGAGGAAATGCAATGAAGGCGTTGATACTCAAGTCATTTGGCGGCCCGGAATCATTCGAACTTCGCGACGTTCCCAAGCCCGTTCCGCACACGGGGCAAGTCCTGGTCCGCGTACACGCAACCTCCATCAACCCGCTGGATTACCAGGTCCGACGTGGCGACTACGCTGACCTGGTGCCGCTACCGGCGATTACCGGGCATGACGTATCGGGGGTCGTTGAGGAAGTCGGGCCGGGGGTTACGTCCTTCGCGCCAGGCGACGAAGTCTGGTACACCCCGCAAATATTTGACGGACCCGGCAGCTATGCCGAATACCACGTGGCGGCCGAAGGCATTATCGGGAAGAAGCCCCCTGCCCTGAGTCACCTTGAAGCGGCAAGCCTGAGCCTGGTCGGCGGCACCGCCTGGGAAGCGCTGGTGGTGCGTGCAGCCCTCAGGGTGGGAGAAAGCATCCTGGTGCACGGCGGCGCGGGCGGCGTCGGCCATGTGGCGATCCAACTGGCGAAAGCCATTGGCGCCCAGGTGTTCACCACCGTACGCGACGTCAATGTCGAGTTCGCGCGAAGCCTGGGCGCGGACGTAATCATCGACTACGAAAAGGAAGATTACGTCGACGCCATCCTGCGGGAAACGGGTGGCCGTGGCGTTGATGTGGTGTTCGATACCATCGGCGGCACCACATTGTCCCGTAGCCCGGACGCGCTTGCGCAACTGGGTCGCGTGGTCACGATTGTGGACACGGCGCACCCCCAGAACCTCGTCCAGGCCTGGGGCAGGAACGCGAGTTATCACTTCGTTTTCACACGACAGAACCGCGGCAAGCTGGATGAAATGAGCGCACTGATCGCCAACGGTCAACTGCGGCCACACGTTGGCGCGGTCTATTCCCTTGCCGACATCCCGCTCGCCCATTCCCGCCTGGAAAGCCCCAACAACGGCATTCAAGGGAAAATCGCGATTGCCGTGTTTGCCGGCTTACAGGAGGATTGGCGCAACGGTGCCTGAGCTGATCGCACTGAACCACTTTTTTGGAGAGCACGGGTAAATGGCAGAACTGATGGAAAGGCTCGACGGCCCAAGGACCGCACAGCAGGAACTGTTCTACGACCTCGAAGATGCGACGGCCGTTATCGCCTGGTCGGTCAATCAATTGGCCACTATCGCCGGGGTCGCCAAATCACCCGACGAAGCAGTCGCCCTGATGAAGATGGGTGCACTGCTCGCGGCTCAGCAGGAAAAGCTCAGCGGGTACGCGGATGAGGTGAAGGCCGGAAGGATTGTGCGAGGAGAGGATCACTCGTGATAAATACGCTACGCACCCAACAGCCTTTCACATCCCTTTCACACTCGAGCGCTTATCGTCACTCCAGCTCCTAAGTGAACACCTTTAAGCCCGCACTCCCCATCGCGGGCTTTTCTTTGCCTGGAATTTGGTAAAAGGGATATCAAAACCTTCATCCAGTTTCATTTGTTGATGGCCTGGGCTGTCGCCTTAATGCTCCCACACGAACTCGTGCACAGGAGCAAAATATAATGAAAAAACGTCAACCGTTACTTCAGCTCAATACCTTGGCCGTGGCGCTGGCATTTGCCTTGCCGGCCATGAGCTATGCCAGCGATCAGTCCGACTCCAAGGGCTTTGTCGCCGACAGCAGCTTGAATATCCTCAACCGCAACCTGTTCTGGAACCAGAACGGCAACGGCGCCCACACCCGTGACTGGAGCCAGGCGCTGATGGCGACCTACAGCTCGGGCTTCACTCAAGGCACCATTGGCATCGGCATTGATGCGTTTGCCGACCTGGCGTTGCGCATCGACGGGGACACCGACCGCGCCGGTGGCCCGAACATACCGTCCGACGCCAATGGCAATCCGGATCATGGCTTCGCGAAGGCCGGTGGTGACGTCAAGTTCCGTATTTCCAATACCACGCTCAAGGTCGGCGACCTGCAGCCTACGTCACCGGTGTTCGCCACCGCCGATAACTACCTGATGCCACAGACCGCAACAGGCTTCCAGATCGACAGCCATGAAATCACCGGCCTGAACCTGGAGGCCGGCCATTACACCTCCGGTACCGGTACCACCACCACCTCGCGCAGCGGCGACATTCTCGCCAGCTATGCGGGCGTGGAAGCGTCGTCGGCCAGCTTCGCGGGGGGCAAATACCAGTTCAGCAAGGAATTCACCGCGTCGCTGTACGGAGCACACCTGGAAGACGTGTGGAATCAGTACTACGTCAACCTGAACCTTGTTCATCCACTGACCGATGACCAATCCGTCGCGCTGGACTTCAACCTCTATCGCACACTGGACGACGGCAGCGCCAAGGCCGGGACCATCGACACCACCGCAGCCTCGCTGGCGGCTGCCTACACCCTGGGTGCACAGACCTTCACCCTGGCCGGGCAGAAAGTGCATGGTGACGAGCCGTTCGACTACGTCGGCTTTGGGGAGACCAATGCCGGCGTCGGTGCCGGGCGCTACGGCAACTCGATCAACCTGGCTGACTCGGTGCAATACTCCGACTTCAACGGCCCGGGCGAGCGGTCCTGGCAGATGCGCTATGACCTGGACATGGGAGCCTTTGGCGCCCCCGGCCTGAGCTTCATGGCCCGCCATATTCGCGGTGCTGGCATCGACGGTACGCATACCCCCGGCAATTCGGCCTACACCGGGTTCTATGGCGCCAACGACCAGGAACACGAAACCGACGCCGAAGTGAAATACGTCGTGCAGAGTGGCCCGGCCAAGAAGCTGTCCTTCCGCCTGAGGGAAGCCTGGCACGATGGTGATGCATCCACCGGGGGGCATCTGGTGCAGACACGCCTGATTACCGAGTACCCGTTGAATATCTTCTAAACAGGCGGGAGTGCCCGGTTGATGGATCTACCGGGTACTCTGCGTAGCCAATTATTGATCGGTAGGCGTTTTGATTCCACACACAAAAAAAGGCGCTACCAAGAGCGCCTTTTTTGTTACCGCTGACTTATTGCAAACTAACCTGACGCAGTTCGGGCTCTTTCCCGCTACCAATCGTGATGCGCTTGGGCTTGGCCTCTTCAGGAACCACGCGCAGCAAGTCGATGCTTAACAGCCCGTTGTTCATCGAAGCACCGCGCACCTCGATATGATCTGCCAGCCGGAACGACAGCCGAAATGCTCGTTGCGCGATGCCCTGGTGCAGATAAGTGACTGCTTTCTCGGTTTCGCGCTTGTCGCCAACGACTGTCAAAACGCCCTTCTCGACCTGTATATCCAGATCCGCTTCAGTAAGCCCAGCGACAGCAATGACAATGCGATATTCGTCATCACCGTGCTTTTCCACATTGTGAGGCGGATAAGTGTTCGGAGCCTCGCTGCGAAGCGCCGACTCAAACAGGTCATTGAAGCGATCGAAGCCCACGGATTGACGGAACAAAGGGGCCAACGAAAGGGTAGTAGCCATCTCAAAATCTCCTGATTAAATCCAAGTGATTAAGTGCGCGACCCGCATTCGGCGTCGCGTGATAAAAATTTATGTTCGCCGGAAAAATTTTCAAGAGGGCAGATAAAAATTTTTACATTTGAGTACCAGCCGGGAACGGCTTGCTCGGTTGGATAGACAGGCCGCCCTCAGGCTGCGATACGTAGTCAGCCCACCTTTCTCTTGAGTGCTTGCCTGGGTCGGGTTCAGCAAGCGGTGGCTTCTTGGAACTCTCTGGCATGTTCGCCATTACTCGCGGCATGTCTTAAAATATCCGGTTGCCGAAGAACCGCCATGACATATCCATGAAGGGCTTCAATCCTTTACAAATAAGTGTGGTCAAGATGAACAAGCCTTTCATTTCGCTGTGCCCTGAAATTACGCGGGCGCACGCGCTGACGTTGGTGGATTGGTTAGAGGATGAACGCATCACCTGCTATCTGAGCGATTCGCGTCATGTCTCCCGCTCCATTGAGCAAGTCATTGATCGGACTCAGTTGCCGATCCTGACTCATCTATTCAACCAGGGCGGCAGATTCTTTATGGCCTATGACCGGCATGACGCCCCGGTGGGCTTTGTCCGTCTCATCAAGACCGGCTCAAATTGCGAGATTGTCCTGGTCATCGGAGACAGCGACAAATGGGGCCGGAACCTGGGCGCCAGCACGATCCGCGAAGGCATGAAACTGGCCTTCCTCGACATGCGGGCCGAGAAGCTCATCGCCAAGATTCACCCGGACAACTCGCGCTCGCTGAAAGCCTTTCTGCGCAGCGGCTTTATGCTGGAGAGCGAAACGCCGACATTGACGTCATTTTCCATGACGGCGGCGAGCTATTTCCAGTTCTTGCGCGAAGGCGCCGGTGGCGACTCCACCAGGATCTACATCACTGAAATCGACAAGGCCAGGCTCGAGGATCTGATCGCGTTCGAGCAAGGCCCGGCGGTTGTTGAACTCGAACATGAGCTTGAGCGGGCCATTGTCGTCAAGCCGCAGCAGGTGGCGTGCAATGTCATCACGATGAACTCCAGGGCCTTGCTGCAACTGGACGATGAAGAGTTCGAAGTGGCCTTGGTCTACCCTGAAGACGCGGACAGCAACGCAGCAAAGCATTCCGTGTATTCCGACATAGGCACCGCCATCCTTGGCTATCAGGAGGGAGACGCCATCGACTGGCGAATTGCTGACCGGACCCGCCGGATTGAGATCAAGAAAGTGCTTTACCAGCCGGAGGCAGCGGGCGACTTCCACCTGTAATTGCGCCTTTTCTCAGTCACGAATCACGCCAGTCAGCGCGCCCGGCTTGGGTGCCTGACTTCTCCGGCGTGAACTGATAACCGAGACGGTTATCGGCGCGTGGGTGAAATAGTGAACCCTACCCGTTGACGCCCACTTTTTGCAGAGTTGCGAAAACTGCCTGAAATGATGCGGAAACGATTGGAGGTGTATTCCTGAACCCAAGAAACGCAAAAGCCCCGCAATAGCGGGGCTCTTGAGTAAATCTTGGCGGGAAACCAGGGATTCGAACCCTGGAGACGCTATTAACGTCCGCCGGTTTTCAAGACCGGTGCATTCAACCACTCTGCCAATTTCCCTTGTGCAACACAGGATTAGCGTAGCTCATCCTGCCTCAGCGGGCGCCATAATACCCGAATGAAACACACTGTCAAACTCTCGCCATAGCTTGTTACAGAGCGTCTGTTATGATCCTTGCGACTGAATGTTTCAAAACTGAAGGAGTGTCGCCATGCGCGAACAAAATTACGCAGTGAATGGAAACGCGCAGGCTGAGCAGCTAGAAGTTAGCCGCGTCCTGCGCAATACGTACGGCTTGCTCGCTCTCACCCTCGCGTTCAGCGGCGTGATGGCCTTCGTAGCCCAGCAAATGCGCGTCGGCTACCCGAATATCTTCGTCGTGCTGATCGGCTTCTACGGTCTGTTCTTCCTGACCAACAAGCTGCGCGACTCGGCCTGGGGCCTGGTGTCGGCGTTTGCCCTGACCGGTTTCATGGGCTTTATCCTCGGCCCGATCCTTAACCGTTACCTCGGCATGGCCGGCGGCGCGGAAGTGGTCAGCTCGGCATTTGCCATGACTGCCCTGGTATTTGGCGGCCTGTCGGCTTACGTGCTGATCTCCCGCAAGGACATGAGCTTCCTGGGTGGTTTCATCACCGCCGGTTTCTTCGTGTTGCTGGCTGCGGTACTGGCAGGCATGTTCTTCCAGATCAGCGGCCTGCAACTGGCGATCAGCGCAGGTTTCGTGCTGTTCTCCTCGGCCTGCATCCTGTTCCAGACCAGCGCAATCATCCAGGGTGGCGAGCGTAACTACATCATGGCCACCATCAGCCTGTATGTATCGATCTACAACCTGTTTATCAGCCTGTTGCAGATCTTCGGCATCATGGGCCGCGACGACTGATCGCAGCCGCACGCAAAAAGCCCGCTTCGGCGGGCTTTTTGTTGCCTGCGGCTTTATCATTGCCACAGGTTTTGCCTTCAGAGTGTTCCATGAAGTTCGCGATTGCGCTTTTTTCCGCCGCCCATGCGCCCTCCTCGCGCCGTGCCTTGCTGTTCGCCCAGGCGGCGCTGGCGGGTGGGCATGAGATTGTGCGGCTGTTTTTTTATCAGGATGGCGTCTACAGCGCGTCCACTAACATTGTTGCGCCGCAGGATGAGCAGGATATCGCCCGTCAGTGGCGCGAGTTTGTCAGCGAGCATCAGCTCGATGGCGTGGTGTGCATCGCCGCGGCCCTGCGCCGTGGCGTGCTGAATGCCGAAGAGGCCACCCGTTATCAGCGCAGCGCGGTGAACCTGGACGCGCCTTGGGCATTGTCCGGGCTTGGGCAGTTGCATGACGCCGCCCAGTCCGCTGACCGCTTGATCTGCTTCGGAGGGCCGTGACATGTCGAAATCCTTGCTGGTGATCAGCCGACAGGCGCCGTGGTCCGGCCCCAGCGCCCGTGAAGCGCTGGATATCGTATTGGCTGGCGGCGCGTTTGATTTGCCGATTGGCCTGTTGTTTCTGGATGACGGCGTGTTTCAACTGGCCGCGAGCCAGGACGCCAGGGCCGTGCAACAGAAAGACCTGAGCGCCAACCTCCAGGCCCTGGAATTATTTGGCGTCGAAGAGGTGTTTGCCTGCAGCCATAGCCTCGGCGTGCGCGGGCTGGCCACCTCCGGCAACGCACAGCCGCTGAGCAGTGAACAAATTTCACAGATGATTGACCGTTACGACCAGGTGATTACCCTCTGATGTCGACCTTGCATGTGGTATCCCACTCGCCTTTTACCGACAGCCGGCTGGACAGCTGCCTGCGCCTCTGTGGCACCCAGGATGCGATCCTGCTGTGCGGCGACGGCGCCTACGCCCTGCAACCCGCCAGCGCGCCTTGCCAGGCCCTGCAGGCCAGGGGCGTGAAAGTGTTTGTACTGGCCGAAGACAGCCAGGCGCGTAACCTCGCCGTGCCTGAATGGGCCGGCAGTGTCGATTACCCGGCGTTCGTCCAGCTGTCGATCGACTATGACAAGGTCAACACCTGGCTATGAACACTTTGACCGTAGGTGAACGCACCCTCGAACTGGACAAGGACGGCTACCTCGTCGACCTGACCGAGTGGTCCAGCGACGTGGCCAACGCCCTCGCCACTACCGAAGCGCTGGAGCTGACCCCGGAACACTGGGAAATCCTCGAACTGCTGCGCGGCTTTTATACCGAATTCCAGCTGTCGCCCGCCACCCGCCCGCTGATCAAGTACACCGCCTTGAAGCTGGGCCCGGAAAAGGGCAACAGCCTGCACCTCAACCGACTGTTCAAAGGCACTCCCGCCAAACTCGCCGCCAAGCTGGCGGGCCTGCCCAGGCCGACGAATTGCTTATGACTGATTTTGCCCCGTTGATCACTGAAACCCCTGCTGAGCACCCGTTCGCGCCGTTCGTGCGCATCCTCGGCAAAGGCAAGCGCGGCGCCCGCAACCTCACCCGTGAGGAAGCCCGGGAAGCCATGGGCATGTTGCTGGACGAGAAGGTCGAAGACACCCAGCTCGGCGCCTTCCTCATGCTGCTGCGGCACAAGGAAGAAAGCCCGGAAGAACTCGCAGGCTTCACCGAAGCCGTGCGCGAGCGCCTGAATGCACCGTCGCTCAATGTGGATGTCGACTGGCCGACCTACGCCGGTAAAAAACGCCACCTGCCGTGGTACCTGCTGGCAGCCAAGTGCCTGGCACAGAACGGCGTGCGTATCCTGATGCACGGCGGCGGCGCGCATACGGCAGGCCGGCTCTACACCGAGCAGTTGCTGGATGGCTTGCAGATTCCGTTGTGCCGCAATTGGCAACAGGTGGAAGCGGCCCTTGAACAGGGCAACCTGGCGTTTATTCCCCTGGGGGACTGGGCGCCGCAACTGCAGCGCATGATCGACCTGCGCAACACCCTGGGCCTGCGCTCGCCGATCCATTCACTGGCGCGCATCCTCAACCCGTTGAGCGCCCGCTGCGGCCTGCAAAGCATCTTCCACCCGGGCTACCAGGGCGTACACCGCGATGCCAGCGGCCTGCTTGGCGACAACAGCATCGTGATCAAGGGCGACGGCGGCGAGATCGAGATCAACCCGGACACCATCAGCCACCTGTACGGCACTACCGGCGGCGAAAGCTGGGATGAAGAGTGGCCCGCCCTCTCCGCCCAGCGCCACGTCAAGCCTGCGGCCCTGGAGCCCGAGCATTTGAAGGCGCTATGGCGCGGTGAGGTGCAGGACAGCTACCCGCAACTGGCACTGATCGCCACCATGGCCCTGGCCTTGCGCGGCCTCGGCCACCCGCGGGAACAGGCGTTCGAACTGGCCCAACAGTACTGGGATGCCCGGGACAAATCGATTTAGTCGATCATTAACCCCCAGCCTTTGCGCTTTTTGTTCGAACTCAGACCTTTAGACTGCACTCCAACGCTTATTAGCCAAGGAGTCAGTCATGGGTTTGCTGATCGAAGGACGCTGGCATGACCAGTGGTACGAAAGTAGCGCAGACGGAGCCTTCCAACGGGAGCAGGCGCAACGCCGCAACTGGGTGACCGCCGATGGTGAACCCGGCCCGACCGGCGAAGGCGGTTTCGCGGCTGAAGCCGGTCGTTACCATTTATACGTATCCCTCGCCTGCCCCTGGGCGCACCGCACATTGATCCTGCGCAAGCTCAAAGGCTTGGAAAGCCTGATCGACGTGTCGGTGGTCAGCTGGCTGATGCTGGAAAACGGCTGGACCTTCGACAAGGCCCATGGCTCCAGCGGCGACAAGCTTGACGACTTCACCTTCATGCACCAACGCTACACCGCCGACACCGCCAGCTACACCGGGCGGGTCACAGTGCCGGTGTTGTGGGACAACAAGCTCAAGCGGATTGTCAGCAATGAGTCGGCGGAGATTATTCGCATGTTCAACAGTGCGTTTAATGAACTGACCGGCAATCAACTGGATTTCTATCCCGAAGCCCAGCGCTCGACCATTGATGCACTGAACGATCGAATTTATCCCGCCGTGAACAACGGTGTGTACCGCGCAGGCTTTGCCACGTCACAAAAGGCTTATGAGGCCGCATTTGATGATGTGTTTGCCGAACTGGATCACCTTGAGCAGCACTTGGGTGAGCATCGTTACCTGGCGGGAGAATACCTGACTGAAGCCGATGTAAGGCTTTTCACCACGGCGATCCGGTTTGATGCGGTGTACTACAGCCACTTCAAATGCAACCTGCGGCGAATTGCGGATTATCCGAACCTGTCGAACTGGCTAAGGGAGTTGTATCAGTGGCCGGGGATTGCCGAGACGGTGGATTTTGCTCACATCAAGGGGCATTACTACGCCAGTCACCGCACGATTAATCCGACGGGGATTGTGCCGAAGGGGCCGTTGCAGACGTTTGAGGCGGAGCATGACCGCGCGAGACTGAGCGGAAAAGGCATCTTGAGCTGACAAACCCTGTGGCGAGGGAGCTTGCTCCCGCTGGGCTGCGCAGCGGCCCCAAAATCCTGGGAGCGCTTCGCACTCCAGCGGGAGCAAGCTCCCTCGCCACAGCAAGCTCCCTCCCCACAGCAAGCTCCCTCCCCACAGCAAGCTCCCTCGCCACAGAGACGGTCTCGCCACAGGAGACGTGTCAGACTTGCGACTGAGCGCCTTCAAACCACTTCAGCTTCTCACGCAACTGCACCACTTCTCCCACAATCACCAGTGTCGGCGCATGAACCTCATGCTCCGCCACCATGCGTGGCAGGTCAGCCAGGGTGCCGGTAAACACCCGCTGGTTGGACGTGGTGCCCTGCTGGATCAACGCCGCCGGCGTATCCGCCGAACGACCATGCTTGATCAGCTGTTCGCAGATGATCGGCAACCCGATCAAGCCCATGTAGAACACCAGGGTCTGCGAAGGGCCCACCAGCTCACTCCACGGCAGGTCCGAAGTCCCGTCCTTCAAGTGCCCGGTAATGAAGCGAACCGATTGCGCATAGTCGCGGTGGGTCAGCGGAATACCGGCATACGCCGCGCAACCACTGGCCGCGGTAATACCCGGCACCACCTGGAACGGGATGCCATGGGCCGCCAGCTCTTCGATCTCTTCACCGCCACGCCCAAAGATGAACGGATCGCCACCCTTGAGCCGCAGCACGCGCTTGCCTTGCCTGGCCAGGTCCACCAGTTGCTGGTTGATCTGGTCCTGCGGCACCGCATGGTCTGCGCGCCGCTTGCCGACATACACCCGCTCGGCATCGCGACGGCACAATTCAAGAATCGCCGGCGCCACCAGGCGGTCGTACAGCACCACGTCGGCCTGTTGCATCAAGCGCAAGGCGCGGAACGTCAGCAGGTCCGGATCACCCGGGCCTGCGCCCACCAGGTAGACTTCGCCCGGTGCGTGCGGCGGCGCGCCGTTGATTTTCTCCACCAGCAGACGCTCGGCTTCATCGCCCTGCCCGGCCAGTTGCCGATCAGCAATCGGGCCCTGGAAGACATCTTCCCAGAACGCGCGACGTTGCTGCACATCCGGGAACAAGCCTTTGACCTGGCTGCGAAACCGCGCCGCCAGCCCGGCCAACTGGCCGTAAGTCGACGGAATCCAGGTTTCCAGCTTGGCGCGGATCAGCCGTGCCAGCACCGGCGCATCGCCGCCGCTGGACACTGCGATCACCAACGGCGAACGGTCGACAATCGCCGGGAAGATCACGCTGCACAAGGCCGGCGCATCCACCACATTGACCGGTACGCAACGACGCCGGGCATCGCTGGACACTTGCGCGTTCAGCGGCTCGTCGTCGGTCGCCGCGATGATCAGGGTGCAACCGTCGAGGTCGGCCTCCTGATAACCACGCAAAATCAGTTCACCGCCACTGCCCTGCACCAGTTCACGCAACTGGTCTTCAATCTGGGGAGCAACCACCCGCAACAACGCGCCGGCGTCGGCCAGCAGCCGGGATTTGCGCAAGGCAATCTCCCCGCCACCGACGACCAACACACGACTGCCGCGCAGGTTATGAAACAGCGGCAGAAATTCCATTTAGCCGATGACCTCAACGCCCGCCATGTACGGCTTGAGCACTTCAGGTACGCGGATCGAACCGTCAGCCTGCTGGTAGTTTTCCAGCACGGCCACCAGGGTACGGCCTACTGCCAGGCCCGAACCGTTGAGGGTGTGGACCAGCTCGGGCTTGCCGGTTTCCGGGTTACGGAAACGCGCCTGCATGCGACGGGCCTGGAAATCACCGCAGTTGGAGCACGACGAAATCTCGCGGTATTTGTCCTGGCTCGGCACCCACACTTCCAGGTCGTAAGTCTTCACGGCGCTGAAACCCATGTCGCCGGTGCACAGGGCCAGAACGCGGTACGGCAGCTCCAGCAATTGCAGGACGCGTTCGGCGTTGGCGGTCAGGCCTTCCAGCGCTTCCATGGAAGTCGACGGCTCGACAACCTGCACCATCTCGACCTTGTCGAACTGGTGCTGGCGAATCATGCCGCGGGTGTCGCGGCCCGATGCACCGGCTTCGCTGCGAAAGCATGGCGAGTGGGCGACAAACTTGATCGGCAGTTGCTTGGCGTCGAGGATTTCCCCGGCCACGATATTGGTCAGCGACACTTCGGCGGTCGGGATCAGGTACAAGTCGGCTTCGCCATCGCGGCTGATCTTGAACAGGTCTTCCTCGAATTTCGGCAGCTGGCTGGTGCCCATCAGCGCCGGAGCCTGGACCAGGTACGGGGTGTAAGCCTCTTCGTAGCCGTGCTCGCCGGTGTGCAGGTTGATCATGAACTGCGCCAGGGCGCGGTGCATGCGTGCAATCGGGCCACGCAGCAAGGCAAAGCGCGCACCGGACATTTTGGCCGCTGTCTCGAAGTCCAGGCCACCGGTCAATTCGCCCAGGGCGACGTGGTCCTTGATCTCGAAATCGAAGGCTTTTGGCGTGCCCCAGCGACGGACTTCGACGTTGCCGTCTTCGTCTTCGCCGATTGGCACGGATTCGTGCGGCAGGTTCGGGATGCCCAGCAGGATCGAGTCCAGTTCGGTCTGGATAACGTCCAGCTCGACTTTGCCGGAAGCCAACTCGCCAGCCATACGCTCGACGTCCGCCATCAACGGCGCGATGTCTTCGCCGCGCTGCTTGGCCTGACCGATGGATTTGGAACGCGCATTACGCTCAGCCTGCAGTGCTTCGGTGCGGGTCTGGACGGTCTTGCGCTGTTCTTCCAGCGCTTCGATGCGCGCAACATCCAAGGCAAAGCCACGGGATGCCAGGCGGTCCGCTACGTCCTGAAGGTTGCTACGTAACAGTTTGGAATCGAGCATGTCGGTCTCTCGTTTATCAAAGTTTGGTCAAGGACAGGCCAGCCCAAGTGGCGAGCAGCCCGCCGAACACGCTGATGGCCAGGTACCCGAAGGCGACCGGTGCCTGCCCGCTTTCCAGCAGGCGTAGCGTGTCCAGTGAAAAGGATGAAAAGGTCGTCAGACCGCCTACAAAACCGACAATCAAGCCGGCACGAATCTCAATCGGCACTTCCGGGCGAAGCAGAAACCATCCGTACAACAAGCCGATGATCAAACAGCCCACCAGGTTGACCGCCAGGGTCGCCGCATAAAAATGCTTCGGCCAATTGGCGCTGACCCAGGTGCTGGTGGCGAAACGCAATAATGTACCAGCGATGCCGGCTACGGACACGGCAAGAATCGTTCTGAGCACTACTTTCTCCGCTGTTTCGGACTGAGCCGGTCAAGTTGGGCAAGGTGATTGAGCTTTTCGCCGATCTTCAGCTCCAGGCCGCGGGGCACCGGCTGGTAAAACGGCTGCGGCTCAAGGTCATCCGGGAAGTAATCTTCGCCAGCCGCATAGGCGTCCGGTTCATCGTGGGCGTAGCGGTACTCATCGCCGTAGCCGAGTTGCTTCATCAGCTTGGTCGGCGCATTGCGCAGGTGCAGCGGCACTTCCAGGGAACCATGCTCGGCGGCAGCACGCAGGGCGGACTTGAAGCCCATGTACACCGCGTTGCTCTTCGGTGCGCAGGCCAGATAGGTGATGGCCTGGGCCACCGCCAACTCGCCTTCCGGGCTGCCCAGACGTTCCTGCACTTCCCAGGCGGCCAGGCACAGGCTCAGCGCACGCGGGTCGGCATTGCCGATGTCTTCGCTGGCCATGCGCACCACGCGCCGGGCCAGGTACAACGGGTCGCAACCGCCGTCGATCATCCGCGCAAACCAGTACAGCGCGCCGTCGGGGTTGGAGCCGCGCACAGATTTGTGCAGCGCGGAAATCTGGTCGTAGAACGCTTCGCCGCCCTTGTCGAAACGCCGGCGGGTGTCGCCCAACAGGCTCTGCAGCAAGTCGACGCCGATTTCGCTGCCATCCTCGGCCAGGTCGGAAGCGTTTTCCAGCAGATTGAGAAAACGTCGACCGTCGCCATCCGCAGCAGTCAGCAGGATCTTGAAGCCTTCCTCACTGACACTCAACTGGCGCTTGCCCAGGCCCTTGTCTTCGTTCAGCGCACGCTGCAAGAGCTTCTGCATCGCGGCTTCATCGAGGCTCTTGAGCACATAGACACGCGCCCGGGACAGCAAGGCATTGTTCAGTTCAAAAGACGGGTTTTCGGTGGTGGCACCAATAAAGATCAGCGTGCCGTCTTCGACATACGGCAAGAACGCATCCTGCTGCGACTTGTTGAAGCGATGCACTTCGTCGACGAACAGGATGGTGCGCTTGCCGTACTGCCCGGCCTGCTGCTTGGCGACTTCCACCGCCTGGCGGATCTCCTTGACCCCGGCCAGCACCGCCGAGACCGTCTCGAAGTGTGCATCCGAGACTTTTGCCAGGAGCCGCGCCAGGGTGGTTTTACCCACGCCCGGCGGCCCCCAGAAAATCATCGAGTGCAGCGCACCCTGCTCAAGGGCCTCGCGCAAAGGCTTGCCGCGGGCGAGCAGGTGTTCCTGCCCGACGTACTCGTCCAGGTTGGTCGAGCGCAGGCGCGCCGCCAGAGGCTGAGCAATCGGGTCACTTCGAAACAGGTCCATGGGCAGCGTTTGAAACCTCTGGGCAGTTTATTCCTGGATCACGTCGGCACCCTTCGGGATGTCGAACTTGAACTTGGATGCCGGTACCGGCTGGTTGGCCTTGACCCCGGAGAACAGGATATCGGTGCGCTGGCCGACGCTGTCAATCAGACGCATGTTGTTGATCACGCCGTTGCCAAACGACAGGGACAGCGTGTCAAAGAGCGTGTCCTTGGATTTCGGCTTAAGGGTGAATTCAATCACGTTGCTGGTCTGCTTGGAGGTAATGTCGAAGCTGTCGTTGATCTTCGACACATCGCCCGACAGCAACAGCGCTGGCGTCTGGTTCAGGCGCGGGTCGAGCTTCTTGATGGTCGCCTGCTCCAGGTCCGGGTCCCACAGGGTGACTTTTTGGCCGTCAGAGACGATGGTCTGCTCGGCCTTGCCTTCTGTGTGCCAGTAGAACAGCCCTGGACGCTGTACAGCCATCTCGCCGGCGGTTTCCTGCAACTGGGTGCCACCGGCATCCAGCGTGAGCTGGGAGAAGCGCGCGGTCAGGGTCTGGGATTTGTCCAACAGGTTTTTCAGGCTCGCGACGGAAGCCGGGTCAGCATGAGCCGAAACAGCAGTCAGGGCCAATGCAGGCAACAACAGCATGCGGATAAGACGCATGGGAGTCCTCTTAGATTCGGTTGCAAGGCGTGCCGCGTGTTGCCACGCGGCACGTAATCAGTCACGCATCTGCGCTGGCGCAATCACTTCGCGCGAGCCGTTGGTGTTCATCGAGGTGACCACGCCGGCCATTTCCATGGCTTCGATCATGCGGGCAGCGCGGTTGTAGCCAATCTTCAGCTTGCGCTGTACGGCGGAGATCGAGGCGCGGCGGCTTTCAAGCACGAACTGCACCGCTTCGTCGTAGAGCGCATCGGTCTCGGCATCATCGTCGCCACCGCCGCTGCCACCGTCGAAGCCGCTGCCGGCCTCTTCGACACCGGCGAGGATGTCGTCGTTGTATTCCGGGGCGCCACGCAGTTTCCAGGCTTCCACCACACGGTGCACCTCATCGTCGGAGACGAACGCGCCGTGGACACGGATCGGCAAACTGGTGCCCGGCGGCATGTAGAGCATGTCACCGTGGCCCAGCAGTTGCTCGGCGCCGCCCTGGTCGATGATGGTCCGGGAATCGATCTTGCTCGACACCTGGAACGCCATGCGGGTCGGGATGTTGGCCTTGATCAGGCCGGTGATCACGTCCACCGACGGACGCTGGGTCGCGAGGATCAAGTGGATCCCGGCGGCCCGCGCCTTCTGGGCGATACGGGCGATCAGCTCTTCGACCTTCTTGCCGACGATCATCATCATGTCGGCAAATTCGTCGACCACCACCACGATGGTCGGCAATTTGGTTAGCAGCGGCGCTTCGTCGTGGATGCTTTCGCGCTTGTACAACGGGTCGGTCAGCGGCGTGCCGGCGTCCTGGGCTTCCTTGACCTTGGCGTTGAAGCCCGACAGGTTACGCACGCCCATCTTCGCCATCAGCTTGTAGCGCCGTTCCATCTCGGCAACGCTCCAGCGCAGGGCGTTGGCCGCATCCTTCATGTCGGTCACCACCGGGCACAACAGGTGTGGAATGCCTTCGTAGATCGACAGCTCAAGCATTTTCGGGTCGATCATGATCAGCTTGGCGTCATCCGGGCCCGACTTGAACAGGATCGACAGGATCATCGCGTTCACACCCACCGACTTACCGGAACCGGTGGTACCGGCGACCAGCAAGTGGGGCATTTTCGCCAGGTCGGTGATCACCGGCTTGCCGCCGATGTCGTGGCCCAGGGCCAGAGTGACCGGCGACTTGAAGTTGTCGTACTCCGGGGTCGACAGCACTTCGGAGAAGCGCACGATCTGCCGGTCTTCGTTGGGAATCTCGATACCGACGGTGGTCTTGCCCGGAATCACTTCCACCACCCGCACGCTGGTCACGGCCAGCGAACGCGCCAGATCCTTGGCCAGGTTGGAAATGCGGCTGACCTTGACGCCGGCAGCCGGCTGGATTTCGTAGCGGGTAATCACCGGGCCCGGGTGGATCGAATCCACCGAGACTTCGACGCCGAATTCCTTGAGCTTGATTTCCAGCAGGTGGCCGACGGCCGCCAGGGATTCAGGGGAGTAATTGAGCTGTTTCTTTTCCGCAGGATCAAGAATCGAGATCGGCGGCAAGGTGCCTTCCACGGCGCTGTCGACAAACAACGGCGCCTGTTTCTCTTTCTGCACGCGGTGGCTTGGCTCGGGGGCCTTCGGCGGCGCAGGGGCAATCACCGGCGGCACTTGCTTCTCGCGGTCCGACATGTGCTTGGTCAGGGCCTGCTCGCGTTCGATCAGGCGTTCCTTGACCTTGGCCTGCTCACGCCGGTCCGGCGTGCTCGGGGCCACCACCTCGTTGACGCGGGTATCCACCTCGCGCAGTTGCGCAACCATGCGTTTGCGGTCCACCCGGGCCGACCACCAGCGATTGGCGGCGCCCTGAAACAGTTCGAGCAGGTCGAGGGTGATCTTGCCGGTCACGTCCATGACCTTGAACCAGGACAGGTCGGTAAACACGGTGAGGCCGAACAGGAACAGCGCGATGAACATCAGGGTGCTGCCCTGGATGTTCAGGGTCCTGCGGGCCAGGTCGCCGAGGCTTTCGCCCAGAGCGCCGCCGGCACCGGCCGGCAGACCGGTAGGTGCATGGAAATGGATATGGGCCAGGGCCGCGCCGGACAACACCAGGAACACCAGGCCGATCAGGCGCCAGGAGAACAGCCAGCCGCTCCATTGCCACGGCTCGTGACGCTGGCGAAAAATCTGCCAGGTCTTGATGGCCAGCAGCAACGGGAAGATGTAAGCGAAGTAACCCAGCACCATGAACAGGATGTCGGCGCTGTAGGAACCGGCCGGACCACCGAAGTTCTGCACGTCTTCGATCTTGCTGTTGTGGCTCCAGCCTGGATCGTCCTTGCCATAGGTGAGCAAGGCCATCATCAGGAACAGGCACAGCGCGCCGATGGCGATCAGTGCACCTTCCTTGAGTCGGTAGTGCAGGTGCTGGCGCCAGGCGGGCACGACTGCGGCTTTAGGTGTTGCGGCGGATTTCTTCAAAACGGGTCTTTTCCTGCGCCTTTAGCGCGTCCATCTGTTGAATGACTGCAAAACACTGCCCAATCCGGGCAGGTAAAAAATGAACGAGTGCCAGTGGAGCTACTTTTAACACCCTGCTACTGATTCATGAAACGGCGATAACGCCCCAATGGCCGCATTGTACGGGTTTGTGTGCGCGATGCCACGCACTTGGCCCTACGTTACACAGCATAGCCAATGTTCAATTTCATAACGTTCAATTTGAGCATGCATTGTCTTTACTGACAAAGGCTTATGAGCTGTTTTTGCCAATCCAGGCTAGCTTGCCGACCGACGTACGCGATTACGACCACGCCCCCGGCATAGAGTTGCAGAAACACCCGTTCATGCTTATCTGCACCGATCCCATGTTCGGGGTAGCCCCAGAGCGTTTCGTCGACAATAATCACAGCTCTTGCAACGGACAACATCGCCGTTACCGCCCTCCCCTTCCGTAAGCCTGGATGCCATGCTGACCTGGTTACAACGCAACACCCTGACCTTCCCACCGCTGGCCAAGGCCATGCGCGAACCCAATGGCCTGCTCGCTGCCGGTGGCGACCTGTCGGCCGACCGCCTGATCCAGGCCTACCGCCACGGCTGCTTTCCCTGGTTCTCGGAAGGCCAGCCCATCCTCTGGTGGTCGCCCGACCCACGCACCGTACTGTTCCCCGATGAGCTGCACGTTTCCCGCAGCCTCGGCAAATTGTTGCGCCAGCAGCGTTACACAGTGACCTTCGACCAGGACTTCGCTGCGGTCATCCAGGCGTGCGCGGCGCCGCGCAGTTATGCCGATGGCACCTGGATCACCGAAGCCATGCAGAACGCCTACCTGCAACTGCACCAGCGCGGTTATGCGCATTCGGTGGAGGTGTGGGACGCGGGCGAACTGGTGGGCGGCCTGTACGGCCTGGCGATGGGCCAGTTGTTTTTCGGCGAGTCCATGTTCAGTCGCGCCGACAACGCCTCGAAATACGGCTTTGCCACCCTGGTTCGGCAACTACAGGCCTGGGGCTTTGTGCTGATCGACTGCCAGATGCCCACCGATCACCTGCACAGCCTCGGCGCCCGCGCCATTCCCCGCAGCGACTTCGCCAACTACCTGCGCGACCATTTGGACCAAACCAGCTCTGCTCCGTGGGTTTCCTAGGCGACTTCCCCGCACCTGGCTTACACTTATTTCAAAGCTTATCCGAGGGTTGATCATGACCGAGCTGGCGCGTTTGAAGTTTTATGCCACTCAACCCCACTCATGCAGCTATCTGCCCGATGAGCAGGCCACCACGCTGTTCCTCGACCCCAGCCAGCCGATGGACGTGCATGTGTATGCCGATTTGTCGGAAATGGGCTTCCGGCGCAGCGGCGACCACCTTTACCGGCCGCACTGCCAGAACTGCAACGCCTGCGTACCGGCGCGCATCCCGGTGGCGCAGTTCCTGCCGGACCGCAACCAGAAACGCATCCTGAAGCGCAACGCCGACCTGACCGTTACCGCCACCAAACCCGGCTTCAGCGAAGAATATTTCGACCTTTACCAACGCTACATCGAACAGCGCCACGCCGACGGCGACATGTTCCCGCCCAGCCGCGACCAGTTTTCCACCTTCCTGGTGCGCGACCTGCCCTTCTCGCGCTTCTATGAGTTTCGGCTCGAGGGACGACTGGTGGCGGTCGCCGTGACCGACCTGCTGCCCAATGGCCTGTCGGCGGTCTACACCTTTTATGAGCCCGCCGAGGAACGGCGCAGCCTGGGACGCTTTGCGATCCTGTGGCAGATCGGTGAAGCCTTGCGCCTGGAATTGGAGGCGGTGTACCTCGGATACTGGATAAAAAACTGCAAAAAGATGAACTACAAGACCCAATATCGGCCCATTGAGCTGCTAATTAACCAAAGATGGGTCACGTTGAACTAGAACCTCTTGGCTTAAACACCCTTTTTCGGGCACAATGCACGCCGCTTTTGCCTGGCGCAGTTGCACCGGGCCATTCACTGGATACCGAGGGCTTTACTGCATGTCGAAAGAAGACAGCTTCGAAATGGAAGGCACTGTCGTCGACACCCTGCCCAACACCATGTTTCGTGTGGAGTTGGAAAATGGGCACGTCGTAACCGCGCATATCTCCGGCAAGATGCGCAAGAACTACATTCGTATTCTTACCGGTGACAAAGTGCGCGTCGAACTGACGCCCTATGACCTGAGCAAAGGGCGCATCACTTACCGCGCCCGTTAATCAAGTCAATACAAAACGCCCGGTTATGCCGGGCGTTTTTGTGTGCGCGCGATTTACCTGAAACCAGAAATCCCTTGTGGGAGCGGGCTTGCTCGCGAATGCAGCGTGTCAGCCACTGATTGTGTCGACTGGCACACCGCATTCGCGAGCAAGCCCGCTCCCACATTTGATCTCCATCGGGTTCAAGGCAGCAAAAAGGCGCCTCTCGGCGCCTTTTTGTTTTGTTGCGTCAGCTATCAGGCCATTTCAGCCGTGGTTTCGAAGTCGAAGGTCAGCTCGCCGTCCTTCAGATCGATATGCACCACGCCACCATGGTCTGCCAGTTCGCCAAACAGGATCTCTTCCGCCAGTGGGCGCTTGATCTTGTCCTGGATCAGGCGAGCCATTGGCCGAGCGCCCATTGCCGCGTCGTAGCCACCTTCCGCCAGCCAGTTGCGCGCCGCGTCCGAGACTTCCAGCTGCACGCGCTTGTCTTCCAACTGCGCCTGGAGCTCGGTGAGGAACTTGTCCACCACGCTTTTGATGACCTCATGGCTGAGGCGACCAAACTGGATGATGGTGTCCAGGCGGTTGCGGAATTCCGGCGTGAAACTCTTCTTGATCACTTCCATGGCGTCGGAAGAGTGATCCTGATGAGTAAAGCCAATGGAAGCCCGCGCGGCCGTTTCGGCACCGGCGTTGGTGGTCATGATCACGATCACGTTGCGGAAGTCCGCCTTGCGCCCGTTGTTGTCGGTCAGGGTGCCGTGGTCCATGACCTGCAACAGCAGGTTGAAGACTTCCGGGTGCGCCTTCTCGATTTCATCGAGCAGCAGTACGCAATGTGGCTGCTTGGTGATCGCCTCGGTCAACAGGCCGCCCTGGTCGAAGCCGACATAGCCCGGAGGCGCACCGATCAGGCGCGAGACGGTGTGACGCTCCATGTACTCGGACATGTCGAAACGCACCAGCTCGATCCCCATGGCCTTGGCCAATTGCCGCGCCGCTTCGGTCTTGCCGACGCCGGTAGGCCCGGCGAACAGGAACGAACCGACCGGCTTGTCCGGCGACTTGAGGCCAGCGCGGGACAGCTTGATCGCGGTGGACAGCGAGTCGATCGCCGCATCCTGACCAAACACGGTCAGCTTGAGGTCGCGCTCCAGGTTACGCAGCAGCTCCCGATCGGAGGTGTTGACGTGTTTTGGCGGAATCCGCGCGATCTTCGCCACGATATCCTCGACCTGAGGCACGTCGATGCGTTTCACACGCTTCTCTACCGGCTGCAGGCGCTGGTAGGCACCCGCCTCGTCGATCACGTCGATGGCCTTGTCCGGCATGTGCCGGTCATTGATGTAGCGCGATGCCAGCTCGGCGGCTGCACGCAGCGCCTCATCGGTGTACTCGATGCCATGGTGCGCTTCAAAGCGCCCCTTGAGCCCGCGCAGGATGCCAATGGTGTCTTCTACCGAAGGCTCGGACACATCCACTTTCTGGAAGCGGCGCGCCAGGGCGCGGTCTTTTTCGAAGATCCCGCGGAATTCCTGGAACGTGGTCGAACCGATGCAACGGATATCGCCCGAAGACAGCAGCGGCTTGAGCAGGTTCGACGCATCCATCACGCCACCGGAAGCCGCACCGGCACCGATGATGGTGTGGATTTCGTCAATGAACAGGATCGCCTGCGGGCGTTTTTTCAGCTCGCCGAGCAACGCCTTGAAGCGCTTCTCGAAATCGCCACGGTACTTGGTCCCGGCGAGCAATGCGCCCAGGTCAAGGGAGTAGACGACGCTGTTGGCAAGCAGGTCGGGCACCTGGTTATCAACAATGCGTTTGGCCAGGCCTTCGGCAATCGCGGTTTTACCCACGCCTGCCTCACCGACCAACAACGGGTTGTTCTTGCGGCGACGCGCCAGGATCTGCGCCACGCGCTCAACTTCCAGCTCACGCCCCACCAGCGGATCGATCCGCCCCTGGCGCGCCAGTTCGTTGAGGTTGCTGGCATAAGCGTCCAGCGGGTTGCTCGAAGAAGAAGACTCACCGCCCTCGTCATCCTGCATATCCTGCTCACCTTCCGAGTGATCGCCATGCCCCGGCACCTTGGAAATGCCATGGGCGATGTAGTTGACGACGTCAATACGGGCAACGCTTTGCTGCTTGAGCAGGAACACAGCCTGGCTTTCCTGCTCGCTGAAGATCGCCACGAGCACATTGGCCCCTGTGACTTCGCGCTTGCCGGAGCTCTGTACGTGGAAAACGGCACGCTGCAGTACCCGCTGGAAGCCCAGGGTTGGCTGGGTCTCGCGGTCCTCGTCATGAACGGGGATCAACGGCGTGGTGGAGTCGATAAACTCCTGCAGGTCATGCTTGAGTTTGTCGAGATTGGCACCACACGCACGCAGTACGGTGGCGGCAGCTTCGTTATCCAAAAGTGCCAGCAGCAGGTGTTCGACGGTCATGAATTCATGACGCTTCGAACGGGCCTCCTTGAAGGCAAGATTGAGGGTGACTTCGAGCTCGCGGTTTAACATAGCTTCACCTCATACCCAAGTGGTCGGAGTTAACCGTCCTTCTCGATTTCACAGAGTAGCGGATGCTGGCTTTCCCTGGCGTACTGGTTGACCTGCATGGCCTTTGTCTCGGCGATGTCGCGGGTAAACACTCCACATACTGCCCGTCCTTCTGTGTGAACGGCCAGCATTACCTTGGTCGCCAACTCGCGGTTCAGGTTAAAAAACACCTCGAGTACTTCGACGACGAAATCCATCGGTGTGTAGTCATCATTGAACAAAACCACCTTGTACATCGGCGGCGCCTGTAAAGCAGGCTTGGCCTCCTGGACAGCAATGCCTGCAGAACCGTCGTCGTCTTCTTGATGATCCGGGCGATCCTGATTGAATGTTAGTCGAATCTGGCTGATTGCATGCATGGAAAGAAAGGTTCGTCAGTGGTTCAAATACAGTGGTGGGGGCGACCTGTCAGAATTTCAACTCTGACCGACTGGTCGCCTTGACTATCGGCAAATCAGTGTTACAACCAATAGAACCCACAGTGGGTAAAAAAGGTCCGCGCAGTCAACCTTATTTATTCGGGTTAGGACGGATAAACTGGATGATACTCCAGTGATGGAGTCTGGTGCAGAGGGATATGGGCATGGCGAGCGGTAAGGTCAAGTGGTTCAACAATGCCAAGGGTTACGGCTTCATCAACGAAGACGACAAGACTGAAGACCTATTTGCGCATTACTCGGCTATCCAAATGGATGGCTACAAGACACTAAAGGCAGGGCAACCGGTTTCCTTCGACATCATTCAGGGACCCAAGGGCTTGCACGCAGTGAATATCAGCGCTCCAGTCAGCGCCACTACCCCCAAAGAGGGCGTCGCTCAAAAATCAAAAAGACAACTGGCCTGATCAGCCACTGAGCAAACGCTCTAAAAAAAACCGGCCCATAAGGCCGGTTTTTTACGCCTCTGTATCAGCTTACATATGCGAAATCAGCGCATCCCCGAACGCCGACGACGACAGCAACTTGGCGCCGTCCATCAAGCGGTGGAAGTCATAGGTCACGGTCTTGGCCGAAATTGCGCCGTTGGTGCCCTTGATGATCAGGTCGGCCGCTTCGGTCCAGCCCATGTGGCGCAACATCATTTCCGCCGACAGGATCAGCGAACCCGGGTTGACCTGGTCCTTGCCGGCATACTTCGGCGCAGTACCGTGGGTGGCTTCGAACATCGCCACGGTGTCGGACAGGTTGGCGCCCGGCGCAATACCGATACCGCCCACTTCCGCCGCCAGGGCGTCGGACAGATAGTCACCGTTAAGATTAAGGGTGGCGATCACGTCGTATTCGGCCGGGCGCAGCAGGATCTGCTGGAGCATGGCGTCGGCAATGGCGTCCTTGACCACCACATTCTTGCCGGTGCGCGGGTTCTTGAATTGCATCCACGGGCCGCCATCCAACAGGGTCGCACCGAACTCTTCGGCCGCCACTTCGTAGGCCCATTCCTTGAAGGCACCTTCGGTGAACTTCATGATGTTGCCTTTGTGCACAATGGTCAGCGAGTCGCGGTCGTTATCCACGACATACTGCAAGGCCTTGCGCGCCAGGCGCTTGGTGCCTTCCAGGGACACCGGCTTGATGCCGATCCCGCAGTTCTGGTCGAAACGGATCTTGGTGACGCCCATCTCTTCCTTCAGGAACTTGATGACCTTGATCGCTTCCGGGGAGCCGGCTTTCCACTCGATGCCGGCGTAAATATCCTCGGAGTTCTCGCGGAAGATGGTCATGTCCACATCGCCTGGCTTCTTGACCGGGCTTGGCACGCCTTCGAACCAGCGCACCGGGCGCAGGCACACATAAAGGTCGAGCTGTTGGCGCAGGGCAACGTTCAGCGAACGGATACCGCCACCGACTGGGGTGGTCAGCGGGCCCTTGATGGAAACCACGTAGTCCTTGACCGCATCCAGGGTTTCCTGGGGCAGCCAGGTGTCCTGGTCGTAAACCTGGGTGGCCTTTTCGCCGGCATACACCTCCATCCAGGAGATTTTGCGCTTGCCGCCATAAGCCTTGTTAACAGCTGCATCGACCACCTTGATCATCACCGGGCTGATGTCGACGCCAATACCGTCACCCTCGATGAAGGGGATGATCGGGTTGTCAGGAACATTGAGAGAATGGTCTGCATTGACGGTGATTTTGTCGCCGACTGCCGGAACCTGAATCTTCTTGTATCCCATGCTGAACTCCATCTATGGATTGAACATCTGGCTGCGTTCGAGCCTACTCCAGATAAATGAGGACTGAAACCTCAGGCCCTGCACATTTGCGTCGAAAACAGCACATTTAGCGGCCTACAAGCTTGAAAGCAAAGGGAAAAGCGCCAATCTTGAGCACATCATGCGACTTTAGGCGCAACCCGCTGCCTGCGACCTTTAGACCAATGGACGACACACCTTTTGTATGAAGGCTCGGCGTAAGCATAGCGACCTATGTATAATGCCGCCGCTGACCAAAGAGTCACGACGGCCGACCGCTCTAGACAGACGCCCTCCGCCAGAAAAGCCGAGCTACTACAGTAGCTCACCCGCTTGACGCTCGACTGATGCAACCCAACATCACCGCGAAGAAACTTCGACATTTCGCTCATGGATGACTTTGAACGAACGCGCTTTACCCGGCGCATCTCGAGTTTCTGCGCATGCTTTCAGCAAAGAAGAGAGTTAATCCGAATATGCCCACCCGCTCGAAGATCATCTACACCTTCACCGACGAAGCCCCAGCCCTCGCCACCTATTCACTGCTGCCTATCGTAGAGGCCTTCACCGCTTCCGCTGATATTGCCGTGGAAACCCGCGACATTTCCCTGGCCGCGCGCATCCTCGCAAGCTTCCCCGAGCAACTGGGCGCCAAGGCCGTGCCGGACCACCTCGCCGAACTGGGCGACCTGGCCGTTACCCCTGAAGCCAACATCATCAAGCTGCCGAACATCAGTGCCTCGACCCCTCAGCTGCAAGCTGCGATCAAGGAACTGCAGGCCCAGGGCTACGCCCTGCCGGACTACCCGGAAACCGTAACCACCGACGCGGAAAAAGAAACCCGTGCACGTTACGACAAGGTCAAGGGCAGCGCCGTGAACCCGGTACTGCGCGAAGGCAACTCCGACCGCCGCGCCCCGCTGTCGGTCAAGAACTACGCTCGCAAGCACCCGCACAAAATGGGCGCCTGGGCTGCCGACTCCAAGTCCCACGTTGCCCACATGAGCACCGGCGACTTCTACGGCGGCGAGAAAGCCGTTCAGATCGAAGGCGCTGATGCCGTCAAGATCGAACTGATCGCCAAGGACGGTACTGCTACCGTCCTGAAGGAAAAAACCAGCGTACAAGCTGGCGAGATCATCGACACCGCCGTGCTGAGCAAGAAAGCCCTGCGCAGCTTCATCGCCGCTGAAATCGAAGACGCCAAGAAACAAGGCGTGCTGCTGTCGGTTCACCTGAAAGCCACCATGATGAAGGTTTCCGACCCGATCATGTTCGGCCAGATCGTTGCCGAGTTCTATAAAGACGCGCTGGCCAAGCACGCTGTGGTGCTGGAGCAGATCGGCTTCAACCTGAACAACGGCATCGGCGACCTGTACGCTCGCATCAAGGCCCTGCCGGCCGATCAGCAAGCGCAGATCGAAGCCGACATCCAGGCGGTATACGCTGCTCGCCCTTCCCTGGCGATGGTCAACTCCGACAAAGGCATCACCAACCTGCACGTGCCGAGCGACGTCATCGTCGACGCATCGATGCCTGCCATGATCCGTGACTCCGGCAAGATGTGGGGCACCGACGGCCAACTGCACGACACCAAGGCGGTGATCCCGGATCGCTGCTACGCCACTATCTACCAGGCAGTGATCGAAGACTGCAAGGCCAATGGCGCCTTCGACCCAACCACCATGGGCAGCGTGCCAAACGTTGGCCTGATGGCGAAAAAAGCCGAAGAGTACGGCTCCCACGACAAGACCTTCCAGATCAAGGCTGACGGCGTAGTCCGCGTCACCGACAGCAAGGGCAACCTGCTGATGGAACAGGCTGTTGAAGCCGGCGACATCTTCCGCATGTGCCAGACCAAAGACGCGCCGATCCAGGACTGGGTCAAACTGGCCGTCAACCGCGCCCGCGCCAGCAACACCCCGGCCATCTTCTGGCTGGACCCACAGCGCGCGCACGACGGCGTCGTGGTCGAGAAAGTTCAGGCTTACCTGAAAGACCACAACACCGAAGGCCTGGACATCCGCATCATGTCGCCAGTCGACGCGATGAAGTTCACCCTGGAGCGCACCCGCAAGGGCCTGGACACCATCTCGGTGACCGGCAACGTTCTGCGCGACTACCTGACCGACCTGTTCCCGATCATGGAACTGGGCACCAGCGCCAAGATGCTGTCGATCGTGCCGCTGATGAACGGTGGCGGCCTGTTCGAAACCGGCGCTGGCGGCTCGGCTCCGAAGCACGTGCAGCAACTGGTTGAAGAGAACTTCCTGCGCTGGGATTCCCTGGGCGAGTTCCTCGCCCTGGCCGCATCCCTCGAGCATTTGGGTGTGACGTACAACAACCCGAAAGCCCTGGTACTGTCCAAGACCCTGGACCAGGCCACCGGCCAGTTCCTCGACAACAACAAGTCGCCATCGCGCAAAGTCGGCAACATCGACAACCGCGGCAGCCACTTCTACCTGGCGCTGTACTGGGCTCAAGCCCTGGCGGCCCAGACCGAAGACACTGCACTGCAAGCGCAGTTTGGCGAACTGGCCAAGACCCTGACCGCGAATGAGGCAACCATCGTTGCCGAGCTCAACGCTGTCCAGGGCAAGCCAGTGGACATCGGTGGCTACTACGCACCGAACGCCGAGCTGACCAGCAAGGCCATGCGCCCAAGCGCCACCCTCAACGCGGCAATCGCTGCGCTGGTGTAAGGTTGTAAGGATGCAAAGAAGCCCCGGCCCTGTGCCGGGGTTTCTGTTTCTGGACATGGCGCTTTTATTGAAGAAACCCAATCAAAATGTGGGAGCGGGCTTGCTCGCGAATGCGGTGGATCAGTCAATACCTCTTTAACTGACACGCCGTATTCGCGAGCAAGCCCGCTCCCACACTGAATGCAATCGCGCCTGAAGACAGCGTTACACCTTGAATCGAGGCACTTTATGACCTGGCTCCCCCACATCACCGTCGCCACCATCGTCGAAGACAACGGCCGCTTCCTGATGGTCGAAGAACTCAAGGGCGGCCGCGCCGTGCTCAACCAGCCCGCCGGCCACCTCGACCCGAACGAAACCCTGACCGAGGCCGCCGTGCGCGAAACCCTCGAAGAGACCGGCTGGGACGTCGAAGCCACCGGGATTGTCGGGATTTACCTGTACACCGCTCCCAGCAATGGCGTGACCTATCAGCGCGTATGCTTCATCGCCAAGGCCCTGCAACACCACCCGGACTACCCACTGGACGACGGTATTCTGCGCGCCCGCTGGCTGACCCGTGACGAATTGATGGCCCTGCGCGAAGACTGGCGCAGCGAGCTGATTATCCGCTGCATCGACGATTATCTGGCCGGCCAGCGCCACAGCCTCGAATTGATCCGCCCTTCTCTTTAGCCTTGCAGACGCGAGCCTGCTAGAATCGCGTCCTTTTTAAAGACTCCCGTTGAAATCCTATGCGTGATCCAGCCCCTTCTGACACACAAAAGAAGCGCGTCATCGTCGGTATGTCCGGCGGCGTGGATTCTTCCGTTTCCGCCGTTCTGCTCATGGAGCAGGGTTATGAGGTGGAAGGCCTGTTCATGAAGAACTGGGAAGAAGACGATGGAACGGAATATTGCACCGCCATGGACGACCTGGCGGATGCCCAGGCCGTCTGCGACAAAATCGGCATCAAGCTGCACACCGCCAACTTCGCCGCCGAGTACTGGGACAACGTGTTCGAGCACTTCCTGGCCGAATACAAGGCCGGCCGCACACCGAACCCGGACATCCTGTGTAACCGCGAGATCAAGTTCAAGGCGTTCCTCGACTACGCGATGATCCTCGGTGCCGACCTGATTGCTACTGGCCACTACGTGCGCCGTCGCGACATCGATGGCCGCACCGAACTGCTCAAGGGCCTGGACGCCAACAAGGACCAGAGCTACTTCCTGCACGCCGTCGGCGGAGAACAGATCGCCAAGACCCTGTTCCCGGTGGGCGAGCTGGAAAAACCCGAAGTGCGCGCCATTGCCGAGAAACACGGCCTGGCCACCGCCAAGAAGAAGGATTCCACCGGGATCTGCTTTATCGGCGAGCGCCGTTTCAGCGACTTCCTCAAGCAGTACCTGCCGGCGCAACCGGGCGAGATCAAGACCACCGAAGGCGAGATCATCGGCCGTCACCACGGCTTGATGTACCACACCATCGGCCAGCGCCAGGGCCTGGGCATCGGCGGCTTGAAAGACGCCGGCGAAGAGCCGTGGTACGTGCTGGTCAAGGACCTGGAGCACAACGAGCTGATCGTGGGCCAGGGCAATGACCACCCATGGCTGTTCTCCCGCGCCCTGCTGGCCTCGGACATCTACTGGGTCAACCCGGTGGACCTCAGCAGCCCGCGCCGCCTCACGGCCAAAGTGCGCTATCGCCAAAGCGACCAGCCCTGCACCCTGGAAAAAACCGCCACCGGCTATCGCGCCACCTTCGACGACCCGCAGCGCGCCGTAACACCGGGCCAATCGGTAGTGTTCTACGACGGAGAGATTTGCCTGGGGGGCGGTGTGATCGAAGTTGCCGAACCCTGGAGCAGCCAGGCATGAGCCCGACCCAGGAGCAACTGACGGCACTGGGCGGCGTGTTTCTCGCCGCGGTGCTGGTGGACAAGATCGCCAAGACCGGCCAGGTCACCGAGGCAGGCCTGACCTGCATGCTCGGCAGCCTGCTGATCCGCGACCCGAAGGACACCCTGGAAGTGTACGGCGGCGATGACCTGGCCCTGCGCGAAGGTTATCGCGCACTGGTCGGCGCCCTCGAGCGCGATCCAAGCACCTTGCAGCGCGAGCCGCTGCGCTACGCCCTGTCGATGCTCGGCCTGGAGCGTCAATTGGCCAAGCGCGACGACCTGCTGGACACCATCGGCAAGCGCCTGCCGCAGATCCAGTCCCAGGTCGAGCATTTTGGCCCGGCCCACGAAAACGTGATCGCAGCCTGTGGCGCCCTGTACCAGGACACCCTGAGCACCTTGCGCCAGCGGATCCAGGTGCACGGCGATATGCGCAACCTGCAACAACCGAACAACGCCTCGAAAATCCGCGCCCTGCTGTTGGCCGGTATTCGTTCGGCGCGGTTATGGCGCCAATTGGGCGGTCATCGCTGGCAGTTGGTGGTCAGCCGACGCAAATTGCTGAAAGAGCTTTACCCGTTGATGCGCAACGAATAAGTCGCAGCAACCGATTTTTTTATAGCCCCACGCGTAATACGCCGGTCAGTTGGCAACGGACCGGCGGATTTTTTCATGTATGATACGCGCCCCATTTCGTTGCCCGACTGTCCGAGAACACCCCATGCAGCTTTCTTCGCTCACTGCGGTTTCCCCTGTTGACGGCCGCTACGCCGGCAAAACCCAGGCCCTGCGCCCTATTTTCAGCGAATACGGCTTGATCCGTGCTCGTGTTCTGGTTGAAGTGCGCTGGCTCCAGCGCCTGGCCGCTCACCCTGGCATCAGCGAAGTGCCGGCGTTCTCTGCCGAAGCCAACGCTGTGCTGAACGCCCTGGCGGAAAACTTCGCTCTGGAGCACGCCGAGCGTGTCAAAGAGATCGAGCGCACCACCAACCACGACGTTAAAGCCATCGAATACCTGCTCAAAGAGCAAGCGGCCAAGCTGCCGGAACTGGCCAAGGTCAGCGAGTTCATCCACTTTGCCTGCACCAGCGAGGACATCAACAACCTGTCCCACGCCCTGATGCTGCGCGAAGGCCGTGATGACGTGATGCTGCCACTGATGCGCCAGACTGCCGACGCCATCCGCGAACTGGCGATCCGTTTCGCCGACGTTCCGATGCTGTCGCGCACCCACGGCCAGCCGGCTTCGCCGACCACCCTGGGTAAAGAACTGGCCAACGTGGTGTACCGCCTGGAGCGCCAGATCGCTCAAGTCGCGGCCGTACCGCTGCTGGGCAAGATCAACGGCGCCGTAGGCAACTACAACGCCCACCTGTCGGCCTATCCTGAGATCGACTGGGAAGAAAACGCCCGCGCCTTCATCGAAGACGAACTGGGCCTGGGTTTCAACCCGTACACCACGCAAATCGAACCCCACGACTACATCGCCGAGCTGTTCGACGCGATTGCGCGCTTCAACACCATCCTGATCGACTTCGATCGCGATATCTGGGGCTACATCTCCCTGGGCTACTTCAAGCAGCGCACCATTGCCGGCGAAATCGGTTCGTCGACCATGCCGCACAAGGTCAACCCGATCGACTTCGAAAACTCCGAAGGCAACCTCGGGATCGCCAACGCCCTGTTCCAGCACCTGGCCAGCAAGTTGCCAATCTCCCGCTGGCAGCGCGACCTGACCGACTCCACCGTACTGCGCAACCTCGGCGTGGGCTTCGCCCACAGCGTGATCGCGTACGAAGCCAGCCTCAAAGGCATCAGCAAACTGGAGCTCAACGAGCAGAAGATCGCCGCTGACCTGGACGCTTGCTGGGAAGTGCTGGCCGAGCCGATCCAGACCGTGATGCGCCGCTACAACATCGAAAACCCGTACGAGAAGCTCAAAGAGCTGACCCGCGGCAAGGGCATCACCTCCGAAGCGCTGCAAACTTTCATTGACGGCCTGGATATGCCAGCCGCCGCCAAAGCCGAGCTGAAACTGCTCACCCCGGCCAACTACATCGGCAACGCTGTGGCTCAAGCCAAACGCATCTGATAGAAGCTTGACCCTTTGAGACGCCCGGCAGCGCCGGGCGTTTTTATTCCCGTCTGAAAAGTGCTTTTTTTCAATAGGTTACACATGAATCCTGACATTCCTCTTCAACTTCTGGGCGGCATCACGGCACGGGAATTCCTGCGCGACTACTGGCAGAAAAAACCCCTGCTGATCCGCCAGGCCATCCCTGACTTCGAAAGCCCGATCGACGCCGACGAACTGGCCGGCCTGGCGCTGGAAGAAGAAGTCGAGTCGCGCCTGATCATCGAACACGGCGAACGCCCGTGGGAGTTGCGCCGCGGCCCGTTCGCCGAAGATGCCTTCAGCACCCTGCCCGAGCGCGAGTGGACCCTGCTGGTGCAGGCGGTCGACCAGTTCGTGCCGGAAGTGGCCGAACTGCTGGAAAACTTCCGCTTCCTGCCAAGCTGGCGCATTGACGATGTGATGATCAGCTACGCCGCCCCGGGTGGCAGCGTGGGCCCGCACTTCGACAACTACGACGTGTTCCTGCTGCAAGGTTCCGGCAAGCGCAACTGGAAGATCGGCCAGATGTGCAACTCCGAAAGCCCGCTGCTGCAACACGCGGACCTGCGCATCCTCGCTGAATTCGAAGAGACCGCCGAATGGGTGCTGGAACCGGGCGACATGCTCTACCTGCCGCCCCGCCTGGCCCACTGCGGTGTGGCCGTGGATGATTGCATGACTTACTCCGTAGGCTTCCGCGCTCCGAGCGCCGCTGAAGTGCTGACCCACTTCACCGACTTCCTCAGCCAGTACCTGACTGACGAAGAGCGCTACACCGACGCCGATGCCCAGCCGGTCAGCGACCCGCACCAGATCCAGGGCGACGCCCTCGACCGCCTGAAAAGCCTGTTGGCCGAGCACATGAGCGACGAGCGCATGCTGCTGACCTGGTTCGGCCAGTTCATGACCGAGCCGCGCTACCCGGAACTGGTCGCCGGCCCGGAAGTGGAAGAAGAAGACCTGCTGGGCAGCCTGGAAAACGGCGCCGTGCTGATCCGCAACCCGAGCGCCCGCCTGGCCTGGTCCGAAGTCGACGACGACCTGCTGCTGTTCGCCAGCGGCCAGAGCCGCCTGTTGCCGGGCAAGCTGCGGGAACTGCTGAAGCTGGTGTGCGCCGCCGACGCCCTGCACATCGACAACCTCGGCCCATGGCTGGCGGATGAAGATGGCTGCGCCCTGCTGTGGGAACTGGTCAAGCAAGGAAGCCTGGGGTTTGCCGATGAATAAGATTCACGTAAGTGTCGCGGACTGGCAAAAGGATATCGCCGAGATACGGCGCATTCGTGAAGCGGTATTTATCGCTGAACAATCGGTTCCACCGGAGCTGGAATGGGATGCAGACGACGCGAGTGCCGTGCATTTCCTGGCGTTCGAAGGCGACTTTCCCATCGGTACTGCACGCCTGCTGCCTACCGGCGAGATCGGCCGCGTGTCGGTTCTCAAAGACTGGCGCGGCCTGAAGGTCGGCGACAAGCTGATGGAAGCGGTGATCGGCGTGGCCGAGAAACGCGGCCAGACCCGGCAGATCCTCAGTGCACAGGTCCATGCGGCGCCGTTTTATGAGCGCCTGGGCTTCAAGATTGTCAGCGATGAGTTCCTGGAAGTCGGGATTCCTCACGTTGATATGGTGCGCGAGGGCTGATCCGAGACCGCGCCGCGCCCTTCGCAGGCAAGCCAGCTCCCACATTCGATCCAGTACATCCTTTGGAATGAGGTCAAATGTGGGAGCGGGCTTGCTCGCGAAGGCGCCATCAGCAACACCTCAAAAGGCCCTGCCATCCCCCGATGCCAGGGCCTTTTGCCGTCCAGGATTCAACTTGCACCCCGCCAGGCCGACAAACTGGCAATATCTAGCCTAAATGACTCGCAGAGATAACGGACATGTCCCTACGCACCCTGCTCACCCTGTTGCTCCTGGCCACCAGTTTCTCGGTGATGGCCGCCACCGAAGTCGTGCCCCTGAGCAACCGCACCAGCGCCGACCTGCTGCCGGTGGCGCAGAACTTTATCGGCAAGGACGGCACCGTCAGCGCCTACGGCAACCAACTGATCGTGAACGCCGAGCCCGACAAGATCCAGGGCCTGCGCGCCCTGCTCGCGCAACTGGATACGCCTTCCAAACGCCTGTTGATCACCGTCGACACCAACGAAAACAACCAGCAGAGCAACGGCAACAATCAAACACAGGTCATCACCTACAGCACCGAAAGCCGTGACGGCGGGATCCAGCAGATCCAGGCCAGCGAAGGCGTGCCCGCGCTGATCCAGGTCGGCCAGAGCGTGCCCCTCACCACCACCCAGCCCGATGCCTACGGCCGCCCGCAGAACCAGACCCAGTATCGCAACGTAACCCAGGGTTTCTACGTGACGGCCAGCGTCACCGGCGAGACCGTTCACCTGAGCATCAGTACCAATCGTGACCGCATGAGCCAAGAACGTCCCGATGTAGTGAACGTGCAAAGTACCGACACAACTGTCAGCGGACGCCTGGGCGAGTGGATCACCCTGGCCGGGATCAACCGCCAGACCCAGGCCGACAAAAGTACTACAACCCGCAGCTACTCTACTCAAGGGCGCGATGACCTGACATTGCGGGTCAAAGTCGACACGCTGAACTGAAGCACCAGAAACTGACTGGCGAGTCGTATTAGACTAAAGATGTAGTGCTTTAAAAAAAGCACTACAAAACATTTGACGATCCAAAAAAGCATGGGCATGATGGCCTCGCTCCCGCTAATCAGGGGCCCTGGCAAGGGCCTTCGGATCGTCGCTCAAAGCCACCCACCTGAGCCGATTCGTGTCTGTACCGCCCACAAGGTGTGTTTGACGAGGTTGCGACTGGAACGAAGTTGTCCCGAGGGACGGAAGCTAACCAGGTAACCCGGCAACACACTGATGGATCGTACAAAGGCCCACGACGCCCGAAGACTGTTCGCAGTTCGCCCTTACCTGCTCAACTCCCCCTTGAGCCACTCGTTCATACCGTCGCCTTCCCCGCCAAGCCTGACTTGACCGCCTAAGCTTCTGGTCAGCGAGCAGCCATAACCACGCACTGATACGTGGCTGGCAAATGGAATTTTCCACCTAGACCTATGCGACGAGGTTTTTCCCCATGGCACTGACACGCGAACAGCAAATTGCAGCCCTTGAAAAAGACTGGGCTGAAAACCCACGCTGGAAAGGCGTGACCCGCGCTTATTCCGCTGCTGACGTCGTCCGCCTGCGTGGCTCGGTTCAACCTGAGCACACCTTTGCAAAACTCGGCGCCGAGAAGCTGTGGAAGCTGGTCACCCAGGGTGCCAAGCCGTCCTTCCGTCCCGAAAAAGATTTCGTCAACTGCATGGGCGCCCTGACTGGCGGCCAAGCGGTTCAACAGGTCAAAGCCGGTATCCAGGCGATCTACCTGTCTGGCTGGCAAGTGGCAGCGGACAACAACTCCGCTGAATCCATGTACCCCGACCAATCGCTGTACCCGGTGGACTCCGTGCCAACCGTGGTCAAGCGCATCAACAACTCGTTCCGCCGTGCCGACCAGATCCAGTGGAAAGCCGGTAAAGGCCCGGGCGATGAAGGCTACATCGACTACTTCGCACCGATCGTTGCAGACGCTGAAGCCGGTTTCGGTGGCGTACTGAACGCCTACGAGCTGATGAAGAGCATGATCGAGGCAGGCGCTGCCGGCGTTCACTTCGAAGACCAGCTGGCTTCGGTGAAGAAATGCGGCCACATGGGCGGCAAGGTACTGGTTCCAACCCAGGAAGCTGTTCAAAAGCTGACGGCTGCTCGTCTGGCTGCTGACGTTGCTGGCACTCCGACCATCATCCTGGCCCGTACCGATGCCAACGCGGCTGATTTGCTGACCTCGGATTGCGACCCGTACGACCAGCCGTTCGTGACTGGCGAACGTACCCAGGAAGGTTTCTATAAAGTGCGCGCCGGTCTCGACCAGGCGATCGCTCGTGGCCTGGCCTACGCGCCGTACGCCGACCTGATCTGGTGCGAAACTGCCAAGCCGGACCTGGACGAAGCTCGCCGCTTTGCCGAAGCCATCAAGAAGGAATACCCGGATCAACTGCTGTCCTACAACTGCTCGCCTTCCTTCAACTGGAAGAAGAACCTGGACGACGCGACCATCGCCAAGTTCCAGCGTGAACTGTCTGCCATGGGCTACAAGCACCAATTCATCACCCTGGCCGGCATTCACAACATGTGGCACAGCATGTTCAACCTGGCGCACGACTACGCCCGCAACGACATGACTGCCTACGTGAAGCTGCAGGAACAAGAGTTCGCTGATGCTGCCAAGGGTTACACCTTTGTGGCGCACCAGCAGGAAGTGGGCACCGGTTACTTCGACGACATGACCACCGTGATCCAGGGCGGCACCTCGTCCGTGACTGCGCTGACCGGTTCGACCGAAGAAGAGCAGTTCCACTAAGTACTGAGTACACGGCCACTGCGGCCCCACGGAAGACCTAACCGCAGTGCCGCACGATCTGACGCCCCGACTGGTTCGGGGCGTTTTTTTGGGCGCCTGAAAAGCACTGGTGTGTGAGAGCAGCCACGGTCAACTGTAGGAGCTGGCTTGCCTGCGATGCCGACAACTCGGTTTCTGCGATACACCGAGGCGATGCCATCGCAGCCAAGCCAGCTCCCACAGGAAAGCACAGCGGCACGCGCCTTGGCCCAGCCTTTGATTGGGCTTTTGAATATGTGCCCCTGCGCGCCCTCGCCAGCCGATTTCGATCAAAACATTGATCCAGAGCGCTATTCCCATCTGCAAAACCAGTTAAAAGATCCGCTTTACCAACTAGCATCACCCGCACAAGTAACAACAACTTCCCGCGCTAAACCCCGAACAGTTGTTTAAAACCCACGCAAACAATATTCATTATCATTTAGAGCATGAAAACTTCTTTACCGGTTAAACAAAACACAATTCGTGAAAAGCCCGCTAATGCCCGCAGCACAAGGGCTACAGCCCCAAGAAGGTGCACTATGTCCTTATTCCATCGAATAATTTCGCTATAGGAATTTTACTTGCCCGGTGTTTAGCCATAAAATCACCGCGATTGATTGCGCTGCGACATATCGTCACTGCATCGTTACTTTTTCGAGCTCAGAGACCTTTGCTCTCTGTTAAGGATTTCCAGCATGACCGAAGCGACAGGACTCATGGCCCACAACTGGGGCTTTGCCATTTTCCTCCTCGGTGTAGTCGGCCTTTGCGCCTTCATGCTCGGCGTCTCCAGCCTCCTCGGGTCAAAAGCCTGGGGCCGCAGCAAAAACGAACCGTTCGAGTCCGGCATGCTACCTACAGGTGGCGCCCGCTTGCGGCTCTCAGCCAAATTCTATCTGGTCGCGATGCTCTTCGTGATCTTCGACATCGAAGCCCTTTTTCTCTTTGCCTGGTCTGTGTCCGTCCGCGAAAGCGGCTGGACCGGATTCGTCGAAGCCCTCGTTTTCATAGCAATTCTGTTGGCAGGCCTTGTCTACCTATTTCGAGTGGGCGCCCTTGACTGGGCTCCGGAAGCTCGTCGCAAGCGGCAAGCGAAGCTGAAACAATGAGGCTTTGGCGATGCAATACAATCTCACCAGGATCGACCCGGATGCTCCTAACGAGCAGTACCCAATCGGCGAACGGGAAACCGTTTCCGACCCGTTAGAAGACCAAGTCCACAAAAACATCTACATGGGCAAGCTGGAAGACGTGCTGAGTGGCGCGGTCAACTGGGGACGTAAGAACTCCCTGTGGCCGTACAACTTCGGTCTATCCTGCTGCTACGTGGAAATGACCACCGCCTTCACGGCGCCCCACGACATCGCGCGCTTTGGCGCCGAAGTTATCCGGGCATCGCCGCGTCAGGCGGATTTCATGGTTATCGCCGGTACCTGCTTTATCAAGATGGCGCCGATCATTCAGCGTCTCTACGAGCAAATGCTCGAGCCAAAGTGGGTTATCTCCATGGGTTCGTGCGCCAACTCCGGTGGCATGTACGACATCTACTCCGTGGTTCAGGGGGTGGACAAGTTCCTGCCCGTGGACGTCTACGTGCCTGGCTGCCCGCCCCGCCCTGAAGCATTTCTGCAAGGCTTGATGCTGTTGCAGGAATCGATTGGCAAGGAGCGTCGTCCACTTTCCTGGGTTGTCGGAGATCAAGGCGTATACCGCGCCGAGATGCCGTCACAAAAGGAACAGCGCCGCGAACAGCGTATTCAGGTAACCAACCTGCGCAGCCCCGACGAAGTCTGATCCAGAACCGCTTCTTTTATAGAACGAAAACCTGGCTTCATTCTTTACGTTGACCGAAAGCGATAAAAAACCATGACTACAGGCAGTGCTCTGTACATCCCGCCTTATAAGGCAGACGACCAGGATGTGGTCGTCGAACTCAACAACCGTTTTGGCCCTGACGCCTTCACCGCCCAGGCCACACGCACCGGCATGCCGGTGCTGTGGGTGGCGCGTGCCAGGCTCGTCGAAGTCCTGAGCTTCCTGCGCAACCTGCCCAAGCCGTACGTCATGCTCTATGACCTGCATGGCGTGGACGAGCGCCTGCGCACCAAGCGCCAGGGGCTGCCGAGCGGCGCCGACTTCACCGTGTTCTACCACTTGATGTCGCTTGAACGTAACAGCGACGTGATGATCAAGGTGGCCCTCTCCGAGAGCGACCTGAGCGTTCCGACCGTGACCGGTATCTGGCCCAACGCCAACTGGTACGAGCGTGAAGTGTGGGACATGTTCGGCATCGATTTCCCGGGCCACCCGCACCTGTCGCGCATCATGATGCCGCCGACCTGGGAAGGTCACCCGCTGCGCAAGGACTTCCCTGCCCGCGCCACCGAATTCGATCCATTCAGCCTGACCCTCGCCAAGCAACAGCTTGAAGAAGAGGCTGCGCGCTTCCGTCCGGAAGACTGGGGCATGAAGCGCTCCGGCACCAACGAGGACTACATGTTCCTCAACCTGGGCCCGAACCACCCTTCTGCTCACGGTGCCTTCCGCATCATCCTGCAACTGGACGGCGAAGAAATCGTCGACTGCGTACCGGACATCGGCTACCACCACCGTGGTGCCGAGAAGATGGCCGAGCGTCAGTCGTGGCACAGCTTCATCCCGTACACCGACCGTATCGACTACCTCGGCGGCGTGATGAACAACCTGCCGTACGTGCTCTCGGTCGAGAAGCTGGCCGGCATCAAGGTGCCGGACAAGGTCGACACCATCCGCATCATGATGGCCGAGTTCTTCCGGATCACCAGCCACCTGCTGTTCCTGGGTACCTATATCCAGGACGTCGGCGCCATGACCCCGGTGTTCTTCACCTTCACCGACCGTCAGCGTGCGTACAAGGTCATCGAAGCCATCACCGGTTTCCGCCTGCACCCGGCCTGGTACCGCATCGGCGGCGTCGCCCACGACCTGCCGCGTGGCTGGGAACGCCTGGTCAAGGAATTCATCGACTGGATGCCCAAGCGTCTGGACGAATACCAGAAAGCCGCCCTGGACAACAGCATCCTCAAGGGCCGGACCATCGGCGTCGCCCAGTACAACACCAAAGAGGCCCTGGAATGGGGCGTCACCGGTGCTGGCCTGCGTTCCACCGGTTGCGATTTCGACCTGCGTAAAGCACGCCCGTACTCCGGCTACCAGAACTTCGAATTCGAAGTGCCGCTGGCGGCCAACGGCGATGCCTACGACCGCTGCATCGTGCGCGTCGAAGAAATGCGCCAGAGCCTGAAGATCATCGAACAGTGCATGCGCAACATGCCGGAAGGCCCGTACAAGGCGGATCACCCGCTGACCACGCCGCCGCCGAAAGAGCGCACGCTGCAACACATCGAAACCCTGATCACGCACTTCCTGCAGGTTTCGTGGGGCCCGGTAATGCCGGCCAACGAGTCCTTCCAGATGATCGAAGCGACCAAGGGTATCAACAGTTATTACCTGACGAGCGATGGCGGCACCATGAGCTACCGCACCCGGATTCGCACGCCAAGCTTCCCGCACCTGCAGCAGATCCCTTCGGTGATCAAAGGTGAAATGGTCGCGGACTTGATTGCGTACCTGGGTAGTATCGATTTCGTTATGGCCGACGTGGACCGCTAAGCATGAATAGCACGCTTATCCAGACAGACCGTTTCACCTTGAGTGAAACCGAGCGCTCGGCCATCGAGCACGAGCTGCATCACTACGAAGACCCGCGCGCGGCGTCGATCGAAGCCTTGAAGATCGTCCAGAAGGAACGTGGCTGGGTGCCGGACGGCGCCCTCTACGCCATCGGCGAGATCCTCGGCATCCCCGCCAGCGACGTTGAAGGCGTGGCGACGTTCTACAGCCAGATCTTCCGCCAGCCGGTCGGCCGCCACATCATTCGCGTGTGCGACAGCATGGTCTGCTACATCGGTGGCCACGAGTCCGTGGTCAGCGAGATCCAGAGCAAGCTGGGCATCGGCCTGGGCCAAACCACTCCGGACGGGCGCTTCACGCTACTGCCGGTGTGCTGCCTGGGCAACTGTGACAAGGCGCCGGCGTTGATGATCGACGACGACACATTCGGCGACGTGCAGCCTGCTGGCGTCACCCAATTGCTCGAGGGCTACCCATGACCCTGACTTCCTTCGGCCCTGCCAACCGCATCAAGCGGTCGGCCGAGACTCACCCGCTGACCTGGCGCCTGCGTGACGACGGCGAGCCTGTATGGCTTGACGAGTACCAGGCCAAGAACGGTTACGCGGCCGCGCGCAAAGCCTTTGCCGACATGGCCCAGGACGACATCGTCCAGACCGTGAAAGACGCAGGCCTTAAGGGCCGCGGCGGTGCAGGCTTCCCCACCGGTGTCAAGTGGGGCCTGATGCCAAAAGACGAATCCATCAACATCCGCTACCTGCTGTGCAACGCGGATGAAATGGAGCCGAACACCTGGAAAGACCGCATGCTGATGGAGCAACTGCCCCATCTGCTGATCGAAGGCATGCTGATCAGTGCCCGCGCGCTGAAAACCTACCGTGGCTACATCTTCCTGCGTGGCGAATACACCACCGCCGCCAAGCACCTGAACCGTGCCGTGGAAGAAGCCAAGGCCGCTGGCCTGCTGGGCAAGAACATCCTTGGTTCGGGTTTCGACTTCGAACTGTTCGTGCACACCGGCGCCGGGCGTTATATCTGCGGTGAAGAAACCGCACTGATCAACTCCCTCGAAGGCCGCCGCGCCAACCCGCGTTCCAAGCCGCCCTTCCCTGCCGCCGTGGGCGTGTGGGGCAAGCCGACCTGCGTGAACAACGTTGAAACCCTGTGCAACGTGCCGGCAATCATCGGCGACGGCGTGGAGTGGTACAAATCGTTGGCCCGCGAAGGCAGCGAAGACATGGGCACCAAGCTCATGGGCTTCTCCGGCAAGGTCAAGAACCCGGGCCTGTGGGAACTGCCTTTCGGCGTGACCGCACGCGAGCTGTTCGAGGACTACGCCGGCGGCATGCGCGATGGCTACACCCTCAAGGCCTGGCAGCCAGGCGGCGCCGGTACCGGCTTCCTGTTGCCAGAACACCTGGACGCTCAAATGTACGCCGGCGGCATCGGCAAGGTGGGCACCCGTATGGGTACCGGCCTGGCCATGGCCGTGGACAACACCGTGAACATGGTGTCGTTGCTGCGCAACATGGAGCAATTCTTCTCCCGCGAATCCTGTGGCTTCTGCACCCCGTGCCGCGACGGTTTGCCATGGAGCGTCAAGCTGCTGATGGCCCTGGAAAACGGCGAAGGCCGCGAGGGCGACATCGAGACCCTGCTGGGTCTGGTCGGTTTCCTCGGCCCAGGCAAGACCTTCTGTGCTCACGCACCGGGCGCCGTGGAGCCATTGGGCAGCGCGATCAAATACTTCCGCTCGGAGTTCGAAGCCGGCATCGCGCCTACCAGCGCCGCCGTCCCGCCTCTGGCAAGGCCGATCGTAGTCGGCGCGTAACGCTTAAAAAGGCGAAGGGTCCGTGCCCTTCGCTTTCTCATGTGCTGACGCCTTCAAGGCTGTGTTGATGCACATGAATAACAAGATTCCATTAGCCACGCCCGCTGACACCGGGCCAACGAAGAACTTTGAACCATGGCCACTATCCACGTAGACGGCAAAGAGCTCGAAGTCGATGGGGCAGACAACCTGTTACAGGCGTGTCTGTCGCTAGGCCTCGACATTCCATATTTCTGCTGGCACCCCGCCCTTGGCAGCGTTGGCGCTTGCCGCCAGTGCGCGGTCAAGCAGTACACCGACGAGAACGACACCCGTGGTCGTATCGTCATGTCCTGCATGACCCCTGCCACCGACGGCAGCTGGATCTCCATCGAAGACGAAGAAGCGAAAGTGTTTCGCGCCAGCGTCGTCGAATGGCTGATGACCAACCACCCGCACGACTGCCCTGTGTGTGAGGAAGGCGGCCACTGCCACCTGCAAGACATGACCGTGATGACCGGCCACAACGAGCGCCGGTATCGCTTCACCAAGCGTACCCACCAGAACCAGCAACTGGGCCCGTTCATTTCCCACGAGATGAACCGCTGCATCGCTTGCTACCGCTGCGTGCGCTTCTATAAGGACTACGCCGGCGGTACCGACCTCGGTGTGTTTGGCGCCCACGACAACGTGTACTTCGGTCGCGTTGAAGACGGCACCCTGGAAAGTGAATTCTCCGGCAACCTCACCGAGGTCTGCCCGACCGGTGTGTTCACCGACAAGACTCACTCCGAGCGCTACAACCGCAAGTGGGACATGCAGTTCTCGCCGAGCATCTGCCATGGCTGCTCCAGCGGTTGCAACATCTCCCCGGGTGAGCGCTACGGCGAACTGCGTCGGATCGAAAACCGCTTCAACGGTTCGGTCAACCAGTACTTCCTGTGCGACCGTGGCCGTTTCGGCTATGGCTACGTCAACCGCGAAGACCGCCCACGTCAGCCACTGCTGGCCGACGGCGCCAAGTTGAGCCTCGACGAAGCACTGGATAAAGCCGCTGACCTGCTGCGCGGTCGCAACATCGTCGGTATCGGTTCGCCCCGCGCCAGCCTCGAAAGCAACTACGCGTTGCGCGAACTGGTGGGTGCCGAGCACTTCTACTCGGGTATCGAAGCCGGTGAACTGGAGCGCATCCGCCTCGTGCTGCAAGTCTTGAACGACAGCCCGCTGCCGGTTCCGAACATGCGCGACATCGAAGACCATGACGCGATCTTCGTCCTCGGTGAAGACCTGACCCAGACCGCTGCCCGTGTCGCCCTGTCCCTGCGCCAGTCGGTAAAAGGCAAGGCCGAAGACATGGCCGACGCCATGCGCGTCCAGCCATGGCTCGACGCTGCGGTGAAAAACATCGGCCAGCACGCGCTGAACCCGCTGTTTATCGCCAGCCTGACCGCCACCAAGCTCGACGACATCGCAGAAGAATGCGTACACGCCGCGCCTGACGACCTGGCCCGCATCGGTTTCGCCGTGGCCCACGCCCTCGACGCCAGCGCGCCTGCCGTAGAAGGCCTGGACGCTGAAGCCGCTGAACTGGCCAAGCGCATCGCCGACGCCCTGCTGGCCGCCAAGCGTCCATTGATCATTGCCGGTACCTCGCTGGGTTCCAAGGCGCTGATCGAAGCCGCTGCCAACATTGCCAAAGCCTTGAAGCTGCGCGAGAAGAACGGTTCCATCAGCCTGATCGTGCCAGAGGCCAACAGCCTTGGCCTGGCCATGCTCGGTGGCGAGTCCCTGGACGCCGCCCTGCAAGCCGTGACCGACGGCAGCGCCGATGCGATCGTGGTACTGGAAAACGACCTGTACACCCGCACTGATTCGGCCAAGGTCGACGCAGCGCTGAACGCGGCCAAAGTGGTGATCGTTGCCGACCACCAGAAAACCGCCACCAGCGACCGTGCCCACCTGGTACTGCCCGCCGCCAGCTTTGCTGAAGGCGACGGTACCCTGGTCAGCCAGGAAGGCCGCGCCCAGCGCTTCTTCCAGGTGTTCGATCCGAAGTACATGGACGCCAGCATCCTGGTTCACGAAGGCTGGCGCTGGCTGCATGCCCTGCGCGCCACCCTGCTGAACCAGCCGATCGACTGGACCCAGCTCGACCACGTGACTGCCGCCACAGCCGCAGCCGCACCGCAACTGGCACGCATCGTCGACGCTGCACCGTCTGCCTCGTTCCGCATCAAGGGCATGAAACTCGCCCGTGAACCGCTGCGTTACTCCGGCCGTACCGCCATGCGGGCTGACATCAGCGTGCATGAGCCACGTACACCGCAAGACAACGACACCGCGTTTGCCTTCTCCATGGAAGGTTACTCGGGTTCGGTCGAGCCACGTCAGCAGGTGCCTTTCGCCTGGTCGCCGGGCTGGAACTCGCCGCAAGCCTGGAACAAGTTCCAGGACGAAGTCGGTGGCCACATCCGTGCCGGCGACCCGGGCACCCGCCTGATCGAAAGCACCGGTGACTCGCTGAACTGGTTCGCCAGCGTTCCGCGTCCGTTCAACCCGGCCCAGGGTACCTGGCAGGTTGTGCCGTTCTTCCACCTGTTCGGCAGCGAAGAGACTTCTTCCAAAGCCGCGCCGGTACAAGAGCGCATTCCAGCCGCCTACGTGTCCGTAGCCAAGTCCGAAGCCGACCGCCTGGGCGTCAACGACGGTGCCCTGCTCAGCGTGAACGTCGCCGGCAAGACCCTGCGTCTGCCGCTGCGCATCGACGAAGAGTTGGGTGCTGGCCTGGTTGCATTGCCAAAAGGCCTCGCGGGGATTCCTCCGGCGATCTTCGGCCTTACCGTTGACGGTCTGCAGGAGGCAGCTCAATGACCTGGTTCACCCCTGAAGTGATCGACGTGATCATCGCGGTGGTCAAGGCCATCGTGATCCTGTTGGCCGTGGTCGTGGCGGGCGCCCTGCTCAGCTTCGTCGAACGTCGCCTGCTGGGCTGGTGGCAGGACCGTTACGGTCCGAACCGCGTTGGCCCGTTTGGTATGTTCCAGATCGCCGCCGACATGCTGAAAATGTTCTTCAAGGAAGACTGGACCCCGCCGTTTGCCGACAAGGTGATCTTCACCCTGGCACCGGTCGTGGCCATGAGCGCCTTGCTGATTGCCTTCGCAATCATCCCGATCACCCCGACCTGGGGCGTGGCGGACCTGAACATCGGCTTGCTGTTCTTCTTCGCCATGGCCGGCCTGTCGGTCTACGCGGTGCTGTTCGCCGGTTGGTCGAGCAACAACAAGTTCGCCCTGCTGGGCAGCTTGCGGGCCTCGGCCCAGACCGTGTCCTACGAAGTGTTCATGGGCCTCGCGCTGATGGGCATCGTGGTGCAGGTGGGCTCGTTCAACATGCGCGACATCGTCGAGTACCAGGCGCAGAACCTGTGGTTCATCATTCCGCAGTTCTTCGGCTTCTGTACGTTCTTCATCGCTGGCGTCGCCGTGACTCACCGTCACCCGTTCGACCAGCCGGAAGCGGAACAGGAACTGGCCGACGGTTACCACATTGAATACGCCGGCATGAAATGGGGCATGTTCTTCGTTGGTGAATACATCGGCATCATCTTGATCTCGGCCCTGCTGGTCACGCTGTTCTTCGGCGGCTGGCACGGTCCGTTCGGCATCCTGCCGCAGCTGGCGTTCTTCTGGTTCTTCCTGAAGACCGCGTTCTTCATCATGCTGTTCATCCTGCTGCGCGCTTCCATCCCGCGTCCACGGTATGACCAGGTGATGGATTTCAGCTGGCGATTCTGCCTGCCGCTGACCCTGATCAATTTGCTGGTGACTGCTGCCGTTGTGTTGTTGAACACGCCAGCGGGCGCGGTTCAGTGAGGATTTGACCCATGTTCAAATATATTGGCGACATCGTTAAGGGTACCGGTACCCAGTTGCGAAGCCTGGTGATGGTGTTCGGTCACGGCTTTCGCAAACGCGACACCCTGCAATACCCGGAAGAAGCGGTGTACCTGCCGCCGCGTTATCGCGGCCGCATTGTCCTGACCCGCGACCCCGACGGCGAAGAGCGCTGCGTGGCCTGCAACCTGTGCGCCGTGGCGTGCCCGGTGGGTTGCATCTCGCTGCAGAAAGCTGAAACCGAAGACGGTCGCTGGTACCCGGACTTCTTCCGCATCAACTTCTCGCGCTGCATTTTCTGCGGCCTCTGCGAGGAAGCTTGCCCGACCACCGCGATCCAGCTGACACCGGATTTCGAGATGGCCGAGTTCAAACGTCAGGACCTGGTGTACGAGAAAGAAGATCTGCTGATCTCTGGTCCCGGTAAAAACCCTGATTACAACTTCTATCGTGTTGCAGGTATGGCCGTTGCCGGTAAGCCGAAAGGCGCCGCACAAAACGAAGCCGAGCCGATCAACGTGAAGAGCTTGCTGCCTTAAGGAAGAAAGATGGAATTCGCTTTCTATTTCGCATCGGGTATTGCAGTGGTGTCCACGCTTCGCGTGATCACCAACACTAACCCCGTGCACGCCCTGCTCTACCTGATCATTTCGCTGATCGCCGTGGCCATGACCTTCTTCAGCCTCGGCGCACCGTTCGCCGGTGTACTGGAAGTGATCGCCTACGCCGGCGCCATCATGGTGCTGTTCGTGTTTGTGGTGATGATGCTCAACCTGGGGCCGGCGTCTGTCGCCCAGGAACGCGTCTGGCTCAAGCCCGGCATCTGGCTCGGCCCGGTGATCCTCGCAGCCCTGCTGCTGGGTGAACTGCTGTATGTGCTGTTCGCTCACCAGAGCGGCCAGGCCATCGGCCACACCACCGTAGACGCGAAAGCCGTGGGCATCAGCCTGTTCGGCCCGTACCTGCTGGTGGTCGAACTGGCTTCGATGCTGCTGCTCGCTGCAGCCATCACCGCCTTCCACTTGGGCCGCAACGAAGCCAAGGAGCAATGACGATGCCTGCTATCCCTTTGGAGCATGGTCTGGCGGTCGCCGGCATCCTGTTCTGCCTTGGCCTGGTCGGCCTGATGGTTCGCCGCAACATTCTGTTCGTGTTGATGAGCCTGGAAATCATGATGAACGCCGCGGCACTCGCGTTCATCGTGGCCGGTAGCCGTTGGGGCCAGCCGGATGGACAAGTGATGTTCATCCTGGTGATCAGCCTGGCAGCCGCCGAGGCCAGTATTGGCCTGGCGATCCTGCTGCAACTGTATCGTCGCTTCCACACGCTTGATATCGACGCTGCCAGTGAGATGCGCGGATGAACATGATCTTTCTGACTTTCGTATTTCCCCTGATCGGTTTCCTGCTGCTGTCGTTCTCCCGTGGACGCTGGTCGGAAAACCTCTCGGCCCTGGTCGGCGTGGGTTCCATCGGCCTGTCGGCAATTGTCGCCGCCTACGTCATCTGGCAATTCAACGTCGCACCGCCTGAAGGCGGTCACTACACCCTGGTGTTGTGGCAGTGGATGTCGGTGGAGGGCTTCAAGCCCAACTTCGCCCTCTACGTCGACGGCCTGTCGATCACCATGCTCGGCGTGGTGGTGGGTGTGGGCTTCCTGATCCACCTGTTCGCGTCCTGGTACATGCGCGGTGAAGCCGGTTACTCGCGCTTCTTCGCCTACACCAACCTGTTTATCGCCAGCATGCTGTTCCTGGTGCTGGGCGATAACCTGTTGTTCCTGTACTTCGGCTGGGAAGGCGTGGGCCTGTGCTCGTACCTGTTGATCGGTTTCTACTACAGCAACCGCAACAACGGTAACGCCGCACTCAAAGCCTTTATCGTGACCCGGATCGGTGACGTGTTCATGGCCATCGGCCTGTTCATCCTGTTCCAACAGGTGGGCACGCTGAACATCCAGGAACTGCTGGTGCTGGCACCGCAGAAATTCCAGGTCGGCGACTTCTGGATCACCCTGGCTACCCTGATGCTGCTGGGTGGCGCTGTCGGTAAATCCGCACAACTGCCGCTGCAAACCTGGCTGGCGGATGCGATGGCCGGTCCTACCCCGGTTTCGGCACTGATCCACGCCGCAACCATGGTAACCGCCGGTGTCTACCTGATTGCCCGTACCCACGGCCTGTTCACCCTGGCGCCGGAGATTCTGCATCTGGTGGGCCTGGTGGGTGGCGTGACCCTGGTACTGGCAGGTTTTGCTGCCCTGGTTCAGACCGACATCAAGCGTATCCTCGCCTACTCGACCATGAGCCAGATCGGCTACATGTTCCTGGCCCTGGGCGTTGGCGCCTGGGACGGCGCGATCTTCCACCTGATGACCCACGCCTTCTTCAAGGCCCTGCTGTTCCTTGCTTCCGGTGCGGTGATCGTTGCCTGCCACCACGAGCAGAACATCTTCAAGATGGGCGGCCTGTGGAAGAAACTGCCGTTGGCCTACGCCAGCTTCATCGTCGGCGGCGCGGCCTTGTCGGCCCTGCCACTGGTGACCGCAGGTTTCTACTCGAAAGACGAAATCCTCTGGGAAGCCTTTGCCAGCGGTAACCACGGCCTGCTGTACGCCGGCCTGGTAGGTGCGTTCATGACCTCGCTGTACACCTTCCGCCTGATCTTCATCACGTTCCACGGTGAAGCCAAGACTGAAGCCCACGCAGGCCATGGCATTTCCCACTGGCTGCCACTGTCGGTGCTGATCATCCTGTCGACCTTCGTCGGCGCCATGATCACCCCGCCACTGGCCGGTGTTTTGCCGGAAAGCGCCGGCCATGCCGGTGGTGCAGCCAAGCACAGCCTGGAAATCGCCTCGGGCGCCATCGCCATCGCGGGTATCCTGCTGGCGGCCCTGCTGTTCCTCGGCAAGCGCCGCTTCGTCACCGCCATCGCCAACAGTGGCATTGGCCGCTTCCTTTCGGCCTGGTGGTTCGCTGCCTGGGGCTTCGACTGGATCTACGACAAACTGTTCGTCAAGCCGTACCTTGCGATCAGCCACGTACTGCGCAAAGACCCGCTCGACCAAACCATCGGTTTGATCCCGCGTGCCGCCAAGGCCGGTCACACCGCCCTGAGCCGCAGCGAGACCGGCCAATTGCGCTGGTATGCAGCTTCCATGGCGGCCGGTGCCGTCCTGGTAATCGGCGCCATCATCGTGGTCGCGGTCTGACTATGCACATTGCGAACTTTGCGAACTTGCGAAAGGAAACGAGCCCGTCATGATTCTGCCCTGGCTAATCCTGATCCCCTTTATCGGCGGCCTGCTCTGCTGGATGGGTGAACGCTTCGGCGCCACCCTCCCCCGCTGGATTGCGTTGCTGACCATGTCCCTGGAACTCGCGCTCGGCCTCTGGCTGTGGGCCCACGGTGACTATTCATTTGCTCCGGCACCGGGTGTCGATCCCACCTTCGCGCTTGAATTCAAGCACGTGTGGATCCAGCGCTTCGGCATCAACGTGCACCTGGCCCTCGACGGCCTGTCGCTGTTGATGATCCTGCTGACCGGCCTGCTGGGTATCCTCTCGGTACTCTGCTCCTGGAAAGAGATCCAGCGTCACGTGGGCTTCTTCCACCTGAACCTGATGTGGATCCTGGGCGGCGTTGTCGGCGTGTTCCTCGCCCTCGACCTGTTCATGTTCTTCTTCTTCTGGGAAATGATGCTGGTGCCGATGTACTTCCTCATCGCGCTCTGGGGTCACAGTTCTTCGGACGGCAAGAAAACCCGGATCTACGCGGCGACCAAGTTCTTCATCTTCACCCAGGCTTCCGGCCTGATCATGTTGGTGGCGATCCTGGGCCTGGTACTGGTCAACTTCAACAGCACGGGCGTGATCACGTTCAACTACGCCGACCTGTTGAAAACCAAGATGTCCCTGACCACCGAGTACATCCTGATGCTGGGCTTCTTCATCGCGTTCGCGGTGAAGCTGCCGGTGGTGCCATTCCACTCCTGGTTGCCTGACGCTCACGCCCAGGCGCCGACTGCAGGTTCCGTAGACCTGGCCGGTATCCTGTTGAAGACGGCGGCCTACGGCCTGCTGCGTTTCGCCCTGCCGCTGTTCCCGAATGCCTCGGCCGAGTTCGCGCCGATCGCCATGACCCTCGGTCTGATCGGGATCTTCTACGGTGCGTTCCTGGCCTTCGCCCAAACCGACATCAAGCGTCTGATTGCCTTCTCGTCCGTTTCCCACATGGGCTTCGTACTGATCGGCATCTACTCCGGCAGCCAACTGGCGCTGCAAGGCGCCGTGATCCAGATGCTGGCTCACGGTGTGTCGGCAGCGGCACTGTTTATCCTCAGCGGCCAACTGTACGAGCGCCTGCACACTCGTGACATGCGCGAGATGGGTGGCGTGTGGTCACGTATCGCCTACCTGCCGGCCATCAGCCTGTTCTTCGCCGCCGCATCCCTGGGCTTGCCGGGTACCGGCAACTTCATCGGCGAGTTCCTGATCCTGATGGGTGCCTTCGTGCATACGCCGTGGGTCAGTGCGATCGCTACGTCTGGCCTGGTGTTCGGTTCGGTCTACTCGCTGATCATGATCCACCGCGCATACTTCGGTCCGGCCAAGTCCGACACCGTGTTGCACGGCATGGACGGTCGCGAACTGATCATGGTGCTCGGCCTTGCGGTACTGCTGGTGTTTATCGGCGTGTACCCGCAACCGTTCCTGGATACTTCTGCCGCAACGATGCATGGCGTGCAGCAGTGGTTCGGCACCGCCTTCTCTCAACTCGCTTCGGCCCGGTAAGAGCGCTATGGAATTCACGATCCAACACTTTATCGCGCTTGCGCCGCTGCTGATCACCAGCCTCACCATCGTGGTGGTGATGCTGGCGATCGCCTGGCGCCGCAATCACTCGCAAACGTTCCTGCTGTCCTGTGCGGGCTTGAACCTGGCCCTGCTGTCGATTATCCCGGCACTCAAGGTCGCGCCACTGGCCGTGACCCCGCTGATGATGGTCGATGACTTCGCGCTGCTGTATATCGCGTTGATCCTGGTTGCTACCCTGGCCTGCGTCACGCTTGCCCACGCCTACCTCGGCGAAGGCGGCACCGGCTACCCGGGCAACCGCGAAGAGCTGTACCTGCTGATCCTGCTGGCTGCGGCCGGTGGTATCGTGCTGGTCAGCGCGCAGCACCTGGCCGGCTTGTTCATCGGCCTGGAACTGCTGTCGATCCCGGTCTACGGCCTGGTAGCGTATGCCTTCTTCAACAAGCGCTCCCTGGAAGCCGGCATCAAGTACATGGTGCTGTCGGCTGCCGGTTCGGCATTCCTGTTGTTCGGTATGGCCCTGCTCTACGCAGAAGCCGGCAGCCTGAGCTTCAGCGGTATCGGTCACGCCCTGGCAGCCTCCGGCAGCCCAGCGCCAATCGCCCAACTGGGCCTGGCCATGATGCTGATCGGCCTGGCGTTCAAGCTGTCGCTGGTGCCGTTCCACCTGTGGACCCCGGACGTGTACGAAGGCGCCCCGGCGCCGGTGGCTGCTTTCCTGGCTACCGCGTCGAAAGTCGCCGTGTTTGCCGTGATGGTGCGTCTGTTCCAGATCTCCCCTGCGGCCAACACCGGTGTACTCAGCAACGTGCTGACCATCATCGCCATCGCTTCGATCCTGTTCGGCAACCTGCTGGCGCTGACCCAGAACAACCTCAAGCGTCTGCTGGGTTATTCGTCCATCGCGCACTTCGGTTACCTGCTGATCGCCCTGGTGGCGAGCAAGGGCCTGGCGATGGAAGCCATCGGCGTGTACCTGGTCACCTACGTGATCACAAGCCTGGGTGCATTCGGTGTGATCACGCTGATGTCCTCGCCTTACAAAGGCCGCGACGCCGACGCCCTGTACGAATACCGCGGGCTGTTCTGGCGCCGTCCGTACCTGACCGCCGTACTGACCGTGATGATGCTGTCCCTGGCGGGTATCCCGCTGACTGCGGGCTTCATCGGCAAGTTCTACATCGTGGCCACCGGTGTTGAAGCGCACGAATGGTGGTTGGTTGCTTCCCTGGTACTGGGCAGCGCCATCGGCGTTTTCTACTACCTGCGCGTGATGGTGACCTTGTACCTGATCGAGCCAAACCTGCGCCGTGTGGACGCCGAGTTGCACTGGGAACAGAAAGCAGGCGGCGTGATGCTGCTGGCAATCGCCCTGCTGGCGTTCTTCCTGGGTGTGTACCCACAACCGTTGCTCACCCTGGTGCAGCATGCGGTGATGGCGGGTTGATCGCTTAGTTAAACGCAGCAAGCAAAACGGCGCCTTCGGGCGCCGTTTTGCGTTTCTGGCGTATTAATTTGTTGTCTGACACACAAAGGGAATTTTCCTCGTCGAGATGCCTCCCCTTCCGGCATCACCCTGCCTGGGTCGCTCGTATCGTGGTTGCGTTTTAGGAAACATCCCACAGCAGGGTCACTTGACCCACCGCAGATGGGCCACCAAACTATACGCAGGCTACGTACAGAACATGGATGCTCTATTTATCGAATTGCCGGCCTTTGAGCGGCACCGCAGGGATTATCTGAGTGATGAGTTATTTCACGGCTTTCAACAAGAGTTGATGAGAAACCCGCAAGCGGGCAACGTGATAGAGGGAACCGGCGGGTTACGCAAGGTGCGCTTTGTCGACGAGCGACGCAACAAGGGCAAACGGGGTGGCCTGCGAGTCATCTATTACTGGTGGTCGGGCGGTACGCAGTTCTGGCTGTTCACCCTTTATGGCAAACACGAACAGGACGACCTGAGCGCTCAACACAAAACGGCGCTCAAACACCTGCTGGACAGGGAAATCAAAGCGAGAAAATCTTATGAAACGTGACATCTTTTCCGAACTGGTCGAAGGCTTCGACGCGCTGGCAGATGAACGAGAAGGCAAGGTAACGCTGCGCAGCCACAAGGTGCAGTTGAGCAAGCTGGCACCGCTCACTGCCGACGAAGTAGTCGCTGTGCGTCAACAACTCAATCTGTCGCGCTCGGTGTTTGCGATGTACCTGCGCACCAACACCCGGACCCTGGAAAATTGGGAGCAAGGCCGGGCCACACCCAATGCTCAGGCGGCAACCTTGATTCGGCTGGTGTCGAAGTTTCCGGAGACGGTGGAACGTTTGGCGCTGTTGACCTGATCGATCAATCCAGCCAAGCCCGTCGGCAACGGGACGTTGCCGATGGCTCAAGCCTGCAATCAAATCCTGAACTGCCCCACCAACTGACCCAACCGCTGCCCCAGGTCCGCCAGGCTGCGGGAGGTCTGGGCACCCTGTTGGGTTTCATCGGCCACACTGTCAACCGCCACCGCGATCTGATGCACGCTGCGGTTGATCTCTTCGGCCACGGCGGTTTGTTCTTCCGCCGCGCTGGCGATCTGCGCGTTCATCGAGTTGATGGTGCCGATCAGCTGCGCCATGGTGTCCAGGGATGCTCCGGCTTCGTTGGCCTGGGCCGATGTGCCGTCACCGGCGTCACTGGAACGGCGCATGGACTCCACGGCGGCTTCGGTGCCTTTTTGCAGGCGGTCGATCATGCCCTGGATCTCCTGGGTGCTTTGCTGGGTGCGGCTGGCCAACGCCCGTACTTCGTCGGCGACCACGGCAAAACCACGACCGGCCTCCCCTGCCCGCGCGGCTTCAATGGCGGCGTTGAGGGCGAGCAAGTTGGTCTGTTCGGCAATCGAGCGGATCACGCCAAGCACGCTGACAATCGACGACACATCCTGCTGCAAGCTGTCCAGGGACACGCCGCTGCTGCGGATGTCGTTCACCAGCGCGTGAATCTGCGCGATGCTGCCATCCACGACTTTTTTCGCGGCCTGGCCTTCGGCGTCGGTTTGCTGCGCAGCGACGGCTGCGCCTTGGGCACTGCGCGCCACTTCATGGGCCGCGGAGGACATTTCGTTGATCGCGGTAGCCACCTGGTCGGTCTCGTGTCGCTGGCGCTCCATGGCCTTTTCCGAGCGGTTGGCTTGCTCGGCGACCTGGCTCACCAGGCCGGTAAGCTGGGAGGTCATCTCGGTGATCTGGCGTACCAGGCTGTGGATCTTGTCGACAAAGCGGTTGAAAGAGCCTGCCAGTTCGCCAAGCTCGTCCTGGCTGGTGATGGCCAGGCGGCGGGTCAGGTCACCCTCACCGGCGGCAATGTCGTCGAGGTTGATCTTCATCAGGTGCAACGGCCGCAGGATGGTATTGGCCACCAGCATGCCCACGGCGGCAATCACCAACAGCACCACCACGGCAATGCCGATGATGCTCAGCACCACGCCTTCCATGCGTTTCTCCACCTTGGCCTGAACCTCGGCAACCTGGGCGTCGATGCCGTCCAGGTTCACCGAGGTACCGATCACCATGTCCCACTTGGGCAAGTATTCGGTGTAGCCAAGCTTCGGCACCAGCTCGGTCTGGCCGGGCTGCGTCGAGCTGTATTGCAGGTAGTGGGTGCCGTCCTTGCCGACTTTCACCAGGTCGCGGTTGACGTAGACGCCGTTCGGGTCGCGGTTGTCCTTGAAGCTTTTGCCGACGCCGTCCGGGCTGTTGCCCTTGAACAGGCGAATGGTCTCGGAGTCGTAGCCGAAGAAATAACCGTCCTTGCCATAGCTGGTGTTGGACAGCAGCTTGACCACTTGCGTCCGTGCGGCCGTATCGCCTTGGGCGGCAGCGTCGTACAGCGGCTTGATGGTGGTCATCGCCACCTCGACGTAGCCGCGCAAGGTGGTCTTGGCGTCGTTGAGCAGGTTCTGACGGGTTTCTTCGACCTCGTTGCGGGCCTGCTCCCGAAGGATCCACACCGTGGTCAGGCTGATGATCACGGCAAACAACAACACGGGCAGGACAGCAAGGGACAGTACTTTGGCCTTTAGACTCAGACGCATGGCTCTTCTCTCTTGAGGGACAACTCAAGAGGTTAACGGCTAGTTACAATAAATCTGTAGGACAATCCCGTCAGAGCGTCATCGCGGCAAACCAGCCAAACGCCAGCAGCGGAATGTTGTAGTGCAGGAAGGTCGGTACCACGGTGTCCCAGATATGGTGGTGCTGGCCATCGATGTTCAAACCGGAAGTCGGGCCCAGGGTGGAGTCCGACGCAGGCGAGCCGGCATCACCCAATGCCCCGGCCGTGCCGACGATGCACACGATCGCCAGCGGGCTGAAGCCCAGCTGCACGCACAGCGGCACAAAGATCGCCGCCAGGATCGGCACCGTGGAAAACGACGAGCCGATGCCCATGGTCACCAGCAAGCCCACCAGCAGCATCAGCAGCGCGCCCACACCGCGGCTATGGCCGATAAACGCCGCGGAGGCTTGCACGAGTGTCTGCACTTCACCGGTGGCCTTGAGCACTTCGGCAAAGCCTGACGAGGCGATCATGATGAAGCCGATCATCGCCATCATCTTCATGCCTTCGGTGAACAGGTCATCGGTGTCGCGCCAGCGCACGATGCCCGACACCGAAAAGATCAGGAACCCGGCCAGGGCGCCAATGATCATCGAGTCCAGCCACAGCTGGATAATGAACGCCGCCGCAATCGCCAGGCCGGCCACCAGCAGGGTCAGCGGGTTGTAGTGCACCGCCACCTGCTCGACTCGCTCGATCTTCTCCAGGTCGTACACACGCTTCTTGCGGTAGCTGACAAACACCGCCACCAGCAAACCGACCACCATGCCCAGCGCTGGGAGGCCCATGGCATGGGTGACATTGACCTGGCTGATGTCGACACCGCTCTTGGCCACGTTGGCCAGCAGGATCTGATTCAGGAAGATGTTGCCGAAGCCCACCGGCAGAAACATGTAGGGCGTGATCAGGCCGAAGGTCATGACGCAGGCGATGAGACGGCGGTCCAGCTGCAGTTTGGTCAGCACATATAAAAGCGGCGGTACCAGCAGCGGGATAAACGCGATGTGGATAGGCAGGATGTTCTGCGAGGCGATGGCCACCACCCAGAGCAGACCGATCAGCAGCCATTTGACGTGACTGCCGCCCGTGGCTTCCTGGCGATCCACCAGCAGCAGGGCTTTATCGGCCAGCGCATGGGCCAGGCCGGATTTGGCAATCGCCACGGCGAACGCGCCGAGCAGCGCGTAGGACAACGCCACCGTCGCACCGCCACCCAGGCCGCTGTTGAACGCCTTGAGCGTCGCGTCGATACCCAGGCCGCCGGTCAGGCCACCCACCAGGGCGCCGACAATGATCGCGATCACCACATGCACGCGGGACAAGCTGAGCACCAGCATGGTGCCGACCGCGGCGATTACTGCATTAATCATCGTTACCTCAAGACAGAAAACATGAAAAAAGCACGCACCTGCCCGGGCTGCTGTCGGGAACGGCTGCCGCAAACCAGGTTTTAAGGGAGTTTTATTAGAGGGCGCGCACTTTGCAGCACCCGGCCTGCCTTGTCAAAAAAGTGGGGAGAAGGTTTGTCAGTGGTTAGGGGATTTGTCTGTGGCGAGGGGGCTTGTCCCCCGTTGGAGTGCGCAGCGCTCCCGCTTTTCTTGGGGCCGCTAAGCAGCCCAACGGGGGACAAGCCCCCTCGCCACACAAACAGGTTTAAATTGATCGTTTGAATAAAGAAAATTTCCGAGCCGCCGATACAGGCAGATCGTCTCTGTCGTATCGAAAGGTTAAGGAAGGCTCCATGTCGCTCAGACAGCTGTCCATTCAATGGAAAATTACCCTGCTGGCCGGTCTTTGCCTGCTGGGCATCGTGACCTTGCTGGTAGGTCTCTCGCTGTACCGCATGGCGCAGAGCTCCGACCTGGTCAAGGCTTCCAGTATGGAAATGCTCGACGAAGCCGCCCAGGCGCGCATCGAAGCCCAGGGTGAGGTCCAGGCCTTGGGCATTCGCCAGCAGTTCATGGACGCCTATCAATACGGCCACGGTTTTTCCCGGCAGGTGTTGTTCCTGCGCGAACAGGCCGAGAAACGCTTCCTGGATGCCTTCGACCTGCGCGAAGACCTGACCCGCCAGGTCAAGGCCGCGCTGCAGGCCAACCCTGACCTGCTGGGCCTGTCCCTAGTATTCGAGGCGAACGCACTGGATGGCAAGGACGAACTGTTCGCCAACCAGCAAGAGCTGGGCAGCAACGACAAGGGCCGCTTTGCGCTGTACTGGTCCCAGCCGACTGCGGGCAAGCTGACTTCAATGTCGCTGCCCGAAAGCGACATGTCCGACACCAGCGTCGGACCCAGCGGCGAAAAAGCCAACGCCTGGTTCACCTGCCCGCGCACCACACTCAAGCCCTGCGTGATCGAGCCGTACTTCTATGTGATCGATGGGCAAAAGGTGCTGATGACCAGCATCGTCTTCCCGCTGATGGTCAACGGCAAAGTCATCGCCTCGCTGTCGGTGGACATCAACCTCAACAGCCTGCAAGCCGTCAGCCAGGGCGCCAGCCAGAAACTCTACGACGGCCAGACCAGCGTCAGCATCATCAGCCCGGTGGGCCTGCTGGCCGGCTACAGTCCGGACGCCGGCAAACTCAGCCAGCGCCTGGATGCCGTCGACACCGCCAACGGCGCGCAATTGATCAGTTCGCTTTCCACCAGCACCCAGACCCGCAGCGTGCGCACCGACCACCAACTCAAGGTGCTCGCGCCGTTCCAGCCGATCCCCGATGGCAAGCCGTGGGGCGTGTTGCTGGATGTTCCAGAAAAAGTCCTGGTGGCTCCGGCTGAGGCCCTGAAGTCCAAACTGGACGCCGATAACGCCAAGGGCACCCTGCTGGAACTGAGCCTGGGCCTACTGGCAGCAATCGTCGGCCTGTTGCTGGTGTGGCTGATGGCCCGCAGCGTGACCCGGCCGATCCTCGGTGTGGCGCGCATGCTGGAAGACATTGCCAGTGGCGAAGGTGACCTGACCCGCCGCCTGGCCTACGACAAACACGACGAACTCGGCGAGTTGGCCGGCTGGTTCAACCGCTTCCTCGACAAGCTGCAGCCGATCATTGCCCAGGTCAAACGCTCAGTGCAGGACGCCCGTGGCACCGCCGACCAGTCGGCCGCCATCGCCACTGAAACCAGTGCCGGCATGGAGCAGCAATACCGCCAGGTCGACCAGGTGGCCACCGCCTCCCACGAGATGAGCGCCACCGCCCAGGACGTCGCCCGCAGTGCAGCGCAAGCCGCCCAGGCGGCCCGCGATGCCGATCAGGCGACGCGTGAAGGTTTGACCGTGATCGACCGCACCACCACCAGCATCGGCCACCTGGCGGCGGATATGAGCACCGCGATGGCCCAGGTTGAAGGACTGGCGGCCAACAGCGAGAAGATCGGTTCGGTACTGGAAGTAATTCGTGCAATCGCCGAGCAGACCAACCTGCTGGCACTGAACGCCGCTATCGAGGCCGCCCGTGCGGGTGAAGCCGGTCGCGGTTTTGCGGTGGTCGCCGATGAAGTGCGCAACCTGGCGCGACGTACCCAGGAGTCGGTGGAAGAAACCCGCCTGGTGATCGAGCAACTGCAAAGCGGTACCCAGGAGGTGGTCGGTTCCATGAGCAACAGCCATCGCCAGGCCCAGGGCAGCGTCGAGCAAGTGGGCCAGGCCGTGACCGCCTTGCGCCAGATCGGCGATGCGGTAACGGTAATCAGCGACATGAACCTGCAGATCGCCAGCGCCGCCGAAGAGCAAAGTGCGGTGGCCGAGGAGATCAACAACAACGTGGCGACGATTCGGGATGTGACGGAGTCGTTGTCCGAACAGGCGAATGAATCGGCGCGGGTCAGCCAGGCGTTGAACAGCCTGGCGAATCAGCAGCAGGGCCTGATGGATCAGTTCAGGGTTTGATGAGTTGCGGGATACTCCGGCAATCAGCCCGAGTATCCCGTAGCAGCTGTCGAGCCTTGGCGAGGCTGCGTTGGCGGTGTGTCAGGCATACCGCAACGCAGCCTCGCCGAGGCTCGACAGCTGCTACGGTTTGTTTTCAATGGCGGCGTGGCAGGTCGATGATGACCTTTAACCCGCCCAGCTCGCTCTCCTGCAACAGAAGCACCCCGCCCCACACCTCGACAATATCCCGCACGATCCCCAGCCCCAGACCATGCCCGTCAGTCTGCTCATCCAACCGCGTGCCTCGGCTGAACACCTGATCACGCTGGCTCTCGGGAATCCCCGGCCCGTCATCTTCGACAGCCAACCGAAAGCCTTCCGGGGTTTCGTCGATGCTCAACACAATCTCCGCATCCGCCCATTTGCACGCGTTGTCCAGCAGGTTGCCCAACAGTTCCAGCAGGTCTTCGCGGTCCCACGGCAATTGCAAACCGGGCGGCACGCGGTAACTCAAATCCAGGTGTTCGCCATGGATCATGTTCAGGGTCGCGAGCAACCCCGGTAATTCGCCGTCGCAATCGAACAAGGCACCCGGCAGTGTCTCTCCGGCCAGGCGGGCACGATTGAGTTCACGATTAAGCCGTTGCTGCACCTGCTCCAACTGTTCCCGCAGCAGCTTGCTCAGTTGCGGATGGTCCTTGAGCTGTTCGCTGGATGCCACGCTCAGCAACACCGCCAACGGGGTTTTCAAGGCATGGCCGAGATTGCCCAGGGCATTGCGCGAGCGCTTGAGGCTGTCTTCGGTGTGGGCCAGCAGATGGTTGATCTGCGCCACCAGCGGCTCCAGCTCCACCGGCACCTGGGTATCCAGTTGCGAGCGCTGGCCCTGCTGCAGTTGGGCGATCTGGTTGCGCGCGGTCTCCAGCGGGCGCAAGGCGCGGCGCACGGTGACCCGTTGCAGAATCAGGATCAGCAACAGCGCCGCCAGCCCCAGCACCAAGCCGATCTGACGCATCAGCCGAAAGCTTTCTCTGACGGGTGTGTAGTCCTGGGCCACGCTGATGGAAATCGACTGGCCAAACCGTTTGTAGTCCGAACGCAGTACCAGCAACTGCTGGCCTTCCGGCCCCAACTGCAGGTTGCCCTTCAGCCCGGCGTGGGGCAACTGCGGCAGTTCCTGGTCCCACAGCGAGCGGGAACGCCAATGGGTGTCGGCAAAATCGATACGGAAATAGTGCCCGGAAAACGGACGCTGGTACGCAGGAGACAACCGCTGCTCATCCAGTTGCACACCCGCCGGCCCGCGCACCAGCGCCACCAGCAGGTTCTCGCTGTCGTTGCGCAAGCCGGACTCCAGGTAACGTTGCAGGCCCATTTCGAACAGCCACAGGCTGGTCTGCGCCAGCACCAGGCCGACGATCACCATCACACTGATCAGCCCCAGGCTCAGGCGCCGCTGGATCGACTTCATGCCGGGCTGGCACCAAACCGGTAACCCTGGCCGCGCCGGGTCTCGATCACGCTGCGGCCCAACTTGCGGCGCAGGTGGTTGACGTGGACCTCCAACACATTGGAGTCACGCTCGGTCTCGCCATCGTACAAATGTTCGGCCAGGTGACTTTTTGAAAGGATTTGCTCGGGGTGCAGCATGAAGTAACGCAGCAGCCGAAACTCGGCCGCGGTCAGCTGGATCTCCTCGCCATCACGCATCACACACTGGCGACCCTCATCCAGGTGCAAGCCGGCAGCCTGCAAGGTGGGCTGATTGGCGTGGCCATGGGAACGACGCAGCAAGGCCTGGATACGCAGGTGCAGCTCTTCGGGATGGAACGGTTTGCTGAGGTAGTCGTCGGCCCCGGCCTTGAGCCCTTCGATGCGCTCGGCCCAGGAGTCGCGGGCAGTGAGGATCAGCACCGGCGTGGCCAGGCCGGCGGCACGCCATTGCGTCAACACCTCAAGCCCGGGCAAACCCGGCAGGCCGAGGTCAAGGATGATCAGGTCGTAGGGTTCGCTGCGCCCCTGGTACACCGCATCGCGCCCGTCCGCCAGCCAGTCGACGGCATAGCCCTGGCGATTGAGTCCGGCCATCAGCTCATCGGCCAGGGGTACGTGGTCTTCCACCAGCAGCAGGCGCATCAGTCGTCTTCCTTGTCTTTGAGCAGTTGACCGGTGTTGGCATCGAGTTCGATCTCGCGCACCACGCCTTCCACCGTCAATAGTTCGATTTCATAGATATAGCGCACAGGGCGATCCTTGTGCTCTTCAAGCTCGGCGTCCAGCAGCTTGGCGCCCGGGTAGCGCTCGAAAGCCGGGCCCAGCAGATGCTCAAGCGGCGCGATCACACCCTCCTGGCGCAGGCGAAGCGCCTCGTCCTGGCCCAGGTCACGAGCGGCCAGGCCTGAGCAAAATGCCAGGAGCACCAGCGCCACTTGAACGCTGGTGCGTAGATTTACCTTCATTACGTATCCTGATGATCCTTGAGGACGGCGCCGGTGACGGCGTCCAATTCCAGGTCCCACTCGACGCCCTGGGCGTCGCGCAGTTCAACCTGATAAAGGTACTTGCCGTATTCCTCTTCAAGCTCGGTTTCATGCACGGTGGCGCCGGGATGTTTGGCCAACGCCGTGGCGTTGAGCTTCTCGAAAGACACAATGGTACCAGCGTCGCGCAACTTCAGTGCTTCGTCCGGCCCCAGGTCGCGAGCCTGGGCGACGCCTGCGGTGAGGGCGATGATACTGCTGGCGATCAAGGCTGTGAGGGTTTTCATGGTGAGTCTCCGTTTCGGGATATTTTGCCTACGGGGCTCACGGTACTGGATCCAACTTAACTGAAACTGAATTGCCACCATGGCAATTCTCTGCGAGACCTTTGCCTGCAACCGGGCAAGATTTTCTATACTGCCCTGCTCGCGGTAAATGAGACCGGTATGACTGCTATCCATATGAAGTTCCCCGCCTTGACCCTCAAGGCCGGTAAACGCGCTTTTGCACGCATTCGTGAGCAGGGGCTTGCGCCTGCGGACGTCGGCATCCTTCCCGGCGCTGCCGGCGGGCCCAAGGCGCTGGGCATCCAGGGTCTGGACCTGGCGCTGTTTGGTGACTGGCTGCCCCGGGCGCCCCGCGAGCGTGCGCTGATCGGCGCCTCGATAGGCTCCTGGCGGTTTGCCAGTGCGTGCCTGCCCGACCCGGTGCAAGGCCTGCTCGACCTGGGCCGGCTGTACAACGCACAAAGCTTTGCCAAAGGCGTGACCATGGCCGAAGTCAGCCAGAGCTGCGTGCGCATGCTCGATGACTTGCTGGCCGGCCGCGATGCCCGCGTGCTCGACAACCCGCACTACCGGCTGAACATCATGGTGGTCAAAAGCCATGGCCTGCTCGCCGACGATCATCGCGGTCGGCTTGGTTTGGGGTTGTCCTCGGTGATCGCCGACAACCTGAGGGGCCGCGCGCGGTTGTCCCGGCACTTCGAACGGCTGATCGTCCACGACCCACGCCAGGCGCCACCGCTGCATGCGCTCAAGGATTTCCCGTCGCGCTTCCTTGATCTGGAACTGGGCAACCTGCGCCAGGCCTTGCTGGCGTCGGGCTCGATCCCCATGGTGATGCAAGGCGTACGCGACCTGCCGGGTGCAGGCCAAGGCACTTACCGCGATGGCGGCCTGCTGGACTATCACCTCGACCTGCCCTACCACGGCGATGACATCGTGCTGTACCCGCACTTCACCGACCGGGTCATTCCCGGCTGGTTCGACAAAGGCTTGCCGTGGCGCCGCGCCAATCAACAGGGTTTGCAGGATGTCCTGCTGCTGGCGCCGTCGAAGGAATACCTGGCGCGACTGCCCCACGGCAAACTGCCGGACCGCAGTGACTTCAAGCGCTTCATGGGGGATGACCCGGGCCGCAACAAGTACTGGCAAACCGCAATGAGCGAAAGCCAGCGGCTGGGGGATGAGTTTCTGCAACTGGCCGACAATGGCCAATTGGGCGAACGCCTGCTGGCTCTCTAGCGCCCTCTCCGTAGTAGCTGTCGAGCCCAAGCGAGGCTGCGTCGGCAGCACCTCGGTTTGTCAGACAAATCGCAAACGCAGCCTCGCCATGGCTCGACAGCTGCTACGCGGTATGCGCGCGGCCGCGACAAACTGTTAAACTCGCCGCCTGCCAGACACCTCACCGAGCTGAAAAACCCTGTGGAAATCTTCAAAGAGTTTACCTTCGAGTCCGCCCACCGCCTGCCCCACGTTCCGGAAGGCCACAAATGCGGGCGCCTGCATGGCCATTCGTTCAAGGTGGCGATCCACCTCAGCGGCGACCTCGACCCGCACACCGGCTGGATCCGTGACTTCTCGGAGATCAAGGCGATTTTCAAGCCGCTCTACGAACGCCTCGACCACAACTACCTCAACGACATCCCGGGCCTCGAAAACCCCACCAGCGAAGTGCTGGCCAAGTGGATCTGGAATGAACTGAAACCGCTGTTGCCGGAACTCAGCGCGATTCGCATCCATGAGACCTGCACCAGCGGCTGCATCTATCGCGGCGAATAAGCCGGCGACGTAAAAAACCACCCTTGCGGTGGTTTTTTTATGCCGGAGACTCCCTTACAGTCGTGGCCTCTTGTACAGGAAGCGCTGCGATGCCAACCCATATCCGCCCCGCTACCGGCGACGATATCGCCGCTATTGAAGCGATCGTCCACGCCGCCTACTCCCCTTACATCCAGCGAATCGGGCGCAAGCCAGGACCGATGCTGGATGACTATCGCCAGCAGGTCGCCGCCGAACGGGTGCATGTGCTGGAGAGTGCGGGCCAGGTCCGCGGCTTTGTCGTACTGATTCATCACGATGAGTACCTGCTGCTGGATAACCTGGCCGTCGACCCCGGTGCCCAGGGCTTGGGTTACGGGCGCCTGTTGCTGGGCTTCGCGGAAGGCCAGGCCAGGCATGGCTCCATCCGTCTCTACACCAATGAAGCGATGACCGAAAATATCGCGCTGTACACCCGCAAAGGCTATGTGGAAACCCACCGGGCCGAGGAAAACGGCTTGCGTCGGGTCTACATGCAAAAAGACCTCACCGCCTCGCACTGAAGGAGCTCCCATGGAAAACACCTGGCTGGCCCAGGCCAAGCGCCTGCAAGCATTGGCCTCCACGGGGCTGCACTTCTGCACCGATGACTTCGAGCGCGAGCGCCTTGAGGAAATCGCCCAGATTGCCCACAGCATGCTGGCGCAATTGGGCGAAGTACCGCTGGAGCGCATCACCGGGCTGGTGCCGGATTTTGCCAAACGTTATTCGACGCCCATGATTGATGTGCGGGGCGCAGTGATTGACGGTGACCGGATCCTGTTGGTCCGCGAGCTCACGGATGGCTGCTGGGCATTGCCCGGCGGTTATGCGGATATTGGTTTGTCGGCGGCTGAAAACATCGTCAAGGAAATTCGCGAAGAGGCCGGGCTGACGGTCACGGCCAAGGCGCTGTACAGCGTCACCCACAAGGCCAAAGGCTTGTACCGGCCGGATATCCGGGACTTCTACAAACTCTACTTTCTGTGCGAACGGGTTGATCAACTGGCGCCGTCGGCCGGTTTCGAAACCACCGAAGTTGGCTTCTTCAGCCTGGACGATCTGCCGCCGCTGTCCCGTGGCCGCACCATTGAAAGCGACCTTGAGGCCGCTTTTGCCTTTCATCGCGGGCAGACCACTCACACCCTGTTCGATTGAATAACGGGTGATCCAATTTGTATCACCCTGCACCGCTTTCGCGCCTGACTGGGCAGAAAGACCAATCCCGCCTGCGTGTTTCTCCTGTTTGGCTATAAATACTGTGCAACCTGCACAGTCCTGACCGTGCGCCCATCACTGCCTCGCACTTGGCACGACGGGTGCAATAGGCCTGCGTCACTCATTCAGGGAGAACGGCACATGACGCAGAACGAACCGGGCAATGACTACCCTCTCAGCGAGGTGCCCATGCATGCCCGCAAAGGCCTGGCCTCCACCGCCATGGTGCTGCTGGGCTTTACCTTTTTTACTGCGACCATGTTCGCCGGCGGCAAGCTGGGGGTGGCCTTCAGCTTTACCCAGATGCTCGGCATCGTGGCCCTGGGTAACCTGCTGTTGGGTATCTACGCCGCAGGCCTGGGTTACATCGCGTTCAAGAGCGGTTTGAACTCGGTGCTGATGGGGCGCTTCTGCTTCGGTGAAGTGGGCAGCAAACTCAGCGACTTGATTCTCGGTTTTACCCAGATCGGCTGGTACGCCTGGGGCACCGCCACCGCAGCCGTAGTACTGGGCAAGTATTTCGAGTTGAGCCAGGGCAGCGTACTCGGGCTGATGGTGCTGTTTGGCATGGTGTTCTGCGCGACGGCCTACGTGGGCTATCGCGGGTTGGAGATTCTGTCCTACATCGCCGTGCCGGCCATGGGTATTTTGTTGTTTCTGTCGATGTGGGTCGCCACCGTCAAGGTCGGCGGGCTCGATGGACTGCTGGCGGTGGTGCCGACCGGTGAGCTGGACATTTCCACGGCTATCACGCTGGTGTTCGGCACCTTTGTCAGCGGCGCGACCCAGGCCACCAACTGGACGCGGTTCTCACGCTCGGCCAGGGTCGCGGTGCTGGCCAGCCTGATCGGCTTCTTTATCGGCAACGGCTTGATGGTGTTGATCGGTGCCTATGGCGCCATCGTCTACCAGCAGCCCGACGTGGTCGAAGTGTTGCTGCTGCAAGGCTTCGCCATGGCGGCCATGGCGATGCTGTTGCTGAATATCTGGAGCACCCAGGACAACACCATCTACAACTTCGCCGTCGCCGGCTGCAACCTGCTGCGCACCAAGCGCCGCAAAACGGTGACCCTGGCCGGTGCGGTGATCGGCACCCTGCTGGCGTTGCTGGGCATGTACGACATGCTGGTGCCCTACCTGATCCTGCTGGGCACGGTGATCCCACCGATTGGCGGGGTGATCATGGCGGATTTCTTCTATCGCTACCGCGGCCACTATCCGCGCCTGGCCGATACACGCCTGCCGGCCTTCAACTGGCCAGGGCTGATCGCCTATGCCGTGGGTACGGTGCTGGCCTTTCATTCACCCTGGGTGGCGCCGTTGGTGGGGATCGTGGCGGCGTCCCTGACCTACATCGTGCTGACCAGCGTATTGCGGGTGCGGGCACCTTTGGCTGACGTCCAGGCATGAGCCTGACAGTCGCCGATGTGCTGGCCTTGCCCGGCCTTGAATCGATGTGCCTGCGGGCCGGGGAAGCCGGCCTGGAGAACACGGTGCGCTGGCCCTATGTCGCAGAAAACAGCGGGATCGCCGAATGGGTGCTGGGGGGCGAACTGGTGTTCGTCACCGGCATCAATCATCCACGGGACGAGGCCAATCTGTTGGTGCTGCTGGACGAAGCCTGTCAGCGCCAGGTCGCCGGCCTGGTGATCCTCACGGGGCCGGACTATATCCAGGCGATTCCCCAGCGTTTGCTGGAAGCGGCGCAAGCGGCGGGCATGCCGCTGATCGAACAGCCTTACTCGTTGAAGATGGTACTGGTGACCCAGGCCATCGGTTCGGCGTTGATCCAGTCGCAGCAGTTGGGGCGCTCGCGACACGATGTGCTGGAGCGCCTGCTGGCCGGTGATTACCAATCCCTGGATTTGCTGCTGCACCGCGCTGCGCAGTTGGACATGCCGCTGGCCGGCCATTGGCAACTCGTCCAGTTGCAACTGGACGGCAGCGACGCGCTGTTTGCCCAGGGTGAGGCGCCAGTGGTCGAGACGCAGCTTGCCCGACAACACGATGCGATTACCCGCCGTCTGCGCCAGTTTGCTGCGCAGCATCCGTCGCGCCTGCCCGTGCTGGGGCGTGCCGGACAATGGACGTTGTTGCTGCCTGCGATAGACGCGGGTGCAGCATTGGCCAACCGTCAGTTGTTGGCGGGTTGGTTGAAGGCACTGAATCTGCGCCTGGCACCGTTGAAACTGTTTATCGGCCTGAGTGCTGCCGCGCACCCACCCGCGCGCCTGGCCCAGGCCCTGGATGAGGCGCGCCAGGCATTGGCCGCTGCGCGACGGTTCAGTGAACGCGCCGGGCTGTGTGTCTACGATGAGTTGGGCGTGCTCAAGCTGCTCAGTGGCGTACGTGATCGCGCCCTGCTCGATCAGTTCCTCAACGAACGCCTGGGGCCGCTGCTGCGCCACGACCTGCACCATGGCCCAAGCCTGATGCCGACCCTGGAGGCCTGGTTCCACGAGAATGGTAACCTTGTGGCCGCAGCCCAACGGCTGGCGGTTCACCGCAACACCCTGACGCACCGCGTCCAGCGTATCGAAGCCCTGTGCGGGCTGACGCTGGACAATGCTTATGACCGCCTGGACATCGGCATCGCGCTGATGATCTGGCGGCTGTCTGCCTGACTGTTTTTTGCCAAGAGGAACTTGCCCATGCACATCATCAACGCCCGCCTGCGCAACCGTGAAGGCCTGCATGATCTGCACCTGGAACACGGCCGGATCGCCAGCATCACCCAACAAGGCGCTGCCCCCCTGGCAGGCCCCGACGACCTGGACGCCGCCGGCAACCTGGTGGTCCCGCCTTTCGTCGAGCCGCACATTCACCTCGATGCCACCCTGACCGCCGGCGAGCCGCGCTGGAACATGAGCGGCACCCTGTTTGAAGGCATCGAGTGCTGGGGCGAGCGCAAGGCCACCATCACCCTGGAAGACACCAAGACCCGCTCCAAAAAAACCATCCAGACCCTGGCCGCCCATGGCATCCAGCATGTGCGCACCCATGTCGACGTCACCGACCCGGACCTCACCGCGCTCAAGGCCATGCTTGAAGTACGCGAGGAAAGCGGCCACCTGATCGACCTGCAAATCGTCGCGTTCCCCCAGGAAGGCATCGAGTCCTACCGCAATGGCCGCGAGCTGATGGAAGAGGCCATTCGCCTGGGCGCCGACGTGATCGGCGGCATCCCGCACTTTGAATACACCCGTGACCAAGGGGTGAGTTCGGTGAAGTTCCTGATGGACCTGGCCGAACGCACCGGTTGCCTGGTCGATGTGCATTGCGACGAAACCGACGACCCACACTCGCGCTTTCTTGAAGTGCTGGCCGAAGAGGCCCGCAGCCGTGACATGGGCGCCCGCGTGACCGCCAGCCACACCACGGCCATGGGCTCCTACGACAATGCTTACTGCGCCAAACTCTTCCGCCTGCTGGGGCATTCGGGCATAAGCTTTGTCTCCTGCCCTACCGAAAGCATCCACTTGCAGGGCCGCTTCGACACTTTCCCCAAACGCCGCGGCGTGACCCGGGTCAACGAACTGCTGGAGGCTGGCATGAACGTCTGCTTCGGCCAGGACTCCATCGTCGACCCTTGGTACCCCTTGGGTAACGGCAACATTTTGCGGGTGCTGGAAGCCGGGTTGCATATCTGCCACATGCTTGGCTACCGCAACCTGCAAAGTGCCCTCGACCTGGTCACCGACAACAGCGCCCGGGCGATGGCCCTGGGGGATCGTTATGGCCTGGAACCGGGACGCCCGGCGAACCTGTTGATCCTGTCTGCAGACAGCGACTATGAAGTGATTCGCAGCCAGGGCTTGCCGTTGTATTCGATTCGAGCGGGCAAAGTGTTGATGAAACGCCGGCCGGCGCAGGTGGAGTTTTTGGAGGCTCATACGATTGAATCTATATCGAGGGTTTGTGGCTTTCCCCAGCCATCATCCGATTGTGGCGGGATGCTCGCCACTTGGGTGAGTACGCGATTTTGCGGATGAGCGAACCAGCGTTTCAGGCTGGATTGCAGGGATGGGGATGAAGCGTGGCTGCCGTAGACGTCGCGGGCCTGGAGGCGGCGCCAGCGGAGGGTTGCCAGGCGGTCGCGACTACTTTGCAGACGATCAGCTTCGATGCTCAAGGCCTGGATATCTTCATAACCACGCTGATTGGTCGGTCGATAGCGGTCCAGTTCTCGTTTTTTCTCCCGCAGTTGTTGCCGCATGCTGATCAGCGCTTTTTCGATCAGCTCAAATTCACTCGCAGTCACCAGTGTTCCGTCGGCGTCCACGGTTTGCTGCCAGCGGCGTAACGTCGCCCAGGCTGCCGGGATGTAGCTTGCGGTCATAAAGTGCTGCTTGTATTGGACTAGCTGCTTGATCAGGTTGGCCCGGTCCGGCATATCACCGCTGAGTTGAATCGCGCGATTGCATGCAGCTTCTTCGATCGACTCACACCCGGGGTTCCACAATATTGAAGACTGTGTGCCGTCGGGCAAGGCAATCGGCATGAAATGCTGCTGGGAGCCGTGATGCTGATAGGCGTTCCCGCCCACCCGCACCAACCCAAGTGCGAACAGCAGGCCAGCAGGTGCAGGATTGCTGAACAGGGTAACAAGCCCGGGAATCCAGAGTTTGGCAGTTGTGTTCATCCAGGGTGCCGGGACGCTGGGTACCGGGTCGTTATGATTGACGATGCGGTGATGCACCAAAGATGAAGCACCGTCAGCGAACTCAGAGTCGGCAGCGCGGGGAGCGCCATAGGTGTAAAGAAGGATGTTGCGGTCGTAACCTGGAATTCGCCTAAGAGACTCTGCCAGCAGCAGTGCTATGGCGCCGCCGAGACTATGGCCACAAATTATGATGCGCTGGCCTATGTAGAACCGGTCGAGGTAATGCAGCGCAAAATCACGCATCGCCCGATACGCGCCATAAAAGCCCTCATGAACCTTACCAACACCCTCGACAAAAGCGACCTGGTGAGCATTGGCATCCCTCAGCCCATCGGAACGGCTTGCAGTGCCCCGCACTGCGATCAGGATCACATGGTCGTGATGGCTGATAAACGCCTGAGTATCAGTGCCATTCTCCTCGTCATCAAAAAAATGCAGCTTCGCTGGGTGGGCCGGGGACTCTCCTTGCCCCGATCGATTTTGCTCATACAACTCAGGATCAAAAGGCAACACCTCGAATCGTTGCGAGTACGGCACGTCTTCATACACGGGATAAAAGTGTTCCACCTGGTCGGAATCGAACTTCCAAGCCTCCTGATAGCCCGACAGTTGTTCGGAAAAAAAATTGCCCACACTGGGCTCTATGGGAAAGCTGACCTGGTCCATCGGCGGAGTCGACGGTTCCTGCCCAAAATCGCAATAACTCAAGGTAGCCATAAGCGCCAACTGATAAAGGTTCAAGGCACAGAACTGGTCTTCAATCGACAACAACGGGCGTAGCGCACGCAGCGGCCGTACCTCCAGCACAGTGTGCAGGTCAGGAAATAAAACCAGCCCTGTCAGCTTGGGCTGAGGGGGACCAAACCCAAGTTCAGCCAGCATGCGGAGCGCATGCCGCGGTGGTCGATGGGTTCTGGGCGCCAAGGGAGGCAAATGAGCAGTGTGCAAGACCAAGTCACTGACCTCGACTTGATAGAATTTGCCTGTTTCCCGCCCTGCCGGGTTTCGCTCGACGCGCTCCCCGTCTACACGTGAAAACCGCGTCTGTTCGGCTCGCACCTGAAGCTCGGTGATAGGCAGTGGGTAACAACCACGCGTTTGCAACGTTGCGTAGTAATCCCCGCTCATTTCATACGGCGCATCGAAGATCAGAACCACAGGCCCTCGATATGGGTTGTCCAACTTTGCGAAACCGTTTCCATCCAAACGACCTGCATATTGTTGACCTGTGCTGTCAAAAACCTTGTACGCAAGACCCCCATAAGCGTTTCCGTCACCTGATTCGTCCACCAGACAAAAACTCAGCCAACATCCACGCACTGCACAAGCCGGCATTTTCCCGCTGAAAAAGGGTTGTTTCCATTCTGTAAGCGCCATCGCTGAATATCCTTATTCAGTAAAAGTTAAAGATAAGTACGCTCCCCATCAGATTTCCCCAAACACGAGCCTCACCGTTTTACCGTTCAGCTCATCACGCTGCACACGGCCACCCGTTGCAGTCGTTGGCGGCAGTCCTCTTGCATCCACCAGGTTGCATTGAAATACGTTATCAGTCGCCTGCGTTGGCCCTGCCGGCCTGAGTAACCACTGACAGGCCCCCGGCACCTCCAAGGTACCTGCACCCGGCATTCGAGACATATGGGGTTCGACCCAATCATGCACACCGATAAACGCAAAATCCCCCCCACTGTCCGACAAGTGCTCAGCCGACTTCGCATAGACATCAAACGTCATGTAACGCAGCACTAACGGACACCCGTTCACCGTCTCCGTCAGAGGCAACTCGAAGCTCGCCCGATTCGCCACCGACTTCTCAAGAGCGTCGAATATCTTGATCTCTGGCAGATCACCTGGACGCCATCGTAAAGTGCAAGTCTCACCTGTTCCGGGGACGTAAGTTGCATCGCCTCTGAGTCTGTAATTCGCCGGCAAATCGACCTCCAAAGTGAAACTATCAGCAGGCTTCATCACACAACCGGAAACACCCAGCACACTGCAAACGAATACCCCTCGCCACACGCCCGACATAAATCCCCTACGCATCCTGCTGCTCCCGCTCCACCCGACGCCACTCCCCAACCACCCGCTGAAAATGATCCTCCGCCACTTCCCCACGCATCGGCTGCCATCGAACAAGCACGTCCCCAGTGGCTTCCAACAGCCGCCGCACGACCAAAAACTCCAGCTGTTCCGGCCTGTCCCATTGCCAGGCCCGCGCTTGCTCCAGCACCTGCGCCAACCAGACTCTCGGGTCTTGAAACTCAACCAGTGCGCTCAACGCCTCGCTGTACTCGGCCAGCAGGTAACGCAGGATATTGGCTTGCAGAATCACTCCCGCCTGGGGATTCGGCACCTCCAGCCACGGCGCAGGATCGGGTACCGGATACCCCCCCGGAGCCGGGTTATCGACACAACTCCAACGCTCACCCTGCCAGTAACACACGCCGATCAGCGGCCCGAGAAAAACAGGCCAGTCCCGAGCAGGCAGGTGAACCAAGGCCCGCGCCAAGGTGCGGTTATCGTGGAAGCGGTACAGCGCCTGACTGCCCGCCGCTCCCACTACCAACCTGTCGCGCCAGTGCCGGGTAACACCCGATAAATCATCACCCGGCAGGCTGCCCAACCAGCCCCAATTACGCTGAGGGTTTTGCAACAAACCCACCAATGCGGGCTCGTTGACATGGTCGAGCAACAGGAGCATCGGTCCATCCGCCGCCATTTCCGATGCGACGGTTTCACCATAGAGGCTGCGATACTCAGCGACCGTGCGTGTCGCCAGCAGTACCCCACGCGCATCGCTTTCACCCTGTAGAACCAGGCACAGCCGGCGCCCTGCCTGCTGCTGTTCAGCCATCCACTGGCCAGGCGCGATCGCCATCAAGCCGCCCTCCCGGTGGATTCGCACAGGCCTTCACGGCAGCGCTCGCACACTGGACAGAAGTCCGCATCCAGTCTTCTGGCCAGCTCCATGACTGCGCCCTGGATAACCGAAACCTTCGGCCCATCCGCTGCAAATGCGGACGCAGCAGCCACGTCACCCGGTCCAACTGGGCTGGCTGTTCGAGTCCCGTCAGGCACACCGCCCAACGTGATCGGCCGACTGCTGAAAATCCCTCCGGCCTGAATCAGCAAATGCTCACCACCGGCCTTGAAGCTCAACTGCGCACCGGCATCGATAACCAGGTTGGCACCGGCCTTCAAATGGACCTGTTGCCCCGCTTCGATCACCAGGGTCTGGCCGACAAGGGTCTGGCTGTTGCCCTGCACGTGCAAGTGATCATCAGCCCCAAGCCGAACCTTGCGGTCGCCGGCGATGCTGCGGTGTTCCTCGCCTCCCAGGGTGGTGGCACTCAAGCCGTGGATGGTTTCCCGACGTTCGCCCACCACCTCCAGCCGACTGTGGTGGCCGACCTGCTGCTCCAGATCGCGTTGGGCGCGCAGGTAGATGAGTTCCTGGCCGCTGCGGTCCTCAAGGTGCAGCTCGTTGGCCCCCGTCCCGCCCGGCGAACTGCGGCTGCGCAGCACACTGCGGGTCTTGTGTTGGGGCAACGGATAGGCAACAGGCTGCAAGGTATTGGGCAGGCAACCATTGATCACTGGCCGGTCTGGATCACCTTCCAGGAACGTCACCAGTACCTCCATGCCCACACGCGGGATCATCACCGCGCCATAGCTGTCACCCGCCCATCCGGACGCCACACGCACCCAGCAGCTGCTCTTGTCGTCGTGCTGGTCCAGGCGGTCCCAATGAAAGCGAATTTTCACCCGGCCGTGAGCGTCGCAATGCACGTCTTCACCCTCGGGCCCGGTGACGGTTGCGGTCTGGCTGCCGCTGATACGCGGTTTGACGTGCTTGAGCGGCGGGCGGTAAGCGGCGCGCCAGGGCGTTGCGGTAAATCGATTGCGATAGCCGTGGAATGCCTCGACATCCACCACCGCCTCCTCCAGCACCTGCGGTTGATAGCCTTCGTGACGCACGCCGGTGATCAGCCACAAGTCATTACAGGTGCGGTCCGGATGGCCGCGCAGTTCCAGGAAATGCCCGCTGCGCAAAGCCGGCTGGTCACTGCGGCCCAGGGCCCGATGACGGTCGCGTTGATGACGTTCCAGGCCACGCCGGGCCAACTGCGAACCTCGCAGATGCCCCGTGAATCCCGCAGGGTATTGATAGTCTTCAAGTGCCGGGAAAGATCCGGCCTGCTCCTGTAAGCGCAGCGACGGATGTTCGAAGTCGTAGTCACGCCGAACAACCTGAGCACTGCGCGTGGCCAGGCGCACATCGAAACGCTGGATCACCAGCGTTTCGGCAGCCGGGCCTCCGGCCGGGCAGTAGCGTTGCGCCGGCAAACGACGAAACACCGTCTGGTCATCACCCAACACCAGTACATGGGCGTCTGCACTGTGGCGAAAGTGGTAGTGAATGCCCTCTTCCTCGCACAGCCGCTGGATAAAGTGCAGGTCGGTTTCCGCGTATTGCACACAGAACGTACGCGGTGGGTAAACCACCGGCCCCAGTTCGAAGGTATAGGCATCAGCAAGGATGCCGTGCTGCTCAAGCACTGCCGCGATAATTTGCGGCACGCTGCGCTGCTGGAAAATCCGCTGGTCGCAACGATGGGCCAGGTACGCCACGCGCGGCGCAAGGGTGAGGTGGTAGCGGGTCAGCCGCTGCCCCGGGCCTTCCCGGCCAATGCTGTAGATTTGCCCGTGCAGGCCTTCACCGGGCTCGCCAAAATCCAGATAGGCCGGTTGGTGAAGTAACTTCTCCAGATCCAGGCTGGGGTTTTCACTGACCCACTGCACTTCAATGAAAAAAGGCTGGTCAATCGTTTCGCTGCCTTTAAAAGCCAGCACCTGAAATGCCTGGTTCATTCCTGCAACGACCAGTTTGAAACGTGACGAAACAAGCGTATTGAACATCCGTTGTTACCCGCCATTCATTGTCGAGCTGAAATAACTTCTCCCGTAAAACGCAGATAAAGCCACTCAATTCGAAGCCGATAAAAAGTGCCTGAACCCCAGGAATACTAGCGATTTCAGGCGAAATTCGGCCGCCTCAAAATAAAAAAGAAGATTCGTACATTGATAGTGGAAGGGTCTTTTATAAATACAGAAATGCAGTTAAACAGCCAGTACTGACTAACGAGAATACTCTTACACCACCATTCACCAGAGCTGCTTATTAATAGAGAAACAGCTGACAAAGATGATTAAGCCCGCCACTGCCTTTTTCAAACTTCCTGCAGCCGCGCAGTCCCGAACAGGCTAACGCTCGGCAACTCACCCGGCTCTGCTTGCAACCGTACGGGTGCGGTACCGCCCGGCATCACCACCGCCACCTGACCCGCCGTCACCCATCCTACAGACCAGGCGGCGCACGCCACCGCACTGGCGCTGGTCCCGGAGGACGCCGTGGGCCCCTCACCACGCTCAAACACCCGCGCGATCACGCGATTGCCTGAATCCCGGGCGACCCATTGCAGGTTGACCCCGGAAATACAAGGTTGGCCGGCCCCGGCAGGTGGTGCGAAAGCAATCGCCCTCAGCGGATCGAACCAGGCTGATCGATGCAGCTGGGCGTTGTCCGGCAACGCTGACGCGTCCTGTACCAGCGTCACACAATGCGGGTTGCCCACACGCACAAACTGGCTGTGATTCCACTCGGGGTTGAGCGCAGCCAGTGGCGAAACATGGCTCACCTCAGTTCCCTCAAGCGAGACCGCGCCCACACCAACAGCCCCTACCGCCAAAGGCCCGAACTCGGGACGCCCCAGCGCCAGCCAAAAGCCCTGGACCTGTTCGTACTCCGCCGGCTCAACCCGCGTAACCACCGGCGACAGTGCGTCTGTCTTGTCGTGATGCACCCGCAACTCACAGCCTTGCGCCATCAATCCCTGGTCGGTCAACGACTGGGCAAAGATCGTCAGGCCATTGCCACTGCGTTCGGCCAGGGAACCGTCGGTGTTGACGATCAACAGGTCAAAAGGCGGCGCGGCCTGGAACGGCCCCACCAACAAACCGTCACAACGATGCGCCTTGGCCTCTGCCGGGCGCGGCAACTCATCCCAACCGCACTCGGCGGCAATCGCCGCCAATGCCCAAACACCTCGGGTGCCAGCGGCCAAGTCGGCACGGTCCGGCACGTCGATACCCTTGCTGCGTAACTGCGCCGGGCTTACCACCCCGTAGATATTCCCGCGGGCGTCGTAGAACAGGGTCATTGCGCAGTCCGCATAAAGATTCGTACCACCTCTTCCAGGTGCTTGCGCATCGCCTGTCGCGCACCCTCCATGTCTCGCAATTCCAGTGCATCGAGGATCTTGCGATGCTCGTCTTCCGAGCGATGGGGCATGTCGTCCGAGGTGTAATGCGCCTGCAACCGCTGGAACATGCTGCCGTAACGATGCCCCAGCAAGTGCGCAATCATCAACGCATACGCCGGATTGCCCGAGGCCTGGGCGATGCGAATGTGAAACAGGCGATCGCCCGGATGGGTATGGGAGCCGTCGCGGTTGTCCTGCACATTACGCTCGAAGGCCTCGCGGATCCCCGCCAGCTCTTCGTCGGTGGCATGTTTGGCGGCCAGGGCGGCGGCTTCCGGCTCAATCAGGCGACGGGCCTGGAGCAGGGAAAACGGTGGAATCTCGGCATTGAAGTCGACGTGCAGGTTGAGTTCCGGATCGAACTCTTTCCATTGATCCCGGGTGGCCTGGGCCATCACCGGTTCCTGGCTGACTGTCGGTTGCACGGGTTCACACACCAGCACGCCGTTGCCCACCCGCACGTCTACCAGGCCGATCACCTCCAGGGCAATCATCGCCTCACGCACGGAAGCGCGACTCACGCCCAGCAGTTTGGCGAGTTCACGCTCAGCGGGAAGTCGACTGCCCGGCGGAAATTCTCCGCTGTCGATCAACGCTCGCAACTGGTCGGCAATCTGTCGATAAAGACGTTGGTTATCAATCACTTGAAATGGCATCTAGGCTCAGCTCGATTCATGCACAGCACGGTCAAAGCGATCAACCCGCAAAAAAGCCGCTTGTTGACCGGGATGACCCATGCTAAAAATTGGATCAATGGCCTGACCATTGGATCGTTTCCAGTGTGCTGATCATAGCAAACCCACCAGGGTTCGCTATGCCGCAGATGCAGGTGTTTCACGCCCTCAATGGCCTGACCATTGAGCCAATAACAATAATCAAGGGAGTCTGTCATGGACCTCACCGGTAAACGCGTGCTGATCACCGCCGCCGCCCAGGGCATTGGCCGCGCCAGCGTCGAAGCCTATCTGGCGGCAGGGGCCGAAGTGATTGCAGCCGACATCAATCAACAGGCGCTCGCCGGCTTGCCGGGTGCGCAAACGGTGGTGCTGGATGTCACCGACGCCAGCGCCATCCAACGCCTTGCCGCCGAGATCGGCCCTCTGGACGTGCTGTTCAACTGCGCAGGCGTGGTGCATGCCGGCAATATCCTCGAGTGCTCGGAAAGCGACTGGACGTTTGCCCTCGACCTGAACGTCACCGCCATGTACCGCATGATCCGCGCGTTTCTGCCGGGGATGCTGGCGGCGGGCGGCGGCTCGATCATCAACATGTCGTCGGTGGCCTCCAGCCTCAAGGGCGTGCCCAACCGCTTTGCCTATTGCGCCAGCAAGGCGGCCGTCATCGGCCTGACCAAATCCGTCGCGGCCGACTTTGTCACCCAGCGCATCCGCTGCAACGCTATCTGCCCGGGCACCGTGGAGTCGCCTTCGCTGCAGCAACGCATCGTCGAACAAGCCCGCCATGAAGGCCGTCAACAGGACGAGGTGTACGCCGCCTTCACCGCGCGCCAGCCGATGGGACGCTTGGGCACGCCCCAGGAAATTGCCCAGCTGGCGCTGTACCTTGGCTCCGATGCCAGCGCGTTTACCACCGGCACCACCCAGATCATTGACGGCGGCTGGAGCAACTGACCGCCCACTTCCAATAAGAGGATTGCTCATGAAATTGCTGCGCTATGGTGAAAAAGGTCAGGAACGCCCGGCCCTGCTGGACGCTGATGGACGTCTGCGTGACCTGTCCGCCCACATCAGTGATATCGCCGGTGACGCCCTGCTCCCGCAAAACCTCGCTCGCCTGCAAGAACTCGACCCCGCGAGCCTGCCCCTGGTACCGGGCAATCCGCGTTTGGGCGCCTGCGTCGGCCAAGTGGGAAAATTCATCTGCATCGGCCTGAACTACGCCGATCACGCTGCCGAAACCGGCGCCCCCATCCCTGACGAACCGATCATCTTCAACAAGTGGACCAGCGCCATCGTCGGCCCCAACGACACCATCGAAATCCCCCGCCACTCCACCAAGACCGACTGGGAAGTGGAGTTGGGCGTGGTGATCGGCCAAGGTGGCCGCTACATCGAGGAAAGCCAGGCCATGCAGCACGTGGCCGGCTACTGCGTGATCAACGATGTCTCCGAGCGCGAGTTCCAGCTGGAACGCGGCGGCACCTGGGACAAGGGCAAGGGCTGCGACACCTTCGGCCCGCTCGGCCCCTGGCTGGTCAGCCGCGATGAGATCGCCGACCCGCACCAACTGTCGATCTGGCTGGAAGTCGACGGCCACCGCTACCAGAACGGCAACACCCGCACGATGATTTTCCAGATCCCCAAACTGATCAGCTACCTCAGCCAGTTCATGAGCCTGCAACCGGGGGATGTGATTTCCACCGGCACCCCGCCCGGTGTCGGCCTGGGGATCAAGCCAGTGCCGGTCTACCTCAAGCCCGGGCAAAAAATCCGCCTGGGTATCGAAGGCCTCGGCGAACAGAACCAGACCACGGTCGACGCCTGACAAGAGACTAGGAGCCGTTCATGACTACCATTACCGCGATTCGCGTCGAAGATATCCGCTTTCCTACGTCCCAGTCCCTGGACGGTTCCGACGCCATGAACCCGGACCCGGACTACTCGGCCGCCTATGTGATTTTGCAGACCGACAACCCGGCCCTTGAAGGCCATGGCCTGACCTTCACCATCGGCCGTGGCAACGAGATTTGCTGCGCGGCGATCCAGGCCATGCAGCCGCTGCTGGTGGGCTTGACCCTGGAATGGATCGCCGAAGACATGGGCCGCTTCTGGCGGCATGTCACCAGTGACAGCCAGTTGCGCTGGATCGGCCCGGACAAGGGCGCAATCCACCTGGCCACCGGCGCGATCGTCAACGCCGCGTGGGATTTGTGGGCCAAGGCCGAAGGCAAGCCCCTGTGGCGCCTGGTGGCCGACATGAGTCCGGAACAGCTGGTGCGCTGCATCGATTTCCGCTACATCACCGACTGCATCACCTCCAGCGAAGCCCTGGCCTTGCTGCGCCAACGCGCCGAAGGCAAGGCTGAACGCATGGCCGACCTGCAAGCCAATGGCTACCCCTGCTACACCACCTCGGCCGGCTGGCTCGGTTATGGCGACGAGAAGCTGCGCAGGCTGTGCCAGGAAGCGGTGGATGCCGGCTTCAACCACGTCAAGCTCAAGGTCGGCCACGACTTGCAGGATGACCTGCGGCGCGTACGCATCGCCCGCGAAGTATTGGGCCCGGACCGCCAATTGATGATTGACGCCAACCAGGTGTGGGAAGTCGACACCGCCATCGATTGGGTGCGCGAATTGGCGTTTGCCAAGCCGTGGTTCATCGAGGAACCCACCAGCCCCGACGATATCGAGGGCCATCGCAAGATTCGCCTGGGCGTGGCGCCGGTCAAGGTCGCCACCGGCGAAATGTGCCAGAACCGGATCATCTTCAAGCAATTGATCATGCGCGAAGCCATTGATGTGGTGCAGATTGACGCCTGCCGCCTGGGCGGGGTCAACGAGGTGCTGGCGGTGATGCTGATGGCGGCCAAATATGGCCTGCCCGTGTGCCCGCATGCCGGCGGTGTCGGGCTTTGCGAGTACGTGCAGCACCTGTCGATGATCGACTACCTGTGCATTGCCGGCACTCACGAAGGCCGGGTGATCGAGTATGTCGACCACTTGCACGAGCATTTCGAAGAACCTTGCGTGGTGCGCGGTGCGGCCTATCTGCCGCCGAAGGCGCCGGGATTTTCGATCCAGATGAAAGCCGCGTCCCGGGAGCAATACCGCCACCGGCCGTGAGCTGAACCGCAATTTGAATGGACGGAGCACAATAACAATGTCGTCCCCATCACCTTTGAGGCTCGATGCGCACCAGCATTTCTGGCGCTACCGGGCCGCTGATTATCCGTGGATCGGTACGGCTGAGGCTGACCTGCGGCGGGACTTTCTCCCACAGGACTTGCGGCCGTTGCTCGACGCTGCCGACCTGGATGGCTGCATTGCCGTGCAAGCCCGCGCCGGTGAGCAGGAAACCGACGCGCTGCTGGAAATGGCGCGGCAGCACCCATGGATACTCGGCGTCGTCGGCTGGGTCGACCTGTGCGACCCACGCCTGGAACAGCACCTGGAACAGTGGCGCGACGCACCGGGACTCAAGGGCTTTCGGCATCAGATTCAGGATGAGCCTACGCCTGCCAGCTTTATGGCCGACGCCAGGTTCTCCCGTGGCCTGCAACACCTGCAGCAACAAGGCTACGTCTACGAAGTGCTGATCCGCTGCGCCGACCTCGACGCCGCGACAGCCCTGTGCCAGCGCCACGACCGGCATCATCTGGTGCTGGACCACCTGGGCAAACCGGACATCGCCATCGGCCCCGTCGGTTGGGCCGAACACCTGGCGCCACTGGCCGCCCTGCCCCACGTCAGTTGCAAGCTGTCGGGCCTGCTCACCGAAGCCGGGCCCGAGCAACGCAACGCCCGAGCCCTGCGCCCCTACATCGAACTGGCGCTGGAATTGTTCGGCGCCGAGCGCCTGATGTTCGGTTCGGACTGGCCGGTGTGCCTGCTGGCCGGGGAATACCAGGGCACCTGCCAATTGCTGCAACAGACCCTCGGCCCACTGTCGCCCGATGAACAGCAGGCCATCTGGGGCGGCACGGCCCAGCGGGTCTATCACCTTGAAGGAAACTGCCCATGAATCTGCATTTGCAGGACCGCGTGATCATCGTCACCGGCGGCGGCTCGGGGATTGGCGCCGCCATTTCCCTGGGATTGATTGCCGAAGGCGCAATCCCGGTGATTTTCGGTCATCAACCGTTGTCCGCGGCGTTCGCGGCCGAGCTTGAGCAGCACGGTCAAAGCCACTTCATCCGTGTCGAGTTGCGCGATGAGGACGCCTGCCGCGCAGCCGTCAACGAAGTGTTGCGACGTTTCGGACGCATCGACGGCCTGGTGAACAACGCCGGGGTCAACGACGGCGTGGGCCTGGATGCGGGCCGTGCAGCCTTCGTCGAATCCCTGGAAAAGAACCTGATTCATTACTACCTGATGACCCACCTGTGCCTCGATGCCCTCAAGGCCAGCCGCGGGGCAATCGTGAATATCAGCTCCAAGACGGCCCTCACCGGCCAGGGCGGTACCAGCGGTTATACCGCCGCAAAAGGTGCGCAGTTGTCACTGACCCGGGAATGGGCCGCCTCCTTGCTGGAGTTCGGCATCCGGGTCAATGCCGTGGTGCCCGCCGAGGTGCTGACGCCGCTGTATCAACGCTGGATCGACGGCTTCGACAACCCCGAGGCCAAGCTCGCCGCCATCGTCGAAAAAATCCCCTTGGGCAAACGGATGACCACTCCCGAGGAAATTGCCGACAGCGTGCTGTTCCTGCTCTCACCCCGCGCCTCCCACACCACCGGACAGTGGCTGGTGGTGGATGGAGGCTACACCCACCTCGACCGGGCGCTGACATGAGCGGCCAACGTTACTGCCTGGCGCTGGACCTGATCGACGATGCGGCATTGATCGCCGAGTACCAGCAGCTGCATCGACGCATCTGGCCTGCCGTGGCAGAGCATCTGCGCAGCCAGCAAATCCTGGAAATGCAGATCTGGCGCCTGGGCACGCGGCTGTTCATGGTCATGGACACCGCGGCCGGGTTCAGCTTCGAAGGGCTGGACCACGCTGCACGCGCCAACGCCGACGTGCAAGCCTGGGAAACCCTGATGTGGCGCTTCCAGGCCCCCACGCCGTGGACTGACCCCGGCGGCAAATGGCAGCCCCTGGAGCAGATTTTCCGCCTTACCGACCAACCCTGATACCCGCTGCATCGCACGCCTTGATCCCATAAAAACAACAGGAGAAGCGTCATGTTAAGCAAAGATACACACCTGCCAGGCACCCGTGCCGTGCCGACCTATCGCTGGGCGCTGATGCTGGTGACCAGTCTGTTTTTCCTCTGGGGCTTGTCCTACGGTTTGCTCGACGTACTGAACAAGCACTTCCAGGAAGTCCTGCACGTCAGCAAGGCCCAGTCCGGGCTGTTGCAAAGCGCCTATTTCGGCGCGTACTTCCTGATTGCCCTGCCGGCCGGGTTGTTGATGGACCGCCACGGCTACAAGGCCGGGATCCTGCTGGGCCTGTGCCTGTATGCGGCGGGCGCGCTGCTGTTCATGCCGGCGGCTGCGGCGGCGAGCTTTCCGTTTTTCCTGTTCGCGCTGTTTGTCATCGCCTGCGGCCTGGGCTGCCTGGAGACCGCTGCCAACCCCTATGCCACGGTGCTGGGCGAACCCCAGGGCGCCGAGCGGCGGTTGAACCTGGCGCAATCATTCAATGGCCTTGGCCAGTTCTTCGGCCCGCTGATTGGCGGCGCGATGTTCTTCAGCGCCGGCAGCACACCGGCCTCGGACATGAGTTCGTTGCAGACCACCTACGTGGTGATCGCGGTTCTGGTACTGCTGGTGGCGCTGCTGATCGCCCGCACGCCGCTGCCGGATTTGCGCGCGCAGGAACAGGCACTGCAACCGACGGCCGGCAAGGGTCTGTGGCAGCACCGGGAGTTCGTCGGTGGGGTGATCACGCAGTTTTTCTATGTGGCGGCCCAGGTCGGAGTCGGCGCATTTTTCATCAACTACGTCACCGAGCATTGGGCACAGATGGGCAATCAGCAAGCCGCCTACCTGCTGTCGATCGCAATGCTGGCCTTCATGTTCGGGCGCTTCTTCAGTACCTGGCTGATGGGCCGGGTCAGCGCGCAGAAGCTGCTGCTGATTTATGCGCTGATCAATATCGCGTTGTGCGGCCTGGTGGTGATCGGCCTGGAAGGTATCTCGGTGATCGCGCTGATCGCGGTGTTCTTCTTCATGTCGATCATGTTCCCGACGCTGTTCGCCATGGGCGTGAAGAACCTCGGGCCGCACACCAAGCGCGGCAGTTCGTTCATGATCATGGCGATCGTCGGCGGCGCCCTGATGCCCTACTTGATGGGCAAGGTGGCGGACAACAGCACAGTGGCGCTGGCTTACCTGTTGCCTATGGGGTGTTTCGTGATTGTGGCGGTGTATGCCCGTAGTCGCTTGCGCCATCCGTGAAGTACCGCCCCGGCGTCGTCCCGAACGTACGCCGGAACATCGCAATAAAGGCACTGACGTTTTCATAACCCAGGTCCAGCGCAACCCGGGTCACGGGTGCATGCGCCGCCAGCAACTCCAGGGCGCGCAACAACCGTGCGCGCTGGCGCCACTGGCTGAAGGTGAACCCGGTCTCGGCAACAAACCGCCGGGCCAGGGTGCGCGGCGAGACACCGGCCCACTGCGCCCAGTGTTCCAGCAGGCGGTTGTCGTCGGGACTGTCGGCCAGCGCCTGGGCGATGCGCAACAGGCGCGGGTCCCGGGGCAGCGGCAAGCCGAATGGCTCCTGGGGCAACCCGGCGATTTCATCAAGGATCACCTGGGCGATCCGTGACTGAGGCGGCTCGAGCAGCGGCTGGCTCCAGGTTGCCGCGCGCCTGACGGCTTCCAGCAACAAGGCCGACGTGGCGATAACGCACGTCTGTCGGGGCAGCCCTGCGCATGCCTGGGGTTCGACATACACACTCCAGCCATCAAACGGCCCGTGGGAACGCAAGGCGTGGGAACAATCGGGGGCAATCCACACCGCATGGGTGGCCGGTACTACCCAATGCTGGTGCGCCGCCTGCACCGACAACAACCCGCGCTGGGCTCCGAGCAATTGCCCGCGGGCATGCTGATGAAGGGCCGTGGTGCGTGCTACCGGACTGCTGCGCAACGTCGCCACCAGCAACGGACCGCCGATCGCATTGGCGAGCTGGGCTGAAACGAGTGTTGACGGCATATGGCAGCTTTACCGTATTGAATGACCTGGATAAGGCAGTGTAGCCATTTGCGCACGCCCAGACTGCGGATTCATTCATTGAGGGCTCCGCCATGCGTGCAGAAGACGTGCTTCCCGACCATCTCGACCAAGGCCAATTCAATGGCGTGACCGTGCGCAAGGGCACGGTGGGCGCATTCCTCGCCAACGCCAGAACCTGGTGCGATCCGGCCACCCCGGACGAGCAGCGCTTGCTGGCCGAACAGGACATCCTGCAAGCCCTCCCCGCCCTGCAGGCCCTGGGCTTGTTTGAAGTGTTGCAGGTGCGGGATGCGAAACTGGCGCGGCTGCTGAAGTGAGAGGATCGGCCTGGAAGGTGGTAATCCGTCGCTGGAAGCCCGGGGTTCACCAGCTCTCGCGGGGATTACGCACCTTCCCGGCCACCTCGCACCTCAAGTGGTTACTTGTCCTACGAACTGATAGTGGTTGGAGAGGCCCGTCGCGTTCCACGATCCTGGAAAAAATGTTTGGCCCTGTGTTCAGGCATGCCAAGGGAACCCGGCTCGCTCGATACGGCCTGATGTGCAAGGATGTTGCGCTGCACATCGTTCGTTGAACGCAAAACCAAGGATTTTTCATGACCGCCATCAGCACCCCAGCGCCCGTGGTACCCGGGCGGCTGGAACAAATGTCGACCCGCATCGCGTTTTTCATCGCCGGCTTCGGCATCGCCGCCTGGGCACCACTGGTGCCTTATGCCAAGGCCCGCGCCCAACTCAATGAGGGCACCCTCGGCCTTTTGCTGTTGTGCCTGGGGGTGGGCTCGATGATCGCGATGCCGGTCGCCGGGGCCCTGGCGTCGCGCTACGGTATCCGGCGAGTGGCCACCGGCGGCACCCTCCTGATCTGCCTGGGCCTGCCGATGCTGGCCACCGTCACCTCGATTCCGTTGCTGATGGCCGCGCTGTTTGTGTTTGGTGCCGGCCTGGGCACGGTGGACTCCACGGTCAACCTGCAAGCGGTGATGGTCGAACGGGCCAGCGGCAAGACCATGATGTCGGGCTTCCACGGGCTGTTCAGCCTGGGCGGGATCGTCGGAGCGGCAGGTGTCAGCGGGCTGCTGGGGTTGGGCTGGTCGCCGTTGCAGGCCACCCTCGCCGTGATCGTCGTCATCGTAGTGGCCTTGCTCAAGGCCGGGCCACACCTGCTGCCTTACGGCAGTGAAAGCTCCGGGCCGGCCTTTGCCGTGCCCCACGGCGTGGTGCTGTTTATCGGCTGCCTGTGCTGCATCGTGTTTCTTGCCGAAGGCGCCGTGCTGGACTGGAGCGCGGTGTTCCTGAGCGCCGAGCGCGGCCTTGACGAAGCCTATGCGGGCCTTGGCTACGCAGCCTTTGCCTTGACCATGACCGTCGGGCGCCTTACCGGCGACAGGATAGTTCGCCGCCTGGGCGCAACCCGGGTGATTGTATTCGGTGGCGCGCTCGCCGCCGGCGGCATGCTGTTGGCGACGCTATTCCCTGCGTGGGAAACCGCCCTGCTGGGGTATGCGTTGGTCGGTGCCGGGTGTTCGAACATCGTACCGGTGCTGTACACCGCCGTCGGCAAGCAGACCGTCATGCCGGAACACATTGCGGTGCCCGCCATCACCACCCTGGGCTACACCGGCATTCTCGCCGGCCCTGCGGTGATCGGCTTCATCGCCCATGGCAGCAGCTTGAGCACTGCCTTTGTGCTGATTGCCGTACTGCTGATCGGTGTGGCGATCAGCGGGAAAATACTGCGGGTCTGACCACCCAGCCCCATCACGCCTCGTACATTGAGGCGTCAACCCGGGGTCATTTGGCTTTCTGGAGTTCCAGCCAGCGATCAAGGGTTTTGTTGCTGAGCCAGCCCGCCTGGTGATGGCTGCCGAAAATTCGCCGACCGCTGTCGGCGGTGTTTTCCAGCGACCGCAACAAGCCCGGCCGGTCCACAAGGTTTTTCGCCATGTACACCTGCTGTTCGTCGTACTTCTTCTTCGGTAGCCCCGTGGCCGGGTCCAGTACAACTTGGCCATGGCTGTCGAGCTCATCCGGGTCTTTGCTCATCATCGCCAGCACCTCGATATTGACGTAGCAGATCTGCTCGAAAAACCCCATGCGGTCCCGCGACCGGTCCCGTAACTCGGTGAACATTTCCTTGAACAGGCGGACGAGATCGGCATTGTTTTTTGTGTGGAAAGGGTCCGGGCTGAAGGCACTGGGATCGCTGTTGCCGAACACGACGTTCTCGGCCTGTGCCAGGCTTTCGCGGGTGATGTAGCCGTCCTGGTCGAGGATCGCATCGATCAGGCGCGGACGCTGGATGATCGCCTTGGCAAGCAGGATAGCGCTGTCGGCCTCTCGGCTGGCACCGAGCTTTTTACTGGCGATTCGTTGCAGTGAAGACAGCTTCAGTCCGTCAGTTCTCATGGAGTTTTTTCAGCATGGCAAATTGGGCGTTCGCCGCGCTCACCAAATCGCTGTCCGGCAAACGAATGTAGGGATTGGGCCCGCGGAGGCGGCTGGCCACTTCGTTCTGAAGCCCCAGGTGTTGCAGCAGACTCCTGCAGTGACTCTCCCCCCGCAAAGGAGGCCGATAGCCTGATGAGCGGACAGGCGCCCCGCCGGATTGATGGCTGTGCTTTCGCGCAGCCTCACCGGGTTCACTTGAAGCGGCGTGAATTGCCCGTGTACCGCCGTCCAGTGCCGGGGCAATACAGGGTGTAGCACCGAGGTGCTGGCAGACCGACCCGCCGTTGATTGTCATGATTCATCTCCACCAATTTCCGGTTCCACATTGACCTGGTCATCATCCCGGCAATCGCCGTATCGCTCAGGTGAAAACAGGCCAAAGGTGTGTGGTGTGCCGGTGGCAATGGTTCCGAGATAGAGCAGCGTTCCAATGACAACATGTAAAAACCGAAGAATCAGTCGGCTTTTCGAGACCCTGGCGAGGTCGGTTTTGTCTCCTGCCAAAGGTCTTTGATCGCTGCGACCATAGCGCCCATCACCGCGCGCAACGGGCGTAACCCAGGCGCGTGGGAGGCAGGCAACTGCCCGTGCGGCAACATGCCTTTGATGAAGTCGTCAGCCGCCGGCGCCTGGAACGTGTGCTGCCCGGTGAAGTTCTTCACTCGCCGGGCTTCGGCGCCCTCTTCGCACCGTTTGCCCGGTGCGGCAACGGGGGGCGGTTGCAGGGTATCGCTGCCCGTCGGCGCAAGACAGGCTGGCTGATAGCCAGGATTGTGCGATCCACACGAAGGTGTAGCCATGTCTGAGCCCTGGCTGAGAGTTTGAAAGCAGCGGATTGATCAAGGCAGGTCATCACGCCGCGAGAGGGTCGCGGCGTGATCGAGCTAAAACAGGTTCAGAGAGAGGTGGCGCAGGGCGGCTCTGCCGATCTTGCCGTCATACCGGTCAAGAGAGTCCATCAGCGTTAACAGGCTTGAGCGCTGAGTGACTTCCTTGGCCAACTCGATGAGCCGCTGTTGCTTTGGGTCGCTCGACGACGATGCGGCCAATTTTTTCAAATCTTTGATACTGATGGAGCGGTTCCAGATACCCTTCAGGGCGTCGAAGTCCTTCAACATCTGTTCGGCGAGCTGTTTGTCGGTCTTGTACTTCAAGGCGTTGCCGGAGTCGAGCACGGCGTTGAGGTCCCGCCGGGAGATTCGACCATCCAGATCACCGGTCCTGCCGGCTCGGTCAAAGGCTTGTATTACGTCTGGGCGTCGCAGCAGTTCCCGGGCCAACAGAATGTTCTCATTACGGTCCTGGTCGTTGGTCAACCGTCTGCCCGCCATCTCCTCCAGGCTTTGTTTTGTGATGAAGGGCTGGCCCGGCACCGTGAACGCATCAAACTTGTTCTTGAGGAGGTTCCCCAGTTGATCGGGGGTTTGCCTCGAAAAGTGTGGGTCCGGGCGACCGTATCCCGGGTCAGGCTTGCAGGGGGTCGGACGGCAGTGTCCGGGAAGAGGCTTGAGTGGAATGGCAGGGTCAGGACGACCATAACCGGGGTGAGGCCGGAACGGATTGAACAGCTTGTGCAGAAAGTCCTGAAGCTGTCCGATCAGCCCGCCCAGGAACGAGTTTGCATAGGACGCCCGGAATGAGTTGTTGGCGGCACCATGGGGATCCATCGTGCTCTGCGTCGTCGTCCAATTCGAATATCCCGGGCCGATCCCATTCTGTGGCACGTTGAAGCTGATGTGGATCGACCCCTGCCCGGAGCGTGAGCGTGACTGCGTCGATGTGGCGGCATCAGTATGCGGCTGCGCGGCGTTATCAGAGGGGTTGGCAACAGTTGAGTTGGATAAGGTTACCGACATAGGCATCTCCAGTTCGGCGTATTGACACGATTCACTCCCGGCTCAAAGACACCTCGGCGATACAAGGTATCCCATGGAAAGTGGGCACCTCCTTGTGTGGTAGACCTGTCGGATTCAGTTCCTGCGGACGCAGAAAATCGTTAGAAAAAGAGTAGGAAGAAGGGCTATGGCGAGGGAGCTTGCGCCCCCTCGTCACTGTCGATACCTGGGATCAGGCACGCATCAGAAGCCGACGCTGGCCTGCACGAAGAACGTGCGCGGTTCACCCAGGTAGATCCCGGAGTTGTTGTCGCTGGAGCGGGTGTAGTGTTCCTGGTTGAACACGTTTTTTACCCCGACGCCCAGCTTCAGGTTCGACAGTTGCGCACCGAAGTCATAACCGCTGCGCACGTTGACCGAGACGTAGCCGGGAATATCCCCGTACTGGCCATCAGCAGTCGGCTGGGTGATGTAGGTGGTACCGGTGCCCGGCGCACGCTGGCCGGACTGGGCATAGACGTCCAGGTTGTGGGTCCAGTGGTTGATGTCGTAACGCAGCCCCAGGGTGGCCACTTCACGGGAGTACAGCGGCAAGTCGCGGCCCTTGAAGGCAACGTCGCCTTCGGAGGTGGCCCTGGTGTAGGTGAAGCCGGCGTTGGCGGTCAGGCCGTCCAGGCGCGGGTCGAGGTTCGACAGGTCGTAATGGGCCGACGCTTCGATGCCCTCGTGCTTGGTAGCGCCGAGGTTGGTCCAGCCCACATCGTTGCTGACGTATTGCAACTCGTCCGAGAAGTCGATGTAGAACAACGTCACTTCGCCGCCCCAGACGCTGTCGTTGTAGCGGGTACCGATTTCGTAGGTCTTGGCTTTTTCCGGGTTCAGGCCGTTCGCGGTCTGGTCGCCGTTACCGCCCTGGCCCAGCTGGAAGTATTGCAGGCTGCCGAAGGAGGTTTCGTAGTTGGCAAACAGCTTCCAGGCATCGGAGACGTGGTACATCACGCTCAAGGCCGGCAGCGGTTCGTTGTTGTGGATCTCGCGACGTTTCTCCTGAACCGTGGCGCCATTGAGGCCTACCACCGGACGGTCGTGCCATTCGGTGCGAATCTGCTCAAAGCGAATGCCCGGGGTGACGGTCCATTTGCCGATATCAATCTTGTTGTCGATATAGAACGAGTTGGCCTCGGTGCCACCGGTACGGTCCTGGTACACGTGGCCGTCACTCTGGCCCACGGGCGTCGGCACGTTGTTGACCAGCCCCAGGCTGGTGGCCTGTTCGTGCATGCCTTCCTTGAGGTAGCGATAACCGACGCTGACTTCCTGGGTGCTCGGCCCCAGGTCAAATACATGGGACACACGCGGCTCGATGCCGAAGGTGTAGTAGGTGCGCGGGTAGGAACCCAGGGTCTTCAGGTCGCGGTTGGCGATGTTGCTGCCGCGGAAACTGTCGGAATAGTAGGTCAGCACTTCAGCCTGGGTGCGGTCGTCGATCTGCCGGATGTACTTGAAGGACATATCCTTGCGCCGGCCATTGAAGTTGTCCCAGTCACGTACCGATTGATACGGGTTGGCGTCGTACTGCTTCTGGGTCAGGCCGCCGGGCATGTCGGCGCTGGCGTCGTAGTAGTGGAAATTCAGCGAGAAATCGTCTTGATCGGTCGGCGCCCAGTGGGTCTTGAAGATCACGTCGTCGATGTCGTTGGAGTTGTTGCGGTCGCGGTAACCATCGCCCTTGGTCCCGGAATACAGCAACGCAGCACCGATACCGTTGTCGGCGGTGCCGCCGATGAAGGCGTTTTCAATGTGTTTCCAGCCGCCGTGGGCCGCGGTTTCCAGGGTGGTGCCGACTTCGCCGGAGAATTTTTCCGGGATGGCCCGGGTGACGAAGTTGATCACGCCGCCGACGTTCTGTGGTCCATAACGTACGGAGCCTGCGCCACGCACCACGTCGATGCTGTCGAGGTTGCCGGAGGAAATCGGCGCCATCGACAACTGCGGCTGGCCGTAGGGTGCAAACGCTGCCGGTACGCCGTCGATCAATACCGTGGAGCGTGGCGACAGACGCGAGGTCAGGCCGCGTACCCCGACGTTGAGGGAAATATCACTGCCACCGGTGCCGTTGGCCTCCTGTACCTGCACCCCGGGAATGCGCCGCAGCACGTCACCGACGTTCATCGCGCCCTGCTCCACCATGGCTTCACGGCGCACCACGGTGCGCGCCCCCGGGTGGTTCTGCACCACTTGGGCATTCGCGTCGCCGAGCCAGTCGCCGACCACCTTGATGTCGGTGGCACCCAACTCCAGCGGCGAACCGGCTTCGCCGGTGCCCTTGCCCAGCGGGCGCAGGGTCACGGAGCCCGCATCGATCTGGTAATCCAGGCCGCTGCCCTGCAGCAACTGGCGCAGCGCTTGTTCGGGCGAAAGGTTGCCGTCGACGGCCGGGGCTTGTTTGCCGGCCACCATGTCGGGGCTGAAGAACACTTGCAGCGACGTCTGCTGACCCAATTGGCTCAAGGCCGAACCCAGGGACTGGGCCTGGATATGAATGCCATCGTCAGCATAGGCCGCCGGCAGTGCGGCGCTGACGGCCAGCGCCAGGGCGAGGGGTGCCCAGCGCGATGATTTATTGTTTTTCATGGCGAGTTTTTTCACGTCGAACGTAGTCCTGTGATCGCAAGAGAGTGCGGCTGTTAATGCAAACCAGTTGCAGTTGCACAAGAAGACGAAGAACTCGAAAAAAACCTGAATCTATCGCGAAATTATTTCCTGGCTACCGTCCGGCAAGGTGCGCAAGGCCACCGGAAGAATGTGCGGCAAGGCCTTGAGCAAGGCGTCGGTGTCGGTGGATTTGAACACGCTGGTCAAGCGCAGGTTGCTCACCGCGGGCGCGCTGACCCGCAAAGGTTGCTCGCGGTAACGTGAGACCTCCCGAGCCACTTCGCCGAGAGTGGCGTTGTTGAACACCAGTTTGCCGGTGCGCCAGGCCGTGAGCTCTTCAGGGTTGACGGCGTAGGCAGCCGCCACCTGGCCCCGGGTATCCACATGGGTGCCCCGACCGGCCGTGAGCATCACGATGTCATCGGATGAGCGCCCTTGCACTTTGACCGTACCGGCCTCGACCACCACGCGGGTCTGGTCGTCATCGCGGCGCACGTCGAAACGCGTACCGGTGACCGTCACCTGCCCTGCCCCGGCGTCCACCACGAAGGGCCGGCTGGTGTCGTGCTCGACGCTGAACATGGCCTCGCCCTGCTTGAGCTCGATGCCGCGCTGGCCTTTTACATAGTGCACGGCCACCACGCTGCGGCTGTTCAAGTCCATCAGCGAGCCGTCGGGCAACGCCACCTGCCGGCGCTCCCCCAACGCAGTGCGGAACTCGGCGTTGTACGTCGCCGGATGATCCAGGCCACTGAACAACCCCAGGCCCAGGGCCACCGCCAGCACACTTGCAGCCACTGCATAACGCAGCACGGGCCGGCGCTTCGCACGCGGCTGCGGGGCATCGCACAACGCCTGCAAGCGCGCCTTGGGCACCAGGTCGGTGGCACTCCACAAACCTTGCAGCACATCAAATTCGTACTGGTGCTCGGCATGCTCTGCACGCCAGGCATCAAAACGCTCGCGTTCTTCTGCGCTCAATGGGCTGTCCTGCACACGCACAAACCATTGCGCCGCCTCGTCGCGGGCCGTCGCGCTGCCGCAGGCACACTCACGGGTATCCATCATGGAAGATCCTGTTTCAAAGCGGGCATTGGTCATGGTGCCATCGCATCCAGGCGGTCACGTAGATGCCGCAGGGTGCGGATCATATACTTTTCCACCATGTTTTTAGACAGGCCCAGGCGTTCGGCGATTTCCTGCTGGGTCAGGCCCTCGATTTTCTGCCAGATGAAAATCTTGCGGCAATTGAGCGGCAGCTCGGCCAGGGCTCGCTCGATGGAATCCGCCAGCTGGATCGCGTGCATGAAATGCTCCGGGTCGCCACTGTGGGGCGAACTCTGATCAAAGGCTTCCAGGGCCATCGCCTCCCGCCGGTCCTCGCGGCGATAGGCGTCAACGGCGATATTGCGCGCCGTTTGATGCAGATAGGCGCGAGGTTGCTCAACCTTGGTGGCGCTGGATTCAAGCACCCGCACAAAAGTGTCGTGGGCCAGGTCTTCGGCCTGCTGACGGTTTCTCAGGCGGCGCGTCCAGGTCCCGATCAACTCTTCGTAGTGCTCGAAAAAGCCTGTTCTGCGGGGCGGCTGAGGAGTCATCAAGGAAGCACTGGGGAGGTGGGGTGTGAATAGTAATGCTTCCTATTAAGTGGAGCAATTGCTTGCCGTCGTCCTCTTTCCTCGACCCTTGTACAACCCGCCCAATCCCGGCAGCATTCGCCCGTGACTTTCACGGACGAGCACCTTATGACCCTGCCCTTTTTCGCCCCCGTACTTCTCACCACCGAACGCCTGGGCCTGCGCCCTCCCCATCAGGATGACTGGCGCGCGCTGTTTGCCATTTGGTCCGACCCCGAGGCCATGCGCTACTTTTCCTTTCCCACCATGACCCGCGCCGAGCAAGCCGTTGAACGCTTCGGCCAATTGATGGAGGCATCGATTGCCGGTGAAGACCTGGTGTGTATGGTGGAGTTGCTGGCCACCGGCGAGGTGATCGGTAGTTGCGACCTGTTCAATGTCGACGAGCAATGCCGCCGCGCTGAAATCGGCTTTACCCTGGGCCGCCAGCATTGGGGCAAGGGCTACATGAGCGAAGCCGCCCGCGCGGTGATCGACCATGGGTTCAACACCGCCGGGCTGCGCCGCCTTGAAGCCGACATTGACCCACGCAACCTGGGCTCCGCGAAGCTGCTTGAGCGCCTGGGTTTCGTCCGCGAAGGCTTGCTGCGCGAGCGCTGGGTGGTCGGCGACGAGATCTCGGACAGCGCGCTGTATGGCCTGCTCAAGCGTGACCGTCCTGCCTGACCCACAACGGGCGCCCCTTCTTCAGGCCGACGATCAGGGCCAAGAGGATCAAGCCCATGGCCTGCCACTGCGAAACCCCGGGGCGCTCACCCAGGATCAGCATTGAGCTGACGATGCCGAACACCGGGATCAGCAGTGACAGGGGCGCCACCCGGGAAACCGGGTACTCGCGCAACAGCAGGTTCCAGCCCCAGTAACAAAAGTGCGTCGCGCCATACACCTGGAACGCCAGCGAGAACAACGCCACGCCGTTCAACTGCCCGGGCAACGCAGCAAAGGCCTGCGGGCCGTCCAGCAGCCACGTCAACAGCACCAGCGGCAGCGGTGCAAACAGGCTGGCCCAGACTACGAAGGCAAAGATCTCCCGCACCCCGGAGACCTTGATGATGATATTGCCGATGCTCCAGGCCAGGGCACTGAACAGCACCAGGGCAAACCCCAGCAGCGTGGCCGTCCCCACCACGCCCAGCAGCATGCCTGCCAACCCCATGGCCGCCAGCAGCACACTGATCAATTGCGCCAGGGAAAGGCTTTCCCGAAACAGCAGCACGCCCCAGCCCAGGGTGAAGAATGCGCTGAACTGGATCAGCAGCGAGGCACTGCCAGGGGGTACGCCCATGGCGATCCCGAGGTTGATCAAGGCCCACATCGCCACCCCGAATATCAAGCCATAGGCCGCCAGCCACTTCACCGCGACCTGGGGCCGGCGCACCAGAAACACCCAGGGCAACGCCGCCAGGGTGAACCGCAGGGCCGTCAGCAACAGCGGGTTGATCTCGGCCAGGCCGAGTTTGGTAATGGGGAAATTGAGTCCCCACACAGCCGTCACCAGGACGGCCAGTAACAGGTGTTTTTGCTTCATCGTGACGGGTCCATTGACTCGGTGGCACGACAGGAGGCCGTGCATCCGACAGATTTTTTCGTAAACCGCGATGGCCCGCCTGCGATTGTGGGTCAACAAAGGCTAGAATCAGGCCATGCCCGATATTCATCCCTACGAAAACACCCCGCGCGACGTGGTCGTGACCGCCATCGACTATGCCGACGGCGAGCTGTTCCCCGCCCACGCGCACCCGCGAGGCCAGTTGGCCTATGCCAGCCAGGGTGTCATTACCGTCTACAGCGCCACCGGTAACTGGGTGGTGCCGCCCCGCCGCGCGATCTGGGTGCCGCCGCATGTGTCCCACGCCATGCTGATGCGCGGGCCGGTGACGATGCTCAACACCTACATTCGCCCGCAGGCGGCGCGGCGGCTGGAGTTGCCGCAACAGTGCCAGGTGCTGGATGTGTCGCCGCTGCTTGGGCAGTTGCTGGAGAAGGCCGTCGAGGTACCTGCGCGTTACGCGATGGGTGGCCGCGACAGCTATTTGATGGGCTTGCTGCTGCACGAGATCGCCCGGATGCCGGTGCTGCCGCTGTGTGCGCCGTTGCCGGCCGAGCCTCGATTGGCGAAGGCCTGCGAAGAGTTTCTGGCTGGGCCTTCGTTGGAGGTCAGCATTGATGCCATGGCCTTCGGCGCGGGGATGAGCCGCCGGACGTTTACCCGGCAGTTTCGTCAAGCCACGGGTATCAGTTACCTGCAGTGGCGCCAGCAAGCCTGCCTGCTGGCGGGGATTGTGCTGCTGGGCAATGGGGAACCGGTGACCAGGGTGGCGCTGGATTTGGGGTATAGCAGCCCGAGTGCGTTTGCGACGGTGTTCAAGCGTGTGTTGGGTGAGGTGCCGAGTCGTTATTTCAGCAACGAGTTGCGACGCTGATTGAGATCGGTGGGGGGATTTGTGGATGGATTGGTCCGGGGTATTTACCCGTTGCTGCGGTAACGGCGTCAATGACTTTACCGACGCGGTACTACGGGAAAAAATCCGCTTCAGGTAATCTGTCTGTCACCTTGATTGACAGATCAGACGGTTTTGGAGCGCCTCATGCAACGCATTGGTTTCATCACCTTTTCCGGTTTCGGCGTCATGAGTTTCTCTGCACTGTCAGTTTTCGAGAGTGCCAATAATGCATTGGGTAAAACCCATTACGACGTACGTCTGATCTCGGAGCACGGCGGGCCGGTACGCAGTTCACTCGGCGTGGTGGTGCAGACTGAAGCCTTCGGCAAGACTGCATTCGACACGGTGATCATCGGTGGCGGCAATGACCGCGAATTCACGCCCGGCTTGCTGGATTACCTGCGTCAGGCTGCCAGAAATAGCCGACGCCTGGCCGCCACCTGCTCCGGAACCTTCTTCCTGGCCCAAGCCGGTTTGCTTGACGGTATGCGAGCGACCACCCACTGGTTTTTCGCGGCAGAATTCCGCAAACGCTACCCCAAGGTGCGGCTGGAAGAGGAGCGTTTGTTTATCGTCGACGGTTCGCTATGGACAAGCGCCGGCATGACCGCTGGCATCGACCAAGCCCTGGCGATGGTCGAAGCCGATCTTGGCGCGACGGTAGCGCGGGCGGTATCGAAAACCTTCATCCTGCAAAACCGCCGTGCCGGGGGGCAGCCACAGTCCTCGGCACTGCTGGACATGGAACAGAAGACCGACCGTATCCAGACTGCCATAGCCTATGCGCGCAATAACCTGCATCGCAGCCTGAGCCTCGACGAACTGGCCGAAGCAGCCCATTTAAGCCTGCGCCAATTCAGCAGGGCGTTTCGAGCACAGACCGGCGTATCCCCAGCCAAAGCCATTGAAAAGCTGCGGATCGAAACAGCCTTGGTGCTGATCCAGGACGGCCGTCATCCTATCGAAGGCATTGCCCGCCAGACCGGCTTTGGCGACAGCGAACGCATGCGAAGGGCATTTATCCGCGAATTCGGCAAACCGCCGCAGGTGATGCGGCGCACGGCAAGAAGCCGGTCGGAAACGGCGGCATCGGGAATGTCCAGAAACGAGGGTTAAATGGCCTTTGCTTCGCCCTGCCCGAGCCTAGGCTAAACCTCAGGTCACTCAACCCGATTCCCGAGGAACTCCATGAAACCTTATGCCCTGGCCTTCGGCGCCTTGCTCAGCCTGCTTAGCGCCACCACAAGCTTCGCCGCAGCCAAAGAGGATGACGCTCGCGCCTTCTTCACCCGGTTTGTCGCCGCTCAAAACGCCCACGACCTCACCCAGATCAAGGCAATGCTCTGGGACTCGCCAAAAATGCTCTGGTACGCCCGAGGTGGCGAAAACTGGGGGCCGGATGCGGTGGTCAGCAAGCTCAAGGTGTACTACCAGGGCGCCTGGCAACTTAAGCCCGACATGAGCCACTTCAGCGTGGTGCTGGTGGCCGATAACGTTGCGCAACTGATGGTGCCGATCACCTTCACCCGTAGCCACGCCGGTGAAACACCTACCGACAGCACCTTCCTGATCAGCCAGACGCTGGTCATGGGCAAGGATGGCTGGCGTGTAGCGAGCATCATGCCGATCGCCGATACCAACTTCAAATAAGCCGATGTCCGAAAACGAGACCTTGGCGCAAACGCTTACGCGTCTTAGCGTTGCGTCATCAATCTGATAGTCCTGGATGGCCGGTACCTATATGACGAATAGGTACCCGCGCCACCCCACACACTCACACCAACCGCTTGATCTGCTTATGCCGCCAAACCAACCGGTAATACGCCGTCTGCAACCCCAACATCGCCAGATACGTCACCGGAAACGCCATCCACACCCCTTCCAGCCCAAACCGCGCATTCAGCAGATACGCCACCGGCAACTCCACCCCCAACACGCAAACGATCGAGATCCCCACCGGCACCAGCACCACCCCGCTGGCCCGCATGATCCCGCCCACCACGGCCTGGAAACCGAACACCAGGATGCTCCAGAGCATGATATGCAGCAGGTGCTCGGCCTTGACCCGCGCATCCACGTCGGTAATGAACAACCCCAACAGCCAGTGCGACAACACATACCCCAGCACTATCAACCCACCCGTCAGGCACAGGTTGATCAAAATCCCCGTACGCAGGATCGGCCCGATCCGCTCCAGGCGCCCCGCCCCGATCGCCTGCGCCCCCAGAATCGACGCCGTGATCGCAATCGACAACGCCGGAAACTGCACATAGTTGACGATCTGCGTCACCGCCCCATACGCCGCCGTCGCCTGGGAACCATGGCTGTTGACCAGCGCCAGAATCACCAGCTCCGACAACGACAGCACCACCATCTGCAACCCAGTGGGCAACCCGATACGCAGGACCTTGCCCAGGATCACCCGATCCAGCCGCAGCGCCGCCATCAACTGGCGATCCGGCGCCATCACGTGGTTTTTATGGCGCAGGCGCAGCACCAGGAACGTCATCGCCAGGGCATTCCCCACCAACCCCGCCACCACCGCGCTCTGGATACCCATCGGCGGCAGGCCCAGCCAGCCCTTGATCAGCGCAGGGGTCAGCACCAGGCCCACGGTGGTCGACACCATCAGCGCCAATAAGGGCGACACCGTGTCACTCACGCCCCGCAGCAGTTGGGTGAACAGGATGAACACCAGCAACAGCGGCATGATCAACATCATCATCTGCGCATAACCCACCGCGTCATCCAGCACATCCACCGGTGTGCCCAGGGCCTGCATTGCCGGGCGCGCAAACACGCTGCCCAGCACCGCCGCGATCACCCCGATCAGGGCGCCGAGGGTCAGGGTGGCGCCGGTGATCGACTTGACCATCGAGGTTTCCTGCGCGCCCCACGCCTGGCCGATCAGCACCGAAGCACCCGCCCCCAGGCCGATCACCAGGGCGATAAAGAAAAACACGATGGGGAACATCCCCGACACCGCCGCCAACGCCTGGGTGCCGAGCATCTGCCCGACATAGATCCCGTTCAGCGTGCCGGAAAAGCTCTGGAGGAAATTGGACAGCACCATGGGTGCCAGAAAGATCAGGTAGATCTGCCACAACGGTCGTTGCTGGGTGACTTCCATGAAGGTTCGGATCTCAATGCAATTAGGCAGGGAAAGCGTTGCGTGACAACCAGGCCAGGTACAACTTCACATCCACCGGCCAGTGCGCAATCTTGTTGGAAAAGTCGGCGCCGTCCTGGGCAAACAACGCCCGCGAGGCTTCTTCAAAACCTGGCAGGTCGCCGCCGATGGCGCTCATGAAACGATAGCTGGACTCCTTCGCCTGGCGCCGCTCATCGTGCTCGGCATGGGCGTTGCGCGCTTCGTCCACCAACCGGCGCAAGGCCGCCGAGGCGCCGCCGCGTTGTTGTCCCAGCCACTCCCAGTGCCTCGGCAGCAAGGTCACTTCACGGGCGACCACCCCCAGCTTCGGACGGCCTACAGTAGGTGACGCCGGCACGTCGGCCTCCGTCACCGCGACGGTCGGTTGCTGCGGTGCGTAACCGGCGGGCCAGGGATAGTCGACTTGAACACCGCTGGCGTCATCAAACACCAGCAAGCTGCCCGTCGCCAGGTCGAGGCTTTTCAGGTTTTTGGCGACGTCGGCATAAGAGCCGGCAGCCACGCGTTGGTGGCCAAGGAAGGCGGTGCAGTGTGATGCGCTCATGACTTTTACCCGGATTATTTTGTTTTACCCGGATCATATTAGTCTGAAATTTATTGAATGCAAGCCGCTTGTTGCGAAACCACCAAACGATCACCGTCGACAGTCGCGCCCATGGGGCCCACACCCGGGTCGCGCAATACGCATTCGGCAATCGCCGGCTCCAGCTCCACCCGCAATCGGCGGCCCAAGGCGCGGGCGCCGAACCGTACGTCATGGTCGCGGCACAACCAGGCGCGTGCCGATTCATCCAGCACCAATGATCGGTGCTGCGCCGCCAGGCGTTGATTGAGTTTGCCGAGTTCCACCTTGAGCAGCGCCTCAAGCCACTGATGGTCGATGGGCTCGAACATCAGGATACGATCGATGCGATTGAGAAATTCCGGCTCGAAGTGGCGGTGCAAGGCGTCCTCCAACACCCCCGCTTCACCGCGCCCCCACCAGCGCAACGGGGCAAAGCGTTGCCGGTGCCGACGCGCCTGCTGGGCGCCGATATTGCTGGTCATGAAGATCAGGCTGTTGCGAAAGTCCAGCGTACGAGCGCCGCCCGCCAGCGTCAGCTGGCCGTTTTCAAGGATGCCCAGCAGGCTGCGCACCACCTCCTGGCTGGCTTTCTCCAACTCGTCGAACAGCACGATACCAGGGCGGCTGTAGCTACCCTGGATCAGTTCGCTGTTGAACAGGCTGATGCCCTCCTTGCTGCCGACATAACCCGGCGGTGCACCGGTGAGTGCGGCGGCATAATGCTCCTGGGCCAGGGTGTGCATGTCGATACGGCAGAACCCGTCGGCACGCCCGTGCAACGCCTGCGCCAGCAGCCGGACGATTTCCGTCTTGCCGACCCCGGTAGGCCCCATGAACAGGTTGACGCTCAACGGCCGCTCACGCTCACCGATATCGGCCTTGACCACCTTGAGCAACCCTTCCATTTGGGCCAGGGCTGCTTCCTGGCCAACGATACGGCTGCGCAGCAAGGCCATGACCTGGGCCGGTTCAAAAGTAAACCGCATGCCTCAACCCGCCGTTTTTTCTTTACCACCATGGGGCAACTGCCCCACCGGGCATTCGGCGACACCGACGGTGCTACGGGTGAAGGCCTCGACATTCTCTTGGGCCTTTTGCGCGTCCAGCACCCAGGTGCGATAGAACTCGAATGGGCAATCCGCCACGCCCTTGTCCCCATCGCCCGAGGCATGCATGCCGGTGTAGCCACGGTGCAGCAACTTGAACAGATGGTTCTGCGACTGGTCGTTGGCCCGCGCATCGCGGATCTGCGACACCGACAGTTGGGCGTACTGAATGCCCATTTCTTCCTCGCCGCACTCGCCCAGGGTACGGCCATCGAAGCCGATGATCGCCGAGTGCCCGAAGTACGAATACACCCCGTCGAACCCCGCCGCATTCGCCACCGCCACGTAGCAGTTATTGGCCCAGGCCATGCTCTTGGACATCTGCACCTGCTGCTCCTTGGCCGGGTACATATAGCCCTGGCAGCGCACGATCAGCTCGGCGCCTTTCATCGCACAGTCACGCCAGATCTCCGGGTAGTTGCCGTCGTCGCAGATGATCAGGCTGACCTTCATGCCCTTGGGCCCGTCGCACACGTAGGTGCGATCGCCCGGGTACCAGCCCTCGATCGGGCACCACGGAATGCACTTGCGATAACGCTGGACGATCTCGCCGAGGTTATTGATCAGCACCAGCGTGTTGTACGGCGCCTTGTGCGGGTGCTCCTCGTGGCGTTCACCGGTCAGGGAAAACACGCCCCAGGTATTGGCCTGGCGACAGGCCGCGGAGAAAATCGCCGTCTCCTCGCCGGGAATACTCGCAGCGGTCGCCATCATCTCGTCGTGGTCGTACATGATCCCCATGGTGCTGTATTCGGGGAACACCACCAGGTCCATGCCGGGCAAACCCTGCTTCATGCCGACAATAATCTCGGCAATCTTCTTCGCGTTATCGATGACCTCGGCCTTGCTGTGCAGGCGCGGCATCTTGTAGTTCACGACAGCAACGCCGACCGTGTCCGGGCTGCTGGAAATGTCGCCATGGCGCATTGCAAATCTCCTCGGTCAGTGACTGATCATCCAGGGCCGTGGCCCGGTCCTGGTCTTGAGCCCCAGCGGGTTGGCCTTGCTCGGCACCACCGGCTTGCTGGTGCCACAGCAACTGCAGCCCGCCGGGTGCTTGCGCGCTGCCTGATATTCGCCGACGGTTTGCGGCGCATGGGCGCTGCGCTCGTTACCGGCTATGGCCTTGCGCTGATTGGCCGACAGCGTGGTCAGCGCCGGCGCCGACAGCAGCAACTGCCCGCCCGGGCCGTCGCAATACGGGCATTGGCTGGGTTCGTGACGCTGGGCCATGGGCCGCAGCATCGTGAAGGTGCCGCAGGACTCACAGGCATATTCGTAGGTCGGCATGGCTACAGGTCCGGAGCGATGGGCAGGTCGATGCTGCCGTCGAGGAATTGGGTCGGGCCGCTGGCATTGGGGTTGATGTCGAACTCGAAGATTTCAGTCGGCAGCCACAACGTCGCGCAGGCGTTGGGGATGTCCACCACGCCGCTGATATGCCCCTGCACCGGCGCCGAGCCGAGCAACGCATAACCCTGGGCCGGTGAGTAGCCGAACTTGGTCAGGTAGTTGATCGCATTCAGGCAGGCCTGGCGGTAAGCGACATTGACGTCCAGGTAATGCTGCTGGCCCTGTTCGTCGACGGAGATGCCTTCGAAGATCAGGTAGTTCTTGTAGTTCGGGGTGATCGGGCTTGGCTTGAACACCGGGTTCTTGATCCCGTATTTGGCCATGCCGCCCTTGATCAGCTCGACCTTCATGTGCACCCAGCCGGCCATTTCGATGGCGCCGCAAAAGGTGATTTCGCCGTCGCCCTGGCTGAAGTGCAAGTCGCCCACCGACAGGCCGGCGCCGTTGACGTACACCGGGAAATAGATCTTCGAGCCGCGGGACAAATCCTTGATATCGCAGTTGCCGCCATGCTCACGGGGCGGCACGGTGCGGGCACCGGTGGCGGCGGCATCATCACGGGCCGAGCCCTTGAGTTTGCCCATGTGCGCGGTGGCGGCCAGCGGGGCGTTGGCCAGGGGTGGGACGCGGGTCGGGTTGGTGTCGATCAGCTCCTGCTCGCGACGATTCCAGTCGGCGAGCATCACCGGGTCGGGCAGGCAGCCGATCAGGCCGGGGTGGATCAGGCCCGCAAAATTGACGCCCGGGATGTGCCGGGAGCTGGTGAACATGCCCTTGAAATCCCAGATGGCTTTTTGCGCGCTGGGGAAGTGATCGGTGAGAAAGCCGCCGCCGTTCTGGCGCGAGAAGAACCCGTTGAAGCCCCACTGGGAGTCGGCCTTGGCGCCGATGTCGAGCAGGTCGACCACCAGCAAGTCGCCGGGTTCGGCGCCGTGTACGCCCACCGGGCCGGAGAGGTAATGTACGGTGGAGAGGTCGACGTCGCGCACGTCGCTGGCGTCGTCGTTGTTCTTGATGGCGCCGGCGGTCCAGTCGTAGGTTTCGAGGATGAAGTCATCGCCGGGTTTGACCCAGCAAGCCATCGGGATGTCCGGGTGCCAACGGTTGTGGATCTGTTCGTTTTCGGTGACGGGTTGGTTGAGGTCGACTTTGATCAGGGTGTCGGTCATCGAGGTGCTCCCGGAGGGTGGGTTGGCTGTCGGGAGCAGTCTCACGGGGATGGGGTTGGGCGGGGAATACGTTGGATGACGTATGCGTCTTTGGGGTTGGGGGGCATATCCGTTTTTTGGGTGATGGCTGATATCGGTTCCGCTCTTACAGCGGCTCACTTTTGAAAAGCGCAAAAGTAAGCAAAACGCTCTTGCCCCACCACTCGGCACCTCGCTTAGGCTCGGTGTGCCCTCACTCCGGCTTTGGACCGTGGGCCGCCGTCATGGGCCATCCCTGGCCCAGGACGGCTAACCCGGCGTCCTGCCGGGTTACCCACGCTCCAAAGCCTGCGTTCGGCCAGCGTGGTTTAACGGGGCGCCCAAGATCAAAAGCAGATCAACAGCACAGCGGCCTACCGGCCGGCTTGAGTGTTTAGAAGCAAAATCAAAAGCTAAAGCGGGCACGGTCCACTGTAGGAGCTGGCTTGCCGGCGATGGCATCAACTGGGTGTGTCTGATGCACCGAGGTGTCTGCATCGCCGGCAAGCCAGCTCCTACAGAAAAGCAGCTCTGCTTTCGCTCTGGATCTTGCCTTTGCTTTTAACACTCAGGTCGGCTCTCAGGCCGCCGTGCTTTTGATCTTGATCTTGATCTGACTGCCCCAATAAGCCCGAGGCCGAACGCAGGTATTGCGCAGCGGGTAAACCGGCAGGACGCCGGTTTAGCCGCGCCGGGCCATGGATGGCCCGTCGCGGCGGCCCGCGGAGTAATGCCGGAGTGAGGGCACACCGAGCCTAGGCGAGGTGCCGACAGGCGGGGCAGAGCGCTTTGGTTACTTTGCCGCTTTTGCAAAGTGACTCGCTGTAAGAGCGAAACCATAAGCAGCCGCTACCCAAATAACGGATATACACACCATCACTCCGGCAAAGGAATCACCCGCAACGGCCGCACCGACTTATAAGAAAAACTCGAGTAAATCTCCTTAACACACGGCAACCCCTGCAACACCTCCCGCGCAAACTCTCCAAACGACTCCAGATCCTTCGCCACCACTTCCAACAAAAAATCATACCGCCCCGAAACGTTATGACACGCCACAATCTCGGGAATCTCCAGCAACCTTTGCTCAAACGCCCGGGCAACTTCCCGGGAGTGCGTATCCATCATGATGCTGACAAACGCCGTCACCCCATACCCCAGCGCCTTGGGCGACAGGATCGCCTGATAACCGCCGATCACCCCGCTGTCCTCAAGGTTCTTCACCCGCCGCCAACACGGCGAAGTGGTCAGCGACACCCGCTCCGCCAACTCCGCCACCGTCAACCGCGCATTACCCTGCAAGGCGTTTAAAAGTGCCTTGTCAGTCCGATCCAGATGCATGGGCATATCTTGCCTCAAAACGTCGTTTTTATTGTTTTTCATCCCAATCTACCGGCTTTTCCCAGCAAACTATGGAACGTTCGGCCGCCATTATAAGCATAGCATTGTAGGAAATAAGGAGCGTCCGACCATGAAAAATAAACACAACACGTTCGGCTTTTCCACCCGCGCCATCCACCACGGCTATGACCCCCAGGACCACCACGGCGCCCTCGTGCCGCCCATCTACCTGACGGCAACCTTCGCCTTCCCCACCGCCGAATACGGAGCCGCCTGCTTCGCCGGCGAAGAGAGCGGACACTTCTACACCCGCATCTCCAACCCCACCCTGGCCCTGCTGGAATCGCGCATGGCCACCCTGGAAAACGGGGAAGCCGCCGTCGCCTTCAGCTCCGGCATGGGCGCAATTGCCGCGACGTTCTGGACCCTGCTGCGCCCAGGTGATGAAATCATCGTCAGCCAGACCCTCTACGGCTGCACCTTCGCCCTGCTGCACCACGGCATCGGCGAGTTCGGCATCAAGGTGCGCCACGTCGACCTCACCGACCTGAACGCCATGAGCGAGGCCATCAACCCGGCCACGCGCATGATCTACTTCGAAACCCCGGCCAACCCCAACCTGCAACTGGTGGACATCGCCGCCGTCGCCGAGATCGCCCACCGGCAACCCGGTATCACCGTGGTGGTGGACAACACCTACTGCACGCCCTACCTGCAACGCCCGCTGGAAATGGGCGCCGACGTGGTGGTGCACTCGGCCACCAAATACCTCAGTGGCCACGGCGATATCACCGCCGGCATCGCCGTCAGCAGCCAGGCCCTGGCCCAGCGCATTCGCCTGCAAGGGCTCAAGGACCTGACCGGTGCGGTGATGTCACCCCAGGACGCCGCCCTGCTGATGCGCGGCCTCAAGACCCTGGCCCTGCGCATGGACCGCCATTGCAGCAACGCCCTGGCCATCGCCGAAGCCTTGCAGGCCCATCCCCTGGTGGAATGGGTGACCTACCCCGGCCTGCGCTCCTTCCCCCAATACGAACTGGCCGCGCGGCAGATGAAACAATCCGGCGGCATGATCGCGTTTGAACTCAAGGGCGGCATCGACATGGGCCGACGCTTCATGAACGCCCTCAAGCTGTTCACCCGGGCCGTGAGCCTGGGGGACGCGGAGTCACTGGCCCAGCACCCGGCCAGCATGACCCACTCCACCTACACCCCGGAGCAGCGCGCCCACCACGGGATTTCCGAAGGGCTGGTGCGACTCTCGGCGGGCCTTGAGGATGTCGCCGACCTGCTGGCCGACGTTGCCCAAGCCCTGGAGGCCTGTGCCGTAAAGCCGAAATCCCGGGCGGTGCAACACAACGTTCATCACGCTTGAAGTAAATTCACAGGCAGGCGCGACGTTTATCAATAGCCCGGCCTGAAAAGGTCGGGCTTCTCCCGTTGCGCCCTGCACCGCAAAAAATTTGATCCATTCATTGGCCCGTTTGCGAAAGCCTGTACTAGCATACGAGGCGGCAGTCATGGAGATCACTGCCCTGTACGCCGCCCTCATTGAAACTCATGGATGAAATGATGAACTCACACCTGTTCCCCCACATTGGCAAAGTCATCGCCAGCACCGGCAGCCGACATTTCCCGCGCATGCTGCACGACCTGATCCTCACCCAACTGGCGGTCGACGCCACGCACATCACCCAAATGCCTGTGAGTTCACCGCGCAAGGCAGGCAGTTCGCGAATGACGGGGATCAGCCCGGTGTACACCGACCCGCTGCCAGGGCAGGCAGAGGCCCAGGCCGCCGCCCAACTGCACCTGACCCGGCGCAAGGATGACGTCAGCTACGTGCTGTCGGTGTATCGCTCCAACCCCTGCGAAAGTTTTTCCCAGCAGGAGCGGATCATCCTGCAAGACTTCTCCTCCCTGCTGCTGCCGATGGTTGAAAAACACATCAGCGCCCTGCAACCCAGCGGTCCGGACAGCGAAGCGCCGCAGCAACCAGGCATCGACACCTTGCGCCGGCGCTTTGAAGAGCGCCTCGCGCAATCGGGGCTGGCCCTGTCCAGCCGGGAGCTTGAGGTGTGCGTGGGGCTGCTGGCCGGGCGTACCGCACCGGAACTGGCAGAGCAGTTGGCACTGAAGGTCAATACCATCGAGAGCTACCTCAAGCGGGCTGCGATCAAGATGGGCATCAGTGGCCGGCATTCGTTGATGCGGTGGATGTATTCCACAGAAGAAAACGCCACTCTCTAGAACACCGAGGAACAAATGTGGGAGCGGGCTTGCTCGCGAATGCGCAGTGTCAGTCAATACATGTGTGACTGATCCACCGCATTCGCGAGCAAGCCCGCTCCCACATTTTTTGATCTCTGCCCGGCCTAATCCCGGGCCAGGGCTTCAATCGGATCCAACCGCGCCGCATTCCGCGCCGGCACAAACCCGAACACAATCCCGATCAACGTTGAACACGCAAACGCCGTCACTACCGAGCCCAGGGAAAACACCATTTCCCACTCTTTCACAAACAACGAAAACAGATAGCCGATGGCGAATGACAGCGAGATGCCGATCATCCCGCCAATCAGGCAGACCATCACCGCTTCCACCAGGAACTGTTGGCGAATATCCGATTGCCGCGCGCCCACTGCCATGCGAATCCCGATTTCGCGGGTGCGTTCGGTCACCGACACCAGCATGATATTCATCACTCCGATGCCGCCCACCAGCAACGAAATCACTGCAATCAACGACAGCAGCAACGCCAGGGAACGGCTGGTTTTCTGCACCGTCTGCATGATGCTGTCGAGGTTGTTGGTAAAGAAGTCCTTGGTGCCGTGACGTTGCAACATCAGCTTGGTGACGTTCTCTTCCACCACCTTGCTCGGCTGGCCGTCCTTGATGCGCACCGTGATGCTGTCCAGATGACGCTGGCCCAACAGCCGCCCCGCTGCCGTCTCGTACGGCACCCACACGTTCAACGCCTTGCTGGCGGCGAACATGTTTTTGTTGTCGGCCGTCACCCCGATCACGGTGCAGGGCAGGTTGCCCACCAGGATCACCTGGCCCAGCGGATCCACGCCGGGCGCGAACAGCCGATGGCGCGCGTTGTGGTCGATCACCACCACCTGGGCCTGGCGCCGGGCGTCGCTTTCGCTGAAGGTAATTCCGGCTTCGAGCTTCAGGCCCTTGACCTGGAAATAGCGATCGCTGACCCCATTGACCTGGGCGTCCAGGTCGATATTGCCGTAACGCAGCAACAGGTTGCGCCCCACCACCGGCGTGGCGCTGTCGACGTAATACAGCTGGTTCAGCGCGTCCACATCCGACGGCAACAACGTCTCGATGGCTGACGCACGGCTGTCACCAAAACTCTTGCCGGGAAAGATATCAATGGTGTTACTGCCAATGGCCTGGATGTCCTTGAGCACATAGCGCTTGGCGCCTTCGCCGATGGCCGAGATCGATACCACCGAGGTGATGCCGATGACAATGCCGAGCATGGTCAGCAAGGTGCGCATGCGATGGGAAATCAGCGCGACCCAGGCCATGTTGAAGGCCTCCTTGAACAGCCCGAGGCTCGCCACCAACTTGCGCGCACCGCTGCGCTTGGGCTCGATGGGCGCTTCGGTGGGCAGGTCGAGGCCGACACTCTGATTGGCGCGGTCACTGACGATCTCGCCATCGCGCACCTCAATGATCCGCTGGGCATTGGCCGCGACTTTCGGGTCATGGGTAACGATGATCACCGTGTGCCCGGCGGCGTGCAGCTCGGCCAGGATGCGCATCACCTCCTTGCCGCTGTGGGTATCGAGGGCGCCGGTGGGTTCGTCGGCGAGGATCACTTCGCCGCCGTTCATCAAGGCCCGGGCGATACTCACGCGCTGTTGCTGGCCGCCGGACAGCTGGCTCGGGCGATGGGTCAAATGCCCCGACAACCCCAGGCGTGCCAGCAATTCCCCGGCGCGGCTGTGCCTGGCGGTTTCCGGCGTACCGGCATAGATCGCTGGCATTTCCACGTTGTGCAACGCGCTCAGGTGCGCGAGCAAGTGGTAACGCTGAAAGATAAAACCGAAGTAGTCGCGGCGCAGCTCGGCCAGTTGCTCATCCCCCAGGGTACGGGTTTCGATGCCATTGATCTTGTAGCTGCCGGCAGTGGCGTAGTCGAGGCCGCCGAGAATGTTCATCAGGGTCGATTTACCCGAACCCGAGGCCCCGGTGATCGCGACCATTTCCCCGGCGTGGATGGTCAGGTCGATGCCCTTGAGCGCAATGAATTCGCGGTCACCGGCCATGAAACTGCGCACGATGCCTTTAAGCTCCAGCAGTGGCTGAGTCATCAATCAGCCCCCCGCCACGGCAGGCGATGGATCGCCGATCACCACCTTGTCGCCTTCGGCCAGGCCATCGAGGATCTGCACCTTGACGTTGTTGTTGATGCCCGTCTGCACCTGCCGCGTGTTGGCCTTGCCCTTGGCGTCCAGCACCCGCACCGGGAAACTGCCATCGGCATTGCGCGGGCCGAGTGCGGCCACCGGCACGGTCAGTGCGGCCTTGGCGGTGTCGAGCACGATGCGCACCTGGGCGGTCATGGCGATGCGCAGGCGGTGGTCGGGGTTGGGTACGTCGAACAGCGCATTGTAGAACACCGCGGTGTTTTGCTTGGGGGTGCCGGCGGTCTGGGTTTCGAGGAAATTCTGCGGGGCAGGTTCGGTACCGCGCAATTTGGCGTAGTAGCGTTTGTCGGCCTCGCCGAGGATGGTGAAATACACCTGCTGGCCCGGACTGATGTGGATCACGTCCGCTTCGGAGACTTGGGCCTTGACGGTCATGGTGTCCAGGTCGGCGAGCTTGAGCAGCACCGGTGCCAGTTGGCTGGCGATCACGGTCTGGCCTTCCTGGGTGACGATGCCCACTACATCGCCGTCGATTGGCGCGACGATGCGGGTGTAGGCCAGGTTGATCTTGGCGGTGTCGATCTGGATGTGGGCGCTTTTGATCTGGGCGTCGAGGGACATCAGGTTGGCGCGCTGTACCTCGTAGTTGGACTCGGCGGTTTCGAAGTCCTGGCGGGACACGGATTCGTCCTCCTGCAGGCCCTGATAGCGTTCGTAGACGGATTTGGTTTCCTTGAGTTGCGCGGCGGTGGCGCGGCGTTGGGCCTGGAGGTTTTCTTCGTCGACCTGGGCTTTGCGCAGGGTGTTCTGCAGGATCAACGGGTCGATTTCGGCCAGCCATTGGCCCTTCTTGACCTTGTCGCCGACCTTGACCTTCAGGGATTTGAGTTGGCCGGAAACCTGGGCGCCGACATCGACCTGCTTGACGCCTTCGAGCAGGCCGGTGGCCAGGACGGCGTTTTCGATGTCACTGCGCTCGGCGGTGGCGGTCAGGTATTGCGGCGCGTCTGCGGGGGCCTGCACGGTGTAGATGGTCAGGGCGGCGGCGATTGCCAGGGCCAGGGCCATTCCTGTTTTGCGAAGCTTTGACTTTTCCATAAGTGACCACAGAAGACGTTGAAGTTGGTCCGGCTTTTGGCTCGGAGTACATATCCGTTTTTTTGGTAACGGCTGATATGGGTTCCGCTCTTACAGCGGCTCACTTTTGAAAAGCGCAAAAGTAAGCAAAACGCTCTTGCCCCACCACTCGGCACCTCGCCTAGGCTCGGTGTGCCCTCACTCCGGCTTTGGACCGTGGGCCGCCGTCATGGGCCATCCCTGGCCCAGGACGGCTAACCCGGCGTCCTGCCGGGTTACCCACGCTCCAAAGCCTGCGTTCGGCCAGCGTGGTTTAACGGGGCGCCCAAGATCAAAATCAAGATCAAAAGCAAGAGCACAGCGGCCTGAGAGCCGGCTTGAGTGTGGTGAAGCAAAGGCACAAGCCAAATCAAGAGCGGGCACGGTCAAATGTGGGAGCTGGCTTGCCTGCGATGGCATCAACTGGGTCTGCCTGATCCACCGAGGTGTCTGCATCGCAGGCAAGCCAGCTCCTACAGAAAAGCAGCTTTTGCCTTTGCTTCTAACACTCAGGTCGGCTTTCAGGCCGCCGTGCTTTTGATCTTGATCTTGATCTGCGGGCCCCGTTAACCACGATGGCCGCAAGTAGGCACGGTGGAGCGGGTAAATCGGCAAGGATGCCGATTTAGCCGCGCCGGGCCATGGATGGCCCGTCGCGGCGGCCCGCGCAAGCGTGCCGGAGTGCGGGCATGCCGAGCCTGGGCGAGGCACCGAGTGGTGGGGCAAAGACCTTTTGGTTACTTTTGGGGCGTTTGCCAAAAGTGACCCGCTGTAAGAGCGGAACCCTAAGTGGCCGTTACCGCAGCAACGGATATGTACACCATCAAAAGTCCTCACGAAACCCGCTCCCCAACCACAACCCCATCCCGCCACCAAGCCGCCAAACTAAACACGTTCGGCGCCTTGAGCAGCGAAAAATGATTCCCCGGCCCATACCAAACCTCCAACACCCCCACGCACCCGCGCCACCCCTCAACCATCAACCCTTGCTCCCGCTGATTCCCCGCCGCATCGAGGGTCGGATCCTCCGCCAACACCAACCGCACCACCCCCTCATACCGCCGACCAGGCCGATAAACCGTGCGCAACGCCGAGGCATACGTGCGCGCCGGCCCATCCATCGCCTCCACCGAAGACCGCGCAGGCAACAACCCAACCCCCACCATCCCCCCATGCAACAACCTTCGCTGCTCCACTTCATCGCGCCCGGCAAAATCCACCGCATCAATCCCCAGGGACTTACCCGAAGCCACCTGCATCGACTCAATCAGCCGCAACAACGCCGCCGTCGTGGTATAGGGCCGGCCCACCACCCCATTGCCCCCGGGCGCCTCGCTGTCGATCAACGTCAACGACGCCACCTCACGCCCCTGAGCCTGCAACCGCGTGGCCATCTCGAACACCACCCAACCGCCAAACGAATGCCCCACCAAATGCACTGGCCCCGAAGGACATTCCTGCTCCAGGGCCTGCAAATAACAGCGCGCCGCCGCCTCAACCTGGCTATGGGGCACCACCTCCCCATCCAGCCCACGGGGCTGCAAGCCAAAGATCGGCCAGTCCCGTCCCAACGCCTCGGTCAACCCTACAAACCCCGTCACGCTATCCCCCGCCCCCGGCACACAGAAGATCGGTGCCTGCCCGGCGCGACCACTCTGGATCCGCAACAACGGCTGATGCACCGCCACCGCCGGCGCCTCACTCAACGCCAGGGCCTCAACCATCGCCTGCCCCAGCGCCTGGATATGCGGTGCCTGCATCATGCTCTGGTGATCCCCCGGCACCTCAATGCGGCGCAATTGCCCCACGGCCAGTGCCTCATCCCACCCCAAATCCAGGCTGCGCCGCGAGAGTTCCGTCGGCCGCTCGGCGGCGCTGAACAAGTGCACCGCCAGTGGCATCGGGAACAGGCTGTAATGCGCCAACGCATGCCCATGCCCGACTTCCCGCTGGATAAAACTCAACAGGTCCGCGTCCGAAGCCGCCGCCATCTGCGCGTACAACAAATGCCGATCGCGGCAGCGTTGCAGCAAACCCGCAAAGTCCAGCTGTCCAATGTCCGCTTCCAGTTGCTCAAGGCTCGCCAACTCATCCACACCTCCCTGTGCCTTCCAATACGCCGTGCACTGCAACAGCAAATGCCGCTTGAGGGCATCCGGCCCGCTCCAGCGCGCCTTGCCCTGGTCGGTCATGCGCGGCACGTAGCTGTCGATCAACCCGAGGAATGCCACCGGTTCGTCCAGCCCCTGCAGTTGCATCGCCACTTCATAGGCCAACACCCCGCCGAACGACCAACCCGCCAGCCGATACGGCCCATGGGGCTGCACCGAGCGGATAATCCCCACCAGCCGCGCCGCCAGGCCTTCCATGGTCTGCAACTGCACCTCGCCAAGGGGCGTACCGGGCAGGCCATAGATCGGGTAGTCCCCCGGCAGGTGCCGGCCCAGCGCCGGGAAATACACGTCCATGCCGCTGAACTCATGCACCAGGAACAACGGCGGCTGGCTGCCGCTGGCGCGTACGGTGATCAGCGAGCTGTTGTCCTCCCGCGTCGTGCGCTGACCGAGCATCGAGGCGACCGAGGCTACGCTGGCATGCTGGAACAGCTCGGCCAACGACACCTCAAGCCCCGCCGCTTCCATCAGGTTGACCAGCCGGATCGCCAGCAACGAATGGCCGCCCAGTTCAAAGAAACTGTCATGGCGACCGACCTGCTCCAGCCGCAACACCTCGGCCCAGAGGCGTGCCAGGGTCCGTTCCAGCTCGTTCGCCGGCGCCTCGAACACGCGGCTCGCCGATGCCTCCAGCGCGGGCACCGGCAGGGCCTTGCGGTCGACCTTGCCGTTGGCTGTCAGGGGCATTTTTTCCAGCGGTACATAGGCCGATGGCACCATGTAGTCCGGCAGGTGCTGCAGCAGATGACTGCGCAACACTTCGATGGCCAGCGGCTCGCCGGTGTAGTACGCCACCAGGCGCTTGTCCCCCGGCGCATCTTCTCGTGCCAGCACCACCACATCCTTGATGCCGCTGCAGGTGGCCAGGCGTGCTTCGATCTCGCCCAACTCGATGCGGAAGCCGCGGATCTTCACCTGGTCGTCATTACGCCCGATGCACTCCAGCAGTCCGTCCGCCGACCAGCGCCCAAGGTCGCCGGTGCGGTACAACAAGCCATCGCCAAACGGATCATCGACAAACTTCTCGGCCGTCAGCTCCGGCCGGTTCAGGTACCCCTTGGCCACGCCATGCCCGCCAATGCAGATTTCCCCGACCACGCCCAGCGGCACCGGCTGCAAGTGCGCATCCAGCAGGTGGATTTGCGTGTTGGCAATCGGCCTGCCGATCGGCACGCTTTCGGCATCGGCGGCGATGGCCTGCACTTCATGCGTGGTGGCGTAAGTGGTGGTTTCCGTCGGGCCGTAGCAATGCACCAGCCGCAGTGCCGGCGCCTGGGCCAGCAGGCTGCGGAACGCCGCCGGGTCGGCCCGTTCACCGCCGCACAACAGGATGCGCAGCCCGGCCAACGCGTCGGGAATCAATTGCACGTACTGGTTGAACAGCGCAGTGGTGACGAACAGGATCGTCGCCCCGCCCGCCTTCAGTGCCCGGCCAAACGCGCCGGGGTCGAGCAAGGTCGCATGGTCGATCACCAGCACCTGGCCACCGTTGAGCAAGGGGCCCCACACGTCCATGGTGCTCGCGTCGAACGCCGGGTTGGAAGCGAACGCCACGCGGTCATGGGCGTTGAAATCGGCGTAACCGTTATTGATCACCAGCCGCGTGATGCCCCGGTGCGGTACCAGCACACCCTTGGGGGTGCCGGTGGAACCGGAGGTGTACATGATGTACGCCACGCGCTCCGAGGACTGCGACAGGTCCGGGTTGTGGCTCGGTTGCGGGTCCAGCGCCAGGGTGTCGAGGTCGATACGTCGGGCCGGGTAAGCGACGGGCTCGCTGCTGTGGGTCAACAGCCACACCGCGCCACTGTCCTGCACCATAAAGGCCTGGCGCTCGGCCGGGGCGTTGATGTCCAGCGGCACGTAGGCCGCCGCGCATTTGAGGATTGCCAGTTGGCTGAGCAACAGGTCAATCGAGCGCGGCAACAGGATCGCCACATGGTCGCCGGGCTGCACGCCCAGGTTGCGCAGGTGGTGCGCCAACTGGTTGGCGCGGGTGTTCAGCGCGCCGTAACTCAGGATGTGTTCACCATGCACCACTGCGATAGCACCCGGGCGTGCCTGGGCCTGGGCTTCGAACAAACGCTGCACCGTATGTTCGTGAGGGAATTCGCGCTGGGTGGCGTTGAATTCCATCCGCAGTTTTTCACGCTCCGCCGCCGGCAGAATCGACAGTTGGCTGATTGAGCCCCCTGCATTCTGTTCCAGGGCCTGCACCAGTTGCTCCAGGGCAACATGCAGGTACTCGCAGAGGCGTGGCGCGCCCTGCCCCATGGCGTCAAAGCCAAACCCGTCGCCCAGGTCATCGACACTCAGGGACAGTGCAAAGTTGGTACGCTCCTCCGCCTTGAGCACCTGCATGCCCTGCCACGCCTCGGCCTCGCCGCCGGCGTGCGGGGCGCTGTGGCGATAGTTGAACAGCACGCTGAACAGCGGCGTATTGGCCGGCAGCCCGCTGCAACGCTGGGCCAGGGCCAGTGGCGCATGTTCGTGACTGAGCAACCGTGTCAGGCTTGCGTGGGTTGCCATCAGCGCTGCGTGCACCGTGCGCTCACCCAGGTCGACCCGCAGCGGCAAGGTGTTGATGAACACGCCCAAGGCACGTTCGGCGCCTTCGCCGCCTTGCAGCCGGCCCAGCAATACGGTGCCGAACACCACCTGCTCGCGGCCGGAAACCTTGCCCAGCACCTGCGCCCAGGCCAGGTGCATCAGGCTCGCAGCACTCACCCCAAGCTGCCGTGCCAGGGTGCGCAGGCGCCCGTTCAACAGCGGGTCGACGCGCAAATGTGCCTGTTGCGCTTCACCCGGTGCACTCAATGCCAGCGTCGGCTCATCGACCTCCCCGAGCATCTCGCGGAAGAACGCTTCGTGCTCTTCCTCGCGCATGCCCAACCGCGTCTGCGCCACATAATTGCGATACGGCACCGCCGTACCCAACTGCTCGCGCCGGCCGAGCAAGCACGCCTGCATCTCGTGCTGCAGCACCTCCAGCGCAACGTGGTCCATCACCAGATGATGGAACAGCAACAACGCAACCACCCGCTGGTTGGCCGGGTCCTCGGCGTACACCAGGCGCATCAGCGGTGCCTGAGCCAAGTTCAGCCGATGCTGTTCGAAGCGCGCCTGCAATTGCTCCAGCACATTGCCCGTCGCCTGAATCGCCTCAACCCGCAGCGAGGCCTGGCGCCACACCGCCTGCACCGGTTCTTCCAGCCCGTCCCAGTGCATCGACGAGCGCAGGATATCCTGCCGCTCGATCACCGCTTGCAACGCCTGGGCAAACGCTTCAAGGCGCTCGACGCTGGCGAAGGCAAACTGCGCCTGCAACAGGTACGCGTCACCCTGTTGCACTGCGCGGTGGTGATACAGGATCCCGGCCTGCAACGGCGCCAGCGGGTAAATGTCCTGAACGTTGGCCGCGCCACCGGGAATGCTCGCGACAAGGCGGTCGATGGCGGGTTGCTTCAGGTTCACCAGCGTCAGCATGTCCGGGGTGATCCGCGTGCAATCCGCGGCAATCCCATTGGCCGGCACCACCACTTCGCGACCACCACCCACGGCAGCCGCCAAGGCTGCAAGGGTGGGTTGACCAAACAACACTTTCACATCCGCCGACAACCCGACCCGACGCATGCGGCCAATCAGGCTGGCGGCCAGCAGCGAGTGGCCGCCCAGCTCGAAGAAATGGTCGTGCCGACCCACACGCTCCACCTTGAGCAAATCCGCCCACAGGCCGGCCAGGGTGATTTCGGTTTCCCCCACAGGCGCGACGTACTCCCGGGCGCTCACCGATTCCAGGCCCGGCGCCGGCAGTGCCTTGCGGTCAAGCTTGCCATTGGGGCTCAGAGGCAAGGCCTCCAGGTGCATGAAGGTCGCCGGCACCATGTAGTCCGGCAACTGCTCCAGCAGATGGCTGCGCAGGGCGTCGATGTCGGCCTGCGTGCCGGTGTAGTAAGCCACCAGCCGTGAATCGCGGGCGACCACGGCGGCTTCGTTGATCTGCGGGAATTGCAGCAGTCGCGCCTGGATCTCCCCCAGTTCGATGCGCAAGCCACGGATTTTCACCTGGTCGTCATTGCGCCCCAAGTACTCGATGGTGCCGTCCGGCAGGTAGCGCCCGACGTCGCCGGTGCGGTACATCCGGCCCGCGCTGAACGGGTCCTTGAGGAAGCGCTCGGCCGTCAGCTCAGGACGGTGCAGGTAACCCCGCGCCACTTGCACACCGCCGATGAACAGCTCGCCCACCACACCCAATGGAACAGGCTGCAACTGCCCGTCCAGCAGGTACATGCGGGTGTTGGCAATCGGCTTGCCGATGGGGGTGTTGTCCGGCGTGACGGGCCCGGCGCAATCCCACGCCGTCACGTCCACCGCCGCTTCCGTCGGGCCATAAAGGTTGTACAAACCGATGCCCGGCAACTGCTGTTTGAAGCGGCGCACCAGGCTGCCGGGCAACGCTTCACCACTGCACATCACCCGCACCATCCCGGCGCTCTGGCTGACGTCGCCGTGGGCCAGGAACACATCGAGCATCGATGGCACAAAGTGCAGCGTGGTGATCTGCTCCGCCTCGATCACCTCACACAGGTAGGCCGGGTCTTTATGCCCGCCTGGACGCGCCATCACCAACCGCGCGCCGGTGAACAGCGGCCAGAAGAACTCCCACACCGAGACGTCGAAGCTGAACGGGGTTTTCTGCAACACCCTGTCCTGGGCAGTCAGTCCGTACTCGTCCTGCATCCACAGCAGGCGGTTGACCACGCCCGCGTGCTCGTTGATCACGCCTTTCGGTTGGCCGGTAGAACCCGAGGTGTAGATCACGTAGGCCTGATGCTGCGCGGTCAGCCCATCCACTCGTGGGTTGGACGTTGATTGGTGCTGCCAGGTGTTCCGGTCCAGGTCCACCAGCGGCACCGTGACGTCGCCCAGCAACGAACGGGTTTCGCCCTGCACCAGCACGGCGGCCGGGGCGCTGTCCTTGAGCATGTAGGCGATACGTTCCAGCGGATACGCCGGGTCCAGCGGCACATAACCGCCGCCCGCCTTGAGGATTGCGAACAGGCCGATGACCATCTCCAGGCCGCGCTCGACGCAAATCGCCACCCGCGAATCCGGCTGTACACCCAGCTCCCGCAGATGGTGCGCCAACTGATTGGCCCGTTCGTTCAGCTCGCGATAGCTCAGGCACTCCGAGCCTGCCTTCACCGCAAGCGCATCCGGCGTTCTCGCCACCTGGGCTTCGAACATACCGTGCAGCGTCTGGTCGAGGTTGTAATCCACTGTGGTGTTATTGAAGTCGAACAGCAGATGCTGGCGCTCCTGATCGTCCAGCAAGTCAGCCTGCTCCAGCACCGCCTGATCGTTATCCACCATGGCCTGCAGCACGCGGGTGAAATAGCCGACATAGCGTTGCATGGTCGACTCGTCGAACAATGCGATGGCGTATTCCAGGGTGCCGCGAATTTCGCCCCGGGTCTCGCCGAGGTTCAGGGACAGGTCGAACTTGGCAAAGTGACTGTCCTCCACAATGCCTTCAAGGCTCAGGTCGCCGAGGGCCAGCACCGGCGCGTCACTGTCCTGCCAGGTCAACATCGTCTGGAACAGCGGGCTATGGGCCAGGCTGCGCAATGGCCGGGTGATTTCCACCACCTGCTCAAACGGCAGATCCTGATGAGCCTGGGCGTCCAGCGCCAGCCCCTTGACCCGCGCCAGCAGCGCCTCGGCGCTCAGTTCGCCCGAGGTATCAATGCGCACTGCCAGGGTGTTGACGAACAACCCGATCAGGCCTTCCACCTCGGCCCGCTGGCGGTTGGCGACTGGCGAGCCGATCACCACTTCCTCCTGCCCGGCCAAACGCGCGAGCAACGAGGCCCACGCCGTCATCATCACCATGTACAGCGTGGTACCGTGGCGTTGGCTGAGGGCCTTGAGCCCGGCGCTCAGGCGCTCATCCAGGTGCACCTCGACGCTGCTGCCGGCGTAGTCCTGCTGGGCCGGGCGTGGACGGTCGGTCGGCAACATCAGCAACGCCGGCGCACCGGCCAGGGTGTGTTGCCAGTAGCTGCTCTGGCGATGCAGCACTTCGCCGCTCAGCCACAGGCGCTGCCATACGGCAAAGTCGCTGTACTGGATCGGCAACGGCGGCAGTGGGTCAGCCTCACCGTGGCTGAACGCCTGGTACAGCGCCATCAGTTCGCGGGTCAGCACGCCCATGGACCAGCCATCGGACACAATGTGGTGGATAGTCAGCAGCAACACGTGGTGATCGTCGGCCATGATCACCAGGCGCCCGCGCAACAGCGGGCCGCGCTGCAAATCAAAAGGCGCCGAGGCTTCGCCCTGGATCAACGCGTCAAGCACCTGCTGTGCTTCGGGGTGGCGACGCAGGTCCTGGACTTGCAGGGGCATCACTTCTTCAGGCGGCACGATCAGCACCTGGGCGTCGTCATCCTGCTGGGCAAACCGGCTGCGCAAGGTCTCATGCCGCGCGACGATCCGCGCCAGGGCCCGTTGCAGCGCGTCGACGTGCAACTGCCCGCGCAGGCGCAGGCCGATGGGAATGTTGTAGGCGGTGTTGGCGCCCTCCATCAGCGCCAGGAACCACAGGCGTTGCTGGGCAAACGACAACGGCAACTCCGTGTCCCGCGCCACCGGCAGGATATCCGGCAAGGTGCTGCGCCCGGCCTGGGCCACTACCTGCGCCACCGCCGCCAGTTCGGCATTGGCGAACAGTTCGCCCAGTGCCAGGTCGACCCCCAGTTGCTGGCGAACCTGGGACACCATGCGCATGGCCAGCAACGAATGGCCGCCCAACTCAAAGAAATGATCCTGGCGCCCAACACGTTCCACTTGCAACACATCGGCCCAGATCTGCGCGAGGACGGCTTCGATATCGCCATGAGGCGCCTCGTATTCGCGGGTGAAGACGGCGGCCAGGTCCGGCTTTGGCAGGGCCTTGCGGTCCAGTTTGCCGTTGGCAGTCAGGGGCAACGCATCGAGTTTCACGTAGGCCACCGGGACCATGTAGTCCGGCAGGTGCGACACCAGATGGGCACGAACCTCGCCCACCTGAAGCGGTTCGAATTGCGGGTTTTCGGTGAAGTAAGCCACCAGCCGTGGCTGGCCCGGTTGGTCTTCACGGGCCAGCACCACCACTTCCTGAAGGCCAGGCAGCTGGTTGAGGCGGGTTTCGATTTCCCCCAGTTCGATGCGCACACCGCGGATTTTCACCTGGTCGTCGTTGCGGCCCAGGTACTCGATATTCCCGTCCGGCAACCAGCGCGCGAGGTCGCCGGTGCGGTACATGCGGCCCGAATTGAATGGGTCATCCAGGAAACGTTCGGCGGTCATTTCCGGGCGATTGAGGTAACCCCGCGCCACGCCCTTGCCGCCCACATACAGTTCACCGGCAACCCCCAAGGGCACCGGGCGCTGCTGTTCGTCCAGCAGGTAAACCGTGGCATTGGAAATGGGCTTGCCGATGTGCAACGGCTGCCCGGGCTCGATCCGCCCGGAGGTCGCCACCACCGTGGCTTCGGTGGGGCCGTAGTTGTTGATCACCTCGAAACGCTGGGCCCGGGTGAACTGGCGCAGGCGGTCGCCGCCAATCAGCAAGGTGCGCAGGGTCGGGTGCTCGATGTTCTGGCTGAACGCATATTCGGCCACCGGCGTGGGCAGGAAACACACGTCCAGCGGTTGCGCGCGCCACCAGTCCAGCAGCGCGTCGATATCTTCAGCGCCGTCGTGGGCCGGCGGCAGGTGCAAGGTGGCCCCCACGCACAGTGCCGGCCAGACTTCCCAGGCCATCGCGTCAAAGCCAAACCCGGCAACGCTCGCGGTGTGGCGGCCTGCGCACAGGTCAAACGCCGTGCAATGCCAGTCCACCAGGTTGGCCACGGTGTGATGTTCCACCATCACGCCCTTGGGCAGGCCGGTGGAGCCGGAGGTGTAGATCACGTAGGCCAGGTTGGTGGGCGTGACGGCCACCTGCGGGTTGCTCGCCGAATGGTGGTGCCAGGTAAAACGGTCCAGGTTGATCACCGGCACATCGAGCGCGGGCAGGCGCTCCAGCAGTGCATGCTGGGTCAGTACCGCGACCGGGGCGCTGTCGCCGAGCAGGTAGCTCAGGCGCTCGGCCGGGTGCGACGGGTCCACCGGCACATAGCAGGCACCGGCCTTGAGGATCGCCAGCAACCCGGCCAGGGTGTCCAGCCCGCGCCGGGCAACGATGGCCACGCGATCGTCGGGTTTTACCCCCAGCGCCAGCAGGTGATGGGCCAGCAGGTTGGCTTGTTGATTCAACTCGGCATAGGTCAGCTGGCGGCCTTGATACACCGCGGCCACCGCGTCCGGGGTCAGCAGGGTCTGGGCCTCGATACGCCCATGCAGGGTGGTGCCTTGGGGGAAGTCGATGGCTGTCGCGTTGAACTGCTCCAGCAGATGCCGCTGCTCCGCCTCGGGCAGCACCGACAAGCGATTCAAGGGTGTTTCGGGTGCATCTTCCAGCGCCTGAACCAGGTTCCCCAGGGCAGTTTGCAGATAAGCGCACACCCGCTGCGGATCAACCTGGGCGCAGGCCAACAGGCTCAGGCTGAAGTCTTCGCCCAGGTCGTCGACGCTCAGGGTCAACGGGTAGTTGGTGCGTTCCTCGGAGCGCAACGCTTGAATACCCTGCCAGGCCGAGACCGCTTCGGCGCTCGCGCCGCCTGCGCTATGGCGGTAGTTGAGCAACGCGCTGAACAGCGGCGTCGGCGCCACTACACCGCTGCAACGCTGGGCCAGGGCCAGCGCCGCGTGTTCGTGACGCAGCAAGGTGGTCAGCCGGGCATGGGTCGCCTTGACCCCGGTGCGCACGTCTTCGGCGCCTACATCCACCCGCAATGGCAAGGTGTTGATAAAGATCCCCAGGGCACGGTCGGTGTCGTGGCTGCCCTGCATGCGGCCCATCAGCACCGTGCCGAACACCACCTGTTCCTTGCCCGCCAGCACTCCCAGCACCTGGGCCCAGCCCATGTGGAACAGGCTCGCGGCGCTGACGCCCAACTGCCGGGCCTGGGCGCGCAAGCGCCGGCTCAACTGCGGGGCCAGCGGCAGGCTGATCTCCTGGATGTTGTCGCCGTCGCCCTGCACATCCTGCAGGCCGTAGGGCAAGGTCGGCTCGCTGATGTCGCCAAGCATCTGCCGGAAGAACCCTTCGTGCTCCTGCTCGCTGATGCCCAGGCGCGCCTGGGCGACATAGTTGCGAAACGGCACCGCCTGGCCCAGTTCAGCCGCCCTGCCCAGCAGGCAGGCTTGCATCTCGTGGCAGACCACTTCCAGCGCGCTGTGGTCCAGGGCCATGTGGTGGAACAACAGCATCGCCACCACCCGTTGGCCGGCTTCATCCCAGGCCCGCACTAGGCGCAGCAGCGGCGCGCGGGTCACGTCCATGCGGTAGTGGCGGCCATCGAACAGGCGATGCAACTGGGCGGCGATATCGCCGTCTGCCGGGTCCAGTTCAATCGCCTGCACCGGCAGGCGCGCGGTGCGCCAGACCACTTGCGACGGTTCTTCCAGGCCTTCCCACACCACGCCGGTCCGCAGGATGTCGTGACGGTCGATCACCTGTTGCAAGGCCAGGGCAAAGCCCTCGAAACGCTCAAGGCTGTCGAAGGCAAACAGCGACTGCATGATGTACGGGTCGCCGTGTTCGGCACTCACATGGTGGTAGAGGATGCCCTCCTGCAACGGTGCCAGCGGGTAGATGTCCTGCACATTGGCGACGCCACCCTCGACGGTCTCGAGGATACGGTCGATGGACGCCTGGCTGAGGGTCGACAGGCTCAGCATCTGCGGGCTAATCGAGGTAGCGCCCGGTGGAATGCCATTGGCCGGCACCTGCACCTCACCGGCCTTGGTGGCCGAGTACTCCCCGGCCTTGATCAGCTCGATCAGCGCCGGCTTGTGTTCGCGCAGCGAGGCCACCAGTGCCGCGTCGCTCAGGGCCTGCTTGTTGCCTTGCACCGACAACTGATCGCCCTTGAGCGCCAGTTGCACATCCTTGGCCTTGAGTGTCGCCAACAGTTCGATGATGCTCACAGGACGATCTCCATTCGTTCGGTAATTGCGGCGTAGCCGGCCAGGGTCGGCTGTTCGAACAGGCCCCGCACATCGGCTTCCATGCCTTCCTGACGCAAGCGTCCGATCAAGCTGACGGCCAGCAACGAGTGCCCGCCCAGCTCGAAAAAGTTGTCGTGACGCCCGACCCGCTCCACCTTCAGCAGCTCGGCCCACAGCCGCGCCAGGGTGATTTCGGTAGCGCCCACCGGGGCTTCGTACTCGCGCACGATCAGTGATTCCACACCCGGCGTCGGCAAGGCCTTGCGGTCGAGCTTGCCGTTGGGGCTCAGGGGCAGAGCGTCCAGATACACGAATACCGCAGGCACCATGAAGTCCGGCAAACGCGCCAGCAGGTGCGTCCGCAGTTGTTCGATATCGGCTGGCACGCCGGTGTAGTACGCCACCAGGCGTTCGTCGCGGGCCAACACGGCCGCTTCCTTCACCTGTGGGTACTCGGTCAGCCGCGCCTGGATTTCTCCGAGTTCAATACGCAGGCCACGGATTTTTACCTGGTCGTCATTACGGCCCAGGTACTCGATATTGCCATCCGGCAGGTAGCGCCCGACGTCACCGGTGCGGTACATCCGGCCTGGGTTGAACGGGTCCTTGAGGAAGCGCTCGGCCGTCAGTTCGGGACGGTGCAGGTAACCGCGAGCCACTTGCACACCGGCGATAAACAGCTCGCCCACCACGCCCAGCGGCACCGGTTGCAACCGGGCATCCAGCAGGTACATGCGGGTGTTGGCAATCGGCTTGCCGATAGGCGTGTTGTCCGGCACCACGGGCCTGGCGCAGTTCCAGGCGGTCACGTCCACCGCGGCTTCCGTCGGGCCATAGAGGTTGTACAAGCCGATGCCGGGCAATTGCTGCTTGAAGCGCCGCACCAGGCTGCCGGGCAAGGCTTCGCCGCTGCACATCACCCGCAGCAGCCCGGCGCCCTGGCTGACATCACCGTGGGCCAGGAACACATCGAGCATCGACGGCACGAAGTGCAAGGTGGTGATCTGTTCTGCCGCGATCACCTCGCACAGGTAAGCCGGCTCCTTGTGCCCGCCGGGGCGAGCCATGACCAGCCGCGCACCGGTGAACAGGGGCCAGAAGAACTCCCACACCGACACATCGAAGCTGAACGGGGTTTTCTGCAGTACCGCGTCAGTGGCGTTCAGGCCGTAGGCGTCCTGCATCCACAGCAAGCGGTTGACCACACCCGCGTGCTCGTTGATCACGCCCTTGGGTTGGCCGGTGGAGCCGGATGTGTAGATCACGTAGGCCTGGTGCTGCGCGGTCAACCCGGGAACCTGTGGGTTGGACACCGGCTGGTGCGCCCAGGTGTTCTGGTCGAAGTCCACCACCGGCACCGTCACGTCGCCCAGCAACGAACGGGTAGCGCCCTGCACCAGCAGCGCCGCGGGCTGGCTGTCTTGCAGCATGTAGGCGAGGCGATCCAGCGGGTACGCCGGGTCCAGCGGCACATAACCACCGCCGGCCTTGAGGATCGCAAACAGACCGATGACCATCTCCAGCCCACGCTCGACGCAGATCGCCACCCGCGCATCCGGCTGCACGCCCAGTTCCCGCAGGTGGTGCGCCAGTTGGTTGGCGCGCTGGTTCAGCTCGGCATAGGTCAGGCATTGCTCACCCGCCTTCACCGCCAATGCATCCGGCGTGCGCTCGACCTGGGCCTCGAACAGGCCGTGCAGGGTCTGCGCCAGGTCGTAGTCAACCTCGGTGGCATTGAAATCAAACAGCAGTTGCTGACGCTCTGCATCCCCCAGGATCGGCAGGCGGTCAAGGGCCTGGTGCGGCGCGTGCTCCAAGGCCTCCACCAACTGGGTCAACGCCATCTGCATATAACCGCAGACCCGTTGTGCGCCCACCTGGGCCGGGGTCAACGCGGTGAAGTCATAACCATCACCCAGGTCATCGACGTTCAGGGTCAACGGATAGTTGGTGCGCCCGTCATTGGTCAGGGTCTGCATGCCTTCCCAGGCGTGCTGCGCGTCCTGTGAACGGGTGGCGCCGCCCCGGTGGCGATAATTGAGCATCGAGCTGAACAGCGGCAGCGGCGCCGCCACCCCGCTGCAACGCTGGGCCAGGGCCAGGGAAGCATGTTCATGGCCCAGCAGCGCGGTGAGCCGGGCATGGGTGCTGCGCACGCTGTCGCGCACGCCTTGCCCGTCGATATCCAGGCGCAATGGCAGGGTGTTGATGAACACGCCAAGGGCCCGGTCCGCGCCCTCGCCGCCCTGCATCCGGCCGACCAGCACCGTGCCAAACACCACATTCGGCTTGCCCGACGTCACCGCCAACACCTGCGCCCATGCCAGGTGGAACAGGCTCGCGGTGCTCACGCCCAGCAGGCGTGCCTGGGCCCTGAGGCGCCGGCTGAGGGCAGCGTCCAGGTGATGCGTGAATTCTTCGATATCCCGACCATCGCCCTGCACATCCTGCAAGCCAAACGGCAGCGTTGGCTCATGGATATCGCCAAGCATCTCGCGGAAGAACCCTTCATGTTCCTGCTCGCTGACACCCAGTCGCGCCTGCGCCACGTAGTTGCGATAAGGCATCGGCGCGGACTGCGGTGCGGGGTGCCCCAGCAGGTAGCCCTGCATTTCCCGCAGCACCACGTCGAATGCGGTGTGGTCCAGCACGATGTGGTGATACAGCAGCACCGCCACCACCCGCTGATTGGCCGGGTCGTTGGCATACAGCAGGCGAATCAGCGGCGCCTGGGCGATGTCCAGCCGGTAGCGCCGGGCGTCGAAACGCTGATGCAGGCCGGCCAGCACATCACCGTCCAGATGCAGCGCTTCGACCGTCAATCGAGCCTTGCGCCACACCACTTGCACCGGCTGCGCCAAGCCTTCCCAGACCACACCGGTACGCAGGATGTCGTGGCGGTCGATCACCTGCTGCAAGGCCTGGGCGAAGCTGTCCAGGCGCGCCTGGGTATCGAATGCCAGGTGCGATTGCAGCAGGTACGGATCGCCCTGCTCCGCCGTGATGTAGTGGTAAAGAATGCCTTCCTGTAACGGTGCCAGCGGGTAAATATCCTGCACATTGGCGGCGCCACCCGGCACGCTGGCGACGATCTGGTCGATCATCGGCTGATCCAGCTCCACCAATGGCAGCATCGAGGGCGTGATGCGCGGGCAATCGGCGGCGATGGCATTCACCGGCACCACCACTTCCCGGCCACTGCCCACTGCCGCTGCCAATGCCGCCAGCGTCGGCTGGCTGAACAGCACCCGCACATCGGCGCTGAGGCCGGCCTGGCGCATGCGCTCGATCAGGCTTACCGCCAGCAAGGAATGGCCGCCCAGCTCGAAGAAGTGGTCATGGCGGCCCACTTGCTCCACCTGCAACACCTCGGCCCAGATCCGCGCCAGGGTGGTCTCGACTTCGCCGCGTGGGGCTTCATATTCCCGGCTGAGCACAGCGGCCTGATCCGGTGCCGGCAGCGCCTTGCGGTCAAGCTTGCCGTTGGCGGTCAACGGCCAGCTGTCGAGTTTGACGTAGACCACCGGCACCATGGCCTCGGGCAGTTGGCTGTGCAGCTCGGCGCGCAGGGTTTCGATAACCAGCGGTTTTTGTTCGGTGAACCAGGCCACCAGGCGGCCGTCGCGCACCAGCACCACGGCTTCCTTGACGCCGTCGACGGCGGCCAGGCGGGTTTCGATTTCTCCCAGCTCGACGCGCACGCCCCGGACTTTTACCTGGTCGTCGTTGCGGCCCAGATATTCAATGTTCCCATCCGGCAGCCAGCGCGCCAGGTCGCCGGTGCGGTACATGCGGCCCGGGTTGAACGGGTCATCGAGGAATCGCTCGGCGGTCAGGTCCGGGCGATTCAGGTAGCCGCGGGCCACGCCGCGGCCGCCTACATACAGCTCACCGGCCACACCCACCGGCACCGGCCGTTGTTGTGCATCCAGCAGGTACACCGTGGCATTGGCCATCGGCTTGCCGATATGCAGCGGCTGGCCGGCGCGCACCCGGCCAGAGGTGGCGACCACCGTGGCTTCGGTGGGGCCGTAGTTGTTGATCACCGCGAAACGTCGCTCATGGCTGAACTGGCGCAGGCGATCACCGCCGATCAACAGGGTGCGCAAGCTTGGGTGCTCAAGGTCCTGGCTGAACGCGTACTCGGCCACCGGGGTGGGCAGGAAGCTCACGTCCAGCGGCTGGGCCAGCCACCAGGCCAGCAGTTCGTCGATGTTTTCATTGCCGACATGGGCCGGTGGCAGGTGCAAGGTCGCCCCCACACACAATGCGGGCCAGACTTCCCAGGCCATGGCATCGAAACCGAAGCCGGCCACGCTGCTGGTGTGGCTGGCGGCCTGCAGGTCGAAAGCTTCACAGTGCCAATGCACCAGGTTTTCCACGGTGCGGTGTTCCACCATCACGCCTTTGGGCTGGCCGGTGGATCCAGAGGTGTAGATGACGTAGGCGAGGTTCGCCGGGGTCAGGCTGGAGATGTGGGGATTGGTGCCGTCGGGATAGGCGCCATGCAGATCGACGATGGCGACATCACCGAGCACGCCACGTGTGCTCTCTTCGGCCAGGACCGCGACCGGTGCGCTGTCTTGCAGCAGGTAAGCGATGCGCTCGGCCGGATAGGCCGGGTCTACCGGGACGTAGGCCGCGCCCGCCTTGAGAATCGCCAGCAGGCCCGCCAGCATCTGCGGGCCGCGTCGGCAGCAGATCGCCACACGGTCGTCGGGCTGTACGCCCAGCGCCAGCAAGTGATGGGCCAATTGGTTGGCGCGTTGGTTGAGCTGTTGGTACGTCAGGTGCTGGCCGTCCTGGCTCACGGCAATCGCCTGCGGCAGGCGCAGGGCCTGGGCTTCGAAAGCGCCGTGCAGGGTCTGCCCTTGCGGGTAGTCGCGGGCGGTGGCGTTGAAGCTGCGCAGCAGGTGTTCGCGTTCGCGGGCAGGCAGTACCGGCAACTGATGCAGCGGCGTTTGCGGCGCGTGCTCAAGGGCCTCCACCAGTTGCTCCAGCGCACTGTGCATGGAGTCGCACAGGCGCTGCGCGCCGATGGATTCCAGCGCCAGTACCGTCAGGCCGAAGCCTGTGCCAAGGTCGTCCACACTCAGGGTCAGCGGGTAGTTGCTGCGTTCTTCGCCGCCGAGCAATTGCACGCCTTCCCAGATACCGTGGCCGTCGCGGGCCATTTCGCCCGGGGTGCTGTGGCGGTAGTTGAGCAAGGCGCTGAACAACGGCATCGAGGTCGGCACGCCGCTGCACCGCTGGGCCAGCGCCAGGGACGCATGCTCATGGCCCAGCAAGGCACTGAGCCGGGCGTGGGTCGCCTTGACGCCGGCACGTACCGCGTCGGCACCCACCTCCACCCGCAGCGGCAAGGTGTTGATGAACATGCCCAATGCCCGGTCGGCACCTTCGCCGGCTTGCATGCGGCCCATCAATACGGTGCCGAACACCACGTCCTGACGGCCCGACACCAGCCCGAGGACCTGGGCCCACGCGAGGTGCATCAGGCTCGCAGCGCTGACCCCCAGTTGCCGCGCCTGTTCACGAACCCGCAGCGCCAGCCCTGCATCGACGGGCAATTCGGCCTCTTCGATATCCCGGCCATCGCCCTGCACATCCTGCACGCCGAAGGGCAGCGTGGGCTCGTCGACATCGGCGAGCATTTCGCGGAAGAACTGCTCGTGTTCCTGGGCGCTGACACCCAGGCGAGCCTGGGCCACGTAGTGACGGAACGGTGCGGCGGCCGGCAAGTCATCGGCCTGGTTGAACAGGAACGCCCGCATTTCCTGGCCGACCACTTCCATGGCCGTGTGGTCCAGTGCCAGGTGATGGAACAGCAGGATCGCCGCGACCCGCTGGTTGGCCGGGTCCTGCGCATACACCATGCGCAGCAGCGGCGCCTGGGTGATATCCAGGCGATAGTGGCGGGCATCAAAACGCGCGTGCAGTTGTTCGATCACATCACCATCGGCCGGGTCCAGCGGGATGTTCTGCACCACCAGTTCGGCCTGGCGCCACACCACTTGCACCGGGCTGTCCAAGCCTTCCCACACCACGCCGGTGCGCAGGATATCGTGGCGCGCCACGACCTTTTGCAGCGCGCCCATGAAGGCCTGCAAACGCTCGACGCTGTCAAACGCCATGCGCGATTGCAGCAGGTAGGGGTCACCCTGTTCGGCGCTGATGTGGTGGTAGAGGATGCCTTCCTGCAACGGCGCCAGCGGGTAGATATCCTGCACGTTGGCCGCACCGCCGGGCACCGTGGCCACGATGCGGTCGATGGCCGGCTGGTCCAGCTTGACCAGGGTCAGCATCGACGGCGCGATGTGCTCGCAGCCCGGCGCAATGCCGTTGGCCGGCACCACGATTTCCCGGCCACTGCCCACCGCCGCCGCCAGCGCCGCCAGGCTTGGCTGGTTGAACAGCACCCGCACATCGGCGCTCAGGCCGGCCTGGCGCATGCGCTCGATCAGGCTCACCGCCAGCAACGAATGGCCGCCGAGTTCAAAGAAGTGGTCAAAACGCCCGACACGCTTGACCTTCAGCACGTCCTGCCAGATTTGCGCCAGCAGGGTTTCCACCTCGCCCTCCGGGGCTTCGAAACCACGGCTGAGCAGCGACGCCTGATCCGGCGCAGGCAGGCCCTTGCGGTCCAGCTTGCCATTCGCGGTCAGCGGCAACAGTTCCAACCAGACATAGGCCGACGGCACCATGTAGTCCGGCAGCCGGCTTTGCAGGTGCGCTCGCAACGCTTCAATACTCAGCGGCGCCTGGGCGGTGTAGTAAGCCACCAGGCGCTTGTCGCCGGGCTCATCTTCACGGGCCAGCACCACCGTGTCTTTCACGCCGGAATAGCTGGCGAGGCAGCTTTCGATTTCACCCGGCTCGATACGGAAACCCCGGATTTTCAGTTGATGGTCATTGCGGCCCTGGTACAGCAAGGTGCCGTCCGCCTGCCAGCTCGCCAGGTCGCCGGTGCGGTACAGCAGCCCATCGCCGAACGGGTCGACGATAAATTTCTCGGCGGTCAATTGCGGCTGGTTCAGGTAACCCTTGGCCACACCCGCGCCACCGATGTACAGCTCGCCAACCACGCCCAACGCCACCGGCTGCTGCCGTGCATCCAGCACGTAGGCACGGCTGTTGCCAATCGGTCGACCAATCGGAATACCGCCCTCACCCACCGACTTGATCTCGAAGGTGGTGGAAAACGTCGTGGCTTCGGTGGGGCCATAGCCATTCAGCAGGTGCTGCGGCGCGCCGTGCTCAAGCACCCGGGCGATCACCTGCGGGTCGAGCACATCGCCGCCGACGATCAAGTAGCGCAGTTGCCGGAACATCGGCATCAACCCGTCGGCGTACTGATGGAACAGCCCGGCGGTCATCCACAACACGCTGACGGATTGCTCCTGCAACAGGGCGCCAAACGCGGCCTGGGACAGCAACGTGGCATGCTCGACCACCACCACGCAGCCGCCGTTGAGCAACGGCGCCCACACATCGAGGGTGCTGGCGTCGAACGCCGGGTTCGAGGCGAAGGCCACCCGGTCGCGGTGATTGAAGTCGGCATAACCGTTGTTGATCACCAATCGAGAGACGGCGCGATGGGGCACCTGCACACCCTTGGGCGCGCCGGTTGAGCCGGAGGTGTACATGATGTACGCCACGCTTTCGGCAGACTGGGACAGGTTCGGATTATGGGCCGGCTGATTGTCGAGGTTCAGCCCGTCGAGATCACGCAGCACCTGCCCGGCGTGACTGTCCTGCACCATGAACGCCTGGCGTTCGTCCGGCGCATTGATGTCCAGCGGCACGTACACCGCCGCGCACTTGAGGATGGCCAGTTGGCTGACCAGCAGGTCGATGGAACGTGGCAGCGCGATGGCCACGCTGTCGCCCGGTTTTACACCCTGGTCGATCAAATAGTGGGCCAGGCGATTGGCCCGCAGGTTGAGTTCGCGGTACGTCAGCGACACGTCGCCGTGTACCACCGCCAGCGCGTCGGGGCTGGTCAGGACGCCGGCTTCGAAGATCCCGTGCACGGTGTGCGCAGCCGGGTAGGCGCGAGCAGTGGCGTTGAAATCCACCAGCACTTGATGCCGCTCGGCGGCTGGCAGGATCGACACTTGATGCAGCGGTGTGGTCGGCGCCTGTTGCAGTGCCGTGACCAGGTTGCGCAAGGCGCTGAGCATGTAGTCGCCGACGCGCTGCACATCCACCTCCGCCACGCCTTGCACGGTCAAGGCAAAGCCTGCGCCGAGGTCGTCGACGTTCAGCACCAGCGGGTAGTTGCTGCGCTCCTCGGAACTGAGGATTTCGATCCCGGCGTCGGCGAACGGGCTGGCGCCCGGCGCTTCACCCGGCGCGCTGTGGCGGTAGTTGAGCAAGGTGCTGAACAACGGCAGCGCACCGGACACGCCACTGCATCGCTGGGCCAGGGACAAGGACGCATGTTCATGCCCCAGCAACTGTGCCAGCCGCGCATGGGTGGCGCGCACGCCAGCCTGCACGCCCACCGCGCCGACACTGACCCGCAACGGCAAGGTATTGATGAACATTCCCAGCGCCCGGTCGGCGCCCTCGCCGCCGTGCAGCCGGCCCAGCAGCACGGTGCCGAAGACCACGTCGTCCTGGCCCGAGACCTGGCCGAGGACCTGGGCCCATGCCAGGTGCACCAGGCTTGCGGCACTCACCCCCAGTTGCCGGGCCTGCTCGCGAAGGCCCAGGCTGAGGGCCGGTTCCAATGCCACGTGCGCTTCGCGCACACCGCTGCCGTCGCGGTTCACGTCCTGCAAGCCGAAGGCCAGGGTCGGCTCGTCGATGTCGCCGAGCATTTCGCTGAAGAACGCCTCATGCTGCGCAGCGCTCACACCGAGGCGCGCCTGGGCCACGTAGTTGCGGTACTGCACGGCGTCGGGCAGCAAGCAGGTTTCGCCTGCAAGGCTCGCGCTCATTTCCTCCACCAGCACCTGCAACGCGGTGTGGTCCAGCAGGATGTGGTGCAGCAGCAGGATGCCGACGTAACGGCCCTGATCCTCGGCGTAGGCAAACCGCATCAGCGAAGCGCGGGACAGGTCGAGGCGGTAGTGGCGTGGGTCGAAGCGTTCCTGCAGTTGCGCCAATACGGCACTGAAAGGATCGGCTTCAACCTGCTCAACCACCAGCAGCGCCTGGCGCAAGACCACCTGCACCGGCTCGTCCAGGCCTTCCCAGACAATCCCGGTACGCAGGATATCGTTGCGCTCGATCACACTTTGCAGCGCACGGATAAACGCCTCGACCGGCTCATGGCCGCTGAAGCTGAACTGCACCTGCAACACGTAGGGATCGCCTTCGGTGGTTGCCAGGTGGTGGTACAGGATGCCGGCCTGCAACGGGGCCAGGCCGTAGATGTCCTGCACGTTGGCGATGCCGCCGGGGACACTGGCGATGATATGGTCGATGGCCTGCTGGTCGAGATTCACCAGCGGCAGCATGTCCGGGGTGATGTGCCGCGTCGCTTCGCCGATCAGGTTGGCCGGGACCTGCACTTCATGCTGCCCGCCCACCGCAGCGGCCAGCGCAGCCAGGGTCGGCTGGCCGAACAGCACCCGCACATCGGCGCTCAGCTCGAGCTGGCGCATGCGCTCGATCAGCTTGACCGCCAGCAACGAATGGCCGCCCAGCTCGAAAAAGTTGTCCTGGCGCCCGACCCGGTCGACCTTGAGCAGGTCTTGCCAGAGATTCGCGATCGCGGCTTCCACCGCGCCTTGTGGCGCTTCATAACCACGACGGGCCAGGGCATCGGCGTCCGGTGCCGGCAAGGCCTTGCGGTCGAGCTTGCCGTTGGTGGTAAGCGGGAACGCGTCGAGCAGCACAAAGGCGCTGGGCACCATGTACTCGGCGAGGGACAGCAGCAGGTGGTCACGCAGCTCAGCGGCAGTGGGCGTGTGTTCAGGCTGGGCAATCACGTAGGCCACCAGGCGCTTGTCGCCCGGTTCGTCTTCGCGGGCAATCACCACGGCTTCGCGCACACCTTCGCAGGTGGCCAGGCGTGCTTCGATTTCCCCCAGTTCGATACGGAAACCGCGAATCTTCACCTGGTCGTCGTTGCGCCCCAGGTACTCGACACTGCCGTCGGCCAGCATCCGGCCGAGGTCACCGGTCTTGTACAGGCGCAGGCCGGTTGCGGGATCCGTCAGAAAACGTTCGGCCGTCAGCTCATCGCGGTTGAGATAACCCCGCGCCACGCCGGCACCGCCGACGTACAACTCCCCGACTACGCCGCTCGGCACCGGTTCGCGGCGGGCGTCCAGCACATACAGTTGCAAGTCGGGAATGCGCACGCCAATCGGGCTCACGCCCACCCGCTGTGCATCCGCCGCCTCCAGGGCACGGTAGGTCACATGCACGGTGGTTTCGGTGATGCCATACATGTTGACCAACCGCGTACCGGCGTTGGTCACCCGGGCGTACCACGGCTTGAGAATCCCCGGTTCCAGGGCTTCACCGCCGAAGATCACCTGGCGCAGCGAGTGCAGTTGCTGGCTGCGGCCCTGTGCCGCGATCAACTGGCGGAACGCGCTCGGCGTCTGGTTGAGAATACTGACGCCGGCTTCGCACAGCAGTGCGTAACACTCGTCCGGCGAGCGGCTGACCAGCTGCGGCACCACCAGCAACTGCCCGCCATGCATCAGCGCGCCCCAGATCTCCCACACGGAGAAGTCGAAGGCAAACGAGTGGAACAGCGCCCAGGTGTCATTGGCGTTGAACTTGAACCAATGCTCGGTGGCGCTGAACAGTCGCGCGACGTTGCGGTGTTCGATCATCACGCCCTTGGGCAGGCCGGTGGAGCCGGAGGTGTAGATCACATAGGCAAGGCTGGACGCGCTGATTGCAACGTTGGGGTTGACGATGGGCTCGTGCTGCAGGCTGTTGAGGTCGATCGACGTGACGTCGCCCACCAGGTGGCGGGTGTCGTCCTGCACCAGCACCGCCAGCGGCGCGCTGTCTTTCAGGGTGTAGGCGATACGGTCCAGCGGGTAGGCAGGATCGATCGGCACATAACCCGCCCCAGCCTTGAGAATCCCCAGCAGGCCAATGATCATTTCCAGCCCGCGTTCGACACAGATCGCCACCCGGTCATCGGGGCGGATGCCATGCTTGAGCAGGCAATGCGCAACCTGGTTGGCGCGCTCGTTCAGCTCGCGGTAGCTCAGGTGTTCGTGTTCAAAGCGCAGCGCGATGGCTTCGGGATGGCTGGCGGCATGAGCTTCGACTTGCTGGTGGATCAGGGCTGAATCGGCGTAGTGCTGGGTGCTGGCGTTAAGGCCGTGCAGCAGATGCTGGCGTTCGGCGGCAGGCAGGATGCCCAGGTTGTGCAACGGTGCATATGGCGTTTGTTCCAGGGCCAGCACCAGGTTTTCCAGGGCGGTGTGCAGGTAACCGGCAATGCGCGTCGCGCCGATGGAGGCGTCCACCATCACGGTAAAGGCAAAGCCTTCGCCCAGGTCATCGACGTTGACCGTCAGCGGGTAGTTGGTGCGTTCTTCGGCGCCCAACACCTGGATGCCTTCGGCGATATCGATCACCGCCTGGGTGTCCGAGGCATCGCTGTGACGGTAATTGAGGATGGCACTGAACAACGGCGTGGGTGCGGCCACACCACTGCAACGCTGGGCCAGGGCCAGGGAGGCGTGTTCGTGATCGAGCAATTCGGTCAGGCGTTTATGGGTGGTTTGTACGCCCTCGCGCACGCTTTGTTCGCCTACATCTACCCGTAGCGGCAGGGTGTTGATGAACATGCCCAGGGCCTGGTCGGAGCCCTCGCCTGCGCCCATGCGGCCGAGCATCACGCTGCCAAATACCACGGCTTCGCGAGCCGAGACCTTGCCCAGCACCTGGGCCAGCGCCAGGTGCATCATACTGGCGGGACTGACACCCAACGGTCTTGCCTGGGCCCTTAGACGGCGACTTAGATCGCCGTCGACGGCAATGCGGGTTTCGTCGATGCCATGCCCGTCACCCTGCACATCCTGCAGGCCGAACGGCAGGGTTGGCTCGTCGATATCGGCCAGCATCTCGCGGAAGAACGCTTCGTGAGCCTGTTCGCTGACGCCATGGCGGACCTGGGCGATGTAGTTGCGAAACGGCACCGGTGCACTGGCGTGTTCGGTCTGGCCGGCGAGGTGCAGCTGGATCTCCCGGCGCACTACGTCGAGGGCGGTGTGGTCGAGGATGGTGTGGTGGAACAGCAGCATGGCGACCACACGCTGGTTGCGCGGGTCTTCGGCGAACACCAGGCGCAGCAGCGGTGCCTGGCCGAGGTCCATGCGGTAGTTGCGGGCGTCGTAGAGGGCTTGCAGTTGGGTCAGTACATCGCCGTCGAGGCGGGCTTCTTCGCAGGCCAGCGAGGCCTTGCGCCAGACGACTTGCAGGGGTTCGTGGAGGCGATCCCAGGCCATCGAGGTGCGCAGGATATCGTGGCGGTCGATGACCCATTGCAAGGCCTGGGCGAAGGTTTCAAGACGGGCACGGCTGTCGAACACGAACTGCGCGTGCAGCACGTAGGGGTCGCCCTGGTGTGCTGACAGATGGTGGTAGAGCATGCCTTCCTGGAGGGGTGCCAGAGGGTAGATATCCTGCACATTCGCCGCCCCGCCGGGGATCGCGGCGACGATGCGGTCGATGGCGGGTTGGTCGAGGTTGACCAGGGGCAGCATGTCCGGGGTGATGCGATAGGCCGGGCTGAGCCAGTCGCCGCCGTGTTGGGCGACGAGGTCGAGCAGTTGGGGTTTGTGGGCGATCAGTTGGTCCCATAGGGCGTCATCCAGCGCGTCGTCGTCACCCAGGATGATCAGGTCGCCTTCGTCCATTTGCAGGCGGATCGGGTGGGTGGAAAGAGCTGCCAGTAATTTGCTGAACTGCATGGGGTAACCTGCTTTTTGAGTCGGATACGGTTGAGGAGAAAGTCCGTTTTCAGCTGTCGCGTAAGTGCCTGGGAGGCCCGGTTTAAAGCGCGGGCGCAGTCGTGGGCCGGGAGGCTTCCCGCAGGGTTGGGAAATTAGAGGATTCGGGGGGTGGGGGGTGACATGGGAAGCGGGGACAAAGCGGCTGGCGTGGGGGAACTTTCGTATTTGTTGGATGGGGGGCATATCCGTTATTTGGGTGATGGCTTCGATTGGTTCCGCTCTTACAGCGGCTCACTTTTGAAGAGCGCAAAAGTAAGCAAAACGCTCTTGCCCCACCACTCGGCACCTCGCCTGGGCTCGGTGTGCCCTCACTCCGGCTTTGGACCGTGGGCCGCCGTCATGGGCCATCCTTGGCCCAGGACGGCTAACCTGGCGTCCTGCCAGGTTACCCACGCTCCAAAGCCTGCGTTCGGCCAGCGTGGTTTAACGGGGCGCCTAAGATCAAAATCAAGATCAAAAGCAAGAGCACAGCGGCCTACCGGCCGGCTTGAGTGTTGAAGAGCAAAATCAAAATCTAAAGCGGGCACGGTCCAAAAAATGTGGGAGCGGGCTTGCTCGCGAAGGTCGTTAACGATGACGCGGGCATCCTGAATGAACGCGGCGGTCTCAGGTTTTTCGCGAGCAAGCCCGCTCCCACAGAAAAGCAGATCTGTTTTCGCTCTGGCTTTTGATCTGGCTTTTAACACTCAAGCCGGCCGGGAGGCCGCTGTGCTTTTGCTTTTGCTTTTGCTTTTGATCTGACTGCCCCAATAAGCCCGAGGCCGAACGCAGGTATTGCGGAGCGGGTAAACCGGCAGGACGCCGGTTTAGCCGCGCCGGGCCATGGATGGCCCGTCGCGGCGGCCCGCGGAGCAATGCCGGAGTGAGGGAACACCGAGCCTAGGCGAGGTGCCGACAGGCGGGGCAGAGCCCTTTGCTTACTTTGGGGCTTTTCCAAAGTGAGCCGCTGTAAGAGCGGAACCATAGGTGGCCGTTACCGAAGAAACGGATATGCACACCACACCACACCACCACTCAAATCCTGCGTCTACGCCCCAACTGCGGAATCCCCAAAGCAGGCACCACCTCCACCCGCTCCACCCGCCTCCCAACCACCCCCGCCAACCCCACCACCGTCGGCTGACTGAACAACGAGCGCGCATCCACCTCCAACCCCGCCTTACGCATCCGCGCCACCACCCCCACGGCCAACAACGAATGCCCTCCCAACTCAAAAAAGTGATCCTGACGCCCCACCCGGTCCAGCTTCAACACCTCAGCCCAAACCCCCGCAATCACCGCCTCCACCTCCCCCCGAGGCGGTTCATAGGCACGACTCAAAACCGCCTCCACCCCAGGCTCCGGCAACCCCTTGCGATCCAGCTTCCCCGCCGGATTAAGCGGCCACACCTCCACCCGCACAAACGCCGAAGGCACCATGTACTCAGGCAACCCCTCCACCATGTAACTGCGCAACGCCTCAAGCCCCGGCACCGCATCACGAACAGTGAAATACGCCACCAACCGCTCATCCCGAATCAACGCCGCCACCTCGCGCAATGCAGGATGCGCCGCCAACCGCGCCTCAACCTCCCCCAGCTCCAGCCGCACCCCACGCAGCTTCACCTGAAAGTCATTGCGCCCCAGAAACTCCAGGTTCCCGTCCGGCAAATACCGCACCAGATCCCCCGTGCGATACAACCGATCCCCCGCCACAAACGGGCTATCGATAAACCGCTCCGCCGTCATCTGCGCCAACCCCAGATACCCGCGAGCCACGCCCACCCCGCCGATATGCAACTGCCCACTGCACCCCAGCGGCACCGGCCGATCATGCTCATCCAATACGTAAAGCCGGGTATTACTGATGGCCCGCCCAATCGGCAACTGCAACCCCGGCACCGGCGCACCCGGCTCCAGCGTCCAGGCACTGCTGTCCACCGTCGCCTCGGTCGGTCCGTAGACGTTATGCAAGCGCACCTTGGGCAATCGCGCCTGAACCCCACGGGCCAAGGCCTCTGTCAGCTCCCCACCACCGCATAAAACGTCGGTAAGGCTGGTACAAAGCGCAGACTCCTCCAGCTCCAGAAACTGCTGCAACATCGCCGGCACAAACTTGATCACACTGACCTGTTGCTCACGAATCACCTGCGCCAGGTACGCCGGCTCACGGTGCCCATCGGGACGCGCCAGGACCAGGCGCATGCCATTGGTCAGCGGCCAGAACAGCTCCCACACCGAACCGTCAAAACTGAACGGCGCCCGCTGCAACAACGCGCCACCCTCGGCATTCGGGCACAGTTGCGAGCCCCAGTGCATCAGGTTGCCCAGGCCCCGATGCTCGATCATCACGCCCTTGGGCGTGCCGGTGGAGCCGGAGGTGTACATCACGTACGCCAGGTTGCGTACGCTCAGCCCCGGCACTCGCGGGTTGCCTTCAGGCGCCTGGTGCCAGGCGCCGTGGTCGAGGTCGATCACCGGTATCGACACCTCCCCCGGCAAATCGCGGGTCGCGCCGTGTACCAGCAAGGCGACCGGCGCGCTGTCTTGCAGCATGTAGGCGAGACGCTCGCGAGGGTAGCCCGGGTCCAACGGTACATAAGCGCCCCCCGCCTTGAGGATGGCCAGCAAGCCCACCACCAGGTCCAACCCGCGCTCGACACACAAGGCGACCCGCGAATCCGGCTGCACGCCGCGCTCGCGCAGGTGATAGGCCAGGCGGTTGGCGCGCTCGTTGAGCTGGCGGTAAGTCAGTTGCTGCTCACCGGCCTGCACCGCCATCGCGTGAGGTGTGTGCCGGGCATGGGCTTCGAACAAGGCGTGGACGGTCTGGTCCACGGGGTAGTCGGTTTCGCTGGCGTTGAAGTCCACCAGTTGCTGTTGCAGTTCGGTCGCGGGCAGCACCTGCACATCGAACAGCGGCGCCTCGGGCGTCTCCACCAATCCCGCCAGCACCGTGCCAAGGTAGTCCAGCAGGCGCTGGGCACCGACCTTGCGGGGCGCCTTGGCCTTGAGCCGGAAACCGCTGGCCAGGTCGTCCACCGTCAGCATCAGTGGGTAGCTGAGGATGTCTTCGCTGCTCAGCAATTCGATGCCGGGCTGCAGCACCTCGAGTGCCTCGACCGAGACATGCCGGTAATTCAGCAGGCTGTTGAACAGCGGTGTGACGCCGCTGCAACGCTGGGCCAACGCCAGGGACGCTTGCTCGTGGGCGAGCAAGGCGCTGAGTTGCTGCTGCGTCTGCCTGATCGCCTCGCGCACCGTCACCCCGGCCAGGCGTACCCGCAGCGGCAAGGTGTTGATGAACATGCCCAGGGCACGGTCCGCGCCCTCACCGGCCTGCAGGCGTCCCAGCAGAACCGTACCGAACACCACATCGTCACGGCCCGAGACGCGACCCAGTACCTGGGCCCACGCCAGATGAAACAGGCTCGCCGCGCTGACACCCAAGGTGCGGGCCTGCTCGCGCAACAACTGGCCGAGTGCGTCGGGAAGCAGCACGTCGGCTTCCTCGGTGTCACGGCGATCCGCCTGGCGTTCCTGTAAACCGAAGGCCAGGGTCGGCTCGTCGACATCCGCCAGCCGCTCGCGAAAGAACGCTTCGTGCCCGGCCTGGCGTTCCGCCGACCGGGCCTGGGCGACCACGTTGCGATAGGGCACCGGCGCCGGCAATTGCTGTTGCTGGCCAAGCAGATGAGCCTGGATTTCCGCCATCAGTACTTGCGTCGATGTGGCGTCGTTCACCAGGTGATGGAAACGCAGCATGCCCACCCAACGGCGGTTCTGCCGGTCTTCGGCGTAATCCAGGGCCATCAGCGGCGCCTTGCGCAAGTCCAGTGGCCGCTGGCGTTCGCGCAGTTGTTCGAGAATTGAGTCCCCCTGGAGGGCCACCGGTTGCACGTCCAGAATCGCCTTGCGCCACACCACTTGCATCGGTTGTTCGAGGGCATCCCACGCCAGGCTGGTGCGCAGGATGTCATGGCGGTCGATCACCTGTTGCAGCGCCTGGGCGAACGCTTCCAGCTGTTCACGGCGGGCAAAGCTGAACATCGCGTGTTGCTGGTACGGATCGCGCTCGTCGGTGATGTGGTGATACAGCAGGCCTTCCTGCAACGGCGCCAGCGGGTAGATCTCCTGCACATTGGCGGCGCCGCCGGGGATCGCGGCGACGATGCGTTCTATCGTCGGCGGGTCCAGTTCGGCCAGCGCCAGCAGGTCCGGAGTAATCAATTGGCACCCTGCCGGAACACGGTTGGCCGGCACCTCAAGCTCGGTGCCCTGGCCGACCGCTGCCGCCAGTGCGGCCAGGGTCGGCTGGCCGAACAGCACCTGCACGTCGGCCTGCAACCCGACCTGGCGCATGTGCTGCACCAACTGGACCGCCAACAGCGAATGGCCGCCCAACTCGAAAAAATGGTCATGCCGCCCTACTTGCTCGACGTGCAGCACGTCGGCCCAGATCTGCGCCAGGGCGATTTCCGTAGGCCCTTCGGGGGCTTCGTAAATTCGACTGATAAATGCATCGGCACCGGGTGCCGGCAAGGCCTTGCGGTCGAGTTTGCCGTTGGCCGTCAGGGGCAGCGCGTCCAGCTTTACGTAGGCCTGCGGCACCATGTAATCCGGCAAGCGTGATTTAAGATGGGCGCGAAGCGCTTCAATCGCTACCGGCGCATGCTCGGTGAACCAGGCCAATAGCTGCCCCTCGCGTACCAGCACCACCGCTTCGGTGACCCCTTCATAACCCGCCAGGGCGGACTCGATTTCCCCCGGCTCGATACGCACGCCGCGAATTTTTACCTGGTCGTCGTTGCGGCCCAAATATTCAATATTCCCATCCGGCAGCCAACGCGCCAGGTCGCCGGTGCGGTACATGCGGCCTGGGTTGAATGGGTCATCAAGGAAGCGCTCTGCGGTCATGTCCGGGCGGTTCAAATAGCCCCGCGCCACGCCTTTCCCGCCGACGTACAACTCGCCTGCAGTACCGATGGGCACCGGCCGCTGTTGCTCATCCAGCAGGTAGACCGCGGCATTCGCGATGGGTTTGCCGATGTGCAGCGCCTGCCCGGCCTCAACGAGGCCCGAGGTGGCAACCACGGTGGCTTCAGTGGGACCGTAGTTGTTGATCACCGCGAAACTGCGCGCCTGGTTGAACTGGCGCAGGCGGTCGCCACCAATCAGCAGCGTGCGCAAAGTCGGGTGTTCAATATTCTGGCTGAACGCATACTCGGCCACCGGCGTGGGCAGGAAGCATACGTCCAGTGGTTGCGCGCGCCACCAGGCCAGCAGCGCGTCGATGTCTTCGGCGCCGTCGTGGGCCGGCGGCAAGTGCAAGGTCGCGCCCACGCACAGCGCTGGCCAGACCTCCCAGGCCATGGCGTCAAACCCGAAACCGGCAACGCTGGCGGTATGGCTGCCCGCGTGCAAATCGAAGGCCTGGCAATGCCAGTCCACCAGGTTGGCCACGGTGTGGTGCTCCACCATCACGCCCTTGGGCAGGCCGGTGGAGCCCGAGGTGTAGATCACATAAGCGAGGTTGGCGGGTGTCATCGCCACTTGCGGGTTGCGCGCCAACTGCGCCGTGGCGTGGTCCAGATTGATGACCGGCACGCTCAATACCGGTAGACGCTCGAGCAAATCCGTCTGCGTCAGCACCGCCATCGGCGCGCTGTCATCGAGCAGGTAGTGCAGGCGCTCGGCAGGATGGGCCGGGTCCACCGGAACGTAACAGGCGCCGGACTTGAGAATCCCCAGCAAGCCCACCAGCGTCTCCAGGCCGCGCCGGGCGACGATCGCCACACGGTCGTCGGGCTTTACCCCGAGCACCAATAGCTGCCGCGCCAGGGCATTGGCCCGTTGATTCAATTGGTCATACGTCAATCGCTGCCCCTGATACACCGCCGCCACCGCATGCGGGGTCACCGCGGCCTGGGCCTCGACGCGCCCATGCAGGGTTTGCGCTGCGGGATAGGCCTGGGCGGTGGCGTTCCAGCGTTGCAACTGCGCGGTTTCCTCGGGCGTTATCAGTGAGAAGTCAGCCAGGGGCAGCGCGGTGTTTTCCAGCCCCTGCTCCAGCACATACACCAGGCGATCGGCCAGGGCCTGCACCTCGTGTGCCTGGAAATACGCCTCGTTGTAGACGCAGTGCAGGCACGCCGTGTCGTGGTAGCGATTGCTGCGCAAGTGAATCGCCAGCGGCAACGGCTCATGGTGGTTGGACACCTTGATCGCCCGGGCCGACGCCTGGCCGTAGCGAAATTCATGGTCGTCCTGCTCATAGGACACCGACAGGTCGAACAGTTGGCCGCGGTCGGCGCGCAGCAAACCCAGCTCGCGATTCATCTCGCTCAGCGGGAAACGTTGATGCCGAAAATCCTGCTGGAGCTGGTCGCGCACGCCACGCACCAGGGCGCTGAAAGGCAGGTCGTCGCGGAACTGCAAGCGCACGGCACTGACCTGGGTGAACAGCCCCAGGGTCGAACGAAAGCGTGCATTGGAACGGTTGAGTATCGGCAGCCCCACCACCCACTCCTGGCGCTGGCCGGTGCGGCTGAAGTACAGGTACATCGCCGCCAATAACACATGGAACGCCGACGCCTGGTAATGGTTCGCCACCCGCGCCATGCTATTGAGCAGCGCCGCCGGAAACGGTGCTACCAGGGTGTTGCTCGGCGCATCGCCCTTGGCCTGGTAACGGCGCGTCAGCAGCGGCTCTGGCAGCGCCTGGTATTTGTCCAGCCAGTAGCTGCGGTCCCGGGCGTAACGGGCCGACTCGCGATAGCGTTCATCGTTGTCGATGAAGTCGATATAGGACGGCGCCGACAGGTCCGGTAGTCGGCCCTGCTCCAGGGCGCTGTAGATCCCGGCAAGGGATTGCAGCATCTGGCCAAAGCCCCAGCCATCGAGAATCAGGTGGTGAGCCTGGGTGCCGAGGCGGTAATGCTGGTCATCGAGCTTGACCAGGAAGAAGCGGAACAACGGCTCGTCGACCAGCGCATAGGTTCGCGCCATCTGCGCCTGCAACAAGGCCTCGGCGGCCGCGCGGGGATCCGGCTGGCGCGAGACGTCATGCTGCGGCACCGATACCGCCATGGCCTCGGCAAACGCCTGCCGTGGCAAGCCATCGGCCGCCACTTGCAACACCGTACGCAATGCGTCGTGCTTGGCCACCAGGTGCTCGATGGCTCGCTGGATCAATGCGGGATTCACGGTGCCCGTGAGTTCGATATAACCCCCGATGTTGTACAGCGGCGAGTCACCGAGGCGCAGTTGGTCGAGCCAGATATCCCGCTGGGCGGCGGTCAGGGGGAAATACGTCATAAGATCCTTCTCATGTGAGGTGTCGATAAGGCGCACAACGCCCCATTGAGGCGAAATCAACGGGATTTAAGCATCGCCCCGGAGGGCCGTATGTCACCCGAAACCCGGACAGCCTGGGTACCGCGCCGGGGTTGGCTGATGGTTCAGTGCTGAAACGATTAAATGGATGTAGGAGATTGGCTACATCTGGCCGATGCCATATAGCCGGGCATGTCGAGAAAATTGAGTAAATATGTTTTATATCAACTAGTTAACAAACTCTAAAATCCTTTTACCCTGCAGCTTCAGCCTATATCCCTGTCGGAAATGACGAAATAATGGCGCGCTTTTTATGGCAGGTTGTGTCCCTCGTTTCCGCTACATACGTAGGACAAATCCACGTGGCTAAATGAAGCCTCGAGCACCGACCCAGGTTCAAGGAGAACGGGAGGCCTGCACACGTAAGGGCAACCGTTGACGGTTTTCGACATCAAGGATGAGATGGCTATGAGTCTGACCAGCAGTATTCGGAATATGGAAAATCCGCATTTTTATTTCGAGTTGGGAGAGTTGATTTCAAGCACCGGCACTGAACACTTCGCAGCGAACATGCTGCAACTGGTCAACAAGCTGGTACCGGTTCACTTGGTGGACCTCAGTGAATGGACCCTCGACGAGCACCAGGCCTGCGTGCTCGATATCAAGTTACTTGGCAGCGACGGGTTGAAGCAGGACCTGCCGCCACCGCGCACCCTGCATCACCGCGACGATCATCCGCTGCTGAAAAAAATGCTCGGCATGAACGACCCGCTGTTGATCCAGATGAATGCCAAGGCCGACAGCACCCACACCCGCGGCACCTCCCATCAGTGCAACCTGGTATCGCGCCAGGCCAATCGGCGCTGCGTGATTTCGTTCTACCGGCCCCACACCCAACGCGCCTTTTCCCTGGCGCAGCTGTCGTTTCTCAAGAGCCTTTCGGAAACCTTGCTGCCGTTGATCGAGCGCCACGCGCAGATCAATCGACAGGCCCCGCCGGTAGCGCCCGAGCCCTCTAAAACTCCGTTGGAGCAGTCGCAATTGCAGCGCGAATTCTATAAACGCCTGTCACTCAGTGACATCACCTTATCGGCGCGGGAACAGGAGGTTTGCCTGGGGTTGTTGACCGGCGGAACCGTACCGCAGATGGCCGAGAAACTCAGCGTGAAAAACAGCTCCATCGAAACCTACCTCAAGCGCGCGGCGGCCAAACTGGGCGTGAGTGGCCGGCATGGCCTGGCCAAATGGATGGTTGGCGCGTGATGAAAAAACTGATGCTCGGCGTGGCGTGTGTGCTTGGCGGGTGTTCGTTGATCCCGGACTATCAGCGGCCCGAGGCACCGACCCCGGCGCACTACCCGGTGTATAACGCGGACCGGGTGGGGCCATCGGCCGCCGGGCCTGACTGGCAACAGTTGTTCCGTGACCCGGTGATGCGGCAGTTGATTGGCCAGGCCCTGGTGAATAACCGTGACCTGCGGGTGGCGGCGCTGAATGTCGAAGCGTTCCAGACGCAGTACCGCATCCAGCGTGCCGACCTGTTCCCGGCGGTGTCTGCCACGGGTGCCGAAAACCGCCAGAAAGTCCCGCGGCGCGCCACTACCACCGGCAAGTCTGCGATCACCTCTACCTATTCGGCGACATTGGGCGTCAGCGCCTACGAGCTGGATTTTTTCGGCCGCGTACGCAGCCTCAGTGAGCAGGCGATGCTGCAATACCTGGCCACTGAAGAAGCTCGGCGCAGCGCGCAACTGAGCCTGGTGGCCAACGTCGCCAACGCTTACCTGACCTGGCGCGCCGACCAGGAACTGCTGGCCCTGGCCCGGCAGACGCTGGCCTCGGACGAGCACAGCCTGCGTCTGACGTCGCGCAGTAAAACGGCGGGCAAGGCGACGTCGATCGATGTGATCCAGGCCCGGACCAGCGTCGAAAGTACCCGGGCAAGCATTGCGCGCTACCAGCGGCAGGTGGCCCAGGACCTCAACAGCCTGGCGTTGCTGGTGGGTGGGCCGGTGCCGGATTCTTTGCCGGCACAGCCGCTGTCCGACGACCTGGTAGCCCGGGTGCCGGCCGGGTTGCCGTCGGACCTGCTGCAACGGCGGCCGGATATTGTGCAGGCCGAGTATCAGCTTCAGGCGGCCAACGCGAATATTGGCGCGGCGCGGGCGGCGTTTTTTCCTTCGGTTACGCTGACGGCCAACGCGGGCACCTCGAGTAAGGATCTGTCGGGATTGTTCCAGGGGGGCTCGGGGAGTTGGGGGTTCCAGCCGCAGATCAATCTGCCGATCTTCAACGCGGGCAGCCTGCGGGCCAGCCTGGATTACGCGAAGATTCAGAAGAACATTTATGTCGCGCAGTATGAGAAGTCGATTCAGACCGCGTTCCAGGAAGTCTCGGACGGGCTGGCGGCGCGGCAAACGTATAACGAGCAACTGGCGGCGCAGCGGGATTTTGTTCGGGCCAACCAGACGTATTACGACCTGGCTCAGCACCGGTATCGCAGTGGGGTGGACAGTAATCTGGTGTTTCTGGATGCGCAGCGGTCGTTGTTCAGTTCGCAGCAGGCGTTGATTGTTGATCGGTTGGCGCAGTTGGTGGCGGAGGTGAATTTGTATACGGCGTTGGGTGGGGGGTGGGAGGGTGATTCTGCTGGGGGTGGGGATGGGGGTGGGGGTGGGGGCATATCCGTTTCTTCGGTCACGGCGGCTTATGGTTCCGCTCTTACAGCGGCTCACTTTGGAACCCCCCCAAAGTAAGCAAAAGCAAGAGCACGGCGGCCTGAAAGCCGACCTGAGTGTTAAAAGCAAAAGCAAAGCCGCTTTGCTGTAGGAGCTGGCTTGCCGGCGATGCAGACACCTCGGTGCATCAGGTACACCCAGTTGATGCCATCGCCGGCAAGCCAGCTCCTACAGTGGACCGTGAGCCGCTGTAAGAGCAAAACCCTAAGGCCTTACCCGTGCTACCCGCCATACCTTGTTCCCCACATCATCCGCCACCAGCAACGCGCCCTGCCCGTCCAACGCTACACCCACCGGACGCCCCTGAGCCTCTCCATCACCATTTAAAAACCCAGTCAGGAAATCAACAGGCACACCCGACGGCTTTCCGTCCCGGAACGGAATAAACACCACCTTGTACCCCGCCTGCGGATTACGGTTCCAGGATCCATGCTCCCCCACAAACACCCCATCGGCAAACACCGCTGGCATCCCCCGCGCATCGGAAAAAGTCAGGCCCAACGGCGCAACGTGAGTCCCCAGCGCGTAGTCCGGTGCAATCGCCTGGGCGACCTTGTCCGGACGCGGCGGCTGCACCCGGCTGTCAACGTGAGCCCCGTAATAACTCCACGGCCAACCGTAGAACGCGCCGTCCCGCACCGACGTCAGGTAATCCGGCACCAGATCGCTGCCGATCTCGTCGCGCTCGTTGACCACCGTCCACAACTGCGTAGAGCCGGGTTTCCACGCCAGCCCATTGGGATTGCGCAACCCACTGGCGAACAGACGCTTCTGCCCACTGGCAAGATCCAACTCCCAGATCGCAGCACGCCCTTCCTCGGCGTCAAGCCCATTCTCACCCACATTGCTGTTGGACCCGACGGTCACATAAAGCTTGGTACCCTCAGGATTGGCCAGGACGTTTTTGGTCCAGTGATGATTGATCCCGGCCGGCAGATCAGTGACCTTCACCGGCACGGCATCGATGTGAGTCTGGCCCCGAACATAAGGCACCTTGACCACCGCATCGGCATTGCCGATATACAACTCATCCCCCACCAACGCCATGCCAAACGGCGACGTCAGCCCACCGAGAAACTCACTCTTCACCTCGGCACGCCCATCACCGTCGGCGTCCCGCAGCAGCGTGATCCGGTCGGCGCTCGGCGTATCGGCACCGACCCGCCCCATCACAAACCCCATCGCGGTACGACGCGCCCAGGCGAGCAAACCCGTGCCGCCGTCCGTGGCACCTTCAGGCATGGGCGGATGGTTACTCTCGGCTACCAGCACGTCGCCATTGGGCAAGGTGTACACCCAGCGCGGATGGTCAAGGTCCGCGGCCAACGCCGTTACCGTGAACCCATCGGGCGCCGTTGGCTGGGCATTACCGGACCAGCCGACAGCCTTGGAAACCTTGAGTGTCGGGATCAGTGATGCAGTGGGTTCGGGCAGTTGCGGGCTTGGCCCCACACCGGCCTGAAACGGCAGTTTGGAGGAATCGCCACAGGCGCTGAGGGCAGCCGTGGCGGTGATCAGCAGCGCAAGGCGGCTTGGTGCATTCATTGGGAAACCTCGGGACAGCCCTTTATCGGGCAGGCAAAAACCGCTGCAGTATTGCGCCCGCAGGCCGCACCAAACACAGGGTACAGCGCAATTCAGATTTGCCGCAGAGGCACGAATAGTCCTTACGAGATAAGGAGGGAAAGCAGTGCTATCATCCAGCCACTATTGATGACATGGAGGCCGCTATGCGCATACCGCTCGCTCCGATACTGATCGCTATGACCCTCACCATCACGGGTTGCAGCATCAAGCAAACCGTCGCCCCGGCCACCCTGTCCAACGATCAGCCACCGGAAATTTGCCTGATTCCTGCCGAAGGCCTGCGTGCCGGATTCAATACCACCTACACGGCACAGCTGAGGAGCAAAGGTTTCCAGACACGCGAGGTGGCAGCCGGCAGTCCACCCTCCGTATGCACGCTGTCGACGACCTACATTGGCAAGTGGACATGGGACATGGCGCTGTACATGTACTACGCCGATATCCGTGTGTATGAACAGGGCCGTCAGGTCGGCCAGGCGGAATACGACGCGTCGTGGGGCGGTGGTCGCCTCGACAAGTTTATCGATGCGCAGAACAAAATCATCGAGCTGACCGATCAACTCTTTCCCAATCCGGTATACCGGGCAAGCACACCACCAGCGGCCAGTTCCAATGCACCACCCGCACTCGACAAAGCAGCCTACAAGAAGAAAAAGCTTGAGCAGTTGATGCAGGAAAGCACGTCTTACGACGATTACCAGAAACGTTATCGCGAGATCCTCGCGGAATAAATTATCGCCATGAATCAATGCAATCGAGTCAAGGAGCAGACATGCTGAATGCAGTAATGGCTGGAAAGAGGCGTGGCACCGGCCTGGAAAACCAGAAGCAGGCGCTGGGCCTGGCACGGCCTGCGTACCCATCCGATGTGACAAACTCGACAGACCTATCGGCCGGCCTCGCTAGGCCCGCCTATACACTCCCCCTCGTGCGGCTGAGTTAAAGCTCAACTGCGCGAGGGGTGCAGCACCCCCCTCAGGCTTTCCAAGGCCCCAACGCCAGGCTGTAGGGAGAAAACCCCTCGAACTGCCAACGCAGCGCCAGCGCCGCATCCCTTCGGACCACGTGTTCCACGGTCACCTTCCACAACCGCTCAGCCCCCTCGAACGTGGCCACTTCATCTCCTTCAAGAATCACCTCGGCCCGCCCGGCCACCTGCAACACATCACCCGTAGCAAAATCCACAAACAGCAAGCCCGCAACCGGGTTGACCTGCACATTGCCCAAGGTGTTGAAAAACGAGTTGCCGGTAAAATCGGGAATCGTCAGCACCTCTCCCTCCACGCGCACAAACCCACTGTTGCCGCCTCGGTGTGAAACGTCCACCGAACGCTTGGCCGCATCTCCTTCCAGGTCCACATAGCTGGCGACGAAAAACGTATCAGCGCTGCAAATCAGCGCCCGGTCAGCGTCATCGAGCGAGTTCGCGCGCCGCACAATACCTTTAGCAGCGCGCTGCCCCCGGGCCCCCGGGTCCACCGCACGCAACTGGATGTACTTCGGGCAATTTCCAAACGTGTGCACCACCGCCACGGTAAAACCGTCGACGCCGGCAGCCCCAATAACCCCGTTCATGCGATTACGCCGCCGCGTATTCAGGTCAATGCCCAACAGCCCGACCGACGCGCCTTGTTTCAGCCCGCTCCCGGCGGGGTCACTCTCCGCAGGCAGGCTGTCGATACGCAAGCTGTAGGGGTCCGGCGAATACGCAAACCCCGGCGTGCCCTCCAGCAGCGTGGCCCAGGGCAGCCCCTGCTCATCCACGGCCCCCACGACCAGATAGGGCAACAACTCATAAAAAGCCCGATGCTGCTCCGGCAAGTGATCCCGTATCACCTTCGCGCCGATCACCTCCATGCGCTCGGCCACGCCGGCACTTTGCTGCAACTGCCGCTCGCCGGCATGCCATGGCGAAACGGGGGACGCGTCCTGGTGATTCATGATCAAGCCCTCGGTGAATGAAACGCCGGATGTTCACGCAATGCCGCCACGCTGAAATCGACAAAACTGCGCACCCGCATCGAAGCGTTGCGCCCTTCGCGGTAGACCACATGCACCGGCAGCGGCGGCGGTTCATAGGCCTGCAATACTCGACACAGTTGCCCGCTCGCCAGGTGCTCGTGCACCGGGTAGCTCAAGCACCGGATCAACCCTGCGCCCTGCACCGCCGCATTGATCGCGCCCTGCACCGTGGTGCAACCGAGACGCGCCCGGGCCTTGATGCTGGCGCCCTGGAAATCCCACTGCACCCAATTCGAATACGCCTGGCTGGCGACCAGCCGATGCTCCTTGAGCGCCTCCGGTTGCACCGGTTCGCCATGGCTTTGCAGATAGCCGGGGCTGGCGCAGACGATGTTGCGCACATGGCCCACGGGCCGGGCAATCAGGGATGAACCGGGCAGTTCCCCCACCAGGACTGCCACGTCCAGGCCGTCTTCATTCAGGTTCGGATAATGATCGTGGTAATGGGCAAACAGGCGAACTCCGGGATAGCGCTCCAGGTAGCCGGCCAACAGCGGCGCCATCACATAACGGCTGAACAGCAACGGAAAAAACACCCGCAGGTTTCCCTCGGCCTGCGCGTGCGCACCCTGGGCAGATGCTTCGGCGGCGCTCACGCCGTCAAGGATCCGCGAACAGTCGGCCATGAACGTCGCCCCGGCTTCGGTGAGGCGAATGCCCCGGGTGCTGCGCTGTACCAATGGCACCCGCAAGCGCGTCTCCAGCCGGTCAATCGCGCGGATCACAGTGGGCCCCGAGATGCCCAGGCAACGGGCAGCCGCGGACAGGCTCGGCTGCCGGGACAGCGCCTGGAAGATCTGCATGTCGCGATAACGGTCCATCAGGCCGGCCGCTGCATCGATGGGTTGAGCGCAGCATCCTGCCCCAGCCGGCTGACCAGAAAATCCACGAACGTGTTGACCTTCGCCGGTACCCGGGCGTTGTTCTGGAACACCACATGGATCGGCAAGGCCGGCGGTTCGAAGTCTTGCAGGATGATCTCCAGTGCGCCTGCACGCACATCGCTGGCCACCTGATAAGACAACACCCGTGTGACGCCCCAGCCCAGGCGCGCGAGGTTGATCGCCGCGTTGTTGGCGGTGACTACCAGGCGCGGCTCAACGGCCACGCTCAACGGCTGGCCGCCTTCCCTGAACTGCCATTCGCTGACCAACTGGCTGGAAGACGACGTGACAATCTTCGCCTCACGCAGTTGCCCGGGGTGCAGTGGCCGGTGCCGCTCAAGGTAAGCCGGCGCCGCGCACACTACGCGACGCACCTCGCCGACCTTGATCGCCTGCTGGCCGGGTTCCTGCAAATGCCCGATGCGCACGGCCACATCGACGCCTTCATCGGTCATGTTGACCACACGGTCCACCAGCAAGGCGTTGATGCTGACCTGGGCAAACAGGTCCAGGTACTCCCCCAGGATTGGCGCGACGAACAACTCGCCGAACAACACCGGCGCGGTGACCGTCAGGTGCCCCCACGGGATCGAGAAGCTGCCTGCTGCCGCTTCTTCGGCCTCAGTCAACTCCGCGAGGATGCGCCGGCAATCGTCCAGGTAACGCTGGCCGGCCTCGCTCAGGTGCAGGCTGCGGGTGGTGCGCGAAAGCAACTGGGTGCCAATACGCGCCTCCATCGCGGCAATCGCGCGGGTCACGCTGGGGGGCGAGATGTTCAGGCGCCGGGCCGCCGCGGCAAAGCCCTGTTCTTCGGCGACGGCGAGGAAAATCTGCATTTCCTGGAAACGGTCCATGGGTCCCCTTAATCGAATGTGGTCCACCAAACCAGTGGCTTGGGAGCGGTTGTGGCGAGGGAGCTTGCTCCCGCTGGGCAGCGTAGCGGCCCCAAAATCCTGGGAGCGCTGCGCACTGGCGCGCCAACCCGGTCCAGCGGGAGCAAGCTCCCTCGCCACAAAAATCTTCAAGCCTTGGCCAAGCCCACAGCCGTGCGTTGCATACCGATAAAACCCGGCAGCGCTTCGATACTGCCCAGCCAGGCGCGAACCTGCGGATAGTCGTCCAGCGCGACATTCCCCTCCGGCGCATGGGCGATGTAGGTGTAGTGCGCGATATCGGCAATCGTCGGCAGGTCACCGGTGAGAAAACGGCTCTGCTCCAACTGGTGCTCTACCACTTTGAGGAATGCGTGGGAGCGGCTGATGGTCGCCTCGGCATCCAGCGCGGCACCGAACACAGTGATCAATCGCGCCGCAGCCGGCCCGGTGTGCAGCGGCCCTGCCGCAGCCGAGAGCCAACGCTGCACACGGGCCTGGGCCAAAGGCTCGGTCGGCAGCCACTGGGCGGTGCCATATTGGCCGGCGAGGTACACCAGGATCGCGTTGGAGTCTGCCAGCACCACGCCGTTATCATCGATCACCGGCACCTGGCCGAAGCTGTTGAGGGTGGCCAGGAACTCAGGGGTTTTGTGCGCGCCTTGCTTCAGATCGACGTGCACCCGCTCAGCGGGCACGCCCAGCAGCGACAGCATCAACTCAACCCGGTGGGAATGGCCAGACAAGGGGTAACGGTACAGTTTGATCATGACGGGCTCCGCGATGTGCCAGGGACTCGACCCGGTGATCGGGTCGATAACGCTTATGTTCCACCGCTACGGCACGCAGCAGAATAGCCAGTTTTTACAATCAAGCATTTCACCGGATGAAACAATCAATCGCCAAACAACTCGTCGATCAGGTTGAACAGGGTGGTTTTCACCGGGCTGTCGAGCTCGGTCCACGCCAGGCCGGTCCTGGCCCGGAACGCCCCCAACGCCAGGTGCCTGGACACGCAATTGGCCGGCAGCGCCCGGGCCGCCTGCAGCGGCAACACACCCACACCCAGCCCGGCCGAGACCAGCGCCAGCATGGTGGTGAACTCGCCGAGTTCGGAGGCGATCTCCAGCGGCACGCCCATCGCCTGCACGAATTCATCGTAGAAACCCGGTGCATAACGCCGGGCCAGGATGAACACCGGCACCTTGAGCAAGTCCGTCGGCTGAATGGTTTCCTGGGTCGCCAACGGATGCTCGCCGGGCAAGGCGACCACGAAGCTTTCCTGCAACACCTCAAGGGTCTGCACGCCGGGATAGGCCGCCGGCAAACGCATCAGGCCGAAATCCAGTTGGCCGTTTTTCAACGCAGCCGCCTGATCCGGGCCGGGCATGTCCTTGAGCTCCAGTTCAATTCGCGGGTAGCGCTGGTGCACCGCACGAATCAACCCGGGCAGCAATTGCGGCAATACCGACGAGACAAATCCCAGGCGCACCCGGCCGATCTCCCCGCGGTTCGAAGCCCGGGCGGCATCGGCGGCGCGGGCAGCCTGGTGCAGGGTGGCGAGGGCTTCCGGCAGAAACACCCGCCCGGCTTCCGTCAGTGTGACCGAGTGCCGGTTGCGGTCGAGCAGGCGCACGCCCAGGCCGCTTTCGAGCAGTTTGATCTGCATGCTCAGCGCCGGTTGCACGATCGACAACTGCGCGGCCGCCCGGCCGAAATGCAGTTCCTGGGCGAGCACGACAAAGGCGCGCAGGTGCTTGAGTTCCATCAGATTGGCTCCGGTTATCACGATTATTGATCACCCCATCACAAATGAAAATTGGACGCCGGGCCCTGGCTGCGCTGAAGTTAAGCCCGTGATGCACGATATGACAGGGTTTGACGTATAACAATGAGAGCGGCGCCCCGCACTCGGATTGATAGTGTTGATCACCTGTCTCAGTCTTCGGAGATCGCCCCATGCAGCGTGTTTTAGACAGTTTCCGCCTCGATGGCCGCCTGGCCTTGATCACCGGCTCCAGCGCCGGCATCGGCCTGGCCATCGCCCGTGGCCTGGCCCAGGCTGGCGCACGGGTAGTGCTCAACGGGCGCAACCGCAGCACCTTGCGTGACAGTGCCGCGTTGCTGGCGGCGGAAGGCCTGGAGGTGCACACCCAGGCGTTCGATGTCACCGACGGCGCGGCGGTGTTGGCCGCCGTGGCGGAGATCGAAGAGCGCCTGGGCCCGCTGGACATCCTCGTCAACAACGCGGGCATGCAACGTCGCGGGCCGCTGGAGGACTACAGCGAAACCCACTGGCGCGAGTTGATGAGCACCAACCTGGACAGCGCCTTCCTGGTCGGCCAGGCCGTGGCCCGGGCGATGATCCCGCGCAAGCGGGGGCGCATCATCAATATCTGCTCGGTGCAAAGCGAACTGGGGCGCCCGGGCATCGCCCCGTATGCCGCCAGCAAAGGCGCGCTGAAAATGCTCACCAAAGGCATGGCCATCGACTGGGGCCCCCACGGGCTGACGGTGAATGGCATCGGCCCCGGCTATTTCAAGACCGAACTGAACGCCAACCTGGTGGCCAACCCCGAATTCAGCGACTGGCTGGTGCAGCGCACACCGAGCCGGCGCTGGGGTGACGTCGCCGAACTGGCGGGCGCTGCGGTATTCCTTGCCAGCGACGCGGCAAGTTTCGTCAACGGTCATATCCTGTACGTGGACGGTGGCATCACCGCCTCGCTGTAACCTGGAGAATTTCATGCACGCGATTGTCTGCCATGCCTCGAAAGACCTGCGGGTAGAACCGCAAACCGAACCCCAGGCACTGACGCCCGACCAACTGCGGGTGCGCATTGCCCGGGGCGGGATCTGCGGCTCGGACCTGCATTACTACCAGCACGGCGGCTTCGGCACCGTGCGGTTGCGCGAGCCGATGGTGCTCGGCCACGAAGTATCGGCGGTGATCGAGGCGGTAGGCCGTGAAGACGGGCCGTTCAAGATTGGCCAACGCTTGTCGGTCTCGCCGTCGCGGCCTTGCGGGGGTTGCCATTATTGCCATCAAGGGCTGCCGAACCATTGCCTGAACATGCGTTTCTACGGCAGCGCGATGCCCTTCCCTCACGTGCAGGGTGCGTTTCAACAAAGCCTGGTGATCGAAACGCACCAGGCGCATCTGCTGGCCGATCATGTGAGCCTTGCCGAGGGTGCAATGGCTGAACCGTTGTCTGTGGGTTTGCATGCCATCCAGCGTGCCGGGGTGGTGTTCGGCAAACGGGTATTGGTCACCGGGTGCGGGCCCATCGGCAACCTGTTGATCGGCAGCCTGCGGGCAGCGGGCGCGAGGGAAATTGTTGCGGTGGACCTGGCTGCCGGGCCCTTGGCCTGCGCCGAAAAAATGGGCGCCAGCCGTACTCATAACCTGGCGGAAGACGCCGACGCGTTGAAGCGGTATACCGCCGAAAAAGGCTACTTCGACGTGATGTTCGAAGTCTCCGGCAGCGCCCAGGCCCTGCGCAACGGCCTGGAGTGCATGGCCCCGCGCAGCGTGCTGGTGACGGTCGGTCTGGGTGGCGAGGTCTCGCTGCCGTTGAATATGCTGGTGAGCAGGGAGATCGACTTGCGGGGCACCTTCCGCTTCCATTCGGAGTTTGCCCAGGCGGTGGATTTGCTCAATCGCCAGGTGATTGATGTGCGTCCGGTGATCTCCCACACCGTGCCGTTCAGCGAGGCGGTGCAGGCGTTTGAACTGGCGGCGGACAAGAGCCAGGCGATGAAGGTGTTGCTGGATTTTGGTGTGGGTGATTGAACCGGATCTCGACAGCTCCCACAGGGTTGCGGTGCATTTTGGGGATCCGATGGTGCCTGCGCTACACCCGCTCTTCGAGCCTGAACCGCAGGAAACGATGGCTGGCTGAAAACAGTCGACGGTAGGTCAGCAACACCGCACCTACCGTGCCCAACGCCGACGACGCAGCGATCAAAAACATGATCACAATCTGATAACGCACCGCGTCCACCGGACTTTCCCCGGCCAGCACCTGGCCAGTCATCATCCCCGGCAAGCTCACAATCCCCACCACCGTCATCTGGTTCAGCGTCGGAATCATCCCGGCCCGCACAGCCTGGCGAATCGCATCCTGCGCCGCCTCCCAGCGTGAACCACCGAGGGCCAGAATCATCTCGATGGTATTGCGACCGGAGGTCAGCTCCTGAGTCATACGCTCAATCCCCAGGGACACCCCGGTAAGCGTATTACCCAGAATCATCCCAAGGATCGGAATCGCATACTGCGGCTCGTACCACGGGTGAATCCGGATAATCGCGAACAGGCCAACAGCCGTCACCAACCAGGAACTGCCCCACACCGACACAATACTGTCGGCCCGCTGCCCCGCATAGGTCCGCTTCCCACGCCCGGCAGCCGAGAGCCCGGCGATCAGAGTCATCAGGCACATCAGCGGCAGCACCACATACCAGTAGGCAAATTCAAAGACCCAGCCCAGCAGGTAACCGATCGCCAACAACTGCACCACCGTGCGCACAGCCGCCCAGAACAGCTGACGCTCCAGCCCCAGCCGCAACAACAGCGACAGCGCACCGTTGATCAGGATCAGCGAGGCGGCGATGGCCATGTCCATTGCCGTGAGGTCGTGATAATTCATGGCTGCACGGCCCCCGTCAGCACGCCGGCGTCCATATGCAAATGGGTGGTGCTCATGCGTTGCGCCTGCTCAAGGTCGTGGGACACCCAGATATAGGCGTGAGCGCTATCCGCTTCGGCCCAGGCACTGATCAACGCCTCGACCTCCCCGGACGATGCCGGGTCGAGAGCGGCGGTAGGTTCGTCCAGCAACAGCACATCGGGATTGAGTTGCAGGGTACGGATCAGTGACACCACCTGGGACTCACCACCGGATAAATCCCCGGCATTTTTTGCCAGAAAGCCCGACTCCTTGCCCGCGTGGGCCAGCAGCGCCTTGACCGCCTGCGGGTCGAAACTCAGGTGATGCAAGGCCTTGAGGCTGTAGGGGAAACGCAAGTTGTCTTCCACCGTGCCTTCGATCAGCGCCGGGCGTTGGGAGAGGTAGCTGATGCGACTGCGATACTGCGGGACTTGCGCGTTGGCGATGGGCTGCCCGTTCCAGAGGATATCCCCTGAGGTCGGCGCGTCGAGCAAGGCGAGTGCCCGAAGGAATACACTTTTGCCGGAGCCGGATGAACCGGTGATGGATAGGCGGTCGGCGCGGTGCAGCTGGAAGTTCGTGGGCTGCAGCAGTTGCAGCTGGCGGCGCTCGTCCATCCGCGTGAGCGCCCGGGTTTCGACTAATACGCTCATGGCGTTGATGATCCTTGTTCCTGATTCAGACGCAATGGTAAGACAGGGCACGTCCCCCGTGGCGAGGGAGCTTGCTCCCGCTGGGCTGCGAAGCGGCCCCAATAAAGCCACTGCGATACACCTGAAAAAACACCGTTAATTTCTTGGGGGTGCTGCGCAGCCCAGCGGGAGCAAGCTCCCTCACCACAGCAGCTCCCTCGCCACAGCAAGCTCCCTCGCCTCAGCGTTCTTCAGCGCTTGGGCTCCAGCGACACCAGGCGCGGCTTGATGGATTTCTCGCGCACCTCAAGCAACGCCAGGGTCACCGGCAACTTGAAACGTCGCCGCCCTGCACTGCCAGGGTTGAGAAACAGCCGCTCGCCGTGCCACTCGATCAATGGTTTGTGAGAGTGGCCAGTGATCACCAGCCGGATGCCCGGATCAAGCTCCTTCGGCACATCGGCAACGTCATGCACCAGCAACGCCCGCCAGCCGTTCAGGTCAAAATCCAGCCGGTCAGCCAAATGCTCTGCCCACGCGGCATCGAGGTCGTTATTGCCGCGCACCACATGCAATGGCGCAATCGAGGCCAGCAACTCAAGGATCTCCGGGCTACCGATGTCCCCGGCGTGAACAATCTGCTCGCACCCTTCCAGGGCCGCCAGGGCCTCGGCACGGAGCAAGCCGTGGGTATCGGAAATCACACCAACTTTCATGAACGTCTCCTGTGCAAAACCCCGGCGCGATCCACCGGGCGGCTTGCAATCAATCATTGCACTGCCTATATTTCCCGCCTGGCGCCATCTACGCCACCATCCGCGGAAAGGGCTGCGCCCAAGACCTTGACTGAATATCACATTTCTACGACTCCCAACCTTAAAGCGGACAAGGTTTGTACAAGGAGATCGTATGTCGCAATCATTCTCGTCCACTAACGGCCGTATCAACCTTGAGCAGCAGCGCAAGCGCGCCAAGGAACTTTTGCAGCGCCTGAAAAGCGCCGATGCCGCCGCAACCCCGACCTTATCCGATGCCCAATGGTCGATCGCCAAGGAACTCGGTTTTCCCAGCTGGCCCAAGCTCAAGGCCCACGTCGATGCGGTGGATTTTGCCGCCCGCCATCCAGGTTTCGACGCCAGCGATGAAGCCCGCACCACCCACTGGCGCTGCGGCAACGATATCGCCCACAGCCTGGGCGTGGCGGGGTTCAAGGGCCGCTTCCGGATGCTGATTGACCCATTGTGCATGGGCCCGGTGCAGGACTTGCCTGCCGAGCAATACCAGGCCGTTCGCAGCCGCTATATCAGCCAGGTGTTTGCCATGGATGAGGCCGAAGTGGCGCGCCGGCATGCGGACGAATATCACCATCTTGAACAACTGGGCAGCGCCGGCCACAGCGTGTTGTGGTGTGAGGCGGATGCGTACGATCAGTTGTTCCTGATTCGCGCGCTGGCTGGGCTTGAGCATCTGCCTGAAAAACTGGAGTTGATCGAAGTCGATCGTATCCCCGGCGTGCAGCGTTTTATCGGCATCGGCCAACTGGCGCCTGAAGTATTGGCGTGGCTGTGGCCGCAGCGCCGACAGGTCGACGAGGACATGCTGCAACTGGCGCGACAGGCCTGGCTGGCGTATTGCGCCAGCTCGCCGATCAAGCTGGCGGAACTGGCCCGGAGTAGCTCCACCTCCCTGCCCTTCCTGGCCCCGGCATTGCGCCGACAGTTGCAGGAGTTACCAGGTGTGCAGGACGGTTTGTCCCTGACCGAGCGCCTGTCCCTGCAATACGTGGATGAAGCCGGGCCGGTGCCGTTTGGCCGGGTGTTCGCCGAGCTGATGGGCAAGCGTGAACCGCTGCCGTACCTGGGAGACATGATGTTTCATGCGCTGATGCGGCCGTTGATCGATGGCGAGAATCCGCTGTTGATCGAGTCCGGGGCCCAATTGCAATGGCCGCAGCGGGTGTTGGCGCTGACTGCGCTGGGTCGCCAGGTTCTGAACGGCGCAGCCTACTGGCCGGATCATGCAACGGAAGAACGCTGGGTAGGTGGCGTCTGCCTGCGACCGCGCCACCCGCACTGGACAATTGACGAACATGGCATGCCCGTGTGGCGTGATTGATTCTTCGCGACAGCTTTGATCTGTGTCATGTTGAGCCAAACAGGTAACGGTTCAGCGCGATGACCTTACAACAGCTCAACTACTTTCTCGCCGCCATCGAGCACGGTACGTTCTCCAAGGCGGCGGAAAGCCTGCATATTTCCCAACCCTCATTGTCCGAGCAGATCCTGCGGCTGGAGGAGCACCTGGGTACCCACGTGTTCATCCGCACCAATCGCCGACTGATGCTCACCGAAGCCGGACGCCGCCTGCAGCCATTTGCACAAGGCATGGTGACGTCAGCACGCCAGGGCTATGAAGCGGTGCAGGCTGTGCGTGAACTGTCCGGTGGCGTGGCCAGTTTTGGCACCTTCGGCACCGCCCACCACTATTTCCTCACGGACCTGATCGAGCAGTTCCGCACCCAGCACCCGGATATGCGGATCAAGATCGTCGGCTACAACTCCTCGGAAATCGCCGAGCTGGTGAGCCAGGGCGAAATTGAAGCGGGGCTGGTGATGCTGCCGATCAAGCAGCAGAACCTGACCGTCAGCGAGCCGGTCTGGTCGGCCCAGGTCGGCTATATCAGTGCCGACCCGGAGCGACTCAAGGGCCCGAAAACCATCAGCGACCTGGCGGTGGCACCGTTGATTCTCACCGAGGCGCGCTGGCGCACCGCCGACCCGATTCGCCGGTTGTTGGGGCAATTGGCGTCCAAGGGCGGCGAGGTGCTGGACCCGATCATCGAAGTGGAGCACCAGATCACCGGCTTCGAGCTGGCTGCGCGCGGACTCGGCGATGTGATTGCCACGCGCCCGATCCTGCATCAGCTGGGCTTCAATGATCGCTTGGGCTGGGTGCCGATCAGCCCGGCGATCTTCGAGGTATTCGGCTTTATCCATCGCCACGACACGCCTATTTCGCCGCCCACCCGGGTGCTGATCAACCTGATGCGCAGCCACTTGAGCCGCATCCAGAACCTGTATGCGCACCTGGAGACGCTCTAGCCATAGGGATCACCTATAGGAAACACATGACTTAGCCCATTCATCCACCTCTTGCCGAGCGGGATACTCCAGCCAGCGACGCCACAACAGGCGCTTGAATGGGGAGCCAGCATGTCCAATCACTACTGCATCATTGGTGCCGGGGCCGCAGGGCTGGCGGCGCTGAAGACCATGACCGACGCCGGTTTCGAGGTGGACTGCTTCGAAAAGTCCGCGAACATCGGCGGTCACTGGAACAGCGACTACGATGCCTTGCACCTGATCACCCCCAAGAGCAGTTCCTTCTTTGACGGGTTCCCGATGCCCGCTGACTATCCGGTGTACCCGAGCCGCGATCAGGTCAAGGCGTACATGAACGCCTACACCGACACCTTCGGCCTGCGCGAAAAGATCACCTTCAACACCGAAGTGCGCAGCCTGAAGCCCCTGGACGAGAACGGCGAAGCGGGCTGGCAGGTGACCCTGGCAGACGGCACCCACAAACACTACAGCGGCGTGCTGGTGGCCAACGGTCACCTGTGGGATTGCAAGATCCCGCAAGTAAGCAAGGGGTTCACCGGCGTGTCGATTCACTCCGGCGAATACCGCAACGTGCAGCAGGTGCAAGGCAAGGTGCTGGTGGTGGGGTTTGGCAACTCCGGATGCGACCTCGCAGTGGATGCCGCCCAGGCTCGCCTGGACACCACCATTGCGATCCGACGCGGCCAGCTGTTCCAGCCCAAGACCCTGTTCGGCCTGCCCCGGGGCGAGCTGCCGCTGCTGGGGCAATTGCCGCCAGAACAGCAGAACATGCTCATGAACATGCTGATCATGGCCAGCGTCGGCACCCACAAGAATTACCCCGGGCTACCGGCACCGGATACCTATGACCTGGATGCGCAACCGCCGGTGGTCAACACCTTGCTGCTGTACTGGATCCAGCACGGCCGAATCAAGGTCGCACCGGGTATCGAGAGCATCCAGGGCAAGACTGTCACGTTCACCGATGGCAGCCAGGTCGATTACGACACCATCGTCTGGGCTACCGGTTTCAACACGCGCCTGCCGTTCCTCGATGAACGCCTGCTGCAATGGCGCGACGGTGTTCCGCTGCGTACCGCCGCGATGACCTTGCCGACCAACCTGGAAGGCCTGTTCTACATCGGCCTGGGCGCCCCACGTGGCCCGCAATGGCCGGTGTATTGCGAGCAGACCCGGCTAGTGATGCGCTTTCTCACCCTGCGCGAGCGTGGCATGCAAGGCCTGGCGGCGAAGTTTGCCCAGTTGCAGCCGGCCGACTCACGCATCGATATCGTCAAGCGCGAATGGCTGAGCAACTACCAGGACACCCAGCGCCAACTGGATGTGCTGGAACTGGCTCTGCAACCCGGCACCCCTCTTCCTCAATACGCCTGATCGGATAGCCCTTATGAACACTGCACCGCACTCCAGCGTTATCGTCACCGGGACGTCCTCGGGCATGGGCCAGGCCGTCGCACAGCGCTTTCAGGCCGAAGGCTGGCACGTCGTCGCTGTGGACGTAACACCCAGCACACAGCCGGCGAGCCCCTTGTTTTCGCCAGTGGTCGGCGACATCACCCAGGAGGCCACACTGGCCCGTACCCTCGATGCCGCCCTGGACGGCAAGGCACCGCTGCGAGCCGTAGTGAATGCGGCGGGGATCTTTCCCACGTCATCCCTGGATAGCTTCAGCGAAGCGCTGTACCGCAAGATATTCGACATCAACGTGCTGGGCTCACTGAACATCGCACGTATCGGCACCCGTCACCTGAAAGCCGCCGGCGGAGGCGCTATCGTGTTCTTCGCCTCGGTGGATGCGTTCACCGTGTCGAAAAACCAGTTGCTCTACAGCGCCTCCAAGGCTGCTGTGGTGTCGATGACCCGCTCCCTGGCCATCGAACTGGCCGGCGACAATATTGTGGTCAACGCACTGGCCCCGGGCTGGGTGGACACCGAAGGCACCCGTGCCGGCGGGCGCATCGAGGCCGCCATCGAATCGATCCCCTTGAAACGCGCCGCGCGGGTCGAAGAAATCGCCGACTGGGTCTGGCAACTGAGCGCCAAACCCTCCTACATAACAGGCGAATCATTGTGCATCGCCGGGGGCGTGTATATGCGATGACCCCAGCCTCCGCAGGCCCCGCGCATCAGACGTGGGCCTGCCACTCCCTATTGACTGCTGCCTCACTACAATTATTCCAGAGGGCAATATCATGGGCGAAGTTCACGCTTCCTCGATTCATCAAGGGTTTCCCGCCGACCGTGCATCGGCTGAACCCTCACGCAAACGGCTGACCAAAGCGGTCGTCGGCGTGACACTGGGCAATATGGTCGAATGGTTCGACTTTGCGCTCTACTCCTCTCTCGCCGGCATCATCGGCAAGACGTTCTTCCACAACGACAACCCGACCACCCAGTTGATGGCGATCTACGCCACCTTCGCGGCGGGCTTCCTGATTCGGCCACTGGGCAGCCTGGTGTTCGGTCCCATCGGCGACAAGTTTGGCCGGCGCACGGCGCTGTCGCTGAGCATCACGCTGATGGCCGTCGCAACCTTCGCCATTGCCTTGATCCCGAGTTACGCGAGCATCGGCCTGTTTGCGCCCGTCCTGTTGATTCTCATGCGTCTGCTCCAGGGCCTGTCGGCGGGTGGCGAGTACGGCGGCTCCTGCACGTTCATCGCCGAGCATTCGCCGGACGAGCGACGCAGCTTTTTCACCAGTTGGCTGGAATTCGGCAATATCTCCGGGTTCCTGCTGGGCGGTGCAGTGGTCAGCCTGTTTACCCTGGGCCTGGGCGAACAAGCCATGCAGGACTGGGGCTGGCGCGTGCCCTTTGCGATTGGCGGCCTGCTCGGCCTGATCGCCCTCTACTTGCGCCTTGGCCTGGAAGAAACACCAGTGTTCAAGGAAATCCAGGCCAACGAAAAACTGCGAAAGGCGACGGGCGCCGAACCCAGCCTGTTCAGCTTACTGGTCAACGAATGGCCGAAAATCCTGCAATGCATGGGCCTGGTCACCGTGTTCAACGTGACCTACTACATCATCCTCGGGTACATCCCGGGTTATCTGGAAAACGTACTCGGGTACAGCAATACGTTCGCCAGGAACCTGGGGATGGCCGCGACGCTGTTCATGCTGGTGTTGATCCCGGTTTCAGGCTTGCTGGCCGACCGACTGGGCCGGAACCGGATGATCATTACCGGCTGCGTGCTGCTGATCGTCATGGCGTTCCCCTGCTTCATGCTGCTGCATACCCAGAGTGTCGGGTTGCTGCTGGCCGCCCTGCTGATCCTGACCCTCGCCCAGTTGTTTTTTGAAGGAGCGATGCCGGCCACCATGACTTCGCTGTTCAAGGCCCGCGTGCGCTACAGCGCCCTCGCCTTGAGCTACAACGTCGCGGTCTCGCTGTTCGGAGGCACGGCCCCGCTGATCAATACCTGGCTGATATCGATCACCGGCAACCAGATGATTCCCGCCTGGTACCTGATCGGCGGTGCCGTGGTCGGCCTGATTTCGATCCTGTTCGTCAAGGACTCCACCGGTAAACCCCTCCCAACATGAGAACCACCATGACCAGTAAAACCACAGCGCGGCAAACTATTTCCTCGGGCGGTCAGTACGAAAACGTGTTCGGTTATTCCCGCGCCGTTCGCGTTGGCAACCACCTGCACATCTCCGGCACCTGCGCCTCACCCGATTACGAACACAGCAATGCTTACGAACAGGCCCAGGCCATTCTCGTCACCGTCAACAAGGTGTTGGCCGAGGCGGGCATGGGCCCTGAAGACGTAGTGCGCACCGTGGTCTACCTGCGGGATATCAACGATGCCGCCTCCGTCGCCAAGGCACACAGCGAGGTGTTCGACGCCATTCGCCCGGCCAGCAGCCTGATTCAGGTGGATTCGATGCTGCGCCCCTGGCAGAAAGTCGAAATCGAAACGTACGCCATCGTTGCCGATTGACCCAGGCGATGAGTAAAAAACCGCGGCTTGGGCCGCGGTTTTTTTTGGTCCCGGTTATATCCATAGCAATAAACGATATTGGTATATACCAGATTGCTCCCTTATAAATCGCCCCCATCAAAAGACTGCAGGCTGGAGAAGCAAGCGATGGTGTCGGTAAAGGTAATGCTGGAGTACTTTCATCCCTGGCCGAATTCGGCGGGTTTGTACCTGGCGCGGGAACGCGGCTGGTACGCCGAGCTGGGCCTGGATGTGGAGTTGGTGGTGCACGACCCCTACCGTGGCGACACCCTTGAGCACCTGCTGACCGGCGCGGCGGACTTCGGCATTTTCCCCAGCAACCGCCTGCTGGTCCGGCGCGGCCAGGGGCAAGCCCTGCAAGGCATCGCGGCGATCAATCATGCGGGCCTTGAGTCGATTCAAACCCTGACCGACTCCGGCATCCGCCGCCCACGAGACCTGGTGGGCAAGCGCCTGGCGCTCAACCCCACGCCACGGGGTTTGGCGATGGTGCGTCACCTGGTGAGCAACGACGGTGGCGACCCTGATGGCGTGATCCTGGTGGACAGCGGCGTACGTGAGTTGCGGCCCGAACAGTTGGCCGAAGGCATCGCCGATGCCAGTTTCGGCGGCTACTGGGCCTGGGAAGCGTTGATGCACAGCCCCATCGAAGCGGAACGCCGGGTGGTGTTGCCGGTGGATCAGATTGGCGCACCGGCGTATCACAGCTACCTGTTGGGCGCCCACGAACAAACCCTCGCCGAGCAGCCCGGGTTGGTGCGTGATTTCCTCGCGGCCACCGCCCGTGGCTATCTCGCCGTGGCCGAAGAGCCAGCCATCGCGCTGGCGGCCTATGAGCACACCACACCGTATTTCCCGGCGGAATTGCTCAGCGCATCCCTGCACAAAATCGCTCCGACCTGGCTGCATGACGGTCGTTGGGGCGAGCAACGCCAGGCGCTGCTGAAACCTTATGCCGAGTGGCTGCACGAGCACGCGGTGCTCGACAATCCGCAGGTGTGGCAAGGGGCAACCAGCAACGCCTATCTGCCCGGGGCGACGGCATGAATCCACAACGCACCGCCCATGGCCTGGGGCTTGATCCGGTAGCTGCCGACTGGCCAGCGCTGCACGAAGCAGATATCCAACAGTTGCTGCACGAGTACCCGCAACTGGGTCAACTGCGCAGTTTGCATTGGCACAGCCCGCGACCGTTCTCCGCTGCCGGGCTGATCAATACCGGCAGCGCCACCCTGTTCGTCAAACGGCATCACCGACACGTGCGCCAAGCCGCATGGCTGGAAGAAGAACACCGCCTGATCGCCCACCTGCATCGCCACGGCGCACCGGTTGCCGCAGTGGTGCCGAACCGCCACGGTGCAACGGCCACGACGCAAGGTGAATGGACCTACGAGATTCACCATGTCGCCGAGGGCCTTGACCTGTACCGCGATGCGCTGTCGTGGTCGCCCTTCCAAAGCACTCAACATGCGCAGGCGGCGGGTGTGGCGCTGGCTCGATTGCACATCGCAGCCGAGCACTACAGCGCACCCCGCCGTCAAACAGAAGTGCTGCTGGCCAATGCCCGGGTGATCGAACAACCCGCGCCACTGGCCGCGATCGCCAATACCCCGGCGCTGACCGAGTACCTTGCCGACAAGGATTGGCACACACGGCTGACCGAGCTGCTGTTGCCCTGGCACGCGCCCCTGCAACCCTTGCTGCACCAACAACCGGCGCTCTGGACCCATAACGACTGGCACGCCTCGAACCTGCTGTGGCATGCAGACGGCAACGTCGCCAGCGTGCTGGACTTCGGCCTCGCCGACCGCACCTTCGCCCTCTACGACCTGGCGACCGCCATCGAACGCAACGCCGTGCCCTGGCTGGACCTGGACAGCGGTGGCCTGGCAGCAGCGGACCTCGACAGCGTCGACGCATTGCTCACCGGCTATCACCGGGGCCGGCCATTGAGCGCCCAGGACCTGCTCACCCTGAGCGCCCTGCTGCCGTTGGTGCATGTGGATTTTGCCCTGTCCGAAATCGCGTACTACCAAGGCGTAGTGGGTTCCACCCACAGTGCCGACGTGGCCTATCACGCCTACCTGCTGGGCCATCTGCAGTGGTTTGCCGGTGCCCAGGGGCAACGATTGCTCAACCACCTGCGGCGAAAATCCGTATGAGTATCCTGGTCGATACCGATTGGCTGCATGCCCACCTCGGGGAGCCCGGGCTGGTGATACTGGACGCCACCGTCGTCCTGCCGTCCCCGCGTTTTGACGGTGATTACCGGGTCGCCAGCGGTCATGCCGGTTGGCTGCACGCACATATCCCCGGCGCACGGCATGCCGACTTGCTGACCGATCTGGCCGACGTTCAAGCGAGCTACAGCTTCGCCCTGCCAACACCACAAGCCCTGATTCAGGCACTGGCGAATCTGGGTGCAGGCGCCGACAGCAACGTGGTGATCTACGATCGCGCCGACGGTTTCTGGGCCGCACGCCTGTGGTGGATGCTGCGCGGGCTGGGCATTCACGCCGGCGTGCTGGACGGTGGTTTCAACGCCTGGCAACGGGCGGGGTTACCGCAGCACAGCGGGCAGCCTGCAAACACACCCGTCGTCGAGCCCTGGCCGATCAGCACCTACGCACCACTGTGGATCGACCGCGCAGGCGTTGAGGCGGTGGCCGCAGGCCAAGCACCCGGCGTACTCGTCTGCGCGTTGGGCAGCGCCTTGTTCGACGGCACCGCAGCCACCCGCTACGCCCGGCGCGGGCACATTCCCGGCAGCCACAACCTGCCGGCACGCACGCTGTTTGATGCACACGGTCGCTACCTGCCCAAGGACGCCCTGGCCGTGGCTATCGGACCCACGCTGCTGCACGGCGACGGTCCATTGATTCTGTACTGCGGCGGCGGAATTTCCGCGGCGGCCAACGCCCTGGCCCTGACCCTGCTGGGTCGCCAGGACCTCGCACTCTACGACGGCTCGCTGCAGGAATGGGCCGCCGACGCACGCTTACCAATGACTACCGGAGCAGCTCCGGCCTGACGCCTTTTGCGGCGACCCCGGCTTTTTAATTTCGTACTGGCAACCCGTCCGTTGCGCAGCGCTGGGCCCCTTTGCGCCCAATAAAGCGCGAGGCGCCAGCGGGCAGGCCCTTGGAGCGCTCCTTTTATGGCAACACCGTACCGTCACACCCTGCTCGCCCTGAGCATCACCCTCGCCGCCACGGCCGCCCACGCCCAGGACGCGACCCTGGACACCATTACCGTAGTCGGTGAACAGGCCACCGACTACCAGGCGAAAAAGGCCGCTGTCGCCGGCTTCGATAACGCCCCGCTGCTGGACACCCCGGCCTCGGTGGCGGTGATCACCGAGGCTCGCCTGAAAGACCAGCAAGCCCGCCTGCTCAGTGAAGTATTGAAGAACGACGCCTCGGTCGGCGACAGCTATGCGCCGGTGGGTTACTACGAGAATTTCGTGGTGCGCGGTTTCTCGTTGAACCCGGCCAGCAGCTACAAGATCAACGGTCGCACCATCACCGGCGAACAGAACGTCGCACTGGAAAACAAGCAGCAAGTGGAAGTGCTCAAGGGCTTGTCCGGGCTGCAAAGCGGCGTGTCCGAACCCGGCGGATTGATCAACTACGTAAGCAAGCGCCCGGAGAACGTGCGCTCGGTGACTGTCTACACCAACGAACACGGCGAGCGCTACCTGGCCACCGACGTCGGCGGCTGGCTCGGTGCCGAGCAGCAGGTGGGGGTGCGGGTCAACCTGGCCCACGAAGACATCCGTTCCTACGTCGACCACGCCGACGGCCAGCGGGATTTTGCCTCGCTGGCCCTCGACTGGAACATCAGCCCCAACGCCCTGCTGCAACTGAACGCCGAATACCAGAACCGCGAGCAACGCTCGGTGCCCGGATACCAATTGCTCGGCGGCACCACCGTGCCCCACAACGTGTCGCCACGGGATCTGCTGGGCTACCAGAGCTGGTCGAACCCGGTGGGCATCAAGTCGCTGAACCTCGACGGCCTGTTCGAATACCGCTTCAACGAGGCCTGGAAAGCCAGCTTCAGCGCCTCCCGCAGCCGCGTGGTGATCGACGACTACAGCACCTTCGCCTGGGGTTGCTACGGCGCCGCCAGTTGCGCCAACACCGCAGTGCCCAACCACTTCAGCGCCGAGGGTGACTACGACATCTCGGACTACCGCAGCCCCGACGACACCCGCAGCAACGAAGAAGCCCAGGCCGCCCTCAACGGCCAGTTCGACACCGGTTTTCTCAAGCATGACCTGACCTTCGGCACCACTGCCTTCCGCCGCCTGGTGGACCGGCGTGAATCAGTCAACGAATACATCGGCGAGGGCAATATCTACGAAAAGCCGCCGGTGCTTGACCCCTACGAGGGGCCGCTGGGCCATACCTACCGGCGCCTGGACAGCCGCCAATACGGGCTGTTCGCCAGCGACCGCATCAGCTTCAACGAGCAGTGGCAAACCATTCTCGGCGGGCGCCAGGTGCGCCTCGACGAAGAAACCTACGACCAGGCCGGCGACACCACCCGCCATACCCAGCGCAGCGTATTCCTGCCCCAGGTGGCGCTGATCTACAAGCCGCGCCCGGACACCACCCTGTACGCCAGCTACAGCAAGGGCCTGTCCCTGGGCGGCACCGCGGCATGGTTCAGCAGCAACGCCGATGAGGTATTGCCGCCGACCACCTCGCGCCAGCTGGAAGTGGGGATCAAGCGTGACTTCCAGCGCCTGAGCCTGACCGCCGCGCTGTTCCAGATCACCCAGGACCTGCAATACAACCGGCCCAACGATGACGGCACCCTCACCTTTGTGCAGCAAGGCAAGCAGAAGAACGTGGGTCTGGAACTCTCTGCCAACGGCCGAGTGACCGATAACCTGCAAGTGTCGGCCAGCGTGGCGGCGATTCGCGCCCGGGTGAGCGGCAGCGGCACCGACGACTACGACGGCCACCAGGCGATCAACGTACCCAAGCTGCGCGCCAGCCTGCACGGCGACTACAGCATTCCCGGGATCAAGGGCCTGGCCCTGCTCGGCGGCGTGCAATACAGCGGCAGCAAGTACGCGAACCGCGAGGCCAGCGTGAAGGTCGACGACTATGCGGTGTTCGATGTCGGCGGACGCTACAGCACCAAAGTCGGTGATTACGATACTGTGCTGCGCCTGACCGTCGACAACCTGTTCGACAAACGCTACTGGCGCGATGTGGGTGAATCGGCGGGCGATGGCTACCTGTTCCTGGGCGCGCCACGCACCGCGCGGTTATCCGCCACCGTCAATTTTTGAGGCTGACTGTTCATGCGTAATCTGATTTTTGCCAGTGTGTGCCTGCTCTCCACCGCCCTCGTCGGCTGCCAGCAGCAACCGCCCGCCAACGACCAGCTGGATGCGGTGCTGTGGACCCAGACCTCCATCGAGCACGAGCTGATCTACCGCCAGGTGTTCGCCAACGCCACTCGCCAACTGGACGTGGCCCTCAAGACCCCGGACTGGGACGCCCTGCCCTTGCCACCGCGCAATCTGGCCGGGCTGCCGCCAGCGGTGATCATCGACATCGACGAGACCGTGCTCGACAACATCCCGCTGAATGCCCGGGACGTCGTCAACAACCAGGTCTACTCCTACGACCGCTGGAACACCTGGGTCGACCAGGCCAAGGCCCAGGCGCTGCCGGGCGCCGTGACGTTCCTGCAGGCCGCCAAACACAAAGGCATCACGGTGTACTACATCACCAACCGCGAGCAAAGCCAGGTCCAGGCCACCGTCAACAACCTGCGCCTGCGGGGCTTTCCGGTGGACAGCGAGCAGCAGGTACTGGCTGCCGGCACGCCCATTGGCGGCTGCGAACACGCCGGCTACGGCAAGAACTGCCGACGCCAATGGGTCGCCCAACACGCCCGCGTGCTGATCCTGGCGGGTGATTCCCTGGGGGATTTCGTGCAGGCCGAACACAACACCCTGGACGCCCAGCGCAAGGCCGCCGAACCCTACCTGGGCTGGCTCGGCCAGCGCTGGTTCGTGCTGCCCAACCCGACTTACGGCAACTGGTACAGCGCGCCGTATGGCGACCAGGAAAAACTGCCCTTTGAACGCAAGCGCCAGCTCAAGCAACAGGCGCTGCACCTGCAAAACTGACCCTGAGGGGACCGTATGACGCCGCTGGAAATAGTCGCTGTGATCTTCAATATCGCCGGGGTGTGGCTCACCGCCCGACGGGTGCGCTGGTGCTGGCCGGTCAGCGTGGTCGCGGTGTTGCTGTACGGCTGGATCTTCTTCGACGTGAAGCTGTATTCCGACATGCTCCTGCAACTGGTCTTCGCTGTGTTGCAGGGCTACGGCTGGTGGCGCTGGAGCACCGGGCGCATCGACGCGGGCAAGGTGCGGGTGGAACGGCTGCCGGTCCAGGAAGCATGGCGGCACCTGCTCGCCGGGGTGATCGGCGCGCTGCTGCTGGGCGCCGCCATGCACCACTTCACCGATGCCGCACTGCCGTGGCTGGACTCGCTGCTCACCGCTTTCAGCCTGGTGGCCAGCCTGTGGGCGGCGCGCAAGTATGTGGTGAGCTGGTGGCTGTGGATCGTGCTGGATACGGTCTACGTGGGCCTGTTTGTGTACAAGGACCTGCAACTGACCGCTGCGCTGTATGCCGGGTTTGTGGTGCTGGCGGCGTATGGGTTGGTGTCGTGGCAGCGTGACCTGCGCCAACAGGAGCAGTGAGTGAGCGGGCCAAGCCCGCTTCACCCTTTAAATCTTGACGTTCTGCCGGATGTTCCAGCCAAATTTTACCGGGCCACCTTCCTTGCCACCGTCGGTTTTTTGCGCCTGGTAGCTGACTTCCACACTGGCAAAATTCAGGGCAATGCTTTCCTGAAGTAGTTCACTGTCATCTTCAGTACGGATGTCGTAGCCGCACACCAGCACCTCCTTCAGGGTGATGATCAAATACTCCACCGCGCTTGGACCACCAGCCTTGCGCACCACCAGACGCGCCTCCGGATAATGCTTGCCACTGGCACACGCCATCATCAGATTGGGGCTGGATTTATCCAGCGCTTTCTTGAGATTGAGGTTGGCAACGCTGACCTTGCCCGCCCCACCGCCGGTGCCGGCATGCATGGAACCCTCCTGAGATAAACCCCATGCCCAGTTGGCGATATCGATCTCGTCGCGATGGGTCTGGTCCCGCGACTCACCCTTGATATCTCCCAGTTTCAAAAACATATCAGTGGCCATGCTTACTCCCTGTCTTGGTTTTCGCCGTTAGTGGCGAGGGGGCGCACTCTTCCTTATGCGGTGTGGTATTCACAAGACGCCCAAGAGGGATCAGGAAGCGCCTGTCCTGAAAAGACGAACGCTCCTACATTCATTTGCGTCACGCCCTCTCTACTCTCTCGGCTCTCGCAAACTCCAGGAGTTAAGGAATGGCTGCCTCCCTGCTGAAAGACGGATTCCCTTCAGCCCATCTCACCACCCGCCAACGGATTGAAAGCAGCCTCGACCTGCACCGGTTGTTCTTCGCCATCGACAGCGATCCGGCACTGATCGGCGCCGGTGTGGTGTACATCGATGAGCAGTTCAACGTGGTGACGCTGCGCGAATTCCAGCCGATTTGCAGCGTAGTGCCCAAGAAGGTGGTATTGCGCGAAGCGCCCAGGTACGTGGGGCCTTCAGAGTTCAAGCGGATGCTGGCCCATGAACCTCGGGAGTCAAAACGGATGGCCGAGGCGCTGAATACGGCAGTGACGTGCACCGGAGCGATACTGAGCTGGGTGGTGATTTCAAGTGGGATTGCGCTGATGCCGTTTACGGCCGGGACCAGTGCGGTGATTACGTTTATTGGCAAAGCCGCTACCGCAGCCAGCAGTGTCCAATGTCTTATCGGGTTAGGTCGGACGAGTGCTGAAGCATTCGCTCCACAGGCTCTTGATCGCCTGGACAGCAACACGTGGTTTGAAGCGGTAACCGTTGCTCTGGATGGGGTTGCTATGCTGGGAGTCGCTACGTCGACATTGACCACAGTAAAGGCCATCCAGGTCACCACGAAAGTAACCGGAAAACCCATTCAACAGGTACTGAAAGGCCTTACCCGACAAGAGCGGGTCAAGCTGAATGATGAGTTACTCAAAATCCGGGACCCGCGGCTGACGTCAAAACTGCTCAAGTTGAAACAGGCTTCCGGTGCTGCCACCAAACGCATCAGTGCTACGCAAATGCAGCAAGCGACCACCAACCACATCAGAGACGCCTTGGCTGCAACGCTGGGTTTCACCAGCAGCGCGGTATCGGGAAACGTCAAGACGCTGGCAATCGGAATCTATGAAGAGGTCAGCCAGTGAACATACGCAAAAAGACAAAAGATCTGAGCAATGTGAACGGCGACGTTAAAGACTGGAAAACAATGAGCGGAAAAGACCTCTACTATTCATTTTTTTTCATTGAGGATCCGCGACCACTGCTGAAGCGCTATATGCCGACCATTGCGAGCTGGATGCTTGCAGGATGTTTTTCCATCGCAATGATGGGGATCCTGGTTTTAGTGACCTACCTTGACAGTGCCCTCGAAGATCGCACGTTACGTAATTGGTTTTTTGGCGGATTGGCTGTGAGCATATTGTTTTCCCTGGCGCAGATTCAGGTTGTGTACGGGCGGCCTCATTGGGTCTGGATAAACGTAGGGATCTATTTCGTCTGTCTGCTGATATCTCTCCCTGCCATCACCTACCGCCCCAACACCTACCTCTACTCCATGGCCCTTCTTGGCCCTCTGGTGGGCTTGCTTATCCTCAACAGCAACCGCTGCCGGGAAATGCGCCAGAAAATGCTTGAGATCCGGCACAAACGTGAAGCGATCATTGCGACGCTCAAAGAACAGGGAAAATGGAAGTGGTGGTGACCTGCGCCAACAGGAACGGTAGAGTCACGCCCACGCCAGGCCTGCACACGGAACCCAGGATGCCTTTCGACCCGATTTCACCGCACTACCAGCGCATTCGCGAACAGATCGCCCACGATATCGCGGCGGGTGTGCCGCAGGCGGATGAGAAATTCCCGTCCGAACGGGAGATGATCGAGCGCTTCGGCTGCACCCGGGTCACCTTGCGCCAGGCCTTGCAGCAGCTGGAAGCCGAAGGCCTGGTGTACCGGGAAAACCGTCGCGGCTGGTTTGTCAGCCCCCGGCGCATCCGCTATGACCCAACACGCATCAGCGGCTTCATGGATTACGTAAGTGCCCAAGGCCGTACGCCGCGCACCGAATGCCTGCACGCGCAGTTGCGCCCGGCAGGCGATTGGCTGGCCAGGCGGATGGGCCTCGCGTCGGCGGATGAGCCGATGTTTTTCCTGCAACGGCGGCGCTGGATCGACCGACGGCCGGTGTTGCTGGAGTTCAACGCGCTGCTGGCCAGCTGGTGCCCTGGGCTGCTGGAGGCTGACCTGAATACCTCGCTGACCCAACTGCTGCGGGAGCGGTTTTCCCGGGTGCTGTCGCGGTGTGAGCTGGAGATGCACATTGGCACGGTGAATGAAGAACAGGCCGAGTTGCTGCAATTGTCCACCGGTTCCACCAGCGTGTATCTGGAACGCTTGAACTTCGGCGAGGATGACCAGCCGGTGGAGTTTGACCAGGAATTCTGGCGTCCGGATGCATTGTCCGTCGTGATGGAGACGCGCTACCCCGGGACGTGAATTTCACACCTGTGAAAGCTTGTGACTTGTTGCCAACGAACCCGTTTTCACTCGCTTGCAGCCCCTACTATCGAGTCCTCGTGCGCCCCTCACATGGACTGAACCGATGATCACCCGCCCCGAAAAATCCGCGTCGCCCCGCGTCGATCAACCCAACGCTCCCGAGCGGGTTTTCGACGCCGTCCTGAACAAAGCCAAAATCCTTGCCAGCACCGGGCCGGGCGACAAAACCGTCAAGCCCGAGGACTACAAGGAAGTCACCGCCCTCCCGGCCAAACTCGACATCGACAAGCTCAAGGTCATTTCCGAAGACAAGGACGCCGGGGTGATCTACTTCGAACAGGACGGCGCCAAATACAAGATCAGCGCCGAGGGTGCGGCCAACGCCCAGGACGGCTTCGACGTATTGAAGAACCTGCGCTTCGGCCATGCCGTAGCCCCGGTCAACCAGGGCGGGCCCGACGAAGGTACCCCGCTGTACACCTTCCTCCAGACCCTGGCCGAAACCCAGGGCACCCCGGCCGGCAAGGCCATCGTCGAAAGCCTGAAGAACCCCGACCAGCAACTGCTGCGCGAAGACGGCGACGGCGTGCGCCTGGCCAACATCAAATCCGTGGGCAAGGCTGAAGACGGCATCCTCAAGGTCAGCCTTGAAAACGGCAAGACTCTGGTCATTTCCGAATTGCTCACGCCCCAGGCGTTCAGCACCTACACCCAGGCCGGGGTGACCAAGGAAGCCCTCAATGACGGCAAATCCAAAGGTTATGAAGAAGTCACCAGCCTGCCGGGCGACCTCGATTTCAGCCAGTTGAAAGTGGTGTCCGAAGACAGCAGCGCCGGAGTGATCCTGTTCGAACACCAGGGCCACAAGTACGCGATCAGCAAGTCCGAAGCCGACCTGCCGCAGCCCGGCGCCGACCTCAGCAACCCCAACCCCAACGCGGGCGGCACCTTCTACAACTTCCTCCACGCCGTGCACGCCAGCGAAGGCTCGCAGGCCTTCGACTACATCAAGAACGCCCAGTCCCTGCCCGGCCAGGAACTGCTGCGCAAGGACGAGGCCAGCCTGAAGCTGGGCGACATCAGCAAGGTCGATGCGCCCATGGACGGCATCCTGGTGGTCAACCAGGCCGACGGTAAACTGCTGGTGGTGTCCAAGGACATCACCCCCGAAGCCTTCGCCGCCTACACCAGCAAGGGCCAAACCCTGGCCGGCATCGAAAAGGCCAAGGGCGACGGCTACACCCTCGCCGCCCCGGACGCTTACCTGGCCTCCACCGAAGACATCATGAGCGTCGGCGGCGCCGGTGATTATGGCCCGGGCCTGATCGCCTTCACCCAGCACAAGCCGGGGGGCAGCGAAGAGAAAATCGTGGTGTCGGAAGACAGCAATCCACAGATGTTCGAGCAGATTTCCAGCTACCGCAGCGACATCGCCGCGCAAACCACCGACGTCGACAAGCTGCGCACCGACAACGGCCTGCCGCCCCTCAAGGACGTCTCCGTCGACAACCTGACCACCACCGAGAAAGATGACAGCGGCAACCCGCTGTCGGTGCAGGACCTGTCGATGAAAACCCTGGTGGACAGCTACCGCGCCGGGGTCAAGGACGGCAGCATCGGCAAGGACGACCCGCGCGCCAAGTTCCTGCGGGCGGTGGAAGCCAGGAGCATGGCCGACAATGGCATGTCGATCATTCCCGAGCACGGCTTCGGCAACCAGGGCATCGCCACCACGCCCATCGACGTGACCTCGCGGGACGTACGCGACAACATCTTCGACACCAAGGCCATCGACCAGACCATCAACGACCTGCTCGGCGACTCGACCATCCAGCACGACATCAAGGCCAACCACGACGCAGCCCTGGGCAAGGTCGACGGCGGCCAGGCGAAGGTCGATGAGACCAGGCAGCGCCTGATCGACAGCACCTCCTCGGAGAACTTCACCCAGTACATCAAGTCCCTGCAGGACAGCGGCAAGACCGAACTGGCCACCCAGGAAATCCAGACCGCCTACACCGCCCTGGCCGATATCGACCCGGCCAAGGCCGACAACTTCCTGCAAAACCTGCAGATCGACGGCTACACCGATGCCGTTGAAAAGCTGATGGACGATCCCACCAAGATCTCAGACGACAACACCGCCCTGGCCACCACCGACAACACCATGGCAATCCTGTCGATGCTCAAGGGCAGTGCCGACGGCCTGCCGCGCCAGGCGCTGGGTGTGTATTCGAAGTTCGTCGACCAACTGCTCAAGGACAAAAACGCCGCCGCCGATTTCGGCAAGGCGATGATTTCCCTCGGCGACACCTGGCAGAAAAACGGCGTGATCAGCTTCAGCGACATCGACAAGGCCGTGAGCAAGGAGATCATGCCGGGCCTCAGCGAAGAGAACCGCAGTTCGTTCGTGAAGAACCTCAACTTCCTCAAGGACAACGGCGTACTCGGCTCTGTGGGCGGCGCGATCGGCATGGGCCGTATCGTCTACCAACTCGCCGGGCAAGGCGGCAAGCTGGCGGATACGCCGATGAAACGCCTGGGCATCGCTAACGACTTCCTTGGTTTCCTCGGCACCGGCTCGCACTTCGCCACGCTGGGCCTGAAGGTCTACGACAAATTGCGCGGCACCAACGCCTACAAGCTGATGGGCTTCGACCGTTCCCTGCCCGACCTGTGGGCCAAGCCTGGCGAGGGGTACCACGCGCTGCCCAAGGACGCCGAGGCGGTGCAGAAGAAGTATTTCGAGATCGTCGACCAGGCCATGGACGACGGCAAGGACGTGGGCAAGGCCCTCAACAGCGGCGGCTGGAGCGACGAAGGTGCGGCGAAGATCCAGGAAGGCATTGAAAAAGGCATTGCCAGCCGCGGCGGCGTGGCCGGGGCCGGTTTTGGCGCGAAGTTCGCCAGCAGCGCGATCAAGGTGATCGGCATGGCCACCGACGTGGCAGGCGGCGTGATCAGTGTGGTGCAGGCGGCGTTTACCTTGCGTGATGGTGTGCGCGAGAAAGACCCGGTGAAAATCGCCTCGGGCTCACTGTCGATGGCCGGTGGTGTCAGCAGCCTGGTGGGCGCGGCCGGCGGCGTGCTGGGCACCCTGGGGGTGACCGGGCGGATCATTCCGTTCCTGGGGCCGGTGGGTTTCTTGATCTCCGGCGCGTTGTCGTTTGTCGGGGCGATCTTGAGCACGGTGCAGTCCCACAAGCTGCACAAGATCTCGATGCAGAACTGGGACCAGATCCAGGATTTCAAGCAGGACGGGCTGCTCAAGCCCAACGGGGATGAAGCGTACGTGTGGTTGCAGACCTACCTCTCCGACTGGGGCCAGCGGGATGCGCCGCAGGACCAGAGCATTTTTGATTTCCGCAAGGAAGAGTGGGATGCGCGGTCGAGTATCCGCGGGGGCGACCATCGGCGGGACCACCCGGACTTTATCGGGGACGGGAATAACCGTAACTCAGAGGACTACAAGTACTCGCTGAAACCGTCGGAATGGACCAATGAGAACCACGACATTATCTGGCGGGTGGGGGATGGGTATGGGGGTGAGTACCATGATGTGGACAAGCCATAACTGAACTTCCTGACACCCGGCAGAACCCATGTGGGAGCGGGCTTGCTCGCGAAGGCGGTGGGTCAGTCAACATTTTCAGTGACTGACACACCGCCTTCGCGAGCAAGCCCGCTCCCACATTTTGATCGGTGTTCGGCTCAAGATCGTCAGATCAACCGCGCCGCCACCAACCAGTCCGCCACCGCCTGGAACGAAGCATCCGGCACCGGATCCCCCGGCACCGTCTTGCGCGCAATCGCTTCCGCCAAGCCCTTGTCCGGCGCTTGCGGTATCCCTAAATCAAACGCCTCCTGCAACATCCCCAACGCTTCCTCCGGCGAAGCGCGGCACACCACCACCGGCACCGGCGTTTCACCACGCACATAACGCACGCCTATCACCCAGCCATCGGTGGTGCCGATCATCATCGACGCCCGGCCCAACCCCAGCTTGGTGGCCAGCGCCTGCATCTCCTGGCGCTGGCGTCGCCGTTCGCTCTTGATCAACGGGTCGCCGTCAATGTCCTTGCGCTCGCGCTTGGTCTCGCTGCGGGTCATTTTCATGTCGCGGCCGAACAGCCAGCGTTGCATCAACACATCCACCCCGCCCACCAGGATGAAGGCCGCGAGTACGGTAAACACCAGCGGCTTGAGCACCAGGAAAAACGTCGACTCGATACACCCCGCGCCACACCGCGACGACTCCATCAACGCCTGCAACGCATGCCGCCCCACCACGTAGAACGCCACGGCCAACACATGCACCTTGATCAGGCCCTTGATGAATTCCACAAAGTTGCGCAGGGCAAACAGCTTCTTGAAGCCTTCCGCCGGGTTGATACGCTTGAACTCCGGCTTGATCGGCTCCACGGAAAACACAAAGCCACGCATGGTGATGATATTGGTCAGGATCACCACCCCGGTGGTCACCGCCATCACCGGCAGGGTAATGCCGATCACCAGTTGCTCGGCATGGTCCAGCACCCGTGGCCAAACCGTGGCGAAGGGTTCGATGTAGATCTGCGCAGTCAGGTCGATCAGCGCCGTGACCTGGGCCTGGGCCCGGGGCGCGAGGATGGAAATGCACAGGGTGCAGAACAGGATGACCATGCCCGAGACCAGGTCCTGGCTCTTGGCGACCTGGCCTTTCTTTCGCGCGTCCTTGAGTTTTTTATCCGTGGCCGGCTGGGACTTCTCTTCGCTGGTATCGCCCATGCGCTACTCCATGCCCGCCAGGGTTTTCAGCAGCTCCACCGTGCCGCGAAATTCCGCCAACTGGTCCAGCATCAACGGAATCAGGAAGCCGATGTAGATCACCATCAGGATCGAGAAAAACAGGTTTTTCACCGGCAACGACAGGTCGAAAATATGCAGGTTCGGCGCCATCCGCGACAGGTACGCCAGCATCAAATCAGTGACCAGCAGCGAGATGATCAGCGGCGACACCATCAGCACCCCGACCCGCATGATCTGGTCGAGAATCGACAGCACCGCCAGCAACGCCGAGCTGGCAAACACCGGGGTAAACGCGGTCACCGGCCACAGCTGGTAGCTGTGGTAATAACCGTCGACCATCAGGATAAAACCGCCGGACATGAAGAACAGCGTGATCAACATCACCGTCAGCAAGGTGGACATCACACTCGACTCCCCGGTGGACAACGGGTCCACCAGTTGCGCCATGGTCGAACCGCGCTGCAGGTCGATCAACTCCCCCGCCACTTCCGCCGCCCAGAACGGAATGCCGAACAACAGGCCGATCAAGATGCCGATCAGGAATTCCTTGATCAGCAACCCGGCGATAAACAGGCTGCCGTGGTTGGGCATCGAGGTCATGGCGTCGAACACCGGCATGAACATCGGGATCGAAATCGCCACGGCCACGCAGCCGCGAATCATCCCGGTGAGCCCGAGGCGGTTGAACGCCGGGGTGATCACCACCACGCCCATGGCCCGGCAGGCCGCCAGCGAGGCCGAGCTGATCACCGGGTAGGCGACTTCGAGAAACTGTGCGGTAAGGCTGGCATCCATGGGCGGTCAGCGCGTCCACAAGGGGAAGTTGTCCAGCACCTGGCTGCCGAGTTCCGCCACTTGCCCGGCGAGCACCGGGCCGAGGAACACGATAGTCAACAACACCGCCACCAGCTTCACCACCTGGGGCAGGGTCTGGTCCTGGATCTGGGTCAGCGCCTGGAACAGGCCCACGCTCAAACCCACGATGATCGCCACCCCCAGCGCAGGCGCGGAGAGCATCAGCACGGTCATCAGTGCCTGTTTCATCAATGACAGGAAAACGTCCTGGCCCATGGGTCTTGCCTCAGCCGTAACTCAGAATCAAACCGTGCATCAGGCGCGACCAGCCGCTCAATGACACGAACAGGAAGATTTTCAGTGGGATCGAGATCAGGTTCGGCGAGACCATCGACATGCCCATCGCCATCAGCACGTTGGACACCAGCAAATCCACCACCAGGAACGGGATGTACAGCAGGAACCCGATCTCGAAGGCCCGGGTCAGCTCCGAACTGACAAACGCCGGGATCAGCACCACCAGGTCGTCATCCCGCAGGTCGGCACGGGCTTCCGGCGACCAGATGGTCTCGGTGGCCTGCACAAAAAAGCCGCGCTCGGACTCGTTGGCAAACCGTGCCAGGTGCGCCTGTAGCGGCGGGCGCAAGGCGTCGCCGAGGTCCTTGAGTTGCTCGACGTGCTCGATATTCAGGTCGCGGCCCTCTACCTGGCGGTACATGTCGCCAATCAACGGCGTGGTGACGTACACCGAGAGAATCAGCGCGATGCCGTACAGCACCAGGTTCGGCGGCGTCTGCTGCACGCCCAGGGCGTTGCGGATCAGGAACAGCACCACCGAGATTTTCATGAAGCCGGTGAGGGTCACCACCGCCAACGGGATCAACCCGATGGTGGCAACCACCAGGATGATCTCGATCAGGTTCGGCTGATAACCGGTCATGGGGTGGCGAAACTCAGCAGGCGCACGCCCAGGCCGTCACCGATTTTCACCAGTTGGCCCTGGCCGACGCGACGGCCGTTGACCATCAGGTCGACGCCATCCACGGTCGGCGTATTCAGTTGCAGCAGGCTGCCCGCCCCCAGTTCCCGCAGTTGCGCCAGGGTCAGTTCCAGGCTGCCGACCTGGCACACCAGCTTGAGGGGCAAATCGTCCAGGGCCGCGGCGGCATCGACGTCAGTCATTGTGTTCTCCATGTCCAAAAGGGGCGTGTTCAGAGGTTCCTGCACCTGCAGCGACGAGCCGTCGCGCTGGCAGCGGGCTTGCAGGCGGCCCTCAAGGTCCAGCAGCCAGCCGCTGCCAGGTTCGAGCATCAGCACATCGCCGGGCTGCAGGCTGCGCAGCTCGCCGAGGCTCAACCATTGCCGCCCGGCCACTACCGACAGCGTGTGGCGCAACGCCGGCAACGGGTCGGCGTCGATCTGGCCGTGCTGGTCCAGCAACTGGCCCACCAGCACTGCAGCGCTTTCACTCAAGTCCAGTTGGGCGGCCATTGGCGGGTTGTTGCCGAAGGTCAATGTCAGTGCCAGATGCACTGCATAAGGCCGCAGGTCGTCACTGGTTTCGAGCAGTTGCACGGGGTGGCCGAGCAACGGTTCGAGGCGCTCGATCAGGTCCAGCACGGCCAGTTCCAGCAGCAGCGAACGCGGTAATGCCGGCAGCACTTGCGCGTCGAACTGCAACGACAGCGGCACCAGTACGTGTTCCAGGGCGACAGCCGAGAGTCGCAAGCGCACCGGTGACTGGCCGAGCAACAGCAACACATCCCGGGGTGTTTTCAGCGGCTGGGGATCGACGGCCCAGGCGACGCTCAGATCCTGCCCGGCGCAGCGGCCCTGCCACGCATGCCGCCGGCGGTGCAATTGGTTATGCAGCGTGAGCAGCGCCGGGTCGTAGTGCTCAAGCCAGGGCGCCAACGGGTCGGCAAGGGCCACGATCATGTGCCGAGTCCTTGTTCTTCACGCAGCTCGCCGGCCACCCGTTCGCTGCTTTCACGCCCGTCCAGCAGGCTTTGCCAGGCATCGGACTGGCGCTGGCGGCTCAGGCGCTCCTGGCGAAACAGCTCACGCTCGCGCTCCTGGGTTTGCAGGGTACTGGACACGTGGCTGACGTCGCCTTCAAGCACCTGCTCATCGTCGGCCAAGCCCCGCAGGCGATCCTGGGCGGCCTGCCAACTGGCCACCGACAGGCCTTCGGTCAGCGAGGCGTAAATCTCGCCGGCTTCATGGGCAACGGCCTCACGGTGCAGGCGCAGTTGTTCCTTGGCGTCGGTCAAGGCGCCGCGGGTTTGCGCGCAGCGTTGCTGTTGCGCCGCCAACTGGCTCGCCGCCCGCTGTTCGCGCAGCACCCGCAGGGTTTGCAGGGTGCGCAGTTGTTCAGTCTTCATCGGTTCTTTTCTCCATCGTCATACCAACAGCGCACTCACTGAGTGCATGAAGATCGAATGTGGGAGCTGTCGAGCTCCGGCGAGGCTGCGATAGCGGTGGGTCAGGCAACATCAATGTCGGCTGTGCTGACGCCATCGCAGCCTCGCTGAAGCTCGACAGCACCCACACTGGAGCTTGCTGCGTTTTCGGGCTCATGCCAGCACCTGGCGCATGCGGATCAAGGTGTGCATGAAGATCAAATGTGGGAGCTGTCGAGCCCCGGCGAGGCTGCGAAAGCGGTGGGTCAGGCAACATTGATGTTGGCTGTGCTGACGCCATCGCAGCCTCGCTGAAGCTCGACAGCTCCCACACTGGAGCTTGCTGCGTTTTCGGGCTCATGCCAGCACCTGGCGCATGCGGATCAAGGTGTGCATGAAGATCAAATGTGGGAGCTGTCGAGCCCCGGCGAGGCTGCGAAAGCGGTGGGTCAGGCAACATTGATGTTGGCTGTGCTGACGCCATCGCAGCCTCGCTGAAGCTCGACAGCTCCCACACTGGAGCTTGCTGCGCTTTCGGACTCATGCCAGCACCTGGCGCATGCGGATCAAGGTGTGCATGAAGATCAAGTGTGGGAGCTGTCGAGCCCCGGCGAGGCTGCGATAGCGGTGGGTCAGGCAACATTGATGTTGGCTGTGCTGACGCCATCGCAGCCTCGCTGAAGCTCGACAGCTCCCACACTGGAGCTTGCTGCGCTTTCGGGCTCATGCCAGCACCTGGCGCATGCGGATCAAGGTGTGTTCGGGGCTGCTGGGTTCGTCGGCGCTCTGGCGCAGGAAGGCTTCGATTGCCCCATGGCGGGTGATCGCTTCGTCGGCCAGCGGGTCGCTGCCGGCGGAGTACTCGCCGACGCGGATCAGCATTTCGATCTCGCCGTAGCGCGCCATCAATTCACGGATGCGCATCGCCAGGCGCTTGTGTTCGTCACCGGCGACCTGCTCCATCAAGCGGCTGCGGCTGCGCAGCACGTCCACCGCCGGGAAATAGTTGCGCTGCGCCAGTTCGGCGCTGAGGGCGATATGCCCGTCGAGGATCGAACGCGCTTCCTCCGCCACCGGATCGCTGGCGGCGTCGCCTTCGGTGAGCACGGTGTACAGCGCGGTGATGCTGCCGGCAGGGCCCGGGCCGGCGCGCTCGAGCAACTTGGGCAAGGTGGCAAAAAACGACGGCGGATAACCGCGGCGGGTCGGCGGTTCACCCACGGCCAGGCCGATTTCGCGCTGGGCGCGGGCGAACCGCGTGAGGCTGTCCATCAACAGCAGTACATTGCGGCCCTGGTCGCGGTGGTACTCGGCCAGGGTGGTGGCGACAAATGCCGCGCGCACCCGCTCGGCGGCCGGGCGGTCGGAGGTGGCGACGACAGCAACGGTGCGTGCGCGGGCCGTGGCGTCCAGTTGCACGTCCAGCAGTTCGCGCACTTCCCTGCCCCGCTCGCCGATCAAACCGATGACAATCACATCGGCCTCGCTGTTGCGGATGATGCTCGCCAACAAGGAGGATTTGCCCACACCGGGCTCGCCGAAGATGCCCATGCGCTGGCCCTGGGCGAGGGTCAGCAAGCCGTCGATGGAGCGGATGCCCAACGCCATGGAGCGCACGATCAATTGCCGGGAGAACGGGGCCGGTGGCTCGGCATGCAAGGGGTAGGTCTGCAGGTTCAGGGTTGGCGGTACACCGTCACCGTCGAGAAACTCGCCCATGGGGCTGATCACTCGCCCCAATTGCGCATCGCCCACGGCCACACCCAGGCTTTCGCCGGTGGCAGTGATTTGCGTGCGGGTCGACAGGCCTTCCATGGAACCGATGGGCGACAGGATCGCTTCGTCGCCATCAAAACCGATCACTTCGGCGCTGAGGCTGCGACCACTGACCGGGTCGCGCAGATGGCATAGCTCACCGATGCTCGCGCCCGCCACGCTGGCCCGCAGCAACACCCCGCGAATGCTCAGCACCGTGCCCTGCATCGGACGCAAGCGGGCCTGGGACAGCCGCTCGGTCAGGCGCGGCAGCAGTTGATCGAGGTTCATGCCACGCCCTCTTCGGCAAAGGGCAACAGGCTGCGGCGCAGGCTTTGCAGTTGCGCCTCCAGCCCCAGCTCAACCGAACCCGCCGGGCTGCTCAGGCGGGCCTGGCCGGCGCCCAGTTGCGCATCGGCCTCCACGGCGATGCCGTCCTTGAGCAACTGTGGGCGCAGGGCATTCACTTCGGCGGGCGGCACCCACAACGTCAAGGCCTGGCCCTGGCGAAACGCGCTCAGGGCCTGGCGTGTACAACGCACCACGCGGTCGGTGTCATCCAGTTCGCCGAGTACTTCACGCACGATGCCCAGGGCCAGGTCCGCCAGCGACGCCTCAAGCCCGGCCAGGTAATGCTGGACCTCGGCCTGGGTTTCCAGCATCAACTGTGCAACCTGTTCGGCACCTTCGCGGCGCGCACTTTCAAAACCCTCGGCGCGGGCGGTGTGCAGCCATTGGTCGCTGTCGGCCTTGATCTGCTCGGCGTGCGCCCTGGCGGCTTGCACAAAGGCAAAGCCATCGGTCCATAACGCCGCTTCATCGGCGCGCAAAATCCGCGCGGCTGGGCGGCTGGGTAATTCACTCATGGGCAAGCTCCTCGGCGAGTAACCGGGCGGCGACGGTCTGGACGATCTCCAGGTCGCGGGGCAAGCGCCCGCTGTAGCCCTTGGGTGCGACAAACCGCAGGGGCAGCCAGCCTTGCAACTCGGCAGGCTGGGCTTGCAGCCAGGCAGCGACACAGGTGAGGCCATCGCGGTCGATGGCGTCGATCAACTCGGCGGGCTCGCGCAGCAGGTCGGCCGCGCCGCCCAACTGCCGGTGCGCGAGGGCAAGGGCAAAGGCTTCCTGGCCAAGGCCCTCGCGCAATTCATTGACCACTTCGCGGCGGATCTCCCGGCTCAGGGTCGAGCCATGCCAGATCGCACCACACAGCCTGGGCAGACGCGCAAATTGCGCCGGGCTCAGCAGCAGCACCGGCAAATCAGCGGCGGGCGGCGTGACCAGATGCGCCAGCGGCGCCAGCTGATAATGGCTGGCCAGCAGTTGCTCCAGCCGCGAGCGAAAACGCGGCTGCCCATGCAGGGCTTGCAGCACCTCGACCGGCAGGCCTTCGCCAAAACACTCGCCAAGGCTTTGCTCGCGCACAAACTGCAACGGCTGAGCGATCAGCCCCTGCCAACGCTCAACCAGGCTCATTCACCCTCCTTGAGCACATACAACGCCTGGGCCTGGCGCCGCGCCCATTGCTGGCGGGCCAACACACCACCCGCGCCGAGGGCGAGCAGCAGCAAGCCACCGAACAGCAACCGCGCCTGGTTGAGGTTGTCTTCCAACAGCCACAGGCCCATGAAACGCGCGAGTCGCGGTTGCGCCGGGTTCTGGCTGATGGACACCGCGGCCTTGATCGCGGTCACCGACACACCGTCATAGCTCAGGCCGGAAATGCCGTTGGCAACCAGGGTCTTGATCTGCGGAATCAGCGTGTTGATGTCGGTGCCCGGGTCGTAGCGCACCAGCACCGAGGCCGACGACGGCGAAATCACCCGCTTGAGCAGGTCATTGTCCGGCAGCACCACGTGCACCCGCGCCGAGACGATGCCGTCGATCTGCGACACCGAGTGGGACAGTTCTTCGCTCAAGGCATAGATCATCTGCGCCCGCTCCTGCACCGGCGACGACACCAGGCCATTGCCCTTGAACACCTCGCCCATGTTGGAAAAGCTCTGCTGCGGCAGGCCGGCGTTGTCCAGCAGGGTCATGGCCTCGGCGAAGCGCTGTTCGTCGACCACCACTTTCAACTGGCCGTTGTCCTGCACCTTGCGCGTCGCCGGGATGCCGTCGCGCAGCAGCACCGCGACCATGGCGTTGGCGTCGCGCTCGCTGAGGTTGGTGTAGAGGTCCATGTCGCAGGCCTGCAAGAGGCTGGCGAGCACGCCGATCAGCAGCAGGCGCAGGGCACGATTCGGGCTTGGCATGGCGTTATTGACCCTTGAGCAGCGTGTTGGCGGAACCGGAAATCTGCGTCGCACCGCGCACCACCATCTGGGTTTCGATGGAGTAGTCGAACATCTTGCCCAGTGAATGGACGATCTGGTCGACCTGCTGCTCGGCAACTTTCTTGCCCGGTTCTGCGGTGGGCGAGGCACCCGAGGTGCGGATATCCGCAGCGGCCACTTGCGGCGGCGCCGAGGGGTTATTGGTGAGCAAATCGGCGCGCTCGGAAAAGGTCCGGGAGCGGTCGATAAAACTGTTCAGGCGCTCCATCAGCCCCGAGCCGATCTGATGGGGGCTGGCGCCCTCGGGCATGCCCTTGGCCGTATTGGCCATGTGCTCGAACAGATTCTGCGAGGCCCCGGCGGGCCCCGCGCCGGCGGACGGCGGCAAGGCCGTGGCGCTGGCAGCGAGACTGATGGTCATGGGTGCGCCCTACTCTTCGTCGTCATCGGACATGGCGTCATTCAGCATTTCCTGGGCCTTGGGCATGATGATGAATTGGCCGCCGATGGTGACCGCCTGGGTGATCAGGGCATCGGTGAATTCGGCGTCGGTCATCTCCGGTTTATCGGCGCTCTTGGCGTTGTCCACCGCGGCGTTGAACTTGGCTTCAGGGCTGGCGCCACCGGGGGCGAGGTTGCTGTCTACGGCGGTTACGGACATGGTCATGCTCCTTTACTGGGGTTGGGGTGAATCAAGGGGTTTCAGTGCTCACCTGGGCGCCGCGAAACACCCGCACGCCGTGCTCGCGCGCCACCACCGGCGCGGCGGCCTTGGGCTGCAGGTGATCCACATGCTGCTGGACCAGCGCCAGGTACGGCGGCGGCCCGGAGACGAAGACTTCATCGCCCTCGGGGCCGTTACGCATCGATAACTGCTGGCCGAACACATCGAGGTTGTTCAGATAGGCCTGCAACTGATCCAGGTTCAGGGCGTTGGCCTTGAACAGCCTGGTGGTGATTTCATCGCTGGCATTGAGGTACAGCAGGTTGCCGTCGAAATACCAGGTCAGGCCATTGGTGCTGCACAGCGTCTGCAAAAACTCCCCGGCGGTGGCTGCACGCACGGTGCTGCGGGCCTTGCCGCGGACCTTGTCGGAGAGCACCAGCGGGATATCGAGGTTGTGGCCGAACTCTTCGAGGGCGGCGCGCACGTCCTGGTCCACCAGCACATAGGCGTAGGGTTTGGCGAACCATTCGGGTTCTTCGTCGGCGTGGGCGATCGAGGCACCCAACAGCACCGACAGACATAGGAGCGCCATGGAAAATATGCTTACATGACGTCCGCCTTCGCCCAACGAGTTGTGACGATGACCAAACACTTTTTGCTTGCCGGCAGCCTGTTGCTGGCTGCCTGTTCCAATACTGCGCCGAGCGATTCCGACCGCTCGCTGAAGCTGGCCGACGACCTGAACAAACGCGGCGACTACGCCAGCGCGGCGGCGCTGTACGAACGTGCGGCCCAGCAACCGGGCGCAAGCATCGACTTGTGGCTCAAACTCGGCCAGGCACGGCTCGACGGCAACGACGCGGTCGGTGCCGAGCGCGCCTTCCAACAGGCCCTCGGCCTTCAAGCCCACAACGCCGACGCCCTGCTGGGACTGGGCACCGCGCAACTGCGCCTTGGCAAAAGCCAACGCGCCGTGACCGCCCTGGGCCAGGCCGCCGAGGCCAGCCAGTCGCCGGTCGCCTACACCCGACTGGGCATTGCCCAGGTGTTGAACGGCCAGGCCGTCGCGGCACAAACCGCGTTCGCCAAAAGCCTGAGCCTGCAACCCGACGACCTCGACAGCCGCTGCAACCTGGCCCTGGCCTACGCCCTTGGCGGCCAGGCGCAGCAGGCCTTGGACACCATCGCCCCCGTCACCCAATCGCCCCGCGCGTTGCCACGGCATCAGCGTAATGAGTTGTTGGTGCTGGTGTTGGCGGGTTACGAACAACGGGTGGCCAGCTTGCCGCTGGACGATATTCCGGCCGCTGAGCGCGCACGCCTGATCACGGAAGCCAACCGCATCAAAGCCATCAGCGATCCGATTGCGCAAGCGCGGGAATTGGGGCTGGTGGATACGCACTAAATCCAACTGCTTTTGATCTTGCTGTTGCTGTTGCACTGCTTTTGATTTTGATCTATCAGGCCCCGTCAACCACGATGGCCGCAAGCAGGCACGGTGGAGCGGGTAAATCGGCAGGGAAGCCGATTTAGCCGCGCCGGGCCATGGATGGCCCGCCGCGGCGGCCCGCGGAACCGGGCCGGAGTGCGGGCATGCCGAGCCTAGGCGAGGCACCGAGTGGTGGGGCAAAGACCTTTTGGTTACTTTTGGGGCGTTTGCCAAAAGTGACCCGCTGTAAGAGCGGAACCCTAAGTGGCCGTTACCGCAGGAATGGATATGTACGCGGTAAGCTTCAAGATCCGGGTCGCCTATCAGTCCGCTTTCGCGAGCAAGCCCGCTCCCACATTTGGATGGTGGTGTTACAGATGGATCTGCTGGGTCTGGAATACCGCTATCGCAGGCAAGCCAGCTCCCACATTGGGTCTGTGGTGTGACAGATGGATCTGCTGGGGCTGGAATACCGCTTTCGCGAGCAAGCCCGCTCCCACATTTGGATGATGGTGTGGCAGATGGATCTGCTGGGCCTGGAATACCGCTATCGCAGGCAAGCCAGCTCCCACAGAGGACATGTGAACGCAGGTTCATTGCTCCGCTCCCGGAGCGCCCGCCTTGGCCTCTTGCTGAGCCTGACGCCGCTGCAACTGCTCCCGATCAAACCCCTCGATATACACCTGCGCCGCCCGCCCAACCGGCGCCGCCATCGCAGGCCCCGTCGCCCGCCCCTGATTCAAATCCTGGCGCTGCTCCACCATCTGCATCAAATTCAGATTGTTGGCGCAGCCCAACGGCAAGGTCGCCTTGAAATCCTCGTCCAGCCCAATCTCATCCTTGGCCGGCGGCTGCTGGCACTGGCTTGGCACCCCGTCCGCCTGATACTGCGGCGAGTAATACACCGGCGCCAGATGCGTCTTGCAGCCCACCACCAAGAGGGGCAAACACATCAACAAACGCGAAACTTTCATGCCATGCCCCCTCATCAATTCATGTAGAAACCAAACGCCCCACCACTGCGCGGCCCCGCCGCTGCGGCGGTCGCAGGCTGTGCATCCAGCGGCGTGGCCAGGGTGCGACTGCGCACCGGCTCCACCAGGTACGGCGTAATCAAAATCACCAATTCGGTTTCATTGCGCTGAAAACGCTTGGAGCGAAACAGGTTGCCCAGGATCGGCAAGTCCCCCAGCAACGGCAGCTTCTCGATGTCCTGGCTGCTCTCACGCTGGAACAAACCGGCAATCGCAAACGTCTGCCCGCTGCCCACTTCCACCCGCGTATCGGCGCGGCGCACGCTGAACGACGGCACATGGAAATTGCCAAAATCCACCGTGCCGCCACTCACCACACTGCTGACCTCAGGGCGCACTTGCAGGGCGATCCGGCCGTTGGGCAGCAGCGTCGGGTTGAACAGCAGCGACACGCCGAACGACTTGTATTCGATCCCCACCAGGTCCCGATTCACCGGCACCGGGATCGCCACTTCGCCGCCCGCCAGGAAGCTCGCGGTTTGCCCGGTCATGGCGGTGATGTTCGGCTCGGCCAGGATTTGCAGGATCCCGTTGGCCTGCAACGCGTCGAGCATGCCGTCGATATTGGTATTGCCCGAGCCGCTGCCCGCCGCCGCCAGGCCACCGGCGGTGGCGGCTGCCAGCGGTCCGCCGGTGATCAGGCCAAAGGAGAACGTGCCGTTGCTGAACATGGCGTTCCAGTTAACCCCGTAATGCAGCAGTTCCGAGCGGGACACTTCAGCGAAGCGCACACGCAAGTTGACCTGGGCTGCACCGGCGTACTCAGTGGTGTTGACCGCGCTCTGGAAGCCCTGGCCCTGTGGGTTGAGCAAGGCATTCAAATCCGTCGCTTCTCCAACCGAACGCACCGTGCCCTTGGCGATCAATCGGTTACCGGCACCGCTGATCTGCGCGCCATTGCCGGGATGCAATTCCTGCATCGGCGCAGTCACTGCCTGGGTCGCGCTACTGACCGCCAGGCTCAGGCTGGCAAGCTGTTTGCCGTCGCTGCCGAGGGCAATCAGGCTGGTATTGCCCGGCGCCTTGCCGAAGATATAGATCACCCCGGGCGACACCACTTGCAGGTCGGCAATCCCCGGCTCGGCCACCAGTACCGACTCCACCGGGGCCACAAAATGCAGGATCCGGCCTTCACCGGAGGCCAGGTTGATAGACCCCTGGACACCGTTGGCGATGTCCTGGGCACTGCAGAAAAACGAGGTCAACGTCAGCAACAGCAGACAAAAACGGATCATGAGGCAGACGCCAGGGAAGTGACGGAAGCCGCGGCAGGTGCACGGCGGTTGGAGATATCGGTAAGGCTGATGGTCACCAGCGCTTGCAGGTTGTATTCGGTGGCCAGTTCGCGAAACGACAACACCGCCAGCTCCAGCTCACCGCGCAGTACCAGGCGCCGCAGGCTGCGGCGCAGTTCCGGGTGCACCAGCAATACCGCACTGTTGGCTTCAGTGGTTTTGTCGCAGGCCTGGCGCAGTTGGGCGAGCAACGCGCGGTTGACTTCCTCGGGGATCACTTCACGGCTGGGCTCCTGGCGACGCAGAGACGCACGCAACTGGTCTTCCAATCCCGGCGCCAGCACCAGGGCGCCAATCACCCGATTGCGGTCGGCGTACTGATGGCTGATCTGCCGCGCCAACCCTGCACGCAGGTGTTCGGCCAGGCGGCCGGCATCGGTTTCCCGGGCGCCCCACTCCACCATGGCTTCGAGCAAGGCCCGCTGATTGCGGATCGACACGCCCTCGCCCACCAGCAGGCGCAGGGTCTCGGCCACTCGCTGCAACGGCACCAGGCGCAGGGCTTCCTTGACCAGTTCGCCGTAGGTGGCTTCGGTGCGTTCGAGCAGCAGGCGGGTTTCCTGGATGCCGAGGAAGTCCGCGGCATAGCGGCGCAGGCTGCGTTCCAGCACGCCACGCAAGACTTCGTCCGGCAGCAGGAAACCGATGCCGGCGCTGCGCAGTGCGTCTTCGTGCTGACGCTCGATCCAGTGCGCGGCACGACCGTTGAGGGGCGAATCGGCTTGCAGGGTGGCGATGTCCAGCAACTGCACATGCACCGGATCGTCCTGCAACAGCAGGCAGTTGATCGGCATCTCGCCCTCGCTGACGGGTACGCCTTCCAGTGACACGCGGTAGCTGCCCGGCGTGGCCTTGGCGTCCATGTGAATGCCCGGCACCGGCATATCGACGCCGAGGTCGCTGCGAATGTCGTGACACAGCGCTTCGATGCGTTGGCTCAGTAGCTGGCGCGGGGCGCTGAGGGCCAACGCACTGCCGAGGGTCAGCAATACCCGAGTGTCGGGGGCCACGCCATAATCCTGCTCGGCCTGCACTTCAACCACCGGTTCCAGGGTCTCGACCAGCGCTTCAGGCTCTACCTGGTTTTCACGGGTATGACGACGGTACATCACGAAGGCCGCACCACCGAACACCAGCGACAACCCGAGGAACACCCAGGTCGGAAAGCCCGGTATCACGCTGACGCCCACCATGATCAATGCGGTCAAACCGAGGGCGCGGTAGCTGGCACCCAACTGCTTGAGAATCTCGCTGCCGAGGTCACCCGCTTCGCCGTCGCTGTTGACCCGCGTCACCACGGTGCCCGCCGCTACCGAGATAAGCAGCGCCGGGATCTGTGCGATCAAACCGTCGCCCACGGTCAGCAGCGAATAGGTGTGCACCGCCGCGCCGAAGGCCATGTCGCGCTCGATCATGCCGATCAGCATGCCACCCAGCAGGTTGACCGCGAGGATCACCAACCCGGCAATCGCATCGCCCTTGACGAACTTCATCGCCCCGTCCATCGCGCCGAACATCTGGCTCTCGCGCTCCAGGCGTGAGCGCCGGCGGCGGGCTTCGGCCTGGTCGATATCGCCGTTGCGCAGGTCGTTGTCGATGCTCATCTGTTTGCCGGGCATCGCATCCAGGGTGAAGCGCGCCGCCACTTCCGCGACCCGCTCGGCGCCCTTGGTGATCACCACGAACTGCGCCACGGTGATGATCAGGAACACCACCATGCCCACCACCACCTGGCCGGCAATCACGAAGTCACCGAAGGCCTTGACGATATGGCCAGCGTCGCCGTGCAGCAGAATCAAGCGGGTGGTGGTGATCGAAAGCGACAGGCGAAACAGGGTGCTGAGCAGGATCAGCGGCGGCAGCGCGGAGAATTCCACCGAGTGGCCGATGTAGAACGCCACGATCAGGATCAGGATGCTCAGGGCGATGTTCAAGCCGATCAGCATGTCCACCAGGTAGGTAGGCAGCGGGATGATCATCATCACGATCGCCATCAGCATGAACGCGACGATGATCACGTCGGTACGCTGGGCGGCCATGCGCGCGATGCCGTTCAGGCGATTGAGCAGGTTCATGGCGCGGCTCTCCGTGCAGCGAGGTAGCGTTTGAAGCACTGGCGCGCTTCGTCCTTGCGTTCGCCGTACCACAGCGCCCGGGCACGCAGCAGCAACAGGCTGGCAGACTCACCCTCCAGCGCGACCAGCCGATCCAGGGCCGCGAGTGCGCGGGTGAAGTCGCCGCTGTCGGTGAACGCCAGCACCAGCGAGCGCAACAGTTGGCCATCGTCGGGCGCGACACTCACGGCAATCAGCAACATCACCAGCGCGCGCTGGGACTGGCCGTTGCGCCGGTACAGCTCGCCAATGCCCTTGAGCAATTGCACCGCGTCGTCGTTGTCCCGGGGCATCAGGCCTGGACCTCCGAGCGTTGTTGTTCGAGGGTGCGGCGCATCTCGATTTCCTCGCTGATCAGGTCATGGGCCAGCGCCTTGATCTGCGGCTCGGCGTCGAGATTCGGCAACAGGTGCTGCATCACGTGTTCCAGCAGTTCCAGGGAACGTGCGCTGCCGAACAGCAGCGAGTCGACGCCGGCGGCGCTGGTGAGTTCTTCCAGGTCACTGCGCAGGGAGCGGCGGGACTGGACCTTGCGGGTTTTCAGCAACGCTTCGAAAGCCGTGGCCTGGCGCGAGTTGACCGGGCGGATCGCCTCGACCGGCGCGCTGCGCACGTCACTGGGAATCAACGGACGGGGTTCGACTTTCATCCCGGGGCCTTAGCTGAAAAAAGCAGCGTCATAGGGTGAAGGTGAAGCGTTCTTCGCCACGGGCGAGGATCACCTGGTTGTTCTCGATGCGCTCCAGTACCCAGTTGTCCGCCAGGGCCGCGCCGGGGTACAGGCGCTTGCCGCTGTCATTGATCACGTAGGGGTTGGCGCCGAACCACACGGCTTGAAAGCGCACCCGTGGCCGGGCCGCATCTGCACGCACGGCAACCCGCGGGTTAAGCACGATCTGCTGGCCGTAACGCTGGTCGAAGGCTTGTTGCAGGGCGACCCATTGAGGCTTTTGCGCGCGCTCAAAGGAGCCGACGGCGTTGAGTTGGCCATCGATGTCGTTGACCTTCACGGCGTCCAGGTGGGCGGCCTGCAATTGCCCTTCGAACCAGGCCTTGGCCTCGGCACGGGAAGGCTTGGCTGCGGTTGTTTCGGCAACCGGCATTACGGTTTGCGCTTGCGGTGGATCGTTGCGAAATGCCAGGGCGCCAGCGCACACAAAGAGCAACGCGGTGGCGATGATCCAGGGCGTTAACGTGCGTGTCCTCGCAGGGATTTTTTCAGGGCTGCCCGGCAGCGCCAGGCTCACACCCGCCGTGCCGATACGCAGTTGCAGCGGCAGCCGCGCGCGATGGCCGCTACCTTGGGGAATACGGATATCGCCGGCAGTGCCGGTGATCAGTACATCGCCGCCGAGGGCCTCGACGGCCACCTGGGCCCCTTCAAAACGCAGGCGCAGGTGCAACTCGGCAATCCCGGGATCGCTGAGCTGGAGGTCGGCCGCCAGGGCGGCGCCAAGGGTGTAGACCGGCTGGTCGAGCATCAGGGAACTGCCCTGGTGCAAACCGTGGGTCACAAGCAGGGTCGGCGCGCCGTTCGCGGCGGGCAGGCCCAGGGAAATCAAGGCTGTCATGGTTGGGTTTGCCCCCTTGAGAATCACAGGCCGCAACGACGCCTGTGCCGATCAACAACGGTGCAACGGGGTAAGGCAGGTATACGGGCAGCGCCGGCGCTGCCCGCATGGCGAATCAGTTCTGCGGACGCTGTTTGGTGGCGTCGAGCTCTGCTTTTTTCGCGGTGCTGATCTCGGTGATCTTGGCCGACTTCTCGATGGCCATGTTGAAAGTTGCTTCCATCTTCGCGATAGCGTCGTCGGCGCCGCCTGCACTTACTGGTGGAGTAGTAGCCATGTTCAATCTCCTTGCATCGATAGGGAAGTTAAGCCGCATGCAAACCGAAACAAACTCCCAGCGTCAGACAGTGAGTTGGCAATGCAGCCGTCGGTTTGCATGGGAACCATACTACTCACGAACAAAACGCCTTCGCTGTGAAAGCTTGTGAAACGTTCATGGCAGGTGCTGTGAAAAATCCGGCTCAACGTGCCGTTGAGAAAATCTCATCGCCGCGCGGGCGTGGAACTTTTGTTAAAAAACCAATACACGACGAGACCCAATGTTTACGGGGGCACAACCTGAAAAACGAACCCACTCGAACAATTTACGAGCCCGTTACCCCTGGGTAAAAACGTTGGTCACTCAACAATTCCAGAAAATAAATCCGACAACTTCACACTTTTAACTAATAGCCATTTGCCCAACTTTGCAGATATTTCCATTTGTAACAAAACCGACTTGATCATCGCGTTTGATAGCTCGGCGCGGGTTAACCCAATAACACTTCGCAACTTTCGCCCGCCCCAGTTAGTGCACTTGCACTAAATATCGACTGATATAAAACAACTTCCAGGTGATCTATGACTGCGATCCCGAATGGCCTTGACCCTGCCGACAACAAAGGCCCGGATGGCTCCCGGAGCACGTTCGAAAAAGCCCTGTTCACCGCCGTCGACAAGCCGGTATTCGACCCCTCGAAAATCCGCGGGCCGTCCATTCCGCTGCCGTACCAGAACGTGCAGGCACCGGTGAACAACAGCATCACCTACACCCCGCTGGGCAGCGACAAACCGGTGACCCTCAAGCAGATCGACAACCCCAGGCTGTTTGAGCAATTGGTCAACCAGTACAACGCACAGCAAAGCGACGCGACCCTTGAGAAGAATCTGGCCGACAGCAAAGGCGCCGGCTACAAGGAGGCAGACGCCAGCACCGTGGCGCCTGGCCTGGGCAACTACAAGGCGATCGGCAGTACCACCGAATTGGGCCCGGGACTGATCCGCTACGAGACCAGTGCCGGCGACAAAATCGTGGTCAGCCAGAAGGAAACACCCGCGCTGTTCGCCCAGGTCAGCGGCGACTCGGCCAAGCTCTTTGCGATCAATGCCAGCCAGGCCGAGGGCTACCGCCTGGCCGGCCCCATGGAAACCATGGACCCGGCAGCGAATATCGGCCCGCCCGAAGAAGTCGGCCCGGGCCTGATTCGCTATACCACGGCGTCGGGCGACAAGGTGATCGTGTCCCAGGACATCACCCCCGCGCTGTACGACCAGGTGGCCAAACTGTATGCCGGCAGCACCGGCGCGGCGGGCGCCTCGGACACGTCCTGGATCGACACCTCATCGTTTGGCGTGTCGGGTGCCAAGGACTGGGACACCATCACCGGCAACACCAGCGGCACGCCGACCAAGGAAGAACTCGACCTGAACCGGCCCAAGGCGGCCGCGCAATTGCTCTCGCAAAACTGGGACGCCTGGGGCCTGCATGGCGCGCCGATCGACTTCGCCAACCCACCCACGACACTCCCCCCCGAGGCTCAGGCCGTACTCAAGTACGTGGCCAGCAGCCCGAGCCTGATGGCCGCGCTGGATACCGGCGGGCGTGGCAAGGCCGACAATGTGATCACCCATTCCGATGTCGACCATTTCATCGACAACGCCGGCAAGGACCTCGGCGCCGCGTCGAAATCCTATGGCAGTTTCCTCGGCAGCAAACCCGGTGACCTGGCCAAGGCGAATGCCAAGTCGGCGGCAATCCTGATGGCCAATGAGAGCCTGGCCGCTGGCGCAGGTCCGGCGATGCGCCCCGGTGACGCCAACCAGCGCAGCAACGACGGCATGCTGCGCAGCGACAACCTGCAAGCCTTGGGCAGCGATTCGGCCCTGAGCACCGAGCTGACCGGCTCGGCGGCCATGTGGTCCAGACCCGGGATGTTCCACGCCCTGGAAACCGGCGGCGACAACCCCGCCACCGGCAAGTCGGACGGCATCGGCACCCGCGACAACATCGGCGCCTGGCTCGAAAAACAGGCACCGAAAACCGACAGCGACACCCTGACCTTCCTCGACGGTGCCGCCACTCGTGATGCCGTCGCCGGCGTCGACACCTCGGGCCTGACCGCCGACATCCTGGCCAACCCGCAGAACTACAGCGGCGAACAGAAAGCCGCGGTGCTGGTGCAGTTGACCGATGCACAAACCCGCCTGCTGGTCAGCGACTACGTGCCCCACGCCGGGTTGATGGACAAGTACACCTCGCCCCACTACGGCCTCAACCCCAACGAAGACAAAATCAAGGCACAGCTGCAAAGCGGCATCGAAACCCTCTCGGCCGACCCGGACGTGCAAGGCTTCCTGCAAAACAATCGCGGCCCGGCACTGGCCGACATCGTCGACAGCAACCCGGCGATGAAAGTCGCGATGCAGAACTACTACACCGACGACATCGAGACCGGCAAAAACCTCACCGACAATCTCAACGCCAAGGACCAGAACGGCAAGCAGATCGACATGGGCATGGGCCTGCAAAACGCGGCCAACGATACGACCATCGCCAACCTGGCGCTGGGGGGCAACGGCCATGTGGACCTGACCGGCATCGCCGACAAGGCCGGGCAAAGCGACAACATCCAGCAGTACTACAAAAACCAACTGGTGACCGGCAAGGCCTTTACCGACGCGGTGGCCGGCGGTATGGACCCCACCGTGGCGGCCAGCAGCTTCGCCGCCAGCACGGCCTCGGCCCAGGCCTTCCTCGGCGACAAGGCCTCGGCGGATGACGCCGCCACCTTGCAGGTGAATTTCAACGAAGCCCTTGGCGACGCTCTGCTCGGCGGCGCCACCACCGACACCCTGAACATCACCCTGGGGGACGGCAAGGGCAACTTCGACGAAGCCAAGGTCACTGCCGCGATCAACGACGCCCAGCAAAAAGATCCAGAGATGTTCGTCACCTCGGATGGCGGCAAGATCGACCCGGCGCAAGTGGTGTCGATGCTGCGTTCGGTATGGGACATCGGGCGCCAGGGCAACAAGATCGCCGACGCACTGCCCAAGGCCATCGAAGGCATGAAGTTCGGCGACGTCAGCCCGGCATTCAAGCAAGGCCTGTTGCACATCGGCAGCGCAGTGCTGATGAGCGGCGTGCTGATGGCCCGTTCGGCCAGCGGCAGCAACACGCCGGTGGCGGACGCGAACCGGGTATCCGCCGGGCTGCAATTTGCCGGGTTGTTGATGGAGGGCGGCACCAAATACGCCAAGGAAGCGGGTTACGGCATCACCTGGGTCAACCGCCCGGATGGCGGCACCATCGGTGACTTCCCCGGCAAGGTGCCGGTGGGCAAGGGTCCGCTGAGTCCGCAGCAAATCGCCAACCTCGGTGCGGCCGGCAAGATCATCGGTTCGGCGGGCGGGATTATCGGCGGTGTGATCGGGGTGATTGGCGGTGTCGACTCGTTGAAAAAAGGCGACTACCTGAGCGGCAGTTTCTCGGTGGCCACCGGCGTGCTGGGTACGGGTGCGGCGGTGGCCGGGTTGGTGGAAGCCGGGGCAGGGTTGTACGGGGCCACGGAAATCGGCGCGGTGGCCGGGACCATCAGCGGGATCCTCGGCGGGGCAACGGCGATCCTTGGCGGGATCGGCAGCGCGTTCCTGCCCTTCGCCCTGGCTGATGCCCATGGCAAGGCGCAGGACGCGTTCTATGGCCAGCTTGCGCCGGTGCTCAAGCAATACGGCTTGACTGGCGGGCCTACGGAGCCGGGTGATTATCCTGAAGACCCGATCCCGGCGATCAACACCTGACCTTCCCTTGCAGCCTTGCGCGAAGGGAGCCGCGCGAGGTTGTGTTTTTGAACATGCACAAAGGTTAATCACATGACGTATTCACACCGCGGCCACCTTGAAGACAGCGCTATTGAAATCCACTTTGGCCCTTATCAACTGCTGCCCCGACGTCATCTGCTGCTGAAAAACGGTGAGCCGGTGAGCCTGGGGAGTCGGGCCCTGACGTTGCTGATTGCCCTCGCTTCGCGGCCTGGTGAGCTGTTGGAGAAGACCCAATTGCTGGACATCGCCTGGCCACGGTTGGTGGTGGAAGAGTGCAACCTGCGGGCGCAGATCAAGGCGATCCGCCGGGCGTTGGGGGATGATGATTCGGTGTATATCGCGACGGCGACGGGCCAGGGGTATCGGTTTGTTGCGCCGACCTGGGTGGAGCGTGGGGCGCAGAAAAAGCCGGTGGTGTTGGGGGTTTATAGTTGTCGGCGTTGTTTGGGGGATGAGGTGAGGCCGATGCGCGGCGTGCGGCAGGAGAGGCTTAACAGTTGAGGGGGGGATTTGGATCGGGGGCATATCCATTATTTGGGTGATGGCTTATATCGGTTCCGCTCTTACAGCGGCTCACTTTTGAACAGCGCAAAAGTAAGCAAAACGCTCTTGCCCCACCACTCGGCACCTCGCTTAGGCTCGGTGTGCCCTCACTCCGGCTTTGGACCGTGGGCCGCCGTCATGGGCCATCCCTGGCCCAGGACGGCTAACCTGGCGTCCTGCCAGGTTACCCACGCTCCAAAGCCTGCGTTCGGCCAGCGTGGTTTAACGGGGCGCCTGAGATCAAGATCAAAAGCAGATCAAGAGCACAGCGGCCTACCGGCCGGCTTGAGTGTTAAATGCAAAATCAAAAGCTAAAGCGGGCACGGTCCACTGTAGGAGCTGGCTTGCCGGCGATGGCATCACCTCGGTGTGTCTGGAAGACCGAGTTGCCTGCATCGCCGGCAAGCCAGCTCCTACAGAAAAGCAGCTCTGCTTTCGCTCTGGCTTTTGCCTTTGCTTTTAACACGCAGGTCGGCTTTCAGGCCGCCGTGCTTTTGCTTTTGATTTTGATCTGCGAGCCCTGTCAACCACGATGGCCGCAAGTAGGCACGGTGGAGCGGGTAAACCGGCAAGGATGCCGGTTTAGCCGCGCCGGGCCATGGATGGCCCGTCGCGGCGGCCCGCGGAACCGGGCCGGAGTGCGGGCATGCCGAGCCTAAGCGAGGCACCGAGTGGTGGGGCAGAGACCTTTTGGTTACTTTTGGCTGGGCCGGCATTCCGGGCGTTTGCCAAAAGTGACCCGCTGTAAGAGCGGAACCATAGGCGGCCGTTACCTAAATAATGGATATGTACCCCGAACAAAAACCTCAGCGCACCAAGCTCAAATCCACCCGCCCATCACGCACCGGCGGACACCAGTAATACCCCCCAGTCAACGGCTTGCTAATGCGATACAACCCATCAACAATCCCATCCTCAAGCCCACTCATCCGCCGCAGTTGGGCTTCAAACGCATCAAACGAATGCCCAAACGCCAGGAACATCAACCCCGCCTGACCATTCTCGGCCCATGGCATCGACCGCCGCACCACAAACGCCTCCGGGGTAAAACTCTCCTGAGCCGTACGCTTGGTGTGCGCCGACTCCGGCGCGTCCTCCAGCTCCTCGTTATCACCATGGCGCCGACCAATAATGTGGTCCCGCTCCAGAGCCGGCAACGCCGCAAACCCATCCAGATCATGCTGCCACTGCTGGATCGCCGCAAAACTCGCACCACCCTGCGCCACCGCAGCCTCCACCGCCGCATCATCATGCGGATTCTCAGTGCCATCCTCATAGTCGGTCAGATCAAACCCGGTCTTGTAGCGAAACCCCTCGGTCATCTGCACCAGACCAAACCCCGGCGCCAGGGCCTTCTCGAACGCCCGGCTGCGCAACAGCAACTCACCGCGATCCACACCGTGCAACCAGACCCACAGCGCCTGCTGGGTCGACGGATTCTCCGCCCGCGGCCCGCTCACATGAGGGAACGCCCGCAACCCGTCAATCCGGGCGCCAAGGGCATTGACCAGCGGCTCACCAAAACCGACCACCGCACTGGCGTCCACCAACTGCACCAGCGCATCCAGTGCGGCAGGCACGGCATCCAGCGACTCAATGGCAAAAAACAGATGGCGTGCCTGCAACGGCACCGGTGCGGCAAGAATGCCCGGCTGGTACTGACTCATGTGAACTCCTTCAAGAAAGCCGCGCAGTTTACCCGGCGAGCTCACGGTTGTGCTCAAGGTTTTCCAAGGTTCGCGGGTTAATGCGTCTAGCCCTTGCCACACGGGGCGTTGATGGGTGAATCTCTAGTCACGTTTTGCAACCACTCCAGGGGTAGCGACATGACCACCGACAACCTGCTCGCCCAGCTGTTTCCCACTGCCGCCGAGATTCCCGAGCAATTCCGGCTCGCGGCGCCCATCGAACAACGTGATTACCTGGTCGGCGGCCAGTTGCATGTGTGGAACGGCCCCTTGGCCGAAGTGCGCAGCCCGGTGCAGTTGCGCGGTGCCGACGGTGACACGCCGGTCATCATCGGCAGCACCCCGCTGCTGGACGCCGACACCGCCTTGACCGCCCTCGACGCTGCCGTGGCCGCCTACGACCGTGGCCAGGGCGCGTGGCCGACCATGCGCGTGGTGGATCGCATCCAGCATGTCGAAGCGTTTTTGCGGCGTATGCGCGAACAGCGTGACGCAGTGGTCAAGCTGCTGATGTGGGAGATTGGCAAGAACCTCAAGGACTCGCAGAAAGAGTTCGACCGCACTTGCGACTACATCACCGACACCATCAACGCCCTCAAGGAACTCGACCGCCGCTCCAGCCGCTTCGAGCTGGAACAGGACACCCTGGGGCAGATCCGCCGGGTGCCACTGGGCGTGGCGCTGTGCATGGGCCCCTACAACTACCCGCTGAACGAGACCTTCACCACGCTGATCCCGGCGCTGATCATGGGCAACACCGTGGTGTTCAAGCCGGCCAAGCTCGGCGTGCTGCTGATTCGCCCGTTGCTGGAGGCGTTTCGCGACAGCTTCCCGGCCGGCGTGATCAACGTGATCTACGGCAGCGGTCGCGAGACGGTCAGCGCGCTGATGGCCAGCGGCAAGATCGATATCTTTGCGTTTATCGGCACCAACAAGGCCGCCAGCGATTTGAAGAAACTGCACCCGAAACCGCACCGGCTACGCGCGGCGTTGGGCCTGGATGCAAAGAATCCCGGGATCGTGCTGCCGCAGGTCGACCTGGACAATGCGGTCAACGAAGCTGTCACCGGTTCGCTCTCGTTCAACGGCCAGCGTTGCACCGCGTTGAAGATCCTGTTTGTGCATGAGGATGTGGTCGACAGCTTTATCGAGAAATTCAACCGCAAGCTGGCGACCCTCAAGCCTGGCATGCCGTGGGAAGACGGTGTGTCGCTGACGCCACTGCCCGAGCAGGGCAAGGTGGATTACCTCGGCGGCCTGGTGACCGACGCACTGGCCCATGGCGCCAAGGTGGTGAACGAGAATGGCGGCGCCAGCCGTGGCTCGTTTTTCTACCCGGCGGTGCTGTACCCGGTGAACCCGCAGATGCGCGTGTACCACGAGGAGCAGTTCGGTCCGGTGGTGCCGATCGTGCCTTACCGCGACCTGGAGACGGTGATCGACTACGTGCTGGAGTCGGACTTCGGCCAGCAACTGAGTATCTTCGGCACCAGCCCGAGGGAAGTCGGGCGCCTGGTGGACGCGTTCGCCAACCAGGTGGGCCGGATCAACATCAATGCCCAGTGCCAGCGCGGGCCGGACAGTTTCCCGTTCAACGGGCGCAAGAACTCGGCCGAGGGCACGCTGTCGGTACATGATGCGTTGCGGGTGTTTTCGATCCGTACCCTGGTGGCGACCAAGTTCCAGGCGAGCAACAAGGAACTGGTCAGTGACATCCTGCAGGAACGCACGTCGAGCTTTCTGACCACTGACTATATTTTCTGAGCCCGATACCGATCTAAAAATGTGGGAGCGGGCTTGCTCGCGAAAGCGGTGGTTCAGTCACCGGATGTATTGACTGACACGCCGCCTTCGCGAGCAAGCCCGCTCCCACATTGGAACTGAGTGAAGCCTGAACAACGAGGTTACCCTGATACCAATGAATCTCCCTCTCTTCGCCCGCCGCTTGCTGCGTCCGTTGCTGGACCCGTACCGGCGCTACCGTCACGCCAAGTTGATCCACGCGGTGCGGGTTTCCATTGGGTTGCTCGCAACGATCCTGCTCACCACCGGCATCAACCTGCCCCATGGTGAGTGGGCCTCGGTGACGATGCTGATCGTGATCGGCGGTTTGCAGCACCACGGCAATATCGGCAAGAAAGCCGTCGAGCGCGCCTACGGCACGTTGATCGGCGCCAGCGTCGGTTTGCTGCTGGTGCTGCAACAGGCGTATCTGGGGCAGCCACTTTTGACCTATTTGCTGATGTCGGTGGTGTGTGGGTTCTTTTCCTATCACGCCATCGGCAAGGGCGGATACATCGCGTTGCTGTCGGCCATCACCGTATTTATCGTTGCGGGCCATGGCGATAATCCGATATCGGACGGGTTGTGGCGCACGGTCGACATCCTGATCGGCATCGTCCTGGCCCTGGCGTTTTCCTTCGCCCTGCCGCTGTATGCGGTGTATTCCTGGCGCTACAACCTGGCCAGTGCCTTGCGCGATTGCGCGGCGATTTATAGCCGGATCATCAGCGGCCAATCGGTCACCGATGATGAACACCTCAAGCTGCTGAATCGCCTGAACGCCGCGATGCTGCAACTACGCTCGCTGATGCCATCGGTGTCCAAGGAAGTGCGGATTTCCATGACCGAGCTGGACACCCTGCAGCGGCATTTGCGGATGTGCATCAGCACCCTGGAGATCCTCGGCAACACCCGCCCCGACCCACGGGACAAGGAAGCCCTGGCGCGCATGCAGGTGGCGTTGAAAGCCGAGCACCGGCAGATTCGGGTGCAGTTGATCGGGATGGCGCGGGCGTTGCAATCCGGGGCCACCGACCGGCTGGAACGTCCGAGCACCACGCCGACCCACGAACAGACCTTTGAAGTGCCGGTGGTCAACGCGTTGGACGGTTACCGGTTATTGACCCTGCAACTGGCAGCCAATATTGACGCCATGCGCCAGCGCCTGGCCAAGAGCGCCAGCCACTGGAAAATCTGATCAGCCCCGGTGCAGCGCCTGTATCAACAGCTGCTGCAACGCCTGTAACCGGGGCTCGGGGCTGTCCTCGGCAAAGCGCAACACGTTCGCCACTTCGGGCAGCGGCATCCGCTGGTCGAAGGGGCGATACACTTCCACGCGCTTGTCGAGATGGTCACTGCTGAGCAGGCCGATGCCCAACCCGGCGGCGATGGCCGATACCACACCCTCCACCGACCCACATTCCACCACCACCTGCCAGCGAATGCCCAAGGCGCTCAGGCGTTCCTGGGCCAGTTGCCGGTAAAAACAGCCGGGGCCGAAGGTGATCAGCCGCACGCATTCGTCAGGCGCTGGCTGCCAGCCGGGCCGGACGCACCAGTGCACCTGTTCGGTCCACAGCAATTGGTCCCGCGCTTCGATACGCGGGATGAAATCCTGGTGCAGCGCCAGGTCCAGCTCACGGTCCACCAGGGCCTGGCGAAGCACGTGGCTCTGCTCCACCACAATTCGCACATCCAGCTGGCGGTGTTGCCGGGAAAACTGGCCGAGCAAGTTCGACAACTCGGCCATCGGCACCTGTTCGGTGGCGCCCAGGCGGATGGAACCTTGTAACTGCACCGGATTGAAATGCGTCAGCACCGCGTCGTGGGCGCCTGCGCAACGACATCCGTGGGGCCGTGCTGCAGGTGGTGCAAAACGCCGGGCACTTTCTGATGGAGGATGCGCCGGAACGGGTGAGTGAGTACCTTGTAGACTTTATCGGCCAGGTTCACAGTAAACGCTGACTGCCATTTGTCGGGATTACACAAGCCAATAGATTTCACACTTTCTCTTACATATTTTTCACGTTTTATTCACATCCAGAGACGTAGGGTAAAGCCTCATCCGTTACAAACGTTGTAGTTAAAAACCCGCCGCCCCAGCGGGTTTTTTTTGCCCGGGATTTGAGTGGCCACACGGTTTCTGGAGAGAGGAGTCGAAGCAAACCGGCTCATTGCGAGCCGGTCTTGATGGGTCAACGAGCCACCTTGTTGACAGGCGACGCCGCTTGCTCACGTATCGCGCGCTGGGTATCGAGCACCCGCGCCAGGGCCGTTTCGGCTTCAGGACTTTGCTGCGGCACACGAATCGCCGCCGACACCAGGGTAATCAGCTTGGCCATGACCTCGGCATCCGTGGCCGGGCGTCCCAGGCTCATGGAGTTCATCAGCAAACGCAGCTCGGTACCGGCCATCACCCCGGAGATCGCCTTGAGGGCAAATTGCAGGCGCACCCCCAGCTCGTTGCGCGGCAAGTCCGGAAGCGCCAGGGCGAAGGCTTCGAAGAAGCGCTGGAACACCGGCTGGTAATGCACCTTGAGGTATTCCTGGATAAACGGCGACGTGTCGCTGTACACCCGCCCCAGGAACCGGATGAATGAACGCCCTTCCCCGCTGGCCGGGTCGCTGCGTTCCAGGCCCATGGCCGGGGCGAACAGCACCCCGAGCAAGGTGTCGCAATCCAGCGGGCCGTCGGATTCGGCTTCGCACCGGGCGAGCAACTCCAGGCGCTGCTCGTTGAGCGGCTCCAGGCGCTGCATCAGCAGGGTTTTCATCAGGGAGTCCTTGTCCCCGAAGTGGTAATTCACCGCAGCGAGATTGACCTGGGCCCTCTCGGTTATCTGCCGCAACAAAACAGCGTCATAGCCGTATTTGATGAAAAGAGCCTCTGTCGCATCCAGCAATCGGGTCTTGGTAACGTTTGGAGCGCTGAGTTTCTTCGCGACCATAGGGATTGGGGTTCCACTGCGGAAATATTGTTTTAAAAATTAATTTGATTTTTTATACCGGGGCCGCTGCCTGAAAGCAAGTAGTGACACAGCGCCATACTATTCAAAGCCAACAGCAACGGGCTCATTGAGGGTAGCTGATGGATTTTTGCAGCGCCGGAAACGTCCCTTTGAAGAATCGTTTCAAAGGGTAAAACCGCTCTATATCCATGGCTGGCGGAACGGCTGGATCGCGGTTAGTATTCAAACAATATTTTAAAAACAAGAAATAAAACCAGTCCGTGACGTGTACCAGGCAGCTCCTGAACTTGTTACAAGGATTTTCGGGGGAAGCACGGCGCTGTCGAGGCTGCAGGCGTAGTCATGATGACAGATACCCCCGCGCACCCAGGCTTTATCTCCTTGCAAGGCATTGGCAAAAGCTATCAGCTGGCCGGTCAACACCTGTCGATTCTCAATGATGTATGCCTGGCCATCGAAACCGGTGACAGCTGCGGCATCCTCGGCGCCTCCGGCTCCGGCAAAAGTACCCTGCTCAATATTCTCGGCCTGCTGGATTTGCCCGACTGCGGCCAGTACCGCTTTGCCGGCCATGACATCTTCAGCGCCAGCCCCGATCAATTGGCGGCGATCCGCAATCAGCAGATCGGTTTCGTCTTCCAGAGTTTCAACCTGCTGCCACGCCTCAGTGCCCTGGACAACGTCGCCCTGCCCCTGAGCTACCGCGGCGTGTCACGCCACGACTCGGTGGAACAGGCCCTGCGCATGCTCGACCAGGTGGGCCTGGCCGAGCGCGCCCACCATCGCCCGGCCGACCTTTCCGGCGGCCAGCGCCAACGGGTCGCCATCGCCCGGGCATTGGTCGGCAACCCGTCGGTGATCCTCGCCGACGAACCCACCGGCAACCTCGACAGCACCACCGCCCAGGAGATCATGGACCTGTTGCTGGCGCTCAACCGCGAGCAGCAGGTGACGCTGATCATCGTCACCCACGACCCGCACATTGCCGAACGCCTGAATCGCAAGATCCTGGTGCGCAATGGTGTGGTGCAAGAGGCCGGGCGCCTATGAGCCTGCGGGTCGAACAAAGCCTGAGCCAATTGCTGCACGAGGCGTTTGTCAGCCTGCGCACCCTGGGCAAGCGCTCGATCCTGGCCTTGCTGGGCATCGTCATCGGCAGTTCCTCGGTGGTGGCGCTGATCAATATCGGGCACAACGCCGCCGAAGACGCGGCGATGATTTTCAAGGACATGGGCACCGACACCCTGGTGGCGCAATTCCCGCCCAGGGGTGCCAGCACTGCGCAAATGCCCGCCAGCCTGGACCTGGAAGCCGTGCGCCGCAGCGTTCCCGGCATTGCCCATATCGGTGCGGTCTCGCTGTTCAGCGGGCCAGTGGTGTTCCATGGCCGTACCTGGAACGCAAGCCTCGTCGGCAGTACGCCGGACCTCAAGGATGCCATGCGCCTGTCGGTGCGCGACGGGCGCTTCCTGTCGAGTTTCGATGCTGGGGAAACCTATGCGGTCGTCGGTGACCAGGTCGTCCAGGCCTTGAGCGTGCCCGGCGACCCGCTGCAACTGGGCGACCGGGTACGTATCAACGATTACCTGTTCCTGATCGTGGGCATTCTGCACAGCCAGCCCCGGGCAATGCTGATTCCCGTACAGGCCAACGAATCGCTGTTCGTCCCCGCCCCGGGCATGCGCCGGATCTACGCCAGCCCGCAAATCGGCAACGTGATCATCCGTGCCACCCCCGGCCAGGATATGGAACGCCTCGCCCAGGACTCAGCCGTGGCACTGCGAGCCCAGCTCACCGACCACGATGTCGACATTCAGGTGCCCCAGCAAATGATCGATGGCATGACCCGCCAAAGTCGGACCTTCGCCTACCTGCTGTTGGCCCTGGGCGCGATCTCCCTGGTGGGCGGCGGCGTCGGCGTGATGAACGTGATGCTGATGAACGTCTCGGAGCGGCGCCGGGAAATCGGGATTCGCATGGCCCTCGGGGCGCGCCAGCGCGACATTCGCAACCTGTTCCTGCTGGAAGCCGTGACCCTGACCGCCGTGGGTGCGGTATGCGGCGCGGTACTGGGCATGACCGCCGCGTACCTGTATGCCAGGCTGTCCGGCTGGCAGTTTTCCCTGGCGGTGGCCGCGCTGCCGCTCGGGGTCGGCAGCACGTTGCTGGTAGGGCTGTTTTTCGGGATCTATCCGGCGGTGTCGGCCTCGCGGCTGCAGCCGGTGGAGGCCCTGCGCGATGAATAAACGCCTGCTGTTGTTGACCGCCTTGGTAAGCCTGCACAGCGTGGCCGCCGACGTGGTGATTCGCCCCTCCGCGCCCAGCACCACCCGCAGTGGCTATGAACGCAGCGTGTCGCTGAATGCCCAGTCCACCACCCTGACCCTGGGGGATGCGGTGTACCTGGGCCTGCGCAACAACCCGGCGATTCGCAGCGCGTACCTGCAACGGGTGGCGCAGAAATTCGACCTGCGGGTGGCTGAAGACACGTTCAACCCCAAGCTGACCCTGAACAGCTACTACCGCACGACTAAAGGCACTGAAGACAGCTCCCGCAACGCTAACCTCGCGCCTAATGCCACCTTGCTCGGTGAGTACGGCACGCGCCTGAGCATGAACTGGACCCAACAACTGAACAACGCCGATCGCGCCGGACGCTACCGCAGCGACGGCCTCGACCTGTCGCTGATCCAACCGCTGATGCGCGGTGCCGGCTGGGACGCCACCACCGCCCCGCTGCGCCTGTCACGCCTGTCGGAACAGGCCAACCGCCTGAACCTCAAGGCCAACGTGGCGCAGACCATCAGCAACATCATCGCCACCTACCGCGAGTTGCTGCGGGCCCAGGAACAACTGAGCATCGTGCAGGACGCCCTCAAGCGCTCCGGCACTTTGCTTGAAGTGAACAAGGCACTGATCAGTGCCGGGCGCATGGCCGAGTTCGAGATTGTGCAGACCGAAGCCGATATCGCCACCCAGCAACTGGGGGTGGAAGAAGCCCAGAACCAACTGGACACCAGCCGCCTGGCCCTGCTGCGTCTGCTGGCCCTCGACCTGTCGACACCGATCCGCGCCACCGAGGCCCTTGAAGCCAGGCCCATGGACATCGATAAACGCCAGGCTTTCGTGCTGGCGCAGAACCAGCAGCCGGAATACCTCGCCACCCTGCTCGGCAGCCAGCAGGCCGACCTCAACCTGGTGATCGCCAAGGACTCCGGCCGCTGGCAAGTGGACCTGGTGGCCGGTGCCAACCAGATTCGGGCCGCCACCAATGACGATAACGGCTACAACAGCAACCGGCGCTGGGACAGCTACGCGGGCGTGCAGGTGCAGATTCCCATCGGCGACATCAGCACTCGCCAGGCCGAGGTGCACGCGCGGGTCGATGTGGAAAACCAGGAGATCATCATCGCCGACGCCCGCCAGCAACTGGAGCGCGACGTCAACGATGTGGTGCGCGACCTGGGCACTCGCTGGCGCCAGTATGAAATTTCCCAGCGGGCGGTAGAGTTGTCCAAGCGCAAGATCGAAATCGAACGGGAAAAACTCAGCGCCGGGCGCTCCACGAACTTCCAGGTATTGAGTTTCGAAACCGACCTGCGCAACGCCGAGAACTCGCGGCTCAATGCGCTGATTGCCTATTTGAACGCCCAGACTCAGCTCGACTTGACCTTGGGCATGACGCTGGAAAGTTGGGAAATCGCCCTCAATGACTACTAATAAGAAGCGCCTGTTGGGCGTCGTGTTGATTGTGCTGGTGGCCGGCGTCGGCGTCTCGCTGCTCAGCCGTCAAAGCCCGGCCGCCAACCAGCCCGGCAACGCCGAGCAGTGGCTGGCGGTGAAGGTCGACCCGCTGGTGCATCAGATCGGCCTGGTGGGCAAGATCGAGCCTGACACCACCATCACCCTCACCGCGCCGTTCGACGGTAATGTGCAGGCCAACCTGGTGGAACAGGGCCAGCGGGTCGAGGCCGGGCAGGTGCTGCTACGCATGGACCCGGCCACCCTCGAAGTGCAACTGCGCGACGCCCTCTCCGCCCAGCTCAAGGCCCGGCGCACGGTGCAGGAAATGCAGGACTGGGACAGCGGCCAGCAAGTCGGGCGCGCCCGCCGCACCCTGCGCACTGCCGAAATGACCGCCAGCAACACCCAGCGCAAACTCACCGAAAGCGAAAACCTGTTCAAGCGCGGCATCATCCCGCGCAACGAACTCGACGACCTGAAACAGCAGGCCACCCAGCAACAACTCGACCTGACGGCCGCCCGCGCTGAGCTGCAACAGACCGTTGAACAAGGCAAGGGCGAATACCGGCAGATCGCCGATATGGAGCTGACCAACGCCACGGTGAAATATGAAGCCCTGCGCACCCTGCTCGATGGCAAGGAGGTCAAGGCACCGTTCTCCGGCATTGTGGTGCCGGCGCCGGGCAGTAACTCATCGACCCAGGGCGGCGGGAGCAATAGCGCGCCGGTGCAGGCCGGGAGCAAGGTCAGCCAGGGCCAGGTGCTGTTTGGACTGGCGAATATCGAGAAACTGAAAATCGTCGCCAAGGTGTCGGAGCTGGACATCAACCAGTTGCACCAAGGGCAGGCGGTGGAGGTGATGGGCGACGGGTTTGATGGGGAACGGCTGACGGGATCGGTCAGCGTGGTCAGTGGCTTGGCGATTGCCAGCGACAGCCAGGGCAGCGCGCAGTTTCCGGTGACCCTGTCGATTCCCAAGCTGACCCCACAACAGTTGCAACGGGTAAGGTTGGGGATGAGTGCGCGGTTGACCATTGTGACCTACAACAATGACCAGGCGATTGTCGTACCGGCCCAGGCGATCAGTCGCGGGAATGGGGTGATGACGGTGGAATATCGGGCAGCGATGGATAAACCGGTGGAGCGGGTGACGGTGACCACCGGGCAGTCGACGGCCCAGGGGGTTGAAGTGTTTGGGTTGAAGCCCGGGTTTGTGAAGGTCGGTCCATGAACCCGACCTGTAGGAGCTGGCTTGCCTGCGATAGCAATCTCTCAGTTGATAAAGATGCAGCGGACCCACCGCTATCGCAGGCAAGCCAGCTCCCACATTAGATTCATAGGTGTGCCAACCTCGCGGCCAGCGCCTTGGCCTGAATTGCGACATCCGTCACTGCGGTACTTTCCCACCACATCCCGCGCAACGGCGGGCCCATGGCAAACAGCCGCCGGCTGACATTCCCGTGGGCATCCAGCACCGCCCCCGACACATCCGCCGCAATCCCCAACGCCAACGGCCCGGGCTGAATCAGCCCGCGCTTGAGCAACTGCCTGGGCAACGGCCGGGCCACGCGCCGCCAGTCATATTCAATCCCGCTGGAGTTGATCAGCGCTGCCCCCGACACCTGCACCACATCCTGCTCTCCACGATGACGCAGGCGGATCGTCACCTCACCTTGCGAAGGCACCAGCCCCTTGTACGAAGCCGCCCGGATCCGCAGCCGCCCTTCCCCATGCAACCGCGCCACCAACTCGGCACTCAACGGCGGCGAACGGTGGTGGTGGCTTTCCCACCAGGGCCGCACATGCCGCACGAACTGACGTTTCTCGCCCTCGCTGGCCTGGCTCCACAACCGCCCGATGTTGGCACGCACGGTGTCCAGCGGCGCTTGCCAGTCAATCCCCTGCTCCAGCGCGAGCCGGCATTGGCGCCGCACCTCCCGCAGCAATTGCCGGGGGCTGCGCAGGCTGTGGTCTTCTCCCAGGAAGTCGACCCAGGCCGGCGGCTGCCGACGGACATGGGGCAACAGGCCGTGGCGCGAAAAAATCTCGATGGGCCCGCGATGGCCGGCCTGTTCCAGGGACACCACGGCGTCCACCATGGTCAGCCCGGAACCGATGATCAGCACGGTGGATTGCGGGTCCAGTTGGGTCATGGCCGATACATCCCACGGGTCGACGGCAGCGGCATTCAAGCCGCTGGATTCGGTCTGTGGCGTGCGTGCCGCCGGGAACATGCCGGTGGCCAATACCGCACAGGCACCGCGCAGTTGCTGGCCGTCGCTCAAGGTCAGCCGTGTGGCGTGTTCATCCACCTCAAGGTCTGTCACCTCGGCGCGAATGTGCTCGACGGTCGACGCGGAAATCGCCTTGGCCTCGGCCAGCCGCTGCTGCGCGTACAGGCCAAAAATCCCGCGGGGCGAAAACAGTTCGCTGATGGGCACGTGCTGCTGGTCCGACTCGGGCCAGCCGCCGCCGGCGATGTAGGCGGTCAGCCACTGGGTCAGGTCATCGGCGTTGTCCGGGTCGACGCTCATGCGCGCGGCGTTGCCGTTCAAGGTGTGCCCAAGCTCTACCGCACTGTAGGCCTCGCCGCGCCCCAGTTCCTGGCGCGGCTCGATCACCAGGATCTGCCGCGTGCCCGGCAGGCGCAGCAACTGCACCGCCAGCATCGTCCCGCTCAGGCCGCCGCCGACAATCAGCACATCGGCGTTGCGAATGGCGCTCGTCGCCTGTCCGCGTTCGGTTTCACTCATGAAATTGCGCCCTTACTGTCTGCCTGAATGGTTGTGGTAAAAATCGCCCCGTGCAGTATCCAGCACATCGACCCGGGACGCCTAGTTCAGCCCGACTGCGGGAAGCCCAGGCTCTGGCCGCTAATCAGCCATTGCTCCAGCACCGTCGCCAGGCCGCCTTGCCAATGGGTGCTTTCCCCGCTCCACAATTCGGTCTTGCCCGAAGGCTGCCACCAGCGACAGAGCCGTTGTGAGGTGTCCACAGGGTCGATCCGTCGCACCATCGCCAACGTCTGGAACCCAGGGACATACGCGTGGGTAGGCCGGATGCGCCACACTTGTTGCTGCAGGGCAGCGGGCTCGAGGTCATCCGCCAGGGTCAGGATCTGGCCACCGATCACCTGGGCGGCCAGGGCCAGCAGCAATAGGCCGGGTTCGAAGGCACCGCTGAGGGCCAGCCGCGACTGCTCGGTAAAGCCCTGCTGACGCAAGCCATCAGCCAGGCGCTCGACATCCCGCAACGCATCGATCCAGCGCCAGGCATACCACTGGCCGTCACGCTTGTGGCGCAGGGCGCTGTGCAACGGGGTCACTTGTGCCCAATGGCGCAACTGCGCCAACGCCTCGGGCAACACCGTAACCCGTTCGGCGGGCCATTCCACATCCAGCGCCAGTTCAAGTTCATGCACGCTCATAGGGTGATGCTCCTATTGGTGAAACAAGCATGCGGTGGTCCGCTGGCCGGATTTATGTGGGCGGCGGTGGGACGGCTCGACTCGCTCGCGAAAACGGTGCGTCAGGCAACATCAATGCTGAATGTCAGTCCGCATTCGCGAGCAAGCCCGCTCCCACATTTGTTTTATGTACACCCGACAAATCACGATAGCTGGCCCCCGGATGGTTGTCCGCCAACCGCGCGCCGTCCCCAAACAATTTCTCCCGCAGGGTGCCCTGGGCATATTCGGTCTTGTACACGCCGCGCTTCTGCAACTCCGGCACCAGCAACTCGACCGCGTCGATAAAGGTCTCGTGGGTCAGTGCATAGGCCAGGTTGAAGCCGTCCACATCGGTCTCTTCAACCCATTCCTGCAACAGATCGGCCACGGTTTCCGGGCCGCCGACGAACAGCGGGCCGAAGCCGCCGATGCCGACCCAGTCTGCCAGTTCATTCGGGGTCCAGACCTTGTTCGGGTCGGCAGTGGAGAAGGCTTCCACCGCCGATTGAATGGCGTTGGTATGCACATGCTTGAGGGGTTCATCGGGCTTGAACTGGCTGAAGTCGATGCCGGTCCAGCCGGAGATCAGGGCCATCGCGCCTTCGTAGCTGACATAGGATTTGTATTCGTCAAACTTGGCCTTGGCCTTGGCATCGGTCTCGCCAACGATCACCGTCTGCAAGTTGAAGATCAGGATTTTCTTCGGGTCACGCCCCGCCTCGGCCGCACGGCGGCGGATATCGGCAACGGTTTTCTTCAGCAGCACTTTCGACGGTGCGGCAACGAACACGCATTCGGCCTGTTCGGCGGCGAACTGTTTGCCACGGCTCGACGCCCCGGCCTGGTACAGCACCGGCGTGCGTTGTGGCGACGGTTCGCACAGGTGAATGCCGGGCACCTGGAAGTGTTTGCCGACGTGGCGGATCTCGTGGATCTTGCTCGGGTCGCTGAAGATCCGCCGTTCGCGGTCGCGTAACACCGCGCCCTCTTCCCAGCTGCCTTCCCAGAGCTTGTAGCAAACCTCCAGGTATTCCTCGGCGTAGTCGTAGCGCGCATCGTGTTCGGTCTGGGCTTTCTGGCCGAGGTTCTTCGCGCCGCTTTCCAGGTACGAGGTGACGATGTTCCAGCCGACGCGGCCCTTGGTCAGGTGGTCGAGGGTGGAAAGGCGCCGGGCGAACGGGTACGGGTGTTCGAAGGACAGTGAAGCGGTGAGGCCAAAACCCAGGTGTTCGGTGACCAGCGCCATGGGTGCGATCAGCGACAGCGGGTCGTTGACCGGCACCTGGGTCGCCTGGCGAATCGCTGCGTCACCGTTGCCGTTATAGACGTCGTAGATGCCCAGCACGTCGGCGATGAACAGGCCGTCGAACTTGCCGCGCTCGAGAATTTTTGCCAGGTCGGTCCAGTATTCCAGGTCCTTGTACTGCCATGAGCGGTCACGCGGGTGGGCCCACAGGCCGGGCGACTGGTGGCCGACACAGTTCATGTCGAAGGCATTCAAACGGATTTCACGAGGCATTAAACGTTACTCCGGGGGGCGACACCGTTGAGGTGGTAGTTGCCGACAATCTGGTATTTCCAGCGCAGGGGATCATCAAGGGTCGGCGGCAGCGCAGTACGCTGGCCGGTGAGTTCGAATTCGGCGTTGCTGGCAGCGATGAGGGCCTCGGCAGCCGCTATCTGGGCTTCTGTGAGGGCCACCGGGCCTGGGTGGGTTTCGGCACGCTCAAACAAAGCAGCCGCTACCTCCACGCGAATCTGCAAATCGCCAAAGCGGCTGATCACGTAGGGGTCATCACTTTTCTCGACAAAGCGCCGGGTGCTTTCCAGCAGTTGGCGCGCCTGATTCAGTGCGGTCATGGATGCAGCTCCTCAGTTCCAGGCATGGCGTGCGGGCTTGACGCCGTTGAGCACGAAGTTGCCGATCAGGTGGTATTTCCAGCGGGCCGGGTCGTGCAGGGTGTGGGTACGTGCGTTGCGCCAGAAGCGGTCGAGGTTGTGCTTGCCGGACACCGAGCGGGTGCCGGCCAGTTCGAAGAGTTTGCTGCTGGCGAGCAAGGCGGTTTCCGCCGACAGCACTTTGGCCTGGGCGACGACCAACGAGGCATTGGCCACGGTGTCTTCGTTGGGGTTGGCCAGGGCCTGGTCGACGGCAATGCCGGCCTTGGCGAGGATCGCTTCGGTGCCGTGGACCCGCCATTCCAGGTCGCCGATGGCGGCGATGGTGAACGGGTCTTGCCAGCCGTGATCCTGCTGGCTGTCGATCCAGGGCCGGGCCTGGCGTGCATGAATCTTGGCTTGTTCCAGGGCCCCGAGGGCGATGCCGGTGTCGACGGCCGCCTGGATGATCTGCGAAATCGGGCCGTTGGCGGTGGGTTGGTCGAAGGCCTGGTGGGCGGGGATCACCGCACTCAGCGGCACCTTCACACCGTCGAGGGTCACGCCGCCGCTGGCGGTGGTGCGCTGGCCGAAGCCGTCCCAGCTGTCGATCACTTGCAGGCCCGGCGCGTCCCGTTCGACAAAGGCGATGAACGCCTGGTCTTTTTCGTTGACGCCCACCGTCGGCACGATATGGGCGAACAGTGCGCCGGTGCAGTAGAACTTCTCGCCGTTGATGTACGCACTGTCGCCGTCAAAGCGCACTTGTGTGTCAAACGTGCCGGCGTTCTTGCTCTTGGCTTCGGAGAAGGCATTGCCGAACCGATAGCCCAGCAGGACCTTGGCGAAGTAGTGCTGCTTTTGCTCCTCGCTGGCGGTTTGCAGGAGGATGTCGACGACGCCCAGGTGGTTCTGCGGAATCTGCCCCAGGGACGGGTCGGCGGCGGAGATCAGCTTGATCACCTCGGCCACCGTCACATAGGACACTCCCGCGCCGCCGTAGGCCTTGGGAATGGTGATGCCCCACAGGCCACTGGCAGAGAATTCGTCCAGCTCGGCCACCGGCAGGCGTCGCTCGCGGTCGCGCACGCCGGCGTCCACGGCAAAACGCTTGGCCAACTCGGTGGCAACCGCAATGGCCTCGGCGTCCGAACGGATGATGTGGGCAGGTTGTAGGGGTTGGGCTGACATGGGCCGACTCCAGGCTCCAGAGAGATACTGGAGTGATTGCAGGAGTCGTGCCCGAATGCAATGTGCAATGAAATCAGCGGGTTGCCGGTATATCAGGGAAGTCGTTGGCGGTTCAAAACAGCAAAGTGTCCAACCACTGTTGCACTGCCAACAGTTGATCATCCGGGAGCAAGGCCCCGTGGTGGCTTTCAATACCGGCGACACTGACTTCGGTATTGAAAGCCAACTCACTACCACTCAGGCATCGGCAGGACGGTCGTCCACGATATAAAAACTATGGTCAGAAAGGCGCTCGTCATGTCCATCTTGACGCACGCCATATTTTGCCTCCACCACCTCACGGCGGAAGACAATACCGTTCACAACATCTTTGTATTGGTGCTCCAGCGACTTTACCTCGATGTGACCAAACAGCAAGCCGTTCCCCCTGACCGTCCACCTGATTGTTTGCCCGATAGCCAGTCCCGGATACGCGGGAATAATGATCGAGGCTTGCCCACCCTGCATCTCGGGATAATTCACATGGTTCCCGTGAGAGGGATTAATGCGTGGACGGGGAAGCAAGTCACTACTCTTGATGTGCTTTGAGTCTTGCGCTGTCATCAGTGTGCTCTCCATTTAGTGAAGCCAACTGCCCCTTCCGCCCGCGCTCCGGTTGAGCCAGTTCTCTGAGCAGTAACTCCCACACTAGATTCAACCCAACGCTGATGTAAGCTGTGAAATCTGACAGTTGACAACACTCAAAGCCAAGAGTCTTAAATCACCACGTTGCGCACAAACCGCACCGCCACGTCGCCGTCATTGCGATAGGCGTGAAGGTAGCGGCTGGCGAACATCAGGAACTCACCGGTGGCGACGTTTTTTTCCTCATCCCCCAGCACCAGCGTCAGGGTGCCTTCGAACACAAACAACTGCACGCTCCAACCCTCGGGGTCCGGTTCAGGCATGTAGCGATCGCCGGGCTCCAGGCGCATCTCCCATAGTTCCACCTCGCGACGCGCGGTGGCCTTGGCCAGCAGCACGGCTTTGCTGCCGGGGATGTCACCGGCCCAGGCCAGTTCGTTGATACGGCTGTGATCAGCGGCATCCGGGGCCTGGATCAAGTCGCTGAAGGCCACGTCCAGGGCTTCGGCCACCCGGTCGAGGGTCGACAGGCTGACGTTTTTCTCCCCCGCCTCGATTGCCACCAGCATGCGCCGGCTGACGCCGGATTTTTCGGACAGCGCCGTCTGGCTCAACTCAGCCGCATGGCGCAGGCGCCGAACGTTCTGGCTGACGTGTTGCAGGACCGAGGCCCGTTGCGGATTTTCTTTGTGCACTATATTGCTCACAGGGTGGGGTTGCGCAGTATACTGCCCAGCTTGCGGCGCATTGTGCGGTCCGCGCCCTTCCTGTGCAAGACCGAGCCGCCATGACCACCTCCCCATTGTTTTCCCGTTTCAGCAAAGCCGAATGTGTATTGGTGGTGATCACCATGTTTTGGGGCGGCACCTTTTTGCTGGTGCAGCACGCCATGGCGGTCAGCGGCCCGATGTTTTTTGTCGGCCTGCGTTTTGCTGCAGCGGCGCTCATCGTCGGGGCGTTCTCATTCCGCAGCCTGCGGAACCTGACGCTGTTTGAATTGAAGGCTGGCTGCTTTATCGGTGTGGCGATCATGTTCGGCTACGGTTTGCAGACCATTGGCTTGCAGACGATCCTGAGCAGCCAGTCGGCATTTATTACTGCGCTGTATGTGCCATTCGTGCCGCTGCTGCAATGGCTGGTACTGGGACGGCGGCCGGGGTTGATGCCGAGCATCGGCATCATGCTCGCGTTTACCGGGCTGATGCTGCTGACCGGCCCGGCCGGGGCATCATTGAATTTCAGCCCCGGTGAAATCGCCACGTTGATCGGTGCGGTAGCGATTGCCGCCGAGATCATCCTGATCAGCGCCTTTGCCGGGCAGGTGGATGTACGCCGGGTAACGGTGGTGCAACTGGCCACGGCGTCGGTGCTGTCGTTCCTGATGGTGGTGCCGATGGGCGAGGCGCTGCCGGGGTTTTCCTGGTTGCTGCTGTTCAGCGCGGTGGGCCTGGGGCTGACCAGCGCGGTGATTCAGGTGGCGATGAACTGGGCGCAGAAAAGCGTCTCGCCGACTCGCGCCACGCTGATTTATGCCGGGGAGCCGGTGTGGGCCGGCGTAGTCGGGCGGATTGCCGGGGAGCGCTTCCCGCCGATTGCCATGGTGGGCGCGGCGTTGATCGTGGCGGCGGTGATTGTCAGTGAGATGAAAACCCGCCGGCAGCGGCTCGCCGAGCCCCAGGCCGAACTGGAACATGAAAACCAGGGTTAAGCGGCCTCAGAGGCGCAACTCACCGTCCAGGTTAATGGCCTGCAGGAACGCCTCGTCATGGGACACCACAATCAGCGCGCCCTGGTACTGATTGAGCATTTGCTCCAGGGCAATCCGGCTGGGCAAGTCCAGATGGTTGTCGGGTTCGTCCAGCAACAACAATTGCGGCGGATGCTCGGCGTAGAGCTGTGCGGCCAAGGCAATTTTCAGACGCTCGCCGCCGCTCAGTTGGCGCGTATCGAGGACCGCCCGGTCGGCATCGATGCCCATTTGCGCCAGCCGGGTACGCGCTTCGCTTTCCGCCAGTAGCGGATTACTTTCGTAAAGCCATTGCACCGCCGTGCGCTCGGGGTGCTCCAGCCCGGCGTGTTGGTCCAGCCAGCCGATATGGCAACTGCGCGCCAACTCACCGGCAGCCACCGGCAACTGGCCGGCAATCACCCGCAGCAGGGTCGACTTGCCACTGCCATTGGCTCCCAGGATCGACATGCGCATCGGGCCGGTCAGGGTGAGATTGATCGGTGCGCGGTTGCCAAACGGCAACACCACCTCGTTGAGTTGCAACACCAGCTTGCCCTGGGGCACCACGCTTTCCGGCCACAGCATCATGCGCTGGATCTCGGGCGCACACCGCGCACGCGCCTCGGCGATCCGCTGCTGTTGCTGCTCACGCGCCAGCTGCTGGTTGAGGCGCAACTTGCCCTGGCTGTTTTCACTGCGCTCTTTCTGGGCGTTGGTGATCAGTTTGGTCTGGTTGCCATCCCGGGCCTGGCGGTCGCCCCGGGCATTGCGGCGCTGCTGACGCTCCATCTGGATGACCGCTTCACGCTGCTCACGTTTGGCGTGCGCGCGCTCCCCCTGCAACGCCGACTGGAACGCCTGCTGCTCCTGCTCCCGTGTCGCCGCATAGTGGCTGTAATTACCGCCGTACACCGCCAAGCCCTTGGGCGACAGTTCGACAATCTCGTCCATGTGCTCCAGCAACCCGCGATCATGGCTGATCAGCACCAGGCCGCCGGGCCAGCGATCAATCTGCTGGGCAAGCTTGTGCTGCTGATCGATGTCCAGGTGGTTGCTGGGCTCATCGAGGATCAACCAGTCTGCCCTCGACAACCAGGCGCCCAGCAAAGCGACGCGCTGGCGTTCGCCGCCACTGAGGGCCGCGGTTGGCGAGTCGGCAGTCAAGTGCCCCAGGCCGATTTGCTCCAGGGCCGCCGCCAGTCGAGGCGCGCAATCCCATTGATCAACGGCCAGTGCATGGTCGTGTTCGTCCACGCTGCCCTCGGCGATGCGCGCCAACGCCGCCAGCACTTGGTCGACACCCGCCAACGCCGCCACGCTGGGATAGTGTTCGGGCTCCAGCAGTTGCGTCACCGCGTACACACTGCCCTCACGGCGCACATGCCCGCGGGTGGGCTGCAGGGTGCCCGCGAGCATTGCGCCCAACAAGGACTTGCCAGTCCCGTTGGCCCCCACGAGGCCGGTCGCCCGGGCGCTGAAGGCATGGTTCAGGTTGTCGAACAGGCTGCGTCCATCCGGCAGGCTGCAGGCGACATGGTCAAGGTGGAGCAATCGCTGGGTCATCACACGTCCTTATGCAACAGGCTGAAAAAAACCTCTGAACAGCATACCTGCCCTGGATACGGGCATTGAAACAATGCCAAACAGCCTTTTTCAGCCTACCTTGTAGGATCCTGCCACATCTTGCCGTTTGGTGATCAAGATTCCGGCACGTATGATGCATCCCAAACTCCCGCAGATTAGAAGCCTATGTCCCTGATAGTTCTACTGCTTCTGCCTTTTATCGGCAGCTGTCTGGCGGCCTTGCTGCCGCACAACGCACGCAACACAGAGTCCCTGCTGGCCGGCCTTGTGGCCCTGGTCGGGACGGTTCAAGTCGCCCTGCTGTACCCCCAGATCGCCCATGGTGGCGTGATACGTGAAGAATTCATGTGGTTGCCCAGCCTCGGGCTGAACTTCGTATTGCGCATGGACGGTTTTGCCTGGTTGTTCTCGATGCTGGTGCTGGGCATCGGGACCCTGGTGTCGCTGTACGCCCGGTATTACATGTCGCCGGAAGACCCGGTGCCGCGCTTCTTCGCGTTTTTCCTGGCCTTCATGGGTGCGATGCTCGGCCTGGTGATCTCCGGCAACCTGATCCAGATCGTGTTTTTCTGGGAACTCACCAGCCTGTTCTCGTTCCTGCTGATCGGCTACTGGCACCACCGCGCCGATGCCCGGCGTGGCGCCTATATGGCGCTGATGGTCACCGGCGCGGGCGGCTTGTGCCTGCTGGCGGGGGTGATGCTGCTCGGGCATATCGTCGGCAGCTACGACCTGGACCAGGTCCTGGCTGCCGGTGATCAGATCCGTGCCCATTCGTTGTACCCGATCATGCTCGCCCTGGTGCTGATCGGCGCCCTGAGCAAAAGCGCGCAATTCCCCTTCCACTTCTGGCTGCCCCACGCCATGGCTGCACCGACGCCGGTGTCGGCCTACCTGCACTCGGCAACGATGGTGAAGGCCGGCGTGTTCCTGCTGGCCCGCCTGTGGCCGTCGCTGTCCGGCAGCGAAGAGTGGTTCTGGATTGTCGGCGGTGCCGGCGCCATTACCCTGCTGCTCGGCGCTTATTGCGCCATGTTCCAGAACGATCTCAAGGGCCTGCTGGCCTACTCCACCATCAGCCACCTCGGGCTGATCACCTTGCTGCTGGGCCTCAACAGCCCGCTGGCCGCTGTCGCCGCCGTATTCCATATCCTTAACCACGCCACTTTCAAGGCGTCGCTGTTCATGGCGGCGGGGATCATCGACCACGAAAGCGGCACCCGTGACATCCGCAAGCTCAGCGGCCTGTTCAAGCTGATTCCGTTTACCGCCACCCTGGCGATGGTCGCCAGTGCGTCCATGGCCGGCGTGCCGCTGCTCAACGGTTTCCTGTCCAAGGAAATGTTCTTCGCCGAGACCGTGTTCATCTCCGCCACCGCCTGGGTGGAAATCGCCCTGCCGGTCATCGCCACCATCGCCGGTACCTTCAGCGTGGCCTATGCCCTGCGCTTTACCGTGGATGTGTTCTTCGGCCCCAAGGCCACCAACCTGCCCCACACACCGCACGAGCCGCCACGCTGGATGCGTGCGCCGGTGGAGTTGCTGGTGTTTACCTGCCTGCTGGTGGGGATTTTCCCCGCCCAGGTGGTCGGTTCGATCCTCGCCGCTGCCGCCTTGCCGGTGGTCGGCGGCGAGCTGCCGGAGTACAGCCTCGCCATCTGGCACGGCTGGAACGCGCCAATGATCATGAGCCTGGTGGCCATGTCCGGCGGCGTGGTGCTCTATCTGCTGCTGCGCAAACAACTCAAGTTGGGCCGCTTCAAATACCCGCCGATCATCAGCTACTTCAATGGCAAGCGCGGCTTCGAGCGCTGCCTGGTGGTGATGATGCGCGGGGTGCGCAAGATCGAAAAACGCATCAGCACCAAACGCCTGCAAACCCAGCTGTTCCTGCTGGTGCTGGCGGCGGTGATCGCCGGGTTGATCCCGATGCTCTACAGCGGCATCAGTTGGGGCGACCGGCCGAAGATCCCGGGCTCCATCGTGTTCGTCACCCTGTGGCTGCTGGCAATCGCCTGCGCCCTGGGCGCCGCCTGGCAAGCCAAGTACCACCGGCTGGCAGCCCTGACCATGGTCAGCGTGTGCGGGATGGTGACCTGCGTGACCTTCGTCTGGTTCTCGGCGCCAGACCTGGCGCTGACGCAACTGGTGGTGGAAGTGGTCACCACCGTGCTGATCCTGCTGGGCCTGCGCTGGCTGCCACGGCGGATCGAAGAAGTTTCCCCACTGCCCAGCTCGCTGCGCAAGGCACGCATCCGCCGCCTGCGGGACTTCCTCCTGTCCACCGTGGTCGGTGGCGGCATGGCGCTGCTCTCCTACGCGATGCTGACCCGCCAGACGCCCAACGACATCTCCTCCTTCTACCTCAGCCGTGCCCTGCCAGAAGGCGGTGGCAGCAATGTGGTGAACGTGATGCTGGTGGACTTCCGGGGCTTCGACACCCTGGGAGAAATCACCGTGCTCGGCGCCGTGGCGCTGACCGTCTACGCCCTGCTGCGCCGCTTCCGCCCGTCGAAGGAAAGTATGGAACTGCCCGCGCAACAGCGCCAACTGGCACCCGACGTGGCCACCGACCTGATCAACCCGCGCCAGGCCAGCGACACCGCCCTGGGCTTCATGATGGTGCCGGCGGTGCTGGTGCGCCTGCTGCTGCCGATTGCGCTGGTTGTCTCGTTCTACCTGTTCATGCGTGGGCACAACCAACCGGGCGGCGGGTTTGTCGCCGGCCTGGTGATGTCCGTCGCGTTCATCCTGCAATACATGGTCGCTGGTACCCAGTGGGTCGAGGCGCAGATGAGCCTGCGGCCGATGCGCTGGATGGGCTTTGGCTTGCTGTCGGCAACCCTGACCGGGCTGGGCGCACTGCTCGCCGGCTACCCGTTCCTCACCACGCACACCTGGCACTTCAGCCTGCCGGTGCTGGGGGACATCCACGTCGCCAGCGCGCTGTTCTTCGACGTCGGTGTGTACGCCATGGTGGTCGGCTCGACCTTGCTGATGCTCACCGCCCTCGGCCACCAATCGGTGCGCGCCCATAAACCCAGTAACCAAGCGAAAGCCGTTGCCAGCCCAGGAGGAGCCGCCTGATGGAAGAAGTCATCGCAATTGCCATTGGGGTCCTGGCGGCCTCCGGCGTCTGGCTGATCCTGCGGCCACGGACGTTCCAGGTGGTGATGGGCCTGTGCCTGCTCTCCTATGGGGTCAACCTGTTCATCTTCAGCATGGGCAGCCTGTTCATCGGCAAGGAGCCGATCATCAAGGATGGCGTGCCGCAAGACTTGCTCAACTACACCGATCCGCTGCCCCAGGCCCTGGTGCTGACGGCAATCGTGATCAGCTTCGCCATGACCGCACTGTTCCTGGTGGTGCTGCTGGCATCCCGGGGCCTGACCGGCACTGACCATGTGGACGGCCGGGAGCCCAAGGAATGACCTGGATGAATCAACTGATCATCGCGCCGATCCTGCTGCCGTTGCTGACCGCCGCGCTGATGCTGATGCTCGGCGAGAAGCACCGCCCGCTCAAGGCGCGGATCAACCTGTTCTCCAGCATGGTGGGCCTGGGCATCGCCGTGCTGTTGCTGTACTGGACCCAGAAAGGCGGCCCCGGCTCCATCGGTGTGTACCTGCCGGGCAACTGGCAGGTGCCGTTCGGCATCGTGCTGGTGGTGGACCAACTCTCGGCGATGATGCTGGTACTCACCGGGATCATTGGCGTCAGCGCCCTGCTGTTCGCCATGGCCCGTTGGGACCGCGCCGGCACCAGTTTCCATGCGCTGTTCCAGATTCAGTTGATGGGCCTGTATGGCGCCTTTCTGACCGCCGACCTGTTCAACCTGTTCGTGTTTTTCGAAGTGCTGCTGGCGGCGTCCTACGGCCTGATGCTCCACGGTTCCGGCCGGGCGCGGGTGTCGGCGGGGCTGCATTACATCTCGATCAACCTGCTGGCCTCGACCTTGTTCCTGATTGGCGCGGCGCTGATCTATGGCGTCACCGGTACCCTGAACTTTGCCGACCTGGCACTGAAAATCCCCCTGGTGCCGGAAGCCGATCGCGGCCTGCTGCATGCCGGTGCGGGCATCCTCGCCGTCGCCTTCCTGGCCAAGGCCGGGATGTGGCCGCTGAACTTCTGGCTGGCGCCTGCCTACTCCTCGGCCAGTGCGCCAGTGGCGGCGATGTTTGCGATCATGACCAAGGTCGGCGTGTACACCGTGCTGCGCCTGTGGAACCTGCTGTTCTCCGGCCAGGCGGGTGCCTCGGCGCTGTTCGGTGGCGACTGGCTGATCTACGGCGGCATGGCAACCATCGTCTGCGCGGCGCTGGCGATGATTGCGGCGCAACGTCTGGAACGCATGGCCAGCCTGAGCATCCTGGTGTCCGCCGGGATCCTGCTGTCGGCGGTGGGGTTTGCCCAGCCAAGCCTGACCGCCGGGGCGCTGTTTTATCTGGTCAGTTCCACCCTGGCGCTGAGCGCGCTGTTCCTGCTGGCCGAATTGATCGAACGTTCGCGCTCGGCCAACGACATGCCCCTGGACGATGAAATCGAAGCCCTGCCCAAGGCCATGGAATCCCTGCATCCGCCGCCCGGCACCAACCTCGACGACGAACAGAAAGCCGTAGTCGGCCAGGTGATTCCCTGGACAGTAGCGTTCCTCGGCCTGAGCTTTATCGCCTGCGCCCTGCTGATCATCGGCATGCCGCCGCTGTCCGGGTTTATCGGCAAGCTCAGCCTGCTCAGCGCCTTGATCAACCCGATGGGCCTGGGCAATGCCATCGACGAATCGGTGCGTCCGGCCGCCTGGGGCCTGGTGGCACTGCTGATCTTCTCCGGCCTGGCGTCGCTGATCGCCTTCGCCCGCCTCGGCATCCAGCGCTTCTGGACCCCGGAAGAGCGTCCATCGCCGCTGCTGCGCCGCTTCGAATGCGTGCCGATTTTCTTCCTGCTGGGCCTGAGCATCGCCCTGACGTTCAAGGCCGAGCCGCTGATGCGCTATACCCAGGCGGCCGCCGAGAGCCTGAACAACCCGGAACACTATGTGATGGCGGTCATGGCGACGCGTCCGGTGCCGAGCCCTGAAGCCAAGGCCGCCGCCCTGGAGGTGCAGCCATGAAGCGCCTGTTCCCTGCCCCGTGGCTGTCACTGGCATTGTGGTTGTTGTGGCTGGTGCTGAACCTGTCCGTCAGCCCCGGCAACCTGCTGCTGGGGGCGATCCTCGGCTTTGCGGCACCGCTGATGATGGCGCCGTTGCGCCCGCTGCCGATCCGCATCCGCCGCCCGGGGGTGATCATCCGTTTGTTCTTCCTGGTGGGGCGTGACGTGATCATCTCCAACCTCGCCGTGGCCTGGGGCATCCTGACCTGCGGCTCGCGCCCACCGCGTTCGCGCTTTATCAAGATCCCCCTGGACCTGCGGGATGCCAACGGCCTGGCCGTGCTGGCGATGATCACCAGCGTGACGCCGGGCACCGTATGGTCGGAACTGGCCCTGGACCGCAGCGTCCTGCTGATCCACGTGTTCGACCTGGATGACGAAGCGCAGTTTATCGAGCACTTCAAACACGCCTACGAACGGCCCCTGATGGAGATCTTCGAATGAGCGCCCTGCTCTCCAATGCGATCCTGTTCAGCCTGTTCCTGTTCTCCCTGGCCATGGTGCTGACCCTGGTGCGCCTGTTCAAAGGCCCGTCGGCCCAAGACCGGGTGCTGGCGCTGGATTACCTGTACATCCTGGCCATGCTGATGATGCTGGTGCTGGGTATTCGGTATGCCAGTGACACGTATTTTGAAGCGGCGCTGTTGATTGCGCTGTTTGGCTTTGTGGGGTCGTTTGCCCTGGCGAAATTCCTGCTGCGTGGGGAGGTGATCGAATGATCAATGTCGATGTGTTGCCGCTGTGGGTTGAAGTGATCGTCGCGGTATTGTTGGTGCTTAGCAGCCTGTTTGCGCTGATTGGGGCGATTGGGTTGTTGCGGATGAAAGACTTCTTCCAGCGCATGCACCCGCCGGCGTTGGCCTCGACCTTGGGCGCCTGGTGTGTGGCGCTGGCCTCGATCATCTACTTTTCGGTGCTCAAGTCCGGGCCGGTGTTGCACGGTTGGTTGATCCCAATCCTGCTGTCGATCACAGTGCCGGTGACCACATTGCTGCTGGCACGCACCGCGTTGTTCCGCAAGCGCATGGCCGGGGATGATGTGCCGGCTGAAGTCAGCAGCCGTCGCACTGACAGCGGCAGCTGATCCCCACAGGCGCCGCAGTGGTGAAATTCGTTCTCCAATAGAATCCATAAAATAGAACCTCAATCGCTAATCCCGGTATCGGGATCACTTTATGAGGTTCTCCCCCATGGCATTCACTCCCCTTGTCCAGGCCCATCTCGACGCGTGGGTTGCCTGCGCCGCTGACTTCGGCCCATTTCTCACGGGCCAGGAAACCACCCTCACCCTCAATGAGCAGCGCAAGGCTTATGAGCAGGTGCTTTGTTCCCATCCGATTCCCGTCGGTGTCAGCTTTTGTGACGTCGATATGGGTGGCGTACCGGGCATGATGGTCGTGCCTGATGGGTTTGAGGGTGACCGGGTGCTGCTTTACATCCACGGCGGTGGTTATGTCGGCGGCAGCCCGCGGGGCTACCTGGGCCTTGCCGGCCACTTCGCAAAACTGCTGGGTGCAAAAGTCTACCTGCCCGACTACCGCCTGGCGCCCGAGCATCCGTTCCCCGTACCTATTGATGACACGTTGCAGGCGTATCGCTGGCTGCTCGACCAGGGCAATGACCCCAGGTCCATCGTGTTCTCGGGCGATTCGGCCGGCGGCGCAATGGTGGTGTCGGTGATGGTCAAGGCCCGCAACGCAGGCCTGCCACTGCCCGCCGGGGGCGCCGCCTTGTCGCCGTGGGCCAACCTGGAACACACCGGCGCCTCCATCGACAACCGTGACGGCCTCGACCCGCAAGCCTCCCGCCTGGGGCTGACGCTGCTTGCAAAAGCGTTTCTCAACGGCGCGCTGCCGAATGATCCCGATGCATCGCCGGTGTTCGCGGACGTCCGGGGATTGCCGCCCATTCTGGTGCAGATCGGCGAAAACGAAGTCATGCTCAGCGACGCCATGCGCCTGGCCACCCACCTGGGGGAAAACCGGGTACGCGTGTCGCTGGAGGTTTGGCCTGGGATGTTTCATGTCTGGCATTTGTTTGCGGCAATCTTGCCCGAAGGCATGCAGGCCGTGGCGAATGCGGCGTTGTTTCTGGACCAGGCAATACGTGGCAGCCGTAGCGCTTGAGGGGTTGCCCAGAGCGCGGGAAAGGCAGCGCTCCTGCCGATAACTATCTGTCACCTGGGGCCCCACCGCCCCACCTACCTTTATCGGACAACGTATCCCGATACAGGTAATGATCATGTATACCCATTCCGATGCACTGACCACGCTGTTTGATTTGCTCAACTCGCTGAACGCGCTGATTTCACATTTGACGAGCCAGCAACAGGCAGCCAAACAGCGGGGCCTCGAGTTGTATCAACTCGGTGAATTCGAAGAGTGCGAAATCCACCTGACCATCTCCGCCTCGGCCGGCGATGCGCCGTCCCAATACGCCCTGGGCGAAGCCATCCGGCGCCGGGTCGGCAGTGTCGACCCCGAGGCCCAGGCGTGGTACCGCCTGGCCGCCGCCCAGGATCATGTGTACGCCCTGATGCGCCTGGGTGGCGAAACCAACCTGGCCAAGGCCAAGGCCCTCGCCCAGGCAGGTGCCGATGCTGGCGACGGCGCAGCGATGCTGCAGCTGTATGAACTGACCAAAGATCGCTCGTGGCTGAGAAAGGCAGGTGATGCCGGCTGCGCCGAGGCCTATTACATTGCGGCGCTGTTGTACGACAAAAACCCGGAGGCCAGTGACAACCGCGACTCCATGCTCAGGTATGCGGCCTTCAAGGGCTTCCCGCCAGCGATGAAGTGGCTGGCCAACATGCAGACCTACTACCGCAACCTCTCCTACCAGCGCATACACCTGGAAAAACGGCTGGCGCTGAATGACCTTGATGGCGTCATGACCTATGCCGGTGCGCTCGGCGGGTTCGATATCGATGAAAGTGGCACCAACCGCTATCACTACCCCGAGAACAAAATCCACGCCTATGGGCTCTACTGGCTGGTCATGGACAGTACCCGGCAAAACCCACGGCACGCCGATGCCGCAGGCTACCTGCAACAACTGGCCAGCGCGCTGACTGCCGAAGAAATGGAAACAGCCAAGGCGTATGGCCGCCAGTGGAAAACCGAGCACCCGGCGCTGTCGGAGTTCAGGTTGACCTACAGCGACCTGAAATGACCGGCGTCTGATGAAGGATTCGAGAGCACATCCGGCAGTTAAAGATTAATTAATCCAAAAACAGCTTGGCTAAGTATTTCCAGGCTGGTACGGTTTAGTGGATTATTTAATCCACTAAACCTCAGGCCTCCCCCATGACAGCTCACACCCCTCGCTTCAACCACAAAGTCGCCCTGGTCACCGGCGGTTCCCGCGGTATCGGCGAAGCGATTGTCCGCCGGCTTGCAGCTGAAGGTGCAGCGGTCGCGTTTACCTATTCCTCCTCTGCCGACAAGGCGCAAGCGCTGGTTGGCCTGATCGAAAGCAAGGGCGGAAAAGCCTTGGCGATTCAGGCCGACAGCGCCGATGTGGCGGCAATAGAACGGGCGGTCGCGGCCACTGTCGAGCATTTCGGCGCCTTGAATATCCTGGTCAACAACGCCGGGATCCTGCTGATGGGTACCGTCGACACCTTCAGCCTGGAAGACTTCGACCGAATGTTTGCGGTCAATGTGCGGGCCACGTTTGCGGCGGCCAAGGCCAGCTCGGCGGTGATGCACACGGGTGACCGAATAATCACCGTCGGCAGCGTGGTCGCCCAACGTTCGGGCTTCCCGGGCTCCAGCGTCTATAGCATGACGAAGTCGGCGATCGCCGGTATGATCCGCGGCCTGGCGATTGATTTCGCGCCGCGCGGCATCACCGTCAACAACGTGCAGCCGGGCCCGACCAGCACCGACATGAACCCGGCAGACGGGCCCCATGCGGACATGATCAAAAGCCTGATCCCCTTGGGCCGCGTGGGCACCGCCGACGATGTTGCCGGCATGGTTGCTTATCTCGCGTCCGAAGAAGCGGCATTTGTCACCGGCGCAAGCATGACCATCGATGGCGGCTACCTGGCCTGAGCCTTCACCTGCAATTTCCTCCGAGGTAACCATGGCAAGACCCAGAGCATTCGACCGCGACCAGGTGCTGCGCGAGGCCATCCGGGTTTTCTGCGACAAGGGTTTTGCCGCGGCCTCGACTGAAGAACTGATGCAGGCCATGGGACTGAGCCGCCAGAGCATGTACAACACCTTTGGCGACAAACGCCAGTTGTACCTGCTGGCGATGGCCGAGTATCAGCGCACCGGCGTCGACGACTTGATCGAGCGCCTGAACCAGGGCCCGACCCCGCTGCAGGCACTGCACGACACCCTGCAATCCTTCGCCACCCGCGCCCTGCGGGAAGGAACGGCGGGTTGCATGGGCGTCAATGCCATCTGCGAGTTCGGCCTGGAAGATGATGAGATCAATCAACTCACCGCCCACAGCGCCGAACGCTTGCGCAATGCATTCGAACAGACGCTGGAGCGTGCGCAGGAACAAGGCGAATTGACCGTCGGCACCGATCGCTCGGGCGCGTGTGATTTTCTGATGGCCACCCTCAGCGGCATGAAAGTCGCCAGCAAGGGCGGCGCCACCACTGAGCAGCTGGAGCGCATTGCGGGTTTTGCACTGCGGGCGCTCAGCGCAAACGCGTGATCAGCCCACTACAGGATCGGCGCGCCAAATCGACCCAATCGTGGCATCCAGTGATCCAGGATCTGCGCTGACGCCAGGATATGGTGCGCATGCCCGATCAACAGCCGACGCGGCACAAACCCGATATAACGGGAGTCATCGCTGTTATCGCGATTGTCGCCCAGCATGAAGTAACTGTCGGCAGGCACCACCACCGGGCCGAAATCGCGCAGCGCCCGTACTGTCGGCATGAACTGCACCGTGCGCTGGCTGCTGTTCGCACGCTCCGTCACCTTGATCCCCGGAACTGTTTGGCCAGGCGCGATAGGCTCGCTGATGTCCTGCCCATTACTGTAGGTGGCCGGCGTACCGTTGACCCACAACACCTCGTCGCGCATTTCCAGGGTATCACCGGGGATACCGACAATGCGTTTGATCAAGCGCGTGCCGTCCTTGGGCGAGGAGAACGTGACGACATCTCCGCGCTGGGGGTTATCCAGTCTCGCCAGGGAAATATCAGTGAGGGGCAATTTGAGGTCGTACGCGACGCGATTGACCAGCACCACATCGCCCTCAAGCAACGTCGGGCGCATGGAACCGGACGGGATGGGATTCCAGTCAGCCAGGGAGGTGCGGAAAACCCCGAAGCACAGCCAGAAAATGATTGCGTAACGGTAGCGGATTAACCAACGGCGCATAGATCCTCGCAATACGAAAATGCACACCGGCCAGCGCCGGGTACCCACGGTGATTTTTGGCAATGCTCGCTTATTGCATCGGAAGATTAAATTAACATTAGCGTTGCCGACCCATGACAGTCGATATTTTCAAGCACACAGAAAAGGAGTTTCACGCCCCATGGATAGCAAATGTTCGGTCTTTATCGCAGCCAGCGTCGACGGCTTTATTGCCAGGCCAGACGGTGATATCGAGTGGCTTCATCGCCCTGAGTACGAAGGCGCCGAATTGAACGGCGTGACCTATGAACACTTCATCGCCACCGTGGATGCGCTAGTGATGGGCCGCAAGACCCTGGAAAAAGTGTTGTCCTTTCCGGAGTGGCCCTATGAGGGTTTTCCGGTGTTTGCGCTCTCTCATCAGCCGCTTGAGCTACCTGCACATTTGAAGGGCAAGGTTGAGGTCGTGAGCCAGGATGTGAACGCCCTCGTGGCCGAGTTAGCCGAGCGCGGGATGAAACACCTGTATATCGACGGCGGCCAGACGATTCAGGCGTTTCTTGAGGCGGGTTTGATCGACGAGATGATCATCACGCGTATTCCGGTTGTGCTGGGCCAGGGGATCCCCTTGTTCAGCCAGTTGGGTGGCGAGCATGAGCTTCGGCATATCGGCACGTATGCGTCGGATAACGGGTTTGTTCAAAGCCGGTATGAGGTGAGTGGCAAGCGCTGATGGTCGCGGGTTAACACCCGGAAATTTCCGACAGCTTTTTAGGGTTGTCGCTCAGAAGATGGCTCCCTACTCTTCGGTGGTCGCTGCAAATTCAGCGACCGGGTTTCGCAGCCCGGGTAAACTCTAGACGCACAGCGTCCACCACAAGATAGCGGGCGCTTTTTTATGCCTGATGTTATGGCGGCTGTGCGCGGGATACCTTCGGGTATGCCGGGTGCCTAGAGTCCCGGTCTGCGAACCTGCGTACAGCTGCCACCCGATTGTCGTTTCGCAGCGATGGGTGGCGGCTCCATTACTCTAGGAGCGTCGTCATGATCAAAGACAGTCCAAACCCGCCACTCGATTCACCCTCGCTTCACGCGGCTGCTCATCGGGCGATTAATCATTATCTGAATCCCTCTTCTGAACCTGATTCGCCTGACGAGAGCTCCAGGCTCTTTGTCGTGCGTGAAGGGTTGGACGCGGAGACGTTGTTGGTCAATGCATCGGAGGACTTGGCGTCGGTGCAGGTGTTAGCTACGAATCTGGCATTTGAAATCGATGGGCCGTCCCGGAGTGCGGCGTTGGGGATTTGCCGGATGTTGGAGGGGATTCAGTTATTGGTCGATAGCACCCTTGATCAATACGGCGCAACACACAACCAACTACGTTAAAGAGGAAAAAACACAACGGGGTGGATCTATTCGATTTCAACTAGACCCGCCCCTCCATTAGAGAAAAATCCTACATATTGCTCACACACTTCAAAGAGAATCTTCCGATATTTCCTATTTGCCATTTTTTGTATTCTGAAAACCAATAGATCAGGATGCTTCTTTATGGCTAACCACGGTTACATGACTATCAACGGAAAAACCCAGGGTCTTATTTCCGCAGGCTGCTCTACACAAGACTCTATCGGTAACAAATGCCAGGAAGGGCATCGCGACGAAATAATGGTGATGTCCTATAACCACAACATGCTCAATGAAGGGAATGTCAGAGCTGCGACTCATGGGCCAGTGGTCATTACAAAAAACGTCGATAAAGCTTCACCTCTGTTGGCGATGGCACTTTCCAAAAGAGAAGAGCTTAACTGCATCATCCATTTCTACCGTATTTCTCAGTTTGGCCAACACCAGAAGTACTACACCGTCGACCTACGGGGTTGCATCATCGCGGACCTTTCCCTTGACGTGCCCCACGCAGTACTGATGCACGATATAGATGCACAAGAGCATCTCTCCATCCGGTATCGGGAAATCATCTGGACTCACCATCTGGCCGGTACCAGTGGCTACAGTTCATGGCCCGAGACCGACCTATGAAACTAAATAAAGAACCATCAACGCCAACGTTTCATGAACTGTGGGAAGTTAGTCAAGCCGCAGCAAAGCTGACGAATCACGCCTGTGCGATCAGTGCGCGGCATCTCAAGGATGGGATAACACGGTCCATATTCAACCGGGAGGTTGCTTATTACGCGCGCAGTATTGTCAGGGATGTTGAACAAGGTAAGAAGAGTATTGCGCAAGGGTTGATGGAGATAAAGACAGAGCAGCGCAGTTTGTCTCATCAGTCTAGAGAAATAGCGTTAAGGGGACTGGGAGTCGTTGCTGGCGCTATGCAAGTCGCAACAGGTGCAGGTATTTGCTACGCCTCAGTTGGGACACTTTGCCTTATCGCAGGGATGCCACTGATGGCACATGGGGCAAACAACCTATATGAAAATGGACGCAACCTTGTGACAGGGCAATCCGATACGACTGGTCCTCTGCGCAAGGGGTATCACTCGGTATCATCTGCGATGGGATATGGCGAGCGTGAAGCAAATATGGCATATGGCTCTGTTGATATTGGGCTTTCTGCCTACAGCGTTACAAGACGTGTATTCAAACCAGATAGTTGGCGCTTATTCAGGTATATCAGCACGGACAAGATACGAGCTTACAAGACAATGGGACCCAGTTCATTGGCATTTGAGGCGATATCAGACAGCATAACGCTAGAGCAGCTATATCAAGAGACAAAAAAGTGATTACTTTTGCTTTTATTATATTTTCGTTATTTGGAATTTTATTTGCCTACTACCTTAAAGTGGTGCTCTCCAGCAAAACCCTAGGATATGCCAAGTTTTTTCTAGGCTTAGCGATAAATATGTTTTTTATGAGAGCGCATATGAATATCGTCAAATTTGATAACTTCCTGTACTTCGGACATCACCCGGAAATCATTAATAATTGCGAATCCGTTGGTTGGCTTGCATTTATTTGTCTTTTCCTACATGCGTTAGCATTTCCTGTCAAACGTGACTTGAAGTGGTGGTGGCAGCGCTTACCCGGAAAGTCCCAAAGATGATCACCTGGACGTTTGATTGTTCCCAGGCTCTGCGTAGGAATGCATACCGTGACGCCCCGCATCAACTCGTGCAGAACTTCAACCTCGCATTGACGGCGGGACGCAGAGCGTCCGGGGCGGCATTCCCACGCGGAGCATGGGAACAATCGATAACGCTCTTGCCCCACCACTCGGCACCTCGCTTAGGCTAGCGCCTAAGATCAAGATCAAAAGCAGATCAAGAGCACAGCGGCCTACCGGCCGGCTTGAGCGTGGTGAAGCAACAGCAAAATCAGAAGCGGGCACGGTTTAAATGTGGGAGCGGGCTTGCTCGCGAAGGTCGTTAACGATGACGTGGGCGTCCTGATTCAACGCGGCGCCCTCATGTTCTTCGCGAGCAAGCCCGCTCCCACATTAAGCAGCTCTGCGTTTGATCTTGAGATGGCTTGCTCGCCCCTCGATGCGTCAACCATGTCCCCGCACAGGTGTCCCGTCCAAGACACGCTGTAAGAACCGCCACCCGAATAACGGATAGATAGGCCAAAAAAAACGCCCCGAACCAGTCGGGGCGTTTTTCATTCAGCAATCACCAATCAAGCCTGATCAGCCAACCGCCACGTCGTCCCGCCCTTCCCGTCTTCCAACACCACACCCATCGCGGTCAGTTGGTCACGGATACGGTCAGACTCCGCCCAGTCCTTGTTGGCCCGGGCAGTCAAGCGTGCCTGGATCAGCGCATCAACTTCAGCGGCATCCACACGCCCTTCAGCGCCCGCCTGCAGGAAGTCATCGGCTTCCATCTGCAATACGCCCAGCACGCTCGCCAGCTCTTTCAAACGTGCGGCAAGCCCCGCCGCTGCGTCGAGATCGCTCTCGCGCAGGCGGTTGATCTCACGCACCATTTCAAACAGCACCGCGCAGGCCTCAGGCGTACCGAAGTCGTCGTTCATCACTTCGGTGAACCGCGCAACAAACGCTTCGCCGCCCGCAGGCGCCACGGAGGGCAGGCCTTTCAACGCGTGGTAGAAACGCTCCAGGGCGCCCTTGGCGTCCTTGAGGTTGTCTTCCGAGTAGTTGATCGCGCTGCGGTAATGGCTCGACACCAACAGGTAGCGCACCACTTCCGGATGGTACTTTTCCAGCACGTCGCGAATGGTGAAGAAGTTGTTCAAGGACTTGGACATCTTCTCGCCATTGATGCGAATCATGCCGCAGTGCATCCACGCGTTGGCGTAGGTCTTGCCGGTGGCCGCTTCGCTCTGGGCGATTTCGTTTTCGTGGTGCGGGAACTCAAGGTCGCTGCCGCCGCCATGAATGTCGAAGGTCTCGCCCAGGCAGCAGGTGGACATCACCGAGCATTCGATGTGCCAGCCCGGGCGCCCGGCGCCCCATGGCGACTCCCAGCTCGGCTCGCCGGGCTTGGTGCCTTTCCACAGCACGAAGTCCAGCGGGTCTTGCTTGGCTTCGTCGACTTCGATCCGCGCACCGATGCGCAGGTCTTCGATTTTCTTGCGCGACAGCTTGCCGTAGCCCATGAACTTGGCGACGCGGTAGTACACGTCGCCATTGCCCGGGGCGTAGGCGTAACCCTTGTCGATCAGGGTCTGGATCATCGCGTGCATGCCCGGGATATGGTCCGTGGCGCGCGGTTCCATGTCCGGCTTGAGGATGTTGAGGCGTGCCTCGTCCTCGTGCATCGCAGCAATCATGCGCTCGGTCAGCGCGTCGAACGACTCGCCGTTTTCGTTGGCGCGATTGATGATCTTGTCGTCGATGTCGGTGATGTTGCGCACATACGTCAGGTCATAACCGCTGAAACGCAACCAGCGGGTCACCAGGTCGAAGGCAACCATGCTGCGGCCGTGGCCGATGTGGCAGTAGTCGTACACGGTCATGCCGCACACGTACATGCGCACCTTGTTGCCATCCAGCGGCTTGAAGACTTCTTTGGTCTTGCTGAGTGTGTTGTAGATCGTTAGCACGACAGTTCCTTAAAACAGAATCACTGGCCCCACGAATCACGCAAGGTCACGGTACGGTTGAATACCGGAGCACCGGGTTTCGAGTCCTTGATATCCGCGCAGAAGTAACCTTCGCGCTCGAACTGGAAACGGTCTTCCGGCTGTGCGTCGCCAAGCGATGGCTCGGCACGACAACCCGTGAGAACTTGCAGCGAGTCAGGGTTGATGTTGTCCAGGAAACTGGCGCTGTCTTCGGCCTTCTCGGGATTCGGCGAGCGGAACAGGCGATCGTACAGGCGCACTTCGCACTCGACGCTGGCCGCCGCCGGCACCCAGTGCACCACACCTTTGACCTTGCGGCCTTCCGGGTTCTTGCCCAGGGTGTCCGGGTCGTAGGAGCAACGCAGTTCGACGATGTTGCCATCGGCGTCCTTGATCGCTTCGTCGGCACGGATCACGTAGCTGCCGCGCAGGCGCACTTCGCCGTTCGGCTCCAGGCGCTTGTAGCCTTTTGGCGGCTCTTCCATGAAGTCATCGCGGTCGATGTAGATTTCACGGGCGAACGGCAGCTTGCGCACGCCGAGTTCTTCTTTCTGCGGATGACGTGGCAGTTCGAGGTTTTCGACCTGGCCTTCCGGGTAGTTGGTGATCACCACCTTCAACGGACGCAGCACGCACATGGCGCGCGGGGCGTTCGCGTCGAGGTCCTGACGGATGCTGAATTCGAGCATGCCGTAGTCGACCACGCCGTCGGAGCGGTTGGTGCCGACCATCTCGCAGAAATTGCGGATCGATGCCGGGGTGTAGCCACGGCGGCGGAAGCCCGACAGCGTCGACATGCGCGGGTCGTCCCAGCCAAACACGTGCTTTTCATCGACCAGTTGCTTGAGCTTGCGCTTGCTGGTGATGGTGTAGTTCAGGTTCAGGCGGCTGAACTCGTACTGACGCGGGTGCGCCGGTACCGGCAGGCTGTCGAGGAACCATTCGTACAGAGGACGGTGGCTTTCGAACTCCAGGGTGCAGATGGAGTGGGTGATGCCTTCGATGGCGTCCGACTGACCGTGGGTGAAGTCGTAGTTCGGGTAGATGCACCACTTGTCACCGGTCTGGTGGTGATGGGCGTGGCGGATGCGGTACATGATCGGGTCGCGCAGGTTCATGTTCGGCGAGGCCATGTCGATCTTGGCACGCAGTACGCGGGCGCCGTCCGGGAACTCGCCGGCGCGCATGCGGTTGAACCAGTCCAGGTTCTCTTCCACCGAACGGTCGCGGAACGGGCTGTTCTTGCCCGGCTCGGTCAGGGTGCCACGGTATTCCTTGGCTTGCTCCGGGGTCAGGTCGTCTACGTAGGCCTTGCCGGCCTTGATCAACTCGACGGCCCAGTCGAACAACTGGTCGAAATACTTGGAGGCATAGCGCACTTCACCGGACCATTCGAAGCCCAGCCACTTGATGTCGCTTTCGATGGCGTCGATGTATTCCTGGTCTTCCTTGGCCGGGTTGGTGTCGTCGAAACGCAGGTGCGTGACGCCACCGAACTCCTGGGCCAGGCCGAAGTTCACACAGATCGACTTGGCGTGGCCGATGTGCAGGTAACCGTTGGGCTCAGGCGGGAAGCGGGTGACGATCTGCGTGTGCTTGCCCGAATCCAGGTCCGCCTGGATGATCGGGCGCAGGAAATTGACCGGGACGGCAGGTCCGGCCTTGGAATTCGAGGTAGGGTCGACAGTGGGCTTGCTCATAGGATCCTTGAACAGACGAAGTACTTGGCCGGGTGAGGCCGACAAACAAAGGGCTTATCATAGCCGATGCTGTCAAGGCCCTGACAGAGCGTGGCCAAAAACTGCTGCATTTATTGCACGGGCGGTAAAAAACCACCTCGAAATTCCCGCAGGTCACGCTAAACTGCGCGCCTTGGCTGCCGTTTTTGCCAAGCAGGTAAGGCGCAAAACGCCCAAACCCACGAATTCCTTGAAAGAGTAGTGAACATGACTCAAGTCAAACTGACCACCAACCACGGTGACATCGTCATCGAGCTGAACGCCGAGAAAGCGCCGATCACCGTCGCCAACTTCATCGAGTACGTTAAAGCCGGCCACTACGAAAACACTGTTTTCCACCGTGTCATCGGCAACTTCATGGTCCAGGGCGGCGGTTTCGAGCCGGGCATGAAAGAAAAGAAAGACAAGCGTCCAAGCATCCAGAACGAAGCGGACAACGGCCTTTCCAACGACAAGTACACCGTCGCCATGGCCCGTACCATGGAGCCGCATTCGGCCTCCGCGCAGTTCTTCATCAACGTCGCCGACAACACCTTCCTGAACCACAGCGGCAAGAACGTGCAGGGCTGGGGCTACGCGGTATTCGGTAAAGTCACCGAAGGCCAGGACGTTGTCGACAAGATCAAGGGTGTGCAAACCACCGGCAAGGCAGGTCACCAGGACGTTCCGGTAGAAGACGTTATCGTCGAGAAAGCCGAGATCGTTGAGTGATATTGCTGATTTCAGATTTGCATCTGGAAGAGGAGCGCCCGGACATAACCCGGGCGTTTCTGGATTTACTGCACGGCCGCGCCCGTTCTGCCCAGGCGTTGTACATTCTGGGGGACTTCTTCGAAGCCTGGATTGGCGACGATGGGATGACGCCCTTCCAGCGTTCGATTTGCCAGGCTCTGCGCGAGCTGAGCGACAGCGGCACCCAGATTTTCATCATGCATGGCAACCGGGATTTTCTGATCGGCAAGGCGTTCTGCAAAGCCGCAGGCGCAACCTTGCTCAAGGACCCGAGTGTGGTGCAACTCGCAGGCGAGCCCGTGCTGTTGATGCACGGCGACAGCCTGTGTACCCGCGACCTTGGCTATATGAAGCTGCGGCGCATCCTGCGTAACCCCATCACGCTGTTCATCCTGCGCCACCTGCCCTTGCGCACGCGGCACAAGCTGGCGCGCAAGCTGCGCAGTGAAAGCCGCGCGCAGACGCGGATGAAGACCAACGACATTGTCGATGTAACGCCCGAGGAAGTGCCGAGGGTGATGCAGCAGTTCGGCGTGCGTACGCTGGTGCATGGCCACACCCACCGCCCGGCGATTCACAAGCTGCAGATTGGCGAGCAAGCGGCCAAGCGCATTGTGCTGGGGGATTGGGACAAGCAAGGGTGGGCATTGCAGGTGGATGAGCAAGGGTTTCAACTGGCGGCGTTTGACTTCGTCAACCCGCAGTTGGCACTGCCCGGCGCTTGACCCAGATCGTTCCCACGCTCTGCGCGGGAATGCATCCTGTGACGCTCTGCGTCACGACCTTCAAAAGCGGACGCAGAGCGTCCAGAGCGGCGTTCCCACGCAGAGCGTGGGAACGATCATCAAAGCGGCGTTCCCACGCGGAGCGTGGGAACGATCATGGATTGAGGCTTAGTGGCCCGAAGCCTCCGGCCCCGCCTTCGCTGCAAACGGCGGTTTCGCCAGCCATACAATCACGATCAACGCCATGAACATCCACCCCAGCAACGTGAAGTAATCCACGGTGGACATCATGTACGCCTGGCTCGTCAGTATCTGGTCCAACTGCGCATACGCCTTGTGCCCTGCCCCGCCGAGCGCCTGCAAGGCGTCCCGGGTGGCCGAGTCGTAGGTGGTCATGTTTTCGCTCATGTAGGCATGGTGCTGGTCCGCCCGGCGAATCCAGATCCAGGTGGTCAACGATGCCGCAAAGCTGCCGCCCAGGGTCCGCAGGAAGGTCGCCAGGCCAGCGCCGTCGGCGATTTGCGCCGGCGGCAGGTCGGACATCAGGATGCTCAAGGTCGGCATGAAGAACAGCGCTACGCCGATCCCCATGAACAACTGCACCAGGGCGATGTGCGTGAAGTCGACTTCATTGGTGAAGCCAGCCCGCATGAAGCAACTCAAGCCAATCGCCAGGAACGCCAGCCCGGCCAGCAGACGCAGGTCGAACTTGTGCGCATATTTGCCCACGAACGGCGACATCAACACCGGCAGGATCCCGATCGGCGCCACCGCCAGGCCCGCCCAGGTGGCGGTGTAGCCCATCTGGGTTTGCAGCCATTGCGGCAGGATCAGGTTGATCCCGAAGAAACCCGCGTACCCGAGTACCAACACAATCGTGCCGATGCGAAAGTTGCGATAGGCGAACAGCCGCAGGTTGACCACCGGGTGCTCGTCGGTCATTTCCCAGATCACGAACACCGCCAGGGCGACAGCCGAGATCACCGCGCCGATGATGATGAAATTCGACTCGAACCAGTCCAGGTCGTTGCCCTTGTCGAGGATGATCTGCAAGGCGCCGACGCCGACGATCAGGCTGAGCAAGCCGACGTAGTCCATCGGCTGGTAGCTGGTGACCACCGGGCGTTTCTTCAGTTGCGAGCGCACCACCATCACGGCAAAGATGCCGATGGGTACGTTGATAAAGAAGATCCACGGCCAGCTGTAGCTGTCGGTAATCCAGCCGCCGAGGATCGGCCCGGCAATCGGCGCCACCACCGTGACCATCGCCAGCAACGCCAGGGCCATGCCACGCCTGGCGGGGGGATAGACCGCGATCAGCAGCGTCTGGGTCATCGGGTACAACGGGCCGGCAACTAGGCCTTGCAATACCCGAAAGCCGATCAGCTCGGGCATCGAGGTGGAAATACCGCAGAGAAACGAGGCCAGCACAAACAGGATGGTGGCCCACAGAAACAGCTTCACCTCGCCGAAGCGACGGCTCAGCCAGCCGGTGAGCGGCAGCGCGATGGCGTTGCTCACGGCAAACGAGGTGATGACCCAGGTGCCCTGCTCCGAACTCACGCCGAGGTTGCCGGAAATCGTCGGCAACGCCACGTTGGCGATGGTGGTGTCGAGCACCTGCATGAAGGTCGCCAGGGACAGGCCGATGGTGGCCATCAGCAAGCTGGGCGGCGTGAAGGAGGCGTTAGCGTTACTCATCGCGAATCCTGTGCAACATGATTGGCGCTACGGCCGCCGGGGCCGCAGCTGATGGATTGGCGAATCAGCGCTGGGCAGCCTTGGGAGCGGCGACGCTGTTGTCATGGATCAATTGGGTGATCATCGCGTCGGCTTCGGCCAACTGGCGGTCGTAAACGTTGGTGGTGAACGACGCCTTCTGCGGCGCCTGCTGGGCCAGTACCGGGCCGCTCTGGTCGTGCAGGTCGACGTCGACCACGGTGGACAGGCCCACGCGCAGCGGGTGCTTGGCCAACTCATCGGCGTTCACATGGATACGCACTGGCACCCGTTGCACGATCTTGATCCAGTTACCGGTGGCGTTCTGCGCCGGCAGCAAGGCAAACGCGCTGCCCGTGCCCGCGCCGAGGCTGTCGACGGTGCCACTGAATTTCACGTCGCTGCCGTAGATATCGGATTCGATATCCACCGGCTGGCCGATACGCATATTGCGCAGCTGGGTTTCCTTGAAGTTGGCGTCGATCCACAGTTGATCCAGCGGGATCACCGCCATCAGTGCAGTACCCGGCTGGACCCGCTGGCCCAGTTGCACGGTACGCTTGGCCACATAGCCGGTCACCGGTGCGATCAGGGTGCTGCGGGCGTTGGTCAGGTAAGCCTGGCGCAACTGTGCGGCGGCAGCCTGCACGTCCGGGTGGGACGAAATCACAGTGTCATCCACCAGGGCGCTGCTGGTCTTGAACTGTTGCTGCACGTTGGCCAAGGCGTTTTGCGCCGAGGTCAGGTCGTCACGGGCGTGGGACAGTTCTTCCTGGGAAATCGCCCCGCCGGCAGCGAGGTTCTTGCGTCGGTTGTAGTTGTCCTGGGCCTTTTGCACGTTGGCTTGTTGCGCCAGCACCTGGGCTTTCATGCCATCGACGTTGCTGTACAAGCCACGCACCTGGCGCACGGTGCGGGCCAGGTTGGCCTGGGCACTTTGCAGGCCGACGGCCGCGTCGTTGGGGTCGAAGTTGATCAGCACCTGGCCTTCATGCACCAGGTCGCCGTCGTCAGCGCCGATGCTCACCACGGTGCCGGTCACCAGCGGGGTGATTTCCACCACGTTGCCGTTGACGTAGGCGTCGTCGGTGCTTTCGCTGAAGCGACCATACAATTCGTACCAACCCCACACGCCCAAGGCGCCGAGGATGACGATCAGCGCCAGCACAAACAGCATGACTTTGCGTTTGCGCGGGTTGCTGGTGTTGGGTTGTTCAGCCTTGTTTGTTTCAGGAGCGTTGTTGCTGGTTTCGGCAGTGGCCATGACAAGTACCTTGAATTATTCAGTGCGCGTGGCTGGGGTGGTCGAGGCCACGTTATCGGCGTGGAAACCGCCGCCCAGGGCCTGCATCAGTTGAATCGAAAGATCGATTTGCTCGGCATTCAGGGTGGCCAACTGACGCTGGGCCTGGAGCAGTTGCTGTTCGATGCTGAGCACGTCCAGGTAATTGCCGATACCTGAGCTGTAACGCTGGACGCCGGTGTCGTAGGACTGCTGGGCAATGTCAGCGGCGTGTTGCTGGGCCTGGATCTGGCGGCCGGTCTCGCGCAATTGCGAGAGTGTGTTGCCGATATCGCCCAAGGCTTGCACCAGGGTTTTGTTGTACTGGGCCACGGCCAGGTCGTAGTCGGCGTCGCGAGCGTCGAGGTCGGCGCGCAGGCGGCCGCCGTCGAAGATCGGCAGCGAGACGGTCGGCGCAATGCTGAAGAAGCGGCTGGCCGAACCAAACATCGCATCCCCCAGCAACGACTCGGCCCCGGCGCTCGCGCTCAGGTTGAGGTTGGGGTAGAAACGGGTCTTGCTGGCCGCGATGTTCTTGCTCGCCGCCTCCACCCGCCAGCGTGCGGCGATCAGGTCCGGGCGACGGCCCACCAGCTCGGCAGGCAACACCGAAGGCACCGCAACCGCGCTCGGCTTGAGCACGTTGGGGCGTACCAGTTCGCTGCCACGGTCCGGGCCTTTGCCGAGCAACACCGCGAGGGCGATCTTCGCGCTCTGCAGTTGCTTTTCCGCATCGATCAGTTGCGACTGGGAGCTGGCTTCCAGGCTTTCGGTCTGCTGGTACTGGTACTGGCTGTCGATCCCGGAGTTCAGGCGACGCTGGCCCAGTTCGAGCATTTGCCGAGTGCGTTTGAGGTCATCGTTAGCCAGGTCGCGCACGATATGGGCCTGGCCCAGGTCGCTGTAGGCCTTGGCGACGTTGGCCGCGAGGGTCAGGCGCGCGGCCTGTTGGTCGACTTCGGCGGCGCGGGCCTGGCCCAGCGCGGCTTCCCAGGCGGCGCGCTGGCCGCCCCACAGGTCAAAGTTGTAATTGAAGCTGGCACCGATGTTACGCACGGTGGCGTAGGCATCGCCCTGGCCCAACGGGTCCTGGTCCTTGGCCAGGCGCGAACGGCTGACACCGGCGCTGGCATCCAGGGTTGGCATGCGCTCGGCGTCGGCAGCATAGGCAGCGGCTTCGGCCTGGTGGGCGCGGGCGCTGGCCACTTGCATGTCGGGGCTGTTCTGCAGGGCTTCCTGGATCAGGCCGTCGAGCTGTGGATCGCCAAGGCCTTTCCACCAGTCGGCGGTGGGCCAGGCGGCGGTGGACAGGGTCACGCCGCTGAGGGATTTGCCGGTTTGCAGGTTATTGGCTTCGAGGCGTTTGCCTTCTGTGTTCAAGCCGCTGAAATTGGCACAACCGGCCATAGTCATGGCCACCAGCACAAGGCTGAGGCCGGCACGCAAGGAGCGATTGTTCATGCACTACCTACCCGCTGGATGGTGATGGGGTCACCCGCAGCTATCAGAATTTTCTTCAGGATTTTTTCCAGGGTTTGCAATTCACCCGGCTCCAGGGCGCCCGCCAACTGATTCAGGGCCTGGGCACCGATGTGCGGCAGCATGTCGGCCACGCGCTGGCCTTCGGCGGTCAGCACCAACTGCACCTGGCGCCGGTCCTGCTCGGAACGCTTGCGCGCCAGCAGGTCCTTTTGTTCCAGGCGGTCGAGCATGCGGGTCATGGAGCCGCTGTCCAACGACAGGTTGCGGCACAGCTCGGCCGGGGTGTCGACGCCGTACTGGGCCATGATGATCAACACCTTGAACTGCGCGGCCGTGATGCCGTGGGGTTCCATGTGGGTGTCGATGATCTTGTCTTTGAGCAGCGCAGCCCGGCCCAGCAGCAGGCCGAGGTGGCAGTTGTGGAAGTTTTCGGGGGTGAAGTGCTTCATCGTGACCAGCCTATTAACTGCCTAAGCAGTGAATGTGTGACACGATGTTACTGCCTAGGCAGCGAATGTCAAACGAATAGTTAGGTTGCTTGCTAATTAGCGGATAAATGGTGGGAGCCAGGCTCCCACCATTACCGTGGACGGATCAGAAATCGCGCTTGTAGAAAATATCCAGGGAGCTGGCCACGCCGCTGGCCACTTCCAGGTACACCTTCTTGCTCAGCAAATAGCGCAAGGCGATGGTGTTGGCCGGCTCGAACACCCCCACGCCATAACGCAGGCTGAGCTTCTCGGAGATCTTGCCGCTGGCCACCACGGCGGTGTTGTTGCCGCTGCCCTGGGTGTCCAGCTCAAAGTCCTGGATGCCCAGGTTCTTGGCGATGTCCGACGTGACCCCGGCACTGCCCATCAACCCAAGACCCAGCGCCGCTTCGGCCAGCATGTTGTTGTCCTCACCGTTGGTGGTGCGCGAACGCCCCAACACCAGGTACGACAATGCATCCTCTTGGGCCATGGCCGGCTCCGAGAAAATTTGCGTAGTCGGCTGCTCGGCACTGCCGCTCAGACGAATACCGGCGGTGACGGTCCGGGACGGCTCGGTGGTGATCCGCACCGCTTCGATATCCAGGAACGGCTGGTCAATCGGCCCGGCAAACAACAATCGCGCGCGGCGCACAGTCAGGCGTTGGCCGTAGGCCCGGTAGCGGCCGTCGTTGAGCCACAGTTCACCACGGGTGTCCATGTTGTCGCCGATGTGCACATGGCCTTGCAGGTTGGCGGTAAGGCCAAACCCGGCGAAGCTCAGCTTGTCCTTGCCTACCTCCACATCGATGTCCATCGCCATGGCCATCGGCGGCTTGCCCTCTTCGGTCTGGCTGCCGACGATCACCGTGTCATCCGAGACCTTGACCGTCGATGGGGGCAATTCCCGCACGGTGATCTCGCCCTTGGGAATCTGCACCTTGCCGGAGATCGCCAGCTTGTCGTTCTTCATGCTGATCTTCAGGTCAGGCGCCACCTCCAGGGCCGCGTACGGTTCCACGGTGACCGGCAGTTGCGTGCCTTGCAGCGCGATATCCACCGCCAGGGCCTGGCCCCAGTCGATCTGCCCCTTGATAGTGCCCTGCCCGGCCTTGCCGCTGCGCCAGCCGCCATTGAGCTGCACGCTTTCGCCGGCAATCAACGCCTGGATATTCAGGCCTTCAATGCTGGTGGGCAGTTCCGGGCCGGAGATTTCACCCCCCACCAGGTTGATGCTGCCGTTGACCTGAGGCGCCAGCAGGCTGCCGCCAATTCGCCCGTTACCGTTGAGCTTGCCGTTGAGCTTCTCGACCATGGGTACAAAGGGGCGGGCCACCGCGAGGTCGAGGCCGGTCAGGGTGAAGTTGCCGGTGATCGGCTTGTTCTTTGCCAGCGGATTGAGCTGCGCCTGCAACAGCAACTCGCCGAGCTTGCCGCCACGGAAATTGAGCTGGGTGTCGATGCGCGTGGGGTTGAGGGTGGTTTCCAGCTTCAGCGTGTCGTAGGGGAAATCCAGCCACTGGTCCTTGTCCTTGACCCGCAGGGTACCGCCGCTGGCGTCCACCGAGACCACGCCTTTGGGGCCGCTGGCCGGCAGGTCGAGCTGCACGTCGGCATTGAGCTTGCCCTGCCAGGCGAAATCCTTGGGCAACCACTGCGCCAGGCTGTCGATTGGGAACTGCTTGAGGTGATAACGCAGCTTCGGCTCGGGCATCAGGCGCTGGTCTTCGCCGCACAGGCTCGCCGGGCCGGAGACCCAGCAGTGCGCCGCAAAGGTCAGCTTGCCATCGGCCAGGCGCTCGATCTTCGCCGGCGCTTGCAGCTTCCAGTCCTGGCCACCGGCTTGCACATCGCCGCTGGCCAGGCGCCCGCGCCAGTTGCCTTTGTCGAGGTTGCCGTCCAGGGCCAGGGCCAGCTTGAGCAACGGGCCGGCCAGGTCGAGCTGGACTTTCTGGCTTTTGATATCGCCCTGGGCGCTGGCACTGAAGGTGCCGAGCTGGGTTTCACCGGCCTGGATGCCACTGCCTTTCAGGTCGACTTTGGCGCGCTGGGCATTATCCAGGTTCGCGTCCAGGGTCAGGTTTTGCAGGCGGTTATCTTCAAACGCCAGTTGCTGGCCAACCAGGTTGAGCTTGCCTTGCGGCGCTTTCAGGGTGCCGGCGACGTCGAGGCGACCATTCATCTGCCCGCGCAGTTGCGGCCAGAGCTGGGCGAGGCGCGTCAGCTTGATGTCGATCTGCCCGGCAAGGCGCTGTTGCAGGCTGCCGCTGCCATAGATGCGGTTGTCGCCGAGGCGAATGTCGAGGGTGCCGAGGGTCCATTGCTCGCCAGCGCCTTCGGCCTTGGCCTGGAGCACGGCAGGTTGGCCACGCAGACGGCCCTTGAGGTCGAGGTCGGCATTGAGCTTGAGTTGCTCGTTCTTCATTTCACCCTTGCTGCGCAACGGGCCCGCGAGGGTGCCGGGCAACTCCGCGACCCAATACGCCGGGTTGATCGCCGACAAGTCCAGCGCCGTGTCCCAGGCGATGCCATCGGCAAATTGCAGGTTCAGGTGGCCTTCGGCCTTGCCCTGACCAGCCGCGAGTTGCAACTCGGGGAGGAACACTTGCTTGAGGTCGCCACTGAACGGGCTGGCAAGGCTGAACTTGCCCGCAGGGCCGTCGAGGTCGGCCTTGAAGTTGCCCAGATAGTTGCCGTCCTTGTAGGAAACTTCACCATTGAAGGTACGCAAGGCCACCTGGGGTTCGTCGATCACCGGGTACAGGCGATGCCACGGGAAATCCAGCCAGTCGATTTTCGCGTCGGCGCTGAAGCCTTGCTGCCAGTCCAGATTGGCACTGAGCTTGAGGCTTTGCTTGTCACCGGCATTCAAATCCAGCCCGGCGATCTGCGCGCCCTTGGCGTCGACCTTGCCTTGCAGCAGCAGGTCCACCGGGCCTTTTTCCGCGGGCAGTACGGCTTTGCCCAGCAACTGGTAACCGTTGCTCAGGTCGCCCTTGGCGGTCAGGTCCAGCTGATTGAGTTGCAGGGTATCGGGCAAATCGGCGCTGGGTTTGAAGCCGTCGGCGGTGATGTGCAACTGCGCCGGCAGGTTTTCCACCAGCGGTTGCAATTCGCCGCTGAGCTTGGCCGGCAGGTAGCCGCTGCTGTCGGCGTCGAGCTTGAGGGTCTTGAGCAAATCGCCATCGACCTTGAGCGCCAGCGTCCAGGGCGCACCGCCCGGCGCGTAAGGCAGGCTCAGGTTGCCGCTGGCGGCCAGCGGCCAATTGCCGGTGGGTTGCAGCAGGCCGGACAGGTCAAGGACCAAACCGTCCCGTTGCAGGTGCACCGAATCGATCTGCATCCCGGCGGCAGTCCAGTGCGCCGCCAGCTGCAGGCCCTGGAGCTCTTCGCTGCCATTGAACAGCAGGCTGCCAACGCGGATGTCACCCAACTGAAGGGCGACCGGCAGTTTCAGGTCCGGCAGGGTAATCGGGCCGCTGCTTTCTTCGGTGCCGGGTGGAAATTGCAGGCTCACCTGCTCCACATCCAGTTGGTTGATGCACAAGGTCATGCGCATCAAACAGGCCGGCGACCAGTCGAACTTTGGCGACTGAAGCTCCACGCGGCTGCTGTCCTGCTGCCATAACAGATGGTCGGCACTCCACTGCCCGCCCAGGCGACCCTGGAAATTCTCCACGGTCAAACCCGGCACCTGGCCCAGCACCCACCGGCTGCCGGCTTGGGTACCCAGCACCGTCCACAGTGCCAGCACTATCACCGCGAGGACCGCCAGAATGGCCAGCCCCGCTATTTTCAAACCACGCATCACAGCTCAGGCCCCATGGAAAAGTGCAAACGAATGCCGCCCGGATCTTCGAGGGCATGGGCCAGGTCGAGGCGGATCGGGCCAACCGGCGACACCCAGCGCACACCCACACCCACGCCGGTTTTCAGGCTTGGCATTTCCAGGGTGTTGAACGAGTTGCCTTGGTCGATAAAGGTCGCGATCCGCCATTTTTCGGCGATGGAATATTGGTACTCGGCGCTCAGGGCCACCATGTAGCGGCCGCCGATGCGGTCGCCACGATCGTTTTCCGGGGACAGGGTCTGGTACTCGTAACCCCGTACGCTCTGGTCGCCACCGGCAAAAAAGCGCAACGACGGCGGCACGGATTTGTAGCCGTTGGTGGCACTGCCGCCAAACTGCGCCCGGGCCAGGAAACGGTGGTTGTCCCACAGGGTGGTCAAGCCCTTGATGGTCGCCGTGCCGTAAAGCAGGTTGGTGTCGGAACCCAGGCCTTCCTTGGCGACCTTGGCGTCGAACAGCAGGCGATAGCCATTGTGCGGGTCGATGCGGTTGTCGCTGCGCAGGTAGGAATAACTGATGCCCGGCATCAGCAGCGTACTCAGGCCCGAGTCGTTGCCCAGGCGATACTCTTCGCGCTGCCATTTGAGCGAGATCACCCGCGTCCAGCCGCTGGGCAACTTGCTGTGCCACTCGGGGCCGAGGGTGAGCAGTTTACTCAGGGTGTCGGTGTTGGCGATTTCTTCATTCTGGTAACCGCCGGCAAAGCGAAGTTTGTCGGTCAGTGGCGGGTCCATGGGAATGTCGTACCACAACCCGACGTTCTGCCGAGGCGCGGAAAGCTCGGCTTCCCAGCCATAACTGTGGCCCTGGGGGTTGACCCAGTGGCGCGTCCAGTTGGCCTTGCCCCGCGGGCCGACGTCGGTCGAGTAACCGAGGCCCAGGCCCATGGTGCGCGGCTTGCGGGTTTCAAGTTGCACGGCCACCGGGATCACGTCATTGGTCGAGGCCGCCGGAGCGGCGTCCACGCGCACGCCTTCGAAAAAGCCGCTGGATTGCAGGTTCTGGTTGAGTTCGGCGATCAGTTCGGAGTCGTAAGGCGCGCCGCTCTTGAACGGCACCATGCGTTGCAGCAGGTCTTCATCAAACGGCGTATCGCCGGCAAAGCTGACCTTGCCCAAGGTGTAGCGTGGGCCACTGTCATAAATCAGTTCGATATCGGCCACACCCGCCTTGGGGTCGACCGAGAGTTTCTGACTGGTAAAGCGCCCGCTGAAAAAGCCGTAGCGTGACGCCTGGTTCTGGATGACGCGCTTGGCGTCTTCGTAGTTGCCGTGGTTGAGCACGGCGCCGGATTTGAGTTGGTCGCTGGCGGGCACGCGAAAGGCCTTGAGGTCGGCGGCCTGGCCGTCGACCCGAATGGTCACATTGCGCAAATGCACCGGTTCGCCGGGGTCGATGGTGAGGATCAGGCGCGGGTTCTTGCCGCCCTTCACATCGCTGGCAATCTGCGGTTGGTAGTAGCCCAGCGCCTGGGCGGCCTTGCGGGCCTGCTCCTCGGCGCCACGGCTGAACCGCAGCAGGGCTTCTTCGTCACGATCGCCGACCCCGCCGATATAGCCTTCGATGTTGGCTTTCAACGCGTCGTTTGAAGGCTTGATGCGCACATCCAATTCGCTTTGCGCCAAGGCGCTGCAGCTCGTGAACAGCAGAATCAAGCCGCTGGTAAATCTTCCTGGAAACTTCATAGGCCGGGATGCTACACGAGCTTGGGAGCGAGTTAGAACCCGGATTTGTCTGAATAATTCTGTCTTAAACCGTTGCAGCCTGTAACACCTGCGGATTTGCGTGAAAGAACACGTGTTCCAGTACCGGTCCTACAGCGACCTCGCCGATCTCTTCATAGCCCTGGCGCTTATAGAATTCCAGATAGCGAGAATTCCCCGTGTCCAGCACCACGCCTGAGGAATGCGGGTCTTCGGCGCACCAGTTGTGCACCGCTTCCAGCAGTTGCTCACCGTAGTGCTTGCCCTGGAATTGCGGGTGAATCCCCAGCAACGGCAGCACATGCACCGAATCCGAGGGCAGGCACGCCAGCACTGCCTGATGGTATTCCAGGTAACGCCGGGTACCGCGCACACCGGTACTCAGCCACATGCGCAACTGCCAGGCCCAGCTTTCGGTGATGCCCAGGCGGCGGGTCGGTGGCGCGATCAGGGCGATGCCGATCAGCCGGTCGTTGACCAACAGGCCAATCGCCGGGAGTTTCTGGAAGAAGTGCTGCTTGACCAGCTCACGCACCGTGGCGCGCACCCGCTGTTCGTAACCGGGACGTTCGGCTTCGAAGATGTAGGCGAACGTCGGCTCATGGCGATAGGCCTGGTACAACAGCGAACGGGCTTCGCGGGAATAGCCGCTGTCGAGCATGTGGATCTGGGCGATGGCAGTCGAGGTGTCAGGCATAACAGTGAATCTCCCCTGGGCGCTGACTCAAAAGGTCGCGCTCTTGTTATTACGAACGTCTGCGGCACTGTTTCGTTCAGTGTAGCCACCGGACGCCGCTTCGTAGCCCAACGCAGCCTTGTGCCTCGGCAGCTGCTACAAGGCTGGCTCCCGTCCTACATTGTCGGCTAGCATCGCCCTTTTGCCAGACTGGACCGCCGACCATGAAAATCGTGTCTTTCAATATCAACGGGCTGCGCGCCCGCCCTCATCAGCTGGCGGCACTGATCGAGAAACACCAGCCGGACGTGATCGGCCTGCAGGAAACCAAGGTCCACGACGACCAGTTCCCGCTGGATGAGATCAAGGCCCTCGGCTATCACGTGTATTACCACGGGCAGAAAGGCCACTACGGTGTTGCCCTGCTCTCGCGCCAGGAACCGCTGGCGCTGCACAAAGGCTTTGCCAGTGACGAAGAAGACGCCCAGCGCCGGTTTATCTGGGGCACCTTCGCCGACGCCAACGGCAACCCGATTACCATCATGAACGGCTATTTCCCACAGGGCGAAAGCCGCGACCACCCCACCAAGTTCCCGGCCAAGCAGCGCTTCTACGAGGACCTGCAAACCCTCCTGGAGTCGCAGTTCAGCAATGAACAGGCCGTGGTGGTAATGGGGGATGTGAATATTTCCCCGGAAGACTGCGACATCGGCATCGGTGCCGACAACGCCAAGCGCTGGCTGAAGACCGGCAAGTGCAGCTTCCTGCCGGAAGAACGCGAGTGGATGGCCCGCCTGAAGAACTGGGGCCTGGTGGACAGCTTCCGCCACCTCAACCCGGATGTGGCAGACCGCTTCAGCTGGTTCGATTACCGCAGCCGTGGTTTTGAAGACGAGCCAAAGCGCGGGCTGCGAATCGACGTGATCCTGGCTTCCCAGGGCTTGTTGCCCCGGGTAAAGGATGCCGGTGTGGACTACGACCTGCGCGGCATGGAAAAACCCTCCGATCATGCACCGATCTGGCTGGAATTGAGCTGATTTCTTAACAGCAGCGCCGTTAAATGTGGGAGCGGGCTTGCTCGCGAATACGGTGTGTCAGTCACCGGATACGTCGACTGACACACCGTATTCGCGAGCAAGCCCGCTCCCACACTTTTTGACGGCGTGATGCCGGTCATATTGCTGAAACCTCTCTGACTTAATCTTGCGGCACTCCCTTTGGCTTGAGAAGGTGCCGGCATGATGCTGCGCGTTCTATCCCTGCTGGCCCTGCTCAGCGCATTTCCCTTCGCCGCTTTTTCCACCCCTCTGCCCTTCCCCGAACATGGCCCGGCCTTGCGCATCCAGGGTTCCAATACCATCGGCGCGGCACTTGGCCCGGCGCTGGTCAAGGGGCTGATGGAGCAACAGGGGTTGCAAGCGGTGCACAGCGAGCCATCTGACCAGGCCAACGAACAGCACATCGTCGGCAAGACTCGCCAGGGCCAGAAGGTGACGGTGGAAGTGGCGGCCCATGGTTCCAGCACCGGGTTCGCAGCCCTGAAAAACGCCAACGCCGACCTCGCGGCGTCTTCCCGGCCGATCAAGGACAGCGAACTGGTGGACCTCGAAGCCCTCGGCGACCTGAAAAGCCCCGACGCCGAACAGGTCATCGCCATTGACGGGCTGGCGATCATCCTCAACCCACGCAACCCGTTGGGGACGCTGAACACCGCGCAACTGGCGCAGATCTTCAGCGGCGAAGTCTCGACCTGGGAACAACTGGGCGGCATCGGTGGCCAGATTCACCTGTACGCGCGGGATGATCAATCCGGCACCTATGACACCTTCAAGGAACTGGTGCTCAGCCGGCGCGGCAAGTCGTTGGATGGCAGCGCCAAGCGCTTCGAATCCAGCGAGCAGTTGTCGGATGCTGTCAGCCATGACCCCCAGGGCATCGGTTTTATCGGATTGCCCTATGTACGCCAGGCCAAGGCGGTGGCCATCGTCGATGGCGACTCGCAGCCGATGCTGCCGCTGAACAGTTTGATCGCCACCGAGGACTACCCACTGTCACGCCGGTTGTTCTTCTACCTGCCACCTGTTGCACAAAACCCCTGGGCCAAGGCCCTGGTGGACTTTGCACAAAGCAGCAAAGGCCAGGCGATCGTCGCCGCCAACGGTTTTATCGCACAGCAGGTGCAGGCCATGGCGGTGGAACCACGGGCGCCGATGCCCGGGGATTACCAGGCGATTGCCCGACAAGCGCAGCGCCTGACGGTAAATTTCCGGTTTGAGGAAGGCAGTGCCAGCCTCGACAACAAGGCGCGCCAGGACCTGATGCGGGTAGTGGCTTATATAAAGAGCCACGGCAAGCTGGACAAGCAGGTGACGCTGGTGGGGTTTGGGGATGCCAAGAGTGATGCGCAGCGGGCGGCGCTATTGTCGAAGTTGCGGGCGATGGCGGTGCGCCGGGAACTGGTTAAAAGCGGCGTGGTGCTGAGGGACATTCAGGGGTTCGGTGCCGAGATGCCGGTGGCGGCAAATACGGCAGATGAGGGACGGATCAAGAACCGGCGGGTGGAGGTCTGGGTGTATTGAGGACGCGGAGCGTCCGGGGCAGCATTCCCACGCAGAGCGTGGGAACGATCAACTGGCCTCATCGCGGCAAGCCCGGCTCCCACAGTTGGCTGCATTCCCCTGTGGGAGCTGGCTTGCCTGCGATGAAGACACCTCGGTTTTACTGCCCGCTGCGCATCATTTCCCGCGGCACATACTTGCCGATCTCGAACTTGCCGATTGCTGCGCGGTGCACTTCGTCCGGGCCATCGGCCAGGCGCAGGGTGCGCTGCATGGCGTACATGTAGGCCAGCGGGAAGTCATTGGATACGCCGGCGCCACCGTGGATCTGGATGGCGCGGTCGATCACCCTCAACGCCACGTTCGGCGCCACCACCTTGATCTGGGCGATTTCGCTTTTCGCGACCTTGTTACCCACGGTGTCCATCATGTAGGCAGCTTTCAGGGTCAGCAGGCGCGCCATGTCGATTTCCATCCGCGAGTCGGCGATCTTGTCGATATTGCCACCCAGGCGGGCCAGCGGCTTGCCGAAGGCAGTACGGCTGACGGAACGCTTGCACATCAGTTCCAGTGCGCGCTCGGCCATGCCGATGGAACGCATGCAGTGGTGAATACGGCCCGGGCCAAGGCGCCCCTGGGCAATTTCAAAGCCCCGGCCTTCGCCCAGCAGGACGTTTTCGTACGGCACGCGGACGTTTTCAAACAGCACTTCGGCGTGGCCATGGGGTGCGTCGTCGTAGCCGAACACCGGCAGCGGGCGCACGATCTTCACACCGGGCGCATCCACCGGTACCAGGATCATCGAGTGCTGCTGGTGACGCGGCGCATCCGGGTTGCTCAGGCCCATGAAGATCAGGATCTTGCAGCGCGGGTCACAGGCGCCGGAGGTCCACCATTTTTTACCGTTGATCACCCACTCGTCGCCGTCGCGTTCTGCACGGGCGGCCATGTTGGTGGCGTCGGAGGAAGCCACGTCCGGCTCGGTCATGGCAAATGCCGAGCGGATTTCGCCGCGCAGCAGCGGTTCGAGCCAGCGCTGTTTTTGCTCTTCGTTGGCGTAGCGCACCAGCACTTCCATGTTGCCGGTATCCGGTGCCGAGCAGTTGAACGGCTCCGGCCCCAGCAAGGAGCGGCCCATGATTTCGGCCAAGGGTGCGTATTCCAGGTTGGTGAGGCCGGCGCCCAATTCGGATTCCGGCAGGAACAGGTTCCACAGGCCTTCGGCTTTAGCCTTGAGCTTCAACTCTTCCATGATGGCGGTGGGCTGCCAGCGGTCACCTTCGGCAACCTGGCGTTCAAACACAGGCTCGGCCGGATAAACGTAGGCGTCCATGAACGCGGTGACGCGTTCACGCAGTTCCTGAACCTTGGGCGAATAGGCGAAATCCATGGGCAGCACCTTCTCAATGGAGGTTGTTGAGGTCATGAATCGATGCTAGAACAGCGTTGATAATTTACCTAGCCTATTCTCGGCGTGTATTAACATTCATCACCGATATATGATCGGCGTATGGACACCTAACAATAAGAGCGCAGCGAAATGAATCTGAGCAAGGTCGACCTCAACCTCTTCATCGTCTTTGACGCGATCTACACCGAAGCCAACCTGACCCGCGCCGGGCAGATTGTCGGGATTACTCAACCTGCGGTGTCGAACGCTCTGGCCCGCCTGCGGGAGACCTTCAACGACCCGCTGTTCGTGCGCACAGCCCAAGGCATGGTGCCCACGCCCATGGCCCAGAACATCATTGGCCCGGTGCGTAACGCGCTTTCGCTGCTGCGGGTGTCGGTACAGGAAAGCCGGATCTTCAACCCGCAACAGGCGGCCAAGACCTACCGCATCAGCATGACCGACCTCACCGAAGCGGTGATTCTGCCGCCGCTGTTCCAGCGTCTGCGCCGCCTGGCACCTACGGTGGTAATCGAGAGCTTCCTGTCCAAGCGCCGGGAAACCACCAAGGAACTAGCGGCCGGTCGCCTGGACTTTGCCGTGGATGCGCCGCTCAACACCGACCCGCAAGTGCGCCACGTCAAGCTCATGGAAGACCGCTACGTGTGCGCCATGCGCAAGGGCCATCCGATGGCGGGCAAGGACAAACTGACGCTGGATGACTACCTGTCGCTGACCCACATTCATATCTCCAGCCGGCGCAACGGCCTGGGCCATGTCGACCTGGCGCTGGGCAAGATGGGCCTGCAACGCAAGATCGCCCTGCGCTCCCAGCACTACCTGATGGCCTCGCAGGTGCTGCAGCAAACCGACATGGTAATGACCGTGCCGGAGCGCTTCGCACGGCGCCATGAACTGCACTGGTTCAACCTGCCGGTGAATGATGTGCCGATGGTGGAAACCCATCTGTACTGGCATGAAAGCACCGACCAGGATCCGGCCAACCGCTGGATGCGCGAGCAGATGATCGAGTTGTGCCAGCAGGTGACGGCCCATGAGAAGAAGCTGGACAAACTGTAGGAGCGAGCTTGACGTTAACGTCAACCAGCCATTAGCTTAACGCTCAAGACACTCCTTGAGCGCCCTCATGAGCACGACCTACAGCATCTCCGACCTCGCCCGCGAGCTCGACATCACCACCCGCGCCATTCGCTTCTATGAAGAACAAGGCCTGCTGTCCCCGGAACGCCGGGGCCAGGAGCGCATTTATTCGCCCCGCGACAAAGTCAGCCTGAAGCTGATCCTGCGGGGCAAGCGCATCGGTTTTTCACTGGCCGAGTGCCGGGAACTGATCGAACTCTACGACCCTACCAGCGGCAACCAGAAACAGCTGCACAGCATGCTGGCGAAAATCGCCGAGCGCCGCGAGCAGCTGGAACAACAGTTGCTCGACATCGAACAGATGAAGCTCGAACTGGACACCGCCGAAGAGCGTTGCACCCAGGCGCTGGAACAGACCATTCAGGGCCAGGTTGGCCATTCATAAAAGGTAGCTGCCATGTCCCTCCCCTCTCATGTGCGCCTGGTGGAAGTGGGCCCCCGCGACGGCCTGCAGAATGAAGCGCAACCCATCAGCGTCGCCGACAAGGTGCAATTGGTGGACGCCCTGAGTGCCGCCGGCCTGGGTTACATCGAAGTCGGCAGTTTTGTGTCGCCCAAATGGGTACCGCAGATGGCCGGGTCGGCCGAGGTGTTTGCGCAGATCCAGCGCAAGCCGGGCGTGACCTATGGCGCACTGGCGCCAAACCTGCGGGGTTTTGAAGATGCACTGGCGGCGGGCGTAAAAGAAGTGGCCGTATTTGCGGCGGCTTCCGAGGCGTTTTCCCAGCGCAATATCAACTGCTCCATCAGCGAAAGCCTGGAACGCTTCGTGCCGATCATGGCCGCGGCCAGGCAGCATGGTGTGAGTGTGCGGGGTTATGTGTCGTGTGTGTTGGGTTGCCCTTATGAAGGTCAGGTCGCGCCGGAACAGGTCGCGGCAGTCGCTCGCGAGCTGTTCTCCATGGGCTGCTATGAGGTGTCCCTGGGCGACACGATTGGCACCGGCACTGCAGGCGCAACACGCCGGATGTTCGAGGTGGTCGGCGCGCAGGTGCCACGGGACAAGTTGGCCGGGCACTTCCATGACACCTATGGCCAGGCCATCGCCAATATCTACGCCAGCCTTGAGGAAGGTATCCAGGTGTTCGACAGCTCTATTGCGGGCCTCGGCGGGTGCCCCTATGCCAAGGGGGCCAGCGGTAACGTTGCCACTGAAGATGTGTTGTACCTGCTCAATGGCTTGGGCATCGAGACCGGTATCGACATGGACAAGCTGATTCTGGCGGGTCAGCAGATTTGTACGGTACTCGGCCGCCCCACCGGTTCGCGCGTGGCGAAGGCTCGCAGCGCCGGTTGAGTAGTGCGCTTGTGACGATGTGTTACCTCGCGGCTACACATCGGGTAACACGGGAACATATTTTGTCGCATTTCCTGAAGGAAATTTCTCGCCCAAAAATCAAGGCATTGATTTTAAAGGACTTTATAAAGTTGGCACGGCTTCTGCTATCTCTATTGCATAACAAGAATAAAAAGCACCAAACCTAATAAAAATAAGACGTAACGACTCTGACATAACAAAAACAACACGGCAGAGACGCAGCTAACAGATTTTTTTGGAGAAGATGTGCTTCGCAGGGTACGGCTTGCCGAAACCCGCAACCGGATAGAGAAGAACAAAAAACTACCTCAAGGTAGCTACCCACTGGTTGGATCGCGTGCGAAGAAGCAGATCAGCGCTCAAAAAAATACGTTTGCTCTTGACCCCGGATGGGGGTCGCCAAAAACAGCGGTAAAGGGCCACGGTTGCCAAAAACAACAATAGACCGCCCCTCAATAATAAAAAAAGAGCACGCAACGACAAATTAAAGGGGACCTTCGGGTCCCCTTTGTGCTTTCTCGGGGAAGGTGATTTGCGTGTATATCCGTTTTTTGGGTGATGGCTGAGATTGGTTCCGCTCTTACAGCGGCTCACTTTTGAACAGCGCAAAAGTAAGCAAAACGCTCTTGCCCCACCACTCGGCACCTCGCCTAGGCTCGGTGTGCCCTCACTCCGGCTTTGGACCGTGGGCCGCCGTCATGGGCCATCCCTGGCCCAGGACGGCTAACCCGGCGTCCTGCCGGGTTACCCACGCTCCAAAGCCTGCGTTCGGCCAGCGTGGTTTAACGGGGCGCCCAAGATCAAGATCAAAAGCAGATCAAGAGCACAGCGGCCTCCCGGCCGGCTTGAGTGTTTAAAAGCCAAATCAAAAGCTAAAGCGGGCACGGTCCAAATGTAGGAGCTGGCTTGCCTGCGATGGCATCACCTCGGTGTATCTGGAAGACCGAGTTGTCTGCATCGCCGGCAAGCCAGCTCCTACAGAAAAGCGGCTTTGCGTTCGCTCTGGTTTTTGATCTGGCTTTTAAACACTCAGGTCGGCTTTCAGGCCGCTGTGCTCTTGCTTTTGATCTTGATCTGACTGCCCCAATAAGCCCGAGGCCGAACGCAGGTATTGCGGAGCGGGTAAACCGGCAGGACGCCGGTTTAGCCGCGCCGGGCCATGGATGGCCCGTCGCGGCGGCCCGCGGAGTAATGCCGGAGTGAGGGAACACCGAGCCTAGGCGAGGTGCCGACAGGCGGGGCAGAGCGCTTTGGTTACTTTGCCGCTTTTTTGCAAAGTGACTCGCTGTAAGAGCGAAACCATAAGCCGCCGTTACCTAAATAACGGATAAACACCCCGCCCTCCCTCACCCCCCCTTCAACTCTTCAATCATAATTTCCCGCATCCGAAACTTCTGGATCTTCCCCGTCACCGTCATCGGAAACTCATCCACAAATTTGAAATGCTTGGGCATCTTGAAGTGCGCAATCCGCCCCTTGCACCACGTCTGCAGCTCAAGCTCATTAGCCACATGCCCCGGATGAAACTTGATCCACGCCACAATCGCCTCACCGTAACGCTCATCCGGAATCCCGATCACCTGCACATCCGCCACCGCCGGATGAGTAAAGAAAAACTCCTCCAACTCCCGCGGGTACACGTTCTCACCTCCGCGAATGATCATGTCCTTGTTACGCCCGGCGATGCACACATACCCATGTTCATCCATGGTCGCCAGGTCGCCGGTGTGCATCCAGCCCGCCTCGTCGATAGCCTCACGAGTGCTGTCAGGATTATTCCAGTAACCGAGCATCACGCTGTAGCCACGGGTACACAGCTCCCCTACCTGGCCCCGAGCAACCGTGTTACCGGCGTCATCGATAATCTTGCTTTCCAGCTGTGGCTGGGTCCGGCCAACCGTCGTAACACGCCGCTCAAGGTCATCATCCGGCCCGGTCTGCAACGACACCGGGCTGGTTTCCGTCATGCCATAGGCAATCTGCACCTCACTCATGTGCATCTCGCCGATAACCCGGCGCATCACCTCGATCGGACAAGTGGCGCCCGCCATGATCCCGGTGCGCAGGCGCGACAGGTCGAACTCGGCGCGGCGCGGGTGATCAAGCATGGCGATAAACATGGTAGGCACCCCGTATAGCCCGGTGGCCTGTTCTTCGGCGACGGCAGCCAGGGTCAGCAATGGGTCGAAACCGTCACTCGGGTAGATCATCGTGGTGCCATGGGTGATGCAGCCCAGGTTACCCATCACCATGCCAAAGCAGTGATACAGCGGCACCGGGATCACCAGGCGATCTTGCGCCGTCAGGCCCAGGCTTTCGCCAACCATGTAGCCGTTATTGAGGATGTTGTGGTGACTGAGGGTGGCGCCCTTGGGGAAGCCGGTGGTGCCGGAGGTGTACTGGATATTGACGGGTTGATCGAAGTGCAGGCCGGCCTGGCGGATCTGCAATTGCTCGGGCGGGACGCCTGCCCCGAGGGCCGCCAGTTGCGACCAGGGCGTAAACCCCGGGGGCGGGCTGGGATCAAGGCTGATGATGCCGCGCAGGTCAGGTTGAAGCTCCTGCAACATGCCGTGGTAATCGGAGGTCTTGAACGACCCGGCGCACACCAACCACTGGCAACCGGATTGCTTGAGTACGTACTCCAATTCACTGCTGCGATACGCCGGGTTGATATTGACCAGAATCACGCCGATTTTGGCGCTGGCGACCTGGCTGATGCACCACTCGGCGCAGTTGGGGGCCCAGATGCCCAAGCGGTCGCCGGCCTGCATCCCCAAGGCCAGGAACGCACGTGCATGCAAGTCAACCGTCTCTGCCAGTTGCCGCCAGGTGTAGCGACGCTGTTGATGGCCCACGACCAAGGCTTCGCCGTCGGAGTAGCGCGAAACCGTTTGATCAAAGGCCTGGCCGATAGTCATGGCCAGCAAGGCCTTGTCCTGACAGCCGCGGCTGTAGCTCTGATTCGATTGATCCATAACGACCCCTGTTGTCTTTTTTGTAGGTTGACGTAAACGTAAACTACGATTGACAGGCCCGCAACGCAAGTTTACGTTAACGTAAAGGTGATCGCCCTCCCCGGCGTATTGGCCATACAAAAACAACGCTAGAAGGTGCCCGTCCATGAGTTACCCCTCCCTGAACTTCGCCCTCGGTGAAACCATCGACATGCTGCGCGACCAGGTGCAGTCCTTCGTGGCCAAGGAACTGGCGCCGCGCGCTGCGCAGATCGATATCGACAACCTGTTCCCCGCCGATATGTGGCGCAAGTTCGGCGATATGGGCCTGCTGGGCATCACCGTGCCGGAAGAATACGGCGGCGCCGGCCTGGGCTACCTGGCCCACGTGGTGGCCATGGAAGAAATCAGCCGGGGCTCGGCTTCGGTGGCGTTGTCCTACGGCGCGCACTCCAACCTCTGCGTCAACCAGATCAACCGCAACGGCACCCATGAGCAAAAACTCAAATACCTGCCCAAGCTGATCAGCGGCGAACACATCGGCGCACTCGCCATGAGCGAGCCGAACGCCGGTTCCGACGTGGTCTCCATGAAGCTGCGCGCCGATAAACGCGGCAGTGTGTATGTGCTCAACGGCAGCAAGACCTGGATCACCAACGGCCCTGATGCCAATACCTACGTGATCTACGCCAAGACCGACCTGGAAAAGGGTGCCCACGGCATCACCGCGTTTATCGTCGAGCGCGACTCGAAGGGCTTCAGCCGCAGCAACAAGTTCGACAAGCTCGGCATGCGCGGCTCCAACACCTGCGAGTTGTTTTTCGATGACGTCGAAGTGCCGGAAGAAAACATCCTCGGCGCACTCAATGGCGGCGTGAAAGTGCTGATGAGCGGCCTCGATTACGAACGCGTTGTGCTGTCCGGCGGCCCGACCGGGATCATGCAGGCCTGCATGGACCTGATCGTGCCCTACATCCATGACCGCAAGCAGTTCGGCCAGAGCATCGGCGAGTTCCAGCTGATCCAGGGCAAGGTCGCCGACATGTACACCCAGCTCAACGCCAGCCGCGCCTACCTGTACGCCGTGGCCCAGGCCTGCGAGCGCGGCGAAACCACGCGCAAGGACGCCGCCGGCGTGATCCTCTACAGCGCCGAACGCGCTACCCAGATGGCCCTCGACGCGATCCAGATTCTCGGCGGCAATGGCTATATCAATGAATTCCCGGCTGGTCGTCTATTGCGTGACGCCAAGCTGTATGAAATCGGTGCCGGCACCAGTGAGATCCGGCGCATGTTGATCGGTCGCGAACTGTTTAACGAAACCCGCTGAACGGAGCGCGCACCATGGCTACCCTGCACACCCAGCTCAACCCGCGCTCGGCGGAATTCGCCGCCAACAGCGCTGCGATGCTCCAACAGGTCGACGCCCTGCATACCCTGCTCGCCCAGGTGCAGCAAGGCGGCGGCGCCAAGGCCCAGGAGCGGCATACATCGCGGGGCAAGCTGTTGCCCCGCGAGCGGATCAATCGCTTGCTCGACCCTGGCTCGCCGTTCCTTGAACTCAGCCAGCTGGCGGCTTATCAGGTGTACGGCGAAGACGTGCCCGCTGCCGGGGTGATTGCCGGGATTGGCCGGGTGGAAGGCGTCGAATGCATGATCGTCGCCAACGACGCCACGGTGAAAGGCGGCTCGTACTACCCGCTGACCGTCAAGAAACACCTGCGCGCCCAGACCATCGCCGAGCAGAACCGCCTGCCGTGCATCTACCTGGTGGACTCCGGCGGCGCCAACCTGCCGCGTCAGGATGAAGTGTTCCCGGACCGCGAGCACTTCGGACGGATCTTCTTCAACCAGGCGAACATGAGCGCCCAGGGCATCCCGCAGATCGCAGTGGTGATGGGCTCCTGCACTGCCGGTGGCGCCTATGTACCGGCGATGGCGGACGAAGCAATCATGGTCCGCCAGCAAGCCACCATTTTCCTCGCCGGCCCGCCGCTGGTGAAGGCGGCGACCGGTGAAGTGGTCAGCGCCGAAGACCTGGGCGGTGCCGATGTGCACTGCAAGATTTCCGGGGTGGCCGACCACTATGCCGACAGCGACGAACATGCGCTGGCCCTGGCTCGGCGCAGTGTGGCCAACCTCAACTGGCGCAAGCTGGGGCAATTGCAACAACGCACGCCGCTGGCGCCGCTTTATAGCAGCGAAGAGCTGTACGGCGTGATTCCGGCCGACGCCAAGCAACCGTTCGATGTACGCGAGGTGATCGCGCGATTGGTGGACGGCTCGGTGTTCGATGAATTCAAGGCGTTGTTTGGCACCACACTGGTGTGCGGCTTTGCGCACCTGCACGGCTATCCGATTGCGATCCTGGCCAACAACGGCATCCTCTTCGCCGAGGCCGCGCAAAAAGGCGCGCACTTTATCGAACTGGCCTGCCAGCGCGGGATTCCGCTGTTGTTCCTGCAAAACATCACCGGCTTCATGGTCGGCCAGAAATACGAAGCCGGCGGCATCGCCAAGCACGGCGCCAAACTGGTGACAGCGGTAGCCTGTGCCAAGGTGCCGAAGTTCACCGTGATCATCGGCGGCAGCTTCGGCGCCGGTAACTACGGCATGTGTGGACGCGCCTACGACCCGCGCTTCTTGTGGATGTGGCCCAACGCACGCATCGGCGTGATGGGCGCCGAACAGGCCGCCGGCGTGCTGGTGCAGGTCAAGCGTGAGCAGGCCGAGCGCGCGGGCCAGGGTTTCAGCAGCGATGAGGAAGCGGCGATCAAGCAGCCGATCCTCGACCAGTACGAAACCCAGGGCCACCCCTACTACTCCAGCGCACGGCTGTGGGATGACGGCGTCATCGACCCGCTGCAGACCCGCGACGTGCTCGCCCTGGCCCTGTCCGCCGCGCTGAACGCCCCCATCGAGCCGAGCCGCTTCGGCGTGTTCCGCATGTAAATGGAGCTGCACCCCATGAGCGATTTCAACACCCTCGAACTGATCACCGATCCCCGTGGCTTTGCCACGCTGTGGCTCAGTCGTGAAGCCAAGAACAACGCGTTCAATGCCGAAATGATCCGCGAACTGATCATTGCCCTGGACCGGGTGCAAGGCGATCCGGCCCTGCGCTTTCTGGTACTGCGCGGGCGCGGCAAACACTTCAGCGCCGGCGCCGACCTGGCCTGGATGCAGCAGTCGGCCGAACTGGATTACCACACCAACCTGGACGATGCCCGAGAACTGGCGGAGCTGATGTACAACCTCGCCAAGCTGAAGATCCCGACGCTGGCGGTAGTCCAGGGTGCGGCCTACGGTGGTGCCCTGGGGTTGATCAGTTGCTGCGACATGGCGATTGGCGCCGACGATGCGCAGTTCTGCCTGTCGGAAGTGCGCATTGGCCTGGCGCCGGCGGTGATCAGCCCGTTCGTGGTGCAGGCGATCGGCGAACGGGCAGCCCGTCGCTATGCCCTCACAGCGGATCGCTTTGGCGGTCAGCGGGCACGGGAAATCGGGTTGTTGGCGGAGAGTTATCCCGCTGATGAGTTGGACGTACACGTCCAATTGTGGATTACCAATCTGCTGCTCAACAGCCCGGCGGCCATGCGCGCCAGCAAGGACCTGCTACGGGAAGTCGGCCACGGTGCCCTGACGCCAGCGTTGCGTCGCTACTGCGAGAACTCCATCGCCCGAATCCGCGTCAGCACCGAAGGCCAGGAAGGCCTGCGTGCCTTTCTGCAAAAACGCGCGCCCAACTGGCAGCCTCAGGAGCCGCGTTCATGAAGACGCTTACTACCGTATTGGTAGCCAACCGTGGCGAAATCGCCTGCCGGGTGATGCGCACCGCCAAGGCCATGGGCCTGACCACCGTGGCCGTGCACAGCGCCACCGACCGTGACGCGCGGCACACCCGCGAGGCTGATATTCGTGTGGACCTGGGCGGCAGCAAGGCCGCCGACAGTTACCTGCAAATCGACAAACTGATCGCCGCGGCCCAGGCCAGCGGCGCCCAGGCGATTCACCCGGGTTATGGGTTTCTTTCGGAGAACGCAGGGTTTGCCCGCGCCATTGAAGCCGCCGGGTTGATCTTCCTCGGCCCGCCCGCCTCGGCCATTGATGCCATGGGCAGCAAATCGGCCGCCAAGGCGTTGATGGAAACCGCCGGCGTGCCGTTGGTGCCGGGTTACCACGGCGACGCCCAGGATCTGGAGACCTTCCGCCAGGCAGCCGAGCGTATCGGTTACCCGGTGCTGCTCAAGGCAACGGCAGGCGGTGGCGGCAAGGGCATGAAGGTGGTCGAGGACGTCAGTCAACTGGCCGAAGCGTTGGCCTCGGCACAGCGTGAAGCACTGTCCTCCTTTGGCAATGCGCAGATGCTGGTGGAAAAGTATTTGCTCAAGCCGCGTCACGTGGAGATCCAGGTGTTCGCCGACCAGCACGGTCACTGCCTGTACCTCAATGAGCGCGATTGCTCGATCCAGCGCCGCCATCAAAAAGTCGTCGAAGAAGCCCCGGCGCCGGGCCTGAGTGCCGAGCAGCGCAAGGCCATGGGCGAAGCGGCCGTGCGTGCGGCCCAGGCCATCGGCTACGTGGGCGCGGGCACCGTGGAGTTTCTGCTGGACGCCCGGGGCGAGTTTTTCTTCATGGAGATGAACACCCGGCTGCAGGTGGAACACCCGGTGACCGAGGCCATCACCGGCCTGGACCTGGTGGCCTGGCAGATTCGCGTGGCCCAGGGCGAGCCGCTGCCGATGACTCAGGAGCAAGTGCCACTGCTGGGGCATGCGATTGAAGTGCGCCTGTACGCCGAGGACCCGGCCAACGATTTTCTGCCGGCCACCGGGCACCTGGCGCTGTACCGCGAATCCACGCCAGGGCCCGGGCGCCGGGTAGACAGCGGCGTCGAACAAGGCGACAACGTGTCACCGTTCTACGACCCGATGCTGGGCAAGCTGATTGCCTGGGGCGAGGACCGCGAACAGGCGCGCCTGCGGCTGCTGGGCATGCTCGATGAATTTGCCGTGGGTGGACTGAAGACCAACCTGGGCTTCTTGCGGCGCATTATCGGCCATCCGGCGTTTGCCGCTGCCGAGCTCGATACCGGGTTTATCCCGCGTTATCAGGATGAGCTGCTGCCGGCGCCTGGCGAATTGAGTGAGGCATTCTGGCAGGCCGCCGGCCAGGCGCTCATGCAGACCCAACCGAGCACTGACACCCGTTCGCCCTGGGCCGACACCCGAGGTTTTCGCGCAGGCTTGCCGGGCGAGGTTTCCCTGCACCTGAGCTGCAACGGCCAGGATCGCCTGGTAATGCTGCAAGCCGGCATCAACCCGCCCCAGTTGCACGGCGAACAATTGCTGATCGACCAGCACGGCGTGCGCCGCTCCCATCTGGCGGTACGCGAGGGCGGCAGTGTGTTTTTGCGCTGGGACGGCGAGGTGCACAGTGTCAGCCTGTTCGACCCGATTGCCGCCGTCGACGCCAGCCAGTCCCATCAGGGCGGCCTGACCGCACCGATGAACGGCAGCATCGTGCGAGTGCTGGTGGAAGTCGGGCAAACGGTTGAAGCCGGTACGCAGTTGGTGGTGCTGGAGGCCATGAAGATGGAACACAGCATTCGCGCGCCCCATGCCGGCGTGGTCAAGGCGCTGTACTGCCAGGAAGGCGAAATGGTCGGTGAAGGCAGCGCACTGGTGGAGCTGGAAGCCGCGAGTTAAAACCTCGTGACCGCCTGCGCCACCACGCCGATGATCCGGCACTCTTCACTGAACAGCATCTTCGGGTATGTAGGGTTGAGCGGCACCAGGTAAAGCTGGCCGCTCTGCCTGACCCATTTGCGCAAGATCGCCTGGGAATCAAATGCCCATTGGGCCACCACCAGTTTGCCGGGCTCGGGCTGGATGGCCGGGTCCACCAGAATCATCGTGCCTTCATTGATACTCAAGCCGCTGGGGGCGGTCATGGCGTCGCCAGTCACGCGCATCCAGAACGCCTTGCCACGGGCGTGATAGTCGCTCATCTGAATACGAGTAACGCCGTACGGCCGAGGTTCTTCCTGCAATGGGTAGCCTCCCTTCCCTTCGCTCACCGGGTAACGGTAATTCGGGTTGTAGTGCGGCGCCGGCTGCAGTTCCTCGGCAACCGCCGCGAGCGCTTTTTCGCGAACCACCAGCGCGACCTCGAGCCCATCCAGGCCCAGCTCCTGCATCACCCGGTTCATATCGGCAAGGCTCGGCACCCGACGCTTGTTCAGCCAGTGGCCGACCCCGCCCTGAGACATGCCCAGGCGCGACGCCAGTTGGTCCTGCGTGACCTTGCGGTCTTTCATGTTGGCCTTGACCAACGCTATCCATTTATCCATGGGCCCTGACAATACGTTGTGTACTCACCACGACAATAAACAGTTTGTAGTAATCAATAAAACGCCATAAATACGATTAGTACTAATATCGATTGCAGGCTTTCGACACCCACACAGAGCACTGCCCTTATGACGACCACCTCGTATACCCTGCCCGACACCTGCGATGAAGACGAGCGGCTGTTCCTGCGCAGCAGTGGCGCCGCCCAACGCGCGCTGGACTATTACCTGAAAGAGGATGCCGCACCGCCCTCCGTTGACGATACGTTGTTCGAGGTCAAGCCCGGCATCAGCGACGAGGAGGCCCTGGTCCACGCCTCCGACCTGCTGCGCAGCGCCGCGGCCACTGCGTACGAATCGGCAAACAGCGCCCACGGCAATAGCCGGGACCTGGCGTTTTCAGTGGTCTATTTGATCGATATGGCGAAGGTGATGGTGGAGCGGTCACTGCGGCTTTCGGCGAGGGGTGCCGAACAGCCGGCCAGCCTGTAACAGGCACGCGGGAAAAATATTTCTATCCGAGGGATAAAAACATTTGACTTGCAAATGATAATGATTATTATTGGACCTAACTGATCGCGAGATCAGTCGATAGACCAAGAGACCTTAGGTCGGACTCTTGGAATATCTCCTCATCAGGCTAATCACGGTTTTTGACCCGGCTCTTTGGCCGGGTCTTTTTTTTGCCAGTTTTCCCCTGGCGTGACTTCAGGCTAATGAAGACTGTGTGTTGCTTGATGGCGCGCATGGTAGCAAAAGACCATCGCCAAAAGAAAGTCGATCGAGCGCTCTAGGCCGGTTCTTTCAAAAATAGCACTTGAGAATCAATCTCATAGATTCTAAGCTGCGGCGGCGTCATGGACGACGCCCCCCTCTTCACCCGCAAAAATTGCATCCAGGCTTTGCCCCGCTCCGGTGTAAAATGCCCGCCACAACACTCATATTCAGGCAACCAGACTATGACCGTGGCCTTGACCTCCATCAAGATCAGCACCGACTTCGACAGTGGCAATATCCAGGTGCTCGACGCCAGTGATGCTCACCAGTTGCTGCTGGCGATAAAGCCCGATACGCGCAGCCAGCACTACCAGTGGTTCCACTTCAAGGCCGAAGGCATGCATGTGGGTCACACCCACACCTTCCGCCTGAGCAATGCCGGCCACTCGTCCTACAAGCACGCCTGGAGCGGCTACAACGCCGTGGCGTCCTACGACCATATCAACTGGTTTCGGGTACCGACCCGCTTTGATGGCGAGACGCTGCACATCACCCTCGAAACCCGTGAAAAACAGGCCTGGTTCGCCTACTTCGAACCCTACAGCCGCGAACGCCACGACTGGCTGATCGACCAGGCGCTGAACCGCGCCGGCACGCAATTGCTGGCCACCGGCAAAAGTGTCGAAGGCCGTGATATCCAACTGCTGCGCCGTGGCAAGGGCGAGGCCAACAAGCGCAAGGTCTGGATCATCGCCCAGCAGCATCCCGGCGAGCACATGGCCGAATGGTTTATGGAAGGCATCATCGAGCGCCTGCAACAGGACGGTGACGCCGAGCTGAAAAAGCTCCTGGCCGCCGCCGACCTGTACCTGGTACCGAACATGAACCCCGATGGCGCGTTCCATGGGCATCTGCGTACCAACGCCATGGGCCAGGACCTCAACCGCGCCTGGCAGAGTGCGAGCCAGGAGATCAGCCCCGAAGTACTGTTCGTCCAGCAACAAATGGAAAAGTACGGCGTTGACCTGTTCCTGGATATCCACGGCGACGAGGAAATCCCCTATGTGTTCACCGCCGGTTGTGAAGGCAACCCGGGCTACACGCCACGTATCGAGCAGTTGGAAAAACACTTCCGCAGCCACCTGAGCAACCTCACCCGGGATTTTCAGACCGCGCATGGCTACACCCGCGACCTGCCGGGCGAAGCCAATATGACCCTGGCGTGCAACAGCGTCGGCGAGAAGTTCGATTGCCTGTCCCTGACCCTGGAAATGCCCTTCAAGGACAACGACGACGCGCCCAACCCGCACACTGGCTGGTCGGGCAAACGCTCGATGCAGTTGGGCAAGGATGTGTTGAGCAGCGTGGCGGATATCGTCGGCGTATTGCGCTAAACATCCACGATCCCGGCGACGGCTGCCTCACAGCAACCGCCGCCGGGGAAGGCTTCAGTCCTTGCTGCCGGTCATGCTTTGCAACACACCGTCACGCCGGATCAAACCGTGGAACAGCGCCGCCGCCAGGTGCAACAACACCGTCAGAAACAGCAAATACGCCAGGTAACCGTGAGCCTTGCGCAACACGGCAAACAACGGCGCATTCGCCCCCACCAGCGCCGGCAACTGTACCGAACTGCTGAGCATCACCGGGTCGCCGGCCGCTGAAATCATCGCCCAGCCCAGCAGCGGCAACACCAGCATCAACGCATACAGCACCACGTGGGAGGCCTTGGCCGCCAGCACTTGCCACAGCGGCAAGTCGGCAGGCAGCGGCGGCTGGCGCGTGGAAAAACGCACCACCAGGCGCACGATCACCAGCGCCAGGATCGCAATGCCCAGCGGCTTGTGCAGGTGGATCAGCCACTCATGGCGTTCGGAAACCGAGGCCACCATGCCCGCGCCGATAAACAGCATGGCGATGATCATCAACGCCATCAGCCAATGCAGCAGCCGCGCCAGCGGGGCGAAAAACCGGGGTTGGGCATTCATGGCTTCGACTCCTGAGGGGCGCTGTGCAGCTGGCTGACTTCGCTGGTGCGACGCAGGTAGGAACTGGCGTACGCCGCCGAACGGGCGGCCAGCAATGGGTCATTCGAGGCTTCGATACCGCTCGGCAGCACCAGTGGATCAAAGTTGATGTCACGGCAATCACCGTCCATTTGCGGCTGGCTGCTTTCCAGCACCAGGGTCCCGGCATTCAGCACCTTGTGCTCACCGGTCCAGGTCTTGCTGGCGTCATCCACCGGGTCGCCCGGGTTGGCCAGGGTGAGGTTCAACTGCCAGCGCAACGGCCCGGCCACCAGGCGCTGGGCCAGGTCTTTTTCGAGGAAGTCGCTGCCGGCGGGCGCCGTGGCCCCCGCAGCATCCTGGCTTTGCGGTACGACGCCCCAGCGCACGGCCTGGCGTTGGCCGCTGGCGTTTACCAGGTAAAACGCGTTGATGCCGTTATAGGTTTCAGTGGCATAGCTGGCAGATGGCTTGGCGGTCTTGACCCAGGCCAGGAACGGCGCGGTCTCGGGGTGCGCCGCGAAGAACGCCGGCATGCCTGCCGGGTTCGGCTTGCCGGTGGCCGGGTCAGGTGCGCCGGCCTTGAGCATCTCGAAGAAGGCCTCGGGCGTGCCCACCGGGAACACCGGCATGCTGTTCATCCCGGTGCGCCATTGCTGGCCGTTGGCCAAGTTGAACTGCAAGGCAAAACTGCGGATCGGCACGCTGCTGTCCGGCGCATACGGGTTGCCGCTGGGCAGCGCAAAACGCCCGATAACCGGGGTGCGCGCCTCGCTGAATACCTGGGCACTGGAGTACTGGCGCGCTTCGGGGCTGCTCTCGAAATAACCGGCCACGCACACGCCCTTGGCATGGTTACGCCGGTAGCCAGGGTGCAAGCCGTTGTTGGTTTCCAAGGCATTGACCAGGGTTTTGGGGCGCAACCGTTGTGGGTCGAGGCTTCCGTTAACGTAGGCAAACGCCCCGGCCACGACGGCAACCACCACGCCGATGCTGGCCAACCGAATTATCAGGCTTGCGGTGCTCAGCGGCGGACGGGGCGGTGATGAGTGATCTACCATGAAATAACTCCAGGGCCCAAGGCCTTGAGTGGGTGAAACATAAGGTCGGAACACTTGGGACGAACGCCAGCGCACTCTATTCCCTGGCCTGCTGTTTATTTTTATTGGCCTGGAATAACCTTCAACGCCGGACGTCTTCCTAGTCCCAGCGTAGTGACTAGCCAGAATCCCATGCACGAACTCGACGAACAGTTACGTGAACTCATCCCCAGGTTGCGGCGTTTTGCCGTGTCCCTGACGCGTAACACCAGCAGCGCCGACGACCTGGTGCAGGCGAGCCTTGAGCGCGCGATCATCAGTTGGGCCGACAAACGCCTCGAAGGCGACTTGCGCGCCTGGCTGTTCTCGATCCTCTACCGGCAGTTCCTCGACGCCCATCGGCGCTCCCGGCGGTACACACGCATGCTGGAATTTTTCACCGGCCGCGATGATTCGCAGCCGTCGGTCGAGCGCACCGTCATCGCGCAATCGACCCTGCAAGCCTTCGACAAATTGAACACCGAACAGCGCGCCCTGCTGCTGTGGGTCTCGGTGGAAGGCTTGAGCTACAAAGAAGTCGCCGACATCCTCGAGGTGCCCGTGGGCACCGTGATGTCTCGCCTGTCGCGCGCGCGCCAGGCCCTGCGCCAGCTCAGCGACGGCGAAATCACCAGCCCTGCCCTGCGGATACTCAAATGATCAGCCTGCCTCCCAGCGAACGCGATTTGCATGCCTACGTCGATCACCAGCTCCTGGACGCCGACCGCCGCCAGCTCGAAACCTGGCTGGCGGCCCACCCGGACGTCGCCGCCCAGGTGCACGCCTGGCAACAGGACGCGCAGCACCTGCGGGCATCGTTGAGCGGCGCACTGCAACAACCCGCCAACCCCGAGCTGGACCCCGCCCTGATTCGCCAGCGGGTCAAACGCCAGTCACGCCGCCATCTCGCAACCGCCGCCATGCTGTTGATTGCCGTCAGTGTCGGCGGCCTCGGCGGCTGGCAGGCCCGCCAGGCCACGCTGCTCGAGAGCATGGCGCCCATGAGCGACGCGATGCAGGCCTACCGCCTGTTTGCCCAGGACGGCATCCTGCCCGCCGACTACCACGTGCAAAGCGGTGGCGACATGCAAGGCTGGCTCGACCGTTATTTCAACCAGGCCTACCGCCTGCCGGACCTGAGCCAGGCCGGGTTCAAGGCGGTCAGCGGGCGCCTGCTCAGCACCGAACAAGGCGCGGCGGCCATGGTGCTGTATGAAGACCCCCAAGGGCGGCGCATCAGTTTCTATATCCGTCCGCCGGGCCCGGAAAACAAATTCCTGCCCCGTGGCAGCCGCAGTGCCGACGGGCTGCAGGCCGAATACTGGTCGGGCGCGGGCTACAACTATGCGATGGTCAGCCCGCAAGACCCGTCGACCACGCAGATGCTCAAGCAGACGATGCGGTTCTAGAAGGCCACATCCAGCACCACGTTATCGACGTAGGTGCCGGCCGGCGGTGTTGTCTGGTTGGTATAGATCGCGGCGTTGTAGTTGAACACCTGGCTACCGGTACCCAAGCCATTCCCGGGATTCACCTCAGCCGTTGAGCTGGCGCGCCGGGCGGTGCTCACGCTGCCCCAGCGGGTGGTGGTGGCGCTTTTGAAAATGTCGTAATTCAGGAAATTGCTGCCAGAAACCATCCGCCGCTGCCCACCCACACTCACCGGGTTCTGGCCATCGCTGATGCCCACGGTGTAGGCGCTGCCCTTGGTGCAGGCAATGGTGGCCTGCCCGTTCACGCTGGAAAAACCACTGACTACCGGCGCACTGCCGAAGGCGATGTTGGGTGCAGAGATTGTGCAGTCGTTAGCCACGGTCATGCTGACGGTCAGGGAAGCCGTGCCACTGCCGGTGTCCCGTATGACACAGAGAGAACCCACACCGAGGACCGAGCAATAATTCCAGGTCCAGGCAATGCTTAGTGTCTCAGTATAAAGGCCGGCCGCCACATTGCTGCCGATGATGGAACTCAGATAAAGCGGCACGGTTTTCGTGCCCGGCCCGGATACCAGCCCCAGGCTTTGGGCGATGCCGGTGGCACCGAAATCGAATTGGGTTCCACGGGTGATCGGATAACTGGTGCTGTTACTGCCGTAGATCGTATAGCTGATGATATCCCCAGTGGGGCCGACCATGCCGCTGGTGGCCGACGTGATGGTTGCATAGAAGTGATCATTGGCTGCCAGCAACGAGATCAGCGTGGCCCCACAATTCAAGCCGGCATTGGTGGTGGAACTGGTCTGGGGAGCGGTGCGCACCGTCATCGAACTGATCGAGCCAAAGCCGGCCGGCGAGGTGGTTCCCGGCACCGAGCACGCGGCCATCACCTGTGTCGAAAAGCCCAGCCCCGCCAGCACCAGCAGCCCCACTATGCATTCCTTGCCCCGCACACCCACACTCCTTATCTCATTGGCAAACCAGTGGCCCGATCAGCGGCACCTGTGCTTCGTTGATATCCAGATCGAACGTTGCCTGGCAGGTACGGCCCTCACCCACAGTGACTTGCAAGGTGTTGTGGGCCGCCAGGTTCTCCAGGTACACCAGGCCGTCCCAACCCACCACCGCCCGCGCGCCGGTTTGCTCGTGACGCACCTGGCTGCCCAGGGGCAGTTCCTGATGCTGGGCATCCACCAGGGTGATACTGGCCGCGATCACCCGGCGCACCGGGAATTCCAGCAAATAGCCGCTGCCGCGACGCACCGCCACCCGCTGCTCGACATTCGGCGTCTGCACGGTGACCGGCAGGTTCAGCGGGTCGATTTCATATTTGCCGCGGTAATAAGCGCTGCTCCACGGCACCAGCAGATGCCCGTTGCGATCGGTTTCACCCACTAGCTGGTTTTCGTAAAGCACCGGCACCCCGGCATAACCATCGGTGCTCACCACCACAAACGCGTCATTCACCCGATTAGCCGCGAACACTTGCTTGTCCATCCACACCAACGAACCGCTGGCATCCGCCCAGCGGGTCTCGGCGTCGCTGCTGCCATAGACGCCCGCCTGCAATTGCACCGACTGCATGCGCCAGGTCAGGTCGGCCTGGCGATAGGCGGGGCCGTCGCCACTGGCATACCCCAGGTTGTAGCCCACGCCGCCTTCGGACGGCACCGCCCGGCTGTAGTTGACCCGCTGGCGACTCTCGCCGGCCTGGCTGCGCTCGTTGCTCAAGGCCAGGCTGCCATAGATGTCGAACGGGATGACCAACTGCGCCTGCATGGCCCAGTTGCTGTCACCGACCTCGCGGTTGGCCGACAGGTAGAAACTGGTGTTGCGCCACAGCTGTTTGCTCCAGGTGAGGTTCATCAGCCGGGTGCGGGAGTCATCGGCCGCCTGCACATCGAAATAGCCGGCACCGATGCTGCCGAAATCGTTGAGGTTCAGGCTCAGGGTCACCTGCTCGCTGCGCTTGCTGAGGCTCGCATAAGGCGTGTCGACCAGGGTCAGGTCGGCGTATTGGTCGCGGCGTTCTACTCGCTGGTATGACAGGCTGTAGCGCTGGTTGCTGTATTGATAACCGAAGCTCAGTTGCTGGCCGGTCTCGCCATCAAACTGGCTTTGGCTGAGGGCGGTATTGAGCACCCCGAAGTTGCCCAGCCGCACGTTGCCGCCGAGCCCGCCCAGGGTCAGGTCGCCTGAGGCTTCGGCATGGCTTTCCAGGGTGAAGTAGTCCGACACCCCGTAACGAAAGGTGCCGCTGGCCACGCCCGGCCCGTAGCCAAAATCCCGAATGGTGTAGTCGCGGCGCAAATTACCGGCCGCCACGGAAAAATCCGACAGGCCTTTTTGCAACAACGTACTGGTGACGTAGAACGGCACGGTGGTCGACACCTGCCGGCCCAGGGCATCGGTGGTGACCACCACCGCTTCGCCGGCGCCGTTGATAAACGGCACGTTGGTCAAGGTGTAAGGGCCCGGCTGCAGATCTGCGCTGCTGGATTTGTAGCCATTGATGAACAGGTCCACCGACGACGGCACCGCCGCCTCCCCGGCAAATTGTGGCAAGGGGTAAGTCACCAGGTCCGGGCGTACGCCGAAATCCCGCGACACTTGCACCCCGCCCAGGCGTACCGAACTGCTCCACGGCAATGCGCTGCTGATCACGTCGCCCGCCTCGTAGGTCAGCAGGCGCTCATCGTCGGAAAAGCGCCAGGTGGTGTCATAGCGCCGGTAGCCATTGTTCAAAGTGCTGCCGCTGGCCTGGCCGCCAAAGGTGGTGCGGTATTGGCCGGTATTGGACAAGGTGCCCCAGGTATCGAACAGCCGCACTTCGTTGAAAATGCCCAGGTATGTGCCGGCGTCATCGGTGTCGTTCAGGTAAGCGTCATAGTTGAGCAACGCACCAAAACTGGTGAGTGCCTGGGCGCGCGGGTAGTTGTTGCGGCTGCCGATGAACTGCGCCGGCAACCACGCCGGCGGTACCGTCAACATGAGGCGCTGGCCCTGGCTGTCGTAATCGGTGTGCAGGCCCGGCAGGTGGTCCAGCGCGACCTCGGTGGTGATCTCGGCCGGCAGCTTCATGCCCACGTCCCGCAAGGTGGCCGCCGGCACAAACAGGCCGCCGGCGCGCTGATCCACGGCCACCACCCGGCCAGTGTCCATCTGGTTGACCACCAGTTCGAGGAACAACTGTGCATCGGCAACAGCCTCCATGTTGCTGGGCGGCGGCGGCAACGGCGCGGCCACGCCAAGCGGCGCAAGCACCAGGCCCGCCAGGCCGCCCACCACCCACACCGATCGCCATCGACTACGAGCCCAACCATGGCTCACCAAGGCTTTGTGTCCATCAATGGACATCTCCATCCGTTAAGACCAAGGGCTGCTCCATGCCCTATTCCATTGCGTTACCGTCCCGGCGCAAGGTTCTCCAGTTGCGTTGCGCCATTGACTCGCACCTGCAGCGGCTGATCGCCCGCGACACCTTGTGGCACCGGCCAGCGCATGGTTGCGCCCGGCAGTACATAGCCGAGCAGGCCGTCAACCAGCGGCCGGGTCTGCCCGCCCTGCTTGAACGCCACATCGGTGAGCCGCGCGTGCACCGCGCCCTGGTTGCGCATCTCCACATAGTTGCGCCCGCCGACGGTGACTTTTTTCCAGCTCAGGTCAGGCTTGCCCGCGCCCTTGGGGTCGCGCTGGCGTGTCGCATCTTCCTTGCTCCACAGGCCTGCGCCGTAGGCGAACAACGGCACCGAATAACGCATCTGAAAGCGGATGGCGGCGGCCGTCTTGCCATCGGCTGCGGGGGTTTCAGGGGTGGCGGCGGGGATTTCGTCGATGATGATCCGATAGGCCAACTCCTGGCCCGGCGGCACTTCCCGGGTCCGGGTCAGGCGCACCAATTGCTTCTGCCCCGGTTCGATCTTCGCCACCGGCGGGCTGCCGATCACGTCGCGCTGGTTCTGGTACTGCTCGTCAAACCCGCCCTGGCTCCAGGCAAATACCCGGATCTGCAGGTTCGCAGTCTCTGTACCGCGATTCTCCAACCACAAGGCGCTGGCCTGTTGATCGGCCTCCAGCACCGGGTCAATGGGCCAGATCAGCACCGAACTGGCAGCCTGGACCTGCCCGGCGCCCAACGCCACCAGACCGATAAAACCCGCAACCCAATACCGCCGGGAAGCTGCAAACATAGATTCCACTCCTCATGCCAATGGCCTTACCAGGACAGCTGCACCTGCAGCACGTCGCTGTACGTCCCCCCAGGCTGATTACCCGGTAACACCACCCGGCCGTAAATCGGCAGGGTTATATTGTTCGCGTTGCTGTAGGCCACGCTGACGCTTTGACTGATCCCCAGGCTCTGGCTCAGGGCCGCGTCCTGAAACAGCTGGTACGCCACTTGGGCACTGCCGCTATTGAGTTGCATGTGCCGGCCACTGGCGTTGTACAAGCCGCCGTTGACGCTCATGTTCAAGGTGACTCCCGGGGTGCATTGCAGCGTTACCCCGCTGCTCAGCGCCACCGACACCGTGCTGGTGGACAACGACGAATAGCTGCCGAACGCCAGGCTGCCGTAGTTCGTGCCGCCGCCCACCACCAGGCAGCCTGCGGCAATCGTCGCGCTGACCTGGATCGTCTGGCTGGTCACCGCCAGCAACGACAACGGCATTCCCCAACCCGTGATGACCGCCAGCGTCGCCCAGCAGGCCCGCTTCATGGCACTAGAACGTCAGTTGCACCGACACCGTGTCGGTGTAGGTACCCGCCGGCAGACCTGCCTTGCCCACGGCCTGGCCGTAGATGTTCACGGTTTGCGCAACGCCCGTGCTCGCGCCTACGTTGATGGTTCCGTTGATCGCCAGGAGCGTCGAATGCCCGGTGTCGGTGTAGAAGTCATACGGCACATAGTTGGCCACGCCGTCGTACAGCGCCCGGGTGCCGCCCGTGGACTGGCCGTCATGGGAGCCCGCGCCCACGGTGATCACCGGCGAGGTGCCCGAGGAACACTGGATCGACAACGCGCCTCCACCGCCACCCAGCACCTGGCCGGACTGCGTGGTGAACTGGCTGTTGGTGGTACCGAAATTGATCGTACCGAAGTTCAAACCGGTGGTGCCGCCCACGCCGTTGACCAGGCAACTGTTGGTCAGGATCAGCGTGGAGCTGATCTGCCCGGTGACCGTCGTGGCCGCCTGGGCAGCCGATACCCAGGCCAGTGCGACCAATGGGAGAACTGCTTTAGATACAAGTGCATGCATGATGTCCATCCTCATGAATTACCAATCCAGAGTCACCGTCAGGGTGTCTGTGTAGATGCCGGCCGGTAGGGCCCTGGTATTCGCCACCACCGAGCCGAATACCGGGATCGGTACCTGTGCGCCCTTGGTCACGACGAAATTGCGTTGCTGGCCGATGCTGTAGGTGCTTCGGCCCGCAGGATCGGCCGACAGCCGATACGGTATGGTTTGCCGGCCATTGCTCAAGCGCCGGGTGACGCCGTCGCCGTGGGCGCCGCCGTCGATGGTCACGGTGAAACTGCTCACCACCGACGGGTTGCAGGACACCGCGAGCGCGGCCTTGTCGCCATCACTGATGCCGGCACCCAGGCCCTTGTCCCAAGTGGGTCCGTGGCTGCCGAAATCCAGCAAGGCCGAGCCGCCATCCGGGCTCACCGGCGCGCTGTCGGTGCCTTTGCTCACCTGGCAACTGGCGGTAATCACCAGCCGTGCGTGAATCTGCCCGGCGACCGCCGCCTGGGCGTCCTCGGCCAGGAGCAACAGGCCGCCCAGCGCGATGCAGGCCAGGGCGCGGCTTACCATGTCACCGTCACTTTGAGCAGGTCGGAATAACGCCCCACGGCCGGTATTTCCTTGAGCGGCTCGATGCGTCCATAAAGTGGCAAGTCCACCGTGCCGGAATCGGGCACACGGCCGCTCAACGGTACGTCCACGGCCAAGGGGATGCGGCGTGCGGCATCGGCATAAATTCGATAGGGAATGGGTTTGATCGAGGGGGCAGCAGCGCCCAGGTAACGTACTTCGCCGGCGCCGCCATGCAGGCCGCCGTCGACACGCATCTGATAAGGCGTATCCGGGTTGCACTCCAGGCGTGGCTGGCGCTGGCTGATCAAGGCTGCACTCAACGGGCCTGCCGGGTCATCCAGCCGGGAGCCGCTGCCGAAATCCAGTACGCCGAGCTGCTCGATCCCTGCTTCACGCGTGGTGCCGACCAATTGGCACCCCCGCTGCACGTCGATACGCACCTCAACCTGGAGCTGGGCACCATAAACCGTGTTGCAGAGCATCGCGCTCATGATTGCCAAGACTGCGTGTCCCTTCACTGCCCCAAATCCTTATACAGGGGTGACTGCTGTGTATGAGGTTAGTCACTTGAAGGGAATCCGCCAGTCAGGTCGGTGTTTTGGATCCATTGACCCATGCCTTTTCCAGATAGCTCGCGCTGTGCTTCTCTATTGGTCAAACCGCGACCGGCGCTCTAAAGTGAGCGACCACCGAAACACAGAGTGACTGACATTGGCTGCTTTACCGCCCCTGCTCAAACGGTTGCTGGGTAAAACCGCGGCGACCACCGCCGCCCCCGGTATCAGCGCATTCTTCCAGGGCAAGGCCCGGCAACAGGGCTATACCCTCAGCCCAAGCCAGCAACAGGTGATCGAGACCATGGCCCGGCAAACCGACCATCTGCTGGCCGGGCGCCCTACCCGCAGCCTGTACCTGCACGGCGCCGTCGGCCGGGGCAAGAGCTGGTTGCTGGACGGCTTTTTCCAGGCGTTGCCGATTGCCGAGAAACAGCGCGTGCACTTCCACGACTTTTTCGCCCGTCTGCACCAGGGAATGTTTGCCCATCGCCAGCAGCGCGATGCCTTGGCCGTGACCCTGGATGAGTTGCTCGATGGCTGCCGCGTGCTGTGCTTCGACGAGTTTCACGTACATGATATCGGCGATGCGATGCTGATCAGCCGCCTGTTCAAGGCCCTGTTCCGGCGCGGAGTCTGGGTGCTGGTAACCTCCAATTATCCGCCCGCCGGGTTGCTGCCGAACCCCTTGTACCATCAGCGGTTCAAGCCGGTGATCGAGCTGATCAGCGCGCGCATGGACGTCATGGAAGTCAGCGCCCCCCAGGATTTTCGCAGCCTGGCCCAGGCCCATGGCGATCAGCGGTTCAGCGCTGGCCAGTTCGTGTGGCCGGGGACTGCCGCGCAACGCCAAGCCCTGGGCCTGCCGTCAGCGGATCAGGCCCCGGTCAGCCTGACCGTCGGAGCCCGGCAATTGACTGCCCGCTGGCACCAGGACCGCAGCATTGCCTTCACCTTCAGCGACCTGTGCGAACAACCGACCGCCGTCATGGACTACCTGCAGCTGTGCCGCGACTATGAACGCTGGATCATCGACGGCCTGCCGCACCTGGCGGACTGTCCGATTGCCGCCCAGCAACGGTTCATCAACCTGGTGGACGTGCTCTACGACCAGGACAAGCAATTGGTGCTGATCGGCGAGCAGCCGCTGGAGCAATCCCTGAGCGGCCAGGCCATCGATTTGGCGCGCACCGCCAGCCGCCTGGGGCAGTTGCAGAAGATCGGGCCGCAACCCGCTATCATGAGCGCCATTCACGCCCCTATTGCCGAGTGACGCGCCGTTCATGGATACCCTTGCCCAACTCAAGGCCGGCCAATTGGCCGGCATCAAACGCCTGGACCTGCGCTGTGGGCTGACCGAGTTCCCTCGGGAAATCTTCGACCTGGCCGACTCCCTGGAAATCCTCAACCTGACCGGCAATGCCCTGAGCAGCCTGCCGGATGACCTGCACCGCCTGCCCCATTTGCGCGTGCTGTTCTGTTCGGAAAACGCCTTTACCGAACTGCCGCAATGCCTGGGCCAGTGCGCGCAGTTGAGCATGATCGGCTTCAAGTCGAACCAGATCAGCAGTGTCCCGGCGACGTCGCTGCCACCCTTGCTGCGCTGGCTGATCCTCACCGATAACCACATCAGCCAATTGCCGGACGAACTGGGTGAACGGCCTTTGCTGCAAAAACTGATGCTGGCCGGTAACCACCTGGAGCAGTTGCCGCAAAGCCTCGCCCAGTGCAAAAACCTCGAACTGATCCGCATCGCCTCCAACCGCATGACCCGCCTGCCGGACTGGTTGCTGACCTTGCCGAGCCTGACCTGGCTGGCCTACGCCGGTAATCCGGTAGAGATGGCCGTGGAAGAGGCCCGCCATGACGCGACGCCGAATATTCCCTGGTCCGAGCTGGAATTGAGCGAAGTGCTGGGTGAAGGCGCTTCCGGAATCATCCGCAAAGCGTACTGGGCCCCGTCAAACGGGCCGGTCAAGGCGGTCGCGGTCAAACTCTATAAAGGCAGCATTACCAGTGACGGCTCGCCCCTGCACGAAATGCACGCCTGCATCGCCGCCGGACTGCATGCCAACCTGATCAAGGTAGAAGGCCGTGTCGTCGACCACCCGGAAGGCCAGGCGGCGCTGGTGATGCAACTGATCGAACCGAACTATCGCAACCTTGCGGCGCTGCCGAGCCTGGCGTCGTGCACCCGGGATATCTACGAGCCCACCACCCGTTTCAGCGCGGATGTGGCGCTGCGCATGGCCCGGGGCATCGCTTCGGTGGCGGCGCACCTGCACGCGCAAGGCATCACCCACGGTGATCTGTACGGCCACAACATTCTGTGGAATGAAGCCGGTGAATGTCTGCTTGGGGACTTTGGTGCAGCGTCGTTTCACGCCACGGTCGACAGCCAGGAAACCCGCGCGTTGCAGCGCATCGAAGTCAGGGCGTTCGGGGTGTTGCTGGGGGAATTGCTGGAAAGGATTGATGCGGGGTTGAGCGAGGAAAAGCGCGTGGCGCTGGAAGCCTTGCGGGACAACTGCTGCCAGCCGGATGTGCTGGCCCGGCCCGGGTTCGAGGAAATCACAAGCTTGTTGCAGTTTTCCAAACTCCGCTAAACCCAATGTGGGAGCGGGCTTGCTCGCGAATGCGGTGTGTCAGTCAATACATGCTTGGCTGGTACACCGTATTCGCGAGCAAGCCCGCTCCCACATTTGGACCGGGTTCACATCAAATCAGAATCAACCCGCCAACCCGACGAACATGTCCTGCACGTCGTCATGGTTGTCCAAGCCTTCCAGGAAGGCTTCGACTTCGGCCATCTGCTCATCGCTCAAACCGCTCACCGGGTTCTTCGCGATGTAGCCGAGCTTGGCCGACAGCACGGTGAAGCCCTGCTCCGGCAAGGCTTTCTGCACGGCGTCCAGGTCGGTGGTCTCGGTGATGAACAGGGTCGTGCCCTCTTCTTCGCCTTCCTCGAAATCCTGGGCACCGGCTTCAATCGCGGCCATTTCCGGATCGGCTTCCGGGCTGTCCGGCGAGGCTTCGATCAGGCCCACATGGTTGAAGTCCCAGGCCACGGAGCCGGACGCGCCGAGCTGCCCCTTGCGGAACGCCACGCGGATTTCCGCCACGGTGCGGTTGATGTTGTCGGTCACGCATTCAACGATCAGCGGCACCTGGTGCGGGGCAAAACCTTCGTAGGTTACGCGGTGGTATTGCACGGTCTCACCGAGCAGACCGGCGCCTTTCTTGATCGCGCGTTCCAGGGTTTCCTTGGGCATCGAGGCCTTTTTGGCCTGCTCCACCACCAGGCGCAAATGTGCGTTGGTAGCAGTGTCGGCACCGTTGCGGGCGGCAATGGTGATCTCTTTCACCAGCTTGCCGAAGATCTTGCCCTTGGCATTGGATGCCGCTTCTTTATGTTTGACTTTCCACTGTGCGCCCATGACTCACTCTCTTCTGTCCATCGCGCCGAGACGTCTACTGGCCGGCGCTTTGGGGGCAGAGTTTATAGCGCTGAAACACTCTAATCCACCAAAAAACCGGCCATGCCCCTCAGGTCCGCAAGGGATTGATGGCGCGTTCACGGTCGGGCACGAAGTCACCCACCTGCGCCAGCACCGCCGGCCTGGCGTTCCAGTACGGCATCAACACCAGCGAGGAAAACAGCGCGGCACCGGCAAACACGATAAACACCGTGACGGTGTCGAAATAGCCCGGCAGCAAGCCGCCAAGGATCGCCCCCACCGAACCGCAGCCGTTGACGAACCCCGCCGCCGTCGCGCCGGCCTTGGCGGTACCGAAGTCGATGGCGGCGGTGCTGCTGATCATCGAGTCCGGCCCGTACAGGGTCAGGCCCATCACAAACAGCAGCGCCATCACCAGCGCCACACTGCCGGTGTGCAAGGCGCCCATGAACAACGCCAGGGCCACGGTCAGCGCCAGCAGGCTGAGGACACAGGCCGGCATGCGCCGGGCGCCGAACAGTTTGTCGGACGCCATGCCGATCATGATCGGCCCCAGCAACCCCGCCAGCTCGAACGCCGTCGGCACAATCGCCGCGCCGACCTTGCCCACCGACGGCATCTGCTCATACACAATCACCGGCCCCCACAACAGGATCGCGTAACGCGCCGGTTTCAACAGAAAGTACGCCAGCCCCAGGGTCAACACCGTGCGGTTGCGCAAAATGGCCCGCAGCGGCTCCAGCACACTGGCGTTCTTCTCGGCGGCAGTCTGTTCCGGTTCCGGTTCCACTGCCGGTAACCCCACATCCTGTGGCGTGTTGCGCTGGAAAATGAAAAACAGCACCGCGACCACGAAGACCACAGCCGCACTGGAGATAAATGCCGCATGCCAGGTGCCGATCAGCGTATACGCCCACCATCCGGCAAACGGCGACGCCACCAGGCCACCAAAGGCGTAGCACGAGCTCCATAAACCCAGCACCCGGCCACGCTGCTGCGCCGGGAAGAAACTGCCAAGGTTCTTGCACAGCCCGGACCAGCCGGTGGACTGGGCCAGGCCCTGGATCAACATGCACGTGACAAAGATCGGTAACGTGGCAAATGTGCCCATCACCAGGGCGGCGGCGGCTGAAATCAGCAACCCGCCGAGTACCACCACACGCGGCCCGAAACGGTCGGCGAGCATGCCCCAGGTGAATTGGCCAACGGCGTAGGCCGCCAGGTAGATGCCATCCAGGTTGGCCATCATCATCTTGTCCAGCGGGAAACTCGGGTCGTCGACGATCCCCAGCTTGGCCACCGAAAAAGCCTTGCGGGTGAAATAGAAGGCCGCGTACGCCAGCCAGGTGATGGCGAAAATCTGCACGCGCCAACGCTTGATGTGACTCAAGGGAGTATTCATGGTGGTTCTGACCTCGGGTGTGAGTGTGCCGGCAGAATGAAAAGCAAACGCCTGTATTTTTATTGTTGAGCACTGCAGTACCGGCGCTTGGAGGGGCGCGGTATTGGTCAGATGAGTCCCGCTGGTGAGCACGCAGAAGACCCATGGCCGCCGAAGGTGTAGGACTCGACCTACGGCGACTGGGGCTATCAAAGCAATGGCTGACTAATAGGTAAAATCGATTTATCGTATTTCAAATATAAGCTGAGCTTGTAAGAGGTTTCGCGATGTCGGTGTCTCACGCGCAACTCAAAGCCTTCCATGCGGTGGCCGTACACGGCAGTTTTACCCACGCCGCCGAACGCTTGTTCCTCAGCCAACCGGCCATTTCCGACCAGGTGCGCAAGCTTGAGGAACGTTTCGGCGTGCTGCTGTTTCATCGCAACAAACGTTCGGTGCGCTTGACCGACCTCGGCGAGCGCCTGTTGAGCATCACCCAGCGTCTGTTTGCCGTCGCGGCGGAAGCCGAAGAGCTGTTGCAGGATTCCCGCGCCTTGCAAACCGGCACCCTGACACTCGCGGTGGACGCCCCGGTGCATGTGCTGCCGCAGATTGCGCGCTTCTGCCAGTTGTACCCGGGCATCAGCGTGAAGATCGAAACCGGCAACACCGATGAATCACTGTTTCGCCTGTACAACTACCAGGCCGACCTCGCGCTGCTGGGGCGCGATGTGGACGACGAGCGGCTGCTGTCACTGCCGCTGCCCGATGACCAATTGCTCGCGTTTGTCGCCCGCAACCACCCGTGGGCGGGCCGCGAGTCGATCTGCCTGGCGGACCTGGACGATACGCCGCTGGTGTTGCGGGAAATCGGCTCGGTGACCCGCCAGACCCTGGAGCAGGAAATGCACCAGGCCGGGCTGCGCATTCGCCCGGCGATCCAGGTGGAAGGCCGCGAAGCCGCGCGGGAGGCGGTGGTGGTGGGGATTGGCGTGGGGGTGGTGTCGGCTGCGGAGTTTGGCGCAGATTCGCGGGTGTATGCGATGCCGATCCGTGACTGTACGCAGCGGATGAAGGAAACACTGGTGTGCTTGAAGGAGCAGAGTTCGCGGCGGGTGGTGGCGACGTTTCTGGAGATTGTGCGGGAAAGTTTGCGGTGAAGTTGAGGGCCCCTTCGCGAGCAAGCCCGCTCCCACAGTTGACCGAGTTCTACCGATGGAACGCGGTCGAATGTGGGAGCGGGCTTGCTCGCGAAGGGGCCAACTAGATCTCAAGCCAACACCCTCTAAGGCGCCAACTCGAAAAACGCCTGAATCAACCGCAACTCCCGCCGCCGCTCCATGCACCCGATCACATGCCGGTTCACCAGCCCCTCGCCCTGGATCGGAATCGCGTGCACCCGCGGATCCCGGCTGACTTCCATCGACGACACCACCCCAACCCCCAACTCGGCCGCCACCGCTTCCGTCACCGCCTCACGGCTGTCCAGTTCCAGCAACACCCGGGGCTGCACGCCGGCCTGGGCGCAGGCATCGTCAAAGGTCCGCCGCGTGATCGAGCTGGGTTCACGCAACACCATGATCACCTGATCCAATTGCTCCAGCCGAATCCCCGCAGGCTCCGCCAGCCACGGATGCCCCGCAGGCACCAACGCGCAAATCCGTGACTCGATCAACGGCTGCAAGTGCAGGCCCTTGCGCGGCTCCACCTCGGTCAACACCGCCACGTCAGCCCGCTCCGACAACAGCGCCGCGAGGGTTTCCTGCGCATTGCCCAGGCGCAAATTGACAGTAATCCCCGGATACCGCTGCCGTAGGCTGGCCAGCATCGGCATGACCATGTGCGGCCCGTCCGCCGCCACTTCCAGGCGCCCGGTAAGTAATTGCCGGTTGGCCTCCAGCAACGTCTGCGCCTCTTCCACCAGGCCGAAGATCGCGCGGGTGATCGCCGCGAGTTTGGTGCCCTCCTCGGTCAACTCCACCCGCCGCGCGGTACGCCGCAGCAGCGCGATCTGGTAGTGCTCCTCCAGCGCCTTGATATGCCCGGTCACCGCCGGCTGGCTGATAAACAGGCGCTCGGCCGCCCGGGTAAAACTGCCCTCGCGGGCCACCGCATCAAACGCACGCAGTTGAAACAGGTTCATAGCTATCGGCCTCATTGATAGCTCGCATAACAACAAACAATTTGATTGATGACAAGCCAAACTGCAATTTAGGCGCCGTAACTTCATCCCAATGTTTTGCGAGGACACACGAATGAGCACTGCCGCGCCGATCCTGCTGACCCCGGGGCCCTTGACCACCTCGGCCCGCACCCGCCAGGCCATGATGGTCGACTGGGGTTCATGGGATGACCGCTTCAATCAACTGACCGCCAGTCTTTGCGAGCAACTGCTGGTGATCGTCAACGGCACCGCCAGCCACCATTGCGTGCCATTGCAAGGCAGCGGCACCTTTGCCGTGGAAGCGGCCATCGGCACCCTCGTGCCACGGGACGGCAAGGTGCTGGTGCTGATCAACGGCGCCTACGGCAAGCGCCTGGCGAAGATTTGCGAAGTGCTCGGCCGCGAGTTCAGTACCTTTGAAACTGCCGAGGACGAACCCACCACCGCCGCCGACGTCGACCGCCTGTTGCACGCCGACAGGGGCATCACCCACGTCGCACTGATCCATTGCGAAACCAGCACCGGGATTCTCAACCCGTTGCCCGAGATCGCCCAGGTCATCGCCCGCCACGGCAAGCGCCTGATTATCGACGCCATGAGTTCCTTCGGCGCGCTGCCGATCGACGCCCGCGAGGTGCCGTTCGACGCACTGATCGCCGCCTCCGGCAAGTGCCTGGAAGGCGTACCGGGGATGGGTTTTGTGTTCGCTGAAAAGCAGGCGCTGGCTGCAGCCCAAGGCAACTGCCACTCCCTGGCGATGGACCTTTTCGACCAGCACAGCTACATGGCCAAGACCGGCCAATGGCGCTTCACACCGCCGACCCACGTGGTGGCGGCGCTGCACGAAGCGCTGCTGCAATACAACGAAGAAGGCGGCCTGCCCGCCCGGCACCAGCGCTACGCCGACAACTGCCAGGCATTGCTGGACGGCATGGCCGAACTGGGCCTGCGCAGCTTCCTGCCCGCCGCGATCCAGGCGCCGATCATCGTTACCTTCCACGCGCCGAAAGATCCGCGCTACCAGTTCAAGGAGTTCTACGAACGGGTCAAGGCCAAGGGCTTCATCCTTTATCCCGGCAAATTGACCCAGGTGGAAACCTTCCGCGTAGGCTGCATCGGCCATGTGAACCAGGCCGAGATGCAAGCCGCCGTCGCGGCGGTGGCCGAGGTGCTGCAAGAAATGAACGTGCTCGACATCTGACTGCCCACTACTCACAGGATCTGAACCATGAACTACGCAAACCCAACCCAGCTTCAAGCCGCGATCCTCGACTGGGCCGGCACCGTGGTCGATTTCGGCTCGTTCGCGCCCACGCAGATTTTTGTCGAAGCCTTCGCCGAGTTCGACGTGCAGGTCTCCATCGAGGAAGCCCGTGGCCCGATGGGCATGGGCAAGTGGGACCACATCCGCACCCTGTGCGACCAGCCGCAGGTGGCCGAGCGTTACCGCAAGGCCTTCGGCCGCACACCGACTGACGATGATGTGACCGCCATCTACCAGCGCTTCATGCCGCTGCAGATCGAGAAGATCGCCGAGCACTCGGCATTGATCCCCGGTGCCCTGGACACTATCGCCAACCTGCGCCAGCAAGGGATCAAGATCGGTTCGTGCTCCGGCTACCCCAAGCAGGTGATGGACAAGGTTGTCGAACTGGCTGCCACCAATGGCTATATCGCCGACCACGTGGTCGCCACCGACGAAGTACCCAACGGCCGACCATGGCCGGCCCAGGCCCTGGCCAACGTGATCGCCCTCGGGATCGATGACGTAGCGGCCTGCGTGAAGATCGACGACACCGTGCCGGGCATCCTCGAAGGCCGCCGCGCCGGGATGTGGACCGTGGCGCTGACCTGCTCGGGCAACGCCCTGGGCCTGACCTACGAGCAGTTCCGCGCCCTCGACGCCGGCACACTCGCCAGCGAACGCACGCGTATCCAGGCCATGTTCGAAGGCTCGCGCCCACACTACATGATCGACACCATCACCGACCTGCCTGCGGTGATCGCCGACATCAACCAGCGCCTGGCACGGGGTGAAATGCCGCAGGGCAACTGATCGAGATCAAAAGATCGCCTATACACCCTCCTCTCACGGGCAAACCTCGTAAAACAGGCTTACATTGAAAGGACTCCGTCGCAAAGAACGGAGGTTTGCCCTGATGAGTGAGGAAGAAAGCGATGCCCTGGAAAAATTCCGATACGCGTTACAGCACCATGTCGATTGCGTTGCACTGGCTGATGGTGGTGCTGCTGGCGGTGGTCTACGCCTGCATTGAGTTACGCGGGCAGTTTCCCAAAGGCAGCGGCGCACGTACGTTGATCGTGGAAATGCACTTCATGTTCGGCCTGACGGTGTTTGTGCTGGTGTGGCTACGGTTGTTCGCCCGCAGCCTGGGCGTGGCACCGAAGATCGTACCGGCCCCGCCGCAATGGCAAACCCTCCTCGCTACCCTGATGCACATGGCGCTGTACGCCTTGATGATCGGCATGCCCATCGCCGGCTGGCTGATCGTCAGCGCCGAGGGACATTCGGTGATGTTCTACGGCATCGAGCTGCCGCCGTTGATTGCCGAAAACAAGGCGTTGGCCAAGGAGATTGAAAGCTGGCATGTGCTGTTCGGCAAGGTCGGTTACTGGCTGATCGGGCTGCATGCGTTGGCCGGATTGGCCCATCACTATGTGCTGCGAGACAACACTGCTTTGAGGATGATGCCCGGCAAGAGAGGGAACCTTCAGTAAGCCCACGGATTGAATGTGGCAGCTGGCTTGTGGGGGAGCTGGCTTGCCTGCGATAGCATCACCTCGGTGCCACTGATACACCGCGGTGTCTGCATCGCAGGCAAGCCAGCTCCTACATTAACCGGGTGCAACAGGGAAACCCCGGCGGCCCTGCAGGCCACCGGTGTGGACGAAGATCAGGCGGGTGCCGGGGGAAAATCTCCCGGCTTCAATCTGCTGCTTCAACGACAATAACGCCTTGCCGGTATACAGCGGCTCCAGCGCCAGGCCACAGGCTTGCACGGTAGCGTCGATAAAGGCCAGCAACTCCGGATCAACCTTGGCAAAGCCGCCCCGGCTGGCCTCCAGCAATTCATATCCCTGCTGCACAAGCGCCTGCACCTGTTGCGCCACCCCGTGGTCGTCGGGCACCGCCAGGGCGCCGTATACCGGATGCGCGCCCGCCTCCGCCAGCACCAATCCCGCCAATGTAGTACCGGTGCCTGCCGCCAGCCACCAACCGTGATAGTCCGTCCAGCCCAGGCCGTTTAATTGCGCCTGCGCCTGATTCACCAAAACCCCGCAACCCAACGCGCCCGCCAGGCCCCCGCCGCCTTCAGGTACCGGGTGCAGGTGCGGATACTGCTCGCGCCAGGGAAGCCAGAAGTCCGGCTCGTTGCGCGCGCGATAGCCGCCATACCCCAGCCAATGCAGTTGCATGCCGAAGGCCTTGAGGTCGAGCACCGTGGGTGTGTCTTGCGGATGGCCACGCAGCAAGCCAACGGTAGGAAAGCCGAAGCGTTTCCCGGCCGCCGCCAGTGCATGCAGGTGATTGGAGTAAGCGCCGCCCAGGCTGATGATCCCGCTGGCGCCCGCCGCCCGGCCTTGCGCCAGGTGCTCGGTGAGCTTGAACCACTTGTTGCCGCTGATCAGCGGGTCGATGCGATCCAGGCGCAGCACGGCGACTTCCACCGGCCCCATCCAGTCCAGCTTCAGGGGTTCAAGGGGCGCGTGGGGGAGCCAGTCGAAAGGACCCATGAGGGCGGTTCTGCACAAGAAAAGGGGCGGTAGTCTACCACCGCCCCTTTTACGTGCTTACAGCTCGGCCGCCAGGCGCGAACCCTGGTTGATGGCGCGCTTGGCATCCAGTTCGGCCGCCACGTCCGCGCCGCCGATCAGGTGCACGTTCTGCCCGGCCGCCACCAGGCCGTCCTGCAATTCCCGCAGCGGGTCCTGCCCGGCGCAGATCACGATGTTGTCCACCGCCAGCACCTTCGGTTCACCCTCGGCGCCGATGCGGATGTGCAGGCCCTCATCGTCGATCTTCAGGTACTCGACGCTGTTGAGCATCTGCACCTGCTTGTTCTTCAAGCCGGTGCGGTGGATCCAGCCGGTGGTCTTGCCCAGGCCGTCGCCGACCTTGGAGGTCTTGCGCTGCAACAGGAACACTTCACGCGCCGGCGCATGGCGCTCGGGCTTGATCCCGGCCACACCGCCGCGGGCTTCCAGGTGGGTGTCGATGCCCCACTCTTTCCAGAACGCCTCGCGGTCCAGGCTGGTGGACACGCCCTGGTGCACGAGGAATTCCGAGACGTCAAAACCGATACCGCCGGCACCGATCACCGCCACGCGATGGCCCACCGGCTTACGCTCCAGGATCACGTCGAGGTAGCTTAATACCTTGGCGTTTTCCACACCGGGAATCGCCGGAATACGCGGCGCGATGCCGGTCGCGAGGATGATCTCGTCATAACCGCCCGCAACAAGCTGCTCAACGTCGACCCGGGTGTTCAGGCACAGTTCGACGTGAGTGGTCTGCAACTTGCGCTTGAAGTAGCGCAGGGTCTCGAAGAACTCTTCCTTGCCCGGCACACGCTTGGCGATGTTGAACTGGCCGCCGATCTCGCTGGCCGAATCGAACAGCGTCACTTGATGCCCACGCTCGGCGGCGACGGTGGCGGCCGCCAGGCCCGCAGGACCGGCACCGACCACGGCGATTTTCTTGATCTGCTTGACCGGCAGGTAGTTGAGCTCGGTCTCGTAGCACGCACGCGGGTTGACCAGGCAGGTGGTCAGCTTGCCGCCGAAGGTGTGGTCCAGGCAGGCCTGGTTGCAGCCGATGCAGGTGTTGATCTCATCGGCGCGGCCTTCGGCAGCCTTGTTGACGAAGTCCGGGTCGGCGAGGAATGGGCGAGCCATCGAGACCATGTCGGCATCGCCTTCGGCCAAAATCTGCTCGGCGATTTCCGGGGTGTTGATCCGGTTGGTGGTGATCAACGGAATCTGCACCGCACCGCGCAACTTCGCGGTGACCTTGCTGAACGCGCCACGCGGCACCTTGGTGGCGATGGTCGGGATCCGCGCTTCGTGCCAGCCGATGCCGGTGTTGATGATCGTTGCACCGGCCTGCTCGATGGCCTTGGCCAACTGCACGATTTCTTCCCAGGTGCTGCCGCCTTCTACCAGGTCGAGCATCGACAGGCGGAAGATGATGATGAAATTCGGGCCTACGGCTTCGCGCACCCGGCGCACGATTTCCACCGGCAGGCGCATGCGGTTTTCGTAGCTGCCACCCCAACGGTCGGTGCGGTGGTTGGTGTGGGCGGCGAGGAACTGGTTGATGAAGTAGCCTTCCGAACCCATGATTTCCACGCCGTCGTACTCGGCGACCTGGGCCAGCACCGAGCAGGTGACGAAATCATTGATCTGTTTTTCGATGCCTTCTTCGTCCAGCTCTTTGGGCTTGAACGGGTTGATCGGCGCCTGGATCGCGCTCGGTGCCACCTGCTTCGGGCTGTAGGCATAACGCCCGGCGTGGAGGATCTGCATGCAGATCTTGCCGCCCGCCTCGTGCACCGCCCGGGTGACGATCTTGTGCTTCTGCGCTTCTTCGTCGGTGGTCAGCTTGGCCGCACCGCCATACACCCCGCCTTCATCGTTGGGGCCAATGCCGCCGGTGACCATCAGGCCCACGCCGCCACGGGCACGTTCGGCAAAATAGGCCGCCATGCGCTCGAAGCCACCGGGTTTTTCTTCAAGGCCGGTGTGCATCGAGCCCATCAGGGTGCGGTTGCGCAGGGTGGTAAAACCCAGGTCCAACGGGGCCAGCAAGTGCGGGTAGGCAGCAGCGGTCATGGTACAGCTCCACAACGGATCATCACGGGACGTGGAGCGCTCGAATGGCACTCCATCGGTTTATGTCCCACAGACTAAGAGTCCGCCGGCTGGCGCTCAATGACCGTAAGTGACAACTTAATGATCAAAGTGCGCAGCAGAAAGCATGGCATCGGTAATTTTCTCCTGTTTCTGCCCCTGCCCGATCATCCAGCGTTGAAACCCACGGCACTGCTGTTTGTGCAGGGTATTGGGGTGCCAACTCAGGTAGTACGGCGCCGCCAGCGGCACGGCGAACCGCCAGGGAATCACCAGCCGACCGGCGCGCAGGTCCCCGGCGATCATTGAGAACTGCGCCAGCACGATGCCTTGCCGGTCGATGGCCGCCTGGATCGCGGTAATCGATGATGAATAATTGCGGCGGATCACGATGGGCTGGCCGGTTTGCCCTTCCAGCTCGCTGAACCATTGGGTCCACGAAGGCGGCGAATCGAATTTGGGCCGCGAGTCGATGCCGATCAGGCGGTAATCGAGCAAGTCCCGCGCGCACGCAACCCGTTCCAGCAACTGCGGTGAACAGGTGGGCACCACACAATCGCGGAACAGCGGCACGCTATGCCCGGCATGCTCGGGGTGCTCGCCATAACCGATGCGAAAGTCGGCACTTTCCTCCCCCGATGCATCATCGAGGGTGCTGTCGAGGTAGATATCCAGGTCGGTTTCGTCCTGCCCCCACTCGTCGATCAGCGGCGACAGCCATTTGGTCATCAGCGAAGGCAGGCAACTGATATACAGGTTGTTGGGATTCTTCGCCCGCTCGGCCTCGGCCACCGCCAGCCTGAGTTCTTCGAACGCCGCGGTGCAGCGGGCGTGCAGGCGTTCGCCGACGCTGTTCAAGCGCAGGCGCTGGCCGTCCTTGAGCGTCAGCTTCATGCCCAGGGCATCTTCGAGCAGTTTCATTTGCTGGCTGACAGCGCCCACCGAGATCCCCAGGCGAATCGCCGCCTGGGACATACCGGCGCAGTGGCCCACCACTTCAAACACTTGCAACGCGCGCAACGGCGGTAAACGGCTCATGGGGGAATCTCGCGACTTCAGCAGTTTAGATTTTCTACTAAAAGTAACAGAAAACCTCATATTTTCTTCAGTCAGTGCAACCCGTAGAGTTAAACCACTTCCCACCCCATTGCGTTACGCCCTGCTGGAGTCGCTGATGAAAACCCTGCCTGAACAAATTACCCATGTCGTGTTAGGCGACAGAGAACCCAGCATCGAAGAGTTCGTGGCGATCGCCCGCTATTCGGCCACTGTTTCGTTTGCCGACAGTTACAAGAACCGGGTTAAAAAGTCCCGTGGGTTGATCGAGCGATTCCTCGATGAAAACCGTTTGGTGTACGGCGTGACCACCGGTTTTGGCGACAACGTGCGGCATGTGATCTCGCCGGAAAACGCCAAGGAACTGCAAGTCAACATCGTGCGTTCCCACGCTGTTTCCGTCGGCGAACCGCTGGTGCGTGAACAGGTGCGGGCGATCCAGTTGATGGTGTTGATCAGCCTGGGCAAAGGCTACTCCGGGGTGCGCCTGGAACTGCTGGAACTGATCGCCGGCCTGCTCAACCACGACGTGGTGCCCTTTGCGCCGGGCGAAGGCTCGGTGGGTTACCTCGCGGTAGAAGGCCACCTGGCCCTGGTGCTGCTCGGCGAAGGCCGCGCCAGCGTCAAGGGCGGTGCACTGGTGGATGGCGCAACCGCCCTGCAACAGGTCGGCCTGCAACCGACCGACCTGCAGTGCAAGGAAGGCCTGGCGATGTTGAACGGCACCACGTCGGTGACCGCCATCGCTACGCTGGCGCTGTACAACGCGATGCAGGCTGCCGACCTGGCGGACGTGGCGGCGGCCATGTCGCTGGAGGCGCTCAAGGGCACCATCCGCGCGTTCGACCCGCGCTACCACTCGATCAAGGCTCACCCCGCACAGGCCGCAACCGCCGCCAATATCAAGGCTATTCTGCACGACAGCCAGTTCATCGCAGACAACATCGATTACCGCCTGCAGGACGTCTACAGCCTGCGTGCCATCCCCCAAGTGCATGGTGCTTCCCGGCAGTTCATCAACTACGCGCGGGAAACCATCGAGCGCGAAATCAATTCTTCGGGCGACAACCCGGTGATTTTCCCGCTGGACGACGGTGACGGTATCGCGATTTCCGGCGCCAACTTCGACGGCACCTACATCGGGATTGCAGCCGACACACTGTGTGTGGCGCTGACCAACCTGGCGAAAATTTCCGAGCGCCGGACCGACCGCATGATCAACTCGCACTTCAGCGAAATGCCGGCCTTCCTGGTGCGCAACCCGGGCCTGAACAGCGGCTACATGATCGTCCAGTACACCGCCGCCGGGCTGTACGCCGAGATGAAAACCCTGTCGATGCCGTCGTCGATCGACAGCGTCTCGACCTGCGGCAACCAGGAAGACCCGGTCAGCCTGGCCTACAACGCGGTGATCAAGGCCTACAAAGTCTCGCAAAAACTCCAGTCGGTGGTGGCCATCGAAGTGCTGGTCGCGTGCCAGGCCCTGGATTTCCACGATGTGAACAAAGCATCGACCGCGACCAAGGCGGTCTATGACCTGGTGCGCAGTGAAGTGCCGGTGGCGGATAACGACCGCGCGTTTTACGCTGACATGGCCAGTGTGATTGACCAGGTGCGCAGCGGGAAAATCAACGACCTGGTGGCCCATCACCTGAACTGACAACCACGCCGTCAAACGGCCTGCCCTCCTTTTCGGACGGCGGGCCTTTGCCATTTTTGGCGCAGACAAAGCGATACCCGGGGACTTTGCGAATGCTTCAACCCAAAGACGTTCTACACCTGCTCGATACCTGCTCCATTGCCTATGAATACGTGGAACACAGCGCCGTGCGCACCTGCGAAGAAGCCGACAAACTGGACATCGGAATCAGCGGGCAGGCGGTCAAGAACATCTTCCTGTGCGATGCCAAAGGCTTGAATCCCACCCTGGTGGTGCTCAAGAGCGAGCAGCGCCTGGACCTGCGTGCACTCTCGCAAACCCTCGGCCTCAAGGGCCTGAGATTCGCCTCGCCGCGCCGCCTGATGGAAACCCTGGGCGTGGAGCCGGGAGCGGTGTCATTGCTGGGGTTGTGCAATGACGTGCAGCGCGTCACCCAGGTTGTGATCGCCGAAGAGGTGTGGAACGGCGACAGGATTCTCTGCCATCCGCTGGTGAATACCGCGACCCTGTCGATCGCAGTCCGCGATATGGCGCGACTGCTTGAGCACCTTGGATTCACGCCAATACTCGCCGCGAACCCTGCCCCCACGCCTGACACCTGACAGCGCACGGGCGGGTGCAAAACGCTACCTATCGACCCAAAACAGGGCGAAAAAACCGCGCACATTTTCTAACCATGTTTAATTTCCTTGAAAATCAACAGGTTATTTATTTTTAAAAGCTGGCAAATATTTTGCAATGACATGTATGTACATGTGGAGTCATGTGCAGACTGGAGAGCGAATCGGCCAGTCCCCAAACCTGTATGCGTTCGAGAAAAAAGTCCTAAGCCCACATCAAAACATTGGTAGGAAATAGAAATGACCGCTAAAAAATCGAATTGGTTAGGCTCTGTTGCTGTAGCGACCCTAGTGATGGCAAGTGCTTCCGGACTGCAGGCAAAGGACTGGACGTCCGTGAACATCGCGACCGAGGGCGCGTACGAACCCTGGAACCTGACATTGCCAGGCGGGAAGATCAGTGGTTTCGAGCCTGAGCTGATGGACTACCTGTGCGCCAAGATGAAGCTGCAGTGCAAGATCACCGTGCAGAACTGGGATGGCATGATTGCCAGTCTCAACGCAGGGAAGTTTGATGTGTTGATGGATGCGATCGTTATCACTGACGACCGTAAGCAGGTCATGGATTTTTCGATTCCCTACGCGCAGACGCCGGCCAACTTTGTCGCGCAGGATGCGGCGTTGCTGCCGGGTAAAACCGGGGCGGCGAATGCGATTACGCTGAGTGCTGATCCGAAGGCGATTCACGATGCGATCGAGCCGTTGCGTCAGGCGCTGAAGGGTAAAACCATCGGGATCGCTTCAGGCATCATTTACACCAAGTTCATTGATGAGAACTTCAAGGACGTGGCAACGATTCGTGAGTACAACACGTCGGCCGATGCGATTCTTGATCTGCAATCGGGCCGTATCGACGCGATTTTTGATGACGTTACGTTCCTTGATTCGATCATGTCCAAACCTGAGAACAAGGGGCTGGCGTATACCGGGCCGCAGATCAAAGGCCCTATCTGGGGTGATGGCGAGGGCCTGGGTTTTCGCAAGAGCGATCCGGAGTTGAAGGCCAAGTTTGATGCGGCTTTGAAAGAAGCGATTGCTGATGGGACTGTTAAGAAACTCAGCGAAAAATGGTTCAAGGTGGATTTGACGCCTAAGTCCTGAGGCGTTCCTGGTTGGGGTGGGGGCATATCCGTTATTTGGGTGATGGCTTGTATTGGTTCCGCTCTTACAGCGGCTCACTTTTGAAAAGCGCAAAAGTAAGCAAAACGCTCTTGCCCCACCACTCGGCACCTCGCCTAGGCTCGGTGTGCCCTCACTCCGGCTTTGGAGCGTGGGCCGCCGTCATGGGCCATCCCTGGCCCAGGACGGCTAACCCGGCGTCCTGCCGGGTTACCCACGCTCCAAAGCCTGCGTTCGGCCAGCGTGGTTTAACGGGGCGCCCAAGATCAAAAGCAGATCAACAGCACAGCGGCCTACCGGCCGGCTTGAGTGTTTAGAAGCAAAATCAAAAGCTAAAGCGGGCACGGTCCACTGTAGGAGCTGGCTTGCCGGCGATGGCATCAACTGGGTGTGTCTGATGCACCGAGGTGTCTGCATCGCCGGCAAGCCAGCTCCTACAGAAAAGCAGCTCTGCTTTCGCTCTGGATCTTGCCTTTGCTTTTAACACTCAGGTCGGCTCTCAGGCCGCCGTGCTTTTGATCTTGATCTTGATCTGACTGCCCCAATAAGCCCGAGGCCGAACGCAGGTATTGCGCAGCGGGTAAACCGGCAGGACGCCGGTTTAGCCGCGCCGGGCCATGGATGGCCCGTCGCGGCGGCCCGCGGAGCAATGCCGGAGTGAGGGAACGCCGAGCCCTAGCGAGGCGCCGACAGGCGGGGCAGAGCGCTTTGGTTACTTTGCCGCTTTTTGTACGGACCGGACACATGGTTGACGGGTGTACGGGGACATGGTTGACACTTTTCGGCGAGCTAACTACGCCGGAAAACCATCATGCCCTGGAATACGAGAGACGCCATGAGCCTGAAAAAAGAGTTCGTTGCCTTAGCCCGGCAACCCGGCAGCAATAAACGAGAACTGTGTCGACGGTTCGGTATCAGTCCCCAAACCGCGTACAAGTGGCTCGGTCGCTACGAAGAACAAGGCCAGCAAGGTCTGCTGGAGAAATCCCGCAGGCCAGCCACTAGCCCAAAACTTACCGAGCCCGCGCTGGAGACTGAAGTCTTGGCAATTAGGCGGGAGCATCCAGCCTGGGGCGGCCGCACGATCAGCAATCTGTTAGATAAGCGTATCGCTCCTAGCACTGTCACCAATGTCTTACATCGCCATGGTTTGGTTCAAACGGTCCCAAAAGAGTTACAGGCAGCAAGGTTGAGGTTTGAACACGACGCGCCCAATGATCTTTGGCAGATGGATTTCAAAGGGCATTTCCCAACGCAACAAGGCCGATGCCATCCGCTAACTGTTTTGGACGACCATTCTCGTTTCAACTTGGCAATCAAAGCCTGTGCCAACGAGCGCACAGCCACGGTACAGGAGCAGTTGATCGCGGTTTTTCGGCGCTACGGTTTACCAGCTCGTATCAACGTCGATAACGGGCCCCCATGGGGCTCTCCGCGTAATCCGGGGGAGATCACGGAACTGAGTATCTGGCTCGTTCGCCTAGGTATCAGAGTAAGTTTCAGTCGGCCTTTCCACCCTCAAACCAATGGGAAAATCGAACGATTTCATCGGTCACTCAAGGCTGAAGTGCTCAACGGCCGCCATTTTCGGACGCTTGCAGAAGCGCAAACAAATCTTGATCAATGGCGAGAGGTTTATAACCATCAACGCCCTCATCAAGCCCTGGATTACAAGGTTCCAATGGACCGATACCGAGAAAGCCCCTGGGCTTATCCGGAGACGCTTTTGGCGTTTGAGTACGGGCCGGACGATTTAAAGGCCAAGGTTTATCACAGCCGATTTAAGTTTCAGAAGCGCTATTTCAGGATCGCCAAAGGCCTGGCCGGACATCACATCGCACTACGTCCCAACACTGAGAGTGACGGGCTATTTGACGTCTATTTCTGCCATCATTTTTTGCGAACGATCGACGTGAAACAGCCTGATTACGGTTCATAATGTGTCAACCATGTCCCCGCACATGTGTCCACCATGTGTCCGGTCCGTACACGCTTTTGCAAAGTGACTCGCTGTAAGAGCGAAACCATAAGCGGCCGTTACCGCAGCAACGGATATATACCCAAACCCAACCAACACCCAACCACTACTCCGCACTACGCTGCGTATGACTCGATACAAACTGCCGAAACCGCTCCGTCGGCAACCCCTCAAACAACTCCGCCGGGGTGCCCTGGGCATCAATCAACCCATTGGCCATAAACACCACCCGATTGGACACATGCCGCGCAAACCCCATCTCATGGGTCACCACCAACATGGTCCGCCCTTCCTCGGCCAGCGACCGCATCACCCGCAACACCTCCCCCACCAACTCCGGGTCCAGCGCCGACGTCGGCTCATCAAACAACATTACTTGCGGGTTCATCGCCAACGCCCGGGCAATCGCCACCCGCTGCTGCTGCCCACCCGACAAATGCGCCGGGTAATAATCACGGCGATCATAAAGCCCCACCTTGTGCAGCAGTTGCTCAGCTTCCTCCACACACTCGGCCTTCGAACGCTTGAGCACCCGCATCGGCCCCTCGATGACATTTTGCAAAACCGTCATATGCGACCACAGGTTAAAACTCTGGAACACCATGCCCAGCTTGCTGCGCATGGTCTCCACCTGCCGCGTGCTGCCAGGCAACAACCGACCGTTGCGCTGGCGCTTGAGCTCGATGGTTTCGCCGTCGAGCACAATACTGCCCTCGTCCGGGGTTTCCAGCAGGTTGATACAACGCAGGAAAGTGCTCTTGCCCGAACCGCTGGCACCGAGGATGGAAATCACGTCACCTTTGTGAGCCTCCAACGAGATCCCCTTGAGAACCTGTGCCGAACCGAAAGCCTTGTGAATGTTGTTAACCGTAAGGGCGCTCTGAATCTGAGTACTCATGACAAGCTCCGCTGCAATCAGGAATGAGAAATAGGTTCGGGGGTTTGCTTGACCGGCACGTCTTTCGGCCGCTCACGCAGGTGGGGCGACAGACGATGTTCAATCCAGGCCACCACACGCACCACCAGGAAATTCAGGATCAGATAGATCAACGCCGCACAAATGAACACTTCCATGGTGCGGTAGGTACGCTGGATGATTTGTTGCGCCACGCCGGTGACGTCCCACACGGTGACCAGGCTGGCCAGCGCGGTGGACTTGACCAGCAAGATTGCCTCGGTGGAATAGGCCGGAAGCGCCTGGCGCAAGGTGACCGGGCCGATCACTCGCCACAGCAGGGTCCAACGCCCCATGCCTACCGCCTGCCCCGCTTCGATCTGCCCTTGAGGCACGCTCAGCAGGCCACCGCGAATGATTTCAGCGGTGTAACCGGCGGTGCACAGCGCCAGGGAGACCACGGCGCAGCCATAAGGCGACCTCAACACCACCCACAGGAAGCTGTCGCGAATCGCCGGGAACTGCCCCAGGCCGTAATAGATCAGGAACATCTGGATCATCAGCGGCGTGCCGCGAAACAGCATGATGTAGAAACGCGCCGGGTAGCTGAGGAATGGCCAGCGGCTGACGCGCATGGACACCACGCCCAGCGACAGCAGCAACCCCAGGGTCAGGGACGAAAAAAACAAGGCCAGGGTGATGGGCAAGGCACCCAGCAACTTGAGCATGGTGTCGGCAAGAAAGGCGAAATCGATCATGGCAAACGGTCCCTTCTCACGACTGTGCAGGATTGCGCCGCTGCGTACGTTGTACGCGCGCTTCGGCAATATTGAAAAGACGGCCCGAAAGCCCGGTCAGAATCAGGTAGCACACGCCGCCGACGATGTAGAACGTGAAGTACTGGCGCGTGGAACCCGCCGCCACCTGGCTGGCGCGCATCAGTTCCACCAGGCCAATCACCGAAATCAGCGCGGAGTCTTTCAGGCTCATTTGCCAGACGTTGCCCAGGCCCGGCAGCGCGTACCGCCAGATCTGCGGGATCAGCACCCGGCGAATCCGCGTTGCGCGGTTCATGCCGATCGCCAGTGCTGCCTCAAGCTCACCCTTGGCCACCGCGATAAAGGCACCGCGATAGACCTCAGCCTGATACGACGCCGAGATCAATCCGACGGCGATGGCCCCCACCATGAACGGCGGGACATCGACATAGCCTTCACCGCCAAACCAGTGATTGACGGCCGTCACCACACTGGCACCGCCGAAATAGAACAGGTAGATCACCAACAGCTCCGGAATCCCCCGGAACAGGATGGAATAGGCATCCCCCAGGTATCGCAAGGCACGCTTTTTGGAAAGCTTGGCCATGGCCACCAGGCTGCCGACCAGCGCACCGACCACCAGCGCCGCAAGGGTCAACAACACGGTCATGAGGGCGGCCTTGAGCAAGGCCATCCCCCAACCCGTGTCGCCAAAACTGAGCATCTGCATGAGACTCATCAAGTCACTCCTACCGAAAACACATAAAGCACCGGAACCTTGAAATCCGTCTCAACCTGCCCGACGTCCATGAAGCAAAGGGTGCAACTGCCTGCCTGGTTTACTTGACCATCGGCAGGTTCAAACCCTGCTCCTTGGCGCAATCAATCGCGATCTGGTAGCCCGCATCCGCATGACGCATCACGCCGGTCGCCGGGTCGTTGTGCAGCACGCGAGCGATACGCTCGGCGGCTTCGTCGGTACCGTCACAGACAATCACCATGCCCGAGTGCTGGGAGAAGCCCATGCCGACGCCGCCGCCGTGGTGCAACGAAACCCAGGTCGCGCCGCTGGCGGTGTTGAGCAAGGCGTTGAGCAGTGGCCAGTCGGACACGGCGTCGGAACCGTCCTGCATCGATTCGGTTTCACGGTTGGGGCTGGCCACCGAGCCGGAGTCCAGGTGGTCGCGGCCGATCACGATGGGTGCCGACAGCTCGCCGCTGCGCACCATTTCGTTGAATGCCAGGCCGAGCTTGGCGCGCTGGCCCAGGCCAACCCAGCAGATACGCGCCGGCAGGCCCTGGAAGCTGATGCGCTCGCGGGCCATGTCCAGCCAGTTGTGCAGGTGCGCGTCGTCCGGGATCAGCTCTTTGACTTTGGCGTCGGTCTTGTAGATGTCTTGCGGGTCGCCCGACAGCGCAGCCCAACGGAACGGGCCGATGCCACGGCAGAACAGCGGACGGATGTAGGCCGGGACGAAACCCGGGAAGTCGAAGGCGTTTTCCACGCCCACTTCTTGCGCCATCTGACGGATGTTGTTGCCGTAGTCGAACGTCGGGATGCCTTGTTTCTGGAACTCGAGCATGGCCTTGACGTGCACGGCCATCGACTGCTTGGCGGCCTTGATCACTTCGGCCGGTTCGGTCTTGGCGCGGGCGCGGTATTCGTCCCAGGTCCAGCCGGCGGGCAGGTAGCCGTTGAGCGGGTCGTGGGCGCTGGTCTGGTCGGTGACCATGTCCGGGCGCACGCCGCGCTTGACCAGCTCCGGAAGGATTTCAGCGGCGTTGCCCAGCAACGCAATGGAGATCGCCTGGCCGGCCTTGGTGTATTTGTCGATGCGCGCCAGGGCGTCGTCGAGGTCGGTGGCTTGTTCGTCGACGTAGCGGCTGCTCAGGCGGAAGTCGATGCTGACCTGCTGGCATTCGATGTTCAGCGAGCAGGCACCGGCCAGGGTCGCGGCCAGTGGCTGTGCGCCGCCCATGCCGCCGAGGCCGGCAGTCAGGACCCAACGGCCCTTGAGGTCATCGTTGTAGTGCTGGCGACCGGCTTCGACGAAGGTTTCGTAGGTGCCCTGCACGATGCCCTGGCTGCCGATGTAGATCCAGCTGCCGGCGGTCATCTGGCCGTACATGGCCAGGCCCTTGGCATCCAGTTCGTTGAAATGCTCCCAGCTCGCCCAGTGCGGCACCAGGTTGGAGTTGGCGATCAGCACGCGCGGGGCGTTGCTGTGGGTCTTGAACACGCCGACGGGTTTGCCGGATTGCACCAGCAGGGTTTCGTCGTCGTTGAGGTTGGTCAGGCTTTCGACGATCTTGTCGTAGCATTCCCAGTTACGTGCCGCACGGCCGATGCCGCCGTACACCACCAGTTCTTTCGGATTTTCGGCAACCTGCGGGTCGAGGTTGTTCATCAACATGCGCAGCGGCGCTTCAGTCAGCCAGCTTTTGGCGGTCAGCGTGTTGCCGCGTGCGGCACGGATTTCAACGTCACGGTATTGGGTAGGCTTGGTCACAAAAAAATCCTCAACGATCAATGCGCGAACATTGATGGGTGCGAAGAGGATGTTCATGGACTCTTACGCACACATCTTTACTTGTACATACAAGCATATGCAAGGTTGTTGCCAACTCGACGCGTCGTTGAACAGAGAGGCCTGTAAGGCGCTGAAACTCTTGAGTTGCGCGGCCAGCCCTCCGCGAACCCATCGCGCGAATCAACCTTGGCGAGGAACTTGCGCACGGTATTGAGGCACAAAGTAACAATCTGCCAGAAGCTGGTGCGCGCACGAGTAACATCCCACGGCATTGACCAGCGCGCGTGCACCTGTGGTCACAACCCGTTACTGTCGACCCTGGAAAGATCCGGCCCGCGGTGAAAACACGCGCTCAAGGCTTTTGAGATTTTCGTGCCAAACCACGGTTTTTCGTACCCAGCCCAGAAATTTGAGAGAAAATGCAAACCCAGCACACGGTCCGTTGTCATTTGCCCCATGCGTAAACTTCTTGGCTTTACCCTCATCATGGCCCTGGTCGCCGCCGTTTCCGCCTATCTGGTCTGGACCCAGGAGCGCCCCGTGGGCCATTACCTGTCCGACCTGCGGATCAACCTGGCAGTCGACCAAGGCGTGCCCGCCGACCGCGGCAACCTGCTGGGCATCCAGCCGGAACTGTTCCCCGCCGACTACCAGAGCCTGGAACGCCTGCACCTCAAGCTGGCGGCCTACCTGCAAAACGCCCGTGACCAGGGCCTGATCAACGACAAGACCATCGTGGTACTGCCGGAACATATCGGCACCTGGCTGATGGTCAGCGGCGAAAAGAACGAGCTGTACCAGGCCACCAACCTCAAGGAAGCGATGAACTGGTTGTCGGCGAGCAACCCGCTGCTGTTCCTGCGGGCCTTGATCAGCGCCAAGGGTGACGACCGCATCGACGACGCCTACCTGCGTATGAAGGCCCCGGCCATGGCCCGCGACTATCAAGTGCTGTTCGGTGGCCTGGCCAAGGAATTCGGCGTGACCCTGGTGGCCGGCTCCATTGCCCTGCCCAACCCGAGCGTCAGCCAGGGCCAGCTGCAGATCGGCCATGGCGCGCTGTACAACACCAGTGTGGTCTTCGACCGCGATGGCTTGCCGCTGGGCCAGCCGCAACGCCAGCTGTATCCGATTTTTGACGAGCGCGGTTTTATTGAGCCGGGCGATGAAAACAGCGTCAGCGTGGTCGATACCCCGGCCGGGCGCCTGGGCATCCTGATCGGCAGCGACAGCTGGTACCCGGACAACTACCGCAAGCTCAACGAGCAAGGCGCCCAGTTGGTGGCGGTGCCGGCCTTCGTGATTGGCCGCGAGACCTGGGACAAGCCGTGGCGCGGCTTCAAAAGCGTGTCGACGCCAGCCGAGATCAGCCTCAAGCCCGAAGAGCTCAGCGAAGGCGAAGCCTGGCACCGCCTGACCCTGATCAGCCAGCAACCCATCAGCCAGGCCACCGCCGGCATGAGCGTGTTCCTGCGCGGGCAGTTCTTTGACATGGGCAGCGCCGGGCAAAGCTTCCTCAGCAGCAACGGCCAGGTGTTCGCCGACGGCAATGCCCGTGGCGCGCGCCTGCTGAACGTGTGGCTGTAACTCAATGAAGCCGGTGCGGCTTGGGGATTTGTCGGTGGGCTTCGTCCACACCTTGGCCGATGCGATCCACAGCCATGGCCTGGACCCGCAACCGTTGCTGCTGCAATACGGCCTTGACCCGGCACGCCTGGCCGAGGCGGGTGCACGCTTGTCGATCCCGCGCTATATGCGCCTGGGCTTTGCGGCCATCCAGTTGACCGGCGACGCCAGCCTGGGCCTGCGCATGGGCCAGCTCAGCCGCCTGAGCCAGGCCGGGCTCGCCGGGGTCACCGCCGCCCAGGCGCCCACCGTGCGCGAAGCCGCCCGTACCCTGACGCGCTTCGAAGCCTTGTACGGCTCCAACTATCGCGGCCAGTCGAGCTTTCACGAGGACACGGATGGCGCCTGGTTGCGCTTCTATTCCATCAGCCCCTACAACGCCTACAACCGCTTTGTGGTGGATTCGATCATCGCCGGGTGGCTGCATCAGTTGTCGAGCCTGAGCCTGCAACCGGTGCAGGCGCAACGCATCGAAATCGAATTCGAAGCACCGGACTACAGCGAGCGCTACAGCGTGCTGGGGGACTGCCCGATCCAGTTTGGCGCCGAGCACAACCAACTGCGCCTGAGCCAGAAAACCCTGGCCCTGCGCAACCCGGAACACTGCCCGAGTACCTGGCAATTACTGGTGCAGTTGTGTGAACGGGAACTGGAGCAGTTGACGCGCACCCGCAGCCTGCGCGAGCGCATTACCCGCTTGCTCGGGCCGATGCTCAATGGTGGCCGGGAACCCGACCTAGAAGAAGTGGCGTCACGCTTGAAACTGCCGACCTGGACCCTGCGGCGCAAGCTGGCGGAAGAAGGGACTCAGTTCCGGGCGATTCTCAACGACACTCGCCGCGACCTGGCCATGACCTACATTCGCGATACCGAACTGGCGTTCGGTGAAATTGCCTATTTGCTCGGTTTTGCTTCAGCGGAAGCCTTTCAACGGGCGTTCAAGCGCTGGAACAGCCAGACCCCAGGGGAATTTCGCCGCAGTCAGCGGCATTCCGCCTGACGTCTGTCTTACAGCTCGGTGGCATCATCGGCCGGATCCAGCGGATCCAGTTCAAAGGCGTGGTACTCGAGCAATTCTTCCTGGTAATCGTCCATGGTTGACTCCTTGTTTTATGAAAAGGGGTTGCTTAGTGACCTGCACAACCAGCCTAAAGTGCCGTCATGACGAAAAAATGTCCGTGGCATGACGTTCCTGCACTTCAGGATTAAACGTAGCAGGATTGCCTTGATTTAGCCGGATGAATTTTAGATGCAACTGCAATCATTGCAATTGCAATCGTAAGCCGAATTCCTTTAGGGTATGGGCACCCGTTGCCAAGCGACCCTGCTCATGACTGCCAGCACCGAACGCTCTGCCCTGATCTGCATCGACGCCCTGAATGCAACGCAGCAGCCCCGCTGCTCGCCCCTGTATAGCGTGATGACCATGGCCAACACCCTGGAGTCCAGCCGGCAGGCGTGGGTGATTCGCGGCCAGTCGCGCTCACGCCGAGTGGTGAGCTGGCCCACCTGGTTCGCGCGCAATACCGGGGAAAAACCCATGCTGTACCTGCACACGGCCGCGTCATCGGCGCAGTTGCGCGCGCTGTCCGGCGAGACCCGTCAGCGGGGCATCCTGTGCAACGACAATGCAACCCAGCCCTCCCCTTCACTGCCCTTATGGCTGGCCAGCAATCCTCACTGCACACCTTATGACCCGGCCTCCGGCGAGGAAGCCCGGGCGATTGTGCTGGCGGGTTTGCAGGCGCTGTATGTCGACGGCGAGCCGGGGTTCTACTATCTGGCACTGCACGATCAACACGAAGGGCCAGGGCTGAGCCCGCAGGATAGTGAGCATGCGCTCAGGGGCATGTACCGGGTCCGGCGCTCATACACGAGTGAATTGAGGGTGCGGTTGCTGGGTGCGGGTCGAGCGTTTGAAGAAGTCGTGCACGCCGCGCAGTTGCTCGAGACGGATTGGAACGTCGAGGCGCAACTGTGGAGTTGCCCCAGCTATACACGGCTGGCCCGCGAAGCGAATGCGGCGCAACGCTGGAACCGCCTACACCCGTTGGAACCGAAGCGCAGTTGTCATCTAAGGGATTGCCTGGCTGGGGATGGCGCGCCGGTGGTCGCGGTCACCGGGTATCCGCAGCCGATCGTCGATCAATTGGCGGGGCATGTGGATGCGCGGTTTGTGGCGTTGGGTGCGGGCTCCGTGGAAACGTCTGCACCCAGTCGATATTGGGTAGCGGTGCTGGCATTGAAGGCGTTGGCGGATGACGGCTGGATCGAAGCAGAACAGGTGGAGACCGCCCTGAATCGATATCACCTGAAATGACGATCTGCAATCCATCGCAGATCAAATGTGGGAGCGGGCTTGCTCGCGAAGACGGTGTGCCTGTTGATATTACTGTTGCTGACACACCGCTTTCGCGAGCAAGCCCGCTCCCACACGGAATCCGCGTCGCCTGGAGTCTTTGCTTCAGGTCTTACGTCGCCCGCGGGTCTGCACGCCCGCCTCCATCGCCAGCCCCGCGGTACGCTCCAATGCCTCGGCAAAACCCCGGCGTTGCTCGCTGTCGAGCTGCGACAAAAACAATTCATCCACGCTGCTTTCGTAGATTTTCCACATCTTTTTACGCAATACCCGGCCCGCGTCGGTAATTGAGACAAAGGCAGCACGCCCGTCACCGTCGGAGCGCGAACGCACCACCAGGCCGTCCTTTTCCAGGCGGTCGACCAGGCGCGTCAGGTTGTAGCGTTCGATGGCCAGCACATCGGCCAATTCGTGCATGCGCCGGGTGCCATCGGGGCCACTTTCCAGGCCCCACAAAGCGTCGTACCAGGCATACGGCGGCAGACCGGCATCGGCCAGGCGCCGTTCGATTTCACGGATGACCGTCCTGTGGGCCCGAACAAAACGGAACCAGACATCAGGCTCTTTCGACGACATGCAACACCATCCGGGGAATTTCAAGAAGGTTGCAATAGTAGCTCATCCCGCGCTAGATTCAGCCATGTAGTTGCAATTGCAACTACATTCGCAAAGCTCCCACAAGGAGCCCACACGCTGAAACCCGTCCACCCTGGAGCCTGACATGACCCCGAACACTGCAGTACGCCTCGACGACGATCCACAGGAAACCCGCGAATGGCTGGAGTCCATCGAATCGGTGCTGTCCACCGAAGGCCGCCCGCGCGCGCATTACCTGATTGATCAGTTGCTGGATTTCGACGTGGCGCGGCATGGCGACTTCTACGGGCGGGTGACCACCCCGTACGTCAACACCATCCCGGTAGACCGCCAGTTGCCCTACCCCGGCAACCTGGCCACCGAGCGCCGGCTGAATGCGTTTATTCGCTGGAACGCCATGGCCATGGTGCTGCGCGCGGGCAAACATTCCGGCGTGGGCGGGCATATCGCAACCTATGCGTCGGCTGCGGTGCTGTATGACGTAGGCTTCGACCATTTCTTCCGTGGCCGAACTGAAAGCTTCGATGGCGACCTGGTGTACATCCAGGGCCACTCCGCGCCGGGCATTTACGGGCGGGCGTACCTCGAAGGCCGGATCAGCGAAGCCCAGCTGGACAACTTCCGCCGGGAAGCCGGTGGCGACGGTTTGTCATCCTATCCGCACCCTCGCCTCATGCCAGACTTCTGGCAGTTTCCTACGGTTTCCATGGGGCTCGGACCGATTACCGCCGCGTATCAGGCGCGCTTCATGCGCTACCTGGAGTTCCGCGACCTCAAGCAGCACCAGGGCCGCAAGGTGTGGGCGTTCCTCGGTGATGGCGAGATGGATCAGCCGGAATGCCTGGCAGCCATTTCCCTGGCCGGGCGCGAGAAGCTCGACAACCTGATCTTCGTGGTCAACTGCAACCTGCAACGCCTGGATGGGCCGGTGCGCGGCAATGCCAAGGTGATCCAGGAATTCGAAAGCCTGTACCGCGCCGCCGGCTGGAACGTGATCAAGGTAATCTGGGGCGGCGGCTGGGATGCGCTGCTGGAAAAGGACAAAAGCGGCTTGCTGCGCCAGCGCATGATGGAGTGCGTGGACGGCGACTATCAAAACTACAAATCGCAAAACGGCGCCTACGTGCGGGAACACTTCTTCGGCAAATACCCGGAGTTGCTGGCGCTGGTGGCAGACATGTCCGACGACGATATCTGGAAACTCTCACGGGGCGGCCATGACCCGGACAAGGTCTACAACGCCTATGCCGCCGCCGTGCGTCACAGCGGCCAGCCGACGGTGATCCTGGCGAAAACCGTCAAGGGCTTCGGCATGGGCGAGGCCGGCGAAGGCCAGAACATCAACCACCAGCTGAAAAAGATGGGCGCTGAAGCCGTCAAAGCCTTCCGCGATCGCTTCGGGCTGGAAGTGGCCGACGACCAACTGGCTGAAATCCCGTATCTCAAACCGGCCGCCGACAGCGAAGAGGCCCGCTATTTCGCCGCCCGCCGCCAGTCACTGGGTGGCTACGTACCGGCCCGCCATAGCGCGGTCGAGTCGCTGAAGATCCCGGAACTGGATGCCTTCGCCACCCAGCTCAAGGACACCGGCGAGCGCGCGATCTCCACCACCATGGCCTTTGTGCGCATCCTCGGCACCCTGCTCAAGGATCCGAACCTGGGCAAACTGATCGTGCCCATCGTGCCGGACGAGTCCCGCACCTTTGGCATGGAAAGCCTGTTCCGCCAGATCGGCATTCACTCCGCTGTCGGCCAGCTCTACACCCCACAGGATGCGGGCCAGCTGTCCTACTACAAAGAGAGCAAGGACGGACAGATCATGCAGGAAGGCCTGAATGAATCCGGCGCCATTTCCTCGTGGATCGCAGCGAGTACGTCCTACGCCAACCACGGCTTGATGACCGTGCCGTTCTACATTTTCTATTCGATGTTCGGCTTCCAGCGGGTTGGCGACCTGGCCTGGGCCGCGGGCGATGCACGGGCGCGGGGCTTCCTGCTGGGGGCGACGGCCGGGCGCACCACGCTGATGGGCGAAGGCCTGCAGCATGACGATGGCCACAGCCATGTGCTGTCGTCGGTGATCCCGTGCTGCATTTCCTACGATCCGACGTTTGCCTTCGAGCTGGCGGTGATCATTCGCGAAGGCATGCGCCGGATGTACGTCGAGCAAGAGGACATCTACTACTACATCACCCTGCTCAACGAAAACTACCCGCACCCGGCGATGCCCGAAGGCGTCGAGGACGGGATTCTCAAGGGCATGTATCGGTTGAAGGCGGCTGAAGACACCAAGCAACCACGGGTACAGCTGATGGGCAGCGGTTCGATCCTGCGGGAAGTCATCGCCGCCGCGGACCTGCTGCGCGATGATTTTGCCGTGGCCAGCGATGTGTGGAGTGTCACCAGCCTGACCGAGCTGCGCCGGGAAGGTCATGCCGTGGAGCGCTGGAACCTGCTGCATCCTGAAAGCGAACCGCGTACCAGCTATGTCGAGCAGTGCCTTGAGGGCCAGCCTGGGCCCGTGGTGGTCGCCACCGACTACATGAAAATCTTTGCCGATCAGATTCGCCCGTTTGTACCGGGCCGGCGCTTTGTGGCGCTGGGCACCGATGGCTTCGGGCAATCGGATACCCGCGAAACCTTGCGCCAGTTCTTCGAGGTGGACCGGTATTTCATTGCCCTGGCGGCCTTGAAGGCGCTGGCGGATGACGGCCTGATCAGCCGCGCCAGGGTGGCGGAGGCGATCAGCCGCTACGGGATCAACGTCGACAAGGCCAACCCCGTAGCGGTGTAGTTACTGCGCAGGCGTCGGCAGAGGCGGAATCGCTTCGGTCGGCGCCGGCAGCGCAGGAGTGGTGGCCTCTGGCGCAGGTGCCGGGGCTTCCTTTGGTGCAATCGGCGCAGGTTCCGCCGGTGGTACCACCGGCTCCGATGCCGCTGGCACTACCGCCGGCGTCACTGGGGCTGCCGGTGTGGCCGGCGCTTCTTTTGGCACTTCTTTCGGCGCTTCAACCTTATCGGCCTTATCGGCCGCCGGAGCTGCCTTAGGTTCCGGGATGCCCAGGTCAGCCTTGGGCTTCTCTGGAATATGCGCTGCCTTTTTCACTTCCTGGGGCAGGAAAACGTCCACCAGGGCGAAATAACGCTCATAAAACTTCGGCGCAGACACCGTCTCGCTGGCCACCTTGACCATGGAGTCGTCGGTGGAGCCAATCGGCATCGACACCGAACCCAACACACCCACACCGAGGCTGGCGGAGTTGTTGACCTTCTTCAAGGCGTAGCGATCCTGCAAGGCGTTGGCGAACATCGTCGAGTGATGATTGCCGCTGCCATCGTCGGCACACACCACGTTGAAGCTGATCTGCAGGTGAGTTTCGCCGGTCTGCTGGAAGCTCTTGTTACCCGCCACCAGCTTTGGATCGCTGCTTGTGATGATGTAACCCTGGCTCAACAGCGCACGCCGCGCCGCTTCGCAGGCCGCCGTGTCACTGACCGGGTAATCACGGGAAAACGTGCCGGAGTCGTCGAAGTTCTCATGTTCATAAATAGCGGTCTTGGGTGACGAGCAGCCCGCAGCGCCCGCCAGCACCAGCGCCAACCCGAGGCTACGCAAGTGAAATGATGTCGACATCGAAAATCCTGAGGAAAACAGTCAGGGCGGTATTGTGCAACAGAACGTGGCCTCGGCGCGCGAATTCCTGTCGGTAAAACGTCACAGCCTTACGGGACGGTGTCCGCAGGAAAAAGCCGCTCGCCCATATGGTCGATAAACACGCGCAATTTCGCCGAGGCATGGCGACTTGATGGCCAGAGCATCCAGAAGCTGCCGCTGTGCTCCAGGTAATAGTCCAGCACCCGTTGCAGCCGGCCCTGCTCCACCGATTCGCGGACCATGAAGTCTGGCAGGCAGGCAATCCCCAGGCCTTCATGGGCCACGTGCATCAGTGATTCGATGGTGGTGGAGACCAGCGGCGCACGCAGGGTCGGCTCCGGCAGGCCCGGCTCCGGGCGCAGTGGCCAGGTTTCCAGCTTGCCGGTGGCGCAGAATTTGTGGCGCAGGCAGGCGTGGTCGCTCAAATCCCGGGGCTGGCGCGGCGTACCGTGCAGGCGCAGGTACTCCGGGGACGCCACCAGCACCAGGCGGTAATACCCGAGGTGGCGCGCCATCAAGCGTGAGTCCTCGGGTTTGCCGGTGCGGATCACCGCGTCGAAACCCTCCTCGATCACATCCACCATGCGGTCGGAGAAGTCCACGTCCAATTCGATCTCGGGATAGGCGCGCATGAAATCCGTCAGTACCGGCATCAACAAGCCGCGCACTTGCGGCAGGCTGACGCGCAACTTGCCTCTGGGGGTGGCGGATGCCTGGCTCAGTTCCTGTTCTGCGGCTTCGACTTCCGCCAGGATGCGCCGGGAGCGTTCGAGAAACAGTGCGCCCTCGCTGGTCAACGTGATACTGCGGGTGCTGCGATGGAACAGCCGCACCCCCAGGCGCTCTTCGATGCGCGCGATGCTTTTGCCAATCGCCGAGGACGACACCCCCAGCATGCGCCCGGCCTCGGTAAAGCTGCGGGTTTCGGCCACCTGCACAAACACTGAAATACTGCCCAGGCTGTCCATCGTCTCGCTCCCGAGGATTGCGGACATTGGCGTCCGATAAGTTCGGAACCTTAGCCTGTTTTTCTCCACCGTGCAGCACCCTACTCTGGCTCCCTGCCCTTTCGTCTGAAAACCGGAGCCAAAAAACATGAGCGACAGCGCCCTATCTTCCACGACCCCCACGGTGAGCCGTGAACGACTGCCTCTGGGCGGCCTGTTGGCATTGGCTACCGCCGGCTTCATCACCATCCTCACCGAAGCCATGCCGGCAGGCTTGCTCCCGCAAATGGGCGCCGGCCTCGGGGTGTCCGAAGCGTTGGTGGGCCAGTTGGTGACCCTGTACGCCCTGGGCTCGCTGTTGGCCGCGATTCCCCTGACCATCGCCACCCGGGGCTGGCGCCGGCGGCCATTGCTGATGATTGCCATCGGCGGGTTTGCCTTGGTCAACAGTGTGACGGCGTTTTCCAGCGATTACCTGCTGACCCTGGTGGCCAGGTTCTTCGCCGGGGTGTTCGCGGGATTGCTCTGGGCGCTGCTGGCCGGTTATGCCAGCCGCATGGTTGCGTCGCACCTGCAAGGCAGGGCCATTGCCGTGGCCATGCTCGGCGCGCCATTGGCGCTGTCACTGGGTGTACCGGCCGGGACATTCCTGGGCACCACGGTGGGCTGGCGCCTGAGCTTCGCGATCATGTCCGGCCTGACGGTTGTGCTGCTGGCCTGGGTGCGCTGGCAGGTCCCGGACTTTGCCGGGCAACAGGCGGAAAAACGCCTGGGGCTGCGCCAGGTGCTGGCACTGCCAGGGATTCGTCCGGTGCTGTTTGTGACTTTCACCTACGTGCTGGCTCATAACATTCTCTACACCTATATCGCGCCGTTCCTGGTACCTGCCGGGATTGCAGCGGACATCGACCAGGTGCTGCTGGTGTTTGGCCTGGCGGCGCTGCTGGGTATCTGGATCGTCGGCGCGCTGATTGATCAGCGGCTGCGCGCGTTATTGGTGATCAGCTGCGCAATGTTCGCGCTGTCGGCCCTGGCGCTGGCGTTCTGGATCACCTCGGCGACGGTGATCTACACCACGGTGGCCTTATGGGGGCTGGCGTTTGGCGGTTTGCCGGCATTGCTGCAAACGGCGCTGGCCAAGTCGGCCGGGGATTCAGCCGATGCCGCACAGTCGATGCTGGTGACGGTGTGGAACCTGGGCATCGCCGGTGGCGGACTACTCGGCGGCATGTTGTTGCAAGGGTGGGGAGTGACATCGTTTCCATGGGCGGTCGCCGCGTTGGTCGTACTGGCGCTGATCGCGACGCTGCGTTTAACCGATGTTTAAACGAAACGTGACGTGATGTTTCTTAACTCTTATGATCGCACCGGGTGCGCTGCTGCATACGGCACAGCGCAGGTTAAAGGATAAGCATTGGTCGGGCCGCCAATGGAGACTTGTCGTGCCTGATAAACACCCTGCTATTCCGCGCCCCCAGGTTCTGGTCGAAGGCGCCCTGTCCGCATTGGAGCGATTTTCAAGGATCGAAGCAGTCAGCGGTATCGTGTTGCTGCTGGCAGCGATCGTCGCGCTGGTCTGGGCCAACAGCCCCGTCGCAGATTCCTACGAACACTTCTGGAACACCCCACTCACTATCGGGCTGGGAGACTTCACGGTCTCGCGCTCGTTGCACTTCCTGGTGAACGATGGGCTGATGACCATCTTCTTCCTGGTGGTGGGCGCCGAGATTCGCCAGGAGATCAGGGACGGCGCACTCGCCAACCTGAAACTGGCCACCCTGCCCCTCGGCGCGGCACTGGGTGGCGTGCTGATGCCGGCGCTGATTTACACCCTGCTCAACCATGGCACGGTCGCGGCCAGTGGCTGGGCAGTGCCCACTGCCACCGACATCGCATTTGCCGTGGGTGTGCTGGCGCTGCTGGGCAAATCGATTCCGGCTGGCGTGCGCATCCTGTTGCTGGCTTTGGCGATCATTGATGACATCGTCGCCATCCTGATCATCGCGATTTTCTATACCGCCAGCCTGGACTACATGGGCCTGGTGATCGCGGCCTGCGGGCTGGCGCTGGTGCTGGTTTTTCAGCGGATGGGAATTGGCAAGGCGGTGGTGTACCTGTTGCCGGGGGCGATTGTCTGGTTTGGCCTACTCAAGACCGGCGTCCATCCGACGCTCGCGGGCGTAATGCTTGGCCTGATAACGCCCGTGACTTCCAGACCGACTCGGGAACGCCCTCTGGACACCATCGGGCGCACATTTAACGAGCTGATGGACCGGCTTTCGCATCCGTCAGAAAGTGCCCATCAGGTCGCCAAACCATTGAAGCAATTGAGACAGGCCCAACGGGAAATGTTGCCGCCGGTGCAGCGGATTCAAGCCGGGTTACACCCATGGGTGGCCTTCGGCGTCATGCCACTGTTTGCCCTGGCCAACGCGGGGGTGAGCCTGCAAGGGTTCAACCTGAACGACCCGCTGCCCCACGGTGTGTTCATGGGGGTCATCCTGGCGTTGGTGCTCGGCAAGCCGCTCGGTGTGATGCTGGCGAGCGTGGTGCTGGTCAAACTGAACATCTGCCAGCTGCCGGAGGGCGTGACCTGGAACGGCGTCGCCCTGGTGGGCCTGCTGGCGGGAATTGGTTTCACCATGTCGATTTTCATCTCGTCGCTGGCCTTCTCCGATCCGACGCTGCTGTCGGCTGCCAAGCTGAGTGTGCTGAGCGCTTCGACCCTGGCGGCTGTGATTGGCCTGAGTTGGGGCAAGCTCAAGTTTGCGCGTTGAATCAAGACTGGTTGAGTCAGCTGATTAGTGGATAAAAAAAGACCCCGGCCTCTTCAGGCCGGGGTCTTTTTATTCAGGCTGTTACGAGATCAGAACTTCTTGATCTCAGCCTTGGTTTCCAACTGTTTGCGATAGGCGGCGAAGTCTTGCTGGCCGACACGGGACGCGAGGAAGCGGCGGTACTGAGCCTTCTCGTCATCGGTCGGTGCAGCGGCTTCATTGACCGCGTTCAAGCGCACGATCACCAGGCTACCGTCTGGCAGGGTCACGCTGGTGAAGGTCGGCTTGTCCTTGGCCGCAGGCTTTGGCATGCGGAACAGGGCTTGCAGCACGGCTGGCTCGACGCCTTCCTGGCCACGGGTGGCCGCTTCGGTGACTTTCCAGGCCTGGCCATCCACCGGCTGGTTCAGCGGTGTCTTGCCATCACGCAGGTTGGCAATCAGCTCGTCCGCGTGAGTCTTCGCCGCAGCGCTCGCGCGCTCCTTGGTCAACTGGGCACGGATGGCAGTGGCAACGCTTTCCAGCGGCAGCTGGGTAGGCTTCAGGTGCTCTTTGGCACGCAGCACCACGATGGTTTCCGGATCCAGCTCGATGGCGGTGCTGTTGGCACCTTCATCCAGTACTTCAGGGCTGAATGCAGCGGTCACTACGGCACGGTTGGCAGCGATGCCTTCGCCACCTTCACGGCCAAACGGCGCGGAAGTGTGCACGGTCAGCTTCAGGTCCGACGCCGGCTGGGCCAGGTCGGAAGCTTCGAATGCAGCGTCTTCCAGTTGCTTGGTCGCATCGACGAAACGCTGTTCAACCTGCTGGGTCTTGAGCTCGCGGGTCAGCTTGTCTTTCAGGCTGGCGAACGATGGCACTTCTGGTGCTTCAACACCCAACAGCTTGATCAGGTGCCAGCCGAAGCTGGAACGCACCGGTGCCGAGACCTGGTCCTTGTTCAGCGCATACAGCGCTGTTTCGAAGGCAGGGTCGTAGACGCCAGGGCCAGCGAAACCGAGGTCACCGCCGTTGTTCGCAGAACCCGGATCCTGGGAGAACTCCTTGGCCAGGGCTTCGAACTTCTCGCCCTTGGCCAGGCGCGCCTGGATTTCTTCGATCTTGGCCTTGGCCTGCTCGTCGGTGGTCTTGTCGTTGACTTCAATCAGGATGTGCGCCGCGCGACGCTGTTCAGCGAGGTTGGCGGTTTCTTTCTGATAGAGGGCTTGCAGCTCATCGTCCTTGACCGCGACCTGGTCGAAGAAGGAAGCCTTCTTCAGCTCCAGATAGTCGATGACCACCTGGTCCGGGGTCATGAACTCCTTGGCGTGCTGGTCGTAGTAAGCCTTGACCTCGTCGTCAGTGATCTTCACTGCTGCAGGGTCGGCCTTGACGCTGACGGTGGCGAAATCGCGGGTCTGTTTTTCCAGACGGGCGAACGCGAGCACTTCGGCATCAGTCACAAAACCGCTGCCGGCAATACCAGCACGAACCTGGCCGATCAGCATTTCCTGGCTCAGCATCTGACGGAATTGCATACGGCTGTAGCCCAGCTGACGGATCACCTGGTCGAAACGCTCAGCGTTGAACTGGCCATCCACCTGGAATTCCGGCGTCTGCAGGATCACTTGATCCAGCGCAGCTTCGGAGAAAGCGAATTTCGAATCGGCCGCGCCTTGCAGCAGCAGCTTGCGATCGATCAGGCCCTTGAGGGCGGCGTCGCGCAGCAGCTTTTCGTCCAGCAAGGAAGCATCGAAGTCCTTGCCCAGCTGTTGCATCAGCTGGCGACGTTGCATGTCGACGGCCTGGCCCAGTTCGCTTTGGGTGATTTCTTCACCGTTGACCTTGGCCACGTCCTGCTTGTTGTTGGTCGAAGCCTGAAAAATAGCCTCGATACCGGTGAACGCCATCAATGCGACGATGATCCCGATAATGGTCTTGGCAATCCAGCCTTGTGAATTGTCCCTGATATTCTGCAGCATGCGTCCCCCAGAAACGGTTGAACTTCAAAATTAGGCAACCGTGGAGCGTGGGTAGAGTCCGGATAGAAGAAAGGCGCATCCGAGGATGCGCCTTCTCGTAACTGGCGGAGCGGACGGGGGTTTGAACCCACACCCCCGGCGTGGCGACCCGATGGATACTCGGGTCAGCTGCCGCTCCGCTGCCAGGTCAGACCTGCGTCCGACCCGGATGGGTAAGGCTTGAGCGAAGCTTAGTTAACGGCTTCTTTCAGGGCTTTACCGGCTTTGAAACCTGGTTTTTTGGCAGCGGCGATTTGCAGAGCCTTGCCAGTCTGTGGGTTACGGCCAGTGCGAGCTGGACGATCGGTCACAGAGAAAGTACCGAAACCAACCAGTACCACAGAGTCGCCGGCCTTGAGAGCGCCAGTGACGGATTCGATTACTGCGTCCAGCGCACGGCCAGCAGCGGCTTTCGGGATATCAGCAGATGCAGCGATAGCATCAATCAGTTCCGACTTGTTCACTCTAAGTCCCCTTATATCTATTGAGTATGATTCTAAGTTTTTTGGTGAAAGCAAAAACCAGTGCTGAATGGCCTACAGACACTTAAGAGCCGCTTTATAACAAGGGCTCTAAAAAGCTGTCAAGGAAGCCCCCAGGCTTAAACGTATTAATGCGTGCTAATTCTTTCCTTAGAGTCAGTCTCGCGTTTTTCATCCTTTGCAACTATCTCCGGAGCCACATCCGGCAAGGGCTCCGGCGCGTATTGCAGCGCAATTTGCAGGACCTCGTCAATCCATTTAACCGGTTTAATCTGCAGATCCTGCTTGATGTTGTCAGGAATCTCCTTCAAGTCGCGAACATTCTCTTCAGGAATGATCACAGTCTTGATACCACCGCGGTGTGCAGCCAGCAATTTCTCTTTGAGGCCACCAATGGCCAGTACCTGGCCACGCAGGGTGATTTCCCCGGTCATGGCGACATCGGCGCGCACCGGAATGCCGGTCAGGGCTGATACCAGTGCCGTGCACATGCCTACGCCTGCGCTAGGACCGTCTTTCGGCGTTGCCCCTTCCGGCATGTGGATGTGGGTGTCGTGCTTCTCGTGGAAGTCCAGGGGGATCCCCAGGCTCTTGGCGCGGCTGCGCACCACGGTCTGCGCGGCGGTGATGGATTCAACCATCACGTCACCCAGGGAACCGGTCTTGATCAGTTGCCCTTTGCCCGGGATCACGGCGGCCTCGATGGTCAGCAATTCGCCGCCCACCTGGGTCCACGCCAGGCCAGTGACCTGGCCTACCTGGTCCTGCTGCTCAGCCAGGCCGTAGCGGAATTTGCGCACGCCCAGGAAGTGTTCCAGCAGGTCCGCGGTGACCTTCACCGAGAAGCGTTTTTCCAGCGCATGTTCCTTCACGGCCTTGCGGCAGATCTTCGCCAGTTGACGCTCAAGGCCCCGTACACCGGCCTCGCGGGTGTAGAAACGAATGATGTCGCGGATCGCGTCGGCATTAAATTCGATCTCGCCTTTTTTCAGGCCGTTGGCCGCAATCTGCTTGGGCGAGAGGTATTTGACGGCGATGTTGATCTTCTCGTCCTCGGTGTAACCCGGCAGACGAATCACCTCCATCCGGTCCAGCAAGGCTGGCGGAATATTCATCGAGTTGGAGGTGCACAGGAACATTACGTCGGACAGGTCGTAGTCGACTTCCAGGTAATGGTCGTTGAAATTGTGGTTCTGCTCGGGGTCGAGCACTTCCAGCAAAGCAGACGCCGGGTCGCCACGCATGTCGCTGCCCATCTTGTCGATTTCATCGAGCAGGAACAGCGGGTTGCGCACACCCACCTTTGTCATCTTTTGAATCAATCTTCCTGGCATCGAACCGATGTAAGTCCGGCGATGACCACGGATTTCCGCTTCATCACGCACACCGCCCAGGGCCATGCGCACAAATTTGCGGTTGGTGGCGTGGGCAATCGACTCCGCCAGCGAGGTTTTACCCACACCAGGAGGACCGACCAGGCACAACACCGGACCACGAATCTTCTTCACGCGCTTTTGCACGGCGAGGTATTCGAGGATGCGTTCCTTGACTTCTTCGAGGCCGTAGTGATCGGCATCGAGAATATCTTCGGCGCGGGCCAGGTCCAGGCGCACTTTGGTCTGGGCCTTCCACGGCACCTGCACCAGCCAGTCGATATACGAACGAACCACGGTGGCTTCGGCCGACATCGGCGACATTTGCTTGAGCTTGTTCAGCTCGGCAGTGGCCTTGGTCAACGCGTCTTTCGGCAGGCCGGCGGCATCGATGCGCTTTTTCAGCTCCTCGATTTCGTTGTGGCCTTCCTCGCTGTCGCCCAGCTCTTTCTGAATGGCCTTCATCTGCTCATTCAGGTAGTACTCGCGCTGGCTGCGCTCCATTTGCTTTTTGACACGCCCGCGAATGCGCTTCTCAACCTGCAGCAGGTCGATTTCGGCATCCAGCAGCGCCAGGACGTGTTCGACCCGGGCCGACAAATCGATGATCTCGAGAATGTCCTGCTTCTGCTCGATTTTCAGCGCCATGTGCGCGGCCATGGTATCGACCAGGCGGCTTGGCTCATCAATGCTGTTGAGGGAGGAGAGGACTTCTGCGGGGACTTTCTTGCCCAGTTGCACGTATTGCTCGAACTGGGACAGCAGGCTGCGAACGAACACTTCGGATTCGCGCTCAGGGGCGTCGACTTCGTCGATCAGCGCCACTTCGGCACGCAGGTGGCCGTCCACTTCCATGAAGCGCTCGACCGCACCGCGCTGCTCGCCTTCCACCAGCACCTTGACGGTGCCATCAGGCAGCTTGAGCAGTTGCAGGACAGTTGCAACGGTACCAACGCGATACAGGGCATCTTCGCCCGGATCATCGTCAGCAGGATTTCTCTGGGCCAGCAGCAGGATCTGCTTGTCGCCCGTCATCGCGGCCTCGAGGGCTTCGATAGACTTCTCGCGCCCCACGAACAGCGGGATAACCATGTGCGGATAGACGACGACATCACGCAACGGCAGGAGAGGCAATTCGATGGTTGTCTTCATGATTTCGCCTCTATGACAGATGAAAGTAAGCTTGAAACCAAGATGGGGGCTGCCTGCAAAAAAAACAAGCGTAATGGCATCAGTTAAACGCAGTAAAAACAAAGGGGCCCCTTAAGGCCCCTTTATTTTGTACAGCTCGGCGGTGCAACGCTTACGCGTCTGGCGCAGCCTTGGCAGCCGGCTCACTGTTTTCGTAGATATACAGTGGCTTGGACTTGCCTTCTATAACGCTTTCGTCGATCACCACTTTACTCACCTCGGACTGCGAGGGGATTTCGTACATGGTGTCGAGCAGTACGCCTTCGAGGATCGAGCGCAAACCACGGGCGCCGGTCTTGCGCTCCAGTGCCCGCTTGGCCACCGATTTGAGCGCGTCAGCACGGAACTCGAGGTCCACTCCTTCCATCTCGAACAGCTTGGCGTATTGCTTGGTCAGGGCGTTTTTCGGCTCGGTGAGGATCTGCATCAACGCAGCCTCATCCAGCTCGTCCAGCGTCGCCAGGACCGGCAGACGGCCAACGAATTCCGGGATCAGACCGAACTTGACCAAATCGTCAGGCTCGACTTCACGCAGGGATTCACCGACTTTCTTGCCTTCTTCCTTGCTGCGTACTTCTGCACTGAAGCCAATGCCGCCACGGGTGGAACGGTTTTGAATAACCTTTTCCAGGCCGGAGAACGCACCGCCACAGATGAACAGGATGTTGCGCGTATCAACCTGAAGGAATTCCTGCTGCGGGTGCTTGCGGCCGCCTTGTGGCGGTACGGAAGCAACCGTGCCTTCGATCAGTTTCAACAGCGCTTGCTGCACGCCTTCACCGGAAACGTCCCGGGTGATCGACGGGTTGTCGGATTTGCGCGAAATCTTGTCGATTTCATCGATGTAGACAATGCCCATCTGGGCCTTCTCCACGTCGTAGTCGCATTTCTGCAGCAGCTTCTGAATGATGTTCTCGACGTCTTCACCTACGTAACCGGCCTCGGTAAGAGTGGTTGCGTCGGCGATGGTGAAGGGAACGTTCAGCAGGCGAGCCAGGGTCTCTGCAAGCAGGGTTTTACCCGAGCCTGTAGGGCCGATCAGCAAGATGTTGCTTTTGCCGAGCTCGACGTCGTCACTTTTCTTGTCACGCTGGTTCAGACGCTTGTAGTGGTTGTACACCGCTACGGCCAGAACCTTCTTTGCACGCTCTTGACCAATCACATACTGATCAAGGATGCCGCTGATTTCTTTAGGCGAAGGCAATTTATGCGCGCTGCTTTCGGCCTGGGCTTCCTGCACCTCCTCACGGATGATGTCATTGCACAGGTCGACGCACTCGTCGCAGATAAAGACCGAGGGGCCGGCAATCAACTTGCGTACTTCATGCTGGCTTTTGCCACAGAAGGAGCAATAGAGCAGCTTGCCGTTGTCCTCGCCGTTGCGGGTGTCAGTCATTCGTTCGATCCAAATCCGATAGGCTTGCAACACAAGATGAAGGCTATTGAGGGCTTTTTCAAGTCCACTGGTGGTCGGACCTGCCGACCAGCCCTATTTTGAGCTGCTTATATTAAGCGGGGCGCTTTTCGATCACTGCGTCGATCAACCCGTATTCACGAGCCGCTTCGGCGCTCATGAAATTGTCACGGTTGGTGTCGCGCTCGATCTCTTCCAGGGTATGCCCGCTATGTTTGGCCATCAGCGTGTTGAGACGCTCACGAATGAAGAGGATTTCCTTGGCATGGATTTCGATGTCCGATGCCTGGCCCTGGAAACCGCCCAGTGGCTGGTGAATCATCACGCGTGAGTTCGGCAGGCAGTAACGCTTGCCCTCAGCACCAGCGGTCAGCAGGAAAGCACCCATGCTGCACGCCTGACCGATACAGGTGGTCGATACGTTCGGCTTGATGAACTGCATGGTGTCGTAGATCGACATGCCCGCTGTCACCGAACCGCCCGGGGAGTTGATGTAGAGATGGATGTCCTTGTCCGGATTTTCCGCTTCAAGGAACAGCAGCTGCGCACAGATCAGGTTGGCCATGTAGTCCTCTACCGGACCAACCAGAAAGATCACTCGCTCCTTGAGCAGGCGCGAGTAGATGTCATAGGCGCGTTCGCCACGAGCAGATTGCTCGACAACCATCGGGACCAGGCCGCCAGCGGCCTGGATATCAGAGTTCTGCTGAATATACGAATTACGGAACATGCTCTGCAGTTACTCCCAAATAGTCATGTCTTGAATACGCATAAGCCAGCGCGAGGCTGGCTTATGGGTGTATTTTCAAACGAGTTGAGCAATCAGTCGGCTTGTGCTGCTTCAGCCGGCTTGACTGCTTCTTCGTAAGAGACCGCTTTATCGGTCACCTTAGCCTTCTGCAGAACAGTATCCACAACTTGCTCTTCCAGCACAACCGAACGCACTTCGTTCAGCTGCTGGTCGTTCTTGTAGTACCAGGACACAACAGCCTCAGGCTCCTGGTAGGCCGAAGCCATTTCCTGGATCATTTCGCGAACGCGGGTTTCGTCAGGCTTGAGGTCGAATTGCTTGACCACTTCAGCCACGATCAGACCCAGTACAACGCGACGCTTGGCCTGTTCTTCGAACAGTTCGGCCGGCAGTTGGTCAGGCTTGATGTTGCCGCCGAACTGCTGAACAGCCTGCACGCGCAGACGATCAACTTCGTTGGACAGCAGGGCCTTCGGCACTTCGATCGGGTTGGCAGCCAGCAGACCGTCCATCACCTGGTTCTTGACCTTGGATTTGATGGCCTGGCGCAGTTCACGCTCCATGTTCTTGCGAACTTCGGTGCGGAAACCTTCGATGCCGGTTTCCTTGATGCCGAACTGGTTGAAGAACTCTTCGTTCAGTTCTGGCAGCTTGGGCTCGGAAACGGTGTTGACGGTCACGGTGAACTCGGCGGTTTTGCCAGCCAGGTCCAGGTTCTGATAGTCAGCCGGGAAAGTCAGGTTCAGAACGCGCTCTTCGCCGGCTTTGGCGCCAACCAGGCCGTCTTCGAAACCAGGAATCATGCGGTTGGAACCCAGCACCAGCTGAGTACCCTTGGCGGAGCCGCCAGCGAATGCTTCGCCGTCAACCTTGCCTACGAAATCGATGTTCAGCTGGTCTTCGTTCTGGGCAGCACGATCGGCCACTTCAAAACGGGTGTTCTGCTTGCGCAGGATTTCCAGCATGTTGTCCAGGTCGGAGTCAGCAACATCAGCGCTCAGGCGCTCGATGGCGATCGAATCGAAACCGGCAACTTCGAACTCAGGGAACACTTCGAAGATTGCAACGTATTCCAGATCCTTGCCTGCTTCCAGGGACTTGGGCTCGATGGAAGGCGAGCCAGCCGGGTTCAGCTTCTGCTCGACAACGGCTTCGTAGAAGGAAGCCTGGATCACGTCACCTACAGCTTCCTGACGTGCATCAGCACCGAAGCGGCGCTTGATTTCGCTCATTGGCACTTTGCCTGGACGGAAACCAGCGATCTTGGCCTTTTGGGCAGTCTGCTGCAGACGCTTGTTGACCTGGGTCTCGATGCGCTCGGCCGGCACGGTGATGCTCATGCGGCGCTCAAGAGCAGAAGTATTTTCAACAGAAACTTGCATGGATATTCCTCGTTGCACAGACGTTAGCTGGCCGTTTCCGACCCCAGAATCAAGGGCATGCATTCTAGTGGGTCAAACTCAAGAAGTCACCCTACTGAAAACGGGTAAAAAAACAGCAGGCAATTTATAGGTGCGAATGCACGAGTGCAGCTCGCCCCGGTGGCAAATACATCCCATCATGCCAGGGCTCTGCGCCAACCCTTCTATATATAGAAGCGGTTGCCAATCATCTCCCTGACAACCGACCCTGCGGACAAGGCCGGCAGGCAGTGCGGCATCATCGCGAAACATAAATACGACGAAACGCCCTGCCCTGCAGCCCAACACCTGCGACTGCGTTGAAACTCAAACCGCTGAAACAAAAAAGGCGCCAGACTATTAATCTGGCGCCTTTCGAAATATGGGGTGGACGAAGGGGATCGAACCCTCGACAACGGGAGTCACAATCCCGTGCTCTACCAACTGAGCTACGCCCACCATATTGCGTGACCAAAAAGCCCGTCAAAAAGGCTATTTGTTGAGCTTCGCACCGACCCGCAGGCCTTCACGAAACTTTATTTGGTGCGGATGAAGAGACTCGAACTCTTACACCTTGCGGCGCTGGAACCTAAATCCAGTGTGTCTACCAATTCCACCACATCCGCGCTTGAAGCTTTTAAAGCAAAGGCGCCAGACTATTAATCTGGCGCCTTTTTAAATATGGGGTGGACGAAGGGGATCGAACCCTCGACAACGGGAGTCACAATCCCGTGCTCTACCAACTGAGCTACGCCCACCATATTGCGCTACTTGTGCCAAAGCTGCCTAATGGCGCACCCGGCAGGACTCGAACCTGCGACCATCCGCTTAGAAGGCGGATGCTCTATCCAGCTGAGCTACGGGCGCCTTATTAATCTGTACTCTTGGAGGATTACAAACTAACCAGTGCTAGGCTGTGCCCGACAAGTGCGACGAATAGTATAGATGGACCCGAAACCCGTCAAATCCTTTTTATAAAAAATTCATTTTATTTAAGGGGTTAGGGGAATTTGCAGACCAAGCGCCTTTGCCCTCACGCCATGGCATGCGAGAATGCGCGCACTTTTCTTCCCCCTCTCGATGGTTAATCACGCGTAATGACTGCACAACTTATCGACGGCAAATCAATCGCCGCCAGCCTGCGCCAGCAGATCGCCAAACGAGTCGCCGAGCGCAGCCAACAAGGCCTGCGCACGCCGGGCCTCGCGGTGATCCTGGTCGGCAGCGATCCTGCCTCTCAGGTTTATGTCTCGCACAAGCGTAAAGACTGTGAAGAGGTCGGCTTTATTTCCAAAGCCTACGACTTGGCTGAAGACACCACCCAACAGGCCCTCACCGACCTGATCGACAGCCTCAACGACGATCCGGCCATCGACGGCATCCTGCTGCAACTGCCATTGCCCGAGCATCTGGACGCGTCGAAATTGCTCGAACGCATCCGCCCGGACAAGGACGTCGACGGTTTCCACCCTTATAACGTCGGCCGCCTGGCCCAGCGTATCCCGCTGCTGCGCCCGTGCACCCCGAAGGGCATCATGACCCTGCTGGAAAGCACCGGCGTCGATCTGTATGGCCTGGATGCCGTCGTCGTCGGCGCCTCGAACATCGTCGGTCGCCCGATGGCCATGGAACTGCTGCTGGCCGGCTGCACCGTGACCGTGACCCACCGCTTCACCAAGGACCTGGCCGGCCACGTTGGCCGCGCCGACCTGGTGGTCGTCGCCGCCGGCAAGCCGGGCCTGGTCAAGGGTGAGTGGATCAAGGAAGGCGCCATCGTCATCGACGTGGGCATCAACCGCCAGGACGATGGCAAGCTCGTGGGCGACGTGGTGTACGAAACCGCCCTGCCCCGTGCCGGCTGGATCACCCCGGTACCCGGTGGTGTCGGCCCGATGACCCGTGCCTGCCTGCTGGAAAACACCCTGTACGCCGCCGAAACCCTGCACGTCTAATAACCAGCCGCTCTGAAAAAGCCCTGCCTTATCGCAGGGCTTTTTATTGGCCGGATAAAAAGTACTTTTTTCTTTGTTTTTAAGGGGTTTCATCTGTTTCTAGAAGAACATTCGACAGTTTCTGATCCATACTTCTAGAATGTAACGTTATTTGTCAGAACCTCCGTTGCAGAACGGTATATCCCTACTTTTTTTAGCGAGTTCATCCGCGTGAAAATTCATCTTTCCATTGTCAGCCTATTTTTTGCATTGACAGGCACCTTCGCGAGCGCAAGCGAAACCACCACCGCTCCCCGCGACATGTCCACCCTGCACATCGCCTCCGGCAGTGCGATGGTGGTAGACCTGCAGACCAACAAAGTCATCTATGCCAGCAACCCGGATGTCATCGTGCCGATCGCCTCGGTGAGCAAACTGATGACCGGCCTGATCGTGCTGGAAGCCAAGCAGAACATGGATGAATACATCGACATCAACATCAAGGACACGCCAGAGATGAAAGGCGTGTTCTCCCGGGTCAAGATCGGCAGCGAGATGCCGCGCAAGGAGATGTTGCTGATTGCCCTGATGTCCTCGGAAAACCGCGCCGCCGCCAGCCTGGCCCACCACTACCCGGGCGGCTACCCGGCCTTCATCGCAGCGATGAACGCCAAGGCCAAGGCACTGGGCATGACCAGCACCCACTATGTAGAGCCCACCGGCTTGTCGATCCACAACGTGTCCACCGCCCGTGACTTGAGCAAACTGCTGGCCGCTGCACGCAAGTACCCGATGCTCAGCCAGTTGAGCACCACCAAGGAAAAGACCGTGTCGTTCCGCAAACCCAACTACACCCTGGGTTTCTCCAACACTGACCACCTGATCAACCGCGCCAACTGGGACATCAAGCTGACCAAGACCGGCTTTACCAACCAGGCCGGCCATTGCCTGGTGCTGGTGACCAGCATGGGTAATCGCCCGGTGTCGCTGGTGATCCTCGATGCCTTCGGCAAATTCACCCACTTTGCCGATGCCGGGCGCATCCGCAGCTGGGTCGAAACCGGCAAGAGCGGCTCGGTGCCAGACGTCGCATTGCGCTACAAGGCTGACAAGAACCTGAAGAACCGCCCACGGGCGAATGTTCAGGTCACCGAGTCCCGCTGATCCTTAAATAGCGACATAAAAAACGGCGCCCTTGAGCGCCGTTTTTTTATTTGGCCTGACTGGCCAGTGCCTTGACTGCTTGGGCCGCCGCCTGTTCCTGGCCCGCCTGGGCCGTGGCGCTGGCAGCCTGCTGCCAGCGCTGGGCGTCGACCTTGACCGGCAACTGGGTGGGCCGCTGAATCAGCACCGCCCACTTGCCGCCGTCTTTCCACGCCGACTCAAACGCACTGAAATCCATCGGCATGCGTCGCGCCAAGCCTGAACGCAGCAGCACCATGCTCTTCTGCTTGTTGTAACCCACCACCACGACATACCGCGGACCGGCCCAGAAGGTCGAGCCCTGGGTGATACGCGCCATCACCGGGTACCCGGCCGCGACCTGTGCCAGCAGCGCCGGCAGCTGATCTTCCAGCGGGTACACCAACATCCCGTATTCACGGGCCAGCACCTGCATGTTGCGCTCAAGGTCCGCTTCAGCGCCCGGCAAATGCAGTGGCTTATCCAATAGCCCCGGTGTAATCACAATGCCTTGTTGAGACAGCATGCTGGCAAGAGCGGCTGGGCCACCGAGGTAAGTCTCACCGCGAAACGCCGGCACGCCCTTGAGCTCGACACTCTCCGGCAGCCCCGGGATGCTCGTGGGTTTTGGATGCGAGGAACAGGCCGCCAGCCCCATGAAACAGGCGGCGACCCACCAGGAGGTTTTAATGTTCGAGGGAAACCGCAACTTCTTCACTCACTTGATCAACGGTCGACGTGGGCCCTGATCATAGGACGCTCCGGGGCGCGGGTATAGCCTTGCAGCGCAGTAAAAGGCCGGCGATAGAGCAAACAAGTTGGACGCACACGACCATTGGTCAATAGCAGGCAACCTGCGGATAGCTAGACTGTCCATTGAGAAGACAGTGTGTGCCCGGCACCGGGCGAAAGGAGGCACTTATGAGCCTGACAACAACGATTCTGCTTTTGATCTGTGGATGGCTGGCCGTCGCCGCCGCCATGCTGTGGGGCGTGATGCGCGTGACCCGCCGGCACCATCACCCACACGTAAAACCCGCAGCACCCGGCAAGCTGCACAAACCCGCCGGGCACCACGCCTGACGCCTTAGCCAGGCATGCAACTGAAGTCTTCGGTCTGCGCCAATTCCTTGCCGTGGCTATCCTTCAACTCGGCACGCACCGTCGTACCCAGGCTGGATTCCACCAGGGTGTAATGCTCGCCGGCCTTGAAGTTGCCGTAGGTCACATGCCCGCGACAATCCTGCTGGTTATCATCCCCCGCCTCTTCTTCAAACAAGGTGACGTCCAGGCGATGCGCGCCGGGTTTCACTTCGAAGTAGCGGCCATCATTAATGTTTTTACCGTCTACCCGCTCGGCCATCAGGTCGTTGGGTGCCTCCTCTTGCAAGCCGATCCAGGCTTCGCTCGGGTCCGCCTTCGGCATCGGGCCGGCACACGCCGACAACAACAGGACCGCACTCAAGGCCGGGATCAACAACAAGGGTTTAAGAGACATGGCAGAACTCCAAATGGATAAAGAGTGAACAGGCGAAACAGCTCCCGTTCGATCGGTATCCAGCTTGTTACTGTCACCATTGTTGAACAAATGAATACATATGAAAGGATCTTCAGCCGTTAACTAAATCTTCCTTCACCTGGCTGAAAGGTGCGTGTTAGGTGGGTCCGTCAAGACTGCGAGCGTTTGCAATCCAACTCCTTTGGAGGTTACGGCATGCTCGGGCTGGTAAAGACCGCACTGCTCAAGCCCTACACGTTTATCGTGCTGGCAATTTTCATCTGCATCATCGGGCCCATGGCGGCCTTGCGTACCCCCACTGACGTATTTCCCGATATTGGCATCCCCGTCGTTGCGGTGGTTTGGCAGTACAACGGCCTGTCTCCGGACGCCATGGCCGGTCGCGTGATCTACACCTACGAACGCTCCCTGAGTACCACCGTCAACGACATCGAGCACATTGAATCGCAGTCGTTACCCGGCATGGGCATCGTGAAGATTTTCTTCCAGCCCGGCGTGGATATCCGCACCGCCAACGCCCAGGTAACAGCGGTGTCACAAACCGTGCTCAAGCAGATGCCACCGGGCATTACGCCGCCGCTGATCCTCAACTACAGCGCCTCTACGGTGCCGATTCTGCAGATGGCGTTCTCCAGCCCCAGCTTGTCGGAAGCGAAGATCCGCGACCTGGTGCAGAACAACATCCGCTTGCCCCTGAGCGCCCTGCCCGGCCTGGCCATGCCCACGCCAATGGGCGGCAAGCAACGCCAGATCACCCTCGACCTCGACCCACAGGCGCTGGCCGCCAAAGGCCTCTCGGCGCAGGACGTAGGCAACGCCCTGGCCCTGCAGAACCAGATTATCCCGGTGGGTACCGCCAAACTCGGCCCCAACGAATACACGATTTTGCTCAACAACAGCCCGAAGGCGATTGATGAGCTCAACGACTTGCCGATCAAGACAGTCGACGGTGCGATCATCACCATCGGCCAGGTGGCCCACGTGCGTGACGGCTCGCCGCCGCAGACCAACATCGTGCGCGTCGACGGCCACCGTGCGGTGCTGATGCCGGCCCTGAAAAACGGCAGCATCTCCACCCTGTCGATCATCGACGGCATCCGCCAGATGCTGCCGCGCATCAATGAAACCCTGCCGCCGTCGCTGAAGACCTCGCTGCTCGGCGACGCCTCGGTGTTCGTCAAACAGTCGGTGGGCAGCGTGGCCCAGGAAGGCATCATCGCCGCCTTGCTGACCAGTGCGATGATCCTGCTGTTCCTCGGCAGCTGGCGCTCGACCATCATCATCGCCGCGTCGATTCCCCTCGCGGTACTGTCGGCCATCGCCCTGCTGGCGGCCACCGGGCAAACCCTCAACGTCATGACCCTCGGCGGGCTGGCGTTGGCGGTGGGGATCCTGGTGGACGACGCCACAGTGACCATCGAGAACATCAACTGGCACCTGGAACAAGGCAAGGCGGTGAAGGACGCGATCCTCGACGGCGCCAAGCAAATCGTCGGCCCGGCGTTCGTGTCCCTGCTGTGTATCTGCATCGTGTTTGTGCCGATGTTCATGCTGCAAGGCATCGCCGGCTACCTGTTCCGCCCGATGGCATTGGCGGTGATTTTCGCCATGGCCAGCTCGTTCATTCTGTCGCGAACCCTGGTGCCGACCCTGGCGATGTTCCTGCTCAAGCCGCACGTGCCGGAGCAAGGTGAAGGTCATCACCCGGAAGATGAATTCATCAACCATCACGAGGGCGACCAGCACAAACCGCAGCGCAACGCGGTGCTGCAATCGGTGCTGAATTTCCAGCAGGGTTTTGAGCGTCACTTCTCCAACGTGCGGGACGTTTACCACGGCCTGCTGACCCTGGCCCTCGGCGCCCGCAAGCGCTTCATCATCGGCTTCCTGGCGTGCATCCTCGCCTCGTTCCTGCTGCTGCCAAGCCTGGGCCAGGACTTCTTCCCGGCCACCGACGCCGGGGCCATGGCCCTGCACGTGCGCTTGCCGCTGGGCACACGCATCGAAGAGAGCGCGGCGGCCTTTGACCGGATCGAAGCGCGGATTCGCGAGATCGTTCCGGCCGACGAACTGGACACCATCGTCGACAACATCGGCATCCCGCTGAGCGGCATCGACATGGCCTACAGCAGCAGTGGCACCATCGGCCCACAGGACGGCGATATCCAGGTCACCCTGAAAAAGGACCATGCGCCCACCGCCGACTACGTGAAAAAACTGCGTGAAGCGTTGCCCGAAAGCTTCCCCGGCAGCCAGTTCGCATTCCTCCCGGCAGACATCAGCAGCCAGATCCTCAACTTCGGTTCGCCGGCCCCGCTGGACGTGAAAATCTCCGGGCGCAGCGATGAAGAAAACCGCGCCTACGCCATCGAACTGGAACGTCGCCTGAAACACATACCGGGCATTGCCGACCTGCGCATCCAGCAGTCCACCGGCTACCCGTCACTGCAAGTCAACGTGGAGCGCATGCGTGCCAACGGCCTGGGCATCACCGAGCGTGACGTAACCAACAGCATGGTTGCGTCCCTGGCCGGCAGCTCGCAAACCGCACCAACGTTCTGGCTCAACCCGGCCAACGGCGTGTCGTATTCGATCGTGGCAGCCACCCCGCAATACCGCCTCGACAGCCTGCCGTCCCTGGAAGCGTTGCCGGTAACCGGTGCCGACGGTCAGTCACAGATCCTCGGCGGCGTGGCGACCATCTCGCGGGTACAAAGCCCGGCGGTGGTGACCCACTACAACATCGAGCCGACCCTGGACTTGTACGCCAACGTGCAAGGCCGCGACCTCGGCGGCGTCGCCAGCGATGTGCAAAAAGTGCTGAACGACATGGCCCCGATGCGCCCCAAAGGCGCGACCATCAGCCTGCACGGGCAGATCGATGCGCTGCATGAAGCGTTCAACGGCTTGAGCTTCGGCCTGCTCGGTGCGGTGGTGCTGATCTATCTGCTGATCGTGGTCAACTTCCAGTCCTGGACCGACCCGTTCGTGATCATCACCGCACTGCCGGCAGCGCTGGCGGGGATCGTGTGGATGCTGTTCCTCAGCGGCACGTCATTGTCGGTGCCCGCACTCACGGGGGCCATCCTCTGTATGGGCGTGGCCACCGCCAACTCGATCCTGGTGGTGAGCTTCTGCCGAGAGCGCCTGGCCGAACATGGCGATGCACTCAAGGCCGCACTGGAAGCCGGCTACACCCGTTTCCGCCCGGTCTGCATGACCGCCCTGGCGATGATCATCGGCATGTTGCCGCTGGCCTTGTCCGAAGAACAAAACGCGCCGCTGGGACGTGCCGTGATCGGCGGCCTGATCCTCGCCACCACTGCCACTTTGCTGTTTGTACCCGTGGTCTTCAGCCTGGTCCACGGTCGTCACCCTACTCGCGCTGCTGCTGGAGAAACTTCACATGTCGTCTGATCACAAACCCTCGCGCAAGCGTCTGATGCTCATGGGTGTCGGCGGCCTGACACTGGCCGCCCTGTTGGTCGCCAACGGCCTGCACGCCCGTACGATGCATGAAAAATCCGTCACCGCCTGGACCGAAACCGCCGCCGTGCCGCAGGTGCTGGTGTTCCAGCCCAAACAGAACGCGGCCGGCGACACCCTGCGCCTGCCCGCGCATCTGGAAGCCTGGAGCAAGGCACCGATTCATGCGCGGGTCAGCGGTTACCTGAAAGACTGGAAAGTCGACATCGGCAGCCAGGTCAAGGCCGGGCAGATTCTCGCCGAGATCGACAGCCCCGACCTCGACCAGCAGGTAGCACAAACCCACGCGCGCATGGTGCAGGAACAGGCCAATGCACGACTGGCAGAAACCACTGCCACCCGCTGGAAAAACCTGCTGGACAGCCATTCGGTATCGCGCCAGGAGGCCGATGAAAAAACCTCGAATGCCCTGGCCGCCAAGGCCAACGCCCAGGCCGCCGAGGCTGACTATGCGCGGCTCTCGGCGCTGGAAGACTACAAGACCATTCGCGCGCCATTCGCCGGTGTGATCACCGCGCGCAACACCGACATCGGCCAGTTGATCAAGGCTGACAGCGACAGCGATCCGGAACTGTTCGACATCGCCGACACCCACCAACTGCGCCTCTACGTGCCGGTGCCGCAGAACTACGCCGCGGTGATTCATCCCGGGCTGGCCGCCCAACTGACGGTACCCGAGCACCCCGGCGAACACTTCAGCGCGAAGCTGATGGGCGACTCCACCGCCATCGACCGCCGCTCCGGCACCCTGCTCGCACAGTTCGTGGCCGACAACCCGGACGGCAAGTTGCTGCCCGGCGACTACGCCGAAGCCACCCTGGCGATTCCGGCGGATACCCATGGCGTGAGCATCCCGGCCAGCGCCCTGATCTTCCGCGCCGAAGGTACCCAGGTCGCGGTACTGGACGCCAAGAACCACGTGCACCTGCAAGACATCCACATCGGCCTCGACCTCGGCGAGCGCCTGGTGATTGACCAGGGCCTGAAACCCACTGACCGCGTAGTCGACAACCCACCCGACGCACTGCGCGAAGGCGACGCCGTGCAAATGGCCGATGCCGGAGGTGCACATGCGCCCAAGGCTTAAACCCCTCGCGGCCCTGGTATTGGTGGCACTGCACGGTTGCTCGCTGGCGCCCACCTACAAGGCGCCGACCATCGACCTGCCGGCCAAGTACCGCGAACAGACCAGCGACGGCCCGTGGCACAGCGCGCAACCGTCCGACCAACTGGCGCCGAAGTGGTGGCAGCTGTATCAGGACCCGCGCCTGAACGACCTGCAGGAACAACTGCTCAAGGCCAACCCGGACCTGGCGGCGGCGCTGGCGCATTTCGATGCGTCCCAGGCGTATGCCAGCCAGTTGCATGCCGGGCTGTTCCCGCAAATAACCGCCAGCGCGCAACCGTTGCGCCAGCGGCAATCGGACAATCGGCCACTGCGGGGTGATACCCAGCCTTCGGTGTACAACAGCAACACGGCGGGGTTTGCGCTGAGCTTCGATCTGGATCTGTGGGGCAAAATCCGCAACCAGGTGGCGGCTGGCGATGCACAGGCCCAAGCCTCCGGGGATGATTTGGCGGTGGCACGCCTGAGCCTGCAGCATCAGTTGGCGACGCTGTACGTGCAGCTCAACGGACTGGATGCCCAGAGCCGGATTCTCAGCAGTTCGCTGGATGATTTTGGCCAGGCGCTGAAACTGACCCGCAGCCGGTACGAGGGGCAGATCGCCTCGGAGCTCGACCTGACCCGGGCGCAGAATCAGCTGGCTGAAGCACAGGCGCAGCTTGACGATGTGCGCGGTCAACGCAATCTCACCGAGCATGCGATTGGTGAATTGGTGGGCGTATCCGCCAGTGAATTCCAGCTGCCGCCGAGCCAGCAATTGATCGCCTTGCCGGGAATTCCACAGCAGTTGCCGAGCCAGTTGCTGCAACGTCGGCCGGATATTGCGGCGGCGGAACGGCGGGTGTTTGCGGCCAACGCGAATATCGGCGTGGCCAAGGCCGCGTGGTACCCGGATTTCAGTTTGACCGGCTTGATTGGCGGGCAGACCCAAGGTGTGGGCAACTTGTTCTCCGCCGCCAATCGGTATTGGGCGCTGGGGCCGCTGGTGAATCTGCCGATCTTTGATGGCGGCCGGCTGAGCGCCAATGAGCGCCAGGCCAAGGCGGAGTTTGAAGAGGCTTCGGCGCACTATCGCAGCCAGGTGTTAAGAGCCGTGCGTGAGGTGGAAGACAACCTTGGGCAACTGCGCGACTTGCAGCAGGAGGCGATGGATGAACAGGCTGCCGCGAATGCCGCCGAACACACACAGGCACTGGCGATGAACAGTTACCAGGCGGGGGCTGTGAGTTACCTGGATGTGGTGACGGCGCAGACGGCGGCGTTGCAGGCGCAGCGCACGTTGCAGGCGGTGCAGACGCGGCAGTTGCAGGCGAGTGTGGGTTTGGTGACGGCATTGGGCGGCGGCTGGTTGCCTGGGGCGTGAGGTTGCTTCCTACAACCGGGATCACATACGGGAGTTTTGTTGATCCGGACGTCAGGGCGCCAAGTAGGCTCCCACAGCCTCGAGTGCTCGAAGCTTCAAATAATCCGCCTTGATGACCGCGTTGTCGGCATGCACCAAATAAATGGTACCCGGTTGGCTGAATACGTCTTTGGTCATGCCAATCGGCTGCCCGCTGCCAACGTAGAACACCGAATAAAAATAGGACTCGAGCTTCAGAAGCTCGCTTAAAAACAGCTCTTTGGTGAAACAACCCGGCGAACGATTGATTAGGCAGACGTTATAGCTGTGCAGCAACAATTCATAACCTACCTGGGCGTCAAGCAAGCGCTCAAATTGTTCCGGCTCAACGATGGACATAACCGTGGCGCGAATCTGCCCCAGTCCTGTCGTCTGTTCGGATACTTCAGGACGAAGAATTCCGTCGGTGCGCGCTGCGATCTCCACAAGTCTGGGACCTTTTTCGGTCAGCATAACCTCCGCGTGGCTAGGGCCATTTTCAATGCCCAGGCTTCTGACGACCTTGCGGGTGTAGTCGACCAGCAGCTCACACTCAGGCTCGGCAGGGCTGACCAGTTCATCAATGTCGTAAATGACGCTACCGCTGTCCAGCCGCTCCTTTCGGTATCTCACCACTTCAGTGACCATCTGCCTCGCGCCCAGGGAGACCATATTCACAACATATTCCACACCAACCAAATATTCCTGGATCAGGACCTGAGCGTTCCTAATATTGAGTCGATTGGTCGTTCCCAAAACCTTTCCGAAGGCGACCTCACAATCTTGCAAATCATCGCAAATATAAACCCCATCCGCGCCTGCACTATCCAGAGGTTTCAGCACCACGGGAAACCTGCCATGCCCCAGGATCCAGGCCTTGGCCGCATTCCATGACTCAACGATAGCCTGTTGCGCGGCTGGCAGCCCAGCGTCGGCGACACAACGGATCATTTCAAACTTGTTCCTGCGCGCCTGAGTTCGGTTGAATTGGTTGCGATAAGGAAGATTGAGCTGCTCGTTGAGCCAATCAGACAACAACACACCGGTTTCAGCCCCAGCGATGATGTACTGGGGATCGAACGTCGCAACGCGTTCGACCGTCGCTTCCAACTGCTTATTGACGATCAGACATTCATAAATCGAGGCATCGAAACCCATGTAGTAATAATCATCGAGCGTCGCGGACGACGCCACATGGATCAACGTACAGCCTCGCTCACGCAACGCTTTCGCGACAAACTTACCGGATGAAAAACCATCGACTATCACGACTCTGCTCATCTCAATCCCCGCCTTTCGAGATACAGACTTGCGATTGCTCGTCCAGAGAGTAAAAAAATAATGACGCCAACCGCCGTGACACTGGCTGCCGAAAACTCCACTCGTGTGTCGAGATATTGAAGCAGCAGGACAAACACCGGCAGTGTCAGCAGTAACAGCGAGACATGGATAGCACTGAGATAATGAATGGTTTTTTGAATCAGATAAATCGGCAGCAAATGGCCAATCACCACTAACGTCAGCATCGGCCAGAACAGCTCAGGGCCCAAGGCAAAACCGACACCCGTCGCGGGAATCAAGACGACACAGGCAATGATCATCACCACATTTCGGACCGCCAGAATTTCATAAACAACCCACTGTCGAGCGAATAGCTTTTTCGAGACGATCGTATACATCACGGTGCCCAACGCGCACACCAGAACGCTGACGATGCCAAGCATTCGCTGCCCGGTAGTGGTGGAAGACACACCACTGTCACCCATGAATGACTTGAACAACATGATTCCCACGGAAATCAGTACCAGCCAGGAAATCAATGTATCCGCCAACGCGGTTTTAACTCTGTTTTTATCAAGAGCAGAGAGGATGAGCGTTAGCGCCGGCCCGCATGCCACTGAGGCCACGCCGACAACGGCAGGTTCCAGATAACGGAGTGCGTAGAATAGGCCGCCCCAGTTCAATAGAACTGCAACATTGACTAAAAAAACTAACAATATGTTTTCGCACAGTTTTAAGATAAGTTTTTTG